>NZ_KZ195574.1:0-992622 GCF_002188365.1 Streptomyces sp. CS113
GCGCCTGACCGTCCGCGGCGGCACGGGCACACAGTTCGTAGGCGAAGCTCGGTGCCGCGGCATGGGTGCCTCCGAACCGGGCCATGGCCTCCAGCCATCGCGCCGGCCGTCGGATGAACGCCTCCGGCGCCATGAGGTACGAGGGGATGCCCGCCCACAACGGCAGCACCACACCGAAAAGCATGCCCATGTCGTGGAAGAGGGGCAGCCAGTTCACCACCGTGCCGGCGGGCTCGCACGGCCACAACGCGTCCGTCTCCGCCACGTTGGCCAGGAAGTTGGCATGGCTGACCATGACGCCTTTGGGCGCTCCGGTCGAACCGGACGTGTACTGGAGCAGCGCGACGTCCTCGGGCCCGGGCGGGGCCGGAAGGCTCTCCTCGGCGTTCGCCAGATCGAGGTCGTCGGTGGGCAGCAGAGACAGGCCGCTGAGCGCGGGCATGTCGCCGAAACGCTCCTGGAGGTCGCGGGCGACCTCCGACGTGGTGAGTACGGTCGTGGTTCTCGCATCATCGGCGATCCGACGCAGTCGCAACACGTCGTCCCGGCTGCGCGGCACCTGTACCGGAGCGCCGGCGACGCGTCCGAGCATGCCCCCCAGCAGCGTTTGTACGAACTCCAGTCCCGACGGGTACAGCAGCACGGCGTTCCGCCCCGACAGCCCGGCTGCGGCGAACGCTCCGGCTCGCACGCAGGCGGCGTCGTGGAGTCCCTGGTAGGTCAGCGACTCCTGTGGTTCCTCGCCGCTCCGGAGGAAGACATAGGCGGTCTCGTCGGGCTGCTTCTCACCGCGCAATCGCAGCATGTCCACAAAAGTGGATTTCTCGTCCGAGTTCGGAAGGAATCCGAAATTGACCATACTCATGACTCCTGTCGGGCTCCTGGCGTGGGCAGATCACGAGAGTGCGGGAGGTGGACGGCGGGTCCGGCTTCGGAGCGAGATCCGCCGCCGGCCCGGCGTCCGGTTCTCGGCTGTCCACCGCTTCACGCGGCCGGAAAGGTCGGGACGGCCCGAGGGCCAGCGGCTCGGGGAGGGGCCCCGTGCGCTTCGCCCGTCCTGTCGGCTCAGGGCAGGCGGCTCATGAGGTCCGCTGCCGCCTGATGCCGGCTGCACGGCCTGTCGGCGAAGGACTGTTGCACCCGGGCACGGACTTCGCCCTCCTGTTCCTGGCTGAGTTTGAACATGCCCTCGGCATCCGACACGGTGACGCGAAATGCCCCCACGCCCGGCAGAATACGCTCGAAGTATTCAACGGATTCGGCCATGTCCCATTCGGCGCCGAACCTCCCCTCGAATTCCCGGACCGTCGCCTTCACCACTTCCAGCGTCTCTTCCTCCGGCGGGATCTTTTCCAGCACACCGTGCACATGCACCGAGGTGAAGTCCCACGTCGGTGCCGCCGGAGTCGTCCGGTACACCGTCGGTGACACATAGGCGTGCGGTCCGACGAAGACGAGCAGTACCGGGTCCCCGTCCTCGAGTGCCGCCCAGTGGGGGTTCTGCACATTCATGTGCCCGAGGAGCAGGGTGCCCGAGAGGTCGTCGGTTCTCTCACCGTTCTGGTGCGGGTCGAGAATCACGGGCAGATGTGTGGCCCACGGGCCCTGCTCCGACGGCCCGTTGGACGTCAGCAAGGCCAGCGGACTGCGAGTGATCAGTTCGATCAGCCACGACGAGTCCGGTTCACGATATTGTTGTGGAACGAACACGAGAGCGTTCCTTTCCCGAGGAAATCCCTTTTCGGAAGGGTAGTTCGCCGATTCAGCCCAATGTTTTCCGCGTTCGCCGTTTCGCGCGGGCTCTTCGCGCGTCACCGCGCAGCCCCGCCGCCACGGTCATTCCGGGGCGCTGTTGTCCAGCGTCAGTGCCGTGCAGCGGACGCCACCGCCGCCCTTGCGCAGCTCGTCGGTGTCGAGTTCGACGACGGTCATCCCGCGTTCGCGCACCTTGGCGGCCAGGTCCGGAGCACCGCGCGTCATCGTGACGGTCCGCCCGTCGCTGATCAGGTTCAGGGCGAAGCGGGCGGCCTCGTCGACGGAGACCTCGATGATGTCCACATCGAGTGATCTCAGCGCGGCCATGCTGGGGCGGTCGAGCGCCTCGGGGCAGCAGGCCACAGTGTCGGGACCGATCACCCCCACCGCCAGGTCGAGGTCGTACCAGCGCTCGCTGCTGACCTGCAGGGGGACGACGTCAAACCCGTAGAGCTCGCCGAGCAGTCCAGGCACCCGGCGATCGGTCCGCTGTCCGTGGCCCACAAACAGGTGCCGGCCGCAGACCAGAGCGTCGCCCTGCCCGCTGAAATCGTACGGGCAGTCCAGGACCTCGAACTGGTGGTCCTTCAACCAGGACCGCACGTACGGGATTTCCGCGCTCCGCTCGACGGGCGGCACCCCGAGCACCGCGAGGCCGGAGGCGACGAACGCCATGTTCGCGGTGTAGACCATGTCCGGGCACTCGGGCGCCGACGGAATCCGGCGTACGGTGCGACCGGTCGTCCGGTGGGTCTCGGCGATGGCCTCGTGTTCCCGCCGCGCCCGGATCAGGTCGGGCTGGACGGCGACGTCCATGTACGGGTTGATGACGTAGTCGACGCGGAAGTACGTGGTGTCGCACATCAGCAGGTCGCGATTCATGGGATGTCTCCGATCGACGCGTCGAGTGCACTGCGGCACCGGCCAAGGGTGGTGGTGGCCAGGAGGCTGCGACAACGCGGCCGGCGGACCTCGGTGGAGCAGACGGCGCCGGGTTGCGCGGCGCTTCGGCCGGCGGGTACCGGCCCGACCGGCTGCTACGACGAGGCGTTCCGCCGCGGTCACCGGGCGGGGCGGCCCGCGCCCCAGTCGGAGTGCGGGATGGACCGGTCGGCCTCAACGGTCTCGACATCCCGTAGTCGGCGGACGACCTCCGCGATCACCTGCTCGGGCGACTCGTCGATGAAGAAGTGACCGCCGGGAAGCACGCGGACAACGGTGGCCGCGGTCGAGTACACCCTCCAGCCGGCCAGCCGGGAGATCGGCACCTCGCTGTCGCTGTCGCCGCCGAGTACGGTGATCGGCGCCGAGACGGGCCGGCCACCGCGCCGGCACAGCTGTCCGGCGACCGCGAAGTCGGCGCGCAGGACGGGCATGAACATAGCCATCAAGTCGTCGTTCTCGAGAACCGCCGGCGGTGTTCCGGCGAGTCCCCGCAGCCGGGCCCGGAACTCGGCGTCCGGGAGCAGCCAGTCCGCCGGACCCGACGCACCGGGACCCGACACACCGGGGCCGGGGGCACCGGCGCCCGACACGAACAGCGCGGCCGCCGGCACACCGTGGCGGTGTTGCAGGACGCGGGCGGCCTCCATGGCGAGCATGGCCCCCAGACTGTGGCCGAACAGCGCGAACGGGGTCTCCCGCCAGGGGAGGATCTGCCGCACCACGCCGGCGACGAGCGCGTCGGCCAGCGGAACGGGGCTCTCACTCATGCGGCTGCCCCGGCCGGGCAGCTCCACGGGCACGATCTCGACCCGGCCGCGGGTCAGGCCCGGCAGGCGGCCCCGCCATCCGGCGTAGATCCGTTCGGCCGATCCGCCCGCGTAGGGAAGGCAGTAGAGACGCATCCGGGTCACCCCCTCCGCCGGTGTCGGGCGACCGCGGCGGGGCCGGCCCGCCGGGTGCCGTGGTGGGCTGTCCCGCCGGCGAGACGCGGGGGCGCGTCGGCCGCCCGGGCGGGGGCCATGTGGTTCACAGGGCCTGCCCGCCCTTCGTTCTCCTGCGCAGGGCGGGCCTGCTGGACCGGGAGAGGTCGTCCCACATGTCCGACAGACCGGTGACCGTGCGCGCCGCGAAGAGCGTGCGGATGGACACTTCGAGGTTCAGTTGCGTACGGATCAGGCCGACCAGTCTGATCGCCCGCAGTGAGTTCCCGCCGAGGTCGAAGAAGTCGTCGTCGATGCCCACCCGTTCCAGCTCCAGCACCTCGGCGAACGCCTCGGTGAGGATGCGCTCGGTGTCGTTGCGCGGGGCCCGGTAGGGGCCGTCCCCGAACTCGGGCTTCGGCAGTGCCGCCCGGTCCACCCGCCCGCCGGGAGTCACCGGCAGCCGCTCCAGCACGACGAACACCGAAGGCACCGCGGATTCGGGCAACCGGCCCGCCGTGAACCGGCGCAGCTCGCCCTCGGAGAGGCCGGCCCGGTGGTCGCGCGCGCCGTCGCCGCCGACGACCCGGCCGCCCACCGGGACCACGTACGCCACCAGGCGTTGCTGTCCGGCGTCGTCCTCCCTGACGACCACCACCGACTGCGCGAGTCCGGGGTGTTCGGACAGCACCTCCTCGGCCGCGGCCGGGTCGGTCCAGGAGTCGCGTACCCGCATCTCGGTGCCGACCCTGCCCACGTACTCGATCCGGCCGTCGGTGCCCCACCGGACCCGGTCGCCGGTCCGGTACATGAGTGACCCGCCGGGCCCGAACGGGCAGGGGACGAAGCGCTGCGCGGTGCTTCCGGGACGGCCGCGGTATCCGCGTGCGACGCCGGGCCCGGCCACGTACAGTTCGCCGACCCCGCCGGGGGTGGAGACCGGTGCCAGTCCGGGGCCGAGCACGAACAGGGTGGTGTTGTCCACCGGTCGGCCGAGTGCCTCCGTGTAGTGGGCAGGCTCGTCCGAGGCCAGCCGGTCGCCTGCGGCGAGCACCGTCGTCTCCGTCGGACCGTGGCCCACGACGATCGTCAGCTCGGGGCGGGCCAGCCGCAACCGTCGCACCGCGGCCGCCGACACCCGCTCGCCGCCGGTCCACACCTCGCGCAGGCCGGCCACTGCTTCCGGGTGTTCCGAGGCGATCGTCGAGAACAGTCCCGGTGGCAGCCACACCGTGGAGACCGCATGCGTGTCCCGGGCCTCGTTCAACGTGTCGATGTCCAGCTCTCCCTGGGGGGCCACGACGACCGTGCCGCCGGCCAGCAGGGGTGCCCACAGTTCGAGAGGGAGGACGTCATGGGTGTGCGGTGTGTGCCACAGCACGGCACCGCGGGCACCGGCCTGCCAGCGGCGGTCGGTGACCAACCGACGCAGGTTGCGGTGGGTCACGGCGACTCCGGTGACCGGGAGACCCGGTTCGCTGCCGTACATCACGGCCGCCAGGCTGTCCGCACTCCGTGGCTCGGCGGCGTCCTCGTCCGCGCCGTCCGACGGGATCTCGTCGAGGAGGAACAGCGGAACGTCCGGTTCTGGGGCGCGTGCCTTGGCCGTGGCCGCGTCGGTGAGCCACAGGCGTACCGCACTGTCGCGCATCACGGAGCCGGTGCGCTCCGCCGGGAGGGCGGCGTCGACCGCCAGGTAGGCCCCGCCGGCCTTCATGACGGCCAGCAGGGCGACGACCAGGTCGGCCGATCGCGGCAGGGCTACGGCCACGACGCCCTCGGGTCCGACGCCCCGGCGCCGCAGCGCCTCGGCCAGCCGGCTCGATCGCTCGTCCAGTGCCTGGTAGGAGACCGCCGAGTCCCCGCAGACCACGGCGTCGGCGTCGGGGGTCCGCTGCGCCTGTTGGGTGAACAGCTCGTCGAGTGTCGCGTCCGCCTGCGGCGTTTCGACGTGGTGCGGCGGGGTCAGGAGCCGGTCGCGTTCGGCGCCGCTCACGATGTCCAGGGCGCCGACGGGCAGCTGCGGTCCCCCGGCGACCGCCGCGCGGATGAACGAGATCAGTTCGGTGCCGATGATCCGCAGCTCGGCGGCCGAGTACAGGTCCGGGGGCGCCTCGAACCGGATGAACAGGTCGCTGTCGGCACGCCCGTCGGTGTAGACGCCGATCTGGAGATCGTTGAACGCGCCGGTCGTCGCGCCGATGTGGTGGGCCCTGAGCCCGGCGAAGTCGAGTTCCTCCATGCCTTCGATGATGTTGATGGCGGCACCGAAACTGCTGCGCTCGCTCAGCTCGGACTCGCTCACCTCGACGATGTCGGAGTAGTGGCAGGCGGTGTGGCCGAAGATGCGGTACGTCTCGTCCACCACCGCGTCGGCGATCTCGGCGAAGGTCGCGCCGAGCGGGACCCGCATCCGCACCGGCACCACGTTCACCGCGAGCCCCGGGACCGTGCTCGACGTCCCCGACCGGTTGGCGGCGACGAGCGAGAAGAGGAAGTCGGGGCGGTCGCAGCGGTGGCGGAAGTACACCGCCGCCGCCGCGGCCACGAACGACGACATCCACACGCCCATGGATTTCGCGGACTCGGTCCATTGCCGCGCCTCGTCGTGCGCGACGGTCAGCGTCCGGCTCACCATGCCGATGGACTCGGCGAGCCGCGACCAGCGATCGGCGGGACCGACCGGTTCGCTGAGCGCGGACCGCGTCGCGTCGGACATCGTGACACGGGGGATCTGCGCGGGCGTGGGCGCCTTCGCCAGGTAGGTGCGCCAGAACTCCGCGTCGGCGGCGAACTCCGCGGAGCCGCGGTACCGCACGGCGTCGGCCGTGAACGGCTCGACAGCCCACGGCTGCGGCAGGGGCGGCACCGGCGAACCCGCCGTCAGGGCGGTGTAGACCTCGGCCAGGCGGCGCGACAGCATGCCGCCCGCCCCGTAGCCGTCGGAGACGAGGTGGTGGTAGATGACCACTACGAGACAGCGGTCCGGCGCGAGTGTGACCACTCCCATCCGAAGGAGCAGGTCGTGCTCGAGGTCGAACGGCTTGCCCACCATCCTGCCCAGCTCGTCGAGCGCCGCCCGCTCGCTGTCGGCCGCGTCGCTGACGTCCAGGAAGAACGGACTCCAGTCACCCAGTTCGCGGACGGCGAGGCGCAGTCCGTCGTCGTCACCGTCGGTGAAGGTGACCCGGAGCACCTCCGCCTCGTCCAGCACGTACCGGAACGTGTCGGCCATGACGGCCGTGTCCAGTCGGCCGCCCACATCCCACATGAACATCGCGTGGTTCAGCGTTGCGGGGACCATTTTCTGGGCCAGCCACAATCCCCTGTGCGCAGACGACGCGTCGAACATCCGCACGCGGATCATCCCTTCGGCTAAAGATCGGAGAACCGGACGAACTCGCGGCTCAGGTCAGTGCTGTTGGAGGCACGGCGCCCGCCCGGCCATCCCGCCGGGCGGCGCCGAACCAGGTCGTCAGAGCGGTCCTGAGCGCGGCGACGTCCGGCGCCCCGCCCACGGGGGCCACCCAGGCGACGTGGCCGTCGGGCCGGATGAGAAGCGCGTCGGGCACCGGGACTTCCCCGGCGTCCCGCACGAGCCACGTCTCGTCCTCGGCGCGAGCCGCGACAACGTCGACGCGATCGGCCCAGCCGTCGGCGACGGCCGCCGCCTCGGGACCGCCTCGCAGATCGAGCAGCACCGGGCGGGCCCGATGCAGCAGTTCGTACACGTGTGTGGCGCCGGCCGGCGTCTTGAGGTCGGCGTCGGGGACCCGCCTGCCGGTCAGCGGGTGGTCGCCGCCGACCGGGTACCGGATGTCCAGCCCGGTGATCATGCCGATCAGCCGCCGGTTGACCTCGTCGATCACGATGAGGGAGCCGAACACGTCGCGCAGCGCGTCGATGTCGGCGCCGGGACGAGCCAGCGCCGACTGCGCCCGCGTGTTGTGCAGCAGCCGCTCGCCGACCGGGTGACGCTCGGTGTGGTACGTGTCCAGGAGGTCCTCGTCCGCCTCGCCGCGCAGCACCGAGGCGAGCTTCCAGCCCAGGTTGACCGCGTCCTGGACGCCCACGTTCAGCCCTTGTCCGCCGGCTGGGAAGTGGATGTGCGCCGCGTCGCCCGCGAGCATCACCCGGCCGTCGCGGTAGCGGGAAGCCTGCCGCGCGGCGTCGCCGAACCGGGAGACCCAGCGTGGGCTGTGCATGCCCCAGTCCGTGCCGGCGAGCCTGATCAGTGATTCCCTGAGCTGCTCGAACGTCACGGGGGCGTCGCGGCCCGCGACATAGTGGTACTCGGAGGTCATCACCCGGAAGAAGCCGGGTTCGAGCGGCAGCACCGAGAAGTGGCCGCCGGGACAGCGGCGGCCGAAGATGTAGTCCTCCTCCAGGGAGGTGAACTCGACGTCGCCGAGCAGCGCCGTCATGGTCGCCGGAGTGCCGGGGAAGGTGATCCCCGACAGCTTGCGCACCGCGCTGCGTCCGCCGTCGCACCCCACAAGGTAGGGGGCGGTCAGCGTGGTGGTTTCCGCCTCGCCCGTGCTCAGCTCGACCGTCACTCCGGTCTCGTCCTGGCGCAGCCCGGTCACCTCGGAGGACCAGCGCACCCGTACGCCGAGTTCGGCGGCCCACTCCTCCAGCAGTCGCTCGACGACGGACTGCACGATCATCAGCGGTCTGGGGTGGCGCGACTCGGGCTCGTCGAAGTCGAGCCACAGCCCGGAGAAGTGGCCCACCGCGTGGAGTTCGCCGAGCGCCAGGAAGCGGTCCAGGACGCCGCGCTGGTCCAGCACCTCCAGTGTGCGGGCGTGCAGGCCGCCGGCCCGCGACTCGTCCGCCCGGTGTGCGAGCCGGTCGACGACGACCACGTCGACACCTGCCAGCCGCAGCTCGCAGGCGAGCATCATGCCGGTGGGCCCGGCGCCCGCGATCACCACGTCCGTGTCCATGCCGCTGCGTCCCACGTCGCTTCCCCATTCCCCTGCGCCGACGGACCTCTCACTCCCACGTTCACGCAGCGGGCCGAGCGGTTCAAGACAACCGAACACCGCGGCAGGCGGCGTGCGTTCGGGGTTGCGCATGTCCCGCCGGCGGGACAGCTGCCCGGCGTCGCGGGTGGCCAGGAGGCCGGGGACGTGCCGGATTTAGCTCGGGGCGCCGTCGCTCATGGCGGCGAGGACGTGCCGGGCGAGCTGCCTGGGGGACGGGTGCAGCAACGCCACGTTGGCCCGGAGTCCGAGTCCGGTCGTGTCGTTCAGGCGCTTACTCAGCTCCAGCGACGCCAGCGAGTTGAACCCGATCTCGGCGAACACCTGGTCGGGGTCGATGATCTCGCCGGACGGGTGGCCGAGTACGACGGCGACGACCTCGCGCACGTACGCCAGCACCCGTGCCTCGGCGGCCTCGGCGGAGAGGGTGGGCAGCTCGGCCGCGAGGGTGACGGCATCGGGTGCGCCCTCGTCCGGCTCCGCCGGGGGCGTCTCGACCGCCGCCGCCGTGTGCGAGGAGTTCAGCCAGTACCGCTGCCGCTGGAACGCGTACGTGGGGAGATCCACTCGCCGACGCTCCCCGGAGAGGGCGTGCCAGTCGACGGCCCCGCCCCGCACGTGCAGCTGCGCCAGCGATCCGACGACGGACTCGACCGCGCCACGGTCCCGCCGCGACGACGACAGGACGAGTGCGTCGTCGATGTCCTCGCCCTCGACCGTCTCCTGCACCGGGTGGGTCAGCACGGGGTGCGGGCTCATTTCGATGAAGACCCGGAAGCCGTCGTCGAGCAGGCGCCGCACGGAGGGGGCGAACAGGACCTGCCGGCGCAGGTTTTCGTACCAGTAGGTGCCGTCCATGCCGGCGGTGTCGATGGGTTCGCCGGTCAGAGTCGAGTACAGGGGCAGGTCCGACGTTCTCGGACGGACATCGGCCAGTGGGCGGATCACCTGGTCGCGGACCCGGCTCACCTGGTGCGAATGAGAGGCGTACGACACCGATATCCGCCGGGCCTGGGCGCCTTCGGCCCGCGCCTTCTCGACGAACTCGTCGAGTGCCTCCGGTTCTCCGGAGATCACCACCGATCCGGGCCCGTTGACGACGGCGACGCTCAATCGGTCCTTCCAGGGGGCGATACCGGCCTCGACGAGGTCCACGGGCTGAGCGACGGACGCCATCCCGCCGTGCCCGATCAGGTCCACCAGTGCTTTGCTGCGCAGCGCCACGACCCGCGTCGCGTCACGCAACGACAGTGCCCCGCACACGTATGCGGCGGCTATCTCGCCCTGACTGTGGCCCGTCACAGCGGCCGGTTCCACACCCCAGGACCGCCACAACGCGGCGAGCGAGACCATCACGGAGAACAGCGCGGGCTGGACCACGTCCACCCGGTCCAGCGCGGGAGCTCCTTCGACGCCGCACACGACGTCGAGCAGCGGCCAGTCGGTCCATTCACGCAGCGCGGCCGCGCACTCGTCGATGCTGTGCGCGAAGACGGGGAAGGTCTCGTAGAGCTCCCGGCCCATCCCCGCCCACTGCGAGCCCTGGCCGGGAAACACGAAGACCACGCCCCCCGGATCGCTTGCCGCTCCGCGCACCACGCGCGCCGATTCCGTACCGGCGGCCAGGGCTTCCAGACCGTCGAGCAGTTCCTTGCGGCCACGCCCCAGCACCACCGCCCGATGCTCGAAACACGACCGCCCCGACACCAACGACCACCCCACATCAGCCACATCGACACCCGCATCACCCGCCACCCGCACACGCAGCCTCTCCGCCTGTGCGCGCAACGCCGCCTGCGACCGCCCCGACACCACCCACGGCACCACCCCACCCACCACCGACCCCAACCCCGACCCCGACTCCCCCGAAACCACAGCCGGAGACCGAACCGGCGCCTCCTCCACAATCACATGCGCATTCGTGCCACTCACCCCGAACGACGACACACCCGCCCGACGAGGACCCCCCGAACGCACCCACTCCCGCCCCTCCACCAACAACTCCACCCCACCCGACGACCAGTCCACATGCCGCGACGGCCGATCCACATGCAACGACCCCGGCACAAACCCATGCCGCATCGCCATCACCATCTTGATCACACCACCCACACCCGCAGCCGCCTGAGCATGACCGATGTTCGACTTCAACGACCCCAACCACAACGCACGACCACCCACCCGCTCCCGCCCATACGTCGCAAGCAACGCCTCCGCCTCGATCGGATCACCCAACCTCGTCCCCGTCCCATGCGCCTCCACCACATCCACATCCGACGGCCCCAACCCCGCATCCGCCAACGCCGCCCGAATCACCCCCTGCTGCGCCGGACCACTCGGCGCCGTCAACCCATTCGACGCACCATCCTGATTCACCGCCGAACCCCGGACGACGGCGAGCACCGGGTGCCCGTTGCGGTGGGCGTCGCCGAGCCGCTCCAGCAGCAGCACACCCACCCCTTCGGCCCAGCCGGTCCCGTCGGCTCCGTCCGCGAAGGACTTGCACCGGCCGTCCGCGGACAACGCGCGCTGCCGGGAGAACTCCACGAAGATCTCGTTCGTCGCCATCACCAACGCGCCGCCGGCCAGCGCGAGCGAGGACTCCCCCGCCCGCAGTGACCGTACGGCCAGGTGCAGGGCGACCAGCGACGACGAGCACGCGGTGTCCACCGACATCGCCGGTCCGGTGAGCCCGAGATGGTAGGCCACCCGGCCGGAGGCCACGCTCAACGCGCTGCCCTGCATCAGGTAGCCCTCAAGCTCGTTCTTCTCGCCCTCCAGGAACCGCGCCCCGTATTCGGACGAACTCATTCCGGTGAATACGCCGATCTTGGAACCCTGCACGTCGGCGGGGACGACGCCGGCCCGTTCGAAGACCTCCCACGACGTCTCGAGCAGCAGGCGCTGCTGCGGGTCCATCGCGAGCGCCTCCCGGGGACCGATGCCGAAGAACTCCGGGTCGAAGGCGTCCGCGTCGGTCAGGAACCCGCCGTGCCGCACATACGAGCCGCCGATGGCCTCCGGATCGGGGTCGTACACGTCGCGCCACCCGCGGTCCTGCGGGAACTCGCCCACCGCGTCCACTCCCGCGCGCACCATCTCCCACAGTTGTTCGGGCGATGTCACACCGCCGGGGTAGCGGCACGCCATGGCCACCACGGCGATCGGCTCGGAGCGCTCCGCCTTCAGGGCCTCATTCTCCTGCCTGAGCCGGTCGCGCTCCGCCAGAACCACGCGCAGCGCCCGCTCGACCCGGTCCGCGGCACGATTGGTGGCATCACTCATGTCACTCATCCCTCTCGTTCAGAGCCAGGTCGACCAGTGCGTCCAGGTCCAGGGCGGTCAGTTCGACCGTGTCTCCGGCCGCGTCCGGGGCCCGGTCGTCGGCGGCGGGTCGGGACGGGTCGGCACACGCCAGGATCAGGTCCAGCAGTCCCGCGCCGCGCAGCCTGTCGATCGGGACGCTGCGCAGTACCGCACGTATCTCCTCGTCGTCCGTGTCACCGGGACCCGTGGCCGGACGGAGCTGCTCCAGCAGGTACTGCGCCATCTCACGTGGTGTCGGGTGGTTGAAGACCAGGGTGGACGGCAGGCGCAGCCCGGTGGCCGAGGCAAGCCGGTTGCACAGTTCGACGGCGGTGAGCGAGTCGAAGCCGAGGTGCGTGAATGCCTGGTCCATGTCGACGGCCGCACCCGCCGGGTGTCCGAGCACGACGGTCACCTGTTCGCGAAGCAGGGCGAGTACGGCCGTCTCGGCCTCCTCGCCGGACAGCTCGGTCAGCCCGGCGGACAGGCCGAGCGGGCCACCGGTGTGCGCGCCGGCCGCGTCGCGGCGCGGACGACCGCCGTCGACGAGATCGCGCAGCAGCGCCGGCAGTTCGTCACCCGTCCTGGCGCGCAGCGCGGGGATGTCCATGCGGGCCGGAAGGAGTACCGGCTTGCCGGCCGCGCGTGCGGCGTCGAAGAGGGCCAGCGCTTCGTCGGTCGGCATCTCGGCGATGCCCAGTCGGCGGGCCCGGGAGACGTCGGCGCTGTTCAGGTCCTCGGTCATGCCGGTGCGCTGCTCCCACCAGCCCCAGCACAGTGAGGCACCCACCTGGCCGGCCGCCCGGCGCTGCGCCGCCAGGCCGTCCAGGAACGCGTTGGCAGCGGCGTAGTTGGCCTGTCCTGCGGTGCCCAGCGTGCCGGCGAGCGCGGAGAACAGGACGAACGCGGAGAGGTTGTGGCCCCGGGTCAGTTCGTGCAGGTTGATCGCACCGCCGGCCTTGGCGCGCAGCACCCGTTCGAGGCTCTCCCCGGTCAGCGACTCGACGGTGCCGTCATCGAGTCCGCCCGCCGCGTGCACGACCGCCGTCAGCGGGTACTCGGGGGGCATGTCCGCGAGCACGTCCGCCAGCGCCGCCCGGTCCGCGACGTCGCAGGCCACGGCCCTGACGAGCGCACCCGCCCGGGTCAGCTCGGCGACGAGACCGGCGGCACCGGGGGCCGCCGCTCCCCGGCGGCTCGCCAGCACCAGGCTTCGTACACCATGCTCGGTGACGAGGTGCCGTGCGACGAGCGAGCCGACGCCCCCCGTGCCGCCGGTGACCAGTACCGTCCCGCCGCCGAAGCCGTCGCCCATCTCAAGGACCAGCTTCCCGGTGTGCCGCCCCTGGCTCATCTCGCGGAACGCCTTGCGCGCGTCGCGGATGTTCCACAGGGTGATCGGGAGGCGCGACACCCGCCCGTCGGCGAACAGCTCCATGACGGCCAGGAAGATCTCGTGGAGCGCGTCGAGGCCTGCCTCGTAGAGGTCGAATGCCTGGTAGACCACTCCCGGGTGGCTCGCGGCGACCTGCTGGGGGTCGCGGATGTCGGTCTTGCCCATCTCGATGAAGTCGCCGCCCGACGGCAACAGCGTCATCGAGGCGTCGACGAACTCGTGCGTGAGGGAGTTCAGCACGACGTCGACACCGCAGCCGTCCGACGTGTCCAGGAACTTATCGGCGAATTCCAGGTCGCGGGACGATGCCAGGTGCTCGTCGTCGAGACCCAGCGCGCGCAGGGTCGGCCACTTGGCCGGACTCGCGGTGGCGTAGACCTCGGCGCCGATGTGCCGGGCGAGGTGCACGGCGGCCATGCCGACGCCTCCCGCGGCGGCGTGGATGAGTATCCGTTGGCCCTTCTCCAGCTTCGCCAGGTGGAAGAGCGCGTAGTGGGCGGTGATGTAGGCACCGGGTACGGAGGCGGCCTCGGCGTAGCTCCACCCGTCGGGAACGGGCATGAGCATGCGCTGATCCGCCACGGCCACAGGACCGAAGGCGCCGGAGAAGCTGCCCATCACCCGGTCGCCCGGCGCGAACCGCGTCACGTCGGGGGCGACCTCCGTCACCGTTCCGGCGCCCTCACTGCCGAGCCCGTCGTCGATGGCCGTGCGCTCCACCAGCCCCAGGGCGATCGTGACGTCCCGGAAGTTGAGACCCGCGGCGTGCACGGCGACGCGTACCTGGCCGCTCCGCAAGGGTGCTGCCACCTCCGGGCAGGCCACCCACGTCACGTTCTCCAGCGTCCCGCGGACGGGGATGCCCAGCCGGTGCGCACCCGCCGCCGGCGGATCGATGCGGTGGGACGCGGGACCGCTCTGCACCATCCGGGGGGCGAGCAACGCCCCTTTACGTAGGGCGAGTTGACTCTCGTCTGCGACGAGGGCGTCCGGCAGGCGGGCCCAGGACGACTCCTCGTCGTCGATGTCCAGCAGCCGGAACCTGCCGGGGTGCTCGCTCTGCGCGGACCGGATCAGGCCCCACACCGAGGCGCCGGGGAGGCTGTCGACGCCTTCCCCGTCGGTGTCGACGGCCCGACGGGTGAGCACCACCAGCGTGGTGTCCGCCAGCCGCTCCTCGCCGAGGAACCGCTGCACCTGGTCCAGGACGCGGGCGCCGGTGCCCTGTACCGCGGTGAGCAGACCGGTGTTGGTGTTCACGAGGTCGTCCAGGCACAGCACGAGGTCACGGGGTGGTTCTTGCCGCAGGACGTCTTCGACGGACGGGTGGAACACGATGCCGTCGAAGACGTCGGCCAGGCGCGAGGCGGCGCCCCGCTCCTCGCCGAGAACGCGGCACGGGCGGCGGTCGGTCTCCCGCCCGCTCGCCCGGAGCGGGCGCCACGCCAGCTCGAACAGCGATCGCTCAGGCCCGCCGCGCACCGTGCGCAGGTGCTCGGAGCTCACCGGCCGGAACGCCAGGGCGCCGACGCGGGCGACGTCGTGGCCCTGCTCGTCGGCGATCGTCACGGACACGACGCCGTCGTCACCGGCGGGCGAGATCCGCAGTCGCACGCTCGGACCGCACTCCCCGACCAGGTCCACCTCGGACCACGAGAAGGGCAGCCAGCTCTGTCCCGCGGCCACATCGAGGCCGCCACCGGCCACCACCGCGTGCAGTGCGGCGTCGATCAGTGCCGGATGCAGGGCGAATCGGCCGCCGGCCGCGCCGTCGGCGGCGGGGGGCAGCGCGGCCAGGGCGAAGAGGTCGCCGCCGCGGCGCCACACGTCCCTCAGCCCGCGGAAGGCGGGACCGTACTCGAAGCCGAGGTCTGCGAAGCGTTCATAGAGATCGCCGATGCCGAGCCGCTCGGCCCCGGCCGGCGGCCACTCGGCGAGCGCGGGTGTCCGGTCGGTCCTCCCGGCCGTCCGCGGCATCAGGGTCCCGGTCGCGTGCCTGGTCCAGCCGTCCGCCGTCCCCTCGACCTCGTCGGGACGTGAGTACACGTCGACGGAGCGGTGGCTCCCCTCGTCCGCCGCGCCGACGACCACCCGTACCCGCACGCCGCCGGAGTCCGGAACGACCAGGGGGACCTCCAGGGTGAGCTCCTCGACGGCGGCGCATCCGACCGCGGCGCCGACGGACAGCGCCATGTCCAGGTGGGCCGTCGCCGGCAGGACGGCCGAGCCGAACACCAGGTGATCGGCCAGCCAGTCGTGGGTGTGCAGGGACCACCGGCCGGTGAACACCACCTCGCCGGTGCTCGGGTGGTCCACCGCGGCGCCGAGCAGCGGGTGTCCCGGGGCCGACAACCCCACCGAGGTCACGGTCCCGGCGTCCGTCCCGGCGAGGAAGTCCAGCCAGTACCGCTCCCGCTGGAAGGCGTAGGTCGGGAGGTCCACCTGCTGCCGCGCCCCGATCAGGGCTCCCCAGTCCACGGTCCCGCTCCGGACGTGCAGCCGCGCCAGTGCGCCGAGCAGCGCCCGCACCGGGCCTCGGCCCTGCCGGGCGGGCGAGAGGACCAGCGCGCCGTCCACGCCCGCGGCGGTGAGAGCGTCCTCGGTGGTGCTCGCGAGTGCCGATCCCGGCCCGGCGTCGACGAAGACGGTCGCGCCCGCGGTACGGGCGCACTCCACCGCGTCGTGGAACCGGACGGGTTCGCGGACGTGGCGCACCCAGTGCTCGACGGAGGTCAGCTCCTCGATCGTGGCAGGGCGGCCCGTTCTGGTGGAGATGACGGGTATCACCATCTCGCCTGCCTGGAGCGGACCGAGCGTGTCGGCGAACTCGTCCAGGATCGGTTGCGTCAGAGGCGAGTGGAACGCGTGGTCGACCTTGAGCAGTTTCACGGGGGTGCCGAGGGCGACCAGCTGGTCCCGGAGTTCGTACACCTCGCCGCGGGCGCCCGAGACGACGACCGACTCCGGACCGTTGACCGCGGCGACGTCGACGTGTTCGTACGGGTGGAGCAGCCCTCGCACGGTGTCCTCGGCGGCGCGCACGGCCAGCATGGCGCCTCGCTCGGTGACCTTCTGCATGGCACGTCCGCGAGCGGCCACGAGCATCACCGCACCGTCCAGGTCGATCGCTCCCGACACGTGCGCGGCGGCGATCTCGCCGACGGAGTGACCGATCAGGTGGTTCGGTGGCGGGCAGTACCGCGCCATCAGCCGGTACTGGGCCACCTGGAGCGCGAACAGCGCCGGCTGCGCCATGTCGGTCCGGTCGGCCGGACTTTCCGCGTTGTCGTCGGCGAGCAGCAGGGGCTTCAGCTCGAACGGGAGCAGCGGATCGAGGCGTGCGCAGGTCTCGTCGATGCTGTGCGCGAAGACGGGGAAGGTCTCGTAGAGCTCCCGGCCCATCCCGATCCATCGGGGCCCTTGGCCCGGAAACACGAGTGCTGTGCTGCCGAGGCCGCCTGCCGCTCCGCGCACCACGCGCGCCGATTCCGTACCGGCGGCCAGGGCTTCCAGACCGTCGAGCAGTTCCTCCCGCCCACGCCCCAGCACCACCGCCCGATGCTCGAAACACGACCGCCCCGACACCAACGACCACCCCACATCAGCCACATCGACACCCGCATCACCCGCCACCCGCACACGCAGCCTCTCCGCCTGCGCACGCAACGCCGCCTGCGACCGCCCCGACACCACCCACGGCACCACCCCACCCACCACCGACCCCAACCCCGACCCCGACTCCCCCGAAACCACAGCCGGAGACCGAACCGGCGCCTCCTCCACAATCACATGCGCATTCGTGCCACTCACCCCGAACGACGACACACCCGCCCGACGAGGACCCCCCGAACGCACCCACTCCCGCCCCTCCACCAACAACTCCACCCCACCCGACGACCAGTCCACATGCCGCGACGGCCGATCCACATGCAACGACCCCGGCACAAACCCATGCCGCATCGCCATCACCATCTTGATCACACCACCCACACCCGCAGCCGCCTGAGCATGACCGATGTTCGACTTCAACGACCCCAACCACAACGCACGACCACCCACCCGCTCCCGCCCATACGTCGCAAGCAACGCCTCCGCCTCGATCGGATCACCCAACCTCGTCCCCGTCCCATGCGCCTCCACCACATCCACATCCGACGGCCCCAACCCCGCATCCGCCAACGCCGCCCGAATCACCCCCTGCTGCGCCGGACCACTCGGCGCCGTCAACCCATTCGACGCACCATCCTGATTCACCGCCGAACCCCGGATCACCCCCCACACACGACGCCCATGACGCAACGCGTCCGACAACCGCTCCAGCACCAGGACCCCGACACCCTCGGCCATGCCGGTGCCGTCCGCCGCGTCCGCGAACGACTTGCACCGGCCGTCCGGCGACAGACCCCGCTGCCGGGCACCCTCCCGGAGCACCTGGCTCGTCCCCATCACCGTGACCCCGCCGGCCAGCGCCAGTTCGCACTCCGAGGACCGCAGCGAGCGCACCGCCTGGTGCACGGCCACGAGCGACGACGAACACGCCGTGTCCACCGACACCGCGGGGCCTTCGAGCCCCAGTGCGTACGCCACCCGGCCGGACGCCACGCTCAGCAGCGAACCGGTCTGTCCGTAGCCGGAGATGGTTTCGGGGGTGAAGAAGTGATTCCCGTACCCGAAGTACGCCAGGCCCGTGAAGACCCCCGTGTTGCTGCCGTGCAGGGTCTGCGGGTCGATGCCGGCCCGTTCCAGGGACTCCCAGGAGACCTCCAGCATGAGCCGGTGCTGCGGATCGGCGGCCAGTGCCTCCCGCGGGCTGATGCCGAAGAACTCGGCGTCGAAGTCCCCCGCGTCGTACAGGAATCCGCCGGAGCGTGTGTAGCAGGTGTTGGGCCGGTCCGGGTCCGGGTCGTAGAGCGCTTCGAGGTCCCAGTACCGGTCCCGCGGGAGGTCCGACACCGCGTCCCCGCCGGTCCGCACCAGGTCCCACAGCTGTTCGGGGGAAGTCACCCCGCCCGGAAAGCGGCACGCGACACCCACGATCGCGACAGGCTCGGTCGCGGCGGCCTCCACTTCCCGCAGCCGTCGCCGGGTCTCGATCAGCTCCAGTGAGGTCCGCTTCAGATAGTCGAGAAGATCGGGGTTGTCGTCGTTCGTCATCGCTCTCCCCTAACCAAGCTCTTCGTCCAGTAGCGAAAGCAGCTCTCCGGCCGACGCCGAACCGATCCGGTCGGCGATGTCGACCGGTGACGTGTCGTCCTCCGCCGGACGCGTCGTCCGTGTCGTACGCACCAGGCCCGGCAGTTCGCGCAGCAGCGCGGAGACCGCGTCCTGGTCGTCGGCCGCGAGGTCTCCGAACGACGCCACCAGCCGGGCGCCCAGTCGCTCGATCTCCGTGGTCAGGACATCGGCGGGGGACTGCGCGGCAGCACCGGGGTCCGGCTCGATGGCCGCGGTCATGAACCCGGCGACCGCGCGCGGGTTCGGGTGGTCGAAGGCGAGCGTGGCCGGCAGCTTCATGCCGGTCACCGCGCTCAGGTTGTTCCGCAGCTCCAACGCCATCAGCGAGTCGACACCCAGCTCGCGGAAGGCCACGGCGGGACCGACCTGTGCGGTGTCGGCATGGCCGAGGACGATCGCGGTCTGCGCCACGACGGACTCGAGCAGCACCGCCTCCGCCTCCTGGGGCGGCAGCGACCGCAGCCGCCGGGCCAGTTCGGTGCCGGTCCCGTCCTGGTGCCGGGGGCCGGGGTCTCCGGCGGGTGCGCGGACCAGTCCGCGCAGCAGGGGTGATCCCGAGGGGCCCGCGCCCGCCGCCCCGGGTGCCGCGGCGTCCAGCCGTGCGGGCACCAGAACCGCTTCGTCCCGTGTGACCGCCGTGTCCAGGAGCGCGAGCCCCTGGCTCGTCGACAACGCCCGCACGCCTTGGCGTCGCAGGCGTACGACGTCCGCTTCCCCGATGTCAAGGCGCGACTCGCCCTCTTCCGCCCACAGGCCCCAGCAGAGCGAGCCTGCGGGCAGGCCGGCGCTCCGCCGGGCCTCCGCCAGCCCGTTGAGGAAGGCGTTGGCCGCCGCGTAGCCGGCCTGCCCCGCCGTCCCGAGCATGCTCGCGACCGAGGAGAACAGCACGAACGCGGAGAGGTCCAGATGCCGGGTCAGCGTGTGCAGGTGCCAGGCGCCGTGCGCCTTCGGCGCCAGCACCGATTCCACCCGGTCCTCCGTCAGCCCCTCGACGACCCCGTCGTCCAGTACGCCCGCGCAGTGGATCACCGCGGTCAGCGGGTATTCCTCCGGCACCGCGGCGATCAGCTCGGCGACGGACCGTCGGCTCGTGACGTCGCACGCCACGACCTCGACGTGCGCCCCCGCGGCGGTCAGCTCGTCGCGCAGCCGTGCCACCCCCGGCGCCGCGCCTCCTCGTCTGCCGGTCAGCATCAGCCGGCGCACCCCGTGCCGGGCGACGAGGTGCCGGGCCACGACGGCCCCCAGGCGTCCGGTGCCCCCGGTGATCAGCACGGTCCGGGATCCGGCGGCCCCCTCGAAGGGCTCCCGGCCGGCCGGTGCACCGTGGACGTGCGCCAGCCTCGGGGTCGTCACGCGCCCGGCCCGGATCTTCAGCTGGGGCTCTCCGGTCGCAACCGCCGCCCGGAGACACAGCCACGACTCGGGCCGGTCGTCGGTGTCCGCGAGGGTGAGCCGGTCCGGATTCTCGGTCTGCGCGCTGCGGACGAACCCCCAGACGGCGGTGGCCGCCGGGTCGGGAGCGGGAACCCGCTCGTCCTGGATCGCTCTCCGGGTCACCACGACGAGGCGCGAGCCGGCGAACCGGTCGTCCGCGAGCCAGCGCCGCGTCAGCCGCAGCACCCGGTGCAGGTTCCGCTCGACGGCGGCAGGGGTGTCGTCGTCACCCTCCTTGCGGGCGTCGAGGCCGGCGACGACGACGGGGGGCACCGGCCGGCCCGAGGCGGCGAGCTCGTCCAGGTCCGCGACGGCCACCACCTGCTGCCGCACGGCAGGGTCGAGCGTGTCGGGGTCTCCCAGTAGGCCGAACGGGCCCGTGGCCGCGTCGGGCGGGACCGTCAGGGGTTCCCATTCCACCCGGAACAGCGAGTCCTGGCGGTCGAAGCCCAGCTCGGACAGCTTCTCGGTGTCGGCGGGCCGCAGGTGCAGCTCGGACACGCCGCCGACGGGTGTCCCGGTCCGGTCCGCGACGGCCACCGACAGCGCGTTCTCCCCGGCGAGCGCGAGCCGGACACGCAGCGCCTGCGGCGCGGCCTTGGGCATCCGGATTCCCGTGCACCGGAACGGCAGCCGGCCCTCGGTCCGGGAGCCGTCGGCCGTGTCACCGACGCCGGCCGGGAGCAACGCAGCGTGCAGCAGCGCCGGGTGGATACGGAATCGGCCCCGGCCCGGGTGGTCGAGCGCGGGCAGTTCCACCTCGGCGAAGAGCGCGCCGTCGTGCCGCCACAGCGCCGTCAGACCGCGCAGCGCGGGCCCGTGGTCGTGCCCGAGCGCGGAGAGCCTGGTGTACGCGTCGTCGTACGGCACCTCGACCGCGCCCTCCGGCGGCCACGGCCGCAGGCCGTTCTCCACCGGTGGGCCTTCCGGGGCGAGCCCGACGAGCCCGACGGCGTTGCGCATCCATTGCGGCTCGCCGGCGTCCCGCGAGTGCACGCTCAGTACCCGGTCGCCGTCGACCATGACGCGGATCTCGCGGTCACCGGTCCGGGACAGCACCAGTGGGACGTCCAGCGTCAGCTCCTCGACAGCGTCGCACCCCACCTTCTCCGCCGCCCACAGGGCCATCTCCATCATCACCGTGCCCGGTACCAGCACCGCGCCGTGGACCACGTGGTCGGCGAGCCACGGCTGGCGCCTCAGCGACAGACGACCACCGCCCACCACGGTGGCGCGTCCCTCGTCGTCGGGCAGATCGATCACGGCATCGAGCAGCGGGTGGTCCGACGTGTTCTCGGCGTCGGTCTCCTTCGGCGTGTCCAGCCAGTAGCGCCGCCGTTGGAAGGCGTACGTGGGCAGATCGGTCCATGCGCCGTCGAGTCCGGGCAGCACCGGGTCCCACGACACCTCGACGCCCGCGACGAACGCCTCGGCCACCGAGCGGAGGAACCGGGCCGGTGCCCCGTCGTCGCGCCGCAGTGTGGACACGACCACCCTGGGGGGACCGGGGGTGGTGTCGATCATCTGCTGGACGTTCATCGTGAGCAGGGGGCGGGGGCTGACTTCGATGAACGCGCTGTTGCCCGCGTCGAGCAGACGCCGCATGCCGGCGTCGAACCGGACCGTCTCCCGCAGGTTCCGGAACCAGTAGCCGGCGTCCAGCCGTGCGGTGTCGACCAGTTCACCGGTCACCGTCGAGCAGAACGCCACCGGGGCGGACAGCGGGGTGGTCCCGGCCAGCTCGTGGCGGACCCGGTCCTCGAACCGGTCCATCATCGGCGAGTGTCCCGCGATCCCCTCCGACGGAATCCACCGGGCGCGAACGCCCTCGGACTCGCAGAGGGCAAGCAGTTCCCCGACCGCCGAGGCCTCACCGGAGACCGTCGTCGAGTACGGCCCGTTGACCGCGGCGACCGCGACGCGGGGCTCCAACGGTGCGAGCAGTTCCCGGACCCGGTCCTCGGGCGCCACGATTCCGGCCATGCCGCCGCCCGTGTCGCCGGCCTCGGCGAGCATCCGGTAGCGCAGGGCCACGATCTTGGCCGCGTCCTCCAGTGTCAGGGCACCGGCGACGCAGGCCGCCGCGATCTCGCCCTGGGAGTGGCCGATCACCGCGTCGGGCGTCACTCCGAACGAACGCCATACTGCGGCCAGCGACACCATCATCGCGAACAGCACCGGCGGGGTGACATCGGCCCGGTCCAGGTCCGCCGCGTCCGGACCGCCGCGGATGGTGTCGATCAGTGACCAGGTCACCCACGGCGCGAGCGCGTCCGCGCACTCGCGCATCCGGTCGGCGAACACCGGGGAGGAGTCGTACAGTTCCCGCCCCATTCCCAGCCACTGCGAGCCGTGGCCCGGGAACACGAACACCGTCCCCTTCAACGGGGTCGCGACCCCGCGGACGACGGCGGCAGGACTGTCGTCGTCCCCTGCGGCCACGGCGGTCAGACCGGCGAGCAGCCCGTCCCGGTCCGCGCCGAGGACCACCGAGCGGTGTTCGAACAGCGACCGGGTGGCCACCAGGGAGCTCGCGAACGCGGCGGCGGGGACGTCCGGGTTCGCGGCCACCTCGTCCCGCAGACGCAGTGCCTGTGCGCGCAACGCCGCCTGCGACCGCCCCGACACCACCCACGGCACCACCCCACCCACCACCGACCCCAACCCCGACCCCGGCTCCCCCGAAGCCACAGCCGGAGAGTGAACCGGCGCCTCCTCCAAAATCACATGCGCATTCGTGCCACTCACCCCGAACGACGACACACCCGCCCGACGAGGACCCCCCGAACGCACCCACTCCCGCCCCTCCACCAACAACTCCACCCCACCCGACGACCAGTCCACATGCCGCGACGGCCGATCCACATGCAACGACCCCGGCACAAACCCGTGCCGCATCGCCATCACCATCTTGATCACACCACCCACACCCGCAGCCGCCTGAGCATGACCGATGTTCGACTTCAACGACCCCAACCACAACGCACGACCACCCACCCGCTCCCGCCCATACGTCGCAAGCAACGCCTCCGCCTCGATCGGATCACCCAACCTCGTCCCCGTCCCATGCGCCTCCACCACATCCACATCCGACGGCCCCAACCCCGCATCCGCCAACGCCGCCCGAATCACCCCCTGCTGCGCCGGACCACTCGGCGCCGTCAACCCATTCGACGCACCATCCTGATTCACCGCCGAACCCCGGATCACCCCCCACACACGACGCCCATGACGCAACGCGTCCGACAACCGCTCCAACACCAGGACCCCGACACCCTCGCCCCAGCCGGTGCCGTCCGCCGCGTCCGCGAACGACTTGCACCGGCCGTCCGCCGACAGACCCCGCTGCCGGGCGACCTCCACGAACATCCCAGGGGTCGGCATGACGGACACCCCGCCGGCCAGCGCCAGTTCGCACTCCGAGGACCGCAGCGAGCGCACCGCCTGGTGCACGGCCACGAGCGACGACGAACACGCCGTGTCCACCGACACCGCGGGGCCTTCGAGCCCCAACACGTACGCCACCCGGCCCGACGCGACGCTGGTGTAGGTTCCCGTGACCCCGAACCCCTCGACCTCCCCGGCCGCCCCGCCGCCCAGCCGGGGACCGTAGTCGACCCCGTAGATCCCGGTGAACACCCCGGTCGCCGACCCGCGCAGCCCGGCCGGGTCGATCCCGGCCCGTTCCAGCGCCTCCCAGGAGGTCTCCAGCATCAGCCGCTGCTGCGGGTCCATCGCCAACGCCTCGCGCGGGCTGATCCCGAAGAACTCCGCGTCGAAGTCCGCGACATCGGTGAGGAACCCGCCCTTGCGCGTGTAGGTCTTCCCCTGCGCCTCGGGGTCCGGGTCGTACAGGGCCTCGACGTCCCACCCGCGATCCTGCGGGAAGTCACCGATCGCGTCCACGCCCTCCGACACCAGGTCCCACAGCTGTTCGGGCGAGGCCACCCCGCCCGGGAAGCGACACCCCACACCCACCACGGCCACGGGGTCGCGTCCGGATTCCTCGAGCACCCGGACCCGTTCACGCAGTGCCTGTGCGTCGCCGACGGCGCGTCGCAGATAGGACCTGAGCTTGTCGACGTCCTTCACGATGGCGTCCCCCAGTTGTCGAACACGATGGCCTCCCGACTTGCCGGACGAGCAGCTGGGCTACTGGTAGCCGGAGTCGATCAATGCGTACAGATCGTCGTCGCCGCGGTCGTCCGGACCGGTTCCGGCTGCCGTTGGAGGCGCTTCGGACGACGGTGGCGCGAGGAGCGAGAAGATGTGCCGGCCGAGGGCCTCGGGCGTGGGGTGGGAGAACGCGACGGTGGCCGGGAGCCGGACTCCGGCCGCCGCGGCGAGCCGGTTGCGCAGCAGCACAGCCTTCGAGGAGTCGATCCCCAGTTCCTTGAACGGCGCGTTCGGGGGCGCGGCGAGGCCGGTACTCGTCGTGGCCTCGCCTCCCCCGCTCAGCACCGCCGCCGTCTCGGCACACACGAGCGCGAGGACCGCGGACTCCGAAAGTGGTCGTGGTACTTCGGTGTCCGCGGGAAGCGGCTGCCGGCCGGCCGCGGTCGAGGCGGGCCCACCGCTCGTGATCGTGCCCTCGGCCCCGTCGGAAGCCGCGAGCCAGTACGGCTGCCGGTCGAACCCGTAGGTCGGCAGGTCGATCCGGCGCGGCCGTGCGCCGAACGTGGTGCTCCAGTCCACCGCGACGCCCCCCACATGCAGTTCGGCGAGGGACGACAGGACCTTCCGGATGCTTCCGTCGTCCCGGTGCAGGGTGCCGGTCACGAGGGGCGACGCGGCGAGCGCGTCGGCGGTCTCGGCCAGTGCCATGCCGAGCGCGGGGTGCGCGCTGACCTCCACGAACACGCTCCCGGGCGAGCGCATCAGCTGTTCGACGACCTCGCCGAAGCGCACCGTCGAGCGCAGGTTGTCGTACCAGTAGGAGCCACCGAGGAGGTGTGTGCCGAGGGGGCCCGCGGTGACCGTGGAATGGAACGTCACGTCGGACTCCCTCGGCGAGAGACCCTCCGCCGCCTTGAGCATGGCGTTCCGGACGCGCTCGATCTGGTGGGAGTGGGAGGCGTAGTCGATCCTGACGCGCCGGACCCGGATGCCTTCCTCCGCGGCCAGTGCGTCGAACTCGTCCAGTGCTCCGATGTCTCCGGAGACGACCACGGAGGCCGGGCCGTTGACCGCTCCCACGCAGAGCCGCCCGGGCCACCGCTCCAGCATGGCCCGGACCCGTTCGAGCGACGCGGCCACCGCGCTCATCCCGCCCAGCCCGGCCAGCTCGGTCAGGGCCAGGCCGCGCAGGGCAACGATCCGCGCCGCGTCCTCGACCGGGAGCGCACCCGCCACACAGGCGGCGGCGATCTCGCCCAGCGAGTGCCCCACCACGGCATCGGGGACGATGCCCAGCGAGCGCCAGACCCGCGCCAACGACACCATCACCGCGAACATCACCGGCTGGACCACGTCTGTCCGGTCCAACGGCACAGCGGGGTCCGCCCCGGTCAGCACGTCGGTCAACGACCAGTCGACCCATGGCGCCAGCGCCCGCGCGCACTCCTCCATCCCGTGTGCGAAGACCTCGGACTCCGCGTAGAGCTGCCGCCCCATGCCCGCCCACTGGGCCCCGTGCCCCGGGAACACGAAGACCACCGGGCCCGCTTGCCGGCCGGCCACCCCGCGAACCACGTGCGGCGAGTCCGCGCCGGCCGCAACCGCGTCCAGACCTGCCAGCGCCTGCGCACGATCGCCGCCCAGGACGACCGCGCGGTGCGCGAACGGTTCCCGGGTGGCCAGGAGCGAGTGCCCCACGTCCCGCCTCGGGAGCGACACGTCCGCGCCCACGCGAGCGCGCAGCCGCGCCGCCTGGTTCCGCAGCGCCGGTTCCGTCCGCGCCGTCAGGACCCATGGCACCACCCCGTCGGCGCCTCCGGGGGCCGGACCGGCGGCTGCCGCACTCGACGGCACCACCACCTCGGCCGCCTGTTCGAATATGACGTGCGCATTCGTGCCGCCGAGGCCGAACGCCGACACACCGGCCCGGCGCGGCCGGTGACCGGCACCCGGCCAGGGTCGTACGGCGGTGGGCACCTCGAAGTCCTCCTCGAAGTCCCGGATCGCGGGATTCGGTGCCCGGTAGTTCAGGCTCGGCACCAGTTGGGCGCGGTCCACGCAGAGCGCGGTCTTCACGAAGCCGACGATCCCGGCGGCCGGTTCCAGGTGCCCGACGTTCGTCTTGACCGAACCGATCAGCAGCGGCCGACGCCGACCGGTCTCCAGGAACACCTCGCGGAGACCGGCGATCTCGGCCGGATCCCCGACCCGGGTGCCGGTGCCGTGGGCCTCGACGTAGTCGACGCCGTCGAACGGCAGGTCCGCCCGGGCCAGCGCGGCGAGCACGGTCGCCGCCTGCCCGGCCGGACTGGGGTCCGGCATCCGGGAGGACGCGCCGCCGCTGCCGACGCCCCAGCCACGGACCACCGCATAGCTGCGGTCCCCGTCGGCGACGGCCAGGTCGTGCCGCTTCAGCAGCACGAACGCCCCGCCCTCCCCCCGGACGAAGCCGCTCGCCCGTTCGTCGAAGGTGAAGCAACGGCCGTCGGGAGAGAGCGCGCCCAAGTTCGCCAGACCGATTCCCGCTTCCGGGTCGACGATCAGGTTCACGCCGCCCACGAGCGCCATGTCGACGGCGCCGCTGCGAATCCGGTCGCAGGCCAGTGCCAGCGACACGAGCGAGGACGACTGGCCCGAGTCCGCGCACAGGCTCATGCCGCGCAGGTCGAACATTGCGGAGACGCGGTTCGCGATCAGTCCCCCGCTCGCGCCGAGCGCGGCGTAGTGGTCGTCCCGGTCGCTGCCGGACAGTCTGCGCAGCAGGTCGTACCCGGAGGGTGCGGCCGAGACCAGTACGTCGATCTGGCGACCGGCCAGCTTGCTCGCCGGCATCCGGGCGTCCTCGACGGCTTCCCAGGCCAGTTCGAGACCCAACCGCTGCACGGGGTCCGTGGCGGCCGCCTCCGCCGCGCCCATGCCGAAGAACTCCGCGTCGAACCCGTCGATCCGCTCGAAGAACGAGCCGGACCTCACGGTGTCGGCGTCCGGGTGCGAGGCATCGTCCGGGATGACCGCACGCTGTTCCGGAAACCGCCCGACCGTCGAGTCCCCGGCGAGCAGCAGGCGCCAGAACGCGCCCAGGTCGGCCACGCCCGGAAAGCGGCACGACATGCCGATGACGGCGACACCGACGTCCTCACTACGCATGCGAATCCTTCCGGCCGGGGCAACGCCGATCGCTTCCTGGCAAGAATCAGTCCCAGGATTTCGCGTCACCGGAGGTGACGGACGTCCCTTCGACCACATCACGCCCGGGCCGCCCGCAGAAGGCCTCCGCGTCCACCGCACGACGCACACCGACACCGTTGCGGAACGGGCCGCGGCACGACCGTCCAGGACCGGCGCCCCTGTCCCGCCGGCGGGACAGGACCGGGTCGGGGCCCGCCGAGGGAGCCGCGGTCCGGCTCCGCACAGCCCGTGCCGACGAGAGCGACGAAAGCTGACTACCCGTCAAATGGACGGTGGCCAGCTGTCGTTCATTTGACACAGCACGATGCTTATGTCAACCTTCACTAGTAAAGGGGTATTTGTGTTCGCTATCGCGCAGATATCGTCCGGGCGCCCCGGGACCCACGCCCGCGGCCGGATCGTCGGGGCTTCCGTCGGAGTCCAGTGATAGCACGCCGCGCCGTGGCAGGCGTCGGCGGAGTAGGAGAATCAGCCGGTGCGCATCGGTATCCTCGGCCCGTTCGAGATCCACACGGACGACGGCGGCGTCCTCGAAGTGAAGGGTGCGCGACTGCGCGGGCTGCTCGTCGCCCTCGCGCTCACCGCGGGCCGCCCCGCCTCCAAGGCATCCCTCGTCGACTGGATCTGGGGGCAGCACCCGCCGGCCGATGCGACGAACTCCCTGCACCGCCTCGTCTCCCGGTTGCGCAAGACGCTGCCCCCGGGGGTGATCGAGGGACAGGTCGACGGCTACCGCCTCACGGTCGGACCGCATGACGTCGACGCCGTACGGTTCGAGCACCTGGTCGCCGCCGGCCGGGCCTGCACCGAGGACCGTTCCCGGCGGGTGAGCCTGCTGCGTGAGGCCCTCGACCTGTGGCGGGGCGCGGCCATGCAGGACGTCGGTATGCAGGTCGGCCCGGCCTTCGACGCCGCGGTCGCCCGGCTGGCGGAGCTGCGCCTGACCGCCATGGAGGAGCGGTACGACGCCGAGGTCGGCCTCGGGCGCGGCGCCGGCCTGATCACGGAGCTGACCGACCTGGTGACGGCGCATCCGCTGCGGGAGCGACTCGTCGCCGTATTGATGCGCGCCCTGGCCGCGGCCGGGCGCGACAACGAGGCGGTGATGCTGTACCAGCGCACCAGAGAGGCGCTCGCCGAGGTGCTGGGCGTCGACCCCGCACCGGAACTCTCCGCGCTGCACGTCGCGCTGCTGCGGGGGGAACTGGCCCCGCGCAAGCAGGAGCGCAAGACCAACCTCCGTGCCGAACTCACCAGTTTCGTCGGCAGGGAGAACGACGTCGCCTCGGTCCGCCGGCTCATCGCGAACCATCGGCTGACCACCTTGATCGGACCGGGCGGCGCGGGCAAGACCAGGCTGGCCAAGGAGACCACGCGCACGCTGCTGGACGAACTGCCCGCCGGGGCCCGGCTGGTGGAACTGGCCGCCGTCGGCGCCGACGGTGACGTCGCGCAGGCGGCGCTCGCCGGATTCGAGCTGCGCGACGCGCTGCTCGGCGGGAGACCGAACGCGGAGCCCACGGATCGCTTCATCGCCGCGCTCCGCGAACGGGAGGAACTGCTGATCCTGGACAACTGCGAGCACGTGATCGAGTCCGCGGCGGCGTTCGCCCACCGCGTGCTCGGGGAGTGTCCGCGGCTGCGCATCCTGGCCACGAGCAGGGAACCGCTCGGCATCACCGGCGAGGCGCTGTGGCGCGTCGACCCCCTCGCCGTGCCGGAGCGAGACACCGATCCGGCCGAGATCGAGGGCTCGGCGGCCGTCCGGTTGTTGCGTGACAGAGCGGGCACGGCACGCGGGGACACCCCTGTCGACCCGGGCACGCTGGCGACGATGGCGCGGGTCTGCCGGGCACTGGACGGGATTCCGCTGGCGATCGAGCTGGCCGCGGCGCGGTTGCGCACCGTGCCCATCGAGCAGTTGGCCCGCCGCCTCGACGACCGGTTCCGGCTGTTGACCGCGGGCAGCCGTACCGCGCTGCCGCACCACAAGACGCTGCGCGCGATGGTCGACTGGAGCTGGGAGCTGCTCACCGGCGCCGAACGGATGGTGCTGCGCAGGCTCTCGGTGTTCGCGGGCGGCGCGAGCCTGGAGGCGGCCGAGCGGGTCTGCACCGGCGACGGGGTCGAGCCCGAGCAGGTGTTCGGGCTGCTCACCGCGCTGGTCGAGAAGTCCCTGCTGCGTATCGAGGACAACGGTGCGCTGCGGTACCGGATGCTCGGCACGATCCAGGAGTACGCCGGACACCGGCTGGCGGAAGCGGGGGAAGCCGATCTGGCGCGTCGGGCGCATCTCGCCTACTTCACCGAGTTCGCCGAGACCGCGGACCCGTACCTTCGCCGGGCCGAGCAGTTGGAATGGCTCGCCAGGCTGGGGGCCGAACACGACAACATCGGCTCCGCGCTGCGCGGCGCGCTGGCCGCGGGAGAGGCGCACCCGGCCATGCGGCTCGCGGCGGCGACGGGCTGGTACTGGTGGCTCAGCGGACACAAGGCCGAGGGCATCGAGCTGATCACGGCGGCCACTGACACGCCCGGCGAGGTGAGCGACGAGATCCGCGCCATCGTGTACGCGCTGGTCGTGCTGTACGCGAGTTCCGGGCTCGGTGACGAGCACCAGGCGGCGGAGTGGATTCACAAGGCGTACCGCTTCCGCGAGCGCAGCCGGTCCCGCAACCCGCTGCTGGGTCTGGTCGTCCCGATGGAGCAGATGCTCCAGGCACCGGACGCGTTCCTGCCGGCGTTCGAACCGCTGCTCGACAACGAGGACCCGTGGGTGCGCGCGCTGACCCGCCTGCACCTGGGCAAGATGCGGATCGTCCTCGGCCAGGGCGGGCGGGACGCCGACGCCTTTCTGGAGACGGCCCTCGCCGAGTTCCGGGGACTCGGCGAACGGTTCGGGATCTCGTTCGCGCTGACCGAGCTGGCGGACCGGATCGCCACCCGGGGCGAACTCGCCCGCGCCTGTGCGTACTACGAGCAGGCGGTCGAGGTCGTCACCGAGCTCGGTTCGTTCGAGGACGCCATCCGCATGCGGTCACGCCAGGCCCAGCTGTACTGGATGACCGGTGACGAGGAGGCCAGCACGGAGGCGATGGCGGAGGCGCAACGGTGCGCCGAACGGGTCACCTGGCCGGACGCGTTGGCCTTGCTGGGGCTGGCGAAGGCGGAGCTGGCGCGGTGGAGCGGCGATGCCGCGGCGGCCCGCCACCACCTGCGCGCCGCGACGACCACGCTCGGCGACGAGGCCGATCTGGCGGGCATCCGGGCCGTGACCCAGGACCTGCTCGGCTATCTCGCCGACGAACTGGACGAGGCGCGGACCCACCGTGCCGCGGCCTACCAGGCGGCGACGGAGGCGGGTCACCCCTCGACGATCGCGAATGTGCTGGTCGGCGTCGCGGACCTGGCGCTGCGCCGCGGTGAGCACGAGCAGGCCGCACGGCTGCTCGCGGCGAGCGCCGCCGTCCGGGGGCTGCCGGACCGCGCGCATCCCGACGCGGCCCGGATCGAGCAGGCGGCACGCGGGGGCCTCGGCGAGGCACGGTTCGCCGAGGCCACTCGGGAGGGTGCGCGGACGAGTTGGTCGCTCCTGGCGGCTGCCACGCTGGCGTCGTGACGCGGTGGGCGTGATCAGCCCGTGAGGAGGTCCCTGCGACGGAACCCCACGACCGCCAGCGCGACGAGCACCGCGGCCACCAGGCAGAGTCCGGCCATGTGGGACGGCTCGACGGGGCTGACCGGGTAGTCGCCGACCCACCAGAAGGGCGACAGCGCGCTGAGGGCGTGGGGCAGGTCCAGCAGCCGGCCGAAGAAGCTCTCCAGGACGACGATCGCGAACAGCACCCAGGCCAGTGGGGTGGCCCTGGGGAACCACGCGTAGCACGCGGTGGCGAAGGCGATCAGCACCGCGATGCCGGGGGCGAAGGTGGCGGCGCAGCCCGTCAGTTCGCCGAGACCGATCTGCCCGTGCGACAGCAGGGAGCCCGCCCACAGTGCCACTCCGCCGCCGACCAGGAGCAGGACGAGCATCCCGAGCACGACCACCGCCAGCCGGGACATCAGCAGGCTTGTTCTGGACGCCGGACGGGAGAGTTCAAGCCCGAGACGTCCCTCTTCCTCCTCGCCCTTCATCCGCAGGATCGCGGCGATTGAGAAACCGGCCACCGCCAGTGCGCAGTGCAGGAGGAAGATCCGCAGGAACGCGCCCAGCGCGTCACCGGCGAAGATCTTCTCAGTGAGCGAGTTCTGCGAGGCCAGCGAGTCGGCGATCTCACCGACGTTCTCCCCGAGGAAGGCCCCGCACAGGACGAACATCACCACACATCCCGCCATCCAGCTCAGCAGCGCGGTGCGAAGCTGCCGGAAGGCGAAGCGGAACGGCTTGGCGAGCCCCGGCGCGGCGTCGGCGCGGCCGGCCCGTTCGCCCACCAGGCCCTCGCCGAAGTCCCGGCGTCCTGCCAGCAGGGCCGCGACGGCTGCCAGGACGACGACGGCGGCCACGCTCAGCCCCAGGGGCCACAGCCGGAGGTCGAAGTACGCCCTCGACTGCTGGGTCCACGCGATCGGCGACAGCCACGACACCCAACTGCCCCGGGGCTGCTGGATGTCTCCGAGGCCGCGGATCAGCACCGCCGCGCCGACCAGGGCGCACGCCATGCCAGAGGCGCCGCGACCGTACACGGTCAGCTGGCAGGTCACCGTCCCGACTGCGGCGAAGACCAGCCCCGTCAGCACCATACCGGCCACCAGCACGCACGTGTCGACGACGGCCAGGCCGCCGACCGTGGAGATGAGGACGCAGGCGAGCACACCGAACACGGCGTCGACGATCAGTACGACGAGCCATGCCGCCACGGTCGCCGCGTGCCGTCCCACGGGCAGCGACCGGACGAGTTCCGCGCGTCCGGTCTCCTCCTCCGCCCGGGTGTTGCGGGTGATGTGGAAGATGTTGGACATCGCGAGGAACACCATGATCCACAGCGACATCTCGTTGGCGAACATGGCGCCGGGGGTGTAGTCGTCGAGGCCGTAGCCGGGGCCGCTGAGCAGCACGCCGCCCGCGTTCGAGATCGACGCGGCCCGGTTCAGCCGGTCCGCGGCGGTCGGGTAGAGCGACGCGGTCGCGGTCACGTAGTACACGCAGAACACGAGCAGGGACACGACCGGCACCAGCAGCCTGACCCGGTCGCGGCGCAGCATGAAGCGCAGCAGGGAGCCGGTGCCCGCCAGCGCCGACGGGGACGACGGGGCGACCGGTACGTCGGCCCGTACGGTCTGCGCGGTCACCGGGTCACCGCCGCGGCGCTCCGGTCGGCGCCGGATGCGCCGCCGTAGTGACGCATGAACAGGTCCTCAAGCGAGGGTGGCGCGGCGGTGAGGCTGCGCACGTCGAACGCGTGCAGTGCGGCCAGGACAGGGCCGATCTTGGAGTTGTCGACCGAGAACCCCACGCGGATGCCCGCACGGTCTGTGGAGGTGGTGAAGTCGCGGACACCGGGAAACATGGTCAGGTCGACCGGCTGGGTGACGACCGCGTCCACCGTGGTGCTGGTCAGGTGGCCCAGCTCCCGGATGCTGCCGGACTCCACCGTGCGACCGCCCCGGATGATGGTGACGGTGTCGCACACCTTCTCGACCTCGCTGAGGATGTGCGACGACAGCAGGACCGTCCTTCCGGCGGCCTTGGCCTGGACGACCCGCTCGGTGAAAGCCGCCTCCATCAGGGGGTCGAGGCCCGAGGTCGGCTCGTCGAAGATGTACAGCTCGGGATCGGTCAGGAACGCGGCGACCAGCGCCACCTTCTGCCGGTTGCCCTTCGAGTAGGTGCGGGCCTTCTTCGTGGGGTCGAGGTCGAAGTGTTCGAGGAGTTCGCGCTTGCGGGCCTGCCGGGCCTCCCCCTGGGAGGAGGGGCCGCGCAGCCTGGTGAGGTAGTCGATCGCCTCGCCGCCGGTGAGGTTGCGCCACAGGCTCACGTCGCCGGGCACGTAGGCGAGCCTGCGGTGCAGCTCCACCGCGTCCCGCCACGCGTCGCGGCCGAAGATCCGGGCGGTGCCGGAGTCGAAGCGCTGCAGCCCGAGCAGCACGCGGATGGTGGTCGACTTGCCGGCGCCGTTGGGACCGAGGAAACCGGCGACCTCGCCCCGACGGACAGTCAGGTTCAGGCCGGACAGCGCCGTGAACGAGCCGAAGGACTTGTGCAGGTCGACGACCTCGACGGGGTTTCCCGTCGTGTCGCTCTTCTCAGGACTTCCCATGGCACCACCATGCGCGGCCGGCTCTGTCACCCGGCTGTCACGGCTCTGACGCGACCCGCCGCCCTGTCGCGCCCTCGTGCAGGGCCGCGTTCCCGATGAGGTCCAGCAGCTCCGGGGCGCGGTCGACCAGGTACATGTGGTCGCCCGGCAGCTCGGTGTAGCCGAACCCGCCCGTAGTGGCCCGCTGCCACTGCCGGGCCTGGTCCGCGGTGACCAGGGCGTCGGAGCTGCCCCGCACGGAGGTGATCGGCACCGGCACCGGTTCGTCGGTGCTCGGCACGTAGTTCTCGTGCATCTCGCAGTCGGCCCGCAGCACGGGCAGGATCAGCTCGCGCATCTCCGGGTGGTCGAGGGCCTCGTGCCGGAAGCCCGAGAAGTCCTCGATGCGCGCCAGGAACTCCTCGTCCGGGAGCCCTGTCGCCCGCACCTCGCGCTGGGTCCACGGCCCCGACGCACCGCTGACGACCAACCGCTCGACGGGAATGCCGCGGGCGGTGAGCAGGTGCGTCAGCTCGTACGCGACCACCGCGCCCAGGCTGTGTCCGAACAGCACGGTCCGCTCCCCCTCGCCGGCCGCCGCGGCGACGTCGTCGATCAGGTCCTCGGCCGTCTCGACAACGCTGGAGAACGGGTCCTCCATGATGCGTCGCTCCCTGCCGGGCAGCTCGACCGCGACCAGCCGCCACCGGCCGGCGGTCAGCGCCCGCCACGGATGGAAGTACGAAGCGCCCGCGCCCGCGAACGGCACACACAGCAGCGTGGGTGTGCCGCGGTGCTCGGCGGAATCGATGGAACGGTTCACCCCGGTCAACTCCGATCACTGGTCCGAGGGCTCGGCGAGCCGGTTGCGGGAGACCGATTCCACGATCTCCCCACTGCGCACCGCCAGGTTCGACAGCAGGGACGACGACAGGCCGTGCGTGTGCTCGGTGCCGCCCTGCACGTAGATGCCGGCCCGCAGGTCCCCCGTCGTGGCCAGCCGGTAGTCGCGCCCGACGAGGTGGCGCCCCTGGCCGTCACGGCGGCAGAACCGGTCGACGTCGCCGAGCAGCCGCCCGACCGCCATCGGCTCGTACCCGGTGGCACACACGACGACATCGACGTCGAGATCGTCGGACCGCCCCGTCGCCAGCGACTGGACGGTGACCCAGGTGTCGTCGCCGTCGCGCTTGACCGCGCTGATCCTCGACAGCTCCATGAACCGCAGCCGGTCCACGCCCTGCACGTCGTCGTCGTACTTGCGCTGGTAGAGACTGCGGATCACATCGCCGTCGACCACCGAGTAGTTGGTGTTGCGGTGGTAGCCCCAGAGCTTGTCCTTCGCGTACTGCTCGCTCTGGTAGTAGTCGTCCACCGCTCCCGGGTCGAAGACCTCGTTGGCAAAGGGGGTGTTGTCGGCGATGCTGTAGCCGTACGACGGAACGACCGCGGTGACCTTCGCGTTCGGCGCCTCGTCGTGGCAGAAGCGGACGATTTCCGCGGCGCTCTGCCCGGCCCCGACCACGACCACGTGCTTCAGCTCCGAGGCCGCGGACTGCCGGAACTTCCCGAGGAACTCCGAGCTGTGCCACACATGTTCGTCCCTGACGACGCCGTCGGGCATCTTGGGCACGAGTCCGGTCGCCATGACGATGTTGCGCGCCTCGACGCACCTCGGCCCGGAGGCCGAGGACACGTGTATGCGGAGCCGCTCGACCGGATCGTCGGGGCCCGGCCCCCGTACCGGTGTCACCGAGGTGATCCTCGATCCGTACTCCACGCGGTCGGTGAAGTTCGCCGCCACCCACTCCAGGTAGCCGTGGAATTCCGCGCGCGTCGGAAAGAAGTCGCAGTTGTTGACGAACTGCGCCAGGCGTCCGTTCGAGTGAAGGTACGACACGAAGCTGAACCGCGACACGGGATTGCGGAACGTCGCCAGGTCCTTGAGGAAGGAGACCTGCATCTTGGACGACGGCAGCAGCATGTTCCGATGCCAGCCGAACGATGGCTGGCTCTCGAAGAACGCGGCCTCCAGCGGGCGGGAACCGGCGCCTTCGAAATCGTCCAGCGCGACGGCGAGCGACAGGTTCGAGGGACCGAAACCGATACCGACCACGTCGTAGACCGGCACTCCAGCAGTAGTCATTCCCACGCCTTCTCCTCCGTCATTCCGAAAGCTTCCGATTGATCACTTCGAAGAACTCGGCCACGGCTGCCGGCATGACCATTTCGTCATGTGTGGCGTCCACGTCGTGTTCCTCGATGGACCCGGCGACATACGGCCGCCACAGGTGCGCGTAGCGTTCGTCCTTGCGTGTGGCGTTGAAGAACAGCAGGTCCCCCCGGTAGACCGGGGAATCGAAGGCCATCATGGTGGTCGTGTTGTTGGCCAGCACTCTCGCCATGCGGTCCAGGACGTTCTGCTGGTTGTCGGTACCGATGTACTGGCCGAAGAAGTCCTCGAGTTCCGCCCGGTAGTCGGCGACCGTCTTGCCTGCGTGGATCTCCGTCCACCCCTGCCCGCCCGGCTGGGCGTCCAGGACCGCGGTCAGCTCGATCTCGTGCCCGCGTCGGCACAGCTCCTCCGCAACGGCCGGCACGATCGTGCCCCCGTAGGACCAGCCGATGAGGCAGAACGGACCCTCCGGCTGAATCTTCAGCATCTCGGTGACGTAGTCGTCGACCATCTCCTCCACCGACCCCGCGAGCGCGTCGATGCCGTTGGAGCCGCGGGACTGAAGCGCGTAGGCCCGCCGGTCCGGGACGTGCGAGACGAAGCTGAAGTACGGCCAGCCCAGTCCGCCCGCCGGGTGGAAGAACCACATCGGCGGCTTGTCCGTGCCGGGATCGCTGTTCAACGGCAGCACGACCGCGAACGGGTCGGCGTCGTCGGTGGGAATGCCGCCCACCAGCACCAGCGAGGCCAGTTCGGCCACCGTGGGGTACTTGATGATCGTACTCATGGGCATGAGCACACCGAAGTGCTTGCGGATGCGGGAGCTGAGCCTGGTGGCCATGAGCGAGTGGCCGCCGAGCGCGAAGAAGTCCTCGTGGATGCCGACCTGTTCCCGGTGGAGCAGCTCGCCGAAGAGGGCGCACAACTTCTCCTCGTGGGCGTTGCGCGGCCCCTGACCCACCACCACGACGTCCGCGCGTTCCGCCGGCAGTGCCCGTCGGTCGACCTTCCCGTTCGCTGTCAGGGGCATCTCTCGGAGCGGGATCACCGCGGCGAGCCTCATGTAGTCGGGGAGCTGCCGGGCAAGGTGTTCGGCGAGTTCCGCGACAAGGGGCTCCGTCGCCGCATCGGCGGTCTCCTCGGGCACCACATAGCCCACCAGACGCTTGTCCCCCGGCTCGTCCTCCCGCACGACGACCACCGCCTGAGCCACCCCCGGATGACCCGCCAGCACATGCTCGATCTCACCCAGCTCGATCCGAAAACCCCGCACCTTCACCTGGAAATCGGACCGCCGCACATACTCCAGCCCACCACCCCGACCCCACCGCACCACATCACCCGTGCGATACATCCGCCCACCACCGAACGGACACGCCACAAACCGCCCAGCCGTCAACCCCGGCCGCCCCTGATACCCCCGAGCCAACCCCGCACCCGCGATGTACAACTCCCCCTGCACACCCCACGGCACAGGACGCAACCGCTCATCCAACACGAACACCCGCGTATTCCCGATCGGAACCCCGATCGACACCCCACCCCCCACCACCACCGCAGCCGTCGTCGACCACACCGTCGTCTCCGTCGGCCCGTACCAGTTACCCACCTCCAACGCCTCACCCGCCAGCACATCCGCCAACCGCACCGGCAACGCCTCACCCCCCACCACCACCCGCAAACCCCGCACCGCACCCGGCTCGTACGCCAACAACATCTGCCAGAAAGCCGGAGTCGCCTGCACCACCGACACCCCATGACGACGCAACAACGCCACCACCGCCCCCGGATCAACCACCACCTCCCGCCTCGCCACCACCACCGCCGCACCACACACCAACGGCAGATACAGCTCGGTGTTGGCCATGTCGAACGACACGGTGGTGGCGAGGAGCATCCGCTCCCCCGGCGACAGCGGGAACCGCCGTCGGACCGCGGCCACGAAGTTCGCCAACGCCCCACGAGAGACCGACACCCCCTTCGGGGTGCCCGTCGAACCCGACGTGTAGATCACGTACTGCGTGTTCTCCGGCCGCACAACCACCTCGGGCGAGGTGTCCGGGAACTTTGACAGTTCGGCGCCGGCCAACGTGTCGGGGTCGAGCACCAGGACCGGGGACGAATGTCCGAGTACGTAGTCGATCCGGGCCTGTGGATGGTCCGGGTCGATCGGGACGTACGCCGCCCCCGACTTCAGCACCGCCCACAGCGCCACCATCAGGTCCACGGACCTCGGCAGGCACAGGGCGACCAGCGACTCCGGCCGTACGCCGCGGTCGATCAGCCAGTGGGCCAGCCGGTTCGACCGCGCGTCCAGCTCCCGGTAGGTGAGCGAATCCTCCTCCGCGACGACGGCGAGCGCGTCCGGCGTCGCACGCACCTGCCGCGCCACCGCCGCCACCAACCCCCCGTCCAGCGTCGGCTCGGCGGTGTCGTTCACCTCCACCAACAGCCGCTCCCGCTCCCCCGGGTCGAGCACGTCGAAGTCGCCGACACAGATGCCCGGATCGGCGACCACCTGCTCGAGGACACGCTTGAACCGCTCGGCCATGGCCTCGACAGTGCCGTGGTCGAAGAGGTCGGTTCCGTACTGGATGTCGCCGTGCAGCCGCCCCGACTCGTCCATGGCCATGCTGACGTACAGGTCCACCATGGTCCTGGCCGTGAGGGCCTGCTGGAACTCCACCTCCAGCCCCGGCAGGCTCAGCGGCGGCTTCTCGTAGTTCTGCCAGCCGCACATCACTTGGAAGAGGGGGCGGTGTGCGATGGAGCGGTCCGGGTTGATCGACTCGACCAGCACGTCGAACGGCAGGTCCTGGTGCTCGTAGGCCGCCAGCGCTTTGTCCCGCACCCGGGCGAGGACATCGGTGAACGACGGGTCACCGGAGAGATCCACCCGCAGCACGAGGTTGTTCACGAAGCACCCGACGAGATCGGCCATCGCCTCGTCCGTCCGCCCGGCGATCGGGGTGGCGATCGGGATGTCCTGCCCACTGCCGAGCTTGCCCAGCAGCACCGCAAGCGCGGCGTGCAGGACCATCGCCATGGACGTTCCTTGCCCCGCGGACAGCTTCTCGAGACCGGCCGTCACCTTGGGAGACACGGCGAAACCGACCACGCCGCCGCCCGTGCGGACCTCCGCGGACCGCGGGCGGTCGAGCGGCAGGGTCAGCGGCTGAGGTATCCCGGTCAGTTCTTCGCGCCAGTAGGCGAGTTGCCTGGCGGCGAGACTGCCGGGGTCGCTCACCTCGCCCAGCACCTCGCGCTGCCACAGCGTGAAGTCCTTGTACTGCACCGGCAGCGGATCCCAGTCCGGTGCCCGCCCGGCCAGCCTGGCGGTGTAGGCCGTGGCCAGGTCCTTGGCCAGCGGCGCGCCGGAACTGCCGTCCGTCGCGATGTGGTGGACGACCAGGACCAGCGTGTGCACCCGGGGCGAGGTGCGGACCAGGGTCGCCCGCAAGGGGATCTCGGTGGCGAGGTCGAACGCGTGGGCGACCGCGCCCTCGACCGCGCCGGCGACGTCCTGCGGCGCCGCGTCGACCACCGGCAGCCGCACCTGGTCCCATGCCTGCTCCAGGGGCAGGATGTGCTGGTGGAGTTCGCCGCCGTCGGAAAGATAGGTGGTGCGCAGTATCTCGTGCCGCTCGACCACGTCTCGCAACGCCGCGGTGAGCGCGGCAGGGTCCAACGACCCTTCCAGCCGGAAGGCCGCCGACATGTTCCACGTCTCACCGCCCTCGAGCTGGTGCATGAACCAATAGCGACGTTGCGCGAAGGACAGCGGGATCATGGCCCTACTCCTCTACGGTCATCTTGCGCAGGCGGGGACGGCTGGATGAGCCCGGTGCTTGCGACCACTGTGCGAGCGCGGCCACCGTCGGCATGTCGAAGATCTTGCGGATGGGCAGCTCCACCCCCAACTCGGCGCGGAGCCTGGCGATCAGCCGGGTGGCGAGCAGGGAGTGCCCGCCCAGCTCGAAGAAGCTGTCGTCGACGCCGACCCGGTCCAGGCCGAGCACCTCGGCGAACAGCGCCGCCAGGATCTCCTCGCGGGGGGTGCGCGGCGCACGGTACGTGGTGCCCGTGTAGTCGGGATCGGGCAGCGCGGCCCGGTCCAACTTGCCGTTCGGCGCGAGCGGAAGCCGCTCCAGGACCACGAAGGCGGACGGCACCATGAACTCCGGCAGCCGCGCCGAGACGAACGCGCGCAGCTCCTTGGGCTCGGGCACCGGGCCTTCGCCGGCGGCCGGCACGACGTACGCGACGAGGTGTTTGTCCGTTCTCCCGCCGCGCCCGGCACGGGCGACGACGACGGCCTGCGCGAGCCCGGGGTGCGCGACCAGCGCGGCCTCGGTCTCGGCCGGTTCGACCCGGAAACCGCGCACCTTGACCTGTTCGTCGGCCCGGCCCAGGTACTCGAGCTGGTCCTCGTCGTTCCAGCGGGCCAGGTCACCGGTGCGGTACATCCGGGAGCCAGCCGGACCGAACGGGTCGGCGACGAAGCGCTCGGCCGTCAGATCGGCGCGCCCGTGGTAGCCGCGGCCCACACTGCCGCCGACGTACAGCTCACCGACCGTTCCCGGCGGCGTCACGGACAGCCCCGGGCCCAGCACGTAGGCCCGCATGTTGCCCAGCGGGGTGCCGATCGGCACGCTGCCCCGCCCGTCCCCGGTGCCTTCGCGGACGGTGTGGGTGGTGGCGTAGAACGACTCGCTCTGGCCGTAGGCGTTGACGACCCGTACGCCGGGGAAGGCCGCCCGTATCCTCTCCGCGAGGGACGACGGCAGCGCCTCACCGGCGAAGACGACCGTCTCCACGCTGGTGCGGCCGGCGATCTGGTCGAGCAGTTCGGCGAAGGCGGACGGAACGGTGGAGACGACGCTGCCGCTCCAGCCGTCGCCCTCGCCCAGCACCAGGACGTCCCGGACCACCTCGACGATGCCGCCGGTCGCCAACGTCGTGAAGATCTCGAACGCCGACACGTCGAAGTTGACCGAGGTGCCGGCCAGCAGCCGCTTGCCCGGCCCCATGCCGACCCGGGAGGCCAGCCGCAGTACGCCGTTGACCACATTGTCGTGGGTGATGGCGACGCCCTTGGGCGTGCCCGTTGATCCGGAGGTGTACATGACGTATGCCAGTTGCTGCCGGAGCGGCGGCCGTGGGGGCGGGAGGGTGTCGTCGTCGCCAAGGTCGAGGGTGTCGAGCAGGACGTTCGGGGCGTCGTGGTCCGGCAGCGCGGCCAGGGTCGCCGAGTCCGTCAGCACCAGGTGCGGCCCGGCCTGGTCGAGGACGGCCTCGATGCGCTTCCTGGGGTACTCGGGGTCGACCGGCAGGTAGGCGCCGCCCGCCTTCAGGACTGCGAGCAGTGCCACCACCAGGTCGGCCGAGCGCGGCAACGACACCGCGACCAGCGATTCGGCGCCCACGCCACGGTCGGCCAGCACACGCGCCAGCCGGCCGGCCCTGGCGCTCAGCCGGCGGTAGGTGAGCCGCGTGCCGCCGTCGATCACGGCGATCTCGTCCGGGGTCCGCGCGGCCTGTGTCTCGAAGAGCTCGGGGATCATGGCGGCCGGCACCTCGGCGGCGGTGTCGTTCAGCTCGACGAGCAGCCGGTCCCGTTCGGCCGGCTCCAGCACCTCGATCTGCGCGACCGTCATGCCGGGGTCGGCAGCGAGCTGCCGCAGGACGCGGACCAGACGGGCCGCGCACGCCTGCGCCGTGTCCCGGTCGATCTCACCTTCCTTGTACTGGAGCGTGAAGCGCAGGTGGGGATCGGCGGCGGCCATCAGGGTCAGCGGATAGTGGGTTCCGGTGGACGGGCGGAAGTCTCCGAAGGTGATGCCGTCCGCGGCCGCGCCCGCCGCGCTGAGCCCGTCCCAGTCGATCGGGTAGGACTCGAAGACGACCAACGTGTCGAACAGGGTGTGCAGGCCGGCCGACTGCTGGATCTCGGAGAGCGCGTGGTGCTGGTGCTCCATGAGGTCGACCTGCCGCTCCTGAAGCCGGACCAGGACCTCGGCGAGGGTGTCGCCCGGCGCGTAACCGACGCGGACGGGAACGGTGTTGATGAACATTCCAACCAGCGACTCCACGCCGGTCACCGCGGGCGGGCGGCCCGCGACGGTCGCGCCGAAGACCACGTCCTCGCGGCCGGTGAGCCGGCCGAGCAGCAGTGCCCAGGCGCCCTGGACCACGGTGTTGACCGTGACGCCCAGCTGGGCGGCCCGGCGGTTGAGGGCCCGCGCCTCGTCGGGCGGGAACGCGAAGTCGAGCTGCCCCCGCCCCGTTCCCGGCTCGGCCGCGCGCCGGCCGTCGCCCGTGGGGTCGGACGCCAGGAGTGTCGGCCCCTCGATTCCCTCCAGCGCCGCCGCCCAGGCCCGCGCCGCCTCGTCCCGGTCCTGCGCTACCAGCCAGGAGAGGAAGTCACCGTAGTCGTGGGCCGCGGGCAGGGCGGCCGGATCGCCGTCGGCGGCGTAGAGGAGCAGCAGGTCTCGCATCAGCAGCGGCAGGGACCAGCCGTCGATCAGCGAATGGTGGGCGGTCAGCACGAATTGGGGGCGGTCCGGTTCGACCATGACCAGTGCCAGCCTGATCAGTGGTGGGGCGGCCACGTCGAAGTAGGTGGCCCGGTCCCGCACGAGGAACCGTTCGAACGCCTCGGTCCGGTCCGGCGCGGCGCCGCCCGTCAGGTCGAGGTACTGGAACGGCAGTGTCACCGTCTCGGGCACCACCTGCACGACATCGCCCTCGGACCGGTCGACGAACGCGGCTCGCAGGCTGGGATGGCGGGCCAGCAGTGCCTGGCCGGCCCGGCGCATCCGTTCCGGGTCGACCGCGGTGGAGAGCCGGAGCGCGAGCTGGACGTGGTACGGGTCGAACGACGCCCCGCCGAGTGTTTTGTGGAACAGGATCCCGGACTGCGCGGGGGTGACCGGCCACACGGTCGTCAGCCTGCCGTAGCGGTCCTGCCAGGCGTCGATCTCGTCCTGCTCCACGTCGACCAGGGGCACATCCGTCGGAGTCGGCCCACCGGCGTCGGGTGTCGTGGCGTGCCGGGCCAGCGCGGTCAGGGCCTCGGCCCACAGCGCGGCCAGCTCGCCCACCTCGGCGCGGGAGAACGCGTCGGCCGGGAAGGCGAAGCAGGCGGTCAGCTCGGGCCCTTCCGGGGTGACGGTGGTCGTCGTGCCGATCTCCAGCGCGGACCGGAACAGCCGGGTCGCGTCCAGCGCGCCGTGCGGGTCCTGGTACGCCGTGTCCGGCCGCCACCCCTCGCCCCGAGCGCCGCCGGGAGGGCCGGCGGGGTCACTGTGATGGGTGAAGCCGATGCGCGGTTCGGGGGCATCGGTGAACTCGGCGGCGGTGTCCGGGTCCAGGTGCCGCAGCAGGCCGTAGCCGAAGCCCGCGTGCGGCAGGGACCGCAGCTGTTCCTTGACGGCCTTGACCGCCCGCCCGGCGGCCGGTCCGCCTGCGAAGGCATCGGCCACGTCGATCCCGGTCAGGTCCAGCCGGGCCGGGAACACCGCGGTGAGCGGGCCGATCGTGCGGGACAGGTCGGCGCCGGGTACGACGTGCTCGTCTCGGGCCCGTGCGGTCAGGCGGACCAGGGCCGAAGGACCCTGCTGCCCGGTCGCCGGGCGCCAGCGGGCCAGCGCCAGGGCGAGTCCGGTGAGCAGCCCGTCGTCGACACCGGCGCGGAACACCGCGGGCAGCACCGTCAGTACGGCCTCGGTGACGTTCGCCGGCACCCGGACCCGTACGCTGTCCGGGCCTGTGGGGGCGCCGTTGCCCGGCTCGGGCTCGTCGAGCGCAGCCCCCTTCTCGCCCAGCACCGCACGCCATGCGGGCAGTTCGGCCCGTCGCGGTGCGGTGGCCGCGTCGTCTGCGAGCGCGTGCATCCACCGTCGCAACGAGGTGCCGGCCCGGGCCGGCGCCGGGGTCCCGTTCCCGCGCGCCTGCCGGCCGGCACGTACCAGGTCCGCGACCAGGATGCGCCACGACGTGTCGTCCATGACCAACCGGTGCACGACGGCCAACAGCCGGTGACCGCGGGTGGCCGAGTCGAGCCACACGAACTGCGACGTCACGCCGGCGTCCGGGGCGAGGCGGCCCGCGGCGGCGTCCAGCTCGGCGGGGAGGGGGTCGTCGTCGGCGGCCCAGCGGACGTGCCGCAACAGCGCGTCGGCCGACACGCTGCCCGGGGGCTCGATCAGCAGTCCCGGCCGCGTCCGGTCGAAGCGCGCCCGCAGTGCGTCGTGTTGGTCCAGCACCGCCTGTATGGCCCTGACCAGCTCCGCGCGGTCGATGTCCGCGGGCAGGGTCAGCAACCGGGAGGCGCAGGCCCGCTCGGCACCGCCGTGGAGCGGGCGGGTGTGCGCCGCGGTCGGGGGCAGCGGTGCCCAGCCGGTGCCGCCGCCCGGCAGCTCGCCGAGGGCCGGTTCCTCCTCGTCGCGGGCGGCCACCAGCTTTGCGAGCCGGGCGACCGTGCGGTGCTCGAAGATGTCCCGGACGCCGACCGCGAGGCCGCGGGTCTTCGCCCGGGCGACGACCTGGACGGAGCGAACGCTGTCCCCGCCGAGAGCGAAGTAGTCGTCGTCGACGCCGACCCGGTCCAGGCCGAGCACTTCGGCGAACAGCGCGCAGAAGGTCTCCTCGGCCGGGTTGCTCGGTGCCCGCCCCGTGGACCGCCGGGCGTAGTCGGGCGCCGGCAGTGCCCGTCGGTCGACCTTCCCGTTCGGGGTCAGCGGGATCTCCCGCAGCGGGACCAGCGCCGCCGGAACCATGTAGTCGGGGAGCTGCCGGGCAAGGTGTTCGGCGAGTTCCGCGACAAGGGGCTCCGTCGCCGCATCGCCGGTCTCCTCGGGCACCACATAGCCCACCAGACGCTTGTCCCCCGGCTCGTCCTCCCGCACGACGACCACCGCCTGAGCCACCCCCGGATGACCCGCCAGCACATGCTCGATCTCACCCAGCTCGATCCGAAAACCCCGCACCTTCACCTGGAAATCGGACCGCCGCACATACTCCAGCCCACCACCCCGACCCCACCGCACCACATCACCCGTGCGATACATCCGCCCACCACCGAACGGACACGCCACAAACCGCCCAGCCGTCAACCCCGGCCGCCCCTGATACCCCCGAGCCAACCCCGCACCCGCGATGTACAACTCCCCCTGCACACCCCACGGCACAGGACGCAACCGCTCATCCAACACGAACACCCGCGTATTCCCGATCGGAACCCCGATCGACACCCCACCCCCCACCACCACCGCAGCCGTCGTCGACCACACCGTCGTCTCCGTCGGCCCGTACCAGTTACCCACCTCCAACGCCTCACCCGCCAGCACATCCGCCAACCGCACCGGCAACGCCTCACCCCCCACCACCACCCGCAAACCCCGCACCGCACCCGGCTCGTACGCCAACAACATCTGCCAGAAAGCCGGAGTCGCCTGCACCACCGACACCCCATGACGACGCAACAACGCCACCACCGCCCCCGGATCAACCACCACCTCCCGCCTCGCCACCACCACCGCCGCACCACACACCAACGGCAGATACAGCTCGAGGGCGGCGATGTCGAACGACACCGTGGTGACCGCGAGCCACCGGTCCCCCGGCGACAGCGGAATCCGCCGGCCCGCCGCGGCCAGGAAGTTCGCCAGTGCGGCGTGGGAGACGGCGACCCCCTTGGGCGTGCCCGTCGAACCCGACGTGTAGATGACGTACGCGATGCTGTCCGGCGCGACGCGGACGGCGGGCGCCGACTCCACGTGCCCGGTGGTGACCGCCTCGGCCAGGAGGGCGGTGTCCAGCACGAGGACGGGGCGGGCGTCCGAGAGGATGTGGTCGATCCGGGCCTGCGGGTGGTCCGGATCGACCGGGACGTACGCCGCCCCCGACTTCAGCACCGCGAGCAGCGCGACCACGAGATCCACGGTCCGGGGCAGGGTGACGGCCACCAGCGACTCCGGCCGCGCCCCGCGGTCGATCAGCCAGTGGGCCAGCCGGTTCGACCGCGCGTCCAGCTCCCGGTAGGTGAGCGAATCCTCCTCCGCGACGACGGCGAGCGCGTCCGGCGTCGCACGCACCTGCCGCGCCACCGCCGCCACCAACCCCCCGTCCAGCGTCGGCTCGGCGGTGTCGTTCACCTCCACCAACAGCCGCTCCCGCTCCTGCGGGCCGAGCACGTCGAGGTCCGCCAAGGAGACTTCCGGGTCCCGCGCGACCTGCTTCAGGATGCGCACGAACCGCTCGACGATCTTGACGGCCGTGGCGTGGTCGAACAGTTCCGTCGCGTACTCGAGCCGGCCGTGCGCACGCCCGGTCGCGTCCGGGATGATGTTGAAGTAGAGGTCGAGCTTCGCGGTGTCGGTGCCGACCGGGACGGGAGTCACCCGCAGGCCCGGCAGCTCGAACCGCGACCACACGAACTGCCAGGCCAGCATCACCTGGAACAGCGGCGGGTACGAGGTCGAGCGCTCCACCTCCAGCAGTTCCACGAGCCGTTCGAAGGGGATGTCCTGGTTGTCGTACGCGGCGAGGGATTTGTCGCGTACCTGGTCCAGCAGCGCGTCGAACGACGGGGTCCCCGACAGGTCCGCGCGCAGCACCCACGTATTGACGAAGAACCCGATCAGGTCGGCGAGTGCCTCGTCGGTCCGCCCCTCGATCGGGCTGCCGACGGTCACGTCGTCGCCGCCGCCCAGCTTCTGCAACAACACCGCCAGCGCGGCCTGGGCGATCATGGGTGCCGTGGCGCCCCGGTCGGCGGCCACCTTGCCCAGCCGGGCGAGCAGCTCCGGTGCCAGCTCGAAGGACACGTGGCCGCCGCGGTGGTCGGCGTGCGTCGGCCGGGGCCGGTCCAGCGGCAGGGCGATCGGCTGGGGCACCCCGGCCAGTTCCTGCCGCCAGTAGGCGAGCTGCGGTGCGGCGACGCTCTCCGGGTCGTTCTCGTCACCGAGCAGTTGCTGCTGCCACAGCGTGTAGTCCTTGTACTGCACCGGCAGCGGTTCCCACACCGGCGCGACCCCCTCGCAGCGGGCCGCGTAGGCGGACGCCAGGTTGTCGAGGAAGGGGGCTATGGACGATCCGTCGGCGGCGATGTGATGGAACACGAACATCAGCACGTGCTCCTGCGGGGCGGTGCGGAAGACCGTCGTCCGCAGCGGAAGCTCCGCGCTCAGGTCGAATCCCGCGCACGCGGCCTCGTGCATCGCGGCGTCCACCGCGGACGCGGCGATGTCGATCACCCGGAAGGGGACGGCCGCCTCCTGCGGGCCGAGGACCCGCTGCGCGGGTGTGCCGCCCGAGTCCTCCACGATCAGGGTCCGCAGACTCTCGTGCCGGGTGACGACGTCGCGCACCGCCGCGTCGAGGGCCGCGGTGTCCAGCGGCCCCTCCAGCCGCAGCACGAACGGGACGTTGTAGGTAGCGGAAGAGCCCTCCAGGTGGTTGAGGAACCACAGCCGGCGCTGGGCGAAGGACAACGGGATCATCGACGCTCCTACGCGTTCATCGGTCGCAGCTGAGGGCGCTTCGAGGTGGCCATCTCATCGATCAGGACCGCCAACTGGGCCACGGTCGGGCAGCGGAACACCGTCGTGACCTTCATGTCGACGTTGAACTCCCGACGGATGCGGCCGATCAGCCGGGTGGCGAGCAGCGAATGCCCGCCGCTTTCGAAGAAGTCGACGTCGGTGCCGATCTCCTCCATCCCGAGCAGCTCGGCGAACAGCCCGCACAGGACTTCCTCGTTGTGATTGCGCGGCGTCTGCCCGGTCGCCGCGCCGGCCCGGTCGGGCGCGGGCAGCGCCTTGCGGTCGGCCTTGCCGCTCGAGGTCAGCGGAAGCTCGTCGAGGATCACCAGGTGCCCGGGGACCATGTACTCGGGCAGCCGCTGTTCCAGGTCCGCGCGCAGGTCGCGGACGAGCTGGTCCGGGCTGTGCCACCGGGCGCCCGTGCGGGCCGGCGACGCCCCGGCCGACCGCTCGGTATCGTCCGGCCGGGTGGCGTACACCTGGCTCATCCCGGTGCCTTCGAGTCCCTCGGGGGTCTCCACGACGACCCTGAAGCCCCTGGTCTCCAGCATCTGCCTGATGACCGCGACCCGGTCCTCGACGTCGTGCACTTCCGCCACGACCTGACGGATGATCGGCCAGTGTCCGGGCTCGATGCCGTGCAGGACCGCCAGCTCGCTCTTCTCCGCGTCGATCTTCAGCAGGTCCACGCGGGTGAGCCCGTTGTCCCGGATCACCTGCGACACGGTGCGCAGTTCCACGTCGACCTGGGTGCTCGCCAGCCGGTCGGACAGCATGTCGGTCAGCTGGTCGTCCTCGACGGCCGGTGTGGTGCCGTCGTTGGCGAGTACCCGGCGCAGCGTCTCCTGCTCCGCCGCCTCGTCCGCGTAGCGCCCGGACATCATGGACATCTCGGGGTAGTACGTGAACCGGGCGTGGCCCGGGGCATCCGAGATCCCGCACGTCGTCACGACGGCCGCAAGGCCGTGCAGGTCGGCGTTGAGGCGGTAGAAGTCGGCCGTCTCCGGGATCGGCTCACACGCGTACAGCTTCACGTCACGCGCCACGGATCCGGCCCACAGACCGAACATCCCCACGTGCCCGCCGACATCGACGATGCACGCGCCGTCGTCGACGCTCACGCCACCGCGCGCGTACTCGCGGTGCTCGAAGATCTCGTCGTACAGGTAGGAGATGTTCGACTTGTTGCGGCCTCCCACCGTCATCCCGTTCGGCAGCTCGTGCAGCTCCACCCCGGTCAGCCGTCCGGTGGCGGCCAGCTCGCGCAGCCGCACCACCGCAGGCGCCGCCTCCGGGTCCACCACCACGTAGCCGACCAACTGCTGGTCACCGGTGGTGTCCTGGCGGGCGGCCACCACGGCCTGGGAGACGGCGGGATGGCGGGACAGGGTGTTCTCGATCTCGCCCAGCTCGATGCGGAAGCCGCGGATCTTCACCTGGAGGTCGTTGCGGCCCAGGTATTCGAGCGCGCCGTCCCGGTTCCACCGCACGAGGTCACCCGTGCGGTACATCCGGGCGCCCGGCGCGCCGTGCGGACACGCCACGAACCGGCTCGCGGTCAACGCGGTCCGGCCTGCGTAGTCCCGGGCGAGCCCGGCGCCCGCGAGGTACAGCTCGCCCGCCACTCCCGGCGGGACCATGCGCAGCGCCGGGTCGAGCACATACACCGCGGTGTTGTGGATCGGCTCCCCGATCGGCACCGGACCGGGGGCGTCGGGGACGCATGCGTGGTGGGTGACGTCCACGGCCGCCTCCGTCGGCCCGTACAGGTTGTGCAGCTCGACGCCAGGCAGCGTGCGGGCGAAGGCGTTCGCCGTCTCCCGCGGCAGGGCCTCACCGCTGGCGAACACCCGGCGCAGCTCGCCGGCGCACTGTGCGGCCGCAGGCTCGGCCAGGAACGCCTGCAGCATCGACGGTACGAAGTGGCAGGTGGTCACGTGCTGTTCGCTGATCAGCCGCGCCAGGTAGGCCGGGTCCCGGTGTCCGTCGGGGGCCGCGACCACCAGCGCCGCGCCCTGCTGCAACGGCCAGAAGAACTCCCACACCGAGACGTCGAAGGACGCCGGTGTCTTCTGCAGCACCCGGTCGTCGCCGGTGAGCCCGTACTCGTCCTGCATCCAGCGCAGCCGGTTCATGATCGACCGATGTGATGTCCGCACGCCCTTGGGGCCGCCGGTCGATCCTGAGGTGTGAATCACGTAGGCGGCGTTGTCCGGCGACAGCGCGCGACCCGGGTCCGCCTCCGAGTAGCCGGACACGTCCGGGAGTGTCCGGTCGATCACCAGCAGGGGTGGCGCTGCTTCGTACATGTGCCGCACCCGGTCCTCGGGCAGGTCGGTGCCGACCGGCAGGTACGCCGCGCCCGCCTTGACCACCGCGTGAAGTGCCACCACCAGGTCGACGGAGCGGGGAACCCGTACCGCGACCACCGCCTCGGGCCCCGCGCCGTGTTCGATCAGCCAGTGCGCCAGCCGATTGGCCCGCCGGTCCAGCTCCCGGTAGGTCAGGGTCTCGGTCTCCCCGACCACCGCCGGGCGGTCGGGGGTCCGCCCGGCCTGGGCCGCGAACGCGTCGGACAGGGTGGCCGGCGAGGCGTCGGCCGTGACCGCCGTGACTCTGCCCTCGCCCCGCCGCGTCAGCCATGCGCGCTCGTGGTCCGCGAGGACGTCGATGGCGCCGACGGGTGTCGTCGGGTCGGCGAGCAGTTGCTCGAGCACGCGGCTCAGCCGGGTGGCGACGGCCTCGGCCGCCTCGCGGTCGTACAGGTTCTTCTGATGGTCGATGGACAGGCGCAGGTAGGGGTCCGCCGCGTTGAGGCTGAGCGGATAGTGCGAGCCCGCGAACGGCTGGATGCTGTCGATGGTGAAGCCCGCCGCGGAGTTCGCCTCCGTGATGCCCGCGTGGTCGATCGGGTAGTTCTCGAACGCGATGATCGTGTCGAACAGGGCGGGCATCCCGGTGTCGCGCTGGATGTCGGCCAGACCGTAGTAGTGGTGGTCGAGCAGCGCGGTCTGCCGGGCCTGCAACTCGGTGATCATGTCGGCGACGCTCTGCTCCGGTCGGCAGGACACCCTGATCGGCAGGCTGTTGATGAACAGGCCGATCATCTCGTCCGAGCCCGGCACGTCCGCGGGACGGCCGTTGACGGCCGCGCCGAATGCCACGTCCTGCTGCCCGGTAAGCGTCGAGAGGACCACCGCCCACGCGCCTTGCAGCAGCGTGTTCAGCGTGACGCCCAGCTCCGCGGCGCGTGCGGCGAGCCCGCGTCCCTTGTCGATGGAGAGCGGTACCGCGACCCGGCCGAGGCCGGCCGTAGTGCCCTCGGCCGGTGTTGTCGGGGCGACCAGGGTCGGTTCGTCGAAGCCGGCCAGCTCCGCCGTCCACCGGGCGGCCGTCGCCTCCCGGTCCTGTGCGCGCAGCCAGCTCAGGTATCCGGCGTAGCTGGGGACGGGGCGCAGACCGCTCGACCCGGTGTACAGCCGGCTCAGTTCCGCGATGACCAGCGGAGACGACCAGCCATCGAACAGCGTGTGGTGCGCCGTGACGACGAGTGTGGAACGCTCGGGCCCCTGGGTGATCAGTGCCAGGCGCATCAGCGGCGGCCGGGCGGGGTCGAACTGGTCGGTGCGGTCCTCGGCGAGCAGCCGACGCAGCAGTTCCTCCCGTTCGGCCCCGCCGTGGCCGGACGCGTCGATGTGCCGCCACGGCAGGTCGACGTGTTCGGCGACGACCTGCACGGGATCGCCGCTCGCGGCGGTGACGAACGCCGAGCGCAGGTTCGGGTACCGGTCGAGCAGTGCCTGCCCCGCCCTGCGCATCCGCGCCGGTTCCACGGGCCCGGACAGTTGCATGACGAACTGCATGTGGTAGACGTCGAAGCTGCCCTCGGCAACCGCCGCCTGGAACTGGATTCCGGCTTGTGCCGGGGTGACCGGCCAGACCTCGGTCAGCTTTCCGTACCGGGTTTCCCAGCTCTCGATCTCGTCCTGCCCCACCGTGACCAGCGGGGTGTCCGACGGGGTCAGCCCGCCGATGTCAGGGCCGGCGGCGTAGGCCGCCATCCCGGACAGCGCCCGGACCCACAGCTCGGCCAGCTCCGCGGTCCGCTCACGGGTCAGCACCCCGGTGGGGAAGGCGAAAACCGCCTGGAGCCGGGTGCCGTCGGGACCGTCCGTGGCGACGGCGTTGACTTCGAGCGCGGACAGCACGGGCAGGTCCGGGTCCGGTTGCGGGACCAGCGCCGCGGACCATGCCGGCGACGGCCCCCATCCCGCGGCTCGCAGGTGTTCCGGCACGTCGGTGTCCGAGATCCGGCCGAGGTAGTTGAAGCCGAGCTGGGGCGGCCGGTGCTCCGCGAGCGGGGCCGCCGTCTCGGGGTTCAGGTAGCGCAGCAGCCCGAACCCCATGCCCTTGTCGGGGATGGCGCGCAGTTGCTCCTTGACGAGCTTGATCGCCTTCCCGGCCGAGGGGCCGCCGGCGAACGCGTCGGCCAGGTCCACCCCGCGCACGTCGACCCGGGCCGGATACATGCTGGTGAACCACCCGACGGTCCGTGAGAGGTCCGCCCCGGGGACGCTGTCCTCCTCACGTCCGTGGCCCTCCAACCGGACCAGGGTCGGGCGGTCCCGGCCGTGCCAGCGCTCCAGGGCCACGGCGAGAGCCGCGAGCAGCACATCGGTCCCGGTGCCGTGGAAGGCCGCGGGGAGCTTGGTCAGCACCGCTTCCGTGACCTCGGCGGGCAGTTCCACCGGGATGCTGTCGACCGTGGACATCAGGTCCACCTCCGGGTCGAACGCCCGGGCGCCCAGCGCGGGTTCCGGCTCGGCGAGCAGGCCGTGCCAGAACGGCAGCTCCGCCGCCGCCTCGGGGCCGAGGGCTCTGCTGCGCAGCGCCGACGCCCATCGGCGGGCCGAAGTGCCCACCGCGGGCAGTTCCGGCGTCCGGCCGGAGCCGACCTGCTGCCATGCCTCGGCGAGGTCGGACATGAGGATGCGCCAGGAGACACCGTCCACGACCAGGTGGTGCAGCACCACAAGCAGGCGGCCGGCACCCGCCTTCGGCGCGAACCAGACGAAGGCGGCCATGATCCCGGCTTCCGGGTCGAGCCGTCCGGTCGCGTCGTCGAGCGCCGCCTTCGCCGCGGCCAGGGTGGCCGGCTCCTCCCACCGCCCGTCGCAGGGCACCCGACGGATCAGTTCCTCGGCGCGGACGCTGCCCGGCGCGGACACCACGAGGGACGGCTCGTCGCCGCCGGCCAGCCGCGCCCGCAGGAGGTCGTGCCGGTCGAGCACCGCGTCCAGCGTGGCGGCCAGTGTGCCGCTGTGGATGCCGGACGGTAGCTCCAGCACCATCGACATGGCGTAGCGACTGGTCACGCCGCCGCGCTCGAACACCTGTCGTGCCACCGGCGGAAGCGGCATCGGGCCGATGCCGCCGGCCTCGTCCTCCGCGAGCGCGGGCGGCTGGTCACCGCGGGCCGCGGCCACCTCGGCCAGCCGGGCCGCCGTCCGGTGCTCGAATATCTCCCGTGTGGTGACGACCAGGCCACGGGCCCGCGCCCGGGCCACCACCTGAATCGACCGGAGGCTGTCTCCGCCAACCGCGAAGAAGTCGTCGTCGACGCCGACCCGTTCCACCCCGAGGACGTCGGCGTACGCCGTCGCGACGATCGTCTCGTTCTCCGTGGACGGCGCCCGGTATGCCTCGCCCACGAACTCCGGTTCCGGCAGCGCGGAGCGGTCCACCTTGCCGGTCGGTCCCAGCGGCAGTCGGCCGAGGACGACGAACGCGGACGGCACCATGTAGTCGGGCAGTCGCGCCGCGACGAACGTGCGCAGCTCGGCGGCCGACACACCGAATTGCAGGTCCACGGCGCCGATGCCGCCGGCGCCGTCGTCACCGACGGCTCCCTCGCCGATCTGCACCACGTACGCGACGAGCCGCCGCACTCCGTTCGGCTCCTGCCTGGCGACCACCACGGCCTGGGAGATCCCGGGATGCAGCTCGCACACCGCCTCGACCTCGGCCGGTTCGATGCGGAAGCCGCGGATCTTGGTCTGCGCGTCGGCCCGGCCGACGCACTCCAGCTGACCCTGCTTGTTCCACCGGGCCAGGTCACCGGTGCGGTACATCCGCTCGCCGGGCGGACCGAACGGGCTCGCGACGTACCGCTGGGCGGTCATCGCCGCACGGTCGTGGTATCCGCGCCCCAGGCAGGTGCCCACCACGTAAAGCTCGCCCACCACGCCCCGCGGCACCGGGGCCAGCTCGGGGCCCAGCACGTAGGCACGCATGTTCCCCAGGGGGGTGCCGATCGGCGCGACGTCTCCCTCGCCCCACTCCTCGGTCGCCGGCAGGGAGAACATGGTGGCGTAGAAGCTCTCGCTCTGTCCGTAGGAGTTGACGATCCGCGCCGCGGGCAGGCACTGCCGCGTCTGGCGCACCTGCCCGGCCGACAGCACGTCACCCGCGAAGACCACCGTGTGCACGTGGGGCGACGTGTCCAGGTGATCGACGAGTTCGCCGAGCACCGACGGGACGCCGCTGATCACGTGGCCGTCCCAGGCGCCGCGCTCGGCGAGCGCCAGCGCGTTCGGCACCAGCTCGACGGTGCCGCCGTTGAACAGGGTGGACAGCAGCTCGAAGACCGAGACGTCGAAGTTGACGGAGGTGCCGGCCAGCATCTTCCAGCCGGGCGGAGCGTCGATGCCACGCACCAGTTCGAGCACCCCGTTGACGACGTTGCGGTGGGTGATCGCCGCGCCCTTCGGCGCGCCGGTGGAACCGGAGGTGTACATCACGTACGCCAGGTTGTCCGGGGCCGGGCGAGGGATCGGGTCCGTGGCGCCCGGCGCCCCGTCGGGCGAGCCCCATTCGGCGCGGTCGTCGAGGTCGACGACCGTGATCTCGTCGTGCCCCGCCAGGACCCGCCGGGTCGCCCCGTCGGTGACCGCGAACCGCACGGTCGCCTGCGACAGCACCCGTTCCGCCCGAGCACCGAGGTACTGCGGGTCCAGCGGCAGATAGGCGGCACCCGACTTCAGGATTCCGAGCAGTGCGGCGACCAGGTCCTCGGTGCGGGGCAACGCCAGGGCCACCAGGTCCTCCGGTCCCGCACCGCGCCGGATCAGCTCCCGGGCGATGCCGTCGGCCCGGTCGGCGAGTTCCCGGTAGGTCAGGGTCCGGTCGTCGCACACGACCGCCGGCGCGTCCGGGGTCCTGGCCACCTGGTTCTCGAACATCTCCGGGATGGTCAGCTCGGACACCGTTGTGGCGGTGATGTCCAACGGAGCGAGCAGGCGCGCCCGTTCGGCCGCATCGAGAACGTCGACGCCGCCGATCCGGCGGCCCGGGCCGGCCACGAGCTGTGCCAGCACCCGGACGAACCGGCTCGCGATGCCCTCGACCGTCTCCCGGTCGAACAGGTCGGTGCTGTACTCCACCCGGCAACCCGCCCCGCCGGCGCCGTCCGGGACCATGTTGAAGAACAGGTCGAACTTGGCCGTCCCGGTCTCCAGCGTCAGGTACTCCACCTCGACCCCGGCGAAGTCCAGCCGGCCCGGGGCCTCCTGCCAGGCGAACATGACCTGGAAGAACGGGTGGTAGGCGGTGGACCGGTCCGGATTGAGCAGTTCGACCAGACGCTCGAAGGGAATGTCCTGGTTGTCGTAGGCGCCGAGCGCGCGTTCCCGTACACGCCCGAGCAACTCGGCGTAGGTGGGGTTGCCGGACAGGTCGACGCGCAGCACCCAGGTGTTGACGAAGAAGCCGACGAGGTCGCGCAGTCCCTCGTCGGTGCGGCCCGCGATCGGTGCGCCGATCGGCACGTCGTCGCCGCACCCGAGGTGGTGCAGGAGCACCGCCAGCGCCGCGTGCATCGCCATCGACACCGTGGTGTCGTGCTCCGCCGCCAGCTTCTCCACGGCGGCGAGCAGGTCGCGGCCGACGGAGAACTCGACCAGGCCGCCACGTGGGCTCATCGCCCTCGGCCGCGGGCGGTCCGTCGGCAGGGCCATCGGCTGCACCGTGTCCGCCAGCGCCTCGCGCCAGTACGCCAGCTGCCTGGCCGCCAGGCTGTCCGGGTCGGAGTCGTCGCCGAGGACGTCCCGCTGCCAGAGGGTGTAGTCCGCGTACTGCACCGGCAGCGGCTCCCAATGCGGTGCGCTGCCCTGCCGACGCGCCGCGTAGGCCGTGGTGAGGTCGCGCAGGAGCGGCCCGAAGGACTCGCCGTCCAGGGCGATGTGGTGCACGACCAGCACCAGGGTGTACTCGCCCGGCCCGGACCCGATCAGCGTCGCGCGGATCGGCGCGTCGGTGGCCAGGTCGAAGACCGCGGTGGCGGCCTTGTCGATCTCCGCCGCCCGCCGCTGCGGCGAGGTGTCGACGACCGACAGCCTGAACGGTTCGATGGCGGACGACCGCACCTGCTGGTAGGGGACACCGTCGCCGTCCTCGATGATCACCGTACGGAGTACCTCGTGCCGGTCGACGACGTCGCACAGCGCGGACTCCAGCGCGCTCACGCTCAGCTCACCGGTCAGCCGCAGACCGAGCGCGCCGTTGTAGGTCGGTGACGGGCCCTCGAACCGGTCCACGAACCAGAGCCGACGCTGCGCGAACGACAACGGGATCATGCTGTCTCCAAATCGGCAGAACCATCAGGAATGCGGCGATACTCAGACCTGGTCGAGTACGGCCAGAAGTTCGGCGTTGTAGAAGTCGTCGAAGGAGCACGCGCCGGACACCGTCGAGAAGTACCGGTCGATCAGTTCCTGGTGGCCGACCAGGTGCCGCAGCATCTCCGTGCGCCCCTCCGGTTTCAGCTCGGCCACGTTGAGCACGCCCTTGTACAGGTTGAGGAAACCGGCGTTCAGCCCACTCTCGTAACGCTTCAGCGCCACCCTGAGCGCGGCCTCGTCGTGCAGTCCGTCCCCGATGTACTCGACGAGCGACTGCGCCTGCTCGAAGGCGTCGGTGATGCCGCGCGCCGTGATGGAGTCCTTGTGGTGCACCGCGTCACCGACCAGCACCCAACCGGGCCCGTGGGCCTCGCGGAAGAAGTTCTCCTGGTGCCCCGTGCCGTACAGCTGCTCCTCCCGCGTGCCCGCCGACATGCGTTCGTACAGCTCGGGCGCCGTGCTGCGGACGGCCTCCAAGTAGGCGGGTTCCACCGCGGTGCGGACGCCCGCGTACTCGCGCTGCGGGAAGTAGGTCATGATCAGCGTCAGGTCGTCGTTGGTGGGAACGGCGGCGACCCAGCGACCCGGGCGGTCGAACAGCTCGAAGTGCGCGGGGACACCGGACCAGTAGCTGTAGTAGGTGCACGTCATCCGCGGGTCCTCGATGACGTTGCGCGCACCGACCTCGCGAGCCACCAGGGACCGCATGCCGTCCGCGCCGACGACCAGCCGCGCCCGGTCCGTCGTCTCGGCGCCGGCGGGCGTCCGGTACCGCACACCGACGACCCGGTCGTTCTCGAAGACCAGGCCGGTGACGGTGCAGGACTCCCGGAACTCCACGCCGGCCGCCACAGCGGCACGCGCGAGGATCGGGTCCAGCACGAACCGCCGCGGCGCATAGGTCGTCCGGTAGCCGTCGACCGCCAGGGAGAAGCCGTCCAGCCGGACGTCGGGGCCCCGGTAACTCTCCCGGTTGATCCCGGGGCAGCCGGCTTCGACGAGGTCGTCGAGGATCCCCCACCGGCCGAGCAGTGCCACGCCCGGCTGATGGATGTAGTGCGAGGAAAGCTTGTCCCGTGGGAATTGCGCCTTCTCGAGGAGCAGGACGCGATAACCCTGCCGGGCCAGCAACATGGCCGTCGGTGAACCCGCACAACGGGCACCGATGACAATCGCGTCGTACATGGCGTTCCTCCTGCGCGGTTACCTGTTGGCTCGAGCCCGGCCGAAGCCGGAAGGTCATGGTGATTGCGTTGATCGCGGCACCGTGCCGACCGGTGGCATGGGCGCGGGCGGCAGGAGCTTCAGGAAACGCGCCGGTCCGCGGAGTCGAGGATCTGGGTGACCCACTTCTCCAGCGGGAGGCCGTGCGCGGCGGCGACCTTCGAGTACTTGTCGAGCTGGCCGGTGGACAGCTCGATGGTGAGCGTGGCGACCTTTTCCTGACGTGAGTCGGCGCCCGCCGGCTCGGCCATCCGGCCGGCTCGCCGCTCGCCGGAACGGGCCGTCGCGGCATCGGGCGTTTCGCGTTGTTCGGCCAGGCTTGCGCGGACCGCCCTGCGGAGTTCGTTGCGCGACCATTTGTGCTGCTGCGCCTTCCGCAGCCAGTAGTCCTGCTCCGGCGGCGACAGCCGGGCCACCTCGGCGTGGTGCGCGAAGCTGAGATCGGCCCGGCGACGGTGGTACTCGAAGCGTCGGGCCACCCAGGCGTAGTTGCGCAGGGTCTGGTAGTCGAGCCCGGTCCGGTCGATCGCCTCCCGGTACCGCCGGCAACTGTAGGCGGCCTCTCCGAAGATCAACCAGTCGGCGAGCCACCATGCCGACGAATTGGTCAGCTCGCGCAGACCACTCCCGATCCGCTCCCAGGACTGCTCCGAGATGTCCTGGGAGAAGACCATCCCGGCCTTGCGCACGGTCGCTTGTCTGCCCAGAAAGGGCAGCACCGTGTTCTCCTGGGCGGGTCTGCCACCTACACCCACCGGCTCCATCTGGTATCGGCTCGCGGTTCTCAACGACGCCCTCCACAGCCTAATCTCCCGATCAAGGACCTTCCCGGCGGTCCGCCCTCCCGCAACCGGCGGGAATCTCAGTCGGCCGCCGCCATGGCCCTCCGCAGGCTCGCCGGACGCATATCGGTCCAGTTCTGCTCGACATACTCCAGGCATTCGGCCCTGCCCGCTTCGCCGAATACCACCCGCCAACCCTCGGGAACGTCGGCGAATACCGGCCAGAGGGAATGCTGGTCCTCGTCGTTGACAACGACGTAGAAACGGCCTTCCTCATCATCGAAAGGGTTCGTGCTCAACTGCCACCGTCCTTCACCGTAACGAAAAGCGGGATCGATGCTCCAGGTCCGGGCCTGCCCCGGAATCAATGCTCCTGGGCTGGTCCGGTAACGGCCCGAACCCGGAGCAATGTCCGACCGGCGGTGTCCTGTCGACAGGACACCGGTGAGATCCGCAGCGCCCCCTGGAGAGGCGAAGCAACCATAGAATTACGCTCGTTGACACCGCAAGGGCTGCGAGATCAGCGGTCACTTCGTCAGCGGAGGACATTTCTTGGACTGGCGTCCTGTGTAATCATGGCCGCACTCTCGACCCGAGTCGGGTTCGACCGTATCCGGCTTGGACCGGACTTCGAACATGGCGATCATGAAGCACGTCCGGCGGTCTGGTCGGATGACCCACCAGGGCCTGATCACGAGTTATGGCGACGTCGGATAATTCGCAATAACCGGACACAGTCGCACAGCGGTGATAGCGCTTGCGGCGCGACGAGGGCAAAGGAATTCTTCATGGACGGACTGGCCGAAGCCGTACTCGCGGGCGCCTCGCCCGAAAAACTGGCCCAGGAGGAGCTGCCGGGCGAATACTTGGCCTCGTACCTGCACCAAGAGGACGTAGGCATGTTCGCCGGCGTCGAGGACAAGGACGTGCGTCGCTCGCTGCGCGTCGGCCGGGTGCCGATGCCGGAACTGGCGCCGGACGAGGCCCTGGTGGCGGTCATGGCCAGCTCCATCAACTACAACACGGTCTGGTCGGCCATGTTCGAACCGCTGCCCACCTTCGGCTTCCTGCGCCGCTTCGCCCGTCAGGGCGGCTTCGCCACCCGGCACGACCAGCCCTACCACGTGCTCGGCTCCGACGCCGCGGGCGTGGTGGTCCGGGTCGGCTCGGGCGTGCGGCACGTGCGGATCGGCGATCACGTGGTCGTCGGGACGGCGTACGCGGACGACCAGGACGCGGCGACGCACGCCGACTCGATGCTCAGCGGCGAGACGCGCGCTTGGGGTTACGAAACCAACTTCGGCGGCCTGGCCCACTACGCGGTGGTACGCGTGAACCAGCTGATACCCAAGCCCACACACCTGACGTGGGAGGAGGCCGCGTCGGTGCCGCTGTGCGGCGGCACCGCGTACCGGATGCTGGTCAGCGGTCGGGGCGCGCCCTTCAAGCAGGGCGACATCGTGCTGATCTGGGGCGCGAGCGGAGGCCTCGGCTCCTACGCGGTGCAGCTGGTGAAGAACGGTGGCGGCGTGCCGGTCGGCGTGGTCAGCTCCGACGAGAAGGCGGATCTGGTACGCCGACTGGGCTGCGACGTGGTCATCAACCGCACCGAGATCGGCCTGGACGTTCCTCCCGAGAGTCCCGAACAGACCGTCGAGATGGGCAAGCGGCTCGGCCGGCGGATCAGGGCCGAGGTGGGCGAGGACCCTCATGTGGCGTTCGACTACGTCGGCGCGGCCACCTTCGGGATCTCGGTGTTCGCGGTGCGCCGGGGCGGCTCCGTCGTCACCTGCGGTTCCAGCAGCGGGTACCAGCACTCCTACGACAACCGCTACCTGTGGATGAACCTCAAGCGGATCATCGGCAGCCACGGCGCCAGCCTCCAGGAGCAGACGGAGTGCAACCGACTGGTGCAGCTCGGCATGCTGATGCCGGCGCTGTCCACCGCGTATCCCCTGGACGAGGTCGGCGAGGCCGTCCGGCTGGTGCAGAAGAACCAGCACACGGGAAAGGTCGGTGTCCTCTGCATGGCCCCGAAGAGCGGGCTCGGCGTCACCGACTCGGCGTTGCGCGAGCGGATCGGCGTGGACCGGATCACCCCGCTCCTGGATTCCTCCGCGGCGACACCGGCGTCGGGCCGGCCCCTGGCGGCCGAGAGCCCGGTCGGCTGAGGCGCGAGCCCCCTTGGGCCACCCGGTCCGCGCGGCGACCGGGTGGGCCCGGCGGCCCCGGACGTCGCCGGTGGTGGTGACAGAGGTGTGACAGCGACGTGACAGACCCGACGGCGACGGTGAGCCCATGAAGGAATCAGCAACAGTGGTGCCGGAACCCGCCACTCGGCAGCCGGCGATTCAGGTGCACAACATAGAGAAGTCCTACAAGCAACTGCATGTCCTGCGCGGCGTCGACTTCGAGGTCAGCCCCGGCAGCGTGTTCGCCCTCCTCGGTTCGAACGGAGCGGGCAAGACCACCCTCATCAAGATCCTGTCCACTCTGCTGAGGGCCGACGCCGGCACGGCGATCGTCAACGGGTTCGACGTGCGGACAGACCCCCTGCGGGTCCGGGAATCCATCAGCCTCACCGGGCAGTTCGCCGCGGTCGACGAGATCCTGTCCGGCCGGGAGAACCTGATCCTGGTCGCCGGCCTGCGGCACATCCGGCAGCCCGGCCAGGTGGCGGACGAACTCCTGGAACGCTTCAACCTGACCGACGCGGGTTCGCGACGGGTGGCGACGTACTCGGGAGGCATGCGACGCCGCCTGGACATTGCCATGAGCCTGATCGGGCAGCCGGAGGTGATCTTCCTCGACGAGCCGACCACCGGTCTCGACCCGAAGGCGCGCCTGGACGTGTGGAAGGTCGTCTCGGAACTGACCGCCGCGGGGACCACCGTGTTGCTCACCACGCAGTACCTCGAGGAGGCCGAGTATCTCGCGGATCGCATCGCCATTCTCCATCAGGGACGCATCATCGCGAACGGCACTCTCGCCGAGCTGAAGGAGCTGCTCCCGCCGGCGACCGTCGAGTACGTCAAAAAGCAGCCGAGCCTCGAAGAGATCTTCCTCGCGCTCGTAGGAGAAGACACCAGCGGCGAGACGACGAGCGGAGCCCGACCGTGAGCACACATTTCCTGGGAGACGCCCGCGTCCTCCTCGGCCGCTCCATGCGGCACATCGTCCGCAGCGCGGACACGATCGTGACGACCGCCATCACTCCGGTCGCCATCATGCTTCTCATGGTCTACGTGCTGGGCGGGGCCATCGAAACCGGCTCCGACAACTACGTCAACTACATGCTGCCCGGCGTGCTCCTCATCGCGATCGCGACCGGTGTCGCCTACACCGCCGCCAGGCTCTTCACGGACATGAAGAGCGGAATCTTCGAACGGTTCCACTCCATGCCGATCGCGCGTTCGGCCGTGCTGTGGGCCCATGTCCTGACCTCACTCGTCGCCAACGGGCTCTCGGTGCTGATCATCGTGCTGGTGGGTCTGCTGGTCGGGTTCCGCACCTCGGCGGGGGTGCCGGCCTGGCTCGCCGTCATCGGAATCCTCGGCCTGTTCACCCTGGCCCTGACCTGGCTCGCCGTCATCGCCGGTCTGACGGCGAAGTCGGTGGAGGGCTCCGCCGGTTTCTCCTTCCCCTTGATCTTCCTGCCGTTCATCAGCTCGGCTTTCGTCCCCACCAGCACCATGCCGAGCGGCGTGCGCGCCTTCGCCGAGAACCAGCCCGTCACATCGATCGTCAACACGATCCAGGACCTGTTCGCCCAGCGGCCGGTGGACTCCGACATCTGGGTCGCTCTCGCCTGGTGCGTAGGCATCCTCGTGCTCACCTACGTCCTGGCGATGGCCATCTACCGGCGCAAGATCAGCTGACGTGTCCGACGGCCGCGTCCGATCGTGCCGATCAGGCGCGGCCCAGACCTTCTCACCCGAGCGATCACAGGAGTCGAACGTGCGGCTTAGCGGCAAAACCGCCATCATCACCGGTGCGGCCCGGGGCATTGGCCGGGCCTGCGCGGTCGCGTTCGCGCGGGAGGGCGCCGGCCTGGTGCTGGTCGATCTCGCCGCCGACCTGCCGGATGTCCCCTACTCGCTCGGCTCGGCCAGCCAGCTCGCGTACACCGCCGACCTGTGCCACAAGGGTGGCGCGATCGTGCTGACCGCCCAGGCCGACATCCGCGAACCGGACGACGTGACCGCGGTGGCCGAACTGGCGATGGAGCGGTTCGGCGGGATCGACATCCTGGTGAACAACGCCGGGATAGCTGCACCGTCGGGAAAACCGGCCCACGAGATAACCGAGGACGAGTGGCAGTTGATGATAGACATCGACCTCTCCGGTGCCTGGCGGATGACGAGATCCGTCGCGACCGCGATGACCAGCAGGCGTTCCGGCAGCATCATCAACGTGTCGTCCACGGCCGGCCTCGTGGGGTACCGCCATTTCGCCGGATACGTGGTGGCCAAGCACGGCCTGATCGGGCTGACCAGGGCCACCGCTCTTGACTACGCCCCCATGCACGTGCGGGTCAACGCGGTGTGTCCGGGATCGGTGCGGGACACGGCATGGGTGGAGGGGCGAATGCTCTCCGAGATCGCCAAGGCTCTCGACGTCCCGGTCGGCGAGCACGAGCCCACGTTCCTCGAGGCGCAGCCGATGAACGCGCTCATCGAACCGGAGGACGTCGCTGCCGCGGCGGTCTTCCTCGCCTCGGACGAGTCACGCCAGATCACTGGTTCCGTGATGTCCGTCGACGGCGGGTTCACGGCCCGATGAGCGCGGCCGACCCGACGTGGATCCACGCCGGCAGCTTCCCCCTCACCGGCACCGCCGCCCCGGAGGTGCTGGCCGCGAGGTACGCGGCGATCGTCCGGCGGCACGACGGCCTCGACGCGCCGGAGACACTGTGGATCGATCGCGTGCCGGCCGACGCGAGGCACCGCAGGCTGGCCGCGGAGCTCGCCCTGCCGGTGCCCCAGGGGCTGCGGGCGGCCCTCCTGGTCTCGGACGACGGGTGCGACCTGGTGCTCGCGGCGGATCGGGCGGTCGCCGGCCGGCGTGATCTCGACCTGCTCGCCTCGGCCGTGTCCGAAGGCGCCGGTCCGGAACCGGACTTCGGCCGCCGCCCGGCCGTGCGCCCCGCCACCACCGAGCCGGACTGGGGTCTGGGCGGGACGGCCGGGGGGACCGGGGCGTTCGAACTTGGCCCATGGGCCGCGGATGCCGATCCGGCCACCTGGCTGGCCGCACTCGCCATCGTCCAGGCCCGCTACCGGGACGACAACGCCATGGCCGCCGTGCTCGACACCGGGGCCGTCCAGGTGGCTCGTCCGGTCGAAGGACCCATCACCGTCAAGGAGTTGGTGGACCGGTTCCGGTCGCCGACGGCTCCGACGGCTCCGACGGCTCCGACGGACAAGCCGGTCTCGGTGGGACTCGTGATCGCCACCGACCCGCCGGCGGCGGGCGCGTACCGCCCCTGGCTCTCGCCCCCCTTCCCGCTCACCGTCGGGGTGGGACGGGCGCGGCTGGTCTACGAGCACGGGGCGGGCATCAGCGCGCAGATGGCGGCCCAGTTCGTGCGGCACCTCGCCCAGGCGCACCAGCAGGTCGTCGCGTCACCCCGGCTCCGGGCCAACGACGTCGACCCGTTCGGCGAAGCCGAACAGAGCCATGCCCTCGCGCCGCGCGATCTCGCCGTTCAGAGCGCCGTCGACAGCGCGGTGCGCATCGAGGACGCCTTCGCGGCCCGGGTTGCCGAGCAGCCGGACGCGGTCGCGCTGTGCTACCAGCAGGAGCGGGTCACCTACCGGCAGTTGGACGCCGCCTCCGCTTCCCTGGCCGAGGGGCTGCGGCGGATCGGTGTCCGCGCGGGCGACCGGGTCGGAATCTGCCTCGAACGGTCGACGGCCCTGGTGACGACCATGCTCGCGATACTCAAAGCGGGCTGTGCCTTCGTTCCGATGGACCCGTCCTATCCGGCCGAGCGCCTCTCCTACGTCGCCACGGACGCCGGACTTGACGTGGTCGTCACCACGCACGACGAGTTCCCCGAGAAGGCGGGGCTCCGGCTCGTGCACCCGGACGAGCTGGCCGAGCAGGGCGGTGAGGCGGCGCACCACGATCCTGCGACCGCACCCACTGACCCCGCCTACCTCATCTACACGTCCGGTTCCACCGGGCGTCCCAAGGGAGTCGTGGTCCCGCACACCAATGTCATCGCACTGCTCAGCGCCACCCGGGACGACCTGGGCCTCGATCGCGCCGACGTGTGGACCCTGTTCCACTCCAGTGCCTTCGATTTCTCGGTGTGGGAGATCTGGGGCTGCCTGCTCACCGGAGGGCGGCTCGTCGTGGTGCCCTTCTGGGCGTCACGTTCACCGGCGGAGTTCCACGATCTCCTCGTCGACGAGAAGGTGACCGTACTCAACCAGACACCGTCGGCCTTCTCCCAACTGCTCGCGGTGGACCGGGCTCGGGAGCGATCACTGGCGGTCCGGCTCGTGGTCTTCGGAGGAGAGCCGCTGGACTCCAGGATGCTGCTGCCGTGGTTCGACCGGTATCCAGAGACCCGCTGCCGTGTGGTCAACATGTTCGGGATAACCGAGACCACGGTGCACGTCACGGCCGAGACGGTGACGCGCGGCTCGGCGCTCGCCGGATCGCGTTCCGTGGGGCGGGCGCTGCCCGGCTGGCAGGTATACGTTCTGGGCCCCGACGGGACGCGGCTGCCGCCCGGGGTACGGGGCGAGATCCACGTCGGCGGTGTCGGGCTGGCGCTCGGCTACCTCAACCGGCCGGAACTCCAGGCGGAACGGTTCATCGACAACCCGTTCGGCAGCGGGCGGCTCTACCGCAGCGGGGACGAGGGCCGCTTCCATCCGGACGGCCGGCTCGAACACCTCGGCCGGATCGACAGCCAGGTGAAGGTCCGGGGCTACCGGATCGAGCTGGACGAGATCCGGACGGTGCTGCTGGAGGACCGAGCGGTGGTCGCGGCGGCCGTGGTGCTCCGCGGCGGCGACGCCGCCACTGTGGGCATCGACGCCTATGTCGTGCTCGACGGCTCGTCGGCCGCGGAGGTCCGCGGACGAGCCGCTCGGATCCTGCCCGGCTACATGGTCCCGACCAGCGTGACCGCTGTCCCGAGCATTCCCCTGACCACGAACGGCAAGCTCGACGTGTCGCGGCTCCCGGCGCCGGCCGTGCCGCTCGCGGCACACGACGCCGGGGATGTCGAGGACTCCGACGACGACCTCGTCCGAGAGTTGCAGAAGGTGTGGAGCACCGTCCTCGGCGTCCAGGTGGGCCCGGACGACGACTTCTTCGACCTGGGGGGAAACTCCTTGCTCGCGGTCCGCATCGCTGCCGGAACGAGCCGGCTCCCGCTTCCGAGGACGTCCATCCGGATGCTCTATCACCACCGCACCATCCGCCGACTGGCCTCGGCCGCCCGTGCGGCGGCGTCGAAGCAGGACTGAGCCCGCACCGCCCACGGCGCCGGGATCACCAGGGCGAGGCGGTGTGCAGCCGTGGCAAGGATGGAGCGGGACGGGGCGCCGACGTGCCCAGAAGCGGCGGTGAGCAAGGAACGGCAGGACCACGGGACTACAAGGTGATCAGTCGGAAGACACCGGGCGACCGCCTTGTAGTGCCTTGCCTGTTCGTGACCGCCTGAATCCCCATGGAGCATGAAAAACCGCATCACCAACCGGAGTTGGAACCTCCCGGCACTCTTGCCACTTCGATGTCCGCTGGGTTTGACTGTATCTGGCCAGTCGATCTCGGTCCGTCAACGGGGTGGCGCGACGATCGACCGAATAATCCTGGCCGGCACAGCTCGCCACTTGTTCATTCTTCGGTTCCAGCTGAGGTGACATGGGGGAAAGCATGAGCATGAGCGAAGCGCATTCGAGCCGATCGGTTTCCCACAGTCGGTCGACGTCTCCCACTCACAGAGAGAACAGACGTCTGAACCGCGAATCTCCACGAGTCAGCGGTGAAGTACTGACCATGCGCGTCGGTTTACAGATCCCCGTGGGACTGAGTTTCGAGACCTGGGAACGGGCCGGATCCCAGCTGGCCGGAATCGTCGACTCGTCCGCGTGGTGGCTCGGGGATTGGCTCGTGTACGGAAAGGACAACTACGCCGACCGGTACCAGTTGGGAATCCGTGCGGCCGGACTGAAATATCAGACGCTGCGCAACTACGCGTGGGTTTCCCGGCGCTTCAAGCTCGTCCGGCGGCGCCATCGGCTGACCTTCCAGCACCACGCCGAGGTCGCTTCACTGCCGCAGGAGGAGCAGGAACACTGGCTGGACCGGGCCGAGAAGATGGGCTGGACCACGAAACAGTTACGCAACTCGATCCAGCAGACGCGGGACAGCGACTGCCAGAAGATGCATGCCCGCTCCACAGCACGTCGCCTCGCGGTACCGGACAACCATTTCCAGTGGTGGCACAAGGCCGCGGAGCGATCGGGAATCGACCTGGAGAAGTGGGTGCTGATCACCCTGGACCAGGCGGCCGAGCAGATCCTGGCGGAGGAGACCAGCCTGAGCGCAAACGACGAGCCGAACTCTCCTGGTCCGACGCCGTCCGGGCTACGCGCGCGCCCGGCGTCTCTTTGATGTGGATCACGGGCCGGCGTGACGACCGGACGACTGCTGTGCCCGCTTCGTTCAGGCCCTTCCGTCGGGCCCGCTGCACAGCGTCATGTGGCTGCTACAGCTGCTGACCTGGCGCTGCTGGAGTCGCCCGTACGCCGGTCAGCCGACTGACTCCGGCCTGGACTCGGCCGACCGGCTCGCCGATCAACCGGTTGTCCACGGCACGCCGAACGCTTCCCAATCTCGACAGCACTTCACCCCGCCGTTGTGCGACGGGGCGAAGTGCTGTCGGGGGACGATCTGGGTGCCGACAGACGGCTTGTCGCTGAGCGGGGCGTTGCTACGGATGAGGTCGATCGCGGCGCCGACGAGTTGGTGCTGCGGGCTCGTCCTGCCGAGTGCGGCAGCCCTCTCGACGGCGCTCCTGGACCGTGACCGCATCCCGGGTCAGCCCGGCCGAGTACCCACCGGGCCTCGACCCGGCACGACCCTCAACCCGCCTGGTGGCCGAAAGCCTTCCTACGTGAGGGCCGAGATCGACGCCCCCACGTGCCGTGCGGGTCAGATATTCGGCGCCATTCGGCCCAGTTGCTGTCGCCGGCGATGTAGACGACCCAGCGGTGCGAGCCGATGGCGTTGTTCACCGTGGCACCGCTGGAGAAGAGCTGGAATTCTTGCGTCGTGTCCCTGTTGAGGATCGACGAGGCTCAATTGGTGACTGATGCCTGATAATTCCCTATACGGTCACCCCAGTTGAAGCGCCAGCCTGCGTACCTTCCGAGCAACCCCGTGCAGTTGGTGCCGCCACAGGCGTACATATGGCCGGGCGTCGCACCGCGCCACGCATCGTCGCAGTCCGCGGCGGCGTGCGCGGTAGAGATTCTTCCTGTGTCCAGCCGGTCACGGATTTGCGGGGAGGGGGTGCAAGTCGGCTTCAGAGGCTATGCACCGGGCAAGGACAGAGAGTCTCATCTACCGGTAGTCGGTGCATTCCTCGGCTTGGTCGCGTGCCGCCTTGTCTCGGTATCCTGCGTCCAGGACACGCGCGGTTTTCCCGAGGGATGCCCGTTGGACGCACTCGGCCTCCGTCACGCCGAGGGCGGATTCAGATCGCAGGGCCAGCCACTCGGTCATCCCGTGAATCAGGCTCTCTCTCGCGACGGATGGCGTCGAGGCTCTGGAATGGTCGGCCGGCTGCTTTCACGCAACGGGACCATGCCGCCACGGTGCTGGTCAGACGTTCCTCCTGGAGGATGCGCGGAACGTACGCAGGCGTCGACGAGGTTACGTTCTTTCTGGCGCGAAACCATGTTGCGTAGTCGCCGCAGAGTTGCTTCCTGGTCTGGACGTAGTAGCCGTCGCGCGAGGTCTCGACGACTACCGGCCCCTGCTGCCGGCCCGGGCCCACGGCACCGCAACCGCCCCCGGCTCGCCCACACCGCGGAGGGCCCGTCAGCCGCTCGGGAGGACCAGTTCGCCGGGTCGGGCGCGTTCGTAGCGGCGGACGGGCTCGCCGGTGGCCCGGTCCAGGGCGGCCAGTGGCGGCAGGCCATGCCGGACCGGGATGCGGTGGGCGGTCGAAGCGGCGATGCCGCATCGGACGGCCAGCAGCAGCGTCCCGATCCGGTGCGCGCGTCGCGGCCGGACAACTTGCTCCTCGACGGCAGCCGCGGTCCTACGGAGCTGGTGGTGTGGGCGGCTGGAGCGGTCGCTCGTTCCGATGACGCCGAGCTGCCGGTAGCGGCGGGCCCAGCGGCAGGCGGTGGTGTGGCTGGCCTGGAAACGCTCGGCCGCCCGTCGCACGGCCCATCCGTCCTCAACGACACAGCGGGCCAGGCGGAGTCTCCCGGTCTCGGTCAGCGGGGCATTACGGTGGACCACGAGGGCCTCCTGAACTCGGTGGAGATGTCGCAATCCACACCGAAGCCGGAGGCCCTCACCCATTTCAAGAACCCAGCACGCGTGTCACGTTCACAAACGCCTTTGCCCACACGCTCGCGCGTCGTGCGGCGTTGCCGTCCGGTGCCATGTCCCCAAGGCCTGCTCGCTTCCCGCTTGGTTGAGCGGGGAAGGGTGAGTGCGAGGCTGTGCCCCGGACCGTCTTGGATCAGCCCAGCGCGTCCATCAGGGAGGTGACATAGGTATCCAGCCGCTCCTCCACGGCTCGTGTCGTCAACTCGGTCCGTCCCGCCTCTCGCCACGGCCGCGCCGCCCACTGCACTTCTTCCGAGAACGCCAGTGGCTCCCGCACCTGCCAGTACAGCCGCTCGTCCACGGCCGCAGCCAGCCTCCCGCCGGCCTCCTGGTACGCCTCGGTGAAACGCAGGCCCCACTCCGGGCCGTGCAGCAGCGCGAGATTGGTGCAACAGTGCGCCACGTCGAGGTCCGCCGGACCCCAGGAGGCCGCCGCCCAGTCGACGACGCCGGTGATGCCAACCTCGCCGGCCCCCTCCGAGGTCTCGGGCGGCAGGTGAAACAGCACGTTGGCGGGCTGGAAGTCCCGGTGCAGGAAGCGCCCTTCGTAGCGCGGCGCGGGCTTGCGGATTACGTCGATGGCGGCGGACCAGACCGCGGCGTCGGCGCCCTCGGGTGGCACGACCGTGTCGGCGGTCGTCAGTGCCACGTACTCCCGGGGCCGGTCGGCCGGCCGCACCGAGTGGACCGCCACGAGTTGACGGGCCAGCAGGGGCAGGCGCGTCTCCAGCCCCTCGTCGTCGAGGACCGTCCGGCCCGGCATGTGCGTCATGAGGAGCGAGGGGTACTCGCAGTGCGCGGCGGTCGGGTCGACGGCGACAAGTCCGGGAGCCGGCACGCCGGTGCCGGTGAGCGTGGTCAGGGCGTCGGCCTCCCTGAGCAGAAGGTCCTCGGCCGGCCCCTGCCGAGTCGGGCCGACGAAGGAGCGCAGTACCAGGTGCCGGGTGCTTTCGTCCCGCGTGCCGATGGTCAGCCTCCGCATCTCGGCGGTGGCGCCGCCGTGCAGCGTTTCGGCTCCGACGATCCTCTCGCCGACCTCTAGGTGTCGGTGCACCCAGGCCAGTGTCAACGGTCGGACGGTCGCCGTCTCATCGTGGTTGGTCACCGTGCCACCTCATCATGCGGACGGCGGCACGCACGAGCCCTTCGCCAAGCCGACCCGGCGCCTGCCCGCCTGGCGGCCCGGACGGGAAAGTGCAGAGATGCGCACTGGCACCGGCGCACCCCGGGCGGCATCCTGTCCCCCGCGCGGACCAACCGGCTGTTGCGGCACGGTAGTTGTTTTTACTGTCCGGTTCTCCTGCATGCCAGGGCAGGTATGACGTTGTGTGGAGCACGTGATCATCGACAGCAACCAGGACGGCTTACCTGCCGTCGCGGGCAAGGCCTGCCGCGTGCCGGAAGCGGGCACGGTGGCGGCGGAGTTCACCGACCGGGGACGGCACCGCTCGTGCAACGCCGCTGGGTCGAGGCCGCGGTGGCCGTTCGGTTCGAGCAGCTGAAGCCGGTGGCGGCCTTCCCGGTGGTCCCCGAGCGCAGGTGGGGGCCGGGCTGGTGGTGGTCGGCCACCACGTCACCACCCGTATGACCACCGCGCAGATCACGACCGCCGTCTGCCACACCTACACCGCGGCCGGAGTCCAGCTGGCGATGATCGACGAGATCCACCGGCTCAACCCCGCAGCTCCAGCGGAGCGGGCCGCAACACCGTGAAGGTGTCGGCGTGAACGCGACCGAACGCCGAGGCGTGGAGGCTCCGACGGCTGCGGAGCGGCCGAGTGCGGAGAAGAAGGGAGGGACATCCAGCGTGCGGCGGGATCGGCCGCCGTCGTCCAGGCACCGGGTCGGCGGGCGTCGGCGGCTCGATCGGGCCGGGTCACGGGTGGAAGCGCCACCGGCCTTCGGAAACGACATCCGGCTTGCCGTCCCTGACACGCACCGCCGTCTCGTCGTCGATGAAGTAGATCGGAAAGTCCGCCCGCGCGGTGATCCGATCAGCCCAGGCGTCGTCCCGCTCGGGGAAGTCCGGCGAGTACAGGTGGGGCTTGAGGTACCAGTCGAAGAGACCGAACGGCGGCTCGACGCTCGTCGCACCGAGTACGTGGAGGTCCGCGGCGTCCCCGATGACGTCGGCGGAGTGTCCGGTGAGATTGCGGCTGAAGATCATCGAGCCGGCGCTCACCCCCACGTAGACACGGCTCTCCAGCGCCTCCAGGAAGCCGTCGGCCAGGCCGTTGCCGGTGATGCTGCGCGCGAGGTGATAATGGTTGCCGCCTTCGACGTAGACGACGTCGGCGTGGAGCAACCGGTCGAGCACCATCTGCTGCGGCAGGCCGTTCAGCTCGAGGATGTCGAACTCCCGCCAGCCGAGGCCGTGCAGGCGGTTCATGTCCGCGACGACCCACCCGTGGTCCCCGGAGTCCGCGACGGATGCCGTAGGAACGAACACGACGTTCGCCGATCCGAACGGTTTGCCCAGCATGTCCCGCAGCGCATCGCGCAGTGTCTCGTTGCGCAGGCCACTCGCCGTCAACAGGAAGTTCATCGGCCGAGCCAAGCACGGCTGACGGGCGGCACGCAAACCGGCCCCGGGCCGGGCCGACTCGGCCCCGCCCGTCATGGCCGAGGCGTCCCGACAGGGGGTGACCCGGCGGCCGATCCGGATGGCTGCCCCATCGCGTCCGCGCTCCCCCGGCGGGCACCGTCGAGGCACGGAGCGGACGGCCGCGCCTTCGGTCCCGGCCCGGAGAGCAGGCCGCTGTCCGCTCGTCGCGGCGGTGAGGGCAATCGGGCCGGTACTGATCCCGTCGGCGGGCCGGAGGAGGCGCGTGGCCGCGACGGCGGGTCACCGTGCGCGTCGGCGTCCCCCTGCCCGCGGGTGAGTCCGCTCTGTCGGACGCCGATCCGCTGAGCTCCACCAACGGCTGGGGCCCCGTCGAACGGGACCAGAGCGTGGGCGAGCTCGACGCCGGCGACGGCAATCCGATCACATGGCGCGCCGCTCGGGTCGCCCTTGCCCTCGCCCTCGCCCTCGCCCCGAGCAGGAAGTCGCACGGTCGGACCGTTCCGGTTGGTGCCACTCAGCGGTCTTCCGCGCCAGGCGGGAGAGGGCTCCGGGCGAATGGGGCCCGAGCAGTGATAATCGGCGTCGTGAGTGGTCAGGAAGCCGAGGAGGCGACGCCGAGTCTCTCTGCTCGGAGCACGGCGCGATGGCGGACCTTCGTACGGACCGAGACGAGCAGCGCGGTGTTCCTGCTGGCCGCGGTCGCTGCCGCGCTGGTCTGGGCCAACGTGGGTCCGCACTCCTACGAGGCGGTGTGGCAGGCCAGGTTCACCGTGGGATTCGACACGCGCCATCTTTCTCTCACCGTGCACGAGTGGATCAACTCGGGGCTGATGAGCCTCTTCTTCTTCGTGGTGGGCCTGGAGGCGCGGCGGGACTTCGACATGGGAGAGCTGCGCGACCGCCGCTGGCTGCTGCTCAGCACGATCGCCGGTCTGGGCAGCATGATCGTCCCGGCCCTGATCTTCGTCGCTGTCAACGCGGGGCGGGAATCGGTGCACGGCTGGGGCACCGCCATGTCCACCGACACCGCGTTCGCGCTGGGCGTCCTGGCGGTGTTCGGGTCCCGGCTGCCCGCGTCGTTGCGCGCCTTCCTGCTCTCGGTCTCCGTCGTCGACGATCTGGTCGCACTGCTGGTGATCGCCGTCTTCTACAGCGCCGAGATCCGTCTGCCCGCCCTGGTGGTCGCCGTCTGCACGCTGCTGGCGATCGCCCTGCTGCGCCTGGCCGGCGTCCGCAGGGCCCTGTACTGCGCGGTGCTGTCGGTGGTGGTGTGGGTGGCGCTGTACGAGGCCGGGGTGGACCCGGTCGTCGCGGGTCTGGCCGTGGGCGCCCTGGTCGCTGCCTACCCCGCGCCTCGCGGCGATCTGGAGCAGGCGAGCCGGCTGTTCCGGCTCTTTCGCGAGCAGCCGACGCCCGAGCTGCACCGCAGCGCCGTCCAGGGGCTGGATGCGGCGATCTCGCCGAACGAGCGGCTGGAGCAGCGGTTCCTGCCGTGGGTGAGTTTCGGCATCGTCCCGCTGTTCGCCCTGGCCAACGCCGGTATCGAACTCTCCGGCTCCGCCCTCGCCGACGCCTTCGCCTCGCCCATCACCCTGGGCATCGTCTTCGGCTGCGTGGTGGGCAAGGTGATCGGGACGGTCGGGTCCATGGCGGCCGCGCGCCTGCTCTCGGGCGGGCGGCTGCGGCCGAACGTGGGCTGGGGATCGGTGACCGTCGGCGGCGCGATCGCCGGGTCGGCGTTCACCGTGTCGTTGCTCATCGCGTCCCTGGCGTTCGACGGTGAGGAACTCGAAGAGGCGCGGATCGGCATCCTGGTCACGCTGCTCGGCGCGTTCCTGACCAGTTGGACGGTGACCGCGGTGATCGGTCTGCTGCCGGACAGACGCAGGGCGCGGGCGCTGCTGGGCGACGTCGACCCGCTGACGGACCTGGCCGTGCCCGTCGACAGGCGGCACGACCGCATCCGCGGGCCCGAGAGCGCGGTGGTGACGGTGGTGGAGTACGGGGACTTCGAGTGTCCGTACTGTGGACAGGCCGAACCCGTGGTGCGGGACCTCCTCGGCCAGGAGAGCGACGTCCGCTATGTGTGGCGGCACTTGCCGCTGCGGGACGTTCATCCCAGGGCCCAACTGGCCGCGGAGGCGTCCGAGGCGGCTGCCCGGCAGGGCCGCTTCTGGGAGATGCACGACCTGCTGCTGGAACGGCAGGACGCCCTCGCCGCGCCGGACCTGCTGCGCTACGCCGGTGAGCTCGGTCTGGACGTCGAGCGATTCCGGCAGGACCTCGGGGACCATCTCGGTGCCCGGCGGGTGGCGGAGGACGTCGACTCGGCGGATCTGAGCAGGGTGTCCGGGACGCCCACGTTCTTCATCAACGGACGCCGCCATCACGGCGCCTATGACATCGCCGCGCTCACCCGGGCGGTGGAGCTGGCCCGGCAGCGCGCGCTGACCGGGTGACCCGGTGCGGGCCGGGTGGGTCGGCCCCGGGACGCCGGACGCCGGACGCCGGCCTCAGGAACAGAGGCCGGCGTCGGCAGACGCCGTGGTGACTAGAAAGGAGGGTTGAGGCAGGAGATGTACGCGCCGCCCGCGGTAAACAGCGGCCACCGCATCTTTTCTCGAGTCGCCGGCCCGTAGTCGCCGTCGGCGCTCACGCCGAGCCGGTTGGCCTGAAGCCACCGTACGGCGTCCTCCGTGCCGGTTCCGTAGGACCCGTCCGCCCCGCCGGTGCCGATGATCCGCCTGGCGGCGTAGGTTTCGTCGTAGCACAAAACGATGGCTCGCTGCAGTGCCGTTACAGCGTTGTCACTGCCCGTCCCATACTCCATGTAGCAGCTCAGGCCGTTACCGGTACGGGCGGGGATCTTGTAATGGTTGCCGGGGACGCCGCCGCTTCCCAGCCCATCCGTGCGCTTCACCGTCGTGTTGCACGGGCCGTAGGCGGCATGGGCGGGCGCGGTCATCATCGGGCTGGCCGTCAGGCCGGCGGCGCAGAGGAGAGCCAAAGCCCCCAGCACTCCGGTCCGCGTGCGGAGCGTCGTCGGTACTCGTTGCACGATGCAGTCCTCCCGTTCGGTGATGGCGTCTCGGTGACGGCCTCCATGGACCTTAGATTCACCGTGGGCCTCGGACTTTGTCGTGCGTGCAGGGAACTGTGTCAGTGGCGCACCGCCACTCGCTGACGCCGTGTCAGGCCGTTGCGCGGCGAGATCGAGTCCTGACAAGCTGACGGCGGGAACTGTCCTTGTCGGGGAGGGCGCTGGTGAAGATACGGGCCGAGTCACGGTCGGGCCGGCTGTACGAGCGGCGCAGACGAAGGTCTGGCTCATGAGCCCGGTTCTGGACACGGCGTTCATACCGCCGCGCGACCGCGAGGAAGTGGTCCGCAACGCCGTGTGGGAATCCGTGGTGGCGGTCGACATCGATCACCGTCCTCCCGCTGAGGACCTGTCCGTTCGTATCGGCCTCGGCACCGTCGGACCGCTCAGAATCTGTTCGGCACGGGCGACCGCGGTCACGATCCGTCGCACGGAACGCCTGGCCCGGGAGGACGAGGAACCCGCCGTCTTCCTCGGTCTCCAGGTGACCGGCACCAGCCTCGTGGCGCAGAACGGACGCGAGTGTGTACTGGGACCGGGGCAATTCGCCGTCTATGAATCGATCGCTCCCTACACGCTTCTCTTCGACGAGGGAGTCGACCACCACTTCCTGCGCTTCCCCCGCTCGGCACTCGCCCTCCCCGACCGGCTCCTGCGAGACACCAGCTCGGTCACCCTCGGGCCCGGCAACCCCACTGCGCGTCTCGCCTTCACCTACTTCTCCCAACTGGCCGCCGGCAACGAGTTGCACCAGGGTGTGCACGCCGACGCCGTCGTGGAGCCCAGCGTCGAACTCCTCCGCGCCGTCCTGACGACCCAGCACGGCAACTCGGGCCTCGCCAAAGGCCCGTTGGAATCAACGCTCGGCCTGCGGATCACTCAGTACATCCGGGCGCACCTGTCCGACCCCGATCTGTCGGCGGCACGCATCGCCGCCGCCCACGACATCTCCGTGCGTCATCTCTACGCAGTGCTGTCCGGGTTGGGCATCAGCCTCGGAGACTGGATCCGTGCACACCGCTTGGCGGAGTGCAGGCGAGAGCTGTCCGGGCCGGACAGCCGGCTGCGGACCATCGCGGCGATCGGACGAAGGTGGGGCTTCGTGAACGCGACCCACTTCAGCAAGGTGTTCAAACAGGCATACGGGCTCTCGCCGCGGGCCTGGCGCGATCAGAACCGCTCCCGCCCCTCCGGGTGAGGGACGACAACTCGCTGCGCGGCCGGTGAGATTCAGGAATCCTGGGTGACCGTGACAGAACCTTTGAGCGGTACCACTTCGGGCAGTGAGACAAAAGCGCTCCTCCGGGTGCTGGACGGACAGCGACGGCATGTTCTCGGCATCCTCGACGGGCTCGACGCGAAGGATCTTCGACGACCCGTACTGCCTTCCGGATGGCACTGCCTGGGGCTGGTCCAGCACTTGGCGCTCGATGTGGAGCGGTTCTGGTTCCGAGCGGTCGTCGCGGGGAACGAGGAGGTCATCCACGGTCTGACGAGCGGCGACGAAGCCTGGCGGGTGGCTACGGAGACGCCGGCCATCGACGTGCTCGACCGATATCGGCGGGAGGCGGAACTCGCCGATGCCGTCATCACCGCCACGCCCGCCGACGCCCCGCTGGCCTGGTGGCCCCACGACCTGTTCGGTGCACCGCACCTGCACACCCTGCGCGACGTCCTGCTGCATGTCATCACCGAGACCGCGTGCCACGCCGGCCACCTCGACGCTGCCCGAGAGCTGATCGACGGACGCCGGTGGCTGGTCCTTACCTCGTGAGATCGAGGACGGCCTTGCCGTGGAGGCGCCGGTCGAGCAGAGCCTGTACCGCCTCGGAGTGACGCGTCCAGGGACCGCGCCAGCTGATGCCCGGATCGAGGCGGCCTGCGGCGACCTCTCCAGCCAGCCAGGTCAGATCACCGGAGAAGTCGGCAGTGGGGTCACCGAGGAGGAAGAAGGTGCGGATCGAGCGGTCATGCCGTCCTCCGTCGCCCAGCAGGGCCTCCGGTGACAGCACCACGTCGGCCCCGGAGGAACGGCCCACGCTGTAGAGGACACCGCCGGCCGACAGGGCGGCGAAGGCGTCTACGAGGTACTGTCCGCCGACGTTGTCGAGAACGGCGGACACGGGCCGGCGCGCGGCGGCCGGCTCGGGGAGGACTTCGTGGGCGCCCAGGGCGCGCAGCCCGTCCGCCTGGTCGGGATTCCGGCTGATCGCCACGACGTGGGCGCCCGCGAGGGCGGCCAACTGGACGGCGTAGCGGCCGACGCCGCCGGACGCACCGGTCACCATCACGCGGCGACCGAGCACCGGTCCCATCCGGCGCAGCACGTGCAGGGCGCTCAGCCCGGCGACGGGCACCGTACTCAGTGCGCCGGAATCGGCGTCGTACGGTGCGGTTCCGATCCGGCTGGCGGGTACGGCTCGCAGTTCGGCCCAGCCGGCTTCGCCGAGCGTGACGACCCTCTCCCCCTCGGCCGGCCCGGAGCCGTCGGCAGCCGCTTGGACGACCACCCCGGCCGCGTCCCAGCCGAGGACGGTGCCTCCCGGTGTCTGCGCTCGTGTCGCCTCATGGACTTCACCCGAGTTCAGCGACAGCGCCTCGACCTGCACGAGCGCCTCATGGGCGTCCGGTCGCGGTTCGGGGACATCCGCCAGTGACAGGTGTCCGGGCGAGGTGTGGTCGACGACGAGTGCACGCACGTGAAGACTCCGTTCATGAAGTGCCACAGTGTGGCGTTTGCTCCAGTAGAGCATATGCGCGATATCGGCGCGGTTGGTAGAGTGCTCGCGATGACCAGCTCCGAACAGCCCGCCTCCTTGCGCGAACGGAAGAAGCTCCGCACCCGCCAGGCTCTGGCCGATACCGCCGTCACGCTCTTCGGCGAACGCGGATTCGACAGCACTCCGCTGGACGCGCTGCTGGAGCGGGTGGAGGTGTCCCGGCGCACCTTCTTCCGCAACTACCGCTCCAAGGAGGACGTCGCACTCACCGCCGTCAAACAGCTCTGGGACGTCTACCTGGACGTCCTGGACGACATCGAGAAGTCCGGCCCGCTGGCCGACGTCTTCCTCGGCGCCATGCTGACCACCCTCGAACGCATGGATGAGGACTGGTACCGGCGATTCCCGCTCACGCTGAGGCTGATCGCCGACTCGCCCGCACTCGACGGGCACACGCTGCGGCACTGCGCCGAGGTCCAGGCCGAGATCGCCCACAGGCTCGCCCACGACGGCCTCGAACTGCGGCTCCTCATCGAGTTCTTCGTGGCATCCTGGCGCTGCACTCTGGACGAATGGCTGCCCGACTGCACGCCGGCCGAACTGCCCGGGCTCCTGCGCCGGTCCTGCTCATCCATGGCCTCCGCCCTCAGCCTGTCATTCACGGCCTGAGGGCGATGCAGGCTCCGGCATGGCGGCCGGGTGGCAGCCGGGTGACGGCCGCCACCCGGCCGGGCGTACCCCCCCCCGCTGGGCAGAAGCACTACATGCGGAATCCGGCGGGACCGCGCACTGCGGCAGCAGCAAGATCCCTTATCCGGGCGGCGGAAGCGGGGATGCCGGCGGCTCGCTGGACCCAGGCCACGAACTCTTCGGGGCTGAGGCCGGCCGGCGGCTGCCCGACGTACGGCAGGGCGTACAGCGGCGTATTGGGTTCGCTGCGCCAGCTTTCCGCCAGCGTGCCGAGGTCCACGGTGTCGAAGCCGAGGACGTCCAGCAGGCCGGCCACCTCCTTCTTGGCGGTCTCGTCGTCCCCGGAGAGCGGTATCGCTGTGCGGTCGTCCGCTCCGGCAGGGCGGAAGAGTTCCAGCAGTTGCTTGGGGCCGATGCTGTGCAGGGCCTTGACCACGCTGCTGTCCGCGAGGTGGCTCTGCACCAGCTCGCTGGAGGTCAGCTCGTTGCCGTCGAGCTGCGGAAGCGAGAAGCCCGGATACAACGCGTAGTTCATCGGGTCAATGACGGTCTTGCCGGCCAGCGCCGCTCGGGGCAGCCGCTCGCGCGCCGCCAGCGGTACGGCGGCCAGGACCAGATCACCGGCCGCCGCGGCTTCGGCAGGGGTGGCCGCGCGGGCACGGGGACCGATTTCCGCGACCAGTTCGGCCAGCGTCTCGGGGCCACGGGAATTGCTCAGGACGACGCACACACCCGCGTTGGCTGCGCGGCGGGCCACTGCGACGCCGACCATGCCGGTGCCGATGATTCCCAAGGTCGTTCCGCTCACTTGCGTTCTCCGTTCAGGATCTTGCCGCCTTGCCGCAGCCGACTCCTCGGCCTCTGCGGCGGCCTCGGAGCCATCACAGCGGCGACGTCCCGGGCGAACAAGAACCAGCACCCTCCAGTAGCGATCACATCATGTGATAGATCAGAGAGATGGAGCTCAGAGCGCTGCACTACTTCGTGACTGTCGCCGAGGAACTGCACTTCGGGCGGGCGGCGCAACGGCTGAACATCGTGCAGTCGGCGGTGAGCCAGCAGATCAGCCGACTCGAACGCGAACTCGGAGTGCAGTTGCTGCAACGCACCTCACGGCGGGTGCGTCTCACTCCGGCGGGTGCGAGGGTCCTCGACGCGGCCCGCGAGACCCTTGCCACGGCGGCGAGGGTCCGGGTGGTCGCCGGGGAACCGGCCGCGGCGCTGCGGATCGGCACGGCGTCGTGTGCCATGTGGCGGCTCGACCGCGCACTGGAGCGCCTGCGCGTGAGCGAGCGCCCTGCCGAACCGGAGCTGGTCGACCTCCCGGTGGCCGCACGACTGGCCGCCGTCCGGGACGGCGAGCTGGATGTGGCGCTGGTACGAGGAGTGATCGCCTCGTCGGCGGTGACGGTGGCGCGTGCGTGGTCCGAGCCGGTACACGCCGTGCTCGCGCGCGACCACGCGGCTGCCGGTGAGCCGGCGGTCGGCCTGCGTCATCTTGATCCACGGGGACTGAGGCTTCCCGCGCGGGAGAGCGACCCGCCGCTGCACGACGCGCTCCTCGCCGCCGCGCCCGTGGCCCCAGTCCGCCGACCCGCCGGAGACCTGTCCAACGTGCTGTTCGAGGTCGGCCGCGATCCCGAGGCCTGGACCCTGATGCCGGCCGAGCAACTCGCCGGGTTCCGTTCCGAGCGGTTGCTCCATGTGCCGTTCGATCCGCCGGCGACCGTCGACAGCCACGTCGTCACCTCACTGGCGACACCCGAGTCGTGCGTGGCGTCGTACGTCGCCGCTTTCGCGGACTGACCCGTCCGCAGTCACCTGTGCTCCGCGGACTCCTCGGGTGGCGGCACCGCCGAGGCGCGTACCACAAGGTCGGTGGCGAGCTCGATGGGGTGGGACTCGACCTTCTCGCCGTTGGCGAGTCGGAGCTGAGGCCGGCCGCCTCCGGCGCGGACCCACACCTGACCGCCAGGGTCACGCTGACCGGAGTCGAACGCCTTGTGGACCACACCCGGCGCCTGCGCTCCGTGGTCGAGCAGGAGCCGGCTGCCCGGGCCCGAGCCGAACGAGCCGGAACGCCCCGGCGCTCGGTCGCGGCGCCGGGGGTGGTGGGGGCGAGCCACGCGTGGTCGAGCTGCCGGCCGGCCATCGGCTCACACGCGGTTCCCCACGCGCGGTTCAAGGGGCCGTCCGTCCGAGCTCGGCGGCGATGCGCGCGATGTCGGCCGGGGTTCCGGCCATGATGGTGCGCGCGTGTGCGGTGACGAGGTCGGCGGGCCAGTCCCACCAAGCCGCGTGCCGCAGCCGCTCGACGTCGGCGTCGGCGAAGCGCTGCCTGATCGGTCTGGCCGGGTTGCCGCCGACGACCGTGTAGGGCGGGACGTCGGCGGTCACTACGGCGCCGGCCGCGATGATGGCGCCGTCGCCGATCCGTACGCCCGGCATGACGGTCGCCCGGTGGCCGAACCAGACGTCGTTGCCGACGACGGTGTCGCCGCGGCTGGGCATGGCGGTGACGATGTCCAGCGTCTGCTCGGCCCACCGGCCGCCGAACATGGTGAACGGGTACGTCGACACCCCCATCGTCGGGTGCTCGGCGCCGGCCATCAGGAAGGTGGTGCCGGTGGCGATCGCGCAGTACTTGCCGATGGTGAGGCGCTCCGGCCCGTAGGCGTAGAGGACGTTGCGGTGCTCGAAGTCCGTGGCGCCGTCGGGGTCGTCGTAGTAGGTGTACTCGCCCACGGTGATGTTCGGAGAGGTGACCAGTGGGTTGAGGAACACCACGCGGTCGTGGGCGGGCAGCGGGTGTGGGGTGGCCGGGTCGGGGGACAAGATCGGGGTCCTTTGCGTAGTCGTCGAACGGGGCTCCCGTCCGTGGTCAACCGCTGTGCGTGGAAGCCGCGTTCGGGGAGGCGACCGGTTCGGCGCCGGTGGAGGGTGCGGGGGTCGTGGAGTCCTTCGCGGGCCTGGACCTCGTCAGCCACAGGCCGGTGAAGACGGCGGTGGCCGCGGTGACGGTGCCGGCCACGAGGAAGGCGCTGTTGAGGCCGGCCTCGAAGGAGCCGCCGCCCGACTGCCGGGTGCGGACGACGGCTCCGAGCACCGCGACACCGAGCACCGCGCCGATCTGCCGGGTGGTGCTGCTGATGCCCGACGCGAGGCCGCCCTCCTGCGGGCTGACCGCTTGGATGGCGGCGCCCGTCAGCGGGGACATGGCCAGGGCGAAGCCGGCGCCGGCGAGTCCCAGCCGCCACCACACGTGTGCGTAGCCGGTGTCGGCGTGCACCATACCGAGGGCCAGCAGTCCCAGGGCGGCCAGGGCGAGGCCGGCGGTGACCACGATGCGGAAGCCGTACCGGGCCGCGAGCCGGCCCGCGTACGGGCTGACGATCACCATGGCCACGGACACCGGCAGGGTCTGGAGGCCGGCGCGCAGGATCGAGCTGCCCTGGACGTACACGAAGAACTGGGAGAAGAAGAACGACGAACCCATGAGCGCGAACCCCACCACGACCATGGCGGTGTTGGACACGGTGAACATGCGCTGCCGCAACAGCCGCAGCGGCAGCATCGGAGCGTCGCGACGGGCTTCGACGGCGACGAAGGCGGCGAGGAGGATCACCGCGGTGGCGAAGCTGCCCACGATGACCGGTGAGGTCCAGCCGCGGGCGCCTCCCTCGATCAGCCCGTAGGTCAGTACCCCCACTGCCAGAACGGACAGCGCCGTGCCCGGGACGTCGATCGCGGGTGCGCCGGGGTTGCGGGACTCGCCGAGGTGACGCAGGCCGACCAGCACCAGGACCACGCCGATGGGCAGATTGACGAGGAAGATGGCGGGCCAGCCGAAGGCGTCCGTCAGTACGCCCCCGGCCACGGGCCCTGCGGCCAGACCGACTCCGCTGATTCCGGCCCACAACCCGATCACCCGGATCCGTTCCTGCGGCACCGGGTGGGCGGCGGCGAGCAGGGCCAGCGAGGCCGGGCTCAGCGCCGCGGCCCCGATGCCCTGCAACACCCGGCCGGCGACCAGCCAGCCCAGCGAAGGCGCGAGGCTGCACAGCAACGACGCGACGGTGAACACGGCCACACCGGTCAGGTACACCCGCTTGCGGCCGAACCGGTCGGCGAAGACCCCGCCGGACAGCAGCAGCATGGCGACCAGCAATACGTACGCGTCCACGATCCATTGCAGTCCGGTCAACTGCGTGTGCAGGCTCTCCTGCATGTCGGGCAGTGCCGCTCCGACGATCGTGTTGTCGAGCAGCACCATGAACTGCCCCAGGCAGGTCACCGCGAGCAGCACGGCCCGGTCCGACCGACTGCCCGCGGTCGCATGCGGTGCGGCCATGGGATCCCCCTCCGTCGTTGGCTGCGCCCGGACATCCGAGCATTCCTAAAGCAGTCAATGACTGCGTTAGGTGACTATAGAGAGGCTCCTCTCGCAAACGCAAGCCCCGACTGCGTTAAGCTGGAGGGCATGAACGAGCAACAGCGAGCCCGGCGACCCGGCGGGCGCAGTGCCCGTGTCGGCGCGCAGGTACACCAGGCCGTCACCGATCTGATCAGTGAGCGCGGCTACGGCAAGTTCACCGTCGGCGACGTCGCCGACCGCGCAGGCGTGGCCGACAGCAGCGTCTACCGCCGGTGGGGCAGCCTCGAGACCCTGCTCACCGACGTGGCGCTCACCCGCCTCGATGCGCAGTCCCCGATGCCGGACACCGGGAGCCTCGCCGGCGACCTGCGTACGTACGCGGCCCAAGTGGCCCGGGAGATCACCGGGCCCGACGGTCCGGCGGTGCTGCATCTGGCGGTCGCCCTGTCCAGCAGCGGACGGCAGGGCCGGCAGGCGGGGGCCGATCTGCGGGCCGAACGCACCCGGCAACTGCAGTCCATGCTCGATCGCGCCCGCGACCGCGGCGAGCCCGCACCCGACGCGCTCGACGTGCTGGACCACGTCCTGGCCCCGATGTACATCCGCGTCCTGTTCGGCGTGGTGCCACTCGCCCCCGACTACATCGACGGGCTCGTCGACCGGCTGTTGAGGGACACGGAAACCTAGTCCGTGCGCCCCCGGCGGTGGTCCGCGGCAGGGGCGGAACAGACCCCTCCGTGATCATTTGTGGCTAGTTCGGGCCTCACACCACCAACCCGTGCGGCCGATACATTCACCCCGACCGAACCGACTCGACCAGGGGGGAACAGGCAACGATGCGCTCCACAGGACCCGTCAGTCGCATCGGCAGATCACTCATGGCGGTGACCGCCACGGCGGCGGGGCCAGCAGCGATGCGCTCCCCGGCGTGGTAGAAGAACCGCTCAGGATACGGGCGCCTCGATCTCCCCCGCAGAGACTATGACCTGGTCGATGAGACTCCGCCGCAGATGGACGACGTCCGTTCCCGACAGGCGCGGGCCTGGGTCCGGCGTGGTGAACACCCACACTGGGACCTGGCCCACTCGTGGGGCATGTCCACCGACGAACAGCGCACCGTCGTCCCCGTCCCCGCCGGGTGACGCCGGAGGTCCAGCACGAACTGCTCGACCGGCGCGATTCCTCGCGCCGGCCCAACGGCCCCCAGCCCCAAGGCCAACGTTCACTCACGGCACGGACGCCCCCGGCGACCACTTCCCCGTCATCCAGGAACACGTCCGCACCACAGCCCATGTCACCCCCACAACCCTCCACCCTCACCACCGACGCCAGCACCTGCGCAGCCAACCGCCAGCTGCGAACCCCTCACCCACCCCGGCAGCGGCCACACCCCCTGTTTTGCTTCCCTCATATGCGCTGGCCTGCGCGGACGGTGCTCGCATCGGCCGCCGGGTGCCTCATACGGCGGGGAACCTCACGCCGGTCAGCTCCTCGCTCACCCGCCACATCCGGGCCGCCGTCGCCTCGTCGCGCGCCGACTTGTAGACCGCAAGCCGGGTAGGCCCGCCAGTGAACTGCCCAAGGCCGTCGGGGCCGTAGAGTTGCCCGCCGTCCGCCTCCGGGCTGGTGGCCGCGTACAGCAGTGGCAGCAGCCCCGCGTCCACGGACTGCACCAGCAGACCCCAGCGGGCCAGCCGCCGCACGATAGCCTCGTGCGGCGAGGGCCGGGACCGGCCCAGGTTGGGCCCGGACGCGTACAGGTTGGTGAGGGTCGTACCAGGGTGCGCGGCGTTGCTGACGATGCCCCATCCACCCGCCGTACTGCGACGGTTCAACTCCAGCGCGAACAGGAGGTTGGCCAGCTTCGACAGGTTGTACGCCCGTACCGGCGCGTACCCCCCTTCGGCCTGGAGGTCCTCCCAGTCCGGCTTGCCACTGCGCGCGGCGCTACTGGTCACCGTGGTCACCCGTGCCCGGCCCTCCCGCAGCAGCGGCAGCAGCCGACCGGTGAGCGCCATGTGCCCAAGGTGGTTGGTGCCGAACTGAAGCTCGAAGCCGTCCTCGGTGGTGTGCCGGGTCGGCGGTGCCATCACCCCCGCGTTGTTGATCAGCAGGTGAATGGGCCGGCCCTCCGCCTCCAGGGTGGCGGCGAGCTTCTGGACCGAGGCCAGCGAGGCCAGATCCAGGGCACGGGTCGACACCTTGACATCCGGCTCCGCCGCCCGGATCCGCTCCAGGGCGCTGGCGCCCTTGGCCTCGTTGCGCACCGGCAGGACCAGCTCCGCGCCGGCGGCTGCCAGCCGCAGGGCCAGGCCGAGACCGACGCCGTCACTCGCCCCGGTCACGACGACGCGTTTGCCTCGCACGCCGGTCACGGTCACTTCCTTCATCACGGGCTCCCTGTTCTGCGGTGGACTGTGCGAACTCAAGGGTCGCCACCCCCGGCGCGCGGATCCATGCCCTGTCAGACCATGGATCCGCGCCGTCGCTCCACACGACACGCTGTCTCTGAGGTCCTTGCGTCCCCGTTGCGGTGGGCAAGTTCTCCCTCTGATCACGGGGGTCGCCCGCGCAGGAGTGACGGCGATGTGGGTGAACAACGTTGTGAGGTTCAGGGTGTGCAACAGGCAGGGCTCGCGTGGGTCACGATGCTCATCGTCACCCGGGAGTGGATCAGCGGTACCGAGGGCCTTGCCGAGCACAACGTTGTGATCCGACGTGTACATCGCCTGCTACGTTTCGGAAAGCATCGAACGCGGGATGGCAACCATCCGAGGCGTGGCATCTGGGCCGATTCGAGCGGGAGTTCAGTACGCCACACCTGCCCCGAGACGTCCGTTTGTGCGGACGCTCCCGAACACAACGTTGTGATCTGATGCGTATATCGTCTGCTACGTTCGAGGGGCATCGACCCCGGGGCGGCATGCTTGTCTGACCCGCCGACGGTCGATGCGCCCCCCACCTCTGCCCAGAATTGGGAAGTTGATGCCAAGAGAGACGAACTCCCGTCGAAAGCATGCCCTCCGGCGGCGCCCCGTCGCGCTCGGCGCGGCAGCCGTGGCCGTGGCGGGAGCCATCGCCGTTCCGGTAGTGGCTCAGGCCACACAGGGCAATCCAGCCGACGACCCCGCCCTCCAGAAGGACTTCGCCGCCGCCGCGGCCGAGTACGACGTCCCCCAGCAGGTGCTGCTCGCGGTGGCCTACGAGCAGTCGGCCTGGGACACCCACAAGGGGCGGCACAGCGCCTCGGGCGGCTACGGCCCCATGCATCTGACCGATGTCACCCCCGAGATGATCGCCGGCGGCTCGGCGGGCATGGCCGGCCGCGCCGAGGCCGCGCACCTCGCCAAGGGTGAGGCGAAGCACACCCTCCAGCGGGGCGCGAAGCTGTCCGGCCTGTCCCCCGACAAGGTGCGCACCGATCCCTCGTCCAACATCCGGGCGGGCGCCGCCCTGCTGGCCTCGTACCAGAAGGAGCTGAACGGCAAGACCTCCGAGAACCCGGACGACTGGTACGGCGCGGTCGCCCGGTACAGCCAGGCCACGGTGCGCCAGGGCGCCTCGGCGTTCGCGGACCGGGTCTTCGAGACCATGAAGAAGGGTGCCGCCCGCAAGACGGACGCGGGCGAGACCGTGCGGCTCAGCGCTGACAAGCAGGTCGACCCGGCCACCTCCCAGGTGACCTCGCTGAAGCTGCCCAGCGCCCCGGCGTCCACGGACCCCGAGTGCCCGCCGACCCTGGACTGCACCTTCGTCCCGGCGGCCCCGGGCAACGGGCAGGCCTCGAACCGGCCGGCGAACGGCGTCCGGATCGACCAGATCGTGATCCACGACACCGAGTCGCCCTACGAGTCGGCCATCGCCACGTTCCAGGACCCGGCCAGCTCCACGTCGGCGCACTACGTGGTGCGATCCTCTGACGGCGCGGTGACCCAGATGGTGCCCACCAAGAACCTGGGCTTCCACGCGGGCAACTACTCCACCAACCTGCACTCGATCGGCATCGAGCACGAGGGCTACGCCGCGCTCGGCGCGACCTGGTACACCGAGTCGCAGTACCGCGCCACCGCTGAGTTGGTGAAGTACCTGGCCAAGCGGTTCGACATCCCGCTGGACCGGCAGCACATCGTCGGCCACGACAACGTCCTGGCTCCGGCCGACCGGTTCACCAACGACCAGCACTGGGACCCGGGACCCTCCTGGGACTGGGAGCGCTTCATGTCCCTGGTCGGGGCGCCGCTGCGGGGGCGGCACGGGGTCGGACCGGTGGGTTCGGCCGTGACCATCGCGCCTGGCTTCTCCGACAACGAGCAGACCATGGAGCTGTGCCCGCAGGACGACGGCAGCGGCGCCACCGACGAGTGCTCGCCGGTGAGCCAGCCGGCGAACTTCGTGCGCCTGCGCACCGAACCGCGCGCCGACGCCCCGCTGTTCGGCGAGCAGTCGATCCACCCTGACGAGCCCGGCACCGACCGGATCAGCGACTGGGGAGCCGCCGCCCAGGCCGGCCAGCAGTTCGTCGTCGCCGACAAGAAGCGCGACTGGACCGCCATCTGGTACAGCGGCAGTAAGGTGTGGTTCCACAACCCGCGCGGCAGCGTCACCATCCCCGCCCGCGGCGTCACCGTCGTCCGGCCGGCCGGCACCGAGGCCTTGAAGGTCTTCGGGACCAGCTACCCGGACGCGAACGAGTACCCCGAGGGCCTCTCGCCCTCGACGCAGGCCCCGCTGAGCATGTACGGCGTGCCCGCCGGGCAGGCCTACGTGGCAACGGCGGCACCGGCGCTCACCGACGACTTCTTCCCCTCCAGCGGCAAGGTCGTCTTCGGCGCGAAGAAGATGTACACGATCCAGTACAGCCACAAGACAGCGCTGATACACGCGGACGAGGTCAACACCAGGCGTCGGTAGTTCCCGCCGGTCCAGACGGATCCTGAGCGCTCGCGGCACCTGAACCGAGCACTCCCCACCGGCCCACCCGCTCACCCGCGTCAGCACGGGAGCGCGGGTGGGCCGTCCGTTCCGGCAGCGTGGTCAGAGCGGGACAGAGCATGGCAACGCCACGCAGCAGGTTCGTTCATCACGAGCGCGGGAACCGAGGCGACGGCTGAATCTCAGGTCCCCCTGGGCTTGGAGGATTTCGTGGCACTGCCGAGCCCCGTGGAACGAGAGCCCCTGCGCGAATAGGTCATGGCGTCGATGCTGGATCAGGACCACGAGGCCACGACCACCGAGGACTTCGTCCACTGTGCCCACGTCAACCTTCCGATCCGTGGGACCGACGTCTGGTGTCCGCTGTCTGAGCGTCCGCGGCCCCTCCCCTCACCGCCGGTGGTGAGGGAGGAGATAGACAGGGCGCTCGGTCAAGCAGGCGGTGCTCCGGGCGCTGTGCAGGGCGGTCCAACCGATCAACTCGTGCCGCATTCCGGCAATCTCCCTCAGTGGCCTCTCGGGCCTGGCCTGCGCGCCAGGTCATCTTCGCCTGATGCGCCTGGGCAGTACACGGACCTCACCACGTGGTGCCGCAGGCTGACCTGGACACCAGCCGGACTTGAAGGCATCGCCCTCGAACCTCTCCGGGTCCCGTACCGGGCGGTGCCCGAGCCTGGGCAAGTACAAGGTGAGGACCACCAAGTGACTTCGTGACAGCCGGTCGATCAGCGGGCCTGGTCCGTCGGGCGGACGAGGATCTCGTTGACGGCGACGTGGTGAGGCTGGGTGACCGCGTACAGCACGGCGGCCGCGATGTCGTCGGCCCGAAGGGTGCGCATGGACTCGGCCAGCTTCTTGGCCATGGCCCTGCTGGCGGGGTTGGTGGAGTGGCTGATCAACTCGGTGGAGACGAAGCCGGGCTCGATCACGACGACGCGCACGCCCTGCTCGGTGACCTCCTGACGCAGCGCTTCCGAGAACGCGGTGATGCCGAACTTGGTCGCCGAGTAGGCGCCGGTCCCGGCCGACGACGTACGCCCGGACGTGGAGGATATCTGCACGACGGTGCCCTTCGACTCCAGCAGGTGGGGCAGGGAGGCGTGGACTGTGTACATCGAGCCGAGCAGGTTGGTCTCGATCATGCGGGTCCACTGCGTCGTGTCCGCGCCCAGGACCAGGCCGTTCAGCATGAGGCCCGCGTTGTTCACCACGATGTCCAGGGCGCCGAAACGGTCCACGGTCGCCTCGACGGCGTCTCGCACGGATTGGGGGTCGGTGACGTCCATGTCGAGAGCCAGCATCTCGCCGGGCGCTTCCTCGACCAGGCCGGCGATGCGGCCGGCCCGGCGGCCGCCGACGGCAACCTTGGCTCCCGCCTCGGACAGGGCGAGCGCGGTCGCGCGGCCGATTCCGGAGGAGGCGCCTGTGACGAGGGCGACCTTGGTGTCGAGGGTGGTGCGCATATCTTCTCCGAAAGGGTGTGCCATGCGGCGACAGGCCGCGTGCTTGATGATTGGCCCCCGCCGTGTGACATCGCTGTCCCTGCGGGGTGCAGGCGTTCACGAGTCGTCCCCGCTCTCCTGGACGCCCGTCCGGCACGCACGGGAGTGATGACAGACGGGGCCGTGACACCGGCCCGCCGGTTCGAGGGAACGCTTCACGCTCATGTCCAGTGAGACCGGAGACCTCTCGGCGATGTGACCGCAGGTGAGATTCCTTGACCTGGGTCGGGAGGGGCGTGACAGTGAGCGAGTCCATGTCGTCCCTCATGAAAGCCTTCGGCCAGCTCGGCTTCGGTTTCGAATCGGCCGACATTGAAAACGGTCAGGTGCGAAGGCGTCCTCCGGTGCGGACCGTCGCTCTTCGGTGTCACAGCAGCGCTGCTCCGACGACGACCGCAGCCACTCCGAGGGTCAGTGCGACGGTGCCGCAGGTGATGTCGAGCAGGCGGGAGCGGTCCTCGGACGCGAGGTTCGGGGTGAAGACGGCGGGGTCGTCGGGGTCGTAGTGGATAGTGACCTCGCCTCCGTGGCCGGCGGGGGCGTCGGGCAGGCCGTCGGGGCAATAGGCGGTGACGGCTGTTCCCTCGTGGGTGGTGAAGGCCACGACCGGCGTGTGGCTGGTGAAGGTGCCGCCCTCGCTGTCGGTGTCGGTGTCGGTGAGCACGGCGATGACACGGCCCTGAACAGGGGGGCAGGAGTTCAGCACGGCGATACGACGTCTCACCGCGCGTGCGCTCTGGGGCACGTACCACACGCCGGACAGGGTCCAGGGCACGCCGAATCCGATCAGTGCCCACGGCCAGCTCCAGTCGATCGCGGCGAAGACGACCAGTCCGACGTAGATGAGGAAGAGGGCGAAGTTCGGCCATCCAAGTCCGTGCCGGCTTGCCCAGGGGTCGCTGGTGAACTGGTACGCGTGCGGTCTTCCCCGTGGATAGCGGACTCCGATCTCCCGTCCCGTCCAGGCTGCTGTGACCCTCTCCCCGTGGCCGCTGTCGTTCGTCACGGTGAATTGCTGACCGCTGTGGGGGTCCTGGAAGGAAACGACCACGGATATTCCATCGCGCTGCGAGCTTCCGTGCCGGGGCTCGCGGACCCGTTCGATTCGCCCCATCACCCGCGCCGACCGTTGCGCTGCGGTAAGCCCAGTCAGCGACCGGGTGTAGCCGACAAGCGCGACGGTGCCGAACACCGCGCACCACAGTGCCAGATCCCCTTCAAGGCTCATGCGGCTCTACCTTCTTACTGGGTTCTGGTTCTGGCTTCTTACTAGGGCTGCCCCGGCCATTCGTAGGCTAGGGGTCACCGTCTTGCGGGCCCTGGTCCGTGGCCGGCGGTGCTGCCAGAACACGCCTCCCGTCACCACGACGGCTGGACTTCACCTGTGACGACTTCCTCTCATCGGTGGGTTCCCCTTTCCCGGTGAGAACCGGTTGGCGCGGCATCCGTCAGCGCGCCGGTGTGCGCCGGACAACGTTGGCGTCCCCGTCCGCCTCCAGCCATGCGGTCCCCCCGGCGCCTGTGACACCGACCCTGATGGCGAGGGAGCCGGTGAGGCGCTCGACGGTGAGCTCCCAGGTCTGCGGCGACTCGGCCCCGAGGCTGCTTCCCGCCTCCTTGACCAGGGCGGGAAAGCGTTCGTACGGCAGGGAGTGCAGGTCGAATGTCGGGGTCTGCGAGCCGGTGGGCGCGTACACGACGGACAGCATCCGGTCCTGTACGACGACAGTGAGTCCCATGTGCGCGTCCGTGTCCTGGGTGAGTGCGGTGACAGCCTCACGCAGCTCGCCCTGGTCGAGGAATGACTGGTGCGGTCCGAGAGTGACCGTGCCGGAGGCCGACGTAACTACCGTGGTCGACGAGGAGCCAGAGGTGGAGACCGAGGGCCGGGTGGAGGACGGCGACCCCGCGGAGATGTCCTCGTTGAACAGGTCGGCGCGTAACAACAGGAACACACCGGCCGCGGCGAGCAGCATGGCGAGCAGCCTGACGAAGCCGACGGCGGAGCTCTCGAGGTTCTCGCTGGTAAGGATCGGCCCCGGCGCGGGGTCGATGCGGGCGCCGGCCGCCCGCTCCTCCCACTCAGGTGTCGGCCGCTTCACGATCCTGACCCGCCACGGCCTGCCCGGCGGGTACTGGACCACCACAACGCCGCCCACCCGGTAGTCGGGCAGGTCGGCGAGGTGGACGTGCTGCGTGAACGCGACGCGGTACGCCGGTGCCTCGTCCGGCACAACCGTCGACACGAACCGCACCGCCACGTCGCTGGTCGCCTCGCCCCCAGCGGCCTCCACACTCTCGGTCATCGCAAGCGCCGTTCGCGGTGCGATCGCCGCCTCCCGGGCTCGTCGCGGTGCACCGGCGAGGAAGACGAGCAGGGCATAGACCGCGGGCACTCCCAGTCCGGTGACGAAAAGCGGCACGCTCCTGATGACGGCGCCGACGACGAGAGCGGCCAGTGACGCCCCGATCACACCGCCTGTCATGGCCCCTCGGACGAGAGTAAACAGTGTGTTCCGGGTCGGGGGCACGACGGTGGTGATCGCCATGAGTTGATTGTGTCGTAATCGGATGACGGCCGGTAGATGTCACCGTGTCTGACTCCAGGGTTGAACACCCGCCAAGGCTGTACCACTTCGCCCGGAGCCGGATCGATCTGTCCATCGAGAACCGTTTTACGAGCCGCTGACCGGTGTTGCCGGGGGTTCTTCGACTTTGACGAAATACCTCGAAGGCTTTCTACGACCGCAAAGGGGCGGAGCGGTCTGAGCCTCAGACCGTGAAGAGCGGCTCGTAGGGGCGTCCCTCCGGGTGCACGGTCCAGACACGCGATGGACCTCGTCGGCGGATGTCGCAGTGTGCGGGGAGCGTGCTTCCGGCACCCCTGTGTGTAACGCTCCGGACGTCCCGTCGGTCATTGGGTAAAAGCGTCACAACAACGTCGAAAGCGCCTCGCCATGACCAGCACACCGTACGGAGCAGGCCGGATCGGGCTGCTCCTCATCGACACGACGAACGAGGTATTCCACGAGGACGGGAAGGGGTACCCGTTCTACCAGGCGGAGTTCGACAGGATCGGCACCATCCACAACCTGAAGCGGCTGCTGGCCGGGGCGCGCGGACTGGGCCTCCCGGTGTTCTTCGCCCCCATGTCATACACCGAGGAGGACTACACCACCTGGAAGCGCCCGGCCGGCATCCACAAGGTGATGTTCGAGAACCGCATGTTTGAGGCGGGCAGCTGGGGCGCGCAGTTCCACCCGGACCTCTCTCCCGCCCGGGGCGAGATCGTCATCGCGCCGCACAAGAACATCGACGTCCTGGCCACGACCGACCTCGACGTGCAGCTCCGTCAGCACGGGGTGGAATACATCGCCATCGCCGGGATGATCGGCACCATGTGCGTCGAGTCCACGGCCCGTAGCTGCATGGAACGCGGTTACCACGTCACCGTCTTCACCGACGCCACCGCATCGGACTCGGGGCCCGAGGCCTACGACGCGATGATCAAGCGCTATCCGGCCATCTCGCACGCCGTGTACGACGTCGATGCGTACCTCAAGGCGGTCCGCGCCGCACTCACCTGAGCCGTCGGCACCCCCGCGGCCGGATCGGTTCCGGGACGCATTTCGACCTGTATGACGTGCGTGAGCCTGACGAAACCACGGATCGCCGAGCCGGAGCTGCCGCAACGGCGGGTCGACCCTGATCCGCGAGGTCGGACGGCGGCGGCCGGTCCGTATCACGCCCGAGTGCCGCGGCGTTGTCTGACATCCCACTCACGACACCTACCTCGCCGGTCGACGTCGAGGAAGACCTGGGCGTAGAGCGCGTAGTCGCTCTCGACGAGTGATGCGTGGCAGCTTGTTCTTCGATCTGCTGAAGCGGGTGTGACGCTGAGCGCGGATCCGGTCGGGTGTCACAAGTCGGTGGACACCACGGTCAGTTGTACGTGACCGACACCAACCGTCACCCACACCGACACCCGGCCCGTCGGCTCACCGCTCGGACGACTCGAGCTGCTGCCGCCACCCCTGCCGTCCGCCTTGGAGCCTCCATGCCCGAACAGTCGTCGACACCCCTCGTCCTGGACCCCGCAGCCTCCGACCACCACGCCGAGCACCAGGCGTTGCGCGACCGTGGCCCGGCCACTCGCGTGGACCTCCTGGGTCTGACCGTCTGGTCGGTGACGGACCCCGCCCTCCTCAAGCAACTGCTCACCAGCACGCAGGTCTCCAAGGACGGCCGCGCCCACTGGCCCGCCTACGCCGACACCGTGTCCACGTGGCCGCTGGCCCTGTGGATCGCTGTAGAGAGCATGTTCACGGCGTACGGCGGCGACCACCGCAGGCTGCGCCGGATGGTCGCGCCGGCCCTCAGCGCCCGCCGCGTCCAGGACCTGCGGCCGACCGTGGAGACCATCGTCACGACGCTCCTCGACGACCTCGAGGCGCGGCCTGCCGGGGAGAGCGTTGACCTGCGCGAACACTTCGCGTACCCGTTGCCCATCGCGGTACTGGGCCGCCTCATGGGTATCCCCGACAGCCAACTCCAGGGCTTTCGCAAAGTGGTGGACGGCGTTTTTGACACCACGGCCACCGCCGTGCAGGCCGCCGAGAACACGGCGTCCCTCTATAAGGCCCTCGATGACCTGATCGCCGCCAAACGCGCCGAACCCGCCGACGACATGACCTCCCTTCTCATCGCCGCCCGCGACCACGAGGGCGACGGCGGCGGTTTCACCGACGGCGAACTGCGCGACACGCTCCTGCTGATGATCAGCGCCGGATACGAGACCACGGTGAACGTCATCGACCAGGCGGTCACCGCTCTGCTCACCGACCCCGAACAACTCAGCCACCTCCGCGCGGGCCGGGCGACCTGGGACGACGTCGTGGAGGAGACCCTGCGCCACGAACCCGCCCTCAAGCACCTCCCGCTGCGCTACGCCCTCACAGACATCGCTCTGCCCGACGGCCGGACGATTCCCCGCGGCGAGGCGATCCTCGCCTCCTACGCAGCCGCCAACCGCCACCCCGACTGGCACGGCCCCACCGCCGACCGCTTCGACGTCACCCGCCTGAACAAGGACCACCTGGCGTTCGGCCACGGCGTCCACTTCTGCCTGGGCGCCCCGCTGGCCCGGATGGAGGTGGCCACGGCGCTCCGCCTGCTCTTCACCCGCTTCCCGGACATCGAACTGGCCGTTCTTGCTGGCGAGTTGCGCACCCTCCCGACCGCGATCGGCAACGGCCACCGGACCCTGCCGGTTCGCCTCCGACGTACGATCGGTCAGCCCGCCCGCTGACCCGTCCGAACCAGGGCAGGCAGTGCGGACGCGCTGTTCCGTACGGAACAGCGCGTCCGCGCGCGACGGCCTCCGCGTCATGGGCGAGGACAACCCGAACGGCGGCACAGCCCGTTTTCGGCACCGGCGTGAGCCTGCTGTGAGGGTCCAGATCTGGTACCGCGCCCCCACCCCGGGGCAGGCGTTCTCCCGGCCGGGGCCCGCCTGGCGGCCAAGTCAGCCGTGGTCCGGCTCCTGGCAGGGTCGGGGCAACGGGTGACTCGTTCAAGTCCTGAGTCCCCAGGGCTTCGGCGTAGTCAGCGGCTGCCCTTTTCATGATCATTTGAGACGAAGAGTGAGCGTGCTGTTCCTGCTCTCGTTCACCGTGCTCTGGAGCCCTTGCGTCTCCCTCGCACCGTCCGTGGGCCCGGTGCCATGCCGGGTACGTGCTCTGGCTCCTTGACCGCCCAGACCTGCCGAACACCCGTCGTGTCTAGCAGACCTGGGTTGCGGGCGAGGCCGCAGCGTTGTTGTGAGCAGGCGATGCGGAGAAGGTGCCCGTGACCATGGAGTGCTCCACGTCCGTGACCTGCCTGGAAGACCGTGTCTGCCGACGCCTCATCTGTGATTCCGCCTGCCCTTGACCGGCTCCGCGAGCAGTCCGACGTCGGGCGTGGAGAGGTGCCTGGCCTGCTGGAGCGGTTGGCTCAGGTGCCGGATCCGCGTGATCCCCGCTCGGCCAACGGAAGCCGCCACGGACGACCCCAACCACAGCCCTCGCCGCCACGCTCCCGGACCGCCCGCAGCAGCCGGCCGAACCGATCGACCCGCAACCCCGTGAACCTCTCCACCCATACCCGCTCGGCCCTTAACACCCCAGCCATACACCGGATATGCCCAGATCACGGCCTTCTGCAACACCCTTTAGGCGGCGAGCGTCTCGTCGTCCTGGGAGACACTCCGGCGGACGGTGTACCGCTCGAGCAGGGCGTCCGCCGTGGCCAGGGCGTCCTCGGCGGTTCGGGCTCCGGTGATCACGCACAGTGTGTAGGTGGCGTCCTCGAGTGCCCGGCTGGTGTGACCGGTGGGACACACGTCGTGCTCCATGCGCGCGTGGGCGAACCGGGCCAGCACCGCACGCAGTTCCTTCTCCGCCGGAAGGATCATCGCGTTACCTCTCCCCTGGTGAATCCCGCCCGCGGGGCGGCCTACCGCCGCACCGCGAGGCGATGACTGTCTCCATCAATTCCACGGCTCCCGCAACTCGGGCCGGGCCGCGTCAAACAGAATCCCGGATGCCCCGTGTCGAACAATCCACTCCGACCCCGGGCCATCGCCGCCGGACCTAGCAGGTGGCGGCCTCCTCCACCGTCGCCCGCACCTTGAGGAGCGCGTCGACCCCGGTGATGTCGAGAAGCCGGCGCAACTGCTGCGTCGGCGCGGCCACTCGGAGGTCGACGGCTCGCTGGGTGAGGATCAGCAGGTTCAAGAGGGACGAGTCGGCGAAGGCGATGCGGGAGGCGTCGAGCACCACCTTCGGATGCTCTCTCGCCGCCTCGCCCAATGCCTCCGACAGCGGGGTGATCGAGGACATGTCGTACGAGCCGCTCGCACCGACGACGCAGACGCCGCACCACTCGTACCGCACCACCGCGGCCTGACCGAGGTCCTGTGTCCGGCCCGCTTCGGCAGGGTCCGTGCACCCAGTGACCGCCTTATGCAAAGACACCTTCGGGTCCCTCCCGCACTCACACAAGCCCTGTCATCCATTACACGAAAAGTATGTCATGTAGTCGGCTTCACGCAAAGACGGTCAGTAGGATGCCCTGCATGGCTGAAGTCCCCGAAGCGCGCCCCGGATGGACGTTCGTCACCAACCACGCCCGCGTGCTGGCGGCCATCGCCGACAATCCGAACATCCGGATCCGCGACATCGCCGCCCACTGCCGGCTCACCGAACGCGCCGTCCAGCGGATCATCTCCGACCTCGAACACGACGAATACCTCTCCCACACCCGCGACGGACGCACCAACACCTACCGCATCCAGCCGGACAAGGTGCTGCGCCACCCCGCCGAAGCAGGCCTCACCGTCGCCTCCCTCCTGTCCCTGCTCGTAGAGGACGAGACCGACCGCGGTGAGTCCGGAGGGCGCCCGACGTCCAGGGCCCGCCGCCGGGCGGCGGACGGGCAGTAGACGCCGCTTCCCGGCCGGTCATCACTGTGACCGGCATGCGACCGGCTTCAACGGGCAGATGAACGGTCCGCAAAGGGAGGGGGAGACACGGACATGACGACGGAGTCGATCGAGCGGTCGGAAACGGGGACCGACGGATGCTGTACGTGTGCGGGTCACGGCGGTGCCGCCGCGGACGAAACACCGGAGACGCCCCGTGAGCGGGTCAACCGCCGCTGGAACGAGATCATGCAGGAGACGCGCGTCGCTCAGACAGGGGTTCAGATCCTTTTCGGCTTCCTGCTCAGCGTCGCGTTCACCCCGCTCTTCCACGACCTGGACACCTTCGACCACGCCGTCTACGTCACCACCGTCATCTCGGGCGCCACGGCCACCGCGTGCCTGATCGCGCCGGTCTCCATCCACCGCTTCCTCTCGGGGCAGCGGATGAAGGACGAGATGGTCGAAGTGGCGCACCGGCTGATGATGTGCGGCATGCTCCTGATGGCCGTGACCATCGGGTGCACCCTGCTGCTGATCCTGCACGTCGTGGTGCCGGGACTCATGGCGAAACTGCTCGTCGGCGGCGTGATGGTCTGGTTCGGGCTGTCGTGGTACGCCCTGCCCCTGTGGCTTCGCCACCGGTCCGCCCGCCGTGCGGCCCGTTGACAGCGGCCACGGCCCGCAGCAGAAGCGAAAAGAAGCACCGAAGTAAGGAACGAGGAATGTCAGACCCGCAGATTCACCGTGGCGAGCAGACCGACGACCGGACGCCACCCGCCAAGCCGCAATGGCAGAACCTCTTCCAGGCCCCCGCCTACGGCCGCGAAACGAATCACGACCTCGCACACGGCGAAGCACTGCGCCCCCGGCGTCCACGGCAGCGACGCGGTGGTCGCGGGCACATCCGGGCCGCCTGAAACTCGGAGCCGGTCCGTCCGCCACCGCGACGGACCGGCTACTTTCCCGCGAGGAAGATCAGTAGGATGCCGTGCATGGCAGAGGTACCTGAAGCTCACTTCGGATGGACGTTCGTCACCAACCACGCCCGCGTGCTGGCGGCCATCGCCGACAATCCGAACATCCGGATCCGCGACATCGCCGCCCACTGCCGGCTCACCGAACGCGCCGTCCAGCGGATCATCTCCGACCTCGAACACGACGGATACCTCTCCCACACCCGCGACGGACGCACCAACACCTACCGCATCCAGCCGGACAAGGTGCTGCGCCACCCCGCCGAAGCAGGCCTCACCGTCGCCTCCCTCCTGTCCCTGCTCGTACAGGACGAGACCGACCGCGGACGGCCGACCGCCACCCTGCCCGCCGGAGCGGTGCGCGACAGGAGCGGTGTCACGGTCCGGCCGTGAGGCACCGCGCGCTGACGGGCGGTTTCCCACCTGACACGCGGGGTCACACGGCGGCGGCACTACCGGGATCGATGGGAAAGATCTGATCCAGGCCGACGATCCGCAGGACGCGCATCATGTGGTCAGGCACGGAGGCGAGCACGACGTCTGCCTGGGCGGCCAGCGCGTGGTTGCGGGCGACGATCAGCGCGGTGATGCCACTGGAGTCGCAGAAGGTCACTCCCGCCAGATCCAGGACGAGGCAGCCTCCCTGCCGCAGGGCAAGGGTCGTGAGCAGTTCGCGCAGTCGGCCGGCCGTTGCGTAGTCGAGGTCGCCGAGGAGTTCCAGAACGGGCCCGGCGGCGGCCTCTCGCGTGATGATCTCCAACTGGCTCATTCGGTGACGTCACCCTCGTGATCGGCGGCGGGAACACCGAGGACGAGCAGGGCCGTGTCGTCGTCGAGGCCGTCTCCGAAGCCGTCCAGCAGATCGGTCAGGGCCTTCATCACGGCGTCCGGCGACTCGCCGGCATGGTCGACCGCGAAGTCGAGGAGAGCCTCCTCCCCGTACAGGCTGGTGCGGTCTTCACCGGTGCGCGCTTCGGTCAGGCCGTCCGTGTACAGCAGGAGCGTGTCCCCGGGACCGAGGACACACGTACCGGCGGTGAAGGGAGCGGTGGGCAGGACGCCGACGAGCAGCCCGCCCGGCGTCGGCAGGAACTCGGCCGTGCCCCCGGCGCGGAGGACCAGGGCGGAGGGGTGTCCGCCGGAGGCGAGGTGGACGGCGACCGTGCCGGCCTGCTGGTCCGGCTCCAGGAGACCGAAGATGACCGTGCAGTAGCGCGGGTCGCCGCCGTTGTAGCGCTCATTGAGTACCTTGTTGAGGGTGGTCAGGGCGGCAACGGGGTCCGGATCGTGCAGGGCGGCCGCACGCAGGGTGTAGCGGGTCAGCGAGGTGACCGCCGCGGCCTCCGGTCCTTTTCCGCACACGTCGCCGAGGAAGAAGGCGAAGCGTCCGCCGTCACTCGGGAAGAGGTCGTAGAAGTCGCCTCCGAGCCGATCGGGAGAAGCCGTGCGGTAGTGCACCGCCGACTCCATCCCGGGCACGGAGGGCAGGCTTGCGGGCAGCAGCGACTGCTGGAGTACGGCCAGGGCGTCCTGAAGCCGGGCCCGGTCCGCCTCGGCCTGTTCGCGTGCCTCTTCCGCCGCCTTCCGGGCCCGGAGCAGCTCCACTTCATAGGCCCGGCGGTCCCGCGCGTCGAACACGGTGGTCCGGACGAGCAGGGGCTCTCCCGTGGTGCCGCGCTTGACGACGGAGGAGACGAGCACCGGTATGCGGCTGCCGCCGGCCCCCTTCACGTCCAGCGCGATACCGCCGACCTCTCCCTGCATCCGCAGCAGCGGCGCGAAGTGCGTCTCGTGGTAGAGCTTGCCGCCCACGGTCAGCAGGTCGGTGAAGCGCATGCGTCCCACCACGTTCTGCCGCTCCAGGCCCAGCCAGTCCAGCAGAGTGGTGTTGATCTTGGCGATCGTGCCGTCCATCAGCGTGGACAGGTACCCACAGGGCGCGCTCTCGTAGAGGTCCTCGGCACTGTCCTCCAGCAGCGAGGCGAAGACCTGGCCCGGTGCCCCTCCGCTGTCGGACTCGAAGGGATCGGGCTGCTGCCCCGTGCGGCACATCACTTCGCACGCGCCAGGAACTCAACGATCGCGGCGTTGGTGGCCTCCGGGGCTGACAGCTGGGGGCAGTGTCCCGTGGCATCCAGCGTGACCAGGGTCGAGTCCCGGACGGCACCGTGTACGAAGGCACCCACCTCCCGCGGAGCGATGACGTCCTGTGTGCACTCCAGCACCAGCGTCGGCACGCTCACACCCTTCAGGTCGTCCCGCGAATCCGACATGAACGTGGTCCGGGCGAAGACGCGCGCCATGTCCGGGTCGGTGGCGCAGAAGCTGTTCTTCAGCTCCTCGCCCAGTTCGGGACGGTCGGCGTTGCCCATGATGACGGGCGCCATCGTCGCCGACCACCCCAGGTAGTTCGACTCCAGGGACGCCAGCAGCTCCTCGATGTCCTCGGCGCTGAATCCGCCCCGGTAACCCTCGTCGTCGATGTACCGCGGGGACGGCGCGACCATGATCAGAGCACCGATCCGTGAGGGGGCCAGCCCGGCCGCCACCACGCCGATCATCGCGCTCACCGAGTGTCCCACGAAGACCGCGTCGCGCAGATCGAGCGCTTCGCAGACCTCCACCACGTCGCGGGCGTACCCCTCCAGGGACGCGTAGCGCTCGGCCGAGAACGCGGACGGGTCCGAGCGGCCCGAACCCACGTAGTCGAAGAGGACCACCCGGTAGTCCTCCTCAAGGGCGGGCACCGTCAACCGCCACATGTTCTGATCGCAGCCGAATCCGTGTGCCAGCACCACCGTGCGCCCGAGCGGATTGCCCGTGACCTTGACGTTGTTCCTGCGCTCGACGTTCATCACTCCACTCTCGCAGGTCCCGGCGACCGCACACGACGGAGGGCGGATCACTTCCCATCCCGTTGCCTCCTTCAGACCGGGCGCATATGGAGGGAAGTACCGACAACGACGGCGGAACGGTGTTCCGGCATGCCTCGCGGCGAAGGGAAGGTACCTGCAGGGCGACTCGCTCCCCGGCACCTGTTGCTCCGACACCGTCACCGTCCAGCCGCCCCGCGCGACGCTGCTGCTCTACACCGACGGGCTGGTCGAGTCCCCCGATGCTGCGACTCTCTGCTGCACGGAGTGCGACCGGACGACAACGACGACGTCGCCATGCTCACCTTGCGCACGCCGGACCGACCCCGGGAGTGACGCCCGCCGAGCGAGCGCGACCCGAGGGTACGGTGCACGAGCGGCCGGGGGCGCCGTGTCCGGGGCGTCCCGGAGGGGCGCCGGCTCGCGCGGCCCCGGCGCATGTGGTGGCGGCTGCCCGGAGACGGGGGTGGGTCCGCCCCCTCTTGCTGAGGGGCGGACCCACCCCCGTTGTGCGGCCGCTCGGCAGGTCAGCGCGGGACGACGGTGGCGGGGTCACTCACCCGGCCTGATACGACCGCGCCAGGCTCCGGACTCGTCGCCGCGCTTCTCGATGTACTCCTTGAAGCGCCGCATGTCGCCCTTCACCCGCCGGTCGATCACTCCCAGCATGTCGCCGGTCTTCTCCGCGACACCGGTCGGTTCGACGTCCATGACGAGTTCGACCCGGGTGTGCGTGTCGTCCAAACGCTGGAAGCGGACCGTGCCCTTCTGGCTGGTGTCACCCGTGGTGGTACGCCACGTGATGCGCTCGTCAGGGAGCTGATCGACAATCTCGGTGTCGAACTCGCGCTTCACACCACTGACCTGAGTGACCCAGTGACTGTGCCGCTCGTCGAGTTGCCTGACCTCCTCGACCCCCTCCATGAAACGCGGGAACTCCTCGAACTGGGTCCACTGGTTGTAGGCGGTGTGCACCGGAACCTCGACGTCCACCGCTTCCTTGACCGTGCTCATCTGAGAACTTCCCTCTCCGTCGCAATCATTGCCGCCAAGGGGCTGACGTCCAGCCAGCGCCCTCGGCACGATGAGGCGAGTACCCGCGGACCACGCGGAAAACGTCGAACCGGCGATGCTTTCGGAGCATTGGCGGTCCCCTGGCACCCAACGGGGCCGCCGCACCGGGCGCGAAGCTGTCGGCGTCGCAACCGCGACCGCTGGCGCTCTGGCCAGCGCACGACCGGCACAGCTCCGTATCGAGCGTCGAAGCAGCGCAGGTCACGGTGCGTGGCTCCTGCGTGGTGCCTATTCGCGATCGACGTAGCGCTTCTCCGCGGGTGCCGAGACAGCGGATTCAATGTTCTCGGGTGTGACGCGCGGGCCCACGAGCAGACGCGTGACCGCGAAGTAGGCATCATGGTTCATCAGCTCGCCGGCCAAGGAGTAGGCCGAGCGCGTCCACGCGGCGCGCGACGTCGCGTAGTCGATCCGCCGATGCTCGTTCAACCACTCTTCACTGACGGGACAGAGGAGTCTCGGAATCCAAGCGGGACAGCTTCTCCGGATTGCGGACATAGTAGAGACCGGTGATACGGAGATGCTCCACACGGATGGCCATGACTCCGTCGATCTCTCCGTCCAAACGGAGAATCAGACCCGGACTTCCATTGACTGACGTTGGTTCGCCGGTGAGCAGTCCCTGGGATCTCGCAGCCTGGCTGAGTATGAAGCGCGCCACTTGGGTGGCACCGACCACAGGTCGTTTCGCCGCTTGCCTGATCCCTCCGCCGTCACTGACCAGTACGACCTCGGGTGCGAGTACCTCGAGCAGTTCCTGCAACTCGCCGGTGGCGAGCGCCTGCTGGAAGGCAGCCAGGGCGGCCTGGGTCTGGCTTGGGGACGCTGAGGCCCGGGGACGGCGGGCGTTCACATGGCGACGTGCGCGATGCGCGATCTGGCGCACGGTGTCAGGCCTCTTATCGACGGCGGCTGCGATGTCGTCGTATCCCATGCCGAAGGCCTCATGCAAGACGAAGACAGCCCGCTCGGTCGGCGACAGTGTCTCGAGGACGAGCATGAGGGCCATGGACATGCTCTCGGCGAATTCGCCATCCTCGGCCACGTCCGGAGTGGTGAGAAGCGGCTCGGGCAGCCATGCACCGACGTAATCCTCCTTTCGGCGTCTCATGGTGCGCAGACGGTTGAGTGACTGGCGGCTCGTGATCCGGACAAGGTAGGCGCGATCATCCCGCACTTGACTTCGGTCGACCCTGACCCATCGCAGCCAGCACTCCTGTAGGACGTCCTCGGCGTCAGCCGCTGATCCGAGCATCTCGTACGCGACAGTGAAGAGCAGATTTCGGTGAATGACGAACGCTTCGGTTGCCGCGTCGGCAGTACGCTCACCGTTGCCCGAGGCCGCCCGTTCCTCCTCTGTCATGGCCGGCCCGGGTGCTCAACCACGGTGCCGGATGCCTCCCGACGCTTGGCCTCTAGCAGTCGCTTCCTCGCGGGGCCACCGGAGATACGGTGAAATCCGTAGGAGCCCGGCTTGTGGGCTTCGCCAGTCAGTGTCTTGATGGTGTCCACACAGACCCGTTCCTTGATCGTCGCGGCGAGACGACCCCCCATGTGGAACCACGTCGCCTGATCCGACCTGTTGGCGAGCTGAAAAATTCCGTCACCTCGGCCCAGACTGATGCATTGTCCAGCGACAAGTTGGTTGAGGGGTGCCGGCTGCTCACCCGCCATCCGGCTGAGCAGCGTGTCGGCAGCCCTTGCTCCCAGGGGAATGGCGGCCTGGCAGCTCATCCGCAGTGGCAGATTCGAAGGGGAGGCCGAGTCCCCGGCCGCAACGATCCGCTCATCGTCCACGCTCGTCAGGGTCTCGTCGGTGACGACACGCCCTTGGGGGTCGGTGGTCAACCCGCTGCGCGCGGCCAGGTCCGGCACCGTGAACCCGACGGCCCAGATGGTCACCTCACTGGGCAGTTCGCGCCCGTCACTGAGCTGTACGGCATCACGAGCCACGCTCGTCACCTTGCTCCCCGGCCCGTCCACCACAGTGACACCCAGCCTGGCGAACCGCTTGGCCAATGAGCGCCGGGCCCTGGGATGCAGATACGGACCGAGCAACCCGCCACAAACAATCGTCACCTTGCGACCCGCTTCGGCCAGCTCTGAGGCGATCTCGATACCGGTTGGACCCGACCCGATCACGGTCACTGGCAAGATCGCCGACGCGGCGTCAACTATCGGACGCAGTCGCTGCGCCTCCTCCAGGCTCGCGATCGGGTGGGCGAACTCGGCGGCACCGGGAACGACTGGCGCGGCACTGCCGCTGCCTGCCGCGTACACCAGATAGTCGTAGCCGACCAAAGCTCCCGACTGCAGTGTGACGCGACGCTCGGTCGCTTCGATCCGCGCCACGGTGTCGACCTGCAACTGGACGCCCTCGGCCAGTATGTCGCTGTAGTCAACGACCGCGTCGTCAGACCCTCCGACGAACTGATGCAGGCGGATTCGTTCCACGAAGGTGGAGCTGGAGTTGATCAATGTGACCGCCGCGTCGTTGCGCTGAGCCAGACGGTTGGCGGCCATCACGCCGGCGTATCCGCCGCCGATGACGACTACACCAGTGTTGCTAGTCATGGTTGCTCCTCTTTCCGAGTCACCATGGAGACACCGCTCGAGACTCCTGCCGTGACAGTATGTGCCGCAGATCACAGCCCCAGATTGACGCACGCGTAGTCGGTATCGAGACGGTCACCGACTCTCCGTGTTACAGCAGGTGCCTGGCATGATGTGCGGCCCACTTCTGGGCATGTTCGATGGCCTGGAGACCGTCAGCCGGCGTGTCGTCATGGTGCGACTCCAGCCAGTCGCGCACTGTCATGCCGACACGGTCCACGATGTCCAGAAAGCCGATCGCGCCTGCGAGGAAGGCCGCGACCATGATTTCGTTGGCAGTGTTGAGGACAGCGGGCACGCACTCCCCCGCAGCGCCTGCGGTGCGGGCGAGGGCGATCGCGGGGAACGTGGCGTGGTCAACAGGTTCGAAGTGCCAGTCGTGGTGGGCTGACCAGTCCAGCGAGGCCACCACGCCCGGCACCCTGTGCGGCCAGTCCAACGCTGCCGCAATAGGGAGGCGCATGTCGGCCGTCGAGCACTGAGCGAGGACTGACCCGTCGACGAACTCGACCATGGAGTGCACGGCGGCCTGGGGATGGACCACGGCATCGATGCGTTCATACGGCACTCCGAACAGCAGGTTGGCCTCGATGATCTCCAGACCCTTGTTCATCAGAGTCGCAGAGTTCGTTGTGATGACGGGGCCCATGCTCCACTTCGGATGGGCCAGCGCCTGCTGCGCGGTGACGGCCGCCAGGTCTGCTCTCCGGCGCCCTCGGAAGAGTCCGCCGCTGGCGGTCAGCACCAGCCGCTCGACCTCTCGTGCATCGGCTCCTCGCAGACACTGAGCGAGGGCCGAGTGCTCGGAATCCACGGGGATGATCTGGCCGGGAGCGGCGCGGCTGGTGAGGAGCAGGCCGCCGGTGATGAGTGACTCCTTGTTGGCCAAGGCCAGGATGCTCCCCGCGTCCAGGGCCGCCAGCGAGGGACGCAGTCCCGCTGATCCATCGATGGCGTTGAGGACCACGTCGCTGTCCACGCCGGCCAGCTCGGCTGCCGCGCCGCGCCCCACGAGGATCTCCGGTAGCGCGGCGTCCGGGGGATACAAGGCTCGGCAGAGAGTGTCGAGGTCCATCGCCTGTGCCGGATCGGTGATGCCGATGTAGTCGACGCGCAGGCGGGCCGCCTGCCGGACCAGGACTTCAAGTCTCTGCCCCGCCGAGGCCAGAGCGACGACTTCGAAGCGGTCCGGGTGGGCATCGATCAGATCGACGGCTTGCCGTCCGACGGACCCGGTGGATCCGAGCAGGACGACCCGGCGTCGGTCGCGGCTCGCACTGCTCACTGGCAGCCGCCGACTGCTCCGCTGTGGACACCGAAGCGGGCGTATCCGTCACCCTCAAGCGTGTCCGCCAGTGTCGCGTCGCCTGATTCCACGACGCGCCCCTGGTAGAAGACATGGACGAAGTCGGGGCGGACGTAGCGCAGAATGCGCGTGTAATGGGTGATGAGCAAAGCGCCCACGCCGGACCGTACCGAGCGGTTGATGCCCGCGCTCGCTATCCGCAGGGCATCCACGTCGAGCCCGGAGTCGGTTTCGTCGAGGAGGGCGATCTTGGGCCGGAGAAGCTCCATCTGAAGGATCTCGTGTCGCTTCTTCTCACCCCCGGACCAGCCTTCGTTGACGTTTCGCTCACCGAAGGAGGAGTCCATCTCCAGCAACGCCATCGCCTCGCTGACCTCCTTGACCCAGGCACGCAGCCGCGGCTGTTCTCCCCGGAGGGCGCCGGCGGCCGAGCGCAGGAAGTTGGCAGCCGAGACGCCGGGAATCTCTGTCGGATACTGCATGGCGAGGAAGATGCCCGCGCGCGCCCGCTCGTCGACCGTCATGGCCAGGAGGTCCTGGCCGTCGAGAGTGACGCTGCCCGCGGTGATGCGGTACTTCGGGTGCCCGGCGATGCAACTTGCGAGCGTGGACTTGCCGGACCCGTTGGGGCCCATGACAGCGTGGATCTCCCCTGAGCGCATCGTCAGGTCCACACCGTTGAGGATGGGGGTGGCCGTCTCGTCCTCGACGACGGCCGCGTGGAGTCCGCGGATTTCCAGGGTGCTCATGAAAACGTCACACTGCCTTTCGGAAGGAGGTCCCTGTCGAGCCTGGCGTCGATCGCCGCCGTGACGCTGTCACGGACCGCGGGTGCCCCGATGCGGTGCACGACGTCGCCGAGGAAGCCCCGCACGACGAGCCGCTGGGCCTGATCGTGCGGGATCCCGCGAGCCTGCAGGTAGAAGAGTTGCTCGTCGTCGAAGCGGCCCGTGGCGCTGGCATGGCCGGCTTCCCGTACGTCGCCGGTCTCGATCTCCAGGTTCGGGACGGAGTCGGCGCGTGCGCCGGCGCTCAGGATCAGGTTGCGGTTCATCTCATAGGTGGACGTCTGGCGGGCACGCGGTCGGATGCGCACGTCGCCGGTCCAGGCGGTACGCGCGTCCGCCGCGCCCAGCACGTTCTTGTACAGCACGTCGGAGACGCAGTCCGGATGAGCATGGTCGATGTACAGGCGCGTCTCGAGATGCTGACCGCGCCCGGCGATTCCCGCGCCGATCAGGTGTGCGGTTCCACCCGGCCCGAGAAAGTGCACGGAGGGCGCCGTGCGCACTACTCCACCACCGAGGTTGACCGAGACGTGGTGCAGCGTGGCTGACGGGCCCACGGCGCATGCATGTGTGCTGAGGTGCACTGCGTCGTCCTGCCACTGGTGCAGGTCCACCAGTGTCAGACGGGCTCCCTGAGACAGACTGACCTCGACGTTCCCGGAGGAGGTGGTGTGGCCATGGTGATCCAAAACGACTACTGCGCTGCTGTCCCTGGCCAGATTGATGACCAGGTGGTGATAGGCGATGCCGGGCTCGGCATGCAGCTCGATGGTGATCGGCCGGTCGGAGGTGTGCCGGGCCGGTATGTCGAGAATCCATGCCCGGTCGGCCTGCGCCCATGCCAGGGCACTCACGCGGTCTGCGGGTTGCAGGACGCGGCCCGTAGCGGGGTGCCGAGCGATGACGGACGACCATCGGACGGGATCCCGCTGGTCCGCCCGCAGGGCGATGGTGCCCGTGGTGGTTGCACGGTCGAGGAGGGGCCGGACGCGGGACAGGGGGGCGAACTGCCAGCTCTCGTCGGTCGCTACCGGGGTCGGGAAGTCGGTCCAGTCCTGTGACGTGAAACGTTCGGCGGGTGATCCCGACGGCTTGAGACCGGGACCCCCCGCGCTGGCTGAGACCTTCGTCATCCAACCGCTCCTTCCATCTGCAGTTCGATCAGCCGGTTGAGTTCCACGGCGTACTCCATGGGCAGTTCACGGGCGATGGGCTCGATGAAGCCTCGTACGACCATGGCCATGGACTCGTCCTCCGACATACCGCGGCTCATGAGGTAGAAGAGTTGTTCCTCGCTGACCCGGGAGACTTTCGCCTCGTGTCCCATGGCGACGTCGTCCTCGCGGATGTCAGCAAAGGGATAGGTGTCGGAGCGGCTGTGGTCGTCGACGAGCAGCGCGTCGCACTTGACTGTGGAGGCGCTGTGGTGGGCCCCTTCGTCGATCCGCACCAGCCCTCGGTAGGACGTGCGGCCACCACCGCGTGAGACGGACTTGGACACGATGTTGGACGAGGTGTGGGGGGCCAGGTGTACGGCCTTGGCTCCGTTGTCCTGGTGCTGGCCCTCTTCCGCGAACGCCACGGAGAGAACCTCGCCCTTGGCGTGCTCGCCCATCAGGTAGATCGACGGGTACTTCATGGTCACCTTGGCCCCGATGTTCCCGTCGATCCACTCCATCGTCGCTCCGGCCTCCGCGCGAGCGCGCTTGGTGACCAGGTTGTACACGTTGGTCGACCAATTCTGGATCGTGGTGTATCGACAACGGGCGCCACGCTTGACGATGATCTCGACAACAGCCGAGTGCAGGGAGTCGGTAGAGTAGACCGGGGCGGTGCATCCTTCGACGTAGTGGACGTAAGCGTCCTCGTCGACGACGATCAGTGTCCGTTCGAACTGGCCCATGTTCTCCGTGTTGATTCGGAAGTATGCCTGCAGCGGGATGTCCACACGCACTCCCTTGGGCACGTAGATGAACGAGCCGCCGGACCACACCGCGGTGTTCAGCGCGGCGAACTTGTTGTCCCCTGCGGGGATGACCGTTCCGAAGTACTCCTTGAAGAGTTCCGGCTGTTCCCTGAGGGCGGTGTCGGTGTCCAGAAAGACGACCCCCTGCCGTTGCAACTCTTCATTGATCTTGTGATAGACGACCTCGCTCTCGTACTGGGCCGCGACACCGGCGACCAAGCGCTGACGCTCGGCCTCCGGGATTCCGAGGCGGTCGTAGGTCTTCTTGATGTCTTCCGGCAGGTCGTCCCAGGACGACGCCTGGCCCTCGGTCGAACGGACGAAGTACTTGATGGCGTCGAAGTCGATTCCGCTCAGATCCGCGCCCCAGCTGGGCAGGGGCTTCCTGTCGAACAGAGCCAGGGCACGCAGCCTCCTGTTCAGCATCCAGGCGGGCTCAGACTTCTTTGCCGAAATCTCCCGGACCACCGCCTCCGACAGTCCGCGGCGGGCGTTGGCACCGGCTTCGTCCTCGTCGGACCAGCCATAGGCATAGTGCCCCAGCGCCTCGATCTCTTCGTCCTGTGTGCGGACGGGGTGCGGTGTCGCCATTGCCTGGATTCCTTCCGTGGGCGCCCGGCCCGCGTGCGTTCCGTCGCACGCCGGGAGCCGGGCGTCGGGTGGTGTCGTTGTGGTCGTCGGTTCAGTCTCCGAGGGCGTCCAGTGCCTCCTGCACGCCGCGTCCGTAGGCGGGATCGGCGAGTTTGCAGTGCTCCACGTGCCGGCGGCGGATGCCTTCACTGACGTCGGCGAGAGCCCGTGCGGTGTTGGCGCAGAGCGTCTCGCGCTGCTCCCGGGTCATCGAGGCGAACAGATCACCGGGCTGGGTGAAGTAGTCGTCGTCGAGGCTGCGGTAGTCAAAGCGATCAGCCTCGGATCCCGCGGACAGCGGCGGCTCGTGGTACTCGGGCTGCTCGACCCAATGACCGGAGCCGTTGGGCTCGTAGGCCGGTGTGCTGCCGTGATTGCCGTCCACCCGCATCGACCCGTCACGGTGGAAGGAGTTGACGGGGCAGCGGGCGGCGTTCACCGGAATCTGATGGTGGTTGACGCCCAGGCGGTAGCGCTGGGCGTCACCGTAGGAGAACAGCCTTCCCTGCAGCATCCTGTCGGGGCTGAAGGAGATACCAGGCACGACGTTGGCAGGTGTGAAGGCCGCCTGTTCGACCTCGGCGAAGTAGTTGTCCGGGTTACGGTTGAGTTCCCACTCGCCGACCTCGATCAGGGGGTAGTCCTTCTTGGACCAGACCTTGGTCAGGTCGAAGGGGTGGAAGCGGTAACTGTCCGCATCGGCCTCCGGCATGATCTGCACGTAGAGCGTCCATTTGGGATGGTCGCCTCGCTCAATGGACCGGTACAGATCTCTCTGGTGGCTCTCCCGGTCCTCGGCGATCACGGCGGCGGCCTCGGCGTCGGTGAGGATCATGATGCCTTGTTGTGTCCGATGGTGGAATTTCACCCAGAATCGTTCACCGTCGGCGTTGATGAAACTGAACGTGTGCGAGCCGAAGCCGTGCATGTGTCGGTACGACGCCGGGATACCGCGGTCGCTCATGAGGATCGTTATCTGGTGGAGGGCTTCGGGCAGCATCGTCCAGAAGTCCCAGTTACTCTCTGCGCTGCGCATGTTGGTGCGAGGATCGCGCTTGACGGCGTGGTTGAGGTCGGGGAACTTCAGCGGGTCGCGGAAGAAAAAGACCGGAGTGTTGTTGCCGACGAGATCCCAGTTGCCCTCCTCCGTGTAGAACTTGAGCGCGAATCCTCGGATGTCGCGTTCGGCGTCGGCAGCACCCCGCTCGCCGGCGACAGTCGAGAACCTTGCGAAGAGCGGAGTTCTCTTTCCGATCTCGGAGAAGATCTTGGCCTTCGTGTAACGGGTGATGTCGTGCGTCACGGTGAAGGTGCCATGGGCACCAGATCCCTTGGCGTGCATGCGCCGTTCGGGAATCACCTCACGGTCGAAGTGTGCGAGCTTCTCGAGAAACCACACATCCTGTAGCAGCATCGGCCCGCGGGGGCCGGCCGTGAGCGAATCTTGGTTACCGGCGACCGGCGCGCCGACGGCTGTGGTCAGTGAGTGGTGTGCCGCCGTACCGGCATCCGAGTAGTTGGTTCTGTGCACGATGCCACTCTCCTTGCGATGTTTCGAGACGTGTGCTTCCGGCGTCCCGGTCCGGCGAATGCGCTGTCCAGAGCCGGGCCGGGACGCCGGCGGGCGGCCCCGAGGCGCAGCGCGCAACCAGCGGTGCACGGGGCGGCTCCGGGGGCCCTGTGGAACACCGCGGACCAGGGCGCCGCGGCGGTGGCGCGTGGATGTCCAGGGCATCGACGGAACCATCCACGCGACAGGAGTCCTCCTGTCGTCACCGGCCCCTCGAAGTCGGGGAAGACGGCTTGCCACACGTGCACTCTCGCAGACCGAATGCCCTGTTCTTCGAGCGATGGCCGACTTCGTGCACCACTCGGCAGGCTTTCGACATACGGGTCCCGAATACCGCAACTGGGCCCCTCTTCGGGCAACGGCAGTGTGCATACTGAGAGGGACGCCGCGACCGATCGCCCACTCGGTCGGCTCTGTGGTCAGAGGTCAATCGGTCGTACTTGAGAGGCGACTCTCAGGATTCGGACACGCACTCACACGAAGCATTGTGTCTCGCTCACCTTGCCGCAACCAACGAACCCCGTCACACCGACAGCATGGGGAATCCCGCGTTCGGTGGCGTCGTTCACGGCCATCGACCAGTTGATCCACAGCCGCTTGCACCGCAGGCCCTGGTAACTCGAGGAGAATTCCGTTGAGGTCCCCACAGGAGGCGACGAACACGGTCGAGATGTACTTGCGTATCGTTTACGAGTGCGAGGAGGAGGGGCTTGCCGCTCTTCGGGCACGCATCGGTGAACGGCTCGGTCATCGGCCCCCGACAGTGAGTGAGACCGTGGCACGTATGGTCCGTGACGGACTGATCATCCTCACCGACACTCGGGAGTTGCGCTTCACCGAGGTGGGACGCGGAAAGGCCGTTTCCGTCATGCGCAAGCACCGTGTCGTCGAGCGCTTCTTGGCCGACGTCATCGGACTGGCCTGGGATCAGCTACATCCGGAGGCAAGCCGATGGCAGCATGTGATCAGTGACGAGGTCGAGCGGCTGATTGCCGGCCGGTTGCGGCCGCCCTTCCGCTGCCCCCACGGTGCTCCGATCCCAGGCCTGGAGGCTCTGGGTGTCACGGAAAGCATTTTCGCGTCCGACTCTGGCCTCCTCCACGAAACCACGTTGCTTCCTTTGCCGACTGCCGCCGGAACCCCCTCGGTCGTCCGCATTGAACGCATCGGAGAAGCATTGCAGGGGGAGCCGTGTCTGATGCGCATGCTGGAGCGAGCCTCGGTCCTCCCCGGTGCGTTCGTCACCATCACGTCGGAGGCGCCGGAGGTGGTGATCCTTTCCGCGAACGGGCAGCTCAATCTGCGTGACACATCGGCGAGGCACATCCTCGTGAGTCGTGTGCCGGACAGCGCGACGGTTGCCAGCCATTTCACAGAGGACCTTGACACCACAGATCCTGGATATGTAATGTCCAGTATACGGTGAGGTTGTGCCCGCTCCTCCGCGGTGGCCCCTCATCGGAATGCCAACTACTTTTTCGCCTCGCAGCGGCTTCATACCCTCTCCCAAAACAGGTGACGGATGTTTTGCCCAGCGATAGCTCAACCTCTACGCAAGGACACGCAAGAATGACGCACATCATGGTGATCGGTGGCGGTTTCGCCGGCGTATGGAGCGCCGCAGGGGCCATACGGGCAGCGCGTGCCGCAGGGCAGGCGGGCGAGCACATTCACGTCACGTTGATCAGTGGCGGGGACGACCTCGTACTCCGGCCCCGGCTCTACGAAGACGATCCGCAGAGCAAGCGTGTCGCACTGGACCGGATTCTCGGTCCGATCGGAGTTCGTCGTGTCACGGCGACCGTCACCGGCATCGACGTGGACGCACGCAAGATCAAGGCTGTGGAGAGAAGCGGTGAGGAGATCCAGCTCGGTTACGACAAGCTCGTTCTCGCCACCGGTAGCCAGCTGGTGCGCCCCGGGTTTCCGGGTGCTCACCACATGTTCGACATCGACACACTGACCTCGGCGTCGGCCCTTGACCATCACATCCGGTCCCTGTCTCGACGCACCGAACAAACGGGCCGGTACACGGCCGTCGTCATCGGGGCCGGCTTCACCGGCCTGGAAATAGCCACCGCGTTGGTCGATCGGCTGCGTGCCGTCGCCGACCCTCACGACGCCGGTGAGAGGGTGCGAGTCGTCCTCGTCGACCGGGCCGATGTTCTGGGTCCGGAACTCGGCCCGGTCCCGCGCCCATACATCGAGGCCTCGATCGACCAGTTGAAGATCGAGTGCCGTCTGGCGAAGACTGTCGCCTCGGTCTCCCCCGACGCGATCGAGCTCTCCGACGGGGAAGTCATTCCCGCTGCCACTGTCGTGTGGACGGCCGGTATGGTCGCCAGCCCTCTGACGGCCCAGATCCCGGCGGACCGTGACAGGCTCGGCCGCCTGAACGTCGATCCCTACATGCGTGTCAGCGGCGTATCAGACGTCTATGCCGCCGGCGACACGGCAGCGGCCCTCGTCGACGGCGATCACTTCACCATGCAGAGCTGTCAGCACGCGCAGCCGATGGGCAAGTTCGCAGGACACAACGTTGTAGCCGACCTGACAGAGACACCGGCTCTGCCCTTCCGGACCGACATTTACAACACGTGCCTCGACCTCGGGCCCGACAACGCCATCGAGACCAAGGGTTGGGATCGCACAATCCATGTCACCGGAGAGGAGGCGAAGACTCTCAAGCAGAACATCAACGCCCGCTGGATCTATCCCTCACTGGACGACGCCGAGGCGATCCTCGCCCACGCGGGCCGGTTCAGCAACGCGGAAGCCAGCAGCAAGGCCGGCACCCACGAGGCGGCCGCTCTCAACGCATAGGCGCTCGGCATCGGACGACTCCGACGCGGCAGTCTCCCCTCGCTGAGACTGCCGCGCCCCTGTCCCGCACGACTGCCCTCCACGGCTCGGGATCGGACAGATATGCCGAAGCGTCAGTTTTACGCACGTGCGCGGGTGTTCGAGTTGGGACACTTCAAGAGGTCCGAGGTCCGAGGTACGTGCCCGAGACCGGAGGTTGAACGCGGCTCTCACCAGGCGGAACTCCTGGACTCGGCGATGGACCCGACCATCAGCCTCGCCGATCACGGTGTCGACGGAATCGTCGTCTCCCATCACGGCGGACGCCAACTCGATCGCGCTCCTGCTTCCTTGCATCTGCTGCCAGAGTTCGTCAGGGAGGTCGTTACCGGATCTGGAAGTCGCCATCGACACCGGCATCATGCACGGCGCCGTTCCTCAGTTGTCAGATCCTCTGTACAGATTGAGCTCTGAAATGTCCCACGCCGACCACTACTGGGAGACGGCGACTCTCGTTCTCGCCCTGCCGTCGCGATCTGTCATCGCTCACCATGTTCACGACGAACATCAACTGGTCTATGCGAGCCAGGGCGTGATCTCAGTGACCACCGCGGCCGGCACTTGGGTCGCACCGTCCAATCGTGGCATATGGATTCCGGCCGGCTCCAGCCACCAGCACCGCGTCCACGGACCCACCAGGCTTCACGGAGTAGGCCTTCCTCCGGAGGCCAACCCCTGGGGAATGCCGACGCCGGCAGTCGTCAGTGTCAGTCCACTGTTGCGGGAACTGATCGTCCGCTACACCGAAGCATCGACGGCCATGCAGGACTCCGCCAGACGAAAGCGTCTGCTGGCCGTACTCCTCGATGAGGTCTTCTTCTCCCCCCAGCAGCCGATCAGGCTGCCTGCTCCGGTGGATTCACGTCTCGCAGACGCCTGCGCGCGCGTGGAGGCCGAACTTGCCACAGCGATCGACATCCAGGACCTTGCACGAATCTCCGGAACGAGCGCACGGACACTGACGCGCCTTTTCAAGGAGGAAATGGCGATGAGCTACGTACAATGGCGTACCCAACTACGCCTCTATCACGCCACGCGCATGCTGGCCGACGGAATGCCGGTCGGCGCGGTGGCGCACCGATGTGGCTGGAAATCCCCGAGCTCCTTCGTGGCTGTCTTCCGCAGTACATTCGGCTACACACCCGGAGGCCGACGGTCCAGTCAATAGGGGTGCAGGGCACAGATAAGCGCCCTGCACTGATGCCCCTCATACACCCGCCGCCCACCTGGTGGCGCGCGTACAGGAGGACAGCGGTGGAAGGTGTTGAGGGCCGAGCGGGTGTGGGGGGAGACGTTCACGGGGTTGCGGGTCGATCAGTTCGGCCGGCTGCTGCGGGCGGTCCGGGAACGTGGTGGCGAGGGCTGTGGTTGGGGTCGTCCGTGGCGCCTTCCGGTGGCCGAGCGGGTGCTGCTCGCGCTCGAGCCGGTCCGCACCTCCCAAGACGTCGTCGAGCGGCTGTGGATCGTGGACGGCGCCCTCGTCCCGGTCCGCGACCGCACGGTCGGAGCGTCCTCGCGCAACTACCGGTTCCCGGCGAAGGTGCAGGTCATCGTGGACGCGGAGACGCGTCTGGTGGTGGCTGCGGCCCGCCTGGTGCCCGGTAACACGGCGGACGCGAAAGCCTGGCGGGACTCCGGCCTGGCCGCGCACTGCGAGGGCGTGACGGTCCTCGGTGACGGCGCCTACATCAACACCGGTCTGATCGTCCCGCACCGCAAACGCCCCGGACGACCGCTACTGAAGGGCAAGGAGGAGGACAACGCGCAGCATCGCAAGGTTCACGCCCGCGTCGAGCACACCTTCTCCCGCATGAAGAACTACAAGATCCTCCGCGACTGCCGGCAACGTGGCGACGGCCTCCACCACGCCGTCCAGGCCGTCGCGCGCATGCACAACCTCGCCCTCGCCGCGTGAACCCAGCAGGTCAGCCGCCCGCTTCAGCCTGCGTGATCACGGCCTTCTGCAACACCCTTAGCCGATGGCCGGTCCCCCGCCCGCCTGTGACCGGCGGCTGCTGATCACGCGCTTCGCCCCATCCGACAGATTGTCGCCAGCGGATGGGGAGCTTCTCGGCTCTCCTGCTGAAACTCGCGATAGAAGTCGCCCATCACTGCGGCGACGGGTGCGTAACGGAGAAGGAGCGCCCCGACCGACGCGGGAACACCCTCCGGGGGCACCCCTTGGGCGCACGCATGCACGAACGTCCTGCGTTCTTCCGGCGTGTGTCGGTAGAGAGCGAAGGCAAGCCAGTTCACCAGGTGGGTGACGGCGTAGTGCTGGTCGTAGGTGCGGTGCTGGTCGAAGAAGTCGATTTCGTCTCGTGTGAGGTCGAAGCGTGAGGAAATCGCGAGGCCGTAGTCGGTGAAGAAGAGCCGCTTGCCGTCGGTGAGGATGTTCTCGAAGTGGGCGTCGAAGTGCAGAAGCCCGCCAGCGTTCATGAACGCGATGCCGGCGTTCAGCTCGTCGTCGACCATCGAGCAGGCCCGCTCGGCTGCCTCGTCGCCGGCCCCGATCTGGACGCCCAGCCAGTCGTGCAGATTTTGCGGGATGTACTCCAGGAACAACACAAGGCTTGCTGTGGAATCCTGAAGAGCTTCGATCCGCCGGCGTACCGCCGATCCGCCTCCCCAGTAGGCGACAGCTCGGTCCACATCGGCCAGTTCCTCGGGCAGCGACTGGCCAGAGTCCGGGATCACCCGCCAGTGGTACATCAGGGGGAAACCCTCGTAGTCTCCCGCGACCACCCAGTTCGTCGTCATGGTGTGCGCGGCCAGCTCCCGCCAGGCCCCGAAGCCCGGGCCGCCGATGGTACCGATGCCGTAGTGACAGAAGGCCGGCAGTCCGAACAGATTCGCGGTGGAGTGAACATGCTCCAGCCGCCGCTCCAGATCGGTCAGCCGCACCTGCTTGGCGAAGACCCGGGTTCCTTCGACTTCCAGCAGGACCGTTCTCCCGCCGATTCCCGACCCCACCGGTGCGCCGACGTCCACGAACTCGCGCAGACTCCGGTCGCTGCGCAGCGCCAGCGATGTGGAAACCGTGCCATGGGCGGCCAAGCGAGCACCGCGGGACAGGTCAGGACCCTTCACTCATGCCTCCTACCGTGTTCCACGTGCCGTTGGGACTGTGTGACGAGAACAGGACATGGTGCGCAGCCACCTGCCGCAACCGCTGTGCCTGGTCGCCATGGAACCACCGCTCACCCTTGGCGGGCGAGATCTACGCGACCGCCAGGTGTCGGACGACCTGGTGCACGAGGAGGCGGTCCTGCCGACCGGCTGAGGGCGAACCGCAGGGTCGTACGGGACGGGACGGGACGGGTCGGGTCGGGGCGGGGCGGGGCGGCGGTGCCTTTCCTGACGTCCACTCACAATGCATACGTGATCATGATGTGAAGTCGTCGCGGTGAGTTTCACACGTTCGTGTGAGTCATGTGACGGGTCGTCACAAGCGTTGAACTTGACTTGTCATGCAGAGAGTAGGACGGAGTGACCTCGTCACTTCGTCGATGACTTCTGTCGACGCTTTCCAGAGGACGACCACATGAACCAGATCAACGTCGCACACCCGGACGCACCGTTGAGGGACGAGGCAGTTCCGTCCCGCTACGCGCTGAAGGTCGGCGACATCGATGTCACAGTGATCAGCGACGGGGTGCTGGCGATCAACCCCGCGACGCTGGCCACCAATGCCGACAAGGCCGAGCTGTCGGCCTGGCTCCGTGACAACTTCCTGCCGCCCGAGGTGATCGACTACCCGCTGAACGTGTCCGTGGTCCGGAGTGGGGACCGGACCATCCTCATCGACTCCGGGCTGGGTACGGAGTTCCCGGGCTTTCCCCGGGCCGGGCAGCTGGCCATGCGGCTGGACGCCGCCGGGATCGACCCCGCGTCCGTGACCGACGTGGTGCTCACCCACCTGCACATGGACCACATCGGGGGACTGCTCGTCGAGGGCCTGAGGGGCCGGCTGCGCAAGGACCTCCGGGTCCATCTGGCCGCCGCCGAAGCCGAGTTCTGGCAGGCGCCGGACTTCTCCCGCACCGCCATGCCGGCGCCGGTGCCCGAGACGCTCGTCACGACCGCCGCGCGGTTCCTGGATGTCTACCGCGGCCAGTTGCACCCCTTCGAGACCGAGTTCGAGGTGGCGCCCGGCGTACGGATCGAGCGCACCGGCGGTCACACCCCCGGTCACAGCATCGTCCGGCTGGAGTCGGGTGGCGAGCGGCTGACCTTCGCCGGTGACGCGGTGTTCCAGTGTGGGTTCGACCAGCCCGGCTGGTACAACGGCTTCGAACACGACCCCGAGGAATCGGCGCGGGTCCGGATGGCTCTGCTGAAGGAGATGGCGGCGAGCGGTGAGCACCTGATGGCCAGCCACCTGCCGTTCCCGTCCGTCTGCCACGTGGCGACCGCCGGCAACGCCTTCCGTTTCGTGCCGACGGTCTGGGACTACTGAGCCTCGGCGTCACTGCCGGTTCCGTCAGCCCGAGGGTCTGGGTGGGCGGATGCGGGCAGGCCGCGGCGAGCGCCGCAGCCTGCCCGCGCGGCTGCCTTCGTCCGGTGCCCGGTGGTCGTGCCGTGCACCGGACGGTTCCTCGGCGAATCGCCCCTACGGCTTGACGAGCACCTTGCTGAGGAGCGGGCGGTGGTCCGAGGCCGTCGGGTCGTCCTTGAGCACCTCCGTGACCAGGGGCGTCACCTTGCGGGTCGCGTAGATGAGATCGATGCGCTCCGTCGGGGACTGAGCGGGGTAGGTCGCCCCGTCCCCGCGCGCGTGCAGGGACTCGGCCCACGCGTCGGTGTACGCCTTCTGCAACGGCTGTAATTCGGGAGCGGTCGGCAGGGCGTTGAAATCGCCCACGAGGATCCCCGGCTTCGTCGTGCCGATCAGATCCACCACCTGAGCCGTCTGCTGCAGGCGGTCGGCCTGCGAGCCGGCGGCCAGATGCGTGTTGTAGAACTCCACCTTCTTGCCGTGGACGTCGAGCGTGGCATGCAGCAGACCGCGCTGTTCCTGACCCGGCGACTTGTACAGCCACGTGTTGTCCGAGGCGGTGATGGGGTAGCGCGAAAGGATCGCGGTGCCGTACTGCACGCGGTGGCCGCCGGGTGCGGGCGGGCTGTTGTCGATGTTGGCGCCGAAGACCACGTGGTAACCCAGCAACTTCGCCAACTCTGCTGGTTGGTCGGCCCAGTCGCTGCGTTCCGAGTAGTGATTGTCGACCTCCTGGAGGCCGACCACGTCTGCGCCGCTTCTCCGGATGACGTTCGCCACGCGCCGCAGGTCCAGGACGTCATCGGTGCCCTGGGCGTGGTGGATGTTGAACGTCATGACGTCCAGGACACGGGGACCGGGCAGCCGGTCGGCGGAAACCGCGGCAGCAGTGGCGGGACCGGCGGCTGCGGCGGCGAGCGCGACGGCGGCGGCGAGGACGGGCAGGGTCCGGCGGAACATGGAAGGCCTCCTGGTGCGGGTTCACTGACCACGGGGATCATGAATCCGCCCGTTGACGTGCCATCGACCGCAGCGTGAAGATCAGTGGCTTCGCCGGCAACGGTCTTCCGCTGCTCACGCCGGTGGGTGCCGGCCTTCCGCCCCATGATCACCCTGGCTGTGTCGGCCGCTGTCACGTCTTTCGGGTCAGCAGGCGTCCTCTTCTGTCGCTGGCGGAACTTTCGTCCACGGTGCCTCGTTGTCACTTTCTGCCGGTTTTGACTAAAATCGCGCAAGGGGCGATGCGTATGGTGAGGAAGTTGCGGTTGCGCGGCCGTCTCGGTGAGCGCGGCGCGCTCGACCGGTTGACCGGCACGGTGACGTCCGGACGCAGCGCCGTCCTGGTCGTACGCGGTGAGCCGGGCATCGGGAAATCCGCCCTGCTGGATGACTACGCCGAGCGCATCTCCCGGCACCGGGTCGTGCGGGTGGCCGGGGTGGAGTCCGAGATGGAGCTGCCCTTCGCGGGCCTGCATCAGCTGTGCGCCCCCTTCCTCGGACATCTCGACAGACTCCCCGCTCCCCAGAGCGAGGCCCTGGCCACGGCCTTCGGATTGAGTTCGGGCCCCCCGCCGGACCGCTTCCTGGTCGGTCTGGCGGTACTCAGTCTGCTGAGCGATGCGGCCACCGAGGACCCCCTGTTCTGCCTGGTGGACGACGCGCAATGGTTCGACGAGATCTCCGCGCAGACCCTGGGCTTCGTCGCGCGGCGGCTGCTGGCCGAGCCGGTCGCCCTCGTCCTGGCCACGCGCGAACCGCCGGGGCAGGCGCCGCTGGCCGGTCTGCCGGAGCTCGTGCTGAAGGGCCTGGAGGACGCCGAGGCCCGCGCCCTGCTGGACGGCGCATTGCGCGGCGAGCTCGACGACCGCATCCGCGACCGCATCCTGGACGAAGCGCGCGGCAACCCGCTCGCCCTGCTGGAGCTGCCGCGCGGCCTGACGGCGACGGAGACGGCCGAGGGCTTCGGCCCACCGGTCCCGGCCCCGGCCCCGGCGCCGACGGCCGACCGCATCGAGCAGAGCTTCCGGCGGCAGGTGAGCTCGCTTCCCGTCGCCACGCGCAGACTGCTGCTGGTTGCCGCCGCCGAGCCCATCGGGGACGCCGTGCTGCTCAGGCGGGCGGCACGGCAGCTGGGCATCGAACCCGGTGCGGCGGCTCCCGCGGAGGAGGCGGGCATGATCGACATCGGTGCTCTGGTGCGCTTCCGGCACCCGCTCCTGCGCTCGGCCGTCTACCGGTCGGCCGGGCTGCTGGAGAGACAGGAGACGCATCGCGCCCTCGCGGATGTGACCGACCGGGCCCTCGACCCGGACCGCCGGGCCTGGCACCTGGCATGGGCCACCCTGGCCCCCGACGAGGCCGTCGCCGCGGAGTTGCGGACCTCGGCTGCCCGGGCGCAGTCGCGCGGGGGCGTCGCCGCGGCGGCGACCCTCCTGGCGTACGCGGCCACGTTGACGCCGGAGCCGAGGGTCCGGGCGGCACGGGCGGTGGCCGCCGCGTCGGCCAAACTCCGGGCGGGCGCGCCCGACGCCGCGCGCAAGCTGCTGACCATGGCGGAAGAGGGGACTCTGGACGAGTTCGACCAGGCCCGCGTACACCTGTTGCGCGCCCAGATCGCCTTCGCCTCGAGTCGGGTCAGTCAAACCGCTCCCCTGCTGTCCGCTGCCCGTGACCTGGTCCCCCTGGACGCGGCACTCGCCCGCGAGACCTTCCTCGACGCCATCTCGGCCGCGATGTTCGCTGGCCGGCTGTCCGCCGACGCCGATGTCGGCGCGGTGGCCCGAGCCGCGCGGGAAGCGCTGCCCGAAACGGAGGGGCCCCGAACCGCGGACCTGCTCCTGAGAACTCTGGCGGCACGGTTCGGGACGGGGTACCGCGATGCCCTGCCGCTCGCGAAGCGGGCTGTGGGCCGATTGCTGGTGGAACCGGACGCGGGTGAGGTACTGCGCTGGTCCTGGCTCACCTCGGCCGTCGCCGCCGACATGTGGGACGACGAGGGCTGGGCGGCACTGGCGGCACGACACGTACGGACCGCCCGGGCCACCGGAGCGCTGAGCGAGCTTCCGCTCGCCCTGAACTCGCAGGTCCTCGTCGACCTCTTCGCCGGTGCACTCGACGCGGCGTCGTTGCTGACCGCCGAGATACCGACGGTGCTGGAGGCGGTCGGCGGCGACCTGGCACCGTACGGCGCCCTGACCCTGGCGGCTCTGAAGGGCGACGAGCCCCATGCCGAGCAGCTGATCCGGAGCAGTCTGGAGGACTCCGCAGCACGCGGCGAGGGGATCGGTGTGAGCATCGCGCAGTGGGCGCGGGCGGTGCTCTGCAACGGCGCGGGCAAGTACGAGCGAGCACGCCAGGCCGCTGATCAGGCGGCCGCCCACGCCCAGGATCTGGCGGCCCCCAACTGGGGGCTCTGCGAGCTGGTGGAGGCCGCGGTCCGCAGCGGGGAGCGCGACACGGCCGTCGACGCCCTCGACCGGCTCGACGAGGCCACCGGCGGGGCCGGCACGGAGTGGGCTCTGGGCGTCCGGGCACGTGCGCGGGCCCTGCTCGGCACGGGCACGGCGGCGGAGACCCTCTACCGGGAGGCCGTCGAGCGGCTCGCCCGCACCCGCGTCAGGACGGAGCTGGCCCGGGCACACCTGCTCTACGGCGAGTGGCTGCGCAGGGAGAACCGGCGCGAGGACGCTCGCGCCCAGTTGCGGACGGCGCACGCCATGTTCACCGGCTTCGGCGCCGGTGCGTTCGCCCAGCGCAGCGGCCGGGAGCTGCACGCCCTCGGTGAGAGGACGGCCGGCCGGTCTGCCACCGCCCCGACCGCGCTCACCGCCCAGGAGACGCAGATAGCCCAGCTCGCCCGGGACGGGCTCACCAACGCCGAGATAGGCGCAGAGCTGTTCATCAGCCCGCACACCGTGGAATGGCATCTGCGCAAGGTGTTCGCCAAACTCGGCATCACCTCACGCAGGCAGCTTCGATCCTCCCTGGGTGACCGCCCCTTGGCGCCTGCCCCGGCCTAGGCCGTCGACGTACGACCGCCGCGGTGCGGGGAGCGAGCTCACCGCGATGGCGCACGAGGGGCATGGTGACCAGCGCCCGTCGGACCGATTACGCCAGTCGCGGTTCACTGCTGACCGGCGTCCAGAGTGATCCGGCCTATGGCGTCCCGCAGGAGCCGCTGGATCTTGAGGGGTTCCGTCGCCGGGCCCAGATCTCCGCGGGCCCGCCTCTCCTTCGCGCTGTGGGCACGTTTCATCGCGGCGTGCACCGCGTGCGGCTCGTCGCGGGCCCCGTCCACCACGTAGTACATCCAGACGAGGCGGGAACCCTGAGCACGGAACGGCACTCCGATCAGCCACGTCATCGACTGGGCGCCATCAGCACGACTGCCCGTCGTCGGCCCGTTCACCATCTGCCGGGCGCCGTCGTCCGTCGGGCCGGTCCGGTCCGCGAGCTCGGCACCGGGAAGGGTCTCAAGACCCGGAGGGTCCATCTCGAGCAGCATGATCGTCTCCGTTCCGGCTGCGGCGTGAGCCGGGAGGTCCCGGCGTGGGATCAGCGACGCACGTGGTCCGTAGTCTCTTCACCCTGTTTGACTGGACGGCCCCTCGTTTTGTGACGACCCCGCGGTGGGCTGGTTGCCGCGGCGGTGATCCGGTCCCGGATGCCGCGGAGGCGGACGGGAGCCACTGGGGTGCACCGCCAGTGCGGCATGCGTTCAGCACGCGTTCGTGTCGTCCGGAGAGCCGTGACTCGGGCGAGGCTGAGCGCGGCATGTCGGTGGCGGTCGCGCTGGCGTGTGCAACCGTGCGTGTTTCCCGTTCAGCCGGGTGTCGTCGTCGGCCGTTCGGCGAGGACCGTGCGCAGTTGCCGTCTGGAACTGATCCCGAGCTTGGCGAACACCTTGCGCAGGTGCCACTCGACCGTGTGCGGGCTGAGGAACAGTTGCGCACCGATCTCCGGATTGGTCAGCCCGTCCCGGGCGAGCCCCGCGATGTGCGCCTCCTGCGGGGTCAGGGCCGCCCCGGCCGCGGTGCCGCGCCGCGCCACCGTCTCCCCGGTGGCCTGCAACTCGCCGGCGGCCCGGGCCGCGTACCCGCTCGCGCCGAAGTCGGTGAACATGCCGTGGGCCGTCCGTAGCTGTTCCCGGGCGTCGCCCTTTCGGTTCTCCCGCCGCAGCCACTCCCCGTACACGAGGTGCGCGCGGGCCAGTTCCACCCGTAGCCGGGTGCGGCCCAGCCGGTCGACGGCCTCCCGATAGGACTTCTCGGCGTTTCCCTCCTTCTCCAGCAACGCACGCGAACGCGCCTGCACCCCGAGCGCCCAGTTCGTCCCGGCGGCCTCGGTCGTCTCGGTCAGCCGGGCCAGCGCGTCGTGCGCGGCGTCCCGCGCACCGCTGCGCGCTCCCGCCTCCACCAGCTCTGCGAGGTACCAGCCGAGGAAGCCCAAGTCCTCGTACTCGCAGGCCCGCTGGGCGCCGGCGAGCGCGGCGTTGTACCGGGACAGGCCGTTGTACAGGACGGCGGTCACATGGTGCGCCAGCCCGAGGGCCCGTCCTTGGCCCGTTTCGGTTGCCGTCCGAACCGCCTCGTCGATCGCCTGCTTCGCTCGGTGCTCGTCGTCGCGCCAGGCGACCAGCAACAGGGACGTGTAGTCCGGCGGGGTGGTGCCGGTGGCCGTGCTCAGCGCGTCCGCCTCGTCGATCAGGGCGGACGCCTCGGCGAACTCACCGGCCTGCAAGTGCACGCCGGCCCGGTAGGTGAGCGCGACGGGGAGCGACGCGAGCGCGCCGGCGCCGCGGGCCAGCCTGACCGCACTGTCCGCCAGGTCGTGCCACGCCTCGTCGTCCCACAGCTCCGGCGCGATGGGTTCGGGAGCCACGGGGCAGGCCAGCCACAGCCAGCGGGCGGTGTCCACGTGTCCGCCTCCCGCTTCCCGCTGGAAGGCCCGCAGAGCCCCCCTGAGCGGTTCCACGGCGGCGGCGTAACCGGCCGTGAACCGCGTCGAGACCCCTTCCAGGATGTGGTCCACGCGGCTGGGCGGGCCGGGCGCGCGAGGAGCGGCCCGGGCGAACTCCGCCGCCTCCCGTACGGTCGTCCGGCCGCCCAGTCGCCCGGCGAAGATGGCCGCCGCCAGGGCTTCGAGACACGTCTCGCGGGCCAGCGCCGCATCGAGCGGTGCCAGGCGGTCGGCTGCCTCCAGGAAGAGCGGGGCGGCCTCGCTGCCGCGGCTGCGGACGAAGACGATCCGCGCGTGCAAGCGCCGCACCCGGGCGACCTGAAGAGGGTCGAGGGGGCCGGCCTCCGCCGCTCTGGCCAGGTGATAGGCGGAGTCGACCGATGCCGCGTCGAATGCCGCCTCGGCGGCCGTCAGGGCACGCGCGCACCGCGTCGTACGGTCCGGGGTGAGCTCCGTGGCGCGTTCGAAGAAGGCCGCCGCCGCGGCGAGCCCGCCCCTCGCGCGCGCCCGGTCGGCGCACCTCACCAGTTCGGCGGCCACATCCTCGTCGGGGAGCACGGTGGCCAGGGCGCGGTGCCAGGCCCGGCGGTCCGCGTCCCGCACCGGGTCGGTGGCCTCGGCCAGGGCGCGGTGGGCCTCGGTGCGCTCGTACTCGTTCGCGTGGTCGTAGCAGGCCGAGCGCACGAGCGGATGACGGAAGCGGACCCGGCCGCCGATCTCGATCAGTCCGAGTGCCAGGGCCGGTGACGCCGCGTCCATCGAGATGCCGAGCCGCTCCGCTCCCCGGCGCAGCAGGGTGACGTCGCCGAGCGGTTCGGCCGCCGCGAGGAGCAGCAGGTGCCGGGTGGCGGGCGGCAGGGACCCGATCCGGTCCCGGAAGCTCTCTTCGATGCGGCTCGCCGAAGGTTGCGACGCCGCCCTGCGGGGGAAGCCGCCGCCCAGATCGGCCATGGTGATGCCGCGCGGCAGTTCCATCAGGGCGAGCGGATTGCCCCGGGCTTCGGCAAGGATGCGGCTGCGGACGTGCGCGTCGATCGGTCCGGGTATCACCGAACGCAGCAGGGCCAGGGCTTCGTCCTCCGGCAGCCCTTCGAGCGTCAGCGCCGGCAGGCCCTCGAGCAGCCGCTCGGTGTCGGGCTCCCGCACGGCGAAGACGAGACCGACCGATTCCGCTTGCAGGCGCCGTGCGACGAATCCGAGCACCTGCACGGACGCGCGGTCGAGCCACTGGGCGTCGTCCACCAGGCAGATCAGCGGTCTGTCCCGGGCCGCCTCCGCGACCGTGTTCAGCGTCGCCAGACCAAGGAGGAACGCGTTCGGGGCGGGCCCGGCGGCGAGGCCGAACGCCACGTCGAGTGCTTCGCGCTGGGGGGTGGAGAGGTGGTCGGCGTCGTCGAGCAGGGGGCCGCAGAGCTGGTGGAGTCCGGCGAACGGCAGCTCCATCTCGGCCTCGCTGCCCGCGGCACGAACCGTCCGGCAGCCCTGTGCGTGGGCCGCCAGGTGGTCGAGGAGTGCGGTCTTGCCGATGCCGGCCTCTCCCCGCACCACGAGGGCGGCGCTGCGGCCGGCCCGCACTTGCGCCGCCAGTTGTTCCACGGTCTGACGATCACGGCTGCGACCGAGCACCACACACCCCGCACTGGGCCAGAAGGCAGTGACATCGACGAGCCTACTCCAGCCGGTGTCGCGCGTCCCGCGCTGCGGACGCCGGCACGCGTCACCCGAGAGCCGCCACCAGCGGATTTCCCGCTCCGCTTCGGACGTGAGCTGTGCGCGGGTGCGCTCCCCGTACGGCGTGGTGCGCCCCTGCGGGTGCCTGTTGGGCGGGGTCGGGGACCGCGTCGCGCAGCAGGGTCCGCTCCAGAGTCTCCAGGTCGCCGCCTCGCGCGGCGCCGAGGAACGCCCGCACGAACCGGCGGTGCGTGGCGGCGTCGACGGCCTGCCGCCGCCGTGAGGTGTCGAGACGCTGCTGGGCGCGCGACACCTGCTGTCGGGCGTTGACGACGCTGAGGTCGAGGAGAGCCGCGATCCGGGCGTACGGGTAGCCGAACCCCTCGCGGAGGACGAAGGCCGCCCGCTGCCGCGGCGTCAGTGTCGCCAGCAACCGCGCGACCGCCCACTCCACCGCGTCCTGCCGCTCGACCACCGCGTCCGGCTCGGTGTCGTGGTCGTCCGCCGGTTCCGGCAGGAAGGGGGTGGCGCAGTACTCCCGGCGCCGGCGAGCGGAGTGGAGGACGTTGACGGCCAACCGGACGGTGATCGTCCGTAGCAGGGCCGTCGGGCTGTGCACGGCCCGGCGGTCGGTGCGTTGCAGGCGCAGCCACACCTCTTGGAGTACGTCCTCCGCCTCGCCGGCATTGCCGAGGATCTGATGGGCGACCCTGAGGAGAGCGGGCCGAGCACGCAGGAACACCGACGCGGCGTCCGCCAGGTCGTCCATGGCCGGGGATGCCGCCCGACCGTCCGGCACCGCGCGGTGTCCGGCTTCCCTCGTGTTCGTGTTCACCGTCGTCCTCCGCTCGGTGGGTCAACGGCCCCAGTCGGCCGCTGCAACCAACCTCGCGCGCCGACCCGGTGCACCGCGCCAGGGAAAGTCCGTGGTGATTGAGTGGTGGCCCCCCGGTGGGTCCGTAGGGAATGCGTTGTGATGGCCGACGGCGGCGAAGAGCGCGGACTTCGCCCGCTCGATGTCCCTCTCCTGATCCTGGTACCGGCCCCCTTGTCACACTTCTGACAGGTATGCGGTCTGTGATCCGTAGCCTCCCCGGTCCCGAGGACCTGTTCGGTGAGGTTTCCAGCCCGTCCGCCCCCCCCTGACGCGGAGCACAGAGGATCACCATGCGAGAACGCGAGACACTGACCCCCCTCCGGCGCGTGCGGACGGACGTCCTGGACGTCGCCTACCACGAGGCGGGCCCGGAGGAGGGTGACACCGTCTTCCTCCTGCACGGCTTCCCCTACGACGTGCACAGCTACGAGGACGTGGTCCCGCTGCTGGCCGGCCACGGTTTCCACGTCGTGGTCCCCTATCTGCGGGGCCACGGACCCACGGCCTTCCTGTCGCCGTCGACTCCCCGCTCCGGTCAACAGGCAGCGCTCGGTGCCGACGTCCTCGCCCTCATGGACGCGCTGGGCGTCGAGCGGGCCTATCTCGCGGGCTACGACTGGGGAGGGCGCGCCGCGTGCGTCGCCGCGGCCCTGTGGCCCGAACGCGTCCTCGGCCTGGTCTCGGTGAACGGCTATCTCATCCAGGACATCGGCGCCGCGACGCGGCCCCTCCCGCCCGAACGCGAGGCGGGCTTCTGGTACTTCTACTACTTCCTCACCGAACGGGGCCGTGCCGGTCTGGCCGCCGACCCCCGGGAGGTCGCTCGGGTCATCTGGGAACGCAACTCCCCCGAGTGGGCCTTCCACGCGCGCGACCTGGATCGGACCGCGAGGGCCTTCGCCAACCCCGACTACACCGACGTCGTCGTCCACTCCTACCGGCACCGACTGGGCTTCGCGCCCGGCGCCGACGCGTACGCGGAACTCGAGGCACGTCTCGCCGGTCTCCCGCCGGTTCCAGTGCCGACGGTGACCCTCGACGGCTTGGCGGACGGCAACTTCCCCGCCACGGACGGTTCCGCGGCGGCCCGGCACTTCACCGGGCCCCGGCTGCACCGCAAGGTGGCCGGCGCCGGTCACAACCTCCCGCAGGAACGTCCCGAGGCGTTCGCGGCGGCCGTGTGCGACGTGCGCGTACTGCGGCAGGAAAACACCGGTGCGGACCGGACCGCCGGGTGACGTCAGCACCGACATACCGAGCGAGTACGCGCCCGTACCCTCCGTGACCGGCGTGTGGTGGGGCGAAGCCTGAGTCCACGCTTCTGGTGGGGCGGGAGTCCGTAGGCTGATCCGACGGTGCCGTTTCTGGTCTACCCCTTGGATTGGTTACCGTCCCTTTTGAGAGACACGGGGCGTTTGCAGTGCCGACCGGCGGATCGCCTCACTCGTCCTGCCGTGCGGGCGAAGCGGTCGCTCGGAGGGTGGGTGAGAGTCCGGCCTCCGCCCTTTCTTTCTCCCAGTGCACACCCTGCGTCCTCCCGCGGCGCCCTTGGAATGCCGTGGCCCGAAACGTGAGGGCCCCTGGCGGATCCGTGGCCCCGGGGCGGGCCGACCGTGGCGGTTCCGTAGCCCTCGGGGCGGCTTGGCCGGAGGGAGTGGGCCGCGGGCCGGACCGTCGTCGCGGCCGTCGGTCAGTGCTCTTCGGGACGGACGATCCGGAGGGCCGGGCGGCCCCGCCCGTCGGACGTGGTGCCGCTGCCGTCCGGCCCGTACGTCGCAAGAGCCTCGAGGTACACGTTCCAGGTGCCCGCGCCGTCTGTGCCGTACCGGTACTCGCGGCCCGGGTCGTGGGCCCGGTAGGCCGCCAGCGCGGTGAGGCAGTGGGCCCGGCTGAGGAAGGGACCGCCCACGTGCTGCCAGCCCGGTCCCGGTGTGATGCTGTCGGCCCGGGCTTCCGGGCGCGGCGCCCGGTCCCCCACCGTCGCGTCGACAGCCATCGCAGCAGCTCGGTGTGCCGCGCGCGCCATCCTTGACGCACGGGAAACCAAAAAAGCCAAACGCACAGTGTCACCTGTCCCACTCGGAGTCACTGTACGGACCGATCATGGACGCCGTCTGTGACAAGGTCCCTCCGGGCCTCCGGTCGAGGCAGGCGCGGCAGGCGCGGCGTCACACATCAAGCCCTCGTGCGGTCTCCTGGGGTGAAAAGGATGTTCCGGAACATTCACCCGAGGGGGCGCGCCATGAGTGACATCGTCCTCGCGCGGACAAGGGAAAGGTCAACCCGATGACATCAGGGAAGCCCACCGTCGTACTCGTCCACGGCGCCTTCGCGGACTCGTCCAGCTGGAACGGCGTGGTGGAAAGGCTCCAGTCCCGTGACTACAACGTGGTGTCCGCGAGCAATCCGCTGCGCGGCCTGAGCAGCGACGCCGCGTACGTGAGGGAACTCGTGGCCGCCGTGGACGGCCCCGTGGTCCTGGCGGGCCACTCCTACGGCGGCTCGGTCATGAGCGTCGCCGCGAAGGGACTGGGCAACGTCAAGGCGCTCGTGTTCGCCGCGGCCTTCCTGCCCGAAGTGGGCGAGAGTGCCCTCACACTGTCCGGCAAGTTCCCCGGCAGCACACTCGCAGACGTGCTCCGCCCGGTGCCCGTCACGCTGCTCGACGGAAGCCGGGCCGCGGACCTCTACATCGAGCAGAGCGCGTTCCATCAGCAGTTCGCCGCCGACGTTCCCGCGGAGACCACCGCGGTCATGGCGGCCATCCAGCGGCCCGTGACCGATGCCGCGCTGGCGGAGGGCGCCTCGGCCGCGGCCTGGAAGGACATCCCCTCGTGGGTGCTCGTGGCCACCGAGGACCGCAACATCCCGGCGCAGACACAGATCTTCATGGCCGAACGCGCGGAGGCAACGGTCATGAGCCTGACCTCCTCGCACGCGGTCAGCGTCTCGCGTCCCGGCGATGTCGCGCGCCTCATCAACGAGGCGGCACAGGCCACCGCCTGAGTGTCCGACGCTCACCCAGAGCACCGTCGGGCGGTCGGCCGGGAAAGCCCCCGGCCGCCCGACGGGCGAAACGGCGAGTGATGGGGCTGCTCGGCGAGTTGAGACCATCCGCTCGACGGGTCCGAGGTGTCGCTCGCGGTCCGAAGGGTGCCGGATACATCCCACCTCATCGCACTCCTCGACGGCCGGCCGCTGACTAGCGGCCGGCCGTCCCGCGTTCCCGGAGTCGACAGGAGCCGGCTGTCCGTCAACGGCCGCTCAGGGAACGGGCGGCGGTGTGGGAGCGCCGCGCGGTGGGGCGATCTTCGCGTACGTCGCCGTCCCCGCGGCCTGCGCGGGAACGACGGCGGCCGTTTCCGCGGAGGCGGCGGTGATGCCACCGCCCGGGATCCAGCCACGGTCGACGACCTTCGTCTGCATGATCCAGGCACCGGCCAGGATGAGCAGACCGAAGATCAGCATGCCGATCAGACCGACGGTGCCGTCGAGCTTGCCGATGCTGCCGAGCACGGCACCGAACCAGCCGAAGTCTGCGTCGCCGAAGGTCGTGTTGGCCTCTCCGAACGAGCCGAGCGCCTTGAGCAGGATCGCCGGCAGGAACGTGATCAGCAGACCGTTGAGGAAGGAGCCCACCGCAGCGCCGCGGCGTCCGCCGGTGGCGTTGCCGTAGACGCCGGCCGCGCCGCCGGTGAAGAAGTGCGGCACCAGGCCGGGCAGCACCAGGGCCAGCCCGAAGGCCGGGTTGAACACCCAGATGAGCGCCGCCAGACCCGTCAGGCCGCCCAGGAAGCTGAAGATGAACCCGATCAGTACGGCGTTCTGCGCGTACGGGAAGACGATCGGGGCGTCCAGGGCCGGCTTGGCACCGGGCACCACACGGCTGGCGATGCCCTGGAAGGCGGGCACCAGTTCGCCGAGGATGGTGCGGACACCGAAGAGGATGACCGCGACCCCGATTCCGAACTGCAGGCCCTGCATCACCGACTGCATGAGGTAGTTGCCCACGTTGGCCGCCGGGTCACCGCCACTGCCGGCGAACGCCTTGAACGCCGCGTCCTGGCCGACCTTGGCCAGGAACAGCAGGGACATCACCAGGTAGATGAGGACCATCGACAGGGCGGTGGCGACCATGGAGTCACGCAGGAAGCGCAGCCCCTCGGGGAGCTTCATCTCCTCCGTGCTGCGGCTGTTCTTGCCCACGAGCTGCCCCGTGGCGCCGGACACGATGTAGCCGGCCGTGCCGAAGTGGCCGATGGCCAGAGTGTCGTTGCCAGTGACCTTCTTCGTCCAGGGATGCGCGAAGGCCGGAAGGGCGACCAGCAGGATGCCGAGCAGCACACCGCCGCCGAGTACCACCGCGACCGAGCCCTGTCCGGCGGTGGCCATGACGATGGTCAGCAGCGTCGCCATGAACAGCATGTGGTGGCCGGTGAGGAACACGTAGCGCAGCGGCGTGAACCGGGCCAGCGCCAGGCTGACCAGGAACCCGAGGATCATCAGCCAGGCGACCCGGGCACCGAACTCGCTCTGTGCGATGCCGACAATGGCCTCGTTGGTCGGAATCACGCCGTGAGTGCCGGTGGTGCCCTGGATCATCCGGCCCAGCGGATCCAGGGACGAGCTGACCAGTCCCGCGCCTGCTCCGACCAGCAGCAGCCCCAGGGTCGCCTTGATGGCGCCGCCGACCGTCTGCCCGACGGACCTCTTCAGCGCTGCCAGGCCCACCGCGGTGATGATGCCGATCAGGTAGGCAGGCTGGCTGAGGATCTCGTTGACGAGAAACTTCGCTGTGTCTATGACCCAGTCCATGACAGGTTCCTCCTCGTCACACGTCGTAGGTGTCGCGCAGGACCGCGTCGACCTCGGTGGTGCTGCTGAAGTCGCGGACGACCTTCACAGGGATGCCGACGTCACCCAGCGTGCTGGCTATCTCCTGAGAGGTGAGGATGGCGACGGCTTCCGACGCCTTCCCCTTGGCGGAGATGGTGTCGGTGGCCTCCACCGACACCTGACGCGACCAGCCCCAGCGGTCGAGGACCTGCTCCAGGGTGTTCTTCAGGAACAGGCTGGTTCCCACGCCGTTGCCGCAGACGGTGAGGATCTTCTGCTCCGACAGGGCCGGAGCGGCGTCCGGAGCGGCGTCCTTGGCCGAGGCGGCCCGCGAGCCGCCCTGGCCGTCGGCGCCGGTCGGCTCACCCTTGAGTACCCGCAGTACTTCCTCGGGGCTCGTCGCCTGCTGAAGGGCGCGGACGTTGTCGCCGTCGGCGAGTACCTTCGCCAGCGCCGCCAGCGCCGCCGTGTGCGCTGTCGAGTCGACGGCGGCCAGCGCCACGACGAGCTGCACCGGATCATTGCTCTCGTGACCGAAGGCCACGGGGGAGGCCAGTCTCACCCAGGACATGCCGGTCTTCAGTACCGCCTCGAAGGGGCGGGTGTGGGCCAGGGCGAAACCCGGGGCGATGACGATGTACGGGCCGTTCTCCTCGACGTTACGTACCATCGCCTCGGTGTACTCGGCCGTACTGATGCCCTCGTCGACCAGCACCTGCCCGGACGCGCGAACGGCGGACCTCCAGTCCTCCGCTTCGACATCGAGCCGGATGCCGTCGACCGACAGAAGATCGGTGAGTGCGCTCATGACAGTGGAACCTCCTTCGTGGGCGTAAGTCGGTCGGTCCCAGCTCATAACTGTTCCGCCGTTACACCCCTACTTGACCATCCGTGACCTGATATGTGACGCCGGTAAGGTGTGAGGTGCGTCTCGTCACCCGGAACAAGGGAACGGTCGACGACCGGGAAGGGGCGGCGCGCCGTCGAGATACCTAGTGATCTCGAACTTTGATTCGATTACCATCTCACCCGTGCATGAGACCCCACCTGTTCGGCGACGCGGCCGCTCTCGCCGGGAGCAACGGCGTCGCCGCAGGGCCAGGCGACGCCGCATCACGTGGACCGTCACGTCGGTCGTGATCGTGATCGGCGGTGCCACCACCTATGCCATCACCGGGAGCGACTCCGGTGAGTCGTCCGCGTCCGGCCGGGCGAAGGCTCCGTCCCCATCGGCCGTCTCGGCCCGGGCGAAGGCGGGCAAGGCGCCTGCGGACGCACCGGAACCGTCGCCGTCGCCCACTTCGACCGAGAAACCGTTCGATCTGGGACCGGCTCTGGCGCCCGTGACCGCGCTCTTCGGCGACAACCGGATGTCCGTGGCGATGCTGGATGTCGAGAGCGGTGCCATGGCGACGTACGGACACGACGCCTTCGACACCGCCAGCATCGTGAAGGTGGACATCCTGGCGACCCTGCTGCTTCAAGCGCAGGACCAGGGGCGGAGGTTGAGCACGGAGGAGCGCGCCCAGTCCGCTGCCATGATCCAGAAGAGCGACAACGAATCCACCAGTGCGCTGTGGACCCGGATAGGCAGCGCCTCGGGTCTCGACGCGGCCAACGAACGGCTCGGCCTGTTCCAGACACAGGGCGGTTCGGGGACCGTGTGGGGCATCACCCAGACCACGGCGGAAGACCAGATACGCCTGCTCCAGTCCGTGTTCGGTGACAAGTCGCCCCTGAGCGAGGCGTCGCGGGCCTACATCCAGGACTTGATGCTGCACGTCGTGGGAAGCCAGACCTGGGGCGTGTCCGCGGCGGCCGACTCGGGCACGACCGCACTGAAGAACGGGTGGCTCAAGCGGACCCAGACCAAGAAGTGGGACGTCAACAGCATCGGCCGGATAGAGCATGAGGGCCGCGTCTATCTGATGGCGGTGCTTCTCAACGGTTGCAGCACCCAGGAGGTCGGCATCAGCATCGTGGAGCAGGCGTCGCGCGCCTCCGCTACGGCGTTCTCCCGGAAACTCGGAGAGAAGTCCCCTACCTGAGGCCCCGACCGGAACCCGGGACCGTGTCGACGCCTCGGCGGGATCGGAGCCACGCCGCTGCGGGCTTGAGTCTCCCCCCGGGAGAGGGCCCACGCTGGCGGACATGAACAGCAATGATCTCGACGAACGCGTCGCCGTGGTGGCGGGTGGCAGCAAGGGAGCCGGGCTGGCGACGGCACGGCTGCTCCGGGAGGCGGGAGCGCGGGTCGTCTCCATCGCCCGCACGGCTCCGGAGACGGCCGACGTGGCCTTCGTGCCCGCCGACCTGAGCACACCCGAGGGCGTCAGGACGTCGTCCGAGGCCGTGGCCGAGCTGGTCGGCGTGCCGGACATCCTGGTGCATGTCGTGGGCGGCTCCCGCTCTCCGGCCGGGGGATTCGCGGCGCTCGACGACGAGCGGTGGGCGCAGGAACTGTCACTCAACCTTCTGCCCGCGGTCCGGCTCGACCGCGCGATCGTCCCCGGCATGGTGGCCCGTGGTTCGGGCGCGGTCGTGCACGTGACCTCCATCCAGCGCCGGATGCCGCTGCACGACTCGACCCTGGCCTACGCCGCGGCCAAGAGTGCTCTGACCACGTACAGCAAGGGTCTCGCCAACGAGGTGGCCCCGGCAGGTGTCCGGGTCAACTCGGTCGCTCCCGGCTTCATCCGCACCGACGGCGCAGAGGGTCTGCTGGCACGCCGGATGAGCGAGGGCGGCATCACTCGCGAGGCCGCGCTCGGCGAGTTGATGCGGGTCCTGGGCGGCATCCCGCTGGGACGGCCCGCGGAGCCCGAAGAGGTGGCCGAGACGATCGCGTTCCTGGTCTCGGACCGGGCCAGTGGCATCACCGGATCCGAGCTCGTGGTCGACGGCGGCACCATCCGCACCGTGTGAACCTTCACCGTCACGACATGGGAGACAGCCGTGCCCAACATCCGTACCTTCGCCGAGGAGTACCTCGCCGCGGCGACGGGCCCCGACCACGAGGACTACCTCGCTCTGTTCCACGACGACGCCGCCGTGCACGACGACGGGCGCGCCCTGAGAGGGCTCGCGGAAGTACGCCGGTGGCGCGAGGAGACGCCGAACGTCGAGTACGACTTGCTGGAGGTGGCCGGCACCCCTGGCGCCTGCCGAGCCGTCGCGCGGGTCTCCGGGGACTTCCCCGGCAGCCCGGTCACCCTCCGCTTCGCCTTCGAGCGCGACACACGGGGGAAGATCACCGTGCTGACCATCACCCCCTGACCACGCGCGGCCGGACGACGGGCCGCCCACGAGGAGGAGCACTCCATGGCGGACAGACTGACGATCGGGGAGTTCTCCCGCGTCACGCACCTGAGCATCCGCATGCTCCGCCGGTACCACGAGCAGGACCTGCTGGTCCCCGCCGAGGTCGATCCGGACACCGGCTACCGCTACTACTCCCCCGCGCAGATCCGGCCGGCGCTGACCGTCAGGCGCTTCCGTGACCTGGACCTCCCGCTGGCGGATCTGCGGCGGTTCCTCGCCGCCGAGTCCGCGGGCGGGCCGGACGACGGCACCGCGCAGCAGGTCGTCGCGGCCCACCTCCGCAGGCTCGAGGACCGGCTCGGCCGCACCCAGCGGGCCGTCGAAGCGCTCCGGGAGCTCCTCGACCCGGGGGCGGAGCGGGCGGTGACGCTGGAGGAACTCCCCGCTCGGCACGTCCTGGCGGTGACCCTCGACGTACCGGAGGGAGCGGGCCTCGACTGGTACGACGAAGCCATGCGTGACCTGGACGCGGCAACCGGAGAGCGCTCCGTCCTCCCACCCGGGGGTCGGTACGAGCACACCCTGTTCACCGAGGGCCATGGCCGCGCCACCGTGTACGTTCCCTTCGAAGCACCGCTGCCGCCGGAGGTGCCGGGCAGGGTGCGCGAGCTGCACCTGCCGCGGCGTACGGCCGCGGTCGCCACCCATCAGGGACGGCACGACGACCTCGACCTGACCTACGGCGCCGTGGGTTCCTTCGCCGCGCGCAACGACCTGCGCTCGCAGGACCTGGTCGAGGAGGTCTACCTCGTGGGGCCGCGCGACACCGACCGGCCGGAGCGGTGGCGCACCCTCGTGGCGTGGCTGATCGCTCCGGAGAACGGCTGATCCGCGGTGGACGGTGCCGTCCACCGTCCGCCGTCCGGTCGGCCGACCGGGGGCGCGGGTCAGCGCATGGAGTGACCCGCGACGGGTCCGCACACGTAGTTGCCCGGCTCGGCGGGGTCGTCACTGATCCAGAACTGGGTCCACAGCGCGGCGAACTCGGACCGGCTGAGGTGGCCGTCGGCATCCTGGTCGAGACGGTCGAACACGTCACCGGTCGCGATCCCCTGCCCGTGCCACAGGTCGATCAGCCGCTGGTGCTCGTTCCTCGAGATGCGGCCGTCACCGTTCTCGTCCACCGCGTCGAAGACCGTGTCGGCGGTGGCGACCACCGCGTCCCGCATGGTGGGCAGCCGGTCGACCATGGCGAGGAGGTCGTCCATGTCGATCCTGCCGTCGTTGTCCGTGTCGACGGCCTCCGAGAGATGCTGCCACCATCCCAGCAGCACCTCCTCCACCCGCGCGGCCAGTTCGCCGTCCGCCCGCACCCGGGGCAGCCGGCTCCACCGGGTCGTCAGGGCCTCGAAGTCCGCCTCCTCCAGGCAGCCGTCGCCGTTCACGTCGAAGGCGTTGAACATGTCCCGCAGCTTGGTCCGCTGAAACTCACTGGCCATCACAAGCCCCTTCTCTCGCGGTGCTGGAGAGATGCTGTCCGCGCGCGCCGGTCCCCCAACAGCGTGTGAGAGCACGAGGTGTCGCAGCGGCACCGCCGAGCGCCCTGCCCGTGCGCCGAGCGCCGGTTTGAACGCGTGGCGCGCCGCTCCGCCGGGCCGCCGGACACCGACCCGTCAGGCGGTGTCGGCGTCGGTCAGGACGAGCGGAAGCCGGTCGCTCGCTCCCTCGACCAGACGGACCGGGATCTCCCAGTCCTTCTGGTGGACGTGGCATGCCGGGTACGGGACGTCCGGGTCGTCGTCGCAGGACGCGGCCGTCGCGGAGACGTGCAGCACGCCCCCGGGCACCGACGGGTCGAGATCGAGGGAGCGGGACAGGTCGGTGCCGACGCCCTCGCCCGCACGCAGCAGTTCGGGCGGGGTGGCGGAGACCAGGAGCCGGGTCGCGGGCCCGTAGCGCAGGTCCAGCTTCTGACCGGCGGGCGCCCGGAAGGCCACTTCCAGGCGCAGGGTGCCCGGCGCCGCCTCGGTCGCCTCCCGCCGTACGCCCTCGCCGGCCCCGGTGCCCAGGGCGTCGTGCGGCAGCCGTAGCCGGGTCAGCCGGTGCCGGGCCGACTCGACGACCAGGATGTCGTCGCCGACGACCAGGGCGTCACTGGGCTCGCGCAGGTCGGTCGCCAGCGTGCTCACCTCACCGGTGGGCGGTGCGTAGCGGCGGAGGGCGTGGTTGTAGGTGTCGGCGACGACCACCGAGCCGTCCGGCAGGGCCGCGACGCCCAGGGGATGCTGGAGCAGTGCCCGGGCAGCGGGGCCGTCGCGGTGCCCGAAGTCGAAGAGTCCGGTGCCCACCGCCGTGCGGACCGTGCCGTCGAGGTCCATCCAGCGCAGGGCGGATGTCTCCGAGTCGGCCACCCAGAGCCGGTCCTCCGTCGCGGACAGCCCCGACGGCTGCGCGAACCAGGCCTCGGGGCCGGGCCCGTCGACCAGCCCCTCGTTGCCGGTCCCGGCGGTGACGGTGACACTCCCGTCCCGCGGATCGTAGGCCCAGAGCTGGTGCACCCCGGCCATCGCGATCCACACCCGCTCGTTCCACACGGCGACGTCCCAGGGCGAGGAGAGGTTCACCGCACGGGCGGCTCCGCGGGTGGGCTCGCCCGGTCTGTGCTGCCTGCCGGTCCCGGCCAGGGTGGTGACCTCGCCGGTGCCGGGCTCGTACCGGCGCAGCGCGTGGTTCACGGTGTCCGCGACGACGACCGAGCCGTCGCCGAGCAGGGCGAGTCCCTGCGGCTCGCTGAACTCGGCCCTGTCAGCCGGGCCGTCCGTGAAGCCCCGTCGCCCGCTGCCGATCCGCCGCACGGGGCTCTCCCCGTCCTCGGCGAGCTCCACCAGCTGGTGCCGGGTGGTGTCGCTGACCAGGAAGGTGCCGGCGGTCAGTGGCACCGCCTTGCCGGGGAAGCGCAGGGTCGTCGGCTCCCGTTCCGGCGTCACGTACGGGGCGTCGCCGCGCCGCAGGGTGCCCTTGGCCGCGTGCTGGGCCTCCAGTTCCTCGACCAGCCGCTGGATGGCGTGCGCGTGTCCCTCGCCCGCGTACTGGGCGACGATGTAACCCTCGGGGTCGATCACGGCGAGGGTGGGCCAGGCCCGTACGGCGTACTGCCTCCATGTGACCCGCTCCGGGTCGTCCAGGACGGGATGCTCCACGCCGTAGCGCTCGACGGCGTCCAGGACGGCGCGGTGTTCGGCCTCGTGCGTGAACTTGGGCGAGTGCACACCCACGATCACCACGGTGTCCCTGTGCCTCTCCTCCAGCTCGCGCAGTTCGTCCAGGGCGTGCAGGCAGTTGACGCAGCAGAACGTCCAGAAGTCGAGGATTACGATCCGTCCGCGCAGCGCCGCGAGACTCAGCTCCCGGTCCCCGGTGTTGATCCAGCCGCCCCTGCCCACCAGCTCGGGGGCGCGGACCCGTGCGTGCTTCACCATGGTTCGAGCCAATCACACCGCCCGCCCCCGACGGCACTCAGTCGGGTACCGCAGCACGGTCGGCGCGTCCGGCCCCCGGGTCCAGCGGACGGAAGCCGTGCCGGTGGAGCAGTACGGCTCCCTAGTGCACCTCGCCTATCCGGTGCTGCCGGCTCTGCCGGCCGGCATCGCCGCGTCCTGCCGGCCCACTCCCTGATGCAGCGGGCGCTGCGGAAGGTGCCGAAGGCGGCGGGTCGGCGTCCGCGGGTGCCCGCCCCGCGCGGGGTGCCCGACGCGGAGACGGACGGCCTCCGCAACGAGCTGCGCTAGAGCGCGGCGGGGGGACGGTGAGGGCCACGGGGAGTCGCCCTCGGGCGCATTTCCGCTGCGGTCGGACGGACCGACGGGACCCCCGCTCACGGCACCGCACCGAGTGAACACTGTTGTGATCGCACGATCACGCAGGGGCTGAAGACAGCTTCACACCGTGTGCGTCACACGGCTCTCGAACGCTAAGCTACGCTGCGACAGTCGGCTCATCATCTTTCCAAGACCGCTCCGTGGTTTCCGAGTTCACAGGAGACTGAGTGCCTCCCCAGCCCAAGCCGCAGGACCCCTCGCTCCTGGACGGGGCCTCCTCGCGCTTCGCCGATGCGTTCGTCCGGCGCACGACGAAATCCTCACAAGGCACCAACCCCCGCCCCCGGCCGTGGAAGTGGCTGGTCGCCGCCGGCGCCCTCACCGCGGTAGCGGTCCTGGTCGTCTTCGCCGTCGCCAACCTCCCGTCCGACTCGGCCGACAAGAAGACGACCACCGCGTCCGACGTCGTCTCACCGGCCGCCTCGACTCCCGCACCGCACAACACCGCGTCCACGCCGGGCGCGTCGGACGGTGGCAGGGCTGCCGCGCCCGGCGCCGGCGGTTCGGGCGGCGGCGGCTCCTACGGCCTGCCGGTCACGAAGGGATCCGGTGGCACCGGTGGCCCCGTCGCGGACTCGCCGAAAGCCGCGGCCCCGCCGTCGGCCCCGTCCGGCACCGGTCCCTCCTCCGGATCGGGCGCGGCCTCGGGCGGCTCCGACGGTGGTTCGTCCTCGGGGGATTCGACCGACACGACTTCGCAGGACAGCCCCCGGAGGGATCAGTCGGACGTGGCACCGGGCGTCTCCGTCTACAGCCACGACAGCGGTCGCTGCATCTCCGCGCCGGCCGCCAAGGACGGCACCCGCCTGCAGATCTGGGACTGCGACGGCAGCTCCTCGCAGAAGATCGACTTTCGTTCCGACGGCACGGCGCGGATGTACGGCCTCTGCATGGACCTGGCGGGTGCCTCCGACGGCAGCGGCACCCCTGTCCAGCTCGCCCGGTGCAACGGCGGCTGGGCCCAGAAGTTCAAGGTGAACAAGGCCCACGACCTGGTGAACACCGCGATCGGCAAGTGCGTGGACATCACCGACAAGCACACGGCCAACGGCACGAAACTCCAGCTCTGGACCTGCTACGGCACCGACAACCAGAAGTGGAGCAAGCGCTGACCCGGCGTCGGGCCGGCGCCCAGCCCCCTACCCTGCCTTCACACGATCGGAACCCAGACGTGAACCTCGACGGCGGCCCCGGCCTTCAGCAGCTCCTCGACCACACCCGGCGGCTCCAGCAGGACCTGGCCCGTGCCCAGGAGGAGTTCAGCGCGCTGACCGTGCAGGGCACGGCAGGGGGTGGCGCGGTCAAGGCCACGGTCGACAGCAACGGCGTACTCACCGACCTGCGGATCACCCCGGCCGTGGCCGCCCCGGACAACGCCCAGGGCCTGGCCGACCTGGTCCTTGCCGCCGTGCGGGAGGCCCAGCGGGCGCTGGCGGTGCGGCACGAGGAGCACTTCGTGCCGCTGCTGAAGTCACTCGACTCCCAGCTCGGGAACTTCCCCGGCTGATCGGCCGCGACCTCGCACGGCAGCGCGACATCACGTCGCCGGGGCCGCCCTGGACCTCCCACGGTCCGGGCGGCCCCGGCGTTTTCGCGCCAGGGGCCCTTCCTCAGACGACGTGTTTCAGGTTGCCGCCCAGCACCAGTTCGCAGAAGCGGGCCGCTCCGCCGCCTGCCTCGGCGGCCAGCAGCCGCGGATCCGGCTTGATCACCCGCGCCTGCGGATCGAGGTCGATCGACGTGACGACGCCCTGAGCGGTCTGCGGCGCCCGGGTCACCCGAGCCGTGGACTGCTCCAACCAGCGGATCTCGCCCATGATGTTCATCGCCCACACCTGGTCGCCGGGGACCGCGCCCAGGACGAGCGAGCGGGCGCCGGGGCCCGCCTCCAGCAGCAGTCGTTCCAGTCGTGCCACCTCCTCGGTCACCGGCTCCTGCCACGTCCGTTTGGCCAGCGCGATGCGCCGGCGGTAGCCGAGCGGTCCGGTGGACGCCGTGCCCATGGGGTCGAGGGACGCCTGTTCGGCCTGCCGCCGGTGCCGGGTGGCCCGGGACTCCGCCTGCTCGGCGAGTCGGCCGACGACCCGGCGGCGCGTCTCGTCCTTCGTGGTGGTCGCGTAGGCGCGGGCCCGGTCCGCCAGCCGATCGAGTACCTGCGCGCGAAGCGCGTGGTCGTCGGCGTCGATCCGCCCGTACTCGGTCAGCAACCGGTCGAGATCCGCCACCCGCGACAGCGTCCGCAGGCCGGACGCCGCCGGATCCGTGGTCTGCCGACGGAACCGCTCCGGGTCGAGGAGATCGGCCCGATCGCCGCTCTCCGCCTCCTCGGTGAGCGCCGCTGCCGGGGTGAGCGCCGCTACCGGGGTGAGTGCCGGTGCCTCGGCGAGTTCGGTCCCCTCCTCAGCCACCGGTATGTCGGTCGCGGTGTGTTCCTCGGCCAACGGAAGGACGACCACGCGGCCCATCTGCCCGACGGGGGCGAGATACATTCGCGAAGCGTCTGCCGTCAGGCTGTACCGAGCCGGGTCGGCCGGCAGCACGGCCCGCAGTTCGTCCCAGTTCAGGATCCGGCCGATCCAGCCGTGGTCGCCCCGCAGCACGAACCCCTGCTCGTGCAGGAAGTCGTCTCCGAACCGCGTCCAGTCACCGGTGAGTACGGAACCGTCCGGCAGCACCAGCGTGCCCGCGGTGCCCACTTCGTACTGGTACGACCGTGAGGCGTACGGATACTGACGGCTGAAGGAACGGAACTCCTCCGCCGCCTTGCCGCCGCGTGGCGCGGGCCCGGTGAGCAGCTGCTCCTGCTCCCGCTCCAGCAGCCCGAATCGCGGCGCCATGAGCGTGATGCCACGCCCGGTCTCCCAGCCCTCGACCCGCGGATCCAGGCCGTGCTCACGAGAACCGCCTTGCAGGGCGGCGGTGACGACCGGGGCGTGCTGCGCGACGGTTCCGAGTGCGGCGAGACCCTTGCGTTCGTGGTCCAGCAGCTCCGTCAAGGTCCTGATATCGGGCCCGGTCAGCCGCTCGGCCGCGCGCGGCCGCAGCGTGCGCACGCCCCGCTCGATCGCCGCGGCGCTGGTGGACATGGTCCGTATGGCGGGATCCACTTCGTCCAGCGCTTCCTCGACCCGCTGCGACACCTCTCGGCCAAAGAGGATGCGGAGGGCCCTGCCCACCTGTGTGGCCAGCAACCCCAGTTCCGCGGCCTTGGTCTCCATCTCCGTCAGGGCCGCCTCGACGCTCACGTCGGCGAGCCCGGCCGCACGGTCGGTCAGCGAGTAGGGAACCTCGAAGTTCGAGGCGACGTCCATCGTCTCGTGGAGCGTGTGATAGGCCAGAGTCTCCCGGTGGTCGTAGTGCAGGCGCCAGAAGGCGAAGATGCCCCACGCCTCCGCGGCGATCTCGTGCCGGGACGCCCCCGCCCATCGGGCCAGCTTGAACATCCGCATGGCGGTGTTGGACTGGCCCGCCCACACCGGAATGCGCAGCTCGCGCGCCAGGAGCGTGGACGGAGCGTGCTCGTCCCGCGTCGAGGGATGCCACGTGCCGTCCCGCAGGACGTTCTGCGCGCGGTGCGCCGAGGAATGGGTGCGTCGACCGGCCGCGTCGACGAGGATCGTGGCCTGCTGGTCATGCAGGGTGTCCTCGGGCAGCAGGCCGCTGCCGTACGTCTTCGGGTAGTGGGAACTGGCCTTGAAGTACTCCATGAGGTCGTGCAGGACCATCATCTTGTCGCGGAAGCCGAACGTCGCGGGGTCGCGCAGAACGCCCGCCATGCCACCGCGGTCCCCCACCGTCGTCGCCAGGTGCGCCAGCTCCTGCGGCAGGTTCCGCCTGTTGAAGTACCTGAGGTAGGCGCCCAGTGGCGTGCCGTCGGCGTGCGAGACGCCCGCTTCCATCTCGGCGAGCATCCGCGGGCCGTCGGGAAGTCCACGGACGTGCGTGTGGATGCGGGTCAGCAATACGTCCAGGAGGGGTTCGACCCGCCCCTCGGACTGCACCCGCAGGGCGAGTTCCTTCTCCGCGTGGCGGTTGGGCTTCGCCTCGATCCACCCCATCACCCCACGGATCAGGTCGGCGTAGGTGTCGACCTTGATGTCCTGCCGCTTCGCACCGAAGTCCGGGTGCCTGCCGACCTTCCTGTCCAGCAGATCATGGTGGCCCCGGTGCCCGGTGGGCTCCACGATCAGGCGCGTCAGCCTCCTGCCGATCCGGTCCCGGTCGGCCCGGAACTGCTGCCATTCCCGCTCGTCGAACAGCTGTTGGCGGTACTCGTTCTCCAGGCGTCGCTCGATGTGCCTGATGACGTCGGCGAGGTGCTTGCGCTGCTCGCGCAGCACGTCCGCGGGGAGCGTGGCAATCTCGTCGCGGATCTCCTCGATCTCCTCGGCCTCGTCGAGGACCGGCCCCACGGGGCGGGAGCGCTTGCCGAACCAGCCCGAGACCCGGCTTCGGATGGATCGCGCCTTCTTCGGGGCGTTCGCCTCCTGGATCCGCCGGTCGAGCCGGGCACGGAGCTGCTCCAGGTCCCGTTCGAGGCCCTCCTCCAGGTCTCGCGCCGTCTCCCAGAACTCCACGGTCAAGTCGTGGCCGCCGACGACGACCGCACCGCCGGGAAGTCTCTCGCGACTGGTGCCCAGCTGTTCGGAGAGGTCCTCCGCGAGGGCGCGGGCCGAGGACTCGTCGCCCCGCAGCAGCCCGGCGGCGACGGCAATGGTCGCCGCGCGGTACATGTCCGCCGCCTCCCGCACCTCCCGCTCGGCACCGACCACCACGGCCGGCGACCCCAGCAGCTGCCCGGCCCGCTCCATGAGGGCCAGGAACCGCGGCGCCGGCAGCTCGCTCAGTTCTGCCGGGAGCAGGGGGTCGTCCCGGCCGGAAAGGTCTCCCAGCCCGATCTCCGCCATGCGGCGCTCAGCCGCGTCGAACCGGGACAGAGCGCTGTCCAGCACCTGTGCGTGCGCGGCGGCGGAGCGCGTGTCCGCCGACGAGCCGGCGCCGTCGATCCGCTCCTGGAAGGCGGCCTTGCGAGTGAACGCCTCGGCCAGACCCTGCGCCGCCGTGGCGAACTCCGCCATGGCGTCGAGCCGTTCGGCCGGTGCGCTGCGGGCGAGCGTGTCGCGTACGGCGGCGGCCCGCGCGAGGCGCGCCTGCCGGAGCGCCCGCCGTGCGGCCGTGGCCTCCGTGACGGCGGCCGGGGCGGTGCGCGGCACTGCCGCGAGGTAGGCGTCGCCCCTTCGGTAGACGGTCACCTCGGGGAGGGGGCCGGCGGTGTCGTCGACGGCTCCGGGATACGACGTGTGGGTGCCGTTCTCTTCGACGACGGTCAGGTCGACGGCCAGGGTCCGCGCGGTCGCCCCCGCGGCCGCGGCCGCCGTCTCCGCGTCCCAGTTCCGCGCCGTGAGCAGGTTCCGGCGGACCAGTCCCCGGATCTCCTGCGGGGTCAGCCGCGAGCGCAGCGCCCGTGGCAGTCGTCCGCCGTCGGCCGACATCCGCTCACGGATCCGCTCCCGCAGGCCCGGCTCGTCCCCAAAGGCCCGGTCCAGTGCGGCGGCCACCTCCCTGGTGTGGAAGACGGCCCGCGGGTCGAGGCCGAGTCCGTCCGGGATGTGCGGACCGCGGGCCACCTGCGCGGCCAGGCGCGCGGGGTCGCCGGTCCGGCTTCCTCTGGCCGCGAGGACTGCCGCGTAGAACCCGTTGCCGTCGCCCTCGGGCCGGTGCAGGTCGAAGAACACGCGTCGGCCGTCGGGCCCGGTGGCCGTGAGACCGCGATGATCGGACGCGGCGTCGAAGTGCCGTTCCTGGAGCGCCCCTTCGTCGTCCTGCCCGCGCTGCCAGGGCGCGTCGGAGTACGCGGGCCGCGTCTCGCCCTCCTGTTCGCCGGTCGCCGCCGAGGACGGGGCCTTCTCCGGCGCCCGCACCTGCGGGGACTGCGTGTCCGGGGCCTGCGGCACCGCTGCCGGGGGCTTGCGGCTCGCCGGTTCCGGGGCCGCGTGTCTTGTGAAGACCGCCCGGGGCGGTGCCGGGGTGTCCTGGAGCTGGACGCGCCCCTGCGGGGTGGCGTTGAGCTGGTGCCAGTTCGTCAGACGGTCGGTGGCCTCGCGTACCTTGGCGTAGCTGCCGGCGACAGCGTCGGCGTGGGCCCGCAGGGCGTCCAGGTCCTTCGTGACCTCGTTGAGCCGCCGCTGCGCCACCGCCCTGTCCAGCTGCGCCCGGGCCAGCCCGATCCGCCCGTCGCGCACCTCGGCCCAGCCGTCGTGGGCGGGTTCGGCGAACGCGTCCTCCCGTTCCGCGACGTCGAGGGCCGCGCGGGCGTCCTCGACGGACAGAGCGGGCAGCGGCTCGCCGCCGTTGAGTTCGGACACCGTGCGTTCGGCTGCGGCCAGTGCCTTCTCGGACTCGAAGCCGTCGCCGCGGCGCAGCTCCCAGTAGTTCTCGTCGGCGGTGATCCAGGCCTTCTCCGCGTCGGCCACCGCGTCCCAGGAGGCGGACACCTCGGCCGGGAAGAGCGTGTCGTCGATCAGGCCGAGTTGCCGGGCGACGTCCTCGCGCACCCAGGCAAGCACCTTGACCTCGGTCTCCACGGCCTGCGGCAGCCGCTGCGGGTTGCCGAAGGCACTGCGGACGAATCGGGCCGGGGTGCTGTCCTTGACGTGGTGCCGCACATGGGCGACGGACATCCACGTGGTGGGGATGGCGAACAGGAACGTCCGGGCCTTGTCCGGCTTGGTGTTCACGGACGCGAGCTGTTCGCCGGTCTGGCCCGAGGTCGCCGAGTCGAGCCCCTGCGCCCCCGAACCGCTGCCCATCTGGTTGGTGCCGAGCGCCGGGGAGGTGGTCGTCGGACCGGCGTGCAGGACGTGCTCGGCCGCGCCCGCCCGGTCGGCGGACGCTCCCGCGCCGTGCGTGCTGCGGTGGGCGTGCTCGAACTTCGCGCCGTCCGTGACGGTCAGCAGCCGCGCCCCGGACAGGAACGGCTTGGAGTACAGGGTGAGGCTGCCGTCCGCGCCGCCCCAGAAGCCGCGGTCGGTGAGCCCGGCGACCTGGTAGCCGTCCGGCGTCAGCGTGTGCCCGTAGAACGCGGCCAGCGCACCGTTGGACGTGCCGTCCTCCAGGCTCTGGGCCGGTCCGGACCCGGCCCGGGTCAGGGGCGTGTTCCCTGCCCGCGCCAGCAGGTCGGGGCCGACCGGGCCGTGTTCGGGTACCGGCAGGGAGGCGTCGTAGGCGGCGCCCAGCGCCAGCGTGTTGGCGGCGTGAAGCCCCTCCAGTCCGACGATGCCGCGTACGGAGAAGCCTTGTTCGGGCATCTCGAACGGACTGGTCCGCGAGTCGCTGCCCGGGTGCGCGACGTCGTGCCAGCCGCCGGCGCCGAACGCCCTCGGCAGCTCGGCCCGGTGGGGTGGCACCTGCTCGTCCAGCTCCGGCGGCGCCAGCGGATCGGGACGGTCGGCCGTCGCCGCTGCGGCGCCGTCCTCCTCGGTGAGCTGCGGATCGGGGCGCATCAGGCTCATCGGCAGGTGCTCGATGAGCCGTCCGACGTTCTGCTGGACGGAGATGCGGTGCCTGCGCCGTCCCACCCACGCCCGCCACCAGTCGTCCGCCGCCTCCAGTGCCCGCTCCGCGCCGCCGCGTCGGGCCGGTCGAGGGGTGGCGGCTTCGGAGTCCGTGATCTCCAGGTCGAGCCTCAGCTCGTACTGCGTGGCGTACTCGCCGTGGGCCTGCGAGATCGCGACCGTCGAGATGTCGACGGTGCCTTCGCTCCGCGTCTGCGCGCGAGTCTGCGTCGAGGAGCCGGTCTGGGTGTACGAGGGCCCCGCCATGGGGACCGAGGTGTCGCCGGTGCGGGCGCCCTCGCTCACGGCCATGCCGATCATCCGGCCCGTGCTGCGCCCCTCGGCGCGCTGGACGGACTCCACAGCGTGGCGGGCCTCTTCCAGCTCCACACTGTGGCCGAGGCCGCCGAAGTCCTCGCGGGTGGCGGGCAGAGGGACGAGCCGGGCCCGCAACCGCACCTGGCGGTGGCCGACCCAGGTCTCGGCCCACTCCGCCCCCCAGCGGCCGATGCGGGCGGGCACGGAGGCACCGGTACCGCCGCTCATCTCCTTGCCCATGGCCCGCATCACGCGTCCGGAGACGAGCCGGCGCAGTTGCTCCCGGTCCTGTGTGGTGAGCCCGAGCGGCGCCAGTTGCTCCTCGAACCGCTTCAGCGCCGCCGCCGTGTTGAGCGGGTTGACCGGCCAGCCGCCGAATGCCCCGCGCAGCCAAGGGAACGGCGACCACGAACGCTGCTTGTAGAGGGGTACTTCGCCGAAGGCGTCCTTGAGGGCTCCGAGCCGGTGGGCGTTCTTCTCGGGGACATGGACCAGGAGGCCGTCGGGGACCACGACCCTGCTCCCCGCGGCCGAGGCCAGGGATGCCGGCAGGTGGGGAACGCTGAGCGCCCAGGTGCCCAGCCGGTCGGAGGCGACCGCGAACTCGTGCAGGAGCGAGGCGGCCACCAGGGCGTGGCGGCCGCCGTCCCTGCGGGTGACCTCGGACACCGCGGAGCGCTGCACCGTGACCGACGTGGACAGGTCCCGCCGGTAGGGGCTGAGGACCAGACCGTAGTTGCCGGTCACGCCCGTTCCCGCGTCGTGGGCCCTGCGGAAGCCCAGCTGGCCGCCGAAGAACAGGGTGCTGGTGCGGGCGCTGCGGCCGGACGCCTGAAGGGTGCCGCCGACGACGGAGTCGGAGTTGATCGTCTCCGCCCGGGTCAGTGCGGTCAGGCCCGGCAGGACGGTCGTACGGTGAGCGAGCCACGTCGCACGGTTCAGATACGGGGCCGCCGCCCACAGCTCCGGTGCCCGCCAGCCCATGGGGGTGGCGGCCTGGTCGTGGTTGGCCCGCAGCGTCTTGCTGTCGGTGAGCTGGATCGCCGCGTCGTGGACCGGGGCGCCCTTGCGGCCGGCCGTCCAGGAACGCCCGGTGGCCTTGTCGAGCGTCGCCTCCAGTGCCCGCGTCATCTCGGGCCCGGACGTGACGGAGACCGTCTGGTGCGGATGCGATGCCAGCACGGAGGCCTCCCGGCCGGCCGCGTCCTGCAACGCCTTGCCCGTCCCCAACGCCAGGTCGAGGGCCTCCTGCCGGGTCATCTCCGGCACCGTCTCGGGGACGTTCTGCGTCCCCGGGCCGGATTCGGTCCGTGCTGTGGTGGCCGGCGTGACGGCCGGAGTGTGCTCGACCGGCACGCTCAGCAGCACCCGGCCCAGACCCGCCGACTCCTGCGTGCCCGGCCGGGGGGTGAACAGGGGACTCTCCGACTCGCCGAGCACGAACGGCTGGGTGCCCAGCACGTTCAGGAGCACTAGGCCCCGCATCCACCGGCGGGGACGGGAATATCCACCGCGCTTGGCGTCGAGGCGCAGGTCGTAGCTGTAGAGGTGGGAGCCGCCGGTGTTGTACGACATCTGCTCGTTGGCCGCGGACATGCCGTAGCCGCTCTCGGAGTCGGAGCGGCCACCTGCGCGGACACCGGCCGAGAGGGTGCCCGTCTGGAGCACTCCGCCCACGTCGCTGGGGGTGGTGTCGCCCAGCGAGAGCATGCCCTCCACCCCCACCTGGCCGCCGCGGGCGCCGCTGCGCTGACCGCCGACCACCTCGGTGCCGGGGGCGCTGAAGCGCACTCGCAGGTCCTGCTGGTCCCCCTCGTAGCGCCGTCCGGTCAGCTTGGCGTCGATCCATACGTAGCGGTGGCCGCGGGAGAGCGTGGCCGACTCCACCAGGTCGATGCGGAGCCCGGTGGTCAGCATCGTCTCGACGTTCGTCGCCAGGCTGTGGTGGGCGAGCTGGTTGTAGATCTCCAGGGTGTTGTTCAGCACCGTCGTGAAGTGGTCGGCGCCGCGCCAGCGGGGGTTGTCCGGGTTCAGCTCGCGCAGGGGGGCGACCAGGTCCGGATAGGCCCTGCCGACCTCTTTGAGCACGGCGTCGGCGAAGCGTTCGGGGAACGTCACCGTTCTCCCGTCGACGACCTTGCTGACGGTTCCGTCGGTGAACGTGAACTCCTCGACCCGGCTCATGCCGAGCGTCGTCGGATCGTTCTCCGTCAGATAGCGCGGCGCCCGTGGTTCCGGCGTCGTACGTTCGGGCCTCTTGTCCAGCCCCGCCAGCCGGCGGGCCTCGGTGCGGGTGATCCGCTCGATGGCGTACGTGTCGAAGACGCGGGTGGCCGGTTCCTCGCTCCAGTTCTGGGGCGAGTGCTTGCGCAGCCTGCCGGGACGGCCCCCCTCGCCCGGCCCGGACCTGAGCGGCGCGGCCTGCTTGTTCGGCGGGGCGGTCACCGTGATCTTCTTGTGCACCAGGTACAGGCCGGTGTCGGTGGTCTTGGCCTGCCCGGCGATCTTCAGGGCGGCCGTCCCGCCCGAGACGGTGCCGCGGTTGCGCACGGTGGCGTAGCGGGCGGTCAGTCCCGCCTGCGCCCGCAGGTTGAGCGCCCCGCCGTCCAACTCGAACAGCTGGAAGGCGGGACCGAGCACGGCGCCGACGTCGACGGCCCGCGCCTTGCCGACCTGCCGTTCGTTGCGCGAGGTGCTCTGTGTGATGTCGCGCAGCTCCGCTGCCTTCGTCTCGCTGATCAGGACCGCTTCGCCGGACTCGACCCGCACGGAGAACACGCCGAGCGGGTCGGCGCCGTGCGTGCCGCCGAGGAGCGGCGGGGTGAACACGGGGCCGGAGTTCAGCGCGCGGGACATCGCGTGGAAGCCGCCGGTGGAGAAGAACTCGCCGATACGCTCCGCGGCCACGGTGCCTGGGCCCACACCGGCCTGCTCGACCACCCAGTCGTGGATGTGGCCGACGGGACCGAAGTCCTCGGTGCTCACCAGCCGGTAGCGGGCGTCGCCCGTCATGGTCATGCGTTCCGGCAGTTGCCCCGCGGGCGGGGCGCCGTCGGTCATCGAGTCGGGGATGCGCACCGTGAGGCCGTCGCGCACGGCGAAGCCGAACCCGGCCGCCTGCCGGGCCGTGTCGCCGTCGGTGATCGCCTTTCCGGTCAGGTCGACGGGCCGGCCGCGCCGGTCGTGGACCGAGAACTCGTACCAGACGTCGTCGACATGGAGGTGCGAGGCGTCGGTGGCGCGGGACTCGGTCTGGTTGATCACCTGACGCTGCTGGTTGTACTTCACCTGCTTGCCGAAGTTGACCTGCGCGTGCAGCCGGGCCCACGGTGAAAGGAACGACTTGAGAGGGCCGAGGGGCGCACTCGGGGACAGACCGAAGGAGGTGCCGTTGGCCTTGACCTGTCCACCGGTCGTGGTCGAGCGGCGCATGACGTCGTTCTTGACCGGGTTCGCGTAGCCGAAGGTGAACCGTTCCCAGGTGCCGTAGGGCCGGGCGGTGACCCGCAGGACGCGGGTGCTGCCGTTGGCCGTCCGGTAGCCGAACGTCCTGCCGTCGCCGAAAAATCCCCGTGTGTCGTCGCGCAGGGCGCGGCTCACCTGTTCCAGCAGGACGGGAGTGCCCTGCTTCTGTCCCTTGGGCAGCACGGGACGGGTGCTCTCCCGCGTCGCCAGTTCCCGGCCCAGCTCGCCCACGACCTGGTCGATGCCGCGCAGGCGGGGGTTGCTCTGGCCGAAGGCGAAGGAGCGGCGTACGACGTCCGGCGGCAGTTCGGTCAGCCGGGTGCCGACGCCCTCGGCCATCTGCACGGGCAGCCGGGTGCCGTCACTGAACTTCACCGGGCCCGTGGTCGTCGGCGCGGGCGGCAGTTCGCGGTCGAGTCGCGGCGGCCGGCGTTCTTCCAGGTCCACGCCGATCGTCGCGGGCCGGGTCGTGGCGGTGGGGGTCTCGGGGACGGCCCCCTCGGTTTCCTCCGCCTCGGGGACGGTCTCCAGCCGGGCGGAGCCGAGCAGGCGTTCCGGGGCTCCGGCCGGGGCGGTGACGTCGGTGGCGGTGCCGTGGTGCAGGGGGCGGCCGGGGATGCCCTCGGTGGTCGGCAGGATCGACACCGCCCGCTCGGGCGGGTGGGCGGGCGCCTCCTGCCCTGCCGCCGCGCCGTGCCCGTCCGTCCTGGCGCCCCCTGGCCTGAGGTCGCTCCCCAGTCCCGCGATGTGCCGCGCGGTCCTCTCCACCCGCGCCCGGAGGTCCAGGTGCGCGAAGGCGTCCCCGACCGATCCCAGCTCCCGATAGGCCTCGATCGCCCGCTCGGCGTCGACGGGTTCGTGCCCGAGCCTCGTCAGCCTCCGGTTGACCCGCTGGGTCAGGTCCGCGTCCAGAACCAGCACGCGGGAGACGCCGGGTCCGGCGTACCACCGGCCGAGTCCGGCGTGCCGCTCCCCGGTGAGGGTCATGACGAACTGCGCGAAGGAGTCGGCGTTCATCAGCGAACGTCTGCCCATGGCGTACCAGTTGTGCTGCTTCGCCGGGAGGACCGACTCGTCCGCCCCGGTGTAGGTCATCGGGTCGCGGGCCTGCCGGTTCTCCAGCCTGGGGGTGCCCAGAGCGTCCTCGACCCGCTCCATCTCGTAGCTGCTGTACTGGTAGTCGTCCGTTCCGGCGTACCGGTGCGTGGCCTCGTGGACGAGGGTCCACGCCAGGTCCCAGTCCTTGTCGTTCGCCTTGGTGAGGTGAATGGGGCCCTTGCGTGCGAAGACCGGTGCGATCTCGTCGCGTTTCATCCGGTGGGGGTCCAGGAGACGGCCGGCCACGTCCCGGGCGATGGGATCGACCCAGCCCACCGCACCGGCCTTCTCCGCCAGTGCCGCCGCCAGGTGGTACGAGGTCCTGCCCACCAGGGTGACGGCCGCCGTGCCGGAGTCGAGTCCGGCGACCACGCGCTCCAGCACCTCGGTGAGGTGGGCGAGGAAGGGGACGGCCTCCTGCGGTGTCGTCCGCTGGAACAGCGGGAAGCTGTTCGTCAGCGCGTCGAGCAGCGCCCCCTGGGGAGCGCCGTCAGCGGCGCGCAGCTCGCGCAGGGCCAGTTCGACCCGCCGCTTGGCGTCGGGCAGCACCCGGCGCACCGTGTTGACCCAGCGGTCGGGCGTCGCGATCTCGCCGAGCGTCGAGATCTTGACGTTTCCGCTGCCGTAGGCGCGGTCCGTCACCTCGTCGAACTGGTCGCCGTGCTCCCGGTGGCCGGGCCCGAGCCCCAGTTGATCCGAGGTGGCGGTACGGGACGGATTGCGGACGTCCCGCCACAGACCACCGCCCTGCTGCCCGGTGTGGGTGTGCGGCAAGGCCGTACGGTCGTACCTCCACACGGTGACCGGGACATGGAAATCGTCGGTGCCCGTCGGGCCGACGGCCTGCGGGGACTGCCGCGATGCCGGGGCCCGCCCGTCCCTGTCGCCGCCCCGGCGGCTGTCCTGGGCCAGCCGGGCGGTCAGTTCCCGGGCGGCCTCGGGACCGTTGCGGTGCAACTCCCAGCCGATGTCGGCCAGCTCACGAAGCCGCTCCCGCTGCCGCATGCCGGGGACCCAGAATCCCTCGGACTGCCCGATGCGGAAGGCCTCGCGCGTCGCGTCCAGCGGCAGTCCGTGCAGCAGGGGCTCGTCCTCGTAGGCCTCCAGCAGGGCCTGATCGAGGGTCACCCGTTCCCGGTCGGGATCCAGTACGCGGCCAGAACTCGCCGAACCCTGGACGAACTCCGGGGCTTCGTCCACCTGGTCCCCTGCGACGTCCTTGCCCTTCCCCTTGCCCGTGCCGACGACCGTGGTGTCGTCCGCCCGGGTCCGCGGGGGCCGCTGCTCGAAGTCGTCGCGTGCCCCTCCCGGCCGAGCGGTGTGGGACAGCCCCGCGAGACGGGTGGCCACGGCTTCCGCGCGGAAGACGCTGTTGCCCCGCGAGAAGGCCGTTCCTCGCGTGATGGCCAGGCTCCGGTGGGTCTGGTGCACCCGCCAGGCCGACACCCTTTCCCTGCCCATGCCGGTGAGCAGGTCGTTGACGGACTGGACGAAGAGATCGTCCACGTCGGGGTTGCGGGGCCCTCCGTAGAGGGTGTCGGCGATCCGGTCCGCCCGGTCGGCCGGCGGCCCGTTGCGTACGGCGTCGTCCAGTGCGTCGTAGGCGTCGCGGACCCTGAGGTCGAAGAGCGCGTCCTCCCTGGCGCCCCGGGGCAGCCGGTTCTGGACCTGCCCGCCCAGTTCCGTCTGCTCGGCGTGCGACAGCCGTTGCCAGGCGCTGGCGCCGGTCACGGCAGCGGTCTCCTCACGCAAGCCTGTGATCCAGTCCTCCAGCCGGGGGGTGATCAGAGCGTCGAGGATGCTCCGGACCATCGGGAGGAACCTGTCGACCTGTTTGCGGTCCTTCTCCAGGCGAGTCCTGGCGAAGTACTCCGCCTCCCCGGTGACGGACAGGTCGTGGCGTTCCCCGGCGAACCGGTCGGCCAGACTCCGCAGGACGGTGAAGTCCTGCGCGCGGCCCAACCGGTCGATCTCGCGCTCGATCTGCCCGCGTACCGAGGCCGCGACGTGGGAGACGGCCTTCGCCACCGTGCCCTTCGGCTTTGCACCCAGGGCGCGGTTGATCTCGATGTTCACGGTGGACAGGACGCTGTTCAGCTCTGTGCGCGCCTTGCGCCGGTACGACGCGGCCGTCGTCCGCGGGTTCTCCGGGGCCGCCTCGCCGCGCAACTGTTCGATCCAGTCCTGGCCGGGCCGGTTGACGAACTGGTCGACCATTCGCTCGGCGTGGTCGCGCCGCGTCGTGACCGCCGCCTTGGCCCTCTCCGTGGTGGCCCACGAGGCGGCCTCGGCGGCGGCACGCGCGACCTGCTCCTCCAGCTCGGTCCTCAGCGCGGCCCGCCCGCTCGAGAACGTGTCCGCGAGGCCGCGCAGTTCGTCGAACGTCGTGGGCGTACCGAGCCGGTCGATCTCGCCCTGGATGTGCGCGGCGATGCGGTCGTGCAGTGCGCGCAGCAACCCGGTGTCCGGGCCCTCGGGCCGCACGCCCTCGATGTTGCGCAGCGCCTGCGGCAGGTCCCAGTCGTGCAGTTCGCTGTGGACCAGGCTCTGGTAGGCGGTCTTCGTGTACGTCAGCTCGTGGCCCGGTTCGGTGTGCACCGCGCGGCTGCGGACGCGGGCCAGGGTCGTCGTGGTGTCCGTCGCCCCCGTGTGGGTCTCCTGGCTGACGAACTCCCAGCCGTCCCTGCCGTACGCCATCATGTTGGCGACCTCGAAGAGCTGCCCTTCCGCGACGCCGCCGAAGTACTCGCCCGCGCCGTACCAGTCCGTCGGCCGCTGCTCCCTGCGGAACACCACCGGGGCCGGCATCTTGGTGTCCGGCGACTGGTAGTGCCACACCGTGATCCGGCCCTCGCGCGCCGAGGGCGTGACGGCGTAGGCGCAGCCGTTCATCGTCGGCGTCAGCACCAGGCGGGGGTCCGACAGTCCGGGGTGTGCCAGCACGTCCGCGTGACCGACGTTGTCCGCGTAGTCCTCCGAGCCGCGCGTCAGGTAGGGCACGAAGACGGCGTTCACGTACTCGCCCTCGGATCTCGGGGCGGGCAGGACCGTGTCCTCGTGGAAGGAGAAGCGGCCGGCGCCGTAGTGCCCGACGTACCACTCGACCGCCGGGGCCAGCGCGAACACCGCCTTGCCCGCGGTGTCCACGCCCCGCCGCGACAGTACGAAGCGGTGCTCGGACAGGTGCCCCGCGTGACCCGGCAGGATCGACAGGGCGTTGACGAAGTCGTCCAGGTCCTTCGGTCCCAGACCCGGGGCATGGGTCTCGAGACCGGTCTTCATGTCCAGGGACAGCACGTGCGTGGCGAGGAACGACTTGGGGTCGGCGCTCAGGTGCGCCTCCGGATGTGCGAAGTGCGTCTGCGCAGCGGTCTGCGTCGCGCCCGACGGGTCTGCGGACCGCCCGGCGGCCGAGGCCGCCGCCCGCTCGGGACTGCCGCCGAACAGGCCCGTTCGGTCGCCGTGTTCGGACAGCCTTCCGGCCAGGTCCCAGGCGGCTTCGGCACCGTGCAGGTGCAGCTCGCGGCCGATCCGGCCCAGATGGTGCAGACGGGTGGTCCGCTCCGTGCCGGCGACGGCGGGATCGGTGTGCTCCTGGATGCGGAAGGCGTCGCGCAGTTCGCCCGGGGTCAGGTCGCGCAGCAGAGGGTCCCGCGTCTTCAGCTCGCGAAGGGCCCGTTCCTGGTCGAAGCCGTCCTTTGGACCCTCGGTGCGCTCCTGCACGCCGGAGACCCGGCCGCGGTCCACGGCTTTGCCCTTGTCCGCCGTGCGCACTGCCGTGCTCTCGTGCCGGTCCTGCCGGGCCGCCCCCGCCATGTGGTCGGCGATGGCCTCCACCTGCGCGGAGACCGGCAGGGACGTGAACGCCTCGCCGGTCTCCGACGCCAGGTGCCACGCCGCGTCTCCGACCTCCTCGTAGGACACGGGCCGGCCGGCCCTCGCACCCAGCTCGTCGTTGACCGCTTCGGTCAGACGCTCGCTCTCGGTCACGAAGTCCGCGACGACCGCGGCGCGTTCGGCGAGTGCCGACCGCGGGGTGAGGATGCCGACGTTCAGCAGGTCCTGGTGGGCCCGGTCGAGCCGGGCGGCGGGGATGCCCTCGATGCCGCGCTCCGCGAGGATGCCCCGGACGGTCTCCGCCAGCTCGGCCTGCTGGGCCGGGTCGACGGACGGGACCGGGGGGCGGGGGGCGGCCGTCGGCCTGCCGAAGTTCTCGTCCAGCGTCCGTGCGACGACGAGGTCCGCCCGCTGGGCGGGCGCGAGGTCCTGGAACTCGGTGCCGAACTGCTCGGACAGTTCCTGGTGCACCTGGTGGATCCGCTGGTTGTCGGGATAGCGGTCCGTGTACCGCAGCAGCGTTCGGCTCGCGGCCTTCCGCATCTGCTCCTGGGAGCGCAGCATCTCGTCGGCGACCAGCGTCGCCTGCGTCGTCGCCGGGAGCTTCGCGACGTCGGGACGCTGCTCCAGCAGGCGCCGGTGGGCGTGCTCCGCCTGGGCCCGGGTGCCGGTGAACTCCGAGGACCGCCGGACGATGCGGCTCACCTCGGCGGGGAGGTCGAGCATCTGTGCGTCGTCCTGGCCAAGTGCCTGCGCGGTCTGCTGGGCCCGGTGCTGTCGCTCCGGCGTGTGGGCGCTCGCCTCGGCTGTGCGGGCCGTGGTCCCCGGTGCGCCGGCCGCGTCCCGGTCCAGGGTGACCTGCGTGCGTACGGGTGCGGCTGCGGATGCCTGTGTCTGCGGCTGTGGCTGTGGCTGTGCGGACTCCTGGGTGTGCGCGGCTGAGTCCGTCCGCGAGGGAGCCGGTGCGCCGGCGGCCGCGTCGTGTGCGGGGGTGGGTGTCCGGTGCCCGGGGGCGGCGTGGCCGTCCCCGGAGACGGGCCGGTCCGGGGTGCCCGGGCGGGCGGCCGGGTGGCCTTCGGCGGGTGGGGCCGGGTCCGCGCGCCAGTCCCGGAAGGCCGGGTAGGACCAGCTCGGCAGTTCGGGCACGAAGTCACCGTCGCGCAGGTCGTCGAGGCGGGCCTGGAAGCCGTCCTCGCCGCGCGACTCGTGCGACAGCCAGGCCGAGGTCCGGTGCCCCTCGGGGGCGAACAGTTCGTCGTACCGGGTGACGCGCTCGGTGCGGAAGTCGTTGCCGAGTCTGCTGAGGGTGTCCTCGTGCAAGGCGAGGGCCTCGGTGCTGCCGGGGTGACCCGCGATCTCGTGGAAGGCGTGGGCGGCCTCGCCGACGACGGCCTGGAGGTCGCCCTCGTGCCGGATGCGGTCGGGCAGCGACCTACGCAGGCCGTCGCGGGCGCCGGACCACTCCGCAGCGGTCTCCCCGGCCTGCGTCGGGCTGTCCAGCCGCTGGTCGAAGTGCCGCTGGGCGGTGGCCCGTACGGCGTCGAGGTACTCGGCGACCACGCGCTCGCGGCCGCCCTCGCCGAAGCGGCCGAGGAAGTCCTCGCCCGACTGGGACAGGTGGTTCTGCGCGAAGGCGGTCTCCTCGGCCACCCGGCCCCGGACGAAGTGCTCCTTGGCGATACGGGCGGGGAGTTCGTCGATCGCCCGGCTCGTCCTCAGGTCCCACAGCGCGCGGGGCCCGTCTCCGTCGCCGTGGCGGAAGACGAGGTCGTGGTCGGTGCGCAGGTCGTACTCGAAGTCCTGGCGCACCTTGGCCACGAAGTCCTCGGACAGCGCGTCGCGGCCCCGCGAGTTCCACCGGACGACGTCGTCGAACTGCTCGCCGGTCGCGGTGCGGATGTCACGCTCCCGGGACGCGAGGGCCCCGAGGTCGTCGGACACCCCCTCCACGAGGGCGTCGATCTGGCGGCCGGTGCGGGCGGGCAGCCCCCCGCCGGTGTCCCCGTGCTGGAGGTACCGGTCGAGGATCCCGTCGAGCTGGGCCTGCTTGGCCAGGTAGTACTGCTCCAGCACGTTGTAGTCGTGCGACCGGTCACGGAAGGGGTCGGCGGGCGTGGCGGTGCCGTCGTCGGGGTGGCCGTACAGCTTGGTGTCGTCCTTGACGAACCGGTTGAGGTCCTTGTCGAAGACGGATCTCGTGGGCGCGTGCTGAAAGTCCGGCAGCAGCTCCCCGTCACCGAACCGGTTCGCCTTGTAGGCGTCGATCCGTTCCTTGACGACGGCGGCGAACCTCTCCTTCTGGTCGGCGCGTACGACGTACTTGTGGGCGCTCGCCTTGGCGTCGTGGACGATGCGGTCGAACGCCTCGGCGGAGACGCGTCCCGTGCTCTCGGCCTCGGCCCGGAACTGCTGGGTGATGTCGTGGCGCCACTGCCAGTGGGCGTTGCGCATCTGGTGCCCGTCCCGGGCGATACGCGTGCCGCCGAACACGTTGTTCTCGGCGAACGTGTCGTACGCCCTGTTCCACGAGGCGGTGAGTTCTTCCCCGCGGAACTCCAGCCGGGCCTCGGCCTCGACGACGGGCAGGGTTCGCTCGTTCTGCTCCTGCCGGTAGGTGTGCCACCGCTGCTCGGGCGTCGCGCCGCCGTCGGGGGCGGGGATGTGCGGGCTCTGGGGGCCGCGCGTGTCCTGCGCGGCACGGTCGGGGCGGGCGGGTACGGCGGCGGTCTCGCGGCCGGGCTCGACGGGACGCGCGCCGCGGTGCGGGGCTCCCTGGGGTCCGTCGTGGGCCGTGGTGCCCGATCCCGCTTCGTGGTGGGCGGCCGCCGGGGTCTCGGGCGTGCCCGGGCGTACGGGGGTGGGTTCGGGCGTGCCGGAGCCGCGGGCGGGGGGCTGGGTGCCGCGGGCTCCCTCGGCGGGCGTGCCGTGCGGGGTCGGCGCCGTGGCCCGTCCGGCGCCCGCGGCACCGGCACCCTCGGTGAGGGGGGCCCGGGGGTTGCCCGCGTGCGAGGTGACGGTGTTGCGCGGGGTCGTCTCTCCCGGGCCCGGGGCGTGCGACGTCGCGGTGGGGGTGTTCTGTTCGCCCTGGGGACTGTTCGTGCGCGGCACGCCGCCGGGGCCGGCGGGGGCGGTCTCGCGCACCGCTCCGGCTCCGCCGTGCGGGCTCGGTGGGACCGCCGGGGCGTCCGGGAGGCCGGCGCTGCGCGGACCGTCCAGGAAGGCGTGCGGTGTCCGGGGAGTGGAGGGACCGCCGCGTACGGCGGCGGGCGGTGTGCCGTTGCCGGTGGCGAGGTCGTTGCCTGCGGTGTGGGGGATCTGGTTGCCCGGCCGAGAGGGTATGGGCGTGTTCGGTGGCGTGGCGGCGGGTGTGCTCCCGCCGGTACGGATCTCGCCCGGCCGCGGGGTGACCGGCGCCGCAGGACCCGACACCGCCGGGGACGTCCCCTCGGGTTGGACCTGACCGGGCCGGACGGTGTGGGGCGGCTGCCCTCCGCCCGCGGTCTGGCCCGCCGCGGAGGTCGGGAGGGGGTGGGGCACCGGGGAGTCCGGCCGGACTGTGCCGGGTGCCTGAGTACCCGGCCGCTCCTGCCCGGGGCGCACGGCGCCCGGCAGCGGGGTGGCGTTGCCCGGGGCCCCGGCGTTGGGTCGGGGCGCGGCGGTCACGGGGTTGGTGACGCCGGCTCCGGTGGGCGGTGCGTGGTTGGTCTGGACGACCGAGTTCGGGAAGGGGGCGAGGTCTCCCACGTGCGGCAGCCCGACGTTCGGGATGTTGTTGCCCGCGTGCGGCACGGAGAGGCTGGACGCCTTGCTGGGGCTGGGGGCGGGACCGGGGGTGGCGACGTTCGGCAGGCCCCTGCCGCCCGCGGCGGTGTTCGGGCCCTTGAGGATGTCGACTCCCCCCATCCCCCAGCCGCTCCACACGCCCAGGCCCATGTTGACGCCCTCGGACTCCCAGTCGATGTGCATGGGCCCGTGCCCCGCCTTGGCGCCCAGCCATCCAGCGAACAGGTCGGTGCCGAGGGTCACACCGGCGTTGAGCACCGAGTCCGCGGTGAACGCCGCCGCCCGTCCGACGTTCGCGGCCGCGGCCGCGATCCGGGAGATGCTGGAGGCGATGCTCTGCACCAGTTGGCCCACGAGCGAGGTCAGCCGGGCCAGGACGGCGCCGATGCCGAAGGAGGCGACGCCGAGGACCATGCCGAAGATCGTGGTCAGCGCGCCGATGAGAGCCGCGCGGTTGATCTCGTCGATGGCCTTCTGCAACTCGTCGGCGTAGTTGATGATCGCCTGACCGATCTCGACCGCCACGGTGCCCGCCTCCAGCAGGGCGTGCCGGATGTTGTGGTCGGCGACGCCGTTCCAGACGAGTTCCGCGGCATGGCCCGCCTTGCCCGTCCAGCCTCCGGCCATGGAACTCACGGCGCCGTCCATGACCCCGACGGCTTCCTGCAGCATCTCGCCGGTGGAGATCCACAGTTGGCCGAGTTCTCGGATGTGCGCGTCGTCGTAGTGGACTGGCATGGTGTGTCCTCACAAGCGGGGGCCGGGGCGGGGGAACCGCGGTCCGGTCAAGAGGTTCGCGTGTCGGTCTCGGTGGTGCGCGGAGCCGTCGGCCCGCGCACCGGCTAGTCGTCGGCCGGGTCGTAGACGGTCTGCAGCAGCGAGGCGCCGGTGCGGCGGGAGACGAGGAGGCCGCGGCCTGGTGGGAGGCGCCGGGCCCGCTGGTCGTGCAGAACCGATCCCTCGCGGGGGTCGCCCGACAGCAGCAGCCCGTCGGCTCCCAGTTCACGGATGCGTCCGCCGACCGGGTCGGAGAGGGAGCGGGACAGCCCGCCGCTGCGGCGGGCCAGCACCACGTGGAAGCCGATCTCGGCGGCCTGGGTCACGTAGTCGCCGATGGCGGCCAGCGGCCCGCGTCCGCCCGCCCCGGCGGGGGCGACGAGGTCGTAGTCGTCCACGACCAGGTACAGCTCGGGCCCGGCCCACCAGTCGCGTTCCTTGAGCTCGCGCGGGGTGATGCCGGGGGGCGGCATGCGCTCCTTCAGCTTCTCCACGACCTGCCCGAGGTACGCGGTGGCGGTGTCCGGGTCGCCGGCGACCGCGCCCATGTAGTCGTCGGGAACGGCGCCCAGCAGTCGGCGCCGGTAGTCGACGACGACGAACCGCACGTCCCAGGGCGACCGGCGGGCGGCCGTCTGCCGCATCCAGGACCGGAGGAACGACGTCTTGCCCGATCCGGAGTCGCCGTAGACCAGGAAGTGAGGTCCGTCCGTTTCCAGGTCGATGACCGCCGGGGCCAGGTCGAGTTCCCCGATGCCGATCGGCACGGCGCCCGCGGGCAGTGCCTCGACACCTCCGGGGAGGGCTTCCACGGCCTGCGCCAGATCCTTCGGCGTCACCACGTCGGCCAGCACACGCAGCGGTGGGGCCACGGCCCCCTTCCAGGCCCGGGTGAGATCCGCGACCGCGGTCTCCTGTGCCTTGGTCAGATTGTCGACGGTCGCGGCGCCGTCCAGGCGGGGCAGCGCCGCCTGGAAGAAGCTGCCCGGTGCCGCGAGTCCGCGCCCCGGGACGAAGGCGCGCACCTGCTTGGCCAGCGGCCGGGAGATCTCCGACTCCGCGGGCTCGGCCAGCCGCAGCTCGAGGCGTCCGGTGATGGTGTCGCGCAGGTTGGCCCGCAGTTCCGCCCAGCGGTTGGCGGTGAGGACCAGGTGCACGCCCACGTTGAGGCCGCGTACGGCGATGTCGGGGACGATCGCCTCGGCCTCCTCCACGGTGGCGCGCAGCGCGCTCCAGTTGTCCACGACGAGGACGATGTCGGCGGCGTTGACCCCGGGCGGCAGGGCCTTCTCGTCGCGGAGCCGGCGGAAGTCCGCCGCGGAGTCGACGCGCAGTTGCTGGAAGAGCCGTTCCCGTTCGTCGACCAGCCGGCGCACCACCGCGAGGGCGCGCCGGGTGCGCGCCTCGTCGTGCCGGGTGGTGATGCCCGACACGTGCGGTGCGTCCTCCAGGCCGATGAGGCTGCCACCGCCGAAGTCGATACCCGTGAACTGGAGTTCGTCCGGGGTATGGGTGAGCATGGCGCTGAGCATGAGGGAGCGCAGCAGGGTGCTCTTGCCGGACTGGGGCGCGCCCACCAGGATGAGGTGCCCCTGCTGGCCGGACAGGTCGAGGAGCAGGGCACGCTGTTCCTGGCGGGCGGGGAGGTCCACGACGCCGACCGGGAAGGTGAGTCCGCCGCCCTGGGGCCACAGCAGGGAGTGGTGTCCCCGCTCGTCGTCGGTCTCCAGCGGCGCGAGTACCGATTCGAGTTCGATCACCGGGGGCAGGGGCGGCAGCCACACCTGGTGCACGGGGCTGCCGTGCGCCTTCACCTGCTCGACGACGACCTGCATCTCGGTGCGCCGGCCGGGCAGCGTGTGGGGCAGGGAGGCCGAGGGCTCGGTCTCCTCGCCGTCCTCCTCCTGGGCGTCCTCGGCGGTACGCAGCCCGAAGGGGACGGGCACCGCCGGCGGTCCGGTCTGCGTCACGTGTTCGTCGGCCTCCTCGTACGCACCTGATATGTGGGCGACGCGGAAGCGTTCGTAGACGGACTCGTCGACCTTGAGGTAGGCGGAGCCCGGGATGGAGGGCAGCCGGTAGGCGTCGGTGGTCCCGATCACGGCCCGGCTCTCCTGGGCGCTGAAGGTGCGCAGGCACACGCGGTACGACAGATGTGACTCCAGCCCGCGCAGCCTTCCCTCGTCCAGCCGCTGGGTGGCCAGCAGCAGGTGCATGCCGAGACTTCGGCCGACCCGTCCGATCTGCACGAACAGTTCGATGAAGTCGGGGCGCTGGGTGAGGAGTTCACCGAACTCGTCGACGACGATCATCAGGTACGGCATCGGCTCCAGCGGCCTGCCGTCCTCGTCGGTGCCGCCGTTCGCCCGGAGGATCTGGTACTCGCGCACCGAGTCCACGTTGCCGGCCGCCCGCAGCATCCGCTGGCGCCGCTGCTGCTCGCCCTGGAGGGCGGTGCGGACCCGGTCGACCATGGCCAGGTCGTCGGCGAGGTTGGTGATCAGGCCTGCCACGTGCGGGAGTTCGGTCACGCCGGCGAAGGTGGCGCCGCCCTTGAAGTCGACCAGGACGAAGCTCAGGTGTTCCGGCGCGTGGGTCATGGTCAGGCCCGTCACCAGGGTGCGCAGCAGTTCGCTCTTGCCGGAGCCGGTGGCGCCGACGACCAGGCCGTGCGGGCCGATGCCGCCCTGCGCGGACTCCTTGAGGTCCAGCACCAGTGGGGAGCCGTCGCCGGTGAAGCCGATCGGCAGCCGCAGCAGCGCCTCGTCGTCGGGCTCGCGCCACAGCGCGGTGGGGTCGAACGCGCCGAGATCCGACACGCCCAGCATCTCGGGCAGGGCGACGGTACGCGCGAGAACCTGTTCGTGTTCGCCGGACAGCCGCAGCGGGGCCAGCGCGCGGGCCGTCTGCTCGCCGAGCGGCGGCGGGCAGACGTCGGCGACCGCGTCCTGGGCGGTCTGGACCAGCGCGGGGTGGCGTGTCTCCAGGGTGAGAGCGCCCTCGGCGTCCACCCGGGCGCGGGCGTCGACCCGGCTGGGCTCCTCGCTCTCCTTGGCGACCACGCACACCACGTGCAGGCCGCTGTCCGGGCCGGCCTCCGCCAGCAGGTCGGACACCAGGGGCAGCCCGGCCCAGTCCGCGTCGGGCCGGAAGCCGTCGAGGACGACCACCAGATGCCGTACGGTCCTGGCCTCGCGGCGTATCCCGAGCGAGCCGGCGCGCTCGGCGCGCTCTTCACGTACCCGGTCGACGTGGGACTGGAGGATGTCGGCGAGGCCGTCCATGGTCAGCGCGATCATGGGCGCCGAGTCGCCCCGGCCGGGCCGGCGGGCGTGCGGCAGCCACTTCGCCCAGGCCCAGGAGCGGTCCTCGTCCTGGACAAGGGCCGCGATCTGCACGTCGTCGGGGGCGTGCAGCACGGCGAGTTGCAGCAGCAGCGATCCGGTCAGCTCGGCGGTGCGCTCCCCGGGGCCGAGCAGGCTCAGGACGCCGGTGCCCGCGAGGTCGACCCAGGCGGGCTGGAGTCCGACGGTCTCGAAGTCGCGGGACAGCTTCTCGGCCCGGCGGCGGGCGTCCTGGTCGTGTTCCGTCGTGGGGTCGCTGTGCCGGCTGAGTGTGATGCGCATCGCGGGGGCGCCTCGGCCGATGCCGAGCCGGAGCTTCATGAAGTCGGCGTCGGCGGGCCTGCGTTCCCACACCCGCCGCGGGCCGGTGGTGGCGATCGCCCACAGGCGCTGCGGGCTCGGGTGGACGAAGGCGCTGACCGCGCGCTGCGCCGCCGCCGACTCGCGGGCCTGGTTGCGGATGTCCCCGAGGTACTCGACGTACCGGTCGCGCTGCCGGTGCTGGGTGCGTCGGCCGGCGTTCTTGGTCTGGGTCCTGACGACGACCGTCACACCGATGGAGACGACGACGAAACCGATGCCCAGCATGATCATCCAGGGTCGCCCGAACGTGACCATGTAGGCGGCCATGCTGATGCTGCTGAGCAGCGGAAGCAGCATGTAGAGCCAGGTCTGCGCCTGGTTCTGCGCGGCCTTCTGCGGAGGCGCCGCCAGCGAGACCTGCTGCTCCGGGACCGAGGGCGGGAACGTCCTGGCCGGGCGGTGGAAGCTTGTCCTGGTCATTTAGTTCGGGAAGTCCTGGGTGAAGGGGAATTCGGGTCCGAGGTGGTCCGAGGGCCCGCCGCCGTCGCCGGTGGGGACAGCCATCTCGTTGGAGAAGTTGGTGAAGGCCCACCACAGTTCGTTCTCCAGATGGCTGAAGCCGACGGCGGCGCCGAGTATTCCTCCGGCGATGGCGGGAAGGACGCCGAGTCGGCCGCCCTCCTGGCCGAACATCTCCGTCATCACGCGCGTCCACCGGTCGCCGAATTCCTGGGCCTCCGTGGCGCTCGGGGCGACCCAGCCGAGTCTCAGCCCGGCGGCGATGTTGTTGACACGCATGATCGACTCACCGATCTCGCCGGCGAGCGACACGAGTGTGGTGCCCTCCGTGCCGAGGGCCGGCGGATCGATCTTTATCGTGACGGCGTCGTAGTTCGCGTTCTCGGGCATCGTCAGCCTCCGGAGTTGGTGGTGTTGGCCTGCTCGGCGGAGGCGTAGTTGTCGTAGGCGGTCTGCATGCGGTGCGCCATCTCGCGCAACAGTTCCTCCAGATCGTGCGAGGCCCTGGCGAACCAACTGGTCATCACCTCGGCGGTCGAGGCCGCGGGGCTCTGCCAGTGGGTCTGGGCCGCCTGGAAGCGGGCCTCCACCTGGCCGATCAGTCCCGCGATGTGCTCGCTCTCGCCGCGCACCGCGCCGATCGCCCGCCGGAGTTCGCCGAGTGCGACCCGGAACTCCTGCGGAGACATGCCGCCGCCGTGGCCGCTCGAACCCCCGCCGCCCGAACCGCCGTTGTTTCCGGCCGGTGTTGACATGAGTGACACTCCTTGATCCTCGACCGCGGTCCGCGGCACACGGAAGCCGGACGGCCTCCCGGACATGGGGCCCGGCGCTTTCACCGCCGGAACTCGGTGTGACAACATTGCGAGAGTCGGCGTCGTCCGACCGGAACGCCGGCCGTCCGTCGCCGGCGGACGCTCACACGGGAGCAGAGAATGCCCAATCCCCAGAATCAGCCCGCCCCGGGCGGCGAGGGCGGCGGAGCCGTCGAAGACCCCGACAAGGGGAAGGAGTTCGGTCACCTCGTCCCCGGCATGTCGGTGGGCTGGGAGACCCCGCCCAGCTTCAACCAGGACCCGAGCGGCGGGTCGGGCGGCGAATCGGCGACCGAAGTGGCCGACAGCGGCCCGATCATGTTCGACGCGACCACCGTCCGGGCGACCGAGACCACCCTGCTGGCCCAGGGGCGCAACGCGGTCGGCAACTACGAGACCCTGCGGGCCAGGGTCGACACCGCCGTGCACTCGCAGTTCTGGGCGCTGGCCAAGCCGAAGCCCGCCATCTCCTCGGGTTCGTACGGCCCCACGACGCCCGGGGGCACCGGCTGGAGCCCGACGGTGCAGGAGACCGACGACAACGACGCGCGCATCATCGCCGAGATCGGTGAGGAGTTCGCCGCCCACATCAACCCGGCCATGCAGAAGGCACTGTCCTTGCAGGCCAACGCCCTCGCGCTGCTGGGCAACTACATCGCGCTCATCAACAGCTCGGGCCAGTCCTACTCCCGTCTCGACCGCGCCTCGCACTTCCCGGAGCCCCCGGGTCCCGTGACGAGCTGAGCAGCACACCGTGTGCCGCCCGGCACCGGTGTGCCGGGCGGACACGCCGGGGCCCGCCATCAGGACACCGCCGCGGGGACGTCGACCGGCAGCAGCACCGTGAGGTCGTCGGCGTCCGGGTCGGACAGGTCGGCCACCCGCATGGCGTGCTGTTCGGTCATCTGCTGGAAGACCTGGCGGGCGGTGCGTCCGTTGCCGAAGCGCTCGGTCCGGGCGATCGAGCCGAAGTGGTCCAGCAGCGCCGCGGCCGTGTCGTCACCGATCCGGTACTCGTGCCGGGCCGCCTGGTGCTCAACGATCCGCACGAGGTCCTGCGACGAGTAGTCGTCGAAGCGCAGGGTCCGGGTGAAGCGCGAGGCCAGGCCCGGGTTGGAGTCGATGAGGCGTTCCATGTCCTGCGGGTATCCGGCCGCGATCACCACCACGTCGTCGCGATGGTCCTCCATCAGCTTCACCAGGGTGGAGATCGCTTCCTGTCCGAAGTCCGTGCTCTGCCCGGCCGGCACCAGGGAGTAGGCCTCGTCGATGAAGAGCACGCCGCCCAGCGCCCGCTTGAAGACGGCGGTGGTGCGGGGCGCGGTGTGGCCGACGTACTCCCCCACCAGCGCGCCGCGGTCGGCCTCCACCAGGTGCCCGTCGGTGAGCAGTCCGAGAGCGGCCAGCAGCCGGCCGTAGAGTCGCGCCACGGTTGTCTTCCCCGTGCCCGGGTTGCCCGCGAAGACCAGGTGGCGGCTGAGCGGCGGCGGCTGTAGACCCGCCTCCTGACGCCGTTTGACCAGCTGCATCAGCTTGGCCATGGACTCCACCTCGCGCTTGACGCTCTCCAGGCCCACCAGGTCGCCCAGTTCGGCCAGCAGCTCGGGCAGCCGGTCCTCGCCCGTTCCCTCCCGGACGGCGACCGCCGTGCCGGGGCCGGTCGCCGGTGCGCCCGCGGTGCCCGCCGCGTGGAGCGGTCCGGCGGCGGCTCCCGCGTCCGCCGTGGGCAGGGTGGAGGCCGTGACACCGCTGGTGCGGCACTGCTCGAACCGGGCCGCCGCGTCGTCGGCCTGGGACAGGTCCTCGTCCGTGTCCCGCACCAGGCAGCGGCGCAGGAGGGGGGACGCCTTGGATCCCACGTACACCGCCGGATAGCCGGTGGCGGAGATCGTGCAGTCCTCCAGCAGGCCCCCGGATCCATCGCCCGCGTACACACCGTTCTTGGTGGTGCCCGCGATCGTGACCGAGCGGACCCGGGGCCGGGCTCCGGCCCAGATCACCAGGCCACTGCCCTGGGAGTCCGAGACGGTGAGGTCCTCGATCCAGGCCTCACTGCGTTCGTCGAGGAAGACGCCGGCCGACCCCGATCCCTCGATCCGGCCGCCCACCAGCAGGGCGCTGGTGCCCGCCGCGATCTCGACGCCGGTCCTGGCGGGCCGCAGCACCTCGCAGTCGGCCAGCAGCGGCCGGTGCCGGCTGTCCAGCCGGATGCCGGTCTCCGTGTCGGCGACGACGAGCCCGCGCAGTACGGCGTCGGCGTCCTTGACGTCCACGCCCGCCATCCGGGCCCGTTCGATACGGGTGTCCTCGGCGGTGAAGTCGGCCGCCCCCTCGACGTGCACGGCGTGCTGGGCGCTGTCCCGGACGGTGCAGGAGCGCAGTTCGGCGCGGACGCTGCCGGCGACGTGCAGTGCCGTGTAGGCCGTGGTGGCGATCTCGCACTCGGTGAGGCGTACGGTGCACCGGTCCGTGGCGTGCAGGCCGTTGGCCCCGGTCCGGGCCACCGTGCCGCCGCGCACCCGCAGTTCCGCGTCTTCCAGAACGGCCAGACCGGTGCCGGGTACGTCGACGACGCGGACGCGTTCCATCTCGACGTGTCCGGTGCCCGCGGCGATGACGCCGGCGCCGCCGGTCTCCCGTATCTGGCAGTCGTCCATCCGGAGCCGGGCCGCGTCGCCCGCCAGGACGCCCTCGCCGCCGGTGCGGAAGATCTCGCACGTCTCCAGCCTGGTGCGGGGCGCCCCGCGCTCGGCCGCCGCGGCGTGCTCCCCCTCCTCGGCCGCGGGGGTGACGGCCGCGGCGCTGGCGCCGTCGGCGGAGCGTACGCCTTGCGTGCCGATGTCGTGCAGCCGGCAGTCCCGCAGGAGCGGGCGCGAGCGGGGCTGAGCCAGCAGACCGGCGTCGCCGACATGGCGGACGGTGCAGGCGTCGAAGGTGCCCTGCGACTCGCCGGTCAGCACGATGCCGCAGCCGGTGGCGCGTTCGACCGTGGTGTGCCGTACCTCCGCGCGGGCGGCATCGGTGAGTGTCAGGCCGTGCCCCGCCGTGGAGCGGATCACGCAGTCCTCCACGACGACTTGGGCCGTGCCGGTGACGAGGACACCCGAGCCCTCGGCGTTCTCGACGGTGCAGGTGCGCAGTTCGGCGGTACCGCGGCCGATCTCGACGCGCCCGCCGGAGACGGCGCAGTGGTCGAGGACGGCCCGGCCGCCGCGAACGAGCACGGCGGGCTCGCGGCCGGCTGTGCCCTCGGCCGTCAGGTCACGCAGTTCGCAGGTGCCGCCCCGCACCGTGATCGCGGGTCCGTGGGCGGCGACGACGCGCACCGTCCCCGGGCCCTTCTCGGCGATCAGGGTGATGTCGCGGTCCAGCACCACCGATTCGCGGTAGTCCCCGGGCTGGACGTGGATGACCGCGCCCTCGTCGGCCGCGCGAACGGCGGCCGTGACGGTGCGATGTGTGCCCCAGCCCCGGTCCGCCACCCTGAGGGCGTTGCGTTTCACCGCCGTACCGCTCCGTCCTCGGGGCCCCTCACGGCGTCTGCCCCGACTGCATCAGCGAGGTGTAGACGCCGAAGACGCCGACCGCGACCGGTACGGAGGCCAGCAGGAAGAACCCGGCGAGTGTGTCGATCCAGGTGGGCCGCTCGTCGTCGGAGTCGGCGCGGAAGGCGCGGCCGAGGCCGAACGCCAGCGCCGGCACGGCCGCGGCCAGCAGGGCGACGGGCCCGGACCACGCCGGTGCGCCGAAGTTGCCCGGAGCCCGGACCAGTGCCACGGCCAGGCCGAGCGTCCCGGCGGCCACCATCGGGACGACGGCGGGCGCCATCGTCAGCCGCCCCGCCCGCAGGATCAGCGCGAGTCCGAGGCAGGCGGTGAGCGCGACCGCGAAGGCGTCGTCCGCCGCACCCAGGACCACCAGGCACGCGGCCGCGACGGCCGAGCCGAGGACGTTCGTGCCGATGAGCACGCGCTGCCCCCGCTTCACCAGCCGCAGGACGTCCGCCTCGTCGGCGTAGGGGTCGGTGCCGTCCGCCCGCGAGCCAGCCAGCACCGCGAAGTGCCCGGCCGCCTTGGGTGCGGCGGCGAGTACGCCCATGGTGGTGACGGACACCGCGGCCGCCGACTCCAGCAGCGAGGTACGACCGAGGGTGAGGGCGGCGGTCAGCACCAGGGTGATACCGGTGATCGCCGCGGCCATCAGCGTCGTGACGTGCCGGATCGCCAGCAGCCCGGCCAGGGCCCCGACCAGGGCACCCACGCTCAGGGCCAGGAGCAGGCCGGGGATGCTCGCGTTCGCCACCGGCAGGCAGGCCGCGGACGTGGCGAGCAGGGGGACGGCCGCGCACGCCATGATCAGCCTCAGGCCCAGTGACAGCGACCAGCCCTGGCGGGTGGAGTGCCAGGCCAGCAGGGTCAGGGCGAAGGCCACGACCATCGCGCCGACCCCGGTGCCGGGGCGGTAGGAGTCCGCGGAACCCGACCACGCCAGTACCACGAAGGCCGCGACGAGGCCCAGGACGGCCAGGACCAGTGTGGTGTAGGCGCGGGCCCGTCGGCCCCAGGCGGTGACACCGTCGCGGGTCTTCTCGACGGACTCCTCCAGGTCGGTGACCACGGGCTCGTCGAACTCGCTCGCGGCCACGTCCCGGAGGTAGAGCGTGGCGCCGTCCGCGACGCCTGCCGCCCGCAGCGAGGCTTCGGGCGCGAGGGGCGGGGCGCCGGGCAGGGCCAGCGACCACACCGGGGGGAACGTCTCGTCCAGCTCCACCTGCCCCACGAGCGTGAGCAGGGCAGGGGCGTATTCGGCGATGGCCGCGTCCGCGGGCACCGCGAGATCGACCCGCCGCCGTGCTCCGACCACGGTCACATGACAGCGTTCATTCTCCACTGGGTGTCTTCCTTGTCACACGTAGCCGGGGCCTGTCGCGGGGCGGCGGGGTCAGTGCACCGAGTTCCAGGTCCTGATGTTGGCCTCCTCGGCACCGACGTAGTTGCCCCAGTTCACCCGCATGACACGGGCGATTTCGCCGAGCACGCCGTCGTCCTCCTCGCTGCCGAAGAGACCCACGGCGGCCATGTCCCACTCGTGCATGCGCAGTTGGTAGTCGGTCGCCGACTGGGCGTTCCACGTGTCGATCAGCGACTGGATCCGGCTCTTCAAGGCGTGCAGCTCGCCCATGATGTGCTGGGCCGCGGCGTTGATGTCCTGGCCGGCGGTCTCCAGGCCCTGGCCGACATAGATCGGCACGCTTTCGATATCGGGCATCGCGATTCCTTCGGAGGGTGTGAGCAGCGAGCGGATGAGCGGACGCAGGCCGGGATCAGGACAGGTTGGCCTTCGGAAGTGACACGTTGTTGAGGTTCGCCAGGTTCGAGTGCTCGGAGCCGAGGTAGTTGTCGGCGCTGGAGTCCAGGCCGCCCGCGATGGCGAGCAGTGCGTTCTGGAGCTGTGCCGCGTACCCGTCCCACTCCCTCATCAGTTCTTGGAAGGTGTTCGAGGCGACGCCCTGCCAGTTCGCCTCCATCGCGACGACGTAGCTTTTGAGGGCGTCGAGTTCTGCCTGCACGATCTGTTCGGTCGTGCGGATGTCCAGGGCCTTGGCCTTCAGATCCTCAGGTGTCGTTTTGTACAGGACACCGTCCGAGCCTCTGAAACCGCCCTGCCCGCCGTCGGGTGTCGCCATGACGCCCCGCCTTCCTGAACTCGATTCGATGGCCCGGCGCTCGGCGCGCCGGGCAAGTGGGAGAGGTCGCGGAACCGACAGCCGTCGGCGGAACTGTCCGTCGGACAGGCGGAATCCACCCGACCGGCACACGAACGACCCATCGGGGTACCAATGTTAGGGGAAAACAACGGCATGCCTGACAGCGGATCGCCAAGTTCACACTGGCTTGGCTCACTGTCACACACGGACACACCCTTCGGACAATGGGCGAGGGGACCGTCGGGCAACTGGGGACGCGCCAGGCACGTACATCGACGCAGCCGGGCCGGGTGAGGCCGCTTCACCCCACTCCATGATTGTCAATGGGTTGACAATACAGGTAGTCCATTGACAAGAAGTGGTGCCGTACACCGATACTGAACCGGCAAGCACCGAAGCGACGGCGCGCCCGCCCACGCCCCTCCATGCCCGGTCGGCGACGGACGCGACCGGCGGCCACTCCCCGACCCGGCCCTCGACCAAGGAATGCGGCACATGAAACTCGTACGGCTCGGAGACCCCGGGCGGGAACGCCCCGCCGTCATCGACGACCGGGGCACCACCCGGGACCTCTCCCCCCTCACCCCCGACATCGACGGCGCCTTCCTCGCCGCCGACGGCATCGCCCGCACCCGCCAGGCCCTGGCCGAGGACGCCCTGCCCGTACTGGAGGCCGAGGGGCTGCGCTTCGGGCCGCCCGTCGCCCGGCCCGGAGCAGTCGTCTGCATCGGGCAGAACTACGCGGCCCACGCGGCGGAGTCCGGCAGCGAGCCGCCCACCCGCCCGATCATCTTCCTCAAGCCCCCGAACACCGTGATCGGCCCGCACGACAATGTGGAGATCCCCCGCAACTCCACCAAGACCGACTGGGAGGTCGAACTCGCCGTCGTCATCGGCCGCACGGCACGCTACCTGGACTCCCCCGAGCACGCCCTGGCCCACGTGGCCGGCTACGCCGTCTCCAACGACGTCTCCGAACGCGACTTCCAGCTCGAGCACTCCGGCGGTCAGTGGTCCAAGGGCAAGTCCTGCGCCACCTTCAACCCACTCGGCCCCTACCTCGTCCCGGCCGACGAAGTCCCCGACGCCCAGAACCTGCGACTGCGCTCCTACGTCAACGGCGAGCCGCGACAGGACTCCAGCACCGCGGACATGATCTTCTCCGTCGCCCAACTCGTCCACGACCTCAGCCAGTACATGGTCCTGGACCCCGGAGACATCATCAACACCGGCACCCCGCAGGGCGTCGCCCTGTCCGGCCGCTACCCCTACCTCAAGGCCGGCGACCTGATGGAGATCGAGATCGAAGGACTGGGGCGGCAGCGCCAGACGCTCCGCTCCGTCTGACCGCGCCGGAGCTACCGGGGATCGCCGACGGCAGCCCCCTCTTCGACGCGGATGTCCAGCAGCCCGCCTCGGCTCCGTCAGGCGTACGAGTCGACGTGGATCGAGTAACCGGCACCGGCGCTGAGGTCGGGGCGGCTGCCATGGCCCTCTTCCGCGAGCCGTTCGGCGGTGAGGAAGACGATCCGCACGTTCATGGTCTTCTTGACGAAGCTCAGGTCGTCGGGCGCGGCATCGGGGTCTGGGCTCCATCCGTCCTGTCGCGCCGCTGTCCGGTAATGCGCCGCCACGTCGGCCCGTGTGCCGGGGAAGGCGTAGGTCCGCTCGGCGTACACCGCGACCTCGCCGCTGTCGGACCAGCAGCCGGCGTCGACCTCCTCGAAGCCCCGGGCGACGGTGGCCTCGTCGGGCCGGGAGTCGAGGATGCGGAGCGCCGCCAGCTCCTCGACCCGGGCGTCGGTCCCCTCGCAGTCCTGGGCGAGGTCCGTCAGCGTGCAGCCGGTGAGGGCCGAGGTCACGAGCAGGGTCGCCAGGAGGAGCGATACAGGTCGGGTGCGGGTCGTTCGTAAGGACAAGGCGGGCTCCAGGGCGAGACGGGGTGAAGCGCGGCAGCGGTCGGGCCGCGGTTCGGACGAGGCAGTCTTTGGGCCGGCTCCGAGGAACCACGGCCCGGTTCTACCAGAAGCCGCCACCCCCGTACTGCCGCCGGCGTGAGGGTGCTCCCGTGAGGGGCCCGTGAGGGTGGGCCGCGGGTCGGGGTGCTCGGTGCTCAGGGCCGAGCGGGAAGGTCCTCCAGGAAGTCCGCCGCCGGTGTGAAGAACAGCGAGCCGGTGACGGGGGTGGAGAAGTCCAGGATGCGGTCGTGCGGTGCCGACGCGGTGCCCAGGAACATCCGCTCCAGCATCGTCTCCGTCACCTCGGGGGTGCGGGCGTAGCCGATGAAGTACGTGCCGAACTCCTCGCGGCCCACCGACCCGAAGGGCATGTTGTCCCGCAGGATCTCCAGATCGCTGCCGTCCGGACCGGTGACACTGGTCAGGGCGACGTGCGAGTCGGCCGGCTTGACGTCGTCGGACAGCTCCACGTCGGTCATCTTGCGGCGGCCGATCACCCGCTCCTGGGCCTCGACGGAGAGCCCTTCCCACGCGTCGATGTCGTGCAGGTACTTCTGCACGACGACGTAGCTCCCGCCCGCGAAGGCCGGATCCTCGTCACCCACGAGGACGGCCCTGCGCGCGGCGGCTCCCGTCGGGTTCTCCGTGCCGTCGACGAAACCGAGCATGTCGCGCTCGTCGAAGTACTTGAAACCGTGCACCTCGTCCTGAGGGGTGACCGCTCCGCGCAGCCGGCCCATGATCTCGGTGGCGAGTGCGAAGCACAGGTCCAGCCGTGAGGCCCGGATGTGGAAGAGCAGGTCACCCGGGGTGGCGACCGCCCGGTGCACCGGGCCGTCCAGCTCCCGGAAGGGATGCAGCCCGGCCGGACGCGCCCCTGAGAACAGACGGTCCCAGGCCGCGGAACCGATGCCGGTGACGCAGCTCAGCCTGCCGTCGGGCTGCGCGCGGAACCCGACGGCTCGTTCCAGCGAGGCGACATCCGACAGCAGGTCCCGGACGGTGTCCTCCCCGCCGCCGTCGATCGTGACGACGAGGAAGATCGCCGCACTGGTCAGCGGGGACAGAACCATCTGCGGCTCCGGCTCCTCGACTTCTCCGCCCATGAACGAACATCCTCCCACAACCGACTCGTACCTCCACACACCATGTCACATCAGTGTGGGTGGGTGATGCCGGGCATCACGTACCCCATGCCGTGCGCACGGGTCCCCGACGGCACCCGGGCCGGTGAGCGCCGGCCCGGTCAGGCGGCCTCGTAGTCCTCGGCCCCGTCGCCCCGGCGTGACCGACCGGCGGTGTCCTCGCGGCCTTGCCGGTCCGTGACGCGGTCCGTGACGCGGTCCGTGGCAAGATCCGTGGCGAGGTGCCGTCGCGCTCGGTGCACCAGGTGCCGGGCCTGGGCCTCGTCGACGCCGAGGACGGCGGCGATCTCGGGGTAGGGGGAGGACAGTGTCTCCCGCAGCACGAAGGCCGCCCGTTCCGCGAGGTCCAGCTGCTCGAGCATGAGCAGCAGGTCGAACTCGACCGGCTCCGTGCCCGCGGCGCCGGTCCCGCCCCCGTCGCCGGTGTCCAGGGGCTCGGGCAGCCAGGGGCCGATGTACGACGCGCGCCGCATCCTGGCGGCGTGCGCGGCGTGGATCGACAACCGGGTCGTGGCCGTGGTCAGGTACGCCTGTGGATCAGCCACCACCGCATGGTCGGTGGCCTGCCAGCGCAGCCGGACGTCCCGCACGACGTCCTCCGCCTGCGTGGCGCTGCCGAGCATGCCGTACGCGATACTGAACAGTCGTGGCCCTTGGCGGGCGAAGACGTCCTCCGTCCGCCCGGGTGGTCCGGTGGGTGGCTCACGGTCTGACACCGAGGGCTGCACACGTCCCCGCCCGTCCCCACCGTTGTGTTCCCCAACCCTCTTGGCGCCCATCACTCCACGTTTCCTTCCCGAGACGAGTGGCCGAACAGGGGCCTCGTTCAGACGTCGTGGTACTTCATGGAACGAACCTACGCCGCTGCCGGAGGCGATCGGGACCACTGAGCGGGTCGGCAGTCATTCCGCAGTCATTCTCCGCACTCCTCGCCCTGTCACAGGTGGCGCGCCCACCCGGTCATTGGTTATGTGAAGACAGCTCGGTCACGGCGTCGAGTGCGCCACCGAGAGAATCCTCTGAAAGGCGTCCGATGAAGGTTGTAGTAATCGGCGGAACCGGGCTCATCGGCTCGCAGGTCGTCGCCAGGCTCGGCGAGCACGGGCACGAGGCGGTCCCGGCCTCCCCGAACACCGGCGTCAACACGATGACGGGCGAGGGCCTGGCAGAGGTGCTGCGGGGCGCCTCGGTCGTCGTCGACGTGTCGAACTCTCCGTCGTTCGCGGACGACGCGGTCAAGGAGTTCTTCCGCGTCTCGACGTCCAACCTCCTGAAGGCCGAGGCGGAGGCCGGTGTCGGCCACCACGTGGCCCTCTCCGTCGTGGGGACCGACCGTCTCCAGGGGAGCGGCTACTTCCAGGCCAAGCAGGCCCAGGAGGACATGATCAAGGATTCCGGGATTGCGTACTCGATCGTGCACGCCACGCAGTTCTTCGAGTTCGCGAAGTCCCTGGCGGACTCGGCGACGGAGGGCGACACCGTGACGGTCGCCCCCATCAAGATCCAGCCCATCTTCTCGGGTGACGTGGCCGCTGCCGTGGGCCGTACGGCCGTCGGCGCGCCTGTCAACGGGACGGTGGAGGTCGCGGGTCCCGACGTGTTCCGGCTGGAGGACTTCATCCGCAAGGGCCTGGCCGTGCGGGACGACACCCGAACGGTCGTGACGGACCCGAACGGTCTCTACTGGGGTGCCGCGCTTCAGGAGTCGGATCTGCTCCCCGGCGCCGGCGCCCGCATCGCGGAGACCCACTTCGACGAGTGGGCCGCAGGGCAGCGCTAGGCCCGCGTTCCGGGAACCGGCGGAGTCTCCGGCCGGTCGGTGCCGGCGCCGACCGGCCGGCACGGCCCCACGGAGCGTTGCTTCCGGGGGCCGTGCCGGCGATGGATGCGTTCGAGGGCGATCAGCGGTTCCAGTAGCCGAAGACCCGGGACGCCGCATCACCGGTGTAGTCCGCCTCCATCTTCAGGTAGCTCCCACGGGCACCGAAGGTGGGGTTGAAGATCAGCTCCCTCCGCTCGGCCTGCACCGGGGCCTCGGCGGCGAAGCGGGCGGCGAGCGGGTGCAGGTGAGAGGGGAACTCGCCTTCCCTCGACGGTACGGCGAAGCACAGCCTGCGGGCCTGTGGGGAGTTCCAGTCGAACGTGTAATAGACGTTGATCGCTCCCCGGCAGCGCCCGATCTCCTCGTTGTCCGGCGGGAGAGACCCCATGTCCCGGATCATCCTGGCTACTTCCTCCTGCTCGAAATAGCCGGGACTGACCATCTCGGAGTAGAGGTTCGTTGTGTTGTCGCGGAAATCGAAACCCATGATGGCGAATCTGTCGATACGAGCCTCGCCGAAACGCGCACGATGATCACGCAGGGAACGGGGGATGTTTTCGAGCGAGGCGATCTCATCGAATTCCAAGGGCTGCTCGAAGAACGCCCAGACCTTCTGCACGCCGTGTCCCACCGACGCGTCCAGCCCCCACCACAGCGGGATCTTCTCGGTGACCTCCGCGAGCAGCGACATGACGGCGGGATCGGCGTCGGGCAGAAGTCCGTGTGCCCGGGCTATCCCGACCGGATCGTGGGGCGAATCCGGGTACATGTAACGGAAGTTCACACTGCGGTGGGAGGCTTCGTGTGTCGTGGTGCGGACCGTGATGGTTCCCGTGGCGAACTGCTCCGCGAAGACGTCGAGCACCTGCTCGACGGCTCGGTTGTCGAAGTTGACCTCGGCGAGCTCCGCGTACGCCTCGAGGTCGGAAAGGAACCGAGCCAGATCCGTCGTTCTACCAGTAGGCATTGCTCTCCTGCTTCTTCCGGATCACATGGGGGGTGCTTGTGCGCATGACTCGCTCGTGGTCCGTGAACGCGACAGTCACGCGTCCGAGGCCGCCTTGCCGTACATCAGTCTGACACAGTGTGACTTCAGCCTCATCCGGGCCACTCGGCCACCACACCATACTGGACTTCTTCACACTGTCTGAGCCGCATCATCCGAGCTCAAGGCGAGAAGGACGTCACGCGGCACATTTGTCCCCCGTCCATGACAATGAAGAGTGCGACCGGCTCACCCGTCGGCCGTGCCAACAGCGGCAACCCATCGTTCAGGGAGAATCATGACCAGCTCCGAAGCCGACGCCGAGGGACAGCTCCTCGGTCGCATCAACGAAATGATCCGTCAGGAGAAGGACCTGCGGGAGCAGCTTGCCGAGCAGGTCATCGACGAGTCGACCGAGCACGCCCGGCTGGCCCGTCTGGAGGTCGAGCTGGACCGGTGCTGGGACCTGCTCCGGCAGCGAAAGGCGCGGGTCGCCGCAGGTCAAGACCCCGACAACGCACACGTTCGGCCCGCCTCGCAGGTCGAGGACTACCTCTCCTGAAGCGGAGCCGGCTGTCGCGGCCGGCATAGGGAGGTGTCCGGGGGACTCAGGCGCGCTCGTCGAATGACGTCTCGGCGACCGCTGTGCGTGGCCGCCTGCGGACGCGCACAGCGGTCGCCGGTGTCCAGCGCTCGGGGTGAACAGTGAACGGTGTCGTGTGACCGGAGGCGGGAGCCCTTCACACGGTGTACGCGGTGGCCGTATGCTCACCGCGCTTCAGAGAGACCGATCGTTTGTTCGTTTGTTCGGTGACCTTTGGAGTGCCAGGGGACGTTCGTCCCCCGTCCGGCGCGACCGCAGGAGATACAGACACTTGAAGCAACACCCAAGATGCTGGAGCGTGACGGCAGTTGCCGCCGCCTCGGTGCTCGTGTTCACGGGACCGTTCAGCGTACCGGCCGTGGCGGGGCCCGGCCCCGCACCCGCACTCGCCGCGCACCAGGCGCCCTCGTCCGCCGGCGTCCCCACCGGCGTCGCCACCCGCGTCCCCACCGGGGAACACACGGTGACACTGATCACCGGAGACGTGGTGACCACCCGTCAGGGCTCGGGCGGAGCCGGTGGGACGGTCACCGTCCGGGACGCCGACGGAAAGCCCGCGCGGTCGCGTCTCACCGAGGCGGACGGCAACCTGTTCGTGTATCCGGAGTCCGCGCTGCCCTTCGTCGCCAAGGGCAGCCTCGACCGCGAACTGTTCAACGTCACCGGCCTGATCGAGGACGGGTACGACGACGCCTCCCGTGAGCGGCTCCCGCTGATCGTGTCGTACCGGGACGCGGCGGCGCACCGTACGGCCACTGTCCCCGACGGCGCCCGCAAGGTGCGCGACCTCGCCAGTGTGCAGGGCACCGCGCTCAGTACCGACCGGACGCGGACCGCGGAGTTCTGGCGTTCCGTCACCGGGGCGCGCCCGGCCGCCGACGGCGTCAGGGATTCAGGTACCGACGCCGCCTTCCGCGGCGGGGTCGCACACATCTGGCTCGACGCCACGGTCGAGGCCGACCTGGCCGACAGCACCGCGCAGATCGGCGCCCCGAGGGCCTGGGCCGGCGGCAACACCGGGCAGGGCGTCGAGGTCGCCGTGCTCGACACCGGCGTCGACGCCGGGCACCCGGACCTCGCCGACCGGATAGCGGCGCGGCAGAGCTTCGTACCGGACGAGAACACCGACGACCACGACGGGCACGGCACCCACGTGGCGTCCACCATCGCCGGCACCGGTGCGGCCTCCGACGGCAAGGAGAAGGGGGTGGCGCCCGGAGCGCGGCTGAGCATCGGCAAGGTGCTGGACAACTCCGGGCGCGGGCAGATCTCGTGGACGCTGGCCGCCATGGAGTGGGCCACTGTCGAACGCCACGCGAAGATCGTCAACATGAGCCTGGGCTCCAGCGAGCAGTCCGACGGCAGCGATCCGATGAGCCAGGCCGTGGACCGGCTCAGCGCCGAGACCGGCGCGCTGTTCGTCGTCGCCGCGGGGAACGGTGGCGAGGCCGGCAGCATCGGCGCCCCTGGTGTGGCCACCTCCGCGCTGACCGTGGGCGCGGTGGACGCCACCGACACCGTGGCCCCGTTCTCCAGCCAGGGCCCCCGGGTCGACGGCGCGCTGAAGCCGGAGATTACCGCCCCCGGAGTCGGCATCCTCGCCGCCAACTCCTCCTTCGCCGCGGGCGGCAGCGGTGCGTACCAGAGTCTGAGCGGCACCTCGATGGCCACGCCGCACGTCGCCGGCGCCGCCGCTCTGCTCGCCGCCGCGCGTCCCGACCTCACTGGCAGCGCCCTGAAGGACGTCCTTGCCAGCAGTTCGCACCGCACTCCGCAGTACGACGCGTTCCAGGCCGGCAGCGGCCGGGTGGACGTCGACGCCGCGGTGCGCGCCGGGGTGTACGCCTCGGCGACCGCCTACGCCCCGGGCGGCTCACCGGGCCCCGTGCGGCGCCCGGTGACGTACACGAACACCACCGGCGCCGCGGTCACCCTGGATCTGTCGGTCGCGGCGACGCACGCGCCCGAGGGGATGTTCCGGCTGTCCGCCTCCCGGGTCACCGTCCCGGCGCACGGCACCGCCGATGTCACGCTGACGATCGACGGCTCGGGCTCGGCCGGTGGCCGCGCCTACAGCGGCCAGATCCTCGCGACGGACGCCGACGCGCGGAACGTGGCACACACCGCGGTGTCCGCGGGCCCGGTCCGGCACAAGCTGACGGTGCACTTCAAGGACGCGGACGGCAACCCCGTGCCGGGCGTGTTCGACCTGCTGAAGTCGGGGGACTCCGAGTCCCTCCCCGTCCTCGTCGGCGATAGCGGCACGGCCGAGCTGTACCTGCCCGAGGACACCTACTCGGCCCTCGCCTTCAAGACCGTCCCCGGCGTCCACGGCCCCCACTCGTGGGGCATGGCGCTGCTCGGGGACCCCGAGGTCCGGCTGACGCGGGACACCGCGGTCACCTTCGACGCGAGCCGGGTCGAGCGCATCGAGACGACGGTGCCCCAGCGGACCGAGGCGACCTACCAGCGGCTGGACTACCAGCGCTCCATGGGAGGGACGACGTACCGGACGGGCTTGGAGACGCAGACCGCGTACGACAGCCTGTGGGCGCAGCCGACCACCCACAAGGTGACCCACGGCGACTTCCTCGTCAACGCCCGCTGGCGCAAGGAGCAGCCCGCGCTGACGGTGTCCACCCGGACCACCGACTTCACGGACGTCCTGCGCCAGGACGGTGTCACCGCACTGCCGAAGGGCACGCGCACACTGCCGTTGGTCTTCGCGGGCGACGGCGCCGCAGCCGAGTACGCCCGGCTCGACGCCCGCGGCAAGGCGGTGGTGGTACGCCGCGACGACGATGTCGCCGACGGCGTCCAGGCGGCCAACGCCGTGGCCGCGGGGGCCGCACTGCTTCTGGTGGTCAACAACGAGGACGGCCGTGCCCTGCGCGGCTACGGCGAGCCCTTCGGGCCGCCCGTCGCCCTCGACGTCGCGCTGCTGAGCACCGACGAGGGCGAGAAGCTCGCCGCCCAGGCGAAGGTCCGCGGGGCGCGAGTCACCGTGGCCTCCCAGCCGGTCAGCCCCTACGTGTACGACCTCCTGGCGAGCTGGCACAACGAGATCCCGGCCCGGATGACCACCCGGGCGGACTCCCGCTCCCTGGCCCGGGTCGACGTAGCCTTCGACAGCCCGCTGCCCGACGGGTCCGGCGGGGAGTTCCGCTACGACTGGATCCCGGGCAGCGGCTGGACCTTCGGCGGCCCCCAGCCCGAGCCCGTCAAGGGCGCCCGTACCGACTGGGTCTCCACCGGTGACCACCGCTGGAACCAGGAGGCGTACGCGGGAGGCGTGGTCTACGAGATCGGCGCCAAGACGGCCTACCGGCCCGGCAGCCGACAGTCGGAGGAGTGGTTCGGGCCCGTCGAACGACCCCACCTCAACGACGCGTATCGTTCGCCCCTGCGCATCGGTGACTCGATGGCCATCGACGTACCCGCCTGGGGCAGCCGGGACCACATCGGCCTCAGCCAGGACGACACCGGTACGACCACGCAGCACATGACCCTGTCCCAGGGCGGCACGACCCTCGGGGAGGGGGTCTTCTCGCTCGTCGAGGGCAAGGCTCCGGGCCCCGGGAAGCTGCCCTACCGGCTCGTCGTCACCGGTGAGCGCGAGGCGCCGTTCACGCCGTACTCCTCGGCGACCCGGACCCAGTGGGACTTCGTCTCCGCTGCCGCCGCCGACCCGGAGGCCAGGACCGTGCTGCCGCTCGTGCAGCTCGACTACCGTGTCGACGTCGACGGTGCAGGCCGCGCCAAGCGGCACGCCACGGTGACCGTGACGGCCGCGCACCTGCCCGGCGCCGCGCCCGTCGGCCACCTCGGCGCACCCACCCTGGAGCTGTCCTACGACGACGGCCGCAGCTGGCACCGCGCCGCCCGCACCGGGGACGGCGGGTTCCGCCTCGACGCCCCGAGCCGGGCGGAGTTCGTCACGGTGCGCGCCAGTGCGCGGGACACCGTCGGCAACACCGTCCACCAGACGGTCACCCGGGCCTTCGGCCTCCGCTGACCCGACGTCACCCCGGCAGGACAACGGGCTGCGGCTCCGGGCAGCGCTGCCCGGAGCCGCAGCCCGCCATGCCGTTCCCTAACGGGTGAATATCCCCGTGGCACGGTGTGTCGCGGCTCTCGCATCAGCACTCTTCCGCTGATGGCTCACGCGGTGCGCGGGGCGGTAGGGGGTACACATATGGGGCGCCGGCGGGCGGTTTCCTGGCGACACCGAGCGCGTTATGTCTTCGACCGGACACTGGCCCGAAGCACCGGGGCACTGCTCGGCTGGCTGGCCGCCTGCTGTCTGGCGATCGTCGTTCCCGTCAGCACGCTCCTGGTGTGGACCGACCCGCGGGCACCCCGCTCCCTGACGGAACGGCTCGTGGCGGTGTGGCGTACGAGCGCCGAGACCCTCCGCCTCGGCGGGGTGACCGGCGCGCCGCTCCGGATGCTCCTGTCGGTGTTCCTCGGACTGATCGCCCTGCTGTGTGTCTCCACCCTGGTGGGTGTGATCACGACCGGGCTGGGTGACCGCCTGGAGGAACTGCGCCGGGGTCGGTCCAGGGTGCTGGAGAAGGGGCACGCGGTGGTGCTCGGCTGGTCCGACCAGGTGTTCACCGTGGTCGGTGAGATGGTCATCAGCCAGGTCGGCAGGGTACGCGGGGCCGTCGCGGTGCTCGCCGATCGCGACTCCGCCGTGATGGCCTCGGAGCTGAGCGCGGCGCTGGGCGTGACTCGTGGAGTACGCGTCGTCTGCCGTACGGGCGCCCCGACCGACCCCGCCGCGCTCGCGCTGCTCACTCCTGCCGCGGCGCACTGCGTCCTGGTGCTGCCGGGCGACGACGCCGATGCCGACGCGGAGGTGGTCCGGGTGCTGTTGGCCCTGCGAGCACTGCTCGGCGCCGGGGCGGGCCCACCGGTGGTGGCCGCCGTACGCGACGAGCGGTTCCTGACCGCGGCCCGGCTCGCTGCCGGAACGCGGGGCTTCGTCCTGGACGTCGAGACCACGGCGGCGCGGCTGCTCGTCCAGGCCGCCCGGTACCCCGGCCTGGTGCGGGCGTTGCGGGACCTTCTCGATCTCGCGGGCGCCGAGTTCCACGTGGTCCACGCGCCGGACGCCCTGGGGCTGACGTTCGCCGAGATCTCCTCGCGGTACGAGGAGGCCTGTGCCGTCGGGTACCTGGCGGCCGACGGCCGCGCCCTGCTCACACCGGCGTCTGGCGCGCGATGCGGCCCCGGGGACCGTTTGATCGTCGTCGCGCGGGACGATCGGCCGCCCGTCGCGAAGCGGGAGGGCACCGCCGTGGATCACACCGTCATGGCGGGCCCGCCCGACCGGCAGCGGTCCTTCTCGAAGACGCTGCTGCTGGGGTGGAACCGTCGCGCTCCACTGGTCATGGAGTCGCTCAGCCGCACCGCACCGCCGGGCTCCCACCTGCACGTCGTCAGCGGCGCCGACGACGGACCGGTGACCGCGGGGGCCGTGGGCCCCACTGACGACGAAAGGGTCGCCGTGTCGTACCACGTCGGGGAACCGACCCGACCCGACACGCTGCGCGCGCTCGACCTGTTCGGCTATGACAGCGTGATCGCGCTCGCACCGGACGCGGGTCCTCACCGGGCCCGGCCGGACGACCAGCTCCTGCTCACGCTGCTGAACCTGAGGGCCGTCGAGGAGGAGACGGGACAGTCCCTGCCCGTCGTCGCCGAACTGACCGACCACCGCAGCCTGGCCCTGGCCCCGCTGGGCCCGGAAGGGGACGCTGTCGTGCGCGGCGAGCTGACCTCCCTGGTCATGACCAGGATCGCGCAGGACACCGGCATGGCCGCCGTGTTCGAGGAGCTCTTCGCCGCACGGGGTGGCGCCCTGGCCCTGCGCCCGGCCTCGCACTACGTGCTCCCCGGCCGGGTCGCGTCGTTCGCCACCGTGGTGGCGTCCGCCCACGGGCGTGGGGAGTGCGCGATCGGGTACCGGGCGCACGACGCACGCACCCCGCGCCGGGAGGCCGATGTCCGCCTCGCCCCTGGCAAAGCGGAACGACGCGTATGGAGTTCATCGGACGAGATCCTGGTCGTGACCCCGCCGGACGCGGATGCCCGTTGCCCAGGTGCCGCGTCCGACGAGCGACCGGCGCGACCGGCGCGACCGGACATGCTCCCGGAAGCCAGGCAGGGCAGGGAAGACAGACCTGCGCGCGGCCCGGCCCCTGAGTGAGGTCATGACGTGGCCGTGCTCGGGGCAGCGGTCAGGCCGCTGTCCGGCGGGTGAGGGCCGGCAGTGTCCTGGTCCTGATCCGACGGTAGGTCGCGAAACCGTGCACGGTCACCGCTGCCCAGATGACGGTACTGAGCAACGGCCACCACAGCTCGCGTCCCTGCGCACCCTCGGCCAGCTTCACGACCGAGTTCAGTGCCCAGCCGACGGCGAGGAAGAGAGCCGCCCACCTGGCCCACCGCCAGATCGCCATGGTTCCTCGCGCACGGGATTCCTGCCGAGTCCGTTCCCTGTGCCGAAGTTGTGTGTCCACCATGACTGTTCGTCTGCCCGTCATCCGGCGTCGTCTCCTCGCCCTGGCGAGGAAGGCCGAAAACCACGGGTGGCCCTCGGCCGCCCGTCAGTTCGCCAGATGCCAGTCGCCGTCACGCACCACGAGTACGCCGAGCGACTCCGGCTGGAGACCGGAGTGCTCCTTCGCCGAGTTCCGGATCGGGCCGGACACTCCGTCGAAGCCGATCGTCTCGATCGTGTCGCGCAGCTCGGCACCGTCCGTGCCGCCCGACTTGGCGATGGCGTCGCGCAGCATCAGTGCGGCGTCGGCCGCGAAAGAGGCGAACCCGGAGTAGTCCTGGTACCTGTCCGTGTAGCGCGCCACCCACTGCTTCTGGTCCCGCACGCTGTCACCGCCCGAGGTGACGTCACCGATCGCCAGGACGCGGGGGAAGACCATGTGGACACCCTCCGCGGCTCCTTGAGCACCCTTGACGAAGAGTTCCGCACCGGCGCCGGCATCCAGATAGACACCACCGTCGAATTCCGCGTCCCGAAGATTCTTGGCGATGATCCCGGCAGCCGGCATGACCGCCCAGACCACCACGGCCTCGGGACGGTCGTCGACCAGGCGTTTCGCCTGGACGCTCATGTCCTTGTCCTCCTGGCCGAACTGCTGCGTGCCGGTGACCTCGATGCCGGCCTTCTTCGCCTGGGCCAGGACCGCGGCCCGGCCCTCCTGCCCGTAGGGGTTGTCGACGTTGAGCAGGCCGACACTCCTCACCCCCTTCTTCTTCAGATCGGCCAGCAGCACTTCGGCGTCCTGAGCGGGGTTGGGCGAGATCTTGAACGTGTACTGACGTTCCGCCACCGGTTCCGTGATGGCCGTTGCCGAGGCCAGCGAGATCAGGGGCACCTTGCGCTTCTCCACGATGCTGGTGACCGGGACGGTGCACGCCGAACAACCACCCGTGATCACCGCCACGACATGATCGTTGTTGATCAGGTCGTTGACGTTGGTGATGTTCTGCGCGGGCTTGGTCTGGTTGTCCTTGACGATCAGCCGGAGCTTGCGTCCGCCCAGCACTCCGCCCTGCTCGTTGATCGAGTCCACCTGGAGTTCGAGGGCCTTCTTGTACGCCGTGCCGATGCTCTGCGTGGGCCCCGACAACTCCAGGCTGGCGCCGATCGCGATGTCTCCCCCCTTCGAACGCCCGCCGGTCCCGTCGTCCTCCTCGGACGCGGCGCAGCCGGTGAGCCCCAAGGCGCCGACGAGGATCGCGCCGGTCAGCGCCAACGAGGTACCTGTCCGGATCACTGTGTCTCTCTTTCCTGAGTACGAGCCGTCGTGGCGGGGGCAGGACCGTCCTGCCGCTTCCGAACCGACCGCTCTCTGCGGACCGCTGTCACGCCGCCCACGCCTCTGGGCAGGAACAGCAGCACGGCTATCAACGCGATCCCGTAGACGATGATGTCGAAATTCCCGGTAGCGGACGGGAACACCTTCGGGATCAAATCCTTGGACGCCTCGGAGAACGTGACGATCACCAGCGCACCGAGCGGCGCGCCCCACGGGGTGCGCAGTCCGCCGACCGAGGCGATGACGAGCAGTTGCACGGAGTTGAGGAGTCCCGCCTGACCGGAGTCCATGAAGGACGACCAATGGGCGTACAGACTGCCCGCGACCGAGGCGAGCCCGGCCGCGAGCGCCAACGCGCCCCGGCGCAGCGCGGCGGCCGACACCCCGGCGGCCTCCGTGGCCACGGGGCTGTCGCCCAGCGCGCTCAGCGCGTCCCCCGCAGGGGACCGCAGCAGCGCGTCCACGGACAGCACGGCGACCAGCAGCACGCCGGCCACGAGGTAGTAGACCGACAGGTCGGTGTCCAGCTCCACACCGAACGGCGCCAGCGACGGAATGCCCGAGAGACCGTTCGAGGCGCCGGTCAGCGGCAGTTGATTGGCCAGGGAGCTGACCACCAGACCGAACGACAGGGTCGCCAGCGCCAGGTACTGGCCCTGCGCCCGGAAGATGAACAGCCCCACGATGTAGGCCACGGCCATGGCCAGCGCGGCCCCGGCGGTCAGCGCGAGCAGGGCGTTGACGTGCCATCTGCCGGTGAGGATCGCGGAGGTGTATCCGCCGACGGCGAAGAAGGCGGCCTGCCCGAGGGAGATCTGGCCGGCCCGGCCGACCAGCGGAACGAGGCCCAGGGCCGCCGTGGCCTGCAAACACATCAGCACCGCGACCGACATCGTGTAGAAGGGCACCCTCGTGAAGACGGCGGGGACCGTCAGCAGCAGTACGACGAAGACGGCGTACCCGGCGGCACGGGAGCCGACCAGGGCGCGTGCCCGGTGCGACGCGTTCATACCCGCACCACCGACGCCCGGCGCAGCAGCCCGGTGGGCCGCAGCAGCAGCACCGCGAGCAGCAGCCCGTAGGTGAGCGTGTCCTTGTACTCGCTGCTGAGATATCCGGTGGCGAACGCCTCCACCAGTCCGACCAGCAGCCCGCCGGCCACGGCGCCCGCCGGGGAGACGAGTCCGCCGATGACCGCCGCGGTGAAGCCCTTGAGCCCGAAGGGGATGCCCACGGACGCGTCCGGCGGCTGGAGCGGAGCCAGGAACACTCCGGCCAGCGCGCCCAGCGCCGCGGCCAGGGTGAACGCCAGCAGGCTCATCCGGGCCGGCGAGACACCCACGAGGCGGACCGCCTCCGGTTCCATGGCCGTGGCGCGCATCGCGGTACCCCACAGGGTTCTGGTGAGGAACAGCCACATCAGCAGGACCGCCAGCCCGGTGGCCACGCCGCACCACACGTACTGCCGGACCACATGGGCGCCGAACACCTCGAACGCGTGGCCCTCGGAGAAGGACGGGACGAAGTGGGAGTCCGGGCCGAACACGAGGAGCGCCGCGCCCTCAAGGGTCACGGAGGCGCCGATCGTCAAGATGATGAGCCGTTCGCTGTCGGCGTCCCGGGCTCGTCGGACGACGACGAGATCCAGCAGGGCACCGACGGCGGCGGTGGCGGCGATCGCGGTCAGGGCCGCCGCCCACAGGGGCGTGCCCGCCTCGTGCAGCACCGCGCAGCCCAGCCCGCCGAGCATGACGAAGTCGCCCTGCGCGAAGTTGATGACGCCGGTGACTTGATACACCAGGGCGACCCCGAGGCCGACCAGTGCGTAGGTGGTGCCGGCTCCGAGTCCGGAGAGGGTGAAGTCGAAGAACTGCGACATGCGTGGCTACCGGATTCCGATCCTGAGTGACTGCGGTGCGGGGACGTTCATCCGACGGGCCCTCCCAAGTAGGCCCGGACGACCCGGGGGTCTTCGCTCAGTCGGCCGACGGGTCCCGATGCCACGAGTTCTCCCCGCTCCATGAGGTGTCCGCGCTGTGCCACCCGGAAGGCGACGCTCGCGCTCTGCTCGACCAGGACCAGCGTCGTGCCACGCACGGCCAGTTCCACCAGTGCGTCGGTCACCAGCCGGACCGCCTGCGGGGCGAGCCCCAGCGACGGCTCGTCCAGCAGCAGCAGTCTCGGGCGGCTCATCAGGCCGCGGCCGATGGCCACCATCTGCTGCTCGCCGCCCGACAGGGTGCCCGCGGGCTGCCGTCGGCGGGCGACGAGAGCCGGGAAGAGGTCATAGACCGCGTCCAGCCCGGCCGCGGCCCGGTCCGCCGCGTAGCCGCCCAGCCGCAGGTTCTCCTCGACGGTGAGCCCGGCGAACACGTGACGGCCCTCGGGGACGAGCACCAGCCCCGCTCGCGCCCGCTGCTCCGCCGGCCAGCGGGTGACGTCCGTGCCGTCGAACTCGACGGTCCCCCGCCAGGGACGGGACAGGCCCGCCAGGGTGCGCAACAGCGTGGACTTCCCGGCACCGTTGGGTCCGATCACGGTCACGGCCTGCCCGGCGTCCACCGCGACGTCCACTCCGTGCAGGGCCTCGATCCGGCCGTATCCGGACACCAGCCCGGTGGCCCGCAGCAGTTCGCTCACGTCTCCTCGCCCAGGTATGCGGCGCGCACCACGGGGTCGGCCGCGATCTGCTCGGATGTGCCGTCCGCCAGCAGCCGGCCGTGGTCCAGGACCAGCACCCGGTCCGACACCGCGAAGACACCGGCGACATCGTGCTCGACCATCAGTACGGTCACACCTTCCGCCGCGATGTCCGTGAACAGTGCCGTCAGATCGGCACTTTCCGCGCGCGCGAGGCCTGCGAGAGGTTCGTCCAGGAGCAGCAGTGCGGGGTCTCCCGCCAGCGCCCTCGCGATCTCCACCCGGCGCTGGAGTCCGTAGGCCAGGCTCTCCGCGGGCAGGTGTGCGTAGGGCCCGAGCCCTACCCTGTCCAGCAGCTCACCGGCCGTGCGGCGCTCGGCCTCGACCCGCCTCCTGGAGGTGGCCAGACCCAGGACGTGGCCGAGGGAGAGGTGCACACTTCGAGCGGTGCGCGGCAGCATGACGTTGTGCAGCACGGTCAGCGAGCCGAAGATCTGAAGGTTCTGGAAGGTCCTGGTCACCCCCAGGCGGGCGGTGCGCACGGGGCCGGCTCCGGTGAGGTCGCGGCCGTTCACGCGAATGGTTCCGGAGGTCGGTGGTGTCACCCCGGAGAGGGCGTTCAACAAGGTTGTCTTTCCTGCACCGTTGGGGCCGATCAGTCCGATCACGCCACCGCTGGAGTGGGAGAGGGTGAAGTCTTCCACCGCCTTCACCCCGCCGTAGCGCACCGTGAGTGCGGACACCTCGACCGACGTGGTCACCGGCCGCCTCGGGCGGCGCATATGGCTGGCACTGTTCTCCTACACATCTGTCCGACCAGATGGGGTCGGACCTCAACTCGCGCCGGGAGTGGCGGTATTGGTCACCACTAAGACCGTCGGCGGGCAGTGGTTGTGACACCTCGGCAGGAAGATCCCTGTTGAGGGGGTTTCGACCGCTCGTCACAGGGGCGAGCCGTCGCTTGTCGAATGGACATGACCGACTCACTGAACTCGAAGACGCACACCGCCGATCCGGTCGTCCTCATCAAGACCTACACCGTGCCGTCGGAGGAGGCCGACTACTTCACCGAGGCGTACCAGGAGAACGCCCGGATCATGTCGACGCAGCCCGGATTCATCCGGTCCCGGCTGCACCGCCCCCTGGCCGACGCCCCCGAGACGCGGTTCGTTCATGTCGCCGAGTGGTCCTCGGGCACCGAACTCGACCGGGCCACGGGCAATCAGGAGTGGCACGCCGCGCTCAAGCGCCTGTTCGACGACCCGCAACTCCACATCACGTCGGAGCCGGCCGGCTATCGCGTCGTCGTCGAGTTCCGTCCTTCCTGACCCGGTCGCGACCGTCACGTCATTGTCACAACACACGGTGTTGGACCATGCGGATTCTCGTGGCACCTACAAGCAGCTTCGCCCTATAGTCATCCTCGCATCGAGTTGCCCTGCGCCGACGGCCTGCCACGGCCGCTGATCGGCGTGCCTCGATGCCCGTTACTTCTTCATAAGGAGCATCACCTTGCACAAGTCACGAAGGGCAGCCGTTCTGCCCGTCGGTGTCACGGTGGGCGCACTCGTCGCGGGTGGCCTGTTGGCCATGTCGGGCGCGGCACAGGCCGACACGGCGAGTGACGCCTCGGACAAACGCCAGGAGGCCCTGCTCGCCGCGGCGGACGAGTACCACATCCCGCCCGCCGTCCTGCTCGCCCTGTCCCACCAGGAATCGGCGTGGGACGGACACGGCGGTCTGCCGAGCACCGACGGCGGCTACGGGCCGATGAACCTCACCGACGTCACCCCCGCCATGCTGGCCGGCGGCGGTGCCGGTGCCGCCGGCCGGGCCGACGTCGAGACCCTCGCCGCCGACCCCGCCCTCCACACACTGCGCCAGGCCGCGGAGCTGACCGGTCTGCCGGCGCGGGACCTGCGTGAGGACGACGCCGCGAACATCCGGGGCGGCGCAGCGCTGCTGGCCTCGTACGAGCGGGAACTGGTCGGCGCGACGCCCACGGACCCCGGCGAGTGGTACGGGGCCGTGGCCCGCTACAGCCAGGCCAAGCAGGAGAAGGCGGCGGCGAGCTTCGCCGATCGCGTCTTCCGCACGATGCGGGGCGGTGCCTCGGCCACGACCCCGGACGGCCAGCGCCTGCGCCTGGCCGCCAGCCCCTCGGTCACCCCCGACCGGCAGCAGATCGACGCACTGCACCTCAAGAAGGCGTCCACGGCGGCCGCGGTCGAATGCCCCGCGACCGTCGACTGCACCTTCGTCGCCGGCTCTCCGGTCGGCGGGCAGGTGGCCGACCGGCCCGCGAACGGCATCCGCATCGACACGATCGTCATCCACGACCTGGAGTCCACCTACGACGCCGGTGTCGCGGGTCTGGCCAACCCCACGAACCCCGCCTCGACCCACTACGTCATGTCGTCGTCCGGTGCGGTCACCCAGATGGTCCCGACCAAGGACATCGCCTTCCACGCGGGAAACTACTCGACCAACCTGCACTCCATCGGGATCGAGCACGAAGGCTTCGCCGCTCACGGCGCCGCCTGGTACACGGAGTCGCAGTACCAGGCCACGGCCGACCTGGTGAAGTACCTGGCCGGGCGGTTCGGCGTACCGCTGGACCGGCAGCACGTCATCGGCCATGACAACGTTGCCGGGCCGAACTCCGCGCTGGTCGCCGGCATGCACTGGGACCCCGGCTACGCGTGGGACTGGAACCACTTCATGAGCCTGCTCGGGGCGCCGGTCAGCGGTCTGCCCGAGGTGCCCCAGCCGGGCGAGGTCGTGGCGATCACGCCCTCGTTCACGGAGAACGTGCAGACCTTCCAGGTGTGTCCCTCCGACGACCCCACCGGGCAGACGCCCACCTGCACCGAGCGGCAGCAGCAGGCCAACTTCGTCTACCTGCGCACCGCCCCGGACGAGACCGCCCCGCTCTTCGGCGACCAGGCGATCCACGGCACCGCCGCGGGTACCAACCGGGTGAACGACTGGGGCAGCACGGCACAGGCCGGTCAGCAGTTCGTGGTGGCCGAGGTGCGGGAGGACTGGACCGCCGTCTGGTTCAGCGGGGCGAAGGTGTGGTTCCACAACCCGGGCGGCACCAACACCCGTATCCGGTACGGTGTGAAGATCATCAAGCCCGCCGGGAGCACGCCGGTGGCACTCTACGGCTCCAGCTATCCCGACAAGGCCGAGTACCCGGCCGGTCTCGGCGCCTCCACGCAGGCCCCGCTGAGCATGTACTCCATCCCGGCCGGACAGGCGTACGTGGCCACTCAGGACGCCTCGGCCACCGACGACTACTTCCCGTCCAGCGGAGCCGTCGTCATCGGCGGGAAGAAGATGTACACCGTGCAGTACAACCACCGCGTCGCACTCGTCTACGCGAACGGTGTCACCGCGACCACGGCGACGCACCACTGGGAGAACGGCGGCGTCTGACCGTCGGGCCCGTTCCGTGACGCCGGTTCGGGACGGGCCGGCACGTCGCCGTCGGCGGCGGCGACGTGACCTCCTCTTGCGGCGTCGTCCCGATCCGGGCAACGCTCCCGCCCGCGGTCGGGTGGCCTTCCTCGAAAGCCACCCGACCGCGGGCGTTCCGCTGCCGGATACCGGCCTTTCCCGTCAGGGGGGCGTCCGGTCAGTGTCCCTTCACCCGAGACCGGTCGCCCTCGTCACCGTCTGGGTCACCGTGCTGCCCTGCGTGTCCGCGGCACGGACCCGCAGGGACAGGAACGCGGCACGCCGGGGTGCGTCCAGTCGGACCCGCACTGCTCCTTCACCGGCGGACCGCACATCCGCCCGATGCCAGGTGCGCCCGTCGTCGTAGGACAGCTCGACCTTCTCGGTGCGCACCCGGGACGTCGAGGCGCCGGGCAGGTGCGAGGCGGTGACGACGAGTTCCGCGTCGCGGGGGGCGACGCCGGCCGCCGAGGTGGGGACGGTGTAGTCCAACTGCACCAGCGGGAGCAGCGGCGCGGTACCTGGCCGGGCCCGCGCGGACGAGAAGCCCCACTCGGTGTGTGTCGCGGTCGAGTAGGGGTGCCCCCCGGTACGCCTGGTGTCGACGGTCAGCAGATACCTTCCCGCTGCGCCGGGGACTTCGACCCCCAACCAACCGCCCTCGGTCTCGTGGAAGAGCTTCCCGTTCCGGTGGAGCGAGAGATTCTGCGTCACCGTGCCGGGGCCCACGGTGCCCGCGTGACCGTGTCCACCGTCACCGTAGGCGCTGATGGCGCCCGTGAGGGAGTTGCCCTGCCGCCGCGGGGGTTCCAGCGTTTCGCTGAGCCGGGGGTGCTCGACGGGGCCGAACCACTGGACGTCCGTGGCGCGTCCCGCCGGGTACGCGACGCGGCCGGAGTGCTGGAAGGAGGTGTTCTCCTCGTAGGCCTGCTCGGTCCAGGCGGCCTCGGGCGCGGCGGTCACCCAGTCGGTGCGGTGGGCGCCCGCGGTGGACACGCGGCGGCTGTCGAACCGCGCCACTTCGTAGGGCTGCACGTCGAAGCGGTTCTCGGTCACTTCGCGGCCGGGCGCGTTGCGGAACTCCACGTCGACCCGGGCCAGTTCGTCGCGCTCCGGAGCGTAGTGCCGCGTTGGCGGAATGCCGCCGCGCCAGGTGTGCACCAGGTCGTAGAGGTAGCCGGTCTCGGCATGCCCGACGACCCGCATCGGCACCGATCCGGCCTTGCTGCTGCCGATCCGTCCGATCAGAGCCTCGCCCTCGCCGCGGGAGATTCCCGCGACGACCAGCGCAGTGCGGTCCCCCGGCTGGAACAGCCGGCCGTCGTCGCGACCCACCAGGACCAGCAGTGCCACACCGGCCTGCTCGGCGGCGACCACCTGGTCCTCGCCCGTGTAGCGGACCACGGCCACCTTGCCGCGAGCTCCCGACGCCGCGTACTGCTGCGGCGTGCCGTCACCGGCGAACACGGCGCGCAGGGTCCGGGTGCGTTCCGCGGGCCGCGCCGACCAGGGCTGAAGCCACAGGTCGTCCAGGTTCCCGGTATCGGTGGACAGACTCAGCAGGGGCTGCTCGTGGCGTGAACGCACGGTGTACAGGAGATCGCCGTCCGCGGGCTTGCCGGTGGGCAGAGCCCACAGGCTGTCGTAGCCGGTGCCGAGCGTCGTGGTGTCGTTGATCGGGGGTGTGCCGTCCGCGAACGACCGGCTGAAGTCGGTGCGCGCGTCGGTGACCTGGCTGGGCCGGGGAGTTTCGAGCCGGGTCTGGCGCAGCCCGGTGCCGTCGAGCGTCAGCGACCGGTCGGTGTCACGCACTTGGACGTCGGTGCGGATCAGCAGGGCCTGGCCCAGCGAGGACTCACCGTGGGTTCCGCGCACGGTCCCCCACATCCACACGGTGTAGGTGCCGTTCGGTACGACCATGTCGACGTCACCCTCGGTGTCCGTCACGGCGAGCGCGGAGTACGGGTCGCCCTTGCGCTGGAAACGGATGAGGTCGGAGAGCGGCTCGCCGTCCCGCCCCGTGACGTGCACCCGCAGGTGGTGCATCTCCTCGCGGGTGCTGACGGCGAGCAGGGTGCGGGTGAGCGTGCGCCCGTCGATCAGGCCTGTGACCTGTCCGGTGAACCGGGAGCCGGCGGGCGCCAGATCGAGGTCGGTGGTGACGGTGGTGGCCGTGCTCCCTCGCGCGGGCACGGTGATCTCACGGTCGGCGACGGTGAACAGTCCCTGGGGCGCCCCGGGGGCCGCGACCCGCACGGCGACCGTGACGGGCCGGTCCGCGGTGTTCACCCACTCGACCTCGCGCGTCACCTTCTCGCCGGGCTCGCCACCCGAAGAGTGGATGCCGGCGTCCGCGACGCCGGTGGCCACGAGGTCCGCCGAGGCCGCCGAGGCGACGTCGACGCGTCCGCTGCCACCCTGGTCCGTCGGGTTGGCCGGCGTCGGGGCCGCGGTGCTGACCAGGGCGTCCTTGATGCGCGCGCCGGTCCACTCCGGGTGCCGGGCGGCCACCAGCGCGGCCGCTCCGGCGACGTGCGGCGTGGCCATGGAAGTGCCGTTCAAGCTGGCGTAGGCGCCGCTGCCGAAGGTGGCGTACCGCGAGCGCGCGGCGAGGATGCCGACGCCCGGCGCGGTGATCTCGGGCTTGACCGCGTCGTCCCGGAAGCGAGGGCCGCGGCTGGAGAAGTTCGCCATCGCGTCCGCGGAGTCCACGGCGCCGACGGTCAGTGCGGCGTCCGCGGCGCCGGGTGCCGAGACGGTGGATTCACCGGGGCCCTCGTTGCCGGCGGCGACGGTGAACAGTGTGCCGGTCTCCGCGCTGAGCGCGTTCACGGCCTGGCTCAGTGGATCCGAGCCGTCCGACGGTACGGTTCCGCCGAGGCTCATGCTGACGACACGGGCCCTTGCCTCGCGCGCCGCCCACTCCATCCCGGCGATCACACCGGAGCTGGGGCCGGATCCGTCGTCGCCGAGCACCTTGCCGACGTGCAGGCGCACTCCGGGGGCGACGCCCCTCTCCTTGCCGTCCGAGGCGGCCCCGTTCCCCGCGACGGTGGACGCGACGTGGGTGCCGTGTCCCTGCCGGTCGAGGACGTCCTGCCCGGGGACGAAGCTGCGGGCGGACACGACCTGCCCGCCGGAGAGGTCCGGGTGTCCGGTGTCGTAACCGGTGTCGAGGACGGCGACGTCCACGCCCTGCCCGGTGTTTCCGCCCTTCCACACCTCGGGTGCCCCGATCTGCGCGGTGCTCTCGGCGAGATCGGTGCGGACCTTGGCGTCCAGCCAGACCTTCCGCACCCCGCCGCCGAGCGCGGCCGTCGGCGACGCCTTCGGCCCGCCCTCGCTCCGCCCCGTCGTGCCCGGGTCGGTGAGGTCGGCCCAGAAGCGGTCCGCGTCCTCCCGGCTCTCCTGGAGCGCGGTGGCGTTGATACTGGTCAAGGGGCGTGCCCTGGCGGCGCCCTCGGGGAGCGAGGACAGGTCGGCCCGCCGCTGGGCCGCCGAGCCGTAGGTCAGGATGAGTGGCAGTCCCGGGGTGCGGGCGTCGTCGTAGCCGTCGGCGACCAGCCGGGTCACGTTGAACAGGGCCTCGTCGAGCAGTCCGGCCGCGACATGCCGTTCGGCCGCGAGGGGGTAGACGTACAGGTCGCCGTCCTTGGACTGGACGCGGGCCCGGGAGGGGAGGCCGTCCGGTCCCTCCGCGGTGAGGGTGGGCGGGCCGGGCCGGTGGGGTGTGACGGTGATCCGGTCCCCGGTGATCAGAGTGACGGTGCGCGGGGAGGTGGCGAAGGCGGCGGTGTCCGGCGCGGTGGTACGCGGGGTGGGGGCCGGTCGTTCTCCGGCCAGGGCGGCCTGCGGGACGAGCGTCAGCAGGGCGGTGACCGCCGTGAGCAGCGCCGTCGAGGGGCGCCGGTGCGGGGTTCGTTGCTGTGGTCTCACACGATTCCTCTGTCGGTCGAAGGGGCGGGACGGGCCTTCGGCCCGGGGGCATGCACGGAAATCCCCCCGGAGCCTTCGTGCTCCGGGGGGATTCCCGTGTGCGTCTATGCGGTGCGGTACGCGTCCTTGATGGTCTGAACGACGGTGTTGCCCCGGCGGTCGCTCGCCTCGGCCCTGAACGAGACGGTCCCGCCGGCCGCCGGGTTCGTCACCCGGATGCCGCCGGCCAGCACGGTGGCCCGCTGCCAGTGCTTGCCGGAGTCGGTGGAGTAGTACACCCGCAGCGAGGCCAGGTTCCGTCCGGCCGCGGCGCCCTGCACGGTCACCGGTACGGCGACGGACGCCCGGGCCTTCGAGGTGCTGCGTTCGGAGAGGGCGGGGGTGAACCGGACCACGGAGAGGGGCAGCGCCTGCTCACCGTCGGTCCGCGCGGACTCGAACGACCAGGTGGCCCGTATCTCGGTGCTGACGGAGGCGACGGTGTCGCGCTGTGTCCGGGTGGAGACGGTGTAGCGCGCCTTGTCGGCGGGGGCGGTGAACTGCAGTCCGTCGGCCACCGAGTGGTCCGCGCTCTGCAAGGGTCTGCCGTTGCGGGCGATCTCGGTGGTTCCGGCGCCGTGCTGGGAGTAGCCGTCGTGTCCCACGCCGTCGTCGAACAGACCCAGCGTGCCGTAGACGGCGTTGCCGTTGCGGTAGAGGTTCGAGTGGGCGTCGAGGCGCGGCCCGAAGACGCCCACGTTGTACACGGTCCGGTAGACGCGCCGCTCGACGAAGGGCCGGCTCTCCATGCTGTACAGCGTCTCGGCGAGCATGTCGTCGTCGCCCACCTGGAGGAAGTCCTGGGCCCAGGTCACCTGGTCCGTGTTGACGTACACGTGTTTGGTGAAGGGGAGGTCGCCCTTGACGGGCTCGGGTGCGACCATCGTGTCGTTGACCGTGGGGGTGGTGAACAGCACGCCCCTGCGGCCCTCGACGGAGGCACCGGCCGTGGTGTCGATCCTGGCCAGGTCGGCCGTCCGTACTGTCCTGTGGTAGCCCGCGTACAGGGGGCCGGTACGGCCATAGGCCACGTTGTACACGTCGGATCCGTGCTCGTAGACGGCCGCGACACCGGACTGCATGCGGCTGCCGGTCGGGCGGGGTCCGATCTGGGCCACCCGGAAGTCCCGCAGTCCGCCGGAGCCGAGCGCGAACAGATGGCGCTGCCCGACGTCGAGCGTGTACGCGGTCGACAGGTCGCTGCGCTCGGCCCGGCGGTCCGGGACGTCGAAGGTGACCGGCTCGGCGTCGCGGGCGTCGAAGGTCACCGTGGTGTCCTCGGTCAGTTCGAGCAGCGGGCGGATCACCAGGTCGGCCGCCACCGCGGCCGTGCCGCCGCCGTTCAGCGCGGTGATGAGCGTGTCCAGGCTGTAGGAACCGCGGGGCAGCCGGAACGTGGTCGACCCGGAGTCGTTCGTGATCAGGGTGTACTGCCCCCGGTCGAGGTCGGACAGCACGGTGCTGAAGACCGCCGCCTGTTCGCCCTGGCGGTTCAGGTGACGCAGCGTCAGGTCGTACACCTCGGCCTCGCGGACCACGGCACCCGCCGTACGTACGTGCTGTCCGTCGCCGACGGCGACCAGTTCGACGCTGTAGGCACCGTAGAGGTTCCCGCCGAGGGCCGTGTCGGCGGTCATGGTGACGGTGGCGGTGCCGCCGCCGGGGACGGTCAGCCGCTGCCGGTCGAGGGTGAACATCCCCTCGGGTGCGGCGCTGCCGTCGGGACCCGTACCCGACACGGAGAGGTCCAGGTCGAGTGGTGTGTCACCGACGTTGCGGTAGGTGACGGTGCGTTCCCGTGCCACGTCGTCGCCGTGCGGGAACGAGGCGGTGCCGAAAGTGAGGGACACCGGCTCGGCGACGGCGCGCTGCTCCAGGGCCGCGGGTACGTCGACACGTCCGGAACCCTGGAGGTAGGAGCCGAGGCCGCCGTCGGCGGTGGACGCGACCAGCGCTGCCTTGAGTTGACGTCCTGTCCACCCGGGGTGCCGCTGGAGCAGGATCGCCGCAGCGCCGGCGACGTGCGGGGTCGCCATGGACGTGCCGGAGATGGTCAGGTAACCGGGCGCGGGGTGCGGGATGCCGGGGTCGAGGTCGAAGAGGCTGCCCTCGGCGGCCGCGGCGGTGATGTCCACGCCGGGGGCGGTGACGTCGGGCTTGACGGCGGCGTCGGCCAGACGCGGTCCGCGTGAGGAGAACGGGGCGATGCGTTCGTCGGAGTCGACGGCGCCGACGGTCAGCGCGTCGTCGGCGGTGCCGGGCGAGCCGAGGGTGGAGTCGCCGGGTCCGTCGTTGCCGGCGGCGATGACGAAGAGGGCGCCGGTCTCCCGTGACAGCCGGTCCACCGCCTCTTCCAGTGGGTCGGTGCCGGGTGTGTCGGCGGAGCCGAGGCTGAGGTTGACGATCCGGGCACCCTCGGCGACCGCCCATTCCATGCCGGCGATGATGCCGGCGTCGTCGCCGCTGCCGTTGTCGTCGAGCACCTTGCCGCTGATGAGCTGGGCACCGGGGGCGACGCCCTTGTACCGGCCGTCCGAGCGGGCACCCGTGCCCGCGACGGTGGAGGCGACATGGGTGCCGTGTCCGAAGTGGTCGCGGGCGTCGGCGGAAGGGGTGAAGTTCCGCTCGGCGACAACCTTGCTGCCCCGGGGCAGGTCGGCGTGGCCGGAGTCGACGCCGGTGTCGAGTACCGCGACCTTCACCCCTTCGCCGTCGTAGCCGGCCGCCCACGCGGTCGGGGCGCCGATCTGCGCGACGCCGGTGTCCAGCGAGGCCCGGCGCAGACCGTTGAGCCACACCTTGCGCACGCCCGGGACCAGCCGGGCGTGCGGGGAGCCGGTCCGCTCGTCGGTGAGTGCCTTCCACAGGCTTCCGGCGTCCTCCGGTCGGGCCGTGACCGCCTGCCCGTTGAGCGCGTCGAAGGTGCGGGCGACGTCGGCCGTGCCGACGGCGCGCACCGCGGACCTGGCGGCCGGTGCCTCGCCCTGGTAGGTGAGGATGACGCCGAGCCCGTCCCTGAGGTTCGCCTCGCGCTGCCGGGGGTCGGTCAGCACGGTGACGTCGAAGAGCCGGCGGTCGACCCGGTCCTTGGCCAGGAGAGCGAAGGCGTCCTCCGGGACGACGAGGACGTGGTCGCCGTCGCGGCTGATGCGGACCGGCATGTTCTCCCGTCCCTCGCCGCGCTCGACACCCACCGGGTTTCCGGCGGCGTCGACGGCGACCCGATCGCCGGTGATCAGGGTGATCCACGAGGTGCCGGTGGTGTGTGCCCGGCTGCCCGCGGCGGTGTCCGGGCCGGTGGGCGGTCCGGCCGCCATGGCCGGGGTGGCGCCCATGGTGGTCATGAGTGTCACGGACAGCAAGGCGGTGGCTATCGCCGAGCGCGTCGGTCTCGATCGTGAGTACAACGGTCTCCCTAGTGTTCCTCAGTGCGGAGCGCAGCTGGAGGGGCCGTGGGCGGGCACGCTGTGTCCGGGGCCCCCAGGTGTGCGTGTCGGACGACGCGGCCGGAACCGGTCTCGCGGGCGTCCGCTCACAGCCAGTTGCGGCGGGCTGCCGCCACGCCGGCACCGAACCGGTTGGTGGTGCCCAGCTCCGCGTACAGGTTCTGGATCCGGCGGCGCAGGGTCCGCGTCGAGATGCCGAACTGGCGGGCGATGGCGTCGTCCTTGACGCCGGCGGCGAAGAGGGCGAGAAGCTGGCGCTCCTCTTCGGTCGGCCGCCGCGCGCCGCCGCCCGCACCGGCGCTGACCGGTCCCGGTGCCGAGGGGGTGACCGCATCGCTCAGACGGGCGGCGACGGCCCAGTAGCGGTCGAAGAGTTCGGACAGCACCTCGATCAGGGGCGGCGCCTCGGTGTAGAGGCAGTCGGTGCTGCCGCCTTCCAGGGTCAGCGACACCATGGCCGCCGAGCGATCGACCAGAACCAGCTTGACCGGCAGCGCCGGCACCACCCGGGCCTCCTCGCCACGGGAGACCAGGCTGCCGAGGTCCTGCCAGCCACCGTCGTCGTCGAAGCTGGCGGCGGCGTAGACGGCCCGTACCCGCACCCCACGGCGGATCGCGGCCTCGTCCAGCGGCTCGTTGGGAGCCAGCAGGTAGGGCGGGCGCTCCAGCTCGCAGATCTCGCGCCGGGCTGCCTGTTTGAGCCGGTAGTAGGAGTCACCGACCTCCTCCGCGCCGCTGATGGTCCGGGTGTCGGGCTGGGGGGTGCTCGACCGCCGTGCCTCGTCGAAGAGTTCTCCGAGCGAGGCGGCGGCGTCGCGCACGGCCGCCAGTTGCCGGGTGCGCGACTCGACCAGCGCGCGGAGCGCGTGTCGCGGATCCACGGTCTGGTACTCGCCGGAGGAACGACGGCTGAGCAGTCCGTTGCGGTGCAGGCGGTCGAGGTGGGCCACTGCCTGGGACCGGTTCAGCCCGAATGCCGTGACCAGACTGTCGGCGGTCCCACCGCCGCGTGTGAGCAGTTCGCGGTAGACGGCCTCCGTGTCCGCGTCGAGTCCGACCAGCGCCATCGGCGCATCGGTTTCCGCCATCGCTCTCCCACCCTGACCCCTGTGGCGCGAAACATCCGGGGCGCCTTGCGTACCGTACGACGAAACACTGGGATTACACACGGTGCAGTGTGTCGCGCTTGCGGAACGATGCACCTTTTGCATCGTGTCCACTTGGTGACATGGCACAGAAGGGCCAAAGGGGTGCCTTTACAGCCTCGCGAGCGGGTGGCTGACTTCGATCGATCCCTGCACATCTAGTTGGTGAGGTCCCTTTGCCCATTCCCTGGTCCCGCAGACGCGGGCTGACCGTCGGCCTCGCGGCCCTGTTGCTGCACGCCGCGACGGCTCCGGCCACCTCGGCGGTCCCGGCGACGGTGTCCCCCGCGCCGCCCACCGCTCCGGCGGGGCCGACCCGCACCCTGACACTGGTCACCGGCGACAAGGTCACCGTGACCGGCGAGGGCGGGGCCGAGACCGTGGTGTCGGTGACCGATCCCCACGGCAGGAGCGGCGGCGCACATGTGATGTCAGCGGGCTCCGACACGTACGTCTATCCCGACGCGGCCGTCCCGTACCTCGGGTCGGGAGCCCTGGACGGGCGGCTCTTCAACGTCACGGAGCTGCTCGAGGACGGGTACGACGACGCGCGCACCGATGAACTGCCGCTCATCGTCACCTACACCGACACAGCGGCCCGCTCGCGCAGCGCGAGGACGCCCGAGGGCGCCCGGCGGACCCGGGCGCTCAGCAGCATCCAGGGTGCGGCCATCTCCGCGGAGCACTCCCGTGCGGCGGACTTCTGGACCTCGCTCACCGGTACCGGGGACACCGCGGCCGGCGGCTCCGCAGCCCGTTCGGCCACGTCCGGGGGCCGGCTGGCCGGCGGCATCGCCAAGGTGTGGCTGGACGGCAAGGTGCGGGCCACGCTGTCGGACACGACGGCGCAGATCGGAGCCCCGGAGGTCTGGTCGGGCCGGAACACCGGTGAGGGCGTGGGCGTCGCCGTCCTGGACACCGGAATCGACGCGGGTCACCCGGACTTCGCCGGGCGCATCGCCGCCACCGAGAGTTTCGTGCCGGACCAGGACGTCACCGACCGCAACGGTCACGGCACCCATGTGGCGTCCACCGTGGCCGGTACGGGCGCCGCGTCCGGCGGGGTCGAGAAGGGCGTCGCCCCGGGCGCGTCGCTGCACATCGGCAAGGTCCTCGACAACAGCGGGAGCGGTCAGGACTCCTGGGTCCTCGCCGGCATGGAGTGGGCGGTCCGCGACCAGCACGCGAAGATCGTCAGCATGAGTCTGGGCGACTCCCCCACCGACGGCACCGACCCGCTCAGCGAGGCGGTGAACCGGCTCAGTGCGGAGACCGGGGCGCTGTTTGTCGTAGCCGCGGGCAACTCCGGCCCGGAGGCGTACACCGTGGGCACGCCCGCCGCCGCCGACGCGGCGCTGACGGTGGGCGCGGTGAACGGTCCGGGCAAGGGCGTCGACCAGCTCGCGGACTTCTCCAGCCGCGGTCCTCGCGTGGGCGACAACGCCATCAAGCCGGACCTGACCGCACCGGGTGTGGGCGTTCTCGCGGCGCGCTCGCAGTACGCGCCGGAGGGTGAGGGCGCCTACCAGTCCCTGTCCGGCACCTCGATGGCCACGCCGCATGTGGCGGGCGCCGCGGCCCTGCTGGCCGCCGACCACCCCGACTGGACGGGCCAGCGGCTGAAGGAGGCGCTGGTCGGCACCACCGCCGGTACCCAGCGATTCAGCCCGTTCGACGCGGGCAGCGGGCGGGTGGACGTCGCCGCCGCGGTGCGCTCGACGCTGCTGGCATCCGGTGACGCGTTCGCTCAGGCGCACTACCCGTACACCCCGGGTCAGACCGTCCGCCGGGACGTCACCTACACCAACTCCGGCCCCGCGCCGGTCACGCTGGATCTCGCGCTGAGCCCCGCCGAACTGCCCGAGGGCCTGTTCACCCTGTCTGAGGCACAGGTGACCGTGCCCGCCCACGGCACCGCTTCGGTCGGCGTGATCACTCATCTCGACGCGGCCGAGGACAACGGCGCCTATGCCACCCGCCTGGTCGCCACCGGCGCCGACGGAGCCGTGCTGGCCCGCACCCCGGTCGGGGTGAACAAGGAGGGCCGTCGCGCGACCCTGGCGCTCACGGCGAAGGACCGCCACGACAAGCCGCTGTCCGGAACCGTCATCCTCAAGGACGTCGAGCGCAACACCGCACCGGAGGTCTACTCCGTGGACGGCTCGGGCCGCCTGGACCTCCGGTTGTCCCCGAGCACCTACTCGGTGTGGATGAATTCCGCCGTGCCCGGCGTCGACGGCACGCACACGCTGGGCTTCGCGATGTTCACCGCACCCGAGGTCGTCCTCGACGCGGACCGCACGGTCGCCTTCGACGCCGCCGACCTGCGCAAGGCGGCCGCCGTCACCCCACACACCACGGCCAACCAGTTCCTGCGGATCGACCAGTACCGCGGCAACACCGGACTGTTCCCCTTCATGGACAGCTATGTGGCCGAGTACTGGCGCTACGACAGCCTGTGGGTCACGCCCACGCCCGAGGTGCGGACGGGCTCGTACACCTTCGCGACCCGGTGGCGGCAGATCCAGCCACCGCTCACGTTCTCCGCGGGCTCGCAGACCTTCGACGACGTCACCGTCCAGAGCCTGTCACCCGAACTGCCTGAGGGCACGCGCGCCTACCGGGCCGTCTGGGCCGGTGACGGCTCCGCGGCCGCGTTCCGCGGGGCCGCGGTCCGGGACCGCGTCGCGGTCGTCCGTCGCAGCGACACCGTGGCCCCGACGGACCAGGCCGCCGCGGCGGCGAAGGCCGGGGCCCGTCAGCTCCTGATCCTGAACGACGGGTACGGGAAGTTCGACCCCTGGGCCGACCTGCCGGAGGCCGCCCCGCTGCCGGTGGCGTCGCTGGGCACCGACGACAGCACGCGGCTGCTGGCCCGGTTCCGCGGCACCGGCACGACCACGCTCCAGGTCGTCTCCCACCCCGTCCCGCGCTACGCCTACGACCTGGTCCGCCACCACGACGGCGCGGTCCCCCGGGACCCGTCCTACCGCCCCGCCCCCGGGGACCTGGCACGCGTCGACGACACGTTCCGCGACACGTCGCAGGGCCGGGCGGTCGAGTACCGCCAGGACATCTCCCTCCTCGGCCAACCGCTGGGCATCGTGCCCACCCGGGTCCGGGCCCAGGGTGAACTCACCTCGTGGGTCACCGCGGACGACGACGTCCAGTGGGTGTCCTTCGCCTCCAGGCCCGACCTGGGCCAGCGGGGCGTGGCGCGCTCGTACAAGCCGGGCAGCACCACACGGGAGACCTGGTTCGCCCCGATCCAGCACCCGCGCCTGCTCAACGACAACGGCACCAGCTGGCAGGGCCCCTTCCGGGCCGGTGACAACATCAGCACCTCCGTCATGACCGCGTGGGGCGACTCCGGCGGGCACGCGGGCGTCGTCTGGGCCGACAACGACACGTCCAGGATCTCGCTCCACCAGGGCGGCGAACTGCTCGGCGAGGACGTCAACGAACGGATCGTCACGGTTGGGGGCCTGTCGCCTGATCCGAAGCCCTACCGGCTCGTGCTGGAAGGCAGCCGGAACCTCCCGGACCGCCCGTACTCGACCCGTACCCGCACCGTCTGGGACTTCACCTCGGCCACCACGGATCCCACCCGTCTCACACCGCTGCCCCTGGTGCAGCTCGACTACGCGGTGGACACCGATCTGTCGGGCCGCGCCCACCGGCGCACGGAGCTGACCGTCACGGCCTCGCACCTCAAGGGAGCGGCGGGAGCCGGCGCGATCCGCACGGCGACCGTGGAGGTGTCGTACGACGACGGCGCCACCTGGCACCGGACGGCGCTGCGAAAGTCGGCGGACGGCTGGACGGCACGGCTCGACGCACCGGGCAAGGCGCGCTACGTGAGCCTGCGGACGACGGCGGAGGACACCGAGGGCAACGGCGTCGGCCAGACCCTGATCCGCGCCTTCGGTCTGCGCTGAGCGCCTGAGCGTCGCAGGGACCGCCTGTCCCGCCCTCCCGGTGTCGAGCGGGAGGGCGGGGCGTTCCGTCAGGTCCTGTTCACGTGATCACCGCGACGGCGGTTCGTCATGCCCGTGGCCTGCTCTGCCGCAGACCGCGCGGACGGTCGACGCCGCTTCCAGGGGCCTCAGGCGTCGCCTGCGCCTTGGTACTGAGCCGGTGCGCTCGGCGCCGTGGCGGCCGCGATGTGCACGGGTCCCAGAAGGCGCCGGCTGCCCGCGACGCAGAGGGTGACGAGCAGGGCGGTGAAGGCGATCAGGGCGACCTCACTGGAGATGAACTGCGTCGCTATGCCGATGCCCAGCACGGGCAGTGACAGGCCGGTGTACGCGGAGAGGAACAGCCCTGCGAGGGTCTCGCTGCGCGAGTCGAGGTCGGCAAGCCCCAGCACGGTGGTGACGCTTCCCTTGAACAGCAGGCCCGCACCGGCTCCGGTGACGACTCCGCCGCCGAGGAACAGGGCCAGTTGGGCCTGGTAGACGGCGGTGGTCACGGCGATGAGCCCGATAGGCATCAGGACCAGGCCGTAGGAGAGCAGCTTGCGCTGGGCGACACCCGGCAGCGTGGTCTGGGTGACAGCGGCGGCGCCGAAGACCATGAAGGCTGCGAAGCCGGCCAGGGTGCGGGAGGGATGGTGCAGGGTGCCCGCGATGAAGCCCGGCCCGAGAGAGGTGAACAGGCCGAAGGCCGCGAAGGCGGCGAAGGTGGCCGCCGAGGCCGCGTAGAACGTCGGGCGCGCGGCGTGCGGTACCGACACCCGCTGGGGCCGATAGGCCGGGCGCGTCGCGGAGAGTTCCACGGTCTCCGGGCTCAGGGCGACTCCCACCGCACTGACCAGCAACAGGCCGAGGAAGATCAGGTAGGGGGTCTGGAGCGGACGTGCGACGAACTCGGCGAGCAGTCCACCGACCAGGGGGCCGACGGCCAGTCCGCCGATGTTGGAGGCCGTGGCGACGATGTCCGCACGGGTGCGGGAGGCTCCCGGCCGGGCCCGGTGGTGCAGCTCGATGAGGAAGGCGGTGGCCGTGGCGGTCACCATGCCGATACCGAAGCCGACGACGAGTCGGGTCAGTATGAGTATGGGCAGCGAGGTGGAGAACAGGGCCATGAGCGCGGAGACCGCCTCGGTCAGGACACCGATCAGGAGCACGCGCCGCCGGCCGTGCCAGTCCGAGATGTGTCCGACCAGGAAGAGACTGATGATCACGCCGACGGAGTAGGCGGCGAAAACCACCGTGATCATGAAGGTCGAGAAACCGTCCTCCTGCTGGTAGATGGTCCACAGCGGGGCCGGGACGGCGGTGAACGCCAGGTTGATCATGTAGGCCAAGGCGATGAGCCAGAATGCCGTGCCGTGACCGACCTTCCCGGCCCGCGCGGGTCGGAGGCGGTGTGCGTCGGCAGGTGATGAGGCCGTCATAGGGACTCTCCTGTGATCTGTAGGTGCTCACCCCACGATCACCAACAGCACTCATCACGTCCAACATCTGTTTGTGCTCACATCGAGCACGATGAATGATGGTTGCATGGAGCTGCGACATCTCGAGTACTTTCTGGCCGTCGCCGAGGAGTTGAACTTCACACGGGCCGCCCAACGGCTGCACGTCGTGCAGTCGGGCGTTTCCGCCTCGATCCGCGCCCTGGAACGCGAACTCGACGCCCGGCTCTTCGACCGCACCTCCAAGCGCGTCTCCCTCACCGAGGCGGGCGCGGCCCTGCTCCCCCAGGCCAGAAAGGCCGTGGAGGCAGCGCGGGCGGGACGTGACGCGGTCGCCCAGGTCCAAGGCGGGCTGCGGGGCTCGGTGACGATCGGCACACTGTCCGTCCTCAGCCTGGTCGACCTTCCCGCACTGTTCGCCGACTACCACACCACTCACCCGGGCGTCCGGCTTCAGCTCCAGGTGGCGTCCCGTGGATCGGTGGGCCTGGCGGAGGGCCTCGCCCAGGGAACCCTGGACATCGCGTTCCTCTCCCTGCCCAGGCCGCTGCCCGGCCTGACCGTGCGGCGCCTGACCAGCACACCGATGATCGGCCTGTTGCCCGCGGACCATCCCCTCGCCGATCGCACCGAGGTGGACCTGCGCGACCTGGCCGACGCCGGCTTCATCGACTCCCCTTTGGGCTACGGGAACCGCATCATCGTCGACGAGCGCATGGCCGCCATGGGCCTGCAGCGCCGGGTCGTCATCGAGGTCCCCGACATCGTCACCGCTCCCGCCTACGTCCGCGGCGGTCTCGGAGTAGCCGTCCTGCCGGCCTTCGCGGCACCCGTCGGGGACGCGGGCCTGCGGGTGGTGACCATCTCCGGGCCGCCGCTCACCTGGGAGACCGGGGTCGCCACCGCCTCGGAGGCGAAGCTCACGCCGGCTGTGCGTGCCTTGCTGCCGTTGGTCGAGAAGCACATTCACACCGATGCCCAGCGCGGGTCGCCACCCCCGTGATCGCTCCCTGGGCGCCCAGGTCATCGAGCCGGTGCTTCGGGACCGCCGAACAGTTCCGAGAGGAAGGCCTCGGTCCCGAGCCGCGACGACTCCGTACCGGCCGGGACGTGCAGGTACGTGCGGTCGAGCCATTCGCCCAGTTCCGGGACGGGCAGTCTGAAGATGGCTATGCCACCGTGTGCATGGATCTGGAGCCACGCGGTCTGCCGGTCGGTGGGGTTGTCGGCCCACACCTGGACGTCACCCATGCCGCTCGTGGTGCGCAGGCCTTCGTGAAGCAGGTCGCGGCCGACACGCCAGGTGACCGGTGGGGCGCCCTCGGGAGCGAAGCGGATCGTGACGAGGAGCGGGTGGTCAGGGTCGTAGCGGAACTCCGCTGGAACGTCCTCCCACTCGAGAGCGCCCGTTATCCGGCCGAGGCACAAGGAGAGAGGCAGGAGAGCGTGTGCGGCCGAGTGTCGAGCCTGCACACCGTGGTGGTCACCACTCATGGCGATACCTTCCAGTGATGCGATGGGGGATCACAGTCACTGTGGTCCGGCACAACCAGAAGTTCATCCGTCGGTTGACGGTCGGACATCACATCGGGGCGAGGCACGAGCGCCCTCGCGTCCACGTCGCCGCCGCACAGGTGGTGAGCAAGCAAAACAACAAAGTTTTCAGAGGGTGGCAAGACTGTGTCATCTGCGGCTAGTGTGGCTTCACTTGAGGCACACGCCGGTCGTGCCCGAGGTGACCGCTCGAAGCATGTGACATTCGACCGCGGTGTTCCGTGACCCGTTTCGAGGGAGAGCAGTGAATCGACGTACGTTCATGGCCTCCGCCGCCGCGACGGCGGGCGCGGCAGGCACGCTGCCGGTCATGTCCGCTCCGGCCCACGCGGACACCGGGAGCCTTCCGGCGCTGTGGGACGTCGACCGTTCCGTCGCGAACCTGGAGAACGCTTACTGGGGTGTCATGCCGCGGTCGGTCGAGGAAGAGTTCGCGAAGCAGACTCGCTATCTCAATCGCCACAACGTCACCTTCGTCCGTGACGGCATTCCGGGCCGTGAGCGCACGGTGGCCATGGACAACGTGCGTGCCGAGGTCGCGAAGCTGATGGGCGCTTCGAAGGAGGAGTTCACCCTCACTCGAAACGGCACCGAGGCCATGCAGAACCTGATTCTGCAATACGGTTCCCTGAGGCCCGGCGACGCGGTCATGTACGCCGATCTCGACTACGACGAGATGCAGCAGGCGATGGATTCTCTCACCCATCGCCGGGGTGCGAGGGTTATCAGGTTCTCCATACCCGAGCCGGCCACGACGGCGAACATCCTTGATGCTTACCGGACACAGTTGAAGAAGGCACCCGCCGGTCTGAAACTGCTCCTGGTCACCCACCTGTCCAATCGGACCGGAATCGTGATGCCGGTCCGCGAGATCGTGAGCATGGCACGGGCCCGGGGTGTCGACACCATCGTGGACGCCACCCAGACGATTGGCCACCTGGACTACACGTTGCCGGACCTCGGCGCGGACTTCGTCGGGTTCTCGCTGCACAAGTGGCTGTGCGCGCCTCTCGGTACCGGTGCCATCTGGATTCGCGGCTCGAGATTGGGCAGCGTCGAACCGTGTATGGGCAACACGATGTTTCCTCCTGAGGACACGCGCTCGCGGTCCAGCGTGGGCACAGTGAATTTCGCGGCAGCCCTGACCGTTCCCAAGGCCATCGAGTTTCACCGCGGCATCGGGGGATCGCGGAAGCAACATCACCTGCAATACCTCCGGGACTACTGGGTGGAGCGCGTACGGGACATCCCGGGCATGCAGATCCTCACCCCCGACGACACCGCACGCCACGGAGCGGTCACCAGCTTTCGACTTCCTGCGATGAGGGATTACGCGCAGGCGCAGAAGATGGCGACGCTGCTGCTCAAGAAACACCGTGTACTCACGGTCGCACGCACAGGTATCGCGCGCGGCAGCGCCGTCCGGGTGACCCCCACGCTGTACAACACGCGCCAGGAACTCGACCGTCTGGTGGCGGCGCTCCGCCAGGAAAGTGGCGCCTTCGTGTGATGCCGTCGCTGCCGTGCGAGTCCGCTCAGCCCGAGGTCGGCTGGTCGTCTCCGAGCGCGGCCAGCGCCGCGGAGAGCCTGCCGCGGCTGGTGATGCCCAGGCGTGGATAGATCCGGTACAGATGGGCTCCGACGGTCCGGTGCGAGATGAACAGGCGCTGGCCGATTTCCCGGTTGCTCAGCCCCTGCGAGGCCAACTCGGCGATCTGCCGTTCCTGGACCGTCAGGCTCTCGCCCTTGCTCGGGCGCCGACGTCCGTCCGACTCCCCCGCGGCCCGCAACTGCTCACGTGCCATGTCCGCCCAGGGCTGCGCACCGACGCGGTCGAATTCGTCACGTGCGAGCCGCAGGGGCTTGCGCGCATCGACGTTCCTACGCTGTCGGCGCAGTCGCCGGCCGTGTTGCAGATGGAGTCGGGCCCGCGCCAGCGGCCACGTGTCCGGCAGTGTGGACAGCGCGGAGTCGTAGCACTCCTCGGCGGTGTCGTCCGGAGCGAGGACTGCCGCACTGTAGGTGCGGGCGACGATCATCATTTCCGAGGGCAGCCGGTCTGCCAGCTCCGGCAGCTCGGCCAGCAGCTCTCGCGCCTGTTCGCTCCGGCCCGCGGACGCGGCCGCGGCCGCGTCCACCAGGTCCGGGACGAGCAGCCAACGACTGGTCGAGTGGTAGTGCGGGTCGGTCTTGTCGAACGCACGCGCGAGAGCGTCGTACGCCTCCACGGCGCGGCCGTCGAACAGGGCGAGGAGACCGTCGACCTGCTGCGCCATGACGCTCGCGAAGGGCATGACGGGGAAGAGGCTGTGCGCTCTCAGCTCCCGGACGCTGCGAGCCGCGGCTTCGCGCTCTCCCCGCAGCACCGCCGCGAGCGCCGACGTGGCCTTGAGGCCGAGCCACACGATCCACTCCCCGGTCTCCTCGGCGAGCGCGATCCCTTCCGCGGACTCTTCACGGGCCTGGGCCAACTGCCCGAGGTAGAGGCGTGGCCAGGATCCCGCCAGGGATCGCGCGAGCAGCCCGAGACGGCCCTGCGACCGCCACACGGATGCCGCCTGGGCCAGGTAGCGCGTGGCACGGCCCACGTCACCGATGACCATCGAGCCGCTGCCGAGGTAGTGCAGCAGCCGGCCGTCCTCGCGGTCCGGCTCGAGCTTTTCGAGCCGTGCGATCAGGTCGGTCCCACGGCGGTACGGCTCCGTGTAGGCCCGCACCGTCAAGACGTGGGGGGCGTCCGGGTCGGGCTTCCACCGGTCCAGTTCGGCGGCGGCCTGGGCACGCACACGGGCGTCGCCGTCCTGGAAGAAGCATCGGGCGGCGGCACGCCACAGCAGGTTCTCGGCGACGTTCGTACTGCCGACGTCGAACGCCCCCGCTGCCGCGTCGATCATGTCCTGGATACGGCGTTGCGGCTCATCGGGCTCGAACGCGGCCTTGTCGGAGACCAGCATGAGGCGGGCCCGCTCCGTGGGTCCCAGCTCCGCCAGATCGGCCCTGTCCAGCAGGATCTGGGCCTGGACACGGTCGTTGATCTCGCTGGCCAGCTCGGCCGCACGGACCAGCAGACCGGTCTGACGGCGTGCGTCGTGCACCAGCTCGCCTGCCTGGCGCAGGGCCGGTACGGCCGCGGCCAGTTGCCCCCGCTTCTGGGCGTCGTTCGCGAAGCGCTCCAGCTGGCCGGCCAGTTCGTCGTCGGGCCCGAGTGTGGCCGCGGCGAGGTGGACGAGCCGCCGCCCAGATGATCCCTCCAGCGTCTCGGCCAGGGCCCGGTGGGTGGACAGCCGGTCGGCGACGGTGGCCCGTGTGTAGACCGCGGAGCGCATCAGGGGATGCCGGAACTCGGGTGTGCGACCGGTCAGCACCACCAGTCCGGCGTCGACGGCCTCCTGTAGCGCGTACACGGTCACTTCCGAGCCCGCGAGACGGCTTGCCACGTCGAGTAGCTGGTTCAGTGGTGCGGTGGGCTCCGCGGCCAGGACCAGGAGGAACGTCCTGCACTCGCGGGTGAGCGAGTCGGTGCGGGAGGCGAACGCGGTCTCCAGTCGCTGGGTCAGGGGCAGATCGTCGAGCGGGGGCGAGATGCCCTGCGCCGCCCTCGGCAGTTCGACGAGCGCGAGAGGGTTGCCGGCGGCGCGCTGCAAGATACGGGCCCGCACCGCGTCGGCCAGGCCCGGAGCGTCGGCGTCGAGCAGTTCGGCCGCCGCCGCCGGGGAGAGGGGCTCCAGAACGAGTTCGGCGTGCGTGCCCAGGGTGTACGTGCCCGGTGACGAGGTTCTTGCCGCGCCGATCATGAGGATGGGGAGGTCCCGGGTACGCCGGGCCACGAATCCGAGCACGTCACGGCTCGACGAGTCGACCCATTGGAGATCATCGACGAGCAGCAGGAGGGGCCGGCGGTCGGCGGCGTCGGCGAGCAGCTCGAGGACCGCCATCCCCACCCGGTAGATCTCGGGTTCCCCGTCGCTGGCCCCGAAGGCTCCATCGAGGGCCTTCTGGTAGGGGGCCGGCAACGTCTCGGCTCCGCCGAGAACCGGTTGGAGCAGCAGGTGCAGCGCGGCGAACGGCAGCCACTGTTCGGTCTCGACACCGGAGGTGCGAAGGACTCTGACCCCCTGGTCCGAGGCATGAGAACCGAACGTGCGCAGCACAGAGGATTTGCCGACGCCGGGGTCTCCGCGGACCAGCAGAGCGTCGCCCTTTCCTGCCACCGTGCTCGAAAGCAGGCCGTGCAGGACCTCCAGTTCCTCGTCCCGACCGATCATGCCGTGAGCACCGATGCCGGTCCGGACGAAGCGCCCCTGACGCGCATCGTGGTCGGCCGTTCAGCCGCCGCTTCTCTTCGTATCGGGCTCAGCGTCTGCTGCACACCTCTGGTATCAGCCACGGTTCCGGATTTTACCTGCCCCTGACCTCTTCCGTGGAGACGGGTCCGGCTCAGTCAACAGTCGAATGACTGCCTGATGACTCTCCGTCCACGACCCCCGCGTACGGGGGGACGCCGTCGGCCCACCGACCGGGGGTCGGTGGGCCGACGGCGTCACGGTGTGTACCGAAACGGCTACCGCTTCCAGAGGTACCAGACGCCGGCCTCGTGGTCGTTGTCGCAGTAGTAGCTGCCGCCCGGGTCGCCGCTCTGGTAGGCGACCTTGACCGCGAGGCACTGAGCCTGCGTGTCGTAAAGCCCGATCATGGTGTCGGCGTGCGCGGCTGCGGCTCCCCCGAGCGTGACGCCCGCCGCACCCAGCGCGACGAGGCTCGCGGAGACGAGTTTCTTCTTCCAGCCCAGAGATGACATGTGTGACTTCCCCTTTCCTCGGCAGTGCGGCGCCGACGGTACGTGACGACGCACAGGAACAACATGTGACACCGTGTCACAATGATCAACAGGTCGGCAAGCCTCACGCCCTGCGCTGCGCGGGTTGTCAGCCACGATTGGCCGATTCGGAACCTCGGACCCGCAGGACGCTTCCCCAATCGGTTCGTCTGCCGCAGGGTGGGGGCGGTATCCTGCGACACCGTGTGATGGTGGTCGATGGAGACCACGCACTCTGAAAGCGCGGGCTATGCCGCCTGATCCGATGGCACCGTTCCACGGTGAAACGTAAGAGAGTGACGACAAATGGATCTCAAACTGGAAGTCCTGGTGCTGCCCGTCTCCGACGTCGACCGGGCGAAGGCCTTCTACGAGGCGGTCGGGTTCCGCCTCGACGCCGACCACGTCACGGACGAGACCTACCGGGTCGTCCACATGACACCCCCGGGGTCGCCCTGCTCGGTGCTCTTCGGCACCGGCGTCACCCTGGCCGCCCCGGGGTCGTCCAAGGGCCTCCACCTCGTCGTCTCGGACATCTTCGAGGCCCGGGACGAGCTGATCGGCCGGGGTGTAAAGGTGGGCGAGATCTATCACGACACCAGCGACATCTTCCACCGCTGCACGGGCGAGAAGTGGCTCGGCGGACCCGACCCCCAGCGCCGCAATTACTGCACGTACGCGGACTTCTCCGACCCGGACGGCAATGGCTGGGTCCTTCAGGATGTGCCCAACCCGTAGGGCCTGGTCGCGCGACTTGTTGGTGGGCCCCGCCCTCAGCGCCCTACTGGGAGATCACCTTCTCCACCGAGAAGTGATCGATGTTCGCGACGCCCGGCGCGGTGCCCAGAGCCTTGAGGTAGACGTCGTGCGTACCGCTGGTCGGCGTGATCGTGAACGTCTGGTCCAGGTACGTGTCCCAGCCGCCCGTGTTCTCCACCCGCACCGTGCCGACGACCGGGCCGGTGGCCGAGTCGAGGCGGACCTCGAACCGGCCGCCCGCGTACGGCCGCTCGCTGCCGATGCTCGCGACCAGGAGGTTGCGGCCGGTGCCGAAGTCCACGTCGTCGTAGCGGACCCAGTCGCCGCCGTCGAAGCCGCCGAGGACCGATCCGGTTCCCGCGGCGTGCGTGGCGACGCCGCTGCCCTCCGCGTACGACTCGGCCTGGACCGTCGTACGCTGCACGGCCACTCCGGCCTGCCACGGTGTCGCACCGTACTGGTAGGCGCCGGCGCTGGGCCGCGGGTCCGTGTAGCCGTCCGTGGCCGGGGGCCGCACCAGGCCGTAGTTGCGTGCCGGTGAGGTGGAGCCGAGGGTGTAGTCGTGGTGCGCGGGGTCCGTGAACTGCGGACCGTCGGCCATGGGCAGGTTGTTGGTCGAGGACACCCCGGCCATGGTGTCGGCATCGCCGATGTTGTTGGCCACCTCCGTGTCCGAGTAGGTGCCCGGGAAGAGGCTGACGGACTTGCGGTCGGTTCCGCTGGTGTTGTTGTAGACGCGGTTGCCACTGGTCGTGCCGCCGTTGGGGTTGATCAGGACGACGCCGTACGTCGTCCGGTTCCACGCCACATTGTCGTAGACCGTGGCGTTGTACGTGGACAGGTCCAGGTACACGCCGGGCGCGGGCGCGCTGGCCGCGAACAGTGCGGCGTCGTGGAGCTTGTTGTGGTGGATCTCGGTACCGGCCAGGTTCACCTGGCAGCAGATGTAGATCGCGCCGACGTCCACGACCAGGTTGCCGTAGTCGGACAGGTCGTTGTAGGCGATCTCGTGGCCGGAGGCCGTGGTCCCGGCGACCTTGTTGTCGATGTTGATGTTGCTGCGGCCGCTGTTGGTCACGGTGTTGTGCGTGATCGTCTGGTCGCTGCCGAGGACGTTGATCCCGGCGGCGTAGCTGCCGCGGTAGTCGACGCGGGTGATGAGGTTGTTGGTCGCCGTGTTGCCCGAACCGGCCAGCAGCACCCCGTTTCCGGCGCTGTAGTCGATCCTGCTGTTGCGCAGGGTGTTGGCGGTGCCCTTCAGAAGGATGCCGCTGGTGGTCTCACCCGCCGTCAGCACGTCGCAGGGGTCGGCGGGCGTGACCTTGCCCGGGTCCACCTTGAGGTCCATGTAGTGGGAGACGTAGGTGGCGTCGATGCCGTCCAGCACGTTGTGCGTGGAGGTGGACGAGGTCGCCACCGTGGCGGCGCGGACACCGAGGCCGACGACGGACACGTAGGACCGCCCGGACAGGTCGACGGCGACGTTGCGCTGCTTGGCCTCGACGGTGTGCCCCGCCGGGCTCGCACCGTCCGGCATCCACATGTAGAGCCGCTGCGCGTCGGCGTCGTAGTACCACTGGCCGGCATGGCTGAACGCCTGGAGCTTGCCGGTGAGCGAGTAGAGGTTCTGCTGGTTGGGGCTGAGGCCGACGCAGGAGGTGGCCAGCCCGGAGGCGGTCACGGAGCCGACCGCGGACGAAGTGACGGTGCCCGTCTGGCTGACGAACCAGTTGTGCGAGGTCAGACGGGCCCCCTTCCAGTACCCGGCGGGCTGGGTCAGGGCGTCGTCGTACAGCGTGTCGTTGGTGCCGGCGTCCGCGGAGTTGTAGTCGGGGCGCGTCGGCTCGGTGCCCGGGTAGGGCCACTGGGCCTCCCCCAGCATCGTGCCGTCGACGAAGAGCTGGTTGCCGGGCAGCGCGGGGTTCAGGGCGAGGTCGGTCCGGTATATCTTCCCGGCCGTGGCGGCCGTGGCGAAGTCCGAGCCGCTCAGTGTCGGGTCGGCGGCCTCCAGTGCCGACAGGTCCGAGGCGTTGACCTGCGCCCATCCGTCGACCGGGGCACTGCCGTCGAGAACGACGCGCGCACCGGGGGCGGCACGGAAGGTGATCCGGGCGGACGCCGTGCCGTCGCGCGGCGGCGTCAGGGTCTCCCGGTAGGTTCCGGCGGCGATCACACAGGTGTCGCCGGCCCGTGCGACGTCGGCGCACTGCTGCACGGTGCCGAACGGGGACTGCTTGGTGCCGCGGTTCGCGTCGGAACCGCTCACGCTCACATAGCGCGTGGTGCCCTTCGTGTGTGCCGATACCGGAACGGCGGCCGTCAGTGCGGTGAGCACCGTCGCGGCAGCGGTTCCGATGACCAGAGCACTACGTCTCCAGTACATGACTCTCCCATCGCCTATCGATAATCGCGAATCGGCGATCAATATAGGTCCCGGGACGCGATCGCGTAAGGAGTCGGAGGCACGCGTCTGTGATGCGTGTGCCGGCGCGGACGACGCAGGGGGCGCGGTGTGGCGTGCGTCATAGCCGTCGCCGCGGCGGAGGCCGGGCGGATCGCGGGGCCATGGAAACGAGGAGGCCGCGCACGACCTGGCGGCCAGGGGCGGCCGGCAGTCGGCGACGGCGACGGACGGTCAGGTGCCGCCACAACGGCACGAGCCGTAGGGAGCGGTAGGAACGCCGGGAGCGCCGGGACGGTCGTGCACGGGCGGGCCGCTCAGTGAGCCACGGACCGTCCCCGTGCGGCACAGGACCCGCCAATCGGGCCGACAGGGCAGGCCGAGGCGGGGAGAGAGACGGCGGACAGCGCGGGACGGCTCAGATCTCTTCGAGCCGACGGGCCCACGCCGGGCCCACGACCGGGTGGGGCCGGGCCGGAAGGCGCCCCGCGTACACCCTCCGCTCAGCCGTGGCCGTGGCCGTCGTGCAGAACGCCCTCGTCCCCCCGGGCGTGCGCGGCGAAGGCGGCGGCCGCACGGTCGGCGTCGGCCGACTCCAGGGTCTCCAGCAGTACGCCGTGCTGGACTGCCATCTCGGCCCAGTCACCGGTGAACATCGGGTCGGAGACCACGCGCAGCGCACGCAGGCTCGGCTCCATCAGGCTCCAGATGCGGGACAGGAACGGGTTGGCGCTCGCTTCGCACAGGATCCGGTGGAAGGCGATGTCGGCGTCCCGGAAGCGTCCGATGTCGCCGGCCTCGGCCGCTTCCCGCATGTCCCGCACCTGGGCGCGCAACGCCTCGACGGACTCCGGGTCGGCTCGCTCGGCGACCGCGCGGGCCGCGAACTCCTCGATGATGACCCGCACCGCCCGCGCGGCGTCCGCGTCCTGCGAGGACACGTCGGCCACGAAGCTGCCGCGCCGCGGGATGTGGTCGGCCAGGCCCTCGTGCACCAACCGCTTGACGGCTTCCCGTACGGGCGCCTGGCTGACTCCGAGATCACGGGCGATCTCGGCTTCGACCAGCCGGTCGCCGGCTTTGAGGTCCCCGTTGACGATGAGACCCCGCACCCGGGTGTACACCTGATCGGACAGCAGTACCCGGGTCAGTGGCTCACCGACGCCCGACATGACGGCCCCCTAGGTTCGTAGAACGTCTTCGCATCTTATCGATGATCGCGTGTCCGTGGTTGCAGGCTCTTGACAACCACGTAACAGGAGTCATCATATCGCCTATCGATAGAACATAATCGATAGGGAGGGCGACATGGCCCGGAGAAGATCCATCAACGCTGCGGTAGGCATCCTGTTGGGCCTGGCCCTGACCACCGCGTGCGGTGGCAGCGGCGGGTTCGAGGCGGACTCGGCCGCCGACCCGGACTCGGGTGCCACCGGCACCGTACGGATGCTGGTGAACATCACACCGAACCTGACCAAGGGGTACTGGCGGGAGCTGGTCGCTCCCTTCGAGAAGGCCAACCCCGGAATCAAGGTACAGATCGACTCGCCCACGGCCGCCGACGGCTCCGTGGACAGCACACTGCAACAGTTGCTGGCAGCGGGCAACGCCCCCGACGTCGTCGAGGGCTCGCACAACGACAAGGTCCTCCCCTATCTCAGGGACCTGTCCGACCTGAGCTGGGCGGCCGACGCGCCGATGGCGGACGCCCAGCGACTGGACGGCCACCTCTACGACGTGGCGATCGGACAGCAGGTCCAGTCCCTCGTCTTCTACAACAAGAAGGCCTTCGAGGAGGCCGGCATCACCGAGCCGCCCGCCACCATGGGGGAACTGACGGGGGCGATGCGGAAGCTCAAGTCCGCCGGATACCTGCCCATGCAGACGGCCGGGGAGTGGGTCACGCAGGCGCAGGTCATGATGCTCTTCGCACCGACCGTCACCACCGGTGAGCCCGACTGGTTCAAGCAGGCCTCCGACGGCAAGCGTTCCCTGAGCACCGACCTCGGCCCGGCCATGGACCTGTACAAGGACTGGCTGGACAAGGGCTATCTGGACAAGCAGGCCCTGGGCACCAAGTACGCCGACGCGGAGACCGAGTTCCTGTCCGGCAAGGCCGCGATGTACCCGATGGGCTGCTGGTTCGTGGCCGCCGAGGCACAGGCGAAGAAGGACTTCGAGGTCGGTGTCTTCGCCTCGCCCCAGCTCAACGACCCCTCCACCCCGAGGCTCTCGGTGACCCCCGGGGCCAACTACCGCATCTTCAAGGCCGGCAAGCACCAGAAGGCCTCGGAGAAGCTCGTCCAGTTCCTGACCACCGACCGCGCCGCCGTGGCCGGCCAGCTCAAGCAGGACTCCTCGTTCCGCACCGGGTACCCCTACAAGCTCTCTCCGCTGGCCGACGAGGTGCAGGCGCTCCTCGACAAGTCCACCGGCCACCAGGCCATCGCCGGCAGCGGCGAGTACCAGATGCCGACCGGCTTCGAGGCCGAACAGAACAAGCAGGTGCAGAGCCTCTACACGGGCGGCGACGCCGGTGACGGGCTGAAGAACGTGGACACCTGGCTGAAGGCGCACACGAAATGAGTCTGCCCACCACCTCCCGGCCGACGCGGGCCGTGCGCGACCTGTTCGCCACCGCCCGCGGCCGGGACCGGCTGACGGGGCTGCTCATGACCGCTCCCGCGGTCGCGCTCTTCCTCGTCATGATGGTCGTGCCCCTGGTGCTGTCCGGCTATCTCAGTCTGACCGACTGGGACGGCTACACGGCACACCCCGCGATGGTGGGGCTCGACCACTACCGCGCCCTCCTGGACGATCCGGAGGTCCGGCAGGCGGCCTGGATCACGGTGCTGCTGGCGGTGATCGGCACCCTCGCCGTCAACGCCGTGGGACTCGCTCTGGCCCTCGCCATCTCCACCCCCAGCCGCACCAACACCGTGCTGCGGACCGTCTTCTTCTACCCGTACGTCATCAGTGCGCTGATCATCGGCTTCCTCTGGTCGGCGCTGCTGTCCACCAACGGCGCGGTCAACAGCGTGCTGCGCGCCGCCGGGCACGCCGGACTGCCGTTCCTGTCGCAGCCCGGCTGGGCGCTGGCGAGCCTGATCGGGGTCGTGGTGTGGTCCGGCTTCGGGTTCACTCTCGTGCTGTACATCGCCGGACTGCACACCGTCCCCGCCTCGCTGCTCGAAGCCGCCCGGATCGACGGGGCCGGCCGGTGGCGGACCCTGCGCAGTGTGACCCTGCCGATGATCGCGCCGGTCGTCACCGTCAACATCGTGCTGACCCTGGTGACCCTGCTGCGCTCCTACGACCTGGTCCTCTCCCTGACCGGAGGCGGTCCCGCGGGCTCCACCCAGACCGCCGCCTATCTGATCCTGGCCCAGTCGTTCCAGAACAACGCCCTGGGATACGGCTCCGCCCAGTCGATGGTGCTGACGGTGGTGACCGGCATCGCCGCCCTGGCGATCACCTTCCTGCGGCGCCGCGCCGACGAGAGAGCGGGGGCCTGACCATGCCCACCGAACCCACCACCAGCCCTCGCCGGCCCGTCATCGGCCCGGTGGCCCCCGCCACGGCTCCGAACCGGCGACCGCGGCGCCCGGCGCCCGCCCCGCGGACGCGACGGCGCGCGAGCGGCACCGTAGCGGGAACCTCGCTGTGGCGGCTGCCCCTGCTCCTCGTGTCCGCCTCGTTCATGGTGATCCCGCTGTGGCTGCTGGTCGTCAACGCCTTCAAGTCGGAGCAGGACATCCGCGACTCCCCGTTCGGCCTGCCGCTGACCCGACTGAGCCTGCGGCCGCTGCGCGACGCGTTCTCCAACCCGGACTTCGACGTCGTACGGGCCTACGGGATCACCCTGTTGTTCGTGCTGCTCGTCAACGTCCTGTCCCTGCTGGTGTCGGCCCCGGTGTCGTACGTGATCGCCCGCGGCACCACCCGCTGGCACACGGCGCTGCTGCTGCTGTTCGTCGCCGGGACGTTCGTCCCCAGCCAGGTGCTGCTGATCCCGGTGGTCTACGTCCTCAAGTACCTCGGACTGATGGGCACCATCCCCGGCTTCGTGCTCTTCGAGACGGCGCTGACCCTGCCCGTGTCGGTGTTCCTGTACAGCGCCTACATCCGGACCATCCCCAGGGAGCTGGACCAGGCAGCGTCCGTGGACGGCCTGGGACGGCTGCGGACCTTCCAGCTCGTCGTGCTGCCGCTGATGCGTCCCATGGTGGCCACGGCCGTGATCCTGCACAGCCTCAGTGTGTGGAACGACTTCGCCAACCCGCAGATCATCCTCGGCCCCGGCAGCGGTCTCTACACGGTCACCACCGGGGTGTACGCCGCGGTCGGCAAGTACTCGACGCACTACGCCGTGGTCTTCCCCAACCTGCTCCTCGCCGTCGCGCCGGCACTCGCCTTCTTCGCGATCATGCAGCGGCACATCATCAGCGGCCTGACCTCCGGCGCCCTGAAGGGCTGACATGAGCGCACGACACGACATCCCCGCCACCGGGGCGAGCTCCACCGGGACTCCGCCGTCCGGCGGCACGCCCCCCGAAGCCCGCCCCGTCGAGATCACCGCCACCCTGCCCACCGGGCCGCCGCCCGCCTGGGCCGTGCTGCAACGCCACCTCTTCGACGAACTCGACTCAGCCTGGCGGCTGTTCAGCGACCGATACACCGAACCCGACGGCCGGCTGCGCTTCTCCGGCACCATTCCCGACCGGGACGGCGCCGACGACTTCTACGAGGCGTTCTTCAACTGGCCCGCCCTCTATCGCCTGGGCGGCGCCGACGACCTGCTGCCCGCGGTCAAGCGCCACTGGGAAGGAGTCACCGCACAGCTCACCGAACTGGGCCTGTACCGGGACGAGTTCGAGCGCGGCTACGACTGGTTCCACCAGGGCGAGGCCCTGCTGATGTTCTACGGCATCTGCGCCGCCGACCCCGGCGACCAGCGCTTCCGCGACCGGGCCCGGCGCTTCGCCGAGCAGTACCTCCCGGGCAGCGCGACCGGCAACTACGACCCCGCCACCAGGACCCTGCGCTCCCCGCACAACGGCTCGGACGGCCCCCGGACCGGCCTCGGCCCGCAGTGGGACGACCGGTTCGGGCACGAGCAGCGGGGCATGCGCCCCTATGGTCTGCCCCTGCGCGACGTCCCCGGCATCACCTCCTGGGACGACCTGGCCGACGAGGACAACGCCGTGCGGATGGGCCACGCGATGCGCGATCGGCTCGGCCGCGGCGACACCGCCGTCGACCTGGCCGCCACCGCTCTCGTCGTCAACGCCTGGTTGTACGACCACGACCCGCGCCTGGCGGACTGGGTCCTGGAATACGTCGACGCCTGGCGGGAGCGTGCGGCCGATGCCGGTGCCATGCCCGACAACGTCGGACCCTCCGGCAAGGTCGGCGAGGACCACGGGGGCCGCTGGTACGGCGGCCACTACGGCTGGACCTGGCCGCACGGCGTGCACTCGATCGGTGCGGCGACGCTGGTCGGAGCCATCAGTGCCGGCATGCTCGACCGCGCCGACGCCCGGCTGGACCTCGCCCGGCGGCCCCTGGACCAGGTCTGGGAGCAGCGTCGCACCGCCATGCCGTACGACACCGGCGCGACCCGCCGCCCCGGCTGGGCCCACGCCCTCGGCCTGGGTGCGGGACGCACCGTCAACGCGCTGCCCACCCGCGTCGGCCCCGAGGGATGGTTCGACCACCAACCCGCCCAGGTCGCCTACTGGACCTGGCTGTGGTGGTTCGGCATGCGCGACGAGGACCGCGCCCGTCTGGACCGGGTCCGCGAACACTCCGGCTACGACTGGCGGGAGGTGCACGCCTTCCGCGACAAGGAGGAGGCCGGGCACGAGGCGCCGTGGCTCGCCTACCTCGACGGCGACAACCCCGGCTACCCCGAGCGTGCCCTGCGCATGGCCCTCGCCCAGGTCGCCCACCGCACCGCCCTGATGACGGCCGAGGACGCCGACGCCGACAGCGCCGACCTGCACAAGTGGCAGCGGGTGAACCCGGTGGTCACCGAGGTCCTCACCCAGCTGACGACCGGAGCACCGCAGACCCTCTACAACGGCGGTCTGCCGCTCGCCCGGGTGCGCTACGACGACCTGGACGCCGCCCGACCCGGGCTCCCCTGGGACGTCGCCGCCCTCGTCGAACACCTCGACTCCACCGGCACCACCGTGCAGTTGGTCAACCTCAGTACGGTGCACACACGCCGACTGCGGCTGCTCGCGGGCGGCTTCGGCGAGCACCTGATCACCGAGGCCCACTGGACCGGCGGCGGCGAGCACTATCCCGGCGACTCCCACGACTACCACCTGCCGACCGGCCCCGAGACCGAGCACTCGGTACCGGTCGACGACAACGGCCTGCACATCGTCCTGCCCCCGGGGCGCCGCATCCGGCTGCGGCTGGACATGCGGCTCAACGCCCGCCCCTTCGCCCACCACACGTCCCCCACCACCTTCCGGAGAGCCCGATGACCATGTCACTCCCCCGTCCCGCGAGCCACGAGGCCGACGGCGCCGCCGCGGCCGACGCCAAGCCCGTGTGGGACCTGCCCGTGCACGGTGAGCCCTGGGAGCGCCCCGACGGCGAGCTGGTGCGGAGCCTGAACCGGGTCAGCTCCGCCACCGCCTGCGCCAAGCTCCACGAACTCGGCATCCGCCGCAGCTATCTGTCCGGTCCCACCGCCCTGGAACTCGGCAACAAGGTGACGGGCCCGGCCCGCACCCTCCAGTTCATGCCGCAGCGCGAGGACGTCGCCAGCGGCCTGGCCCAGGAGTACGTCGAGCGCAGCACGGCCCTGTGGGCGGTCCTCGAAGAGGTCCAGCCCGGCGACGTCCTGGTCGTCCAGGCCTACGGCAGCGCCTTCACCGGCTGCCTCGGCGACATGCTGGTGCGTTACTTCAAGCGCAAGGGCGGCGCCGGCATCGTCGTCGACGGGCGCATCCGGGACGCGCCCCGCGTCCGCGAACTCGGCGTCCCGATCTGGTGCACCGGCACCACCCCGCACTACGCCTCCCAGTCCGAGCTGTTCCCCTGGGCCTACGACGTGCCCGTGGCGGCCGGCGGTGTCCTCACCCTGCCCGGCGACCTCGTCGTCGCCGACGACGACGGCGCGGTGGTGGTCCCGGTGTCCAAGGCGCAGGAGATCGTCGACAGCGCCTTTGACCACGAGCAGTGGGAGGAGTTCAGCCGGATGCGCATCGACCAGGGCGCACGGCTGTCGGACTACTACCCGCTGAGCCCCGACAGCAGGGAGGAGTACGAGCAGTGGCGCGCCTCGAAGCGGTGACCCCGGCCGACGGCCGACGGCTCGCCCTGCCCCGCTTCGGCCTCGGGTGCGCCCCGATCGGCGATCTCTACCACGAGGTGGATCCCGACGTCGCCGCGGCCACCGTGCACGCCGCGATCGACGGCGGGGCCACGCTGATCGACACGGCTCCGCTGTACGGCGACGGTCTGTCCGAGCGTCGGGTCGGCAGGGCGCTGGCCACCGTGGACCGCGCCCGGTTCCAGCTGTCCACCAAGGTCGGCTGGCAGATCGCCGAAGGCGCCGAGCCCCGGCACGCGTTCGGCCGCGACGACGTCCTGCGCAGCCTCGAGGGCAGCATGGAACGTCTCGGTGTCGACCGCTTCGACGTCGTGCACGTGCACGACCCCGAGGACCATCTCGACGAGGCGGTGCGGCACGCCGTGCCCGCGCTGCTGCGCCTGCGGGACGAGGGAGTCGTCGGCGCCGTCGGCGCCGGGATGAACCACAGCGCGCCGCTGGCGGAGCTGGTGCGGCGCGCCGACCTGGACGTGGTGCTGATCGCCGGCCGCTACACACTGCTGGAGCAGCCCGCGCTGGCCGACCTGCTCCCCCTGTGCGCCGAACGGGGCGTCGGGGTGATCGCCGCCGGTGTGTTCAACTCCGGGTTGCTGGCGGACCCCCGGCCCGGCGCGCCGTACCACTACCACCCGGTACCGGACGACGTGCTGCGGCGGGCGCTGGCGCTCGACGACGTCTGCGCACGGCACGGGGTGCCGCTGCGGGCCGCGGCCCAGCAGTTCCCGTTCGGACACCCGGCCGTGGTGTCCGTCGTCGTGGGCGCCGCGTCGCCGCACGAGGTGACGGGCAACCTCGAGCTGGCCGGTCACCCGATCCCGGCCGCGATGTGGGCGGAGCTGCGCGAGGCGCACCTGCTCGACCCGGCCGTCCCGGTGCCGTGACAGCGGGCGCCGGGCCACGGGCGGCCACAGCACCAGGGCCAGGACCCGGACCAGAATCAAGACCAGGACCGAAGACCATGGGGAGAGAGCACATATGACAACGACCGGTTCCGCACTGTCCGGCGCGCTGCCCTTCGCCGGTCTCACCGCACTGGTCACCGGCGGCGCCTCCGGGATCGGCCTGGCCACCGCCCGGCTGCTCACCGCCCAGGGCGCCCGCGTGGCCGTCCTGGACCTGTCCGAACCGGAGCCCGCCGACTTCGCGGCGGCTCTGCGCGCGGACATACGCGACGACGCCTCGGTGGTGGCCGCCGTCGACGCGGCGGTCTCCCGGCTCGGCGGACTCGACATCGTCGTCAACAACGCGGGGATCGGGGCGCAGGGCGGCGTCGAGGACAACTCCGACGAGGAGTGGCACCGCGTCCTGGACACCAACGTCGTCGGCATGGTCCGGGTCACCCGGGCCGCGCTGCCCGCCCTGCGGGCCTCCGTCCACGCGGCGGTCGTCAACGTCGGCTCCATCGCCGCCACCGCCGGGCTGCCCCAGCGGGTGCTGTACTCGGCCGGCAAGGGCGCGGTGGTGGCGATGACCCGGGCCATGGCCGCCGACCTGTTGCCGGAGGGCATCCGGGTCAACGCGGTCAACCCCGGGACCGCGGACACGCCCTGGATCGGCCGGCTGCTGGACCGGGCCGCCGATCCCGCCGCCGAGTACACCGCCCTGGCGGCCCGGCAGCCGCACGGCCGCCTGGTCGCCGCCGAGGAGGTCGCCGCCGCGATCGCCTACCTCGCCTCGCCGGCCGCCGGGTCGACCACGGGCACGTGCCTGGCCGTGGACGGCGGCATGGACGGCCTGCGGCTGCGCAAGGAGGGGTGAGCCGGCTCCGTGCGTGTCGACGCCCATCACCATGTGTGGGACCTGGCCGTCCGCGACCTGCCGTGGACCCGCGGCAGTCCGGTCCTGCACCGCACCTACACGGCCGACGACCTGCGCCCGGCCCTGCTGCGGAACGCGATCGACGCCACCGTCGTGGTGCAGACGTGTGCCGTGGCCGAGGAGACGGCGGAACTGCTGGCCCTGGCCGCCGACGACCCGCACACCAAGGCGGTCGTCGGCTGGGCCGACCTCACCGCCCCGGCCGTCGCCGACCACCTCGCCGCGCTGCGCGAGGGCCCCGGCGGCCGGGCCCTGGTGGGCCTGCGGCACCCGGTGACGGACGAGGCGGACCCGGACTGGCTCGCCCGGTCCGAGGTCCGCCGCGGGCTGCGTGCGGCCGCCGACGCGGGTCTCGTCCACGACCTGCTGGTCCGCCCGGACCAGCTGCCGGCCGCGGTACGCGCGGTACGGGAACTGCCCGAGGTCCGCTTCGTCCTGGACCACGCGGGCAACCCGGTGACCGACCCGGACGCGTTCGCCGTCTGGGCGGGGCACATGGCCGCTCTGGCGGTCTGCCCCAACGTCGCCGTCAAGCTGTCCGGTCTGGTGACCCGCACCACCGGGGATCCGGTCCGCGCGCTGCGTCCGTTCACCGACGTGCTGCTGTCGGCCCTGGGGCCGCGGTGTCTCATGTACGGCTCGGACTGGCCGGTGTGCCTGCTGGCGGCCGGGTACGACGAGGTGCTCGCGCTCGCCGAGACCCTCACCGCGGGTCTCGGGACGGAGGAATGCGAGGCGGTCTTCGGGGCCACGGCCGCCCGCTGGTACGGCATCGGCGCCTGACCGCCGGCGTCGGTTCAACGAGGCCCGGCGAGTGATCTGGCTGCCGCGACCTCGTGGCGCACCGGGTCCAGAACACTGTTCACGGGACTGGTCGAGTGGTGGGGCAGCGTCGTCGTGCCCTCGGGTTCCCGAAGGTGTTCCGCCAGCTCGCGCAACTGCCGGGAGACCTGCCGGGTCTCGGCCGCGGACGGGGCCTGCGCACCGTGATGAACGCTGATGCGGGCTGCGGTGGTCGCGTCCACGATGCGCTCGACGGCGATGACCAGTGGCCACCAGGCCGCCGCCCGACGGCCCGTGGGCGGTGGTTCGGTCAGGGCCCGCTGGAACTCGGTGCGAACGGTGGAGAGATCTCGGTAGAGGCGGCGGCGCATACGGGTGCGGTCGGACGGGTCGACGCCTGCGCCGAAGGCGGCGTCGACGTAGGCAGCCGTGTCCGTGACGGCTTGGGCCAGTCGGTGGCCGACTCGGGTGCCCCAGCTCTCGGGCCACAGGAGGTAACCCGCGACGACCACGATCGCGCAGCCCAGCAGCGAGTCGAACAGGCGGGGCAGCAGGAGATCCGTGCCGTTCCGGTTGAGGACGTCCGACAGGAGGAGGATCACCGGGGTGATCGCCGCGGTCTGGTACCCGTACCCGCGTGGCGACAGAGCCGGAATCAACGCCGCCAGGCCCGCCAGGACGGGCACGTCCCACCAGCCGCGCGGCACACCCGCCAGCACCGCCGCCGCCAGCAGGAGTCCGGCCACGGTGCCCAGGGCCCGCAGCACCGCCCGGGAGAACACCGACCCGTAGTCGGGCTTGAGGACGAAGGTCACGGTGAGAGCGACCCAGTAGGAGCGCGGCACCGGGACCAGCGACACGAATCCCTGCGCGAGGGCGATGCACAGGGCGAGGCGAAGCCCGTACCGCCAGGAGCCGGCGGACAGGGACGCTTCGCGCACCGCGCGTGCCGTGCGCACCCTCAGGCGGGTCGGTCCGCTGGTGCGGTAGTCCAGACCCCACGGGTCGACGTCGGGGTCGGCCACCACCTCGGCCGCGTGCCGCAGCGCGTGCTCGACGGCGCGTCCGGCGTCGGTGGTGGGGGCGGGCAGGACCGGCCGCCTGGGCTCCGTGCGGCCCGCCTCGATGTCGTCGGCCAGGAGCCGTACCGCGTCGGGCACCTCCGGTGGCAGGGCCCGGGTGGCGAGGAGGAGGGTGGGCGCCGCCTCGGCCACGGGGTTGATGGCGTTCAACTGGGTCACCAGGCGGGTCAGTTCCCGGCTGCGGGCGTGCTGGCGGGCTCGACGGGCGAGGAGAAGGTCGTAGGCGTGGTTGAGCGCGTGGGTGACCTCGGTGCGCGCGGCGCCGTACCGGTCGGGGTCGGTTCCACGGGCGAGCAGCTCGGCGACGGAGCGGTAGGCCGCCGCGACCGACGCGCGCTCCGCGAGGCCGGCTCGCAGGGGCCAGGCCAGCAGCGCCAGTACGAGCACCCCGAGCCCGCCGAGACTCAACAGGACCGGTGCGGTCCACCAGGCGCCGGGGAGCGGAAGTCCCGCACCGATCACCGCGTTGAGGAGCAGCAGCAGTCCGGAGGACGAGGCGACCGTGCCGATCGTGGAGATCATTCCGGACAGCAGGGCGACAGCCGTGAGGGTGGCGACCGTGACCCAGCCACTGTCGTAGACGAGTGAGCCCACCACGACGCCCGCCGCTCCGGTGACCTGGGGTACGGCGATGTTGAGCACGCGCAGTCGGTAGGCGTCGGCGGTGTCCCCGATCACACCGTTGAGAGCACCCAGTGCCGCCACCGCACCGTAGGCGGGGTGCCCTGCGGCGATCCCGACCGCCAGCGGCAGGGACAGCGCCACGGACGCGCGGACCATGGCCGCGCGGTTCATGGATGCGGGGTGGGCTTCAAGATTCCGGACGAGCCAGTCGGGAGGAGCCTGACGCCCGGAACGTGCACGTTCCATGGGGCTATTGTCCGGCAGGTACAGGCCGGCCCGGGACACCCGGCCCCGGCAAGTCAGGGTGTTCCGTCACAGCTCCTGATCGCCGAAGGGCAACGCGTCCAGATCCCCGGCGAAGTCCCCGACGGCCGGGAACATCAGTGCCAGGGCATCGGAGGGATCGTCGCGGGGGTGCTCGGCGCCGGCGAGATCCTGCTCGGTCCAGATGCACTTCCCGCGCGCGGTGTAGCGCGTCCCCCAGCGCCGGGAGAGGGCCGTGATCAGTTGCAGTCCGCGGCCTCCCTCGTCGGTGTCCGTCGCCCGGCGAATGCGCGGCATGGTCAGGCTGCCGTCGTACACCTCGCAGATCAACTCCGTGTCGTACAGGAGTCGCAGGACGAGGGGGCCCTTGGCGTGCCGGACGACGTTGCCCACGAGTTCGCTGACGATCAGCTCGGTGGCGGGGATCAGGTGGTCCATGCCCCATGCGGCGAGTTGCTCACGGACGTGCTGGCGCGCCAGACCGGCGGCCTTGGGGTCGTCGCCGAGCGGCCACCGGGCCATCTTCTCTTCGGGCGTGGCGTGCAGTCGGGCGACGAGCAGGGCCGCGTCGTCGGCCGCCTGCTGGTCGGCGGGGAGCAGACCGGCCGTCAGGATGTCACAGAGGTGTTCCAGATCGAGGCGCGCACCGCCCTCACCCGCCGCGGCACTGTACGCGGTGGTCAGCAGACCGGCGAGGGTCCGCATGCCCTGGTCCATCTCGCGGGCGGACGACTCCACCAGCCCGTCGGTGTAGAGCACGAGGAGGCTGCCCTCCGGTACGGTCAACTCCACCGTTTCGAAGGGTGGTTCTGCCGCACCGAGGGGCGGGTCGGGTGGTAGTTCGGGGAACTGGACGCTGCCGTCCGGCAGCACCAGCGCGGGTGGCGGGTGGCCCGCACGCGCGAGGGAGCAGACGCGTGTGGTCGGGTCGTAGAGCGCATACAGGCAGGTGACGTACGACTCCTCGTCCATGCCGCCGACGATGTCGTTGAGATGGCTCATGATCTCGTCGGGGGGCAGTTCCAGGTCGGCGAGGGTGTGGACCGCGGTACGCAGCCGGCCCATCGTCGCCGCCTCCGGCAGGCCGTGCCCCATCACGTCGCCCACCACGAGGGCGACTTGGCCCCCCGAGAGCGGAATGATGTCGTACCAGTCGCCTCCCACGTCCATGCCCTGTCCCGCGGGGAGGTAGCGGGCCGCCGCGGTGCACGCCGAGACGGAGGGCAGATCCCGTGGGAGGAGCCCGCGCTGGAGTTCACGGGACCGGGTGTGCTCGGCATCGTAGAGCCTCGCCCGTTCCAGGGACTGGGCCACGAGCGCGGTGATGGTGGTCAGCAGGGTGCGTTCGTCGTCGGTGAGCAGCCGAGGACGGTCGAAGGACAGGACGCAGACGCCGAACGTGACGCCCGACGCCGTCAGCGGCAGGAACGCCCAGGACTCGTGGCCCGGGCGCACCGGCAGCTCGGGGGCGTCGGGTGAATGTGCGACGAGTTCCCCCACGGAGGACAGGAAGAGGGGGGTACCGGACGCTATGACGGTCGAGCGCGGGCCGCGCGATGCCCGGGACAGGCCTTCGGCACTGCTGGGGAATCCGTCGTCGTAACCGACCGCGCCCACCGTGTGCAGTGACTCGCCCTCCACCGTCTGCACCAGTAGCCCTACGGCCGCGAACGGTGCCAGTACCCGTGGGGCGAGGGCGTCCACGACGTCGCGTGAGGTCGTGGCCTTGGCGAGCGCGGCGGTCAGCTTCGCGACGTGCGCGGCGCGCTCGGCCGCGGCGCGCTCGGCGGCCTGCCGCTCCTCCTGGAGGCGCCGCTTCTGCGTGACGTCCGTGATGTAGAGCGTCCGGCCGCCCGGACCGGGGACAAGGCGCAGGTGATACCGGCGGTCCTCGGGCATGCTCACGTCGAAGCTGGCGGGCTCGTCCGTGTCTACGGCGCTGCGGAGCCGGCTCTCCATCCCCGGGATCCGCCGCGTGGCGGGCAGGGCCCACGGGACCCGGCCGAGCAGTTCGTCCTCCGAGGAGCCCAGCACGCGCTCCGCTTCGCGATTGGCGAAGATGATCCGCCACTCGTCGTCGAACGCCAGGAATCCGTCGCTCATGTGGCGCAGGGCGCGGCTGAGCGCGTCACGGGCGGACCGGGACTCGTCGTTCTCCCAGCCGACGCCGACCAGCCGGACGGGTTCACCGTGTTCGTCGTACGTCGCCCTGCCGCGCACCCGGACCCAGCCGTAGGTGCCGTCCAGGCGGCGGACGCGGTACTCCGCCTCGTACACCGTGTGGTCGCGGATCGCGCGCTCCGCCGTGCTGAGAGTCGGTGCCAGGTCGTCCGGATGAATGTTCTTCATCCAGTTCTCGATCTTCCCGACGAAGTCCGCGGCTCTGGTGCCGAACACCTCCAGGGCCGCCTCGTCCCAGGCGAGACGTCCGGTGCGGATGTCCCATTCCCATGAGCCGACGCTGACCTCGTGAAGAGCGTGGCGCAGCCGCTCACCGCTCAGCTCGGTGTGCGCCGGCCCGGCGGCCGGCGGCGCCTGGGCCATGCGCTCCTCGGTCCAGGCGGACACGGCCCTCAGGAATTCCCACTGCGGTGGCGTGGGCGCTCTGCCGTCGCTCATGACGACGGAGAGCGCTCCGATGCTGCGATCCTTGCCGGACAGCGGGACGGCGGCCAGGCCACTGCCCTGAACCGGCCCCTTCGTGGTCATGGGGGCCTCGGCGCCGGCGGGCGACCAGACCCCGCTGCCCTCGTAGAGGGCGCGGGCGGGGGCCAGTGAGCCCTCCTGGTCGATGATCTCCCAGGGAAGTGTGACGACCGACGGCAGACCTACGGCCGAAACCAGCCGCAGCGCGGACATGGGGCCGCGGAGATGGATCATTCCCCCCAGGCCGCCCAGCTCACCCACGACCTGCTGGAGCGCCAGCCTGAAGATCTCACTCTCCGTCGTACCTGGCCCCACGCCACCGAGCAACGCAAGCCGTGCGTTCATGGCCTAAATCTTACTCGGGCAGGTCGCAGCCCGGTGCGGGAGCGTCCTCGGACAGCGGCGCGCCGTGCGGCAGTACGTACAGGACGTCCAGGACGACGTCGTCCGCACCGCGGTTCTCGCCGATGTGCACGTGGTCCGCGCCCGCCGGCTCCTTCAGGAAGCTGCCCTTCTTGTAGACGCCGTCCGAGGCGCAGTCGCTGTCGAAGTGGCTGAGCGTGCCCTGCTTGACGTAGGCGAACAGGGTGCCGTCGTGGTAGTGCCATCCGGTCGCCTGACCGGCGGGGATGGTGATCTCACGGAGTACGTAGTCCCGGCCGCCCTCGGTCCACTGCGCCAGGATCGTGCCGCTGACGCCGGGCCCGCCGGGCGTGGCCTGGGCGATGCCCGGGGTCAGCGCGAGTCCGACGAGCGCGGTTCCTACCGCTGCTGCACGCAACGTGGTGCGCATGGTGATTCCCTTCGGGAGATGAGTGGTTGACCGGCCGCGGGATGCCGACGACCAGTTCACACGACACACTGTATTACTACTATGTCTGACCGTAGACAGTGTGATTGCGTGACGGGCTCGTCGAAAAAACATGTCAGCGGACGCGCACACGGCGGGATAGTGTCACCGCGAGTGGAAACATCCCATCATTCCATGAGCAACATCACACCTCACAGTGTGCCCGAGGGGCATCCTCAAACATCCCATCATTCTACGATGCTGGTCATGCGCAGTGAGGAAGAACAAGTGCGCGGTCCAGGCGACCGCGACGGCATCGACACGTTCACGAACCTCTCCGAAGATCGCGGGGATCGCGTCACGGGCCGCTCCGGGCCATGGCGCGGCCGTCTGCTCGTCGCCGGACTGGTCCTGACCGCGTGCAACCTGCGGCCCGCCGTCACCAGCCTCGGCCCGCTGCTGGAGGAAGTGCGGCACGGACTCCACATGAGCGCGGCCGTCGCCGGTGTGCTCACCTCCGTCCCCGCCCTGTGCTTCTCCGTGTTCGGTGTCGCCGCTCCGCGGCTCGCCCGGCGCCTTGGCCCCGCCCGTGTGGTGGCGCTGGGCATGGCAGCCGTCGCCCTCGGCCTGCTGGTGCGTCCCTGGGCCGGTTCGGTGCCCGGGTTCCTGACCGCGAGCGCTCTCGCGCTCATGGGCATCGCCCTCAGCAACGTCCTGATGCCGGTCATCGTCAAGCGCTACTTCCCCGACAGGGTCGGCGCCATGACGGGTCTCTACTCGATGGCCCTCTCGCTCGGCACGGCCGTCGCCGCCGGAGTGACCGTGCCGGTGACGAGTGCCCTGGGAGGGGACTGGCGACTCGGCCTCGCGGTCTGGGGCGCCCTCGCGGTGGTGGCCGTCCTGCCCTGGCTGCCCTTCGTCCGGAAGGGCGAACCGGCCACTCCCTTTGGCCCGGACCGGTCGGCCGGGGCGCGGACGGCGGACCACCCCGCACCCCGCGTGTCACGGAGCCGCACGGCCTGGGCGCTCGCGGTCTTCATGGGGCTCCAGTCCACCGGTGCCTACGTCACCATGGGCTGGCTGCCCCAGATCTACCGCGACGCCGGCCTGCCCGCCGGCACCGCCGGGCTGCTGCTGGCCGTCACCATGGCGGTGGGTGTCCCCCTCGCGTTCGCCATTCCGCGGATGGCGGCGCGCCGTCCGCACCAGGGCCCGGTCGTCCTGGTCCTGGGCGTGGCGGGACTCGTCGGTTACGCCGGGCTGTACTTCGCCCCGGTGGGCGGCGCCTGGGCGTGGGCCCTCATTCTGGGCGTCGCCAACTGCACGTTCCCCCTCGCGCTGACGATGATGAGTCTGCGGGCCAGGACCAGCACGGGCGTGGCCCAACTCTCGGCCTTCGCCCAGAGCGTGGGGTACCTGCTGGCGATCCCGGGACCGATCCTCATCGGAACGCTCTACGAACACAGTGGCGGCTGGGGTCTGCCGATCGCGGTGATGAGCGCGCTGCTCATACCGCAGACGGCCGTCGGATACGTGGCGGGCCGCGACCGCGTCGTCGAGGACGAACTCGCCCACCGTTGACGGGGCGGAAGCCACGACAGACCAGCGGCACCGCCCGCACGGCCGCGCTCCCGCGGTCGTGCACGAAGAGGAAGAAGATCATGTACGAACGCATACTCGTTGCTGTCGATTCCAGCCCCACCCGTCTGTCCACCGTTCACTCGGCCGCCGCGATGGCCCGGCTGACGGGTGCCAGGGTCCGGGTGCTGCACGTCGCCGCGTTCGCTGCCACGCTTGCCGCTGTCGTTCCCCTGGAGGACGACTCGGAAGCCGAGGCCGTGCTCGACGAGGCAGTCGGCGTGCTGCGCCGGAGCGGGGTCGCGGCCGAAGGAGTCATGGTCCACGCGCTCACCGCTCAGATCGCCCGTGTGATCTCCGAGACCGCGGCCGAGTGGAAGGCGGACCTCCTGGTCCTGACACCGCACCACCGCGACCTGTTCGGCGCGCTGTGGGACCCCCGGGTGAGTGACGCCGTCGTCCACACGGGGCGCACGGCCGTCCTGCTGGTGCCGGAGGGCGACGGGACCGATCCGGCCGAACCGCCGGTGACAGACCGGTAGGACCCGGCCCCAGCCGTCCGGCACCCCGCACACGCCGACGCGCGACCGGGCAGTACCCGGTCGCGCGTCGGTCGGGGACGAAGACCTCGTCCGGCCGGATGGATGGACGGACGGACGGACGGATAGATGGATGGGCTAGGACCGGTCCTCGGGTGCCACGTACTCGAACGTCGGGCCCGCGGCCTGGCCGTCGTCGTCCTGGAGGGCCATCAGGCCCTGCGCCTGCGCCTTGAGTGCGTACATGGTGCCCACGGACATCCCCAGCATCGCCGGGTTGCCGTTGAACGCCTGCTCCAGCATCGCGAGTGTCTTGCAGTAGGTCTGGTTGAACACTTCCTGCGCGGCTCGGATCGCACTGCCCTCGGGGTGGTCCGCCAGCCGCGGGTTGGGCCGTACGGGGCGGATGCCGGCCTCGTCGACGGTCACCGCCTCGCCGGTGGGGCCGGAGTCGGGCGTGTCACCGGCCTGGAAGCGCCGGCCCAGCGCGAGTTCCTGGAAACGGTAGTAGTGGGAGACCGCCTGGGTGCCGGGGTGGAACATGTCCTTGTCGCCGTCCCAGACCTCGGCACGGGCGGCGCCCTCGCCCTGCTCGACGATCTCCTCCAGGGCGGCGAGCGCCGAGCCGAGGTCGGTGACCGGGGCGAGGTGCCCCGCCGTGTGGACGAACGGGCCGCCGGCGACCTGGCGGGCCGGGTCCCCGACGAAGACCTGGTCCTCGCCCAGTTCGGCGCACAGGTGCCGCAGGCCCCTCTCGATCGCGTCGTAGAACTGGCCGATCGTCTCGTAGTGATCACCCTCGGCCGGGTCGCCGGGGTGGGCCGGCTGTTCCAGGCGCAGGAACAGCCTGAGTGCCTCCTGGCCGAACGGCAGGAGCGACAGCTCGATGGACGGGTCGGCGTGCGGCATCGTCCGCGGGTGGGGCGGCAGCAGGTGGGGGGCGTCGAGGACGGGTCGGCCGCCGACCGCGTTGAGCAGGTTGGCCGCCAGCGCGAGGTGGATCATCTCCTCGACGAAGACACCGCTGATGAGCTGTACGGCGTCCGCGTTGCGCTCCGCGTCCAGGGAGTAGAGGGCTGTCAGATAGGGCGGCAGCGTGGAGTGTTCGACCTCGATGGCCCACTGCAAGTGCCTGCGCAGGTCGTCCAGCGTCGCGATGCCGGTCGCCGATGCGGTGTCGAGCGTGTCGGTCTGGTCCTGGGACATGGGGGGCTCATTTCGGTGTCGTAGCACAAGGGGGCCCCGGCCGCCGGGCATCGCGGGAGCCGACGGAACGGGCACGCCGTTGGGGTCACCGCTCTGACCGGCGAAGCCGGACATCTGTGACACGGAACCGGGAACTCCGCAGGTCGTTCACACTGTTTCGCGCACGTCACCTGCTCATCTCGATGCACTGTGCACGTGAGATAGTGTCAAGTGTCCTGCTCGTCGGCCGGCGGGGGGCCGTGCTCCGGGTTCCCGGCCTCGTTCCGCTGGTCGAATCCGTGGCCCGGGCCCTTCTGGGCCTGTTCCTCCGTCCCCGCTCGGGGAGTTCTCCGAAAGGTGTGTCTCATGGCTGAGTTGTTCTACGACGCCGACGCCGACCTGTCCATCATCCAGGGCCGCAAGGTCGCGGTCATCGGGTACGGCAGCCAGGGCCACGCCCACGCCCTGTCGCTGCGCGACTCCGGTGTCGACGTGCGCGTCGGTCTGCACGAGGGCTCCAAGTCCAAGGCCAAGGCCGAGGAGCAGGGCCTGCGCGTCGTGTCGGTGGCCGAGGCCGCCGCCGAGGCCGACGTCATCATGGTGCTCATCCCCGACCCCATCCAGGGTGACGTCTACGAGAAGGACATCAAGGACAACCTGAAGGACGGCGACGCGCTGTTCTTCGGTCACGGCCTGAACATCCGCTATGGCTTCGTCAAGCCCCCGGCCGGCGTGGACGTCTGCATGGTCGCCCCCAAGGGCCCGGGCCACCTGGTGCGCCGTCAGTACGAGGAGGGCCGCGGCGTGCCCTGTCTCGTGGCCGTCGAGCAGGACGCCACGGGCAACGCCTTCGCGCTGGCCCTGTCGTACGCGAAGGGCATCGGCGGCACCCGCGCCGGCGTCATCAGGACGACCTTCACCGAGGAGACCGAGACCGACCTGTTCGGTGAGCAGGCCGTCCTCGCCGGCGGTGTCACCGCGCTGGTGAAGGCGGGCTTCGAGACCCTGACCGAGGCCGGCTACCAGCCGGAGATCGCCTACTTCGAGTGCCTGCACGAGCTGAAGCTGATCGTGGACCTCATGTACGAGGGCGGGCTGGAGAAGATGCGCTGGTCGATCTCCGAGACCGCCGAGTGGGGCGACTACGTCACCGGCCCGCGGATCATCACCGACGCCACCAAGGCCGAGATGAAGCAGGTCCTCGCCGAGATCCAGGACGGCACCTTCGCCAAGAACTGGATGGACGAGTACCACGGCGGTCTGAAGAAGTACAACGAGTACAAGAAGCAGGACTCCGAGCACCTCCTGGAGACCACCGGCAAGGAGCTGCGCAAGCTCATGAGCTGGGTCGACGAAGAGGCGTGACATCCGGGCAGGCCGGTGGGCGCGCCGCCGCGGCGGCGCGCCCACCGGCCTGCTGATCGTTCCGGGTCAGCCCATTTCCTCCAGGGCCTTGCCCTTGGTCTCCTTGACGAACTTGAGGACGAAGGGGATGGAGAGGGCGGCGAAGATCGTGTAGATCACGTAGGTGCCGGAGAGGTTCCAGTCGGCCAGCGACGGGAAGCTCGCGGTGATGGCCCAGTTGGCGATCCACTGCGCGGAGGCGGCGACGCCCAGCGCGGCGGCGCGGATCCGGTTGGGGAACATCTCGCCGAGGAAGACCCACACGACCACGCCCCACGACAGGGCGAAGAAGAGGACGAAGATGTGGGCGGCGATCAGGGCGACCCAGCCCTGGGTGGCCGGGAGCTTGCCGTCGACGAGGTCGAAGGAGAAGGCCCAGGCCTCCAGCGCCAGTCCGATCACCATGCCGACGGAGCCGATCAGGGCGAGCGGCTTGCGGCCGACGCGGTCCACGAAGATCATCGCGATCACGGTGCCGATGATGTTGATGATCGACGTCGTGAACGAGTAGAAGAAGGAGTCGGTGGGGTCGACGCCGACCGACTGCCACAGCGTCGAGGAGTAGTAGAACGCGACGTTGATGCCGACGAACTGCTGGAAGACCGACAGGCCGATGCCGATCCACACGATCGGCTTGAAGAAGAAGCTGCCGCCGAGCAGTTCCTTGAAGGAGGACTTCTCCTCGCTGTGCATGGCGTGCTCGATCTCGCCGATGCGGGCGTCGAAGTCCACGTCCTTGCCCTCGACCTCTTCGAGGATCTTCTTGGCCTTCTCGTGCTTGCCGACCGAGATCAGGAAGCGGGGGGACTCGGGGATGGCGAAGGACAGCAGGCCGTACAGGACGGCCGGGATCACCATGACGCCGAGCATGACCTGCCAGGCCTCCAGGCCCATCAGCTTGCCGCGCTGGTCGCCGCCGGCGGCGTTCAGCAGGCCCCAGTTGACCAGCTGGGACACGGCGATGCCGATGACGATCGCGGCCTGCTGGAAGGAGCCGAGCCGGCCGCGGTAGGCGGGCGGGGACACCTCGGCGATGTAGGCGGGGCCGATCACCGAGGCCATGCCGATGGCGAACCCGCCGATGACACGCCACATCGCCAGGTCCCACAGCGCGAAGGGCAGCGCGGAGCCCACGGCGCTGACGGTGAACAGGACCGCCGCGATCTGCATGCAGCGGATCCGGCCGATGCGGTCGGCGATGCGGCCCGCGGTCGCGGCACCGATGGCACAGCCGATCAGCGCGACGGCGATGACCTGCGCCAGCACCGCGGAACCGACGTCGTAGCGGTCCCGGATCGCCTCGACCGCGCCGTTGATCACGGAACTGTCGTAACCGAACAGGAAACCGCCCATCGCGGCCGCCGCCGCGATGAAGACGACGTGCCCGAGATGATCGGGGTGAGCCGTCCTGGCTCCTGAACTGGGTGCCTGCGATGTGCTGGCCACGTGAACTCCTCGGGCTACCGGCAACGCTGCCGGGACGGTGTGGGCGAACTCTCGTCCCTGAAGACCGGCTTCGTCCGACCGATGTGACACATATGCTCCGCTTTGCGCGAAGTGTGCCGGCGCCGGTCTCCCGAAGGACGGACTCAGCTCCAGTAGTCGCTCAGCCGGTCGGTGCGGGACAGTTCACGCTGCTCCCGCGGGGTCAATGGGCGCGGGGCGGCGGCCGCTTCGACGGCCTTGACCGCGTCCTCGCCCAGTACTCCCCCGGCGCGCAGTTCCGCGAGGAGCCTGGACAGGGCGTCGGTGTGCGCCGCGACCTGTTCCAGGGCCCGGTCCAGCCGTGGCCGGGCTGCGAGGTCCAGCGCGGAGGGTGCCGTTTCGGGGCTGTCCTCGTCGCCGACGAGTTCCAGGTGATGCCGCCGGCCCCCTTCCTCGGTCCGCTGCCACACACAACGTCCGAAGCGCATCCGCACCGGTGTGTCGCTGATGCCCCGGCGCGTGACGTCGTACCAGGCACCGGGCTCCCTGAGGAGTTCCTCCAGGTGCTCGTCGTCCTCACCGCTCAGCTCCGCGACGACGGTCACCGTGATGGTGTCCTCGTCGGCCCGTTCCCTGTACATGCCCGGGACGATGCGCAGTCCCTCGACCTCGAGAGCGTCGGCGTACAGGATCTCGACCTCCTGGATCTCGATCCGGTAGACGAAGATCTCCGGCCGGCGGCCCTGGGAGGATGCGGTCCAGCCCGCCGAGACGCGCCACGCCGCGTCGCTCCCTTGCAGGTGGTCTCCGTCCGGGGTGGCGGCCGCCTCGAGTTCGGCGTCCAGTTCTTGGTGCCGTTCGTCGGGTACGTGCAGTTGCAGGGCGTACCGGCGCAGGGGCCGGCCGCTGTGGGCGGAGGTGACGGGAGGCAGTTCGGCGGCCGTGATCTCGCGGAACGCGCCGAGCAGCGTGAGGTTGAGGGTCGTCATCAGCGGTTCTCTCTCGTGCCGTTCGTGTCGTCGGGGTCAGGAGGTGGTGTCCGGCGCGGGCCGGCCGGCGCACCATTGCCGGTAGGTGGTTCGCGCGATGAAGGCGTCGGGGCCCGGCAGCAGGTCCCGGGGCCGCAGCCGCGCGCCGTAGAAGGGGCTGAGGGCGTCAGTTCGGACCTGCCGGTACTCCGCCTCCGTCAGCAGGGCCGTGCGCACGAACGCGTCCAGCCGGAACTGCTCGGGGCCCGCGATCTCACGGACCCCGTTCACAGGCCGCGTCACGGCGGTGTGCGCGAGCAGCGTCGCCACCTCGGTGAGGGAGACCGGGCGCACCTCGGCGGGCGGGACCCACACGATCCAGTCCTCGGTGGCCGCTGTCGCGATGTCCTCCGCCGCGTCGAAGGTCTGTGTGGCGCGAAGGATGGAGTACGGGATCCCGGACCGCCGGACCATGGCCTCTCGGTTCCCGAGCGCCCGGAACACCCCCTCACCGCCGATACGGTCCACGCCGACGACGGAGAGGCACACATGGTGCCGGACGCCGGCGGCGGCCCCGGCTGCGAGGAGTGCGCCAGTGGATCCGGCCCAGGAGTCCACGAGGGCCGCCTCGTCCACGACCAGGCCGTGGTCCTCCGAGAGGGTGCCGATGCCGGCGGACGGCTGATGGGCGAGGTCGACGAGCACGGAGCAGCCCCGCAGTGCCTCGGCGACCTCGTCGGAGACGGGCGCGTGCGGGTCGCCGGGGGCCTGGACGAGGGCGACCTCATGTCCGTGGTCCCTGACGCAGAGCGCGGTCTCGACGCCCATGAGGCCTCCACCGTCGACCACCACGACCTTCATACGACTAACCCTCCTGGCCTTGTGCCACCGATCGGACCGTGCGAGCAGCCACGGGACGGTGTCGGTGCGTCCACCGGCGATCGGCTGAGCGTTTGACCGGACGGGCGGCCGATGTGTGACACAGGGGAACACCCCGGTCGGCGATGGCTCACACTGAGTGGGACCGACATCACGATGTGAAGGGAACAGTGTCAATGGTGGATTCGACCGGCGCGGCCGGTACGTCGCACGACACAGTGCGGATCCAGGACGGCGTGGCGGCCTCCCCGGCCATGGGGTCCGTGTTCGCCAACTTCCGCCAGTACCTCATGGGATGGGGCGCCGCGGACCACCCGGACCTCGGTGCCGACCTCTTTCGCAGCGGGCTGGCGGCTCCGCAGTTCAACGGCGTGGTCCGCGTACGATCGACGGCCGGGACGGACGTGGCGGCCGTGCGCAGGGAGCTGGCGGGGGTTCCCTGGTGGTGGTGGGTGGGGCCGGACAGCCCCGAGGAGACCGCGGACGTCCTGAGGCACCACGGCGGACGACAGCTCACCGTGATGCCGGTGATGGTGCGGCCGCTCGGCGGCCCGGTCGCCGGGCACGACCGGCCGGACGACGACGCGCGGACCCGGTCCGGCCTGCGCGTGGAGCCGGTGCGGGACGGCGGGCGACTGCGGGAACTCGTACGGACCTACCGGACGTCCATGGGTATCGGCCCGGGGCCCGAGGCCGGGATGGTGCGCGCCGAGTCGCAGCGTGGGGACAACGCGGACATCGTCCGGCTGGCCGCGGTGCTGGACGGCCGAGTGGTCGGGACGACCGTGGTGATCACCGCGCATTCCGTGGCGGGGATCTTCCTCGTGCACGTGGCCGCGGAGCTGCGCCGGCAGGGGGTCGCGACGGCGTTGACGTCCGCCGCGCTCCGCGTGGGGCGAGAGCGCGGGATGCACTTCGCCGCGCTCGTGGCCAGCCCCGCCGGGGAACCGTTGTACCGGCGCTTCGGCTTCACGGCGGCGTACCGCTACCGTCTCTTCGACTTCCCGGACTGAGCCGGGACGAGGACGCCGATCCACCGCTCGGCCTGCGGTCACGGGCCGAGCGGTGGGGCTCATTCGCCCTCGGCCCTGCCCCGGCTCCAGTATCCCGAGAAGTACACGCGTTCCCGGTCCATGCCGCGCTCGTGGACGAGATGCGCGCGTATGTCCCGCGCGACCGACTGTTCCGCGGCGAGCCACACGTATCCCGGTCCGGTCGGAAGACTGGCGCGGCGGACGGCGGAGACGAGCGACGCACCGTGGTCGTCGTCGCCGGATCCGCTGCCGCCGTCCCGGGGGAGCCAGGTGACCGTCGTACCGACGCGGGTGGTCAGGGGCAGCACCGCGGAGGCATCGGTCACGCTGACGTAGGCATGGGTGGTCGCCGGTGCGGAAGGCGATTCCAGGATGGCCGCGACCGCGGGCAGCGCGGTGTCGTCGCCGACGACGAGTTGCCACCCGGTGTCGGCGGGCGGGTCGTAGGCGGCGACGGAGCCGAAGAAGGCGGCCGGCTGTCCGGGGACCGCGTCGATCGCCCACCGGGTGGCGGGCCCCACCGGCGTGTGCAGTGCGAAGTCGATCTCCACTTCGCCGGCCGACGGGTCATGGCTCCTGATGGTGTAGGTCCGCATGACGGGGCGTTCCGCGTCCGGCAGTTCACGCATCTGTCTCGGGGTCAGGCTGTGCAGCGCGTCGAGGCTCTGAGACGGGTGACGGGGCAGGAGGAGCTTGATGCGCTGGTCCGGGCCGTCCCCCACGAATGCGGTGAGGGACTCGCCCCGCAGAGTCACCCTGATCATGTGCGGGGTGAGTCTCGTGTTGCGCGCGACGTGGACCGAGAAGAGTCGGGCGGGGCGGCCGGTCAGACCGACGGGGCCACGAGTCGGTGTCGGGGGGACCGTCATGTCTCCCCCTCCTTTCGCCGGTTCGGAGAGGCGGTGATGGTGCGGGTGCCCGGCGGGGCGGACGGCGTCTGCGGGCCGCCCGCCCCGCCGGGCGAGGGTGTGTCGTCGGTTCCCGCCGGACGGACTAGCGGACCTCGGCGGTCTGCTTGTTGGCGCCGTTGGCGAAGCGTCCGGCGTGGGCGAGGATGGCCTCCGCGTCGTCGACGGAGGGGTAGATCCAGCGGGCGTTGATGTTCCTCTTGCGCGTCTTGGCCTCCTCTCCGGTCAGGTCGATGGTCCGGTCCCATCCGACGGTCTCGACGGCGTGGTCGGGGCCCAGGTCCAGGCACGTGGTGTACGGGTCGGGCTCGAACGGGCGGGCATCGCTGCCCAGGAGGTCCGCCACGACGTTGTGTCCGGCGAACTTGCCCATGGGCTGCGCGTGCTGGCAGCTCTGCATCGCGACGTGCTCGTCCTCGGCCTGTGCGGCGGCCGTGTCACCGGCCGCGTAGACGTGCGGCACGTTCTTGACCCGGAGGTGTTCGTCGACGGCGAGGCGGCCCAGGCGGTCGCGTTCGCCCGGGATCTGGGCCGTCAGCGGGCTGGCGACGGTCCCGCCGGTCCACACGACGGTGGACGTGGGGATGACCTCGCCGTCGGAGAGCACGACCTGGTCGGCGGTGACGGACTCCACGGTGCGGCCCAGCCGCAGCTCGACACCCAGGGCCTCGACGGCCGACTCGATGTAGGGGCGGGGGCCGGCTCCCAGCTCGGGGCCGAGAACGTCGGCCCGGTCGACGAGGACGACGCGGATCTCGTCGTGCGCGTCGTGCGGTCCCGCGATGGCGCGCAGTCGCTCACCCATGGCCGTGGCGACCTCCAGCCCGGTGAAGCCGGCGCCGACCACGACAACGGTGTGACGCCCGGCGGACGGTTCGCGCTCCGGCAGCCGCCGCAGGTGGTGGTCGAGCACGGTCGCCGCGGGCAGCGTGTCGACGTCGAAGAGGTGCTCCGCGCCCGGGAAGGGCGCTCGCACGAGCCGGCTCCCCGTGGCCAGGACCAGCTTGTCGTAGTCCAGCTCCATCTCCTCGCCGAACCGGGTGACGGCGCGGACGGTACGGGCGTCGGTGTCGACGGCCGTGACCGTCGCGGCGAGCCTGCGCACCCCGATGGGGCCGAGGACCCGGTCCAGCGGAACGCGCATCGAGCCCGGATCCTCCTCGTACAGCCGCGGTCGCATCACCAGGTCGTCCCCTGCGCTGATGAGCGTCACGCGGATGTCGTCACCCGCCGGGCCCGCCGCGCGCGCGGCCCTGACCGCTCCGGCGGCGCTCCAGACGCCGGCGAATCCGCCACCGATCACCAGGATGTGTGTCATGTCGTGCGTGTCCTCTCAGCGTGTCACGCAGGCTTCGTCGAAACCCACAACCTGGACACTAAATATCCTGGATACTGATTGTCAAGATTCGGTCTCCGTCGCCCTCGGCCGGCCGGCCAGGACTTAAGCTGTCCACATCATGCGTATGAGCAAGGGCGTCGAGTGGGCCCTCCACACACTGCTGAACCTCCACATGACCGGCGGCGGTCCGGTCGGGAACGCGCAGCTGGCCGCCGTGCACGGTCTGTCGTCCACGTACCTCAACAAGCAGTTGCAGGCTCTGGTCAAGGCCGGCCTGCTGACCTCCGTTCCCGGTGCGCGCGGCGGGTTCCAGCTCGCCAGGACGCTGGACCGGATCACGCTGCTGGACGTGGTCGAGGCGATCGAGGGTGACGCCCGCATGTTTCACTGCGCCGAGATCCGGTGCTGCGGCCGCGTGGGGGAGATCGCCCCGGCGCCCACGGAGCCCTGCCCGGTCAAGATGGCCATGGTGCGCGCCGAGGACGCCTGGCGTCAGGCGCTGGCCGGCCAGACACTGGCCGAGGTGCAGGCCGAGCTGGAGCGGCGGCCCGAGGTGACCGGGGCGGTACGCACGGCGCTGAGCTGACCGGCACCGGGACCACCGCGGCGCACCGCCGCCTCGTGGGCCGCCCTCTCCCCTGGCCACGGCAGCGAGCCGGCCGGTTCGGATCTCCCGCGCAGCCGGTCACCGACCCGGTGCGGCCATCCGCGGCGAAGGACGCGGGGACAGCCCTCCGAACAGATCGTCGCCCAAAGCAACCAATCACCGGAAGGAGTGCCGTGCCGCACGTCCACATCACCCTCTCGCCGCGGATCACCGACGTCCTCGACCACTCGGACCTGGTGACGGCTCTCAACGCGCTCGTGGTCGACCGCAGTGGCTCCAGCGGGGTGTCCAAGACCTCGATGAGCCCGGTCGAGACGTACGGCGGCGGAATGGTGCTGCACGTCGAAGTCGCCCTCCTGCACGGACGGTCCCCGGCGGTGAAGGCACACCTGTCCGAAGGCGTGCTGGAACTGATCGCCACTCACCTGAGCAAGGCCGGCCTAGAAGCAGTTGACCTGTCGGTGGTGGTACGGGACCTGCCGGACTCCTACCGTCTCTCACGGGGCCGGTCACGCGCCGGCACCGCCCGGACCTGAGGGAGACGGCCCTCCCGGCCGCGAACCCGCCGGGGGCTCGGACATATGATCAGCCCCGCCGCACTGCCGCTCGAGGGTGAAGGTCCACAGAACCGTGAATGCCTCAGACCCGCACGTCGACGCCTTCGCCGAGATCTTCGGCGACCCACCGGCCGACTTCGCCGTACCTGTCGACTGGGCCGCGGTCGAGTCCTGGTTGGGGACGGGCCTGCCCGCCGACTACAAGGCCGTCGCCGCCGCGTACGGCCCCCTCGACATCGGCGCCCGGCTCTGGCTCCACGTCCCCTGCGTCAACCGCGGCTGGTTCGACTACGGAGCCTGGGTGCAGCAGGCTCGACGTGCCGCCCCCGGCGTCCTTCCCTTCGGCGCGACTCGTACCGCCGACACCCTCTACTGGGACACCACGGCATCCGACGACCCCGATCAGTGGCCGGTCGTCATGCACTGTCAGGACGACGAGAACGCGGGCCGCGACCCCTGGCGGCGCTTCACCACCCCGCTCGTGCCGACACTGGCCCGGCTCGTGGCCGACGGCATGCGCCCGGTGGCCGTCCGAAGCGGCATGCAGTCCGAACCGGAGGACACTCCGTGGACGCCGCCGCCCCGGCGACCGGAGCCAACCGCTCGGCAGCGGGCGGCGCTCACCGCGGGCAGCGGACTGGACACTCTGCTCACGCTCGTCCCGCCGCCGGAGGCACCCCTGCTCGGAAAGCACCACTGGGACTGGCTGTACGAACGGCTGGGCACCCATCTGCCCGGCGAGTACGTACGACTGATGGAGCGGTACGGGGCCGGCTCCTGGTGCGGCTGGCTGCGCTTCAGCGTCCCCTTCGACGAGGACCGGTACGCGCTCGCGCCGTGGGCCGAGTGGTACGGGAAGACCTACCAGGAGCAGCGAGCCCAGTTTCCCCAGTACCACCCGCTGGCCGTACACCCCGAGCCCGGGGGGTTCCTGCCCTTCGCCGACTCCATCGACGGCGACCAACTGTGCTGGCTGACCGAAGGCGCCACTCCGGACGACTGGCCCTTGATCGTGCTGCCGCGCCACGCCGACCAGGGGCCACCGCTCGGCACCGGCCTCACCGGGACCTTGCTGGAATGGCTGCGCGGCCGGTTCGCGACCGAGGGCCTCCCCCCGCTCGGACGGCGGGACGAGGACCCCCTGGAGTACATCGCGTTCGAGCCCTACGACGTGGAACCGGCCGGTGATGACCAGTAGGAGCGTGTGACGGCGAGCCCGGCCCCCCCGCGCACCGAGCGGGGTGAACTCCCGTGGGCCGGCCGGCTGGTTCACCGGCCGGTGGCCGTCAGGGCAGGGTCCACTTCTGGTTGGGCCCCGTGTGGCAGGTCCACAGGTGGACCGGGGTGCCGTCGTTCCAGGTGCCGCCGGACGCGTCCAGGCACTTCCCGGACTGCGGGTTGCGCACCGTGCCGTCGGCCTGCGGCGCCCACGTCTGCGCCCCACTGCCGTTGCACGTCCACAGCTGGACCTTCGTACCGTCCGCGCTGCCGCCGCCGGAGACGTCCAGGCACTTGCCGAGCGCCCGCACCGAACCGTCGCCCGGGACCGTCCACTTCTGGGCACCGGTCCCGTTGCACGTCCAGATCTGGACCTCGGTGCCGTCGGCCGTCTGGGAGTTGTCGACGTCCAGGCACTTGCCGTTGACGCCCTTCACCTCACCCGAGCGGGGGCCCGGCTGCTGGCCGTCACCCTGCTTGACGCGGATGTTCCGGAAGGACACGTCGTCGCCGTCGCCGTGGTTCTGGATGCCGATGTGTCCGTCCTCGAGGCTCCGGGCCGGGTCGGTGTTGGTGAAGTCGTTGATCTTGCTGCCGTTGAGGAAGATCTCCAACCGCTCGCCGGTCACGCGCAGTTCGTACGTGTTCCACTCCCCCGGCGGGTTCAGTGCGGCGTCGCGGGCGGCGATGTCGGCCGACTGGAACCCGTACACGGCGCCCGTGGTGCGGTCGGCGGCGTCGGTGGCGTCGATCTGGATCTCGTAGCCGTTGTCCACCGCCGACCACGGGTCGTCGGATGCGGGGAAGCCGATGAACACGCCGGAGTTGTCGTCGCCGGCCGCCTTCCAGTCCAGCTTGAGCGAGTAGTCGCCGGTGAGTTCCTTGGCCGTGTACCAGTGCATGCCCAGTCCGCCGTGCGAGGTGAGGGTGCCGTCGGCGAGGGTGAAGCCGCCGGGGCCTGCCTGCTTCCAGCCGGTGGTGGACGAGCCGTCGAACAGGGCCGTGTAGCCGGTCTCGGGACGGCAGTCGGCGTTCGTCGTCCCGGCGGCCCAGCGGATTCCGCCGAGGAGGTGCCGGCGGAAGGCGGGGTCGGTGTAGGACTCGTCGGTGTGACCGCCGCCGGTGTAGAAGGCCCGGCCACCCTGGTAGTCCTTGCACCAGGCGATCGGGTGGTCGCCGTTCATGTTCCCGCCGGAGTAGCTGGACTCGTCGAGGGAGGCCAGCACTCGGGCGGTGGTGCGCGGGTTGGTGCGGTAGTTGTACCACTCGTCGGTCCGCTGCCAGGTACCACCGAGGTGAGCGGTGGCGTCGTGCGCGCGGTCCTCGACCTCGACGGTCGCGGACTGGATGGCGGGGTGCGAGTGGAACAGGGCGCCGGCCAGGCCCTCGTAGAAGGGCCAGTCGTACTCCGTGTCGGCCGCGGCATGGATGCCGACGTATCCGCCGCCGTCCTTGACGTACTGCTCGAACGCCGTCTGCTGGGCGCCGTCCAGGACGTCACCGGTCGTCGACAGGAAGACGACCGCCTCGTACTGGGCGAGGTTGCCGCTGGTGAAGGCCTGGGCGTCCTCGGTGGCGTCCACGGTGAAGTTGTTCGCCGTGCCGAGGTCCCGCAGGGCCGCGATGCCGTCGTCGATCGAGGAGTGGCGGAAGCCCGCCGTCTTGGAGAACACGAGGACCTGGTAGGCCGGGTCGGCCGCCGCACGCGGTCCGGCCTCCACGGTCAGGGTGTGGCCGGCCCCGTCGGGCAGGGCCGTGACCTGGGGTGCCACGCACATCGTGGCGCCGACGAACAGGCCGAGGGCCGCTTTGGAGATCTTGCGCATCGTACGTCACCTCCTCGCTAGGGCAGGGTCCACTTCTGGTTGGCTTCGGCATGGCAGGTCCACAGATGGACCGGGGTGCCGTCGTTCCAGGTGCCGCCGGACGCGTCCAGGCACTTCCCGGACTGCGGGTTGCGCACCGTGCCGTCGGCCTGCGGCGCCCACGTCTGCGCCCCGCTGCCGTTGCACGTCCACAGCTGGACCTTCGTACCGTCCGCGCTGCCGCCGCCGGAGACGTCCAGGCACTTGCCGAGCGCCCGCAGCGAACCGTCCCCCTGGACCGTCCACTTCTGGGCACCGCTCCCGTTGCACGTCCAGATCTGGACCTGGGTGCCGTCGGACGTGTTCGCGCCGTCGACGTCCAGGCACTTGCCGTTGACCCCCTTCACCTCGCCCGAGCGCGGGCCGGGCTGCTGACCGCCGGACGTGGTGAAGGAGTACTCGTCGAGGTCGAACAGGGATCCGCTGCCGCCCTTGAAGACGAGGTACAGCGTCGTGGAGCCGGACGGCTGGTTGCTGAGGGTGGTGGTGACGTCCTGGAAGGTCTCCCAGCCGCCGGTCACCGGCGCGGTCACCGTGCCGAGGAGGGTGCCGGTCGCGGAGCCGGCGCGTACCTCGACGGTGCCGCCCGCGCCCGCGGAGGAGACCCGCGCGGTGAAGCCGGTCGCGTTGTCGAGGGCGTAGGGCGTGAAGGAGATCCAGTCGCCGTTGTCGATGTGGCCGACCGTCTTGCCGCCGTGCGCGGGGGCGTGGCTGACGACCTGCACGCCGGAGGAGTCGCCGTGGTGCTCTGCCTGCCGGTGGCTGGGCTGTGTGATGTGCTGGTCGTGCGTGGTCAGCGCGGGCTGTCCGCCGGCTCCCTTGTCGGTGTACTCGGCGTCGATGACGCCGAAGATGTTGGCGTCGGGGTCGTGCTCGCCGTCCGCGAGGGTCTTCAGGGTGCCGGTGCAGCCGGTGGCCGAGGTCTGCGGGTGGCCGTGGCTGTCGTGCCCGACGATGAAGTTGACCTTCACCTTGGAGCAGTCGACGGCGCCGTCCTCGGGGTCGGTCACCGTCACCCTGAACGGGATCTCGTCACCGAAGTCGTGGATGCGCCCGTCGAGGGGCGTGTCGAGTGTCACGGTCGGCGCGGTGTTCCCGACGGTGATCTGGACGGAGGCCGTCGCCGACTTGCCGGTCGTGTCCGTCACCTCGAGGGTGGCCGTGTACTGGCCGTTGGCGGTGTACGTGTGGGAGGGCGCGGCCGCCGTGGAGGTGGCGCCGTCCCCGAAGTCCCAGGCGTAGGTGAGGGCGTCGCCGTCGGCGTCGGTGCTGCCCGCGGAGGAGAAGGACACGTGCAGGGGTGCCTTGCCGGAGGTGACGTTCGCCTTGGCCTGCGCGACGGGCGCGTGCCCGTCCGTGATGTGCTCGATGCGGTACAGCGCCGAGTTCTCGTCGCCGCTGAAGTAGCCGGTGCCGTAGTCCAGGACGTACAGCGCGCCGTCCGGTCCGAAGGACATGTCCATCACCTGGGTGCCGCTCCAGGGGAAGGGGTTGATGGACTGCACGGTGCCGTCGCCGCCGGCTTCGACGCGCTTGATCCAGCGGCGGCCCAGTTCCCCGGCGAAGTAGTCGCCGTCGTACTCCGCGGGGAACTTCACGTCGGAGGCGGAGGCGGCGTCGTAGCGGTAGACCGGCCCGCCCATGGGGGACTCCGAGCCGCCTCCGAACTCGGGGACGCTGTCGCCGTTGTACGGGATCCAGGCCGGCTGTGCGGGCGGCAGGTCGGTCAGTCCCGTGTTGCGCGGCGAGGTGTTCCTGGGTGCCGCGCAGTCGAAGGTGGCGCCCGAGGTTCCGGTGGCGAAGTCGTAGTCGACGTAGGCGTCGTTCTTGCCGGTGCAGTACGGCCAGCCGAAGTTGCCCGCCTTGGTGATGCGGTTGAACTCGACCTGCCCCTCGGGGCCCCGGTCCGGCCGCGCGACCCCCGAGTCGGGGCCGTAGTCGCCGAGGTAGACGATGCCGGTGGCCTTGTCGACGCTCATCCGGAACGGGTTGCGAAAGCCCATGGCGTAGATCTCGGGGCGGGTCTTCGCGGTGCCGGGCGCGAAGAGGTTGCCGTCGGGGATCGCGTAGGAACCGTCGGCGTTCACCTTGATGCGCAGGACCTTGCCGCGCAGGTCGTTGGTGTTGCCGGAGGAACGCTGGGCGTCGTAGGCGGGGTTGCGGTTCGGGCGCTCGTCGATCGGGGTGAAGTTGTCGGAGGCGAAGGGGTTGGTGTCGTCGCCGGTGGACAGGTACAGGTTGCCCGCCGCGTCGAAGTCGATGTCGCCGCCGGTGTGGCAGCAGATGCCGCGGGAGGCGGGGACGTCGAGGATCTTCTTCTCACTGGCGAGGTCGAGGGTGCCGTCCGTCCTCAGGACGAAGCGGGACAGCCGGTTGACTCCGTCGTACGGTGCGAAGTCCGCGGCCGATCCCTCCGCCGGCGCGTCCGAGCCCGGTGTGCTGAGCTGGGGGGCGTAGTAGAGGTAGACGTGCCGGTTGGACGAGAAGCCCGGGTCCACGGCGACGCCTTGGAGGCCCTCCTCGTCGTGGCTGTAGACGTTCAGTTTGCCCGCGACGCCGGTCGTCCCCGCGGCGTCGGTCCGGCGGACGGTGCCGTCGCGCGAGGTGTGCAGGACCGAGCGGTCCGGCAGCACCGCCAGCGTCATGGGCTCACCCGTCTCGGCCACGCCCTTGGCGAGCGTGACCTGCTGGAACTCCGGTGCGGCGGCTGCCGCTGCGGCCCCGCCCTCCGGTTCCGCGGGGGCGGCGGCCGTCGGGGACACGGGCAGCAGACAGCCGACGGCGCAGGCCGCGGCGGTCAGTAAGAGACGGGCACGTCTGCGATGGAACGGTCTCGTGCGCACAGAGCTCTCCCGAGGGGGTGGGGGGTGACGGCAGGCCTGGCCGGGCTGCCGAGGGCTTCGTGCGGCGCGCGCCGTCGCGCCGGTGATTCCGGTCCGATGTCCGCGACCGGTACTTCGCAGGGAAGTTAGCTGGCTTCATCGCACCCCGGAACCCATTTCGCACAAGATCTTCATACTTTTTCCGCACGTAGGACAAAGTGGCTGATGCACCCGTCTCCCGGCGCCCGGAGGTGGCGTGCGGGTGCCGCGGCCGCATGGTGTCCGGGGGCGGAGATCGATCCGGCCGGACCTTTTCCCTCACCGATGACAAAGCGTGGACGGCTCATGCGGAAGTCCCTACTGTGTCCGGTGCGACGCTGGGCCCGCACGGGCCCACGGCCACCCCCCCGTATCCGGGACGACGGCGCGTCCCGGCAGCGGTGGATCCCCCACTTGCCCGACCGAGTCCCTCGTGCCCGAGGGGCCGTCAGGAGGTCACGTGTATCCACGGCTGTACCCCCGCCGGCTCGGCAGACGCCTGGCCGGAACCGTCATCGCTTCCTTACTCGTCGTCGGCCTGTCGTCGTCCCCGTCCCCGGCGGACGACGAGGCCGCCGCGGATCTTCCCCCGCAGGAACCGGGCGTCACGCTGCGCGTGTTCGACGTACAGGCCCCGCTGAGCGGGATCTGCACCCTCAAGGCGGGCCAGACGCCGAACATCGACAAGCTGATGCCCGTGGTCGACTGGTCCTCGGCCGACGACTTCGGTCTGGAGAGCAACTTCGTCACCCACGTCCTCGGCAACCTCGGCGCACCGCAGACGGGCAGCTACACCTTCCGGCTCACCAGCGACGACGGGTCCCGTCTCTGGATCGGCGACCAACTGGTGGTCGACCACGACGGTCTGCACGGACCCGAGCCCAAGGACGCGACGGTCGACCTGACGGCCGGCACCCACGCGCTGCGCATCGAGCACTTCGAGCGCGACGGCGGTCAGCAGCTCACCCTGGCCTGGAAGCCGCCGGGCGCCTCGGACTTCGGCGTCGTACCGAACTCCGCGCTCAGCACCGACGCGGACGTCGTCCGTGTGACCGCGCCCGGACGCAAGGAGTGCGAGGGCGGCACGGACTCGCCGGGCGACGGTCTGCCGCTGACCGGTGTGCATCCGGACTACACCCTCACCGACCTGCGGCCGAGCGGATTCGAGCCGCAGGTCTCCGCGATGGACTGGCTCCCGGACGGACGTCTGGCCGTGGCCACCTGGGGCGGCAGCAACAACACCGCGGGCGAGGTCTACCTGCTGAGCAACGTCACCGGCGACACCGGGCCGGGCAAGGTGACGGCCAAGAAGGTGGCTTCCGGCCTCAAGGAGCCGATGGGCATCAAGCACGTCGACGGCAAGCTCTACGTCTCCCAGAAACACGAGCTGACGGAGCTGAACGACACCAATGGCGACGAGGTCACCGACCAGTACCGGCGCGTGGCGACCTGGCCGTTCGGCGGCAACTTCCACGAGTTCGCCTTCGGCCTGCTGTACAAGGACGGGTTCTTCTACCTGAACCTGTCGGTCGCCATCAACTACGGCGGCGCCACCACGGACCCGCAGCCCGCCCAGAACCGCGGCACCACCATCAAGGTGAACAAGGAGACGGGCGAGGTCTCCTACGTCGCCGGTGGTCTGCGCACCCCGAACGGCATCGGCTGGGGCCCCGAGGGCGACCTGTTCGTCACCGACAACCAGGGCGGATGGCTGCCGTCGTCCAAGCTCGTCCACATCAAGCAGAACCGCTTCTTCAACCACTACACCAATCCGGACGGGCCCTTCGACTCCCAGCCGGTGACCAAGCCGGTCCTGTGGCTGCCGCAGAACGAGATCGCCAACTCGCCCAGTACGCCGTTGCAGTTGAAGGACGGGCCCTTCGCCGGCCAGATGCTGTTCGGTGACGTGACCTACGGCGGAATCCAGCGCGGGTTCCTGGAGAAGGTCGGCGGCGAGTACCAGGGCGCGGTCTTCCGTCTCACCCAGGGCCTGGAGGCCGGGGTCACTCGGATCAGCCTCGGCCCGGACGGCGCGCTCTACGCCGGGGGGCTGGGCGCGGGCGGCAACTGGGGCCAGGAGGGGAAGCTGACCTACGGCCTGCAAAAGCTCAGCCCGAACGGTGCCAATGCCTTCGACATCCGCTACAAGATCAAGCAGTGGCGGTACGTGCCGACGGCCGACTACGGCGGCCCCAAGGTCGACGAGGAGACGCTCGGCGCGCAGTCGGCCACGCTGTCCGCCGACCGCAAAACCGTCACCCTGGCCGTCCCGGGTCTCAAGGCCGACCGCGTGGTCCACGTCCGCTCGCCCCGTCCCTTCAGCTCGGCGGACGGCGAAACACTGTGGAGCACCGAAGCCTGGTACACCCTCAACAAGCTGCCGGGGGTCGCGTCCGGGACGGGTGAGGTGAAGGGCGTCAACGGCAAGTGTCTGGACGTCGACAACTCCCAGACCGCCGACGGCACCGAGGTCCAGGTGTGGACCTGCAACGGGACCGGCGCCCAGCAGTGGACGCTGCCCGGTGACGGAACCGTCCGCGCCCTGGGCAAGTGCCTGGACGTGTCGGGTGGCGGCACCGCCGACGGGACGAAGATCCAGCTGTGGACGTGCAACGGCAGCGGGGCGCAGACGTGGGCGCCGCAGGCCGACGGCACGGTGCGCAACCCGCAGTCCGGGAAGTGCCTGGACGCGTCCGGGGGCACCTGGAACGACGGCACCCCGGTCCACCTGTGGACCTGCCACACGGGGCCCAACCAGAAGTGGACCCTGCCGTGACCGTCAACCGGCTCCGTCCCGGTCGGAAGCGCTGAAGGCGGGGTCCGGGCTCCCTGGCGAGGGAGCCCGGGCCCCGCTGGGACACCACGGGCAGTCGTGGCCGCCGACCGGGCTCAGGAGCGTTCGAGCGTCTTGCGGAAGGAGCCTCCGCGATGCAGGGCGCGCTCGATGCTCTCCAGGGATCGGCCCCGGGTCTCCGGCACCTTCGCCGCCACGAACACGATGCAGGCGACGTTCATCAGCGCGTAGACGAAGAAGGTGCCGGAGCGGCCGATCGCCTGGATGGCGGTCAGGGCGGTCACCGCGATCAGCAGGTCGACACCCCACAGGGTGACGGTGGCCAGGCTGGTCGCGGGGCCGCGCACGCTCAGCGGCAGGATCTCCGGGCCGATCAGCCAGACCACCGCCTGGATTCCGATGCCGTTGAACAGGATGTACGCGAACAGGGCGACGATCACCGTCCAGCGCTGGGCCGCCGAGCCCTCCGGGCCGAGGAAGGCGAGTGCCATGACCGTCATGGCGAGACCGGACCCCGGCAGGAACCACAGCATGATGCGCCGCCGGCCCATCCGGTCCACCGCGACCGCGCCGACCACACCGGCGATCACCAGCATCACCCCGATCCCGACCCCGGTGAGGAGCGCGACCGAGTCGCCGAATCCGGCGTCGGCGAGGATCGTCGGCGCGTAGTAGACGACGGCGTTGATGCCGGTCAGCTGGGAGAAGGCGGCGATGCCGACCGCGACCAGGAGGGCGGGACGCATCCAGCGCTGCCTCAGGTCGCGCCAGCCGCCGACGGGCGTGGCCGCGGCCACCTCCGCGATCTCGTCGATCTCGTGGCGGACGTCCGTGCCGGGCGGGCGGAGCCGGGTCAGTACCGACGCCGCCTGTTCGCGCATGCCGCGCTCGACGAGCCAGCGCGGGCTCTCCGGCAGGAACAGCATGCCGACGCCGAGGACCACGGCGGGCACGACGGCCAGGCCGAACATCAGGCGCCAGCCGCCCGTGTCCGACAGCACCCAGCCGCAGACGTACGCGATGAGCTGCCCGCAGGCGACCATCAGCTGGAACAGCACCATCAGCCGGCCCCGGATCCGGGCGGGGGCTACCTCGGCGATGTAGACCGGCACCATGTTGGAGGCGCCGCCGACGGCCAGGCCGAGGACGAAACGCGCGGCGACGAGGCTGCCCGTGCCGGGTGCCGCCGCAGCCGCCGCGGCACCCAGGGCGAAGACCGCCGCGACTGCGATGACGACCTTGCGGCGTCCGTGGCGCACGGCCAGGCGCCCCGCGAGGAGTGCGCCCGCCATCGCGCCGAGCAGGATGACGCTGACGACGATCTCCTGCTCACGGGAGGTCAGGTGCAGGTCGTCCCGCAGGTGCAGCAGGGCCCCGGAGATGATGCCGGTGTCGTAGCCGAAGAGCAGGCCGCCGAGTGCGGACACGGCCGACACGGCGTACACCGCGGCCGGCACCTTCCGCGGATCCCCGGCGGGATCGTCGGTGGGTCCGGGAGCCGTGACGAGCTCAGGCATCGCCCATGACCAGACCCTCGATGGTGTGCTTCTGCGTCACCGGCTCCAGCACGTCCACGACGGGGCAGTCCAGGTGGCGGCGGACCCGCTCGGGCAGGGACTCCCAGTAGGCGCGGGTGACGGCCGTGTCGTGCCGGTCGCCGTTGCCGGCCTCGGGACCGTCGACGCCCAGGACCAGCACGGGGCGGGACTTCGAGGAGTTGTTCCTGGTGCCGCGGTGGATGGTGAGAGCGGTGCGCGCGGAGATGTCGCCGCGCTGCGGGAACTTGCGCACGGCCCGCTCCTCGTAGCGCGGGTAGTGCGGCCGGGGCGGGAACATGCCGTGGCCGAACTCCGGGCTGTCGTCCCACTGGGTGCCCGGCGCGATCTCGAAGGGCCCCATGTCCTCCTCCGTGTCGACGGCCGTCACGTTGAAGGCGAGGGAGGTCAGCCGCCGCTCGGCACGGGTCTCCTCCGGCATGGGGAAGTCCCGGTGCCAGGGCTGGTTGACGGCGCCCTCGAGCGGGACGTCGAAGCCGAGCTCGACGATGCGGTAGTCGGGGCCGAGCACGGCGGTGCACACGGAGCGGACCCAGGGGTGGTCGACGAGGTCGACGAAGCCGCGCAGCTGCTCGGGGTGGATCTCCACGTAGTACCGGTGCGGTCCGCGGCCCACGGCGCCGCCCGGCCGGGTCCGGGCCTCCTGGAACGCCACGGCGATGTCCTCGTGGAGCTGGTCGGCCCATTCGCGGCTGAAGGCACCCTTGCGCGCCGTGATGCCGTCCGAGTACAGGGCCCGGACGTCGGCCGTCACGTCCACATCGAGGTCGGCCGGGGCGATACCGGGGTAGGCGTGCTGGCTCATGGGTGCCTCCTTGCACATGCAGCGAAACTTTCCTGCACATGTTGCATCGTTGAATTCAACGTGGCAATACCCTTCCTCAGCGATCTTGGCCAACGAGACGCGCCATGTCACGATGTCCGGGTGAGCAGCAGCCTGAAAGACGTAGCCGCCCGCGCCGGGGTCTCCGCGCGTACCGTGTCGAACGTGGTGAACGGGGCCTCCCGGGTCTCCGAGGAGACCCGCCGGCGGGTCCAGGAGGCGATCGACGAGCTCGGTTACCGCCCCAATCTCGCCGCCCGCAGTCTGCGGGCGGGCCGGACCGGCATCATCGGTCTCGCCATCCCCGAGCTGCACTCGCCCTACTTCGGCGAGCTCGCCGGCCTCCTGGTGGACGAGGCGGGACGCCGGTCGTGGACGGTGATCATCGACCAGACGCACGGGGACGCCGAGGCGGAACGACGGCTGCTCAAGGGCGACGGCGGCCGGGTGATGGACGGCCTGATCATCAGCCCGTGGGCCCTGGAGGCCCAGGAGGTGGCGGACATCGCGCGCCCGCTGCCCGTGGTGCTGCTCGGCGAACGCAATCCCCAGGGCCGGGCGGACCGCGTGACGGTCGACAACGTCGCCGCCGCCGACCAGGCGACCACCCACCTGCTGACGCTGGGACGCCGCCGCATCGCCGCCGTCGGTCTGCAACCGCACCTGCACAACGGCACGGCCGAACAGCGCGCCGAGGGCTACCGCAGGGCGCTGCGCCGGGCGGGTCTCGCGCCCGAGCCGCGGTGGGAGCGGACGGTCGGCGCACTGCACCGCGAGGACGGCGCGCGGGCCATGGCCGAGCTGCTCGACGGGGACGTCGTGCCGGACGCGGTCTTCGCCTTCACGGACGAACTCGCGCTCGGGGCACTGCACATGGCGCACGCTCGGGGGCTGCGGGTGCCGCAGGATCTGGCGATCGTCGGGTTCGACGACATCGAGGACGGCCGGTACAGCCACCCGGCGCTGACCACGGTCTCCCCCGACAAACGCCAGATCGCCCAGCGTGCTCTGCAATGCCTCGCCGACCGCATCTACAGCCCGGACAACGAGGTGCCCGCATCGGATCTGACGATCCCGCACCGGCTGGTGGTCCGCGGGAGCACCGACCCCACCGCACAGACGTCCTGACGGCCCCGAGCGGGCCGTCGGGGGCGGGACGCGTCAGGGGCAGGCGGTCCGGCAGTCCTGGCAGTCCCGGCGGTCTCGGCGGTCTCGGCGGTCCGGCGGAGGTGCCCCCGGCGCGCAGGCACGGGAAACTGCGGCAGCGGCTGCGCAGCGAGATCGACAAGCTCGAACCGCACACCGCCCTGTCCACCGAACGCGAACTGTCCGCCCGCCCCGAGGTCAGCAGGTCCACCGTGCGCCAGGCGCTCGACTCGCTCGCCGACGCGGGCATCGTCTACCGGGTGCACGGGGCCGGCACGTTCGTCGCCGCGCAGACCATCTCCAAGTCCCACACCCTGACGTCGTTCACCGAGGACATGCACGCCCGCGGCCTCACACCGGGCACCCGGCTGATCGCCGCCGACGAAACCGTGGCCGGGCGGAGCATCGGGGAGGAACTGCGCACCGCCCCGGACCACCGCGTTCTGCGCCTGATCCGGCTGCGGACCGCCGACGACCGGCCGATGTGCCTGGAAACGGTGCACCTGCGCGCCGACCGGGGCCCCGGCCTACTCTCCCTCGACCTCAACACCTCCCTCTACGACATCCTCCAGAACCAGTACGCCCTCCGGCTCGTCAGAGCCGACCAGGTGTGGACCGCGATCTCCCTGGACGAGCGAAGCGCCATCCTCCTGGGCGTCCCCGCGGGCGCCACCGCCTTCCACGTCCGACGCGTGGCGCTGGACGAGTGGGGGAGAACGCCTACCGCCTTGCTACCGGCGGAGAAGAACGCGTCCCGCTGCACATGGTGGCCCGGCGCGCGGCGCAGGGCGAGCCTGTTGCCGGCCGTGTCCTGTACGACGGCGCGACCGTTCTCGGCCGTGCACTGGGCGGCCTGGTCAATCTGTGGGACCCGCAGGCGGTCGTCGTCGGCGGTGGTGTCGTGTCCTGCGGCGCGCCCTACTGGCAGCCGCTGAGCGCCGCCTACCACACCGAACTGCTTCCCGGCCTCGCCCATGTACCGCTCAGACCGGCGTCCCTGGGGCCCCTCGCGGCGGTCGTCGGTGCCGCCGCGCTCCCTCTCGTCCTCCTCTGATTCATCCACCACCATGCGGAGTTGCCACGTGTGACCCGAAAGCGCCCCCCTCGACCGGCGCTCCCCCTTCCCGGCCCGGACCCTGTGGACGCCATCAAGGGCGGCCTCGTCGTCTCCTGCCAGCCACGTGAGGGGGACCCCTTGCACGGAGCCGAGATGATGGCTGCCATGGCCCGGGCTGCCGCCGACGGCGGTGCCGTCGGAGTCCGGCTCAACGGGCCCGGGGACGTACGCGCCGTGGCCGGGAGGCTCCGACTGCCCGTCATCGACCTCTGGAAGGACGGCAGCGACGGCGTCTACATCACGTCCACGGTGCGGCACGCCCCGGCCTGGATCACCCGCCGGTTCGCCGCCGAGGCGCCGGGCAGGACGAGGGAGACACCGGTGTTCCCCCGCAGGAGCTCGTGAAGCCACCGGACGGCGGCGGTGCCGGCGGCGAACGCCGGGTGATGGGCCGCTCGACGGGGTGACGGGCCGATCGACGGGATGATGGACCGCTCGACGGGGTGGTGGGCCGAGGCCGGGCGAGTGCCCAGTGGCTGGGACTGCCCGAAGGACGGGATCGAGACAAGGGATCGCCTCTTTGTCATGTTCCTGGACGGCCGAGTGCGGGCGTGCTGTCATGCCAGGGTCGCCTTTCCAACGTTGTAGGCGCGAACCGCCCCCGCCTGCGCGTCCGAACCGTGACCTCTGTCGTTCACGCCCGCCCGTCGACGAGGGCCCCGCCACCGACCGGAGGATCCGCATGTCCCTGCCCAGACGACGCCTCCTGCGCGACACCGCCCTGATCGTGACCGCCGCCTCGGCCGTTCCGCCGTACGTCGCCGCGTCCGCGTCGGCGGCACCCGCGCCCCCGTCCGCCGTGACGGGGGCTCTGGCGCCGGACGCGCTGCTCAGGCTGCCGCCGGGCAGCATCGCCGCACACGGCTGGCTCGCCGGTCAGCTGAGGCTCCAGCTGACGGGACTGTGCGGCCGCTACGAGGAGGTCTCCCACTTCCTCGACTTCGCCACGTCCGGCTGGGTCCACCCGGAGAACGGCGGCTGGGAGGAACTGCCCTACTGGCTGCGCGGATACGTACCGCTCGCCATCGCCACCCGGGACCAGGACGCGCTCGCCAACGCCCGCCGATGGATCGACGCCGTCCTCGCCACCCAGCAGCCGGACGGGTTCTTCGGCCCACGGGCCCTGCGCACGGCACTCAACGGGGGGCCGGACTTCTGGCCCTTCCTGCCCCTGCTCATGGCCCTGCGCACCTGGGAGGAGTACTCGGGCGACCGCCGCATCGTGCCGTTCACGACCCGCTTCCTGCACTACATGAACGGCCAGGGCCAAGGTGCCTTCGACTCCAGCTGGGTGTCGTTGCGGTGGGGCGACGGACTGGACGTCGCCGTGTGGCTGCACCGCCGCACCGGCGACACCTTCCTGCTCGACCTCGCCAGGAAGATGCACACCTACGGCGCCGACTGGACGGGCGGGCTGCCCAACCAGCACAACGTCAACATCGCGCAGGGATTCCGGGAACCGGCCCAGTACGCGCAGCTGACGGGCGACCCGGAACTGATCCGGGCCACGTATCGCACGTACGAGCAGGTGCTGAACGGATACGGCCGGTTCCCCGGGGGCGGCTTCGCGGGGGACGAGAACATCCGGCCCGGCTTCACCGACCCGCGGCAGGGCTTCGAGACCTGCGGCATCGTCGAGTTCATGGCCAGTCACCAACTGCTCACCCGCACCACCGGCGATCCGGTCTGGGCCGACCGGTGCGAGGACCTGGCCTTCAACCTCCTTCCCGCCTCCCTCGATCCCGACGGAAAGGGCGTGCACTACATCACGAGCGCCAACTGCGTCGACCTCGGCAGGGACCGCAAGACCCAGGGGCAGTTCCAGAACGGTTTCGCCATGCAGTCCTACCAGCCCGGCGTCGACCAATACCGCTGCTGTCCGCACAACTACGGTATGGGCTGGCCGTACTTCAGCGAGGAGCTGTGGCTCGGCACGCCGGACGGCGGGCTCGCCGCGGCACTCTACGCCCCCTGCGAGGTGACCGCCGAGGTCGGAAAGGGCGTACGGGTCAGGGTGCGGGAAGAGACCGACTACCCCTTTTCCGAGACCGTCCGGCTGACGGTATCCACCGAACGGCGCGTCTCCTTCCCGCTGCTCCTGCGCATCCCGGGCTGGTGTCCCGATCCGGAGCTCGAGGTCAACGGGACGGCGGTCGCGGCTCCGCAGGGCCCGGCCTTCGCACGCGTCGAACGCGTCTGGCGCGACGGGGACACGGTGACCCTGCGGCTTCCGCAGCGCACCGTGTTGCGCACCTGGTCCGATCAGCACGGTGCGGTCGGCGTCGACCGCGGGCCGCTCAGCTACGCGCTGCGGATCGGCGAGCGCTACGAGCGCTACGCGGGCGGTGACTCCTTCCCGGAGTACGAGGTGCACGCCACCACCCCCTGGAACTACGGGCTGGTCCCCGGCGCCCCCCTCTCGTTCCACCCGCTGGACGGCCCGGTCGCCGACAACCCCTTCACCCACGGCACGGCACCCGTACGGATCACGGCGCAGGCCCGGCCGATCGACGGCTGGATCGCGGACACCGAGCGGGTCGTCGCGCCCCTGCAACAGAGTCCGGCCCGCAGCGACGCGCCCGTGGAGACGGTCACCCTCATTCCCATGGGGGCCGCGCGCCTGCGCGTCTGCGCCTTCCCCACCGCCACCGAGGACGGGCACGCGTGGACTCCGGAACCCCCGTTCCGGCGGTTGCTGAACAAGCACAGCGGCAAGGTCCTCGCCGTGGACGGCATGTCGACCGCCAACAGCGCCCACGTCGTCCAGTACGACAACTCCGGTACCGGCGACCACGCCTGGCAGCTGATCGACAAGGGCGAGGGATGGTTCCTGGTGCGCAACGGGCACAGCGGGAAGGTGCTCGGCGTCGACAACATGTCCACCGACGACAGCGCCCATGTCGTCCAGTACGAGGACAACGGCACCGCCGACCACCTGTGGACCCTGGAGGACCGCGGCGAGGGATGGTTCCTCGTACGCAACCGGCACAGCGGGAAGGTGCTCGGCGTCGACAACATGTCCACCGCCAACAGCGCCCACATCGTCCAGTACGAGGACAACGGCACCGCCGACCACCTGTGGCGGTTCGTCTGACGCCGGACACCTTCCGTGCTCCGCGGGCGCCGCACAATCTCCTTGTCAGCGGGAAGGCTTGCGACGTATAACGATGCGAGCCTGGCGCGAGCCTTCCCCCTGGACGCCAGGATCCGGCCCGCGGCCCCGGGCAGACGGTCGGGCGGCGGAAGGAACATCGATGCGGGTCAGCCTCAAGGACGTCGCCCTGCACGCGGGCGTGTCCATCAAGACCGTCTCGAACGTCGTCAACGACTACCAGCACGTCACCCCCGGGATGCGCGCCCGGGTCCAGGCCTCCATCGACGAGCTGGGCTACCAGCCGAACCTCACAGCACGTCATCTGCGCAAGGGACGCACGGGCATCATCGCCCTCGCCCTGCCCGAACTCGGCAATCCCTACTTCGCCGAGCTCGCCACGGAGATCATCAACGCGGCGGCCGAACACGACTACACCGTGCTGCTGGACCACACCCGCGGCAGACGGGACCAGGAGATCCTCGTCAGTCAGGGGTTCCGGACCCGCGTGATCGACGGTCTCGTGCTGAGCCCCATCGAACTGGAGGCGGAGGATCTGCGGTCACGGACCGAGCAGGTGCCGCTGGTGCTGCTCGGCGAACGGGAGTACGACCTGCCCCACGACCACATCGCCATCGACAACGTCGCCGCGGCCCGTGCCGCCGTACGGCACCTCATCGGGCTGGGGCGCCGGAACGTCGCGTTCATCGGCGCCCGCCGGGGACACAGCCAGCCCGCGCATCTGCGCCTGCGCGGGTGGCGCGACGAACTCGACGCCGCCGGTCTCGTCGCGGACTCCCGGCTGGTGGCCGCGACCGACGGGTGGGAGCACGCCGACGGCGCGCGGGCCATGGCCGGGCTGCTGGACTCCGGCCGTCGTCCGGACGCCGTGTTCGCCTACAACGACCTCATCGCGATCGGAGCACTGCGTGCCCTGTCCGAACGCGGACTGCGGGTGCCGGAGGACGTCGCGGTGGTGGGCTTCGACGACGTGGCCGAGGGACGGTTCGGGGCGGTCACCTTGACGTCCGTCTCACCCGACAAGGCGGCGATCGCCCGGATGGCGGTGGAGTCGGTCCTCGCCCAGTTGAACGGCGGGGAGCAGCGAGGCCGGCGTATCCGGCCGGGGTACCGGCTGGAGAAACGGGAGAGCACCTTGGGAACGTCGGGCGCCCTCGCTCACTCACGGGGTCCCACGCCTTCTGCCGGTTGACGAGGAACTCCCTCACCTCACCTCGCCCGTCGCATGGCGTCGACGGTGCGGATGCCGGTGGCGTCCAGTCCCGCGTGCCGTATGGAACGCCTCCCTCGGCGCCTCTTCACCGGCCGCCGCACGGGTCCCCGCCCGCGGGCACCGGCTCGGTGTCGACGGCCAGGCAGGAGGAGTACACCCGCGTCGGTACAGACTCCGGCTCCGGTGCCACGGCTCTCCGGTCGCCGCTGAAGTGGTCGCGAACCTCGTCGCCGCAGTCTTCGGCGCCGGCCCGGGACCGTGTGAAGGCCAGCACGCCGCCGTCATCACTGCCTTCCTGCCTGTTCTCGGCCAACTGCGCCTCGATGCGCGCGATGTACCCGGCGCACTCGGCACTGACGGGCTTCTCGTTCCGCCCGGACTGCGGATCAGGTGACGGCGACGCATTCAGGGCGGCGGTCGTCGCGATACCGGCTGCGCCCAACAGGACCCACGCAGCGGCCCACGTACGGCGGCTCGTCCGAGATGACTTGGGCATCCAGGCATCCTACGAGCACCGCGGCCGGGGCATCCGGGACAGCCGGCCGAGCAGCTCACGGGCTTCCGCTAGCTGTACGGCCTCCACTGGCGTTCCAGGGTGTCGTACGTGTATCGGGGCAGGCCCTCGATGGCGCTGGTGCGGAACGGGCGACCGTTGTCGTCGATGCGGGCGGTGCCCGTGCGGCCCTGGGAGGACCAGTCCAGTTCCAGGTACCAACGGCAGTCGCACGAACTGGTCTCGGCCGTGATCAGCAGCACCTCGGGGTCCTTCGCGGAGACACGGTAAGGCATGCGCACGGCCGGGATCGGAGTGCCGGAGTCGTTGCCGGCGACGGCGCGGGCGATGGGACGGTCCTGGTCCAGGTCCACGGCGAAGTACCGGGGAGTGATCGAGCCGCCGCAGCCCTGGTCCATGGCGTAGGCGTTCCCCCCGGCCGGCGCCGTACGGCCGACCACGCGCACGCGCAACTCCTCCAGCACGACGGCCGTGTCGCTCCGCCCCTGCACCGACAGCTGCACGAGGGTCTCGCGGCCGTGCACCGCGTTCTGCGTCGCCGCCCACGGCGCCGCGTCCTGGGGTGCGGGCGGCGGGGGGACCTGGCCCGGGGGTTTGGCGACGACGTAATCGTGGCCGCAACCCAGCTCCCAGGCCTGCGAGTTGGCCGACCAGGTGAGCGGCGGCGCGGCGGGCCGTCCGCCGGGGGACGGGGCGGATGTCGCGCCGGACGGCTGAGCGGCGCCCGGCTTCCTCTTCGGGGTGGCGGTGCCCGGGGCCCGCTCGGTGGCGGTGGGGGCGGTCGGGGCGGTGCTCGGGCCGGGCGAGGTCTCCCGTCGCCCGGGCGCCCTGGCCTCGGCCGGACCGGACGCCGTCGGACCGGCGACCCGAGCGGGACCGTCGGCCGACGTCCGCCGCCCCTCCGGCGGCGCGGCCAGCGCACCGAGCGCGGCGAGCACGGCACAGCCGCAGGCCAGCGAGGCCACGACGCGGCCACGGCGGTACCACGGGCGGCGCGCAGGGTGCGCTTGGGCGGCCGGGCCGCCGGCGGCCCTCGGCGCTGCGTCCGGTGCGGCGGCCGGGTCCCCGTCGGCCTTCGGCGCCGTACGGGGTCCGGTGGTGCCCTCCCCCGCCGGGTCCGATCCTTCCGCCGCGTCGTTCACGGCCTGCGCCGCCGTGGCGTCGGGCGCGCTCCGCGTCGTGTCCGGCGTACGGGGCCGGTGGCGGGATGCCACGGCCAGGAGCCAACGGCGGTGGAGTTCCAGGCGCTGTTCCGGGCTCGCCCCGCACAGGGCCGCGAAGCGTTCCACGGGGGCGAAGTCGAGCGGCACCGCGTCGCCCGCGCAGTAGCGGTGCAGCGTCGAGGTGTTCATGCCCAGGCGGCGGGCCAGCGAGCCGTAGCTGCGGTCCGTGCGCTCCTTCAACGCCCGCAGCAGGGCCGCGAATTCGGCCACCGCGTCGATGCCGTCGCCGTCGTCCTGTGCCGTCACAGGTCCACCCGTCCTCGTACGACCCCGCCCGGCCCGGGACGGTGTCCCAGGCACTTCATGTACCTGCACGTCAGACGGGCTGGGATGGTTCCACCGGGTGCGATCCGGCGTCGGCTGTTGCGCCCGGACGCCGGGACGGCTGATGCTCTTGGTGCCGCGTCGAGCAGGCCCGGGCCGACCAGCCGGCCTTGCCGCGGCATCCACGTCCACGCACTCACGCACGGGGGAACGCCCATGTCCATGCGCAGTCGAACGAGCGCTCTCACCGCTCTCGCCGTTGCCGCCCTCGCGGCGGGTTCGGTCCTCACGGCACCGACCGCGGGCGCCGCGCCGCGGGCCGGCGCGCCCGCTTTCCTGTCGGCGTCCCAACTGCCGCCGCACCCGACCTCGTCCTGGACCGCCGGGCCGGTCGCCCACGGGTTCCCGGACGCACTCGGTCTGTGTGTGGGCACGGAGGGTGTGCCCGCCTACGACTACCGGCACCGGCAGTTCTGGACGGACCTGGACACCGGCGCCGTGCAGGTGACCGTCGTGACGGGCACAGCAGCTCAGGCCAAGGCCCTGGCGAAGCACTACGACGACCTGGTCCGCACCTGCGCCGACCGCATCGAGGAGTCCTCGCCCGACGTCGAGGCCGAGGGCCGCGACTACGGCACGCTGCCGGTCGAGGAGGGCGCGCGCGTCCGCGGCCTGCACACCGAGACGTCCTGGGGCGCCACCGACATCGCCCTGCTGTCGGTCGGGCGGGACGGCAGGACCGTCACCGTCGTCAAGTGGGGACAGATGGGCGACTTCCACGACGCGCCCGTGGCCGCCTTCAAGAAGACCACGAGCACGGCCGTCGCCAAGCTGTACTGAGCGGGCGGGCTCCTCAAGACCGGGGCCGTCCTCCCGCCACGGGGGTGGGGAGGACGGCCCCGAATCAGGCACACCCGGGTGCCGGTGGGCGCGTCAGCGGAAGCGGGAGCTGGAGACCGGTCCCGCGGAGGACAGGCCGGCGCGGTCGGCCCGCAGCCAGGTGCCGCGGACGGCGGACACGAAGTCGGTGAGTGCGCCGACCGGGTCGGCGGGTGTCGAGCCGTCCCCTTCGTCGGGTGTGGCGTCGGCGGCCAGGATGTCCGCGGCGATCTCCTCCTCCGGCCTGCTGTCGGGCGCGCCGCGCTCCACGTCGCCGTCCTCGCCGGCGCGCAGTTGCCCCGCCCAGGGTGCCGTCGCCGACTGGTGCAGCAGGGTGACGCAGTCGGCGGTGACCGCCGGCGGGTGGGTCCAGTTGCTCGCGTGTTCGTGCAGGATCTGGCCCGGCGTCCGCTCGTGGAGGCGGTCGAGGATCTCGGGTCCCTGCTCGGCGTCGGCCAGCTGCTTCAGGTCGTACGCGACGACGAGCGTGTCCTCGCGGTCGGGTGCGAAGGGCTTCGCCGGCAGGTCCAGCAGTCGGGCCGCCGCGAGTCCGAGGATGCGGCTGCCCCGGTCGGGCAGCAGGGACACCGACGTGGGGCGCGCTCCGGCGGCGTCGAGGACCGCCTTCAGCCGCACCAGGCCGCGCAGGCACTGGTCGTGGGTGTCCTGGAGCCAGGCGTACCGTCCGGTCATCCCCGCGTCGAACCCGTACGGGGACAGGGTGGTGAGCACCGTGCCGCCGATCACGTACTGCCAGCCCCGCAGATCGGTGGCGTCCAGCGGGCTCACCCCGCCCGCCCCGGTGGCTCGCTCCAGCATCGCGCGCTGGCGGGCCCGCGCGGGCAGCCACACCTCCTCCCGCGGCTCGGGCAGCCGCGCGTCGTGCCGGCGGGCCAGGGGGAGGTCGCCGGCCATGACGGCGTTGAAGACCAGCAGATAGCGGTCCGGCCAGTCGATGAGTCCGCTCTCGTGCGCGACGAGGGCGTCGACGGCCTCGCGGTGCCGGCCCTCGCGCTCGTACGCCGCGACCAGTTCCCGCAGGATCCCCGCGGCGTCCGGCGCCCGCCGCAGCGCCGCGCGCAGGGCGGGTATCGCCAGGTAGGGCACGCCGCGCTCGATGCAGGCGTACCCGAAGTCGTAGAGGACGGGGACCTTGGGAGCTCGGGCGGTCAGGGCTTCGGACGCGGTGCGCAGATCGTCGAAGCCGGCGCCTTCGGCGGCCCGGGCGACCACGAGGGCGAGCTCGTCGAGCGGCAGGTCGTCGGTGCCGTGCCGCAACTGGCGCAGGGCGCCCGGGACGTCACCCTCGTCGAGGGCGTGCCAGGCCTGGAGGAGTTCGGGAGTCTTCGGGCGGCGATTCCTGCGCGAGAACATGCCTCGGATCTTCACCGATGGTCCGCCTCCTCCTCAACCGCATTACGCGGGCCGCGCCACTCGGGCATCCGTGCCCGAAACCGCGGGCGGGTACGGCCGGGTTTGTACCGGGGGTCCGGTGGGATACCCGGCTGCCGAGCGTGACCCACGTCCTCAGGAGGCTCACGGACATGCAGCACGACGACCGGACCGCAGACACCGACCCGCAGGTGGGCGCCGAGCCGAAACCGCCCTACCCCAAGCAGCGGCAGCAGGCACCGGGGCTGGAGCGTGACATGCGCCCGCGGCCTCGCTACGAGGCGAAGCGCTACCGTGCGGCGGACAAGCTCCGCGGCAAGGTCGCGCTCATCACCGGCGGTGACTCGGGTATCGGCCGTGCCGTCGCGCTGCTGTACGCGCGCGAGGGCGCGGACGTGGCCGTCGTCTATCTCCCCGAGGAGCAACCGGACGCCGAGGAGACCCGCGACGCGGTACAGGCCGCGGGACAAAGGTGCCTGCTGCTGCCCGGTGACCTCGCCGACGCCGCGTTCTGCCGGGAGACGGTCGAGCGGACCGTGCGGGAACTGGGCGGTCTGAACATCCTGGTGAACAACGCGGCGCACCTGAACAGCCAGACCGACCTCTCGCAGCTCAGCTTCGAGGACTGGGACAGGTCCTTCAAGGTCAACGTGTACGCCTACTTCCACCTGGTACAGGCGGCACGCCCGCACCTTCGGGCCGGCGACACGATCATCGCCACCGCCTCGGAAGAAGCCCTCAGGGGCAGCGACACCATGCTGGACTACGGGGCGTCGAAGGCGGCGCTCGTCAACTTCACCAAGTCCATCGCCCAGCATCTCGCCAAGGACGGCATCCGCGCGAACGTGGTCGCGCCCGGTCCGACCTGGACGGTGCTGAACGTCGCCGACCCGCACATGCCGCAGGACGGTCTGGCCCAGCTGGGCACCGAGGGCCCGCTCGGGCGGGTGGCACAGCCGGAGGAGATCGCGCCGACCTACGTGTACCTGGCCTCCGACGCCGACTCCAGCTTCACCGCCGGCGAGATCATCGCCGTCACCGGCGGCATCACCACCACCGACTGACCGGCCCGGCCTCCGGGGCCGGGCCGCCACGTCCCTGCCCGGACGCCTCGGCTCCGGGCGTCTCGCCCTCGGGTCTCAGTCGTCATCGGTGATGAAGGCGGTCAGTGCGGCAACAACGGCAGCGGGCTGTTCGTCGGGGATGAAGTGTCCCGCGTCCGGCACGACGACGCCGGTGGCGCGGTCGGCCCAGGGCCGGATGGACGCTGCCATGTCGGGGATGGAACCGTTGCTGCTGGAGATCCCGAGCACCGGGACCGTCAGGCGCTGTCGTTCCAGCGCCTCGTGGTTCTTCCGCGCCGACTCAGCGGCGTCCCGGTAGTAGGCCAGGGATGCCCGGAGGCCGCCGTCGGCGGCCACGGCCGCGGCGTACCGCTCGATCTCGGCGTCGTCGAAGGTGTCGGAGGAGAGGGTCTTGGCCTTCAGGAACCAGCCGACGTACTCCCGTTCGCGGCCGGCGAGCAGTGTCTCGGGCAGGTCGGGCACGAGGTGGAAGGCGAAGTGCCAGGTCTTCCACGCCTGTTCGGGGTCGGTCGGTATGGCGTCGGGGAGTGTGATGCCCGGGATGCCGGCGTCGAGCAGCGCCAGGCCGTGCAGCCGACCCGGGTGCTGCAAGGCGAGGGAGAAGGCTACCCACGCGCCGATGTCGTGGGCCACCAGCCAGTATGTCGAGACGCCGAGCGCCTCGACCGCCGCGTGGACGTGCGCGGCGACCGTGTGCGTGTCGTAGCTGATGTCCGGGCGTTCGGAGTGGCCCTGGCCCGGCAGGTCGATCGCGATCACCCGGCATCGGCCAGCCAGGTTCGGCATCACCTTGCGCCAGGCCCACCAGGTCTGCGGGAACCCGGCGAGCAGCACGACCGCCGGACCGTCCGGCCGACCGCCCTCGACGGCGTGCAGCCCGACGCCTCCCGCGTCGACCCAGCGGTGGGTGAACCCGGCCAGGCCGGGCAACGGCAGGTCGCGGACCGGGTTGTCGAAGCCGCGCGGGGCGCTTGCGGGGTCGTTCATGACTCTCCTCCACGGGTGCGAGGTGTGTGGCGGCCTGCCGGGGGCGTCAGGCGTGCCGGCCGGGCGGGCCGCGCTCAGGTCCTGACCCTAACCCATCTTGAACTGGTTGGTTCAAGATGGGAGGATGGTCTCCACCGAGGAGGCAGAGCACGCGGGAGGCGCCGGGATGGCGGGCAGGAAGCAGTTCGACATCGCGGCGGCGCTCGATGCCGCGATGATCCAGTTCTGGCGGGCCGGCTACGCGGACACGTCGGTGGACGACCTGTCCCGGGCGACGGGACTGAACCGCAGTTCCATCTACTCCTCCCTCGGGGACAAGGACACCCTCTTCCTGCGCTGCCTGGAGCGCTACAGCACGCGCTACGGCGAAAAGTACGACGCCGCGTTGTCCTGCGCCGCCGACCGGCCGCTGGCAGCCGCGCGGGCGTTCTTCGACGTCACGCTGGAGCGCATCGCGGACCCCGGCCTGCCCGACGGGTGCCTGGTGGCCCAGACCGTCATGGCGAGCCCTGCACTGAGCGCGGGCGTCGCGGCGCGCGCACGTGAGGCGATCGGCTTCCAGCACACTCGGCTGCGGGCCGCTTTGAAGGCCGGCCGCCTGGACGACGAGGCGGCCGATTCCCTCGCGACCCACCTTGCGGCCGTGAACCAGTCGCTCGCCGTCATGAGCAGAGCCGGAACGAGCGCGGAGCAGCTGCGCGCCGTCGTCGACGTGGCCCTCGGCGCGGTCGCCCAGCGTGTCGGCGCGCGGGACCGGCACGCGGCGGCGGGGCCGCGGCCCCGCTGAAGACGGCCGGCCGTTCCGCCGGTTGCGCTGCCGAGTGCGGGCCGGTGGCAGTGCCGGCCGGGTCCTCTACTCCTCGGACGCCTCGTCGACTCCGAGATCGTGGCGCATGGCGGCTCTCAGGTCGGACAACAGGGCCCAGGACATCTCCGTCTCGACCTCCAAAGCACGCAGTGCCTCGTCGTCGGGACCGCCGCCCGCCGCCAGCCTCTTCAGCAGGCCGTAGGTGCTGTTGAGCTGATGGTTGGCCGCCCGGGCGTCCGCCAGCACGGCGGCAGGCACGATCATCTGTGCTTCGGCGTAGCTGTCGCGCAGGGCCAGGCGCCGTTCCTCGAGCTGCGCGACACACGCGTCGATCTCCGCGCCGTCCCGGGCGCGCAGTACGTGCATCAGATTGATCTGCGCGGTCTGGTACTGACGCGCCGTGGTGTTCAGGGCGATGTAGCAGGCCCGGCGGAGATCGATCAGTTCGCGTCGCGCCGTGCTGCGGGCTTCCTCTTGCCGTACCTGTTCGGCATGGGCACGGTCCTCGCGCTGCTGGCGGGCGGTCACGTCCAGCTCATGACGCTTGAGCCGGTCGGCTCTGCTCTGGGTCAGCAGGGCCGCGCCCAGGGTGCCGATGACACCCACGACGGCCACCACGAGCGCACCCCAGGTCTGCCCCACGGCTCCTCCCCCCACCTCGGACCGGCAGGGCGCCGGGCTTGCCCCGGCCGCACCCCGCTCGTGTCGATCATCAGGATCATAGAGACCCCGGCGGGGCGGCCGCGTCGGGGTTCGGTGTCCCGGCAGGAGCGGCCGTCCTGGGTCGGCCTGGCCTGGGCCGCCGCGTTCGCCGTCGCCGGCCTGCTCGTCTTCCGGCTGCGTACCCGTACCCGCCGCCACTCGTACTGACCGGCTCCGACCGTCGGTCGTCATCGTGGCGGAAGGGCGCGTACAACCTTCGGCGACCCGGGGATGTCTACTCGGTGAACGCAGCACGGTCCGTGCCCCCACCGGGCAGCCGTGGGCATTCTTGGACCAGGGAGGCCCTCCCGTGCATCACCTCAGACGAGCGGCCGTCACCGCCGCCGCACTCATCACCCTCGCCGGCGGCGCGGTCGTCGCAGCGCCCGCGTCCCAGGCCGCTGTGCCCTTCCCGTCCATCGGGTGGCAGCAGCGCAACTGCGACTACGACGGCAACGGCTTCGACGACGTGCTGACCGGCGCCCCGGGCGCCACGGTGAGCGGTGCTTCGGGCGCCGGCTACGTCACCGTGCAGTACAGCTCGTCCAGCGGACTGAGCACGACGAAGAAGAGCGTGCTCCACCAGAACGTCTCCGGCGTGCCCGGCGGCGTCGAGACCGGCGACCGTTTCGGCGGGGCCGTGGCCTCCGGCGACCTGGACAACGACGGGTACGACGACGCGGTCGTCGGTATCCCGGGCGAAGACCTGGCCGGACTGCCCGACACGGGCGGGGCCGTCGTCTTCTGGGGGTCACCGACCGGGCTGCACGTCTCCGACAGCACCTGGCTGGAGAGCGGCGACCCACGGGCGGGGGCCCACTTCGGGCGGGCGGTGGAAGCGGCCCGGTACTCCGCCCCCGACCCGGCGGACCCGAACGCCGACCCTCGTGACTCCCTCGCCGTCCTGGAGGACGACGCCCTGCTGTTCCTCACCCTCACGCCCGGTCAGGCGGCACAGCGCCCGACGCTGTCGGAGCACCGCGTGCGGGCGAGCGACCTCGCCCCGGCGGGCACCGGCTTCGAGTTCCGCAGCCTCACGCACGGCAACTACAACGAGGACTCCTGGTCCGACCTCGCCGTCTCCGGCGTCACCACCGGCCAGGAGCCCGGCGTCGGCACGGTGCGTGTCCTGCACGGCGCACCGGACATCTCCGGTCTCGGCGACGGGGGTACGTTCCCGGGTGGTCCGGCCGTCGTCTCCGGCGACTGGGACGGCACCGGACAGGACGACCTCGTCATCGGCAACACCGCGGCCGGCGCCCCGACGGGCGGGGGCATCACCCTCTACCTCGGCCGCGGCGACCTGTCCGGCCTCGAGCCCGAGCCGGCGCAGTACTGGACGCAGGACTCTCCCGGCGTGCCCGGAACCGCGGAAGCGGGTGACCAGTGGGGCGCCGAGCTGTCGGCCGGGGACACGGACGGCGACGGCCACCCCGACCTCGCCGTCGGTGCGCCCGGCGAGGACATCGGCACCGTGGCCGACGCGGGCGCCGTGTGGGTGCTGCGCGGCGATCCGACCGGGTTCAGCGGCGTCGGGGTGAAGAGCTTCGACCAGCAGCTCGCCGACATCCCCGGGGTGGCGGAGAAGTCCGACCGCTGGGGCGGCCAGGCCCGGTTGATCGACGCCAACAAGGACGGCCTCTTCGGGCTCCTGGCGGCGGCCCCGGGCGAGAACACCGACGACGGCTTCGTCTGGGTCGTGCCCGCGTCGTCGTCGGGCCTCGTCGCCCGCGGCACCTGGACCTACGACGGGGCGCGTCTCGGAGCGCCGACGGCCAACGCGCTGTTCGGGGCCGCGATCGACGAGTAGCGGTGCCTGGCGGGGGAGGCCGCCGGTCCCAGGCGGCGGCACCCGTGGGGAGGCCGCCGGCCCCAGGGCGGCGGCCTCCCCCGCACACACGAGCACGGACCGGCGGGCGGTCCGCGCGGCCGGACCGCGGCCGTCGCCTCACATCTCCGAGGCTCCCCACCGGGTGACCACCACCGGGTCACCGACGGACACCGTCCCCGGTCGGACGACGGCGAACTTCGCGCCCAACGCCAGCCCGCCCTCGGTACGGCGATAGCGGGCCAGTGTGCGCAGCGGCTCCGGCCCCACTCTGCGTGCCGAGCGCTGGTCAACGGTGGTGACCACGCACCGCAGAGCGAGTTTCGCGTAACCCAGTTCGCAGTCGCCGATCGTCACGCGGCGCAGCAGGTCTTCCGTGTGGGCGTGCTCCCAGCCGTCGACGACGATGTTCGGCCGGAACCTCTCCATCGGAACCGCCGGCTTCCCGGCCGCCCGCAGCTTGTCGTTGAGCAGGGCCACGGAAGCCTCCGACAGGAGGTGAACGGCGCTGCTGTCGGCGTAGCCTGAGGTACCGGGTGTGTGTCCGTCGGTCACGCGCCGGTGGTCCGGCGGCACTCCGACCAGGCGGCTGGCCTCGCCGACCGCCTGCGACAGCCACTCCCCCACGACGGGCCCCTGATCGATGCCGCAAAAGGGCTTGCCGAACAGGTCCACCGAGCGGCGGGGACCGTCCCGGACGACGGCGAAGGACAGCGGTGCCAGGTCCGGGTGGTGCAACGACATCCGGGAACCGTCCGGGCTCACCTCCGGCGTGATGAGTGCGAGCTGCGGATGGCGGCGCTGGGTGCGGTAGACGCCGTTCCCGTCCACGACGAGGAAGGCACGGTCGTGCGTGATCCCGGCCGGCGTGATCACCGCCGTGGTGGGGTGGACGGCGGCACAGCCCTTGACCGGGTAGGAGGCGAGTTGCGCTATCCGTGCTTCGAAACCGGTCACTGTTCAGGCCACCACTCTCGTCGAGCGGGCCGTGCGCGTTGCCCGCGCGTGGGCCTGCGTGCCGGCCCTCTTCCTGCGACTCACTGGTGGCCTCCTTCGGTTGACGCGGTGCACCTGCCGTCGCGCGGGGTCGCGTGGCAGAACAAAATAGGACCAAATCCCTCGACCTCCACGGTCGTTGGTGGTCGGGCCGCAGCTGCCCGGGCATCCCGTGGATGTCGGACAGTACTGCCGTCCCTGTCATCTCACCGTCATGCCGTACGACGCGGTCGGGGCCGACGACGAGGATGAGGCGTTTGACGCGCAGGCTCTGCCCGGCCCGGAAGGCGCCGCGCTCGTCACCCCCTAGAGCGCCGGGAAGGCGCGGAGGTCCCAGCACCGACGGTCGCCGCGCCCGGCCGTCCGCGGCCTCAGCGCAGCAGGAGACCGATGGCCACGGCCAGGCGTTCGAGGTACGAGTCCCTCGACGGGACCTGATGCTTGAGGCCGATCGACGTGCTGATCAGCGTCTGTGCGACGGGGAGGGCCGCCTTCCGTCCCGACTCGGCGGCGATCGCGTCCGCGATCAGTTGCTCGAAGCGCCGCGGCGCGGTCTCGACGATCTCCCCGAGGATGCCGGGGTTGTCCTCGATGACCCTCGCGGCATCGTGGGTCAGTGGACCACCGATGTAGCGGCCCGCCCACTGGTCGAACGCCTCGACGAGTCGCGTGGGCAGGGGGCGGCCGCTGTCCGCGAGGACCTGTTCGACCGCGGCGATGTCGCGGTCCAGGGTCTGGGTGACTGCGGCGCGGAACAGGGCCTCCTTCGAGGAGAAGAGGAAGTAGAGGCCGGGCCGGGAGATGTGCGCCGCCCGCGCCACCTCCTCCATCGACGTCTTGCGGTAGCCGAATCGCGCGAACGTGGTCATGGCGGACTCCAGGACCATCGTCCGGCGGTCGGCGTCAGCTGCTGTCGGGGACGGGCGGCCGCCGTCGGGACTGCTCATGGGGCGAGCATACGAGCACCAGTCGCATTATACAAATGTCGTCTAGTTCGTATAGTGGCGGCATGGACACTCGCCGGCTCATCTCCACGCCCTTCACCTCTTCCAGCACGGCGGACGACGTGGTGGCGGGCCTCGACCTCACCGGCGTCCGCGCGATCGTCACCGGAGCTTCCTCGGGGCTCGGCGCCGAGACGGCTCGCGCGCTGGCCGCTGCCGGGGCGGACGTGACGCTCGCGGTCCGGAACACCGCCGCGGGTGACGCCGTCGCCGAGACGATCGGTACGTCGACCGGCCGGGTCCGGCCCCGCGTCGTGCGGCTCGACCTCGCCGACCGGGACACCGTCGCCCGGTTCGTCGACGCGTGGAGCGGTCCGCTCCACCTGCTCATCAACAACGCCGGCGTGGTCACCGGCGGTCTCGAGCGGACACCCGAGGGCTGGGAGCTGCACTTCGCGACGAACCACCTCGGCCACTTCGCCCTGGCCGTCGGACTGCACCATGCCCTGGCCCGGGGAGCGGCGGACCGCGACGGAGCACGGATCGTCTCCGTCAGTTCGACGGCGCACATGCGGTCCGGCGTCGACTTCGACGACCTCCACTTCGTGCGCCGCCCCTTCCACCCGCAGCTCGCCTACGCCCAGTCGAAGACGGCGAACTCCCTCTTCGCCGTGGAGGCGACCCGCCTGTGGGCGTCCGACGGGATCGTCGCCAACGCGGTGAACCCCGGCGGTGTCGCGACGGGGTTGCAGCGGAACTTCACGCCGGAGCAGAAGGCGTCGCTCGACGCGGCCGAGGCCGCCGGAGTCTTCACCTACAAGACGGTCGAGCAGGGGTCCGCCACCACTGTCGTCGCCGCCGTCGCTCCCGAGTTCGCCCGCTCCGGAGGCCACTATCTCGACGACGGGCAGGAGGCCTGCACGGTGCCCGACGACGCCGACCTCGCGCGACACCCGCACGGTGTCAAGGAGTGGGCGCTCGACCCCGCCACCGCCGAGCGCCTCTGGACCGTCTCCGCCGAGCTGCTCGGCCGCTAAGGGCGGGTGTAGGGCCGGGTCATGACCTCCATGTTGTGACCGTCCGGGTCGTCGAAGTAGGCGCCGCGGCCACCGAACAGGCGGTTGATCCTGCCGGGTTCGGTGTGGCCGGGGTCGGCGTAGTAGGTGACCCCGAGCGTCTCCAGGCGGGCGACGACGGGGTCGAACCGCTCGTCGGGAACGAGGAAGGCGTAGTGCTGCGACTGGATCGGCTCGTCCCTCTTCTCGTAGAAGTCGAGGGTCACGCCGTTGCCGAGGTCGACGGGCAGGAACGGCCCGAACGGGGCGCCGACCCGCACGCCCAGGACCGCGGCGAGGAACTCCGCGGACAGGTGCCGGTCGCTCGCGTAGACGGCGGTGTGATTCAACTGGACGCCGGCCGCCGACAGGTCGGACGCAAGCGGGTACTGCTGGTCAGTGGACATCAGTGGGGTGTCTCCGGTCTGGGGAGCCGCTGGACTGAGGCGCCCTGTGCGGGCGCTGGGACTCGGAAGCGGAGAAGGGGGGCGGGGCTCTTGCCCGCCTCGCGCTCACGCCGAGGCCGGGAACCTCACTCGTGCGTGGCCCATGGCCGACCCGGCAGTCACCCGGTCGACATTAGTGACCGGCACCGGCGGTGGCAACGTCGTTTCCCGGCCGTACCGGCCCGGGAAACGAGCCACCGCGGCACCGGAGTTCGCAGTCGACGGTCCAGATAGTAGCCATGGCGATAGTAGCTATGTACTCTATTCGTCATGAGCAAAGGTTCGACGGGCCCCACGCCCGGTTACCTGGTGTGGCGGCTCGCCAACAAGTGGCGCGTCGCGGTCGACCGCGCGGTGGCTCCACTGGGACTCACTCACGCGCAGTACGTACTGGTCGCGTCGCTGCACGGCATGCAGCGTGGCGGAGAGCGGCCCAGCCAGCGCCGACTCGCCGACCACACCGGCCTGGAGGCGCTGTACGTCTCGAAGCTCGCTCGCGCCCTGGACTCGGCCGGACTGATCGAGCGCACCCGCGACCCGCGCGACCCGCGCGCGGTCCAGCTGGCTCTCACCGAGGAGGGGCAGTCCGTCACGCGTCGGGCCATCGTGGTCGTCCAGGAACTCCTCGGGCAGCTGCTGGAGCCGCTCGGTGGCCTCGACACCCCTCGGACGCGCGCGTTCACCGACGAGCTGACGGCCTTGCTCGACGTACCCCTCGTTCCATCCCCGCCGCACCACGAGCGCACCCGGAGGACGACCCCATGACCACCACCGCACCCGCCGCCGACTCCCGCGTCCTCGCCCTGACCCACTACGCGGCCCGCGGCGTCCTGGAGCAGGTCCTCGCCCGGCACGGCGTGACGTTCCAGCAGCAGGTCGCCCTGCGCGCCGCCGCCACCGCCGACGCCCCGCAGACGCCCGGCGATCTCGTCACCCGGGTCCAGGACTCCCTCAAGGCCGACCCGGCCGGCATCCGCGCCACCCTCGACGAACTGCTGGCCGCGCGGCTGCTCGTCGCCGACGGCCCGCACCTTCGCCCCACCGACGCGGGACACGAACTGCTGGCCGCCGTCGGCGCGGAGACCGCACCCTTCACCGCCCGCATCTGGGGCGGGATACCGGCCGCCGACCTGGCCGCCGCCGGGCGCGTCCTCGCCCTGGTCACCGAGCGGGCCAACGCGGAGCTGGTGACGCCGGCCGGCTGACCCCCGAGGCCCTGTGCCCGTCCGGGCACAGCACTGGTCCGCTCACGCGGGCCCCTGCTCGCGGTACAGCACGAGGTGTTCGTGGTGGAGCACGCCGTCCCGCAGGTCGCCGGTGGCGGTGAAGCCGGTGTCGTCGACGTAGTCGAGGTGGTTGCCGGTCACCGTGTACCGGCCCGTGTACGCGCTGCGCCGGTTCCCCCGGGCCTCGTCGTAGCGTCCGTCCGGCAGGAGTTCTTGACGTATGTGGCCGTCCGCGGTCACCCATGTGCCGACCACGTCGGCGTTCTCGGGGTTCCGGTTGCCGGGCGCGTTCGCTGTCATCGGGATTGCCCTCTCGGTGAGCGGTGTGTGCCCGACCGAGTCTGCGCAGGCCGCCCTGGTGCTGCCAGGGCGTTCGCTGCCTGGGTGCGGCACACCCGGGAAGGACGGCGGTCCACCGCCTAGCCTTGGGGGCATGGACGACAACCACCTCGGGGAGTTCCTGCGGGCACGCCGCGCCCGGCTGCGGCCGCAGGACGTCGGCATGGCGAGCCACGGTGTGCGCAGGGTCGCCGGGCTGCGCCGCGAGGAGGTCGCCGTCCTGGCCGGGGTCAACGCCGACTACTACACCCGGCTGGAGCAGGGACGCGAGCGTCATCCGTCCGCGCAGGTACTGGACGCTCTCGGGCGTGCGCTGCTCCTCGACACGGACGCCCTCCTCCACCTGCACCGCCTGGCCGGGGTGGCACCGGCCGGCCGAGGCTCGTCGCACGTCACCGAACAGGTCGGTCCGGCGCTGCGTCAGCTGATGGACGGCTACACCCACACCCCCGCCTTCGTGATGAACCGCGCCCTGGACCTCCTGGCCGCCAACGCCCTGGCCGACGCACTCTTCACCCCCTTCACGCCGGCGGACAACCTGGCCCGCATGATCTTCCTCGACCCGGCGGGCAGGCAGTTCTACCGGGACTGGGACCGGGCCGCCGAAGCCGTCGTCGCCAACCTGCGCCAGGCGGCGGGCTTCGATCCCGAACACCCGCGTCTGCGCGACCTCGTGGACACGCTCACCGAGCACAGTGCCGTGTTCCGGAGCCTGTGGGCGGAGCACTCCGTGCGCGGCAAGACGCGGGACGCCAAGGAGCTGCTCCACCCGGAGGCCGGCGCGCTGTCACTGACGTACCAGTCCTTCGACGTCCGCGACGCGCCGGGGCAGCAACTCGTCATCTACCACGCCGAGCCGGGCAGCCCGTCCGCTCACGCCCTGGCACTCCTCGGCTCCCTGCACGCCGGGCAGCGGCGGTCCGCGGCCGACTCCACCGGGCGGTGAGGTGAGCCCGGCAGCGGGACGCGGGAGCTAGGAGCCCGGACCGGCCGAGGACGTCCGCCCCTCGCTGCCGCCGCGGTGCGCGGAAGTCAGGAGCCCGGACCGGCCGACGCCGTACCGGAGTCGACGGTCTGTGCCGGTGTTCCGGTCTCCCAGCGCAGCAGGTCCCCCGGCTGGCACTCCAGTACCTCGCACAGAGCCGCGAGCGTGGTGAACCGCACCGCCTTGGCGCGGCCGTTCTTGAGCACGGCCAGGTTGGCGGGGGTGATGCCGACCCGGTCCGCCAGCTCGCCCACCGACATCTTCCGCCTGGCCAGCATCACGTCGATGTCCACGACGATCGGCATCAGATCACCTCGGCCAGCTCGGCCCGCATCCGCGACGCCTCCACGTCCCGCGCGACGGCCTGGGCGAGCAGCATCCGCAGCACCAGGACGACCAGCGCCACCCCGAAGACGGCCAGTGCGGCTCCGCCCAGCAGGAGCACGATCCCCGGAGCGACGGCCTCGCCCGGAGCCAGCACGACCCCGAGCGCGAACACCAGCAGCGAGGCGGCCAGGAACGCACCGATCATCAGATGCACGTGCCGGAACGCGGCGAGGGAGAAGACGGTGCCGCGACGCACCATCGTCACCAGCCGCCACACGCAGACCAGGACCACCTGGGCCGCCACCACGCCGAGGACCACGATCGCGAGGATCGGGACGACTCGGCCGGAGAGGTCGCTGTCCTCGACGTCGACGGCCAGCAGGACCGCCATCACCGTCTGCACGAACACCGATCCGGCGAGCAGTGCCACGAGCACGGCACGCAGTGCGAGCACGGTCAGTTTTCCCATCGCCACTCCTTCGATCGAACCACGATGGGAATCTATCGTTTTTCGATAGGCCAGGCAAGGTGTGGCCCTGTGTTCAGGCACCCTCCGTCGGGCCGGAGGTGAAGAAGCCGATCATTCGCTCCAGGCCGTCCTCGCCGAACATGGCGTCCAGGCTGCCGGCGGACTCGACGGCGGAGGCTTCACCGCGCGGGAAGAGCGCCCGCTCGTACGCGGTGAGCGCGGCCTCCGTGTCGCCGGGGTGGGCGGCGAGGGCGAGGGCGAGTTCGGCACCGTCGTACATGGCGAGGTTGGCACCCTCGCCCGCGAACGGGGACATCAGGTGGGCGGCGTCGCCGAGCAGGGTGACGCCGGGCGTCCGCTCCCAGCGGTGACCGACGGGAAGGGCGTGGATACGGCGCGGGGTGATGGTCTCCGCGTGGGCGACCAGGCCGCGCAGACCCTCGTCCCAGCCGTCGAAGTGGGCGAGGACCGCGGCCTTGGCGGCGGCCTGGTCGGTGAAGTCGATGGTGTCGAGCCAGCCCTCGTCCACCTTGAGCGCGGTGTAGGCGTGGAGGCTGCCGTCGGTCTCGCGGTGGGCGAGGAAGCCGCGCCGGTCACCGAGGCAGATGAAGAAGCCGCCGCCGACGAGGGCCGCCCCCCGCGGGTGGCGGGTGTCGGCCTCGTGGAGGTCGGTCTCCACGAAGGAGATGCCCGTGTAGGCGGGTTCGGCGTCCGAGAGCAGCGGCCTGATGCGGGACCAGGCGCCGTCGGCGCCGACGAGCAGGTCGGTGGTGAGAGTGGAACCGTCGGCGAAGGCGACTTCGTGCCGGCCGTCACCCAGCGGCCGGGCGCCGGTGGCCTTGCGGCGCCAGTGGACGGTGCCGTCGGGCAGGGAGTTCAGCAGCAGGTCCCGCAGGTCGCCTCGGTCGACCTCGGGACGACCGCCGTTGCCCTCGTCCGCCATGTCGACGTGGACGGTGCCGTCGGGGCCGACCACCCGCATCGCCTGACCGCCGCCGTGGATGATCTTCCGGAACTCGTCGTAGAGGCCGGCGGCGCGGATCGCCTGCTGGCCGTTCTCCTCGTGGATGTCGAGCATGCCGCCCTGGGTGCGGGCCTGCGGGCCCGCCTCCAGGTCGAAGACCGCGGCCTCGATCCCGTTGACGTGCAGGACTCGGGCGGCGGTGAGACCGCCGAGGCCGCCGCCGATGATCGCGACGGGGTGGTGTTCGTTGCTCATGGCGGCCTCCGGAGGGTGCGCTGGCGGGGTACGGGGGGGGGCGGACCTTCGGTCGCCCCGCCTCAAGCTTAACGAACATGTTCGTAGCGAACAAGTTCGCAGCGGGTCGTGAGTCGTCCGACCAGCCGGTCGGCCGGTCTACATGGCGTGGCGTGGTGTGGTGTGCCGGGGCGTGTTGTGGCCGTGATGTGCCCGGCGGCTCTCAGCCGGCCGTGCCCTGCGCCGGGCCGGGGACGGGTGTGCGGGTGATCCCGTTGACGAGGACGTCGAAGGACCAGCGCATGCGGTCCTGGGCGGAGCCGCCGATCAGGTCGGGCATGTGCGCGGTGATCGCGGGGTGGGTGGTCTGGTCCGCGGCGCGCAGGGCTCGGACGGTGGAGTTCCAGTCGTCGACGGACGCCGGGTCGTGCTCGTGGGACGCGTGCTCGGCGGCGGTGGCGGTGGCGTCCTGCAAGAGCTTGTCGACGCCCCAGGCGACCTGTGCCCGAGGGGCTCCGCTGCGGGAGAGCAGCTCGAGGATCCGTTCCACCAGCCGCAGGTAGTTCTCGCCGCTGGGGCGGGCGACCAGCGCCGACCGGGCGAGCTGAGGGTGTGCGAACAGGACGAGGGTGTACGACGTCAGCACGGCGCGCAGCTGCTCGCGCCAGTCGTCCTCGGCGCCCGCACCGGTGAGGTCGACCTCGCCCAGCAGCGCGTCCAGTACGGCCGCGTGCAGTTCGGCGGTGTTGGCCACGTAGACGTAGAGGGAGGCGGGACCGGTGTCCAGCTCCTGCGCCAGGCGGCGCATGGTGACCTTCCCCAGGCCCTCCGCGCGCATGATCGCCACCGCCGTGTCCACGATCCACCGCCGGGACAGCGCGGGTTTCGCCGGGCGCTCCCGGCGGCTGACCGGGTCTCTTCTCTCTGACATGGTCCCGATCGTAACGAACACGTTCGTCGGGCGGGACGGCCGCCGTCCGGCGTGCGGGCCGACGCGGCGCGGGGCGGGGCGGGCGCGGATTGGACTTTCGGCAGTGGTCGGACGGGACCCGAGGTCCGTACCGTCGCCTCCGTGGAGAGCACAACGACCGACAGCGTGACCGCACCGACGACCGGAGCCGCCGTCACGCGGTGGACTCGAGATCCCGGAACCGCCGTCACGCGGTGGACTCGGGACCCCGGAACCGCCGTCACGCGGTGGGCACGAGACCCCGGGACCCTGCTCACCGCGGCCACCGCGCTGACGGCCGGTCTGAGCGCGACGAACCTGTGGTGGTCCGTCCCGACCGCCGTCACCGCGTTCCTCGCGGGGCGGCGGCCCGGGCGGACGGCTCCGACCGCGCTCGCCCTGGTCGCGATCCTCGCGGCCGGGGTGACCGCCCTGTCGGTCGTTCCCGCGTGGCTCCCGTTGGCGGGCCGGTTCGTGACCGTGGTGGTCGCCGCCACGATGCTGCCCTGGTTCGCGGGCCGGTTCTGGTGCCAGTACCGGCAGCTCGTCCGGGCCGGGTGGGAGCGTGCCGGTCAACTGGAGCGCGAGCAGCGGCTGATCGCCGACCAGGCCCGTTCGCGCGAGCGGGCGCGCATCGCGCAGGACATGCACGACGTACTCGGCCACGACCTCAGCCTGATCGCGCTGGCGTCCGGCGCGCTCAAGCTGGCGCCGGACCTCGCGGAACACCACCAGCGGGCGGCGGCGGACATCCGCGCGCGAGCGGCCGCCGCGGTGGACCGCCTCGGCGAGGTGATCGGTGTCCTGCGGGAGGAGACCGGCACCACCGCGCCCGGCGCCGACGGGTCCAGTCTCACCAGGCTGACCACCGAGGCGGCCGAGGCCGGGCTCGCCGTGGAGCTGCGCATCGACGGCGAGGCGGACGACCTGCCGCCGGTGGTCGGGCGGGCGGCTCACCGGGTCGTGCAGGAGGCCCTCACCAACGTGGCCAAACACGCGCGGGGCGCGAGGGCGACCGCCCGCGTGACCCACACGGCGACGGAAACCGAGGTCGTCGTGGCGAACGGCCCGCCGTCGGACCCGGCCTGCGGGCACCTCCCGCCCGGCGGTGGCGGACGAGGCCTGATCGGCCTCGAAGAACGTGTGCGGTTGGCCGGCGGTTCCTTCGGCCACGGACCGCGCGACGGCGGCTACGCGGTCGTCGCGCGCATCCCGCACGCCCCCTCGCCGCCCGCACAGCCGCCGCTTGCGCCCCCGGTCCCCCGCGGTGGCACCCTGCCGCAGGAACACCGCCGTGCCCGGCGACGGCTCGGCCGGACCGCGGTGGCCGCGGTGATGGTGCCCCTCGTGACGGGAGCCCTGCTGAGCGGGGCGGTCGTGGTCTGGGAGACGAGGTCGGCGGCGCAGTCGGTCCTGGACCCCCGGGACTACGCCCGCCTGGAGGTGGGGCAACCTCGATCCGAGGTACGGCGTCTCCTTCCGGAGCGGCAGACCGACCACCGACAGCCGGCCGACGAGCCCACGGGAGACGGCACGACGTGCGAGTACTACGCGATGACCGCCGACCGGTTCGACGACCGGTCCGGCGACGCCTACCGGCTCTGCTTCCGCCGGGGCACCTTGGTGTCCCTGGACACGGTCACCCCGTGAGCGCGCGATGATCCGGGTGCTGATCGCCGACGACGAGCCGATGATCCGTGCCGGGGTACGCGCCGTCCTCGCCACCGATCCGGACATCGACGTCGTCGCGGAGGCCGCCGACGGGCGCGACGCCGTGGAACTGGTCCGACGGCATCGTCCCACGGTGGCCGTCCTCGACATCCGCATGCCGGGCGTCAACGGCATCGACGCCGCCGCGGAGATCCGCGCCACCGTGCCGGGCACGGGTGTGATCATGCTGACGACCTTCGGCGAGGACGACTACATCCTCGAGGCGCTCGGTGGCGGTGCGGCGGGCTTCCTGATCAAGTCGGGCGAACCCGAGGAACTGGTCGCCGGAGTCCGCGCGGTGGCCGAGGGCGCCGCCTACCTGTCACCGAAGGTCGCGGCCCGGGTCGTCGCGCACCTCGCCGCCACGGGCGCGGGCGCCCTGGCCGGCCGGCGCTCCGCCGCCCGCCGGCGGGTCGCGGCGCTCACCGCCCGGGAGGGAGAGGTCCTGGCCCTGCTCGGCGGCGGCCTGTCCAACGGGCAGATCGCCCGGCGACTCCATGTGGTGGAGGGGACGGTCAAGGCCCACGTGAGTTCCATCCTGGCGAGGCTGGGCGTCGACAACCGGGCCGCTGCCGCGGTCGTGGCCCACGAGGCCGGCATCATCGCGCCGCGGCCGTCCCCACCGTGAGGCCACCCGCTGGGCGAGGGGCAGCGACGCGAGGAGCACCGCGGCCACCACGGCCCCGCCGAGCGCCGCGCCGGCGAGCACGTCGTGCGGGTAGTGCACCCCCACCAGCACGCGCAGGAGCGCGGCGGCCCCGGCCAGCGGCAGCGTGACCACGCCCAGGCGGGGGCGCAGCACGGTGAGGCCGACCGCCAGCCCGGCGGCCAGGGTGGCGTGGTTGCTCGGGAACGACCAGTCCCCCGCCACCGGGCACTCGGCGACCGCCTCGACCCCGGCGCCGAGCGCCCGGCACGGACGCTCCTCGTCCACCACGAGCTTCACCGCCTCACTCACCGCGTAGGCCGCCACGGTGCCCAGCCCGGTCAGTACCGTCCCGGCGGCCGCTCGCGCGTCCTTGCGGCGGACCGCCGTCCACCACACGGCGAGCAGCAGCAGTCCCAGGATCACGAGCGTACCCTCGGTGGCCACCTCCAGAACGGCCCCCGTCCACGCCGGCGCGTCCGCCAACACCCCCGTCACCGACCGGTACGCGGACGCCGAAGCCCCACTGGTCACCTCTACGGCACCGGGCTCGCCCAGTCCGCCGGGGGACAGCCACGCGACCGCCCCTGCTCCCCCACCCAGAAGGGCCGGCACGCCGAGCAGCCGTCCGGTCCCAACCTTGTTTCGCGGTTCTCGTTCCATGATCTGAACGTAGAAGCGCGTGCCGCGCGGAACCCGGGCCGAACGGCTACACCGGCCCTTGACGATCGTCAGGGTTGACAGCCGTACGCGCACAACGCGCGGAACCCGACCCTGCGGTGGGCCCGGGGCTGTTAGCCTCCGCGCATGTCAGACCTGGGTTCCATCGCCTGGCCGCCCGCGCCGATCAGGACCGCGAGACTCGTGCTCCGTGCTCCCGAGGCCCGGGACCGTGCGGCGTTCGTCGAGCTGCTGGCGTCGCCGGAGGTGCACACCCATCTCGGCGGCCCCCGGCCGCGTGAGGAGCTTGAGCGGGAGCTGCCCGGAACACCCGCCCGGTGGCCGGGGAGTTTCGTCGTCGATCTCGACGGGGCGATGATCGGCCAGATCCTGCTCAGGCGAACCGCGGAACACCATTGCCCGGCCGCCGTGGGGAAGGTCGATCTCGGCTATCTGTTCCTGCCGCGGGCATGGGGACGCGGATACGCCACCGAGGCGTGCGCGACGGCACTCGACTGGCTCGACGGTGTCCTGCCCGGCGAACCGGTGGTGCTCACCACCCAGACCGCCAACACCGGCTCGATGCGCCTCGCGGCGAAGCTGGGGTTCACCGAGGTCGAGCGGTTCCGGGCCTGGGACGCCGAGCAGTGGCTCGGCCGGCGGAGCGACCCGCGCGAAGCGCACCGTGCCGGTGAGCCGGCGCGGACCCCGCACCGGTGAGGGAGGACCCGTGAGCGGGGACGATCCGCACGTGCACGTGGTGGCGAAGGTGCCTTCCGACGACGCCGCGGTCCGCAACGTCCTGGCCTCCGCCTTCGGCCTGGCCGGCGACCTGCCCGGTGTCGTCACCACCGGGTGCGGGCTGCGCGTGCCGTACGCGGCGACCTCGGCGCGCCCGGATCGCGTCACCTGCCTCCCCTGCCGTGAGCACGCGCGACGCGAGCACCTGCGCTTCGCCGACGAGGTCGAACGGCTGAGCGGCATGCCGGGGTCGGCGATCGGTCCCGCTCAGGGGCGGTCGGCATCGGCACATCACCGGGACCTGGCGCGGCGGTTCTCCGAGGCGTAGGGCCGCAGCCGGGGTCCCCGGGGGGCTCGGCAGCCGAACGCGACGGCCCGTTCCCGCGGTGTTCCTCCGGACGGCCGCGTGTCCCGGCGCGTTCCCCGGGGCGGCCGGATCACCGGGCTAGTGTCGGCGTTCCGTCGTCCCGAGGGAGCGTGTTCAGCTTGGCCCGCAACCGCCGCCTGATCCTGAGTACCCCGTCCGAGGTCTGGAGCCTGCTGTCCGACGGACACCGCTACGGGGAATGGGTGACCGGCACCCAGCAGGTCCTCGCCGCGGACCCGCACTGGCCGCAGGTGGGCGCCCGGCTGCGCGTCAGGGTCGGTGTGGGCCCGCTGGTCCTCGACGACACCTGCGTCGTGCGCGTCTGCGAACCCGGGCGTCGCCTGGAACTGGAGGCGAAGGCCGAACCGTTCGGCGCAGCGCGCATCGCCATGAAGCTGATGCCATGGGGTGATGCCACACTCTTCGTTCTCGACTGGCACGCGCTGAGGGGTCCCGGCATCCGGATGCACGGACTGCCCGTGGACTACCTCGTCGAGGTCCGCAACGGCATGATGCTGACCAAACTGGCCAGGATCGCCGTCCGGGAGCACGACCGGACACCGCAGCGGGGCTGAGGGGCACCGCTCGGACCCGCTCGGGCCGCTCGATCCACACCCATTGACACGCTGCTCCGGGGCGTCCGAGGATGAGCCCGCTGACAACGTTGTCGTCTGGTGAAGAGGACCATCATGGGCCCCATTTCCGTCCCCCTCGGCCGCAGGCCCCTGCTGCGGCTCCTCGGCGCGACCGGCGCCGCGGCCGCCCTCCAACCCGCGCTGGGGTCCCCTTCGGTCGCCGACTCCCCCGCCTCCGGCCCCGGTTCCAGTTCCGGTTCCGGTTCCGCCCGGCCCGTCGACCCGCCGGACGACGTCGCGGCCACGTACCATCGCGTGCTCCTGCGGCACACCCGCTGGTCCGAGACGCAGTGGGACGAGGCCAAGGGGACGTACACCGACCGGAACTTCGGATTCGCCGTCGTCCTCGGCCACGCCGTGCTGCTGACGCACGGGACCTTCGACGAGGAAGCGGCCGGCATCGACCGGGAGACGCTCAGGCGCCGCACCCTGGCGACCCTGCGCCACTTCGCCGCCTCCAACCGGCTCACGGGCGGCACCCAGTGGGGCCGCACGCTGTTCTTCGACACCACCTTCCAGTCGTACTTCGTCCTCGCGGCGCACCTGTTGTGGGACGACCTCGACGCCGGCACCCGCTCCGCGGTGGACACCATCACCCGCGAACAGGCTGCGTACACGCACTCCCTGGGCACGGGCGACGATCCGTACTCCGGCGACTGGACCCCGAACGGCCTCAACGGCGGGTACGTCGGCGACACCAAGCTGGAGGAGATGGGGCTCTACGCGCAGACCCTCGCTCCGGCGCTGGCCTGGGCGCCGGACGACCGGCGCCGCTCCGAGTGGGCGACCGACTACGGCACCTGGTCGCGCAACGAGGGCGGCCTGCCGCCCGCCGACCTGGCCAACCCGGCACGGGTGGACGGGGTCCCCGTCTCGCGCAACACCGCGCACAACGCGTACGACACCTTCATCGTCGAGAACCACGGCTCGTTCGGGCCGCACTACCAGGCGGAGATGTGGCGCACCTCGGGGCGCAACGCGGCGCACTTCCTCGCGGCGGGCCGGCCGCTGCCCGAGGTCCTGACCCGGCAGCCCAACGCGGAGCCACTGTGGCGGACGCTGCTGGGCGTCATGTCGGACGCGGGCGAGCCGCTGATGCCGATGGTGGACGACCGCGAGCACCTGTACGGCAGGGACGTCATACCGCTGGCCTTCCTCTCCCGGGTCGTGGGGGACCGGGCGGCGGCCCGCGCGGAGACGGAGCTGGCCTCGCGGCTCGAGGCCTACCAGGCGTACCCGCCGGAGTACCGGCTGGCGAAGTTCTCGGGCGAGCCGAAGTACGAACCCGAGGCGCGGGCGGAACTCGCCATCAGCTATCTGCTGCACGTGTGGCCGGACGCGGGGCCGCGGGTGCGTCCCCTGTCGCGCGAGGAGTTGTTCGCGCACGCGTCGGGAGTCACCGATTTCGGGACCGGTCCCGGTCTGGTGTCCCACCAGTCCCCCGCGGCCTGGGCGGGTGCGGTGACGAAGCCCGGGTTCGTGAAGTTCGCCTGGCAGCCGGCGCACGACGACTGGCTGTTCCGGCTCGGCGGCGACACCCCGATGTTCCTGCCCTCGACGGCCGCGGAGGTGACCGGCAGGACGGTGCGCGTGCACACCGCGCTGCGGGACGGTTTCGACGGCAGCGTCACGGTGCTGCGGCTGGGCGAGGGCCTGGCCGGGTACGCGACGCTCCCGACGGGCGGGGTCGTCTACGCGTGCGAGGGCCCGGTCGCGGCCGGGTCGCGGCTGGAGGTGCACAACCTGACCATGCCGGGTCTGGCAGGACTCGACGGCAGCCGCACCTACCGGTTCGCGGAGGGTTCGGCCACGGTCCGCGCGCAGGACGCCACGTCCTCGGCGGCGGGGCGCGTCGACGAACTGACCTTCCCCGGGACGACGGTGCGGCACCTGCGCATGCTGGGGGTACAGCCCGATCCGACGTACGGGTACTCGCTGTACGCGGTCGAGGCGCGGGACGGGGCCGAGGGCCCCGACCTCGCGCGGGGCGGCACGGCGACGGCCTCGTCGCGGTCGGCCGGCATGGGGCCCGAGCTGGCCGTGGACGGTGACGGTGGAAGCCGCTGGGCGGTCTCCCGCGAGGACCGCAAGCGGGCGGACAGCTGGTGGGCCGTGGATCTGGGCGCCGAGCGTGCGCTGGACCGGGTCACGCTGCGCTGGGAGGCGGCGGCCGGCCGCTCGTATCGGATCCAGGGATCGTCCGACGGCGAGCAGTGGACCGATCTGGCGACCGGCCCGGCCCCGTCGCTGCGCAGTCGCGGCGGGTGGCTCGACGTCGACGGCCGTGCGGGCCTGGTGGTACGGGGCGGGGACGAGCACACGCTGGCCGTGTACGCCGACACGATCGTCCCGGCCGAGGGGGCACGGGGACCGGTCGTGATCGAGGGCCACTGCGGGGTGTCCGCCGACGAGTTGCGGGTGCTGGCGGAGAGCGCCGCGGCCCGCGCCGCGGACGACCGGGTCCGCGCGGCGCGGACGGACGGGTACCTGGCCCTGTTCAACCTCTCGGCCGACGAGGTGGAGACGCGGGTCGTGGTGCCCCAGCAGGGCGGACGCCGAGAGGTCTACGAGGGCGAGCAGACGGTGACGCGGGAGGGTGTCGACTACCGCGCGCGGCTGGACGCGGCGTCGGCCGCGCTGCTCGCGCCGCGCTTCACCCTCACCGCGCTGTCGGGCCGGTCGCTGCCGTCCGGGCTGCGGGTCCGGGTGGTGGACGGGGCGACCCTGCTCCTGTCCGGCGCGCACTGCCGGCTGCGGATCGAGGCGCAGGGCCGCGGCACCGACGCCACCGTGCGGGGCGAACGCGAGACCCGGGTGACGCTGCGTGGCGCACAAGCCTTCCCGCACCACGACCACGCCCTGGGCCGGAACACCTTCCCGACGAGTCCGCTGCCGACCGGGATGTCCCGTCCGGACGCCGCCGTGGACGGCGACCCGGAGACGGCGTGGCGCCCCGGCCGGGACGGCCGCATGGTGGTCGACCTCGGCGCACGCACCGAGGTGCGGTGGGTGGAGGCGCAGTGGAAGACGGGGGCGGCCCCGGCGGCCCTGGTGGAGTTCAGCACCGACGGGGTGAGCTACCGGCGTGCCGGGACCCTGGACGGCCGCGGACGGGTACGCCGGCTCACCCGTGCGGGGTCGGTCCGGTACGTCGCGGTGACGGTGCAGGGCGCACCGCACGCACACGACGGGCTGATCAGGCTCTCCGTGGGCTGATGTCCCGCCTTTGGTCGGCCGTGCGTTCAGCCCGTGTGCGGCCGGGTCCGCCCCAGGCGTGCGCGTTCGTGCGCGCGGCGGTGGTCCTTCGGCCGGCCGAGGGACCACCGCGTGCTCACTCCGCCGGCATGACCGACTCCTCGTGCAGCAGGTCGTCCCGCCGCTCGGGCGTGGCGTGGCGTGGCGGTGGTCCCTGCGAGCCGGCCGGGTACTCCTCCAGGGGCACCAGCCCCATCTCCCAGGCGGACAGGACCGGCTCGACGACACGCCACGCCTCCTCGGCCTCGTCGCCGCGGATGGACAGGGCCGGGTCGCCCCGCAGGACGTCCAGCAGCAGACGGCCGTAGGCCGGCAGGTCGGGGGCGTCCATCCGGGCGGTCAACGAGAGCTGGCTGAGTGTTTCGGGACGGGACCCCGTCGCGGTCAGATCCATGCTCAGGCTCTCCGGTTCCAGTCCGAAGCGCAGCACGTTGGGCCGGACGTCCTGGTCCTGCCCGAACGGCAGGTGCGGGACGGAACGGAAGCGCACCGCGACCTCCTTGCGGTCCCTGCCGAGGGCCTTGCCGCTGCGCAGCCGGAAGCGGGTGCCCGCCCACCGCCAGCTGTCGAGTTCCAAGGTGATCTCGGCGAAGGTCTCGGTCCGGCGCCGCGGGTCGACCCCGGCCTCGTCGGCGTAGGCGGGCACCTCGTGGTCGACGCCTCGTCCGCCCGAGTAGCGGGCGCGGCGGGTACGCTGTACGACGTCGTAGTCGGTCAGCGGCCGCACCGATCGCAGGACGTCGACCTTGCGGTCGCGCAGGTCCCGCTCGCCGAGGGTGAGCGGTGGTTCCATGGCGACCAGGCACAGCAGTTGCAGCAGGTGGTTCTGCACCATGTCCTTCAGCGCGCCGACCTGGTCGTAGTAGCCGGCCCGCCCCTCCAGGGCGAGGGTCTCGTCCCAGACGATCTCGATCTCGGCAATGTGGGTGCTGTTCCAGATCGGTTCGAGCACCCGGTTGGCGAGCCGGCTGCCGAGCACGTTCTGGACAGTCGTCATGGCCAGGAAGTGGTCCACCCGGAAGACGGCGCGCTCCGGCAGGAGTTCGGAGAGCAGCCCGTTGAGTTCCTGTGCGTCGGTGAGGCTTTCCCCGAAGGGCTTCTCCAGGACGATGCGGCTGCCCCGGGGCAGTCCCGCCCGGTGGAGCGCGGTGACCGTCGCCGGGAAGAGGGCCGGCGGGAGGGCGAGGTAGACGGCCACCGGGTCGTCACCGGCGACGGCCGCGGCCACGTCCGCGGGATCGGTGACGTCGGCCCTGCGGTAGTCGGCCGACGCCGTGACGGCTTGCCGGGCGTCGGCCGGGAAACCGGTTGCGTGACGGTCGAGTTGCTCCTCGGCCCACTCGCGGTACCGTGCGCCGTTCCAGTCCTCCCTGCTGGCGGCCAGCAGGGTGAACCGGTCGTCGAGGTGTCCCGCCGCGTACAGAGCGGCCAGTGCCGGCAGGAGATAGCGGCCCGTGAGGTCGCCCGTCCCCCCGAAGACGACGAGTCGTCGGATGGTCATCGCGCGGCACTCCTCGCCCGTTCGAGATTGACTCCGCTGGCGATGGTCCCGATATGGCTGAAGGCCTGGGGTGCGTTGCCCATGAATACTCCGGTCGTGGGGTCGATCTGCTCCGACAGCAGCCCCAGGGGGCTCGCCCGTGAGCACAGCGAGTCGTACAGTTCCTCGGCCTCGTCGAGACGGCCCTGGCCGACCAGGTTGTCCACCATCCAGAAGCTGCACAGGACGAAGGCGCCCTCGTCGCCGGGGAGGCCGTCGGGATGTTCGTCGTGCAGGTAGCGGTAGAGCAGTCCGCCGCCGGCCGACAGCCGTTCGGCGACGGCCCGGGTGGTCGCGACCATGCGCGGGTGGTCGACCGGCACGACCCGGCGCAGCGGCAGATTCAGCAGACTGGCGTCGAGGACGCCGCCGCCGTCCATGTACACGCTGAGTGTCCGCGCGTCCTCGTCCCAGGACTGTTCCAGGATGAGTTCACGCAACCGGTCCGCCTCCCGCCGCCATTGGCCGACGTTGCCGGGCAGGCCGTAGCGTTCCGCGATCCTGGCCGCCCGGTCCAGGGCCACCTGGCACAGGCCGACGGAGTAGGTGAACGGACGGCCCTCGCCGCGGATCTCCCACAGCCCCTGGTCCGGCCGGCGCCAGGCGTGGGCGGCCGTGTCGGCGAGCCCGGCCAGACTGGCCCACATGGCGGGCTGTATCTCGCCGCCCCGGCGCAGCCACTGATCGGCGCAGTCCAGGATCTCGCCGTACACGTCATGCTGACGCTGGTCGGCGGCGCCGTTGCCCCAGCGGACGGGCGAGGAACCCCGGTATCCCTCCAGCCCGGCGTCCTCGATCTCGTCCGGTACCCGGCCGCCGTCCAGGGTGTACATGATGAGCGGCCGGCGGCTGCGCTCGAACGCGTCGAGGACCCAGCCGAGGAAGGCGTCGGCCTCGCCGCCGAAGCCGATGCGGCGCAGGGCGAAGACCGCGAAGGCGGCGTCCCGGATCCAGGCGTAGCGGTAGTCCCAGTTGCGGACGCCTCCGATGGGCGCGGGCAGCGAGGAGGTGGGGGCGGCGACGAGCGAGCCGTTCGCCCAGTCGTCGCACAGCTTCAGGGTGATCGCGGCCCGCCTGACGAGTGCCTCCTGCGGGCCGGCGTAGTCGCAGTTGCGCATCCACCGCCGCCAGGCGTCCGCCGTCTGGTGGAGCATGGCGTCGGGGTCGAAGCGGTGGTGGCGGTGGAAGCGCCCCCAGGACAGGACGAGGTCGAGCCGGTCGCCCTGCTCCAGGTCCTGCACGGTCCGCAAGCCGCTCAGAGGGCGGTTGGAACGCAGGTGGAGGCGCAGACCCTCGTTGCGGGCGGGCCGTACCTCCAGTCCGCTGTACAGCTGGTGGGCGTCGGCGCCGCCGCGCGGCTCCATCTCCACCTTGAGGCGTACCCGTCCCTCCAGGACCAGTACGGACCGGACGAGTTCCCCGCGGCCGGACGGCGCGTCGTCGGACAGGTCGGCTCCGGAGCGCAGGGCCAGCGCGTCCGTGACACGCACCAGTCCGGTGTCACTGCGCAGTTCCGTGTGCAGCACCCCGGTGTCGGGTTCGTACCGTTGCCGGGCCTCGCGCAGATTCTCGGGCGTCACGGTGAAGTGGCCGCCCCGGGCGTGGTCCAGCAGCGCGGAGAAGACGGGGTCGGAGTCGAACCGGGGCAGGCACATCCACGGGATGGTGCCGTCGAGGCCGACAAGCGCCGCGGTGGTGCCGTCCCCGATCAGACCGAGGTCCTCGAGGGGCAGGTAGCCGTCCGGCCGGCGCACATGCCGGAACGGCGGGTCGGGATCGTACATACAGTTCGCTCCTCAGCAGCCCGCCTGCGCCTGGTGCTCATGACCCAGAGTCACCGAAGCCGGCGCGGCCCGCAAACCAGGCCGCCGGGTCGGCGGCGTGCGCGGGCCGCGGGGCGGGCCGGGTCGCCGAACTGCGCGTACGGCGGGGCCGGGCAATACTGTGAGTGACCCCTGCGGCCGGGGACCACCAATGCCCGCAGGCCGTCCGCCAGCGTGGAGCGGAGAAGCGTTCATGGTTGACCAGCGCGAGGAAACGGGCCGCATCGTGGTCGGAGTGGACGGCTCGGACTCGTCGAAACAGGCCGTCCGCTGGGCGGTGCGTCAGGCGGAGGCCACGCGCGCTGCGGTCGCCGCGGTGACCGCTTGGGAGTTTCCGCAGTTCCACGGCGCGTTGGGCTGGCTGCCGCCGTCGAGCAGCGACGAAGGCGCGCTGGAGGCCCGGGCCCGGCAGGAACTCACCCAGACCGTCGATGAGGCGGTGGGTTCACAGCCCCCGGTGGAGGTGCGTGCCGAGGTGCACTACGGCACCGCGGCCGGGGTGCTGCTGAAAGCGGCGCAGGGGGCGTCCCTGCTCGTGGTCGGAAGCCGGGGTCGCGGGGGATTCGCCGGGCTGCTGCTGGGATCGGTGGCGCAGCACTGCGTTCAGCACGCGCCGTGCCCCGTCCTCGTGGTGCGTGGCGAGGACGCCTGAGGAGCCCGGATGTCGCAGACGGACGGACCGCCCCGGGAGCTGCGCAGCCGGGCCTGGTGGGACAACTCGGCCAACCCCGAGATGACCGCCCTGTATCTCGAGCGGTTCCTGAACTACGGCCTCACGGCGGCGGAGCTCCAGTCGGGGCGGCCGATCATCGGCATCGCCCAGACGGGCAACGACCTGGTCCCCTGCAACCGGCACCATCTCGGCCTCGCCGACCGGGTCAGGGACGGGGTCAGGGACGGTGGCGGGATCCCGTTCGAGTTTCCCGTCCATCCGTTGCAGGAGACGGGCAAGCGACCTACCGCGGCGCTGGACCGCAACCTGGCCTATCTCGGGCTGGTCGAGATCCTCTACGGATATCCGCTCGACGGCGTGGTCCTGACGACGGGCTGTGACAAGACCACCCCCGCGTGCCTGATGGCGGCGGCGACGGTGAACCTCCCGGCGATCGTCCTGTCCGGCGGTCCCATGCTCAACGGCTACCACAACGGAATGCGGACCGGCTCGGGACTGGTGATCTGGCAGTCGAAACGCCTGCTCGCCAGTGGGGAGATCGACTACGCCGAGTACATGGCGCGCGTCACCGCCTCCGCACCCAGCACCGGGCACTGCAACACGATGGGCACCGCGCTGTCGATGAACAGTCTGGCGGAGGCCCTGGGCATGTCCCTCCCCGGCTGCGCCGCCATCCCGGCCCCGTCCGCGGAGCGGGCGCAGATGGCCTACGACACGGGCCGCCGGGCGGTGGACGTGGTGCGTGAGGACCTGACCCCGCGCAAGGTCATGACCCGGCAGGCCTTCGAGAACGCTATCGTCGTCGCGTCGGCCATCGCCGCGTCGACCAACGCGCCCATCCACGTCAACGCCATCGCGCGTCATGTGGGGGTGGAGCTGTCCAACGAGGACTGGCAGCGCGTGGGCCGCGACATCCCGGTACTGGTGAACCTCGCCCCGGCGGGCGAGTACCTCGGCGAGGACTTCCACCGCGCCGGCGGGGTCCCGGCGGTCATGCGGTCGCTGCTGGCGGCGGGGCACCTGCACGGTGACGCGGTGACGGTCTCGGGCGGTACCGTGGCCGAGAACCTGCGGGGCGCCCCGTCCGCCGACCCGGCGGTCATCCGCCCCGTGGAGGATCCCGTGACCGCACGGGGCGGACTCCTCGTCATGAGCGGGAACCTGTTCGATTCCGCGATCATGAAGACGTCGGTGATCACCGACGACTTCCGGTCCCGTCGCCTGCCGGGCCCCGACGACAGGTCCGTCTTCGAGTTCCGGGCGATCGTCTTCGACGGCCCCGAGGACTACCACGCCCGCATCGAGGACCCGGAACTGGACATCGACCAGGACTGCATCCTCGTCATCCGCTACACCGGGCCGGTCGGATACCCGGGCTCGGCCGAGGTCGTGAACATGGAGCTTCCCGCCTCGCTGAGCCGCCGGGGCCTCACCGCGCTGCCCGCCCTGGGGGACGGTCGCCAGAGCGGCACGTCGGACGCGCCGTCCATCCTCAACGCCAGCCCCGAGGCGGCGGTCGGCGGCAACCTCGCCGTCCTGCGCACCGGTGACCGCATCCGCATCGACCTGGACCGAGCACGTGTCGACGTCCTCCTGCCGGAGGAAGAGATCTCCGAGCGGATGGCCCGGCACGAACCTCCGGCGCTGGAGCACCAGACGCCGTGGCAGGAGATCTACCGTGCCACGGTCGGTCAGCTGGACAGTGGCGGCTGCCTCGAACTGGCCGTCTCCTACCAGGACCTCGTCCACACCAAGGGGATTCCGCGTGACTCGCACTGACCCCGGCCGAACGGTCCTGATCGCCGACTCCGACTTCGGCGACGTGGACATCGAACGCGCGATCGTCGAAGGCGCCGGACTCCGGCTCGTCGCCGCGCAGTGCAAGAGCGAGGACGAGGTGATCGAGGCGGGCAGGGAGGCAGGGGCCATCCTGACCCAGTACGCGCGCGTCGGGTCCCGCGCCATCGAGGCGCTGCCGCACTGCCGGGTGATCGCCCGCTACGGCACCGGCGTGGACATCGTCGACGTGGCCGCCGCGACGCGGCACGGCGTCCAGGTCACGAACGCGCCCAACGACTGGTGTGCCGACGAGGTCGCCGACCATGCCGTGGCGCTGTGGCTCGCGGCGGCCCGCAAGATCTGCCGTTACGACGGGGCCACGCGCCGGGGCGAATGGCACTGGAAGACGGGCAGGCCCGTCCACCGGCTCCGGGGACAGGTGCTGGGCCTGCTGTCCTTCGGCGTCATCGCACGGCTCGTCGCCGAGCGGGCGCGAGCCTTCGGTGTCGAAGTGTGGGCGCACGACCCGTTCGTCGACGAGTCCGAGATCCGCGCCCGGCAGGTCCGGCCGGTCTCCTTCGACGCCCTGGTGGAGGGGGTCGACCACCTGGTGGTCCAGGCTCCGCTCACCCCGCAGACGCACCACACCTTCGACCGTGCGACGCTCCGCCGGATGAAGCCCACCGCCCTTCTCGTCAACACGGCACGCGGGCCGATCGTGGCGGACGCGGCGCTGTACGAGGCGCTGACCGAGGGGTGGATCGCCGGCGCGGCGCTGGACGACCTCGAGGAGGAACCCGCCAAGCAACGCGACTGGCAGCCGGGCAACCCCCTCTTCGAACTGCCCAACGTCATCGTCACCCCGCACGCGGCCTATTACTCGGAGGAAGCCATCGGCACCGTCCGCACCATCGCGGCGGAGGAGGCCGTACGGGTCCTGACGGGAGAGCCTGCGCGGTACCCCGTCAACGAGCTGAGCGCCGGCGGGTGAACTCGCTCGCCACGTGTTCGCGGCCGGTTCGGGTGGTCGGCGTCGGCGCCCTCGACGCTCACCGGGTGCTCGGTGCCCTCGGCACGGACGGGTTCGGGACCGATCACGCGCACCGCACCCCGGACAGCGGCGCGTGCCGCACGCTGCCCGGGGGCGCTCGTCGGCCGACCGGTCAGGGACGGGCCCGCCGGGTGACCGGCCGGCTCGACGCCGAGCCCACCCGGCTGCTCGCCGAGGACGTGGCCCGACTGCGCCGGGCCGCGGCCGAGGACGACATCGGCGCCTTCCGCGACGGCGACATGTCATTTCACCGGCCTGTGTGCGAAGCGGCCGGCAACGCGGCGATGATCCGTCTGTGGCGCATGATCAAGTCCAGCATGTGGGACCTGCATGTGCTCGGCGACCCGCGCTACGCAGGCAGTTGGGGTGCGATGGCCGAGCACCACGCCGACCTGCTGGACGTCCTGCGCCACGGAGACCCGGACACCGCCGGACCGATGTTCGCCGACCACGCCGCGGGCGAGGTCGCCCGCTACCTTCCCGACCGGTCCGGGCCCGCCCCCGGTCCCGGACGGTGAGGCGACCGCCACCACCTCACTCCGCCCCGCCCATCCGTCGTACGACACCCTTGATGAGCGCGGCGAGCGCCGCCACCCGCTCGGGGGTGGCCTGGGACTTGAGCAGCGAGGAGCTGACGGCGAAGGACCGGCCGCCCGTCGGCGGTCCGGGCACGGCCGCCGCGACGCAGACGATGCCCTCGGCGGTCTCCTGGTCGTCGACGGCGTGACCGGCCGAGCGCGCCTCGCGCACGTCCGCGAGCAGTGCGTGGAGGGTCGTGATCGACCAGGGTGTACGGGCCTCGAACGGCTCACGGCCGGACAGCAGTTCACGCACGCCGGTGTCGTCCAGGCCAGCCAGCATGGCCTTGCCCAGCGCCGTGCAGGTGACCGGGAGTCTCGCGCCCGCCCTGCTGGTGAGGCGCATCAGGACGGTGCCCTCGTGCACCGCCAGGTAGACGACGTCCGTGCCGTCCATGGTGGCCAGTTGCAGCGTCTCCTCCCGGTCGCCCAGGCGGCCCACCTGCTCCCGGAAGGCGTGTACCGGGTCGAGGGCGTCCAGGTAGGACTGGGCGAGCCCCAGCAGCCCCGGTCCGAGGACGAAGCCGCCCTCCACGGCCCGGACGAGTTGCCTCTCGTGCAGGGCCGCGCAGATGTTGACGACGGAGGCTCGCGGTATGCCGCCCGCGGCGGCCGCCAGTTGGGCGGGCGACAGTGCGCGGCCGCGGGCGTCCGCCAGCGCGTCGAGGATCGCGCCCGCCCGCAGCACGGCCGGCGCCGGTGCGGCACTGGCCCATACCGATGCGTCCCGAGTACTCATGGCGCCACACCCTAGCCGTCAGCCTGTTGACTGGTAAAGCAGTCCATTGACAACAAGCGGTGCCGGCACCTGCGTCCGCGCGACGCCGGTCTGCGGCTCGTGCCGGAGCCCCGGCCCCCCGGAGCCGTCCGGAGCCGGGTCCCTCGGCCTGTTCGTCGCGCGTCCTACGCGTCCTTCGCGTCCGGCGCGTCGGCCGGCCGGCGGCGGGCCCACGAGGACGTGATGTGCTCGCGCATCTCCTCCGCGGCCGCCTCGCCGTCCCCGGCGAGCACCGCGGCGGCGACCCGGGCGTGTGCCTCGTGGGTCAGCTCGATGTCCTCGCGGGTCGGGTCCCCGCTGTACTGCGGGGAGCGCACGGCCTTGTCCTGGATGCTGGAGACGATGGCCCGTCCGAACGCGTCCCGGGAGGCGCAGTGGATGATCTCGTGGAACTCGATGTCCGCACGCGAGTACGCCTCGGGGTCGTCGATCAGGCCCGCGAGTTCGTCGAGCTTGGCGGAGAGCGCCGCCGACTGCTCCGCCTCGATGAGTCCGGCGGCGCGAGCGGCCATCGCGCACTCCAGGGTGGTCCTGATCTCGATGAGGTTGTCCAGGTAGACCAGGCGGTCCTCGCGCTGGAACAGCGCGTCGAGGACCAGTGGGTCGAGCAGGCTCCACTGGTCCTGACCCAGGACGACGGTCCCCCAGCCCTGACGGGTCGCCACCAGTCCCTTCTCGGCGAGCGTCGTCGTCGCCTCCCGGATCACGGTCCGGCTCACCTCGTACTCCTCGCAGAGCTCACCCGCCGACGGCAGCACGGTGCCGGGCGGGTACTCACCGAGCACGATGGCCGTGGCGAGGCTCTGGACGACGGCCGCAGCGAGCGGCGGCCGGCGCCGTTGAGGTCGGGACACGGCAGTGGTGTCCGCGGATGGCTTGATCATCTGGTCAAAGACTCCCCATGTTCGTGCAGGTTCGCCCGGCCCGGCTGCCCAATGGCCCAGGTTAGCCGAACACGCTAAAGTCATCACTCGTATGACAAGTTACGACCCACCCGTGGGAGAGCGATGCGCATCACCGGATACCGGTCCCCTTGCCACGGTCCACGCGTGGGGGCGGCCGGTGGGCGACGTGAACGGCGTCGTCACCGCCGGTGTCACCGAGGTGCCGGTGCTGCTGCTCGAGACCGACGAGGGCCTGACCGGAGTGAGGCTCGGCGAAAACGCGGACGTCGCGCGGGTCTTCCCCGCCCTGGAGGGCCAGGAACAGGACCTGGTCTGCCGGCCCTGGCGCCGCAGGCGCGATGAGATTGCGCCGGGGACACGACGAGAGCGCGTCGAGGGCGCGCGGAGGGAACAGGACATGAGGATGCGAAAGGCCCTGGTGGTCCGCGGCGGGTGGGAGGGGCACGACCCGGTCGGCTGCACCGAGTCGGTCATGCCCGCGCTGGAGCACGCTGGGTTCGAGGTCGAGGTGGCCGAGGACCTCGCGGTGTACGAGGACGCCGGCCTGCTCGCCGCGACCGACCTCGTCGTGCACTCGTGGTCGGCGGGGGACCTGACGGCGGCTCAGGAGGCCAACCTGGTCGACGCTGTGGAGGCGGGCACCGGCTTCGCCGGCTGGCACGGGGGCGTGGTCGCCACGAACGTCGCCAACCCGCGCTACCTGCGGATGCTCGGAGGCCGCTTCCTGTGGCACCCGGAGGGGTTCCAGGAGTTCACCGTGCGCATCGCCGCCGCGCCGGACCGGGACGGCGAGATCGTCGAGGGCGTCACGGACTACGACGTGGAGACCGAGCACTACTGGGTGGTCACGGACTCCCTCAACACCGTCCTGGCCACGTCCGTGCTGACCCCGGGCCCGGCCGACCCGTGGCACGAACCCGTCGAGTTCCCGGTGGTGTGGACGCGCCGCTGGGGAGCGGGGCGGGTCTTCGTCTGCACCCTCGGCCACCGCGTCGCGGACCTCCGGGTGCCGCAGACGGCGGCGATCGTCGGCCGCGGGCTCGTGTGGGCGGCGCGCGCGTGACCCATGGGGTCACCCGGGGCCGCCTCGGGTGTCCCCGCCCACGGGAGTCCGGTACGCCACGCTTCGGGTGCTCTCGCCTGCGACGGCCCGGTACCCCACGTCCCGGTGCGGGACGTCCACCGTGGCGCCGCGCGCCGGACGAGGTGGTCCACCGTCGCCGCCGCGGCCGCCGCGTTGGAGAAGCCGACCAGCAGGTCCACCGGGTCCTCGGGCCAGCCCCAGGTCTCCACGACCGGCACCCCGGCCGCCCGGAGCAGCGTCAGGGTGCCCGGGGTGTGGCGGGTCCCCACCGCGAGCTGGTCCCGACGAAGATCTGGTAGCCGTGGGCCGCCACCGCCGTGGAGAAGGCGTGCACGGTGCCGGCGAAGACCGAGGTCAGGGCGCGCGCCGGGCCCCCGTACGCGCATGGGCCGTCAGCCACGCCGCCGTCACCAGCAGCGCGGGGAGCAGCGGGGCGGCGTGCGGCAGCAGCCGCTCCAGCAGCGTGGCGGCGGCCGCGCCCAGGATCAGGAGAGTCGGCGTGACCAGGACGCGCCACTGGACGCGCCGGTCCGTCACCGCGTCGGTGACGAACCCGGTCAGCAGACCCGTCAAGTACGCGGTCGGCATCTGTGCGCCCATGGCGACGCGGACACCGCCGTTCTGGCAGCCCATCGCGGCCGCCACCGTGCCCAGCATCGCCGTGCGCTGCCCGCCCGCTGGGTCCCCGTCCGCGGCGAGCCACCATCCCACGACGGCCCACAGCAGGAGGAGTTCGAGCAGCAGGAAGCCGGCGCCGTGCGGGCGCCCGCCCCGTTGAGCGTGCCCGGCCACCCATCCGGCTCCCGCCGCGCCGAGCACGTAGCAGAGCACCGCGACGGCGGCCAGTCCGCCGAGCGTCGGGTCCGCGCCACCGAGACCGACCCCGATCAACGCCGAGTTGGCGGTGACCACGCTGGTGAAGACGCCGCCGAGGGAGAGGAAGCCCCAGGCGTTGACGGCGCCCGCGGAGAGGGTCAGCAGCCGCGCGGCCCACGTGTCCGCGCGCTGCCGCGACCCCGGCGGGAGATCCTGAGACCGATCGCCTTCCGTGGTCCTCTCCTCGCCTCGTCCGGGCCCCGGACGGCATCCTGGCCGACCGTCATACCGGCACGGACCGCGACATGCCGGACGGGCGGGCGCGACCTACGGTCGGCCGCCCGCCCCCCGGCTCCGCGTCCTAGTGTCCGCGGGGCATGGCCGACCGGAAGGTCCAGTGGCCCGAGCCGACCTCGTACACGGCCTCCTCTCCCGTCCGGCGCAGCAGCCGTGCGCCGTCGGGTGCCTTCGCACGGCTGCCGTCGGCCGGTACGTGCACCTGCGCGGTGCTGCCCGCGGGGACGTCCACGGTGAGGCGGAAGCGGCCGTCCGCGCGTTCCCAGTCGGTGCGTGCGGTGCCGTACGGGGTGCGGTAGGAGCCCGCCGCCGAGGTCATGTCGCCCTCCACCGCCGGGTCTATGAGGAGCTTCGCGTAGCCGACGGAGTCCTCGGTCTGGGCGATGCCCGCGACGCGGGTGGTGAACCAGGAGTCGATGGCGCCGAGCATGAAGTGGTTCTGGGACTGTCCCGGCCCGCCGTCCCAGGACTCGCCCAGGGTGGTGTTGCCGGCCAGCACCTGGTAGCCGTAACTGGGGCTGGTCGTCTGCGTGGCGATGGCGTGCACGAGGTCGTCGCGGTCCGCCCCGCTCAGCACCCGGAAGGCGGCGGGCAGCGAGATCTCGCCCAGGACCAGGTGGTTTCCGGCGTCCTCGATGGCGCCGGTGAAGTGGGCGAGCAGACGGTCCCGCTCGCCCTGCGGGTACGCGCCCATGTCGAGGGCGAGTGCCTCGGCGCCGTGTCCGCCGCCGCCGAAGGTGCCGGTGGTGGTGTCGTAGTACTTCGCCGTCAGCGCCGCGACGCTCGCGGCGGCCTTGTGGCGGTACGTGTCGGCCGCGGCGGTGTCGCCGAGGAGCGTGGCGATGCGGCCCAGGGTGTCGACCACCCGCCAGTACCCGTAGGTGCCCGCCACCGCCCGGGGGAAGGTCCGGTCGGGGGTGAACCAGTCGCCCAGGCCGTAGTCGAGGATGCCGTCGGCGACCTGGGTCTCCAGGAAGGCGGCGTAGCGCCGCATGTCCGGGTAGTACGTCTCCAGGGTCTCGCGGTCCCCGTAGGTGAGGTAGAGCTGCCAGGGGACGAGGACGAAGGCGCCGCCCCAGTTGGCGTCGTTACGGTAGGCGCCCGGGAGGCTGGTGTACTCCGGGACGGTGCTCGGGACCAGCCCGTCGGTGGTCTGCGCGTCGGCCATGTCCCGGACGATCTTGCGGAGGTAGGACCGCATGTCGTAGTTGCCCGCGAGGGCGGGGAAGACCAGCTGGTTCTGTTCGAGCCAGCCCAGCTTCTCGCGGCTCGGGCAGTCGGTGAGCACGCTCATCATGTTGCCCTCGATGGAACGGCGGATCAGCGAGTGGATGCCGTTGATGAGGGGGTCGGAGCTGGTGAAGTCGCCGGCCGAGGCGTTGTCGGCGCGCAGGACGTGTCCCCGGACGCTCACCGTCGCGTTCTCGGGCACCCCGCGCAGCTCCAGGTAGCGGAAGCCGTGGTAGCTGAACCGGGGGTGCCAGGTCTCGGCGCCCCGGCCGCCGGTGGTGTAGCTGTCCCACAGAGGGGCGCCGACGTTGCTGATGGACTGGAAGGCGTGGCCGTCCTTCAGGCTCTCCGCCGGGTAGGCGCGGATCGCGGTGCCCTCGGGTGCGCGGACGGTGATCTCGGGCCAGCCCGCGATGTTGCGGCCCAGGTCGAAGACGCGGCTGCCCTCGGCGCCGTCGACCTCCTTGCCGTTCAGGGTCTCCACGACGCGGATCGGCTCGGTCTCGCGGGCGCTGAGCAGGGCGGGCCGGCCGGCGGTGCCGGGGCCCGCCACCTCGACCGCGTGCCGCCAGCCGCGCCGGTCGCCGGAGGGCTCGTCCCACCGGGGGATCTCACGGCGTGCGTCGTAGTCCTCGCCGCCGTACCAGTTCGACGCGGTGGTCGGGCCCAGTGTCGTGCGCCAGTCGTCGCCGCTGGTGATCGTGCGCACCCGGCCGTCGGCCAGGGTCACTTCGAGCCGGGCGATCAGTTTGGGGTCGCTGAGGTTGCCGTAGAGCTTGCGGTAGCGGTCGGCGGTGCTGACGACGTTGGACATGCCGTTGCCGAGGCCGACGCCGAGGGTGTTGGCGCCGGTGCGCAGTTGGTCGGTGACGTCGTAGGTGGCGTACTGGACGCGTTCGGCGAAGTCCGTGTTGGCCGGTTCGAGGACCGCGTCGCCCACGGGTTCGCCGTTCACGGTCGCGTCGTAGATGCCGAGTCCGGCGAGGTAGAGGCGGGCACTGCGGACCCGCTTGGGGAGGGTGAAGTCGTCGGTGAGCAGGGGCAGTCCGGCGGGTAGGTAGGGGGTGGGCTGCCGCTGGCCGGTGACCTTCGCGAGCCGGGTGGCGGGTCCTTCGGCGCTGTCGGCGGCGGAGACGGTGTAGTCGGCGGGCAGTCCGGGGATCCGGCCGTCGTCGGTGAGGACGTCGGCGCGGGGGTAGAGCGCCACCTCGTCGAAGGTCTTCGCGGCCTTCAGGTCGAGGGTGAGGGTGATCGGCGCGTCGGAGACGTCAGGACCGGTGTGCGCGGCGCTCGCGTAGCCCGCCGCGGTCTGCAAGGCGCTGTTGGGCAGGCCGTCGACGGCGAGTGCGGGTTCCCAGGTCTTGCGTACGGTGTTGCTCTCGGACGCGGTGACCGCGGCGCCGCGGGCCAGGCCGGCGGTGTCGGTGCCGGAGTCGCGGACGTCGATCTCGCCGAGCTGGAGGCGCCAGGTGCGGTCCGGGAAGGACTCGGCCAGCGGCAGGCCGAGCCGGGTGACGTCCAGTCGTACGTAGCGGGCGGTGGTGCGGGGCAGGCGGACGACGACCGGTTCGATCGTCCGCTCGCTCAGCCGCCAGTCGGGGTGGGTGATCCACTGCGCGTCCCAGTCCGACTGCCGGGTGAGGCCGGTCTCGAAGACGGCGGTGGTGCTCCAGCCGCTGTGCCGCTTCCCGTCGCCGGACCAGAGCATCACGCGCCAGTAGACCTTCGCCCGCGAACCCGGGTCCTTCCCGGCGTACGTCGTGCCGGGCACCGACGACTCCACCTTCCCGGAGTCCCACAGGTCGGGGCGGGAGGCGCGGAGCCGCTGGAGGGAGGTGGCGGCCTGGACGCGGTAGGCGGCCTGGCGGGTGTTCGGGGCGCCGGCGGTGGTCTGCCAGCTGAGTTCCGGGGTGGTGTCGTCGATACCGAGGGCCTCGGTCAGGTGCTGGGTGCGCAGCGCGGTCGGGGCGATGGTGCCGGTGGTCGCGGCGTCGGCGGTGACCGCGCCGGCCAGCAGCGTGACGAAGGCGGTGACACCGGCGAGGGCGGCGGCGGTTCGGTGTCTGCCGAGCGGGGTCGTTCTGGGCATGGCGGCTCCTTGCCGGGCGGGCGGGTGAGGCGGGACGGGGCGGAAGGCGGGGAAGGGGTGGGGCCGGAGGGGGGCCGGGTGGTCACACGCGGCGCAGTTCGACGGTGGTCCGGTGCCGGAAGCGCAGGGTCACGGGGCCCAGCAGGCCGGACGGCAGCGGCTTCTTGCGTTCGTTGGACAGCGTGTTGGCGACCCGGACCCGCAGCGTGTTGCGCCCGGCCCGGAGGTGCCCGGTGACGTCGGCCGTGAACGGGGCCCACAGCAGCGGCGGCAGCGCGGTGCCGTTGACGGACACCTCCGCGACGTCGCGGACGTCCCCGAGGTCCAGCAGGACGCGGCGGCCGTGCAGCCGGGCGGCGTCGACATCGATGTCGGTGGTGTACGTGCCGCTGCCGGAGAACAGCTCGTCGTGCTCCGTCCAGCTCCCCAGCGGCCCGGTGACGGGTTCGGCGCCCTCGCGTTCGAGGGTGAGGGTCCAGTCGCCGACCACCGGGAGCGGGGCGAGCGGGTCGTCGACGCGGACGGTGCCGTGGTAGCGGTGGCCGCCGTCGACGCCGGCGAGTCGGTGGGTTCCGGCCGCCGAGGCCTCCACCGTGGCGCGCAGCACGCGCCCGTGGCGTTCCACGGACCGGACGGGCACGGTCGAGTCGGTGAGGTGGGGCCGGTCGCGGTGGCCGCCGCGGACCACGACGACGGCGGTCCGGTACGGCTCCAGGTCCAGCGGCACCCGTACGCCGTCCTTGGTGGCCCGGTACACGGGGGCGGGGCCGCCGGTGCCGGTCGCGGGGTCCCAGGTCTCGGGCAGGCCGGTGGCCGGGAGCGCGGCGGCGGTGCGCACCTGCGCGCCGCTCTCGTTGTTGATCAGGAAGACGGTGTCGGGGCCCCGGCGCACCCGCAGCACCCGGACGGCGTCCTGGGCCGGCTCCAGGACGGCGGCCGCGGTGCCGGCCTCGACGGCGGCGGCTCCGAGCGCGCCGGTGTCCGCGACCCGGACGGCGTGTCCGCGGCCCAGGGGCCTGCGGGCGGGTGTCCGGTCGCCGAACAGGTCGGAGAGGCCGTGGGCGAGGGTGCGGTCGCCGCCGTCGGCCTCCTCGGTCTCCAGGGCGCCCACCGCGATCACGGTGCCGCCGGCCCGGACGAACTCGCGCAGCACGCGCACCCCGTCGGCGTCCAGGACCGGTGTCCGCGGGATCACGACGAGGTCGTAGGCGGCCGCCCCGACGACGAGGCGCCCCTCGCGGACCTCGGCGTGGGCCAGCAGCGCGGGGTCCCGGGTCAGGGCGCCCTCGTGCAGCAGGTCGAAGTCCACCTGGGCGCGTTCCAGGGCGTAGGCCGCCTCGGCGAGCGGGGTGTCCACGTCCTGCTGCCGGTCCGTGCCGGCCCACTGCTCGGCGGCCCGCTGCGGCTGTAGCAGCGCGGTGCGGGCGGCGGAGGTGCCGCGGCCGGCCTCCATGACCCGGCCGATCCACTCGGCGAGCGGCCGCATGGCCCACCACCAGGGGGCGCGCGGGCCGAAGGGCGGCGGGAAGTACACGCGGCTCTCGTCGGTCCACAGGGCGTGCAGCACCGTCAGGTTGATGCCGCGGGCGGCCTGCGCGCCGACGGTGGCGTGCACGAAGCCGGGAGTGACCTGCCAGCCCATGTTGCCGAACATCTCCAGCAGGGCCCGCTCGCGGCCCATCTGGTGGGCCACGGACACCGGGTTGCGCGGGATCATGGTGGGCTCGCCCGCCACGTACTCGGCGGTGATGATGTCGCCACCGGGCACCTGGGCCCACTGGTTGACCTTGTGCAGGTCGCCGGTGGAGGCGATGCGCTTGGCGGGGGCGGTCTCGTCGTAGAGCGGGTTGGTGATCAGGGCGACGCCGCGCTTCTCGTACCATTGGGCCTGCTTGCGGAAGGCGGTGGCGAAGCGGTCGGAGACGGCCTTCCAGTAGTTTCCGCGGGCGATGCGGCCGGAGCGGCCGAGGTCGTCGAAGGCGGCGGCGTAGGCGGTGCCGGGGGTGACGCCGACGGTGCGCAGCGCACGGTCGAGGGCGGGTGACCACGGCAGGCGCTTGAAGTGGGCCTCGGCCGAGGCGAAGAACGGCTCGTCGTCCCAGAAGCCGGGGACGACCGTGCCGAAGTAGCGCCCGAACCGGCGGTGGTACTCGCCGGGCAGGATGTCCAGGAACAGCTCGACGGGTTCGTCGTCGAGCAGGTCGACGTAGCTGCGGCTGTAGCCCTGGCTGTCGTCGGCGAGGAGTACGCCGCCGAAGAGGTCGACCTGCCACTCCCCCGCCGGGACCTGCCAGGTGTGGCCGCCGGTGAGGCGGTCGGTCAGGTCCACGACGTCGGTGGCGGCGGTGGCCGCCGTGGGCCGGGCGGCGGCGGCCGCGACGGTGAACCCCGCGGCCGGCTGGGCGCGTTCGGGGAAGTCGCCCGCGGCGGCGGAGCGGTCGAAGGAGCCGGCGTACAGGGTGGTGCCGTCGGCCGCCTCGACGGTGAGGCTCTCCCACACCGCGCGCTGGTCGCCGACGGCGCGCACGCCGACTCCGCCCGTCCGCTCGGTCAGGTCCTCCAGGGTGCCCTTGTCCTTGCCGTCGAGGGTGACGGAGAGGCCGTCGGCGCGCAGGGCGACCCGGAGGGAGTGGAACTTGGTCTTGTTGAAGCCGTCGGTGCGGGTGCTGCGCAGCAGTTCGGCCGGTTCGGCACCGTCGGTCAGCCGCTCCACGGTGACCACGCCGCTCTGGTCGAAGGCGACGGCGTATCCGGTGCGCCCGTCGGCCGAGGCCCGTACGAGGAGTCCGGCCGCGCCGTGCTCGGCCTTCGCGCTGCCGGTGACGGTGCACTCGCCCCACCCCGTGCTGTCCCTCAGGACGGTGGCGCCGTCGAGCACCGCGGCGTCCGCGACCAGCCGCCCCGCGTCCACGCCCACGCCGGTGCTGTGCCGGAGGTCGATCGAGGCGGGCCCGCGCACCACGGTGGTGGAGCGGGCGAGTGCCTTCAGGCGCAGCTCGGGCCGGGGGGTGTAGGTGCGGGTGCCGACCTGTCCGCCCTTGACGATGAACTCGCCGGCCCGCCCGCTGGGGAAGTGGTCGTCGTTGAACAACCAGACGCGCATACCGGTGCGTTCGGCGGTGCGCAGGACGTGGCCGACGATGTCGAACCACTCCTCGGTGAAGAACACCGGTGTCATCTCGGCGTTGTCGAAGGAGAAGAGGATCACCTCGTACATGCCCTTGGACCTGAGGTCCGCGAGCTGGCGGTCCACCAGTTCGGGCGTGACCGGGCCGTTCCAGTACCAGTAGACGGTGGGACGGCTGTCGTGGCGCGGGTCGGCGAAGTGCCGGGCGGACCAGGCGTCGCGCTCCGGGCGGTCCGGGCCGGCCGGTGGACCGGCGGCGTGGGCGGCGTCGGGCAGGCCCACGGCGGCCAGGGCGCCGGTGGCACCGGCCGCGGCCACGAAACGGCGTCTGGACAGGGGGTGTTCGGGCATGGCTGTGCTCCCGGGTGGTGGGGTGGTGCGGTGGGCCGCGGCGTGGCCGCGGTGGTGGTCAGCCCTGGGCGAGGCGCCGTACCTGGTCGGCGGTGAGGGCGCGGTTGTGCAGCCGGAAGTCGCGGACGGCGCCGTGCAGGTACGGGTGGGTGCTGTTCTGGGACCGGCCCAGGTAGTTCCGGCTGGTCCGGCCGAGCAGGAGGGGGCCGGCGACCATGGCGGGGTTCCGCCCGGCTTCGGTTCCGTCGACGTAGAGCACACCGGTGCCCCCGGCGAGGGTCAGCGCCACGTGGGTCCATCGGCCGAGGGTCAGCGGTCCGGTGGCGTCGACGAAGTCCTCGGCCTCCATTCCGGCGATCTTCAGGGCGGCGCGGGCCCGGCCGGCGCCCGTGGTCGCGGTGAGGAAGAGGTACGTGTCCTTGCTGTAGCCCAGGTCGAAGACGCGGGCGGAGGGGGCGAGGGTGTCGACGCGGACCCGCGCGGACACGGTCAGCTCCGCCAGTCCGCTGGGCAGTCCGGCGGGCAGGACGACGTGGCCGTCGCGTCCGTCGAGCGTCACCGCGGTCGGGTCGCCGTCGGTGCTCCAGGTGGCGCCGCCGGCCAGCAGGCCGTCGGCGAACGCCCCCGTGCGGTCGGTCACCGAGGCGCCGCCCCCTTCGTCGAGGGGGTAGCGGGCCACGTCACCGGGGGGTGCGGGCCGCGGTGCGACGGACCAGTACACGTTGTAGCGCTGGTGGTGGATCTCGTGGAAGGGGCGGAGGGGGACCTGCCGGCCGTCCGCCAGGGCGGTGAACCGGGTCGGCTCGCCCGGTGTGCGGCGCAGCGTCTCGGGTCGGATGGCGGGCAGCGTGGCGAGCGGCGTGTCCCCGTAGCCGCCCGCCAGGACGAGCGGGCCGTACGACACACTCTTGACCTGCGGATTGTCGGGAGCCGGTCGCCAGACGGGAGTGCGGGGCAGGACCAGTTCGACGCGGTCCCCGGTCCGCCAGCGACGTGTCACCGTCGCGTAGGTGCCCGGTTCGAGGCGTCCGCCGGCGCGTCGGCCGTTCACCGTCAGCTCGGCGTGGCGATCGCTCGCCGCCAGCCAGCCGGGCACGCGGATCCGCAGCGAGAACCGGGCCTCTCCTCCGGTGACGGTCAGGCGGGTGCGGTCGCCGGTGGGCATGTCGGTCTCCTGGCGGAGTGTCACGCCCAGTTCGTCCCAGCGCACTTCGGAGGGGATGAACAGGTTGACGTGGAGCGCGGGCCGGCGGGTGCCGGGTGTGCGGAAGTAGACGGTGTCGGCGAACTTGGTGTGCGTTTCCAGGCCCGTGCCGTGGTCGCAGGAGAAGTTGTCGTAGTCCCCGCTGTAGCTGCCGGGGGCCGAGCCGAGGCCGCCCTTCGATTCGCGCCGGGAGCCCGCCCACAGCCCGGTGTAGTAGGTGACGAAGCCGTGCGCCGAGTCGGGGTCCTGCTCGGCGAGCATCTGGTTGTACAGCGTCCACTCGTAGTGGTCCAGATACTCGGTGCGCTCCGGGTCGTGGCGGAAGAGGTCCCGGCCGAGCTTGAGCATGTTGTAGCTGTTGCAGTTCTCGCAGGTGACTTCCGAGAGCCGGCTCGCGATCTCGTCCGGCGGTCCGAAGAGTTCCTGGTTGGAGTTGCCGCCGATGGCGTACGAGTGGTGGCGCACGACGGTGGTCCAGAAGGTGTCGGCGACGTCCAGGTAGCGCCGGTCACCGGTGGCCTCGTAGGCCGGTACGGCACCGACCACCTTGGCGATCTCGGTGTTGGCGTGCCGCCCGGCGAGTTCGTCGCGGCCCGCGGCGAGCGGCGCGTACAGCTCGTCGTGGTCGAAGCGGCGGGCGGTGCGCAGGTGCGCCGGGTCGCCGGTCTCCAGGTGGAGCCGGGCGAGGACGTCGTTCATGCCGCCGAACTCGACCTTGAGCACGCTCTGCATCCGCTCGTGCGAGAGCGGGGCCGTACGGGCCTCGGCCCAGGCGGCCATCTCCAGCAGGACGTCGAACGCCTCCCGGTTCCCGCTGAGCCGGTACTGGTCCAGGAGACCGGCCATGATCTTGTGCAGGGTGTAGTAGGGCGCCCAGGGCTTGCCCCCGGCCTCCAGCTGGTCGAAGACGGACTCGGGGAACGCGGAGAGGTAGCCGCGGGTGAACCCGGCCGCGGGCGCCGCCCGCTGGCACTCGGCCAGTGCCGAGACGAGCAGCCGGGCCCGGTCCGCGTAGGCACGCTCGCCGGTGCTCGCGTGGGCCTGGGCCAGCGCGCTGAGGAGGTGTCCGGTGCTGTGGCCGCGCAGTTGGACGTCGGGGGCCTCCCAGCCGCCGCAGGGTTCGGCCGAGGAGGGCAGGCCGACGTTGAGCCGGAAGGTGTGCAGCAGCCGGTCGGGGTCCACGAAGAGGAGGTACGCGCAGGTGCGCCGCATGTTGGCGCGGAAGGGGCTGTCGAGGAGCCGGACGGCCGAGAGCGGGAAGGCGTCCAGCGCGGGACGTGGGCGACGCGTGCCGTCCGTCGGCCGGGGTGCCGCGGCGGCGGGGGCCGGGGCGACGGGTGCGGCGGGTGCGGTGGCGGGGGCCGCCCCGGCGGGTGCGGTCGGTATCGCGGTGGCGGCCGCGGCGGCCGACGCGGTGAACAGGACCTGGCGCCGGGAGGGGACGGGTCTGCGGTGCGGTGCGGGCATGGTGCGGGACTCAGCTCCCTTCGATTGAATCGTTTTACTCGATTCGACGGAGACGCTAAGTGGCACCGTCAGGAGCGTCAAGGGGTCTCACAAGAACCAGCTGACGCCTCATAAGTCCCTTCGCGGCGCGCGCTGGCGGGTGTGGAGCGGGCATGACCCGGCGCGGACGGGCCTCGGCACCGTCCGCGCTGTTTTGAATCGTTCAATCCCGCTGGGGTCAGACCGTCTTCTGCGCGTACGGCACCAGCCGCACCGGCCCCACCAGCCCGTACTCCTGGCGGGCGAGCCCTCCGAAGACCTCGGGGCGGCTCACCCGGAGCCGGTTGACGAGGGGCGTCGCGACCTCTATCTCGAGGGTGTTCGCGCCCCGGCGCAGCAACGGGCCCACGTCGACGACGGGATCGAGCCGGTCGACGGGGCCCGCTTCCCGGCCGTTGACGCGTACCCGGAAGGTGTCGGCGACCTGCCCCAGCTCCAGGAGTGCGCCGTGGGCGGCGCTCCAGTCGCCGGGGAGGGTGACCGTGGTGCGGTAGCGGCCGATGCCCGCGCAGTCCTCCAGCTCCGGGATGCCCGACCAGGGCAGCAGAGTGTCGAGCGTCAGGGTGCGGCGCACCTTTTCGGTGCGGGTCGGGCGGTCACCGGGACGCCAGTCCTCGACCTCGACGTGCCACCGGTCCGGCTCGATCGGGCCGGGGACCTCGGGAAGGGTGGTGGTGACGGACCGTCCCCGGGACAGCCGCGTGCGGTAGGTGCCGGCCGCGGCGGCCCGTACGGTGAGGCCGCGTTCGGTGAACAGCACCTCGTCGGCCTCCGAGGCGAGGGCGTGCGGGCGGCTGCCGTGCCGGTCGCCGAAGAGTCCCGGACGTCCCAGCGCGACCACGAGCGTCTGGCCCGGTCGCAGGGCGACCCGGAAGGTCACGTCCCGGCCGTCCTGGGTGTACCGGCCCACCCGTACCGCCCGGCCGGTCCAGGGGTCGAGGACGTAGGGGACCGCGTCGCGGCCGCGGGTGCGGCGCAGGGTGACGTCGTGGTCGATCGCGGCCACGGGCGGTTTGACGGTCTCGGCGTGCCTGCCGTTGACCAGGTAGTAGTAGTCCGCGTCCGCCGTGGCCCGGTGGGCGTTCAGGAGGGTCGAGGGTACGGAGTGCCGTACGTCCGGGGTGACGCCGAGCTTGGCGAGGGCATCGCCGACCGCAGTCTTCTCGGTGACCCGGACGACGCCCGGCAGCGCCGTCAGACGGGCGAGGACCTCGCGCAGCCGCTCGGTCTCACCGGCCGCCGGCACGCCCGGGGTCAGCGCCTGGTCGAAGGCGCCCAGGAGCACCACGGGCAGCCCGGCCTCCGCGAATCCGAGGATCCTGCGGGCGTCGTCGAGGGCGAGGGTCGGAGTGGAGCCGTAGAAGAAGTCCCCCTCGACGAAGAGCGCCTTGTAGGCCGGTCCCTCGGGGGCGAGCCGGCCGCCGGAGACGGTCGCGTTCGGCAGGTCGAGGAGCGGGCCGCTCAGGAACTGGTGCGTCCAGCCGAGCGGGACACCGGTCGAGGTGAACCAGGACGCGCCGATGCCCGTGGCCGTGTAGCCGGTCTGCCGGAAGACGGCGACGTCCGCGCGTGCCCTGCCCGCCTGGAGCACCGCGTGCACACGGCCGAGGTAGCCGGCGACGTCCCGCGCGTGCCGCCAGGTCGGCTGCCGCGGTCCCCACGACTCGCCGTATCCCGGCGCCCCGTTGTAGGGGCTGAACGCGGCGAATCCGGGCCACTCGGCCTCCGGGGCACTCGCGTACGAGAAGCCGTGCAGCACCGTCTGGTTGACACCCGCGGCGTAGGCCCCGCCCATGGTGCGCAGCACGCGGTCCCACGTGGTGCTGTAGGCCGAGCCGTTGTAGGCGCCCGCCTCGCAGGAGAGCACGGTGTGCCCCGCCATGTCCCGGCCGCCGGCCAGGCACCGGTAGTCGTCCAGGTTCTTGAAGCCGAGGGACTCCCCCTCCGCGATGTCGAGGATCGCTGCGGTGGCGATGGCGTCGGTCTGAAGGCCGTACGGCTGGGCGCGCAGGGTCATGCCGAGGGAGTGCGCCCAGTCCTTCAGGGCGCCCACGTGGTGCCGGTTGAACAGGTCGGAGACCGTGGCCCAGAAGTCGTGCCGGATCTGCCGGGTCTGCTGGGCCTCGAAGGCGAACACCTGGTCGCTGTCGTCGAGGACGAGGGCGGGCAGGCAGGGCAGCAGCGGCCGGCCCGTGCGCCGCTCGAAGGCCTCGGGCAGGCGCGCCGTCCAGACCAGTCCGTCGGACTCGAGTTCCACCGAGTCCTCGAAGAAGGCACCGCCCGCGGCTCTGAGCAGGCGTCGCAGAGAACCGGTGAGGATGTGCCGTTCCCAGTAGTCGGTGACGGCGGTGGTGCCCGCCGCGCTCAGGTGGTCGACGACGAAGGCGGCGGGCGCGGAGTGCGGCCCCGATTCCGGCTGCTGTCCCGAGCCCCGCTGCCAGTAGGCGATCAGCATCCACTCGCCGTCCGCGGGTGCCGTCCAGGTCAGGCCGTCGTCGGTGACGGTGTCCGTGAGGTCGCGGACGCTGTCGGGGTCGAGGCCCGTCTCCTTGCGGGTGGAGTGGGCGGGCTCGACGCGGGCGGCCTGGACCGCGAGGAGGCGCTGGGCGCGGACGCCGGACGCCGCCGCGTGGACGGGTGCGGGCACGGGCCCGCGGTACGTGGCCCCGGCGGCCAGCGAGGTGTGCCCGTGGGCGAGTTCCTGGGCGGCGGCCTCGTCGTCGGGGGTGACTCCGGGGACGGCCGCGGGCCAGCTCGGGCCCAGGGTGAGGTCGACGGTCAGGCCGCGCCGCACGGCCCGGCGCAGGGCGGCCTCGACGCCGTCGCGCCAGGGTCTGCTGCCCCAGCCGTGGTGGGCGGTGTCCAGGAGCGACTTGTCCCGGATGCTGTGGTGGACGGCGGCGATCTCGGCTCCGCCGAAACCGGCGTCCGCGATCTGGTCGATCTCGCGGGCCACCTCGTCGGGGTCGACCAGACCGTCCGGCCACCACCACCGGAACTTCGGGCGCACCGACCGGGCGGGGTCGGTGAACCACCGGGCGGTTCCGGCGGCCGGGCCGGCGGCAGGGCCGGTGGGGAGCGCGGCGGCGTCGGGCGGGGCGGCGACCGCGGTGGCGGTCACCCCCGCGGTCACGGCGGCGGCGAGCACCGCGCGTCGGGACATCCCGCCACGCTGCGAGACGAGTTCGTGCATGTGCGCCCCAGGGTTCGGAGAGGAATTCCTTGATTGAATCGTTTCAATCCGGTGCAAACGCGGGAACGGTAAGCCGAGGCGATCATGGGGGTCAAGAGATGTCGCACCGGTAACTTCCGTGCGCCGCGGCTCCCGCAGCCCGCTCCCCCGGCGCGGTGCGGTGTACCGGGCACCTGGCGGACAGCACCCGATAGCATGCATCCGGTTCCGGGGACGGGCTCCGGACGGGTGTGGTTCGCAGAGGTTGGGGGTCCGCATGGTCGCGGGTCGTGTGGTGCGTTTCGACAGTACGCGGGGTTACGGGTTCATCGCGCCGGAGGACGGCGGTGAGGACATCTTCCTGCACGTGAACGACCTGCTCATCCCCGAGGAGTACGTGCGCGCCGGACTGGTCGTGGAGTTCGAGGTGGAGAGCGGTGAGCGCGGGCTGAAGGCCTCGGGCATCCGGCTCGCCGAGGGAGAGCGGCACCAGCCCGCGCGGCGCCACCAGGAGGCCGCGCCCAGGGCCGCGCTGTCCGACGAGAACGGCCAACCGCTGTGCGATGTGCTGAGTTCCGACGAGTACCGGCGTGACGTGACGGAGCTGCTGCTGACCGCGAGTCCGCAGCTGACCGCGGAGCAGATCCTCACCATCCGCGGCGCGCTCCTGAAGTTCAGCGAGGGCCACGGCTGGATCGAGGACTGAGGCCGCCCTCCCCCTGCCCTCCGCGTCCCCCGCGCTCCGGCGCCGTGCAGGCCCGGGCGAAGTCGGCGAGCGCCCGATACCGATGGTCTGCTGCACCGGTGTTGGCACCTTAGCCGCGGCGTTCTCGGGGGCCCGCCGCCGCCCTGTGCGTCGGCGTCGGCGATTCGGCCAACCTCCCCGCTTCGCACGCCTGTTGTCCCGCCCGGGTCGGTGCAGCCGCCACCCACCGACACGCGCGGTACCTCGGGGTCGCGACCGCGACTGAAACACGTGTGTTCGATACCTCGGTCGGGTCGTTGAGCTGGGTGACCGCGCCGAACGACCGTCCAGGGGGATGCGTTGACCTCGAACGCCGCGAACGGACAGCAGAACTCCTCATCACCTCCACCACCGCCGCCGCTGCCTCGACCGGCTCCCGCGGAGATCACCTACAGCGGGCGGTATTCCGTCAATCCGCTCGCCGAGGTGTCCTTCGGGCGGATGTGCGCGCAGATCCCGGCCGTCCTGGGCCGGATCGCACGGCTGTCGTGGCGGACCGACCGGCGGGCCGTGCAGTTGCTGCTCGGCTGCCAGGTGATCACCGGTGTCTCGGCCGCCGTGCTGCTGACCGCCACGGCCCGCGCCATGACGCCCCTCCTCGGCGACGGCTCCGCCGCCGACCGGTTGCACGACGCGGCGCCCGCGCTGCTGGTGGTGGCGCTCGCCGCCGCGCTGGGCCGCGCCGCGGGGGCGGTGGCCACCTACGCCGAGCGGCGCGTCACCCCCCGGCTGACCACGGAGACGGACAGCGCCCTGGTCGAGGCGGTGTGCCGGGTGGAGGCGTCCGCGTACGCCCAGGAGGGCTTCTCCGACCGGCACGAAGCCGCCGAGATGGGGGTGATGCGGACCCAGGTGATGGTGACCGACGCCCAGCGGTTCCTGGCCGCGCTGATCCGGATGGTGACGGCCGCCGGGGTGCTGTCGGCGCTCAACCCGCTGATGCTGCCGCTGCTCCTGCTCGCCGTGCTGCCGGCCGGTGTAGGCGCGGTCCTCACCGCACGGGTCGACTACGAGGTCCACTACGCCAACATCGCCGACCGCAACGTGCGCGGCATGATGCGCTGGTGGGCGACGACGTCCAAGTACGGCGACGAAGTCCGCGCCAACTCGATGACCGACTACCTCGTCCACTGGTACCGGACCCTGTCGGACCGGTGCGACCGGCGCACCCTGGCCGCCGCACCGCGCACGCTGCGGATCGCGGTGGCGTCCGCGTCGGCCGGCGGCCTCTTCCTGGTCCTGACCTGGGGGACGCTTGCCTGGCTGGCGGTCTCGGAGCGGATCGGACTCGCGGTCGCGGCCACGGCCGTCATCGCCGTGCAGACCACCCTCGCCGCGCTCTCCCAGGTCGTCGTCAACGGCGCCGCGGTCTTCCACACCAGCCTGTACCTGAGCGACATGCAGGCCTTCCTCGACGACGCCGCGGCCCGCGCCCCGCGGCGCGGACCGGGCCGGCACCGCGCGCCGACCGAGCGGATCCGGCTCGAGGAGGTCGTCTACCAGTACCCGGGCAAGGACAGGCCCGCCGTCGACCGCGTCTCCCTCACCCTGGAGCGCGGCCAGATCCTCGCGATCGTCGGGGCGAACGGCTCGGGCAAGTCCACCCTGACCCGGCTGCTGACCGGCATCTACCTCCCGGACAAGGGACGGGTCACCTGGGACGGCACGGACCTCGCCGACCTGGACCCCGCGACCGTGTGGGCGCACATCGGTCTGGTGCCGCAGATCTTCGCCCAGTGGCCGATGCCGGTCCGCGAGAACGTCACCCTCGGCCAGCCCCGCACCCACGACGACGCCCCGGTGTGGGAGGCCGTGGAAGCCGTCGGTCTGCGCGAAGCGGTCGACGGCCTCCCCGCGGGGCTGGACACCCTGCTGTCCCGGGACGTCTTCGGCGGCACCGAGCTCTCGGGCGGCCAGTGGCAGCGCGTGGCGTGCTCCCGGGCCCTGTACCGGCGCCCGGGGCTGCTGATCCTGGACGAGCCGACGTCCCAGATGGACCCGCGCGGTGAGCACCGGATCTTCGAGCGGATCAAGGCGATCGCCGCCGAGCGCATCACCATCGTGGTCACCCACCGCCTGGAGAACACGAAGATCGCGGATCACATCGTCGTCATGGAGCACGGCCGGATCACCGAGCAGGGCCGCTACGACGACCTCGTCCACGCCGGCGGCACCTTCGCGGAACTCCTCGCGCTCTCCCAGGACCGCTGACTCGCCCGTGGTCACGGGCCGGTGAGGGCCTCGGCGGCCTCCGGTTCGTCCGCCTCCGCGGGTGCCGTCCTGCCGGGCCCGCGGAACGCGATGTAGACGAACAGGACGCCCATGACGGCCACGCCGGCCCACATGGCCTGCTGCCAGCCGTCGACGAAGGACTGCCGGGCGGCGTGCAGCAGGTCCGGGCCGTGCGGACCGGCGCTGCCCGCGGCCTCGACGGCGTTGGCCACGCCCTCCCGGGCGCTGTCCGCGGGCCCCTCGGGAATGCCGTCCAACCGTGCGTCGACGGCGCTGCGGTAGCCGCTGGTCAGCAGCGCCCCCAGCAGGGCGACACCGAGTGCGGTGCCGAACTCGCGGGTGACGTCGTTGAGTGCGGACGCGACGCCCTGCTTCCCGCGCGGCAGGGAGCCGGTGATCGCCTCGGTGGACGGGGTCATCGACAGGCCCATGCCGACGCCCATGACCACCATGCCGGGCAGGATCGTCAGATATCCGTCGTCCACGGAGACGAACAGGGCCATGAGCGCGAGGCCGACGCCGGCCAGGGCGATGCCCAGGGCCATGGTCGGGCGGGAGCCGGCGCGTGCGGCGAGCGCGGGGGCCAGACCGGAGGTCGCCATCATCATGACGGCCATGGGCATCAGCGCCACCGTGGACAGCAGGCCCGACCAGCCGAGTACGGCCTGGAAGTACGGGAAGAGAACCACCGCGATGCCCGCCTGGACGCCGAAGACCACCAGGAGGGTGATCGAGCCGCCTGCCAGGCCGCGCTCGCGGAACAGGCGCACGTCCAGCAGCGAGGCGTCGCGGCGGTGCAGTTCCCAGGCGACGAAGGCGACGGCGGCGCCGATGCCGACGGCGAGTCCGGTCAGCGTCACCGGGGCGGTCCAGCCGCGTTCGGGGCCTTCCTGCAACACGAAGATGAGGCCGGTCACGGCGATGGTGGAGATCAGCGCGCCGGCCGTGTCGAACCGGTGGCCCGGCGTCTCGCGGGAGTTGGGGACCGACTTCAGGGCCAGGGCCAGGGACACGAGGACCAGGACCACCGGGAGGACGAACTGAAGACGCCAGTCGGCGACGTCGACGAGGAGGGCGGAGAGGAACATGCCCAGGATGCCGCCGCCTCCGGCGACACCGGTCCACACGCCGATCGCCTTGCCGCGCCGCTCCTCGGGGAAGGTGGAGGTGATGACGGCGAGGGTCACGGGCATGATCATCGCGGCGCCGGCACCGGCGGCCACCCGGGCGGCGAGCATGACCTCCGCCGAGGGCGCGAGTCCCGCGACGACACTCGCGGCACCGAAGACGCCCAGTCCGGCGACGAGCATGGGCTTGCGGCCCAGGCGGTCGCCGACGGCGCCGAGCGGGAGCAGCAGTGCGGCCAGGGCGAGCGTGTAGATGTTGATGATCCACAGGACCGTGTCCTGGGAGGCGCCGAACTCGACGGCCATGTGGGTCTGTGCGACGTTCAGACCGGACACCGACGCGATGACGGCCATCAGCGCGACGGAGACGGCGATCAGGATCGTGCGCAGTTGACGCGCGTCGGGGGTGTCCCCGCCGCCGGCCCGGGCGGCCTGTACGGGTGGGCTGGTACGCATGGGTTCCTTTCGCAGGGCATGCCGCCGCCCGACGGGGTGTGGAGGATGTCGGGGAAGAGCGGCTCGACTGCGTCCGAAGCTAAGCCCGCTTTGCTTGCGAAGCATACGATGTTGCTCATGACGCAAGAAGATGGAGACCTGGACAGCCTCGTACGCAAACGCATCCGCGCCCTGCGGGTCGCGCAGGGGTGGTCCCTGGAGGAATTGGCCGGGCGCGCCAATCTCAGCCAGTCCTCGCTGAGCCGCATCGAGAACGGCCGGCGCCGCCTCGCCCTGGATCAGCTGGTCACTCTCGCCCGCGCCCTGGACACCACGTTGGACCAGCTCGTGGAGACGGCCGACGACGACGTCATCATCAGTCCGATGGTCGACGGCGCCCACGGCCTGATGCGCTGGCCGGTGAAGGGCGATCCCGGCATGACCGTGGTGCGCCAGCGCATGACCCAGCCGCCGCCCGAGAATCCGGCGCGCATGCGCGCACACCCGGGGCGCGAATGGCTCGTGGTGCTGTCCGGCACGGCGGTCCTCATGCTCGGCCACCGCCGTCTGCGCGTCGAGACGCACCAGGCCGCCGAGTTCCCCACGATGATGCCGCACGCGATCGGCACCGCGGGCGGTCCCTGCGAGATCCTGGGCATCTTCGACCGCGACGCCCGCCGCGGCCACCAGCGCGAGGGCGGCGACCGCGACCCCCGGGAGCCGGCCGAGTGACGGCGGGGGGGCGTCAGTCCCCGGCGGGCAGGGCGTGCGCGAGGAGGGTCTCCGCCGCGGCCCGCGCGTGGCGGCCGTAGTCGGCGTCGCCGAGCACCATGGCACGACGAGGTCGCGGCCTTCCACGGCTGAGCCGTCGGGCCGGCGACCGCCGCGCACCGGGACGGCGTGCTGCGGGCGGCACGACCCGCTACTCGATCAGCGCGTCCGCGACGATGATCACCAGGCCGATCAGCATGTCCAGGAGTCCCGCGCGACACGAGGACAGGCGGCCGAGCCCGGCGGTGCGGGCCGCGGAGGTGCCCAGGGCGAAGAGCAGGACGGTGTTGAGCACCAGGGCCGTGTCGGCGGCAGTGTCCTCCGCCCACCACCCGGCCGTCGCGGCGAGCAGCATGGCCACCGTCGGCAGCACGGCGGCGACCAGCGGCCACTCGGCGGCTGCCGCGCGCAGCCGGCTCGGCCGGGCGGTCCCGTCGCCGGACGCGCGCTGGGCGATGACGTGCGCGTACCCGTGGGCGGCGCCCGACGTCAGCGCCGTGAGCAGGACCCACAGCGCGTCCTGGCCGGGGTTGGCCTCCTCGCCCGGCACGTCCAGCGCGGCCACCAGGGCGCTGGCCAGTACCAGGCCGTAGATCGCCTGGAACAGCCACCCCTTCGGCCGGCGTCGCGGGAATCCCCTCGGCGCGACGCCCTCGGCGGGGTCGTGGCCGGCGCGCTCGGGCATTCAGGACAGCCAGTCGGTGTACCGGGTGGGGGCCAGGTGGGCGTCCGTGTCGGTCAGGACGTCCCCCTCGACCGCCGCGAACATGCCCGCGGCCGGGTCGGTGACGACCGTACGCCCGTCGCCCTTGCGGGAGAGGGTCAGGCGGCCCAGGTCGTCGAGGGGGAACACCTCCGGTCCGCCGATGTTGCGGATGCCGTTCAGCGGGCTGCCCACGGCGACTTCCGCCACCGCGGCCGCCACGTCCTTCGCGGCAATGGGCTGGATCGGCGTGGCGGGCAGCCGGACGGTGTCACCGTCCGCGGTCCAGGACAGGACGGCCTCCATGAACTCCATGAACTGGGTGGCGCGCACGATCGAGTACGGCACCCGACCGCCCCGGAGGATCTCCTCCTGAAGGACCTTGGCGCGGTAGTAGTCCAGCCCCGGCACCCGGTCGACGCCGACGATCGAGAGAATCACGAAGTGACCCGCTCCGGCCCGCTCCGCCGCGGCCAGCAGGTTGTCCATCGACGCCTGGAAGAAGCCGGGCGAGGCGTCGTCGAAGGTCGGCGAGTTCGTCAGGTTGACGACGACGTCGGCTCCCTCGACCGCCCGGTCCACGCCCTCGCCGCTGACGACGTCCACTCCGGTGGACAGCGAGTGGGGCACCGCCCGGTGTCCGGCCGCGTCCAGCTTCTCGACGACCTGGGAGCCGATGAGTCCTGTACCTCCGATGACCGCGATCTTCACGGCGCGCCTCGCTTTCTACCGACACAGTGGTTCAGGAACCACTGTGTCGGTACGCGCGGAGGGCTGCGCCTTGAACGCCCCGAAGGGATGAGAGCGGACGGGATCGCCGACGGTGTCAGGCGGCACAGTCCGGGCAGATGCCGCGGTAGGTCACTTCGGCCTCCAGGACGGTGAAGCCGAAGGACTGCGAGGCCGGGAGGTTCGCCAGGGGGTCGCCCGTCGGGTGCACGTCGCGGATCGAGCCGCAGCGCGCGCAGAGCAGGTGGTGGTGCGGGCGGTGCGCGTTCGGGTCGTAGCGCTTGGCGCGGCCGTCGGTCGACACCTCGACGACCTCGCCCCGGTGCACCAGTTCGCGCAGGGTGTTGTACACCGTCGCCCGGGAGATCTCGGGCAGTCGCGCCGCCGCACGGGCGTGCACCTCGTCGGCCGTCAGGTGCACGTGGTCTCCGTCGAGGACCTCGGCGACCACGCGGCGCTGCGCGGTCAGGCGCCAGCCGCGTTCACGGAGCCGGTCCAGGAGATCACTCATGCGCAGCACCCTAGCAGGGTCCGGCGTCAACTCAAGAGCCGATATGGCTCTAGATGGCTCCTTGCCTTAGATCCTGTCCAAGGTAGGGTGGTGCCCGCGAAGAACCACACCGAGGAGCAAGCCTTGCCTGAGAACAACCAGAAGCCGCTGACCACGGTTGCCGGTGCACCGGTTCCCGACAACCAGAACTCGCTGACGTCCGGCCCGCGCGGTCCGATGCTCCTACAGGATGTGTGGTTCCTGGAGAAGCTCGCCCACTTCGACCGCGAGGTCATTCCGGAGCGCCGGATGCACGCCAAGGGCTCGGGCGCGTTCGGCACCTTCACGGTGACCCACGACATCACCCGGTACACGAGCGCCAAGATCTTCTCCGAGATCGGCAAGAAGACCCCGCTGTTCACCCGGTTCTCCACGGTTGCCGGTGAGCGCGGCGCCGCCGACGCCGAGCGCGACATCCGCGGCTTCGCCGTGAAGTTCTACACGGAGGAGGGCAACTGGGACCTGGTCGGCAACAACACCCCCGTCTTCTTCTTCCGTGACCCGCTGAAGTTCCCCGACCTCAACCACGCGGTGAAGCGCGACCCGCGCACCAACCTCCGCAACGCCGAGAACAACTGGGACTTCTGGACCAACCTCCCCGAGGCCCTGCACCAGGTCACGATCGTGATGTCCGACCGCGGCATCCCGGCCTCCTACCGGCACATGCACGGCTTCGGTTCGCACACCTACAGCCTGATCAACGCCGAGGGCGAGCGGTTCTGGGTCAAGTTCCACCACCGCACCCAGCAGGGCATCAAGAACCTCACCGACGCCGAGGCCGAGGCCCTGGTCGGCAAGGACCGCGAGTCCCACCAGCGCGACCTCTTCGACGCGATCGAGGACGGCGACTTCCCGAAGTGGAAGCTGTTCATCCAGGTCATGCCGGAGGCCGACGCGGAGAACTACCGCTTCCACCCCTTCGACCTCACCAAGGTCTGGTCGAAGAAGGACTACCCGCTGATCGAGGTCGGCGAGTGGGAGCTCAACCGCAACCCCGACAACTACTTCGCGGACGTCGAGCAGGCCGCCTTCAGCCCGGCCAACGTGGTCCCGGGCATCAGCTTCTCCCCCGACCGGATGCTGCAGGGCCGGCTCTTCTCCTACGGCGACGCCCAGCGCTACCGCCTCGGGGTCAACCACCACCAGATCCCCGTCAACGCCCCGAAGAACCCGGTGAACTCCTACCACCGCGACGGTGGCATGCGCGTCGACGGCAACCAGGGGGCCACCCCGGGCATCGAGCCCAACTCCTACGGGCGCTGGCAGGAGCAGCCGGCCTACCGCGAGCCGAGCCAGGCCGTGGGTGCCGTCGCCGACCGGTTCAACTACCGCGAGGACGACGACAACTACTTCGAGCAGCCCGGCAACCTGTTCCGGCAGATGAGCCCGGAGCAGCAGCAGGTGCTCTTCGAGAACACGGCGCGCGCGATCGACGGCGCCTCGGAGCAGACGATCGAGCGCCACATCGGCAACTGCACCCAGGCCGACCCGGCCTACGGCGCGGGCGTCCGCAAGGCGATCGAGGCCCTGGCCGCCGGCAACCGCTGACCCGGCCGGTCACAACGACGCGCGGTAGCCGTGCACCGCACCGGCGCGGGCACCACCGAGGTGCCCGTGCCGGTGCGGGCGTGTACCGCCACGGAGACATCATGGACATGGACAACAGCGGTGGCCTGACTCCCGAGCAGACGGAGCGCGTCGTGGCCGTCGCCATGGACCTGGCCCGGGAGGGCCGCACCGAGCAGCTGCTGGAGTTCCTGGCACACGGCCTGCCGGCGGACGTACGCGATCCGGCGGGCAACACCCTCCTCATGCTCGCCGCGTACCACGGTCACGCCGACAGCGTGCGGGCCCTGATCCGGCACGGCGCCGACCCGGACCTCCGCAACGGCCGGGACCAGTCCCCCCTCGCCGGTGCCCTGTTCAAGGGGGCCGACGACGTGGTGACCGTACTGATCGAAGCCGGCGCGGACCTGGACTCCGGTACGCCGACCGCGCGGGCCACGGCGGCGATGTTCGGCCGGGACCACCTGCTCGCCGGCTGACCGCGGGGCTTGACCCTCACGTGGCGTGATGCCGCATCCTCCCCGTCATGGAGGAGCACCTGACCGTGGGACGCGTGGCCGAGCTGACCGGCGTGAGCGTCCGCACGCTGCACCACTACGACGACATCGGCCTCGTCCGGCCCTCCGCGCGGACCGCCGCCGGATACCGGGCCTACTCGGCGGACGACGTGCGGCGGCTGCGGGGGGTCCTGGCCCACCGGCGCCTGGGTTTCGGGCTGCGCGACATCGCGGACCTGGTCGACGACCCGGCCGCCGACGCGGTGGCGCGGCTGCGCCGGCTGCGCGGCCTGCTGGTCGAACGGCGCGACCGCGCCGCCTCCATGGTGACGGCCATCGACCGGGAGCTGGAGGCGCGGACAATGGGGATCAGGACCACGCCGGAGGACCAACTCAAGGCGTTCGGCACGGAGTTGTACGAGGCCATCGGGGCCGCCTATCCGGCGACGCGGCGCACCGAGCCGCGGATCGCCGCGAAGGTCTGGGAGGCGCTCGGCGACGCGCGGACGGTGCTGAACGTGGGCGCCGGCACCGGCTCCTACGAGCCCCCGGACCGCGAGGTGACCGCGGTGGAACCGTCGGCGGTGATGCGGGCGCGGCGCCCCGCCGGCGCGGCCCGGTGCGTGGCCGCCGCCGCGGAGAACCTGCCGTTCGCGGACCGGTCCTTCGACGCCGCGATGGCCTTCAGCACCGTGCACCACTGGCGGGACCCGATCGCCGGGCTGCGGGAGATGCGCCGCGTCGCCCGTCGCGTGGTGGTGTTCACCCACGACGCCGGCGACGCCGCCTGGCGGCACCGGTTCTGGCTGACCCGTGACTACCTGCCCGAGGTGGCCGACCTGGTCGCGGACCGGCCTCCGGTGGACCGGCTGGCCCGTGCGATCGGGGGCCGCCTGGAGCCGGTGCTCATCCCGTGGGACTGCGCCGACGGCTTCCTGGAGGCCTACTGGCGCCGGCCGGAGGCGTATCTGGAGGACCCCGTGCGCCGCGCGGTCTCCGTGTGGACGAGGGTCGGCCCGCGGGCCGAGGGGCGGGCGGTGGCCGGCCTGCGCGACGACCTCGCCTCGGGCCGCTGGTCCGAGCGCAACCGCGATCTCCTGGATCTCGACGCGGCCGAACTCGGCCTCCGGCTGCTCGTGGCCTGAAAAGCGGCGGTGCGCGAGCGCGTGGGCGGCGGGAGAATCACGGTGACGCTCGGCGGCCCCGGACGACGCGTCGGCGGGTACCGGAGTACGTAGTGGCGGGAATGCGGAGTACACGGTGGCGGGAAGAGATACCTGGGGTTTCACAGGCCCCTTGATCAACTCCCAAAGCTTGAGCACGAATTACACACATCCCCTCTACACGGTGGCCCCGATGGTCTAGATTGACCGTGCTTCAGCCGTTCAGGCACGGGGCGACCGGTAATGATCTTTAGATCCGGGGCAGGGGGGTCTGCTGCTGTCACTGTGCATGGCTCGTATTGCTGTGGCATAGCCGGAACGTTGTGCGCGGGCAGGCGGGGGCCGCCCGTGGGGAGGAACAGCGCGGCGCGGGAGGCGGGGGCCTCCCGAGGGGGAGGAACAGTGCTAGGCGAACACGTCGAACCACTGGGGACCTGGGGGGTTCTGTGCGGCAAGGGGGAGTGGTCAGCCCGTTTCCGTCTACGCGCGGGCATCTGGCCGACGGGGCCGTCAGCCGGTCAGCGAGCGACTGGGAGCAGCGGTACCGCCGTACCGTGATCACCAGCGACACCGTGGCCACCGCCTTCGTGGTGGCGGGCATCGGCAATTTCTTCGGGGTCCGGGACGCGGCCAACTGGCATGAGAAATGGGGAATTCTCGCGTTCGGAACCGAGCTGCTGGTTCTCGGCGCGCTGGCGGTGAGCCGGTCGTGGGCACCGGCCGTACTCGGCCAGGGTGCCGAGGAATTCCGCCGGCTCGGACGCTCACTGTTCATGGCGACCGTCGTACTGGCGCTCGGCGGAATCGCCCTCACCTCGCGCAACATCAAACTCTGGATCTTCGTCGCCGTCCCGGCGATCGCGATCGTCACGATGATCTCGCGTTACGCGCTGCGGGTACGGCTGCACCGGCAGCGCAAGGAAGGGCGCTGCCTGAGGCCGGTGCTGGCCGCCGGCAGCCCGGCCACCGTGCGCGATCTGATCGCCCGGACCCGGAGGTTCCCGCACCTCGGCTGGCGCGTGGACGCGGTCTGCACGACGGTCGGCCCCGGAATCGAGGGCGACCAGTTGGACGGGGTGCCGGTCGTCGGCCCACTGGAGAACGTCGCCCACCACGTACGCCGCGACGGGTACCGGGTCGTCGCGGTCACCCCGGACCCGCACTGGTCGCCGCACCGGTTGCAGCGGCTGGCCTGGAACCTGGAGGGCAGCGACGCGGAGATGGTCGTCGCCCCCGTCCTGATGGAGGTGGCCGGCCCGCGGCTGCACGTCGACGCGGTGCTCGGGATCCCGCTGCTGCGGGTCAGCATGCCGACCTTCACCGGGGGCCGCCGGGCCGTCAAGGCGGTGGTCGACCGGTTGGGCGCGGCGATCCTGCTGACGCTGTTCGCGCCCCTGATGGTGTTCGTCGCCCTGCTCGTCCTGGTGGACAGCCGGGGTGGGGCGTTCTACCGCCAGCGCAGGGTCGGCAAGGACGGCCGTGAGTTCACGATTCTCAAGTTCCGCACCATGGTCTCGGGGGCCGACCGGGCCCGTGCCGCGCTGGCCGACCGCAACGAGGGCGCGGGCCTGCTGTTCAAGCTCCGCCGGGACCCGCGGGTGACCCGGGTGGGGGCCGTGCTGCGCCGGTACTCGGTCGACGAACTGCCGCAGCTGTTCAACGTGCTCACCGGCTCGATGTCGCTCGTCGGTCCGCGGCCCCCGCTGCCGGAGGAGTCCGCGGCGTACGGCCCGGACATCCGAAGACGGCTGCTGGTCAAGCCGGGACTCACCGGCCTGTGGCAGATCAGCGGACGCAGCGACCTGCCGTGGGAGGAGGCGGTCCGGCTGGACCTGCGGTACGTGGAGGACTGGTCGCTCGCGCTGGACGCGGTGATCCTGTGGAAGACGCTGCGCGCGGTGGTCCACGGGCAGGGGGCGTACTGATGCGCGGGGGCCGCCGGGCCGACGCGCGGATCGCAGGCCCTCGGGGCCTGCCTGGGGGGAGGAACGGGTCATGAGGGTCAGCGTTTTCGGCCTGGGCTACGTGGGCTGCGTGTCGGCCGCGTGCCTGGCCGGCATGGGGCACGAGGTCATCGGGGTGGACGTGAACCAGGTCAAGGTCGACCTGGTCAACGACGGCAAGGCCCCGGTGGTCGAGGAGCGCATCGGGGAACTGATCGCCGAGGTCGTGGGCACCGGAGCGCTGCGCGCCACCGGTGACGTCCGCGAGGCGATCATGGAGAGCGACATCTCCCTGATCTGCGTGGGCACGCCGTCGGAGCCCAACGGCAGCCTGTGCACCACGTACTTGGAACGCGTCACCGAGGAGATCGGTGCCGCGCTGGCGGACCGCGGTGGGCACGGCGGAAGCGCCGGGCGGCACACCGTGGTGTTCCGCAGCACCATGCTCCCGGGCACCTGCACGAACCTGCTGGTGCCGATCCTGGAGAAGTACGTCGGCGGCACCGCCGGGGTGGACTTCGGGGTCGCGGTCAACCCGGAGTTCCTGCGCGAGGGCACGAGCGTGCGGGACTTCTTCGACCCGCCCAAGACCGTCATCGGCGAACTCGACCCGGCGAGCGGCGACGCGGTGCTGGGGCTGTACGACAGCCTGCCCGGGGAGGTGTTCCGGGTGCCGGTCGCGACGGCCGAGGCGATCAAGTACGCGGACAACGCCTTCCACGGCCTCAAGATCGGCTTCGCGAACGAGCTGGGCGCGGTGTGCCAGGCGCTCGGCGTGGACTCGCACCAGGTCATGGACGTCTTCCTGGCCGACCGCAAGCTGAACATCAGCCCCGCCTACCTGCGGCCCGGCTTCGCCTTCGGAGGCTCCTGCCTGCCCAAGGACCTGCGCAGCCTGGTCCACGCGGCGCAGCGGGCGGACGTGTCGGTGCCGATCCTCGCCCATGTGCTGCCCTCCAACTCCGCCCACCTGGAGCGCGCGGTGGAGCTGGTGGAGCGCACCGGGAAGCGCCGGGTGGGGCTGTTCGGGCTGTCCTTCAAGCCCGGCACCGACGACCTCCGGGAGAGCCCGCTGGTCGAGCTGGCGGAGCGGCTCTTCGGCAAGGGCTACGACCTGAGGATCCACGACGCCAACGTGAGCCTGTCCCGGCTGCTGGGCGCGAACCGCGAGTACGTCGAGACCCGGCTGCCGCACCTCGCCCAGCTGCTCGCGGACTCCGTCGACGAGGTGCTGGAACACGCCGAGGTGTGCCTGGTCGGGACCAGGGACCCGGCCGTGCTGGCGGCGCTCCCCCGTGGCGGGGGCCCGCTGCTGATCGACCTCATCCACCTTCCCGACGCCGACGCGCGCCGGACCGAACCGGGGTACATGGGCCTTGCTTGGTGACACGACGTCCGGGGGCACGCCGCGCGGCGGCAGCACCGGCGACCGGCCGGGGCGGCGCGCGCTGATCCTGGTGGAGAACCTGTCGGTGCCCTTCGACCGGCGGGTGTGGCAGGAGTGCACGACGCTGCGCGACGCGGGCTGGGAGGTGCACGTCATCTGTCCCCGCGGCACCAAGCGGGACACGGAGCGGGAAGCGGTCGTCGACGGGGTGCGCATCCACCGCTACCCGCTGCGCGCGGCGACCGGAGGGCCGGCCGGTTATCTGCGGGAGTACGGGGCGGCGCTCTGGCACACCTTCCGGCTGGCCCGCAAGGTCGGTCCGGTCGACGTGGTGCACGCCTGCAATCCGCCCGACCTGCTGTTCCTGCCGGCCCTGTGGCTCAAGCGGCGCGGCGCGCGGTTCGTCTTCGACCAGCACGACCTGATACCCGAGCTGTACCTCTCGCGGTTCGGCCGCGGCAAGGACCTGCTCTACCGCGCCGTGTGCGCCCTGGAACGGCTCACCTACCGGACCGCGGACATCGTGCTCGCCACGAACGAGAGCTACAAGGACGTCGCGCTGCGCCGCGGCGGCCGGCGCCCGGACGACGTGTTCGTGGTGCGCAGCGCGCCCGCGACCGACCGCTTCCAGCCGGTGCCCGCCGAACCGGAGTTGAAGCGGGGCAAGCCCCATCTGCTGTGCTACCTCGGCGTCATGGGCCCCCAGGACGGCGTCGACTACGCCTTGCGGGCGCTCGCCAAGCTGCGCGACGAGGCCGGGCGGACCGACTGGCACGCGGTGTTCGTGGGCTCCGGTGACGCCTTCGACGCGATGGTGGAGCTGTCCCGGTCGCTGGGGCTCGGCGAGCAGGTGCAGTTCACCGGGCGCATCCCGGACGCCGACCTGGTGCGCTACCTGTCCACGGCGGACGTGTGCCTCTCCCCCGACCCGCGCAATCCGCTCAACGACGTGTCGACCATGAACAAGGTCCTGGAGTACATGGCGATGGGCCGGCCGATCGTCTCGTTCGACCTCCGGGAGGCGCGCGTCTCCGCCGGTGAGGCGGCCCTCTACGCCGCCGCCAACGACGAGTCCGAGTTCGCCGGGCTCGTCGCGCGGTTGCTGGACGACCCCGGCGAGCGGGCCCGGATGGGCAAGATCGGCCAGGAACGCGTCAACGGGCAGCTCTCCTGGCGCAATTCGCAGAAGGCACTGCTCGCCGCGTACGCCGCCGCCGGGACCAAAGCAGGGGGAAGGCCGCGCCGTTGAGCGATGACACGATACGCCTGGTCACGGTCGGGCGAATACTGCGCCGGCGCCGGCGGCTGCTCGCCGTCCTCGTCGTGGTGGGCGCGCTCGTCGGCTACGGCGTTTCGGTGCTCTTCCCGCCGCGCTACACGGCGTCCGCCTCGGTCCTGCTGCCGGGGCCGTGGGAGGAGCGCGAGCTGATCACCCAGGTGGAGATCGCGACCAGTTCGTCGGTGGTCGACCGGGCGGGCGAGGCGCTCGGCTGGAGCGGGGTCAGCGACAGCGAGCTGCGCGACCGGGTGAGCGCCGCGACCGCCGACGGGAACGTCGTCAAGATCTCCGGGACGGCCGAGACCCCGGAGCGTGCGCAGCGGCTCTCCGACGAGATGGCCCAGCAGTTCGTGGCGTACTCGGCACGGATCGCGAGCGGCGGCACCGATGCCGACGGGGCGGCGGGGCCCGAGGCGCTGCGGGAGCAGGTGAAGCGGACCAACCAGCGCATCACCGACCTGGCCAACGCGGCCGATCCCGGGCAGACGGTGGAGAGCGTGCAGGCCCGCACCGAGCTGGAGAAGCTGCGCAGCACGTTGCAGGAGGCCATGCAGAAGCTGGAGGAGGCCGACCCGGCGAACAACAGGGCCGGTCTGGTCGTCATGGGGCCGGCGGCCCGCCCGACCGGCGAGGCTCCGCCGACGAGGCTGCAACTCGTCGGCGGCGGTGCCCTGCTGTTCTTCGTGCTCGCCGTCGTCGGTCATCTCGCCGCGGCGCGGGTGAACCGGCGGCTGCGCTCCGAACCCGAGATGGCCGCGGCGCTGCGCGCGGCACTGCTGGGCACCGTCGACGTACCCGGTGACCGCCGCGCCCACCGGCCGAAGGCACGCGGCGCGCGGGCCCGGTTCCGGCGGCTGCTGGGCATCGACGTGCGCTGGGACCTGCCGACTCCGCACTCCTCCGACGAGGCCGGGCGGCTCGTCCGCTACCGGCGGGTGTGCGGGCGCCTGCGGGCACGGCTGCCGGCCGCCCGGCGCCTGCTGGTCGTGGTCCCGGACGACGACGAGGTCGCCCGCCGGGCCGCGGAGCAGCTCGCCGTCGAGACCGACGGTGAACCGGTGCTGCGGGTGGTGGAGGTCGCCGTGTCCCGGCCGATGGTGCCGGACCGCGACACCGAGTCCGGTGTCCTGGTCGTGCTCGGCGCGGGCAGCCGCACCGCGGAGGAGCTCGCCGGCCTCGCCGAGGCGTGCGCGGACGGCGGCCACGAGGTCGTCGGTGTCGTCGTCGCCGGCGCGGTCCGGGCCCGTGCGACAAGACCGGCCGACCGCCCCGCGGAGAGCGCCACCGCGGCGGCTCCGGTGCCCGAGAACGCGACAGGAGGTGCCGCATGACGACGAGTACGGCTCCGCAGTCGTCCGCCTCCGCTCCGCTGCTGGACCTGCACGCACTGGTCGTGGCGGTGCGCAGGCGGCGGCGTCTGTGGGCCGGTCTGGCCCTGCTCGGCCTGCTGGCCGGTGCGGCGGTGGCGGTCCTGCTGCCGCCCCGGCCGGCCGCGGTCACCAAAGTGCTGGTCGCGCACAAGGACGACCAGCCGAACGACACCGGAACGCTGATCCGCACCGACGTGGAGCTGCTGGGCACCACGCAGATCGCCGCCGAGGCCCTGCGGTCGCTCGGCTCCGGGGAGGACCCGGAGGACTTCATGCAGGACTACCGGGGCACCGGACTGACCAACAACCTGCTGCGGATCGACGTGACGGGCGACAGCGACGCGGACGCGGTGGCCCGGGCCGAGGCGCTGGCCGAGACGTTCGTCGCGGACCACGTGCGGCGCCTGCGGGAGGCCGCCGAGGCCGAGTCCAAGTCCCTGCTGGACCAGCGCGACCGCATGCGCAAGGAGCTGGCCGAGGTCAACAGGTCGATCGGGGACCGTTCGCCGGACGACGAACCGAAGGCGTCGGCGAGCATCGAGTCGCTCTTCGCCCGCCGGGCCGAACTGGACTCGCGGATCGCCGAGTTCGACCAACGGGCCGCGGAGGCGCTCACCGGCACGCCCGAGGTCGTCGCCGGGACGCAGATCGTGGACGCCCCGCACGCGGTGCGGCACTCCTTGCCCAGGGCGGTGGTCACCAACGCCGGTATCGGGCTGGCCCTCGGGCTCGTTCTCGGGCTCGCGCTGGCCGCGGTCGGCGCGGTGGTGGCGGACCGCCCCGTGCTGCGCCGGGAGATCGCGGCGAACCTGGGCGCGTCGGTCCTCGCGGAGCTGCGCCGCGGGCCGCGCCGGTCGGTCCGGTCCTGGCAGCGCCGGCGCACCCGGGCGGCCCGCGAACGGCTCACGACCACCCTGGCCCGCCTGGTGCGCGGCTCCGCGGAACCGGTGTCGCTGCTGGAGCTGGGCTGTGCGCGCGGTGCCGGTGTGATCGCCCTGGACGTCGCCGGTGCGCTGGAGGCGGACGGGCCCGTGGTCGTCGTCGACGCGCTGCCCGGCACGGACCTGGCGGGCGCCCGCCGCAAGTCCGGCGGCCCGACGGTGCTGAGCGGTGAGCGTGCCGCGGCCGAGCCGCACCACGTGCGCCGGCTCGGGGTCGGCTCGGTGGCGCCCGGTACGGCGTGGACCGACCTCCACCACCTCGGCAGCCGGACCGTGCTCGTCGTCCGCGCGGGACACGGCAGCGCCGCGTGGCTGCACACCGTGGCCCGGCAGCTCGCGGACCAGCGCATCGCGGTGATCGGGGTGGTCCTGGTCGATCCCGATCCGCGGGACCGGACCGACGGCACCCTGTGGGACGGTCCGCACGTCACCGCGCCACACGGCCGCGACGAACCTCCGAAGCGGCACAACGGTACGGGGCGGGTCCGGGCGGAACGGCCGGTGGTGCCGGCCGCGACGGTCCCGGACACTGATCAGGAGGCGCGGTAGCACATGTGCGGCATCGCAGGCACGTACCACTGGCCGGACGGGAAGGCCGTGACCGACCGGCTCACCGACGTCCTCGCCCACCGCGGTCCGGACGGGGCGGGCCGCTACAGCCACCCCGCCGGGGACGGCGAGGTGCAGCTCGGGCACCGCAGGCTGGCCATCATCGACCTGTCCGGGACCGGCGCCCAGCCGATGGTCTCGGACGGTCTCGCCCTGACGTACAACGGCGAGCTGTACAACGCGCCCGAACTCCGCGCCGAGCTGGAGTCCGCCGGGACGCGCTTTCGGGGTACGTCCGACACCGAGGTGGTGCTGGAGGCCTGGCGGCGCTGGGGGACGGACTGCCTGGCCCGGCTGCGCGGCATGTTCGCGTTCGCGGTCTTCGACGAGCGCACCGGGGAACTGGTGCTCGCCCGCGACCAGCTCGGCATCAAACCGCTGTTCCTGCTCCGGCGCGGCGGGGGTCTGGTGTTCGCCTCCGAGCTGAAGGCGCTCGCCGCCGTGTCCGGCGGGAAGCTGGAGGTGGACCACGCGGCGCTGGTGGCCTCGCTGCTGTACTACTGGGTGCCGGACTCGCGCTGCGCGTTCCGCGAGGCGGAGAAACTGCCGCCGGGCAGCTGGCTGCGGTGCCGCCCCGACGGCCGGGTGGAGCGCGGCCGGTTCTGGAACCTGAGGGACGTCGCCGCCGAGGGCCGGGAGCGGGCCCTGGACGGCGAGCGGCCGGACCTGGCCGCCGTGGTCGAGGAGTCGACCCGGCGCCACCTGCTCTCCGACGTGCCGGTGGCGACGTTCCTCTCGGGCGGTCTGGACTCCAGCTATCTGACCGCGCTGGCGGCCCGCGACCGGCCCGGGATCTCCGCCTACACGATCGGGTTCCGCGCCGAGGACGCCAGGTTCGAGGCGATGCCCGACGACCTGCGCTACGCCCGGCAGGTGGCCGAGCGGTTCGGCGTCGACCTGCACGAGATCGAGATCGCTCCGGACGTGCTCGACCTGCTGCCGCGGATGACGTACCACCTGGACGAGCCGATCGGCGACCCCGCCGCGATCAACACCTTCCTGATCTGCTCGGCCGCCCGGGAGGCCGGGGTCAAGGTGATGCTCTCGGGGATGGGCGCCGACGAGCTGTTCGCCGGCTACCGCAAGCACCTGGCCAACGTGCTGGCGCTGCGCTACCAGCGCGTCCCGCGGCCGCTGCGGCGCGGGCTGTCCGCGGCCGTGGACCGGCTGCCGGTCGCGACGAGCCGCCGGGGCCTGCGTTCGGTGCGCTTCGCGAAGCGCTTCCTGTCCTTCGCGGATCTGCCGGAGGAGACGGCCTTCCGGCGCAGTTACACGATGTACGACCGGGCGGAGCTGCTCGGCCTGATCGATCCGGACCTGGCGGGGACGGTCGAGGACGTGCTGACCGAGCACGCGGACGTCTACGAGGACAACGACCTCGACGACTTCGTGAACCGCATGTGCCTGGGCGACGCCCGGATGTTCCTGCCGGGTCTGAACCTCGCCTACACGGACCGCTCCAGCATGGCCGCCTCGACCGAGGTGCGGGTGCCGTACGTGGACGTCGAGGTGGTGAAGGCGGCGTTCGCCTTCCCCGGCGACCGCAAGATCGTCGGACGGCAGGGCAAGGCGGTGCTGAAGGAGGCGGCCACCTCGGTCCTGCCCCGGGAGATCGTGTACCGGCCCAAGGGCCTGTTCAGCGCGCCGCTGCGGGCCTGGATGAGCCGGGATCTGGCGCCGCTGGTGCGTGAGGTGGTGAACGACGGCGAGCTGGTGCGGTCCGGTTTCCTGCGGCGCGACGCGCTGCGGCGCCTCGTCGCCGAGGACGCCGCCGGGCAGCGGGACTTCTCCAAGCACCTGTGGCACGTGCTGACCCTCGAGTACTGGTACCGCGGCGCGACCTCCGGGGCCGACCACCACTCCCCGTCGACGTCGTAGCGCCTCGGCACTTCTCCCGCACCAAGACCGGCCAAGAGACAAGAGGACCTTCGGTGAAACAGGTTGTGCAGAACTACAAGAGCGGCGAGCTGGCGCTGCTCGACGTGCCGGTACCGGGCTGCAAGCCGGGCGGTGTGCTGGTGCGGACCGCCTACTCCCTGATCTCCACCGGCACGGAACTGATGAAGGTGTCCGAGGCCGGCATGTCGATGCTGGGCAAGGCCCGTTCCCGGCCGGACCAGGTGGCCAAGGTCGTGCAGAGCGTAGCCACCAACGGGGTGCCCGCCACCTACCGCAAGGTGATGGGCAAGCTGGACTCGTACACACCGCTCGGCTACTCGCTGTGCGGGGTGGTCGAGCAGGTCGGGGACGGGATCGACGACGTCAAGGCCGGCGACCTCGTGGCCTGCGCCGGCAACGAGCACGCCCTGCACGCCGAGCTGAACTGGGTTCCGAAGAACCTCTACACCCCGGTGCCCGACGGTCTCGCGCCGCGGCACGCGGCCTTCGGCACCGTCGGGTCGATCGCGCTCCAAGGGGTCCGCCAGGGCGAGTCGCGGCTCGGCGAGGTGGCCCTGGTCGTCGGGCTCGGGCTGATCGGGCAGTTGGTGGCGCAGCTGCTGACCGCCTCGGGCGTCCGGGTCGTCGGCGCCGATCCCGACCCGGCGCGCTGCGAGCTGGCGGAGCGGCTGGGCGCGGCGGCCTGCGGCGACCCGGCGTCCCCGGCGGTGGAGAACGCCGTGGCGGAACTCACCGACGGCCACGGGGTGGACCAGGTGTACCTGGCCGCCGGCGGTGGCAGCAACCAGCCCGTCGAGCTGGCCGCGCGGCTGTGCCGGGACCGCGGCCGGGTCGTCGACATCGGCAAGTGCCGTCTGGACCTGCCGTGGAACGCGTACTACGAGAAGGAGCTGGACGTCCGGTTCTCCCGCTCCTACGGCCCCGGGCGTTACGACCCGGAGTACGAGATCGAGGGACGCGACTACCCGATCGGCTACGTGCGCTGGACCGAGCGGCGCAACCTGGCGTGCTTCCTCGATCTCGCCGCCCGGGGCCGCGTCGACGTGGAGCCGCTGATCACCCGCACGGCCGCCTTCGACGACGCGGTGGAGACGTACCAGCGTCTCAAGGACGGTGATCTCAAGGCCGTGGCCGTGCTGTTCCGGTACCCCGAACAGGCCGCCGGGGACGGGCCGTCGGCCGACGCCCCGGTGGTGTCCGTGCCCGTGGTGCCCGGCGGCGGCACGTCCTCCGCCCCGGCGCGGGCGGCGAAGACGCCGGTGCGCCTCGCGTTCGTCGGCGCGGGGAACTACGCGACGTCGATGCTGCTGCCCCACCTGGCACAGCGCGACGGTGTCGAGCTGTCGACGGTCGTCACCACGACGGCGCTGTCCGCGGCCAACGCGCAGCGGAAGTTCGGCTTCCGGGAGGCGACCACCGATCTGGACGCCGTGCTCGGTGACGCGTCCGTCGACGCGGTGTTCGTGGTCACCCGGCACAGCTCACATGCCGAACTGACCCGCAAGGCGCTGCTGGCCGGGAAGGCCGTGTTCGTGGAGAAGCCGTTGGCGCTCACCTCGGAGGAGCTGGCCGGCGTGCTCGACGCGGTGGAGGAGTCCGGCAACGACCGGTTGCAGGTGGGCTTCAACCGCCGGTTCGCGCCGCTGCTCCAGGAGGCCCGGAAGCGGTTCGGCGCCCGCACCGGCCCGGCGAGCCTGCGCTACCTCGTCAACGCGGGGCGGCTCGACCACGGCAGCTGGTACCTCCAGCAGGGCACCGAGGGCTCGCGGTTCGCCGGCGAGGGCGGGCACTTCGTCGACACGGCGAGCTGGCTGCTGGGCGCCGACCCGGTCTCCGTGTACGCCGTCGCCCCGTCCGGCAACGAGGACCTCCAGGTCGTGCTGGGCTACCCCGACGGGTCCACCGCCACCCTCAGCTACGTCACCACCGGCGCGGCGGGTTTCCCGAAGGAGACGCTCGACCTGGTCGCGGACGGCAAGGTGCTGCAACTCGACGACTTCGTGCGTACGTCGGTCTACGACGGCCGCAAGCGGTGGGTCAGTTCCCGGCTGCCCAAGGCCCGGGACAAGGGCCAGGCGGCCGAACTGGCCGCGTTCGTCCGGGCGGTGCGGACCGGCGGGCCGATGCCGGTGCCGCTGCGGTCGCTGGTCGCCACCACCGCGGCCACCCTGGCCGTGCGGGCCGCCCTGGCCGGCGGCGCTCCGGTGACCCTGGCGGAGGCGCGATGACCGCGACCCCGGGGAGCCCGGGCTGGTACCTGCGGCGGCTGTCCCGGATGGGGCCGCGGGAGGTGGGCGGCCGGGCGGGCGACACCGTGCGCAGGCGGCGGTGGCGCTCGGCGCGGCCGGACGCCCCGAGCGTGACCGGGGCCCGGTTCACCGCGGTCCTGCCCGCCCAAGCGCTCGCGGCGGTGCCGCCGGACGCCGCGAAGCGTCTCGTCGCGGAGGCGGACCGCCTGATGGCCGGGCACGTCGAGTACTTCGGCGTGGTCCGCGACGACCTGGCCGACCCGGACTGGTGGTACGACCCGAAGACCGGGCGCCGGGCGCCGGGCGGCTACGCCTTCGACGTGCCCTACCGCGACGAGGACGCGGTCGGGGACATCAAGCAGATCTGGGAGTTGTCCCGGCACCACTACCTCACGGTGCTCGCCGCCGCCTACGCGGTCACCGGGGACGAGCGGTACGCCGAGCGGGTGGCCGAGCACCTGCGGTCCTGGTGGGCGGCCAACGCACCGCTGCGCTCGGTGCACTGGGTCAGCGGCATCGAGCTGGGGATCCGGCTGCTGTCGTGGGTGTGGATCCGCCGGCTGCTCGACGGCTGGCCGGGCGCGGCCGCCCTCTTCGAGGACAACCCGGTGGCGCTGCGGCAGATCTGGCACCACCAGCGCTGGCTGGCCGCCTTCCCCAGCCGGGGGTCGTCGGCGAACAACCACGTCGTGGCGGAGGCCGCCGGGCAGTTGGCCGCGGCCTGCGCCTTCGGCTGGTTCCCCGACTCGGCGAAGTGGCGGGACGAGGCGCTGCGGTCGCTGGACCGGCAGCTGCGCGCCAACACGTTCCTCTCCGGCCTCAACCGCGAACTGGCCACCGAGTACCACGGGCTCGTCCTGGAACTGGGCCTGGCCGCGGTCGCGGAGGCGGACGCCGCCGGGGTGCCGGTGCCCGCGACGGTCCGGCTGGTGCTGCTGCGGATGACCGACGCGCTCGCGGCCGTCGTGGACGACCGGCTGCGGCCGCCGCGGCAGGGGGACGCGGACGACGGGCACGGCCTGGTGGTGGACGGCGCGGGCACCGACCGCTGGGCATCGCTGCTGGCCACCGGCGACGCCGTGTTCGGGTCGCTGCCCTGGTGGCCGGCGGTGACCGGCACCGATGTGCGCACCCCGCTGCTGACGGCGCTGATCCGGCCGTACGGCAAGGACGGCGCGGGCCGGGCCGTGCGCCGCCCGGCGGACAGGCCGGCCCACTTCGCCGACGCGGGGCTCACGGTGCTGCGCGGCCCCGACGGGATCTGGTGCCGCTGCGACGGCGGTCCGCACGGTTTCCTGTCCATCGCGGCGCACGCCCACGCGGACGCGCTCTCGGTGGAGGTGCGGCACGACGGGGTCGACGTGCTCGCCGACCCGGGGACGTACTGCTACCACGGGCAGCCCGGGTGGCGGCGCTACTTCCGTTCGACCCTCGGCCACAACACCCTGGAGCTGGACGGCACCGACCAGTCCGTCTCCGGCGGCCCGTTCCTGTGGACCCGGCACGCCCGCAGCCGCGTGCTGGCCGTCGACACCTCCGACGCGGGGGTGTCCCGCTGGTGTGCCGAGCACGACGGGTACGGGGGGTCGGTGCACCGCCGCCGGGTGGAGCTGACGGCCGCGAGCCGTGAGCTGCGGGTGGTGGACGAGGTGCGCGGCCCGCGCCGGGCCGTGCGGCTGGCGTTCCACCTCGGCCCGGCGGTCGCCGCCGACCTGGTGGGCAGCCGCGCCCGGCTCACCTGGGCCCGGGACGGCGAGGAGCGCTCGGCGGTGCTCGACCTGCCGGGCGAGCTGTCCTGGCGGGCGCATCGCGGTGAGACCGATCCGCCGCTGGGCTGGTACTCCCCCGGCTTCGGGCGGAAGGAGCCGGCCACCACGCTGGTCGGCACCGGCTTCACCGACGGCGCGCCGGGCTTCACCGACGGCGCGCGGGGCTTCACGACCGTACTCGCGTTCCGCGACTAGGCACAGGAAGGGGGGAGGACGCATGGGGATCACCTGGCGGCGCCGCACGCTGTCGGCCGCGGCGCCCCTGGCGCTGGCGCTGCTGGCGGCCGGCTGTGTCGGCACCTCGGACGCGCCGTCGCCGGGGCCGTCCGGCTCGTCCGGCTCGTCCGCCTCGTCCGCTCCGCCCGCCGGGTCGGACGGGCCCCCCGTGGCCCGCGTGTGCGCGAAGCCCGAGGCCGGACCGGCGAAGGCACCGGCCGGTGCGGTGACCGTCGATCCGGCCGTCGTCGGCGACCTGGCGGCCAAGACCCGCAACAGCCCCGCGCACACCACCTTCTGGCTGCGGCCGGGCAAGCACCGCCTCGAACCCGACCAGTACGCGCAGGTCGTCCCCAAGGACGGGAACCGCTACCTCGGCGGGCCGGGCGCGGTCCTCGACGGCGGCAAGACCAACCGGTACGCGTTCGGCGGCCACGCCCGCGACGTCACGCTCAGCCACTTCACCGTGCAGGGTTTCGTCGCGCCGCACGACGAGGGCGTGGTCAACCACGACTCGGCCGACGGGTGGGTGATCGAGCACGCCACGGTCCAGAACAACTCCGGCGCCGGGCTGATGGCCGGTGACCGCCAGCAGGTCCGCTCCAGCTGTCTGCGCGGCAACGGCCAGTACGGCCTCAACGCGTACAAGGGCAACGGCACCATCAACGACCTGGTGCTCGAGGACAACGAGATCACGGGCAACAACACCGGCGACTGGGAGCGGAAGCGGCAGGGGTGCGGCTGCACCGGAGGCGTCAAGTTCTGGGCCGTCGAGGGCGCCGACATCCGCGGCAACTGGGTGCACGACAACCTCGGCACCGGTCTGTGGGCGGACACCAACAACAACGACTTCCTCATCGAGGACAACGTCATCGAGTCCAACGACGGGGCCGCGCTCATCTACGAGACCAGTTACAACGCGGTCGTCCGGAACAACGCGATCCGGCAGAACAACTGGGTCGAGGGCCGGGAGAACACCGACGGCGGCGACAACTTCCCGTTCGCGACCGTCTACATCTCCGAGTCCGGCGGCGAACCGCGCGTCGAGGCCCGCACGGACAAGATCGAGATCTACGGGAACGTCCTGGAGAACAACTGGTCCGGCATCACCCTGTGGGAGAACGCCGACCGGTTCTGCAACAGTCCCGCCAACACGTCCTCCGGCGACTGCACCCTGCTGGTGAAGGACATCGAGCGCTGCGCCCGCCCGGCGATCGGCAAGGCACCGCTGTACGACGACTGCCGGTGGAAGACCCAGCGGGTGGACGTCCACGACAACCGCTTCGTCCTGGACAAGACCGTCCTGGAGTGCACGTCGAGCTGCGACCGCATGGCGCTGCTGGCGAACTACGGCACCTATCCGGACTGGTCCCCGTACCAGGGCGAGCGGGTGGCCGAGGCCATCACCCACCGGCAGCACAACCGCTGGCACGACAACGTCTACGTCGGCCCGTGGAAGTTCGTCGCCCACGACCCGAGCCGGGTCCTCGACTTCGGACAGTGGCAGGGGTCGCCCTACCGGCAGGACAAGGGCAGCACCCTGCGCGCACGGGACGGGGGTTGAGATGACCGTGGAGCGCACACCGAAGCTGGTCGGGACGGTGTGGGGGCTGCTGGTCCTCAACACGCTGGGCTCCACGGGGGCGGAGACCGTCGTCCCGCTCCCCCGTTCGCTCATCCAGATGGTCACCATGGGTGCGCTGGTCGCCGCGTTCTCGCTGGCGCTCGTGCTCAATCTCCGGCTGCGTGTGCGCCCCAGTGCCTTCCTGTTCCTGCTCACCCTGCTGCTGGTGCCGAGCCTGATCGCCAGCGCGGACCTGGAGTCGGGGCTCGGCGCGCTGTTCCGGTGCGCCCGGCTGGCCCTCTTCGTCGGCACGCTGTGGCTGCTGAGCCGCTGGTGGGACGGCGGCCCGACGTTCGTCCGGCACCACATCCGGATGTACTTCCTGGTCCTGTGCACGGTGGCCGCCGGTGCGCTCGTCTCGCCGGGCGCGGCGATGCCCGACCTCTACGGAGGACGGCTGGTCGGGGCGTTGTGGCCGCTCACCCCGCCGCAGATCGGCCAGTACGCGGCGGTGATCATCGGGCTCGCCGTGCTGCTCGTTCTCGGCGGCCGGACCGACCGGCGCAGCGCGGCGCTGGTCATCGTGCCCTCACTCGTCCTGCTGATGCTCACCCACACCCGTACGGCCACGCTCGGCCTGCTCGTCGGCCTGACGCTCGCCATCGGCTCGCTCACCCTGACCAGCGCCGCCGCCCGCCGGTTCTTCTCGTGGGCGGTGCTGTGCGCCGCGGTGGCCGCCGTGGTGTTCGCCTCCGCGCTACAGGCGTGGTTCCTGCGCGGCCAGAGCGAGGAGAACTTCAGCAATCTCACCGGCCGGGCCAAGGTGTGGGACGCCCTGCTGGCGGCGCCCCGCACGATCGGGGAGCAGGTCTTCGGCATGGGCCTGGGCGACAAGTCGTTCGACGGGCTGCCGATCGACAACAGCTGGCTGGCCGTCTACCACGAGCAGGGGCTGATCGGCATCGCCCTGGTGGCGGCGGTCTTCGTCGCGCTGGGCGGTGTCGCGCTGCTGCGGCCGCCGTCCCTGGCCAGGGCCTGTGCGATCTTCCTGATCGGCTACTGCGCCCTGGCGTCGTACACCGAGGCGGGGCTCGGCGACGCCTCGCCGTATCTGCTGCATCTCGCCGTGGCCGCCTCCCTGCTGGCGCAGCCCGCGGCGGCCACACCCCTGCCGGTGCCCGACCCCCCTCGACGTCGCGTCCCGCGCTGGGCGCGGACCTCGGAGGTGACCTGAGCATGCACGTCCTCGTGGTGCACAACCGGTACAACTCGGCCCAGCCGAGCGGCGAGAACAACGTCGTCGACCAGGAGGTGGAACTGCTGCGCACGGCCGGTCACCGGGTCGGGGTGTTCGAGCGGCGCAGCGACGACATCGCCGCCCGGTCCCTGCCGGAGAAGGCCGCGCTCCCGCTCCTGGTGCCGTGGAACCCGGCGGTCCGCAAGGAGCTGACCGCCCGGCTGCGGGCCGAGCGGCCGGACGTGGTGCACGTCCACAACGTCTTCCCGCTCCTGTCGCCGGCGGTGCTGGCCGCCTGCGCCGACGCCGGGGTGCCCGCCGTCGCCACGCTGCACAACTACACGCAGGTCTGCCCGCCCGGCACCCTGCAACGCGACGGGCGGCCCTGCACCGAGTGCGTCGGGGGGACGCCGCTGCCCGCCGTACGGCACGGCTGCTACCGCGGCTCCCGGCTCGCGACGCTGCCGCTCGCGGTCAGCCTGTCGGCCAACCGGCGGCGCTGGTGGTCCGGGGTGGAGCGGTTCTTCTGCATCTCGGCGGCGCAGCGCGACGTGCTGGTCGGCTCGGGCATGCCGGCCGAACGGCTGGCGGTGAAGCACAACTTCGTGCCCGAGCCGGAAGAGCGCCGTGCGGGCGCCGGCGAGCACCTGCTGTATCTCGGGCGGCTCGCCGAGGCCAAGGGCGTACGGCTGCTCATGACGGCGTGGGACGAGATCGCCGCCGCCGGAGGTGTGGGCGTCCCGCTCGTCGTCGCCGGGACGGGGCCGCTGGAGCGCGAGGTGACCGCCTGGGCGGCCGGCCGGGACGACGTGCGGTACGTCGGTCTGTACGACCCGGAGCAGTGCAGGCGGGCCCTGGCGCGATCGGTGGCCGTGGTGGCGCCCTCGACGTGGCTGGAGGCGTTCGGCCTGGTGGTCGTGGAGGCGATGGCGGCGGGGGTACCGGCCGTCGCCGCCGGGCACGGCGCCTTCGTCGAACTCGTCGAGGACGGGGCGACCGGGCTGCTGCACGGTCCCGGGGATGCCGCCTCGCTCGCGGCCTGTCTGCGCCGGATCACGGCGGAGCCGGACCGCAACGAGGCGATGGGCCGGGCGGCCCGGCGCCGTTACGAACAGGGGTTCAGCCCGGCCGTCGGGCTGGAGCGCCTGCTGGAGGGGTACCGCACCGCGATCGCGGGGCGGTCGGCACTGGCTCGTGGCGGGGACACCCGCGCGGGCAGGGGGGATGGGGGCAGTAGATGACACGATGCCGACTGTGCGGTTCGGCGGCGATGGAGAGCGTCGTCGATCTCGGAGCGACTCCGCCGTGCGAGAGCTTCCTCGCGGCGGACCAACTGGACCGGCCGGAACCGGCGTACCCGCTGCACCTGCGGGTCTGCACCGACTGCTGGCTGGCGCAGATCCCCGCGCTGATCACACCGGAGGAGACGTTCACGCAGTACGCGTACTTCTCCTCCTACTCGACCTCCTGGGTGGAGCACGCGCGGACCTTCGTCACCGGCGCCGTGGAGCGGCTGGGCCTCGGCCCGGACGCGTTCGTGGTCGAGGTCGCCAGCAACGACGGGTACCTGCTGCGGCACCTGGTGGACCGAGGGATCCGCTGCCTCGGCGTGGAGCCGTCGGTGAACGTCGGTGCCGCGGCGCGGGAGGCGGGTGTGCCCACGCTCACGGAGTTCCTGAGCCCGGACACCGGAGCGGCCGTCCGCGCCGAGCACGGCCCGGCCAACCTGGTCGTGGCCAACAACGTGTACGCGCACATCCCGGACGTCGTCGGCTTCACCAAGGGGCTGCGCGCCCTGGTCGCCGACGACGGCTGGGTCTCGATCGAGGTGCAGCACCTGCTGACGCTGATCGAGGAGAACCAGTACGACACGATCTACCACGAGCACTTCCAGTACTACACGGTCGCGTCCGCGATCCGGGCGCTGGCCAGTGGCGGACTCGCCCTGGTGGACGTCGAGTTGCTGCCCACGCACGGCGGGTCCATCCGGCTGTGGGCCCGGCCGGCGGAGGTGGCCGGCGAGCCGGGCAGGCGGGTGGCCGAGGTGCTGGACCGGGAGAAGGCGGCCGGGCTGCGGGAGCTGTCCGGGTACACCGAGTTCTCCGCCCGGGTGGCCAAGGTGCGCCGGGACCTGCTGCGGTTCCTGATCGAGGCGGCCGAGCGCGGCGAGACGGTGGTCGGCTACGGAGCGCCCGGCAAGGGCAACACGCTGCTCAACCACTGCGGCATCCGGCCCGACCTGCTCGCGTACACGGTCGACCGCAACCCCTACAAGCACGGCAGGTTCACTCCGGGCACCCGCATCCCGATCCTGGCGCCCGAGCGGATCGCGGCCGACCGGCCGGACTACGTCCTCGTCCTGCCGTGGAACCTGCGGGCCGAGCTGGTCGAGCAGCTCTCGTTCGTGCACGAGTGGGGAGGCCGGCTGGTCTTTCCCATCCCGGAGCTGAGCATCGTCGAGGCCGCGTCCCGAGAGGTCACAGCATGAAGGTCGTACTGTTCTGCGGCGGTTACGGGATGCGGATGCGCGAGGGCGCGTCCGACGACGTGCCCAAGCCGATGGCGATGGTCGGGCCGCGGCCGCTGATCTGGCACGTGATGCGCTACTACGCGCACTTCGGGCACAAGGAGTTCATCCTGTGCCTGGGCTACGGGGCCCACCACATCAAGGACTTCTTCCTCAACTACGAGGAGACGACGTCCAACGACTTCGTGCTGCGGGGCGGCCGGACCGAGTTGCTGTCCGCCGACATAGCCGACTGGACGATCACGTTCGCGCAGACCGGCATCGAGTCGCCCATCGGGGAGCGGCTGCGCCGGGTGCGGCACCATCTGGACGGCGACGAGATGTTCCTCGCCAACTACGCCGACGTGCTCACCGACGCACCCCTGCCGCAGATGATCGACTCCTTCGCGCGGCGCGACGCCGGCGCGTCCATGATGGTGGTGCCGCCGCAGTCCTCGTTCCACTGCGTGGACCTGGGCGAGGACGGTCTGGTGGGCGGCATCACGCCGGTGAGCGACCTGCCGCTGTGGGAGAACGGCGGCTACTTCGTGCTCCGCCAGGAGGTCTTCGACCACATCCCGGAGAACGGCGACCTGGTGGCCGACGGCTGCACCCAACTGGCCAAGCGCGGGCGGCTGGTGGCGCACCAGCACCGCGGCTTCTGGAAGCCGACCGACACCGTGAAGGAGCGGGCCGCGCTGGACACCGCTTACACCCGGGGCGAGCGTCCGTGGGCCGTGTGGGAACGGAACGGCGCGGGGGCGCCCGCCGGGGTGAGGGCGTGATCCGCCTCGGCGCCGGGCGGGCGGACCGGATCGTCGCGGTGGGCGCGCACTGCGACGACATCGCCATCGGCGCCGGCGGCACCCTGCTGACGCTGTGCCGGGCCCGGCCGGGCATCCGCGTCGACGCGCTGGTGCTCTCCGGCGGTGGCGGCGAACGGGAGCGGGAGGAGCGGGCCGCCCTCGCCGCCTTCTGCCCGGACGCCGACCTGCGGCTGACGGTGCTCAAGCTGCCGGACGGCCGGATACCGGCCCACTGGGAGGAGGCCAAGGCCGCGGTCGAGGAGCTGCGCGAGCGGACCGAACCGGACCTCGTCCTGGCCCCGCGCACCGGCGACGCCCACCAGGACCACCGCGGCCTGGCGAAGCTGATGACCACCGCGTTCCGCGACCACCTCGTGCTGCGGTACGAGATCGTCAAGTGGGACGGCGACCTGGGCCGCCCGTCGGCGTACCAGCCCTTGACGCCGGAGGTCGCCGAAGAGAAGGTGCGGCTGTTGCAGGAGCACTACCCCTCGCAGCGGCACCGCCCCTGGTACGACCGGGAGGCCTTCCTGGGCCTCGCCCGGATCCGCGGCATCGAATGCCACGCCCGCTACGCCGAGGCGTTCGACGTCGCCAAACTCACTCTCAACCTGGGGGGTTGAACCTTGCGCGTACTGCTCACCGGACACCAGGGCTACCTGGGCACCGTGATGGCACCGGTCCTCACGGCCGCCGGACACGAGGTCGTCGGGCTGGACGCCGGCCTGTTCGCCGACTGCGTCCTGGGACCGGCGCCCGCCGACCCCCCGGGGCGGCGGGTGGACCTGCGCGACCTCACGGCCGAGCACGTGGCCGGGGTGGACGCGGTGATCCACCTGGCCGCGCTCTCCAACGACCCGCTGGGCTCGCTGGCGCCGGAGCTGACCTACGACATCAACCACCACGCGTCGGTGCGGCTGGCCCGGCTGGCCCGCGACGCCGGGGTGCAGCGCTTCCTGTACGCCTCGACGTGCTCGGTCTACGGCGCCGCGGGCGGTGGCGACCTGGTGACCGAGGACGCCCCGCTGCGCCCGGTGACGCCGTACGCGGAGTCCAAGGTGCGGGTGGAGGACGATCTGCACGCGCTGTCCGACGGCGACTTCAGTCCGGTGTACATGCGCAACGCCACCGCCTTCGGCTACTCGCCCCGGCTGCGCGCGGACATCGTGCTGAACAACCTGGTGGGCCACGCGCTGCTGTCCGGCGAGGTGCTCGTGCTCTCCGACGGCACCCCGTGGCGCCCCCTGGTGCACGCCGCCGACATCGCCCGGGCCTTCACCGCCGCCCTGGATGCGCCCCGGGAGGCGGTGCACGACCGGGCGTTCAACATCGGCAGCGAGGTCAACAACGTCACAGTCGCCGAGATCGCGGAGGAGGTGGCCGCGGCGGTGTCCGGCTCGAAGGTGGTGATCACCGGGGAGACGGGGGCCGATCCGCGCTCCTACCGGGTGGACTTCTCCCGGTTCCGGGCCGCGATCCCCGGCTTCGACTGCGAGTGGACGGTCAAGCAGGGCGCGCTCGAACTCGCCGACGCCTACCGCGAGCACGGGCTGACCCGGGAGGACTTCGAGCGTCGTTTCACCCGCCTGGCCGTGCTGCGGGCCGCCTCCGATGCCGGGGCCGTCGACGACACCCTGCGGTGGCGCCGATGACCGAGCCCGGAGAGGAGATGTACGCCCTGGTGGAGCGGCTGTATCCGCTCTGCCGGAGCATCACGGGCGACGGGGTGCGCGCCACCCTGCGCATCGTCGACGAGTACATCCCTCTGCACGTGCACGAGGTACCGACCGGGACGCAGGTGCTCGACTGGACGGTGCCCAAGGAGTGGAACATCCGGGACGCGTACGTCGCCGACGCCGCCGGCCGCCGGGTCGTCGACTTCGCCGCGTCCAGCCTCCATGTGCTCGGCTACAGCGTGCCGGTGTCGGCGACCATGCCGCTGGCCGAGCTGCGCCCGCACCTGCACACCCTGCCGGACCACCCGTCCTGGGTGCCGTACCGCACGAGCTACTACCAGCCCGAGTGGGGCTTCTGCCTGGCCCAGGAGACGCTGGACGCGCTGCCGGAGGGCGACTACGAGGTCCGCATCGACTCCACCCTGACGGACGGCCACCTCACCTACGCCGAGCACGTGGTCCCCGGACAGGTGCCCGACGAGGTGCTCGTCTCCTGCCACACGTGCCACCCGTCGCTGGCCAACGACAACCTGGCCGGCATCGCGGTGGCGACGTTCCTGGCCCGGGAACTGGCGCAGCGCGACCCGTACTACACCTACCGGTTCGTCTTCGCGCCCGGCACGATCGGGGCGATCACCTGGCTGGCCCGCAACCGGGAGCGGGTCGAGCGGGTCAAGCACGGCCTGGTGCTGGCCTGCGCCGGAGACCCGGGGCAGTTGACGTACAAGCAGAGCAGGCGCGGCGACGCGGAGATCGACCGAGTGCTGCGGCACGTGCTGGCCGACTCCGAACGCCCGCACCGCGTGACCGAGTTCACGCCCTACGGCTACGACGAGCGGCAGTACTGCTCGCCCGGGTTCGACCTCGGCGTGGGCTCTCTCACCCGGACCCCGTACGCGGGCTATCCCGAGTACCACACGTCGGCGGACAACCTCGGCTTCGTCTCCCCGGCGGCGATGGCGGACACGCTCGCCGTCTGCCGAGAGGCGTTCGCCGTCCTCGACCGCAACCGGCACTACGTCAACCTGAGTCCGTACGGGGAGCCGCAGTTGGGACGGCGCGGGCTGTACGAGTCGCTCGGCGGCCGCAGTGACGCCAAGCAGGCCCAGATGGCCATGCTCTGGGTGCTCAGCCTCGCCGACGGCGAGCACGGTCTGCTGGACGTCGCCGAGCGGTCGGGGCTGCCGTTCGACACCGTCGCCGCGGCGGCCGACGCCCTGCACGGCGCCGGTCTGATCAAGGCATGACGCCGATGACCGTCGAGGGGGAGAAGACGACGCCGGCGGCGGGGGCCGCCCGGCGGGGCGTCGTCGGCAGGCTGTCCTGGGGGCTGGCCGACCAGGCGGCCTCCAGCCTGTCCAACTTCGTGGTGGGCATCTACGTGGCCCGCTCGCTCGGGCTGACCGCTTTCGGTGTGTTCAGCCTGGCCTGGGTGACCTACGGCGTGGTCCTCAACGTCTCCCGCGGGCTGGCCACCGACCCGCTCGTGGTGCGCTTCAGCGCAGTGCCGGAGGCGTCCTGGCGCGGGGCGGTGGCCCGGGCGTCGGGCGCCGCCCTCCTGGTCGGCGCCGGGATCGGGGCGGTGTCCCTGATCGCCGGGCTCGGCATCGGCGGCCGGGTGGGGGCCGCGTTCGCGGCGCTCGGCATCGTGCTGCCGGGCCTGCTGCTCCAGGACGCCTGGCGTTACTCGTTCTTCGCCGCCGGCGTCGGCCGCAAGGCGTTCGTCAACGACGTCGCGTGGGCCGTCGCCCTCGTCCCGGCCATGGTGGTGGCGGCCCGGGTGGGCACCGTGCCGGCCTTCCTGCTCGCCTGGGGCGGGTCGGCCGCGGTGGCCGCGGCGTACGGCTGGTTCCAGTCCGGGATCCGGCCGAGGCCGACCGGGGCACGCGAGTGGCACCGCGACCACCGCGACCTCGGCTACCGCTACCTGGTCGAGAACGTCGGCGTCAGCGGTGCGGGCCAGATCCGGGCGTACGGACTCGGCGCGATCGTCGGGGTCGGCGCGGTGGGTGTGATCCGGGGCGCGGAACTCCTGCTCGGCCCGTTCCTCGCGGTGCTGATGGGACTGTCGCTGGTCACCGTGGCCGAGTCGGCACGGGTGCTGCGGCAGGCACCCGAGCGGCTCGGGAAGTTCTGTTTCCTGCTCGGCGCCGGGCAGACCGTCGCCGCGCTGCTGTGGGGCGCGGCACTGCTGCTGGTGCCGGACCGGCTCGGCGAACTCGTCCTCGGCGACGTCTGGAGCGGCGCCTCGGAGCTCATCGTGCCGGTCACCCTCAGCGTCGCGGGCGCCGGGCTCGGCACCGGCGCGGCGGCCGGGCTGCGCGCGCTGGCCGCGGCCCGGCGCAGTCTGCGCTGCCAGTTGTTCGCCTCCGCCTGCTACGTCGCGGGCGGGCTCGGCGGTGCGGTCGCGGGCGGCACGGTCGGTTCAGCCTGGGGCGCCGCCGCCGCGTCCGTCTGCGGTTCGGTCGTGTGGTGGCTGCAACTGCGGGCCGCCCTGCGCGAGCGCGACCACCATCCCATTCCCGAAGTGAGGACCACATGACCCCCCACCCCCGGCTGAGCATCGGCCTTCCCGTCTACAACGGCGAGGAGTATCTGGCCGAGTCGCTGGACGCCCTCCTGGGGCAGACCTACGAGGACTTCGAACTGGTGATCTCCGACAACGCGTCGACCGACGGCACCCAGGCCATCTGCCGCCGGTACGCCGCCCGGGACTCGCGCATCCGGTACATCCGGCTGCCCCGCAACATCGGCGCCGCGCCGAACCACAACTACGTCTTCACCGAGTGCCGCGGCGAGCTGTTCAAATGGGCCTCGCACGACGACCTCTACGCCCGTGACCTGCTGCGCAGCTGCGTGGCGGCGCTGGACGAGCGGCCGGAGCTGGTCCTCGCGCACAGCGGCCAGGCGGTCATCGACGGCGACGGCAAGGTGAAGGTCCCCTACGAGTACGGACTCGCCACCGACTCCCCGCGCGCTCCGGAGCGGTTCCGCAGCCTGCTGTTCGAGCCCGGGGGCGACGACTTCTACGGGGTGATGCGGTCCGCGATGCTGCGCCGCGTGAAGCCGCACGACAGCTACCACCACGCGGACCGCACGTTCGTCGCCGAGATCACCCTGCACGGTCCCTTCCACCAGGTGCCGGAGCTGCTGTACTTCCGCCGCGACCACCCCACCCGGGCCGAGCGGGCGAACCCCTCCAAGCGCGCCCGGTGCGTCAACCTGGACCCGCGCCGGGCGGGCCCGCTGCACCCGACACCCCGGCTGCTCGCCGAGTACGTCTGGGGATTCGCCTCGGCGATCGGGCGGGCACCGCTGTCCTCGGCCGACCGGCGGGCGTGCCACCGCCATCTGGCCGCGTGGCTGACCAGCCGGGTCCGGCCGGGCGCCGGCGAGCGGGTCGAGGACCGCGCTCCCGTCGACCCGGACCGGCTCACCGTCTCCGTCGACGACCTGGTCGCCGGCCGCGAGGGAAGGCAGGCATGACCTCCATGCGCGAGAAGCCTTTACGCATCGGCGTGTTCGGACTGTTCGGAGCCGGCAACAGCGGCAACGACGGGTCGCTGGAAGCCGTGCTCGACCACCTCAGGGCCGCACATCCCGGCGCGGTCGTGGACGCCATGTGCGGCGGCCCCGAAACCGTCGCGACCCGGTACGGGGTTCCCGCGACGCGGCTGAACTGGTACCGCGGGGAGTACCGGACCGCTTCACGCGTGAGCGCGATCGCGGCCAAGGCCCTGGGCAAACTCGTCGACGTCTTCCGCACCGCCGCCTGGGTGCGCCGGCACGACGCGGTGATCGTGCCGGGCACCGGCGTCCTGGAGACCACGCTGCCGCTCAGGCCCTGGGGCTTCCCGTACTCGCTGTTCCTGCTGTGCCTGACGGGCCGGCTGTCCGGCACCCGGGTCGCGCTGGTCAGCGTCGGCGCGGGCGCGATCGGCAACCGGTCGACCCGCGTCCTGACCCGCTGGTCGACGCGGCTGGCCGCGTACCGGTCCTACCGGGACGTCCAGTCGCGCGACGCCATGCGGGCGATGGGCGTGGACACGGCGCGGGACGAGGTCTACGCGGACCTCGTGTTCGCCCTGCCCGCGCCGTCGGCGAACGAGCCCTCGAACGCGCGGGGCCCGGTCTGCGTGGGCGTCATGGACTTCCACGGCAGCAACGACGAGCGGACCGTGGCCGAGGAGATCCACCGGCGCTACCTCGACGGGACGACGCGGTTCGTCCGCGCGCTGGTCGAGGACGGCAGGACGGTCCGGCTGCTCACCGGCGACGAGCTGGACCGCCCGGTGGCCGCCGCGATCGTCGACGCGGTGGGCTCGCCGCTGGTCACCGTCGCCGAGGCGGCCTCGCTGGCCGACCTGATGAAGGAGACGGCGTGTGCCGACGCCGTGGTGGCGACCCGCTACCACAACCTGGTCTGCGCCCTGAAGGTCGGTACGCCGACCCTCGCGCTCAGCTACTCGGCGAAGAGCGACGCGCTCATGGCCGAGATGGGGATGAGCGCGTACTGCCACCCGGCGCGCGAGGCCGACGCCGACCGGCTGCTCGAACAGTTCCGTGAGCTGGAGCGGCGGTCGGCCGAGGTGCGCCGGACCGTCTTCGAGCGGAATCTCGCCGTCGCACGGCGCGTCGAGCAGCAGTTCACCGACCTGACCACGGCGCTGTTCCCGGCGACCGACCACCCCCAGGCCCTGCGGGAGGCACCATGAAGGCGACCGAGGTGCCGGAGATCTCCGGCGCGTACCTGTTCGAACCGACGCCGCACGCCGACGAACGCGGCTTCTTCTGCCGCACCTTCGACGCCGACGTCGTCCGCTCGGTGGGGCTCGACCCGGCCGCCTTCGTGCAGGACAGCGTGTCCCGCTCGGTCCGGGGGGTGCTGCGCGGCCTGCACCTGCGCTCCGGAGCCGGTGAAGCCAAGCTGGTGCGGTGCTCGTACGGCGTGATCTTCGACGTGGTGGTGGATCTGCGGGCGGACTCGCCGACCTACCTGGGCCAGGCCTTCTTCGAGCTGTCCGGCGAGACGCAGGCGACGGTGTACGTCCCGGCGGGGTGCGCGCACGGCTTCCAGTCGCTGACGGAGACCTCCGACGTGTCGTACCGGATCGACCGGCCGCACGATCCGGCGGAGGACGTGACGATCGCCTTCGACGACCCGGAGCTGGCCGTGCCCTGGCCGCTGCCGGCCGCCTCGATGTCCGCGCGGGACCGGGAGGCGCCGAGCCTCGCCGAGGTCCTGAAGCGCCGGGAAGGGTGAGGCCGGAGTGAACAGCGAAGAGCCCGACCTGCCCCGGTCGCGCGAGGCGAACGCGCGGCTGCACGCCATGGTCCCCGGGGGCGCGCACACCTACGCCAAGGGCGACGACCAGTACCCGGAGAACCTGGCCCCGGTCATCAGCCACGGCCGGGGCGCCCACGTGTGGGACGTCGACGGCAACCGCTACATCGAGTACGGCTCCGGCCTGCGCTCGGTAAGCCTGGGCCATGCCCACCCCCGCGTCACCGAAGCGGTGCGGCGGGAGCTCGACCGGGGCAGCAACTTCGTCCGGCCTTCCATCGTGGAGGTCGAGGCCGCGGAGCGCTTCCTGGCCACGGTGCCGACCGCGGAGATGGTGAAGTTCGCGAAGAACGGCTCCGACGCCACCACCGCCGCGGTGCGGCTGGCCCGTGCCGCCACCGGGCGCCCCCGGGTGGCCGTCTGCGCCGACCACCCGTTCTTCTCCGTCGACGACTGGTTCATCGGCACCACGCCGATGTCCGCCGGTGTCCCCGCGGCGACCGGGGACCTCACCGTGGCGTTCCCCTACGGCGACCTGGCCGCCACGGAGGAACTGCTCACCCGGCACCGGGACGAGGTCGCCTGCCTGGTCCTCGAGCCCGCCACCCACGCCGAGCCGCCGCCCGGGTACCTCGCGGGTCTGCGCGAGCTGGCCGACCGGTACGGCTGCGTCCTGGTGTTCGACGAGATGATCACCGGTTTCCGCTGGTCCGAAGCGGGCGCCCAGGGTCTGTACGGCGTCGTCCCCGACCTCTCCACGTTCGGCAAGGCGCTGGGCAACGGGTTCGCCGTCTCGGCGCTGGCCGGGCGCCGCGACCTGATGGAGCGGGGCGGACTGCGTCACTCGGGCGAGCGGGTGTTCCTGCTGTCCACCACCCACGGCGCGGAGACGCATGCGCTGGCCGCCGCGATGGCCGTGCAGAGCACCTACACCGAGGAGGGAGTCAGCGCGCGGCTGCACGCCCTCGGCGAGCGGCTGGCCGCCGGTGTCCGCGAGGCCGCGGCGAGCATGGGTGTCGGCGACCACGTCGTCGTCCGGGGGCGGGCCAGCAACCTGGTCTTCGCCACCCTGGACGAGAACGGGCAGCCCTCGCAGCCGTACCGGACCCTGTTCCTGCGCCGGCTCCTCGCGGGCGGGGTGCTGGCCCCGTCGTTCGTGGTGAGCAGCGCGCTCGGCGACGACGACATCGACCGGACCGTCGACGTGGTGGCCGAGGCCTGTGCGGTGTACCGCAAGGCGCTGGACGCGGCGGATCCCACGCCCTGGATGGCCGGGCGGGCGGTGAAGCCGGTGTTCCGCCGCCTGGCGTGAGGTGCGGCGCACGGGGCGCCGGCGAGCCGCCGGCGCCCCGTGCCCCGGCACCGTGTCAGTGGCACTCCTGCCGACCGGCGCCGGCTCTCCGGTCGGCGGGGGCGTCCGCCGGCGGGCCGGCCGGCGCGCGGTCGGCCAGCCGGTCGGCGGTCCGGTCGACCAGCCAGGCGCTCACCGGCAGCACCGCCAGCGCGGTGCACCAGCCGCCCAGGGTGTCGGTCGCGTAGTGCGAGCCCATGGCCACCTGCGCCCAGCCCATGGTGGCGCCGGCCACCAGCCCCGCGGCGAAGACGAACGCCGTGCCGACCGCCCGGTTGAGGCCGAGGCGGCCTGCCGCGAGCAGCGACACCATGAGGGCGATCGCCGTGAGGAAGGCGGTGTGTCCGCTCGGATAGGACAGGTTGTCGCCGTGGATGGTGCGTCCCACGACGGGCTTGAGCAGCGTCGTCGTCCCCACGGTCAGTCCTGCGCCGGTCACGACGAACACCGCGGCGCGCGGCCGCCGAAGCAGCAGGCAGCCCGTCACGACGACCGCGACCACCAGCACCGCGCCGACGGGCTCCCCCAGGAAGTCCGTGACCACGGCGACGTGCCGCCACGGCGGCTCCACCCCGTCCACCACCGCCCAGATGCGCGCGTCCACCGCGCCCGGTTCGCTGTCACCGGCGTACGTGGTCCCGAAGACGAGGAGCACCAGCGCGGCGAGGGACGCGATCACCACCAGTGCCAGGCGCAGCGACGACGGCAGCACCGCGTGCGCCGGCCGACCGGTCACCCGCCCACCGCCCCCGGGCGACCTGCGGTACTCTCCCACGCCCTTGCCCACTCCCCCGCTTCGCCCGGCTCACCGGCCGTCGCGCCGATCCCCTCGGGTCGGACCCACCGTAGTCGTTCCCGCAGGTCTCATAACAGCCGATTCGGGCCATTGCGTGGCCTGCGGCGTGCGGGCCGTCCCGGGGGCGGCCCGGTTGACCTTGACACGGTGACAAGGTCTTCACTGCTGTCCAGGAGGTGGTCCCGATGACCATGACGCGTCAGGACGCGGATCCGGTGCGGGCGCTCAGGGGGCTGGCGGACGGGCGTGCGTCCGTGCGGCTGCGGGCGGCCCTCGCGGTCGGCTCGGCGCCGGACCCGCGCTACGTGGACACGCTCGTCGAACGGTCCGCCGTCGAGCCGGAGTTCTTCGTCCGCGACATGCTGACCTGGGCGCTCACCCGCCATCCGGTGTCCCTGACGCTCGCCCGGCTGGTCGGCGAGGTGGACTCCGGCCGGCCGCAGGCGCGCAGCCAGGCGCTGCACACGCTGTCCAAGATCGGGGACCGGCGGGCGTGGCCGGCGATCACCCGGGCGGTGCTCTGCGACGCGGACGACGAGGTGGCGCGCAGTGCCTGGCGGGCCGCGGTCGTCCTCGTGCCCGGGGGCGAGGAGCCCGCCCTGGCCGCGGTGCTGGCGACGCAGCTGGGACGCGGTGACCGGGAGACGCAGCTGAGTCTCAGCCGGGCGCTGATCGCGCTGGACGAGGCGGTCGTGGAGGTCCTGGACGCCGCGACGACGGCCCCCGACCCGCAGGTGCGTGCCCACGCGCTCGCCACGCGGCGGCTGCTGCGCGACCCCGACACCGGGTTCGCCTCGGCGATCGAGGAGGCGAAGCGCGTCGTGGCTCTCGGCGGTTCCCCTCACGAGGGACCATAGAGCGTGTTGATCGGTGAGGTGGCGCGACGGTCCGGGGTCAGTGCCCGCATGCTCAGGCACTACGAGTCGCTCGGCCTGGTGCGCCCCTCCGGCCGTACCGGTTCCGGTTACCGGGAGTACTCCCGGGAGGACGTCCGGCGGATCTTCCACGTCGAGAGCCTGCGGTCGCTGGGGCTGTCGCTGCGCGAGATCGGGCGGGCGCTCGACGAACCCGGTTTCGCGCCGTCGGCACTCGTCGACGACCTTGTCCGCCGGACACGCGAACGCATCGCGGCGGAGACCGAGTTGCTCACCCGGCTGCGCCGGATCGATGCCGCGGGGCCGGCCGGCTGGGAGGACGTCCTCCAGGCCGTCGCGCTCCTCCAGGCGCTGGGCTCCGAGAGCCCGGACGCGCGCCAGCGCGCGGCCCTCTCCTCGGTCCACGAGGCGGCGGTGCCGGTGGAGGCGCTGGTCGAGGCGGCGCTGAGCGAGACGGACACCAACGTCGCCGGGGCCCTTCGGTGGGCACTGGCACGGTCGGGCGACGACGCCGCGGCACCGCTGGCAAAGGGCCTCGACTCACCGGTTGCCGCGGTGCGGGAGCGTGCGGTCCTGGCGCTCACCGAGCTGTCCGGCGGCGAGGCCACCGCACGGCTGCGGGACGCGCTCGCGAGCCCCGACGCCGTGGTCCGCGGATACGCGGCGCTGGCACTCGGGGCGCAGGGTGTGGTCGACGCCGTCCCGACGCTCATCGACATGATCGTGGCGGGCCGGAACGACACCGACGCCGCCGACGCGCTGAGCGTGCTGGCGCAGGACAGCGCGACGGCGGACCGGATCGCGGCCGGGCTCGTCGGCCGTCTCGCCCACGGGAGCACCGACGCACCCGCGCGCGGCCGGCTGACCCAGGCGCTGGCGGGCGTCCCGGGTACGAGGGCGTCCGGCGCGCTGGCGGAGCTGTCGCGGGACGAGGACCGTGCCGTCGCACTGACCGCGACGTACCTGCTCCGGCTGCGCGAGGAGCGGTGACGGCCCCGCGTAATTGCGTCGACAGCGCACCGGTGCGCCCGGCAGTATGTCCGCCCGTGACGAGCAGCGAGCTGTGGACCCGTGAGACCGCCGACCGCTACGACGCCGAGGAGACCGAGACCGGGATGGCCTCCGCCGCCGTCCTCGGCCCGACCCTGGACTTCCTTGCCGAACTCGCCGGAGAGGGGCGGGCGCTGGAGTTCGCCATCGGGACCGGACGCGTGGGCGTCCCGCTGCGGGAACGCGGCGTGCCGGTGGTGGGCATCGAGCTGTCCGAGCACATGGCGGCGGTCCTGCGGCGCAAGGCCGACGAGGAGACGCTCCCGGTGACCCTCGGGGACATGGCCACCACCGTCGTTCCCGGCGAGTTCACCCTGGTGTACCTCGTCTACAACACCATCACGAACCTGCTCACCCAGGACGAGCAGGTCGAGTGCTTCCGCAACGCGGCGCGCCATCTGAGCCCCGGCGGCCGCTTCGTCATCGAGCTGGGCGTGCCACCGCTGCGGTACCTGCCGCCCGGCCAGGTCGCGGTGCCGTTCGACGTCTCCGAACGGCACCTCGGCTTCGACACCTTCGACCTGGTCGAACAGGTCCTCGTCTCCCACCACTTCACCGTCGACCCGGCCGACGGCACCTACCGCCGCGACAACTCCCGGCACCGGTACGCCTGGCCCGCCGAGCTCGACCTGATGGCCCGGATCGCCGGACTCGCGTGCGAACGCCGGGTCGGGGACTGGGACGGGACTCCGTTCACGCAGGACTCCCCGAAGCACATCTCCGTGTGGCGCAAGCCCGCTTGACCCTGCCCCGAGGGCAACGCCGGGCGAAGGGGCGCTCCGCCGTACGCGGGAGCCCCCTGATCGGCTCAGTCGTCTTCGGCCGTCGGCACCGGCATGGCCAGGTGGGCGAGGTCTCCCGGCGGGGGCGTGCTGACCGGCCAGAGCGGGGCGGGCGTGCCGTCGGCGACCGCGGCCGGGGCGTCGGTCAGCCGCATGCGGTCGCGCAGGCGGCCGTAGAAGTCCATGGGGCCGAGGCGCACCGCCCGCAGCCGGCGGGGAGCGGCGTAGACACCGAGCCAGTCGCCCGGATCGAGGACGCCCCGCAGTTGTCCGTCGATGCTCACGGCGGCCCGGCCCGAGCGTTCCAGGATCCGCAGTCCGACGGGTTCGTCCGGCGCGGTGACCACGGAACGGTCGAACGTCATGTGCGGGGCCACCGCGGTGAAGACGAGTGCCTCCGCGCGGGGCGAGACGACCGGGCCGCCCGCGGCGAAGCTGTAGGCGGTGGAGCCCGTCGGGGTCGCGACGAGCAGCGCGTCGGCGGAGTAGGAGGCCAGCAGCCGGCCCGCGATGTAGACGCCGACGGAGATCTGCCGGTCCCGGGACAGCTTCTCGAGCACCACGTCGTTGAGGGCCGTGACGTTCAGGGCGATGCCCCACTCGTCGCCGCTCTCGCAGTCGGTCCGCACCCGTGGGGGAGGCAGCAGCGGTCCTCGCCCGTACCGCAGGAGCGCTTCCATCTCCGGGGGGATCTCCAGGAGCCGGGAGGCACGCAGCGTGAGCAGCATGCGGCTCTCCGGCTCCAGGTGGTCCCCCTGCACGGCGTCGAGGGCGGAGCGGACGGCCGGTGCGGGCACCTCGGTCAGGAACCCGACCCTGCCCAGGTCCACGCCCAGGATCAGGGCGTCGTTCTCCGCCGCCAGCCGTGCGCCGCGCAGGAAGGTGCCGTCGCCGCCCAGGGTGACGACCAGGTCCGGGTCGCCCGCCGCGTCCACCTCCTGGCGGGCGCTGTGCCGCCCGGCGTCGCTCCACACGTCGATGTCCGTGCAGGCGACGGCGTTCTCGTCGCACCACGCGCGGACCTCCCGGGCCGCTGCGGCGGCGCCCGCGCGACCCCCGTGGACCACGAGTCCGACCCGCTCGATCGTCACCACTGCCTCCCTGCTCCCCGGCCGCGCTCCCGGGACCGCGATCGACGGAAATCCTCGCCGACCCTCGTGGCCGGACGGGCCGCGACATGCCGGGGCGGTCTTCGCGTCCAGTGAGTCGCACTTCAGGTACCGAGTAGGTACCATGCCGTTATGCCATCACTCAACGTGACCTTCACCGAGGAAGAAATGGAAGGCGTCCGGGCCGCGGCCGCGGCCGAGGGCAAGAGCCTCAAGCAGTACATGCACGACCTCGGGGTCCGCGAGATGCAGCGCAAGCGGTTCGTCGCCGGCGCCGCCTCGTGGGCGGACCGGCTGCGCGCCGAGTTCGACGAGGCGTTCCCGGACGAGATCCCCCCGTCCCAGCGCGGCGAGGGAGTCACCGCCGCCTGATGAGCGAGCCCCTGTACATAGATGTCCCCTGGCTCCTGGACGTCCAGGACGCCGCTCTGGACAACGAGGACGTGTCGGTCACGGACTACTCGGCCCTCGTCGCGGCGGTGGCCCGCCACAAGACCCGCATGCCGACCCTGGCGGCGTCCAACCCCGACAGCGCCTGGCGCGCGGCCGCACTCCTGCACACCGTGGTGCGGCTCGAGCCCCTCCCCCACCGCAACAGCCTCTTCGCGGCCTTCGTCACCGGTCAGTACATGGACCAGTCCGGGGAGGGCATCGATCCGCCCTACGGGGCCCTGTCGGACCTGATCAGAAAGGTCCAAGAGACCCGGCTGAGCATCTACGACATCGCCGACGTGCTCCGTTCCTGGCGCATCTGACCGGCCGGGCCGTCACTCCGGGGCCGTCAGATCGCACGGCCGTCACATCGCACTGCCGTCAGATCGCACTGCCGTCAGATCGCACGCCAGATGTTGTCGAACGCCGCTCCCTCGATGCTGCGGCGCTGCCGGGTGGCGGCCAGCTCCACCACGGCGTCGTGCACCGCGGCGACGACCGTCGCGACCGCGTCGTCCTCGGGGTCCGCCACCTCGTCGGCGGACTCGTGCCGGATGCCCACCGCGGCCGCGAGACCCACCAGCACCGGATCGCCGCCGGCCCAGCGGTCACCGGCGCGCCGGCGGGCCGACGGATCGGCCGGGGCCGGCCGGTCGGCGCCGCGCCGGGCGCTCCACAGCGCGCGCCTGCTGCCACCGTCGTCGGCCCCCGCGGCAGCGAGGTACTGGCCCGCCAGACCGTCTCCCCGGCGCCACAGCCAGTCCGTCACGGGCTCGTCCGGCTCCTGGCCGACCAGCGACGCCGCCGCGTCGAGGAGCCGGTCGCCGGACGCGCTCGGCGACACCTGCCGCAGGAGGGGGCCGTCCAGCGCGACCGTCCCCGCTTCCAGCAGGTCGATCAGTTCCGCCCCGGCCAGGGCCAGCGACAGGTCGCCGCGCTCGACCGGGTAGTCGGAGGGAATATCGAGGGAGACGATGGTCAGGTCGTGCGCTGTGGTCATGGCGGAACTCCCCATCTGTCACATCTGCTGCGACACGACTGCCGCGACCCGGTTCAGCCTACCCACGGCCGCAGCTTCTCGGGGTTGCGGACCACCCAGATACGGCTGACGCGGCCTTCGGCGACGTCGAAGGCGGCCACGGTCACGACGACGCCGTCGCGCCGGGCCACCAGGCCCGGTGCCCCGTTGACCGAGCGCTCCAGGAGTTCCAGGCCGGGGGCCTTGTCGGCGATGGCGACCATGTACGGGGCGATGCGGCCTCCGCCCTCGACCGGGCGCAGGACGGTGCCCGCCCTGCCGCCGCCGTCGGCGGTCATGACGGCGGCCGGGTCGAGGAGGTCCACCAGGGCGGCGATGTCCTTCCTCTCCCACGCCGCCTTGACCTGCCGCACCACGTCGGCCTGTACGGCGGGGGCCGCCCGGGTCCGCGCGTCGCGCACCCGGCGCCGGCCCGAGGCGGCGAGCTGCTTGCAGGCCGCGGGAGTCCGCCGGAGGATGCCCGCGATCTCGGCGAAGGGGTAGCGGAAGACGTCGTGCAGCACGAAGGCCACCCGCTCCGCCGGAGTCAGGGACTCCAGGACCACGAGGAAGGCCATGGTCACCGACTCGTCCAGGACCATCTGGTCGGCGGGGTCCGCGAGGCCGGCGCCGGGCCCGTCCCGCTCGGTGTGCGCGGGCAGCGGCTCCGGCAGCCACGCGCCGACGTAGCGTTCGCGCCGGGCCCGCGCCGAGCCGAGCACGTCCAGGCAGACGCGGCCGGTCACGGTGGTCAGCCAGGCGCCCGGGGACACCGTCTCCTCCTGCCTGCCGCGCGGCAGCGCGTACCAGCGCGCGTAGGCCTCCTGCACGGCGTCCTCGGCCTCGGTCAGTGAGCCGAGCAACCGGTAGGCGACATTGATCAGTTGGCGCCGGTCTCCGACCGTCGCCTCGTTCCCCGCCCCAGCCGTCCCCATGCCCGACCGCCCCCGCCCGGCCTTTCGGCCTTACCTTTCGCCGCCCCGTTTCGTCGGGTGGGTGAGACCTTACCGATCTACTGCCCCCGGGCGGAAAAGAGGACCGCGGCATGGCAACCCAGGTGACGGCGCGGCGCCGGATCTCGTTCCTGCGGATCGCGATCGCCCTGCAAACACTGACCCTCTTCCTCCAGGCGGCCTCCGCCGGACTGCTGCTGACCGCCTCCTACGGGGAGACGCTGCACAGTGCCGGGGCCCGGGTGATGTACGGGGCGTCGATGCTGTACGTGCTCGCGGCGGTACTGGCGTGGAAGCCGGGCGGCGGTCCGCTCAAGCCCGTCCTGCACGCCTGCGGCTTCCTGCTCCTCGCCTCGGTCCAGGTCGTGCTCGGCATCGCGCACGTCCCGTCGGTGCATGTTCCCCTGGGCGTCCTGATGTTCGGGCTGAGTGTGCTGGCGCTGGCGCGGCGCTGAGCGGCCCCGCGGTACGGGATCAGGGCCGTTGCCGGGCGTGGCGAAGGCAGGAGGCGGCCACCACGAAGGGCCACAGCGACTGGAGGGAGGTCACGACGCGTTCCGCGACGCCGGCGCCGCCGTGCCGCCCCATCTCGATCAGGAACCACACCCCGCCGGCCGCCATCAGGGCCGTCACCGCGATCGAGGGCACCAGACGCAGCGCCCAGGGAGCGGCCGGACCTCCGTTGACGGCGAGTACCGGCCACACCGCGAGGAGCGTGAACCCGACCACCACCACCGCGCCGTGGCGCAGGGAGCCCCCGCTGCTCGGCGCGGGGAGCGCCACCAGGACCAGTGCGGCCAGTCCGCCTCCGCCCAGCGCGACGCGCCCGGGGGTGGCGGCGGCCCGCAGCCCCCAGGCGGTCAGCAGGTGGCAGACACCCAGGGCCAGGAAGGCCGTCGTCATCACCCAGAACCCGGCGGCCCCGTAGGACCCCAGGACGCTGATCGTCTGTGTGACGGGATCGTAGGAGGACCCTTCGGCGTGCGCGGCGCCGGTCCAGCCCGCGATCAGCAGCACGGGTGCGCATCCCGACGACAGCAGCACCCACCGGGGAACAAATCGCATCAGGCAACCATAAAGCGCCCTCCCGCGGCAGCGTGCCCATGGTCCTCACACGGGCGGGTTGAGGGTGCGGAAGTACGTCCAGCTCGTCTCGTTGGGCTCGCTCCACTTCTCCGGCGCCCGCGCGAACCGCGGGTGGTGGCCGGCGATGTAGGCGCGGGTGCGCTCGGGCACCTCGGCGTACGAACCGAGCTTGCGGCCCCGGCAGTGGAAGGTGAGGCCGCCGGGCTGCTGCCCCCGGGCCATCCACGGCAGCCACGGGGACATCCGGGTCCACGACATGGTCGCCGGGACGCTGGGGGCCGGGCCGGCCAGGTCCGCGCGGTGGGCGAAGAACTGGAAGAGCTCCAGCGCCCGGTACGTGTCGCCGGCCGAGTGGAGGGGGTACTGGGCCACCGGCAGGGGCGAGGGGTAGGCGAGCGGGATCTCCAGGCTGAAGCAGACCTGGGCGCCGAGGTCGGTCGTCGGGACCGGGAAGGGGCGCCACTTCTGGTTCGCCGGGTCGTTCCAGACGTGCACCACCGGCAGGTCCCGCCAGGTCTCCAGGATCTCTCGGGTGGCGGGGTCCAGGTAGAAGGCGGCCTCCCGGGTGAGCAGGCGGTAGGCGTCCGGGCCGTCGTCGGCGTCCTGGACCAGGCGGGCGACGTTGACCCCTTCGAAGCCGAAGACGTGCTCGTAGGGCTGGTCGGGAGCCCACGCGTACACGTTCCCGGACCACCAGTACGTGACTTCTTCGCCGTCGAGCGAGGCACGGGTGCGGGCGAGGGAGCGGAGCGACTGCGCGGGTGTCGTCATGGAAGTACTGTGCGCGACCGCCGCCCGTGCGGGGCGGCGAACGACACGTCCGGTCCCGGAAACGGCCGGAAGCTTCCGTTCCGGGGGCCGGACGCGTCCCGGTCAGCCGAGCGCCGGTGACGGCGCCGGGGTGCGGCGCTCCAGCGGGACGACCGCCGGACCCGCGTCCTCGCCGAGGAAGAAGCGGCGCACCACCCGCTCGGCGGCGTGGCCGTCGTCGTACTGGCAGAAGCGCGCCCGGAAGGCCGCGCGCAGGGCGGTGGCCTCGGGGCCGCGCCAACGGCCGCTGCGGAAGGTGTCGGCCAGTTCCTCCTCGGTGGTGGCGACCGCCCCCGGGGTGTCGCCGGGCCGGCCGGAGAGGAGGTCGAAGGTGACGCCGCGGACCTGGGAGTAGATCTCCCAGTCGTCGGCGTATATGACGATGGGCCGGTCGAGGTTGGCGTAGTCGAAGGTGAGGGACGAGTAGTCGGCGACGAGCGCGTCCGCCGCCAGGCAGAGGTCCTCGACCGAGGGGTGGCGGGACACGTCGAGGACGGCGCCCCGTGCGGCGAGGTCGCTCAGCTCGGGGCTGCGGTCGTCGAAGTAGTGGGTGCGGACCAGCAGGACGAAGTCGTCGCCCAGGGCCTTGGCCAGCCGGGCCAGGTCGAAGGACGGTGTCCAGCCGGTCCGGTAGTCGCGGTGGGTCGGCGCGTACAGCAGGGCGGTCCTGCCCGGAGCGATGCCGAGCCGGGCGCGGACGGCGGCGACCTCCTCAAAACCCGCGCCGTAGTAGCGGTCGTTGCGCGGGTAGCCCGCGTCGAGGGACTCGTAGGAGCCGGGGTAGGCGCGCTCCCACTGCTTGGTGGAGTGCTGGTTGGAGGAGACGCTGAGGTCCCAGCGGTCCACGCGTTCGAGGAGGCGGTCGAAGTCCATGCCCCGGGCGGCCGCGGGGTAGGCCCGCTGGTCCAGGCCCATGCGCTTGAGCGGCGTCCCGTGATGGGTCTGGAGGTGCAGCTGCCCGGGGCGCTTGACGATGTGGTCCGGGAAGTTGACGTTGCTCACGAAGTACCGTGCGCGGGCCATCACCTCCCAGTAGCGGCGCGAGTCGCGCACCACGTGGTCGATGCCGTCGGGGACCAGGCCGGCCAGTTCCTTGCGCACCACCCACACGCCGTGCACCTGCGGGGCGAGTTCCGCGGCCTTCTCGAAGACCGCGAGCGGGTTGCAGGACGGCAGCCGGTCCCAGTAGGAGGTGTAGACGGCGAGAGCGGGATCCGGGGAGCGCCTGCGTTGCAGGGTGTACAGCCCGGCGTAGGCGCGCTTGCCCGCCCTGGTCCTGGCCCTGACGACCTTGGTCGGTCCCGCCGTTTTGGCGCGCGCGGCGAGTTGGGCGGCCTGGTAGGCGCGGTAGAGCCGTTTGGCCACGGTCCGCATGTACACCCCGGTCGGCCCCTCGGGCATCGTGAAGCCGGCCGGGACGTGGCGCGCGTAGAAGTCCGCGGTGCGCTCGAAGAACTCCTTGCGGTCGGCGACCCGCACCCGCTCGGGGCGCTTGAGCGCGAACAGCATGTGGAACACGGCCCGCTCGAACAGCATGGGCGTGGCCCAGGCCAGCTCGGGCCGCTCCGCGAGGAACGCGAACAGCCCCTCGTACTGCTGGAAGATGTCGAAGTGCTTGCGCCCCGGCGTCTTCGTGATCGCGCCCTGGCGGCGCTGGCGGTACTCGACCCCGACCCGGTTCAGACACCCGATGCGCTCGGCCGTGACCATCGCCATGTGGGTGACCGGCGCGTCCTCGTACAGGCCGGGGGCGTACTGGAAGCCCTGCCCGACGAAGAACTCGCGGCGGAACGCCTTGTTCCAGGCCACCAGGAACAGCTCCACGTACTCGGGCCGGTCCTCGAGACGGAAGACGTCGGTGCCCGCCCGTTCGATCAGGTGCGCGGCCTGGCTGCGGCCGCCCCTGCCCGACCAGTAGGTGCGCACGTGGTCGAAGACCAGGATGTCCAGGTCCCCCACGGCGTCCAGCCGGGCGGCCAGCGCCTCCAGCAGGCCGGGGGTGTAGGAGTCGTCGCTGTCGAGGAAGAGGATGTAGTCGCCGCGGGCCCGCTCGAGTCCCGCGTTGCGGGCCCGCCCCAGGCCGACGTTCTCCGGGAGGTGCACGGCCTGGAGGCGGGGGTCGCGGGCGGCGTACTCGTCGATGATCGCGCCGCAGGAGTCCGGTGAGCAGTCGTCCACGGCGATGACCTCGATGTCCCGGTACGACTGCGCCAGGACCGAGTCCAGACATTCCCGGAGGTATCCCTGCACCTTGAACACGGGGACGACGATGCTGAACCGAGGCATGCGGACAACTCCAGGTGACGCGTGGGTGAATCGTGACTGGACAGAGAGACAAGCGAAGCTTGTGAAACGTTGTACATGTCCTGTGAATGTCTGGGGAAGTGCCGATTCGGCATCCGCCGCACCCTCGAGCGATGAGTTCGGGCGACACATCGGGTCACCCCTGTATGACTCGGATCATCGCGGACATCTCGATCTCCCTCGACGGCTGTGTCACCGGGCCGGATCCCGGACCGGGCAACGGGCTGGGCACCGGCGGCGAGGCCCTGCACACCTGGGCGTTCTCCGACGACCCGGAGGAGCGGCGGATCGTGCGGGAGACCACCGCCCGCTCGGGCGCCGTCGTCCTCGGCCGCAGGCTCTTCGACCTGGTCGACGGGCCGGGCGGCTGGGACGACACCGTCGGTTACGGCGCGGCGGAGGTGGGCAGGCCCCCGTTCGTCGTGGTGACGGGTGCGCCCCCGGTCTCGGTCCGGCTTACCGGCCTCGACTGGACGTTCGTCACGACCGGGCTGCCCGACGCCGTCACCGCGGCGCGCGGGCGGGCCGAGACGGCCGCGGCGGACCGCGGCCGCGACCTCGACGTCGTCCTCATGGGCGGCGGCGCCCTGATCGGCTCGGCGCTCGACGCCGGGCTGGTCGACGTGCTGTCCCTGCACCTGGCTCCCGTCGTGCTGGGCTCCGGAACACCGCTGTTCACCGGCGGGACGCCGCGCACCCTGGTCCGGCGGAGCGTGCACCCCACCCCGAACGCCACCCATCTGCTCTACGACGTCCTCTGACGTATGTCCGGGCCCTCCGGCGTGCTCGCGGACGAGAACTTCCCACGGCCGCGCCCGGTTCGGGCGCCATTTCGGGGACCATGAGGCATGCGACCGGACGGCTGGCACCTCACCGAAGACCTCGACGACTTCCTGGCCCGGGCCTGGGACTTCCTGTGCTCGCGCCCCGCGCCGCACACCACGCCCCTGACGGCGATCGAGAAGCTGCGCACGCGCGACGGGAACGGTGCCCCGCCCGGGGCGGGGTCCACCGTCTTCGGGTGGCTGATGGAAGACGGCGCGGTCCGTGCCGCCCTCCTGCGTCCGCCGACCGGCCGGCTGACCCTCACCGCCCTCTCCCCCGGGCAGGCCGACTCCCTCGCCACCCACCTGGTCGACCGCGGCCCGCGTCCCTCCGGCGTCCTGTCCGACGAGGAGACCGCCACCGCCTTCGCCGGGGCCTGGCGACGGCACACCGGCGCCGCACCCGTACGCGGCTGGGGCGCCCGTCTCCACCGGCTGGGCACCCTCACCCCGCCGCGGCGCCTACCGGCGGGCCGGGGCCGGATCGTGGGCGAGCGGGAGCACGAGCACCTCATGCGGTGGTGCCGTGAGTTCGCCGCCGACGTCGGCGAGGCGGTGACCATCGACGCCGCGTCCTGGGCCGGTACGCGCTTCGCGGAGAAGCGCTACACCTTCTGGGAGACCCCGGACGGCACGCCCGTCTCCATGGCGGGCGCGAACCCGCTGGTCGGCGGACAGGTCCGGATCGACCCCGTCTACACCCCCGCCGGGCAGCGCGGTCGCGGCTACGCGGCCGCCGTGACGGTCGAGGTCACCCGTGCCGCGCTGGCCGCGGGCGCGAAGGAGGTCGTGCTCTTCACCGACCCCGCCAACCGCACCAGCAACGCCCTCTACCGGCGCATCGGTTACGTCCCGCTCGCCGACTTCTGCGCCTACGACTTCACGCACGCCGGCCGGCACCCGTAGGTGTCCGGCCGACGTGGTGCCGACGGCTCCCGGTACGGGCATTGACGGCGGTGGGCCCTGCCCCTACGGTGCCCTCACCGCGTGACCCGCGAGCGGTCCCGAGGGTCCCCGAGGGGATGGTGGCAGGGCGATGAAGGCAGTGGTCCAGGAGCGGTTCGGCCCGCCGGACAGTCTGCGGCTGCGGGACGTGGACCAGCCTCGTGCCGGGGCCGGGCAGGTGCTGGTGCGGGTGCGCGCCGCCGCGGTCAACCCCTACGACTGGCACATGCTGCGCGGAGACCCGTACGCGGCACGGCTGTTGGGCGGCATGGGGCTGACCCGGCCGAAGTCCCGGGTGGCCGGCCTCGACGCGGCCGGGGTCGTGGAGCGGGTCGGCGCGGACGTGCGGGGGCTCTCCCCCGGCGATCCGGTGCTGGGCTTCTGCCCGGGTGCCTTCGCCGAGTACGCCCGCACCTCCGCGCCACTGCTGGTGCCGGTGCCCTCGGACCTGACGTTCGAGCAGGCCGCGGCGCTGCCGGTGGGCGCGGTGACCGCGCTGCGCGGCATCCGCACCGTCGGCCGGGTACGGTCCGGGCAGCGGGTGCTGGTCAACGGGGCGGGCGGCGGCGTGGGCACCTTCGCGGTGCAGATCGCGGCGCTCCTGGAGGCGGAGGTCACCGGGGTGTGCAGCGCCCGCAACGCCGACCTGGTGCGTTCCCTGGGCGCGGCCCACGTCCTGGACTACGCCCGGGAGGACTTCACCGACGGACGCGAACGCTACGACGTCGTCCTGGACAACGTGGGCAACCATCCGCTGGGCCGGCTGCGCCGGGCACTCACCCCGGCGGGCGTCCTGGTGGCCAACGGCGGCGGCTCCCCCGGCCGGGTGTTCGGGGCGATCGGCGCCACGCTGAAAGTGGCGGCGGTCGACACGGTCACGCGGCAGAGGCTGCGTCCGATCCTCCCCGCGACGCCGGACGGGCCGGCCCACGAGGACCTGCTCGCCGTCGCCGCGCTCGTCGAGGCCGGGCAGCTCACCCCCGTGGTCGGCCGGACCTTCGCCCTGGCCGACGCGGCGGAGGCGGTGCGGCACGTCGAGGAGGGCCACGCCCGCGGCAAGACCGTGATCACCGTGTCGTGAGCCCCCGCGAGGGCGGCCGCGGCACTCGTACCGTCAGCGGAAGCCCGCGCGCGGGGCCGCGACCTCGACCGTGTCCCGCACCAGGGCCAGCGCCGCGCCCACCGGGCTCGACCGTCCGCCGCTCACGGTCACGTCGCCCGCGTCCGGACAGCCGAAGACCACGGCCTTCTCGGGCCCGTTCAGCGCGTGCAGCGGGTCCCCCGGCTGCGTCTCCTCCAGCCGTACGCGCACGACGCCGGGCTCGGCCACCGACGCACCGGCGACCGCCCGCAGCCGCAGGGACCGGGACGCCGCGTCCAGGGCCCGGCCGGCGGTGCTGCCGTCGACCGGCTGCGCCCGCACCCGCACCTCGGCCGGGTCCCAGCCCCAGGCCAGCGCGGCCAGCAGCCGCACCTTGGTGGCGGCGTCCTCGCCCGACAGGTCCGCCGACGGGTCCGCCTCCGCGATGCCCCGCTGCCGCGCGGCACCGATCGCGTCGTCCAGCGTGTCGCCTTCGGCGAGGCGGTCGAGCACGAAGGTGGCGGTGCCGTTGGGGCAGGCGCGGATCGTCCGGCAGTCCAGGCCGCGCAGGGAGGTCCGCGCCAGATCGCCCGCCGGGAGGGCCGCGCCGGTGGCCCCGGAGATCCTGATCATGCTGCCGCCGGTCCGGGCGGCCGCCTCCAGTTCCCGCCAGTGCGTGAGCAGGTGGCTCTTGGTGGCCGTCACCACGTGCACCCCGCGGCGCAGTGCGGTCACCGCTTCCTGCGCGGCACGCTCCCGCAGGCCGGGCGAGGACGGGACGGCCTGGACGAACACCCGTGCGCCGGTGCGGTCGAGGGTCTCGTCCAGGGGCCGTACGGGACCCCACTGCGAGCGCGGCGGCAGCGCTCCGTCCGCAGCCGGCCGGCACTGGGCCGTGCTGGCGCGGACGGCGGCCACCCGCGGCCGTACACCGTGACGGCGTGCCAGCGTGTCGCCGTCCCGGGCCAGCCGGTCGACGAAGGCCCGCCCGACCGGGCCGTACCCGGCGAGGACCACGTCGGCCGGCGGCGCGTCCGTCACATCCGTCTCGTCCGCCGTGTGTGCCGTGTCCGCCGTGTCCGCCGCTTGTGTCGCTTCACCCATGGGTTCGGGATCTTCTCACACCACCGGCCGTGCCGCCCGTGAGCCGCAGGTCCACCGCGGTGGCCGCGAAGGCCAGCGGGCCGGGAAGGAGGGGGATCAGTACGGGGATCGACCAGGCGAGCAGCGCGGCCAGGACGACCGCGCCGGCCAGCAGGAGGGTGCCGCGGAGGTCGGTGAGGGAGCGCAGGAGGCCTTCGCGCGGGGACAGTGCGTGCGGTGCCGGCAGCGCGGTGGTGCGCAGGGCCACTACCGCGAGGCCGAGGGTGAGCATCAGCAGCGCGGGAGCGACGAGGTCCGCGCCGGGCAGGGCGGCGCGGGCCAGCGCGGAGTCCACCAGCAGGATGCCGACGAGCAGCGGTACGGCCAGACCGCCGGCGAGTGAGCCGCGGGTCAGCCGGGCGCGCAGCTGCCCGGTGTACGTCCCGGCCCGGACGGGCACCGCGTCCTCGGCCGCCCGGCGCAGGGTGGCCGAGGCGGCGGCGAACGCGGCCGGCGCGGTGACGACGGGCAGGCAGGCGACGGCGGTGAGCAGGCCCACCAGCAGCATGTCGGCGAAGAGGGTGAAGCCGGTCGAGAAGACCTCGCCGGGTTCCCTGCGGTCGCTCGGCGGAAGTGCGGGCACCTGGGTCATGGGGTCAGCCCTTCAGTCCGGAGGTGGCCATGCCCTGCACCAGGTAGCGCTGGAACACGAAGAAGAACAGCACGATGGGCAGGACGGAGAGCACCGACATGGCGAACATGGGGCCGTAGGCGGAGGTGCTGGACTGGTCGACGAAGCTGCGCAGGGCCAGGGTGATGGTGAACTTCTCCGGCGCGAACAGGTAGATCATCTGCGTGAAGAAGTCGTTCCAGGTCCAGATGAACGTGAAGATGGCCGTGGTGATCAGCGACGGCCGGCTCAGCGGCAGGGTGACCGCCCAGTACGTGCGGAAGGCGCCGCAGCCGTCGATGCGGGCCGACTCCTCCAGCTCGCGTGGCAGCCCGCGCATGAACTGGACGATGAGGAAGACGAAGAACGCCTCGGTGGCCAGGAACTTGGGCAGGATCAGCGGCCAGTAGGTGTCCACCATGCCGAGCCGGTTGAAGATGATGTACTGCGGGATCAGCACGACGTGGTGCGGCAGCATCAGCGTGGCGACCATGAAGGCGAACATCGCCTTGCGCATCCTGAAGCGCAGCCGGGCGAAGGCGTAGGCGGCCAGGGAGCAGGACAGCACGTTGCCGACGACGGCGCCGCCCGCGATCAGCAGGGAGTTCCACAGCAGCCGGCTCACCGGCACCCCGGAGACTCCGTCCAGGGCGGTCGTGTAGTTCGACCACTCCAGGTGGCTGGGCCACAGGTCCAGGCTGGTCACCACCTCGTCGGCCGGTTTGAGGGAGGTGGCGAGCAGCCAGGCCAGGGGGTACAGCAGGACGAGCAGTCCCGCGAGGGCGACCGTGTGCGGCAGCCATCGCCTGGTGGTGGGGTTCATCGTCCCTCCTCGTCCGCGTAGAAGACCCAGGACCTGGAGGTCCGGAACAGGATCAGGGTGATGACGCCGATGGCGATCAGCAGGAGCCAGGCCATGGCGGCCGCGTAGCCCATGTGGGAGGCGGTGAAGCCGCGTTCGTAGAGGTAGAGCGTGTAGAACAGCGTCGAGTCGGCGGGGCCGCCCTCGCCGCCGCTGACCGCGAAGGCCGGGGTGAACACCTGGAAGGACTGGATCATCTCCAGGACCAGGTTGAAGAAGACGACCGGGGACAGCATCGGCACGGTGACGGACACGAACTGCCGCCACCGGCCCGCGCCGTCCAGCGCCGCCGCCTCGTACAGCTCGGGCGAGATCTGCTGGAGCCCGGCGAGGAAGATCACCATGGGTGCGCCGAACTGCCAGACCGTCAGCAGGACGACGACGTAGACGGCGAGGTCCGGGTCGCCGACCCAGCTGCCGGTGTGGATGCCGAGGGAGCCGAGGACCTCGGTGACGGTGCCGCCGTCGTTGAACAGCGCCCGCCACACCAGGGCGATCGACATGCTCGCCCCGAGCAGCGAGGGCGCGTAGAAGGCGGAACGGTAGAAGGCGCGGCCGCGGCCGAGGTTCTTGAGGAGCATGGCCGCGCCGAGCGCGAGGCCCAGTTTGAGGGGTACGGCGACGACGACGTACAGCAGGGTGGTGCCGACCGACCGCCAGTAGCGGGGGTCCTCGGTGAGCATCTCGGTGTAGTTGCGCAGGCCCACCCAGTGCGGCGGGTCGAAGAGGTTGTAGTCCGTGAAGGACAGCCACAGGGACACGGCCATGGGCACCAGCGTGAGCACGGCCGCGCCGAGCATCCACGGGGTGAGGAACACGTAGGCGGGCCACTGCTGTTCACGGCGGCGTCGGCGACCGGCCGGCGGCCGTGGTCCCGTGGTGCGGTCGGCGCGCGCGGGCGCCCTGGTCGACACCGTGCTCATGACCGCAGCTCCCGGTTGGCCTCGTCGATGAATTCCCGTGCCGCCGCACGCGGGGAGGTGAGGTCGTACATCACGCGGTGGTAGGCGCGTTTGAAGGCGGTCTGGAGGGCGACGTCGCCCCGCGGCGGCGCGGCGGGCGGGGCGTCCAGGCCGTACTTCTCCATCTTCTGGGCGTACTGGTAGATCTCCCGCTCGGCCCCTTCCAGGGTCTGGGCGACGCGGGCGGCGATCCGCCGGTTGGGGGGTGTGGAGCGGGTGAAGCCGAGGATGTCCCCGGCCCGCTCGTCGTTGAGGAGGAAGTCGACGAGGGCGGTGGCCTCCTCGGGGTGGTCGGTGTGCGCCCCGACGCCGAGGAGCATGGAGGGCTTGAAGTACGCGCCCTGGCGCCCGTCGGTGGTGGGGACCGGGGCGAAGTGGACCTGGTCGCCGAGCAGCGCGGGGTACCCGGGGAACGGCGCGTCCCAGGTGAAGTCGGCGGCGGCGAGACCCCGGCCCATGGGTGACATCTCGGTGGTGTTGGCCTGTGCGGTGTCCGGGGCCTCGGCGACGGCGCCCTCCTCGCGCAGCCTGTCGCAGAAGGTCCAGAACTCGGTGAGGTCGTCCTCGGTGAAGCCCAGCTTCGTCTGGCTCGCGTAGAGCACTCCGCCGCGGCCGCGCAGCCAGTCCTCGAAGATGTCCTCGTTGACGCCGTTGTCGTTGGCGCCCACCACGGTGCGTCCGTCCGGGGCCTTCAGTCCCAGGGCGGCGATCTTCCGGTTGGCGTCGGCCCATTCCTCCCAGGTCCAGTCGGGCCGGGGGGCGGGGATGCCGGCCTGTGCGTAGATCTCGGAGTCGTAGGCGTAGCCGGTGATGCCGCGGCCCATCGGCACGGCGTACTGCTCGCCCTCGTAGGTGCCCGTGCGGAGGAACTCCTCGTCCATCTCGGAGGTGCGGATCGTGCCGTGCTCGACGGCGTCGTCGAGCGGCAGGAGCGCGCCGCCGCCCGAGTACTGGGAGATCTGGCGGTAGTCGAGCTGCGCCACGTCCGGGATGCCGCCGCCGGCGGCCTGGGTGGCCAGCTTCTGCATGTAGGAGCCGAAGTCGGCGTTGGAGGTGCGGACGGTGATGCCGGGGTGTTCCCGCTCGAAGAGCGCCACGGCCTTCTTGGTGCGCTCGGCGCGGTCGTCGTTGCCCCACCAGGAGAAGGTGAGGGTGACTCCTTCGGACGACACGTCGCCGGAGGAGGAGCACGCGCTGAGCGATGCGGTGAGCGCGGTGCCGAGGCCGACGGCGGCCGCGGCCAGGACGGCCCGGCGGCTGGGGAGTCGGCGCCGGCCGCTTCGGGACTCGGGCATGAGGGCCTTCCCGGGGGATGTGGGGATGGGTGGGGGGGGGAGGTGCGGGGGCTCGGTCGGTGCCCGCTGTTCCGGACGCGGTGAATGCGGGGGGGGACCAGCCGGTGGTGCCGGAGGGACGAGCCGGTCGGGGCCGGAGGGACGAGCCGGTCGAGGCCGGAGGGACGAGCCGGTCGGGGCCGGAGGGACGAGCCGGTCGAGGCCGGAGGGACGAGCCGGTCGAGGCCGGAGGGACCAGCCGGTCGGGGCCGGGCTCAGATGCCCGGGTAGACGGCCAGCCTGCCGCACATTCCGAAGCGTCCGCGGGCCGCGGGGCCCGTCGCGGACACCCGGGCGGCGCTCAGGTGGCCGCCGTCCTTGCCGCGTAGTGCCTCGAGTTGGGCCCGGGTCGCCTCCGCGGCCGCGTGCGCGCCGTCGCGCCAGCGCCGCTCCCAGTCGTCCAGCCGGGGCCGCACCAGTTCGGCGGCGGCCCGGTGGAACGCGGCGAGCGGCTCCGGGTCGCCGTCGCGGGTGGCCGCGCGGAGTTCGAGGAAGCGCCGGGTCGCCGTGTCGCGGCGGGCGCGCGCGATCCGCGCCTGCTCGGCCTCGGGCAGGTCGGCAGGGATGCGCACCGCGTCGGCGTACGTGCCGGGGTCGGTGAGGCGGTCCTGGGGCAGGGTGAGGACGGCGTCGCCCGCCTCGGGCAGGCCGCTGTTCTGCATCACGACGATGATCTCCAGGCCCCCGTCGTTGACGAGGCGGTGGATCGTGCCGGGCGTGAACCAGGCGACCGTGCCCGGCTCCAGGGGGGTCTCCTCGAAGCCCGAGGTGGTCAGGGTCTGCACCGTGCCCCGGCCCGCCGTGACGACGTAGCCCTCGCTGCACGTCAGGTGCAGGTGCGGGGTGCCGCCGCCGGGCAGCCCCTCCACGGTCGGCCAGTCGTACACGGTCAGTCGGGACACGCCGACCGCCGCCGGGAAGCCGTCGTACGCCGGGCTCACCACGCGAGCCCCGCCAGGTGGGCGGCGACCCGCGCGCGGTCCCAGGCGCCGTCGGCGACGAGCACGCGGTAGGTCCGGGCGAGGGTTTCACCGGGCGGCAGGACCAGTTCCTCGTGGAAGGCCCAGGACGGCGCGACCGCGGCGAAGGGGTCACTGCGCACGAACCAGTGCGCCGGGTGGGTGCCCTTGTCGCCCGAGTGGTCGTTGGAGGGGGCGTGTTCGAAGACGAGCGTGGCGTGGCCGTCCCGTCCGTCGTGCTCGCCGACGTAGGCCAGCCAGGGGGCCTGCGAGCCCATCGGGTCGGCATCCGGGGAGGCGTCGGAGTCGGCGGTGAAGACCCGGCCGCCGCGGAAGGCGCGGGGTCCGCGCCAGAACAGTCCGGTGTATCCGGCGGCGGGGCGTCCGTGGGTGGTGGGGCTGCCGAACCGCAGGGGTTCGCCGCGCCGGTTGGTCACCGCCGAGGTCCAGGTGAGGGTCCAGCTGCCGGTGTCGGGGTCGACGTCGCGGACCTCGACGCGGCGCTCCTCCTCGGCCCACAGCTCGCCGCCGTGCGGGTGCCAGGTCAGCCGCTCGGCGATGACGGCGCGGTCCCCTTCCGCGCCGACCTCCTCGAAGGCCACGTGGGCCATCGAGCCGACCCTCTCCGGCAGCGCGAGGTAACCCTCGCCGTGCACGTAGGTGTTGCCGCCCCACAGGTTCTGTCCGGACAGGTGGGAGGCGGTCAGCTGGAGCCCCTTGTGCCAGCGGTGGTCGTTGGGCCGGTAGTCCGTGACCAGCCCGCCGGACAGGGTCCTGACCGGGTGGAGGTACGGCTTGGGCGCCTCCCAGTCGGCCTCGGGGCGGTACACGTAGGAGAACAGCTCGGTTCCGGCCGCACCGTGGGCCACGGTGATGCGGTCTCCGTGGACGTGGGTCAGTGAGAGCGTCATGCGCGGTCCTCTTCCTCGCGGGTGACGGCCGGCGCCCAGCCCGGGGCTCCGCCGTGCAGTTGGGTGTAGTACGGGTCGCCGGGGCCGATGTCGCCCGCGCGTACCGGCGTGCCGGTGAACGCGGACTTGTACAGGGCGGTGATCAGCTCCATGGTCCGCCGGGCGCCCGCACCGCTGGTCGCGTGGCGGCGGCCGTTCTTGATGTCGTCGACCAGGACGCGCAGTTGGGCCTGGTGCGAGCTGGGCTCGTCGGCGCCGAAGTCGCGCCAGGCCGCGGCGGTCTCGGCGGGGACGCCGGGCGCCGGGGTGATGCGCCAGTCCGCGTTGCGGTAGCCGTACAGGTGGGTCAGTTCGACCGTGGCCAGTTCGCAGTCGATGCGGATCCGGCTCACCTCGTCCGGGCTCAGCACGCTGTTGACCAGGGTGGCGACGGCTCCGTCGGCGAAGCGGACCAGGGCCGTGGAGACGTCCTCGGTCTCCACGTCGTGCACGAGCCGGGCGGCCATGCCGCGCACCTCGGTCCACGGGCCCATCAGGTCCAGCAGCAGGTCCGTCTGGTGGATGCCGTGTCCCATGGCCGGTCCGCCGCCCTCGGTGGCCCAGCGGCCGCGCCAGGGCACCGCGTAGTACGCCCGGTCGCGGTACCAGGTGGTCTGGCAGTGGGCCACCAGCGGCCGGCCCAGCGCGCCGCCGCGCAGCAGCGCGCGCACGTGGCGGGCGCCTGATCCGAAGCGGTGCTGGAAGACGACGGAGGCGTACGGCCCCGCGTCGTCGCCCTGTTCGGCCGCCTCGACGGCGTCGTAGTCGGCGAGCGAGGGGCAGGGCGGCTTCTCGCACCACACCCAGGCTCCCGCGGCGAGCGCGGCCACGGCCTGCTCGCGGTGCACGGCGGGCGGTGTGCACAGCACGACGAGGTCCGGGCGCACCTCGGCCAGCATCGCGTGGAGGTCGGTGGAGGCCTGCGGGATGCCGAACTCGTCGGCGAACGCCCGCACCGCCGGCCCGTCCACGTCGACCGCGGCGACGACCTCCACCTCGCCCTCGGCGGCCAGTTTCCTCAGGGCGGGCAGGTGACTGGACCGGGCGATGGATCCCGTGCCGACCACTGCCGTGCGCAGCGGTGCGTTCGGAACGTGCGATGACATGCGGACCCTCTCGTGAGCCGAACGGGGCTGGACGCTGCGGGACACACGGTGGTGGGAGTGCCCGGGCAGGCGGAGGACGTCGGCGCCGCTTCGCAGCAACCGCTTGCTATCGTGGTGTTCCAACGTTGTAACCGGCGCGCGTCCGCAAGGTCAACCCTCTGTCCGCAAAAGAGTCGGCGCCCGGTTCACGTACTGACAGGGGCGGCACGCAGATGCATAATCTGCGGAAACTTCGGCAAGGGGGCGGGCTGTGGCCGCGGTGAGACTGAAGGACGTGGCGGAGCGCGCGGGGGTGTCGATCAAGACGGTGTCCAACGTTGTACGCGGCGCCCCGCGCGTGTCCGAGGCCACCCGCTCGCGGGTGATGCGGGCGGTGGACGAGCTGGGTTACCGGCCGAACCCCTCGGCGCGCAGGCTCCGGACCGGACGCAGTGGTCTCGTCGCGCTCGTCGTCCCGGACCTGGCGACGCCCTACTTCGCCGAACTCGCCCACCATGTGCGCGGCGCGGCCACCCTGCTCGGCCTGACCGTCCTGATCGAGGAGTCACGGGGCGACGCCGCCGAGGAGTTGCGTCTGGCGGGCGGGGTCGGCGCCTCACTGCTCGACGGCGTGATCCTCTCCCCGCTGCGCGTCACGCCCGACGAACTCGCCTCCGTCACCGACGAGTTCCCGCTGGTGCTGCTCGGTGAGCGCACCTACGGACGCAACCGCGTCGTGGCCGACCACGTGCTGATCGACAACGTGGCGGCGGCCCGTGACCTCACCGCCCACCTCATCGGCCTCGGACGCACCCGGATCGCCGCGATCGGCGTGGACCGCCAGGGTTCCGCGACGAGCCGTCAGCGGCTGGAGGGATACCAGCGGGCCCTGCACGAGGCCGGGCTGCCCTTCGATCCCCGGCTCGCGCCCCCGGTCGAGGAGTTCGACCGGCGCAACGGACTGCTGGCGATGCGCCGGCTCGCCGCACTGCCCGCCGGCGAACGCCCCGATGCCGTCTTCTGTTTCAGCGACCTGCTGGCCGTGGGTGCCCAACGCGCCCTGCACGAAGCGGGACTGGCCATTCCCGGCGACGTCGCCGTCGCGGGTGTGGACGGCTCCGAGGAAGCGCTGTACAGCACGCCCTCCCTGACGACCGTGGTCCCCGACAAGGCCGCCATCGCCTCGTTGGCCGTGAAGTGCCTGGCGGCCCGGATACGCTCCCGGTCGCCCCTGCCGTTCGAGGTGCACGTGGCGCCGCACTGGCTGGAGGTGCGGGAGTCCACGGCGGGTGGGCGACGCGCGCTGGACGCCTGAGGTCCGACGGGCAGCGGCGGGGGCAGACACGACTGCCCCCGCTGGGAGCGACCGCGCTCGACGGGGCACTGAAATCCATGATCATCGCTCCTAGGCTCGCCACCATGGACATCCCGAGACGCCTCATCGACCTCCAGCGAGCCGTCGAGGCGGCGGACAACCGCTACCGCAACAACGCCGGCGAGAACGCCACGGTCGCCCTGGCGGTCTGGTCGGACGCCACGGCCGCCCTGGTCCAGGGCATCACCGCCTACGCCGAGGAGCAGGGCGTGCCGCGCCGCGAGGTGGAACTGGCCGTGGAGCAAGCGATCCGGCCACCCGCCCGGACCGACTGAGCGGCTCCCGCTCCCCCTCCGTCCGCCCGGCGCCCTTCGCCGTTTCGCCGGCGAGCCGCCCGGGTCACACGTCGTGGGCCGCCGGGAAGTCCATGGACCACCCCGGCGGATGCGGCCGGACCAGGTCAGGGGCCGGCGGCTCGGCCCCCGCGTGGTTGAAGGCGGCAAGGGCGTCGACGAGCGCCAACCGCTGCGCCGGGGTGAGCAGTTCGACGATCCCGGCGATCTCGGAGCGCCGACGGGCCGTGACGTGCTCGCCCGTGCGGCGCCCCTCCTCCGTGAGCTGTAGCAGCGTCTGCCTGCGGTTGCGGGGATTGGCGTGCCGGACGGCCAGGCCCGCCGCGATCAGGCGGTCGACCATCCGCATCGCCGTGAACCCTACGGACCCCACGGAGCCTTCGGACCCCGGCTCCCCGGCGCCGGAGCCCACGTCGTCGACCACCGGAGGTGCCCCCCCATGCAGAGCGAGGACGCCGACACCGGCCGGCCGCCCCTGCCCGAAGGGTGGCGGCGGAAGGCCGCCCGCGCGCCCGCCCTCCTGTTCCGCGTCGGACTCGGCCCGCTGCTGGGCCGGCGCTTGCTGCTGCTGCACCACACGGGTCGGGTCTCGGGACTGGACCGCCATGCCGTTCTCGAGGTGGTGGCCCACGAACGGGACTCCCCGGCCTGGACGGTGGCGTCCGGCTTCGGCCCGCGGGCCGACTGGTACCGCAACCTGCGCGCGCAGCCGAAGACGGTCCTCCAGTACGGGTACCGGCACCACGCGGTCACCGCGCGCTTCCTCGGCCCGGAGGACGGTGCCGCGATCATGGAGGAGTACGGGGCACGCCGCCCCCGCACCGCACGCCGGCTGTGCGCGTTCGTGCGCCTGCCCGCCGACGGCAGTGCGACGTCACTGCGCCGGGCCGGGCGAGCGATCCCCTTCGTACGCCTCGAGTCCGAGTCGCCTCCGGAGGCCGGGACGCGGACCCATTGACAGGTGCGGCTAATGAGAATAGCTTTTAGCTAACTTCATTAGCCGTACCTGGAGGTTGCCGTGACCGAGTACCTTGCCGTCGACAACGGGACGATCGCCTACGAGGTGGCGGGTTCGGGTCCGCTGATCGTGCTCGCGCACGGCATGGGCGACAGCCGTGCCGCCTACCGCGCCGTGGTGCCGCAGCTGGTGACGGCCGGTTACCGGGTGGCCGCGGTCGACCTGCGCGGCTGCGGCGAGTCCAGCGTCGACTGGCCGGCCTGGAGCCGCAGCGACATCGCCGGCGACCTCCTCGCCCTGATCCGCCACCTCGGCGGCCCGGCCGTCCTCGTGGGCCACTCGGTCTCGGGCGGTGCGGCCACCATCGCGGCGGCGCGGGAGCCCGCACTCGTCACCTCGGTGGTCGAACTGGCGCCCTTCACCCGCAAGCAGTCGGTCCGGCTCGGCGACCTGCGGGTGCGGCGGTTCCGGCGCGGCATGGTGCGGCTGCTCGGCGCGGGACTCTTCGGCAGTCTGCGGCTCTGGCGCTCATACCTCGACGTGGCCTACCCGGGGGCGAGGCCCGCCGACTGGGCCGAGCGGCTGGGCCGCATCGAGACCCTGCTGCGGGAGCCGGGCCGGATGAAGGCCATGCAGGCCATGGGCCGCAGCGCTCCGACCGACGCCGGCGCCCGGCTCGGCGACGTGCGGTGCCCGGTCCTGGTGGTGATGGGGACGCTGGACCCCGACTGGGCCGACCCGGGCGCCGAGGGCGCGGCCGTGGTGGACGCCCTGCCGTCCGGCCTCGGCCGCCTGGAGATGATCGAGGGCGCCGGACACTATCCGCACGACCAGTATCCCGACCGGGTGGTGGCGCTCGTGCTCGCCTTCCTGCGCTCGGACGCCGCCCGTGCCTAGGGCGGGACTGGATCGCGCGGCCGTGGTCGGCGCCGGTGCGGCCCTCGCCGACGAAGTGGGCCTCTCCGGACTGACGATGGGGCTGCTGGCCGACCGGGTCGGCGTACGCACCCCGTCCCTGTACAAGCACGTGGCGGGGCAGGACGACCTGATCCGGCGGATCGCGACGCTGGCCCTCGACGAGGCCGCCGACGCCGTGGGCGGCGCGGTGCAGGGCCGGGCGGGCAGCGACGCCCTGGCGGCCGCGGCGCGCGCCTTCCGTGCCTTCGTCGTGGAGCACCCCGGGCGGTACGCCGCGACGATCGGCCAGGAGCCGTCCGGCCCGGACGATCCCCTGGCCGCGGCGGGAGAGCGGCTGCTCGGCGCGTTCACCGCCGTCCTGCGCGGCTACGAGATCGAGGACCGCGACGTGGACCACGCCCTGCGCCTGCTGCGCAGCCTCTGCCACGGCTTCGCCACCTTGGAGGCGGCACACGCCTTCCAGTGGAGCACGGACGTCGACGCGAGTTTCGACTGGCTCGTGGCCTTCGCCGACCGGGGCCTGCGCGCCATGTGAGGTCGCGCCTGCCGCCTCCCCGGACGGGCCGGCCGCCCCCTCAGCCGAGCCGCACGTGGTCCGCGGAGCGGCTGGGCACGGCGTCCAGCGCGGCGACGTCCGCTCCGCCCAGGGCGAGGCCTCCGACGGCGATGTTCGCCTCCAGGTGGCCGGGGTCCGCAGTGCCGGGGATGAGCAGCACGTTCGCGGCGTGGTGCAGCAGCCAGGCGAGCCCCACCTGGGCCGACGTGGCACCGAGCGCCCGCGCCGCGGACCGGACGGCGGGCTCGTCGGCCACCTTGGGCATCCCGGGGAAGGCGCCGCCGAGCGGGAAGTAGGGCACCCAGGCGATGCCTTCGGCGGCACACAGCCGGAGGAGGTCCTCGTCCGCGCGGCTGACCAGGCTGTAGGAGTTCTGTACGCAGGCGACGCCCACCGGCAGTGCGCGGCGCAGCCCGTCAGGGGTGACGGCGCTGAGCCCGATGGCGCCGATCTTGCCCTCGTCCCGCAGCGCCGTGAGCACGGCGAGCTGGTCGTCGATGCCGACCCGCTGATCACCCTCGGCGCGGAGTCCGGGACCGGTGTCGGCGCGGCGCAGGTTGACGACCGCGAGGCGGTCGGTGCCCAGGCTCCGGAGATTGTCCTCGACGTCGGCCCGCAGCTCCTCGGGCCGCTGGGCGAGCCGCAGGGGAAGCGGACCGCCGGGGTCGGGGGTCGCGCCGACCTTGGTCACGACCACGGCGTCGTCCGCCGTACCCAGCGCCTCGCGCAGGACCTCGTTGACGAAGCCGTCGCCGTAGAACTGGGCGGTGTCGAAGTGGTCGACGCCCAGCTCCACCGCGCGGCGTACGAGTGCGACGGCGGCGCCGCGGTCGGTGTGCAGCCGCTCGAGCTGCATCGCGCCGTACCCGATCCGGGAGACGGTGCGGCCCGCGAGCGTTCCCGCGCCGCCGGGGCGGGGCGTGCCCTCGGCCGTGACGGAAGAAGAGGTGCCGTGTGACGTCATGGGAAGTCCGCCCTCATGAGAAGATGGCAAAAACGGAGGAGCCTCCGTCAAGCCGACTGTAGCACTACCGGAGGACCCTCCGCTTTGTCTCCTGACCAGGAACCCACGCCCGCGGCCGACCGCCCCCGGCCCCCGGCGAGCGCGGGCCGCCCGCTGCGCGCCCACGCGCGGCGCAACCGCGAGAACCTCGTCGCCGCCGCGCGCGCCGCCTTCACCGCCGCGGACGACACCGTCCCGCTCGAGGGCATCGCCCGCGACGCGGGGGTCGGCATCGGCACGCTCTACCGCCACTTCCCCACCCGCGAGGCCCTGGTCGAGGCCGTCTACGCCGCCGAACTGGACGACGTCACCGACAGCGCCCCGGCCCTGCTGGAGGAACTGCCGCCCGAACGGGCCCTGCGCGCCTGGATGGAGCGCTACGCCGCGTTCGTCGCGACGAAACGCGCCATGCTCAACACCCTCCACAGCGGCTGGGCCTCGGGACGCCTCGCGACTCCGGCCACCCGGGAGCGCATCACGGCCGCGATCGGCGCCCTCCTCGCACAAGGAGTGCGGGCGGGCTCCCTGCGCGCGGACGTCGAACCCGACGACGTCACCGCGATGCTCCTCGGTGTGTTCCTCTCGACGGCGGCCGACGACGAGCCGGAGCGGACGGGCCGTCTGCTCGATCTCGTCGTCGACGCCCTGCGGCCGCCGGGCAGTTCATGACGCGGACCGGTGGCTCACCGGGTCACCGGCGGGCCGAGGACGCCAGCATCGGGAGCGAGACGATGTCGGCGAGGGCCCGCTGGCCCGCGATGTTCGCGTGGACGCCGTCGCCGGTGTCGTAGGGCGGGTGGATGCTGTTGGGCCGCACGGGGTCCTCGAGCACCCGGTCGAAGGGGAGGATCCCGTCGCAGGTGCCGGCGCAGCTGTTCCACTTCGAGACGAAGGTGCCGACGGCGTGCCGGTCGCGGTTGTGCTGGTCGGTGTAGCCGGGGCGCGGGGTGATGGGCGTGACGTACACCTTGATGCCCGCGTCCCGCAGTCGCCGGAACACCTCGCGGTAACTCGCCTCGATCTGCGCGGCGTCGCAGCCGGCCGGCAGGTCGTTGGTCCCGTAGTAGTAGAGGACGCCCGTGACGCCGTGCAGGGCCAGCACGTCGCGCTCCAGCCGCGCGGCGGCGTCCAGGCCGCGCACGGACTCCCCGATGCCCGGGCAGGTCGCGGCGCTGGTGGTGCCGCCGATGCCCGCGTTGGCGAGGGCGAACTGCCGGGTGGCGGGCAGCTCCGAGGTGATCCGCCGCGCGAGGTCGTCGGTCCACCTCAGGTTGGCGCCCGGGCGCTCGCAGCCCGGTCCGCAGTTCGTCGACCCGGTTCCGTCGACGACCGAACTGCCGTAGGCGACGAGACTTCCGCGCAGGCGCGGGTTGCGCACGTCGACCGCGCTGACCAGGAGGGTGGAGCCGGTCGTCTCGGTGAACGCCGTGCCGGCCGGGTCGGCGGTGTGGTCCCCCGAGCCGGGCGGGGTCAGGTAGTTGGTGCGGAAGGCGCTGTCGTGGCGTCCCGGCGCCACCGTGCCGGAGACCGAGAGCGACACCGCGATGTCGTCCTGGGCGGCCGTACGGAGCCCGGTCGGGTCGCTCCACACCTCGCCGCCGGGCGGGATCACGACCTCGCGTCCGCCGTCGAACGTGACGGGGAGCGGGCGCCCTTGGGTCGCGGCGTCCTTGCCATCGCTGTGGGCCACCGTCGCCGCGTCGACGGTGAGGGGCGCCGCGCCGAAGGTGTTCTGGACGCGTATGCGGACCGCGTCACCTCCCTGGCTGAGGTGGGTGATCATCCGCATCGACTGGTCGCGCAGCGGGTCGGGCGCGAGGCCCTGCTGCGAGGAGGCCCACGACGTGAACCAGGCGTTGCGCCCGGGGCGGCGGTCCGGACCGTCGCCGTCGGGAGCGGCGGCGGTGCTCGTGGACGCGGCCAGGACGGAGGACGCCAGGGTGAGGGCCAGCGCGGCCGCGACGCCTCGGGCCAGGGGCGCGCGGGCGGGTTCGCGTACTCGGGCGAGGAAACGGCGCATCGGTGCCTGCCTTCCGACGTGACGTGAGGTGACCTGAGGTGAGGTGACGTGACGTGAGGGACCTGACGGAACGTGACGGGCCGTGAGCTGACGCACCGGTCCCGCTGGATCCTCCCCGGCCGGCCCCCGGCTCACGCCACAGGCGGCTCCTCGGTGCCTCGCGACGTCCCGCACATCGTCGGCCACGCCAACCCCGCACCCCCGCAACCGGGTCGCACCCGCCGTACACCCGCGCGACGGGCCGCTGTCGCCCTTGCGACATGTCCCACCTGTGCCACTCGAATCGCATGACACCCCGTGTGCGGTGCATTCATTCTGACCAACGCACGAACTGGCATCGAACGCATGGGAAGGCAGCGCACTGATGAGACGGATCCGCCTGTTGGCTGCGATATCGGCCGGTCTGGCGCTGGCCGCCGGCGCCGTGGCCCCCGTACCCGCGCTGGCGGGCACACCGCGTCAGGACACCGCCGCGACCCCGTCGGACGGCGGCGCGGCGACGGTCGAGCTGATCACCGGTGACCGGGTGACCGTCACCCGCGCCGGGGACGGCCGGCAGGCGGCGTCCGTGACGCCGGGGCCCGGGAGAAGGGGCATCCTCTTCCGGACCATCGAGCAGGACGGCCATGTGACGGTCCTTCCGTCCGACGCCGACGCCCTGGTGGCCGCCGGACGCCTGGACCGGGACCTGTTCGACGTGACGGCGCTCCTCGCGCACCGGTACGACACCGCGCACACGGACGCGCTGCCGCTCATCGTGGAGCGGACCGAGGGCGTGGCGGCCGCCTCCGTGAACTCCCTGACCGAGCTGGCGCGGGACGCGTCGGTCCGCGAACTCGAGAGCATCGACGCGCGTGCCGTGCGGATCGGCGACGCGGACCTCGGACGGTTCTGGAAGCGGCTCGTCCCGGCCGGCGGGCAGCGCGCGAAGGCCGCCGCCACCACTCCGCGGGTCTGGCTGGACGGCCGGGTGGCCGCCTCCCTGGACCGCAGTACGGCCCAGATCGGTGCCCCGGAGGTGTGGTCGGCAGGCTACCGGGGCGACGGCGTCAAGGTCGCCGTGCTGGACACCGGCGCCGACCAGAGCCATCCCGATCTCACCGGCCGGGTCACTGCGGCCAAGGACTTCTCCGGCAGCTCCGGCACCGGGGACGTCTTCGGGCACGGCACGCACGTCGCCTCCATCGTCGGCGGCAGCGGTGCCGCGTCCGGCGGGAGCCGCCAGGGTGTCGCGCCCGCCGCGCAGTTGCTCATCGGCAAGGTTCTCGGCGACGACGGCTTCGGCAGCGAGTCGCAGGTGATCGCGGGCATGGAGTGGGCGGCCGATCAGGGCGCCGACGTCGTCAACATGAGCCTCGGCTCCTCGGGCGCCACCGACGGCACCGACCCCATGAGCCAGGCGCTCAACGACCTCAGCCGGAGCACCGGCACCCTGTTCGTCGTCGCGGCCGGCAACGAGGGCGAGCAGGGCCCCCGCACCGTCGGCTCGCCCGGTGCCGCGGACGCCGCCCTCACTGTCGGGGCCGTGGACCGGGACGACTCGCTCGCCCCGTTCTCCAGCCGCGGTCCGCGACTCGGCGACGACGCGGTGAAGCCGGACGTCACGGCTCCCGGTGTCGGCATCGTGGCGGCACGCGCCGCCGGGTCGGCCATGGGCGACCCGGTCGACGCGCACTACACCGCCGCCTCGGGCACCTCCATGGCGACCCCGCACGTGGCGGGCGCCGCCGCGCTGCTCGCCCAGCGCCACCCCGACTGGTCCGGCGCGCAGGTGAAGGACGCGCTGATCAGCACCGCGGTCACGGTGGACGGTCAGAAGGTCACCGAACAGGGCGGCGGGCGCGTCGACGTGCGCGCCGCGGGGCTGGGCGCGGTGACCGCCACCGGCACGCTCGTCATGGGACCGTTCACGTCGCAGGACACCGCGCCCGTGACCTCGAAGGTCGGGTACACCAACTCCTCGGACCGGGACGTCACGCTCTCGCTCGCGGTCGAGCTGGCCACGGAAGGGGGCAAGGCGCCCGCCGAGGGATCGGTGCGACTCGGCTCCGACTCCGTGCGCGTGCCCGCCGGCGCCTCGGCCGAGGTGCCGCTGACCGTGGATCCCGCCCGTGCCGGGCAGGGCAAGTTCTACGGCTACGTCACCGCGACGACCGCCGACGGTTCGGTGGTCGCGCACACCACGGTGAGTCTCGTGGTGCACGGGCCCACGCACCGGCTCACGGTGAAGACGATCGACACGGACGGCAAGCAGGTCCAGGACCTGCCCACCATCTGGGGCACGGAGGGCTTCGTCGGCTACACCGACCCCGCCGCCGCGGTCGCCGAGGTCGAGGAAGGCGTCTACCAGCTCAACACCAGCTGGATCACGTCCGCCGAGGACGGCGAGGAGCTGCGCCACGTGGTGCTGCCGGAGGTGAAGGTCACCAAGGACATGACCGTCACCCTGGACGCCCGCAAGACGGTTCCGGTGGAGATCCGCACACCGCGGCCCGCGGAGCAGCGCGGGATCCTCAGCTACCAGACCTACCGTGAGATCGGGGGCCGCAGCCTGACCCAGGGCACCATGTACTTCGACATCGCCAAGCGGCTGTACATCAGTCCGACGGCCAAGGTCACCGAGGGCACCTTCGAGTTCGCCTCCCGCTGGCAGCTCGTCGCCCCGCTCGTCGAGGCGAAGGTGTCCCGCTCGCGGTTCGACCTGGGCGCCTACTACATGCCCGCGTCGCCGCTCTTCCCCGATCGCGGCGCGACGCTGACCGCGGTGGACGCGGGCGACGCGGCAAACGCCGACTTCAGCCGGGCCCGCGGCAAGGTCGCGGTGGTGGACAACCCGACGGGAGCCGGTGAGCGGGCTCTGGTCGAACGGGCGGACGCGTCCGGGGTCCGCGCGGTGATCCTCGTCCACTTCAACGACACCGGCTGGACCCGCTGGCGGCCGACGGGTGACCGCAACGCCCTGCCCACCCTGCGGATCGGCAAGGGCACGGGCGCCGAGCTGCTCGCGCGCATCGCCCGCGGCTCGACCTCGGTGCGGTTCACCGGCACCGCGCGCAGCCCGTATCTGTACGACGTGATGCAGGTGTCCGCGCAGCAGGTGCCCCAGAAGGTCGTGCACACGGTGTCCGCGCGCAACAGCGCGGTCGTCCCCACCAGGTACGCCGACAACGGTGTCACGGGGTGGGCGAGCGAACAGCGCTTCGGCTGGCGGCCGTACCAGGACACGGCCTGGTTGCAGTACACCCGGTTCGCGCCGCTCGGTTTCGAGCGGACCGAGTACGTGAGCGCGGGCGACACCGCCTGGCAGCACCGGGTGCACCACACCACGACCTTCGACGTGGACCAGCCGCTGATCGCCGGGATGCGGGACGACCCGCGCACCTACCGGGCCGGCGGGCAGCCCCGGGAGACCTGGCAGGGTGCGGTGGTCCGGCCGTCCATCCCGGCCGGCACCGCGACCCCGACCGTGCGGGACGGCAACGTACTGCGGCTGAGGGTCCCGGAGTTCACGGACTCGCAGGCCGGGCACTGGTCGCCCGCCTCCGGCGGTGACACCGCGAGCGCGGTGCTGTACCGGGACGGCGAGCGGGTCGACGGGGTCGACAGCGCCTGGCAGAACGTGGCCGTGCCGGCCGAACGGGCACGCTACCGGCTGGACATGGAGACCGCGCGCGACTCCGAGGCCTGGACGCGGGGCGTGGCCACCCGTACGTCCTGGTCCTTCGCGTCGGGCCGCACGGACTCCGCCACCCCGCTGTCGCTGCTCCAACTGGACTACGACGTACCGGTCGACGTGCGCAATTCCGTGCGCGGCACCCGGTCGCACCGCGTCGACGTGCGCGTCCGCGCCCAGGACGGGCTGCCCGTCCCGCGTGGCGTGAGCGTCCGGGTCGAGGCGTCCTACGACGACGGGCGCACCTGGTCGACGGCGCGCACCCACGCGCACGGACACCAGTCCTTCCGGGCCTCGCTCACCCCGCCCGCCCACCGGGAGTCGTGGGTCACGCTCCGTGTCACGGCACACGACTCGGCGGGGAACTCGGTACGGCAGACGGTGCAACGCGCCTACGCGGTACGCCGGTAGCGGTCCCGTCGGCACGGGGTGTACGGCCGAGCACGCCGTACACCCCCGCCGCGCCCTCCCCACCTGTGCAGTACGGTATTCAACCGTCACGGCCCAGGATCCGGGGAGGGCGTTCGTGGTGCTGGAGATCGCGGGGCTGTCGCCCGACGAGGAGTCGGTGTACGCACTGCTCGTCACCTTCGGCCGGGCCGGCGCCGCCGACCTGGCGGAGCGTGCCGGCATGCCGGTCGAGCGGATGCACCGCGTCCTGGAGTCGCTCACCGCGAAGGGACTCGCCAGCCCCACCGACGGTGTCCCCCGCCTCTACCAGGCCGCGCCGCCCGATGTCGCCCTGCTGCCCCGGCTCAAGCGCAGTGCCGAGGCGCTGGACCTCGCCCAGCACGAGGCGGCCCGGCTGATCGAGTCCTACCGGGACACCATGCGCAGGCGGGACGCGGGGCAGCTCCTTGAGGTCATCACCGGCGCCGAGGCGCTGCGCCAGCACCTGCGGCAGATCCAGACCAGCGTGCGCGAGGAGATGCTCTGGTTCTGCAAGGCGCAGTACGTGGCCATGCCCTCGGGCAGCAACACCGAGGAGTTCGAGGCACTGGCCCGCGGCGTGCGCTACCGGGTGCTGTACGAGAAGGCGTTCTTCGACGACGAGGGCGCGGTCGACAACGTCGTGGCAGGCGTGCGGGCCGGTGAGGTCGCCCGTGCGGTGCCCCAGTTGCCGCTGCGGCTGGCGATCGCGGACCGCGCGGTGGCCGTCTTCCCGCTCGTCGCCGGCGGGCCGCACGGCAGTCCGGAGGAACCGACGACGGCGCTGGTCAGGGACAGCAATCTGCTGGCGGCCCTGGTGGCGCTGTTCGAGCGCTACTGGGAGGACGCCGTGCCGCTGGACGTCGACGACACCGGCGAACTGTCCGGGACCGACGGGCCCGCGGCACCCGACGCGCTGGCCCCCACCGACCGCAGGCTGCTCTCCCTGCTGGTGGCGGGGGTCGCCGACAAGGCGATCGCCTCCCAGATGCAGCTGAGCCGCCGGACGGTCCAGCGCCGCATCCAGGGCATGATGGAGCGCGCCAACGCGGCGACCCGGATGCAGCTCGCCTGGCAGGCGGCGCGGCGGGGATGGCTGTGAGCGGCGGGCCGGCGGGTGTGTGCCGCCACGAGCGGCGCGGGACTCCGTGGACAGTCACCGACCCGCTGTGATGTGATCCCTGCGGCGGCATGTCCCAGCCGCCCGTACCGCCCGCCGGCCCGCCCCGCGTCGTCACGACGGGCGGACGGGTCCGTCCCCCCAGGCCCGAAAGTTCCGTACACATGCAGAAGACCAAGGCCGCCCTCTGGGAATTCCTCCAGGGGCTCGGCAAGACGTTCATGCTCCCGGTGGCCCTGCTCGCGTTCTGCGGCATCATGCTGGGCGTCGGCTCCTCGCTGTCCAGCGAGGCGGTCACTGACAACGTTGCCTTCCTGAAGGCCGAGGGCTTCCACCTCGTCTTCACCTGGATGGCCAACACCGGTCTGGTCGCCTTCACGTTCCTGCCCGTCCTCTTCGCGATGGCCATCCCGCTCGGTCTGGCCCGGGAGGACAAGGGCGTGGCCGCGTTCTCCGGCTTCGTCGGCTATGTCGCCATGAACCTCGCGGTGAACTTCTACCTCACCGCCAAGGGCGTCGACTTCGAGGACGAGAAGGCCGTCGAGCACTACGGCATCGCCGACGTGCTGGGCGTGCAGTCCATCGACACGGGACTGCTCGGCGCCGTGGCCGTTGGCATCGTTGTCAGCCTGCTCCACCGGCGCTTCCGCACCCAGCGGATGCCCGACGCGCTCGCCTTCTTCGGCGGGCTGCGCTTCGTGCCGATCGTCTCGGCCCTGGTCCTGAGCGTGCTCGGCCTGCTCATTCCGCTGGTATGGCCGACCTTCAACGGCTGGATCAACGCGGTGGGCCGGGGCATCGGGCACACGGGCGTCTTCGGCCCGTTCTTCTTCGGCATGGGCGAGGTACTGCTGCGCCCGATCGGCCTGCACCACATCCTGGTCGCCATGTTCCGCTTCACGGACATCGGCGGCTCGGGAACCGTGTGCGGCGACCACGTCTCCGGAGCACTGAACCTGTTCTACGCCCAGCTGGACTGCTCGGCGGCGCCCAATTCGGCCGTCACCGACGCCACGCACTTCCTCTCCCAGGGCAAGATGGCGGCCTACCTGGGCGGTCTGCCGGGCGCCGCGCTCGCGATGTACCACTGCGCCAGGCGCCGGATGCGTCCGGAGATCAAGGCGCTGCTCGTGTCCGGCGTGGTGGCGTGCGTGGTCGGCGGCATCACGGAGCCGCTGGAGTTCCTGTTCCTCTTCGTCGCCCCGTGGCTGTACGTCATCCACGCGGTCCTGGTGGGACTGGGCTTCCTCACGGCGGCCGTGCTCGGCGTCTTCATCGGCAACACCGACGGCAACGTCATCGACTGGCTGGTCTTCGGTGTGCTCCAGGGCTCGACGACCAAGTGGTATCTGGTGCCGGTGATCGCGGCGGTGTGGTTCGCCGCGTACTACTTCCTGTTCCGCTGGGCCATCACGCGCTTCGACCTCAAGACGCCCGGCCGGGAGGACCCGCCGGCCGACGACGAGCACGACGCGGCGCACGGCGAGGCGCACGACGAGGCGCGTGACGGGGAGCCCGACGCGGTCGACGGCGGGCAGGCTCCGGAGCGGGTGCGGGAGCTGGTCGCGGGGAAGTACGACGCCGCCGCCATGCTCGACGCGATCGGCGGCGCGGACAACATCCAGTCCCTGGACAACTGCATCACGCGTCTGCGCATGACGGTGGCGGACGCCGAACGGGTCGACGAGGCGCGGCTGAAGAAACTGGGAGCCGTGGGCGTCATCAAGCTCGACGGGCACAACGTGCAGGTCGTCATCGGCCCGCAGGTCCAGTCCGTGAAGGACGCCATCGCGACGATGATCCCGGTGGGCCGGGCATGACCCCGCACCCGGCCCCGGCCGCCCCGACACCCGGGCCCGCGCCCGCGCCCGCGCCGTACGACTTCGACACACCGGTGGACCGGCGGGGCACCTGGTGCACGCAATGGGACTACGTCCAGGACCGTTTCGGCGTGCCGGACCTGCTGCCGTTCACGATCTCCGACATGGACTTCGAGACCGCCCCCGAGGTGCTGGCGGCGCTGCGCCGGCGTCTGGACCACGGGGTACTCGGCTACTCGCGCTGGCGGCAGGACGACTTCCTGTCCGCGATCGTCCACTGGTACGCGTCGCGGCACGACACGGACGTGGACCCGGAGTCGGTCGTCTACGCGCCGTCCGTCGTCTACCAGGTCTCCCGGCTGCTGCACCTGTGGTCGCGGCCGGGCGACGGGGTGGTCGCCCACACCCCGATGTACGACGCGTTCCCCAAGACCGTGGCAGCCAACGGCCGACGGCTCCTGGAGTGCCCCCTGGACGACTGGGCGGAACTGGAGCGGCTGTTGGCGCTGCCCGACACGGCCGTACTGCTGCTGTGCTCGCCGCACAACCCGACGGGCAGGGTGTGGTCGGCCGGTGAACTGGACCGGATGGCCCGGCTGTGCGCCCGGCACGGTGTCGCGGTCGTCAGCGACGAGATCCACTCCGACCTGGCGTACGCCCCGCACGTCCACCGCCCGTGGGCGCGGCACGGCGGCAACGGCCGCTGGGCCGTGGTCACGTCGGCGTCCAAGTCCTTCAACATCCCGGCGCTCACGGGCAGTTACGGCATCATCGGCGACCCCGACTCGCGCGACGCCTACCTGCGGCACCTCAAGGACGCGGACGGGCTCTCCTCCCCCGCGGTGCTGTCACTGGTCGGTCACATCGCCGCCTACCGCGAGGGGGCGCCCTGGCTGGACGCGCTGCGCGAGTACCTTGCGGGCAACCTCACGATGGTCGCCGACCGTCTCGGCGAGGCGTTCCCGCGGCTCGGCTGGCAACCCCCGCAGGCGGGTTACCTGGCCTGGATCGACCTGCGCCCGCTGGGCATCGACGACCAAGAGCTGCAACGGGAGTTGGTGGAGACCGAGAAGGTGGCCGTCATGCCGGGAGCCGCCTACGGTTCCCCGGGGCGGGTCCGGCTCAACGTCGGCTGTCCCCGCTCCAAGGCGCGGGCGGGCGTCGAGGCGCTGGTGCGGGCGCTGCGACGGCTCGACGGCACGCAGGGGTCATGAGTCCCCCGGGCTGACGCCCCTCCCCCGTGTTGCGGGCGGGCCGGCCCCGGCGGAGACTGGCCGTGAGCGACCGCGGCCGGAGAGGGCCTGGACGATGGGCGAGTACGCCGACCTTCGCGGGGTCAGGACCTGGTACGAGACCGAGGGGACCGGCGAGCCGCTGGTCCTGCTGCACGGCGGTCTGTGCACCAACGACACCTGGGGTGCGCAGCGCCCCGATCTCGCCGCCGCGTACCGCGTCTTCCTGCCCGAGCGGCGCGCGCACGGCCACACCGCGGACGTGCCGGGTCCGCTCACCTACCGGGACATGGCCGAGGACACGGCGGCGTTCGTCGAGACCGTCGTGGGCGGCCCCGCACACCTGGTCGGCTGGAGCGACGGCGGGGTCGTCGCGCTGCTCGTCGCCCTCGCCCGGCCCGACCTGGTCCGCGGGGTCGTGGTGATCGGAGCCAACTTCCGCCCGGGGACCGAGTGCTTCGCCGAGCCCGGCATGCTCGACGCGATGACGCCCGAGGGACCGGACCTGGCGTTCTTCCGCGAGCTGTACGAGGCCGTCTCGCCGGACGGCGCGGACCACTGGCCGGTGGTGGCGGCGAAGGTGCTCGACATGTGGCGCACTCAGCCGACGCTCACCACGCAGGAGCTGGCCCGCATCCAGGCGCCCACCCTCGTGATGACCGGCGACGACGACCTGATGACGCTGGAGCACACGGCCGACCTGTACCGCGCCGTTCCCGGTGCCCGGCTCGCGGTCGTGCCCGGGGCCTCCCACCTGGTGCCGCTCGAGAAGCCGGCGCTGGTCAACGGACTGATCCGGGACCACCTCACCCAGGGCGAGGTCGAGACGATGCTGCCGGTCAGACGGGCATCCGCGCGCAGCGGGTGACCGGGCGTCAGCCGCGCGCCGCCACCGGGGCCAACGGGTCCAGCGCCAGGACCGCGAAGGTCGCCAGCCAGTGGTCGGTGGTGAAGTCGCCGCGCTCGACCGCCGGCAGGCCCGCCGTGAGGTGCGCCCCGGCCGCCTCGTCCAGGCGGGTGCGGACCGGCCCGTCGGGCAGGGCGTCGGCGAGGGAGCGCAGCGCGGCGGCCCTGCTGAGCGTCAGGCCGAGCAGGTGGCCGATCTGCGGGTCGGCGTGGTCGGAGACGACCGGCACCTCCAGGAGGGCACAGGGGGCACCGGTGCCGAGCCCGGGCAGGAAGCGGTCGAGCCACTGGGCCAGCCGTTCCGGCGCGAGGACCCTGCGCATCGCGTCGGCCTCGGTGAGCGCCGGGGACAGGAAGTCCTGCCCGGACGGTTCCCAGTGCGCGGGCGCGTCGTGGTCGTCGGCGAACCAGCTCAGCAGGCGTTCCCGCACGGCCCGGCCGGTCCCGTCCGACAGCTCCCCCGAGTCGAGTGCGAGGCCCAGCGCGAAGGCGCTGTTGGGGTGGTTGCCGTGGCGCACCGGATAGGTGGCCTTGGGCAGCCAGTCGGCCAGCAGCCGGTCGACGGCGTCCACCGCCGGCCGCAGTGCCCCGGCCCAGCGCTCGCCCTCCGGACCACCGTGCGCCCGGCACTCGGCGGCGAGCGCGAGCAGCCACGCCCAGCCGTAGGGGCGCTCGAAGGACGGGCGGTCGCGCAGGTAGGCCGCCTCGGTGGCGAGGTGGTCGGGGGTGAGGTGCCGGTCGAGCACGGCGACGGCCGCCGCGGTGTCCGGCAGGGCGGGGGTGCCGCCGTGGCGGCGCAACAGGCGGACGAGCAGCCAGTGCATGTGCACCGAGGAGTGCCAGTCGTAGGCGCCGTAGAAGGCGGGGTGCAGGGAGCGGGGTGCGAGGTGCTCGTCGGCGGACGTGATCAGGTGGGCGGGGAAGTTGGGGTACTCGCGGGTGATGTTCGCCAGGGCGAGCTGGGCGAAGGGGGCCGCGTGGGCGCTGAGCGGCATCAGTGGGTGGCTCCTTCGGTGACCTTGAGGTCCTGCTCGGCGGGGGTGCGGGCGGCGGTGGCCAGCAGGGCGCGCAGGCCGTGGGCGACGGTGGCGGGCGGGAGGGCGGGCGCGGTGCCGTCGGGCACCTGCTCCGGCGCCCAGGGCACGTGCGCGAACCCGCCGCGCAGGTGGGGGAACTCGGTGGCGATGAGGTGGCCGAGCCCGTAGGCCACGTGGTTGCAGACGAAGGTGCCGGCCGTGTTGGAGACGGCGGCCGGGACCCCGGCCTCGCGCATCGCGGCGACGCAGGCCTTGACGGGGAGGGTGGAGAAGTAGGCGGCGGGGCCGTCCGGGACCACCGGCTCGTCGATGGGCTGTCCGCCGGCGTTGTCGGGGATGCGGGCGTCGTCGACGTTGATGCCGACCCGCTCCACGGTGACGCCGGGGCGTCCGCCCGCCTGCCCCAGGCAGAGCACCAGGTCGGGGGTCTCGGCCCGGATGGCGTCGCGCAGGGCGTCGAGGGCCTTGCCGAAGACGCAGGGCAGTTCGGCCGCGGTGACCGTGAGCCCGGCGGGCGGCTCGGCGGCCACCAGGGCGGCCGCCTGCCAGGACGGGTTCACGCGCTCTCCGCCGAAGGGGGCGAAGCCGGTGATGAGGACACGGGTCATGGGCGTTCCTTGCCGTGCGGGTCGGGGCGGGGATCGGGGGGCGGGGGTCAGGGGGCGGGGATCGGGCCGCGTGCGTCAGAAGGCGAAGAGCGCCATGATCACGGTGCAGCAGCCGAGCAGGGCGATGCCCGTCGGCAGCTGTGCCTTGATCGGCCCGTACTGGTCCTTCAGTTCGAGCAGGGTGGCCGGGACGATGTTGAAGTTCGCGGCCATCGGCGTGCACAGGGTGCCGGCGAAGCCGGCCAGCATGCCGATCGCGAGGACGGCGGGCTCGTTGCCGTGCATCTGCTGGATGAGCACGGGCCAGCCGATCGCGGCGGTCATCACCGGGAAGGCCGCGAAGGCGTTGCCCATGATGACGGTGAACAGGAACATGCCGACGCAGTAGGCGAGCACGGCCAGGTACTTGGAGTCGTCGGGGAGGACCTTGTTCATGATGTCGCCCACCTGGTCGCCGACCCCGGCGGCGGCGAAGATCGAGCCGAGCACGGCCAGCAGCTGGGGCAGCAGCAGGGCGGAGCCCATCGCCTCCAGCATGGAGCGGCCGGAGTGGATCGGGACGGAGACCTTCTTCTCGCCGGTGACGAGCATGCCGACGACGAGCGCGGCGATGCAGCCGAGGCCGAGCCCGAGGAGGGTGGCCTTGCCCGACTCGAACAGCCCGGACTCGTCGAGGACGGAGGCGCAGACGATGGCGACCAGCGGGATGGTCAGCGCGGGAACGAAGATCTTGTTGCCGAGCCGGGCGGCCGCGGCCTCGCGCTGTTCGCCGGTGGTGGTGACCGGGACGCCCTTGCCGAGGAAGTTGAAGCCGGCCAGCACGATCAGGGCGAGGACGGCGACGCCGAGCGGTTCGGCGGGCAGGGTCCAGCCGCCGTTGTCCGCGGTCGCGTTGGCGACACCGGTGCCGTAGGGGAAGGTGAGTCCGAGCAGACCCCAGAACGCGGCGGACGTCCACCGCTTGGGGTTGCTGCGGTCAGTGGCCATCTGCACGGCCATCACGACGAAGACGAGGCCTATCAGCCAGTACAGCCATTCGACCTTGATCACTTGTCGGCCCCCTCGGGAAGCGGCAGGTCGTGCTCGGCGGCGGCCTGCGCCATCTCGCGTTCGAGCTGCTTGTCCATGAGCAGCAGCCGGGCACCGTGGATGAGGAAGGCGCAGACGGCGAGCGGGATCGCCCACAGGGCGAGCTGGGTCGGCTCGATGTCCTGGTGGTACGTGGAGTTCACGAAGCCGGTGATCAGCAGGATGGAGCCGATCGCGATGAAGCAGTCCTCACCGAAGAAGACACCGACGGTGTCGGCCGAGGCCGAGTAGGAGCGCACCTTCTCGCGCCACTTGTCGGTCAGCTTGGTCCCGGTGGAGCGTTCGGCGGCGGCCTCCGCCATGGGTGCCACCAGGGGGCGCACGGTCTGTGCCGGGCCGCCGATGCTGTTCAGGCCGAAGGCCGCGGTGACCTGCCGGACCAGCAGGTAGACGGTGAGGAACCGGCCGGCGCTGAGCTTGCCCAGCCGGCCGATGAGATTGCGGGCCTGCTCGCGCAGGCCGTAGCGCTCGAGCAGCCCGATCACCGGGAGCACGATGGCGTAGACGGTGACCGAGCGGCTGTCGGCGAAGGACCGGCCGAAGGCCGCGAGGACCTCCAGCGGGTCCATCTTGCCGAGCAGTCCGGTGACGATACCGGCGACGCCCACCACGAGGACGGGGTTGCGGCGCGTGACGAATCCGAGGATCACCACGACCACACCGAGGAGAACGATCATTCGGTGGCCTTCTTCAGGCATGAGGGGGCAGGGCACGGATCCGGAGCTTCGGAACGTGACTCATCGGTCCCGGGGACCATAGCTCCAGATGTGTGGCAGATGCACGGACACTAGCGATCGTTGAACGATCTAACAAGGGGTGAATTCTCTCGTCCCCGGAAGCGGGCATACGGACATCTCTTGTCGGATCGTTCAACGATCGTCTACTTTCAAGGGGTGATCGACCTCAACGCAGATCTCGGTGAAGGCTTCGGCCGCTGGACCCTCACCGACGACGACGCCCTGCTCTCCGTCGTCACCAGCGCCAACGTCGCCTGCGGCTTCCACGCGGGCGACCCCTCGGTGATGCGCCGCGTCTGCGACCTCGCCGCCGAGCGCGGGGTGCGGATCGGGGCGCAGGTGTCCTACCGCGACCTGGCGGGCTTCGGGCGGCGTGCCATGGACGTGCCCGCCGACGAGCTGGCGGCCGAGGTGGCGTACCAGATCGGCGCTCTCCGGGTGTTCGCCGAGGCCGCCGGGGCCCGGGTCGCCTACGTGAAGCCGCACGGCGCGCTCTACAACCGCACCGTCCACGACGCCGAGCAGGCCCGTGCCGTCGTGGCCGGGGTACGGCTGGCGGGCGGTGCGCTGCCCGTGCTCGGCCTCCCCGGATCGCTGCTGCTGACCGCCGCCGCGGACGCGGGGCTCACCGGCGTCCCGGAGGCCTTCGCGGACCGTGCCTACACCGCGCGGGGCACCCTGGTCCCCCGCCGCGAGGCGGGCTCGGTGGTGACGGACGAGGACGCGGTGGTACGCCGTGCGGTGGTGTTCGCCGTGGAGGGCTCCGTCGAGGCCGTGGACGGCACGACGGTCGCGGTGGCCGCCCGCTCGCTGTGCGTGCACGGCGACACCCCGAACGCCGCCCGGATCGCGGCCCGGGTGCGCGAGGCGCTGGAGACGTCCGGGGTCGGGATCGGGGCGTTCGCATGACGGACGACGACGGCTGCACGGCACACACCGGGGCCCTCACGGCGCGCCCCGCCGGTGTACACGCCCTGCTCGTCGAGTTGCCGGACGCCGAGCGCACCGCCGCCTTCCACGCCGAGGTGCTGCGCCGTCGCGCGGCCGGGGCCCTGCCGCCGGTCGAGGAGATCGTGCCGGGGGCGCGGACCGTGCTGCTGGACGGGGTGCCGGACCCGGAGGCGCTGGCCCGCCGGATCGCCGGCTGGGAGGTGCCGCCGGTCGCGGACGACACCGGGGACGTGGTGGAGATCCCGGTGCGCTACGACGGCCCGGATCTGGCCGACGTGGCGGCCCTGTGGGGGGTCGGGCCCGAGGAGGTCGGCGCCCTGCACGGGTCGCACACCTACCGGGTCGCGTTCTGCGGGTTCGCGCCCGGGTTCGGCTACCTCACCGGACTCCCCCCTCACCTGCACGTCCCGCGCCGGTCCACGCCCAGGACCCGGGTCCCGGCCGGCGCGGTGGCCCTCGCCGGTCCCTACAGCGCCGTCTACCCCCGCGCCACCCCGGGCGGCTGGCAGCTGATCGGCACCATGCCCGACCCGCGGCCGCTGTGGAACCCGGCGCGGGAACGGGCGGCGCTCCTCGCTCCGGGGACGCGGGTGCGGTTTGTCACAGTGGGCGGCGCGACGGCGGCGGGGGCGACGACCGGCGGCGTGGCGGCCGGTGCGGACACGACGACCGGCGGCACCGCGGCCGCCGGGGCCGGGCCGGGGGCCGGGGCATGACGACCAGGCTCACGACCGTGCGCTCCGGGGCGCTCACGACGGTGCAGGACGCGGGCCGGCCCGGCCACGCCCACCTGGGCGTGCCCCGCTCCGGCGCGCTGGACGCACCCGCGATGCGGCTGGCCAACCGCCTCCTCGGCAACGCTCCGGACGCCGCCGTCCTGGAGACGACCCTGACCGGCTGCGCCCTGCGGCCGGACCGGGACGTCACCGCCGTGGTCGGCGGCGCGCCCTGCCCGGTGACGGTCGACGGCAGACCGGCCGCCTGGGGCGCCCCGGTGCGGGTGCCGGCCGGCTCGGTCCTGGACGTCGGGGCGGCGACGGCGGGCGTCCGCTCGTACGTGGCCGTCGCGGGCGGCATCGCCGTCGAACGCGTACTGGGCAGCCGCTCGACGGACCTGCTGTCGGGCCTGGGCCCGGCGCCCCTGCGCGACGGGGAGGTCGTCGCGGTGGGCGTCCCCGCCGGACCGGTGCCGCCGCCGGTCGCCGCACCCTGGCCCGGACCGCCGGCCGAACTGGTCCTGCCGGTACGGCCCGGCCCTCGCGCCGACTGGTTCACCGCGGCCGCGCTGCGCACGTTGGCCTCGGCCACCTACCGCGTCTCCCCGCACAGCAACCGCATCGGCCTGCGCACCGAGGGACCGCCGCTGGAACGCGCGTCGGCGGGCGAACTGCCGAGCGAGGGCATGGTCCTGGGCGCCGTGCAGGTCCCGCCGGACGGACGCCCGGTGCTCTTCCTGCACGACCACCCGACGACGGGCGGCTACCCGGTCGTCGCGGTCGTGCCCGAACCCGCCCTGGCCGCGGCGGCCCAGGCCTCGGCCGGAACACCGGTGCGCTTCACGCTCGCCTGACGGCCGCCCAGCCGGCGGCCGCACCGACCGCGTACCAGAACAGGTCCGGTGCGTTGAAGGTGGACCCCAGGACCAGACGGGCCACCGTGCTCTGCCGGGCGAGGTGCGCCGGCACGTCGGTGAGCTGGAGGAACTCCACGCCCCAGCTCACCGCCAGGGCCACCGCGGCGGCCCGGGCCGGTGCCGTCCTCGGCGCGGCCGCGAGGACGAGCGCGAACAGCAGCAGGGTGTACAGCGCGTCTCCGCCGTACTTGGCCACCTCGCCGGCCGCCGCGGTCCTGAGCGCGAGTCCGGCGCCGACGATCACCAGTGCGGCCGCCGCGGCCGCGAGGCGCCGGCGCGCCGCGGTTCGCCCGGTCGCCGGACCGTCGTCCGGCCCGGCGACCCCGGTGGAGGAGGAAGTCATGCGTCCATTGTGTGGTCGGACCCGGCGCCGACGTGCCGGTCGCGCGGGCCCGCCGACGCACCTGGAGTCGGACCCGCTCCGCCCGCGGTCAGCAGGTGGGGACGCCCGGGAGCCAGGCGTCGGCCACGTCGATGAAGATGTTGGAGACGTAGCCGCCGTAGTCGGGCAGGTAGGACCAGGCGTCGTTGCTGTAGCCGTCGTAGGTCACGAGCTGGCCGTGGACCTGGCACCGCACCCGCACGGTCGTGGGCCCGGGCAGGCTCGCCACGCGCGTGGACGTGGCCGTCGCCTGCTGCCGGACGCTCACGTCGGTGCCCCAGGTCGGGAAGGACGTGGTGTCGCCGCCGGCCTCGGTCCACAGGTAGGTGACGGTCACCCAGCCGTTGTCGTCCAGGCCGACGTTGTAGAAGGTGCCGTCGGCGAGGTCGATGCCTGCCGGGTTGGCGACCTGGCGGCCGAACTCGTCGCGTCCGCCGTTGTAGCCGTCCTCGTAGGCGGCCTGCGCCTCGGGCAGGCCCTGCGGAAGGTCCTGCCACTGCTCGCGCACCGACGAGGGGTTCCAGTGGTCGTCGTGCGTGTTCCACGGGCCGACGTCCCACACCGGCGCCGTCTCGCAGCGGGCGGGCCCGCACACCTGCACCGAGTACTGGCCGCTGCCCTTCGGCGACAGGGCGCGGCGGGAGGGGAGCGCCACGAAGTGGTCGTTGACCTGGATGACATGGCCGTTCGCGGTGGTGTGCCCGACGAGGCCCTCGCGGGTGGCGTAGACGCGGGCGGAGAAGGCAGCGGCCCTGGTCGTCGGGGCCGGCTCGGCGGGGGCGGGGCCCGTGTCGGTGGCCGTCAGGGTCACCGCCCGTACGGCCGCGGTGGGTTCGCCCTCGGCGTTCCACAGGGTGAGCCGGGCCTGGACGTCGACGACGTCCCGGGGCAGCTGGGCCGGGGCTCCGGCCGCCGCCCGCCGCCACTCGGTCCAGGTGCCGTCGGCCGCGCGTCCGCGCACGTCGACCTCGACGCTCGCCTCGTCGGGCACCGTCGCGTCGACCTCCACGGCGACCCGGTCCACGGGCCGGTCCACGTGGTGCGGGTCCAGGACGGCGGAGGCGTAGCCGCGGTCCCGGCCCAGGGAGGCGGGGCTGACGGAGCCGTCCCGCACCCGCAGGGCGCCCGCGTCGTACCGGACGTTGACATCGTCGGAGCCGGTCCGGGACAGGTCCGCGCTCCAGGACACCGAAGCGGATGGGACGGCGTCGGCGGCCAGAGCGGGCGGGACGGCGGCGTCGGCCGGAGCGGGCGGGACGCCGACGCCGGCGGCCGGTGCGGGCGCGGCGCCGAGGGCCGTACCGGCGAGGGCCAGCAGGCACACCGCGCCGGTCAGGGCGCGGGGGGTGCGCGGTCTGCGGCGCGGGGCGGGGCCGCGGTGCCGGGGGAAAGGGGTCAGCATGTGGGCACTCCTGGGAGCCAGGCGTCGTTGCTGTAGCCGTCGTACTCGACGAGGCCGCCGTGAACCCGGAAGGCCACGCGGACGGAGGCCGGTCCGGGCGGGCTCGCCACCCGAGCGGAGTCGGCCGTCGGCTGCTGACGGGTACAAACAGCTGCGCTCCGGGTGGGGAACGCAGCGCCAGTGGTCCTGCCGTCGCCACCCGGGAGGGGACGGGTTCCGGAACCGGCTGATGGTGCCCGCGTACGAGCCCGTGGGCAGCGTCCACGACCTAGGGGGTGTCGTTTGGATCTTGCCGGGGTCGCGGGGTCTGGCACGCACATCTGCGGCGTTGTCGTCGGTTGCCAACGCTCCGCGTTGTCGCCCTCCTCCGCCTTGCAGCTGCACGCACCAGACCCCGCTCGGGTCGGCCACAAGGCACCGTCGGCCGCGGCCGGCCTGATCCAAACGACACCCCCTAGGTGGAGTACGCCCGGGTCGCGCCGGCCGGGGCGCCCCCGCGTCCGCGTCGGTCCCCGCGTAGAGGCGGCGTTCGGGCCGCATCGTACGCGGGGCGAGGTCGACCTGTCCGCCGCCCTGGACGCGGATGCGCACACCGTCGCCCATGGACGCGGCCGGCGTCGGCGTACGGCGGCCACGGCCGTCGCCGTACTCACCTCACCGGGCTGATGCCCCGCACGGTGAGTTCCAGCAGGCGTCGCCCTTCGGCGGCGGGGTCGGCGTGGCGCTCCGTGGCCAGCGCGATGCCCGTGACCAGCGCGAGGAGGTCGGCCGCGGTGACGTCCGGGGCCACCGCCCCGCACTCGGCGGCGCGCCGCAACAGCGGTTCGACCGCCTCCTCGAGCTTCACGGAGCAGGCGCTCACCCGCTCCGGTTCGACCAGCCGGTCGTGGGCCAGCGCCTCGGCCATGCCCCGGGCGGACGCGGCGTACTCGGTGACCCCGTCGAGCCAGTCCAGGAGGGCGGCACGGGCGTCCACCGCGTCCGCCGACGCGGCCGCGCGGGCGCACAGCGACTCGACCCGCTCCTGGAACACCGCCTCCAGCAAGGCGGCCCGTCCGGGGAAGTGCCGGCGGACCGTCGCGGAGCCGACCCCCGAGACACGGGCGATCCGCTCCAGGGAGGCGTCGGCGCCGTGCGCGGCGACCTCGCGCTCGGCGACGGCCAGGATCCGGGCGTAGTTGCGCCGTGCGTCCGCGCGCTGGTGCTGGGGCATGGCGTCCTCTCGACATTGCTAAACGGCGGGGGCCTCCGTATCGTACTCGGCAGCTAAGTGGCGGGCCTCGCCACTTATTCGCCCGCAGCCGGGAGCCCCCCATGCCCACTTCCTCCGCACCCGTCCTCGTCACCGGCGCGACCGGCCGGCAGGGCGGCGCGACGGCCCGCGCCCTGCTCGCGTCCGGCGTTCCGGTCCGGGCCCTGGTCCGCGACCCCTCGACCGAGCGGGCCGCGGCGGTCGCGGCGCTCGGCGCCGAGCTGGTGGCCGGGGACCTGGACGACCGCGACTCGGTGGTCCGCGCCGCCGCAGGGGCCCGCGCCGTCTTCTCGGTCCAGATGCCCGACTTCGACCGGCGCGGCTTCGAGGGGGAGGTCGACCAGGCCGTCCATCTGATCGAGGGCGCCCGGGAGGCCGGGGTGCCCCAGTTCGTCCACACCTCCGTCTCGGGCGCCGGACAGCACACGAGCTGGGTGAAGGACCGCTGGGCGTGGATGGAGCCCTACTACTCCGCGAAGGCCGGGATCCAGGACCGGGTGCGCGAGGCGGGGTTCGCGCACTGGACGATCGTCAAGCCGGGCTACTTCATGGAGAACCTGCTCCCGTCGGAAGCCATCGTCTTCCCGCGGGGCGTGGGGGGAGGACTGGTGAGCCTCCTCAAGCCCTCGACCCGGCTGTCCCTGGTCGCCGTGGACGACATCGGCGCGACCGCCGCGGCCGCGGTGGCGGAGCCGGAGCGGTTCGACCGGGTCGAACTGGAAATGGCGAGCGACCTGCTGACGATGGGGGAGATCGCCGAGATCCTCTCCGGACACCTGGGCACGGCCCTGACCCCGCCCGACATGACCGAGGACGAGGCGGTCGCCGCCGGGATGCCCGACATGGGGCACGGGCAGGCATCCCTCAACGAGTTCCCCCAGCCCGCTCTCCCGCGGTTCGCTCGCGACCTGGGTATCCCGCTCACCTCCTTCAGGACCTGGGCGAGGACCCACCTGCCGGCCTCCGCCTGACGGGACGAGCCCCCGGAGGCGACACCGGGAACATATATACAGCCGAAGCTGTACAGCTCACCCTGTGGACATTACCCTCGGAGCATGAGCGAGAACGAGAGCCCTTCACCCTCGGCGGTCCAGGCCTCGCGAGAGGTCCGCGCGGTCATCAGCCGGCTGCGCCGGCGCATCCTCAAGGCCTCCGAGGTCGAGGACCTCACCCTCGGCCAGTCCTCGGTGCTGGCCCGGCTGTCTGACCAGGGGAGCGTCACGGCCAGTGAACTCGCCGCGATCGAAGGGGTCAGACACCAGTCGATGACGGCGACGGTCACCGCACTCGCCTCCATGGGACTGGTCGAGCGGCGCCCCGACCCGGACGACGGACGGCGCCTGCTGATCACGCTGACCCCCGAGGGCGTCCGCCGCGTGGAGGAAGGGCGGCAGGTCCGCACGGAATGGCTCGCCGAGCGGTTGCAGGACAGGTGCACCGAGGAGGAACGGCGCACCGTGATCGCGGCCATGGCCGTACTGGAGCGACTGCACCGTGACTGACGCGAAGGCGGGCGGCTCGGGGGCCGGCACGGACCAGCCCGGCTTCGACCGCGGGCTGCTGCCGCCGATGCTGCTCGGTTCGGTGCTCAACCCGATCAACTCGACGATCATCGCGGTGGCCCTCGTCCCGATCGGCAGGGCGCTCGGCGCACCGGCCTCGCAGACCGCCTGGCTCGTCTCCGCGCTCTATTTGGCCACGTCGCTCGGTCAACCGGTCGTCGGCAGGCTCATCGACGTCTTCGGGCCGCGACGGCTCTTCCTCCTCAGCACCGGCCTCGTCGGCGTCGCCGGTGTCGTGGGCGCGCTGGCTCCCGGCCTCGGGGTGCTGATCGGCGCGCGGGTCCTGCTCGGGTTCGGCACCTGCGCCGGCTATCCCGCCGCGATGGCCCTGGTGCGCAGTGAGGCCCAGCGCACCGGGCGGGACAGCCCCGGCGGGGTGCTGACCGCGCTGGCGGTGGCCAATCAGACCATCGCCGTCGTCGGCCCGCTGCTGGGCGGTCTGTTGATCGCGGTGGGCGGCTGGCGCGCCACCTTCGCCCTGAACGTGCCGCTGGCCGTCGCGGCCGTGCTGCTGGGGATGCTGCGGCTGCCGAAGGCGGAGCCAGAAGCGGGGCGGGAAACAGGGAGCGAAGCGAGGCCCGGAGCGGAGCCCACGGCGCACCCCACGGGTGGGTGCACGCGGCGCGGGAGCCTGGCCGCCCGTCTCGACCTGCCCGGCATGGGGCTGTTCGCCGCGATGCTCGTCTCGCTGCTGCTGTTCCTGATGAACCTGCACCTGTGCGACTGGTACCTGCTCGCGCTCTCCGCCGCCGCGGGGGCGGCGTTCGCCGTGCGGGAACTGCGGGCCGCCACCCCCTTCATCGACCTGCGGGTGCTCGGCGGCAACACCCCGCTCCTGGCCACGTACGGGCGGGCGCTCGTCGCCTACGTCGTCGCGTACTCCTTCCTCTACGGTTTCACCCAGTGGACCGAGGAGGGCTTCGGGCTGACGCCCTTCCACGCCGGCCTGGCACAGATCCCCATGTTCCTGTTGGCAATAGGGGTGTCCGTCGTTTCGGGGCGCAGCACGAGCGTCCGGGGAAAGCTGCTGCTCGGCGCGCTCGGTCAGATCGCCGCGTGCCTGCTGATCCTCACGCTGGGCGGGGACAGCCCGCTGTGGATGCTGCTCCTGGTCGCACTGATCTTCGGTGTTCCCCAGGGGCTGAACAACCTGGCCCTGCAAAACTCCGTCTACTTCCAGGCCGATCCGGAACGCACCGCCTCCTCCGCCGGGCTGCTGCGCACCTTCGCCTACATCGGCTCGATGGTCGCCTCCTCCGCGACCGCGGCCTCCTTCGGGCACCACGCGGACACCGGCGGCCTGCACCGGCTGGCCTGGGTCATGCTCGGTGCCGGCGTGCTCTACCTGCTGCTCACCCTCTTCGACCGCACGCTCGGCCGAGCGGCGGGAACTGGCACGCGGGCCTCGGCCTGAGCAACTCCCGCAGGGGCAGACCCGAGGGGCCGAGGGCCCAACAACTGGTTCCCGCAAGTGCATTGACCACATCGGCCTTTGTGCCTAACGTCCCGGTCAAGCAGTATTGAATCCTTTCAGTGCCGTGCCCTGCCCCCACGCTCGAGCGGCCCCACGCGAAAGAAGCACATGCACAAAACCCCCTCACGCCGTGCCTCCGTCCTCGTCGCCGCCGTGTCCTCCCTCAGCCTCCTCACCGCCGCGTGCGGCGACGGCGACGGTGCCGCGGACGGCGACACGGCGACGAACGCCAAGAACGCCGAGGCCTCCCCCAACGCCCCCACCAAGACCGGGCTGACCGTCGGTTTCCTTCCCAAGCAGGTCAACACGCCGTACTTCTCGGTCGCCGACCGGGGCGGGGAGCGCACGGTCGAGTCGCTCGGCTCGACCTTCAAGGAGGTGGGCACGGACCAGGGCTTCGACGCCTCCGAACAGGTGTCCCACATCAACGACCTCGTCGAGCGGAAGGCCGACGCGATCGCCGTCTCGGCACTGGACCCCGACGCGCTGTGCGACGCCCTCAAGCAGGCCATGGCGAGGGGCGTCAAGGTCGTCACGTACGACTCGGACACCAAGCCGGAGTGCCGCTACGCCTTCGTCGCCCCCGCGAGCGCCGAGGACATCGCCGTACGGCAGCTGGAGCTGCTCGGCGAGCAGATCGGCTACCGGGGCGACATCGCGATCCTGTCCGCCGCGCAGACGGCGACCAATCAGAACGCCTGGATCAGCAGCATCAAGAAGGAGCTGGAGGACCCGCGGTACAAGGACGTGCGCCTGGTGGACGTCGTCTACGGCGACGACGAGGCCGAGAAGTCGTACCGGAAGGCCGAGGAGCTGCTCCAGGAGCACGGAAAGCTGAAGGGGATCATCTCCCCCACCACCAACGGGATCAAGGCAGCCGCGAAGTACCTGTCCCAGTCGCGGTACAAGGGCGAGGTGAAGCTCACCGGGCTCGGCGCCCCCAACGACATGCGACCCTACATCAAGGACGGCACGGTCGAGGCGTTCCTGCTGTGGGACCCGGCCAAGCTCGGCGAGCTGGCCGGTCACGCCGCGGTGGCCCTCGCCTCCGGGCAGATCACCGGCCGGGAGGGGCAGATGTTCCTGGCCGGGGACATGGGCTGGTTCCAGCTCAGCAGGAACGGGGTCATCACGCTCGGCGATCCGACGGTGTTCGACGCCGGCAACATCGACGACTACGACTTCTGACGCCCGCGCACGGCCCCGGACGGGTGACGCGCGGGGCCGTGCCCGCAGCGGCCGACGGCGGGCCGTGCGCGTCGCCCGTCCGGGGCCGCGTTCACCGGCCGTCCCCTCCGGGCTGCTGCCCCTGGGTGCCGGAGCCGCCGGCGTTCAGGTGTTGCAGCGCCTCGACCAGCTCGTGGCAGGCGCGTTCCACCGACCGTCTGGTGTTGAGCTGTTCACTGATCACGGCGGAGAGCAGCAGCGCGGTCAGTCCCAGGGTCCCGTTGAACGCCTGGAGTTTCATCATCGTCTCGACGTCGGTCAGCTTCCCGAAGGAGCCGGCCTCCTGCCGGGCCACGACGGTGGCCGTCACCGACACGAACAGGGCGCACGGGATGCCGCCCGCAAGCTGGAAGCGCAGCGCCGACCAGATCAGGATCGGATAGGCCAGGAACAGCACGCTGATCGAGCTGTACATGATCAGCGGCACCAGGACGCACACGACGACGGTGAGCCCGACGGCCTCGGTCCAGCGCACGGAGACGGGCGGCAGGCGCGCCCGGTACAGCAGGAGCAGCAGCGGGGTGACGAGGACGACGCCCATGGCGTCGCCGACCCACCAGGCCAGCCAGACGAGCCCGAGATCCTCGGTGGGGAGTTTGTCCGACACCAGGAGCATGCCGACGCCCGTACCCGAGCTGATCAGCATGGCGGTCAGCGCTCCCAGGAAGACCAGCGCGAGTCCGTCGCGCAGCCGGCTCAGGCTCACGCGGAACCCCACCGCGCGCAGCATCAGCCAGGCGCAGACGGGAGCGGCCGTGTTGCCCGCCATGATCCCCGCGGCCTCCGCTCCGGGGGCTCCCAGGGAGAGGATGACCAGCAGCGCGCCGAGGGCGATGCCCGGCACGCACCACGGCCCGAACAGGAGCAGACAGGCCACCGCGAGGCCGGTGGGCGGCCAGATGGGCGTGACGACCGACCCGTCGGCGGTCAGCTGCTGCGACAGCCCCAGCCGCCCCGCCGCGTAGTAGCAGCCGGCGACCAGCAGCGTCGCGCAGGCGAGGACGACCGGTCGCGGCCATGCACGGATACCCACCACAGCAGCCATCAGACACCGGCGCCGCCGGGTCGGCGAGGTGAGAGGTGCGCCGTGGCGCCCTACGGCGTAACGCCCCGCCCGTCGTGGCCGACGACGAGCACGGCCGCGTCGTCCTCGTGGCCGATCAGTTCGGCGTTCTTGAGCACGGCGGCCGCGAGCGCGTGCGCCTCCATGCCGACGGCGGCGGCGAGGCTCGCCAGCCGCACCACCCGTTGCAGGCCCTCGTCGACGCTCAGGGAGGGGCCCTCCACCACGCCGTCCGTGACCAGGACGAACACTCCGCCGGTGCCGAGCCGGTACCGGGTCACCGGGTACTCGGTGCCCTCCAGGACGCCCAGCGGAGGTCCGCCCTCGTCCCGGCAGACCTCCGCCCGGCCGTCCGCGGTGGCCCGGACGCAGGGGATGTGGCCGGCCCGGGCGCTCTCCAGCAGGCCGGTCGCCGGGTCGTAGCGCATGAAGGTGCAGGTGGCGAACAGGTCCTTGTTGAGGGAGAGGACCAGTTCGTTGGTGCAGGCGAGGAGCTCGCCGGGTTCGCCGGTCACCGAGGCGAGCGCCCGCAGGCCGACCCTGACCTGGCCCATGAAGGCCGCCGCGTCGATGGCGTGGCCCTGGACGTCTCCGACGGAGAGGCCGATACGGCCGTCGGGAAGGGTGAAGGCGTCGTACCAGTCGCCGCCCACGTTGAGTCCGGCGTACGCGGGCGAGTAGCACGCGGCCAGGTGGATGCCGGGTACGGCGGGCAGGTCCGCCGGGAGCATGTCGCGTTGCAGGGCGATCGCCAGCTCCACCTGCGACCGCCGCAGCTCGGCCAGCTCCTTCGCCTGTGTGGTCAGCGAGGCCAGCCGGGCGAGCAGCTCTTCACCGTCAGGTGCGGGATGTTTGCGGAACATCGACCACTCCCCGCCAGGCCGCCTCCCGGCCGGAGCCTCTCGGCCCCCTGGACAGTGCAAGTCTGTCACCCGGGACGGGAAAGGTCATGCCGAAGCCGTCCGGGCGCGGGCGGGCGCCCGGCATGCGGAGAGCGGGCGGGCGCGCGGCATGCGGGAAGCGGACGGGCGCCCAACGCGTGGGACGCGGCACCCCCGCACCAGGCGCACGCGCGCACCCGTGAGCCCCGCCACGCCGGGAAGCGCGGCGTGTTCCGTACCCTTGCCGCATGCGCATGCGCCCCACATTGAGCTGGACCCCGGGAGCGGACCTGCCGCCGGGCACCACGGATCTCGCCCCCGTCGCCGACGCGCTGCGCGCCGGAGGCGTGCTGGTGCTCAGCGGGGCGGGCATCTCCACGGAGTCGGGCATCCCCGACTACCGGGGCGAGGGCGGGAGCCTGAGCCGGCACACCCCGATGACCTACCAGGATTTCACTTCCCACCCCGAGGCCCGCCGCCGGTACTGGGCACGCAGCCACCTCGGCTGGCGCACCTTCGGCCGCGCCCGTCCCAACGCGGGGCACCGGTCCGTGGCGGCGTTCGGGCGGCACGGTCTGCTCACCGGCGTGATCACCCAGAACGTCGACGGTCTGCACCAGGCCGCCGGCAGCGAGGGCGTCGTGGAACTCCACGGGAGTCTGGACCGCGTCGTCTGCCTGACCTGCGGTGCCTTCAGCGCGCGCCGCCAACTCGCCCGGCGCCTCGAGGAGGCCAACGCGGGCTTCGCGCCGGTGGCCGCCGGCATCAACCCGGACGGCGACGCGGACCTCACCGACGAGCAGGTCGGGGACTTCAGGGTGCTGCCCTGCACGGTCTGCGGCGGCATCCTCAAACCGGACGTGGTGTTCTTCGGCGAGAACGTGCCGCCGCAGCGCGTCGAGCACTGCCGCGAGCTGGTGCGCGCGGCGTCCTCGCTGCTGGTCCTCGGCTCCTCGCTGACGGTGATGTCCGGGCTCCGCTTCGTCCGCCAGGCGGCCGACGCGGGCAAGCCGGTCCTGATCGTCAACCGCGACGCCACCCGCGGCGACCGGCTGGCCGTCACCCGGGTCGCGCTCGGCCTGGGGCCGGCCCTCACGACCGTCGCCGACCGGCTCGGCCTCTCCGTCGATGCCGCGGCAACGGCCTGACCAGGCAACCGGCACCGCGCCGCGGATACGGAATCTCCCCGCGCCACCCCCTTGACCGTGGTCCCTCCACTCCATAAAGTCCTCGCACCTCACGAGGTACATCGATTAACCAATCGTTAACCGCTTGGTTGGAGACCACCCCTGTGCGCTCATCGCTGACGCGGCGCGAACTGCTCGCCGCCGGTTCCTCTCTGGCCGCGGCCGCTGCCCTGCCCGCTCTGTCCGGCTGCTCGTCGTTGGCGTCGGCGGACTCCGACCCGGACACCCTCGTCGTCCACACCCAGCTCGGCACCACCGCGCCGGGCTCCCCCACGTACCTGGCGGCCGTGGACCGCTTCCGCGAGGAGAACCCGGGGGTGAAGGTCAAGAACCTCGTCAACGGCGACGACCTCGCCCAGGTCTACGAGACCTCGCGGCTGGCCCGCAAGGAGGCCGACGTCGTGATGGTCAACCTCTACGACAAGACCCTGGCCTGGACGGACGTCGGCGCGACCGTCGACGTCAAGCCCTACCTCGACGACTGGGGGCTGCGCGGACGGGTGCTGCCCGCCGCGCTGGCCGACTGGACGGACGACGAGGGCAGGGTCAGGGCCTTCCCCTACTTCGCCACGAACTGGCCCGTGGCCTACAACCGCGCCCTGCTCGACCGGGCCGGCGTCGCCGAGATCCCCACCACCGGGGACCAGCTGATCGCCGCGGCCCGCAAGCTGCGCGCCAAGGGCATCGCCCCGGTGACCGTGGGCGGCAACGACTGGACCGGCCAGAAGCTGCTGGCGCAGATCATCCAGACGTTCCTGTCCCAGGAGGAGGCCCGGCACGTGTACTCCACGGGTGACTTCTCCGGGCGCGGTGCGCGCCGGGGCATCGAGTACTTCACGCATCTGCGGGACGCGGGTGTGTTCGCGGACAAGGCCCAGGGCCTCACCTCCGACTCGATGACCACGCAGTTCAACACCGAGGAGGCGGCCGTCCAGTCGGCGATGTCCTCCGCCCTGGCCAAGGTGCCCGAGAAGGTGGCCGGGCACACGGAGGTCGGCGGCTGGCCGCTGGCCGACGGGGCGGCGCACGACGGTCCCACCGTCATCCGCGCCTACACCCTCATCGGCTTCTGGATCAGCCCCAACGGCGTCCGCAAGATCGAGCAGGTCGAGAAGTTCCTGCGGTTCATGTACCGCCCGGACGTCGTGGCGCGGTTCGTGACGGAGAGCGGGCGTGACATGGCCCTGCGCACGGACGCCGTCTCCACCGACTTCCCGTTGGTCGGGGCGGCCCAGCGGCTCGGCTCCGGGGTGAGCCAGGTCCTGCTGCCCGACGTGTACGTGCCGCCCGCGGCCGCGCAGCCGCTGATCACGGCGACCAGCACGTCGTTCACCCGGGGCACGAGCCCGGCCCGGGTGCGCGCCGCCCTCGAGTCCGCGTACCGGTCCGTATGAGCCGCCCCGACGCGCCCGGTCCCGCCGCCCGGGTTCCCCTGGTCCCCCTCCCCCGTTCCCCCCGTTCTCCGGGAGTCACCGCATGACGACGCTCACGACGACGCCGGACGGGAGCGCGGCCCCGCGGTCCGCCCCGCCCGCCTCCCCCGCCCCGGTCTCGCGCCGGCCCCGGCAGGGCGGCACCGTCCTCGCGGTGCCCGCGCTGGTGTGGTACCTGGTCTTCATGGTCGGGCCGCTGCTGGCGATCTTCGTGATCGCGGCCCTGCACTGGCCGGGCATGCTCCAGCCGGTCTCCTTCGCCGGCCTGGACAACGCCCGGACGGTGCTGGACGACCCGGTGTTCTGGGACGCGGTCCGCAATACCGCCGTGCAACTGGCCGTCGCCGTCCCGGTGATGATCGTCTGCGCGTACATGCTGGGGTACTACGTCGCCCAGCGGCCGCCCGGGCACAAGGTCATCCGGTACCTCCTCTTCATCCCGGGGCTGATCTCGACGCCCGCGAAGGCGATGGTCTTCTACGCCGCCCTCTCCCCGGACGGCCTGCTCAACGGCGGGCTGGAGAGCATCGGCCTCGGTTCCCTCGCCGACGCCTGGCTGGCCTCGCCGTCGACGGCGCTGGCGTGCCTGATCGCCCTGGACGTCTGGGCCGGCATCGGCTTCACCGCCGTACTGTTCGCGGCGCGGCTGGGCAGTGTGCCTCACGAGCTGGGGGAGGCCGCCCAGCTGGACGGGGCGGGGCACTGGCGGACGATGTGGTCGGTCCACTTCCCGGTCATCCGCGACTACGTCGGCGTCGTGACGATGCTCCAGTTCCTGTGGACGCTGTTCGGCTCCGCGCAGCACGTGCTGCTGCTCACCCAGGGCGGTCCCGGCACCTCGTCCACCACGCTGTCGTTCCTCGTCTACCAGAAGGCGTTCATCGCCGCCGACCTCGGCTACAGCCAGACGGTCGGCGTCCTCCTCTTCCTCGTCGGACTCGCCGGGCTGCTCACGATCCGCCGCGTCTTCCGCCAGAACTACTGATCGGAGCAGCACTGATGAAGCTCGGCAAGCGCTGGCTCCCGGCCCACATCCTGGTGTGGACGTACGCGGTGCTGCTCGTCGTCCCGCTGTACTACTTCCTCGCCTCGGCGTTCAAGTCGAACGACGAGATCTTCGCGCATCCCTTCGCCCCGCCGTCCTCCCTGGGGCTCGGCAACTTCCGCACCGCCTTCGAGAGCGCCGACCTCGGGCTCGCGGTCGTCAACTCGGCGCTCGTCACGGTGTTCTCGCTGGCGCTCACCCTGCTGCTGGCGATCCCCGCCTCGTTCGCGCTGGCGCGTTCGACCGGGCGGCTGGCGGGTGTGGTCGAGAAGGTCTTCTCGCTCGGCTTCCTGATCCCGACGTTCGCGGCGCTCTTCCCCACCTTCCTCCTGGCGGCGGCCACCGGGCTGTTCCACACCCGGATCTTCATGGTGCTGTTCCTGCCGGCGACGGCGCTGCCGCTGTCGGTGGTGATCCTGGTGCAGTTCATGCGCACCATCCCGCCGGAGATGGAGGAGGCCGCCCGGCTGGACGGGGCGTCGACCTTCGCGGTACTGCGGCACGTGTACACGCCGATGTGCCTGCCGGGCATCGCCACCGTGCTGCTGCTGAACTTCCTGACCTTCTGGAACGAGTACCTGTACTCGCTGGTCATCATCGGCCCCGACCCGGCGCAGCGCACGGTCCAGGTGGCCCTGCCCACGCTGAAGTCGATCACCGGCACGGACTACGGCGTGCTGACGGCGGGCACGGTGCTGACCCTGGTGCCGGTGTGGCTCGTCTACACCCTGCTCCAGAAGCGCATGCAGCAGGCCCTGGTCAGCGGGGCGGTGAAGATGTGAGCGTCTTCGCCGAGCGGTCGGGACGCCGGCCCACCATCAAGGCGGTCGCGGCGGCGGCCGGGGTGTCGACGGCCGCCGTGTCCCAGGCCTTCAACAACAAGGGCCGGCTCTCCGAGGCGACCCGCCGCCGGATCCTCGACGCGGCGCTGGAGCTGGGCTGGTCGCCCAGTGCCTCCGCCGCGGCCCTGCGCAACGCGCGTACCCGCAGTCTCGCCCTGGTGGTGCGCCGCCCCACGGACGTGCTGGGCTCCGACCCGCACTTCAGTGAGCTGATCACCGGCATAGAGGGCGAGCTGGCACCGCGCGGCTACGGTCTGCTGCTGCACCTGGTCAGCGGCCACCGCGAGGAGAACGCGCTGTACGAGCGGCTCGCGGCCGAGGGCCGGGTGGACGGCGCCGTGCTCACCGACGCCCGCGACGACGACGCCCGGCCCGCGCTGCTCGCCCGGCTCGGACTGCCCGCGGTCCTGCTCGGTTCGCCCGACGGTACGGCCGTCGTGCCGCGTGTCGGACTGAGCGACCAGGGTGCGGGGATCGCCGAGGCCGTCACGCACCTGCTGGGCCTCGGCCACCGGCGCGTCGCCTACGTCAGCGGACCGCCCGAGCTCCAGCACACGCGGGTGCGCAGGGCGGCCTTCGAGGGCGCCCTGCGCGAGGCGGGCCTGCGCCCGTTCGCGGTACTGCCCACCGACTTCAGCGAACGGCGCGCCGTGGGCGCCACCGAGGCGCTCCTCGACTCCGCCGACCGCCCCACCGCGATCGTGTACGCCAACGACTCGATGGCGGTCTGCGGCATCGGCACCGCGCAGCGCGCCGGGCTGGCCGTACCCCGGGACGTGTCCGTCGTCGGCTACGACAACCTGCCGCTCGGTTCCTGGCTGCACCCCCGGCTGACCACCGTCGATCAGCAGGTGCAGCGGGTGGGCGCGGCGGCCGCGCGCATGCTGCTGGCCCTGTGCGGCGAGGAGGTCGAGGAGACCGCCCTCGCCGAACGGCCGCGCCTGGTCGTACGCGAGTCCACGGGGCCCGCCCCCACCTGACCACCACCCGGCCGCGGCACGTCGCCGCGGCCCCGCACCATCCGCACCCCCACCACCCGAGAAGGACCATGCGACGCCACAGCGCCCAGCTCACCCACCAGTCCGACGTCCTGCCCTGGCTCGGCGCCAACTTCTGGTCCCGCACCGGCGGCCCGCTGATGTGGCGGAACTACGACCCGGCGACCGTGCGCGAGGAACTGCGCGTGCTCGCCGGCCACGGCCTCAACACCACCCGGTCCTTCTTCTACTGGCCGGACTTCCACCCCGAGCCCGACCGGATCGACGACGAACTGTGCGCGCGCTTCGAGGACTTCCTCGACGCGCACACGGAGACGGGCATGGGGACCATACCCACCTTCATCGTCGGCCACATGTCCGGCGAGAACTGGGACCCCGTCTGGCGCGGCAACCGCGACCTGTACGAGGACGTGTGGATGGTGGGCCGGCAGGCGTGGTTCGTCTCCCGCATGGCGCGCCGCTTCAAGGAGCACCCCGCGGTCACGGGCTGGCTGATCACCAACGAGATGCCGGGGTACGGGCGGATCTACCAGGTCGACCCGCCGTCCTCGGACGTGGTGACCGCGTGGGCGCAGTCCATGTGCAACGCCGTGCGGGCGACCGGCGCGACGCAGCCGGTGTCGCTGGGCGACGGGGCGTGGGGCATCGAGGTCACCGGCCGGGACAACGGCTTCTCGCTGCGGGAGACGGCCGAGTACGTCGACTTCGTGGGCCCGCACGTGTACCGCTCGGACACCGACCGGCCGCGCCAGCACTACCGGGCCGCCTTCGAGTGCGAGCTGGCCTCGGTGACCGGGCAGCCCGTCGTGCTGGAGGAGTTCGGGCTGTCCACCGACACGGTCTCGGCCGCCAACGCGGGGATCTTCTACCGGCAGACGCTGCACAACTCGCTGCTGGGCGGCGCGACCGGCTGGCTCGCCTGGAACAACACCGACTACGACGGCCTGTGGGACCGGTCCCCCTACGACCACCACCCCTTCGAGATGCACTTCGGCATCACCGACTCCACCGGTGCGCCCAAGGAACCGCTGCGGGAACTGGCCGCCTTCGCCGAGGTGTTGAAGGCCGTGGACTTCCGGCGCTGCTCCCGCACGGACGCGGACGCGGCCCTCGTCGTCCCGGCCTTCCTCGAACGCAGCTATCCCTACAGCCGTCCCGCCGACCGGCCGCTCATCTTCACGTCCCTGCACCAGGGTTACGTCACCGCGCACGCCGCCGACCTGCCGGTGGCCCTCACCCGCGAGGCCGACGGACTGCCCGGCGAGGCGTCGCTCTACCTGCTTCCCGCCACCCGGCAGCTCACCACCCGCACCCGCCGGGAGCTGGCCCGCCGGGCCGCCGAGGGCGCCACCGTGTACCTGTCCTTCTGCTCCGGGGAACACCCGGCGACCCGAGGCCCCTGGTTCGACGATCTCGACGGGCTCTTCGGCGTCGAGTTGCAGTTGTCGTACGGCGTCGCCGAGCCGATCGAGGACGACGTGCTGGAGATGACGTTCACCGAGGACTTCGGCGGCCTGCGGGCCGGCGAGGTGCTGCGCTTCCCGGTCGCGGGGAACGAGGACAGCCGCGCCTACCTGCCCGTCGTACCGCGTGCCGGCCGGGTCGTCGCGGTGGACGCGCACGGACGGCCGGCCCTGATCGTGCACGAGACCGGGGTGGGCCGGACGGTGCTGGCCACCTACCCGCTGGAGCACATGGCGGCCCGCACGGCGCGCGTCAACCCCGATGTCACGCACCGTCTCTACGCCGCGCTCGCGCAGGTGGCGGGCGTGCGCCGACCCGTCACGGTCGCCGATCCGCACGTCTCGGCGGACGTCCTCGGCCACGCCGACGGGCGCCGTTTCGTGTGGCTGGTCAGCCAGAGCCCCGACCCGCTCGTGGTCCGCCCGACCGCCGAGGGCAAGCTGCACGACCTGGCCGACGGTCACCCGGTCGAGGACGTGGCGCTCGACGCGTACGGCGTAGTGGTGCTGGAGCTGCGATGACCCTCCCCCGCTACCGCGATCCCGCCGCACCGGTCCCGGACCGCGTCCGTGACCTGCTGGGCCGCATGACCCTCGCGGAGAAGGTCGGTCAGGTCAACCAGCGCATGTACGGCTGGGACGCCTACGAGCGCGCCGGGGAGGGACACCGCCTCACCGACTCCTTCCGCGCCGAGGTCGCCGCCTTCGACGGCATGGGCGCGCTGTACGGGCTACAGCGGGCCGACGCCTGGTCGGGCGTCGGCTTCGCGGACGGCCTCGACGCCGGGGACGGGGCGCGCACGGCGGCGGACGTGCAGCGGCACGTCATGGAGCACACCCGGCTCGGCATACCCGTGCTGCTGGTCGAGGAGATGCCGCACGGCCACCAGGCGCTGGACGGCACGGTGCTCCCGGTGAACCTCGCGGTCGGTGCCACCTGGGACCCGAACCTGTACGCCGACGCGGTGGCCGGGGCTGCCGCCGAACTGCGGGCGCGCGGCGCGCACATCGCGCTGGTCTCCGCCCTCGACCTGGTGCGCGATCCTCGGTGGGGACGCAGCGAGGAGTGCTTCGCCGAGGACCCGTACCTCGCCGCGCGGATGACCGAGGCCCTGGTCGAGGGCGCGCGCCGGGCGGGTGTGGCCGTGGTCCTCAAGCACTTCGCCGGGCAGGGCGCCACCATCGGCGGCCGCAACAGCGCGGCGACGGAACTGGGACCGCGCGAACTGCACGAGGTGCACCTGGCGGCCGCCCGGGCCGGCGTGGCCGCGGGTGCGGCCGGGGTGATGGCCGCCTACAACGAGTTCGACGGTCTGCCCTGCGTCGCGAACCGGTATCTGCTGACCGACCTGCTCCGTACCGAGTGGGGTTTCGAGGGTGTCGTCATGGCGGACGGCACGGCGGTGGACCGGCTGGTGCGGCTGACCGGCGATCCGGTGTCGGCCGGGGCGCTCGCCCTGGACGCCGGGTGCGACCTGAGTCTCTGGGACGCCTCCTTCACACGGCTGGGCGAGGCGGTGGAACGCGGTCTGGTGTCCGAGTCGGCGCTGGACGCCGCGGTGGCGCGGGTCCTCACGCTGAAGTTCCGTCTGGGCCTGTTCGAACAGCCCCTGCCTCCGGCCCGGTCCGAGACCGCAGGTCTCCCGGACCCCGCCGAGCTGGGCGAGCGGATCGCCCGTGCGTCGGTGACCCTGCTCGCCCACGAGGGCGGCGTGCTCCCCCTGTCCCGCGCGGTGCGGCGAATCGCGGTGCTCGGCCCGAACGCCGACTCCGTGGCGCAGCAGATCGGCGACTACACGGCGCCGCAGCGGCCCGGCGGCGGGATCACCGTCCTGGAGGGCTTCCGGGCGGCGGTGGCGCCCGGCACCGAGGTGGTCCACGACCGGGGGTGCGCCCTGGTGGGTGACAACGTGTCGGACGTTCCCGCCGCCGTCGCCCTGGCGGCCGGCTCCGACGTGGCCGTGCTGGTGCTGGGCGGCTCCAGTGCCCGTTCCCCGGACACGGTCTTCGACGCGAACGGGGCGGCCGTCACCGGTGCCGGAACACCGTCCGGCATGACCTGCGGCGAGGGGGTCGACCTGGCCGACCTGGCGCTGCCGCCCGCGCAACGGGCCCTGCTGGCCGCGGTGTCAGCGACCGGAACCCCGGTCGTGGTGGTACTGGTGCAGGGCCGTCCGCACGCCCTGCCCGAGCTGGACGCGCCCGCGGTGGCGGTGCTGAGCGCCTGGTATCCGGGGCCGCGGGGCGGACGTGCCGTGGCCGAGGTGCTGTTCGGCGACGCCGAGCCGCGCGGCCGGCTGCCGGTCTCCGTACCCCGGTCGGCCGCCCAACTGCCCGTCTACTACAACGGCAAGGACCACCGCTACCGCGGCTACGTCGACCAGGGCGCCGGTCCGCGCCACGCCTTCGGGCACGGCCTGTCCTACACCGGCGTCGCGTACGGGCCGCCGCGCCTGTCGCACACGCGTGTCGGCGCGGACGCCCCGCGGCTGACGTGCCGGGTCACGGTCCGCAACACCGGGGCCCGGCCGGCCGAGGAGACGGTGCAACTGTATGTGCGCCGACTGTCCGGGGGCACGTCCTGGCCGCGCGTGCGCGAACTGCGGGGCTTCGTCCGCCTGACCATCGCGCCCGGCGACGAGGCCGAGGCGGTCTTCGAGGTGGACCGTGACACGCTGGCCTCGGTCGGGCGCGACCTGCGGCTCGCCGTGGAGCCGGGGCTGGTCGAGCTGGAGACGGGCCCCGCGTCCGACCGGACCACGGGCGTCCACCTGGAGATCACGGACTCGGAATCGAACGCAACTTAGGCTAGCCTTGCCTTCATGGCGAAGGTTCGGCGGCTCACGCCCCAGCACCCGGAGATGTTCCGCGCCCGCGTGGTGCGGACCGAGCAGGTCTCACCGTCCATGCGGCGCGTCACGGTCACCGGGCCGCGACTGGGCGGCTTCCCGTGGCTGGGGTACGACCACTGGTTCCGGCTGTTCTTCCCGCTGCCCCATCAACGGGGCCTGCGCCTGCCGGAGTTCACCGGTTCCCAGTGGTGGCAGCCGTATCTCGCGATCCCGGAGGAGGAGCGGCCGCACTGCGCCAACTACTCCGTGGCCGACTACCGCAGCGCGGCGGCCGAGCTGGACATCGACTTCGTCGTGCACCGCGGCCCCACCGGCGAGGTCGAGGGCAGGGCCGCGATCTGGGCCTGCGGCGCCCGCCCCGGGGACACCCTCGCCCTGCTCGACCAGGGCATCCTCTTCGACTGCCCGCAGGACGCCTCCGAGGTCACCGTGGTGGCCGACGAGACCGGGCTGCCCGCCGCGGCGAGCATCCTGCGCTCGCTCCCCGAAGGCACCGTGGGGCGCCTCATCCAGGAGATCCCCACCGACGCCGACCGCCGCGAGCTGACCGCCCCGGCCGGTGTGACCGTCTCCTGGGTCGTACGCCGGGACGACACCGCGGTACCCGGTGCCGCCGCACTCCGTGAGCTGCGCCGGCTGACCCGTGCCGACGCGGCGGGATACGCCTTCGTCGTCGGCGAGTCGACGCTGGCCACCGAGGGACGCAGGCACCTGCACCGCCTGGGGCTGCCGAAGGAGCGCATCACCTTCTCGGGGTTCTGGAAGCACGAGAAGGTGATGGCGGCCGCCTGACGCCGGTCGGCTCCCCACGACCGGGGCCCCCGGACTGCGCCCGGGGGCCCCTGACTACGCCCGGGTTCCCTGGCTACGCCCGGAGTCTTCCGACTACGCCTGGGAGCCCTTGACCCGCTGGTAGTGCCGCCGGGCCTTCATCCGGTTCCCGCACTCGGCCATGGAGCACCAACGGGCACTGTTGGGCTTGCTCCGGTCCAGCAGGAAGCGCCGGCACTCCGGATTGCCGCACGCCTTGAGCCGTCCCGGCCGGGTCTCTTCGACGTGCGCCCAGGCCAGCACCAGTTCGACGGCCAGACGGTGCGCCTCGGGAACCCTGAGCGCCCATTCCACCCGGCCGTCCTCGATGACCGGCACCCTGCTGACGCCCTGGAGGAACTCGCCCAGGCACGCGGGGTCCCGCCGCCCCCGGACGACGTCCTGGAGGGCACCCCGCGCGGCGACCAGGAGGGCGACCTCCTCGTCCGACCCGGTGCCGCCGTGGCCGCGTGCCCACGCGCGCCCCTCGCCGGGCGTGCCCAGAGCGTCGCTCACCGAGCCCCGCACGACGGGAGTCGTGTTGAGCAGCTCCAGAAGGACGTCTTCCGCGGCTCCGTCGGACACCGCCTTCACCCCTAACCATTTCGCTGACATTGGCAGGTTACAACACCGTTCGCAGCATTCCATCTAACCCCTAACTCACACTTGACAGGTTAGCTTCGAAGTGCTGGACTCCACCTAACCATCAAAAACAAATTAAGGGGTTGCCATGAGTGTCGCCGTGCACCACAGGACCGCCACCGTCGACGGCCTGGACGTCTTCTACCGGGAGGCCGGTGACCCGCAGGCGCCGACCGTCGTGCTGCTGCACGGCTTCCCGACGAGCAGCCACATGTTCCGCCACCTGATCCCGAAGCTCGCGGACGCCTACCACGTGATCGCACCCGACATGATCGGCTTCGGCCTGTCGGCCATGCCCGGGGCCGACGCGTTCGACTACAGCTTCGACACCCTCACGAACGTGACCGTCGGCCTCCTGGACCGGCTCGGGGTGGCGCGCTTCGCGGTGTACGTGCAGGACTACGGGGCGCCGGTGGCGTGGCGCATCGCCATCCGGGCCCCGCACCGCGTCACCGCGATCGTCACGCAGAACGGCAACGGATACACCGACGGGTTCGTCAAGGAGTTCTGGGACGGGCTCTTCGCCTACACCGACGACCCGACCCCCGAGACCGAGGCACCCGCCCGGGCCGCGCTGACCCCCGAGGCGATCCGCTGGCAGTACCTGAACGGGGTGCCCGACCAGAGCCTCGTGAGCCCCGACACCTGGACCCTCGACCAGGCCCTGCTCGGACGGCCGGGCAATGACGCGGTCCAGCTCACGCTGTTCCGCGACTACCCGACCAACGTGGCCCTCTACCCCCGGCTCCACGCGTACTTCCGCGAGACGCGGGTGCCGCTGCTGGCCGTGTGGGGGGCCAACGACGAGATCTTCGGCCCCGAGGGCGCCCACGCGTTCCGGCGCGACCTGCCGGATGCCGAGATCCACCTCCTCGACACCGGGCACTTCGCCCTGGAGACCCACCTGGAGGAGATCGCCGGCCGTATGCGGGACTTCCTCGCCCGGGTCGGCGCCTAGCCGGCGCCTAGCCCCCCGCGCCGGTCACGAGTCGGCCGGCCGGCCGAGGACGTACGGCGCGAGGATGTCGGCCACCGTCCGGTTGCGCGGGACGGGCACGCCGAGGCGGTCGGCGAGGTCGACGACTCCGCCGCTCAGCCAGGGCAGTTCGAGTCGGTTGCCCTTCTCCAGGTCGTTGTGCAGGGACGAGGTCATGCCCGCGGGGAGCGTGTCGCAGAAGTCGAGCCGGTCCTCGGCGAAGGCGCTGTCCAGCCGTACCCCCGACGCCCGCGCCACGGCCACCGTCTCGGCCATCACGTCGTGCAGGAGGCGTCGGCTCCGCTCGTTGGAGCGGACGACTCCTATGGGCCGGCGGACGGTTGCCGTGGTCGCCGAGAGACCCACGAGGAACACGAACTTCTCCCAGATCGCCCGCTCGATGTCGTCACTCGCCTCGGCCTCGATCCCCGCGTCCCGGAACGCCGCGAGCACGGTCCGGCTGATCGCCGGCCGACCGGACCGGTAAGGGCCGAGGACGACCTTCTGGAGGGTGCTGTTGTGCCTGACCACCCCGGGTTCCTCGATGAAGGCGGAGATGAAGCAGACCCCGCCCAGGACCTGTTCGTCCGTCAGCCGGCCGCGCAGTACGGCGTCCTTGTGCACCCCGTTCTGCAGGGACAGCACCGGAGCCCCGTGTACCGCCGAGGACCGCAGCTGGTCGGCGACGGCCTCGGTGCCCCACAGTTTGACGGCGACGAGGACGAGGTCGGCGGGGCCCAGCTCCGAGATGCTCCCCACGAAGGAGTCGGGCGAGGTGCGCAACTCGCCCAGAGGGCTGTGGACGACCAGTCCGGACCGGCGCACGGCCTCCAGGTGGGCGCCGCGGGCCACGAAGGTGACCTCGTTCCCCGCGGCGGCCAGCCGGGCCCCGAAATACCCGCCGACGCCGCCCGCCCCGATCACCGCGATACGCATGACTCCGCCCCCACTCTCCCGGCACCCGTCTGCCACTCTCTTGGTAACCGTCTGAACGGTTACTATAGAGCCATGGACGCCGAGCGGCGCGAGCCCCGCAGAAGGGTCACCGCGCACCTGCGGGAGCTCCGTTTCGACGCGGGGACCCTGTGTCTGGACCTGGTGGCCACCGTGGGGCGCAGGCCCGAGGCCCCCGTCGAGCGGATGGGCGACGCCGCACGCCTGAGGGCCTGGTGCCGGGGGGTGGGGGTGACGCTGGAGGAGGGGTACGACCCCCAGGGCGTCCTGAAGTCGCTGCACGCGCTGCGCGATGCCGCATACGACATCGCCTCCGCCGCCCTGGACTCGCACCGGCCGCGGCAGGAGTCGGTCGACCTGGTCAATCTGCTGGCCGGGGCGGAACCTCCGGCACCCCGACTGGAGTCGACGGCTGCGGGCGGGTGGGCGCCGAAGTCAAGCCGGCCGCTGACCGAGGAAGCCCTGCTGTCGCTCGTCGCACGGGACCTGATCGATCTCGTGACCGACGACGCACGCCGGACCCGGCTGACCGCCTGCGCCTCCGAGGTGTGCCGGATGCTGTGCCTCGACTCCGGTGGCGGACGGCCGCGCAAGTGGTGCTCCATGCGCCGCTGCGGCAACCAGGCCAAGGCGGCCGGCCGCCGCCTGCGGGCATCGGCGTCCTGAGGTCGCCACGCCGCCGAGCGGGGCGGGAGGCCGTGCGGGCGCCGGGGCTACGACTTCACGAAGGTCAGGAGGTCCGGGTTGATGACCTCCGGATGCGTCGCGTGCATGCCGTGCGGGAACCCCTCGTACGACTTCAGGGTGCCGTTCTGGGCGAGTTCGGCGGACCGGGGTCCCGCGTCGGCGTAGGGCACGACCTGGTCGTCCGTGCCGTGCGCGGCGAGGAGCGGTACCCGGATCTGCTTGAGGTCCTCGGTGAAGTCGGTCTCGGAGAACGCCTTGATGCACTCGTAGTGCGCGTTGACCGCGCCCCTCATCCCCTGCCGCCACCAGTTGTCGATGAGCCCCTGGGACACCTTCGCGCCCTCCCGGTTGAAGCCGTAGAACGGCCCGGAGGGCACCTCGATGTAAAACTGCGCGCGATTGGCGGCGAGGGCGGCGCGGAACTCGTCGAAGACCTCGATCGGCGTACCCCCCGGGTTGGACGCGGACTTGACCATCACCGGCGGCACGGCGCTGAGGAGTACGGCCTTCGCCACGCGGCCCGGCTCGGCCCGCGCCACGTAGCGCGCGACCTCGCCGCCGCCGGTCGAGTGCCCGATGTGCACGGCGTCCCGCAGGTCGAGCGCCTCGGCCAGGGCCGCGACGTCGGCGGCGTAGGTGTCCATGTCGTGGCCGGTCGAGGGCTGGGCGGACCGTCCGTGACCGCGGCGGTCGTGGGCGATCACGCGGTAGCCGTGCGAGAGGAAGTACAGCATCTGGTTGTCCCAGTCGTCGCCGCTGAGGGGCCAGCCGTGATGGAACACGATCGGCTGTCCGTCGCGCGGCCCCCAGTCCTTGTAGAAGATGTCCGTGCCGTCGGAGGTGGCGACCGTACCCATGACTGATCCTTCCGCGTGTGCGACTGATCCCCGCGAGCCACCTTACGCCGATAACCGACATACCTCATTTTTCACTCATAATGACCTGATCTTGAAGTACCGAACGGCGGAGGAAGCAATGGCAGCCGGACCGCACAGGGTGGGCGTCCTCGTGTTCGACGGCATGAAGCTGCTCGACCTGTCGGGGCCGGCGGAGGTCTTCAGCGAGGCCAACCGGTTCGGCGCCGACTACCGGCTGAGCATCGTCTCGGCGGACGGGTCGCCGGTGTCCTCGTCCATCGGCATGCGGGTGCCGGCGGACACGGACGCACGGGCCGCGGCGGCCTACGACACGCTGGTCGTGGTCGGCGGCGACGCCTTGCCGGCCTCCCCCGTCGACCCCGCCCTCGGCGCGGCCGCGAAGGCACTGGCACAGCGGGCGGGGCGCGTCGCCTCGGTGTGCACCGGTGCCTTCGTGCTGGGCGCGGCGGGCCTCCTGGAGGGCAGGCGCGCCACGACGCACTGGCAGCACACCGACGCACTGGCCCGGCGGTGTCCGGCGACGCGGGTCGAGCCGGACGCGCTCTTCGTGAAGGACGGCACCACGTACACGTCCGCCGGTGTGACCGCGGGCATCGACCTCGCCCTCGCCCTGCTGGAGGAGGACCACGGTCCCGCCCTGGCCCGTCGGGTCGCCCGCTCGCTGGTGGTGTACATGCAGCGGGCCGGCGGCCAGTCGCAGTTCTCCGCCTCGCTCCAGGGGCCGGCTCCCCGGACCCCGGTGCTGCGGCTGGTCCAGGAGGCGGTGCAGGGCGACCCGACGGCCGACCACGGCCTGGAGGCCCTGGCCGCGCGGGTGCGGGTCAGTCCACGCCATCTGACCCGCATGTTCCGCACCGAGTTGGACACGACGCCGGCGAAGTACGTCGAACTGGTCCGCTTCGACCTGGCCAAGGCCCTGCTCGACGCCGGGCACAACGCCACCGAGGCGGCCACCCGATCGGGCTTTTCGAGCTACGAGAGTCTGCGCCGGGCCTTCATCCGGCACCTGGGCCTGTCCCCCATCCGTTACCAGCGGCGCTTCGCCACCACCGTGCGGGAGTCATGACCGGTTTCGAGGGACACCTGGCCATCGGGGAGCGGACGCGGACCGGCCGTGCGGCGCAGGGTGGGAACCGACACGACAGGCACCGACCCGTGAGGACCGCCATGACCGAGACCATCGCCGGAGTCGACATCCCCGACAGCTCGCTCGCGCGGGAGGCGACCGCACTCGTCCGTGACACCACGCCGCCCCTGATCTTCCACCACTCGCGGCGCGTCTACCTGTTCGGGAGCCTCCAGGCCGCCGCCCTGGGCCTGCGGCCGGACCCGGAGCTGCTGTACGTCGCCGCGCTCTTCCACGACACCGGCCTGGTGCCGCCCTACCGCAGCGACGACCAGCGCTTCGAGATGGACGGCGCGGACCAGGCACGGGCGTTCCTGCTGGCCCACGGCGTGCCCGAGGCCGACGCGGGCACGGTGTGGACGGCCGTCGCGCTGCACACCACCCCGGAGGTCCCCTACAAGCTGGCGCCGGAGATCGCGGCGACCACCGCGGGTGTCGAGACGGACGTGCTCGGCCTGCACCTGGGCCGCATCACCCGGGCGGAGATCGACGCGGTCACCGCCGTCCACCCCCGCCCGGACTTCAAAAAGCAGATCCTCCAGGCGTTCACGGACGGTTTCAGCCACCGTCCGGACACCACCTTCGGCACGGTCAACGCGGACGTCCTGGAGCACTTCGTGCCGGGCTTCCGGCGCACGGACTTCGTCGAGGTGATCGAGAACTCCGCCTGGCCGGAGTGACCCCGCCCCCGGGCCCTAGGGCGCGGGGTTGCGGCGCGGGGACAGGACGGCGTTGGGGAGCGCCGGCGCCGGGAGGCGGTCGCCGGGGTAGCCCTCGACCCGGCCGAAGCGCCCGGACTCGTTCTCCCAGTCCGTACGGGCCGCCGCGATCTCGTCGTGGGTGCGTCCGACGAAGTTCCACCACATGACGAGTTCCTCGCCGAAGGGCGGGCCGCCGAGCAGCAGGGCCCGGGCGGTCCCGGAGCTCTCGTTCGTCAGCGTGAGCGTGTTCCGTCCCGGCGCGGCGTAGGCCAGTTCGGCGGGGCGTACGGCCGTGCCGTCGACGCGCAGGCCGCCGGTGTCGAGGAGGACGCCGTGCTCGAAGCCGGGGTCGACGTCGAGGGTCACGGCGGCGCCGGGGGCCAGGGTCAGCTCGGCGCCCAGCAGGGGCGTGAAGGTGTCGACGGGCGAGGTCTCCCCGGCGAGCGAGCCGAGGAAGACGCGCGCCTCGCCGCCGTCGAGGGCCACCGGGGCGGGCACGTGGTGCTGGAAGTCCGGGGCGGTGTCGCGGTGCTCCGCGGGCAGCGCCACCCACAGCTGGACGCCGTGCAGGACGGTGGTGTCCGGCGTGGACACCTCGGAGTGGCTGATGCCGCGGCCGCCCGTCATCAGGTTCACCTCGCCCGGCCTGACGAACGCGTGGCTGCCCAGGCTGTCCCGGTGCTCGATCACTCCGCTGAACAGCCAGCTGACCGTCTGGAGGCCGATGTGCGGATGGGGGGCGACGTTCATGCCGCCCGACTCCGCGACCGCGTCGGGTCCGTAGTGGTCGGCGAAGCACCAGGCTCCGATCAGCGTCCGGGCCCGTTGGGGCAGGGTGCGGCGCACCGTCATGGCGCGCGGCCCGCCGAGCGGGACCTCCCGCGCGGTCAGGATCTCCACGCCGGCGGCGGACGTGCCGTTGTGCCGTGCCCCGCGCCCGACTTCGGCGGGATGCGCTTCCGTGTTGCTCACCGCTTCGTCCTCCCACTCACCCTGAAAGTTTCACTTTCAACTTCTATGGTTCGATGATAGGACGTCACGAACGCCGAGGCGCAACGGAGGGCACACCCGCATGACGCAGACGCCGGTACGCAGCGATGCAGGCACCGCCGAGGACAACGAAGAGCGGCGCGTGTTCATCGACAAGCAGAGCCCCGAGGCCTACACCGCACTGCGCGCGACGGCGGAGGCCGTACGAGGCGTCGCCGCGGCGGCCGGACTCGACCGGACCCTCGTGGAGCTGGTCAACATCCGCGTCTCCCAGCTCAACGCCTGCGCCTACTGTCTCAACGTGCACACCAGGGCCGCACTGCGGGGCGGTGAGACGACCCAGCGGCTCGGGGTGCTGCCGGCCTGGCGCGACACCGAACTGTTCTCGCCCGCCGAACGCGCCGCGCTCGCCCTCGCCGAGGCCACCACGCATCCCGCCGACGCGCATGCGCAGAGCGCCGCGTACGCGCAGGCGCGGGGCGTCCTGTCGGAAGACCAGATCTCCGCCGTGATCTGGGTGGCGATCAGCATCAACGCCTTCAACCGGGTCTCCGTCCTGAGCAAGCACCCGGTGCGCGGCGCTTCGCCCGCCTGACTCCCGGTCCGCCCCGCGGATCACGCGACATTCGTACAAGACCCCCGCCCGGTCACGGGCGCACGATGCCCGCATGAGTCAGTACGACGCCGAAATGTCGCACGGAATGCACGTGGTCCACGACGGTCCGCCGCAGGCGCCGCCCGTCCTGCTCATCCACGGTTCGGGGGCCTCGGGCGCCTCGTGGGACCTGGTGGTACCGGTGCTGGCCGAGCGCCGTCACGTGGTGCGGATCGACCTGCCAGGGTCCGGCACGTCCCCGCCGGTCCCGTCGTACGACGTGCCGTTGCAGGCGGGCCGGGTGGCGGCACTCCTGGACGACCTGGGGCTCCGGTCCGTGACGGTGGTCGGCCACTCCAGCGGCGGTTACGTGGCCACGGCCCTCGCGGAGCGGCGTCCCGATCTGGTGGGGGCGATCGCTCTGGTCAGCACGGGCCCGAGTCTGGACGCGCTCCTCCCGCAGCCGATGATCCTGAGGCTCCTGCTGGCCCCGCCCCTCGGCCCGCTCCTGTGGCGGCGGCGCACGGACGCGATGCTCCGCAAGGCGATCGGGGCGACCGCCGCCCGGTCCGTGGACGTCCCGGCCGACATGCTCGACGACCTGCGGGCCACCTCGTACCGCTCCTTCCGGACGGTGGCGCGCGGGAACACGGCCTACCTCGCCGAGCGGAGCGTGCCCGAGCGCCTGGCCGCGCTCACCGTCCCGGTGCTGGTGCTCTTCGGTGCCGCCGACCCCCGGTGGGAGCCGTCGTCGGCACACCGGTACGAAGCCGTGCCCGACGCGCGGCTCGAGCTGCTGCCCGGCGTCGGCCACCTGCCTCCCCTGGAAGCGCCCGGGACGACCGGCGAGCTGCTGCTCGGCCTCGCCGTGCGGGACGCGGGCCTCCCGTCCGTCGGCCCCGAGTCCTAGACTGACCGCGTGTTGTCCACCGAGGCACCGACCGGGGCGCCACCCGACTGGTCGAGGGTGGACGTCGCGGTCCCGCGTCCCTCGGCCCGGCTGCCGGGTATCAGCATGGCCGGGTTCAGCCAACACGTGTCCGCCTTCGTGGACATGGCGATGGTCGCGCATCCCGCCGTCACCGTGCTGCTCGACCTGAGCGAGGGCGACGGCCTGCTGTACAGCACCCGGGGACGCCACGGACACGGCAGCGTCGTCGTCGGGCTCGCCCCGGGCGACCTCAGAGCGGCGGGCCGGGTGGGCACGTGCCTGCAAATCAGGCTGGAACCGGCGGTGGCGGCCAGGGTGCTCGGCCCGGCCGCCGCGCTCGGCGGGCGGGTGGAGTCCTTCGGCGACGTCTGGGGCCGCGGCGCGGAAGCCGCCGTCGACGCGCTGCGCGCCGCCGGGTCGTGGGACGAGCGGTTCGCGCTCGCGGCGGACCTGGTCCGCCGCCGCACGGCCGACCTGCCGCCGGTCGACCCGGAGGTGGCCCACACCTGGCGGACGACACGCGCACACGGGGGGCGCGTACGGGTCGACGGTCTCGCCGACGAGGTCGGCTGGAGCCGCAAGCGGCTGTCGGCCCGTTTCCACGCCCAGCTGGGCATCACGCCCAAACGAGCCGCCCGGCTGGTGCGGTTCGACCACGCCGCCCACCTGCTCGCGGCCGGACTGGCCCCGGCCTCCGTCGCCTTCGAGAGCGGCTACGTCGACCAGTCCCACCTCCACCGGGAGGTCAAGGCGTTCACCGGCCTCACCCCCACGGCCGTGGCCGGCGCACCGTGGCTCGCGATCGACGACGTCGCGTGGCCGGGCTCGTCACCGGCACGCCCCCCGGAGCCGGCGGGACCCGGGGGGCCCGTGCCGCGCCGAATGGCACCGGCCGGCCGTGCGTGGAATCGTGGACGGACGGCATCCACGGATGCTCACTGACACGGACACGAACTCGGACACGGACCCGCACCGAGCAGACGTCTTCCGAAGGAGGCACGCATGTCCTCGAAGCGACGCCGGAAGAAGAAGGCCCGCCGCAACCACCCCGCCAACCACGGCCGCCGGCCCCAGTCCTAGGACACCTGTCCGGCCCCTCCCCCCGGCCCGCGGCGTCGGGGGGAGGCGGTTCTGGCCCGCCCGTGCGCGTCGTGGCCCGACGGCCCGGACCCGCACACCGGAGGTGACCCCATGAAGATCCACCTCACCAGCGTCTTCGTCGACGATCAGGAGCATGCACTGCGCTTCTACACCGAGGCGCTGGGCTTCCTGAAGAAGCACGACGTGCCGGTGGGGGCGGGCGGGGACCGGTGGCTGACCGTGGTCTCCCCCGAGGCGCCCGACGGGACCGAGCTGCTGCTCGAACCCTCTGCCCATCTCGCGGTACGGCCGTACCGGACGGCGCTGGCCGAGGACGGCATCCCGGCCGCCTCCTTCGCCGTGGACGACGTACGGGCCCAGTACGACAGGCTGCGCGGACTCGGGGTGCACTTCACCCAGGAGCCGCTGGAGACGGGTGCGGTCACCACGGCGGTCCTCGACGACACCTGCGGCAATCTGATCCAGATCATGCAGGTCCAGTAGCGGACGGGGGCGGACGGGCCGGGCGCCCGCTACTGCCCGCCCGTCGCGCTCTCGATGCGGTCGGCCAGGGTCGCGGCGAACTCCTCCGCGCGCGCCAGCTGCGTGCGCAGGTCGGCGACCCGCTGCCGGGCCGCTTGCTCGAAGCCGCGTACCCGCTCCAGGAGCCGCGCGCGTTCGTCCGCCGGCAGCTGCTCGCCGCCCCGGTCCAGGCGGTCGGTCGCCTCCAGGAGGGCGCGCATCTCGTCGAGGGTGAAGCCGAGCGGCTTCATCCGGCGCACGACCATGAGGCGGGCGACGTCGGCCTCGGTGTACAGCCGGAAGCCGCCCTGGGAGCGGGCGGACGGAACGACCAGGCCCGTCTCCTCGTAGTGCCGGATCGTGCGCAGCGACAACTCGGTCCTGGACGCCACCTCGCCGATCTGCATGTGCCCGCCGTTCACGCCCGCGCCTTCCTCCTCGTCCGTCCTGCCGTCGTCACGACGGCCGGGATCCCTACCGTAACGTTAGGGTAGAGTAGCCGGGTACCGTACCGACGCCGGCAGGAGAGAGCGAGCGCATGCCGATGACGCCCCGCGCCGCCGCCTGTCCGCCGTGACGCTTCGCCGCTGAGCGGCGTCCGCCCGTCGGCGCGCCGTCTCCTCCCGTTCGGTCCGCCGCCGCGCGGCCCTCGCGCAGGACCGGCCCGGCCCTCGCGCTCCCCCGCACGCCCCTCGCCGCCGGGCGTGCCCGACCACGACAGGTACCTCCCTCTTGTCTGCTCCCGTGCTCTCCCCCGCCGCGCGCCTGCGCGGCCTCAAGCCCGACTGGATCTCCGACCCGAAGGTGTGGCGCACCGAGGTCCTCGCCGGACTCGTCGTCGCCCTGGCGCTGGTCCCCGAGGCCATCTCCTTCTCGATCATCGCCGGGGTGGATCCGGAGATCGGCCTGTTCGCCGCGTTCACCATGGCCGTCACCATCTCGGTCGTGGGCGGCCGTCGCGCGATGATCTCCGCGGCGACGGGTGCCGTGGCCCTGGTGATCGCCCCGTTGAACCGTGAGCACGGGCTCGGGTACCTCGTCGCGGCGGTCATCCTCGCCGGAGTCTTCCAGGTGGTCCTCGGCGCGCTCGGGGTGGCCAGGCTGATGCGGTTCGTGCCGCGTTCGGTGATGACCGGCTTCGTCAACGCCCTCGCCATCCTCATATTCATGGCGCAGGTGCCCGAGATGACCGACGTGCCCTGGCCCGTGTACCCGCTCGTCGTGGGCGGCCTGGTGCTGATGGTGCTCTTCCCCAGGATCACCAGGGTGATCCCGGCGCCGCTGGTCTCCATCGTCATCCTGACGCTCGTCACCGTGGCGGCCGGCATCGCGGTACCGACCGTCGGCGACAAGGGCGAGCTGCCCCACGCGCTGCCGGTGCCGGGGCTGCCCGACGTGCCGTTCACCCTCGACACGCTGACGACCGTCGCCCCGTACGCGCTCGCCATGGCGCTGGTCGGGCTCATGGAGTCGCTGATGACGGCGAAGCTGGTGGACGACATCACGGACACCCACTCCGACAAGACCCGCGAGTCGATCGGGCAGGGCGTCGCCAACATCGTCACCGGCTTCTTCGGCGGCATGGGCGGCTGCGCCATGATCGGCCAGACGATGATCAACGTGAAGGTGTCCGGCGCGCGCACCCGCCTGTCCACGTTCCTGGCGGGTTCGTTCCTGATGGTCCTGTGCATCGTCTTCGGCCCGGTCGTGTCCGACATCCCGATGGCCGCCCTGGTCGCGGTGATGGTCATGGTGTCCTTCGCGACGTTCGACTGGCACTCCGTCGCGCCGCGGACCCTCCGGCGGATGCCCGCCGGCGAGATCCTCGTCATGGTGGTCACCGTCGCCGTCGTGGTCGCCACCAGCAACCTCGCCATCGGCGTCGTGGTCGGCTCCGTCACCGCCATGGTGATCTTCGCCAGGCGGGTGGCGCACCTCGCCGACGTCACCTCCGTCACCGACCCGGACGGCGGCCAGGTCGTCTACTCCGTCACCGGCGAGCTGTTCTTCGCCTCCAGCAACGACCTCGTCACGCGCTTCGACTACGCCGGCGACCCCGACCAGGTCGTCATCGACCTGTCCGCCACCCACATCTGGGACGCCTCGTCCGTCGCCGCGCTGGACGCCATCGAGACCAAGTACGCGCAGCGCGGCAAGCGGGTCGAGATCGTCGGCCTCAACGAGCACAGCACCCTGTTGCGCGAGCGGCTGGGCGGCACGCTCGCCAAGAACCACTGACCGTCCCGCCGACGTCACCCCCGGGGCGGGCGGAACTGGGGGCCGTAGGTACCCCGGGTGCCGGGGATGCCGGTTTCCATCAGCTCCAGGGCGGGGCCCTCCAGCGCGCGCATCGTCCGCACGGCCGAACCCAGGGTGCGTGCGTCGCCGTCGGCCCAGGCCGCCTCCAGGGTGCTCAGCACCTTGGCGTAGGCGGTGTCGAACCGGTCGAGGAGGTCCGCCACCCGCTGCGGCGGGTCGGGCCAGCCGCCGGCCGGCACCCGGGCCATGGGGCGTGCGTCGGGGAAGGGCACGGGGGCGCCGGTGAACCGCCACTCGCCGTCCTCCTGGCGCAGTTGCCGCCCGTGGTAGATCTCGCCGAACGCGTAGTAGTGGGCCGGGTAGTCGTCGCCGAAGGCGTCCTCGGGGGAACTGGTGGTGCCCTCGCCCTGCTCCTTGATGATCTCGATCGCCCGCTCGACGCCGTCGAGGTCGGTGACGGGTTCCAGGACGTCGGACCCGATGTGCTCGGACAACTGCCCGCGGACGGACAGCTCGGGCGCCGTGGCCCGGAAGGCGGCCAGCAGGTCGTCGTAGAAGCGCCCGATGCTGGGCGAGTTGTTCATGCCGCGGGCCAGCGGCTCCTCCGGGGCTTCGATCGCCATCATCACGTCGTGCACGAAGGGCCTGGTGAGGCCCGAGAGGTAGACGTTCACGCCGTCGCGCACCCCGCCCGGCAGGGGGCCGGGGTAGGCGAGGGCCGCGTCCGTGATCCGGGGCCTGCCGCCCACGGCCACCAGCAGGTTGCAGACGACGCCCATGTGGTACATCTCGTCGCCGATGATGCGCCGGATCAGCCGGGCGACCTGGCTCGTGCGGTCCCCCACGGACCACCATCCGCACAGGTACGGCGGGATCGTGGCGAGTTCGAGTGCCACGGCGACCTGTAGGGCCTCCGTCAGCCAGTCGACGCCGCGGGAGCCTTCGGGGACGGCGAGCAGTCGCGCCACGGACCGGCAGCCGGACACGGCGCCCTCCGGCTGCCCGGCCGCGCGAACGGGGGCGACGGCCGAGACGGGAGTGGCGGCCGAGACGGGGGCGGCGGCCGAGACGGGGGCCGCGGCCGTCAGGACGGCCGACGCCATGAAGGTCCTTCGCCCGAACGGGGATCCCGCCCCCGACGATTCCTCGCGCACACCGGTCACCCGTACTCCCTCTGCCCGCCGGCGCCCGGCTCCGACCGAGACGTCCGGATTCCTCCGACGGCAGGCGAAACTAGCAGCGCCGAGGCCGTTTCCCCGGCGGGCGACACCGAGCGGGCCATCCTCAACCCGGTCGGCCCTGCCGGCGGCGTGCGCCGAGGGCGGCCGACGTCGGTCAGGAGGCTCCGGCGCCGCAGGACCTGCCGGTGCGGAGGTTGCTCGTGGCGCCGGTGATGACGGAGTCGAGTCGGTCCCGGGTGCCGACCAGGTCGGCGATCCGGCCCTCGACGCGGTCCCGCTCCGTGGCGAGGCGGTCGAGCAGTTCCGGCGTGGCCCTGCCGTCGACCGCGTACGGCATGAGGTCGACGATGGTCCTGCTCGACAGGCCCGCCGCGTAGAGCCGCTGGATCAGCCGGACATGACCGACGGCGCTCTCCGGATAGCGCCGCTGCCCGCTGTGACTGCGCTCCGGGACGAGCAGTTCCTGCTCCTCGTAGTAGCGCAGCGCCCGCACGCTGACGCCCGTTCGGGCGGCGAGTTCCCCGATGCGCATCCCGCGCCTCCTCTCCTGGGCCGGGCCACAGGACTTGCCTCTCACGTCAACGTGAGGTTTTAGCGTAACTCCCGACGGCCCCGCCTCGTCGCGGGCCCCTCTCCCCCACCCTTTCCGGCCGACAGAAAGAAGGCCCCTCATGACCACGCCAGTCGGTGTGCCGCCCCACATCGCCCCCGCCGCGCCGGTCGTCTCGGTCGCACCCGTCGTGCTGCCCGCGCCCGGGCGCGGCGAGGACCTGCGCGTGCGCGTGTCCGCGCCGGTGACCGGGCACGGCCTGCCCGTCGTCCTCCTCGCGCACGGATTCGGCTCGTCGCTCGAGGGCTACGGCCCGCTCGCCGACCACTGGGCCGCCCACGGTTTCGTGGTGGTCCAACCCACCCATCTCGACTCGCGGACCGTGGGCCTCGCCGAGGACGACCCGCGCAGGCCGGGGCTGTGGCGCTCGCGCGTCGAGGACATGCGGCGGGTCCTCGACGACCTGGACGCGGTGGAGGCGGCCGTCCCCGGACTCGCCGGGCGGCTGGACCGGTCCCGCGTCGCGGCGGCCGGCCACTCCTTCGGCGGCCAGACGGCGGGCATCCTGCTGGGGCTGCGCGTCCGCGACCCCGCCACCGGCGAGATGGAGGACCTCTCCGACCCCCGGGTCGGGGCGGGCGTGCTGCTCGCCACGGCCGGTGCGGGCGGCGACGCCCTGACGCCGTTCGCCGCCGAGCACCTCCCGTGGCTGAGGCAGCCCGACTTCGGCCGCATGACCACACCCGCCCTGGTGGTCTCGGGCGACAAGGACGACCTCCCCCTCACCGTCCGCGGTGCGGACTGGACGGCCGACCCGTACGTCCTGAGCCCCGGAGAGAAGAGCCTCCTGACGCTCTTCGGCGCGGAACACTTCCTCGGCGGCATCTCCGGCTACGAGGTCGCCGAAACCACCGACGAGAACCCCGCCCACGTCGCCCTGGTGCAACGGGTCACCCTGGCCTACCTGCGCCACGCCCTCGGCGTCGACAGCACCGAATGGGCGGCGGTGCGCGGCGACCTCGCCGGGGACGCGCATCCCCTCGGGCGGCTCGAGTCCAAGAGGGCTTCGGGCTGACAGGCCGTCGGTCCGCCGCCGTGGAGCCGGTCAACGCGCGTTCTGCGGGCCGTGGTTCGCCGTTGACACACTCTTGACACGGTCACGTCGATCGCTTGTATGGTCTAGTCCAACAGAACTCACCGCTCCGTTTACGGAGTTGAGCCCTGCCGGGGTCCCACGCCCCTGCGGGGACGGTGGGTGCGCGTCACCTTCGCGCCTCCTGGCCCCACCCACGAGAGGCCGTACTCGGCGTGCGCGCGGTCCCCCCACACACGGCCGCGCGTGCCCTGGGACGGCCGGATGTGAAGGAGTTCCCATGCACGCACGACGGAAGACCGCTGCCCTGATCGGCGCGGCCCTCGCCCCGGTCGTGGCCGTGAGCCTGCCCGCCTCGTCGGCGAGCGCGCACGGCTACATCTCCGACCCGCCGAGCCGGCAGGCCCAGTGCGCCGCGGGCACGGTGTCCTGCGGCGACATCACGTACGAGCCCCAGAGCGTCGAGGGCCCCAAGGGCCTGACCAGTTGCAGCGGCGGCAACAGCCGGTTCGCCGAGCTGGACGACGACAGCAAGGGGTGGAAGGTCACCCCGGTGTCGAAGACCACGACGTTCTCGTGGCGGCTCACCGCACAGCACGCCACCACCACCTGGGAGTACTACGTCGGCGGTCAGCGGATCGCACTGTTCGACGACGGCGGCGCGAAGCCGGACGCGGTCGTGAACCACCAGGTCGACTTCGGTGGGCTCACCGGACAGCAGAAGGTCCTCGCCGTCTGGAACGTCGCCGACACGTCCAACGCGTTCTACGCCTGCATCGACGTCAACGTCGGCGGCTGACGGGCCGGGCGGAGCGGTCCGGGAGCGATCCCGCCCCTTCCGGGGCGCACGGTCACTCCCCCCTCCGCCCTCCCCGCCTCCCTCCTCCCACCCGACTGGAGTCCCATCGATGCAGCACCGCAAGCTCGCACTGCTGGCCGCGACCGGCGCGGCCGCCGCCCTGTGCACCCTGACCATGGCGCCGTCGGCCGTCGCCGAGAAGTCCGCGAAGCCCGACACCCCGGCCGCCGCCGCCGAATTCGTGGTCAGCGAAGCCCAGTTCGACCAGATGTTCCCGAGCCGGAACTCCTTCTACACCTACGACGGTCTCACTGCCGCGCTCAGCGCCTACCCGGGGTTCTCGAACACCGGCAGCGACACGGTGAAGAAGCAGGAGGCCGCCGCCTTCCTCGCCAACGTCGGTCACGAGACCGGCGGACTGGTGCACGTCGTGGAGCAGAACACCGCCAACTACCCGCACTACTGCGACGCCTCGCAGCCGTACGGCTGTCCGGCCGGCACCGACAAGTACTACGGGCGCGGGCCCGTCCAGCTGAGCTGGAACTTCAACTACAAGGCCGCCGGGGACGCCCTCGGCATCGACCTGCTCAACAACCCCGACCTGGTGCAGAACGACGCGGCCGTGGCCTGGAAGACGGGCCTGTGGTACTGGAACACCCAGACCGGGCCGGGCACCATGACCCCGCACGACGCCATGGTCGACGGCGCCGGGTTCGGGGAGACCATCCGCTCCATCAACGGCAGCCTGGAGTGTGACGGGGGCAATCCCGGACAGGTCCAGAGCCGGATCGACAACTACGAGCGCTTCACCCAGCTCCTCGGCGTCGAGCCCGGCGACAACCTGAGCTGTTAGCGGACCGCGCCCGGCCCGCCGGCCCCCTCGCGCTCACCGGCACGCCCGGCCGCGAGGGGGCCGCGCCGTCCGGCCGGCCTCCGTACCCTCGCCGCCCACCGCGGCGGGACCGGGACCCCGGCGCCGGTCGTCGGGCGGCAGGAGCGGGGGCCCGGTGTTCCGCCTGGGCCCGGATCCCGGCTCGGGACACGTACGCCGCGGCGCGGAACGCCTCCTCGCAGGAGGCGAGGGCCGCACCGTCGTGCCGCCCACCGGGCCGGGCGCCACCCCCTCGGCGGGCGTCACTCCCCCGGCCCGCTGCCCGTCGCGGGCGCACCCAGCCGGGCGAGATCCTCGGCGTCCGGTTCCTCCAGCAGGAACCCCGCGCCGCCCTCCAGCATCCCGGCGATCTCGGCCGAGCGCGGGAGCATCGTCTTCTCGTAGGTGCGGACGGCGTCGTCGACGGTGGCGGAGCGGGCGAGGGCGAGAGCGAGTTCCGCGGCGTCGAGCATGGCCAGGTTGACGCCGACTCCGAGCGGGGGCATCAGGTGCGCGGCGTCCCCCAGGAGGGTCACGCCGGGTGTGTGCCGCCAGGTGTGCGGCACGGGCAGGGCGAAGAGCGGGCGGTCGACGTAGGCGCCGTCGTTCTCGGTGATCAGGCGGAGGATGCGCGGCGACCAGCCCGCGTACTCGGCGAGGAGCCGCGCGCGGATGCCCTCGGTGTCCTGCGGACGCAGGCCGCTCGCCGCCATCCAGTCCAGGGCGGCCCTGCGCATGATGTAGACGCGCATGTGTCCGCCGCTGCCGCGCTGGGCGAAGAGACCGCGCTCGCCGTCGGCCACATGGGCACTGCCCCGGCCGACCAGCTCGGACAGCTCCGGGTGCGCGGACTCCATGCCTTCGAACCACGCTTCGAGGAAACCGACGCCGGTGTAGCGCGGTACAGCGTCGGAGACCGCCGCGCGGACGCGGGAGAAGGCGCCGTCCGCCCCGATCACGAGGTCCGTCTCCACGGTGCTCCCGTCGGCGAACGTCAGGGTCCGCGGCCCGTCGGCCGGCCCGCCCACCGATTCCAGGGTGTGCCCCCACCGCACCGTCCCGGCGTCGAGCGAGCGCAGCAGGAGGTCCCTGAGCTGGCCGCGGTCGATCTCCGGGCGGGCGGTCTCCCCCGCGTCCGGCAGCCGGTGGCCGAGCAGGCGCCCCGCGGCGTCGAAACGGCGTTCCTCCTGGCTCTCGCACCTGGCGAGCGCGAAGAACTCCTCCAGCAGGCCGGCTTCCCGCAGTGCGAGCTGCCCGTCCTCCTCGTGCAGGTCGAGCGAGCCTCCCTGGTCCCGGGAGGCGGCGTCCGGATCGCGGTCGTACACGGTCGCCGCGATGCCGTGCCGCCGCAGGACGCGGGCGCAGGTGAGCCCGCCCGGGCCCGCGCCTATGATGCTGATCCGCGCGACCGCGGGCGTCGGAGTGTTCATGGTGGCTTCCTTCCGTCGGTGGATCCCCCGTGGACCCACCAAAGCAGAAACGAGTGAGAAACTGCAACTGTTCCAGTTTCTGCATGACTCACTTTTCTGTCTTCGGCCGGTTACTGTGTCGTTCCAGTCGTCGGTTAGAGTGGCGCCATGTCCGACTCACCGACCCCAGGCCGCCGCGAGCGGAAGAAGGCCGCCACCAGGCAGGCCATCGCCGACGCCGCCCTCGAACTCTTCCTGGAGCACGGCTTCGAGCGGGTCAGCGTCCGCGACGTCGCCGAGCGGGCCGACGTCTCGACGACGACCCTCTTCGCGCACTTCCCGAGCAAGGAGGCGCTGGTCTTCGACCGCGAGCAGGAGGTCGACACCGCGCTGGCCGCCGCCGTGCGCGAACGGCCCGAGGGGCTGGGAGTGGTCGAGGCGCTCCGCGCACACGCCCTGGAGTCCTGGGTGCCGATCGCGTCCGACCCGCGCCGGGCGGACTTCACCGCTCTGGTCGGCGACACGCCCGCGCTGCGCGAGTACAGCGAGCGCATGTGGATGCGACACGCCGGCACCCTCAGCGCCGTGATCGCGGCGGAACTCGGCCGGGAGACGGACGACCCCGGGTGCGCGGCGCTGGCCCGGTTCGTCCTGGAGATCCCCGCCCTGACCACGGGACGGCAGGACCCCCGGGCGACCGTGGAGACGGCGTTCGACCTGCTCCTGCACGGTTGGCGCGCGCAGGCCGGCCCGTCGGACGGGTCCGCCTGCGCTCAGGCGGCCCGCGGGTAGTCGGGCAGTTCCAGGGACGAGTGGGCCGCCCGGCCCTCCGTCGCGCTCGCCGTCACCAGCGCCCTCGCGGCCGCCTCCGGGTCGCGCAGCAGGGCGTTGCGGGCCTCGATCTCCTGCCGCGTCACGGGGGTCACCGCCGAGCCGCCGCTGGTGGCCAGCGCCTGGTTGCGCTCCGCGAAGGGCCGGACCCGGCGCTCGTAGGCCGCGAAGGCGTCGGCGTGGTCCGCGTGCGTGGCCAGTTCGCCGGCCAGGACGTACGCGCCGACGAGCGCGACGCTCGACCCCTGGCCGGAGATGAACGACGTGGCGTGCGCGGCGTCGCCCGCCAGGACGACACGCCCGTGCGACCAGGTGGGCATGTGGATCTGGCTGACGACGTCGAAGAAGAGGTCGTCGGCCTCCCGCATGGCCTCGAGCATGCGCGGCAGGTGCCAGACCCGCTCGGGGAAGCGCGCCGCCACCAGGTCGCGCTGGGCCCGGGGGTCGCGGAAGGCCTCGAAGGGCGGGGTGTCGCGGGTGAAGTTGAGGAAGCCGTGCACCGGGTCGGAGGGCTCGTGGGCGTAGAGGACGGCGCTGCGTCCCGGTTCGTTCCACATGACGGCCTCGCGCGCGAGCCCGAACTCGTTCGGCAGCGTGAAGCCCGCGAAGACCCGCCCGAGGTAGCTGTGGAACGGCTCCTCCGGGCCGAAGACCAGCCTGCGCGTGTTCGAGTGCAGCCCGTCCGCGCCGACCACCAGGTCGAAGGTGCGGCGCGCGCCGCTGTCGAGGACGACGTGCACGGCGTCCCCGTCGTCGTCGAGTGTCGCGATCGAGTCGTTGAAGAGGAACTCGACCCGGTCCCGCAGCGGGGCGTAGAGCACCTCGGCCAGATCGCCGCGCCGGACCTCGAGATCCACCCCGGCCGCTCCCCCGGTCAGCTGCTCGGGGTGCAGCGAGCCGACCTCCTCCCCCGCGGCGTCCACGAAGGTGATCCTCCGACTGTCGACGTGCGCCTCGGTCAGCGCCGGCAGGAGGCCCATACGCTCCACGGCCTCGCGGGCCGTTCCCCGCACGTCGATCGCGTAGCCGCCCCCGCGGACGGCTGCGGCCTTCTCGACCACGGTCACCTCGAAGCCGTACCGGTCGAGCCAGTACGCGAGCGCGGGGCCCGCGATACTGGCTCCGGAGATCAGTACGCGGCGAGCGGGACGGGACGTGCGGATCATGGCTTCTCGCCTTCCACCGGGGCGGACCCCGGCGAGTCGGAGGCACGTGCCGCTCGGCATGCAAGCATACGTACCTCAGGTATCTTTATGGAGGCCATACGGCACCCTCCCAGGCACCGGCCGCTCCCCACGATATAGATACCTAACTCAGGTATGCAAATGGAGATCCGCATGACCCCCGAGTCTTCCGGCCCCGCCGGGCCCTCCGCGCCCGACGATCCGCACCCCGACCTGCTGAGCGTGCTGCCGCGGCTCACGCAGCTCAGCGCCGCCTTCACCAAGGGCCGGCTCACGGAACGCGCGGCCGAGGCGGCCGGGCTCGCCCTCGACCGTCCCGCCATGGGCGTACTGGTGACCCTCCGGACGGCCGACCGGCCGCTGCGGATCGGTGAGATCGCCGACCGGATGCAGGTCGTCGGCCCGCACGTCACCCGCCAGGTCCAGGCGCTGGAGAAGCGCGCTCTGGTGCGCCGGGTCGCCGACCCCCACGACCGCCGCGCGAGCCTCATCGAGCCGACCGGGGCGGGCCTGGAGGCCGCCGACCGGTATGTGACGTCCCTGCTCGGCTGGTTCGCCGAGGCGCTCGCCGACTGGCCGCGGCAGGACCGCGAGGACCTCACCCGCCTCCTCACCCGCCTCGCCGACGACGTGACGGCGCGTCTGGCCCGGCTCGACGCGGAGGAGTGAGCGCTCAGTGCGCGCGGCGCCCGGCCCGGCGCAGGATCGCGTCCGCCTGCTCCGGGTGTTCCTCGAGCCAGGTGCCGAGCCGCTCCCGTACGGCAGCCTCGACGCGGGCCCGCACCGCGGCGCCGGCCAGCTCGCCCCGGGTGGAGCCCTGGTAGTCGGGACGGTCGACCTTCACCGACACAACCGCCGTCAGTCCCTCACCGGTCCGCTGCGCGCCGGAGGCGGGGCCGTGGCCCCACGCCGGGCCGCGCGCCCGCGCGCGGGCGTCGAGCGCGGCCGCCACTCCGTCGCGCAGGCCCGCCACATGCGCGCCGCCCTGAGGCGTGGGCGAACTGTTGGCGAAGCTCCGTACGCGCTCGTCGCGGGCGTCGGACCATCGCAGGGCCACCTCCACGGTCCCGGCCATCCGCGGGTCCTCCCGCTCGAACCAGACGACGTCGGGGTGCACCGGCGTCCCCACTCCCGCGGCGAGGAGGGCCACGAAGTCCCGTGCTCCTCCGGGGAACCGGAACCGCACCGACCGGGCCGGCCCCGACCGGCGCGCGGGGCGTTCGTCGGTGAGCGAGATGCTCAGGGCCCGGTTCAGCAGGGCCAGCTCCCTGAACCGCTCCTCCAGCGCGGGGAACGAACACTCCCGGGTGTCGAAGATGCCGGCGTCGGGCCAGAAGGTGAGGGTGGTACCGCTGCCCGCGGCCCTTCCCCCGGCGACGGGCGGGCCGAGCGCGACGCCGCGCGCGTACTCCTGGACCCAGCGCGTCCCCGCCCGTCGCACCTCGGCCGTCAGGCGGCTCGACAGCGCGTTGGTGACGGCGGGCCAGATGCCGAGGGGGGCCAGCACCGCGGTGTGCCGGTCGGCCGAATCGGGCGCGAACGCCACGCGGGTCAGCAGCGTTTCGAGACCGGGGCCTTCGGTGTGGCCGGCGGCCTCGACGGGGACGCCCGGTCCGTCGTCGGCGACCCGCACTCCGCCGTCGCGCGTGAGCGTGACGTCTACGTGGCGTGCCCGGCCCGCCAGGACCTCGTTCACCGCCCGTCCGGCGACTTCGAACACCATCTGCCGCACGCCGCGTTCACCGGTCGAACCGACGTACATGCCGGGCCGCTTGCGGATGGCGTCCCGCGCTTCACGCATCCCGATCCGGCCGGCCTCGCGGTCGGTGGTGCCGCCACTCATGAATCACCCTCCCCGGACTGTCCGTTCAGCACCCCCAGCCTGCGCGGATCGTCGGAATGCGCAAGTTCGCCGACGGTTGCCCGCTGCCGTGGCCGGACGGTCGCCGGGCTGCCGGGAGTTGGTCGGAGCCAGGGCGTCGGGCATGGTGCAAGTGCGCCGGAAGGGGCCGCCGAAGCCGCCCACGGCGCCTTTCCCGGCGGCGCCGGGCCCACCGGTTTCGGGAGTCCCGCGACGGCCCCCGGCGCGGGCGGCGACCGGGCCTACCCGGTGGCCCCGGAGCGGGCTCGCCACAGGTCGCGCAGGAGCGCGATCTCGGCCATGTGGTGGATGAACTCCAGATTGTCCCCGGCCACGACGCCGATGTAGGGGTCGTCCGGATCGGAGCCGTAGGGGTACTGGGAGAAGCCGACGGTGTCGAGCTGCTCGTCGGTGACGCCCGCGACGTCCTCGCGCCAGCGGTCGATCACCGCCCAGAACCGTGCCAGCTCCAGGGCGGCGGAGGGGGTGAAGTCGACCAGCAGCCGCGGGTCCCGGCGTCGTTCACCGAAGGTCCACTCCCACTGGCCCGCGAAGCAGGAGTGCAGGTGCGAGAGCCGCCAGGCGATGGTGGTGACCGGCGTCGGGTCGGGCTCCGGCGTGCCGGTGTGGGCCAGGACCTGCTCGACGCGCTCGACGCTCACGCTCCAGTCGTCAGCGATCTTGGTCACCGCCATGCCGCTCGCGGCCTGCCGGGCCACCTCCGCGTACTCGTTCGCCGGGATGTCGGGGGCGCCCTTGTCCAGCACCCACTCGCCCGGCCCGTACGCCCTGGGCGTCACCGCCTCGCCCCGGCGGCGGATCGACCAGCAGTCGGCCGCGGGCTCCCACAGGTACTCCTCGTCGCCGAGCCCGGCCAACCGCACCTGTGCCATCTCCCTGGCCTGGTCGAACTGGTCGAGCAGTACGCCCAACCGGTCCGTCCGCGCGCCCTCGATCGCCATGCCCGGCCCCTTCCACGGTCGTCACGGTGCGCCCGCGCCCCGCGGCGCCCGGCGGAGGCGAGGCTAACGAGTCGCGTCCCGCGGGCGCGACCCATTTCCCCGCCGCACGGCGCGACGGCAAGCCCCCGCCGCGGCACGGCCGTTGTCGCATCCCTTGATGCGGCCCTCAGGGCGTGCATAGGATCGTGAGGACAGTGGTTGAATCGTTTCAACCTCTTCGCTCCCCTCCGTAGGACAGGCAGCCGACGCGAGTCACACGCGCGGTGCGTTCCCGCTGCGTCGGCACGACGAGCAAAGGCGGACACACATGACCGAGGAACCGGCCGGGGACACGGCCGAGGGCTGGAACCGCAGAGTCTTCCTCCGCGGCACGGTGGCGACCGCGGGTGCCGCCGGCGTCACCGCGCTGACCACCGGCGGCGCGGCCGCGGCTCAGGGCGCCGGGGGCGCGGGCGGCGCGCCTCGGACGGAGGCGGGACTGCACGTCGTGCGCACCGGTGTCGAGTACGCCGGGAACCTGCTCGGCACGGACGTGGAACTCCCCCGGCTGTCCTGGGAGCTGGCCGCCCCCGGACACGACGCCCGGCAGACCGCCTACCACGTCCGGGTCACCCGGGACACCGGTGGCCGGGGCTCCCGCACCCGCACCGTGTGGGACTCGGGCAAGGTCGCCTCCGACCGCAGCGTCGGCATCCCCTACGGCGGGCCCGCGCTGCTCCCCCGCACCCGCTACCACTGGCAGGTCCGGGTCTGGGACGCCGCGGGACGCCGCTCCCCGTGGAGCGAGAGGCGCTGGTGGGAGACGTCGCTGCCGGACGACGGCTGGCTGGCGCGCTGGATCGGCGCCGAGGAGCCGCCCGCGCCGCCGTCCCTGGAGGGCGCCTCCTGGATCTGGTCCCCCGGTGCGACCTCCTCGGACGCCCCGGAGGGCGAACGCCGGTTCCGCGCCACGCTCGCCCTGCCCGCGGGCGCCGTGGTGAAGCGGGCCGTGGTGAGCGCCACGGCGGACGACGACTTCACCCTCTACATCCACGGACAGCAGGTGCTCCACGCACCGCCGCAGACCGACGGCTGGCGCACCGGCCGCACCGCCGACGTCACGGAGCAGGCGCGCTCCGCCGGCGGCGGCATCCTCGTCGCCGTCCTCGCCACCAACCGGCCCGGGGCCAGTGTGAACCCCGGCGGACTCGTCGCCCGCCTCCTCGTCGAGACGGAGGACGGACGCACCCACGAACTGCGCACCGGCGACGGCTGGCGCACCACCGACGCGGCACCGGAGGGCTGGGAGCGCCCGGGGTTCGACGACGGCGACTGGGCACCGGCCGCCGTGCTGGCCCCTTACGGCGAGGGCCCCTGGGGCGGCAACGTCTCCGTCGCGGCTCCCGAGGCACCCGCTCCGCTGCTGCGCCGCTCCTTCACCGTCCGCGGCCGGGTGACCCGCGCACGCCTGCACATCAGCGGACTCGCCTACTACGAGGCCGAGATCAACGGACGGCGCGTCGGCGACCAGGTCCTCGACCCCGGTTTCACCGACTACGACGAGACGGTGCTGTACGCCGTCCACGACGTGACGGAGCTGCTGAGGCGCGGCGAGAACGCCATCGGGGTCGCCCTCGGACGCGGCTTCTACGGCATGACGACACCCAACGTCTGGAACTGGCACCGCGCCCCCTGGCACGGCGAGCCCCGGCTGCTCGCGCAGCTGGAGATCGACCACCCGGACGGGACCCGCACCACCGTCGCCACGGACACCGAGTGGCGCATCACCGAGGGACCGACCCGGTCCAACTCCCTGTACGCCGGGGAGACCTACGACGCCCGGCGGGCGCCCGACGGCTGGTCCCGGCCCGGGTTCGACGACTCCGGCTGGCGGCCGGCCGGTGTGCGCGAGGCGCCGGGGGGCACGCTGCGCGCACAGCCGCACGACCCGATCGGAATCGTCGGCACCGTCCGCCCGACGGCGATCGAGGAACTGCGCGCCGACGTGTACGTCGTGGACATGGGCCGCACCATGGCCGGCTGGACCCGGCTGACCGTGCGCGGGGCCCCCGAGGGCACGACGGTCCGGCTCGTCCACGGCGAGAAACTCAAGGATGACGGCAGTGTGCACGCGGAGACCGGGCACGTACCCGGCCGCTTCCAGACCGACGAGTACGTGTGCGCCGGGCGGGACGAGGAGGTGTGGGAGCCGAGCTTCTCGTACAAGGGCTTCCGGTACGTCGAGGTCCACGGCCTGCCCGCGCGTCCTGAACCGGGGGACGTGCTGGGGCGGCTGGTGCACTCCCGCGTGGACGAGGTCAGCTCGTTCTCCTGCTCGGAGCCGTTCTACGAGTGGCTGGACAGGGCCATGCGGCGCACCGTCCTCAACAACCTGCACGGCATTCCCACCGACACGCCGATGTACGAGAAGAACGGCTGGACCGGCGACGCCCAGCTCGGCACGCCGGTCATGACGTACGCCTTCGGCATGCAGCGCTTCCTGTCCAAGTGGCTCGGGGACCTCGCCGACAGCCAGAACGACGACGGACAGCTCCCCGTGATCGTGCCCAGCGGCGGGTGGGGGTACGGGGATCTCGGCCCCTCGCCCGAGTGGACGACCGTGTATCCGTTCGTGGTGCGCGAGTTGTACCGGGTGTACGGGGACGAGCGGGCGGCCCGGGAGCACTGGCAGACCCTGACCCGCTACCTGGACTGGGAGCTCGGCCGGCTGCGGGACGGCCTGGCCGTCACCGCGCTCGGCGACTACCTGGCCCCCGGCTACGGCGGCAACCCGCCCGAGGACACCCGGCTGACCGCCACGGCCTATCTGTACCGGGCGCTGCTGCACACGGCGGAGCTCGGCGAGGCGCTCTCCGGCCTGCCCGGCGACAACGATGTCCCCGACCGCTACCGCGCCGCCGCCGAGGGTCTGCGGGACGCGTTCAACGCGGCGTTCCTGGGTCCGCAGGGCCACTACCGCACGGCCAAGGACCCGGACTACCGGCAGACGTCCAACGCGATTCCGCTGGCGTTCGGGCTGGTGCCGCCGGGAGCCCGGGCCACGGTCCTGGAGAGCCTGGTCGCCGACATCGACAGGCGCGGGAACCACCTCAACACGGGGGCCCTGGGCACGAGCGTGCTGCTGCGGGTGCTGTGCGCCCACGGCCGCCCGGACGTCGCCCACGCCGTGGCCACCCGGCGCACGTACCCGAGTTGGGGCTACTGGCACGACCACGGCGCCGACACGATGTGGGAGATGTGGCCGCTGGACTCCCGCTCCCGCGACCACTACTTCCAGGGCACCGTCGCCCAGTGGCTGTACGAGAACGTGGCCGGGCTCAGGCCCGGCGACGCCGGGTGGCGCACCTTCTCCGTGCGCCCCGACGCCCGTACGGGGGTGGACTGGGCGCGCACCTCGATCCGCACCGTGCGCGGCGAGGCGGCCGTGGCGTGGTCCGCCGTGGGCGGGAGGCTGCGGCTCACCGTGCGCGTGCCGGTCGGGTCGCGGGCGGAGGTCCACGTGCCGGTGTCCGGGGCCGGGCGCGCGAGCGCGCCCGACGGGGCGGAGTTCCTGCGCTCGGTGCCCGGCTTCGACGTCCTCGAAGTGGGCCACGGCAGGTGGGAGTTCACCGGCGACGCGTGACGCGGCCCGCAGCTCAGGCGTCCGCGGACCCGGCAAGGGAACGCGGGCGCAGGTCGGTCCAGTTGGCCTCGACGTAGGCCAGGCAGGCGTCGCGGGTGTCCTCCCCGAAGACGGTCGTCCAGCCTCCGGGCACCGCCGCGAAGGACGGCCAGAGCGAGTGCTGGCCCTCGTCGTTCACCAGGACCAGGAACCGGCCGTCGGCGTCGTCGAAGGGGTTGGTGCTCATCCGCGGTACCTCCCGTTGAATTAGGTTAGGCTCGCCTAATGCGCGATGAGCTTAGCCTTCTGGATTTCCGCTCCACAAGGAGACGTTCATGAGCCGGGCGGGGGCGGACACCTTCGCCGCGTTCGGGCTGACGGGCGAGCCCGGCACCGACGCCTTCTGGGCCGGGCCGACCACGCCGCTGTCGATCCCCGACGGCGACGGGTGGACGACCCTGTTCCTGTGGCGCGGGTCGCGGGCGGCGAGCGTCGTCTTCGAGAGCTGGTCGGAGCCCGTGCCCCTGCGGCGGTGGGGCGACACGGACTGCTGGTACGCCGAGGTGCGGATGCCGGCGCGGCTGCGGGTGACGTACCAGTTCCTCGTGGACGACGCCGCCTACGCCGACCCGGGCAACCCCGTCGGCGCGGGCGGTGACCGGTCCGTCTGCGCCACCCCGGACGCCCCGGCCCAGCCGCACTGGCCCCTGGTCGGCGCCACCGACGTCCTGCCCCTGCCCCGCACCCGGCTGCGCTGGGCCAGCGAGCGGCTCGGCGGGCGGCGCACCGTGCGGGTCCATCCGGTGGGCGGGGGCGGCCCGTTGGTCCTGCTGCTCGACGGCGACGACTGGCTGTACCTGCACCCGGCGACGGCCGCTTTCGACTCGGCCGCGGCGAGCGGTGAGATGCCGCCGGTCACCCTGGTGTTCCTCCCGGCCAAGGACCGCGGGGCCGAGTTCGGGTGCCGGCCGGCGCTGTGGGAGGCGGTGCGGGACGAGTTGCTGCCCCTGGTGGCCGAGAGCGGGGTGCCCGCCGATCCGGGCCGGACGGTGGTCGCGGGGCAGAGCCTGGGCGGTCTGAGCGCGCTGTACGCGGCGCTGGAGTTCCCGGACCTGGTGTCGCGCGTCGCCTGTCAGTCGGCGTCGCTGTGGTGGACGCCGGACGCCGCGGAGTCGGCGGACCCCTTGGGCGGTCCGGTCGGCGGCACCCTCGCGGCGCGTCTGCGGGCGGGTCCCGACATGTCCGGCCTGCGGATCGCGTTCGACGCGGGGGAGCACGAGACGCGGATGCTCCCCCACTGCGCCCTGGTGGAGAGCCTGGCCGAGCGGGCCGGTGCGACCGTGCGGGTCTCCCGGTCGGCCTCCGGCCACGACCGCGCGGGCTGGCGGCACGCGCTGCTCCGGGACGTGGCCTGGGCCCTCGGGTAGCCTCCCCCGACCGCGGCCGACCCGCAGGGTCACGGGGCCACCGCGTCACCACGTCACCGCGTCACCGCGAGGCAGTACTCCTCGTCGGTGGCGAGGAGATTGCGGTGCGTGTCCTCGGCGGTGATGACTCCCTCGTCCAGGACGAGGACGCGGTCGGCGGCGTCCAGCAGGGCGGGGCTGCTGGTGATCACGAGGGTGGTGCGGTCCCGGCGCAGCTCGGCGACGCCCCGCGCGATGAGCTGCTCGGTCACCGCGTCCACGGCCGTCGTCGGGTCGCGCAGCACCAGGACGTCGGTGTCGGCGGCCAGCGCGCGGGCCAGGGACAGCCGTTGGCGCTGCCCGCCGGAGAGATTGGCACCCCGGTCGCGGACGGCGTAGTCGAGCCCCTCGCGGTGCAGCGCGACGACGTCGGTCAGCATCGACGCCTCGACGGCTTCGGGGACCGTCCTGCTGGTGCCCGACGGGTCGATGTTGGAGCGCAGGGTGCCCGCGAAGATCTCGCCGTCGTACGGGTTGACCAGCAGGTGCTCGCGGATGCCCTCGACCGCCAGGTCCGCGAGGTCCCGGCCGCCGATCCGCACCGTCCCCTCGTACGCGTCGGGGGGTACGTGGAGCGCGAGGACCGCCGCGAGGTCGGCCGCCGCACTCGGCTGGTACGCCGCGACGGCGACGAACTCACCGGCCCGGACCCGGAACCGCACCTTGCGCAGCGCCCCGTGCCGGACGCCGTCGACCTCCAGGTCCCCGCCCGGGGCCGGTCGCTCCGTGCCCGGTGCCGTCACCGGCGGCGCGCCGAGGACGAGGGCCATCCGCTCGGCCGAGGCGCGGGCCATCATGACGTACTTCGGCATCTCCGAGAACAGCTTCAGCGGCTCCATGATGAACTGCGCGAGGCCCACGGCCGTGACCAGTTCACCGATGTTGATCCGGCCCCGGAAGGCCAGCCAGCCCGCGGTGAGGGTCACGGCGGCGGCGAGCACCGCGTTGAGGGCCAGTGCGGTGCCCGCGTAGACGCCGCTCACCCGGGCGACGGTGACGGACTGGCGCCTCGCCTCCGTACTGACCACGCGGTAGGAGCGGAACGCGGCGTGGTTGCCGCCGAAGCCGTGCAGCGGGCGCAGGCCGATGATGAGGTCGGCGACCTTGGCACCCGCCCGTGCCACCCGGGCCTGCTGCTCCCGGGTGCTGGAGCCGATGCGTCTGGACATCACGCTCAGGACGGACAGGATCGCGACGGTTCCCACGACGACCAGCAGCCCGAGCCGGATGTCGGCCAGTCCCAGCGCGACCGCCGCGATCAGCACCGCCACCAGCGAGCTGATCAGCAGCGGCACCACCTCGATGATGTCGGCGGTCTGGTCGGCGTCCTCGGTCGCGATGGTCAGCACCTCGCCGGACTTGAGGTCGACGTCCCTGGCCACCGGCTGGAGTCCGCAGCCGGCGACCCGGACCCGCCAGCGGTGCGCCTCGGTCGTGTTGGCCTTCTGAAGGATCCGCATCCCGAACCGCCAGGACAGGGACACGGTCGTGATGATCACGGCCAGCGCGGCGATCGAGACACCGAGCGCCTGGGGGCTGCGGTCCCGCATGGTGTGCTCGACGATCAGTCCGAGCGCGATGGGGAAGGCCGTCTCACCGGCCTGGTAGAGGCCCATGAGGAGGGTGCCCCAGGCCATCGCGCCGACGTTGCGTCGCAGGGCGGTACGGAGGATGCCGGACCCCGCGCGGGGCCGCTGTGCGTCAGGAGTGGTCATCGAGATGGCGGGCAATCGCTTCCGGGGTTCGCAGGGTCAACAGATCGCGGATGGTGATCACTGGACCGTACTCCCGGCGGAGCAGCCCGGTCAGCCGCACCGCCAGCATGGAGTGCCCGCCGAGGGCCGTGAAGTCGCTCACCGCGCTCACCTCGTCGTCGTCCAGGTCCAGGGCCTCGGCGAAGAGTTCGCACACCGTCGTCTCGGTCTCCGTCTCCGGTGCCCGCTCCCCCGCCGTGGTCAGCGCGCCCAGCGGCTTGGCCTCCGGGAGCGCCTTGGTGTCGGCCTTCCCGTTCACGGTCAGCGGGATGCCGTCGACCTGGGCGTAGTGCGTGGGGCGCAGGAAGTCCGGTAGCGCGGCGCCCACGTCGGCGGCGACCCGGGCCAGGTCGGCGCCGTCGAGCACCAGGTAGGCGGCCAGCCGGTGGGCACCGTCGACCTGCGGGTCGGGCTGGGCGACGGCGGCCGCGAACCGCACCGCGGGGTGGGCGGCGAACGCGGCCTCCACCTCGCCGAGTTCGACCCGGTGGCCGCGGATCTTGACCTGCTGGTCGGTGCGGCCGAGGTACATCAGGTTCCCGTCGGGCCGCCGCACCACCAGGTCGCCGGTGCGGTACATGCGCTCGCCGGGGGCGCCGAACGGGCAGGCGACGAAGCGGTGCGCGGTCTGGGCGGGCTGCCCGAGGTAGCCGCGCGCGATGCCGACGCCCGCGACGTACAGCTCGCCGGGGACACCGTCGGGCAGGGGGCGCAGCCACGGGTCCAGCACGTACACGTCCGTGTTGTCGATCGCGACGCCCACCACCGGGTCGGGGCACTCGAAGGTGCCGACGCCGAGGGTGTTGATGGTGTACTCGGTGGGTCCGTACAGGTTGTAGCCGACGGTCCCCTCGGTCTCGGCCAGCCGCCGCCACAGCGCCGGGGTGACGGCCTCGCCGCCGAGCAGCAACAGCGCGGGCCGGCGGGCCGGGTCGTCGAGCAGGCCCTCGGCGACCAGTTGCTGCGCGTAGGTCGGGGTGACGTTGACGACGTCGATCCCGTGTTCCAGGCAGTAGGCGACCAGCCGGGGCGCGTCGCGGCGCAGCTCCTCGTCGCAGATGTGCACTTCGTGGCCGTCGGCGAGCCACAGCAGTTCCTCCCACGACATGTCGAACGCGAACGACACGGTGTGGGCGACGCGGAAGGTCCGGTGGCCGTGCCGCGCCAGCACCGGTTCGAAGATCCGGCGCTGGTGGTTGACGAGCATGTTGGTGAGCCCGGCGTACTCGGTCACCACCCCCTTGGGCCGGCCGGTGGAACCGGAGGTGTAGATGGTGTACGCGGGGTGCCGCAGTCGGTCCGGGTCGTTCGGCGCGAAGGTCACGAACGGCTCGGCCTCCGGCAGCGGCCGGTCCAGCTCGATCAGGTCGAGGTCGCCGGCGAGCCGGTGGGCGACCGTGCTCACCGTGAGGACCACGTCCGGGCGGGCGTCCGCCACGATCGCGGCGATCCGCTCGTCCGGGTGGTCCAGCTCCAGCGGCACGTAGGCGGCGCCGGTGCGCAGTACGGCGAACAGGGCCACGATCGAGTCGAGGGAGCGCGGGACGGCGAGGCCCACGGTCGCCCCGGGGCCGACGCCGCGCCGGGCCAGCACACCCGCCACCGCCCGGCTGCGGTCCCGCAGCCGGCCGAAGGTCAGGGCGGAGCCGTGGGCGACGAGTGCCGTCCGTTCCGGGTCGCGGTCGGCCGCCCGGTCGAAGCGGTCCACGACGGTGTCCGTGCCGATGTCCGTGCGTGCGGCGGGCCGGGGCGCCGGGGCCGGGCCGGGGAGGGCCCCGAGCGGCTCGCGGGACCCGGTGCGCGCGACGAGCTCGTCGAGCAGGCGCAGGTAGTCGTCGAGGAGGTGCCGGGCGCCCTCGGTGTCGTGGTCGCGGTACTCCAGTTTGACGGTGAGCCGGTCGCCGGGGGTGACCACCCAGGTGAACGGGTAGTGGGTGGAGTCGTCGGCGCGCACCGAGGTGATGCCGTGCCGGGCGTTCATCTCGGCGAAGGCGTCCAGGTCCAGGAAGTTCTGGAGGACGAACAGGTTGTCGAACAGGGTGTCGTGTCCGCCGGCCCGCTGGATCTCGCCCAGCCCGAGGTGCTCGTGCTCCATGGCGTCGACCCTGGCCGCCTGCACCGCCGCGAGGTAGTCGCGGACCGTGTCGTGCGGCCGGGCCCGGGTCCACATGGGCACCGTGTTGAGCAGCACGCCGACCATGTCGGCCAGCCCCTCGCCCTCCCGGCCGGAGACGGTCACGCCGAAGACGGCGTCGGCGCGGCCGGTGCGGGCGCCCAGGAGCAGGCCGAAGGCGCCGGTGAGCACCGAGTTCAGGGTGACGCCGTACGTCCGGGCCGCCGACCTCAGCGCCTCGGACCGTTCGGCCGTCAGGGTGCGCACGAGGGCGCGCGGCAGGTCGTCGGGGAGGGCGGGAGCCGGTCCGGCGAGCAGGGTCGGGCCGGGCAGTCCGGCGAGGTGCGCCGCCCAGAAGCGTTCCGAGGCGGCCGGGTCCTTGGCGGCGAGGGCCCGGGTGTGGTCCTCGAAGCCCGGCGTGACCGGCCCGGGGTCGAGGGGCTCGCCCGCCAGGACGCCGCGGTAGGCGTCGAACAGGTCGCGCAGGACGATCTCCCGCGACCAGCCGTCCCACAGCAGCAGGTGGTAGCTGAGCAGCAGTCCGTCGCGGTCGTCGGGCAGCCGTACCACGGTCAGCCGGATCAGCGGCGGCTCGCCGGGGTCGAAGCCCCGCTCCCGGTCCGTGCGGAGCAGGGCGTCGGCCTCCTCGTCCGTCGCCGCGTGGACCGTGCGGACGTCGACCCGGCGGTCCGCGGCGAGGACCTGGACCGGGTTCCCGTCCTCGTCCGTGGTGAAGCCCGCGCCCACGGCCGGGTGCCGTGCGAGCACGTACTCCATCGCCCGGGCCAACGCCTCGGTGTCCAGCCGTCGTTCGAAGGTGAAGTAGCTCTGGGCGACGTAGTGCCCGGCCGGGCCCGTCAGCTGGGCCTGGAAGTACAGGCCCCGCTGGAGGGGGCTGACCGGTGCCGTGCGCTCGGCCGTCGCGGCGGCCTCCGCGATCCGTTCCAGTGCGCGGTGCCAGTGCTCGGTGATCTCGCCGGGGACGTCCTCGGCCAGGGTGAAGGCCGCGTGCAGGCTGCCGGTCGCGGCGTCGGTCCAGGCGTTCACCTCGACCGCGTACGCGATGCCCCCGTCACCGCCCGTGAGGTGCGGTGCGTCGGACTCGCCGCCCCGGCCCAGGTAGTTGAAGAGGACCTGGGGCCGGGCGGTGAGCAGCGGGGCGGTCTGCGGGTTGAGGTACCTGAGGCCGCCGTAGGCGGCGTGGGCGCGCTCGTCCGGCTGGCGTTCGGTGACCTCGCGCGCCGCGGCGACGGGGTCGGTGTGCGCGCTGAGCCGTACGGGTGCGATGGAGGTGAACCAGCCGACGGTGCGGGTGTAGTCGTGGTGGTCGAGGGCCGGGACCCTGCCGTGCCGCTCCAGGTCGACGGCCAGGTCGGTGGGCGTGGGCTGGACGCGGGTCAGCGCGGTGCGCAGCGCGCCGCACAGCAGTTCGGTGAGACCGAGGCCGAGCGCGGCGGGCGCGGTGCGGGTGACGCGGTCGCTCAGTCCGGGGTCGAGTACCACCGTCGTCTCGCGCGGGTTCACCGCGGCGGGCAGCGGCGTGGGGGCCTGGAGCGTGCTGATCCAGCCGGCCAGGTCGTCGGTCTCGTCGGTGGACCGGTACGTCAGCGCTCGGGCGTACTCGGCGTAGGACGTGGTCTGCGGTGCCGGGTCCGTGCCGCGCATCGCGTCGGCCAGGTCGTCCAGGAGGATCAGCCAGGACACGGCGTCGACGGCGAGGTGGTGCACGGCGACCACCAGGGTCCTGGTCTCCTCCAGCCAGGTGAACGCGACGACCTCGCCGCTCTCGGGATCGAGGCGGTCCGCCGCCCGGTCGGCCGCGCTCGCGGCGTCCGTCCCGGCGGCCCGGACCACGGTGACCTCGCGGTGGGGTTCGGTGCGCGGGAACCACGCCCCGTGGTCGACACGCAGCCGCAGCCGCAGCGCCGGGTGCGTGTCGACGACGGCCCGCGCGGCACGCTCCGCGTCGGCGAACCCGGTGCCTTCGGGTGCTGCCAGCGTCCTGGCCTGGGCGAACCGGGCCAGTGGTCCGCCCAGTTCCCGTCGGCGCAGCATGATCGGGGTGGGCGGCAGCGGGCCGTCCTCGTGGCGGGCGGCCGCGGGCGCCTGGGGCCGCGGGGTGCGGGTGCCGAGGTGTCCCGCGAGCGCGCGGGGGGTGCGGAGCAGGAACACGTCGCGGGGGGTGATCGGCAGGCCGAGCGCCCTGGCCCGGTTGATCACCGTGATGGCGACGATGCTGTCGCCTCCGGCGGTGAAGAAGTCGGTGTCGGCGTCCGGGGCGGAGCCGGGCAGCGCGGTGGCGAAGATGCCGACGAGTGCCGCGAGCGCGGAGTCGTTCCCGTCGGCCGGCCCGCCACCGTCCCGGGCGTCGCCTTCCGGCGCGTCGCCGACCCGCGCGTCGCGGTCCCGTACCCCGCCGCTCTCGGGCGGCGTCAGCGCCGCGCGCTCGGTCAGTGCCCCGCGGTCGAGCTTCCCGTTGACCGTCAGCGGCAGGGCGTCGACAGGCAGCACCCGGCCCGGCACCATGTGGGCGGGCAGCTTCGCCGACAGCAGCGCGGGGAGGTCCGCGGGCGCCCGGCCCACGACGTGCGCGACCAGGTGGTCCTCGCTGTCGGCGACGGTGACGGCGGCGTCGACCACGCCGTCGAGGTCCCGGATCGCGGACTCCACCTCGCCCGGTTCGATGCGGAAGCCCTTCAGCTGCACCTGGTCGTCGGCGCGGCCCACGAACTCCAGCTCGCCGTCGAGCGTACGGCGGGCGAGGTCGCCCGTGTGGTACATGCGGGAGCCGTCCGCCCGGAACGGGTCCGCCACGAACCGGCCGGCGGTGAGCCCCGGCCTGCCCAGGTAGCCGAGCGCCACCTGATCGCCGGCGACGTAGATGGCGCCCACCCGGCCCGGCGGCACCGGCCGGAGCCGGTCGTCGAGGAGGTGGGCGACCAGGCCGGGGACCGGACCGCCGATGGGGCTGGCCGCGGCGGCGCCGGGGGCGAAGTCGGCGGCGGTCAGCGGCCGGTGGGTGACGTGGACGGTGGTCTCGGTGATGCCGTACATGTTGACCAGCTCGGGCGCGTCGGTGCCGTGCCGTTCGACCCAGTCGCGCAGCCGCGCCGGGTCCAGGGCCTCGCCCCCGAAGATGATGCGGCGCAGTGCGGGCAGCGGCTCGCCCGCGTGCCGGTCCGCCTCGGCGAACCGGTGGAACGCCGAGGGGGTCTGGTTGAGCACGGTCACCCCGCGCTCGCGGACCAGGCGGTGGAAGTCCACCGGGGAACGGGTCAGTCCGTACTCCGGCACCAGCAGCTCGGCGCCGTGCGCGAGCGCGCCCCACAGCTCCCAGACGGCGAAGTCGAAGGAGAAGGAGTGGAACTGGACCCACACGTCGTCCGGCCCGAAGGCCATCGCGGGCCGGGTGTTGGCCAGCAGCGTCACGACACTGCGGTGCGGGACGACGACGCCCTTGGGCCGCCCCGTCGATCCCGAGGTGTAGATCACGTACGCGGGGTCGTTCCACCCTGCGCCGGGCCCGGGCTCCGCGCCGGTGGGCGGGTTCCCCTCCCCCGGTACGAGCACGCGGGCCGTCACCCCCGCCCGGTCCAGCAGTCCCGTGAACCGCTCGCGCTGCTCCTTGTCCACGAGGACGACCTGCGGTGCGGAGTCGGCGAGGACGTACTCCAGGCGTTCGTCCGGGTAAGCCACGTCCAGCGGTACGTAGGCGCCGCCCGCGGCGACGACGGCGACCAGGGCGACGACCTGCTCGACCGAGCGGGGCACGGCGACGGCGACCCGTCCGCCGGGGCCGACCCCGGCCGCGCGCAGGGCGGCGGCCAACTGGTCCTTGGCCTGGCCCAGTTCGCCGTAGCTCAGGGACCTGGTGGCGCCGTCGAGGGCGCACTGGGTGACGGCGGTGGCGGCCGGGGTGCGGCGCGCTGCGGCGTCGAAGAGGTCGCCCAGGGTGGTCGGGGTGATCGGCTCGACCTGTTCGGCGTCCTGGGACGCCAGGTCGGCGACCGGGGCGTCCGGCCGGCTGAGCAGGGCGGTGAGGTTCCGGGTGAAGGTGGCGAGGATGTCGCGGACTGCGGTCCGTCCCAGCAGTTCGGCGTCGTGGATCAGGTTGAAGCGCGGGCGGCCGTCCGGTGTGCGTTCCACCACGAGCGTCAGCGGGTAGTGCGGGGCGCCCTCGTTGACGATGCGGGTGACGGCGAAGGTGTCGCCGGGTCGCCGCAGTCCGTCCACGTCGGTCGCCACGTCGAACACCACCAGGGTGTCGAAGAGGGTGCCCGCGCCGGCCCGGCGGGCGATCCGGGCCAGCGAGACGTGCTGGTGCGGCAGTACCGCGCTCTGGTGTGCCCGGACGGCGGCGAGCAGTTCGCGCGCGGTCGTCCCGGCGGTCCAGCGGGCGCGCAGCGGGATCGTGTTGATGAACAGGCCGACCATGTCCTCGATGCCGGGCACGTCCGCGTCCCGGCCGGACACCGTGGAGCCGAACACGACGTCGTCGCTGTGCAGGATGCCGCCCAGGGTGAGGGCCCAGGCGCTGTGCACGGCCACGCTCAGCGGCACTCCGGCCGACCGGGCGGCGGCGTCGACGTCGGTGTCCGCCGTCACGGCCGTGTCGGCGAAGTGTGCGGAGGGCGTGTGCCCCTCGGCGATCAGTGACGGGCCGGGGAGGCCGGCCAGTTGTCCGTCCCAGACCCGGTCGCTCACTTCGCCGTCGCGCGCGGCGAGGCGGCGTACGTGGTCGGGGAAGCCGCCGAGCGCGTGCCCGGAGCCGGGCGCGTGGTATTCGGCCAGCAGGGCGCGCAGCATGGGCGGCACCGACCAGCCGTCGGCGACGATGTGGTGCACCGTCTGCACCAGGACGTGCCGGCCGGCTCCCGCACGGATGAGGGTGTAGCGCATCAGCGGGCCGGTGGCCAGGTCGAATCCGGCGCGGCGGTCCCGCTCGGCGTGGGCCCGGATCTCGTCGTCGGTGATGCCGGGGCGGTCCAGCGTGGTGAAGGGCGCCTCGACGCCGTGCTCCAGCACGCAGACGACGCGGCCGTCGGCCAGGACCACGAAGCGCGCGGCGAGGTTCGGGTGGAGGGTGAGCAGGCGGGTGGCCGCCGTCGCGAGCCGGTCGGGGTCCACCTCGCCCTCCAGTGTGAGCAGTTGCTGCTCGACGTAGCTGCCGGTGGCCTCGTCGTCGTACACGGAGTGGAAGTACAGGCCCTCCTGCAACGGGGTCAGCGGGAGGACGTCCCGCAGTGCCGGGCCGTCGAGCGCGTCGACGTCGGCCTGGGTGAGCGGCAGCGGGCGGAAGTCGCTGGGCGAGTGGCCGCCGTGCTCCAGCGCGGCCAGCCCGGTGAGCGCCTCCCGGTAGTAGGTGGCGAGGGTGTCGATGTCCGCGTCGGTGAACACGCCCTCGGGCCAGGAGAGGGTGGTGACCAGCTCGTACGCGCCGGTGGGGTCGGGCTCGGCGATGGCGTTGAACTCCAGGGCGCGGGGCAGGCGCATGCGCGGGTCGCGCCGCTCACCGAGCTGCCCGGTGGTGCGGGCGAGTTGCCAGTCGCCGGACGAGCCCGCGTCGAAGCGGCCCAGGTAGTTGAAGAGCACCTGGGGTGCGGGCGCGTCGAAGGCGGCCTGGGCCAGGTGGCGCAGGGCGCCGTAGGAGACGCCGTTGTCCGGTATGCGCGCGAGGTCTTCCTTGACCGCCTTGAGTGCGGCGGACAGGTACTCGGGGGCGGTGGGGTCGGGGCCCGTGCCGGGGTCGACGGTCACCGGGAACAGGGTGGTGAACCAGCCGACGGTGCGCGAGAGTTCCGGCTCGAAGCCGGCGGACGGGGCGACGAACCCGGCTTCGCGGCCGTGGCCTTCGAGTTCGATGTGCGCGAAGGTCTGGTCCTGGCCGAGGTCGCGGCGGCGGCGGGCGAGGGCGACGGCGAGCGCGGTCACCAGTACGTCGTTGACGCCCGCGTGGAACTTCGCCGGGATGTCGCCGAGGAGGGCGGCCGTGGTCCGGGCGTCGACCGGGACGGTCCGGGTCCGCTCCTGTGCCACGGTGTCGTCCTCGGACAGCGCGCGTCTGCCGAGCGGCTCGTCGGGGCCCGGCAGGGGACGACGGAAGCAGGTGCTGTCCGCGTCGAACGCCGCGCGTTCCAGGAGCTGGGTCCAGCGCCGGAACGACGTGCCCGTCACGGGCAGTTCCACGGGTGTGCCCGCGGTGAGCTGCCGCCAGGCCGTGGCCAGGTCGTCCATCAGGACCCGCCAGGACACGCCGTCGATCACCACGTGGTGCACGACGACGGCCAGTTGCCGTGCCTCGCGGCGCCAGACCGCGTGCAGCATCCTGGCGTCCGTCGGGTCCAGTTCCCCGGTGGCGAGGGCGAGGCACGCGTCGAGCGGCCGGTCGCTCTCCTGCCAGAGGACCCGGGCGGGGTCCTGGTCGGCCTCCGGGATGTCGAATCCCCAGCGGGCGCCGCGCACGAGCCTGGCGCGCAGCATGGGGTGCCGGCGGACGAGGGCGGCCAGGAGGGTGCCGAGGGCGTCCGCGGTCAGGTCCGCGGGGGTGTTGAGCACGACCGACTGGACGAAGCCGTCGATCGCGTCCGTGGTCTCGCCGAGCCACTGCACGACGGGCGGTCCCACGACGGTTCCGGTCGCCACGTCGCGGTGGTCCACGGCGGTGGTGTCCTCGCGGCTCGCCACCGCCGCCAGCGCTCCCACCGTGCTGTGAGTGAAGATCTGCCGGGCGCTCACGTGGAGTCCGGCGTCGCGCAACGCGCTCAGCAGGGAGATGGCCAGGATGCTGTCCCCGCCGAGCTGGAAGAAGTCCTGGTCGACTCCCACCCGGTCCAGCCGGAGCAGTGCCGCGACCGCCGCGCACACGATCCGCTCCTCCTCGGTGGTGGGCGGGGCGACCGAGGCCGTGGCGAGCACGGGTTCGGGCAGCGCGTTCCGGTCGAGCTTGCCGTTCGCGGTGAGCGGGAACGCGGTCATCACGACCACGTGGGCGGGCACCATGTACTCCACCAGGTGCGCGCCGGCCCACGCCTTGACGTCGTCCGCGCGCAGGTCCTCGTGGCCGGTGGCCGGGATGACGTATCCCACGAGGTAGGTGCCGCCGGCCGTGTTCTTCTTCGCCACGACGCAGGTGTGGCGGACGTGGGGGTGTTCGGCGAGACCGACCTCGACGTCCTCGATCTCCAGGCGCATGCCGCGGATCTTGATCTGGTTGTCCGCGCGGCCGAGGAAGTCGAGCGACCCGTCGGGAGCGAACCGCGCGAGGTCGCCGGTGCGGTACAGCCGGGAGCCGTCGTTCGCGAAGGGGTTCGCCACGAACCGGGAGGCGGTGAGGCCCGGCGCGTTCACGTAGCCGCGGCCCAGCAGCAGTCCGCCCGCGTACAGTTCGCCGCCGACGCCGACCGGGACCGGGCGCAGTTCGTCGTCCAGGACGTACAGCCGGGTGTTGGGGTTGGCCCGGCCGATGGATGTCGACAGGCGCTCGGCCGCTCCCCGGTAGACGACGTGCGAGACTCCGATGGTCGTCTCGGCGGGGCCGTAGCCGTGGTACAGCGGGATGTCGAGCCGGGTACGGAAGCGCTCGTACAGTTCGGGCGTGAGCACCTCGCCGCCGCACCAGACGTGCCGGAGGCTGTCGAGGCGCCCCGAGTCGCCCGCCATCTCGAGGAGCACGTCCAGCATGGACGAGACCAGGTAGGTGAAGGTGACGCGCTGTTCGGCGATCACGCCCAGCAGGTGCTGCGGGTCGCGTTCGCCGCCGGGCCGCAGGACCACGAGCCTGCCGCCGCCGACCAGGGGCAGGAAGATCTCGTTGATGGAGATGTCGAAGGACAGGGGCGCTTTGAAAAGTGACGCGTCGTCGGGTCCGAAGCCCAGGATCTCGTGGATCTGCCACAGCAGGCGCTCGCTGATCGCCTCGTGCCGGATCATGGCGCCCTTGGGCCGCCCGGTCGAGCCCGAGGTGAAGATGACGTAGGCCAGGGCGTCGCCGGGGACGCTGATCGCGGGTCCCTCGGTGGGGTGGGCGCCGAACCGCCAGTCGCCGAGGTCCACGGCCGCGGCTTCGGGTTCCGTCGGCACGTGTTCGCCCGAGGAGTTGAGCTGTACGACGACGCCCGCGTCCTCGATGACCACGGCCCGGCGTTCGGCGGGCCAGTGCGGGTCCAGCGGGACGAACGCGCCGCCCGCCCGCAGCACACCGAGCAACCCGATCACCATCTCGGCGGAGCGTTCCAGGGAGATGCCGACGACGTCTTCGGCGGTGAGCCCGTGTGCGACCAGGTGGTGCGCCAACTGCGCGGACAGCTCGTCCACCTGACGGTAGGTGAGGGTGCGGCGTTCGTCGACGACGGCCACGGCGTCCGGGCGGGCGCGGACCTGTTCGCGGAACATCTCCACCAAGGTGGGGCGGACCCGGTCGGCGTCGGTGTCGTTCCACCTGGCCAGGTCCGCCAGGCGCTCCGCGGGGCCGGAGGGGCCGATGGTGCCGAGCGGGCGGTCGGGGAAGTCGGCCAGGTCGTCGAGCGCGCGTTGCGCGTCGTCCGGCACGACGCCGTCCGGGAGGGTGATGGTCCGGCCGCCCCCGTCCCCGTCCCCGTCCCGGCCCACGGTCCAACCGCCGGGTGCCGTACCGCCGTTGTCGGCCCAGCCGAGCACGTCGGTGAACAGGGTGCCCGGTGCGAGGTCGAGTCCGGCGGGGCCGCGGCCCGAGGCCCAGTACGCCAGTGAGACGGCACACGCCTCGGCGACGACCCGGTCGGAGAAGTCGCCGGTGCGCCGGCGTATGCCGGTCAGCTGCCCGGGAGAAAGCCGTGCGAGAGAAGCGGTCGGTTCCATCATCGAAGACTCAACGCCCCTTCCAAGGAATGAAGGCAGGCTAACCTAACTTAGGCATGCCTAACTACCCCGCCCGACCGCCCTCGCGCCAGGCCCGCCACAGCCGTGCGTAGCGGCCGCCCAGCGCCACCAACTCCGCGTGCGTGCCCTCCTCGACGACCCGTCCGGCGTCCAGGACGGCGATCCGGTCCGCCGCCATCGCCTGGGTCAGACGGTGCGCCACGAAGAGCGTGGTCCGGCCCGCGCACGCGGCCAGCACCGCCCGCTCCAGCTCGGCGGCACCCTCGCTGCCCGCCTCCGCGGTCGACTCGTCGAGGACCACCACCGGCGCCCGGCCCAGCACCAGCCGGGCCAGCGCGATCTGGGCGACCTGGGTCACGTCCAGGCGCTCGCCGCCCTCACCGACCGGGGTGTCGAGACCGTCGGGCAGCGCCTCGGCCCACCCGCCGGCGCCGACCGTGCGCAGGGCGCCCAGGAGTTCGGCGTCGGTCGCCTGCGGCGCTGCCAGCCGCAGGTCGTCGGCGAGCGTCCCGGAGAACACGTGCGTCTCCTGGGTCAGGATGCTCACCAGGGCCCGCGCCCCGGCCTCGTCGAGCTCCGCGAGGTCGGTCCGCCCGACGCGCACCGATCCCGCCTGCGGGGTCCCGATGCCGGCGACCAGGGCGGCCAGGGTGGTCTTGCCCGCGCCCGTCGCCCCCACGAGGGCGAGCGAGCCGCCCGCCGGGATCGTCAGGTCGACGTCCCTCAGGACCGGTTCCTCGCCCCCGGGGTAGGTGAACGTCAGTCCCCGCACCGTCACCGGGTACGGTCCGGCGGCGGCGCCGACGGAGTCGTCGCCCACCAGCCGGTCCGCGGCGTCCTCCCCCAGCACGCCGACCAGGCGGGTCAGGCTCGCGCCCGACTTCTGCGCCTCGTCGAAGGTGAACATGATGGCGCCCAGCGGGGTGAACAGCCGGTGGAACAGCAGCGGGGCCGCCGCCACCTCGCCCAGCGTGGCCGCGTCCGCCTCCAGCAGCGCGTAGCCCACTGTGATGATGAGCGTCAGCCCGATGAACTCGGCGCGGTTCTCCCGGCCGACGAACCGGCCGAAGAACCGGAACACCTCGATGCCAAGGTCGCGCACCCGCCACGACTCGCGCGTGACCCGCTCACGGAAGGCGTCCTCGAGCCGGTACGCGCGGACGGTGTCGATGCCGTTCAGAGCGCTGATGAGGGCCTGCGCCCGGTCGGCCTGGGCCATCCGCTGCCTGCGGTACAGCGGGGCGGACCTCGGCAGGTACCAGCGCAGGGCCAGCGCGTAGGCGGGCAGCGCGCCGGCCCCCGCCAGACCGAGCCGCCAGTCGAGGCCGAACATGCCGGCCGTGGCGATGGCGACGAGGACGCCCGCGGAGAACACCGTGGGAACGGCGGTGCGGATGCCCTTGGAGATCACGGCGACGTCGTCGCCGACCCGGGACAGCACGTCGCCGCGGCCCACCTGTTCGACGCGTGCGCTGGGCATGGCCAGGACGGCGCGGACGGCGCCCTCGCGCAGCCGGGCGAGCAGGTCGGCGCCCAGCCGCCCGATCAGGTAGGTCGACACCGCGGTCGCCGCCGCGCCGAGCAGCGCCGCGGCGACCATCAGGGCGCCGATCGTGAGCAGGACGGACTGCGACCTGCCCCCGGCCACCGCGTCGACCACCCGGCCGAGCAGCAGCACCGGGAGCACCTGGAGTGCCGCTCCGGCCACCGTGGTGAGCACCGTGGCGGCCGTCAGCCACGGCACCTCGCGGCAGTGCGCCGCGACCCATCGGCCCGCCTCGCGCCCCGTGGCCGTACGCAGGACGGCCGGGGCCGCGGCGACGCGGGTGTCGGTGTCGCTCACACCTACCCGGCCGACTTGACGAGTTCGTCGACGGCGTACGGCATGGAGAGCAGGGTGCCCTGGGAGATGGCCGCGCCGACCGCCGGGCCCTCGCTGTCCAGCAGGTACGACACCTTGCCGTTCTTGACGGCGTCCAGGTTGGTGAAGAGCTTGAACTTCTTCAACGCGTCCTGGTCCGCCTTGTCGTTGATGACGAAGACGCGGTCCACGTCGACCAGGTCGACGCGCTCGGGCGAGAGCGTGGTGTAGAAGTCGCCGCCGGCGACCTTGTCGATCTCGGTCTGGTACTTGAACCCGATGCCGGTCACCAGCCGTCCGCGCACGTCCGTGGAGGTGAACGGGGCCACCGAGTCCTTGTACCAGGAGAGCACCACCGCGGTCTGGTCCGCGAACTGGGGGTGGGCCTGCTTGGCCGCGTCCAGCTTGCCCTGGATGTCGGCGATCATCTTCTCGCCCTCCTCGGCCTTGCCGAGCGCCTTGGCGATGTGCAGCGCGTTGTCCTGCCAGGGAGCGCTGAACGGCTCCTTCTCGCCCTTGGTGCGGCCCACCGTGGGCGCGATCTTGGAGAGCTTGTCGTAGCCGGCCTGGTCGATCTCGGAGTACACCGCGACGATCAGGTCGGGGCGCAGCGCGGCGATCTTCTCGTAGTTGGGGCCCGTGTCACCGTTCTTCATGATGACCTCGGGCTTGGCGTCGCCCCACTTGTCCTTCACCCAAGGCCACTGGGTGTTGATGTCGGGGCTCTGGCCGGCCGGGTTCGGGTACTGGTCGACCATGCCGACGGGCTTGATGCCGAAGGCCAGGACGGTCTGGTCGTCGGTGTAGCCGACGGTGACGACCCGCTCGGGCGCCTTGTCGATCTTCGTGGTTCCGAACGCGTGCTCCACGGTGACCGGGAAGGCACCGGCGGCGGCCGGGGTGCCGCCGCCGGCCTGGTCCGCCGAGTCGTCCGAGTCGGAACCGCACCCCGCGAGGAGTCCGACGCCGAGCGCGGCGGCGGACAGGGCCGCCGCGAGTCGTCGCCAGGGCTTCATACGCGTCGTTCTGAGGAGCATCCGGAGATCCCTTTGCTGTCGCGCTGTCCACTGCGCCCCGTCTGAGGGCAGCAAACCTTACCGCGCCTGAGTGAGGTTAGCCTACCCTCACCGTGACAACTCCGGTTTCGACGGGTCCAGTTCGACGTGCGTGCGTCCGATCGGCACGATCAGGGGGCGGTCACCGACCGGGTCGTCGATGACCTTCGCCCGCAGTCCGAACGCCTCGTGCAGCAGGTCGGCCGTGATCACGTCGCGCGGGTGCCCCTGCGCCAGGATCGCGCCCTCCCGCATGACGACGAGGTTGTCGCTGTAGCGCGTGGCCAGGTTGAGGTCGTGCAGCACCATCACCACGGTGCGCCCGGACTCGTGCAGGTCGTCGACCAGGTCGAGCACGTCGACCGCGTGCGCCAGGTCCAGGTAGGTGGTGGGTTCGTCCAGCAGCAGCAGGTCGGTGCCCTGGGCCAGGGTCATCGAGATCCACACGCGCTGGCGCTGTCCGCCGGAGAGCGAGTCCACCGGACGGTCCGCGAGGTCGGACACGCCGGTCATGGCCAGCGCCTGCCGCACCACGTCGGCGTCGTCCGACGACCACTGCCGCAGCCAGCTCTGGTGCGGGTGGCGGCCCCGGGCGACCAGGTCGGACACCGTCAGTCCCTCCGGGGCCACCGGCGCCTGGGGCAGCAGGCCGAGCTTCTTCGCCACCTCGCGGGTCCTGAGCGCGGCGATGTCCTCGCCGTCCAGCACGACCGTACCGCCGGTCGGCCTGAGCAGCCGTGACAGGGTGCGCAGCAGCGTCGACTTGCCGCAGCCGTTCGGCCCGATGATGGTGGTGATCACCCCGGGCGGGATCGCCACGTCGAGGCCGTCGATGACGGACCGGGCCCCGTACCCGACGGTGACGCCCCGGGCCGCCAGCCGTGCGGCAGCGTCGACTTCCGTCTCGGTCCCGGTGATGGACTGAACGACCACAAGGCCCCCTCGATTAGGCTCACCTTACTTTGTACCAGCTATCTGCGGTTGGCCCGCACCAGCAGATAGACGAGGAAGGGCCCGCCGACGGCGGCGGTGACCACACCGACCGGCAGCGAAACGGGCAGGGCGGTGCGCGCGACCAGGTCCGAGCCGGTCAGCAGCAGCGCCCCCACCAGGCCGGAGGCCACCAGTGGTGGCGTCGGGCACCTGGCCAGCCGCAGCGCCACCTGCGGCGCCACCAGCGCGACGAACGGCACCGGCCCGGCCGCGCTCACGGCCACGCCCGCCAGCAGCACCGCGCACAGCAGCAGGACCGCGCGGACCGCGCCGTACCGCACGCCGAGCCCCGCGGCGACCTCGTCGCCGAAGTGCAGCGGCTTGAACTGGAAGGCGACGCAGGCTACGACGACCAGCAGGACGAGCGTGCACCACAGGGCGACGTTCACCTCGTCCCACGACCGGTTGTCCAGCGAGCCGACCAGCCACGCCTGGGCCCGGGCGACGTCCCTGATGTCGGCGGTGACCAGCAGCCACGTCGTGATCGCCTGCATCACGGCGTTCACCGAGATGCCGATGAGGATGAGCCGGAAGCCGTCGATCCCGCGGCGCCACGCCATGAAGTAGACGAGCAGTCCGGTGCCGAGGCCGCCCGCGAGCGCCGCCGCCGACAGGCCCACGGAGTCGGCCACGGCCGTCGCGGCGCCGCCGGACACCGTCACCAGGAACACCGCGACGGCCCCGGCGCCGCTGGTGATGCCGAGGACGTCCGGGCTGGCCAGCGGATTGCGGGCGATCGACTGCGTGAGGGCGCCGGAGACCCCGAGCGCGACGCCCACGACGAGTCCGGCGAGGGCGCGGGGCATCCGCAGGTCCATGATCACGAACTCGTCGACCTGCTCGCCCCGGCCGAGGATCGTGGCCACCACCCGGGGCAGGGCGATGGGGAAGTCCCCGACGCCGATGGACAGGCAGAACACCAGGAAGCCCGCGACCGCCAGGAGCAGGGTGACGCCCGCGACCCAGGGCCGCCACACGAACGACACGCCGCCGAACCGCACACCCGGCGCCACCGACGCCCGCACGTCCGCCTTCACGTCCACCGCCGCACCCGTGCTCTTCGCCTTCACGTCCGCCCCGTTCACGCGTTCTTGAACTTTCCGCGCCACACCAGGACGGCGAAGAACGGTGCGCCGAGGAGCGAGACGACGACCCCCGCGTCCAGCTCTCCGGGCCGTACGACCAGGCGTCCCACGATGTCGCAGACCAGCAGGACGACGGCGCCGAGCAGGCCGGCGTACGGCACCAGCCAACGGTAGTCCGGGCCGGTCAGGTACCGGGCCACGTGGGCCACCATGAGCCCGAGGAAGGCGATGGGGCCGCAGGCCGCGGTCGCCGCGCCGGCCAGCAGGGTGATGGCGACGATGCCGATGGTGCGGGTCCGCGCGATGTTCACCCCGAGTCCCCGTGCGACGTCGTCGCCCAGGTTGAGCAGGTTGACGGAGGGCAGCGTGGTCAGCGCCAGCAGCAGCCCGGCGGCGATGAAGGCGGACACGGGCCAGATGACGTCGAAGCCGACACCGGTCAACGAGCCCGCGTTCCAGAACCGCAGGGCGTTCAGCGAAGCCTTGTCCGTCAGTGCGACCGCCGTGGTCATCGCCGCGAGGAACACCGTGACCCCCTGCCCGGCCAGGGCCAGCGTCAGGGGGTTGCCCGCTCCCCGGCCGATGCTCGACAGCCCGAACACGACGACACCCGCGACCGCCGCACCCAGGAAGCCGAACCAGACGTACTGGAAGGGGCTGGTGAACCCGAAGGCGGCGATCCCCGCCACCACGGCGAACGAGGCACCGGAGTTCACCCCCAGCAGGCCGGTGTCGGCGATGGGGTTGCGGGTGTACCCCTGGATCAGTGCCCCTCCGACGCCGAGCGCGACGCCGGCCACGACGGCGAGCACCGTGCGCGGGACCCGCACGGTCTGCACGATCAGCCGGATCTCGGTGAGCCGCTGGTCGGACTCGGGCGCCGCGAACAGCCCGTGCCAGACCTCGGCGGGGCTGAGCGCACGCGCACCGACGGCCAGCGAGGCCGCCGCCGCGACCACGAGGAGCACCGCCAGCACACCCAGACCGGCGACACGTCGCCGCCGGGCCTCGGTGGGGCCCCTGGGCGCGGACACGGGGCGCTGGGCCGCAGTCGTGGTCATGGCGACGTACCCTAACGCGCGCCGGTGCCGGTCCCGTCGGCGACCGTACGGGCCTCGTCGGAACCGGACTTGAGACCACGGTCGAGGAGCGATTCGAGGATCTCGCCGACCCGGACCGCGGTGTTGGACAGCAGCGACGACGTGATGCCGTGCGTGTGCTCCGTGCCGCCCTGTAGATAGATGCCGCAGCGCAGGGCGGGGTCGGTGGCGATGCGGTAGTCGCGTTCGACCCGAACCCGGCCCTCCTCGTCGCGCAGGCAGCGGTCCGCGACCTCGCCGAGCAGGCCCAGCGGGTCGGCCGGGCCGTAGCCGGTGGCGAAGACCACGACATCGGCGTCCAGGAAGCTCTCCTCGCCGCTGACCAGGGACGTCACGGTGGCCCGCACCCGGTCGGGCGTCTCCTTGACGTCGGTGAGCCGGGAGACGTTGAGGAAGCGCAGCCGCTCGGTGCCGAGGACCTTCTCCCGGTACGCCTGCCGGTACAGGTCGTCGATCAGGTCGATGTCCACCACGGAGTAGTTGGTGTTGCCGTGGTAGTCCATCAGCCGCTGTTTGACGCCGTCGGGGGCGGTGAAGTAGTCGTCGACCGCCGCCGGGTCGAAGATCCGGTTGGCGAACGCGCTGTCGTCGGCGGGGCTGTAGCCGTAGCGGGCGAAGACCGCGCAGACCTCGGCCGTGGGGAAGCGGCGGTGCAGGTAGGCGACGTTCTCGGCGGCGCTCTGCCCGGCGCCGACGACGACGAACCGGGAGGGCGAGGTGCCCTCCAACGCGTCGACCCTGGTCAGCAGTTCGGAGCTGTGCCAGACGCGGTCGCCGCGCTCCACGCCCTCCGGCACGAGGGGGCGCAGCCCGGTGCCGACGACGAGGTTGCGCGCCCGGTGGACCTCGAGCCCCTCCCCCGAGCGGACCGTCACCTCCAGGTGGTCCACGACGCCGTCCCGCACGACGGGTGCGACGCCGACGACCTCGTGGCCGTAGGAGACCATGTCGTCGACCTTGGCCGCGGCCCACTCGAAGTAGTCGTGGAACTCGACCCGCAGCGGAAAGAGGTTCTTGTGGTTGATGAAGTCGATCAGCCGCCCCTTGCTCTGCAAGTAGCACAGGAAGCTGTACTCGCTGGCCGGATTGCGCAGGGTCACCAGGTCCTTGAGGAAGGACACCTGCATGGTCGCGTCGTCGATCAGCATGCCGCGGTGCCAGCCGAAGCGGGGCTGCTGCTCGAAGAAGCGGGCGTCGAGCGCCTCCTGCCCCCCGGCCCGTGCGTTGTGTTCGCGGATCGCGATCGCCATGGCGACATTGGACGGTCCGAAGCCGATCCCGATGAGGTCGTGGACCAGCGTGGAGTCAGCAGGAAGAACCGGTGACATGTCACTCCCATCGTGCGCCGGAAACTTAGGTGAGCCTAAGCTAACGAGATACGGCTGTCGATAGGGCACACGGGGAGATTGTTTGAGCCAACTTGACTGTCACGCATGGATGTTGCCCACTAAGGTAAGGCTTGCTTAACTGCCCGGTCAGCCCCTGCTCAGAGGAGGAACCCCATGCGGGTCGTCATGTTCGGTTACCAGACCTGGGGGCACCGCACCCTGCGAGCCCTGCTGGACTCCGAGCACGACGTGGTGCTGGTGGTGACGCACCCCAGGAGCGAGCACGCGTACGAGAAGATCTGGAGCGACTCCGTCGCCGACCTCGCCGAGGAGCACGGCGTCCCGGTGCTGATCCGCAACCGCCCGGACGACGACGAGCTGTTCGAGCGCCTCAAGGACGCCGATCCGGACATCATCGTGGCCAACAACTGGCGGACCTGGATCCCGCCGCGCATCTTCGGCCTCCCGCGGCACGGCACGCTCAACGTGCACGACTCGCTGCTGCCGAAGTACGCCGGGTTCTCCCCGCTGATCTGGGCGCTGATCAACGGCGAGACCGAAGTGGGCGTCACCGCGCACATGATGAACGACGAGCTGGACGCCGGTGACATCGTCCGGCAGGAGGCGGTGCCGGTCGGGCCGGCGGACACCGCGACCGACCTGTTCCACAAGACCGTCGACCTCATCGCCCCGGTCACCGTCGGCGCCCTCGGACTCATCGCGGCCGGGCAGACGGAGTTCACCAAGCAGGACAGGTCGCAGGCGAGCTTCTTCCACAAGCGCTCCGCCGAGGACATCCGCATCGACTGGAACTGGCCGGCCGAGGACCTGGAGCGTCTGGTGCGGGCCCAGTCCGAGCCGTACCCCAGCGCCTTCGCCTTCCACCGGGGCAAGCGGCTGGAGATCCTCGCCGCGGTGGTCTCCGAGGGCCGCTACGGCGGCACACCCGGCCGGATCTTCTACCGCGAGGGCGAGGGCGTGGTGATCGTCGCCGGGGCGGACGCGCGCCGGGGCCGCAACCACGGCCTCGCCGTCACACGCGTACGCACCGAGGACGGGCGGGAGCTGGCCGCGACGGAGTACTTCACCTCCATGGGCGGCTATCTGACGTCCCGTCCCTGAACACCCGCCGGCCGACGACGACGGGCGGGGTCCGGCCGTGCTGCCACGGCCGGACCCCGCCCGGGACGGGTGTGCGCCGTCTCAGCCGCTCTTGCGCCGGAACGAGCGCTGGCTGGCGGCGGGGCCGTGGGTGCCCCGGATCTTCGCCACGTCGCCGCCCGCGGCGAGGGCCGCGGCCTCCGCCTGTTTGCCGCGCTTGCGCTCCAGCGCCTGGCGGAACTTGTCCTTCAGGTCGTACCGACCGTCGGCGTCGGGTGTCAGGGCGGTGCGCTCGTCCTCCGCCGGTTCCGAACCTGCTTGCGATGAAGACTCTTCAGTCATGACGACCTCCTGGGCTCGGACAACAAGAGCACAGCTTGTCACGACCGGCCGCCCGGAACCACCGAGAATGTGCCCGGGCCCGCCGGCAGGCTCACCGTGTACTGACGCAGGTACGTGTCCAGGTACGGTGACCGGTCGCCCTGGGTGGCGACGTCGTCGGCCGGGTCGTCCAGGGCCAGCCGGAGCCTGGCTCCCCGGACCTCGATGGTCTCGCCCGAGGGTGTGTCGCGCCAGGAGCCGGTCTGGATGGAGCCGATCTCCACGGCCAGGACGTGACCGGCGGCCAGCGTCCAGTCGGTCGCCTTCAGGTCGACGCTCATCCGGCCGGACTTCACCAGGGAGACCTGCTCGTCGAACATGACGGCGGTGCCGTCCGGGGCGACGTCGTACAGCTTGAGCATGACGTTGCCCTCGCCCCGGGCGGTCAGGGACACCTGCGGGGTGCCGGTGACGCGCGTGTCCTTCCGCAGCGGCTTCGACCACACGAAGAAGCTGGAGGCGACCTCACCGGCGCGCTGGCGCTTCGCCAGTTCCGCGGCCAGCCCGGCCGGGGCCCGCTGCTCGGTCGCGGGCGCGTTCTCCATGTCCCACTTGCCGGTCGGCTGCGGCGGGGCCTTCGGCGCCGGGCTGCCGGACGCGGTCAGGGCCGCGCGGGCGGAGGCGCCGCCGTCGTCCACGTAGGAGCCGCCGCCGAGCGGAAGGGTCACCGACCGCTCGGTGACGGGCCAGGTGCGCTGGGCCCGCCAGGCACCGGTGGAGTCCTCGAGGGCGTAGGCCGGGTAACGCACCGTCGGCCCGGTCCCCTTCAGGTACTGGTCGTAGAAGGCGAGGGTCTCGTCGTACCAGCCCTCGCGGCCCATGGCCAGGCGTCCGTCCTCGACGCGGTCGCCGCCGCGCACGTGGTCCCACTGGCCGAGCCAGCCGCGCTCGGGGCCCCGGTGGTTGTCGAGGTACTCCTCCATCTCCTCGGGCTTGGTGTTGTTCTCGACGAAGCCCTGCGTGACGAACAGCGGGGTGTCGCTGCCCTTCGCCATCCTGGCCAGGTCGCGGGAGGTCCAGTGCGCGTCCCGCTGGTCGGATATCCGGTAGCCGGCCGAGTTCTCCGTCAGGCACTCCGGGTGGCTCTCCTCGTAGCGGGCGGCGGCCCGGTAGCGCGGGTCGTCGTCCGCCATCGGGGGCATCGAGGCGATGGAGTTGTAGGCGCCGGCGGTGCCCGTCACGTTCGGGCGCGGCACGCCGTTGGAGTAGATGTACTGGTACATGTCCCACACGGGTTCCTGGGCGACGACGGCCTTGAGCGCGCGCTGGTCCAGGTTGTTGCCGATGAGGCCCGTGACGGCGTCGTAGGACTTGCCGTACATGCCGACCGCGCCGGTGGACCAGGGCTGCTTCGCGGCCCAGTCGATCGCGGCCTTCACGTCGGCCTGTTCCCCGGGCCCGCCCCAGTCCAGACAGCCGGTGGAGCCGCCGAAGCCCCGCAGGTCCACCATGACGAAGGCATACCCCTGGTCGAACAGGTCGGTGCCCTCGATGAAGTCCTGGAAGCGGGCGGAGGGACCGGTGTGCGACCAGCCCTCGGGACCGGTCTGGCCCGCGTGGGCGAAGTACGGGCCGATCGACAGGATGACCGGCACCTTCTCCTTCCGCTTCAGCCCCTCGGGCAGCAGGACGTCGGCGTGGAGCCGGGTGCCCGAGCGGTCGGCGGACGGGAAGTAGTGCTGGGTCCAGACCGAACCCTCCGGGACCCGGTCGTTCTCCTCGTGCGTGACGGGGGCGGACCCGGTGGCGGACGGCCCGGCCTCCGCCTCGTGCGCCGCTACGGCGGGGCCGCCCAGGCCGGCGGTCAGGGCGAGGGCGGCGACGAGTGCCGATGCGGTCCGGACGACCGCGCGACGTGGTCTCACATGCTCCTCCTTGGAAGGGCGGGTGCAGGTGGTACGGGTGGTGCAGGTCTAGCAGCGAAGCCGCGGCACGTCGATGGGGCCGAACCGCAACTTCCCCTGCCACATCGGTCGTTGACGGACGCGACCGGGCACCCGTCTCCGGCCGGGCCCGCCGGACGACGGCACCGGCGTCCTCACCGGCCGGGCGCACGGCCCCGCGCCCCCGTCCGCTCCGGAATCGCCCGTGCCCCGATCCCTGCCTAGGCTGGGGGACGCCGACGGAACCGAAGTCCTTGCCGACCGCAGGAGAGTGGGGCGCCATGGCGCGGGGAGTCGAATCGATCCGGCGCACCGCCCTGGGCACCCTCGGCGCCCTCCTGCTGCTGATCGGCGTCGCGCTGCTGGTGCTGCCCGGGCCCGGCCTGCTGCTCGTCTTCGCCGGGGTGGTCCTGCTGGCGCGCGCCGTTCCGGCGCTGGACCGGTTCGTCGCCCCGGTCCGCGACCGCGCGATGCGTGCCGCCGAGGAGAGCGTGTCCTCCGGGTGGCGCATCGCCGGCTCCGTGCTCGTGGGGCTGTTCCTCCTCGCCGCCGGCGTGGCCTGGGGCCTCGTGCCCGAACTGCCGTACTCCGGATGGGCCACCGGGGCGAGTCTGATCGTCTCGGGCTTCGTGCTGTTCGCCCTGCTCGGGTGGAGCCATCGCCGGGTGCGGGCGGCGCGGCGCGGGTCGCCGCCGGCTCCGGGCAGCACGCGTTGACCAAACGGGACAGCGTTCCGTATATTTAACCGGGACAGCGTCCCGCTTCTTGTCGCGCCGACGCGTCCCTTCCCCACGGCCTCGCCGTCTCCGTTGTCGATTCAACGAACGGACACACGCACCATGAGCGCACCGACCCACGCCACCGACTTCCTCCCCCCGCCCGCTCCCGCCCTCTCCGTCGCCCCGGTCGTGATACCGGCGCCGGGGCGGCCCGTGGACCTCCAGGTGCGGGTCTCCGCACCCGTGACCGGGACCGGCCTGCCGGTCGTCCTGCTCTCGCACGGACAGGGCTACTCGAACCACCTCTCGTCCCTGAACGGCTACGCCCCGCTCGCCGACCACTGGGCGGCACACGGCTTCGTCGTGATCCAGCCGACCCATCTCAGCTCCCGGTCGCTCGCCCTGGATCCCGCGACCCCCGGGGCGCCCCTGTTCTGGCGCTCGCGCGCCGAGGACATGACGCGCGTCCTCGACGGGCTCGACGTCCTCGAGGAGGCGGTCCCGCAGCTCTCCGGCCGTCTGGACCGGAGCCGGGTCGCGGTCGCCGGGCACTCGATGGGCGGCCACACCGCGAGCCTGCTGCTCGGCGCCCGGCTCACCGACCCGGACGACGGCACCGAGGCGGACCTGGCCGAGCCCCGGATCAGGGCGGGCGTGCTGCTGGCCGCGCCGGGCCGGGGCGGCGACGCCCTCAGTGAGTCCGCAGCGAAGAACATGCCCTTCTTCCTGACCACGGACTTCTCCCGGATGACCACGCCCGCGCTGGTCGTCGCCGGCGACCGGGACGACTCCGCGCACCTGACGGTGTCCGGGCCCGGGTGGCACGCCGATCCGTACTCCCTCTCCCCCGGCCCCAAGTCCCTGCTGACCCTGTTCGGCGCGGAGCACGGGCTCGGCGGTGTGGCCGGGTACGACGTCGCGGAGACCACCGACGAGGACCCCGGCCGGGTGGCCGCCGTGCAGCGGCTCACCTGGGCCTATCTGCGCTCCGCGCTGTACCCGGGGGACACCGCCTGGCAGGCGGCGCGGGACGCCCTGGCGGCCGGGCCGGATCCGCTCGGGCGGGTCGAGTCCAAGTAGGCCGAGCGCCGTCGGGCCGTGCGGGAGCGGGGTAGTGCGCGGCCCCGCTGGTAAAATGGGCCCACGCTTCGAGGCGCCCGGGTCCGTACCGAGGGGTACGGACCCGGTCGCGTTCCGGGCGCCTGATCAGAAAGGTCCCCCATGAACGCGAAGCCGACCGCGTCCTTCGACGGCCTCGGACTGCCGCCGGTCCTCGTCGAGACGATGACCGCCCTCGGGGTGACGCAGCCGTTCCCGATCCAGGCGGCGACCCTGCCGGAGGCGCTGGCCGGGCGCGACGTCCTCGGCCGGGCCCGGACCGGTTCCGGCAAGACGCTGGCCTTCGGGCTCGCCCTGCTCGCCAGGACCGCCGGCCGGCGCGCGGAGCCGAAGCGGCCGCTGGCCCTCGTCCTGGTGTCGACCCGGGAGCTGGCCCAGCAGGTGAGCGACGCGCTGGCGCCGTACGCCCGGGCGCTGGGCGTGCGCCTGACCACGGTCGTCGGCGGGCTGTCGATCAACCGGCAGACCCAGGCGCTGCGCGACGGCGCCGAGGTGGTCGTCGCCACGCCGGGCCGCCTGGCCGACCTGGTCTCCCGCCGGGACTGCCGGCTGAACCAGGTGCGGATCACGGTGCTGGACGAGGCGGACCAGATGTGCGACCTGGGGTTCCTTCCGCAGGTCTCCGGGCTCCTGGAGCAGGTGCCCTCCGACGGGCAGCGGCTCCTGTTCTCGGCCACCCTCGACGGCGACGTGGACCAGCTGGTGCGGGACCACCTGCACGACCCCGTTCTCGTGTCCGTCGACCCGGCGTCGGCCTCGGTGAGCACGATGGAGCACCACGTACTGGTCGTCCACCCCGCCGACAAGTACGCGACCGCCACCGAGATCGCCGCCCGCGACGGCCGGGTGCTGATGTTCCTGGACACCAAGGCCGGGGTCGACCGGTTCACCCGGGACCTGCGGGCCGCCGGTGTGTCCGCCGCCGCCCTGCACAGCGGGAAGTCCCAGCCGCAGCGCACGCACACGCTCGCCCGGTTCGTGGCGGGCGAGGTCACCGTGCTGGTGGCCACCAACGTCGCGGCGCGGGGCATCCACGTCGAGGCGCTCGACCTCGTCGTCAACGTCGATCCCCCGGCCGACGCCAAGGACTACCTGCACCGCGGCGGGCGCACGGCGCGGGCCGGACGGGCGGGGAGCGTGGTCACCCTCGTCACCCCCGACCAGCGGCGCGAGGTGAACCGGATGACGTCGGAGGCCGGGATCCGGCCGACGGTGACCCCGGTGCGCTCGGGCGAGCAGAAGCTGACCGACCTCACCGGCGCGCAGCGCCCGCCCGCCGGGCAGGGCAAGGAGGGCGGCAACGCCCGGTTCCGCGGCATGGGCACCCGTCCGGCCGGTGCCGCGAAGGAGTCCCGCAAGGCCGTCGAGGCGCGCAGGGCCGCGGAGGCACGCGCGGCGGCCCGGGTGCGCAGGGGCCGCTGACCCCGCGGGCCAACGTGCCGCCTGGAGGCGGAAGCGAACGTGCCCCCTGAGACGGAGGCGAACGTGCCGCCCCGGCGGGGGACTTGACGTCCAGAACTTTGCACACACTGATGACAAAGTATGGACATGCCGAGCGGAAGTCTCCTACCTTGGCGGCGGAACGTCCGTCCTACCGCACAAGACCGGAGCGATATCCGGCACGGTCCGGTCCCCATCCCCCGGAGGACCTATGCACCCACGGCTGTTCTCGCGTGCCCGAAGACACCTCATCCTTCTGCTGACGTCCGCCGTCGCGCTCGGCGGCGCCTGGGCCGCCCCGGCGTCCTCGGCGGCGCCCGCCGACATCCCGCCGCAGGAACCGGGCGTCACCCTGCGCGTGTTCGACGTCCAGACACCGCTGAACGAGTTGTGCACCCTCAAGCCGGGCCAGACCCCCAACCACGACAAGCTGATGCCGACGGTCGACTGGTCCAGCACCGCCGACTTCGGCGGTATCGCCGACAACTTCGTCTCCCAGGCGTCCGGTTACCTGGTGGCGCCGCGTGACGGCACCTACGTGTTCCGGCTCGTCAGCGACGACGGCTCCCGGCTGACCCTCGACGACGCCACGGTGATCGACCACGACGGACTGCACGGCGCGGAGCCCAAGGACGGCACGGTCGAACTCACCGCGGGAGCGCACCCGCTGCGCATCGACCACTTCGACCGCGGCGGCGGCCAGCAGTTGCAGCTGTCCTGGATGCCGCCGGGCGAGAGCGAGTTCAGCGTCGTACCCACCGAGGCACTGAGCACCGACGCCGGGGTCGTCCGGGTGACGGCGCCGGGCCGCAAGGAGTGCGAGGCCGGGCGCGACACCCCCGGCGACGGTCTGCCGCTCACCTCCGTACGCCCCGACCTCGACCTCACCGACCTGCGCCCCGAAGGGTTCGAACCGCAGGTCACCGGCATGGACTGGCTGCCCGACGGCCGCCTGGCGCTCAGCACCTGGGGCGGCACCGACAACGTTGCCGGAGAGGTGTACCTCCTGGACAACGTCACCGGTGACACCAGCCGCGACAAGGTCACCGTCGAGAAGGTGGCGAGCGGGCTGCGCGAGCCGATGGGCATCAAGTACGTGGACGGCTCGCTCTACGTCTCGCAGAAGCACGAGCTGACCCGCCTGGTCGACAGCGACGGCGACGACGTGACCGACGAGTACCGCACGGTCGCCACCTGGCCCTACGGCGGCAACTTCCACGAGTTCGCGTTCGGCCTGCTCTACCGGGACGGCTACTTCTACGTGAACCTCTCCGTCGCCATCGACCTCGGCGGCGCGACCACCAACCCGCAGCCCGCACCCAACCGCGGGACGACGTACAAGATCAGCAAGAAGACCGGGAAGATCAGCCCGATCGCGGGCGGGCTGCGCACGCCCAACGGCATCGGCTGGGGACCGGGCGGCAGTCTGTTCACCACCGACAACCAGGGCGGCTGGCTGCCCGCCTCGAAGCTCGTCCAGATCAAGCAGGACCGCTTCTTCAACCACTACACCGAACCCGCCGGGCCGTTCGAGGACTCCCCCGTCACCCAGCCGGTGCTGTGGCTGCCGCAGAACGAGATCGGCAACTCGCCCTCCACCCCGCTGTACCTCACCAAGGGCAGGTTCGCGGGCCAGCTGCTGATCGGTGACGTCACCTACGGCGGCCTCCAGCGCGCCTACCTGGAGAAGGTGAAGGGCCAGTACCAGGGCGCCGTCTTCCGCTACACGCAGGGCCTGGAGGCGGGCGTCAACCGGGTCTCCATGGGCCCCGACGGCGCGATCTACACCGGCGGCCTGGGCGCCGACGGCAACTGGGGGCAGGAGGGCAAGCTGAAGTTCGGCCTGCAGAAGCTGACGCCCAACGGCGGCAACACCTTCGACGTCCAGAAGATGCGGGCCGTGCCCGGCGGCTTCGACCTGACGTACACCCAGCCGGTGTCCGAGGAGACGGCCGCGGAGCTGGCCTCCCGCTACGAGGCCGAGCAGTGGCGCTACACGCCGACCGGCGACTACGGCGGCCCGAAGATCGCCGAGGAGAAGCTGGCCGTGCGGTCCGCGACGCTCTCGGACGACGGCCGCACCGTGCGGCTGCGGCTGGACGGCCTGAAGCCGGACCGCGTCGTCCACGTGCGCTCCCCGCGCCCGTTCGCCTCGGCCTCCGGTGAGACGCTCTGGAGCACCGAGGCCTGGTACACCCTCAACGAGATGCCCGGAAAGCAGCCGCCGGCGGCCACCCTGTACGAGGCCGAGGAGGCGCGGCTGACGGGGAAGGCGGGCATCAACACCGACCACGCCGGCTACTCCGGCAGCGGCTTCGTCGACCGCTACGCCACCGAGGGCGACGTCACCACGACGTTCGACGTGACCGTCCCGAAGACCGGCACCTACGACGTGGGCCTGCGCTACTCCAACGGCCCGAACCCCTTCGAGGGCACCAAGTCGCTCTCCCTGTACGCGGGCGGGAAGAAGGTCCGCCAGACCCAGCTCCCGTCCACCGGGGACTGGGACACCTGGTCCACCCGCACCGAGAGCGTGCGGCTGCGGGCCGGCCACAACACGGTCTCCTACCGCTACGACCCCGGCGACACCGGCCACGTCAACCTGGACCTGATCACCGTGCGCCCGCACGGCGCCCGGGTCGCCCTGTTCGACGGGACCGCCGCCTCGCAGGAGCAGTGGCAGCACACGGACGGGAGGAAGGTGGCCTGGCCGCTGGCCGAGGAGCGGTCGATGGAGGTGTGCTGCGGCGACATCCGCACCAAGGACGCCTACCAGGACTTCAAGCTGCACGTGGAGTTCCGCGTCCCGCTGCTGCCGGACGACGTGACCGGCCAGGACCGCGGCAACAGCGGCATCTACCTCCAGGACCGCTACGAGTTGCAGATCCTCGACTCCTACGGCGACACCACCCCGGACACCAACGAGGCCGGGGCGATCTATCTGAAGAAGGCACCCGACACCAACGCGGCGACGGCCCCGGAGACCTGGCAGACGTACGACATCGTCTTCCGTGCCGCCCGCTTCGACGAGAACGGCGCCAAGACCGCCGACGCGCGGGTGACGGTGGTGTGGAACGGCAAGACGGTCCACGACGACGTCGCGCTCGACGGACCCACCGCGGCGGGCCGGGCCGAAACCCCGGCCGCCGGGGCGATCCGGCTCCAGGACCACGGGAACAAGGTCCGGTTCCGCGACATCCGGGTCGAACCGCTGGACTGACCCCCAGGCGTGCGGGGCGGTCCCTGACGGCCGCCCCGCACCTCCCGCTCCACGGATCCGGTGGGCGGACCGGTGCTCCGGCCGCCTCTGGGTAGGGTGAATCGAGGAACACCCTGCCCGTCGAACAAGGAGCGGAATTGAGCGAGCCGGCGTCCATCGCCCTGCAAAAGGAGATCGCCCGGGAACTGGAGGTCGCGGAGACCTTCGACGCCGAGCGGGAGATCGAGCGCCGGGTGGCCTTCCTCGCCGAGCGGCTGACCGCCACCGGTCTGCGTGCCCTGGTGCTCGGGATCAGCGGCGGCGTCGACTCGACCACCGCCGGCAGGCTGTGCCAGCTCGCCGTGGAGCGGGCCCGCGCCGCGGGGCACGAGGCCCGTTTCTACGCCATGCGGCTGCCGCACGGCGTCCAGGCCGACGAGCACGACGCCCAGCTCGCCCTCTCCTTCATCCGGGCCGACCAGGTACTGACCGTGGACATCAAGCCCGCGAGCGACGCGGCGCTCGACGCCCTGCTCGCCGCCGACGTGGCCTTCCGCGACGCCCATCACCAGGACTTCGTGCACGGCAACATCAAGGCCCGGCAGCGCATGATCGCGCAGTACGCGGTAGCGGGGGCGCACGGCGGCCTGGTGGTCGGCACCGACCACGCGGCCGAGGCGGTCTCCGGCTTCTTCACCAAGTTCGGCGACGGCGCCGCCGACCTCGTACCGCTCGCGGGCCTCACCAAGCGCCGGGTGCGCGCCGTCGCGGACGCGCTGGGCGCGCCCGCCGAGCTGGTCCGCAAGGTCCCGACGGCCGACCTGGAGACCCTCGACCCCGGCAAGGCCGACGAGGACGCGCTCGGAGTCACCTACGAGGAGATCGACGACTTCCTGGAGGGCAAGCCGGTGACGGAGCCGGTCTTCGAGACGATCGTCACCCGCTACCGGCAGACCGACCACAAGCGGCGCCTGCCGATCGCTCCCTGACCCGCTCCGTTCACGGTCTCAGTCGGTCGCCGGCCCCGGCGCGAACCCCACGCCGGTCAGCAGCTCCGACACCTCCCACAGGCGGCGGCCGGTGGCGGCATCGGCCGCCGCCGGTGCCGGCCGGACCCGCTTCGGTCCGCCCCGCAGCTCCCCCGGGCCGTCCGGGCCGAAGAACTCGCCGCCGCGCACGCCGGGGTCGGTCGCCGCGTACAGCTGCGGCAGGGCTCCCCGTTCGGCGGACTGGGCTAGCGGCCGCAGGACGCGGCCGAACAGCATCCGCACCATGCCGACCGGTGCGCTCGTCTGGAGGCGGGTGGCGCTGTAGCCGGGGTGCGCGAGCACGCTGCGCACCGGGCTCCCGGCTTCGCTGAGCCGCCGGTGGAGTTCCTGTCCGAAGACGGCGTTCGCGAACTTCGACTGGTTGTAGAACGCCATGGGTGAGTAGCCGCGCTCACCGGTGAGGTCGTCGAGGAAGAGGCGTCCCTGCCGGTGGTTGGTCGACGTCACCGTCACCACCCGGGGGTCCTTGCCCGCCGACAGCCGGTCGAGCAGCAGCCCGGTGAGCGCGAAGTGGCCCAGGTGGTTGCAGGCGAACTGCGACTCGTGCCCCTGGGGGCTCAGCCTCCGGGGCGGCGCCATGATGCCCGCGTTGTTGACGAGCACGTCGATGCGCCGATGTGCGGCACGCACCTCCCGGGCGAAGGCCCGCACCGAGTCGAGGTCGGCCAGGTCGAGCCGGCGCACCTCCAGGCGGGCGTCCGGCTGCCCGGCCAGGAGCAGTTCCACGGCCCGTCGGCCCTTCTCCTCGTCGCGCACGGCGAGGATCACGTGTCCGCCCCGCGCGGCGAGCGCCCGGACGGTCGCCAGGCCCAGGCCGCTGTTGGCTCCGGTGACGACGAACACCCGGGAGCTCTGGTCCCCGATCCGCTCGGCGGTCCAACGTCGCTGCTGTGTCATGCGCCTCACCATGCCGAAGATGGCACTAAGTGTCAACGTTGTTACTTGGTGCCATGGGAGGCATGGAGTTACGATGGCGGGGTGAGCACTCGCCCCGAAGTCAGCCTCGCCCAGCGCAAACGTCAGCTCGTGTCGGACGAACTGACCGAGGCGGCCTTGCAGTTGCTGGCCGCCAAGGGGTTCGACGCGGTCACCATCGACGAGATCGCGTCCGCCGCCGGAGTGTCCAAGAGGACGTTCTTCCGCTACTTCGCCTCCAAGGAGGACGTGGTCGTCCAGTTCCTGACGGACATGGGAGCCGACATCCACCGGGACCTGGCGGCCCGCCCCACCGGGGAGCGACCGTCCCTGGCCCTGCGGAGCGCCCTCTCCGGCCCCCTCGCGACCTGCGCGGATCACTCCGACAGAGCACTGCGGGTGGTCCAGCTGATCCTGCGCACCCCCGCCCTGCACGCACGTTTCCTGGAGCGTCAGGGGCGGTGGCGGGAGGACCTGGCGGCGGAGCTGGCCCGCCGCCCCGACCTCGCCCCCGACCGCGACCTCTACCCCGAGCTGGCCGCCGGGATGGCGCTGACCGCGTTCAACACGGTGCTGCACCGCTGGAGCGACAGCGACGGCACGGCGGACCCCGGGGAGCTGACCGAACGGGCGTTCGCCGTCATCGCCCCGGCGCTTGACGGCACCCCTCGCGAGACCTGAGAGGCACATGTCCTTTATGTGCGGCCGGCCGGGAGTCGACTTAATCTGACCGAGGGGGTGCTCGGACAGTCGACGGCCGGTCACGCCGGCGGAATGTGAGCTTCCATGGCGGACTTCATCGGCGCGGTGGACCAGGGAACCACCAGCACCCGGTTCATGATCTTCGACCACGGCGGCAACGAGGTCGCGAAGCACCAGCTGGAGCACGAGCAGATCCTGCCGCGCTCCGGGTGGGTCGAACACGACCCGGTGGAGATCTGGGAGCGCACCAACTCGGTGATGCAGAACGCGCTGCGCAACGGCGGCCTGTCGGGGACGGACCTGGCGGCCATCGGCATCACCAACCAGCGGGAGACCACGGTGGTCTGGGACCCGCGCACGGGCCGCCCCTACTACAACGCCATCGTGTGGCAGGACACCCGCACCGACGCCATCGCCGCGAACCTGGAGCGGTCGGGCCGGGGCGACGTCATCCGCCGCAAGGCCGGGCTGCCGCCCGCGACGTACTTCTCCGGCGGGAAGATCCAGTGGATCCTGGAGAACGTCGACGGCGTCCGCGAGGCCGCGGAGCAAGGACACGCGGTGTTCGGCAACACCGACTCCTGGGTCCTGTGGAACCTGACCGGCGGCCCCGACGGCGGCATCCACGCCACCGACGTGACCAACGCTAGCCGCACCATGCTGATGAACCTGGAGACGCTCGACTGGGACGACGAACTGCTGGGCTTCTTCGGCATCCCGCGCGGCATGCTGCCCACCATCAACCCGTCCTCGCACCCCGAGGCGTACGGCACGACCCGCACCTCCCGGCCGCTGCGCGCCGCCGTGCCCATCACGGGGGTACTGGGCGACCAGCACGCGGCGACCGTCGGACAGGTCTGCTTCTCGCCCGGCGAGGCCAAGAACACCTACGGCACCGGCAACTTCCTGGTCCTCAACACCGGCACGGAACTGGTCCGCTCCCAGCACGGTCTGCTCACCACCGTGGCCTACCAGTTCGGCGACAACCCGCCGGTCTACGCGCTGGAGGGCTCCATCGCGGTGACCGGGTCGGCGGTGCAGTGGCTGCGCGACCAGATGAAGATCATCAAGACCGCTGCCGAGAGCGAGGAACTCGCCCGCACGGTCGAGGACAACGGCGGGATGTACTTCGTCCCCGCCTTCTCCGGCCTGTTCGCCCCGTACTGGCGCTCCGACGCGCGGGGCGCCATCGTCGGTCTCGCCCGGTACAACGACAACGCACACCTGGCCAGGGCGACGCTGGAGGCCATCTGCTACCAGAGCCGCGACGTCGTCGAGGCCATGGAGCAGGACTCCTCGGTCCACCTGGACGTGCTCAGGGTCGACGGCGGTGTGACCGCCAACGACCTGTGCATGCAGATCCAGGCGGACATCCTCGGCGTCCCCGTCAGCCGCCCGGTCGTCGCCGAGACCACCGCCCTCGGCGCGGCCTACGCGGCGGGACTGGCGACCGGCTTCTGGCGGGACACCGACGAACTGCGCACCCACTGGAGCGAGTCCAGGCGCTGGGAGCCCCAGTGGTCCGAGGAGCGGCGTGCGCAGGGGTACGCGGGCTGGAAGATGGCGGTGGAACGCACGCTCGACTGGGTCAAGGTCCCGGAGAGCTGACGCCGGGGCGGATCACCGGCCGACGGTTCCGGCGGCGTACTCCCACGGACGGTCCGCGGCATGCGGGTCGAGCGCGTGCGGAGCTACGCCGCCGGCCCGTTCCGCGTCCCCGGCGGCGGCCGTCCGCGCTTCCCGGTTGTCCTCGAAGCAGCGCCCCGTGACGCCCTCCACCAACGGGGACGCGGCCGGCAGCACGGAGGTCGCGGCGCCCCGGAGGGTTACAGCAGGGCTGCTCGATGATGTCTCCCGCTCGGCCCTCGCGGCACGGTGCAAAGGCGCCGTCGGCCAGGGACCGCTGGACCACCTCACGCACTGACGCATCGAACCGGCCTCCGGGCGCCTACCGCAACCGGCACCGTACGGGCCGACCGGGCTCCGTTTTCTGGACTTGCCAGTCCATTTTATTCGCCGCACAGTGGCAGCCGCGCCCGGCCGCCGACCGGACGGGGGCGACGGAGAAGCACACGGCTGAGACGGCAGGCAAGGAGCAGGACATGTCGATGCGGCTTGCGGACAGGACCGCACTGGTGACCGGGGCGACCAGCAACATCGGGCGGGCCATCGCGGAGGCCTTCGCGGCCGAGGGGGCCCACGTGGTCGTCTCCGGGCGCAGCGCCGAACGGGGCAAGGAGGTCGTCGAGGGCATCCGCGCCGCCGGCGGCCGGGCCGACTTCGTCCACGCCGACCTGGACGGCAGCGCGGCCGCCTCACGGGCACTGGCCGGCGAGGCGACCCGCGTGCTGGGCGGACGCGTGGACGTGCTGGTCAACAACGCCGGGATCTATCCGCCCGGCACCACGACCGACACCGACGAGGAGACCTTCGACCGGGTCTACGCCGTGAACGTCAAGGCCCCGTTCTTCCTCACCGCGGCCCTGGCACCCGCCATGGCGGAGGCCGGGGGCGGGGCGATCATCAACCTGGGCTCCTGGATCGCGCGCCTGGGCATCCCGGTCGGCTCCCTCTACAGCTCCACCAAGGGCGCCGTGGAGACCCTGACGCGGGCGTGGGCTGCGGAGTTCGGGGCGCGCGGCGTACGGGTGAACGCCATCTCGCCGGGTGTGGTGCAGACGCCCCCGCCCGGCGAGGTCCATCCCGCCGAGGTCATGATGAAGGGCACGCCGGCGGGACGGATGGGCACGCCCGAGGCGATCGCCGGCGCGGCCGTCTACCTGGCCGGCGACGAGTCCTCGTTCGTGCACGGCACCGTGCTCGACGTCGACGGCGGGCGCACCGCGGCGGCCGTCATCGCCGCCTGACACGCGGCACCGCCCGGACCTGGACGGGCCCGGCCCGACCGGGCCCGCGCCGCGTCACCGCGCGGTGGCGCCCGCCTGCCGGAGATCCGCGATCCCCTGGTCGAGGGCGGCCCGCAGATGGGCCGACCGCCCCGTCGAGAGCAGGATGGACACGCCGCCCTGAATGGCCGTCAGCAAGGCGGCCGCCCTGGTGTCCACATCGAGATCGGCGGGGAGAGCGCCGGACGCCTGGAGCGACCTGATGCCCGCCGCGAGGCTCTCCTGCCACTGGCGCAGCAGCTCGACCACGATCGCGCGGGTGCCCGGGGTGGTGCGGCCGATTTGCAGGAACAGCGACCCGAGCGGGCACTGGTCGCCCTGCGTCTCGTAGCGGTCGATCACGACGTCCCGCCATTCCTGCCAGGCCTGCCACGAGTCGAGGCGGCCGAGCTGGGGCTGCTGGTCCTCCAGCACCTGGTCCGCCTCGAACCGGGCCACTTCGACGAGCAGTTCGTCCTTGCCCGCGGGGAAGTAGTGGAACAGCTGGCTCTTGCTGGTGGCGGTCCGCGCCATGATGTCGTCCAGGGTCGTCGAGGCGACGCCCCGCTCCCGCAGCACCGCCGCGGCACCCTCGACGATGCGGCGCCGTGTCGCCCTGCCCTTGGCCGTCAACTCACCGCGCACGCCGCACACCTCGGAAATAGTGGACCGACGGGTCCATCGTACGGGGCCCCGTAGGGTGATCCCATGTCTGCCGGATTGAGCGCGGCGAAAACCCGGGCCGCGCTGCGCACCAGCGCGCGCGTCTCGGGCGAGCTGCTGCTGATACTTGTCATGCTCGCAGTGACCCTGTGGGTCCTCGGCCGTATGTGGTCGGTGGTGTGGCCGCTGCTCGTCGGCCTGCTCCTGACCACGTTGACGTGGCCCCCCGCCCGCTTCCTCCGGCGGCACGGGTGGCGTCCGGCACTGGCCGCCACGGTGGTGACGGTGGCGTTCCTGCTGGTCGTCCTGGGCATCGTGGCACTGATCGCCGTGCCGATGTCCTCCCAGACGGACGAGTTGACCGACGGCGTGGTCGAGGGCATCCAGCGGCTGCGCGAGTGGGCCGCGGGGCCGCCGCTGAACATCGGTGACGACGAGATCACCGGTGCGATGGATTCAGCGGTGGCACGCATCCAGGACAGCGTCGGCAGCATCACCACCGCGGTGGCGACGGGCGTGGGCGCGGTGGTCAACGGCCTGATCACCGCCGTCCTGGGCGTGTTCCTGATGTTCTTCTTCCTCAAGGACGGGCCGCGGTTCCTGCCCTGGCTGGCCCGCCAGTTGCCCGGCCGGCTGGCCACCGACGTCCCGGTCGTCGCGCTGCGCGGCTGGGAGACCCTGGGCTCCTTCGTCCGGTCGCAGGCGCTGGTGGGGCTGCTCGACGCCGTGTTCATCGGCCTCGGCCTGTGGATCCTGGACGTACCGCTGGTGCTGCCGCTGGCGGTGCTGACCTTCGTGTCGGCGTTCGTGCCCATCGTGGGCGCGCTGTTCGCGGGCTTCGTGGCCGTGCTGATCGCCCTGGTGTCGAACGGTCTGACGGACGCGCTCCTCGTGCTCGCGATCATCGTGGTGGTGCAGCAGCTGGAGGGCAACGTCTTCCAGCCCATCCTCCAGAGCCGGGGCCTCGGTCTGCACGCGGCGGTGATCCTCCTGGCGGTGACGCTGGGCGGCAGCCTGTCCGGGATCGTGGGCAGCCTGCTCGCCGTACCCCTCACGGCGCTGATCGCGGTGGTCTGGACCTATGTGCGCGAGCAGTTGACCGACCCGCCCGAGGAGGCGGCGGCCGCCGACGGCTGAGCCTGCGGACGCGTCTCCCGCACGAATCGGGTCGCGGCCGGGCGGGCGGTGGTGTTGGCTGGCCGGCGTGGATCTCTTCTCCCGCTCCTGGTCGGCCCTGCTCGCCGCGGTCGCCGACCTCTCCGACGAGGACTTCGCCCGGCCGTCCGGGTGCGCCGGCTGGCTCGTCCGGGACCTGGTGTGCCACCTGGTCGTCGACGCGCAGGACGTCCTGATCACCCTGGCCACCCCGACCGCCGAGGAGCCGACCCGGGACGCGGTGACCTACTGGCAGGTCGTCGAGCCCCCGACCGGGGACGACCCGCTCGACGCGCTCATCGTCCGCCTGGCCGCCGCCTACGAGCAGCCGGGGCTGCTCAAGTTCCACCTGGACGACGTCGGTTCCGCCGCCGGGCGCGCCGCCGCGCTCGCGGACCCCGCGGGCCGGGTCGGCACCCAGGGTCAGGTGCTCACGGCGGGCGACTACCTCTCCGCGTACGTACTGGAGTGGTCCCTGCACCACCTCGACCTGATCGCACACCTCCCCAAGGCGGCGCCGCCGCCCGCGGCGGGGCTCGAGGGCTCGCGGGAGCTGCTGGAAGGGGTCGTCGGTACGGCGTTCCCCACCACGTTCACCGACCGGGACGCGCTGCTGATCGGCACCGGACGGCGGACGCCGACCGCGGCGGAGGAGGCCGCGCTGGGCGAGTTGGCCGCGCGGCTGCCCTTTCCGGTCGGCTGACCGGCAGGTCCGGGCCCGGCCGCCGCGGGGGTCCGGAAGCCGGCCGGCGGGTCGTCCGATCGGACGACGGGGGTGTCGTCCGTCCGGCGGGCGGGGAGGAGCCGGTGCGTCGACGCCGGCCGGTGCCCCGCGGGTCCAGGCTGGAGGAACACGTCCCCGACCCCGTGGAGCTGTCCCGCCATGACCGCCGAGCCACCCACCCCCGCCGACCTCGCCCTGTCGCAGGCCGTCCGCCGCGGCGACGCCGACGCCGTCCGGGCCGCGCTGCGGGCCGGCGCCGACCGGGAACTGCGCGACGAGCAGGGCCGCACGCCACTGCTCCTGGCGGCCCTGGCCGACCGGGTCGAGGTCGCCGAGGTCCTGGTCGCGGCCGGCGCGGACGTCAACGCGCAGGACACGCGGGACGACAGCGCGTGGCTGGTCACCGGGGTCACGGGCAGCGTCCCGATGATGCGGGCGCTGCTGCCCGGCGGTCCGGACGTCACGCGGACCAACCGCTTCGGCGGCGTCTCGGTCATCCCGGCGAGCGAACGCGGCCACGTGGCCTACGTACGGGCCGTGCTCGCCGAGACGGACATCGACGTGGACCACGTCAACCGGCTCGGCTGGACGGCGCTCCTCGAAGCCGTCGTCCTCGGCAACGGCGACCGCGCGCACCAGGACGTCGTGGCGGCGCTCCTCGCCGCGGGCGCCGATCCCTCGCTGCCGGACGGCGACGGTGTCACGGCCCGTGCCCACGCCGAGCGCAGGGGCTTCGAGGCCATCGCGGACCAGCTGCGGCGGGCCGAGTCGCAAGGCGGCGACGGTCCTCGCGCCAAGGGTGGCCGCCGGTGAACCGGCGTTCCCTCGCGGTCCGCCTCGCCGCACTGGCCGCCGTCACCGCGACGCTGGCCGGATGCGCCTTGGGCGGCGGCGACGGGGCCGCTCCCCCCGGGTCCGCCCCGCCCGGCACCACGGCCCGGCGCACACCCGACTCCGGCGGCACCTCGGCGCCCGCACCCCAAGGCGCCCTGCTGGTCACGGACTTCGGCTCCGACACCGTCACCTTCGTCGACCCCGCCGCGCGGGGCGGGGCGGCCGACCTGGGTTCGGTCCGGGTCGGGACGGCGCCGTACGGGATCGCCCTGGGCGAGGACGGCACGGCGTGGGTGGCGACCGCGGAGGGCGTGGCCGCCGTGGACACCCGCACCCGCGAGCGCACCGCCCTGATTCCCTACCGCACGGACACCGGCCCCGTGACGACCGGCGAATACCGGGGCGGCGGCATGGGCATCGCCCTGTCCCCCGACGGCAGCCGTGTCTACGTCGGGGTCAACGTCCCCGGCGGCACGGGCACGCTGGAGGTCGTCGACACGCAACGGCGGGAGGTGACGCGGGTGGTCCCGGTCGGCCGCCGTCCCTTCGACGTCGACGTCTCGCGCGACGGCCGGCAAGTCTACGCGACCAACCACGACTCGTTCGACGTGAGCGTCGTCGACACCGGCGACGGGACGGCGCGCCGCGTCGAGGTCGCCCCGTACGGCACCGAGGGCGGTCTCGGCTCCTGGCTCAAGCCGCACTACACCGCCGTACGCCCCCGTGACGGCGCCCTGCTGCTGCCCTTCGAGGGCGAGCGCCTCGCGGTGGTCGATCCCGGCACCGGGCGGGTCCGGATCGAGGACATGACCGCCGACACCCACCAGCACGGCGCCACGGCGGGCGCCGACGGCACGCTCTACGTGGTGGGCACCGGACCGATCGACCCGTCCGAGGACGACGGCCCGTCCCTGACCGTCCGCGGGCCCGACGGCGACGAACGGGTCATCCCCCTGGAGGGCCCGCACGAGACCGTGACGCTCTCCGCCGACGGCGGCACCGCCTACGTCTCGGGCGGTTTCACCCGCGACGGCTACTGGAACGGCCTCAGCGTCGTCGACCTCGGTTCCGGCCGGGTGACCCGGCTTCCGGTGGGCGAGCGGCCGCTGGCCGTCGCGGTCCTCGGCGACGAGGAGCCGGGCGGCGCCTGAGCCACCGGGGCCGAAGGGCCCGTGCCCGGACCCGGGAGCGGCCCCTGGCGTCCCGCGCGGCCCGGCAGGTGCGCCGGCGGTGCGGCACCCCGGCACGACGCTCATGACAGTGGCTGCCCTCGCGTAGACTCCCGGCATGGGTCGATGGGAGCCGAACGCGCGGGGCCGCCTGGAGCAGGCGGCGCTGGAGCTGTACGTGGAGCGCGGCTACGAACAGACCCCGGTGGCCGAGATCGCCAGTCGGGCGGGGCTGACGGAGCGGACGTTCTTCCGGCACTTCGCCGACAAGAGAGAGGTCCTCTTCGCCGGCTCCGGCAGGCTGGCCGAGCTGTGCGTGGACGCCGTCGCGGCGGCGCCCCCGACGGCGACGCCGATGGACGCGGTGGCCGCCGCACTCGACGCCGCCGCGGGCGTCTTCGAGGAGCGCGGCGATCTGGTCCGCACCCGGCAGGGCGTCATCGACGCCAACGCCGAGCTGCGGGAGCGGGAACTGATCAAGCTCGCGTCGCTCTCCACCGCCCTCGCCGACGCGCTGCGTGAGCGCGGCGCGGACGAACTGACGGCGGGCCTGACCGCCGAGACCGCGGTCGCCGTGCTCAAGGTCGCCTTCGGGCGCTGGATGGAAGGGGGGCAGGAGCGACCGCTGCGGCCACTGCTCTGCGAGTGCTTCGACGTGCTCCGCACGCTGTCCGCACGGGGTGCGGCGGGCGCCGGTTAGCCCCGCGCTCGGACGCGACCGTCTGCCGCCTCGGGTGAGGCGTACCCGGCGAGGGACGCTCCGCCCGTACGCACTCCGGTGCCTGGGTGTGCCGCACCCGGGCTGACACCGTCCTGGTCCGCTCCCGCCGTCCCGCACAGACTCGGTGACGCAGACAGTTGCGGGACCCTCCACGGGAAGGACATCGACATGACGCGGACCACCAAGGCCGTCCTGGTGACCGGGGCGAGCAGCGGGATCGGCGAGGCGACGGCCCTGCGCCTGGCCGCCGACGGCCACCGTGTGTTCCTGGGCGCGCGCCGCACCGAGCGCCTGGAGAAGCTGGCCGCCCGGATCACCGCCGACGGGGGCACCGCCGGCTTCCGGCGGCTCGACGTCACCGACGCCGCCGACGTGCGGGACTTCGTGTCGGCCGCCGTCGAGCGCTGGGGACGGGTGGACGTGATGGTGAACAACGCCGGAGTGATGCCGCTCTCGCCGCTCTCGGAACTCAAGGTGGACGAGTGGGACCGGATGCTCGACGTGAACGTCCGCGGGGTGCTGCACGGCATCGCGGCCGCCCTGCCGGTCATGCGGCGGCAGGGCGGCGGGCACGTCGTGAACATCGCGTCGGTCGGCGCGTACGAGGTGGTGCCGACCGCCGCCGTCTACTGCGCCACCAAGTTCGCCGTGCGCGCCCTCTCCGAGGGGCTGCGGCAGGAGTCGGCCGGTGACATCCGGGTCAGTGTGGTCTCCCCGGGCGTCACCGAGTCCGAGCTGGCCGACTCCATCTCCGACCCGCGTGCGCGCGAGGACATGAAGACCTACCGCTCGGTGGCGGTTCCGGCCTCCGCGATCGCCGACGCCATCGCCTTCGCCGTGTCCCGGCCCGCCGAGGTGGACGTGAACGAGATCGTGGTGCGTCCGGCCGCCAGCGCGCAGTAGGCGCCCGGCGGATCGCGGCGCCCGGCCGGCCCGCCGGGCCGGTCGGGCAACCGGTGTACAGAAAGCGGCCGTTGCGACGTAGGTTGTGGTCAAGCACCCACGCCTCGGCTGAAAGACGGACCGCACCCATGAGCGACCCCTCGACGACTCCCGGCCACGCCGCGCAGCAGAAGATCGACACGTCTGTGCCGCACTCGGCCCGGATCTGGAACTACTGGCTGGGCGGGAAGGACAACTACCCGGTCGACGAGCAGGCCGGGGACGCGTACACCGCCGTCTTCCCCGGCATCGTCACCGTCGCCCGCAGCAGCCGCGCGTTCCTGCGCCGCAACATCACCCACCTGGTCGCCGAGGCGGGCATCCGGCAGTTCCTGGACATCGGCACCGGTCTGCCGACCGCCGACAACACCCACGAGGTGGCCCAGCGGATCGCGCCCGAGACCCGGATCGTCTACGTCGACAACGACCCGATGGTCCTCGCCCATGCCCGCGCGCTGCTGTACTCCACCCCCGAGGGCGCGACCGCCTACATCGACTCCGACGTCCTCGACCCGGACACCGTCCTCGCGGCGGCCGCCGAGACGCTGGACTTCGGAAAGCCCGTCGCCCTGATCCTCAGCAACATCCTGGGCCACATCCCCGACTACGACCGGGCGCGTTCCGTCGTCGCCCGGCTGACGGCCGCTCTGCCGTCCGGCAGCTACCTGTCGATCAACGACGGCTCGCGCGGCGTCGACCCGGAGTTCGACCGGGCCCAGGACGCCTACAACGAGAGTGGTGCCGCGCCGTACATCCTGCGCACCGTCGACCAGATCACGTCGTTCTTCGACGGTCTGGAACTGGTGGAGCCCGGCGTGGTCCCGGTGACGCAGTGGCGTCCCGAGGAGGGCGCCGACAACCCGAAGCTCATCGGCGAACACGGCGGACTCGCCCGCAAGCCGTGAGGTCCTGACCCGCGCCGGACCGAGAGGAAGCCGCACCATGTCCGCATGGCCGTTGCCCGAGTCGTACCGCAGTGAGGCGGGCACCGTCCGCTGGAACCGGCTGGGCGCCCCGGACGGGCGCCCGCTGGTCCTGCTGCACGGCACGCCCTTCTCCTCGTACGTCTGGCGCGCGGTGGCCCGCTCGCTGGGGCGCCACCATCAGGTCTTCGTGTGGGACATGCCCGGCTACGGGATGTCGGAGAAGCGCGCCGGGCAGGACGTGTCCCTGGCCGCGCAGGGCCGGGTCTTCGCCGAGCTGCTGGACCACTGGGGGCTGGCGGAGCCCCTGGTGGCGGCCCACGACTTCGGCGGTGCCGTCGCCCTGCGGGCGCATCTGCTGCACGGTGCCCGGTACGGGGCGCTCGCCCTGGTCGACCCGGTCGCGCTGGCACCCTGGGGGTCGCCGTTCTTCCGGCTGGTCCGCGACCACGCCGAGGTCTTCGAGCAGCTGCCCGAAGCACTGCACCGGGCGCTGGTGCGCGAGTACGTCGGTTCCACCGGCGGCCCCGGGCCGCACCCGGCGGTCCTGGACCGGCTGGTCGAACCCTGGCTGGGCGAAACGGGGCGGCCGGCCTTCTACCGGCAGATCGCCCAGGCGGACCAGCGGTACACGGACGAGATGCAGGACCGGTATGCCGGGATCGACGTCCCGGTGCTGGTCTGCTGGGGCGAGGACGACACCTGGATCCCCGTGGCCAAGGGACGCGAGCTGGCCGCTCTCGTCCCCAGAGCCCGGTGGGAGCCGATCACCGGTGCGGGCCATCTGGTGCAGGAGGACGCCCCCGCCGAGCTGACGGCCGCCCTGCTCGACTTCTTCCGCCGCGTCCCCTGACGGCGTTCGTCCCGCGGTACGACATGCCACAGGGCGGGGCCCCGGGAAACGACTGTTCCCCGCGGCCCCGCCCTGCTCGGCGATCTCCCGATCAGGCGGGGGTGATGTTCTCCGCCTGCGGGCCCTTCTGGCCCTGGGTGATGTCGAAGGTCACGGCCTGGCCTTCCTGCAGCTCGCGGTAGCCCTGAGCGTTGATGTTGGAGTAGTGCGCGAAGACGTCGGGGCCGCCGCCGTCCTGCGCGATGAAGCCGAAGCCCTTTTCAGAGTTGAACCACTTGACAGTTCCGCTGGCCATGCCTTTTGCCTTTCAGCCGTTATCGGATCCGCACCGCGCGAACCCGGAGGTGGTCGTCCTGGTCCTCCGGCATTGCACAGCAAACCGCCCGCACTCCTGGGCGGGCGGTCTGGGCGAACCACGACATCTGCTGCTGACGCTACACGGCATGTCCGAGCCCCACCAGTGAGTAAGGGGTGTGAGCAGGAACCATGTTGTCGCTCCGAGCCCTCGGCCACCGCTGAGCGGGTCCCCGCTGCGCCATCCGGGGGAGACCGCGAGGCGGCCGCACAACCCGGTTCCTGAAGTGGTCTAGCTATGAAGAGTCCACACACGGAGTCGGAGATCGATATGACCGTCAGCAAAGCGCTGGCCCTGGTGATCGGCGCTGTCCTGTGCACCGGCGTGCTGGCCACCGGCTGCGCCCGGGAGCACGCGGGCACCTCTGCACAGGACGCGCACGCGCCCGGGAGCAGCTCCGCGGCCCCGCGGCCCGCTCCCCCGCGCTCCTTCCCCCGCCCGCTGCCCGGGGTGGGGCCGGTCATGCGGGAGCGCCTCCCGGACGGCACCCGGCAGGCCCTGGTGGTCACCGGCGAGACCGGGAGTTCCTCGGAGGCACAGGTGGTGCTCTACGAGCAGTACCCGGCCGAGGGCTGGCGCGCCGTCGCCGGTCCCTGGCCCGCGCACAACGGCCTGCGCGGCTGGACCGACGACCACGAGGCGGGCGACCTGCACACGCCCATCGGCGTCTTCGGCCTCAGTGACGCCGGCGGTCGGCTGCCCGATCCGGGCACCCTGCTCCCCTACGACGAGGACCCGGAGTTCTCCGTGTCGGGCACCGGGTACCTGGGCGAGCCCCTGGAGGGGTCGTTCGACTACGTGGTCGCCATCGACTACAACCGGGTGCCCGGCACCACCCCGCTGGACAAGACCCGCCCCCTGGGCGAGGACAAGGGGGGCGGGGTCTGGATCCATGTGGACCACGACGGGCCGACCAACGCGTGCGTGTCCCTGAGCGAGGAGCACATGCGGGCGCTGCTGACCGCCCTGGACCCGGACAAGGAGCCGGTGGTCGTCATGGGCCCGCGGGAGGTGCTGGCGCGGTAGGACGCCCCTGGGACGGCGCCGTACGGCGGGCCGGGGACGGCGCCGTACGGCGGGCCGGTCCGGGTGCCGTGCTCAGCCGACCGGCGGCATGTCGGTGGGCGCCGAGTCGAGGCCGGGCCTGCGCTCGCGCCAGGCGCCCCGGGTGAAGTCGGGCATCTCGACGGGGCGGCCGCCCCGGGCCAGCGACGCGACGCTGAGCGGAACGGGCGAGCACCAGGCGGCCGAGTCGTAGACGTCGATGTCCGGCACCAGCCCCGCGCGCATCAGCTGGACGGTGCGCCACTGCAATACGTAGTCCATGCCGCCGTGGCCGCCGTTGTTCGCGGCGTCGTCGCCGACCTTCTGCCACAGCCAGTGGTCGTACTCCTTGCGGTAGGTCTCGAAGTCCCGCCAGCTGTGGCCGCTGTGGTCCGGCTCGACGTAGATGCGGGCGCCGGTCGGGGCGGGTCCGGCGTAGTCCTCGACGATGCCGCGGCTGCCGGCGAGGGTGTTGATCCGGCTGTAGGGCCGGGGCGAACTCACGTCGTGCTCGGCCCGGATGGTCCTGCCCTGTGCCGTCTCGATCATGCAGGTGACCAGGTCACCGTTGATGTAGGTCTCCTTCCAGGACGGGTGGTCGCGCGGGACGAAGCGGGCCCGGTAGTCGGCCAGTCCCTTCGGGGCCGTCGCGGTGGCGCGCAGGGTGGTCATGCGGTCGCCGCGGTTGACGTCCATGGCCGCCGCGATCGGGGCGAGACCGTGCATCGGGTAGAAGGAGGCGGTGCTGCGGGTGTGCCACAGCCGCCGCCAGGAGTCGGTGTAGTAGGTGTCCGAGAAGAGGAGTTCGCGCAGGTCGTGCAGATAGCCGCCGTGGCCGTTGGTGAGGTCGCCGAACAGGCCGTCGTGCGCCGCCTTCAGCATGGCCAGTTCGTTGCGGCCGTAGTTGCAGTTCTCGGACAGGAGCAGGTGCCTGCGGGTGCGCTCGGAGGTGTCGACGAGGTCCCACAGCTGGCGCAGTTCCGTCGCGACGGGGAGTTCGACGACGGCGTGCCTGCCGCTGAGGAGCGCGGCCCGGCCGTGCTCGTGGTGGAACTCCCAGGGTGTGGCGACGTACACCAGGTCGATGTCGTCGCGGCGGAGCATCTGGGCGTAGGAGTCGGCGGAGCCGCCGTACTCGGCGGGGCGCGGATGGCCCTTGCTCTCCAGGCGGTCGGCGGCGCGCCTGGCCCGGTCGGCGCGGATGTCGCAGACGGCGGTCACGGTGCAGCCGGGCACGGCCGCCCAGCCGGTGATCATGCCGCTTCCCCGGTTGCCGAGGCCGATGACCCCGACGCGGACGGTTCTGTGGGCGGCGAAGGGCACGCCGATCATCGACTTCTGGCCGGGCCGGCGGCGGGGCGCCTGCCCGTCCGCGGCCGACGCGGACGGGGCCGCGGCCCCGATCCCGGCCGCGAGGGCGCCGGAGGCGGCGGCCGAGCCGAGGAGCAGACGGCGCGAGAGGGAAGGGGGTTGGGACATGACGGCAACACTCCTCGTGGGCTTCGGGCAGCACGGTCGGGGCACGGTCGGGCGTTGTCGAGCACTGTCGGGGCATGACTCTGCGACGTCAGCCGTGACATGTCAATACGTGCTCGATACAAAGCCGTTCCGAGCAGTTCCGCGCAGTTCCGGGTACCTGAGGTGCCGCTACATCCCGTCCTGCACCACCCCGCGTGTCGAGAGCGTGACGGGGTCCTTGGTGGTGAAGTCCCCCGGCGGGATGCCCGGATGGTGCCCTTCGTCGGAAGGCGGTGCCTGGTCGCGCGGGCCCAGGGTGAGCCGGGAGACGATCCGGTAGCGGTCGCCGCGGTAGAGGGAGTGCACGTATTCGACGGGCCGGCCGCGGGTGTCGGTGGTCAGGCGCTCGAAGAGCAGCGCCGGGGAGAGTTCGGGCACGTCGAGCAGGTCGGCCTCGGCGCGGGTGACCACGGTGGGTTCGATGGACTGCACGGCTTCGCTGACCCGTACGTCGTGCCGCTCGACCAGGTGCTCGTACAGGTCGCCCTGCTCCAGCTCCTCACTGGTCAGGTCCGGGACCAGGTCGGCCGGCACGTGCAGGTACTCGATGGCCATGGGCGAGCCGTCGACCAGCCGCAGGCGTGCCACGTAGTGGATCCGCGCCGCCGGCGAGATGCGCAGCCTGCGGCCGACCCGGGCGCCCGCGGGCAGCGTGCGGACCTCCAGGAGTCTGCTGGTCCAGGCGCCGGCGGCCTGCGGGAGGCTGAAGGCCCGGCGGTCGGAGACCAGTTCCTGGGTGATCTTCTCGGCGGCGACGAACATGCCCCGGCCGTGCTCGCGCACCAGCAGTCCGGCGACCACCAGTTCGTCGATCGCGGCACGCAACGTGGGCCGGGACACGCCGAGTTCGGCACACAGGGTGCGCTCCGAGGGAATCGCGTCCCCCGGGCGCCGGTCCTCGATGAGTTCCAGGACGGCGTCGCGGACGCGCTCCCGTTTGAGCACCGCACCGGAGGCGGCGGCGTCGATCTCCATGCAGTACTCCCGTAACTGGTCTGCTGGTCAGCCGAGCTTACCTGTCCACCTCGGGCGCGAACCAGCCACTCCCCGCGTTCGGTCGGCCGAAAACCCGTACATACGTGAGGGGTTGACGCCCTCATTGGTCCATGCCACCTTCGACCAACGCCGACTGGTAAGCCCAGCGCCCCTTACTGGTCAAGTGCGGGTGTGTGTCGTCCCTTCCAGCTCTTCCAGAGGTGAACCGTGAAGTACCGTTCGCTCGCCCTGCTCTCCACGCTGGTGCTCGGCGCCGGGCTGGCCGCCTGTTCGTCGTCCGGCGGCTCCTCCGACGGCGCCGGGGACGGCAGGACCGCCCTCGACGTGTGGCTCATGCGCGACAGCGTGTCGGCCGGGTTCCAGAAGGAGTTCGAGACGGGCTTCGAGAAGACCCACTCCGACATCGACCTGCGGATCCAGATCCAGGAGTGGGAGGGCATAGGCGAGAAGGTGACCGCGGCCCTGGCCAGCAACGACGCCCCCGACGTCATCGAGGTCGGCAACACCCAGGTCGCCCAGTACGCCCAGAGCGGCGGCCTCACCGACTTCTCGGACCGGGTCGGCGAACTCGGCGGCGCCGACTGGCTGGAGGGGCTCGCCGAGCCCGGGTCGTACGAGGGCAAGCAGTACGGCATTCCCTACTACGCCGCCAACCGGGTCGTCATCCACCGCACCGACCTGTTCGAGAAGGCCGGGATCGATCCCGCGCGGATCAAGACGCGGGACCAGTGGATCGCCGCCTCCCGCAAGCTGAACACGGGCGGGACCCAGGGCATCTACCTGCCGGGGCAGAACTGGTACGTGCTGTCCGGCTTCGTCTGGGACGAGGGCGCCGACCTGGCCGCGAAGTCCGGCGGTGAGTGGAAGGGCGGCCTCGACAGCCCCGGTGCGCTGCGCGCCATGGACTTCTACCGGCGCCTCCAGGCCCTCGGCAAGGGTCCCAAGGACTCGGACGAGTCCCAGCCGCCGCAGGCCGAGGTGATGGCGAAGGGGCAGGTCGCCCAGATCATCGCGGTGCCGGGCGGGGCCAAGGTGATCGAGGAGAAGAACCCGGAACTCAAGGGCAAGCTCGGCTTCTTCCCGATCCCCGGCAAGACCGCCGACCGTCCGGGCGCCGTCTTCACCGGCGGTTCCGACCTGGTCGTCCCGGCCGTCGCCGCCCACCAGGAGGAGGCGTTCGCGCTCATCCGCGAACTGACCGGGGACGCCTGGCAGAAGAAGCTCGCCGTCGCCATGAGCTACGTGCCGAACAAGACCACCCTGGCGGGCGCCGTCGCCGACGACCCGGGCACCGCGGCCATGGCGGCCGGCGCCGCGAACGGACACGCCACGCCCAACACCCCCCAGTGGGCCGCGGTCGAGGCCAAGAACCCGATCAAGGAGTACATGACCGCCGTCCTCACCGGCGAGGACGCCCGGTCCGCGGCGGCCGACGCCTCCCGGACCATCACCGAGACGCTGGGCGGCGACTCCTGACCGCCGCCGGCCCGCAGACCCCGACGATCAGGAGGCGACGTGTCGACCGTCCGTGAGCGGAGCGTGCCGCGCGATGCCGGCCGCCGCCCGCCCGCGACCGCCGGGCGCTCCGGCGGGCGCGGCCGGGGCACCCTCTGGCCGTACCTGCTGATCGCGCCCGCGGTGCTGGGCATGCTGTACCTGCTGCTCTATCCGCTGGCCCGGGCGGTGCTCATCTCCTTCCAGGACTTCCGGCTGCGTCAGCTGATCCTGGGGGACGCCGACTTCGTCGGTCTGCGCAACTACCGGACGCTCCTGGGCGACCCGCGGTTCTGGGAGGTAGTGCGCCGCACCTTCGTGTTCATGACGGTCAGCGTCGTCGCGATCATGGTGCTGTCCACCTTGGTGGCGCTGATGACCGAGCGGCTGGGCCGGGTGGCCAGGACCCTGGTGCTCAGCTCCCTGGTCCTGGTCTGGGCGGTCCCGGTGGTCGCGGCCACCACCGTGTTCCAGTGGCTGTTCCACTCCGAGTTCGGCATCGTCAACGAGACCCTCACCGGGCTCGGATTCGAGTCGTACGAGGGCTACCCCTGGTTCGCGCACGGCGGGGCCGCGTTCGGCATCGTGGTGGTGCTGATCGTCTGGCAGTCCGTGCCGTTCGCCGCGATCACGCTCTACTCGGCGCTGGTCACGGTGCCGGCGGAGCTGTACGAGTCGGCCCGCATGGACGGCGCGGGGGCCGCCCGCGTCTTCCGGTCGGTCACGTTCCCGCTGATCCGGCCGATCTTCATGCTGGTCCTCTCGCTCGAGGTGATCTGGACCTTCAAGGCGTTCGTGCAGATCTGGGTGATGACCCGCGGCGGGCCCGGCGAGGCCACCACCATCCTGCCGGTCTACGCCGTGCAGACCGCGCTGGCGGGACAGCGCTACGACCTGGGATCCGCCGCCTCGATGCTCACGGTCCTGCTGATGAGCGGCGTCCTGATCCTCTACTTCCGCCAACTGTTCCGTCAGGAGGGCGAGCAGCCGTGAGCACCCCGCGTCCCCGTCCCCCGGTGCGCCGCGCGCTGCGCCGCCTCCCGCTGAACGCCGCCGCCGCACTCACCGTGGTGGTCTGCCTGTTCCCCGTGTACTGGATGGTCACGACCGCGTTCAAACCGTCCACCGACATCCAGAGCTACGATCCCCGGCTGGTGCCGAGCAGGTGGACGTTCGAGCACTTCCGGGTGGCGGTCGAGGCCGACGGCTTCGCGCTGTTCTGGCGCAACAGCCTCCTGGTCACCCTGAGCGCCGTCCTGCTCGCCCTGCTGGTCGCCCTGGGCGCCGCCTACGCCGTGGCCCGCATGCGCTGGCGCGGGCGGCGCCAGTTCATGCTGGCGGTGTTCATCGCGCAGATGGCGCCCTGGGAGTCACTGATCATCCCGATCTACATCATCTCCCGCGACACCGGGATGCTCGACCGGCTGCCGACGCTGACCCTGATCTACTTCATGATCACGCTGCCGTTCACGGTGGTCGTGCTGCGCGGCTTCATCGCGGGCATCCCGCCGGAGCTGGAGGAGGCGGCGCAGGTCGACGGCTGCACCCGGGCCGGGGCGTTCCGCAAGGTGGCGTTCCCGCTGCTCGCGCCCGGTCTCATGGCCACCTCGCTGTTCGGCTTCATCACCGCCTGGAACGAGTTCACCTACGCCAACTTCCTCATCATCAAGCAGCAGGACAGCCGCACGCTGCCGGTGTGGCTCTCCTCGTTCCAGTCGACCTTCGGCACCGACTGGGGGGCCACGATGGCGGCCTCCACACTCTTCGCGCTGCCCGCGCTGATCATCTTCCTCGCCCTGCAACGGCATGTGACGGCCGGGCTGGCGTCGGGAGGCGTCAAGGGCTGACCGGACCGGCGTTCCGGCGTCCCTCCCTCCTCACCCTCCTTCCTCCCCCTCCCCCCCGCCGCCCTCCTTCCTCTCCCGCTCCGTCCTCCCTCCCTGCCTCCCTATCTCCCTGCCTCCCTGCCTCCCTGCCTCCCTGCCTCCCTGCCTCCCTGCCTCCCTGCCTCCCTCCCTCACGGTCACGCACCGAACGACCACCGGAGTCGCCCCGTGGATCTGCCCCGCCCCGAACTGGCCCTCGTTCCCCGTCCCCGCCGCCTCTCCACCCGCTCCGGCCGCTTCCGTCTCGACGGCACGACCCGGCTGCGGGTCACCCCGGGGGCCGGTCCGGCCGCGGCCCTGCTGCGCACCCTCCTCGCCCCGGCCACCGGGCTGCGCCTGGACTCCGCGACCGACGGAACGTTCGTACTCGCCCTCGACCCGGCGCTGACCGGCCTCGGCGAGGAGGGGTACGGACTGACCGTGAGTCCGCACGGTGTGCTGCTGCGGGCCGCCCGCCCGGCCGGGCTGCTGTGCGGAGTGCAGACGGTGCGGCAACTCCTGCCCTACGAGGCCCTGTCCGGGCGGCCGGTGCGGGGGGTGCCGTGGGAGCTGCCGGCGGTGGAGATCACCGACGTGCCCCGCCACGCCTGGCGCGGCTCCATGCTCGACGTGGCCCGGCACTTCCAGCCGGTGTCCTATCTGCGGCGCTACGTCGACCTGCTGGCGCTGCACAAGCTGAACGTCTTCCACCTCCACCTCACCGACGACCAGGGCTGGCGGATGCCCGTGGCGGCCCACCCCCGGCTCACCGAGGTCGGCGGCCGGCGCGCGGAGTCGATGGTGGGCCCCGCGGGCAGCGACCGGTTCGACGGCGTGCCGCACGGCGGCGCCTACACCCGCGCCGAGCTGCGGGAGCTGGTCGCGTACGCGGCGGAGCGCGGGGTGAGCGTCCTGCCGGAGACCGGCGTGCCGGGGCACGTCCGCGCCGCGCTGGCCGCCTACCCCGAGCTGGGCACCGACCCCGCCCGCCGGCTGAACGTGTGGACGCACTGGGGGGTGTGCGAGAACGTCCTGGGCACCGGCGACCACGTCCTGGACTTCTTCCGCACCGTCCTGGACGAGGTGATGGACGTCTTCCCCTCGCCGTACGTGCACCTCGGCGGGGACGAAGTCCCCACCACGGAGTGGGAGCGGAGTCCGGCGGCGCGGGCCCGTGCCGCCCGGGAGGGCCTGGCGGGGCCCCGTGCGCTGCACCCCTGGTTCATCGCGCGGCTGTCCGAGCACCTGGTGCGCGCCGGACGCCGGCCGGTGGTCTGGGCCGAGAGCGGCGTCGCCCTCCCGCTGGACTGCACGGTGATGAGCTGGCGCGAACCGGCGCACGCCCGGGCGGCGGCGCTGCGCGGCCACCAGGTCGTGCACGCCGACCACCGCGCGGCCTACTTCGACTACGCGCGCAGCACGAGTGCCGGGGAGCCGCCCGCGCAGCCCGGCGGCGTCGTCGACCTGCGCGCCGTCCACGCCATGGACCTCGCGCCGCCGACGCGGGAGGCGGCGTCCCGGGTGCTGGGCGCCCAGGGGCAGTTGTGGACGGAGTTCGTGCGCACCCCCGAGCACATCGAGTACCTCACCTTCCCGCGGCTGTGCGCCCTCGCCGAGCGGGTCTGGGACGGCACGTCGCCCTGGCGGGACTTCACGGCCCGGCTGGCCGGACACCGCGCCCGCCTCGATGCCCTGGACGTCCCGCACGCCGACCCGCCGGCCGGGCTCCCCGTGACGATCCCCCACACCCCGCACCACCCACCGACGCTCCCGCTCCGGCGGGAGCCGTGCCGAAAGGATCCCGCATGAGAAACCGACCCACCGCAGGCCGCGCCCGCCTGGCGCTCGCCGTGGCCGTCGTCCTGGGCGGCGGTGCCCTGACCGCGCTCCCGGCCCAGGCCGCCCCCGCCGCCGACGGACTCACCGTCCAGTACCGCACCAGCGCGAGCGGGGCCACGGCGGACCAGACGGAACCCTGGCTCAAGGTCCGCAACACCGGCTCGTCCACCGTGCAGCTGAGCCAGGTGAAGATCCGCTACTACTTCAAGGCGGACTCCCCGAACACCTCGTACCGTTTCGCCTGCTCCTGGGCGGTGCGCGGCTGCTCCGCCGTCACCGGCACGTTCGGCACCCTGAGCAACCCGACCGCGACGGCCGACCGCTACCTGGAGGTCGGCTTCACCTCGGCGGCCGGCACCCTGGCGCCCGGTGCGGACACCGGTGACCTGCAACTGCGCTTCTACCAGAGCAACTGGCAGATGCTGCGGCAGAGCGACGACTACTCGTTCGACGGAGCCCGGACCTCGTACGGCGACTGGGACAAGGTCACCGCACAGCTGGCCGGTGCCACCGTCTGGGGAACGGCCCCCGACGGCAACGACCCCACCGACCCGACGGACCCCACCGACCCGCCCGGTGGCGGCCAGACCCTGTTCGACGACTTCGACTACGGCTCGCACACCGACCCCGCGCTCTCCGCGCACGGCTGGAGCGTGCGCTCCAACTCCGGCGGGCCCGGCGTGCCCGGCGCCACCTGGGACCCCTCGAAGGTCACCTTCGCCTCCGCGGGCGGCAACTCGGTGATGAACCTGGAGACCTCCACGGCCGGCACCGGCGCGTCCACCACGCAGACCGAGGTGCTGACCAAGTCCATGAAGTTCCGCAACGGGACCTACGCCGCGCGCGTGCGGTTCTCCGACGCGCCGAAGTCGGGACCCGACGGGGACCACCTGGTGCAGACCTTCTTCACCATCAACGACCTCAAGGCGCCGATGGCCGACGACTACGCCGAGTACGACTTCGAGTACCTGCCGAACGGCGGGTGGGGCGAACCGTCCAACATCCTCTACACGACCTCCTGGGAGACCTACAACCCCGATCCCTGGCAGGCCGTCAACCAGCACTCCGAGCAGCGCAGCAGCTACGCCGGCTGGCACGACCTGGTGGTGACGATCGACGACGGCGCCATCACCTACTACGTGGACGGGCAGTTGTTCGGCACGCACGGCGCGCAGTACCTGCCGGAGCGGCCGATGTCGATCAACTTCAACCAGTGGCTGATCGACCTGAACGGCCAGACCTCGACGACACCGCGCGCCTACGACCAGCAGGTCGACTACGTGCTGCACGTCAAGGACCAGGTGCTCACTCCGGCCGAGGTGGCCGCGAAGATCGCCGGGTACCGCGCCGCCGGTACCGGGTTCGTGGACGAGGTGCCCGCCTCGTGACCCCCGGCGGGGACGGTCAGAACAGCCGCTCCTGACCGGGCGCGGGCCGTCCCCGCCGACCGCGCGGCCGGGCGCCGGGTGCGGGCGCCGTCTCACCGAACAGGGGGGCGGTGCCGTACTCGTCGGGCTCGGCCGGGACGGTGGCGGGGCCGGTGCCCACGTTGAGGACCAGGGGGGCGTCCCGGTCGAAGTCGCCCGGCGTCATCGCCACCCAGTCACGGTCCTGCCGCTCTCCCACGCACCGACACCTCTCTCGCGCCGCCCGCCGCGACCACGCGACGCTACCAGCCCGGCGGGGACGCCGTGATCACGGCTCCCGCGCCGCCCGCATCCATCGTTCCCCGGCTCCCGGCACGCGACGCACCATGATTGATTCTGCACCGTACGAGCTGTTTTCGATCATCTTCGTGCACCAGCTCTCTCGTTTCGAACTCTTGACAGGCCCTGATCCGGTCGATTTACTCCCGATCAACGCCGATGTCGTGTGATCGGCGGCAGAGGTACGCCCAGCCGGTAGCTGGCTTCGCGCCAGGAGCCCGGACTGAGTCGCCAGGACGGCCACGCGCCTCCGAGGCGGGGACGTGCCCACCACCCTCCGGAGCTCGAACCATGAGCCGTACGCAGGTGCACACCCCCAGGAAGCCGGTGCTGGCCGGCATCGGTGCCACCGCCGTCCTCGTCACCGCCGCCGCCCTCGTCCCGGGCAGCGCCCAGGCCGAGGCGGCGACCTACACCCCGCCGCCCGCCCACGCGGGCTTCGACTACCAGATCGGCGGCGCCTACACACCGCCGGCCGGTGTCGAGGTGGTCAGCCGCGACCACACCGCCGCCCCCGCACCGGGCCTGTACAACATCTGCTACGTCAACGCCTTCCAGGCCCAGCCGGGCGCCGAGCAGGACTGGGACGACGACCTGCTGCTGCGGGACGCCAACGGCGACATCGTCTACGACACCGACTGGGGCGAGGCCTTCCTCGACATCCGCACCGCCGGCAAGCGCGAGCGCATCGCGGAGAAGGTCGGCACCTGGATCGACGGCTGCGCGGACAAGGGCTTCCAGGCCGTCGAACCGGACAACTACGACAGCTACACCCGCGCGGGCGACCTGCTGGACGCCGCCGACGCGCAGGGCCTGATCAAGCTGCTGGCGGAGCGCGCGCACGCCGACGGGCTGGCCATCGGGCAGAAGAACACCGTCGAGCTGGCCCCGAACCGCGAGGCGAACGGGCTGGACTTCGCGGTCGCCGAGGAGTGCGGCGAGTGGGACGAGTGCGGCGACTACACGGCCGAGTTCGGCGACCGGGTGATCGTCATCGAGTACACCGCCAAGGGCCTGTCGAAGGCGTGCGCGGGTTTCGGCGACGAGCTGAGCATCGTCCGGCGCGACCTGGACGTGTCGCCGAAGGGCAGCAGCGGCTACGTCCGTGAGACCTGCTGACACCGCCCGACGGCCAGTGAAGTCCTTGGAGGTACAGATGGATGCGGTCCGACGTGCCGCGCGCCCCTCGCGCAGGGGTGTGCTGCGGGCCGGCGGGGGTGCCGCGCTCGCGGCGGCCGCGGGCACCTCGGTGACCGGCTGCGGGGCCGGAACCGACGACGGTGTCGCGGCCGACGGCACGGTCACGGTCGAGATGTGGCACGGCCAGGCGGACACCGCGAAGAAGGTCCTGGAAGGGCTCGTCGCCGACTTCGAGCGGGCCCACCCGAAGATCAGGGTGAAGCTGGGCGGCGGTGTGCTGTCCGACGTCATGCTTCAGAAGGTGACGGCCGCCCTCGCCGCCGGTTCCTACCCCGACATCGCCTACATCTTCGGGTCGGACCTGGCCCGGGTGGCCCGCAGCCCGCAGGTCGTGGACCTCACCGACATGGTCGGGTCGGGACCCGTGCCGTGGAAGAACTACTGGGCTGCCTCCAGGGACGCCGTCACGCTCAACGGCAGGGTCAGGGCCGCCCCCGCGGTGCTCGACTCGCTCGCCGTGGTCTGCAACAGGAAGCTGTTCCGCGAGGCCGGTCTGCCGCTGCCGAAGGCCGGCTGGACCTGGGAGGACTTCGTCTCCTCGGCCCGCACGCTCACCGAGTCGGGCCGGGGCCGGTTCGGCACCGGCTGGCCGGGCACGGGCGACGAGGACACCGTGTGGCGGCTGTGGCCGCTGATCTGGGACCTGGGCGGCGACGTCGTCGACGACGGCGGCAAGGGCATCGGCTTCGCCGACACCGGCGCCCGGGCGCTTCAGGTGGTGGCCGACCTGGCCCGCGACAAGAGCGTGTACGTCGATCCCAAGCCCGGCAGCGAGCAGATGTACCAGGTGTTCCAGTCCGGCCGCATGGGCATGGTGGTCACCGGGCCGTGGCAGCTGCCCGACATCGAGACCGCCGGGATCGACTACCACGTCGCTCCCCTGCCCTGCTTCAGCGGACGCCCGGTCACCATCTCGGGGCCCGACACCTGGACCGTGTTCGACAACGGCGAGGCCCGGTCGAAGGCCGCCCGGACCTTCCTGACCTGGCTGGCCCGGCCCGAGCAGGACGTGCGCTGGGACATCGAGGCCGGCAGCCTCCCGCTCAGCCGCCGCACCGAGGCCCTGCCCGCCTGGCAGGACAAGGTCGCCCGCACCGAGGGCCTGAACGTGTTCACCACGGCGTTGGAGACGGCGCGGGTGCGCCCCGTCCACCCGGCGTACCCGGAGGTCTCGCAGGCGCTGGGGCAGGCGGTCGTCGCCGTGCTCCTGGGGCGCAGCAGTCCGAAGAAGGCGCTGCGTGCCTGCGCCGACGAAGCCAACGCCGCCCTGCTCATCCCGCGTTGAGGAGCCACACCGCCATGCCGCGCCTCCCCCGCCCCATCACCGTCGAGGGCCCGCCGCCGGACCCACGGCCACTGCGCCGCAAGCGCCGCCGCGAGACCGGCACCGCCTGGGCGTTCGTCTCCCCGGCGGTCCTGATCGTCCTCGGTCTGAGCATCGTCCCGGTCGTCTGGTCGCTGCTGCTGTCCTTCCAGGCCAGCGACCTGGTGACGCCCAGCCGCTGGGTCGGCCTGGACAACTACCGCGCCCTCGCCCAGGACCCGAACTTCAGCCAGGCGGTCCGCAACACCCTGCTCTACACGGTCCTGTACGTGCCGCTGAGTCTGCTGTTCGGCCTGGCCCTGGCCATGGTCCTGAACCGGCGCATCCGCTTCGTCGGCCTCTACCGCACCCTGATCTTCGTGCCGTTCGTGCTGTCGGCGACCGCGCAGGGCGTGCTGTTCTCGTTCATTTTGGACCCGGAGTTCGGCGCCGCGAACTCGGTGCTGCACCGCCTCGGCGTCTCCTCGCAGGGCTTCCTGTCCGATCCCTCCCAGGCGCTCCTGGTGCTGGTGGCGATCACCCTGTGGAGCGGCACCGGGTTCTGTGTGGTGGTCTACCTCGCCGCCCTCCAGGACGTGCCGCAGTCCCTGATCGAGGCGGCCCGCCTCGACGGCGCCGGACGCCGGCACCTGCTGCGCCACGTCACGATGCCCACGCTCACCCCGGTCACCGTCTTCCTGGTGCTGTGGCAGGCCATCCAGTCCCTCCAGGTGTTCGACCTCGTGTACGTCACCACCAAGGGCGGTCCGCTCGGCTCGACCACGGTGATCGTCTACTTCATCTGGGAGCAGGCCTTCAAGAACGCCACCGCCGGATACGGGGCGTCGGCCGCCTACGTCCTGGCCGTCGCCCTCGGCCTGGTCGCCGGGGCCGTCCGCATCGTCCGGCGTCGGGGACGCCACCGTCTCGAAGGGGCACGCTCATGACGGCGACCTCCGCCCGGCCCGACACCGCCGCCACCGCCCACGACCTCGCGCGGGCCCCCGCCGCCGGCGAACGGCGCCGCCCGCGGCTCCCGTTCAGTCCCTGGCACCTGCTCCTGGCGCCGCTCGCCCTCGTCTTCGCCGTGCCGCTGGTCTGGCTGGTGCTCAGCTCCGTGATGAGCAACGCCGAGATCAACCGGTTCCCGCCGGCCCTGTGGCCGTCCGGCATCGACCTCGGCGGCTACCGCTACGTGCTGGGCAACGCGATGTTCCCCCGCTGGTTCGTCAACTCGCTGATCGTCTCCGCCGTCACGGTCGCCGCCAACCTCGTCTTCGGCTCGCTCGCCGGGTACGCCTTCGCCCGGATGCGGTTCGCGGGCTCCCGGGTGCTGATGGGGCTGATGCTGGCCACCATGGCGGTGCCGTTCCAGCTGACGATGATCCCGACGTTCCTGGTGATGAAGAAGCTCGGCCTCATCGACACCCTGGGCGCGCTGATCGTGCCGTCGCTGGTCACGCCGTTCGCGGTGTTCCTGCTGCGGCAGTTCTTCCTCTCGCTGCCCAGGGAGCTGGAGGAGGCCGCCTGGATCGACGGCTGCTCCCGGCTGCGGGTGCTGTGGCGGATCGTGCTGCCGCTGTCGCGGCCGGCGCTGGCCACGGTCGCCGTGCTCACCTTCCTGACCACGTGGAACGACCTGACCTGGCCGCTGATCGCCATCAACCACGACACGCAGTACACGCTGCAACTGGGCCTGACCACCTTCCAGGGCCAGCACCACACGCAGTGGGCGGCCGTGATGGCGGGCAACGTCATCACCGTGCTGCCGGTCCTGCTCGCCTTCCTCGGCGCGCAGAAGACCTTCATCCAGTCGATCACCTCCAGCGGACTCAAGGGCTGACCACCCGCCCCGCGTCCGCCGCCACCCGCAACGGAAAGAACCCGCATGAGCACCGCCCACCCGACCGCACCCAAGATCACCTTCGTCGGAGCCGGCAGCGTCGTCTTCACCCAGGGTCTGCTCGCCGACCTCTTCGCCTTCGACGAGCTGAAGTCCGCGCACATCGCCCTGCACGACATCGACCCGGAACGCCTGGCCACCGCGCGGGCCGCCGCCGAGTACATCGCCGCCGAGCGCGGTGCCCGGCCCCGCGTCACGGCGCACGCCGACCGCCGCGAGGCCCTGGCCGGCGCCGACTTCGTCATCAACATCGTCCAGGTCGGCATGGGCGAGGCGACCCGCACCGACTTCGAGGTCCCGGCCCGCTACGGACTGCGCCAGACCATCGGCGACACCCTCGGCGTCGGCGGCATCTTCCGCGCCCTGCGCACCTTCCCGCTGCTCAAGGCGCTCGGGCAGGACATCGCCGAGGTCTGCCCGGACGCCTGGCTGCTCAACTACACCAACCCGATGGCGATGAACGTCCAGTACCTCGCCGAGGCGACCGGCCTGACCCGGGTGGTGGGGCTGTGCCACTCCGTGTACTGGACGGTCCAGGGCCTGTGCGAGCTGCTGAAGGTCCCCTACGAGGAGGTCACCTACCGGGCCGCGGGCGTCAACCACCAGGCGTGGATACTGCGTCTGGAGCACGGGGGCGAGGATCTCCATCCGCGCCTGGACGCCCTGATCGCCGAGGACCCGCAGCTGCGGCGCCGGGTCCGCATGGACATGTACCGGCGCCTCGGCCACTACCCGACGGAGACCAGCGAGCACTCCTCCGAGTACGTCCCCTGGTACCTGCACCACGACAGCGAGATCGACCGGCTGCGGCTGCCCGTCGGCGCCTACCTGGGCATCGTCGACGAGAACGTGGCCGAGTACGAGCGGACCCGCGACGCGCTGGCGTGCGGGGCGCCGCTCACGGTCGAGGGCACCATGGAGTACGCGCCGCAGATCATCCACAGCATGGTGACCGGCACGCCCCGCACGGTCTACGGCAACGTGCCGAACCACGGTCTGATCGAGAACCTGCCGGCCCGGGGCACCGTCGAGGTGCCGTGCCTGGTCGATGCCGCGGGCCTCCAGCCCACCCGCATCGGTGCGCTGCCCCCGCAGCTGGCGGCTCTCAACCGGGCCTATCTCAGCACCACCGACCTGGTGGTGCGGGCGGCGACGGAGGACGACCCGCGGCACATCCGGCACGCGGCGATGGCCGACCCGGCGACGGCGGCGACCCTCAGGGTCGAGGAGATCTGGCAGCTGTGCGACGACATGGTCCGTGCGCACGGGGACCTGCTGCAACCGGGGCTGCGGGGCGTACTCGCCCTGTGAGCCGACCGCCTCGCGGCGGAACTGGTGCGGCCCCGCGTACGGGGGAGAACGCGGGGCCGCACCTTGCAAGCTATCGGAGTAAGCGGTCGTCTGCCAGACCCGGCGCTCGCCGGGCCGGCACGAGCCTTCGCCACCCGGCCGCCACGGGCGGCCCGTTCCCCGGGCGGGCACCGGATGGCTTCACCCGACCGGCGGACAGGAGCGTCGCCGGGCGCGGGGCGCGCCGCAACGGCGCGCGCTGCGGGGCGGGCCGTGCGGGGCCCACACTGAGGTCATGGGTTACCCCGATCCGCCACCGGCGGTGTCACGGCGCTTTCCCGACGGGCCGGTGAGTGCGGCGGCGGCCCGTCGGTTCGTGGGCGCCGCGCTGGACGGTGTCCCGGCGGACCTGGTGGGGACGGCCCAGCTCCTGGTCAGCGAGCTGGTCACCAACGCGGTGCTGCACGCGCGCACCGACGTCGAGGTGAGCGTGGCACGCCTGGACGGCCGGGTGCGGGTACGCGTCGGGGACCGGCGGCCGGGCCGTGGACTCGTCCCGCAGCGCTGCTCGCCGTACGCGGGCACGGGGCAGGGACTGGCGCTGGTGGAGCAGTTGGCCTCCCGGTTCGGGGCCGATGGCGGCGACGCGGGCAAGACGGTGTGGTTCGAGCTGTGGCACGACGGTCCGCCGCCGCCCTCGGCCGGGTGGGAGACCGCGGTGCCGCGGCGGCCGGCCGAACGGCCGGTGACGCTCGTCGACGTGCCGACCGCCCTGGAGTCGGCCTGCCGGCAGCACCGGCACGCGGTGCTGCGCGAGCTGACCCTCGCCGCGTTCGCGGGAGACCGCCTCGGGGTGCCGTCCGAGGACCTCGTGGCGGCCACCGACCTGAACAACGTGATCAGCGCCGGTGTGACGGCCGTGCTGGGGGATCCGGTCCCCGAGCCGGGTCTGCACACCCTGCTCGTGCCGCTGCCGGCCGACGCCCTGCCGGCGGTGCGGGCCCTGCGCCGCGTGCTGGACCTGGCCGAGGCGCGGGCGCGGGAGGAGCGGCTGCTCACGCTGCCGGCCCTGCCCCGCGGCCGTGCCTTCCAGGACTGGCTGTTCGACGAGATCGCCGGGCAGCTGACCGGGGCCCGGCCCACCGCGTGGACCGTGGTCCCCCGGGAGCCGGAGGTCAGCTCCGCCGAACTCGTCCCGTGGGACGTGGGCCAGGTGCGGGCCAGCCGGATGCCGACCGTCGCCGCCGACGAGGGCAACCGGATCGTGGCGGCCAACGGGGCCGCGGCGGACCTGCTGGGCTGGGACCCGGACGACCTCGTGGGACGTCGCCTCACCACCCTGGTCCCCGAGCATCTGCGCGAGCGGCACACGGCCGCGTTCTCCTCGATGCTGCTCACCGGACGGACCCGCATCGTGGGACGCTCCGTGCCGCTTCCGGCCCTGCGCCGGGACGGCAGCCTGGTGCCCGTACGGCTGTACATCCAGACGCAGGAGACCGCCGACGGCCGCACCGTCTTCGTCGCCCAGCTCGTACCGCGGGCGACCACGTTCCTGGACGGTCCGCGGACCCCCGGCAGGATCCGGGAGGCGGCGGTCGGGGAGCCCGACGGGGACCGGTCGCGGGCCGTGCCGGAGGCCGGGGCCGGGGCGCCCGGTGCCGGGGGCGGCATGACGGCCCTGGACCGGCTCACCCTGCTGGCCGACCTGGCGGCCCAGCTCAACAACACGCTGGACCTCAACGAGGGACTCCAGCGCGCCGGCCGGCTGCTGACGCGACGGCTGGCCGACTGGTGCGTGGTGGACCTGTTCACCGCGGACGCCGGGGTGGACCGGGTCTGTGTCGTGCACCGGGATCCCCGGGCCCTGGTCCCCGGGGCGTACGAGGGGACGCTCTCGGAGGTCTCCGAACAGTCGCGGGGCCCGCTGGCCCGGGTGCTGCGCGGCGCCGGGCCGCTCCTGCTGACCGAGGCCCCGCGTCCGGGCCGGGCCGGGAGCACGCTGGACCGGGCGTATGCCGATTTGTTCCGGGAGCTGGGGGCGGGCAGCGCCGTCGTCGCTCCGCTGCGGGCCCGCCGCGAGATCTTCGGCGCGCTGACCCTGGCCCGCGCGTCCGGCGGGCGGCCGTTCACGGAGGAGGACCTCACGCTGGTCGACGACCTGGTGCACGGTCTCGCGCTGGGGGTGGACAACGCCCGTCTGTACCAGGACACCCGCTCCATCGCCGAACGGCTCCAGCGTTCGCTGCTGCCGGTGCTGCCGGAGGTCGAGGGGCTGCGGATGGCCGCCCGCTACGCCGCCTCCTCGACCACCGCGCAGGTCGGCGGGGACTGGTACGACAGCTTCGTCCTGCCCGGCGGGAACACCGCGCTGGTCATCGGCGACGTCACGGGACACGACCTCGACGCGGCCATCGCGATGAGCCAGTTGCGCAGCATGCTCCGCGGCATCGCCGTGGACCGCGAGGAGCCGCCCGCGGAGGTGCTGCGCCGGCTGGACCTGGCGAACCACAGTCTCCACCGGGAGGCGACCGGGACCTGTGTCTACGGCCTGGTCAAGGGGCCCGCCGAGGGCCCCTGGGAGCTGACGCACTCCTCCGCCGGCCATCTGCCGCCGCTGCTCACCACCCGGGACGGCCGGACCCGCTACCTCGACGGCGGGGGCGGCCTGCTGCTCGGCATGGCCCCCGACGCGACCCGGGACACGGCGCGCGACGCGCTGCCCGCCCACTCGACGCTCCTGCTGTACACCGACGGCCTCATCGAGCGCCGCGACGAGCCCCTGGACGACGCCCTGGACCGGCTGCGCCGGCACGCCGCCGACCTGGCCCGAGAGCCTCTCGACACGTTCTGCGACGAGCTGTTGATCGGCCTGGGGGCGGACAGCCCGGACGACATCGCGGTCCTCGCCGTCCGCCCCACGCCGCCCTCGTCCGAGCGGCACGGGCCGCCCGCGGGGTGACACCCGGGCTCCGCGCCCGTACGTGCTGCCCGTTCGGGCACCTCCTTCTGCCTCGGCGGCTCCTGACGCCGGCGCAGGCGCGCCGATAGCGTCCCCTCGTGAGCATCACGTCCCGGCGAGCGGCCAGATGAACGACGAGCGGCTGACCGTGGCGCCGACGGCCGACGACACGGACGGCCCGCCACCGGAACCGGACCGGCCCGAACCGCCGGAGTCCGCCCCCGGGCGCAAACGCCGCGGGCCGGGGCCCTTCACCCTGCTGGTGCTGCCCGCCCTGGTGACCGTCACCGGTGTGGCCGCCTTCCTGGCGCTGGGCGGGCTGCCCGACCCGTGGCCCGACGACTCCGACGCCAAGCCGTCCACCGGGGCCGACGTCGACCCGTCGTACGTCCCGTGGCTGCGCAAGGCGGCCTCGGCCTGCACGGTCCTCGAGCCGTCCGTGCTCGCGGCGCAGATCGACCAGCTCTCGGGCTGGAGCGACGACTCGGACGCGCTCTCGGGCCAGAAGGGCATCGCCGCCTTCACCGACAGCGAGTGGCGGACCTGGGGCAAGGACGACGACGGCAACGGGCACGCCTCGCCCCGCGATCCGGCGGACGCCATCATGGCGCTGGGCCGCCGGGACTGTTCGCTGGCGAAGAAGGTCACCGAGCTGCGTACCGAGGGCAGGGTCAACGGCGACCTCGTGGAGCTGACCCTCGCCGCGTACGCCGCCGGACCGGACGCCGTCACCGAGGCGGGTCGCGTTCCGGCGGAGACGAAGACGTACCTCGACGAGGTCCAGGCCCTCGTGCCGCGTTACGAGGCACTCGACCGGGAGGACTCCGGCGGCGCGGGCGGGCCCGCCGGGGCGCTGCTGACCGCACCGGTGAGCCCGCTCACCATCACCTCGCCCTTCGGGTCGCGGGAGCATCCGCTGACCGGGGTGACCAAGCTGCACACCGGCGTGGACTTCGCCGCGCCGCAGGGCGCCCAGGTGGTGGCGGCACGGCAGGGCCGCGTCGTGTTCGCCGCGCTCACCACCGCCTACGGCAACCGCATCGTGATCGACCACGGGACCATCCAGGGCAAGCGGGTGGAGACCACCTACAGCCACCTCTCCGCGCTGGGAGTGGCGGTGGGCCAGTCCGTGGAGGCGGGGGCGCCGGTCGGACGAGTGGGCTCCACCGGCCTGTCCACCGGGCCGCACCTGCACTTCGAGGTGATCCTGGACGGGTACTACACGGATCCGCGCCCCTGGGTGATACCGAACGGGGTTTGATCCGGCGGATCGGGTCGAAACACTCAACATGACCCAGTCGAAGCACGAGACAGAACGGAAGTACGAAGCGCCCCCCGGCGGCGTGGCCGGGCTGCCGGACCTCACCGGCGTCGGGCCCGTCGCCTCGGTCACCACCGCGGGGCCCGAGGAACTCGACGCCGTCTACCACGACACCGAGGACCTGCGGCTCGCCGGGTCCTCGGTGACGCTGCGCCGCCGAACCGGCGGTCCGGACGCGGGCTGGCACCTGAAGCTGCCGCTCGCCGGGGACACCCGGGAGGAGGTCCGGGCTCCCCTGGCGGACGACCTGCCCGAGCCGCTGCGCGAGCTGACCCTGTCACGCTCCCGAGGGGCCCCGCTGCGTCCCGTCGTACGCATCCGCTCCACCCGGACCGTGCGGCAGCTGCGCGACGCGGAGGGCCGGGTGCTCGCCGAAGTGAGCCTGGACGAGGTGCGGGCGGAACCGGCCGCGGGCACCGGCCGGGCCGAGTGGGCCGAGCTGGAGGTCGAACTCGCCGAGGGCGCCCCCGCCGGGCTGCTGGACGTCGTGGAGAAGCGGCTCCGCAAGAAGGGGATCGTCCGCGCCGACAGCCCCTCGAAGCTGGCCCGGGCGCTGCGCGACACCGGGTCGGTGGTGGAACGGGCCCGGTCCCCGGAAGTGGTGGCCGGTTCACCGGGCTCGTACGTGCTCGCCTACGTGAACGAGCAGGTCGGCCGACTGGTCGCGCTGGACCCGGCGGTGCGCCGCGACCTGCCCGACGCCGTGCACCGGATGCGCGTCACGTGCCGGCGGCTGCGCGGTTGCCTGCGCTCCTACCGGTCGGTGCTCGACCGTCGGGTCACCGATCCACTGCGCGCGGAACTGCGCTGGCTGGCAGGTGAGTTGGGGGCGGCGCGCGACCAGGAGGTGCTGAGCGAGAGGATCGGCGCCGCGCTGGCGGAGCTGCCGGACGAACTCGTGCTCGGTCCCGTCGCCGCCCGGCTGCGCGCCTGGGAGGTGTCCCGGGGCGGCGGGGTGCGCTCCCGGACGCGGGAGGCGCTGGCCACGGACCGCTACCTGCGGCTCCTGGACGCGCTGGACGCCCTGCTCCGGCGACCACCGCTGCGCGCCAAGGCAGCGGGGAAGCCCGCCCGCACGATGGCCCGGGCGGTGCTCAAGGAGTACGGGCGTCTCGCCGGGCGCATGGACCGGGCGCTCGCACAGCCGGCCGGCCGGTCACGGGAGAAGGACCTGCACGAGGCGCGCAAGGCGGCCAAGAAGCTCCGCTATGCGGCCGAGGTCGCGCGTCCGGCGCTGGGCAAGCCGGTGGCCCGGCTCGGCAAGCGTGCCAAGGCGGTGCAGAAGCTGCTGGGCGAGCACCAGGACGCCGTGGTGGCCCAGGACGCCCTGCGGCGGATGGCGGTGACCGCCCACGGTGCGGGCGAGTCCGCGTTCACGTGGGGACTGCTGCACGGGCGGGAAGGGGCCGGGGCGGAGGCCCGGCGGCGGGAACTGCCCGAGGCGTGGCGGGCGGTGTCGGATCCGGGACTGCGTGCCCCGCTCGAGCACTGAGGAGCGACGCGCCTCCGGGGCGTTCCGCTCTCATGCCGCGCGCGCCCGCTCCGGCAGCGCGCGCGGCGCCGGGGTGCGCGGTGCCGGGGTGCGCGGTGCCGGGGTGCGCGGTGCCGGGGTGCGGGCGGCGCTGACGCGGTAGATGACCCGGTGCGGGTCGGCGAGCGGCTCGCCGAGCGATATCCGGCCCGCGGAGTGCAGCGTGTCGCACTCCGCGGTCGGCAGCGCGACGTAGCAGCCGCCCCGGCCGGTGGCGGAGTCCAGCGGGCGCCAGTAGCTGTACCTGCGCCGCCCGTCGGGGCGCACCGTGACGAAGACGGGCGTGCGCGCGTCGGTGACGATGCGCAGGACCTCGGCCTCGGCGGCACCGGGCCGGGTCCGGCGCCCGGTCGCACGGAAGTCGGCGGTCTGCGGACGGACGGCGGTGAGGGGCATCGGTTGTGGCCTTTCCAGGTCAGTGACTCGAGAACGCCTACCCGGTCCGGCCGGTGTTGATCTCGATGCGCCGCATTCTTCAGCACGGCACTGACAAGTCCTGCCCGGAGTCTTGCCGTATCCCTGGCTCACCACTTAAATCACACCTTGAACTAAGCCGCTGCGCCCAGCGGTTGGCCGGTCCTGTCCGCATCCTCAGAAAGCGCCCGCATGAGACTCAGATCCTTGGGTGTCGCGCTCGTCGCCACGGCGGCGCTCGTCACCCTTCCCACCCCGATGACGGCCACCGCGGCCGACACTCCCCTCTCCCAGGGCCGGACGGCCACGTCGTCGTCGGCCGAGAACGCCGGAACGCCGTCCGGCAACGCGGTCGACGGCGACACGAACACCCGGTGGTCGTCCGCCGCGAGCGACGACCAGTGGCTCCAGGTCGACCTCGGCGCCACCGCCTCCGTCACCCGGGTCGTGCTCGACTGGGAGGCGGCCTACGGCAAGGACTACAAGATCCAGCTCTCCCAGGACGGGAGCACCTGGACCGACGCGAAGACGGTCACCGGCGGCGACGGCGGCACCGACACGCTCGACGTCTCGGGCCAGGGCCGCTACGTCCGTATGCAGGGCGTCCACCGGGCCACCCCCTGGGGCTACTCCCTGTGGGAGTTCCAGGTCTTCGGCACCACCGGCGGCACCACGCCGGACGGTTCCTGCGGCACCGCCAACGCCGCGCAGGGCAGGCCCGCTTCGGCCTCCTCCGTCGAGAACGCCGGGACACCGGCAGCCGCGGCCTTCGACGGCGACGCCGGCACCCGCTGGTCCAGCCAGGCCTCCGACCCGCAGTGGGTGCGGGTCGACCTCGGCGCCGTACAGGACCTGTGCAAGGTGGACCTGAACTGGGAGGCCGCCTACGCCAAGGACTTCCGGATCGAGGCGTCCTCGGACGGGCAGAACTGGCAGACGCTGAAGAGCGTCACGGGCGCCACCGGCGGCAAGGCCTCCTACGACGTCAGCGGTTCGGGCCGCTACGTGCGCGTCCACGGCACGGCCCGCGCCACCGGCTACGGCTACTCGCTGTGGGAGGTCGCCGTGCACACCGGCACCACCGGCACTCCGCCCGTCGAGGGCGGCGGCGACCTGGGGCCGAACGTCATCGTCGTGGACCCCTCCACGCCGAACCTCCAGCAGAAGTTCGACCAGGTCTTCGCCCAGCAGGAGTCGAACCAGTTCGGCAGCGGGCGCTACCAGTTCCTGATGAAGCCGGGCACCTACAACGGGATCAACGCCCAACTGGGCTTCTACACCTCCATCTCCGGTCTCGGCCTCAACCCGGACGACACGCAGATCAACGGTGACATCACCGTGGACGCGGGCTGGTTCAACGGCAACGCCACGCAGAACTTCTGGCGTTCGGCCGAGAACCTCGCCATCACGCCGTCCAACGGCACCGACCGCTGGGCCGTCGCCCAGGCCGCGCCGTTCCGCCGCATCCACGTCAAGGGCGGCCTCAACCTCGCCCCCAACGGCTACGGCTGGGCCTCCGGCGGCTACATCGCCGACTCGAAGATCGACGGCACCGTCGGCCCCTACTCGCAGCAGCAGTGGTACACCCGGGACAGCTCGGTCGGCGGCTGGACCAACGGCGTCTGGAACATGACGTTCACGGGCGTCGAGGGCGCGCCGGGGAGCAACTTCGAGACCGGCCCGTACACCACGCTGGACACCACGCCGATCTCCCGCGAGAAGCCCTTCCTGTACCTGGACGGCAACGAGTACAAGGTGCGGGTGCCCGCCAAGCGGACCAACGCGCGCGGCGTCTCCTGGCCGGCCAACGCCGGTGGCACCTCGCTGCCGCTGAGCCAGTTCTACGTCGTGAAGCCCGGCGCGACCGCGGCGACCATCAACGCCGCGCTCGACCAGGGCCTCAACCTGCTGTTCACGCCCGGTGTCTACCACATCGACCAGACCATCGAGGTCGACCGTGCCAACACCGTGGTGCTCGGCCTCGGTCTGGCCACGATCATTCCGGACGGCGGAGTCGACGCCATGCACGTGGCGGACGTCGACGGCGTGCGGCTCGCGGGCTTCCTCATCGACGCCGGACCGGTGAACTCCGACACGCTGCTGCGGATCGGCACGCCGGGCGGGAACGCCGACCACTCCGCCAACCCCACCACCATGCAGGACGTGTTCATCCGCGTCGGCGGCGCGGGCCCCGGCAAGGCCACCGACTCCGTCGTGGTCGAGAGTGACGACGTGCTCATCGACCACACCTGGATCTGGCGGGCCGACCACGGCGAGGGCGTCGGCTGGGAGACCAACCGCGCCGACTACGGTCTGCGGGTCAACGGCGACGACGTCCTCGCGACCGGACTGTTCGTCGAGCACTTCAACAAGTACGACGTCTACTGGAGCGGGGAGCGCGGCCGGACCATCTTCTTCCAGAACGAGAAGGCCTACGACGCCCCGAACGAGGCCGCCATCACCCACGACGGCATCGTCGGCTACGCGGCCTACAAGGTCGCCGACTCGGTGAACGAGCACGACGCGGTGGCGCTCGGCAGCTACTGCAACTACACGTCCGACCCGACGATCGTCCAGCACCACGGGTTCCAGGTGCCGGTCAAGCCGGGCGTCAGGATGCGCAACCTCCAGGTGATCTCACTGGGCGGCATGGGCCAGTACCGCCATGTCGTCAACGACACCGGCGCGGCCACGTCGGGGACGGACACCGTGCCGTCCAAGGTCGTCCAGTTCCCCTGAGCGCACGACGCGCCCCGCGACGGTGCGGGGCGCGTCACCCGGGCGAAGGAGCCGCCCTCTCAGGCGAGTTGCACCAAGAGGTCGCCGCCCTCCACCTGCTGGATGCGGTTGATGGCGAGCCTGGTCACCGTGCCGGACTTCGGCGCGGTGATGGACGCCTCCATCTTCATCGCCTCGATGGTGGCGACGGTGGCTCCGGCCTCCACCGCGTCGCCCTCGGCGACGGCGAGGGTCACCACGCCGGCGAACGGCGCCGCGACATGGCCCGGATCGGCCCGGTCGGCCTTCTCCGTCACCGGGACGTCGGAGGCCGCCGAGCGGTCCCGGACCTGGATCGGGCGCAGCTGCCCGTTCAGTGAGGACATCACGGTGCGCATGCCGCGCTCGTCGGCGTCGCCCACCGCCTGCAACTCGATGAGCAGCCGGACGCCGGGGTCGAGGTCGACCGTGTACTCCTTGCCCGGGCGCAGCCCGTAGAAGAAGTCCTTGCTGTCGAGGACGCTGGTGTCGCCGTACGAGGCGCGGTGCGTGTCGAACTCGCGGGCCGGCCCCGGGAACAGCAGCCGGTTGAGCGTGGCCCGGCGGTCCTTGTCCAGGCCGTCGCGGTCGTCCTCGGACAGCTCGGCGGGCGGCTTGGCCTCGGCGCGGCCCCGCAGCGCCTTGCTGCGGAACGGCTCGGGCCAGCCGCCGGGCGGGGTGCCCAGCTCGCCGCGCAGGAAGCCGACCACGGAGTCCGGGATGTCGAACCGGTCCGGTTCGGCCTCGAAGTCCGCCGGGGAGACACCGGCGCCCACCAGGTGCAGGGCGAGGTCCCCGACCACCTTGGAGGACGGGGTGACCTTCACCAGGCGGCCCAGCATCCGGTCGGCGGCGGCGTACATGGCCTCGATGTCCTCGAAGCGGTCGCCGAGGCCGAGCGCGACGGCCTGGGTGCGCAGGTTGGAGAGCTGGCCGCCGGGGATCTCGTGGTGGTAGACGCGCCCCGTCGGGGAGGCCAGGCCCGCCTCGAAGGGGGCGTAGACCTTGCGGACGCTCTCCCAGTACGGCTCCAGGTCGCCGACGGCCTGGAGGTCGAGGCCGGTGGGCCGCTCGGTGTGGTCGGTGGCGGCCACGATCGCCGACAGGGACGGCTGCGAGGTGGTCCCGGCCATGGACGCCACCGCGCCGTCGACGGCGTCGGCGCCCGCCTGGATCGCGGCCAGGTAGGTGGCGAGCTGGCCGCCGGTGGTGTCGTGGGTGTGCAGGTGCACCGGCAGGTCGAACTCCCGGCGCAGCGCGGAGACCAGCGTCGCGGCGGCCGGGGCCCGCAGCAGCCCTGCCATGTCCTTGACGGCCAGCACGTGCGCGCCGGCGTTCACGATCTGCTCGGCGAGCCGCAGGTAGTAGTCGAGGGTGTAGAGCCGCTCGGCGGGGTCGGACAGGTCGGCGGTGTAGCAGAGCGCGACCTCGGCGACGGCGGTGCCGGTCTGCCGTACGGCCTCGATGGCGGGCCGCATCTGCTCGACGTCGTTGAGGGCGTCGAAGATGCGGAAGATGTCGATGCCGGTGGCGGCGGCCTCCTGCACGAAGGCGTCGGTCACCTCGGTCGGGTACGGGGTGTAGCCCACGGTGTTGCGGCCGCGCAGCAGCATCTGGAGGCAGATGTTGGGCACCGCCTCGCGCAGGGCGGCCAGCCGCTCCCACGGGTCCTCGGCGAGGAAGCGCAGGGCGACGTCGTAGGTGGCGCCGCCCCAGCACTCCAGGGACAGCAGCTGGGGCAGGGTGCGGGCGACGACGGGTGCCACGGCGAGCATGTCCTTGGTGCGCACCCGGGTGGCGAGCAGCGACTGGTGGGCGTCGCGGAAGGTGGTGTCGGTGACGCCGATGGTGGACGACGCGCGCAGTCGGCGGGCGAAGCCCTCGGGTCCCAGCTCGGCGAGCGACTGGCGGGAGCCGGACGGGGGTTCACCGGCGGGTACGGCCGGCAGCTTGGTCAGCGGGTCGATCAGCTCGGGGCGCTCGCCGTGCGGCTTGTTCACCGTGACGTCGGCGAGGTAGGTCAGCAGCTTGGTGCCGCGGTCGGCGGAGTGGCGGGCGGTGAGCAGGTGCGGGCGCTGCTCGATGAACGAGGTGGTGACCCGGCCGGCCTGGAAGTCGGGGTCGTCCAGGACCGCCTGGAGGAAGGGGATGTTGGTGGCGACGCCGCGGATGCGGAACTCGGCGACCGCGCGCCGGGCCCGGTTCACGGCGGTGGTGAAGTCCCGCCCCCGGCAGGAGAGCTTGACCAGCATCGAGTCGAAGTGGGCGCTGATCTCCGTACCGGCGTGGGTGGTGCCGCCGTCGAGCCGGATGCCGGAGCCGCCGGGCGAGCGGTAGGCGCTGATCTGCCCGGTGTCGGGGCGGAAGCCGTTGGCCGGGTCCTCGGTGGTGATGCGGCACTGGAGGGCGGCGCCGCGCAAGGTGATGTTCTCCTGGGCGAGGCCGAGGTCGGCGAGCGTCTCACCGGCGGCGATGCGCAGCTGGGACTGGACGAGGTCGACGTCGGTGACCTCCTCGGTGACCGTGTGCTCGACCTGGATGCGCGGGTTCATCTCGATGAAGACGTGGTTGCCGTCCCGGTCGACGAGGAACTCCACGGTGCCCGCGTTGCGGTAGCCGATCTGCCGGGCGAAGTTCACGGCGTCGGCGCAGATCCGCTCCCGCAGGACCGGGTCGAGGTTGGGGGCGGGCGCCAGCTCGATCACCTTCTGGTGGCGGCGCTGCACCGAGCAGTCCCGCTCGAAGAGGTGGATGACCTCGCCCTCGCCGTCGGCGAGGATCTGCACCTCGATGTGGCGGGGTTCGACGACCGCCTTCTCCAGGAAGACGGTGGGGTCGCCGAAGGCGGAGGCGGCCTCGCGGGAGGCGGCCTCGATGGCCTCGCGCAGCTGGGCGGGTTCCTCGACCCGGCGCATGCCGCGCCCGCCGCCGCCCGCGACCGCCTTGACGAACACGGGGAAGCCGACGTCGTCGGCGGCCCGTACGAGTTCGTCGACGTCGGTGGAGGGCGCGGAGGAGCCGAGCACCGGTACGCCGGCCTCGCGGGCGGCGGCCACCGCGCGGGCCTTGTTTCCGGTCAGTTCGAGGATCTGGGTGCTGGGTCCGACGAAGGTGATCCCGGCCTCTTCGCAGGCGCGGGCGAGTTCGGGATTCTCGGACAGGAACCCGTAGCCCGGGTAGACGGCGTCGGCGCCCGCACGGCGGGCCGCGCGGACGATCTCGTCCACGGAGAGGTACGCGCGCACCGGATGCCCCGGCTCCCCGATCTCGTAGGCCTCGTCGGCCTTGAGCCGGTGCAGCGAGTTGCGGTCCTCGTGCGGGAAGACGGCGACGGTGCGCGCGCCGAGCTCGTAGCCCGCACGGAACGCACGGATCGCGATCTCACCGCGGTTGGCGACCAGCACCTTGCGGAACATTCTTGATCCCTTCAGCCTGCCGGGTGACGAGACCATGGTGTCGGCGCCGCCCTCGGTACGCCATGTGAGCCGGGCCACTCCCGGCTCTGTCATGAACCTGCGCCGCGGCCGTCGGGTCAAGGGCCCGCGTCAGCGCATGGCGGCGGCCAGGCGGTGGCGGATGCGGTCGACGCCGACCGGGGTGCGGGAGGGGGCGGCGGTGGTGCAGCCGGGCAGACCGGCCCTGGCCAGGGTGCTCAGCAGCGCCCGGGGGCCGCTGTCGAGGTAGGTGGTGAAACCCGCCAGGCGCAGCGCGCGCAGGGTCCGGTGGAAGGCGAGCGGCTCGCGGAGGTGGGCGGCCGCCACCGTGCGCAGCTGGGCCGGGGTGCGGGCGGGGCCCGGCCCGGTGGCCGTGTACACGGGAAGCGTGGGCGGGGCGACGGGCTGCGCGCGCAGGAGGCGGCTAAAGGCCCGGTGGACCTCCGTGAGCACGGGATGGTGGTAGGCGGTACGGCTGGTCAGCGCGGTGGCACGACGGCCGAGCGCCCGAGTGGTGTGCCCGAGGGCGGCCAACTGGTCGGCGGGCCCGGCCAGGACCGTCTGAGAGGGGGCGTTGCGGGCGGCGATCCGCACCTCGGGCAGGTCCCCGGCGCGCAGCAGGTCGGCCGCCCGTTCGGCACTCAGGTCGATGGCCAGCAGGCCCGCCGCCGGGAGCGCCGCGTCACGCAGCAGCCGGTCGCGGACGTGGAGCAGCCGTACGCCCTGTTCGAGGGTGACGACTCCGGCCACGGTGAGCGCCGCGAGGTCGCCCACGCTGTGGCCGAGCACGGCGTGGACGGGGGTCGCCGCGAGGTCGAGCAGGACGGTGGCGGAGGCGACCACGGCGGCGTAGGTGGCCAGGTCGAAGGCGAGGGGGTCGGTGCGCACGAGGCGGTCGGGGTCGGGCGCCTCGGCGTCGGTGAGGAGGTGCCCGACGGGGGTCCGGGTGCCGCCGAGCGCGGTGCTGTGGGCGTCCACCGTCCGCAGCACCCGCTGGACGGACGGGAGCTCGCCGAGGTGGCGCAGGGCGCCGGGGAGGTAGGCCCCCTGGCCGGGGCACATCAGCACGGTGCGTGGTGTGCCGCCGGTGGGGGCCGTACGGTCGTTGCTCATGAGGCGTCGGCGAAGGCGAGCGCGACGTTGTGCCCGCCGAAGCCCATGCTCGTGGTGACGGCGGCGAGGGGCCCGGCGGGCAGTGCCGCCGGGTCGCGGCCGACGACGTTCAGGCCGATCTCTGGGTCGACCCGTTCCAGGCTGCACGCGGGCGGTGCCGTCCTGTCCCGCAGGGCGAGGACGGTGAGGACGGCCTCGATGGCTCCGGCGGCGCCGAGGGTGTGCCCGAAGGAGCCCTTGGTGGCGCTGACCGCCACGTCGTCCACTCCCTTGGCGAAGACGCTGTGCAGCGCCTGCGCCTCACCGAGGTCGCCGAGCGGTGTCGAGGTGGCGTGGGCGTTGATGTGCTGGACCTGCTCCGGCACGAGCCCCGCGTCGCGCAGCGCCTCGTCGACGGCCGCCGCACAGCCCGTACCGCCGGGCGCGGGCTGGGCCACGTGGTGGCTGTCGTTGGTGATGCCCGCCCCGGTCAGCCGGCCGTGGACGCGGGCGCCGCGGGCGGCGGCATGTGCGGCGCTCTCGACGACGAGCATCCCGGCGCCCTCCCCCATCACGAAACCGTCCCGGTCCGCGTCGAAGGGCCGGGAGGCACCCTTGGGGTCGTCGTGGCGCCGGGAGAGGGCCTTCAGTCGCGCGAACCCGGCCAGGGCCAGCGGGTGCAGCGCGGCCTCGGCGCCGCCCGCGACCACGATGTCCGCGCGGCCGTCCCGGATCAGGCCCAGGGCCTGGGCGAGTGCCTCGGCACCGGAGGCGCAGGCACTGACGGGGGCGTGCACACCGGCCTTCGCTCCCACCATCAGCCCGACCTCGGCGGCCGGGTGGTTGGGCAGCATGACCGGGATGGTCCGCGGGCTCACCCGCGCCGCGCCCTGCGTCTGGAGGCGGCGGTTCTGCTCCAGGACGCTGGTGAGGCTGCCCAGCCCCACCCCGACGACCACGGCCACCCGCGAGCCGCCCGCGGCGAGCGCCGACACGTCGGGGAACCCTGCGTCGTGAACGGCCTCGCGGGCGGCGACGAGGGCGAACTGCGCCGTGCGGTCGCAGTGCGCCGCCTTGGCGGACGACAGGACCGTCGCGGGGTCGACCGCCGCCCGGGCCGCCAAATAGACCTGCGCGGGCCCCTCCGGCTCCGCGAAGTCGACGCGTTCGACGCCGCACCCGCCGTCCAGCAGGGACCGCCAGGTGGTGGGGACGTCGCCGCCCAGCGCCGTGGTCAGGCCCAGCCCCGTGACGACGGCGGACCGTTCCTCCGCGCGGCCCGGGGCGGCCGCGTGCCGTGGGCTCACGCGGTGCCGCCCGCGGGGGCGGCGACGGCTTCGGCGAGGTGGGCGGCGATCTCCCGCACCGTCGTGAGCCGGTCCGCCTGCTCCTGGGGCACCTCGATCTGCCAGCGGTCCTCGATCGCCGCGACCAGCTCCAGCCGGGCCAGCGAGTCGACCCCCAGGTCGTCCTGGAGCGAGGAGTCGGGCCGGATCTCCTCCACGGTGAGGTCCTCGACCGTGGCGGCCAGCAGGTCGCGCACTTCGTCGAGCAGCTGTCGTTCGTCGGCGGTGGACGGCATGTCCGGTCCCTCCTCGGTCCGTGCACGGCGCGCCCGGAGGCGGTGGGCGGGAGGACCCGGTCCCCTCGGGCGCGCCGGCGGTGTCCGGCGACCTGCCGGTTCACGCCGACAGACTGTCCGTCCGTGCGGCACGGCAAGCGCCGGGTACGGGGGGACGGCGGAGCATCGGGGGCACGGGACGGGCTCCTGTGAGCACCCGTGTCCGCCCTTCACCCTGAAGCGCCCCGGGACGGACCGAGGGTGGCGGGCCGCGCGTGCGTAAGGGGGCGGGCGGGCACGGGTGCGGTGGCACCGGTGGCCCGGTAGTGCCGGTGGTGCCGGTGGTGCCGGTGGTGCGTGGTGCCGGTGGTGCCGCGCTTCCTCAACGGACTTTGGCGGCTCTTTTAAGGCTTTCTGAAGATGACCTTCGAACGGGCGTTTCCACGCCGGTCGGGTCCTAGGCTCTCGAGCACCCCCCACAGTCCCGGTGGGCGCGATCGCGTCCACCGGGTACGGGGCTCCGCCAGCCGACCGACAAGCCGAGGTGTCCTGCGTATGGGTTCCCGCCGAGCCGCTCGCCCGTCCCGCTCCCACGCCCGCCCCCGCGGCGGGCTCAGGAGCCGCGGTACCGCGCTGGCACTCGGCGCCGTCACTTTGACGGCGGGCGTCGGGATCACCCTCGCCGTCACCGACGGCGACGACGGCGGGGCTTCCGACCGGGTCACCGCGAACGCCGCCGACCAGGCGCCGAACGCCGAGGACGCGGCGGGCGGTGCCGCACCGCTCGCGTCCGCGTCGGCGAGCCCGAGCGCCCCGGCGAGCGCCTCGCCGAGCCCGAGCGCCGAGCCGAAGAAGAAGCCGAAGAAGACGGCGAGCCCGACGGCCGGCACCACCAAAGCCCCCGCACCGACCTCGAAGGCTCCCGTCAGGGCCACCACGAAGAGCGGCGCCGACGGGTCCGGGAGCACCGGGTCCGGCGGGGGCAGCGGCTCGGGGCCGGGCAGCGGATCAGGCTCCGGTTCCGGCTCGGGCTCGGGCTCCGGCTCCGGCACGACGGGCGGCGCGGAGGCCCAGGTCCTCGCGCTGGTGAACGAGGAGCGGACCGCGGCGGGCTGCTCGCCGGTCACCGCCAACGACAAGCTGACCCGGGCCGCGGACGACTACAGCGACGTCATGGCGAACAGCGGCGTGATGTCCCACACGGGTCCGGACGGCTCCACCATGGCGAGCCGGGTCGAGGCCGCCGGTTACCAGTGGTCGACCCTCGGGGAGAACATAGCCCGGGGCCAGGCGGACGCCGCCTCGGTGATGGACTCCTGGATGAACAGCCCCGGCCACCGGGCGAACATACTCAACTGCTCCTACAAGGAGCTGGGCGTCGGCGTCCACTTCGGCGACGGCGGCCCCTGGTGGACCCAGGACTTCGGCACCGGCCGCTGACACCTTTCGCCATCTGCCCGCACGTCACCGTCCGGCGCCGCCGCCCGCGCGCGTGTCCGCCAGCGCGAACGACACCGTCACCCGTGCGCCCCCGAGCGGCGCGCGGGTGATCGTCAGTTCGCCGTCGGCCGTGCGGGCCGCCCGGGCCACGATGTCCAGGCCCAGCCCCGTGGAACCGCCGACGCTGACGCCCCGGGTGAGTGCCGCCTCGGGGTCCGCGACGCCCGGTCCGGCGTCGTCGACCGTGAGGTGCACGTGCCGGTCCCGGCGCTCCACGCGCACGACGAAGCGGGTGCCCTGCGGGGTGTGCCGGAAGACGTTGCCGATCAGGGCGTCGACGACGGCGGCGAGGTCGTCCTCGGGGAAGGCCACGGGGGTCGGACGCGGGGTGAGGGAGCGCTCGAACGGCCGCTCCTGCTGGGCGGCGAGGACCGACCAGAAGTCCAGCCGCATGGTGACCACCTCCGCGACGTCGCACGGTTTCGCGGTCCCCGCGCCGGCCCCGGCGAGCTGTGCCGCCGCCAGCGGGGTGCGCGCCGCCGCGATGATCGAGTCCAGTTCGCGCTCCAGCTGGCCGGCCGCTTCCGTGACCCGCCGGGCGCTCGGTGTCGCGCCCATCCGGTCGGCCTCCAGGTAGAGGGCGGTCAGCGGGGTGCGCAGCCGGTGCGAGAGGTCTGCGACCAGTTCGCGTTCGACGGCGAGCAGATCGACGACCCGGTCGGCCATCGTGTTGAACGCCACTCCGGCCTCTTGCAGCTCGGGCGGCCCGTCCGGCTCCACCCGTACGCCGAGGTCGCCGGAGCCGAGCGCGAGGGAAGCGCGCTTGAGGCCCCGGGAGGAGCGGACCACGCGGGCGCCGAGCCGGTCGGCGACCAGCACCGAGCCGCCCACCAGGCCCAGCGCCAGCAGGGCCATCACGCCCCAGGAGGCCGTCACGCCCCGGGTGAGGTCGGCGGCGGGCACGTAGGCCTCGACGACCGCGACCCGCTCGCCCCGCAGGACGACGGGCTGGAGGTACGCCCAGCCGTCCGAGGTGTCCACGGCGAGCGTCTCGCGCCCCCGTACGGCCCGGTCGAGCGCCTCCTCGGGCGCGTGCGGGGTGCCGACGAAACCGCCGTCGGGCAGCCGTACGGCCAGCTGGTCTGCGGAGCCGAGCTCCGCGACGGCCTGCTGGACGTCCGCGCGCCGGGTGGTGAGGGCGAGCACCGGCGAGAGGGCCGCGGCGCGCTGCTCGGCGGCGGTGGTGACCCGGTCGCGGGCCTGTTCGCGCACGAGGAGGGCGAGCGGGATGAGGAACGACAGCGCCACCATGGAGGTGACGGCCAGGGCGATCCCGGCGAGGGCACGTCTCATGGCGCGCTGACCAGCTTGATGCCGATGCCGCGCACGGTGTGGAGATAACGGGGCTTGCGCGCCTTCTCCCCCATCTTGCGGCGCAGTGCGGACAGGTGGACGTCCACCGTCTGGTCCTCCACGTACGGCTGCTGCCACACCTCGGCGAGGATCCGCTGCCGCGAGACGACCTGGTCGGCATGGGCGGCCAGATAGGCGAGCAGGTCGAACTCGCGGCGGGTGAGGGGAAGTTCGCGGCCGGCGAGATGAGCGGTGCGCGCGGTGGGGTCGATGCGGAGGTCGGCGACCTGGAGGACCGGCAGCCGCGCGGCCCGGAGGTCGGCGGGTGCGGAGCGGCGCAGCACGGCGGCGAGCCGGGCCGCGAGCTGACCGCCGGAGAAGGGCTTGACCAGGTAGTCGTCAGCCCCGGCGTTGAGCAGCCGGATGATCTCGCTCTCCTCGTCCCGGGCGGTGGCGACCAGCACCGGGACGCGGGATATGCCCCGGATCATCCGCAGTACGTCGAGTCCGTCGAGGTCGGGCAGCCCGAGGTCGAGCACGACGATGTCCGGCGGGCTCTGGGTGATGTCGCGCAGCGCCTCGAACCCCTGGTGTGCGGTCTTCACCGCGTAGCCGTGTCCGGCGAGGACCTCGATCAGCGCGGCCCGGATCACAGGGTCGTCCTCGACGACAAGTACGGAGGCCATGGGCAGGCACGTTAGCCGGTCCGTCACTATGGTGTCGTGTCCCGCCTTCTGCGCTACCTGATCATCTGGCTGTCCTGCACGGCGGCCAGTGTGACGGCTGTCATCATCACCATCCACTTCGTGGTGGGGTCGACCCGGCCGACCGCGCCGGTCGCGCAGACGGCGCCCGAGGAGCTCCCGGCCCCGCCCCGGCCGACCGTCTCCAAGACCGTGACGGCCACCCCCAGCCCGTCGCCCACCAGCCGCGCGCCCAGCCCGACGCCGTCGCGCACCAGCGACCGGGCGCCCGAGCCGGCCCCGACCCCCACGCCGACGCCGAGCCCTCGCACCACGGCCCCGCGGCCTCCCGCGGGCGGGGGCGACCCGGGCTGCGAGGAGGGCGGGGCGGGCGTGTACACGGTGCCGTCCGAGGGTGGCAAGGCGACCGTGCGGTTCGGCGGCGGCGGGGTGTGCCTGATCTCGGCGGTGCCGAACCAGGGCTTCACGGTGAATACGGAGCAGAGCGCGCCGCAGACGCTGAAGGTGACGTTCTCGGCGAGCCGCCACCGTTCGGAGATCACCGCGACGACGCAGCCGCAGAGCCGGGCCGACGTCCGTGAGGTGTCGTGGTGAGGGTCAGGCGGTGGCGCAGACGGCCCCGTTCAGGCGGAACGCGGCCGGGGCGGTGTTGTTGCCGTCCTTCTGGGCGGTGAAGCCCAGGGTGACCGTGCCGCCGGCCGGGATGGTGGCGGTGTAGGAGGCCGGGGCGACGCTTACCGCGCCCGCGTTCTGGGTGGCGGTGCCGCCCCACATGTGGGTGACGGTCTGGCCGTCGGCGAAGGCGAAGGCCAGCGTCCACGGACCCACGGCGGTGCTCCCGGTGTTGCGGACGGCGATCTCGCCCTGGAAGCCGCCCGGCCACTCGCCCACCACGCGGTAGCCGACGGCGCAGGCGCCGCCCGGGGTGCCGCCGCCCTCGTCGGTGGTGACCTCCACGGCGGGAGAGGCGGTGGAGCGGTTGCCCGCCGCGTCGCGGGCGCGGACGGCGAAGGTGTACGCGGTGCCCGGGGTGAGGCCGGTCACGGTGGCGGTGGTCGTGGCCGAGGAGGCGACCGTGGTCTCGGTGCCGTCGCCGAGGCGGACGACGTCGTAGCCGGTGACCGCGGTGTCGTCGGTGGCGGCGGTCCAGCCGAGGGTGACGGCGGTGGCGGTGACGGCGGTGGCGGTCGGGGGGCCGGGAGCCGTCGGGGCCTGGGTGTCCGGGGCGCCGCCGCCGTAGACGGTGGCCTCCTTCGAGGTCCCGGCGATGCCGTCGGCGCCGTGGAAGATGCGCTCGCCCCAGTCGCTGAGCCTGCTCGGGTCGAAGTCGAGGGCCAGGTCGAGGACGGGGTCGGTGTTGCCGCTCCACGACCACGCGAGGTAGCCGAGGCGGAGCTGCTCGGCGGTGGCCATCATGGTGTCCTCGTCCGGGTCGCCGTACTGGTCGGCGGGCCCGCCGAACTCGCCGATGAGGAGGGGCAGTTTCGCGTCGGCGAACGCGTTCAGGTAGTCCGTGATCTCCTGGGCGGTGTCGTAGACGCTGTACATGTGGATGGAGAAGATCAGGTTGCCGGTGGGGTCGGCGTCGTAGACGGACTGCGCCTGGGCGCGCATGACACCCTGCCAGTCCTGGCCCCAGTTGGGGGCGTCCACCATGATCGTGTGCTGGAGTCCGGCGGTGCGCAGCTTCTCGACGGCCGCGACGGTGGGCTCGGTCCACCCGGCGGGATCGGTGTTGCCCCAGGGCTCGTTGCCGATGTTGACGACGACGTAGTCCTCCTGGCCGGCCAGGACGTCCTTGAGGCCGATCCAGTAGTCGGCGGCGTGGTCGAGGGTGCCGGCCGCGGCGTCCTCGCCGTAGCCGGTGGTGTCGTGCACCTCCAGCACGCAGATCAGCCGGTTGGCCTTGCACCGCTCGATGACGGCGGCGACGTCCTCGGGGCCGTTCTCGCTCCAGCGGTGCCCGTCCGACAGGACGACCCGGACGCTGTTGGCGCCCAGCGCCTTGACGTCCGCCAGCGACTGCGTCTCACCCGGATACCAGGTGTGGGCGTGGTTGACCCCGCGCATGACGAAGTCGTTGCCGTTGCCCTCCACCAGGCGGCCCTCGCTGATGTGCAGACCGGCCGCCCGGGCGCCGGCCGCCTGCCCTTGCGCGGGGGCCCGGGCCGCGGGCGACTGGGCCACGGCGGCGCCCGGACAGAGGGCGCCGACGACGAGCAGCCCGATCAGCGCGGCGAGGCCGGCCACCAGACGGGCCGCGAGGGGCTTCGGTGCGGGGGTTCCACGTCTTGCTGTGCGCACGGCGACTCCAGGATTGCGTAGTGCGGACACGGGGCGAGGGGCGGTGAGGAGGCATGGGAGGGGCGCATCGCGCGCCGCATGGGAGCGCTCCCACACTGCGCCTCCATGAAACTCATTACGCCGCGTACACGTCAAGACTGCGAACAGAAAACGCTTGCCCCGCCCCGGGCCGAGGCGGGCCGAAGCGGGCCGGGGCGGGGCAGCGCGGTGCGGCGCCGTCCCGGTCGTCACTCCACCGTCACCACGACCGAGTGCCAACCGCTCGCGCCGTCGGGCACGGTGCGGGTACGCCTCTCCGTCTGCACTTCGCCGGTCCGGTCGGTGGCCCGCACGGTGAGGGTGTGCCCGCCCTTGGTGGCCCGCCAGGCGTACGACCACTGCCGCCAGGTGTCGCGCGAGTCCTCGGCGGCCAGGGTGACCTCCTGCCAGGGGCCGTCGTCGACGCGGATCTCGACCCTGTCGATGCCCCGGTGCTGGGCCCAGGCCACTCCGGCGACCATCACCGTGCCCGCCTCCGGCCGGGCGAACGGCTTCGGCGTGTCGATCCGGGACTGGGTCTTGATCGGTGCCTCGCGGGCCCAGTCGCGCTTGACCCAGTACGCGTCGTACGCGTCGAACGTGGTCAGCTCGATCTCCTCGATCCACTTGCAGGCCGAGACGTAGCCGTAGAGGCCGGGCACCAGCATGCGGACGGGGAATCCGTGCTCGAAGGGCAGGGGCTCGCCGTTCATGCCGAGGGCGAGCATCGCGTCGCGGCCGTCCATGACGTCCTCGACGGGGCTGCCGATGGTCATGCCGTCCACGGACCGGGCCACGAGCTGGTCCGCCGGGCCGCCCTCCGACGGGCGCCGGACCCCGCACTCCTCCAGCAGGTCGGCGAGTCGGACGCCGATCCAGCGCGCGTTGCCGACGTACGGGCCGCCGACCTCGTTGGACACGCAGGTGAGGGTGACGTCCCGCTCGATCAGCCGCCGGCGCAGGAGGTCGTCGAAGGTCAGCGTCTTCTCCCGGGCCACCCCCTCGCCGTGGAGGCGCAGCCGCCAGGTCGTGGCGTCCACCTTGGGGACCACCAGGGCGGTGTCGACCCGGTAGAAGTCGCTGTTGGGGGTGACGAAGGAGCTGACCCCCTCCACCCCGACCTGTGCCCGCCGGGGCATCGCCGGGGCCGGTGAGCCGGGCGCCGGAAGGGTGATCCGCCGCCGGGAGGCGGCGGCTTCCCGGCCGCCCGCGCCGCTCAGGGACCGGCCCAGGACGCCGGTCCCGGCGGAGGCCGCGGCGGCGGCCGTCGCCGCGAGCACGAAACGGCGCCGGTCCCATCCCTCGCCCCGCTCCTCCGGCACCTCCCGGCGCGGCGCCGGGAGGAGGCCGACGAGGACGTACAGGAGGGCCGCGCCGGCGATCGCCCCCAGGACGGAGGGGAGGGCGTCCGTGACGCCGGTGGAGTCGGGCCTGCCGAGGGCCGCCGCGGCGCCGACGACTCCGAAGACCAGGACTCCCGCGGCACCGGTGCGCCGGTGGCGGACCGCGAACGCGCCGAGGACCAGGGCGAACAGGGTCAGCACAGCGAGGATGCCGAGCTGGAGCACCAGCTTGTCGTTGGCGCCGAAGGTACGGATCGCCCAGTCCTTCACGGCGGTCGGCGTACGGTCGATGGCGGCCGCGCCGACCGCGACGACCGGACCGGCCTGCGGGCGCACCGCGGCCGCCGCCGCCTCGGCGACGGCGAGGGCGGCGCCCCCCGCCAGGAGACCGCTCAGGCCTCCCAGCGCGAGGCGGGTCCAGGTCCTGGCCGACGATGTGCGTGGGGTCTTGTCGTGGTCGCTCACGACGGTAATCCGGCACCGGGCGGCCAACGGATTGGTGGCGCACCGCGCCCGCCGTCACCGTGTCCCGGCCCCGGCCCCCGGCCGAGTCCCGGTCCCCGGCCCGAAGGCGTGACCGAGCACCGTGCGTATGGCGTGACGCACCGCCGCGCGCGACTCGTCGGTCACGTCGATGGTCTCGAAGCCGTGATGGCCGTTCGGCACGTCGATCACCTCCACGTCCGCCCCGCGGTCCTTGGCCGCGGCCAGGAACTCCTCCACCGTGGCGGCGATCTCCGGCATCTCCCGCCCCACCCGGGTGAGTACGAGGGGCAGGTCGCCCGCGTTCGCCACGGCCCGCGCCGGTCGCAGGCGGGTCTCGGACATCCCCCAGTTCGGCAGGGGCGCGAGGACGGGGTAGGTGGCCGCCAGGCAGCGCAGCCACGCCGGGGGCGCGTCCAGCCAGTCGGCGGCGATCAGGCCACCGCCGGAGAAGAACCACAGCGCGATCCGGTCCCCGTCCACCCGCGGATCGGCCCGCGCCAGCTCCACGGCGGCCGCCACGTCCGCGGCGGCCCGCTCGTAGTCGCCGAGGTCGTGCAGGCGGTGGTCGAGGAGGACACCCACGGCTCCGTCCCCGGCCACGCACCGTGCGTACCCCGTCAGGCCGGGCCAGTCCCGCGGAGTCGGCCGGGCGTCGGCGGGCACCGGGCCGCCGTGCACGAACACCACGGCGGGGCGCGGCTCCTCGGCGTCGGGCAGGTAGAGGTCGACGTTTCCGTGCCGCTCCCTCGGGACGTCGGGCACGTCCATCAGGAACGGCTGCATGTGTCCCGGCCCCGCGACGTCGTCGACCGGCTCCAGCCGGTGCCCCTCGCCCGCCGCGGCCCGCAGCAGCACGTCCGTCAGCTCGGCGGGGCAGGACAGCATCGGCCAGTGGCCGGTGGGCAGTTCGAAGAAGGTCACCCGGGGGTCGGTCAGGGGGCGCAGCGCGGGGTCGCCGAGGCGCACCAGCATCTGGATCAGCTCGATGCTCGTGCCGTTGCCGGTGCACAGCACGCCGGTGGTGGGCACCGGGTCGACCGCGCCGGTCAGCCGCAGCGGCTGGAGCAGGGTGCCCAGGGGCTGGGGCGCGGCGAGTGCGGTGAGCCGGTCCAGTGCGGCGTCGGGGACTCCCGCGGTGCTGCCCCAGCGCGCCCACTCGTCGAGCGCCGGGGGCGGCAGCACCCCTTGGGCCTCTTCCGCCCCGCCGGTTGCGGCGGTTTCGGCGGTTGCGGCGCCTCCCGCGAGCCGCTCGCGCAGGGACTGGTCGGGTACGGCGGCCAGGGCCGGGACGCCGTCCCTCGGCAGGCCCGAGTCCAGGTAGACGATCCGCTCGATGCGCTCCGCACGCCGGTCGGCGGCACCGACCGCCGGGTGGATGCCGTAGTCGTGGCCGACCAGCACGATCCGCCGGTCCTCGGCCGTGCCCACGGAGTCGACCACCGCGAGCACGTCCGCGATGTGGGTCTCCAGGTCCACGGCCACGTCGCCGGCCGCGCGGGGTCCGTCGAGGCCGGTGAGGGCGACCGTGTGCACCTCGGCGCCCACCGCGGTCAGGCGCGCGACGGTGTCCTGCCAGATGTGTGTGCCGGTGAACATGCCCGACACCAGGATGAACGCGGTCATGGTCCGCTCTCTCCTCCGTCCGTGACGCGGCCCGGCCCGATCACCGGCCCGCCGTCGCCGGTACGGTAGGAACTCCCCCTGAGGGAGGTTCAAGTGTTCACGTCGAACGACGGTCTGTGCGGCATCGGCGAGCTGGCCGAGGACGCGGGTGTCACCGTCAAGACGGTCCGCTTCTACTCGGACCGGGGTCTGCTGCCGGAGGCGTCCCGCAGCGCCGGAGGGCACCGTCGGTACGGTCCCGAGGCACTCGACCGGCTGCGGCTGATCCGCTCCTTGCGCGCCCTGGGCCTGGGCGTTCCGGAAGTGCGGCGCATTCTCGACGAGCGGCACGCGGACGACGCGGCGGGCGGCGGGAGCGGGGCGGGCGGGGCCCTGGAGGCCGCCGTGGCGGGCCGGCTGCGTGAGGTCGGCTCGGAGCTGCGGGCCTTGCGCTGGCGGGAGGCCGCGCTGCGGCTGGTGCAGGAGTCGCCGCCCGGTGAGCAGGCCGACCGGCTGCGGTTGATCGGTGCCGTGTCCGTCCCGCCCAGCACGGCGCCGCTGGTGCGGTTCTGGCGCGGTTGGCTGCCGGCCCGGATGCCGGCCCGGTCGGCCGGGGCCTTCCTGGACGTGGCGGTCCCGCAGCCGCCCGACGATCCCGCTCCGGCCCAGGTCCTGGCCTTCGCCCGTCTCAACGCCCTTACGCTCGCGCCGTGTCCGGGCACGGCCCAGCCCCAGCCCGAGGCCCACCGGGCCGCCGGTGCGCGGGGCGCCGCCGTGCTGTACGCGGGCCTCGCGGAGGCGTACGAGCTGGCCGGGGCGCAGCTGCGCTGGGGCCGCCGGCCGCATCCGGGTGAGGCGCTGGACGGCTTCGTGGCCGCGTACACGAGCGCGTACGGGGTGCGGGACACCCCCGGCTTCCGGTACCGGCTGGCCGGGCAGCTCGCCGCCGATCCCCGGCTGGACGGCTACTGGGAGCTGGTGTCCGAGGTGAACACCGCGCCGGGCGGGCGGCCGGAGCCGACCCCCGGGACCGCGCACGACTGGCTGCTGACGGCGCTCACCGCGCAGACGGGGGCGGTGCCCGGTCAGGGCACGTCGCCCCGCCAGTCGAAGCGGCGGGCGTCCCCCGGCCTCGGGGCGTAGGCGGAGCGGCCGCCGGGGCCGTAGCGGCCTATCTCCGTCGCCAGTGCCACCGCGCGGCCGCGCTCCTGTTCCGTGAGGTCCGTGACGTCCAGCAGCAGGCCGTCCAGGGGGCCGCCCACCAGGTGGGCGTAGACGCGACCGGTGCGCGGCCCGGGGTTGTCGTGATCGGCGCCGTAGACCCTGCCGCGCATGAACTCCACCTCATCCATGAGAGGAAGCCTCGCATCCGCCACTGACAATGGCCCGGCAGCGCGGAGCGGCCGCTGGAACCGGCCGCTGCTACAAGGGGGGTTCGTCCAGCAGTTCGAGGAGGCAGCGTGCGCCCGCCGCGGCCGTCGCGGCTGCGGCGCCGCCGGACGCCGTGGGGAAGAGCCTGCCATAGGCGGCGGCGCGGTTCAGTGCGCTGAGCCGCCAGGCGAGGCGCACCGCGCGCCGCAGCTGCGCGGGCGTACGGCCGGCGCCCGTCCAGGGTTCGAGGTAGGCGTCGCGCAGGCGCGGCAGGATGCGCGTCCCGTGGTGCTCGGCCGCCCGGCGGGCGGGGACGGCGAGGCTGGCGAAGGGGTGGGCGACGATCGCGTCGCCCCAGTCGAAGAAGGTGAACCGGCCGGGCGCGGGACGGAACAGCTGGCCGTCGTGCAGGTCGGCGTGGTCGAGGGAGTCGGGGACGCCCAGGGCCGCGAGTTCGGCGCACCAGTCCCGGAGGCGGGGGCGCAGTTCCCGGAGCGCGGCCCGGTCCCGGGACGGCAGCGGCGTCTCGTCCAGCCGGTCGAGGACGCCGGGCAGCGCGTCGGTGGGCACGGCGGGCACACCCAGGCGTTCGATCTCGCCGGCGCGGGGGGTCAGGGCGTGCTGCATGGCCCCGTACTGGCGCAGGAGGCCCTCCCAGGCGCCGGGAGTGACCGCCTCCCGCGCCAGGACGTCCCGGAAGAGCGGTCCCCCGTCGGGCAGCAGCGACCAGCCGCGTCCGGTGTCCACCGCCAGCGGCTCCAGTACGTTCCCGGGGACCCAGCGGGCCAGCGCCGCGGTCAGGGCGCCCTCGAAGGCACTGGCCGGCGGGTTCGCCTTGAACCAGACGGCGTCGCCACCCTCGATGCTCAGCCGCAGCAGGACGGACCAGGGCCGCAGCCGCGCCCGCCAGTGTCCCGTCGGCCGCAGGCCGCGGGCGGTCAGCCGGGCCTCGGTCCAGCCGAGGGCCTCGGTGCGCCAGGCCGGTTCCTCCCAGGGGGTGACGGTGTCCTGGTACCGCCCCCGGTCCACGGTCACCGGCGCGTCGCTGAGCATGACGCCATCCCAGCACCGTGCGCCGCGCCCGGCCACCGGATTTCGCCCCTCCCGGGACCCTGGAACGTGCCTCCGGGAGGGGCGGGGTGGATCAGGCCAGGTCGAAGCGGTCGAGGTTCATGACCTTGACCCAGGCGGCGACGAAGTCGTGCACGAACTTCTCCTTGGCGTCGTCGCTCGCGTAGACCTCGGCGAGCGCCCGCAGCTCGGAGTTGGAGCCGAACACCAGGTCGGCGCGGCTGCCGGCCCACTTGACCTCGCCCGTGGCGGCGTCGCGGCCCTCGAAGGTGGTCTGGTCCTCGGACGTCGACTTCCACTCCGTGCCCAGGTCGAGCAGGTTGACGAAGAAGTCGTTGGTCAGCGAGCCGGGCGTCCGGGTGAACACGCCGAGCTGGGACTGCTGGTGGCCCGCGCCCAGCACGCGCAGGCCGCCGACCAGGACGGTCATCTCGGGCGCGCTCAGGGTGAGCAGGTTGGCACGGTCGAGGAGCAGGAACTCGGCCGGCAGCCGGTTGCCCTTGCCGAGGTAGTTGCGGAAGCCGTCGGCGGTCGGCTCGAGGGCCTCGAACGACTCGGCGTCGGTGTGCTCCTCCGTGGCGTCCACGCGGCCCGCGGCGAAGGGGACCTGCACCGGGAAGCCGGCTTCCTTGGCCGCCTTCTCGACCGCGGCCGAGCCGCCGAGGACGATCAGGTCGGCCAGGGAGACCTTCTTGGCGCCCGCACCGGAGTTGAACTCCTGCTGGACGCCCTCCAGGACGCGCAGCACCTGCGCCAGCTCGTCCGGCTCGTTGACCTCCCAGCCGCGCTGCGGCTGAAGCCGGATGCGGGCGCCGTTGGCGCCGCCGCGCTTGTCGCTGCCGCGGAAGGTGGACGCCGAGGCCCACGCGGTGGTCACCAGCTGCGACACCGAAAGGCCGGACTCGAGGAGCTTGGTCTTGAGGGTGGCGATGTCCTCGGCGTCGACGGCCTCGCCCTCGGGCTCGGGCAGCGGGTCCTGCCAGATCAGGGTCTCCTCGGGGACCTCCGGGCCGAGGTACAGGGACTTCGGGCCCATGTCGCGGTGCGTCAGCTTGAACCAGGCGCGGGCGAAGGCGTCGGCGAATTCCTCCGGGTTCTCGTAGAACCGGCGGGAGATCGGCCCGTAGACCGGGTCGAGGCGCAGCGACAGGTCGGTGGTGAGCATCCTGGGGCGGTGCTTCTTCGCCGGGTCGTGCGCGTCGGGGATGATCTCCGGGGCGTCCTTGGCCACCCACTGGTTGGCTCCGGCGGGGCTCTGCTCCAGCTCGTACTCGTACTCGAAGAGGTTCTTGAAGAAGCCGTTCCCCCACTGGGTGGGCGTGCTGGTCCAGGTGACCTCCAGGCCGGAGGTGATGGCGTCGCCGCCCTTGCCCGTGCCGTGGGTACTCTTCCAGCCGAGGCCCTGCTGCTCCATGGCGGCGGCCTCGGGGTCGTCGCCGACGGCGTCGGCCGGGCCGGCGCCGTGGGTCTTGCCGAAGGTGTGCCCGCCGGCGATGAGCGCGACGGTCTCCTCGTCGTTCATCGCCATGCGGCGGAACGTCTCGCGGATGTCGCGGGCGGCGGCGATCGGGTCCGGGTTGCCGTTGGGGCCTTCCGGGTTGACGTAGATCAGGCCCATCTGGACGGCGCCGAGCGGGTTCTCCAGCTCGCGGTCGCCGGTGTAGCGGCGGTCGTCGAGCCAGGTGGTCTCGGGGCCCCAGTAGACGTCCTCCTCGGCCTCCCAGACGTCGGCGCGGCCGCCGGCGAAGCCGAAGGTCTCGAAGCCCATCGTCTCCAGCGCGACGTTGCCGGTGAGGACGAGCAGGTCGGCCCAGGAGAGGTTCTGGCCGTACTTCTTCTTGACCGGCCACAGCAGGCGGCGGGCCTTGTCGAGGTTGCCGTTGTCCGGCCAGCTGTTGAGCGGGGCGAAGCGCTGCTGGCCGGCGCCCGCGCCGCCGCGGCCGTCGCTGATCCGGTAGGTGCCCGCGCTGTGCCAGGCCATCCGGATCATCAGCGGGCCGTAGTTGCCGAAGTCGGCGGGCCACCAGTCCTGCGAGGTGGTCAGCACCTCGGCGATGTCCCGTTTCACGGCCGCCAGGTCGAGGGCCTCGAAGGCCTCGGCGTAGTCGAACTCCTCACCCAGCGGGTTGGCGACGGCGGGGTTCTTGGCGAGGATCTTCAGGTTGAGCCGCTCCGGCCACCACTGACGGTTTCCGCCGCCCTGCGTGGGGTGCGCGGCGCGTCCGTGGGCGACCGGGCAACCGCCCGTCTCCTCGGCCTTCGCGTCGGTCACGATGGCGTCGTGGTTCTCGGACATGGGAATCCTTCCGGACGGGGCGGATCAAGGTGCTGGGGAACTGCTGGGCGTGGAGCAGTCGGGGCACAGGCCCCGGTAGATGACCTCGGCCTCGTCTATCACGAAGCCGCGGTCGTCGGAGGCGGTCAGGCACGGCGCGTCGCCGACGGCGCAGTCGACGTCGGCGAGGGCGCCGCAGGACCGGCACAGGACGTGGTGGTGGTTGTCACCGACCCGTCCCTCGAACCGCGCCGCGCCGCCGGGCGGTTCGATACGGCGCACGAGCCCTGCCGCGGTCAGGGCGTGCAGGGCGTCGTACACGGCTTGGAGGGAGACGTGCCCCACACGCCGGCGCACCCCGCGGGTGAGGGCCTCGGCGTCGAGGTGGTCCCCCGCCCGTACGGTCTCGAGCAGCGCGACCCGGGCGGCGGTCACCCGCAGTCCCGCCAGGCGCAGTTCGTCGGCGGTGGCCGGATTCCGGGAGTGCCGGGATGCCGTCATGGCGGCGAACCTACTCCCTGGGACACGAACGACTCAAGGAAACGAACGACTCCAGCGTGGTAAACAACGTGCGTGGCGGGCACTGGCACGGGATGCCCGCCCGTACGGCGCGACGACAGGAATGGACGACAGGAATGAGTGGCCGGTGCTGTTGAAGACGTTCCGCTGGGCTTTCGCCGTGACGGCCCTCGGCCTGGCGGCGGGTGTGCTCTACGACGGCTGGACCGCCCTCGGCATCGTGGCGATCCTGTCCGTCCTGGAGGTCTCGCTGTCCTTCGACAACGCGGTGATCAACGCCGGGATCCTGAAGAAGATGAATGCCTTCTGGCAGAAGATCTTCCTCACCGTCGGCATCGTGATCGCGGTGTTCGGTATGCGGCTGGTCTTCCCGGTGGTGATCGTGGCGATCAGTGCCCGGCTGAGTCCCTGGAGCGCGGTGCACCTGGCGCTCACCGACAAGGACCGCTACCAGGAGCTGGTGACGGACGCCCATCCGTCGATCGCGGCCTTCGGCGGCATGTTCCTGATGATGATCTTCCTCGACTTCGTGTTCGAGGACCGGGAGATCAAGTGGCTGGGGTGGCTGGAGCGTCCGCTGGTCAAGCTCGGCAGGGTCGACATGCTGTCGGTCTGCATCGCCCTGGTCATGCTGCTCGTCTCCGCCACCACCTTCGGCGCCCATGCCCACCAGCACGGCGGCACGCACGCCGACAAGGCGGAGACGGTGCTGCTGGCGGGCGTGGGCGGTCTGATCACCTACATGGTCGTGGGCGGCCTCTCCGGTTTCTTCGAGCAACGCCTGGAGAACGAGGAGGAGCGGGAGCGGGAGCGGGAGGCGGAGCAGGACGCGGAGCAGGCGGGAAGGTCCTCCGGATCGCCCGTCAAGCTGGCGGGCAAGGCGGCGTTCTTCATGTTCCTCTACCTGGAGGTCCTGGACGCGTCCTTCTCCTTCGACGGCGTCATCGGCGCCTTCGCCATCACCAACGACATCGTCCTGATGGCCCTCGGCCTCGGCATCGGCGCCATGTACGTGCGGTCCCTGACCGTCTACCTGGTCCGCCAGGGCACCCTCGACGACTACGTCTACCTGGAGCACGGCGCCCACTACGCGATCGGCGCCCTGTCGCTGATCCTGCTGGTCACCATCCAGTACGAGATCAACGAGATCATCACCGGCCTCGTCGGCGTCGTCCTGATCGGCGCCTCCTTCTGGTCCTCCGTGCGCCGCAACCGGACGCTGCGCGCCGCCTCCTGAGCGGTCCCGCGGTGCGCCGGCGGCCGGCGGATCCGGGAGCGGCGCCACGCGACGCCGCGCCCGCCACCGCCGTCACCGCAGGCGCCTGATGTCCCCGCGCACCCGGTAGAAGCCGCCCGACGCGGCGTGCAGCGCGTCGACCACGTACCGCGCGCCGGGTTCCCTGATCGCCCTCGGGAACTGGACGTTCCACGCGGGGTCGTACCCTTCCGACACCACGTGGATCCGGGTGCGGCCGTTCTCCTGGACGCATTCGACGACGACGGAGCCCGCGGGCGCCGCGGTCACGGTCGTCACCGCGGTGGCGGCGGTGGCGGGCGCGTACGTCGGCAGGGTGGCGGCGAGCTTCACGTCCCGGGCGACGGGCACCGAGCCCTGCTGCGCGGCCGTGACCGCCGCCTCGCTCGCGTCCACGCACACCAGGGAACCGTCGGTGGTGACGAGGAACAGCCGCTCGTCGCGGTACTGCATGGACAGGGCGGAGCCACCGCCCGTGCCCAGCTTCCACAGCCGGGTGCCGTCACGGTCGAAGCAGTACACCGAGGACGCGGAGTCGCCGGCGAAGACGAACCGGCCCCCGGCCGAGGTGGCGCACGAGTAGACGGGGCTGTCGCAGTGGTACGTCGCCTCGATGGCACCGGTGGCCTTGGACAGCCGCTGGACCGTGTGCCGCGCGGTGCCGGCGTAGACCGCGTCGTCCTCCTGCCAGCCGAAGAGCACGGCTCCCTGGGTGGGGGTGTGCCACAACTCGGCGCCGCCGTCCGGGGAGTGGGCGGTGACGCCGCGGGTGTGTCCGTGGTAGACGGCGCGGTCGTCGGCGCGCACCATCCAGGCGTGCTCACCGCGACCGCCGCGCGACCACTGGTGCTCGTCCTCGTGGTCGATCACGGTGAGCCGTCCGGCGCGGTCCGCCACGTTCAGCACGCCCTCGTGGATGTCGAGCCAGAAGATGTCCACGTCGGCCGCGATGTCGTAGGCGGCGAAGGGCAGTTTGGACGACAGGTCGTAGACCCGGCCGTCGTCGCAGCCGGCGTAGATCCAGAAGTCGTCGGCGACCAGGCACTTGACGCCGTCGGGCAGTTGGTAGCGGGCGAGGACCTCGCCGCCGTGGGCGAGGGTGAAGACGTCGCCCGCCTGGTTGCCCACCCAGCACTTGTCCTCGTCGATGTGGATGCCGAACGCCGCGGAGCCGGTGCGGAACCGCCACAGGACCGGTGCGACCGCGCGGGCCGTGGACGGCGCGGAGGCCACCTGCCGGCGGGTGACCGCGCGGGGCGCGCGCTGTCCCTGCACGGCGGGCTCGTAGCCCTTGCGCACCTTCTCGCCTATCTTCTTGGCGGCCGCGGCCTCGGCCTTCTGCGCGGTGGGGAAGGTGGACGTCTGGGTCTGCCCGGCGGCGCCGATCCGGCCGTAGCGCACCGTCACGGCCTGTCCCTGGACGGTGACTTCGTAGAACTTGTGCGCGCTCCCGTCGTCCTGCGACAGCTCCAGGTACGTCCTCGACATGGCAGACCTCTCCCCGGTCGGTCCCGCGGCGTGTTCCGCGGGTTCCACTGACCACACCGTATGAGGTCCCACTGACAATCCGGCCCGGCGGCTACGGGGGTTTGGCGGCTCAGGACAGGGTCGCGGGCGGCGGGGTCCAGCGGCTGGCGCGGGCGGCGGCGCCGGAGACGCCGTACTCCTTCCTCAGTTGCTCGGGGATGGCGTAGTGCATGACGCGTCCGCGGGTGAGGGAGGAGAGTTCGAGGGCCGTGGTGAGGTGGCCGAGCCGGTCCAGGGCCCAGGCGCCCAGGGGTGAGCGGTCCTCGATGGTCTCCAGGACGCCGAGCAGGTGCGGGGCGGCCTTGACCACGGTGTCCCAGGCGGAGCGGGGCACCTCAAGCCAGTCGGCGCAGGTGTCGCCGACGAGGTGGCGGATCAGCGCGGAGACGACCGGGTCGAAGAGGGTGCCGGGGACGACTTCCTCGTACAGGTCGATCAGTTGCCGGGTGAGGTGGGCACCCTCCTCGGAGGGGCCCATGTGGCGGAGCATGTACAGGTCGAGGAAGCCGCGGGCCTCGTCGAGCGTGGCGGGGACGGCCGACTGGTCGACGCCCAGGATGGCGCCGACGACGCGCCAGGCGTAGTAGTAGGCCTCCGCGCCCTCGGCGGACATGTGGATGCCGAGACGGTGCAGGCTGTCCAGGACGAGCAGGGAGAAGAACATCTGCCCGCCGATCATGTCCTCCTGGCAGATCGGTACGCCGAGGGTGTCGGTGTCCCAGCGGTCCTCCCGCTTCAGGTGGTGCCGGATGGCGGCGTGCAGCAGGCGTACCTTCTGGGCGGCCGGGAGGAAGCGGCCGCCGGCCTCGAACGCGTCGGGCCGCATGAGGTAGACGGTGAACTGGCCGGTCTCCGCCATCCGTTTGGAGGGGTAGTTCAGGCCGTGGGTCGCCGACAGCAGCCGGGCCACGTGCGGGACGACGTAGCAGGCGGGCATGGAGGCGAACGACAGCGCGGTCGAGATGTGCACGTTGTTGTCGATGAAGAACAGGCGGGCCCGCTCCATCTCGTCCCAGTCCACCCAGTCCGGCGGGGTGCCGGTCACCCGGAGGTACTCGCGGGCGACCCCGGGGAGGCCGTCCGGGAGTTGCTGGCCGGTGGTGGAGACGTGGCGCATCAGGGCGTTGAACTTGCCGACCTCGCCGCGCTCGAACAGGGTGGCGACGACCGCGTCGGCCAGTTCGTCACCGCTGTGGCGCAGGGCGTCCATCGACGTCTCGGTGGGGGTCATCCCGGTCTCCTCGTCAGTACGTGCGGTCGGTGGCCCGCAGGGCGAGTTCGCGCAGCGCGCGGCGGGCGTGCGGTGGTGTCCCGGCGGCGTCCAGGGCACGGGTGGCCCGCTCCACGCGGCTCGCGATCATCTCTTCGACCCGCTGGGGCGCCTTCAGCTCCAGCATGAGCCGGCGCACGTCGCGCAGGTGGGTCGCGTCCAGGTCGTCGCGGCCCAGCAGGCGCCGCAGCCGTTCCCGCTGGGACGCGTCGGCGGCCTTCCAGGTCTCGGCCAGCAGCGCGGTGGGCCGGCCGCTGCGCAGGTCGTCCAGGGCCGCCTTCCCGGTGCGTTCCTGGTCGCCGAAGAGTCCGAGCAGGTCGTCGCGCAACTGGAAGGCCTCGCCGAGCGGCAGCCCGTAGGCCCGGTAGGTGTCGCGCAGTGCGGGGGCGGCGCCGGCGAGCAGGCCGCCGATGAGCAGGGGGTGCTCGACGGTGTACTTGGCGGTCTTGTAGCGGACCACCTTCAGGGAGGTCCCGGTGTCGGGCGGTCCGCCGGTGTGCAGGATCTCCAGGCACTCGCCGGCGACGAGTTCACGGGCGAGCGCGGCCCACAGGTCCCGGGCGCGGGCGAGGTAGGCGGCCGGCAGGCCGCTGTCGGTGAACATGCGGCCCGCGAGGACCATCAGGTGGTCGCCCACCAGCATGGCCAGGGAGCGCGCCGCCCGCCGCGCCCCGGTCCGGCCGTCCCGGCCCAGCACGGCTTCCAGGGCGACGTGGGCGGTGGGCAGGCCGTGCCGCAGGTCGCTGTCGTCGATGAGGTCGTCGTGGACGACCGCGGCGGCGTGCACCAGTTCCATGGAGGCCGCCGCCCGTAGGAGTGCGTCGCTCTCCGGCTGTCCGGCGGCCCGCCAGCCCCAGTAGCAGAAGGCCGCCCGCAGCCGTTTGCCGTGCCCGGCCGAGCTGCGCACCTGCTCGGCCACGGGCGCGAGGGCCTCGTCGACCGCCACCATCAGCCCGGCCTCCTCGGCCAGGAAGTCCCGCAGGACACCGTCGACGCGGTCCTTGAAGCCGGCCGGGTCCCAGAGGTCAGACATCACCGTCGGCGGCCGCCCGGCGCGCCTTCACGTGCTGGGCGAGCACTTCCAGGTGGGCGGGCGGTACGTGCGCGCAGCGGTCCAGGGCCAGCCTGCCCCGCGCCTGGAGGTCCTGTTCCGCCTCCCGCACCAGATCGGCGGTGTCCGAACGGCCGAGGAGCCCGCGCAGTCCGCCCACCGCCGAGCCGATCGTGCTCACCGCCAGCTCGGCCAGCCCGGCGGCCAGGAGCACGGCCCGGTCGCCCCCGTCCGGTTGCCGTCGTGTCGAACCAGTCATGCTTCTCCCCCAGGGGGTCGCGTGGTCACGGACGTGCCTGGTCGACGGCGCGTCCGATCAGAGCATGACCGGGCACAGGGGGCGGAAGATCCCGAATACCCCTTTGAGCGATGTGGGGAACAGGTGTCAGGCGGTCCGCTCGACGCTCCAGCGGGGCAGCCGCTCGAAGAAGGCGACGGCGTCCTCGCGCCACCGGGGACGCCAGCCCGCCGCCACCAGCCGGGCACGCTCGGCGTACTCCCGCATGTCGGCGCGCATCCGGTCGGCGACACCGGCGCGCTCGCCGATCGCGCGGATCTCGGCGACGGTCTCCGGCGTGCAGCCGGGGTCGCCCAGGGCCTTGTCCACGAAGTCGCGCTCGGCGCCGCTCACGGCGGACAGCAGGCGGGCCACGGTGTAGGTGTGCCGGCCCTCCCGGATGTCGGTGCCGGTCGGCTTCCCCATCGCCTCCGCGTCACCGAACAGGTCCAGGTAGTCGTCGCGCATCTGTCCGCAGATGCCGAGCAGGCGCGCGTAGGCGCTCAATTCGGCTTCGTGGGCCGCGGGTTGTTCACCGGCGGCCAGGAGTCCGAGGCGCAGCGGGGCCAGCACGGAGTACCGGGCCGACTTGTGGTCGGCGACGGTGTGCAGGACGTCGTCGTCCGGGGCGGCGGTGGTGAAGTCCCGTTCCAGGTCGATGATCTGACCCACGAACGTGTCGGCCGCGGCCCGGGTCTGCACCTCGACCATGGCCTGGCGCGTCTCGACGGGGAGCCGGGCCTCCAGGAGCACGCGCAGCGAGAGGGCCAGCGCGAGGTCGCCCGCGAGCACGGTGAGTCCGAGCGCCGCCCGCGGGTGCTCGGGGAAGCGTTCCCGGTAGGCGTAGTACGTGGTGGGGCCGCCCCGGCGCGTGGCGCTGTCGTCGATGAGGTCGTCGTGCACCAGGCCGTGGGTTTGCAGGAGTTCGACGCTCAGCGCCGCCGCGTCCAGTCCGTCGACCGGCTCGGCGGTCACCAGCCGCGCGGCCTCGTGCAGCAGCACGACCCGCATCCGCTTGCCGCCGCGCAGCGACAGGTCGCGCAGCAGCCCGACGCAGTCCGGGGTGAAACGGCTGAAGGACGGGGCGTCCAGGGTCGTGCCCAGCGTGTCGAAGTACTCCGCGAAGAGCGCGTTGAACCGACGCTCGGTCCGGGCGACGCGGTCCGGCGACTGCTCGGTCATGACGAAGTCCTCCTGATATCCGGGCGGGTGACGCGCCCAGCAGTGTGTCAGGAGCCCGCAAGCACCGAGCACCGCGGGTCGAGGTCGCCTCCGCGATCGACGGGTCCCCCCGCCCGGTGCTACGACGTCGGCGTGGCGGCCTGACTCCGGCCGCGTACCCGCACGGAGACGCCTCGGCCCGGCCCCCCTGTCGGCAGCGGGGGCCGGGCCGTCACGTGTGCGGCTGCTCAGCCCTGGCGGGCCTTGAAGCGCGGGTCCTTCTTGTTGATCACGTAGGTCACGCCACGGCGGCGCACCACCTGGGCGCCGGGCTTGGCCTTGAGGGCGCGCAGGGAGTTGCGGACCTTCACGACTGCCTCCTCACTTCTCGGCTCTCCTCGGCACGTATCGACGTGCCGTTCAGCGTTCCTCGCGGAACGCCACGTGCTCCCCCGCCACCGGGTCGTACTTGCGCAGGACGAGCCGGTCGGGGTCGTTGAGGCGGTTCTTGCGGGTGACGTAGGTGACGCCGGTGCCCGCGGTCGACTTCAGCTTGACGACCGGGCGTGCGGTGCTGCGTGCCATGGTGCTCCTTCCGACCGCGGCGCGGGCTGCCGTTCTGTCCCGCGCATGTCAGTCACGCATCACAACGCCGACGGCCGCCGGGGCATTCCCCGCCGGCCGGGCGCGTCAGCAGTCCTGCCACAGCCGGGTCATCACCCGTACGCCGAAGCGCAGGCCCTCCAGCGGCACCCGCTCGTCGACGCCGTGGAAGAGCCGCCCGTAGTCGAGGTCGTGGGGCAGCTTGAGCCCCTTGAAGCCGAAGCAGCGGATGTCCAGCTTGGTGAAGGCCTTGGCGTCGGTGCCGCCCGGGTTGCAGTACGGCACCGGGTGGCCGTCGGGGTCCTCGGCGCGGACGGCGGCGCACATGGCGTCGACGAGGGGGCCGTCGAAGGAGGTCTCCATCGCGATGTCGTGGTTGACCCACTCGCGGGACACCGAGGGCAGGAGCAGGGCGTCGATCGTGTCGATCAGCTCCTGCTCGTGGCCCGGCAGGAAGCGGCCGTCGACGCGGGCGGTGGCCCGGCCCGGGATGACGTTGGTCTGGTAGCCCGCGGTGAACATGGTCGGGTTGGCCGAGTTGCGCAGCACGACCTGCATGAAGTCGGCCACGTGCCCGAGCTTGGCCAGTTCGGCGTCCAGGTCCGCCGCGTCGAGGTCGAGGTCGACCCCCTGGAGGCGGGCCGCCTCGGCGAGCAGGGCGCGCACCGGCTCGATCAGCCGGACGGGGAAGGTGTGGCGCCCGATGCGGGTAAGGGACTCGGCGAGGTCGGTGACCGCGTTCTCGTCGTTCGGGGAGGACCCGTGCCCGGCGCGCCCGGCGGCCGTCAGCTCCATCCAGGCCATGCCGCGCTGGGCGTTCTCGATCGGGTAGAGGCGCCGGGTGTCGTCCAGCGCGTAGCTGAAGCCGCCGCCCTCGCCGATCGCCTCGGTGACGCCCGCGAACAGCTCGGGCCGGTGCTCGACCAGCCAGTGGGCGCCGAACTTGCCGCCCGCCTCCTCGTCGGCGAGGAAGGCGAGGACGATCTCGCGGGCGGGCCGGGTGCCGGTGCGGGCCAAGTGCCGGGCGGTGGCCAGCATCACGGCCACCGTGTCCTTCATGTCGATGGCGCCGCGGCCCCACAGATAGCCGTCCCGGATCTCCCCGGAGAACGGCGGCACCCGCCACTCGGCCGCGTCCGCCGGTACGACGTCCAAGTGGCCGTGGACCAGCAGGGCGCCGCGGGAGGTGTCAGCGCCGGGGATGCGGGCGACGACGTTGGCGCGGCCCGGGGCGCTCTCCACCAACTCGGAGGCGATGCCGGCCTCGGCGAGGCGGGCCACGACCCAGTCGGCGCAGGCCCGCTCGTCGCTGGTGGGGTTGGAGGTGTCGAAGCGGATCAGCTCCGCGCACAGGTCGACGACTTCCCGCTGCGCCTCCTCGGAGGCCGGGACGATTGCGGGTGCGGTGGTGCTCACGGTGCTCCTACGGTGGCCGTGCCGGTGGCGGCCGGGGTGGGCTCGGTGGTGTCGTCCAGGGCCGTGGTGCCGTACGTCCTGATCCAGCCGGCGAGGCCGAGGACGCAGTAGAGGACGAAGGCGGTCAGCAGGGAGTTCAGGGCGGGGATGCCGCCGTCGTAGAACTTGCCGACGCAGAACGCGGCGGCCCAGATGACCATCGACATCGGCACCCAGGTCGGCGAGGTGGCCGGCAGGGTCTCCGCGTCGCGGGTGGCGTCCAGGGGCGCCCGCATGCGGCGCACCACCCAGTACTCGGCGACGATGATGCCGCCCACCGGCGGGATGGCGACGCCCAGCACGGACAGGAACTCGGTGAAGTGGGTCATGATGCCGACGGCGGAGAGCAGGGTGCCCGCGATGCCGAGGACGATGGTGACCGCGCCCCGGTGCACGCGCTTGCCGAAGACGACCTGGAAGAAGTTGACGACGCCGAGCGAGGAGCCGTACAGGTTCCAGTCGTTGATCTTCGCGGTGGACATCAGGACGACGAGGACACCGAAGACGCCGGAGGTGGAGAGCACGATCTGGGAGACCTGGCCGCTGCCGACCATGTGGCCGAGCAGGACGCCGGTCAGGCCGACGATGTACTCGGAGAGGATCATCGACGAGGCGCTCTGCAAGAAGACGTGGCTGCCCTTGCGGTTGTACCGGGTCATCTCCGGGGAGACGATCGCGCCGGTCATGAAGCCGCCCGCGATGGCGGTCGCGGCCACGGCCAGCGGGATGGTCTCGCCGGGTGCCGGGGAGTGGATCAGCTCGGAGAACGAGTGGTCGCTCAGCGCGTCGGTGACCGACCAGGCGACCATGGCGAAGAACAGCGGGGTGACGATCTTCGCGAAGACGGCCATGTACTTGAAGCCGAAGATGACCAGCACCGTGATGGCGACACCGGCGGCCGTGCACCACAGCCAGGAGGGACCGCCGACGAGCGCGGACACGCTGTCGCCGAAGATCGTGTTCTGTACACCGAACCAGCCGACGAGGCTGACCGAGATGACCAGGCTGACCAGCGCGGAGCCGTTGCGGCCGAAGCCCGCCCAGCGGGTGAGCAGCGGGGTGGCGAGTCCCTCGCGCATACCGGCCAGGCCGATCGCGAAGATGACGACTTCCAGGATCACCGCGCCGAGGGTGAACGCGAGGAAGGCGTCCCCGAAGGTCATGCCGACGCCGATGGTGGCGCCGAGGGTGAACTGCGAGATGGAGCCCGACTGGGCGAGCCACTGCAACAGCATGGTCCAGAAGCCGAGGCGCTTGTCGCGCGGGACGCGGGAGAGGGCGTAGTCGTCGCTGCCCACGGCTCCCGTGGCCGCTTCCGCGGCGGCGGTTCCGCCGGCGGGGTTCTTGTGCATGGTCATGATCACGACCCCCCGGGTTCGCGGCCGAGGGTCTGCAACCGGGTCAGCGAGCCGTAGCGGGACACGAGGGCGTCGAACTCCTGGTCGTCGTGGAAGTCGAGCTGTCCGCCGCCGTAGGCCTTCGCGGTCTCGACGGCGAACCGGGCGGCGGCCGCGATGTCGGTCTCGTGGCTGGCGCCCGTCTGGCAGCCGGGCACCGCCGCCGCGGAGGTGATCGCGAGTCCGACCACCGGTGCGGCCGTCGCCGTGGCGGGCTGGAGGATCGAATTGATGTGGTGTACACCGTTACCGTACGGGGTGATGTCCTGGGTGGTCACGGGGTACGTGACCAAGGGCTCACCGGTCACCACGGCGAGCAGCTCACCGAGCCGCTCGCTCACCTTGAGCACCCAGCCCTCCTTGACGGTGGGCGACAGGGCGAGCCCCTTGTGGTTGATGATCCGGTTGCCCTTGGTGGTGTCGACGGAGAGCACGGCTTCCATCTCGCCGGTGACCTCGTGCCGGTTCATGGTCGCGATGTCGACGGGCGAGTCCATGAACGGCACCGGGTCGTGCGGTGCGGTCGGGGCGTTCGGGCAGATGTGCGTGGCGACGATCACGTCGCCGTCGAGCACGTCGCCCCGGCGCCGCATGTCGAGCAGCTTGGCTGCGGTGGCGAGTGCCGCGACCGCGCCGTCCGCGTCGGAGACCAGGCCGACGGCCTCCGGGCGCGCCCCGACGCCGCCGAGGCGTCCCACCACGCCGAGCGTGCGCGCGGAACCGCCCCGGGTACGGCCGGCCCGGCCCGGTATCCGTACGAGCACGAAGTCCGTCGAGCCGCGCTCGCCGGTGACGGTGGTGACCTCGGCGCCGGAGCCCTCGGGGCCCGCCACGGAGTCGAGGTGGGCGGCGACGCGCTTCCCGTCGACGTCGGGATCGTCGAGCAGATCCACGAGGTCCAGGACGTACTTCAACATGGGCAGTTCTCCTGATCCGCACCGGGGGCGGTGCTTACAGCAGGTTCGGGATGGACTAGCGTTGTCCGCAACTGTTTCCCGCTATCTGCAATACAGGTCTGCATGGTGAGATGCGTCGGCGGGATGTGACCGAGAGGAGCCGTCATGGCCGGCCGCCCCGTCGAGCCCGTGGACCGCAGGACGCCGGCCGGGGCGTTGCAGACCGTCGACCGTGCCCTGCTGGTACTGCTGGCGTTCGAGCGCAGCCGCCCGGACTGGGGCGTCACCGAGATCGCCGCGGAGTTCGGCTGGGACACCTCGGTCGCCCAGCGGCTGCTGTCCACCCTCGCGGGCCGCGGTTTCCTGGTCTCCGACCCCGCGACCCGCCGCTACCGGATCGGCCCGGCCGCCCTGCGCCTGGGCCGCCTGTGGGAGCGCTCGGGCTCCCTGGAACTGCTCGCGGAACCGGTGCTCCAGGAGCTGCGGGCGGCGACCGGTGACACGGTGCTCTTCTGCCTGCCCGACAGCTTCCACATGCGCTGTGTCGCGGCCGTCGAGGGCGAGGAGGGGCCGCTGCGCTACTACCCGCTGGTCGGCGAGCTGTACCCGGCGCACGCGGGCGCCACCAGCAAGTCGTTCTACGCCTTCCTGCCCGACGAGCAGCGCCACCGGCTCTTCCGCGGGCGCCCGATGGCGCGCTTCACCGAGCGCACGGTCACCGACCCCGATCAGCTGGAGCGCGAGTTCCGCACCGTCCGCGCGCAGGGCTACGCATGGACGGTCGGCGAGTACGACGCCGGCATCGGCACGGTCGCCATGCCGGTGTTCCTCGGCTCGGAGCCCTACGGCAGCCTCAGCCTCGGCGCCGCCAAGGAGCGTTTCCCCGAGGGGCCCGAGGACCGGCTCGAGGTGCTGCGCCGCGCCGCCCGGCTGCTGGAGCAGCGCCTCACCCACCCGCCCCAGCACCACCGGCGTCCGCGCTCCCCCCGTACGACCTGACGCACCACCGATCCACCCCCGTCGACGAGGAAGAACCCGTGAATCTGCTGCTCCTGTCCAACTCCACCCAGCACGGCCGCGGCTACCTGGAACACGCCCTCGACACCGTGACCGGCTTCCTGCCCGCCGGGGCCCGGCTGGCCTTCGTGCCGTACGCGCTGGCCGACCACGACACCTACACCGCGCGGGTGCGGGACGCGCTCGCCGGCGCCGGGATCGAGGTACGGGGCGTGCACGAGGGCGGTGACCCGCTCGCCCGGCTCGGCGAGGCGGACGCCGTGTTCGTGGGCGGCGGCAACTCCTTCCGGCTGCTGCGCGCGCTGTACCGCACGGGGCTGCGGGAGGCGCTGATCGAGGCCGTGCGCGGCGGGCTGCCGTACATGGGGGCCAGCGCCGGGACCAACATGGCGGCGCCCTCGCTGCGCACCACCAACGACATGCCGATCGTCGAGCCGCCGTCCTTCGAGACGCTGGGTCTGGTCCCGTTCCAGATCAACCCGCACTACCTCGACCCCGACCCCGGCTCGACGCACAAGGGCGAGACCCGCGAGGAGCGGCTGCGGGAGTTCCTGGAGGAGAACGACGTGCCCGTGCTGGGCCTGCGGGAGGGGTCCTGGCTGCGGGTCGAGGGCGAGCGGGCGGTGCTCGGCGGTGAGCGCGACGCCCGGTTGTTCCGGCGGGGCGCGTCGCCGCGGGAGCTGGCGGTGGGCTCGGACCTGTCCGAACTGCTGGACGTGCGGGGCGAGTTCGACACCAGCACCCGCTCCTGAACGCACGCGGCGACGCCGGAGGCCCGTGCGGGTCTCCGGCGTCGCCCTCTGGCCCCCGTGTCGGGAGGGGGTCAGCGCTTGATCTCCTTGATCTTCAGCATGCGCGTGATGACCTTGTCCAGCTCCTCGTCGTCGAAGACCTTCTTCCAGTCCTCGCGCACGATGGACTCGCGGCCGTAGTCCATGGCGATCAGGCAGGCGTCCGAGAAGGGGTTGGAGCCCTTCAGGGTGTTGGCGAGGGCGACCTGGGTGTGGCCGAGCAGCATCGCGCGGGCCGCCTTCTCGGGGACGCCGACGGTGTGGACGGTCTCGTGCAGGGCCTCGGTCAGCAGGGCGCCGACCATGCAGGCAATGGTCTCCACGAGGGTCGGCTCCAGGACGGCGAGCTGCTTGACGGTGACCCAGTGGACGTCGACGACCGGGGCGTACATGACGCGGATGACGGAGTCGGCGAGTTCCCGCTTGGCCGCGTCCCCGCCCTCGTAGGCGGCGACGACCTCCTGCGGGGCGGCGATGCCGCCGAAGGTGTCCTGCCACTCCTCCTTGGTGGTGCGCTCGAGGAACACCGAGGGGTGGCACGGGTGGGCGCAGGCGTAGTGGATGTCCTCGCGGGCGAAGAGCAGTCCGGCGTAGGCGGCGGCCGGGTCGAGGGTGAGGACGACGGTGCCCGGCTTCATGAGCGGCACGAGTTCCTCGGAGACCGTGCCGAGGACCACGTCCGGCACGGCGAGGATGACGACGTCGGCCTCGGCCGCGGCGGCGGCGGACCCGGTCAGTTCGCGGCCGAGACCGCGGATCAGCTCCTGCCCCTTGGGCGAGGCCTCGCTGAAGAGCACCCGGAAGTCGCTGTCGACCAGGTTGTTGGAGACACGCTGGCCCATCTTGCCGGCGGCCCCGATGACGGCGACGGTCGTGACGTCGGCGCGGGTCTGGATCTCGGTGGCCATTACTTGCTCCTCAGAAGGGTGTTGATGCTGTGCCGCGTCCACTGGTGTTCGAGCCGGGCGGTGGCGTCGTAGCCCTCGTCCTGCCACGGGAGCCAGTGCTCCACGATCTGGTTGATGCCGCGATCCCCCGGCCGGGCGGCGGCCACCGCGGCGGTCATAGCGCCGTAGTCCAGGAGGCCCTCGCCGAGCGGGCAGCCGGCGAAGGTGAAGCCGACCCAGCCGTCGCGGCGGGTGAAGGCGAAGTCCTTGACGTGGATGTTGACCACGTACGGCGCGGTGGCGGCCACCACGTCGGCGGGGCGTTCCAGCCGGGCGACGCTGTTGCCGGGGTCGAGGACGATGCCGAGGTGCGGGTCGTCGACGGCGCGTACGACGCTCACGAGGTCGTCGGTGGCGACCTGCTCGTAGGTCTCCAGGCCGAGCGTGACGCCCGCGGCGGCGTAGCGGGGCACGGCCTCCTTCAGGAGGGCCACCGCCTCGGTGGGGTCCGGGCGGTGGTCGGCCGTGTTCAGCATGGAGCGGACCAGGGTCACGCCCAGCTCGCCCGCCAGGTCGAGGTAGCTGAGCAGGTGCTCAGGCTGGATGCCGCGGGTGCCCAGTTCCAGGGTCAGGCCGAGGTCGTCGGCGGTGGCGCGGAGGTCGGCGAGTCGCGCGCGGTCGTAGGACTCGATCGGCGCGTGGTCGCAGATCTGGAAGACCTCGCCGCCCAGCTCCGCCGTGTCGCGGAGCATGTCCGGCAGCCCCATCGGCTCGGGGGCGCGGGACGAGAGACGCCAGAAGTAGGCGTAGGTGCTGATGCCGTACGCCATCACGCCACCGCCGCCGGGGCCGGGGCCGGGGAGCGGATCTCGTCGAGGATCGCCTCGACGTTCGCCGGGTCGTGGGCGAAGCGGCCGAGGAACAGGCCCTCGGCGGTGCCGGCCAGGCGGGTCAGCAGGCCGGGGCCCGCGCTGCCGCCGTAGATGACGGTGGAACCGGCGTGCCCGGGGTGGGAGTCGAGCCAGCCGCGCAGGGCGGTGCACACGGCCGCGATGTGCTCGGCGGAGGCGGGCTCGGGGGCGCCGATGGCCCACTGCGGCTCGTAGGCGAGGACGACCGCGCCCTCCAGGCCGCCGAGCAGCCGTTCCGCCTCGGCGACCGTGCGGGAGGCCGCGTCGGCCGGGTCTGCCGCGTCGCGTTCGCCGACGCACAGGACGGGGGTGAGGCCGTTGCGCAGGGCGGCGGCGGTCTTGGCGGCGACGACGGTGTCGCCCTCGCCGTACAGGCGGCGGCGCTCGGCGTGGCCGACCTCGGCGTAGCGGCAGCCGATCTCCTTGAGGACGGGACCGCCGATCTCGCCGGTGTAGGGGCCGCTGTCCTCGGTGGCGATGTCCTGGGCGCCCAGCGCCACGCCGTAGGGGGCGAGGATGCCGGTGGCGGGGACCAGGGCCGGGAAGGCGGGGAGGACGAAGAGGCGGGCGGCGCCGGAGGTGACGGCGGGGTGCCGTTCGGCGAGGGCGGCGATCCGGCGGGACCAGTTGAGCGTCTGGTGGTGGCCGAAGTACATCTTGAGGCTCACCCCCAGCAGCACGGGTGACGGTACGGAGGCGGGCATCAGGCGGCCGCCCCGTCGTCGGCCGCGCTCTCCTCGGACGCACGCGCGTCGTCGGCGGTCTCGTAGTCGCTCATCAGCTGGACCTTGGCGGCCGACGCCGAGCTCTCGTCGAAGCGGTAGGTGAGCCACTCGGCGGCGAGGCGGCGGGCGAGTTCGAGGCCGACGACGCGCTGGCCGAAGGTGAGCACCTGGGCGTTGTTGGAGAGGATCGCCCGCTCGACGGAGAAGGAGTCGTGGGCGGTGACGGCCCGGATGCCCCTGACCTTGTTGGCGGCGATGGCGACGCCGAGGCCAGTGCCGCACACCAGCAGGGCGCGGTCGGCCTCGCCCCGGGCGACCATCTCGGCGGCGGCGATGGCCACCTTGGGGTAGGCGGTGTGCCCGTCGGCGTCGACGCCGACGTCGGTGACCTCGGCGACCAGGGCGCTGCCGCGCAGGTCCTGCTTGAGGGCTTCCTTGTACTGGTGGCCGGCGTCGTCGGAGCCGACGACGATGCGGAGCTTGTCGGTCATGGCGGCTTTCCTCAGTGGTGGTCGAGCAGTGCGCCGTGGACGGCGCGGGTGATCAGGGCGAGTGAGTGGGCGCCCGCGTCGGGGGTGCCGAGGGACTTCTCGGCGTGCGGGCGGGCCCGGCCCCGGCGGGGCAGCAGGGCGGCGGTCCCGGCGGCGGCCGCGGTGGCGACGGTGGCGGCGCGGTCCCAGGCCTCGGCGAGGGGCAGGCCCTCGGCCGTGGCGGCGGCCAGCGCGTCGGCGAACGGGACCAGGACGTCGACCATGGTCTTGTCGCCGACCTCGGCCCCGCCCAGCCTGCGTACGGCGGCGGAGGCCTGAGTGACCCCTTCCGCGACGCGGGCCGCGTCGGGGGCGTCCCGGTCGCCGAGGGCCGTGCCGAGCGAGCGCAGGATCGTGCCCCACAGGGCGCCGGAGGTGCCGCCCGCCTTGTCGGCCCAGGCGTCGGCGGCGCGGGTGAGGACGGTACCGGCGCCCGCGCCGAGCCCGTGGGCGTCGGCGGCGGCCCGGTGGGCGGCCGTGGAGCCGCGCCGCATACCGATGCCGTGGTCGCCGTCGCCCGCCACGGCGTCGATGCGGCCGAGTTCGTCGGCGTGGGCGTCGACGACTCGGGCCACCGCGTCCAGCGCGGCCAGCACGGTGGCTGCGGCCCGGCGCGAGGCGTCCGAGGCGGCGGGTACGGCGGTGGCTCCGCAGGCGGCCGCGTCGGACACGGCGGTGTCCTGGGCGGCGGCCACGGGCGCCCGGTCCAGGTCCGGCTCCGCCGCGTCGAGGGCGCCCTTGCGGTAGGCGGGCGTGTCGGCCGGGGCCCGCCACAGCTCCTCCAGCCGGTCGTCCAGCCAGGTCAGGGTCAGCGAGATGCCGGCCATGTCGAAGCTGGTGACCAGTTCGCCGACCTCGGGGTCGACGATCTCCACACCGGCGTCGCCGAGGAGGGCCGCGACCTTGCGGTAGACGACGAACAGCTCCTCGTACTTGACCGAGCCGAGGCCGTTGAGGATCACGGCGGCGCGCTGTCCCGCCGGGCCCGCGACGTCCTCCGGGAGTTCCTTGAGCAGGGTGTCGACCAGCAGCCGGGCCGCCTCGTCGGCGGTGGGCAGGGCCTCCTCGCCGATGCCGGGCTCGCCGTGGATGCCGAGGCCCACGGCCATCCGGGCCTCGGGCACGGTGAACAGGGGGTGGTCGGCGCCGGGCAGGGTGCAGCCGGAGAAGGCGATCCCGAAGGAACGGGTGCGGGCGCCCGCCCGTTCGGCGACGCGCAGCACCTCCTCAAGGGGCAGGCCCTGCTCGGCCGCGGCGGCGGCCGCCTTGAAGACGGGCAGGTCACCGGCGATGCCGCGGCGCTTGGCGGACTCCTGGGGCCCCGCGCTGGAGATGTCGTCGGCGACGGCGAACGTCCGGGTCTCGACACCGTCGGCGGCGAGTCGCTCGGCGGCCTGGCCGAAGTGCAGGACGTCACCGGCGTAGTTGCCGTACATCAGCAGGACTCCCCCACCCGCGTGCGCGGCCGTGGCCACGGAGTGGATCTGCCGGGCGGAGGGCGAGGCGAAGACGTTCCCGACGGCGGCGCCGTGGGCCAGACCGCGGCCGACCAGGCCGGAGAACGCGGGGTAGTGCCCCGAGCCGCCGCCGATCACCACGGCGACCTGGCCGGGCGGGGTGGCGGTGGCCCGGACGACGCCGCCGGTGACCGGCCGGACCCAGCGCCGGTGCGCGGCGGTGAAGCCCTCCAGCGCCTCGTCGGCGAAGGCGGCCGGGTCGTTGAACAGGCGGGTCATCGCAGGGCCTCCTCGGCCTGGGGGTGGGCGGCGGGGGCCGGTTCCTCGGTGCGGCTGCGGGCGGCGAGCAGGATCATCAGCGCGGCGGACAGCAGCATGAAGAAGCCGACGAGGTAGAGCGGCACGTAGTAGGCGCCGCTCCAGTCCTTGAGCCAGCCGGTGATGTAGCTGGAGGCGAACCCGGCGACGTTGCCCGCGGTGTTGATCAGGGCGATGCCGGCCGCGGCGGCGGCTCCGGTCAGGAAGCGCGAGGGCACGGACCAGAAGACGGGCAGCGCGGCGAAGATGGCGCAGGCGGTCACGGTGATCACGGCGACGGTGGCGGTCGGGGAGCCCATGTAGAGGGCGAGGGGGATGGACACACCGCCGACGACGGCCGGGCCTGCCACGTGCCAGGTGCGGGTGCCGTGGCGGGTGGCGTGCCGGGTCCAGAAGAAGAGGACGACGGCGGCGGGCAGGTACGGGATGGCGGTGATCCAGGCCTTGTCCATGACGCTGAACGTGGTGTCGTACTGGTCCTGGAAGCCGTTGATGATGGTCGGCAGGAAGAACGCGAGCGCGTAGAGGCCGTAGACGAAGCCGAAGTAGACGGCGGCGAGGGTCCACACGCGTCCGCTGCCGAAGGCCTTCTTGAGGTCGCCCTTGGCGTGCTTGCCCTCGTGGCCGGTCTTCCGCGCGTTCTCGGCGGCGAGTTCCGAGGTCAGCCAGTCGCGCTCGGCGGGGGTGAGCCACTTGGCGTCGGCGGGCTTGTCGATCAGGTAGAACCAGGCGATGACGCCCAGGACGATCGCGGGCAGCGAGACGAACAGGAACATCACCCGCCAGCCCTCCAGGCCGAACAGTCCGTGCCGGCCGATCAGCCAGCCCGCCAGCGGGGCACCGAAGACGGTGGTCAGCGGCTGGGCGAGGTAGAACAGGCCGAGGATCTTGGTGCGGTGGCGGGAAGGCACCCACTGGCTCAGGAAGAGGATGGCGCCGGGGAAGAAGCCCGCCTCGGCGACACCGAGCAGAAAGCGCAGTGTGTAGAGCTGGCCGCTGCTGCTGACCCAGGTGAACAGCAGGGAGACGATGCCCCAGGTCACCATGATCCTGGCCAGCCAGCGGCGGGCCCCGAAGCGGTGCAGGGCCATGTTGCTGGGGACCTCGAGCACGATGTAGCCGAGGAAGAAGATCCCGGACGCGAAGCCGAACTGGGCGGCGGTCAGGGCGAGGTCCTGGCCCATGCCGTTCGGTTCGGCGAACGAGACGGCCGTGCGGTCCAGGTAGTTCACGAAGAACATCAGCGCCACGAACGGCACGAGGCGGACTGAGATCTTCTTGATGGCAGTTCTCTCGACTGCCGTGGATGGCGCTTGGGCACCCATGGGCGACTCCTCGGCTCGCCCGGACAGCTCCGTCCGGGTCGCGTCACTCCGGGTGGGCCGCCACGGGGGCGGCCGACCGGTTCGCTTTCACGCTAAGCCTCCGATCCAAATTGGTCACCAATTTACCAGTGTGGTGAGCACCACAGATCGACCGGCGGCTAAACTCTTGACAAACCGCAGCCGAGAGGGCGATGAACTGCCTGGTCAGCGAGATGAACACGGCATCTGGTTGACTGGTGACCGTGACCAGTCAGCCTGATCAGCACAGCTCCGCCGGCGCGCCCGACCTCGCACGGCTGCTGCGCCCCGTGGTGCGCGAGTCGTCCGTCAGCGAGGTCGCCAAGCGGCTCCTCGACCACCTCTCGGCCGGCGACATCCGGCCCGGCACCCGGCTGCCCGCCGAGCGGCAGCTGGCCGAGGCCCTGGGCGTCGCCCGGTCCAGCGTGCGCGGCGCCCTGTCGGCGCTGGACGTGCTCGGCATCATCGAGATCCGCCCCGGCTCCGGGTCCTACGTGCGCGAGGGCACCTCGGAGTTCCTGCCCCGGGCGATCAACTGGGGCCTGATGCTGGGTCAGCGGCGCACCCAGGACCTGGTCGAGGTCCGCACCTACATGGAGGGCGTCTCGGCCCGGCTCGCCGCGGAGCGTGCCACCGACGCGGACGTGGCCAGACTGGAGGAGCACCTCCAGCACATGCGCGACGCGGGCGGGGACGTCACGGCGTTCATCGACGCCGACATCGCCTTCCACCTGGAGACGGCCCGCATCGCCCGCAACACCGTGCTCAGCGACATCCTGCACAGCATCCGGGCGCTGCTCCAGGTCTGGATGGAGCGCGTCAGCGACATCGAGGGCACGGTCAGCGGCACGCTGTGCGAGCACGACGCGGTGCTCCAGGCCATCCGGGGCCGCGACCCGGAGGCCGCGGACCGGGCGATGGCCGAGCACATGCGGATGGCGAGCGCACGGCTGCGCGCCTCGGTGGACGGCTCCGGGGACGGCTCAGGAGACGGCGAGGGCTGAGGGGGCATTCGGCCGGGCGCGCGGTCTGTCGCCGGAGTCGCGTCGTCAATAGCCTGGTGGGACAAGGCCGTTGACGACCGAGGAGCCTCATGTCCACCGCGCAGCAGGTCCCCGACATCCTCTCCCCCGAGTTCGCGGAGAACCCGTACCCGGCCTACCGGACGATGCGGGACAGCGCGCCCCTCATCCGGCACGAGGCCACCCAGAGCTGGATCGTCTCGCGCTACGAGGACGTGGAACGCGTCTTCAAGGACCGCGGCGGTCAGTTCACCACCGAGAACTACGACTGGCAGATCGAGCCCGTGCACGGCCGGACGATCCTCCAGCTGAGCGGCCGGGAGCACGCGGTCCGGCGCGCCCTGGTCGCCCCGGCCTTCCGCGGGGCCGACCTCCAGGAGCGGTTCATGCCCGTGATCGAGCGCAACTCCCGTGAGCTGATCGACACGTTCCGGCACACCGGCCGCGCCGATCTGGTCGCCGACTACGCGACCCGGTTCCCGGTCAACGTCATCGCGGACATGCTGGGCCTGGACAAGGCCGACCACGACCGGTTCCACGGCTGGTACACGTCGGTCATCGCGTTCCTCGGCAACCTCTCCGGCGACCAGGAGGTCGCGGCGGCCGGCGCGCGCACCCGGACGGAGTTCGCCGAGTACATGATCCCGGTCATCCGGGAGCGCCGCGAGAACCCGGGCGACGACCTGCTGTCCACGCTGTGCGCCGCGGAGGTGGACGGGGTGCGGATGAGTGACGAGGACATCAAGGCGTTCTGCAGTCTGCTGCTCGCGGCGGGCGGCGAGACCACCGACAAGGCGATCGCCGGGATCTTCGCCAACCTGCTGGCCCATCCGGAGCAGTTGGCGGCCGTGCGCGAGGACCGGAGCCTGATCCCCCGCGCCTTCGCCGAGACGCTGCGCTACACCCCGCCGGTCCACATGATCATGCGTCAGACGGCGACGGACGTCACGCTCAGCGGCGGCACGATACCCGCCGGTGCCACCGTCACCTGCCTGATAGGAGCGGCCAACCGGGACGAGAGCCGCTACCGCGATCCGGACCGCTTCGACATCATGCGCGACGACCTGACCACGACGACCGCCTTCTCGGCCGCCGCCGACCACCTCGCCTTCGCGCTCGGCCGGCACTTCTGCGTCGGCGCCCTGCTGGCGAAGGCCGAGGTCGAGACCGGGGTCGGGCAGCTCCTGGACGCGCTGCCCGACCTGCGGACCCAGGAAGGCTTCGAGGTGGTGGAGCGGGGCGTGTTCACCCGGGGCCCGCAGTCGCTGCCGGTGCGCTTCACTCCCGTGGCCTGAGGTCCGCACGCCGGTCGTCAGGCCACGACGGGTGTGAAGAGCGCGGGCAGGGTCGTCAGGCCCCGCATCCAGATGGACGGACGCCAGGTCAACGCCTCGGGCTCGACCGCGAGTACGAGGTCGGGCAGCCGCTCCAGCAGGGTCTCGACCGCGGTGCGGGCGATGACGTCGGCGAGCAGGGGCGCCGGGTACGGGCACCGGTGCTCGCCGTTGCTGAAGGACAGGTGAGCGGAGTTCTCGGCGCCGACGTGTGCCTCGGGCCAGAGCTGGGGGTCGGTGTTGGCCGCGGCGAGGCCGAGTACGAGGCAGTCGCCGGCCCGGATCTGCCGGCCGCCCAGCTGGGTGTCGTTGACGGCCCAGCGTCCGATGAAGTTCTGCGTGGGGGTGTCCAGCCACAGCACCTCGTTCAGGGCCTCCCCCACGCTGAGGCGGCCGCCGGAGACGTTCAGCGCGAAGCGTTCGTCGGTGAGCAGCAGGCGCAGCGTGTTGCCGATCCAGTTGGCGGTGGGCTGCTGGGCGGCGGCGATGACGGAGATCAGGTCCTGGACGATCTCCTCGTCGGTCAGTCCCGCCGGGTGGGTCAGCATCCGGGAGGTGACGTCGGGTCCGGGCCGCTCGCGCTTGTGGCGGACCAGTTGGTGGATGCGCTCGCCCACGCGCGTGTACGCGGCGACCGGGTCGTCGCCCTCGGCCGCGTCCAGGGAGACGCGCAGGTCCTCGACGAGCTGCCGGGTCTCGGCGCCGCTGTGCGGCATCCCGCACATCCGTACGGCGGCGATCATCGGCAGGGGGTGCGCGTAGCCGCTCATCAGCTCGGCCCGGCCGCTGCCGGCGAAGGCGGCGATGAGCCGGTCGGCGAGCTGTCGGCAGTCGCGGGCCAGCTCGAACTGGTCGATCCCGGCCAGCGCCTGGGTGATGACGCCGGCCCGCCGCCGGTGCTCCTCGCCCTCGGTGAACAGGACGGACGGCTGGTGCCCCACGTAGGGCAGCAGGGGCCAGTCGGGCGGGATGCTGCCCCACTGGTTCCAGCGGCGCGAGTCCCGGGCGAACAGCTCGTCGTGACTGGTCACATAGCTGACCTCGGGATAGCCGAGGACCAGCCAGGCGGGGATGCCGCCGTCGAGGAGCACGGGTGCGACGGCGCCGTGCTCGCCCCGCAGCCCTCGGTACAGCTCCGACGGGGTCTGCTGGTACTCCAGTCCGGCCAGCGGTACGGCGTCCGGGTGTGCGGGGCAGCCCGGTGCGGCGGCGGCGTGGGGTGCCGGGTCGATGTCGGTCACGATGCGCTCTCCTGGGCCAGGGCCAGTTGGTAGAGGTGGTCCACGAGGGTGACCAGCACGTTCTTGCCCGAGGTCCGCACCCGCGCGTCGCAGTCGATCAGCGGCACGTGGTCGGGCAGCGCGAGGGCCAGCCGGATCTCGTCCAGGGAGTGCCGGGCGGTGTCGTCGTCGAAGCGGTTCACGGCCACCACGAAGGGGGTGCGGTGGTGTTCCAGCCGGTCTATCGCGTACCAGGAGTCGTCCATCCGGCGGGTGTCGACCAGGACGACCGCGCCGAGGGTGCCGGAGAACAGCCGGTCCCAGAGGAACCAGAAGCGTTCCTGACCGGGGGCGCCGAACAGGTACAGCACCATGCGGTCGTTCAGGCTGATCCGGCCGAAGTCGAAGGCCACGGTCGTGGTGGTCTTCGACACGACTCCGCCGGTCTCGTCGACGCCGACTCCGGCCTGGGTCATGACCTCTTCGGTGTTGAGCGGCCGGATCTCGCTCACCGAGCGGACCAGGGTGGTCTTGCCGACCCCGAAGCCGCCCACGACGACGATCTTCAGCCCGGTCTCGGCGGCGTCGGTGAGGGGCTTGCGCCCGGAGGCCGTCGGGTCAGAGGTTGCGGAGCCCATGGAGCACCTCCTGGAGAAGGGCGGTATCGGGGTGCGACGCGGCGGTCTGCCCCAGGCGCGGGTGGCGGGCGGTGATGCTTCCGGTGGCGAGCAGATCGCCGAGCAGGATGCGGACGACCGTGATCGGCAGGGTCAGCTCGGCGGCGATCTCGACCACGGCGGTGGGGTGCCGGCACAGGTCGAGGATGCGGACGTGCTCCGACTGCATACCGGCCGACGGCCCGCACTCGGTGACCACCAGGGTGACGAGGTCGAACGAGTCGTCGGCGCGGCTGCGCCCGCCCGTGACCGTGTAGAGCCGGTCGGGTGCGCCGGTGTCCACGGGCCTGCGGGTCACGACGAGCTGCCACCGGGGACGGCGTGGCGCGGCTCGGCCCTCAGATGCTCACCGATCTGCTCGACCAGCTCGGTCATCTGGTGGCCCACCACTCCGGGGTCGGCGTCCTCCACCGCGACCACGGCGAGGTGCGCGCCCTCGCCCGCCTCCACGATGAACAGCAGGCCCCCGTGGAACTCGGTCATGGAGTGCCGGACGCCGCCGGTTCCGTTGCCGAACTCGACGGAGGCGCCCTGGGCGAGGGCCTGGATGCCGGAGCAGATCGCGGCGAGCTGGTCGGCCCGGTCCAGGGTGAGGTGTTCGGTCCAGCAGAGCTTGAGGCCGTCGCGCGAGAGGACGAGGGCGTGGCGGGTGCCGGGGGTGCGGTCCAGGAGGTTCTGCAGGAGCCAGGTGAGGCTGTTGTCGGTGGTCTGCATGATGGGTGCGGGGACGGTGGTTCCCGGTACTGCGGTCACCGGCCCGTTCCTCCAATCTCACGAGCGACACGGGCAATGGGGGGCGAGGGGCACCGATGCGGGGCCGTGCGGAGCGGCGCGGTGCGGGGTGGGGGACGCGGGCCGGCCGCCTAGCCCGGGGCGGGCGGTTCGATGCCCGAAGCGGGCGGTTCGGCCTCCGGTGCCCCGCCGGCCGCCCCGGACCGGCGCCCGCGGTGGAAGGCGCCGAAACTGGCCCCGGCGTCGCGGGAGGCGGACGCGGCCGGGCCCGCGGGCTGCCGGTGGTGGTCGCGGCGTTCCCGCTCGGCATCCGCCTCGGCCATCGTGCGGCCCGGGGAGCGCATGGGCAGGCCGCCCGGCGTGGCGGGCAGTGGTCCGGGCGGCGCCGCCTGTTCGGGCGGGCCGGTCCGCTGCGGGGGCCGGACGTCCGGGACGCGGCGGGGGTACGCCGCCTCCGCCGCCGGTGCGGGACCGGGGACCGTGGGGCTGCCGCCACCCCCGAAGGTACGGCCGGTGAGCGCGGGCCCCGGGTCCCGCTGCTGGGCGAGCAGTTGGGGCGGCACCAGGACGACGACGCCCGTGCCGCCGCGCGACGAGGGCCGGTAGCTCACGCCGACGCCGTACTTGGCGGCCAGCCGCCCCACCACGGCGAGGCCGAGGCGGGTGCCCTGCAACGAGGCGAGGTCGTTCGTCCGCCCCGACACCGCCTGTTCGGCGTGGCGCATGGCGGCGTCGGCCATCTTCAGTCCGCTGTCCTCGATGGTGATGACGATTCCGGCGGTACGTTCCTCCACGTAGACGTGCACCTCGTCGATGGGCGGCGAGAAGTTGGCGGCGTTGTCCATGAGTTCGGCCAGCAGGTGCATGACTCCCTCGGCGGCGTAGCCGGAGATGGCGGCGCCGGTGGAGCAGTGCATCCGCACCCGCTGGTAGGCGGCGATCCGGCCGACCGCGCCGCGCAGGATGCTCTCCATCACGATGGGTCTGTTCCAGGCCCGGCTGGAGCGCCCGCCCATCAGGAGGGCCAGCCGGTCGGTGATGAGGCCGAGCTGCGAGGTGCTGTGGTCCAGGCGCAGCAGATCACCGAGGACCTCCTCGCCGTGACGATCCTGCATGTCCCTCAGGTCGGCGAGCATGCTGACGGCCTTGGCCTGGACGCGGCTGAGCGACTTGGCGGAGGCGGCCTGCGCGGCGGCGGTGCGCCGTTCGCTGTGGGCCAGTTCCCGGACGAACAGTTCGGCGCAGGCCCGTGCCGGTGCTCCCCGCGGCCATTCCAGCTCGGCGAGGACGATCTCCGCCGAGGTGCCGTCCCGCAGTTTCTCCACCGCGGCGGGCAGGGTGCTGTGCGTCAGGTGTTCCAGTTCGGCGGTGCCCCGGCGGGTCTCCTGCACCGCCTGCTGCCGCCGTGCCTCGGCGTCCGCGGCGTGCCGTACGGCGTCCTCCACCAGGACGGCGAAGCTCTGCACGACCTGCCGCAGGTGAGGCCCTGAGGCGGGCGCCGTGTTGGCGACGGCCTCGTCCGCGGCGGTGCCGTCGCGCACCTGCTGCGCGATCCCCGGCAGCGCGACGTTGACCAGGTGGACGAGGCCGGCGTTCTCCTGCGCGAGCTGGGCCTTGAGGGAGCCGATCTCCGTCCGCCGGACCGCCGCGGTCCGGCGGGCCCGGCCGACCAGGTGGGAGCCGAGGACGACGGACACGGCGACGCACAGCCAGGACGTCACGGCGAGGGTGGCGGTCCAGCTCCGGGCGGTGTCGGGAGCGGCGGCCCAGGCGGCACCGGCGGCCGCTGCGGCGGCCGGCAGTACGAGCAGGGGGACGGCTGGGGTGGAGCGGTGAGGTTTCTGCGTCCGGGGCGGGGTGGGGGGTGCAGACACTGACATTCCGCGGTCCCTCGGGTCCTTGAGAGCGGGGAAAGGGCCGGTCGACCTGGGTCGGCCGCGGGCCGGAGCCGTGCCACCGGCACGTGGTGATCACTCCGGCGGGCTTGCGGCTCATGCTAGTCACCGGTTCGACCGCGCAGGCCGGACCGGCGCCAGACCCCACCGAGGAGCGAACTTCGCCGACATCTCGCCAAAGGAACTCACCCGTGTGGTACAGGCGTTCTGCCTGTGACGGATGCGGCGCCCGCGGGTCACGGGCCGGGCCGGGCGCGCCCCCGGCGCCTCGGCCGGAGACGGCGGGCGACACCGTCTGGGCGAGCGTGGGATGCGGTGGGGCCCGACACCGGTTCGGATGGGTGCCATGCGCAGACCCATAGCCGTGGCAGCTCGCCACTCCCGCCTGCTCACGTCAGGCGTCATCCTCGCCGCCCAGTCACTCCTCCTGACCCTCGCCGCGGTCCCGGCCTCGGCCTCCGCACCGGCCGACGGCACCGCGACGCCCGCGCGCGGTTCGGCCTACATGGGCCGGGGCGTCCTGGCCCACGAAGGGGTCCAGGGCCGCCCCGTCGAGACCCGCGTCGCCCAGACCGAGGGGGTGGACGTCTCCAGCCACCAGGGCAACGTCGCCTGGTCGACCCTCTGGAAGAGCGGCGTGAAGTGGGCCTATGTGAAGGCCACCGAGGGGACCTCCTACCGGAACCCGTACTTCGCCCAGCAGTACGGCGGTTCGTACGACGTCGGCATGATCCGCGGCGCGTACCACTTCGCGACCCCGGACACCTCCGGGGGTGCCGCCCAGGCCGACTACTTCGTCGACCACGGCGGTGCCTGGTCCAAGGACGGCAAGACGCTGCCCGGTGTCCTCGACATCGAGTACAACCCGTACGGGGCGACCTGCTACGGACGGACGCACAGTCAGATGGTGAGCTGGATCCGGGCCTTCCTGGACCGGTACGAACAGCGCACCGGCCGTCACGCCGCCGTCTACACCTCCACCAACTGGTGGACGCAGTGCACCGGGAACTACAGCGGTTTCGGCGCGGACAACCCGCTGTGGGTCGCCCGGTACGCCTCGTCCGTGGGGACGCTCCCGGCCGGCTGGGACTTCCACACGATGTGGCAGTACACCTCGTCCGGGCCGACCGTCGGGGACCACGACAAGTTCAACGGGTCGCTGGACCGCGTCAAGGCCCTGGCCAAGGGCTGACGCGGACCGCCGGGCCCTCTCGCCGGTTCAGCGGCCGGCGAGGGGGTCCAGGATGTCGGCGACCTGCTCGCGCACCACGTCCCGGGCCCCGGCCGGCAGCCCGCCGATGTCCGTCCGCTCCAGGGCGTCGAGGGTCTCGTCGGGGCCCGCGTCGCAGCCGGCGGTCTCGCTGAGCACGTCGTAGCCGTCGCGCACGGCGACGCGCAGCAGGTGCCGGCCCTCACCGTCGGCGTGCACGGCGGTGGCGACCACCAGGGGCGGCGGGCCGCCGGCTTCGGCGGGCTGCTTGCGGTAGCCGCTGGCCACCGGCGTGCGCCAGCGCAGGCCGAGCAGCAGGTGACGCTTCGCCATCACCTCGGCCAGATCGGTCTCGTAGGGGCGGTCCGGGCCCAGCACCTTGGCGCGGGCGTCCAGCACCAGGGCCGCGGGCAGCAGGCAGCGCAGGCTGCTGCCGACGAGGTTGCCGCCGACCGTGGCCGTCCGGCGCACGGCTCCGGTGCCGACCGAGCCCGCCGCCCGGCGCAGTACCTCCGGCACCCGGTCGTCGATGCGGTGCAGCACCACGGCCGCTCCCAGCGACTCGGGTTCGACGGCGGTCGCCTCCGGCAGTTCGCGCAGTGACATGGCCAGTTCCGGAAAGCCGTCGCGTTGCCAGGTGGCCCACACGAGAGTGGCCCCGCCGATGGGCACCGCGCCCTGCGCCATGCACTCCTGCGCTTCGGTCACGGTCCTCGGCTGACGCAACAGCATGGCGATCGACCTGCTTCCCGGGAGTCGGCGGTCGGACGACACCGCGTCTTCCGCCGGGTCATCACAGTCACTGGGATGTCACTGGGATTGTCCGCACCCCCAAGGGGGCGCGTACAGGGCTCACTCGTCTTCCGAATGCGCCCACCGCGCGCCGGTGGGCCCGCGGCGGATCGGCTGCCGTCTCACGGCCCGAGGAGCGCGGCGGCGAGTTCGGCGCCCAGTCGTTCGCCTTCCTTGTTGGTCTCAGGTTCCCGGAGATCCCGCGGTGCGGGCGGCGTCAGCGGCCGTCCTCCTCCGGACGCCGCGCGACGAAGACGAACTCCCGTCCCTCGCGGTCGGGTGCGCCGCGCACCTCCCGTACCTGGTAACCCTGTTCGACCAGGTCGGCCGCCACCTCGTCGCGCTCGCGGAAGCGCAGCGTCGAGTCGGAGGTCAGCACGTCGCCGTCCGCGCCGAAGACGTAGGTCCACCGGAAGGTGACCAGCGGTCCGCTCACGTCCAGCAGCCGGCACCAGCTCTCGACGGTGCCCGTGCCGGGGACCTCCACGACCCGGTGCGTGTGCTCGCGGGTCCACTCCTGCCAGGCGCGCCGGGCCGGGTCCCGGGTCTCGAACACCAGGTGCCCGCCGGGCCGCAGTGCCTCGTGGGCGCCGCGCAGCGTCCCCTGCCAGGAGCGCCGGCCGGTGATCGCCTGGGCGACGTTCGCCGTCATGGTCGCGAGGTCCACGCGCAGCGCGGGGAGCGAGGTGGCGTCGCCCTCGATCCAGCGCACCCGGTCGGCGCCCGTCCTCGCGCGGGCGACGTCGAGACTCGCCCCGGCGGGGTCGACGCCGACGACCTCGAGGCCGCGGTCGGCCAGCAGCAGGGCGAACACCCCGGTTCCGCAGCCGATGTCCAGCACGCTCCGCGCGCCGAACTCGTCGGCCATGCGCAGATACGGGACCAGGTCGCCGCGGTCGGTGTCGAGCACGTCGTAGAGCGCGGCGAGCCGCGGATGCCGGAAGCACTCGTCAGCCATACGGCCGACGATAGCGTCAGGCCTGCCGGGGAACACGGGTAGGCATGCGCGCACTCGTGATCAACTGCACTCTCAAACCCTCCCCCCAGCCGTCGAACACCGAGGCGCTCGCCGCCACGGTCATCGCGGCGCTCAAGGGCCACGGGGCGGAGGTGGACGTCGTGCGGGCCGTCGACCTGAACCTGAAACCGGGGGTCGAGACCGACATGGGCGACGGGGACGACTGGCCGGGCGTGCACGAGAAGCTGCTGGCCGCCCAGATCCTGGTCGTCGCTTCGCCGACCTGGCTCGGCCGCCCCTCCTCCGTCGCCCAGCGGGTCCTGGAACGCATGGACGCCATGCTCTCCGAGACCGACGACGAGGACCGCCCGGTCGCCTACAACCGGGTCGCCGGTGTCCTGGTCACCGGGAACGAGGACGGCGCCCACCACGTCATCAGCGAGATCAGCGGCGGGCTCGCGGACATCGGCTACACCATCCCCGGCCAGGCCTGGACCTACTGGCACCTCGGTCCCGGGCCGGGTCCGGACTTCCTCGACGACGAGCGCGGCCACGACTGGTCGGTCTCCACCGGCCGGGCCATGGCGTCCAACCTGGTGCACGCGGCGCGTGCGCTCGACGCGATGCCGCTGCCCGCCCCGCCGTCCTGATCGACAGGACTCCCGCGCATGTCTGCCGGAGCCGATACGGGGCATTCGTGCACGAGGCAACGACGTACGAAACGCATGAGGAGCTGAGGTCCGCCATGACGCACGACCTGACCCCGAAGTACACGGTCCCCGGCATCGAGCGCGAGGCCGCCGGACGGCTGATCGGTGTGCTGCGGCTGCGCCTGCACGCCCTCAACGACCTGCACCTGACCCTCAAGCACGTGCACTGGAACGTGGTGGGTCCGCACTTCATCGCGGTCCACGAGATGATCGACCCCCAGGTCGACCAGGTGCGCGAGATGGCCGACGACGTCGCGGAGCGCATCGCCGCGCTCGGCGGGGTCGCCCAGGGCACGCCCGGCGCGCTGGTGGCCGAGCGCAAGTGGGACGACTACTCCATCGGCCGGGCGGACGCCATCGCCCATCTCGGCGCGCTCGACGTGGTCTACACCGGCGTGGTCGAGGGCATGCGCGCGGCGGTCGAGGAGGCCGGCAAGATCGACCCGGCCACGGAGGACCTGCTGATCGGCCAGCTGAGGGACCTGGAGCAGTTCCAGTGGTTCGTGCGGGCGCACCTGGAGAGCGCCGGCGGCACCCTTGCCACGGGGAGCGCGACGTCCGAGACGGAGGCGGCGGCCCGCGGCGCGGAAGTCGCGTAGCCGGCCGGTACGGGCGTACGAGGGCGGTGTCCGGCCCGCGCGGCCGGACACCGTCCCGCGGGTTCAGCGCCGGCCGAGGCGCCGTTCGCCGCGGCTGCCCGGCTCGTGGGGCAGGTGGTAGTGGGCGAAGACCGCGCCCTCGTCCTCGGCGGCCAGCTCACCGTCCGGGTCGATCCCCGGCGCGTCCTTGACCAGCGACTTGTCGTAGGTCACCTTCAGGTAGGACGGTCCGACGGTGGCCTTGTCCACCGGCACGAAGACGAGCCGCCGACGGGTCGGCAGACCGATCGTGACCGTGGCGAACGCGGGCCGGTCGGTGAGGGTGTCGAAGTAGATGGACTCCAGGGTTCCGATCTTGCGGCCGTCGTAGTCCACGACGTCGAGGCCACGCCAGTCACGAATGTTTTCGGCTTCAAACATGCCCAGTCTTCCCTTCCGAGGACGCGCTCACTGTCTTGTTCCCCGCTTCGCCCGACTGTCGCCTGTTTGTCCCCTCACCGGCGTAGGACGCCCGATCCGGGATAGGCTGCCTGGCCGGGAGAAGCGCCCGGGCCCGGCAGGTGCCCGGCGGAAATCCGAAGGGGATCGAGTGTGGATGGCACAGGCGCCACGGGCGGCCCGCCCCGCATCCGGAGCGGTGCCCTGCTGGACGTGGGCCCACTGCCCGGCCGGCCCGGCATCCGGGCCAGTGGTGAGATCAACGTGAGCACCCGGCTCTCCTGGGAGAACGCCCTGACCGAACTGTCCCGGCGGCACACCGACGTGTCCTACGTGGAGCTGTCGGGGGTGCGGTTCGTCGACGTGGCCGGCGTGACGGCACTGGCCGTCACGGCCATGAACCTGCCCGTCGGCCGGTTCGTGGTGGAACGGCCGCCGCCGCAGCTGCCCCGGGTACTGGACCTGTTCTGGCCGTCCCTGCACCGGATCGAGGTGGCGCCACGATGAGTACGGCGACCACCGACGCGACCTTCACCCATCCGGCGCTGTTCTACCGCTCCGATGCCGAGTACACCGACCGGACGGTGGCGTTCGTACGGGAGGGCCTGGCCGCGGGCGAACCGGTGGCGGTGGCCGTGCCCGGACCCAACCTGGAGCTGATCCGGGGCGGACTCGGCACGGACGCCCGGGACGTCACCTTCCTGGACATGGCCGAGGCCGGGCGCAACCCGGGGCGGATCATCCCGGGCGTACTGAGGGCGTTCGCCGACGCGCACGAGCGGTCCCGGGTGCGGGTGCGGATCATCGGTGAGCCGGTCTGGGCGGGGCGCAGCGCCGCGGAGTACCCGGCGTGCGCCCAGCACGAGGCGCTGATCAACGCGGCCTTCGCGGGCCGCCCTGCGACGATCCTGTGCCCGTACGACGAGGTCCGGCTGGCCGCGGACGTGCTCGCCGACGCCCTGGTCACCCACCCGACGGTCATCACGGCGGGCAGTGAGCGGGTCAGCGAGGGGTACGACTGGCGCGCGGTCGTCGCCCGCTACAACGAGCCGCTCGGGCGCGCTCCCGACGCCGACGTGCTGGCCTTCGGGCCCGCGGAGCTGCCCGAGGCGCGCCGCTTCGCGGTCGACCGGGCCGCGTCGCTCGGGCTGACCGGCCGGCGGCTCCAGGACGCGGAACTGGCGGTGGCCGAGCTGACCACCAACAGCGTGGTCCACGGCGGCGGCAACGGCACGGTCGCGGTCTGGTCCGAGGCGGGACAGGTGGTGTGCGAGGTCCGCGACGCGGGCCGGCTCACGGATCCGCTCGCCGGCAAGCGGCCCCCGGAGCACGGGCAGCTCGGCGGCCGCGGTCTCCTGCTCGTCCACTACGTCGCCGATCTGGTGCGGGTCCACACGGCCGACGAGGGCACCGCCGTCCGCTTCTACCTGGGCTTGTGACACACGGTGCGGACCCTCTCGCCAATGTCGTGGCACTTCGGCATGTGTGCGAGGCCTGACCCGGGGTAGGCGATCGGTCGTCGGCCGACAAGGTGACAACGACGACCGATCCACCGGGAGGGCACATCATGACGACGACGACCGCACAGGCCACCGAGCACGCCACGACGGAGATGCCGGAGATCGCGGACCCGTCCAAGGTGGCGCCCAAGGACGCGCGGGAGTTGTCGAAGCTGTTCTTCGAGCAGCTGTCGGTGCTGGAGGAGGGCACTCCCGAGCACCAGTACGCCCGCAACACCCTGATCGAGATGAACATGTCCCTGGTCCGCTTCGCGGCCGGCCGGTTCCGCAGCCGCGGCCCGGAGGAGATGGAGGACATCGTCCAGGTCGGCATGATCGGTCTGATCAAGGCCATCGACCGGTTCGAGCTGACCCGCGAGGTCGAGTTCACCTCCTTCGCCGTGCCGTACATCGTCGGGGAGATCAAGCGGTTCTTCCGGGACACCTCGTGGGCGGTGCACGTGCCCCGGCGTCTTCAGGAGGCCCGCGTCCAGCTGGCCCGGGCCACCGAGGAGCTGCGCAGCCGGCTGGGCCGCAACCCCACCACCCAGGAGCTGTCGGAGCTGATGAGCCTGCCGGAGGACGAGGTCGTCGAGGCCCGGCTGGCGGCCAACGGCTACAACTCCGCCTCCCTGGACGCGGCCATCAACGGCAGTGAGGACGGCGAGTCGGCGCTCGCGGACTTCATCGGTGCCGACGACGCCGCCCTTGCGCTGGTGGACGACTTCCACGCCCTGGCCCCGATGATCGCCGAGCTGGACGAACGCGACCGGCAGATCATCCACTGGCGGTTCGTGGAGGAGCTCACCCAGAAGGACATCGGCGAGCGCCTCGGTGTCTCCCAGATGCACGTGTCCCGGCTGATCTCGCGGCTGCTGGCCCGACTGCGCGAGGGCATGCTCAGCACCGCCTGAGCGGTGGTCCGGCCTCAGGCCGCGGTCGTCTTCTTCCGGCGACCGCGGCTGTCGCTCGTGCCTGCGCCGAGGGCGTCGACCAGTTGCTGGCGGCTCATCTTCGAGCGGCCGGCGATGTCCTGTTCGGTGGCCCGCCGGTAGAGCTCGGCCTTGCTCAGCTCCCGCAGCTCGCCCCGCGTGGGGGCGGTCCGGCGGGCGGACCCGGTGGCCTTGCGCCGCGGCCCGGTGGCCTTCTTCCGCCGGGCGGACGGCTTCTTGCCGCCCGAGTCCTCGCCCGTGCCGCCCCGGCCCGTGCCCCCGACGCCCGTGGAGCGCGCGCCCTTGGCCTGTTCCAGGCTGCCGCGCAGGACCTCCATCAGGTCGACGACGTTGGTGGCCCCGGGCGCCTCCTCGGCGACGGCGACCTCCTCGCCCTCGGCCTTGGCCCGGACCAGCTCGCGCACCTTCTCCTGGTAGGTGTCGCGGTAGCGGGCGGGCTCCCAGTCGCCGCTGAGGGCGTCGACGAGACGCAGCGCCATGTCCAGCTCCTTGCCCCGGCCCACCCGGTCCGACGGCAGTTCCGGCAGCTCCTCGACGGGGTCGCGGACCTCGTCGGCCCAGTGCAGCGTCTGGAGCAGCAGAACCCGGTCCTCGGCACGCAGCGCGGTCAGGTACTGCCGGTTGCGCATGACGAAGGTGGCGACGCCCGCCTTGCCGGTCTCGGCGAGGGCGGTGCGCAGGAGTTCGTAGACCTTGAGGTACTCCTTGCCGCGCGGGGCCAGGTAGTAGGTGCGGCCGAAGTAGACCGGCTCGATCCGGTCCAGGTCCACGAAGTCGGTGATCTCCAGGGTGCGGGAGCGTCCCGGCGCGATCTCGTCGAGCTCCCCGGGCTCCACGACGACGTATTCGCCCTCGCTCACCTCGTACCCCTTGACGATGTCGTCGGCGTCGACCTCCTTGCCGGTGCGCTCGTTCACCCGGCGGTTGCGGATCCGGTCGGAGGTGCCGCGCTCCAGCTGGTGGAAGTGGACCGTGTGGTCCTCGGTGGCCGTGAACAGGCCGACGGGCACCGAGACCAGCCCGAAGGTGATCACGCCAGTCCAGATCGCCCGCGCCATGACCGTCCGCTCCGTCCACTCCGCCCGCTCCGTCCGTCCCGCTCGCACGGCCGGTCCTGCCACGCTGCCATCCGGCCCGCGGCCCCGCGCGCCGGACGGAGCACACGGGGGGCGGCCGGGCGACAGCGCGCGGATCGGCGGCGGCCGTTGTTCCCTGTGAGGTGTGCGGGACGGCAGAATTCCGCCCGCGGGTCCGGTCGTCTCCGCCGACGGCCGCGCCACCGTCGAACGAAGCCGAACAGAGGGACGTCCCATGAGCTTTCGTCTGAAGCCGATCACCCGCGAGGAGCATCTGCGCTTCGTCACGGCCCGGCCTTCCGTGAGTCACCTTCAGGTCCCCTCCTGGGGCGACGTGAAGCCGGACTGGCGGGCGGAGAGCCTGGGCTGGTTCGACGAGGGCGGTGAGCTGGTGGGCACCGGGCTGGTGCTGCTGCGCCCGCTGCCGAGGATGAGGCGCTACCTGGCCTATCTGCCCGAGGGGCCGGTCGTCGACTGGGCGGCGGACGGTCTGGAGGGGTGGCTGGAGCCGATGCTCGCGCACCTGAGGGAACGCGGCGCGTTCACGGTGCGGATGGGGCCGCCGGTGGTGGCCCGGCGCTGGAGCGCCGACGCGGTCAAGGCGGCGATCGCCGACCCGGGGGTCCGGCGGCTGGGCGACGTCGAGGCGACGGTGCGCGAGCCCGGGGCCGAGGACATCGCCGAGCGGCTGCGCCGGATGGGCTGGCGGCGCACCGAGCCGGGCGGCGAGGACGGCTTCGCCGCGGGCCAGCCGCGCCACGTGTGCCAGGTACCGCTCGCCGGGCGGTCGCTGGAGCAGGTGCAGAACGGCTTCAACCAGCAGTGGCGGCGCAACATCAAGAAGGCCGAGAAAGCCGGCGTCAAGGTCGTCCGGGGCGACGCGGAGGATCTGCCCGCCTTCTACGAGCTGTACGTGGAGACCGCGCGACGGGACCGGTTCGTGCCGCGGCCCCTGGCCTACTTCCAGCGTATGTGGCAGGCGCTGACGGCCGAGGACCCGGACCGCATGCGCCTGTACCTCGCCCACCACGACGGGGAGGTGCTCGCCGCGGCCACGATGCTGACGGTCGGCGACCACGTCTGGTACTCGTACGGCGCGTCCACCAGCCGCCGGCGCGAGGTGCAGCCCAACAACGCCCTCCAGTGGCGGATGATGTGCGACGCCCGGGAACTGGGCGCGGCCGTCTACGACTTCCGCGGCATCACCGACACCCTGGACGAGGACAACCACCTGCTGGGACTGCTCCGGTTCAAGGTCGGCGCGGGCGGACAGGCCGTCGAGTACCTGGGCGAGTGGGACTATGCACTGAACAGGGTGCTGCACAAGGCTGTGTCCCTGTACATGGCACGCCGCTGAGTACACGGCACGCCGCTGACGGGCGTGCGGCGAGGGGGTGGGAGATGGCACGGCTCCTGGTGGTGCAGAACCATCGAGGTGGCGGCCCGGGCCGGTTCGGCGACCGGCTGGTCGCGGGCGGGGTGTCGCTGGACGTGGTGCACGCCTACGCCGGTGCGGCTCTGCCCCGGCGTCCGGCGCACGAGGGCGTGCTGGTGCTCGGCGGTGGCTTCCTGCCCGATGACGACGTGCGCGCTCCCTGGCTCGCGCCCACCCGGGCCCTGGTCGCCGAGGCGGTGGAGCGGGGTGCCCCGGTCTTCGGGATCTGCCTCGGCGGGCAGCTCCTCGCCCAGGTCGCCGGTGGCACCGTACGTGGCCGGCACGGCGAACCGGAGGTCGGCAGCACCCCGTTGACGCTGCGGCCCGAGGCCGGTGACGATCCGCTCCTCGAAGGGCTCCCGGAGCGGGTGACGGCGATCGAGCACCACCAGGACGCCGTGACCGCCCTGCCGCCCGGCGCGGTGTGGCTCATGGCGAGCGAGCGGTGCCCGTACCAGGCGTTCCGGGTCGGTGAGCGGGCGTGGGGCGTGCAGTTCCACCCCGAAGCGGGGGCGGACCGGGTCAGGTCGTGGGACGCCGACCGGCTCCGGGCCCGGGGGCTCGACCCGGTGGAGCTCTCCCGCCGGGCGGAACTCGACGAGCCCGCGGCCGAGGCGGTCTGGCGCGAGGTGGCCGGGCGTTTCGCGGCGGTCGTCCTCGGGTCCTGAGCCCCGGCTCACGAGGACCGGCTCACGAGGACCGGCTCATGTGTTTCGGCTCATGTGTTCCGGCCCTCGAAGGCTCCCCGGTCGGCGAAGGCCAGCTTGGCGAAGCGTTCGCCGATGAGGCGGTGGGTGGCCGCGTCCGGGTGGATGTCGTCCGGCAGGGGGAGGTCCGCCGCGTCGGCCTGTCCGTAGAGTTCGCGGCCGTCGAGGTAGTGCAGGTTCTCGTCGTCGGCGGCCCGCTGGGCGACGATCCGCGACAGCTCGTCCCGGACGACGTTCAGGGTCAGCTTCCCGCTCGCGCGTTCCGCCGGGTCGCCGGTGGCGACGAAGCGCACGCGGCCCTGCGTGAAGTCGGGGGCCAGCGGGCCCGGGGTGTCCTCGTGCACGGGGCACAGGATGGGCGAGACGACCAGCAGCGGCGCGGTGGGATGGCCCTCCCGGATGGTGTCCAGGAAGCCGTGCACGGCGGGGCCGAAGGCGCGCAGGCGCATGAGGTCGGCGTTGACCACGTTGATGCCGATCTTGACGCTGATCAGGTCGGCGGGGGTGTCGCGCATGGCCCGTGCGGTGAACGGGTCGAGCAGGGCGCCGCCGCCCAGGCCCAGGTTGACCAGTTCGACGCCGCCCAGGGAGGCGGCGAGGGCGGGCCAGGTGGTGGTGGGGCTCGCCGCGTCGGAGCCGTGGCTGATCGAGCTGCCGTGGTGCAGCCAGACCCGGCGGCCGGGGTCCGGGGCGGGCTCGACGGGGGCGTCGGTGCGCAGGGCGACGAGTTCGGTGGTCTCGTTGTGCGGCAGCCAGATCTCGATGTCCTTGTCGCCCTCGGGCAGGTCCGCGAAGCGGAGGGTGCCGACCGGACCGGGCTCGACGCCCGCCGTGCCGGCGGTCATGTCGATGGTGAGGGTGTTGCCGCCCGCGACGGTGCCCCGGCCCGCCGGACGGCCGTCGACGAGCAGGTCGTACACGCCGTCCGGGCGCGGCGGGGCACCGACGTAGGCCCGCTTGGTGGGCAGGGTGTCCAGTTCGAGGGCGGTGGCGCGAGTGCGCAGCGCCAGGCGTACGCCGGAGGGCTGGGACTCGGCCATGGCCAGCTGTCCGTCGGTGTTCTGCGCGCGGGCCGTGGCGGGGAGCCGGTGGGGCAGCAGGCCGTGCTCGGTGCGCTCCAGGTCGAGGGCGCCCCGCAGCAGGTCCCGGGTGATGGGCGTGGTGATCCAGTCGTCCGTGGTGTGCATGTCGCCTCCGGCGGTGGTGCGGCTGCCTGTGCGGCTTCTTCCTGCATGCATTATGCAGCTCCCTAATTCAATTAGGCAAATTGCTTACCATGGCAGGAAACCTCGCACGGCGTCCGGTGGCAGGAGTGACGGGTTTCAACGGGAAAGCGCCACAGCGGCCGGTCACCCGCACCTGGGGAGGTACGTTCCGGCCATGCACACCGTCGCCGTTCTCGCGCTGGACCGGGTGATCCCGTTCGACCTGTCCACGCCGATCGAGGTCTTCACCCGTACCCGGCTCCCCGACGGCCGTCCCGGCTACCGGATCCGGGTGTGCGCCGAGCACCCCGAGATCGACGCCGGCGCGTTCACGTTGCGGGCGCCCTGGGGACTGGACGGGCTGCGGGGCGCGGACACCGTCATCGTGCCGGGCACGGCGAGCCCGGCCGACCCGCTCTCCCCCGCCGTCCACGACGCGCTGCGCGCGGCCGCCCGCAACGGCACACGGATCGCCTCCATCTGCTCGGGCACCTTCGTGCTGGCCGCCACCGGACTGCTGGACGGGCTGCGTGCCACCACCCACTGGGCCGCCGCGGAGGCCCTGGCCGGCGCCCATCCGGACATCGAAGTCGACGCGGACGTCCTGTACGTCGACAACGGCCAAATCCTCACCTCGGCCGGTGCCGCCGCGGGCCTGGACCTGTGCCTGCACATGATCCGGCGCGACTACGGCTCGGCGGTCGCCGCACACGCCGCCCGGCTGTCGGTGATGCCGCTGGAACGCGAGGGCGGCCAGGCCCAGTTCATCGTGCACGACTGTCCGCCCGTGCCCCGCGGTTCCGCCCTCGAACCCCTGCTCACCTGGCTGCGGGAGAACCTGGCCCGCGACCTGTCCCTCGCCGACATCGCCGCCCACGCCGGGATGAGCACGCGGACGCTGATCCGCCGCTTCCGGGAGCAGACCGGCAGCACCCCGTTGCAGTGGCTGCACCGTGCCCGGGTCCGGCAGGCGCAGCACCTGCTGGAGACGACGGAGCACTCCGTGGAGCGCATCGCCGCCCAGGTCGGCTTCGGCTCGCCGACGTCCTTCCGCGACCGCTTCAAGCGCACCACCGGAGTCAGCCCCCACGCCTACCGGCGCACCTTCGGCTGACGGCCGACGCCCCGGCGCCGTGCCCCGGCGCCGTCCCCCGGGTGGGCCCGGTTCGGGTCGCGGGGCCGCCCGGGTGACCGTAGACAGAAGGCATGGGCGCAGCCAGCGAGGGAACCGGCGACGACATGTCGCGGCCTCATCTGGTCACGTTCGGACACGGCACCGCGGGTCGCGCGGAGCTGGCCGGACTGCTGCGCGGTGCCGGTGTCACCTGCGTGGTCGACGTCAGGACCGCCCCCGGCAGCCGCCGCGACCCCGACCTGCTGCGGGACCGACTGGCCCGGTGGATGCCCGAGGAGGGCCTCGCCTACCGGTGGGAGCGGCGTCTGGGCGGTTTCCGGGGGCCGGTGCCCGACTCGCCCGACGTCGTCTGGCGCAACGCCTCCTTCCGGGCGTACGCGGGACACACCCGGTCGCCGGAGTTCGTCGCCGCCATGGACGAGTTGCTGGCCGGGGCGGCACAGGAGCGCACCGCGGTCATGTGTAGCGAGGCGGTGTGGTGGCGGTGCCACCGGCGCCTCATCGCCGACTTCGCCGTGGTGGCCCGTGGCATCCCCGCGGACCATCTCATGCACGACGGCCGTCTCACGGCCCACTCCCCCACCCCGGGTGCCCGGCTGCGGACGGACGGCCTGCTCGTCTACGACGACGTGGAGGCGGCCACGAAGTAGGCCGCACCGACGATTGGGCGGTGCCGGCGGGCGACGGGCGGGACGAAGACGGACGGCGAAGGACGGAGGCCGGAGACCATGCAGCGCAAGGGCGGGCGTCGCCGGGACACGGACGGCCAGGAAGCGGAAGCGGTCGAGCAGGTGCTGGACGAGCTCTACGCCACGCCTCCGTCCGCCTTCGTCTCCCGCCGTGAGGAACGCGCCGCGGCCGCCCGGACGGCCGGCCGCAAGGAGGACGCCCGCCGCGTCCACGCCGCCCGCAGGCCCACGCTCGCCGCGTGGGCGGCCAATCTGCTGACGCGCTCCCAGCCGGAGGAGACCCGGCGCTTCCTGGAGCTGGGGCAGGCACTGCGCGAGGCACACCGCACCCTGGACGCCGCCGGACTCAAGGAGCTCTCGGCCCAGCGCCGGCGCATCGTCAGCGCCCTGTCCCGGCAGGCCGCCCAGCTCGCCGGCGAGGCCGGGCAGCGGCTCTCCCCGGCGGCGCAGCGGGAGGTCGAGTCGACCCTGCGCGCCGTCCTCGCGGACCCCGAGGCGGCCGACCGGTGGGCCGAAGGACGCCTGGAGGTGTCCCTGACCCCGCCCTCGGCCTTTCCCTCGGGTACCGCTCCGGCGGAACCCGTCCGGTCCGAACCCGCGCCGCGGCCACGGCCGAAGTCCCGCGGCACCGCCGCCGGCACCCGGGCGAAGGACGAACTCGCCGAGCGGCGCCGCACACGGCAAGCGGAACTGGAGCGGGCCGAGCAGGAGGCCGAGCGGGCCGCACGGCATCTGCGGGACGCACGCGCCGAACAGGCCGACGCGCAGGAGTCACTGCGCCGGTCCGACGACGAACTGGGCCGGGTCCGCGAGGCGGTGGCCACCGCCGAGGAGCGGCTGCGCGCGGCACACGAGGACCTCGACCGGGCCGAACGGGAACGGCGGGAGGCCGAGGAGCGGGGCCGCACGGCAGCGGACGCTCTCGCCGGTGCCGAGCGGGACGCCCGGGCGAGCGCGCGCCGGGTGGACCGTTTGACCGGCCGGGGCAGGTAATACGGCTCGTCCGATTGAGTACTCGTACTCATGAGGTGCTTCCCCCCACCGGGGGACGCTTGGCGCACCAGTCACCCCCCAGGGAGTCAACCGTGCGTACCACCCACCTTTCTCACCGACCGTCGGCCGCGTCCGCCGCCCGCGCCGGGCGGTCCGTCAGAGGTCTCGTCCTGGCCTGTGTGGCCGCCGCGGCGGTCCTGACCGGCTGTTCCATGGAGGAGGCCAGCTGCGGCGGCGGCGAGTACCCCGTCATGGCCATCGGCGACACGGGCAGCGCGTGTGTGCCCAACGGCGAGGAGCCGCCCAAGGGTTACACCCGCTACCCCGAGGGCAAGGTCCCGGAACATGTCGGCGACGAGTGGGACACCTACTGGCAGACGCACACCGTCGACGAGCACGGCAAGATCGTGGAGGTGCCCGAGGGCGGGTGACCACCGCTCTCCGCGGCCCGAACACACGCACGGGGTTGCGGCGGCACATACCACGAGGGCGGCCATACGTGGTATACCGACTCGGCAGCGAACAGGGCAACAACCGGGGCTGCGCGTCAGCCTTCACGGCCGCGAACCAAGGAGAGTCAACACCATGTCCGAGAGCACGATGCAGTCCGCCACGGAACTGGCGTCGCAGTACAGCGTCCAGGTGACCGACGACCTGGAGCGCAACGTCAAGGAGCAGGAACGTGTCAGCACGGAGATCACGGCTCTCCAGCAGCAACTGGCCGCGCTCCAGCACGATCACGCCCTGCTGGTGAACATGCAGCAGGCCCTCGGCATCGCCTCGCCGCCGTCCCCGTCCCCGTCCCCGTCCGCGCCGGAGTCCGCCGCCACGTCCGGGGCGGCCACGGTTCCGGCGCCGCGCGGCGGTGCGGCCGCGGGCAAGTCGACGCGGAGCAGGAAGGCCACCACCGCGTCCAAGCGCGCCGCGGCCACGAAGCCGGGTGCCGGGGCGGCATCGAAGCCGACGGCGAAGAAGGCCACCGGATCGGCAGCCACGACGACCACCGAGACGGCCGCCAAGACCGCCGACAAGACACCTGCCAAGACCGCCGCCAAGACGGCCACCAAGACGCCCGCCAAGACCGCCGACAAGGCGCCCGCCAAGACCGCCACCAAGACACCCGCCAAGACCGCCGACAAGGCCGCCGACAAGGCCGCGGGGAAGCCCGCGGCGAAGAAGGCGGCGGCGCGCGACGCCGGCCGGCCCACCCTGGTGGAGCTGGTGCGCGAGCACCTCGCCGGGCAGCGGGAACCGCGCTCCGCCGCCGAGGTCACCACGGCGCTGGGCGAGGCCCACTCCGGACGCACCGTCAAGACCACGGTCGTGCGCACCACGCTCGAGGGACTCGTCGCCAAGAACCAGGCCCAGCGCACCAAGCAGGGCACCTCGGTCTACTACACCGCCACCGAGGCCGCCGCGCCCGGGCGTGAGCAGCGCCCCGCGGCCGAGGCTCCCGCCGCGCAGAGCGGCAGCTGAGCGACGCCCGGCACCCCGGACGTGACGCGGCGCGCGGCCGGGGGAGATCGGGGTGAGTATCGGTGGATGGGTTTCGTCCTGCCGGTGCTCTTCGCACTCCTCGCCGCGTTCAGCAACGCGCTGGCCACCGTGTTGCAGCGGCGCGCCGCGCTGAGCGTGCCGCAGTCCCAGGGGTTCCGCCCCGGACTCGTCCTCGACCTGTTGCGGCGCCCCGTGTGGCTCGGCGGGATGCTGGCCGTGGTGGTGGCCGGGGTGGGGCAGGCGGTGGCCCTGGCGACGGGGCCGCTGTCACTCGTACAGCCCCTGTTCGTGCTGGAGCTTCCGCTGGCCCTGCTGCTGGCCTCGCTGCTGACCGGCAACCGGCTGCCCGAGGTCCTGTGGCTCGCCGTCGGCGGAGTGGTCGTGGGGCTGGGAGTCGCGCTGGCCTCGGCCGCTCCGGACGGCGGCGAGTCCGATGTGCCGCTGGACCGGTGGGTGCCGGCGCTGGCGGCCTGCGCGGGGGCGGCCGTACTGCTGGCCGCCGCGGGCCTGAAGCGGCCCGTCGGCAAGGCCCGTGCCGGTTGCCTCGGCGCGGCCACCGCGGTGTGCTACGCGCTGACCGCCGGTCTGATGAAGGACTCCATGCGCGTCCTGGACGCCGACGGTGTGGTCGGCTTCTTCACCGCCTGGCAGACCTACGGCTTCGCGGTGGCCGGGGTGTGTGCCGTGCTCCTGCTGGAGCACGCCATGCAGGGCGGTCCGCTGGTCGCCTCCCAGCCCGCCCTCACCCTGGGCGACGCGGCGGTGAGCCTCCTGCTCGGCGTGGTCCTGTACCGGGAGGACGTACGGGGCGACTGGTGGATCGTGCCGCAGCTGATCGGGGTGGCGCTGATCGTCGTCGGGGTGCTGAACCTGGCACGGCGCGGCGCGGATCTGCGCACCGCGCAGTGAGTGTCCCGCCGGCCGGGTGGCGGAGCGCGCCGCCCTCCCCGCAGAACCCGCAGGTCAGCCGTTTTCGCAGGTCAGCAGGGGTGGCGTAACGTCGGCGAAACATGGTTCGGGTTACCGTGACCGGCATGGACGACCACGGGGGACGGCCGCGCGCCGACCGGGCCCGGCAACTGGCCGACGTGCTGCGGCAGCAGATCACGGACGGTGCCTTCGCCGAGGGCGCACTGCCCGACGAGCGGGAGCTGGGCCGCCGTTTCGGCGCCTCGCGCAACGCCGTGCGGGACGCCCTGGCGCTGCTGCGCCAGGAGGGTCTGATCACCCGGCGGCGCGGGGTCGGGACGACGGTGCTGCTGCCGAAGTACGGGCACGGTCTCGACCGGCTGACCGGGCTGGCCGAGGAGCTGACCGGGCGCGGCACCGTGACCAACGAGGTGCGGGTCGCCGCGGAGGTGCCGGTGCTGCCGGCCGCGATCGCCGCCCGTCTGGAGGTACCGGCCGGGGCGGGCGGTGTGTACGTGGAGCGGCTGCGGTGGCTGGACGGGCTGCCGCTGTCGCTGGACACCAGTTACCTGACCGCCGGCATCGGCCGTGCGGTGCTCGCCGGGGACCTGCGGGGCCGGGACGTGTTCCGCCTGATCGAGGAGGCCGCGGGCGCCCCGCTCGGGCGGGCCGAGGTCGCCGTGCACGCGGTCAACGCGGACCCGGGCACGGCACGGCTGCTGGGGATCGAGCCGGGGGCGGCGGTGTTCGCCCTGGAGCGGCTGACCCGGTTGGCGGACGGTCGGCCGGTGGACACGGAGTCGATCAGGATCCGCGCGGACCGGATGACGCTGCGCGCCACGCTCGGTCGTGGTGGACCGCGGACCACATGAGGGGAGACCGGTGATGTTCGGTACGAGCGTGCCCGTGCTGGTGGCGCTGGGGCTGCTGGGTCTGGTCGGCGGGGTGGGCATCACCGCCGTCGGACCGGGCGGGGTGCTGCCCACCATCGGTCTGTTCGCCCTCACCGGCCTGACGCCGGCGGAAGTGGCCGGGACGGCCATCGTCACCCATGTCGCCACCGGCGTGCTCGCGACCGCCGCCTACACCCGCTCCGGGCAGCTGCGCGAGCCGGGGCCGCGGCGTACGGCGCTGGTCCTCGCGGTGAGCGCGGTGGCCGGCACCCCGATCGGCGTCCTGGTCAACTCCTCTGTGTCCAAGCGGATGTTCGGGCTGGTGCTCGGCGGGTTCGTGGCGGGTGTGGCGGGCCTGGTGTGGTTCCGTGAGCGTCGCCGTCCGGCCGCTCCGCGGGCCCACCCGTCGACGGTGGTGGTGGCGGGGCTGGGCGGCGGGGTGGCCGTGGCGGCCGGGATCGTCGGCATCGGCGGACCGATGCTGACCGTCCCCCTGCTGGTGGCCCTGGGCGTGCCCGTGCTGGAGTCGCTGGCCGCGGCGCAGGCGCAGTCCGTCGTCATCGCCGGGGTGGGCACGGTGGGGTACCTGGCCCAGGGTGCCGTCGACTGGCCGCTGGCGGTCCTGGTCGGCGTCCCCGAGCTGGCGGGGGTGCTGCTGGGCTGGCGGATCGCGCACGCGCTGCCCACGCGGCATCTGAAGTACGCCCTGATCGCGACGCTGTTCGCACTCGCCCCGTACCTCGCCCTGCACGGCTGACCGGCCGCACCGGGCCGCGCTCGGACAAGATGCTCCAAGCCACCACATGCTGCACAGTGGTCACCATCGATCGGCCATCCGGAGGGACGGCATGTCGCAGGCCGCTGCTTCCGACGTCGACAGCACAGCCCCGCACACCGCGAAGGTGGGGCTGTTCACCCTGACCGCCATGGTCGTCGGGTCGATGGTGGGCGCCGGTGTGTTCTCGCTGCCGGGCCGCTTCGCCGAGGAGACCGGTGTCGCGGGCGCGCTGATCGCCTGGGCGATCGCGGGCACCGGCATGCTGATGCTGGCCCTCGTCTTCCAGTCCCTCGCCGTGCGCAGGCCCGATCTCGACGCCGGCGTGTACGCGTATGCCAAGGCGGGCTTCGGCGAGTACCTGGGCTTCTTCGCCGCTTTCGGCTACTGGGCCAGCTCGTGTGTGGGCAACGTGACCTACTGGGTCCTGATCATGTCGACCGTCGGCTCGATCTGGCCGGAGCTGGGCGCCGGGGACACCGCCGTGGCGGTGGTGCTCTCCTCCGCCGGGCTGTGGGCGTTCTTCTGGCTGATCCGGCGCGGGGTGAAGGAAGCGACGGCCATCAACCGGATCGTCACGGTGGCCAAGCTCGTCCCCATCGTCTTCTTCGTCGTCCTGGCCCTGGTGTACTTCGACCCCGGTGTGTTCGCGGACAACTTCGGCGGCGCCGACTACGCCGGGTCCCTTTTCTCGCAGGTGCGCGGCACCATGCTGGCGACCGTCTTCGTGTTCCTGGGCGTCGAGGGCGCCAGCGTCTACTCCCGGCACGCCCGGCGCCGGACCGACGTGGGCCGGGCGACGGTGCTGGGCTTCCTCAGCGTGTTCGCCGTCTTCGCGTCGGTGACCATCGTGTCGTACGGCGTCATGCCGATGGCCGAGATCGCCGAGCTGCGCCAGCCGTCCATGGCGGGCGTTCTGGAGGCGGCCGTCGGCACCTGGGGCCGGGTGTTCATCAGCGTCGGTCTGATCGTGTCGGTGCTGGGCGCCTATCTGGCCTGGACGCTGATGGCGGCGGAGGTGCTCTTCGTCGCGGCCAAGGACGACGACATGCCGCGCTTCCTGCGCCGGGCCAACGCCGCCGACGTGCCGGTGCCGGCCCTGCTGATGACGTCGCTGCTCACCCAGGCGGTGCTGGTCGCCACCAGCTTCTCCAGCGACGCCTTCGACTTCGCGCTCAACCTGACCAGCGCCCTGTCCCTGATTCCGTACCTGCTGGCGGCGGCCTTCGCGGTGCGGATCGGCAGCCGGGACGACCCGCGCACCGAGGGCGGCCGGACCTCGCGGCGCGAGCTGGTGGTCGGGGTCGTCGCCACGCTGTACACCGCGTTCCTGCTGTACGCGGCGGGCCTGAAGTTCGTACTCGTGTCCTTCGTCGTCTACGCCCCGGCGACCGTCCTGTTCGTGATGGCCCGCCGGGAGCAGGGCCGTCGGCTGTTCTCGCCGGGGGAACTGGTCGTCCTGGCCGTGTCCGTGACCGGCGCGGTGCTCGGCCTCGTCGCCCTGGTGGCCGGGTGGATCAGCCTGTGACCCCTGCCCCGTACGCCGTCCTCCCCCGCCTCGTACCGCATCCCTGAAGGAGGCCCTGTGGCCAGCAACGACAGCGCCGTGAGACCCGCGCTCGGCGTCCATTCCGAGGTCGGCAGGCTGCGCAAGGTCCTGGTGTGCTCCCCCGGTCTCGCGCACCGGCGGCTGACCCCCACCAACTCCGACGAGCTGCTCTTCGACGACGTCATGTGGGTGGAGAACGCCCAGCGCGACCATGCCGCCTTCGTCGGCGAACTGCGCCGGCGCGGAGTGGAGGTGGTGGAGCTGCACGACCTGCTGGCGCAGATCATGGCGCTTCCCGAGGCCAAGGCGTGGCTCCTGGACCGCAAGATCGTCGCCAACCAGGTCGGCATCGGCCTCATCGACGCGACCCGCGCCTACCTGGAGACCCTCTCGCCGAGGGAACTCGCCGAGTACCTGGTCGGCGGGCTCGCCACCGCCGACCTGCCCGAGGACTTCCGCTCCGCGCACCTCGCGCTGGCCCGCGAGTCCACCGGCGCCCGCGAGTACCTGATGCCCCCGCTGCCCAACACCCTGTACACGCGCGACACCACCTGCTGGCTGTACGGCGGACTCACCCTCAACCCGCTGTACTGGTCCGCGCGGCACGACGAGACGCTGCTGATGAAGGCGATCTACACCTTCCACCCCGACTTCAAGGGCTCGACGGTGTGGTGGGGCGACCCCGAGCGGGACTGGGGCCAGGCCACCTTCGAAGGCGGTGACATCATGCCGGTGGGCAACGGGGTCGTGCTCATGGGCATGAGCGAGCGCACCTCCCGGCAGGCCATCACCCAGGTCGCCGCCGCGCTGTTCCGCAACGGCGCCGCCGAGCACGTCGTCGTCGCCGGGATGCCGAAGCTGCGGTCCGCCATGCACCTGGACACGGTCTTCACCTTCGCCGACCGCGACGTGGTGACCCTCTACCCCCGCATCATGGACGCGGTGCACACCTTCTCGCTGCGCCCGGGCGACCGGGCCCCCGGCTTCGACGTCGTGGACGAGGGGTCGACGCCCTTCGTCGACGTCGTCGCCAAGGCGCTCGGGCTGGCGAAGCTGCGGGTGGTGGAGACGGGCGGCGACGCCTACGCCTCCGAGCGCCAGCAGTGGGACAGCGGCAACAACGCCGTCGCGGTGGAGCCCGGCGTGGTGTTCACCTACGACCGCAACACCCTGACCAACGCCCTGCTGCGCGAGGCCCGGGTGGAGGTCGTCACCATCGTGGGCGCGGAACTGGGCCGGGGGCGGGGCGGAGGGCACTGCATGACGTGCCCGCTGGTACGTGACCCCGTCGACTTCTGACCTCGAAGGCGCGAGGACCATGCCGGACCTCAGGGGCACGGTGGGGGCAGGGCCTCAGCGGCAGAACATGTACGCCTGCTCCAGCCACCGGTGCAGTGCCGTGTGCACGCTGCCGGGGAGCACGCTGAGCTGCTCGATGGCGGCCCGGTCCCCGGCCGAGGGCGCGATGCCGGCGGCGGTCAGCAGGGCGAGCAGGTCGAGGCGGCGCAGGTCGACGGGGTCGACGCGGCAGGGGACGCGCCGGGCGGGGTCGGGCGGCTGGAGCAGGAAGTCGCCCCGCGTGTCGCGGGAGCGCGAGTGCGTCGGGGCGGCGGCGGTCGGAATAGTCGTCGGGTGCATACCGCGGTCCTCCACGTGAGGGGGCGCCCGGTCGGGTCGCCGTTCTTGACGGCATGAGACACCGGGGCGCGGACGGCGGTTGCGGGCCGCCGCGAGGACCACACGGGGGATGCAATCGGCGTCTTGTCGCACGAACCGGACGGCCCGGCCGACGCGCAGGCCGGCGCCCTCGGAGCCCCGGCCGCTGCTCCGTACGAGTGGTGCGTTCACGAACACGGTCGTACGGTCGGAACGGAGAAAAGGGGCAAGCGGAGACAGGCGACCCCGAGACGGCGGGAGCAGACATGGGCAGGAACCCGATGAGGGCAGCGGTCACACTCTGTGCCGCCGCCGCGCTCGCAGTACCGCTGGGCACGGCCTCCGCCGCGCCGTCGGCGCAGCCCGCGGCACGCACCCAGCAGACGCAGGACCCGGTGCTGCTCGACTGCTCCGGGCAGCCGCAGATCGGGCCCGAGGCGTATGTGCTCGCCTGCGGGGACGGCAACAGCCGCCTGGTCTCCGTGCGCTGGTTCCGCTGGGACGCGCAGGCGGCGGTGGGCCGGGGCACGAACGCCGTGAACGACTGCGACCCGTACTGCGCGGCGGGCGCCTTCCACTCCTACCCGGTGACCGTGCGGCTGGACATGCCGACGGGCGGGGAGCAGGGCACGGGACAGGCGCACTTCACCCGGATCACCCTGACCTACACCGACGGCAGGCCGGACGGGTCCCCGCGCACGGTGTCCTACCCGCTGCCCGGCTGACCGGTCGACGGGCGGGCCCGGTCGGTCCGGAAGGGTCCGGTCAGTCCGGCAGCACCAGCCGGCAGGTGTCGCCCGGCTGGAGACGCACCTCGCGGTCCGGCAGCCGGACGTCGATCGGCAGCGGTCCGGCCGCGGGCACGGCAATCTCCAGCCGGCCGTGCTCCAGCCGGAACCGCACGCCCCAGTGGCCCTGGTAGCGCACGGAGAACCCGTACGACGACAGCTCCGGCAGCGGCACCGGGTCCAGCCACAGGGCGCCCGCCCGGGTCTCCAGGCCGGTCAGGCCGCGCTGGACGAGGTCGAGGGTGCCCGCCATGGCGCCGAGGTGGATGCCCTCGCCGGTGGTGCCGCCCTGGAGGTCGGCGACGTCGCCCTTGAGCGCCTCCTGGAAGTAGTCCCAGGCCTCGGCGCGGCGGGCGCGGGCCAGGATCCAGCCGTGGACGAGTCCGCTGAGGGTGGACCCGTGGCTGGTGCGGGCGAGGTAGTGGTCGACGGTGCGCTGCCAGGTCCGCTCGTCGAGCGTGTAGCCCAGGCGCCGGAACAGCGACCGGAGTTCGGCCGGGGAGAACAGGTAGCCGAGCATGAGGACGTCGGCCTGTTTGGAGGCCTGGTAGTTGTTGACGCTGTCGTTCTCGGCCTCCAGGACGCGGTCGAGGCGCCGGATGTCGCCGTACCGCTCGCGGTAGCCCTCCCAGTCCAGTTCGGCGAGGTCGCCGTACCCCTCGAACTGGCTGACGACGCCCTCGTGGAAGGGGACGTGCAGGGTGCGGGAGACGCTGTCCCACTGCTCCAGTTCCGCGTCGTCCAGCGCGGTGCGCTCGACGAGTTCACGGCGCCGGGGTTCGGGCAGGTCGTCCAGGACGTGGAGGGTGCGGGCGAGGACCCAGGCGGCGGTGACGTTGGTGTAGGCGTTGTCGTCCAGGCCCGGCCGGTCGGCGCCGGGGTAGGCCTCGTGGTACTCGTCGGGGCCGACCACGCCCCGGATGCGGTGCCGCCCGAGCCGCTCGTCCCAGGTGGCGGAGTCGGCCCAGAAGCGCGCGATTTGCAGCAGCATCTCGGCGCCCTTGGTGTGCAGGAACTCGGCGTCGCCGCTGGCCTCGCAGTACTGCCACACGTTGTACGCGATGGCGGAGCCGACGTGGTGCTGAAGGTGGGAGTGGTCGGGCAGCCAGCGGCCCGAGCGCGGGTTGAGGTGCAGTTGCTGGGTCTCCTCGCGACCGTCGCTGCCGCTCTGCCACGGGTAGAGCGCGCCGCGTCTGCCGATCGCGCGGGCCGCGGTCCGCGCCTTCTCCAGGCGGCGGTGCCGGTAGTGCAGCAGGGCGCGGGAGACCTCCGGGAAGTGCAGGTTCAGGTACGGCAGGACGAACAGCTCGTCCCAGAAGACATGGCCGCGGTAGGCCTCTCCGTGCAGTCCGCGCGCCGGTACGCCCACGTCGAGGTCGGCGGTGTGCGGGGAGAGCGTCTGGAGCACGTGGAAGAGGTGCAGGCGCAGGATGCTGCCCGCCTCGCCGGGGACGTCCAGTTCGGCGCGGCGCCACAACTGGCCCCAGGCGGTGCGGTGACCGACCAGCAGCTCGTCGAAGCCGGGGGCCTGGGCCACCCGGTCGACGGCGGCCTGGAGCGGGTCGCTGATCGCCGGGTCGCGCGAGGTGTGCAGGGCGACGACCTTGTCGACGGTGGCGGTGCGGCCCGGTTCGGCGCGCAGGGCGGCCCGCTGGGTGACGCACAGGTGCTCGCGGGCAGCGGTGACCGGCGCGCCCGCGGTGGTGCGGGCGGCCATGCCGATCCGGATGTCCGAGGTGCGGGTCCGGCAGCGCAGCCACACCGTGTCGTCGGCGGCGCTGTCGGTGTGCACGTGGGTGAGGTGGTGTCCGTCGAGGTCCCGGTAGCGCGGCACCCCGGAGTTGATGACACCGCCGTCGAGGGCCGCCTCCACCTCCAGGTCCACCGGGCCGCCCTCGGCGGTGAACTCCGTGCGCAGGGCGGCGAGGTGGGGATCGGCCATGTGCACCAGGCGCAGCTGGCGCACGGACAGCACACGCTCCCCGTCGAGCCCGAAGCGGGTGAGGCGCTCCAGGACGCCCGAGTCCAGGTGCACGGTCTGGCGGTGGTCGAGCACCTCGGCGGTGTCCGGTGTGAGCCAGTCCCCGCCGGCGGGCCTGAAGCGCAGCGGCAGCCAGTTGGGGAGGTTGACCATGTCCTCGTTCTCGACCTCGCGCCCGGAGACGGCGGACGTGAGGCGGTTGTAGCAGCCGGCCACGTAGGTGCCCGGGTAGTGCACGTCGTCCGCCGCGCACTCGGGCAGCGCGCCGCGGGTGGCGAAGTAGCCGTTGCCGAGGGTGCACAGGGACTCGCGCAGCCGCTCCTCGGCGGCGTCGTAGTGGTCGTAGTCCCAGGTCGACGGGGTCGCGGTCACCGCGGTGCCTCCCAGGTCCAGTCGGCGACCTCGGGCAGGTCCACGCCGTGCTCGCGGATCCAGTCGTGGTGCCGCAGCCGGGCGTCCTCCATCCGCTGCCGTACGGCGGCGGCGCGGACGGCGAGGCCGGGCACGCGGTCGATGACGTCCATGACCAGGCGGTAGCGGTCCATGTCGTTGCCCACCACCATGTCGAACGGGGTGGTGGTGGTCCCGATCTCCTTGTAGCCGCGCACGTGCAGATGGGCGTGGCCGGTGCGCCGGTAGGCGAGCCGGTGGATCAGCCAGGGGTAGCCGTGGTAGGCGAAGATCACCGGTTTGCCGGCGGTGAACAGTCCGTCGTACTCGAAGTCGCTCATGCCGTGCGGGTGTTCCCCGCTGGGCAGCAGGCGGGCGATGTCCACGACGTTGACCACGCGCACGGCGAGTTCCGGCAGGTGGTGGCGGATCAGCTGGGCGGCGGCCAGGATCTCCTGGGTCGGCACGTCCCCCGCGCAGGCGAGCACCACGTCGGGTTCGCGGGTGCCGTCCTCGGTGCCCGCCCAGTCCCAGATGCCGGCGCCGCGTGCGCAGTGCGCCTTGGCCTGCTCCATGGTCAGCCAGTCGAAGCAGGGCTGTTTGCCGGCGACGATCACGTTGACGTAGTCGCGGCTGCGCAGGGCGTGGTCGGCGACGGAGAGCAGGGTGTTGGCGTCCGGCGGGAAGTAGACCCGCACGGCCTCGGGGCTCTTGTTGAGGATGTGGTCGACGAAGCCGGGGTCCTGGTGCGAGAAGCCGTTGTGGTCCTGGCGCCAGACGTGGGAGGTGAGCAGGTAGTTGAGGGAGGCGATGGGCGCGCGCCACGGCAGGCGGCGGGTCACCCGGAGCCACTTGATGTGCTGGTTGACCATCGAGTCGACGATGTGGACGAAGGCCTCGTAGCAGGAGAACAGTCCGTGCCGGCCGGTGAGGAGGTAGCCCTCCAGCCAGCCCTGGCAGGTGTGTTCGGACAGGATCTCCATCACGCGGCCGTGCCGGTCCAGGTCCTCGTCGACGGGCAGTGTCCGCTCCTGCCAGGCCTTGCCGCTGGCGGCGTAGACGGCCTGGAGGCGGTTGGAGGCGGTCTCGTCGGGGCCGACGAGGCGGAAGTCGCGCCGGTCGGTGGTGGCGTCCATGACGTCCCGGAGCAGGTCGCCGAGGACGCGGGTGGGCTCGTGCGTGCTCGCGCCGGGTGTCTCGACGGGCACCGCGTACTTCTCCAGTGCGGGCACGGGCAGTTCGCGCAGCAGGAGGCCGCCGTTGGCGAAAGGAGTGGCGCCGAGGCGGCGCGGCCCTTCGGGGACGGCGGCGAGAACGGCGGGCCGCGGCGCTCCGGAGTCGTCGAACAGTTCCTCGGGGCGGTAGGAGCGCAGCCACCGCTCCAGCTGCGCGAGGTGCTCGGGATTGGTCCGTACGGCGGACAGGGGCACCTGGTGGGCGCGCCAGGTGCCCTCCACGGGCAGTCCGTCGACCTCGGCGGGGCCGGTCCAGCCCTTGGGGGTGCGCAGGACGATCACGGGCCAGCGGGGGCGTCCGGTGGCGCCCTCCTCGCGGGCGGCGCGCTGGATCGCGGCGATGCGGTCGAGGGCGGTGTCCATGGCGCGGGCCGTCGCGCGGTGGACGGCGGCCGGGTCGTCGCCGGTGACGTGGATCGGGTCGTGGCCGTAGCCGCGCAGGAGTTCGTCCAGCTCTTCCTCGGGGAGGCGGGCGAGCACCGTCGGGTTGGCGATCTTGTAGCCGTTGAGGTGCAGGATCGGCAGGACGGCGCCGTCGTGCACCGGGTCGAGGAACTTGTTGGAGTGCCAGGACGTCGCCAGCGGGCCGGTCTCCGCCTCGCCGTCGCCGATCACGCAGGCGACCACCAGATCGGGGTGGTCGAAGGCGGCGCCGTAGGCGTGCGAGAGCGCGTAGCCCAGCTCGCCGCCCTCGTGGATGGAGCCCGGCGTCTCGGGCGCGACGTGGCTCGGTACGCCGCCGGGGAAGGAGAACTGCTTGAACAGCCGGGCCATGCCGGCCGCGTCCCGGGTGATGTCCGGGTAGGTCTCGGTGTACGAGCCCTCCAGCCACGCGTTGGCCAGGACGGCGGGCCCGCCGTGGCCGGGTCCCCAGACGCACAGGGCGTCGAGGTCGCGGGCCTTGATCACCCGGTTGAGGTGGGTGTGGACCAGGTTGAGGCCGGGTGAGGTGCCCCAGTGGCCGAGCAGGCGCGGCTTGACGTGCTCGGGGCGCAGGGGTTCGGCCAGCAGGGGGTTGGCCATCAGGTAGATCTGGCCGACGGAGAGGTAGTTCGCGGCGCGCCAGTGGGCGTCCAGGTGGGCGAGCTCCTCGTCGGTGGGCTCGGTGGGCGCCTGCTGCGTGTCGACGGACATCGGTGGTCCTTCCGTGTCGGGACAGCCGGTCGGGGCGCGCGGGGCACGGGGTGCCCGTGCACATCCCAACCCCGCGCCGACCGGGCGGGTACCCGAGAGGGCCGTTCGGGTCACGTGGTGTTCCGAACGGGTCACGGAGCGCCGGTGCCGCGGGGCGGCGGGCGCCGGTGCCGCGGGGCGGCGGGCGCCGGTGCCGCGGGGCGGCGGGCGCCGGTGCCGCGGGGCGGCGGGCGCCGGTGCCGCGGGGCGGCGGGCGCCGGTGCCGCGGGGCGGCGGGCGCCGTGCGCGACGAGAACAGCACGGCCGCCACCGGCGCCGACCCCGGTGCCGACCGTGCTGGTGCTGCGGGTACCCCAACTTCGGCGGCGCACACCGGAGTTGCCGATCCGCTGCCGCACGGCTCCCGCACGGCTGCCGGACGGTGCCCCGGCGGGCCCGCGGCACCGCGAGCACGGAGCCCGATAATACCCCCCTGGGTATATCTGTTACGGTGGCCGAAGAGATACCCCGGGGGGTAATTTCGGAAGGAGAGCGTGTCGTGTTCTTTGTCGACGTCCTGGAGACCCGGTCACTGGGCAACCGCGGCTACCTGGCGGGCGGGCCGCGCACGGCCGTGGTCGTGGACCCGCCGCGGGACATCGACCGCGTCATCGCCGCGGCCGCCCGGCGCGGGGTGCGGATCAGCGCCGTCGTCGAGACCCACGTGCACAACGACTACGTCACCGGCGGCCTGGAGCTGGCCCGCCTCACCGGCGCGCGCTACCTGGTGCCGGCCGGGGCGGAGGTGGCGTACGCGCGCGTGGCGGTGGCCGACGGCGACGTGGAGCCGGTCGACGCGGGGCTGGAGCTGCGCGCGGTGGCCACACCGGGCCACACCCCGCACCACACCTCCTACGTGCTCCAGGAGGCCGGGCGGGCCGTGGCCGCCTTCACCGGCGGTTCGCTGCTGATCGGCACCGTGGGCCGGCCGGACCTCGTGGAGCCCCGGCTGACCGAGGAGCTGGCCCGCGCGCAGCACGCCTCCGCGCACCGTCTCGCGGACCAGCTCGAGGACGGGGTGAGCGTGCTGCCCACGCACGGCTTCGGCAGCTTCTGCTCCGCCACCTCCTTGGGCGGCGAGCGGAGCACCATCGGCGCCGAGCGGGCCGCGAACCCGGCGCTCGTCCAGGACGTGGGGACCTTCGTGCGGGAACTGCTGGCGGGGCTGGACGACGTGCCCGCCTACTACGCCCACATGGCGCCGGTGAACAGCGAGGGGCCCGCTCCCCTGGACCTGACCGAGCCCCGGCGCGCGGACGCGGAGGAGATAGCCCGGCGCCTGGCGGCCGGCGAGTGGGTCGTGGACCTGCGTTCCCGGGTGGCCTTCGCCGCCGGGCACGTCGCCGGGTCGGTCAACTTCGAGGCCGACGGACAGCTCGCGACGTATCTGGCCTGGATGATCCCGTGGGGCAGGCCGGTGACGCTGCTCGCGCACAGCGCCGACGACCTGGCCCGCGCCCAGCGCGAGCTGGCCCGGGTGGGCATCGACCGCCCGGCCGCGGCGGCGGTGGGCTCCCCGGCCGACTGGGTCGCACAGGGGGCCCGGCCGGCCTCGTTCCGGCGTGCCACGTTCGCGGAGCTGGCCGCGGCCCGGCGGGACGACGCGGACGTGGTGGTCGTGGACGTGCGCCGAGACGCCGAACGCGCCCACGGATGGGTCCGGGGCAGTGTGCACCTGCCGGTCCACGAGATCCACCGTCGCCTCGACGAGGTGCCGGTGGGCACCGTGTGGGTGCACTGCGCGGGCGGGATGCGTGCGGCCGTCGCGGCGTCCGTGCTGGACGCCGCGGGCCGCGAGGTGGTCGCGGTCGACGACGGTTTCGCCGCGGCCGCCGCGGCCGGGCTCCCGGTCGTGACCTCCCCGGACGCCACCCTCGCATGACGCCGCTGATCCTGGCCCTGCTCGCGGGTGCCGCGGCCGGTGTGTCCCTGGGCGCGCTGGGGGCGGGCGGCAGCATCCTCACCGTGCCCGCGCTCGTCTACCTGCTCGGCTTCACCCCGGCGGCGGCGACCACCGCGAGCCTCGTCGTGGTGGTCGTCACATCGGTCACCGCGCTGGTCGGGCACGCGCGGGCGGGAGGCGTGCGGTGGCGGGCCGGGCTGCTGTGCGCGGCGGCGGGCCTGCTGCCCGCCGCCGGGGCGGGCGCCCTGTCCGCGCGGGTCCCGGCGGCGGTGCTGACGCTCCTGTTCGCGGCCGTGGCCGCCCTGGCCGGACTGCACATGCTGCGCCGGCGCACCCCGCGCGGCAACGGCACCGTGTCGGGGGTCCGGGCGGTCGGGGCCGGGGCCGGGCTCGGCGCGGTGACCGGGTTCCTCGGGGTCGGCGGCGGCTTCCTCGCGGTACCGGCGCTGGTCACGGTCCTCGCGGTGCCGATGAGCGCGGCGGTGGGCACGAGTCTGCTGGTCGTCGGGTCGAACGCGCTGGTGGCCCTCGCGGGCCGGGCGTACACGGCCGTACACCTGGACCTCACCCTGCTCCTGCCGTTCCTGGCCGCCGCCGTCCTCGGCGCGTGGGACGGCAGGCGGCTGGCCGCGAAGGTCTCCGCCGGGACACTGCGGCGCGTCTTCGGTGCCGTGCTGCTCGCCGTGGCCGTGGCGATGGGCGCGACGGCGGTGCTGTGACCCGGCGGGCGGCCCGGTGCGCGCCGGGGCGGGGACGCGTCAGGCCGGGAGGACGCGTCAGGCCAGGGAGAGGAAGAGCTTCTCCAGCCGGGCCCGCATCTGCGCCGAGTCCCGCACCTCGGGGTCGTCACTGGTCATGCACTGTTGCAGTCCCGTGGCGATGATCGAGAACCCGGCCCGGTCCAGGGCGCGGGAGACGGCGGCGAGCTGGGTGACCACGTCCTCGCAGTCGCGGCCCTCCTCGATCATCCGGATGACTCCCGCAAGCTGGCCCTGGGCGCGCCGCAGCCGGTTCAGCGCCGACTTCAGTTCGTCGGCCGACATGTCCAGTTCCACGCTTCTCCCTCTCCTCCACCCGATACCTCACCGATACCCACATACCCCCGCGGGTATCCTATCGCGCGGGGGGACGAACTACGAGAAAGGTCTCGCTCCGTGAACACCCCCGCAGCAACCGCCACCGCACTGACCACCGGCCAGGCGGCGGCCCGCCTGGCCGAGTTCACCGTCGTCGACGTCCGCTCTCCCGGCGAGTACACCGGCGGCCACCTGCCCGGCGCGCACAACGTCCCGCTGGAGCGGCTCGACGAGGCCGCCGACGCCCTGGCGGCGGCCGCCGCGCGCGGGCCACTGCTGCTCGTGTGCGCCTCCGGGAACCGGTCCGCCAAGGGCTGCGCGCGGCTGGCGGCGCGGAACGTGGCGGCGACCACGCTCGACGGCGGCACGAACGCCTGGGCAGCCGCCGGTCACCCCGTCGAGCGTCCGGCCGGGGCACGCACGCCGTGGCCCATGGACCGGCAGGTGCGCCTGGCGGCCGGAACGCTCGTCGCCGCCGGTTTCGTGGCCGGCCGCTTCCGGCGCCCCGCGCACTGGCTGTCCGGCGCGGTAGGCGCGGGACTGGTCTTCTCCGCGGTGACCAACACCTGCGGCATGGCCGCGGCACTGGCCCGGCTGCCCCACAACCGGCCCACCGGGGACGCCCCTTCCTTCGAGGAGACGCTGGCCCGGCTGGCCGCCTGAGCCGCACCGACGACGGCGGGCGCCGATCCCTTCCGGGGTCGGCGCCCGCCAATTTTGCATGTCGTGCATCTTTGCATACCATGCAACTTATGTCGGAGAAGGGTGCCGCGGGGGGCGGTCTGCGGGAGCGGAAGAAGCGGGCCACACGTGCCGCTCTGGCCGAGGCCGCCGTACGGCTCGCCGCCGAACACGGGGCGGAGAAGGTCACCGTCGAGGCGATCAGCGCCGCGGCCGGGGTGTCCGTGCGTACCTTCTTCAACTACTTCGAGAGCCGCGACGACGCCTTCGTGGTCATCGACGCGGACGCGGGCGCACGCATGCGGCGTGCCGTCCTGGACGCACCGGCCGATCTCTCCCCGCTGGCAGCCCTGCGCGAGGCCATGGCGGCGGAGCTGGCCGAGGCGGAACAGCAGCACGAGTTGTGGCGGCTGCACGCCCAGGTCCTGCACGCCTCGCCGCACCTCCTGGCGCGCGGCGTCGGGGCCCATATGGCGGCCGAGGCGGACCTGGCCGACGCCATCGCCGTGCGCCTGCGCGGGGACGGCGGCACGGGCGGAACCGGGCCCGGGCTCTACCCGCGGCTGCTGGCCGCGGTGGCGGGCGCCGCGGTGCGCACCAGCATGGACCACTGGTCCGCCCACCAGGAGGAAGCCGCCTTCCTCGACGTCTTCCACGAGGTGTTCACCCTCCTCGCCGCCGGTCTCCCGGCACCCTCCGCGTAGCCTCCGCGCCGGGCTCGCGCCCCTTCAGGACCCACCACACGAAAGAGATGCCGTGACCGCTACCCAGGCGCCCGCCGACGCGCCTCCCACCTCGATGACCCACCGGCAGATACTCCAGGCCATGTCGGGCCTGATGGCCGGCATGTTCGTCGCGATCCTGGCCGGCACCGTCGTGGCCAACGCGCTGCCCACGATCATCGCCGACCTGGGCGCCAGCCAGTCGTCGTACACCTGGGTCGTCACCTCCGAGCTGCTGGCGATGACCGCGACGGTGCCCCTGTGGGGCAAGCTGTCCGACCTCTTCAACAAGAAGCTGCTGCTCCAGCTGTCGCTCGGCATGTTCGTCGTCGGCTCGCTGCTGGCCGGCTTCTCGCACGGCGTCGGCCTGCTGATCTTCAGCCGGGTGGTGCAGGGCATCGGCGCGGGCGGTCTGACCGCGCTCGCGCAGGTCGTGATGGCCTCCGTCATCCCGCCGCGCCAGCTGGGCAAGTACGCCGGCATCTTCGGTGCCGTCTTCGCCGTGGGCACCGTGGCCGGACCGCTGGTCGGCGGTGTCCTGGTGGACACCTCGTGGCTGGGCTGGCGCTGGTGCTTCTTCATCGGCGTGCCGTTCGCGCTGCTCGCCATCGCCCTGCTCCAGCGCACCCTGCGCCTGCCCACCGTCAAGCGCAAGGTGCGCATCGACTGGCTCGGCGCCTTCCTGATCGTCGCCGGTGTCTGCGCCCTGCTCATCTGGGTGTCGCTGGCCGGCAACGAGTTCGACTGGGCGTCCTGGCAGACCGGTGCCCTGACGGGCGGCGGCGTGCTGCTGCTGGTCGCGGCGGTGTTCGTCGAGTCCCGCACGCCCGAGCCGGTCATCCCGCTCGGCATCTTCAAGAACCGCACGGTCACCCTGACCACCGTCGCCAGCCTCCTGGTCGGTGTCGCCATGTTCGGCGGGACGGTCTTCCTCTCGCAGTACTTCCAGATCTCCCTGGGCAAGTCGCCGACCGTCGCGGGTCTGATGAGCCTGCCGATGATCCTCGGCCTGCTGGTGTCGTCCACCGTCGCCGGACAGGTGATCAGCCGGACCGGCAAGTGGAAGCGGTACCTGGTGGCGGGCGCGCTGATCATGGCCGTCGGCCTCGCGCTGCTGGCCACGATCGACGCGAAGACCAACTTCGGCCTGCTCAGCCTCTACATGGCGATCCTGGGTGTCGGCGTCGGCATGCTGATGCAGAACCTGGTGCTGGCCGCGCAGAACGACGTGCCCGCCGCCGACCTGGGCGCCGCGACCTCGGTGCTGTCGTTCTTCCGCAGCATGGGCGGCACCATCGGCGTCAGCGTCCTCGGCGCGATCCTCGCCAACCGGGTCGCCGGCGAGACGGCCAAGGGGCTCCGCGACGCGGGCGTCACCGTCCCCGGCGGTGGCGGCGGTTCGGGCGAGGGCAGCGTCCCGGACATGTCCACGCTGCCCGGCCCGATGCGGACGATCATCGAGCACGCCTACGCCGTCGCCACGGCCGACCTGTTCCTGATCGCCACGCCGTTCGCGGTGCTCGCGCTGGTCGCCGTCGTCTTCATCAAGGAGAAGCCGCTGAAGACCACCAGCGGCATGGAGCGCCTGGCCGAGGAGTCCGGCGAGGGCGGTGCCGCGCCGGCCGACAAGGACGCGGCGCCCGTCGCCTGAGTCACCCGGCGAGAAGACAGCGGGGCCGCCCGTCCGATCAGGACAGGCGGCCCCGCTGCCGTGTGCGGCGGCGTACCTGGGTCAGCCGCGGGCCATGGCGATCGAACCGGCCAGCCGCTCCCCCGCCTCGTAGATCATGTACGGGACGCCGTGGTCGGTGCCGAAGGACGGGGAGGCCGCGCGGCCGTTCTCGGGCGCGGAGCCGCGGGAGTCGTAGAAGACGCCGAGGTGCCTGCGGAGCGAGAAGTCGTTGCCGACCTCGGTGATCATCAGGTCGCCGCCGCTCTCCTTGTCCTTGTTGTAGACGACGTACGTGCTGTTGTTCCGGTGCAGCAGGTGCGGGCCGCCGACGTTGACCGCGCCGACATCGCTGTGACGCACCAGGGGCTCCTGGGCGAAGGTCCAGGTGCGCCCGTCGGCGGACCAGCCCCAGCCGATGTCGCGGTGGTTGGTGGTGTTGTTGACCATGAAGACCATGACGTAGTGCGCGCCGCGCGAGGGCAGTTCGTGCGGGAAGACCCGCGCGTAGGAGGTCTCGGTGGTGCCGGACGGCAGCATCGAGGTGGTCAGCACGACCTTGTCGTACGTGAAGTGGATGCCGTCGGAGGAGCGGGCGAGCCTGGTGGTGGTGTTCTCGCCGTGGAAGTACAGCCACATCTCCTTGTTCCCGGCGTGCCACATCACGTGCGGCGAGGAGACGTGGCTGACGGAGTAGTGCGGCGACCACGTGTGGGAGACGATCGGGTTGTCCGGGTACTCCGTGAAGGGGCCCTCCAGGGAGTCGCCGTACGCCAGGCAGATGCCGCCGGGGGCGTCGTGCGGGGCGTAGTAGAGGTAGTAGCGGCCCAGCCGGCCGCTCGCGGGCAGCCGGTCGTAGACGCCCCGGACGGTCGGGAAGATGATCTCGCCGGTGGGGTTGTAGGCCAACTTGGACGGCGTCAGCAGGGTGCGGACGTAGGTGTAGTCGGGGAAGCCGCCGGGTGCGGCGGAGGCGGTGGGCGCGGCGGTGGCGCCCAGGGCGAGGGCGGCGCCGGTGGCGGCCGTGCCCTTCAGGAACAGACGGCGGTCGAGGTGCGGCTCGTGCATGTCGACTCCTGGGAGAGGCTGGGTGAGGGGAGGTCAGAGGTACAGGGCGGCGGTGACGCACATGCCGCCGAGGGCGACCAGCCACACGTAGGGCAGGGTGCGGACCATGACCTGCTGCGGACTGACGCCCGCGTACTGCGCGGCCCACACGGTCTGCGTGCTGGTCGGGTCGGCGACGCCGAAGACCTGGTTGTACGAGGTGGCCATGCCGAGGACGGCGACGGCCGGGTAGATGCCGGTGGCGATGAGGACGCCCGCGATGCCCGCGCCGAGCCCGAACACGTTGAGCGGGCCGCGGTACAGGCACAGCGGCACCAGCACGGTGAAGACGATGACGAACAGCACCGGGTTCTGCGGGCTGACCGCCTTCATCAGCGGCTCCAGCGCGTCCACCGCGCCGGGGAGTTTGACGGCCGCGAGCAGGATGCCGATCGCCACGAACAGCGCGAGCGGCGGCGCGGCCACCTCGAAGCCGCCGTACAGGGTGCGCAGCAGCCGCTTGTTCATCTCGCCGGGCCGGGTGGTAGTGACCAGCGCGTAGAGCACACCGGCCAGCATCGAGGGGATGATGGCCACGTCCAGGCCGAGGGCCAGGACCAGCGGGATCACCGGGGCGAGCAGCGCGTACCAGGGTGCGTCGCCGAGGCGTTCGCGGCGCGGGGCCGGGCGCGCGGAGACCGACTTGAGCGACCAGGCGTGCTCGGTGCCGCGGCGCCGGTTCTCGATGACGACGTAGGCGACGGCGGCGACCAGGGCGAACGGGAAGAGCTTCACCATGAAGCCGCGGACGGTGTCGACCGGCAGGTCGAGCGCGGTGGAGAAGAACTGCCAGACCGGCAGTTCGAAGGGGACCCCGACCGCGATGCCCATCAGGACCGTGCCCGCGGCGGTCACCTTGGGCACGCCGACGGCGACCATCGCGGGGATGCCGATGATGCCGGCCAGCATCGCGGCCGGCGCGGAGCCGGTGACGGTGCCGACGAGCGCGGAGACGGCGAGGACACCGAGGGCGACGACGGTGGGCCGGTCGCCGCCGAACTCGACGATCTTGCGGACGAGGGTGCCGGCGATGCCGGTCTCGTCGAGCAGCTTGCCGAGCCAGGAGCCGAGGATGATGGCGACCATCGTCGCCGCGAGCGCCGGGGCGCCCTCCTGGAGCACCGTGTCCAGGACGCTGTTCTTGCCCGTCAGGGGCGCGCCGGAGAGGAAGGCGATGACCACGGCCAGCAGCACCAGCGCGAAGGCGGTGGGCAGCTTGCGGGTGAGCATCGCGGCGACGCCGGCCGCCATGACGAGGAGGATGACGACACCCATGGGTCAGTTCTCTCTTCTTGCGTCACGTGCGGGTGGTGGGGTGCTCGGGATCGCGGAGCCGGTCCCGGTCCCGGTCTCGGTCTCGGTCTCGGCGGCCAGGGCCGCAGTCAGCAGCAGGGGGCTGCGGCCGAGTCCGCAGACGGTGCGGGCGTAGGCGTGCGCGGCCACCTCCTCGGCCCCGGCGACATGGCCGGGGACGCGCAACCGGCCCAGGCGCAGGGCGCTGTGGCCCAGGGCCCGCTTCAGGGCGGCCTTCGCGGGCCCGTGGTGGAGGTGGGCGTGCACCGCCTCGTGGGCGAGGGCGGCCGCCCGTACGGACCCGGGCGGGTACCAGTCGCGCCAGCCGCGGGCGTCCACGACCCGTTCGGCGAGGTCGATGGTGTCGGTGTACAGCTCGACGGTGGGCGGTCTGGAGGTGTAGCGGGCGAGCAGCCCGAGTTCCAGGCCGCCGTCGCGCTCGACGATCCGGGCCCGGCACTCCACGGGTGCCAGGGCGGCGCCGAACGCGTCGGCCGCCCGTGCCCACCGGTGCAGCAGCTCCGGGTCCCGGTGCTCGTGGGTGGGGGTGGCGGCCAGCAGCCGCACCGCCCACCCGATGTCGTCGGTGGCGGCGAGGTCCGCCCGCGCGGAAGCGTCCTTGACGGTCATTCGCGCACCTCCAGTACGGCGACCACCGGTTCGTCGGCGGCGCGGGAGCGCAGTTCGCTGCGGGCGAGGGCGAGCAGCGGTTCGGGGTCGAGGACGCCGGAGAGGTCGGCGATGCGGGAGCCGAGCAGCAGCCGTACGGCGGGGGCGCGGACGCCTCCGTCGCCGTAGGAGGTGTGCTCGGCGACCAGCTTGGCGAGCACCTCGGGGGCGGCGGCGACGGTGGTCGCCTCGACCCGGGCGTCGGGGGCGTGGTGGCGGACGACCCCGTCGGCGTCGACGACCCGGACCGGGTGGCGGACGGGCCGGAAGCGGCGGTGCACCTCGGTGCCGTACACGGTGTGGGCGGGGGTGCCCGCGAGGACGTGCACCTTGGACGGGTCGGTCTTGAGGCTGGCGGCGGCCAGTCGCAGGCGTTCGGCGTCGTCGGCGCGGTGGGCCCGGTCCTGGGTGCGCAGTTCGGTGGCGCCGGTGGCGATGGCGCGTACGACGTTGGTCTGCGGGTCGACGGTGACCTCGACCTCGACGCCGTCGGCGGCGGCGCCCTGTGCGACCACGGCGCGCTCGGCCTCGGCGCGGACGGCGAGGATCTGCTCCTGGGTGGCGCCCGGCACGATCCGCTCGACCTGTTCGCGCACCAGGGCGAGGGCGACGCCGATGGGGCTGATGACCTCGCTGTGCTGCGCGATGCGGCCGGTCATGCCGGAGCGGGCGGCCAGGTGCGGGGTGACCGAGGCGGCGCCGCCGCCCCCGCCGACCAGGACGGCGGTGTCGGTGTCGAGGCGGTACTCGCGCACCAGGTCGTCCACGACGGACTTCACCTGGTCGGTGCCCGCGTCCAGGAGCCGGGCGGCCGCGGTCTCCACGTCGGTGCCGAGGGCGGCGGCGAGCGGGGCCAGCGCGGCGCGGGCGGTGTCGGGGTCTGCGTGGGCGAAGTCGCCCTCGGGGACCCGGCCGAGCGCGTTGGCGGCACAGGTCATGGTGAGCGCGAACCGGCCGCCGGCCGCGTCCAGGACGGCGTAGTCGGCGGGGTCGCCGGGCAGCGGGCTGACGGTGGTCAGCTTCGCGTCCCGCAGGTCGGCCGGGTCGGCGTAACAGGCGTACGGCAGCCCGGCGATGTGGGCGCTGCGCGGACCGGTGCCGGTGACCCGGCCGCCGGAGACCCGCACCATGGAGCCGCCGCCGACGCCGACGGTGCGCACGTCCAGGGCGTTGAGGTAGGAGGTCCGGCCGAGCAGCACGGCGTGCCGGACCGCGACCTTGCCGCGCTTGACGACGCTGATGTCGGTCGAGGTGCCGCCGGTCTCCAGGAACACGCCCTCGCTGACGCGTTCCTGCATCAGCGCACCGGCGACCCCGGCGGCCGGCCCGGACAGCACGGTCAGCAGGGGCCTGCGGCGCATCTCGTCCAGGGACATCACTCCCCCGTCGCAGCGCATCACCATCAGCGGCGCGGTGACCCCGGCCTTGGTGATGGAGGCGTCGACGAGGTCGGCGGTGGCCAGCATGCGCGGCAGGATCGCCGCGTTGACGACGGCGGTGCGGGTGCGTTTGCGCAGCCCGTACAGGGAGGTGATCGCGTGCGCGGCGGTGGTGGGCAGGCCGGTGGTGCGGGCCGCTTCGGCGACCGCGTCCTCGCCCTCGGGGCGGTCGACGCCGAAGGGTTCGCTGGCCACCAGTGCCTGGGCACCGGCGGCGGTGAGCTGTTCGACGGCGGCCCGTACGGCGGGGGCGTCCTCGGGGTCGGGCACGTGCGCGTAGTGCAGCGGGAGCCGCTTGCCGGGGGTGAGTTCGAGCTTGGCGAGGGTGGCGAGCCTGCGGGTGAAGTACGTCCCCGCGCCGGTGCCGATGCCGAGCAGGCCGACGGTGGCGACGTCGCCCTCCAGCAGGGCGTTGGTAGCCTGGGTCGTGCCGTGTGCCAGGAAGGCCACGTCGGCGGGTGCGTGTCCGGTCTGCGTCAGCAGCCGGTCGAGTGCCTCGACGATGCCGTGCGCGACACCGTCCTCGTGATGGTGGCTCGTGGGGACCTTCACCTGGCCCACGAGCCGCAGCGTCGTGGCGTCGACCGCCACGGCGTCGGTGAAGGTTCCGCCCACGTCGATGCCGACGCGGATGCGGTGGGTGGTCATGTCCGGGCACCTCCTTGTGCTGGGTCGGTCCACGCGCGGGCGGTCACCGGGCGGGGCAGGTGGTGCTGCCCCGCCCGACTCCCGTCCCGCGCGGGGTCGTTCAGTAGCCCCTGACGTCGGGCCAGTGACGCTGTACGCCGTCGCGGTCGAGCACCCTGGCGAACTCCTCGAACCGCTTGTCCTCGGCCTGCACCTGGTGCGGCTCGACGTCCTCGGCGAGGCAGTGGGCGGCGAGGGCTCCGGCGACCTCGCCGACGTTCCACTCCACCGGGTGCAGGCGGTAGCAGCCGTTGGTGATGTGGGTGGTGCCCAGGTTCTTGCCGGCCGGCAGCAGGTTGCGCACCCGGCGCGGGACGAGCGCGCCGAGCGGGATCTCGAAGGGGACGGAGCCGATGTCGACGTAGCCGTCGCCGCCGGTGGAGGGGTGCAGGTCGATGCGGTAGTTGCCGACGCCCACCGAGTCGCGGTGCCGGGTGCGGCCGTAGGGGCCGAGCAGGTCGATGGAGACGTCGTGCTCGGTGACGGTGGTGACGGCCTTGATACGGCGGGACTCGCGGACGTAGGCCGCCTTGGCGAGGCCGTCGGCGGTGCCCGTCACGTCGGGGCGCGGGCGCAGCCCGGGGAAGCCGGTGCCGCCGTCGGTGCGGGGCGCCTCGGTCTGTAGCCAGTACAGCACCGACAGGGACAACTGCCGTGCCTCGCGCAGGGCTTCTCCCTCCTGGCCGATGTAGGGCTTGAGCCAGTAGTCGTTCAGCGGCCAGTTGACGAGGGTGATGTCGGAGTCGAAGGCCCCGTCGGTGTGCAGCTTGCGGGCGAGGATGCGGCGGAAGCCCCACAGCTCCTTGTCGCCCGCGTCGGCGCTCTGGTCGGCGCTGACGGCCAGCGGGTCGAGGTCGGGGTTGGGTTCGAAGGTGCGCGGCACCGGCTCCAGGGTGCGCGGGTCGGGGGCTTCGAAGCCGAGCAGCGGTCCGGGCCAGAAGTCGGGCTTGTAGTCGCGCCAGAAGTCGTAGTCGGCGGGGCGGTCGATCGTGTGGTCCTCGCCCTCGTGGTGGGAGAGGGCGAAGCAGACGGTGATGCCCTGCTGGTTGCCCGGCTGGGCCTCGTCGGGGGCGTGCGGTTCGTCGAACTCGGCCCTCGATTCGGCGCCGTTGACGTGCTCGACGCCCGCGAGGTGGAGCAGTTCGCCGGTCTCGGTGGCGTCCAGGACGTAGCGGGCGGGGACGGTGCGGCGGGTGCCGTCGCGGAGGTCTTCCAGCGTGACGGCCCGCACGACATCGTTGTCGGCCTCGGCGGCCACCGGCCGGTGCTCGGTGAGGACGGTGAGCCGTCCGGCGGCGCGGTGCGGGGCGAGCATGCCCTCCAGGACGGCGAGGGCGACACGCGGCTCGTGGCAGAGCTTGCTGACCCGGCCGGCGCCCGGGTTGAGGTCGGTGAGGGCGGCGGCCTCGGCGCGCAGGGGGTACCACTGGCGGTAGTACTGGCGGATGCCCTCGCGCAGGCGCCGGTAGGTGGCGGTGGTGCCGAACTGTTCGACCCACGGGTGCTCGTCGGGCGGCACGGCCTGGCTGGTGAGCTGGCCGCCGATCCAGTCCGTCTCCTCGGTCAGGACGACACTGCGGCCGGCCCGGCAGGCGGCGAGGGCCGCGGCGACGCCGCCGAGGCCGCCGCCGACGACGAGGATGTCGGGTTCCGGTATCACGCTGCTGCTCCTTAGGTGGTGCGGTCGGTGCTGTGGGGGTGCGGTAGGTGCTGTGGAGTGCGGTCGGTTCAGGGGGATGCCGGTGGGCCTGCGGTCGCGCCGGGCCGGAAGGCGCAGGCGACGAGGGTGCCCTCGGCGGGCCCGCCCGCGATACGGGCGGCGAGCAGCCGTACGGCCTCGGCGCCCAGCGCGGGACGCGGGATGTCGAAGCCCATCGGCGCCGGTTCGTCCGCGAGGTCGGCGGGCGGGCTGCCGAGCAGCGCGAGCGACACCTGGCCGGGGCAGTCCAGACCGGCTGCGTCCACGGCGGCGCGCAGGGCTCGCCAGGCGGCGCCGGTGTCGGTCTCCTCGGCGACGAAGGCGGTGACGCCCTCGGCCACCCAGGCGCGGACCCGGTCGGCGGTGAGGTCGCGGCGCGGGTCCCCGGATCGGAACACGGCGCCGGAGCCCGCGGGCAGGCCGCTGTCCACGAGCCCGTCGAGGAAGCCGCGTTCACGGTCGGTGGAGGCGGGGGCGTCGTCGTCCTCGCGGACGAGGAGGACGCGCCGGTGACCGAGCCCGGCGAGCGCGGTGACGACCTCGCGGCTGGCGCTGACGTAGTCGGCGCCCACCCAGGCGAGGCCCTCGGGCTCGTCGCGCCGGCCGACGTGGACGACGGGGAAGTCGTCGGCGACCAGGCGGCGCAGCTCGTCCGCGGGGGCGTGGCGGCCCAGGAAGAGGCAGCCGTCCGCCAGCCGTACGCGGTTGAGCGCGCCCGCGCCGCCGGCGCCCGCTCCCCCGGTGCTCGACCCGGTGAACAGCACCAGGTCGTAGCCCTGCGCGGCGGCTTCCTGCTCCACGCCGACGAGGAACGGGTAGTACGAGTGCCGGACGTCGGTCGGGAAGGTGGCGGTGAAGCTGAAGACGCCGAGCAGGTTGTTGCGAGCGGCGGCGAGCCGGCTGGCGGCCGGGTCGGGGACGTAGCCGAGGCGGTGGGCGGCGTCCAGGACCTTGGCCCGGGTCTCCGCCGAGATCGGCCGGCCCGTCGCGATGTCGCGGCCGGACAGCACCAGCGACACCGTCGCCTGCGAGACACCGGCGAGCCTGGCCACCTCCGCCTGCCTCGGCCGGGCCCGGCGGCCGGCCGGCGCGGGGGTCCTCCCCGGCCTGGCCCGCCCTGCGGCTTCCTTCGCCACCACCACTCCTCTCCGTCGCTCCGTCGCTCCGTCGCTCCATCGCGCCGTCGCGCCGTCGCGCCGTCGCGAGTTGTTAATGCGCATTACCTAATGCGCATTAACGAGTAATGTGAAGGACCGCGGGCTTCGGGTCAAGGGGTTGTGCCGAGGAAATGCCGGGTGGCGGCGGAAGAGACTCCCGCCGCCACCCGGCGTGCCGGATCAGATACCGAACGGCGCCGCGTACCGGACGGTGCCGGCGGGCAGCGGGTGGGCGGCGTCCAGGGTGAGGGCCATCAGGGCCTCGTCCGGGACGTCGATGGTCAGCCCGATGCCGTACGCGGAGGCCCGGGTGAAGCCGAACCGGGGGTAGTACTCCGGGTGCCCGAGGACGACGACGTGGCGCTCGCCGAGGCGCTCGGCGGCGACCAGCGCGGCCCGGACGGCCGCCGTGCCGGCGCCGCTGTTCTGCTCCGCGGGCCGGACGGCGACGGGCGCCAGGCACAGCGCCGGGCTGTCCCCGATGTGGCAGCGGGTCAGCAGGGCGTGGCCGACCGGGCGGTCGGCGTCGTCCACCGCGACGAGGGACAGCCCCTCGATCCAGGCCCCGGGGTCGGCGCGCAGCGCGTCGACGAGCGCGGCCTCTTCCGGCGTGGGGAAGGCGGCGCGGACGATGTCGCGGATGACGGGTACGTCGGCGCCGGTCTCGGCGCGGGTGTTCCAAGTGGGACGAGAAGAAGACATGACGAGACGGGGATCCGTTTCTGGTGTGCGTTCGTGGGATGCGGGGTCAGGCCGCCGCTCGGGACGCGAGGGAGATCCGGGCATCGCGAAGGACGGCGTCGCGCACGGTCATCAACCTCACCTCCCTCTCCTCCTGCTCCCCGGGGAGCGCGATCGAACGAACGGCGTCAGTGTAGCCGAGTCGCCCGTGGGAGGGTGTGCGTCGGGCGGGGCACCGCGCCTTCCCGGAGCCCGGGACCAATCCGCAGGCCGCGCGGCCCCGGATTACGCGGGGACATCCCCGCCCGTCGCACATCCTTTGGAGCAACCGTCGTGAAGGAAGCCGTACACATCGGCAGAAATCCCTCGTCCCAACCCGATCTGCAACAGCTGATCCGGGAGGTGGCCCTGGGCGATCAGGACTCCTTCGCCGCCGTGTACGACGCGGTGGCCGGGTCCGTGCTCGGGGTCGCCCGGGCGGTGCTGCGCGACCAGGCCCAGTCGGAGGAGGTCGCGCAGGAGGTGCTGGTGGAGGTGTGGCGCACGGCACCCCGCTACCGGCCGGAGCGCGGCACGGTCGTCAACTGGATCCTCACCCTGGCCCATCGGCGGGCCGTGGACCGGGTGCGGTCGGTGGAGGCCGCCGCGGCCCGTGACCACAAGGCCGCGCTGCTCGACCGGACACCGGAGTACGACGAGGTGACCGAACAGGTCGAGACCCGGCTGGAGCGGGAGCAGGTGCGGCGCTGTCTGCGCACCCTGACCGACATCCAGCGCCAGTCCGTGAACCTCGCCTACTACCGCGGCCTGACCTACCGACAGGTGGCCGAGGCGCTCGCGCTGCCGCTGGGCACGGTCAAGACGCGGCTGCGCGACGGTCTCATCCGGCTCCGCGACTGCCTGGGGGTGAGCGCGTGATGCGCACCGAGGACCTGCACAGCCTGACGGGCGCCTACGCCCTGCACGCGCTGCCCGACGACGAGCGGGACGCCTTCGAACGCCATCTGGCGCACTGCGCCGCCTGCGAGCGGGAGACCCAGGAGTTCGCCGCCGCGACGGCCCGGCTGGGGCTGGCCGCGACCGTCGTTCCGGGCCCCGCGCTCAAGGACCGGGTGCTGCACCGCGTCACGACCGTGCGCCAGGTCCCGCCGGGCGGCGGCACCGTGGACAAGGCGCGGCGTGTCGTGCCCCGCGGGCGCGCGATGGCCCGCTGGGCGCTGGCCGCCTGCCTCGCCGCGGCGGCGGGCCTCGGCGGTACGGCCGTGTGGCAGTACGAGCGCGCGCAGGACGCCGGGGAGCGGGCCGCGCAGGCCGAGCGACGGGCCGAGACCCTCGCCGGGGTGCTGGCCGCGCCGGACGCCGAGTCCCGTACGGCGCGGCTGGCCGACGGGGCGAGCGGGACGCTGGTCGTCTCGCAGCGGCAGGACCGGGCGGTGTTCCTGGCCTCGGGCATGGCCGAGCCGCCGAGCGGCCAGGTGTACCAGCTCTGGTTCGACGACCACGGCACGATGCGCTCGGCGGGCCTGATGGATCCCGGCAGCACCAGTCAGGCGGTGCTGATGGACGGCGCGGTCGACGGTGCGGCGGGCGTGGGCATCACGGTCGAGCCGGCCGGCGGGTCGAAGCAGCCGACCTCCGACCCGATCGCGCTGCTGAGCATGCCGGCCTGACAGGGGTGGGGGCCTCGGCCCCCGCCCCTGTCACGGGCCGAGTCCTAAGCGTCCTGCGCGGAACCTGACCGGCGCGGCGGGCGCGGGAAGAAGCCGCTGGTGCGCGCCGCGTACTCGGCCCATCCCGGCCGGTCGGCCATGTGCCGCTCGAGCAACCGCTTCCCGCTGCCGCCGATGAGCAGGTACGTCATCACCAGCGGGGAGACGACGGACACCGCGGCGGCCGCGGTGCCGGCGTCGCAGGCGATCAGGAACAGCCCCCACCAGACGCAGAAGTCGCCGAAGTAGTTCGGGTGCCGGGTCCAGCTCCACAGTCCGCGGTCCATGATGCGCCCCCGGTTGGCCGGGTCGGCCTTGAACCGGGCCAGCTGGGCGTCCCCCACGGCCTCGAAGACCAGGCCCGTCGCCCACACGACCGCCCCGGCCCAGGCCAGGACGGAAGGCGACCCCGGCCCGTACGCGGCGGCCGTCACCGGCAGCGCCACCACCCACACCAGGGCGGCCTGGAGCAGGTAGACCATGCGCAGGGCGTAGAGGTTCCGGTTGCCGCGGGCCTTGGCGAGCATCGCGTCGTAGCGCGGGTCCTCGCCGTGGCCCCGGCCGCGCCGGGCGATGTGCGCGGCCAGCCGCACACCCCATACGACGGTCAGGACCCCCACCAGGGTCCGGCGCCCCGGGTCGCCCTCCCCGGCCGCCGCCGCGAGGCCGCAGGTCACGACGGCGACGGCGGCGAAGCCGAGGCCCCAGGCCACGTCCACCACCCGGTGCACGCCCTTGCGCACGGCGACGGCGAAGGTGACCAGCAGGACGGCGAGCGCGGCCGCCGCGGCCCAGCCGGCGCCCACGGCGAACGCGCTCCACGGGAAGCCGTTCACGGGCGGTCCAGCCGCTCGTACCACTCGCCCGGTGTGGCGGGCATGCCGGCGGCGCCCTCGCCGGTGGGCCGGACGCTCAGGATCTGGTCGACTCCCATGCGCCGCTGTTCGAAGGCGAGGGCGCCGCCCACCAGGTAGAGCCGCCACACCCGGGCCGTCTCCTCCCCGGCCAGCGCGACGAACTCGTCCCAGCGCTCCTCCAGGGTGCGCTCCCACGCGCCGACCGTGCGGACGTAGTGCTCGCGCAGGGATTCGACGTGGCGCACTTCGAGCCCGGCGTCCTCCAGGAGCTGGACCGTCTCGCCGAGGGGCCTCATGTGCATGTCTGGAGCGATGTACGCCTCGATGAAGGCGCCGCCGCCCGGCGCACCCGGCCCCCGGGACATCTGCTGCACCAGGACGCGCCCCTCGGGGCGGACCATGCGGTGCAGGGCGGCGGTGAAGGCCGGGTACTCGGCGTCCCCGACGTGCTCGCCCATCTCGACGGTGGAGACGGCGTCGTAGCCCCCGCCGGTGATGTCGCGGTAGTCCTGGCAGACGACCTCGACCCGGTCCTCCAGACCGCGCTCCCGCACCTGCTCGCGGACGTACGCCGCCTGCTCCCGGGCGAGGGTGACGGCGGTGACCTCCGCCTTGTGCTGTTCGGCCGCGTACAGGGTGAGCGAGCCCCAGCCGCAGCCGATGTCGAGCAGGCGGGAGCCGGCCGTGAGGCCCAGCTTGCGGCAGATCAGCTCCAGTTTGGCGCGCTGGGCGCCGGCGGCGTCCGCGTCGGCGGAACCGTCCGTCCACACCCCGCACGAGTAGGCCATGGTCTCGTCGAGGAGGAGGCGGTAGAAGTCGTTGGAGAGGTCGTAGTGGTGGCTGATGGCGGCGCGGTCGCGGGACCTGGTGTGCAGGCCGCCGCGCAGCCGGGCCTGGGAGGCGGGGGTAGCGGGCCGCGGACCGACGGCGCCGAGGCGGACGGCGGTGCCCGCCGCGCGGGCCCGGTCGGCGAGGGAGAGGCGGGGCGGGTGCAGCCGGCGTTCGCGGGTGGCCGCCCACATCCGGCGCAGGCCGTCGGCCAGATCGCCGTCGACGTCCAGTTCGCCGGTGACGTAGGCCTGCGCCAGGCCCAGTTCGCCGGGTTGCCACAGCAGGCGGCGCAGGGCGCGCCGGGAGCGGACGACGACCACGGGGCCTTCCGCGGGGCCGGTCTCGGAGCCGTCCCAGGCGCGCAGCCGGACGGGGAGCGGGCCACCGAGCGCCTCCTGCGCGAGCGCGGCGAGCCGGTGGGCGGCGCCGGTCCTGGTGGTGCGGGCGGTGCTCATCGGGCGGGGCCCTCCTTGGTGAACAGGTACTGCTGGACGTCGAGGTAGGCGGCGCGGAAGCCCGCCTCGGAGTAGGCGAGGTAGAAGGTCCACAGGCGCCGGAAGGTCGCGTCGAAGCCGAGGGCGTCGACCTCGTCGGCGCGCTCGGTGAACCGCTCCCGCCACAGCCGCAGCGTCTCGGCGTAGTGCGCGCCGAAGCCGTCGCGGCGGGCGACGCGCAGGCCGGTGTGGTCGCGGACCGTCTCTTCCATCGCGTCGGTGGAGGGGATCAGGCCGCCGGGGAAGACGTACTTCTGGATCCAGGTGTGGGTGTGGCGGGCGGCGAGCATGCGGTCGTGCGGCATGGTGATGGCCTGGAGGGCGGCCCGGCCCCCGGGGGCGAGGCGCCGGTCGAGGGTGCGGAAGTAGACCGGCCAGAACTCGGCACCGACGGCCTCGATCATCTCGACGCTGACGATCGCGTCGTAGGTGCCCTTCTCCTCGCGGTAGTCGCGCAGTTCGACCCTGATCCGGTCGGCGAGACCCGCTTCGCGGGCGCGTTCGAGGGCGCGGGTGCGCTGTTCGCGGGAGAGGGTGAGGGAGGTGACGTCGGCGCCGCGCGCGGCGGCGCGCAGGGCGAGTTCGCCCCAGCCGGTGCCGATCTCCAGGAGCCGGGTGCCCTCGCGGACCTCGGCGAGGTCGAGCAGCCGGTCGATCTTGCGCTGCTGGGCGGCGGCGAGGGACTCGCGGCGGGCCGGGAAGCCGAGGAAGACGGCGGCGGAGTAGCTGAGGGTGTCGTCGAGGAAGAGGGCGAACAGGTCGTTGGACAGGTCGTAGTGGCTGCTGATGTTGTCCCGGGCGCCCTGGGGCGTGTTGCGCCGGTCGGCGGGCCGGCGCTGGTGCCACAGGCCGCGCAGCCGCTGGAGCGGGGCGGGGACCAGGTGGGCGGCGTTGGCGGCGAGCACGGTGAGGGCGCCGACCAGGTCCGGGGCGTCCCACTCGCCGGCCATGTAGGACTCGCCGAAGCCGATGAGGCCCTGGGCGCCGATCCGTCCGTGGAAGGCGTCGGGGTCGTGCACCTCCACCAGCGGACCGCCGAGTCCGACGGTCTCGCCGTCGGCGAACCGGACCCGCAGCGGCAGCCGGTGCAGGGCGCGGCGTACGACGGCGGCGGCGGTGGCGCGGCGGAACCGGGAGGCCCGGGGCGGTGCGGCGACGTCGGGCCAGCGGCGCGGGTCGACCGGGGTGCCGCGGACTCCCGGTACGGCGGTCGCGGCGGCGGGGCGTGGGTGGGTTGCGGTCATGTCGCTTTCTCCGTGGTGCGGTGACTCGGGCGCGGCTGGACGGGCAGGCCGCGCAGGTAGAGGCGGATGCCGTGCCTGCGGATGCCGGCCGACACCGCGAGGGTGGAGGCGGGGTGCCGCAGGGCCAGCCGCAGAAGGGCTGCGGGGGTCGCCTCCCGGCGGGTGCCCCGTACGGTCGCGGTGAACGGCCGGGCGCCGGGCCGGTCCAGGCGTACGGTCAGGTCGAGGCGGTCCGTCGGCAGCGGGAGCCGCATGCGGTAGGCGCCGTCGACGGGGTGGAAGGGCGAGACGTAGAACTCCTTGTCGACGTGCGCGACGCCCGCCCCGTCCGGGTCCAGCAGGTACGCGTGGCGTTCGCCGTAGGTGTTGTGCACCTCCGCGACCACGCAGCGCGGGGCGCCGTCGGGGCCGTGGCACCAGTACAGGGTCAGCGGGTTGAAGACGTGTCCGAGGACGCGGGCGTGCGCGAGCATCAGCACCCTGCCGCCCGCCAGGTCGACGCCGCGGGTGGCGAGGAAGCGCTCCAGGCCGTCGCGCAGGGTGGGGGCGTCGCCGGTGAAGTGGTCGCGGGCGCGGAAGCCGGCCAGCGGGCGCAGCGGGCGCGGGAGTTCGGGCAGGTGGTCGAGGTCGACGAGCCACATGTAGGTGCGGTGGCGCAGCGTGTGGCGGATCGGGTCGAGGCGTATGTGCCCGATCTCGCACGGGTAAAGGCCGGGCCGGGCCGTCGGCGCGGGCGTCACCAGGTCACTCCGAGGGCCGCGGCGGCCGCCACCCCCGAGCGGCAGCCGTCCTCGTGGAACCCCCAGCCGTGGTAGGCGCCGGCGTAGGCCGTGACCGGGGTGCGCAGGCCGGGCAGCCGCCGCTGGGCGGCGACCGACTCGGGGGTGTAGACGGGGTGTTCGTAGGTCATCCGGGCCAGGACCCGGCCGGGGTCGACGCGGTCCTCGCCGCCGAGCGTGACGACGTAGGTGTCGGCGGCGTCGAGGCGTTGCAGCCGGTTCATGTCGTAGCTGACCCGGACCCGGTCGGCTCCCGCGTCGCAGGCCGGCAGGAGGTAGTTCCAGGAGGACCGGGCTCCGCGCGAGCGCGGCAGCAGCGCGGTGTCGGTGTGGAGGAGGGTGGCGTTGCGGGAGTACCGGAAGGCACCGAGGACCTCCTTCTCCTCGGGCGTCGGATCGGCGAGCAACTCCAGCGCCTGGTCCGGATGGACGGCGACCACGAGGTGGTCGTAGGTGTCGGTGCTGCCGTCAGCGGCGGTGACGTCGACGCCGTCGGCGTGCCGGGTCACCGTGCGGACCGGGGTGGCGGTGCGTACGTCGGGCAGCCGCTCGGCGATCCGGTCGACGTAGGAGCGGGAGCCGCCGGTGACCGTGCGCCACACCGGGGAGCCGCCGACGGCGAGCATGCCGTGGTGGTGCAGGAAGCGGAACAGGTAGGCGGCCGGGTAGCGCAGGGCGGTGGCGGCGTCGCAGGACCAGACGGCGGAGACCACCGGCGTCATGAAGTGGGCGCGGAAGTACGGTGTGAAGCCCTCGCGGTCCAGGAAATCGCCGAGCGTCAGGGCCTGGTCGGCGTCCTCGGTGAGCAACCGGCGGGCGGCGCGGTGGAAGCGCGGCACCTGGGCGAGCATGCGCAGGTAGGGGCCGTGCAGGGCGTTGCGCGGGCGGGCGAGCAGTCCGGCGGGGCCGCGGGCACCGGCGTACTCCAGGCCGCAGCCCTCGCACCGTACCGACATGCTCATCTCCGACTCCTGGGTGGCGACGCCGAGTTCGTCGAAGAGGCGCAGCAGGTTCGGGTAGGTGCGGCGGTTGTGCACGATGAAGCCCGAGTCGACCCGGTGGACGCGGCCGTCGGGCGACGTCAGGTCGTGGGTGTGGGCGTGCCCGCCGAGGCGGTCGTCGGCCTCGTAGAGGGTGACGCGGTGCGCGCGGCCCAGTACGTACGCGGCGGTCAGTCCCGCCACTCCACTGCCCACGACGGCCGTGCGGCGTGCGGTCTCCCCTGACGCTCGCGGCATTTCGCTGTACCTCCACCCCACTGTGATCAACACTTGCGTGGGTAATCCGGAGCCGTGGGGCGGGCGGATTGGCGGGCGTCGCCGACGGCTTCGACGACCACCCGTCCGGGGGCGGCACGGCAACGGATCACTAATTGCGGGGAGAAACAGGGACGCGGAGGGAAAGGGGTCGGCATGGGCACGGAGGACGATCCGTCGAGGGACGGCGCACTGCGGGTGCGGCGGCGTCCGCCGCGGACGCGCGCGGCCGTGCTGGTGCTGCACGGCGGCCGCGCGGAGAGCCGCAGCACGGCGCGCCCCTGGCAGCTCGCGGCGCTGCGGATGCACCCGTTCCTGCGGGCGCTGGAGGCGGCCACCGGCCGCGACGACGTGCTCCTCGGCCGGGTCCGCTACCGCCACCGCGGCTGGAACGGTGCCGCCGAGGACCCCCTGCGGGACGCCCGGCGGGCCCTCGCCGAGCTGCACGGCCTCGTCGGCGACGTACCGGTGGTGCTGCTCGGCCACTCCATGGGCGGCCGGGCGGCCCTGCGCGCGGCGGACGCCGACGGGGTGCGCGGTGTGGTGGCGCTGGCGCCCTGGTGCCCGCCGGGCGAGCCGGTCGCCCAGCTCCGCGACCGGGCCCTTCTCGTCGTGCACGGCAGCCGGGACCGCGTCACCGACCCCGGCGAGTCGGCCGGGTACGTTTCCCGCGCCCGCGCTGCCGGGGCCCGGGCGGGCATGCTGCTGCTGGAGAACGGCGACCACGCGATGCTCCGCCACCACGCCCGCTGGCACCGCACGGCGACCGCGGCGGTGGCCCATCTGCTCGCGCCAGAAGCGGCGCCCTCCGAGCTGTTCGCCCGGGCCTTCGCGGCGGCCGGGCCGACGGTGTTGCGGTCGGCGGCGCCCGCCTCGTCCGACGCGGCACCCGGGCCGGTGCGGGAGCCCGGCCACCGGCCGGGCGGAGACGTCGATGGTGCGGCGAGGAGTCGCGGACCGGGTGGGTGACGACGACGTCTCCGGGTGAGACCCGGTTCAGACGGGCCGCAGCGGGCGGTCCCCGCGCGAGATCGGCGTGGAGCGCCGGCCGCGGCCGGCCGGCGGCGAGCCGACGGAGACGGGGCGCCCGAGGAGTGGGCCGCCGACGGGGGGCGGACGTTCCGGGTGGCGTGGTGTCCGTTTGCGGTGGGCGGGTGCCGGGCGGCAGGCTGCCGGTGTGGCCACTTTGCTGATCGTGCATCACACGCCGTCGCCGAACTGCCAGGCGATGCTGGAGTCCGTCGTGTCCGGGGCGACCGCGCCCGAGATCGAAGGGGTGCGGGTCGTCCGGCGTGCGGCGCTGGCGGCCACGGCCGTCGACGTGCTGGAGGCCGACGGGTACGTGCTGGGCACCCCGGCCAACCTGGGGTACATGTCCGGTGCGCTCAAGCACTTCTTCGACCAGGTCTACTACCCGTGCCTGGACGCGACGCGCGGCCGCCCCTTCGGTTACTACGTGCACGGGGGCAGCGACACCACGGGCGCGGTGCGCGGCATCGAGTCGGTCACGACCGGACTCGGCTGGCAGCGCGCGGCGCCCGCGGTGAACGTGACCGGTGAGCCCGGCAAGGCCGGCCTGGAGGCCTGCTGGGAGCTGGGGGCCACGCTCGCCGCCGGTCTGATGGACGACTGAGCACGCACCCGTGAGCACGCACCGGGCGGCCGCTCGCACCCGTGCCTAGGGCAGTGTGCCCAGGAAGCGCACGTGCGGGCGGCCGGCCGGGCCGGTGGGCGTGATCTCGGCGTCGACCCGGTAGACCTTCGCGACCAGCTCGGTGGTCAGGACCTCCGTGGGTGCGCCGCGGGCCACGACCCGTCCCTCGGCGAGGACGACGAGGTGGTCGCAGTACATCGCGGCGAGGTTGAGGTCGTGCAGGGCGACCACGCTGGTGACCGGCAGGGCGGCGACGAGTGCCAGCACGTCCAGCTGGTGCTGGATGTCGAGGTGGTTGGTCGGCTCGTCGAGCAGGAGTTCGCGCGGTTCCTGGGCGAGGGCGCGGGCGATCTGCACGCGCTGGCGTTCGCCGCCGGAGAGCGTGTGCCACAGCCGGTCGGCCCGACCGGTCAGTCCGGTGCGCTCCAGTGCGTCCGCGACCGCCTCCTCGTCGGCCGCCGACTCCGGTGTCCAGGCGCGGCGGTGCGGGATGCGGCCGAGCCGGACGACCTCCTGGACCGTCAGTTCCACCTGGGTTTCCGTCTGCTGCTCGACCACGGCCACGCGCCGGGCGACGTCCCGGCGGCCCACCCGGTCCAGCGGGCGTCCGTCCAGGGTGACGAGGCCCGAGGACGGGGCGAGTACGCCGGCGAGCAGCCGCAACAGGGTGGACTTGCCGGAGCCGTTGGGGCCGAGCAGGCCCGTCGTGGCGCCGGTCCGCGGGCTCAGGTCGACGCCGTCCAGGACGAGCCGCCCCCCGGCGGCGCGGGAGACCCGCTCGGCGTTCAGCGTCACCGTGCCCTCCGGGTGCGGTACAGCACGAGCACGAAGGCCGGCACCCCGATCAGCGAGGTCACGACGCCCACCGGCACCTCCTGGGGGGCGAGGACGGTACGGGCCAGGGTGTCGACCCACACCAGGAACACGGCGCCGGCGAGGGCGCAGACCGGCAGCAGCCGGGCATGGCCGGGGCCGGTGAGCGCCCGTACCGCGTGCGGCAGTACCAGCCCGACGAAGCCGATCGCGCCGGCCGAGGCGACCAGGGCGGCGGTGAGCAGGGCGGTGGCGCACAGCAGCACCAGCCGGGTACGGGCCACGCGGACGCCGAGCGCGGCCGCCGCGTCCTGGCCGAAGGCGAAGGCGTCCAGCGTCCTGGCGTAGCCGAGGCACACGGCCAGGACCGGCACCAGGACGGCCGTGCCGGTCCGTACGTCGCTCCAGCCCGCGCCGCCGAGTGAGCCGAGCAGCCAGAACAGCACGCCGCGGGTGGTCTCGGCGTCGGCGGCGGTCATGACCACGAACGACGTGAGCGCGGAGAACAGCTGCATCGCCGCCACACCCGCGAGCACCACCCGGTCCGTGGTCCCGCCGAGGCTGTGGCTGAGCAGCATCACCAGCGCGAAGGAGCAGACCGCCCCGATGAACGCCCCGCCGGAAACGGACAGCGCGCCACCGCCCACGCCGAGGACGACGACCAGCACGGCGCCGGTCGAGGCGCCGGAGGAGACGCCGAGGACGAAGGGGTCGGCGAGCGGGTTGCGCAGCAGTGACTGGAGGACGGCCCCGCACACGGCGAGTCCGGCGCCGCACACCGCCGCGAGCAGGGTGCGGGGCAGGCGCAGGTCCCAGACGATGCCGTCGCGGATCGGCGAGACGCCCTCGGCGCCGGTGCCGGCACCGAGGTGGGCGGCGATCACGGACCACACGTCGGCGACGCCGATGTCGGCCGGGCCGATGGTCACGGCGACGGCCACGGAGGCGCACAGGGCGACGACTCCGGCCGCCGCCCACGCGAGGGGGGCGCGCCGGGACGCGCGTGGGCCGGAGACGGACGCCGGTGCCGCGGCCGTCCGGCTCGCGGACGTCACTTGGCGAGCCCGAACTCGCGCAGCGCCGCCGCCACCTGTTCCACGCCCTCGACGGTACGGATGGTGGGGTTCATGGCCTGTCCGCTGAGCAGCACGTAGCGCTTCTTCCGGACGGCGGTCATGTTCCTGGTCACGGGGTTGGACTCGAGGAACTCGATCTTCTTCGCCGCGGTCTCGGCCGTCTGGGACTTGCGGGTGAGGTCGCCGAGGACCAGGACGTCGGGGTCGCGGTCGGCGACGGTCTCCCAGCCGGCCTGCGGCCACTCCTCGTGGGTGTCGTCCATGGCGTTCTCGGCGCCGACCGCGCGGGTGATGACGCCGGGGGCGCCGCAGCAGCCCGCGAGGTAGGGCGAGGTGGAGTTGGCGAACCAGTACATGAGGGTGACGCCGGAGGCGTCGATGCCGGACGTCGCCCCGTCGACCCTGGACTCGAGGTCGGCGACGAGCTTCTCGCCGCGCTCCTCGACGTCGAAGAGGCGGGCCAGATCGCGGACTTCGCCGTAGACGGTGTCCATGGTGAGAGGCTCGCTCCGGACGCCGTCGCCGTCGCCGCTGTTGTCCTTGCCCGCGCAGTCGGACGGGGACAGGTAGGCCGGCACACCGAGTCGGGTGAACCGTTCGCGGGTGGCCACGCCGCCGGTGCCGAGCGTGGAGGCGAAGGAGGCGGCGACGAAGTCGGGTTCGGCGTCCAGGACCGTCTCGAGGGACGGCATGTCGTCGGCGAGCCGGGGGACTTCGGAGTTCGCCTTCTCCAGTCCCTTCATGACCGGGTCGGTCCAGGTGGCGGTGCCCGCCATGCGGTCGGCGAGGCCGAGTGAGAGCAGGATCTCCGTGGTGCCCTGGTTGAGGGAGACCGCCCGGCGCGGCGGCGCGGTGACCCGGACGTCGTGCCCGCAGTCCCGGACGGTGCGGGGATAACCGGCCGGGGCTGCCGCGTCGTCATTGGCCGCCCCGGAGCCGCACCCGGAGGCCAGCAGGGCGCCGGACAGGAGCAGGACGGGACCGCGCAGGGCACGGCGGGAAAGGAGGGGGCGGCGGGGGCCGACGGGACCTGCTGCGGACAAGGGGGATCCTCTGGCGTCGAGGGCTCATGCGCGAAGCCCGTCCGTACGATGCGGCCCGCGCCGCACGCGGCGCGGGTGCCAGCAGGTCTTCGGACTCGGGTTCGACCGGACGGAACGCCTTCCCGGACGGCGTACGCCGCCCAGTGGCCCGTGTTCCGCCCGTCCCCCTCACCGCTGCGCGTCAGTTCCGGATTCGCACCGGATTCCCTGACCCACCAGGTGGGTTCGACTGGCTTGCGCAAGCTACCACAGGGGCACCGCCCCGCCGGGGGGCGGGCCACTGCCCGACCCGCTCCCCCGGCCCCTCGGGCCGCCACGCCCGCCCGCGCGTCAGCTCTTCGGCATGAGGACGGTGTCGATGATGTAGACGTTGGCGTTGGCGGTCTTCACGTTGCCGCAGACGACCTTGGCCGAGTCGTTGACCTCGTAGGACTCGTCCGAACCCGAGGTGGTCAGCTTCGACTTCTGCAACGTGTCGAAGGAGCCGTTCTCCAGGTCCGCGGGCGCGAGCTTCTGGCCCACGACGTGGTAGGTCAGGATGTCGGTGAGCATCGCCTTGTCGGCCAGCACCTTGTCCAGGTCGGCCTTCGGGATCTTGGCGAAGGCGTCGTTGGTCGGCGCGAAGACGGTGATGTTCTCCGCGTTGTTGAGCGTGTCGACCAGACCGGCCTTCTGCACCGCGGACACCAGCGTGGACAGGGCCGGGTTGTTCGAGGCGGCCGTGGCGACGGGGTCCTTGGCCATGCCGTCGAACGAACCGGCGCCCTCCTTCGGCACCGTGGAGCAGGCCGGACCGAACGGCTCGTCGGAGCCCTCCATGCCGCCGGAGGTGTCGGCCGACTGGTCGTCGGTCGCCGCGGGGGCCGAGGAGGCGGCCTGCGCGGAGTCCGAGGAGCCGCTGTCGCCGTCGTCGGAACAGGCGGCCAGGGACAGGGGCAGGACGGCGGCCGCGACGACGGCGACGGCGGAGCGGCGGATACGGGCGTTCATGGAGAATCTCCCTGAAAACGGGCAGCTCAAAGGCTGCGTTCGGTACGGAGGTCGGTGCGCGTGGTGCGCGGTGGTCGGTGCTGGATCGATGTGGTGTGCGGCGGTCCGCCGAGTACGCGGCGCCGTGGTGCGGTGGCCGGCCGACCCGGGTCCGGAGTCGGCCGCCGGTTCACTCTCGGCGTGGTCTCGGTTCTCGCCTCACACGGGGAATCCGGAGCCGCCCCGGCCCCGGATTGGTGACTCACCCGATCGAGTGAGGGAGTCTCACAGCGGCGTCGCGGTCCGGAGGATGAGGAACATCGTCACGGCGGCGTCCGCGGACGACATCGCCGAGACGGCGGTGCCCGCCGCCGCGCCCCAGGCGGCCAGGCCCACCGAGGTGAACACCGGGGGCCAGGTGCGGACCGCGGGGGCGGGGCCGAGCAGGGCGGCCACCCGGCGCGGCACCGGACCGGGCGCCGCGAGTCCGGCGAGGGTGCTGACGGGAGTGCCGCGGGAGACCAGGGCCGCCTTGCCGATCGCCGTCGCGACCGTCCGCCGGTCGCCGACCGTGCGGGCGGCGGTCTCGTCCGCCCACCGCTCCGCCGTGTAGGCGACGGCGGTTCTCAGCGGGCGCAGGAACGGGTTGGCCAGTGCGGCGAGGCGGACGGCGAGCAGAAAGCGGTGGTGCCCGGCGGCGAGGTGGGCGCGCTCGTGGGCGAACAGGGCCCGCCGCTCACCCGGTTCGAGGCAGTCCAGCAGGGCCGTACTCACCACCACGCGGTCCCGGCGCCCACCGGGCAGCGCGTACGCGTAGGGCACGTCGTCCGGCAGTACGGCCACCCCGGTGCCGGGCAGCCCGGCCAGTGCCCGGTGGGCGCGGCGGCGCACCCTGCCGTGCCGCCACAGGGCCCGCGCCGAGGCCGCGACCACCGCACAGAGCGCGGGGATGGCCGCCTTGCCGACGATCTCGTCGTAGGGCACCGCCGCCCGGACCTCGGGGTCCGACCAGCCGTCGGGGAGCGGGTTGCCCGGGAGTTGGGCGGTGCCGACCACCATCACCAGGGCCAGGCACACGGTGCTGCACAGGGCCATCACGGCGGCGACGGCGGTGAGCAGCCTGGTCGCGGTCCGCGGGTGCAGGTGCTGCTCGGCGAGCCTGGCGATCGGCCATGCCGTCAGCGGCAGGACCAGGGGCAGGAAGACGAAGACCCCCATGCGGTGTCAGCCGTCCTCCGCGGCGCGCGCGTGCCCGAGCAGTTCGCGCAGCAGCCGCTCGTCGTCGGGGTCGAGGCCGGTGACGAAGCTGGCCAGTACCGCTTCGCGGTCGCTCTCGGCGTCCAGCACCTTGCGCATCTTGCGTGCGGCCAGGCCCGCCTGGTCCGAGGCGGGCGTCCAGGCGAAGGACCGGCCCGCGCGCTCACGGCTGACGGCGCCCTTCTCGAGGAGCCGGGTCAGGATGGTGATCACCGTGGTGTAGGCGAGGTCTCCGCCGAGGCGCTCCTGCACCCAGCCGGCCGTCGCGGGGCCGTCCGCCTCGCGCAGCGCGGACAGCACCAGCGCCTCCAGCTCGCCCTGGCCCCGCCGCCGCGGACGCCGGTCATCCGTCACGGCCCGCCTCCTTCCGCCGCCGATCCTCTTCCGGTGCGACATCGTATAGAAAGCCTTCTTCTACAGTGTTGTAGATTGTCGGGAGGTACCCGGAACACAACGAACGCGACGAAGGAGAACGCAGTGGGAGTTTCCCTGGCCAAGGGCGGCAACGTCTCGCTCAGCAAGGAGGCGCCCGGCCTGACCGCGGTGCTGGTCGGTCTGGGCTGGGACGTGCGCACCACGACCGGCACCGACTACGACCTCGACGCCTCCGCGCTGCTCCTCGACACGTCGGGCAAGGTGCTCTCGGACGGGCACTTCGTCTTCTACAACAACCTCACCAGCCCGGACGGCTCGGTCGAGCACACCGGTGACAACCTCACCGGCGAGGGCGAGGGCGACGACGAGGCGGTCAAGGTGAACCTGGCCGCGGTCCCGGGCGAGGTGGACCGGATCGTCTTCCCGGTGTCCATCCACGACGCGGAAAACCGGGGCCAGAGCTTCGGGCAGGTCCGCAACGCCTTCATCCGGGTCGTCAACCAGGCGAACGACCAGGAACTCGCCCGCTACGACCTGTCCGAGGACGCCTCGACCGAGACCGCGATGGTCTTCGGCGAGCTGTACCGGCACGGCGCCGAGTGGAAGTTCCGGGCGGTCGGGCAGGGGTACGCCTCGGGTCTCGCGGGCATCGCCGCGGACTTCGGCGTCAACGTCTGACGGCCGCCCGCCCGCCCCGGGCCCCATGACGGGCCCGGGGCGGGGCCCGGCGGAGTCAGTGGTCCGTGGCGCAGCAGCCGGGCCCGCCGCCGGTGGCCGCGGCGGTGCCGAGACGGCAGAAGCAGGACGCCTCTACCGGTACGTCCGCCAGCGCGGTGGCGAGCCTCAGCTGCCGGGCCACGATCCGCGCCTCCCCCGCCCTGCCCAGCCGCACCAGGCACTCGTGCAGTCCGTGCAGGGCCCAGACGTTGTTCGGGTGCTGGAGCGGGCGGGGCAGGGTGTCGTCCAGGCCCAGGTCGGCCCGGTAGACCGCCTCGGCCTCGGCGATCCGGCCCTGCTCCAGGAGCAGGGCACCGTAGGCGTGCCGGGTGGGCTGCATCCAGCCCCAGGGTTCGTCGTAGGGGAGGTGGTCGTCGAGCTCGATCGAGCGCTCCAGGGCGGCGAAGGCGGCGGCGTGGTCGCCCCTGCGGTACTCCAGTTCGCCGTCGAGCATGGCCGAGGCGATGGCGAGGAGGTCGGCGCAGGTGTTGTTGAAGAGCGTGCGGGACGCGGGCACCCGCTCGACCGCCGACCGGAACAGTTCGCGTTCGGTCTCGGCCTCCGCGACCCGGCCGGTGGCCGAGAGGGCGACACCGCGGGCGTAGTGCAGCATCGCGGTCGTCACGCAGTACAGCCCGGGGTCGGCCGGCCGGGGCAGGGCGAGGATCTCCGCCCAGCGGCCGAACCGGATCAGGACGTGCACCCGCATGGCCGGGAACGCCTCCAGCCAGTCGGCCATCGGCGGGCTCTCCACCCGCAGCAGTTCCTCGGGAACGGATGCCTCCAGGCGGGCCGCGGTGTCGAGCGCGACCTCGTACTGCCCCAGGAACATCGCCCCGTAGATCCTGAAGTGGTAGTTGTGGCAGCGGTAGAGCGTGTAGAAGTTCATCGCCCCCGACCGGGCGCGGTACTTCTCGTCGGCGGCGATCGCGGCCTCGTTGTCCGACACCACACGGCGGTAGTCGCCGCACAGCACTTCGAGGTGCGACGGCATGTGCAGCAGGTGCCCGGCGTCCGGGACCAGGCCGCGCAGCCGGTCGGCGACCGTGAGGGCGGCCTCGGGGGTGGGCGACATCTCCATCAGGTGGACGTAGAGGTGCAGGACACCGGGGTGGTCGCGGCCCCCGTCGGCGGCCAGGGCGCGGTCCAGCACCTCCTTCGCCGCCTGGGTGCGCGCGCCCACCGCGGGCAGCCCGGTGCGCAGGTCCCAGAGCTGCCAGGGGGTCAGGTTCATCAGGGCGTCCGCGTAGAGGGTGGCCACGTCCAGGTCGTCGGGGGCCAGTTCGTACACGGCGCGCATGCGGTCGGCGTACGGCGCGTTCCACACCGAGCAGTCCTCGACGGCGCTCGCCTGCGGGTAGCGGGCGCGCAGGGCGCCGATGAGGGCACGTTCGACCGGGGTGGCCCGGCCGGCCAGGGCGTGGGCGCGCTCGACGGCTGCGTGGGTGCGGTCGACGGTCCGGGTGAGCTCCTCGGCGTCGAAGGCCTCCCACGGCTTGTTGTAGTTGGGGCCGAGCGCGTAGGCGATGCCCCAGTGGGCCAGGGCGCAGTCCGGGTCCGCCGCGGCGGCGGCCTCGAAGCAGACGACCGCCTCCTCGTGGTGGAAGGCGTACGTCCACACCAGCCCACGGTCGAACCACCGCTGGGCCTCGGGCGACGAGGTCGTCACCGGGCGTCCGTGGCGACCCAGGTCGTAGTAGTCCATGAAGGGACGTATACCCCACCCGGGAACGGACGCGGAGCACTTCGGCAAACGGTCGCAGGACCGGTGTCCCCGCCGGACGCGGCGCTCCCGGCGGGGGCGGGGGGGGACGGGAGTGGCGCGGGTCAGCCGTGGCGTGTGCGCGGGGCTCGGCGCGGTGGTGGGCGGGGGAAGCCCCCGCCCACCACCTGTCACACCGGTGCCGCGGTCGTCACAGCGCGCGACGCCTGGACCGGAGCAGCAGCACGCATCCGCCGGCGAAGAGCACGCCGCCGACCGCCGCGGGCCACAGGCCGAGCCCGGAGCCCGTCTCGGCGAGCCCGCCCTGGGCCTGCGGCTGGGGCGCCGCCCCGGCGCCGGCACCGTTCTCGCCGACGCTCTCGTTGCCGTTGGCGTTGCCGTCGCCGTTCCCGGCCGCCTCGGGGGTGGCCGCGGCGCCGCTCACGTCGTCCGGGGTGTCGGCGGGTGTCGTGGCGGACCTGGGTTCGGCGCTCGCGGAGGCGTCGGCGTCCTGGCCCGCGGCCGGGGGCACGGGCTCGTTCCCGCCTGCCTGCTGGTCCTGGCCGTTCTGGCCGTCCTGGCCGTTCTCACCGTCCTGCCCGTCCTGCCCGTCCTGCCCGTTGTCCGCGGGGGCCGAGGCCGTGGCGGTCTGCTCGGCCGGAGGCTCGGTGTTCGCCCCGTCGTCGCCGGGCTGCTCCTCGCCATTGCCCCCGCCGGGCTGCTCCCCGTCGTTGCCGCCGGGCTGCTCCTCCCCCTGGCCCGGCTCGGACCCCGGGGGTGTGTCAGGACCGCACTCACGACCGGAGTTGATGCACTCGGCCATCTCGCGCATCAGGTCCTCGTCGAAGACGTTGATGAAGTCGCTGTGGTCGGTGACCGGTTTGTGCAGCTGCTCGGGGAAGGAGTCCACGGCGAACAGCGGTACGGTCCTGCCGCCGTCCTCCAGACTGGGTGCGGCCACGTCGTAGACGACCCGCTGGACCAGTCGCGGAACGGCCCGGAACCCCTCCGGGCAGCTGCCGTCGGCGGCGGCGAAGGCCATGTGGGTACGGTGGTTGGCGCTGTCGATGTTGCGGCCGTCCCAGCAGCTCTGGAAGGTGAAGGTGCGCACCACGTCACTGCCCGAGGGGCAGAGCGGGTACTTGTCCTTCAGTTGCCGGTCCTCGAAGCCGGTGCAGCTCCAGGAGGCGTTCGCGTTGGTGTTGCCGTTGACGAACGCCTTGGCGTCGCCGGTGATGATGCGCAGCAGCCGCGGCATCTCCGTGACCTTGCCGCGTTCGTTGCCCTCGAACGTGAGGGTGACCTCGGCCGGGGTGACGATCTCACCCGCGTTACCCTCGATGCCGCCGCCCGGTGACTGCGCGTCCTTTTCGACGCTGCCGTTCTGGAGCCTCAGCACGGGCCAGTAGTACGAGGACTTGTCACCCTGGTCGGCGCAGCTCGTCTCGGCGGCGGCCAGGTCCTCGTCGCTGGCGAAGGCGTCGTTGGCCTGGTTGCCGACGTAGTCGTGGAAGTGGTGGGCGCCGTTGCCGACGCCGGGGGCGGCGATCAGGTTGTCCGAGTTGAACAGGCCCTCGGCGTTGACGCCGCAGCTGGTGGCGAAGGAGCCGGTGGAGGCCTTCTTCTGCCGGGGCGCCCGCGAGACGTTGGGCTGGACGGACTCGATGTCGGCGTAGTCCGCCGCGACGGGGCCGTTGCCCGCCTGTCCGCCGTTGCCGGGCTGCTGCTGCCCGTCACCGGGCTGTTCACCCTTGCCTCTCTCGCCTCCCTCGTCTCCCTCGCCGCCTTCGCCGTCCTGCTGTCCCTGCCCGGGCTCCTGGCCCTGTTCCTGTCCCTGTTGGTCCGGGCTGCCGCTGCCCGCGTCCGCCGACGCGATCTCGGTGCGGCGCAGGGTGCACTCGGCCAGGGTGTCCAGGCCCTCGGGGCGGTCTCCGGCCTTGTCGACGGCGGCGGCGATGCGTTCGATCGTCGCAGCGCGTTCCTGCTTCAAGGGGTCGAGGATCGCCGCCTCGTCGAGGGTGCCGTCGTCGGCGGTGCGGGCGGCGTCCTGGAGAGCGCGGTAGGCGGCGGCGATCTGCTCGTCGAGGTGGGCGAGTTCGGTGTCGACCTCCGGCCTGGCCTGTTCGGGAACGGACGTGAGCCGTTCGGTCAGGTCGGGGCAGTCGACGGTGGCCGCGACTCCGGAACTGCCCAGGGGGACGGCCGCGTTGCCGGACTCCGTCGCGGAGGCGAAGACGTTCACGGCCACCAGGCCGCTGCCCCCCAGTATCAGTGCGACCGCTCCGAAGGTCGCGCGCCGCGCCCCGGTCGGGCGTCTGCGCCTGTTGTGTCCCAAGGCGTGCTCCTGTGTCGTGACGGACTCGGACATGAAATGCCCCCGGCTCCATACGGAACCGGGGGCCGGAGCGTTCAACCGCCGCTGGGATTCTCAGCTTTCCCTCATTTCACGGGCGCAGGACCAGCCGGATCGGGTCGCCCTCCTTCTTCTCCAGCCGGGCGACCGCTTCGGCGGCCTCGGCCAGCGGCAGCACCCCGCTGACGGAACCGGAGAAGTCCAGCCGCCCGCCCTGGATCAGCCGCAGGAGCTCGGGCAGGGCCACCGGCATGTCGGAGCCGTAGTGGCCGAGGATGCGCTGCTGGAGGTAGCTGAAGCGGGTCCCGTCCGTGACGGTGAGCGGCTTGTCGGTCAGGCCCACCAGGACCAGCCGCCCCTTGGGGGCGAGGACGGAGACCGCCTGCTCCCGCACGGGCGGCACGCCGGCGAAGTCGAAGGCGGCGGCGAGGCCGAGACCGCCGGTCGCCGCGCGGACCGTCCGGCGCAGCTCGGGGTCCGCGGAGTCCAGGGCCAGGTCGGCGCCGGCCGCCAGGGCGCGTTCGCGGGCCACCGGGTTCGGGTCGACGGCGACGACCGGGCAGGCGCCGATCGCCCGGAGCAGTTGCACGGCGTGGACGCCGAGGCCGCCGACGCCCCACACGCCGACCGCCTCGGCGGGCCGGACCGCCGCGGTCTCGGTGATCGCGCCCCACGGGGTGGACACGGCGTCCGGGATGATCGCCCCCTGCTCGAAGGGGATGGCATCGGGCAGCGGTGTCATGGCGTCGGCGGCGGACAGGGCGTACTCGGCCCAGCCGCCGTCGTAGTCGACGCCGCGGGTGTAGGTGACGCCGTCCCGCGACTCGCCCGCGTGCAGCACGACCCGCTGCCCGGGCGACCAGGCGGTGACGCCCGCCCCGGTCTCGGCGACGGTGCCCGAGACCTCGTGGCCGAGGGTGACGGTGTCGCCCTGGAGGAGCAGCGGGGTGAGGGTGCCGTCGATGAGATGCACGTCGGACAGGCACACGCCGGCCGCCTCGACCTTGACCAGCACCTCCCCCGGGCCGGGCTGCGGGCGGGGCACCTCTTCGAGCCGCAGGGTGCGGCTCGGGACGTGCAGGCGGGCGGCGAGCATCTGCGCCATGACAGGACCTCCTCAGTGCGGTGGCGACCCCGCGCGGCCCCCAGCGGTGCATCGCAGGTCGACTTGCGTTAACCGTACACCCAACGCAGGACGACTTGCTTTACGCTGGCCCGATGAACTCACCGGAACCCGTCGCCCCGCCCCTGCGCCGCCGCGGCGAGCGGATGCGGCGGGCCGTGCTGGCGGCCGCGGTGGAGCTGCTGTCGAGCCAGGGCCTGGCGGGCGCGACCGTCGGCGCCGTGGCCCGGGCCGCCGGGGTGCACGAGACCTCCGTGTACCGGCGGTGGGGGACGCGCGAGAACCTGATCCTGGACGCGCTGACCACGGAGCTGGACGCGGCGCTGCCGGTCCCGGACACCGGGCGGGTCCGGGAGGACCTGCTGGCGTTCTTCTGCGCCCTGGCCCGGCTCCTCGCCACCGCGCAGGGCCGGGCGCTGCTGCGGCTGAGCGTCGAGCGGGACGAGAGTCTGGAGGACCGGCGCGGCCCCTACTGGAGCGAGCGTCTGGACCGCGCCGTGGTGATGGTCCGGCGGGGAGTCGAGCGGGGCGAGCTGGCCGCGGACACCGATCCCGGGCTGCTGATCGAGGCGGTCAGCGGGCCGCTGTTCGTGCGGGTGCTGCTCAGCGGGGCGCCGCTGGACGACGTACTCGTCCACGGCCTGGTCGACCTGGCACTGGACGGGGCCCGCCCGCGGTAAGCCGTCCGGCCGCTGCCGGGCCGTGCGGTGAAGGGGCGGATCGGGGGAACCCGGCGGTCGTCAGGTGCGCGGGAGCGCCCAGGACGGAGGCACCATGGACGGCAGCAGGCCGCTCGCCCTGGTCACCGGGGCGTCCAGCGGCATCGGGTACGAGCTCGCCGCGTTGTTCGCGGAGCACGGGTACGACCTCGTGGTCAACGCCGAGGACGAACGGCTGGAGCATGCCGCCCGGCGGCTGCGGGAGACCGGCGTGGCGGTACGGGCGGTGCGCGCGGACCTGAGGACCGCGGAAGGCGTGGACCACCTGGTCGCCGCCCTGACCGGGCTCGCGGTGGACGTGGCGGCCCTCAACGCCGGGGTGGGGCAGGGCGGCGCCTTCGTCGACACCGACCTCGCGGACGACCAGGCCGTCATCGACCTGAACGTGACGTCCACCGTGCGGCTCACCAAGCCCCTGCTGCGGGACATGGTGGCGCGCGGGGTCGGGCGGCTCATGTTCACGTCCTCGGTCGCGGCGACGATGCCGGGCTCCTTCCAGTCGGTCTACAACGCGTCGAAGTCGTTCGTGCAGTCCTTCGCGCAGGCCCTCCAGGAGGAGGTCTCTGACACCGGCGTCACGGTCACCTCCTTCATGCCGGGGCCGACGGAGACCGACTTCTTCCGGCGGGCCGGCATGGCCGACACCAAGGTCGGCACCATGCCGAAGGACGACCCCGCCCAGGTGGCCCGGCAGGCGTTCGACGCCGTCATGAAGGGCCGCGGAAAGCTCGTCACCGGGTCGGCGAAGACCAAGGCCCAGGGCGTGGCGGACAAGGTGCTGCCGGACCGCGTCAAGGCGGCCGTACACCGCCGGATGGCCGAGCCGGGCTCGGCGCAGGACACCGACGCCGACCGCTGAGGCCTGCGCCGGGCCGCCGGCCGCTCCCGTCGCCCGGAGGGCCCCTTGTGGGTGGCCCGCTCCTGGTGGAACGATGCCCGGGCACCGGCTCACCGCACCGAAGGGACCGCCGTGACCGACGACCGGGGACGCCCGCGGGCCGCCGCCGCGTTCGACGCGCTGGGCGCCGAGTACGAGAAGGCGTTCGCCGGGTCGAAGACGCACCGCCACTCACTGGAGTGGCTGCTGGCGCGGCTCGCGCCGGGCAGCCGGGTGCTGGACGTGGGCAGCGGCACGGGCCGGCCCACCGCCGAGACACTCGCGAACGCCGGACACGAGGTGCTGGGCGTCGACATCTCCCCGGTCATGGTGGAGCTGGCCGCGCGGCAGGTGCCGGCCGCCGCCTTCCGGTGCGCCGACATCCGCGACGTACCGCTGGCGGACGCCTCCTTCGACGCCGTCTGCGTGTACTTCTCCCTGCTCCAGCTGGACCGGGCGGAGCAGACGGACCTCGTACGGCATCTGGTGCGGCTGCTGAGGCCGGGCGGCTACCTGGTCCTGGCCACCGTGCCGCTGGACGTGCAGGACGTCGACGCCACCTTCATGGGCCAGCCGGTGCGCGTGACCAGCTTTCCCGCACAGGACCTGATCGCCCTGGCAGAGGAGTCCGGCCTGGAGGTGCTGGCGCAGGAGGCGTCGATGTTCACCCCGGCCCACCCGGACGCCCGGCCCGAGCCGCACCTCTTCCTGCACTGCCGGCGCACGGGGCAGCCCCGGATGGGGTAACTGCGCACGCGGGGACCGGGCTCCCCCGGTCACAGTGGGCACATGACCGAACCTGGCGAGCGACGGCGCCGCACCACTTCCACGACCACGCGCGAGCGTGACGTGCGCGACGCCCGGGACGCCGCCCGGCGCGCCGCCGACGCCCTGTCCGAGCTGATCCGGCACCGCCTCGAAGGGGTTTCCGCGGTGTGCCGGAGCGAGGACGGCGGCTGGATCGTCCACGTGGACGTGCTGGAGGTGGCGCGCATCCCCGACACCACCAGTCTGCTCGCCACCTACCAGGTCGAGCTGGACCCGGCGGGCGACCTGGTCCAGTACCGCAGGATCGCGCGCTACCGGCGTGGTGCCCAGGACCAGTGAGCGGACCGTACGGCCCGCACCCGGAAGGACCCCCGCATGATCACCTACGACGACGAGGTCGTCTGCGCGCCCCGCGCCGGAACCCTCTACGACGTCCTCGAACTCATCCTCGACCGCGGCATGGTGATCGACGTCTTCGTGCGCGTCTCCCTGGTCGGTATCGAGATCCTCAAGGTGGACGCGCGCATCGTGGTCGCGAGCGTCGACACCTACCTCCGGTTCGCCGAGGCCTGCAACCGGCTGGACCTGGAGCACGACGTGCGGTCCAAGACCGTGCCCGAGATGTTCGGCAGCCCGGTCGCCAAGACCGTGGGCAAGGCCGGCGCGCGGCGCACGGCACGCTCTCTCACCGACAAGGTGCGCGACGTCCTCACGCCCGAGCACGAGCACGACCGCGAGGAGGAGGAGCCGGAGGAGGCGGAGTCCGAAGGCCGCCCCCGCGAACGCGCGCAGCGCACGAGGAACCCGCAGCGGCCCCGCGGCCGGACCGCCGCACGCCCCCGCGACGAGGACGACCGCCCCCGTTCCCGCCCCCGCCGGCGCACCGATGAGGAGGACCGATGACCGCGCCCGCCACCACCGCCACCACCGGCACCGCCGTCGGCCCCGACGCGGCGGCGCCTGCCCGCAAGGCCCTGTACGTGTACGGCATCGCCCCCGCCGAGGTCCGCACCCCCCGCTCCCCGGGCGTCGACGGCGCCCCGGTACGGCTGCTGACCGAGTCGGGACTGTGCGCCGCGGTGTCCGACGCGCCCCCGCGGCTGCGGCCCCGGCGCCGTGACCTGCTCGCCCACCAGGCCGTCCTGGACGAACTGGCGGCACAGGGACCGGTGCTGCCCATGCGGTTCGCGGTCCTCAGCCCGCGGCCCGACACCCTGCTCGCCCAACTCCACTCGGACTCCGCCCACTTGGTGGCGCAGCTCGACGGCGTGCGCGGGTGCGTGGAATTCAACGTCAAGGGGACGGTGGTGCCCGGCCACTTCGCCGATCTGGTGCGCCGGGACGACAAGTTGCGGAGCCTGGCTCTGCGGACCAGGCGCCGGCCGGACTACGAGGCCAACGTCCGGCTCGGTGACGCGATCGCCCTCGGCGTGCGCCGCGAGGCGCGGCGTGCGGCCCGGGAGGTCGTCGACCGGCTGGCACCGCTCGCCGTGCGGACGGTCCGGGGCGAGACCGACGACGAGCAGGTGCTCAGCGCGTCGTTCCTGCTGCACTCGGCCGACGAGACGCGGTTCCGGGAGGCGGTGGCGGCTCGGGCCCGGGACTGCGGGGACCGGCTGGCCCTCAGCGTGACCGGGCCGCTGCCCTGCTACAGCTTCGTGGACCCGAGCCCCGCGACACCGGCCGGCCGGTGACGGCATGGGCATCGTGAGCGGTCTCCTTCTGCTGCCCCTCGCACCGGTACGCGGTACGGCGTGGGTCGCCGACCACCTGCTCCAGGAGGCCCGGCGCCAGGCCCACGACCCGCGCGCCGTACAGGCGCGGCTGGCCGCACTCAACCGGGCCCTGGACGAGGGCACCGTCGACGAAGCGTCCTTCGAACGCGAGGAGGAGCGGCTGCTCACGCTCCTCGAACGCCCGGCCCGGCCCACCGGCCGCACGACCACCACGAATCCAGCGCGGAGACGACACGTATGAACGACAGCAGGACGGCCATGGCGGCTGCCGTGGCAGGCGGATACCTCCTGGGACGCACCAAGAAGGCCAAGCTCGCCTTCGCGGTCGGCTCCTACCTGGTGGGCCGACGCGTCGGCCTCTCCCCCGGCCAGGTGCTCGGCCAGGGACTGGGCAGCCTGCAACGGGCGCCCCAGTTCCAGGAGTTGAGCGACCAGGTCCGGGGCGAGCTGATGGCCGCCGGGCGCGCGGCCGTCACCGCCGCGGCGAACCGCCGCCTCACCGGCCTCGCGGACAGCCTCCGCGAGCGCACCGACGCGCTCGCCGGCGCGGGCCGACGGGACGACGGCCGCGACGACCACGACGGCTCCTGGGACGAGGACGCTCCGGACGAGGACGCCTACTTCGACGAAGAGGACCGGGAGCAGGACCGGGAGGAGGACCGGCGGCCCGCCGCGGCGCCGCCCCGGAAGACGGCCAAGAAGGCCGCGCCGCGCAAGGCCGCGCCACCGGCGAAGAAGACGGCGAAGAAGGCGGCCTCGAAGAAGGCCGTCCCGGCGAAGCGGGCGACGGGCCCGGGCGGCAGGCGTGGAGGTGGACGCGCATGACCCCGGACCGGCAGGGCGACGACGGACCGTCGCCCATCGGAGACCTCAAGGACGCGCTGGGCGGCTACCTCTCCGCCGCCGGGCACGGGCTCGTCGGCAGGGCGGGGGAACGGATCGGGTCCCTGACCGACCGCCTGACCGAGTCCGTCGACGGCGGGGGCTCGAAGGGGGGCGACGGCTCCGGGCGAGGCGGCGGCGGTTCCGGAAGCGGAGGTGGTTCCGCGAGCGGCGGTGGCTCCAAGAGCGGCGGTGGCAGCGTGAAGGCGACGCACATCATGGAGACCGTCGACATCGGCGTCCCCCTGCGCACCGTCTACGACCAGTGGACGCAGCTCCAGGACTTCAGCGGCTTCACCAAGGGCGTCCAGAGCGTCAGCCCCCATGACGAGGTGACCTCGGACTGGACCGCCAAGATCGCCTTCTCCAGCCGCAGCTGGAAGGCGACGGTCCAGGAGCAGATCCCCGACCAGCGGATCGCCTGGACCTCCGAGGGCGCCAAGGGCAGTGCCAACGGGGTGGTGACCTTCCACGAACTGGCGCCCCGGCTGACCCGGGTCGTCGTGGTCGTCGAGTACTACCCGGCGGGCTTCTTCGAGAAGACCGGGAATCTCTGGCGCGCCCAGGGACGCCGGCTGCGGCTGGACCTGAAGCACTTCGCGCGGCACGTGACCCTGCTGGACGCCGAGGAGGTCGAGGGCTGGCGCGGCGAGATCCGCGACGGCGAGGTGGTCAAGAGCCACGAGGACGCGTTGGAGGAGGAGCACGCCGCCGCCTCCGACGACGCCGAGAACGCCGAGAACACCGAGGACGACGACCGGTACGAGGACGAGGAGGACGAAGAGGAAGGTGAGTACGACGACGAGGAGGAGCCCTATGAGGACGAGGAATACGAAGACGACGAAGACGACGACGGGGACGACAGGGACGAAGAGGATGAAGGGGACGCGGACGACGCGCGTCGCCGCCCGCGTCGCTGACGCCGCCGGGAGCCGGCGGTGACCGACCTCGACCACCGGTACCCGGGCCCGGGCACCGAGCCGTACGGGCCCCCGTCGGGCAGCCTCGCCGACCTCCTCGAACGCGTCCTCGACAAGGGCATCGTCATCGCCGGCGACATCAAGATCGACCTCCTCGACATCGAACTGCTGACGATCCGGCTGCGGTTGTTCATCGCCTCCGTGGACACCGCGCGGAAGGCCGGCATCGACTGGTGGGAGACGGACCCCGCCTTGTCCTCCCGGGCCGCGCGGGACGCGCTCGCCGAGGAGAACGCGCGGCTGCGGGAGCGCCTCGACGCCCTGGAGGGGGCCGCCGAGGAGACGACGGGAGCCGTGCGATGAGTGCGTCCGCCGCCGGACCCGCGGCCCCCGGCGTCGTGTGCGCCTTCGCCGTCACCCGCACCCCGCCCGACCCGGCCGGTCTGGCGGCGGCGCGGGGGCACGAGGAAGGCGGTCCGCTGCGCGTCCTGCGCTCGGGCGGCCTGTGCCTGGTCGTGCAGGACGTGCCCGCGGCCCTGTTCGACGAGCAGGCGCTCACCGAGCGCCTCAACCGGCCCGAGGACCTGGAAAGCTGTGCCCGCGCCCATCACCGGGGCGTCGAGGCCGCCGCCGGGCGGGGCCCCGTCGTGCCGCTGCCGATGGCGACGCTGTACCGCGGCGACCTGACCGCGGCTCGGGCGGTGGCCGCCCGGCAGCAGGTGCTGGAGACGCTGCTGGACCGTCTGAGGGACCGTACGGAGTGGGCGGTGAAGGTGCACGCCGCCGAGGCCGCGCCCGAGGCCGCCGGGGACCCCGACGCGGTCGCCCCCGCCGGCTCCGGCGACGGCGGCCGCGCCTACCTCAGCCGGGTCAGCGCGCGGCGGCGCGAACAGCAGGGTGCGCGCGGGAAGGCGCTGGCCGAGGCGGAGGCCGTCGACGCGGCGCTGCGGCGCCTCGCGGTCGCCGCGACGCGGCACCGCCCGCAGAGCGAGCGGTTGACGGGCCGCCGGGCCCCGCAACTGCTCAACGCGGCCTACCTGGTGGCGGACGCGCGGCGCGCCGACTTCACCGCGGCCCTGGCCCGGTTCGCCGCCGTCGGGGCGCACCCGGCGGTGCGGGTGGACGCGTCGGGACCGTGGATCCCGTACTCCTTCGCCCGCTGGGACGAGGAACCGCAGGCCGACCCGGACCCGCGGGCCGACCCGGACCGGGAGGCCGCGTCGTGACCGTCGCGGACGCCCGTACGCCGGGCCCGGCTCCCGTGCCCTGGGACGGCCCGGAGCCGTACGCACCGGTCGGGGTGCCCCTGGTCGACCTGCTGGACCGGGTGCTGGCGACCGGCGTCGTGGTCAGCGGCGATCTGGTCCTGGCCGTCGCGGACGTGCCACTGGTGCGGATCTCGCTGCACGCGCTGCTGTCGTCGGTGAACGAGCGGGTGCCCGCTCCCTGGCCGGACAGCGGGCCGCTGTGACCGCGCCCCGGGGCCGGGCCGCCCATGCCCTCGACCTGGACCCCGAGCGGGTCACGAACGACCTGGCCGCGCTGGTGCTGACCGTGGTGGAGCTGCTGCGCCAGCTCATGGAGCGCCAGGCCGTGCGCCGTTTCGACGAGGGAACGCTGAGCACCGAGCAGGAGGAGCGGCTCGGCACGGCGCTCATGCTGCTGGACGAGCGCATGGACGACCTGTGCGCCCAGCACGGTCTGAGCCGCTCCGACCTGAACCTCGACCTGGGTCCGCTGGGACCGCTGCTGGCCGACCCGGAGCCGTAGGGCGCTGCGGGTGCGGCGCCCGGCCGTGGGGGAAAGGCCCGGGCACCCGGCACGAGCGATCGTTATGATGGCGCCGAATCGCTCAAACGAACATTTACGGGTGGGGAGACCTGATGCGGGAGCCGGTCGATCTCAGGCGCCAGCGGATACTGGCGGCGGTCCAGGCGCGCGGCACCGCGCGGGTGCGCGACCTCGCCGACGAGTTGCAGGTCTCGGTGGTCACCGTGCGCCGGGACGTCGAGGAGCTGACGCGCGAGGGCAGACTGAGTCGCGGGCACGGCGTCGTGCGGTCGACGCTGCCGGCCCGGGAGACCGTCGCCGACGCGGTCCCGGCGGCCGGGGACCGAGTGGCCGTGGTGGTTCCGGTGCGGCACTCGTACCTGACCGAGACGCTGCACGGGGCCCGCACGGTGCTGGAACGGGCGGGGGTGCGCATGGCCCTGCACCTCGCGCCGCAGGCGTCCGGTGCCGAACGCCCGCTGGTCGAGCGGGCGCTGGCGGACGGCGCGGACGGGCTGCTGATCGCCCCGCGGTGGCGGGGCCGGGCGGACGAGGAGGCCGACCACGAGTGGCTGGCCGGGGTCGGGGTGCCGACGGTGCTGATGGAGCGCCGCCCGTGGCGCGGCAGCGCGCTGCACGCCCTGGACTCGGTGTGCTCGGACCACTGGTACGGCGCGCACCTGGCGGTGGAGCACCTGGTGGGGCTCGGCCACCGGCGCATCGTGTTCGCCACCCGGCACGACAGCCCCACGGCACGCTCGCTGCGCGCCGCGTTCACCGAGATCGCCGGGACGCATCCCCTGGTGGAGCGGTGGGCGTGGACGCTGGTCGCGCCGGAGGCCGGGGCCGACGGGCCGTACGCCGCGGACGAGAGGGCCGACCTGCCCGCGCTGATGCGCAAGGTGGGTGCGACCGCGATGGTGCTGCACGGCGACGTGGACGCGCTGATGGTGGTCCAGCGGCTCGCGGAGGACGGGGTGCGCGTGCCGGAGGACTGCTCGGTGGTCGCCTACGACGACGTGGTGGCCGGTCTCGCTTCGCCCCCGCTGACGGCCGTGTCGCCGCCGAAGGCCGAGGTCGGGCACGCGGCGGCGGAGCTGCTGCTCCAGCGGCTGGCCGAGGCGCCCGGCAGCCGGCAGCCGGGGCGGCGCGTCGAGCTGCTGCCGCGGCTGATGGTGCGGGGATCGACGGCCCGGGTGGCGGAGCCGTTCGACGAATGAGCGTTTGAGCGTTTCATTTTCTTCTGATCGATCTATTGACCGTTTGAGGCGGGGCGTTCAGGATTCCGGTGTCTCGATGAGTCGTGTCCGCACCCACGCGGACCCGCAGGAGCCGCGGAGGCGCCATGCCCGGACGACCCAGCCGTCGCTCCGTGCTCGCCGCGATGACCGCTCTACCCCTGGCAGGAGCCGCGAGCGCCTGCACCGGGGGGAACGGCGCATCGTCGGCCCGCACGGGCACCACCACGCGCATCACCTTCTGGTCCGCCCTGCGCGGCAGCCAGGAAGTGGTCGACGCGTTCAACCGCACGCACCGCACCATCCAGGTGGAGTTCCAGCAGATCCCCTCCGGCGGCCAGGGCGGCTACGCCAAGCTCAGCAACGCCGCCCGGGCCGGGAACGCGCCCGACGTCGCCACCCTCGAATACCCGCAGGTCCCGGGGTTCGCCATCGACGGCGTCGCCCGCGACATCACCGACCTGGTCAGTGACGGTCTGCGCCGCAAGCTGCTGCCGCAGGCGCTGGGCCTGACCACCTTCGAACGCCGGGTGTTCGCCGTGCCGCTGGACGTCGAACCGATGGTGATGCACTACCGGGCCGATCTGTTCGACGAGTACGGGCTGGAAGTCGCCCGTACCTGGGACGAGTTCGCCGAGCAGGCCGCGACGGTGCGCCGCAAGGCGCCCGACCGCCGACTGGTGCTCTTCCCCACCGACGGGATGACCCAGTTCGCCTGCTACGCCTGGCAGGCGGGCGCCCAGTGGTTCGACACCTCGAAGGGCGCCTGGAACGTCTCGCTGGCCGACGCGCCCTCCCGGCGGGTCGGGGAGTACTGGCAGCGGCTGATCGACCGGGACGACGTCTTCATGAACGCCGTCGAGAGCAGGCAGTCCGACGCGCAGATCGGCAACGGGCTGGTCCTGACCCGGCTCAGCGGCGCCTGGGACGCCGGTGCGCAGATGAACGCACGGCCCGGGCAGAAGGGCCAGTGGCGGATCGCGCCGATGCCGCAGTGGGACACGTCGAGCCCCTCGGCCGGCACCCACGGCGGCTCCACCTTCGCGATCACCGAGGACAGCAGGCACCCGGAGGCCGCGATGGAGTTCATCGAGTGGCAGGTCTCCCACCCCGACGCCCTGCGCGCCCGGCTCTCCAGCGGCACCAGCAGCCAGTACCCGGCGGCGCCCGGCCTGGTCGCGGTGGGCCGCGACGCCTTCGACCGCTCGTACTACGGCGGTCAGGACATCTACACCCTGTTCGAGCAGGAGGCCGAGAAGATCGGCGACCAGTGGCTGTGGGGCCCGCGGATGAGCGCCACCCAGAAGGTCATGCAGGACTCCTTCGCCCGCGTCAGCGGTGGCCAGGGCAGCCTGGTCGAGTCGCTGCGCACCGCCCAGGAGGGCACCATGCCCGACCTCAAGGCGCTCGGCCTGTCCACCACTCAGCACAGCACCTGAGCCGACGAAAGGCAGGTGACACACCCATGACCACGACCACCCGCTCACGGGTACCGGCCGGCGCCGTCCGCGCCGCCGCCCCGGCACCCTCCGCCTCGGGACTGCGCGCCCGCAGAGCGGCCAAACGCCGTCAACTGACCGCCGCCGGCGTCCTCATGACGCCGTTCTTCGCCCTGCTGGTCACCGTCTTCCTGATTCCCGTCGGCACCGCCGTCTACCTCAGCTTCTTCAGTGACGACCAGCCCGGACTCGGCTTCGGCCCCGAGCGCACGGTGTTCGTCGGACTGCGCTCCTACGCGGCCGTGCTCACCGACCCCACCTTCCTCGGCGGCCTCGGCACGGTCGCCCTGTACTGCCTCATCTACATCCCGCTGATGGTCCTCGGCGCGCTCACGCTGGCCCTGCTGCTCGACTCCGGCGTGGTGCGGCTGCGCGGCTTCGCCCAGCTCAGCCTGTTCCTGCCGCACGCGGTGCCCGGCATCATCGCGGCGCTGATCTGGCTGTACCTGTACACGCCCGGCATCAGCCCGGTGATCGAGCTGTTCGCGAAGGGCGACATCACGATCGACTTCCTGGGCGTGCACACGGTGATCCCATCGATCGTGAACATCGCCCTGTGGAGCAACCTCGGCTACAACATGGTGGTCTTCTACGCTGCCCTCCAGGCCGTGCCGCGCGAGGTGATCGAGGCGTCCGTCGTCGACGGCGCCGGGCCGGTGCGCACGGCGCTCCAGGTCAAGACGCCGCTGGTACGGGCCTCCATCGTGATGGTCTCGATCTTCACCCTGATCTGGGCGCTCCAGCTGTTCACCGAGCCGATGCTGCTCAGCCAGTCCTCCCCGATGATCAGCTCGCGGTTCTCGCCCAGCATGTACATCTACGACGCGGCCTTCACCCGCAACAACTACAGCCTGGCGGCGGCCGCCTCGGTGGTCCTGCTGGTGTGCACCATCGCCCTGTCCTACGGCGTCACCCGCTTCACCAGCCGCGCCGACTCCGAGGAGGCCCGATGAGCGCCACCGACAGCTCCCTGCTCCGCCCGAAGCTGCTGGGCCGTGCCACCGTCAACGTGGTCGTCGCCGTCTCCGTCCTCTACACCCTGCTGCCGGTGCTGTGGCTGGTGCTGGCCTCGACCAAGAACCGCGACGCGCTGTTCAGCAGCGACCTGCTGTCCCTGAGCGACTTCTCCCTGCTGCGGAACCTCGAGGACGTCTTCGCCATGGACGGCGGGCTGTACGGCCGCTGGTACGTCAACAGCCTGCTGTACGCGGTGATCGGCGCCGCCGTCGGCGCGCTGGTCAGCGTGGCGTGCGGCTACGCCTTCGACAAGTACCGCTTCCGGCACAAGGAGAAGCTGTTCGGCCTCGTCCTCGCGGCGGTCATGGTGCCGCAGACGGTGCTGGCGCTGCCGCTGTACCTGATGGCCTCCGAGGCCGGCCTGGTCAACACCTTCTGGGCGGTGTTCATCCCGGTGCTGTTCAACCCGTTCGGCGTCTACCTCGGCCGGATCTTCGCGCGGGGCTACGTGCCCGACGAGGTGCTGGAGGCGGCGCGGGTGGACGGGGCCGGGGAGCTGACCACGTACGCCCGGGTGGCGCTCAGGATGCTCGGGCCCGGTCTGATCACCGTCTTCCTCTTCCAGCTGACCGCGATCTGGAACAACTTCTTCCTGCCCATGGTGATGCTGTCCGACCAGGACCTGTATCCCGTCAGTCTCGGCCTGTACCAGTGGAACAGTTCGGCGTCCGTGTCGCCCGAGTACTACCCCGTGGTCATCATGGGTTCGCTGCTCGCCGTACTGCCGCTCATCCTCGCCTTCGTGCTGCTCCAGCGATTCTGGCGCAGCGGCCTGACCGCCGGAGCCGTCAAGTGACCGTGCACGCCCCCGGACCCGGCCACCGGCCCCGTGCCGCCGTGGCCATGTCCCCGGACGCCGCCTCGGCCGTCCTGGACCCCCAGTCCCTCGCCGCGTTCCGCCGGGTCTGCGACCTCGCGCCGTTCCCGGTGCTCGACGACCTGACCACGGCGCGGGCGAGATCCGTACTGGCGGACGTGGAGCTGCTGGTCACCGGGTGGGGCTGTCCGCCGCTCGACGCGGACGTGCTGCGGGCGGCGCCGCGGCTGCGGGCCGTGGTGCACACGGCGGGCAGCGTCCGCGGGCACGTCACGGACGCCTGCTGGGAGCGGGGGATCGAGGTCTCCTCGGCCGCCGCGGCCAACGCGCTGCCGGTGGCCGAGTACACCCTCGGCATGATCCTGCTGAGCGGCAAGCGGGTGCTGGAGCGGGCCCGGGACTTCCGGGTGACCCGCAGGCGCGGCAACTGGCTGCGCACCCCGCGCGGCGTCGGCAACTACCACCGCACGGTGGGGATCCTGTCGGCGTCGCTGATCGGCCGCCGGGTGGTCGAACTGCTGCGGCCGCACGACGTCGAGGTCCTCCTGCACGATCCGTACGTGACCGACGCCGAGGCCGCCGAGCTGGGCGTCGAGAACGTGGGGCTGCCGGAGCTGTTCGCGCGGTGCGACACCGTCAGCGTGCACACCCCGCTGCTGCCCACCACCCGCGGTCTGGTGAGCCGTCCGCTGATCGAGGCGATGCCCGCCGACGCGGTGCTGATCAACACCTCCCGCGGGGCGGTCGTCGACCAGGACGCGCTCACCGACGCCGTGGCGGCGGGCCGCATCCGCGCCGTCCTCGACGTCACCGACCCCGAGGTGCTGCCGCCGGACCACCCGCTGTGGGACTGCGAGCACGCCCTGATCACCCCGCACCTCGCCGGTTCCGAGGGCAACGAGTGGCGCCGGCTGGCCGACCTCGCCCTCGCCGAGACGACCCGCTGGGCGTCCGGTTCCGGCTTCCTCCATCCCGTACGACGCGAAAGGCTGGCGTTCCTGGCATGAGCATCCCGTTCGAACTGCCCACCGAGGACCGTGCGTCGAGCCCGTACACCGGTTACACCCGGGCCCACTGGGAGGCCGTCGCGGACGGGCTGCTGTGGGCCGCGTGGCGCTGGAGCACCCCGGGCCGCGCCCTGCTCGACCTGCCGGGACGGCCCTCGCGCTCGGGGGTGCGCTCCGACGGTCTGGAGGGCTTCGCGCGGACGTTCCTCGCGGCGGGCTTCCGCGTCGCGGGCGCGGACGGCGCGGACCCGCACGGCTGGCTGGACCGCTACGCCGAGGGCCTCGCGTCGGGCACCCGCACGCCCGGCCGCGAGGACACCGAGTCCTGGCCGCTGATCCTCGACCACGACGTGCAGGGCCAGCCCATGGTCGAGTCGGCGTCGGTGGCGCTCGGGCTGCGGCTGACCGCGCCCTGGCTGTGGAAGCACCTCGACTCCGGGGTCCAGGACCGGGTGGAGGAATGGCTGCGCGGGGCGCTGCGGCACGTCCCGGCGCCCAACAACTGGTACCTGTTCCCGTACACGGTCGCGGGGTTCCTGGAGTCGGTCGGCCGCGGTGACGCCGAGACGGCGGCGGCCCGGGAGCGGGCGCTGGAGCTGATGGAGGGCTGGTACCGGGGCGAGGGCTGGTACGCCGACGGCGACGGACGCGCCTTCGACCACTACAACGGCTGGGCGCTGCACCTCTACCCGGTGCTCGACGCCCACCTCGGCGGCGACTCCGACGCCCTCGCCCGGTACGGGGACCGGCTGCGCGCCCACCTCGACGGCTTCGGCCTGATGTTCGGCTCCGACGGGGCGCCGCTGCACTTCGGCCGCTCGCTCACCTACCGTTTCGCCGCGTCGGCGGCCGTGGGCCTGGGCGCGCTGACCGGGCACACCCCGCTGACGCCGGGCGCCTCGCGGCGGCTGGTGAGCGGCAGTCTGCGGTACTTCGTGGACCGGGGGGCGCTGACCGACGAGGGGGTGCTGAGCCTCGGCTGGTACGGCCCGCACGAGGCGACCCTTCAGCCGTACTCGGGCCCGGCGTCCCCGTACTGGGCGTCGAAGGCGTTCGTGTCTCTGCTCGCTCCGGCGGACCACCCGCTGTGGACGGCGCCGGAGGAGCCCGCGCCGGTGGAGGTGGCGGACCGCGTCCTGGCCCTGCCCGCGCCGGGGCTGCTGGTGCAGGCGACCCGCGGCGACGGGATCGTACGGCTGCACAACCACGGCAGCGACCATGTCCGGCCGCACGAGGGCGAGTCGGCCGCGGAGGACGACCCGCACTACGGCCGGCAGGCCTACTCGACCCGGACGGGGCCCACGGCGCGGGAGAACGTGGCGGACAACCACCTGTCCGTCGAGGTGAACGGCCGGCCGAGCGTGCGGCGCCGGGTCCATCCGCTGGGGGCGGGGCACGGCGACGGCTGGGGCTGGGCGGCGTCCTGGCACCGCCCCGTCTTCGTGACCGGCGCTCCGATGGTGCCGGGGCTGCGGGTGGAGAGCGTGACGGTGGCCCGGGGACCGTACGAGCTGCGGGTGCACCGGGTGGTCGGGGCGCCGCCCGGGGCGCGGGTCACCCACACCGGCTGGGCCACCGGCCCCGAGGAGCCGCTGACCTCCGCGCTGCACGGCCTGTACGGCTGGGAGCCCGGGGCGGAGACCGTGCGTGCCCCGCAGGGCACCGCGTACGTGCCGTGGGCGGAGCTGCCCCGGCTGTCCGGCCCGGCGGGCGGCACCTCCGTGCACGTCTGCGTGGCCGCGCTGACCGGGGAACCGGTGAGCGTCCCGGTGGCCGGGGCCGTCGCGGAGGTGGTGCCCGATGCGGACGGCGTGGAGGTGGTCTGGGCGGCCGACGGCGCCCGTACCCGGGTCGCGTTCGAGCCGGTGGGCGTGACGCACACGGACGGGTAGGGTCTGTCCGGCGCTTCGAGGGCTCCGATCCGTGACCGCGGTCGGGGCCCTCCGTCGCACGCGCTCCGGCATACGGCACCCCGCCGTGCACGCTCCTGCATACGGCGCCCCGCGCCGTGGGCGCTCCGGCATGCGGTGCTCCCCCGTGCGCGCGCTCCCGGTGGCGTGCCGCGCCCGGGCCGGTGACGCTGGGACGGCACCGGTGAGAAGGAGCCGTCCTCATGCGCAAGTCGTCGTGCACCGTGATCGCGGCCCTGGCCGTGTCGGTCCTGTGCGCCACCGGGGCGCGGGCCTCGGTGCCGCGCGCCGCGGGTCTTCCGGGCGAGGTGTCGGCGAGCGAGTGCATCGCGGGCGGCGGAGTGATCGTCATCTCGGCGGACGGGGACGGGACCGGCTCCTTCACGTCGCTCTGCCGGGGCGGCACCCACGACGGACAGTCCATCACCTGAGCCGATCGCCCTCCGTTACTCGCACCCATGCCTCGAGTCCCGAACCCTGGGTACGCGGTCACGGCCCACCACGGCAGTCGGTACTCGAACACGACCGGGCGCGTGCAAGCGGCCAGCCCAGAACGGAGAAAGGCCGATGAGCGAGGCCAATCCCCTCAAGCGAGCAGTTCACAAGGTGACCGAGGGCCTGCACGGCGAGGCCGGTGGTCCGCCGGACGGGATCCCCGGCCGGCCCGGTCCCCAGTCGCCGCCCGTCGCCGAGCCCACCGAGCCCCGCGAGCCGCTGCCGCCGAAGCCGGACCAGAGCGGCCCCGACACCGTGTCGCCGACCGGTCAGCCCACGGGCGCCGACCAGGCCCGGGTGGCGCAGTCCGGCAGCTACCTGACGGATGCTCAGGGGACTCGGCTGTACGACACCGACCACTCGCTCAAGGCGGGGCCGCGCGGTCCGGTCCTGCTCCAGGACCACCACCTGCGCGAGAAGGTGATGCACTTCGACCACGAGCGCATCCCGGAGCGCGTGGTGCACGCCCGGGGCGCGGGCGCGCACGGGGTGTTCCAGAGCTACGGCACGGCGGCCTCGGTGACCAAGGCCGGTTTCCTGGCCGCGGACGTGGAGACGCCGGTGTTCACCCGGTTCTCCACGGTGGTCGGCTCCCGGGGGTCGTCGGACACGGTGCGGGACACCCGCGGGTTCGCGACGAAGTTCTACACCAGTGAGGGCGTCTTCGACCTGGTCGGCAACAACATCCCGGTCTTCTTCATCCAGGACGCCATCAAGTTCCCGGACGTGGTGCACGCCGCGAAGCCGCACCCGGACCGGGAGATCCCGCAGGCGCAGAGCGCCCACGACACCTTCTGGGACTTCGTCTCGCTGCACACCGAGGCGACCCACCACACCATCTTCTTCATGGGCGACCGGGGCATCCCGCGCTCCTACCGGATGATGGAGGGCTTCGGCGTCCACACCTTCCGGCTGGTCAACGCGGAGGGCGCCACGACGCTGGTGAAGTTCCACTGGAAGCCCAAGCTGGGCGTGCACTCCCTGGTGTGGGACGAGGCGCAGATCGTCAACGGCGTCGACCCGGACTTCCACCGCCGGGATCTGGCCGACGCGATCGAGGCGGGCGCGTACCCGCAGTGGGAGCTGGGCATCCAGACCTTCCCCGACAACCCGGAGCAGACCTTCGAGGGCATCGACCTGCTGGACCCGACCAACCTCGTGCCCGAGGAGCTGGCGCCGGTGCAGCCGGTCGGGCTGCTGACCCTCAACCGCAACCCGTCCAACTTCTTCGCCGAGACCGAGCAGATCGCCTTCCACGTCGGCCACCTGGTGCCCGGGATCGACGTCACCGACGACCCGCTGCTCGCGGGGCGGCTGTTCTCGTACCTGGACACGCAGATCACGCGGCTGGGCGGTCCGAACTTCCCGCAGCTGCCGATCAACCGGCCGCAGGCGCCGGTCAACGACATGCTGCGCGACGGCATGCACCAGACCGCCGTCCACCGAGGTGTGGCGCCCTACCGGCCCAACTCCCTGGACGGCGGCTGCCCGTTCACCGCGGGCGCGGACACGAACGCGTTCATCGAGGCTCCGGTGCGGGTGCCGGAGGGCAGGAAGGTCCGCGAGGCCCCCGAGTCGTTCGCGGACCACTTCAGCCAGCCGCGCCGGTTCTGGCTGAGCATGAGCCCGGTGGAGCGCGAGCACATCATCGGCGCCTACACCTTCGAGCTGGGCAAGTGCTACGAGCAGGCGATCCGGGAACGGACGCTCCAGGTCCTGGCCAACATCGACCCCGAGCTGTGCGCGGGTGTCGCCGAGGGGCTCGGCCTGCCCGCCCCGGCGCCGACCGTGCCACTGGCCGACGTCGAGCCCAGCCCGGCGCTGTCCCAGGTGGGCGGTACCTGGCCGCTGGACGGCAGGGTGATCGGCATCGTGACCGGCGGGGCCGACCTGGAGGGCGTGGGCGCGGTGCGGGAGGCGGTGCTGAACGCCGGGATGGTGCCGCTGGTGGTGGCGCCGACCGGCGGCACGCTCGGCTCCGGCGACGCCGCGCTGACCGTGCAGCGCAGCTATGTCACCGCGCGGTCGGTCGAGTTCGACGCGGTCCTGATCGCGGGGACGCCCGACATGGGCGGCGACGCCTACACCCCGCGGGACTACAAGGCCGGGCCGGCGCCCGCCGGGCCGGGGACGGTCGACCCGCGGGTGAGCCTGCTGCTGTCGGAGGCGTTCCGGCACGGCAAGGCGATCGGTGTCTGGGCGGGCGGCGAGCCGGCGCTGGAGGCCTCCGGGGTGCCCGCGGACGCCCCCGGGGTGATCGTCGCCGACTCCGGCACCGCGGCCCTGGAACGGGTGACGGAGCTGATGGGCTCGCACCGGGTGTGGGAACGCTTCACCACGCCGCGGGGCTGATCCAGCGGGCCGCGGGGCCGGGCGCCGCTACGGGCGTCCGGCCCCGCGGTGTGCTCGGCACAGGACGTTCAGCGCTCCGGGCAGCACCTTCGCGGTGACGGGTACGACGGCCTCGACCTCGCCGTCGGCGCCGTAGGGTATCGCCCGGTCCGCCTCGATGCGGACCTCCCGGCCGCGCAGGACGCGTACTTGGGGCCGGTGGACGTGGGCGCCGGTGGAGAGTTCGTTCATCAGGGCGAAGAACAGCCGCCGCGGGGCCCGGTGGATCATCACCACGTCCAGCAGGCCGTCGTCCACGCGCGCGGAGGGTGCGACGAGGCGGTTGAAGCCGTAGTAGCCGGAGTTGGCGGCCACCACCGTGTAGCCGCTGAAGGCGTGTTCCGCGCCGTCGACCGTGACCCGGTAGCCCGTCGCACGCCAGCCCGCGACGGCGCGCACCGCGCCCGCGTAATAGGAGGCGGCGCCGCGCAGCAGCCGCGCGTTGTTGGCGTGCCGGTTGGCGAGCGCGTCGACACCGGCGTACACGCTGCCGAGGACGACGGTGCGGTCGTGGACGGCGGAGGTGACCTCGACGGTGTCGACGGGGCGGGGTTCGGCGTGCAGCAGCACCTCGGCCAGTGCGGCCGGTTCGGTGGGCAGCTCCAGCGCCCGCGCGAAGTCGTTGCCGCGTCCGGCCGGGACCAGCCCGAGCACGGCTCCGGTGCCGCTGAGGGCGCCGCCGATCCCGCCCGCCATGCCGTCGCCGCCGACGGCGAGCACCACCCGGCCCCGCTCCCCCGCCCGCCGGGCGAGTTCACGGGCGTGCGCGAGGCTGTGGCTGTACTCGGTCTCCAGCCCGGCACCCGCCTCCCGCAGCAGGCGGGCCACCCCGAGGAGCGCGGCGGCCGAGGTGGCGCCGCCCGCGGTGGGGTTGACGACGGCGGTGAACTGTCGCATCGAGGTGCCTCCGGGCTGACGGGTGGTGCCGGACTGTTGTCTCACGGGGTGGGGGCGTGCCGTACGGCGGGGTCAGTCCGCGGGCAGCAGGACGCCCGGGCTGAGCAGTCCGGCGGGGTCCAGGCTCCGCTTGACGGCACGCAGCGCCCGGACACCGAGGGGGCCGGCCTCCCGGACGTACCAGTCGCGGTGGTCGGTGCCCACCGCGTGGTGGTGGGTGATGGTGCCGCCCGCGGCGAGGATGGCGTCGTTGGCGGCGTGCTTGGCCCGGGTCCAGTGCGCCACGGCGTCCTCGCCCTGGGCACAGACGACCGTGAAGTACAGGGAGGCGCCGTTCTCGTAGACGTGCGAGACGTGGCACATGACCAGGGGTGGGGTGCCGGCCTCGGTGAGCGTGCCGGTCAGGGCCTCGCGGACGGCGGCGTACAGGGCGGGGAGGCGCGACCAGTACGCCGCCGTCTCCAGGGTCTCGGCCAGTGCTCCGGCGTCGAGCAGGGAGTCGCGCAGGTACGGCGCCGAGTAGCGGCCCCGGGCCCAGCGTTCGCCCGGCTCCTCCCCCGCGAAGGTGCCGCCGTTCGCGCGCAGTACGGCGGCGGCGCCCTCGCGGCGGTGCCCGGTGTCCTCCTCGGTGCCCTCGAAGCCGACGACCGCGAGGCACCCGGCGTCCTGCCGTTCCAGGGAGGCGCCGATGGCGTCGGGCTGGGCGAGGCCGACGAGGGTCTCGGTCTCGTCGGACAGCCGCAGCACCGTGGGGCGCGGGCCGTCCTGGGCGAGCCGGCGCAGCGCCGCGGCACCTTCGTCGAAGGAGGCGAAGCGCCAGCCCTCGTAGCGGCGGACCTTCGGCAGGGGCCGCACCCGCACGGTGACGGAGGTGATGACGCCGAAGGCGCCCTCCGAGCCCAGGACGAGCTGGCGCAGGTCGGGTCCGGCCGCCGAGCGCGGGGCGCGGCCCGTGTCGAGGGTGCCTTCGGGGGTGGCGAGGGTGAGGCCGAGGACCATCTCGTCGAAGCGGCCGTAGCCGGCGGACGCCTGACCGCTGGAGCGGGTCGCGGCGAAGCCGCCGACGGTGGCCCACTCGTAGGACTGGGGGAAGTGGCCGAGGGTGTATCCGCGCCCGGCGAGCAGCGCCTCGGCCTCGGGGGCGCGCAGGCCGGGCTGGAGGGTGGCGGTGCGGGAGACCTCGTCGAGGTCGAGCAGGCGGTTCATGCGGCGCAGGTCGAGGGCGACGAACGCGCCCGCGCGCCCGGGGGCGAGGCCGCCGACGACGGAGGTGCCGCCGCCGAACGGGACGAGGGCCAGGCCGTGTTGGGCGCAGGCGGCCAGCACGGCGAGGACCTCGTCGTGGCCGTCCGGCAGGACGACGGCGGCCGGGGTGTCGGTGACGTCGCCGGTGCGCATCCGCAGCAGGTCCGGGGTGGACTTGCCGCGGGTGTGCCGGACGCGGCTCTCCGCGTCCGTGCGCACGTCGTGAGCCCGGCCGCCGACGGCCGCCTCCAGCGCGCGGCGGGCGTCCGCGTCCAGCGGCGAGACGGGTACGTCGATCTCCGCCAGCGGGAGTGGAGCGGTGTCGCGGGGGGTCACGCCGAGCAGTTCGCGCAGCAGCCCGGTCACCGTGCCGGGCAGCGGCGTCGCCCTGGCCGGGTCGCCCCAGCCGTTCCACAGCATGTCCATTGCCTGTCGTCCTCACGGTCGCTTCGAGGGATGCCGTACGCACCGCCCCCCTGGGCGTTACACTGTTACACATGACGCCCAACCGTCACAACCATGCGAGCAGGCAGACCCCCTCGGACAACGACACGGTGCTGGACGCCGTGCGCGACTGCGTGATGGCCGTCGGGGTGCGGCGCACGACGATGACCGACGTCGCCCGCCGCGCCGGCGTCTCCCGGATGACGCTGTACCGGCGCTGGCCGGACGTGCGGTCCCTGGTCGGCGACCTGATGACCCGGGAGTGGATCGCGGTGGCCACCGGCGCGATCCCCGGCCCGGCACCGGACACCGGCACCCGGTCGCGCATCGTCGAGGGCCTGGTGGCGGGGGTGGAGGCGTTCCGCGCCCACCCCCTCTTCCGCAAGATCGTCGACGTCGATCCGGAGCTGCTCCTGCCCTACGTCCTCGACCGGCGCGGGGCCAGCCAGGAGGCCCTGCTGGGGCTGCTGGCCGAGGCGCTGGAGGAGGGCCACGCCGACGGGTCGGTGCGCCGGACCCACACCGGGCGGCAGGCACGGTCGGTGCTGCTGGTCGTGCAGTCCTTCGCCCTGTCGCTGCGGACCATGACCGACGAGGACGACGCCGAGCTGACCCCCGCGGCCCTCCTCGCGGAGCTGCGCACCATCCTGGAGAGGACCCTCGCCCCATGATCCCCACCAGCCGCCCCGCCGCCGGGGCCTCCCTGTCCGCCGCACGGCGCGCGCGCGAGGTGGCCGACGCCGTCGGCGGCCCCGTGGTGGACGTCCTGGTCGTCGGGCTCGGCGCGACCGGTGCCGGTGCCGCGCTGGACGCCGCGGCCCGGGGTCTGAGCGTCGTCGCCGTGGACGCGCACGACCTGGCGTTCGGCACCTCCCGGTGGAGCTCGAAGCTCATCCACGGCGGCCTGCGCTACCTCGCCTCCGGCCAGCTCGACGTCGCGCACGAGAGCGCGGTGGAGCGCGGGGTGCTGATGGAGCGCACGGCGCCCCACCTCGTGCGCGCCCAGCCGTTCGTCCTGCCGCTCACCCCGCTGGTCTCCCGCGGCCAGGGCGCCCTGGCGTGGGCCGGGTTCCGGGCCGGGGACACCCTGCGACTGGCGGCGCGCACCGCACGGGCCACGCTGCCCGCGCCGCGCCGGCTGTCCGCCGTGGAGACCCGGCACCTCGCCCCGGCACTGCGCTCCGACCCGCTGCGCGGCGGCCTGCTCTCCTGGGACGGCCGGCTCGCCGACGACGCCCGGCTGGTGACGGCGCTGGCCCGGACCGCGGCGGCCCGCGGTGCGCGGATCCTGACCCGGGTCAGGGCGTTGGAGCTGACCGGTTCCGGCGCCCGGGTACGCGACGAGACGACCGGCGAGGAGGGCGTGATACGGGCCCGCGCGGTGGTCAACGCCTCCGGGGTGTGGGCGGACGGCCTCGTGGACGGCATCCGGATCCGCCCCTCCCGCGGCACCCACCTCGTGCTGCGCTCCGAGCGCCTCGGCCCGCTCCCGGCCGGCCTGCACGTGCCGATCCCTGGCGAGACGAACCGCTTCGTCCTCGTCCTGCCCCAGGGCGACGGCCGCGTCTACGTCGGTCTCACCGACGAGCCGGTGGACGGGGACGTGCCGGACGTGCCGGAGGTGCCCGAGACGGACGTCGGCTTCCTGCTCGACGTGCTCGGCTCGGTGCTGGAGGCGCCGGTGCACCGCGAGGACGTGGTGGGCGCCTTCGCGGGCCTGCGCCCCCTGCTCGACACCACGCCGTCGGACCGGCCCGGCGCCGGGCCCCGCACGGCCGACGTCTCGCGCCGGCACGCCGTGCTCACCTCGTCCGAGGGCGTGATCACGGTGGTCGGCGGCAAGCTCACCACGTACCGGCGCATGGCCGAGGACGCCGTGGACGCCGCCGTCGCCGCCCGCGGGCTGGCCGCCGGCCCGTCGCCCACGGCCGCGCTGCCCCTGGTCGGCGCCGCCGCTCCGCGGGCCCTGGCCGAGGTCCGGGCACCGCGCCGCCTGGTACGGCACTACGGCACCGAGGCCCCGGCGGTCCAGGCCCTCGCGGCCCGGGATCCGCGCCTCGCCGAGCGGGTGCTGCCCGGCCACCCCGTCACCGGGGCCGAACTGGTGTGGGCGCTGCGCCACGAGGGCGCCCTCGACGAGGCCGACCTGCTCGAGAGGCGCACCCGCATCGGCCTGGTCCCCGAGGACCGGGCGGCGGCCCTGGACGCCGTACGCGACCTCGTCGCAGAGGCCGCGGCGGAGCGGGGGCAGCGATAGCTCCCTCTGCCGCGGTCGACGGCGCCGCTTCCGGTCAGGTGCTCCGGTCGTCCTCCTGGACGGCCTTGCGGAGCTTCGCCTCGATCTTGTGCCGGGACTGGCCTCCCTCCTTGACGTACTCCGCCATCGCGGTCCGCGCGTCCCGGTCCAGGTCGCGCCAGGCCCGTACGGCGGTCTCGTAGGTGTCCGACTGCCGCGTGGTCCACTGATGCTGCGTAGGAGGCCCGTACGAGTCGCGCAGCTCCTCGACCCGGTGCTGAGCCAGGTCGGCCGCGCGGCGCTTCTGCACGAGTTCCTCGAATGTGTGTGCCACCACATCTCCGACCGTAGTCAGCGGAGCGCCGTCGCGCGCGTCGAGCATCTCGTGGCCGGTCGGGCCAAGGTGTTCCGGTCCGTCCAAGTGGTCCACGCGGGCCGCGAAGAGCCTTAACATCAAGCCACCGACGACGGCCGGGGCATATGCGGCGCACACGAGAGGTGAGGGCAGCGTGGCGGACATCGAGGGAGCGGCAGTACCGGAGCGGCTGCTGATCACCCGCACCACCACGGGCGACGGCGTCGGCCTCGTGATCCTCGCCGGAGAGGTCGATCTCGACGGCAGCAGTCAGCTGCGCGACGTGCTGCTGGCCTCGGTGGAGTCGGCGCCCGGCACGGTGGTGGACTTCGGCGAGGTGGGATTCCTCGACTCCAGCGGCATCAACGTCCTGATCTCCGCGCACCGGGCCGCCGAGTCCCGCGGCGTCTGGCTCCGGCTCGCCGCACCGCGTGACGCCGTCGAACGCGTGCTGCGGCTGGTGGGCGTCGACGCGCTGATTCCCTGCTACCCGAGTGTGGAGCAGGCCCTCACCGCGTGAGGAGCGGGTCAGACCAGCGGCAGCCGCGCGTACACCGTCTTCCCGCCCGCGTGCGGCTTGGTGATGACCTCGCCGCACAGCCGGGTCACGATCTCCAGCCCGTGCCGGCCGACCCGCACGGGGTCGCGGGGCCGGAACGTGGGAAAGGCGTCCCCCGTGTCCGACACCGCGAACTCCACCCGGTCGTCCACCAGGGTCAGCTCCAGCCGGCAGGGGCCGGGCGCGTGCCGCAGCGCGTTGGTCACCAGCTCGGTCGCGACCAGCCGGGCGGCGTCCACGAAGGCGTCCGTCAGGTCCAGGCCCCGTTCCGCGAGTCGCGTGACGAAGCCCTGCACGACGTCCCTGGAGGCGGGGATCATCGCCGATCCGCCCCTGAACTCCACGACCGCGGACACGGCGGAGGCGCCCCTGTCGGGTCCGTGCGCCGGAGTCATACCGAGCCTCACCGTCCGGTCCGGGGCCGCGTGGAGGGAGCGAGGGTCCCCGGTTCTCACGATACGCATCAGGACGCTTCCCACGATCCCTTTGCCCCAACTTCCGCTGGACGCGCCGCTTTCCGAACGGTCCGGGCCCACCGCGCCCGCGGCGGCCGGCCCGGCGGGCGGGTCGGCGGGCGGGTCGGCGGGCGGGTCGGGAGGCGGTGCAGGTGCCGACCGTCGGTGCGGCGTCGCCGCCGTTCTTCGCACGGCGAACCCGAAGCCGGTCGACGCGCCGGCCGCCGGCCGCCGGGGTGCCGTTCCAGCTCGGCCACACGGTCTTGACGTTGCCGCTCCGGGTGGGCGTGCCGTTTACGTCCCGGCTGCGGATCTCTCCCTCGCAGTGGCCCCGGGAACGAGATGAAGTGGGACGCGGTCCCGCGTGGCGGCGCGGTCGGCCTCGCCGAGGTGGTTCGCCGCGACGGCGGTGCCGAAGTGGCGCTCGTGGCCGGCCGCCGCGAACCCCGGCGTGCCGGCGGCTTCGGCGGAGCGGGCGGCGGCCGTCAGCGCGGCCGCGGCCACGAGACCGGCGGTGACCGCTCTCGCCAGGCGCCTCATAGTCATGCTCATGCCATCCCTCCTTTGCATCGCCAGATCGAAAGTTTCGAGAGTATTTCCGAATGTCGGGGAGGAGATTACGGACTCGCGTCCGCCGGGTCAACGCCCCGTCACCGACCGTCACGCCGCACCCGGACGGACGCACCCAGGGCGCACCGGAACGCCCGACCTGCCCGGCGGACCCCCCGCGTCACGGGGAGTGGCCCTCGCCTCCGCGGGCGCGGCAGTGTAGACATGGGCACATGGTCCGACTGATGGGTCGATCGGGAGAACGGTCACCCCGTCGTCCCGGCGGCCCGCACGCCCGACACCGGCAGGACGCGGACCGGTCAGGGCGGGGAGGGGAAGCGGGGCGGCCTGCCTCGGCACTGCGCTCGGCGCTGTCCGGACGCAGTGTGGCCGGCCAGGTCTTCGTGATGAACGTGGTCATCGTGCTGCTGCTGGTGGTGGCCGCGGCGGTCGCGCTGGTGCTCCAGGTGCGCCACGACAGCACGGTGGAGGCCCGCAACCGGTCCGCCTCCGTGGCCGAGACCTTCGCCAACTCCCCCGGCATCCTCCAGGCACTGCGCGACCCCGACCCCACGGCGGTGCTCCAGCCCCGCGCCGAGGCGGTGCGCAAGGCGACGGACGTGGACTTCGTGGTGGTCACCAACGCCGAGGGGATCCGCTACACCCATCCCAAGCCGGACCGCATCGGCAAGAAGTTCGTCGGGAACATCGCCCCCGCGCTGGCGGGCAGGACGGTGACCGAGGAGATCGAGGGGACCATCGGCCCGCTGGTGCAGGCCATCGTGCCGATCGAGGACCCCGACGGCCGGGTCGTGGGCCTGGTCTCGGCGGGCATCACGACCGAGAACGTCGGCGGGGTCGCGGACCGCCAGCTGCCCCTGGTGCTGAGCGCGGCGGCCGTCGGACTGGCCCTGGCGACGGCGGGCACGGCCCTGGTGAGCCGGCGGCTGCTGCGGCAGACGCACGGCCTGGGACCGCACGAGATGACCCGGATGTACGAACACCACGACGCCGTCCTGCACAGCGTCCGCGAGGGCGTGCTCATCGTCGGCGGCGAGGGCAGGCTGCTGCTCGCCAACGACGAGGCCCGTCGGCTGCTCGCCCTGCCCCCCGACGCCGAGGGGCGGCACGTCAGCGCGCTCGGGCTGCCGTCCGACCTGGCGGAGCTGCTCGCCTCGAGTCAGGCGGCCACCGACGAGGTGCACCTGGTCAAGGACCGGCTGCTGGCCATCAACCAGCGCCCCACGGACGTGCGGGGCGGCCCGGCCGGCAGTGTCGCGACGCTGCGCGACTCCACCGAGCTGCGGGCCCTGTCCGGCCGGGCCGAGACCGCCCGGGAACGCCTGGACATCCTCTACGCGGCCGGCGTGGGCATCGGGACCAGCCTGGACGTCACCCGTACGGCGCAGGAGCTGGGCGAGCTGGCCGTGCCCCGGTTCGCGGACTACGTCACCGTCGACCTCTTCGACACCGTGCTGGCCGGCGGCCAGCCGGGCGGTGTCACGCCGCTGCGCCGCACCGCGCTCAGCGGCATCACCGAGGACGTCCCGCTCTATCCGGTGGGCCGGCAGATCCGCTACGTGGAAACCTCCCCGCAGGGCCGGACCCTGCACAGCGGCCGGGCCGTCCTGGAACCCCGGCTGGGGGAGGCCCCGGGCTGGCAGGCGCAGGACTACGAGCGCTCCGCACAGGTGGTGGAGTACGGCATCCACTCGCTGATCACCGTCCCGCTGCGCGCGGGGACCCTGGTGCTCGGCGTGGTGAGTTTCTGGCGGTCGGTCAAGCCCGAGCCCTTCGACGAGGACGAGCTGGCACTCGGCGAGGAACTGGTCGCGCGGGCCGCGGTCTCCATCGACAACGCCCGCCGCTACACCCGCGAGCACAGCATGGCGGTGACCCTCCAGCGCAGTCTGCTGCCCCGCAGACTGCCGGAGCAGAACGCGCTGGACGTCGCCTACCGCTACCTGCCCGCGCAGGCGGGGGTCGGCGGGGACTGGTTCGACGTGCTGCCGCTGTCCGGGTCCCGGGTCGCGCTCGTGGTGGGCGACGTCGTCGGGCACGGACTGCACGCCGCCGCCACCATGGGCAGGCTGCGCACGGCGGTGCACAACTTCACCGCCCTCGACCTGCCGCCCGACGAACTGCTCGGGCTCCTGGACGAGCTGGTCGGACGGATCGACCAGGACGAGGCGGCCGACGACAGCACCGCCCCGGTGACCGGGGCGACCTGCCTCTACGCGATCTACGACCCGGTCGCCGGCTCCTGCGTGATCGCCCGTGCGGGTCATCCGCCGCCGGCCCTGATCCGCCCCGACGGCACCGTGGAGTTCCCGGAGGTGCCCGCGGGGCCCCCGCTGGGCCTGGGCGGCCTCCCGTTCGAGACGACGGAACTGCGGCTGGCCGAGGGCAGCCGGCTGGTGCTGTACACCGACGGGCTGGTCGAGGACCGCGCGCACGACATCGACGTCGGTCTGGAACAGCTGCGCCGGGCCCTGGAGACGGCCGGCGAGACGCCCGAGGAGACCTGCCGGACCGTCCTGGACGCCCGGCTCCCGGACCGGCCCGGCGACGACATCGCCCTGCTGGTCGCCCGGACCCGGGTGCTGGGCCCGGACCAGGTGGCCGAGTGGGACGTCCCGAACGACCCGGCGGCGGTCGCCGAGATCCGCTCCCAGGTCACCCGGCGGCTGGACGAGTGGGGCCTGGACGAGCTGGCGTTCACCACGGAGCTGATTTTGAGCGAGCTGGTCACCAACGCGATCCGGTACGGCGGGGAGACCGTCCACGTCCGGGTGGTGCGCGACCGCAGTCTGATCTGCGAGGTCTTCGACAGCAGCAGCACCTCCCCGCACCTGCGCTACGCGGCCATGACGGACGAGGGCGGCCGCGGCCTCTTCCTGGTCGCCCAGCTCGCGGAGCGCTGGGGCACCCGCTATACGCCGGCGGGCAAGGTCATCTGGGCGGAGCAGCCGGTGCCCTGACGGTCGCGGGGCGGTGGCCGCCCCCGTTCCGTACCAATCTCGTGCGCGACGGGTGCCCAGCACGCCCGGCATCTGGTAGGAAACTTTCCTATCAGTGCCCGGCACTCCCATCCCCCACCCCCACCCTGGAGATCCCGTGAGGCACCCCTTCCCCCACCCGGCGCGCCCCGCAGGCCCCTCGCGCCGTACCGTGCTCGCCATGGCATGCGCGTCCCTGGCGACAGTCCCCCTGCTCACCCCCTCGCGCGCCGCGGCGACGTCCGCGCGCGCGACGGGACTCGACGACCCGGCGAAGAAGGAGATCGCCATGCAGCTGGTGTCGAGCGCGGAGAACTCCTCGCTCGACTGGAAGGCGCAGTACCGGTACATCGAGGACATCGGTGACGGTCGCGGCTACACCGCCGGCATCATCGGCTTCTGCTCCGGCACCGGCGACATGCTCGACCTGGTGGAGCTGTACGCCGAGCGCAGTCCCGGAAACGTCCTCGCGCCCTATCTGCCCGCGCTGCACCGGGTCGACGGCTCCGACTCGCACGAGGGCCTCGACCCCGGCTTCCCGGACGCCTGGCGCCGGGCCGCCGACGCCGACCCGGAGTTCCGCCGGGCCCAGGACGACGAGCGCGACCGCGTGTACTTCGGCCCGGCCGTACGGCGCGGCAAGGAGGACGGGCTGCGGACGCTGGGGCAGTTCGCGTACTACGACGCGATGGTGATGCACGGCGACGGCGGCGGCCTCGGATTCGGCAGCATCCGCGAGCGCGCCCTCGGCCGGGCCCGCCCGCCGGCCCAGGGCGGCGACGAGGTCGCGTACCTGCACGCCTTCCTGGACGAGCGGGTGTGGGCCATGAAGCAGGAAGAGGCGCACAGCGACACCAGCCGGGTCGACACGGCGCAGCGCGTCTTCCTGAACGAGGGCAACCTCGACCTCGAGCCGCCGCTGGACTGGCACGTGTACGGGGACGCCTACCACATCGGCTGACCCGGGCCCCGGGCCTCGCCCCCGCCGGGGTGTCCCGGGCAGGACGCGGGCCGCGGAACCGGCCGTACGCCTGGTTCCGCGGCCCGTGTGCCGCCGGTTGCGTGTTCCGTGTCAGTGCCGGAACGCGTCCTTGCCCTTCTCCTTGGCCTGCCGGGCGTCGCCCTTGGACCGCTCGGCGCGGCCCTCGGCCGTCATCCTCTCGTTGCCGACGGCCCGGCCGGCCGCTTCCTTGGCCTTCCCCTTGGCCTGCTCCATCTTGGCCTTGGACTTCTGGTTGCCGGCCACTGTGGTTCACCTCTCGGCGTTCGGTTGCGATGTCCTGCCCGGCGGGTCCCCCGTGCGGCGGGCCCAAACACGCCGACCGCGGGCAGGGGTGCCGGGCCGGACACCGGGTACGAGCACGGGCAAGGCAGGTCCGTCGTCGACTCGGAGGAACGTCATGGCCGGAGTACTGGACCGGATCAAGCAGTTCGCGCGCAGCCCCCAGGGGCGCCGGGCGACCGAGCAGGTGCGCAGGGCCGCCTCGGACCCGCGCCGCCGCGCACAGGCCCAGGAGATGCTGCGCAGGTTCGGCAAGCGCCGCTGAGCGCCCCTGTCCCGGGAGCCGGCGGGGCGGTCAGTTCTGACCGGCGTGGGTGTGGCTGTGGGAGGTCTCCGGCGGGCAGCCGCGGTCGTCGTCGGGGCGGTCCCGGCGCCAGTCGCGGACCGCGACGGTCAGCGCGCACAGCATGGCGGCGACGCCGGTGCCCACCGACAGGGCCACGGCCTCGTGGTAGTCGTCGTGGGTGGAGTTCAGCGTCAGGTAGAAGAGTCCCGGCAGCGCGGCGGTGCCCACGGCGCCGCCCAGCCGCTGGCCCGTCTGAAGGGCGCCCCCGGCGGCGCCCGCCATCCGTACCGGCACGTCGCGGAGCGTCATGGTGATGTTCGGGGAGATCACACAGCCGCTGCCGAGTCCGCCGAGCAGCAGCGCCGGGGCGGCGAGCCAGGCGGCCGGGCCGGAGGGCGCGAGCCAGAGCAGCAGCGCGGTGGTGCCCAGCCCCACCATGACGGCGACCAGTCCCCACACGGTCAGCAGCCGCCCCAGCCGTTCCACCAGCCGGCCCGCCACGGCGGCGGCGACGGCCGAGCCCACGGCGAACGGCGTCACCGCCAGGCCGGACACGAGCGGTGAGTAGCCCAGGCCGTTCTGGAAGTAGAGGGCGAAGACCAGCCACACCCCGCTGAACCCGACGAAGTACAGGGCGGCCAGGCCGGCGCCGGTGGCGTAGCCGCGGGTCCGGGTGAGCAGCCCCGGCTCCAGGAGCGGCTGACCGCCCCGCCGGGCGACCCGGCGCTCCCACCGCGCGAAGGCGACGAGGACCAGTGCCCCCGCCGGGAACAGCCACCACACCTTGGCGAGGCCGCCGCCCTCGGCGAGGACCAGCGGCAGCATCAGCGCCAGGATGCCCGCGCCGAGGAGCGTCACGCCGACCGGATCGAGGTGTCCTCGGCCGCCGGGCGCCACCCGGGGCAGCAGACGGAAGCCGAGCACCAGGGCGAGCAGGCCGACCGGCACGTTCACGTAGAAGATCCACCGCCAGCCCTCGGGCCCGGCCAGGGCCAGGATCAGACCGCCGACGACCGGTCCCACGGCGCTCGACACCCCCACGGTGGCGCCGAACAGCCCGAAGGCGCGACCGCGTTCCGCGCCGCGGAACAGTTGCTGGATCAGTGCCGAGTTCTGCGGCGCGATGCTGCCCGCGGCGACTCCCTGCGCGAGCCGAGCCACCACCAGCAGCTCGATGCCGGGCGCGGCCCCCGCCGCGGCGCTGCACAGCACGAAGGCGGCCAGGGCGGCGAGGAAGACGCGGCGCCTGCCGAACGCGTCGCCGATCCGGCCCGCGGTCACCAGGGTCAGGGCGAACGCGAGCGCGTAGCCGGAGACGACCCACTGCACGGAGGCCGGCGAGGCGTGCAGTCCCTGCTGCATGGAGGGCAGGGCCACGGCGACGATCGTCACGTCCAGCAGGGTCATGAATCCGGCGACCAGGGTCACCCACAGGGCCCGCCAGCGGTTGGGGTCCAGGCTGTCGTCCGGAGGCTGCACACGGGCTCCCCTCGTGAGGCGGCAAGGGACGCGCCACCGGTCCCTCCGCCTGCGTCACCCGTGACCGGGGCTTCAAACCCGCGCCGTCCGCCCGTACCGTGGACCGGCCCCCAAACCCGAACCATGAGATCCCATAAGGCGTCCTTATGACCTCATAGACCGGACCCGCGTACCGACTTAGGCTTGCCTTAGCTTAGGCTTCCCGGAGAGTCGATCTGTCACCGCTCGAAGGGAACCTGAACATGCCCCGCCCTCTGCGGGTAGCCATCGTCGGATCCGGCCCGGCCGGGATCTACGCGGCGGACGCCCTGCTCAAGTCCGAAGTGGCCGCCGACCCCGGTGTTTCCATCGACATCTTCGAGCGCATGCCCGCCCCGTTCGGCCTCATCCGGTACGGCGTCGCGCCCGACCACCCGCGGATCAAGGGCATCATCACGGCCCTGCACCAGGTGCTCGACAAGCCGCAGATCCGCCTCTTCGGCAACGTGAACTACCCCACCGACGTCAGCCTGGACGATCTGCGCGCCTTCTACGACGGTGTGATCTTCGCCACCGGCGCCACGGCGGACCGGGACCTGTCCCTCCCCGGCATCGACCTGGACGGCTCGTACGGCGCGGCGGACTTCGTCGCCTGGTACGACGGCCACCCCGACTTCCCGCGCACCTGGCCGCTGGAGGCGGAGAAGGTCGCCGTCCTCGGCGTCGGCAACGTCGCCCTGGACATCGCCCGTGTCCTCGCCAAGACCGCGGACGAGCTGCTGCCCACCGAGATCCCGCCGAACGTCTACGAGGGCCTCAAGGCCAACAAGGCGCTGGAGGTCCACGTCTTCGGACGTCGCGGCCCGGCGCAGGCGAAGTTCAGCCCGATGGAGCTGCGGGAGCTGGACCACTCCCCCACCATCGAGGTGATCGTCGACCCCGAGGACATCGACTACGACGAGGGCTCGATCGCGACCCGGCGCGGCAACAAGCAGGCCGACATGGTCGCCAAGACGCTGGAGAACTGGGCGATCCGGGACGTCGGCGACCGGCCGCACAAGCTGTTCCTGCACTTCTTCGAGTCGCCCGCGGAGATCCTCGGCGAGGACGGCCAGGTGACCGGCCTGCGCACCGAGCGCACCGCGCTGGACGGCACGGGCAACGTCAAGGGCACCGGCGAGTTCAAGGACTGGGACGTCCAGGCGGTCTACCGGGCCGTCGGCTACCTCTCCGACCAGCTGCCCAAGCTGCCCTGGGACCTCGAGACGGGCACGGTCCCGGACGTGGGCGGCCGGGTCGTCCAGGAGTCCGGCGAGCACCTGGAGTCGACGTACGTCACCGGCTGGATCCGGCGCGGTCCGATCGGTCTGATCGGGCACACCAAGGGCGACGCCAACGAGACGGTGTCCAACCTGCTGGACGACTACGCGAACGGCCGCCTCCAGACGCCTTCCTCGCCCGCTCCCGAGGCCGTGGACGCGTTCCTCGCCGAGCGGAACGTCCGCTTCACCACCTGGGACGGCTGGTACCGGCTCGACGCCGCGGAGAAGGCGCAGGGCGAACCGCACGGGCGTGAGCGCGTGAAGTACGTCGAGCGCGAGGACATGCTCCGCGAGAGCGGCGCCTGAGCCCCGACGTCCGGCGCCGGTTCCCCTCGCGGGGCACCGGCGCCGGACGCGTCCGCGGGGCCGTGCGGGGCGAACCGGCGGCCGGGCTCAGACCTCCAGGTCGGTCTCGATGCGGCGCAGCTGGTGGCGGGCCATGGCCAGGTTGGCGCGGCTCGCGTCCAGCACCAGGTAGAGGAACAGCCCGTTGCCGCCGCGGCCCTTGAGCAGTCGGATCAGGTGGTACTGCGTGTTCAGGGTGATCAGTATGTCCTCGATCTCGTCCTTGAGACCGAGGTGCTCCATCGTGCGCAGTTTGGAGCGCACGACGTCGGTGTTGCCCGCGGCGGCGACCTCCAGGTTGAAGTCCTTGCCGCCGCCCAGGGTGCCGAGCGCCATTCCGCTGGTGTAGTCGACCAGCGCGACGGCGGTCGCTCCGTCGATGGAGCTGAGGCATTCCTTGAGTGAGGTCTCCAGGTTGGCCATGGTGGTTTCCTTTCCGGACGTGATCGGTGTGGCGAGGTGGGTCAGGTGGGCCGGTGGTGGCCGCCGGCCCGGGGAGCGGGCTGGTGTGCGGGCCGCTGCGGTGTGCGCACCGGCAGGGTGCCGATGGGGCGGGCCGGCTGGGCGGGGAGCGTCGCACCGTGCTCGGCGGCCGGGGCCCGGCCGCGCTCCGGCCCGAGGCCGGCGGCGACCAGCTCCCCTATCCGCGCACCGCTGCGCCGCCCCTCCAGGTGCAGCCGGCCCACGTTGACCCGGCCGTCGGCGAGCAGGGTGAGCACGGCGGCCGGACCGGCGGCGTACGTGGCGACGTAGCCGTCGGCCCCGCGCAGGAGCAGCTCGCGGAAGCCGCCGCGCGCGGTGGCCTCGGCCATGCGCTGCGCGACGCCGAGGGCGGCCGCGGTGAGCGCGGCGAGCCCCTCGGGCTCGGTGCCCGGCGCGTCGTGGGCGAGGACGAGTCCGTCCACGGTGGCCGCGAGCGAGCCGGTCAGCTGGGGCACGCGGTTGCGCAGTCGGTGCAGTTCGTCCAGGACGTCGCTCTCGACGGCCATGAGCAGTCTCCTTTCGTCGCGCCGGCGGCGCGCGCGGATCACAGGGCCTCCAAGGCGTCTCGAAGCCGTCGCAGCAGGGCCGTGTCGGGGTCGTCCCACACGACCGCCCGCGGTTCCGGACCGGGGGGAAGGGGCGGGGCGGCGGGTGGCGCGGCACGGACGAGGCCGTCGGCGGCCAGGCGCCGCAGTTCGACCAGGGTGTGGTAGGTGCGGCAGGCGAGTGCCGACGCGATCTCGGCGGCGGTCCGTACGCCGTCGACCTGGGCCAGGGTGCGGCCGCGCCGTCCGGGCAGCTCGGCGGTGCCGACGCCCGGCACCCGGGTCAGGGGGAGGGTGTCGACGGCGGGGTCGGGCCAGATCCGGTCCAGCAGGTCGCGTCGGCGTCCGGACTCGCGGACGACGACGTCCACCGGGACGGATCGGACCGGGCCGAGCCAGTGCACCGCGCCGGGCCGGAAGCGCCGCGCACGCGTGTCGTGGGCCAGCACGAAGTACGCCGCGTCGAACAGCGCGCCCAGATGGCAGACCTCCAGCGCGCCCGCGGCGAGCCGCCCGCTGTCCACGAGCCGGTGGCCGACCCGGTGCTCGGTGCCGCCCCGGTCGACCGCGTCCCACCAGCCGTCCGGCGGGACGGCGCCGCTGCGGGTCAGCAGCGCGCCGAGATCGGGCGTGAAGGCCGACTCCACGTGCACGACGCGGCCCGCCGAGAGGTAGACGATGCCCCGCTCGCCCGACAGGGCGCCGGTCGCCCCTTCGGCCGCGAGGGCACCGAGCGCGTCCGACGTCGTCCCGTGGGTGGTCCAGGTGGTCGTCACCCGGGTCATCCGAGCACCAGCCGGTCGGCCATCTCGGCCAGCCGGATGCGGGCCAGGGCGAGGTTTCCGTCGTTGCGGTCCAGCCACAGGTGGAGGAAGACGGTGCTGTCGAACGGGGTGCTGACGAACCTGAGCAGGTGGTAGGCGTCGCCGGTGGTGGCGATCAGGTCCTCCACCGGGGGTTCCTTCCCGGGATCGGCAGCGCCGCCCGCCGCCAGCGAGCCGCTCTCCGCGACGTGCCGGCCCAGCTCCGCCGTCTCCGCGGCCGTCGCCTCCCAGTCGCCGCCCGGCGCCTCGCCGACGGCGCCGAGAGCGAGCCCGCTGATCCAGTCGACCAGGGACGCACCGCGCGCGCCCGGCAGTCGCATGGCTTCCAGCAGACTCTCGTCGATTCCGGGCACGCCGGATCCCCTCCCCTGCACGGCAGTACCGCGAACGTGACGACGACACTACGGAAAGTGCACGCATCCGGTGAGCGCTTTGGCATTTTCCAGAGGAACGTGCGCGCGCTCGGGCATACTGCGGAGTTCGGCCCGGTCCGGGGCCCTTCCGGTGGGGGAGCGTGCTCGCGCCGAGACGGGCAACCCGGGGTGCATGGCCCGACTCCACCTCCCCCGCGGAGGAAAGCACCCGAAGGACGCACCGGCGGACGGACCGGCCGACGAGAAGACGGCCGAGGACTACGGTCCCGACGCCGCCACCGAGGCCGCCGCCCCCGGTTCCCCCACCGAACTGCCCGGGCGCTCGTGGTCCGCGCTGACGCGGCGCGTGGTCGCCGAGTTCAAGGACGACGAGCTGACCGACCGGGCCGCGGCCCTCACCTACTACGGCATCCTGTCCCTGTTCCCGGCCCTGCTGGTGCTGGTCTCGCTGCTCGGCATCGCCGGGGAGTCCGCCACCCAGGAGGTCCTGGACAACGTGCAGAAGCTCGCGCCCGGTTCGGCGCGGGACGTGATCACGAACGCCGTGGAGCAATTGCAGGCCAAGGCGGGCCTGGGCTCCGTGCTGGCGGTGGTCGGTCTGGTGGGCGCGGTCTGGTCGGCGTCCGGCTACGTGGCCGCGTTCATCCGCGCCGCCAACGCGGTCTACGACGTGCCCGAGGGGCGCCCCGTCTGGAAGGTACTGCCGCTGCGGGTGGCCCTGACGGTGGTGCTGCTGGTGCTCGCGGTGGTCAGCGCGCTCATCGTGGTGTTCACCGGAAGCCTGGCCCGGCAGGCGGGCACGGCGCTCGGCGTCGGCGACACCGCGCTGACCGTGTGGTCGATCGCCAAGTGGCCGGTGCTGGTCCTGCTCGTCACCTTCATGATCGCGATCCTCTACTGGGCCGCGCCGAACGCCCGGGTCAAGGGATTCAAGTGGATCTCTCCGGGCAGCCTGGTCGCGCTGCTGATCTGGCTGCTGGCCTCCGCCGGGTTCGCCTTCTACGTGGCCAACTTCGGCTCGTACAACAAGACGTACGGCACCCTGGCGGGCGTCATCATCTTCCTCGTGTGGCTCTGGGTGACGAACCTGGCCATCCTCCTCGGCCTGGAGTTCGACGCGGAGCTGGCCCGGCAGCGGGTCATCGACGGCGGCCACCCGCCCGAGGAGGAGCCGTACGTCGAACCGCGCGACACCCGGGCCTGGAACGAGGCGGACCGGCGGCGCGCGGCCGACGACGACTGAGCCGGGGACGACGAGCCGGGGACGCTACGGCAGGATCGAGTCGACGTAACCGCCGTCGACCCGGACGGCCGCGCCGGTGGTGGCCGAGGCGAGCGGGGAGCTGAGGTACACCACCAGGTTGGCGATCTCCTCCGGCTCGATCAGCCGCTGGAGCAGGGACTGCGGGCGGTGTTCGCGCATGAAGACGCGCTGTGCCTCGTCCCAGGGCAGGTCGCGGTCGACCAGCTGGTACACGAAGTCCTCGACGCCCTCGGTGTGAGTGGGTCCCGCGATGACGCAGTTCACCGTGACGCCGCTGCCCGCGGCCTCCTTGGCGAAGCCGCGGCCCACACCGAGCAGGGCCGTCTTGGAGACCCCGTAGTGGATCATCTCGGCCGGGATCACGACGGCCGAGTCACTCGCGATGTACAGCACCCGGCCCCAGCCGCGTTCCCTCATCCGGGGGAGATGGGCGCGCGTCAGCCTGACGCCCGCGAGGACGTTGATCTCGAAGTAGCGGCGCCACTCGGCGTCGCTGATCTCCAGCGCGGGCGCGGCGCCGAAGACGCCGAGGTTGTTCACGAGGATGTCCACGTCGGGCAGCGCCTCCAGGGCCCGCCCGGCGCCCTCTTCGGTACCGAGGTCGGCCGCGACCGGCACGAACGTGCCGTCCGGCACCTCCGCCCGCAGCTTCTCGACGCTCTCCGCCAGGCGGTCGGCGTCGCGCCCGTTGACGCCCACGGTGGCGCCCGCCCGCGCCAGTCCGGCGGCGATCGCCGCCCCGATGCCCTGCGAGGAGCCCGTCACCAGTGCGGTGCGTCCGCCGAGGTCGAGGTTCATCAGGTCGCTCCTTCTCGTGCCGTACGGTCGGTCGGGTTGCTCCTGCCCACCCTCGCTCACGACGCACCCGCGCCACGGCCGACCGCGCCGCGGCACGCCCGGTCGGCGGACCCCCCGGGTGCTCTCCGCTGACCTGCGCCGACGATACTTGCCTACGTCCGTGCCCCTGCTGCCCGATGGACCCATGCCGACCTCTCCCACCGCCCGCCCCACGCATCCGCCCACGCTGTGGGCCGCTCGCGGCCGCCATGTCGGCTCCGCGGCCGAGGACACCGTCCGGCACCGGCTCCAGCGGCTCAAGGACGACCACGTCGTCGACGACTTCCTGGAGCCGGTCGAGGAGCCGGCCGCCGAGCCCCCGGCCGCGGGGGCTCCCGGCCCGCGGATCTTCGAGGCACGCTGGAAGGCCCCCGGGGCCGTCACCGTGCGGGCCCGGCTGATCCTGGAGCCCGGCTCGGCGGGCGGGCAGGACTGGACGCTGCTCGCGGAGGCCGAGGAGGCCTGGGACCTCGACTGGCCCTCCCCCGCCACCGTGTTCTGGCCGGACGACCCGGACGTCACCTGGGACCGGGACGCCGCCACGGGCCTGCGCCTGCGGGGCATCAACACCCTTCCCGACGACGACAAGGCCGTGCGCCGGCTGCTCAAGGAGGCCGGGCGCAGCCCGTGGAACATCCACGTGGTGGTGCACGAGGCGATGACCCCGGACCACCGGGGCCGGGTGCCGCTGGCGCAGCGCCTGCCGGCCGGTCTGCGGCACCGGGTGGTCGAGCACCGGGCCGCGCCGCAGCAGCTCCGGGTGGTGAACTGGGCCCTGGAGGACTTCGGGGTGCAGGTGCCGCGCGGCGGCGCCGTGGTGCTGCCCGGGACACCGGCCCCGGCCGACTACGCCGCCGCCGACTTCTCCGTCCGCACCGTCTTCCTGGACGGCTCCGAGCCCACCGCGCTGATCGCGGCGGTGACGTCCTTCGCCGCGCTGCCCAGGCCGCTGCCCGACGACGCGGTGGCGGCCCTCGGCTCGCTGCGGGAGGACTGGCGGCTGCTGACGCTGGAGGAGGAGCTGGAGCGCGAGCGCAGGCTGGTGAAGATGTACGCCGAGGCGCTGGAGGCCATGACCCAGTCCCGCGATCTGTACCGGGAGGCGGCGGAACGCGCGGCCGAGGCCCTCGCCGTGTACCGGGAGTCCGCCCCGGCGGCACCGGCCGGACCGGCACCGTCCCAGCCGCCGCCGGCCTCTCCCCTGCGGGGTCTGACCCGCACCCTGGAGCGGTTCAGGGGCTCCGCCCGGACCCCGCGCCCGGACGCCGACGACCGCGACACCACGAAGCCTCCCGGGACCCCGGCGACCGACGACTGACGTCTTCCGGCCGCCCGGGGCACCGGACCGGGCCGCGGGTCCCCGACCGGACGAGACCGGCGGGCCCCGGGCCGGAGGCGGCCCCGGGCCGGAGCCGGACCCGCGGGCCCCGGGCCCGGGCGAGCACCGGCTGCGAGTCCGCGGAGCGCGGCCGGTACGCCGGAAGGCTCGGTGGCTCCGCCCGGGCCCGGGCCGGCCGCACCGGTCGTGGACACCTCCCCGCGTCGGACGCCCGCGCGGCGGGGGCGGGCCCCGGCGACGCGGGACGGCGGTGCCGTGCCGTGCCGTGCCCTCGGGTGAGGGCACCCTCACGTGTCATCCGGCGCGAGGTGGATACGCGGACGGCACAGGAGCACGGCCCGTCCCGGAAGGTCATCGACGCCATGGACAGCCAGCACGACAGCGCCCCCGCTTCCCGCCCACCGGAGTCCTCCAGTTCCCGGACCACGCTCCGCGTCAACGGCAAGCCGCACACCCTCACCGTGGACCACCGCAGGGTCCTGCTGGACCTCCTGCGGGAGGACCTCGACCTCGCGGGCGCCAAGAAGGGCTGCGACCACGGCCAGTGCGGCGCCTGCACGGTCCTGGTCGACGGACGGCGCGTCAACAGCTGCCTGCTGCTCGCGGTCGCCCTGGACGGCTGCGAGGTCACCACCGTCGAGGGTCTCGCCGGGGACGGCGAGGAACTCCACCCGTTGCAGCGCGCCTTCCTGGACCGCGACGCCTTCCAGTGCGGCTACTGCACCCCCGGGCAGATCTGCTCGGCGGTCGGCGCGCTCGCCGAGGCCGAGGCCGGGCACCCCTCCCACGTCACCGATCCGGCGACGCCCTCCGGGGAGCCCGTCGCGCTGGGCCGCGACGAGATCCGGGAGCGGCTGAGCGGCAACCTGTGCCGGTGCGGTGCGTATCCGCGGATCGCCGACGCGGTCGAGGACGTGATCCCGTGAAGCCCTTCGCCTACGTTCGCGCGGGCAGCGTCGAGGAGGCCACCGAGGCCTTCGCGGCCCACCCCGGCGCCCGCTACCTCGGCGGCGGCACCAACCTCGTCGACCTGATGAAGCTCGGCGTGGAGACGCCCACCGCGCTCGTCGACGTCACGCGGCTGCCGCTGGACACCGTGGAGGAACTGCCCGACGGCGCGCTGCGGGCGGGGGCGATGGTCCGCAACAGCGACCTCGCGGCCCACCCGGCGGTGCGCGACCGCTACCCCGCGCTGTCCCAGGCGCTGCTGGCCGGTGCCTCCGGGCAGTTGCGCAACGCCGCCACCACCGGCGGCAACCTGTTGCAGCGCACCCGCTGCCCCTACTTCCAGGACGTGTCCAAGCCCTGCAACAAGCGGGAGCCCGGCAGCGGCTGCGGCGCGCTGGAGGGCGTGCACCGCGATCACGCGGTGCTGGGCCACTCCGACCAGTGCATCGCCACCCATCCCTCGGATCTGGCGGTGGCGCTGGCCGCCCTCGACGCGCGCGTGGAGCTGCACGGCCCCGAGGGCGGCCGCAGCGTTCCCGCCGCCGACTTCCACCGGCTGCCCGGACTGCATCCGGAGCGGGACACCGAGATCCACCCCGGCGAGCTGATCACCGGCGTGGTCCTGCCCGCGGCCACGGCCGGGCTCCCCTCGGCGTACCGCAAGGCCCGCGACCGGGCGTCGTACGCCTTCGCACTGGCCTCCGTCGCCGTGGTGCTGCACCTCGCGGACGGGGTGGTGGAGCGGGCCGGGATCGCCTTCGGCGGGCTGGCGCACCGCCCCTGGCGGGCACGGCGGGCCGAGGACGCGCTGCGCGGCGCGGCGCCCACGACGGCGGCGTTCGAGCACGCCGTCGACCTGGAGTTGGCCGCGGCCGAACCGCTGCGGGACAACGCCTACAAGGTGCCGCTGGCCCGCCGGCTGGCCCTGGACGTACTGGGCCGGCTCGCCCCGCCCGCCACGACCTGACGACCGAGGCGTCCACGAGGAGGACTCCATGACCGCCACCGATGCCGTCCTGGGCGCTCCGGTCGAGCGCCGGGAGGGGCGGGAGAAGGTCACCGGCACCGCCCGGTACGCCGCCGAGTACCCGGCGCCGGGCCGCGCCCAGGCCTGGCCGATACCCGCGACGGTCGTACGGGGCCGGGTGACCGGCGTCGACACCGCGGCCGCGCTCGAACTGCCCGGCGTACTCGCGGTGCTCACGCACGAGAACGCGCCCCGGCTCGGCACTCCGGACGACCCGACGCTGGCCGTGCTCCAGGACCCGCACGTCCCGCACCGGGGCTGGTTCGTGGGCGTGGTGGTGGCCGAGACGCTGGAGGCGGCCCGCGCCGGAGCCGCCGCCGTCCGGATCACCTACGAGACCGAGCCCCACGACGTGACGCTGACCGCCTCGCACTCCGGGGCGTACATCCCCGAGTCGGCCAACGGCGGCTTCGCGGCCGTCACCGAGCAGGGCGACCCGGACGGCGCGTTCGCCGGCTCCGCGACCCGGGTGGACGTCGAGTACCGGGTGCCGCCGCTGCACAACCACCCGATGGAACCGCACGCCAGTACGGCGCACTGGGACGGCGACCGGCTGGCCGTGCACTGCTCCAGTCAGGGAACCACGGCGGTGCAGAAGGAGCTGGCGCGGCTGTTCGGACTGCCCGAGGACCGGATCACGGTGCGCGCCGAGCACGTGGGCGGCGGGTTCGGCTCGAAGGGCACACCGCGCCCCGAGGTGGTACTCGCGGCGATGGCGGCACGGGAGACGGGCCGGCAGGTGACCGTGGCGCTGCCGCGCCGCTATCTGCCCGCCGTCGTCGGGCACCGCGCGCCGACCCTGCACCGGCTGCGCCTGGGCGCGGACGGCCACGGCCGGCTCACGTCGCTCGTGCACGAGGTGACGACACACACCTCGCGGGTGAAGGAGTTCGTGGAGCAGGCGGCGGTCCCCGCGCGGGTCATGTACGCCGCCCCCGCCCTGCGCACGGTCCACCGCGTGGCGGCACTGGACGTCCCCACGCCCTCCTGGATGCGCGCCCCCGGCGAGTGCCCCGGCATGTACGCCCTGGAGTCCGCGATGGACGAACTGGCCGCCGAACTCGGCGTCGACCCGGTGGAGCTGAGGATCCGCAACGAACCGGGGAGCGAGCCGGACAGCGGAAAGCCGTTCAGCAGCAGGCATCTGGTGGAGTGTCTGCGCGAGGGCGCCCGGCGCTTCGGCTGGGAGGGCCGCGATCCCCGGCCCCGGTCCCGTGCGGCGGGGCCCCTGCTGATCGGCAGCGGGGTCGCCTCGGCCACCTACCCGGTGCTGGTCTCCCCCTGCGTCGCCTCGGCGCGTGCCCTGCCCGACGGCGGTTTCCTGGTGCGGGTGAACGCCACGGACATCGGCACGGGCGCTCGGACGGTGCTCGCGCAGGTCGCGGCCGACGCCCTCGGTGCCCCGCTGGACCAGGTGCGGGTGGACGTCGCCGACAGCGGCATCGGGTTCGCGCCGATGGCCGGGGGTTCCTCGGGCACCGCCTCTTGGGGGTCGGCCGTTCACGAGGCCTGCGTCCGGCTGGCCGGCCGGCTGGCGGAGCGGTCGGGGCCGCTGCCGGACGAGGGGATCGCGGCCGAGGCCGACACCTCCGGGACGGCGGACGCGGAGAGTCCCTTCGCCCGGCACGCGTTCGGCGCCCACTTCGCCGAGGTGACGGTGGACACCGTCTCCGGCGAGGTGCGGGTGACACGGTTGCTGGGCGTCTTCGCCGCGGGGCGCATCCTCAACGCGCGTACGGCCCGCTCCCAGTTCATCGGGGGCATGACGATGGGCCTGGGCATGGCGTTGACCGAGGACAGCACGGTGGACCCGGTGTTCGGCGACTTCGTCGAGCGCGATCTGGCGTCGTACCACGTGCCCGCGCACGCGGACGTCGCGGACCTGGAGGCGTACTGGGTCGACGAGGAGGACGAGCACCTCAACCCCATGGGCAGCAAGGGGATCGGCGAGATCGGGATCGTGGGCTCGGCGGCGGCCGTGGGCAACGCCGTCCACCACGCCACCGGCATCCGCTTGCGGGAACTGCCGCTCACTCCCGACCGGGTGCTCACCGCCCTGCTGGAACACGGGCATCCCGCGGGCATGCTGGGCGTCTGAGGGACGGACGCGTGGTCCGCGCCGGTTCACCTGCCGGCGCGGACCACGGGCTGTCGGGACGCGGGGTGGTGGCCGCCGGTCAGTCCGCGGCGGTGCGCCCGGCCACGGCGACGGAGCGGGTCGGCCTGCGCCGCGCGGAGGCCGGTGCGGCCACCCGCACGCACAGTGCCGTCAGTGCGACGAGCGAGGCGACCACGGCCACGGCGACCGCGATCCAGACCGGAGCCAGCGTGAGGTCGGTGACCGGGGAGACCCGCGCCGAGGGGGTGGCGCTGCCGTAGAGCTTGGCCGCGGCCAGCGCCGCAGGTCCCACGACCGCGGCGGCGAGCAGCGGTACGGCGGGCCGCACGGTCAGCAGCAGGGCCAGCACCAGGCAGAGCGCCGACAGGCCGAGTGCCACTCCGTAGGCCGGTGCCGACGCGTCGCCGCGGTGCAGCGGGAAGTAGGCCACGCCGCACCCGGCGAGGACCGCCACGGTGAGCCAGGCCGGCCAGGCCGGGCCGCGGGCGGCGCGCCGTGCCGCGCGGTCGCGCTCGCGCGCCGCACGGGCCATGTCGCGCTCGCGCGCCGCACCGGACCGGTCGCGACGCGGTGCACCGGACCCGTCGCGACCCGGCGCACGGGATTCCGCCCGGTCGCGCGCCGCTCGGGACGCCTCGCGGTCGCGTCCCCGGCGGAACGGGCGTGGCGTCCTGCGGCGTTCACGGCCACGGCGGTCCGCTTTGTCCCCGGCGCCGGTGAACCCCTCCCGCGACCGGGCGTCGGGCTCGCCTCCGTCGTGCTCGTCGGCCGCGTCCCGGGCCGCCCGCAGTCGCCGGGCGTCGGGCCGCTCCGGGCGTACGTGTCCGTCCTCGGCGAGCCGGCCGATCAGTTCGACCAGTTCCTCGACCGGGCGGCCGGTGGCGGCGGCGCGCACGGCCTCCTGCCCGCAGTGCGGTTCCAGGGGGGTGCGGTGCAGCAGGGCCATCAGCCGGGTCACGTCCTCCACGGAGCGGCACTCCGCCGCGGCCCGGATCGCCTCGTCGGCACTGTCGGACTGGCGCGGTGGCCGGGTCAGCAGGCCGACCAGCCGGGTGACGTCCTCGACGGACCGGTTCACGCCGACCGCGCGGAGCGCGTCGATCGTGGCCTGCGCGTACTGCGGTGACTGCTCCATGGTCGTGATCAGGTCGACGACCTCGTCCAGCGGCCGGTCGGCCACGGCCGCGCGCACCAGATCGCCGACGGGATCGCCGTACGCGTGCGCCGCGCCGTCGGCGGCCCCGGCCTCGCCCTCGGCGTCCGGGGCGGTGCCCGCGTCGGAGACGGGCAGGTCGGGGTCGGGCTCGAGTTCGGGGAGGTCGTCCTCTTCGAGGTCGACGTCCCAGATGTCGCCCTCGTGCTCGGGCGCGGGCCGGCCGGTGGACGTCCGGGCCGCGGGTTCCGCGCCCGGCGGCCGCGCCGTGCCGGTGGTCGTGGTCGTCTCCCCGGTGGGCAGGTCCAGGGCGGATATGGCGTACTCGGGCGAGCGGGGTGATGAAGAGCCGGTGGTCATGATCTCTCCGTGTGGTGGGGGTGCGGCCGCCCTGCGTCCCCGACATGCGACTCGCGCTGTGTGCTGCCATTACTAGGCATGTCCACCGCACCGTGCCACTTCGGTGGGCCACAGGGATGAGAGACCCCGCCCCCAGGTCTTGCCGCCCCCGCGAGCGGGCATCCGGGTAGGGAGGCGCGTACCGCGCGCCGGAGGAGGGGCCCGTGGATACGACCACCGTGATCGTCGTGGCGGTGCTGCTCGCGGCGCTGGTCCTCGCGGCGGCTCTCGCCGTGCTGGTGCGCCTGGTCCGCACCCGGCGGGACCTCAGGCGGGCGGGCCTGCCGACCGGCCCGCGCTGGGTCTTCTGGGGCGCCGTCCTCTACCTGGTGCTCCCGGCGGACCTGTTGCCGGATCCGGTCTACCTGGACGACATCGGCGTGCTGCTGCTGGCGCTGCGCTCCGCGCGCGGCCCGATCGGCGGGCGGCGCGACCCCGCGGAGCGGCGGCGGGCCACCGGCTCGCCCGGTGATTACGCAGCGTAAGGAAACCAATCACCCGTTCGATTCGTATAAGTCTCTGGAAGCCGAAGGAAGTCGGCGGACCAGATGACGGCGCACAGGGGCCGTCGTCTGATCGGCGCAGCACCGACTAGGGAGAGACGATGCAACCGTTCGCGCTCAACTACGCACGGCCCGCAGTGGAGTTGGAAGCCACGACTCCGTACGTCTACGACTCCGGGCTGCAGTTGAACGTGCTCCTCGACGGGCGGGTGGCCGCCTGCGACCACGCGCTGCTGAGAGAACTGGGGACCACGACCTCCACCGCGGGGTCGAAGACTCACTTCGACGACTGAACACGGGCCGTCGAGAATGACCGTGTTGATCCTGACCAGTGAAGAGGACGTCACCGCCGACATGGTGGTGGTGCACCTGAACGCGGCGGGGGTACCGGTGGTCCGCCTGGACCCCGCCGACCTCACCGACTCCGTCGCGCTGTCGGGCGAGTTCGTGCACGGCTCCTTCCGGGGCCATCTGTCCTCGGGGGGCCGCCTGGTGAGCATCGGCGGGCTGCGGTCGGTCTGGGTGCGCAGGCCGGGCGGCGCGGCCACGCGGGCCGCCGAGCCGTCCGCATGGCTGACCGAGGAGGCCGGTCAGGCGCTGTACGGCATGCTTCGCGGCTCGGGGGCCCGCTGGATGAACCAGCCGGACGCCGCGCACCGGGCCAGGTACAAGCCCTGGCAGCTGCGCCTCGCCCAGCGGTGCGGCCTGCCCGTGCCGGCGACGTTGATCACGACGTTTCCGCGGGCCGCGCGCGAGTTCGCCGAGCGCTACCCGGACCTGGTGGTCAAGCCCGTCTCGGGCGCCCATCCGCAGGACCCGCCCCTGGCGGTGCCGACCAGCCGCGTTCCGCCCGAGGCCGACTTCTCCGCCGTCGCGCACGGCCCGACGCTGCTGCAACGCCGGGTCGCCAAGCGTGCGGACATCCGGCTGACCGTCGTCGGCGAGGAGTTGCTGGCCGCCCGGAAGACTGCGCTGTCCAGCCTGGGCCCCGACGAGGTGGACGTCCGTTTCACGGCGTCGGCCGAGCCGTGGCGGCCGGCCGAGGTGCCGCCGCGCGTCGCCGAGCAGGTCCGCGCCTACCTCCGCGCTGCCGGACTGGCCTACGGCGCCCTCGACTTCGCCGAGGACGGCGACGGCACCTGGTGGTTCCTCGAGTGCAACCAGTCGGGGCAGTTCGGCTTCGTGGAGGTGGACACGGGGCAGCCGATCGCCCGGACCATCGCCGAGTGGCTGGCCCGGCCCGGCGCCGCGGACCAGGTGGACGCGGGCGGTCCCGACACGGCGGCGGTCGGGTGAGGCCGGGTGCGCCGGTCAGTGCGGGCGCGGGCCGGGCAGCAGGGCGGTGCGCTGCCAGCCGGCGCCCGGGGACGGGTGGCGTTCGCCGCCGGGCAGGTGCCCGGGAGCGCGCAACGGACGCATGACCACCTCCAGTTCCCTGCTCACACGCTCGGCGTCCCGCCGCACCTGCTCGGGGACGTCACCGCGTTCGGCGACGAGTCGGTCGTAGATGGGGGAATCCTGGAACACCCGTCAACGTGCCTTTCGTGTCGTCCGCCCCCGTACGGAGGCGCGACTGAGCAGTCTAGGCGCCCGTTCACGTGGTGGTGCGCATTCCGCCAGGATGTGAACGGGCACTCAGGCGCCGGTCGTGGAGCCGGGCCGCACGATCATGAGAATGGTCACCGTGGCCCACAGCAGGTTGAACAGGCCGGTGAACATGGCCAGCCGGACCGTGCGGGCCCGTTCGACGGGCTGTCCGTCGGCCAGTTGTTCCAGGAGCTCCTCCTGGCGCGGCAGGACGAAGGCGGCCAGGAGCCCGGCGGCGACGGCCGTGAGGGTGACGGACGCGATCAGCCAGGCATCCCCCAGGACTCCCATCGAGGCGGCGGTGGCGAAGCCGAGGACCGGTACCGCGATGCCGAGACCGGCGTAGACCCGGCAGATGCGGTGCAGCAGCCGGACGGTGCGCACGTCCCCGGTGTCCGCCCCGGCCCAAGCCGCATCCGCGCCCTCTCCCCCTCCCCCGACGGGAGCGGCCGCCGGCACCCGCCGCGCGGCCGCCGGGAACATGCTGGCCGCGACGGTGACGGGGCCGACGGCGACGATGGCCGCCAGGACGTGGAGGGACAGCAGGAACTTGGTCATCGGTCGGGCTCCGGGAGGCGGGATCGGGTGATGCGGTGATCGAGAACCAAGGTAGGAAGGCGGCGATCGGCCGCACAGAGGCTGAAACGACAGCTTCCAACGGATTCTCGCCAGCGCTCCCACCAGCCCCTGCCGGACGGCAACCGGGCCTGACGCGGGCTTCTGCGAACGGCAGGATCCTGCCTAGGGTGGCGCCCATGCACTCGGTGGCGATCCTGGTCCTCGACGACGTGGTGCCGTTCGACATGGCGGCCCCCATGCAGGCGTTCGACTGGACGCGGCTGCCCGACGGCCGCAGCCCCTACCGGGTCACTCTGTGCGCACAGTCGCCCGAGGTGCGCACCGAGGGCCTCGCCCTGCGGATCGAGCGGGGCCTGGAGGCGCTGGAGACCGCGGACACGATCATCGTGCCGGGGCGCTCCGAGGAGTCCGGCCCGCCCTCCGACCGCGTCCTCGACGCGCTGCGCCGGGCGGCCGACGCCGGGACCCGGATCGCGTCGGTCTGCGTGGGCGCCTTCGTGCTCGCGGAAGCCGGGCTGCTGGACGGGCTGCGGGCCACCACCCACTGGATCGCCGCGGCGGATCTGGCCCGCCGGTACCCGCGGGTGGAGGTGCGGCCGGACGTGCTCTATGTCGACAACGGCCAGATTCTCACCTCGGCGGGCGCGGCCGCCGGTCTGGACATGTGCCTGCACATGATCCGCCGGGACCTCGGATCGGCCGTGGCAGCGCACGCCGCCCGGATGTGCGTCGTTCCGCTGGAACGGGAGGGCGGGCAGGCCCAGTTCATCGTTCAGGAGCATCCGCCCGTGCCGCGGGGGTCGGACCTGGAGCCGCTCCTGCGCTGGATCGAGGACCATCTGGCCGAGGAGGTCACCCTCGGGGCGATGGCGGCGCGCTCGGGGATGAGCGAGCGCACCTTCAGCCGCCGGTTCCGCGAGCAGACGGGCACCACTCCGCTGCAATGGCTGCTGCGGGCGCGGGTGCGACGCGCCCAGTACCTGCTGGAGAACGGAGACCACTCCGTCGAACGGATCGCCCGCCAGGCAGGGTTCGGCTCCCCCACGGCCTTTCGCGAGCGGTTCCGCCGTGTGGCCGGGACCACGCCGCACGCCTACCGCGCCGCCTTCCGGGCGAAGACCGCCGTGCCGCCGGCAGGCCCGTAGGACGCGTGGCGTGGACCGGCACCGTCACACGGCCAGCGACAGGCCGCTCTCCCCGTTGGCGTCCACCGGGCCCGCCTGCGGCGCCGTCCCGCCCTTGGCGAGCAGCAGGGCGTCCGCCTTGGCCACCGCGTCGTGGACGCTGGTGGTCGCCATCATCACGCACAGCGTGTAACTGACGTCCGTCAGCTCCCGCACCACCGCGGGCCGCGGCCTCTCCGCCTGAGCGATCCTCAGCGACGCGTACCGCGTCAGCAGTTCCCTGACGACCTTCGGGTCCGGCTCCAGCACGAAACGCCCCTCTCTCGACTTTCGCTGCGTATGCCCGGACTCCGCCGTCACAATCGCACCGTGCGCTCCGTCACCCGCAATTGACCGGATCCAGGCGCTCGACGCCCCGCCACTCCCGTTCCACCACTTCCCGGAAGCCGTGCGGCGGACGGCCGGTGACGCGTTCGACGGTGTCGGTGGTGCGGTCCTCGGCCCCTTGGGCGATCGCCCGGTCCAGGTCGGCGAGGAGCGCGGCGAAGTCCGGCGGTACCACGCTCGCGAGGCGGGCGCCCAGTTCCTCGGGAGTCAGGCCCCGGTGGACGACCGGCCGGCCGCCGACCCGGGTGAGGATCGCGGCGACCTCGTCGTGGTCGAGGGGCTCGGGCCCGGTGAGGACCAGATCGGTGTTCGGGGCCTGGTCGCCGGTGAGGGCGTGCACGGCGACGGCGGCGATGTCGTCGGCGTCGACGAAGGCCACCCGGCCGCTCCCGGCGGCGGTCCAGAGGGTGCCGTGTTGACGGATGCCGACGGCATGGGCGTGGTCGCCGGTGAAGTTCTGCATGAACCAGGAGGGCCGGAGCACCGCCCACTGGTCGAACAGGCCGGGCAGTTCCCGGTGGACCAGGCCCACCGCCGGGCCGCCCTGGGGAACCGCGGAGGAACTGAGCAGTACGGCACGGTGCACGCCCGCGGCACGGGCCCGGCGCAGGAAGGGGAGCATGACCGCGGCCGGGTCCGTGTCACCCACCGGCGGGACGAGGTAGACCCGGTCCGCTCCGTCGAGGGCCGCGTCGTGGGTGGTGGTGTCGTACCAGTCGAAGCGGACCGGGCGCGCGCCCGGCACCGGGGCCGCGCGCCGTCCGGCGGCCCGCACCGGGTGCCCGGCGGCGACCAGCCGGGCGGCGGTGCGGCTGCCGGTCGTGCCGGTGGCGCCGATCACCAGCGTCGTACCGGTGGCGGTCATCGGGCGCTCCCGGCGAATTCGGCGCCGGGCTCCAGCAGTGCCAGCGGGTTCCAGTAGTCGCGGTAGGACGTGAACCGGCCGTCCTCGACGGTCACGACCGCGATGTACGTCATGTCGAAGGGGGCGCCCGTGCGCACCAGCCGGCCCACGCCGCGCATCTCCACCACGACGGTGCGGGCGTCGGTCGTCCGGTGAATGCGCAGTTCGGGGAAGTCATGCAGGTCGATGTGGTCGGGATAGTGCCGCATGTAGGCGGCGACGGCCTCCCGCCCCTCCAGTCGCCGAGGCCGCCCCTCGGGGGCGAAGGGGAATTCCATGACGCCGTCGTCGGCCCACAGGCCGACCCAGGCGTCGACGTCCTTGTCCAGCAGCAGACGCAGGCCGTGCCGGAACAGGTCCGACGGGGGAATGGGGGTGGGCATGGGTGTGGGCATGGGGGTGGGCATGGGTGTGCTCCTTCGCACCGCGCCTGCCCGGCGCGGTCGTCGCATAGAATGCGGACCGGCGGTCCGCTTCAAACAATACGGACCGACGGTCCGCTTTGCAACGCGCACCGCCCCGTGCCCGGAGGAGACCCGAGTGACCGAGCGCAAGCCCCGCAAGGACGCGGCCCGCAACCGGGCGGCCGTCCTCGCCGCCGCCGATGCCCTCTTCACCGACTGCGAGAGTCCCGACGACGTGACCATGGCCGATGTCGCGGCGGCCGCCGGCGTCGGCAAGGGCACCCTCTTCCGGGCCTTCGGCGACCGGGGCGGACTGGTCAGGGCGCTGTACGAGGCCCGGCTCGAACCGGTGGGGCGGGCCGTCGAGACGGGACCGCCGCCGCTGGGCCCCGGCGCCGAGCCGCAGCGCCGCGTGACGGCCCTCCTCGACGCCCTCCTGTGCTTCAAGCTCGACAACCGGGGCCTGGCGCTGGCGCTGGAGGCCACCGGGCACGACAGCCCCTACGGGGCCGAGCACTACGAGCGCTGGCACACCCTGCTCCGCTCCGTGCTGGAGGAGGTGCCCGGCCTTCCCGACGGGGAGTTCGCCGCCCACGCGCTGCTCGCCGCCGTCCGGGCCGACCTGGTGGAGCACCTGGCCGGCCGCCGGGGCATGCCCCGTGACCGGATGCGCGCCCAGCTCGCCGACTACACCGCCCGGGTCCTCGGCACCGCCCCCGCACGGTCCTGAGGTCCGGCCTCCCCGGTGGCGCTCAGGCCGCCTGGCCGCTGTGGAGTGCGGCGTACGCCCCTCCCCCGGCCAGCAGTTCCTCGTGCGTGCCGATCTCCTGGATGCGGCCGTCGCCCATCACCACGATCCGGTCCGCGCCCCGCACCGTGGACAGCCGGTGCGCCACGACGAACGTGGTGCGCCCGCGCAGCAGCCGGGCCAGCGCCTGCTGGACGAGCGCCTCCGAGCGGGTGTCCAGCGCCGAGGTGGCCTCGTCGAGGATCAGCACCCGGGGGTCCCGGATCAGGGCACGGGCGATGGCCAGGCGCTGACGCTGCCCGCCGGACAGCCGCGCCCCGTGCTCCCCGACCAGGGTGTCCAGTCCGCGCGGCAACCGGTCGACGAACTCCAGCGCGTTGGCGTCGCGCAGGGCGCCGCGCACGGTCTCCTCGTCGGCGTCGTCCATGCCGTAGGCGACGTTCTCCCGGATCGTGCCGTCGAACAGGATCGACTCCTGCGGCACCACCGAGACGAAGCGACGGTACGTGCGCAGGTCGAGGGTGTTCATGTCGGTGCCGTCCAGCAGCAGCCGGCCCGAGGTCGGCCGCAGGAAGCCGATCACCAGGTTGAGGACGGTGGACTTGCCGGCGCCGGACGCGCCCACGAGCGCGATGGTCTCGCCCGGTTCGACGGAGAGGGTGAAGTCGCTGACCGCGGGCCGTCCGTCGCTCTCGTAGAGGTGCCCGACGCCCTCGAAGGCGACGGCTCCGCGCAGGGCGGTCACCTCCTTCTTGCCCTCGTTGTCCTCCAGTTCGGGGGCCTGGAGCACCTCGCCGACCGAACGGACGGACTCCAGGCCCTTGGTGATGACGGGGGCCAGGCCCGCCAGCGTCGTCGTGGAGTTGGTGAGTGTGGTCAGGAAGGCACTGAGCATGACGACGTCGCCGGCGGTGACTCCCCAGACGTCGTAGTACGAGATCAGCGCGGCGCCGGCGAGCACCAGGACGCCGACCACGTTGAGCACGACCCAGGACAGCGAGCCGAAGCGGCCGTTGACCAGGTCCAGGCGCATCCCGGAGGTCAGCAGCCGGTCCAGGGTGCCGTCCATGCGGCGCAGCGCCTTGCCCTCCAGGCCGTGGGCGCGGGTGACCGGGATGAGCCGGGTCATCTCCGTGACCCGGGAGGAGAGGGTCTCCACCTCGTGGCGGAAGCGCTCGTTGTGGGTGCGCAGCCGGGCACGGAGCCGGGCCACGAGCAGGGAGGCGGCGGGGACGACGACGAGGAAGACGGGCAGGAACTCCGGGGTGCGCACGGCGATGATGACGAGACCGCCGGTGAGCACGGTGAACGCGCCGAGCCCGGTCTCGGCGGTCTGCTGCACCATCTGCTCCACCGTCTCCACGTCCCGGACCACCTTGGCCTGGAGCACGCCCGCGCTCACCCGCGAGTGGTAGCCGATGGAGAGCTGCTGCATGCGCGTGCACAGCGCGGAGCGCAGCGCGGTGCCCATGCGGCGCACGCTGCCGTACAGGAGGCGGACGTACAGCAGGTGCAGCGGATAGTTGATCACCAGGATGAACATGATGATCCCGGTGCTGGTCCACAGGTCGGCGATCGGGCCGTGCTGCACGACGGTGTCGATGATGGCGGCCGTGATCAGCGGCAGCAGCCAGATCGGGCTGTGCTTGACGGTGAAGACGGCCACCGCGCCGGCCAGTCGGCGGCGGTCGGCGCGGAACAGGTAGACGAGGGTGCGTATCGGGTGTTCGCCCCGGTAGCGGTGATCGAGGGGCTTTTCCAACGACGACGCCATCGGCGTGGTCCTCCTGGTGACCGAGTGGGGCAAGCGCTTGCTTCCCGCGCTTTCCTACCCGGTCGGCCGGAAGTGCGCCACACCGTCCCGCGTCGTGGAAGGAGGGACCCGCGCCTTCTCCCCCGTGGAGGGCGCGGGTCCCGGTCTTCGGGGTGCGGTGCCCGGTCGCCCGGAGCGGCGGCTCAGTCCTTGAGGGTGCGGGCCAGTTCGGTGGTGGCGCGGCTGATCTCGGTGTCGTCGTCGGCCATCAGCCGCGCCAGGCCGTCCCGCCGGGCGCGGACGGCCTGCCGCGCCGCGCGCTCCCAGGCCACCGGATTCTCCCGGTGGTTGAGCAGCTTGGGGTAGGCGCTGGCGGTGGTCTCCCACTGCCGGGCGTCGGCGATGTTCTTGAGGAGCTGGATGATCTGCGCCCGGCAGCTCACCTGGGGGCGCTGCGCCAGTTCCCACAGGAAGGGGACCGTCGCGGCGGTCGCCTGCTCGACGACGAAGCCGTACTGGCAGATGCGCCGCCGCAGGTCGCCGAGGGCGGCGCGGGCGGTTTCGGCGTCACCCCGGGCGACCTTGCGCAGCAGCCGGGGAATGGCCGCCGCCGAACCGGTGGAGTCCTGGATGTCGCTCCAGGGCACGCCGTCGAGACCGGCGAGCAGGGCGGTGGAGCGGGGCGAGCCGGGCGAGGCGTGACGGTCGGTGCGCTGGATGCTCGGCTCGGGTGTCGGAGCGCTGCGCATGGTGTGGGGCCCTTCCGCGGCAGTCGGGTCAGGTGAGGGAACGGGTCGACAACGTGGCCCAGACCGTCTTGCCCGCCGGAGGGCGCGGGGTCCAGCCCCACTCCTCGGCGAGGGCGTCGACGATGCACAGGCCGCGTCCGTGCTCCCGGAGAGCGGAGCCGTCGGACGGGTTGAACACGGGTGCGTTGTCCCCGGGATCGGAGACGGTCAGCGTCAGGACGCCGGGGCCCAGGGCCAGTCCCAGCCTGACCTCCGGTGCGCCGGCCGCCGCCGACGGCACCGCGTGCGTCACGGCGTTGGAGATCAGTTCGGTGATCACGAGCACCGCGTCGTCGCCGCGGTGGTCGAGGGACCACCCGCGCAGGGTGTCCCGCGTGAAGACCCGGGCCCGTGCGAACCCCTCGCCGCCGCACGCGACGCGCAACGCGGCGGCGGCCGGACGGCCGCCGGAGGCTGAACGCCCCGCGTACGGAAGCCCTGCGGAGCGGCTCGTCGCGCCTGCCTCCGACACGGGTTCGCCGGGCGACCGGAGCGTTGGATGCGCAGGTGACGGCACAGCATCTCCCTGATGCGACGTCAGAAGGGGACCTCAACCGGGGGGTTGACGCCACGGCTATTATCCACGCTGAGAGCGCTCGCGTGCAATTGCACGAGAAATTGCGCGAAAAAAGTCGGATGGGGGCGCTCGGGGACCGGCACGACTCGGTCCGCTCCCCCGAACAGCAAGGAGACCGCGGTGCCACCAGTGCGCAACGGAGTGCAGGCCAGCCAGTTGGACGTCTGCTGGAAGAAGAGTCGGCACAGCAACGCCGAGGGCAACTGCGTCGAGGTCGCTCTCGTGGACGGAGGCATCGCGATGCGCAACTCCCGTGACCCCGACGGTCCCGCGCTCGTCTACACCCCGGCGGAGGTGGCCGCGTTCCTGGCGGGGGCGAAGGAGGGCGAGTTCGACCACCTGGTGTAGCGCGGCGGTGGCGTGGCGGCGCAGCGGCGACCTCAAGCGGAGGCCAACTACCCGATTTCTACGGGCGGATGCGGCGGACCCCGATGGGATGAGATAGTCTTTCCTTCAAGTCTGCCGGTCTGCTGGGAGTCAGGATGTCCGCCGCGCCGCATCGCATCTCCCGTCTCGAACCCTATCTGGACCGGACCGAGCCGGCTCCGACTCTGCTGAAGATGCTCGTCGGCGTGCAGCTGGCGGGCTTCCGCGAGGACGCCGGACTCTCCCAGGACCAGGCGGCCCGCGCGCTGGGCTTCAGCGCAGCGAAGCTCTCGCGCATCGAGTCGGGCAAGGGCCGCAGGCCCCCGTCGGAGACCGACGTCCGTGCGCTGCTCGAGCGGTACGGCACCGACGCCTACGAGGCCTCGGTGCTGCTCAAGCTGTTGCGGCGGGCGGGCGAACCGGGCTGGTGGCAGCGGTACGACAAGCGCCTGATGCCCGAGTGGTTCGACCGCCTGGTCGGACTCCAGGAGGCCGCGGCCACCATCCGTACCTTCGAGATCCAGTACGTCCCGGGCCTGTTGCAGACCGAGGCCTACACCCAGGCAGTGGTCGAGCGCGGCCTGCCGAACGCACCGGCGGCCGAGGTCCGGCGCCGTGTCGAACTGCGCAAGCACCGGGCGGCGTTGCTGGACCGCAAGGACGCGCCGCAGCTGTGGGCGATCATCGACGAGTCCGTCCTGCTGCGCGTGCTGGGCAGCCGCGAGGTCATGCGCGAGCAGCTCGAGCACCTGGCCGGGATGGCCAAGCGGCCCCATGTGACGTTGCAGATCGTGCCGCTGGACGTGACGAACGCGTCGGCGCCGGCGATCCCCGTCACCTATCTGCGGTTCGGCGGCACCGATCTGCCGGACGTGGTCTACCTGGAGCACATCGGCAGCGCCAACTTCCTGGAGGACCGGGACGAGACCGAGCAGTACCGGGTCGCGCTGGACCGGCTGGCCGATGAGGCGCTGACCCCGCGGGAGTCGCTGGAGCGGCTGCGCGAGACGACGGCGCTGCGCTACAAGTAGCGCCGGGTACGCGAAAGGGGGCCATGCGCGGTGCGCGTGGCCCCTTTCGCGTCGTACCTGACGGGTGTTCCGGCGGTCAGCGCAGCCGGCCCAGACCGCCGAACTCGATCCACTCGTCGGTGAGCTGGCGCGGCGCCACCTCGGTGTCCGGGCGCCAGGTGGAGACCTCCACGAGGCCCGGCTCCAGGATGTCCATGCCCTCGAAGAGGTCCTCGACGTCCTTGGGCTCACGCACCCGGCCCCAGTGGCCCTGCGTCGCCTGGTCCATGAAGTCCGTGACGAACTTGCGCACCTCGGCGTCCTCGCTGACCAGCTGGCACATCACGGCGAAGCTTCCGGGAGCCAGCCGCTCGGTCACCCGGCGGACGACCGCCTTGGGCCCGTCGGTGTCACTGTCCGGGATGCAGTGGAACACCGAGTTGAACAGGACGGCGACCGGCTGCGAGAAGTCGATCAGACGCCGGGTGTCCGGGTGGGAGAAGATCTCCTCCGTGGCACGCATGTCGGCGTGTATGACGGCGGTCTGGTCGTTCTGGTCGAGCAGCGCCCGGCCGTGGACCAGCACCATCGGATCGTTGTCGACGTAGACGACGCGGGACTCGGGGGCGACGCGCTGGGCGACCTGGTGCACGTTGTCCTGCGTGGGCAGGCCGGAGCCGTGGTCGAGGAACTGACGGATGCCGTAGTCCTGGGCGAGGACCCGGACGACCCGCTGGAGGAAGCGCCGGTTGTTCAGCGCCAGCCGGCGCGTACTGGGGACGACCTTGTCGAGTTCGCCCACGGCCGCGCGGTCGGCCGCGTAGTTGTCCTTGCCGCCCAGGTAGAAGTCGTACATACGCGCCGCTGTCGGCACGTTGGCGTCGATCTCCGTGGACAGCTGCTTGTCGGCTTGCATCGTTCCCCCAGCTCCGTACCGGCGCCAACTGGACTGGCATGACAGACAGTACATCCTAAAGACCTAGTGGTCAGCCAAACCAGGGGCCGGATCAAGTGGCCGTCAAACCCGTTGTCGCACAGCGCAGTTGACGGCCACTCGACCGGATCAGCCGCGCCCGGCCAGGTACGCGTCCACTCCGGGCGCCTCGTGCGCCTCCTCCAGGCCGACCAGGCCGCCCTCCGCCTTCGCGTCGGGCTTCAGCACGTACGTGGACCGGCTGGCCGGCGCGGTCACGAGGGTGAAGTCCTGCGGGGTGCCGAGTCCGGTGTCGGCGTTCTTCTGCGAACGGTGCGCCTTGACCACGTCCTGGCGGGTGAGGCTGCCGGCCTCGCAGGCCTTCTTGAGGTCGGCGCCGGTCAGTTGGGCGGCGTTGTATCCGGAGAGCACGCCGGAGTCGACGGGCTCGCCCGGGTACGCCTTCTTGTAGGAGGCGACCATCTTCTTGACGCCCGGCAGGTCGGAGCTGACCGCCGGTGCGGCGCTGACGACGTGGACCATGGCCTCCAGCGCCGCCGCCGCGGGCGTCTTCAGCAGCTGCGGCGCGTAGCCCGGCGCGCTGCTGACGATCGGCACCTTCAGGCCGCGGGCGGCGGCCACGCCCGCGAGGGAGGCGGTCTGGGCGGGGCCCGCGCTGATCAGGATCGCCTTCACCCCGGCCTTGCTCAGGGCGGACACCTGCGCGGTCAGGTCGGTGTCGGTGGCCTTGATCTTCTGCCCGGCGACCTTCATGCCCGCCTGTTCGGCGGCCCACTCGGAGCCCTCCAGCGCGTTGGCGCCGTAGTCGCCCTCGAAGTAGACGTGGCCGATCGTGTCGCCCTTGGCGAGCTTCTTGGTGCGGGTGAGGAAGTCCACGGCGGCGATCATGTCGAGGTCGTAGGTGGTGCCGAGGACCTGGACGGAGTCCCGGCCGAGCAGGCTGGCCGCCCAGGCCTGCGGGAAGGTCAGCATGTGGTCGCGCTCGATGTCGTCGAGCAGGGCGGCGACCACCGGGGAGCCGATGACCTGGGGCAGGGCGACGACGTCCGGCGCGATGTCGGCGTAGGCGGTGACCGCCTTCTGCACGTCGTAGCCGTGGTCCTTGACGACGATCTCCACCTGGCGTCCGCAGATGCCGCCCGCGGCGTTGGTCTCCTCGGCCCACATCTGCTGGGCCTGCACGATGCTCTTGCCGAGGGTGGCGTAGGGGCCGGTGAGGTCGGTCAGCGCGCCGAGTCTGATGGTCTTGTCGGTGACTCCGGGGCCGGACTTGACGCCGTCGGCGGCGTCGTCGGTGCTCCCGCCGTCCGCCTTGGAGCTGCAGGCGGTGCCCGCGAGCAGCACGGCGGCCAGTGCCGCGGCCAGGGCGGCGGTCCGGGCGGTACGGGGCCTTGGGTGCGTGACGTTCACGGGGTGTGCTCCTTGGCTCGTGCGGTGGTGTCGGAGATGCCAGTGGTGTCAGTGGTGTCGGGGGCGGTGCCGGGCGCGGGGCCGGTGCCGGGCGGTCCGGTGACGGGTGGGCGGCGGCGCAGGCGGGCCCGGGTGCGGCGGGCCAGTCCGTGCAGGCCGTCGGGGGCGAAGAGCAGGATCAGGACGATCGCCGCGCCGTAGAGGTAGCGGGACGCCTCGGTCGGGCCGATCGAGCCGCCGCCGGACCCGGGCGCCGCCACCAGGGGCAGTTGGTCGGCGTAGCGGGTCATGAGCAGGGGCAGCGCGGTGACGAAGACGGCTCCGGCGGTGGCTCCGGCCACCGAGCCGAGGCCGCCGATGACGATCATGGCGAGGTAGTCGACGGAGAGGGCGAGGGAGAAGTAGTCGGGCACCACGCGGCGGAAGGAGAGGGCGAGCAGGACGCCGGCGAGGCCCGCGTACATCGACGAGACCACGAACGCGGTCGAGCGGTGCCGGGCCACGTGCACGCCCATGACGGACGCGGCGGTCTCGCTGTCGCGCAGCGCCACCAGGGCCCGTCCGGGACGGCCGCGCAGCAGTCCGCGGGCGGTGAACCAGGTGACGGCGAACAGGACGAGGCCCAGGTACCAGAGCCGTTCCTCGGCGCCGAACGGCACGCCCAGGACGGTCAGTTCCGGATCGGTCTCGGCGAAGGTGAAGCCGCCCAGCTCGAGCGGCGGCACCGAGCGGCCGTTGAAGCCGCCGGTGACGGAGTCCGCGGTGAGCAGGACGTGGTGGCCGAGGAAGACCAGGGCGAGGGTGGCGACGCCGAGGTAGATGCCCTTCACGCGTCCGGCGACGGGGCTGAACAGCCCGCCCGCCGCCCCGGCGAGCAGGACCGCGAGGACGGCGGCGACGGCGGGCGGCAGCCCGGGGCCGGGCTCGCCCGCCAGCCAGACGTAGCCGTAGGCGCCGACGGCGAGGAAGAAGGCGTGCCCGAGGGAGAGCTGCCCGGCGGTGCCGCTGAGCAGGCCGAGCCCGACGGCGCCGATGGCCGCGGCCATGGAGAACAGGCCGATGCGCAGCCAGAAGGCGTCCAGGTAGAAGGGCAGGGCGCACAGGAGCAGGGCGGTCAGCAGGAGCGGGCCGCGCCTGCGGAGGAGGGGGCGCAGGTCAGACACGGGCCGCTCCCTTCGCCGCGAAGAGTCCGGCGGGGCGCACCAGCAGGACGAGCACCATCACGGCGTACGGCGCGACGTCGCCGAAGCCCTCGCCGAGGACGTGCAGGTCGGACTGGTAGCCGGCGACGAACGCCTCGGTGAGGCCGATCAGCATGCTGCCGACGAGGGCGCCGACCGGGGAGGTCATGCCGCCGAGGATGGCGGCCGGGAAGGCCTTCAGCGCGATCTGCCCGGTGGTGCGCTCGAGGCCGGGCGCCGGGAAGGCGACCAGGAAGACGGCGGCGAGCGCGGCGAGGGCGCCGGCCAGGCACCAGGCGACGGTGCGTACGCGGGTGAGCCGTACGCCCATGAGGGCGGCGGCCTCGCGGTCCTCGGCGGCCGCGCGCAGCGACAGGCCCCAGGACGTGAACCGGAAGAGGGCGAAGGCGCCGCCGATGGCGACGGCGGACACCAGGATCGCGGCGATGCGGCTGTCGGCCACGGTCACCGGGCCGAGGTCGGTCACGGCGGAGCCCCAGGGGTCGCCGAGCGGCAGCAGGTCGCCGCCGATGCGCCGGGCGAGGTCGGTGACCAGCACGATGTCGATGCCGATGGTGACGATGGTCTGGACGTGGGCGGCGTGCGGGTCGGTGCCGCCGACGCGTTGCAGCACCAGCCGGTCCAGCGCACCGGCCACGGCCGCCGTCACGAGGACCGCGACGGCCAGCGCCCCGGCGAAGCCGAGGTCGTCGTGGAGGACGGCGACGAGGTACCCGCCGAGCAGCAGCAGCGAGCCGTGGGTGAAGCTCAGGACGCCGGAGGCCTTGAAGATGGTGACGAAGCCGAGGGCGATCAGGGCGTACACGGAGCCCAGGGCGAGGCCGCCCAGCAGGCTGTCGAGGAAACCGGTCATGCCGCGTCCTCCCCCGTGGTGGTGCCCAGGTAGGCGCGGAGCACTTCGGGGTCGCGCCGGACCTCGTCGGGGGTGCCGTGGGCGATGGCCCGGCCGAAGTCGAGGACGGTGACCTCGTCGGCGAGCCGCATGACCAGGCCCATGTCGTGCTCGACCAGCACGACGGAGAGGCCGAGTTCGGCGCGGATCTCCCGGACGACCTCGGTCATGCGGGTGCGTTCGGCGGCGTTCATGCCGGCCACGGGTTCGTCGAGCAGCAGGACACGGGGCTCCAGACAGAGGGCGCGGGCGAGTTCGACGCGCTTGCGGTCGCCGTACGACAGCAGCGCGACGGGTGCGTCGAAGTGGGCGCCGAGGCCGGTAAGTTCGGCGATCTCGCGGGCCTTGGCGAGGTGCTCGCGCTGTTCGCGCACGGCGCGCGGCAGACGCAGGGCGCTGGCGGCGAACCCGGCGTGGGACAGGGCGTGCCGGCCGAGCATCAGGTTGTCGGCGACGGTGCCCTGGGTGGTGACGATGTTCTGGAAGGTGCGGGCGACGCCGAGGGCGGCGATGCGGTGCGGGGCGAGCCGGGTCAGCTCCGCGGCGCCGAGCCGTACGGAGCCGGCGGTGGGGCGGTACAGGCCGGACAGGACGTTGAAGCAGGTGGACTTGCCGGCGCCGTTGGGTCCGATGACGGCATGCACGGTGCCGGGGGCGACGGTGAAGGAGACGTCGTCGAGGGCGAGGAGACCGGCGAAGCGCACGGTCACGCCGCGCACGTCGAGCGCGGGCGGTGCGGCGGCGGGGGTGGTCACGCGGCCCCCTTGCCGTCGGCGCCCTCGGTGGTCTCGGTGGCCTCGCCGAGGTAGAGGCGGCGTACGGCGTCCGTCCGCGCCAGGCCGGCGGCGTCGCCGGAGAGCCGTATCTCGCCGACCTCCAGGACGTGGGCGTGCTCGGCGAGCGACAGCGCCATGCCCGCGTTCTGTTCGACGAGGAGGACGGCGGTGCCCTGGGCGTTGATCTCCCGGACGACCTCGGCGATGCGGTCGACCATCATCGGGGCGAGTCCGAGCGAGGGCTCGTCGAGGAGGAGCAGGCGGGGGGCGGCCATCAGGGCGCGGCCGATGGCCAGCATCTGCTGCTCCCCGCCGGACAGCAGGCCGGCGGCCTGGCGGGTGCGCTCGGCGAGCCGCGGGAACAGGGTGAAGACCCGCTCCCTGGCCTCGCGGACCTGCGCGGGGGCCCGCCGGTTGAGGCCGAGCCCGCCGGCCCGCAGGTTCTCGTCGACGGTGAGTCCGGCGAAGACCCGCCTGCCCTCGGGCACCTGGACGACACCGGCGCGTACGGCGGCGACCGGGTCCCGGCCGTCCAGGACCGTGTCGCCGTAGCGGACCCGGCCGGCCGTGATCGCGCCGCGGTGCAGGCGCAGGGTGCCCGAGACGGCCCGCAGCAGCGTCGTCTTGCCGGCGCCGTTGGCTCCGAGCAGCGCGACGACGGCGCCGTGCGGCACGGTCAGGGACACGGAGCGGAGGGCGGACAGTGCGCGCCCGTACGTCACGTCGAGGCTCTCGACGTGCAGCGCGGGCGCGCCGTCCGGTGGTGCTGCGGGCATCGCGGCTCCTTGGGACCGGGCCGGAACGGCACGGTGACGGGTGTAAGGGGGGGGGAACTCACGACAGCACGGGCGGCGGGGGCCGTACAGGGTTCCCGGACAGGGTCGCTGCGGTGTCCCAGTCCGGGGCGCCCGAGTCTGTGCGGATGCCCATGGGGCCGCGCCCGGCCGGACGCCGCGCCCTGCCGGACGCCCACCCGACCAGCGGGAAGCCCCGGCCCACAAGACGACGGCCCGGGGCTTCCGCGCCTGCGGGACGTCGACCTCCTCGCATCCGCACACGGGCGCCCCCGACGCCGCGACGCCGACGGCTCGCGCGGCCTCCCGGACACCGGGGGCCCCGGAGACATGCGGGACCTCCCGGCCCGCGGAGGCATGCGGGGCCGCCGGGCTGCGGAGGCTTCTGCTCTCCCGCAGACACCCGGACAGCGGACGTGCTGGGCCTCCCGGCGCGCGGAGACCTCCGGGGGACGCCAGGCTCCGGGAGCCTCCGCGGCTGCCCGGATCAACAGGCCTTGGCGGCGTGCCGGTTCCGGGTATCTCCGGTCTCACCCGCGCATGCGGGGCCCGGGGCTCCCCGGAGAGCCCGGATGCTGTGCCCGCCGCCCCGCTCCGTCGGTCAGTCGCTCAGTCGGTCAGTCGGTCAGGACCCGGTGGGCCGTCAGGGCCAGGCTGAACTCGACGAGGTCGGCCGGGCGGGTCAGGGAGCGGCCGGTGAGTTGTTCGCAGCGGCGGAGGCGATTGAGGACCGTGTTGCGATGGCAGTAGAGGCGCTCACCGGCACGCTGGGCCGAACCGTCGCAGTCGAGCCACGTGGTGAGGGTGTCGAGGAGCACCTCGCGGTCGCCGGGCTCCAGGCGGAGCAGTGGGCCGAGGACCTTCTCGGCGAGGGACCGGCCCAGCTCGGGGCTGGAGACGACCAGGGCGGCGGGGAGCTGGTCGGCCAGTCGCACGGTGCCGCCCGCCGCGGGGCAGATGGCCAGGGCGGTGTCCGCGAGTTTGCGGGCCGCCCCGACGGCGGCGAGTCCGTCGACCGGGCTGCCGACACCGATGCGGAGGCCCGGGACGGGGACGGCGGACGCGGTGCCGGGCTCGTGCGGGTCGGTGAGCCCCTCGTCGGCACCGACCAGCACGATCCCGTAGTCGGCCTCCGCCCCGGCGTGCCAGTGGACGCGGCTCCCGGCCGGTACGGCGGCGGCGCGGGCGGCCGCGGACCCGGCAGGCGGTCCGCCGGTGACGGCGACGACGGCGTACCGGCCCTGTTCCGGGAGGCCGAGGGCCCGCGCGGCCTCGGGCAGGTCGGCAATGCGGCCGGTGCCGTCGAGCAGCCCTGCCGCCAGCAGCCGGGCCCGGTTCTCGCGGCGCCGGCCGATCTGCCACTCGGTCTGCCGGTAGGCGTCCGCGACGAGGGTGCAGTGCTCGTCGACGAAGTTCCACACGTCGGCGGCCACGTGCACGAGAAGCCGCACGTCCTCCGGGGCGGCCCTGGACGTCTCCTCGACCAGCCGCTGCCACACCAGCGAGCCGCCCAGCCGGAAGGCGTGCAGCAGGGCGTCCAGCGGCAGCCCCTGCTCGGCGCGGACGGCGCCGATCCGCCAGGAGCAGCGGCGGGCCGCGTCCCGGGCGCCGCGCGGGTCGAGCAGCGAGGCCACGCTGTGCCGCAGGGAGCGGTGAGCCTCCTGCCAGGTGGCGGAGGGGTCCTTGGCGAGAGCGGCCCGGTACGCGGGCTCCTGCTCCCGCAGCAGGGCGGTCAGCCGGTCGGTCAGGTCGGGCAGGTCGTCGAGCAGGGCGCGGGCGGCCCGGTGCAGGACCCGCAGGGCGTCGGCGTCGATCAACGACGTGACGCCGGGTGTCCGCGGGCGTGGAACGGGCGTCAGCCCGGTGCGGATCGCTGCTCGTGACCGTACGGCGTGCTGCATCGCGGTCCTCCCCGGGGCAGGGCTGGCGGAGGCGCCGCGCCGCGACGGGCCGTCCCGCCGCGCCGGGCCTGCCCCCTGACTCGTCCTGCCCCGAAGGATGGCATACCGTCCGGTCGGTCCCTAGTGTTGTGCACCGGTCTTTTCTTGCGGCCCGGCCCGTCGGACCTCTCGGGCCCCCTGGACCTCGTGGGCCTGCTCGGCCTCCCCCACCATCCGGGCCAGCTCCAGCCGGGACCGTACGCCGAGGGCGGCGAAGACCTTGCGGAGGTGGTAGTCGACGGTGCGGGTGCTCACGCCGAGGGCCAGCGCGGCCTCGCGGTTGGTGGCGCCCTCGGCGACGTGCCGCGCGATGCGCAGTTGCTGCGGGGTCAGGAGGCCGAGGCGGGCCGGTGTTCCGGTACCGGTGCCCTGCGGGGCCGCCCCGAGGGCGCGCAGTTCGTCGCGTGCCTGTGCGGCCCAGACCCCCGCTCCGCAGCGCTCGAAGCCGGCCAGCGCGGTGCCGAGCCGCCCATGGGCCTCGCGCGGTCTGCGGCGCCGGCGCAGCCACTTGCCGTACAGCAGCGCGGTGCGGGCCCGCTCGAAGTCGCCGCCCGCCTCGTCGTGCCGGTCGAGGGCGCTGCGGTAGAGGGCGTCGGCGTGCTCCGCGGGGGCGAGGAGGGCGTGGCAGCGGGCCAGCTGGGCCGCGGCCTGCGGGTCGGCGCCGAACGCCGCCCAGCCGGCGAAGTCGGTGAGGACCGCGCGGGCGTCCTCGTGGCGTCCGGCGAGCACCGCGGCCTCCACGAAGCAGGGCACGGCCAGCCGCCACACCGCGAAGTGGCCCCGCCCGGGCCCGGGGAGGACCAGGAGCCCGAGCCGGTCGGCGGCGTCGAAGGGACGTCCCCGGCCGAGGTCGGCGCGGGCCGCCGCCCACTGGGCGAGGGTGGCCGCCTGTGCCAGTCCGTGCCGGCGGGCGGTGTCCAGCGCGGCCGTGACGTGCCGGGCGACGACGTCAGGTTCCTCCTCGATCGACGCGGCGAGCGCCAGCACCGCCCGGTGGTGGGCCGCCGTGTTGCGCTGCCCGGTCCGCAGCGCGGTGCGCAGCCCCTCCTCCGCGTGGGTACGGGCCTGTGGGTGCCGGCCGGCGCGCAGTTCGGCGTAGGCGAGGTACTCCAGCGCCTGCGGGACCAGCGTGTCCGACCCGAGCTGCCGGGCGGCGGCCAGGGCCCGGGCCCCGCCCCTGCGGGCGGCGTCCACGTCCCCGAGCAGCAGCGCGGCCGCCGCCGAGCGCAGCAGTGCCTCCGGCCGGTCCTCGGTCCTGCCCCGCTCGACCACCTGCCCGAGCGGCGCCCCGGCCCGGTCGAGCCGTCCTTCGAGCAGCGCCCGCATGCCGACGCGGTGGTCGTGCACGACGGCGGCGGGGTGCGCCACGGCGCTGCGGGCGCCGGCGGGCCCGTCGCTCCCGGGTGCCGGTCCCTCCGCCCGGTGCGGCGGTTCGGGGGCGAGCGTGGCCAGGCACGCCGGCAGGTCGCCCGCCGCCCAGGCCGCGTCGGCGGCGGCCAGCGCGGCGGCCGCGGCGTCGGCGGGCGCGTCCGCGGCGAGCAGGGACGCGGCCAGCAGCAGGGACTGGTGGGCGTCGCCGACCGGGCCGTCCCTCAGTTCCGTGACGCCGCGCACCAGCTCGGCCCGCCCGCGCACGGCGGCGGGTGCGGCGCGGTCACGGGCCGCGGCGAGCAGGGGGCGGGCCCGTTCGGGGCACCCGGCGAGCAGGGCCTGCTCGGCCGCGGCGGTGTACCGCTCGGCCCGTCGCGCGCCGTCGGCCGTCAGCTCGGCGGCACGGGCGTACGCGGTCGCGCGCAGCCCGTGCGAAGCGGGCACCGCGCCGTCGGCCGCCACCGCGGCGAGCCGGTCCGCCACCGCGACGAGCCGGTCCGCCGCCGCGGGGGCGGGCTCCGGGCCGCCCAGGGACCACGAGCGGTGCAGCAGACCGGTGAGCCGGTGCCCACCGCCCTCCAGTACTTCGGCCAGCGCCCGGTGCACGGCGCGGCGCCGTTCGGAGGTGGCGGTGGCGTGCACCGTACGGCGGACCAGCGGGCTGCGGAAGCGGAACCGGTCGCCGGCCAGGACCAGGTGGTCGGGCACCGGTTCCGCACCGGCGCCGGGTCCCGGCTCCGGCCGCAGGCGCCGCAGGGCGTCCTGGACCAGTCCGGCGTCGGCGTCCGTGCCGTCCGTGCCCTGTCCGGCCGCCGCCACCGTCAGCAGCAGGTCCCGTGCGTGGGCGGACAGGCCGCTCGGCGCGCCGCCCGCGACCTCGGCGAGGGCCGCCGCGTCGGCCAGCGGACGGGGCAGCGGCCGGTGTCCGCGCAGCTCGGCGGGTGAGAGCCGGCGCACGAGGGCGACGAGGAGGGCCGGGTTCCCCTCGGCCTCGGCCAGCAGTTGCTCGCGAACGGCCGGGGCGGCGGCGCCGTCGGTCGCGTCGTCGAGCAGGGCGGCGGCTCCGGGCGGGGTCAGCGGGTCCAGGTGGACGACGGGCAGCCGGGCGAACTCCGGGGGGACGGGGCGGTCCGAGGCGACGGAGAGCAGCAGGCCGACCCGGTCGGCGGTGCTCAGGCGCCGCACCGCGCGGCCGAGCGCGGTCCGGGCCGGCGCGTCCCACAGGTGGGCGTCGTCCGCACACACCAGCACGGGCGCCGCGGCGGACGCCGTCCGCAGGGTGTCGAGCAGGTGCCCCACGGTGACGTGCGCGCCCGGGTCGGGACCGAGGTGGAGCACGGGACCGGCCCGGAAGGAGCGGGCGGCCCACCGGAGCAGAGTGGTGCGGCCGAGCCCGGGTTCGCCGGCCACGAGGAGGTGGCCGCCGTGGTGGGGCAGCCCGTCCAGGAGCGCGCGCAGCGCCTCGCGTTGAGTGCTCCGGCCGTGGAAACGCACGGCCGTACGTACGGTCGTCTCTCCGGTCATCTGCGGGAGGTTACGCGCGCGTAACCGGAGGCGGAAGGCAGCGATCCGCCCGCGCCCGCCCGGGCATCCGCGCCGTCACCTGCGGCGGGACACTCGGGCGGGCGGCAGGGGCACTGTGCCGGCGCCCAAGGGGCTCCGGTCCCGGTCGTGCGCCGGCACAGCGGTCCGGGGTCAGGAACCGTGCGGGCAGTTGCCCCGGTACTCCTCGATCGTCAGGCTCGGCCGGGGCAGCGGGCACAGGAACTGCTCGTAGCGGGTGTCGTTGTCGATGAACCGCTTGTGCCAGGACACGCTGTACTTCGCGATCGTCGTGTTGGACGTGTTGGGCGAGAAGTGGGTCGCGCCGTTCAGCTCCAGGTAGGCCCGGTCGGTCGCGGAGGGCAGGCCGGAGTAGAACGGCTCGGCGTGCGAGGCGACGGGGGCGATCGTGTCGCCGTCGGCCCCCACGACCAGCGTCGGGGTGCTGACCTCGGGCCAGCTCTTGTCCAGGTTCCAGGGGGTGAGGGGGATCGCCGCCTGGAGCGACGGCCGGGACTTGGCGGCCTCCAGGGTGCCGCCGCCGCCCATGGAGTGGCCCATGACCCCGAGGCGGCTGCTGTCGATCCGGCCGCGGACGGAGCTGCGCTCGGTGAGATAGTCCAGGGCGGCCAGCAGTTGCCGGCCGCGTGAGTCGGGCTGGTCCAGCGTGGTGTTGGTGTCGATGGTGAACACGACGAAGCCCTGGGAGGCCAGCCGCGGTCCGAGCCAGGCCATGGAGGACTGGTACGCCGTGAAGCCGGGCGCGATCGCTACGGCGCCGAAGGTGCCGTCGCTCGTGCTGGTCGGGTAGTAGATGGTGCCGCCGCCGAAGCCGGTGACCGCGAGGGAGGAGACGCTGGTGTCGGCCACGGAGTAGGGGCCGCGCAGCGCCTCGATGCTCGACTCGGTGGGCGCCGGACCGCGCTCGTACGGGTTGTCGGCGGCATGGGCGCCCGGGCCGGTGAGGGTGCCGAGCGCGACGACCGCGGCCACGGCGGCCGTCACGCCGGCGAGGCGCCGCCGGACGCCGCGGAAGGCGGGGCGTGAGGCGCCGGGGGCGGCGTGGGGGTGGGGGTTCTGCTGCACGAGGGATGGTCCTCTCGGTCGTGGCGAGCGGCCGGCCGGTGATCGCACACGGCCCGGAACGCGTGGGGTCGCGTCCCGGGACATCCGCCGGGCGGGCCTCGCCGGTGGGTTGGCGCTGCCACTGTCGAGCGGCGGGACGGGCGGGGGGATCGGCAATATCACCGGTCTCGTACGGGACGGGCCGCCGCGGTGGGGTCCGGCACGTCCTCCCCCGCGTTCCGCCGTCCCCGCTGCCGGACGCACCGGCCTCCCGGCCGCTCACGCCCGCCGCCCTGTCCGCACGGCCCGCCGGTGTGGCACGCTCGACGGCGGCCGGGGTGTCGCACGCCGGCGTCATGGAGGATCGTCGGCGGGCCCGTCCGCGGGCCGGCACCGTGGAGAGGCGACGGGATGCGCATCGGACTGCTCGGCACCGGCCCCTGGGCGGACATGGCACACGCCCCCGCCCTGGCCGGGCACGACGACCTGGACTTCGTGGGCGTGTGGGGCCGCCGCCCGGACGCCGCCAAGGAAGTGGCGGAGCGGCACGGCACCCGGGCCTACGACGACGTCGATGCCCTGCTGGCCGACGTGGAGGCCGTCGCCGTCGCGCTGCCTCCGGCCGTGCAGGCCGAGTTGGCCGTGCGCGCGGCGCGGGCCGGGTGCCATCTGCTGCTCGACAAGCCGCTCGCGGCGACGGTGGCGCAGGGGCGGGCCGTGGTGGACGCGGTACGGGCGGCCGGTGTCGCCTCGGTGGTCTTCTTCACCACCCGGTTCCAGCCCGAGACCGAGGCGTGGATCACCCGGCAGGCCGCCGGGGACGGCTGGTTCACGGCACAGGCCCAGTGGCTGGGTGCCTTGTTCGGGGACGGGGACGGAGGCGGCGACAGCCCGTTCGCCGCCTCGCCGTGGCGGCGGGAGAAGGGCGCACTGTGGGACGTGGGGCCGCATGCCCTGTCCGTGCTGCTGCCGGTCCTGGGTGACGCCCGGCGCGTGACGGCGGCCGCACCGGGGCCCGGAGACACCGTCCACCTGGTCCTCGACCACACGGGCGGGGCGTCCAGCACGCTCACGCTCAGCCTGACGGCGCCGCCCGCCGCGGCGGGCGCCACGGTGGAGCTGCGCGGCCGGGCCGGGGTGACGCTGCTCCCGGAGACGACGGAGGGTCCGGTGCCCGCACTGCGGCGGGCCGCGGACGCGCTGCTCGCCGCCGCGGAAGGCGGACGGCCGCATCCGTGCGACGCCGCGTTCGGACTGCGCGTCACCGAGATCCTCGCCGAGGCCGAGGCCCTGCTGACCGACGGGAGGTGACCCCGCTCAGCCGTCAGCCCCCTCCGCCGCCGCCTCCCCCTGCTCCTGCTCCTGCTCGAAGGGTTCGTCGCTCCACCGGAACCAGGCCCGGTCGCCCTCGATGTGCAGCAGGAACTCGGCGACCGGGCCGTCGGGTGACACCAGCCGCACCCGGCGTTCGATCTCGGCGCTGACCGCCTCCCACGCGGCCCGGTGCTCGGCGCCGTCCCGTTCGACGAGGGCGAGTTCGCGGGCGAACAGGTCCCGTACGGCGCCGTAGGCGGGCCCGGCCCTGAAGCGCCCCGACAGCCAGGGGAAGTCGGCGTCCTCGATCAGGATCTCCCCGATCTCCGCGCCGGTTCCCTCCTGTCCCCCGGTGTCCGGCACCCCGCGCACGTGCCAGGTCTCGCCCTCGAACCCCATGCCGCCTCCGCCGCGCCCGCGTCGTGATCACCCTGCGGGCTCAGCATGCCACTCGCCGCCGGCACCGGGCCGGGTCGCCCCGGCCCGGTCGTCCGGTCCGGTCGTCCGGTCCGGTCGTCCGGCCCGGTCGTCCGATCCGGTCAGCGCGCGGCTTGCGCGGGGCGGAAGTTGATCCTCTCCCGCACGACCGGGTAGCCGGCCTTGGCGAAGTTGGCGGCCATGGGGTGGTTGCCCCGGTCCGTCGCGGCGGAGACGAACTCGGCGCCCCGCTCGGCCAGGAAGTGGGTGCACTCGGCCAGCAGGTCGAAGGCGTAGCCGCGCCCGCGGTGTTCCGGCAGGACGCCGATGAAGCCGACGCACGGGCCGGACGGGTTGTGCGCGGGGATGTGCATGCCCGCGAGTTCGCCCTGCGGGGTGTACGCCAGCTGCCACCACTCCCGCGGCGACGGGCACCAGTGGAAGAAGTCGAGCTCCGCCTGTGCGGCCCGGTCGAGCCCGCCCTCCGCGATGTCCATCAGCGCGTGGACGTCGAGAGTGGCGGAGTGGATGCGGCGCAGGGCGTCGAAGAACACCGCGTCGTCGGCCTCTGGGCGGAAGTCGAGCCGGCCGGGCCGCTCGGGGAGCCCGCACTCGGGGGTCCACCGGTACAGGAAGCGTTCGACGAGGAGTTCGTACCCGGCCGCCCGCGCGGCGGCGTAGCGCGCCTCGGTGGCGGTGCGCACGGCGGCGTCCTCGCGCCAGGTGCCGGGCGGGTTCAGCTCGAGTTCGACCTGCCAGGGCGCGGTGCGCAGGAGTTCGGCTCCGGCGTCCTCCTCACCCTCGGCCACGTCGAACCAGTTGACGGTGACGGGTTCGGTGTCGTCGGGGCCGCCCCACCAGGCGGCTCGGGCGACCACGATGCCGTCGCGCAGGGCGACCCGCTTCCAGTCGGGGCGGTGGCGGGTGCGCCGGTGGCCCTCACGGGCGTCCAGCGGGTCGGGCAGGGTGTCGAAGAGATGGGCGTCGCTCGCGTCGAGCGCGCGGATGACCAGATCGGTCACGGATTCCTCCGGGAGAAGGACGTGTGGTGCGCTCCCGGTCAGTCGAGGTACGCCGGGACAACGGGGAGGGAGCGCGAAAACGAGGTGAACTGCACGGCTCTGCCCTCCTTCCGTCGGTCTCAAGGCGTCGGCCACACACTACGAGACGCCCGGGGATTCCCGCCACCGGTTTTCGGGCCCGGATTAAACAGTCCTTAAACAGCGGTTAAGCGTTCCTCCGCGCGGCCGGTTCGCCCCAACTCCCAACTGGGAGAACGGGTTTGGTGCCGAATGCCGGAGGTTGGCCGGACCGCCGGCGCTGCATAGCATCGGCCCACGCGGTGAGAGCGCTCTCAGACCTCTCGCACCGTCCTGCCCCGATCACTCTGGAGATCCCCCACATGACTCCTCGTCACCAGCGTCCGCTCGCCCGCCGCAAGCTCCTCGTCGCCCTCGGCGGCATGGTCGTGGCCGCCCCCGTCGCCGCCGCCGTGGCGCCGCACGCCCTGGCGGAGGCCGGCGCGGACGACGCGGCACCCGAGGCGAAGGCCGCCGGCGGCCTGCCGCTGACGATCGTCAACGGCACCGGTACCTTCGGCAACGCCGACGTGCACGTCTACATCGTCGGCAACGTGGACGGCCGCCAGGTGCGGGTCACACCCGAGGGCACCGTCTCCCCCGTGGCCCTCTCCGACAACGGCGCCGACGGCTGGACCGACTACGCGATCGGCCTCGCCGGCGGCGGCGAGACCAGGCTGAACCTGCCCCACCTCTCCGGCCGGATCTACGTGTCCCTGGGCGAGAAGCTGAAGTTCAAGGTCGTCGAGGACGGCGCGGGAAACGCCGCGCTTCAGTACCCGGCGGGCTGGGTGGAGTCCGATCCGAACTACGGGGTGCTGCACGACTGCGCGGAGTTCACCTACAACTCCGCCGGAATGTTCTGCAACACCACCATGGTCGACATGTTCAGCGTGCCGCTCGCCATCCGGCTGACCGGCGCCCGGGACCAGACCACCGGCACCCTTCGTCCGGGCGGCCGGTCGGCCGTCTTCGACGCGGTGCGCGGGATCGAGGAGTTCGCGCCGCTGGTCGTGGACGACACCCGGGTGATCGCGCCCGGCCACGGCCTGGACGCCGGTCTGTTTCCCAAGGACTACCTCGCGCCGTACATCGACGAGGTGTGGAGCACCTACACCGGCAAGGACCTCAGGATCACCACCAACGCCGGCACCTTCACCGGCCGGGTGCGCGGGGACCGGCTGACGTTCGACGGGCCCGCCCAGGTGTCCTTCGCCAAGCCGTCCACCCGGGACGTCCTCTTCTGCGACGGCAACCTCGCCGCCCCCAACGACGGCACGACCGGTCCGGTCGCCGCGGTCCTCGGCGCCGGGTTCAACCGCTCCACGCTGGTCTCCTCGGCAGGCCAGCCCACGACCGACCCGGCGGCGTTCTACGGCACCGCGCTGACCAACCACTACGCGAAGGCGGTGCACGCGGCCACCGAGGACGGCAGGGCGTACGGCTTCGCCTTCGACGACGTGGCGGACTTCGCCTCCTACATCCAGGACACGGCGCCCACCGGCTTCCGGCTGACACTCGGTGCCTTCTAGACCCGTCCGGGAAGGGCCGCCGGGCCGCCCTCCACGTGCGGGCGGCCCGGCGGCGTAGGAGCGTAGGGGTGTGCGAAAGGTGTCCGCCCCGCCGCGCCGGGGCGAGGACCGGCGGAGCTGGCTGAGCGGGGCGCCGCCGCCCCGCTGGGTGCGCGTACTGCCGCCGGCCCTCGTCGCGGCGATCTGTGCGGCCACCCTGCTCAGCGACGAGCCCCTGGAGATCGGGTTCCTGCTGGGCGCCATCCCGCCGCTCGCCGTACTGTCCTACGGCCCGCTGGCGACCGCCGTGCTGGGCGGTGTGGTGATCGCGCTGCTGCACATCCCGGCCCTGCATCTCGACCGGCCGGGCGACGCCGACCTGCTGACCATCGTCTTCGTCGCCGTGCTCAGCGTCTTCGTGTCCTTCGTGCGCAGTCGCCGCGACGCCCAGCTGGGGCTGGAGCGCACGGTGGCGGAGGCCGCCCAGCACGCCGTCGTGCCGCCGCTGCCCGAGCGGGTGGGGGCGGTGCGGTGTGCGGGGCTGTACCGGGCGGCACAGCGCGGCACCCTGGTCGGGGGCGACTTCTTCGACGTGCGGGAGGGCCCCTTCGGCGTACGGGCGGTGATGGGCGACGTGCAGGGGCACGGCCTGTCGGCGGTGTCGACGGTCGCCTCGCTGCTGGGGGCGTTCCGGGAGGCGGTGCTCGACCAGCCGGACCTGGCGGCGGTGGCGGGGCGCCTCGACCGCAGGCTGCTGGTGGACTCGGCGGACGCGCGGCGCGCCGAGCTGTTCGCGACGGCGGCGCTGCTGGAGTTCTCCGCCGACGCCCGCGAGGTGCGCGTCGTCGTGTGCGGCAACCCGCCGCCCCTGCTGCTGCGGGGCACGGACGCGGCGGAGCTGGAGGTCTCGCCGTGGACGCCGCTGGGGCTCGGCCTCGCGGACGCCGGTTCGATCGAGGCGTGCACGGTGTCGCTGCGCCCCGGCGACCGGCTCTTCCTGGCCTCGGACGGCGTGGTCGAGGCGAGGGGCGCGGACGGCGCGTTCTATCCGCTGGCGGAGCGGCTGCGCACCTTCGCGGGGGCGGATTCGGCCGCGCTCCCCGACCTGGTCTGGGCGGACCTCGCGCGCTTCTGCCCGGACGTGCAGGACGACGTGACGATGCTGGTGCTCACTCCCTCCGCGCCGGCGCTCCGGATGCGCGGGCCGGTTCCGCATTGAATGGTGTTATCGGGATATTCGGGACCGACAACAGCACGGCACCGAAGCAGCGATCCGGATCCGAGGAGCACTGATCATGTCGACGTCACAGCCCGACGCCTCCCGACCCTCCGAAGACCGCGCGGGCGACGACCGCGCCACTCCGGACGACCTGCTCCACGCCCGCACCGGGACGGACGTGTCCCCGGAGGACCTGGTCCTGGCGGCCGGCCGGGACGTCACCCCGCGGAACCTGGAGTGGGCCAGGCGCAAGCTGGCCGAGGAGGGCCCCTCGGCCCTCGACAAGCTGCTGCCCTGACCGCCGGGAGCCCCGGCCGGACGAAGGCGTCCCGGCCGGGGCTCCCGGCGTCGTCCTGGGCTTCCGGCGTCGTCCCGGGCTTCCGGCGTCGTCCTAGGATTCCGGCAGCTCCGTGTCGTCCTCGACCACGTGCACCGCGGCCTCCTCGGCGCCCGCGGCTCCGCCGTCGATGCCGACGTCCTGCGCGACGGTCTCCTTGGTGGTGTCGGCGCGTACGCCCTCGTCGGGGGCGACCAGACGGCCGGCCCGGTCGCCGCCGGCCTCCGGGTCGACCGGTTCGCCCTCGCCGTCGGGTGCGTCGCCGACGCCGTCCCCGTCGGGCACCGACACGTCCGGCACCTCCTCGGCCAGCCGTTCGTCGAGGGTCTCGCCGTCGTGCTGCTCGGCGGCCGTGGTGCCGTGCTTGGTCACGCCGAGGGGCTTCTCCGGCGGTGAGTAGCCCTCGTCGAGCGTGTCGTCGTAGGTCCGCTCGTCGACGGCGTCCTGGAGGTCGAGGGGCGCGGCGTCCTCCTGCTCCTCGTTGGTTCCGGTGGGCTGGTAGACGTCGTCGGCCATCGGGTCCGTGCCCATCGCTGCCTCCCTCTCGCGCTGCGTCGGCTCGGTCGTCTCGCTGTCCGGTTCGCGTTTCCCGATACGCGATCTCTAACCCGGGGGTGCGACGCGGATCTCCAGGTCGGTGACCCGGTGCGGGGCCCAGTCGCGGGCGTAGCCGGGCGGGGTGCCGCCGGGGCCGGTGAGGTCGGCGACCGGGATGCGCCGGGCGGCGTCCGTGATCTCGGCGGGGGTGGTGTTCTCGTTGTTGCCGCCGGTGGCGCCGGAGGAGCAGCCCGTGTAGTAGCCGACCGGGATGGACTCGTGCCCGGTGACCAGGCAGGGCGGGCGGACGCCGAGGCGGTGCAGTTCGCCGGCGACGCGGGCCCAGTCCTCGCGGCTCTCGACGTTGCGGTGCACGGTGCCCACGAGCACCGAGAACTGGACCGCGAGGTGTCCGGCCACCGCGAGCGCGACCAGTGTCGCGGCCACCGGCCGCCACCGGTCCCGGCCGGCCTTGACCAGGTGCCACAGCGCGTCGGCGACCGGGACGGCGAGCAGGGCGTAGGCGGGCTGAAGGAAGCGGGGCGCCGCATAGCCGATCATGAACAGGTACGGCGCCGCGGCCGTGACGGCGCAGGCGAGGGGGAGCAGCGTCGCGGTGGCGCGGCGGGCCCGGACCGCGACGACCGCGTCGAGGACGGCGACGACCGGGAGGAGCAGCCACCACAGGGTGACGACCGGATGCGGCATCGATCCGGTGCACGGACGGCACAGTCCCCGTCCGCCCAGGCTGCGCATCTGGTCGTCGACGGCGATGTTCCAGCCGAGGCCGCCCTGGATCTCGGAGGCCCGGGAGAGCCGCTCTCCTAGGCCCCCGTACCAGGCGTACGCCTCGACCGCCCATTCCCCTCCGCCGGCCGCCAGGCCCCCCGCCAGGGCGAGCAGCAGCGGCCAGTGGCGGCGTGCCAGGACGACGGCGAGCAGGGGCAGGACCACCCAGACCGCGTCGGTGGGCCGCATCAGCGCCATCAGCACGGCTCCGGCCGCCACCCCCCACAGGGCGCCCCGCCCGGAGTGCCCCCGGCCTGCCCGCAGGGCGCGCAGGGCGCAGCCCACGGTGACGAGCGCGCCGATGGCGACCCAGTAGTTGGGCATGGCCTGCGGGCCGTAGAAGAGGGTCACCCACAGGGTGGCGAAGAACGCGCCGGCCGTGGCGAGGACCCGGGCCGGGAACAGGCCCTTCCAGGCGCGCAGGGCGAGGTACAGGCCCAGGCCCGAGAGGAGGGCGAGGTAGCCGCGCAGGAGTCCGGTGGAGTCCGACCAGGAGGCGACGGGTGCCGCCAGCAGGGGGACACCGCGGGAGCGGGGCGCGCTGAAGAAGGCGGCCGGGTGGTGGGTGGTGACCTGGCTGACGTACACGATCTCGTCCCAGCCGAGGCCCATCGTGGGGTGCACGAAGACCAGTTGGGACAGGGTGAAGAGGCCGGCCACCGCCAGGACCGGCGCCTCGCCGCGCAGCCGCCCGCGGGTGCCGGACGTCCCTGCCGTCCCGCCGCCGGGTCCGCCTCCGCGTCCGCGTCCGCCGACGAGGATGGCGTTCGCGCCGTCGGCCATCGTGCACCCCTCACCCCCGCGCGTCGCGGGGCCGCTCGTCGCTCACCTCCTGCCGCCGGTGGCTGGAGCCCGGGATCCGCGGGAGTGCGGTGTCCGGGAAAACATGGTCAAACTAACCCGCTTGCCCCTGATCCGCAGGGCGGATCTCGGCCAGTCGCTTCTCATCCGTCGCCGGGGACCGGCCGTTCGGTGACGCCCGGGCGGCGGTGCGGCGGCTGTTCGGGCGTCGGCCGCCACTTCGGCGCGGAGACGCCGAGCGTGACGGGCTCGTCCCCGTCCACGTGCACCTCGGTTCCGTGGTGATGGATCGTCAGGGGCGGCCCGGCCAGCAGCGAGTACGAGGCCCGGTCGGGGCCGATCTCCACCTGGAGGCACCGGCCGCGGAACTGGAGCCGGAAGGCGAGCCGGCTGAACTTCTCGGGCAGCCGTGGGGTGAAGCGCAGGCTGTCGCCGTCCCGGCGGGTGCCGCCGAATCCGGCGACCAGCGCCATCCACGTGCCGGCCAGCGAGGCGATGTGCAGTCCGTCGCGGGTGTTGTGCTCCAGGTCCGCCAGGTCCATCAGGGCGGCCTCGGTGGCGTAGTCGTAGGCCAGGCGCAGGTGGCCCGTCTGGGCGGCGACGACGGCCTGGCAGCAGGCGGACAGGGAGGAGTCCCGCACGGTCAGCGGCTCGTAGTAGGCGAAGTTCGCGGCCATCTGGTCCTCGTCGCAGTGGGCGTCGAACCAGCTGCCGCAGGTGTACATGGCGAGCACCAGGTCGGACTGCTTGACGACCTGCTTGCGGTAGACGTCGAAGTACGGGAAGTGCAGCATCAGCGGGTACTGGTCGGCGCCGGTGTTCGCGAAGTCCCAGCGCTGGTGGCGGGTGAAGCCGGCGTGCTGCTCGTGGACGCCGATCTCGTCGTTGTAGGGGATGTGCACGGCCTCGGCCGCGTCCCGCCAGGCGGCGCTCTCCTCCTCGTCGACGCCGAGCCGGGTCGCCTCCTCCGGGTGGCGTTCGCACACGTCGGCCGCGGCGAGCAGGTTGGCGCGCGCCATGAGGTTGGTGTACGTGTTGTCGTCGACGACGGCGCTGTACTCGTCCGGTCCCGTGATGCCGTCGATGTGGAAGACGCCGTGCGGGTCGTGGTGGCCCAGCGAGCGCCACAGCCTGGCCGTCTCCACCAGGAGTTCCAGGGCGGTCTCGCGTTCGAAGTCGAGGTCGCCGGTCGCCGCCGTGTAGCGCACCGCGGCGTGCGCGATGTCGGCGGCCACGTGGAAGGCCGCGGTGCCGGCCGGCCAGTACGCGGAGCCCTCCGAGCCGTCGATGGTCCGCCACGGGAAGGCGGCGCCGCGCAGCCCGAGCTGGGCGGCGCGGTCGCGGGCGGCGGGCAGGGTGGCCTGCCGCCAGCGCAGCGCCTCGGCGACCGCCTTGGGCGCGGTGTAGGTGAGGAGGGGCAGCACGAACATCTCGGTGTCCCAGAAGGCGTGGCCGTCGTATCCGGAGCCGGTCAGTCCCTTGGCCGGAATCGCGCGCTGCTCGGCGCGGGCACCCGCTTGCAGCACGTGGAACAGGGCGAAGCGGACGGCCTGCTGGATCTCCTCGTCGCCGTGCACCTCGACGTCCGCGCGGGCCCAGAAGTCGTCGAGGTACTCCCGCTGTTCGCGTACGAGGCCGTCCCAGCCGCCGTGGGCGGCGGCGGCCAGCGCGGCCTCGACCTGGTCGCTCATCGCGGGCCTGGAGCGGGCGCCCGACCACCCGTGGGCGACGGTCTTCTGCACCCGCAGCCGCTGCCCCGGGTCGAGGACGGAGGTGATGGTCAGGCGGGACACGTCCGTGTTGCTCTCGCTGCTGGTGGTGATCTCCCCGGGCGCGTCGACGACGTGGTCGGCGGCCACGGCGACCCTGAGGCCGCTGCGCCGGGTGCGGTGGACCAGCCGCAGCCGGGAGCCGATGGCCAGGTCCTCCTCGGGCTCCAGCGGGGACTGGAGCGCCTGGGCCGCCCGGGGGTCGCCGTCGGCGCCGGGCAGGCTCTCGTTGGCGACGAGTTCGGACTGGATGACGATCCGGGTGCGGTCGTCGACGGGCTCGACCTCGTACTCCACTGCGGCGATGGCGCGCTGGGTGAGGGAGACCAGGCGGGTGGAGCGCACCCGGACGGTCGTACCGGCCGGGGAGGTCCACTCGCAGCTGCGCTCCAGCACGCCGCGCCTGAGGTCCAGGGTGCGTTCGTGCTTGCCGAGCCGTCCGTAGCGCAGGTCGAAGGGCTCGTCGTCGACCAGCAGCCGCAGCAGCTTGCCGTTGGTGACGTTGATGACGGTCTGGCCGGACTCCGGGTAGCCGTAGCCCGCCTCGGCGTAGGGCAGCGGGTGGAGTTCGTAGACGCCGTTGAGGTAGCTGCCGGGCAGGCCGTGCGGTTCGCCCTCGTCGAGGTTGCCGCGCCAGCCGACGTGGCCGTTGGACAGGGCGAAGACGGACTCGCTCTGGGCGAGGAGGTCGAGGTTGAGGGCGGTCTCGCGCACCCGCCAGGGCTCCACGGTGTACGTCCGGTTGGTGATCACGCGTGGCCCCCCAGTTCGGCGAGGTCCTTGACGACGCGGTCGGCGCCGTGGGCGTAGAGGGCGTCGGTCTGGCCGACGCGGTCGACGCCGACGACGTAGCCGAAGTGTCCGGAGCGGCCCGCGTCCATGCCGGCCAGCGCGTCCTCGAAGACGGCGGCGCGGGACGGTTCGACGCCGAGGTCGCGGGCGGCGGCCAGGAAGGTGTCCGGATGTGGTTTGCCGGGCAGTTTCCGCTCCCGGGCCACGACGCCGTCGATCCGCACGTCGAACAGGCGCTCGGCGTCGATGGAGTGCAGTACGTCCCGGGTGTTGGCGCTGGAGGAGACGATCGCGGTGGCCAGACCGGCGGCGCGGACGGCGTCGATGTAGCGCAGGGTGCCCTCGTAGGGCTCCACGCCGTCGGTGCGGATCTTCTCCAGGAGGAGTTCGTTCTTGCGGTTGCCGACGCCGTTGACGGTTTGCGCGTCCGGAGGGTCGTCGGGGGTTCCCTCGGGCAGCTCGACGCCGCGGGAGGCGAGGAAGGAGCGGACGCCGTCGGCGCGGGGGCGGCCGTCGACGTACTGGTCGTAGTCGGAGTCGGTGAAGGGGCGGAAGCCGGCGCCGTCCCGCTCGCGCAGGAAGGCGTCGAACGTCTCCTTCCAGGCGGCGGCGTGCACCACCGCCGTCCTGGTGACGACCCCGTCGAGGTCGAAGAGGCAGGCCTGGATGTCGTCGGGAAGTCCGAGCTGCGTCGTCATACCCCCACAGTTCCCCGCCGGGGCGGCTCCGATCAGGTGACACACTGTGCGGTGTGTCGCTGACCTTCGAGGACCTGCTCGCCCGTGCCCGCCGGCTGCCCCGGGGCGGGCGGCGCGCGATCCTGGGCATCGCGGGCAGCCCCGGTGCCGGGAAGTCGACGCTGGCCGGGCATCTGGTGCGGGAGCTGAACGGCACGGGTGCGCCGTGGGTGGCGCACGTGCCGATGGACGGCTTCCACCTCGCCGACGTGGAGCTGGACCGGCTGGGCCGCCGGGACCGCAAGGGCGCGCCGGACACCTTCGACGCGGCGGGGTACGCGGCGCTGCTCGACCGGCTGCGCGCGGAGGAGGACGGAGACGTCGTCTACGCGCCCGGCTTCGAGCGGGTGCTGGAACAGCCCGTCGCCGGGGCCGTGCCGGTGCCGCCCTCCGCCCGGCTGGTGGTGACGGAGGGCAACTACCTGCTGCTGGAGTGCGGTGCCTGGGCGCGGGTGCGGGCCCGGCTCGACGAGGTGTGGTTCTGCGCTTTGGAGGAGTCGGAGCGTGTCAGGCGGCTCGTGGCGCGGCACGAGCGTTTCGGCAAGTCCGCCGCGGACGCGGCCGCGTGGGCACTCGGTCCCGACCGGCGCAACGCCGACCTGGTGGCCGCGACCCGGCACCTGGCCGACCTGGTGGTACCGGCTCGGGCGGTGCCGGACGTGCGGGGATCCGCGTCCTCAGCCCCTGGGTGACGCGGTCACTCCTCGTCGAAGTCGTCGGGGCGGACGTGCGCCTCTTCGAGGGCCTCGCGCAGGGTACGGCCGGTGCCGCCGGGCGGACGGGGCTCGTCCTGCTCACGCTCGCGCCGGCGCCGACCGAGAACGTCGTCGGTGGTGTCGGTCTTCGGCCGGTTCTCTTCCGGGACGGTCATGACGTCGGCTCCTCGTCCGTGTCTGCGGGTCCTTCCGTGACGGCGGGTTCCCGGGCGACGCGGTGCTATCCCCGTCCGGGGTGATGCGGCCCCGTCGGGGGTAATGCGGTCCCGTCCGGGGTGATGCGGCGCGGCGCCCTGCGGGGCGGCGGTGAGCGCCCCGTCCGGGGCCCCGGCGGGGTGCGGTCCCGCTCCCCTGGGGAGGGGACATGCCGGCTCCGACCCGGCCACCGCCATGCCCCTTTCCGGCGGATGCCGAGCCCGTGGCGTCCCGGCGGCCCCGGCTGCCGGGCGCAGCGGTTGGGCTATGTTGACCGTCGTGGGAGACATGGGAGACAAGGGAGGCGCACCCGTGCCATCGCCGCAGCAGGCACGCGCACAGGCGTCGGCGATCACCTCGGGGCGGGCCGCCCCGCAGTCGGAGATCTCCCCCACCTCCCGGCTCCGGACGCTCTTCGACCGGCCCCGGCTCTCCCCGGGACAGCGGCGCATCGCGCAGTACCTCATCGAGCACCTCACCGAGGCGGCGTTCCTGTCGATCACCGACCTGGCCGACCGGGTGGGTGTGAGTCAGCCGTCCGTGACGCGGTTCGCCTCGGCGGTCGGCTTCAGCGGCTACCCGGCGTTGCGGGAGCAACTCCAGGCGATCGCGCTGGGCGGCCGGGGCGGGCCCGCGGCCGAGGAGTACCGGGGCAACGAGTTGCAGGCGGCGGTGGACGCCGAGATCGAGAACCTGGAGAACCTGCGGCGCGACTTCGCCGACGCGGACCGGGTGATCGACGTGGGCCGCAAGCTGGCCGCCTCGGTGCCGCTGACCGTGCTCGGGCCGCGCATCTCCGTCTCGCTCGCCGAGTACTTCGCCTACGCGGCCCGCCGGGTCCACCCCGACGTGCGCCTGGTGACCCGGGGCGGCACGGTCGCCTACGACGCCCTGCTCCAGTCCCGGGAGGCGGGCGGCACCTGGGTGCTGGCCTTCTCCATGCCCCGGCACGCCCAGGAGACCCTGGGCGCGGTGCGCGTGGCCCGCGGCGCCGGGCTGAAGGTGGCGCTCATCACCGACCTGGCGCTCGGCCCCCTCGTGGACGAGGCCGACGTCACCTTCGCCACCGGTACGGGGTCCCGGCTGGTCTTCGACTCCTACGCGGCGCCGGGCGTGATGTGCGCGGCGCTGCTACAGGCGATGACCGACGCCGATCCGGAGCGGACGCAGGCGCGGCTGGAGGAGTACGAGCAGGTCGCGGAGCAGCACCAGTTCTTCCTGCGGGACTGAGCCGCCCGGCGACCGGCCGGCGCGGACGGGCCGTCCCGTCACAGCAGACATGAATGTTTTCATACGTCTTGCAAACCGGATGGCATATATAAATACTGCTCACGGATCGCGACCCGGCCGCCCCGGACCGCGTCCGCACCTGCCGCGAGCACCTCGGCCGCCGACTCCCACCCGCTCCGGCGCACCGGGTGTTCCGGTCGGGCATCGCCTGCGCGAGCGCCCGCGGCGGTCCCGGTCGTCCCCTGGACCGGGGCCGCCCCCACCCGTCGCCCACCCCGTCGACGCCGCACACCCGGAAGCGATGATCATGCCCCTGACGACCACGCGCATCAGCCCGGACTGGCCCTGCCAGGTCAAGACACCCGGCAGCTACGACTGGGAACGCTCGGCCACCAGGTGGCTGCGCGAGCTGGTCCCGGCGCGCTACGCCGGCTATCCGGCGCTCATCCGGCACCCGGTGCTGCTCGCCCGCCATGCGCAGATCCAGGTCCAGCACGAGATCCGGGTGGCCCGCACCGCGCTGCGGACCGCCCGGGCGGACCTGCCGCGGCTCGGCCTGCACGAGGCGGCCATCGAGCACACCATCAAGCTGTACGCGGCGGAGGTGCTCCAGTTGCAGCACATCGCGCGCAGCGTACGGGCCGTCACCGAGGCGCTGGCCGAGCGGGCCACCACGCGCTGACCCGTGCCGACGGCGGGGGCGCGTCAGTCGACGGGGTGTCCGGGCCGGACGGTGCGGGCGTCGGCGAGCCGCAGCAGCGGCCCGGCGGAGGTCTTCCCCCGCCCGCCCCACTCGACCGGCTCCAGGACGAAACCGACGTGGTCGCCGCCCGCGATCCGCTCCACGACCCGCCCGACGAACCACGCCTCGGCGTCCGCCAGTACGGCGGCCCCCGCGTACCCCTCCCGCCAGCGGACCCGGTCGAACTTGTCGACGTCGTCGCCGGTCAGCCCGCCGAAGATCTCGGCGGTCTCGCGTTGGCCCCGGGCCAGCAGGTGGACCGCCAGGACGTCGGCGGACCGTGCGACGCGGAAGGTCCGGTTGGCGTCGGAGATCCACACGGCGTAGCGCACGGGCCGGATGGAGCACTGCGAGGAGAAGCCGACCAGGCAGCCGGCCCGCTCCCCGTCCGCGGCGGCCGTGACGACGCACATGTCCGGGTCGAGCCGGTCCAGGAACACGTCCATGGCGGCCATGCTAGGCGCCGGGGCGGATCAGGTGGCGAGCAGGCGTCGCAGGGCCGTGCGCAGGGCGGCGACGAAGGCGTCGCGGGCCGGCTCGTCGAGGGCGTCCAGGGACAGGTAGGGGTTGAGGTCCTCCAGCTCGACCAGCAGCAGCTCGCCGCCCGGGGCGCGGCAGGCGTCGACGCGCTGGATTCCGTGGTCCACGCCGTTCCATTCGATGAACCGCCGGGCGAAGTCGAGGTCGGCCACGGTGGCGTCGTACGGCTCCAGCTGCCAGCGGCGGTCGGGGTGCGGCGCGTGGAGGGCGTACTGGTAGTCGTGGTCGACGAAGTAGAAGGAGACCTCGTAGGCGAAGTCGACGCGCGGCTGGACGAGCAGGTCCCCGGCACCGGCCAGCACCTCGGGCACACGGCCCGCGGGGACGATCCGCAGGCCCGCCGAGTCGGCGCCGCGCCTGGGCTTGACGACGTACTCCTCCGCGTCGGGCAGCCGGTGCAGGTCCTCGGCGCGGTCGACGGTGGGGATCACCGGGAAGCCCGCGGCGGAGAGGTCGAGCAGGTACTGCTTGCCGACCATGTCCGCCCGGCCGGTGAGCTGGTTGTAGACGCGCGTCCCGCGTTCGGTCGCCCGCTCGCGGAAGGCCTCGTAGGCCGCCTCGTACCCCTGCACGGGCCCGCTGTTGCGGACGACGACCGCGTCGAAGGCGTCCAGCAGCGCGGCGGCGTCCCGGGGATGGCACAGGGCCAGGTCGAACTCCTCGCGCAGCCGCGAGGACAGGTGGATGTCCTCGTCGCAATAGCGCCGTCCGCGCGCCTGATAGGCCAGGTCGGTGACGTACAGGAGGCGGGGGCGGGTGGACGGCATACGGAACTCCTCCGAGGCTGATCGGAAGTGATCGTATGCGACCGGCGCGACGCGTCGACAGGTGCGGTCAGGTCCAGAAACGTGCGGACCGGTCCAGGAAGATGCACTCAGTTCCCTCCTTTCGCTGCACTGAGTGCCACCACTTCGCCGGGCTGCTACGTTCCCCTTCATGAGCACCAGCAGCGCGGCTCCCCGCCGCGGGGACGGGACGGACCCGGCGGAGGTCCGGCCGCCGATGCGCGAGGCGCTGGTCGCGGCGGCGTTCCGGCTCTTCCTCGAACGGGGATACGAACAGACCACCGTGGACGACATCGTCGCCCTCGCCGGCGTCGGACGGCGCTCCTTCTTCCGGTACTTCCCGTCCAAGGAGGACGTGGTCTTCCCCGACCACGAACGGTGCCTGAGCGACATGCAGGCGTTCCTGGCCCGCTCCACGGCGGACGCCGACCCGGTGCGGCGGGTCTGCGACGCGGCCCGGCTCGTGCTGCGCATGTACGCCGAGAACCCGGCGTTCTCCGTCCAGCGGTACCACCTCACCAAGAAGGTCCCCGGGCTGCGCGCCTACGAGTTGTCGGTGGTGTGGCGCTACGAGCGCGCCCTCGCCGAGTATCTGCGCGGGCGGCTGGGCGGGCGCCCGGACGGGATCCTGCGGGCCGACGTGATCGCGGCCGCGGTGGTCGCGGCGCACAACAACGCCCTGCGGTCCTGGCTGCGTTCGGACGGCCGCGACGACGCGGGTGCCGCCGTGGACCACGCGCTGGCGTACGCGCAGTCCGCCTTCGGCGACGTGCCCGTGCCGCCCCGCGGCACCTCGCCCGAGGACGTGGTGGTCGTGGCCGCGCGCCGCGGGACGCCCCTGTGGCAGGTGCTGCGGGAGATCGAGGACGCGTTCGCGCGCGACTGACGGGCGGGGGACGGCGGGGCGACCGCGGCTCGGCCACGAGCCGCCCGCTCCAATCAAGGGTACCGAGTGCCTTTACGAGTGACACTGAGTGCCATACGCTGTGGTCCGTGCACGGTGGCACGGTGAGCCGCGCACACGCGTGCCCGGTGACCGCGCACGCGGGATTCCGGCCCGAGTGCAGGGAGTTGACCAGCGTGTACCACTCAGGAAACGTCGCTCAGCAGGCGGCCGGCCCCGCGACGGGCCTGCTCGACCCGAAGGCCGAGGGCCGGGCCCCGGAAACCGAGGCCGTCTTCTACCAGCGCTGCACCTGGTGCGGAACCGCCATGTACCACCGGGTGCTGTGCCCGGTCTGTCGCGGCAGCGAGCTGCGGACGGAGCGCAGCGAGGGCACCGGGACGGTGCGCCACGCCACGGTGGTGCACCGCAACACCCCCGCCGCGCGCAATGTCTCCCTCATCGAGATGGCCGAGGGCTTCGTGCTGCGCGGCCGGGTCATGGGGCCGCTCATCGGCATCCACAGCGGCGACCGCGTGCGGCTGTCCACGGCCAAGGACCCGGTGCGCGGCGAGCCGGTCTTCCAGCTGGTCGACGAGCCGTACCGGGCCTGGACCTGAGGGCCGGTCAGTTCCCGGGCGGCGGTCCGGGAGTGAGCGTGATGCGGATGCCCAGGGTGCCGTCGAGTCCCCTGCGCAGCCGGCTGCCGAAGAGAGTGAGCAGGCCGACGACGCGGTACTTGCGGATCAGCAGCTTCCGGTAGCGGGCGGTGGTGGCGGGGTCGCAGATCTCCGCCGTGCCCGGGACCTGGTCGCCCGTCGGCCTGCCGCGTACGTCGCAGGGGCCCACCAGGACGTCGGCGCGGTTGCGCACGCGCTTGACCTTCCAGGAGTCGGCCACCGTCCAGACACCGAGCGCGTCGCCGTCCCGCACGACCCACACCGGGGTGGCGACCGGTGTGCCGTTCTTCCGGTAGGTGGTGACCAGCAGGTACTTGCCGGAGCCGAGCCGGTCCAGTGACGCGTCGTCGTCCATGCTGCGGAAGTCTAGGCGCCCCCGCGCCGGCGCCCCACGTCGCCTGCGCCTCACGCCGCCCGCGCCCCACGTCGCCCGCGCCTCACTCCAGGACCGACGCCATCCTGCGCACCGCCTCCGTGAGCATCTCCGGCGAGGTCGCCAGGTTCAGCCGTACGTGCCCCGCCCCGCCGCTGCCGAAGGGGATGCCGGGGCTGAGGGCCACCCGGCCGCGGTCGAGGAAGACCTCCGCCGGGTCGTCGCCGAGGCCGAGGGCGCGGCAGTCGAGCCAGGCGAGGTAGGTCGCCTCCCCGGGGCGGTGGACGACTCCCGGCAGTCGCTCGGCGAGCAGGCCGGTGAGCAGCCGCCGGTTCTCGTCGAGCCCGGCGAGCACGGCGTCCAGCCAGGCGGTGCCGTCGCGCAGGGCGGCGGTGTGGGCGAGGACGCCGACATGGCTCGGCCCGTGACCGACTTCCTCCGGCATCCGCGCCAGGTCGTCGGCGGCACCGGGTCCGGCGACGGCCAGGGCCGCCTTGAGGCCGGCCAGGTTCCAGCCCTTGGACGCCGACATCAGCGAGAGGCCGCGCTCGGCGCCCGGCACGCTCAGGTAGGGCACGAACCGCGCGTCGGGGGCGGTGACGACCGGGGCGTGGATCTCGTCGGCGACCACCCGGACGCCGTACCGCTCGGCGAGGGCGGCGACGGCCGCCAGTTCGCCGGCGGTGTGGACGGTGCCGGTCGGGTTGTGCGGGCTGCACAGCAGGAAGGCCGCCCGGCGGCCGCCCGCGACGGCCCGCCGGAACTCCTCCTCCAGTGCGCCGAGGTCGATCCGCAGGTCCGGGCCGAGCGGCGCCTCGGCCACGCGCCGGTCCAGGTGGGTGACGAACTGGTAGAACGGCGGGTACACCGGCGGGTTGACGATCACCGGGTCGCCGGGCCCGGTGACGAGCTTGAGCATCTCCACCACGCCCAGCATCACGTCGGGCACGATCGCCGTGCGTTCCACGGCCAGGTCGTCCCAGCCCCACCGCTTGGCGGCGAAGGCGGCGAGGGCCTCGGCGTAGGCGGTGCCGACGGGGTAGCCGGTGTCGCCGAGTTCCATGGCCTCGGTGACGGCCCGTACGACGGGTCCGGCCGCCGGTACGTCCATCTCGGCCACCCACAGCGGCAGTACGTCCGCGGGGTAGGTGCGCCACTTCAGGCTCGTGCGCCGGCGCAGCTCGTCCGGCGTCAGCGCGCGCAGGGGGTTCGGTTCACCGGACTGGTCCCACGGAATGCTGGTCATGGGGCCAAGATAGGTCGCCGCGGCGGCGCGGGGAACCGGACACCCGCCCGGTGAACACGGAGGGTCCCGCCCCCGTATGGGAGGGGGGCGCTCGACGTCCGGAGGCCCCCGCGGCGGCGACGCCGCGCGGTCGGTTCCGGGAGCGCACGCATGAGGCACGCACGACGACGCATCGTCCGGCGAGTGGCACGGCTGGCGGCCGTCGGCGGACTGCTGGCCGGCTCGGCGATGGTCGCCCACGCCGGGGCGAGCGAGCCCCCCGGCGCCTCCGCGGCGCCGCGCACCCTCGCCCGGACCGCGTCCGGCGCCGGCGCCGGCCTCGTCTCCCGGCTGGGCACCGACCGTACGGCGGGCCACTGGGTCGACTCCGACGGCCGGCCCGTGGTGGCGGTCACGGACGAGCGCACCGCCGAGGCGGTACGGCGGGCCGGGGCCACGGCGAAGCGGGTGCGGCACAGCATGTCCGAGCTGAGGTCGGCGACCGCCACGCTGCGTGCGGCGCCCCGGGTCTCCGGTACGGCCTGGGCACTGGACTACCGCTCGAACGAGGTGGTGGTGCGCGGCGACCGCACGGTCTCCGGGTCCGACTGGTCGCGGCTGACGGGTGTCGCGGAGGGCATCGGCGGGTTCGTCCGGATGGAGCGCACCGAGGGCGCGTTCACCACCCGGCTGAACGGCGCGGAGCCGATCCTGTCCACGGCGGGGCGCTGCTCGGCGGGGTTCAACGTGACCGACGGCACGAGCGACTTCATCCTGACCGCGGGCCACTGCGGGCCCACGGGTTCCGTCTGGTTCGGCGACGGCCCCGGTGCCCGGCAGGTCGGCCGGACGGTCGCGGGGAGCTTCCCCGGGGACGACTTCTCCCTGGTCGAGTACGCGAACGGCAAGGCGGGCGACGGAGCCGACCTGGTGGCGGTCGGCGACGGCAAGGGCGTGCGGATCACGGGGACGGGCGAACCGGCGGTCGGACAGCGGGTGTTCCGCAGCGGGAGCACCAGCGGGCTGCGCGACGGCCGGGTGACGGCACTGGACGCGACGGTCAACTACCCGGAGGGCACGGTCACCGGCCTGATCGAGACCGATGTGTGCGCCGAGCCCGGGGACAGCGGCGGACCGATGTTCTCCGAGGGCATCGCGCTCGGCGTGACGTCGGGCGGCAGCGGCGACTGCGACAAGGGCGGCACCACCTTCTTCCAGCCGCTGCCGGAGGCGATGAAGTCGCTCGGGGTACGGCTCGTCGGCTCCGGGCAGCAGGACGACGCCGCGGGCACCTCGGCGACCGCGCCGCCGGGCGCCGCGGCCCCGGGGGCGTCGGCACCCGTGACGGGCGTCGAGGGTTCGACGCTGCTCGCCCGGCTCACGGACCGCAGGAACGTCGGACCGGGGCTGCTGATCGTCGCGGGCAGCCTGGTGGCGCTGGTGGCCACGCGGTGGATCCGGGCGGAACAGGACCGCAAGGCCTACCAGCGGCACTACTCGGCGACGTGGGGCTGACCGGGGCGGTACGAGGGCCGGGGCCGTGGGGCTGCCGGGGGCCGGGACGGCGAGGAGGCTCGGGCGCCGGTCAGGCGGCGTTCACGGACTCCGGGGCCGCGTTGGCCCACTCCATGACCAGCCGCTGGTACTCCGCGCGCTGCTCGACGCTCAGTGTCCCGCCCGACCGGAGCCACAGGGCCCGGATCTCCTCGTTGACCTCGGCAGCCGATCGCTCGGAGGAGGGTTCAACAGTGGTGGACATGCTGTGAAGCATACGGCGCCCGGCGTGAAGACGATGTGAGTAATCGCGAGCCAAACGGACAAAACGGACCGTGTTACTGATCACGTCGATGGTCCCATCTGTCAAGACCCACGGGCGAGTTCGTTCCCGCCGGATGTGTCCTGCCGCACACGGCCCGCCTGTTCACATCCACGCCGGGCGCCGGTCTCCGTCAGGTGCCCGGCTTGCGGCCGTACACGTAGACGTCGTCGCCCTTCTTCAGCAGCGACCAGTACTTCTTGGCGTCGGTCTTCGTCATGTTGACGCAGCCGTGCGAACCCGGCGGGCTCCACACGCTGACGCCGACGGAGTGGAAGGCCTGGCCCCCGTCGAAGAACTGGCTGTAGGGCATCGGCACGTGGTAGATGGTCGAGACGTGGTCGATGTTGCGCCAGTAGACCTTCTTCAGGCCGGTGCGGGTCTCGTACCCGTTGCGCCCGGTGCGGACCGGCACCGGCCCGTACACCAGCTTCTTTCCGTCCTGGATCCAGCTCAGCTGGAGGCTGAGGTTCACACAGGCGATCCGGCCCTTGTTGGTGGGGCACTTGCCGGATTTGTTCGGATTCTTGCCGACGGCCTTCTGCTTCGTCATCAGGTCCATCACCCCCCAGGTGACGGGACCCGCGTAGCCGGCGTTCGGCTGGATGCCGTGCTTGGTCTGGAAGGCGCGGATGGCCTTGCAGTCGGCGGTGGACTGCTTGCCGTCGGCCTTGCGGCCGAGGAACTTCTCCACCTTCTTCTGGTACGGACCCGCCTTCGCGGTGCAGCTCGCGGCCTGGGCCGGAGCCGCCGTGAGTGCGAGTGTGAGCGGTGCCACCAGTGCGGTGACCCCGAGTGCGACGGCTCCCCGTCTGCGTATGTCCCCCATGGCCGGTCATGCCTTTCGCGTCGAGGCGGTGCGCGGTGCGGAAGGTCGCCTTCGTGCGATCCCGGCAAGCTAGACCGCCCTCCGGCGGCTTTGGTTGCGCGCCGCCGACCGCCGCGACGCAACCGTGACAAACACCACCAGGTCCTCCTCGTCCGTCAGTCCGGGACCTCCGTCTCCCGGACGGCACGCCGGAAGCCGGTGTTGACGGCGGTCAGGCCGCCGTCGACCGCCAGGGTGGTCCCGGTGATCCAGGAGGCGTCGTGCGAGGCGAGGAAGGCGACGGCCGCCGCGACGTCCTCGGGCTCGCCGACCCGGCCGAGCGGGTAGAGGCCTCGCACCGCCGCCAGTTCCTCGTCCCGGCCCTCCCAGGCCGTGGTGCGCACCGTGCCCGGCGTCACCAGGTTGACCCGGACGCCGCGCGGGGCCGCGTGTCCGGCGAGGGTGCGGGTCAGCGAGGCGAGACCGGCCTTCGCGGCGCTGTAGGCGTGGTTGCCGAAGTCCTGGACCCCGTTGACCGAGCCGATGCTCACGATCGCGCCGCGCCCGGAGGCCGCGAGGTGGGGCAGGGCGGCCCGGCAGCAGCGGTAGGCCCCGGTGAGGGTGACGTCGAGGTCGCGGGCCCACACCTCGTCCGGTTCGTCCTCGAAGAGCGGGGCGTCGGGCGTGCAGGCGAAGGCGTTGTTGACCAGCACGTCCAGGCCGCCGAAGATCTGCACGGCGTGGGCGACGGCCGCCTCCACGGACGCCCGGTCACCGACGTCGCAGGCGAACGCGGCCACGTCGAGCCCTTCGTCCGCCAGCCCTTCCGCCCTGCGCCGCGCCGCCGGGAGGTCCACGTCGGTCAGCAGCACCCGGGCCCCCTCCGTGGCGAGCCGGCGTGCGGTGGCCGCGCCGATGCCCCGGGCCGCGCCCGTCACGAGTGCCGCGTGGTCGGTGAACCGCCTGGTGTCCGTCATGGCCCGACCGTACTGCCGCGACGATCACAGCGGCAGATAGCGTGCGGTCATGTCCGCGTTCCTGCAACAACTCCCCGCGCTCCTGGGCGTCGTCATCGGCGCCCTCGGTTCCTATTTCGCCGTGGTCCGCAGCGACCGCGCCCGGTTCGACCGGGAGACGGCGGCCCGCTGGGAGGAGCGCAGGCTCGCGGTCTACGCCGACTACGCGCGGACGCTGAAGACCTCCGTCACGCTGACGTACCGGGTGGCCGCCCACCTCGGCAACGACCCGCACCCGCATCCGCTGGCCCCCGCCGAGGCCGCACCCGCCCAGGCCGAGGCCGCCCTCGCCCGCGACCCGGCCGGTGAGGCACTGCTCCTGCTGGGCAGCAAGGACGTGGTGGAGAAGGCGCGGGTCTGGGTGGTGGCGGTCATGGAGATGGAGCGCTTCCTGCGCGAGGAGTCCCACGACCCGGCGGCCTGGCGGGCCCTGCTGGAAGGGCAGCGCGCCGCACGCGAGGGCTACTACACGGCCGTACGGGAGGACCTGGCGCTGCCGCCGGGGCACGGCGCCCGGTGGCCGCTGCCGCCCGTCAGCGGTAGCCGGTGACGTCGGCGGGTTTGTCCGCGTCCTGCACCTCGACGAGGTACCGCCAGGCGTCCGGGCGGCTGCCGTCGAGGTCGGTGAAGCCGTACTCCTGGGCGAGGCCGCCGCTGGACAGGGACTGCCCGTTGAAGCGCGCCACGCCCGGGTCGGCGGCGAGGGCGGCGACCGCGCGGCCCACGTAGCGGGGCGTCTCGGAGATGGCGAAGTGCGGGACGCGGTCCAGGGCGTCGCGCCAGTTCTCCTCGCGTACGCCGAAGTGGTCGAGCATGATCTCCGAGCGCAGCCAGCCGGGGGTCAGCGCGACGGCCGTGGCACCGCGCGGCCCCACCTCGTGCCCGAGGGAGAAGGCCATGCGCAGCACGGACGTCTTGGCCAGGTCGTAGAAGAACGAGTTGCGGTAGTGGTCGCGGTTGTAGGCGTCGGTGCCGTCGGTGACCTCGACGACGAGTCCGCCGGGGCGGCGCAGCAGCAGCGGCAGGGCGTGGTGGCTGGTGATGGCGTGGGTCTCGACGGCGAGCCGCAGCAGCCTGAGTCCCTTGTCGAGGTCGTGCTCCCAGACCGGGCTGTCCCACTCGAAGAGCGTCTCGCCGCCCCAGATGTCGTTGACCAGGACGTCCAGCCGGGCCTGCTCGCTGGCGATGCGGTCGACCACGGTCGCGACCTGCGCCGGGTCGAGGTGGTCGGCGGGTACGGCGATGCCCCGGCCGCCCGCCTCGGTGACCAGGTCGGCGGTGTCCTCGATCGCCTCGGGACGGTCGTACTCCGAGCGCCGGGCGCGGGTGCTGCGGCCGGTGACGTAGACGGTGGCGCCCGCCGCGCCCAGTTCGACGGCGATGCCCCGTCCGGCGCCGCGGGTCGCCCCGGCGACCAGTGCGACCCTGCCTGCCAGCGGACCTTTCGGTGACCCTGTCATGTCCGGCTCCCGTCCTCTCCCTCACGTCCGCGCGCGCTCACGTTCCGCACTGGCTCACGTTCCGCACGAGCGATGTCGTGTTCGAGAGTGCCCGGGAAGCCGGACATCTTCTGTCACCTTTTGCCGCGTGTCCGGGACGATCTCGGCCGCGACCGCCCGGGTCAGTGCCCGCGCTTGATCCACTCCTGAAGGTGCGGGGCCTCGGCGCCGATGGTCGTGGAGTCGCCGTGGCCGGTGCGGACCTCCGTCTCGGGCGGGAGGACCAGCAGTTTGTCCCGGATCGAGTCGATGATCGTCGGGAAGTGGGAGTAGGACCGGCCGGTGGCGCCGGGGCCGCCCTGGAAGAGGGTGTCGCCGGTGAAGACGGTGCCGAGGCCGGGGTCGTAGAGGCAGACCGCGCCGGGGGCGTGGCCCGGGGTGTGCAGGACGGTCAGGTCGGCGCCGGCGGTCTCGATGACGAGGCCGTCGGTCAGCCACGCGTCCGGGTCGCGGTCGGGGTGGGTCTGCTGCCACAGGGGCAGGTCGTCGGGGTGCAGCCAGATGGTGGCACCGGTGCGCTCGGCGAGCGCGGGGGCGGCGCCCACGTGGTCGTTGTGGGCGTGGGTGCACACGATGGCGGTGAGCCTGCGGTCGCCGACGGCCTCGGCGATGGCGTCGGCGTCGTGGGCGGCGTCGATGACGACGACCTCGTGGTCGTCGCCGACGAGCCAGACGTTGTTGTCGACGTCCCAGGTGCCGCCGTCGAGGCTGAACTGGCCCGAGGTGACGAGGCGTTCGATGCGGGCGGACATCAGAGCACCACCACCGAACGCAGCACGTCGCCGGCGTGCATCCGGTCGAAGGCCTGCTCCACCTGGTCCAGTTCGATGGTCTCGGTGACGAACTTGCCGAGGTCCAGGCGGCCCTGGAGGTGGAGGTCGATGAGCATCGGGAAGTCGCGGGAGGGCAGGCAGTCGCCGTACCAGGAGGACTTGAGGGAGCCGCCGCGGCCGAACACGTCGAGCAGCGGCAGCTCCAGCTTCATCTCGGGCGTCGGTACGCCGACGAGGACGACGGTGCCGGCCAGGTCGCGGGCGTAGAAGGCCTGTCGGTAGGTCTCGGGGCGGCCGACGGCCTCGATGACGACGTCGGCGCCGAAGCCGCCGGTCAGTTCGCGGATCGCGTCGACGGGGTCGGTCTCGCGGGAGTTGACGGTGTGGGTGGCGCCCATGCCGCGGGCGGTCTCCAGCTTGCGGTCGTCGATGTCCACGGCGATGACCTTCGACGCGCCCGCCAGGTGGGACCCGGCGATCGCCGCGTCGCCGACGCCGCCGCAGCCGATGACGGCGACGGTGTCGCCGCGGCCGACGTTGCCGGTGTTGATGGCGGCGCCGATGCCGGCCATCACGCCGCAGCCGAGCAGGCCGGCCACCTCGGGGGCGACGGCCGGGTCGACCTTGGTGCACTGCCCGGCGGCGACCAGGGTCTTCTCGGCGAAGGCGCCGATGCCGAGGGCCGGGGAGAGTTCCTGGCCGGTGGCGGCGAGGGTCATCTTCTGCTCGGCGTTGTGGGTGTCGAAGCAGTACCAGGGCCGTCCGCGCAGACAGGCCCGGCACTTTCCGCACACGGCACGCCAGTTGAGGATCACGAAGTCGCCGGGGGCGACGTCGGTGACCCCGGCGCCGACCGACTCCACGACACCCGCCGCCTCGTGGCCGAGCAGGAAGGGGAAGTCGTCACTGATGCCGCCCTGCTTGTAATGCAGGTCGGTGTGGCACACCCCGCAGGCCTGGATCTTGACCACGGCCTCGCCCGGACCGGGATCCGGTACGACGATCGTCTCGATCCGTACCGGCTCGTCCTTGCCCGGTGCGATCACGCCGCGTACTTCCTGCGCCATGGTCCTGACCCCTTCTTCGGCCGTTCAGCGTTCCCCCAGACCCTACGCGCAAGTGATCGCGAAGGGGCAGGTGACGGGGCGGTTCACGGGGTCCGGCCGACCGACCGGACCCCGGCGGCCGGCGCGGGCGTCAGCCCAGGGCGGGGACGACGCCGAACACGGGCGAGACCAGGCCGGTGACCTGCTGGAGCTGCTGGAGGTCCTGTAGCCGGCTCAGCTGCTGGGACGGGAGCGGCATCCGCGCCCGGTCCTCGGCGGGCATGTCGTCGACCGCCAGCGAGTCGAGGGTGTTCGTCAGGCTGAGCTTCTGCGTGCCCAGCGCGCCCTGGTCGGCCGCGCTCGCCATCGGTGCGGCGAGGCCGGTGACACCGGCGGCGAGCCCGACGACGGCGACGATACGTCGTGTTGAGATCATGTCCTGAGCAACGCGGGCGCCCCGGGACGGACACGGGCGGCCGAAGCCGCTCACCCGTGAGGACCAGTGGCACGGGTGCCGTTGCCGAGGGCGCCGGAACGGAGGAACCTCGAAAGGAGAGGGCCGGGACGGCCCGTCCCCGCTGCGGGCCGCGGCCTTCGGACTCCGAAGGAGGTCGTCATGGGCACCACGGCAGGCCCCGGCTTCGACACCGAAGCGCTGCGCCGGGGCATCGAAGGAGAGACGGCGGCACCCCTGTTGTCGCTGTACGCGCGGGACGCGGAGGTCCGCATCGTCGACCGGTACGACCAGCCCAGCCGCCCCAAGGTCCTGCACGGCCGGGACGAGATCGCCGAGATGCTCGACGACGTCTACAGCCGCGACATGACCCACCGGATGGAACGCTGCGTGGTCCAGGGCGACCAGGTGGCGTTCAGCGAGGAGTGCACCTATCCGGACGGGGTGCGGGTCCTCGCCGAGTCGATGCTGTCGTTGCGCGACGGCGAGATCGTCGAGCAGACCATGATCCAGGCCTGGGACGAGTAGTCCCGGGCCCACCGGGGGCGGTCGGGGGCCGGGTCAGCGTGTCCAGGCGCTGTACTCCATGACGTCGCCCGCCGCGACCGCGTACTCCGGCTGCGCCTCGGTGAAGGTGGTCTCCAGTCCGAGGACGGCGCCGGTGTCCGGGTTCATGATCAGCATGCGGCGCACGCCGGTCACCTCGTGGACGTAGGCCTGGCTGTGCCGCCCGAGGCGGTCGGTGACCTCTCCGGCGGGCCGGAGTCCGCCGGTGTCCGCGAGGAGGCGGGCGAGGGCCGCCGACTCGCGGGCGCCCAGCGTCCAGTTGTCGAGGAGCAGGCCGGCCGCGTCGAGCAGCTGGGAGGTGTTCATCGCGTCGGTGTGCTGGGCCTCCTCCAGGTAGGCGCGCAGCCGGTCCGGGTCGTGCGGCGGACGGGAGTGGGGCGGGGCGTCGCTCCAGCTCGGCGGGTACGTCGTGGCGCTGATCACGTGGCCGTCCTCGACCCGGCGGGGGTTGCCGTCCGCGTCCTCGCCGATGACCGGGCGGCCCGGGTGGCGCGGGTCGGTGGCCACCACCAGCTCGGTGTGGCGGCCGTCGGCCGTCCAGCGCACCACACGCTCCTCGGGCAGGGTGATCGGGGGTGCGTCGTCGGACATGCCGAGGCTCCAGGTCTGTACGTGCGTGCCCTTGCGCAGGGCGGGTCCCCCGTCCGCCGCGGCGGTCTCGGCGCGCTCGGCGAGCAGGTCCAGCGGTACGGGCGTGGCGTCGGCGCGTACGACCAGCGGACGGGGCGCGGCGACGGCGGGCGGGGCGCTCGGGCCGCCCAGCAGCAGGGTCAGCGCGGTCATGGCGATCACGGCGGTGGCGGCGAGGCCCCAGGCCAGGCGTGCGCCGCGGTGGGCGGACCGGCGGCCGGCCGGCCGCCACCGGGACACCGGGGCGGGCGGGGGCTCGCGCAGCAGCCGGCGCAGGTGTCGTTCGCCGCGGTGGTCGAGCGGTCCGTCGGCGTACGGCGGAGCGTCGGCCGGCACCGGGTCGGCGCGGCGCAGGAGGTCGAGTTCGTCAGCCATGGCCGTGTTCCTTCGCGGGGGTGGCGTCGACGGCGGTCGCCGGATGCGGGCGGTGCGGGGCGGTGGCGGTGGCCGTGCCCAGGCGGTCGATCTCCGTTCTGAGCCGGGCGCGGGCACGGTGCAGCCGCATCGCCGCGGCCCGGCTGCCGCAGCCGAGGGCGACGGCCAGTTCGTCGACGCCGAGCTCCTCCCAGGCCGTCAGCCGCAGTACTTCCTGGTCCTTGGCGGAGAGCCGGGCGAGGGCCTCGTGCACCCAGCCGCCGGGTGGCTCCGCCTCGGGGCCCGAGGTGATGTGCCGCCCGTGCGCGGCGTCGTCGTTGCCCAGCCGGGCGAGGAGCCGGCGGCGGCGTCCCTGGCCGCGTACCGCGTTGGCCAGGCAGTTGCGTGCCACCCCGTACAGCCAGGGCAGCGGGGTGTGCGGCAGTTCCGCACGGCGGCGCCAGGCCACCGTGAAGACCTCCGCCACCACTTCCTCGACCTCGCCGGTGCGCCCGTCCAGCCGGCGCGCCACGTAGCGGCTGACCGCCCAGTAGTGCTCCCGGTAGGCAGCGGCGAAGATCTCGTCGTTGCTCATGTCCCGTATCTGTCCGGCACCCTCGTGATCGTCACGGGTGCTTTCGTGACGCTCGTCTCGTCCGTCGAGTGTGACGTGCGGACCGGGCACGGACACAGGCGGGGCGTGAGGAACCTCAAGAGCATCAAGTGGCTGACGACCACGGACCACAAGACGATCGGCACGTTGTATCTGGTGACGTCGTTCGCCTTCTTCTGCGTCGGTGGCGTGATGGCGCTGTTCATGCGCGCCGAGCTGGCCCGGCCGGGTCTGCAAATCATGTCGAACGAGCAGTTCAACCAGGCGTTCACGATGCACGGCACGATCATGCTGCTGATGTTCGCGGCGCCGCTGTTCGCGGGCTTCGCGAACTGGATCATGCCGTTGCAGATCGGCGCGCCGGACGTGGCGTTCCCCCGGCTGAACATGTTCGCCTACTGGCTGTACCTGTTCGGCTCGACCATCGCGGTGGGCGGGTTCCTGACCCCGCAGGGCGCGGCCGACTTCGGCTGGTTCGCCTACTCGCCGCTGTCCGACGCGGTGCACTCGCCCGGTATCGGCGGTGACCTGTGGATCATGGGTCTGGCCTTCTCCGGCTTCGGCACCATCCTCGGCTCGGTCAACTTCATCACCACGATCATCTGCATGCGCACGCCGGGCATGACCATGTTCCGCATGCCGATCTTCACCTGGAACGTGCTGCTGACCGGTGTGCTGGTCCTGCTGGCCTTCCCGGTGCTGGCCGCGGCCCTGTTCGCGCTGGAGGCCGACCGCAAGTTCGGTGCCCACATCTTCGACTCGTCCAACGGCGGGGCGTTGTTGTGGCAGCACTTGTTCTGGTTCTTCGGGCATCCAGAGGTGTACATCATCGCGCTGCCGTTCTTCGGCATCGTCAGTGAGATCATCCCGGTCTTCTCCCGCAAGCCGATCTTCGGCTACATGGGTCTGATCGGCGCGACGATCGCGATCGCGGGTCTGTCGGTGACGGTGTGGGCGCACCACATGTACGTCACGGGCGGTGTGCTGCTGCCGTTCTTCTCCTTCATGACCTTCCTGATCGCGGTCCCGACCGGTGTGAAGTTCTTCAACTGGATCGGCACCATGTGGAAGGGCTCGCTGTCCTTCGAGACACCGATGCTCTGGTGCACCGGCTTCCTGATCACCTTCCTGTTCGGCGGTCTGACCGGGGTGATGCTGGCGTCGCCTCCCATCGACTTCCATGTGTCCGACTCGTACTTCGTGGTGGCGCACTTCCACTACGTGGTGTTCGGCACCGTGGTGTTCGCGATGTTCGCCGGCTTCCACTTCTGGTGGCCGAAGTTCACCGGCAGGATGCTGGACGAGCGGCTCGGGAAGATCACCTTCTGGACGCTGTTCGTGGGCTTCCACGGCACCTTCCTGGTCCAGCACTGGCTGGGCGCGAACGGCATGCAGCGCCGGATCCCGGACTATCTGGCGGTGGAGGGGCTGACGGCGCTCAACACCGTGTCGAGTGTCTTCTCCTTCCTGCTCGGCATGTCGATGCTGCCGTTCTTCTACAACATCTGGAAGACCGCCAAGTACGGCAGGAAGATCGAGGTGGACGACCCGTGGGGCTACGGCCGTTCGCTGGAGTGGGCGACCTCCTGCCCGCCGCCGCGGCACAACTTCCGCACGCTGCCACGCATCCGCAGCGAATCCCCCGCCTTCGACCTGCACCACTCCCCCACGGCCGACGCGGAGCGGGAGCTGATCCACCGGTGACCGGCGGGGACAGTCTTCCCCCGATCGCCCGGGCGCTCGTCGGCGAGATCGAGGGCCATCTGCTCGTCGCCGCCGCCCGTGCGGAGGGGCGTACGGCCGCCGCGCGCTTCACGGCGCCCTTCGACTGGCTGGGCGACGCCCGGCGCCGGGAGGTGGAGGAACGGTTCGAGGCCGAGTACCTCACCCTGGCCCGGACGTCCTGGCAGCGCACGGCCGAGCGCGCCGGGCGGCTGCGCGGGGAGTACGAGGAGCGGTACCGCGCGCTGCGGCGCCGGCTGCTGGCCGGATTCCTGCTGGGGGCGTGCGCGGTGTTCGGGTGCGCGGGTGTCCTGGTCGCGGTCCTGGGTGCGGGGCGCGGGTAGTCAGCGCGCCGTCGGGCGCCAGTCGGGTGGGCGCAGCAGGGCCAGGAGCTGGCGGACCAGTTCCTCGACGACCTCGTCGAGGGTGGCGTCCACCCAGCCGGCGCTGTAGTCGTGCAGGAGGCCGTTGACGCCGCCGATGAACGCGGTCGCGCCGAGCCGGTAGTCGCGGGACGCCGCCTCCCCGCGTGCGGCGGCCGCCCGGGCCTCGGCGCAGATGAGGTCGACCCAGCGGGCGCGGCGGGCCAGCCGTTGTTCCTCCAGGCGCGGGCTGACCCCGATGATCTCCACGAAGGTGATGCGCACGCGGCGCGGATCGGCGGTGACGTCGGCGGCGTAGGCGCGGAAGATCGCGGCGGCGCGCTCGGGGAGCGGCAGGTCGCGGGTGGCCTCGGCCGCGGCGCGGACCGCGTCCTCGGCCCATGCGTTGACCTGGAGGTGGAGCGCGGCGAGCACGTCCTCGAGGGTGCGGAACTCCTCGTAGAACTGGCGGGTGGACAGGCCGGCGGCGTCGCTGAGGGCCGCGACGGTCGTGGCGCGGTAACCGGGGGTGTCGCCGAACAGCTGGAGCGCGGCGTCGAGGAAGCGCCGACGGCGTTCGGCCTGGCGCTGCGCGGCCGATTTGCCGCCGTAGCGGCCCGTCGGCGTCCTGAGCCTGCCCGCCACCCGCTCGCCTCCCTCGCGCCAACTCCCCGCCCCACACCCGATTTTGTCGTGTCCGCGGCCTTGTGGAGAAGGGCACCCATTCCTTACTTTGCAGTAAGTTGACTCTGAAAGCGGCTGTGTTCAGATTGCGCGCTCCATCGCTCCCATCGCTCCAGCGCTCCATGGCTCCCCACACCCCACCCCCCTGCCGGAGGAGAGCAGCATGCCCGCGTTCACGACCAGGCACCTCGGCGCCGTCGCCGCCGCCCTCGCCCTCACCGTCGCCGCACCCGCCGCCACGGCCTCGGCCGCCCCGGACGCCCGCGCCGGCCTGCGTGAGGTGATGTTCGTCGGGAACAACTGGGACGGCACCGCGGACGTCATCCGGTCCACCGGCGACTTCGCCGGGATCGGCCGGATCGACGTCGTCCCGGACAAGGCGGAGCGGATGGCGGAGATCAACGCCGACCCGATCAAGTGGATCTACTTCCAGGCCATCCGCAACGGCGTCGGCGAGGGCCACGACCAGCTCGTCGACGACATGTACTCCACGCCGGACGGCACCTCGGTGGTCGTCTCCCGCCCGAGCTTCGCCGACGTCGTCTCCATCGACCTCGCCACCGGCGACATCGACTGGCGCTTCCCGGTCTCGGGGTACCGGTCCGACCACATGGCCGTCTCCCCCGACGGCACCCGGGTCGCGGTCTCGGCGTCGACCTCCAACACCGTGCACGTCCTGGACATCGAGACGGGTGAGCAGGTCGGCTCGTTCGCCACCGGCGACAAGCCCCACGAGAACATCTTCAGCCGCGACGGCCGGTACATCTGGAACATGTCCATCGGCGAGGTGAACACCGCGCTCGACGCCCCCTGGCTCGACTGGACGAAGGGCGACCGGCGCATCACGGTCGTGGACGCGAGGACGTACGAGCGGGTCAGGGTCGTCGACATGCGCGAGCGGCTCGACGCGATCGGCCTCGGCGACCACTCGGACGCGGTGCGGCCCGCCGTCTTCTCGCCCGACGAGTCCACGCTGTACTTCCAGGTCTCGTTCTTCAACGGCTTCTTCGAGTACGACGTCGCCACCGACCGGATCACCCGGACGAAGACCCTGCCGAAGAACCCCGCCACCAGCGAGGACCGCACCACCTGGGTCAACGACTCGCGCCACCACGGTCTGTCCATGAGCCCGGACGGCGCCAGGATCTGCGTCGCCGGCACGATGGACGACTACGCGACGGTCGTCGACCGCGACACGCTGCGGGAGGGCCCGCTGGTGGCCGCGGCCAAGCCGTACTGGGCCACGGTCAGCGGCGACGGCAGGCACTGCGTGGTCTCCGAGAGCGGCGCCGACCAGGTCACGGCCATCGACTTCGCCACCGGCGAGAAGTCGGCCTCCGTCCCCGTCGGCGACCACCCTCAGCGGGTCCGGATCGGCCATGTCGCGGCGGACTGGACGGGCCCGTCGGCCGGCTGAGACACCGCGCGGTCCGGGCCCGGCAGGTCGTTCCCGTACGCATGTGTGAGCCCGCCCGGCAGGGGTAGTCGCCCGGCAACGGACGAGGCATGCATGCCCTCGCGACGACTGCCCCGGAAGGAGGTCCGTGACAGCGCACTCCAGAAGACGCGCCCGGGCCGCTTCCTCCGACACGGAGCGGCCCGGTCCGCACCGGGCGGTGCCCTCACGGGTGCCGCCCGTTCCACTGTCGGCCTCCGCTCACCGCGGCGGCAGCCGGTGCAGCTCGACGTCCCCGAGGCGGCCGTCGGCGACCGTGGCGGTCAGGTAGGTGCGGTAGGGCTGACGGCGCCGGTCGGTGGGCGACCCGGGGTTGAGCAGCCGCAGGCCGGTGGCCGCGGTGGTGTCCCAGGGGATGTGGCTGTGCCCGAAGACGAGGACGTCGAGGTCGGGGAAGCGGGCGGCGACGCGGGCCTCCCGCCCCTGAGCGGCACCCGTCTCGTGGACGACCCCGAAGCGCAGACCGCCGAGGTCCGCGTACGCCACCTCGGGCAGCCGGGCGCGCAGCTCGGGTCCGTCGTTGTTGCCGTGGACGCCGACGAGTCTGCGGCTGCGACTCTCCAGCAGGTCGAGGGTGGCCGTGTCGACCCAGTCCCCCGCGTGCAGGACGACGTCCGCGCGCGGCAGCTCCGCCAGCAGCGGCGCGGGCAGTTCCCTGGCCCGCTTGGGCAGGTGGGTGTCGGACGTGATCAGCAGACGCACATCGTCCAGTTTAATCGACAGGTAAAACTGTGCAGTCTCAGCTGGACAGCCTTACCTGTCGAATTTACGGTGGGATTCGATCGCGACCGGACCGTGCGAGAACCACCCGTGTGAGAACCATCCGAAAGGCACCACCTCATGAGCGTCACCGCCCTGGACCCCCGCACCGCTCTCGTCGTGATCGATCTTCAGGCCGGCATCGTGGCCGCGCCCACCGAGCCGTACTCCGGCGCGGAGGTCGTCGCCCGGAGCGTCGAGCTGGCCGACGCCTTCCGGGCCCGCGACCTGCCCGTGGTGCTGGTCCGGGTCTCCTTCGCCGCCGACGGGGCGGACGCCGTGCCCGGGCGCACGGAGGCCGGTGGGGCCGGCGGCCCGCGGCCCGAGGGCTGGGACGTCATCGTCGACGAACTGGCCGGGCACCCCGGTGACCTCACCGTCACCAAGCGCAACTGGGGCGCCTTCCACGGCACCGGCCTCGACGTCCAGCTGCGCCGCCGCGGCGTCACCCAGATCGTGCTGACCGGCATCGCCACCAGCATCGGGGTGGAGTCCACCGCCCGCGCCGCCCACGAGCACGGCTACCACGTCACGCTCGCCACCGACGCCATGAGCGACATGAGTGCCGAGGCGCACCGGGGCAGCGTCGAGCGGATCTTCCCTCGCCTGGGCGAGACGGGCACGACGCGGGAGATCCTGGACCTGCTCGCCAAGACGCACGGCTGACGGCCCGGCCCCGGGGTGACCCCGGGGTCACCCCGGGTCACCCCGCGTCGGTGTGCCGCTTGAGCGGCTCCCACCAGTCCCGGTTGTCCCGGTACCAGGCGACGGTCTCGGCCAGCCCGGTCGCGAAGTCGCGCCGGGGGCGGTAGCCCAGCTCCTCGCGGGCCTTGCTCCAGTCGACCGAGTACCGCAGGTCGTGGCCCTTGCGGTCGGCGACGTGCACGATCCGGTCGGGGCCCGCCCCGCAGGCGTCGAGGAGCAGAGCGGTGAGGTCCCGGTTGCTCAGCTCGGTGCCGCCGCCGATGTTGTAGACCTCCCCGGCCCGGCCCCGGGTGCGCACCAGGTCGACGCCCCGGCAGTGGTCGTCAACGTGCAGCCAGTCGCGGACGTTGCGGCCGTCCCCGTACAGCGGGACCCGGCGGCCGTCCAGGAGGTGGGTGACGAACAGCGGCACCAGCTTCTCGGGGTACTGGCGCGGGCCGTAGTTGTTGGAGCACCGGGTCACCCGTACGTCGAGGCCGTGGGTGCGGTGGTACGAGAGGGCCAGCAGGTCCCCGGACGCCTTCGAGGCGGCGTACGGGGAACTCGGCCGCAGCGGGTGCTCCTCGGTCGCCGAACCGGACTCGACGGACCCGTAGACCTCGTCGGTGGAGACGTGCACGAAGGTGGCCACGCCGTGGCGCAGGGCGGCGTCCAGCAGGTTCTGGGTGCCGACGACGTTGGTGAGGACGAAGTCGGACGCGGCGTGGATCGAACGGTCGACGTGGGACTCGGCGGCGAAGTGCACCACCTGGTCGGCCCCGGCGGTCAGCTTGTCCACGAGCGCCGCGTCGCGGACGTCGCCGTGTACGAAGTCCAGCCGGGGATGGCCGAGTTCGAGGTTGGCGGTGGTCCCGGCGTAGGTGAGGGCGTCCAGCACGGTGATCCGCGGTGCCCCGGGCGGGTCGGAGGCGAGGAGCCTGCCGACGTACCGGGAGCCGATGAATCCGGCGGCGCCGGTGACCAGGATGTTCATGAGCGGTTCCGTGCCTTGCTGGGGTCGGGGCGGGCGGTGCGCGTGATGCCCGGGACGCTACCGGCGTGGCCCTTCTCGCCCGCGACCGGCCCCGAACGCGCACCGCGCCGGCACCGGGGCCGGCGCGCTGGGCGGGGTCACCGCCCTCGGGGCTCGCTCAGTCCTCGCCCCGGACGATGTTCGACTCCTGGCCCGGTTGCGGTGCGCGGGTAGCGCCGTCCTCGACGGCCGGCACCCAGGTGCGCATCCCGCCCCTGCTCCGCAGGCGGCGGGCCTTCGACCAGCCTGTCTCCAGCCGACGGACGGCGGGTTTGCCGCCGGTGTCCGTGGTCACGGGGCATCATCTTCCTTCTCGTTCTGCATCGGTGCGCTCGCCATTCCGGGTCCCCGGGCGGGGCACCGCGAAACACCGGGCACATGTGTCCCGCGGTGCCCAGGTGTTGGGGCCGGGCCGCGCTGATGTCGTGGGGCAGCCGGGCGGGTACCCGGCGGTGCGGTGGCCGAACCGGCCGGGGCGTTCAGCCTCCGCCCACCGGGATCTCGCTCCACACCTGCTTGCCCCCGCTGACCGGCAGCGTCCCCCAGGTCGCCGACATCGCCTCGACGAGGAGGATGCCGCGCCCGCCCGTGGCCTCCCAGCCGATGCTGGTCGGTTTGACGGGTGTACGCGGCGAGGCGTCGGCGACCGCGACGCGCAGCCGGCCGCTGATCAGGGTGAGGTCGAGCCGTACCTTGCCGTCGGTGTGCACCAGGGCGTTGGTGACCAGCTCCGAGACGATCAGCAGGACGCCGTCGATGTCGTCGTCCGGTATGTCCCAGATGCGCAGGGTGCGCCGGGTGAAGCGGCGGGCGTGCCGCACGGCCTCCGGCAGCCGCCACACCGACCAGCTCTCGCGCAGCGGGCGCAGGGCCATGCCGTCGTAGCGCACCAGCAGCAGGGCGACGTCGTCGTTGCGCCGGGCGTTGCCGAGCAGGGCGTCGGCGACGAGTCCGAGGTGGGCGGGGGCGGAGACGGCCAGGGCGTGTGCGAACCGGTCCATGCCCTCGTCGATGTCGGACTCCGGCGTCTCCACCAGGCCGTCCGTGGTGAGGGCGATCAGCGTGCCGGGCCGCAGCCGCAGCGGGCTCATCGGGAAGTCGGCCTGCGTGACCACGCCGAGCGGCGGGCCGCCCTCGACCTCCGCGATCTCCGTGCTGCCGTCGGGGTGGCGCAGCACCGGCGGCAGGTGCCCGGCCCGCACGCACCAGGCGGAGCCCTCCTCCATGTCGAGGTCGACGTAGACGCAGGTGGCAAAGAGGTCGGTCTCCATACCCGTCAGCAGCCGGTTGGCGTGGGACACCACCACGTCCGGCGGGTGGACCTCGACGGCGTAGGCGCGCAGGGCGGTGCGCATCTGGCCCATCAGGGTGGCCGCGCCGGCGCTGTGGCCCTGGACGTCGCCGATGACCAGGGCCACGTGGTGGTCGGGCAGCGGGATCACGTCGTACCAGTCGCCGCCCAGCTCGAGGCCCGCCGTGCTGGGCAGGTAGCGGGCGACGGCGACCGCGCCGGGCAGCTTCGGCAGCCGGCGCGGCAGCAGCTGGCGCTGGAGCATGCCGACCAGTTCGTGCTCGGCGTCGAAGGCGTGGGCGCGCATCAGGGCCTGGCCGGCGAGACCGGCGGAGGCGGTGAGCAGGGCGCGCTCGTCGGGGCCGAAGTCGTGCGGCGTGTCCCAGCCGATCAGGCAGGCGCCGGCCATGCGGCCGCCGGCGGGCAGCGGCAGCACGGCCAGGCCGCCGGGGCCGACGTCGGCGAGGGCCGGTTCGACGTCGTCGGTGCCGGCGGGCCAGATCCGGGCGCGGCCCTCGCGCAGCGCGGCGGCGAGGGTGGGCATGGCCCGTACCGGTGCGTCGGGCCACTCGGTGCGCCACTCCAGGCGCCACAGCTCGGGCCAGGACTCGGGGTCGGGCGGGTCGAGGACGGTGACGACGAGCCGGTCGTTCTCCAGCTCGGCCAGCGCGATGCGGTCGGCCCTGAGCGGTCTGCGCAGGGCGGCGACGACGGCCTGGCTGACGTCGCGGACGGTCCCGGCGGTGGCGAGCGCGGCGGCGAGCTGCTGCACGCGGGCGACATCGGTCACGTCGGGGCGCAGCGTGGAGGCGTCGGCGACGGTGCCGACCAGGAGGGTCGGCCTGCCGTCGCCGCCGGGCAGCAGGCGCCCGCTGAGCCGCAGCCACTTCGGCGGACCGGTGGGCTGTAGCACACGGAACTCCAGCTCGCGCTCGCCGATGCTCATGTGGTCGGACTCGGTCACCGACATCAGGGACGGCAGGTCCTCCGGCACGGTGAGGCCGAGCAGCGTCTCGACCTTGCCGTCGAACTCCCCGGGGGCGAGGCCGAACAGGCGCAGGATGTCGTCACCGACCTCCGCCCGGCCGGTGTCCATGGCCAGGGTGAAGGCGTCCGGCCGGAGCGCACCGCCCTCGACGTGCTCGGCGGTCTCCACGGTCTCGGCCGGGACCGGGCAGGTCATCGCCTCGGCGATCACCTCGAGACACGCACGGTCGTCGGCGTCGAACCCGTCCGGGCGCTCGGTCAGGGCGAGGAGGCAGCCGCCGCCGTCTCCGCGCACGGGCAGGACGGCGAGCGAGAAGCCGCTCGACGGCACGTGCCGCGACTCCGCCGATCCGGCGAACTCCTCCGGCCCCATCCACACCGCCTCGCCGGCCCGGTGGGCGTCGGCGACCGGGGAGCCGCCGGAGGCGGGATAGCTGTCGCGTACGCCGTACAGGGTGCGGGGCACTCCGGCCGACTCGACCAGGCAGAGCAGCTCGGGGTCGTCGCCGGGCGCGTAGAGGGCGGCCAAGGAGGCGCCCGCGAAGACCAGGGCCTGCTCGAGGATGCCCCGCAGGCGCTGCTCCGGCTGCGGGCCGGCCGCGATCGCCTTCAGGGCGCCCTCGGCACGCAGCGTCCTCGGTCCGCGTTCCGCAGCGCCCTGACTGACCACGTCGCCATTACAGCGCTTATAGGACATCTGCGCAGCCCCTACGGCTCGGGTACCGGCGATCAGGAGCACTTCGGGGGCTCGCGGACCGGCATTGCGCGCCGCGGTGCGGCGGGACGCACTCGTGGGGCGGGGGCGGGCACGGTCGGGCAGGGGCGGGTACGGCACGCGGCGCGGCGCCGCGCGAGGTACCGCGAGGCGGTCCCGGGCCCGGTGGCCACTGGTGCGCGAGGGCGCGGGGCGCGGGTGCCGGGTGCGCGGGTGCGCGCGAGGGAGGGGCACGGACCGTCGGGCCCGCCCGGGGGCTCCCGCCGCCCGGGCCTTCGGCCGCCGGATCGCCGCCCGGTCCCGTCGGCGGGGGTCCGGGCGGCGATCCGTGGGCCGTGGTGTCAACCCGTGGTGTCAGCCCATCAGCCCATCAGCCCATCAGCCCGTCAGCCCGTCAGCCCGTCGGTCCCGTCCCCGCCGCCGACCGCCGCACCGTCGCCGGTCTCACCGACACCGGACCCGTCTTCAGAGCCGACACCGGACCCTTCACCGGAGCCGTCACCGGCATCGCCGACGTCTCCTGCACCACCTGCCCCCTCCTCCCCGGCACCCGCGCCGGCGTCCTCGCCGCCGAGGGTGGCGCCGACCGCCTCCAGGGCCGTGGTGACCGGCTGGAAGAAGGTCTCGCCGCCGACCGTGCAGTCACCGCTGCCACCCGAGGTCAGGCCGATCGCGAGGCCGTCCCGGGTGAACAGGGAGCCGCCGCTGTCGCCCGGCTCGGCGCACACGTCGGTCTGTATGAGGCCGGTGACGGTGCCCTCGGGGTAGTTGACGGTGGCGTCCAGGCCGAGGACCTGGCCGTCGGCCAGCCCGGTCGTACTGCCCATGCGAAAGACCTCCTGGCCGACCGTCGCCTCGGCGGGCCCGCTGATCGGCAGGGTCTGGTCGCCGAGGTTCACCTCGCTCGGCGCCTCGGTCGCCGGGTCGTCGTAAGTGACGAGTGCGAAGTCGCCCTCGCCGGGGAAGACCGCCTGGTCGACGGTGCCGACCGGCTGCCCGCCCTGCGCGTCGGACCACTGGTCGGCCGCGACCCCGCAGTGACCGGCCGTCAGGAAGGCGGGCGAGCCGTCGCCCGCGGTGACGTTGAAGCCGAGCGAGCAGCGCGCACCGCCGCCGAAGATGGCGTCGCCGCCCGACGCGAAGGTCTTGAAGGTGCCGGCGGACTTCCTGACCGTGGCCATGCCGGAGCCGAGGCCCTCGACGGTGGACTCCAGCCGGTCCCAACGGTCGCCGGTGACGGTGCGGTCCGCGGTCACCAGGATCTTGTTGGTGCGCGGGTCGATCGCCCACGAGGTGCCCGGGATGCTCGCCTCGGACTTCAGGGTCTGCGCGCCGCTCCTCAGCTCGCCCATGCTGTGGTCGACCTCGCGCACCTCCGCGCCCGCCTTCTCGGCCTGCGTGACGACCTGGTCGTCGCCGCCGGGGACGACGTTGACGACCAGTTGCCGCGCGGCGGCGTCGTAGTAGGAGCCCGCGAAGGTGTCGCCGAGCAGCCCGGCGAGCCGTACGGCCAGATCCGACGCGTCCGCCGCCTTGAGGGTCCTGGGCGCGGCCGGGGCGTCGTCGGGGGAGCCGCCGTCCTGCGAGGCGTTGGCGTTCGGCAGCAGGATCGCGGCCGCGCCGAGCGCCACCACACCGCCCGCCGCCATCGCGGCCCTGCGCTTCGGGATTCGCTTGTGACTCAACCTGCTCGACCTCCTGGGACCGGGGTTGGCACCCGCCGGTCCGGCAGCTGTTGGGGGGCGCCCGGACGGCTGTTGGTACGCACGGGCCGCCCCGGACGTTCAGCCGGACCCCCGCCCCGCCCCCGGCCGGCACTCTCCGCGTCCGATCGGCGACGCACCGTTCCGATCACGGAGCGGAATGACCGCTTCAGTGAATCTGCACATCGAATGCCCAACCCGGTCACTCCCGTTGGCGCATCTGCACAAGCCGGAGGCGGCCCGTACGTCTTTGGGGCCGGAGTGTCCCAATCGCCTCCCCGGAGGCAAGGGGTCGCACGAGTCGATGTCGCGCAGCGTGTGAAGAAGTCGCCGCGAAGGCGTGCGCGCTCCTGCACGCTTGGGTGCCCGGGCGTCGCAAGTGCGCTGGTGAGAGGGGTGATTGATTGGAAGCCCGGCCCGGTCGCGTGCTTTGATCCATCGCACCGCGGGGGCCGCGGAGGGCTCGGGAAACGGGCGCCCGGCGCCCGCGGTCGCGGCCGTCATCTGTCCCCAGAGGGGGCCGCTCCCCCCTTGTGAAATGGCTATACGAAGGGAAGTTCCATCATGAACTCCACCCCCCAGGTTGAGACCGTCGAGATCTCCGACGCCGACCTCGACAACGTCTCCGGCGGCCTGAACGTGAACGCCGTCGGCACCGTCACCGGCCTGGTGGACGGCATCGCCCCGGTCTCCGGCCTGCTCAACACGGCCGTCGGCACCGTCGAGGGTGTCACCGGCCTGAACACCGCCCCGGTCACGGGCCTGGTCGCCGGTCTCTGATCGCGCCCTTGCGTCGCTGAGTCCCGGAGCCGTCCAGGCTCCGGGACTTTTCGGCCGTTCCCGACTTCCCGACGTTCTCGTCATGTCGGCCGTTCACACCGAGCCCTGGATTCGTCAGCCGTGCAGTTCCGCCAACAGGCCCTCGCCAAACTCCAGTCACCGGAGGAGCTCGATCTCCCGGTGCGCTTCGCCCGTCCCCAGGGCTGGCTGGTGCTGTCCGTGACCGTGGTCGCGATGGCCGCCGCGTCCGTGTGGGCGGTGGGCGGCTCGGTGACCTCCACGGTCGCCGCTCCCGCCATCCTCACCCACGGGCAGGGCAGTTACCTGTTGCAGAGTCCCGTCTCGGGGCAGGTCACCGCGGTTCTGGCCCGCCCGGGGCAGCGGCTGGCCGCCGACGCCCCGGTGCTGAAGGTCCGCACCGCCGAGGGCGAGACGGTGGTCCGCTCGATCGACGCCGGCCGGGTCAGCGCGCTCGCGGCCACCGTCGGGCAGATCATCAGCACCGGCGCGAACGTCGCCTCGGTCGAGAAGGTCGCCCACGCCGACGACCCCCTGTACGCCACCGTCTACGTCCCCGCCGAGAAGGCCGCCGCCATCCCCGCGCACGCCTCCGTCGACCTGACCGTCCAGTCGGTGCCGACACAGCAGTACGGCGTCCTGCACGGCGAGGTGAAGGCCGTGGACCGCTCGGCCCAGTCGGCGCAGACGATCACCGCGTTCCTCGGGGACAGCCAGCTCGGCGAGCAGTTCACCGAGGACGGCAGGCCGGTGGCCGTGACGGTGCGGCTGGACACCTCCGAGTCCACGAAGAGCGGCTACGCGTGGTCCTCGGCCGACGGACCGCCGTTCGGACTGACCTCCATGACGCTGGCCTCGGGCTCCATCCGGCTCGCCGACCAGCGTCCCGTCGATTGGCTGCTGCCGTGAGCACCGCACAGGAGACCCGGGGCAGGCGCCGGGCCGCCCCGCCCAAGCGCACGGTGCCCAAGCCGCGGGCGAAGACGGTCCGCACACCCACCGTGCTCCAGATGGAGGCCGTGGAGTGCGGTGCCGCCTCCCTGGCGATGGTCCTCGGCCACTACGGCCGCCACGTCCCGCTGGAGGAGCTGCGCATCGCCTGCGGCGTCTCCCGCGACGGCTCGCGCGCCAGCAATCTGCTGAAGGCGGCCCGGAGTTACGGGTTCACCGCCAAGGGCATGCAGATGGACCTGGCCGCCCTCGCCGAGGTGACGGCGCCCGCCATCCTGTTCTGGGAGTTCAACCACTACGTCGTCTACGACGGGATGGGCCGCCGGTTCGGGCGGCGCGGGGTTTTCATCAACGACCCGGGCAAGGGCCGCCGTTTCGTGTCCCTGGAGGACTTCGACGGCAGCTTCACCGGGGTCGTGCTGACCATGGAGCCCGGCGAGGACTTCACCCGGGGCGGCCGCCGGCCGGGTGTGCTCGGCGCGATGCCGGCCCGGCTGCGCGGCACGGCCGGGACGCTGCCCGCCGCCGTGCTGGCGAGTCTGCTCCTGGTGGCGGTCGGCGCGGCGGTGCCCGCGCTCAGCCGCACCTACATCGACATGTTCCTGATCGGGGGGCAGACCTCGCTGCTCGGCGTGCTGTTCGCGTCGATGGGGGCGTGCGTCCTGCTCACGGTGGTGCTGACCTGGCTCCAGCAGGCCAACCTGCTGCACGGGCGCATCATCTCCTCCACCCTGTCCAGCGCCCGCTTCCTGCGGCACCTGCTGCGGCTGCCGGTGACCTTCTTCTCCCAGCGCAGCCCGGCCGACCTGGTGCAGCGGCTCCAGTCCAACGACGCCGTCGCCGAGACGCTGGCCCGCGACCTCGCCGCGGCGGGCGTGGACGCGATCGTGGTCGTCCTGTACGCCGTGCTGCTGTACACGTACGACCCGCAGCTCACCTTCGTCGGCATCGGCGTGGCGCTGCTCAACATCCTGGCGATGCGGGTCGTGATCCGGCTGCGCGCGACCCGTACGGCGAAGCTGCGGGCGGACACGGCGCGGCTGACCAACACCGCGTACACCGGCCTCCAGCTGATCGAGACGATGAAGGCGACCGGCGGCGAGGACGGCTACTTCCGCAAGTGGGCCGGCCAGCACGCCACCACGCTGGAGGAGCAGCAGCGACTCGGGGTGCCGAGCGCCTGGCTGGGGGTGGTGGCACCCACGCTGGCGACGCTCAACAGCGGGCTGATCCTGTGGATCGGCGGCATGCGCGCGGTCGAGGGCCACATCTCGGTCGGTCTGCTGGTCGCCTTCCAGGCGCTGGTGGTCCGCTTCACGGCCCCGCTGACCCGGCTGAACGGCGTCGCGGGCCGCATCCAGGACTTCGCGGCCGACGTGGCCCGGCTGAAGGACGTGGAGAACTTCCGCGCGGACCCGCTCTACGACCGCCCCGGCGGCGGCGACTCGACCCGCCGGCTGCACGGCCACGTCGAGTTGCAGAACATCTCCTTCGGCTACAACCCGCTCGACAAACCGCTGCTCACCGGCTTCGACCTGACCGTCGGCCCGGGGCAGCAGGTGGCCCTGGTCGGCGGGTCGGGCAGCGGCAAGTCGACGGTGTCGCGGCTGATCTCGGGCCTGTACGCGCCCTGGGACGGCGTGATCCGCATCGACGGGCAGCGGCTCGACGACATCCCGCGCGGGGCGCTGGCGTCCTCCGTCTCCTTCGTCGACCAGGACGTGTTCCTGTTCGAGGGCTCGGTGCGCGACAACGTGGCGCTGTGGGACCCGTCGATCCCCGACGACGCCGTGGTGGACGCGCTCAAGGACGCCGCGCTGTACGACGTGGTGATGCGCAGGCCGGGCGGCCTCCACAGCCCGGTCGAGCAGGACGGCCGGAACTTCTCCGGCGGGCAGCGCCAGCGCCTGGAGATCGCGCGGGCCCTGGTGCGCCGGCCGAGCATCCTCGTCCTGGACGAGGTGACCAGCGCGCTGGACGCGGAGACGGAGCTGGTGGTCATGGACAACCTGCGCCGGCGCGGCTGCGCCTGCGTGGTGATCGCGCACCGGCTCAGCACCGTGCGGGACAGCGACGAGATCGTCGTCCTGGAGCACGGCACGGTGGTGGAGCGCGGGCGGCACGCGGAGCTGGTGGCACACGGTGGCGCGTACGCGGCGCTGGTCGGGGAGCGATGAGATGACGACCGTGCAGGAGGGACAGGGCGACCTCGTCCTCGGGGCGCTCGGCTCGCTGGGCACCCGCGTCGACTGCGCCGGGTTCAACCGCCTCGACCTGGAGGGGCCGCAGGTGCTGTGGCTGGTGGTGTCCGGTGCGGTGGACCTGTTCGCGGTCGACGCCGGGGAGCAGGGCCACTGGCACCACCTGGGACGCCTGGAGGCGGGCTCGGCGCTCCTCGGGCCGGTCGCCGGACCGCGGCACACGCTGGTGGCGCGTCCGCTGCGGGACTGCGTGGTGCACCGCATCGGACTGCGCGAGCTGTACCAGCCGGCGAACACCCAGACCTGGTCGTACGACGCGTACGGCAACCCGCAGTACGTGCCGCCGACGACGAGCCCGCTGGAGTACGCCCTGGCCCTCGGCGTGGGGCGTGGCCTGACGGTCCTCTTCCAGGCGCCGATGGCCGCGGAGCGGGCCGGCGCACCCACGGACGACGACGTGTTCTGGATGCAGGTGCCGCCGGGCAGCGTGCAGTACGGGGCGGTGTACGGCGAGGAGGCGGCCGCCGACCTGCTGATGGACCCGGCGCTGTGGCAGAGCCTGGTCGACCAGCAATACCGGCTGCTGACCACTCTGGACCGGTGGATCGAGCAGCTGGAGCGTACGCACGAGACGCGCACGGCGGCCGGTATCGAGGCCGGTGAGGCGGTGCGCGCGCAGGCCGACCGGACGCTGCTGGCCTCCATCGGCAAGCGCTCGGCGCAGCGCGCCACGGCCGCGGACGCGGACGCCACGTACGCAGCGTGCAGGCTGGTCGCCCGCGCCGCCGGGATCCCGCTGGCCGAACCGGCCCTGGGCGGCACCGAGAGCGACCGGCTCGACCCGGTGGAGCGCATCGCGCTCGCCTCTCGGGTGCGCACCAGGTCGGTGCGGCTGGCGGACCGCTGGTGGCGGGAGGACGTGGGGCCGCTGGTCGGGCACCGCACCCTGTCCGGGGCGCCGGTGGCGCTGCTGTGGCGGCGCGGCGGCTATGCGGCCGTGCATCCGGCGACCGGTCGTGAGACGCCGGTGGAGCGGGCGAACGCCGGGGAGTTCGAGCCGCGCGCGGTGATGTTCTACCGGCCGCTGCCGGAGCGGCGGCTCAGTCCGCTGCGACTGCTGCGGTTCTGTCTGGCGGGCACGCGCCGGGATCTGACCGGTCTGCTGCTCGCCGGTCTGGTGACGGTGGCGCTCGGCGCGCTGGTGCCGATCGCGACGGGCCGGGTGCTCGGCGAGTTCGTGCCGAAGGCGCAGACCGGGCTGATCGTGCAGGTGTGTCTCGCGGTGATGCTGAGCAGTGTCGTCGCGGCCGCCTTCATGCTGCTCCAGAACCTCACCATCCTGCGTCTGGAGGGCCGGATCGAGGCGACGCTCCAGCCCGCCGTGTGGGACCGGCTGCTGCGGCTGCCGACGAAGTTCTTCACCGAGCGCTCCACCGGCGAGCTGGCGAGCGCGGCCATGGGCATCAGCGCGATCCGCAGGCTCCTCGCGGGCGTCGGTCCGACGGTCGCCCAGTCGGTGACGGTCGGGGCGATGAACCTGGGCCTGCTGCTCTGGTACAGCGTGCCGATGGCGCTCGCGGCGATCGGCATGCTGGTGGTGGTCGCCGGGGTCTTCCTGGGGCTCGGGCTGTGGCAGGTGCGCTGGCAGCGGCGGCTGGTCAAGCTCACCAACAAGCTGAACAACCAGGCGTTCCAGACGCTGCGCGGACTGCCCAAGCTGCGGGTGGCGGCGGCCGAGAACTACGCCTACGCGGCGTGGGCGGAGCGGTTCGCGCACAGCCGGGAGTTGCAGCAGCGGGCGGGGCGGATCAAGAACCTGAACGCGGTGCTCGGCGCGGTGTACCTGCCGCTGTGCACGCTGCTGATGTTCATGCTGCTCGCCGGTCCGGCGCGGGGTTCGATGTCGGCGGCCCAGTTCCTCACCTTCAACGCCTCGGTGACGATGCTGCTGACCTCGGTCACCCAGCTGACCGGCGCGTTCGTGTCGGGGGTGGCGGCACTGCCGCTGTTCGAGGAGATCCGGCCGGTCCTGGACGCGGCGCCCGAGGTGCGGACGGCGAGCACCCGGCCGGGGCCGCTGTCGGGGGCGATCGAGGCGCGCCGGCTGTCCTTCCGGTACACCGACGACGGGCCGCTGGTGCTGGACGACGTGTCCTTCGAGGTGCGCCCCGGGGAGTTCGTGGCGGTCGTCGGCCCCAGCGGCTGCGGCAAGTCGACCCTGCTGCGGCTGCTGATCGGCTTCGACCGGCCGCTGTCGGGCAGCGTCCTGTACGACGGGCAGGACCTGGCCGCCCTGGACCAGTCGGCGGTGCGCAGGCAGTGCGGGGTGGTGCTCCAGCACGCGCAGCCGTTCACCGGTTCGATCCTGGACGTCATCTGCGGCACCGAGCCGTACACGCCCGAGGAGGCGATGGCGGCGGCCGAGATGGCGGGGCTCGCGGAGGACATCAGGCGGATGCCGATGGGGCTGCACACCATCGTGTCGGGCGGCGGCGCGGTCTCCGGGGGCCAGCGGCAGCGGCTGATGATCGCGCAGGCGCTGATCCGCCGGCCGCGCGTCCTCTTCTTCGACGAGGCGACCAGCGCCCTGGACAACGAGACGCAGCGCACGGTGATCGAGTCCACCAAGGCGCTCAACGCCACCCGTGTCGTGATCGCGCACCGCCTGTCGACGGTGCTGGACGCCGACCGCGTGATCGTGATGGAGGACGGCAGGGTCGCCCAGCAGGGCCCGCCGGCCGAACTGCTGGCCGACACGGGCGGCAGGCTGCACGAGCTGGTGCGGCGCCAGATGGCCTGACCGGCGCTCAAATGGGTACCTGTTGCCCTCATGCGGATCAGCGTGGTGGATGTGGGATCGAACACGGTCCGGCTCATGGTGGCGGACGCCGAGGGCGGGGTCCCGCTGCCGGTGCACACCGCGAAGTGGCGGCTGCGGCTGTCCGAACAGGTCAGGCCGGGCGGTCCGGTCCCGGAGGAGGCCGTGGAGCGGCTCGTCGAGGCGGTCGCCGACGCGAGCAGGACCGCGGACCGCTGGGGCGCGTCGGGGCCGCTGGCCTTCGCGACCGCCGTGGTGCGCGCCGCGCCGAACCGGCGCGAGGTGCTGCGCACCGTCCACGCCCGTACCGGCGTGCCGCTGTGCACCCTGCCGGGCGAGGTGGAGGCGGAGCTGACGTTCCTGGGGGCCCGGCGCTGGATGGGCTGGCGGTCGGGGCCGCTCGCGCTGCTGGACATCGGCGGCGGCTCGCTGGAGATCGCGTTCGGGCGTGGCCGGCTGCCGGGCTTCGTGGCCTCGCTGCCGCTGGGGGCGGGCCGGCTCACCCATGAGTTCCTGGCGGGCGGCCTGGACCCGGCGTCGCCGGACCAGCTCAAGGCGCTGCGCCGCAAGGTCCGCCACCAGCTGCGGGACGCCGCCGCGCGGATCCGCTGGGAGGGACCGCGGACCGCGGTCGCCACGTCGCGGACCTTCCAGCAGCTCGGTCGGCTGTGCGGCGCCCCGCCGGGCCGGCACGGGCCCTTCATGGAGCGGCGGATGCGCTGCTCGGATCTGGGGGACGCGGTGGTGCGCCTCGCCGCGCTGTCCGCCGTCGAGCGGGCCCGGCTGCCCGGCATCTCCGCGCCGCGCGCGGCGCAGAGCCTGGCCGGCGCCGTGGTGGGCCACACCGCGATGAAGCTGACCGGTCTGGAGTCGGTGGCGCTGTGCCCCTGGGCGATCCGCGAGGGCGTCCTGCTGCGCCACATCGAGGACGGTCCGTCCTGGTGGTCCGAGGTCGTCCGCCGCAGCGACGAGGCCGCTCCCCCGGCGCCGGTGCCCCTGCGCCTGGCGTCCGCGTCGAACTGAACGACGGCGAGCACAGCCGTACGAACGGAAAGAGGAGGACCCCCGTGTCCCACAACGGCGAGCACGACCACCAGCAGCCCGAGACCGCCATCGAGGAGGTGCTGCGGGAGATCGAGGAGGCCAGGCCCCGCGACGCGGAGTCCGACGAGGGCGGGCGCCGGGGCGAGGCGGGGGACGCCACCTCGCCGAACACCGGTGCCCAGGAGGACGTCGAGGGCGAGTGACGTCCCGCTCCGCGCGACCGGGGGTGCCACGGCGGTGTCCGGGTACTCGCGGCGCATGGAGTACGACCGCGAAGGACCACAGCTGCCGACGGCCCGGGGACCGGTCTCCGGGGCCGTCGGCGCACATCTGCTCGGCACCGGCCCGCTGCCCTCCCCCGAGGCCGTCGCCGCCGCGCCCGTGTACGGCGACGACCTCCAGCTCGCCCTCTACCAGTGCTACGAGCTGCACTACCGGGGTTTCGAGGGCGTCTCCCCCGGCCTGGAGTGGGACCCAGGCCTGCTGGGCGTGCGGGCCGCGCTGGAGCGGCGTTTCCTGTCCGCCCTGCGGGCCGACACCCCGGTGCACGACAGCGTCGCGGACGCCGTCGGGGCGCTGCTCGTCGAGCCCGTCCACGGCGAGGGGGTCAGCCACTTCCTGCGGGACGAGGGCGAGTGGTGGCACCTGCGCGAGTACGCGGCCCAGCGCTCCCTCTACCACCTCAAGGAGGCCGACCCGCACGCCTGGGTGCTGCCGCGGCTGTGGGGCCGCCCGAAGGCGGCGATGGCGGCGGTGGAGTTCGACGAGTGGGGCGGTGGCCGCGCCGAGCGGGTACACGCCCGGCTGTTCGCCGACCTGATGACGGATCTGGACCTGGACACCACGTACGGGGCCCATCTGGACGCGGCCTCGGCCGAGTGCCTGGCCACGGTGAACATGATGTCCCTGTTCGGCCTGCACCGGTCGCTGCGCGGCGCGCTGGTGGGGCATTTCGCGGCGGTGGAGATCACCTCGTCGCCCGGTTCCCGGCGGCTCGCCGAGGCGATGCGGCGCACCGGCGCGGGTCCGGCCGCCGAGCACTTCTACGACGAGCACGTCGAGGCCGACGCGGTGCACGAGCAGATCGTGCGGCACGAGGTGATCGACGGCCTGCTGGAGCAGGAGCCGGGGCTGGCGGCGGACGTCGTGTTCGGCATCGACGCGACCGGACACCTGGAGGAGCGCCTGGGCACCCGGCTGCTCGCCGACTGGCGCGCGGGACGGTCGTCCCTGCTCAGGCCGCTGCCCGCCACGCGCCGCGCACCCGGGGAGATCGCTCATGTTTTGTGACGGCCGGGGTACGTGGGTTCCGTGAATTTCATGGTGCTACCGGGCGTCTACGCCCCTCAGGAGGACACCGCCCTGCTGGCCGGGGCGCTGTCCGACGAGTCGCTCCCGCCGGGCGCGGCCGTGCTCGACGTGGGCACCGGCTCGGGTGCCCTCGCCCTGGCGGCGGCGCTGCGGGGCGGCCGGGTGACCGCGGTGGACGTGTCGTGGCGCGCGGTGTGCGCCGCGCGGCTCAACGCGGCCCGGGCCGGGCTGCGGATCCGCGTCCGGCACGGCAACCTCTTCACGCCCGTGCGCGGCGAGTCGTTCGACCTGGTGCTGGCCAATCCGCCGTACGTGCCGGCCCCCGGCGCCGGCCGTCGGCCGCGTGGTGCCGCGCGGGCCTGGGACGCGGGGTGCGACGGCCGCATGGTCCTGGACCGGATCTGCCTGGAGGCGCCCCGGCTGCTGCGCCCGGGCGGGGTGCTGCTGCTCGTGCAGTCGGCGCTCAGCGATCCGGCGAGGACCGAGGCGCTGCTGCGCGAGGCGGGCCTGAAGGCCGCGGTGATCCGGCGGCGGCGGATCGCGTTCGGTCCGGTGCTGCGCGGCCGCGAGCGCTGGCTGCGGCAGCGCGGGCTGCTGTCCCTGGCCGAGCACGAGGAGGAGTTGGTGGTCGTCCGTGCCGAACTCCCCGTCTGACGTCCCGCGCCCGGCGGACGCGCCGCGCCGGATCAAGGTCCAGCGCCGGGGGCCGCTGCTGGTGGAAGGGCCGGTGGAGGTGGAGCTGGAGGACGGCACGACGGTGTCCTCCGACCGCTTCCGGGTGGCGCTGTGCACCTGCCGGCGCAGCCGGCGCTTCCCCTGGTGCGACACCAGCCACCGCGTCCGGTCGTCCGGCGCCGATGGTGACGGACCGCCCGCGAAGGGCTGACCCCCGGTCCGGGGCACGCGGTCCCGGGTGCGGGAGGGCGGCGGACGGCCCCACTCCGTCCGCCGCCCCCGGTGCGGGCCCGCGGGACCCGTACGGCGGCGCTCGCACTCCCCAGTAGCGAGCAGCCGATCACGCCGTACCGTCCCGGCGGTCCCGGTCTCAGAACGTGAAGACGCTCGCGCTGCCCGCGTTCTTCACGCACTCGTTGGCGAAGGTCCGTTCGTAGGAGAGGCGCCGGCCCTGCCAGACCCCGTCGACGGTGACGACCACGGGGGCGTACTCCCGGGTGCACATCACCGGTTCCCCGGCGGCCAGGGCGTCCGGGTCGCCGTGCGCGGCGCGCAGTTCGGCGCAGGCCGCGCCGGCCGCCGGGTGGGTGCCGGAGGAGGTCGGGGCGCAGGTCAGGGTGACCGCGCGCAGGGGGCCGGCGGTGGCAGCGCTCTCTCCGTGCCCGACCGTCAGCACCAGGGCCGAGGGGGCGTGGAGCGACGCGGGGGCGGTGGCCGGGGAGGCGAGGGAGGCCCCGGCGAGGGGCCCGCAGACGGCGGTGGCCGTCAGGCCCAGAGTCGCTGCCCAGCGCGCGGTGTTCCGCATGGTGTGCATCCTTCCGCTCGTTTCGAGGGTGGTGCCGCTGCGGCTCCGGTAGGTGCCGCAGCGGCGAGCGCGAGTCTGCCGAGTCCGGCACCGAAACTCATCTCGACCCCATGGGTTTCGGTAACCTTGCGTATTGAATCAGTGGCGTGAAGTCACGGAATTTGAACGTTCCAAGTCCACAACTGGGCTTTTCTAGATCGAATGTTGAGACCAGAACTGGCCGAATGGCGTGATCCACACCTTCGCCAATCGGCCTGAAACACCTCTGAAACACCCGCGTCGACCCTGGCGGCCACCCCCTGCGTACCCGCGAGTAGGGTGCCGGCAGCGCGAGCTCGACGACGAGAGGCGGACGTGGGATGCCGAAGCACTGGGCGGACTTCCAGTACGAGATCTATCTGAACGGCATGACGGGCGCGGTGCCCCGCCTGCCCACCGACCTGACCCGGCTGGAGGAGCTGACCGAGCGGCGCCTGGGCCCCGGGCCCTTCGGCTACGTCGCGGGCAGCGCGGGCGACGGCAGCACCGCCCGCGCCAACCGGGCGGCCCTGGCCAGGCGCCGGATCGTCCCGCGCATGCTGCGGGACGTGCACGAGCGCGACCTGCGGGTCGAGGTGCTGGGCCGTGAGCTGCCCGCGCCGCTGGCGCTCGCGCCGGTCGGCGTCCTGTCGATCATGCATCCGGACGCCGAGCCCGCCGCCGCCCGGGCCGCCGCCGCCCAGGGCGTGCCGTACATCCTCTCCTCCGCCTCCAGCACGCCCATGGAGCAGGTCGCCGAGGCGATGGGCGACGCCGAGCGCTGGTTCCAGCTGTACTGGCCGAAGGACCGCGAGGTGGCGCGCAGCTTCCTGGAGCGCGCCCGGACGGCCGGGTACACGGCGCTCTTCGTCACGCTGGACACACCTCTGCTGTCCTGGCGCCCGCGCGACCTCGACCAGGCGTACCTGCCGTTCCTGCACGGAGTGGGCACCGCCAACTACTTCTCCGACCCCGCGTTCCGGGCAGGTCTGGCCAAGCCGGTCCACGAGGATCCGAACGCGGCGGTGATGCATTTCGTCGGCATGTTCTCCGATCCCGCGAAGTCCTGGCCCGACCTGGCGTTCCTGCGGGAGAACTGGGACGGTCCGATCGTCCTCAAGGGCGTCCTGCACCCGGACGACGCCCGGCTCGCCGCCGACGCCGGGATGGACGGTGTGGTCGTCTCCAACCACGGCGGCCGCCAGGTGGCCGGTTCCGTCGCGGCGGCGGACGCCCTGCCGCGCGTGGTGGAGGCGGTCGGCGACCGGCTCACCGTGCTCTTCGACAGTGGCGTCCGCACCGGCGACGACGTCTTCAAGGCACTCGCGCTCGGCGCCCGTGCCGTGCTCCTGGGCCGTCCCTACGTCTACGGACTGGGTCTGGACGGCCAGGCCGGCGTCGAGCACGTGATCCGCTGCCTGCTGGCCGAACTGGACCTCACCCTGGCCCTGTCCGGGCACGCCTCACCGGCCACGCCGGTCCCCGCCGACCTGGTCGAGGACCCGGCGTGAGGGGACGACGGCGCCGTCGCCCCGAACGGTGCGGGTCCGCTCAGCCGCCGGACAGGTCGACCGCCCGCGCGCCCGGGTCGTCGGTGCGGGCGATCGACAGGGAGCCCTCCGCCGTCGGCACCGGGTCCGTGCGCCAGCGCTGGGTCTCGGAGCCGTCGTGCACCTTGACGACGATCTCGGCGTCCGGGGCGCCGGTGGTGGCGGCGAGCGCGAGCAGCTTCTGGCCGCGCGGCACCAACTCCCCCCGGCCGGTGAGGTCGTAGCGCACGTCGTCGCCCCGCTCGGTGCCCGCGTCGGCGCAGGTGCCGAGGATGACGACGCCGGCGTCCGCCCGCGAGTCCAGGCACAGCCCCGGGTCGGCGACGCTGCGCAGCAGCCCGTCGTCCTCGTAGGTCCACTGCTGGGTCCACGCCTCGGAGCAGTCCGCCAGCCGGGCACCGGCACCGGCCTTCGGCTCGCCCCGGACGTCGAGGCAGAGGTCCGCGGCGGCGTTGCGCAGCCGGGTGCGGTCCGCCGCCGCGGGCATCCCGGCCGCGTCGGGCGGTTTCGGGCGGCTCGTCGCGGACGTCTGGCCGTCGCCGTCGACCGCGCTGGTGGAGGCGGCAGGATCGGCGCCGCCGCCGTCGTAGGACCACACGCTCACCACGAGCACGATGGCCAGCACCCCGGCGGAGGCGGCACCGAACTGCCGGAGCACCGACCGTCCGGAACGCGGCCGGCCCGGCGTCCCGCGCACCGGCACCGGAATCCGGGCCAGCAGCCCGGGGCGTGCGCCGCGGTGCCGGGCGGCGCCCTTGGCCAGCGCGCCGAGCGTAGCCCGGGCCGGGCGGGAGTCGAGATAGCGCCGGGCGCCCCAGCCGAGCACGGCCTCGGCGATCAGGGTGCCCAGCTCCCGCTCGAAATGGCCGAGTTGGTCGGCCGCGTGCCGGCAGTGACGGCAGTCCGCGAGGTGTTTGCGCACGTCCGGCAGCAGGGCGCCGCCCCGGCGGATCGGGACGTCGAGCAGCCTGCCCTGGAAGCGGCACTCCTGACTCGGCGCGAGCTGCCGGTGGGCGTGCAGACAACCCTCGCGGAATTTCTCACGCGCCTGTTCGAGAGTGGCCGACGCGGTGTCGGTGTCCATGCCCAGCAGACCGGCCGGGACAGTTATCGACTCGCCTTCGACCTCCGTGTGCCACAGCAAACTACGGGCGGGCCCGGGAAGAGAGGCGAATGCCCGGGCGGCCAGCGTGCGGTTTTCCGGGGTCAAGGACTTCGCCGCCCGCATGCCCCGTCCGCCGGCCGGTTTGAGCAACTGCGGCACGGCACCGGATATCGCGTCGTCGGCGGACCACTGGCGAACCGTGTCGCGCACGGCCACCAGCAGGCGCGGGCGCAGCGCGGTGGCCGCTTCGCCCTCGGCGAGCCGGGCCAGCACCCGGTGCCAGGCCGCCGCGGTGACCATGCCGGTGACCTGGGCCGAAGTGGCGAGACAGATGGTGGCGTAGTCGTGCGCGGGCTGCCAGTGGCGGGCCATCAGCAGCGCGGCGATCCGGGCCCTCTCGCTCTCCGGACCGTCCCGGAGCCGCGCGGCCAGCAACTCGTCGGACTCCCCGGGGTCCCCGCCCGCGGGCGGGTGGGCGGGCCGAGGGGGGTGGGGGGTGGGCACTGAGGTGTTTCCTTCCCACGCGCAGGCGACTCAGAAGTTCCGATCGCCGAAAAGGACCCACCAATTGGTGTGTACCTCTTGGGCGGAGCGCGAGAGGTGTGAATTCGCCATGGCGAAAAGCGGACCCGGCCCGTCAAAGCGCGTGCGAGACCCGGCCTTTACCCCCCGCACGGGTGCTTCACTCTCGCACAAACCACTCATGGTCAACAAGGCGACCGGGCAACATCGGCCGCCTTTGAAAGAAGGTCAGAATCCACGGCACGCCAAGAGGGCCGCACCGGTTTTCCGCATTCTCGGAGCGGAAGCGGTACGGCCCTCGACGGGGGCGGTGACAGGATCAGCCGGTCATCCCTGGTCCGCCACGAAGGAGGCCATCCGGGCCAGCGCGGCGTTCCAGTTGATCGTGTGCTCGTTGGTCGACCAGGACTGGATGTCGTCGATGAAGCAGAACTGTCCGACGCAGCCCTGGAGTTTGCTCTGTGCGTAGGGGTCCTGGATGCTCGAGTTCGGACCGCCGGACAGGGTGCCGTCGGGCGGCGCGGGCAGGGCGGGGTCGAGCTGGTGGGCGTACCAGCGGCTGTGCTGGTTGTGCGCGTTGGCCTCGCCGTATCCGGTGACGTACGACATGTTCAGCGCGTTGCGGCCGAGGATGTAGTCCATGCTCTGCACGGCGCCGTCGCGGTACTTGGAGCCGCCGGTGATGTCGTAGGCGGTGGCGAGGACGACCGCGTTGTTCAGGATCTGGTGGCTGGAGCCCCAGTCGTACACGTTGCCCTCGGGTGCGTAGGGCATGCCGTACGGGTGGGCCTTCAGCGTGGCCAGGTAGCCGTCGGCGCCCCGGACGACGGAGCGGCGCACCTGGTCCCGGCCGGGGAGGCGGCTCGGCACGGTCGCCAGGTCGAGGCGGGCGGCGGCCGCGGTGCGCGCCCAGTCGAAGCCGATCGGGCCGAAGATGTCGGCGGTGTGCACCGGGGAGTCCAGCACGTACTCCTTGAAGTCCCGCTCCCCCGTCGTCAGGTACAGCTCGGCCGCGGCCCAGTAGAACTCGTCGGCGACCTCGGCGTCGGGGTAGGCGCCGCCGCCGATGCCGTCGTTCGCGTCGGCGAGCAGGTCCGGGTGGGCCAGTGCCGCGCTCCAGGCGGTGCGGGCGGCGTCGAGCGCCCGGGCGGCGAACTCCCGGTCGTAGGGGCGGTACAGGCGGGCGGCCTGCGCGGCCGTCGCCGCCAGGTTGAGGGTGGCCGCGGTGGTCGGCGGGTGCAGCTCGCGCTTCTGCGGGTCGTCGCTGGGCAGCAGCGGCAGCCCGGTCCACTGCTCGTCGTGGATCTTGTGGTACGCCGTTCCGGCCAGCGGCTGCCCGTCCGGCACCTGCATCTTCAGCAGGAACTCCAGCTCCCAGCGGGCCTCGTCGAGGATGTCCGGCACCTTGTTGCCGCTCTCGGGGATGTCGAGCGAGCCGTCACCGAGCTTCGCGGGCTCCCCGGTGCGGGCGTGCAGGGAGCGCTCGTAGGTGCTGAGCAGCTCCCAGGTGGAGATGCCGCCGTTGACGACGTACTTGCCGTGGTCGCCGGCGTCGTACCAGCCGCCGGAGACGTCGAGGGTGTAGTCGCACACGCCGGGTTGGCAGGGCACCTCGGTGTCGCCCTGGTTGGGCGCCGTGCCCACGTGTCCGGCGGGGCGTCCGTAGCCGGGGCGGAGTCCGTCGCTGATGGCGGTGCCGCTGCGCTGCGTGTAGTAGTACTTCGCGGAGTCCAGGCGCAGCCGCTCGTAGGCGGCCGTGCCGATGTCGAAGGGGCGGCTGGTCTCCCCGTCGGCGACCAGCGTGTAGCCCTCGCCGCGCTTCTTGTACCGGCCGAAGTCGATGGAGTGGACGTTCTGCCCGGAGGAGGCGTCGACGCCGCGCGGCTCGCTCCGGCCGTGGGCGACGACCCGTCCGGCGTCGTCCTTCAGCTGCCAGGGCAGCCGGGCGGTGGCGTCGGTGACGAGCGTGGCGTTCTTGGGTCCCGACGGCAGGTAGGCGACCTGATTGACCCGCACCCGCGGCCCGGTGTCCGGCACGTAGGGCTCGGGCGCCACGCCACCCAGCAGGGACACGTCGTCCACGCAGAACCGCCAGGCGTCCGGCGTGCCGCCGAGCTGGAAGCCGACCTGGCCCTGGGCGGTGTCCACGGGCGAGGTGAAGGTGTACGAGTAGGTGTTGCCGGAGACGCTCAGCTGCGGGCTGATCTCGTAGTACGTGTCGTACGGGGACACCGACAGGCCGACGATCGCCCGGACCACGTGGTCGGCGGGCGTACCGGTGGCGGTGAAGGAGAACTTGTACGACTCCCCCGCGACCAGGGTGACGTCGTTCTGGCCGACGGCGGCGTCCCAGCGGTTGGTGGTGCCGCCGGGGGCGTCGGCGCACAGCCGGCCGTCGGTCACGGCGGCGGTGACGTTGCTGCTCGCCCACCAGGAGTCGGTGCCGTTGTCGAAGGTGCCGTTCCTGACCTGCTCGGTCTCCTCGGCGCCGGCCGGGGCGGCGGGCAGCGCGGTGACGGCCGCCGCCAGCAGGGCCGTCAGGCAGACGAGCGCGGTTCTGCGTCTTTTCACGTCCGGGCTCCTCGGGGGAGGTGGCGCTCGCCAGGAAATGGGAGCGCTCCCAAATGCGGTCGCAGGCCATGCTTGTGGCAGACATGACATGCCGTCAACGGTCCGGACGGGACCGGTTTCCGGAGTCCGTTCTCCGGTGCACGACGCCCGTCCGGACCGCCCCTCGACGGCTCAGGCGGCGGGCGCCTCCAGGCGGCTCACCCGGATCGCTCCCCGTGCCTCCCCGGGGTGACGGCTGGTCAGCGTGAGACGGACCCGGGAGCCCCGGAGCCGGTCGAAGGTGACGACCGTGGGCGTGTCGGAGGCGGTGGCCCACTCGGTCCTGGCCCGCGTGGCCGCACGCCAGGCACGGCCGTCCCAGACCTCCACCCCGACGTCCGCGGGCAGGCTGTGCCCTTCGTCCACGGTGAAGGAGACCTCGACCCGGTCGTAGGCGCGCGTGCGCCCGTGGTCCACCGAGATCCAGTCCTCGGCGCGGGCCCCGTCGAAGGCGGGCAGCAGCGCGGTGGCCGCCTTGTGGAAGCCGTTGGACCAGCCGGTGGCCGGGTCGCCGTCCAGCACGGCGGCGGGGAGGGTGTCGGGCCGCCCGGAGTAGCTCGCGTCCGCGTGCGGGTGGTCCACGGGCGCCGGGTGCTCGGGGCGGAACTCCGGTGCCGGCGTGGTCGCCCGGTCCGGGACCCGCCGGGCGCGGACCGTCGCCGTACCGGTGCGCAGCCCGTCCGCGCGGGCGGTCACCCGTACCGTGCCCGGGCGGGTGCCGGACCGGACGATCGCCAGCGCCTTGCCGTGGAAGGCGGTGCGGGTGCTCGCCTGGTAGCGCTCGGCGCTCTCCTGGCGGCCGTTGTCGAGCCCGGCGAGCGAGCCGCCCGCGACGTCGAAGGAGATCAGGTGCTCGGCACCCGGCACCACCACGCCGTGCCGGTCGACCACCTCGGCGGTCACGAAGACCAGGGAGCGGCCGTCCGCGTCGACGGACTCGCGGTCCGGGGTGAGGCGCACGGCGTGCGGCGCCTGGGCGGTGCGCAGGACGTCGGTGGCGACCGCCCTGCCGCCGCGCCGGGCGACGGCCTTCAGCTCGCCCGCTTCGAAGGGCACCGTCCAGGTCAGATGCAGCTTGCCCGCGCTGCCGTTGGGGCTGGTGTAACTGCCGGGCCAGGGGCCGTCGGTGAAGGTCTTGTCGTCGCCGGTGGCCTCGGTGGTCTCCAGGTAGGTCCGGCCGTCGACGGTCTTCTTGCGGTCGAAGCGGCGGGTGCCCAGGGACTTGCCGTTCAGATACAGCTCGACGGAGTCGACGTTGGTGTACGCCCAGACCTCGACGGTGTCGCCCTCGCGGTGGTTCCACGTCGTCGGCAGCAGGTGGACCATCGGCTCGTCGGTCCACTGGCTGCGGAACAGGTGGTACATGTCCTTCGGGAACCCGGCCGTGTCGACCGCGCCGAAGAAGGACGCCTTCACCGGGAAGACGTCGTACGGCGTGGGCTCCCCGAGGTAGTCGATGCCGGACCAGAGGAACTGCCCGGCGAACCACTTGCGGTCCCGGTCCTTCTTGTGGCCGTACTCGCCGCTCATCGTCCAGGAGGCCAGGTTGTTGTCGTAGGACGAGGTGGCCCGCCCGCCCGGCGTGTGGTTCTCCCCGGTGTTCAGGTGCTCGGGCTCCTGGTAGGTGCCGCGGGTGGAGGTCTCGGACGACGACTCGGACTCGAACAGGAACAGGTGCGGGTAGGCCGCGTGCAGGTCGTCGACGGACTTGGCGGTGTTGTAGTTGAGGCCGAGTCCGTCGAGCTTGGCGAGCATCAGGTCGGCGGCGGAGCCCTTGGCGGGCATCCGGCGGTATTTGTCCGAGCCGATGACGAGCGGGCGGGTGTCGTCGGCGGCGCGGACGGCGTCGATGATCCGGTCGGCCATGGCGAGGCCGGCGGTGGCGGTGGAGTCGGGGACCTCGTTGCCGATGGACCACATGACGACGGCCGGCGAGTTGCGGGCCGCGAGCACCATCTCGGTGGCGTCCCGCTCGCACCACTCGTCGAAGAACCGGCCGTAGTCGTAGCGGTTCTTGCCGGTGCGCCAGCAGTCGAAGGCCTCCACCAGCATGATGATGCCCATCTCCTCGCAGACCTCGATCATCTCGGGCGAGGGCGGGTTGTGCGAGGTGCGGAAGGCGTTGACGCCCATCGACTTCATGAGGGCCATCTGGCGGCGGATCGCGTCGATGCTGACCGCGGCGCCGAGCGCGCCGAGGTCGTGGTGCAGGTCGACGCCCTTGATCTTGGCGTACCTGCCGTTGAGGTGGAAGCCCTCGGCGGGGTCGACGTGGAAGGTGCGGATGCCGAACGGGGTGCGGTACGTGTCGACGGTCCGGCCGCCGACGCGCAGTTCGGTGTGCAGGGTGTAGCGGTGCGGGCTCGCGAAGTCCCAGCGCCGCGGCCGCTCGACGGTGAGTTCCTGGGTGCCGGTGGCCGTGTCGCCGACGTCCACCGTGGAGGCGGTGCGCGCCACGGTGCGTCCGTCGGCGTCCTCGACCGTCGACCGGATCTCGACCTCGCGCGCGGTACCCGAGGCGTTCACCACCTGCGTCGCCACCCGGACGACGGCACTGTCCTCGCTCACCGTGGGCGTGGTGACGTACGTGCCCCAGCGCCCTACGTGCACCGGCTCGGTGACGACCAGGCGGGCCTCGCGGTAGATGCCGCTGCCGGAGTACCAGCGACTGCTGGGCAGTTGGTTGCGCACCCGCACCGCGAGGACGTTCTCGGTGCGGCCGTCGGTGTGCACCAGGTCGGTGAGGTCGAAGGCGAATCCGGTGTAGCCGTAGGGGTGGTGGCCGACCTCCCGGCCGTTGCAGTGGACGCGGGAGTCCATGTAGACGCCGTCGAACTCGACCGAGATCCGCTTCCCGGCGTACGCGGGCGGCAGCGTGAAGGCGAGGCGGTACCAGCCGAGGCCGCCCGGCAGGAAGCCGGTGCCGCTGGTGGTGCCGTGTGCGGTGGTCGGTGTCTGCTCGATGCTCCAGTCGTGCGGGACGGCGACCTCGCGCCACGCCGAGTCGTCGTGGGCGGGATCGGCGGCGTCCGCGGTGTCCTCGGCCGCGCCGTCGAGGTCGACCAGCCGGAAGCGCCAGCCGTCGCGCAGGGCGACGGTGCTGCGGCCCGCCGACCCGCCGGGCGCGTCCGCGGCCCACGCCGACGGGGCGGTGAGCGCCATCCCGGCCGCGGGCGTGGCGGCGGAGGCGATCAGAACCGATCTGCGCGTGACCGTCATGACGGATCTCCCTCATCAGAACACATCGAGGCTCAGCAGAACTCAGAAGTACTCACAAGCGATCGTGAACAAACAGATTCTGACGTCGGGCCATACGTCCTCGTCAAGGCCACGGAAAGCACTTTCTGTCCGGCGCCGACCGGACCGCGCGGTGACCTGCGCGGCGGCCGGGCCCCGTGGGCCCGGTGGGTTCGGGTCCGCCCGGGGCCCGAACCCACTAGGCTGGGAACAAGGTGACGCGCTGATCACTGTGAGTGTGCGCAATGGAGTGGCGACGATGAGTCCGGTCAACCCGTTCGACGATGCCGCCACGGCCCGCGCCGTCGTCGACGGCTCCGGCACCTTGCGGGAGTGGAACGAGGGCGCCCGCCTGCTGCTCGGCCACCCGGCCGCCGAGGTCGTGGGACGCCCCGCCGCCGAACTGCTCGCGGACGACCGCGACGGCACACCTCCCGGACGCGACGACGAACAGTGGAGCGGCAATCTGGCCCTGCGCCACCGCGACGGTCACACGGTGTCGGTCTGGGTGCTCGCCCACCGCAGAGCGGCGGCGGACGGCGACCCGGCCACGTGGCTCGCCGTCACCCCCCTGCGATCCGGTCCCGAGCCGGAGGACGACCCCCTGGTCAGAGCGGCCCTCACCCAGTCGCCCTGCGCCATGATGATCTTCGACGACCAGCTGCTGCTGCGAGGGGTCAACAACGCCATGGCGGCGCTGCTGGGACTCCCGCCGGACCGCGTGCGCGGGCTGCGGGCCACCGACTTCGGCGACCGCCCGCAGAACGTGGAGCTGGAGCGGCGGATGCGGCGCGTGCTGGCCACCGGCCGCCGGCACGACATGCAGACCCGTCTCAAGGCCGTGGGCGAGAGCCGCGCCCACGCGTGGAACGCCCGGATCGCACCGCTCACGGACGCCGAGGGCCGGGTGCGCGGCGTGTGCGTGAGCGCCCACGACTTCACGGAGCAGCACCGCGCCCGCGAGCGGCTGCAACTGGTCAACGAGGCCAGCGTGCGCATCGGCACCACCCTCGACGTCATCCGTACGGCGCAGGAACTGGCGGACGTGTGCGTCCCCCCGCTCGCCGACTTCGTCAGCGTCGACCTGCTCGACCCGCACGAGCACGGCGGTGAGCCCGCCACCGTGGTCGAACCGCCGGTCGGCCTGCGCCGCACGGCGCACCGGTCGGTCGCTCCGGACCAGCCCCCGGCGGTGACCGAGCCGGGGCGGCTGGACGTCTATCCGGCCGGCTCGCCCCAGGCCGAGTGCCTGCTCTCGGGACAGGTGATCGTCGCCTCGGCGGCCTACGGCGACCTCGAACGCTGGCACCAGTGGGACCCCGCCCGCCTGCGCCGGGTGAAGGAGTACGGCATCCACTCCACGATGTCGGTGCCGCTCCAGGCCCGCGGCACCACCCTCGGCGTCGCGGTCTTCACCCGGTTCCGGCGCCCCGACCCCTTCACCCACGACGACGTGCTGCTCGCCGAGGAGGTCAGCGCCCGCGCCGCGGTCTGCATCGACAACGCCCGCCGCTACTCGCGCGAGCGCGAGGCCACGCTGACCCTGCAACGCAGTCTGCTGCCCCGGTGGCTGCCGCCCACCGCCGCGGTGCAGGCGGCGTCCCGCTACCTCCCCGCGGCCCGCTCGGGCGTCGGCGGCGACTGGTTCGACGTCATCCCGCTGTCCGGGATGCGGGTCGCCATGGTCGTCGGGGACGTCGTCGGCCACGGCATCCCGGCGTCGGCCACCATGGGCCGGTTGCGTACCGCCGTGCGCACCCTCGCCGACATCGACCTGACGCCCGAGGAGTTGCTCACCCACCTCGACGACCTGGTCGTCCGGCTGTCCGAGGAGTCGGGCGACGACCGGGCGGGCGAGGTCGGTGCGACGTGTCTGTACGTGGTGTACGACCCCGTGTCCCGGCGCTGCTCGATGGCCCGGGCCGGACACCCGGCACCCGTGCTGGTCCCGCCGGACGGTCCGCCCGAGCAGGTGGCACTGCCCTCCGGGCCACCGCTGGGCGTGGGCGGGCTCCCGTTCGAGTCCGCCGAGTTGGAGCTGCGCGAGGGCAGCGTGCTGGCGCTGTACACCGACGGTCTGGTCGAGAGCCGGGACCGGGACACCGATGTCGGCCAGGCCCTGCTGCGCGAGGCGCTCGCCGCCCCCGCCGACTCCCTGGACACCGCCTGCGACCGGGTGCTGCACCGCCTCCTGCCGTCGGGCAGCGCCGCGGACGACGTGGCCCTGCTGCTGGCCCGCACCCGGGGACTGCCCGCCGGGCAGGTCGCCACCTGGGACATCCCGGCCGACCCGGCGCTGGTCGCCCCGGTGCGCAAGCAGGTCCTGGACCAACTGTCCGACTGGAACCTGCTGGAGGCGACCTTCACCGCCGAGCTGGTCGTGAGCGAGCTGGTCACCAACGCCATCCGGTACGGTTCTCCGCCGATCCGGCTCCGGCTGATCCACGACACGGCCACCCTGATCTGCGAGGTCTCCGACACCAGCCACACCGCGCCGCATCTGCGCCGGGCCAGGACCTGGGACGAGGGCGGGCGCGGTCTGCTCCTGGTGGCTCAGCTCACCCAGCGCTGGGGCAGCAGGCACACGGCCGAGGGCAAGACGATCTGGGCCGAGCTGGGGCTGCTCGACGACGAGGAGTGAGCCCGCGCCACGACTCCCCCGCCACGCCTGCCACGAGCCCTCGCCACGACGCCTACCACTGCGCCCTTGGCACGATGCCCATCACGTGCCCTCGCCACGGTGCCCTTGCTCCGGCGCCGTCGCCACGATGCGGAGTGCGCCCCCTCGTTTCCCGGGCGGTGCGGCGGGACACTCGGCAGTACAGGGCGTACGGTGCCCATCGCGCGGGACCGTACGCGAGAGCCCGACGGGAGTGTGGAGAAGCGATGGCGAACACGCCCCAGCCGCTGCGCCGGACGGCCCTGCTCGCGAGCGGGGTCGCGCTGCTCGGCCTGCTGACCGCCTGCGGCAACGAGAGCGCCACGTCGAGCGGCACCCCGCAGCCGAGCGAGGCCGCCCGCACGGCCGGCGCGGACCCGGCGAGCGGCACCGCGACGCCCGGCGACACCGGGCCGGCGGTCGGCGCCGCGCCCAGCGACACCGCGGGTTCGGCCTCGGCGTCGGCCCGCACCGACGGCCGCTGCCACACCTCGGAGCTGCGGGCCGCCGTCGGCCGCGTGGACCCGGGGGCCGGTCAGCGCAACTTCCCCGTCGTGCTCACCAACGCCTCCGACCGCACCTGCACGGTGCACGGCTATCCGGGCGCCGCCTTCGTGGACGCGTCCGGCAGGCAGCTGGGCCCCGACCCCGAGCGCGCGCCGGGTTCTCCCGAGACGGTCACGCTGACGCCGGGCAAGAGCGCGTGGGCCGGGCTGTCGTTCTCCAGCCCGCAGATCAGCGGCGCCCGCACGGCCGTCCCGGCGACGCTCCTCGTCACCCCGCCGGACGAGCGGGAGCCCCTCGAGGTGAAGTGGACGGCCGGCGAGGTCCCGGTCGGCGGCAACGCGTCGTCGGTGTCCGTCACCGCCCTGGAGGCGGGCACCGGTCCCTGAGGCGCCGGTCCCTGAGGCACCGGCGCCCGACCGTGCCCGTGCCGCTCAGTGACCGGCGACCGGGTGCGGCGCGTAGGGCCGCTCCAGTTCCTCGGTCTCCTTCTCGCTCAGCGTGAGTTCGACCGCCGCCACGGCGTCCTCCAGGTGACCCGGCTTGGCGGCGCCGACGATCGGCGCGGTCACCGTGTCCTGGTGCAGCAGCCACGCCAGGGCCACCTGCGCGCGCGGGACGCCGCGCTCACCGGCTATGCGGGTGACGGCCTCGACCACGGCGCGGTCGCCCTCCTGGTAGAGGGTGCTGCCGAAGGCGTCGGTGGCGCTGCGCCCGGTGGCGGTGTCCCAGTCGCGGGTGAGGCGGCCGCGGGCGAGCGGGCTCCAGGGCAGCACGCCCACGCCCTGGTCCGCGCAGAGGGGCAGCATCTCGCGCTCCTCCTCGCGGTAGACGAGGTTGTAGTGGTTCTGCATGGACACGAACCTCGTCCAGCCGTGCCGCTCGGCGGTGTACTGCATCTTGGAGAACTGCCAGGCGTACATCGAACTGGCCCCGATGTAGCGGACCTTGCCCGCCTTCACCAGGTCGTGCAGGGCCTCCATCGTCTCCTCGACCGGGGTGTGCGGGTCGAAGCGGTGGATCTGGTAGAGGTCGACGTAGTCGGTGCCCAGGCGCCGCAGGCTGTGGTCGATCTCGGTCATGATCGCCTTGCGGGAGAGTCCGGCGCCGTTCGGCCCGGGGCGCATCCGGCCGTTCACCTTGGTCGCCAGCACGACGTCGTCCCGGCGGGCGAAGTCGGCCAGCGCCTTGCCGACGATCTCCTCGCTGGTGCCGTCGGAGTAGACGTTGGCCGTGTCGAAGAAGGTGATGCCGGCCTCCAGCGCCTGCCGGATCAGCGGTCGCGAGGCCTCCTCGTCGAGGGTCCACTCGTGCGTGCCGCGGTCGGGGACGCCGTAGGTCATGCAGCCCAGGCAGATCCGCGACACGTCCAGGCCCGTCGAACCGAGCTTCACGTACTGCATCGTTGCTGCTCCTGTCTTCGGGATGATCGGTAGCAGGGCGAGCGTACGTCTTCGCGCGGGCTCGAACCTCGTCCGGGTCAGCGCGGTTCCAGCAGGTCCAGGGCTCGTTCCCAGCCGAACTCGGGGCGGCCGCCGTCCTGCGCCGCCTCGCCGGTGTACGGGTCGCCGAAGCGCACGCCCATCCCGCGCAGCCGGGCCAGGCTCTCCCGGTACGCGGGGTGGGAGACCAGTGCGTCGGCCACGCAGGGCAGGACGGCGACCGGCACGCCGAGGCCGCACGCCTCGCACAGGGTGGCCACGGCCAGGGTGTCGGCCAGGCCCGCGGCCCACTTGTTGATCGTGTTGAAGGTGGCGGGCGCGACCACGACGGCGTCGGGCGCCGGGAAGGGCCGCGGATCGCCCGGCGTGCGCCAGGCCGAGCGGACCGGGCGGCCGGTCCGCGCCTCGACGGCGTCCGTGTCGAAGAAGCCGCCCGTGGCGACCGGTGTCGCGATGACCCCGACCTCCCAGCCGCGTCCCCGCGCCGCGTCGATCAGCCCGCCGACGCCGTCGGCCACGCCCGCGGCGCAGACGACGACGTAGAGGAAGGGCCCCGCGGCCCCGTCGCTTCCGTTTCCGTTTCCGCTTCCGCTTCCGCTTCCGCTTCCGCTTCCAGCCTGTTCGCTCACCCCGGAACCCTACTGGCGGCCCTCGGTCCGTGGCGGCGCCGGTCCCGCCCGTGGGCGTCCTAGACGCTCCCGGCGTCCTCCGTGTCCCCGGCGGTGATCGCGCCCACCGGGCAGGCGCGGGCCGCCTCCCGTACCAGCGCGCTGCCGGCGCCGTCCTCGCGGCCGGGCCGCAGCGTGCTGTAGCCGTCGTCGTCCTGGGTGAAGACGCCGGGGGCGACCATGGCGCACTGGCCCGCGCCGATGCAGGTGTCCTTGTCGATGCCGATACGCATGTACCGGACCCTCCTACCAGGTCACGGGGAGTTCCAGCATCCCCTGGATCGTGTCGCCGGGTTTGAAGGGGATCTCCTCGGCCGGGGCGGCCAGGCGGAGCCCGGGCAGCCGGTCGAAGAGGGTCCGCAGGGCGATCTCCAGTTCGGCGCGGGCCAGGTTCTGGCCGAGGCACTGGTGGATGCCGAAGCCGAAGGCGACGTGGTGGCGGGCCGGGCGGTGCCAGTCGAGGGCGTCCGGGTCGGGGTAGACGCTCTCGTCGCGGTTGATGACGGAGGTCGAGAAGACGACCCCGTCGCCGGCCCGGATGGTCTGCCCGTCCACCTCGACGTCCTCGGTGGCCATCCGCAACAGCCCGTCGGCGATCGACAGGACGCGCATCAGCTCCTCCACGGCGCCGGGCAGCAGCGCGGGGTCCGCGCGCAGTTCGGCCAGCCGGCGGGGGTTGGTCAGGAGCGTGTACGTACCCAGCGAGATCATGTTGGCGGTGGTCTCGTGGCCGGCCACCAGCAGGATCACCCCGAACGCGATCAGCTGGTCGCGGTCGACCGCGCCGTCGGCCGACTGCCGCCGGACCAGGTCGTCCAGCAGGCCGTCGCCGGGTGCCTTCCGCTTGCGGTCGACCAACTCGCCCAGGTACGCCTCCAGTCGGTCGCGGGCGTCCATGACGTCGGCGGGCAGCGGGCCCCGCAGCAGCCGACGGGACTGTGCCTCGAAGAAGTCGTGGTCGGCGTAGGGGACCCCGAGCAGTGCGCAGATCACCATCGAGGGCACGGGCAGCGCGAAGGCCGTCACCAGGTCGGCGGGCGGGCCCTGCGCGACCATCGCGTCGAGCCGTTCGTCGACGATCTGCTGGATGCGCGGGCGCAACGCGGCGGCGCGTTTGAGGGTGAACTCCGGGAGCACCATCTTGCGCTGGGCCCGGTGCTCCGGGTCGTCCACTCCGAGCAGGGCGGTCTTGCGAGCGCGTACGGCGGCCAGGCGCGCCGAGGTGGCGGGGAAGCCGTCGCGGGTGCGGTCGGTCGACAGGCGTTGGTCGGCCAGCAGCCGGCGGGCGGCGGTGTGCCCGGTCACCAGCCAGGCCGGGCGGCCGTCGAAGAGGGTGATGCGGGTCAGGGGCCGGGCGGCGCGCAACGCGTCGTATCCGGCGGGCGGCTGGTAGGGACAGGTGCGGTCCTGCGGGAAGGCGACGGGGTGTGCCGGGCCCTCGCCCCGCACCGGGCCGGCGTTCGCCGTGTCGGCGTTCGCCGTCGCCCCGTCCGCCGTGTCGGTGTTCGTCGTCGTGTCGGTGTCCGTCATGGAAGACCTCGCAGACGAAGTGTGCGTCGTGATCTTTATTAGATGCCTCGGGCACCTATGGGGCGACGACAAGTTCGGCCAGATCGGTGGCGGCAGCAGACTGGCCGGGTCTCACCGGTCGGGGACGGCCGGACCGCCCCGTGCCGGTCGGGTCCGCGCCGCGAGTGGCGCGATCGCGATGCCCGGCCGCGCCGGCCGCGCCCGGGAACTGGCCGAGCGGCACGGTGTCGCGACCGGCGCCCGGACCCGCCCCGTCCGGTTGTCCCCGCGACCGAGGGATACGAGGGGCCGGATGCGGTAAGGATGGTCGTGCGCCGGCCGAGGGAGCCTCTCGCTTCGGCCGGTCCGACGACACGACGAGTACGGACGGATGGACATGCCTCTTGACGGCGAGTACGAACCGAGCCCGACGCAGTGGGTGCGTGAACAGGTCGAGCGGTACGAGAGCTCGGGCGGCACCGAAGGCACGACCCTGAGGGACACCGGCCTGCCCGTGATCGTGCTGACCACCCGGGGCGCCCGGAGCGGCAAGCTGCGCAAGACACCGCTGATGCGCGTCGAGCACGAGGGCCGCTACGCCGCGGTCGCCTCCCTCGGCGGCGCCCCCAAGCACCCGGTCTGGTACTTCAACGTGACGGCCGACCCCCGGGTGGAGCTCCAGGACGGGCCGGTGAAGCAGGACATGACGGCCCGTGAGGTCACCGGCGCGGAGAAGGCCGCGTGGTGGGAGCGCGCGGTCGCGGCGTTCCCGCCGTACGCCGACTACCAGGAGAAGACGGACCGGGAGATCCCCGTCTTCGTCCTGGAGCCGTCCGACGCGGGCTGAACCGGGCGCGCCCGGAGTTTCCCGGAGGCGGCGCGCATGGACCGGCTGAGCGCCGGGAACACGTCGTTCAGGCCCCGCCGCGTTCCCCCGTCGCGGCGGGGCTTTCCGCCGCCTGCCGCGCGGGCCGGTCGGTGACGTCGAGGAAGACCTGACGGGCCTCGGGGACGGTGCGTGCGATCGACCTCTTGATGCGCATGGAGACCTCCTCCACCCGTTCGCTGTCCAGGCCGGGCACCAGGTCGACGCGGGCCGCCACCAGGGCCGTGTCGAGGCCGGTCTTCATGGTGAACAGCGCCTCGACACTGTCGATCTCCGGCTGGGCCCGCAGCAGCGACCTGATCCGGCCACTGGCCTCGGGGTCGGCGGCCTCGCCGATCAGCTGGTCGCGGGCCTCGCGGCCCAGCCGGTAGGCCACGTAGACGAGCAGCGCGCCGATGGCGAGCGAGGCGCAGGCCTCCCACACCACCTGCCCGGTGACCATGTGCAGCGCCATGCCGGTCATGGCGAGGCAGACACCGAGCACCGCGGTGCCGTCCTCGGCGACGACCGTGCGCAGCGCCGGGTCCCGCATCCCCTCGGCGAGCCCGCCCTGGCCCCGCACCTGGTGCAGGGCCCGCAGCAGGGAGCCGCCCTCCGCGAGCAGGGCGATGCCGAGCACGATCAGTCCGGCCACGTAGCCGCCGAGTTCCTCGTCGGCACCGGTGCGCAGGGCCTCGACGCCCTGGAAGAAGGAGAAGCAGCCGCCCATGACGAAGATGCCGACGGCCGCGAGCAGCGACCAGAAGAACCGTTCCTTGCCGTAGCCGAAGGGGTGCCGCCGGTCGGCGGGGCGGCGGCTGCGGCGCAGCGCGGCGAGGAGGAAGATCTCGTTCAGGCTGTCGGCGACCGAGTGTGCCGCCTCCGACAGCAGCGCGGGGGAACCCGCGAGGAACCCGCCGACCGCCTTGGCGACGGCGATCACCAGGTTGGCGGCCAGCGCCACGAGTACGGTGACGCGTGTCCTGCGGTCGGCCTTCCGGCCCGTCTTCTCTTCCCCTGTTGTCCCACTCACGAAGCCCCGACTGCCCCGGCCGGCCGGGCTCACACCCCGCCTTGCGGGTGGCCGCCAGTGCCGACGGGCGAAAACGGGGAACGCCTACACAGGGACACCCGCACAGCGGAAGGGCAGGGCCATGAGCGGTGACGACAAGACACCCGGGAACAGCGGCTACGGGAGGAAGGCGTTCAAACGGTCCCGAAGCCACTTCGCCGACCGGATCACGGCGGACGGCCGGGACGGCTGGCCGGTGGAGGCGGGCCGCTACCGGCTGGTGGTGAGCCGCGCCTGTCCGTGGGCCGGCCGCGCCCTGGTCTCACGGCGGCTGCTCGGCCTGGAGGACGCCCTGTCCCTGGCGGTCGCCGACCCGATCCAGGACGACCGCAGCTGGCGCTTCACGCTGGATGCGGACGACCGCGACCCGGTCCTCGGCATCCGCTACCTGAGCGAGGCGTACGACCGGCGGGAGACCGGCTATCCGGGCGGGGTGAGCGTGCCCGCGATCGTGGACGTGCCCAGCGGGGCGCTCGTCACGAACGACTACCAGCAGATCACCCTCGACCTCGCGACCGAGTGGACCGCCCTGCACCGGCCCGGTGCGCCGAACCTGTATCCGCGGGCCCTGCGCGACGAGATGGACGAGGTGATGGCCGGGGTCTACGCGGACGTCAACAACGGCGTGTACCGGGCGGGCTTCGCCACCGGCCAGGAGGAGTACGAGGCCGCCTGCGCGGGTGTGTTCCGGCGCCTTGAGCAGTTGACGCCCCGGCTGGAGCGGCAGCGCTACCTGGTCGGGGACACGATCACGGAGGCGGACATCCGGCTGTTCACCACCCTGGTCCGCTTCGACGCCGTCTACCACGGCCACTTCAAGTGCAACCGCTGGAAGCTGACGGAGAACCCGGTGCTGTGGGCGTACGTCCGCGATCTGTTCCAGACGCCCGGATTCGGGGACACCGTGGACTTCGACCACATCAAGCGGCACTACTACCAGGTGCACACCGGCATCAACCCCACCGGCATCGTGCCCATGGGCCCGGACCTGGCCGGCTGGCTCACCCCCCACCACCGGGAGGAGCTGGGCGGGCGCCCGTTCGGCGAGGGCACCCCGCCGGGGCCGGTCCGGGCCGGCGAGGAGGTACCGGTGCGGGGCAGGCCCTGACCCGTACCGGTACGCACACGACCATGCACCGCACACCAGGCAAGGAGATGACCATGGCGAAGAAGAAGAAGCAGAAACTCCCCCTCGCCTACAAGCCCGTCGGGTTCGCACTCGGCTGGCTGGGCGGCACGCTCGCCGGGATGGCGTTCCAGAAGACCTGGAAGGTCATCCGGCACGAGGACGACGCGCCCGACGCGCTGGACCCGGACCGCGGCTGGGGCGAGATCCTCCTGGCCGCCGCGATCCAGGGCGCCATCTTCGCCGCGGTGCGCAGCGCCGTGGACCGCACGGGCGCCAAGGCCATCGAGCGCTCGACCGGCGCCTGGCCGGTCGCCGGAAAGGGCGGCCGGGACTGACCCCGGCCGGGGCCCGGATCCGGTCGGGTACCAGCGGCCCGGCCAGGGGGTGTCGTTTGGATCAGGCCGGCCGCGGCCGACGGCGCCTTGTGGCCGACCCGTGCGTGCCAGGCCCCGCGACCCCGGCAAGATCCAAACGACACCCCTAGCCCTGTTTGGGTGCGGTCGGGGCGAGGGCGCGGCGGAGGGTGAAGGAGTGCCCGGCCGGGTCGGAGAAGCCGCGCTCCTCGTGCGGACCGGCCGGGTCCTTCGCCTCCACCGGGCGTCCGCCGAGTCCCACGATCGCGCGCTCGGCCTCGTCCAGGTCGGCCACCACGAAGTCCAGGTGGACCTGGAGGGAGTTCTCCGGGCGCGGCCAGCTCGGCGGGGTGGCATTCACGTCCCGCCGGAAGGCCATGCGGAAACCGCGGGGGCCCTCGATCTCGATCCGGTTGGCGCTCACGTCGCTCTCCTCGGCGCCCAGCAGCCCCTTGTAGAACTCGGCGAGCCGCTCGGGTTCGGCGCAGTCGAGCACCACGACGCCCGCGTTGACCAGTGCCATGTCTCCTCCGAAGGATTCCGGGCGTGGGGCGTCGTGCCCCGTGCCCTCTCCCTTGCGGATATCCCGGCCCGGCCGAATCAGTCGGTGGGCAGCCACCGGCCGTCCCGCATGAGGTCGCGTCCCTTCAGTTCGTCGGCCTCGCGCCAGGCCTGGACGCGGCTCGGGGCGACACGGAAGTACAGGTAGGGAGTGGCGAGGCGGCGCGGGTCGAAGCCGGTCTTGGCGGCGAACAGCTCGGCCTCCTGCTCTGGTAGGTCGACCGGCTCCACGGTCTCGACGGTGCCCTCGACCATCACCACGTCGCGGGTGGGTCCGATGCCGATCCGCGCCCGGCCGCTCGCGGCCAGGTTCCGGCCGGTGGGGCTCGCGGCGGGCGTGGCGAACAGCAGGTACGAGCCGTTCCAGTAGAAGGACAGCGGGACGAGGTAGGGCGTGCCGGACGCGCCGTCGGCCGTGGCCACCCAGGCGTCCTCGTCGTGCTCCAGGCGGTGCAGGGTGTCGTGTCTGCGCTGTTCGGCGGAGCGGGCGGCGGGCGGGGTCATCGGCGACCGGCCTCCTGACATGACGTCATGATCGGTGGGTGACGATCGTCCCACGGTGGCTCGGCCCGCCGCCATCGCGTCGGCCCGCGCTGCCGTGCGGCGCCGGGAATGGCACGATCATGTCGGAGGTTGCAGACCGTGCGCCCGTCCCCTTCCCGAGTTGCGAGGTCTCGATGAACACCATGCGCGCCGTCAGCCAGGACGTCCTCGGCGGTCCCGAGGTCCTGAAGGAGATTCGGCCCGAGCGCCCCGAGCCGCGCCCGAACGAGGTGCTGGTACGGGTGCGCGCCGCCGGGGTGAACCCGACCGACTGGAAGCACCGGGCGAACGGCGGCTTCCTCGGGGAGCCGCCCTTCGTCCTGGGCTGGGACGTGTCGGGCGTGGTGGAGTCGGTGGGGATCGGCGTCGCCGCCTTCCAACCCGGCGACGAGGTCTTCGGCATGCTGTCCTACCCCTTCGGCCACGGTTCCCACGCGGAGTACGTCACCGCGCCCGCGCGCGCCTTCACCCACAAGCCGTCGGGGATCGACCACGTCCAGGCGGGCGCGCTGCCCCTGGTCTCGCTGACGGCGTGGCAGGCGCTGGTGGAGCGGGCGGACGTACAGCCGGGGCAGCGGGTGCTGATCCACGCGGCAGCGGGCGGTGTGGGCCATGTGGCGGTGCAGATCGCCAAGGCCCGGGGTGCCCATGTGATCGGTACCGCGAGCGCGGGCAAGCACGAGTTCCTGCGCTCGATCGGGGCGGACGAGACCGTGGACTACCGGGAGACGGACTTCGCCGAGACGGTGAAGGACGTCGACGTGGTGCTGGACACGATCGGCGGCGACACGTCCCTGCGGTCCCTGCGCGTGCTGCGCCCGGGTGGGGTCGTGGTGTCGATCCTGCCGGTCGGTTCGGACGAGTTCTACGAGGAGGCCGATCGGCTGGGCGTGCGGGCGGTGCGGATGCTGGTGGACGCCGACCGGGCCGGCATGGAGGAGATCGCCCGCCTGGTCGAGTCGGGGAAGCTGCGGGCCACGATCGCCGAGACGTTCCCGCTGACCGAGGCGGCGCGGGCGCACGCCGTGGGCGAGACCGGCCGCACCACGGGCAAGCTGGTTCTCGTGGTCGACTGATCGTCCGCCCTCTCCGCCCCCGATCGGCGAGGCCGTCGGCACTGCTCTGAGATTTCGATGACATATGTCAATCGAACATGCTCAAACTCGCTCGATCGGGGTAACTTTCCGAGCGGACTGGGTAGTTGAGCCCCCGGAAGCAGGCCGGAGAGGCCGCAACAGGCTGGAGGCAAGGTTCGTGCGGCAGGAATCCGCGTCGCCCACCCGGCACCTACGCGTGCGCCGCCACCGGGGGCACACGGTGCTGGAGTTCCGGGGCGAGATCGACATCGCCTCGGCGGCGGAGATCGCCCCGCACCTGGACCGGGAGACGGTACGTCCCGGTGCCCGGGTCGTCATCGACCTCGGCGGCATCGAGTTCTTCGACTGCTCCGGGCTGCGGCTGCTGTACCGGGCTCGCAGCCAGGTGCTCGACGGAGGCGGGCAGGTGCACCTGGTCTGCACCCACCCGCTGACCCTGCGCATGCTGCGGATCACCGGCCTGACGCGGCTGCTGCCACCGTCGCCGACCCTGGAGGAGGCCCTGGGGCCTGTCTGACCATTCCCGTCGTCGCCCGCAGGGCGAGGCAGACGGGAATGGTCAGACAGGCCCTCGGCGTCAGCCGGCCGGCCGGGCGTCGAACAGGGCGCTGACCGACTCGCCGTTGTGGATGCGGCGCACCGCCTCGGCGAGCGCCGGCGCGATGGACAGGATCCGCAGCTTGTCCGTGTGGTCGTCCACCGGCACCGGCACCGTGTTGGTGCACACGATCTCCAGCACGTCCGGCTGCTCGCTGAGCCGGCCGAGCGCCCCGGCCGCGAACAGCCCGTGCGTACAGGCGAGGCGGATGGTGCGCGGGCCCGCCTCGCGGAGCCGGTCCAGGAGTTCCAGCACCGTGCTGCCCTTGGCGATCTCGTCGTCCAGCACGATGACGTCCCGTCCCGCGACGTCCCCGATCACCGCGCTGATGCTGACCCGGTCGTCGGCGTACCGCTGCTTCGCCCCGGCCGCCACCTGGGCGCCGAGCATCCGGGCGAACGCCGCGGCCTCCTTGGCGTTGCCCAGGTCCGGCGAGACGACGGTCGCCCGGGAGAGGTCGTACTGGCGGAAGTGGGCGGCGAGCTCCCGCAGCGCGTGCAGGTGGTCGACGGGGACCGAGAAGAAGCCGTGCACCTGCGGCGAGTGCAGGGTCATGGCGAGGACCCGGCTCGCCCCCGCCGCCACCAGCAGGTCGGCGACCAGGCGCCCGCCCAGCGAGATGCGCGGGGCGTCCTTCTTGTCGGAGCGGGCGTAGGAGTAGTGCGGCATGACCACGGTGATGCGGCCGGCCGACGCCCCGCGGGCCGCGTCGCACATCAGGAGCAGCTCGACGAGGTGCTCCTGGACCGGCTTGACCAGCGGCTGGACGAGGAACACGTCCCGCTCGCGGCAGTTGGCCATGAGCTGCACCTCGAGGCAGTCGTTGGCGAACCGGCTGACCCGGGTGGGGCTGAGCGGCACGCCCAGCTGGGCGCAGACCTCCTCGGCCAGGTCGGGGTGGGCGCTACCGCTGAACACGGCGATGTCTCGCACGGACCGCTCCTCGGGTGATCCTGTCCGGCCGGAATCCCCAGCTTACGGAAATCCTGTTGCGCCGCTCCCGGGGCCCCGGGCCATGACGGCGCCGTCCGTCCGCACCCGGGCTCGTCAAGCCTCCTCACGTCAGGAATCCCTCGCATGCGCCGACTCCTCGGAATCCCCCAGCGCCCCTTCCGGCCCACGGTATTCGAGGACTCCTGCACGCATGCGCACCCTGAACATCGGCATCCTGGCCCACGTCGACGCCGGTAAGACCAGCCTCACCGAACGGCTCCTGTTCGACCACGGCGCCATCGACCGGCTCGGCAGCGTCGACGCCGGCGACACCCGTACCGACGACGGCGGCATCGAGCGCCGCCGCGGCATCACCATCCGCTCCGCCGTCGCCGCCTTCACCGTCGGCGGCACGCGGGTCAACCTGATCGACACCCCGGGGCACTCCGACTTCGTCGCGGAGGTCGAGCGCGCCCTGGAAGTGCTCGACGGCGCCGTGCTGCTGCTGTCCGCCGTCGAGGGCGTGCAGGCGCGCACCCGCGTCCTCATGCGCACCCTGCGGCGGCTCCGGCTGCCCACCCTCGTGTTCGTCAACAAGATCGACCGGGCCGGTGCGCGCACCGACGGCCTGCTCGACGACGTCCGGCGCCTGCTGACCCCGCACGTCGCGCCGCTGACCGAGGTGACGGACGCCGGCACCCCGCACGCCCGGGTCGTCCGCCGCCCGCCCGACGGCCGGACGGCTCAGGCGCTCGCCGAGGTCGACCCCGGCGTCCTGGCCGCCCTGGTCGACGGCCCCGAGCCGACCGGGGAGGACGTGGCCGGCGCCCTCGCCGCCCGGACCGCCGACGGCTCGTTCCACCCGCTGTACCACGGCTCCGCGCTCGGCGGCCAGGGCGTCGCGGAGCTGGTCGAGGGCCTGGTCGGCCTGGTACCGGCCGCCGCGCCGGGCACGTCCGGCGGCACGGAACCGCGCGGCACGGTCTTCGCGGTGCGCCCCGGACCCGCCGGTGAGCGCACGGCGTACCTCAGGCTCTACGACGGCGAGGTGCGCCCGCGCCGGCGGCTCACCTTCCTGCGCCGCGAGTCCGACGGGCGGACCACCGAGGTCTGCGGCCGGGTGACCCGCCTCGACGTGGTGGGCGGGGACGCCACGCTCACCGCCGGGAACATCGCCGCGCTCACCGTCCCCGGGGGCCTGCGCGTCGGCGACCGGCTCGGCGAACTGCCCGAGCGAGCACCGCAGTTCGCGCCGCCGACCCTGCAAACGCTGGTCCGTGCGGTGCACCCGGAGCAGGCGGCGCCGCTGCGCCTGGCCCTGCTGGCGCTGGCCGACCAGGATCCGCTGCTGCACGCCCGCCCTGCGGCCTCCGGCGCCACCGCGCTGCTGCTGTACGGCGAGGTCCAGCTGGAGGTGCTCGCGGCGACGCTGGCCGAGGACTTCGGCATCGAGGCGCACTTCGCGCCGGGCCGCGTCCGGTTCCTGGAGCGTCCGGGCGGTACCGGTGAGGCGGCGGAGGAGATGCCGTGGCTCGACCACACCCGCTACTGGGCGACGATCGGGCTGCGCGTCGAGCCGGGTCCGCGCGGCTCGGGCGGGGAGTTCGCCCACGAGACGGAACTCGGCGCGCTGCCCCGGGCCTTCCACCAGGCGATCGAGGAGACCGTGCACGCCACGCTGCTGACCGGGCTCACCGGCGCGGCGGTCACCGACTACCGGGTCACGCTGATCCGCTCCGGCTTCAGCTCGCCGGTCAGTACGGCCGCCGACTTCCGGGGGCTGACGGCGATCGTGCTGCGCCGTGCCCTCGCGCTGGCCGGCACCGTGCTGTACGAGCCGTACCAGGCCTTCGAGGCGGAGGTCCCGGCGGACGCGCTGGCCGCCGTGACGGCCCTGCTGGCCTCGCTGGGCGCGGACTTCACCGGTACGACGGGCGGCGACCCGGCCTGGATCGTCACCGGCGAGCTGCCGGCCCGCCGGGTGCGGGAGGCAGAGCTGAGGCTGCCCGGGCTCACCCGGGGGGAGGCGGTGTGGTCGTCGCGCCCCGCCGCGGACCGTCCGATGGGGCCCGGAAACGGGGTGCCTGGCAAGGGAGTTGGCGGGCATCCGGGTGAGTAGGAAGGAGGGCCGTCACCATGACGACTCCCGTCAAGAAGCCCACGAGTCCCGTCGAGAGGCCCGCGCGGCGCATGCCCGGCTGGGCGAAGGCGCTGACCGCGCTGGTGCTGGTGCTCGTCGTGCTGTTCGCCGGGCTGCGCCTGAGCGTCGTACCGGGGCTGAAGGACCTGTTCGGCTCCGAGACGCAGGACCGCTCGGGTCCGGCGCTGCTGAAGTCCGTCCAGGACATCAGCCGGTACGACGCCGCGTCGGGCAACTTCCAGGTCGTCGTGGACCTGGAGAAGGACGCCAAGTTCCTGCCCGACGCGATCCGCGGCACCCGCACCCTGTACGTCGGGGCGGGCACCGTCGACGCCTTCGTCGACCTGGGCAAGGTGGGCGAGGACGACGTGACGGTCGACGGCGGGCGGACCTCGGCCACGCTGCGGCTGCCGCACGCGGCGCTGGGCGAGCCCGCGCTCGACCCCGACCGCTCCTACGCGGTCTCCAAGCAGCGCGGGCTGCTCGACCGGCTCGGCGACCTGTTCTCGGACAACCCGAACGGCGAGCAGGCCGTGCAGAAGCTCGCCGCCCGGCACATCGGCGACGCGGCGAAGGACAGCGAGCTGAAGGCGCGGGCCGAGAGCAACACCACGGCCATGCTCCGGGGGCTGCTGACCTCCCTCGGCTTCGAGGAGGTGCGGGTGACGTACGGGACGTGAAACGGAGCCGAGCGGGTGCCGGGCGCGGCGCGCCGGGCATCCTCGGCGGATCGGCGGGTAACCGCCCTACCACGCGGGGAAGTTGACGACTGGAGGACCGACATGGCTCGTGCCGCCTCAGGGCCGCGTTCACGACCGCGCCCCCGCGCCGCCAAGGCGCGCGACGGCGACCCTCGCGAACGGCACACGCTCGCCCTGCCGTTGCGGCTGCTGGCGACGGCGTGCGCGTTCGTCTTCATGGTGGCGTTCGCGGTGGTGCTGGCGCGGCTGACCCTGCACCCCTCCCCCGCGTCCGAGGCCCTGACGCACACCAACCTGCACCCCGGCCGGTCACTGAGGGCCTATCTGGACCAGCCCGCCCTGCGCGACGCCGTCAAGCAGATCGGTGGGAACATCCTGCTCGGCGTGCCGTTCGGCGTCCTGGTCCCGGTCGTCGCCCCGCGCACGCGCGGGGTGCTGCGCGTGCTGCTGCTGACGGCCGTCGTGATGCTGCTGGTGGAGTCGGCCCAGGGCGCCCTGGTCACCGGCCGGGCCTTCGACGTCGACGACGTTATCCTCAACACCGCCGGGGCGCTGCTCGGTTACCTGCTCCTCGGCCGACGGATGAGCCGCACGGTGCACGCGCGCGGGGGTCGCGCCTGAGAGCGGTACATCTGGTCCGTACCAAGGTATTGACCGGCCCTTATCTCACTACTTGAATAAAGAGGCGACACCCCAACCCCCCCCCACCTCGGTCGGCGCCTTCGCGCAAGGCGCCGTACGGAAGGGAGAGCCGTGGCCCGCCCACGCCTGCTCCGCAGATGTCTCCTCGCCGCCGCCCTGTCCGCCGGGCTGGCCGCGTCCCTCGTGACCGGCCCCGCCCAGGCCGACCCGGACACCTCCCGGGCCGCCCGCACCGCGTCCTCCGCGGCTGCCGCCGTGGCCTTCTCCGACACCTTCGACGGCCCGGCCGGCGCGGCCGTCGACTCCTCGAAGTGGCAGATCGAGACCGGCGACAACGTCAACAACCACGAACGGCAGTACTACACGTCCGGCAACCGGAACGCGGCCCTGGACGGCCAGGGCCACCTCGTCATCACGGCCCGCAAGGAGAACCCGGCCAACTACCAGTGCTGGTACGGCACCTGCCAGTACACCTCGGCCCGGCTCAACACCTCGGGGAAGTTCACCGCGCAGTACGGCCACGTCGAGGCACGGATGAAGGTGCCGCGCGGGCAGGGCATGTGGCCCGCGTTCTGGATGCTGGGCACCCCGGTGAACTGGCCGGACTCCGGCGAGATCGACATCATGGAGAACGTCGGCTTCGAGCCCTCCACCGTGCACGGCACCCTCCACGGCCCCGGCTACTCCGGCGCGGGCGGCATCGGCGCCGGTTACACCCTGCCGGGCGGCCAGGCCTTCGCGGACGCCTTCCACACCTTCGCCGTCGACTGGGCGCCCGACTCGATCACCTGGTCGGTGGACGGCACCGTCTACCAGCGGCGCACCCCGGCCGACCTGGGCGGGAAGCAGTGGGTGTTCAACAGGCCGTACTTCCTGATCCTCAACCTGGCGGTCGGCGGCTACTGGCCGGGCGACCCGGACGGCTCCACGGTCTTCCCGCAGACCCTCGTCGTCGACCACGTGTCGGTGACGACCGGCGACTCCCCGGCCGGCGGCGCGATCCGGGGCCTGGCCGGCAAGTGCGTGGACGTCGCCGCCGCGAACACCGCCAACGGCACCCCCGTCCAGCTCTACGACTGCAACGGCACCGCCGCCCAGCAGTGGACGGTGGGCTCCGACGGCACGGTCCGGGCGCTGGGCAAGTGCCTCGACGTCAACGCCGGGGGCACCGCGGACGGCACCGTCGTCCAGCTGTGGGACTGCAACGGCAGCGCCGCCCAGCAGTGGGTCGTCACCGCCGCACGCGACATCGTCAATCCGCAGGCCGACAAGTGCCTCGACGTCACCGGCAACAACTCGGCCAACGGCACCCGGCTACAGATCTGGACCTGCACGGGCGGCGCCAACCAGAAGTGGACGGTCGGCTGACACACCGGGCGGGGCCGTGCCCGGGGCCGGGGCCTGTCCGGCGGATCATGCCGGACGGGTCCTAGCGGGGCGTCCAGGTGAACTTGTCCCCGCCCACCCAGCGGACCACGTCCGGGTCGTCCAGGTCGTGGACCGTGATGCCGAACGCGGCGGCGGCCTCCAGCACGTCGGTGACGGCCTTGGCCTCACCGACCACCTGGCCGTCGATTTCCACGATCCGGAACGGGGGCGGGCCCGGGTGCACTCCGAGCACCAGGATCCGCGGACTGCCGATGTGCGGGCTGTCGATCTCGGTCATGCCTAGAGGGTAGGCCGCAACCCGCGGGAGCGAGGACCCGGCCGGACTCCGCCACCGGCCCGGCCGCCCGGCTCATGGTGCGGGTCCCGGTGCTCTGGGGAACCCTGGACGTGCGGTGCAGGCCGGTGGGGACCGGCCGAGGTCGCACGAGGAGGTGGCGATGGACCCCGTCGAGGCGCTGGAGCGGATCGCGTTCCTCCTGGAGCGGGCCCAGGCGCCGACGTACCGCGTCCGTGCCTTCCGGACCGCGGCGGGGGTACTCGGCGCGCTGCCGGCCGCCGAGCTGCGCGAGCGGGCGGGATCGCTGGAGTCGCTCAAGGGGGTCGGGCCCAAGACGGCGCAGGTGGCGCGGGAGGCGCTGGACGGCCAGGTGCCCGGCTACCTCGCGAGGCTGGAGGGAGAGGCGGACACCCCGCTGGCCCAGGGCGGTGAACGGCTGCGGGAGCTGCTGCGCGGCGACTGCCATCTGCACTCGGACTGGTCGGACGGCGGCAGCCCGATCGAGGAGATGGGCCGGACGGCGGCGGCGCTCGGGCACGAGTGGGCGGCCCTGACCGACCACTCGCCGCGGCTGACGGTGGCCCGCGGCCTCTCCCCCGCGCGGTTGCGCGAGCAGCTGGACGTGGTGGCGGAGCTCAACACGACCTGGGCCCCGTTCCGCCTGCTGACCGGCATCGAGTGCGACATCCTCGACGACGGTTCCCTGGACCAGGAGCCGGAGCTGCTGGAGCGGCTCGACGTGGTGGTCGTGTCCGTGCACTCCAAGCTGCGGATGGACGCCCGCTCGATGACCCGCCGGATGGTGGCCGCCGTCCGCGATCCGCACGCGGACGTGCTCGGTCACTGCACCGGGCGGCTGCTGACCGGGCGGGGGCGGCCGGAGTCGGAGTTCGACGCGGACGAGGTCTTCGCCGCCTGCGCCGAGTCCGGCACGGCCGTGGAGATCAACAGCCGCCCGGAGCGGCTCGACCCGCCGCGCCGGCTGCTGCGCCGCGCGGTGGCGGCCGGCGTGCTGTTCTCCGTCGACACCGACGCGCACGCGCCCGGTCAGCTGGACTGGCAGATCCACGGGTGCGCGCGGGCCCAGGAGTGCGGGGTGCCCCCGGAGCGTGTGGTCACCACCTGGTCCCTGGACGAGCTGCTGGCCTGGACGCGGGAGGGCCGTACACCGTCCGGAGTGGCGGGCCGCTGACCTGGGTACCCGCCCGCCGATCCGCAGTCCACGGACCAACCACGAAGGGGACAGTGCATGCAACGGGCGGCCGTGTTCGACGTCGACGGAACCCTCGTCGACACCAATCACCTGCACGTGACGACCTGGTGGGAGGCGTTCCGGCAGGCGGGGCACCAGGTGCCGATGCATGCCGTCCACCGGGCCGTCGGCCTCGCCTCGGGCGACCTCGTCGCACGGCTGCTGGGCGAGGACCGGGACAAGGACCGCGACGGTGAGCTGAGCGCCGCCCACAAGGCACTGTACGGACAGTACTTCGACCGGCTGCCCGCGCTGCCCGGTGCCGGGGACCTGCTGCGCCGGCTGGCCGGCGACGGCTGGCAGGTGGTGCTGGCCACCTCGGCGGGCGGTGCGGAGCTGGGCGCGCTGCGGCGGGCCATCGACGCGGACGACGCGATCGCCGCCACCGCGAGCGCCGACGACGTGGACGCGGGCAAACCCGCGCCGGAGCCGGTCGAACACGCCCTGGAGCTCGCCGGGGTGCCGGCCGAGCGGGCCGTCTTCGTCGGCGACACCGTGTGGGACATGCGCGCGGGCAGCAGGGCCGGGGTGCGCTGCGTGGGCGTGCTATGCGGCGGTCTGCCCCGCGCCGATCTGACGGAGGCGGGCGCGGAGGCGGTCTACGCCGACCCGGCCGATCTGCTGGCCTCCCTGCGCGAAAGCCCGCTGGCATGAGTGACCCGACCCCGCCCCGCCCGCCCCGGCGGACACCCGGTACCGCATGAGCGCTGTGACACACACCCTCCGGGAGGCGATGAGGGGCCGGCGGCCCGTGGCCGCGGTGTGGTGGGAGGCGTGTGCCGTCGGACGAGCCGTCCGGGCCGCCTGGCGCCGGCCCGGACGGGAACGCGACCTGATCGTGCAGTCGCTGAAGGCCGCGGGCGCGGCGCTGATCGCGTGGGGCGTGGCGGGCGTGTGGCTGGACGACCCGATGGCCTTGATGGCGCCCTGGGTGGCGCTCGTCCTCGTGCAGGCCACCGTCTACAGCTCGGTGCGGCAGGCCGGGCAGCAGTTCGCGGCGATCTGCGTCGGCGCGCTGCTGGCGTCGGCGGCCCAGGCGATCACGGAGGACAACACCGGTGCGCTGGTGCTGTCGCTGCCGGTGCTGATGCTGGCGGCGAACTGGTCCCGTTTCGGCCGGCAGGGCATCTACGCGGCCACCACGGCGGTGTTCGTCCTGGCCTCCGGTACGGCGGTGTCGGCCGCCGCGGTCGGCCACCGGGTGGGGCAGGCGGCGCTCGGGGCGGTCATCGGCGTGGCGGTCAACGCCCTGGTGCTGCCCCCGATCCATCTGCGGGACGTACGGGAGAACCTCGCGGCGCTGGCCCGGGGGGCCGGCGACCTCCTGCACTCCGTCGCCACCGATCTGCGGGAGACCCGGTGGGACGCGCAGAGCGCGGCCGACTGGTCCCGGCAGGCCGCGTGGCTGGAGCGGCGACTGGACGCGCTGTACTCCGCCCGGTCGTGGAGCCGGGAGAGCCTGCGCCTGACGTCGGGCCCGCTGCGGCGGCTGCACCGCGGGCCCACGGTGGTACCGCCGGAGGACGAGGACCGGCGGTGGAGCCGGGTCACCGGGAACCTCACCGCGCTGACCCGGACCCTGGCGGTGGCGGCCGACGAGCAGCGTACGCCCGCACCGCCCGAGGGGCCGGTCCTCGACCTGTACGCACGCCTGCTGCGGCTGATCGGCGACGCCTGCCGCACCGAGGCGGGCCGGCTGGTGGGCGAGCGGGCCGGGGCCGGTCCGGAGGCCGCCACCGGGGCGACGATGGAGGAACTGCACCGACGGTTGCAGGAGGGGCTGCGGGAGCACGCCGGACAGGGCGCCGCGCGGACCGCGGTGCTCGGCACCCTGCTGCTGCAAGCGGAGAACCTGTGGGCCGAGGTCGTGCCCGAGCCGCACGAGCCCGACCGGCCGGCCGGGCAGTGACACACATCACCCCAAACCGCGACAGACGGTGGAACACCGGCCGGTCGTTCTCCGTTGAACAGACCGTGGGTACGGATGGGACAGTGTCCCCGGGCTCCACCTATTGCCCACAGGGACGATCGTTCGACTGAAGCCCTGTGGAGCGTCTCGCCGAGAGGCGACCGCCATCCGTACTCGCCCCGAGCCGCCCCGGCCGTGATTCCCCCGTCGCGGTCGGGGCTTCTCCATGCGTGCCCCTCCCGGGCTGCTGGGTACCCGGTGCTCTCCGCACGGCGAACGGCCGAGAGGAGCACAGGGTGAGCGGCGCAACGGGCAGCAGGATCGTGGTCACGGGTGCCACGGGCAACGTGGGCACCAGCGTGGTGCGGCTTCTCTCCGAGGATCCGGAGGTGGGGTCCGTGCTGGGGCTGGCCCGGCGGATCCCCGGCTGGTCGCCCGCGAGGACGGAGTGGGCCGCGGTCGACCTGGCCTCCGAGCAGACCGACCTGGCCGGCCACTTCGCCGGGGCCGACGCCGTCGTCCATCTGGCCTGGGCCTTCCAGCCGACGCACGACCCGGCGACGACCTGGCGCACGAACGTCCTCGGCTCCATCCGGGTCTTCGAGGCGGTGGCCGCGGCCGGGGTGCCTGCGCTGGTGCACGCCTCGTCGGTCGGCGCGTACTCGCCGGGGCCGAAGAACCACGCGGTGGACGAGTCCTGGCCGACGCACGGCTGGCCGGACGCCGCGTACTGCCGGGAGAAGGCCTACCTGGAACGGACGCTGGACACCTTCGAACGCGACCACCCGGGGATCCGGGTGGTGCGGATGCGGCCGGCCTTCCTCTTCAAGCGGGAGTCGGCCAGCGAGCAGCGCAGGATCTTCGGCGGACGGTTCCTGCCGGGCCCGGCGGCCCGTGTGGAGCTGCTGCCGTTCCTGCCGGACATCCCCGGTCTGCGGGTGCAGGCGCTGCACACGGACGACGCCGCCCACGCCTACCGGCTGGCGGTGCGCTCCGGGGACGCCCGGGGCGCGTTCAACCTCGCGGCCGAACCGCCGGTGGACGCCGAGTTGCTGGGTGAGCTGATCGGGGTGCGTCCGGTCCGGCTGCCGCGCACCGCGGCCCGCTCGGCGGTCGCCGCCGCCTGGGGGATGCGGCTGCTGCCCGCCTCGCCGCATCTGTTCGACGCGGTGCTGCGGCTGCCGCTCATGGACTGCACACGGGCACGGGTGGAGCTGGGCTGGCGGGCGACGCGCACGGCCACGGAGGTGCTGGAGGAGTTCCTGCGGGGCCTGCGTCAGGGCGCGGGCGCGGACACGGAGCCGATGCGCGGGCGCAAGGTGGGCTGAGCCGGGACGGAGCCGAGCGCCGGCCGCGCATCGGCTCCCTTGGCCGCCTCAGCCGGAGGGCTCGTCGGGCACCGGGTGCTCGGGGTGTACGGCACCCGAGTGCGGCGCGCCCCGCCGGCCCGTGCCCGCCTCGTCGGTGTCGGGCACGTCGGGCACGGGCCCGGTCTCCGCGTCGCCGGCGCCTTCCCCGTCGCCCTCAGAGCGTTCACCCTCGGAGCTTTCGCTCTCGGAGCCTTCGTTCTGGGCGCCTTCGTCCTTCGGTCCCTGCCGGTGCTCGCGCTGCTCGCGGGTGGGCGAGGCGGCCTCCCACGGATCGTCGTGGTCGCCGGCCTGCTGGTCCGGCATGTCGCGCGGCACGGGGGCACCGTTCTCCCCCGGTCCCTCGTGGCGGTGGTCGGACACGGCGCGCTCCTTTCCGCGGCTCTGCTGCTCCTTGCGGCGCCCGACGGTCGTACGAGATCGTCCGGCGCTCTTCGCAGCGACGTCGGGTACCTCCACGGCGAGCGGCGAAACCTCAGTGCGGAGCCCGCTCCTCGAGCGCCGTGCGCCAGGCGGGGACCGGGTATTCCGGGGCCGGCTCGGGGCGCCTGCCGCCTCGCGCGAAGAAGTCGGCCAGGGGCAGGATCGCGGCGCCGACGGTGACGGCGTCGGGGCCGAGCCGCCCGAGGTCGACGGTCACCTTCTGGGCGGGGTGGCGCAATGCGTACGACACCGCGTGGCGCCGTACCGCGGGCAGGAAACGGGTACCGAGCTGGAGGCCGGCCCAGCCGCCGATGAGGATGCGCTCCGGCTGGAAGAGGTTGATCAGGTCGGACAGACCGGCGCCCAGGTACTCGGCGGTCTCCTCCAGGACGGCGAGCGCGACCGGGTCGGCCGCCCCGCCGTCGGCCGGGTACGCGGCGGCGAGCATCGCGGTCAGGGCGGTCTCCTCGTCGGTGCCCTCCGGCACCCGGCCGTCCTCCTCCCGCCAGCGGGCCAGCAGCGACTCGGCACCCGCGTACGCCTCCAGGCAGCCGAGTGCTCCGCAGCGGCAGCGGCGGCCCCTGACCCGCACGGTCAGGTGCCCCCACTCGACCGCCCGGCCCTGCTCGACCTCGGGGGTGACGAGACTGGCGCCGACCCCGGAGCCGAAGAGGACCACGACCGCGTTGCGCGCGCCGCGGCCGGCGCCGAACCACATCTCGGCCTGGCCCAGGGTCTTGGCCCCGTTGTCGATGAGGTAGGGGACGGTGTCGGGCAGCGGTGAGCCGGCGCGCAGCAGGGCCTCCAGCGGGACCGCGTCCCAGCCGATGGTCTGGCCGTGCACCACGGCACCGCGGTCGGCGGTGTGCTCCACGATGCCGGGGACGCCGATCCCGGCGCCGAGCAGCCGCTCGGGCGGGAGTCCGGCCGCGGCCAGCACCTCGGCGACGCCCTCGCGGATGTGCCCGACGATGACGTCGACGTCGTAGCGCTGCGGGGCCAGCGGGCGTTCGGCGCGGGCGAGTTCGGTGAGCGTCAGGTCGAACAGCTCGACCCGCACCCGGGTCTCGCCGACGTCCACGCCGATCATGTGGCCGCTGCCGGGGGCCACGCGCAGCAGGGTGCGCGGGCGGCCGCCGTCGGAGTCGACGCTGCCGGCCTCCTCCACCAGTCCGTCGGCGACCAGGTCGGCGACCACGTTGCTGACGGAGCCGGAGCTGAGTCCGGTCGCCGGGCCCAGCTCGAAGCGGCTGAGCGGTCCGTCGAAGTAGAGCCGTTGCAGTACGGCCGTACGGTTGCCCCTCCTGAGGTCGCGCACCGTGCGTCCGTTCCGCCCCGCCATGTGGTTCCTCCCGTACGTGCCCGGTCTGCAAGATACCTCTGCGGTACGACCGTACGCGACTTCCCTTCGCACTTAATTCATGCTATGAACTCGCCCCTTCGAAATCCGGTGGCATCTCGCCCCGTAGGCTATTTAGGCTAGGTGGAAACCTAGAGCCCCTAGGTTGATCCAGGTTCCCACAGAACAGGCGGTGGCTTCCCATGAGAGCACTCGACGAGCAGGACGTCCGCGGCTCCTTCATCAACTGCTCCAAGGGCGAGGCCAAGCGCCTGGCCGTCCCCCGCGACCTGGACGAGCGCCCCTGGGACGACCTCGACTTCCTCGGCTGGCGGGATCCCGGGGCGCCCGACCGCAGCTACCTGGTCGCCGACCTCGACGGGCGCCTCACCGGTGTGGCGCTGCGCTTCCAGCCGGCGAGGAGCGGCTACTTCCAGCGCAGCATGTGCGCGCTGTGCCTGACCACCCACCCCCGGGGCGGGGTGTCGCTGATGACGGCGCGCAAGGCCGGAGCGGCCGGCCGCGAGGGCAACTCGGTGGGCCTGTACATGTGCACCGATCTCGCCTGTTCCCTGTACCTGCGGGGCAGGAAGGTCTCGCAGAGCGGTGCCCGATTCGAGGAGAGCCTCACCCTGGACGAGCAGGTCGCCCGGGCGCTGGGCCATCTGTCCGCGTTCGTCGCCAAGGTGACCGGCTGACCCGTCCGGCGGCGCCCGGCGCGTGAGAGGGGCCCGGCCGCCCGCGTCCGGCTACCGTCCTGATCGGACACGTTCGAGGCGCCTGCGGAAGGGAACAGCCCGAGGATGCGGGATGTGCTGGAGGCCGCGAGGACGGCTCTGCGGCGGGTGAAGTGGCTGCGGGACCCCATGGTCGTACAGGCCCTGCGCTCTGCCGCCGCGGCTTCGATCGCCTATGTCATCGCGGTGCGGCTGAGCCCCGACAAGTCGGCGGCGCCGCTCACCGCGCCCCTGACCGCGCTGCTGGTCGTCCAGGTCACCCTGTACGCCACGCTGAAGATGAGCTTCCGCCGGGTGAACGCCGTGGTCGCGGGTGTCCTGGTCGCCATCGCCTTCAGTCAGCTGGTCGGGCTGAGCTGGTGGAGCCTGGCCCTGATCATCGTGGCGGCGCTGGGGGTCGGGCACCTGGTGCGCGCCGAGGAGTTCACCGCCGAGGTGGCGATCAGCGCGATGCTGGTGCTCGGCGTCACCTCGCACGGGAGCCTGGCGTGGGCCCGGGTGGTGGAGACGCTGATCGGGGCGATCGTCGGGCTCGTCTTCAACCTGATCCTCGCGCCTCCGGTGTGGGTGGAGCAGGCCGGCGAGTCCGTCGTGGGGCTGGCCCGGCAGGTGCGGCAACTGCTGCTGCGCATGGGCGAGGAGGCGGCCGGCAGCACGCCGTTCCACGAGGCGGCGGCCCGGCTGCACGAGGCGCGCCGGCTCGACCACGACATCGGCGAGGTGGACGAGGACCTGCGCCAGGCCGAGGACAGTCTGCGGTTCAACCCCCGGGTGCGCGAGGGGCTGCTGCACCGGGTCGTGCTGCGCACCGGCCTGGACACCCTGGAGATCTGCACGGTGGTCATGCGGGTCCTCGCGCGCAGCTTCACCGACCTGGCCAAGGAGCGGGAGCCGGAGCCCCTGTTCGCGCCGGAGACGGGCGCCGCGATCCAGCAGCTGCTGTCCGAGATCGCCGACGCCGTGGTGAGCTTCTCGGTGCTGGTCACCAGCAACGCGAGCGAGAACGCCGAGTCCGCGGAGGAGCGCCTCACCGCCGAGCTGCGCCAGGCCGCGGCCACCCGGGACAGGCTGGCCGACCTGCTGCTCGAGGAGGTCCGGCGCGACGCGACACAGTGGCAGCTGCGGGGCGCGGTGCTGGCCGAGGTGAACCGGATCATCGACGAGATGGACACCGAGCACCGCTCGCGCCGGCTCCTGGAGGAGCTGGACCGCCACACGCGCGAGCAGCGCGAGCGCATGCCGCGGCTCACCCGGCTGCGGGACCGGGTGCGGGCCGCGCTGCGCAGGCGGAACCGCGGCACCGCCGCCCGGCGTTCCCCTTGAGGAACGACGAACGACGCGCGGCCGACGACGACGCGTGAACGGCGAATGAGGGGGCGTTCGGATGAGCGACACCAGTGTGCGGATCGACGGGAACCGGCTGACCCTGCCCGGTGGCGCGACGGTCCGCTTCGTACGCACCCTGCGGCTGCCGGAGACGGGCACGCATCCGCTGCCGCCCGGGCTCGGCGAGTTCCCGGTCCGCCGGGTCTCCGACTACGCCGACAGCGTGCCCGAGGCATGGCGGGCGCGGGGCGGCGTGATGCTGCCGGTGTACCTGCGGGAGGCCATGTGGCTGAGTTTCGCGGGCACGCGCGAGCCCGCCGCGCTCCAGGTGGGGGTGGGCAAGGTGTGCGCCGTCTCGGGCAGGCCCTGGAGCGACCGGCTGTCCCGGGATCCGCAGAACTACGTGGTGCTTCCCCGCCAGCCCTGGCTGGACGGCATCAACTCCGGCGCCGGCACGGTCCGTCAGTTCGTGGCGGTGCCGCTCGGCATGGGGGCCACCGTCGAGGGCCAGGTCACCGGTGAGGAGGTCTGGGGCGGCGTCCAGTTGCAGGCGTTCACCCTGGGCGACGCGGAGCTGGCGCGCTGGCGCGAGGAGGAGCGGCGCCGTACGGAGACGGCCCGCAGAGCGGCCCGTTCGGGCGGGGCCCTCGGCGCTCCGGCACCGATGTCGGCACCGGCCGCCCCGGGCGCGGCCCCGGGCTACGGCGGTGCGCCCCGGGCCCGGTCGGCGCCCGCCATGGGGCTCGGCGTCGGCGGCTCCATGCGCCAGGAGGTGTACCGCGACGAACGGCCGCTGACGGACTGGGCGGAGCGGCCGGCGGGCCGGGTCTTCGTGCACCTGGTGACGCCGCCCGAGTGGCGCCGCATCACGGGCGAGGCCCCGCCGCCGTCCCCCGTGGACCGGGCCGCCTACACCCGGGCCGGCCTGCCCTGGTACGACTACTACGACCAGGACGCGCACGATCTCGCACCCACCGGACCGCTCCGGGACGTGCAGCCGGTCGGGGACTGGATCGGCGACGACCACGAGCCGTGGCAGCCGCCCGCGCCCCACCAGGTCCACCCGCTGGGGGACGCGCCGGGCAAGCCGGTGCAGGACGGGGACTGGTAGCGGCGGACCGGCACGGGAGGGCCGTATGAACACTGACGGATGGAGCAGACGACGCTTCGTCGGCCTGCTCGCCCGCACGGCCACCGCGACCGCGGCCCTCCCCGCGACAGCGGCGTGCGGCGGGGCGGGTGGGGCGCAGGCTCCGTCCTCGCCGCCCGTCGCGTCCCGGGCGAGCGGCGGGGCGTCGGGCAGGGAGCAGGGGCCCTCCGGCCCGCGCCCGCTCCTCCTGGGCACCTACACCTCCGCCGAGGGAGGCGGCAAGGGCATCGGGCTCGCCGCGTACGAACCCGGCACCGGCCGGATCACCGGCCACGGCCTCCTCGCCGAGGTCGACGACCCCTCGTACCTGGCGGTGCATCCCGACGGCCGGACCCTGTACGCGGTCGGCGAGCGCGAGGAGGGGGCGGTGACCGCCGTCCGGCTGTCGGACCGCAAGGTGCTGGGCAGCCGGAGCACCGGCGGCGCGGCCCCCTGCCACCTGTCGGTGCACCCCGGCGGGCGCTGGCTGTTCAGCGCCAACTACGGCTCGGGAAGCGTCGCCGTGCACCCGGTCGACGCCTCGGGCGCGCTGGGCGAGCGCACCCACCTGGTCACCCACTCCACTCCCCCGCCGGGCCCGGGACGGCAAGGCCCGCATGCCCACCAGGTCGTCACCGCGCCGGACGGGGACCATGTCCTCGCCGTGGACCTGGGCACGGACACCGTGTACACCTACCGCCTGGACGAGGGCGCGGGGACCCTCACGGAGGTCGCGCGGGCACGCACCCGGCCGGGCGCCGGACCCCGGCACCTCACCTTCCACCCCGGCGGACGCCACGCCTATCTCGCCAACGAACTCGACGACACGGTCGCGGTCTGCGCGTACGACCCGGGGACGGGACGTCTGACCGTCGGCGAGGCGCAGTCCACCGGGGCGGGACCGGGCACCAACCACCCGGCGCAGCTCCTGGTCACGGCGGACGGCGGGTACGCCTTCCTCGCCAACCGGGGGCACGACAGTCTCGCCCGGTACGCGGTGGAGGCGCAGGGCGCGCGGCTCCGGCTGCTCGGGACGGTACCGGTGGGCGGCGACTTCCCCCGGCACATCGCCTTCTCCCCGGACGGCGGGCTGCTGTTCGCGGCCAACCAGCACTCCGGCACCGTCACCGTGTTCCGCGTCAGCGCGGACGACGGCGAACTGCGCCCGGCGGGCGAGCCGTTCGCCTCACCCGTCGCCGTCTGTGCGCTGCCGCTGTAGCGCCCGGGGGCAGGAGGCGGCGCCCGCCTGGGCGAGCAGCACGTGCACCCGCTCCGTGAGCTGCGCGATCTCGTCGGCGGGCGCGTGGAACGGCAGGCGTACGTCGCCGTGGTCACGGATCCGTTCGATGCGCAGGGTCAGTCCGTGCCGGTCGACGGCGAGCGGCCGCACCCGGACCGCGCCGTGCAGGCTCTCCGGGTCGACGAGCCGGGTCAGCCGCTGCACGGCGTCGCCGTGGCAGTCGGCGAGATGGGTCAGCAGCCGCGCCTCGGCCAGGGCCAGCGGATCGGGCGCGGCGGCGGTGAACTCGTCGACGTCGACCACGACGGCACCCGACGGCCGGCGCAGCACCACCCGGGTGGGCCGGAAGGCCAGGTGCCCGTCCGCCACGGCGAACCAGCCGGCGAGCCAGAGCCGGGCCCTGATCCGGCCGCGCACCGGGACGGGCGCCACGTCGGCGAACTCCAGCACGGCGGACGGCTCCCCGCGGGGCGCGCACACCGCCGCCGCGAGCAGGGCGCTGTCCTCGGGCACGTGCAGGAGCACCCGGCCGTCGTCGGTCACGGTGTGCGCGCCGACGAACTCCTCCCGGCCGCCCTCCGCGGTCACCGCGCAGGACCAGGCGGCGGCGAGCATGGAGCGGGCCTGCTCCGCCGCGGCGGGCGCGGCCGTCCAGGTGTGGCTGTCACCCATCCCAACCTCCGTTCAGCAATTCATTAGGTAAGGCTCACCTAACCTATCGGAGATCGGGGAGCGCGCCAACCACCACACCTCCTCGAACCGGTGCCCGCACGGGCGCCCTCAGGGCGCGATGGCCCCCAGCAGAGCCCGCGCGCACAGATCCCGCACCTGCTCGCGGGCGGGTTCGGGGTCCCGCAGCCACTCCAGGCAGACCGCGGTGGTGAAGGCAAGCCAGCCGCGCACCGCGAGGCGTACGTCGCCGCGCTCCTCGAAGGCCGGGCCGAACTCCGGGTCCGCGGCCAGGGCGGCGAGGATCTGCCGCTCCTGCGCGGCGAGCGCCTGCCGGTAGACGCGGCGCACCGCACGGTCGCCGGCCGCGTCGGCGCGGTGGAAGGCCCGGTAGCCGTGAGCGTGGGCGCGCACGTACTCCAGGTAGGCGTCCAGGCCCGCGGCCAGTTGCTCGCGGACCGGGACGCCGGGCACGGCCGCCGTCATCCGCAGCATGCGCGCGCTCTCCCGCTCGACGACCGCCGCGAAGAAGTCCCGCTTGTTCGGGAAGTAGTGGTACAGCAGCCCGCGGGAGACCCCGGCGATCTCGGCGACCTGCTCGATCCAGACCTCGTCGTACGGGCTCTCCGAGAACAGCCGCGCGCCCACCGAGAGCAACTGCTCCCGGCGCTCGGCGGTGCTGAGCCGGCGGCGGGTGCGCTCGCCCTGGTTCGCGGCCATGCCCGCACCTTACTTGACGCCGGTTCAACAACGGGACGAGACTGAGGCGCGTTATTGAACCCATGTACAACATGCTCGCCTCGGCTCGTGCAACACGCCGCTGCGTCAAGGGAGATCTCGTCATGGCCCAGACAGCGAGGGAAACGGCCCGGGACGGACTGCCGAAGGGCTTCCGCAGCGCCGAGCTGGGCTGGCCCGAACTGCACCGCATCCCGCACCCCCCGTACCGGCTGCCCCTGCTCGGGGACGTCGTGGGCGCGAGCAGGCGCACCCCGATGCAGGACTCGCTGCGGTACGCGCGGCGGCTGGGGCCGATATTCCGGCGCCGGGCCTTCGGCAAGGAGTTCGTGTTCGTGTGGGGCGCCTCGCTGGCCGCCGACCTGGCGGACGAGGCGCGGTTCGCCAAGCACGTGGGCCTGGGCGTGGCCAACCTGCGGCCGGTGGCCGGGGACGGGTTGTTCACGGCGTACAACCACGAGCCCAACTGGCAGCTCGCGCACGACGTGCTGGCGCCCGGGTTCAGCCGTGAGGCGATGGCCGGGTACCACGTGATGATGCTGGACGTGGCCGCGCGGCTCACCGAGCACTGGGACCGGGCCGAGGCCTCGGGCCGGACGGTGGACGTGCCCGGCGACATGACCAAGCTGACGCTGGAGACCATCGCGCGCACCGGTTTCGGACACGACTTCGGCTCCTTCGAACGCCCCCGCCTCCACCCCTTCGTCACCGCCATGGTGGGCACGCTCGGCTACGCGCAGCGCCTCAACACCGTGCCCGCGCCGCTCGCCCCCTGGCTGCTGCGCGCGGCGAGCCGTCGCAACGCCGCCGACATCGCCTACCTGAACCGCACGGTCGACGACCTCGTCCGCGCACGCCGGGCGGCCGACGGCGGGGACACCGCCGGCGACCTGCTCGACCGGATGCTGGAGACGGCCCACCCGGAGACCGGTGAGCGGCTGTCGCCCGAGAACGTCCGCCGCCAGGTCATCACCTTCCTCGTCGCCGGGCACGAGACCACCTCGGGCGCGCTCTCCTTCGCCCTGCACTACCTGGCGCGGCACCCCGAGGTCGCGGCCCGGGCCCGCGCCGAGGTGGACCGGGTGTGGGGCGGCACCGAGGCGCCCGGCTACGAGCAGGTGGCCAGGCTGCGTTACGTGCGCCGGGTCCTCGACGAGTCGCTGCGGCTGTGGCCGACCGCCCCCGGCTTCGCGCGGGAGGCCCGCGAGGACACGGTGCTGGGCGGCAGGTACCCGATGCGGCGCGGGGCCTGGGCGCTGGTGCTCACCGGCATGCTGCACCGCGATCCCGAGGTGTGGGGCCCGGACGCCGAGCGGTTCGACCCGGACCGCTTCGAGGCGAAGGCCGTACGGGCGCGCGCCCCGCACACCTTCAAGCCGTTCGGCACGGGGGCGCGGGCGTGCATCGGGCGGCAGTTCGCGCTGCACGAGGCGACACTGGTCCTCGGGCTGCTGCTGCGCCGCTACGAGCTGCGGCCCGAGCCCGGCTACCGGCTGCGGGTGACCGAGCGGCTGACGCTGATGCCGCAGGGGCTGCGCCTGCACCTGGACCGGCGGACCGCCGCCGGGTCCGGCCGCGCTCCCCGCACGGACGACGCCGGGAAGGCCGGGGGGACCGGCGAGGCCGCGGACGCCGGGGGCACCGCGGACACCCGGGGCACCGCCCGCTCAGAGCCCCGCTGTCCAGTGCACCGGGCGGGAGACTGAGTCCGGCAGCATGGTCCCGGGGCCGCCCCTGGCCGCGTTGACCTGCGGCTGGGTCAGGAAGAAGGCGCCCGTCAGATCGGCGTCGGTCAGGTCGGCGTCGCGCAGGTCCGCGCCGATCAGGTCGGCGCCCCGCAGGTCCGCGCCGGTGAGGTCGGCGGCGATGAGGTAGGCCCCGCGCAGGTCGGCCCCGGCGAGGTCGGCACCCCTGAGGCGGGCGCCCATCAGGTCGGCGTTGCGGCGCTTCTTCCCGCGGCCGCGGGTCCCGGCCCGGACCAGCTCGCTGGTGCGCAGCAGCAGTACGTTGACCCGCTGCCGGTGCGCGGCCACGTCGAGGGCGGCCAGCTCCTCGGGGGTCCCCCCGGCGAGGCGTTCGGTGCCGGCGAGGGCCTCGCGCAGGTCGGCGTGGACCGGGCGGGCGGCGGGCAGGGTCAGTGCCTCGGTCAGGTACCAGAGCAGCTCGTGCAGTTGGCGGACGACCGGGAACACGTCGAACATGCGGCGGGCCCGCTCCGGCGGGCCGGTGCGCCAGTCGCCGCCGCCGAAGGTGACCTGCGAGACCCGCTGTCCGGCGCCGAAGCAGTCGTAGACCGTGCAGCCGCTGAAGCCCCGTTCCCGCAGCGTCGCGTGGATGCCGCAGCGGTGGTCGGTGCGGAGGTTCGCGCAGGGCGTGCCGGCGTCCTTGTCGATCGCGAAGTCCGCCGAGCGGGCGAACGGCAGGGCCACGCAGCACAGGCCGAAGCAGCTCGCGCAGTCGCCGCGCAGTTCGGCCCGGGCCCGGGCGTCCGTCCGGTCCGCCGTGTGTTCTCCCATGTCGTCGAGGATACGGGCCGGTCAGGCCTCCAGTGCGGACAGGTCCAGCCTGGCCAGCCGCTCCGGGTCGGACAGGATGTACAGGCCCGTGATGAGGCCGTCGGCGACGGTGACGCAGGTGACCGAGACCGGGCGGCCCTCGGACACGGCGACGGTGCCGACCGCGCCGTTGACCAGGACGACGCGGGCGAGAGGGGCGAGGTGGCGGAAGTGGAACGCCCCGGTGGCGACCGTCCGCGCGCCCCGCACCACCTTGGACGCCGCCACGCCCCGGGCCAGTGCGCCGGCATCGGCGCGCAGCACGACGTCCGGGTGGAGGACGGACACCAGGGCCTCGAAGTCACCGGCGCGGCTGGCGGCGAGGAACGCCTCGACCACCCGGCGCTGGCGGGCGAGGTCCGGTTCGGCGGCGGGGGTGGCGTCGCGCACCCGGCGGCGGGCCCGGCTGGCGAGCTGCCGGGTGGCGGCCGGGGTGCGCTCGACGACCGGTGCGATGTCGTCGAAGGGCACGGCGAACATGTCGTGCAGGACGAACGCCAGCCGCTCGGCCGGTTCCAGCATCTCCAGGACCACCAGCAGGGCGATGCCCACCGAGTCGGTGTGCAGGGCCTCCGCCTCCGGGTCGGCCCGGGGCAGGCTCCGCAGCACGGGGTCCGGCACGAAGGTGTCGAAGCCCTCGGTCATGGGCTCCTCGCGCCGTGCGGTGCGCGAGCGCAGCAGGTCCAGGCAGATCCGGCCGGTCACCGTGGTCAGCCAGGCGCCGAGGTTGTCGATGCCGTCGCCGCCGGAGCGGTCGAGCCGCAGCCAGGCCTCCTGGACGGCGTCCTCCGCCTCGGCCAGTGAGCCGAGCATGCGGTAGGCGACCGCCCCGAGCTGCCCGCGGTGCTCCTCGAACCGCTCCGCCAGCCGCTCCTGTCCCCGCGCGTCGCGCGTGTCCTGCGCGTCCCGCACGTCCCGCTCCCGCCGCACGCCCCGCTCCCCCGCCATCCCGCTACCGTCCGAAGACTTCGAAGGTCACCGCCGGCCGCCCGCCGAACCGCTCCCCGGCGGCCGTGGCGAAGCCGGTGAGGAAGCCGCGCACGTACGTCTCCGGGTCCTCGTCGGTCAGCACCTCGATGTAGGTGCGGTGTTCGAGCAGCGAGCGCACCGCCCGCTCCAGCCCCGGGGTGGCGTCCACGGCGTGGGTGGGCGAGGAGGACCCGGCGACCGCGACCCAGCGCACGCCGTTCCAGGGTTCGAGACCCTGCTCGGTCAGCTCCGGGAAGATCCACCGGTTGCCGGCGTCGGCCGCCGCGTCGAGCGTGGCGCGGCCGACGGCGACGTGGTCGGGGGTGTTCCAGGCGACGCCGCCCCAGGTGTCCCGGTGGTTCATGGTGATGACCAGTTCGGGCCGGTGGCGGCGGATCGCGGCGGCGATGTCGCGGCGCAGCGCGGTGCCGTACTCGATGACACCGTCTCGGTGGTCGAGGAACTCCACCTCGCTCACCCCGACGACCGCGGCGCTCGCCCGCTGCTCCCGCTCACGCAGCGGGGCGCACTCGTCGGGCGGCAGCGTGTCGATGCCGGCCTCGCCCCTGGTCGCGAGGACGTAGGCGACCTCGCGGCCCTCGTCGGTCCAGGCCGCGATCGCCGCCGAGCAGCCGTACTCGAGGTCGTCCGGGTGGGCCACCACGGCGAGGGCGCGGCGCCAGTCGCCGGGCATGGGCTCCAGTTGTGTGACCGTCGGCTCCGTCATGCCCGCACACTAACCCGGGCCGGCGGCGTCCCACCCGGATTTCCGCCGCGGGCCCCGGCGCCCGCCCCGCGCCTTGCTCAGGCCTCGTCGCGGGCCAGCGCGAGCAGCCGGTCCAGGACCCGGGGGCCGCCGGCCCGTACGCCGTCGTGCTCGAACTCGTCGGTGACCCAGGTGCGCAGGCCCCGGATCGCGCGGGCGGTGGTCAGCGAGTGGGCGGTGTCGACGTACATGTCGTCGTGGTAGACGACCGCGGCGGCCGGGACCTCGTTGGCGGCGAGGCGGGCCGGGTCGTACTGCGGCGTCCAGTCGGTGCGGGCGGCGAGCAGTTCGGCCGTCTCGCGCAGCGGGCGCAGGGCCGGGTCGCAGTCGAACATCCAGGGGTGGATGGTCTCGCCGGTGAAGAGCAGCGGTTCGTCGCCCGCGAGGGCCTTGGCGGCGTCGAAGCGCGGGAACTCGGCACGCACCCGCTCGGCGGACCAGTCGGTGGGCCGGGCGTCCTGGCCGTAGATGGCCTCGTGGACCAGGGCGTACAGCGGGCGGCCGGCGTACGACAGCAGGCCCTGCGCCTGCTCCTGGAAGGCGTCGGAGAGCTCGTGTCCGTTCGGGGTGCGGACGAAGGCGTCCTCCAGCAGGAAGTGCAGCCGGTGGCTGCCCTCGCCGCCGCCGAGCATGATGCCGAGGGACTGGAAGGCCTCCACGGTGAGGCGGTAGCCGTTCGGCAGGACCACGTCGTGGGTCAGCAGGTGGTCGGCGATGCGGCGGGCGCGCTCGATGTCCTGCGGATAACGGGCGTAGTGCGCGACGACCTTGCGCTCGATGCGCGGGTAGGCGGCCCGGTAGACGTCGTCCGCGTGGGCGTCCAGGGAGGGCAGGCCGCCGGTGATCAGGGCGGCGCTCACGCCCTCGGGGGCCAGCGACAGGTAGGCGACGGTGCAGAAGCCGCCGAAGCTCTGGCCGAGGACGGTCCAGGGGGCGCCGCCGGTGACCTGGGGGCGGATGGCCTCGCAGTCGCGGACGATGGCGTCGGCGCGGAAGTGCGCGAGATAGTCGGCCTGCTCGGCGGGGCCGCCGCGCAGCGGGAGCGTCTGGCGGTTGGCCGGGGTGGAGGCGCCGGTGCCGCGCTGGTCCAGGAGCAGGACGCGGTACTCCTTGAGGGCGCGCCCGAACCAGGCGGGGCGGCCGACGAAACGGTCCGCCTTGCCGCCGGGGCCGCCCTGGAGGTAGATGAGCCAGGGCAGGTCCTGGTCGGCCTTGTCGCTCGCGACGGCCTCGCGGGCGTACAGCTCGATCGTCTCCCCGGTGGGGTCGGCGTGGTCGAGGGGCACGGTGAAACGGCGGTCGGTGAGGACGACGCCTGGCTGGCGGTAGCTGACGCTCAAGGGGTCTCCCGGGGCGGTCGGATCTCACGGCCGATTCTTTCGGCCATGTCCCAGTTCAGCACACCGTCCTGCGGCAGCCGACCCCCGGGATCATGAAATCGTTTCGGACGACGAGCCACTGAACGGCCGGTCAGCGGGCGGCGAGACTGGAGCGCCGCACCACCAGCTCCGGCTGGAGGACGACCCGCCGGTGCGGATGGGTGCGGTCCGTGCCCTCCAGCTCGGTCTCCTCCAGGAGCAGTTCGGCGGCCATGGCGCCCATGGTGACGGCGGGCTGGCGCACGGAGGTGAGCGGGACGGCCGCGGCGGCGGCGAACTCGATGTCGTCGTAGCCCACGATCGCCAGGTCGTCGGGGACGCCGACCCCGGCGGCGTACATGGCCTGGAGGACGCCGAGGGCGAGCAGGTCGTTGGCGCAGAAGACGGCGGTCGGCCGCTCGGCGAGGCCCAGCAGGCGGGCGCCGGCGTCCCGGCCCGCGGCGACGTCGAGGCGCTCGGTGGGCAGTTCGCGCAGTGCCTCGGGGCCGAACCCGGCCTCGGCCAGCGCGGTGAGGGCGCCGGTGCGGCGGTCGCGCACCTGGTTGAGGCCGGGCGGGCCGCTGACGTACGCGATGGAGCGGTGGCCGGCGTCCACGAGGTGGCGCACGGCCAGCGCGCCGCCCGCGACGTCGTCGACGGAGACGGAGCACTCGGTGGTGCCGTCGGCGACCCGGTCGACCAGGACGAAGGGGATGTTGTGGCGCCGGAAGCCCTCGATGTTGCGGCCGGTGGCGTCGGCGGGGGTGAGCAGGACGCCCCGGACCCGCTGCTCGGCGAAGAGCGAGAGGTACTCGGCCTCCTCCCCCGGGTTCTGCGCGCTGTTGCAGACCATCACGCCGAGCCCGGCCTCGCGGGCGGCCCGCTCGGCACCGCGGGCGACGTCGACGAAGAACGGGTTGCCCATGTCCAGGACGAGCAGCCCCATGATGCGGCTGCGGCCGGCGCGCAGCTGGCGCGCGGACTCGCTGCGGACGTAGCCCAGCCGGTCGATCGCGGACAGCACCCGCGCGCGGGTCTCGGTCGCGACGGTGTCGGGGCGGTTGATGACGTTGGAGACCGTGCCCACGGAAACTCCGGCGGCGCGGGCGACGTCCTTGATACCCACGGAATGGGCCATCGGGCAGGGACCTCCGAGGTCGAGTGGGTGTGGGGGGGCGGCCGCGGGACCTTCACACAGTACCCGGACCGCCCCCTGCGGGGCCTGAGTCAGGCGAGGTGGAACACCTCGGTGAGGGGTTTCATCGCCTCGTCGGGGCGTTCCCCGTCGAGCGACTCGAACAGCGGGCCCATCTCCGCCTGCCAGCGGGCGTTGACCTCGGTGGCCTCCATGCCGGCCCGGGCGGCGGCGAAGTCCTCGGTCTCCAGGTAGCCGACGAGCAGGCCGTCGTCGCGCAGGAAGAGCGAGTAGTTGTGCCAGCCGGTGGCGGAGAGCGCCTCGCACATCTCCGGCCACACCGCGGCGTGGCGTTCGCGGTACTCGGCGATGCGGTCCCTGCGGACCTTGAGCAGGAAACAGACGCGCTGCATGGACTGCCGCTCCCGTACGTTCGTGACTAGAAGTCGAACTGGTCGACGTTGTCGGCGGTGAACACGGTCGGCTTGCCGAGGTCGATCACACCGTCCTTGCCGATGGTGTACTCGCCCATGGCGCCGGCCTTGAAGGTCTCGCCCTCCTTGCCGGTGATCTGCCCGGAGGCCAGGGCGACGGCGGTGCGCGCGGCCAGCTCGCCGAGCTTGGCCGGGTCCCACAGCTCGAACGCCTCGACGGTGCCGTTCTTGACGTACTTGCGCATGTCGTTGGGGGTGCCGAGGCCGGTCAGCTTGACCTTGCCCTTGTACTTGGAGCCGGACAGGTACTGGGCGGCGGCCTTGATGCCGACGGTGGTCGGGGAGATGATCCCCTTCAGGTTCGGGTGCTCCTGGAGCAGGCCCTGGGTCTGCTGGAAGGACTTCTGGGCGTCGTCGTCGCCGTAGGCGACCTTGACCAGCTTGATGTCCTTGTACTTCGGGTCCTTCAGCTCGTCCTTCATGATCTCGATCCAGGCGTTCTGGTTCGTCGCGGTCTGCGCGGCGGACAGGATCGCGATCTCGCCCTTGTTGCCGATCTGCTCGGCCATCTGCTGCACCTGGGTGCGGCCGATGTCGTCGGCGGAGGCCTGGGAGATGAAGGCGTTGCGGCACTCGGGGTTGGTGTCCGAGTCGTAGGTGACGACCTTGATGTCGTTCTTCATCGCCTGCTTGAGCGCGGTGCACAGGGCGCCGGGGTCCTGCGCGGAGACGGCGATGGCGTCGACCTGCTGCTGGGTGAGCGTGTTGACGTAGGAGACCTGGCCGGCGGTGTCGGTGCCGCTGGAGGTGCCGACCTCCTTGTAGCTGGAGCCCAGCTCCTTGAGGGCCTTCTCGCCGCCCTTGTCGGCGACGGTGAAGTAGGGGTTGTTGACCTGCTTGGGCAGGAAGCCGACGGTCAGTCCCTTCTTCGTCTCGGCGTTGGGGTCGGCCTTGCCCGCCGTGGCGGCCTTGCCGCCCTCGTCCTTGACGTCCTCCTTCGTGGTGCCGCCGCAGGCCGTGGCGGCCAGGGCGAGGGAGGTGACGGCGGCGAGGGCCGCGCAGGTACGGCGAATGGACGACGTGCGCATGGTGGGTTCCTTACGAGGGTGGACGGAGCCGGTGACGGGGTTGGGTCCTGTCGTGACGACAGGGCCTACGGGGTGGGGGCGGGCGCCTTGGACGGGGGCGCCGGTGCCGCCCTGCGTCCGGCCCTCGCGAGGGAGATCTGCCGTGCGAGCCGGGGGCCGAGCACGGAGAGCACGAGCAGCACGCCGGTGACGACGATCTGGGACTGGGCGGAGACGTCCTGGAGGCTCATCACGTTCTGGAGCGCGCCGAGCAGGAACACGCCCGCGATCGCCCCGCCGAGCGTGCCCTTGCCGCCGTCGAAGTCGATGCCGCCCAGGAGCACGGCGGCGACGACGGACAGTTCCAGGCCGGTGGCGTTGTCGTAGCGGGCGCTGGCGTAGTGCAGGGCCCAGAAGACGCCGGTGAGGGACGACATCAGGCCGGTCAGTGTGAACAGGATCAGCTTCTGCCGCCTGACCCGGATGCCGGCGAAGCGCGCGGCCTCCTCGCTGGCGCCGATGGCGAACAGCGACCGGCCGAACGGCGTGGCGTGCAGGGCGACCACGGCGATCGCCAGCAGCACGAGGAACGGCAGGAAGGCGTACGGCAGGAAGGTGCCGTCGACGCGTCCGGCCGCGAAGTCCAGGTACTGCGCGGGGAAGTCGGTGACCGCGTCGGAGCCGAGCACGATCTGCGCGATGCCCCGGTAGGCGGCCATGGTGCCGATGGTGACGGCGAGGGAGGGCAGCCCGAGGCGGGTGACCAGCAGGCCGTTGACCAGACCGCAGACCACGCCGAGCAGCAGGCAGATCGGGATGATCGCCTCGATGGTCATGCCCTGGTTCCACAGGGCTCCCATCACCGCGCCGGACAGGCCCGCGGTGGAGGCCACCGACAGGTCGATCTCGCCGGAGACGACCAGCAGCGTCATGGGCAGGGCGATGAGCGCGATCGGCAGGGTGTTGCCGATCAGGAAGGACAGGTTGAGGGCGTTGCCGAACCCGTCGACGAAGCCGAAGGAGAGCAGCAGGACGACCACGAGCAGGGCACCGACGACCGTGTCCCAGCGGACGGCGCGCGTCAGGGAGGTGTCAGCCATGGCGGGCGTTCCTCTTCTTCAGGGCGTTGGCCACGCGCAGCGCGACGATCCGGTCGACGGCGATGGCGAGGATGAGCAGGATGCCGTTGATGGCCAGCACCCACACGGAGCTGACGCCGAGGGCGGGCAGCACGCTGTTGATCGAGGTCAGCAGCAGCGCGCCGAGGGCGGCTCCGTAGACGCTGCCGGAGCCGCCGGTGAAGACGACGCCGCCGACGACCACCGCGCTGACGACGGTCAGTTCGTAGCCGTTGCCGGTGCCCGAGTCGACGTTGCCGAAGCGGGCGAGGTACAGGGCGCCGGCGAGTCCGGCGAGGGCGCCGCAGAAGGTGTAGGCGGCCAGGATCCGCTTGCGGACCGGGATGCCGGCCAGCCGGGCGGCCTCGGGGTTGGAGCCGAGCGCGTACAGCTCGCGTCCGCTGCCGAACTGCTTGAGGTAGTACGCGGTGGCGACGAGCACCGCGAGGGCGATCAGCGCCAGCCAGGGCACGGCGGAGATGCCGCCGGAGCCGAAGTCGACGAAGCCGCCGGGCAGGTCGGCCGCGGTGATCTGCCGGGAGCCGACCCAGATGGAGTCGATGCCGCGGATGATGTAGAGGGTGCCGAGGGTGACGACCAGCGCGGGCACCTGGCCGAGGCTGACCAGCAGGCCGTTGAGCAGGCCGAAGCCGATGCCCATCAGCACCGCGAGCAGCACCGCGACGACGGGGTTGCCGCCGTCCTGGAGGTAGACGCCGGCGGCGAAGGCGCTGATGCCGAGGGTGGAGCCGACGGACAGGTCGACGTTGCGGGTGATGACGACCAGGGACTGCCCGGTGGCGACCAGGACCAGGATGGTCGCGTTGAGCAGCAGGTCCTTGATGCCCTGCTCGGACAGGAACTCGCTGTTGCCGGCCTGGGTGATGGCGATCATCACCAGGAAGACCAGCAGGATGGCCAGTTCGCGCATCTTGAAGATGCGGTCCACCAGCCGGGTGGCGCCGGCCCCCGGCACGTCGGCCGCGGGGGCCTTCTCGGGTGCGGTGACCGTCATGCGGCGGCCCTCCCCGTGGCTGCGGCCATCACGGTCTCCTCGGTGGCGTCGGTGCGGGATATCTCGGCGGTCAGACGTCCCTCGTGCATCACCAGGACGCGGTCGGCCATGCCGAGCACCTCGGGCAGGTCGGAGGAGATCATCAGGACGGCCACGCCGTCAGCGGCGAGTTGCGAAAGGAGCCGGTGCACCTCGGCCTTGGTGCCGACGTCGATGCCGCGGGTGGGCTCGTCCACGATCAGCACCTTGGGGCCGGTGGCCAGCCACTTGGCGAGGACGACCTTCTGCTGGTTGCCGCCGGACAGGGTGGCGACGGTGTCGGCGATCCGGGCGTACTTGACCTGGAGCTTGACGGCCCAGTCGAGGGAGCGGCTGCGCTCGGCGCCGCGGTCCACGAGTCCGGCCCTCACGGTGGTGCGCAGACCGGTGAGGCCGATGTTCCGCTCGATGGACATGTCCATCACCAGTCCCTGGGCGCGGCGGTCCTCCGGGACGAGCGCGAGACCGGCGGCCATCGCGGTGGACGGGGCGCCGTTGACGAGCGGCTTCCCGTCGACCTCGACCTCCCCGGCGTCCCAGCGGTCGACGCCGAAGACGGCGCGGGCGACCTCGGTGCGTCCGGCGCCGACCAGTCCGGCCAGCGCGACGATCTCACCGCGCCGCACCTCGAAGGAGACGTCGGTGAAGACGCCCTCGCGGGTCAGCCTGCGCACGCTCAGGGCGGTCTCGCCCGGGGTGACCTCCTGTTTGGGGTACAGCTCGTCGAGGTCGCGGCCGACCATGCGGCGCACCAGGTCGTCCTCGGTCATGCCCGCCAGGGGCTCGCTGGCGATCCAGGCGCCGTCGCGCAGGGTGGTGACCCGCTTGCAGATCCGGAAGATCTCCTCCAGGCGGTGGGAGATGAACAGCACCGCGGCGCCCTGTTCGCGCAGGGTGCGCACCACGCCGAAGAGCCGGGCCACCTCGCTGCCGGTGAGGGCGGCGGTCGGCTCGTCCATGATCAGCACGCGGGCGTCGAAGGAGAGCGCCTTGGCGATCTCCACGATCTGCTGGTCCGCGATGGACAGGCCGCGTGCGGGCCGGTCGGGGTCGAGTGCGACCCCGAGGCGCAGCATGAGCGCGGCGGTGGCCTCGTGGGTCGCCTTGTGGTCGATGCGGCCGAGGGCGCGGCGCGGCTGGCGGCCCATGAAGATGTTCTCGGCGATCGACAGGTCGGGGAAGAGGGTGGGCTCCTGGTAGATCACGGCGATGCCGGCGTCGCGGGCGTCGCCGGGACCGTGGAAGACGACCGGCGCGCCGTCGAGCAGCACCTGGCCGGCGTCCGGCCGGTGCACTCCGGCCAGCGTCTTGATGAGGGTCGACTTTCCGGCGCCGTTCTCGCCGGCGAGGGCGTGCACCTCGCCGGGGAACAGCTCCAGGGAGACGTCCCGCAGCGCACGGACCGCGCCGAAGGACTTGGAGACGTCCCTGAGCGCCAGAACCGGGGCCGTACCCGTGTCGGACGGGTGGGTCATTGGGGGCTCCTCGACGACGCCGGGCGGGACGGCCCCCACGGCGTCGTGAAAGGTTTCAACTAGGTTGCCGGGGACGTTAGGCAGCGAGGCTATGTCACGTCAATGGTTCCGGGTCGAAAAACTTTCGATCTCCGAAGGTCACGGACGCGTCACGAACAGCCGGGGTGGCGCGAAGGGTTGACACCCCTTCGCGGGGCTCATAACTTCGCGTTCTGAATCGTTTCATCCACGGTCGTGGGCACAGCGGACCACGACCCGATGCCACAGGAGCCCCGAAGTGACCGAGCTCGCCGCGGTGAAGGCCGCGCTCAGGACCCAGGCCGTCGAGACGCCGTCGTGGGCGTACGGCAACTCGGGCACCCGCTTCAAGGTGTTCGCCCAGGCCGGCGTGCCGCGCGACCCGTTCGAGAAACTGGACGACGCGGCGAAGGTGCACGAGTTCACCGGCGCGGCCCCGACCGTGGCCCTGCACATCCCGTGGGACCGGGTCGAGGACTACGCCGCGCTGGCCGCGCACGCCGAGCGGCGGGGCGTACGGATCGGCGCGATCAACAGCAACACCTTCCAGGACGACGACTACAAGCTCGGCAGCGTCTGCCACCCGGACGCGGCGGTGCGCAGGAAGGCCGTCGACCACCTGCTGGAGTGCGTCGACATCATGGACGCCACCGGCTCGCGCGACCTGAAGCTGTGGTTCGCCGACGGCACCAACTACCCCGGCCAGGACGACATCCGCTCCCGGCAGGACCGGCTGGCCGAGGGCCTGGCCGAGGTGTACGAACGGCTCGGCGAGGGGCAGCGGATGCTGCTCGAGTACAAGCTCTTCGAGCCGGCGTTCTACACGACGGACGTGCCGGACTGGGGCACGGCGTACGCGCACTGCCTGAAGCTGGGCGAGAAGGCGCAGGTCGTCGTCGACACCGGGCACCACGCGCCGGGCACGAACATCGAGTTCATCGTCGCGACGCTGCTGCGGGAGGGGAAGCTCGGCGGGTTCGACTTCAACTCGCGGTTCTACGCCGACGACGACCTGATGGTGGGTGCCGCCGACCCCTTCCAGCTGTTCCGCATCATGTACGAGGTGGTGCGCGGGGGCGGGTTCACCTCCGACGTGGCGTTCATGCTCGACCAGTGCCACAACATCGAGGCGAAGATCCCGGCGATCATCCGCTCGGTGATGAACGTGCAGGAGGCGACGGCTAAGGCGCTGCTGGTCGACGGTTCGGCGCTGGCCGCTGCGCAGGCATCGGGGGATGTGCTGGAGGCCAACGCGGTGCTGATGGACGCGTACAACACGGATGTGCGGCCGCTGCTTCGGGAGGTGCGGGAGGAGTCGGGGCTGGACCCCGAGCCGATGAAGGCGTACCGCTCCTGCGGGTGGGCGGAGAAGGTCGTTGCCGAGCGGGTCGGGGGGCAGCAGGCGGGGTGGGGGGCCTAGGGGTCTGCCGGCTTTGTGTTGTTCGCGGACTGCGGGCCCGTTGTGGCTGGTCGCGCCCCCGCGGCGGAGCCGCACATAGATGCAGCCCCGCGCCCCTGTAAGTCAACCCCTCGTTCAAGAAGGACTGTAGAGACATGGCGACCCACCCTGCTGCCGACGACCTCCTCGCCCGTTCCCATCGGCTCGGTGCCGATCCGCGCAACACCAACTACGCCGGTGGCAACGCGTCCGCCAAGGGCGCCGGGACCGATCCCGTCACCGGGGGTGAGGTGGAGCTGATGTGGGTCAAGGGGTCCGGCGGGGATCTCGGGACGCTCACCGAGGCGGGGCTCGCCGTGCTGCGGCTGGACCGGATGCGGGCGCTCAAGGACGTCTACCCGGGCGTCGAGCGCGAGGACGAGATGGTCGCCGCCTTCGACTACTGCCTGCACGGCAAGGGCGGTGCCGCGCCCTCGATCGACACGGCGATGCACGGGCTCGTCGAGGCCGCGCACGTCGACCACCTCCACCCCGACTCCGGGATCGCCCTGGCCTGCGCGGCGGACGGCGAGAAGCTGACCGCCGAGTGCTTCGGCGACACCGTGGTGTGGGTGCCGTGGCGGCGGCCCGGTTTCCAGCTCGGGCTGGACATCGCGGCGGTCAAGGAGGCCAACCCGCGGGCCATCGGCTGTGTGCTCGGCGGCCACGGCATCACCGCGTGGGGCGACACCTCCGAGGAGTGCGAGCGCAACTCCCTGCACATCATCCGCACCGCCGAGGCGTTCCTGGCCGAGCGGGGCAGGGCCGAGCCGTTCGGCGCGGTGATCGAGGGGTACGAGGCGCTGCCCGAGGCCGAGCGGCGGGAACGGGCGGCCGCGCTGGCGCCGTACGTGCGCGGGCTGGCCTCCCGGGACCGGCCGCAGGTCGGGCACTTCACCGACACGGACGTGGTGCTCGACTTCCTCGCGCGCGCCGAGCACCCGCGGCTCGCCGCGCTCGGCACCTCCTGCCCGGACCACTTCCTGCGCACGAAGGTGCGGCCGCTGGTCCTGGACGTGGCGCCGTCCGCGCCGCTGGAGGAGGCCGTCGCCCGGCTCAAGGAGCTGCACGCGGCCTACCGCGAGGAGTACGCCGCCTACTACGAGCGGCACGCGGAGCCGGACTCCCCCGCCCTGCGCGGCGCCGACCCGGCGATCGTGCTGGTGCCGGGTGTCGGCATGTTCAGCTTCGGCAAGGACAAGCAGACCGCGCGGGTGGCCGGCGAGTTCTACGTCAACGCGATCAACGTGATGCGCGGGGCCGAGGCGGTGTCGACGTACGCGCCGATCGAGGAGTCGGAGAAGTTCCGCATCGAGTACTGGGCGCTGGAGGAGGCCAAGCTCCGGCGGATGCCGAGGCCCAAGCCGCTGGCCACCCGTGTCGCGCTCGTGACCGGTGCGGGCAGCGGGATCGGGAAGGCGATCGCGCGGCGGCTGGTCGACGAGGGCGCCTGCGTGGTCGTGGCCGACCTGAACGCCGAGAACGCGGCGGCGGTCGCCGAGGAGCTGGGCGGGGACGACAAGGCCGTCGCCGTGAGTGTCGACGTCACCTCCGAGGAGCAGATCGCCGCGGCGTTCCAGGCGGCCGTGCTGGCCTTCGGCGGCGTCGACCTGGTGGTCAACAACGCGGGGATCTCCATCTCCAAGCCCCTGCTGGAGACCTCCGCGAAGGACTGGGACCTCCAGCACGACATCATGGCCCGCGGTTCCTTCCTCGTCTCGCGCGAGGCGGCCCGGGTGATGACCGCGCAGGAACTGGGCGGCGACATCGTCTACATCGCGTCGAAGAACGCCGTGTTCGCGGGCCCCAACAACATCGCCTACTCCGCCACCAAGGCCGACCAGGCCCACCAGGTGCGCCTGCTCGCCGCCGAGCTGGGCGAGCACGGCATCCGCGTCAACGGCGTCAACCCGGACGGCGTGGTGCGCGGTTCCGGGATCTTCGCGGGCGGCTGGGGCGCCCAGCGCGCGGCCGTGTACGGCGTGCCGGAGGAGAAGCTGGGCGAGTTCTACGCGCAGCGGACGCTGCTCAAGCGCGAGGTGCTGCCCGAGCACGTCGCGAACGCGGTGTTCGCGCTGACCGGCGGCGACCTGACGCACACCACCGGCCTGCACGTCCCGGTCGACGCCGGCGTCGCCGCCGCGTTCCTGCGATGAGCGCCGCCACCGACGCCAGGGCGTACGCCGCGGTCGACCTCGGCGCGTCCAGCGGGCGCGTCATGGTCGGCCGCGTGGGCCCCGACCGGCTGGCGCTGACCGAGGCGCACCGCTTCCCCAACCGGCCGGTCCGTACACCCGACGGGCTGCGCTGGGACGTCCTCGCGCTGTACGCCGGTGTGCTGGACGGTCTGCGGGCGGCGGGTCCGGTGGACTCGGTCGGCGTGGACAGCTGGGCCGTCGACCACGGACTGCTGGACGCGGACGGGGCGCTGCTCGGCAACCCCGTGCACTACCGCGACGCCCGCACCGAGGGTGTCGCGGAGCAGGTGTGGGCCTCGCTGCCGGCCGGGGAGCTGTACGCGGCGACGGGGGTGCAGTACGCGCCCTTCAACACCCTGTACCAGCTGGTCGCGGCCCGGGGCACGGCCCAGTTCGCGGCGGCCCGGCGGCTGTTGCTCGTCCCGGACCTGCTGACCTACTGGCTGACCGGCGAGCAGGGCACGGAACTGACCAACGCCTCCACCACCCAGCTGATCGACCCCCGCACCCGGGACTGGTCGCGGGAGGTGGCGGACCGGCTGGGGATCGACGTCGGCCTGTTCGCCCCGCTGCGCCGTCCCGGTGACGCGGCGGGGCTGCTGCGGCCGGAGGTGCTGGAGGAGACGGGGCTGGCGGGGCCCGTGCCGGTGACGGCGGTCGGTTCGCACGACACCGCCTCGGCGGTGGCCGCCGTACCGGCCTCGGACGAGCGGTTCGCCTACATCTGCACCGGCACCTGGTCGCTGGCCGGTCTCGAACTGACCGCTCCCGTGCTGACGGAGGAGAGCCGGGCCGCCAACTTCACCAACGAGCTGGGGCTGGACGGCACCGTCCGCTATCTGCGCAACATCATGGGTCTGTGGCTGCTCCAGGAGTGCGTACGGGCCTGGGGCGACCCCGATCTGGGTGAGCTGCTGCTCGGGGCGGCGCGCGTGCCGGCGCTGCGGTCGGTGGTGGACGCGGGTGACGCGGCGTTCCTGGCGCCGGGGCGGATGCCGGAGCGGATCGCCGAGGCGTGCCGCGCCTCGGGGCAGCCGGTGCCCGCAACGCCCGCCGAGGTGACCCGGTGCATCCTCGACTCGCTGGCGCTGGCCCACCGCGCGGCCGTCGAGGAGGCGCAGCGGCTCGCCGGGCATCCGGTCGACGTCGTGCACGTGGTCGGCGGCGGCACCCGCAACGCGCTGCTGTGCCAGCTGACCGCCGACGCGTGCGGGCTGCCGGTGGTGGCGGGGCCGGCGGAGGCCGCCGCGCTCGGCAACGTCCTGGTGCAGGCCCGCGCCCACGGCCTGGTCGGCGACCTGGCCGGGATGCGCCGGCTGGTGGCGCGCACCCAGTCGCTGACCCGGTACGAACCGCGCGGCGGTACGGACCGCTGGCGGGCGGCCGGGGCCCGGCTCGCCGACCGGTGAACCGGGGCTCCCGCGCGCCGGGTCGGCCGACTAATCTGCACTCATCATTCATCCGATGATCGAAACGAGGGAGCCGCGATGCGTGTCGCTCTGTTCCTGACCTGCGTCAACGACACGCTCTATCCGGACACCGGGCGCGCCGTGGTGAAGCTGCTCACCAGACTCGGCGTCGAGGTCGACTTCCCGATGGCCCAGACGTGTTGCGGGCAGGCGCACTACAACACCGGTTACCGGCACGAGGCGGAGCCGCTGGCCCGGCACTTCGCCGACGTGTTCGCGGAGTACGACGCGATCGTGACGCCCTCGGGCTCGTGCGGCGCGATGGTGCGGGAGCTGTATCCGCGGATGGGTGAGCGGGCGCGGGCGGAGGGGCGCGGGGAGCTGCTCGCGGCCACCCTGGCGCCGGTGGTGCCGAAGACGTACGAGCTGACGGAGTTCCTCGTGGACGTGCTAGGGGTGACCGACGTGGGGGCGTACTACCCGCACACGGTGACGTACCACCCGACCTGCCACGGTCTGCGCAGCCTCGGTCTGGGCGACCGGCCGCGGCGGCTGCTGGAGGCGGTGAAGGGGCTGGAGCTGGTGGAGCTGCCGGGCGCCGAGGAGTGCTGCGGGTTCGGCGGCACCTTCGCCGTGAAGAACTCCGACGTGTCGGCGGCGATGGGCGCGGACAAGGTGCGCAACGCGGAGTCGACCGGCGCGGAGGTGCTGTGCGCGGCCGACAACTCCTGTCTGATGCACATCGGCGGGACGATGACGCGGCTGCGCACGGGCATGCGGCCGGTGCACATCGCGGAGATCCTGGCGAGCACCCGGGAGGCGGTGGCCGCATGAGCGGGACGTTCGTCGGGATGCCGGCCTTTCCGCTGGCGGCACGGGAGGCCGTCGGCAACACGACGCTGCGCGGCAATCTGCGCCACGCCACGCACACCATCCGGGACAAGCGGGCCCGCGCGGTCGCCGAACTGGACGACTGGGCGGCGCTGCGCGAGGCCGGGAAGCAGATCAAGGACCACACACTGCGCCACCTCGACCGCTACCTGGTGCAGGTGGAGGAGGCCGTCACCGCGGCCGGCGGAACGGTGCACTGGGCGGCCGACGCGGACGAGGCCAACGAGATCGTCGCCCGCCTCGTCAAGGAGACCGGCGAGTCGGAGGTCGTCAAGGTCAAGTCGATGGCGACGCAGGAGATCGCCCTCAACGAGGCCCTGGAGGCGCAGGGCATCCACGCCTACGAGACCGATCTCGCCGAGCTGATCGTGCAGTTGGGCAAGGACCGGCCCTCGCACATCCTGGTGCCGGCCATCCACCGCAACCGGGGCGAGATCAGGGACATCTTCCGCTCCGAGATGGGCGAGTGGGGCCGCCCCGCGCCCGAGGGGCTGACGGACACGCCCGCCGAACTCGCGGAGGCGGCCCGGCTGCACCTGCGGGAGAAGTTCCTGCGGGCCAAGGTCGGCATCTCCGGCGCCAACTTCGTGGTGGCCGAGACCGGCACGCTGGTGGTCGTGGAGTCCGAGGGCAACGGGCGGATGTGCCTGACCCTGCCCGAGACGCTGATCTCGGTCGTCGGCATCGAGAAGATCGTGCCGAGGTGGCAGGACCTGGAGGTGTTCCTGCAAACCCTCCCCCGCTCCTCGACGGCCGAGCGCATGAACCCGTACACGTCGATGTGGACGGGCACCACCGACGAGGACGGTCCGCGGACCTTCCATCTGGTGCTGCTCGACAACGGCCGCACCGACACCCTCGCCGACGAGGTCGGCCGGCAGGCGCTGCGCTGCATCCGCTGCTCGGCCTGCCTGAACGTGTGCCCGGTGTACGAGCGGGCCGGCGGCCACGCCTACGGCTCGGTGTACCCGGGCCCGATCGGGGCGATCCTCAGCCCGCAACTGCGGGGCACCGGCAGCGAGATCGACGCCTCGCTGCCGTACGCGTCCTCGCTGTGCGGCGCCTGCTACGAGGTGTGCCCGGTGGCCATCGACATCCCCGAGGTGCTGGTGCACCTGCGGGAGCGGGTGGTGCAGGGCGGGCCGGCCGTCCGGGGCGGCAACCGGGTGGTGCTGAAGCCGGCCAAGGGACACGCCGCCGAGCGGGCGGCGATGCGGGCGGCGCAGTGGGCGTTCACGCACCCGGGCGCGCTGCGGACCGGACAGCGGCTCGCCTCGCGCACCCGGCGGCTGCATCCGCGCACGCTGCCCGGTCCCGGCCGGGCGTGGAGCGGCACCCGGGACCTCCCGGCGGTGCCCGCGGAGCCGTTCCGGGACTGGTGGCAGCGCACGCACGGCGGGAAGGGCGGAGCGAAGTGAGCAGCAGGGAACGCATCCTGGGCCGGGTCCGGCGCGCGCTGGCGGACGTGCCGGACGACGCACGTCCCTACGAGGAGGCGGTCGTCCGGGACTATCTGCGCGAGCACGGGAAGCGGTCCGCCACACAGACGGTGGACCTGCTCGCCGAGAACCTGGCGGACTACCGGGCCCTCGTGCACCGGTGCGCGGCCGGGCAGGTGCCCGAGCTGCTGGCCCGTCTCCTGTCCGCACACGGTTCGCGGAGCGTGGTGGTACCTCCCGGGTTGCCGGCGCAGTGGCTGACGGCCGTCGAGGCGTCCGTCGTCCAGGACCTGGCGGCGAGTACGGCACCGCAACTCGACGAGGTCGACAGCGTAATCTCCGGCTGCGCCGTCGCCGTCGCCGAGACCGGCACGATCGTCCTGGACGGCGCCCCCGACCAGGGGCGGCGGCGCATCACCCTGGTCCCCGACCACCACATCTGCGTCGTGCGGGTACCCGAGCAGGTCGTGTCGTCGGTGCCCGAGGCGCTCGAGCGCCTGGACCCGGTCCGCCCGCTGACCTGGATCTCCGGTCCGTCCGCGACGAGTGACATCGAGCTGGACCGCGTCGAGGGGGTGCACGGCCCGCGCACCCTGGAGGTGGTGCTGCTGAGCGGCTCGTAGCGCTGCCGGGGTGTCGCTGAATACACCCTCCGATACGGGTTCTGCACCCAGTGTGGTCCGGTCCCGCTCTCCGTAGCGTCTTCCACGAGGCACCGCACAGGGCGTGCCACACGGAAGGTGATCACGATGTTTCGCTCCGGCGCACGAGGCAATCACGACCCGGGCCCCGCCTCCGAGGCCCTCCGGCTCGTCAAGGTGACCCGGACGTACGGCTCGGCGGGGAACGCCGTGACCGCCCTGGACGGGGTGACGCTGAGCCTGGGACGCGGCACGTTCACCGCGGTGATGGGACCGTCCGGCTCGGGCAAGTCCACGCTGCTCCAGTGCGCGGCGGGCCTCGACCGGCCGGACGGCGGCATCGTGTGCGTGGACGGCAAGGAGCTGACGGGTGGCGGCGAGGCGGAGCTGACGAAGTTCCGGCGCGGCCGGGTCGGGTTCGTCTTCCAGCAGTACAACCTGCTGGAGACGCTGACCGTCGCGCAGAACACGGTGCTGCCGCTCAAGCTGGCCGGGCGCCGCGTCGACCGCAGGCGGGCGCGGGAGGTCCTGACCTCGGTCGGTCTCGGGGACCGGCTCGGTCACCGTCCCGACCAGCTCTCCGGCGGTCAGCGGCAGCGGGTGGCGATCGCCCGGGCCCTCGTCACCGAACCGCGGGTGATCTTCGCGGACGAGCCGACGGGCGCTCTGGACACGCGCAGCGCCCGCCAGGTGCTGCTGCTGCTCCAGGAGGCGGTGCGGGTGCACGGGCGGACCGTGGTGATGGTGACGCACGACCCGGTCGCCGCCTCGTACGCCGACTCGGTGGTCTTCCTCGCCGACGGCCGGCTGGCGGGTCGGATGGACGCGCCGACCCCGGACGCGGTCGCGGAGCGCCTCGCGCACCTGGGCGACGACGTGCCGGCGGGGGTGTGAGCCATGTTCGTACTGGCTCTTCGGTCGATCCGGCGCCGTCCCGGACGGTTCCTGGCGACGCTGCTGTCCGCCTTCCTGGGGGCGGCGATCATCATGACGTTCAACTCGATGCACGACACGGCCGGGCAGGGCGGCGTCGACCCGGTCAGTTCGGAGACGCTGGGCACGGCGGCGGGGGTCGTCGGCGGCTACGGGAGCCTGCTGGTGTTCTTCGCGGTGGCCTCGACGCTGACGGTCAACGTGCGCCAGCGCACCGCCGAACTGGACCTGCTGCGCTGCTCGGGGGCGACCCCGGCGCAGATCAAGCGGATGGTCGTGGGTGAGGCGGTGGCCGTGGCGCTGGTGGGCGCGGCGCTGGCGATCGGCCCGGCGATGCTCGGCGGCCGGGTGCTGCTGGACCTGTTCCAGGACAGCGGGCAGGTGGCGCGGTCGGTGGACTACTCCTTCGGCCCCGTCGCGCTGGGGAGCGGAGTGGCCCTCACCCTGCTGGCGTCCGCGGGCGCCGCGTTCCTGGCGGTACGGCGGCTGACCCGGGGCCGCCGGGAACGGGCCGGGGCGAAGCGGTTCCTGGCCTACGCGGCGCTGGCCGCCGGGGTCGCGGGGACCTGCTCCACCTTCCTGTTCTCCGCGACGGACGAGGCGCTGATGGCGGCGCCGGCCAACGGGGCCATCCTGCTGTCCGCCGGTTTCGCGCTGCTGTCGCCGCGGCTGCTGAAGGGCGTGCTGAACCGGCTGCCGCTGAGCGGTGCGAGCGGCTGGCTGGCCGTGCGCAACCTGCGCGAGCGCACGGACCACATGGCCGGGATCCTGGTGTCGTTGATCATGTTCACCGCCGTGTCGACGGCGACGGTCACGATGCAGGCCGTGGAGAGCGACGCGGTCAAGGCCTCCGGTCTGGTGAAGTCGGTCGACGCCAAGAACCTGGAGACCCTGAACCTCACGGTGGTCGGCATCGTCGCGGTGTTCGTTTGCGTGATGCTGGTCAACTCGCTGTACGCGGCGACGACGTACCGCTCGCGGGAATTCGGTCAGCAGCGGCTGGCGGGGGCGACGCCGGGGCAGGTGCTGGGCGTGGTGGCGACCGAGGGCGTGATCCTCACGGTCACGGGGGTCTTCTTCGGCACGGTGGCCGCGCTGGCCGGCGCGGTGCCGTTCACGGTGGTCCGCACCGACGCGGTGCTGCCGGACCAGTTCCTCGGAGTGTGGCTCGCGATGGTGGCGGTCTCGGCGGCGGTGACGCTGGGGACGAGTCTGGGCACGGCCCGGCGGGTGCTGCGCACCCCCGCGGTGGGCGCGGTGACACTGGCCGCCTGAGCGGCACGGAACGGGGAGGGGACGACCGCCGGGACGGTCGTCCCCTCCCCCCTTTGCTGCTGTCTGCCGGACGTCCGGCTAGTCGGCCTTGGCGTACTCCTTCGCCATGCCGCCGGCGAAGTCGTACACCACGCACTGTCCGTCGCCCACCACCCAGGCGTCGTGGCCGGGCGAGCAGACGAAGACGTCGCCGGGGCCCACCTCGCTCTCGGTGCCGTCGTCCATGCGGACGTGCATGCGTCCCTCCACCACGTAGCAGTTGTGGTGGATCATGCAGCTGTCGGTGCCGGCGATCGGCGCCACGGACTCCGACCAGCGCCAGCCCGGTTCGAAGGTGGCGACGGCGAAGTCGAGTCCTTCCATGTGCACGGCCTCGATGTGCCCGCGGGGGAAATCGCGCCGCTCGTCCGGCTTGTCGAGCGTCTTTGCCTCCAGCATGACGCTCCTCCTTTCCCTGGCCCCACCACTCCATCGTCCGCCTGTCAACTCGACGCCGCCATCCGGGGGAGCCGCGTCGTCAGCGGGGCGGGCCGCAGAGTTCGGCGAAGCGGGCGGCGTCCACGTTGCCACCGGACAGGATCACGCCGACGCGGCGGGGCAGGGCGTCGATCCGGCCGTTCAGGAGGGCGGCCAGCGGGGTGGCGCCGCTGGGCTCCAGGACGGTCTTGAGGCGTTCGAAGGCGAACCGCATCGCGTCCCGGATCTCGTCGTCGGACACCACCACGATCCCGTCGAGGAGCCGCCGGTTGAGGGAGAACGTCAGCTCGCCGGGGGTGGGCAGCGCCTGGCCGTCGGCGATGGTGCGCGGGACCGGCACGCTGACCCGCCGGCCCGCCGCGAGGGAGCGCCTGGTGTCGTCGCCGGCCTCCGGCTCGACGCCGATCACCCGGGTGGCGGGGTGCAGGCCCTTGACCGCGGTGGCGCTCCCGGCGATCAGTCCGCCGCCGCCGACCGGTGCGACCAGGGCGTCCAGCTCTCCCGTCTCCTCGACCAGTTCCAGGGCGGCGGTGCCCTGGCCCGCGATGACGTGCGGGTGCTCGTAGGGCGGGATCAGGGTCAGTCCGCGCTCGGCGGCCAGTGCCTCGGCGACGGCCACGCGGTCGCCGGTGTAGCGGTCGTAGGTGACGATCTCGGCGCCGTAGCCCGCGGTGGCGTCCCGTTTGGCGGGCGGCGCGTCCTCGGGCATGACGATCACCGCGGTGGTGCCCAGTTCGCGGGCGGCCAGGGCGACGGCCTGGGCGTGGTTGCCCGAGGAGTAGGCGGCGATACCCCGGGCGAGCTGCTCCGGGGTGAGGCGGGAGGCCGCGTTGTAGGCGCCGCGGAACTTGAAGGCGCCGACCCGTTGCTGGTTCTCGCACTTGAGGTGGACCTCGGCGCCGACGAGGGCGTCCAGGGTGCGGGAGCGGAGCACGGGGGTGCGGTGTGCGACGCCCTCGATGCGGGCGGCGGCGGAGCGGACGTCGTCGAGGGTGACCGGCGGTGCGGTGGTCGTCACGGGGCTCCTCAGGGGGTGTCGGCGGCCGGGCCGGTCTCGGCGCGGGCCTGGGCGAGGTAGTGGTAGGCGGAGGCGCGGGAGATGCCGAGCCGGGCGGCGACGTGCTCGACCGAGCGGCGTACGGCGAAGACGCCGCGCCCGTCGAGGTCGCGGAACAGTTCGAGCCGCCGCTCCCGGTCGAGCGCGGCCCAGCTGGTGTCCCGGCGCAGCGGATGGGCGTCCACGATGGCGTCGACCACGGCGTCGATGTCGTCGCCGAAGGTGGTCGCCGGCACTTCGGCGGGGGTGCGGGCGGTCCCGGCGAGGGCGCCGAGGAGGGCGTGGGCCCGGTCGACGGCGGTGACGTCCAGGTTGACGCACAGGGCACCGAAGACGGCGCCCGTGGAGTCGCGCAGCACCATCGTGGAGGACTTGAGCAGCGTGCCGTCGGGCGTGCGGGTGACGTAGTTCAGCTCGTCGCGTGCCTCGTCGCCGCGGGCCAGCACGCGCATGCCGATCTCGCTCATCGCCCCGCCCACCGTCCGCCCGGTCACCGACCCCGCGACGGCCACGACCGACCGCTCGGGGCGGCGGTAGTCGTGGAGCACCGCCTCGCAGACCGGTCCGAAGGTGGCGGCGATCCCGTCGACGACGGGCCGCAGCGCGGCGAGGACGGCGTCGCGTTCGGCGTCCAGTGCCGGTTCACTCATCCGGATCTCCCGTCTGGGACTTCGAGGAGTGCCAGACTACACGTCCAATGTCTGGACAGACAGTCCAATCGCCTTCTCGTGCCGCCGCACCGGGGCTCCGTGCCGGAGCGCGTCTCCCCCTCCGGGCGCAACCGCGGGAGCCCGCGGACCCGAACGGGTATGTCTCCCGCTGCCACGAGGCCGCCGGGTCCGGCACCCCCGCCCCGGCACCGCGCACTGCCGCCCCGGCACCGCGCACCGCCGAGTCCCTCGTACGGAGGTCGCTCCCCATGCCCAAGGACGCCAGGTCCCCGAAGAAGCTGCGCAGCAACCGCGCCGCGCTCACGCACAAGGTCGGGTACGCGCTGCGCCACCCCGAGCGCGTCGGTCCCTACGTCCGCCGGGCCGGCCGGGACGCGTGGCTGCGGGTCAAGCACCCCGACCACGTCGGCTACTACCGGGCGGTGATGGCCTCCGACACCCGGCGCGACCCGGAGGCCGCGGTGGGCAGCCGGACCCACGACCGCTGGCTGGCGCTCGGGCAGATGCAGTTCGACTACCTGATCGAGCACGGGCTGCGCCCCGAGCACCGCATGCTCGACATCGGCTGCGGCAACCTGCGCGGCGGCTGGCGTTTCATCGACCACCTGGACACCGGCCACTACTACGGCGTCGACATCTCGCCGGACATCCTCATCGCCGCCAAGAAGACGCTGACCGAGCGCGGGCTCCAGGCCAAGCTGCCCCACCTGACCATCACCGGGGACCTCCGGCTGGAGTTCCTGCCCGACGACCACTTCGACGTCGTCCACGCCCACAGCGTCTTCTCGCACTCCCCGCTGAACGTCGTCGACGAGTGCCTCGCCCACGTCGGGCGCGTCCTGACCGAGACCGGGTTCTTCGACTTCACCTTCGACCGGACGGAGGGCACCGAGCACCAGGTGCTCCGCGAGGACTTCTACTACCGCACGGACACACTGCTCACGCTGGCCGCCCAGCACCGCCTGCACGCGCGGTTCATGGAGGACTGGGAGAAGCGTCCGCACGGCCAGTCCAAGATCCGGGTGAGCCGCTCACCGCTGCCCTCCTAGGCGGACGGTCGCGCGCGCCGAGGGGCCGGACCGTCCGTCCGGCCCCTACGGACGCGGGTTGACACGCCGCCAGGCGGGCCGGGCGTCCGCGCCCCGGCGCCCGGCCGCGGCGGCACAGCGGGGACAGACCCGGCGGACGGCGTCGGCGGCGCCGCCGGACTCGGGCAGCACGTCGGTCCAGACGACCGCCGGGAACCGGGAGAGCCGCGAGCGGTGGATCGACAGACCGCACACGGTCTCGTTCCTGCCCTGCTCCCACGCGTGCACCTCACCGGCGGGCAGCCAGCGCCCGTCGTCCGCGTCCCACCGGCGGCCGGAGGCCGCCACGTCGTAGCGCCGTGTCCTGGCCATGGCTCCCGGGTGCCCCGGAGGGACCGCGCCCACACGCGCGTACCTCCTCCTGTGTGATCACTCCGCAAGCCCTGCCCGTTTAAGGCGTTTTGTCTGCTTAGCATGCGGGGTCCGCGCATCGCCCCGCTGTACGAGAGGACACCAGATGGCGCCCACGGGCCGTCCCAGCGCACTGGCCGAGCACGCCTTCTCCCCGCACGACGCCGTGCTGCGCACCGCCGCCCGGCGCCTCGGCCGTCGACGTTTCCTCACCGTGACCGCGGCCGCCGCCGCGCTCGCCTTCTCCACCAACCAGCCGGCCCGCGGCGCGGTCGCCGCCCCCGAACGCGCCGCCCGGATCAGCAAGGACCCCTTCACCCTGGGCGTCGCCTCCGGCGACCCGCTGCCGGACTCGGTGCTGCTGTGGACCAGGCTGGCCCCCGAGCCGTTCCTCGAGGACGGCGGGATGGGCACCGAACGGGTCACGGTCGAGTGGGAGGTGGCCCTCGACGAGTACTTCGCCGGCGTCCTGTACCGGGGCACCGCCGACGCCCACGCCGAGTACAACCACAGCGTCCACGTCGACGTGAAGGGCCTGACGCCCGGGACCGTCTACTACTACCGCTTCCGCGCCGGTGCCTGGCTCAGCCCGGCGGGCCGCACCCGCACCGCCCCGGCGGCGGGCAGCGCCACCTCGTCGCTGAAGCTCGCGGCGGTCGCCTGCCAGGCCTACATGGACGGCTACTACACCGTGCTACGCCACGTCGCCCAGGACGACGTGGACGTGGTGTTCCACCTCGGCGACTACCTGTACGAGTACGCGGTGAACTCCGAGGGCGGGGAGCGCCGGTACACCGACGTCACGCTGCCCGACGTCTTCAACCGCGAGACGATGACCCTCGCGGACTACCGGCTGCGCTACTCGCTCTACAAGACCGACGAGGACCTGCGGGCCGCGCACGCCCGGCATCCGTTCGTCGTCGCCTGGGACGATCACGAGACCGAGAACAACTACGCGGGCAGCACCCCGGAGAACGACATCCCGCCGTCGGAGTTCCTGCTGCGCCGGGCCGCCGCGTACCGGGCGTACTGGGAGAACCAGCCGCTGCGCGCCGCCCAGCTGCCGCAGGGCCCGGACGCCCGGCTGTACCGTCGGCTGCACTGGGGCACCCTGGCGCAGTTCGACATCCTGGACACCCGCCAGTACCGCTCCGACCAGGCCTACGACGACCGCCCGCACGCCCCCGGGACCGAGTCGGACGATCCGGCGCGCACCATCACCGGCGCCGAGCAGGAGCAGTGGCTGCTCGACGGCTGGAAGGGCTCGACCGCCCTGTGGAACGTGATGCCCCAGCAGGTGTGCTTCTCCCAGCGCAAGTTCGACGTGACCGCCGACGCCGCGCTGTCCATGGACGCCTGGGACGGCTACCGCGCCTCGCGCGGGAGGGTGGTCGCCGGCGCGCAGGCCGCCGGGATCGACAACTGGCTGATCCTCACCGGCGACGTGCACGTGGGCTACGCCCTCGACGTCAAGGAGGACTTCGACGACCCGGCGTCCGCCACCGTCGGCACCGAGGTCACCTGCACCTCGGTGGCCAGCGGCCGGGACGGCGTGGAGAAGCCCGCCAACTGGGACCTGTACATGCAGGCCAACCCGCACATGAAGTTCTACAACGGCAAGCGCGGCTACGTCCGGGCCGAACTCGGCCGGCAGGCCACCCGCCTCGACTTCAAGACGGTCTCCGCGATCAGCACGCCCGGCGCCGCGGTGACCACGGCCGCGTCCTTCGTCACCGAGGCGGGCGAGCCGGGACTGAAGCCCGCCTGATCCGGGCCCGCCGCGCCGGGAGGGCGTCCGCGTACTGCACATGGCACCCCCGGCGTCCCCCATCGCGCGAAACAGTCCGGGGTCGGGCTTCGCCGCGGATCTTTGCGGCAAGGCCTGTGACTTCGCCGCGGGCGCACCGTGATCCACGGTCGCCCACCGAACCCCGCTGTCTCGCACAGCGTCCGAAGGAGGCACATCGCATGGTCGGCAGACATGCCGCGCGCAGCCGCCGCGCAGCCCTCACCGCGCTCGGCGCCCTGGTCCTGACCGCACTCCCCTCGGCCGCGTCGGCCGCACCGCAGCCCGTCCCCGGACCGCGGCCCGCCGTGGCCCGCACGCCCGACACCGCCGCCGCGCCCGCGCGCATGCTGAGCGCGATGGAGCGCGACCTGCGGCTGGCGCCCGGACAGGCGGCGGCCCGGCTGGTCAACGAGGCGGAGGCGGGCACCCGCGCGGGCATGCTGCGCAACACGCTGGGCGACCGCTTCGCGGGGGCCTGGGTGAGCGGGGCCACCTCCGCCGAGCTGACCGTCGCCACCACCGACGCCGCGGACACCGCCGCCATCGAGGCGCAGGGCGCCAAGGCGGCCGTCGTCGGCCGGAACCTCGCGGAACTGCGCACCGTCAAGGAGAAGCTGGACGCCGCCGCCGTCCGCACCCGGACCCGGCAGACGCCGGTCTGGTACGTCGACGTACGGACCAACCGGGTGACGGTCCAGGCCACCAGCGAGTCGGCCGCGACCGCCTTCCTCACGACCGCCGGGGTGCCGGGCGAGGACGTGGGCGTCCGCGTCTCGCCGGACCAGCCGCGCGTGCTGGCGGACCTGGTCGGCGGCGAGGCCTTCTACATCAACGACCAGGCCCGCTGCTCCATCGGCTTCTCCGTCACCAAGGACGACCAGCAGGGCTTCGCCACGGCCGGGCACTGCGGCGACCCGGGCGCCACCACCACCGGGTTCAACGAGGCCGCCCAGGGCACCTTCCAGGCCTCCACGTTCCCCGGCAAGGACATGGCCTGGGTGGGCGTCAACTCCGACTGGACCGCGACGCCGGACGTCAAGGCGCAGGACGGCGAGAAGATCCAGATCGCCGGGTCGGTGGAGGCGCTCGTGGGCGCGTCGGTGTGCCGTTCCGGCTCGACCACCGGATGGCACTGCGGCACGGTCCAGCAGCACGACACGAGTGTCACCTACCCGGAGGGCACCGTGAACGGGCTGACCGAGACGACGGTGTGCGCCGAACCCGGCGACTCCGGCGGCCCCTTCGTGTCGGGCACCCAGGCACAGGGCACCACGTCCGGCGGCTCCGGGGACTGCACCAACGGCGGGACCACGTTCTACCAGCCGATCAACCCGCTGCTCAGCGACTTCGGCCTCACCCTGAAGACCACGTCCGCCGCGTCGGGGTCACCGGCGCCGCAGGACAACGCGGCGGCGGACGCCTGGGCGGCGGGCCGGGTCTACGAGGTCGGCACCACCGTGTCCTTCGACGGTGTGCGCTACCGCTGCCTCCAGAGCCACCAGGCGCAGGGGGCCGGGGCGCCCGCGAGCACGCCTGCCCTGTGGCAGCGGGTCTGACGGACCTACGCCCGGCGCGGGGTCGCTCGAAGCGGCCCCGCGCCGGCCCGCGTCCCGGCCCGCTATCCCTCGGCGAGGAGCGCGTAGGCGGTGGCGATGAACGGGTCGCGGGCGCGGAACCGCCTGGTGCACACGGCGGCCAGGGCGGTGTCCGTGTCGGGCCTGAAGCCCAGGAACGCCTGCTGCCCCAGGGTGGCGCCGCTGTGGAAGTACAGGGGCCCGCCGTCCGTGGGGTGCCGGAACCACCCCACCGTGTGCACGTGCCGGTGCCCGAGCCCGCGCCGGAGCACCGGCACCCGCACCGCGCGCAGCGCGCCGGCGGCCGGTGAGCGGGCCGGGTCCAGGTGGGCCTCCAGGAAGGTGAGCAGGTCGTGGGGGGTGGACCGGACGGCTCCCGCCGCCTGGAAGCCGCCCGCGTCGAAGGGCGGGACGGGGGTGCGGCCGTCCTTGCGGTGTCCCACGGCATCGGTGTCGGGCCCCTGTGCGCGCAGGGCCGTTCCGCTGAGGCCGAGGGCGCGCAGCACCTGGCCGGTGATCAGGTCCTCCCAGGCGGTGCCGGTGGCCGCGGCGATCGCGTGGCCGAGGACGGAGACGCCGTAGTTGGAGTAGTGCCAGCGGGTCCCCGGACGGTGCTTGGGCGCGTGGCGCAGGAAGGCGTCGGTCAGCCGCTCGGCGGGGTAGCGGGCGTAGGGGTTGGTGCGCCAGGCGGGCAGTCCCCGGCGCACGAAGTCTCCGGGCAGGGCGGGCAGCCCCGACGTGTGGGTGATCAGGTGCGCGAGGGTCACGGGGTGCGGGCCGGCCGTCCCGCCGGGCTCCAGGCAGGTGGCCGCCGCCTCGCCGCCGGTGAGCACGCCGCGCCGGATCAGGCGCATGAGCAGCAGCGCGGTGAACGTCTTGGACGCCGACCCGATCTCGTAGCGCAGGTCCTCGCGGGGGACGCCGGGCGGCGGGGCCGTGCCGCCGCCGTGCAGGGTGCGGTGGCCGCGCCGGGAGACGGCGAAGACGACGTCGGGTGCGTCGCAGGCGTCCACGGCGTCGGCCAGCCGCTCGCGCAGCGCCGCCCCGTCGGGGAGCCCGGGTCCCGGCGGGGCGTCCTCCGCGTGTTCCTCGTGTTCCTCGGTGGCGGGTTCGCCCGGCCAGGGCGTACGACGGCCCGTCACGACGCGGAGTGCGCCAGCTCGGTGAGGGCGCGGGAGGTGGCCAGCAGGGAGGCGAAGGCGGCGACCAGCGTCGGGTGGTAGACCACGTCGAAGACCGTGTCGGGGTCGCCCTCGGGCATCGTGCGTACGGCGGGCATGGCGCCGTCGGGTTGCTGTGCGGCGGCGAAGCCCCGCCAGGCGGCCTCGTCCAGGGTGGGCCGGGGCAGGCAGGCGTCCACGACCAGGAGTTCGCCGAGCAGGTCCCAGCGCTGGAGGTCCAGCCAGTCGTCGATCCACACCGGGAGCCAGGTGGCGAGGTAGTCGGCGACGTCGGGGGGCAGGCCGCCTGGGTTCTCGCCCCAGTCGGTGAGGTGGAAGACGGTGTGGGTGATGTCGTAGGCGGTGTGGCCCTCGACCGTCCACGGCTCGGGCGTCCCGGCCAGCCAGGTGGCGGCGACCAGGTCGGCCTCGGGCGGTCGGGCGGGCAGGCCGAAGCGGCGCTGGAAGGCGGACAGGCCCAGGCGCCGGGTGGCTGTCACCGGGAAGCGCGTCCAGCTGTCCAGCCGGTGGTTGAGGACCGTGGCGCGTTCGACTTCGGGCTGGCTGTAGCCCAGCTCCTTGAACGGCAGGTAGACCTCGAAGGGGACGGGCGAGAAGGGCTCGACGCGCTGGCCGCGCACCAGCATGCGACCGCCGTCCAGGGTCTCGCGCCAGGTGTGGTCGAGCAGTTGGCGTGCGAGCTGGGACTGGCGGGAGCCGGCGACGCCCTCGCGGAAGAGCACCGTGCAGATGAGGGCGAGCTCCCCGATCGGCTTGAAGCGTTCCAGGAACCCGATCTCGGGGTCGACGTCCGGTTCGAGGCGGAAGCCGTCCCGGTGGGCCCACAGCCACTCCAGGGCACCGGCTCCGACGCGGTGGATCAGGCGGGTGTCCGTCATCCCGGCGCTCCTTGTCCGGCGTGTCGCGCCGCGTGCCGCACGTCCGGCGGGCGTGCCGTGGCCGCCGTGGCGAGGGCCGCCGCGAACGCGGCCATCAGGGTGGAGTGGTAGCAGTCGGTGAAGTCGTAGGGGTCCGGCCCCGGGTCCGCACCGGCGGCGTCCTGGGCGGCGCCCTCCTCGGGGATCGCGCCGGACGTGGTCTGGGCGGCGGCGACCCGCTGCCAGGCGTCCGCCAGGACGGCCGGTTCCGGCGGGCGCGGCAGGCTCGCGGCGACGGCGAGCAGCTCGCAGCTGAGGTCCCACATCCGGGCGTCCAGGCAGGTGTCCAGCCAGGGCGGCAGCCAGTGCAGGAGGTACTCCGCCAGGTCCGCCGGGACGCCCCGGGCCGCACGTCCCCAGTCGGTGAGGTGGAAGACGACGTGGGTGAGCGCGTAACCGGCCGCGCGTTCGAAGGTCCAGGGTTCCGGGAGGCCGCCCAGCCAGGTGCGCCCCAGCGCCTGCGGCACGTCCCCGTGCGGGTCGATGCCGCTGCGCCGCTCGGCCTCCAGCACGCCGAGGCGGCGGGTGGGGTACTGCTCGGTCAGCCGCCAGCCGCGGGTGCGGGTCAGCACCGCGGCGGACGCCTCGTAGCCGGGGTGCCTGAGCCCGGCCGAGGCGAAGGCCGCGTAGACCTCCAGCGGGTAGGTGGCGAAGGGCTCCAGCGTCTGCATGAGCGGGAAGAGTTCGCCCCGGTGGGTCTGCTGCCAGGCGAAGTCCAGCAGTTCGGACACGCGGGTGTGCAACGGGTCGCCGGGCGGGGTGCACCGGGAGACGGACGCACAGACCTGGGTGAGCTCGCCCAGGGGCTTCCAGGTCCGGTTGACCTGGCCGTCGGCGGCCAGCGCGTCGTCGCCGAGCGCGAAACGGTCGCGGTGCGTCCACACCCAGTCCAGCGCGGCCGCCTCGACGTCGCGGACGCGCTCGTCCGGGACGTTCACAGCAGGACCCCGGCCGGCATCAGCCGTGCCGCCTCCAGTTGCAGGGCCACCCGCGGGTCGGAGCCGCCCATGAGGCGTACGAAGTCCAGTCCGGCCGCCAGGCCGAGGGTGTCCGGCACCCCGTCCAGGAGGGTGAGCCAGCGCCCGGCCCCGGCCGCCTGCTGCCAGTCGCGGCGGCGTACCGCGCGTACGAATCCGCGGGCCACGTCCACGGGGCGGCCGCGCGCCACGCGGGTCACGGCGCACTCCTCGCCGGGCAGCGCGAGCGGGGCGAGGACGGCGAGCTGGTGGGTCAGGAACTGCCAGCCTGCGCCGTCGAGCCAGCGGGCGTCGGGTTCGGCGCCGGGCTCGTCGACGGGCGGTCCGGTCAGGGGGTGTTCGGTCCGGCGCAGGGCACGGGTCATGGCCCAGTGGCTCCACACGACGGTGGGTGCCGCGTCGTGGCGCGGCGGATGCGCCGCCACGGCGTCCTTGAACACGGCGAGTTGTCCGGGGTCGGGCGGAACGCGCAGCAGGACGCTGGGCAACAGGGTGTCGGCGCCCAGGACGCGTACCGCCGCACGGGCGACGCCCTCGCCGGCGCCGCCTCCCGTCAGGGTGCTGCCCGCTCGCACGTGGTCTCCGCTCCGAAGAGCGGAGACCACGTCTGAAGCGAGGTCCAGCACCGTTCCCTCCAGGAGGGCCGATGTGCTCGACTGCTCCATCTCATTCTCCCGTCGGTCCGTCAGCCCTTCTTCGGGCGCGGGGTCGGCGGCGAGAGCAGGAGGCTGGTGCCTCCGGACTGGAGGGCGAGCGCGGCGCACTCGCGGCTGTCGCGGAAGACTCCGTCGGGCTCGGCGGGGTCGAGTGCCGCGTCGATGTCGATGTTCTCGGTGCGGGTGACTTCCTTGAGCACCTTGTCCTTGGAAGGCATTTCACCATCTCCCTCTGGTAGCCAAATGGCCTTCACACCAGAGGGTGTCCGATAAGTCCCAGAACATGCCTTTCTTCACAAAATTCTCGGGAGGTAACTCGTTCAACAACCTCAGGCCCGCCGCAGGCGCCACACGTGGTCCTCGCGGAAACCCTCGACGCCGTCGGGCGAGACGCTCGGCCGACGGGCGGTCCGACGGGTCTCGACGCTCCACTCCCGCTTCGGCAGGGCGAGTTCGGCGAGGACGCCGTCCAGGGTGGGGAAGACGGCGTCGAACGGCGGTTCGGTCTGCCAGGAGGGCCAGCCGGCGTGCATGACGACGAGGAGGGTGCCGCCCGGTGCCACGGCCCGCGCGGCGGCGCGCAGTACCGCCTGCTGGTCGAGGGCGACCGGGGACTGCAAGTAGTGGGCGCTCACCAGGTCGAAGGAGCCCTCGGGGAACGAGGGTCCGAGCTCGTGGCGTTCCCAGGCGACGCGGTCGCCGACCCCGGCCTCCGCGGCGTGCCCGGCGGCGCGTTCCAGGGCGGTGGCGGAGATGTCCGCGCCGGTGACCCGCCAGCCGCGCGAGGCCAGCCACACGGCGTCCGCCCCCTCGCCGCAGCCGAGGTCGAGGGCGGTACCGGGCGCCAGGTCACCCGCTTCCTGGACCAGCAGCTCGTTGGGGCGGCCGCTCCAGACGCGGCCGGTGTCGCGGTAGCGGGCTTCCCAGAACTCCGCGGCGGGAGCAGGCGCGGGGATGTCGGTCATGGTGCCTCCTGGGGCGGGCGCGGTCGTCTGCTCGGCGGGGCGCGCGAGGACCGCGCGCCCCGTGTGCAGGCTGCCCCGGCCGGTCGGGAGGCGCCAAACATGTTTGCCGGAACGGCAAAACGGCGCCGGCCGGCGTCTCAGCGGCTGAGCGCCTCCGCCCCGCCCTCGGACGGGTCGGTGCGCACCCAGACCGCCCGGCGCGGGAAGGGGATCTCGACGCCCGCGTCGTCCAGCGCCTCCTTGACCCGGCGGCGCAGCTCACGGGTGACGCCCCACTGCTGGAGCGGCACGGTCTTGACGGCGAGGCGCACCAGCACCCCGTCGGCGTCCAGGGACTGCACGCCCCACACCGCGGGGTCCTCCAGCAGGACGTCCGCGAAGTCCGGCTCCTCGCGCAGCGCGCGGCCGGTGTCCTCCAGGACCCGGTAGACGGTGTCGAGGTTCGCGTCGTGGGCCACGGCGACGTCCAGGACGGCGCGGGCCCACTCCTGGCTGTCGTTGCGCACCCGCAGGATCTCGCCGTTGCGGATGTGCCACAGGCCGCCGTTGAGGTCGCGCACATGGGTCAGGCGCAGGCCGACGTGCTCCACCTCGCCGACGGCCTCGCCGAGGTCGACCGAGTCGCCGACGCCGTACTGGTCCTCGACCATGATGAGCAGCCCGGACAGGTAGTCGGCGACCAAGCTCTGGGCGCCGAAGCCGATGGCCAGGCCGACCACTCCGGCACTGGCCAGCAGTGGGCCGAGGGCGATGCCGACCTGGTCGAGCACCATGGCCACGCCGACCATGAACAGCACGATGGTGACGGCGCTGCTGAGCACCGAGCCGATGGTGCGGGCCCGCTGTTCGCGGCGTTGCCGCGCCCGGGACCGGTCGCGGTGCAGGACGGCGGCGCCGCGGGCCGGCCTGCGCGGGCGGCTGCGCTCGGCCTCGCCCGCCGACGGTTCCAGGACCCGCTGGACGACCCGGGTGATGGCCCGCTTGGCCACCGCGCGCAGCACGAGCAGGACCACGACGATGAGCGCGATGCGCAGCGGTATCCCGATCAGGGACGCGGTGTGGTCGCCGGCCCAGTCCGACCACGAGGCCGCCAGCTGCGGGTTCGTGGCCGGTTCGGCGGGCGGGGAGGTGTGCGACATCGGCTCGGCTGCTCCGTTCCTCGGGGACGACGTGTCTGCCGTCGGGGCCGCCTACCCACGGACCGTCGGAACATGACGGCTTTCACCGGCGCCCGCCTGGGCACCCGCGCGGTGTCGTCCCACAGCGGAGGGGGCCTGCGGAGTGGTGACCGTTGCCGTCCTGACACTGCCCGGACTGGGGCTGCTGCTGTTCGCCATGACCTGTCTGGAGGACCGGCTGTTCGGGGACCCGGCCCCGCCCCGGCACGCCCGGCGCCGGCACCTGCGGCTCCTTCCGGGCGGCGGGAGGGGCGCGGACCACCGCTCCGGACGGGACGCCGCCTGAGGCCGCCGCCCGCCGGCCCGGCCTGCGCCGACCCCGCCGCGCGGGCGTCCGGGCCGCCGGGCGATGCTGTTGCGGACGGGGGACACGCGGCACGGGCGAGGAGAGCGGATGGACGCCGGGGAACAGCACGACGCGGACGACGAGTTCGTCCGGTTCTGGCAGGAGCGCCGGGTGTGCTTCCTGTCGACGCGGCGCGCCGACGGGACGCCCCACCTGGTCCCGGTGGGGGTGACGTACGACCACGCCACCCGCAACGCGCGGGTCATCACGAGCCGGGACACCGCGAAGGCGCGCAACGTGCGGCGGGCCGCCGGGGCGGTCGTCGCCGTGGGCCAGGTCGACGGCAGGCGCTGGTCCACGCTGGAGGGCGTGGCGACCGTGCGGGACGACGCCGGGGCGGTCCGCGACGCGGAGACCCGCTACGCCGCCCGCTACCGGCAGCCCCGGGCCAATCCGGAGCGCGTCGTCATCGAGATCGACGTACGGCGCTTCCTGGGCACGGTGCGCCCCTCGGAGCGGCGTCCGGGCGCGTGAGGACCGGGGCGGCCCGGGTCAGTCCCGTTCCGTCCGGTCCCGGTGCCCCAACCGCCCGGGCCACCAGGCGGCGGCGCCGATGTCGCGGGCGAGCGCCGGGACCAGCAGCGAGCGCACCACCAGCGTGTCCAGCAGGACGCCGAAGGCCACGATGAAGGCGATCTGCACCAGGAACGCAAGGGGGATGACGCCGAGCGCGGCGAAGGTGGCGGCGAGGACGACACCGGCCGAGGTGATCACGCCGCCGGTGGCGGTCAGTCCGCGCAGGATGCCCTGTCGCACCCCGTGGTGCAGCGCCTCCTGCCGGACCCGGGACATGAGGAAGATGTTGTAGTCCACGCCGAGGGCGACCAGGAAGACGAAGCCGTACAGCGGGACGGAGGCGTCCGTGCCGCTGAAGCCGAACACGTGGGTGAAGACCAGTGCCGAGACGCCCAGGGTCGCCACGAAGTTCAGCGCCACCGTCGCCACCAGCAGCACCGGCATCAGCAGCGAGCGCAGCAGGGCGATCAGGATGACCAGGATGATGGCGAGGACCACCGGCACGATCAGCGTCCGGTCGTGCTCGGCGGTGCGCTGGGTGTCGTACTGCTGGGCGGTGTAGCCCCCGACGAGCGCGTCCGCGCCGGGGACGTCGTGGACGGCCGTCCTGAGCCGCGCCACCGTGTTCTTGGCGGCGTCGCTGTCGGCCGGTGCGCGGAGCGTCGCGTCGACCCGTACGCGCCCGTCGACCACCTTGGGTTCGCCGCCGCCGGGACGGCCCGACGCGGTCACCGGGGCGGCCGAGGCGACGCCGGGGGTCTCGCGGGCGGCCGTGAGCACCGGGTCCAGCCGGTCGGCCTCGGCGATGATCACGGCGGGGTTGCCCGAACCGCCGGGGAAGTGCCGGGCCAGCGTCTGCTGCGCGGCGACCGACGGGGTGTCGTTCACGAAGATCTCGTCCAGGGGCACCCCCTTGGAGGTCAGCGTCGGGGCGAAGGCGGCGCAGGCGAGCAGCGCGGCCAGCGAGACCGCCCAGATGCGGCGCGGGGCCCGGTCCACCAGTTCCGCGACCCGGTGCCACAGCCGGTGCCCGGCCTCCGGGTCACCGGTCCGTACGGGCCGGGCCGGCCAGTAGGCGGCGCGGCCGAGCAGGACCAGGACGGCGGGCAGGAAGGTGAGGGTGGACAGTACGGCGCAGACGATGCCGATGGCGCCGACGGGTCCGAGCGCGCGGTTGTTGGTCAGGTCGCTGAGCAGCAGGGCCAGCAGCGCGAGGGCGACGGTCGCCGCGCTGGCCACCACGGCACCCCAGGAGGCCCGCAGGGCGGCGCGCACGGCGGTGAAGCGGTCCGGGTGCCGGGCCAGCTCCTCGCGGAAGCGGGCGGTGAGCAGCAGGGCGTAGTCGGTGGCGGCGCCGATGACCAGGATGGAGAGGATGCCCTGGACCTGCCCGTCGACGCGTACGACGTCCCGCTCGGCGAGCGCGTAGACGATGGCGCAGGCCAGGCCCAGGGCGAACACGGCACCCAGGATGATGACCAGGGGCAGCAGCACGCTGCGGTAGACGAGCAGCAGGATCACCAGGACGGTGATCAGCGCGACGCCGAGCAGCAGTCCGTCGATGCCCGAGAAGGCGTCGGAGAGGTCGGCCTGGGAGGCCGCGGGGCCGGCCAGCTGCGCCCGGGTGCCCGGCACCTGCCCGGCCGCGTCGCCGATGCCCGCCAGGACGTCGGGCAGCGCGTCGCCGAGGTCGGGTTCGACCTGGACGACGGCCTGGAGGGCTTCGCCGTCCTCGGAGGGCAGCGCGGGCGACGCCTGCCCGACGACACCGGGTTCACCCGCCAGGGAGGCGACGGCGCGGGTGGCCTCGGCCCGGTGGCCGGTGGCCGGGCCGCCGTCGTCGGCGGTCCACACGACGATCACCGGGAGCGTCTCGTCCTGCTGGAAGGCCTCCTGGGCGTCGATGACCCGGGTGGACTCCGCGCTGCGGGGCAGGAAGGCGGCCTGGTCGTTGGTGGCGACCTCGCCGAGCTTCCCGGCGTACGGGCCGAGCGCTCCGCCGATGCCGAGCCAGACCAGGAGCAGGACCGCGGGGACGAGCCAACGGGCCCGTCGGGAAGGGGTGGACATCGGTGTCGGGTCTCCAGGTCTGCGGGGCGACGAAAAGTGACTCGATCATAAACAATCTCAATGATTGAGTTACTTCGGACCGTCATGACACACCGCGTGTGCCCCGGGTCACTCCCCCGTATGCGGTACCGCCGGGCGGCTCAGCGCTCGTCGGACCGCACGAGTCCCAGGTCCTCGTTCATCGCCGTCAGGAAACGGACCACGACCGCCAGTTCGTCGTCGTCGAAGCGCGATCGCGTGGCGGCGGCTGCCTCGGCCAGCGGAAGGAAGTACGTCCGGGCCGCTTCCCGGGCCTCGGGCACGTAGCGCAGGTGCACGACCCGGCGGTCGGCGCTCTCCCGGACCCGGCGCACGTGCCCCGCGCGCTCCAGCCGGTCCACGCAGGCCGTCACCGCGCCCGAGGTCAGCCCCAGGTGCTCGCGCAGCCGCCCCGGTGTCATGGGCTCGCGCGCGTCCAGGATCGCGGCGAGCGCCTGGACGTCGGTGGCGTGCAGGCCGTGGCGGCCGGCGAAGCCGTGTACCAGGCGGTTGATCTCGCCGTTCATCCGCCGCAGTTGTGCGGCGAGGACGTGCAGGTCGCTCGCCTCGGGGCCGGGACCGGTCCCCCGCTCGTGCGCGTGCTGTCCGCGCTGGTTCGCTGTCGCCACGCGATCAGCGTATAGAAGGGTCGACCTGGGCCGGGACGCGTCGGTCGCGGCCCGTCCCGGGGAAGGGGTCAGGGTGACGACTGTCCCCGCGAGCGACGGAGCCACATGAGCCAGGCAGGCGAAGGACCCGACCGGACGAGCGGCGCGGGCGGGGCGGGTGGCGCGGGCGGCGGCCTGCGCTGCCTGGTCACCGGGGCGACGGGGTACGTCGGGGGCCGTCTCGTGCCCGAGCTGCTGGACGCCGGACACCGGGTGCGGTGCCTGGCCCGCTCCCCGCACAAGCTGCGCGACCATCCGTGGGCAGGACGCGCGGAGGTGGTGCACGGCGACGTGACCGACGCCGGCTCGGTGGCGCGGGCGATGGAGGGCGTCGACGTCGCCTACTACCTGGTGCACGCGCTCGGCACCGGCGACGACTTCGAGGCCACCGACCGGCGGGCGGCGCGCACCTTCGCCACGCGGGCCAAGGCGGCGGGCGTGCGGCGCATCGTCTACCTGGGCGGCCTGACCCCGGCCGGGGTGCCGGAGGGCGAGCTGTCTCCGCACCTGCGCTCCCGCGCCGAGGTGGGCCGGATCCTGCTGGCCTCCGGCGTGCCCACGACCGTGCTGCGCGCGGCGGTCGTCATCGGCTCCGGCTCGGCCTCCTTCGAGATGCTGCGCTACCTCACCGAGCGGCTGCCGGTGATGGTCACGCCCAGCTGGGTCCACACCCGCATCCAGCCGGTCGCCGTCCGGGACGTGCTGCGTGCCCTGGTGGGCAGCGCGACCATGCCGCAGGAGGTCTCCCGCACCTTCGACATCGGCGGCCCGGACATCCTCACCTACCGGGACATGATGGTGCGCTACGCCCGGGTCGCCGAGCTGCCGAGGCGGCTGATCCTGCCGGTGCCGATGCTGTCGCCCGGGCTGTCCAGTCACTGGGTCGGGCTGGTCACGCCGGTCCCGGCGGCCATCGCGCGCCCGCTCACCGAGTCGCTGCGGCACGAGGTGGTGTGCGGCGAGAACGACATCGTCCGGTACGTCCCGCCGCCACCGGGTTACCCCCTCGGCTTCGACGACGCGCTGCGGCTGGCCCTGCAACGGGTGCGGGAGGCCCGGGTCACCACCCGCTGGTCGTCCGCGTCCGTGCCCGGGGCGCCCAGCGACCCGCTGCCCACCGACCCCGACTGGGCCGGCGGCAGCCTCTACACCGACGACCGGACGCTGACGGTCGACGCGCCGCCGGACGCGTTGTGGCGGGTCGTCGAGGGCATCGGCGGCGACCACGGCTGGTACTCCTTCCCATTGGCCTGGGCGGTACGGGGCTGGCTGGACCGGCTGGTCGGCGGGGTGGGCCTGCGCCGGGGGCGCCGGGACGCCGCGCGGCTGCGGGTCGGCGACTCGCTCGACTTCTGGCGGGTGGAGGAGATCGTCCCCGGGCGGCTGCTGCGACTGCGCGCCGAGATGCGGCTGCCGGGGCTCGCCTGGCTGGAGATGTACGCCGGGACCGACGACGCGGGCCGGACGCGCTACCGCCAGCGGGCGCTGTTCCATCCCCACGGGCTGGCGGGCCATGCCTACTGGTGGAGCGTGTGGCCCTTCCACGCCGTGGTCTTCGGCGGCATGGCCCGCAACATCGCCCGCGCCGCCGCCCACGACGCCGGACGGCCGGGTCCGGTCCGCGACCGCTCCGGGTCCTGAACCCGGCGGTGGCCCGCGCGTCCCCGGGTCGGGGGCCCGCCGCTCCGGTACCGTCGCCCGCCCGAGATCCCTGCGAGGAGCGCCATGGCCACGTCGGTCGTCCTGTTCACCCGCGACCTGCGGCTGCACGACCATCCGCCGCTGCGCGCGGCCCTCGACCGCGCCGGGGCGGTGGTGCCGCTGTTCGTCCGCGACCGGGCCGTGGACGCCGCCGGGTTCGCCGCGCCCAACCGGCTCGCCCTCCTCGCCGACTGTCTGCGGGACCTGGACGCCGGGCTGCGGGACCGGGGCGGGCGGCTGGTCGTCCGGTCCGGCGACCTGGTCGAGCAGGTGTGCGCGGTGGCCGGGGAGGCGGAGGCCGACGAGGTCCACCTGGCGGCCGACGTCAGCGCGCACGCGCACCGGCGCGAGGAGCTCCTGCGCTCCGCCCTCGCGGCACGGGGCTGCCGGCTGCACGTCCACGACGCCGTGACCACCGTGCTGGCCCCGGGGTCCGTCACCCCGGCCGCCTCGGACCACTTCGCGGTCTTCACGCCGTACTTCCGGCGCTGGAGCGAGCGTTCCGTGCGCGAACCGCTGGCCGCCCCGCGCCGGGTGCCCGTCCCGGACGGCGTCGGCTCGGAGCAGCTGCCCGCCCGCGGGGACCTGACGGGGCTGTCCCCGGGGCTGCCGGCCGGTGGGGAACGGGCGGCCAGGAAGCGGATGACGGCATGGCTGCGCGGCGGCGTCGCCGGCTACGCGGACCACCACGACGACCTGGCCGGCGACGCCACCTCCCGGCTCTCCCCCGACCTGCACCTCGGCGCGATCTCCCCCGTCGAGCTGGTCCACCGGGCCCGGCGCGCCGGCGGTGCCGGCGCGGAGGCCTTCGTACGGCAGCTGGCCTGGCGGGACTTCCACCACCAGGTACTGGCCGCCCGCCCGCACTCCTCGGCCGCCGACTACCGCACCCGGCACGACCGCTGGCGCACCGGCCCGGCCGCCGAGGCGGACGTCGCCGCATGGCGGGACGGGCGCACCGGCTACCCGATCGTGGACGCCGCGATGCGCCAGCTGCGGCACGAGGGCTGGATGCACAACCGGGGCCGCCTGCTCGTCGCCAGTTTCCTCACCAAGACGCTGTACGTGGACTGGCGGGTCGGCGCCCGGCACTTCCTGGAGCTGCTCGCGGACGGCGACGTGGCCAACAACCAGCTGAACTGGCAGTGGGCCGCGGGCACCGGCACCGACACCCGGCCGCACCGGGTCCTGAACCCGACCACGCAGGCCCGGCGGTTCGACCCCGACGGGGAGTACGTACGGCGCTGGGTGCCCGAGCTGGCCGGGCTGGGGGGCCGCTCGGTGCACGAGCCCTGGCGGCTGGTGGCGGCGGAGCGTTCCGCGTACGACGCCTACCCCGACCCCGTCGTCGACCTCTCCGAGGGCCTGGACCGCTTCCGGCGGGCCCGCGGACGCGACTGAGCCCGGCAAGGGAGGCCACGGGCGGCCGTCAGGGGCGGGGCCCGTCCGGGCGGGACGTGTGGTCCGGGTGGTTCCGGGTCCGGCGGACCTCCTTCAGCTCCGCCTCGTAGAGGTGGCGGCGGCCCTCGGCGAGGCGCTCCACCGCCTCCCGCTCCAGGTCCCGGAACGGCTGGTAGTACGTCCGGTCGTAGGCGTCGACGATCTGGAACGTCCAGTGGCCGGGGATGACGTTGCGGCCCATGATCTCGGTGCGCACGCGCTCCGCCCACTCCGGGTGCCCCGCGGCGCGCAGCAGCTCGATCGCGCGGTCGAGCTCGAAGTCCGCCGCACCGGTGTGCTGGTGGAAGGCGAACAGGTGGCCGCGGGCGCACTCGGTCGTCTCCAGGGACTTGGACAGCGACCCCAGGGCCTCGACCGTCTCGTCGCTGACGCCCTCGGGGCGCCGCTGCGGGTCGTCGTCATCCATGGCGTGCCAGGGGGTCGTGGCCCCAGTTCATGAGCGAGTGCCGCCACCGGGTGTCCTCGACGTCGCCCGACGGACGCTGGGCCAGGTGGCGGCGGACGTAGCCGACGACCTTGCGCATGTGCTCGTAGTCGTCGTCCGAGAGGTCGCCCTTGTTCTTGTGCAGGATCTCCACGATCCGGCGGCCGGACGCGTGGCCGACGGACTCGCCGCCGTCCTGGTGGTGCCCGGCGTCCCGCGACTCGTCGGTGTCGAGCCAGCGGTCCAGTTCGGCCGGTGTCATGTTGACCAGTTCGTGGAAGGCGTCCCGGGTCTCGTCCTGTTCGTCACCGTCCATGGCGCCTCACTTCTTCTTCAGCGCGGACGGCTTGTGCACCGCCGACCTGCCCGACTTGTCGCTGCGGACCTGGTACTGCGGGTCGTCGGAGGAGGCGTCCACGGTACGGCCGGCCGCTTCGGTGCGCTTGGTGATCTTCTTCTCCACCTCGCCCTCGGTGCGGGAGCCGTGGCTGCTCCAGGTGACCTTGTCACCCTTCCTGAGGTGCTCGCCGTCGTCACGTTTCCTGGCCATCGCGGTACTCCTTCGCGTGCGCGCCGCCCTCGGCTCTTTCTGGACCGTCTGAGTTCCCAGCCGGGGGCGCCCCACTCCGCCGCGGCCCGATTCACCGCCGAACTATCCTGGTCGCGGCCTTGGCGGCGCCGTCACGCCCGCCGCCGCGGTCGTCGTACGCGTCACCGCCGTCGTTCCAGGAGCACCCCGTTGAACACCAGCACAGCGACCCCGGACAGCTACTACGAGCGGATCGACGAGCACCGCTACAAGCCCACCCCGCACGCGGGCGGCGCGTGGAGCTCGGACGAACAGCACTTCAGTCCGCTCGGGGGTCTGATCGTCCACGCCGTCGACCGGTACCTGGCGGGCCGGGCCGGTGCGGCGATGTCGCTGAGCCGGATCAGCTTCGACATCCTGGGCCGTCCGGCGCTGGACGAGTGCGAGATACGGGTGGAGACCGTCCGGCCGGGACGCACCATCGAGCTGGTCGAGGCGACCGTGCTGATCGCGGACCGGTCGGTGGCGCGGGCCCGGGTCTGGCTGCTGGCGGACGGGGACACGAGCGCCGTCGCCGGGGGCGGCGCCGACCGGCTCACCGGACCGGACACGCTGGCCCGCTGGCCGATGGACACCGAGTGGCCCGGCGGGTACATCGCCTCCCTGGACGTGCGCCCGCTGGCCCCGCCCCGGCCGGGCCGCACCACCGCCTGGATCTCCACCGGCCTCGACCTGGTCGCCGGGGAGAGCGCGAGCCCGCTGGCCTCGTACGTCGCGCTGGTCGACACGGCCAACGGCATCGCGGTGCGGCAGTCGCCGCGGGAATGGATGTTCCCGAACGTGGATCTGACCCTGCACCTGCACCGGGCGCCGCGGGGCCGCTGGACCGGCCTGGACACCACCGTCGTCTTCGGGCCCACCGGTCAGGGCATCACCAGCACCGTGCTCCACGACCTGGACGGCCCCGTCGGCCACGCCCAGCAGCTGCTGACCGTCCGTCCGCAGCCCTGAGCCGCCCTGCCGGACGGGTCGGTCGGATGCGCCGGACGCGTCAGTCCTGTCCCGCGGGCGGATCGGCGAGGATGCCCTCCAGCAGCCCGGTGGCCTGGCCGACCTCGATCAGGTATCCGTCGGGATCGCGCAGGTAGCAGCGCAGCTCGGCCTTCCGGTCGATCGGCGGGGTGAGGAACTCGGCACCGAGCGCGCTCCACTCGCGGTGGCAGCGCCCGATGTCGGCCACCCGGATGTTGAGGAAGCTCGTCGCCGTTGCCGGGTCGTCCGGCGGGCGCAGGGTGACGTCGGGCTTGTCCGGCGTCGGGCCCCCGCCCGGGTTCATGATGAGCCAGCTGTTCGCGAGCCTGACGATGCACGGGTTCTCCGCGAGCACGACCTCGCCGCCGAGCACCTCGGAGTAGAAGGCACGCGAGCGCGGCACGTCGGCCACGGTGAGGAAGTGGGTGAGCAGCAGTCCCGACTCCGGGGCCGGCAGGTCTTCACGGCGCATTCCTGATGCCTCCACGCTCTGGCGACGGTTTCCCGGGTTCCTCCATCGTGTCCATGATGGACCGGGCCCGCCGGGCCGGAAAGACGATCAAGAAGGCGTGAGGACCAGGCGTCCGCGCACGTCCCCGGCCTCCAGCCTGCGGTGGGCCTCGGCGGCCTTCGACAGCGGCAGCCGGTCGGCGATGCGCGGGCGCCACGGGGTGTTGGTGAGGACGTCCGCCACGCCCCGCGCCGCCTCGGCGAGGTCGGCGGTCGTGGCGTTGCTGATGGCGAAGCCCACGATGCTCGCGTCCTTGGTGTAGAGCGCGCCCACGGGCAACGCGGACGGCCCGGTGCCCAGTCCCACCATCGCGACCAGCCGCCCGCCCCGGGCCAGCGAGTCCACGGCGTCGGCGAGCGCCCCGTGACCGGACGTGTCCAGGTGCACGTCGTAGCCGTCGGGCGCGGCCCGGCGCATGCGGGCGCCGAGGTCGGGCGCGCGGTGGTCGAGGACCTCCGCGGCGCCCAGGCCGCGCACCGCCTCCGCGTCCTCCGCACGCGCCGTGGCGATCACGCGGGCCCCGGCCCGGGAGGCCAGGGCGACGGCGGCGCCGCCCACGTTCCCGGCGCCGCCGCCGACGTAGACGGTCTCCCCCGCCCGCAGCCGCCCGTGCCGGAACAGGGCGAGCCAGGCGGAGGCGGCCGGGTGGGCGGCCGCCACGAGGTGCTCCGCGTCGACGCCGGACGGCGCCGGGTAGAGGCGCTCGGCGGCGACGGTCGCGTACTGGGCGAAGGAACCCTGCCGGCCCGCGTGGCCGAGGCTGTTGCACCACACCCGCCGCCCGGCGGTGAAGCCGGGGGCGCCGGGCCCGGCCAGGGCGACCTCGCCCACCAGGTCGCGGCCGACCACGAAGGGCGAGGGCAGCGGGGTGGCGTACGCGCCGGACCGCACGAAGGTGTCCACCGGGTTGGCGGCGACGGCCGTCACCCGCACCAGCACGTCCGTGGGGCCCACGGGCGGCACGGGGAGTTCTCCGTGGCGGATGGCGTCCGCCGGTCCGACCGCGTCGATGTACGCCGCCCGCATCGTGGCGGGGACCGAACCGTTCATGACCTCATGCTACGAACCCTCCGGCGGCGACGCAGCGGTGGGCCGCCGGGCCGGCCGCCGGTGGTGGGGTGCCTCGATGTCACCCGTGGCCCGAGCGGGTGAGCGGCGGACGGACACCCGTGGGACGCTCGCGCAGCCGGCGACCGCGCCGGGTGAGTCCCCAGGGCTTGAGGAGCGAGAGCACCGTCATGAAGACGTAGGCGGACAGGGAGACCACGGGCCCGAAGAGCACGTCCCCCGCGTCGGGCAGCGGCTCGCCGGCGGTCACGGCCGCCACCGCCGAGTCCACCCCGGGGCGCAGCGCGAAGAACGTGGCGACGGTCGTGCCCAGGGTCAGCCAGAACTTCGTGTACACCCACCGGTGCCGGGCGAGACCCCAGGGCGTGCCCAGCGACAGCAGCAGGCCGCTCGCCAGGGTGAGCAGGGCGAGCGGGAGCAGCAGCCAGTCGGCGAACAGCTTCATGCAGCGGACGGCGGCCTCGACCGCCGCCGGGGAGGCGCCGGTCGCCGCGGTGGTGCCGAGCGCCAGCAGCCCGACGGTGAGCCCCAGCCATGCGGCGGAGGCGACGGCATGGACGACGAGGGAGGCCCGGCGTGCGGGGCGGCTGAGTTTCACACCGTCCACGCTGCCGGTCGGCGGTCGGCGAGGCGTCCCGCGGCGGGAGTAACCCCCCGTACTGAGCCGGGCGTACGCGCCCGGGGCGTCCGTGACCCGATCGGAGCAGGCCCCCGGACGTCCGTGCTGCGCGGGGGACACGCCGGCCCTAGCCTGAGCGTGTCTACGAGGAAACGTCGCTAGGAGTCCCCATGCGTCTGCCCGTCGAGCTCAGGCATGTCGCCCCGCGACTGGCCACCGGGGCCTTCATTCTCAACTCCGGTCTGGCCAAACGCGGAGCCGACGAGCAGACCGCCGCCATGATGCACGGAATGGCGAAGAACACCTATCCGTTCCTCGGCAAACTGCCGCCCGCGACGTTTGTCCGGCTGCTCTCCGCCGGTGAGATCGCGCTCGGCACGGCGCTGCTTCTGCCGGTCGTGCCGACGGCTCTGGCGGGCATCGGCCTGACCGCCTTCTCGGCGGGACTGGTGGGCCTATATCTGCGCACCCCGGGAATGCGCGAGGAGGGCAGCCTGCGCCCGACCCAGGAGGGAACGGCCCTGGCGAAGGACACCTGGATGCTCGGCATCGGGGTCGGATTCGTCGTCGACGGAGCCACCAGCAGGTCGTGCTGACGACACCCGGCCGACGGGGCGACGGTCGGGATAACGGCGCGTTGCCGGTGAATTAACGGCGCACCACGGAATTCGTAATGCCGCCCAATTGCAGCCCAGAATCGTCGAAATTGAGGGCTGGACGGTACCGGTTCGCACTTCAACATCACTATGCTGAAAGCGCTTCGCCGAGTCGGCGCAGCGACCGCCGACGCACCCGGGGAGGGGTGCCGACCGCGGCCTTTGGGGGGTGCGGAGTAATTCGGGGGTGGCGCCGTCATGTCTCGGGGCCGTTTCCCGCGGGATTCCCGTCCCGCCGCCCCGGTATCCGTGTGACGAAAGCCGAGGAATTCCCGTGAGACGTACGACCTCCGTCCTGCTGTCCCTGAGCGCCCTGCTCGCGGCGTCCGCGCTGACGGTGCCCTCCGCCGTCGCCGCCCCGCGCGCCGACGGTCCTGCCGCCGTACCGGCCGGCTGGGAGGCGGTGGACGCGACCGCCCTGGCGCGGATCACCGGGGAGAAGGACGCCCTGCGGGCCCCGCTCGCCGCCGGGGACACCGCCGCCGCGGCCGCGGAGCCCGAGCTGCTGGCCGTGCAGTCGGCCCGCAACAGCCGCTTCGTGGCCACCGAGAAGAACTACGTCGAGCCGAACACCGGTGTCCAGCGGGCCCGTTCGACCGAGTTCGGCGGCTCCTGGGAGAGCTACGCCTTCGAGTGGGACGAGGCCACGCAGACCTACGCGCTGCGGTCCCTGGCCAACGACCGCTACGTGGCGGTGGAGAAGAACTACACCGGCAGCGCACAGAACGTGCTGCGCGCCCGCTCCACCAGTGTGGGCGGCTGGGAGCGGTTCGTCCTCTACTACAACGAGACCCTGGACCGCTGGGCGCTCCAGTCCACGCTCAACGGGCTCTTCGTCGCGATGGAGAACGGCTACACCGGCTCGCTCCAGTACGCGCTGCGCGCCCGCTCCACCGAAGTGACGGGCTCGTGGGAGGAGTTCGTGCTCTACGACATCAGCGCCTGACACCAGTCCTGCTCGGCGAGGGCCAGCATCGCCTCGACGGTGCCCTCGTCGGGCAGGGGTCCGTGGTCGCCGACCACCTTCAGCGCGGAGGCGGCCGTGAGGTGGCCCAGCCGCAGGGCCCGGACGAGGTCCGTGCCCTGGCCCAGTCCGGCGAGGAATCCGGCGGCGAACGCGTCGCCCGCGCCGACCGGCTCCACGACCTCGGTGGCCAGGGCGGGCACGGTGCACGCGCCGTGCCCGGTGAACGCGGTGGCGCCCCGGCCGCCGTCCTTGACGACCAGGACACGCGGGCGGCTCAGCAGCCGGCGGACGTCCGTGGCGTCCAGGTCGGCGCCCCACAGGCCCTGCGCCTCGTCCAGGCCGACGAAGACGATGTCGGCGCGATCGGCCAGCTCGCGCAGCACCGTTGCGGCCGTGTCCGGCGGCCACAGGGCGGGGCGGTGGTTGACGTCGAAGCTTACGGCGTGCGCGCGTCGCTCCGGCGGGGTGTGCAGCGCCCGTTCCACCAGGGCCCGGCAGGACGGGGACAGGGCCGGCGTCACCCCGGTCAGGTGGAGCAGGGCGGCCCCACCGATCCGCTCGTCGTCCAGGAGGTCGGGGCCGAGGGCCGAGGCCGCCGAACCCGCGCGGTAGTAGTGCACGCGGGTACCGGTGGCGCCCGGGTCCTTCAGGAGCAGACCGGTCGGCCGCGCCGGGTCGGTACGCACGCCCGAAACGTCCACGCCGGCCCGCGCGACGGTCGAGCGCACCCGCCGGCCGAGCGCGTCGTCACCGACCGCCGAGAGCCAGGAGACGGGGCGGCCCAGGTCCGCGAGGTACATCGCCACGTTCGACTCCGCGCCCGCCACCGCGAGGCACAGGGAGTCGGCGTCGTCCAGCGCGTGCGAAGGGGCCGGGGCCAGGGCCGCCATGGTCTCGCCCAGGCACACCACCGGTCCGCGCGGTGGCCGCCAGGGGCTGGTGGCCGGATCGGCTGCGGTGTTCGCCGGCCGGCCTGCCACGGCGTCGTCGTCCCGCTCCGGCGCGGGCCGTGGGCCGGTCACGGCCGGGCCTCCCGCACGGCGGCGCGGAACGCGCGGGCGCGGGCGCGGAGGCCGTCGAGGCTGCCTCCGTCGGCGGCGTCGCCGATCAGCGGGGAACCCACCCCGACGGCGTTGGCCCCGGCGGCGAGGTGGGCGCGGGCCGCCGCCTCGTCGACGCCGCCGACGGGCACGAGGGCCTCGTCGGGGAAGGGTCCGCGCAGCGCCTTGACGTAGGCCGGTCCGCCCGCCTGGGCCGCCGGGAAGATCTTCAGCGCGGTGGCGCCGAGGGCGCGCGCGGTGATGACGTCGGTGGGTGTCATGACGCCGGCCAGGACGGGCATGCCCCGCTCGCGGGCCGCCGTGACGCCCTCCCCCAGTCCCGGGGTGACCGCGAAGTCGGCTCCGGCGCGGTGGGCGGCCACGGCGTCGGCGGCGGTGAGCACCGTACCGGCGCCCAGGGGCCGGTCGGGGCCGAGGGCCGCTCTGGCGCGTTCGATGACCAGGAGGGCGTCCTTGCCGGTCAGCGACACCTCGATCAGCTCCACGCCCTCCTCGGCCAGCGTCAGCACGGTGCGCAGCGCGGCGTCTTTGTCGCCGCCGCGCACGATGGCGACGAGGCGGTGGGCGTCCAGGGCGGCTCGCAGATCCACAGGCGGGTCTCCTACTCCGGGGCATCAGGGGTCACTGGCCGGGCGCCGCGCGGCGGCGCGCAGCGGCGCTCGGCGGCCAGCGTAGAACGCCGCCGCGCCGCGCCGGAGACCGGGCGGTACCGGAGGCGGCGGGACGACCGGCCGCGTCCCGTCGACGGGCGCCACTTCTGCCCTAGGGAGAGCGGGGTGACAGCCCGTTACGTCCGGGACGCGCCCGGCACGGACCGGGCACCGTGCGGCATGCCGGGGGCGACCACCGCGGCAAGCGGTACTCGCGCACCCAAATCGCGCGTTTTGCCCGATTCCTCATGGTGACCCGGATGGAGGACATCCACGTGCGACGAGGTGAGAGACATGCTGGTGCTGGGCCTCCTGCTCATGGCGGGCGCCGCCGCCTTCGCAGGCCTGCTGATCGCCTACAACCTGTCAGGCGGTCCGGACTACACCGTGACCCTGCTGGGGAGCGAGCCATTCACGATCAGTACGCTCGGGGCGTTTCTGGGCGGCATCGCCCTGACCCTGATCTTCGGCCTGGGCATGTGGATGCTCCTGGCCGGGACGGTACTGGCACGCCACCGCGGCAAGAAGCGCCGCAGGGAACGGGAGACCGCCCGGCAGGCCACCGCCGAGCGTGACGCGCTGGCCGGCCGGCTGGAGGGTCCGGGCAGCAGCGCCGACACCGCCGACGAGCCGGCCGGACACCGCCGTCCCGCCGCGCACCGGCCGCAGTGGCTCCGGCCGCACGGCCACCACTGACGCGGCCCCCGACCGGCCACGGACCACGGGCCGGCCACCGAACACCGACCGGCCACGGCACGGCCGACCGGTCCGGCGCACCCCCGGACCGGTCGGCCGTGCCGCCGCGTGGCATCAGCGCGAGGAGCCGCCTATGTGGCGATCCTGTCCCGCGCCGTGCCCGGCGACCGCCGTGGCGATGCCGAGGAGGGCCAGGACGGTGAGCGGCAGGGTCCAGCTGTCCGTGGCGTCGTGCAGGATGCCCAGCAGGAGGGGGCCGGCCGCCGCCACGAGGTAGCCGACGGACTGGGCCATGCCGGCCAGCGCGGCGGCCTCCCCCGAGCTGCTCGCGCGCTGGCTCTGGAAGGTGAGCGCGAGGACGAGGCAGGCGCCGCCGCCGAGTCCGAGCAGGGTGCACGCCAGGACGGACAGCGCGGGGGCGGCGACCAGGACGGTGAAACCGGCCCCCACCAGGACCGAGGCCCCGGCCGCGCTCCAGCGCTGGTCGTGCCGGCCCCGGGTGAGCAGGGGCAGGAGGCTGCTGGCGGCCAGCGACACCACCTGGTAGTAGAACAGCATCCAGCCGGCCGCGGTGCTGCTCGTGCCCCGGTCGGCCAGGATGCTGGGCAGCCACGCGACGGCGGTGTAGAAGGCCAGGGATTGCAGGCCCATGAAGAAGGTGACCTGCCAGGCGATCCGCGACCGCCACGGAACCGGGCTGTGGGTCCCGCCCGCGGACGCCTGCGGCTGGTCGCCCCGCAGCCGGGGCAGCCAGGCGAGAAAGGCCGCGACGGTGAAGGCGACGCCCCAGGCCAGCGCGGTGTGCCAGGAACCCGGCACGGTGTGGGCCAGCGGTGCGGAGATTCCGGAGGAGACCGCGGCCATGAGGCCCATGACCGTCACGTAGAGAGCGCTGACGCTCTGGATGCGCTGCGCGGGCACGTTGCGCCGGATCAGGGCGGGCAGCAGCACGTTGCCGAACGCGATGGCCGCGGAGAGGATCACCGTTCCGGCGAACAGGCAGACCACCGAGGGCAGGGAGCGGACCACCGTCCCGACGGCCAGCACACCGAGCGCCGCCACCAGCAGGCGCGCGCTGCCCCACCGGTGGGAGGCCCGGGCGACCAGCGGCGACGTCGCGGCGAAGGTCAGCAGCGGGAGGGTGCTCAGCAGCCCGCCCCAGCTCGACGTCAGGCCGCTGCCCCGCTCGATCTCCGGCAGCAGGGCGCCGACACCGGTGAGGGTGGTGCGCAGGTTGGCCGCCACGAGGCAGATGGCCACGAGGAGCCCGACCGTCACGGCGGGCCGGGCGGTGTCGGCGCGGTCGGCGGCCGCCGACCCGGTGGCGGAGTGCCGGCGGGATGCCGCGACCGGCTGCCGGCTCATCGCTCCTCCTCGTCCCGGGGTGTGCCGGTCTCGTGGTCGCGGGTGAGCCGGACGATCGCGGCCGCCGCGTCCCGGGCGCCGCCCGCGTCCCGGACCTCGATCGCGTCGACGAGCCGCCGGTGCAGGCGGGCGTGGTCCTCGGCGTGGGCGGCGTCCCAGGGCAGACCGCCGAGGGACGAGGTGAGGGCCGTACCGAGGTAGTCGTACACCTCGACCAGCAGGTCGTTCCCGCTCGCCCGGACCACGGCCCGGTGGAACAGCGCGTCGACGCCCGTCGCCGCGGCCGTGTCCTCGCCGGCGCTGGCCGCGTCGGCGTCGGCCAGCAGCTCCCGCAGCTGCCGCAACTGCGCCTCGCTCCGGCGCAGGGCGGCGGCTCCCGAGGCGTACTCCTCCAGAACGGTCCGCAGCTCCAGCACCTTGTCCCGCTGCGCGGAGCTCGCCCGGCGCACCATGACCGACTGGAGCTCGCTCGAGGAGCAGACGTAGGTGCCGTCGCCCGCTCGGGGCTCCAGCAGCCCCAGGTGCACGAGTGCGCCGATCGCCTCGCGCAGCGTGCTGCGTCCGACCCCGAGCTCCTCCATGAGGACCTGCTCCGGCGGGATCCGCGTCCCCACCGGCCAGCCCCCCGCCTCGATGTGTGCACGGAGACTGTCCACGAGCTGGGCGGACAGGCTGGCCGCCCGCCGTGGTGCGTTGATGCGTTTCATGCGAGCACCCTACACAAACATCAGACGTTTGAACATCACACCTCCCGCAGCCGAAAAAGCCGTACGTCTCCCCGTCCATACGTCGCCCCTGTCCGTACGCCTTCCGTCCGACCCCCTCCCCTCCGGCCCCCTACCGCATCGCGTGAGACCCGGCAGCCGACCTCGGGGCACTCGATGGCGATCATGACCGCGTCGTCGTCCAGCCGTCCGCCGACATGGCGGAGCAGGTCGTGGCGGAAGCGGCCGACGAAGGCGTCGCAGTCGCGCTCGGCCCAGCCGGTGATGCGCTCGGTGAGCGGGTACAAGGTGCCGGCGGGGTCGCGTGCCTCGGTGACGCCGTCCGTGTACAGCAGGAGCAGGTCTCCCGGTTCGAACGGGAAGCCTTCGACGTGGTAGCTCGCATCCGCCAGCTGCCCCAGCCCCAGCGGGGGTGCGGGGCGGGCGGCGCTCATCGTCGTGGGCCGGCCCTCGCGCAGGACGGATCTGGGCCTTGGCCTCGGCGGCGAGGTACAGGGAGGCGGTGCGCAGCACTCCGATGACCGTCTGTGCGACCACGGCCAGCGCGGCCACCAGTCCCACCGTCCGGGGCCCGCCGAACGACGGCGTGATCGCCGGGGCCGCGACGAGCAGCGGGCCCAGGTGGATGTGGGAGGGTGCGAGGACATCGATCACGCAGACCAGGACGATCCATGCGATCGGGAGGGCGACCAGCGCCCCGCCCGCTCGCTCCGGCCCACGGAGCCTGTCGAGACCTTGCGGCATGCCTCCTCTCTGCACCGCTCCCGTTCCGCGCGTACCGCAGAGCCGGGCGCGCGGTCGCCCGCGTCCCGGCCAGGGGTCGGGTGGTGGCCGGCAGCAGGCGGTCCGACGGGGCCGCCGCCAGGCGGGTCACCAGTCGTGCAGGGTTCCGTCCCGGAGGCGGTTCACGGGGAGGTACGCGGCGCGGTAGGGGTGGGCGGCCGCGAGGTCCAGGTCGAGGTCGACGCCGATGCCGGGGGCGTCTCCGGGGTGGAGGTGGCCGTCGGTGAAGGTGAAGGCGTGGGGGAAGACGTCGTGGGTGAGGGACGTGTATCCGGAGTACTCCTGGATGCCGAAGTTGTGGATGGCGAGGTCCAGGTGGAGTGCTGCCGCCATGCCGACCGGGGAGATGTCCTCGGGGCCGTGGATCGCCGACTTGATCTGGTACTGGGCCGCGAAGTCGAACAGTTTGCGCAGCGGCGAGATGCCGCCGAAGTGGGTGACGGCGGACCGGACGTAGTCGATGAGCTGTTCGGTGATGAGGGTCTGGTAGTCGAAGACGGAGTTGAACACCTCGCCCACCGCCAGCGGCGTGGTGGTGTGCCGGCGGACCAGTCGGAGGGCCTCCTGGTTCTCCGCGGGTGAGCAGTCCTCCAGCCAGAACGGCCGGTACGGTTCCAGGTCCTTGCCGAGCCGGGCGGCCTGGATCGGACTGAGCCGGTGGTGGGCGTCGTGCAGAAGGGGCAGCTCGGGGCCGAACTCGGCGCGCACCGCTTCGAACACGGCGGGCATGTGGCGCAGGTAGGCATCGGTGTCCCAGTCCTCGACGAGGGGCCGGGCCTGCTGGTGCGCGATCGCCGCGCCGTCGGTGTCGGTGGTGTGGACGCCGTAGACGGCCTTCAGGCCGGGGATGCCGGACTGGATGCGGACGGCGGGGTAGCCCTCGGCGAGGCGGGCACGGACCGAGTCGAGAAGTTCGGGGATGTCACGGCCGTTGGCGTGGCCGTAGGTACGCAGCGTGGTGCGGCCGGCTCCGCCGAGCAACTGGTAGAGGGGCAGGCCGGCCACCTTGGCCTTGATGTCCCACAGGGCCACGTCGACAGCGGCGACGGCCGCCATGGTGACCGGTCCGCGCCGCCAGTAGGCGCCCCGGTAGAGGTACTGCCAGGTGTCCTCGATGCGGTGCGGGTCCAGGCCGAGGAGAAGGGGCACGACATGGTCCGACAGGTAGCTGACGACAGCCTGTTCCCGCCCGTTGAGAGTGGCGTCCCCGAGACCGGTGACGCCCTCGTCGGTCGTCAGCTTCAGGGTGACGAAGTTGCGGCCGGGGCTGGTGACGACGACCTGCGCGTCGACGATCTTCATGCGTGTGTGCTCTTTCAGGGAGAGGCGGGAGCGGGTGCTAGCCCTTGGTCGCGCCGGACGTGAGCCCGGCGATCAGGTACTTCTGGCCGAGGACGGCGGCGATCAGTACCGGCAGGGTGATGAGGGTGGTCGCGGCCATGAGTCCGCCCCAGTCGGTGCTGGCGTAGGAGATGAAGTTGAACAGGGTTACGGGCACCGTCTGGGTGCTGTCGTCGGCGAAGACCAGCGCGAACATGAAGTTGTTCCAGCTGAAGACGAAGGCCAGCAGGGAGGCCGTCGCGGTTCCGGGCGCCGCCAGCGGAAGGGTGATGCGCCAGAAGGCGCCGAAGGCGCTGAGTCCGTCGACCTGGGCGGCCTCCTCGAGTTCGACGGGCAGCCCGGCGAAGAAGCTGATCATGATCCACATGATCAGCGGCACGGAGACGAACATGTGGCTGAGGACGAGCACGGTGTAGGAGCCGACCAGTCCCGCCTGGGCGAACAGGTAGTACCAGGGCACCAGGAGGGAGATGGCCGGCACGATCCGCGCGACGAGGACGAGGGAGGCCGCGCGGTGCATGGCGAACCGGCCGACCGCCCATGCCGCGGGCACCGCGATCGCAGCGGACAGGACGGTGGAGACCACTCCGACGAGGAGGGAGTTGCCCATGGAGCGGACGATCTGGCCGGCCTCGAAGACGGCGCGGAAGTTCTCCAGGGTCGGGGTGAACCACAGGCCGACCGAGGGGTCGGTGACCTGGACGTTCGTCTTGAACGCGGCGGCGAACATCCACACGATCGGCAGCCCGAAGAGCAGCACGACCAGGGTGACGGCGAGTGCGCGGGCGGCGGAGAGGAGCGTGCGGCGCCGGTTGCGGGCGGCAGCGCTCGGGGCCGCGGGGCTGGCGGTGACGGTCATGCGTTCTTCCCTTGGCCGCGGCGGCGCATCAGGATGACGACGCCGACGATGAACAGTGTGAACAGGACCAGCACGGCCGCGGCGAGGCCGTACTCCTGGTAGTCGAAGGTGAGGCCGTAGGCGTAGACGTTGAGCGTCTCGACCTCGAAGTCCGAGCCGCCGCCGGGGCCCTTGGTGGCGTAGAGCAGGTCGAAGGTCTTCAGGGCGTCGACGGCGCGCAGCACCAGGGCGGTGGCCAGGGTGGGGACGAGCATCGGCAGGGTGACGTACCAGAAGCGCTGCCAGGGGTTGGCGCCGTCGACGAGTGCGGCCTCCTCGGGTTCCTCGGGCAGTGTGGTGAGACCGGCCAGGAGCAGCAGGGTCATCATCGGGGTCCATTGCCAGACGTCGATGAGGACGAGCGTGGGCAGGGACTGCCCGACCGAACCGAGGAACTCCTGACGTGGCAGGCCGATGGAGGTGAGCAGGTGGTTGGCGATGCCGTTGGTGGGGTCCAGGATCAGGAGCCACAGGATGCCGATGGCCACGGGGGTGGCCAGCAGCGGGATGATCAGGACGGTGCGCACCCAGCGCATGCCGCGGAACGGTTTGCGCAGCAGCATGGCCAGAGCCAGCCCGAGGACGGTCTCCAGGAGCACGGCGCCGAGGGTGAAGACGATGGTGCGGGTGAGGGCGGGCCAGAAGCGGCGGGTGTCGCCGAGGGCGTCGGTGAAGTTGGTGAGCCCGATGTGTTCCTTGCCGGCGTTCACCGCGCCGAAGGCGTCGGTCAGGCTGAGGTTCGCGGTGAACAGCAGCGGGAAGATGATCATGAGGCCGACGAAGAGCAGGGCGGGCGAGAGCATGGCCCAGCGCAGTCGGCGATTGGCCTGGTCGAAGGTGACCGCGGAGCGCCGGCCCTCGGGGCGGGGCGCCGGCGTCGCGCCCTGGTCGCGGGCGGTGGTGAGTCCGGCCGTACTCATCAGGACTCCTTGTGGCGGTTGTCGCGGACGAGGAACTCGTTGAACTCGGCGTCGGCGTCCCGGGCGACCGGCGGGACCGACTCGCCGAGGATGGACGCGACGAGCGGGCGCCCGATGATGTCGCGGGCGCGGCCCACCTGGAGTACCTGGGGCCGGTCGTGGCCGACGCCGCGGGAGGCGTTGACGCGCATGGCCTCGGCGAGTTCCAGCGGGAACTTCTTCAGGGTGCTCGGGTCGTCCCAGGCGGAGGTGCGGGCGCCGGGGATGCCCGCCGCCTGGAGTGCGCGGGACTGGCTGACGCCCGCGGCCCAGCGGATGAACTGCCACGCATCGTCCCGCAGCAGGGAGAACCGGTTGATGCCGAGGCTCCACGAGGGAATGTTGTGCGGTCTGGCACCGGCGGGGCCCGCGGGGAAGGGGGCGAATCCGACCGTTTCGCGCACGGCGGGAGTCGTGATCTTCGGGTCGAGGAAGCTGCTGTAGATCGCGTCGGCGTCGATGTAGAACGCCGCTTTGCCCTGGGCGAAGATCGGCATGGCCTGTTCCAGACTCATGTTGGTCGCGCCCGGAGGTCCCGTCCGGCCGAGCAGCCGGCCGTAGTACTCGTACGCGGCGAGGGCCTGCGCGCTCCCGATGCCGGAGGCGCCGTCGACGACGAAGTCCCCGCCGTAGGAGTACAGGAAGCTCGACCACTGGGAGACGGCGCCGCTGCGCTGGCCGCGTCCCACGTACCCGAACATGCCGTCCGATCGGCCGGCGGCCTGCTGTGCGGCGGCCATCAGCGCGTCGAGGGTGCCGGGCACTCCTCCCAGACCGGCGGCGATGTCCTTGCGGTAGTACAGCACCGGTCGTTCGGTGACGACGGGGACGCTCAGGACCTTTCCAGCCGTCGTCGACGTCTTGCGCGGGGCGTCCTGGAAGTCGTCCCACGCGAAGTCCGCGTCACCGGTCACGCGGTCGGTGAGGTCGACCAGCCAGTCGTTGTGGGCGAAGAGGCCCTGCTCCTGGAGCGCGCGCACCATCATGACGTCGATGTCCGTGCCGGAGGCGTTCAGTTTGACGTTGTAGCTGCCGGCCAGCTGGTCCGCGGTCAGCAACGTCATGGAGACCCGGCGGCCGATCAGGTCTTCGAACTCGCCGAGGCGGCGTTTCACGGCCTGGGACCAGACGTGGTTGATCGCCATGATCCGCAAAGGCGTGCCGGCGGTCGGGCTGCTCGGTGAGCACGCGCCGACGGCGGCCACCGCTCCGCCGGCCATCAGCCGCCCGAAGGAGCGCCGACTCAGAAGCTGGCTGCTCGTGGACATCGTCGTCCTCTGTCTTTCTGTCCGGATACGTACGACCCGACCGGGCCTGGTCCAACTGGTAGGACCAGTTGGACCAGACGAAACGTAACAGGGGGAACGGCATGGCAACACCCCCGGCCCGGAAGTTCTCACGTGCCGGTCGGTGCGCCCGACGCTCGTCCGTGGCCGAGCCCGACGGACTACGGGCGGTGCTGCCCCAGGAGCATCTCGATGTGATTGCTGGCCATGACGTCGATCTGCACGTCCAGGTCGGAGCCGTAGGTGCGCAGGGCCAGGGTGAGGTGTTCACGCATCCGGCGGGCCGCCTCGTCGGGGTCGCGCCGTTCCAGTGCTTCGAAGATCTCGGGGTGGTGCGGGACACCCGGCTCGGCGATCGACGGATCGGAGTTGGAGCGCAGCATCAGCTCGAACATCATGCCGCTCACCGACGAGAGCATGATCCTCAGGACCGGGTTCTTGCTGGCCACCGCGATGGCGTCGTGGAAGGCCAGGTCGGCGCGCGCCTTGTCCACCACATCCTGGGCAGTCTCCAGCTCGTCCCGGGCGGCACGCAGGGCCGCGAGGTCCTCGTCCGTCGCCCGCGACGCGGCCAGCCGGACCATCTCGGTCTCCATGGGGATGCGGGCTTCGATGAGCTGGCGGACGGTCGGACGCCCGGCCCGGTAGAGCGCGTCGTAGCCGCGCGCCTGTCCCGAGTCCTGTTCCCGGACGAAGGAACCGCGCCCCGGGGCGACGTCGATCAGTTGCTGAGCCTCGAGTCGCCGCAGCACCTCGCGCACCACGCCCCGGCTGGCCTGGAACTCGGCCGCCAGCTCCCGTTCCGATGGCAGCTTGTCGCCCGGGGCGATGACTCCTGAGCGGATGTCGTGCTCCAGTCGGCGCGCGATGCGCTCCGTCAGCAGGCCGCGCGGGGCAGCTCCCAGGGGTGAACGCGCCGCCGAGGACAGGTGACCGGTTGGCTGCATGTCCGTATCGTACTGGGCCTTGCCGGGACCACCGGTCGGCGGTGATCGGGTGCCGGGTCGGGCGCCGGACGCCCGAGCGTGCGCCCGGGACCACGGGGCCGCGGACGGGACCGGTCCGACGGCGACGGCGGTCACAGGGTCGCCTCGAAGGGGCTGACGCTCTCGTCGACGTAGGGGATCTCGCCCAGGCTGCTGCCGAGGCGGACGTACTCGCCGGTGGTGACCGACTCGTCGATGGACACCAGGATGTCCAGAGCGTGGTATCCGAGGTCGCCGGTGGCGATGTGGGGCCGCCCTGTGCGCAGCGCACGCGCCATGTCGAGGACGCCCAGCCCGCGGCCCGCCTCGACTTGGGCCGAGGGGATGGTGTGCCAGACGGGATCCGCGTTGTCGTCGCCGGCGAGTGAGCCTCGGGTGATTCTGACGTCGCCGTTGAAGGCATTGGGGTCGGGCAGGACCATGGTGCCCTCGGTGCCGGTGATCTCGACGACACCGGTGCGTCGGAGGGGCGAGTCGAAGCTGAACACGCTCTGGCTGACGCCTCCGCCGGCGAACTGGACGAGCGCGGAGACATGGGTGGGCACCGCGACGTCGAAGCTCGTACCGGCCCGGTCACCGGTGCGTATGGTGCGCACCGTGCGGCCGGTGGAGCCCATGGCGGCGACGCGTTCGGCGGGGCCGAACAGGTTGAGGAGCGTGGTGATGTAGTAGGGCCCCATGTCGAACAGCGGGCCGGCGCCCCTGGCGAAGAGGAACTCGGGGCTGGGATGCCAGGCATCCGGTCCGGCGTACTGCATCACGGTCTGCGCGGACAGCGGCCGGCCGATGTCGCCACGGGCCAGAGCGCGCCGTGCGCTCTGCACGGCGGGCCCGAGGACCGTGTCGGGGGCTACGCCCACGCGCAGCCCGGCGGCCGCGGCCCGGTCCAGCACCGAGAGGGCGCTGTCCCGGTCGACGGCGAGGGGCTTCTCGGACCAGACGTGCTTGCCCGCGGTCAGGGCCCGGGAGGAAACGTCGGCATGGGCGGCCGGAACGGTCAGGTTGACGACGATGTCGACGTCGTCGTGGGCGAGGACGTCGGCCGCGGTGCCCGAGCGAGGGACGCCGTGTCGGTCCGCCTGGGCTCGCGCGCGCCCGGTGTCCAGGTCGCCGACGATGTGGACCTGGAGGTCGGGGAAGGAGGTGAGGCTCCGGAGGTACTCGTCGCTGATGTTGCCGGCGCCGACGAGGCCGACTCCGACCGGTCCGTGGGCCCTCATCGGCCGATGCCCTTCGCGTGGAGGTAGCGGACGCCGGCGGCGATGCCGTCGAGGACGTCGCCGTCGTAGTGGTCGAACTCGATGACGGCCCAGCGCGCGTGACGGGCCGTGCTCAGCGCGGCGTCCAGGGGGATCTGCCCCTGCCCGGGAGCGACCTGGCCGGTGTCGGCGGGGTCGAAGGGGGCGCCGGAGAAGAACGGGTCGTCGATCACGGCGCCGTCCTTGATGTGCAGAGCCGCCACACGGTCGCCCAGCCGCTCCAGCAGGGCCACCGGGTCGTTGCCGCCGGCCGCGGCCCAGTACAGGTCGATCTCCAGCTTGACGCGGGGGTCGAGGAGGCCGGCGAAGAACTCGAAGGCACTGATGCCCTTGATCTCGTGCACGAACTCCTGTGAGTGGTTGTGATATCCGACGGTGAGGCCGTGGGCGGCGGCGGCTTCGGCGGCCTGGTTCAGCAGGCCGGCGGTAGCGGCGACGTCCTTTTCGTCCACCCAGCGGTCGGGGGCCACGAACGGGTCGAACACGGACTCCAGGCCCAGGGCACGGGCGGCCTGGAACGTCTCCTCCAGACGCGCGGCCCGTGCGCTCGCCGAGGAGGTGTCGGGCGAGAGGAATCCCGCGTGACCGGTACGGGCCGTCAAGCCCGCCTCCCGCAGGGCGGCCGAGAGGGCGTCGGAGCGGCCGACGAAGTCGTAGACCTCCACCGTGTGCAGGCCGAGGGCACGGACCTGGGCCAGTGTGCGCTCCTGGGCCGTTTCCAGCAGGTGCCGGACAGAGTAGAGCTGTAGAGCCATCCGAGGTGCGGGCATGCCGAAGAATTCCTCTCCGAGGTGAATGCGCGCCGAGTTGACTTCGACCGGCACAATACCGACACCCATGTCGGTTTTCTAGAGGCGCGTGCGCCGGCGCCTGCGGCCGGGCACCGAGCACGCCTGGCGACGGAGCGTCGCCGCTCCATACCGACCGTGATGACGATTCTGGAGTGGATAGCATCGAATCATGAGCCGTCCGACAGCCCCCGCGCCGAGCGGCGCCCGCAACTACCCCAAGGGGGAACGGCGTCGAGCGCAGATCATCGAGGCAGCCTTCACGGCTTTCGGCAAGGTCGGGTACCGCAACGCCAGCATGGTCCAACTGGCCGGCGCGTGTGGTGTCTCCCGCGCGGGGCTGCTGCACCACTTCCCCACCAAGGAGGCGTTGCTCGAAGCCGTCCTGGCCGAGCGTGAACTCCAGGACGACGCGCACTTCTTCCGTGCGGGAGCCGCTGCCCAGGCCGCCGAGGACGGTCTGGAGTACTTCGCCGGCCTGATCCGCCTCGTGGCGCACAACCAGGCGAATCCGACCATCGTGAGCCTGTTCGCCGTCCTGTCGAGCGAGGCCACTGCCCCCGACCATCCCGCCCGCCCCTACTTCGTCGCACGCTACGAGCGGGTACGGCGCGAGGCTCGGGCCGCGGTGGAGAACCTGTCCCGGCGAGGCCTGCTGCGTCCCCACGTCGACATCGAGTCCCTGCCTTCGGAGTTGATGGCCATGATCGACGGTTTGCAGGTGCAGTGGCTCCTCGACCCGCAAGCGATCGACATGCCCACGCAGCTCCGTGCCCGCCTCCGGGAATGCGTCACCGTCGCGATCCCGTAGCCCGGGTGGCCGGACCGGCCCGCGTGAACAGGAATCAGTTCTCGGCGTCGGGGTCGGCTCGGTGCAGTTCGCGTGCCGTTCGCGTGCCGTTCGCGGTCTCGGCCGGCCGCTGCCGGCGAGGGCCCGGAGGGGGGGGCACGGCGGCCGCGTCAGGGTCGGTGCCGTACCGGCCGCGGCGGAGTCGGTGCCGTACCGGCCGCGGCGGAAGCCGGCGCCGATGCCGACGGCGCTGACGGTGGCCGGCTCCCGCACCCTGTTCGGCCTCGGGTCCGACCGGACCGAGGCCGACCGGATACAGTGCGCGGGACCGCAGCTCGGTGAGGGAGGGGAAGCGTGACCGACACCAACAGCACCCGGCCCGCCGAGGGGGAAGCGCGAGAGCCACGGCCGGGCCGGCTGCACCGCCTGATGCGCTTCATCCCCCTGATCGCCCCCGTCCTGCTGTGGGCCGTGCCCTGCTGGGTGCTCCTGCACGCCGGTCAGCACTGGCCGCTGCCGGTCACCCTGGCCGGCACCGCACTGTTCTTCCTCGGTCTCGTCGGTATGCCGCTCGCGATGGTGCGCGGCCACGGCCGACGGCAGCAGGACCGGGCGGCGATCATCGGTGACACGCTGCTGGGCGCCGGCTGGGTCCTGTTCACCTGGTCCGTTCTGCTCGGTGTCCTCTTGCGGATCGCCCTGGCCGTGACCGGCGTCGGCGAGGGCCAGGACCGGGCTCGCATCGTCACGTGGGCCGTGCTCGGCGTGAGTGCCGTACTGCTGACCTGGGGGTATGCCGAGGCGCGCCGCGTGCCGCGCGTGCGCCGGCTCGATGTGCGACTCCCCCGTCTGGGTGCCGGGTTGGACGGCCTCCGGGTCGCCCTCGTCACGGACACCCACTACGGCCCCCTGGACCGCGCCCGCTGGTCGGCACGGGTCTGCGAGACGGTGAACACCCTGGAAGCCGACCTGGTCTGCCACACCGGCGACATCGCGGACGGCACGGCCGAACGCCGCCGCGCCCAGGCCGTCCCGCTCGGGACCGTCCGGGCCACCCATGCCCGCGTCTACGTCACCGGCAACCACGAGTACTACAGCGAGGCCCAGGGCTGGGTCGACCTGATGGCCGAGCTGGGCTGGGAGCCGCTGCGCAACCGCCATCTGCTGCTCGAACGCGGCGGCGACACCCTGGTGGTCGCCGGCGTGGACGACGTCACCGCCGAGTCGTCCGGCCTGGTCGGCCACCGCGCCCACCTCGCCGGAGCCCTGAGCGGTGCCGATCCCGATCTCCCCGTCCTGCTCCTGGCGCACCAGCCCGCGTTCGTCGACCGGGCGGCAGCCGCCGGCATCGATCTCCAGCTCTCCGGCCACACCCACGGCGGTCAGATCTGGCCCTTCCACCACCTGGTCCGCCTCGACCAGCCCGCCCTCGCCGGCCTCAGCCGCCACGGCACCCGCACCCTTCTCTACACCAGCCGCGGCACCGGCTTCTGGGGCCCGCCGTTCCGCGTCTTCGCCCCCAGCGAGATCACCCTGCTCGTCCTCCGCGGCCCGGGGCCGGCCACCGCGCCCTAGCGGCCGGATCACCCCGGGCACGATGTTCCGGAGTCCGAGGTGACCCGGCCGCGGTTCATGCCCGTCGTCCTCGGGCGGGTGCTGCCGAGCGCGGGAGCAGCCCGAGCGCCTTGCGTCCCGCGGCCACCGGCACTGCGCGCCATTCTGAGGGGATCCTTCCTGGAAGACATTCGCCCCGCCCTTCACGTGACTGGCCTGCTACTCGGCTACGTACGTCCGATAGATCCAGCCGTAGACACGCAGGGAGCGCCCGTCGACGTCTCGCACCTCTGACGTCGCCTCGAAGTGCTCGTAGCGGTTCTCGACGTTGAGTTTGACCCGGTCCGTGAGCGGTTCCACCTCGTGCATCCGCTGGTCCTCGGGGATGCCTTTCCCGCCTGCCAGGAAGATGTTGGGCTCCGCGGTACGGTCGCCGTCGCTTCGCAGGATGTTGTTGGAGTGGGCCTGAGCAGTCGTGAGGATGGTGCTGGTCATGGGCGAGTCCTCTCGTGCAAGGGCACTGTGAACAGCCGTAGCGGCGGGGGGAGCGGGCAGCCCGACGGGGGGGCACTGCCGAATTGGAGGGTGCGGAGGTCCCGGGGGCATCAGTGCGCCAGGGAACGTAGTGGCCACGAGGGCGCCGCATGGAGCAGGCCGCGACTTGGTTATATCGACTGTTGCCGAATCAGGGATCAGCTTGGCGTCGATCCCTGGCGGGTGTCAACCACTTGCCGGGACCCAAGTGCAGCGAGTTCTTGGGGACTACTGATGGTGCCTTCAGGAGATTCAAGGCACACCAAGACGCCCCGAAGCGCAGCCGGGGCAGACACAGGGGCAGGCAGCGCGAAGAGTGAGCCACCGCCCTCGACCGACCGCCGGCCGCGGGGGCGGGGGGCGGGGGGCGCCACTACGGGCCGGGGCATGCACAGCACGCGGAAATCACATGACGCGGCGCACCTCAGCCGCACAGACCGGGCGCGACGGACACGCCGGGACGCGAATCAGTCGCGCTCGGTGAGAATTCCGGACAGGGCGGCGAGCACCGACGGAGCGAGCCGGTAGTAGACCCAGGTGCCGCGCCGCTCCGACAGCAGCAGGCCGGCCTCACGGAGCTTCTTCAGGTGATGGCTGACCGTGGGCTGGGAAACGCCGACATCGGCGATGTCGCACACGCAGGCCTCCCCGTCGGGATGGGAAGCAACCTTGGAGAACAGCCGCAGCCTCACCGGATCACCCAGCGCCTTGAACATGGCGGCGGTGACCTCGGCCTCCTCGTCGGTGAGCTCCCGGTCCGTGAGGGACGGGCAGCACGGTGGAGCGGAGGCGGTGGCCGCCAACTGCGCTAGCTTCGACATGCATCTATGTTGACACTCGTTTCTCCTCCTGCCAAGATCGATTGATTCGATGAGCGTCTAATCAGCACTGGGGGCACGACAAGCATGCGTACCGCCGACACACGGGCAGCTCGCACGAGGACGGCCGTCGTTACCGGAGCCAGTAGCGGCATCGGGGCGGCAACTGCGCGGGCGCTGGCTCGCGAGGGATTCGAGGTCGTCCTGACAGCCCGCCGGGCCGACCGCCTGGAGGCCGTCGCCAAGGAGATCAGAAACGACGGGGGGACGGTTCAGGTGTTTCCCCTGGACGTGACCGACCGGGAGGCCGTCCTCGCCTTCGCCGCCCGGCTTCGGGCGTGTGACGTGCTGGTCAACAACGCGGGTGGAGCCTACGGAACGGAGCACATCGAGAACGCCGATCCTGGCGACTGGCGGTCGATGTACGAGGTGAACGTTCTCGGCGCCCTGCACATGACCCAGGCCCTGCTGCCGGCTCTGAGAGCCTCTGGTGACGGGGTGGTGGTCGTGATCTCGTCCACCGCGTCGTTCACCTGCTACGAAGGAGGGGGCGGTTACAGCGCCGCCAAGCACGGCGCCCACGTACTGGCCGAGACTCTGCGCCTGGAGGTGTGCGGGGAGGCCATGCGGGTGGTCGAGATCGCTCCGGGGATGGTCCACACCGAGGAGTTCTCCCTGAATCGCTACCGCGGCGACCTGGACAGGGCGGACGCCGTCTACGCGGGTGTTCCGGACCCGCTGGTCGCCGATGACGTCGCCGACGTGGTGACATGGGCGGTGACCCGGCCGCCTCACGTGAACATCGACCTCCTTGTGGTCCGCCCCAGAGCACAGGCGGCGCAGCACAAGGTGCACCGCACCACCTGACCGACTGCCGACGGGTCACCTCCCGCCAAGACCGGGAGGGGCGACCCGTCGGGCGGTTCAGCAGCCCTGGGCGCCGGGCGCGTCGAACATGTCGGCGGCGTAGGCGGCCAGTTGCAGGGCCGCGGTGTGGTCGATGCCGAGTTCCGTCGCGGCGGACAGCACGGCGTCCGAAGCCGTGGCCGACGTGCCCAGGTGCTTCGCGGTGACGTGGAGAAGCTGCTCGTGCTGTTCCTTGGTCAACCCGAGACGCAGGGCGAGCGCCTCTCCCCCGGCGGTCACCGAGCACACTCCGGTCTCGGGCAGCTGCAATTCGACCGACCGAGCCGCTTCGAAGTCACCGGCCAGCGCGGCGGCGACGGAGCGAACCTGCTCGTAACCGGTGAGCATGAGGAAGGTCGGAGCCCGGCCGTAGCTCTTCATGCCGACGGTGTAGTAGCCCGGTTCGGGGTGGGCCAGTTCGCGGTAGCCGTGCGGGGTGACGGTTCCGCAGGAGTGCTGGTTGGGGTCGATGAGCGGGGCGAGGGCGCGGGGCGCGGACATGATCGGGTCGAGCTCCAGGCGCAGCTCGTCGACGATGCGGTAGTCGGGCCTGAAGCCGGTGGCCGCGACGACCCGGTCGGCGGCAAGGCTTCGCTCGGTGCCGTCCAGGTCCCGGGAGACGAGCTCCACCTGGTCGCGCGAGGGGTCGTCGCCCAGGCGGCGGACGGCGTGGGTGCGGAAGTTGGCGGCAAGCGTCACGCGGCCGGTTTCCACGAGCATCTTCAGGCCGGAGCCGATGGCGCCTCGTGCGGGCAGCTCGTCGTCACTGCCACCGCCGAAGGAGGCGGCCGGGTCGGCACCGCGGATGGCCCAGGTGATGGTGGTGCCCGGTGCGGTGTCGGCCAGCTCGGCCAGGGCCAGCAGAGTGTTGGCTGCCGAGTGGCCGGCGCCGACCACGACGGTGTGACGGCCGGCGTGCTGGTCGCGGTCCGCTCCGAAGACGTCGGGCAGGCCGTGGTTGATCCAGGCGGCGGCGCCCTGCTCGCCGTGGGCGGGCAGGCCGTTCGCGCCGACGTGGTTCGGCTGACGCCAGGTGCCCGAAGCGTCGATGACGGCGCGAGCCAACACTTCCTCACCGTCGGCCAGGCGCAGGACGAACGGGGCCGCGTCCCGGTCGGCGGTGCGCAGACGGTCAATGCCCAGCCTGCTGACGGCGGTGACCTCGGCGCCGTAGCGGAGGTGGGAAGCCAGCGCGGGAAGTTCGGCCAACGGCTGGAGGTACTGCTTGACGAGATCCCCGCCCGTGGGCAGCGCGGACGCCTCGGGCTCCTCCCAGCCGGCGGCCGCGAGCAGCCGGCGGGCAGCGGGATCGGTGTTGAACTCCCATGGGCTGAAGAGCTGGATGTGGGACCAGGCCTGCACGGCTGTCGCCGCGGCGTCTCCGGCTTCCAGGACGACGAAGGGGACGCTGCGTTCGGCCAGGTGCGCGGCAGCAGCCAGCCCGACGGGGCCGGCGCCGATCACGGCGACTGGGAGGCGGTCGGAGCCGAGGTCAACCACTGTGCGGTGTCCTTTCACGAAGGGAAGGGCGGCAGTCAGGCATCTCGCGTGGGATCGGACGAGGAAGCCGCGAGATCCTCTGCGGTGTCCGCCTGCTCGTCTTGTTCGCTGCGCTCCGCGGTCCGCCGCCGAAATTCAGCGATCGCGGCACAGCAAGAGCCGGTCTGCTCAGCGTCGAGGCCGATGGAATCACTCATCGCAAGCGGCTCCTTTCGCGGCGGCTCGGAGGGCGACGCGAAGCAAGCGCATCACAACCGCCTATATAGATAAACAACGAATCAGAGTTCCACCTTCACCCCTGCTTCGATGAATGTCAACCTCACGCCACAGCCTGCCACGGTGTGACGAGCGTCACCTCGCGCCGCGTTGCGCGGGCGACCCACGCCGGGTCAATCTCGATACATGTCGAAACAGCGGGGGTAGTGGCACCAGGACAACCGTCCAGTGCCACAGCGACATCGGGAAGCAGCGGCTGTGCCGATAGCCGCGCCCGGCCCGTGAACGGTCAAGTGCGCTCGCCCCGCACGTGACCGCTCAGCCGGCGGACCGGATCCTTCCCGCCTCACTCTCGTTCTGTCCTCGGTGCGATCGCCCGCCACCGGACCGGCCCAGCTGCCGGTCTGCCGCGCCCGCACCGCAGTTCCTTCCGTGCTGCTTCACCAGTGAACGGCTTCGTCATGCCCGGAAGGACATTCATGCCTCACGACTCCGCCCGCGCGGCTGGGACCGCCAGTGAACCGATCGCCATCATCGGCATGGCCGGACGGTTCGCCGACGCCACCAGCCTTGAACAACTCTGGGACATGCTGCTCCAGGGCCGCGACGCCATCACGGACATCCCGCCGGACCGCTACGACGTCGACGCCGTCTACGACCCCACGCCCCGCACGCCCGGGCGCACGGTGAGCCGGTGGGGCGGCTTGCTCCGCGACATCGACGCATTCGACGCGGAATTCTTCGGCATCTCCCCCCGGGAGGCCGACCGCATGGACCCCCAGCAGCGGCTCCTCCTGGAGGTCGCCTACGAAGCCCTCGAAGACGCGGGTCAGCCCCTGCCCCGCATCGCGGGCACCGACACGGGCGTCTTCATCGGCCAGCTGGGCGGTGACTACTGGCATCTGCAGTACGACGACCGCGATCAGCTCGACCTGTACGCCATGACCGGTGCGGCCGCCCGCGCCATCACCTCCGGCCGGCTGTCCTACGCATTCGACCTGCGGGGACCCAGCTTCACCGTCGACACCGCCTGCTCCTCCGCGCTCGTGGCCGTCCACAACGCCGTCCAGGCGATCCGGCTCGGCGAGTGCCCCCTGGCGATCGCCGGCGGGGTCAACCTCGTACTCCTGCCGGAAGAGGGCGTCGTCTACTCGGGCGCCGGCATGCTCGCCTCCGACGGCCGCTGCAAGTTCGCCGACGCCTCGGGCGACGGCTTCGTCCGCAGCGACGGCATCGGAGCCGTCATCCTCAAGCCGCTGTCGGCCGCCCTCGCCGACGGCGACCGCATCCGGGCGGTCATCCGCGGATCCGCCGTCGGCAACGACGGCCAGAGCAGTGGCTACCTGGTCACGCCCGCCGTCGAGGGCCAGCGTGACGTGCTGCGCCGCGCCTACGCCAACGCCGCCGTGGACCCGGCCGACATCGACTACATCGAGGCCCACGGCACCGGCACCAGCGTCGGCGACCCGGTCGAGCTACAGGCCCTGGCCGACATCGTCGGCACCCGGGCCTCGGACGATCGCTGCCTGGTCGGCTCAGTGAAGACCAACATCGGCCACGCCGAGGCAGCCGCCGGAATCGCCGGTCTCATCAAGGCCGTGCTGTGCCTGGAGAACAAGACGATCCCGCCCAACCTGCACCTGAAGAAACCCAACCCCGCCGTCGACTGGGCCCACCTGCCACTCGCCGTACCCACCCACGCCACCCCTCTGCCGCAGCGGGACCGCCCCGCCATCGCCGGGGTCTCCAGCTTCGGCTTCTCCGGAACCAACGCCCACCTCGTTCTCGAAGCCGCCCCCGAGCCGCGCACCACCGCCCGGGACACAGCGCCGGACACGCGCACCGAGCTGCTGGTGTTGTCCGCGCTCAGCCCCGAAGCCCTGTCCGAAGCAGCCCGCAGCATGGCCGACCACCTCGAAGGCCCCGGCGCGCGCCAGAACCTGCGGGACGTCGCCCACTCCGCGGCGCTGCGCCGTACCGCGCACGACGCCCGCCTCGCCCTTCCCGTCGAGAGCCATGCCGAGGCCGCCGCCGCGTTGCGGGGGTTCGCCGACGGCGACAACGAGCCCGGCCTGTCCTTCAGCGACTACACCGACTCCGAGGCGACGCCACGGGTCGCGTTCGTGTTCCCCGGACAGGGCTCGCAGTGGCCGGGCATGGGCCGCGAGCTCCTGGACACCGAGCCGGTCTTCCACCAGGCCATGCGGGACTGCGACGACGCCATCAGGACGGAGAACGGCTGGTCGGTCATCGAGCTGTTGCGCTCGGCGGACGAAGAGCGGCTCAAGGAACTCGACGTCATCCAGCCCACCCTCTGGGCCATGGAGATCGCCCTGGCCGAACTCTGGCGCTCCTGGGGCATCGAACCGGACGTGGTCATCGGCCACAGCATGGGTGAGTCCGCCGCCGCTTACATCGCCGGCGCTCTGTCGCTCCCTGACGCCGCCGCGGTGATCTGCCGCCGCAGCCGACTGGCCAAGCGCCTTTCCGGCCGCGGCACCATGGCCTGGGTCGCTCTTCCCGCCGACGAGGCAGCGGCAGCGCTGGTCGGTCACGAGGACACGGTGGCCGTAGCCGCCATCAACAGCCCCACCTCCACCCTCCTGTCCGGTGATGGTGAGGCTCTCGACCAGGTACTGGCCGGCCTCGACGCGCGCGGTGTCGACAACCGGCGGGTCAACGTGGACTTCGCGTCGCACTGCCCGCAGATGGACGCTCTTCAGGAGGATCTGCTCGCCGAGCTGTCCCACCTCACACCGCGCGCAGGCACCGTCCCCCTGCACTCCACCCTGCTCAACGAGGTCGTCGACGGCTCCGGCATGAACGCCGAGTACTGGGTGCGCAACATCCGCCAGCCGGTCGACTTCGTCGGCGCCGTACAGGGTCAGCTCGCCCTCGGCGACACCGTGTTCGTCGAAGTCAGTCCTCATCCGCTGCTCGTGTCGGGAATCCGCGAGACCAGCCGCATGGCGACCGGCGCCGACACCACCGCGGTCGGCAGCCTGCGCCGGCACTCGGACGAACGCGGCTCCCTGCTCACCTCCGCGGCCGCCCTGCACACAGCCGGTGCCCGTCTCGACCTCGGCAAGCTGACCGCCGACGGGAGCTACGTGGCCCTGCCCACGTATCCGTGGCAGCGCACTCGCCACTGGATCAGCCCCGCCCCGGCCCGTCCCGCGGCCGCCACCGCGGCGCCTGCCGAGCCTGCAACGGCTAGGGAGCACGCGACGCACCCACTGCTCGGCAACCCGTCACCCGCCGAGGGCGCGACCCGCATCTGGCAGGGTCCACTGCGGCTGGCTGACCACCCCTACCTGCGCGACCACTGCATCCAGGACACCATCATCGTGCCGGGGACCGCCCACCTGGAGCTCGTCACCGCTGCCGCACGCACCGAACTGGGACCCGGAGCGCTGTCGGTGAGCGAGGTTCAATACCACCGGGCCCTCTTCCTCGACGAGGACGGGCCCGCACCAGAGGTGCAGGTCACTGTCACTCCGCGCCCGGACGCCTCACTGCACTGCCGCATCCTCAGCCGGGAATCCGCCGACGACGACTGGGTGCTGCACACCGAAGCAACCGCTCGCGCGGTGGAGGGCGACACTCCCCGACCGGGCGAGTCTCTCCGGTCCATACGTGCCCGCCTGCCCCAGCACCAGGACGCCGGCCACTTCTACGCGTGGAACGCCGCCCGCGGCAACCAGTGGAACGGCACCTTCCAGGGCATCACCGAACTGTGGCGCGCCGACGGCGAGGTCCTCGCTCAGCTGTCCTGCCCGGCCGCGCTCGTCGACGGACTCGCCCACCACCACTTCCACCCGGCTCTCCTGGACGCGAGCGGACACGCCATGGCCGCCGCCCGTGAGCTGACTGCCCCCGGTGACGAAGGCGTCTTCGTCCTCGGCGGCATCGACGAGGTCCGCTTCTACCAGCAGCCGCCCGCCTCCTTGTTCAGCCACGCCAGGCTGCTGCCGTCCCCGCGCGAGGACTCGTTCACCGCCGACATCGACATCCGCGCCGACGACGGCCGTCTGATCGCCCAGATGCGCGGACTGCGCCTGCAATACCTGGCCGGCCACGCTCCCGCCCTGCTCAACCCCCGTCCCGAGGCTTCCGTGACGCCATCCCGCACCCCCGGCTCCCCGGCCGCCCCGGCCGGCGGCGACCACGACACCTGGCTGCACACACTCACCTGGGACGAAGCTCCCCTGCCCACCCCGGCCACGGGCACCACTGACCCCGACGGCTTCTGGTTGCTCTTGACCGACAGTGGGCCCACCGGGCGCGCCCTGGTGCGTGAACTGAACGGCCGCGGCCAGCGCGTCGTCGCCGTCACCGCCGGCGCGGGCCAGCTGGCCGGGGGCGGCGACCGCTACCGCATCGACCCCGCCAAGGAGGAGCACTACCGCGAGGTCCTGGCCGATGTCGCCCGCTACGGTGCCTGCCGCGGCATCATCCACCTGTGGGCCCTGGACGCCCAGACCGGCCTGGACGCCACACCCACCGAGATCCACCGGACCCAGGTGCTCGCCGCGCACAGCGTCCTCCACCTGACCAGGTCCCTGGAGAAGGAACCGCTCGGCCACCCCCCGCTGTGGCTGGTCACCCAACTCGCCCAGGCCACCGGGACCGGGGAGCGGGTACGCCACCCCTTCCAGGCCATGCCGTGGGGGCTGGGCCGCACGCTGGCTGCCGAGGCACCCGCGCTGAACCCTCGCCTGGTCGACCTCGACCGTTCCCCGGCCAGTGTCCCGGCCCTGGTGGAGCAACTGCTCCACCCCGACCAGGAGAATCAGGTCGCATGGCGCAACGGCCGGCGCCTGGCAGCCCGGCTGCGCCCCGCGGCGGCCGCCGCCCCTCCGCCGCAGGCGCTGTCACTGCCTGCACCCGGCGTCATCGACGACCTTCAGCTGACCGCGGCGCCCTGGCGCGGCCTCGCCGCGGACGAAGTCCGTATCCGGGTCAGCCACGCCGGGGTCAACTACCGCGACGTGCTCCTGAGCCTGGGCATGTATCCCGGGCAGGACGACAGGCCGCCGGTGATGGGCTGGGAGTGCGCCGGCACGGTCAGCGAGACCGGCTCGGGCGTGACCGACGTCGCGGTGGGCGACGAGGTCATCGCCTTCGCCGAAGGGGCCTTGGCCTCCGAGGTCGTCACCCGTGCCTGCCTCACGGCAGCCAAGCCGGCCAGGCTGACCGCGGCCGAGGCCGCGACACTGCCGGCCGCCTACCTCACCGCCTATCACGCCCTGCACGACATGGCCCGCCTCGAACGGGGCCAGAAGATACTCATCCACACCGCGACCGGCGGCACCGGCCGGGCCGCACTGAACGTCGCCCGCTGGAAGGGGGCCCGCGTCTTCGCCACCGCCGGCAGTGACGCAAAGCGGCAGCTGCTGACCGAGCTCGGTGTCGAGCAGGTCGCCGACTCCCGAAGCCTTGCCTTCGCCGACGCCTTCAAGCCGGCGGTCGCAGAGGGCTTCGACGTCATCTGCAACACCCTGGCCGGGGACGCCATCGAGGCGAACCTGTCCCTGATGGCCCCGTACGGGCACTACCTGGAACTCAGCAAACGCGACATCCTCGACAACAACGCGTTGCCGCTGGGTGCCTTCGCCCGCAACCTTTCCTTCCACGCCATCGACGTCGTGCACATGATCCAGCACGCGCCTGAACGCGCTGGCCGTGTGCTGCGGGCCGCTGCCGCCCTGGTCGACGAGGGCGCGCTGGAGGCACTGCCGCACACGGTGTACCCGGTCGAGAAGGCCGCCGACGCCTTCCGGTTGATCGCCCAGGCCCGGCACACCGGCAAGATCGTGCTGTCCTTCGGCCAGTCATCCGTCACGGCCGGCGGCCCACGCGGCCGCTCGGTCACCGTTCACGCCGACGGTACCTACCTGGTCACCGGAGGTGCGGGCGGCATCGGCGGACAGCTGGCTCTGTGGCTGGCCGACCAGGGTGCCCGCCACCTGCTGCTCACCGGCCGCAGTGCGCTGCCCGAGCCAGACGCGGTAGTAAGCGAGACTCATCCGCAGGCCGCCGCCGTCGCCGTGCTCCGGCAGTTGCGCGAGCGCGGGGTGAACGTGGCGTACAAGGCTGTGGACGTCGCCGACGCCCAGGCCATGCGGGCGATGCTGGAGTCGCGACGCCGCGCGGGGATGCCGCCTGTGCGTGGGGTGTTCCACGCGGCCGGAGTCATCGACTACACCCTGCTCAGTGACATGAGCGGCGCCGAGATGGATCGCGTCCTGGCGGCGAAGGTCTCTGGGGCGTGGAATCTGCACCGGCTGCTGCGCGAGGAGTCGGTCGAGGCGTTCGTCCTGTTCTCGTCCGGCTCCGCACTCCTCAGCTCCCCCATGCTGGGCGGGTACGCGGCCGGGAACGCGTTCCTCGATGCGCTGGCGCACCACCGGTATGCCCAGGGCCTCTCCGGCACCGTCGTCAACTGGGGGTTCTGGGACAGCGTCGGGATGGTGGCGCGCAAGGAGCAGGAGGAAGAGCGCACGCTGCTGCCGCACGGCATGACCTCGTTCAGCCCGGACGACGGTCTGTCGGTGCTGGGCAGGATCCTGGCCGAAGGCAGGCTCCACACGGCGGTGTTGCCGGCGGACTGGCAGGCCTGGGCCCGCGCCTACCCGAGCGCCGCTGCTGCCCCTCTGGTGCAGCACCTCACCTACAGCGATCAGTCGGCGCATCCGACTCCCGCTCCTGAGGAGCAGAACACCGAACACCGCCCGTCGTCCCAGGCCGTCGATCCCGACATGTCACGTGTCGCATCCGCGCCAGCCGCGGCTCCGGCCGCCTCTGCGGCGGTCGCCGAGCCCCCGGCTACTCCCCGGATCGCACCGCAGGCCACTGCTCCTGCACAGGCAGCGCCCAGCACCGAATTGCTCGACTTCCTGAAGCAGGAGGTCGCCGTGGTGATGGGACTGCGGCCCGAACGCGTCAACATCAACCGGCCGCTCAACCGGCTCGGCATGGACTCCCTCATGGCCGTCGAACTCCGCAACCGCGTCGAACGCCGCTACCAGGTCAAACTCCCCATGGTGCAACTCCTCAAGGACGGCACCGTCACCACCGTCGCCCAAGCCCTGGCCACCGAACTGAACTCCGCAGACGCCTCGGCCTGACCGAGCGAGGGACGAGGACCGACTTCATGAAGACCACTGACATTCGCATCGCCGGGCTCGGCACGTACATCCCTGAGATCGTCGATGCCCGGAAGGCCGTCGCGCTGGGTCTGTACGACGCCGACGACTACGAGTTCTACGGATGGACCGGCGCCGCCGTCGCCGACGACATGCCCGCTCCGGACATGGCGGTCGCCGCTGCCCGGCAGGCCATGGAACGCTCCGCGCTGCACCCGCACGACATCGACTTCCACATTCACGCCTGCGGGCACGAACAGGGCCCTGAAGGCTGGTCGCCGCAGCACTACATCCTGCGTCACCTGACCGACCGCGACGTGCCCTCCTTCCGTGTCTGGCAGGCGTGCAGCGGACTGATCGGCTCACTGGAGCTGGCCGCCTGCTACCTCAAGGCCGTACCCGAACGCGGGGCCGCTCTGCTCACCGGCGCCGACAACGTCGGCACCCCCAACTTCAACCGGTGGGCCTTCGGCATCCAGAACGGGGTGCTCGGTGACGGGGGCAGTGCGATCCTGCTGTCGAAGTCCGAGGGCTTCGCGAGCCTGCTGTCCATCAACACCGGTTCCACGGCGGAGGTCGAGGAGCAGTACCGCGGTACGGAACCGCTCTTCCCTCCGTCGCTGACGGTGGGCCGCGGCATGGACTTCAAGGAGCGCCTGGCCGCCGCCGGCGGGCTGGAGGAGACCGTCGCCGAGGTGGTGCGCCGCCAGGGTGAGCTGCGCACGGAGATCGCCCTGCGCACCCTGGCCGAAGCCGGCCTGGAACCGGGCGACGTCACCAGGGTCTGCCATGTGTTCACCGGCCAGGAGAGCTACCTGAAGGTCATCCTCGACCCCATGGGCCTCTCCCCCGACCAGGGCCTGCTCGACTTCGGCCGCAACCTGGGCCACATGACGGTCAACGACCAGATCGTCGGCCTGACTCACCTGGTGGAAACCGGGCAGGTCGGCCCGGGCGACCACATACTGATCGTCGCCCATGGCGGCGGGGTGTCCATCACCTGCGCCGTCGTACGCATCGACCAGCGGCCCGACTGGGCCGCCCGCTGATCAACCCCGCCCGCCTGCCGGTCCCGCGACGGGGCCGGCAGGCGGCATGTCCGCTCATTGGCACCACCGTCCTGGGGGGCACGCGTGCAAAATCTCGCCTCATCACCCTTGCTCGACGCCGAGGCCCTGATCTCCGGCTTCGGCCTGCTGGGCATCATGGCCACCGTCTTCGCCGAATCCGGCCTGATCGTCTGCTTCTTCCTGCCCGGCGATTCGCTGCTGTTCACGGCGGGGCTGCTCGTGGCCAACGACCAGTTCCTCCACCAGCCCCTGTGGCTGGTCATGCTCGCCATCGCCGCAGCCGCCGTCCTGGGCGACCAGTTCGGCTACGCCTTCGGCCGCAGGGTAGGCGGGGCTCTCTTCCGCCGTCCCAACTCCCGGTTCTTCAAGCAGGAAAACGCCGAGCGGGCCCAGCAGTTCATGCTCAAGCACGGTCCCAAAGCCCTGGTGATGGCCCGCTTCATACCGGTCTTCCGCACCTTCATCCCCATCACCGCCGGCATCGGACGCATGACGTACCGCACGTTCTTCCTGTTCAACGTGCTCGGTGCTGTTCTGTGGTCGGTCAGCCTGACTCTCGTCGGCTACTACCTGGGCCAAGTCGCCTTCGTCCGCGACAACATCGAAGGCATCGTCATCGGCATCGTGCTCATCTCCGGCATTCCCATCATCATCGAGGGCATCAAAATGCGACGTCGCGCCCGCAGCGCGCCCGCAGCGGGCCAGGAGCTGCCCGTCACGCCGTCCACCACCCCCGAAACGGAGCTGCCCCGTCCATGATCACGGCACAAGAATTCTGCGACCTCCTGGCCGACCGCGGCTTCACCCTCGCCAGCGGCGTTCCCTGCTCCCACTTCGGTGGACCGATCGCGCACCTGAGCACCGAGCCCGGTCGCTACGTACCCGCCCCGAACGAGGGCAGCGCGCTCGCCGTGGCCGCCGGAGCCGCCCTGGGCGGGCAGCGCGCCTACGTGATGCTGCAGAACTCCGGTCTGGGCAACCTCGTCAATCCGCTCACTTCGCTGGTGATGACCTACCAGCTGCCGATCCTGACCTTCACCAGCCTGCGGGGCTGGCCCGACCCCGCAACGGACGAACCCCAGCACGCCGTGATGGGACCGGCGACTCCCGGGCTTCTCGACAGCGTCGACACCCCGCACCACACCTTGTACGCACAGGACGGGGTCGAGGAGTTCACCGCGGTCCTGGAGAAGGCAGAGAAAGACCTCGCCGAGCAGCGGGCGCCGTTCGTGCTGGTCGAACGCGGCGCCATCGGCAAGGCTGCGGCGGCCAACTCCCCCCACGCCGAAGGACTGCCCGCCGCGGAAGCCATCCGCCTCGTCACCTCTGCCGCTCCGCAGGCGGCCGTCGTCGCCACCACCGGATTCACCGGCCGCGACACCTTCGCCGTGGCCGACACGCCCAGCACCTTCTACATGCAGGGCTCCATGGGCCACGCCTCCTCCATCGGCCTCGGCGTGGCGCTGACCCAACCAGAACGGACCGTGGTGGTCCTGGACGGGGACGGAGCCCTCCTGATGCACCTGGGCGCCCTGTCGATGATCGGCAGCGAGGCGCCAGCCAACCTGATCCACGTCGTGCTCGACAACCGGGTGCACGAGTCGACGGGCGGACAGGCGACAACCTCGGCGACGACCTCGTTTGCCGAGATGGCGAAGGCCGCCGGATACGCCGGCGCGGTCGTCTGCGACCGGGAGGAGGACGTGCGGTCCGCGATGCTGCGGGCCCAGGCCGCTCCCGGCCCGCACCTGATCTGTATCAAGACGCTGCCTCGCACGGGCGCGATCCCGCCCCGCGCGACCAATGCCCTCAGCATGCTCGACATCCGGGACCGCTTCCAGAACGATCTGCGGCAGTAGCAGGGGGCGGCACGCCGCAGGGGGCCGTGTTCCACGCAGACGCGTGGAACACGGCCCCCTGCGGCGACTGGCGGCTCAGGCGCCCTGCACCGCGGCCGGCTGTCCGGCCCCCGTCTGGAGGCAAGCCGCAACCGTGTCAGGATCCATGGCGGCAAGGCTGGCGAACATGCGCAGCGGCTCGGCCAGCGTCTGACAGCACATCACGTACTGATTGCTGCGGCCCTTGGGAATCGCCTCTACGAGGTTCTGCTCACGCAGCGGGGCCAGGTGATGGCTGACCAGCGTCTGGCTCAAACCGGTGGCCTCCTGAAGTTCCTTGACGGTGCGGGGACGCTGCGCGATGAGCAGGATCAGCGTCAGTCGCGTCTCGTCCGCCAAGGCCCGCAGTTTCGGCGCCAGCATCTGTGCCCGCTCGCGTTCGCCGAGCCACTGGTCAGGATCGCTGACCGCCACCCTGAGCTTCGATGGCCGGGCCATCGCCACCTCCCTCTCACCCGCTGGCCGGGCTGCGGAGTCGATCCTACGCACTGTCCGCTCCCCGGTCTTCAGGACGTGGCGGCGGCGTCGGCGCTGTCACTGCGGGCGGCGGCCTCGGACTCGGCTGTGCCGTCCTCTTCGGCGACTCGGGCTCGAGGCAGAATGAACGCGGCGGCCAGGGCACCGACCGCCGCGACGCCCACGGCGATCAGCAGCGTGCCGGTGAACCCGCCCACGAAGGACTGCTGCGCCGCGTCCAGCACGCGTCGGCCCGCGTCGCCGCCGAGCTGCTGGGCCACCGCGGAAGCGCCCGCCAGGGACTCGTGCACCGCCTCTCCTGCCTCACCGGGCAGCTGAGCCGCCTGCGGCAGGTCGTCACGGTACAGCGTGGTGATCACACTGCCGCTGATCGCGATGCCCAGCGCGCCGCCCACCTGCATGCCGACATCGGCGACGGCCGACCCGGCGCCCGCCTGACGGGCGGCGGAGACCACCAGGATGGCATCCACGGCGGCGGGCAGCGCGATACCCATGCCCAGGCCGAACACGGCTAGGCCGATCAGTGCCTGCGTCTCGTCGTCGACGCTGAGCCCGGCCAGAACACCGAGTCCCGCAGCACACAGCAGCAGGCCGACCACCACTGTCGTCTTCAACCCCGTGCGCTCCACCAGCTTCGCGGACAGCGGCGCGCCGACCATCATCGTGCCGATGGCGAGCATGCGCAGGCCCGCGCCCAGGGGGTCGAGTTCGAGCACCGACTGCAGATACTGGGTGAGCAGGTACAGGCCGCTGTAGAGGCCGAAGGAGGTGCAGGCGATGGCCAGAGCGCCCCCGCCGTAGCGAGCGTTCAGGAACAGGCCGACGTCGAGCATCGGATGGGCCGTCTTCCGCTCCCACAGAACAAAGGCGACCATCAGCACCACGCCGACGAACAGAGAGCCGAGGGTGATGATGTCGCCCCAGCCGTTGTGCGGGGCTTCGACCAGGCCGTAGACGATCGCCACCAGCCCCGCCACCGAGAGCAGGGCGCCGACGAGGTCCAGTCCGGGGTGACCTTCGGCCTTGGACTCGGGGATGAGCTTGGCTCCACCGATCAGGGCGATGGCCGCGAGGGGGACGTTGATGAGGAACATCGATCCCCACCAGAAGTGTTCGAGCAGCAGACCACTGACGAGCGGGCCCAGCGGCACGCCGACCGCGGCTGCGCCCGACCAGATGCCGATCGCCTTGCCCTGCTCCTCGCGCGGGAAGACATCCTTGATGATGGCAAGGGTGGCGGGCATCATCAGCGCCGCCGAGATGCCCATGAGGGCCCGGAAAGTGATCAGCATCTCGGCGTTGGAGGCGAACGCGGCGCCCAGGCTGGTCAGGGCGAAGGCCCCCAGACCGACGGAGAGAAGCCTCTTCCGGCCGAACCGGTCCGACAAGCCGCCGGCCATGAGCAGCAGCCCGCCGAACGCCAGGGCGTAGGAGTCCACCATCCACTGCAGTTGGCTGCTCGTGGCATCCAGGTCCTTCTGGATGCTGGGCAGCGCCAGGTTCAGGATCAGGGTGTCCAGGCCGATCAACACGAGACTCAGGCACAGGATGTTCAGGATCTGCCATCGGCGCGGATGGCCGGCGGAGCTGTTCACTTGCTTCTCCTCAAACGCAACAGGTTGGAGTCCCGGGGAGCGGCTGTGGCCGGCCGTCGCACGGGGGAATGACGAGCAGGCCGGCCATCAGCCAAGCCCAAACTAAACAGCATTCATCGCTATCAACAGTCATCACTGTTAATAACGGCCTGGTTTGTGCGCCGGATCCGGCCAACTCATACGGCCTCCCGCGATCCGTCACGCGGGTTCCGTTCACCGCACTGGCGTGCACGGCAGTACTCACGGTGACGGATCGCCGTCGAGCGGGACTCCCCCACCCCTCCGATCCACAGGCACCGGCGTACCACCGACACGGCTGGTCAGAGCACCTCCTTGCCGCCCCTGGACAGCCGGCGCAGCGGCAGTGCCGTCGAACGACAGAGATGGCGTGATCGTTTCCAGGCCGACCCGGAAACCCTCGAATACTTTGACCGCCATCGATAAATTGAGCGAGAAGCAGCACGGGGGGCCTGCGAAGGGCTCCCACACGGGGCATACCAGGGGGCTGGCAGACATGCGTACATCCGGTAGGCAACACCTCGCAGCCCAGCCGTCCACACGGCGGTAGTTCCCCACCTTCCTTCCTCACGGGACCCGTGCGTGGCGGCACGGTCCTGACATCACCTCAGGCACGACCACACCCGCGCAGCAGAACGCACGGCACGCGTTCTGCCGCGCCCCTTGGGCTGGAACCGTCACTGGCGAGACGGATTCGCCCTCCTGAACCGTTGAAGGGGAAAACGATGTCAGTCTCTGCACAGCCACGCCTTGCCCTGGTGGGAGACCGCGGCAATCACGACGAGCCGTCCCACCCCAGGATCGACGCGATGCGTGAGCAGTGGGATCTGACCACCGAGTGGATACCGACCACCGACATACACGACGCCTCGGTTGTCGATGGCTTCGACGGCATATGGGTCGTGCCGGGAGCCCCTTACTTCAACCAGAAGGGCGTGCACGTCGCCGTGCGCCACGCCCGTGAGAACGGCCTGCCCTTCCTGGGCACCTGCGGCGGATTCTTCAGCGCCCTGATCGAACACGCCCAGAACGTGCTCCACCTCCCGGAGGCGGCCGGCGTCGACGAGGACCCCGAGAAGCTGATGCCTCTCGTCACCCCGCTGAAGTGCTCCTTCCGCGGAGAGAAGGCTCCGTTGACGGTCATGGAGAACTCCCGGCTCGCGGGCATCTACGGCACGACCGAGGTCGAGGAGATCTTCCACTGCGACTACGGGCTGACCGACGCGTTCATGAACGCGGCCAACCAGGGCTCACTGAGGCTGAGCGCCTGGGACAGCGACGGTGCACCCCGGGCCCTGGAGATCACCGGGCACCCCTTCTTCCTGGGCAGCCTCTTCCAGCCCGAGCTCTCGTCGGCTCCGGGCAGCGAACACAAGATCCTCAAGGCGTTCCTGGCCGCCGTACGGGCGAAGGCCGACGCCCTGCCGACGCCCACACCCTGATCACCACGGCACGTCCGCATCGGACAAGGCCGTGCGGCGTACCCGCACGGCCCGGGCACCGCCATGCCCGCCTCGTACCCCACACCAGGCGGAAGGATCCCCACGTCTTCATGAAGCGCGATCAGCACGGCCTGTCCCGGCGCGGCTTCGTCCGCGGGACCGTCGTCGGCGGTGCAGGCCTTGGAACGCCCGTCCTGCTTCCAGTGGTCTCTGCACAAGCGGCCGATGCCTCGGGCTCCCCGGGAGAACCTTCCGGTACGGGCAGCCGGTCCGGCGCGGATTTCACCGACCGGTCCGCCGCCTTGACCCCTGACAGGACAGTCGCCACCGCCTGCCAGTTCTGCAATTCCAACTGCCGGCTCAACGTCGATCTCAAAGCAGGCCGCGTACTGGCCGTGCGAGGCGAGGACGGTGACCCGGTCCAGCAGGGGCAGGTGTGTGTCAAAGCCGAGCTGATGCCGCAGCTCGTCTACAACACCGAGCGGCTGACCCGTCCACTTCGCCGCGTCTCCGGTGCGAAGGGCTCCCCGCACTCCAAGTTCGAGGAGGTGAGCTGGGAGGAGGCACTGAACACCATCGCCAGGAAGTTCCTGGCGCTGCGGGACGCCGGCCAGGCCCACACCATCGCCAACCGCACCACCGGCCGGATGCCCCGAGGCACCGGATCTCTCGTGGCCCGCATGTTCGCCATGCTGGGCAGCCCCAACAACACGGACGTCGGCCCGGTCTGCAACGACGCCGGCGGCAACGCCCTTGCGACGACCTTCGGGCTCGGCAACTTCACCAACGGGTACGGGACCGACGGCGCGACCGGCAAGGACGACCTCGGCTCGGCGCGCCACTACCTGTTCCTGGGCACCAACCAGGCCGAGACCCACCCGGTCACCTTCGACTACCTCCTGCGCGGCCGCAAGGAGAACAACGCGACCCTGACAGTCGTGGACCCGCGCCTGACGCCCACCGGAGCCGCGGCCGACCGCTGGGTGGCGCCGAAGCCGCACACAGACCTCGCGCTCCTGCTCGCCATGCTCCACCACATCGTGCAGGAGAAGCTGTACGACAAGACGTTCGTCAAACGATGGGTAGCAGGTTTTGACGAGCTGCGCGAGCATCTCGCGAAGCACCGATTCACGCCCGAGTGGGCGGCAAAGGTAACCGGAGTCAAGGCCGACGTCATCACCAAGATGGCGGTGGAGTACGCGACGGCGAAACCGGCGGCGATCTTCTGCAATGCGGGTATCTCCCACCAGCTCGGGGCCTTCGACACCTACCGGGTGGCCACGTTCCTGGCTGCGGTGACGGGCAACATCGGGCAGCCGGGCGGCGGCTGCAACTTCATGCACAACACGTGGCCCGGCGACCTGCACCTGCCGCCCCTGGACGCCGACGTACCCGAGCGGCGCGAGGCGCTGCCAGTCGGCCCGGACTACTTCGCCGAGTCCATCCTCACGGACAACCCCTACCGACTGCGCGCGGTGGTGACCCAGGGCAATCCGCTGGTGTCCTCAGCCAACACGACCAAGGTCAAGAAGGCCTTCGAACAACTCGACTTCTACGTCTACACCGGCCTGTTCATGGAAGAGGCCGCGTACTACGCCGACATCATCCTGCCGGTCTGCAGTGGTTTGGAGATGGAAGGCGTCTACATGCGCCGCGACGACCGGGCCATTCGCTGGCAGGACCAGGCCGTCGAGCGGGTGGGCGAGTCCCGGCCGGACTGGGAGATCTGGGTCGGGCTCGCGCACGCGCTGGCCGAACTCGACAGCCGTCGGCCGGCCGCCGAGTGGCGTACGGCGTTTCCCGAGCGGTGGATGAACTACCGGGAACTGTGGGACGACTTCGTCACCCACACCCCCGGCGTGGGCGGAATGACCCGCGCAAGGATGCGACAGCGCACCGAGCCGCTGCGCTGGCCGTGCCCCACCGAGGACCACCCCGGCGTGAGCACCCTCTACCTGGACCACCCCAGCTGGTACCAGGCGGCCGAGTCACTCGACCCGGCCAACCGCGGCAAACGCTTCCTCACCCCCAGCGGCAAAGTCGAGATCTCGACACCGGCCCTGGAGAAGAAACTGACCGTCACCGGGCACAGCGCCCTGCCGATCTTCTACACACACCCCGAGGTCACCGGCAAGAACCCCACCCTGTCCTACAGCCGCAAGTTCGTCACCAACCCCATCAATCCCCAGGCAGTCACCCATCCCGTACGCCTGGGCGTCCCCGGAAGCGACGCGGTGCACCGTGACTTCCCGCTCATGGGCATGACGGGGAGGCCCAGCGTCGTCCACTTCGCCGAGGTGACCCACTGGACACCCACCGGCAAGCAGCTCAACGGCATCCGCTTCATCCAGATCCACCCCGACACGGCACGCCGTTCCGGCATCGCCGACGGCGACAAGGTGACCGTCGAGAGCCCTCGCGGATCGGTCACCGGTACCGCACTCCTCTGGGAGGGGATCAGAGCGGACACCGTGTTCGTCCCCAACACCTTCGGGCCGGCCCAAAAGCAGGGTGACCTCTTCGACGACCCCCGCTACGAGGCGGCCAACACCCTGCCCGACGACCGCTTCTACGACAACCTGTCCGGCCAGCAGGCCTTCAAGTGCTTCGCGTGCCGGGTCGTCAAAGCCTGAACTCATCACCGAGCACAGACATCACCTCACCCGTCCCCACCGCAGGAGGTAACGCATGTCCGCAACGCCCGACCCACGGCTCAAGGCCGAGACCCTCACGATCCGGACCCTCACCGCTTTCGACGAGACCGTCCGCGTCCTGGGCTCCAAGAGCTACACCAACCGATACCTCGCCATCGCCTCGCTGTCCGGGCAGGAAACGGTCATCGACAACGCCCTGTTGTCCGACGACACCGTCTACTTCTCCCGCGCCATCGAAACCTTCGGCCACGTCACCTGCGACATCGACCACGCCACCGCCCGCATACGCGTCACCCCCACGGGCAAGCCAATGCGCGCCCCGAGCGAGGACATCTTCGTCGGCGGCGCGGGCACGCCCCTACGGTTCCTGATCTCCATGGCCGGTCACGCTGAAGGCACGACGATCATCACCGGCAACTCTCGCATGCAGGAGCGCCCCATGGGCGACCTGCTCAAGGCATTGCCGGCACTCGGTGTGGACGCCACCGCGGTACGCGGCAACGGCAGCCCGCCCATCCGCGTCGTCGGCGGCTCCTTCAAGGGCGGCTCCACCTCCATCAGCGGAGCCGTGTCCAGCCAGTTCACCTCCAGCCTGATCATCAACGCGCTGCGCGCCCAGACCGACACCGAGATCACCATCAGCGACGACCTGGTCTCCAAGCCCTACGTGGAGATGACGCTCGCCGCACTGGCGGAGATGGGCGTGAGCGTCGACCGGGACGGCTACCGGCGCTTCACCGTCCCGTCCGGTCAGCAGGCCCGCGGCGGGCAGGTCACCGTCGAGCCGGACGCCTCCGGCATGTCCTACTTCCTGGCGGCCGCCGCCGTCCTCCAGTCGCGTGTCGTCATCCCGGGCATCGGCGCCGGCTCCCACCAGGGAGACGTCCACCTCGTCCAGGCCCTGGAGCGGATGGGCTGTCGCACCGAGGTCGGCGACGACTCCATCACGGTCACCGGCGGTCCCCTGCGCGGCATCGACATCGACATGGAGGCCATGCCCGACGTCGTGCCCTCCCTGGCCATCGCCGCCGCGTACGCCGAGGGCACCACCCGGATCACCAACATCGCCTCCCTGCGCGTCAAGGAGTGCGACCGCATCGCCGCCGTCACCACCGAGCTGCGCAAGATGGGCATCGACGTCGAGGAACACGCCGACGCGATGTACATCACCGGCGGTACACCGCACGGCGCGGTCATCGACACCTACGACGACCACCGCATCGCCATGACCTTCGCCATCGCCGGTCTGCGCACCGAGGGCGTGGTCATCAAGGACCCGGGATGCGTCGCCAAGTCCTTCCCTGCCTTCTGGCAGACCCTCGACACCCTGCACCCGGACCTGGAGAGCACCAAGTGAGTACACCCGACCCGGTGCTCGCCGGCCCGGGAATTCTCCTGATCCTCGACGGCTGGGGCTCCGCCGACGCAGCCGACGACAACGCCCTGAGCCTCGCCCGCACCCCGATGCTGGCCGACCTCTTGGCCCAGCATCCGAGCACGCTGGCCGAGGCTTCCGGCGAAGCGGTCGGGCTGCTCCCCGGAACGGTCGGCAACTCCGAGATCGGCCACATGGTCATCGGAGCCGGAAGGCCTCTTCCCTACGACAGCCTCCTGGTCCAGCAGGCCATCGACAGCGGCGCCCTGCGCAGCCATCCGCGGCTGGACGCCCTGCTGAACGAAATCGCCGACACCGCAGGCGCGCTGCATCTGATCGGTCTGTGTTCGGACGGGCAGATCCACGCCCACGTCGAGCACCTGAGCGAGCTGCTGGCCGCCGCGGCCGCGCACCAGGTGGAGCGCGTCTTCATCCATGCGATCACTGACGGCCGGGATGTCGCCGACCACACGGGCGAGACGTATCTGACGCGGGTGGCCGAGTTGGCCGCCGCGGCCGGGACCGGGCAGATCGCCACAGTCGTCGGCCGCGGCTACGCGATGGACAAGGCCGGTGATCTCGACCTGACCGAGCACGCGGTCGCCCTGGTCGCGGACGGGCGCGGCTCCCCGGCTGGCAGTGCCCGCTCGGCGGTCCACTCGAGCGAACGCGGCGACGAATGGGTCCCCGCCTCCGTGCTCACGAAGGCGGGTGACGCGAGGGTCGCCGACGGCGACGCGGTGCTGTGGTTCAACTTCCGCAGCGACCGCATCCAGCAGTTCGCCGACAGGCTCCATGAGCACCTCGCAGCCACCGGCCGCACGGTGAACATGGTGAGCCTGGCCCAGTACGACACCCGCACCGCGATTCCCGCACTCGTGGAGCGTGCGGACGCCTCCGGCGGTCTGGCCGATGAGCTCCAGGAAGCCGGGTTGCGCAGTGTCCGCATCGCGGAGACCGAGAAGTTCGAGCACGTCACGTACTACATCAACGGCCGGGACGCGACCGTCCGCGACGGCGAGGAGCATGTGCTGATCACGGGTGAGGGCAAGGCCGACTACGTCGCCCGTCCTCACATGAACCTCGACCGCGTCACGAAGGCGGTGGTCGAAGCAGCCGGCCGCATCGATGTCGACCTCGTCATCGCCAATCTGGCCAACATCGACGTGGTCGGGCACACGGGCAATCTCGCCGCCACCGTCGCGGCCTGCGAGGCGACCGACGCCGCCGTGGACCGGATTCTGCAGGCGGCCCGGAACAGCGGCCGGTGGGTAGTGGCCGTGGGAGACCACGGCAATGCAGAGCGCATGACCAAGCAGGCTCCGGACCGAAGCGTGCGGCCCTACGGCGGCCACACGACTAACCCGGTCCCGCTGGTGATCGTCCCCAACCAGACCCACACGCCGGCACCCACGCTGCCGGCCACGGCCACGTTGGCCGACGTGGCCCCCACCGTCCTGCACCTGCTAGGACACAAACCCGGACCCGCCATGACAGGAAGGCCCCTGCTGTGAGTCCACTCACCCCCACACCCGGCCACGCCCTGTGGCATCGAACTCCCGCTCTGTCCGACTGCATGACGCTGCCTCACATCGCTGCCGCCTTCGCCGAGGACGCTCTCGTCCGCGAGTTGGAGGCCGACGGCGTCGAGGCAGTACTGCACGAGCCCGCCGACCGCTCGCGAGCGGTGCTGGGCCTGCACAACCCGTCCGCGACGGAGAGCCGCGTCAATCTCCGCACCCTGCTGCCCGAGCACACCGACTGCAACTGGCACTTCCTCAGCGGCTCCATGCACACCAGCGACGCAGCCGACGGTCTGCACCTCCACCTGGCCGCGTCCGACACCGTCTGGCTCACCACCACATAGCGAGGGCCGCGCCACCAGATCCCCCCGCAGCCTGCGCGAGCGGCCTCCCACGGGAGATTCCTCGCGTTCTCTTTCAGGGCACCGCCAACCCCGAAGGATCTGACATGCACGCCTGCACACACTCAGCGTTCGTCTACGCCCCACCTACCAGCCCAGTCCTTCCTCGTCTGTCACACCGGTGACCGTCAAGAGGGCGTCGCATCGCGCCCCGTCCCCCTACACCCCAGGTACCACGGTCACGCGCAAAGGAAGGGCCTCAGAAATGTTCAGCAAAAAGCGCCGCCTCGCATGCCTCGTAACTTCGGCACTGGCGGTCGTATCCCTGGCCGGTTGCGCCGACGGCGGAGCCGGAAAGAGTGGCGCCCTGCAGGTCAGCGGATCCACCACGGTGGCTCCGGTCGCCGCCGACGCGGCCGAAGCACTCAAGGCCGACGGACTCGACATCACCGTCGCCACCCAGGGCGGCTCAGCCGGCGGCATCTCGCAGCTCGCCTCCGGGCAGATCACCGTCGCCCTGAGCTCGAAGCCCCTGTCCGACGAGGACAAGGCCGCCAACCCCAACACCGACTTCGTCTCCACACAGATCGGCGCCGACGCCGTCGGCATCATCGTCACCAAGCAGGTCGCCGACGCCGGAGTCAAGAACCTCACCGCCGACCAGGTGCGTGACCTGTTCGAGGGCAAGATCAAGAACTGGTCCGAAGTCGGCGGCCCGGATCTCGACGTCTTCGTCTACGACAAGGAACCGGGGCGAGGCACGCGAGAGGTCCTCGACAAGTACATCTACGGGGACGAGAAGGCCCCGCCGCCGCCGGAGTCCGGCAACTTCGCCATCGTCGGCGGCAACCTGGAGACCCGCAACAAGCTGGAGTCCACGCCTGGGGCCGTGGCACCGCTGTCCACCAGCTTCGTCGAAGGACGCGACCGCCTGGCCGCGGTCACGCTGGACGGCATAGAGGCATCCCCCGAGAACATCGCCACGGGCAAGTACCCCATGTCCCGTCCCCTCTACTTGATCACCAACGGCAAGCCGGAGGGAACCGCCAAGAAGTTCATCGACTACGTACTCTCCGCCAAGGGTCAGGCCTTGATGACCAAGCACGACTACCTGACCCTCAAGGAAATCGGGAAGTAGTCGATGACCACCAAGACCCTGACACGGCCTCCCGACGCACCCGACATCGGCAGCCGCCCCCGCCCCTCCACATGGATCTGGAGTTGGCTGTACGGCGGGGCCTTCGCCGTGGCGGCCCTGCTCCTGACCGTCATCGGATACCTCGGCGCGGGACTGGCCAGCGGGCGCGTCGACTGGCTTGAACTGCTGACCGAAAAGGCATGGGCCCCGACGAGCTCCGTGTACGGCGGCCTGGCAATGATCTACGGAACCGCCGTGGTGTCCGCCCTCGCGCTGGTCATCGCCGTGCCGATCAGCTGGGCCGCGGCCGTCGCACTGTCGGAGTACCTCCCGCCCCGCCTGTCCCGGCCGCTGCGCATGTGCGTGGAGTTGCTCGCAGCCGTACCGTCCATCGTCTACGGCCTCATCGGCATCATGGTCGTCCGCCCGGTCATCGCGCAGATCGGCGACGTACCGGGTGGCGACAGTCTCGCCGCCGCCGGCATCGTCCTCGCCGTCATGATCACTCCGACGATCGTGGCGGTCAGTGTCGACGCACTCGCCGCTGTGCCGGACCGCGTCCGCGAGTCCGCGTACTCCCTCGGCCTGACCCGCCGGGAAGTGGTCCGCTCGGCAGTCCTGCCACTGGCCCGATCCGGCATGCGAGCGGCCGTACTGCTCGGACTGGCCCGAGCGCTGGGCGAAGCCATCGCCGTCTTCCTGGTCGTCGGCCGGGCAGACGGACGACTGCCCACCAGCTTCGGGGGGTTCCTCGACTCACTGACCCACCCCGGCCAGACACTGACGACGAAACTCGCCGGACCGGAACCCGTCCTCGCCGGGACCTCTGGCCCCTACTTCGCCGCGCTCTGCGCACTGGGCCTCATCCTCCTGGCGCTGGTGGCCGCCGCAACCATCTGGGGCACACGAAGCCGCACCAGCAAGAACACGGCGGACCGCACTCCGCGCTTCCGGGGGACACCGCGGATGCGGTTGCAGCGGGACCGGCTGGTCATGACGCTCCGGATGGGCGCCCTGCTCCTGCCCAGTGCACTCCTCCTCGGCATGCTCGCTCTACTGGTGACACGCGGGAGTTCGGCCTTCAACCCGTCCTTCTGGTTCTCCTCAGCGACGGGCGCTGCGGGAGGCGGAGTCCGCGACCAAATCGTCGGTACCGTGCTCCTTGTCACCGCCACCGGCATCCTGGCCCTGCCCCTCGGATTCGGGGCGGGAATCCTGATCGGTGTCCACGCATCCCAGCGCACGGCGCGAGTGCTGCAGACCTTCACGGTCGTCCTCGGAGGGGCTCCGACCATCCTGCTGGGCCTGGCCGGATTCGTGATCCTCTCCACCACCATGGGCTGGGGCCGGTCGTGGCTGGCCGGCGCGATCGTACTCGTCCCCGTCGTGGTGCCGGTGATAGCCCTGACGACCTCCGCCCGCGTCAGAAGCATCCCTCCAGAGCTCAAGGAAAGCGCCATGTCCCTCGGCCTGACGCGCGCACAGTTCGTCCGCTCCGTCGTCGTTCCGTACACCTGGCCCGCAACGATCACCGGACTGCTGCTCGGACTGGCCCGCGCGGCCGGCGAGACCGCCCCGCTGATCTTTACCGCGACGGTCTTCTTCGGCGCACCCGCCCTACCGAGCGGCATCGTGGAAGCACCGGTGCAGGCACTACCGACCCACATCTTCACGCTCTCCCAGGACTCGGGCGACCCACAGGCCGTCACCCAGGCATGGGGAAGCGCCATGGTGCTGGTCGTCATCACAGCCGTACTTCTCAGCGCGGCGGTGGCGCTGCGCAACCGGTCCGAGGGGGAACGATGGACAACGTGATCACCGTGCGCCAGCTCCGCGTACGCAGCAAGGACAAAACTCTGGTCGGCCCTGTCTCCTTCAGTCTCCAGCACGGGTCGACCACGGGCCTGTGCGGACCGTCCGGGGTCGGCAAATCCACGGTTCTGCGCGCCCTGGTGGAACTGCTCCCGAACGGGCTGACCCGCGACGGGGAACTCCAGGTGCTGGACCGCACGATCGCACCTGGCAAGGGAGACGCCGACCTGAGGGCGAAGATCGTCCTTGTTCCTCAGACGCCTGTCGTCTTCGGGGGCAGCATCCTCGACAACGCCCTGTTCGGGCTCCGTCATCTTCTCCGGGCCTCTCAGGAAGTCCTGCGCGAGCGCGCGGAGAAGGCGCTGGAGGAAGCCGGACTGTGGAAGGAGGTCGCCGACCGGCTCGACTCACCCGCGCAGAACCTGTCCGCGGGGCAGCGCCAACGACTCTGCCTTGCCCGGGCCCTTGCTCTGGAGCCGGCCGCACTGCTGCTCGACGAGCCCACCAGCGCACTCGACGAACGCAGCAGGGACAAGGTCGAACAGTCCATTGCGGCGCTGCGCGGAAGCCGTGCCGTCCTCCTGGTCTCCCACGACCCGGCGCAGGTGGAGCGCCTGTGCGATACGACCGTCCACCTGGACCAACCCGCGACGGCATCGACGGCTGCCGCCGTGGCCTGATCGTCAGTATGGGAGTGAAGGTCCGACCGCCGCCCCCACATGTCCTCGACTCGAGCCTCGTGTCGTACCGTCAGCACCTGACCGCAACGGTAGGGGCGGAGCGTCGGTCCCGACCGACGATGCCTACGCACCGACCTGGCTGCGCTGATGCAGGATCTGCATCAGCGCAGCGCGCACACCGGCACCCAGCTTGTAGTAGACGAGGCGACCCTCACGTCTGCTCTCGATCAGACCTATGCAGCGCAGTCGTTTCAAGTGATGGCTGACCGTGGCAGCGGACACGCCGACGTCCGCCAGTTCATGTACCGCGGCTTCACCTCCTGACCGCTCCGCGAGCTTCATCAGCAACTGCAGACGAACGGGGTCTCCCAGGGTCTTGAAGACATTGGACCACCAGACCATGTCGGCCGCGCTCAGCTCCAGACACGTCCCGTCACAAGCGGAGCCCGCCCCCTTCTGACACATGACATCTCCCTCCCAGCGTCCCTTCTGGGATCCGTTACCGGTGGGCATGTCCTGGCACCCAGGGGACCGCAGCATACGGTCCGAGCGTGCACCTGCGGACGGGCGGAGCCCACCGGTTCAGGTGGTCTGCGACAGCAGTCCCGCCATGGCCGACAGAACGCCGGGCGCAACCCGGTAATACACCCAGCTGGCGCGACGCTCCGACTCGAGAAGTCCGGCCTCTCGCAGCTTGCGCAGGTGGTGGCTGACCGTGGGCTGAGAGACTCCGACATCCTGAATGTCACAGACACAGGCCTCTCCACCCGGCCGAGCGGCGATCTTCGAGAACAGCCGCAGCCGGACGGGATCGGACAGCGCCTTGAACATCACGGCGATCTTTTCCGAGTCCGCAGCGGACAGCTCTTCCCTGCCCAGCGGCTGGCAGCACCAGGACGCGGTGGCGTTCACGTTGGTGGAGTCCAGAGCCAGATTCGACATACCTCTATGTTGACAGGCATCTAATCATTTGCCAAGCGGCAAGCGGAACCCCTCTGCGCCCGAACGGGCACAGCTTAGATGAACTTCTATGTTGACGAACGTCGATCTCGGATGCATCCTGGCGGCATCGACAAACATCGAAGCCGAGGAGCCGTCGTGAATGCGCCCGCCGTTCCCACCACACCCGTAGTCGTCATCGGCGCCGGACCCATCGGGCTGGCTGCCGCAGCTCATCTGCTGGAACAAGGGCTCCCTCCGCTCGTACTGGAAGCAGGCCCCACCGTCGGCAGCGCCGTCAGCGAGTGGGCCCACGTCCGCCTGTTCTCCACATGGGGCGAGGTCGTGGACCCCACCGCCGAAAAGCTCCTCTCCCGCACCGGGTGGAGCAGGCCCGACAGCAGCACCTACCCCAGCGGCGGCGATTGGGTGCAGCACTATCTGCAGCCGCTTGCCGACACCCTCGGCGACCGGGTCCGCTACGGAGCCCGAGTCACCGGCGTCTCGAAGGCCGGCCGGGACCGCGTCGTGGACGCCGACCGCGACGCACAGCCGTACGTCGTCCAGGTGAAGCACGCGGACGGCCGGGAAGAGAGGATCACCGCCTCCGCAGTGATCGATGCCTCCGGCACCTGGTCCCTGCCCTCCCCCGCCGGCAGCACCGGTCTGCCCGCCCTCGGCGAGCACATGGCCTCCGACCATGTCACCTACCGCGTCCCCGATCTCACGGACCCGGCGGTGCGCGCACGCTACGCGGGAAAGCGCACCGCGGTCATCGGCTCGGGCGCCTCGGCATTCACCGCGCTCGCCTCACTGGCCGAACTCGCGCGATCCCACAACAGCGCGACGACAAAGACGGTATGGGTACTGCGCCGCGGCCTCTCGGGCTCCACCTACGGCGGCGGCGAAGCGGACCAGCTGCCCGCACGCGGTGCCCTCGGTCTGGCAGCGAAGGCCGCCGTCGATGAGGGCCACGCGGAGGCGGTCACGGGCTTTCGCACCGAGGCCGTGGAACGCGGTGCCGAGGGCCGGCTGATCCTCGTCGCGGAGGACGGTCGGCGGCTCCAGGCAGTGGACGAGGTCATCGTCCTGACCGGTTTCCGCCCCGACCTGTCCTTCCTCTCCGAGGTCCGCCTGCGCCTGGACGAACGCCTGGAGGCACCGGTCGAGCTCGCTCCGCTGATCGACCCCAACCAGCACTCGTGCGGCACCGTCTACCCGCACGGCCATCGGGAACTGTCCCACCCGGACTCCGGTGTCTACCTGGTCGGCATGAAGAGCTACGGACGGGCTCCCACGTTCCTGGCGATGACCGGCTACGAGCAGGTCCGCTCCATCGCGGCCGCCCTGGCGGGCGAAACCGAAGCGGCCGACCGCGTCGAGCTGGTCCTGCCGGAAACGGGCGTCTGCGGAGGCTCGGGACTCTTCGACACGGACGACGCCGCCGAGCCCGCCACGGAAGGCTGCTGCTCTCCCTCGGCTCCCCAGTTGGTCCAGTTGTCCACCATCTCCCCCGGACCTGCCACCACACCCGGCAGCAGCAGCAACGCCTGATCGTCCCCACCCGCAGCCGTTGCGGCCGCGGGAAACGCGTACCACTGAACCGGCAGGAGGAATGTCCCCATGTCCCGGATACAACTCGCCCTGCGAGTACCCGACGTGCAGGCAGCCGTCGCCTTCTACAGCAAGCTGTTCGACACCGAGCCGGCCAAGCTCCGTGATGGCTATGCGAACTTCGCGGTCACCGAGCCGCCACTCAAGCTCGTTCTGATCGAGGGAGAAGGAGGCGCGGACACTCGCCTGGACCACCTCGGTGTCGAGGTGGCATCCACCGAGGACGTTGCGGCAGCCACCGCCCGGCTGAACCAGGCCGGGCTGAGCACCCGCGAAGAGAACGACACCACCTGCTGCTACGCCCTGCAGGACAAGGTGTGGGTACACGGCCCCGGCCAGGAGGCGTGGGAGGTGTACGTCGTGAAGGCGGACGCCGACACCCTGGCCAAGCAACCCAGCAGCACCTGTTGCGCGTCCACCGATGCCGTCCAGACCGGGCCGCAGACCACCACAGCCAGTTGTTGCTGACCGGCGCATGAGCTACCGCTCCCCCGCAACCACCGCCCTCGACCGGCCGGCGCGGCCGGGGGCGGCTCTCCCCGCCCTGTGCCTGACCCAGATCACCAGCTGGGGCATCGTCTACTACGCCTTTCCGGTCCTCAACCCACAGATCACCATGGCCACCGGCTGGAGCGCCACCGCAACCACGGCCGCGTTCTCCGCTGCCCTGCTGATGTCGGCTGTTGCGGGCATCAGCATCGGCCGTATCCTCGATGCCCGAGGCCCTCGCACCGTCATGACCGTCGGATCGGTGGTCGGCACAGTCAGCTTGGTCATCATCGCCAGCGCCCCCAACCTGACCCTGTTCACCGCCGGATGGCTACTGGCCGGTTTCGCCATGGCCTCCACCTTCTACCAACCCGCGTTCGCGGCGCTTACCCGCTGGTGGGCCCCCAACCACGTACGTGCGCTGACGATCGTCACTCTTGCCGGCGGCCTGGCATCGACCGTCTTCGCACCACTCACCGCCCAGTTGGCCAACCACTTCAGTTGGCGGCACACCTACCTGCTTCTGGCTCTCGTCCTGGCCACAGTGACGGTGCCCCTACACGCCTATGCCCTGCGCGGCCCATGGCCCCCCGCCCCATCCCCGAGCACAACAGGTGAGACCGCATCTACAGTCGTCATCACGCGTAGCCGTCCCTTCCTTCTTCTGGCAACGGCTCTGACCCTGTCGGCGTTCGCAACGTACGCCGTCGTCATCACCCTCGTCCCCCTGCTGCTCGACCGCGGCTACACCGCTGCCGAAGCCGCCTGGGCCCTGGGGCTGGGCGGAGCCGGCCAGACCCTCGGCCGCACCCTCTACGCCTCACTGGCCCGCCGCAGCTCCCCCGCTCTACGCGCAGCAGTGCTGATCGGCATGGGAGGACTGACCACCGCGGCCTTCGCGCTCATTCCCGGCCCTTACGGGGTTCTTGCGGCGCTGGCCGTAATCGCCGGCACCGTCCGCGGCAACCTGACCCTGCTGCAGGCCACCGCCATCACAGACCGATGGGGCGCCAATCGCTACGGCCGCCTCTCCGGCATCCTCGCCGCCCCCACGACGACCGCCTCCGCACTCGCTCCGTTCGCCGGCACCGCCCTGGCCGCCCCTCTCGGCGGCTACCCCCACCTGTTCGCCGTTCTCGCGTTGACCTCGTCCGCCGCTGCGCTCATCGCCTGGTACACGGCACCAACTACGGCTGCCACAAAGCCATAGCCACCAAGGACCGAAACGGAGGGGCCTGCCCTAGCAGCTGCCCAACATCAGGTGAACTCGCAGTCCGGCCATATTCGATCGTGTCAAGGTGATCACACTGCGTCTATGGTTGACGGGTGACTGTCATAGATCTGCAGATGTCGGATGACGGGTTCTTCGAAGGCGGCTCATGCGGGCCCGGGCTGAACTGCCAGCCCCTGGAGCGATCAGAAGCCGAACAGCTGTCCACGATACTGAGATCCATCGCCGACCCCACCCGCCTGCAATTGTTCCGACTCCTGGAACGGACCCCCGATGGCGAGGCCTGCGTGTGCGATCTGGCCGACAGCCTGGGGCTGCGCCAGTCCACAGTCAGTCACCACTTGAAGATCATGACTGAGGCAGGGCTCCTGGACCGCGAACGGCGCGGTACTTGGGCCTGGTTCTCCGTCAACCACGAAGGACTGCGCCGGATCCGCTCCATCCTGGACCCGGCTCCCCAGGCCACGACAGGGCCGTGATTCACGGATTCTCAGAGGCTCATGTACGCGGTACGACCAGCCGCCGAGAAGCCTGCTACGAGCGCTCCGATATGGCTCTCCTCCAAGAAGGCAGCACCACAAGCCTCACCGTCACAGCCATTGACGCCGCTTGTAGAACCCCCACAATACGATGGGCCAAGCAGCGAGTCCGTGCGGCCGAGCGTGTGCCGGTCACCCACAGGCTCGCTATCCACGCGGTGGTCATCCAGCCACGCTGACGACGCCACCGCGCCCAGAGGTCAGCCACGAAGGCCACCGGAACATGATGACGCGTCAGTAGAGTGAGCAAAGGGTTAGCAAGTGTCCTGCCACAGCCACCCGCAGATGGCCACACCCTCGACAGGCATGGCGCAACACATCGAGCTAACAGCACGCCCTGCCGTCCCTCGCCCGCAAGGTACCCATGAGGGACGACGGAGGACGGCCGGCCGACTGGCCGGCACCAGCTCATCGGCCATTCCCGCAGGTCAGCGTTCCCTTCCGCGCGGCTTCAGTGGCACCGTCGGCAGCGCAGGGGCAGGCAGCGGGACGCCGTCATACCCCTTGACCTCACCGAACCGTGTCCCTTCCATCCAGTCCCGGCGGGCCTGTACGATCTCCTCCTGCGACCGTCCGATCCAGTTCCAGAACATGATCAACTCCTCTTCGAACGGCTCACCGCCCAGGAGCATCAGCCCCGCGTCCGAGTCGGCGCGCAGGGGCAACTCGTCGCGTCCGCAGCCGAGGTAGAGCATCGAGCCCGGCACCAGGGGCACGCCGTCGACGTGGGCCTCGCCGCTCATGGCCAGTACGGCGTACTCGAAGTCCCGTTCCAGCGGCAGGCGTACGTCCGTGCCGCCGGTGAGGGCCAGGTCGGCGCCGACGAGCGGGGTGTACGTGGTGCCGGGTGAGGTGGCGGTGTCCAGGGTGCCGAGGAGCACGGTGGCCGCCAGGCCCGGGGCCGTGACCCTGGGCAGCTCGGCGTGGAACTCGAAGTGCGGGTCGGTGTGGCGGTGAGCGTCCGGGAGGGCCACCCACAGCTGGGCGCCGTGCAGCAGGCGGGCGTGCGGGCGCGGGCTCTCCTCCGAGTGGCTGATCGCGCGGCCCGAGGTCATCAGGCCCAGCTGACGTGGGCGGATGGTTTGCAGGCTGCCGGTGGAGTCGCGGTGGAGCACCTCGCCCTCGTGCAGCCAGCTCACCGTCTGAAGGCCCATGTGCGGGTGCGGCGGCACCTGCATACCGGGCTCGTCGGCGATGTCGTCGGGGCCGTAGTGGTCGACGAAGCACCAGGCGCCGACCATGCGCCGGCCCAGGTTGGGCAGCAGTCGGCGGACCTCGGTGGACTCGCCGAGCTTGACGTTGCGAGGGCTGAGAAGCTCCCGTACGGGGTCCGTCACCACGAAGCCGCGGCCGCCGCACAGGCTGGGAACGGCCTCGCGATCAAGGTTGCTCATACCGACCAACCTAGCCCCGGCCGGCCCTCCGCGTCAGACGGACGGCGGGCCGTCACCGTCGCGGGCTACAGGGCCGCGCACGCACCCCATCAGTAGTGGAATGTTCAACGGTGTGGTGTGGTTGCAGGGGTCGAAGGAGGTCTCGAGTGAACACGACGTACTACGACCACGGAACGCCGGCGGAGCGCTGGGAGCGCGCGCGGATGTTCTTCGACGCCAAGGACTACGCCGCCGCGGCACGCGTCCTGGACGGACTGGTCGCGGAGGTGCCCGAGCAGACCGGCCCGCGGCTGCTGCTGGCGCGTTCCTACTACCACTCGGCGCAACTGCGGCGCGCGGAGGCCGAGCTGCGGCTCCTCGTCGAGCGCGACCCCGTCGAGCAGTACGCCCGGCTGATGCTGGGCCGCACCCTGGAACGGCAGGGGCGGCAGGAGGAGGCCGACGCCCAGCTGCGGATCGCGTCGGCCCTCGCGGGCGACTTCGCCGAGGCCTGAACGGTCACTCGGAGCGTGGCATCCTGGCCCGATGGGAACCGCGATGGGAACTCCGAGTGATCGTGCCCCGCTTGCCGAGCGGGTCGAGGAACTGCTTGCCGTCGACGGCCCGTTGCCGATCGTCGCGGCCGGGGGTCCGGTGCTGCGGCGCGCGGCCGAGCCGTACGACGGGCAGTTGGCGCCCGCGCTCTTCGAGCGGTTCGTCGAGGCACTGCGGCTGACCATGCACGCGGCGCCCGGCGTCGGCCTGGCCGCACCGCAGGTCGGGGTGGGGCTGAGGATCGCGGTGATCGAGGATCCGGCGCCGGTGCCGGACGAGGTGCGAGTGGCGCGTGGGCGGGTGCCGCAGCCCTTCCGGGTGCTGGTGAACCCGTCGTACGAACCGGTCGGCGGCGGGCGGGCCGCGTTCTTCGAGGGCTGTCTGAGCGTGCCGGGCTGGCAGGCGGTGGTGGCGCGCCACGCCGAGGTGCGGCTGCGGGCGCGGGACGAGCACGGGCGGGCGGTGGACGAGGTGTTCGCGGGCTGGCCGGCCCGGATCGTGCAGCACGAGACGGATCACCTCGACGGCACGCTGTACCTGGACCGGGCCGAACTGCGCTCGCTGGCCTCGAACGCCGCGATGGCTGACCTCTGGTCCCAGCCGACGCCGGAGCGGGCGGCGTCGGCACTGGGCTTCGACCTGCCCGGCCCGGCGGCCTGACCAGCCACCGGCCCGGCGCCACCCCTCGGCACCGACCGTACGGGCCGACACCGACACCGACACCGACACCGGCCGCGAGCGCCGTCGGCGCAGAGTGGCGAACTGCCCGGCCGGCGCTCTGATCAGCCACCGGCCCCGACTTCCCGGGCCGACCACCGACCAACGCCCATCTCCGCGACCGACCGTCGCGCCGGCCTCCGAGACCGACCGTCGGCGCCGGCCTCCGGGGCCGGCGACCGGGCCCGGAGGCCTCCGGGCCCGGTCGGTGTGACGGGAAGTGTCAGTTGTCCCGGTAGGCCTCCAGCAGCCTCAGCCACACCTCGCTGATCGTCGGGTACGACGGGACCGCGTGCCACAGGCGGCTGATCGGCACCTGCCCGGCGACGGCGACGGTCGCGGAGTGGATCATCTCGCCGACGCCGGGGCCGACGAAGGTGACACCGCGGACGATCTCGTCCTCCAGGTCGACCACCATGCGGGCGCGGCCCTTGTAGCCGTCGCCGTACAGGCTGGAGCCCGCCACCGCGATGTCGACGTCGACGGCGCGGACGCGGTGGCCCGCCTGCTCGGCCTCGGCCAGGCTCAGGCCGACGGACGCCGCCTCGGGGTCGGTAAAGACCACCTGGGGAACGGCCTCGTGGTCGGCGGTCGCGGTGTGCGCGCCCCACGGGTCGGACTCCAGGCTCGGCACTCCGGAGGCGCGGGCGGCGATGGCGGCGCCCGCGATGCGTGCCTGGTACTTGCCCTGGTGGGTGAGGAGGGCACGGTGGTTGACGTCGCCGACCGCGTAGAGCCAGTCGTGGCCCGCGACCCGGAGGCTGTCGTCGACCTCCAGCCAGGAGCCCGGTTCCAGTCCGACGGTCTCCAGGCCGATGTCGCCGGTGCGGGGCGTCCGGCCGGTGGCGAAGAGGATCTCGTCGGCCTCCAGACGGTCACCGGAGTCGGTGACGGCGACGACGGTGCCGTTCTCGCGGGTGACGGACTCGACGGAGACGCCGGTGCGGAGGTCCACGCCGGCCTCGGTGAGCGCCTCGGCGAGCAGTTCCCCGACGAACGGCTCCATCCGGGGAAGCAGGCCGCCGTGTCCGCGCACCAGCATCGTGACCCGGGAGCCGAGAGCCTGCCAGGCGGTGGCCATCTCGACGGCGACGACTCCGCCGCCGACCACGAGGAGGCGACCGGGCGCGCCCTTGGCGCTGGTGGCCTCGCGGCTGGTCCAGGGGCGTACCTCGGCCAGTCCGGGCAGCGGGGGCAGGGCGGCGGCGCTGCCGGTGCAGACGGCGACCGCGTGCCGGGCGGTCAGGGTCTTGCGGGTGCCGTCGGGGCCGGCCACCTCGACCGTGCGCGGTCCAGCGAGCCGTCCCTGGCCCCGGTACAGGTCGGCGCCGATGCCCTCGACCCACTGGACCTGGCCGTCGTCCTTCCAGTGCGAGGTGAACTCGTCGCGGCGGGAGAGGACGGCCTGCGCGTCGAGGGGGTCCTGGACGGCCTGGGCGAGGCCGGGCAGGCGGCGGGCGTCCGCGCGGGCGAGGACCGGGCGCAGCAGGGCCTTGCTGGGCATGCACGCCCAGTAGGAGCATTCGCCGCCGACCAGTTCGCTCTCCACGATCGCGGTGGACAGCCCGGCCGCGCGGGTGCGGTCGGCGACGTTCTCACCGACGGGGCCCGCGCCGATCACCACGACGTCGTACGTGAGGGAATCCGATTGCGTCATGGGGTCAGTCTGGTGGGTGGTGTGCGGCGTGGCCACATGGGTACGTGCGCGGAATACCCACCAGGTCGGCAGTGTTGTGCCGACGGCTTCTCCCCCGAAACCAGGAAGAGGGATACCTCATGACCAGCACCGTGGAACTCACCAAGGAGAACTTCGACCAGACGGTCACGGAGAACGAGTTCGTGTTGATCGACTTCTGGGCGGAGTGGTGCGGTCCGTGCAAGCAGTTCGGGCCGGTCTACGAGAAGGCGGCGGAGGCCAACCCGGACCTGGTGTTCGGCAAGGTGGACACCGAGGCGCAGCCCGAGCTGGCGCAGGCCTTCGGCATCAGTTCGATCCCGACCCTGATGATCGTGCGGGAGCAGGTGGCCGTGTTCGCACAGCCGGGCGCGCTGCCGGAGGCGGCCCTCACCGACGTGATCGGTCAGGCCCGGAAGCTGGACATGGACGAGGTCCGCAAGGCGGTCGCCGAGCAGCAGGCGCAGGCTGGGCAGAACGGCCAGGAGGGCCAGTAGCACCCGGTCCGGGCGCCGGTCAGCTCGACTCCCGGTGCACCACCGTCGCGCCCAGCACCTTGTGCCGCTCGGGCGCGGCGCCGGGGTCGTGCACCGCCCGGTCGACGAGTGCGGCCAGGTCGCGGCCGGCCGGCAGCTCCAGGTGGACGGTGCTCAGCCTGGGCCGCAGCAGCCGCCCCAGCATCAGGTCGTCGGCGCCGATCAGGGCGGCGTCGCCGGGGATGTCGAGGCCCTCGTCCTGAAGGGCCCGCATCAGCAGCATCGCGTACTCGTCGTTGTACGCGAACACCGCGTCGAGCCCCAGGGGACGCCAGCGCGCCGCGAGGCGGGCGGCGTCCCGTTCCTCGTAGCGCAGGGGCAGCTCGGTGACGGTGGCGTCGGTGCCGGCCACCGCCTGCCGGGCGCCGTCGAGGCGCGGGGCCGAGAAGACGTCCAGGCCGTGTTCCGCGGGCACGACGACGCCGATCCTGCGCCGTCCGCGGTCGTACAGGTGGCGGGTGGCGCCGCGGCCGACGCCCTCCTGGTCGGTGAGCAGGGCGTGTGCTCCCTCGACGGCCTCCGGGCCGAGGGTGACGACCGCCCGGGCGCCGGAGCGCTTGAGGATCTCCACACCCCGCGGGCCCAGGTCGGAACCGGGAGCGAGGACGGCGACCGGGCGCAGCTCGGCCCAGGCCCGGGCGGCCTCGTCGCCGTGGACGCCGACGGTGCCGTACTGCACGACGGTGTAGTCGAGGCGGCCGAGCGCCCACTGGAGTCCGCTGAGGAAGCGGCTGTAGAGCGGGCCTGCGGGGAAGGACGGAGCCGGCATCAGGACCATGCGGCTGTGCCCGGCCCGCAGGGAGCGGGCGGCGGCGTGCGGGACGTAGCCGAGTTCCCGGGCCGCCTCGCGGACGCGGCGGCGGGTGGGTTCGCTGATCCGTACGGCGCCGGTGTTGTTGAGGACGTAGGAGACGGTCGCGCGCGAGACGCCGGCCAGGCGGGCCACGTCGGCGCTCGTGGGCACGGAGCGCGCTGCGGAGGGCTCGGGGGGCGGCGGATTCGGTATCTGCACCATGACGTACGGCATCCTGGCAGAAGCCGGACGCGGCACGGCGGGCGGGGCAACGTGGTCCGGGGCGAACGGAGTTCAGGCCGACGGAGCGGCGGCCGGGGTGTCGTCCGTGGGGTTCGGCGTGTCGGCCCCGAGACTCGGCGTGTCGCCCGCGAGGACCGGCGTGGCGCGCGCGGGGACCGGCGTGTCGGCCTCGGGAGCCGGAGGGTCGGCCTCGGGAGCCGGGGGGTCGGTGCGGGTGAGCCGCGCGACCAGGTCGAGCCAGCCCGCCCGCACCCGTTCGGCGGGCAGCCCGCACTGCTGGGTGAGGTGGTGGATCAGGGCGGCGTCGAGGTAGGCCATCAGGGTGTGCGAGAGGAGTTCGCTGTCGGCGTCCGGCACGGCCTCCCGCATCAGCAGCGCCACGTGATGGCGCAGGAAACGGCGCGGCGGGAAGGTGTGGCGGCGTTCGGCGCTGGGTTCCCCGGCCAGGAGCAGGTCGAGTTCGTCGATGGAGCGGCGCAGCAGCGCGCAGCCGAAGGCCCGCAGCCGCTCGACGGGGGGTGCGCCGGGGCCCAGGGGCGGCGGGCCGCTCAGCAGCGCGGCCTGGAACTTCCGCTCGGAGTGGTCGAGCAGCGCCGCGAGCAGCCCGGTGCGGTCGCCGAAGCGGCGGAAGACGGTGCCCTTGCCCACGCGCGCGGCGGCGGCCACCGCCTCCATGGTGAGGGCGCCCGCGCCGTGCTCGGCGACCAGCCGTTCGGCGGCCTCCAGGAGCCGGGCGCGGTTGCGCGCGGCGTCGGCGCGCAGGCACGGCTCGTCCTCGTCGGTCCCGGTGCCGAGTTGCAGCAGCTCGGGCGGACCGGCGTTCTCCTGGGGCTGCGGGAAGGGCGGCGGAGCGGCGGACATGAAGCCAGCGTAAAGCATCGGGAAGAAAACTGGACCGCGGTCCGCTTGAGATGTTAGAAATTAAACGGACCTCGGTCCGGATCGTTACCGCAGTGTTTCGGCCCGCCCGTCATCACCTGTTCAGCAGTGGGAGTACTCATGTCTGTCCGCATCCTTGCGCTCGTCGGCAGCCTTCGCGCCGGTTCGCACAACCGTCAGCTCGCCGAGGCGGCCGTCAAGTACGCGCCGGAGGGCGCCGAGGTGCAGCTGTTCGAGGGGCTCGCCGACGTCCCCTTCTACAACGAGGACATCGACGTCGAGGGCAGCGTCCCGGCCGCCGCCGCGAAGCTGCGCGAGGCCGCCCAGGGCGCGCAGGCGTTCCTGCTCTTCTCCCCCGAGTACAACGGCACCATTCCGGCCGTCCTGAAGAACGCCATCGACTGGCTGTCCCGCCCCTACGGCGCCGGCGCCTTCACCGGCAAGCCCGTCGCCGTGGTCGGCACCGCCTTCGGCCAGTACGGCGGCGTGTGGGCGCAGGACGAGGCCCGCAAGGCCGTGGGCATCGCCGGCGGCAAGGTGATCGAGGACATCAAGCTGGCCATCCCCGGCTCGGTGACCCGCTTCGCCGAGACCCACCCGGCCGACGACGCCGAGGTCGCCGCCCAGCTGACCGAGGTCGTCGCCCAGCTGCACGGCCACGCGGACGACGCCCTCGCCGCCTGACCGGCGCGAGAGAACGCATTTCGCGGTGGGACCGGGGCTCGGTCGAGCCCCGGTCCCACCGTGTGTCGGGCGTGTCGGATTACCGCCGCGTGTCGGGTCACCGCCGCATTGCACGCCACCGCCGCATGTCGGGTCACCGGCGCATGTCAGGCCACCGCCGCCGCGGCCAGCGTGCGCAGTTCCTCCAGCGCGGCCGCGACCGCCGCACGGCGGTGGCCGCCGCTGCGGGTGCAGGTCAGCAGCTTGCGGTGCGGCCGGTTGACGCAGGGCACCCGGACGATCGGCAGCTCGGGCGTCAGCTGGGCGAGCCGGGGCACCAGGGCGACGCCGAGCCCGTGGGCGACCAGGTGGGCGGTGACGTTCCAGTCCAGCGCGTGGTGGACCACGTCGGGGGTGAAGCCGGCGGCACCGCACGCCGACATCACGTGCGGCCGGCAGGGGCTCTGCGGCACCGGCGCGATCCAGGGCTCGTGCGCCACGTCGGCGAGGTCGGCCCCGTCCCGTCCGGCCAGCGCATGGTCCTCGGGGACAACCAGGTCGAAGGGGTCGTCCAGCAGCGGCCGCTGGTCGAAGCGGGCGTCGGCGGCCGGCGGGTTGGAGGGCGTCGCCTCCACCACCGCCAGATCGCTCTCCCCCTCGAAGAGCAGGTCGAAGCTCTCCGCCACCTCGACCTCCCGGATCCGCACCGACAGCCGGGGGTGCCGCTCCCGCAGCCGCGCCGCCATCGGCGCCAGCAGGACGGAGACGGCCACCGGGAACCCCGTCACCCGCAGCGGCCCGGCGGGGGTCCCCTCCCCCGCGCGCAGATCCAGTTCGGCCTCGTCCCAGCGGGCCTCGATCGCGTCCGCGTGTTCCAGCAGGCTCTCCGCGGCCGCGGTGAGCCGTACCCCGCGCCCCTGCGGCTCCAGCAGGTCGACGTCCAGGTCCCGGGCGAGCTGCCGGATCTGCTGCGAGGCGGCCGAGGGGGTGAAGTGCAGAGCACGGGCCGCCGCGGTGACGGTGCCGTAGTGGGCGACCGCCCGCAGCACGTGCAGCCTGCGCAGATCAATCATGAAGTGCACGCTTCACGGTGGAGTCCGTAAAGTCAACCTGGACGTGAACGGATCCGTGGCCGCACCCTGTCAGTGGCGCCACGGTGGGACCAAGAGCCCACACGAGCATCCCGACGTACCACTGACGCACGAGGAGTCGCCATGCCCAGCACGACCGGTGTCGTCTGCCCGCACTGCGGGTGGCCCGACGGTGCCGAGCCCTTCCAGGTGCTGTCCGCCCACCCCACCGGGGCGGGCGGCACCCTGTGGACCCGGTGCGCCTGCGGTTCGCTCCAGGCCCGCGTCGTCGACGAGCACGGCACCCGGGTGGTCTCGCGCGGCAGGCCCACACCGGCCGGCTGTTAGAGCCCCGCTACCTGCGCGGCGGACGGCCGCCCCCGGCGCTACCAGGGCAGCGGACCCGCCGCGTCGAAGTAGCCCCCGGTGGGTCCGTCCGGGCCCAGCCGCGCCATCCGGACGATGACCTCGGCTCCCTCGGCCACGGTCTGCGTGCCGGTGTTGCCGTTCAGGTCGGTCGCGGTGAAGCCGGGTTCGACCGCGTTGATCCGCATCCCGGGCAACGCCTTCGCGTACTGCACGGTCAGCGCGTTGACCGCGGTCTTCGACGCCGGATAGGCGAGGCCCGGGTAGCCGTACCCGGGGCTGTCCGGTGAGGTCAGTCCGGTCAGCGAGGCCAGCCCGCTGCTCACGTTGACCACGACGGGCGCGGTGGAGCGGCGCAGCAGGGGCAGGAAGGCGTGGGTCACGCGCACCAGCCCGAAGACGTTGGTCTCGAAGACGGTGCGCAGCAGGTCCGCGGTCGTGCCGTCGGCCCCGGTCACGGAGTTGTCCTCGCCGCGCTGCTCGATGCCGGCGTTGTTGACCAGGACGTCGAGGCCGCCGTCGGCCTCGACGGTCCGCACGGCGGCGGCGACGGACGCGTCGTCGGTGACGTCCAGGACGAGCGGGCGGGCGCCCAGTTCCGCGGCGGCGCGGCGGCCGCGCTCGGGGTCGCGGGCGGCGACGTAGACGGTGTGGCCCGCGGCGACGAGGCGGCGGGCCGTCTCGAAGCCGAGGCCCTTGTTGGCTCCGGTGATCAGTGTGGTGGTCATGGGCTCCAGCCTGCGGCGCACCGGTGCGGGCAGCCAGGCGTCCCGTCTTCCTGGGACCACGGGTACCAGGAAGACCCGGCGACCGCGGTGTTCACTGGGGACCATGACGGCTACGGAGTTCGGGCGGGCGTTGCGGCTGCGCAGGGACCGGGTCTCGCCCGAGTCGGCGGGGCTGCCCGCGGGCGGGCACCGGCGGGCGGCGGGGCTGCGGCGCGAGGAGCTGGCCCTGCTGGCCGGTGTCTCCGTCGACTACGTCACCCGCCTCGAACAGGGCCGGGCGGCCAACCCCTCGGCCCAGGTCGTCGAGGCCCTCGTACGGGCGCTGCGGCTGCCGCCCGAGGAGCGCGCGCACCTGTTCCGGCTGGCCGGGCTGGTGCCGCCGGGTCCCGAGACGGTTCCGGCGTACATCCCGCCGAGCGTTCACCGGCTGCTCGACCGGCTGGCCGGCACCCCGGTCGCCGTGTACGACGCGGCGTGGACGCTGCTGCTCGCCAATCCGCCCTACGCGGCGCTGATGGGCGACCCGTCCCGGTGGCGGGGCGCGGAGCGCAACGGGGTGTGGCGCAACTTCGTCGGGCCGGGCAGCCGGGCCCGGTACACGCCCGAGGAGCGCCGGGCCTTCGAGGCGGCCCTCGTCGCGGACCTGCGCGCCACCACCGCCCGCTATCCCGCCGACCGCCCGCTCGCCCGGCTGGTCGCGGAACTGCGCGCCCGCAGCGAGCGGTTCGCCGAGCTGTGGCGGGCGGACGCGGTAGGCCGGCACGAGGCGGCCCGCAAGATCGTCGACCATCCGCGGGTGGGGGCCCTCACCCTGGACTGCGACGTGCTCGGTGTGGCGGGCAGCGATCTGCGGATCATGGTCTACACGGCCGAGCCGGGCACCGCGGACGCGGAGCGGCTGGCCCTGCTCACGGTCCTGGGCACCCAGGAGCTGGTGGAGTAGCCCACACCGTGGGCGTCAGGCCCGCTCCTGCCGCCTCGTGACCCACAGGCTGCTCGCCGTGGTGACCGCGAGGACCAGCACGATGAACCCGAGCGAGAACGGGATGCCGATCTCGGGCACGTGGACGCCGGACTCGTGCAGGGCGTGCAGCACCAGCTTGACGCCGATGAAACCGAGGATGACGGACAGGCCGTAGGACAGGTGCACCAGCCTCTTCAGCAGGCCGCCGATGAGGAAGTACAGCTGGCGCAGGCCCATCAGGGCGAACGCGTTGGCCGTGAAGACGATGTACGGGTCCTGGGTCAGTCCGTAGATGGCGGGGATGGAGTCCAGGGCGAACAGGATGTCGGTGAACCCGATGGCGAGCATCACGACCAGCATCGGGGTCATCACCCGCCTGCCGTTCTCCTCCACCCACAGCCGGGTGCCGTGGTACCGGTCGGCGACGCCGAAGCGGCGCTCGATCGACCTCAGCAGCTTGTTCTCCTCGTACTCCTGCTCGTGCTCGTCCTTGCGGGCGTCCTGGATGAGCTTCCAGGCGGTCCAGATCAGGAAGGCGCCGAAGAGGTAGAACACCCAGGAGAAGGCGGAGATGATCGCCGCGCCCGCCGCGATGAACGCCGCGCGCAGCACCAGGGCCACCAGCACGCCGACCATCAGCACCCGCTGCTGGTACTGCGAGGGCACCGCGAACTTCGCCATGATCAGGACGAAGACGAAGAGGTTGTCCACGCTGAGGGACTTCTCGGTGAGGTACCCCGCGAAGAACTCGCCGCCGGGTCCGCCGCCGCCGAACACGAGCAGCCCCACGCCGAACAGACAGGCCAGGGCCACCCAGACGGCCGTCCAGATACCGGCCTCCCGGATGGACACGTCGTGCGGTTTGCGCCCGATGAAGAAATCGGCGGCGACGAGGACGCACAGACCCGCGACGGTCAGCAGCCAGACGCTGAGAGAGACGTTCACCGGTGCTCCTGGTCGGGTCGGGTACGGGTGGTTCGTGGTCGGGGCTCTCGGTCGTGGCCCTTGGTCACGGCTCTCGGCCAGGGCTCTTGGTCAGGGCTCTTGGTCAGGGCTCTTGGTCAGGGCTCTTGGTCAGGGCTCTTGGTCAGCATGTTCTTCGGTCAGGGTGTTTCCGGGATGCGGCGCAGGCAACCCGGCACCGTGCGCGGCCCCACGCACCGAGACCGGCGCGCACCGGCCGATTCCGACGTCACGGGAGCCCCGGATGAACCTTCGGCCCTCGCATCCGCACCCCGCCAGCCGGGGCCCGCGCATCGGCGTGCTGGGCTCCTACGGCGGCTTCAACATCGGCGACGAGGCGATCCTGACCTGCGTCCTGAGCTGTCTGCGCGCCCGGCGGCCGGACGCGCACCTCGTCGTCCTGAGCCGGAACGCGGAGCACACCCGCGCCCACCACCCCGACGCCGACGAGGTGGTGCCGTGGGAGGGCGTCAGCCGCAATCACGTCCTCGACGTGCTGCCCGGCCTGGACCTCCTGGTGCTGGGCGGCGGCGGCATCCTCTACGACGGCGAGGCGCGGCGCTATCTGCGGCTGGTGCGCGCCGCGCAGACCCGGCACGTGCCCACCTTCGCCTACGCCGTCGGCGCCGGGCCGCTGACGGACGCCGAGGACCGGGACGCGGTGCGCACGGTGCTGGCCGAGATGGACGACGTCGTGGTGCGGGACGAGGAGTCGCGGCTGGTGCTGGAGGAGGTCGGCCTGGAGCGGGAGGTCGCGGTGACCGCCGACCCGGCGCTGCTGCTGGCGCCGGAGCCGTTCACCGAGGCGATGATGCGCGACGAGGGCATCCCGTCCGGGGCCCGGCTGGTGGGGATGTCGGTGCGCGAGCCGGGCCGGGCCGCCGAGAAGCTCGACGAGGGCGACTACCACGCGCTGCTCGCCGACGTCGCGGACTTCCTGGTCCGCCGGCTGGACGCGCGCGTGGTGTTTCTGCCGATGGAACGGCACGACGTACGGCACGCGCACGCCGTGCTGTCCCACATGACGGCCCCGGACCAGGGCCGCATCCTGCACGGCGACTACAGCCCGGGGCAGGTCCTCGGCTTCATGCGCCACCTGGATGTGGCCGTGGGCATGCGCCTGCACTTCGTGATCTTCGCCGCGCTCACCGGCGTACCGGTGCTGCCGCTGCCGTACTCCGGCAAGGTCTTCGACTTCGCGCGGCGGCTGGGCGCCCCAGCGCTGGTGGGGGTGGCGCGGGAGCAGGCGGGGCTGCTGCTGGCGGAGGTCGACCGGCTCTGGGACGAGTATCCGCAGCGCCGGGACGACCTGCGGGCCCGGATGGGCGAGCTGTCCGCGTCGGCGCGGGAGACCTGCGAGCGGTGCGGGTCCCTGCTCGACGAGGTCGGTGCCGCCCGCGGATCGGGCGACGCCCCCGCGGCGGGACCGGGAGACGCCCCCGCGGCGGGACCGGAGCCGGCCGACGAGCGGCCCACCGGTGACGGGCACGCCGATGACGGGCCCACCGGCCACCGGCCCGGCGGTGACGGGCCGTACCTCACCGAGCCTCGGCCGCTGAACGCCTGACCCGGAGGTGAGCGATGCCGATCCTGGAAGAGCCCCGCGAGTCCCGCACCGTCACTCTGCCGCCCCGGCCCGCCCGGCACGGGGGCCGCTGCGACGTCCTGGTGGTGGGCGGCGGCCCCGCCGGGTTCGCGGCCGCGGTCGGCGCGGCCGACGCCGGCGCCGACACCGTCCTGGTGGAGCGGTACGGCTTCCTCGGCGGCAACGCGACCGTGGCGCTGGTGATGCCGCTGATGTCGTTCCACAACGAGCACAAGCAGGCCGCGTTCACCGAGGCCGGGGACACCTCGCGGCTGCTGCCCACCGACCACGGCGAGGGCGAGCCGGTGGTCGCGGGCGTCCTGTGGCAGTTGCTCGACCGGCTGACGGGACGCGGCGGCTGTCTGCCGCCCTCTCCGAAGACCGGGTACACGGTCCCCTTCGATCCGGAGCTGTTCAAGCTCTCCCTGCTGGAGATGATGGACGAGTCGGGGGTGCGGATGCTGTTCCACTCCTTCGCCTCCGGGGCGCTGCCGCTGGACGACGGTGCGGGCTGGCGGGTGGTGTTCGAGACCAAGTCGGGGCCGGTGGTGATCGACGCGGGGGTGGTCGTGGACGGCACGGGCGACGGCGACGTGGCGTCGGCCTGCGGGGCGCCGTACGAGATCGGGCGGCCTGAGGACGGTCTGGTGCAGCCGATGACGCTGATGTTCCGGGTCGCCGACTTCGCCCGGCCGGACTTCGCCGCGTACGTGCGCGAGCACCCCGACCAGTGGCGGGGCGTGCACGGGCTGTGGGACCTGATCGAGGAGGCCCGGGCGGGCGGTGAACTGCGGCTGCCGCGCGAGGACATCCTCTTCTTCGCGACCCCGCACCCGCGCGAGGTCGCCGTGAACAGCACCCGGGTCAACCGGGTCCTCGGCACCAGCGTCTGGGACCTCACCCGCGCCGAGTACACGGCCCGGCACCAGCTGGCCCAGATCGACCGCTTCCTGCGCACCCGCGTGCCCGGTTTCGAGGAGTCATACGTGGTGCAGAGCGGCACCCACATCGGGGTGCGGGAGAGCCGGCGGGTGCTCGGCGACTACCAGCTGACCGGTCACGACATCCTGGCGGCGCGCGCCTTCCCGGACGTGATCGCGCACGGTGCCTATCCGGTCGACATCCACAATCCGCGCGGTTCCGGCACCGTCCTCAAGCGGGTGCCGCGGGGCAGCTTCTACGACATCCCGCTGCGCTGTCTGCTGCCCCGGGGCACCGACCGGCTGCTGGTGGCGGGCCGTTGCATCTCCGGGACGCATGTGGCGCACTCGTCGTACCGGGTGATGCCCATCGCCATGGCGACCGGGCACGCGGCCGGGGTGTGCGCGGCGCTGACCGTCCGGCACGGGCGCGGACCGCGTGGTCTGCCCTACCGGCTGGTCCAGCGCGAACTGCTCCGGCAGGGGGCGAGGCTGCGGACGCAGCCGCAATAGGTCCGGGTCAGCTCGCCCAGTCGAGGAGGCGCTCCCGGTGCTCGGGGGCGCGCAGGTGGGCGAGGGACTCCTTCTCCAGCTGGCGGACGCGTTCGCGGGTGAGGCCCACGTGCTGGGCGACCTGTTGCAGGGTGCGCGGGCGGCCGTCGTGCAGGCCGTAGCGCAGGCTGAGGATCAGGGACTCGCGGGGTGCGAGGGTGCCGACGGCCTCCCGCAGTTCCGCCGCGAGCGCCTGGAACTCGGCGACCTCCGGGGCGCGCAGCACCTCCGTGTCGGGGATGAGGTCGCCGACGACGGTGTCGCCGGTCTCGTCCACGGGGGTGTCCAGGCTGACCGCGTCCCGTCCGACGCGGCGCAGCCAGACGACCTTGTCCACGTCGATGCCGCTCTCGGCGGCGACCTCCTCGGTGGTCGGCTCGCGGTCGAGGCCCGCGCGTAGCTTGCGTTCCACCTTGGCGAGCTTCTGCAACTGCTCCACGACGTGGACCGGCAGCCGTACCGTGCGGGCGTGAGTGGCCAGGCCCCGTTCGATGGCCTGGCGGATCCACCAGGTGGCGTACGTGGAGAACTTGAAGCCCTTGGTGTGGTCGAACTTCTCCACGGCCCGGATCAGTCCGAGGTTGCCCTCCTGGATGACGTCGAGGAGGGGCAGCCCGCGGTGGGCGTGGCGCTTGGCCATCGACACCACCAGCCGCAGGTTGGCCCGCACCATGTGGTCCTTGGCCTCCTGCCCGTCGTGGACGGCCTCCTCCAGCGTGCGGCGCCGCGCGGGCGTGGGCGCGGGCTCGCCGGTGTCGGCCGCCTCCAGTTCCTCCCTGGCCCGTACCCCCGCCTCGATGCGGGTGGCGAGCCGCACTTCGTCCTCGGCGGTCAGCAGGGGCGTGGCGCCGATCTGGGTCAGGTACTGGCCGAGCAGATCGGGTTCCTCGTCGGGTTCCGGGATCCGGCTGCGCAGCCGTGCGGTGCGGGTGGTGGCGCGGCGGTCCTGCGGGGTGCGTGCCGCGGGTGTGCGTGCCGTGGGCGCCATGTCGTCTCCTCCGTCCCCTTCCGGATCACCGGGTCCTGGTCCCGCGTGCGCTTCTCAGCCGGCGGATCACCACCAGCAGGTCGGCCGCCGCCAGCAGGGCCAACGCCCCGCACACGACGGCGATGACCACGAGGGTGCCGCGGCCCGGGCTGTCGCCGGCGCCGGTGTCGGCGGCCCACACGCCGAAGAACACGGTCCCGGCGAGGAACAGCGGCACGAAGAGCGCCGACAGCAGCAGCCTCAGCCGCAGCGCGCTCCGCGCGTGGAGCGGTTCGCTCATGCCGTTCCTCCCCGGTGGTGGGGTGTCAGTGGCCGGGTGCGGCCCGGCTGATGTCCGCGAGCGCGGAGTGCGGGTCGTCGCCGACGGCGAGGTCGCCGAGGGTGACCACGCCGACCGGGACGCCGCCGTGCTCGACGACCGGGAGCCGGCGCACCGCGTGGTGGCGCATCAGCTCGGCGGCGTGGTCGGTGGTGTCGTCGGGTTCGAGGGTGACGACGGGCGGGGGTGTGCACACCGCGCCGACCGTGGTGGCGTCGGGGTCCCGGCCCGCGGCGACGCCGCGGAGCACGATGTCACGGTCGGTGAGGACACCGAACAGGTCGCAGTCGTAGGTCACCAGGACGTCGCCGACGTCCTCCTCGCGCATGAGCCGGGCCGCCCGCGCCACCGTCGTCATGGGTTCGACGGCCACCGCCGCCGGTGACATCACGTCTCGGATGCGCCGTGTCATGTCGCGCCTCCCTGGGTGTCGGTACGGGATCGTCCGCGGCCCGCGTAGCCCGCACCGGGGCCGGTAAACCGGGTCGCGGCGACCGGCTCAGCCCAGGTCGATCAGGGCCAGGCCGATGTCGGGACGGTGGGTCCTGGCCAGCTCCACCGGGCTGTCCCGGACGACGACCTCCAGCGTCGGCCAGACCCGGCCGGACAGCAGGTGGCCGCCGCGGGTGGAGCCGTCGGACAGGCCCAGTACGGCGTGCAGGTGCGGGGTGGGGCCGTCGTCGGCGACGGCGATGTCCCCGATGAGGGACAGCACCTCGCACTGCTCCGGGACCGGGATGCGCCGGTAGTCCTTGGCCTGCCGGTCGAACCAGCCGACGACCGCCTCGGAGAAGGCGCCGACCGCGGTCACCTGGGAGGCACCCAGCGACCGGTCACGGGCGAAGGCGGTCAGCTCGGCGACCGCGTCCTCGCCCGGGTCGAGCACCGCCACGTACACCGCGGAGGGACCGCCCTGGACCTGCTGCCACTTCATGGCCTGCCGGGTACCCGGCAGGGGCCGGGGCAACCCCGGGCGGCGTACGCAGGGGGTTGCGCCGGCCGGCGTACGCCCGGCGATCGGCGCCCCGGCCGAGGCCGGCACCGCCCGCCCGTGACGACGACGGTCCCGCCGCACCGCCGTCCCGCCGCACCGCCGCGTCGCCGTACCACCGCACCGCCGCACCGCCGCGTCGCCGTCACGTCGCACCTCGCCGTCACGGCTCCTCCTCGCCGTCACGTCTCCCGTGCGCGGCGGATCGCGTCGAGCCAGCCGTCGACCGGTCCGAAGGTGAGCAGTCCGCTGCCGGCGCCCGCGAGTTCACCGGACGCGGGCAGCAGCCTGTCGTACGTCCGCCGCAGGGCCGGGCGGTCGCCGAGGCGGAGGGCGAGCGCGGCCTCGGCGCAGCACAGGGCCTCGTACAGGAGGTCGGGCGGCGGTTCGGGCAGGGCCCGCAGGGCGTTCCCGGCCTCGGTGTCGCGGCCCTCGGCCAGCAGCGCGAAGGGCTCGGCCCAGGGTCGGTACGGCCCCCAGTCCGCGCTCGGGTCCACCTCCGCGGGTCTGCCGTGGGCCAGGCGCAGGCCGAGCAGCGCGAGCGGCAGCAGCCCGCGTTCCAGGCCCGGCATCCCCGCGCCGTCGAGGCGTCCGGCGGCCGACCGGTAGGCGGCCTCGGCACGGTCGTGGGAGCCGGTGGCGGAGTCGGCCGAGGCGGCCTGCCGCAGGGCCAGGTACCAGGCGGTGAAGACGGCCACGAGGGGCCGTTCGTGGCGTTCGGCGAGGCGGTCCACGGCCGCGGCGTGTGCGTCGGCGGCGGGGAGGTCGGCGAGGGCCGAGCGGGCCTGGAGCCGGACCAGGTGGCCGAGGATCTCGTAGTTGACCAGGCCGTGCCGGGTACCGAGCGCGACGAGTTCGGCGCCGATCGCGTCGCGGCGGGGCGCCAGGCCGGCGCGGGTGCAGGACTGCATGAAGACGCCGTTGAGGGCGAACGCGAGCTGCGCGGGGTCGTCCAGGCGGCGGGCGATCCGCTCGGCCTCGGCGGCCGCCAGCGGGCCTCGCGGGGTCCGCACCCCCCGCGACTCCAGAGCGACGGTGGCCAGCAGGCGGCAGCGTGCCGTGTCGGTGGCGGGGTCCTCCGGCAGGGCGCGCAGGGTGCGTTCGGCCGCGGTGACGATGCTCCGGGCCAGGTCGGGGTCGTCGCTGCGGGTCCAGTTGGCGGGGACGTCGTAGGCGCCGATCACCCGGGCCGTCAGTTCGGCGTCGCCCGTCTCCTCCGCCGCCCGGATCGCTGTCATCCGGTGCTCCCGGGCGGCCTCCAGGCCACCGCCGCCGGTGACCGCGAGGCTCCGCAGCAGGCCCACGGTGGATTCCAGGCGGGCCCGGGAGCCCGCGGCGACCGTGCGGTCGTACGCCTCGGTCGCCCGGGCCCACAGCCGGGCCGCCGGGTCCGCCGGTTCGCCGGGCGGGTCCAGGTCCGGGTCCTGGGCGAGGATGCCGGCCTCCAGGCGCCGCAGCCGCGGGCCGGGGTCGATGCCCAGCCGTCCGGCCAGCAGGGCGCGGGCCCGGCGCAGCACGGCGAGGGCGTCCGCCTGCCGTCCGGTCCGGTACAGGGCGAGCGCGAGCAGGCGCCAGGACTCCTCGCGCCAGGGGTGCTCGGTGAGGTGCGCGTCCAGGTCGGGGACCGCCTCGGCGGCACGGCCGAGTTCCACGAGCAGCTCCGCGCGGCGTTCGACGGCGCGCAGCCGCAGCTCGGTGAGCCGGGAGCGTTCCCCGCGGGCCCAGTCCTCCGTGCCGAACTCGGCGTAGGCGGGTCCTCGCCACTCCCCCAGGGCCGCCCGCAGCCGGTCGGGAGCCTGCGCGGCCGGCAGTCGGTCCGCCTCGGCGACGGCGGCCTCGAAGCGCCACGCGTCCACCGTGTCCGGCGCCGTGCGCAGGGCGTATCCCGGGCCCTCGGTGACGAGCAGCCGGGCGGGGGCGCGCGGCGGGCGGTCGGGTTCCAGGGCGCGGCGCAGGTCCCCGACGAAGGTGCGCACCGCTCCCACGGCCCGGGGCGGCGGTGTGTCCCAGAGGTCCTCGACCAGGCGGGCGACCGGGACGATCCGCCGCCGCGCCAGGATGAGCCGGGCGAGCACGGCCCGGTGCCGGGGGCCCTTGAGGGCGAGCACCTGCGGGCCGCGCGCGGCCGTGACCGCTCCGAGTACGCCGAACGTGGCCGCTTCCATGGTCCGTGTCCCGTCCGCTCCCGATCCGCCACCGCTCGTGCGGTCACCACGGTACGCGTGCGGGGCGGTCCTCGACCGCTTGCTGATCGGTTGCTGATTCGCGGGCGGCAGCCTCGAAGGCGTCACCGGGACGCGTGACGCGAGCAGGAACAAGCAGGAACAGAAAGGGCCACCGACCACCATGACCAGCACGACCCGCACGACCGCCAAGACCCCCACGACCACCACGGCCACCACGGCCACCACGGCCACCACGGCCACCACGGCCACCACGACCGAACCGGCCATCCCCGGCTTCACCTACGACCGTGTGACGGTCGCCGACGGCATCGGCCTGCACGTGGCCGTCGGCGGCATGGGCAGCCCGGTCGTGCTGCTGCACGGCTTTCCCCAGACCCATCTGATGTGGCGGCACGTCGCCGCCGACCTGGCGGCCGACCACACGGTCATCTGCCCCGACCTGCGCGGCTACGGCGCCAGCGACAAGCCCGCCGACCCGGACGGCACCGCGTACGCCAAACGGGCCATGGCCGCCGACGTGGTCGCCCTGGCCCGGGAGCTGGGGCACGATCGCTTCGCGCTGGCCGGCCACGACCGGGGCGCGCTGGTCGCGGTGCGCGCCGGGCTCGACCACCCCGAGGCGGTGACGCACCTGGCGGCTCTCGACGTGCTGCCGACGCTGGACATGTGGGACGTCCTGCACGGCACGACGGCGGCGGTGGGCTTCCACCTGTATCTGATGGCGCAGCCGCCGGGGCTGCCGGAGCAGCTGATCGGCGCCGCGCCGGACGCGTTCTTCGGTCACTTCCTCGACGTCTGGACCCGGGACCCGGACGCCCTGCCCGCCGATGTCCGCGCCGCCTACCTGAAGGCGTCCCGCGAGGCGGTGCCCTCCATCGTGGCCGACTACCGGGCCTCGGCCGGTATCGACGTCGACCACGACCGGGCGGACCGGGAGCTCGGCAACCGGCTGCGGATGCCGGTGACCGTGCTCCAACAGGACTGGGGCGCCGCCCTCGGCTACGACGCCGCCGAGCTGTGGCGGGCGTGGGCCCCGGACCTGCGCCACGAGACCGTCGGCTGCGGCCACTTCATGGCGGAGGAGGCGCCGGGTGAGGTCGCCGGGGCGCTGCGCGGGCTGCTGGCCCGGTAGGCCACATCGGCGCATGCCCGCACAACGATCGGTTGTACCTGCCGCCCGGCCGGTTGTTTGATCCGTCCGGCCCGGCTCGCTTGGATGTCCGGCGTGACGGAGTCGGGTGTGGTCGAGTCGGACGTGGTGCGGGGCAGGTCGTTGGGGCGGCGGTTCGCATGGTTGTGGGCGGCGTACGCGGTCAGCACGTTCGGCACGCGGCTCGCCTTCGACGCCTTTCCGTTGATCGCGGTCATGGTGCTGGACGCCGGGCCGGCGCGGGTGGCGGCACTCGCGGCGGCCGGTCTCGCGGTGGGCGCGGTGGTGGCCGTGCCGCTCGGGCCGTGGGTGGAGTTCCGGCGCAAGCGGCCGGTGATGGTCGCGATGGACCTGGTCCGGTGCGCGGTGCTGCTGAGCGTGCCGCTCGCGTACGCCTTCGGCCGGCTCGGCTTCACCCAGCTGCTGGTCGTCTCGGTCGTGGTCGCCGCGGCCGACATCACCTTCAGGACTGCCGCGGGTTCCTGTCTCAAGGCGCTGGTGCGACCGCCGGACCTGCTGCGGGCCAACGGCCGGTTCGAGTCGACGACCTGGACCGCGGCGATGCTCGGGCCCCCGGTCGGCGGGGCCGCGGTCGGGCTCTTCGGGCCGGTGGTGACGGTGGCCGCGGACGCCGTCAGCTATCTCCTCTCGGCGCTGGGCATCCGCGCGATCGGGGGCGGGGAGCCACGCCCGCCGGGCCCGCCACGCCCTCCGCGCACGGAAGCGAGCCGGTTGCGCGCCGGTGACCTGCTGGACGGCTGGCGGTACGTGCTCGCCTCACCGGCCCTGCGTCCGCTGTTCCTCAACACGGTGCTGGTCAACGGGCTGATCATGGCGACGGCACCGCTGCTGGCCGTGCTCATGCTGGGCGATCTCGGTTTCGCGCCCTGGCAGTACTCGCTCGCCTTCGCCGTGCCGTGCGTCGGCGGGCTGGTGGGCTCGCGGCTGGCCGGGCCGCTCGTGGCGCGCTTCGGGGAGCACCGGGTGCTGGTCACCAGTGGCGTGCTGCGCGTGTGCTGGCCTGTCGGGCTGACCTTCGTGGGTCCGGGGACCGGGGGGCTCGTCCTGGTGATGGTCGTCGAGTTCGGGCTGATCACGTCCGTGGGCGTGTACAACCCGGTGTACGCCACCCGCCGACTGGAGTTGACGCCCGCGGACCGGGTGGCGCGCACCCTGTCGGCCTGGACGGTCAGCGGCAAGCTGACGACCGCGGCCCTGACCGCGGTGTGGGGCCTGCTGGCCGGCCTGACCGGGACGCGTACGGCGGTCGCGCTCGCGGGCGCGCTGCTCCTGGCAACCCCGCTGCTACTGCCACGACGCACCGGCACACCAACCGCCGCCCCGGCCCCGCCGACCCCCGACCCGGCCCCGTCGGTCACCGACAGCTGAGGCCCAACCGCCACGCACACCCCAGCAGGACACCCTCCCGCTCCGGTCCTGGTCCCGCCCCGCCGGACGCAACAGCCCCTCGGCCGCCCGCCCCTCAAGCCCGCGGCGGTGTCTCCGGGCCCAGGTCGGGGAAGCGTCGGCGAGCCTCCGCGAACAGGGCCGGGTAGGCGGTGCCGTGGGCGACCGCGGCGGCGAAGAGGGCGCCGAGCGCGGCACGCAGCGGGTCCGGGTCGGCGGCGGCGCGCAGGGCGGGCAGGGCCAGGGCCCGGCACAGCGGGGCACCGTGGCTCACCGCGCCGGGCGGGTCCGGCGCGGTGAGGGCGGTGCGGTCGTCGGTGAAGAAGCGGTCCCAGGTCCGCCGGGGGTCGTCGAAGGGGGCCGGCAGCGGCTCCCCGCGCTCCAAGGCGGTCAGCGCGGCCGCGATCCAGTCGACGCCGTCCAGTCCGGCGGCGGTGAAGGCGCGGCGGGCGGCCCAGCGGGCCAGGCCGCGCTGGGTGGCCGGGCACACCGCGTCGACGGCGTCGAGCAGGTCCCGGTCCAGCGGGACGAGCCCGCGTGCGTCGGCGCCGGCCTCCCGTACGCGCCGGCTGGGCAGCCGTCCGCCCCAGGACCGGATCTCGGCGAGCTCCCGCTCGCTCCGCTCCCCCGGGACGGACGGCTCCAGGGCACGTGCGCAGTGGTGCCGGCGTGCGGCGCTGCGTGAGGTCTGCCGGACGACCCGGTCCGCGCTGGGCGGGGCCGGCCAGAATTGCAGCAGGTACTGGCCGACCGGCGCCGCGCCCGGGGCCGTGGCGGACGCGGCCCCCGCACCGCCGTCCGTGCCGCGCCCGCAGTAGCGCACCCGGTGGTGGGCGGGAGGCAGGGCCACCTCGCACAGCGCGCCCTGGCCGCAGGGCAGGACGGCGGTCGAGGCGGTCAGCGGCCGGAAGGACGCCTCCACCACGTCCTCCCAGCGGTCCTCGAGGGGCGGCGCGGCGCCGTGCACCTCGACGGTCAGCGCGGCTCTTCCGCTGCTGAGGCCCGTGCACAGGAAGAGGCAGCCCGGGACGGCCGCGCCGCACAGACCGTTGGTCTGTCCGGCGCAGGCCTCCGACGGCGCCGGCCCCCGCGGCTCCCGGCGGCTGTCCACGTGGAACCGCCCGTGGGCCACTGGAAGTTCACCTCTGTACACCGTCCGCATCCGCACGGCCAGTCCCCCCTCGCATCCGGCACTTCGAGGCCACCAGTATGCAAAGGGGGTCTGACAGTGAGGGTGTACGCGGCATCGCTGGGGGTCTGACTCTGGGTCTGACTTGCGCTTCGGCTGCCTGTGCGTTGAATCGTCGGCCCCCGGGTGACGCCACTGCGTGTGCTCGCGGGCGTCCGTGACCTCATAGGAGCTTGGTCGTCGGGCCTCTTCACTGTCTCGTCCGTCTGCCCGGGAAGGAGGCCGACGCCGACCTCGCCCCCCTTCGTGACCCGGGCGGCCCCGAGCCTCGTCGCCCTGCCCGGAGTCGGCATCGAGACGGCCGGACAGCTTCTGATCACCGCCGGAGACTACCCCGACCGGCTCCGGTCCGAAGCAGCCTTCGCGCACCTGTGCGCGGCCGCCCCGATCCCCGCTTCCTCAGGCCGCACCAACCGCCACCGCATCAACCGCGGCGGAGACCGGCACGCCAACAGCGCGCTCTGCACCATCGTCCTGGTCCGCCGACCACCTGAACGAGGCGCCCAGATCATCACGAGCCGGTGCGCAGGGCACGCCAGGGAAGCCCGTCCGGAGATATGCCGGACGGGCGGCCGGCGCAGACGAAGTCGCGGTACTCGTCCTGCACCACACCCTGATTGACCCATCGCCCACGAACAGCCCCCGTGCGCTCCTCGGCAAGAACCAGCGCGTCGTACGGGTCCTCAGCCGTGCCCAGGAGCTGGCCGAAGTCCTCTTCCTCAGCGTCCTGATCGAACGGCGGGAAGACGTCCAGGTCCAGAAAATTCTCGTGTCCGACATCCTCGACGGCATGGACGTAGACCTCGTACGACGTCTTCGCCGCCCGGACCTCGGCATACCTCACACCGGGGCGCTCGGGCGAGCCGACCGGTCCGAGGAACTGCTCAACCGAACGGCCCCGCCTCAAGGCCCCGATGATGAGGGGCTCCACCAAGTAGCGCACCCGGGCACAGTACGACCCAGCCACGACAGCGGACCAGCTTGACGATCTACAGGAGCTTCAGCGGACGCGTGACGGTGTCGGCGGCGTCGGGTCAGCGGGCCCCGGGTACGTCCTCGGTGACGCCGTTCAGCGGCGAGGACGGGTCACTGCCGTAGGGGCGGGTGAAGGCCTCCATGCCGTGCCCGGCGGGGTCGGTGAAGTACACGCCCCGGCCGCCGTCGTTGCGGTTGATCCGGCGCGGGTACCGGCCGTGCGGGTCGGCCTGGAGGGGGATCCCGCCCTCGACGAGGCGGGCGAGGACGGCGTCGAACTCTTCCTCGGAGACGAGGAACGCGTAGTGCTGCACGGGGATCTCGATGTCGACGGTGGCGAAATCGAGGGTGACGCCGTTGGCGGTCGTCACGGGCAGGAACATCCCGGCCGGTTCGCCGACCTCGAGACCGAGGATTCCGGCGAGGAAACGGGCGGACTTCTCCCGGTCGCGGGAGAGAACGATGGTGTGGTTGAACTCGACTGACACGGGTCAATGCCTCCACGGGCATCTCCGCGGCGCCTCCATGCCTCACCCGGACGGTGACCGACACGCGATGCCGCGCGGAGATCCTACGTCCCGGACCCGTCCCGGGCCCACCCCTTTTCCGCCCCCGAGGGTTTTCCGCCCCCGAGGGGTCCCCCATGGGTCCCCGACGCGTCCCTGATGCGTCCCTGACGTGTCCCTGATATGTGTCAGGAATCTTTGACAGGTGGCGACGACCCCTGTCAGCGTTTCCTGACAGGTACCACGGAAAGGGGTGCGATGCCCGAGGCCCCACCTTCGGCACCGACCGGTGACGAGTTGCTCAAGGTGCTCTCCGCGCTCGGCAACCCGCACCGCATGCGGATCGTCGCGGCGCTCATGGAGAGCCGGAACTACGTCAGCGCGCTGGCCCGGCTGATCGGCATGGGCCGTCCGCTGCTGCACATGCACCTGCAACGGCTGGAGGCCGCGGGACTGGTCGCCGGCACGCTCGAGGTCGCGGAGGACGGCAAGACGGTGAAGTACTACGACGTCACACCGTTCTTCTACGAACTCACCCCGCGGGTCGTCGCGCGGGCGGCCGCGACGATCACCGACACCACCGAGACCGGCCGGACCGCCGGCCGGAGTGCGAAAGAGGAAGCGAAGTGAACGAGGACGTGGTGAGTCTCGCCGCAGGAGGAGAGGAGCTGGGGGTCCTGGTCGGCGCCGTGGGCGCGGCCGGGTTCTTCGGCCTGATGATCGTGATCGTCTGGCAGGTCGCCGCCACCTGGCGGGCCCGGATGCTGGCGGCGCGCGAGGAGCAGTACAAGGAACTCGCCACGCGGTACGCCCGACTCCTGGAGGACAGCGTGGAGTTGCAGCGCCGCACGGCGGAGGAGCAGCGGCAGACCCTCGACGAGCTGACCCAGACCCGGCTCGCGGTCGGCTCGATGGAGAAGATGATGCGCGAGATCGAGTAGCCGCCGCCGGCAGGCGCCGCCGCACGGACACGGCCGGGAGCGGCAACTCCCGGCACTCCCGGCACTCCCGGCCGTACCACGGCGGAACACACCCGACCGACAGCACATCGATGTCGCAACCGAGACACACACCCGTCCCCTGCACCGCGGCAGGCCGACACATCTGAGCGCCGCGGTGCGGCGCGTCCTGGTGGGGATCGGGGTCCCGCTGGACACCTTCCTGGTGCGTACGGTGCTGGTGCCCGCTCTCGCGCTCGGCCTGGGCCGCCGGTTCTGGTGGCCGGGCGCGCTGTTCCGGCGCCCGGCCGGGAGGGGACGGCGACCGTCAGCCGGACTGGGAACTGTCCTTCATCGCCCCCCACCCGTGCCAGCGCTCCACCTCGATCCAGGCGCTGACCCGGGGGCGCTCCCGGTCTGGGTAGGGGTTGCCCGTGTAGTGCCGGGAGAGGCGGTCGATGCCGGAGAGGTCCTCGTCGTCGCGCATCTCCGCGACGCGGCCGATGAGGGTGACGTGGGTGTACCAGTCGTCGCCCGCGAGGACGGTGAGGGTGACGCGCGGGTCGCGGCGCAGGTGTCCCAGGCGCACGCGGCCCGCGTCGAGGTTGACCAGCACCCGGCCGTCGTCCTCCCACAGGTACCAGGTGGGCGTGGAGACGGGTGAGCCGTCCGAGCGGAGGGTGGCCATCACACACGGGTTGGGGCGGCGCAGCAGATCGACGGCCTCGGGCGGCAGCGGCGGCTTGGACATGCGAACTCCTCGCGATTCGGTGCGGTCCGGCGCCGGGCCGGGTCGCCCGTGCCGGGGTGGTCTCAGGCACCCGGTACCCCGGGTGGGCTCAGTCGGTCGTCTTCTCCTCGAAACTGGCGAAGTAGGCCGCCGCCATGTCCTCGTCGCCGTGTCCCTGGGCGGCGGCGCGGGCGAACCGCTGCGCACCGGCCGCGGCGAGGTCCAGCCGGACGCCGTTCGCCTCGCCGGCCTCGACGATCAGGCGGGCGTCCTTCTCGGCGGTGCCGACGGCGAACTGGGCCGGGGTCAGCGCGCCGTCGCGGATCAGGCCGGCCTTGGCCCGCAGGTAGCCCATGTCGAGCGGGCCGCCGGCGATGGCGTCGAAGAAGGCGTCCGGGTCCACGCCGAGCGCCTTGGCGAGCGCCAGGACCTCGCCGACCGCGTTGGTGGCGGCGAGGACCCAGCTGTTGGCCACCAGCTTCAGCCGGGTGGCGCTGCCGGCCGCGCCGTCCTCGCCGGTCCACACGGTGCGTGAGCCGACGGCGTCGAACACGGGTGCGACGGTGTCCCGCGCCGTGCCGGGACCGGCCGCCAGTACCAGCAGCTGGCCGGCCTCGGCGGGCTGTCTGGTGCCGAGGACGGGGGCGTCGAAGAAGACGAGGCCGTGCTCGTGGGCGAAGGCGGCCAGGTCGGCGACCGCGTCGACGCCCGCGGTGGTGGACTGCGCCCACACGGTGCCGGGCCGCAGGCCGGGCGCGGCCCGCCGCATCACGTCGAGGGCGGCCGGGCCGTCGTAAAGCATCGTGAGGACGACGTCGGCGCCGGTCACGGCCTCGTCCGGGGTGCCGGCGACGTGCGCGCCGTCGGCGGCCAGCGGCTCGGCCTTGTCCCGGCTGCGGTTCCACACGCGGACGGCGTGTCCGGCGCGGGCGAGGTTGCGGGCCATCGCGGCACCCATGATGCCGGTGCCCAGGACGCTCACGGTGAGCTGGTCGGTCATGACATCGCCTTCTGACTCGTACTGACTCGTGTCGCCGGTGGCCGGGCTCCCGCGAGCCCGGTCCGGGGGCCAGCCTGCCACCGGACGCGGGTCCCCGCGCGTCCGCGCGGACCCGTCCCGTACGGTACGGCCGTGAACGCCTTCACCGACGACATCGACAGCAACGGCGAGACCGCCCCGGGACGTTACGGACCCGCCGCCACCACCGAGGCCGATCCGCGGGAGGTGGGCCGGGTGCGCACCGAGTACTCCCCCGCGCACGACGGCGATCCCGATCCCGGCGAGATCGTCTGGACCTGGGTGCCCTATGAGGAGGCGGACGGCCGTGGCAAGGACCGGCCCGTGCTCGTGGTGGCCCGGGAGGCGGCCGGGACGGTGCTGGCGGTGCAGCTGTCCAGCAAGCGGCACGACGGGGACCGGGAGTGGGTGCCGATCGGCAGCGGGCCGTGGGACCGCTCCGGGCGGGACTCCTGGGTCGACGTGGACCGGGTGCTGCGGCTGCACGACGCCGGGATGCGCCGCGAGGCGTGCGCCCTGGACCGGATGCGCTTCAACCTCGTACGGCAGCGGCTGCGGGAGCGCTACGGCTGGAGCTGACCGGGGCGGCCGGCCCCCTCCGGGAAGGCGTGTTCGAAGGCCGCCCGGACGGTGGCGCCCGGGGTGCGGTCCAGGATGCCGAACGCCACCCGTTCGAAGGCACCGGCGAAGCGCCCGCCGGGGCCGAGCAGTGTCCGGAACGCGCCCGCCACCTGGGCGGGGTCGTTGCGGAACACGCCGCAGCCCCAGGCGCCGAGGACCACCCGCAGGTACCCGTGGGCCGCGGCCGTCTCCAGGACCCGCTCGGCGCGCACGGTGAGGGCGGCGGGCAGGTCGGCGGCGCGCTCCGGGGCCGTGCGCAGCACCACGCCCGCGTTGGGCGCGGCGGAGGTGAGGAATCCGGCCGTGAACGGCTCGTCCAGCAGACGGCCGCGGTCGTCGCGGAAGACGGGTACGCCGGGCGAGTGCACGACGCGGTCCGTGTAGAACGGGTCGCGGTGGGCGCGGTGGTGGTCGTAGAACTCGCGTGCCCGCAGCAGGCAGGTGTACAGGGCGGAAGCCCGGCACAGGGCCTCCTCCTGGGCCTGGGCGCCGTTGAGGTAACCACCGCCGGGGTTGCGCGCGGAGGCGAAGTTGAGCACGGCGACGTCGCCGCCGAGCCGCCGGGCGGCCTCCAGGCTGCTCTCGCCGGTGACCTCGAAGACCGTGCGCGCCCCGGCCGGCACGGACACCTCGACGGGCCCCGGCCCGTACGTCCGCGTACCGTCCCGGGCCGCCCCGACCGCCGCCGCGACGGACACCTCGCGGCCGTCGGACGTGCGGTAGGACCCGGCCGCGACGATCTGCTCCGTCTGCTGTGCGATGCCCCGCAGGCGCGCGCTCACGGCGCCACCCCCGTGGACGCCGTGACCGCGCGCGGCGCGGTCTCCCCCGTCGTGCTCATGCGGGAATCCTGGGTGATGCTGAGGGTGCGGTGCAACGGAGTTTCCCGACCGGCGAACGACGTGGAAATCCCCTGGAAACGGGCGGATCGCGGAGATTACCGAGCGGGAACGTCCCGAAATGCGTCCTTGTGCGGAGCGGCACGAGGGTCTTGGGTGGGACGAGTGTGCCGGCCCGGCCCACCGCAGAGGGGCCGGCGGCATGGTGGAATCTCAGGAGGATCCCGACATGTCCGATTCGGTTGGTGGCTGTATCCGGCCACGTACCGCCGTCAGTGAGGCCGAGGTCGAGGCGCTGGTCCGCGGCATCTGCTTCAAGACCGGTCCGCCCCGGCTCCTCGGTGTCGAGGTGGAATGGCTCGTCCACGAGCTGCGCGCGCCGCGGCTCCCCGTGTCACCCGAACGGCTCCAGGCGGTGTACACCGCGCTGCGGGCCGTGCCCCTGAGGTCGGCGCTGACCGTCGAACCCGGCGGCCAGCTGGAGCTGAGTTCGCTCCCCGCCGCCTCGCTGACGGAGTGCGTCCGCTCCGTCGCCGCCGACCTCGACGCCGTCCGCGCCGTACTGCGCGAGGACGGTCTCGCCCTGGTCGGCCTCGGCCACGATCCCTGGCAGGCGCCGCGCCGCTATCTGCGGCAGCCGCGCTACGACGCCATGGAGGCCTGTCTCGACCGCACCGGCCCCGGTGGCCGCTTCATGATGTGCGCCTCCGCCTCCGTGCAGGTGTGCGTGGACGCCGGGCACGAGGAGCCCGGGCCGATGGGTCACGTGCGCCGGTGGTGGCTGGCCCATCACCTGGGCGCCGTCCTGCTGGCCGCGTTCGCCAACTCCCCGCTGTCCGGCGGCCGGCCCACCGGCTGGCGGTCCACCCGGCAGCTGCGGTGGACGCAGATCGGTGCCGGCCGGGCGGGCGGCCCCCCGCTGAACACCGACCCGCGCGGTGCCTGGACGCGGCACGTGCTGGACGCCCCGGTGATGTGCGTACGCCGCGACGGCGGGCCGTGGGACGTGCCTCAGGGGCTGACCCTGCGGGAGTGGACCCGCGAGCTGGTGCCGAGGCCGCCGACCCGGGAGGACTTGGACTACCACCTGACCACGCTCTTCCCGCCGGTACGGCCACGCGGCCATCTGGAGCTGCGCATGATCGACGCGCAGCCCGGGGACGACGGCTGGATCGTGCCGCTGGCGGTGACCGCCGCGCTGTTCGACGACCCGGAGGCCACCGAGACCGCCTACCGGGCCGTCAAGCCCCTGGCCGAGCGCACGCTCGGGCTGCCCGCGCCGCACAACCCGCTGTACGAGGACGCGGCCCGTGCCGCGCTGACCGATCCCGAGCTGCGCGAGGCGGCCGTCGCCTGCTTCAGGGCGGCGCTCGCCGCGCTGCCCCGGCTCGGCGCGGGCACCGAGGTGACGGACGCCGTCGCCGGGTACCTGGAGCGCTACGTGCTCAGGGGCCGCTGCCCCGCCGACGATCTGCTGGACATGCCGGGCGGCGCGGACCGTGGCCCGCACGGGAGGGAGACCCGCTCATGACCGACCCCACCGACAACACCGCCACCGTCCCCTCCGGCGAAGGGGCCGTGGACGCCGAGCGGCTGCGTGAGCGGGCCCTGACCACGCTGGTCACCGCCCGCGAGCGCACCACGCTGCTGACCAGTTGCGTGGAGGGCCCCGACCTGACCGCCCAGGTGTCGCCGCTGATGTCCCCGCTGGTGTGGGACCTGGCGCACATCGGCAACCAGGAGGAGCAGTGGCTGCTGCGCGCGGTCGCCGGGCAGGAGGCGATACGCCCGGAGATCGACAGTCTGTACGACGCCTTCGAGCATCCCCGCTCCGAGCGGCCGAGCCTGCCGCTGCTGTCGCCCGTCGAGGCCCGCCGGTACGCGGCCGACGTGCGCGGCCGGGCCCTGGACGTGCTGGAGGCCACCGCGTTCGACGGGACGCGGCTGACGGAGGCGGGCTTCGCCTTCGGGATGATCGCCCAGCACGAGCAGCAGCACGACGAGACCATGCTGATCACGCACCAGCTGCGCAAGGGACCGCAGGCGCTCACCGCGCCCGACCCCGAGCCGGCGGGGCTGTTCACCGGACCGGCCGAGGTCCTGGTGCCGGGCGGTCCGTTCACCATGGGCACGTCGACCGAGCCGTGGGCCCTGGACAACGAACGGCCCGCGCACCGGCGCGAGGTGGCGCCGTACTTCATCGACACCGTCCCGGTGACCAACGGCGCCTACCGGGCGTTCATCGACGACGGCGGCTACGACGACCCGCGCTGGTGGACCCCCGAGGGCTGGGACCACATCCGCCGGCACGCCGTCACCGCCCCGCTGTTCTGGCGCCGGGACGGCGGGCAGTGGCTGCGGCGCCGCTTCGGGGTGACCGAGGTGGTGCCGGCCGACGAGCCGGTGCTGCACGTGTCCTGGTACGAGGCCGACGCGTACGCCCGCTGGGCCGGGCGCCGGCTGCCCACCGAGGCGGAGTGGGAGAAGGCCGCCCGGTACGACCCGGCCGGTGAGCGCGCCATGCGCTATCCGTGGGGCGACGCCGACCCGGGCCCGGAGCACGCCAACCTCGGGCAGCGGCACCTGCGTCCGGCGCCCGCGGGCAGTTACCCGGCCGGTGAGTCGCCGCTCGGGGTGCGGCAGTTGATCGGCGACGTCTGGGAGTGGACGTCGAGCGACTTCACCCCGTACCCGGGCTTCAGGGCGTTCCCGTACAAGGAGTACTCGGAGGTCTTCTTCGGCCCCGAGTACAAGGTGCTGCGCGGCGGTTCGTTCGCCGTGGACGCGGTGGCCTGCCGGGGCACGTTCCGCAACTGGGACTATCCGATCCGGCGGCAGATCTTCTCCGGGTTCCGCACCGTCCGGTCGGCGGAGGCCGCCTGATGTGCCGTCACCTGGCTTATGTGGGCCCCGCGGAGCCGCTCGGCGAACTCCTCGTGACGCCGCCGCACGGTCTGTACCGCCAGTCCTGGGCGCCGCGGCACCAGCGGTACGGCACGGTCAACGCCGACGGGTTCGGCGTCGGCTGGTACGCCGAGGGCGATCCGGTGCCGGCCCGGTACCGCCGGGCCGGGCCGATCTGGGCGGACCAGTCCTTCGCCGACCTCGCGCGAGTGGTGCGAAGCGGCGCGCTGCTCGCGGCGGTCCGGGACGCGACGCTGGCCGGTGCCGACGCGGAGGCGGCCGCCGCGCCGTTCGCCGCGGGGACCTGGCTGTTCAGCCACAACGGTGCCGTGGCGGGCTGGCCGGGGTCGCTGGCTCCGGTGGCCGCGACGCTCCCGCCGGGAGAACTGCTGTCGCTGGAGGCACGCAACGACTCGGCGCTCGTGTGGGCGCTGGTCCTGTCCCGGTTGCGCGCCGGGGACGACGAGGGCCGGGCGATGGCCGAGACGGTGCTGGAGGTCGCCGCGGCGGCCCCCGCCTCCCGGCTCAACCTGCTGCTCACCAACGGCTCCACCGTCACCGCCACCACCTGGGGCGACACCCTGTGGTACCGGTCCCGTCCCGGTGGCGGCACGGTCGTCGCCTCGGAGCCCTACGACGACGACCCGCACTGGCAGGAGGTCCCCGACCGCACCCTGCTCGCGGCGAGCGGCACGGACGTGCGGCTCACCCCGCTCAAGGAGCCGGGCGGGGCCGCCGCCCCGGTCCTCGGCCCGACCGACGCTTTCGTCCCTGCGAAGGAGCCCCGCACGTGAGCCAGTTCCGTCTGACCCGGACGCTGCCCGAGGACGCCACGGACGCCGCCCTGCGCGCCGATGTCCTGGCGGGCCTGACGAGCACGCCCAAGTGGCTGCCGCCGAAGTGGTTCTACGACGCGCGGGGCAGTGAGCTCTTCGAGGCGATCACCACGCTGCCCGAGTACTACCCGACCCGGGCCGAGCGGGAGATCCTCGTCGACCGGGCCGGCGAGATCGCGGCGGCGACCGGCGCGCGCACCCTGGTGGAGCTGGGCTCCGGTTCCTCGGAGAAGACGCGGGTGCTGCTCGACGCGCTGACCGAGCGCAACGGGCTGCGCGGCTACGTGCCGGTCGACGTGAGCGAGAGCGCCCTCGTCCAGGCCGGGCAGGCGCTGGTCGCCGAGCGTCCCGGCCTCCAGGTGCACGCACTGATCGCCGACTTCACGGCCGGGCTGACGCTGCCCGAGACGCCGGGGCCCCGGCTGGTGGCGTTCCTCGGCGGCACCGTCGGCAACCTGCTGCCCGAGGAGCGCGCCGTGTTCCTGTCCTCCGTCCGCGCCCTGCTGGAGCCGGGCGACAGCCTGTTGCTGGGCACGGACCTGGTCAAGGACGAGGGGGTGCTGGTCCGCGCGTACGACGACGCGGCCGGGGTGACGGCCGAGTTCAACAAGAACGTGCTGTCGGTGGTCAACCGTGAGCTGGAGGCCGACTTCGCGACCGCGGGCTTCACCCACGTGGCGCTCTGGAACGCCGAACGGGAGTGGATCGAGATGCGGCTGCGTTCGCGGACCGCGCAGACCGTGAAGATCCAGGCGCTCGACCTGGCCGTGGACTTCGCGGACGGGGAGGAGTTGCGCACCGAGGTGTCCGCGAAGTTCCGGCGGGAGGGGGTGCGGGCCGAGCTGGCGGCGGCCGGGCTCGACCTGGCCCACTGGTGGACGGACGGCGAGGGGCGTTTCGCCCTGTCGCTGAGCGTGGCGCGCTGATCCCGGGGCGCCGGGCCGGGGCACCGGCCGGCGCCCCGCCGCGCACCGGTCAGCGTGCGTTGGCGTCCAGCAGTGCGGTGACGCGGTCGGAGGCCTTTCGGGCCTCCGACTTCGCGTCCGCCCCGGTGAGCACCTTCGTCATGTACGCCTTGATCGGGTTGTCCGCCTCGACGGCGCCCCACTGGGGCGTACCGGGGGTCGCCCGGCCCTGTGCGGCACCGGCCGCCATGGCCTCGATCCCCTCCTCGCCGGAGACCTCCTCGGCGAGCGACTTCTTGTTCGGGACGTAGTTCATGGTGCGGGCGAGGTCGGTGTTCCACTTCTCGCCCGCGAGCGCCTCGATCACGGCGAGGGCGCCTTCCTGCTGGTCGGTGTTCTTCGGCACCACGAGGTCGGAGCCGCCGGTGAAGACGGCGCCGGGCTTGCCGGCGCTCTTGCCGGGCACCGGGAAGAAGCCGATCTTGCCCTTGAGATCGGGGTTCTCGCGCACGATCGACTGGGCGAGGCCCGGCACCGCGACGATCTGCGCGACCTGCCCCTTGGCGAAGACCCCGGACTGCGGCGGGTGTTCCTCGTCGGCGTCGACCGGCCCGTCGCCCAGGGCCTGGAGTTCGCGGTAGAAGTCCATGCCGCGCAGGGCCGCCGCGGAGTCCAGCGCGCCCGTCCAGGTGCCGCCATCGCCGTCCTGGGTGGCCAGTTCGCCGCCCTCGTCCCAGATGAAGCCGGAGAGCGTGTACCAGTCCTGGCCGGCCAGGTAGATGCCCTGGTCGCCGTTCTTGTCGAGCTTCTCCGAGGCGGTGAGCCACTCCTCGCGGGTGCGGGGCGGCTCGTTGACGCCGGCCTGCTCGAAGAGGTCCTTGCGGTAGATGACGACGCGGTTGGCGGCGTACCAGGGGATGCCGAACTGCTGGGACATCCACTGCCCCGGTTCGGCGAGACCCGGCAGCCAGTCGCGGATGCCCCAGTCGCGCATCGACTCCAGGGTCAGGTCCTGAAGCCTGCCACCCTCCGCGTACTGCGGGACCTGGGTGTTGCCGACCTCGACGACGTCGGGTCCGTCCGTGCCGTCGGCCTTCAGCGCGGCCTGCACCTTGTCGCCGATCCCGGTCCACTCCTGGATGCGGATGTCCAGGTCGAGGCCGGGGTGGTCGGCCTCGAAGCCCTCGGTGAACCGCTTCAGGAAGTCCTGCGAGGCGCTGTCCTTCATCAGCCACACGGTGACGGTGCGCCGCTCGTCCCCGCCGTCCTGCGAGATCAGGCCGCAGCCGCTGAGCACGGAGGCGGACACACAGACAAGGGCGAGGAGGCGACGTCTCACGAAGGGTCCTTCTGACTGACGAACAGAGGGTGCGGGCAGGTGTGTCCTGCGCACGCGAAAGGAGACCCGACGTGGGGGACGAGCCCGAGGCTCGAACGGGTGTCTGGGATTTTGGTATGGACCATTACAAAGGTCAAGGGGCGAGGGGGAGGTACGGGAAGGTTTCCACCCGGAACGGCACTGCCTCGCGCTCCGTCCCGACTTGGGGCACGGTGGAGTGACGCAGGGCACACCACTGCCCCGCGGAAGGGAGCACCCGCATGTCGAACCACACCTACCGGGTCACCGAGGTCGTCGGCACCTCGCCCGACGGCGTCGACCAGGCCGTACGCAACGCCATCACGCGCGCCTCGCAGACCCTGCGCAAGCTGGACTGGTTCGAGGTGACGCAGGTGCGCGGCCAGATCGAGGACGGGCAGGTCGCGCACTGGCAGGTCGGCCTCAAGCTGGGCTTCCGCCTGGAGGAGTCGGACTGACGCCCCCCGGAGCCCCCTCGGACGCCCAGGTCCCGGAGCCCCCTCGGACGCTCACGTCCCTCAGGTGCGGCCCTCGCGCTCCTGCGCCAGGCGCAGCTCGGCCGACCGGGCCGCCCAGCGCGCCCGGAGCACGGGGAATCCGGCCCGTTCGGCGTCGTCGCAGACCAACTCGTCGTCGTCCACCAGGATCCGGACCTCGCGGGTGCGCGCGAGCCGCCGCAGGATCTCCAGCTTGGTGCGCCGGGCGGGCCTGCGGTCGGCGTTGCCGCGCATGTGCACCGCCCCGTCCGGCAGGCCGTGTGCGGCCAGCCAGTCGAGTGTGTCGCGCCGGCAGCGCTCGGGCCGGCCGGTCAGGTAGACGATCTCGCACTCCTTGGCGCTCTCCCGCACCAGCGCGAGGCCCTCGGCGAGGGCCGGATCGTGCGGCGCGGCGGCGAAGAACGCGTCCCAGTCGCGGGGCCTGCGCTCCAGGAACCGCTGCCGGTGCGCGGTGTCGGCGAGGGTGTTGTCCAGGTCGAACACGGCCACCGGGGGCTTGCTGCTGTCGCTCACCCGCCCACCCTAGGGCGCCGCCGGGAATCTGTGCGGCGCGGGGACGTTGAACACCATGTGACCTCCGCACTCGGCGCCACCCGCTTCTCCGTCCTCGACCGCTCCCGCATCCGGGCGGGCCGCACCGCCGGGGAGGCGCTGCGCGACACCGTTGACCTGGCCCGGGAGGCGGAGCGGCTCGGCTACCACCGGTTCTGGGTGGCGGAGCACCACGGGGTGCCCGGGGTGGCTGGGTCGGCGCCGACCGTGCTGGCAGCCGCCGTGGCCGGGGCCACCCGCCGCATCCGCGTCGGCACCGGCGGTGTGATGCTGCCCAACCACCGGCCGCTGGTCGTCGCCGAGCAGTTCGGCGTGCTGGAGTCGCTCTTCCCCGGCCGCATCGACATGGGGCTCGGCCGCTCGGTGGGCTTCACCGACGGCGTCCGCCGGGCGCTGGGCCGGGAGAAGGACGACGCCGAGGACTTCGACGCGCAACTGGCGGAGCTGCTCGGCTGGTTCCGGGGCACCTCGCCCACGGGTGTGCACGCGCGCCCCTCGGAGGGGCTGACCGTGCCGCCGTTCGTGCTGGCCATGGGCGAGGGCGCGGCCGTCGCCGCCCGTGCGGGCCTGCCGATGGTCGTCGGAGACCTGCGCGACCGGGACCGGATGCGCCGCGGCATCGACCGCTACCGCGCCGGGTTCCGCCCCTCGGAGTGGAGCACGGAGCCGTACGTCGTCGTCTCCGGCACGGTCGCGGTGGCCGGCACGCCCGAGGAGGCCCGGCGGCTCCTGGTGCCGGAGGCGTGGTCCATGGCCCACGCCCGCACGCGCGGCTCCTTCCCGCCCCTGCCGCCGGCCGAGGAGGTCGAGGCCCGGACGATGACCGCGAAGGAGCGGGACCTGTACGAGGGCGGCCTCGACGGCCACATCGCCGGTACGCAGGAGCAGGTCGCCGACGAGCTGGAGACGCTCGTGAAGGAGACGGGCGCCCAGGAGGTCCTGGTCACCACCAGCACGTACGACCGTGCCGCGCTGCTGGACTCCTACCGGCGGCTCGCCCGTGTCACCGGTACGGGGCCGCTCGGCGCCCCGGCGTAGAATCGCGGGGTTTGTCCCGCCCACCGTACGGAGCCCACAGCGATGCACAGCCCCCACGACCCGTACGTCCGGGTGCGCGACGCCCGCGAGCACAACCTCAAGGGCGTGGACGTGGACGTCCCCAGGGACGTGGTGGCGGTGTTCACCGGCGTCTCCGGCTCGGGGAAGTCCTCGCTGGCCTTCGGGACGGTCTACGCGGAGGCGCAGCGGCGGTACTTCGAGTCGGTCGCGCCCTACGCCCGCCGCCTGATCCACCAGGTGGGCGCCCCGAAGGTGGGCGAGGTCACCGGGCTGCCGCCCGCCGTGTCGCTCCAGCAGCGGCGGGCCGCCCCGACGTCCCGCTCGTCGGTGGGGACGGTCACCAACCTCTCCAACTCGCTGCGGATGCTCTTCTCCCGCGCCGGCGACTATCCGCCGGGCGCCGAGCGGCTGGACTCCGACGCGTTCTCGCCGAACACCGCGGCCGGGGCCTGCCCGCAGTGCCACGGGCTCGGCCGGGTGCACCGCACGACCGAGGAGCTGCTGGTCCCGGACCCCTCGCTGTCCGTCCGGGACGGTGCGATCGCCGCGTGGCCGGGCGCCTGGCAGGGCAAGAACCTGCGGGACGTCCTGGACGCCCTCGGATACGACGTGGACCTGCCCTGGCGCGAGCTGCCCGCCGAAGCGCGGGAGTGGATCCTGTTCACCGACGAGCAGCCGGTGGTCACGGTGCACCCGGTGCGGGACGCGGGCCGCATCCAGCGGCCGTACCAGGGCACGTACATGAGCGCCCGGCGGTATGTGATGAAGACGTTCGCCGACTCGAAGAGTGCCACGCTGCGGGCGAAGGCGGAGCGGTTCCTGACCAGTGCCCCCTGCCCGGTGTGCGGCGGCGCCCGGCTGCGGGCCGAGTCGCTCGCGGTGACCGTCGGCGGCCGCACCGTCGCCGAGCTGGCCGCGTTGCCGCTCACCGAGCTGGCCGGGCTGCTGCCGACCGAGGGTGTGACGGCGAGGGTGCTGACCGAGGACCTCACCTCCCGGATCGCGCCGGTCGTCGAGCTGGGGCTCGGCTATCTGAGCCTGGACCGGCCCACCCCCACCCTGTCGGCGGGCGAGTTGCAGCGGCTGCGGCTGGCGACCCAGCTGCGGTCCGGGCTGTTCGGTGTCGTGTACGTCCTCGACGAGCCCTCGGCGGGTCTGCACCCGGCGGACACGGAGGCGCTCCTGACGGTCCTCGAGCGGCTCAAGGCGGCCGGAAACTCGGTGTTCGTGGTGGAGCACCACCTGGAGGTGATGCGCGGCGCCGACTGGATCGTGGACGTCGGTCCGCGCGCCGGCGAGCACGGCGGGCGGGTGCTGTACAGCGGCCCGGTCGACGGGCTGGCCGAGGTCGCGGAGTCCGCCACCGCCCGGCACCTCTTCCACCGCTCCCCCGCGCCCGCCCGCCAGGTGCGTGCCCCGCGCGGCACGGTGACGGTCGGACCGGTGACCCGGCACAACCTGCGCGGGGTGACCGCGCGGTTCCCGCTCGGCGTGCTCACCGCGGTGACCGGCGTGTCCGGCTCCGGGAAGTCCACCCTGGTCGGCGAGATCACCGAGGACCTGCCGGGGGTGGACCGGCTGGTCGCCGTGGACCAGCGGCCGATCGGCCGCACCCCGCGCTCCAACCTGGCCACGTACACGGGTCTGTTCGACGTGGTGCGCAAGGTCTTCGCCGCCACCGGGCAGGCGCGGGAGCGCGGTTACGGCGTGGGCCGGTTCTCCTTCAACGTGCCGGGCGGGCGCTGCGAGACCTGCCAGGGCGAGGGTTTCGTCAGCGTCGAGCTGCTGTTCCTGCCGAGCACGTACGCGCCGTGCCCGGACTGCGGCGGGGCGCGCTACAACCCCGAGACGCTCGAAGTGGCGTACCGGGGAAGGAACATCGCCGAGGTGCTGGACCTGACGGTGGAGGGCGCGGCGGAGTTCTTCGCGGACACCCCGGCGGCGGCCCGCAGCCTGGCCGCGCTGCTGGACGTCGGCCTCGGATACCTGCGGCTCGGCCAGCCCGCGACGGAGCTGTCGGGCGGCGAGGCGCAGCGCATCAAGCTGGCGAGCGAGCTCCAGCGGGGGCGTCGCGGACACACCCTGTACCTGCTCGACGAGCCGACGACCGGTCTGCACCCGGCCGACGTCGAGGTGCTGATGCGTCAGCTGGGCGGTCTGGTGGACGCCGGGCACACGGTGGTGGTGGTCGAGCACGACATGAGTGTGGTGGCGGGCGCCGACCATGTGATCGACCTGGGGCCGGGCGGCGGCGACGCGGGCGGCCGGATCGTGGCCGCCGGGACGCCCGCCGAGGTGGCGGGCGTCGAAGCAAGCGCCACCGCGCCCTACTTGGCCCGGGTCCTGGACGGCGGGAAGCGCCGGTGAAGTCCGTTCACCGGCGCACGGTCCCGCGTTGAGGTCGGGAGTCGGTCACTCGCGACCCCGCCGCTTGCCGCCCCGACCGGTCTCGTCCTCCGTGAAGGACTCGGTCTCGGCCTCGATGCGCTCCTTGCGGACCTGGCCGCGCACCGTCTCGTTCTCCGTGAGCTCCTCCGTGGTCATCCGGACCCGCTCCACCGGCACCGTCTCCGTCTCCACGACGGGGCGTTCCGCGTGCAGCGTGACCTCGTGCTCGGCCTCGCTGATCTCCGGCCCGGCCAGGGCCTCGTCACGGTTGGCGTCCGTGATGGGCTCGCGCACCACGCGCACTTCCTCGTGGGTGACCGGAACGGTCTGCTGGACCTCTTCGGTGACCACGTACTTGCGCAGCCTGGCCCGGCCCGACTCGTGCCGTTCGACACCGACGTGCATCTGCTCCTCGGAGCGGGTCATGGCCTGGTCGCCGCGCATGGCCTCGCGATCCATGGCGTCCTGGCGGCCGGCCATGCCGCCGGTAGCGGAGGCTGCGCGCGTGTCCTCGCCGCCGGTCTCGCCGGTCCGGCCGGCCATGCCCGCCGCACCCGCCGCTCCGGCGGCTCCGGCCGCGCCCGCCGTGCCCGGTCCCGCGGCCCAGCGGTCGTCGTCGGTGCGCTCGGCCTCGGACAGCACGCTGTCCCAGTTGATGCCGTAGTAGTCGTAGAGCCGGTGCTCCTCGGTCTCCGACAGATGGCCGCCCGCGTCGACGTCGACGGAGGGCGCGCCCTTGACCTGGTCCTTGCCGTAGGGAACCTCGAGGTGGTCCTGCACCAGCGCGGCGTCCCGGATGGGCACGAAGGACTCGGTGGAGCCGAACATGCCCGTCTTGACGCTCACCCACTCGGGGCGCCCGGTCATGTCGTCGAAGAAGACATGCTTCGCGTCGCCGATCTTGTTGCCGTCCCCGTCGTAGACCGGTTGGTCCAGGACGTTGGCGATCTCTTCACGGGTGATCATCTGCCATCACCCTCCTTTCGAGTGCCTGCCTTCCGGTTGTCCGCATCCAGCGGTAAGGAAACGGCACAAACCTCACAAAGCACACATACTTTTCGAAGGTGCTTTCCCCCGGTCACCGTGGACCGCGTCCTCGGCGGCCCGGGCCAGGGAACGGCGGTCGCGGTGGCGGCCCGGCGGCACGACCGGGCGCACCGTCACCTCGGCGGTCAGACCGTGTGCCGACGCCACCCGCCACAGGGAGGCGAGCAGCGTGTCCACGCCGACGAACGCGGGCGCCGTGCTCACCGCCCGTTCCCCGGCCAGGTAGCGGATCCGGACCGGCTGGACCGGCACCCCGGCGTCCAGGGCGGCCTGGAACACGGCACGGCGGAAGGGTCCGTGGGCGCGTCCGCACCAGGTGCTGCCCTCGGGGAAGGCGGCCACCGCGGCGCCCGCGCCGAGGGCCCCGGCGATCGCGTCGACCGTGCCCGGCAGGGCGCGCGGCCGGTCCCGTTCGATGAACAGCACCCCGGCGCGCGCCGTGGGCCCGCCCGCCACCGGCCAGCGCCGGATCTCGCTCTTGGCCAGCATCCTCGCGGGGCGTACGGCGGCCAGCAGCGGGATGTCGAGCCAGGAGACGTGGTTGGCCACCAGCAGCAGCCCGCCCGTGGGAACGGCGGCCCCCGTGACGCGGACCCGGATCCCCGCGGCCCGCACGATCCACCGGCACCAGCGCCGTACCAGGGCGGCGGGCAGCCGGCGCCGCAGGCCGGACGGCGCCAGCACGACGGCGATGCCGGCGAGGAGCAGCACGGCGACCGCGGTGAGCCGCAGCACGGCGCGGGGTGCGGTGGCCACGGCCGGGGTCGGCTCCAGGCACGCGGCGGGTGTGCAGGGTGCGAGGGGCAGCCAGCCGCTCATCAGGCCGGGGCCAGCGAGAGGAAGTGCCGCAGGTAGCGCGGGTCCACCCGGTTCATCGGCAGCAGCACGTACAGGTCCGCGACACCGAAGTCCACGTCGTGCGCGGGCTCCCCGCAGACCCAGGCACCGAGCCGGAGGTAGCCGCGCAGCAGCGCCGGCAGCTCGGTGCGGGCGGCGGGCGCCGCCGGGCGCGGGACCCACGGCAGCAGCGGCCGTACCCGGTACTCCTCGGGCGCCAGGTGCCTGGTCCGCACCCGGTCCCAGGCACCGGCGGCGAGGGCCCCGCCGTCGGCGAGCGGCAGTGAGCAGCAACCCGCCAGCCAGGCGTGGCCGCGCTCGGTCATGTAGCGGGCTATGCCGGCCCAGACGAGTCCGATGACGGCGCCGTCGCGGTGGTCGGGGTGCACACAGGAGCGGCCGACCTCGACCAGCGAGGACCGGATCGGGTTCAGCGCGGCGAGGTCGAACTCGCTCTCCGCGTACAGCCGTCCGGCGACCGCGGCGCGCTCCGGCGGCAGCAGCCGGTAGGTCCCGACGACCTGCCCGGTCGTCTCCTCGCGCACCAGCAGGTGGTCGCAGTACGCGTCGAACGCGTCGACGTCGTACCCGGGCTGCGGAGTCGCCAGCAGCGCGCCCATCTCCCCGGCGAACACGTCGTGCCGCAGCCGCTGCGCGGCCCGCACGTCGTCCTCGTCGCGGGCGAGGGCGACGGTGTAGCGGCGGGGGGCGGCGGGCTTCGGGGGGCGGTCAGCGGTCAGTACGCCGGTCATGGCACTCTCCAGGTCACAGGCCGGGGCGGCGACGGCAGACCGACGGTGCGCGGTCCGCCGCACCAGTTCTTCCGCCCCCGGGTGGCCGGAACATGACCTCGGCCGGGAGAGTGGGTGTGGAGCGATTGAATGCCCTGGGCGCAAAGAGAGACGGGGCCGGGAGGAACACCTCTCCCGGCCCCGTCCGTCCGCCGTCGGCGAACGTCGTAAGGGTCAGCTCTTCGTCGCGTGAGGGTGGCGCGAGGCCCGCAGCCACTCCTTGTTCATGTTGGTGATGGAGATCAGCGGAATGCCCTTCGGGCACGCCGTCGCGCACTCGCCGGTGAGCGTGCAGCCGCCGAAGCCCTCCGTGTCCATTTGCGCCACCATGTCGACCACCCGCGTCTCGCGCTCGGGCGCTCCCTGAGGCAGGACGTTGAGGTGGTTGATCTTCGCCGAGGTGAAGAGCATCGCCGAGCCGTTGGGGCAGGCCGCGACGCATGCGCCGCAGCCGATGCACTCGGCGTTCTCGAAGGCTGTCTCGGCGTGCGGCTTCGGCACATGGGTGGCGTGGGCGTCCGGGGCAGCTCCCGTGGGGGCGCTGATGTAGCCGCCGGCCTGGATGATCCGGTCGAACGCCGAGCGGTCCACGACGAGGTCCTTGACCACCGGGAAAGCCGCGGCGCGCCAGGGCTCGACGTCGATGGTGTCGCCGTCCTTGAAGGACCGCATGTGCAACTGGCAGGCAGTGGTGCGCTCCGGACCGTGGGCATCACCGTTGATCACCAGCGAGCAGGCGCCGCAGATGCCCTCGCGGCAGTCGTGGTCGAAGGCGACCGGGTCCTCGCCCTTGAGGGTGAGTTCCTCGTTGAGGTTGTCGAGCATTTCGAGGAAAGACATGTCCGGCGATATGCCGTCCACCTCGTAGGTGGACATGGCACCGTCCGTGTCGGCGTTCTTCTGCCGCCAGACACGCAGGTTGAGCTTCATGCGTAGCTCCGCTGAGTGGGGTGTACGTATTCGAAGACGAGGTCCTCCTTGTGGAGGGTCGGGGCCTCGCCGGTGGCTGCGAACTCCCAGGCCGCGACGTAGGAGAACTCCTCGTCCTTGCGGGCCGCCTCGCCGTCGGGGGTCTGGGACTCCTCGCGGAAGTGGCCGCCGGCGGACTCGGACCGGTTCAGGGCGTCGAGGCACATCAGCTCGGCCAGTTCCAGGTAGTCGACGACGCGGTTGGCCCGCTCCAGCGACTGGTTGAACTCCTCGCCGCTGCCCGGGACCTTGATGCTGCGCCAGAACTCCTCGCGGATCTGCGGGATCCGTTCGAGGGCCTTGCGCAGACCCGTCTCGTTGCGGGCCATGCCGCAGTACTCCCACATGAGTTCACCGATCTCGCGGTGGAAGGAGTCCGGGGTACGGTCGCCGTTGACCGACAGGAGCCGGGCGATGCGGTCCTTGGTCTCGGTGACGGCTTCCTTGACGGCGGGGTGGTCGTCGTCCACCTCGTGCTTGTGAGGATTGCGCGCGAGGTAGTCGTTGATCGTCGAGGGCAGGACGAAGTAGCCGTCGGCCAGGCCCTGCATCAGCGCCGAGGCGCCGAGACGGTTGGCTCCGTGGTCGGAGAAGTTGGCCTCGCCGACGGCGAAGAGGCCGGGGATCGTGGTCTGGAGGTCGTAGTCGACCCACAGGCCGCCCATCGTGTAGTGCACGGCCGGGTAGATCCGCATCGGCACCCGGTACGGGTCCTCGTCGGTGATCCGGTGGTACATGTCGAAGAGGTTGCCGTACTTGGCCTCGACCGCCTTGCGTCCCATGCGCTTGATGGCGTCGGCGAAGTCCAGATAAACGCCCTGGCCGCCGGGGCCCACTCCCCTGCCCTCGTCGCAGACGTTCTTCGCGGCGCGGGAGGCGATGTCGCGGGGGACCAGGTTGCCGAAGGACGGGTAGATGCGCTCCAGGTAGTAGTCGCGCTCGTCCTCGGGGATCTTGTTCGGCGGGCGGTCGTCGCCCTGGGCCTTGGGCACCCAGATCCGGCCGTCGTTGCGCAGCGACTCGCTCATCAGCGTCAGCTTGGACTGGTGGTCGCCGGTGCGCGGGATGCAGGTGGGGTGGATCTGCGTGAAGCACGGGTTGGCGAAATAGGCCCCGCGCCGGTGGGCCCGCCAGATCGCGGTCGCGTTGGAGTTCATCGCATTGGTCGACAGGTAGAAGACGTTGCCGTAGCCACCCGTGGCCAGGACGACCGCGTCCGCGAAGTACGTGTCGATCCTTCCGGTGATCAGGTCGCGGGCGACGATGCCGCGGGCCCGGCCGTCGACGACGATCAGGTCCAGCATCTCGGTGCGCGCGTGCATCTCGACATTGCCTGCCGCGATCTGGCGCGACAGCGCCTGGTAGGCACCGAGGAGGAGCTGCTGGCCCGTCTGTCCGCGGGCGTAGAAGGTGCGGGAGACCTGGACGCCGCCGAAGGAGCGGGTGTCGAGCAGGCCGCCGTACTCACGGGCGAAGGGCACGCCCTGGGCGACGGCCTGGTCGATGATCTCGACGGAGACCTCGGCCAGCCGGTGCACGTTGGACTCGCGGGCGCGGAAGTCGCCGCCCTTGACCGTGTCGTAGAACAGTCGGTGGACGGAGTCGCCGTCGTTGCGGTAGTTCTTCGCGGCGTTGATGCCGCCCTGCGCGGCGATGGAGTGCGCGCGGCGCGGGGAGTCCTGGAAGCAGAACTGGATGACGTGGTAGCCCTGCTCGGCGAGCGTGGCGCCGGCCGAGCCACCCGCCAGGCCCGTCCCGACGACGATGATGGTCTGCTTGCGCCGGTTGGCGGGGTTGACCAGCTTCGCCTCGAAGCGGCGGCGGTGCCAGCGGTCCTTGATCGGGCCGTCGGGGGCCTTTTCGTCGACGATCGGCTCGCCCGTCGTGAAGTCGGCGTAGGTACTCATGTCAGCTCACCACTCCGGTCATGACGCTCACGGGGACGGCGATGAAACCCAGCGTGAGGAACAGCGCGGTCACGTTCGACAGGGACTTCAGGTAGCGCTCGCGCCTGCGGGTGCTCACGCCGAGTGTCTGTGCCGCGCTCCAGAAACCGTGCCGGATGTGCAGGCCGAGCGCGAGCATCGCGGTGATGTAGATGACGTTGCCGTACCACGTGGAGAAGGTGTCGACGACGTTGTCGTAGACGGCGCCCTGCTCGTAGCCGCCCGAGTGGACGGTGCCCGTGGTCAGGTCCAACAGGTGCCAGACGATGAACAGACCAAGGATGATCCCGCCCCAGCGCATGGTGCGCGTGGCGTAGCTGGTCCCGGCCTTCTTGTTCACGTACTTGACCGGGCGGGCCTTGATGTCACGCCGGCTGAGCTGGTACGCGGAGACGGCATGCGCCACCACCGCGGTGAGCATCACCACCCGCAGGATCCACAGCGCCCACCCGTAATGCAGCACGGGGTCGCCGACGACCCGCAGCCAGTGCGAGTACTCGTCGAACTCCCCGGCCCCGAAGTAGATCTTCAGGTTCCCGATCATGTGGGCGATCAGGTAGAGGAGCATGACCAGACCGCTGACGGCCATGACCGCCTTCTTGCCGAGGGACGAGTCCCACATCGTGCGCGCCCTGGACGGTTGTCGCTCCGTCCGCGTTGCCAGATCCATGTCACAGGACGATACGAGCCATCAATCAATCGGTCCAAGAGATGGATCGCGTGGTTTCGATAGCCGTTACCTATCGAACAGCTATTCTGGCCGGATGCAGTTCCAACAGCTCCAGTACTTCGTGGCGGTCGCCGAGACCCGGCACTTCACCCGGGCCGCCGAGGTGGTCCACGTGGCGCAGCCCTCGCTGTCGCAGCAGATCAAGGCGCTGGAGCGGGAGCTGGGCGCCGACCTGTTCCTGCGGGCGCGCGGGAACATCACCCTCACCGACGCCGGGGAGGCGCTGCTGCCGCTGGCCCGGCGCATCCTGGCGGACGCGGACACCGCCCGGCACGAGGTGCTGGAGCTGGCCCAGCTGCGCCGCGGCCGGGTCCGGCTGGGTGCCACCCCGAGCCTGTGCACCGGCCTGCTCCCCGACGTGCTGCGTGCCTTCCACGACCGCTACCCCGGCATCCAGCTGCTGATCGAGGAGGGCGGCTCGCACGACCTGGTGCGGGAGCTGGCGCGCGGCGCGCTCGACCTCGCCCTGGTCGTGCTGCCGCTGCCCACCGCCTCACCGGCGCTGACCACGGTGGAGCTGCTGCGGGAGGACCTGGTGGTGGTGTCGTCCCCGGAGTCGCCCCGGCCGGGCGGCGGGCGCCGTGCCGTGCGCATCACCGACCTGGAGGGCGAGCGTCTGGTGATGTTCCGGCACGGCTACGACCTGCGGGAGCTGACCGTCGCCGCGTGCCGCTCGGCCGGGTTCGAGCCGGACTTCGCCGTGGAGGGCGGCGAGATGGACGCGGTCCTGGGCTTCGTGCGGGCCGGGCTCGGCATGGCGGTCGTCCCGCGGATGGTGGCCGCCCGCTCCGGGCGCGGACTGCGGGTGACCCCGCTGGCCCGGCCGGGTCTGCACCGGACCATCGCCCTGGCCCACCGCAGCGACGTGGCTCCGCCGCGGGCGGCGCGGGAGCTACAGCGGATGCTGCTGGAGCGGTGAGGGGCCGCAGACGTGTCCCGGACGGGCCGCGCTCGGCGGGCCAGGGGTGTTCTCAGGCGAGCGTGGCCGGCCGCAGGACCTCCTCGCACCAGCGGCGGAAGCTCGTGGGCGCGGTGTCCGGGGTGCTGGGCTCGGCCGCGCCGTAGAAGCCCTGGGCCTCCATCGCCGAGGCCATGTCGGCCAGGCCCTGCGCGCCGCTCTCGCTCGCCCCGAACCGCAGGGCGGACGCCTTGTACGCCTCCGGGGTGGTCTCCCGTACCTGTACCGGACGGCCCAGTACGTCGGACAGCACCCCGGCCATGCCCTCCGGGGTGAGGTCGTCGGGGCCGACGAGCGGGACGTCGGCGCGGCCGGTCCAGGAGTCGTCGAGGAGCAGCCGGGCGGCCGTGGCGGCGATGTCGGCGGTGGCACAGGTGCGCAGGACGCGGTCGGCGGCGTACGCCATGCGGAACTCGCCCGTGTCACGCAGCGCGGCCGCCTGCCCGAGCAGGTTCTCCATCAGGAAGGGCGGGCACAGCGCCCGGTAGTGCACGCCGGTGGCGGCGATGCGGTCGTCCATGGCGAGCGAGGCGGAGATCGGTCCAGCGTCCTTCGCCACGCCGCGGCCGAGGCTGGAGACGGCGACGACCCGGGCGACGCCCTGCTGCGCGATTACCTCGCACAGCGGCAGCGTGAAGTCCCGGAAGTGGCCCTCGACGCTGTCGGCGCCGGGTGCCGGCGGCACCAGCCAGAACACCTGGTCGGCGCCCTCGCAGGCCGCGCCCAGGACCTCGGGGTCGGCGTGCGAGCCCTGGAACACCTCGGCCCGCTCGCGGGCGCGGGGAGTGAGCCGGGCGGGGTCGCGGGCGATGACGCGCGGGGCGGCCCCGTCGTCCCGGGCCTCGAGGGCGTCCAGGACGTGGTCGAGGACCTGGCGGCCGATTCCGCCGGTCGGGGTGGTGATGACGATCACGAGCACGACTCCGGTTCAGGGAGGAAGAGAGGGGTGCGCGCCGGGCGGGAGGCCTGCTGCCGTTCGCTCACCGGCGCTCTCCCATCCTGTTCGCCGGGCGGCCGGAACTGAAGGATCGATCGGGTCCCGCTTGTTACCCTGAGGGCAATACCGGACGGCGCCGGAGGGAGGCGGGACATGGAGTCGCGTTCCCTGCGCTACTTCGTGGCGGTCGCCGAGGAGCTGAACTTCGCGCGGGCCGCCGAGCGGCTGGGCATCTCCCCGCCGCCGCTGTCCAGGGCGATCCGCCGGCTGGAGGCCGAGCTGGGTGTCACGCTGTTCGAGCGGACCACCCACAGCGTGACCCGGACCCGGGCGGGGGACGTGCTGCTCGCCGAGGCGCGCGTCGCGCTGGACGCGCTGGACGCCGCCGGGCGGCGGGCCCGGCGTGCGGCCGAGGGACCGAAGCTGGTGCTGGCCGTGAAGGCCGACGGGGACGCGGGCCTGCTGGAGCCGATCCTCGCCCGCTACGCGTCGGAGCCCGGGTCCGTGCCGGTCGCCGTGCGGCTGTGCGGGTGGCAGGAGCAGCCGCGGCTGCTGCGTGCCGGCGAGGCGGACGCCGCCCTGGTCCACGCGCCGTTCGACGGGACCGGCCTCGACACCGAGACACTGGCCGCCGAACCGCGCGTCGCCGTCCTGGCCGCGAACCACCCGCTCGCCGCCCGCGACCGGCTGGAGCTGGCCGACCTCGGCCTCGACGCGGGCAGCGTGGAGCGGCACATCGACGCGGCCCGGCGCGGCCACGACGACCTCGCCCAGGTGCTCACGGCCGTCGCCCTGGGGAAGGTCGTCACGCTGCTGCCCGCCTCGGTGACCTCCCGCTACCCGCGCCCGGGCGTCGCCTACCGCCCGGTCCTGGACGCCCCGCCGGTCGTCCTGTCCCTCGCCTGGCCCCGGCGGTCGCGCTCGACGGCGACCGCGGCCCTGGTCCGCGTGGCCACGGAGATCGCCGAAGCGGTCCGCAACGGGGCGTGAGCCGGACGGCGGCTCGCCCGACCCCCGTCGTTCGAGCCGGGACGGCACAGGTCGTGAGCCGGGCGGTGGACTCGCTCAGCCCGTCGCGTCCACCAGGGCCAGTTCGTGCAGGTGCTCGGGCGGGCCCGGGCGGGCGTAGTACCAGCCCTGGGCCGTGTCGCAGCCGAGTATGCGCAGCTGCTCGGCCTGGGCGCCGGTCTCCACTCCCTCCACGGTGACCGCGAGGTCCAGGCTGTGGGCCAGGGCGACGATCCCCTCGACGATCTTCAGGTCGACGGGGTCCGCCGGGAACTGCTGCATGCTCTGCGTGAACGAGCGGTCCAGCTTGAGGACGCTCACCGGCAGCCGGCGCAGGTTGGCGAGGTTGGAGTAGCCGGTGCCGAAGTCGTCCAGGGCGATGTCGACGCCCATCTCGGCCAGCCGGCGCAGCGGTTTCAGCAGGTCGTCGTCGGCTCCGATCAGCGCCGACTCGGTCACCTCCAGGCACAGCGCGTCCGGCGTGACGCCGGTCCGCTCCAGGATCTCCACGGTGTCCTGGACCAAGCCCGGGTGGGTGAGCTGGCAGGGCGAGAGGTTGACGTTGATGCGCAGCGGTCCCGCGGCGCCGCTCTCGCCGTACCGCTCCCGCCAGACGCGGGCCTGCCGCACGGACTGCTCCAGGACCCAGCGGCCCAGCGGCACGATCAGTCCGGTGTGTTCCGCGAGCGGGATGAACCGGTCGGGGCCGAGCACTCCGTGCTGCGGGTGCAGCCAGCGCACCAGCGCCTCGGCGCCGCGCACACTGCCGTCGCCGAGGTGGACCAGGGGCTGGTACTCGATGAAGAACTCGCCCCGCTCCAGGGCGGCGGGCAGCGCGGTGGTCAGCCCGTGCCGGGTGATGACGCGGGCGTCGGCCTCCGGGTCGGCCAGTTCGAAGCGGTTGCCGCCCGCCGACTTGGCCCGGTACATGGTGATGTCGGCGCTGCGCAGCACCTCGGCCGGGCTGCGCTCGCCGGCCGGGCCCTCGACGATGCCGATGCTGCCGCGCACGGTCAGCTCCCGGCCGTCGACGCTGACCGGGGCGAGCAGCGCGTTCATGATGCGCCCGGCCAGCTCGTCGACCTCGCGGCGGGTGTCGGGTCCCGTGGTCAGCGCCACGAACTCGTCGCCGCCGAGCCGGGCGACCATCTCGCCGGGTGCGGTGGCGCAGGCCTGGAGGCGGTCGGCGACCTCCACGAGCAGCCGGTCGCCGGCCGCGTGGCCGAGGCTGTCGTTGACGGCCTTGAAGCCGTCGAGGTCGAGGTAGCACAGGCCGAAGCGCTGGCCCGGGCCCGCGTTCAGGGCCTTCTCCAGGCGTTCGAAGAAGAAGCTGCGGTTGGGCAGACCGGTGAGCGCGTCGTGCGTGGCCTCGTAGCGCAGCCGCAGGTTGAGCAGCCGGCGCTCGGTGGTGTCCTCCATCAGGGCGAGCTGGTACTGCGGGGTACCGTCGGCGTCGCGGAGCAGGGAGACGGTGAGGTTGGTCCACAGGACCGTCCCGTCGGGCCGGTAGAAGGCCTTCTCCACGTGGTAGTGCTCGCGCTCGCCGCGCACCAGCTCCTCGTAGAGCCGCCAGGTCTGCGGCGCGTCGTCGGGGTGCGTCCACTCGGTCGCCCGGCGGCCGCCGAGCAGGGGGTCGGCGATGCCGAACATCCGCATCAACGCCTCGTTGACCTGGAGGACGTTGCCGTCCAGGTCGGCGATGCCGATGCCTATGGCGGCGCCCTCGAAGACCGCGCGGAAGCGGGCCTCGCTGGCGTGCAGGGCCTGGGCGACCACGCCCTGCGCCTTCAGGGCGGCCTGGGCGATGGCCTCCTGCTCGGCGAGGGTCCGGGCGCGCAGTGCCCCGGCGAACCCGGCCGCCATCGCGTGCTGGAGCCGTGCGGAGCGGGCCCGCAGGTCCTCCGGGTCGCCGTCCTCGCCGCAGTAGAGCACCAGGTAGGCGTCGACGCAGTCCAGCGTCCGGGAGAGCGCGTCCGGGTCGGTGCAGTGCGCGTCGACGAGCGCGGCGCCGACCGCCCTGGCCTCCTCGGCGTCGAAGCTCCGGGCACGCAGCACCTCGCTCAGCCGGCGGGCCAGCGGCAGCAGTTCGGCCTCGAACTCCGGCCGGGTCGACGATGTCGAGGTCAGCGGGAACACCGCCCGGCTCCAGATCGTCGCGAACCGGCGCAGTCTGTCCTCCGGCCCGTCCGGCTCCGCGCTCACGCCGTACGCCCCACGCCGGCGAACCCGGAGAACGCGTACGGGTCCTCTTCCTCCGGCTCCCCCTCCGGCCTCCAGCGCGGCATCGGAACCAGTCCGGGTTCCACCATGTCGTACCCCTTGAAGAACCGCGCGATTTCCTCGCGCGAACGCATGATCAGCGGATTGCGAATGTCCCTGTACACGTCCACCGCGCCCCCGGCCCGCTCGGCGGGCAGCGGGATGTTCTCGTACGAGGCGTGCGTGAGGGCCAGCAGACTGCCGGGCGCGAGCGCGGCGCTCAACTCGGCCACCGCCGCGTACGGGTCGTCCTCGTCTTCCACGAAGTGCAGTATGGCAACCAGCAGCAGGGCGACCGGTCGATTCAGGTCGATCAGCCGCTCCACCTGGGGGCTGGCCAGGATCTCCCGCGGCTTGAGCAGGTCGCCGGCCACGACGTCCGCGTCGTCGCGGCCCGCCAGGACGGCCTCGCTGTGCGCGACCGCCACCGGGTCGTGGTCGACGTACACCACGCGGGCGCCGGGGCGGCTGCGGCCGGCCACCTCGTGGACGTTGCCGAAGGTCGGGATGCCGGAGCCGATGTCGAGGAACTGGTCGATGCCCTCGTCGGCCGCGAAGCGCACGGCCCGGCGCATGAACGCCCGGTTCGCCTGCATGATCTTGGGAAGTCCCGGCATGAACTCCATGGCCCGGCGGGCCGCTTCCCGGTCGACCTCGAAGTTGTGCGAACCGCCCAGGTAGAAGTCGTAGATCCGGGACACGCTGGGCACCGTGATGTCGATGCTGCGAGGGGCCCAGGCGGGACGCTCCATCTAGCTCTCCAAGGCATAGGCGATCCGGTGTTCGAGCTGAGGCTACTGATCGCCCGCCAAAGGGGCGAGCCCAAACGGAAATTGACCGTCCGTTCCCGGTCACTGCCCGCGGCACGTGCCCTGGGCGAAGGCATGCCAAAGCGCACGAACCAGGCCGTCCCCTCCGTCTGGGTACGGAGGGGACGGCCCGCGGTCGCGCGCTGAAGGTTGGCAGGCGGGAGGTCGCTACTTCTTCGGCGCGCCGACCGGCTTTCCGTCGGGCTTGACGGCGTACCAGGTGCCGCCCACGCCCTGACCGTTGGTGTCCCCGGCCTTCTTGTCGCCGGCGAAGGTGTAGATCGGCCAGCAGTCGATCGTCTGCTGGGCGGCGCCGTCGGGCCGGGTGAAGCTCATCAGTCCCTTCTTCTCGACCCCCTTGGTGTCGTTGGCCTCGACGGGCGCCACGACCGGCCACTTCTCCAGGCACGCGCCGGTGCAGGCCGAGACCGGCTTCGGCCAGGCCTCGTCCTTCATGAAGCGGTAGACGGTCATCCCGTTCTTGTCGACGACGATCTCGCCGAGCTTCGGGTCCTCGCGGGTGGACAGTCCGGCGGCCGGTTCGGCCTGGGCCTTCTTGCCGTCCGCGGCCAGCGCGAACCACTTCTTGCCGACGCCCTGGCCCTTGACGTCTCCGGCGGCGGTGTCCTTGGCGTAGCGGTACGCGGGCCAGCCGCCGATCGTCAGCTGCTTGCTGCCGTCGGGCCGGGTGACCTCGCCGAGCAGGTCCTTGTCGATCCCCTCGCCGGCGAGGGCGTCGTCCGCGGCCACCGGCGGCCACGTGGTGGCGCAGTCGTTCTCGCAGGTCGTCTTGGGCGGCTCGGCGGTGTCGGCGTCGAAGCGGTAGAGCGTACGGCCCGCTCCGTCGGTCACCAGGTCGCCGATCTCGGCGTTGGCCGTGACGGACAGCTTGCCCGCGGGCTCCGGAGCGTTCGCCGCGGCCTGCCCGGCGCCCGCGCCGGTACCGAGTCCGTCGCCGGCCCCGGTGCCGAGGTCGCCGACGTCGCCGGGCGCGGCCGTCGCGCCCACGTTCTGACTGCCGGTGGCACCGCCGCCACCGTCCTGGCCGCACGCCGTCGTCAGCGCCAGCAGCGCCGCGGCGCCCGCCACGAGTGAGGCGCTCCGCCAGGAGGTCTTCATCGTCAATCCCCGATCGTCACGAAGGTGTTGGGGCGCCCTGCTGGGCCGCCGCACGACACTGAGTACGCACGGCGGAGCCCGTTGTGTTCAACCGGTCGCGGGTTTTCTTCCCGTCCGCCACCGGCGCGCGATGCCTCGTACAGGTTTCCGGACCGCCGGGCCGGCGGGTTCGCCGCCGTCAAACCCCTGGTGGGGCCGTGTCCCTCCTTCGGGGCAATCACCGGGCACTCGGGTGTGGGGCGGTGCGCCAGGCTTCATGATCTGCGTCGTGCATGGACCCGAACCGACCCGATCCGCCGCCGCCGGACGGGTGTTGGCCCTGGTGACGCTGACGTTCACCCTCGTCGGCATACCGGTCGGCCCCGCGCAGGCCGACGCCTGCGCGTACGCGTCGACCGGACCGGACGGCACCGACGCGGTGGCGGTCGCCGGGAGCGCTTCCACCTGGCCCACCTTCCCGCCCTGCCCGAGGCCCACCCCGACGCCCACCCCGACGCCCACCCCCACGCCGACGCCCACACCCCCGCCTCCTCCCCCGCCCGAGCCCACTCCCCCGCCCGCGCCGAAACCGCCCCCGCCGAAGCCACCGGCGCCGGAGCCGGAACCGCCGCCTCCGCCCGCCCCGCGTCCGACACCGCCGCGGCCCGCCCCCGACCCGAGCCCGACACCGACGCCCGCTCCCACCGTGCCGCCGGTCCGCCCCGCGGCGCCCGCGCCCGCTCCCTCGGTCGCGCCCGAGCCCACGCCCCGTCCGTCGCTCAGCCCGGTGCACTATCCGCGCCACCGCACCGCGCGGCCGCCTCAGCGGTCCTCGCGCGGGGCCACGTCGCCGCTCGTCTTCGTCCTGCTCATCACGGTGCCCGCGGTGGTCGCGGTCGCCGCGCTCCGTGCGCGCTGATCCTGGAGGCCTCTCTTGCCGGAATGGCTTGTTCTCACCCTCGCGATGCTGGCCGCCTGCGTCGTGGTGGTCATCATCACCCTCCTGCGGCACCGGGCCGCGTCCGACGACGAGGACATCACCGAGACCCCGGACGTCATCGAGTACATGACGATGTGGATCGGCGTGGTGTACGCCATCGTCCTGGGCCTGGCCATCGCGGGTGTCTGGGAGGCGCGCAGCGCCGCCGAGGCCGACGTGCAGACGGAGGCCGTCGCGCTGCACGAGGTCTCGGAACGGGCCCGGGTCTACCCGCCCGACGTCCGTGACCGCATCCGGGCGGATGTCAACGCCTATGTCGGACACGTCGTGACCACCGAGTGGAAGGCCATGGCCGACCACGGCGAGGTGACCGAGCGCGGCACCGAGCTGCTCGACCGGGTCCGCGCGGACGTCACCGACTACGAGCCGAGGTCGGACTTCGAGGCGCAGGCGTACCAGCCCCTCGTCGACCAGGTGGCCGTCGCGGACCAGGCCCGCAACGCCAGGGCGCAGTCGACCGGGGCGACCATGCCGGGGGTGGTGTGGTTCGGGCTGATCGCCGGGGCCGTCATCACCATCGGGATGGTCTTCGCCCTGCAGATCCGGCGCACGACCCGCGAACTGGTCCTCGCGGGTCTGTTCTCGGCCCTGATCGCCTTCCTGCTCTTCCTGATCTGGGACTTCGACGCGCCCTTCAGCCGGGGCGTGGCGGCGTCGACCGACCCGTTCCTGAGCCTGTTCCCCGGCGCCGGGGACTGACCGCCCGGCACTGGCACGACGCGGGGGACGGCGACGGCCGACACGCCGTCACCGTCCCCTGTGCGGCCCACACTCTTGCCCCATTCGCGCGACTGCGATCGCGGTGGCGGGCCCGGCTTCCTAGCGTTTCGGGCATCGAGGTGCATTCCTGGCGCGAGCGGAACAGGTCCGCCGCCGCTCCTCGGGGACCCGGAGGTTCACCATGCGCGCGATACCCGTCGCCTCGGTCGCACTGCTGGGCGGCGCCGCCCTCTCCGCCTGTGTTCCGGCCGGGGCCGTGGGCTCGAACACGTACGGCTTCACCGTCAGTCCCGCCACCGTGGCGCCCGGCGGCGAGGTCACGCTGGGAGTGGGCCGTACCGCCGCGGGCTGCCGGGGGCGGGTCACGGTGACCTCGCCGGTGTTCGACACGGTCACCATCCCCCGGGACGAGTCGTCGGCGACGGCGCGGATCGACCGGGACGCCCGGCGCGGTGCGGTGTACCGGGTGACGTTCGCGTGCCGGGACAAGACCGGCACGGTGGACCTGACCATCGCGGGCGGCGGCTCGCACCACCCGTCGGACGAGCCCTGGCGCGACAAGGGCGTGCACGCCGGTCAGGGCGGCAGCGTCGCGGGGTTCGACCTGAAGCAGCTCGGGCTCGGCGCGGCGCTCGTCGCGGCGGCGGTGGGCACGGCGTACCAGCTCTCGCGCCGCCGCCGTACCGGCGAGGACGGCGCCTGACCCTGCCGCCGAGCGCGGCACTCCGCCCCGGATCCGACGAGGGTCCGGGGCGGAGTGCCGCGGTCGTGCTGCGGTGGCGGGCGCTCAGATGCGCCGCTCGGACCGGCGGCGCATCCAGAACAGGCCACCACCGGCGACGGCCGCGGCGACGAGCCCGCCGCCGATCGCGATGTCGGTCGCGGTCGCCCCGCTGGAGCTGCTGCCGCCGAGGCCGCCCCGGACACCGCCGATGACGGTGAAGGCGGCCGGCCGGGTCAGCCGCCGGCCCGAGCAGTTGACGGTGATGTCGTACGAGCCGGGCCTGGCGTCCTGCTTGATGGTGGCGGTGCCCTTGGACGTCTCGTTGGCTCCCCTCACCGGCGTCAGGTGCGTGGTCCGGAAGGCGTCCGAGGTCATCGTGCCGCCCTGGGGGCAGCCGTCGACCGTGACGGTCATCTGGCCGCCGCGGGCGATCACGCTGGGCAGCGCGACGATGTTGCTCGGCTGGTTGTGGTCGCCGCCTGCGGTGGCCGCGGGGGCGGCCAGTCCGAGGACAGCGACGGCGGCGCCGGCTGCCGCGAGGGCACGAGTGGTGCGCATGTGATCCTCCGCGGAAGACGCCCCGGGTCCCGTCCCCGGTCGATCGGCGAGAAAGCGCCTCCCAGAAAGACCCTCAGTTGCCCTGCCCGCAGCCGCATTTCGGGAATGGTCCGTCCTGGTGAGGGGGTTGCCGGGCCGACACCGCGCGAGTGGATATCGCCGCAGGTCACGCACCGTCAGAAAATCTCCGCCGGTCACCTCCCGGATGGCGCACGCACGGACGCCCGCACCACCCGTTCGCCGCCGCCCCGTCGCCGGTCCCCCGCACGGCGCTTAGCGTGCTCGTATGCGCGGATGATCCGGCGACGGCCGGGTCGAGAGGGGATGGAGAATGTACGACTCCGAGTTGGCCGAAGAGGAGGAGCGGCGGCGGAAGCGCGCTCCCTGGGGCGTGATAGCGCTTGTTCTGCTGACCGGTCTCGCGCTCATCCGCAACGGCTCCGGGGAATTCGACGTGGGCCCCCCGCAGCCGGCCTCCGCCGCCGCCTCGGACACCCGGGCCGCCGCCGGCGACGGCGCCGCCGCCGGTGTCACGCCGCTTCCGTACTCGGTGCCGGACCGGGTCTCCATCCCGGCCATCCAGGTCGACGCCCCGGTCATGGGCGTCGGTCTCGACGCCGACGGCTGGGTCGACGCGCCGCCGCCCGAGGACCCGAACCTGGCCGGCTGGTTCACCGGCGCGGTCGCCCCGGGAGAGAAGGGCACCGCGGTCGTGGTCGGCCACGTCGACAACGAGCAGGGCCCCGCCGTCTTCTACGGACTCGGCGCCCTGAAAAAGGGAAACAAGGTGGACGTGCACCGCCAGGACGGAAAGACGGCGGTCTTCGAGATCTACGGCATCGAGGTCTTCGAGAAGAACAACTTCCCCGGCGACCGGGTCTACGGCTCCAAGGGCGGCGCGGAGCTGCGGGTCATCACCTGCGGCGGCGGTTTCACCAAGCAGAACGGCTACGACGGGAACGTCGTCACCTTCGCCCGCCTGGTCGAGGTCCGCTGAGCGTGCCCCGGCCCGGCGGGCGCGGCGGCCGCGTCAGATCAGGCGCCGCCGGGGAACGGTGAGGTGGTAGCCGGAGTCGAGCAGTTCGGGCAGGTAGCGGCGCAGGGCGCGGACACTCTGCGAGCGGTCGCCCCCGGCGTCGTGCGAGAGCACCACGACGCCGGGGGCGGCGCCTTCCTCGACCCGGTCGACGATGGTGCCGGTGCCGGGTGTCGTCCAGTCGAGGGTGTCCACGGTCCAGGCGAGCGGCTCCATGCCGAGTTCCGCGCCGAGCTGGAAGGCGGCGCGGTTCCACGCGCCGTAGGGGGCCCGGAACCAGCGGGGCGCCTCGCCGCAGGCCCGCTCGACGACCTCGCTGGTGCGCTCCATCTCGGAGCGGATGCGGCGCCGGGAGAGCTTGGTCAGCAGCGGGTGGGACCAGGTGTGGTTGCCGACCACGTGCCCCTCGTCGGCCATCCGGGTCAGCAGGTCCCGGTTGTAGTCCGCCATCTCCCCGCACACGAAGAACGTCGCGCGCACCTCGTACTTCGCGAGGGTGTCCAGGATCCGCGGGGTGTACTCGGGGTGGGGCCCGTCGTCGAAGGTGAGCATCATGGTGCGGCCCCGGCCCGTCATGCGCAGGATCGGCTCGCTGCGCACCGGGGGCCGGCCGGGCGCGGCCCGGGGTGCGCCGTATCCGGTCAGCGGCTGGAGGCGGTAGGCGGAGGGCTTGAGCGGGCTGCGCTGCGGGGGCCCGGGGGCGGGTGCGGGCGGCCGGGACGGTCCGTGTCCCAGGCCCGCCGCAAGGGCGCCGCCGGCGCCGGCCGCGCCCAGGGCCGCGGCGCCGGTGAGCAGGGTGCGGCGGGTGAGCAACTGGTCCTTCTTCATGACTCATCAGTCGCCCGGTCGCGGTGCGCCGCACCTGAGCAACACCGGGGCGGCGGCAGGAAACCACCCGCCCGGCTCAAGATCACCCAGGTCTCCGATAACCTCGCCGCGTGACGGAACAGCACTCCCATCAGTTCGAACGCGGCACGGACGGGCCCAAGGTCATCGTCGTCGGTGTGGACGGCTCCGACTCCTCCCTGCGGGCCGCGGCCTACGCCGGCGGGCTGGCCAGGCGACAGGGCGCCCTGCTCGCCGTGGTCTACGTCCAGCCGGTGCTGGCGGGGGGTGCGGCGCTCGGCGCGTCGGTGGCCGAGACGACCGACGAGATCGCCGAGGAGCTGGTCGCCCACATCCGGGAGGCGACGGAGCGGGCGAAGGGGATATTCGACGTCCGCTGGGAGTTCCACACGTTCCGCGGCGACCCGTACAGCGGTCTGGTGCAGACGGCCGACGAACTGAAGGCGGACGCGGTGGTGGTGGGCGCCTCCGAGCAGGCGGGCCACCGCTTCGTCGGCTCGGTCGCGGTGCGGCTGGTGAAGGCGGGGCGCTGGCCCGTGACGGTGGTGCCCTAGCACCGGTCGGGGCCGGTGTGTGCGTCGTGGGACCTTCGTGCGTCGTGACTTCCGTCACGGACGTGCGTGCGTCATCATGATCCACCGTCAGCCGTTTGCCGTTCACGAAGAGGTGAGGCGCATGGCCCGGTTCCGCATGGGCGAGGGTGTTCTCCGCCGCAAACCCATCGAACACATCGACGATACGGAGAGCGGCGGGGGCCTGGTGCGCTCGCTGGGGCTGTGGCAGCTGACCGCGATCGGCGTCGGCGGCATCATCGGGGCCGGGATCTTCACGCTGGCCGGCACGGTCGCCAACGGCACGGCGGGTCCCGCGGTCCTGATCTCCTTCCTCATCGCCGGTGTGGCGAGCGCCGCGGCCGCCCTGTCCTACGCCGAGTTCGCCGGGCTGATCCCGAAGGCGGGCTCCGCCTACACCTACGGGTACGCGGTCCTGGGCGAGCTGGTGGGCTGGTTCATCGGGTGGGACCTGCTCCTGGAGTACACGGCGATCGTGGCCGTGGTCGCGATCGGCATCTCGGGCTACTTCAGCTTCCTGGTCGGCGAGATGGGCGCCGACCTGCCGAACTGGATGCTGGGGGCGCCCGGCACCGGGGACGGGCACAAGGTCGACCTGTTCGCGGCCGTGCTGTGCCTGCTGATCGCGTACCTGCTGACGCTGGGCATCCGCAACGCGGCCCGCTTCGAGATGGTCGTGGTCGTGCTGAAGGTGCTGGTGGTGCTGCTGGTGATCGGCGTCGGCGTCTTCCACATCAACAGCTCGAACTACCACCCGTTCTTCCCGTTCGGGGTCGGCGGTGCGTTCACCGGTGCGGCGACGGTGTTCTTCGCGGTCTTCGGCTACGACGCCATGTCGACGGCGGCCGAGGAGTCGAAGGACGCCCAGCGGCACATGCCGAAGGCGATCATCTACTCGCTGATCATCTCGATGGTGCTGTACGTGGCGGCCTGTCTGGTGCTGACCGGCATGCAGAACTACAAGGAGATCGACCCGGAGAGCGGCTTCTCGACGGCGTTCAAGTCGGTGGGGCTCAGCTCGCTGGCCGACATCATCGCGGTGGGGGCCATCATCGGCATCCTCACGGTGATGTTCACCTTCATGCTGGGCGTGACCCGCGTGTGGTTCTCGATGTCGCGCGACGGGCTGCTGCCCAAGTGGTTCGCCAAGACGCACCCGACGCGGCACGTGCCGACGCGGGTCACCTGGATCGTCGGGGTCGCGTCGGCCGTGATCGCCGGCTTCCTGCCGATCGGCGAGGCGGCGGAGCTGACCAACATCGGCATCCTGCTGGCGTTCGTGGTGGTGTGCGCGGCGGTGATCGTGCTGCGCTACCGGCAGCCGGACCTGCCGCGCACCTTCCGTACCCCGTGGATGCCGTTCGTGCCGGCGCTGGGCATCGTCTTCTCGATCTGGCTGATCACGTTCCTCCAGTGGCAGACCTGGGTGCGGTTCGCCGTGTGGTTCCTGGTCGGTCTGGTGATCTACTTCGCGTACTCGTACCGGAAGTCGGAGCTGGCGCGGCGTTAGAGGGTGCGCAGGAAGTCCAGCAGGATCTTGTTGAACTCCTCCGGCCGCTCCAGGTTCGTGTAGTGGCCCACGCCGTCGACGGTCACGGACCGGCCGTCGCGGACCGTGCGGACCAGCCGCTCGGCCGCGCCGGTGAGGTCATCGGGTTCGAGCGAGCCGTTGACGGCGAGGACCGGGACCTCGATGTCCGGCACCCGGGCCCACGTGTCGGTCATCGGCGTGTGCAGGTTGGGTTCGCCGGGGCTGTGCTTGGACATCGTGTGGAGAGCCATCTCGCCCAGCCGGCGCAGGATGCCGGGGTCGATGTCGTCCGCCGTCCGGGCCGGCCCGGGGACCACGCGCAGGAACGCGGCGAGCCAGCCGTCGAGGTCGCCCGCCGCCAGGGTGCGGGCGTACTCCGCCCGGATCTCCCGGTACCAGGGGTCGGTGTACTCGAAGTCGCTGGTCGCGGCGCCACAGGCGACCACCGCCCGGACCAGCTCCGGGTATTCCAGGACGGTGTCGGTGGCGATCCCGCCGCCCATGGACAGACCGACGAGCACGGCGGGACCGGCGTCCAGGTGGCGCAGCAGCCCGGCCAGGTCGTCCGCCCAGCGAAAGCTCTCCGTGGCGTTGGCCGAGAAGCCGTGGCCGCGTACGTCGGGAGCGATCACGCGGTGGTGGGCGGCCAGCGCCGGGATCTGGGCGTCGTACACGCGGTGGTCGACGAACCCCGGGTGGAGCAGCACCACGAGGTCCCCGGATCCGGTGTCGCGGTAGGCGAGGTCCCCGTCCGAGGAGGTGAAGAAGCGGAGATCCGAAGCAGCAGTCATGACAACCAAGGTGTCATGTCACCCCTTGTTTGGCAACCGAGGTGTCATGATGGCGGGGTGAACGACATCGACGCCCCCCTCCCCCCGGACGCGCTCGCCCGGCGGCTGACCGAGGTGTACGACCTGGTCGGGCCGCTCTACCGGCGCGCACAGCGCGGCGTCGAGCAGGGCCTGGCCGCCGACGGCCTGTCCGTGGGCGTCCGCGCCGTGCTGACGATGCTGCGGCGCGGCGGGCCGATGACCGTGCCGCAGATGGGCCGGGCCCAGGCGATCAGCCGCCAGTTCGTCCAGCGGATGGTCAACGACGCCGGGGCGCTGGACCTGGTGGAGAGCATCCCGAACCCGGCGCACCGCCGGTCCTCGCTGATCCGGCTGACCGACCGGGGCCGGGACACGATCGACGAGGTCCTCGACCGGGAGCACCGGCTGCTGCGCGAGGTCGGCCCGGGCCTGACGGACGCCGACGTCACCACCTGTCTGCGGGTCCTGGGGGCCATGCTGACGGCCCTCGACCACGTGGCGGACGCCTGAGCTACCTGCCCATCACCAGTCCGTCCCCGGCGGCACCCCGGCCGAGCACCACGTCGCGGATGCGGTCGCGCACGGCGCGTACGTCGGCGCCCTCGTCGATCGCGCGGTTGAGGTTCACCACCCGGCCGGCGTCCACGTCGAACAGCTGCGGCACGAACTCGGCCTTCGTCACCTTCCAGCGATCGCCGGCCCGTTCGGGCGGGGCGAAGGTGAAGCGGCCGATGGTCGACTGGTTGCCGCGCGGATCGCGGACCCCCTCGTCGTTGACCATCTCGCCCGCGATCTGGTCGCCCATGCCGTAGACCACCCAGGTGCCGTTGACCTTCTCGTAGGCCTGCGGGACGTGGGCGTGGGTGCCGAGGATCAGGTCGATGTCGGGACGGTCGCCGGTGCGGGAGGCGGTCAGACCGCGGGCCAGGGCCAGCTGGTCGCCGTCGGGCTCGTCCTGCCACTCGGTGCCCCAGTGCAGCGACACGACGACGACGTCGGCGCCGGCCTTCCGGGCGGCCCGGGCGTCCTCGACGACGCGCGCCTCGTCGATCAGGCCGACCGCCCAGGGCTGGTCCGCGGGCACCGGGCGGCCGTTGGTGTGCAGGGTGTAGGCGAGGTGGGCCACCTGGGCCCGGCCCGCGCGCAGCACCGTCGCGATGTCCGCCTCGGCCTCGGTGCGCGCCGTCCCGGCGTGCCGTACGCCCGCGCGGTCGAGGGCGTCCAGGGTGCGGCGGATGCCGTCCGCGCCGTCGTCGACGCTGTGGTTGGAGGCGGTGGAGCAGCCGTCGTAGCCGGTGGCGGCCAGCGCCTTCGCCACCTCGGGCGGGGACTTGAAGAGCGGGTAGCCGCTGTAGTCGCCGTTCGCCCCGTAGACGGTCTCCATGTGGCACAGGGCGAGGTCGGCCGGTGCGACGACGGGCCGGGCGCCGGCGAGCATGGGGCGGAAGTCGTAGCCGCTGCCGCCCGCGTCGAAGCGGGCCCGTTCGATGATCGAGTCGTGCGGGAGCACGTCGCCGGAGGCGACCAGGGTGAAAGCCCCCTCGACGGCGGCGGGCGGGGCCGGGGCCGGCGGTTTCGGCGGTTCGTGGTCGCGGGCCTGGCAGGCCGCGCCCGCGGTGAGGAGGGCGGTCAGGGCCAGGGCCACCTGCCGACTGCGTGTGATCATCCGTTCACTCCGCTGGGTCGCACACACCGATGAAAAGTCACATTTACGTATGAATAGGTAAAGAGTCACGTCCCGTCACGGGCGGCTCCGACACGCCCATTAGCCCGTCCGGCGGGCGCGAACGGGGCGCGGGGACCCCCGCCGACCGCGCACCGACCGTTCGTCGAACCGTTCGTCGACGCGATCGACCGTCCGCCGCACACCCGTGCGCGCGCCCTGTCCCCGCGCGGCCCCCTGCGGTGCCATACGGCCATGACGGCCGGAATCACCCTGACGGACACAGCGAACGGGACGACCGCCGAGCACGAGCTCGCCGCACTGCAACGCGAGCACGGCCGGCCGCTCTTCGCGCTGCTGCTGCGGCTCAGCGACGGCGACCGGCAGCGTGCCGAGGACCTCGTGCAGGAGACCCTGGTCCGCGCCTGGCAGCATCCCGAGGCACTGCGCGCCGACGACTTCGACTCCGTACGGCCGTGGCTGCTCACCGTGGCCCGGCGGCTCGCGATCGACGCGCGCCGCGCCCGTCAGGCGCGTCCCGCGGAGGTCGGCGACGCCGTGCTGGAGAACGCACGCGTCTGCGCGGATCACGCCGAACGGGCCGCCGCCGCCCTCGATGTGCGCGAGGCTGTGAAGACACTCACTCCCGAGCACCGTGAAGTCCTGGTGCTGGTGTACTTCCAGGGGGCGAGTGTGGCCGAAGCCGCGGCCGCCCTCGGCATCCCACCCGGTACCGTGAAGTCCCGTGCGTACTACGCGCTGCGCGCCATGCGCAGGGTGCTACCGGGATACGCCGCCGACCTGCGGTGAAACCGACCTTTTGGTCAAGCCTCCGTAAAGCGCCTTGCCCAGGACCCCGGTTGAGCAGTCGGCTGTCCTCATCCGTGTTCCGGACGGGGGCCCATGACCCGGGTCGGGCGACGCGCACGCACCGGAGGAAGGCAGGAAGGGATGCTGCACAGAGGTCAAGAGAGCACGGACGGCACCGGCGGGGGCGAACTGAGCGTTCCCATGGCGTGGTTGTACGCCGAGTACATCGCCGACGAGCTGCTGCGGACCGGCGACCTGATGCCGCCGACGTCCTTCGAGTTCCGCGCCGGTCGCGACGCGCTGGCGCTCACCGTCTTCCTGTCCGACACGGAGAACGAGCTGAGCGGCATCCGGGTCGTCACCCACCTGGAGACCTGGCTGTCCCTGACCGCGTACGACCAGCCCTGGCACGAGTGGGTGCACGGGCGGCTGGCCGAGGTCACGGCCGACGCGGTGGCCGCCGGACGCCACTCGCCGGACCTCGAGCTGGCCCGGGCCGCCTGGCGCTGGCTCCAGGACACCGAACTGCTCGCCCCCGACCTGAACGCGGTGCCCGGCGGAGCCCCGGTGACCGGGGAGGACGAGGGACCGACGGTGTGGACGCCCGCCTGGCAGCTCGGGCTGCCGCTGGGGCACCTCGCCATCCATCTGTTCTAGCCTCCCCGGGCCGCCTCGCGAACGTTCCGGCGGGAGGGACCAATCCGCGCCCGGGGCCGCTCCGAACACCTTGGTCGCGATTGCGCGGTGGCTTGAGTGATTCGGCGGTCCGGTGCGTACGGGTGGGAGCAAGGAGTAACCCCACCCGCACCCAACGGTACGAGGAATCGGCATGAGGTCCCTGGAAAGGCATCGTGACGTCGGCGCCTACGCGCTCGGCGTGCTGGACGAGGCGGAGGCCTTCCGCTTCGAGGACCACCTCATGGAATGCCCCCGGTGCGCGGCCCAGGTGACCGAATTCGGTCCCGCCACCCGCCAGTTGATGCTGTACCGGCAGGCCACACCCCGTATCGTCCACCCGCTGTCCCGGCCGGGACCGCGACTGCTCGACGGGTTGCTGACCGCGGTGGCCACGCGGCGGCGGGCCGGCCGCAGGCGAGTGATGTACGCCGTGGCCGCAGCCGTCGTGTGCGCCGTGGCCGGGCCCGGCGCGGTGCTCTACGCACACCAGGGCCACCCGGCGGCGCCGGTCACCGCGACCGACGCCCGGACCGGGGTGTGGGCGCGGATCACCGCCGAGGACGAGGCCTGGGGCACGGACGTGCGACTGGAGGTCAAGGACGGGGCCGGCCCCCGTTCGTGCCGGCTCGTCGCCGTCGGCGACGACGGGTCCGAACAGACGGTCACCAGCTGGATGGTCCCCGAACACGAAGCCCGGCCGCACACCATGCGCGGGGGCGCCGCCCTGCACCCCGGTCAGATCGAGCGCTACGAGGTGCGCACGGCGGACGGCGAGCGTCTGGTGACGCTGCCGACCGGATGACCACCGCCCCGGGGCACCACCGCCCCGGGCACCGCCGTCACCGTGGCACCGCCATCACGGCGGCCCGGCGTCACCGCGGCACCGCGGCACCGCCGTCACTTCAGCAGCCGGGACAGCCTGCGGTCCGCCAGCGGTTTGCCGCCGGTCTGGCAGGTCGGGCAGTACTGGAGCGAGGAGTCGCTGAAGGAGACCTCGCGGATGGTGTCGCCGCACACCGGACAGGGTTCTCCGGTGCGGCCGTGGACCCGCAGCCCGCTCTTCTTCTCGGCCTTCAGACGGCCGGCGGCGATGCCCCGGGAGCGTTCCACGGCCTCGGTGAGCGTGCCGCGCAGCGCCGCGTACAGCCGGGCGGTCTCCTCGTCGGTCAGGGAGGCGGCCAGTTTGAACGGGGACATCTTCGCGGCGTGCAGGATCTCGTCGCTGTACGCGTTGCCCACGCCCGCGATCAGGCTCTGGTCGCGCAGGGCGCCCTTGAGCTGCCGCCGCTCCCCGTCGAGGAGGGCGGCGAAGCGGGCCTCGTCGAAGTCGTCGGCGAGCGGATCGGGGCCGAGCCGGGCCACGCCCGGCACCTGCCGCGGGTCGGCCACGACGTACACCGCGAGCCGCTTCTGCGTGCCCGCCTCCGTCAGGTCGAAGCCCGCGCCGGTCTCCAGGGCGACCCGCAGCGCGAGCGGGCCCTTGCCCGGCTTGGGCATGCCACTGGGGAGGCTGTCCTTCCAGTGCAGCCAGCCGGCCCGGGCCAGGTGGGTCACCAGGTGCGGGCCGCCGTCGGTCTCGACGTCGAGGAACTTGCCGTGCCGGTGCACGGCCGCCACGCGGTGGCCCTCGAGCGCCGTGAGCGGCGGGTCGTACGTCTTCAGGACGCTGATCGCCACGGGCAGGACCCGGACGATCTCGCGGCCGGTGAGGTGCTCGGTGAGGAAGTCGCGGAGCGCCTCGACCTCGGGCAGTTCTGGCATGTGTCCAGAGTGCCACCGGTCACCGGGGCTGTCAGCGGGGTCAGCCCGCGCCGGGCGCCACCACGAACTCCGCCCACACGACCTTGCCGCCGCCGCGTGCCTCCACGCCCCACGCGTCGGCGAGCGCGTCGACCAGGAGCAGCCCCCGCCCGGAGACCCCGTCGTCCCCGGCCTCGCGGCGGCGCGGCAGGGCGCTGGAGGAGTCCTCGACCTCGACCCGCAGCCGCCGGTCGGTTCCGGTGAGCAGCCGGAGGGTGACGATCGCGGAGCCCTCGGTGTGCATGAGGGCGTTGGTCGTCAGCTCGTCGGCGACCAGTTCGATCTCGTCGCTCTGCGCCTTGGCGCCCCAGGACCGGACGGCGGCGCGGATCATGTGCCGGGCCTCGGTGAGGCCCTCCGGGTCGCCCGGCGAGACGTGCTGCTGGACCCGGCCGAAGGTCCGGGGGGCGCCCAGGCCGTGGCGGCGCAGCACCAGCAGCGCGACGTCGTCGTCGCCGCGGCGCTCGTCGGCCACGTCGATCAGCCGGTCGGCCAGGTCCCGCACGTCCTGGGGACCCGAGGTGATCAGCGCCGTGAGGACCTGCATGCCCTCGTCGAGGTCGGCGCCCGGCTGCTCGACCAGGCCGTCGGTGCACAGCAGCAGGGTGTTGCCCGGGTCCAGCTCCAGGGTGGCGACGGGGTAGGCGAGGCGCCCGAACTCGGCGGACAGGCCGAGCGGCAGCCCGCCCTCGACGCGCACCAGTCGGCAGGTGCCGTCGCCGAAGCGCAGCAGCGGGTCGATGTGTCCGGCGCGGACCACCTGGACCACTCCGGTGCCCAGGTCGGCCTCCGCGTACAGGCAGGTCGCGAAGCGGTCGGTGTCCAGCTCGTGCAGGAAGACGGAGGCCCGCGCCATCACCGTGGCCGGCGGGTGGCCCTCGGCGGCGTAGGCGCGTAGCACGATGCGCAGCTGGCCCATGACGGCGGCGGCGTGTGTGTCGTGGCCCTGGACGTCGCCGATGACGGCGCCGACCCGGCCGCCGGGCAGCGGGATCAGGTCGTACCAGTCGCCGCCGATGTCCCGGCCGAGCGCGCCGCCGATGGAGGCCGCGCGGTAGCGGACGGCGACGTCGCAGCCGGGGACGCTCGGGATGGTGCGCGGCAGCATGGCCTGCTGGAGGCCCTCGGCGAGGTCCATCTCCTGTTCGTAGAGCATGGCCCGCTGGAGGCTCTGGGCGATGCCGCTGCCGAGCGCGACCAGGACGTTGCGGTCCTCCGGGGAGAAGCCGTGCCGGTCGCTGTAGAGCAGCCCGATGGCGCCGATGGGCCGGGCCTGGGCGATCAGCGGCAGGTAGGCGGCGGCGGTGATGTCGAGGTGGGTGATGTCCTGCCACAGTCCGGGGTAGCGCTCGGCGAACTCCTCGGGCGACTCGATGAAGCGGGGACTGAGCGTCCGTACGGCCTCGCTCATCGGGTACGGCTCGTCGATCCGGGTGATCCGGGTGCCGGGGATGAAGCTGTTCTCGGGGCCGTCGGCGACCAGCCGGATGCGGCCGGCCTCGACCAGGCCCATCACCAGGCTGGTGGCGCCCAGCCGGGTGAGTCCATGGGTGTCGCGGAGCACGTCGATGACGTCGTCCACGGTGCGGGCGTGGGCGAGGGCGGCCGTGGCGAGCTGGACGACGTTGGTCAGCCGGCGGCGCGCCTCGTCCTGTGCGGCCTGCTCCCGGTTGGCCGCGCTGTCGGCCATCTCCTGGGTGGCGTCGCGGACGATGCCGATGATCCGCCGCGGGCGGCCGGTCTCGTCCCGGCGGATGTAGGCCTGGGTGTGGGTCCAGCGCAGCGTGCCGTCGCGGCGGCGCAGCCGGAAGTAGGTGCCGTAGTTCTCGCTGCCGTCCTTCATGGCCTGGGCCACCAGGGCGTCCAGGCGGCCGCCCTCGGCCGACGGGACGCGCACCGACAGCGACTCGGGGCGCCCGTCGTACTCCTCCGGGCGCAGGTCGAACACCTCGTGGGCCTGGGCGTCCATGTGGAACAGGCCGGCGTCCAGGTCCCAGTCGAAGCTGCCCATGCGGTTGAGCGCCAGGATCGGGTCCGGGTGGGCGGGCCAGTCGTCCGGGAGTGACGGGGCGCTCGCTCCCCGATCAGACATGAACCCCACCTTGCCAGGATTTGTCGGAATCTTCGACTCCTGGTCCACCGGGCCGGGCCGGAGGGGGGCCGGAGGCCGGGCGGGGTACACGGAGCGGGTACGAGAGGAGCCCGGCCGTGGAGTGGTTCACCGCACCCGACTACTGGCTCGCCCGGCTGGTCTTCCAGCGGGCCCTGGCCGCCGTGTACCTGGTCGCGTTCCTGACGGCCGCCGTGCAGTTCCGGGCGCTGTTCGGCGAGCGCGGTCTGACGCCCGTGCCCCGGTTCGTCGAGCGGGTGCCGTTCCGGCGGGCGCCCAGCCTGTTCCAGTGGCGCTACTCGGACCGGCTCTTCGCGGGCTGCGCCTGGGCGGGCTGCGCGGTGTCGGCGGCGCTGGCGGCCGGGGTGGACGCGCTGCTGCCGCTGTGGGGCGCGATGCTGCTGTGGCTGGTGCCGTGGGCGCTGTACCTCTCGATCGTCAACGTCGGACAGACCTGGTACGCGTTCGGCTGGGAGTCGCTGCTCCTGGAGACCGGCTTCGTCGCCGTGTTCCTGGGCAACGAGGACGTGGCTCCGCCGGTCGTGGTGCTGTTCCTGCTGCGCTGGCTGCTGTTCCGGGTGGAGTTCGGGGCGGGTCTGATCAAGATGCGCGGCGACGCGTGCTGGCGGAAGCTGACCTGCCTGCACCACCACCACGAGACCCAGCCGATGCCCGGCCCGCTGAGCTGGTTCTTCCACCATCTCCCCGGGCCCCTGCACCGGGTCGAGGTCGCCGCGAACCACGTCACGCAGCTGGTGGTGCCCTTCCTGCTGTTCGCCCCGCACCCCGTGTCGACGGCCGCCGCCGCGCTGATGATCGCGACCCAGCTGTGGCTGGTGCTCTCGGGCAACTTCTCCTGGCTGAACTGGATCACCGTCGTGCTGGCCCTGTCGGTGATCCGCTTCCCGGCCGACGCCCCGTCCGTGGCCGCCGCGCCGCTCTGGTACGAGGTGGTGGTCCTGGCGGTGGCGGCGCTGCTGGTGTTCCTGAGCCACCGGCCGGTGCGCAACATGATCTCCCGCCGCCAGGTGATGAACCGCTCCTTCGACTCGCTCCACCTGGTCAACACCTACGGCGCCTTCGGCTCCGTCAGCCGGGTCCGCTACGAGGTGGTGATCGAGGGGACCGCCGACGAAGTGGCCAGGAAGGACGGCGACTGGCGGGAGTACGAGTTCAAGGGCAAACCCGGTGATCCGCGCCGCTGGCCGCGCCAGTTCGCGCCGTACCACCTGCGCCTGGACTGGCTGATGTGGTTCGCCGCGCTGTCGCCCTCCTACGCCGGACCGTGGTTCGGCACCCTGGTGGAACGGCTGCTGGAGAACGACCGCGCCACGCTGCGGCTGCTGCGCGCTTCCCCGTTCCCGCCCGACGCGCCGCCGCGCTTCGTGCGCGCCCGGCTGTTCCGGTACCGGTACACGACCTGGCGCGAACTGCGGGAGACGGGCGCGTGCTGGGAGCGGACGTACGTACGGGAGTACCTGCCGCCGACCCGGCTCACCGCTCCCCGGTGAGCCGGGCCCGACGAGGGCTCCCGCGCTAGGCCCGCTTCAGCCGCAGGGTCATCAGCTGGAACGGACGCAGGCGTACGGCGATCCGGTCGCCGTCCGCCCGGGGGGCCTCCGCGTCCGCGAGCGGGCGCTCGAGCAGGTCGGTGACCTGCACGTCCGTGACCGCGAACCCGGTGGTGAGGGTGGCGCGGGCCCGGCCGCCGTGGGCCTCGTGGAAGCGGACCACGACGTCGCCGCTGCCGTCGTCGGCGAGCTTGACGGCCGTGACGACGACCGCGTCCCGGTCCACCGTGACGAGCGGCGCGACCTCGGCGGCGCCGCCGGTGACGTGCCGCTCGGGCAGGTTGATCCGCCAGCCCTCGCGCACCGCGTCGCCGATGTCCGCGCCGGGCACCAGCGCGTGCCGGAAGCGGTGCACGCCCTGGTCGGTCTCGGGGTCGGGGAAACGCGGGGCGCGCAGGAGGGAGACCCGCACGGTGGTGGTCGTACCGGCGTCGCCGTCGGTGCGGACGGCGCGGGTGACGTCGTGGCCGTACGTCGAGTCGTTGACGACGGCGACGCCCCAGCCGGGCTCCGCCAGGTGGACGAAGCGGTGGTTGCAGGCCTCGAACTTGGCGGCCTCCCAGCTGGTGTTGGTGTGGGTGGGCCGGTGGAAGTGCCCGAACTGGGTCTCCGAGGCGTACCGTTCGGCGTGCACGTCGAGCGGGAAGGCGAGCTTGAGGAACTTCTCCGTCTCGTGCCAGTCGACCTCGGTGTCCACGTCGAGACGCCGCTCCCCCGGTGCCAGCGTCAGCACCTGGGTGACGCGGGAGGAGCCGAAGGAGCGGACGATCCGCACCGAGGCGCCGTCGTCGCCGGGGGCGACCTCGTCGGCGTGGGTGAGGTCGGTGACCGTGTTGCGGTAGAACTCGTCGACGTCCCAGGCGTCCCACATGTTGGGGAAGTCGGGGTGGAGCTGGAGCAGGTTGCCCGCCCCGCCCGGCGCGATCGTCTCGCGGTCGGCGGCGAGGTCGTACGCCGACACCACCAGGCCCCGGTCGTCGATCTCGACGCGCAGCAGGCCGTTGTCCAGGACGTGTCCGCCGCCGGGACGGGGAGCGAGGCCGGTGCGGCCGTCGGTGGCCGGGGACGTGGCGGCGCCCGCCGGGACCCCGGCCCGGGCGTGCGGGGCGGAGTTGAAGACCAGCGGGGTGTCGCCCTCGCCGGCCAGGGCGCGCTGGGCGGCGTCGATGATGGCGTTCAGCTCGGCGGCGACCTTGTCGTAGGTGGCGCGGGCCTCGCGGTGCACCCAGGCGATGGAGGAGCCGGGCAGGATGTCGTGGAACTGGTGCAGCAGGACCGTCTTCCAGATCCGGTCCAGGTCGTCGTACGGGTAGGGGAACCCGGCGCGCACGGCGGCCGTGGCCGCCCACAGCTCGGCCTCGCGCAGCAGGTGTTCGCTGCGGCGGTTGCCCTGCTTGGTCTTGGCCTGGCTGGTGAGGGTGGCGCGGTGCAGTTCGAGGTACAGCTCGCCGACCCAGACGGGCGGCGCGGGGTTCTCGGCCTCGGCCTTCTCGAAAAAGGCGTGCGGGGTCTCCCACTCGACCGTCGCCGAGCCTTCGAGGTTCCGCAGCCGGGCCGCCTTGGCGACCATCTCGCGGGTGGTGCCGCCGCCCCCGTCGCCCCAGCCGGTGGGGGCCAGCGAGTGCCGGGCGACACCCTTGTCCTTGAAGTTCTTCGCCGCGTGGGCGATCTCGCTGCCCTTCATCGAGCAGTTGTAGGTGTCGACGGGCGGGAAGTGGGTGAAGATCCGGGTGCCGTCGATGCCCTCCCAGCGGAAGGTGTGGTGCGGGAACTTGTTCGTCTGCGACCAGGAGATCTTCTGCGTCAGCAGGTACTTGGCCCCCGCCGCCTTGATGATCTGCGGCAGACCCGCCGCGAAGCCGAAGGTGTCCGGCAGCCACGCCTCGTCGTTCTCGACACCGAACTCGTCGAGGAAGAACCTCTTGCCATGCACGAACTGGCGGGCCATCGCCTCCGAGCCGGGCATGTTGGTGTCCGACTCCACCCACATGCCGCCGGCCGGCACGAATCGGCCGTCCGCGACCGCCTTCTTGACCCGTGCCCACACCTCGGGCCGGTGGTCGCGCACCCACGCCCACTGCTGGGCCTGGGACATGGCGAAGACGAAGTCCGGCTCGTCCTCCAGGAGGGCGGTCATGTTGGAGGTGGTGCGGGCCACCTTGCGCACGGTCTCGCGCAGCGGCCACAGCCAGGCCGAGTCGATGTGCGCGTGCCCGACGGCGCTGATCCGGTGCGCGGAGGGGACGGCGGGGGCGGCCAGCACTTCGGTGAGGCGGGAACGGGCCTGCTCGGCCGTGCCGTTGACGTCCTGGAGGTCGATGGCGTCCAGTGCCTTGTCGACCGCGCGCAGGATCTCCCAGCGGCGCGGCGAGTCCACCGGCAGCTCGGCCATCAGCTCGCCGAGGACCTCCAGGTCGAGCACCAGGTTCCACACCGTCTCGTCGAGGACGGCGAGGTCCATGCGGGCGAGGGTGTACTGCGGTTCGCTGCCCGCGGTGTCCTTGTCGCCGAGCCGGGTCGGCACGAAGGGGTGGTAGTCGAGGATGACGGGGTTGGAGGCCGCCTCGACGTGCAGGCGCACCTCCTCGCCGCCCGCGACGGGGGCGCCGATCCGCACCCACTGGTTGCGCGGGTTGAGGCCCTTCACCGGGGTGCCGTCGGGGCGGTAGACCAGGCCCTCGCACTGGAAGCCGGGCATGTTCTCGTCGAAGCCGAGGTCGAGGATCGCCTCGACGGTCTTCCCGGCCCACTCCTTCGGCACGGTGCCGGTGACGCGGAACCAGCTGGTGCCCCAGGGAGCGCCCCAGCGGGCGCCGACCTCGATGGGCCGCGGTTCGGCCGCGAGCCCCTCCTCGACCGGGACGGGCTCGCCGGGCGCGTTCCAGACCGCCACGTCCAGCGGTACGGACTCGGGGTAGAGGGCGGGGCGGACACGCTCGTCGAGGACGCGCTTGAGGCGGGCTTCGACCAGGTTGCGGTCGTCATGCATGCGGGTGCTCCGGGGTCGTGGGGGCGGGTGGTTGCCAGGGATGGGTCGCGGTGGCGGGGGCCGACGTCAGGTACAGCTCCCCAGCGGCACGCACTTCGAATCGTGCGGCGCGCTCGTCGTACCGGGCGGGGCGGGGGTCACGGGGCGGTCACCCGGTCGGGGACGACGACCTCGGTGATGCCGCGGGCCGCGAGGTGTCCGGTGTCGGCGGCGCGGGTGTCGAGGACGGTGGTGGGACGGGCGCCGTCGGCGACCAGCCGGAAGAAGGCGTCGAAGACGGCGCCGCCGGGGGCGCAGGCCGAGCGCGCGGCGGGGTCGGCGGGAACGGCGAGGGCCGTGGTGCGCGGGGCGGGCACGGGCCGGGCTCCCCCGCGGGCCGCGCGGGCCGCGCTCGCCAGGACCCGTGCCGTGTCCTTGGGGCGGCGGTCGTTGGTCAGCAGTCCGAGCCCGTACTCCAGCTCCGGGAAGTCGGCCAGTTCCCGGGACACGTCGTGGGAGCACCACCAGGTGACGCCCCACAGGTCCGGGCAGTCCAGGGCGTTCTCGACGGTCGCCTCGGTGAAGGCGGCGGCGTGCTCGGCGGGCACCAGGGGTGCGGGGGCGCCGACCTCCTGGAGCCAGACCGGGCGGTGCGGGTCGTCGGCCCAGGCCTTGCTCAGCTCGATCAGGTAGGCGGCGTGGTGCTCGCTGGGCACGGAGGTGCGGCCGTGGCGCTGGGCGGTGCCGTTGAAGACCCAGGAGTGCACCGCCGTGACGGCACCCTGCCGGGCGGCCTGGGCGGGGGTGAAGGGCTGGTCGTCCTGGTACCAGGTGGCGTCGTACTCGGCGTGCAGGTGCATGCGGCCCGGGGCGCCCTCCTCGCAGGCGGCCAGCATCCGCTCCAGCCAGGCGTCGATCTGGTCGCTGGTGGCGCGGTCCGGGTCCGGGTGGGGTCCGGCGGAGAACTGGTTGACCTCGTTGCCGAGGGTCATGCCGAGGAAGTTGGACCGTCCGGCCAGGGCGGCGGCGAGGGTGCGCAGGTAGGCGGCCTGGCCCTCGACGACGTCAGGGTCGGTGAACAGGTTGCGCCGGTGCCAGGTGCGGGTCCAGGCCGGCACGTAGTCGAAGCTGCTCAGATGGCCCTGGAGGCCGTCCACGTTGACGTCGAGGCCGCGTTCACCGGCCGCGTCGACCAGCGCCACCAGGTGCTCGACCGCGCGCTCGCGGATCAGGGTGCGGTTGGGCTGGAAGTAGGGCCACAGAGGGAAGACGCGGACGTGGTCCACGTCCAGCGCGGCGATGGAGTCCAGGTCGGCGCGTACGGAGTCGAGGTCGAAGTCGAGCCAGTGGTGGAACCACCCGACGCTCGGGGTGTAGTTGACGCCGAAGCGCACGGCAGAAGGCATGCGGTGTCCTTGAGAGGGGGAAGCGGGTGGTTCAGCCCTTGACGGCGCCCTCGCCCACGCCGCGGAAGAAGTACCGCTGGAGGCAGGCGAAGAGGATGATGAGCGGCGCCACGGCGATGATCGTGCCGGCGGCGACGAGGCGTTCGTCGTTGGCGAAGGTGCCGTGCAGGTAGTTCAGGCCGATGGTCAGGGTGAACTTGGACGGGTCGCTCAGCACGATCAGGGGCCACAGGAAGTCGTCCCAGGCGCCCATGAAGGCGAAGATCGCGACGACGGCGAGGGTGCCCTTCACCGCGGGGAGCGCGATCCGGTAGAACCGCTGCCAGACGTTGGCGCCGTCGACGAAGGCGGCCTCCTCGATCTCGTAGGGGAGGTTGAGGAAGGCGTTGCGCATCAGCAGCACGTTCAGGGCGCTGACGCAGCCCGGCAGCACCACACCGACCAGGGTGTTGTTGAGGCCCAGCTCCCGCATGGTGGTGAACTGGGCGATGATGATGCCCTCCACCGGCACGAGCATGGCCAGGATGAACACCAGGGTGGCGACGCGCCGGCCCCGGTAGCGCAGCCGGGCCAGGGCGTATCCGGCGAGGGCGGCGCCGACGCAGTTGGTGACGACGTTGGCCGCGGCGACCTTCAGCGAGTTCAGGGCGTAGTCCCACACCGGGATGGTGTCGGCGACCCGCTCGTAGTTGTGCAGGGTGGGGTCGGAGGGCAGGAACTTCGGCGGGGAGCTGAAGATGTCCTCGGTGGGGCCCTTGAGCGAGGTCGACAGCTGCCACAGGAACGGACCGATGGTCAGGGCGAGGACGCCGAGCAGCAGCAGGTAGCGCAGGGCCAGTTCCCAGCCGCGTACCCGGCGGCCGTGCTCGTCGGTGATCCGGGGTTCGCGGTCCCGGGTCCTGGAGGTGGCCCGGGGCTTGTCGGCGGGCCGGGTCTTCTCGGCGAGGCTCACGACTCCTCCTTCCGGTCCGCGCGCAGGACGAGCAGCATCAGGACGACGGTGACGACGAAGACGACGACGGAGATGGCGGAGGCGTAGCCGACCCGGCCGGTGAGGCCGGTGCCGGTGCGCTGGACCAGCATCACGAGGGTGGTGTCCTCGCCGGCCGGACCGCCGTTCGGGCCCGCCATCAGGTAGACCTCGGAGAAGACCTTGAAGGCGGCGACCGAGGAGAGCGCCGCGACCAGGACCATGGTGGAGCGGACCGCGGGCACCGTGACGGTGAGGAAGCGGCGGACCGCGCCCGCGCCGTCCACGGCGGCGGCCTCGTGCAGCTCGCGCGGCACGTTGGCGAGCGCCGCCAAGTAGATGATCATGTAGTAGCCGAGGCCCTTCCAGACCGTGACGCCCATAGCGCTGAGCAGGATCAGCCACTGGTCGCTGAGGAAGCCGACCGGACTGGCGCCGAGCGTCTCCAGCAGGGAGTTGACCAGGCCGCGCTCGTCGAGGAGCCAGACCCAGATCAGCCCGACGACGACGATCGAGGCGACGACCGGGGTGTAGAAGGCCGAGCGGAAGAAGGTGATGCCGGGGATGTTCTTCTGCACCAGCAGCGCGAGCAGCAGCGGCAGCAGGACCAGCGCGGGGACGACCCCGAGGACGTACAGGGAGCTGTTGCGCAGGCCGATCCAGAACATGTCGTCGTGGAGCAGCTCGCGGAAGTTGGCGAGGCCCACGAACTCGCCCGGCACCAGCGTGCGGCGGTCGGTGAAGGAGTTGACTAGGGTCGAGACGAACGGGTACAGGATGAAGGCGCCGGTGATCAGCAGACCCGGCGCGGCGAACAGCCAGGGACTGGTGGGCAGTTGGCGCCGCACGCGCCGGACGCCGCTCTTGCGGGCGTCCGGTGTGCCGGTGGTGAGGGTCGGACTCGCCATGATGTCTCAGCCCTGCTGCTGAAGGAGCCGGTCGCAGGCCTTGACAGCGTTGTCGAGGGCTTCCTCGGGGCTCTGCTTGCCCTGGAGCGCCTTGGCGACCTCGTTGCGCAGCTCGGTCTTCATCTGCTCGCTGAACAGCACCGGCGTGTAGTTGACGGCCGTCTTCAGCGACTTGGCGGAGGCGACCCGGACCCGGGTCTCGTCGGTGCCGTCCTCCTTGGTGAAGTACGGGTCGTCCAGTGAACCGGCGGTGCTCGGGAAGATGGCGACCTGCTTGGCGAAGGACATCTGGTGGGCGGCGTCGGTGACGTAGTGCGCGAAGGCGACCGCGGCGGGCTTGCGGTCGGTCTGCGAGTTCACCATCAGGCCCATCACGTACATGTTGACGTGGCCGGTGCTGGTGATCTGGTCGGTGATGCCGATGTTCTTGTAGAGGCTCGGCGCCTGCTTCTTGAAGTTGGCGAGGTCGAGCGCGCTGCCCGGGTTCATGGCGACGGCGCCGGTGAGGAACTTCTTCCCGGTGGATTCCGGGGTGGCCGTCAGCGCCTGCGGGTCGAGGGCCTTGGCGTCGTACAGCTCCTTGTAGCGGGTGAGGAGTTCGACCCCCTTGGCGTCGTTGAACGCGAAGGCGGTGCCCTCCTTGTTCATGAGCGACGCGCCGTAGCGGCCGAAGTCCTCGATGGTGGGCACGTTGGCGAGCGTGGCGACCTCGCCGTCGGTCTTGTCGGAGATCTTCAGGGCGGCGTCGAAGACCTCGTCGTACGTCTTCGGCGGCTGCTCGGGGTCGAGTCCGGCCTTCTCGAAGAGCGACTTGTTGTAGAAGAGCGGGCCGGTGTTGAGGTACCAGGGGAAGGCGTAGGTGCCCTCCATGCCCGGTATCCGGTGGCTGGCCCAGGCCCCTTCCAGGTACTCCTTCTCGTACTGGCCCGCGGCCTTGTCGAGGTCGAGCGCCAGGCCCGCCTTGGCGAGCGGGGCGACCAGGTCCGGGGAGACGTTGACGACGTCGGGCAGGGTGCCGCCGGCGGCGTCGGCGCTGATCTTGTCGGCGTAGCCCTCGCCGGGCTGGTCGACCCACTTGACGTGGGTGCCGGGGTACTTCTTCTCGAAGTCGGCGATCAGGCCCTCGAAGTAGTCCTTGAAGTTGGCCCGCAGGTTCCAGGTCTGGAAGGTGATGTCGCCCTCGACCTTGCCCGAGGCGTCGGTCGAGCCACCGCCGTCACCCCCGGAGCCGCAGGCGCTGAGCGGCAGGACGAGGGCGGCGACGGCGGCGACGGCGAATGTTCTGCGCGAGGTGGGCACGGTGACACGTCTCCCTGAAGGACGTCGGCGGTGGGATGCCAGCGACCATGCACGGCGATTCCGCGGAAAGTCAATGGATTCACGCCAACTAAAGCAGAAGGTACAGCATTAGTCCAGGTCAGAGCGGTGCGAGCGGGCACTTGCCAGCAACTACTAATGCGCTTTAGGATCTTTGCACTCAAGCGCTTTAGCTGAGACAGCTCTCACTGCTCGCACCGAGGAAAGGAGCGCACATGCCGGCCAAGCGGCCCGCCGCGCGCCGGCCGACGATGAAGGACATCGCGCGCCGGGCCGGAGTCTCCGAGAGCGCGGTGTCGTTCGCGCTGAACGACCGGCCGGGCGTCTCCGAGGTCACCCGTGACCGGGTGCGCCGGGTGGCCGAGCAGCTCGGCTGGCGGCCCAGTACGGCGGCGCGCGCGCTGTCCGGGGAGGGCGCGGCGACGGTCGGCTTCGTGCTGGCGCGGCCCGCGCACACCCTCGGCGTCGACTCCTTCTTCCTGCAACTGGTGTCGGGCATCCAGGAGGTGCTGGCCGGGCGGCACCTGGGGCTGCTGTTCCAGGTGGCCCAGGACGTCGAGGACGAGTGCGCGGTGTACCGGCGCTGGTGGGCCGAACACCGGGTGGACGGCGTCCTCGTGGTGGACCCGCGCACCGACGATCCGCGTCCGGACCTGCTCGACGAACTGGGCCTGCCCGCCGTGGTGATCGGCGGGGCGCCGGACGAGCGGCATCCGGGGCTGTCGACGGTGTGGGCGGACGACGCGGGCGCGATGGCCGCGCTGGTGGACGGGCTGCACGCGCTCGGGCACCGCCGGATCGTGCACATCGCCGGGCTGCCGGACCTCGCCCACACCGAGCGCCGCATCCGGGCCCTGCGCGCGGAGGCCGGGCGGCGCGGTCTCGGCGAGGTCGAGTCGGTGACCACCGACTACTCGGACGCCGAGGGCGCAGCCGTCACCCGCCGTGTCCTCGAGGCGCCCGCCGCCCCGACCGCCCTGATCTACGACAACGACGTGATGGCCGTCGCCGGGGTCGCCGCCGCGGCCGAACTCGGCTTCTCCGTACCGGCGGACGTGTCCGTGGTGGCCTGGGAGGACTCGGCGCTGTGCCGCATGGTCAAGCCGTGGCTGTCCGCCCTGTCCCGGGACAGCGTGGAGTTCGGCCGCACGGCGGCGACGGAGCTGACCGCCCTGCTCGACGGCGGCCCGGCCCGGACGGTGCGGGTACCGGTGCCGCGGCTGATCGAGCGGGACAGCACGGGAGCGGCACGGCCGTCGGTCTGACGGCCGGGGCCGGGCGCCCCGGGCTCCGGCGAGCGGCCCCGACGGGCGGCTGCCGGACCTGCGGTCGCCCAAGGGCGGGGCCGGTCCGAGCCGCGGGCACGTGCACGCCCCTGCGGCGCGGACACGGGTGACGGCCGATCACCGGTGGGACGACGGTCACGGCGGGCGGCGCTACATGTGGGACGACGGTCACGGCGGGCGGCGCTCTCGAGGTACGCGCCCGTACGGGCGGGGTGCTGTGCTGCGTACTCACCGGTAAGGTCGCGTTCCCCTTCCCCCACCCCTAGGAGCCCTCCGTGACCGACTGGGCCGGCCGGACCGCCGTCGAGATCGCCGCCGCCGTACGAGAGAAGCGGACCACCCCGCGCGAGGTGGTGGCAGAGCACCTGGCCCGCGTCGAGCGGCTGGACGGCCGCGTCGGCGCCTTCCGCGCGGTGCGGGCCGAGGCCGCGCTCGCCGAGGCCGAGGAGGTGGGAGCCCGGGGCGACCTGGGCGAACTGCCGCTGGCCGGGGTGCCGGTGGCGGTCAAGGACAATCTCGCGGTGCGCGGGGAGTCCACCCGCGTCGGCTCGGCCGCCACGCCGCACACGCCCGCGGCCGCCGACCATGTCACCGTGGCCCGGCTGCGGGCGGCCGGCGCGGTGGTGGTGGGGCTGACGAACGTGCCGGAGCTGTGCGTGTTCGGCACCACCGAGGGGGTGCTCGGCACGGCCCGCAACCCGTGGGACCCGGCCCGCTCGGCGGGCGGTTCCTCGGGCGGCAGCGCGGCCGCGGTCGCCGCCGGGATGGTGCCTCTCGCGCTCGGCAACGACGGGATGGGCTCGCTGCGCATACCCGCGGCCAACTGCGGCCTGGTCACCCTCAAACCGGGCCGTGGCGTCGTGCCGGCCGGCATCGGCGAGGGCGACTGGTTCGGCATGTCCGAGAACGGGCCGCTGGCCACGACGGTCGCCGACGCCCGCCTCATGCTCGACGTCCTCGCGGACGGGCCCCTGCCGGACCGCGAGGACTCCGGCGCCCTCCGGGTCGCCGCCTCCCTGCGCAGCCCCCTGGCCGGCGTCCCCGTCTCCCGGCCGTACGCGCGGGCCGTTCGCGAGGCCGCCGGGGTCCTGACGAAGGCAGGGCACCAGGTGCGGCGGGCGGACCCGCCCTATCCGGCATCGCTGGGCGTGACCGCGCTGACCCACTGGACGGCCGGTACGTCGGTGGACGCCCGGGACCTGGACCGGCGGCTGCTGACCAGGCGCACCAGGGTGCACACGGCCCTCGGGCGGCGCTTCGCCGGCCGGGTGGCGTCCGGCGCGGGCCGGGAGCGGCTGCGCGGGCGCCTGGAGCCGTTCTTCGCCGAGTACGACGTCCTGCTCACCCCGGCGCTGGCCCGCCGCTCCCCCGCGGCGGGGCCCTGGCACGAGCGGGGCTGGCTGCGCAACATGGTGGCGAACTCCGCGTACTCGCCGTTCACGCCGCCGTGGAACCTGACCGGCTGGCCCGCGATGTCGGTGCCGTTCGGCACGCTGGAGTCGGGTGCGCCCTGCGCCGTGCAGCTGGTGGGGCGCCCGGGGTCGGAGGCGGCGCTGCTGGAGCTGGCGGAGCGGATCGAGGCGTCGCGGCCCTGGCGGCGGACGGCGCCGCTGGACTGAGCCGGGACCTACAGGGCGCGGTGCATGATGTGCAGGCCCACCCGCCCGTGCCGCGGGTGGTCGAAGGCGTCCGGCACCGTGCCGAGGATCGTGAAGCCGAGGGAGGTCCACAGCCGTACGGCGGGGTTGGTCTCGACGACGGCGTTGAAGACCATGCCCCGGTATCCCTGGGCTCTGGCGGCGTCCAGGACGTACTCGGCGAGGGCCCGGCCGGTGCCGCGGCCCGCCCGGTCGGGGTCGACCATGAAGCCGGCGTTGGCGATGCGGGCGGCGGGGCCGCCGTAGTTCGGCGTGAGGTAGGCGGAGGCGACGACGGCACCGGTGTCGTCCTCGGTGACGTAGACGCGTTTGGCGGGGTTCATCCACAGGGCCCGGGCGTCCTCCTCGGAGGTGTCCGGGTCCCAGGCGTAGGTCTCGCCGGCGGCGACGATGCGGTGCCAGAAGGGCCAGATGTGCGGCCAGTCGCCGGCCGTGGCTTTCCTGATCGGCATGGGCGTGAGTCTGGCACGCCCATGCGCCCGGCGACCTCGGTGGGTGGCGTGCGGGTCAGTCCACGCTCGGCAGGATGTGCGGCTCGGCGAGGTCCTCCTCGTAGCCCGCGAGGCGGATGGGCGCGGAGCGCGCCCACACGTCGAGGCTGCCGATCTCTCCTGGCCGGCGGCCGGCTCGTCCGGTGCGTTCCTCGGTGCGTTGCTCTGGGGTCGTCGTCGTTTCCGGTGTCACCGCGCACTCCTTATGTGTCGGGTCACCCTCGGGGCCCTGTCGGTGCCAGTCTCGTGTCCGGCACCCGGCGCCCGCTCGAGTGTGGGTCGAATGCAGTTCGGACGCGGTGGCGCCGGCAACTCGTGCGGAGGCAAACCGCTGTGAACCGGCTTGTCCCATGACGGACCTTGGGTGTGGGTGGGTCCCCGTGCTGCCGCCCGTCCGGACCAGATTAACCAAATGAGCGGGGGTGCGCTCTATGGGGCTCAAAAGATGGGAGAACCATTGCCCTTCGCCCCATACGCAGTTGACCCGAGTCTGCCCCTGTTTCTCCGCTTTCGCACCGTGCGCAACTCACCCGTTCGGCCTACATCGACGTCCACGCCTTCGAATGTCGGCGGCGTCGGGTCGCGCAGTTAAGTTGCCGTTGGCTGCGCCGCAAGCTCGCCATGGTCTGCTGCTCGTCGGCAACGGCTGTCTCGTGGGAGGACCGAGGCATGGAACTGCGCAGCGTCGAGGAGCTGATGGACCTGCTGTACGCCTGCCGGGGCGAGCGGCCCGCCGCCGGGGCCGGCGGTGGGCCCGGGGATCCGCACGGGCACGCGTTGCGCACCGCGGCGCTGCTGCGCCGGCGCCGGCCCGCCGACAAGGAGCTCCAGGTCGCGGGGCTGGTGGCGCCGGTGGGCCGGCTGCTGTGGCCCGGCAGCCCGGCCGCCAGGACCGCCGACGCGGTACGGCCGCTGCTCGGCGCGCGGGTCGCCCGCCTGGTACGCCGTCAGGCCCACCCCGAGGCCTGGGACCACGACGACGACCTGGCCAGTCTGTGCCAGGCCGACGAGGAGGCGCGCACCGCCGTCTTCGACGCCGGGGTGCTGGAGGATTGGCGCACGGTGCTGGAGCTGACGGCGGCCCGGAACTCGCGGCTCGGCGCGGTCGACTGAGGCACCGTCCGGTGCGGACCGGGTGCGCCCGGCCGCCCGGAGTGCCCGGTCACCACTTGCCGGGCGCGTAGTCCTTGAGGAAGACGCCGTACAGGTCCTCGCCCGCCTCGCCGCGCACGACGGGGTCGTAGACGCGGGCGGCGCCGTCGATCAGGTCGAGCGGGGCGTGGAAGCCCTCCTCGGCCAGGCGCAGCTTGTCGAAGTGGGGACGCTCGTCGGTGATCCAGCCGGTGTCGACGGAGGTCATCAGGATCTTGTCGGTGTCGAACATCTCCTGGGCGCTGGTCCGGGTCACCATGTTCATGGCGGCCTTGGCCGCGTTGGTGTTGGGGTGACCGGCACCCTTGTAGCCGCGCGCGAACACGCCCTCCATCGCGGAGACGTTGACGACGTAGGCGCGCCCCGACGCCGCCTTGCGCGCGGCCTCGGCCATCGACGCGCGCAGCGCGCTGATGAGGATGAAGGGCGACGTGTAGTTGCACAGCTGGGTCTCCAGCAGTTCCACCGGCGAGATCTGCTCGATGGTCTGGACCCAGGTGTTGGAGTCGACGACGTCCGGGACCAGGCCGCCCGCGTCGATGGCGGTGCCCTCGCGGTGCCGGACCACGCTGGCGTTCCCGGCGACCAGGGCGAGGTCGGCCACCTTCTGCGCGTCGAGCCCGGAGGCGCCCAGCGGCAGCGCGGCCAGGCCGTCCACCGCACCGGAGTTGAAGGCGCCGATGACCTGGTGGGCGGGCAGTTCCCCGGCGGGCAGCGGGGCGCTCTCGCCCTCGACCAGCGCGGCGTACGCGGAGGGCAGCCGCCGCACGGTCTGGGTGGCGTTGTTGATCAGGATGTCGAGCGGGCCCTGCTCGGTGACCTGCTCGGCGAGGGCCACGGCCTGGGCGGGGTCGCGCAGGTCGATGCCGACGACTTCCAGGCGGTGGATCCAGTCGCCGGAGTCGTCCATGGCCTTGAAGCGGCGGATGGCGTCCTTCGGGAAGCGGGTGGTGATCGTGGTGTGCGCGCCGTCGCGCAGCAGGCGCAGCGCGATGTACATGCCGATCTTGGCCCGGCCGCCGGTGAGCAGGGCGCGCTTGCCGGTGAGGTCGGCGCGGGCGTCGCGGCGGGTCCGGTTCTCGGCGGCGCAGTCCTGGCAGAGCTGGTGGTAGAAGTAGTCGACCTCGACGTAGCGCTGCTTGCAGATGTAGCAGGAGCGGGGGCGCTGGAGTATCCCCGCGATGGTGCCCTGCTCGGTGCGCGAGGAGGGCAGCAGGCCCTCGGTCTCGTCGTCGATGCGCTCGGCGGACCCGGTGGCGGTGGCCTCGGTGACCGCCTTGTCGTGGGCGGTCTTGGCGGCGCGGCGCTCCTGACGGCGGCGCTGCTTGACCATGCGGTAGATGTGCGAGGTCGCCCGGCGGACCGCGATCGCGTCGGGGTGGTCGACGTCCAGCTCGTCGAGTTCCTTCAGTACGTCGAGGCAGACCGCGAGCCGTTCGGGGTCGATGCCGGGGCCGTACGCGGAGGCCACCACCTCGTCCGTGGTCGCCGCACCGTCCTGTGTCACCGTCATCGCCGCTGCCGTTCCCTGGTCACCGTCGCGGCGCTCCGAGAGGCGACCGCTGTCGAACAGCGGATTTTATTCAGCGCGGCGCGCGGATCCAAACCCGCCGGGGTCAGGGACGGCACGCCGTGAGCAAGGTCTCCACCTCCTCGGCCACCGCGAGCGCGAACCGGTCGAGGTCCGGCACCGCCTTCGCGTCGGCGACCAGGCCGTAGTGGACCTGTCCGCGGTACGTCGAGACGGCCACCGCCAGGGAGTGGCCGCGGGCCAGCGGCGCCAGCGGGTAGACCTCGGTGAGCGGGTGGCCGCCGAGCCGCAGCCCGAGGCTGGGCAGGGGCACGCTGGTGACCAGCAGGTCGAACCAGAGCCGGGCGGCCCCGGAGACCAGCGGCCCGCCGAGCCGGTGGCCCAGCGCCGGGACGTGGTCGGCGAGCAGGGCGACGGCTCCGGCGCCCCGGCCGGGCCCGGCGTCCTTGTTGCGGTCCATGGCGGCGCGGACCGTGCCGAGGCGGGAGAGGGGGTCCGGGTCGCCGACCGGAAGCCGCATCAGGTACCCGGAGAGCCGGTTGCCCTGGGGGTGTGCGGTGCGCGGGCGGCGCTTGGAGACGGGGATCAGGGCCCGGGGCGCGACGCCCTCGCTGCCGTCGCCGCGCTCGTCCAGCCAGCGGCGCAGGGCGCCGGCGACGACCGCGATCAGTACGTCGTTGACGGTGCCGCCGGTGGTCTTGCGGACGTGGTGCACGTCGTCGAGGTCCACGGCCACCCCCGCGATCCGGCGGGTGCCGGAGGACTCGGCGGTGAGCGCGGGCGAGGAGCGCACGTCGAGGGTGGACAGAGCCGCGGCGGCGCCGATGTCCAGGGCGCGTCCGGCGTCCGACAGGGCGCCGCGCAGCCGGTCCGGCAGGGCGCGCACGTCCGGCAGGAGCCCGCGCGACGGCGGCTCGGGGCGGGGCCGGGGGGCCGGCAGGTCCATCGGGTCGAGGACCCCGGCGGCGAGGGTCAGGGCGCGCAGGCCGTCGGCCAGGGCATGGTGGAACTTGAACAGCACGGCGAAGGAGCCGCCGTCCGCGCCCGGCAGGACGTGCGCCTCCCACGGCGGCCGCCCGCGCTCCAGGGGGCGCTCCATGAGACGTCCGGCCCGGGCGTGGAAGTCGGTGGTGGGGGCGTGCAGGCGCACGTGGTCGAGCGGGTCGAAGCGGGGGTCCGGCTCGCGCGTCGCGCCGCCGAAGGCGAACGGCCGGCGCAGGGCCAGGGGCGGCTGCCAGGTGTCCCGGATCCTCATCCGCAGTCCGGGGACCGCGGGGGCGCGGGCCGCGAGCAGGTCCGCCGCGTGGGCGCCCGCGGTGGGCGAGTCGGCCTCGAAGACGCCGAGTGCGCCCAGGTGCATGGGGTGCTCGGCGGACTCGATGTTCCAGAACGCCAGGTCGAGGGGAGCGAGCGGATCGGCAGTCAAGGGCTTGCCTCGCAAGGACGACGCGGGAGCGGCGGATGGACTACGGGTGGACAAGCAGTCAATCGCTCTCCGCCGATTACGGTCAAGTACGATCAAGCTACGCACAGTTAACAACAGATTAAAGTCCCGCCCCTTTCGGTAGGGGCGGGACTGCTGTGACTCATGGGGCGTCTGTGCTCACGTCACCTCATGTCAGGGGCGGCGGCACCGCCTGGGCCGAGGTTCCCCACCCGGACGGCTGCGGGCCGACCGTGAACGCCAGCGACCGCACGGAGCGCAGGGCGTCCGTCGTCATCCAGGTGCGGGCGTAGGCCGAGCCGTCGGTGCGGGCCGACTGGACGTACCGGTCGGTGTCCGAGGTCCCGGGCGCGGTGATCGTCAGGGCGCCGCGCGGGTAGTAGCGGCGGTCGAGGGTGAGGTCGACGCGGTCGAAGACCGGGGTGGACAGGCCCCAGGTGTCGTATCCGGGCTGGATCGGGAAGATCCCGATCGAGGACAGGACGTTCCAGGCGGACATGGTCCCGAGGTCGTCGTTTCCGGTCATGCCGGTCGGCGTGTCCGTGAACAGGGTGAGCGCCGCGTGCACCACGTCGGTGGTCTTCCAGGGCTGCCCGGTCGACAGGTAGGTGTACGGGGCGATCAGGTCGGGCTCGTTCTGCGGGTTGTACTTGTCGGCGTTGTAGTAGTCGTACGGCCCGTTCACCCACACCTCGCGGGCGGTCTTCGCCGGGTCGGCGAGGAGCTGGTCGTAGGCGAAGAAGGAGTCGAGCCGCGCGTTCGCCGCGTCGGTTCCGCCGATGAGGTCGATCATGCCGGGCAGGTCCTGCGGCACCAGCCACTGGTACTGCCAGGACGTGCCCTCGTGGAAGCCCTCGCTCTGCGCCGGGTCGGCAGGGCCGGTGAAGGCGCCCTCGGCGTCGCGGGCGCGGAAGAAGCCGGTCGAGGGGTCGAAGACGTGGCGGTAGCTCTGGGCGCGCTCGGCGTACCGCTTCGCGTCCGCGTCGTGGCCGAGGTCGCGGGCCATGCGGGAGAGCATGGCGTCGGACAGGGCGTACTCCAGGGTGGCGGAGGCGCCGTGGTCGTAGTCCGAGTCGCCGGGCTTGGCGTGCTGGCGGCCCTTGACGTACGGCGCGAAGCCGTCGGCGAGGTACTCGCGGTTGGCCTCCCGGCCGACGGCCGGCGAGTCGGCGGGCGGGACGCCGTCGGCGTTCTTCCGCAGCGCGCGGTAGGCCTTCTCCTCCCAGCCGTGCAGCAGGCCCTGCTGGTAGGCGTTGGTGAGGAAGGGGGTCACCGGGTCGCCCGTCATGATGTTGGTCTCGACGGTGCCGTAGCCCCACTTGGGCAGCCAGCCGCTCTCCTCGTCGATCTTGATGACGGAGATCGCCATGTCCCGGGCCTCGCGGGGCGCGAGCAGGGCGAGGAGCTGGGACTGGGTGCGGTAGGTGTCCCACAGCGACCAGTTCTGGTAGTACGTGAAGCCCTTGGCGCGGTGGATCTCCTGGTCCCAGCCGGTGTAGCGGCCGTCGACGTCGCTGCCGATGTTCGGCGCGAGGAAGGACCGGTACAGGGACGAGTAGAAGGTGCGGCGCAGGGTGTCGTCGCCGCCCCGGACCTTGACGTCGTCCAGCCGCTTCTCCCAGGTGCGCTCGGCACCGCGGCGCACGGCGTCGAAGGAGTGCCCGCCCTCGGCGCGCAGGTTGAGCGCGGCACCGCGGGCGTCCACGTAGGACAGGGCGGTGGTGGCCTCGACGGTGCGGTCCTTCGTGGTGTCGAAGCGGACGTAGGCGCCGTCGCCGCCGGTCTTCGCGCCCGCGGTCACGCTGCCGTCGTCCCAGGTGCCGTAGGAGGTGAAGGGCCGGTCGAAGCGGGTGATGGTGTAGACGGTGTAGGGCTTGGTGTCCTGGCAGAAGCCGCTGCCGGTGATCGCGGTGCGCACGGTGCGGCTGTCGAGCACCTCGACCGTGGTGCTGATGTTCTTGTGCAGCGACTGGCCGGCGTTGAGCAGGACGTTGGCCTTGCCGGTGGCCGGGAAGGTGTAGCGCTGCACCCCGGTGCGTGCGGTGGCGGTCAGCTCCGCGTCGATACCGGAGTCGAGGCCGACGCGGTAGTAGCCGGGGCCCGCCTCCTCGTCGTCGTGGCTGAAGCCGGCGGCGTACTTCGCGTAGTCCGTCTCGGTGACGTCACCGGTGGTCGGCAGCACCGGCAGGTCGCCGCCGAGTCCGCAGCCGACGCCGGAGAGGTGGACGAGGGAGAAGCCCCGGATGTGGTCGTTGGAGTAGTCGTAGCCGACGTTGTGGCCGGTGTCCGGCGAGAACTGCACCATGCCGAAGGGCACGGCCGCGCCGGGGTAGGTGTTGCCCTCGTTCTCGGTTCCGATGAACGGGTTCACGAGGTCGGTCAGGTTCTGGTCGGTCGTCGGGGCGGCCTGCGCCGCCGGGGCGGTGAGCAGCGCGGACGCTGCCACCACCCCGGCCACGCACAGCCGCAGACGCCGGGTGCCTCTCATGTGCGGTGACCTCCGGAAGGTCTGCTGTGTCGTGCGGTTGTTCCTCGTCGTGCGGTGGTTCCTCGAGTGCCGGTGATCAGGCGGTGCAGCCCGCCGGGGTGGGCTGGGACGCGTCGTGGATGAGCGCCTCATGGGCGGCCTTCACCCGCTCGACGTCCGGCTTGAGCACCTTGCGGTCGTACGTCGTCAGGCCGTTCAGCTCGCCCTCGACGTCCGAGATCTGGGTGTAGACGGCGCCGTTGCTGCCCCGGCAGACCAGGGCGCGCACCTCGTCGAGCTTGGTGAGGTAGTCGTCCGTGTACGTCTGCGGGTCGACGTCGACGTACGACTGCTGCACGGACCAGGCGTGGCCGGGCACCGCGAGGCCGAGGCCGCCGTACTCGCCGGTGACCAGGGCGCGTTCGCCGTCCGGGGACGGCGGCAGGGCGGGGCTCGGGTAGCCGTGCTCGTCCATGATGTCGCCGGCGCCGCCGTCGGCCCCGAGGTTCAGGCCCGACTGGTTGTTGACGAGCCGGGTCGGGTCCCAGGCCTTGGCCTGCGCGGCGACGCGGCCGATGTCGTACTGGCCCCAGCCCTCGTTGAAGGTGACCCACATGATGATCGACGGGTGGCTGATGTGCTCGTCGATCATCTCCTTCATCTCCCGCTCGTACTCGGCGCGGGCGGCGGTGGACGGGTTCTTCCCGGCGGTCATCGCGGGCATGTCCTGCCACACCATCAGGCCGAGCTTGTCGGCCCAGTAGAACCACCGGTCGGGCTCGACCTTGATGTGCTTGCGCACCGAGTTGAAGCCGAGCTGCTTGTGCAGCTTGAGGTCGTACGCGAGGGCCTCGTCGGTGGGCGCGGTGTGCAGTCCGTCCGGCCAGAAGCCCTGGTCGAGGGTGGCCATCAGGAAGGTGGGCTTCCCGTTGAGCATGGTGCGCGGGACGCCGTCGACCTTCTCGACGGCGATGGAGCGCATGCCGAAGTAGCTCTCGACGTGGTCGCGTCCGACGGTGACCTTCAGGTCGTAGAGGAACGGGTCGTCGGGCGACCACAGGCGCGGGTCGCGGATCTTCAGGGTCAGCGGTTCGCCGGTGCGGCCGCTGACCGTGGCGACCTTGCGGTGCCCGGCGTACGCCGTGGCCTTGACGCGCACGCCGTCGCGCACGCCCTTCGGCTCGACGGTCAGGGTGCTCGTGCTGACGTTCGGGGTGAGCTTCAGGGAGTCCACGTGGTCCCGGGCGACCGGCTCCATCCAGACGGTCTGCCAGATGCCGGAGCTGGGCGTGTACCAGATGCCGCTCGGGTCCAGGCGCTGCTTGCCGAGCGGCGGGTTCTCGCCGTTCGCCGCGTCGGTCGGGTCGTAGACGCCGACGATCAGCTCCTGCGTGCGACCGGGCTTGAGGGCGTCGGTGACGTCGGCGCTGAACTTGTCGTAACCGCCCTTGTGGTCGGCGACCTTGGTGCCGTTGATGTACACCTCGGACTGCCAGTCGACGGCGCCGAAGTTCAGCTTCAGCCGCTGGGCGGAGCCGATGTGCCAGTCGCGGGGCACGGTGAAGGTGCGGCGGTACCACATGCGGTCCTCGTGCCGCTGGACGCCGGAGAGCTGGGACTCCACCGGGTACGGGACGAGAATGCGCTCCTTGAGGTTCTTGCCGACCGGAGGCTGCTCGCCCGCCTCGGCGGCGGCGAACTGCCAGCGGCCGTTGAGGTTCTGCCAGTCGTCGCGGGTCAGCTGCGGGCGCGGGTACTCCGGGAGGGCGTTGTCCGGCCCCACCTCGTCGGCCCAGTCGGTGCGCAGCTCGTAGGTGGACTCGTTGCCGCCGCTGCTCCAGAAGGCGTTGACAACGTTGCCTTCGGTGTCGGTGAGGCCGCCTTCGCCGTCGTAGCGGACGTCGGCGGTGCCGGGGGCGTCGCCGTTCTTGTTGCCGACGACGGGCTGGTCGAGGGCGACGAGCAGGGCACTGGGGTCGGCGGGGTCCAGCTTGGTCTCGCCGAGCGGCCACGTGGCGCCGCCGATCACCGCTTCGAGGTGGTCGGTGAGACCGGCCGGGGGCGCGGCCAGCGGGCTCGCGAAGTCCAGCTTGAGGGTGCGGCCGGTGGACTGGACGGTGGTCGCCGTCGCGCCGTTGTAGTCAAAGCCGTCGGGCAGCCGGAACGCCGACTGCGGGATCGCCTCCTTGCTGCCACCGGGCTCGGTCCACCGCAGGTGGAGGTTGGAGCCGCCGTAGTGCTCGAAGTACTCCAGCTTGATGTCGTAGGACTGGCCGGCCGTCAGCTCGATGGGCTGGGCGGTCTGTTCGCGGTCCCAGTCGTCGACCCAGTGGTCGATGGCGAGCTGTCCGCCGATCCAGAGGCGGAAGCCGTTGTCGCCGATGATCGAGAAGGTGTGGGCGCCGGTCTTCTCCGGGACGAGCTTGCCGGTCCAGCGGACGCTCACGTCGTCCGACTGCCCGGTGGCGAAGGCGAGTCGCGGCTCCAGGGTGTTGAAGTCGACCTGCTGGTCGAAGCCGGTGGCCTTCAGCTCATGGAAGTCGAAGGCGCCGGGGGCGGACTGGGTGTAGTACTCGCCCTTCAGGCCGTGGACCTCCGCGGTGCCGTCGTCGTCGGCCGCGTTGGCCGCCGGTACGGCGGCGAGTCCCGCGACGCCGAGCGCGGCTGCCAGCAACAGGGCGAGTTTGTCTCTGAGTCGTTTGGTGCGCACTGACCCTCTCCTCGAGAACGGGTGGTGGCTGATGGCTCAGGACATCGATGTCATACATCGATGTAACAGCAGCGGTGCAGAGGCATGACAACACGGATTCCGCTTGACGTCCAGGGACATGACAACGGCCCCGGGATCAACGCGCGTATCACGCGGCCCGGAGCCGTCGTCCGTCCCCTCGCCCGTCCGGGCGGGTGTCCGTCACGGCACCCGCTGCCCCTTGCCCAGCGCGATCACGCCGCCCTTGGAGACGGTGTACAACTCGCCGTCCCGCTCCGGGTTGACGCCGATCGTCGCGCCCGGCGGCACCTCCACGTTCTTGTCGAGGACCGCCCCGCGCACCACCGCACCGCGGCCGATGTGCACGTTGTCGTGCAGCACCGAGCCCTGCACGACCGCACCCGGGTCGACCACCACGCCCGGGGAGAGCACGGACCGGGTGACCTGGCCCCGGATCAGGCACCCGGCGCTGATGATCGACTCGCCGGCGATGCCGCCGGCGTTGAAGCGGGCGGGCGACAGCTGCGTCGAGTGGGTGTAGACCGGCCAGTCCCGGTTGTAGAGGTTGAAGGCGGGCCGCTCGGCGATCAGGTCCATGTGGGCGTCGTAGTAGGCGTCCAGCGTGCCCACGTCCCGCCAGTAGCCCTGGTCCCGGGAGGTCTCCCCGGGGACGTGGTTGGCGCTGAAGTCGTACAGCGCGGCCTCGCCCCGGTCGGTGAGCTGGGGCAGGATCGAACCGCCCATGTCGTGCACCGAGTCCTCGTCCTCGGCGTCCCGGTGCAGCGCCTCGACGAGGGCCTTGGTGGTGAAGACGTAGTTGCCCATCGAGGCGAAGACGCACCCGGGGTCGTCGGCGAGACCGGGCGGGTCGGCCGGCTTCTCCAGGAACCCGGTGACGGTCTGCCCGTCGGAGCCCGGGGTGATCACGCCGAAGGACGGCGACTCGGCGCGCGGCACGCGTATCCCGGCCACGGTGACGCCCGCGCCGGACTCGATGTGCTGGGCGAGCATCTGGCGCGGGTCCATCCGGTACACGTGGTCGGCGCCGAACACCGCGACGTACTCCGGCTGTTCGTCGTGGACCAGGTTCAGGGACTGGAGGATGGCGTCGGCGCTGCCGAGGAACCAGCGCGGGCCGAGGCGCTGCTGGGCGGGGACCGGGGTGACGTAGTTGCCGAGCAGGCTGGACATCCGCCAGGTGGTGGTGATGTGCCGGTCCAGCGAGTGCGACTTGTACTGCGTGAGCACGCAGATCCGCAGGATGTCGCCGTTGACCAGGTTGGACAGCACGAAGTCGACCAGGCGGTAGGTGCCGCCGAAGGTGACCGCGGGTTTGGCGCGGTCCGCGGTCAGGGGCATCAGGCGTTTGCCCTCTCCGCCCGCCAGCACGATGCCGAGCACCGAAGGACCTCCACGACGCATGGCCGCTCCCCTCACCCTCGTTCACCCTCGGCCGCCCCGGAGCGGGGCGGCCTAAGCCCGCTTGAGGATCTCCTCGTAGAGCCGGACCGTGCGGCGCGCGACCGTGTCCCAGCCGAACTCCTCCACCGCCCGCGCCCGGCCCGCCTCGCCCATCCGCCGGGCGGCGTCCGGATCTCCGAGCACGGAGTCCAGTGCGCGCGCGAGACCGGCCTCGAAGTCGTCGTCCGCCGTCGCGTCCCCGTCACCGTCCTTGGTGACGAGTACCCCCGTTTCGCCGTCGGCCACGACCTCGGGAATGCCGCCCACCCGGGAGGCCACCACCGGGGTGGCGCAGGCCATCGCCTCCAGGTTGACGATGCCGAGGGGCTCGTACACGGAGGGGCAGACGAAGACGGCGGCGTGGGTCAGGAGCTGGATCACATCCGGGCGCGGCAGCATGCGCGGGATCCAGTGCACGCCTTCGCGGGCCCGGCTCAGTTCGGCGAAGAGGTCGCGGAACTCCTGGTCGATCTCGGGGGTGTCCGGGGCACCCGCGCACAGTACGACCTGTGCGGCCGGGTCGATGTCCCGTACCGCGCGCAGCAGATGGGGCACGCCCTTCTGCCGGGTGATGCGGCCGACGAACAGGACGTAGGGGCGGGAGCGGTCCAGACCGATCCGGTCCAGCGCGTCCGTGCCGTGGTCGGGCCGGTAGAGCCTGGTGTCGATGCCGTTGTGCACGACGTGCACCCGGGAGGGGTCGAGCGCCGGGTAGCAGCCGAGGATGTCCGCGCGCATCGCGCCGGAGACGGCGATCACCGCGTCGGCCGCCTCGATCGCGGTGCGCTCGGCCCAGCCGGACAGGGTGTAGCCGCCGCCGAGCTGCTCAGCCTTCCAGGGACGCAGGGGCTCCAGGGAATGGGCGGTCATCACGTGCGGGACGCCGTGCAGGAGCTTGGCGAGATGGCCGCCGAGGTTGGCGTACCAGGTGTGGGAGTGGACCAGTTCGCGCCCTTCGAGGGCGGCGGTCATGGCGAGGTCCACCGAGAAGGTGCGCAGCGCGTCGTTGGCGCCGTCGAGCGCGGACCAGGGGCGGTGGCGCAGCACGCCGTCGCCGCGGCCCTCGCCCCAGCTGTGCACGTCCAGGTCGACGAGGCGGGCGAGCTCCCGCGCGAGGAACTCGACGTGGACTCCGGCGCCGCCGTACACGTCCGGCGGGAACTCACGGGTCAGCAGTCCCACGCGCACCCGGAACCTCCCGTCTCGGCGACTGGTTCCCTCATGGTCACCCAGAGCGGGCGCCCGGGGAAGAGCGCGGAGGGTGCGGGAGGCGGCCAGGTCCGGATGCGCGCGGGGAGCGGGCGGGTCCCGGCGGGCTCGGGAAGCAGCAGTCGCCGCAGACGCCGCCGCCCGGCACCCGGTAGTACAGGCAGCAGCTGCGGCGCCGGAAGGAGGTACCGGTGAGCGTCCCCGTTCCGGCGAGCAGGGGGTGGGCCAGCAGGCCTGCGGTGAGGGACCGGGCGCGGGCGGCGGTGTCCGCATGGCCCTGGCGGCGGGCCCAGCGGTCCAGTTCGCGTCCGGCGCCGGCCAGGGCGGAGGCAGCGTTGCCGCGCAGCAGTCCCCTCGCGACGCCGTAGCGGGCGTGCACGGCCTCGGTGAGGGGGGCCAGGTGGGCGGTCAGGACGACGTCCGCGACGGTGCCGGCGTCCGCGGGCAGGGCGTGCACCTCGGTGAGCCACAGGTCGTCGGGGGCGCCGGCCTCGGGATCCCAGTGCAGCAGGCGCGGATCGAGGTCCGGGACGTGGCCGTACCGGGCGGCGCAGGCCAGGGCCACCGACCACAGGCGGGCCGCGAGCCCCTGCTGGGCCACGGAGGCGGCGACCCGGGTCTCGGGGGCGCCGAGCGCGGCGGCGACCGTGCGGACCCGGCGGCCCAGCGGATCGGCGCGCCGCCCCGGAACTTGAACGTCCGCCGCCGCGTTCCCGTATCCGGGTGCGTAGGCCTGCACGAGGGGCGCGACGTCGGCGGCTCGCCCCGACGGCACCGGGCGCGAGGCGTGCAGGGCGAAGAAGCCGCCGAGCGGGCGGAGGGCGCGGAGGGCGGGGTCGAGGTCCACGGAGAGCAGTAGTATCAGGGCCCCTAAGGGGCTGGGCCAGGGGTGGGGGACCCAAGTCGCCCACCCTGGGGAGGACGGCGCCGCCGTCGTACTCCATCGGTAGTAGGACCCAAAGAATGCTCAGGGACGACGACGGGAAGACCCTGAGACGGCATCGTGTTGTCCATGGATGACGACCGTTCGCCGCGCCGGGCCCAGCGCCCCCGCCTCACGCAGAGGAGCAGCCGATGAGCGCCCTCGCGTTGTCCGTGCTGCTGTCGCTCGTCTCCGCCGTGGCCTACGCGGGCGGAGCGATCGTGCAAGAGCAGGTCGCGGCGTCGTCCCCCGATGCCCAGTACGCCCCGCTGCGCCGGCCCGCCTGGTGGGGTGCCGTGTCGCTCAACGGTCTGGGCGGTCTGCTGCACGTGGTCGCCCTGGCGCTGGGTCCGCTGAGCCTGGTGCAGCCGCTGGGAGCGCTCACCATCGTGTTCGCGCTGCCCATGGCGGCGCTCTTCGTGGGTCGCAGGGCCGGTGCGACGGCCTGGCGCGGCGCGCTGATGGCCACGGTCGGTCTCGCCGGTCTGCTGTCCCTGGTCGGCGCCTCCGACGCGCAGTCGCTGGACACGGCGCAGCGGATCGGGGCGGCCCTGGTCACCGGCGGTGCGGTCGTGGCGCTGATGATCGCCGGCCGGGCCGCGCACCGGCACCCGGCGGTCCGCAGCATCCTGCTGGCGACGGCGTCCGGCATAGCCTTCGGGATGTCCTCGGTCTTCACCAAGACCGTCGCGGTCGACTGGACGGGCGGGGTGTCCGCCGGCGACCTGCCGTCGCTGGCCGTGATCGGCGTACTGGCCACGGCGGGCATGGTGCTGTCCCAGGCGTCCTACCGGGGCGCCGGCCTCGCGGCCCCGCTGGCCACGCTGACCGTCGTGAACCCGGTGGTGGCCGCCGTCGTCGGCATCACGATGTTCGGCGAGACGTTCCGGTACGGCACGACCGGGACCGTGCTCGCGCTGAGCTGCGGTGTGGTGGCGGCCGGTGGCCTGATCATGCTGACGACGGAGCGGATCGCGCGGGAGGGCGCCGGTTCCGGCACCGACACCGACACCGGTTCCGGTGAGGTCTCGGCCCGGGCCGAGGACGCCGTGGCGCTTCCGGAGGCGGAGGCGGCAGGGCTCGTGGCGGCAAGGGCCGGGGCGGAGGCGGCAGGGCTCGTGGCGGCAGGAGCCGGGGCGGCCGTGGCGCTCGGGCCGCTGCCGGTGGCCGCGACGGCCGCGGCGGTCGAGCGGGCCCCGGTCCGGGAGCCGGTGGCCGCGGCGATCGCGGCGGCTCCGGCTGAGCGGGCGGCGCCGGTGGAGCGGGAAGCGCCGGTGGACCGAATGGCTGCGGTCGCTCCGGCGGCCCGGCTCTCCGACAAGCTCGTCGTGCCGTCCCCGGTGGCGCCGCCGGTCCCCGACACCGCCCCCGCCGAGGAGGCGTACGAGGTCCGGACGCCCGTGGAGAGCGACGACGGGACGTTTTCCTACGGCCCCTTCTACGGCGGTCCGTTCGTCCCGCCGCCCATGCTCGGCCGCCGACGGGTCCGGATCAGATCCTGACGCCGCCGGCCCGCAGGTACGCCACCGGGTCGACGTCCGAACCGAAGCCGGGCCCGGTCCGCACCTCGAAGTGCAGATGCGGGCCCGTGACGTTGCCCGTGGACCCGGAGCGTCCCAGACGCTGGCCGACGCCCACCGACTGGCCGTTCTTCACGGAGATCGCCGACAGGTGCGCGTACTGGGAGTAGCGGCCGTCCGCGTGCCGGACCACCACCTGGTAGCCGTACGAACCGCCCCACCCGGCGCTGACCACCCGGCCCGCCGCCACCGACTTGACGGAGGTCCCGGTGGGGACGGGGAAGTCGACGCCGGTGTGGTAGCCCTTGGACCAGGAGGAACCCGCCTGGTGGTAGGGCGTGCCGGTGGCGGCGTCGACGGGGGCCACGACGGCCCGGTGGGTGGTGGCCTTGCCGGTCTTGGCCTTGCCGCTGTCGGAGGAGGACTTCTGCGGCGCCTTCTGCTGCTCCTGCCGCTTCTGTTCCTTCGGCTCGGACTTCGGCTCCCGTTTCTCTTCCTTCTTCTGCGGCGTCTGCTGCTGCTTCTGCTTCGGCTGCGGCGTCCGCTGCTTGTCCTGTTTCCGCGTCTCGGTGCCGGATGCCGCGGCGGCTGCCTCGCCGCGCAGTGACAGCCGCTGGCCGGGCAGGATCAGATCGGGGTCGGAACCGATCGCGCCGCGGTTGGCCTCGTAGAGGCGCTGCCAGCCGCCCCGGACCTCGTGGGTGTCGGCGATGCCGGAGAGGGTGTCGCCCGTGATCACCGTGTACATCCGGGCCTTGCCCGCGCGGGACTGCGGGGTGGTCTGCGGCTGGACGTCCTTGACCGAACCCGACTTCTTCGCCGACGCCGCTCCCCCGGCCGGCCGGAAGTCGGGCGTGTCACCACCCTGGGTCAGCCCGGCCCGCTCCGAGCACACCGGCCAGGCGCCGGGGCCCTGTACGTCGAGCACCTTCTCGGCGACGGCGATCTGCTCTTCCTTGGTTGCCAGGTCGGCGCGCGGGGCGTACCGGGTGCCGCCGAACGCCTCCCAGGTGGACTGGGTGAACTGCAACCCGCCGTAGTAGCCGTTTCCGGTGTTGATGTCCCAGTCGTCGGTGGACTCGCAGGCGGCGACCTTGTCCCAGGTCTCCACGTCGGCCGCGTGGGCCGTGCCGGTGCCGACGAGGGGGAGGGCCAGCCCCGCGCCCCCCGCGGTGACGGTCAGTGAGGCGCGGTTGATCCTGTTCGGCTGATACCGGCGGTGCCGGCCGCGTACGGCCATGGAGGTCCCCCTCGACATTGCGTCAGGAGGGGCAAAAGTAAGCGCCGCGAACCGGCCATGACAAGACGGCAACCGGCCGGTTGGTCACCCCGAGTGGCCGGGATCGGGCGGCCGTTGACCGGCTGAGGGGTCCGCCCGCTGAGGAACCGGGCCCCTCCCCGCCGTACTGGACCCCTGGAAGCACGAAGTGCGGCCGGCGTACCGGCACGTCAGCATGGTCGAGCGGCGAGAATGGCGATACTGGCGGACACGGGCACCACAGACACCAAGGTCACTAGGAGCCAACGCAATGAGCAGTACAGCGCAGATCGGCGTCACGGGTCTCGCGGTCATGGGCCGCAACCTCGCCCGAAACTTCGCCCGCAACGGTTACACGGTCGCGGTCCACAACCGCACCGCGGCGCGCACGCACGCGCTGGTGGAGGAGTTCGGGAACGAGGGCGACTTCGTCGCGACCGAGACCGCCAAGGAGTTCGTGGCGGCCCTCGAGCGCCCGCGACGCCTGGTGATCATGGTGAAGGCCGGTGACCCGACCGACGCGGTGATCCGGGAGTTCGCCCCGCTCCTCGAACCCGGGGACATGATCATCGACGGCGGCAACGCGCACTTCGCGGACACCCGGCGCCGGGAGCGGGAACTGCGCGAGCAGGGCATCCACTTCGTGGGCACCGGCATCTCCGGCGGCGAGGAGGGCGCGCTGCACGGCCCGAGCATCATGCCGGGCGGCTCGAAGGAGTCGTACGAGTCGCTGGGCCCGATGCTGGAGAAGATCTCGGCGAAGGCCGCGGACGAGGCCCCCTGCGTGACCCACGTCGGCCCCGACGGTGCCGGGCACTTCGTCAAGATGGTGCACAACGGCATCGAGTACGCCGACATGCAGCTGATCGGCGAGGCGTACCAACTGCTGCGGGACGTCGCCGGATACTCCCCCGCGCAGATCGCGGAGATCTTCCGCACCTGGAACACCGGCCGCCTGGACTCGTACCTGATCGAGATCACGGCGGAGGTGCTGTCGCACGTGGACGCGGCGACGGGCAAGCCGTTCGTGGACGTGGTCGTCGACCAGGCGGAGCAGAAGGGGACGGGCCGCTGGACCGTACAGATCGCCCTGGACCTGGGAGTGCCGGTGTCCGGCATCGCGGAGGCGGTCTTCGCCCGCTCCCTGTCCGGTCACGCGGCGCTGCGCGAGGCCTCGCGCGGCTTGGCGGGCCCGAAGGCGTCGCCGCTCGGCGAGTCGGAGGCGGCCGCCTTCGCCGACCGCGTCGAGCAGGCCCTGTACGCCTCGAAGATCGTGTCGTACACGCAGGGCTTCCACGAGATCGCCGCCGGCAGCGAGGAGTACGGCTGGGACATCGACCTGGGCGCGGTCTCCGCGATCTGGCGCGGCGGCTGCATCATCCGGGCGGCCTTCCTGGACCGGATCCGCGCGGCGTACGACGCCCGGCCGGACCTGCCGAGTCTGCTGTCGGACGAGACCTTCGCCCAGGAGATCGCCGCCGCGCAGGACGACTGGCGCGAGGTCCTGGTCGCCGCGACCCGGCAGGGCGTACCGACGCCGGGATTCTCCGCCGCCCTCGCCTACTACGACGCCCTGCGCGCCGAGCGGCTGCCCGCCGCACTCACCCAGGGGCAGCGGGACTTCTTCGGGGCGCACACGTACCGCAGGACGGACCGGGACGGCGCCTTCCACACGCTGTGGGGCGGGGACCGGTCGGAGGTCACCGCGTAACCCCTTCCCCTTGCCTCATGCCCTCCCCGGCCCCTGCCGCCCCTCGCTCAGGTGAGCGGCGGCCCCGGCTCGGGGTTGGGCACGGGCTCGGGCCCCGGCGGGATCGGTGACGGCGAGGGCCCGGGAGGCCCCGGAGGCTCAGGCGTCGGCTGCGGGCCGGGGCCCGGGGGCTGGGGTGTGGGTTCCGGACCGGGGCCCGGAGGCGGGGGCGGAGGGGTCGGCTCCGGCCCAGGGCCCGGCGCGGGCGGCGAGGCCGGGTCCGGATGCGGATGTGGGGGCTCCGGGTCCGGACCGGGGTTGGGTCCTGGAGTGGGACCGGGCGGAACGGGATCCGGATACGGGTTCGTCATGGCGCTGTCCTCCGGCCAGTCGGTCGACGTCGGCTCTGGACTTGTCCCCCGCCTACCCGAGGGCCGCGTCACCACTCACTCAGCCGTATGAACCGCCGGGCCCGAGTGGCTCAGCCGCCCCGGGCGCGTACCGCCAGGCCCGAGTGACTCAGCCGACCACAGATGCGTACCGCTGGGGCCGTGTGGCTCAGCCGACCCGCCCGCGTACCGCTGGGGCCGCGTGGCTCACCCGACCCGGCCGCGTACCGCCGCCGCCCCGGCCGCCAGTCCCGGCGCGGGGCTGGCCAGCACGGGGACACGGACCTTCGTCGACTCCCTGGCGGGCGCCATGGACGCCTGGGCCAGAACGATCACGTCCGCGCCGGTCACGGAGTCGGCCGCCTCGGTCACCCGGCGCAGGTAGCCCTCGCCGTCCCCGGCCTCGAACCGCGACCAGGCGCCGTCCACCAGCCGGGTCCGCACCTCCACGGGACGTTCCGCGCGCCGTGCCTCCTCCTCGATCAGTGCCGCCGTGGGAGCGAGCGTGCTCTCCAGAGCGGCGAGGACGAGGACGCGTGGACCGGCGGCCACCGCGGCGGCGGCCATGGGCCGGTCGACGCGCAGCACCGGCACACCGACCACGGCGGCTGCCGCCTCGGCGACACCGCCGATGGTGGAGCAGGTGCACAGCACGGCGCGCGCCCCTTCCGCGACCGCACGCGTCAGCGCGGCCGCGACGGGTTCGGCCACTGCCTCCGGCCCGTCCCGCCGCGCCCGCTCGAGCAGCCCGGCGTCGACGTGATGCCGCAGTTCGAGCTCCGGATGCGCCGCGTCACGCAGCGCGTCGAAGACGGGCACGTGAACGGGTGAGGTGTGCAGCAGTGCCAGCACGCGCGCCCCGCCCTCTTCCATGTCTCCTGTGCCCTGTGTGTCCCTTGGTCCCCGCTCAGAACAGCTCGGGATGCTCCACGAGCCGCTCCTTCGCGACGCGCAGCAGCTCCGGATCGGCGGCGGGTGCCTCGTCCGGGTGGCGCGCCGCCCACTTCACAACGTACGGGCACAGCGGTGCGACGGTGACGCCCTCCCGGCCCGCGAGCCGGTACAGCTCCCGCGCCAGGGAACCGGCGATGCCCTGCCCCTCGTGGGCCGGCTCGACGATCGTGTGGACGGGGACGACGGCCCGCTCGGGAGCGTCGAGGACGAAGTACGCGATATGCCCGACGACCTCTCCGTCCGCGACCGCCTCCAGCCGTCCGGCCGCCCGGTCGTCACGGATCTCGATGTCACTCACAGCCACGCTCCTCGTCCCCGCGGGATCGCAGGTCAGTACGGTCAGGCCGACACGGCCTGAGGGCTGCGCTCCTGGTCCGAACCCGGTACCGGCTCGGACGCGTCCGCGCCCAGGGCGACGATACGGTTGTCGCCGTCCACGTGCACGACCCGGGGGCGCAACGACCGTGCCTCGGCGTCGGTGACCTGGGCGTAACTGATGAGGATCACCAGGTCACCGGGGTGCACGAGGTGCGCCGCAGCCCCGTTGATCCCGATCACGCCGGACCCCCGCTCGCCCTCGATGACGTACGTCTCCAGCCGGGCCCCGTTGGTGATGTCCACGATGTGCACCAGCTCACCGGGCAGCAGATCGGCGGCGTCCAGCAGATCGGCGTCGATGGTCACGGAGCCGACGTAGTGCAGGTCGGCCTGGGTGACGGTGGCGCGGTGGATCTTGGACTTGAACAGAGTACGCAGCACTTTGGACTCCTAGAAGACGGCTCCCCGCCAGCTTTCTGCAGGTCAGGGGCGCTGCTCACTGTACATCTGCATGCCTCCGGCTCGAAGACCTTCAGGAAAATCGTGCGCTGCTGTGACCAGGCTTCCCGCCTGCGCATTCCTTCACCAGCTGGGCTGCCGCGAACCACTGGCCAGGCGCGTGCGCCAGGAACCGCAGGAACCGATGCTGAGTGAATGATGACTTACCTGACGCTCCGTCATGCGTGTCAAGTGTCGGCGGCGTCGGGCCCGCCATAGGCGCAAGCGGTCGACTAGGGCGGTATCGCGTTCCCGACGGAGGCCGACACGGCAACCTGGTCCTCACGGACGACACCGGCGTGGTGCGGCGGTCCGCCACCACGACGAGGTTGCCGTCGGGAAGGCACCGCCGTCCGCACGTCGGGGACCGCGAGCCACCCCGGTGCCTCAACGTGGTGCGCGGGTCGAGTACTGATGCCGGTCGGCGGACGGTGCCACGCTGAGGAGCGTCGGCGCCTCCGGATTGTCCGCACGCGCCACCCGGTCAGCCGGTCGAGTACCCAAGGCGGCGCGGAGCGGTGAGGTGCTGGGCCAGGAAGTGGTCGATGCCCCAGTGCTGAAAGCCACCCAGTTCGACGACGGTGTTGGCCGGAGGGCCGGCGGCGATGTCGGCGAGGGCCTCCGCGAGGCCCTCCATGGCGCGGGGCTGGACTGCGGCACGGGCCAGGAGCGCGGCGTCGGCAGGCGTGGCCACGGCGGCGAGGGCAGCGAGGGCAGCGAGGAAGTCGAAGAGGCGGGTGGCACGAACGACCGTGTGCGGCAAGGATGAGCGACGGACGAGGTCCTCCTGCGCGGCCTTGGCACGGAACAGACCGCCTTCGGGCACAGGGCCGCGGCCGGTGAGGTTGAACAAGACGTGGTGGGCGACGCCGGCAGCGGTGCCGGCGTTGAGCAGGCCGACCGTGCAGGCACGGTGGAAGCGCAGTGCCTCGTCCGGGTCCGGGCAGACTGCGACGTCGATCACCGCTCGCACCGCGTGCAGGTCCCGGTCCAGGTCCTGACCGGCCCAGGGCTCGGCACCGACGGCCGGGCACAGCACGCGCACCTCGTGCCCCCGGCGGACGGCCACCCGCACCAGGGCGTCGCCGACAAGCGTCCTGCCCCCGACCACCACGATCTTCACCCGGACCTCCACAGAGACACGACGCGGGACACCCCAGAACACCGTGAACATCCCCGACGCCGCCGACCCCAGGAGACGACGCACGGCCCCGTCCCGCCAGGGGGGAACCTTGCACCCACCGGCGGTAGACAGACAACACACCCCGGTGGCCTGTGACAGGACGGAAGTACCCGGTCACCTGTCACGGGATACGTGGTCACCCGGTCTCAGTGGCATACGACGCAACCGGCACGAGCAGTGGAGGAAGAGATGAAGGTAGCGGTGATGGGCGGCACGGGGATGATCGGTTCCCAGGTCGTCGAGCGGCTGCGGGCGTCGGGGCACGAGGTCGCGGGGCACTCCCGCTCCTCCGGCGTCGACCTGGTCAGCGGTGAGGGGGTTACCGAAGCCGTCGCCGGTATAGACGTGGTGGTCGACGTGACCAACTCGCCCACCTTCGACGCGGCGTCCGTGGAGTTCTTCCGTTCCTCGGCCACCCACCTGATCCGGGAGAGCGCGAAAGCCGGGGTCGGCCACCTAGTGGTGCTGTCCATCGTCGGCGTGGACGAGGTCCCCGGCATGGACTACTACAAGGCCAAGGTGCTGCAGGAGGAGATCGTTAAGTCGGGGTCCATCCCGTACTCGATCGTCCGGGCCACCCAGTTCATGGAGTTTATGCGGTTCCTCGTCTCCATGGCGGCCCAGGAGACGCCTGTGCGCATGCCGTCGACGCCGGTGCAGCCGGTCACCGCCCGGGAGGTCGCCGCCGTGGTCACGGAGACCGCGGTGAACCCGCCCCTGCGGGGCACGGTCGACCTCGCGGGTCCCGAGGTGTTTCCCTTCGACGCGCTCGGTCGGATCACGCTCGCGGCCGAGGGCGACGACCGGGAGGTCGTGACCGATGACAGCGCGGGCATGCTCGCGGTCGTGCCGGGTGACGCGCTGACGGCGAAGGCGGGGGCGCGACTGGCCACCACCCGTTACCGGGATTGGCTCGCCTCCTGAGAGGCCGCGCCATGGCCCGGCCGGCTGACCGTCCCACCTCCTCGAGCAACGAGCCGAACACGTCCCGTCAGCAGTCCGTACCTCAGTACGTCCTCAACTCGTCGGCGGGGCAGGCGGGTCGTCCCCGGCGGGCAGGAGAGAGTTCAACTCGTGCTTGCCCGGCGACGGCGTCCGGCGGATCAATGCCTGCCCGGCGTTCCAGCGGGAGCGGTTCCTCCTGATCGACCAGCACCGTCAGTTCGCGCAGTATCTCCTCGGGTTCTGCCCGTCCGAGGTGGCTAGCCATGGCAGGGCGAGGAAGTCTGGGAATGGAGGGGTCCCTCGACGCGGAACAGAGCGCGAGGGCCGCCCAACAGGACCACGCCAGGATGACGACGTCACGCACGTGCCGTACGACATCGTGGGCCGACCACAGGGCATACCGGATGGGCGCGGCAGCGGGACGGCTCCCAGGTGGAGACCATCGCGGGGCGGGGGTGCGCCGAGCGGGGCGAGGAAGCGTCCGGCGTTCGTCGCGGAGCGCGCGGCCAGTCGGCCATGCGGGACCGTACCGCGGCGACGACCTGCGGAGCTTCAGTTCCCGCAGTGCCGATAGACCCGTCTCCGCGGACTCGGCCCGCACCATGCGGAAGGAGGCGCCGTAGCGGCGGCGCAGGCCAAGGGCGACGGCTCGCGAAACCCCGGGGGCGTCGTCCACGGTGAGGACGACGTTGAGTGCCGTCTCGGCCGTCTGCGCCATGCCTCCCCCAAAGGTGTCGCGAGGTGCGTCGTCCAGTGCGGCGTCAAACACAAGACAGGTGTCTTGTCGGCTCGTCCGTCGATCGGATTGTCGTCGGTTCGTGTGCCTGCCCGGCAGTTGACGCGGGCCGAGTGCGGGCGGTCGCCCGGTACCGACGGGCGACCCCGGGCGCGGCACGGGCTCTCAGGCGCCGTTCGCCTGCTGACCCGCCTTGGCGAGGATCTTCTCGGCGTCGTCGACCGGCGGGTAGATCCACAGCGTGTTGATCTGTTCCTTCACGACCTTCGCCTCCGCGCCGGTCATCTGTACGGCGCGGTCCCAGCCCTCGGCGACGACGGCGCCCGCGGGGCCCAGGTCGAGACAGGTGCCGTAGGGGTCGGGGGCGAACGGCATCAGTTCCCGCCCGAGCAGTTCGGCCGCCACGTTGTGTCCGGCGCACTTGCCCATCGGCTGGGCGTGCTGGCAGCTCTGCATCGTGCGGTGGCCGCCCTCCACGACGGCCGCCGCGGTGTCACCGGCGGCGTACACGTCCGGGACGCCGGTCACCCGCAGGTGCTCGTCGACGGGCAGGCGGCCCAGCCGGTCACGCTCGGCCGGGATCCGGGCGGTGAGGGGGCTGGCGACCATGCCCGCCGTCCAGACCACGGTGGCCGCGGGGATCACCTCGCCGTCCGCGAGGGTGACCTGGTAGGGGGTGACGGCGGCCAGTGTGTTTCCGAGACGCCGCTCGATCCTCAGCCCGTCGACGACCTTCTCGATGTGCGGTCGCGGACCCTCGCCGAGTTCGGGACCGAGCACGTCGGCGCGGTCGACCACGAGGACGCGAACCTCTTCGGCCGCGCCCTCGGGGTCGGCGACGGCGTGCAGCCGGTCGTGCAGTTCGGTGGCGAGTTCGATGCCGGTGAAGCCCGCGCCCACCACGACGACGGTGTATCGGCCGGCCGCACGTGGGTGCTGCGGCAGGCGGCGCAGGTGGTGGTCGAGGGCGGCCGCCGCGGGCAGGGTGTCCACGTCGAATGCGTGCTCGATGCCGGGTAGCCCGCCGGGCCTCACCAGCTTGCTGCCGGTGGCCAGCACCAGCTTGTCGTAGGACAGCGTCCGCTGTTCACCGTTGCGGTCGACGGCCAGCACGGTGTGTGCATCGGTGTCGAGGTCCGTGACCGTGGCGGTGATCCGACGGACCCCGATGGGGCCGAGTATGCGGTCCAGCGGGAGCCGCTTCCGCTCGGGGTCCGCCTCGTACAAACGCGGGCGGACCACCATGTCGTCCCCGCCGCTGACCAGTGTGACGCGCACGTCCTCGGTTGTCGCACCGGCCTCGCGCAGGGCGCGGACGGCTCCGGCCGCGCTCCATACGCCTGCGAAGCCACCGCCAATGACCAGGATGTCCTTCATATGTCGCTCCTCGGAACTGCAGCGAGTGCTGGCTGGATGCCACACCTCTCTCATCCAGGACATTAATTATCCTGGATATTTGATGTCAAGAATGGGAGTGTGACACTGATCCCATCGTGGGATGCCAGATGACATGTTGTTGTGGCTCGGGCATACCGGCACCCTCACGGATGGTCTGCTCTGGAGACCGGGGAGCGAGCGAAAACGTGACAGAGGACCGCGCGGGCGGCAGTCCGCGGCGGGGGGGCGGTCAGCCGAGCGCGGACCTGACGGCCCGGCCGATGTGGGGGGTGCGGTCCAGCTCCTCGCGGATGTCCGCGAGCGTCTGGGCCTCCAGCGCCTGACGCCACGCGTCGTCCGCACGCTGCATGGCGAGCTTGACGGCACAGGCCGTGGTGGGGCGCGGCGTCAGCTCACCGATGCTCCCGCAGCAGCGGATCTCCGTGCACTGGAAGAGCCGGGCGTCGCCCTCGATGGCCTCCACCACGTCGCGCAACGTCGTGTCCGCGAGGGGACGGGCCAGCCTGAACCCGCCCCTGGGGCCCGGCACGGAAACCAGCAGGCCGGCCCGGACCAGATGCTGGAGCTGCTTGTTCAGATAGGACGCGGGCAGGGCGTGGGCCTGCGCCAGCCGGCCGCTGCCCACCGGGCCGCCGCCGAGCATGTCGAGGTTGAGCAGTGTGTGAAGGGCCCACTCGACGCCGTTGCTCATTCTCATGACATGGACAGCATATGTCCCGGATCGCATGCACGAAAGCGGCGAGTGGGCGGCTCCACGACGGTAGCGCAGGCTGCCACGGTCCCGGCCGCACACGGCCAGCGTGCCACCCGGAGACGTTCCGGCACGTCGATCACCTCGTCCGCGTCGAGGCCGACGCTCCAGCTGATCTGGTCCGGCGCGGCCTGTCACAGACGGTGCGGCCGTCCTGTCTTCTCCTGCATGGGAACTCTTGCAGTGCGCCGCACCGTCCTCTTCGTCCTGATCGCCGCCTGTCTATACCACATCTGGGCCTACTTCGCGCCGCAGACCTGGTATGAGACGTTTCCGGGGATCGGACGGGGATGGCTGGTCCGGCTCGGCCCGTACAACGAGCACCTGGTGACGGACATGGCCGCGCTGTACATGGCCATGGTGGTGGTCACCGCAATGGCCCTGCGCTACGTCGAGGACAACCGTTACGTACAGACGGTCGGCGCCGCCTGGCTCGCCTTCAACGTCTTCCACACGCTCTACCACCTTCAGCACCTGAGCATGTACAGCACCGGGGAGCGGGTCGCGATGGTCGGTCTGCTGTCCGCCCTGACCGTGCTGTCGGCCGTCCTGCTGGTCCCGGCCCGACGGCCGACGCCCGTGCCGAGTGACCGCTAGCCCCACGTCCCGCCCCGCCCACCGTTCTGCCCACCTCCCCGTTCGACCAAGCAGACCAAGGAGTCCGACCATGTCCTACCCGGAACCCCGCTACCTCGGCGAGAACGGCGACATCTCCGCCCTGTTCCGGACGTCACCGCCGATGAGGGAGATCACCACCCCCTCCACCGACCTGCACTACCTCGCCACCCAGGACTCCACCGATGGGGAGTTCGGGCTCTACCGGGTCGACATGGGTCCCAAGGCGCCGGGGGCTGCGACCCACTTCCACCGTTCCATCTCCGAGTCGTTCTACATCCTGTCGGGTGAGGCCGACCTCTTCGACGGCGAGCGCTGGGTCACCGCCCGCGAGGGCGACTTCCTCTACGTGCCTGCAGGCGGACTGCACGCGTTCAGAAACGACAGCGACGAGATGCTGTCCATGCTGCTGCTCTTCTCTCCCGGAGCGCCGCGCGAGGAGTACTTCGAGCAGGTGGCGGAGTACGCGCGGCGCGGCCCCGAGAAACTCGACGCGTTTCAGATGCAGCACGACAGCTTCTTCACAGGCACGGGCACGGGCACGGGCACGGGCACGGATCATTGATCGCTGCCCGGTCGGTGCGATGTCCAGTCCCACGGGAGCCTGCCGCACCGGCCGCCGTACCCGGACCCGGTGCGGCTCGGACGGGGACGTGCGGCCCGTGTCACGTCGGCTCGGCTGCCACCGTCTCGTACAGCCGTGTCAGCTTGGCCGCCGACTCGCTGCCGGGGGACGCGTGGTGGACGACGAGGAGCTGGCCGCCGGTGCCGGGGACCGCCAGCCGGTCGTAGCCCAGGTCGAGCCGGCCGACCACCGGGTGGTTCAGCCGGGAGACCCCGTGTGCCTCGGCGCTGACGTCGTAGCGGGCCCACAACCCGCGGAACTCCTCGCTGCGGATGGACAGGTCGTGCACGAGCCGGACCACCCGGGGGTCCTCGGTGTCCGGCCCGATCAGGGCCCGCAGCCCGGCGACGGCCCGGACGGTCATCTCGTCCCGGTTCACGTACAGGGCCCGCAGGTCCGCGTCGAGGAACGCGGCACTGATGGTGTCGGTGCCCACGGTGTACACCGGGGAGAGCGCCTCGGCGAGCGGGTTGGCCGCCAGCACGCGCAGGTACCGGTCGAGGACCACGATCGGGGTGGCGCTCCACTCGCCCGCCATGAGCTGCAGGATGCCGCCGGGCACGGCCTCCGGCCGGGAGCGGCGGGCACGGCGGCGGGGCCCAGGGGTGGCGAGGCCGTGCAGGTAGGCCGTGGCCTGGTCGTCCAGCAGCAGCACCCGCGCCAGCGCGTCCAGCACCGCCGGGGACGGATTGCGGTCCCGCCCCTGCTCCAGCCGCAGGTAGTACTCCGCGCTGATCCCCGCCAGCAGCGCCACCTCCTCCCGCCGCAGCCCCGTCACCCGCCGCCGGCCGGCAGCGGCCAGCCCCACCTCGTCGGGACGCACCCGTCCCCGCCGCGCCCGCAGGAACCGTCCGAGCCCGTTGTCGTTCATGCCGTCACCGTACGCCGGACGACACCCACACTGTGTGCCTGGCCCTGTCAGTACCAGTGTCCGTCGGGTACTGGCCGGGTCCCGGTCAGAGGCGCACCATCGGTGCCATGAACGGCAATGACACCCTCTCCGGCCCCGTGGTCGGCTTCGTCGGCCTGGGGGACCAGGGCGCGCCGATGGCCCAGGCCCTCGGCGACCTCGGGCACGACCTGCGGGTCTGGGCCCGGCGCCCCGAATCCCTCGGTGCTCTGGCGGGCCGTCCGCACACCGTGGCCGCCTCGCTGCCCGCCCTGGCCTCGGTCAGTGACGTCCTCGCCCTGTGCCTGCGGGACGACGACGACGTACGGGACGCGCTGCACACCCCCGGTGTGCTGTCCGCCCTGCGGCCGGGCTCCGTCGTGGTCAACCACGGCACCGGCGACCCGGACGGTAACGCTGCCTTCGCGCGCCTCCTCGCTCCGCACGGGGTGAGTTTCCTGGACGCCCCGGTCAGCGGCGGCAGCCCGGGGGCACGGGCCCGTACCCTGACCACGTTCGTGGGCGGTGACCGGGACGCCTTCGACCGGTGCGCTCCGCTCTTCGCCGCGTTCTCCGCCCGCGTGGCTCACCTGGGGGCGGCCGGCAGCGGCCAGCTGACCAAGCTGCTCAACAACGCCCTGACCATGTCCAACCTGAAGAACGCGGTCGACCTGATCGCCCTCGCGGGCCACCTCGGCGTGGACACCACCGCCGCAGTTGACGTCATCGCCGGCGCCAGCGGTGGCAGCCGGGTGTTGAGCGCCCTGGGCACCGACATCACCACCCGGAACGCGCCGCATCTGCGGAACCTGATGCGCAAGGACATCCAGCACTTCGCGGAAGGTGTGCGCGCCCGAGGCGGCGACCCGGAGGAACTCCGGCTCCGCGGCCTGGCCGGCGCGGACGGTCTTGTCGAGGCCGTCGCCGCGCTCGCCCCGAACAAGTGCGGTGCCTGAGCCACCGGCCGCGTCCCACCGAGGCGCTGTACCAAGAACACAACGAGTCAGCATGACCAGACAGCACAGCGAATCAGTGAGGCTTTCGTCCATGGCACGCATCACCACTCCCTACGGTTTCTCCTCCACAGCCGACGAGGTGGCGGAGGGCGTCGACCTGACCGGCCGGCGGATCGTCGTCACCGGCGCCACGTCCGGCATCGGCGTGGAGACTGCCCGCACCCTGGCCCGTACCGGCGCCGAGGTGACACTGGCGGTGCGCGACACCGCCGCGGGAGAGAGGACTGCGGCCGACATCACCGCCACCACCGGCAACCCAGCCGTCGGCGTACGGCGGCTGGACGTCTCCGACCGCCGCTCGGTGGCAGCGTTCGTGGCGGGCTGGGCAGGTCCGCTGCACGTCCTCGTCCACAACGCCGGCGTCATGGCGACCCCCGAGCCGGCATACACGGCCGAGGGCTGGGAGGGGCAGTTCGCCACCAACCACCTGGGGCACTTCGCGCTTGCGACGGGGCTGCACGACAGCCTCGCTGCCGAGGGCGCTCGTATCGTCGTCGTCAGCTCCAGCGGCCACCTGATCTCCCCCGTCGTCTTCGACGACATCAACTTCCGCTTCCGCCCCTACGATCCGCTGGTCGCCTACGGCCAGTCCAAGACCGCCACGGTGCAGTTCGCGGTCGCCGCCGGCCGCCGCTGGGGCCGGGACGGCATCACCGCCAACGCGCTGATGCCGGGAGCCATCGCCACCAACCTGCAGCGTCACACCGGTGGTCTGAAGACGCCGTCGGAACGCCGCAAGAACACCCGGCAGGGCGCGGCCACGTCGGTCCTCCTCGCCACCTCGCCGCTGCTGGACGGGGTGAGCGGACGCTACTTCGAGGACAACAACGAGGCCGAGGTGGTGCACGACGGCAACGGCTGGGCCTCGGGTGTGGCCGACTACGCCGTCGACCCGGCCAACGCCGACCGGCTGTGGGAGGCGTCCGAGCGGCTGCTGGCCGAGGCCCGCGCGACTCCGGGAGCGGACGCATAGGAGTTGGCCGAGGGCGAGGGGGTCGGTGCCGGGATGCGGGACGGTGCGGCCACGGCGGGCGTGGCGGCCGATACCGGGGAGGAGGGTCGCCTCGTCTCACCGCTTCGACGTCCCGGCACAGGGCACACGTCGCGGGGCTGGGGCTGGTCAAAGACGTCCGCACCCCTGCGCGGCTGGTCCGCCGCCCCGCCAACGTACCTGCTCCTGGGCGGACCTGCTGATGGACAGCGCGCGTGCGGGAGAGAGCGTGTGCGTGAGCCACCGCGAAAGAGGCACATGGTGTCACAGGTTGGCGGTGGCCGCAGACGTGTGCGACCGGACGCGTCTGCGGTAGTCGCGGGGCGAGAGCCCCGTGACCCGTTTGAAGGCCGTGCTCAGGGCGCTCTCGGAGCCGTAACCGACCGCGCGCGCCACGGACGAGAGGGTCTCGCCGTCGTCCAGCAGCCGCCGGGCGGCGAGTTCGATACGCCAGCTCGTCAGGTACTCCGACGGGCCCTGACCGACCGCCTGTTTGAAGCGCGCGGCGAGGGTGGAGCGGGATACCGAGCCCGCCCGCGCCAGCTCGGCCACGGTCCAGGCGCGGGCCGGGTCCCCGTGCACTGCCGCCAGCGCCGCGGCGACCACGGGATCGGCCAGACCGGCGAGCCAGCCGGGCGCGGCAAGAGGCGTTCGGGCGAGGTGGACACGGAGCACGTGAACGAGCATGACGACGGCGAGGTTCTCCGCCACCAGGGTGGAGCCCGCGGCACGGTGCCGCAGTTCCCGGTCGATCTCGTCCAGCGCCCATTCCACGGTTCGTGCCTGGGGGGTGCCGGCAGCCACGTGGATCACCGGGGGCAGGCCGTCGAGCAGCAGCTCCCGTGCTCGGGAGCCGAACGAGAAACTGCCGCCCAACAGGAACACCTCATCACCACCCCCGGCCCGCGCGATGCCGTCGTCGGCCTGGGCGAAGACGGTTTCCGCGTCGGCCGGGGGCACCCCAGGCGCGCTGCGCAGCACAAACCCGTTCGGCCGGGTCAGGAGATAACAGTCACCGGCTGACAGGGCGAAGGACTCGACCGCACCCTCGACCTCCAGCAGGCAGCTCCCCCGCCGGACGGCGTTGAACTTCACGCCCGGCGGCGGACGGAAGCGCAGAGCCCACTCGCCACCAGCCCTGAGGACAGGTGGCTGCGGGTGTCCAACAGCGCCAGCACATCCTGCAAGGCATCCACGGCCGTTCCTCCCTGTGGTGGACTGACGGTCGAGCAGGTCCGCACGTGCCCGACACCGGACCGTCCATCGTGTCAGGTGCCGCCGCAGACCGGGCGGACGGGCCACGGATGACACTGTCCGGACGTCCGGTCACTGTGCCGTCTCAGCGGAAGAGCTGAAAGAGCAGGGCCATGGCGCAGCCCAGCGCGGCGCCACCGGCCAACTGGGCGACGGTGTGCGCCTTCAGCTCCAGCCGTGACCACATGACGACGAGTACCAGCGGCACGGCGGGGGCGCACCACCATCCGTAGCACTGCAGCAGGATGACCACCGCGCCCGTCGCCACCGCGCTGTGCACGGAGATCTGCCACCACACGGTGGTCACGAGCGTGCCGGCGAGTCCCGCCACCATGGAGACCGCCGTCGCGTAGACGTCCCCCGGCGCGTCGAGCACCTTCAGCACGACCAGCCCCGTCACGACCGAGAGCAGCGCGTGGCCCATCGGGACGATGCGCTGGCGGCGGACGCGGATGTGCCGGTCGGTGAGAGTGCCCCGACGGACCCCGAGATGGACGATGCCGAGGGGGACGAATCCGCAGAACACCGTGGCGAACAGCCCCCAGCCCAGCCCGTTCCAGGAGTGCGTGGTGCTCCACCCCACGGCGAGGAGGAGCGCGATCACCAGATGTCCGGGGGCGAGGACGTCACTGACGGACGCGGCAGCTCTCAGCCGTGCCGTGGTCTGGGAACGGTCGGGGACGGGGGGTGCGGTGAAAGCGCTCACGTTCTGGTCCTGGCGTGGCGGGCGTCCGCTCGGGGAACGCTTGGCGGGGCGGATCCGTCGCACCTGGGCGCGCGGCCGACTGTGCAGGCCGACGGTATCCGATCCACCGTTCCGGTGGCACACCGTTTGACCGGAACCCTGCGTCTCCTCCCCTGCCGGCGTCCCGGACCGCATGGTCGCCGTGACCCACGTACGTACTGTTGGACGGCCCCTTCGACCGCACACGGTGCGAACGGTGCATCCTCGTCGAAGACGCGGATGAGGCCAGCACCTCGGCACCCGGCTCGTACCGTCCGTCCTGCCCTCTGCCGCGCACGCGGTGTGTGCAGCCTGGCCGTCATGACGCACAGCGGCACGTGCCTGTGCTGCGCATCAGGCGCGCCGGGCGGCGTGTCCCCCGGTACCTCCGGCCACCTCGTGGACCTGACGCTGGCCTGCGGGTGAACGGCGTCCGGCGTAGCTCACCCTGCCGCGATGCGGACGGCCACCAGAGTTAAGATCGCCGCAGGCGGGATGTTCTCGAGCTGGCCCGGCGGACCTGCCGCTCGCACTGTGAGGCTGCCAACCGCGGAGGCACCGGCACCATGAATACGCCCCACGAGCCGACTGATGACTCCCTCACCCGGGCAACAGCCGACTTCGTTCGTCACAAGGCGCGGATGTTCGGCATCGCCTACCGCATCCTCGGCAGCGTGGCCGAAGCGGAGGACGTAGTCCAGGACACGTGGCTGCGCTGGCAGTCCACGGACCGCAGCACGGTGGTCGATCCGGGTGCTTTCCTCAGTACGATCAGCGCCCGCCTGGCCATCAACGTAGCCCAGTCCGCTCGCGTGCGCCGCGAGGCGTACGTCGGCCCCTGGCTGCCCGAGCCCGTCGACACCGGGGTCGATCCCCAGGTCGGGGCCGAACGGGGCGAGGCGCTGGAACTGGCCGTCCTGCTCCTGCTCGAGAAGCTGAAGCCGGTGGAGCGGGCCGCGTACGTCCTGCGAGAGGCGTTCGACTACCCGTACGACCAGATCGCGGACATCCTCCATCTGAAACAGGACAACGTCCGCCAGATCATCAGCCGGTCCAAGAAGCGACTGGCGGCGGAGCGCAGGGAGACGCGGCCGGTCGACGGGACGGTGCACCGCCGGCTGCTCGAAGCCTTCGTGAGCGCGGCGCAGACGGGCGACGTCGTCTCGCTGGAAAAGCTGCTCTCGGCGGACGCCACCTCCTACGCCGACGGCAACGGCATCCGGGGGGCCGCCCGGACCGTGGTGCGCGGCGCCCAGCGCGTCGCGCGGATCGCGGCCCACTCCAAGCGGCTCGTCGCCGGGAACGACTACCGCTACGCCGAGGCCAACGGCCGTCCGGCGCTGTTGGTCTTCGAGGACGGCGTGCTGTCCGCGTTCGTGTCGATCACGGTGAGCGACGGCTGGATCCAGAACCTGTACTACGTGCTGAGCCCGGCGAAACTCCAGGCTTACGAACGCTCGACCGATCGCGCCACTCCTCTGCTGCCGTGAACACCGTCAGGTACTGCTCCATGCGGAAGCCGACGGCGGCGTAGAGGGACACGATTTCGGTACGCCGCACGGACCGCCGCCGGGCCACGGACTGCTCAGGTCCCCGGGGAGGCGGGTGATCCGGCCCGGCGGGACGATTACCTAGCCTCAAGTCGAGACGCACTGCACCCCCGGCTTCGAAGGGGCCGTGTAAGCCATGTCACACTATTGGCCCGCTCTGTCACAGCACAGTGTGCCCATTGGTCTTCCTCACTGTCATCTCCTCCGTACTCCCAGGAGTCGCCCCCCATGGCCACGCTGCTGCACATCGACTCGTCCGTTTTTTCCGCCGACGTCTCCGCCTCGCGCGCCGTGACGCGCGTCTTCCGGGAGACCTGGGAGCGGCAGGACCCGCGGAACCAGGTCGTGTACCGCGATCTGCACGACGCACCCGTCCCCCACCTCACGGCCGAGGCCCACCTCGCGGGCCTGACCGACCCGGCCGGCCGCAGCCCCGGGCAGCGGCTCGCTCTCGCCTGTCGCCAGGAGCTGATCGCCGAGTTGGAGGCGGCGGACGCCGTTCTCATCGGTGCCCCGATGTACAACTACACGATTGCCTCGACTCTGAAGGCGTGGCTGGACAACGTGATCCTGCCCGGCCGCACGGCGGGAGACGCCCCGTCTCTGAAGGGCACCCCGGTCACCGTCGTGGCCAGCCGGGGCGGGTCGTACGCGCCCGGCACCCCGAAGGAGCCCTACGAGTACGTGCAGAACTACCTCACTGCGGTCCTCGGCGACATCCTCGCCCTCGACGTCGACTTCATCGTCCCCGAACTGACGATGGCGCCGGTGACTCCGGCCATGGCCGAGCTGGTGCCGCTTTTCGAGAAGTCCCGCGCCCGGGCCCTGGAGGAGGCCGCCGACAGGGCGGGCCTGCTCGCCGCGCGACTCGCCGCGTAGGCGCGCGTTCGGAGGGGCGACCGGGCGGGGCGCCCCTCCGTACGCCCGGCAACTACTGGCCGACGGGCCGCACCCGGTGACTGACGGCCGCGTAGGGCAAGTAGCCGACGACCGGTTCGTCGGGTCGTGGCACACCACGGGGCTGTTCAGCTCCACCGCGGTCACCTCGCCGGTCCGGTCGGCGCCCGTGTAGGTCGAAGGAGCATGTGTCGGATGCGACGGCCTGGGGCCGCCCGTGAGCAGTCCGGTGGCGGCCTCCGCGGCGGCGCCGAGCGGGACGCGAGCGACGGGCGGCTGACATCCATCGCAAGGTGCCTACGGTGAGCGGGAGTTGACGGCGTCGCCGCCCTGATGGCGGCGGGCGAAGAGTTCGCCTCGGGCACGACCGGCGGCCTGGGGTCCGACCGGAACGAGCGGCTGGTCAGCCGTGTCGCGGGCACTCCCCTTGCCGGGGTGCGAGCAGCGCCCCGCGCCGCAGCCGACTTCGTCGCGCGGGCCCGCTCACCGGCTGAACTGGGCAGGCCCCTGGGGGGCTCCGACCGCCGCGGCCTGCCCCCAGACGGGGGCCACGCACTGTGGATGCGCCGGGGCGAGTTGTTCGCCGTCAAGCCTCCGACAACCGCCCGGGCGTCCAGCGGCTGTGGCTGGAGGCGCTGGCGCTCGGCCACCGCGTCGCCGTACGCCCCTCGCGTCGGGAGGCGTTCCCGCTGGTCGAGCCGGCGCGCCACAGGTGCGCGTCGAACTGACCCGTCTCCTACGTGTAAGTGGCGCCCTGGCGCGGGGCGGGCGGTGTCGCCCCGCTGCATGACACGTTCGTGCTGTTCGCGCTCACCCGCGACGAGGCGCTGCTGAACACCCTGCTCGCGGAGCCGACCATCGCCCACGTGTGCCTTGGTGGCCGTCCCCCCCACTGGAAGTCGCCGGGTGTGCCGCACGACGGGTACCTGTCGGACTTCCTGATGCTGAGCAAGTCGGCTATCGGAGCGGCGTGATCGTCTTCCGCCGGTGGCCGCGGGGTCACAGGGCGTCGGCGGGCTGCCGGGTCTCCTCCCGCGCGTTGCTGTGGGAGGTGAACGCAGCGCGCGGGTCCTCGACCGACAGCAGGGAGACGATGTCGCGGCCGTAGAGGGCGCCGGTCGCCCACACCGCGAAGACCCGGATCTTTCGCTCCCAGGAGGGCACGGCCAGCACGTGGTAGCCGCGGTGCATCAGCCAGGCCGGGAAGCCCTTGACTACCAGGCGCCGGTACTGGAATATCCCGCGGCCCAGCCCGAGCGTGGCGACCACGCCGAGGCTGTGGTGGAGGTACTGCCTGGTCTTCCTGCCGTGCAGCACGGCGGCGATGTTACGCGCCAGGAGCTTGCCCTGGCGGACGGCGTGCTGGGCATTGGGGACCGTCCGCGCGCCCGGGCCCGCGGTCAAGTCGGGCACGGCGGCATCGTCACCGGCGGCCCACACATCCGGTACGTACTGCTCCTCCGTCCCGACTCGCAGGTCGGGCCGTACGACGAGCATGCCGCGTTCGTCGACGGGCAAGTCGGTGTGCCGGTGCACGACGGGGTTGGAGGCGTTGCCGGCGGCCCAGACGATCAGGCCGGAGTCGTACTCCTCGCCGCTCGAGAGGATGACGTGGCCGTTCTCCGCGGACAGGACCTGGGTGTTCAGGTGGACGTGTGCACCCCGGCCCTCCAGGAAGCGGACCACCCAGGCGCCGGGCTTGTCGGTGACCTCGGGGAGGATGCGGTCCCGGGCCTCGATCAGGTGGAAGGCGATCTCCTCCCCCCTGATCTCCGGGTAGTGCTTGAGCAGCGCGGTCGCCAGGGAGTGAAGTTCTGCGAAGCCCTCGACACCCGAGAACCCGCCGCCGACGAAGGTGGCCGTGAGCAGCTTCCTGCGCTCGGGCCCCGGGGGCAGTGTTGCGGCCTGGTCGAAGGAGGTGAGCAGCCGGTCGCGGACGGCGACGGCCTCCTCGACGTGCTTGAGTCCGATGGCCTGCTCGTCGAGGCCGGGGATGGGGAAGGTACGGGTGACGACGCCCGCAGTGACCACCAGAGTGTCGTACCGCAAGAGTCGGTCCGGCCCGTTCACGGGGCGAACCGTCACCGTATGGTCGGCGTTGCTGACCTCGGTCACCGTTCCGGCCACCACACGGGTGCGACGCAAGTGGCGGCGGAGGGAGACGGCGGCGTGCCGAGCCTCCACCGAGCCGGCCAGCACTTCCGGCAGAAACGGCTGGTAAGTCATGTAGGGACGAGGGTCCACGACGGTGATGCGGGCTTCTCCCGGGCGCAGCCGCTTCTCCAGCCCCCATGCAGTGTAGAAACCCGCGTACCCGCCGCCGACGATCAGTATGTCCCGCACGGTGACCTCAGCTCCTCGGGGCTGTTCTTTTCGCTTTCAACAAGCAGACAAGTCTGCCCGGTTGTCTGTGACAGCCGGGCAGCCCCGCATCACGGTCGAAGGCCGACACCCGCGGAGCCAGTGCGATCGGCCCGTCACACCGTCCCGGCGCCGTGCGGGACGGAGGCGGCCAGCTCCCACAGACGGTCGGCGGTGCCGCGGTCGACCGCGTGGGCCGCGACGCCGCCCACCGGCTCCTCCTCTTCCTCGCCGGTGACGACCGCCGCCTCCTGGTTGTCCTCGAAGTAGCGTCCGGTGACCCCTTCGACCAGGGGCGAGGCGGCCAGCAGCACGGAGGTGGCGGCCCCTTGCTCGGGCGTCTTGTAGTACGGCGTCTTGATGATGTCACCGTTCTCGTCGATCGCGCCCAAGGCCCGCATCGTCTCGTCGTCCACGTGACGCTGCAGGTTGGTGCTGATCCAGCCGGGGTTGAGCGCGTTGGCGGTGATGCCGTCGGCCGCCCAGCGCCGTGCGCCCACGGCGAGCAGGACGTCCGCCGTCTTGGACTGGCCGTAGGCCGTCCAGCGGTCGTAGGGGCGGTGCTCGAACTGCGGGTCCTCGAAGTCGAAGGGCGCGGTGCGATGGGCGCCGGAGCTGACGACGACCAGCCGGGCCGCGCCGGACTCCTTGAGGTACGGGTGCAGTCCGTCGGCCAGTACGAAGTGGCCGAGGAAGTTGGTGGCGAGCTGGAGCTCCCAGCCGACGGCCGTCACCTCGCGGGCGGGGACGGCCATCACGCCGGCGTTGGCCACCAAGATGTCCAGGGGGCCGGTCCAGGAGCGGACGAAGGCGTCCACCGAGGCGAGGTCGGACAGGTCGAGGGCGGCGGCCCGCACCCGGCCGGCGCCGTGTCCGCCGTCCCGTTCCAGTGCCTGGGCGGCGCGCGGGTCACGGGTGGCCACGACTACGTCGGCGCCCGCGCCGGCGAGCGCCCGGACGGTCTCCAGGCCGATGCCCGAGGCGCCGCCGGTGACGATCGCGCGACGGCCGGTCAGGGCGACGCCGTCGATGACCTCGTGAGTGGTGGCGTGGGAGTGGAAGGGGGTGGTGACGGGAGTGTTCCGGTCGTTCACGGGTTTCGCTCTCCTGGCTGGGGTGGTCTGCCGACTTCTGTCGTGCACTGCCAGCGTAGGTGGATGGAACCGGAGGAGTAATAATCATTAGTCCAAGAAATTTGCTTCAGCGTCCAGAATCCCTCCGGCCGGAGCCGACCTCCAGCCCACTTGCCGGACCGAGCAGGGGCGCCATGTCAGTGAGGATCTGTACGTAGTGGGCCGCATGGACGAGGTGGCGCTCGGCGATCTCCCGCGAGGACCCCTGAGGTCCGGCGCGAACTCGCTGGGGCCCCTGCGGGGTGCGCGGATCCTCGCGTTCCGCTGACGGGCGTACGCCGTGTACACGGGAACGCCGGGCGGGATGGCAGGAGTCGGTGGGTACGACCCCAGTCTCTGGGAGACACGGGCCCGCCCGTTGTCGGGGCGGTGGGCCGGAACGCACGGACGTCGGGAAGTTGAGCTCGCTCTGCCTGGCCCGGCAGGCGGACCGGAAGCTGCCGCCGTCCTACCAGATGCGCCTGCTCAGCCCGGTGAATGGGGCTGAGCCCGGCCGGAGTACGTATCGGTCCCCTCGTTCCGCGGAATGCGCCGACCGGCCCGCCGCGCAAGCAGCTGGCCAGGCGGTCCAGCCACTGGTAACCGCAGCGTTCCCGCTCCGCGACGTCCGGGGTACAGAGTCGACCGCGCCTGCGTGAATTGTGTCGGCTCCCTCGCCGCTGACACCGAAGTTGCGCCCACCGCCGGAGAGGACGCCGACGGTCGCCGGGTACTCCACGAGGCGCAGGGGATTTCCCGGCCCAGTGGTCCGACGGCGGCTCCAAGCTCGATGCGGCTGGTGCGCTGTCGCCCGGCAGCAACCTTGGAAGGGGTGGACACACCGAACTGGAGGTGCCGGTCCCGCGCCCGGGCTCCGCCGAAGCCGAGCCGCTCGTTCGGTGCGACGAGGTCGAGGGTGGCCCGGTGTCCGGCGGCCTTGACGAGCACTGCTCAACGGCGGCACGCGGTCGGGCCGCCGCGGCCGTGGGAACCGCCCGCAGCAGGCACCGCCCGTTTCCGGGCCCGCTCACCAGGGTCCGCTTCCCCGGCGCAACAGACGGTAGCGCGCTCGGCGGAGCGGAGCGCGTCGGCCACCACGCTGGTGTGGGCAGACACCGCGGCCAGTTCCTCGCGCAGGGTCCGGATGCGTTCCTCGAGTATCGCGGCCTCCGCCGTCAGCGAGCTGACGACGGCGGGCAGGTCGACACGGTTCTGAAGGTTTCGCAACATGAGCCTCTTTCCTCTGGCGCGGGAGGTGCCCGGCCGCCGGCCGGTCCGCACCGCGCTGCTGGGGGTCGGGCGATCCGGGGGGCCGGCCGAACGCCGCGTCAGGGGGCGTCCGGTACCCGTCCCGGCATCCACCTTGGCAGGAGAACATCGTGGGTAAGGTAGCCAGCACGGTGGTGGTCCCTTTGCCGCCAAAGGTCCTCACCTCCCTCGCCCGGCCGTGAACACGGCTCCGCCCGTGCCTCTTCCAGGACGTCCCTCCAAGGGACCGGACAGCTTCCCGTGCTGTGACAGCCCGTCCGAGGACTGCACGGGCGGGGATCTCCTCGCGGTGACACCCGGGACCGCCGCGAGTGGTGTGCGCCGCATTGGGCGGCCAGGACGAAGGCCGCCAGAGCGGCTGTAGCGATGAAACGTATGGGTCGACGCATGGAATCCGCTCTCGCGGACGACGGAAACGACCGCCGGGACCGGGGAGAAGACGCGTCAGCACGGCTGCGCAACGGGGAACGGCGGGACGGCATCGTCCGGTGGGGCGGGCGTATGGTCCCTCCCCAATGGCATCGACAGCGTGTGTCCAACGGACACCTACTATGCGAATGTGTCAACCGAAGAAAGTAGGACGCCGGTCGGTCGTCCGGTTCCGGTGCGGGGAGCGGAGGCGGTACGAGCGGGACAGGTCGCGTACCTCCACGGAAAGGACCGCCCACGGTGCCATGGCTGCGGGGATGCAGGTGGCGGTAAGGGCGAGGACGCGGTCGGACAGCCGCGCCTTGACCTCCTCAGAGCGACCCGGCAGCAGGCCGATCTCCACGTGCACGAAGGTGGACGCCTCGTCGGAACCGTCGTGGACGCAGGCGTCGGCCGCGCGGAAGAACGTCTTGCACACGCCCGCCGATCTCGTCAGATCGATGACGAGTGGGTGGAGTTCACGCACGAAGGCGGCGCGGTCGAAGACGGCTGCCAGTCGTATCGAGTAGTCGACGGTGAGGTGCGGCATCGGGGCCTCTCGTTCTACACGGGGTACAGGACCTGGTGCTGTCACCGTGTCCGTTACTGAGCCTGGCTGCCCGACGGACACTGAGGCCGACGGGTGCGCCGGACCTCACGGTGTCCGGCACCCGTCGGCGGCCCGCCGCATCGAGCGGTTCAGGAGGGGTTGGCGCGGTAGAGGCCACGCCCGGCCCGCTGGACGCGGGACGTGCCCACCAGCCGGTCCAGCGTGCTGCGTACGGCGTTGATGCTGCCCGAGTCCGTGTCTCGTCCCAGCGCGGCCGCGACGTCGCGCGCCCGCACACTGGTGCCGGTCGCGGCGAGGTATTCGAGGATCTGCTCGGTGAGCCGGCCGTACTTGCCCTGCTCGGCGTCGTCGGCGTGGCGCTGCGGAGCCGGCCCGGCGGAGCCGCGTCCCCGTGCCGTGTGGTCGGACGGCGCCGGGGCGGCTCCGGTCGTCGGCCGGGGCGCGTCGACGGCTTCCTCGTCGGCCCCGGCTCGGTCCTCTGGTGCGGGGGCGTGCGCGGCGGGCGTGGTCTCCGTGGCGGGTGCCTTCACGGTGGGTGCCGTCCGGATCAGGTTCTGCAAGGCGCCGAGCGCCGTCTGCACGGAGCCCAAGTGGGCAACCACGGCCGCCAGCTCACGTTCCAATGCCTGCCGCTGTGCTTCCAGGCGGTGCAGTTCTTCCTGCAGAGTCTCCGCGGTGATCTCGATGTTCTGCGTCGTGCGGGCCACGGAGACCATGTGTTCCTCTCGATCGTCAACCCTCTCTGCCGCGCGTCCGCACCGTCCGCTTCGCATCCCCGAAGCGAACCGTGTACACGGTGTGCAGCAGCCCGTCCGGAGTACAGATTAGTACGGGGCGCCCGACCCGACCGGCGGGAATCCGTCCGACCGGCCGCGGGACGCACGGAGACGCATGCACACCATTTTCGTGGTGCGGGCGTTCAGGCGGGTGCGATGCGGCCGAGAACGGTGTCCCGCAGGCCGGTGAACACCTCGCGCGTCTCCCGGGCCGCCGCAGCCACCGCGGCGTCGGCCGGGGGGTCCCGGGGTTCGAGGAGACGACCCACGGTCCGGGAGATCACCCGGTCGGGGTCGTCCGCGCGGAGCGGCCCCGCGGCGGCCGGGTCGGCGAGGGTCATGAGGAAGCCGTACAGCAGGGCGTGCAGGGCGTAGCCCTGGTCCTGGGGCGATTCGTCGTCGCGGACCAGTCCGTGCCGGCGGAGCACGGGGACCACCGCCTGGCACATCGCTCCGGCCTTGGTGTGCTCGAGCACCTCGCGGTCCTCGTCGCGCTCGGCCAGGACATGTGCCAGATCGGCGTCGCCGGTCATCATCCGCCGGGTCAGCGGATGGCCGAGCGTGGTGTGCAGGAGCAGCGGGGCGAGCCGGCGCAGGTGCACGGTGGACGGATCCTCGGCGAGGCGGTCGATCACCTGGTCCAGCCAGGAGACGACCTCCCTGCCGCACACGCCGAGGACGAGGCTCTCCTTGCTGGACCAGTACAGGTACACGGTCCCCTTGCCCACCCCCGCGGACTGGGCGATCTCCGCGATGGTGACTTTGCGGAAGCCGTGCTTGAGGCCCAGGTCTCGGGTCGCCCGGAGGATGCGTACGGCCTTCGGGGCGTCCTGGACCAGTGGAACCGGTGTCATGAGCGGGGTTTCCTTCCCTGGTTCTGCCTCGCCGCCCGGCGCCGGGCGGCGAGGCGCCGGGCGTCAGGCAGCGGCGACATCGACGTTCTTCATCTTCGTCAGGTCGCTGGCGGCCATCAAATGCCCGAGGGCCGGTCCGAGGACGGGCGTCCACCGCGAGCGCAGCAGGGTGCTGCGCACGGCACGCTGGGTGCGGGTGGCGGGCATGAACAGCACGCGCTCGGGCCCGAGGTGGGCGTGCTGGTAGTCGATGTACGGCCGCATCCGGCCCTCCCAGTCACCGAGCGCCGCCGGGAGGTCGCCGGGGTGGCGTTCGAGCATGGTGCCGAGGAGCTCTCCGCCTGCCAGGGCCGCCGAGGTGCCGAGGCCCGAGAAGAGGGTCAGGCACCAGGCCGCGTCGCCGAGGAGGACGACCCGGTCATGGTGCCACTGGCGCATACGCACCTGGTGGACGGAGTCGAAGAGGTGGTCGTCGGCCTTCTCGAACCTGTCGAGCAGCTCGCCCAGCAGCGGGCCCGCCGGGCGGGGGCCGAAGGCGGCGCGAAGGGAGTCGATAGCGGGACGGCGGAACTGCGCGTCGATGTCGTCGGTGCGGTAGGTGAAGAGCACGCTGGGGCCACGGTCGGCGAAGGGCCATACCCACGCCGAGCGGCCCACCTCCGCCAAAACCAGTCCGTCGTGCGGGTCGAACCCGCCGACCTGCTCGTCCAGCAGGGCGGCTGCGATGATCTGGTCGAGCGAGCGCAGGTGGTTGGCGTCCGGCCCGAAGACAAGCCGACGGACGGTGGAACGGAGTCCGTCCGCGCCGACCACCAGGTCGAACCGCTCGGTGACCCCGGTACCGGTGCTCTGGTCGCGCAGGGTCACCTCGGCCTTGTCGGCGTACTGGACGATGCGCTCGGGCACGGTCGCGAAGCGGACCTCGACCTCGGGTGGCAGCGCCTCGAACAGTGCGGTCTCCACATCGCCGCGCAGCAACATGCGCGGCCGGTGCGGCAGGTCGGTGAAGCCCATGCCTCGGTGGCGACGTCCGGTCCGGTCGACCTCGTGGACGACGCTGCCCGGTGCCCGGCGGTCACCGATGGCGTCCAGGATGCCGAGACGCGCGGCGGACGCGGCACCCGAGCCGAACAGTCCGATGAAGTAGCCCCCCGACCTGCGCTGCAGCGCGCGTTCCACCACCACAGCCTCCCAGCCGGCCTGGTGCAGGCGGAGTGCGGCGGAGATACCCGCCACACCAAGTCCCACCACCAGTGCCCGGCCTCCGCTTCCCTGTACGGCCATGCCCCTCACCCCTTGTCTTCTCCGGTGTGCTGCCATCACCCTAGAACCGACTGACCAGATTGGCCATATGGTCAGTCAACAGAATGGATGAGAGGTGGATGACAGCGGGACGGTGTCACGAACCGCCGTCCTGTCCGGTCTGCTTGGGGCCGGAAGCGACTTCCGGCGTCGTGCGACAGGGAAGGTGGCAGAAGATGCGCATCGCAGTGGCCGGCGGGACCGGATGGATGGGGAAGCTGATCGTCGAGGCCCTCCGGGAGAACGGGCACGGACCTGTCGTCCTCGCCCGGTCCACGGGCGTGGACCTCACCACGGGCGCGGGGCTGGCGAAGGCGCTGGACGGTGTGGACACGGTGGTCGACGTCTCCAACGTCGTCACCACGAGCCGCGCCAGGTCGGTGGCGTTCTTCGAGGCGGCCACCACGCATCTGCTGCGCGCGGAAGAGGCAGCGGGGGTCGGCCACCATCTCGTGCTGTCGATCGTGGGGTGCGACCGCGTCGCCATGGGCTACTACCTCGGCAAGCTGCGTCAGGAGGAGCTGGTACGCCGGGGCCGGGTGCCGTACACCGTCCTACGGGCCACCCAGTGGCACGAGTTCGCGGCCCAGACGCTGGCCCGCGGCGGCCCCCTCGTGATCGCTCCGCGGATGCGGTGCCAACCGATCGCGGCGGCGGAGGTCGCCGCTCACCTGACGGAACTGGTCGAGGGCGACCCGCGGGGCCTCGCCCCCGAACTCGCCGGGCCCGAGGTCCACGAGATGGTGGACATGGTCAGGAGGCTCCAGCGGGCCCGGGGCGGCCGCCGTCCCGTCCTCCCAGTGAAGCTGCCGGGTTCGGTGGGCCGCGCCATGACCACCACGGGCCTGCTTCCCCAGGATCCGGGGCCGCGGGGCAGGGTGACGTTCGACGAGTGGGTTGCCGCGCGAGGGCGGGTCGCCTGAGACGGCCGGACCGGGTCCCGGCCGCGGCTGCACGGCCGCGGCCACCGCACGATCTTGAAGAGTCCACACACGTCACCGAGATCAGCGGTGGCCGGCCTGTTCCCACACCGAACGACGATCACCTATGGCTGCTGGTACGGGGGCGGGTCCAGAGCCGAAGATTGCCGGACACCGGCAATGCGCAGCGGTCCGCCGCACCTGCATGCTGATGGCTGCCGACAGAAATGGAGGCGTCAGTGAAAGCAACACCCCACAGCGTGAGGCGTGCACGCATGGGATCGGGCCTAGCGGTGGCGGTCCTCCTGCTGCCTTTCGGCGGCTACGGGCTGGCCAGGGCGGGGGTAACCCCCGAAGGCACACCAATCGTGCTCGGCCTGCTGTCCGCGGTCGCCGGCTTCCTCCTCCTACCCGCACTGTGCGAGGAGCGCGTCCCGCTCCGGCGCTCATCGTCGCACCTGACTGCGCACACCCTGACCGGCGAACGGTCCGTCGACCTCAACCGGATCATCACAGTCCGACTGCTGACGACATTCTCGTACGGCAGCGCGTACCGGACCCTGCTGGTGCACGACGCCCACGGCGTGCGCCTGGGTATCACGACCGGGAGAAGCCGCAGGAAGCTGCGCCGAGCGATCGAGAGGGCGGACGCGAACGACGCGCCAGGCACCCCCAGGCCCCGTGTGAGCCGTGCGGCCCGGGCACATCTGGGCCTTGCCCCAGGGCGAGGGCTTGTCGTCCACACGGTCCTCGCCTTTCTGCTTCCGACGGTGTCCGGGAGCCTGTACGTGGTTGTTCTACTCCGGCTCGGCGGGCAGT
>NZ_KZ195574.1:993047-1078036 GCF_002188365.1 Streptomyces sp. CS113
AAGCCGTCCCTGCCTGACGAGCCCGTCACCGCCGCCGCTGGGACTCACTAGTGATCACGATCTACGGCTGGAGTGCCAACGCGAACTCCAGAGCAGGGTCATCCCGCCATAGCCCCCCGGCGTCCCGCAGAATCGCCTCGAGCGTGCGCAGGATGTTGACCTGATTGCCCCGGCCGACGCCGTCGGGCCCCAACTGTCCAGGAAACGCTCCACCACTATGGGAGTTACGGATATCGGCATCCGTGACCCGCGGCGCGAAACGATATGGACGTTGATGGAGCTGTTGACGTGCTCGCCCGGGGAATTTTCGGTCATCCGGCACTGACGGGGCCGCCACCGCTACGCGCATTCCGCAGCTGCCTTCCGCCCCAACTCCCGGCACGCTTCCGCGACGGACGGCCCCGTCAGCTTCTTCTCCGCACAGATCTGCGTCAAGCGCTCGACTGCATCGTCCCGCGCAGTAAAGCCACCCTCCTCGACCGCTTGCCCGGACCGTTGCGGAAACGGATCGTATACGGCTGCGGGCACAGGGTCGGCTTGGCACAGCCGCAGTCCTTGAACAACGAGCCCATACCGCGGGCGAGCTGACGAGCCACGTGACGCACCTTCCAGACGGGTGCCAGCCATCCGCGCCCAGGGCCCCGCCGCGGCGATCGCCAGGTCAGCAAGCCAGGACGCCCTCGCGCCCGATGCTGACCGTTTGCTGACCTGAGCGGCCCCACAATGCTTCTGACCTGCGCAAACACCCAGATGCTAGATCTTGGACTTGAGAACAGTGCGCAGCACTTTGGACTCCTATGTGACGGCTCCCCGCCAGCTTTCTGCTGGTCAGGGGCGTTATTCACTCTACACCGACACTCCTCACACTCGAAGATGCTGAGGAACATCGATCCCTCTTGGGCAAGAAGGTTCCCCACCTGCGCTTCCGCGGAGAATCCGGCTGACGCCTGCCTCGGAGAGTGCGAGGACCCATGCTGACCAGATGCTGACTTACCTGACGATGCGCCAGGTAGGCACTTCGTTGCACACGGAGGCATCCTCTGAATCGGCCTGGAAGCCGTTCAACGCACCCGTCAGTCTGGGGCTTCACCCGGTGCCGAAGATCAGCGGTCGAGTGGGCCTGCGACTGGCTGATGCCTCACCGGCGCCTGTGAAGCACCCGGTCCGGGCAACCGCGATGCGAACCAGGTCCCGGTGGTGCCCGGTTGCCGTTCGGAGTACAGCTGCCGCGCATCCGCAGAACCGGACCGCCGGTGCACAAGGCCAGAAACGCGCGTCGGACGCGGACCGGCGGACACGGGCGACGCCTACGCTTCCCGTAGGGACTGGATGACGCGGCCACTGACCTGGTGCGGCAGGACACGGACCCACAAGTCGCGCTTTCCCCCCGCCCAGGGGCCGGCCCCGCGCCTTCGTGCCAGGGTCTCCAGCGACTCGTGTTCAGCCGGGTGCTCGGCGGTGCCTGCCAGCAGGACGCTCCAGCCCAAGCCGGTCTGCTCGTCGACGTGGTCGGCCTCGAAGGCGACTGGCTCTCCGGCGCGGATGCCCGCCACGCCGGCCGGATCCGTGCGGTAGACAACGCTTCGCCCGTCCACGAGGAAGTTGACCGGCACCACCACCGGAGCTTCCTTGCCCGGGTCGGCCGTGTAGGAGATCCGTCCGATGCCGTGCGTTCCCAGCCGCTGCCAGCACTCCTGCTCGGACAGCCGCACCAGGACCGGATGCGCGGCCGGCCCTCCCCGACCCGGCGGTGCGTCGGTCCGGCCGGTCGTCAGCTCTTCGTAGGGCATCTCCAACACGACCGCGAGCCGTGCGAGCGCCCCGGGGTCGAAGTCGCCGGCCCGACTCTCGATCTCCCCCAAATACGTCGTGGACATGCCCGCTCGCCGGGCCAGCTCGTCGCGAGAGATGCCCAGCTGCTGGCGCCTCACCGCTATCCGGTCGGCCATACGGCCGGCCTCGGAAGAGGGCTGAGCCCTGTCACCTGACCGTTCTGGATCGGCGTGCACGACTGTCCGCTCCATTCCTTCCGCCTTCCTTCAAGAGGAACAGAAGCACCGTCCGTTCGCCAGCGCAGTGAACCGCGGCGGAGTCGACCGCACGGCGGGTGGCCGGACCCGTTTCCGCACGGGACTCGTGCGCGCCGAAGGTCCCGCGGGCCGGGGCCGGGCGGAACCGATGGGTGGCCCGTATGGCCTTTCCCGCTGACCGCACGCTCGATGAACACTGGAGGTGGCGAAGTAAGTCGTGCGCCGAGACGACCGTGGCACGTCCTGCGGGCGCCGCGAGCACAGAACGGAAGCCGACGGAAGACAACCTCAGCACCCTGATGTCCGGTCGGGGGCCGGGCCGTCGGCGGGGTCACCAGGAGGGCTCCATGGTTCAGGTTCAACTCGACCAGCGGACGGTGACCACCTTGGTGGCCGAAGCCACGGCAGCCCCGTCCATGCACAACGCGCAACCGTGGCGTTTCCGTTTCCTCGCAGCCGAACGTCTCGTACTGTTGCGCGCCGACCCGGATCGGGCCATGCCCCGGTCCGACCCCGGGAACCGGGCGCTGCACATCGGCTGCGGGGCGGCTCTCTTCAACCTTCGCGTCGCCGCGGTGCACGCGTCCCTGGTGCCACGTACCCGATTGCTTCCCGACCCGCGGGACCCGCTGCTTCTCGCGTCCGTTCAGCTGGCCGATCTGTCGGAGGCACCGCAGGAGAAGGATCTGTGGCGGCTGCACCCGGCGATACGACAGCGGCGCACAAGCCGTCACCCGTTCTCCGAGAAAGACGTCCCCGAGAGCGTCCGGGCCACGTTGCAAGCGGCCGCGGCCCGAGAAGGGGCGACTTTGCTCTTCCCAGGTGCGTGGCACGTCGAAACCCTGCTCGAACTGGTCCGCGATGCCGAGAGCCGCGACCTGGTGCGCGCGGAAGGTAACGAGGACCTGGTGCGCTGGACAAGGCTGGGCAGTGGGGTGGACACCGCTGTCGACGGCGTCCCCGCGTACGCCTTCGGGCCGCGCAGGCGGGACGGCAAGGCCCCGGTGCGCGACTTTTCCGGACGTGGGCAGGTGCCCGACCGAGGAGATGCGGACTTCGAGCGCACTCCCCGTCTGGCTCTGCTCGGTACCCGCAGCGACGGACCCAGGGACTGGCTGATGGCCGGCCAGGCGCTGGAACGCGTTCTGCTGGAGAGCACCCTGGCGGGTCTGTCCACGTCCTTGACCTCGCATCCGCTGGAGGACCGGGAGCTACGCCTGCTGGCCCGGGACCCCGGATCAGGGGTCGGCCATGTACAGATGGTGCTTCGTCTGGGCTACGGACCGAAGGGGCCGGCCACGCCTCGACGGCCCGTACCGGATGTATTGAGTATCGGCTGAGGGACGCTCTCCCCCACGCGGGCCGGCCGGCACGGGCGACGCACTGGGCCGGCCACGCCCGGATGCAGCACGAAGGGCGATGAGGTACCCCTCAAGGAGAACGCAGCATGTTCACACAGAGCGGAGGCTGCCTGTGATGACGTCAACCGTCGGTGCGGGCCCTGCCGCACGAAAGGTTCGCTGTGTCTGAGCCGGGGCGCCGCGAGGATCCGGCCGTGGCACAGCGCGCGGACGTCCGCGAGACGCACACCGCGGTGGTCTTCTTCGTGGAAGATCGCGTGTACAAGCGCAAGAAGCCGGTGGATCTGGGGTTCCTGGACTACACCGCCCTGTCGTCGCGTCGCGCCGTGTGCGAGCGCGAGATCGACCTCAACCGGCGGTTCTCTCCGGACGTGTACATGGGCCTGGGCGAGCTCCGTACCCCGGGTGAGCAAGAGGCCGAGCCGCTCGTGGTGATGCGGCGTATGCCCGATGATCGCCGCCTGTCTCACCTCGTACGGACGGGAGAACCCGTCGATGAGGCGCTACGGGCAGTCGCCAGACAACTGGCCGCTTGGCACGCCACCGCGCCCCGTGGTCCCGGCATCGCGGACCAGGGCACACGGGACGCCCTGGCGTCGCGTTGGGAGGCCGGCTTCGCGCAAGTCGACGCCATGGCGACCGAGGGTCCGACGCCGGGCGAGACGGCGGAGGTCGAACGGCTGGTCCGCCGCTATCTCGCGGGACGCAAGCCCCTGTTCGATCTGCGCATCGAACAGGACCGGGTGCTCGACGGGCATGGTGACCTCCTCGCCGACGACATCTTCTGCCTCTACGACGGGCCGCGAATCCTCGACTGCCTGGAGTTCGACGACCATCTCCGGTACGTCGACGGTCTCGACGACGCCGCGTTCCTGGCCATGGACCTCGAACTGCTCGGTGCGCCCGAGTCCGCGGCGTTCTTCCTCACCCAGTACAGCGAGTACTCAGGTGACCCCGCGCCGCCGTCCCTGTGGCACCATTACGTCGCCTACCGTGCCTTCGTCCGAGCCAAAGTGTCCCTGATCCAGGCGCGGCAGGGCGCGCCCGGCGCGCAGGCGGCGGCGCGGCGGCTCGTCCTGATGGCGCTGCGCCATCTGAGGGCCTCGGCCGTCGGCCTGACGCTCGTCGCCGGACTGCCGGGCACGGGGAAGTCCACGCTGTCCGGCGCGCTGGCCGACCGTCTCGGAGCGGTACTGCTCAGCAGTGACCGCCTGCGCAAGGAGATGGCGGGGCTCTCCGCGCAGCAGACCGCCGCGGCCGACTACGGCGAGGGGCTGTACACCCCCGAGTGGACGGCCAGGACCTACGCCGAACTGCTGGAGCGGGCAGCGGCCCTTCTGGCCATGGGCGAATCCGTGGTTCTGGACGCCACGTGGGTCGACTCGGCCCAGCGCGAGGCAGCGCGGCGCACCGCCGAGAACGCCGGCGCCGACCTCGTGGCCCTGCACTGCCACGTGCCCGGTGCCGTGGCAGCTGCCCGCCTGACCACCCGTACCCCCGGCGCGTCCGATGCCGACCTCGGCGTGGCCGACGCCATGGCGGCCGAAGAACAGCCATGGGCCGAGGCGGTCGGCGTCGACACCAGCGGCTCCCTGGGCTCCGCGGTCGCCCAGGCTCTGGCAGCTGTCCGGCCCTGGGGCCCGGACCAGGCCAAGGTGTTCCGGCGTCCCTACATGGAGCCGGGCTGACGTCCGACAACGTCCGACCGTCCCTATGAGGGGCCGATCGTCACTCGCCCCGGGGGACGCGCCGCGCTTCCATGGAAGGAGCGGAACGACGTTGACGCGCCGCACGGACCGAGGTGCCCATGAACCGCTTCCTCCTCGTCGCGCGAGTGCGCAGCTCGACGGCGGCGCTCGCATCCCCCCGACTCGAGCACGGCCTCCTCGTTGTCACGACTGCGGCTCTGGTGGGTGGGGGCGTCGCCCATTTCCTCGACGCCACCGGCCTGGCGGACCTCTTCTGGGGGCTGGGTACCGTGTCCGCCTTCGTCCCCGCGGTGGGCTGGGTACTGGTCGCACTCCGGCGCGGGCACGCGGGCGTGGACCTGATCGCCGTACTCGCGCTCGGGGGCACCCTGGCCGTCGGTGAGTACCTGGCCGGGACCTTGATCGCGCTCATGCTGGCCACGGGCCGCACTCTGGAGGAAGCTGCTCAGCGCCGCGCCTACCACGACCTGCACTCCCTGCTCGCGCACGCCCCTCGCTCGGCACGCCGTCGCACCGACGACGACGTGGTCAGGGTGCCGCTGGGAGAGGTCGCTGCCGGGGACGCACTGGTCGTCGGCCCGGGTGAGGTCGTCCCGGTCGACGGCCGCGTCGAAAGCGCCGAAGCTGTCCTCGACGAGTCGGCGCTCACCGGTGAACCGCTCCAGGCCACGCGGCACCGGGGTGAGGTGGCACGCAGCGGCGCGGTCAACGCCGGCGGCGCGTTCGACCTGCGCGCCACCGCCACCGAACAGGACAGCACCTACGCCGGCATCGTGCGCCTCGCCCGCCAGGCCGGCGCGGAATCGGCGCCGGTGGTGCGGCTGGCGGACCGGTACGCTGCCTGGTTCCTTCCGCTGGCCCTCGCCACGGCGGCACTGGCGTGGCTGGTCAGTGGCTCCGCGGTGCGCGCGGTCGCCGTTCTGGTGGTCGCCACCCCCTGCCCCCTGCTGCTGGCCGCCCCGGTCGCCGTCGTCTCCGGTCTCTCCCGTGCCTCTCGCCGCGGTGTGGTCGTCCGGGACGGTGGAGCACTGGAGAACCTGGGCCGGGCCCGCACCCTCCTGCTGGACAAGACGGGGACCCTGACCGTGGGCCGCCCTTGCGTCCGGGACGTGGTGGCCGCACCGGGTCACGTGCCGACGGAGGTCTTGCGAACGGCCGCCTCGCTGGACCAGTTCTCCCCCCATGTGCTGGCCCAGGCCCTCGTCGACACCGCACGGGACCGGAGACTGGAGCTGTCGGAGCCGACCGAGGTGACGGAGGAGCCGGGTCGCGGGGCGCGGGGCATCGTCGACGGTCACCGGGTCTTCATCGGTCGGGACGACGCCCAGGCGCGGCCGGCCTGGGCGAAGGCGGTCGACAACCGCGCCCTCCTCGACGGAGCGACCGTGACGTGGCTCGCTGTCGACGAGCACCTCACCGGCGCCGTCCTGCTGCGTGACCCCCTGCGCCACGACGCTCCGCACGCCGTGCGTCGGCTCCGGTCCGCCGGCATCGCACGACTGGTGATGCTCACGGGCGACCGAGCGGCCACGGCTCAAGAGGTGGCGGCCGTACTGGGACTCGACGGCGTCCGCGCCGGACTCGGTCCCACCGACAAGGTGGCCGCCGTGCGCGACGAACGTGAACACGCCGTCACGGTGATGGTCGGAGACGGGGTCAACGACGCACCCGCCCTGGCCGCTGCGGACATCGGCGTCGCCATGGGAGCCCGAGGCTCCACGGCGTCCTCCGAGGCCGCCGACATCGTGCTCACCACCGACCGCGTCGACCGCCTTGCCGACGCCGTTGTCATCGCTCAGCGGTCACGCCGTATCGCTGTGCAGAGCGCCCTCGGAGGCATGCTGCTGTCGCTGGCCGCCATGGCCGCAGCCGCTCTCGGCCTGATCCAGCCCACCGTCGGCGCCCTACTGCAAGAGGGCATCGACATCGCGGTCATCCTGAACGCGCTGCGCGCCCTGCGCGCCGGCCGTAGCGAGCAGGTCGTCCTCGCGCCTGCCGCCGAAGCCCTCATCCACCGCTTCGCCGCCGAGCACGACGCACTGCAGGACGTCCTCCAATCAGTGCGCGCCGCCGCGGACCGACTCTCCCGTGCTCCCGGTCCGACGGCCCTCGCGAGCGTCGAGGAGGCACACCGACTGCTCACCGAGCGGCTCCTGCCGCACGAGTACGCCGAGGAGCACGAGCTCTACCCGGCCCTCGCCCCGTCCCTCGGTGGCCCCGAGTCCACCGCCACGATGAGCCGCGCGCACACCGAGATCGGACGTCTGTCCCGCCGCATCGCCACCCACCTGCAGCTCGCCCGCGCCAACGGCGGCCTGGCCCCCGAACAGCTGGACGACCTCCGCTCCTGCCTGTACGGCCTCAACACCGTGCTGCGCCTGCACTTCACCCAGGAGGAGGAGAGCTACTTCTCCTTGGCCCCGTGACGTGGACCCCCGCCGAACCGGCTGTGCTTCCAATGCCCTGCCCGCGGCGGTCAGGGCGCCGATGGCCCGAGTGAACTCAGTGCCGCCTCGAGACGGCGGCCGGCCTCCTCGGCGACCGGCGCCATGGCGTCGAGACCCGTGAGGGTGACCATGGTTTCGGGGTCGATGGCCTCCACAATCACCCAGTCGCCGTCGCCATGGACGACGACGTTGCAGGGCAGGAGGAGCCCTACGGAGCGGTCGGCGTCCAGCGCTCGCTGCGCCAGAGGCGGATTGCAGGCTCCGAGGATCAAATAGGGCTCCATGTCCTGGTCCAGCTTGGCCTTGAGGGTGGCCTGTACGTCGATCTCGGTCAAGACTCCGAAACCCTGGTCGGCCAGGGCCTGGCGGACGTCCTGCTGCACCTGCTCGAAGGGCCCTTCCAGCGTGATGGCGCGGCCGTAACGCATGGTCTTCCTCCCGGCTTCCGAGGCTATTGGAGTACCCGGCGCGCGGACTTCTTCACGCGCGCCCCATGAGAATGGTTCGAGCAGGTCAGGCGCAGGCTGAGGGTGGCGCGGACAAGCCGGTGAGGCCGTCGGAACGCCTCCGTCGACGGGCTACGCGCGGTCTCCCCGGACCGGCAGACGTACGTCGCGACCACGCGGCTCACTTGTGTGAGGGCCCCCGACGCGGCCTCGGGTTCCGAGGCCGCACATCGAAGGCGTCAGGTCGTCTGTGGCACCACGGCGACCGGGCAGGCCGCGTGCTGCAGCAGCGTGTGGGTGACCCGCCCGAGCTGAAGACCGAAGTGTCCCGACCTGTGGCGTGCCCCAAGGACGACGAGGTCGGCGGCGGCCGTCTGGTGGACGAGTACCTTGCGGGCCGGCCCTTCGATCGTCGTCTTGCGCACCCTCACGCCCGGGTGTTCCGCAGCGGCTTCGGCCACCAAAGTGTCGATCAGAGCGGATGCCCGTTGCTCGTGCTGATCCTCGGAGTCTCCGCTCGGTGCCCCGTCGTCGGCGTTCTCGTACGCAGGGCACCGCCAGGCCCGTACGACATCCAGCTCGCAACCTCGTGCATCGGCCTCTCGGAAAGCGAACCGCACGGCCGCACCGCTGGTGTCGGGGTCGCCGGCGCCCAGCAGGACACGCTCGTGGGAGCCGGACAGCGCCGACTTCTCACCCCTGACGACGACCACCGGGCAGTCGGACCGGGAGGCGACGGCGAGGCTGACCGAGCCGAGGAGGGCCCCCTTCAGCTCGCCACGACCTCGTGATCCGGTGACCACGGCGGCGGCGTGCCTGCCTTCGGCCAGGAGGGCGGACACCGCTTCGGCCGGCACCGTGTCGGTTTCGACCGTGAGGCTGGGATCGTATCGCCGGACGCGCTCCGCAGCGGTGCCGACAATGTTCTCAGCCATCACCTGCTCGGAGGGGCGCTCTCGGCCCATCGCCGGCAGTGCTCCCTCGTACCGCTCCCAGAGCGAGGCGTAGACCAAGCGCAATGAAAGCCCACGGCGCTGTGCCTCGTCGACCGCCCAGTCGATGGCCAGGAGGCTGCCGTCCGAGCCGTCGACGCCTACCACCAGGGGAAGTGCCATCTTCCCCACCGCCCTTCTGTCTTCTTGCCGGTTCGCGCAGCCGGGGCTGCACCTTCACGGTGACACCGGGCGCCCGGGTCCGGCAGGGGCGATCGGGTCACTACGAGGGACCTTCGGCCCCAGTGACCGGTTCTCCGGCGGGGGTGTGTCCGCCGCGCTCCGCGGGCCATCACGACGGAAGGCGGCGGATGGGCAGATGGTCACCTTCGCGTTGTTCCCCGTCGCCAGTCACGGAGCTGGGCCGGTCGACCCACCGGGACAGGCCGACTCTGCCCCGTACCGAGGTCGGCGGACCCATGGCCCGCAGCAGGCCCCCGGAGGGATCATGCAGACAGGGGCAGCGCGAGACGAGGCGATCGTGATGGAACGGATCCAGGTGACAAAGCGGCCCCGACCGCCACGACGGCCGGATCCTCCTGACCTGCGCACGCCGTCGGGCCGACGGATGCCCTACTAGGGCCTGTCCCCCGGCTCAGGTCCCGGCGAAGAACGTGGTGCGCCATCGGCGTACGCGGGATCTGGTGCGTGCCTGTGCGAGGCGCGTAGGGCGGCAGCACGATGGGGCCGGTCGGCCCTTCCACCCCGGCGATCCGCGTGGTGTGCTGGAGGTGGCGGGAAGGACAGCAGGGACACGGGGAAACGGTCGGAATCCGTGCACCGTGCGATCAGGATCCGCGAGAAGCGGATGCCCTTCCCCCTCTTGATGCGCCCTGGCTGCACATCCCTTGTGCGGCATCTGCGGCGGCCCGGACCCTCACCCTCTGCCCGGGCCGGGCTGCTCTCTCCGTCGTGGCACCCGGATGGCCCCACTTGCCCGGGGCCGACGGTCCCTCGGCAGTGCCCGGAAGGCCCGTGGTGCCAGGGGCGCACACGCGACAGGCTGGTACCGGGGAAGAGCAGCCGCACAGGGCAGCCGCCCGAACGACCGCTCCCCGAGGACCGCGGGAAGGAGACGAAACGATGACCTCCACAACCACCCTCCCCATAGCCATGCCGGCGCAGCACCGCGAACGTCTGCTGCGACTCGCGCGCGAAGTCTCGTTCCCGTCGGGTGCGCGGCTGTTCGAAGAGGGCCGGCCGGCCGATCGCTTCTGGATCATCCGCACTGGAACGGTCGTTCTGGACATCCGCGTCCCCGACGGCCGCAACGCCGTCGTCGACTCGCTGGGCCACGGCGAACTGCTCGGCTGGTCCTGGCACTTCCCGCCGTACCAGTGGCACCTGGGCGCCGAGGCACTCAGTCCGGTACGGGCCTGGGAGTTCGACGCGAAGACCATCCTGACCGTGAGTGCCGAGCACCCCGAGTTCGGCCGGGCGGTCGCGACCTGGGTCGGACAGGTGGTGGCCGACCGCCTGCAGAAGACGCGCATCCGTCTGTTGGACCTGTACGCCCCGCACGGCAGCGGAATCCTGCCGTGAGTACGGCTCCTCAGACCGGGCCGAGGAGGAAGCCATGCTCAACAGCCCTCACACGGTGAGTGACGTGATGACGCACACGGCCGTGGCCGTGGGTCCACAGGCTCCGTTCAAGGACATCATCGCGCTCATGGACCAGTGGAAGGTCAGCGCCCTGCCCGTACTCGAGGGCGAGGGACGAGTGATCGGTCTCGTTTCCGAGGCCGACCTGCTGCCCAAGGAGGAGTTCCGGGACAGTGACCCGGACCGCTTCACTCAGATGCGCCGCCTGACCGATCTGGCCAAGGCGGGCGGTCTGACCGCGGCGGACGTGATGACGGCTCCGGCCGTCACCGTCCATCCCGACGCCACCCTCGCCCAGGCCGCGCGCGTCATGGCGCAACGGAAGGTCAAGCGGCTGCCCGTCGTCAACGCCGAGGGACTTCTCGAGGGTGTCGTCAGCCGAGCCGACCTGTTGAAGGTGTTCCTGCGCACGGACGACGACATCGCCGAAGAGGTCGGCCAGGAGGTCGTCGCACCGCTCTTCCCCTCACCGGCGGACGCCGTCCGGGTGGAGGTGTCGGACGGCCTCGTCACTCTCAGAGGAAGGGTCAAGGACACCTCGTTGGTGCCCGTGGCCGCCCGCCTGGTGCGCGCCGTGGAGGGTGTCGTCGACGTCCGGTGGAAGCCGACGGACGTCGAAGCCCCGGCCGAGAGATGAAGGGACCCATCGCGTACATGCCCAGCTCGAACTCAGTCCGACCTGCGTCGATGGCGATTCACGTCTACGCGTACGGCGATCACCGCCCCGGAGTCCGTCTCGTACCGGTACGCACCCGTGGTGAGCTTGTCGAGAGCTGACGGACCGCCGCCGGCGATGTCCATGGTGCGACGGACAGGGCGCGAGTGGCCGGATGTTCGCCTTCGCCCCACCCATCACCTGCCCTCCGACGTGTGCCTGTGCTCCTCCTGCATGAGATCCGGTTCCGTGACCGGGCGGTGCCGGGGGCCAGTCAGCGCGCACCGCACGTCCACGACGCCCTCGACCGAGCGCACCAGCCGTTCGGCCAGCGGAACGAGCGAGGTGTCCGGCACCCGGCCGGTGAGGGTGACGACTCCCTCGTGCACCTCCACACGCACCGATCCGAGTCCTTCCGGGAACCGGCTCCCGACGATCTCCCGGCGGACCTCCTCGGCGATGTCGGGATCGGACCGCAGGAACACCCTGAGCAGGTCCGCGCGGCTGACGATGCCCTGGAGTACGCCTTCCTGGTCGACGACGGGGAGGCGCTTGACCCTGTGACGTGCCATGAGGCGGGCAGCCCGGGCCACAGGTGCCTCCGGCTGGACGGTCACGGCGGGAGTGGTCATCAGGTCCTCCGCGGTGACTGCCCTCGCCTTCGCCAGTGCCCCGGGGGTCCGGCTCCGGGGGCCGCGCTTGTGGTCGCTGTCGCGGAATTCTTCCTTGCGCAGCACGTCGGCCTCGGAGACGACGCCGATCACATGGCTTCCGGAGTCGATGACGGGAAGTGCACTGATCCGCTGCGTCTCCATGGTCCTGACGATGTCCTTGAACGTCGCTCCACCGGCCAGGGCGATGACCCTGTGGGTCATGACGTCGTCGACTCTGTAGACGTGGCCGTCCATGGCTTCCTTCCACCTGGGTGAAGAGTGTCCCGACACCTACAGGGTCCGTCACCGTCTCGGCGGACGCATGGGGCCGGGTGGCCACGGGGAGTGGCCGGCTGGCCCTTCCCCACGCCCCGGGTCGCCGGTGAGGCTTGTTGTGACCGGGCACGAGTGGCTACGGGCGGGTGAGGACCATGTCGGATGTGACCACTACGGATCTGTACGAAGTCACCATGGCCCTGTCCTACCTACTCGAAGACATGAGCCGGCCCGCGACGTTCAGTCTGTTCGTGCGTGACCTGCCCCCCGAACGCGGGTTTCTCGTCAGCGCGGGCATCGAACCGGCGCTCGACTACCTCAGCGCCTTCCGCGTCACCTCGGCGGACGTGGAGGACTTCGCCTCCGCGCTGCACCGGCCGTACGCCGACCTGTCCCCGCTGTGCGGGACGACGTTCGCCGGCGAGGTCCGCGCCATACCCGAGGGACGTGTCGTGTTCGCCGGAGAACCACTGCTGGAAGTCACCGCGCCGCTCGCGGAGGCTCAGCTCGTGGAGACCTTCCTGCTCAACCAGGTCTCGCATCAGACGGCCGTGGCGTCGAAGGCGGTACGGTCCGTCCTGGCCGCCGCGGGACGTCCGGTGATCGACTTCTCCCTGCGCCGCACCCACGGGACCTCCGCCGGAATGCAGGCCGCGCGCACGGCGTCGCTCACGGGTTTCGCGGGAACCAGCAACGTGGTGGAAGCCCTCACCCGTTCCGGAGCGCCCATCGACGTGTACGCGGTCGGGACCCGTGTCGGCACGTCGGCGGACGCTCCGTATCTGGACTCGGCGTACAAGCTCGTGGAGTACGACGGCCGCCCGGTCATGAAACTGTCGTCCGCCAAGGTGACGTCGCCAGGATGCAAACAGGTCTTCCGGCGCCCGGGTGGTGACGACGTCATCGCCCTGTGGGACGAACCGGGTCCGGCCGGGGCGGAGCCACTGCTGCGCACGGTCATGCGCAACGGCCGGCGTCTCGGCCCACCGGACACCCTGCCGGAGGGACACGCGCGGCTGACGACGGACCTGGCGAGCCTTCCCGCCGACGCTGTGCGTATCCGGGCTCCCCGGCCGGCAAGAGCCGTGTTCTCCGAACGGTTGTCCGAGCTGACCGAGGGCCTCTCCGAGCGCCTCCGCTCGTCCTAGCCTCCGCTTGCGTGGTCCTGGCACGAAGTCGGGCCGGCCCTCTCTCCGCTGGCGCGGTGGCGTGCTACCGGGCAGCGTGGACAGGGGCGGACGACGCTTGTGAGTGAGGTGACCATGCAGTCCTCTGAGCCGACAGCACGGGTGGTCGTGGGTGTGGACGGGTCTCCGTCCTCCTACGCCGCGCTGCGCTGGGCCGATCGGTATGCACGTTCCGTCGGTGGTGTGGTGGAGGCGATCCACGTCTGGGACACACCGTCCGCCGTTGGTTTCGCCGGTCCGGCCATCGATCCCGACTTCGACCTGGAGCAGGCGCGTGAGCGTTTCGCGGCGGAGCTGGATGCCACCTTCCCCGGCGAACGGCCGCCGGGTTTCCGGGAGGTCATCGTGGAGGGCGACCCGTCCGAGACCCTGATCCGCGCTTCCCAAGGGGCCGAACTCCTCGTGGTCGGCCGCCGGGGCAGGGGCGCCTTCGCGCGGGCGATGCTGGGCTCGGTGAGTCAGCGCTGCGCTCAGCACGCGGCCTGCCCCGTCGTCGTCGTCCGCCAGGAAACGGAGACCGACCCGGCTCACTGATCCGTCTCACCGGCGGGCCGACGGGCGACTGAGCCGGTGGCCACCCGGAAACGCCGGATCCTCGCACCGTCGGCCGCGAGGCGGTCACGACGGACGGGAACCGTCTTACCCGCTCAGCTTCAGCGTGCGCTCGTCTCCGTGCCGAGGGCGGTCTCCCCGGACGGTGTCCCGCGCACCTCCAGCATCACCTCGGGCGCCTGGGCCAAGGTGTTGGTCACGGTGCAGTGCGACACCACCGCACGCAGGGCGGCCAGTTTCTCCGCCGGCAGGCTGGGGGCCGTCACGGTCAGGCGCAACGACGCAACGCGCGGCGGCCGGTCGTCCGCCATGCGGAACCCGGCACGGACGGAGAAGCCGTCCCGACCGCCACCGTGCCGGTCCAGGAAGCGCCCCGCGTAGTGCGCGGCGCACGAAGCCACCGCCGCCACGAACAGCTCCACGGGCGTGGGAGCGGTGTCCTTTCCTCCGTCGGCGAGCAGTTGGTCGACGGTCAGGACATGCCCACGGACCCGGACCTCGTAGGCGTCTGCGACGACCGGCACCACGTCAACGACTCCGGGTGCGGCACTGGGCTCCGGTTCCACGGCGGCTGCCTGGAACAGCAGCAGACCGGCGAGACGCCTGGCCTCCTCTGCCGTGAGCGACGTCCACAGTTCGTCCTCGTCGTAGGAGGCGAAGGACGTGTCCAGGACGACGCGCCCCATCCGTTTGGGCAGCCCCCGGGGAGTGAACCGGGTGACATTGATCGTACGACCACAGTGTGTGTGCAGTTTCATCTCGTCTCCCGCCGGGTTTCGCCCGTCGGCCTCACCGCGTCGGCCGGTCCCGGTCCGGTCCGGTCCGACGCCACCCGGGCGCGTGTTTCCGGGACCGGACGGCCCCGCCTCGTGCGCCGTGCGAGCACCACCAGTCTCAGGAGCCGGACACGGAAGTGATACGGCGTCCTGTCAGACGTTCCGTCTCCACGGCGAGACACATGGTGCGTCGTCCGCCGGGCCATGGCTCGGTGTGCGCGTGCTCCGCCAGCCGACGTGCCTCCTCCGCATCCGCCACGGCCCGGCATCGACCGACCACGAGGACGCTCCATCCCTGACTCATGGGTTCGTCGATGTGGTCGACCTCGAAGGCCACCTGGCTGTCCACGGCCGCGGCAGTGGCCGCGTCGGGGTCGGTACGGAACGCGATGTCTCCCTCCGACACCACATAGTTGAGGGGGAAGACCGCTGGGCCGTCGGGTGTGTTCAGCGCGAGGCGGCCCACTCCGTGCGTCGAGAGCAGAGCGCGGCACTCCTCCTCGTCGAGGTCGCGCAGCATCGGGTCGCGAAGTGCCACTCCCTGCCCCGGTAGACGGTCGGCGCCGCCTCCCTGCAGCTCGACGTAGGTCGTACCCAGGGCATCGGCCAGTCGCACGAGGCTGCCGAATCCCGGATCCGCGGTGTGCGTCTCCAGGTAGGCCAGGTACTGCGGCGCCATCCGGGCCCGTTGGGCCACCTGCTCCAGGCTCAGCCCCTTGCGTCGGCGCGCCGCGGCCAGGCGTCGACCGACGTCGCCGGCCTCGGCAGCGGCCAGGGGGGATTCGACCTCTTCGCCCCGGGGCACGCCCGAAAGCGCTCCCTCCGACCCCCTCACTTCTTCTGACCCATGGTTCACACGTGCGTCGGGGCCGGGGAACACCAGAGTGACATCCCCAGTGTCGGACCAGCGCACGTCGTAGGGCGGAGTTCCGTCGTCGTGGTGGAGGCCGACTATCTCCCCGTCCCGCCGCGTGACGCCGGTGGACGGGCTTTCGACGATCAGCCGGTCGCCGAGGTGTGCGTACATGACCGCGCCCTCTCCGTTGAAGGGGTTCCTCACTCCAGCCTCGCGCGCGGTCGCCGCGCCCACCAGACGGCCGACGGTCCCGGCGGACCTGCCGGACGGCCCTCGTCGTCGGCACGAAGTCCGGCACGAAGTGCCCAAGTCAGGGGCAGCACCGAGCGGTAGGAGATCTCATGTCCCGGCCCGTTGTCCGCGGTCGAACTGACATTTCTTTCAAGGCGGTCGCCGAGGCCCTGACCCACAACGACGTCTCCGCCGTCCCAGTGGTGGACGACATCAGTCGCCCCGTCGACGTCGTGTCGCAGGCGGATCTGGTCCGCAAGGTCGCTCGGCGCCCCGATCCCGCCGGGCCGGTCCGGCTCCCCGAGCCGACGGACCGCTCCGCCGGTGGGAATGTCACGGTCGAGGAGCTGGACGACGCCCTGCCGGAGGAGATGTCCCGCGACGTCCTGATCCGGATGCCGGGTCTGGCGCCCACCGACATGACGGTGCACGTGGAAGAAGGCCAGGTGCACCGTCGAGGGCCGCTTGGACAATCAGCAGCTCGTTCCCGTCATCGAGCGGTCGCACCTGGGCGTCGACGGCGTCGTCTCGGTCGACCTGCACGTGTCCGGCCGAGGAGGCCGCACGCGACGTCGAACCCCTCGGCCGGGCTCGCCCCGAGCACGCTGCAGCCGGGAACGCCATGAGTCGGAATCCGACGGTCCACGCCGGAGCGGCGGCCCCGCTCCCCCCTGGCCCTCAGCCCCGAGAGGTCCGGGGCCGGTCGACCCACCGGGTCCCGAGGCGGTGCCCGAACGGCCCCTGGTTCACAGACCGCCGCTGCGTGAGGCTGAAGACGACAGCCGGAGGTGGTCACGATGCGCACAGGCACAACCATTCGGCGGTCCCTGTGGCGTTGGCGCCGCAATCCGCTGCGCCGCCGCGAGGACGTACTCGAGGCCTGGATCCTCCTGATCGTCTGGCTCGTCATCGCCCTCGCGGGTCCCGTGGCCGGAGTGCTGGGGGCGCACGCCGCGGCACACAGCGCCGCACAACGACGCGCGGAGCGGCACTCCGCGACCGCCACCCTCGTTTCGGACGTGTCCAGCAGTTCCCTGTCCACGGGGACGACCGGAGGCCGGATCGACGCCACCGTGCGGTGGACGGCACCTGACGGCACCCGGCACTCGGGCAAAATCCCCGTCGACGAGGGTATGAAGGCGGGCTCGAGGGTCACGGTCTGGACGGATCGCCAGAACCACCTGACAACGGCGCCGCCCGCCGCCACCCAGGCGGGGGTGGACGCGGCGTTCATGGGTGCCGCGTCCTCCTTCTCCGTCGTCACGGCGGCAGCCGCCGGCTACTACGGCGTGCGAATCATCCTCAACCGCCGCCGTCGCGCCGCGTGGGAGCACGAGTGGCGGGACGTCGGTTCCCAGTGGGGACGCGCGGCCAGTTGAACCAGGGCGCGTCGTGCGGCGTTCCGCGGATGCGGCGTCGAAGGTGCTCGGGTGGTGAGGAGCCCGCGAGGCGGAAGGAGGAATGATGATCGGTCTCATGGGCATGGGCGCGGACGGTTCGGCGCCAGGTCTCGAAGCAGTCGTATGGACGGCACGTGAGGCGGAAGTCCGCGACCTGACGCTTCGGGCCGTCCACTGCGCCGGCCCCGGCCCGCGCGTCTGCCCCTGGATGCCTCCCTGCCCAATTCGGCCCGAGATCACTTCAGGCTGGGGCGGACGCGGAGGAAGCGCTCCTCCGGGCTCGCGCCGAGGCTCCGCGCTGCTGGCCGAGGGGGCCCCGCATGGGTTCCGGCGGAGCAGCCGCACGACGCCACCCTTGTGGTAGTCGGTTTACGGCAGTCGGGAGCCGCACGTGAACTGTTCTCCTCCGCCCCTGTCTCGCTGCCGCTGAGCGGGCGGTCGGCATGCCCGGTCGTCGTCCTGCGCGAGGACGAGCACACGACTCAACAACCGCCGTACTTCGCCGTCGGCGTGGATGGCAGCGCCGACTCGGCTGCCGCCATGGACTTCGCGTTCGACGAGGCGGAACTGCGCGGCGCGAACCTGCGCGCCTTGTACGTCTGGCACACCCCCGCCCCATGAGGTGGTCGAAGGACGCCCGGTCCAGGAACTGAGCAGGGCCGCTGAGCACGCCCTCGGTCTGGTCGTGGGCACCCGGGGCCACGGCGGCTTCCGCGGCATGCTCCTGGGCTCCGTCAGTCAGGGCGTCCTGCACCACGCCAACTGCCCGGTGCTCCTCGTCCCCCACCGGCGACACCAGTGATCCTCCTGAAGCTCACCAAGAGGGAAGGTGCCCGGTCATGACGGCTGCCGTGGTGGTGGGGGCGGGCGGCTTCCCGTCGAGCTTCGCAGCGGTGGGGAGGCGGCCCGTGAGGGCGGAATCACGCGGCACCGCACTGCGACTGGTGCACGCCTTCGGCTGGCCGATGCCGAACGGCCGGCGCACCCAGCGGCCCCCAGGCGTGGGGACCACATACCACCTCACGGTGGGTAAGCCTGTGATGGCCCTGGAGATCGAGCCTCGTACGTCTCTCGCGTATGCGTGTGGTGGGTACGCCTTCCTTCTCCGGTCCGGACGAAGATCGAGACCGCGCACGCCGGTCTTCCTGCGGAGTGCCCCGCTGGTGACCGGCTCCGACGCGTCCGGCGGCGCGCCCGGCGAACGCGACGCCCGCCGCCGGACGGGCCGGGCCGTGTCAGACCGCGTCCGCGGCGACGACTTCGCGCTGGGGGCCACCGAGGACCACCTTCAGCGCCCCCGTGTCGGCGGCCGCGGAGAAGACCTCGTACGCCTCCTCCATGCGCTCCAGCGGGAAGGTGTGGGTCACCAGCTGGCCGGTGGGGAGCCGTCCGGCTGCCGTCATGCGCAGCAGCGTCGGCGTGGAGCGGGTGTCGACCAGGCCGGTGGTGACGGTGACGTTCTTGGTCCACAGGGCTTCCAGGTGCAGGATCGCCGGCCTGCCGTGCACGCCGACGTTGGCGACGTGCCCGCCCGGGCGCACCATCCGGGTGCACATCTCGAACGTCTCCGGAACGCCCACGGCCTCGATGACGACATCGGCGCCGAGGCCCCCGGTGAGGTCGGCGACCAGCTGCTCCGGGTCCTCGCGGGCGTCCGCCACGGCCTCGGCCCCGAGCTTGCGGGCGGCCTCCAGCCGGGCGGTGGCCAGGTCCACGACGACGATCCGCTCGGGTGCGAACAGCCGTGCCGTGGCGACCGCGGCGAGTCCTACGGGGCCGGCGCCCACCACGACGACCGTGTCGCCGGGACGGACGCGCCCGTTGAGCACGCCCACCTCGTAGGCCGTCGGGAAGATGTCGGCAAGCAGCACGGCGTCCTCGTAGGTGACCGCGCCCGGCAGCGGGTGCACGGAGAGGTCCGCGTACGGGACTCGCACGTACTCCGCCTGAGTGCCGTTGATCAGATGGCCGAGGATCCAGCCGCCCCCGCCGAGGCACTGGCCGTAGACGCCCTCACGGCAGTATCGGCACCGTCCGCAGGCGGTGATGCAGGACACCAGGACGCGGTCACCCGGCCGTACGGTGCGTACGTCCGTGCCGACCTCGACGATCTCGCCGACCGCCTCGTGGCCGAGGACGGTTCCGGGCCGCACCTCGGGGACGTCCCCCTTCAGGATGTGCAGGTCCGTCCCGCAGATGGTGACGGCGTCGACCCGCACGATGGCGTCGGTGGGCTCCTTGAGTTCCGGATCGGGTGTGTCCTCCCACGCGGACTGGCCCGGACCGTGGAATACGTAGCCTTTCATCGTGATGCTCACTCTCCTAGCGCTCGGGAGCATCCGGGGTCACGGTGACCGGTCCGCGCCGGGCGGGCCCACGACCGTCGGTACGACGGGGATTGCCCCACAACTCCAGACTGCCCCGGCAGCACGGACGCCGCTTGGGCCGGTCGGCCCCCGCCCGCCGCCTGTCGGCCCTGGGCCCGCTCGGCGTGCTCACGTCCGCTCCGGCACGACGACGACCGGGCAGGCCGAGCGGTGCAGGACGGCGTGGGCGACCCGACCGAGCCGCCCCTGGGTGCGACGGCCGATCACCAGCAGGTCGGCTTCCGCCGAAGCGGCGGGCAGCACCGCGCGTGCCGGGCCCTCGACGGTGTGCCGGCGCACGGCGACGTCGGGCGGTGCGTCTTCCAGAGCTGCTTCCAGTTCCCTGGCTGCCCGCTGCTCGTACGGCCGGACGGGTTCTCCCGCCAGCAGGGGGTGATCGATCGCCTCGTGGGCGGGACAGCGCCAGGCCCGAACGGCGGCCAGGGGCACGTCACGCAGACGTGCTTCCGTGAAGGCGAGCCGCAGGACGGACGCCGACGGCTCGCCGACACCGACGACGACGGGGCCGTTCCCTCCTCCGAGGGCGCGGTTGTCGTGGTTGCCGCGCAGCACGACGACCGGGCAGTCGCTCCCGGCGGCCACAGTCCGGCTGACGGAGCCCAGCAGTCTGTCGGCGATGCCGCTGCGGCCTCGGCTGCCCACGATGATCATGGACGCGTTGCGCCCCGCGCAGACCAGGGCGTGCTCGGCCTCGTCGGGCACCGTCTCGGTGGTGACGACGAGGTGGGGATGCCGTCGCCGGGCACGCCGGGCGGCGGCCTCGACAATGTCGTCGGCCCTTGCGTCGGCGGAGGCCCCGTCCAGCTCGCGGGCGAGGGCGGCGCCCTCGTACCGCTCCCACAGGGTCCCGAAGACCACCAGGAGGGGAACTGCGTGCAGGGCGGCCTCGTCGGCCGCCCAGTCGACGGCTCGCAGGCTGGGCTCGGAGCCGTCGACCCCGACCACTAGAGGCAGATACATGACGCCCCTCCTCTCGACCGGGATGCGTCAGGGATGGGCCACGACGGCGACGGGGGCACCGACGTGGTGCAGCACCGCGTGGGCGACCGCACCGATGTGCACGCCGAGCGGGCTGGGCCGGATGCGCCGCCCGACGACCACCAGGGACGCCTCGTGCGACGCGTCGACCAGAAGGTGGGCGGGGCTGCCGGGGCGGGATTCCTCGACGACCTCGACATCCGGGTACGTCTGCCGCCAGGGCAGGAGCAGCCGGGTGAGGTCGGCGGCCCTCCTGCAGGCCACCCCTTGGTCCGGTACGCCATCGGCGGCCAGTGAAGGGTAGTACGGCGGTGGCTGCCAGCCGCTGACCACGTGCACGGCCGTGCCGCGGCGCTGTGCCTCGTCGAAGGCGAAGGAGAGCACGCCGTCGTCGGGACTGCCGATGTCGAGTCCGACGACGACCGGCCGAAGGACGGTGGCCGCGGACGGCGCACCGACACAATCCACGACGTGGTCGCCGGCCGCCTGCTCACCGGCACGTACGAGGATCACGGGAGTCTCGCTGTGGGCGATCACGGACTGTCCGACGGAACCGGCCAGGAAGCCGCCGAGTCCGCTGGGTGCGCACGAGCCGAGGACCAGCAGTTCCGCCTCGTCGGCATCCCTGACCAGCGTGTCCGCCGGTGGGCCGGACCGCTGATCGCTGGTCACCATGACACCGGGGTGGCGCAGCCGGAGCCCTTCGCCCACCTTCTGCGGGACACGCTCGGCCCAGTACTGGTGGGTTTTCGCGCCGAGGATGGAATCCTGGGCCAGGACCGTGGGAGCCGGCTCCCACACGTGGAGCAGACGTACCGGCAGGTCGCGCAGCTCGGCCTCGCGGGCCGCCCATTCGGCGGCGGCGTGGCTCTCGGGCGAGCCGTCGATTCCCACCGTGATCGTGCGGGTCATGTCGCACACCTCCCGTGTCGGCCCTTCCGACTCCAGCGTGTCGCGCAACGGGGGCGCCGGGGCAGGGGCCACTCGTCCCCGGACACGACCGAGGGTCCCTTCGGCCGACCCGTGCGGCGAAAGCAGGTCGGCATCGGTCCCGACGCCCGGCGGACCGCCTTCCCGCTCATCCCTTGCCGGTCGTCCAGGTCTGTCCGTCCGGCATCACCGCGAACGCGGCGACGCCGGGCAGGGCGCCCAGCCACTCGCGGGCTTCGGCGCCCATGCAGTACGCCGCCGTCGCGAGCACGTCGGCCTCCGTGAGCGAAGGACCGGTCACGGTCAGCGAGGCGAGGCCGTCCGTGGGCGGGGCACCGGTGTTCGGGTCCACGATGTGGCATCCCCGCTCGCCGGGCCCTGAGGTGGCGATTCCCAGCGGGCCTCCGGGCGACTCGAGCACCGCTGCACAGGAGCCGGGCCGGAGGGGATGCGCGATGCCTACGCGCCAGGGCCCGCCGTACAACTGCACATCGCCTCCCCCATTGAGGCAGACGTGTTCCGCTCCCGCCTCGCGGAGCAGGAGCGCCGCACGCTCCACCGCCCATCCCTTGACGAGACCGCTCGGGTCGAAGGCTCCCGAGCGCCACGCCGCGAACCGGCCGCCGGTGCGCCGGTGGGCGTCGGCACACAGGGTGACGATTTCACGCAGTTCGATCTGCCACTCCTCGGGCACGGTCCGCCCGTGCCTGACGCGACTGACGGCGCTGTCCGGCCGGAAGGGCGAGAAGACCTCGTCGACGTGGTGCAGCAGGCCTTCGGCCGCGTCGAGGGCTCGGCGGAGGCTGGGCGTGGGTTCGGCGCGCACCGTGCAGGAGAACACCGTGCCCATCGTGTGCACCACGCGGTGCAGTTCCGGCTCACGCACGAGCCTGGTCCAGCGCACTCTGCAGAGAGCTCATGTAGCCCTCGCTCGTGTAGGTCGCGCCCGAGACGGCGTCGAGGTGGGCGCCCTGGGCGTTCAGCGTCTCCCTGATGAGAACGGGGACCGCCGAGGCGTTGATCTGCCGGCTGCGCGGGTCGCCGCCGGGAGACTGCACGGCGCGCGCGGCGACGATCCGCGAACCGTCGAGCGTGAGCTGCACTTGAACGGGTCCGTAGCGGGTCTGGACCGTGGGACCTGTGACCGTACGGGTTCCGGAGGACGTTCCCCCCGTGCCGGTACCGCTGCTGGGCGTGGGCGTCGTGGCGGGCGGCAGGGCGCCGACCGGCGGATGGTGAGGCTTGAGGGACAGCGCGAGGACCGTCACGGTGACGGTGGCGGCGCAGGTCAGCGCGGTGCGGCGGACGGGGTGGGCGCGCATGGCGGAGCTCACAGTTCGAAGGACTCGTGGTGGATGCGGGACGCGGGCACCCCGGCGTCCCGCAGGGCGTCGTACACGGCCAGGGACAGCCCCCTCGGCCCGCACAGGTACACGTCGTGCCGGTCGACGTCCGGCACGATCGCCCTGAGCCGTTCCGCGGTGATCCGGACGCGCGAGCCGTCCGGGTTGTTGAGGACGTACACGAGACGGGCGCCGCGTGCGGCGGCGACGGCTTCCAGTTCCCCGCTCAGCGCCAGTTCTTCCGGGGTTCGCGCCCGGTAGAGCAGCGTCAGGTCGCCGGGCGCGGCGGGCAGCGTCTCGAACAACGTGCGCAGCGGGGTGATCCCGGTGCCACCCGCGATCAGCAATACCTTGCGGCGGCTGCGTCGTGCCGCGGTGAGGGCTCCGTACGGCCCTTCCGCCCACACCCGGGTGCCGGGGCGGAGGGCGGCGACGGCCGCACTGTGATCGCCGAGCGTCTTGACGGTGATGCGCATCAGGTTGTCGCGCGGCACAGCCGAGAGCGAGTAGGGATGGCTGGCACCCCGCAAGCCGGGGGTCAGGAAGCGCCAGCGCAGGAACTGCCCGGGCCGGGCGTCCAGCCGGTCGAGCCGGCGACCCCGCATCCAGACGGAGTACACACCGGGCGCCTCGGGCACGACGGCCTCGACATGGATCCGGTGCCGGAGATTGAGCCGCACCGGGACGAGGACACGGAAGTACAGGACCAGGCAGGCCACGGAGATGTACAGCGTGTACCAGGCGGCGCGAGCGGGCGGGTTGCTCACGAAGTCGGCGCCCGAGGCCAGCTGGTGCGAGAAGCCGAGGAAGACCGCCGCGTACGTGAACAAGTGCAGGTGGTACCAGGTCTCGTAGCGCATCCGGCGGCGTACCGCGCGCACCGAGGTGTAGCCGACGGCGAGCAGTATCAGGGCGCCTGCCGTGGCTTTGAGCATCTCCGGCAGATCGAACACGATCGTGCCGAGTTCTCTCAACACCCCCACCTGTGCCTGTGCCGCATAGCCGAGGACGATCAGCAGGAGGTGCGCCAGGAGCAGGCCGATGGTCCAGCGACCCGCCGAGGCGTGCCAGCGCGCGGCACGGTCACTGCCCACCCGGCTCTCCAGCCACGGCACCCTCGCCGTCAGGGCGACCAGCAGGGCGCACATGTAACCGCACAGGAGCCCCGTGATGCGCCCGGCACCGGTGAGCCAGCCGGCCGCGCCGACGACCGAGCCCGTGTCCCTCCACCACAGCGCGAGTACGGCGATGCCTCCGGCCCATGCGGCCGCCTGGAGCGCCGCGGCCGGTGATGCCCGCCACGGCGTGGCGGAGGCGCGGTGCCGCGCCGGGGGCGGTCGGTCGGTCGCGGTGGTCATGGACGTCTCCTCGGGCAGGGGCTGTCCACTGTGGCGCCGCGACCTCTGAGCCGGCTCTGAGCCGCACCCCGACCATGACGGTACGAGGGGGCGCAGAAGGCCTTCAGAGGAAATCCAGAGGGTTACGGGGGATGCTGGGACGGCCATGAACACACCCAGCGCAGTCCTGACCCGTGCCGACGGCACCCCCGTGCGCGTCCTCGTCGTCGACGACGAACCCGATCTCGCCGAGGTCGTCACCGGGGCCCTGCGCTACGAGGGCTGGGACGTCCGCACGGCGGCCTCGGCGGACGCCGCCGTCCGCGAAGCCCGCGCCTTCCGGCCCGACGCCGTCGTCCTGGACATCATGCTGCCGGACCGCGACGGGCTGTCGGTCCTGCGCGACCTGCGCGCCGAGCAGCCGCACGTGTGCGTGCTGTTCCTCACGGCGCGGGATGCCGTCGAGGACCGCATCACCGGGATCACGGCGGGCGGCGACGACTACGTGACCAAGCCGTTCAGCCTCGGGGAGCTCGTCGCGCGACTGCGCGGCCTGCTGCGCCGCGCCGGGATGACACGCGAGCGGGCGACCGACTCCCTGCTCGTGGTCGGGGACCTGGAACTGGACGAGGACGCGCACGAAGTCACCCGGGGCGGCGACCTGATCGACCTGTCGCCGACCGAGTTCCAGCTGCTGCGCTGCCTCATGCGGCACGCTCGTCAGGTGTTGAGCAAGACGCAGCTTCTCGATCTGGTCTGGTCCTACGACTTCGGAGGCGGTGCCCACGTCGTCGAGCTGTACATCTCGTACCTTCGCAAGAAGATCGACTCGGGCCGCGCTCCGATGATCCACACGGTGCGGGGCGCCGGATACGTCCTGAAGCCGGCGCCCCGGTGAGGTGGCCGCGCCTTCATACGCTGCGCGCCCGCCTGACCGCCGGGCTGCTCGTGCTGCTCGCCGTCGCGTGCGCCGCGGTGGGCGGGGCGGCCGTACTGGAACTGAACGGATTCCTCACCGACCGCCTCGACCAGCAGCTGGCCGACACGGGCAGCGCTTTCGCGGCGAGTCTGGAGCACCCGGACACGGACCACGACGACCACGACGGAGACGAACGCGGTGACACCCGCCGCCAGGCCGCCGAGACACTGGGGGTCCGGATCGCGGACGGCCGGGTGACCAACGCCGCCGTGGTCCGACAGGGCGACGCACCGGCTGACGTTGTCACCCTCGAGGTCGACGCCGACGACGCCCGGGCCCTCGCGGCTGTGCCCACGGACGGACAGGGCCACAGCGTCGAGCTGACCGGCCTCGGCGACTACCGGATGAGGGCATGGCAGGGGCGGGACGGCGACACGCTGATCACCGGCCTGCCGCTGGAGCCGGTCGAAGCGGCGGTCCACCGGCTCGAACTCGTCGCGGGCGGCGTCTTCGGGCTGGCGCTCGTCGGTGCCGGCGTCGCGGGTGCGCTCTGGGTGCGCTGGTCCCTGCGCTCCCTCAGCCGCATCGCCGACACCGCGACCCGGGTCAGTGAGCTTCCCCTCGCGAGCGGGACGGTCGCGCTGCCCGCGCGCGCCCCCGACACCCGGCCACGCAGCGAGGAGGTCGACCAGGTCACCACCGCGTTCAACCGGATGCTGGGCCACGTGGAGCATGCCCTGACCCAGCGCCAGCGCAGTGAGGAACGTCTGCGCAGCTTCTCCGCCGACGCCAGTCACGAACTGCGCACCCCCGTGGCCTCGGTGCGCGGTCACGCCGAGCTGGCCCTGCTCCACCCCGGTCCCCTGCCACCCGAGGTGAGCCGCGCGCTGGAGCGGATCGCCGCGGAGTCCGCCCGGATGGGCGCCATGGTCGACGACCTTCTCCTGCTCGCCCGGCTGGACGCCGGCCGCCCCCTGGAAGACGAACCCGTCGACCTGACGCGGCTCGTGCTGGACGTGGTCGACGACGCGCGCGCCACCGGTCCGGATCACCGGTGGTCCCTGGAACTGCCGCAGGAGCCGGTCATCGTGTCGGGCGACCGGCACCGCCTTCACCAGCTTCTCGCGAACCTCACGGCCAACGCCCGGTTGCACACACCTCCCGGTACCGCGGTGACCGTGGGTGTACGACGGGACGACGACGGCACGGCCTGCCTCACGGTGACCGACGACGGCCCGGGTGTCCCGCCCGCCCTGCGCGACCACCTCTTCGACCGATTCGTCCACGGAGACGGCCCCCGCGGCACCGACGGGGGCGGCACGGGCCTCGGGCTGTCCATTGTCGCTGCGGTGGCCGCCGCACACGGCGGCACCGCGACCGTCACCGGCGCCCCGGGCACCACCACGTTCACCGTGCGCCTGCCGCGACGACCGCCCGGGTAGCCCGGCCGGCACGGGAGCGCAGCGTCGCAAGGGCCACGGACCGTGGCCGCCGGGGTGCACCGGACGTGCTGAGGATCCAGTCTGGAAAGGAAACCGGCAGTGATTCCGTCAGGCACTCCGCCGGGCTTTGGGCGCGTGCCCTCCACCGACTTCAGGAGGCGGCCGTGAATGTAACAGCGCACAGCGTCGACCCCGCCGACGTGGCCCGAGCGGCGTTCCGGTCCGTGGCCACCGGGCATCTGGACCACTTCACCGATCTCCTCCACGAGGATGTCGTCTACGACGTCGTGCCCGTGGGTCTGCGCCGGGGCCGACAGGCTGTGCGGCGCTACTTCGAGGAGATCCGCCTGGCCATGCCCGACCTGGTGATGACCATGGAACACGCCGTCGGAGACGACCGGTACGCAGCGGTGGAATGGCGCATGACCGGTACCTTCGACGGAGCGCCGTACCAGGGTCTCGCCCCCACGAAACGGCACATCGCCCTGCAGGGTGTCGACTTCGTCGAAGTGGACACCGGACGCATCCGGCGTTCCCGAACCGTCTTCGACGGCGCCGAACTGGGCCGCCAGATCGGCCTCCTGCCCTCCCGCGGTTCAGCGGCCGACCGTGCCGCGACCAGGGCGTTCAACGTGAAGACGCAGCTGACCGACCGCTGGCGGGAGCATCACGCGCGTCAACGCAGCCACGCTCCGTAGCCCCCGCCGGGCGCCTCGGCCCCGCACGCGGACCGGCCGTCAGCGCATCCCTTCCCTGGGAGGACGCCGGGCGGGTGATCGTGGTGCCCTCGCGCCCTCGGGGCCCTGTCCTGCGGGCAGAGCGTGCCCGCCCCGTTCCGCGTCCGGCAGGGCGGCGGCCGCCTCTCGTTCCCGAGCCGCCTGCTCGGGATGACGACGCTGCCAGTAGGGGTTGTCGTGCGACAGCTTGCTGGACACCCGGCCATACATGCCGAACGTGGCGATGACCAGTCCCATGACGAAGCTGAAGATCACGTTGGTCATCCCGAAGTCGAGGACATTGGCGCGACGGTCCAGTACGAAGACGTGGTCAGGATTGAGGTCCGCGTTCCCGAGGGCAGGGTGTCGCTCGACGGAGGCCGACCGTACGGCGCCGCGGACCTCGGCTGCCTGAGCACCCGTCATCCGCCTACGCGCCCCCCCGGCCCACTGACCGCCCTGTGTCCGGCCGTTTCCCACACAGGGCTGACACACAGGGCGTGGCCGTCTGCGTAGCCGGCCACGCGCACTGTGTTGAGAACGCGGGCTCAGGACGGCAGTTCCAGTCCGTACAGGGTGCGTCCGCCGACCAGCTCCCGTCCGGTGACCAGTTCCGGCTCGACGCGCACGAAGACCTCCACGGGCCAGGGCACCCAGGAACGGGGACCGGTGCGGATCAGTTGCTCGTGTTCCTCGGGATCGGTGACCACCGAGGCGAGGCCGGTGACGACGACGCTCCAGCCGGAGTGCGTCGCGGCGTCGACTTCGTCGGCCTCGAAAGCGACTACGACGCCGTCGATGGCACGGACCAGCTCCGAGGAGGCCGACGTGCGCAACAGCACGGCACCGCTCTCCTCCAGGAGGAAGTTGACCGGCAGGACGGCGGGCAGGGCATCGCGGGTGTGCACGATCCGCCCCACGGACGCGTCGGCCAGCCGCTGCAGGCTTTCCTGCCGGTTCAGCTCGCGGAATCCGTCGTTGCGATACATCAGTCGGTCGTCTTTCCGTGTGTCGTCCGGTGCGCGGACTCCCACCCTTAACGAGGTGAGCGGCGGTGGCGAGGGCCGACAGTCCCTGATCTGTCGCAGGACGCCTTCGTCCCGATGGGGGTCTCGCGGCGGCTTCGCCCGCGGAACGCGCCGACTGGACCCGTGTGGGCCGTAGTACTCACGAACGCTGCGCACGGTCCCGCGCCAGTCGGCGCCGGGAGACCGGGCGCTGGGGCACGACGGAGCCGTACCCCCAGGGCCGTTCACCGATGTGTCATGGCACCGAGCTCCTTCGCCACACCCATCGCCCAGTCTTCGATCGCGGCGAAGTCGCGGAAGTCACCGCCCTTGCCGTTGCGGAGGATCATGCGGGCGATGCGACCCTGCGCGCCTTCGGTGAGGCAACCGCCGAAGGTGACATGCCCGCGAGCGTCGAGCCTGGCCATGGCCCTCTTGACGCCCGGCACGGGCGGAATGTCCCGCTGCGAGGCCGTCGAGTCGAGCGGTCCGGAGCTGAAGAACCACACCGGCCGGTGCGCCAGAGCTCCGCGGTGCCGCCGTACGAAGCGCCTGGCGTCCTTGTGCCAGCGCCCGGCGTACAGGGCACCGCCGACCACCACAGCCTCATAGCGGTCCAGCTCCGTCACCGACCGGGCGGGCAGCACCTCGGCCGTGATCCCCGTCGTCCGCAGCACCTCCGCCACGGTCTCGGCGATCTCCTGCGTCGATCCGTTGGCCGTCCCGTGGGCGACCAGAACCTTCTGCTCCATGGTGGTCCGTCTCCTCTCACAGGCGCCGCAGCCAGTCGTCCGCGACGCCACCCGGCACGCGCGTGTCGTCCCGGATCTCGGAGTCGTCGAAGCGGTGGGTCAGCCTGTCGACGACGTCGACGACTCCGTCGGTCCTACGGGTCATGGCCACCGCTATCTCGCTCTCGTTCTTCCGCTCCAGCTGGCCTTCCAGCGTGACGACTCCTTCCGTGACGGTGACGTCGACGCTGCCGTTGACCAGCCACAGTCCGCGTTGCAGCACCTCGCGGATCACTTCCTCGCGGATCTCCGCGTCGGGTCGCAGGAAGGTCTGCAGCAGGTCGTGCCGGGTGACGATGCCGACCAGGCGGTCGTCCTCGTCGAGTACCGGGAGCCGGTTCACCCGGTGCTCGACCATGGTGCGGGCGGCCTCCACGACGGTGTCCTCGGCGTGCACGCTGACGGCGGGCGCGGTCATCAGGCGGCCGGCCGTGCGGGCCCGGGCTTTGGCCGCCTGCTTACGGGCGCGGGGTGTCAGCCGTGCGAGGCGGAACCGCGGGGGCGGCTCGTAGGCGAGCGGCGTCGCGGCCTGATGCAGCATCAGGTCCGTCTCGGAGACGACGCCGATGACGTGCTGGCCGTCGTCCACCACGGGCAGTCCGCTGACGCGGTGTTCCGAGAGCAGCCCGGCGACGGCCTTGAAGGGAGTGCCGTACTCGGCGCGGATCACCTCGGTGGTCATCACGGAGCCGACCTTCTGGTTCCTCATGTCTGTTCCTCCTCAGCGCAGTCGGCGCAGATAGGGGTCCTGCGGCCGACGGGGCAGCAGGCGTATCCGCGCGTCGAGAACGGTGATCCCGCCGGGTGTGGCGAGGACCGGGTTGAAGTCGGCCTCGGCGAGCTGCGGCAGGTCCACGGCCATCCGGGACAGCCGGTGGAGTACCTGTTCCAGCCCCTCCAGGTCGACGGGTCCGCCACCTTGCGTGCCGAAGAGCAGGGGGGCGCAGCGCGGGCCGGTGATCAGGTCGTGCACGTCCTGACCGGTGAGCGGGGCGAGGCGGGCAGCGTGGTCGGCGAGCACCTCGGTCGCCGTGCCCCCCAGGCCGAAGACAACGAGGGGGCCGAAGACGCCGTCCTGGACGACGCCGGCGAACAGCTCGGTGCCGCGGGGTGCGAGGGGCTGGACGACGACTCCGGTCATGAGTCCTTCGAAGCGGGTTCGCAGGTCCTGGAACGCCGTGCGTACTTGGGCCTCGTCACGCAGGTCGAGGTGGACGGCGTGCTGGAGGCTCTTGTGCACGAGTCCGGGCCAGTGTGCCTTGAGGACCACTCGGCCGTCGGTGCCGCGCAGGCGCTCGGCGGCGCGTACGGCGTCGTCCTCGGTCTCGGCCCAGGCCCAGGGCTGCTGAGGGATGCCGTAGCAGGAGAGGAGTTCGGCGCAGACACGCGGGTCGAGCCAGCCTCCCTCCGTTCGCTGGGCGAGGAAGTCGTCCGTCAGGGCGTGTGCGCGGGAGGTGTCGATGTCGTCCGCGTCCGGGACGGTGCCGATGGGCCGGGCGAGCCAGGCGGCCCGACGGGCGGCGTGGGCCAGCGCCCGTGCCGCCGCCTGCGGTTCGGCGTACGAGGGGATCGCCTCGCCGTCGGTGACGGGCACCAGGGTGACCGGCAGATCCTGTTCCAGACGTACGACGATGACGGGCTTGGCCCGGCGGCCGGGCCCTCGGGTGACGGCCCGGACCAGGTCGTCGCCCGTCGCGGCGGCGACCGCGGTGGGGACGAGGGCCACCAGGACCGCGTCGACGGACGGGTGCCCCGCGAGCCGCTCGACGCAGGTGTGCAACGCGTCCTCGGTCACGGCGGCGGTGGCGTCCACGGGATTGCCGGCGCTCGCTCCGGCGGGCAGCGCGGCGATCAGGTCGTCGGCCAGTTCGGGGCTGGGCGGGTTGAGCGTCAGGCCGGCTTCGGCGCAGGCGTCGGCAGCCAGGACTCCCGCGCCGCCGGCGTTGGTGAGCACGGCGACGCGGGTGCCGGCCGGCAGGGGCTGTGCGTGCAGCAGGGCCGCCGCTTCCAGCAGCTCGCCGACGGAGCGGGTCGCGGTGACGCCGGCCTGGGTGAACAGTGCCTGGCGGGTCATCGTCCCGGTGGCCGCGGCGGCGGTGTGGGAGGCGGCGGCGCGGCGGCCGGCGTCGGTGCGTCCGGCATCGACGGTCAGTACCGGCATGCGTCGGGTGACCCGCCGGGCAGTGCGGGAGAAGGCCCGCGGGTTGCCGAAGGACTCCAGGTGGAGCAGGGCGAGGTCGGTGTGGCCGTCGCTCTCCCACCACTGGAGCAGGTCGTTGCCGCTGACGTCGTACTTGTCGCCGAGCGAGGCGAACGTGGAGACGCCGATGCCCAGCCGGGACAGTCCCTCCAGCAGGGCGATGCCGACGCCGCCGGACTGCACGGCGACCCCCGCGGTCCCGGCACGCGGGTGCGCGGCGGCGAAGGTGGCGTCGAAACGGTACCCGGGGGCGGTGTTGGCCACGCCGAGGCAGTTGGGGCCGACCAGGCGGATCCCTTGGGTCCGGCAGGCGGTGAGCAGGGCCTCGGACTGCTCCGTGTCCAGTCCGGCGGAGACCACGACGAGGGCGCGTACGCCCGCCTTGCCGCACTCCTCGGCGACGGCCGGCACGGTCTCGGCCGGGCTGGCCACGACGACGAGGTCGGGGGCGACGGGAAGGGCGCCGACGGAGGGGTAGGACGGTACGCCGAGGATGGCGGTGGTGGCGGGATTGACCGCGAACAGGCGGCCGGTGAAGCCGTCCTCGTGGAGGTGGTGCAGCAGGGCGCGTCCCACCGAGCCGGGACGGCGGCCGGCCCCGACGACGGCGATGGAGCGCGGCTTCAGCAGCGGCTCCAGGCTGGCCACGTCGGCGGTCCGCCCCCGGGCCTCCGAGGCCGTCAGGTAGGTCTCGTCGACGTGCAGGTCAATGGCGCAGTGCGCCTCCGGGTCGTGGTGAGGCCGAGGTCGGCGAAGAGCCGCAGTACCTCGTGGTTGTCGCTGAGGGCGTCGGCGGTGAAGGCGGTGATGCCGTCGGTCCGGGCGGCCGAGACGAGGTGCTCGACGAGCAGGGTTCCTACACCCCGGTGGTGCAGGCCGTCGGCGACCGCGACGGCGAGTTCGGCGGTGTGCGGCGCGTCGGCGGCGGCGTGGTACTCGACGAGGCCGATGACCTGTCCGGCGCGTTCGGCGAGCAGGGCCCGGTGTCCGGGCCGGGCCGGCGCGCACACGGTGTCCGCGGCCAGGCCGGCGGAGCGGGAGCCGGCTGAGAAGAAGCGCAGGCGGCGGTTGTCCGGTGACATCTCCGCGTAGAGCCCCTCCAGTTGGTCGTGGTCCCCGGGCTCGACGGCGCGGATGCGGACGGTGGTGCCGTCCGTGAGCAGCGCGTGGACTGCGGGGCGGGGTGGCGTGTCGTCCTTCATGGCGGTTCTCCTTCGAGCCGCTCGGGTCCTTGGCCTGTCGAGCGTCTGTCACGACGTCGGTCGTGCCCAGGGACTGACCGGGGGTGTCCGCGGGGCCGGTCGGTCCCCGGTCTCCCGCCGGTCGTCCCGGGTGGCGCCTCCGGGCGGTCACGCCGTGTCGGGTACGACCGCGACCGGGCAGGCGGAGTGGTGCAGGAGCGTGTGGGCGACCCGGCCGAGGCGGTGCCCGAACTGCCCGGGACGCCGTCGGCCGACGACCAGCAGGTCCGCCTCGTGCGAGGCGGTCAGCAGCACTCGGCGGGCGGGGCCCTCGGCCGTGTGGCGGCGCAGGCGTACGTCCGCCGGGGCGTCGGCGAGTGCGGCCTCCAGTTCCTTGGCCGCCCGTTCCTCGTGCACCTGCTCGGGCGTGCCCGCGAGCAGCGGGTGGTCGACCGTGTCGTGGGTGGGGCATCGCCATGCCCGTACCGCGTCCAGGTCGGCGCCGCGCCGCCGGGCCTCCTGGTAGGCGAAGCGCACCGCCGCGGTGGGTGCGTCGGCCACGCCGAGGACTATGCGGCCGCGCCGGCCGTCAGCGGCCCGGTTGGCGTGGTTTCCGCGGATCACGATGACCGGACAGTCCGCCGTGGTGGCCACGGCCAGGCTGACGGAGCCAAGCAGGAGGTCGGCGAGTTCGCCGCGCCCGCGGGTGCCCACGATCACGGCGGAGGCGTTGCGCGCTTCGCGCAGGAGGACGTACTCCGGTTCTTCGGCCACCGCCGCGGTGGTGACGGCGAGGTCCGGGTGGTGACGACGGGCGCGGCGGGTGGCGACGACGAGGATGTCGTCGGAGGTGACGTGACCGGACGGCTTGCCAAGCTCCCGGGCGAGGAAGGCGCCCTCGTAGCGGTCCCAGCGGTAGGCGTGGACGATCCGGAGGGGTACTCCGTGCAGGGCGGCCTCGTCGGCTGCCCAGTCGACGGCCCGCAGGCTCGACTCGGAGCCGTCGACTCCGACGACCATGGGCAGGAACATCGTTCTCAGCCTCCCGCGTTGAGGTCGAACACGATCCGGGCCTTGACCTGTCCGCCGAGGACCTCGTCGATGCAGTCGTTGACGGCGGCGAGCGGACGGGTCTCCCTGATGACCTTCGTGCGGCCCTCGGCGTGGAGCTGGAAGACCTCGGCGAGATCCTGCCGGGTGCCGACGATGGAGCCGATGACCGAGGTGCCGTTGAGGACGGTGTCGAAGATCGGGACCTGGAGGGTGCCGTGCGCCGGCAGGGCGACCATGACGAGTTTCCCGCCGCGCCGCAGACCGGAGTTGACGGCCTGGAACGCGGCCGGGTTCACCGCGAGGGCGAGGGCCGCGTGGGCGCCGCCGTGTCGCTTCAGCTCGGCGGCGACGTCCTGCGTGCGGGCGTCGATGAGGATGTCCGCGCCGAGCTCCCGGGCCAGTTGCAGCTTGTCGTCGGTGACGTCGATCGCGGCGACCCGCGCTCCGGCGATCTTCGCGTACTGCACCGCGAGGTGTCCGAGTCCGCCCACGCCCGAGATGGCGACGAGCTGGGCGGGCCCGACGTCCGCGACCTTCAGTGCCTTGTAGGTGGTGACGCCCGCGCAGGTGAGCGGGGCGGCGTCGAGGGCGCTGACGCCCTCGGGCACCGGCTGGGCGAAGTCGGCCCAGGCCAGCATCTTCTCGGCGTACCCGCCGTCGCAGCCGTACCCGGTGTTGACCTGGTCCTCGCACAGGGTCTCCCAGCCGGACCGGCAGTGCTCGCACCGTCCGCACGCCTTGCCGAGCCAGGGCACGGCGACGCGTTGTCCGACGGCGAGGTGGGTCACGCCGGCGCCCAGCTTCTCGACCAGGCCGACGCCCTCGTGCCCGGGGACGAACGGCGGGGTGGGCCTGACCGGCCAGTCGCCGTGCGCGGCGTGGATGTCGGTGTGGCACAGACCGCATGCCTCGACGGCTACGAGCACCTGCCCCGGGCCGGGCCCCGGATCGGGCCTGTCCTCGATGACCAGGGGTTTGCCGAATTCCCGGACGACCGCTGCCTTCATGGTGCTGCTCCTTCTGTGCTCGTCTTCGGTGGGCCGCGTCAGGCGTGCGCGACGACGGCGACGGGGGTGGTGGCGTGGTGCATGACCGCGTGGGCGACGGCGCCGATGTGCACGCCGAACGGGCTGCGGCGGATGCGGCGGCCGACGACGACGAGGGAGGCGTCGCGGGCCGCGTCGATGAGGTGCTCCGCGGGACTGCCGAGGCGGCAAGCCTCGGTCACCTCGACGTCCGGGTACTTCTCCCGCCAGGGCAGCAGCACCTCGGTGAGTGCTTCGGCCTGGGCGCGGGCCAGTTCCTCGCGCGGGTCGAATCCGGCGGCGACGCTGTAGGTGTAGGAAGACGGCAGGTTCCAGGCCCTCACGGCAATGAGTGGAGCCCGACGGCGCCGCGACTCCTCGAAGGCGAAGGAGAGGACGGTCTCGTCGGGGCTGCCGGTGTCCAGTCCCACGACCACCGGCCGGAAGCCAGTGGCGGCCGACGGTATGCCGGCGGGGTCCTTGAGGTGTTCGTCGGCGGCTTGTTCGCCCGCTCGGACGAGGATCACCGGCGCCTCGGTACGGGCGATCACGGACTGGCCGACGGATCCGACCAGGAAACCCGTGAGCCCGCTGAGGGCGCGCGATCCCAGTACCAGCAGTTCCGCGTCACGGGCGGCGGCGAGCAGGACGTCTGCCGGGGTGCCGGCCGCCTGCTCGGTAATCACCTCGACCCCGGGGTGCCGAAGCCGCAAGCCCTCGGCCGTGTCCCGGGGGATCCGCTCGGTCCAGTGCTGGTGGGTCTCGGCGCCGAGGAGCGGAGCCTGGGCCATGGGCTCCGGTACCGGCTGCCACACGTGGAGCAGTCGTACCGGCACCCGGCGCAGCGTGGCCTCGCGGGCCGCCCACTCCGCGGCTGCCCGGCTCTCGGGCGATCCGTCGAGTCCTACGGTGATCGTACGGGCCATGCCGGCCACCTCCTGTGTCATTGGTTCTGTTCTCAGCGTCTCTTCGGGCGGTCCCGGGGGGCAGGGGCCTGTGGTCCCGGGGTGGGGCCGACGGTCCCTGCCGGCAGGCTGGTGGGGCGGGTCCGTGGGTGGTCCCGCCCCCACCAGTCGTGTTCAGCGCAGCCACGCGTGGTCGCGGACGATCGGGAGCCGCGCCCACCACCGGCCCAGACCCAGCGCGTCACCCGCCGAGACCGCGGCCAGGGCGATGAGCACCACGGCGTACACCACGTGGTAGTCGGCGAACGGGTTCGTCGACATGCTCGCCGACCCGTCGGACAAGTGCTTGGCCGGCGGCCACTCCGCCACCCACATCAACGCCATCAGCACCGTCCCCGCGAAGGCCGCCAGACGCAGCGCCACCCCCGCGGTCAGGGCCAGCCCGATCCCCAGCAGACCCAGCATGAACAGCCAGTCCGCCCACGCCGCACCGGCCCACGCGTGAAACGTCGACTCCATCGGACCGACGGCGACATGCCCCAGGAAGCCCTCCGTGGGCGAACCCCCGTCGACCCAGCCCTTCCCGGACGCGGTGGCGTAACCGAACCCGAACGTCTTGTCCAGGAACGCCCACAGGAACACGAACCCCATCAGCACCCGGGCCGACGCGAACACACAGGCCCGAGCGGTAAGCGCGCCGGCCTGCACCGACCCCGCCGCCCTGGGCGCGGAAACGACGCCGTTACGGCGGAACGACGGCAGACGGAAACCCGAACTACGGTGCGTGGACTGGTGCACGGCCATGACAGTGACTCCTTCAGAGAAGATCCGGCTGGTTCCTGACACCACTCACTCTCCCGGACCCCACCACCCCGCACCCGACGCCGAAGGTCCACACCCCAGGGACTCAACAGCCCCAATCCACAGGGACCTTCGGCCACCACGGAACGACAAGGCCGAACGGTGCCGGGCGGTGACCGGACGGCCCCTTACGCGCGCGCCGGCGGGGACAAAGGCTGGGAAGGGTTCACCCACCAGCCCAGCCGCCCTCGGACGCGGGCGGGAAGGAGTCCCGATGAGCTCGACAACCCTCGACGCTCCGGCCGTGGAGCGGCTGGTCGCGGCTGCCGTGGCCGCGCCGTCCCTGCACAACACCCAGCCCTGGCGCTTCCGGCTCGATACCGACACCCGCACGGTACGGATCGAGGCCGCCGCTGACCGGGCGCTGCGCCACACCGACCCGGTGGGCCGCGCCGTGCATGTGTCCGTGGGCTGCGCGGTTCTCAACCTGCGTGTCGCCGCCGCCCACTTCGGCTGGGAGCCGGTGACCCGGCTGATCCCGTGCCCGGACCGTCCCGCTCTGCTCGCTACGGTGCGGCTCGCCGAAGCGGTGCGTGGTGCGCCGTCGACCGGCTTGTACGAGGCGGTGTGGCGCAGGCACAGCAGTCGTTTCCCCTTCTCCGGGCGACCGCTGCCGTCGGACCTGCTCGCCGAGCTGGCCGAGGCCGCCCATCTGGAGGGCGCGACCCTGCGTTTCCCGGGGCGCAACGACACCGAACGGGTGCTGCGCGCCACGCGGGAGGCGGAGTGGCGCAACCGGGCGGACGCCGACCGGGCAGCCGAAAGCCGCCGACTCGTCAGTAGTCCGCACTCGCAGTCGCTGGGACTTCCGTCAGCGGCCGTGGGCCCGCAGGACGCGCTGGACCGCATGCCGATGCGGGACTTCGGGGCCCACCGGCACCCGGAGGTGCTGCCCGCCCGTGCCTTCGAGACGCGTCCGACGCTCGCGCTGCTGTCCACGGCACACGACCGGCGGACGGACTGGCTGCGGGCCGGCCAGGCCCTGGAGCACGTGCTTCTGCTGGCCACCCGGCGCGGGGTGCGCGCGTCGCTTCTTCACCAGGCCATGGAGTGGCCCGATCTGCGCCGGGCCCTCGACGGTCTGCCGGCCGACGGTCCTCGCGTGTACACGCAGATGGTGATCCGGCTCGGGTACGGGCCCGAGGGTCCCGCGTCACCGCGCCGCCCGGTCGAGGAGGTAGTGGAGGCCGACGTGTGAACACGCGTGCCGCCCGGTCCCGTCGACGACGCGACCGGGCGGTGCTCTGCCGTGCAGAAGTCGGTCAGCGTGAACACTCCGTGCCCGTCTGCCGCGCCTGTCACCCCGCGTCGACGTGCCCGTGTTCCACGGCCTGTGGTGTCTCCGCACTTTCCGGCTCGCATCGGACGTGCACCCGCATGTCGGGAGCGTCGGCCAGTGTGTTGCTCACCGTGCAGTGCGAGACCACCGCACGCAGCGCGGCCAGCCGCTCGGCGGGCAGCGACGGGGCGTGGACGGTCATCGACAGGGAGGCGACCCGTGCGCGGCGGTCGTCGGCCATCCGGAAGTCCGCCCGGACGGTCAGGCCGTCCCGGCTGAGGCCATGCCGGTCCAGGTACCGGCCCGCGTAGTGCGCGGTGCAGGAGGCCACGGACGCGATGAAGAGTTCCACGGGCGTGGGCGCCGTGTCCCTGCCACCGTCGGTCCGTGGCTGGTCGACGGTCAGGACGTGTCCCCGCACCCGCACTTCGAAGGCGTCGCCGGCGACAGGCGTCACGTCGACGCGTCCGGCCGGCCCGTCAGGGGCGGGCTCCACGGCGGCGGCCTGGAAGAGCAGCAGACCGGCCAGGCGCCGCGCCTCCTCGGCCGTCAGCGACAGCCACGGGGCCCGGCTGTCGTGCGGGGCACGGGCGGTGTCCAGGACGACGCGTCCCATGGGAGCCGGCAGATCCTGGGGCGCGAGCCGTGTGACGTTGATGGTGCGTCCGCAGCGGCTGGTCATCTCCATGACGTCTCCCGGCCGGGTGCCTTGCCCTCGAGCCTCAAGCGTGCTCGACGCGGCTGCTCCACCCACCCGAGCCGGGCCGGCGGGCCGGGCCGGCCCCGGTCGTCCGCCTCGGCACCTCAATTGGACCGCGGTCGCGGTCCGCCGTCATGGGCCGGGGGACCCGCGCGCCGTGTGCCGATGGTCCCGGTGCGGCCGTGCCCGTTCGGCAGGGGCGTCAAGGTGCCGCTCACCCGCCGACACCGTGCGTCACCGCGGGGTCCGGCCGCTCTCCGCCGTGTCCGGGGACTGCGCCAGCGGCGCCTGCCACACCAGGCGCGTCCCTTTGCCACCCGGGCTTTCCAGCTCCAGGTCGCCGCCGAGCTTCTGCGCTCGCTCGGCCATGTTGGTCAGACCGCTGCGGCGGCCCCCGTCCGGAATGCCGACGCCGTTGTCCGTGACCGTCAGACGGACCTGCTTGCCGTCCGTCTCCAGCACGACGTCGGTGCGGTCGGCACAGGCGTGCCGGGCGACGTTGGTCAGGGATTCGGTGAGGACGGCCATGACGTGGTCGGCGGTCTGGGTGGGCACGTGCGTGTCGAGGAGGCCCTCCATGCGGACGCTGGGAGCGAAGCCGAGGAGCGGGGCGGCCTCGCCGATCGCGCGCACGGCGCGGGAGCGCAGGCCGGGCGCCGCGTCGTCGTCGCGGGAGCGGAGGCCGAAGATCGTCGACCTGATGATCTTGATGGTCTCGTCGAGGTCGTCCACCGCCCGCAGGATCCGCTCGGAGGCCATGGAGTCCTGGACCCGGCGACCGGCGCTCTGCAGGGTCATGCCGGTGGCGAAAAGCCGTTGGATGGCCAGGTCGTGCAGGTCGCGGGCGATCCGGTCGCGGTCCTCCAGCAGGGCTATCTGTTCGGCGTCCGCGCGTCGTACCGCCAGCTCCATCGCGACGGCGGCCTGGGCGGCGAAGACCTGGAGCGGCTCGGTCTCCTTCTCGGAGAACTCCCGGCCGCCGGACTGCCGGACCAGCAGCACCACACCGCGGGCCTCGTCGCCCGTGCCGATCGGCACGGCGACGGCCGGTCCGAGCCCTTCGAAGCGTGGCGAACCGGCTGAGACCCGGGGGTCGCAGGAGACGTCCGGGCTGCTGACCGGTGCCTGCTGAACGAACGCCTGCCCGATGAGCGTGCCCTCCGTGGGCAGTACGATCCCGCGCCATACGTCGGCCTGCCGGCCGACGGCGAGCTCGACGGCGAGGTTGTCGGTTCCGCTCACCGGCATGGCCACCACGCTCAGGGCGGAAGCGGTGATCTCCCTGGCGCGTTCGGCGATCAGCGGCAGCACCCCGCCCTGGTCCGCGCCGGACATCAGGGTGTGGGTGATCTCGGCGTTCACCTGGAGCCAGCGTTCGCGCAGCCGGGACTCCTCGTAGAGACGGGCGTTGTCGATCGCGACGCCGGCCGCCACGGCCAGCGTCGCCAGCACCGACTCGTCGTCCTCGTCGAACTGCTGCCCGCCGCGCTTCTCCGTCAGATACAGGTTGCCGAAGATGTGGTCGCGCACCCGGATCGGTACGCCGAGGAAGGTGTTCATCGGCGGGTGGTGGGCCGGGAACCCGTAGGAGGCAGGGTGGTCGGCGAGCTTGGCCAGGCGCAGCGGCTCGGGGTGGCGGATCAGCTCGCCCAGGATGCCGTGGCCCTCCGGATAGGGGCCGATGCGCGCGATCTGCTCCGCGTCGACGCCCACGGTGTGGAAGGCGGACAGCCGCTTGCCGTCCGGACCGATCACCCCGAGCGCCGCGTACTCCGCGTCGACCAGGGCCGCCGCTGCCTCGACGATGCTGCGCAGCGCCTGCTCCAGGTCGAGCTCGCGGCCGACCGACAGCACGGCCTCCAGAAGGCTGTGGACCCGGTCCCGGGTGCCGCGCGCCGCGTCCAGCCGGGCCTGCAGTTCCCCCAGCAGCTCGTCCAGCCGCAGCTGGGGCAGCCGCACCCGTGCCTCGTGGGCCTCATCGGCGTTCTCCACCGCTGCTCCTCCAACGCCTCACCGCATGTCGGCAGCCTCACCGTGCACCTGCCACGGTAGCGGCTCGAACAGGGAGACGATAAGAGATCAGCGCAGCCGCGAGGCCGACTGGCCGAAACCGTCAGCTCCGGGGCAGTCGGGCCGCGATGTACGAGGTGAGGTCGAGCAGGCGGTTCGTGTAGCCCCACTCGTTGTCGTACCAGCCGAAGACCTTGACCAGGTCGCCGTGGGTCTGGGTGAGGGGGGCGTCCAGGACGCAGGAGGCGGGGTCGCCGACCACGTCGCGGGAGACGATCGGGGCGTCGGACACCCTCAGGACGTCCTTCAGCGGTCCCTCGGCGGCCTCGCGGTAGGCGGCGTTGATCTCCTCGGCGCTCGCTTCCCGGCCGAGGACCACGGTCAGGTCGGTCAGCGAGCCGTCCTCGACCGGTACGCGCACGGCGCTGCCGTCCAGCGTGCCCGCCAGCTCGGGCAGGACCAGGCCGACGGCGCGGGCGGCGCCGGTGGTGGTGGGGATGATGTTGACCGCCGCCGAGCGGCCCCGGCGCAGGTCCTTGTGGGGTCCGTCCAGGACCACCTGGTCGTTGGTGTAGCCGTGGATCGTGGTCATCAGTCCCTTGACGACGCCGAAGTGGTCGTCGAGGACCTTGACCATGGGGGCCACGCAGTTGGTGGTGCACGAGGCGTTGGAGATCACGTGGTGGTTCTCCGGGTCGTACGTGCCCTCGTTGACGCCCATGACGATCGTGGCGTCGACGTCCTTGCCGGGCACGGACAGGAGTACCTTGCGCGCGCCGGCCGCCAGGTGCAGTCCGGCCTGGTCGCGGGTGCGGAAGCGGCCGGTGGACTCGATCACCACGTCCACGCCGAGGCCGCCCCAGTCCAGCGCGGCCGGGTCACGCTCGGCGGTCACCGCGATGCGGTGTCCGTCCACGGTCAGCGAGGTCTCGTCGTGCTCGACGGGGCGGTTCAGCCGGCCGTACGTCGAGTCGTACGTCAGCAGGTGCGCCAGCGCCGCCGGGGAGGTGACGTCGTTGACCGCCACCACCTCCAGCGACGCTGCCGCGGCGCCGGTGCGTTCCAGGACGCAACGCAGGTAGTTCCGGCCGATCCGGCCGAAGCCGTTGATACCCACTCGCACGGTCATGTCTTCCATCCTCCCCTTGGTGCGGCGATGCCCGGCGGTGTTCCGGGATCGCTCTCAGCCTGCCGCCCGGGAGTCCGTGCGGGTATGGGCCGGGCGGGCGTGGATTGTGGGGACCTTCGGCCCCCCGACGGAGGACGGGGTGCGGGGCCGGCCGGCGGGTGCGTCCCGCTACTGCCCTTCGGTGCGCATCCGGTCGCGTGCCTGGGTGGCGATGACGGCGGCCTGGATACGGCGTTCCACGCCGAGCTTGGCGAGCAGGCGGGAGATGTGGTTCTTGACCGTCTTCTCGGCCAGGTAGAGCCGCTGGCCGATCTGCCGGTTGGTGAGTCCTTCGCCGATCAGTTCGAGGATCTCGCGTTCCCGGTCGGTGAGACCCGGCAGCATCTCCGGCTCCTCGGCCGGCTGCTGCCCGCCGCCCCGCAGCCGTGCCATCAGCTTGGTCGTGGCGCTGGCGTCCAGCAGCGACTGGCCGCGGGCCACCGTGCGCACGGCCGAGACCAGGTCCGAGCCCTGGATCTGCTTGAGGACGTATCCGGCCGCCCCCGCCATGATCGAGTCCAGCAGCGCCTCCTCGTCGTCGAAGGAGGTCAGCATCAGGCAGGCCAGGTCCGGCATCTGCGACCGCAGCTCTCGGCAGACGGTCACGCCGTCGCCGTCGGGCAGGCGCACGTCGAGGACGGCTACGTCGGGGCGCAGGGCGGGGACCCGGACCAGCGCCTGTTCCACCGTCGCGGCTTCTCCGACCACGGTGATGTCCGGTTCGTCGTCCAGCAGGTCGTGCACCCCGCGTCGTACCACTTCGTGGTCGTCCAGAAGGAAGACCCTGATCGGGCTTCCCGTGCTGTCGCCCTGCTCGCTGTGCGCCATCGAATGCTCCTCGCAATGCCTCGGTCTGTGTCGAAATCCTTTCTTCCCAGGATGGCCGAGGTCCAGGGCCGGTCGGCCCCGATTTCGCCTGCGTCAGTGGGCCATGAGGCCGCGCTCGCGGAACTGGCCCCGTACCCGGTCCACCAGCGCCAGATCGGGGACCGGGGCGTCACGCAGGGGAAAGGGGATGCCCAGGGCGTCGTACTTGGCGGCGCCGAGCTTGTGGAACGGCAGGATGTCGACCCGCTCCACGCAGGCGAGGCCGGAGAGGAATTCGGCGAGTCCGTCGACGGCGTCCTCGTCGTCGGTCCAGCCGGGCACCAGGACGTACCTGATCCACACGCGCTTGCCCAGCCCGTCGAGGCGAGTGGCGAAGTTCAGGGTGGGGGCGAGGGCGCCGCCGGTCAGCTTCCGGTACGTCGGGACGTCGAACGACTTGATGTCCAGCAGCACCAGGTCGGTGTCGGCCAGGAGCGTGTTCGTGGCGCGGGCGCCGAGGAAGCCGGAGGTGTCGAGGGCGGTGTGCAGGCCGGCCTCCTTGCAGCGGCGCAGGACCGCCGCGGTGAAGGCCGGCTGGAGCAGGGGTTCGCCGCCGGTGAGGGTCACTCCCCCGCCGGCCGTGACGAGGAAGTCCCGGTACTTGTCGATCTCCGCCATCACCTCGTCGACGGTGGCCTCCCGGCCGTCGCGCATGTGCCAGGTGTCGGGGTTGGCGCAGTAGAGGCAGCGCAGGGGGCAGCCGCTGGTGAAGAGGACGAACCGGGTACCGGGACCGTCCACGCCGGTGGACAGGTCCCAGGAGTGGATCCGTCCGGTGACCGATCCCGGTGCCACGGTCGGAAGCACCGTGCTCACAGCGATCCGTGGAAGGTGCGGCTGATCACGTCGAGCTGCTGCTCGCGAGACAGGCGGACGAAGTTCACGGCGTAGCCGGAGACCCTGATCGTCAGCTCGGGGTACTTCTCAGGGTGTTCCATCGCGTCCTCCAGCACGGCGCGGTCGAGCACATTGACGTTCATGTGGAAGCCGCCCGCGGACATGTAGGCGTCGAGGATGCCGACCAGGTGACCGGCCCGCTCCTCGGGGACGTGGCCCAGCCCTTCCGGGGTGATCGTGGTGGTCAGGGAGATGCCGTCGCGGGCCGCCTCGTAGGGCAGCTTGGCCACCGAGAGGGCGGAGGCGGCCACGCCGTGCCGGTCGCGGCCGTTCATCGGGTTGGCGCCGGGAGCGAAGGGCTGTCCGGCGCGGCGGCCGTCGGGGGTGTTGCCGGTGTGCTTGCCGTACACGACGTTGGAGGTGATGGTCAGCACCGACTGCGTGTGTTCGGCGTCGCGGTAGGTGGGGTGCTCGCGCACCTTCGCCATGAACGACTCCACCAGCTCGACGGCGAGGGCGTCAGCCCGATCGTCGTTGTTGCCGTACGCCGGGAAGTCGCCCTCGGTGTGGAAGTCCACAGCCAGTCCGGTCGCGTCGCGGATGACCTTCACGCGGGCGTGCTTGACGGCGGAGAGGCTGTCCACGGCGACGGACAGGCCGGCGATGCCGCACGCCAGGAACCGGTGCACCGGGTGGTCGTGCAGGGCCATCTCGATGCGCTCGTAGGCGTACTTGTCGTGCATGTAGTGGATGACGTTGAGTGCGTCGACGTAGGTCTGGGCCAGCCAGTCCAGTACACGGTCGTAGGCGACCGACAGTTGGTCGTAGTCCAGGTACTCGCCGGACAGCGGCGGCATCTCCGGGGTGATCTGGTCGCCGGTCATCTCGTCCCGGCCGCCGTTGACGGCGTACAGGAGCGCCTTGGCGAGGTTGACGCGGGCGCCGAAGAACTGCATCTGCTTGCCCACCGCCATCGCGGAGACGCAGCAGGCGATGGCCGTGTCGTCGCCGGTGCGCGGGCGCATCAGGTCGTCGGACTCGTACTGGACGGCGCTGGTGTCGATGGACACCTGGGCGCAGAACTCCTTGAAGCCGGCCGGCAGCCGGGGCGACCACAGGACGGTCAGGTTCGGTTCCGGGGCGGGGCCGAGGTTGTAGAGGGTCTGCAGGAAGCGGAAGGAGGTGCGGGTGACCAGCGGGCGGCCGTCGACGCCGATGCCGCCGATGGACTCCGTCACCCAGGTCGGGTCGCCGGAGAACAGGGCGTCGTACTCGGGGGTGCGCAGGAAGCGCACGATGCGCAGCTTGATGACGAAGTCGTCGATCAGCTCCTGGGCCCGCCGCTCGTCGAGGAGCCCCTCGTCGAGGTCGCGCTGGAGGTAGACGTCCAGGAAGGTGGAGGTACGGCCCAGCGACATGGCCGCGCCGTTCTGCTCCTTCACCGCCGCGAGGAACCCGAGGTAGAGCCACTGGACGGCCTCGTGCGCGGTAGCCGCGGGCCGGGTGACGTCACAGCCGTAGGACGCGGCCATCTCGGCCAGCTCGCCCAGCGCCCGGATCTGCTCGGCCAGTTCCTCGCGGTCGCGGACGACGTCGGCGGTGGACGGCCGGGCGTCCAGCAGGGTCCGCTCGGCGCGCTTGGCCTCGGTGAGCCGGTCAGTGCCGTACAGGGCGACGCGGCGGTAGTCCCCGATGATCCGGCCGCGGCCGTAGGAGTCGGGCAGACCGGTGATGATGCCGACCTTGCGGGCGGCGCGCATGGCGGGGGTGTAGGCGTCGAAGACGCCCGCGTTGTGGGTCTTGCGGTAGGAGTCGAACACCTTCGTGACGAACGGATCGGGCTCGTAGCCGTACGCCTTCAGCCCGTTCTCCACCATGCGCAGGCCGCCGCCCGGCATGATCGCCCGCTTCAGCGGGGCGTCCGTCTGCAGGCCGACGATCAGCTCGCGGTCGCGGTCGATGTAGCCGGGGGCGTGCGAGGTGATGGTCGAGGGGGTGGCGGCGTCCACGTCGAGGATCCCCCTGCGCCGCTCCTCCGGAAACAGCGCGCTGACCTTCTCCCAGACCGCGCGGGTGCGGTCCGTGGGGCCGGCCAGGAAGGAGGCGTCGCCCTCGTAGGGCGTGTAGTTGGCCTGGATGAAGTCGCGCACGTCGATGCGCTCACGCCACCGGCTCCCGGCGAACTGCCGCCAGGCGTCGGCGGTCCGGGGGCCGGCTGTCACCGTCGCGGTCATCACAGGTCCTCTCGTCGTACGGTCTTGTCACTGTCGATGCTCGTCGTACGGGTGCGCGGCGAGGAGTGCCGGACAGGTCACCGGGTGGTTCCGTACGGCCCCGACCGGCCGGGACCTTCGGCCCCGACCGGCAGCCGTGGTCTCAGTCGTGCGGAACCACGGCGACGGGACATCCGACGTGGTGCAGGACGGCGTGCGTGACCGGCCCCGTGGAGACACCGACCTGGTGATCGACCCCGCGGCGGCCCACCACCAGGAGGCCCGCGTCCTGAGCGGCCCGCACCAGAACCACCGCGGCGCGCCCCTCGGTGACCGTCTCGGTCACGGGGACGGTCGGGTACTTCACCCGCCAGGGACGCAGCACCGCCGCCACGGTGCGCTCCTGGTCCGCCAGCGCCTGAGCCTGCGGCCAAGGAACGGGAGCCGGGCCCTCCGGGGCCGCGGACTCCAGAGGCACGGACGGAACGGAAGCGGGCCGGAAGGCGGTCCGAAAGGCGTGGACCACTGACAGGCCGGTGCCACGCCGGAGGGCGGCCTCGAAGGCGAACTCGATCAGTTCGTCGCAAGGACGATCCGTCTGCAGCCCCAGAACCACGTGACGGTAGGGCGTCTGTGGTATCTCCTCCGGGGCGACGCCGTCGGCAACCGGCAGGTGCTCGTCGGCGGCGGACCGTCCCGCGCGGACCAGGACGACCGGGTGGGGGGACCGGCCGACGACTCTCTGGGACACGGAGCCCGTGAGGAAGCCGCCCACAGGTCCGAGGCCACGGGAGCCGAGGACCAGCAGGTCGGCGTCGGCCGCGGCCTTCAGCAGGCCGGCCACCATGGCGTCGCACACGAGTCGGCCGGTGATCCGTAGCCCTGGATGGGCGGCCCGGACACTGCTCACAGCCTCGCCCAGGAGATGCTCCGCCCAGTCGCCCTCGGTGCTGTCCATGGGAACGTACGGCGCGGGGCGGGGATGGCGGTGCCAGACGTGGACCACGCCGAGCCCCGTTCCTCGCCGCTGAGCCTCCCGGGCCGCCCAGTGCGCGGCGGCGAGTCCCTCCGTCGATCCGTCGATCCCCACCACGATGTCGTGCGGCATGACGGGTCCCCTCCCTGTTCGTCGAATTCCGATGACCTCGAGCCTCGGCCCGGCCGCGCCGGTGGTCCACGGGCCGTACAGCCCCGCCAGGGCGCCGATGGTCCCTCCGGAACGGCAAGGGCTCATCGGGGGCCGACCGGTCCCTCACACGGGACGGCCGGCACCTCGCGCCGGGCCCGCCCCCGTCCGACGCTGGAATCATCACGCCCCAACGCTTGAGGAGCGCAGCGTCATGGTCCGTTACGTGTACGACTTCACTGAGGGCGGCCGTGACATGGCCGGTCTCCTCGGCGGCAAGGGATCGAACCTGGCGGAGATGACCCGGCTCGGGCTCCCCGTACCGCCGGGATTCACCCTCACCACCGAGGCATGCCGCGCCTTCCTGGAGACGGGCAGCGAACCCGCGAGCCTGTGGGAGGAGGTCTCCGCACACCTGTCCGCCCTCGAAGCCTCCGCCGGCCGTTCGCTGGGGCAACCGGACGACCCGCTGCTGCTGTCCGTCCGCTCCGGCGCGAAGTTCTCCATGCCCGGCATGATGGAGACGATCCTCGACATCGGCCTCAACGACGACTCCGTTCTGGGGCTCGCCAAGGTCTCGGGCAGCGAACGCTTCGCCTGGGACTCCTACCGCCGCCTCGTCCAGATGTTCGGCAGCACGGTCATGGGCGTCGACTCCTCCCGCTTCAGTCGGTCCCTCGTCCTCCTCAAGGACCTGCGCGGCGTCCAGGACGACGTGCACCTGACGGCATCCGACCTGGCCGAGCTGGTCGAGACGTACAAGAACCTGATCCACCTGGAGACAGGTGACCACTTCCCCCAGTCCCCCGCCGAGCAGCTGCGCCGGGCGGTCCTGGCCGTATTCGAGTCCTGGAACGGCGAACGCGCCCGCCTGTACCGGCGCCGCGAGCACATCGCCGACGATTTGGGTACCGCCGTCACCGTCCAGCGCATGGTCTTCGGCAACCTCGGGGCCGACTCCGGCAGCGGCGTCGCCTTCACCCGCGACCCGGCCACCGGCCACTCCGGCCTGTACGGCGACTACCTGCCCGACGCGCAGGGCGAGGACGTCGTCGCCGGCATCCGCAACACGGTGCCGCTGGCCGAGCTGAAGCGCCTGGACGCCAGATCCTACGACGGGCTGCGCACGCACATGCGCACCCTGGAACGCCACTACCGGGATCTGTGCGACATCGAGTTCACCATCGAACGCGGCACCCTGTGGATGCTCCAGACCCGGGTCGGCAAGCGCACCGCCGAGGCCGCCTTCGTCCTCGCGGCCGAGCTGGCCGACGAAGGGCTCATCACCCCGGACGAGGCGCTGGCCCGGGTGAGCGGCGAGGGCCTGGCCCGGCTGATGTTCCCCCGCTTCGACGCCTCGGCGACCGGTACCGCACTCGCCCACGGCGTCCCGGCCTCTCCCGGCGCGGCGGTCGGGACCGTGGTCTTCGGCTCCGCCCAGGCGGTGCGCCGCGCCGCGGCCGGCGAGAAGGTGGTATTGGTCCGCCAGGAGACCACCCCGGACGACCTGCCCGGCATGATCGCCGCTCAGGCGGTCCTCACCAGCCGGGGTGGCAAGACCAGCCACGCGGCCGTCGTCGCCCGCGGCATGGGCAAGGTCTGCGTGTGCGGCGCCGAGGGCCTCACCGTGGACACCGAGGCCCGGCTCTTCACCGCCGCGGACGGCACCGTGGTCGAGGAGGGCACCCTCGTCTCGGTGGACGGCTCCGCCGGAGCGGTGTACGCCGGTTCGGTACCGCTGATGGACTCGGCGGTGATCCGGTATCTGGAGGACGGCCGGGGCGGCGGTGGCTCGCAGGGCGTGGACGTGGTCGACGCGGTGGCCCGGGCGCTGGCCCGCGCCGACACCGTGCGGCGGCTGGAGGTACGGGCCAACGCCGACACCCCGGAGGACGCCGCCCGGGCCCGCCGGTTCGGAGCGCAGGGCATCGGCCTGTGCCGCACCGAGCACATGTTCCTCGGTGAACGCCGCAAGCTGGTCGAGCAGATGATCCTGGCCGGCACGGACGCCGAGCGCGACCGGGCCCTGGCGGACCTCCTGCCCCTTCAGCGGCGGGACTTCGTCGGCATCCTGGAGGCCATGGACGGTCTGCCGGTCACCATCCGGCTGCTGGACCCGCCACTGCACGAGTTCCTGCCCGACCACACTGAACTGGCGGTGCGGATCGCCACCGCACAGGCCCGTGGCGAGGAGCCGGACGCGCACGACGTCGAACTGCTCGGCGCGGTGAACCGCATGCACGAGGAGAACCCGATGCTCGGGCTGCGCGGCGTACGCCTGGGCCTGGTCGTGCCCGGCCTGGTCACCATGCAGGTCCGGGCGATCGGTGAGGCCGTGACCGAGCGCCTGTTGGCCGGTGGCGCACCCCAGGCGGAGATCATGGTCCCGCTCGTCGGTGACGTCCGTGAACTACGCCTCGTGCGCGCGGAGGTCCAGCGGGTGCTGGCCGAGATCTCACGGGCGGCCGGAGTCGTACTCGACTGCCCGGTCGGCACCATGATCGAGTTGCCCAGGGCCGCCCTGACGGCGGGCCGGATCGCCGAGGAAGCCGAGTTCTTCTCCTTCGGCACCAATGACCTGACCCAGACGACCTGGGGCTTCTCCCGCGACGACGTCGAGGCGGAGTTCTTCACCGCCTACCTGGACAAGGGCGTCTTCTCCACCTCCCCCTTCGAGGCGCTCGACCGCGAGGGGGTCGGCCGGCTGGTGGGCATCGCGGTCGCCGAGGGCCGCGCCACTCGCCCGGACCTCAAGATCGGGGTGTGCGGTGAGCACGGCGGCGACCCCGACTCGGTGCACTTCTTCCACACCGCCGGGCTGGACTACGTCTCCTGCTCGCCGTTCCGGGTGCCGGTGGCGCGGCTGGAGGCGGGGCGGGCGGCGCTGGAGGAGACCGAGAGGAGCGACAGCAGGTGAACCGCGGGGTGGGGCCGCTCGGCCCTCATGCCAGGGACCGGCCGCTCCTCCCCCGGGGCCGGTCGCCCCTGGGACGGGAGCGACCGGCGCAGCAGGCTTGAGGCGACGCAGAACGATCACAGGGAGTGGAACACATGACCGCCAAGGACATCGGTGCCCGTGAGACCGCCGCCGCCGTGCTGGTCCGCGCCGACGGCGAGGTGGACGAGGAATCTCTCGCCTACCTCCACGAGAAGGTCGCCGCCGCTCTGGACCGGCCCGGCCTGCCGCCCGTGAACGGTGAGGTGCGCGTACGGCGGGCATCGGCCCACCACGTGGAACTGCCCTGGTCCGGCCGCACCGACATCCGGGTCGGCAGCGACCTCGTCGTCGTCCACGCACGTGAGGCGAGCGCCCGCGAACTCGCCGACCGGCTCCACGACCGGCTGCGCTCCGCCACCGAGCGCGTCACCCACCGAAGCGACACCACCCGCCGGACGGCCGCCCCGCCCCCGTGGCGCGGCGGCCCGCAGAAGTAGGCGCCACACGGCGCCCGCCCGACCCGGCGGGGAGCCGGAGCCGACCCGGGCTCCGGCCCTTCCCCGCCCGCGCCCGCGAAGGAGATCCGCCGTGACCGCTCACATCGTCGGCGAGGTAATGACCAGGGACGTCGTGCACGCCCGCCGGACGACACCGTTCAAGGAGGTCGTCCGGTTGCTCGACCACCACCGGATCAGCGGACTGCCGGTGGTCGACGCCGACGACAAGGTCCTCGGCGTCCTGTCCGGCAGCGACCTCGTACGCACCCAGGCGCACCGGGACGGCCCCGCTCCGCCGCCCGGCGTGACGGCGGGCGACGTGATGTCGACTCCCGCCATCACCGTGCACCCCGAGCAGACCGTGCCGGACGCCGCACGGCTCATGGAGCGCCGCGGCGTCGAGCGACTGCCCGTGGTCGACGAGGCCGACCGCCTCATCGGCATCGCCACCCGCCGTGACCTGCTACGGGTCTTCCTGCGCGCGGACGACGACATCCGCCGCCAGGTGAGCGAGGAGATCGTCGGGACCGCGATGGGGCTGCCGTCCGACGCGGTCTGCGTCGCTGTCCGCGACGGCGTCGTCACCCTCGACGGCCGGGTGGAAGCGCGTAGCCAGGTGCCGGAACTCGTGCACGCCGTCTGGCGGCTCGACGGCGTGGTCGGCGTGGTGAACGGCCTGGACTTCCGCATCGACGACCGCGAGTCACCCACCCCGTCCCACCTGACCGGGAGCCCGTGACCTCAGCGGCCGCCGCTGCCGTGCGGCGGCTCGGCCGGGCCAGGGCCGACGGTCCCTGCCGAGCCGGGCCGGACGGACGCGAGAGGGGCCCTTCGGCGCCTGCCACGGCACCGGGACCCGTCGGAGAGTGGAGCCAGGGAGGGGCGCCGGTCCCCCGCGGTGTCCCTCCCGTCCCGAGCCGCCGCATGAGCACGGCGGTCCCTGACAACGGAGGCACACCACCATGACCCGACAGGACGTGCGGACCAAGGACCGCGTCGGGATCGACGCCCCGTCCGACACCGCGGTCGCCGTGGACCGTCTGGTCACGGCCGGCCTCAAGGCTCTCGCCGACTACGAGGCCCTCTCCCAGGAACAGGTCGACCACATCGTCAAGAAGGCGTCGGTCGCCGCCCTGGACCAGCACACCGCCCTGGCCCGCCTGGCGGTCGAGGAGACGGGGCGCGGGGTCTTCGAGGACAAGGCCGCCAAGAACATGTTCGCGTGCGAGCACGTCACGCACAGCATGGGCCACACGAAGACCGTCGGGGTCATCGGCCGGGACGACATCGAGGACATGGTGGAGATCGCCGAACCGGTGGGCGTGGTGGCCGCGGTCACCCCCGTCACCAACCCGACCTCGACCACCGTCTTCAAGGCGCTGATGGCCTTGAAGACCCGCAACCCGGTGATCTTCGCGTTCCACCCGTCCGCCCAGCGGTGCAGCTCCGAAGCGGCCCGCGTCGTGCGGGACGCGGCCGTCGCCGCCGGAGCACCGGAACACTGCGTGCAGTGGATCGAGGCCCCGTCCGTCGAGGCCACCCGCACGCTCATGCATCATCCGGGCGTCTCGCTGATCCTCGCCACCGGTGGCAACGCCATGGTCAAGGCCGCCTACTCGGCCGGCAAGCCGGCCCTCGGGGTCGGTGCCGGCAACGTCCCGGCCTACGTCCACCGCAGCGCCAAGCTGCGCCGGGCAGTCAACGACCTGGTGCTGTCCAAGTCGTTCGACAACGGCATGATCTGCGCCTCCGAGCAGGCCGTCATCCTGGACACGGAGATCTACGACGCCGCGATCACCGAGTTCCGCTCCCTGCACGCCCATCTGGCCACCCCGGAGGAGAAGGCGAAGCTGGAGTCCTTCCTCTTTCCCGCCACCGGCGGTTCGGGCGCCGGCTGCGAACCCAAGGTCAACGCGGCCGCCGTCGGGCAGAGCCCGACGTGGATCGCCGAGCGGGCCGGATTCTCGGTGCCGACGGAGACCTCGGTCATCCTGGTCGAGGCCGAACGGGTCGGCCCGGACGAGCCGCTGACCCGTGAGAAGCTCTGCCCGGTTCTCGCCGTACTGCGCGCCGAGGACGAGCGCCGCGGGTTCGACCTCGCCGCCGACATGGTCGCCTTCCACGGCCAGGGCCACAGCGCCGTCATCCACACCGAGCAGCCTGCCGTGGCCGAGGCGTACGGCATGCGGATGAAGACCGTACGGATCATCGTCAACTCGCCGTCCTCGCAGGGCGCGATCGGCGGCATCTACAACGGTCTGCTGCCCTCGCTCACGCTGGGATGCGGTTCCTGGGGCAGCACCTCGGTGTCCAACAACGTCTCCGCCGCCCAGCTCCTCAACGTCAAGCGGGTCTCCACCCGCCGCAACAACCTCCAGTGGTTCAAGGTCCCGCCAAAGATCTACTTCGAACCGCAGGCCATCCGCTACCTGACCTCCATGCCGGACGTCCACCGCGTCACCGTCGTCACCGACGCCACTATGACCCGCCTCGGATTCGTCGACCGGATCAGCCGCGTCCTGCAACGGCGTCGGGAACCGGTCACCCTCCAGATCATCGACAACGTGCAGCCCGAACCCAGCATCGACTCCGTCCAGCACGGCGCCGACCTCATGCGGGACTTCCGCCCCGACACGATCATCGCGCTCGGCGGTGGCTCCCCCATGGACGCCGCCAAGGTCATGTGGCTGCTGTACGAGCAGCCCGGCATCGACTTCGCGGACATGCGGCAGAAGTTCTCCGACATCCGCAAGCGCGCCTTCCGCTTCCCCACCCTCGGCAAGCAGGCCCGCCTGGTCTGCGTGCCCACCACCTCCGGCACCGGCGCCGAGGTCACCCCGTTCGCCGTCATCTCCGACCCCGCGACCGGCAAGAAGTACCCGCTCGCCGACTACGCCCTCACCCCCAGCGTCGCGATCATCGACCCCCTCCTCACGACCGCGCTGCCCCCGGCGCTCGCCGCCGACAGCGGCTTCGACGCTCTCACCCACGCCATCGAGGCGTACGTGTCCGTCTACGCCAACGACTTCACCGACGGCCTCGCCCTGCACGCCGTCCGCCTGATCTTCGGAAACATCGAGGCGGCGGTGAACAACCGTGCCAACGCCGCGGAGGCCCGGGAGAAGATGCACAACGCCGGCACCATCGCGGGCATGGCCTTCGGCAACGCCTTCCTTGGCATCGTCCATGCCATGTCGCACACCCTCGGCGCCACGTTCCACATCGCGCACGGGCGCACCAACGCGGTCCTGCTGCCGCACGTCATCCGATACAACGGCACCGTCCCGACGAAGCTGACCGGCTGGCCCAAGTACGAGAACTACCGTGCCCCCGAACGCTTCCAGGACATCGCCCGCACCCTCGGGCTGCCCGCGGCCACTCCGGCCGAGGGCGTGGAGTCACTCGCCGCGGCCGTCGAGCGGCTCCGCGACGCCGTCGGCATAGAGCCGACGTTCCAGGCCCTCGGCGTCGACGAGCGCGCCTTCCTCGACGCCCTGCCCCAGCAGGCCCTCAACGCCTACGAGGACCAGTGCGCGCCGGCCAACCCGCGCATGCCGATGCTCGACGACATGCAGGAACTCATGCGCACGGCGTACCACGGCTGAACAGGCCGTGCCGGAGGCCGCCGCGCGGGAGCCTGACAGCTTCCGCGCGGCGGCTTCGCCGTGCCCGGCGGGGCTGACGCCCCGAGGGGTCGCACGGGCCCCTGCGCATGGGCCATCGGACCCTACTGCCCGGCGAGCACCTGGTCTTGGCTGTCCCTATGACGCACGAGCACGCCCGCACCGGCCCGATCCGCTCCGAGTACACCGTCGGCCACACGACCGTCCTGGAACTGCGTGGAGACCTCGACATCGCCGTGACACCGATCGTCACGGCCCGGCTGGACGCCCTCACCGCATGCCCACACCCCGATCTGGTCGTGGACCTCCGTCCTGTGCCCTTCCTGGCCTGCGCCGCGCTGGGAGTGCTGTGCAGGGCACGCGCGCGGATCCGTGAGCGGCACGGCAGGCTGCGTCTCGTCTCCGGCAGCGACCGCTTACGCGACATCATGCGCCGCACCGGACTGGCGGGCGCCTTCGATGTCTACAGATCGCTGACGGACGCCCTGAGTTTCCAGCCCCGCGAGTACCGACCCGCCGTGCCAGCCTTCGCCGACCGCCCAAGTGGGGGCTTCAGCCGGTCTCGCTGACGGGCGGGCAGTTCTCCGCGGGCGCCACCCACTCGCCCCGGGGAGCGGACGCAGCAGGGCCCGGACAGCGGATCCGACGTCCGCGGTCCGGGCCCTTCGGGGTTCCTGTCAGCCGTCCCACGTCCAGTCGGCCACCTCGGGAAGGTCGACACCGTGCTCGCGGATGTACGCGTGGTGGCGCAGCCGGGCGTCCTCCATCCCCTGGCGCACGGCCGCCGCGCGCACCGCGAGGCCGGGGACACGGTCGATGACGTCCATGACCAGCCGGTAGCGGTCCAGGTCGTTGCGGACCACCATGTCGAACGGTGTGGTGGTCGTGCCCATTTCCTTGTAGCCGCGCACGTGCAGGTGCTGGTGGCCTGTGCGGCGGTAGGCCAGTCGGTGAATCAGCCACGGGTAGCCGTGGTAGGCGAAGACGACCGGCTTGTCGGGGGTGAACAGGCCGTTGTACTCGAAGTCGCTCATTCCGTGGGGATGTTCCTCGCTCGGCAGCAGTCGGGCGATGTCGACGACGTTCACGACCCGGACGGCCAGCTCCGGCAGGTGGTGCCTCAGCAGCTGTGCGGCGGCCAGTACCTCCTGGGTGGGGACGTCGCCCGCGCAGGCGAGGACCGCGTCGGGTTCCCGGGTGCCGTCCTCGGTGCCGGCCCAGTCCCAGATGCCGGCGCCGCGCGCGCAGTGCACCCGGGCTTCCTCCATGGTCAGCCAGTCGAAGCAGGGCTGCTTGCCGGCGACGATCACGTTGACGTAGTCGCGGCTGCGCAGGGCGTGGTCGGCGACGGAGAGCAGGGTGTTGGCGTCCGGCGGCAGGTAGACCCGTACGGCTTCGGGGCTCTTGTTGAGGATGTGGTCGACGAAGCCGGGGTCCTGGTGGGAGAAGCCGTTGTGGTCCTGGCGCCACACGTGCGAGGTGAGCAGGTAGTTGAGGGAGGCGATGGGGGCACGCCACGGCAGCCGGCGGGTCACGCGCAGCCACTTGATGTGCTGGTTGACCATGGAGTCGACGATGTGGACGAACGCTTCGTAACAGGAGAACAGCCCGTGCCGGCCGGTGAGGAGGTATCCCTCCAGCCAGCCCTGGCAGGTATGTTCGGAGAGAATCTCCATCACCCGGCCGTGGCGGTCCAGGTGCTCGTCCACCTCAAGGGTACGGGCCTGCCATGCCTTGCCGCTGGCGGCGTAGACGGCCTGGAGGCGGTTGGAAGCGGTCTCGTCGGGGCCGACGACGCGGAAGTCACGTCGGCCGGCGGTCTCTCGCATGACGTACTCCAGCAGGTCGCCGAGGACGCGAGTGGGTTCGTGCAGGTTCGCGCCCGGCTTGTCCACCGGGACGGCGAACCTCTCCAGAGGCGGCAGCGGGAGTTCGCGCACCAGCAGGCCGCCGTTGGCGTGCGGGGTCGATCCCAACCTGCGTGCGTCGTCGGGGACGCACGTCAGGACGTCCGGGCGAGGTGCCCCGTGCTCGTCGAACAGCTCTTGCGGCCGGTAGGAGAGCAGCCATTCCTCGAGCTGCCGCAGGTGGTCGGGATTGTCCCGGACGGCCGACAGGGGGACCTGGTGAGCTCGCCAGGTCCCTTCCACGGGAAGGCCGTCGACCTCGGCGGGGCCGGTCCAGCCCTTGGGGGTGCGCAGGACGATCAAAGGCCAGCGGGGCCGCTCCATCTCCCCCTCCTCGCGGGCGGCGCGCTGAACAGCGGCGATACGGTCCGCGGCGGTGTCCATGGTCTGGGCCATCGCGCGGTGGACGGCGGCCGGCTCGTCTCCGGTGACGTGGATGGGCTCGTGTCCGTATCCCTTGAGGAGTTCGTCGAGTTCGGACTCCGGAAGCCGGGACAGCACGGTGGGATTGGCGATCTTGTAGCCGTTGAGGTGCAGGATCGGCAAGACGGCGCCGTCCCGCACGGGGTCCAGGAACTTGTTGGAGTGCCAGGAGGCGGCCAGCGGCCCCGTCTCCGCCTCACCGTCACCGATGACACAGGTGACCAGCAGGCCGGGGTTGTCGAAGGCGGCGCCGTAGGCGTGAGAGAGGGCGTAGCCGAGTTCCCCGCCCTCGTGGATGGAGCCGGGCGTCTCCGGGGCCACGTGGCTGGGGACGCCTCCGGGGAACGAGAACTGCCGGAACAGCCGGGCCATCCCGGCGGCGTCCCGGGTGATGTCCGGGTAGGTCTCCGTGTACGACCCTTCCAGCCAGGAATTGGCCACCACGGCGGGGCCGCCGTGACCGGGCCCCCAGATGCAGAGGGCTTGCAGGCCCCGGGAGCGGATGAGTCGGTTGAGGTGTGTGTACACGAGGTTGAGGCCGGGTGAAGTGCCCCAGTGACCGAGCAGCCGCGGCTTGACGTGCTCAGCGCGCAGCGGTTCGGTGAGCAGAGGATTGGACATCAGATAGATCTGGCCCACGGAGAGATAGTTCGCTGCACGCCAGTGGGCGTCCAGCCTCCTTAATTCCTCGCCCGAGAGCGGGCTGGACACCTGTTGCGAATGGGCGCGCATCGTGAGTTCCCTTGCGGATCGATGGTCGGCTCGACGGAGAGCCCTGCGAGGTCTTTCGTCTCACCCTGCCCCGTTCACCGGGTACCCGACAGGGCCGACCGGACCCTTCCGTACACACGGCTTGCGGCCGCCCGGTACTCGATCGAGTAGGGGGAAGGCTCACGCGAACGCCCTCTGATGGAGCCGCAGTCCCCGGACAGCCCGGAGGTGTGGCGCGTGTCCGAGGCGCAGGACCACCTGCGGGAGCTGCCCGGCGGTGAGAGCCCCACTCCGCCACCCACATCAACGCCGTCATCACCGACCCCGCGAAGGCCGCCACACGCAGCGCCACCCCCGCCGTCAACGCCGGCCCGATCCCCAGCAGACCCAGCATGAACAGCCAGTCCGCCCACGCCGCCCCGGCCCACGCGTGGAACGTCGACTCCATCGGAGCGACCGCCACATGCCCCAGGGCCACCAGCGATGAAACAGTCCGCCTGCAAGCGGCGTGTCACACGCACCGCGTACAGGCGGGCTGAGGAACGGACAGGGAAAGTCTGCCTCGTTGCGTTCGCAGTCCTGGGCAGTCCTTCTCGGTCAGTCGTGCGAGATCACCGCCACCGGAGCGACGGCATGATGCAGCAGCGCCTGGGTCACCGGACCGATATGAGCGCCTACGGCCGCCCGACGGCTCCGCCTGCCCACCACCACGAGGGCGGCGTCGTAGGAGGCGTCGACCAAGTGGCGCCCGGCACCACCGATCGTGGCCTGCGCGTGAACCTCCACAGCGGGGTACCTGTCCTGCCACGGTCGCAGGAGGTCGGACAGTTCGCTCCGTACCTGCTTGACCATGCCGTCGTTCAGGTCAGGCATGAGCGCACCGCCGTAGTAGTAGGGCGGCAGCGTCCAGCCGTGAATGATCCGTAGGCGTGCGGCGCGCCGTGAAGCCGCCTCGATCGCGTAGTCGATCACCGCGTCATGGGGCTTGTGCAGATCCAGGCCCAAGACGACGTCACGGTGGCCAGAGACGGCGGAGACCTCGCGTGCCGAGGTCTCCGGCGTCGCCTCCTCCTCGCTGTGCTCGGCAGCACGGACGAGGACGACGGGCCGCTCGCACGAGGCCAGGACGGCATGGGAGACGGAACCGAGCAGGTGTCCCGCCACCTTGCTCAGTCCGCGGGAGCCCAGTACCAACAGTTCGGCCTCCTCGGCGGCCTTCAGCAGAGCCGGGACGGGCAGACCGGCGATCTCGTCCGTGTCGATCCGCAGCCCGGGGCGGGTCTCGCCGACGCGGGAGCGCGCCTGGGCCAGCAGGTGCTGTGCCGATGCCCGCTGGAGGTCGCTCGGCGGCACCGGTACGCCGAGTCCGGTCGGAGGTTCGAAGGCGGGAGCTTGCCACTCCCACGCGGTCACGAGCCTCAGAGGAAGGTCCCTGAGCTGTGCCTCGTGCGCGGCCCAGTTCGCGGCAGCCAGGCTCGCCGGCGAACCGTCCAGTCCGACGGTGATGGTGCGGGTCATGGAAATCCTCCTTCAATCTGCTTCGAGTCTGGGTCCCGTCAGGCGGCGACAGCAGAGGCCACTGGCCCCTGGCCAGGAGCCAACCGTCCCGGAATCCGACTCTCCGGTGCGCCGCCTGCTGCTTGTCATCCGATGGGGAGTTCGGTCGTACGAACGTCCCCGATGTTCCGTGGACGATGGCGTAGGCGGCGTCGAGGGCTCCGATCGCGGCCAGGCCACCGGTCCGTTCCACGAACCGGGCAGCGGCCTCGGTCTTGGGCTTCATCAAACTCTCGGGGGAAGGCCCTGTCCCGAAGTTGGGGGGCCACGTCGAACACGGACTGCTGGCGAGGCGTGCCGAAGTCGGCGTACACGCTCGGGACGTCGGTGAGGATGAGCAGGGAAGCGGCGGTGAAGTCCTTGTCGACGACGGCTTCGACTCCGGTCAGCGCCCCGGTGTCGTGATCGGCCGTGACGGGGACGCCTCCACCGCCGGCGCAGACGACCAGCGTTCGCTGTTCGGCATGGCGTGGACGGTGTCCGTCTCCATGACGGCCCTTCGGCGCCGGGGACGGGACGACGCGGCGCCATCCCGTGGTGTCCTTGACGATGTGCCAGCCCCGCTCGCGGGCGAGGACGTGCGCCACCTCCCGCGAATAGACCCGGCCGACGAACTTGGTGGGCCGCTCGAGGGTGATCCGTGCTGGGCACCAAGGTGTCCAGGGAGCGCAGGGAGTCGGCCAGGCACGGATAGACGGCGGAGGCGTCCCGGTCGACCGTGGTCAGGACGGTGCCCAGTGCATGTACGTCCGTGTGGCGGGGAGCCGGACCGCCGTCTTCTCCGCATAGATCTGCGTCAAGCGCTCGATCGCATCGTCCTGCGTGGTGAAGCCGCCCGCTTCGACCTGCTTCCCCCGACCATTGCGGGAACGGATCGTGAACGGGTGCGGGCCCCGCGTCGGCCCGGCACGGCCGCCGTCCTTGCAGAACGACCCCTACAGCGAGCGAGCTGACGAGCCACGTCACGCACCTTCCAGACGGAAGCCAGGCGTCCGGGCCCAGAACCCCGCTGCGGCGGCCCCCGGGTCAGCACGGCAGGACACTCCCGCACCCGATGCTGACCACTTGCTGACCTGAGCGACCGTATAACGCCTCTGACCAGCGCGAATGCCCAGATGCTAGATCTTGGACTTGAACATGGTGCGCAGCATGTCGGACTCCTGGAAGACGGCTCCCTGCCTGCTTTGTGCAGGTCAAGGGCCGTATCAGTCTACAACTAGCGCGCGCCGGACTCGAAGGCTGTGAGGAACATCGCGTCACTCCGGTGAGCAGGCTCCCTGCCTGGGCTTCCGCGCGAACCAGGCTGTTGTCACGCCGCCAACGAAGCACCTGTTCGAAGGCCGTCGCAGAATCTGTGAGGACTGATGCTGACCAGATGCTGACTCCCAAAGCCCGGTACTTGGGTTCTTCTGCAGCCTGGCTTGCGGTAGGACACTGCAGAGAACAGGAGCGCCGACATCGTCTTGGACGACACCTCCTGCGGCAGCAAGAGCTGGCATACCTCCACTGCCGTAAGGCGAATGACCCGCAGGCCGATCAGCCAGCAGGCACCCGTGAGCGTGCAGGCGTGACGACACAGGACCCGGGCCTTTGAGAAGGCCCAGGTCCCTACAAGGCAGTGTCACGCGGTGGCACTGTGCGTCAGCGCACGGGCCTTGGCCGCCCACTCTCCCATCCTCGTGATGGCGGAGGTCAGTTGCTTCACCGCGGCGGAGATCTCCTTAACCGGCTTGCGGAGGTGCCTGCTCACCCGGACCATGGCGCCCGCCGAGGTGCCGAAGGAGCCGATCTGCGCCAGACCGTCTTGCGCAGCCTCGTCCAGGGACATCAGCTGCTCCAGGAACTCCTCCGCGCCCTCGCCGCGCTCATTGGGCGGCGTCATCTCGATGAGCCCCAGCGCGGCCCGCACCCCGCTGTCCAGAGTCGCCATCCGCGCCGCGAACGCAGCGGCGACAGTGTTCAGTTCGCTCGCCGGTGCGCTGATCGTCTCCGCATACCGGGCCACGGCGGCGAGCCGTGCGCTCATGGGCGCGTTCGCCTGGGCCAGATCGAGCATCTCGGTGCCGGACTGCTCGGTCAGCGATCCAATCGTCTCAATCGTCTTCGTGATCGCCTCCATGTCCGCGGCAGTCTCGTCCAGCCCATCCTCAATCACGGCGAAGTCGTCGAGCAGACCTGGCGAGTCCTCGTCCTCCCCCTTCCCCCCGTCGCCGACCTCCGAGGCGGAGGCCGTTCCGTCACCAATCTGGAGTCCGGGCAGCACCCGTGCCGGCGTGAGGAGTTCGAAGCCGTCCCGGAGCCCGGCCTCCAAAGCGCTCTCGATCTCCTTGCGCGCTCCAGCTAGTTGGCTGCGCGTCCGCTGGTAGCGGATGGTCCTGATCGACGCGATGTCGAAGGGTAGCTGCCCTGCCTCCCCGATGTGGATCGTCGGCTTACCCGTGATGTGCCGCAGCCCCAGCTCGTACATAACGTTGGGGTTGCCACCGCTGACGTCCGCGACGACCAAGTCGGACTCGACGACATGCCGGCAGATCTGCTCGTTGATGTCACCGGCGTGCGCGATACCGTCCGCGCGCATGGCGCTGATGCCGTACTTCTCGCAAGCAGGGGCAATCACCTGCTCGAAGATACCGAGGTGGTGCTCGTACGCCTCGCGCTCGGAGCTGCCGTGCGCGGCGTGCGGGTCACCGATGGGCCCGATGACGAAGCATTTCCAGGGCTGGTCGGATTCCTGTCGGAGCGTCTGTGACGTGATCATGCAGGATCCTCCGATGCGCGAGTGTGGCTCTCGTGGGGCCGGGCTGCGGGCGCCGTCTCGTCCTCCAAGGGGACGGCGTACACCGGCCGCTCCTCGATGCCGAGGGTGCGCAGCAGGTAGGCGGTGGGGATGCGATAGTGTCCGCCGACCCGCAGCACGGGGCACGGGAAGGCGCCGAGGCGGATCAGCTTGTACGCCGTCGCGGGGCAGATACCAAAGGCGCGGGCGGCTGTGCGCAGGTCGACGCTGAGGGGCAGATCGAGGGCCTCCGCGAAGCCAAGCGGCGGGCCGGACCGCCGGCTCACCGCCGGCCTCCCGCGGGACGCAGGACCAGCGTGCCGATGAGGTCGGCCTCCTCATGGCGGCGAGCCCGGAACACCAGGTCGGGCAGGCGGGCACCGGTCCGCCGGCCGTCGCCCCGGGGGCGCGGCTCGGCGAAACGGAGCGTGGCGTACAGGCCCTCGCGGCGGGGTGGGGGCGCGATGTGCACTTCCCATCCCTCGAACGGGCGCGGCCGTTCCTCTGGCGAGTCGGTGGCGTTGCGGGCTTCTGCGAAGGCACCAATGTCAATGACAGGGATCTCCCGCGTGACGCGCTTCGCGTAGGCCCACATCTGGTTCACCGCTTCCTTAATCAGGCAGCCGCCCGGATCCGGACCGTCCAGGTCCGCCACGTCGAGGGCGGCAAGCACGGCCAGGACGGCCTCCGCCTCGAGGTCAGCCCGGTCGACCCGCCGCCAGAGGCGCAGGATCCTGTGCAGGTTCCGGTACAGCCCTGGGAGAACCAGCCAGACGACGAGCAGCCGTCCGGTGCCGTTGCCGTCGCGCGGCTCCCGCCGGGCGTCGATGACAGCCTGACGCCAGACCGCCGCGCCCAGCGCCGCGTCCCGTCGTGGGCCGTAGAGCGCCCTCCGGCTCTCCTCCGGGGAGAGCAGGACCGTATGGGAGCCGACGTGCACCGTTAGGGACGGCCGCGTGGCGCCGGGCGGTCCGAGGACGCCCTGGTCGATCCGGGCGAAGACGCTCCCGGGTCCGGTCGATGTCATCCCTCCTCCTTTCCGGCCTTCTCGGGCCGTAGGTATGCCAGGGCGGCAGCGGCTCGGCCGCAGGCACGTGCGAGTTCGGTCAGGGCCGACAGCACAGCCGTCTGCCACGTCATACGGGCTCGGGGCGCCGTCCCGTTTCGGCGCGGGGACGGTGTGGCGGGCGGGTGGAAGTGAATCCCTCCGTACACGGCGTGGCCGACGTTCACCCCGTAGTCCGCCCACTGGCTGTCGCCCCGCTCGCGCCAGGGCGGGGTCTCGTAGGGGGCCGTCACCGGGCGGGCCCGGAGTCGGCTGGCGGCGGGGACACGGGCAGTCCGACGGTGAGGCCGCCGACGACGTCCCGACCGACAGCGACGCCCTGGTGGACATGCTGGGACAGGGTCGTCCGGCTCGGGGCCCCAGTGTCCGGCGAGGGCTCAGGCTCCGGGGCTTGCGCCAAGGACGACCGCACGTCGTCCGGCGCGTAGCCCGGCACGCGGATCCAGCCGTAGCCGCTGAACTCCTTCTCCCGCACATGGACCCGCACGTACTGCGCAGGGTCAAGGTCCCGCCGCCCAGACCGCACGACGTCCTGGTACAGCCGGTCCGACACGATGACGGCAAGATCCGCCGCGGTGAGAGCGGCGAATACGGCCCTGAGCTGGAGTGCGTTGACGTAGCGCGCCACGGCGACCGGGGCCGGACCGGCGTGGCCGAGGGCGGCGTCCGCGACCACGCCGGTGTCCACGGCCATCCGTAGCCTGACTCGCTGGGCGGCCGGGCGGGTGTTGCGGTCCCCGAGACGGACCGCGAGGTGGTGGACGAAGGGGCCTACCACTGCATCCTCCGGCGTGGCTTCGGGGAGGACGGCGAACTCCAGGTCGCCCTGCGGCTGACGCTTCCAGGCTGCCCTGTCCAGCCCGGTCAGCGTCGCCGCCTCGTCCAGCATCCGGACCAGCTCGGACTGGACGGCCAACTGCGTCCGGGTGTCGAGACGGCCGTACTGCTCCACATCCGCGGCCAGGCACAGCCGGCGGTGCGGCAGGCCAGCCGGCGGCCGGGGAGGAGAGAACTTTTTCATGACACCTCGCCACCTTCCAGGTGGAGTTGGGTGCGGTACACGCCAACAGTGGGCGGAAGGGGCGGGAACGGCTGCACAAGCCGCATTAATGCGGCTTACTTGCCATGCTCCAAGGTCACGGCACACTCAGCCGGGCTGCCTTACGCAGCCGGACCATGTCCTCGACGGAGGTCTTCCGATCGCCGGTGGTGATGATTTGGCGCTTCCGTAGGTGAGCGAGAGCCTTGTGAACGGTGTCCGTGGTGGACGCGGTGAGCGCGGCGAACTCCGGCTGGGACAACTCCACCTCGATGCGCATCTTGTTCCAGTTGGGTCCCCTAAACGTCTCTGCGGGCCGGCCGTACGACTCCGCGAGTTCAACGAGGACTCGTGCCAGTCGGACCGGGAGCGGGTATCGGCCGAGTTCGAGACGCAAACGGTCGGACCGGCGCAGCCGAGCGCAGGCCATCTGGAAGAGCGACACCGTCATCGCAGGACGGGCGAGGAGGAAGGCATCTAGCTCATGTTTCGGGACGACGGCGGCGACCACGTCGGTGCAGGCGGTGACCGTGGCCGATCGCGGTCCGACACCCATCGCCGCCCCTTCGCCCACGACATCCCCACCGTTCCAGATGTCCACGAGCGACATCCGGTCACGGCCCAGCCGGGCAGTCACCTTCACCAAGCCTTCGTGGAGGACCACCAAGTCCTGGGTGTGGTCACCCTCATGGAGAAGTACGTCTCCCCTGGTATAGCGATGTTGGCTGCCGAGCTGTTCGAAAGCCGCGCGCGCTTCAGGCGGCAATGTGTCGAGGAAGGCCACGCGGCCGCTGCGATTCCAACCATGCTTCATCCTCACAGGACAGCACTCGCTCACCGGGGGCGGCGGACGTTTCGGATCGGCCGATCGGCGCGCCGGACGCACGCCGGGGCGCGCGGCAGCGCACGCCGGGAGCATCCTGCGGTCTGGTCCCGTTCAGCGCCGGTCGGAGTCGTTGATCGCCTCGGCCACGCCGTAGGACCCGAACAGCAGCAGTTCGTCCAGTAGATCGAGAATCTCGGACCTGGGCGCGGGTGACGATGCCTGGACATACGCGCGAACCAGCAGGCGGCCGATGTGGCGGGCGTCGGCCGCCACACCACGGGCCAAGTCGGCGGAAGCGGCTCCGAACACCGCGACAAAGCGCCGCGCACATGCCAGAACCAGTTCGTCGACCTGGTCCGGGGCGTCCTCGATCGTGATCAACAACTGAGACAGGGCGACCCCGAAGGCGCGGGAGTCGATCAGCGCGGTCAGTGTCCGCCGATAGGCCCAGAGAGGCTGGCCGCGAAGCGCGGCGGCCACTTCAGCGGCGGCTTCTCGCACGTCCTCCTCGGGGTCGTGGAAGAACCGGACGAGTGCGTGATGGGCGAGCGCCGCGTCACCGGTGGTCAGGAGGCGCTGGGCGCACACGTCGGCGGCTCCCTGCCGCTGTGCCGTGTCGTCTCCGGCAAGCACCTTGGCCAGCAGGTCAGGGATCTCCCACTCCATCGCTGCCAGCGCGGCGACCTGGCCCCCGACCCGGCGCACTGGCTCCACCGGGGAGTACAGCATGCGCTCCGTCAGCGGTCCGACCGACGCCGGGTCTCCGTGCATTAGGGCAACGGCCAGGCGGACAACGTACGGTGACGCCAGAAGGTGGTCGGGGGACTGGACGAGCACCGCGAACGCATCGGCCGCCGCCGGGCGGTCGTGACGGATCGCAGCATGCAGCACGTGGGCCACGCACGCCCGGACGTCGAGTGAGGGGTCGGCCGCCAGTCGGCGCAGGTGGGGGACAATCAGGGCGGCGCGAGACCCGTCCGCGTCGTGGACTAGCAGATCGCCCAGGCTCTCGGCCGCGCTCCCTCGTACGGTGTTCATCCCGGCGGTCAGCAGGTCACGCGTCGCATCGCCTCCGTCCGCGCTGGACAGATCGTCGGCGTCGCTCGGCTCGCCCGAGTCGAGAGCGCGGCTCAGGAGTGCCTCCACCAGGTCGAACGGCACGTGGTCGAGGTACTTCCGCAGGGCGTGCCCCAGCCACCGGTCCTGCTCCGGCCTGCCCCTGCCCGCGAAGTGGCGCACCGCCGCGAAGACGGTCTCCGGATCGTCGTACTGCTCGGCTTCCCCTAGGCCGAGGAGCAGCGAGGCACCGTAGGCCGGGTGCGTCCCGGCATCGATCCGCATGGCGAACCGCGCGAAGCGGCCGGGGTCCGCCACCGTCACGCTCCGCAGAACGTGGGACAGCTCGCGCGCCCCACCGGTATGGGTCATCCAGTCGGTTCGGTCCCGGCCGTGCTTCCTCATGGCCTTCAGCCACTGGTCGTCACTCATGTGCTGGGCCGCTTCCGCCGGGATGGGCGATCCGACGAACCCGCCCGTCGCCCCCTCCGGTTCGTCCGGCTCTCGTCGGTCGCCGTGAAGCCGGCGGAGTTCTCCGAGCCGACGCGTCGCCCGCTCGGAGAGCCGCCCTTCGGGAAGCGCCGTCAACAGAGTGAATTCGTGCCAGGGCGAGAGTCTGCCGTCCGGGGGGAGGCGCAGGTGAAGCAGGGACTGCTCCAGCCGCCCGAAAGAGTTGTCGGGCAGGACGCCGCCGATGGCGCGGAGAACCTCGCGGGCGCCCCATACGGCATTTGCTGCGTAGCCGGACAGCAAACGGTGTCCGCCTTGGAGAAGAATTTCGGCGGACCACGGGGCAAGGTCGGATCCCCCTGCGGCGAGGACCTGGTAGAGCAGCCACTGCGCCGCTTCGTACGGCTCACTCACCAACTGTTCCACGAGCTGACGCGCTCGCATGGCGTCCCGGCCTGCCGTACTCCGCAGAGCTTGGGCCATGCCTTGCAGCAGGGCGTCGCCCAGGTCGCCGGGGTCGTCGCCGGGATGGCGGTGCGAGAAATGGCGGTCATGGACGGGCCACCCCGTCCGCATCGAGTAAGCGGTCAGGCTCATGACGGCCAGGAGGAGCGGCAGGAACCGGATGCAGAACTCCTCCGGTGCGCCCGCAGCGGCGGCGCTCACCGTCTTGAGCGCCGCGTAGTCACGGATCCGCAGTACCGCCACCCTGCCTTGGGCGTCGAGTTGGAGGGCGTCCGGGCGTTCCAGCAACGCGCCCAGCAACTCGACCGCCCAAAGGGGTTCTTCGACCGCCAGATCGCCCGCCGCGTACCAGAGAGCGTGTTCGAGGCCAGTGAAGAGGCCCGCTCGCACGCCGTCGAGCAGGAGATCGAAGAGGGGGCGGCTGCCGGCAAGGCGAGCGCGGGGAACGATCCGGATCAGCCACGCACCGTACCCGGGGTAAGCGGTGTGCGGTTCCAGCAGGCGGGCCACCCGGTTGGGCAGGGTGTCGGCGACCGCCGCCAACAGTTTGACTGCCCGTTCATGTTCTCTCGTGTCGACGCTGTCGAGCCAGTTCCTGAAGACTCCCTCGTCGTCCCCGCGACGGAACCAGGCAGGCGTGCCGAGCATGTCGACGAGGCGGTCCCGGAAGGGCGGGCGGGTGTCCAGCACACGGGCTACGGCGCCCCACTCGGCAGCGGTGGGAGCATCCAGGCCGCGCAGCACGGCCAGGGTCAGGTGCTTGAGGTGGTAGCGGATGTCCGGACTTGTCAGTAGCGCCTCGACCTCCTCGGCGAACCGTTCCGGGGCGAGATCCCACAGGTGATCGAGTACCTGCCGGAGCTGTCCGCGGCGGAACAGCTCCTGCTCCCCGCCGGTGAGGAAGACGACAAGGCTTTCTTCCCGCCGAAGCCATTCGCGGGCGAAGGCGTAGTCGAAGAAGTTCTCGTGAAAGAAGGCCAGTTGACGGCCGTCGTACCGCACAAAGACGTGTTCTGACTCCAGTACCTTCCGGCTGACGGCGAGATCGTCCGTGTCGAGCACGCTCTGCGGCACGGAGAGCCGCTGGCGCGCACTCATGGCGGTGACGACTGTCGAGACCGCGTCGTGGAAACGCACGGACGGACGCCGGGCGCACGCCTCCAGTTTGGTGTCCCAGAAGGCGTCGAAAAGCTGCCGAGTGGTGTGAAAGAGGAGGGCCTCCTCCTGGTCCGCGACCTGGGCGAGGAGAACGAGATTCAGCGGTGAGCGCAGCAACGCCCTTTGTGGCGCGGTCAGTCGGGATACATCCAGGCCCATGCCCGTGACGGCGGTGTCGATCTGGGCATCGGAGAGCGACCCGACCGTAACGCGTGAGCAGTGGTCCGGAGCGATGAGCCTGCGGATGCGGGCGTCGGCCTCGGCGTCGAACGCGCGGCACGCCAGGACCACCTGCATGCCGGGATGCGCCGCAGCCTCGTCCACCAGGTCGGCCACCGCGTCGAAGGTTTCCGGGATGCGTCCTGACGCCATACTGACGGCGTCGAGCTGGTCCACGACGAGCACGCAGGGTCGCCCGTCCGCCACGGCGCCGAGAGCGCCGACTGGGGACATGGGCAGACCGACACGCTGCCCCAGCTCATGGGTCGAGCCGAAGGGTTCCAAACGGTCGAGACGGAAAGCGAGCACCGGAGTGGCCGCCTCGTCGAGGACGGTGAAGGTCTGATGCAGCACAGCGCTCTTCCCGCCGCCCGCGGTTCCGGTCAGCAGGACGAGCCGCCGGGCGCCCTCCCTGACCTCCGCAACGAGGCGGGTGGCCTCCTCCCGGGGGATCGTGGGCCGGAGCAGCGTACGTTCGACACTCGCTGACCACCGGCGCGTCACCGTTCTCACGGTTTCGGACACCGCGACGGCGTCGGCCCGCACGACGCGCCGCAGTCCGTACGGCGCCAGCCGGGTGGTGAGGGCCGCGGCGTCGAGTGTGGTTCCCAGGTTGTCGAGAAGGACTCGGCCGAGGGCAAGCGTCGCCAGGCGGCCCGGTGCCCCTGCCAAGGCCTGTTCGGCCAGGACCGCGTTGGTGTGCACGAGATCCCGTTCGTCGTGCCACTCCACCCGAAGCCCTCGCAACATCCTCCAGGCCGCCTCGGTCGAGCCGTAGATGCCCTTCGAGGCGAGGGCGTTGAAGGGACCCCGGAGTTCGTCCGTCAGCCACTCGGCCTCATAGGAGGCGAGATCGTCGGAGCGACGGGCCCGGTCGGAGAGTTCGTCGAGCGCACGGGCGGGGAGTACGGAAACAAAGTGGAACGCCCGACCAACCTCGACATGTGAACGCAGGCTCTCCCATACTCCTTTGTCGCGAAGAGAGGCCACATTCCAGCTGTTCGCGTTGCGGTTCTGCCGCTTGACCTGGTGGACCTCCGTCCCGTGGTCGTGCCGGTAGACGAACTCCACCCCGTCACCCAGCGGCCCACCCGGTTCAACGCAGAGCGACGCGCCCGAACCCAGGAGGACGTACAGGGCATGTCTGATCGTCCAGGCTTCCTCATAGCGGTTGCCGAACTTGTCCGTCTCGCCACCCAGCCGCGGTGCCACCGTGCCCCCTCCGGCCCGGTTAGGCGGGCCGCGTGCGCCTGGACGCTACCGCATGCATGTGTGAGGCACGCCAAGGATTGCTGAGCAAGCCTCACTTAACAGGGCTGGCGGCGATCCGCCTTCTACAATCAGCCTGCGCGACACGTCTGGCATTGAGAAGCTGTCAACCGCGCACGCTCCATTAGCGAGCCGGGCTCCCATCACGGTCCTCACTCAACCGTCCGGTTGCGTCCTAAGAAGTGGTGTACGGGCTCCCGCCTGATCCGGGCGCTTGGCCCGGCGTCGGGGTGAGGGCCCGGATATGAGAACGGCCACCGGCTGGTCTTCGAGATGTCGAAAGTCGAAGGAGATCAGCGCGATGACCGTACCCGACAGTCTGCCCCTGCACACCCTCGCCGAAGAAGATCTCGCCCCGGTAAGTCCCGCTGCTGCGCGCTATGGTCAAAACGTTCGCCGACGCCCTCTGCAACGCTGAATACGGACAGGTCAGCGATAAGAGGTCATCCGTCGCAACGGCTATCGTCCGCGCGAGTGGGACACCCGCACCGAGCCGTCGAGCTCGCCGTTCCCAAGCCGGCTCATGGGGGCGGTCCTGGCCGAGCAGAACGACGAGTAGACCGAGGCCCGCCGCTACACGGGCCGCGAACTCTTCTCCAAGTCCCGCCTCCATCCGATCGAGTCAGAAACCGACGACACCGTCCTCACCGCATAACCTCAAACACGAGATCACCGAGTGGCCGTCGATAAACCACTCCAGCGGACATGACCCCTTCGCGATTGCAGTCTTCGCAGGCTGGAGAGAAGTTCCACCAGACGTCTGCTCTGGTATCGGTGATGGGCTTCTCCTGGTCAATCATGGGGCCCGGGGAACGACCGTGGTAGTCACACAGGCCCCGCTGCGCTGTCAGGGCCATGAGCCACTACCAGGTCTCCTGCTTGCCTCGCTCACCGCGACGGATCTCGTCCATCGCACCCCCTCTGTTGCTGCGGGCTGATCAACGGCGATCGTAGGAGGCGGGACTGACAATCGAGGGGCGAGCCGGACGTCGCGGTGGACGTCCCCGCTGCCCCGCCTTCGCTGACGGACGTCTGCCATAGAGACAGCACCGGCCCCGAGCCGATGCTGTGAGCACTGGTCGTGAATGGGTCCAGCCGGAAGCCTTCCGACCAGTTCTTCGAGCTGGCTGTTACCGAGTTCCACCGTCGGGACCCAGACTGGACCTGGGAGTGGGAACGGGATGCAGTGTTTGACCGTTACCGCAGCTCAGTTTCACCGTGAGTCCACTGCCGGGTATCGCGCGGCCGCCTTGCACATCCGTCGTGCAGGGCAGCCACCCACCGTGGACGACTTCGGGCTGGAACCAGCTGGCTACACCGCACCCTCTCGTTGCAACGGCGGTAGAGGGGATGGACGCGATGACCGTCTCTCAGGCGTTCTCGTCATGGATCCGCACACCCAGATCCTCCGCCCACTCAAGCGCCCACGCCTTGAGTTCTTCGATCTGCCGGGAGGTGAGGCCGTACGCGGTGTAGTCCTCATCCTCGTACCAGTCCGCGCCGATCAGCCGGTCCCGGAGGTCTTCGAGGCTGAACTCGTCGTGGGCGCGACGGCGGCCCAGGGATTCGAGGTCGGCGATGGAGCGGTGGCGGGAGGCAGCCTGGACGTCGATGAGGTCGCGGACGGTGCCGCGGTCGGCGAGGGCACGGACCTTGGTGCCGATCACGTCGTCGAGGGAAAGAACGGGACCGTAGGGGGTCTGGGCGGGCGGAACCCAGAACGCCTCCTTGAGGACGTCGACCTCGCACTCCTCGCCGGTGTCCGGATCGGTGACGAGGAACCGGCCGCTGAGCGGATCGGTCTGGACGTGCGTGGTCCGCCATCCGCGCGCGCTGAGGCCTGCCGTGAGTGAGGCGACGATCTCCTGCATCGGAGCGGGGTTCTCGGTGGCGACGTCGAGGTCACGGCTGAAGCGTTCGACCAGGCCATGGGCCTGCACGGCGTAGCCGCCGGTGAGAACCAGAGGGTAAGGAGAGCCTAGGTCGAGGATGTCGGCGAGGAGACGCTCGTGGAGCGGAGTGAGCTTCACGCGGCGGTCGTGTCGGCCTGAGCGGTGCGGAGCAGCTCGGGGAAGGCGTGCTCCCAGACCTCTCGGATGTAGGGACTGATCAAGCGCCGCAGCATGGGCCACTGCTCGGTGAGTAGCCGGTGGTGCAGGAGGGCCACCAGGTCCTCACCCAGTCCTTCGGCGAGGACGGTCCGGTACAGCGTCATGCGGGACTTCGGACGGTCCAGGCTGTAGCTCGTCCGCCCCGACCAGACGATGTGGAGCGGCAGGTCCACGTTGCCCTCGACGGGGCCGGCCAGCTCCTGCAAGCGCTCGGGCAGCCGGCTGCGGTAGCGGTCCCGCAGCACCTCGGCACGGAGGGCGGTGGTCGTCGTGTCCATGCATCCAGTATCGCTGCTGGGGGACGGCGGCATGGCGGATACGGGGCTCCCCTGTCGTGCGTACGGGTCGGGTGCCGCCTACCCTTCCCTTGGGCACCTCACCCAGTGAGCACCCAGCCCATCAGGGCATGCCTGCTTTGTACAGGTCAAGGGCGTGATGGGCGAGAGGGCCGACACGTGCGTGGGGTGACGCGCCGCCTGCTGCCGAGCACAGCGAGGGTCACGTCCTGCTACATGGGCTGCCTGGCTGAAGCGGGGGTTGTCAGTCGCCCCACGTGATGTAGGTCTTGTCCGCCGTCGGCGTAGAACTGCCCCCAGTCGGCGCCTTGCTTGATGAGAATGTAGCTTCGGTCAGCCGCCGACACCGGAGCGGCTGGGGCTCCTATGACCGGCACTGCGGCCATCGCCGCGGTTGACGCGGTCCGGATCAGATTCCCGCGCCTCACTGGTCCCCCGAGGAGCAGGGGTGCCGACGACTTCCGCCAGGGCGTCTGCGGCCTCGGGGGTCAGTCGGTAGAACCCTTGGAGGCTGACCGACTTCTCGAGGCGGCCGTCCACCACGTACTTCAGACCGCGGGTCCGGCCTCGGCGGTTGCGCCAGGTGAGCCTCGCGAGCAGGTCACCGGGGACGGCCAGGTCGAAGCGTACGGGCGTCGCGTCCACGTGCACCGTCTCGGCGCCGCAGCCGTTGGCGCCGAGCATCGACCAGTCGCCGTGTCCGGGATACGCAGGGTCCTCCCATGTGGTGGGGGCCGCGCCGCAGCAGTCGCGTCGCTCCGTGTCGATCACTTGCATCCGGCTCACTACGAACACCTCGCGCTGGTTGACATGCAGGGCGTACACCTCGTCCCCGGCGCGAGCGCCGGTCCACGCGGGCAGGGAGGAGTGAGCGCCGCCGAAGGCGACGGGCGGTCGCTCGCCCACGCGGCCCGCCTTGCGCAGCGCACGGCACGTGTCATGGGTCCACAGGACGGTGAAGGCATCAGACATGCCGTGATCCTATGAACGGGCACTGACAGCCTCCGGCGAGGCAGTGCTCATGGAGTCGTCACCGGCGTCGACACGACGATCCACCGCGGCGACGCCTGCGTGACACCCGAGGCGCCCGGGGCGCCCGGGGCGTCCAGAACGCTTTGTGCGTGCCTGGATGAACCGGCTCACCGGCATGCTCCCCGAGCCCCCGGAAGGGGAGGCTCGGGGGAACGGGAGGCGGGCACGTCGATGATCAGCGACTTCGGGGGTATCCGGTGCACATGGCGAGGGCAAGGGGAGGTCACGCGGTGCGGGTGTCGGTGTCGGTTTCGGTGTCGTGGTGGAGCCGGCTCGCGGCGGTCTCGCAGAAGGCTTCCAGGCCGGACAGCAGGGCGGTCCGCTTGGCGGCGGGCATCTGCTCCAGCACCGCCCGCAGTTCCCGCTCCCTGCGCTCCCGCAGGTCGTCGAGGAAGGCACGTCCCCGCTTGGTGAGGTGGAGGCGTACTTCACGTCGGCTGGTCGCGCTCACGGTGCGTTCGACGAAGCCGACCGCCTGCAACCGGTCGCACAGCCGGCTGGTCGACGGGGGCGTGGAGGCCAGGGAACCGGCGAGCGTGCGCAGGTTGATCCCCTCGTGGTGCTCCAGGATGAACAGCACCCGCAGCTGGGAGACCGAGGCCGGGGCGGTCGATGCCCGGCCCCAGAGCACCTCCAGCAGCTCCGCGGCCGTGGAGGTCACGCGCGCGACCTCGTCGGGGCGGGGACGGGAAGCAGTCACGGTCACACTCTCGCAGACGCTGGGACGCGGGCCAGCCTACTAGGCGCGCGAGACCGGGGACAGACGACTCGGTCGACCGGCGCACCTCCCGCGAACAGATACCCGGCGAGGTCCTTCCTCCTTCCTCGCCCCTACATGAGAATGGGTTTCCTTTCCTCGTGAACAGATTCGTGGCCGCTGAACGCGCTCTGCGTACGGCGGCGCCTCATGAGCTGCTCGACGCCGTCCGGCACGTGCTGACCCAGCGCTACGCGGCACGGTCGGTCGAACTGTTCATGGCCGACTACGGCTTGACCGTGCTGCAACCGGTGTCCGTGCTGCCGCACACCACCGATCCGGTCCCGGTGCACGACAGCGCCGCGGGCCGCGCCTTCGGAGCACAGCAACCGCATGTCGAGTCCTTGCGGGACGGTCTGGTGCGCCTGCACCTGCCCGTCACGGTGCGCGGTGACCGGCTCGGCGTGCTGTCGGTGACCCTGCACGACCGCGACCGCGCGGACGGCACCGTGTCCGAACTGGCCGACGTGGCCCAAGTGCTGGCGCACGAGGTCGTCGTCGCGGAGCGCGAGACCGACGTGTACATGCAGGCGCGCCGCAGGAACCGGTTGACGCTGGCCGCGGAGATGCAGTGGCAGCTCCTGCCCGGCCGTTCCTGTGCGCGGCCCGAGTACCGGCTCGGCGCCCAGCTCGAACCGGCCTACGCCATCTTCGGTGACAACTTCGACTGGTCCGCCACCGCGGACCACCTGCTGCTGTACGTCACCAACGGCATGGGGGAGGGAATCGAAGCCTCGCTGCTGACGAATCTGGCCATCAGCGCCCTGCGCAACGCGCGACGGGCCGGTCTCCCGCTGGCCGACCAGGCGGCGCTCGCGGACCAGGCCGTCTACGCGCACTACCGGGGCCGCCGCTACCTGTCGGTGCTGATGCTGGACTTCGAACTGGCCACCGGTCGCGTGTCCGTCGTGGACGCCGGATCACCGCGGATGCTGCGCCTGCGGGACGGCGTCGTCGAGCGCGTCGAGTTGGAGGCGCAACTGCCGCTGGGCATGTTCGAGGACACCGACTACGTGTGCCAGGAGGTGCGCGCCGAGCCCGGTGACCGGCTCCTCTTCGTCAGCGACGGCGTCTACGGGGTGGCTTCACCCAAGGGAGAGGCGTACGGGGACGCCTCACTGGGCCGGGCGATCCAGGCCACCCGCCTGCTGCCCGCCGCGGAGGTCCCGCGCGCCGTCCTGCGCGAGCTGAAGGGCCACCGCGGCCAGTCGTCCTCGGACGACGACGCCCTGGTGGTCTGCCTGGACTGGCTGGGGCGCTGACGCACGGCCGTCCGCACCTCGATACGTGGACGGATGGTGAAGGTCTGCGTGCGGCCCGTGGACGCGCGAGCAGGCCGCAGCCCCGAGAACTCCGGGCTTTTCGGCCGTCGTCGGGCACGGGGCGACGGCCGTCGGCGCGAGCGGTGGTTGCACAAGCCAGCGCACTACGGGACTGTTGTCGTTAGGCATCTGTTTTCTTCGCTAAGTGAGGTGAGGGTCCACGCGTAGGGGCCCCGTTGCATGACTTCTCCCCCGGCCCGTTCCCGCACCGCTGCCGCAGGCACGGTGAGCGCCGCGACCGCCCCCTGCCCGGTGGTGGTCATAACCGCGGACGGGCATGTCGTGGAACTCAACGCCGCGGCCGCGGGGCTGCTGCCGGCCGCCCGTTCCGGCCGGCCCCTGCTGTCCCCGGACTGGCTCGCCGCCGCGAGCGGGGACACCCGTGCCGTGTCCGGGCCGGTCGGCGATCGGTTCTTCTCCGCCCATCCGTCCGCCGCGGCCGGGGACAGCACCGCGTGGTGGCTGGTGGACGAGACCGAGTGCCGGTCGCTCCTGACGGAGCTGGAGGCGGAGCGCGCCCGCACCCGCTTCCTCAACGAAGCCTCCACCGCCCTGCTCTCCTCGCTGAACCTGGACCGCTGCACGGAGGTGACCGCCCGCCTGGCCACCCAGCACCTGGCGGACGCCGCGCTGGTCATCTCCCCCGCCGTGAACGGCAGGCTGCCGGTCGTGCTCTGCGACCACCGGGGGGAGGTGTCCCGGCTCGCGGTCCCGGACTCCCCCGGCACCGTGCCCGGCCTCACCGAGGCCCTGCGCGGGTTCCCGCCGGTGCCCGCGCAGTGGATAGACCCGTCCTCCGCCCCCGGGTGGCTGGTGCCCGCGGACTTCGGCGAGGTCGGTTCCCTGGCGGTCACTCCACTGCCGGGCCACGGGGTGTCGGCGGGCGCCCTGGTCCTGTTGCGCCGGGGGCGGGAGGCGGCCTTCACCGACGGGGACGAGATACTGGCCAGGCTCTTCGCCGCCCGGGCGGGTGCGGCCATGTCGGCCGCCCGTCTCTACGCCGAGCAGAACAGGATCTCCGAGACGCTGATGCGGGAGCTGCTGCCGCCCACGCTGGAGCAGTTGGAGGGCGTGGACTTCGCGGGCGGCTACCGGCCGAGCATGGACACGGAACGCGTCGGCGGGGACTTCTACGACGTCCACCCGCCCGGGGAGGACTTGCCCGAGACCCTCGCCGTACTCGGGGACGTGGCGGGCAAGGGACTGGAAGCCGCGGTGCTCACCGGCAAGATCCGCAACACGTTGCAGGCGCTGCTCCCGCTGGCCGGCGACCACACCAGGATGCTGCGGCTGCTGAACAACGCGATGCGCACCAGCCACCACACCCGCTTCGCGACCCTCGTGCTGGCCTCCGTCCGACGCGAGGAGAGCGACGTGGTGCTGCGTCTCACCGCCGCGGGCCACCCGCCGCCGCTCGTGCTGCGCCGCGACGGCACCGTGGAGGAGGCCGACACCCGCGGAAGCCTCATCGGTGTCCTGCCCACCATCGCCGCGCGCACCGCACACGTACGGCTCGCGCCGGGAGAGACCTGCCTGTTGTTCACCGACGGCGTCACCGAGGCCAGGGGCGGCCCGCTGGGCGACACCCTGTTCGGCGAGCAGCGGCTCATGCGCGCGGCGGCCGAATGCGTCGGCATGCCGGCCGAAGCCGTCGTCGAGCGGATCCAGATGGTGACCGCGCAGTGGCTCGGTGACGGACGGCACGACGACATCGCCGTCATGGCCATCACGGCTCCACGGGGCTCGCACCTCAGCGCGGTGGACGGGACGACCCGGGGCAGGTACACGGCATGAGCATCCACACGGCCGACGTCGACGACCGGGCCGACGGGCCGCCCGCCGGCTCCCGCCCCGCGTCGCCGCACGGCGACGAGCGGGCCGCGCGCTGGGCGGACCGGCTCTGGTCCGCGGTACTGGCCGGGGACACCCACGCGGCCGTCGACGTCGTCGAGGACGCCCTCGCCGCGGGTCTCGACGCCGAGGCGGTGCTGCTGGACGTCATCGCCGCCGTCCAGCACCGGGTCGGCGTCGAGTGGGCCGCGAACCGCCTGAGCGTGGCCGGGGAGCACACCGCCACCGCGATCAACGACCGCGCGATCGCCGCCCTGCCGGTAGGCCGCCCCGGCACACCGCGCGGCCGCGTCACCGTCGCCTGCGTGGACCAGGAGTGGCACGCGCTGCCGGCCCGGCTGGTGGCCGAGACCCTGCGCCTGCGGGGCTGGCAGGTCGACTACCTCGGCGCTCAGGTGCCCACGGCCCACCTGATAGGCCACATCCACCGCACCGGCCCGGACGCGGTGTGCCTGTCCAGTTCCCTGGCCACCCGGCTGCCGCTCGCCCACCGGGCGATCACCGCCGTCCAGGCCGCGGGGCCGCCCGTCATGACGGGCGGTCTCGCCTTCGGGGCGGACGGGCGCTACGCCCGCCTGCTGGGCGCGGACGCCTGGGCCCCGGACGCACGCGCGGCCGCCGACAGGCTCGCCGCCGGCCCTCTCCCGCGGCCGGCACCCGCCCATCAGGTGATCGACGATCTGCCCCACCTGGGCGATCAGGAGTACACCATGGTCGCCGGTTCGTCGGCCCGTCTGGTGCGCGACACCTTCCACGCCCTTCAGGAGCGGTTCTCGTTCGTGCGGGACTACACCGACGAACAGCGCGAGCGCACCGCCGAGGACCTCGCCCACATCGTCGACTTCCTCACCGCGGCCCTCTACGTCGACGCTCCCGAGATCTTCACCGGCTTCCTCGCCTGGACCGCCGACGTCCTCTCCGCCCGCGGGGTGCCCGTGCGGGCACTCATGCCGGGCCTCGATCTCCTGGAGGAGCAACTGCGCGACTTCCCGCGCGCCCGTGACTACATCGACGCCGGACGCGGCACCCTCACCGCCCGCCCCTGACCCGCGACACTGGACGAACACCGTGACCACATCCCCGGACGCAGAACCCCACGCCGCCTCGCCGTCGCCCGGCCCGCGGCGCACCGTACGCCTGGCGCTCACCGGCGACCTGGACCACGACACCTGCGGAGACCTGCTGCGACAGGTCCGGCTGGCGCTGCGGGAACACGAGGGCGCGGAAGAACTGCGGCTGGACTGCGGGGAACTCGGCGCGGTCGACTCCATGGGACTGTCGACGCTGCTACAGATACACCGCGAGGCCTGCCGGGACGGGATCGGCTTCCGCCTGGACGACATAGGCCCGGTGCTCAAGCGCCTGCTCGATCTCACCGGCACCTACGAGCACCTGCACGCCTCCCAAGGACCCACCACGGCGGCCGACGGCCAACACCCGTGAACCGGAACCGGGGGCGGCGTCCTGGCCGTCACAGGTGGCCGTCCGCCCGCGGGGCCGTCACGGCCCCGGCCTGATCGCGAACACCCAGCGGTTGCCTCCCAGCGCGTCGTTCGGCTCGGGCAGCGGACCGCGGCCGTGTCGGCGGGTGAAGTCGAACGGGGTGTGGACCGAAGTGGTCCAGCCCCGCTGCCCCAGGGCGGCCGCGGAGTCGGGACGCGGTTCCCTGCTGAACAGGTCGAGCAGGTCGATGCCGAGTTGGTGGTGCGTCGAGGTGTAGAGCGGGCTGTCGCGGTGTTCCAGCAGGTCCTTGTCGAGCTTGACCTCGTAGGCCAGGGCGCTCCCCGGTGCGCTCAGTCGGTCCACCGCACCGATCAGGTAGGTCTCGGCCGCACTGGGCAGGTAGAACAGCAGCCCCTCGACCAGCCAGACGGCGGGTGCCGCCGGGTCGAAGCCGGCGTCGGTCAGCGCGCCGGCCCAGTCGTCGCGCAGATCGGTCGGGATCGGTACGCGCGTGGTCCGCGGCGCGGCCGAGACGGCGTCGAGCACCTGGTGCTTGAAGGCCAGTACGCCGTCCCTGTCGATCTCGTAGAGGACGCATCCGGGTGGCCAGTCGAGGCGGAAGGCGCGGGTGTCCAGTCCGGCACCGAGCAGCACCACCTGGCGGGCGCCGCCCGCGTGCAACGAGTCGAGGAGGAAGTCGTCGAGGACTCTCGTCCGCAGGCCGAAGTAGCGCGCGAACCGCCCCCACAGCGGGTTCGCGTCCCCGTCGGGCACCTGGCGCAGGCGCACGGGCCAGCCGGCGGACGCCGGTGCGGCACGTACGAAGTGCTCGGCGTAGACGTCCTGGGCCAGGCTGTCGGCGCGATGGGTCTCGATCGCCCGGGCCGCCGCCACCAGGAGCGCGGTCACCCCGACGCCTCCTTCCACGCCTTGCACCTCGGTGTCTCGCTGTGCGGTGTCGGCCATGCTTCTCCCCTGTCGGTCGTGGATGAGGGCGGCCGCACGAGCGGCCGGTGGTTCAGTCCCGTGGCCCCTCGGGGATCAGCACGGGTTTGACGACACGGCCCGCGTCGCAGTCGCGTTCGGCCTCGTTGATGTCCGCGAGCGGATAGGTGCGGATGAGTTGGTCGAAGGGGAACAGTCCGTCCTGCCACAGCGCCGTCAGCCGCGGGATCAGGAGGCCGGGGACCGCGTCCCCCTCGCAGATGTGCGAGATGCTGCGGCCCCGGTCCAGGGTCCCCGGTTCGAGCGGCAGCGCCGTGTGCAGCCGTGCCACCAGTCCGAGGCGACCGGTGGGGCGCAGGGACCGCAGGGCGTCGTTGATCAGCGCGCCGTCGGCCGTGGTGTCCAGTGCGTACTGGGCGCCGCCGTCGGTCAGCCGCCGGATGCGTGCGGGCAGGTCGCTCGCCGCGGCGTGCAGCGGGACCGCGTGGAACCGCTCGGCGAGCGCCAGGCGTTCGGGACTGCGGTCGACGGCCACCGTCGTCGCCCCCGCCGCCGTGGCCGCCATCACCGCGGCCAGCCCGACGGCGCCCGCGCCGAACACCGCGAGGGTGTCGCCGGGAGTGACGCCGAAGGAGTTGAGGACCGCCCCGGCCCCGGTGAGGAAGCCGCAGCCGAGCGGCCCGAGCAGTTCGACGGGCAGCGTCGGATCGACCCGTACGGCGTTGCGGGCCGGCACCGTCGCATACTCGGCGAAGGAGGACTGTCCGAACCAGCGGGGGGCCAGCGCTCCCCCGGCCGCGTCGGTGAACCGGGCGGCGTTCTCCGCTCGTCCGCCGAAGAGGTTCAGGGCGGCGAAGGAGTCGCAGTACGCGGGGGCGGCGCCCAGGCAGGCGCGGCAGTGCCCGCAGGAGTCGAAGCTCAGCACGACGTGGTCGCCGACGTGCAGCCCGGTGGCCGAGCCTCCCGTCTCGACCACGACTCCCGCGCCCTCGTGTCCGAGTACGGCCGGCAGGGGACTGCGGCCCGCGGAGCGGCGCACGGCGAGGTCGGTCCGGCACATCCCGCAGCCCGCGATCCGCACCACGACCTCCCCGTCGGCCGGGCCCTCGTCCAGCATCACCTCCTCCAGTGCGAACGGGGCCTCGTAGGAACGCAGTACGGCCGCACGGAACTTCACCTCAGGTCTCCTCCCGGCGGTGCACGACGAACGGTCTGAGGTTCCCGGCGAGGCCCCAGGGGCCGCCGGCGACACCGACGCCACTGTCCTTGGCTCCCGCGAAGGGCTGGGCGAGGGACAGTTCGGCATGGTGGTTGATCCATGCCGTCCCGCACTCCAGGCGGTCCGCCACCGCCTCGGCCCGCTCGGGATCCCCCGACCACACCGAGCCGCCCAGGGCGTACCGGGTGCCGTTGGCCGCCTCGACGGCGTCGTCCAGGCTGTCGTACGGCAGGACGGGCAGCACCGGACCGAACTGCTCCTCCGTCACCACGGGACTGTCGGGGGGTACGTCGGCCAGGACGGTCGGCGCGAAGAAGTACCCGGGCAGTCCCGGGCGGTGGCCTCCGGCGGCGGCCCGGGCACCGCCCGCGAGGGCCCGGGCCGTGCAGTCCTCGATCCGGGAGAGCTGGGCCGCGTTGTTGAGCGGCCCGAGTTGCGAGCCGGGTTCGAGCCCCGGCCCGACCACGGTCGCTCTGGCCCGGTGGGCGAGGGCCTCGACCACCCGGGAGTAGAGGCGGGCCGGGGCGTAGACGCGCTTGACCGCCATGCAGACCTGACCGCAGTTGCGGAACGCGGCCCAGAACAAGCGGTCCGCGATCCGCTCGACGTCGACGTCCTCCAGCAGGATGGCCGCGTCGTTGCCGCCCAGTTCCAGGGTGACCCGGGCGAGTGAGTCCGCCGCGCCGCGGGCGACGGCCCGCCCGGTGGGCGCGGAGCCGGTGAAGGTCACGTGCCGGATGCCCTCGTGCGAGGCGAGGCGGGCGCCGAGCGGTTCGTGACCGGTGACGATCGTCAGCACGCCCTCGGGGAGCGCGTCCGCGACGACGTCGGCCAGCAGCCGCGTGGCGAGGGGGGTGTGCGGGGAGGGTTTGAGGATCACCGTGTTGCCGGCGGCGAGCGCCGGCGCGAACTTCGCCGAGGCGAGCTGGAGGGGGAAGTTCCACGGGACGATCGCGGCGACGGGCCCGAGCGACCGCCAGCGGATCTCGCTGCGTACGGCCCGGCCGTCCCTGATCGGCCGCGTCCCCTGTTCCAGCTCGGCGAAGTAGCGCATCCGGGCGGCCGTTCGGGCGACTTCCGCGTACGACTCGGTCAGCGGCTTGCCCTGTTCACGGGTGAGCAGCGGGGCGAGGTCGGCTTCGGCGGCCGCCACGGCGTCGGCCGCCGCGAGCAGCGCGCTGGTCCGGGCGGCCGGGTCGGCCCGCCAGCCGCGCCAGGCGGTGTGCGCGCGCTCGACCAGGGCGTCCAACGCGTCCGGTGTCTGGTCCGGGGCCTCGTCGAAGGCCTCGCCCGTGGCCGGATCGACGACCGCGAAGTGCCGGTCACCGCGTCCGGACACGGCTCGGTGGCGTGAGGTCGCCATGTCCGCGCTCAGCTCGCGGGCGCGGCTGCCGCGTGGTTCCGGACGTGCTGGTCCAGCTGTGTCCGGAACGCGGCCACCAGGTGCGGCCGGATCCGCCCGGCCTTGCGGTCACCCCCTTCGCAGACGGCGCCGCGCACCCCGACGATGTCCGTCCCGATGCGTGTCAGGTCCGCGAGGTCGCCGCTCCCGACGCTTCCCGCCAGTGCGGCGAGGAGGCCGGCTTCGTGGGCGCGTCGGACGAACTCCGCGCAGACCGGGGGCGGAACGTGGTCGAACAGCCGGGTCCCGTCCTTGATCGCCGTGTCGAGCATGGCCGCGTCGGATCCGGAGCGGCGGGCGATGTCCGGCAGCGCCAGCGGATTGACGCAGCCGATCCGGTGGGCGTCGGCGTAGCCCGAGGCGACGACGAAGGCGTCCGGCCTGAAGTCCTTGACCGCGCGGACCACCCCGCGCATGACGTCGACGGCCTGCTCGGGCGTCGTGCAGCCGTAGAGGCCGACCTTGATGTAGGTGGCTCCGGAGACGGCCGCGCCGAGCGCCGCCTGGGCCACCGTGCCGGGCTTGTACGGAACGTCTCCGACGGTGGCGGAGACCGGCTTGTCGGCCGGCACCGCCGCCCGGATCTCGCGGATGACCCACGGGTAGTTGGCCCCGAGGGAGCCCTCATCGGGCTTCTTGACGTCGACGATGTCGAGGTGCTGGGCCGCCTTCGCGCATACGAGGGCTTCCTCGACACTGTCCGGAGAGATGAGAAGCAACAAGGTGGGACCCTTCCCCTCCATGGCCACCCGCCGGAGCAGGTGTGCGGATCCGCCGGTCTCGCGTGCGGTCCGCACATCATTTCCGTGGCCGTCGGGTCCCGGCAGGGCGCGCGGAGTGACGAATGGGTCATTGCCGAGCCCGGTCCACGCCCCGCGCAAAGCGCCGTCTGCGCGGCGGTCCCACGGGCGATCCGAGCGTCGAAGTGCCCTGCCGAGGTGCGCGGACGGCATCGATCTCGTCCCCGCGCGGCCGACCGCGACGACGGCTCGGTGTCCCCCGTCGACCGCCGGTTACGGCACCGTGTAGCCGGCGGCGCGGAAGAGTTCGTACCACTCGGGCCGGGTGAGCGGGAGGTCCGAACCGAGCGCGGCGGCGGCGACGCGCTCCGGTGTGGTGGTGCCGAGGACGACCTGCATCCGCGCGGGGTGGCGGGTGATCCAGGCGACCGCGATCGCCTCGGCGGGCACGCCGTACTTCTCGCTCAGGCGGTCGATCACGGCGTTCAGCTCGGGGTGGCGCGGCGAGCCGAGGAACGGGCCGTCGAAGAACCCGGCCTGGAAGGGCGACCAGGCCTGGACGGTGATGTCGTGCAGGCGGCAGTAGTCGACGATGCCGTCGTCGCGCACGACGGACTGGTCGAGGCCCTGCATGTTGGCGGCGACGCCCTGCGCGATCATCGGGGCGTGCGTGATCGAGAGCTGGAGCTGGTTGGCGACGATCGGTTGTGTCACGTACTTGCGCAGCAGATCGAGCTGCCGCGGGGTCTGGTTGGAGACGCCGAAGGCACGCACCTTGCCGGCGGCCGACAGGTCGTCGAAGGCGCGGGCCACTTCCTCCGGTTCGACGAGCGCGTCGGGACGGTGCAGCAGCAGGATGTCGAGGTAGTCGGTGTCCAGCGCCTCGAGCGAACCGTTCACCGACGCCACGATGTGCTCGTAGGAGAAGTCGAAGTACGGGCCGTCCTTGACGATGCCGGCCTTCGTCTGGATGACGAACCGCTCGCGCTCCGAGGAGCTCAGTTTCATGGCTTCCGCGAAGCGGCGCTCGCAGCCGTGGCTGCCCGAGCCGTACACGTCCGCGTGGTCGAGGAAGGTGATGCCGGCGTCCCGCGCCGTGTGCACGAGCGTGCGCACGGCGTCGTCGCTCATGTCCTGGATGCGCATCAGGCCGAGGACGACGTTGGGGACGGTCATGTCGGTGCCGGGCAGGGTGAAGGTCTTCATGCGGCTCTTTCGCTGGGGCTCGAAGGGGTCGGGAGACGGAACGGGAGACGGATCGGGCGGCGCCGGATCAGCCGGACAGGAGCGCGACCTGCTCGGGGGTGAGTTCGAGGTCGGCCGCGGCGGCGGAGTCGCGGATGCTCGCGGGGCGCGAGGCGCCGGGGATCGGGATCACCACCGGCGCGAGGGCGAGCTGCCAGGCGAGTGCGACCTGGTGGACGCTGGTGCCGGTCTCGTCGGCGACCTGGCGGAACACCGTGTGACGCGCCGCCAGGTCCTTGGCGTTCGCGATGCCGCCGAGCGGGCTCCAGGGCAGGAACGCGATACCGAGACCGGCGCAGTGCTCCAGTTCGGACTGGCTGGAGCGGAAGGCGGGCGAGAACTGGTTCTGCACCGAGACGAGCCGGCCGTCGAGCACGTCGCGGGCCTCGTCGATCTGCGCCACGTCGGCGTTCGAGATCCCGGCCATGAGGATGACGCCCTCGTCCAGCAGCTCGCGGAGCGCACCGACCGAGTCGGCGTACGGGACGGCCGGGTCCGGGCGGTGGAACTGGTAGAGGCCGATCGCCTCGACGCCGAGGCGCCGGGCGGACTCCTTGGCCGCGCGCTTGAGGTGTGCGGGGTCCCCGTTGCGCGTCCACGTGCCGTCGCCGGGGCGCAGGTGTCCGCCCTTGGTCGCGACCAGGACGTCGGCGGCGCCCGTGCCGTACTCGCGCAGTGCGCGGGCGACGAGTTCCTCGTTGTGCCCCACCTCGTTGGCGTCGCGGTGGTAGGAGTCGGCCGTGTCGACGAGGGTGACGCCCGCGTCGAGCGCGGCGTGGATGGTGGCGATCGACCGCTCCTGGTCCGGACGCCCCTCGATGGACATCGGCATGCCGCCGAGGCCGATCGCGGAGACGGTCCGGTCGCCGATGGTGCGCTGCTGCATGGCTCTCCTCGTCCTGGACGCTCTGCTGAGCGCGGGGTGCCGCGCGGGTTCCCGTGGTCACTCTAGGAACCGTTCGATCCAGAAATCCAACAGCTCCTGCTTCTGGGATTCAGAAGTACGGGATGTGGATCCGGTGCTGCGGCAGGGACCTCACAGGAATCGGCGAATGGGCTGCACGGCCGCCTCGCGGGCGCGCTGGAGCACGGATCGCCGCCGCCAGCGATCGCGCCGGATCGGCTCGCTGACCGCCTTGTCGGCCTCGAAGTGGCGGTCGAGGGTGGCGGTGAACCCCGCGTCGAGCACGGCGAGCATGACCTCCTCGTCGTGGTCGAGGGAGCGCCGGTTGAAGTTGGTCGAGCCGACCAGTGCGGCCGTGTGGTCGACGGTCATGACCTTGGCGTGCATCATCGTCGGCCGGTAGTGGTAGATCTTCACGCCGCAGGCCAGGAGCGACTCGTAGTGGTGCTCCCCCGCCAGCCGGCACACCCGCTTGTCGGTGTGCGGGCCGGGCAGCAGGATCTCCACCTCCACCCCGCGCCGTGCGGCCGCGCACAGGAGGCCGACGAAGTAGGCGTCCGGGGAGAAGTAGGCCGTGGCCAGTCTGAACCGCTCCTCGGCGGACTCGATCATGACCCGGACGAGGGTCTGCATGTCCTGCCAGCCGAAACTGGCGGAGCCGCGCACGACTTGGACCACCGCGTCCCCCTGGGGGCGGTGGCCGGTGAACCGGTCGCGTTCGTCGAAGAGTTCGTCGTGGCACTCGGCCCAGTTCTGGGCGAAGGCGGCCGCGATGCCGTCCACGGCGGGTCCTTGGACCCGAACGTGGGTGTCCCGCCACTCGCGCGGGTTGCGGGCGTCGCCGCACCACTCCTCGGCGATCCCCACACCGCCGGTGAAGGCGACCTGCTCGTCGACGACCAGGACCTTGCGGTGGCAGCGGTGGTTCTGCTTGAACGGCGACAGGTGCGCGGGCTTGCGGAACCAGGCCACCTGGACGCCCGTCCGGTCCATCTCGGCCAGCAGGTCGCCGTCTATGAGCCTGCTGCCGAAGCCGTCCAGCAACAGACGTACGCGCACCCCGGCTCGCGCGCGCTCCGCCAGCGCGTGCGCGAAGTCGCGGGCGACGTCGCCCTTCCAGTACACGAAGGTCATCATGTCCACGGTGTGCTCGGCGGACCGGATGGCGTCGAGCATGGCCGGGAAGATCTCGTCTCCGTTGCGCAGGGCGTGCAGGGCGTTTCCCTCGGTCGCCGCGATGCCGATCAGACGCTCCAGTCGGCGGCGCAGGCGCAGGGCACGCGCGTCCGTGGCA
>NZ_KZ195574.1:1078061-2432485 GCF_002188365.1 Streptomyces sp. CS113
TCCGTCCGTGGCAGCGGCACGTTCCTCCGTGACCACGGCACGTCCGTCCGTGGCCGGGGCGTGCTGTTCCGTGCCGGCGCCGTCGATCGCGGCCGCGGGCACCCCCTGGACACTCGTCATCCCTCTCCCTCCTTGCCTCAGCACTCGCTGAGCATGCCGTCGCACAGGGCGTGGACGTCGTCGGCCAGGCGAGGGCGGCGGCGTCGGTGCCGATGAGGTCGGCGAGGGCCGACTCGCTGCCCTCGCTGCCGTTGGGGGCGGCGCCCAGGGAGGCGGAGTCGCAGCAGTTGGCGGCCGGCCGAGCCCCTACGACCTCGCCCCGCGCCGCCCGGCTCGCGCCGACGAGGCTCCGTCTGCCCTGTTCGGGAGCGTCCATGCCCTCCTCCGGCCCCGGTGCCTCGCGTCGACACCTCGCCAGGGGGTACACGTGACGGGAGCAGGACTCGGACCGAAATCACGGAAGGTGCGCGCGGGTGGACGAATCATCGGTCAGGGCGGTGGGTTGGGCGCGGTCCCTTCCGATGAGCGGCGACGTGAAGGCCGCGAGGGACTGGTCCCGCGAGCGTCTGAGAGCGCTCGGCTGGACGGAGACCGCTCCGCAGACGGTCGACGCGGTGCTCCTGACCGTTTCGGAACTGGTCACCAACGCCCATGTCCACGCCCACAGCAACGCCCAGCTGGTGTTGACGTGGGACACGCGTTGCCTGCACGTCGCGGTCCACGACGCGTCGAGCCGGCTGCCGACCCCGCGCCCGCCGAGCGCCGAACGCCTCGGCGGGCGGGGCATGCTCCTGGTCGACGCCCTCGCGGACAGCTGGGAAGCGCACCCCTGCCCCTACGGCAAGACCGTTGTCGCCTGCTTCCATCCGCCCGCCGGATCCGGGTCCGGGTCCGGCGGCCGTCGGACCTAGGTCAGACCCAGGGGGTGTCGTTCGGGTCTTGCCCAGGCCGCGCGGTCTGGCACACGCATCTGCGGCAGCGACCCGTCGGCTCCCTTGGTAAGGTGCGCCGATGCCGGCGATCAAGAAGTTCCAGGTCACCTTCGACTGCGCGGAACCCGAGCGCCTCGCCCGCTTCTGGTGCGAGGTGCTGGGGTACGTCGTACCGCCGCCGCCGGAGGGCTTCGGCACCTGGGACGACTACAGGAGTGCGCAGCCGCCCGAGCGGCGCGACGCGTGGTTCGCCTGCGAGGACCCCACCGGTGCGGGTCCCCGCCTGTACTTCCAGCGCGTCCCCGAGGGGAAGGCCGCCAAGAACCGGGTGCACCTCGATGTACGCGTGGCCACCGGACTCGTGGGCGAGGAGCGGCTGGCCGCACTCGAGGCCGAGTGTGCGCGGCTGACGCCGCTCGGAGCGGTGCACGTGCGGACGCTGTACGACGGCAACGACGCGTGCATCCCGATGCTGGACATCGAGGGCAACGAGTTCTGCCTCGACTGAGGCACGGCCGGGACGCGGCCCTCCGCTACCCGGAGACACCTGCGGTCAGGTGGTCGCCGGGGATGCCGGACTTCTCGGGCCGGTAGTAGTCCCGGATGCCGTCCGCCCAGGTGGCCACCCGGATGCGGTCGCCCTCGTCCGGGCCGAAGGCGTCGAACAGCGTTTCGATGTTGCGCCGTTCGAAACCGATGGCGAGCATCAGCGCCACGAACTCGGGCCGTGCGACACGGCCGTCACCCTCCGGGTCCCCCATCGCGGCCAGCGCCTCGGCGAACTCGTCCACCGCGGCGTCGAAACGCTGCGGGTTGAGGACGACGGAGGTGAACTCCTCGGGGCTGATCCGTCCGTCGCCGTTGGCGTCCAACTCGCGCAGGAGCGTGCTCCAGTAGCCGCCGAAGGAGGCGCTGAGCCGCTCCTTCACCGCGTCGTCCGCCGCGGGTACGGCCGCCACGACGCGGTCGCTCATCAGGTCGAAATCGGCCTGCTCCAGATAGCCGTTGCCGTCGGCGTCGAAGAGGGAGAAGACCAGCTGGACACGGTCCGTCGCCTCACTGGTGGGAGTCATGGTGCACCTCGGACTTTCGGGGGATGTGTGACCTCGGAGCGCGCCGGTCTCGTCGCCGGCGGCTCGTCCACTATCGGTCCGGGGCCCACCGCATCGGCGGCGAAAGAGGCCGGGAGTACCCGAACGGGCGGAAATCAGGCGGCCGTTGTGTGAAGTGCCGTCGTCCTGGACACCATCGGTGCACGGGTGAGCCGGTGAGTGCGCCGACAGCGGGTACAGGAGTGTCCGTCAGGACCCCCATTGCCCTTCTCTCCCGAGGAGTCGAGGATGACCGAAGACGCCTACCTCGTCCTGCTGAACGGCACGTCCGCCACGCTCGGCGTGCCCCTCGCGGCGGTGCCCGACCTCGCCTGTCTGGAGACGCCCGCGGTGCGCGCGTGGCTGGACGCGCAGGGCGTCACGGCGTCGTCGCCGGGTCTGCGGCTCCTGCCTCCAGAGGAGACCTCGGCCATCCCCGAGGGGGCCGAACGGCTTCCGGTCCCCCTCGGCGACGAAGAGCTGAGCCGGGTGCGCCACCAGGCCGCGCCGGCCGACGCCGCACGGCTGGAGGAGGAGTTGCAGGCCTACCGCTCCCGGGTGGAAGGGCGTGAGGCGCTGCTCGTCCGGGCGCTGTCGGCCGGCCTGCCGGCGCACCGCGTGGCGGAGCTGACCGGGGAGGACCTCGCCGCCGTGAAGGCGCTCGCACAGCGCTGAAGCCGGTCCGGCGGATCGAGCCGCGGTCGCGCCGCGGTGCCCGCACCGCTTCCGGGAAGGGGTACGGGCACCGGGGTGAACGGCCAAGCGCGCGGCGTCAGCCGATGTGCCAGGAGAAGCTGCCGCCGTTGCCGGCGGCCACGGCGAACATCACGATCATGAGCAAGATGTCGGCAATTCCGAGACCGACGGCCCACTTGGCCATCGTGGCCCCGGTCTGCCGCAGCGCCACGGCACCGAAGACGATCGCGAGCGGGCCCAGGACGATGGGCAGGATGAAGAGTCCGACGATGCCGCAGACCAGTCCGGCGATCGCCAGACCGCTGGTCCTGCCGCCCTTACGGGCTCCCGTTCTGCTGTAAGTCGCCATGCTTTCTCCCGAGTTGTCGTGGATCAGTGGCTTTCTCCTTCACTGACCTCCGAGTTGCCCCTGGGACCGGATTCACACCTACGGCCCGTCGGATCCGCTGCCCGCTTCCGGCTGCCCGTCGTCCTCGTCCGGGCGGCCCACGGGTCACCCGTTGGGAAACCTCCCGGGGGCCGCCGCGCGCTGGGCCTCGTAGAGGTTGCGGGGGCGCACCACGTCGGTCGTGCCGTACAGCTCCAGACGGGAGTGCAGGTCGCCCGTGAAGTCGGGGGTGTCGACCTGGTCGAACTCGCGCACCTCGTTGATGCCGACGGTCGCGGACCAGGGGGCGAGGCCGTCGATCTTCATCAGTCCGGCGCGGCCGTTCGTCACCCGGATGTTCCAGTGCGTGAAGCGCGCCCCGAAGAGCGGACCCGCGCCGGCGTCGCCGCCGTGCCGGCCGGTGTTGTTCACCGTGATGTCGGTGCGCACGTTCGCGAACGGCATGCCCCGATGGCTGTCGAAGGTCCCCGCCCGCATCGTGCCGCGCGACCAGACGTTGTACGAGGAGAGACCCTCCACGTTGATGCCGTGCAGCTGGGTGCCGGCCGGGGCGGGCACGGTGCGCTCCTCGACGGTGAAGTCCTCGATCAGGTTGTCGTGGGAGCCCTCGCGGCAGAAGTACGGGTGGTGGGCGCCGCGCCCGGTCACCCTGGTGCCGCGCAGGGTGCAGGCCGAGGCGGCGACCAGGCCGAAGCCGTTGTCCACGTGGCGCACCGTCACGTCGGCGACGTGGCAGTCGTAGGCGCACTGGAGGACGACGCCGTTGTAGCCGAGGTCCAGCAGGTGCGGACGCTGGGGCAGCTCCGGCGCCTCCAGGGTCAGCCCCTCGACCCCGGCTCCGGTCAACTCGGGCACGTGCGTGGTGAGTCGCGGGTCCCACTCGGGGCGCAGGTCGAGCGGCAAGGGGCGCTCCAGGGACACCTGGGTGCCCCGCACGCCGGTGACGCGGACCGGCCACTCGTAGGGCACGTACGACGTCAGTTTCGTCTTGTCGTCCCAGGTGTAGGACTTCGCGCCCGCGCCGTCCCCGGCCATGTGCTCCAGGAGCGTGTGGTCCGCGTCGTCGCCGAGGCGCAGCAGTACCAGGTCGCCGGCCCGGAGCCGGGAGGGGTCGGCCGCACGCACCGACCAGGAGCCGCGGCGGGCGGGGGCGAGCGTCGTGAGCGTGCGCCACTCCTCACGCCGGTTTCCCGTCCAGCCCTCGAACGGCCACTCCTTCGCCCTGATGGCGCCGACGAGGGAGTCCCAGCGGGCCTCGGGCGCCAGCCAGATCAGGCCTCCCGCCCAGGACCAGGAGGACTTGTCGCCACCGTAGCGGGATCCGTAGGGGCCGATGAGGTCGGTGAGGCTCCGCGTGGCACGCAGCGTCGTCCGGCCGCTTCCGGCACCGCGCAGGACGACGTTCGAGTGGCCGACCCGGATCAGGCCGTCGATCCTCAGGACGCCGGGGGGAAGGATCACCGTGCCACCGCCGGCCCGTCCGGCCGCGGCGACGGCCCGGTTGATCGCGGGGGCGCAGTCCGTCGTGCCGTCCGCGACCGCACCGAACCGGCGCACATCGGCCACCACGGGGCGCCGGGGGAGGCGCGCGGCGCCGCCGCGGCAGCCGGCCCGGCCGACGAACGGGATCTGCGGGTGGGTGTACGGGGTCCGGGTGAACTCCCGCCAACCGGGCGGCACGACCCCGAGGGACGCCCGCGGCGCGGCGGAGGCCGCGGGGGCTCCCGCCATGGCACCGACCGCCGCGAGCGCGGCGCCTCCGAGCAGTCCCCGTCTCGTCGGGTGAGTCATACCCGCCCCTCTCCGATCACTTCTCTCCGGCTTACTTGCCCTCGGTTGTTCACACACGTGAACAGATCTCAGGGTGCCCCGCAGGATGACGAGAGCATGCCACGGTCATCGCATGCAGGGAAGACCGAAGGGACAACCGCCGAAGCCCCCACGTGTTCACATACAGGAACGACACTCACGGGTGTACACGCCCCGGACCGTGTGTCACGCTCGGACAACTCCCTGGTCCACCCACCTGGTTGGAGGACGAGCGCTCATGAGTGTTTCCCGTCGAGCAGTGCTGGCCACGGCCACCGGCGCCGCGGCCGCGCAGGCGCTGTCACCGCGGTCCGCGGCGGCCGCCGGCACCCCGGAGCCCGCGCCGTCGGCCGTCGTCCGCACCCTGCGGAGCGCGGCCGACTACGCCGTGGCGAAGGTCCGTGCCGTCGCCCCGGAGGTGGCCGGCTACCCCGTCGGAACGAGGTTCGAGCGATGGACCTACTCGCAGAACGGCGACTGGGTGGGCGGGTTCTGGCCCGGGACACTCTGGATGGCCCACCTCCACAGCGAGGACGAGACCTTCCGGACCCTGGCGCTGGCTTCGGCGCGCGGCCTCGCTCCCCGCCAGTACGACACCTCCACCCACGACCTCGGGTTCCTCTTCTCCCCCTCGTGGGTCACCGCGTGGCGCCTGACGGGCGAGGCCGAATGGCGGGACGGAGCGCTGCGCGCCGCGGACTCCCTCCTCCAGCGGTACAACCCGCGCGGCCGCTTCATCCGGGCGTGGGGGCGGCTCTCCAGCCCCGACAACGCGGGGCGGGTGATCATCGACACGATGATGAACCTCGATCTGCTGGCCTTCGCGAGCCGGGAGACCGGCGACGAGAAGTACCTCTCCGCGGCGACGGAGCACGCCAGGACCACCCAGCGGTACTTCCCCCGCGGCGACGGATCGACGCCCCACGTCTACGACTTCGACCCTGACAGCGGAGCCCCGGTGGGCCCAGGCACCGTACAGGGCTACAGCCCCGCCTCGTGCTGGTCGCGCGGCCAGGCGTGGGGGGTGTACGGGTTCACGACGATCCACCGCCGTACCGGCGACCCGGCCTTCCTCCACACCGCGCGCAGGCTCGCCGACTTCGCGACCGCCGCGCTGACCGAGGACCACGTGCCGGTGTGGGACTACCGTGCGCCGCAGCAGCCGTACGACGTCAAGGACGCCTCGGCCGGGGCGATCATGGCCTGCGGCCTGCTCGACCTCGCCGCCGTCACGGGGCGGCAGGGGTATCGCGACACGGCACTGCGCATCCTCACCGCCCTGGCGCGGACCTGCCTCACGACGGACTCCGACCGGGCCCAGGCAGTGGTCGCCCGCTGCACCCGCAACCGGCCCGCCGAGGACGGGGTCGAGATCTCCCTCCCCTACGCGGACTACTACCTGCTGGAGGGCATCCTGCGGGTCCTGCGGCCGCGCGAGGTCGACCGCGCGATCGACCTGTCGACGGTGTGAGGGCGCCACGCCGGCTGCGGTGGCCGCACCCCTGGGCTACGGTGACCGTGCCCCTGAAGGAGGCCCGGCATGGCGATCCAGCGGTTGGACAACGTCCTCCTCGTCGTCGAGGACCTCGAGTCCGTCATCGCGTTCTTCGTCGAACTCGGTCTGGAACTGGAGGGCAAGGGGCCCCTGGACTGGCGCGGGGCGGAGCGTGTCATCGGTCTGGACGACGTCCGGCAGGACGTGGCGATGCTGCGGGTTCCGGGCGGTCGGGGCCGCGTGGAGCTGGCGAGGTTCCACCGCCCGAGGGCCATCGTCCCGGAGCCGTACGACGCGCCGGCGAACACCCTGGGCCTGCGCCGCATCATGTTCGCCGTCGACGACGTCGACGACGTCGTCGCCCGGCTGCGGGACCGCGGCCTCGCCGGACTCGTCGGCGAGATCGTGCGGTACGAGGACGTCTACCGGCTCTGCTACGTGCGGGGTCCCGAGAACATCGTCGTCGGACTCGCCGAAGAGCTCGGCTGAGGCCCGAAACCGGGCCTCAGCCCGCCAGTTCGTCCTCCAGCCATGTGCGGCCGCGCGTGCGGGCGGTCAGCCGCACGTCGCCGAGGGGCACGGCGAGGCGCTCCGCCTCCGCGCGGACCGCCGCCTCGGCGTCCGAGCCGACGTCCTCCAGGAAGCGGCACACGATCTCGCCACCGCCGTCCTGGGCCCAGCCGCCGACGATGCGGCCGTCCCACCACAGCGAGGGGCCGATGTTCCCGGCCCGGTCGAAGAGGCGCGGACCGTGGTCGCCGAGGAACCAGTCGCGCTCGTGCCAGCCCATGGGGGTGGAGTCGAGCGCGGGGAGCAGCGCGGCCCACGGCTCCGGCTTCTCCGTCTCCGCCAGGAGCAGGCCCGTCGTGCCGCCGAGATCGACCTCGACCGGCTCCAGTGCCGTCAGTACCCGCTTGACCTGGGTCTTCGTCCACCCCGTCCACCAGCGCAGGTCGTCCGCCGTGGCCGGGCCGTAGGCACGCAGCCAGCGCCGGGCCAGTTCCTCCTCCGCCTCGTGGGTGTCCCATTCGGCGAGGCCGCCGGGGGACCAGTCGGTCAGGGGTGCCCAGCGGTACTGGTGCGAGGTCCAGGAGCCGCGCGGCCGGCCGCGTACCACGCGTCCCTCGGCGGCGAGCAGGAGCAGCAGCCTGCTGGCGACCTTCTGGGTGCCCTCGTAGCTCTTGCCGGCCGAGAGGGTGACCGTCGTGCTCAGGCGCGGGTCGTCACCGGCGAGTTCGGCGGCGGTCGCCTCACCGCGTGCGGCGAGCGCGCGCACGGCGATGTCCTCGGTCTCGGCCAGCCAGGCGCGCACCCCCTCCTGGTCGTCCGCGACCCCGGACTCGGCCAGGAAGCCGAGGAGCTTGCGGCGTTCGCGCGCGGCCACGGCCTGCGAGCAGGCGGCCTGCATCACCGGGGCCGTGTCGAGGGTGGTCACGAAGACGGTGCGGCGCATGCCGAGCAGCCGGATGAGGGTGCGGTCCTCGTACAGGGCGTGTTCCACGTCCCGCACCGAGCCGTCGTTCGTCCGTGCCCAGGTGGCGACGTAGACGGAGGACGGGTCGGTGCTGTGCAGCACGACGAGGTCACCGGCCACCTCGACCGGGTTCTTCGCGCGGGCGGCGACCGCCAGCCGGTGCCGCACGCCGAGCCGCGCCCGTCGTTCCGCCGCATCGATACGCCGCATGCCCGTCGCTCCTCCGTGTCATGGGGTCCGTACCCGCGGGCCGGCCAGAGGGAAAGCGTACGGGCGGAGCGGGTCGTGGTGGATCAGTGCGGTCGGGTACCGTACGACGCATGTCGAGTCCCGAGTCGGACAGGGTGGGGGCTTTCGGTCACCCCGTCGGCCCCCTGCATCCCTGAGTTCCCAGCCCCGCGCCGTTCCGCGTTCCGCGGTCGCACGGGTGCGCGCCGGAGGGCCGGCCGTGGTGACGAGATGACCTCTCTCGTGTCTCTCCTCGCCTCGGAGCCACTCGATGCCTCTTCCGCTGTACCTGCTTGCCGTGGCCGTCTGCGCCATGGGCACCTCGGAATTCATGCTCGCCGGACTCCTGCCGGACATCGCCTCGGACCTCGACGTCGGCGTCGGGACCGCGGGCACGCTCACCTCGGCGTTCGCGACCGGCATGGTCGTCGGCGCCCCCCTCGTGGCCGCACTCGCCCGCACGTGGCCCAGGCGCTCCAGCCTCCTCGCGTTCGTCCTCGCCTTCGCGGCGGCGCACGCCGTGGGAGCCCTCACCACGAGCTTCCCGGTCCTGGTGGCCACCCGGGTCGTGGCCGCGCTGGCGAACGCCGGGTTCCTCGCGGTCGCCCTGACGGCCGCGGCCGCCCTGGTCCCGGCCGACCGCAAAGGACGTGCGCTGGCCGTGCTGCTGTCCGGTACGACGGTGGCCACGGTCGCCGGTGTCCCCGGCGGGGCGCTGCTCGGCACCCTGCTCGGCTGGCGCGCCACGTTCTGGGCCGTCGCCCTGCTCTGCCTGCCCGCTGCGCTCGGCGTACTGGCGGGAATCCCGGCGGGCCGGGCGCGGGCGACGGCGGCTGGCGGGCCCTCCCTGTCCGTCGAGCTCGCACAGCTCAGAACTCCGCGGTTGCTCCTCGTCATGCTGCTCGGCGCGCTGGTGAACGCGGCGACGTTCGCCGGCTTCACCTTCCTCGCCCCCGTGGTGACCGGCACCGCCGGGCTGGGCGAACTGTGGGTCTCCGTCGCCCTGGTGCTCTTCGGCGCCGGTTCCTTCGTGGGCGTCACCGTCGCCGGACGGCTGTCCGACCGGCGCCCCGCCGCCGTCCTCGCGGTCGGGGGCCCGCTGCTGCTCGCCGGCTGGCCCGCCCTGGCGGTGCTGGCCGACCGGCCGGCCGCACTTCTGACCGTGGTGTTCGTGCAGGGCGCGCTGTCGTTCGCGCTGGGCAGCACGCTGATCGCCCGGGTCCTCTACGAGGCGGCGGGGGCGCCCACCATGGCCGGCTCGTATGCGACCGCCGCCCTGAACGTGGGCGCCGTCGTCGGGCCACTGGTCGCCGCGAGCACCCTCGGCACCACGACCGGCGACCTCGGCCCGCTCTGGGCGAGCGGGTTCCTGGTCGCCGTCGCGCTGCTCGTCGCGCTCCCCTTCCGCCGCGCGGTGAGCAACCTCCCTGCGGATTCGGGCCGTTGACAAGTGCGGCACCCTGCCGAATTCTGGCATGAGCACATCCAGCATCACGTACCTCGCGACACGCACCACGCACCACGCACCACCCTCACCGTGACACCGGTTGCAACGGAAGGACGCGGCATGGCGCAGAAGATCGAGATCCGTCCGCTGGACAAGAAGGAGACCACCGGCGACAGCAACAGTCAGGGCGCCTGAAGCAGGGGGCGTGGTCCGGCGCCGTCGTGGCGCCAGACCATGCTCCGTCCGGCCTCCGCCGCGGTCTGCGGCTCGTCCGGTTCCACGCGGAGCAGCCGGTATCCGAGCCGGGGCGGGATCCCGGCGCTTCGGACATTGGCCTGATCGCAGTGGATCTCCATGGCCTTGACGCCGGGGAGCGCGAGTCCTTCCTCGGTCAGCGCCGCCGCGGCCCGGGTGGCGAGACCGCGGCCGGTGGCCGGGGAGCAGATCCAGTAGCCGATCTCCAGGACGCCGTCCTCACCGTTGGGGAACATCGCGCCCCCGCCGAGCACCATGTCGAAACGGTCCGCCGGGGTCAGTACGTAGACGAACGACCGGCCGGCGTCCCAGTCCGCGTCCTGTTCGGCGCGGAAACCCGCGGTCTCCTCCCGGGTCGGCGGACGCTGCGCCCAGCGAAGCCACTCCCCCAGGTGCTCGACGTCGGCGGAGACCGCGTGGATGAACGCGTCGTCGGAGACCAGGGAGCGCCGTCGCAGCACGGCACCGTCCGGCAGTTCGATGTTCTCTCGCGGAAGCCTGGAAAGAGATCCCTCTGTCATGCCTGCATCCTGGCCCACCCGAACGGCCACTTGAAGAGGGCCGCGGCGGGCCCTCAGGAGGACTGCCCCGGGGGCCGGCCGGCCCGGCGGGTGAAGCGCCGCAGACCGCGCCGGGTGGGCTTGAGGGGCTTGTCCTCGGGGGCGACGGGTGCCGGGACCTGGCCGGGGCCGGGACCGGCGGTCAGGGCCGCCGCCGCGGGCGCGGAGCCCCGCGGTACGGAACGGCCGCCTTGGGCGAGCCTGCTCCGCACGGCCTGGGCCATGGCGTGGTGGGACGCCTCCTGGAGCAGGCCCGCCGCGGACAACCGCTCCCACATGCGCAGCAGTTCCTGTCCGCGGGTGGCCACCTGGCCCTCGTCCCACAGCCGCTGCCAGGCCGCGGTGGCGCGGGCGACGTCGGGGGCGGCCCGGTTCAGGTCGGTGCGGCAGCGGATGCGGGCGACGGTCAGCGCGAGGACGGTGGAGAGCATGTAGTCGCCGCGCAGGTACGCGAGGTACGCCTCGATCGCCCGTGCCTCCAGGGACAGTTCGTCCTCGGCGCCCCGGCGCAGCGTCAGGTGTTCCCGCAGCGCGCTGGCGAGGACGAACGCGGCGTGCAGTTCCTCGCGCTGCGCGTGCTGGATGATCCGCTCGACGCGGGCGAGCGGCGGGAACGCCTCCTCCTCGGCGGCGGTGCGCTCGCGCCCGGGCGGCAGGTCCTCCTCCTCGCCGATGGTCCGGCTGGAGCCGTCGGGGAGCACCCGCAGCCGCGCCACCTGCTGCGCGGTGCGGTCGATGACGGTGGCCGCGACCGGTGCCCCCAGGGTGCGGGCGAACATGGCGACGGCGTCGAGGATGGCCTCGTTGGGCGGCCGGGTGCCGCCCATGTCCAGCAGGTGGCCGTTGACCACCGTCGACCCGTCCTCGGCCACGTAGGCGTCGAGGCGGATCAGCGGCGGGGCGCCGAGGACGGGCAGGTTCCCCTTGTCGCGGGGGGTCAGCGAGTGGTTCATCCGCTCAGGCTCCGGGACGTACGACGCCGAGGACGGGCATGGAGGCGGCCGGCGCGGTCGTGATGTTGCGGCCGGGCCGGGGTGCGTGGACGATCTGTCCGCCTCCGATGTACATGCCCACGTGGGTGGCGTCGCTGTAGTAGATGATCAGGTCCCCGGGACGGGCCGAGGACAGGCTGACGCGGGTCAGGCCGCCCCACTGCGCCTGCGAGGTGCGGGGAATGGGGCGCCCGGCCGCCGCCCAGGCCGCGGAGGTGAGCCCGGAGCAGTCGTACGAGGACGGGCCCACGGCGCCCCACACGTACGGTTTGCCGATCTGCGCCATGGCGAAGCCGACGGCCTTCCCGGCCGCACCGCCGGCCTGCGTCCCGCCGCCCGGCGCTCCCCCGCCGCCCTTCCCCTTCCCCGCCGGGCCACCGGACGAGCCGCCGGACGAGCCGCCGGAGTCCGTCCACCTGGCCTCGGCCTCGCGGGCCCGCTGCCGCTCCAACGCGGCCAGCCTGCGGGTCTGTTCCTCTTCGAGGCCCGCCTCGATCCCCTCGGCCGTGGCGATCTTCTTCTCGATCTTCTGCTTCGCCGCGGCCTTGTCCGCACGGCTGCTCTTCAGCTCGCGCAGCTCCTTCGTGGCGGCCTCGGTCTGCTCGCTCAGCTCCTCGCGGGCGGTCTTCTGGGTCTCGGAGACGTTGACCAGTCCGCGCATGGCCTGGCGGGCCTGGGACGCCTCGTCGAGTGCCTGCTCCGGGTGGTCGCCGAGCAGCAACTGAATGCCGGTGGCGGCGAGATCGCCCCCGCGGTACTGGGTGCGGGCGGCCGCACCGGCGAGGTCGCGCAGGTCCTTCACCCGCTTCTCGGCACGGGTCAGGTCCTTGCGCAGGGTCGTCAGGCGCTTCTCCTGTTTGGCCGCCTTCTCGTTGGCGGCGTTGTACGCCTCGGTGGCCACCTCCGCCTCGCGGTAGAGGCCGTCCAGTTCGGCGCGGATGTCCTCGATCGACCTGTCGTCCTGGGGGCCGGGGTCGCCCGGGGCCGCCCAACCGGGGCCCGGCGACAGGAGGATCGCGCAGACGAGGGCTGCTGTGGCGCTCCGGCTCAGTAACCGTCTGCCGCCGGTCGACACGTTCATGAGCTCCACTTTCAGAGGTCGCGTGCGGGCGGCTCAGACGGACGGCCGCCGCCGCGGTCGTCACCGCGGGTCACGCGGTGGGCCGTTCGAGCCTTGAACACACTACCTTCCCCCGAACGGCCCACCTCGGTCTCCCCGCCCGTGTCAGCTTGCTCACACGCAACTGTTCATCGTGCGGTGCTCAGTTGCGCCAGGTGTCGTCGAGCGTGATTTTCGCGGTGTTCACCGTCGCGGTGCGATTGGCGCCGCTCTCCCAGGTCACGGTGCCCGCGGCGTCCTTGCGGAGGTACTTGTACGCGAAGGTCGTGCCCTCGGGGAGTTCGACGTCGCGCTTCCACACCGGGTAGGCGGCCGGGTCCAGTGCGAGGGCGCCGGCCGGGTTCCAGTTGCCCAGTTCGGGCCGGTCGCCGGTCACGTAGATGTTCTGGCCCCAGCTGGTAGTCGCGTTGACCGCGAAGGAGGCCCCCGAGGACACCGGGTCGGGGCCGCCGGGATCGCCTCCGCCGTCACAGGAACGGGCGCCCACGTGCAGGGCAACGGCCGTGCCGGCCCCCAGGGTCGCGGTGAACCGGCCTGCCCCGTCGACCGTCACACCCTTGCCCGACTGGACGTCGCAGTAGTCCCCCGCGGGCAGCGACGTCTGGAACGTACGGGTCAGCGCGGTGCCCTCGTGGTTGATGGCGACGTACGCCTTCGAGCCGCGGCCGAAGGCAATCCGGTCGCCGCCGTCGTCCCACCAGTCGGTCACGGCCTGGCCGCGGGCGCTGTTGCGGAACGCGACCATGGAGGAGATCTCGCGCCAGGCGTGCTGGCACTTCCAGCCGTCGCTGTAGCAGGCGTTCACCTGACCGCCGTTCGGCGGGCCCGCGTCGTGGTCGGTGAACTCGTAGCCGGAGTGGACGTCGGGGCTGCCGTACGGCCAGGCCAGCATGAAGACGTGCGCGAGGGTGTAGGTGGCGCCGTCCTTGTAGGTGAGGGTCTCGCCGTTGCGCTCGGTGTCGTGGTTGGTGACGAACACGGCGGCCTTGTCCGAGGGCAGGTGGCCCCAGGCCTCGCCGAAGTTCTTCAGGTACGCGAGGTTCTCGTTGGTGAAGACCCGCTTGAGGTCGCGGGCGTAGCGGAACTCCTGCACGTCGCCGCTGCCGAGGTACTCCGTCGGGGACACGGCCTCGCCCGCGCCGTAGATCGCCTCGTGCTTCCAGTACACGTCGGGGTTGCTCAGCCGGGACTTGATGTCGGCGAGGTCGGCGGCGGCCATGTGCTTGGCGGCGTCGATGCGGAAGCCGTCGACGCCGAGGGAGAGCAGGTCGTTGAGGTAACCGGCGATCCTGCCCCGTACGTAGTCCTCGCCGGTGTCCAGGTCCGCGAGGCCGACCAGCTCGCACTCCTGGACGTTGAAGCGGTCGCCGTAGTTGTTGATCTGCGAGGTGCAGTTGTCGAGGTCGCTGGACGAGTAGAGGCCGGGATAGTCGTACTTGGTGTACGAGGAGCCACCGGTGCCCGTGCCGCTGCCGGCCGACATGTGGTTGACGACCGAGTCGGCGACGACCTTCACACCGGCCGCGTGGCAGGTGTCGACCATGCTCTTGAACTGGGCGCGGTCACCGAGCCGGCCCGCGATCTTGTAGCTGACCGGCTGGTACGAGGTCCACCACTGCCCGCCCTGGATGTGCTCCTGGGGCGGCGAGACCTGGACGAAGCCGTAGCCGGCCGGTCCGAGGGTGTCGGTGCAGGCCCGGGCGACGGAGGTGAACTTCCACTCGAACATCACCGCGGTGACGTCCTTGTCTCCGGGTGGAGACGCCTGGGCCGGTGCCGCGCCGGCGAGGAGGCTGCCGGCCACTCCGGCGGTGAGGGCGAGCGCCGTGGCGGTGACTCTTCGCGCTGTGCTGGTTTTCCCGTGCATGGAGCCTCCCGTGTGAGGATGCGGGTGTCCCGGAGTGCGGTGCCGGGGGGTGTCCGGGGAGTCGGCACACGCTTGCAACGCGTTGCAGCAAGACGACTGCAAGAGGTTGCGGTCGTGACCGTAAGGGCGGGGTTCAACCACGGTCAACCCTCTGGACACGTCCCGTCGAATCCCTTCACGACACCGCCGCCCACGGGCAACTCCGCGTCGCTGTATGAGATTTCTGCAATTTTCCGTCGAGGACGAGGAGATGGTGCGCGATGACCGACTGGGCCGCCTGGACGCGGGGGCGTGGACGGGTGCTTGCCGGGGTGGCGGTGGTCACCGCGCTCCTGCTGTCGTTCCACGCAGGCGTACCCAACCGCGTAGGCGGGCTGGGGAGTCTGCTGGAGTCCTTCCTGCCGTGGCTCGGTGTGGTCGTCGTGGTGCTGTTCGCCCTGGCCCTGGTGCGCCGCTCGGCGCTCGCGCTGCTGGCCCTGGTGCTGCCGGTGGCCGCCTGGACCCACCTCTTCGGCGGGCTGCTCCTGCCCGCGCCGGAGCCCGGCTCCGGGGACCTGGTCGTGGTGCAGCACAACGTCAGCGACGAGAACACCGATCCCGAGGGCACGGCGCGCGCCCTGGCCCGTGCCGAGCCCGATCTGGTCGCGCTGGAGGAGCTGGTGCCGCCGGCGCTGGACGTCTACGCGAAGACTCTCGCCCCGGACTATCCGTACCGCACGGTCGTGGGCACCGTCGGGCTCTGGTCGAGGTATCCGCTCAGCGGCTCCCGTCCCCTCGACATCAAGCCGCGGGACATCGACGAGGTGTGGGAGCGCGGACTGCGGGCCGTGGCGCACACGCCGCGCGGTCCCGTCGCCGTGCATGTCGCGCACCTGCCGTCGATCCGGGTGGGGGCGGGCGGCCTCACGGCGTCCCGGCGGGACGAGAGCGCCGGTCTGCTGGGGGACGCCCTCGCCGAGGAGGAGCAGCGCAGGGTGGTCCTGCTGGGCGACCTGAACGGCACGGTCGACGACCGGGCACTGGCCCCCCTGACCGACTCGCTGAACGTGGCCGAGCGGGGCGTCGCCTTCAGCTTCCCGGCCGGATTCCCGCTCGCCCGGATCGACCAGGTGATGGCCCGCGCCGGGACCGTCGGCGCCATCCGGACCCTGCCCGCCACCGGCAGCGACCACCTTCCCGTCGTCGCCCGGGTCATCTGGCATTGAAGCAAACGGCTTGCGGTGTTTGCGTTAGCCTTTCGTGCGTGACACGACGACTTGCTCAGGTGGCGAAGAAGGTTGGGGTCAGCGAGGCCACGGTCAGCCGGGTGCTCAACGGCAAGCCCGGGGTCTCGGAGGCGACCCGGCAGTCCGTGCTGAGCGCGCTGGACGTCCTGGGCTACGAGCGGCCCACCCAGCTGCGGGGCGAGCGCGCCCGGCTGGTCGGGCTGGTCCTGCCCGAGCTTCAGAATCCGATCTTCCCCGCGTTCGCCGAGGTCATCGGCGGCGCACTCGCCCAGCAGGGACTGACGCCGGTGCTGTGCACCCAGACCAAGGGCGGCGTCTCGGAGGCCGACTACGTCGAACTGCTGCTTCAGCAGCAGGTCTCCGGCGTGGTGTTCGCGGGCGGTCTGTTCGCGCAGGCGGACGCCCCGCACGACCACTACCGGCTCCTCGCCGAACGCAACATCCCCGTGGTGCTGATCAACGCGTCGATCGAGAACCTGGACTTCCCGTGCATCGCCTGCGACGACGCCGTCGCCGTCGAGCAGTCCTGGCGGCACCTGGCGTCGCTGGGCCACGAGCGGATCGGCCTGGTCCTCGGCCCGTCCGACCACATCCCCTCCCGCCGGAAGCTGGCCGCCGCCCGCGAGGCGGCCCGGGCCGCCGGCGCGGAACTGCCCGAGGAGTTCGTCGAGCGGGCCATGTTCTCCCTGGAGGGCGGCCAGGCAGCCGCCAACCGCCTCCTGGAACGCGGCGTCACCGGCATCATCTGCGCCAGCGACCCTCTCGCCCTCGGCGCCGTCCGCGCCGCCCGCCGCCGCGGACGCCGAGTACCCCACGACGTCTCCGTCGTCGGTTACGACGACTCCGCCTTCATGACCTGCACCGAACCACCCCTCACCACCGTCCGCCAACCCATCGAGGCCATGGGACGCGCCGCCGTCGACCTCCTCTGCGCACAGATCCAGGGCACCGAAGTCCCCCACGGCGAGCTGCTCTTCGAACCGGAACTCGTCGTCCGCGGCTCCACCGCACAGCCGGCCGCCGGCTAGCGGCACTCTCACCCTTCCTCGGCCGCAAGTTCCTTGCGGGAAATGACAGCGACTTGCGGCTACGCGACGTAGCCGGTGAAAGTCGCTGATCCGAGGCATGCCCCGGCGACTGCCGGATTCTCATCGACCTCACCCGGCGCTGCCGTGCGCCGACTTTCCGCTGCTCACCCTGTAGACGACTCAACATTTCTCTGCAACTCTGCGAGCGCTCTACGTAAATGTCAGCGAACTTTGAGTGTCTACCTGATGTGGGGACAGATGAGAAACCGGAACTGGAGATCACGTGCCTTGTGCACCGTGGTCGCGACCAGTCTCCTGGCGTTGGGAGGACCGCTGCTGTCGGCCACGGCAGCCGGTGGACCCAACATCGCCGTGGGGGACGCCGCGGCGGCGAGCAGCTCGCACGGCGAGTACGGCGCCGCCAACATCACCGACGGCAACCAGGGCACCTACTGGCAGAGCGGCGGCGGCAGCCTGCCCCAGTGGGTGCAGACCGACCTCGGTGCCACCGAGCGGATCGACGAGGTCGTCCTGAGGCTGCCCGCCGGCTGGGAGAGCCGCGAGCAGACGCTCTCCGTCCAGGGCAGCGCCGACGGCACGAGCTTCAGCACGCTCAAGACGTCCGCCGCCTACGCCTTCGATCCCGGTTCGGGCAACACGGTCACCGTGTCCTTCCCTGCCACCCAGACCCGGTTCGTGCGGGTGAACATCACGGCGAACACCGGGTGGCAGGCGGCCCAGCTCTCCGAGCTCGAGGTGCACGCGGCCGGGGAGTCGTCCGTGAACCTGGCCGCCGGCCGGCGGCTGACGGCGAGCAGTTCCACGGGCGCGTACACCCCCGGCAACGGCAACGACGGCAACAAGGCCACCTACTGGGAGAGCGCCAACAACGCCCTGCCGCAGTGGCTCCAGGCCGACCTCGGCTCCTCGCGCCGGGTGAACCGCGTCGTGCTGCGGCTGCCCGACGGCTGGCCGAACCGCAGCCAGACGCTGAAGGTCCAGGCCAGTGAGAACGGCTCGGACTTCACCGACCTGACCGCAGCCAAGGCGTACACCTTCGACGCGGCCGGCGGTCAGTCGGCCACGATCACCTTCGACGCGGCCACCACACGCTACGTGCGGGTCCTGGTGACGGCCAACACCGGTCAGCCCGCCGCCCAGGTCTCCGAACTCGAGGTCTACGGACCTCAGACGGGTGACACCCAGGCCCCGACCGCCCCCGCGAACCTCGCGTTCACCGAACCGGCCACCGGGCAGATCAGGCTGACCTGGAACGAGTCCTCGGACGACACGGCCGTCACCGGGTACGACATCTACGCCGACGGCGAGCTGCTCACCTCGGTCGCCGGTGACGTCACCACGTACACCGACACCAGGCCCGCCGACACGACGGTCACCTACTACGTGCGCGCCAAGGACGCGGCCGGCAACCAGTCGGGCAACAGCAACGCGGTCACCCGCCGCGCCGGCACGGGCGACACCCAGGCGCCCACCGCGCCCTCGAACCTCGCCCTCACCGAACCGGCCGCCGGGCAGGTCAGGCTGACGTGGACCGCCTCCACCGACGACAAGGGCGTCACCGGGTACGACGTCTACGCCAACGACAAGCTCCGCAAGAGCGTCGCCGGTGACGTCACCACCTACACCGACACGCAGCCGGCGTCGGCGAACGTGACCTATTTCGTGCGGGCCAAGGACGCGGCCGGCAACGTGTCGGGCGACAGCAACTCCGTGATCCGCAACGGCACCAAGGACGGCTCGAACCTGGCCGTCGGCAAGCCGATCAGTGCCTCGTCCCACATCCACACCTACGTCGCCGAGAACGCCAACGACAACAGCACCTCGACCTACTGGGAGGGGGCTGCGGGCAGCTACCCGAACACGCTGACCCTGAAGCTGGGCGCGAACGCGGACGTCGACAGCGTCGTCCTCAAGCTCAACCCGGACGCGGGCTGGTCCAAGCGCACCCAGAACATCCAGGTGCTCGGCCGCGCCCAGGACGGGTCCGGCCTGACCTCCCTGGTGGACGCGAAGGACTACGTCTTCGACCCCGCGAGCGGCGGCAACAGCGTGACGATTCCCGTCGGCGAACGCGCCGCGGACGTCCAGCTGAAGTTCACCTCCAACACCGGGGCGACGGCCGGGCAGGTCGCCGAGTTCCAGGTGGTCGGCGTTCCGGCGCCCAACCCGGACCTCGAGGTGACCGGCCTGACCACGTCGCCCGACTCCCCCGTCGAGTCGGACGAGATCACCGTGTCCGCCACCGTCCGCAACAGCGGCGCCGCGGACGCACCGGCCGGCAAGGTCGCCCTCCGGCTGGGTGACACCAAGGTCGCCACCGCCGACGTCCCCGCCCTGAAGGCGGGTGAGCAGAGCACGGTCGGCGCGTCCGTCGGGGCACGCGAGGCCGGTTCGTACGAGCTGAGCGCGGTCGCCGACGAGGCGAACGAGATCATCGAGCAGAACGAGACCAACAACACCTACACGCGGCCCGATCCGCTGGTCGTCAAGCCGGTGCAGAGCTCCGACCTGGTCGCCGCCGCTGTCACCACCTCGCCGTCCAGTCCGGCCGCCGGTGACGACGTGACCTTCAAGGTCGCGCTGAAGAACCAGGGCACCCAGGACTCGGCGGGCGGCAGCCACGCGGTGACGCTCGCGCTGGTCGACGCCAAGGGCAGCACGGTCAAGACCCTCACCGGCGCGCACTCCGGTGTCATCGCCGCCGGCTCGACGGCCCCGGCCGTGAGCCTCGGCACCTGGCAGGCGGCCAACGGCTCGTACTCCCTGAAGGTCACGGTCGCCGACGACGCGAACGAACTGCCGGTCAAGCGGGAGAACAACACCTCCACGCAGCCGCTGTTCGTCGGACGCGGCGCGAACATGCCGTACGACATGTACGAGGCGGAGGACGGTTCGGTCGGCGGCGGTGCCACCGTGGTCGGGCCCAACCGGACCATCGGCGACATCGCGGGCGAGGCATCCGGCCGCAGGGCCGTCCACCTGGACAAGACCGGCGAGTACGTCGAGTTCACCACGAAGGCGGACACCAACACCCTGGTGACCCGCTTCTCGATCCCGGACGCGCCGGGCGGCGGCGGCATCGACGCCACGCTCAACGTGTACGTGGACGGTGTCATGAAGAAGGCGCTGCCGCTGACGTCGAAGTACGCCTGGCTGTACGGTGCCGAGGCCTCGCCGGGCAACTCCCCCGGTGCGGGTGCCCCGCGGCACATCTACGACGAGGCGCACCTCGTGCTGGGCGAGACCGTCCCGGCCGGCAGCCGGATCCGGTTGCAGAAGGACGCGGCCAACACCACCGACTACGCGATCGACTTCGTCAACCTGGAGCAGGTCGCCGCGGTGCCCAACCCCGACCCGGCGGCGTACGCCGTGCCGGCCGGGTTCACGCACCAGGACGTGCAGAACGCGCTCGACAAGGTCCGCATGGACACCTCGGGCAAGCTGGTCGGGGTGTACCTGCCGCCCGGCGACTACCAGACGTCGAGCAAGTTCCAGGTGTACGGCAAGGCGGTGCGGGTGGTCGGCGCCGGTCCCTGGTTCACCCAGTTCCACGCGCCGACGACGCAGGACAACACCGACATCGGGTTCCGTGCCGAGGCGAGCGCGAAGGGCTCGACGTTCGCGAACTTCGCCTACTTCGGCAACTACACGTCCCGTATCGACGGGCCGGGCAAGGTGTTCGACTTCTCCAATACCTCGGACATCGTGATCGACAACATCTGGAACGAGCACATGGTGTGCCTGTACTGGGGCGCCAACACCGACCGGATGACGATCAAGAACTCCCGGATCCGCAACATGTTCGCCGACGGCATCAACATGACCAACGGCTCGACCGACAACCTGGTGTCCAACAACGACGCCCGGGCGACCGGTGACGACAGCTTCGCGCTCTTCTCGGCGATCGACGCGGGCGGCGCGGACATGAAGAACAACCTGTACGAGAACCTCACGACGACGCTGACCTGGCGTGCCGCGGGTCTCGCCGTCTACGGCGGCTACAACAACACCTTCCGGAACATCCACATCGCGGACACCCTGGTCTACTCGGGCATCACGATCAGCTCGCTGGACTTCGGCTACCCGATGAACGGCTTCGGCACCGATCCGACGACCTTCGAGAACGTGTCGATCGTCCGGGCCGGCGGGCACTTCTGGGGCGGGCAGACCTTCCCCGGCATCTGGGTGTTCTCGGCGTCCAAGGTGTTCCAGGGGATCCGGGTCAACAACGTCGACATCGTCGATCCGACCTACAGCGGCATCATGTTCCAGACGAACTACGTGGGAGGCCAGCCGCAGTACCCGATCAAGGACACGGTCTTCACCGACGTCTCCGTCACGGGCGCGCACAAGAGCGGTGACGCGTTCGACGCCAAGTCCGGCTTCGGCCTGTGGGCCAACGAGATGCCCGAGGCGGGGCAGGGGCCGGCGGTCGGCGAGGTCACCTTCAACGGACTGAGGCTCAGCGACAACGCCGTGGACATCCGCAACACGACGTCCACCTTCAAGATCGTCCGCAACCCGTAGGACCCGGCCCGCAACGGGGGCCGACAGCAGCTTTTGTCGGACAGCTCTGTCGGACAGGCCACTGACTGGCGCAAGTCTCTTGCGAGACTTGCGCTAGTCTTGCGTTTGTGACACGACGACTTGCTCAGGTGGCGAAGAAGGTTGGGGTCAGCGAGGCCACGGTCAGCCGGGTGCTCAACGGCAAACCGGGGGTCTCGGAGACGACCCGGCAGTCCGTGCTGAGCGCGCTGGACGTCCTGGGCTACGAGCGGCCCACCCAGCTGCGGGGCGAGCGCGCCCGGCTGGTCGGCCTGGTCCTGCCCGAGCTCCAGAATCCGATCTTCCCCGCGTTCGCCGAGGTCATCGGCGGCGCACTCGCCCAGCAGGGCCTGACGCCGGTGCTGTGCACCCAGACCAAGGGCGGCGTCTCGGAGGCCGACTACGTCGAGCTGCTGCTTCAGCAGCAGGTCTCGGGGGTCGTCTTCGCCGGCGGCGGTCTGTTCGCGCAGGCGGACGCCCCGCACGACCACTACCGGCTCCTCGCCGAACGCAACATCCCCGTGGTACTCGTCAACGCCTCCATCCCCGATCTCGGCTTCCCCTGTGTCGCCTGCGACGACGCCGTCGCGGTGGGGCAGTCCTGGCGGCACCTGGCGTCGCTGGGCCACGAGCGCATCGGCCTGGTCCTCGGCCCGTCCGACCACATCCCCTCCCGCCGGAAGCTGGCCGCCGCGCAGCAGGCCGCCGAGGCGGCGAACGGCGCCCTGCCCGACGCCCACGTGGAACGGGCCATGTTCTCCCTGGAGGGCGGCCAGGCAGCCGCCAACCGCCTCCTGGAACGCGGCGTCACCGGCATCATCTGCGCCAGCGACCCCCTCGCCCTCGGCGCCGTCCGCGCCGCCCGCCGCCGCGGACACCGGGTACCCCACGACGTCTCCGTCGTCGGCTACGACGACTCCGCCTTCATGACCTGCACCGAACCACCCCTCACCACCGTCCGCCAACCCATCGAGGCCATGGGACGCGCCGCCGTCGACCTCCTCTGCGCACAGATCCAGGGCACCGAAGTCCCCCACAGGGAGCTGCTCTTCGAACCGGAACTCGTCGTGCGCGGCTCCACCGCACAGGTTTCCGTCCGGTAGAAGACCGCGTATCTGCGCTCAGCTGTCAAGTAATTGCGAAATGGGCGCCGGATACTGCGTTCTCCTGTTCGCGGTGGCTGGGTGACGGGCACCCCGCAACACATCGGCGATGGGGCGCCTTCCACCCGCCGTCGCCGGTCGTTCCCCGGCAGGGCAGAATCAGGACAGGAGCCCTTGGGAGGAGGCGACACGTGCGGGAACGGTCGTGGCTGGGCGGGCTGCGCCGCCCCCCGAATCCCCTCGTGAGCGGACACCGGGCGGCGCGGGGCGCGCTGCGGTCGATGTCGGAGGCGCTGGGCGCGCGACGACGGCTGTCCTGGCTGAACGCGGCGGACCTGAGCATCGGCACCACGCTCGACGTGCGGCGGACGGCGGAGGAGCTGGCCGGCTTCACCGTGCCCGAGCTGGCCGACGGCGCCGCCGTGGACCTGCTCGACTCCGTGCTGCGGTTCCAGGACGGCGACCGGGCCACGGGCGGGGAGGCGCCGCGACTGCGGGCCATGGCGGTCTCCGAGGTCGAGGGGCTGAACCTCGCGCCGGATCCCGTGGGCGAGTTGTCCGTGCACACCGCCGACCGGCTGGGGCAGCGGTGTCTCACCACCCGCCGGCCGGTGCTGGTGTCCCGGATGACGCGCGCGGACTTCGCGGTGATCGCCCCCTCGCGCGAGTCGTCGGACATCATGCGCCGGGCGGGTGTCCACTCCTATCTGGCGGTGCCGCTGATCGCCCGCGGGGTGCTGCTGGGGCTGGCCGACTTCGTCCGGGCCGGCCATCGCGCGCCGTTCAACCGGACCGACGTGGCGCTGGCCATGGAGCTGGCGTCCAAGGCCGCCGTGTACATCGACAACGCCCGGCTCTACGGCCGCGAACGCGACCACGTGGTCACCCTGCAACGGGCACTGCTCCCCCGCTCCAGCCCGAGCACCCCGGGCCTGGACGTGTCCTCGTGCTACGACCCGGCCGCCGATCCGGCCGCCGTGGGCGGCGACTGGTTCGACGTGGTCGCGCTGCCCAGCGGCCGTACCGCGCTGATGGTGGGCGACGTGATGGGGCGCGGTCTGGCCGCCGCCGCGACCATGGGGCGGCTGCGCACGGTGGCCCGCACCCTGATGGCGCTGGACATCGCGCCCGAGCGGCTGCTGGCCCGGCTCGACCTGGCCGCCCGAGATCTGGAGGAGGACCAGGTCGCCACCTGTCTGTGCGCGGTCTACGACCCGTACGGCGGCACCTTCCGCATCGCCAGCGCCGGGCACCCGCCACCGCTGCTGACCGGCCCGGACGGCACCGTCTCGTTCCTGGAGGTGCCCGCGGGAGCGCCGCTGGGGACGGGGGTGATCCCGTACGACCCGGTGGAGCGGCCGGTGCCCGAGCGGAGCCGGCTGACGCTGTACACGGACGGGCTGATCCGGTCGCGCACGGCGGACCTGGGCACCCAGCTGGAGCGGCTGCGCGAGGCGCTCGGCGACGGCCTGCCCGTGGACGCCGCCGCCTGCCGGACGGTCGCCGAGCGGGTCGGCGACGACCGGTCGGACGACGCGATCGTGCTGGCCGCCTTCGCCCGGCCGCTCGGCCCGGACTGCGACGTGTACGTACGGGCGCTGCCGCCGGACGGCAAGGCCGCGGGACAGGCCCGCACCGCGGTGCGGGAGCAGTTGGAGCGGTGGGGGCTCCAGGAGCTGGTCGACACCACGGAGCTGGTGGTCAGCGAGCTGGTCGGCAACGCCCTGCGGTACGGGAACGCCCCCGGCGAGCTGCGGTTGCTGCGCCACGAGCGGCTGTCCGTGGAGGTCTCCGACTCCGGTCCCGACCTGCCGCAGATCCAGCACGCGGACGTGAGCGACGAGAGCGGGCGCGGTCTCCAGCTGATCAACATGATGTGCCGGCGCTGGGGCTCGTGCCGCACGCCCGGCGGGAAGGTCGTCTGGGCCGAGCAGGACCTCCCCCTGCGGACCGGGGCACCCGGCCCGCCGTAACGGCCGCGCCGCCCGCGCTGGGGGTGTCGTCCGGATCGGGCCGGCCGCGGCCTGCGGTGCCCTGTGGCCGACTGGCCGACCAGACCCCCGGCTCGGCTCGATGGGGTCCGGATCCCAGCCGCCGGTCCGGGGCATGTCACGCGAGCCGGACGGCACCGAGGAGTCTCGAACGGGGCCACCGCTCGCTCATGAGTCCGTGCGAGTACTCCGCAGGTGGGCCGGCACGGCCCACCACTGGTCCGGGCGGTCCACGACCGGGGCGTCGGGGCCGCTCTCGTCGTACCGGGCGAGGCGCAGGAGGTAGGCCGCGATGCCTGCCGCGCCCTGCATCCACGTCGTCCGGGGCGGCAGCAGCGGCGGATCCTCGCGGTGTTCCAGAAAGCGCCAACGGGCGCCCGCGTCATCCCTGATGACCCGGTCGACCAGCGCATCGCCCATCCGGTGCGCGGCCCGCAGCAGGGTCTGCCTCCGCTGCGGCACCCGGCAGTCCTGGGCGGCGTCCAGCAGGACGTCTCCGACGCCCGCCGTTCCGCAGCAGCGGCCGTCGTTGTCCCAGAAGCCGGGACGGAGGCGTTGCGGCAGGCCCGAGGTAAGGATCGAGGTCATACAGCGGTGCCGCAGTTCGTCGACGTCATGGCCCGCCACCTCGGCGACCCCTGCGTGCGCCAGTGCGGTGAACAGATGCGAGGTGCCCGCCGGGCCGTGGCACCACGTGTACGTCACCGGTTCCACCTCCCGTTTCGACGGCGGGATCGTGTGCGGGACGACGAAACCGGCGTCCTCCAAGGACCCCACCGAGAGGACGTGCCGGGCGCCTTGCACCGCTGCCTCGATGAAGTCCCGACGGTCCAGGGCGCTGCCCGCGACCGCCAGCGCGGCCGCGATGCCGGCGGTTCCGTGCGAGTAGTTCGGTGCCCTCGACGGTCTCCCCGGCGTCATGCCCCAGTCGAGGCCCGCTTCCGTACGGTCCGCCGCCCGCAGCAGCGCCTCGCCTCCCGTCGTCGCGATCGCCTCCGCGAACTCGCTCTTCGCCCAGACCGCCGTCATCACGACGCCCGCGGTCCCCATGATGACGTCGGTGAGGGGCGCGTCGGAGCCCGGTTCGACATCGAGGGTGGTCTTCCATCCGTCGCCGGTCGCCAGGGCGGCCAGCCGCCGCAGTGCCACCGCTTCCTCGCCCGGGGCGAGCAGTCTGAGCGCCGTCGCATCGCCTGCGAGGCCGTCGTACAGCGAGGGTTCGGTTCGCTGCCCGGCCTGTGCCGACAGCCTGGTCACGATGCCGGCCGCCAGTGCCGCTTCCCGCGCGCTCAGCTCCCGGTACTGCGCGATCTCGGCCAGCACGGGGGCCAAGCCGGCGATCCCCGCGTACAGCGAATCGCGGTCCTGTGGCGGCGCCACGGTTTCCGGACCGCCCTCCCCCACCGTCTGCACGAGCCAAGGGCCCTCGGCCTCGCGCACGTGGTCCAGCACCCACGACCAGGCGGCCTCGCCCACGTCCCGATATACGTCGCTCCTCATCCGCTCACGCTACAACCCCCCGGTTGAGCAGCCCGTTCGGCGGGGTGTCGCCGTTCTGTCGGTTCCGGCGGTCGCGGGTACCGGCCTCCGCGGACGCCTTCAGGTCACGCAGCCGCCCTGGTCCGAAGCCGTCGCGCGACGGGTGCCGATCACCGCCCGCTCGACGGTCTTTCCGCGCACCTCGGCCCACGGGTCCCACCGTGTGCGTCAGGCTGATGCATCGGTGAGTTCGGGTGGAACACGAGGATGCTGAGCGATCTGCCGGCGTCGGCGGTGATGTCGGCGGACATCCTCGCCTATGACGGGCGCCCTCCGAACTGCCAGTTGTGCACCTCGATGTCCGCGTACCGGTCCGGGGTCAGGATGGCGCGTGCCGTGTCCGGGTCCGGCGCTCGGACCAGCGCCGCAGTGCCCAGCCAGGTGGCGCCGTTGTCGGACAGCAGCGGCCCGTAGGCGATCAACTCGTTCCGGTCGGACGGCACCGCGAGGTCGGCGGCCTGTCCCGTGCCGAGGCCGATCACCAGGTACCGGTTGCCGCCGGTCCGGCCGCCGGGGAAGTCCCACATGGTGCGCCCCAGCGTGTTGCGCCACCGTCGTAGCAGCACGTCCCGGTAGACGCCGGCCTGGTAGTTCGGCTCGTCGAAGGCGAATGTGCGTGCAGCGGCGGGGTCGGGCAGGTCGACGATGTGCACGCTTCCGGTGGGTGTGTCGCCGTCGTCGGCGAGAGTCGGGCCCCGGGCGATCATCTCCTTCGCGTACTGGTCCATGGAGGACCAATGCTCTTCCAGCAGCTCGTAGCGTTGCGACAGGGAGGCGGGCCGGTCACGGTGGTAGCAGAGGAACTCCATGCCCAACGATCTCTTCAAGTCGGTGACCCGGTCCAGCGGGTTTCACCGCGGGGGCTGTTCGGCGGCCTGCTCCAGCAGGGCCCGTGCAGAGTCGTGCTCGTCTTCCCCGCCCTCGACGAACCACAGGTCATCGGCCAACGCCGCGGCCAGGGCGTGAGTCAGAGACGAGTGTGTCACCGCCCGGCAGGTGCTCGGGTGAGTCCGATGGGCCGGCGCAGCCTATTGGACCGTCTCGGACCGAAAACCCGTCCCCCGGAGGGGGCGGGCTGTCGGCCCTGAGCCGGTCGACGAGAAGTGTCGGTCGCGGGCGGGCGTTTGACCGAGGAACGCCGGACACGTCGTCCGGCAACGCGCGATGATACCTCCGTGTCAGAAGCGATCTATGGTCTCATCGGCGCTCTGGGCGGAGCCTTCCTCGGCGCGGCAGCCACCCTCATCGCACCGGCACTCACCGGCCGGCACGTCCGGCGCCAAGAGCAACGCGCCCGCAGCGAAGTCGAGTTCGAACGGATGATGGACCTGCGCCGCGCCACCCGCGACGTCCTGCTGATCCTCGACGACGGCCGGCAAGCGATGCATCGCGGCGAGCCCGTCGACATCAACGGGCCCGTGGTTGAGGCAGTGAAGACCATGCGGGAGGTCGCAGACCGATGCGAGGTGTACGGACTGCGGTTCGAGCACTCCCGAAGCAGCGCGGAGGTGGCCGGTGGGCGGGAGCCGTCTCCCGAGACGGAAGCGCTGCGGGACCTCGTCAGATTCGTGGGAGCGACGGTTTCATGGATCGGCCACGCCCTCCAGGCGAACGGCGCCCGGCGGCAGACACTCGAGCAGCGGGCAGACGGTCACTACGAGGAGGCGGAGAACGCCCGGCGGCGGCTGCTCGGTGTCCTGATGGACCGCATGGAAGAGCTACGGGAAGAAATGGCCCGCACGTGAGAAGCGACCACCCCTACTGACACACCGCATGGCAGAACCACTGACATCCAGGGGCAACTCCTGATCTGGCTCCCCCCTGGCTTGCCGACCGAGGCCGCACTGTCGAACACTGCCGGCAGGCCGACCTCGACGCCTGGCACACCGAGAAGCCGGCCACCCGACTGGTCACCGGAGCCGGAGGAAGTGGAGCCGATACGCCCCTGGCGGTCACCGCCGCTGACGCGCAGGTACTTACCCCAGGTTCGCTGAAGCTCGCTTGTCCTCAACGTGGACGACGTGCAGTTCGGTGCCGTCCCGGTGACGCTTCGATCGCCCGAACAGCCCGACAGCGATCTCCGACTGGTCCCGAGGCTCGTCAGGGCCGACATAGGTAAGGACGTCGTTGTGATGACCGGTGACGGCCCATCCTTCGACGTCCTCAAGGTTGATCACCCCGAAGTCTCCTGCCGAAGATCCGGCACGCGCCGGGCCGAACTTCCTCAGGATCTCGGTGGCCTGGTCAGCCAGATCTCCATCCGGAGCGGTCAGCACGACGCAAGTGCCGTGCTCGAAGAGCACCCATGACTTGTCAGGATCGGCGAGAAGCCGCTGCCAAATGTCTACCAGTGTCTCGGTGTCCATGGCGGTCATCATGCCGGAGAGCACCGACGCAGGGTGACGATCGACCGACACCGGAACTCGCGGGCCGGTCCGTGCTTTTGCCATGCCTGTGATCGCTGCGTGGGGGTCGTCTCTCAGCGTCGGACGGCCGTTGGCACGGTGGCGGTGCCGTTCAGGCAGTGGTCGAGGAGTGCGTGCATGCGCGGAACGGGCAGTGCCGGGTTGGACGCGGCGCCCTCGGCGGTACGGGGGTCGGCGAGGAGGGGCTCCAGGGCTTCCGGCGACAGGCTCGGGTTAGTGGCCGCCGCCTGGCGCACCGACGCGTCGGGGTCCGCCACCGGGGGTCGGGCAAGGCAGGATCGGCTGCGGCCAGGGCCCGTACCTCGGAATCCGGGTGGTCGATGAGGTGAGCCCGGCCGGTACGGGGGAAAGCGGGCAGGTCCAGCAGGGCCGGACGGTGGGCCGGGCGGGTGACGAAGACATCCAGGAGGAGGTGCGGCGGAGCCAGTGGGTGGTGGCAGGCCAGCCGGATCCTCACCTCCTCGTCGTCGTCCCGCGCGAGCGTCTCGGCGAGTTCCGCCGGCAGTCCCGGCCAACTTGCCGCAACCCGGCGGAGCACCGCTTCCTCGGACACCGCACAGGATGCGAACCAGTCGGGTGACGGCCCGAGGGCCGGGTCGGCATTCGACTCGGTGAACGGCTCGCCGATCGGACAGGTGCAGTCAGGACCGTGCCCCATGACCTGGTCGATCGCCCTGTACTCCGCCCAGGTACGGGAGAAGGGGTGCAGGCGCGCGCACGTCCGCACGTACTCGACCGGGTCCGACCTCAACTCGGCCACCAGGTCCGGTCCCACGTCGGGCCGGGCGGCAACCGACGCGCGGACCTCCGCGTCGGGGTGGCGGGCGAGCCGGGCGAGGGCGTAGGCCGGGGTGTGCGGGTTCCGGGCCATGAGGAGCACCGTGCCGTCCGCGAAACACTGCTCGACGAGCGCGGGGGACAGAGCACACGTGCCGAACACGAATCCGTTGCGCGAGCCGAAGGACGGCAGTCTGGCCTCCACCCGTTCCGGGTCCAGCGCCCAGTTCCTGTCCTGCGCCGCTTCCCGGACCCCGGGGTCCGGATCGTCGAGCAGCGCCGCCCGCTGCGCCGGCGTGAGCGACTGCCACCTCCACGTGGCCACTGTCCGGAGTTCGGGGTGCTCGTGGCCGGTGATGGAGCGGAAGAAGGACAGCGGGATCTGCCGGGACGAATCAAGCTCCCCGATGATCTCCTTCGCGGTGACCCTGCCGTCCTCGCCCCCGTCCTGGGCCATCAGGAGGGTCACGAGGATGTCGTCCGGCAGCGGTCGGACCCGTTGGGGGTGGTGACGGGGGCCGGAGGCGAGCCACGCGCGGACGATCCCCGACGGGTCCGACGCCAAGGGGGCGAGCCGCGCCGGGTCGACGTACCGGTTGCGGGCGAGCGCGCGGCGGATGACTCCGGACGGATGGCGCAGGGCAGCGTCGACGACGGCGTCGGGCAGGTCACGGCCCTCGCACATCAGCGGACCGGCGTCACCGGCCGCTGGATCCACCAGGCGTACCAGCACGTCGGAGGGCGCTGCCGGATTGAAGGCGATGCCGCGCAGCCAACGTTCGTGCACGGAGTCGGACATCGCGTCATCCTGTCACCTCGCTTCCTCAACCGGGCCGCCCGGCTACGACCGCGGCGGCGCTCGCACCGCGAACGCCCACGCCGGCCCCTGCCGGCCGGTAAGTGGCGGACCATGCCACCCACCGCCCAGACGCAGCCCTGTGCAACACCCTTCAGGCGGCCTTGTCCAGGGCCGGGCGCTCGAACTGGGTGCGGTGCAGTTCGGCGTAGCGGCCGTCGGCGGCGAGGAGTTGCTCGTGGGTGCCGCTTTCCACGATGCGGCCGGCCTCGACCACCAGGATGCGGTCGGCCGCCCGGATCGTGGACAGCCGGTGCGCGATGACCACGGCCGTCCTGCCCTGGAGGGCTTCGGTGAGGGCCTCTTGGACGGCTGCCTCGGAGGTGTTGTCGAGGTGGGCGGTGGCCTCGTCGAGGATGACGACGCGCTGGCGGGCCAGCAGCAGCCGGGCGATGGTCATGCGCTGGCGTTCGCCGCCGGAGAGCCGGTAGCCGCGCTCACCGACCACGGTGTCGAGCCCGTCCGGCAGGGACCGTACGAGGTCGGCCAGGCGGGCGCGGCGCAGCGCCTCCCAGAGGTCGTCCTCGGTGGCGTCCGGCCGGGCGAGGAGCAGGTTGGCCCGGACGGTGTCGTGGAAGAGGTGGCCGTCCTGGGTGACCATGCCGACGGTGTCGCGCAGCGACCGCGCGCTCAGGTCGCGCACGTCGACGCCGCCGACGCGGACCGTGCCGCCGTCGGTGTCGTACAGGCGCGGCAGCAGTTGGGCGATGGTGGACTTGCCGGCGCCGGACGAGCCGACCAGCGCGATGGTCTGGCCCGGTTCCGCGCGGAAGGAGAGGCCGTGCAGGACCTCTTCGCCGCCGCGGGTGTCCAGCGTGGCGACCTCTTCGAGGGAGGCGAGGGAGACCTTGTCGGCGGACGGGTAGCCGAAGCGGACGTCGTCGAACTCGACGGAGACCGGGCCGGCGGGGGCCGGGCGGGCGTCGGGCTTCTCGTCGATGAGCGGGGCCAGGTCGAGGACCTCGAAGACCCGCTCGAAGCTGACGAGGGCGCTCATGACCTCGACGCGGGCCCCGGCGAGCGCGGTGAGCGGCGCGTACAGGCGGGTCAGCAGCAGGGCCAGCGCGACGACGGCGCCCGGGTCCAGGGTGCCGCGCAGGGCGAAGAAGCCGCCGAGGCCGTAGACGAGGGCGAGGGCGAGCGCGGAGACCAACGTGAGCGCGGTGATGAAGGCGGCCTGGGCGGTGGCGGTGCGCACGCCGATGTCGGCGACGCGGCGGGCCCGCTCGGCGAACTCCTCGGACTCCTCCTCCGGGCGGCCGAACAGCTTGATCAGGGTGGCGCCCGGCGCCGAGAAGCGCTCGGTCATGCGGGTGCCCATGGACGCGTTGAGGGCGGCGGCCTCGCGCTGCATCCGGGCCATGCGGCGGCCCATCCGCCGCGCCGGGAGGACGAACACCGGGAGCAGCGCCAGGGCGAGCAGGGTGATCTGCCAGGACAGGGTCAGCATGACGGCCAGGGTGAGCAGCAGGGTGACCACGTTGCTGACGACGCCGGACAGGGTGTTGCTGAAGGCGCGCTGGGCGCCGATGACGTCGTTGTTGAGACGGGAGACGAGCGCTCCCGTACGAGTACGTGTGAAGAACGCGACCGGCATGCGCTGCACATGATCGAACACGGCCGTCCGCAGATCGAGGATGAGTCCCTCCCCGAGCGTCGCCGAGAGCCTGCGGGAGAGGATGCCGAGCACCGCCTCGGCGACCGCGATGAGCGCGATGAGCAGGGCGAGGCGCACGACCGTGCCCTCGTCGCCGTTCGACACGATCGCGTCGACGACCTTTCCGGCCAGGACGGGGGTGGCGACGGCGAGCAGGGCGGTCGCCACCCCGAGCAGCAGGAAGCGGACGATGCGGCGGCGGTGCGGGCGGGCGAACGCGCCGATGCGGCGCAGCGTGGCACGGGCGAAGGGGCGGCGTTCGTCTTTGGCGTGCATGACGCTGTACAGCTGCGTCCACGCCGTGGTCTCCATACTCATGCGGGTGACGGTAGAACCTCGACCAACCTTGAGGTCAAGGCGGCACGGCCCGCGGTCCGTAAGACCGTGTCCGCGCGTCGGCCACTCGTAGTTGGCGCGTCTGGGGGAATGTCTTGTGCTGTGACGACAGCGCTTCGAGTCCCCGAGAAGCAACTCCTGCACCGCGTACCGGTCCGCCGGGCCCTGTGTGTGCTTCCGCTGCTCCTGGTGGGAGTGGTCGCGGTCCGGCACCGGTCCGTGCTGGCGGACGGCTTCGGCCATCTCGCCACGGCGCGCTGGCCCTGGCTGCTGGCCGCGGCCGGCGCGACCTGTCTGACCTGGGTCGCCGCTGCCTGCACCCGGCAGGGCGCGGTGGTGGAGCGGCTGCCGAGCCGGCGGCTGCTGGCCACCCAGTTCGCGGCCGGCGCGGCCAACCACCTGCTGCCGACGGGGCTGGGCGCGAGCGCGGTGAACCTGCGGTTCATGACGGTGTGCGGGCTGCCGCTGGCCCGTTCCTCGGCCGCGCTGGCGCTGTACCTGCTGGCGGAGAGCGTGGGCCGACTCGCCCTGCTGGGCGCCCTGCTGGTCGCGTTCCCGGGCGCGCTGCGGCTCGGCCCGCTGCTGCCCGAGGGGGCGGTGGGGCCGCTGCTGGTGGTCGCGGGCGCGGTCCCGGTGGTGGCGGCGGGGCTGCTGGCGCTGCTGCCCCGGCTGCGCGGCGCGCTGGTCTCGTTCCTGCGGACGGCACTGGGCGAGGCCCGGTCGGTGCACGCCCGGCCGGCTCGGGCGCTGGCGCTGTGGGGCGGTGCGCTGGCCTTCCCCGCGTTGCAGACCTCGGCGCTGGTGCTGGTGGGCCGGTCGCTGGGACTGACGCTGCCGGTCGGGCACATGGCGGTGGCGTACCTGGCGGCGACGGTGGCGGTGGCGCTGGTGCCCACGCCGGGCGGCATCGGCTCGGTGGAGGCGGCGCTGGTCGTGGCGCTGGTGGCGGCGGGCGGGCCGGCGGCGGTGGCCACGGCCGTGGTGCTGGCGTTCCGGCTGCTGACGGTGTGGCTGCCGCTGCTGCCCGGGGCGCTGACGCTGGCGGCGCTGGTGCGGGCGCGGGTGATCTGAGGGGGCTCGCGGACCGGACCGTCAGGCGACGGTGACGTGCACCGGTCCGCCGTCGGGATCGACCAGGTGCGTCCAGCGTGCCGACAGGTTCAGCGGGCGGTGCGGCACGGCGGTGCCGGCGCGGCAGCGCTCGCGGTGCAGCGGGCGGCCGTCCTGGGTGACGTGCAGGACGGGGCGGGGCAGCGGGACCGCGGTCCGCAGCAGGTACGGGAGTCGGCCGTCCGGGGTGACCCGGTTCGGGGCGATGCGCAGCAGGGGCGGCTCGGCGACCAGGGGGACGCCGCCGGGCCAGTCCGGGTCCGTCGGGCCCGCTCCCGTGCCGTGGGTGAGCCAGTCGCGTACGGCGATCGCGGCGTGCGCGCCCTCGCGGGCCGCCGTGGCCGCGCTCTCGACGGCGTGCAGGACGCTGCCGATCGCGAAGACGCCGGGCCGTGAGGTGCGCAGGGCGCCGTCCACGGCGGGACCGCGGGTCGAGGGGTCCAGGGCGAGTCCGCCGCGCCGGGCGAGTTCGTGCTCGGGGACGAAGTCGCCGGTGAACACGACGGTGTCGCAGGGCAGCGTGGCGGTACGGCCGTCGCGGTGGCGTACCCGCACGCCCGACAGGCGCCCGCGGCCGAGGAGTTCGGTGACCGTGGTGCCGGTGAGGACCGGGGTACGGTGCCGCAGGCGCGCGTGCAGTGTCCGCGCGGGGGCGGCGGGGGCCCGGGGCAGCTCGGTGACCAGCGCGACGACCTCGGCTCCGGCCGCCCGTACGGTGTCGGCGGCAGCGTGCGAGACGTCCTCGGCGCCGACGATCACCGCACGGCTGCCGATGTGCTGCCCGTACAGGTGGACCGCCTGCTGGAGTTCGCCGGTGGTGTAGACGCCGGCCGGCCGGGTGCCGGGGACGAGGCGGGCGGCGCGGGGGCGTTCGCGGGCGCCGGTGGCCAGGACGACCGCGCGGGCCTCGAGTGTCCCGGTGCCCTGGGGTCCGACGGTGGTCAGGGCGCGCGGGCCCGCCCAGTCGAGGGCGGTGACGCCGGTGCGCAGGTCGGCTCCGGCGTGGACGGCCGCGCCGGCGAGGAGGCGGGCGTAGGCGGGGCCGGTCAGCGCGTGCGGCCGGTTGCCGAAGCCCCGGTGGGCGCAGTGCCTGGGCACTCCGCCGGGCGTCTGCTCGCGCTCCAGGACCTCGACGCGGGCGCCCGCCGTCGCGAGCAGCGAGGCGGCGGCGAGTCCGGCGGGACCGGCGCCCACCACCAGGACGTCGACGTGTCGGCCGGTCACCGCTGTGCCTCCTCGAACAACGCGCGTACCGCCGCCCCGCAGTAGAAGCCCTGGCAGCGGCCCGCCCGGGCCCGGGTGCGGCGGCGCAGCCCGTCCAGGGACCGGGGCGGGACCGGTCCGGCGAGGGCGTCGCGGATCTCGCCGCGGGAGACGCGTTCGCAGTGGCAGACCAGGGTGCCGTACTCCGGGTCGGCGGCGACGAGGTCGGGCCGCTGGTGGGGGCGGGGGGCACCCTCGCCGAGCTGGGGCATGCGGACCGGTTCGAGCGGGCGCCGGGGGCCCGGGTCGAGGCCGGTGCCGACGAGCAGGCCGGTGACGTGCTCGGCGAGGGCGAGGGAGGCGGTGAGGCCGGTGGAGCGGATGCCGCCGACGGTGACGTAACCCTGGTCGGGGTGGGCGGCGATCCGGTAGTCGTCGTGCTCGGTGGCGGCGCGCAGGCCCGCGTAGACGGCGGTGACCTCCTCCTCCAGCAGTGCGGGCAGGATGCGGCGGCCCTGTTCGCGCAGGCGGCGCAGTCCCTCGGCGGTGGAGCCGGTGTCGCGCTTGTCGTCCAGGTCCTCGGCGGTGGGGCCGAGCAGCACGTTGCCGTAGACGGTGGGGGCGACCAGGACGCCCTTGCCGAGGGCGGTGGGGACGGGCAGGAGGATGTGGCGGACGAGGGCGCGGGCGAACGTGTCGTGGACCAGGAGCTGGCCCCGGCGCGGGGTGACCGTGAAGTCGTCGTGGCCGAGGCTGCGGTCGAGGGTGTCGGCGTGCAGTCCGGCGGCGTTGACGAGCCGTCGGGCGCGCAGCGTGCCGCGCGGGGTGCTGAGCCGGTGGACGCCGTCCGCGTGACCGGCGTGCACGACGGGCGAGTCGAGGTGCAGGTCGACGCCGCCGGCGACCGCCTGGGTGGCGTAGGCGAGGGTGGTCGTCCACGGGCAGATGATGCTCTCGCCGGGTACGTGCAGGGCGCCGAGCGCACCGGGTCCGAGGTGGGGTTCGCGGGCGTACAGCTCGGCGGGGCCGAGGAGGCGGGTGTCGTGGCACTCGTTGCGCGCGGCCTTCTCGGCGAGGCGGGGCAGCGCCGTGAGCTGCTCCTCGTCCCAGGCGACGAGCAGGGCGCCGACGCGTTCGAGGGGGATGCCCGACTCGACGGCGTAGGCGGCGAGTGCGCGGGCGCCCTCCCGTACGAGCCGGGCCTCCAGGGAGCCGGGCACGGCGTCGAAACCGGTGTGCAGGATGGCGGTGTTCGCCTTCGACGTGCCCTGTCCGACGTCGTCCTGCGCCTCGACGAGGGCGACGCGCAGCTCCGGGTGGTGCGCGAGCCGCCGGGCGATCGCACACCCGACGACCCCGGCCCCGACGATCGCCACGTCGTACGGCTCGACGGGCAGGGTCCCTCGCACGGTGACGGTCACGCCGGACCTCCGGCGAGCAGCGCGGCGACCGCCGTGCGGAAGCGGGTGCGGCGCTCGGCGGCCTCGCCGGCGGTGATGCGGGGCTCGTACACCGTGGTGGGCCCCGCATCGGGGAGCGCGTCGGCCAGGGCGAGGGACGGGTCGGCGCCGAGCCGGGCCAGGGTGCCGACGCCGAGGGCGGTGGCGTCCGGCAGGGGGGACACCTCGACCGGGTGTTGCAGCAGGTCGGCCTGGGTCTGCATGAGGAGCGCGGAGCGGGTGAGGCCGCCGTCGACGCGCAGTACGGTCAGCGGGTCGCCGAGGTCGGCCGCCGCGGCGTCGGCGAGTTCGGCGACCTGGGCGGCGAGGCCCTCGCACAGGGCGCGCACCAGGTGTCCGGGGCCGGTGTCCAGGCCGAGGCCGGTGAGCGAGCCGCGCAGGTCGCCGCGCCACCAGGGGGCGGCGAGACCGGCCAGCGCCGGGACGAAGGTGACGCCGCCGGCGTCCGGGACCGCGGCGCCCACCGGGTCGAGGTCGGCGGCTCCGGTGATGACGCCGAGGTCGGTGAGCCAGCGGACGGCGGAGGCGGCCGTGTACACCTGGCCGTCCAGGCAGTGGTCGGTGCGTCCGCCGAGCCGCCAGGCGACGCAGGCGGCGAGACCGGAGGTGCCCCGGCGCGGGGTGCCGCCGGTGTGGGCGAGGAGGAACGCGCCGGTGCCGTAGGTGCACTTGGCGGTGCCCGGCTCGGTGACGCGCTGGGCGAGCAGCGCGGCCTGCTGGTCGACGGCGAGGCCGGTGAGCGGCAGTTCGGGGCCGAAGGCCTTGGTCGTGCCGACGTGGGCGGCGTTGTCCACGATCTCCGGGAGCCGTTCGCCGCCGAGGCCGTACAACTCCAGGGCGCGGGGCGACCACTCGGCGCGGTCGAGGTCGAGGAGCTGGGTGCGGGAGGCGGTCGCCGCGTCCGTGACGTGGGCGCCGGTGAGGCGGTGGACCAGCCAGCTGTCGGAGGTGGTGACGTGGCCGGCGCGGGTGAGGTGCCGTCGTATCCAGGCCATTTTCGGCGCGGCGAAGTACGGGTCGAGGGGCAGACCGGTCAGGTGACGCAACTCGTCGCCATGCGGGTCCAGTTCGCCGCAGAGGGGTTCCGCCCGGCGGTCCTGCCAGACGAGTGCGTCGGTGAGCGGACGGCCGGTGTCCGGGTCCCAGGCGAGCACCGTCTCGCCCTGGTTGGCCAGGCCGAGCGCGGTGACCGGCTCGTCCGCGTCGGCGAGCGCCCGGTGTCCGGCGTCGACCACCGAGCCGTACAGCTCCTGCGGGTCCACCTCCACCCGGCCGCCGGGCAGGTACCGGGGCCGGACCTCGGCGAAGCCGGTACCGAGCACGCCGCGTTCGGGGCAGATCACCAGCGCCTTGGTGCCGGACGTGCCCTGGTCGACGGCGAGTACCGCGTCCGGCATCCACACCTCCCGGCTCCCGCGCCGACGGTCTCGGCGATCACTGCGCGCCAGCCTGCCCCCGCGGACACACCGCGTCAAGAGTGACTGACGAACCGTCAGTTCACCCTGGTGGCAATGGTTTTGCGCCGGTGCCGCGAAAGCGGACAGAGGCGGAACCTCCGCCTCTATAGTGTGCGCCGACCGCTCGACCACCGCACCGCCGCCCCCGGGGAGGGCTGTTTGTCACGCCATGCCGCCCTACGGTCCGTTCCGCTCCTCGCAGCGGGCGTGTGATGGCCAGGGACGGGCAACAGCCCGCCTACGACCCCGCCGGCCACGACACCGCGCTGCGCTCCGCCCTCCAGGAGGTACGGGCCGGGCGCTGGATGTCGATGCGCATCCTGCTGGAGCAGACCGGCTCCTGGTCGCAGTGGACGCGCCGCACCCAGGTACTGGCCGCATCGGCGGCCGGTACGGACGTGGTGCGGGCCTGGCTCGCGGAGGAGCCGCACAGTGTGGCGGCCGCGGTAATGCACGCCCGGGTGGTCGTGGAGCGGGCGCTTCGGGCGTACCGCGAGGACCATCCCCGCACCCGCGAGCTGTGGCCGCAGGCCTGGCACGCCTGCGACGCGGCGACGCGGGCGGCGCCCCACGACCCGGTGCCGTGGGTGTGTCTGCTGGCGCTGGCCCGGCTGGACGAGGGGCAGCGCTGGGAGGAGCACCGGATGGCGCCGCCGGAGCCGATGCTGCCGCCGGGGCCGTGGGGGCTGCTCGCCGAGGCCGGCAAGCGCGACCCGTACAACCGGGAGGCCCACCACCGCATGCTCCAGTGCCTGTATCCGCACGGCGGTTCCGAACGCCTGGCCCGGGCGGCCGGGTTCGCGCACTGGGCGGCCGGTTCGGCGCCGCCCGGTTCGGCGCTGCACGTGCTGCCGCTGTACGTCCGGGTGGAGCGCTACCGCCGTTCGGGGGCGCGGGAGGCGGCGCTTGATCTGCACTGGGTGGCGGAGGACGCCGCCCGCGAGGCGGGGCAGGCGTTCGACTCCTGGTTCACGCTCTGCCCGCGGGACGAGCGGTCCCTGCCCGACCTGAACCACCTGGCCCACGCGCTGTGGGGCGCCCTCCGGTTCCGGGAGGCGAACCAGGTGTTCGACGCGCTCGGCCCCTACTGGACGCCGCTGCCCTGGGCCTGCCGGGCCCCGGGCGACGGTTCGGCCGTACGGGCCGTGGAGGTGTTCCTCCAGGCCCGCGCGCGCAGCCGTTCGGCCGCCCGCGGCCGTGGCCGCGGCCGACGGCGCCCCTGACCCCCCACCCTTCCGTCCCGGAGGTCCGCCATGTCCCGCTCCTTGGAACCGTCCGCCACCGACGAGGAACAGCGCCTGCGCGAACTCGGCTACCGGCCGGTGCTGGCCCGCCGCATGGGCGGCTTCGGCAACTTCGCCATCAGCTTCTCGGTGATCTCGATCCTCTCCGGCTGCATGACCCTGTACGGCTTCGGCCTGGGCACCGGCGGCCCCGCCGTGATGCTCTGGGGCTGGGCGGGCGTCGGCCTGTTCGTGCTGTGCGTCGGGATGGCGCTGGCCGAGGTCACCAGCGCCTACCCGACGTCCGGCGCGCTGTACTACATGGCCGACCGGCTCGGCGGCCGCCGCTGGGGCTGGTACACGGGCTGGCTGAACCTGCTGGGGCTGCTCGGCGCGATCGCCGGGATCGACTACGGGGCGGCGCTGTTCACGGGCGCGTTCCTCAACCTCCAGTGGGGCTTCGAGCCGACACCGGAGAAGACGATGCTGATCTTCGTCGTGATCCTGCTGCTGCACGCCACGCTCAACCTGTTCGGCGTCCGGCTGGTCAGCGTGCTCAACTCCATCAGCGTGTGGTGGCACCTGGCCGGTGTCGCGCTGATCGTCGGCGCGCTGGTGATCGTGCCCGACCACCACCAGTCGCCGTCCTTCGTCTTCACCGAGTTCGTCAACGACACCGGCTGGGAGAACCCGCTGTACGTGGCCGCGATCGGCCTGCTGCTCGCGCAGTACACCTTCTCCGGCTACGACGCCTCGGCCCACCTGTCCGAGGAGACCTCGAACGCGTCGGTGTCGGCGGCGCGCGGCATCGTGCGGGCCATCTGGGTGTCGTGGCTGGCGGGCTTCGTGCTGCTGGCCGGACTGACCTTCGCCATCCAGGACTACGACGCGACGCGCGACACCGCGACCGGGGTGCCGCCCGCGCAGATCCTCCTGGACGGCCTGGGCACGGACGGCGCGAGCGCGCTGCTGCTCGTGGTGATCGTGGCGCAGTTGTTCTGCGGCAACGCCGAGGTGGCCGCCGCCAGCCGGATGGTGTTCGCGTTCAGCCGGGACGGCGCCCTGCCCGGCTCGTCGCTGTGGCGCAAGGTCTCCGCCCGCACCCAGACCCCGGTCGCCGCGGTGTGGCTGTCGGTGGCGGTGGCCTGTCTGCTGGCGCTGCCGTCCCTGTACTCGGCGACGGCGTACGGCGCGGTGACCGCCATCAACGTCATCGGCATCACTCCGGCGTACGCCATCCCGGTGCTGCTGCGGCTGCGGGCCGGCGACCGGTTCACGCCGGGTCCCTGGAACCTGGGCCGGTGGAGCAGGCCGGTCGGGTGGGTCGCGGTGGTGTGGGTGGCGTTGGTCACCGTGCTGTTCTGCCTCCCCCAGTCGTCGCCGGTGACGGCCGACACGATGAACTACGCCGTCGTCGCCCTGGTCGTCGTACTGGTATTGGCCACGGTGTGGTGGTTCGTCGCCCGCCGTTCGTACGGCACACCGACGACCGCGGCCTACGGCGACGACCGTGAGCAGGCGGAACTCGCCGAGGGCATCGTCTGAAACGCCCCGTTCCGCGCTCCGGCGCGGTACGGAACACCGCCCGGGATACGGCAGGATGAGCCCTCGCGCCGGTCGAACTGCCTTGCGGTTCGGCCGGGTCGCGCATCCCCGACATCCCATAGACATCCCGTAGGCGTTCCGTTGGAGGCGGCCGGTGACCGAGGACCTGACCATGGACCATCTGCTGCCCGCCGGCATCGCGCTGGGCGCGGGTCTGCTGGGCGCGTTCCTGCTGCGCATGCTGCTGCGCTGGCTGGCGGGCCATGCCGGGCGCACCCGCTGGGGCGGCGACGACGTGATCGTGGCCGCGCTGCGCACGATGGCGCCGTGGGCGGCGGTCGCGGCCGGGGTGGCCGGGGCGGCGGCGGCGCTGCCGCTGACCCGGGCGGTGCAGCACGGTGTCAACCAGGTGCTGACGGTGCTGCTGATCTTCGTGGCGACGGTGACGGCGGCCCGGGTGGTCGCCGGTCTGGTGCGGACGGTGACGACCTCGCGCTCCGGCGTCGCCGGGTCGGCCACGATCTTCGTCAACATCACCCGGATCCTGGTGCTGGCCATCGGCTTCCTGGTGATGCTGCAAACGCTGGGCGTCTCCATCGCACCGATGCTGACCGCCCTGGGCGTGGGCGGCCTCGCGGTGGCGCTGGCCCTCCAGGACACGCTGGCCAACCTCTTCGCGGGCATCCACATCCTCGCCTCCAAGACCGTGCAGCCGGGCGACTACATCCAGCTCAGCAGCGGCGAGGAGGGCTATGTCGAGGACATCAACTGGCGCCAGACCACCGTGCGCGAGCTGTCCAACAACCTGGTGGTGATCCCGAACGGACAGCTCGCGAAGTCGAACATGACCAACTTCATGCGGCCCGAGCAGCAGCTCACGGTCCTGGTCCAGGTCGGGGTGTCCTACGACAGTGACCTGGACCACGTGGAGCGGGTGACGACCGAGGTGATCGCCGAGGTGATGCGGGAGGTCAGCGGCGCGGTGCCGGACCACGAGCCGGCCATCCGCTTCCACACCTTCGGCGACTCGCGGATCGGTTTCACGGTGATCCTGGGCGTGGGCGAGTTCAGCGACCAGTACCGGATCAAGCACGAGTTCATCAAGCGGCTGCACCGGCGCTACCGCGCGGAGGGCATCCGGATCCCGTCGCCCGCCCGGACGGTCGCGCTCCAGCAGGGGGCCGTGGTCCTCCCGCAGCAGCGGCTGGGCGAGGACACCGTCCCGCTCCCCTGAGCGCGACGTGGCCGGAATCCGGGTGCGACCCCTGTCGAGCCGGGGACGGTCACGAGATATCTTGATGTCGAGCAATGTTGCAGACGTGGAGCGGAGCACCCGGTGACTGACTCGACCATCATCTATACACACACTGACGAGGCCCCGGCCCTGGCGACGTATTCGTTCCTGCCGGTGGTCCGGGCGTACGCCTCGCAGGCGGGTGTCGCGGTCGAGACCCGCGACATCTCGCTGGCCGGCCGCATCATCGCCCTGTTCCCGGAGTACCTGACCGAGGACCAGCGCATCCCGGACGCCCTCGCGGAGCTGGGCGAGCTGGCGAAGACGCCCGCCGCCAACATCATCAAGCTGCCGAACATCTCGGCGTCCATCCCGCAGCTCAAGGCCGCCATTGCCGAGCTTCAGGGCCAGGGCTACGCGCTGCCGGCCTACCCGGACGACCCGAAGACCGACGAGGAGCGCGACGTCCGCGCCCGCTACGACAAGGTCAAGGGCTCCGCGGTCAACCCGGTGCTGCGCGAGGGCAACTCCGACCGCCGTGCCCCGGCGTCGGTGAAGAACTACGCCAAGACCCACCCGCACCGCATGGGCGCCTGGACCGGCGAGTCCAAGACCAACGTGGCGACCATGGGCGAGAACGACTTCCGTTCCACCGAGAAGTCCACGGTGATCGCCGAGGACGGCACCCTGCGGATCGAGCTGGTCGGCGACGACGGCACCACCACGGTGCTGCGCGAGTCGGTGCCGGTGAAGAAGGACGAGGTCGTCGACGCCTCCGTGCTGCGCGTCGCCGCGCTGCGCGAGTTCCTCACCGCGCAGGTCGCCCGCGCCAAGGCCGAGGGCATCCTGTACTCGGTGCACCTGAAGGCCACGATGATGAAGGTCTCCGACCCGATCATCTTCGGCCACGTGGTGCGCGCCTTCTTCCCGAAGACCTTCGCCCAGTACGGCGAGACGCTCGCCAAGGCCGGTCTCACCCCGAACGACGGCCTGGGCGGCATCTACAAGGGGCTGGAGTCCCTGCCCGAGGGCGCCGAGATCAAGGCGTCCTTCGACGCGGAGCTGGCCGAGGGCCCGGAGCTGGCCATGGTCGACTCCGACAAGGGCATCACCAACCTGCACGTGCCCTCGGACGTCATCATCGACGCCTCCATGCCGGCGATGATCCGCACCTCCGGCCACATGTGGGGCGCGGACGGCGGCGAGCACGACGCCCTCGCCGTGATCCCGGACTCCTCCTACGCCGGGGTGTACCAGGCCGTCATCGAGGACTGCCGCGCCAACGGCGCCTACGACCCCTCCACCATGGGTTCGGTCCCGAACGTCGGCCTCATGGCGCAGAAGGCCGAGGAGTACGGCAGCCACGACAAGACCTTCGAGATCCCCACCACGGGCACCGTCCGCCTGGTCGACGCCACGGGCAACGCGGTGCTGGAGCAGACGGTCTCCGCCGGTGACATCTTCCGCGCCTGCCAGACCAAGGACGCGCCGATCCGCGACTGGGTGAAGCTGGCCGTCACCCGCGCCCGCGCCACCGGCGACCCGGCCGTCTTCTGGCTGGACGAGGGCCGCGCGCACGACGCCAACCTGATCGCCAAGGTGAAGGCGTACCTGCCGGAGCACGACACCGAGGGCCTGGACATCCGGATCCTCAACCCGGTCGAGGCGACCAAGCTGTCGGTGGAGCGCATCCGCCGCGGCGAGAACACCATCTCGGTCACCGGCAACGTGCTGCGCGACTACCTGACCGACCTGTTCCCGATCCTGGAGCTGGGCACCAGCGCCAAGATGCTGTCGGTCGTCCCGCTGATGGCGGGCGGCGGCCTCTTCGAGACCGGTGCCGGCGGCTCGGCCCCGAAGCACGTGCAGCAGCTGGTCAAGGAGGACTACCTGCGCTGGGACTCGCTGGGCGAGTTCTTCGCCCTGGTGCCGTCCCTGGAGCAGTACGCCGAGGCCACCGGCAACACCAAGGCCAAGGTCCTCGCCGACACCCTCGACCGCGCGACGGCGACCTTCCTCAACGAGGACAAGTCCCCGACACGCCGCGTCGGCGGCATCGACAACCGCGGCAGCCACTTCTACCTGTCCCTGTACTGGGCGCAGGAGCTGGCGAAGCAGACCGACGACGCGGACCTGGCCAAGGCCTTCGCCCCGCTCGCCGAGTCGCTCACCGCGAGCGAGCAGAAGATCGTCGAGGAGCTGAACGCCGTCCAGGGCAAGCCCGCCGAGATCGGCGGCTACTACCAGCCCGACCCGGCCAAGGCCGCCGAGGTCATGCGCCCGTCGGCCACCTGGAACGAGGCCCTGGCGTCCTTCGCCTGATCCTCCCCGGGCCCGCAGGCACCCCGGCACCCCGTCTCCGTCCCCTCGGAGGCGGGGTGCCGCCGCTTCACCACTCCCGCGGCGCGATCAGCTCCTCCGGGTCCGCGTCCGCGAAGCCGTAGGCCTGGGATACGAACCAGAACGCCTCGCCGATCTCCTCCCGGGCTGTGGTCTCGATCTCGCTGCCCGCCTCCTCGAAGGCCGCCTCCAGCTCGTTGAACTCCTCGGTGGCCGCGTGGGTCAGCGCGTAGAGCGCCGTCAGGTCCCCCGGCCGCTCCGCCTCCACGCGGGCGCACAGCCGGAGCAGGATCTCGCGGCCCCGGTCCACCACCCGGTCCGGGAAGTAGTCGTCCCCGTACAGTCCCGCCAGAAACCGGTGTGCGGCCACCCGCTGGTTGGTGATCGGCATGATGCCCCCCTGTCCTCGCTGCCCGGTACCGTCCCCGTGATCCTGTCGCACGCCACTGACATCGCCCCCGGAGCCGCCCCATGACCGACGCCCCGCCCGCCTTCGAGCTGCTGCCGGGTGCCCCGCACTCCCCCGTGCTCCTGCACGTCCCGCACTCCTCCCGGGAGATCCCGGCCGACGTGCGGAGCGGCATCGTCCTGTCCGACGCCGAGCTGGAGCGCGAGCTGGACCATATGACCGACTCGCACACCGCGGAGATCGCCGGGCGGGCCGCCGAGCTGGCCGGTCTCACCCCCTGGCGGTTCGTGAACCGGGCGTCGCGGCTGGTGGTCGACCCGGAGCGGTTCCCGGACGAACGGGAGGAGATGACGGCCGTCGGGATGGGCGCCGTCTACACGCGGACCTCGCACCGCGAGGTGCTGCGCCCGGACGGCACGGACCCCGAGCCGCTGATCGAGCGGTACTTCCGGCCGTACGCGCGGGCCATGACCGAGGCGGTGGCCGACCGGCTCGCGGCCACCGGACGGGCCGTGATCGTCGACGTGCACTCCTACCCGACCCGGCCGCTCCCCTACGAACTGCACGGCGAGGGCCCGCGCCCGCCCGTCTGCCTGGGCACCGACGCCTTCCACACGCCGTCCGAGCTGCTCGCCGCCGCCCGGGAGGCGTTCGCCCCGTGCGGCGGGACCGGGCTGGACAGCCCGTTCGGCGGGACGTACGTGCCGCTGGACTTCTACGGGACGCGGGCCGAGGTCGGCGCGCTGATGGTGGAGATCCGCCGGGACACGTACATGACGGAGCCGGGCGGCCCGGCCGGGCCGGGCCTGTCGCGCCTCGCGGAGTCGCTCGCGGCGCTCGTCGACGCCGTCTCGGGCTGAGCGCCGGCCGGCCGGGCCGCCCACCACCGGCTGGAGCACTCCCGCGCGACAGCCGGGCGGGTGCGCGGCGAGGGTGGAGGGATGACGCAGGAGACCACCACGCTCACCGGCCAGTCGCCGCCCCCGGTGCGGGACTGGCCCGCCCTCGACCTGGACGGCCCCGAGTTCGACCCGGTCCTCGCCGAGCTGATGCGCGAGGGACCGCTGACCCGCGTCCGGCTCCCGCACGGCGAGGGCTGGGCCTGGCTGGCGACGCGGTACGACGACGTGAAGGCGATCACCAACGATCCGCGGTTCGGACGGGCCGAGGTGACGAAGCGTCAGATCACCCGTCTCGCGCCGCACTTCAAGCCGCGGCCCGGCTCGCTCGCCTTCGCCGACCAGCCCGACCACAACCGGCTGCGGCGCGCGGTCGCGGGCGCGTTCACGGTGGGCGCGGCCAAGCGGCTGCGGCCCCGGGCGCAGGAGATCCTGGACGGTCTCGTGGACGGGCTCCTCGCCGAGGGGCCGCCGGCCGACCTGGTCGAGCGGGTCCTGGAGCCGTTCCCGATCGCCGTGGTCAGCGAGGTGATGGGCGTGCCGGCCGCCGACCGGGAGCGCGTGCACTCCTGGACCCGGCAGATCATCTCCACCTCCGGCGGCGCCGAGGCCGCCGAGCGGGCCAAGCAGAGCCTGTACGGGTGGATCACCGAGACCGTCCGGGCCAGGGCCGGCAGCGAGGGCGGCGACGTGTACGCGATGCTCGGCGCCGCCGTGGGCCGCGGCGAGGTCGGCGAGACGGAGGCCGTCGGTCTCGCGGGGCCGCTTCAGATCGGCGGCGAGGCCGTCACGCACAACGTCGGCCAGATGCTGTACCTGCTGCTCACCCGTCCCGAGCTGATGGCGCGGATGCGCGAGCGGCCCGAGGCGCGCGGCACGGCGCTGGACGAGCTGCTGCGCTGGATCTCGCACCGCACCTCGGTGGGCCTCGCCCGCATCGCCCTGGCGGACGTCGAGGTGCACGGTACGCGCATCGCCGCCGGTGAGCCGGTGTACGTCTCCTACCTGGCCGCCAACCGCGATCCGGACGTCTTCCCCGACCCGGACCGCATCGACCTGGACCGCGACCCCAACCCGCACCTGGCGTACGGCAACGGGCACCACTTCTGCACGGGTGCCGTGCTCGCCCGGATGCAGACCGAGCTGCTGGTCGACACGCTCCTGGAGCGGCTGCCGGGGCTGCGGCTCGCGGTCCCCGCCGACCAGGTGGCCTGGCGCCGCAAGACCATGATCAGGGGTCCGCGCACGCTGCCCTGCGCCTGGTAGCCCCGCACATCCCGCGCCTGGCGGACGGCACGCGTCAGGCCCGCAGCCACTCCGTCACGACCACCTCCCGGCCGGTCCGCAGCCGCAGCGCGAACGGACCGGCGGGCGGGGCCTCGCCGGTGAACCGGCCCATGTCGTCGGCCGTCAGCCGGGCGTGCTCCCGCGGGCCGCTCAGCACCTCGATGCCGGCCGGGCCCGGCGGCAGCAGCTGGCCGATCAGACCCTCGGCGGTCACCTCGACGTCGACGGTCACGCCGTCCGACTGGAAGGTGAGCATCCGCGGCGGGTCCGCCTCTCCCCTGACGGGGATGCCGTCCACCAGCGAGTCGAAGGTCAGCTCGGCGACGCGGACGTCCAGGTCGCGCAGGGCGAAGGCGTCGACGGCGACGCGCCGCAGCTCGGCCGGGACCGGGTCCAGGATCGCGGCGGCCTGCCGCAGCTCCTCCTCCAGGAGACCGTCGTAGAGCTCCCCGTCGGGATCGTCGTACTCGTCGCGTTCGTCGCGGTCGTCGCGGTCGTCGTTCAGATCGCTCATTTCGTCCCCCGTGCCTCCAGCCGGGCCCGCAGCCGGCGCAGACAGCGCTGGCGCATCGGCCCGATGCTGCCCACCGCGATACCCAGCGCGGCGGACACCTCCTGATAACTGGGCGGTGGCGAGGAGATCAGCACCCGCAGCAACTGGCGGCACCGCTCGCCCAGTTCCTCGAACTCCTGCCACAGCAGCCGTACGCGCTCGGTCTGCGCGGCGGCCTCCTCGGAGTCGAGCACCGACTCCTCCGGCGTGCGGTCCTCGCTCGGCCGGTCGAGCAGCTGCGGATCGTCGGTCGGCGTCCACCGCTTGGACGCCTTGAGCAGCTTGAGGCACTCGTGCCGTGCCGTGCTCGCCAGCCAGGAGCCGGTCTTCTCCGGTTCCCGGATCCGCCCCAGGTGCTGGGCGAAGCGGAACCAGGCGGTCTGGTACACCTCGTGCGCGTCGGCGTCGGACAGCCCGTGCGACCTGGCCACGGACCAGACCAGCGGGCCGAGTCCGTCCACCAGTGACTTCCAGGCCGCCGCGTCCCCGTCGGCCGCCGACTGGACGAGCGCCCCGACATCTGCACGGTCCACGGTCCCACCCCTCGTGTACGACATGCCATCGTACGCCGTGGAGTGGATGGTTCCGACCGCCGGCAGGACGTTCACGACCCGCCTTCCGACGCGTCGACGGCGACCGGGTGCCAGGTGGGCGGCAGCAGCGCGAGCACGTGCGCCCCGCGCACCTCCGCGTACTCGGTGCCGGCCGCGAGCAGTTGCCGGCCGGCCACGCGCGGGTCGGTCTCCTTGTGCGCCGTCATGTGGGAGGCGACCATCCCCGCGACCACGGGGGTGGCGAAGGAGGTGCCGCTCCACTGCGCGTGCCCCTCGAACATCACCTGGTCCGGCTTTGCGGGTGCCTCGCCCGGCTCGCTCAGCACCCCGTTGTGCGGGGGGTACTGGCAGGTGCAGGCGTAGCCGAAACCGAACCGGCAGGCGTCGTAGGTGGAGTGCTGGTACACGTACGGCACGGGCGTCCTGAAGCCGGTGAGGGCGCTGGTGAGGCGCTCGCCGGGGGCGTAGGCCCGCACCCAGCCGCCGTGGTTGCTGAAGCAGGCGCCGAACTCGCCGTCGGCGCGCAGCGCCCCGATCGACAGCACCGAGTCCTCCCAGCCGGGCAGGGTGGCGTAGGCGGCGGGCCAGAAGGGCGTGGCGCTGGCGTTGTTGCCCGCGGCGGCCACCAGCAGGGTGCGCTGGTCGCGGAGTTCCTCCATGAAGGCGTGCACGCCGAGCAGGCCGTCGGTACGGCCGTTGGAGGTGCCGGCGGAGAGGCTGAGGACCTCGGGCCAGCCGTCGCGGTCGACGGCCTCGAAGAGCTTCTCGCCCAGCTCGGACTCCAGGATCGCGCCCGCGTCGTTGAGGGTGTTGCGGACGGTCACCTCGGTGTTGGGCGCGACGGCGGCGACCAGCCCGGCGATGAACGTGCCGTGCCCGACGTACTGGCACAGGACGCCGTCGTCGCCGCACTCCTTGATCTGGGCGTCACCCACGGTGTGGGCCAGCAGCGGATAGGACCGGTAGTCGTGCATGAGGCCGGTGTCGATGACGAGGACGCCGACGGCGGTCGCGGCGTCGTACGGCGTCCCGTCGGCGGCCGGGTTGGGCGGCTCGCTCAGCGGCACGGGGACGGGCTCGTCGCCGGGGCAGGCGTTGACGGCGATGGAGACGACGTGGTTGCGGCTGATCAGCCGGCGGCCGGCCCGGCCCTCCGTCGTCCGGAGGGAGCGCAGGGCGTGGGCGACGGTGGGGTCGCCGCCGCCGTCGCCCTCGCCGGGGTCGGCGACCCGGATACGGGTGATGCCGGTGCGGTTGGTCTCGGGGCTCACCCGGCGCACGTGGTCGGGGGTCAGTCCCGCCATGGTGGTGAAGTGGTCGCGCACGGTGTCCTCGACGAGGCGCGCCTCCTCGCCGTCGCGGGCGAGGACGACGCCCTTCTCGTAGAAGAATTCGGCGGAGTCGTCCGGGCCCATCACCAGCGGGACGTCCGGCATCGAGCGCTGGATCTGGTCGAACTGCTCACGGAATCGCTGTGGTGCCATGCTTGTCCTCCACTGAGGCGGCGGGCGGTGCCGACGGTAGGGGCCGCGGTCGTGACCACGATGATGGCGGCGGTCGTCAATCAGAGTCCCGGGGCGGCCGATTGATACAGACTCGAACCTGTGTGGCGTGGTTCCGGAGCACTACCATCCGTGGGGTGACAGCGCGCAACGACTCGGTTCTCGAACTGCTGCCGATGGTGTTCGCCGCCCCGGGTGAAGCGCTGACGCGGGCGGAGGAGTTGCTCGGCGCCGACCCCTCGCCGCTGCACGCCTCGGTCGCCCATCAGGTGATCGGCATCTGGCAGCGGGACTTCGGGGACACCCGGCGGGCCCTGGCCCATCTGCGGCGGGCCCGCGACCTCGCCGCCCGCGCGGAGTCGGCCGAGCGGGAGGCGGACGTCCTGGCCACGCTCGGGGTCGCGCTGGTGCACGCCGGACGTACCCGCGCGGGGCTGGCCGCGTTCGAGCGGGGCGTGGCGCGCGGGAGCGGTCACACGCGCGCGCGGGTGCTGTACCGGCGGGCGTACGTGTGGTGGGTGCTGGGCCGGCACGGCGAGGCGCTGGAGGACGTACGGCGGGCGATCCCGGTGCTGCGTCAGGTGGACGACGTGATCTGGACGGCGCGGGCGCTGACGCTGCGGGCGACCGTGCACCTGGCGCTGGGCTCGGTGGAGCGGGCGGACGCCGACTTCACCGCGGCGGAGGCGCTGTGGGACACCACGGGCCAGGAGCACGACAAGGCCGACGCGGTGGAGAGCAGGGGCCTCGCGGCGTTCCGGTCGGGTGACGTGCCGGCGGCGCTGCGGCTGCTCGACGAGGCGGCGGAGCGGTACGCGAAGCTGGGCACGCCGACGTTCATGCTGACCATCCGGCGCTGCGAGGTGCTGATGGCGGCGGGGCTGGCCACCGAGGCGCTGACGGAGGCGGACGCGGCGGTCGCGGCACTGGACGGCATCGGCGGTCAGTCCACCCGCAAGGCGGAGTTGCTGCTGGTGGCCGCGCGGGCGGCCCGGCTGGCGGGCGAGCCGCAGACCTCGCTCGCGCGCGCGGCGGTCGCGGTGCGGCTGTTCGCCGGGCAGCGGCGCACCTGGTACGAGACGCACGCCCGGCTGGTGCTGATCGAGGCGCGGGTCGCCACCGGACACGGGTCGGGCCGGCTGGTCGCGGACGCGGCGGCGGTGGCGGAGCGGCTGGCGGCCTTCGGCGCACCCGCCGCGCCGGAGGCCTCGCTCCTCGCGGGCCGGATCGCGCTGGACCTGGGCTGGAAGGCGGACGCGGAACGGCATCTGGCGGTGGCCGCGCGCAGCCGGCACGGCGGACCGCCGCTGGCGCGGATGACGGGCTGGGCGGCGCAGGCGCTGCGGGCGCGGGCGGCGGGGTCGGCGCGGGGCGTCCTCGAGGCCTGCCGGCGCGGTCTCGACGTCCTCGACGACCACCGGATGACGCTGGGCGCCTCGGAGCTGCGGGCCCGGGCCACCGCGCAGGGTGCGGAGCTGGCGGCGCTGGCGCAGCGGGCGTCGCTGGTCTCGGGCGGGCCGCGGCGGCTGCTGGGCTGGAGCGAGCGCTGGCGGGCGACGGTGCTGTCGGCGCCGCCGACCCGACCGCCGGCCGATCCGGTGCTGCTGACCGCCATGACGGCGTTCCGGGAACTCGCCGCCCGCGCGGAGGAGGCCCGTACGGACGGTGGCCGGCCCGCTCCCGCCCTGGAGCGCGAACAGCGGCGCCTGGAGCGGGAGATCCGCTCCCGCACCCTGCACATGCGGGGCGAGGCGCCCGGCGACGGCGACCGGTTCGACGCGGGGCGGCTGCTGCGGCGGCTGGGCGACGAGGTGCGGCTGGTGGAGCTGGCGGTGCTCGACGGGCGCGTGCACGTGCTGCTGTGCGGGCAGGGACGGGTGCGGCGGTTCGAGGCCGGGCTGCTGGCCGAGGCGGAGGTGGAGGCGGAGCACGTGCAGGCCGGGTTGCGGCGGCTGGCCCATCCGGGTGCCGAGGCGCGGCTGCCGCTGGTGGAGGCGGCGGGCGCGCGGCTCCAGCGGTTGCTGCTGGGGCCCGCCGCGGCCCACCTCGGATCGGGTCCGGTCGTCGTGGTCCCGCCGGGGCGGCTGCACCGGGTGCCGTGGGCCCTGCTGCCCGCCCTGCGGGACCGTGTGCTGAGTGTGTCGCCGTCGGCGAGCAGCTGGCTGCGCGCCAGGGACACCGCTCCCCCGCCGGGCGGCCGCCAGGTCCTGGTCCGCGGCCCCGGACTGGCGAGCGGCGGCGCCGAAATCCCCGAGCTTTCCGACCGGTACACCGGCCGACGCACCCCGGGAGGGGCGGGCCCGGGGACACCACCGCCCGGTACACCGACGGGCACGCGTCACCTGCCGGCGCACGACGAAGTGGACCGCGGGGAGCATGAAGGTCCGGCCGGGGCGGGCGGCGGCGCGACGCGGGTTCCCCCGGCCGCCGACGAAGGCGGCGGGGAGTCCGCGCGGCGGGAGCGCGACGGTGAGGGGCGGACCGGCGGCGGTCGGCCCGGGCCGGTGGACGTGGCGGGGGCCGGCGCCGCCGCGCGTGGCGCGACCGTCGTGCTGGAGGGCGACGACGCGCGGGTGCCACGGGTCCTGCGGGAGCTGGACGGGGCCGCCCTGGCACACATCGCGGCGCACGGGACCTTCCGTGCGGACAGCCCCTTGTTCTCGTCGCTGCGGATGGCGGACGGGCCGCTCATCGTGCACGACTTCGAGCGGCTCGACCGCAGCCCGTACCGGATCATCCTGCCCTGCTGCGAGACCGCGCGCTTCGCGTCGGTCGGCGCCGACGAGTTGCTGGGCCTGGTCACCGCGCTGCTGCCGTTGGGCACGGCCGGGGTGGTGGCGTGCACCGCGCCGGTCAACGACGCCGCCGTGGTGCCGCTGATGCTCGCGCTGCACAAGGGGCTGGACGCGGGCCTGTCCCTGGCGGAGGCGCTGCGCGACGCGCGGGCCGCGCTGCCCGGCGACGCGGTGCACCAGGCGACGGGGTGGGCCTTCTCCGCCTTCGGGGCGGCCTGAGCCCCGCCCCCGGCCGTACGGCCCCGCGGGTCAGGTGGGTTGCCGTTCGGCCCGCGGGTCAGCGGGTCGCCGTTCGGCCCGCGGGTCAGCGGGTTGCCGTTCGGCCCGCGGGTCAGGCGGGTTGGCGTTCGGGCAGCTCCACGAGCCAGGGCAACGCCCCGCGGTCGCCCGCGCCGAGGCGCGTGTAGGCGCCGTACAGGTGATTGCCGACGGTGCGGACGGACAGGGTCAGCCGTTCCGCGATCTGCCGGTTGCTCAGGCCGGCGGCGGCCAGCGTGACGATCTGCCGCTGCCGGGCGGTGAGTTCGCCGAGCACCAGACCGGACAGCGCGGGGGTGCGGGCGCCCTGGCAGCGCCGGGCGAGGGCGGCGGCACGGGTCCGGGCGGTGCGGGCGGCCCGCGGGTCGCGGTGGACGGGGACCGCCTGGGCGCTCGCCTCGGCCGCGAACAGCAGGAATCCGCGCCGCTCCAGCTCCTCGGCGACCCGGTCGAGGGCGGGTCCGTCCGCGCGCGCGAGGGCGTCGGCGTGCGCGGCGAAGACGCCGGTCAGGCGGCCCGCGGCCCGCTCGGGCGCGCCGAGCCGGACGGCGTCGTACGGGTCGCTCCGGCCCGCCGTCCGGACCGCCTCGTCGAGGTCGCCGCGGGCGGCGGCGGCCCAGGTGACGGCGGCGGCCTCCGCCCCGCCCCGCGCTCCGTCGCCCGACTGGGCGGTGGCCAGCGCGAGTTCGGTGCGGCAGTCCGGGTCGTCGGGGTGGGTCCGCAGGCCCTCGCGGGCCCAGGCCGCGGCCTCGCGCAGCCGCCCGCCGAGCCGTGCGAACCGGGCCCGCGGCGCCGCGTACGACGCCGGCAGCGGTGCTCCCTCGGCCACCAGCCACTCCCCCACGGGGGTCTCCAGCGCCCGTACGTCGGCCTGTTCGATGCGCCGGGCGAGCGCGGCCCGCTCCGCCTCCAGGGCGGGACCGGTCCGGACCGGGGTGCGGGCGGCCAGCCGCCGGGTCCGCAGTCGGCCCGCGGCGGCGCGCAGCACCGGACCGTGCAGGGGGTGCGCGAGACGGGCGGCGCCGTGGTCGTCGACGGTGACCAGGCCCTCGGCCTCCAGGTTCTCCAGGATGCGTACGTCGAGGAGGTCCAGGTCCAGGTCCGGCGACAGGGGCAGGGGCAGGGGCTCGGCGAAGGCGAGGCGTTCGAGCGTCTCCCGCTCCTCGGCGCGGGTGCGGTCGAGAACGGGGGCGGCGTGCTCGCGGACCGCCGGGGTGATCGGCACCGGTCCCCGCCACGCCCGCTGGTCGGTGTCCGGCACCGGCACGAGCCGGCCGTCCTCGCGCACGGCGGTCAGCAGTTCGCGCAGCAGCCGCAGGTCCCCCCGGCCCAGACGGTGCAGCCGGTCGACGGTGAGCGGCTCCAGGGCGGTGCCGGCGCCGGCCGCGAGCAGTTCGGCGGTCTCCTCGCGGGGCAGCGGTTCCAGGGCCAGGCGCGGCAGCAGTTCGCCGGACCACAACCGGGACACCGCGCCCGGTACGGGGGCGCCGTCGGTGACGACGACCAGGAGACGGGTGCGGCCGTGCACGGCGAGCTGGTGCACGAGGGCGGCGGAGGCGCCGTCGAGCAGGTGCGCGTCGTCGACCAGCAGCAGCCGTACGCCGGACAGGAGGTGTACGGCGCGGTGCAGGGTGACCCCCTCGGGCAGCAGGTGGGCGAAGGCGGCGAAGGGGATGTCCCGGGTCTCGGGCGTCCCGGCGGCGCGGGCGCAGTCGGTGCCGCGCACGGCCTCCGTCACCAGCCTGGTCTTGCCCGCACCCGCCGGGCCCGTCACCACGAGGCCGCTCCGTCCGGCCGCCACGGATCTGCGCACCAGCTCCAGTTCGTCCGCCCGGCCGGTGAACGGCCAGGGGGCCGCCGGCCTCGTCGCGTCCCGCAGAGAAGTCGTCACGGCAACATGAGTCGGCGTACTCACCCCTGATACAGGGTGACTTGAGTACCCCCTGACTCAGGCGCCCGGGGCGGGCCGGACGGCACCCTGATGACCATGACCGCACGCTACTGCTCGCTCGCGCAGCAGCCTGCCCCCGTGCTCGCACCGGGGCTGGCCGCCGAGCGCGTCGCCGCGCTCGTCGGCGGGCAGCGGATGTGGGTCAACGGGACCGTGCTGCACTACTGCTTCCTCGGGGGCGACACCGATGCTTCCGTGGTCCCGATGCCGGGCACCGGACGGCCCCGGCGGGGGTCGTGGGTGGGGACCGAGGAGCAGCGGGACGTGGTCCGCGACTGCTTCCGGGAGTGGTGCGACCTCGGCATGGGCCTCGACCTCGTGGAGGTCCGCGACCGCTCGGAGGCGGAGCTGCGCATCGGCTTCCAGCCCGGCGACGGGTCCTGGTCGGCGGTGGGCAAGGACGCGCTGCGGGTGGGTCTCAACGACCGTACGATGAACTTCGGCTGGGACCTGACCGCGCCGGGTGAGCGAGCGACGGCCCTGCACCAGATCGGGCACGCGCTCGGCATGCTGCACGAGCACCAGAGCCCGTTCGCGGGCATCCTCTGGGACGACGAGGCCGTCTACGCCGAGCTGGCGGGCCCGCCCAACCACTGGAGCCGGGAGCGGACCTTCCAGAACATCCTGCGCAAGCTCGACGACGACGAGGCCAACGGCCCGGTCTGGGACCCGCAGTCGATCATGGAGTACCCCTTCCCGTCGGGGCTGATACTGGAACCCGAGCACTACCGCTCCGGCCTGCACCCGCCCGGTACGCTCTCCGCCGCCGACAAGGAGTTCGCCCTGCGCTGGTACCCGCCCACCGGCCGGCCGGGTCCGCTGGTGCCGTTCCGCTCGGTGCCCCTGGGTCTCGGGCCCGGCGAGCAGGCCGACTTCCGCGTGGACCCGCCGGAGACCCGCGAGTACACCGTGGGCACCTTCGGTGACAGCGACGCCGTCGTCGTCGTCTTCGAGGAGCGGGACGGCGTGCCCCGCTACTTCGCCGGACAGGACGACGGGGGAGACCCCCGCAACGCCACGATCAGGGCCCGTTTCGTCAAGGGCCGCCGCTATGTCGTCCGGGTGCGCCTGTACTCCTCGTGGGGTGCGGGCGAGACGGCGGTCATGTACTGGTGACCGCGCGGCTCACGAGCACCCGGGCGCCGTGGCCACGGACCGGCGCCGGGGGCCGGCCGCGGCGCGCGCCGCCTTCGGGGGAGGGCGACGCGCGCCGCGGCACACGCCGTGTCCGCCGCTGGGGGGCGGCGGGCACGGCGACTTCTGCATGACTCGTCCCGTCAGGCGGGGCGGCCCGCGAGGTGGCGGCCGAAGGCCGGGTGGGCGGTCAGGCGCCGGACATGGGCAGACAGAGCGGGGTGGCCGTCCGCGAGCCGGCGGGTGTCGTGGCGGACGACGGCGGCCCACACCTCGACGTCGGCGGCGGTGAGCCGGTCGCCGACGACGTGGGAGTGGGTGGTCAGGCGCCGCTCCAGCAGCTCCAGCACGCCGGGCAGCGCCGCGGGCTCGGCGGCGAGGCCGCACAACTCCTCGACATCGGCGATCTCCGCCTCCGCGCCGCGGGGATACAGCACCGGACCGGCGGCGGGGGTGAAGGACCGGGCGAGGTCGCGCATGATGTCACGCGCGTGTGTGCTCACGATCCGGCCCGACCAGCCGTCGCTGAGCACCGGCGCGACGGCCGGCCCCCGGTAGTGGTGGGCGCTCGCCTCGTACAGCGGCCGCAGGGCGGCGTATCCGCCGTCGGGACAGTCGGGGTGCGGGGCGAGGAGGGTCACCGGACAGATCTCGTCCAGACCGAGGAGGCGGTGGACGACGGCGATGCCCAGACAGTCGTCGTGGCCGGGCGAGAGGTGGAGGCGGTAGCGGCGCGGCACGGCGTAGTGACCACTGCTCGGGTCGCGGCCGATCCGGCCGCGGAAGGCGGGGGCAGGGACGAGCGGTGTGACGGTCATGGTTCTCCCGGAGGTTTCCCTACCTAATCACTAGGATTACTGGGGAAGTGTCGGACGGCGCCCAGGACGCGTCAAGAGGGTGTCCGCCTGCCGGGCAGAGCCGCGGCGGCCGCGCGCGCCGGCCAGTCGGCCGGTCGAGGCGATCGGGGCCCCGGCCGCCACGCCAACACCGGCGACCGCGCCGAGAGACTCACGACCATGCGACAAGAAGAAGGTCCGGTTCCGGACATCTCCGAAACCGGACCTGATCTGCGACTGTCTCCAGTCGGGACGACAGGATTTGAACCTGCGACCCCTTGACCCCCAGTCAAGTGCGCTACCAAGCTGCGCCACGTCCCGGTGCGCGATCCCGCGCATTCCGTGATCGTGCAGGTCAAGCGTACCCCATCGGTGAGGCGCGGCGGAGTCGCCGGCCGGCCCCTCCCCTCCGGGGCGGCCGGCGACGTGCAGGGGGCGCGCTCCACGGTGCCGGGCGATGTGATCCCGTTCCCGGCCGCCCGCTCGGTGAGGTCGCGCCACACCTTCGGTGCCACCGGTACCCCGCCGGCGGCGCGTTCCACGGGGATCTGGTGGACGATGTGCGGGCGCCGCGGCACCTGGTCGATGCCGACGGTCTCCGGCGGGCGGCGAGACCCGCGTCGTCGCCCGCGGCGTGAGCGGTACCCCGTGGACTCCGGGACGCCGTTGCACTCGCACAACTGCGACGACCACGTGACGTCCTCGAGGGGGACGCGGTGGAGTGGGCCGACGGCGAGGTGACGGAGCCCCTGTGACGCGGACGTTCACCGAGACGGGCCGCACGGTGGAGTTGCTGCCGGCGACGGCGGACCGGATGGGATGATCACATCGCGAGACGCCTTTGCGTCACCCCGCCCACCAGGCGTTACCTCGCACGGTGCGAACCGAAAGAACTGCGAACAACGAACGCGACGAACAGCTCGGCGACGACGTCACCGGCGACCGCTCCGCGCGGCGTGCCGTGACCGTCTTCCCGGTCCTCGTCCTCCTGGCCGGCGCCCTCGGCCTGCTGCTCCCCGGGAGTTTCACCGGGTGGAGCGAGGCGGTGCCGTACCTGCTGGGCGTCGTGATGTTCTGCATGGGCATCACGATGACGCCGGAGGACTTCCGCGGAGTCGTGAAGCGCCCCTGGGCGGTGGCGCTCGGGCTCGGCGCGCACTACGTCATCATGCCGGGCCTCGGCTGGGCGATCGCCCACCTGCTGGACCTGCCTCCGCAGCTCGCCGCCGGCGTCATCCTGGTGGGCTGCGCGCCCAGCGGCACGGCCTCCAACGTGGTGACCTACCTGGCGCGCGGCGACGTCGCCCTGTCCGTGTCCGTCGCGACGGTCTCCACGCTGGTCGCCCCGCTGGTCACCCCGCCGCTGACGCTGCTGCTGGCCGGCGAGTACCTCCCGGTGGACGCCGGGTCCATGGTCACCGACATCCTCAAGACGGTGCTGCTGCCGGTGCTCGCGGGCGTCGTCGTACGGCTGCTCGCGGGGCGGTACGTGCAGCGGGCGCTGCCCGCGCTGCCCTGGCTGTCCGCGGTGACGATCTCCGTGATCGTGGCGGTCGTCGTGGCGGGCAGCGCGGACGCCATCAAGTCGGCGGCGGGGCTGGTGTTCGTCGCCGTCGTCCTGCACAACGGGCTCGGTCTGGCCCTCGGTTACGGCGCGGGGCGCCTCGGCCGGCTGGGCGAGCCCGGCAGCCGTGCCATGGCCTTCGAGGTCGGCATGCAGAACTCCGGCCTCGCCGCGTCGCTGGCCACCGCCCACTTCAGCCCCCTGGCGGCACTGCCCGCGGCGGTCTTCTCCGTGTGGCACAACGTGTCCGGCGCGGTGGTGGCGGCGTGGCTGTCGCGCCGGGGACGGTGACCTGCGGCCGGCCGAGCGGGTGAGCGCCGTTTCGCCGAGGGTCGCTGTCCGGCCGCGGCTGCGTGACGGCCGGTCGCGACGAAGTGTCCGCCCGCCGGGCGGGATGCCCCACACTCTGTCTTCCCCGACGGCCCGCAGGACACGGTTACCGTCGCGCCATGACCCACAGCTTCGTTGTCCACGTCCCCGACGCCCAGCTCGAACCCGAGCCGCTCGACCCCGGCCAGATCGTGTCCGGCACACCCGAGGTGACCGGCAAGGTGGTCTGGGAGTCGCCGGACGGCCGCCTGGTGCGCGGCGTCTGGCAGATCACCCCCGGCGTGGTCACCGACACCGAGGCGGACGAGATGTTCGTCGTGCTGAGCGGCTCGGCCACCATCGAGGTGGCGGACGGTCCGACCCTCACCGTCGGGCCGGGCGACCTGGTCGTGCTGCGTGAGGGAGACCGCACGACGTGGACGGTGCACGAGACACTGCGCAAGGCGTACGCGATCGGCCCCGGCCGCCCCTGACGCCCGGCCCGCTCTTTGTCCTGTCAAAAGGTTGACATGATGCCGACGCCCGCCCAGGGTGGCCTCGGACAGATCACGCAGCAGATCACGCAGGACAGGTCACGGACAGGTCCGAAGAGGGGCTCTCATGGTCCAGGCACTCGGTGTCGCCGTCGTAGGTTTCGGCTGGATGGGCCGGGTGCACACCCAGGCGTACGCCCGGGTCCGCCACCACTATCCGCACCTGGCGCTGCGCCCGGAGCTGGTGACGGTCGCCGAGGAGGTGCCGGGGCGGGCCGAGGAGGCCGCCGCGCAGTTCGGGTTCGCCTCGGCGACCCGCGACTGGCGCGAGGTGGCGGCGGACCCGCGGGTGCACGCGGTCAGCATCACGGCTCCCAACTTCCTGCACCGCGAGATCGCCGTCGCGATGGCCGGGGCGGGCAAGCACATCTGGGTGGAGAAGCCGGTCGGCCTGTCCGCCGACGACGCGCGGGCGGTGGCGGACGCGGTGGCCGGGGCCGGGGTGCAGGGCACGGTCGGCTTCAACTACCGCAACGCCCCTGCCGTGGAGACCGCCCGCGACCTGATCGCCGCCGGCGAGATCGGCACCGTCACCCATGCCCGCCTCCGCTTCCTCAGCGACTACGCGGCCCACCCGGAGGGTGCGCTCACCTGGCGCTACGAGCGGGAGCGCGGCGGCAGCGGAGTGCTCGGCGACCTGGCCTCGCACGGCGCGGACCTGGCCCGGTTCCTGCTCGGCGACATCGCGTCGCTGACCGCCGACACGGCGGTCTTCCTGCCGGAGCGGGCCCGCCCCGCGGCCGCCACCGCCGGGCACGCCCGGGCCACGGGCGGCGAGCCGGGGCCGGTCGAGAACGAGGACTACGTCAACTGCCTGCTGCGCTTCGCCTCCGGCGCCCGCGGCGTCCTGGAGGCCTGCCGGGTCTCCGTCGCCGAGCAGAACAACTACGGCTTCGAGGTGCACGGCACCAGGGGCGCGGTGTCCTGGGACTTCCGCCGCATGAACGAACTGCGCGTCAGCCGCGGCACGGAGTACCAGGACCAGCCGGTGAGCACCGTGTACGTCGGCCCCGGGCACGGCGAGTTCGCCGCGTTCCAGCCGGGGGCCGCGAACGCCATGGGGTACGACGACCTGAAGGTGGTGGAGGCCCACCGCTTCCTGCGCTCGGTCGCCGAGGGCACCCCGTACGGCGCCACCCTGTCGGACGCCGTGTACAGCGCGGCCGTACTGGAGGCCATGTCGCGGTCGGCGGACAGCGGCACCTGGGTCAGTCCCGCGGTGTCCGGGTGACGGCGCCGCGGCGGCGGGCCCGTGTCGTCCACCGGCCCAGCAGTATCTGGACCGGGGCCAGTACGAGCCAGCTCCACATGGCCGCGGGGCCGACCGCCAGGGCGAGCGGGATGCTCAGCGCGAAGACCACCGTCGTCGCCGCGATGTCCAGGCCGAAGAGCAGGAACCCCTCCTCGGGGGCCGTACCGCCGCACAGCCACGGCCGGTTGGCCAGTACGGCGAGCAGGATCACGTGGGAGGCGCCCAGGGCGGCGATCGCCGCCGCGTAGACGGCGACGGAGACCGGATCGTCCCCGTACTCGGAGAGGAGCTTGGTCGGGAAAGGGACGAGTGCCGCGACACCGAGGCCGGCCAGGGACAGCGTGATCACCTGGCCGTCGACCCGTTCGACGAGGCCGAAGATGCGGCGGTGGTCGCGCCAGAAGAGCCCGAGCACCAGCAGACTGAGCACGTACGCCCCCAGGTTGGGCGCGAGATCCCGCAGTTCGGCGCGGTAGGCGGAGGAGTCCAGACCGCTGGGGACGGAGAAGTCCAGGACGAGCAGCGTGATGGCGATCGCGAAGACACCGTCGGCCAGCGCCACCACCCGCTCGGGGCCGCCGGCCGGAGTCGATTTCCACATGTCCCCGACGGTAGGAGCGAGGGCACGGACGGCCCCGTCACACGCCGGGGGCGGCGGCACGCGTCACACGGTCGCGGTGTCGGGCGGCATGTTGTGCGGGGTGACGACCTGGATCGGCGAGGGCCGCGCCGGACCGGCGGACGGCAGCGCGCCGTGGGCCCGCATCACGTGGTGGCAGGCCTCGCGCAGGTCGTGACGCAGGTCGTGGTGGAGGACGACGGACAGCCGCCGCTCGCGCAGCAGACGGGTGTTGTCCCGGTCGAGGTCGTGGGCGACGAACACCTCGCAGCGGCGGCCGAGGTCCGCGAAGGCGCGCAGCGTGGCGATGTTCCCGCCGCCCATCGAGTAGACCGCCCGGATGTCCGGGTCGCGGTCGAGCGCGGCCCGCACCAGGTCGTACTGGGTGGCGTCCAGGCCCTGCCCCTCGGCGATCTCGACGAGTGCCCGCGCGGGGTGGTGGGCCCGCATGACGCCGCGGAAGCCCATCTCGCGTTCCTCCTCGTTGCGGAAGAAGCCGCTGCTGAGGCTGGTGAGGACGTTGCCGGGGCGGTCGCCGAGCCACTGGCCCATGAGGTAGGCGGCGGTCGCGCCGGCCGCCCGGTCGTCGATGCCGACGTAGGCGACCCGGGGGCTGGCGGGCAGGTCCGTCGCCAGGGTGACGACGGGGACGCCCGCGGCGGCCAGCCGGGCCACGGCGGCGGTCACCTCGGGGACGTCCGGGGCCTTGAGGACCACCCCCTGGGAGCCGCGCCGGGCGATCCGGTCCAGGGTGTCGGCCAGTTCCCCGGCCGGGCCCGTCTCACGGAAGTGGAAGCGGCAGCGCACCACGGCCGGGTGCAGGGCGGGCAGTTCGGCCTCCAGCGCGGCCCGCACGGCGGTGGAGAAGCGCTCCGGCGCCTGCATCACGATGTCGCACATGAAGGTGCGGCCGACCAGCCGGACCTGGGTGCGCTGGCGGTCCAGGTCGGCGATGGCCCGGTGCACCTCGTAGGCGGTGCTCCGGCGCACACCGCCGCGGCCGTTGAGCACCCGGTCGACGGTGGCTTCGCTCAGGCCCGCCTGCCGTGCGATCTCCCGGATCGGGAAGGGATGCCCCATGACCGGCTCCTCGGCTTCGTCCGTGCGGTGCGCTCTGATGGCTTTTTGATGGCCCGCTGATGGTTGTTCGACGCGTTTGTCCGGACAAGAATGACAGCACCGCGTCGCCCCTGTCAGCGAAAGGACGACGATGCCCGCAGCGCCCGTCCCCGCCCACCGCGCCCACCTGTCCGCACGCGACTGCGATCTCGCCGCCTTCCGCGAGCTCGTCGAGCAGCCGACCGACCCGGCCGCCCACCCGCGGGCCGCCGCCGTGGAGCAGAACGTCCCCGTGTACGACGCCGGGGCGCTGCGCGACGACGCGGAGACGGCGGCCGAACTCGTCCACGCCCTCGCCGACGGCCCCGGCATCGTCGTCCTCAAGGGCGCCTTTCCGGACCCGGCGGTGGTCGACCGGGCCACCGCGGTGTTCGACGCGCTGATCGCCGAGCAGCGCGCCTCGGGCGCCGCCGCCGGAGACCACTTCGCCGCGCCCGGGGCCAACGACCGGGTGTGGAACGCGTTGGAGAAGGCGGCCCTGCGCGATCCGGAGGCGTTCGCCGACTACTACGCGAACGACGCCCTGGCCCTGGTGGCCCGCGCCTGGCTCGGCCCCGGCCACCAGGTCACCTCCCAGATCAACGTGGTCAACCCGGGCGGTGCCGCGCAGACCGTGCACCGCGACTACCACCTGGGCTTCCTCTCGGGCGAGGCTGCCGCCGCGTACCCGGCGCACGTGCACCGGCTCTCCCCGGTGCTCACCCTCCAGGGCGCGGTCGCGCACTGCGACATGCCGGTGGAGTCGGGTCCCACGCTGTACCTGCCGCACTCGCAGAAGTACGAGCCGGGCTACCTGGCCTGGCGGCTGCCGGAGTTCCGGGAGTACTTCGAGGCGCACCACGTGCAGGTGCCGCTGGCCAAGGGCGACGCGGTGTTCTTCAGTCCCGCGCTGTTCCACGCGGCGGGTGCCAACCGCTCCGCGGACGTCCGCCGGATGGCCAACCTGTTGCAGGTCTCCTCCGCGTTCGGCCGGGCCATGGAGAGCGTGGACCGGGAGGCGGTGGTGAACGCCGTCTACCCGGTGCTGCTGAGGCGGAAGGCCGAGGGCGTGGGCGAGCGGTGGCTGGAGCAGGTGGTCGCCGCGAGCGCGGAGGGGTACCCCTTCCCCACCAACCTCGACCGCGACCCGCCGGTCGACGGTCTGGCCCCGCCCTCCCAGGCGGACGTCGTACGGCGGGCGCTGCGCGAGGAGTGGGCCCCGCAGGCGCTCCGGGCGCGGCTGCGGGCGGACCGCGCACGACGCGAGAGCCGATGAACGGGGGCGCGCGGGGCACCGGCCCCGGCGCGGACACCCCACCCACCGAGCAAGGAGCAGCACAGCACATGCGTATCGGAATCCTCGGCCTCGGCCGCATCGGCGCCTTCCACGCCGAGACCCTCGCCGGACTCGACGCCGTCGACTCGCTCGTCGTCGCCGACCCGTTCGCGGACGCCGCGAAGGCCGCCGCCGAGCGGTTCGGCGCCGAGGTCGCGGACTCGCCCGAGGCGGTGCTGGCCGCGGGCGTGGACGGAGTGGTGGTCGCGGCCGCGACCGACGCCCACCCCGACCTGATCCGGGCCGCCGTCGGGGCCGGCGTGCCCGTCTTCTGCGAAAAGCCCGTCGCCCGCACCATGACGGAGGGCGTCGAGGTGCTCAAGGCCCTCGCGGGCCACGACGTGCCGGTCCAGATCGGTTACCAGCGCCGCTTCGACGCCGGGTTCGCCGCGGCGCGGGCCGCCGTGCGCAGCGGCGAACTGGGGCCGCTGCACACCGTACGGTCGACCACGCTGGACCCGGCGCCGCCGCCGGCCGCGTACGTCGCCGCCTCCGGGGGCATCTTCCGGGACTGCTCGGTGCACGACTTCGACTCGATCCGCTGGGTGACCGGCCGGGAGGTGAGCGAGGTGTACGCCGTCGGCGGCAACCGCGGTGCCGACTTCATCCGGGAGGCGGGCGACGCGGACACCACCGGCGCGATCCTCACCCTGGACGACGGCACCATCGCGGTGGTCTCCAACAGCCGCCACAACGCCCGTGGTTACGACGTCCGGATGGAGATCCACGGCTTCGACGACTCGATCGCCGTCGGCCTGGAGGACCGGCTGCCCCTGCGCTCGGTCGAGCCGGGCGTGACCTTCCCGGCCGGAACTCCCCACGACTTCTTCATGGCCCGCTTCACCGCCGCCTACCGCGCCGAGCTGACCGCGTTCACCGAGGTCATCGCGGGTGCCCGCACCTCGCCCTGCACGGTCGAGGACGCGCTGGAGGCGGGCTGGATCGCCGAGGCGTGCACGCTGTCGCTGCACGAGCACCGGCCGGTGACCATCGCCGAGGTGCGGCGCGGCTGAGCGGGGTGGGGCGGGCTCACGGTCCGGCGGGCTGCCCGGTCAGCCCTCCGGCTCGCTGATGTTCACCATCCAGGTGACGCCGAAGCGGTCCGTGCACATGCCGAAGACGTCGCCCCACATCTGCTTCTCCAGGGGCACCGCGACGGCACCGCCGGCGGACAGCTTCTCCCAGTAGCCGCGCAGCTCGGCCGCGTCGTCGCCGCTGAGACTCACCGCGAAGGTGTTCCCCGGCGTGTACTCCATCCCGGGCGGGGTGTCGGCGCCCATCAGGGTGAAGCCGCTCGGCGTCTCCAGCATGCCGTGCATGATCTTGTCGGTGTAGGCGGGGTCCGGCATCCCGGCCGAACCGAAGGTGTTCAGCGACAGCGTGCCGCCGAACACCTGCTCGTAGAGCTCCATCGCCTGACGGGCGTCCCCGTCGAAGCTGAGGTACGGGTTGAGACGCGAGGACATGGGTGCCTCCCGGAACGGGACGAGGTGTCAGTGCTGCGCACGTTAGCGCGCACCACCGGCAACGGCCCGCCGAGCGGCGCACCGGCGGGACGCGCCCGCCGGTGCGGCCGGTCTCAGGCGCCGCAGGAGCGCAGGAACTTCCGGGTGCGCACCGCGATGGGCAGCGGCTTGTCCGGCTCGCAGGGGTACATGTCCTGCTCGACGATGGCGAACAGGTCCACGCCGAGTTCCTGGGCCGCCGTGAGCACCGGGCCCAGCTCCGGCACGCCGCCCGGCGGCTCGCACATCACGCCGCGCTGCACGGCCGGTCCGAACGGCACCCCGCCCTCGCGCACGCCGGCGAGGATCTCCGGGTCGACCTGCTTGAGGTGCAGGTAGCCGATGCGCTCGCCGTAGGTCTCGATCAGCTTGACGCTGTCGCCGCCGCAGTAGGCGTAGTGGCCGGTGTCGAGGCAGAGGTTGACGAGGTCGGAGTCGGTGGCGTCGAGGAAGCGCTCGACGTGCTCCTCGGTGTCGATGTGGGTGTCGGCGTGCGGGTGGACGACGATGTCCAGGCCGTAGGTCTCCCGTACCTCGCGGCCCAGGCGTTCCATGCCGCGGGTGAGGTGGCCCCACTGCTCGCCGGTCAGCTCCGGCGGCTCCAGGATCTCGGCGGTCTTGTCGTCGCGCCAGAAGGACGGGATGACGACGAGGTGCTTCGCGTCCATCGCCTGGGTGAGGGCGGCGACGCGGCCGACCTGTTCCCAGGTGGCGTCCCATTCGGAGGGGCCGCGGTGCAGGCCGCAGAAGATGGTGCCCGCGGAGACCTTGAGTCCGCGCCTGGTCACCTCGTCGGTGAGCCGGGCCGGGTCGGTGGGGAGGTAGCCGTAGGGGCCCAGCTCGATCCAGTCGTAGCCGGCCTCGGTGACCTCGTCCAGGAACCGTTCCCACGGCACCTGCCGGGGGTCGTCGGGGAACCATACGCCCCAGGAGTCGGGGGCCGAGCCGACGCGGATGCGGTCGAGGGCAGAGGGCATGCTCAGGCCTTCCCTTCGGCGGTGCCGGATGCGGTGCTGTCGGACGCGGCGGCGTCGGACTCCGCCGCGTCGGACGCGGCGCTCTCGGTCTTCCTGTCGGTCCTGTCGGCAGTATCGGGTGCGGAGGGCTTCACCGCATCGCCCGCGGCGTCGGGCAGCGCCGCCACGTCGACCCCGCCGACCTGCGCCAGCTCGTGCTTGAGGGCGGCCAGTTCGGCGCCGCCCGCCATGTGGTTGGTGAGCGCTTCGAGGGTGATGTCGGCGCGGGCGGCGCTCAGTTCGAGGGTGCCCAGGCGCAGCACGCTGAAGTGGTCGCCGACCATGTAGGCGTGGTGGGGGTTGTGGGTGATGAAGATGACGCCGAGTCCGCGCTCGCGGGCGGCGGCGATGTACTTGAGGACCACGCCGGACTGCTTGACGCCGAGCGCGGCGGTGGGCTCGTCGAGGATGAGGACGCGGGCGCCGAAGTAGACGGCGCGGGCGATGGCGACGCACTGGCGCTGGCCGCCGGAGAGGGTGCCGATGGGCTGTTCGAGGTCGTCCAGGACGATGCCCATGTTGCGCAGTTCCTCGTCGGCGGTCCGCTTCATGCGGTCGATGTCGAGGCGGCGCACCGGCCAGGGGCCCTTGGTCATCTCGGAGCCGAGGAAGAAGTTCCGCCACACCGGCATCAGCGGGATCGTGGCGAGGTCCTGGTAGACCGTGGCGATGCCGCGGGCCAGCGCGTCGCGCGGGGTGGCGAAGCGCACGGCGTCGCCGTCGACGAGGAACTCGCCCTCGGTGTGCTGGTGCAGCCCGGAGATGATCTTGATGAGGGTGGACTTGCCGGCCCCGTTGTCACCGAGCACGCAGGTCACCCGGCCGGGGTGCACGGTGAGGTCGACGCCGTGCAGGGCGCGGATGTTGCCGTAGGACTTTCCGGCCCGGCGGAGTTCGACGAGCGGGCGGTCCTGCTGGGGTACGGGGTCGGCCAGGACGGCGCCGTGGGTGCCGGGGGCTGTGGGGGTCTTGCTGGTCATGCCGATCACCTCCGGGTCGCGGCGCGGCGGACGTACAGGTTGATGAGGACGGCGCCGAGGAGCATCACGCCGAGGAAGGCCTTGAACCAGTCGGGGTTCCAGCCCGCGAAGACGATGCCCTGGTTCACCATGCCGAACATGAAGGCGCCGAAGACGGGGCCGATGGCGGAGCCGTAGCCGCCGGTGAGCAGGCAGCCGCCGATGACGGCCGCGGCGATGTAGATCAGCTCCTGGCCGACGCCCTCACCCGACTGCACGGTGTTGAAGGAGAACAGCTGGTGCATGCCGACGAACCAGGCGCCGAAGCCGACCAGCATGAACAGCGTGATCTTCGTGAAGGTGACCGGCACGCCGACCGCGCGGGCGGACTCCTGGCTGCCGCCGACGGCGAAGATCCAGTTGCCGTACTTGGTGCGCAGCAGGACCCAGGTGGCCAGGGCCGCGAAGACCAGCCACCACACGACCGTGATCTTCACCTCGACGCCGCCGACGTCGAAGGACGAGGCGAACAGGGCCTTGGCCTGGTCGAAGCCGTCCATGTCGCTGATGTCGTCGGTGGCGACGTTGCCGGTGACGAGCTTGGTGACGGCGAGGTTGACGCCCTGGAGGACCAGGAAGGTGGCCAGCGTGACCAGGAAGCTCGGCAGGCCGGTCTTCACCAGTACCCAGCCGTTGAAGGCGCCGACGGCGAGCGAGGCCACGAGGGCGACGACGACGCCCATCCAGACGTTCATGGTCAGCTGGTAGCTGAGCATGCCGGCGGTGAGCGCGGAGGTGACCACGGCGACACCGGCGGACAGGTCGAACTCGCCGCCGATCATCAGCAGGGCGACGGGCAGCGCCATGATGCCGATGGTGGACGACTGGTACAGCACCGTCGCCATGGAGCCGCCGTCGCGGAGCGTGGGCGCGGCGATCAGGAAGAAGACGAACACGGCGACGGCGCCGAGGAAGACCCCGACCTCGGGCCGGGCGAGCACCCGCAGCGCCACGGAGCGCTCACGGGTGCGGCCGTCGGTCTCCTTGGGGCCGGGGGCCGGCGGTGTGGTCACCGCCGGCTCAGCCTGTTGGGCCATGCTCATCACCGGGTGCCCTTCGAGGCGAACTCGGCGACGGCCTTGACGTTGGTCTTGTCGACGAAGGCCGGGCCGGTCAGCACCGGCTGCTCACCGCCGCCGCTGTAGTTGCCGTTGTTCTTGTAGAGCCACAGTCCGTCGACCGCGAGGTAGCCCTGGAGGTAGGGCTGCTGGTCGACGGCGAACTCGATGTCGCCCTTGTCGATGGCGCCGGTCAGTTCCTTGTTGAGGTCGAAGGTGGCGACCTTGGCCTTGCTGCCGGACTCGTCCACCGACTGCACGGCGGTCATGGCGAAGGGGGCGCCGAGCGTGACGAGGTGGTCGATGCCGCCGTCCTGCTTGAGCTTGGCGGTGATGGTCGACTTCACCGAGGGCATGTCGGTGCCGTTGACGTAGAGGTTCTCGATGGACCCCTCGAAGGTCTTCTTCACGCCGTCGCAGCGCTGGGTCAGGCCGACGTTGCCCTGCTCGTGGATGACGCAGACGGCCTTCTTGGCCCCGTCCTCGTTGAGCCGCTTGCCGAGCGCCTCGCCGGCCACGCTCTCGTCCTGGCCGAAGAACTCCATCAGGCCGAGCTTCTTCCAGTCCGCCAGACCGGAGTTGAGCCCGACCACGGGTATGCCGGCCTTCTCCGCCTTGTCGAGGACGCTGCGCAGGGCGTCCGGCTTGGCGAGGGTGACGGCGATGCCGTCGACCTTCTGGTCGATCGCGTTCTGCACCAGGTTGGCCTGGTTGCCCGCGTTCGGGTCGGCGGAGTAGACGAGCTTGACGTTGTCCTTGTCGGCGGCGGCCTGGGCGCCCTTGCGGACGATGTCCCAGAAGGTGTCGCCGGGCGCCTGGTGGGTGACCAGGGCGACCGTCATGCGGGGGGTGTTCGCCTTGCCCGCGGAGGCGCCCGAGTCGCTGTCCTCGTCGGCCTTCTTCCCGCCCGAGCTGCTGGAGCAGCCGGCGAGGGTCAGGGCCGCGGCGGCGGCGAGGGCCACGGCAGGGGCGAATCTGCGGGAGCGGGCGTGCGAAGAGCGGTCCATCTTTTCCTGCACCTCACTGTGCGACTGTGCGACGGGAGAGCCGTGTGCCAGACCCGAGTGCCAGACCCGAGAAGAATGGCTGTTGCTGCGCTGGGACCGGATACAAGTCCTTGGGACGCCCACTGTCAATACTTTGTCAAGACATCATTTCACTCGCAGGTCCGAATGTAAGTACAAAGTATTGACAGCGTCGTCCAGGAGTCATACACCTTGGGAGGCGGCAGGCCCCCGCCCAGCCAAAGGAGCGTCGCACATGGCCGAGTCAGTCCCGCGTTTCGATCTGATCACGATGGGCCGCATCGGGGTCGATCTCTATCCTTTGCAGACGGGCGTACCCCTGGCGGAGGTTGAGACCTTCGGCAAGTTTCTCGGCGGTTCGGCCTCCAACGTCGCGGTCGCGGCCGCCCGGCTCGGCCGCGCCACGGCCGTCATCACCCGCACGGGCGACGACCCCTTCGGCGGGTATCTGCACGGCGCGCTGAAGGAGTTCGGCGTCGACGACCGCTGGGTCACGCCGGTCGCCGCGTACCCGACTCCGGTGACGTTCTGCGAGATCTTCCCGCCGGACGACTTCCCGCTGTACTTCTACCGCCGCCCCAAGGCGCCGGACCTGGAGATCCACCCGGAGGAGCTGGACCTGGACGCGATCCGCGCGGCCTCGATCTTCTGGATGACCGGCACCGGACTGAGCGAGGAACCGAGCCGCACGGCGACGCTGGCCGCCCTCGCGCACCGCGCGAAGTCCGGCACCACGGTCTTCGACCTGGACTGGCGCCCCATGTTCTGGGCCGACCCCGACCAGGCCCGTCCGTACTACGCCGAGGCGCTCGCGCACGCGACCGTCGCGGTCGGCAACCTGGACGAGTGCGAGATCGCCACGGGGGTGCGCGAACCCCGCGCCTGCGCCGAGGCGTTGCTGGCGGCCGGCGTGGAGCTGGCCGTCGTCAAGCAGGGTCCGAAGGGCGTCCTCGCCGTGCACCGCGACGGCCGGTCGGCCGAGGTGCCGCCGGTCCCGGTCGAGGTGGTCAACGGCCTCGGCGCGGGCGACGCGTTCGGCGGCTCCCTGTGCCACGGTCTGCTCTCCGGCTGGGAGCTGGAGCGGATCATGCGGTACGCCAACGCGGCCGGCGCCCTCGTCGCCTCCCGCCTCGCCTGTTCCTCCGCGATGCCCACCGGGGCGGAGGTCGACGACCTCCTCGCGCGAGCCACACCCTGAACGGAGCAACGCCTTGTCCCTCAGCATCTCCAGCATCCCGGACCTCACCGCGGTCCGCGCCCGGCACCCGGAGGCGATCGCCGAGGCCGCGGCCCGCCGGGTGCGCCGCCCGCTGATCGGCGACTCCGGCCGCCTGATGATCGTGGCCGCCGACCACCCGGCGCGCGGCGCGCTCGGCGTCGGCGACCGCGGGCTCGCCATGGCCAACCGGGCCGACCTGCTGGAACGCCTGTGCACCGCGCTGTCCCGGCCCGGCGTCGACGGGGTGCTCGCCACCGCGGACGTGCTGGAGGACCTGCTGCTGCTCGGCGTGCTGGAGAACAAGGTCGTCATGGGCTCGATGAACCGCGGCGGACTCGCGGGCGCCGCCTTCGAGATGGACGACCGCTTCACCGGCCACCGCGCCGAGGACATCGCCCGGCTGCGCTTCGACGCGGGCAAGCTGCTGCTGCGCATCGACTACGACGACCCCGGCTCGCTGACCACGATGGAGGCGAGCGCCCGCGCGGTCGACGCCATGGCGGAGCGCCGACTGCCGCTGTTCGTCGAGCCGTTCATGTCCCGCCGGGTCGACGGACGGGTCCGCAACGACCTGTCGGCCGAGGCCGTGACCCGCTCCATCGCCATCGCCTCGGGTCTCGGCGGCACCTCCGCCTACACCTGGCTGAAACTGCCCGTCACCCGCGACCCGGACGACATGGCCGAGGTCCTGGAGACCTCCACGCTGCCCGCAGTGCTGCTGGGCGGCGACATAGGGGGCTCCCCGGCGGACCAGACCGCGGCCTACGAACGCTGGCGCAAGGCGCTGCGGCTGCCCACCGTGCAGGGCATGGTCGTCGGGCGCTCGCTGCTCTACCCGGCCGGGGGCAGCGTGGAAGAGGCGGTGGACACGGCCGTCGGACTGCTGTGACCGGGACTGCTGGGACCGACTGCTGTGACCGAGGAGAGGCGGAGGAGCGGACGATGACGTATCACCTTCCCGCGGGCGGGGCGGCGGCCGACGGCCCGTACGCCGTGGACGTGACACCCGAGAGCGCGGGCTGGGGCTACTCGAGCCTGCGCGTGGTGAACCTGGCCCCCGGCGGCAGCCACACCTTCGACAGCGGCGAGAGCGAGTGGATCGTCCTGCCGCTGAGCGGCGGCTGCACGGTCGCGACCGCCGACGTCTTCGGCCGGGACACCTTCGAACTGACCGGCCGCGACAGCGTGTTCGGCGGTGTCACCGACTTCGCGTACGTCCCCCGCGACGCCCGCACGACCCTGACCTCCACCGGCGGCGGCCGGTTCGCGCTGACCGGCGCCCGCTGCACCCGTCGCCTGCCCGCCCGCTACGGCCCGGCATCGTCGGTGCCGGTGGAGCTGCGCGGCACCGGGAACTGCTCGCGGCAGGTCAACAACTTCGGCGCGGCGGGGACGTTCGAGTGCGACAGGCTGATCGCGGTCGAGGTGCTCACGCCGGGCGGCAACTGGTCGTCGTTCCCGCCCCACAAGCACGACGAGCACCGCCCCGGCGAGGAGTCGGTGCTGGAGGAGATCTACTACTTCGAGTTCGCGGCCCACGACGGCACCCCCGGCCTCGGCTACCAGCGCGTCTCCCCCTCCGGACGGGGACAGGGCACGGACGTGCTCGCCGAAGTGCGCGACGGGGACGTCGTCCTGATCCCCGACGGCTGGCACGGGCCGTCGATGGCGGTCCCCGGCCACCACATGTACTACCTGAACGTCATGGCGGGCCCGGAGGCCGAGCGCGCCTGGCTGATCTGCGACCACCCCGACCACGCCTGGATCCGCGACACCTGGCCCGAGCAGCCGGTCGACCCCCGGCTCCCCCTCTACACCGCACCGGAGAGGTCCGCATGAGCGCCGCCGCCACCCGCCGACTGACCACCGCCCAGGCCCTGGTGCGCTTCCTGGCCGCGCAGTACACCGAACGCGACGGCGTACGGCACCGCCTGATCGCAGGCACCTGGGGGATCTTCGGGCACGGCAACGTGGCCGGCCTCGGCCAGGCGCTCGTGGAGTACCGCGAGGCGATGCCCTACCACCAGGGCCGCAGCGAACAGGCCATGGTGCACGCGGCCGTCGGTCACGCCCGGCAGCTCAACCGCCTGTCCGCGCAGGCGGTGACGACCTCCATCGGGCCCGGCGCGACCAACCTGGTCACGGGCGCGGCCCTCGCCACGATCAACCGGCTGCCGGTCCTGCTCCTGCCCGGCGACTACTTCGCCTCGCACGCCGCCGACCCGCTGCTCCAGCAGCTGGAGCACCCGGTGGAGGCCGACGTGTCCGTGAACGACGCCCTGCGGCCGGTGTCCCGGTACTTCGACCGGATCACCCGCCCCGAGGCGCTCCTCGCCTCCGCGCTCCAGGCGATGCGCGTGCTCAGCGACCCGGCGGAGACCGGCGCGGTCACCCTCGCGCTGCCCCAGGACGTGCAGGCGCAGGCGTACGACTGGCCGGAGGAGTTCTTCGCCGACCGCGTGTGGCGGGTGCGCCGTCCCGCGCCCGACCCGGCGGAGCTGGCCGAGGCCGTCCGGGCGATCCGCGCCGCCGCGCGTCCGCTGATCGTCGCGGGCGGCGGCGTCCACCACAGCGAGGCCGAACCGGCCCTGAAGGCACTGGTGGACGCCACCGGCATCCCGGTCGCCTCCACCCAGGCCGGCAAGGGCGCGCTGCGCCACGACCACCCGGCGGAGCTCGGCGGCATCGGCCACACCGGCACCGCGGTGAGCGACGCCCTGGCCCGCACCGCGGACCTGGTGATCGGCGTCGGCACCCGCTACTCGGACTTCACCACGGCCTCCGGCACCCTCTTCCAGCACCCGGGTGTGCGCTTCCTGAACCTCAACATCACCGCCTTCGACGCCCACAAGCTCGCCGCCGCCACCCTGGTGTGCGACGCCCGGTCGGGGCTGACGGCGCTCACGGAGGCACTGGCCGGGCACCGGGTGGACGCGGCGTACGAGGCGGAGTACCGCACCGGCAGGGCCCGTTGGGAGGAGGCGGTCGAGGGGGCGTTCCGGGCCGACGACGACAGCGCGGTGCCCACCCAGACGCAGGTGCTGGGCGCGCTCGACGCGGTGGTCGGCGACGCGGACGTGGTGATCAACGCGGCCGGTTCGCTCCCCGGCGACCTGCACAAGCTGTGGCGGGCCCGCTCCCCGCGCCAGTACCACCTGGAGTACGGCTACTCCTGCATGGGCTACGAGATCCCGGCCGCGCTCGGCGTCCAGCAGGCCGCGCCCGGCACCCCCGTGTGGGCCCTGGTCGGCGACGGCACGTACCTGATGAACCCGACCGAGATCGTCACGGCGGTGCAGGAGAACCTGCCGGTGAAGCTGGTGCTGGTGCAGAACCACGGGTACGCCTCGATCGGCGGCCTGTCCGAGTCGGTGGGCGCCGAGCGCTTCGGCACCGACTACCGCCACCGCGTCGCCGACGGCTCCTTCACCGGCGCCCCGCTCCCCGTCGACCTCGCCGCCAACGCGGCCAGCCTCGGCATGGACGTGCTGCGCGCCAAGACGGTGCGGGAGCTGCGCGAGGCACTGGCGACGGCCCGCGCGGCGACCCGCCCGACCTGTGTGTACGTCGAGACGGCGCCCCCGTCGGCCGCTCTCCCGGCCCAGGCCTGGTGGGACGTGCCGGTGGCCGAGGTGTCGGCCCGCGAGGCCGCCACGGACGCGCGGGCGGCCTACGAGCGCGCGGTCGCCGACCGCCGCCGCCACCTCTGACCCCTCCGGCGTCCCCGCCACCCAGCCAGTCCCCTACGCAAGGGAGGTACGTCCATGGCGAAGACCGGCGACCCCGCACGTGCCGTGACCGCCCCCGCGATCGGCACCCTGGACTTCGCCCTGGACCGGAGCAGTCCGGTGCCGCTCTACTACCAGCTGGCCCAGCAGTTGGAGGCGGCGATAGAACACGGTGTCCTCGCCCCGGGGAACCTGCTGGGCAACGAGGTCGACCTCTCCGTCCGCCTCGGCCTGTCCCGGCCGACGGTCCGGCAGGCCATCCAGTCCCTGGTCGACAAGGGGCTGCTGGTACGGCGGCGCGGGGTCGGCACCCAGGTGGTGCACAGCCAGGTCAGGCGCCCGCTTGAGCTGAGCAGCCTCTACGACGACCTGGAGGCGGCCGGACAGGACCCCGGGACCCGGGTGGTCCGCAACGAGCACGTCCCGGCCACCGCCGAGGTCGCGGCGGCCCTCGGTGTCGCGGAGGGCACCGAGGTCGCCGTCCTGGAGCGGCTGCGCCTCACCCACGGGCAGCCGGTGGCGATGCTGTGCAACCACCTCCCGGCGGGCCTGCTGGAACTCGGCGACGCCCGGCTGGAGTCGACCGGCCTGTACCGGATGATGCGCTCCTCGGGCATCACCCTGCACAGCGCCCGGCAGACCGTCGGCGCCCGCATCGCCTCCCGCGAGGAGGCCGAACGCCTCGGTGAGCGGGAGGGCGCCGCGCTGCTCACCATGCGGCGCATCGCGTACGACGACACCGGGCGGCCGGTCGAGTACGGGACGCACGTCTACCGGGCATCCCGGTATGCGTTCGACTTCCAGCTGCTGGTCAGGAACTGACCGGGCTCAGTGGACCGTGTCCAGGCGGGTCCGCTGGTCCGGCGTCAGCTCCAGCTCCACGGCCGCCAGGTTCTCCTCCAGCTGGGCGACGGACGAGGCCCCGGCCAGCGGCACGATCGGCAGTTCCGCGCCGATCTGCCAGGCGAGGACGACCTGGTTGACCGTGGCCCCGGTCTCCCGGGCCACCTCGCGGAGCACGGCGAGCCGGGCCGGGGTGCCCGGGTGGTCGTAGTCCGGGGGCAGCGGCTTGTCCTCGCGGGCGTAGGCACCGGCCAGCAGCGGCGAATAGGCGACCAGGGTCAGCGCCGGCTCCGCCCGCAGGTAGCCGAGGAGTTCGGCCCCGGCGTGGCCGAGGCTGCCGTACGGGGAGAACTCGCTCGGCACGTCGAAGCGGGGCCGCAGGTGGCTGTGCTGGTATTGCAGCACCTCGTAGCCGGGCCATCCGGCGGCCGCGGCCAGGGCCCGGGCCCGCTCGACGCGCCACATCGCCTGGTTGCTGACGCCGAGCAGTCCGACGGTGCCCTCCGCGACCAGTGCGCCGAAGGCCTCGACGGTCTCGCGCTGCGCCACGGTGAAGTCGTCGATGTGGGCGTACAGCAGGTCGAGTTTGTCCACTCCCAGCCGTCGCCTGCTGCGGTCGGCCGCCTCCCGGATCACCTCGGCGGACAGGCCCTCGGGGTTGTCGGTGTAGCCGGTGCCGGGCGCGAGCGGGCGCGCGCCGAGCTTGGTGGCGATCACGACCTCGTCGCCGATGCCGCGGCTGCGCCGCCAGCGGCCGAGGAGTTCCTCGCTCTGGCCGCCCTGGCCGCCGTCGGTCCAGAAGGCGTAGTTGTCGGACGTGTCGATGAAGTTTCCGCCGGCCTCCACATAGCGGTCGAGGACGGCGAACGAGGTCTTCTCGTCGGTCAGCGAGCCGAACAGCATCGCGCCGAGGGCGAGCACACTCACCTCGCGGCGGTGCGCCGGGTCGGTGCCGATGGTGCGGTACTTCACTATGTTCCTCCCCATGCGCGCCCGGTCGTCCGGGCACGGGAGGGAGTCTTCATTTTGAAGTGCGCTTCAAGTCAAGCGCTCAGTAGTCTCGGCTCGCGTGAACAGGCGAAAGCACAAGAAACTGTCCCGGCGTCTCGTCGACGCCGCGCTCGTCGGTGAGCCGGCCCGGGTGCGGGCCGCGCTGCGGGCCGGAGCGCCCGCCGAGACGGCGGACACCGCGGGGAGCACCCCGCTGTACCTGGCGTCCGTGAACGGGGACGCCGACATCGTCCGCGTGCTGCTCGCGGCCGGTGCCCGGCCGGACACGGAGAGCGGGATCGGCTCGGAGGGCACACCGCTGTGCGGGGCGGCCTGCTGGGGACACACCGAGGCCGTCCGCGCGCTCCTCGAGTACGGGGCCGACCCGAACCTGCGCGAGGACCACGGCACGGGCTGGGCGCCGCTGGACTGGGCGTCGAACGGACCGCACCGGGAGACGGCGGACCTGCTCGTCGCCGCGGGGGCGCGGCCGCGGGACTGACCACCGGGAGGGGCGGCACGAAGAAGGGCCTTCACGGACTCGCGTCCGTGAAGGCCCTGCACACCGTCGGGACGACAGGATTTGAACCTGCGACCCCTTGACCCCCAGTCAAGTGCGCTACCAAGCTGCGCCACGTCCCGGTGTCGTCACGCGCGGTGGACCGCGCGATCACGCGACAGCACTTTACCCCACGGACGGGGCCGCGCCTAAGCGGGCACCGGAGAGGGACAATCGGTGCCATGGACAGCCCTGCCGACAACTCCGTGGACAGCACCGCCTCCGACCGCCCGCCGGAGGGTCGGGACCGTGACGACGAGGGCCGGGCGCGCAACGCCCGGCCGCGGGACGGGCTCGGACGCCCGCTGCCGTACGGCGCGGACGGCGTGCCGCGCCAGCCCGAGGGCGTCGTACGGACCCCGGAGGCGACCGTCGCCGAGGCGCAGCGGCTGCTGGACGACGGGAAGCCGTTCCACGCGCACGAGGTCTTCGAGGACGCCTGGAAGTCGGGGCCCGAGGTGGAGCGGGAGCTGTGGCGGGGCATGGCCCAGCTGGCCGTCGGGCTCACGCACTCGGCGCGCGGCAACACCACCGGCGGGGCGAGGCTGCTGCGGCGGGGGGCGGGTGCCGTCACGGCGTGGGCGGCGTCGGGGTCCGGGCGGCAGCGGCCGTACGGGATGGATCTGGGCGCGGTCGCCGGGTGGGCCCGGGAGCTGGCGGGCGAGGTGGAGAGCGGCGGTGCCGTGGACGCGGCGGCGCGGGCGCCCCGGCTGCGGGGCTGAACCCCGCCGGAGCGGCCCGGCCGGGGCACGGCCGGCGGCGTACGGCAGACTCGGTGCGTGCGGACCATTCATGTGATCGGTATCGGCGCGGGCGACCCCGAGCAGCTGACGCTCCAGGCCGTCAGGGTCCTGCGGGGCACGGACGTGTTCTTCGTCCTGGACAAGGGCGGGGCCAAGGCCGACCTGGTGCGGCTGCGCCGGGAGCTGCTGGAGACGCACGTGCCGGAGGGGACGTACCGGGTCGTCGAGGCGCGTGACCCCGAGCGGGACCGGGGCGCGGGCGGCGCCGCCTACTCCCCCGCCGTCGGGGACTGGCGCAGTGCCCGCGCGGGCGTCTACGAGCGGCTGATCGCCGAGGAGCTGGGCGAGGACGAGAGCGGCGCGTTCCTGGTGTGGGGCGACCCTGCCCTGTACGACAGCACGCTGGGCATCCTGGAGGAGGTCCTGGAGCGCGGCGCGGTGGCGTTCGCGTACGACGTGGTGCCCGGCATCAGCAGCGTCTCCTCGCTGGTCGCCCGGCACCGGACGGGGCTGAACCGGGTGGCGCGCCCGGTGCAGATCACCACCGGGCGGCGGCTGGCCGAGGGGTTCCCCGCGGACGCGGACGACGTCGTCGTGATGCTGGACGCCCATCAGACCTTCCGGCGGTACGCGGACCAGGACATCGACATCTACTGGGGTGCCTACCTGGGCACCCCGGACGAGATCCTCGACTCCGGCCCGATCGCCGAGGCCGCGCCCCGCATCGAGCGGCTGCGTGCCGAGGCGCGGGAGCGCAAGGGCTGGATCATGGACACCTATCTGCTGCGGCGCAACCCCGGGGACCGCTGACCGGGCGGGGCCCGAGCGGGTCCTCGGGCCCACCCGGGCGGACCGCTCCCGCATGCGTGGCCGGTGCACGGGTGTGATCGTGACCGTGTGACAGTCGCCGAGGAGTCCCCGCGGACCGCAGCCGCCCAGCCGCCCGTGCTGGACCGGCGGCGCCGCAACGTCGTCTTCGTCACGATCATGCTCGGCATGCTCCTCGCGGCCCTGGACCAGACGATCGTCGGCACCGCGCTGCCCACGATCGTGTCGGACCTGGGCGGCGCCGAACACATGTCGTGGGTGGTGACCTCCTACCTGCTCGCGGAGACCGTGGCGACGGTCCTGGTCGGCAAGTTCGGCGACCTGTTCGGCCGCAAGGTCGTCTTCCAGGTGTCCGCGGTCGTGTTCATCACCGGCTCGTTCCTGTGCGGGCTGGCGACCAACATGCCGCTGCTGATCCTCTGGCGGGCGGTGCAGGGCATCGGCGCGGGCGGCCTGATGGTGACGGCGATGGCGCTGATCGCGGACGTCATCCCGCTGCGGGAGCGGGGCAAGTACCAGGGCGCGATCGGCGCGGTGTTCGGGGTCGCCACGGTCATCGGGCCGCTGCTGGGCGGTCTGTTCACCGACCACCTGTCCTGGCGCTGGGCGTTCTACGTCAACGTGCCCATCGCGATCGTCGTCGTCTTCGCCGCCGCCCGCACCATCCCGGTGGTGAAGTCGGCCGCCCGTCCCGTCATCGACTACCTGGGCATCGCGCTGGTCGCGGTCGGCGCCAGCGCGCTGATCCTGGCGACGAGCTGGGGCGGCAACGAGTACGCCTGGGGCTCGGCCGTGATCATCGGCCTGTTCGCGGGCGGGCTGATCGCACTCGGTCTGTTCTGCTGGGTGGAGACCCGGGCCGCCGAACCGATGCTGCCGATGCGGCTGTTCTCCAACCCGGTGTTCACGGTCTGCTCGATCCTCAGCTTCATCGTCGGCTTCGCCATGCTGGGCGCGCTGACGTATCTGCCGACATACCTGCAATACGTCGACGGGGACTCGGCCACCGTCTCCGGGGTGCGGACGCTGCCGATGGTGGCGGGGCTGCTGATCGCCTCGGTGTTCAGCGGCAACGTGGTCAGCAAGACGGGGCGCTACCGGCTGTTCCCCATCGTGGGCACCCTGGTGATGGGCGTCGGCCTGTACCTGATGTCGCTGATGGGTCCGGCCACGGGCGCGGGGCTTGAGTCGCTGTACATGTTCGTGCTGGGCACCGGGATCGGCCTGTCCATGCAGGTGCTGACCATCGCCGTGCAGAACACGGTCGAGTACTCCGACCTCGGCACCGCGACTTCCGGCGTCACCTTCTTCCGCACGCTGGGCAGTTCCTTCGGCACCGCCGTGTTCGGCACGATCTACGCCAACTCGCTGGGTCCCAACCTGCGCGACGGAGTCGCGGCGGCGGCCCGCACCGGTGCCGCGGACCCGTCGGTGATCGCGCGGGCGTCGACCAGTCCGGAGGGTGTGCACCGGCTGCCGCCCCCGGCGTCGGCGCCGGTCATCGGCGCGTACGCGGACACCATCCAGACCGTGTTCCTGTGGACGGTGCCGGTCGCGGTCCTGGGCTTCGTGGTCGCCCTGTTCCTCAAGCAGGTCCAGCTGCGCGACAGCGCCCGCGCGGGGTCCACGGACATGGGCGAGGGCTTCGCCTCACCGCACGACGCCAGCAGCAGGCGGACGCTGGAGGCCTCCGTCGGGAAGATCATCGGCGGTACGGAGCTGGACACCGCGCGTCGGATCATCGCGGACAGCGACACCCGGCTGGACGTCGCCGGTGCCTGGGCCGTGATGCAGGTGGACCTGTTCACGCGGCTGGTCGGGCACGCCAGCCTCGGGCTGATCGCCGCCCGCCGCCGGCTGCCGCCGGAGGTGCTGCTGCCGGTCTTCGACCGGATGGTGGAGGAGGGGTTCCTGACCCGGCACGGCTCCCTGCTGTCCCACACCGAGGCGGGTGCCCGGGAGGCGCTGGTGATCGGCCGGGCGTGGGCGGTCTGGCTGGAGGACCGGGTGGAGCGGGACATCGGCCGCCCCACGGACACGGAGCTGCGCGCCGCCGTCGACGCCATCGCCAAGCGCCTGCTGGTGGAGGACCTCAGCAACGGCCTCCCCCGGCGGATCAGGCAAGGAGCAACTGCAGACCGCCCACAACCGTCGCCGCGATCACCAGACGCTCGAACAGGCGTTGGTTGATCCGGTTCACGGCCCATCTGCCGAGGAACGCGCCGGGCACCACGAAGACGACCAGCACCGCGTCGAGCAGCAGCGAGTGGCCGTCGATCAGGCCGAGCCCCGCGCTGAAGGGCAGCTTGGAGACGTTGACGATCAGGAAGAAGAACGCCGAGGTGCCCAGGAAGCCGAGTTTCCGGAACCCCGCGGAGAGCAGGTACATCGACATCACCGGGCCGCCCGCGTTGGCGACCATCGTGGTGAACCCGCCCAGGACGCCGTACGAGCGGGCCTTCACGCGGCCGGTGCGCGAGGTGACCTCGTCCGGCTGTTCCGCGGCGTCGGCCCGCCGCCGGCGCCACACCGTCACCCCGGCCATGAACAGCAGGATCACACCGATCGAGGTGCGGACGACCGCGTCGTCGGCCCACACCAGGAACAGGGTGCCGACGACCACGCCCACGCCGACCGCCGGGAACAGCCGCCACAGGGTGGGCCAGTGCGCGTGGCGCCGGTAGGTGAGGACGGCCAGGACGTCACCGGCGATCAGCACCGGCAGCAGGATGCCGGTGGAGGCGCGGGCGGGCAGGACGGCCGCGAAGATCGCGAGGCTGACCGTGTTGGCCCCGCTCACCGCGGTCTTGGAGAAGCCGACGAGCAGGGCCGCGAAGGCGAGGGCGGCGAATTCCCAGCCGGTGAGGTGCCAGAGCGTCATGGTGTCCATTGCGGGGACCGATGCTATGCGCACCCCACCGGTGTCGTAAGCACCGTCTCGCCCATTGATCCTTAGCGGTCGGCGTACCGCACGCGCAGCTCCCGCTTCAGCACCTTCATGCTCGGCCCGAGCGGCAGTTCGTCCGCGAACTCCACCCGGCGGGGGTACTTGTGCCGGCCGAGGTGCTGCTTGGACCACTCGGTGACCCCGGCGGCGTCCGGCACCGCGTCGGGCGTCGTGCCGGGGGCGCGCACGACGACGGCGCAGACCTCCTCGCCGTGCAGCTCGTCGGGGAGCCCGATGACGGCGACCTGCGCGATGCCGGGGTGGCGCATCAGCACCTCCTCGACCTCCCGCGGGTAGACGTTGTAGCCGCCGCGGATGATGACGTCCTTCTTCCGGTCGACGATCCTCAGGAATCCGTCCTCGTCCTTGGTGCCCAGGTCCCCGGTGCGGAACCAGCCGTCCACGAGCGCCTCCGCGGTGGCCTCGGGACGGCCGAGGTAGCCGGAGAAGACGTTGTGACCGCGGACGACGACCTCGCCCAGTTCGCCGGGCGGCAGCAGTTCCACCGCGCCCTCGACCTCCGCGCGGGCGATCTCCACGTCGACGCCCCACAGCGGGTGGCCGATGGTGCCGGGCCTGGCGCCGAACACCGGCTGGTTCACGGCGGCGGCCGGAGAGGTCTCCGACAGCCCGTACCCCTCGTAGATCCTCGCCCCGAAGGCCTTCTCGAACCGTTCGAGGACGGCCACCGGAAGCGAGGCGCCGCCGGAGACGCACACCCGCAGCTCCGGCAGGGCGTCGGCGCCGGCCGCCGCGGCGGCGAGGGCGACGAACATGGTCGGCACCCCGTGGAAGGTGTTGACGCCCTCCTTCACCATCAGCTCGATCGCGCGCGCCGCGTCGAAACGCGGCAGCAGGACCAGGGTCGCGCCCGCCCGCCAGGTGGAGTTGAGGGAGACGGTCTGGCCGAAGGCGTGGAAGAGGGGCAGCGCGCCGAGCGCCACGTCGTCGGGCCGGATGTCGTTGGCGTCGAAGGCGTTGACCGTCGCGTTCATCACCAGGTTGAAGTGGCTGAGCACGGCGCCCTTGGGGACGCCGGTCGTGCCGCTGGTGTAAAAGACGACGGCCGGGTCGTCGGCGTCCCGGGTGACGTACGCGGGCAGGGGCTCGGCGTCGGCGGCGAGCCTGCCGAACTCGGCTTCCTCGCCGAGCGTGATCATCCGTACGCCGGTCTCCCGCGCGGCGGCCGCCCCGGTCTCCGCCTGCGCCGGGTGGCACAGCAGCAGGGTGGCGCCGCTGTCGCGCAGGACGTGCTCGACCTCGGCCGCCGACAGCAGCGGGTGCACCGGCACCACGACGGCCCCGGCCGCGGCGACGGCGTAGTACGCGACCGGGAATTCGGCGGTGTTCGGTGCCATCAGCGCGACCCGGTCCCCCGGCCGGACGTCCAGGCCGACGAGGGCGCCGGCCTGGGCGCGGGCCCGCCGCCACACCTCGGCGAAGGTCAGCCGCAGGTCGCCCTCGACGAGCGCCTCCTTGTCGGGACGGCGCCGGGCGTTCTCGGCGAGGACGGCGGCGACGGAGAGGGTTGCCATGGGGTGTTGCTCCGTTTCCTTGCTGCGGCTCTGCGAGGGGTGGCTCTACGGCTGGGGCTCCTCGGCCGAGGGGCCTTTCGGCTGGGTGGGGCCTAGTGGCGTTCGACGAGGACCGCGCTGCCCTGCCCCACGCCCACGCACATCGTGGCCAGCCCGCGGTCGGCGCCCGTGCGGCGCATGCGGTGGAGCAGTGTGGTGAGGATGCGGGCGCCGGAGCAGCCGAGCGGGTGACCCAGCGCGATGGCGCCACCGGTGGGGTTGACCAGGTCGGGGTCGATGCCGAGCTGGTCGACGCAGGCGAGGGCCTGGGCGGCGAACGCCTCGTTGAACTCGGCCTCGGCGAGGTCGCCGATGCTCCAGCCCGCCCGGGCCAGCACCTTGCGGGTGGCGGGGACCGGGCCGATGCCCATGACGTCGGGGTGGACTCCGGCCGAGCCGCCCGCGACGTAGCGGCCCAGCGACTCCAGGCCGAGGTCGTTCAACGCCTCCTCGCTGACCAGGAGGAGGCCCGCGGCACCGTCGTTCATCGGGGAGGCGTTGCCCGCGGTGACCGTGCCGCCGGGGCGGAAGACAGGCTTGAGACGGCCCAGCTTCTCCAGGGAGGTGTCCTCGCGGACGCACTCGTCGGTGTCGACGACCACGCCGTCGGGCCGCTCGACGGGGAGGATCTCGTCGTCGAAGCGGCCGTTCTTCCGGGCCTCGGCGGCCAGTCGGTGGCTGCGCAGGGCGAACGCGTCCTGGCGTTCGCGCGGGACGCCGTACCGCTCGGCGACCTCCTCGGCCGTCTCGCCCATGGCGAGCAGGCCGTGCAGGTCCTTCATCGCCGGGTTGACCAGGCGCCAGCCGAGCCGGGTGTCGGCGGTCTCGATGCGGTGCGGCAGCGCCTCGTCGGGGCGGGGCAGCACGAAGGGGGCGCGGCTCATGGACTCGGAGCCGCCCGCGAGGACGATGTCGGCCTCGCCCGCGGCGATGGTGCGGGCGGCGGCGGTGACGGCCTCGAGGCCGGAGGCGCACAGCCGGTTCACGGTGGCGCCGGGCACGGTCTCGGGCAGGCCCGCGAGCAGCGCGGCCATGCGGGCGACGTTGCGGTTGTCCTCGCCCGCCTGGTTGGCGGCGCCCCAGTACACGTCGTCGATCCGGGCGGGGTCGAGCGCGGGCACGTCGGCGACCAGGCCGCGGATCACGGCGGCGGCGAGGTCGTCCGGCCGGACGGTGGACAGCGCGCCGCGCAGCTTGCCGATCGGGGTGCGGCGGGCGGCCGCGAAGTGGACGGGACGCACGAGGGACTCCTGACCGTCGTCGCGCGGTCGCCGGACGGCGCACCGCCGCCGTGTCGACCACCACGAACCTTGATGAGCACTACCCTTAATTAGCACTGCTAGTTTTGGACTATAGACCGCCGGACGGCGTCCTGGGAAGATCCTCCGGACGACGTCACCGACGTCACCGACGCAGCCGGAGGAGACATGGCCGAGGCCCGCGAGCACACGCTGACCGGAACGCGGGGGCGGATCGCCGTCCGCGCATGGCCCTCCGGGCACCCGCGCTACGTCGCACTGCTGGTCCACGGTTACGGCGAGCACACCGGGCGCTACGAGGAGGTGGCCGGCGTCCTGACCGGCCACGGCGCGGCCGTCTACGCGCCGGACCACACCGGGCACGGGCGCTCGGACGGCGAGCGGGTGGTCGTCGAGGACTTCGAGGACGTGGTCACCGACGTCCACGCCGTCGCCGAGCTGGCGCGGGCCGCCCACCCCGGCCTGCCGGTCGTCATGGTCGGGCACTCCATGGGCGGCCTCATCGCCGCCCGCTACGCCCAGCGCCACCCCGGCGAGCTCACGGCCCTGGTGCTGTCGGGGCCCGTCATCGGCGACTGGGGGCTGCCGCGCCGGCTGCTCGCCCTGGAGGAGATCCCCGACACCCCGATCAGCCCGGCCTCGCTCTCCCGCGACCCGTCGGTGGGAGCCGCGTACGCCGCGGACCCGCTGGTCTGGCACGGCCCGATGAAGCGGCCGACCCTGGAGGCGTTCGTGCGGACGCTGGCGACCGTGGCCGGCGGCGGCGACGTGGGGCGGCTGCCGCTGCTGTGGGTGCACGGGGACGACGACCGGCTGGTGCCGCTGCCCGGCAGCCGGGTCGGCGTCGAGCCGCTGAGCGGCGGCGACCTGACCGAGCGGATCTACCCGGGCGCCCGGCACGAGGTCTTCAACGAGACGAACCGGGCGGAGGTCTTCGCCGACGTCACGCGCTTCCTGGACGGCGTGCTCGCCCGCTGACGCGGCGGGCGTTTGCCTCTCGCACTCCTTGGGCACCCGCGCCCGCATGGAGTGGTTGCGCCGCGCCGCCTGCGTGGATGAGGACCCCGATCTGTTCTTCCCGGTGGGCACCACCGGGCCCGCCCTGCGGGACACGGAGGCCGCCAAGCGCGTGTGCGCCAGATGCGCGGTGACGCCCGAGTGCCTGGCCTTCGCCCTGCGATCGGGGCAGACCTCCGGCGTCTGGGGCGGCACCGACGAGGCGGAGCGCGTCGCCCTGCTCCGGCTGACCACGCAGCACGCACGTACGCACGACGAAATGAGGGACACCTCATGGCCGACGCCCTCGAACTCGACGCGCTGTGGGAGGACTTCCACCGCGTCGTGAACATGACCTCCGCGGAACTCGCGGACTGGCTCCGGGTAAGCGACTCCGGCGAGCTGACCGAGCCGCTGCCGGACGACGCCGGTCCGCCGCTCGGACAGCACGTCCTCGCGATCCTGCAAAAGCGGCGCACCGACCTCACGGAGGACGACCTGCGCGCCATGCGCGAGGTCGTGGACACCGTGACCTCGCAGACCGACCTGGAGAACGAGCCCGTGTCCGACGACACCCGGCTCAGGCACCGGCTCATGACGGTCGGTCACGACCCGCTGAAGCCGTAGCCGTGGCCGCCGACCAGCGCCGGACGGTGCGCGAACTCGTCGACGCGCACGGGCAGACGTACGCCGAGGAGGCGGGCATCCGGCTCAAGGACACCCCGCAGCCGCTGTACCGGCTGCTGGTCCTCGCGCACCTGCTCAGCGCCCGCATCAGCGCGTCCATCGCGGTCGCCACCGCCCGTGCCCTGAGCGAGGCGGGACTGCGCGATGCGCGCCGCATGGCCGGGGCCACCTGGCAGCAGCGGGTGGACGCGCTCGGCCGGGGCGGCTACCGGCGCTACGACGAGCGCACCGCCACCCAGCTCGGCGAGGCCGCCGAGCTGCTGACCGAGCGGTGGGGCGGTGACCTGCGCCGGCTCCGTGACGAGGCGGACGGCGACGTCTCCGAGCTGCGGCGGCTGCTCCAGGAGTTCCCCGGCGTCGGGCCGACCGGCGCGGACATCTTCCTGCGGGAGGCCCAGCTGGTCTGGCCGGAGGCGGGGCCCCTGCTGGACCGCAAGGCCCTCCAGGGCGCGGAGCGACTGCGGCTGCCCGGGGATCAGGACCGGGTCCTCGCTCTGGCGGGGAAGACCGAACCCGCCGTGCTCGCGGCCGCCCTGGTGCGGGCCGCGGTGGACAAGGAGGTGGCCGAGGACACCCTCGACCGCGTCGGCTGAGGGCGCCGGGCCCGGCGCCGTGGGCCGGGGGCGCCGGCCGGGGGCGCCGGGCCCGGGCGGTCCGGCCCGCTCCTGCCGCCCGGCCGAACGCCGGTCACCCGAACAGGCCCGTGCGCTGGTGCGCCCCGGGCCCCGGTGATGCGCTGAGGACACCGTTTCCCGTCCCAGGAGGCATCCCGCGATGAGCCGTCGTCCGTCCCACCCCGTCCGTCTCGTGGCCTCCGCCCTGGCGGCGGGCGCGCTGCTCGCCACAGCGGCCTGTTCGGGCGGCGGCGGGTCGGAGAACGCCTCGGACACCGCCGCCGAACAGGCCGGGGTCGCCCGGCAGAACGCGGCGGAGCAGACCCCGAGCGGCTCGCCCACGGACTCCCCGACCGGCTCCCCCAGCGCCTCCCCCGCCGCCCTCACCGAGGCCGGGGCCAAGGCCGCCCTGCTCACCGAGGCCGACCTGGAGGGCGGCTGGAACCAGGTCGAGGACGCGGACAAGTGGCGCGACCGGTTGCTCGTCGGCGAGGTCGACGTGGCCGACTTCCTCACCGCGAAGTCCAGCGCGACGGACTGCCAGGCACTGCTGGACGCCCTCTACGACGACGGCCTGCTGGGCGACCCGTCGGGACCGTCGGCCCTCACCGGCTTCGAGCAGGGCGACTCCCGCCTGCTGGAACAGGTCGCCGGGTACGACCGCGCGGGTCTGGACGCCCGGATGAAGTGGCTGCGCACCCTGCCGGACACCTGTGACGAGTTCACCGCCACCGGTTCCGGGGGTGGCGAGCGCACGGTCCAGGTGACCGAGGCGTCGGTGCCCGACGTGGGCGACGCCCGTACGGGGCTGCGGGTGACCGTCCGGGGGAACGCCGACGGCGGCCCCGCCACGCTCACCCTGGACATCGCCGCGGTCCGGGTCGACACCTCCGCCGTCACCGTCATGGGCGGCGGTCTGGACGGCGGACAGACCGACTCGGTCGAACAGGCGGTGCGCCAGGGCACCGAGCGCCTGCAGACCGTCCTGGACGGCGGGACTCCCTCTCCGCAGCCCACCCCCATGGACTGACCCCGGCCTTCACCGCATCGTGCGCACATCCGCCGAAACCCGGACAGGGTGATCACCCGGCGGCACAATGGTCCGCGACGGACGGCGCACGCGCGAAGGAGCCGAGACGTGAGCGAGAGCGACCCCGTGCCCGGCGGGCGTCCCGGTGACGTCGAGCGGGCCACCGCGCTGAGCGGCGAGCTGACCGGGCAGGGCGTGCACGGCGTGGTGCTGGCCTACGTCGACACCGCCGGGATCGCCCGGGTGAAGACCGTGCCCACCGCGAAGCTCGCCCCGGCCGCCGCCTGGGGCGTGGGCATGTCGCCGGTGTTCGACACCTTTCTGGCCGACGACTCGATCGTCACCACGGACGTCCTCGGCTCCCCCGACGGCGACCTGCGCCTCTACCCCGACCTCGACCGGCTGACCGTACTGGCGGCGCAGCCCGGCTGGGCGTGGGCGCCGGTGGACCGGATCACGCAGGAGGGGGCACCGCATCCGGCGTGCGGGCGCACCGTCCTGCGCCGCACCGTGGCGGAGGCCGCCGCGCGGCACGGCATCGCCTTCCGGGCCGCCGTCGAGATCGAGTGGGTCGTGGGGCGGGACGACACGGACGGCGACGCGTTCGTCCCGGCGGTGTCCGGACCGGCGTACGGGGCCGCCCGGCAGGTCGAGCTGAGCGACTGCGCCGCCGACCTGCTCGCGGCGCTCGCCGCGCAGGGCGTGGACGTGGAGCAGTTCCATCCCGAGTACGCGGCGGGGCAGTTCGAGGTCTCGGTGAGCGCGCTCGACCCGGTGGCGGCGGCCGACCACAGCGTGCTGGTGCGGCAGACGATCCGGGCGGTGGCCCGGCGGCACGGGCTGCGCGTCTCCTTCGCCCCGGCGGTCCTCGGACAGGGCGTCGGCAACGGCGGGCACCTCCACCTCTCCGCCTGGCGGGACGGGACGAACCTGCACGCGGGCGGCACGGGCCGGTACGGCATGACCGCGGAGGCCGAGTCCTTCGTGGCCGGGGTCCTCGGCCACCTCCCGGCGCTCACGGCGATGACCGCGCCGAGCCCGGCCAGCCGGCTGCGGCTGCGCCCCTCGCAGTGGGCCGGGGTGTTCACCGCCTGGGGCCGGGAGACCCGCGAGGCGGCGCTCAGGATCGTCACCGGCACCACCGGGGTCCGCGACCGCGCGGCGAACCTGGAGGTGAAGCCGGTCGACCTGGCCGCCAACCCCTATCTCGCCCTCGCCTCGGTGATCGCGGCCGGACTCGACGGGCTCTCCGCGTCCGCGCCGCTGCCCGCGGAGACCACCGGCGACCCGGCCCGGCTCGGCGCCGACGAGGCGGCGGCCCGGGGCGTGCGGCGGCTGCCGGTCACGCTCACGGAGTCGGTGGAGGCGTTCCGCGCCGACGGCGTACTGCGCGAGGCGCTGGGTCCGGTGCTGGCCGACGCGGTGATCGCCGTACGGCTGGGCGAGGCCCGGTCGGCCGAGGGGCTGGACGACGACGGTGTGGCGGCGGCGTACCGCTGGAAGTACTGAGATGGCCGCCGGACCCGTCGACGAGCGGCTCGCCGCGCTGGAGCTGGTGGACCACCACTGCCACGGCGCCGTCACCGGCGACCTGGACCGCGCGGGCTTCGAGTCGCTGCTCACCGAGGGCGAGGCGTGGCCCGGCGTCTCCCCCTTCGACAGCCCCGCCGGCCTCGCCGTACGCCGCCACTGCGCACCCCTGCTGGGCCTGCCGCGCCACGCCCCCGCCGACGTGTACCTGGCCCGCCGGTCCGAGCTGGGCGCCGCCGAGGTCAACCGGCGGTTTCTGCGGGCCGCGCGCACCGGCGCGTTCTGCGTGGACACGGGGTACGCCCCGCACCGGGTGACGAGTCCGGCCGAGCTGGCCGACGCGGCCGGCGCGACGGCGTACGAGGTGGTCCGGCTGGAGGGCGTCGCGGAGGCGGTGGCGGCGGACGGGGTCGAACCGGACGGGTACGCGCGGGCGTTCCGTGCCGCCGCGTGGGAGGCGGTACGGCGGCCCGGCGTGGTGGGCGTCAAGTCGGTGGCGGCCTACCGCACCGGCTTCGACCTTGACCCGGCCCGCCCCTCGCCCGCCGAGGTCACCGAGGCCGCCCGGCGCTGGCTCGCGGGCGGCGGCGCGCGGCTGGCGGACCCGGTGCTCGTGCGGCACCTGCTGTGGACCGCCGTGGATCTCGGGCGGCCGCTGCAACTGCACACCGGGTTCGGCGACGGCGACCTCCGCCTGCACCGGGCGGACCCGGCCCTGCTGACCGACTGGCTGCGCCTGACCGCCGGCACGATCCCGGTCCTGCTGCTGCACTGCTGGCCCTACCAGCGCCAGGCGGCCTACCTGTCCGCGGTCTTCGAGCGGGTGTACCTCGACGTGGGGCTCACCCTGCACCACGTGGGTCCCGCACGGGCGGGCGCGATCCTCGCCGAGGCGCTGGAGATCACCCCGTTCCGCAAGCTGCTGTACAGCTCCGACGCCTACGGGGTGGCCGAGTTCCACCACCTGGGGGCGCTGGCCTTCCGGCGGGGGCTGGCCGGGCTGCTCCAGGAGCGGCTGGACGCCGACGAGCTGTCCCTGCCGGACGCGTTGCGCCTGGCCCGCTGGGCGGGGCGGGACAACGCCCGCCGGGTCTACCGGCTGCCCGGCGGTCCGGCGGACGACGGCTGAGCGGCGTGGGACGGGTCACAGTCCCGGAGCGCCGCCCTGGAAGCACGAACGGCTGAAAGTATGATCAAGCGATGTCTGACATGACCGAAACCACGCCGGGCTGGCTGACGAGCGACGAACTCGAAATGGCGCGCGCCCGCATGCCGATCCTGTACGTCGAGGCCGTGCCCGTGCGGGTGGACGACAGCGGCGAAGTCACCAGCGTCGGCCTGCTCCTGCGCATCGGGCCCGACGGGACGGTCAGCCGGACGCTGGTCTCCGGCCGGGTGCTCCACCACGAGCGGGTTCGCGACGCCCTGCTGCGCCACCTGGAGAAGGATCTCGGGCCGGTGGCGCTGCCCCGGGTGCCGTCCTCGCTCCAGCCGTTCACGGTGGCCGAGTACTTCCCGACGCACGGGGTCACGCCGTACCACGACCCGCGGCAGCACGCGGTCTCGCTCGCCTACGTGGTTCCGGTGACCGGTGACTGCCGGCCGCGCCAGGACGCCCTGGACCTGGTCTGGTTCGATCCGCGCGAGGCGCTGTCCGAGGCGGTGCAGAGCGAGATGCCCGGCGGGCACGGGGTGCTGCTGAAGCAGGCGCTGGCACACGTGGGCTGCGTGGGCTGAACTCGCTGCGCGGCTACCGCTGCCGCCCCCGGTCGCCGTCGTCCCCGCCGTCCCCGTCGCCGCCGTCCGCGTCGCTCAGCTGCGGGTCCAGGTCGTCCCTGAGCAGGCCCCGGGATCCCGTCTGTCCGGTGCGGTAGGCCGAGCGGGCCACCAGGTGGGAGGCGACGGGGCTGGTGAGGAACTGGAAGAAGGCGATGAGCGCGAGGGTGCCCACGTCGGTGCCGTGCCGCAGCCTGAGCGCGACCCCGGCGAGGACGAGGAGCATCCCGAGGGTCTGCGGTTTGGTGGCGGCGTGGCTGCGGGAGAGCACGTCGGGGAAGCGGACCATCCCGATCACGCCGAGGAGGCATTGCAGGCAGCCGAGGAACAGCAGGACCGTTCCGGCCAGGTCGGCGGCCTGGGCCCAGGGGTTCACCGGTGGTCCTGCCGGCCGTCCGCCCGCACGGACGGCCGGTCGCGTACGGCGATGAAGCGGGCGATGCCCACCGAGCCGGTGAAGCCGAGGAAGGCGAGCACCAGCATCACGGGAAAGTAGAAGGAGTCGCGGTCGTGGGCGGCCTTGACGCCGATGCCGGCGATGATGAGCGCCGCGGCCACGTCCAGGGCGACGGCGCGGTCCAGCATCGAGGGGCCGTACCAGATCCGGTACAGCAGCAGGGCGCCGGCGACGAGGATCATCGCGAGCGAGGCGACGAGCAGGGCGTCTTCGACGGTGTGCAGGGTGGTCACGTCGGGAGGTCACCTTCCGGTACGGGGCGGGCGGCGTCGGCGATGTCCTCGGCGGTGCCGAAGGCGCGGGCGACGAGTTCCTCCATGCGCCACACCTGCCGCTGGGCGCCCTCGATCTCGCCGGGGTTGCCCGCGTCCAGGACGTGCAGGAACAGGGTGGCCGTCGAACGGCGCACCTCGATGACGGAGCCGCCGGGGACGTTGGAGACGGCGACGGCGGTGGCCGTGAGCATGAGGTCGCTGCGCACCCGCAGCGGGACGGCCACGACCGCGGCGTGGTAGGGGCCCTTGGCGAAGATCTGCCGGGTGACCTCGACGCTGGAGGAGAACATGTCGTACAGCAGGTAGGCCGCGAGGCGCAGGATGCCCAGGGGGCGCAGCCTGAGGCCGATGTCCACGGCGGGCAGCGGGAAGGCCAGGCACAGGCAGACCGCGACGAGGACGCCGTTGACGAGGTTGGCCCAGGACGGGGTGCCCCACAGCAGGATCCAGATGACGGTCAGCCAGCCGACGAGCGGCAGGTCCAGCACGCGTCGGCCGCGGCCGACGCGGAAGGACCAGCTGTAGGGGGAACGGTCGCGGAAGAGGTTGCTCACCGGCCGAGCACCGCCTCGATGTAGGGGGTGCGGGCGAGGAGTTCGGTGGCGGCGGCCTGGGTGAAGGTGGTGAGGGGGCCGCCGAGGACGGTGTACGACAGGCCGAGGGCGACGGCGGCGCCGGTGGCCATCAGCATGGGCCAGGGCAGGTGCTTGGTGGTGGTGATGGACTGCCCGAGGAAGCCCGCGGAGACCACGGCGCCCGCCGGCACCGGCAGCCCGCTCCCGAAGCCGGTGGGCCGCTCCTCGTCGTCGCCGGTGTCGTCGCCCGTGTCGTCGTCCTCGGCCGACTCCAGCACGACGCCCTCCTCCTCGGCGCCGGGTGGTGCGTCGCGCCAGAACGCGAGGTTCCAGACCTTCGCCATGACGTAGAGGGTGAGCAGGCTGGTGGCGGCGGAACCGGCAACGAGTGCCCAGGCCCAGCCGCCGCCGTCGGCGACGCCCGCGCGCATCAGACCGAGCTTGCCGATGAAGCCGGACAGCGGCGGGATGCCCGCGAGGTTCATGGCGGGGACGAAGAACAGCACGGCGAGCACCGGCGCCGTCCTCGCCAGGCCGCCGAGGCGGGTGAGTTCCGTGGTGCCGTCGCGCCGCTCGATGAGCCCGGCGACGAGGAACAGGGTGGTCTGCACGGTGATGTGGTGGGCCACGTACACGATCGCCCCGCCGATCGAGCCGCGCCCGGCGAGGGCGATGCCGAAGACCATGTAGCCGATGTGGCTGATGAGGGTGAAGGACAGCACCCGCTTCAGGTCGGTCTGGGCGACGGCGCCGAGGATGCCGACGGCCATGGAGGCGAGCGCGGCGAGCATCAGCAGGTCGCCCAGGCGGTGGCCGGGGAAGAGCAGGGTCTGGGTGCGCAGCATCGAGTACACGCCGACCTTGGTGAGCAGTCCGGCGAAGACCGCGGTGACCGGCGCGGGCGCGGTCGGGTAGGAGTCGGGCAGCCAGGCGGCGAGCGGGAAGACGGCCGCCTTGATGGCGAAGACGGTCAGCAGCATCGCCTCCAGCAGGGTGCGCACCCCGAGCGGCACCTCCTGGAGCCGCTGGGCGAGCTGCGCGAAGTTCACGGTGCCCGCGACCGCGTAGGTCATGGCGATGGCGACCAGGAAGAGCACGGAGGAGAACAGCGAGATGATCACGTACGTCGATCCGGCCCGGATGCGGGTCGCGGTGCCGCCGATGGTGAGCAGTACGAAGCTGGCGACGAGCATGATCTCGAAGCCGACGTAGAGGTTGACGAGGTCGCCGGCGAGGAAGGTGCAGGAGACGCCCGCCACCAGGATGAGGTAGGCGGGGTGGAAGACGCCGACCGGCGCCTGGTCGTCGCGGTCGGCCATGCCCTGGCCCAGCGAGTACACCAGGACGAGCAGGGTGACGGCGCTGGAGACGGTGAGCATCAGGCCCGCGAGGCGGTCGGCGACCAGGGTGATGCCGACCGGCGGTGCGAAGTCCCCGAGGTGCACGCTGAGCGGGCCGTGGCGGTCGGCGGCCACCATGAGCAGCACGGAGAGCACCAGGACCGCGCCGAGCACGGCGATGCTGATGAAGCGCTGGAAGCGGTGCAGCCGGGGTCCGATGGCCAGCTTCAGGCCGGTGACGCACAGGGGCAGCAGGACGGGGAGCGGGACGAGCGCGTTCACCTGGTTCCTTCCGTGCCGGCGCCGCCCGGGTCGTCGGGCTGGTCGGGCGGCGGGTGGCAGGAGTCCTCGCCGGGGAGCGAGTCGGGCTCGCGGCCGGTCTCCTCGGGGTCGTTGGAGGGTCCGGCGACGCGGGCCGGGGCGGGCCCGGGGCGCCCGGCGGCGTCGGTGGAGCCCAGCTCGCGGCCCACCCGGTAGTCCTCGGGGTCGGCGCCGAGGATGTCGTTCCACAGGTTCCCGGAGACGTCGTTGGCGCGGGCCTGGTAGGCGCGTTCCTCGCGGACCCGCCGGCGCAGCCGTCTGCGGGCGGCGCGGTAGCGGGCGCGCTGCTCGGCGTCGGCGCCGCCGTCCTCGGCGCGGGCCTCGCGGTAGCGGTCGCGCAGTTCGCCGCGCCGGTCGAGGAACTCGGCGCGCAGCGCGACCAGCCGGTCCTCGGTGTCGTCGCTGATCTCGTCGGAGCCGGTGACCTGGTGGCTGCGGTAGGCCATGGCGAGCAGGAAGGCGGTGGTGGCGAGGGTGATGACGATCGCGGTCAGGGCGATGGCCTGGGGCAGCGGGTCGGTGACGCGGTTGCGGATGATGTGCGGGTAGAGCAGGGGCGCCTCGCCCGCGCTGCCGGTGGCGGCGAGGACCAGCAGGTTGACGCCGTTGCCGAGGACGACGGCACCGAGCAGGATCCGGGTCAGGGAGCGGGTCAGCAGCAGGCTGGCGCCGACGGCGTTGAGGACGGCGGCGGCCACCAGCAGGGACAGGCTCACGGTCATGCGCGGCCCGCCTCCGGGCGCGGGGCGGCCCGTTCGATCTGGCGGTCGATCCGGGCGCCGAGGGCCCGCACGATGTCCAGGACGACGCCGAGTACGAGCAGATAGACGCCGCAGTCGAAGAGGACGGCGGTGGACAGGTGGGCGTCGCCCCACACGGGCAGGTGGCCGTGCCAGGTCCAGCCGTGCAGCACGGTGCCCTCGCCGAGGCCGCCGAGCGCGACCCCGGTGGACAGGAACAGGCCGAGACCGGTGAACAGGCCCGGTTTGAACGGCACCGCGTCGGCCAGTTCGTGCCGGCCGCCCGCGAGGTACCGGGCGATGAAGGCGACGCCCGCGGTCAGTCCGGCGACGAAGCCGCCGCCCGGCAGGTTCTCCGCGCACAGCAGCAGGTAGACGGAGAGGACGAGGACCGGGTGGAAGATGAGACGGGCGACGACCTCGAGGACGAGGGAGCGGCGCTCGGGGGCGAGGGTGGCGCTGGCGGCGAGCCAGTTCCGCTCGGGTGCGCCCTCGTCGCCGCTGGGCAGCCCGGCCGACTCGTAGCGGCTGGCCCGCCAGGCGGTGCGCAGTCCGGCGTGCGGATGGTCCCCGGGCAGCGGCAGTACCGGCTGTTCGGCGCCGTCGGCGCGGCGGTGCAGGTAGATGAGGCTGGTGACGCCGATCGCGGCGGCGGCGAGCACCGCGGACTCGCCCATGGTGTCCCAGGCCCGCAGATCGACCAGGATCGTGGCGACGACGTCCTTCAGCCCGTGGTGCGCGGTCTCCTCGACCATCGCGGCTCCCGCGCTGCCGGCGCGGCGGTGCCCCGCCATGATCCAGACGACGACGGCGACGGCGGCGCCGCCCGCGAGGGCCACCGGCATCCGCAGCAACCGCCGCCACCGGCTGAAGTTCTCCTCGAAGCGCACCGGCATCCGGCGCAGCACCAGCACGAAGACGATCATCGAGACGGTCTCCACGCAGAACTGGGTGAGCGCGAGGTCGGGCGCGCCCTGGGCGACGAAGAGCAGCGCGGTGCCGTATCCGGTGAGGCCGGCGAAGACGACGGCCTTCATCCGGCGCCGCACGCCCAGGCACAGCAGGGCCGCCGCGCAGGTCAGCAGGGCGACGGCGGCCTGGGCGGGATGGTCCCACAGGCGTGGGGCGGGCACCGCGGCCCAGGGTTCGTCGGCGACGAGCACGGCGATCTGACCGGCGAGGACCACGCTCATGGTCGTCACCAGGTACACCGACAGCGAGCCGCGCTGCACGAGTCCGGTGCACTGAAGGGCGGTCCGCTCCAGGGCGAGCAGCATCCGGCCGAAGACGAGGTCGGCGGAGCGCCAGGCCACCGCCTGGCCGGTCCGCCCGACGGGGCCCGCGGCGAGGAACAGCAGGACCCCGCCCGCCCAGGCGGCGCCGGACAGGCCGAGGGCGAGGCCCGCTCCGTGCCACAGCGCCAGGTGGTAGGGGTGGGCGGGCGTCGGGAACTGCCCGGCGTAGGTGCCCAGCAGGCCCTGGAGCCAGGTCACTCCGGGTCCCAGGACGAGGCAGGCCAGGGCGAGCACGGCGGGTGGGGCCAGGAAGGCCGCCGCGACGGGGTGGGCGGGGGTGTCGGGGACGCCGGGCTTGCGGGCGAAGGCGCCCCACAGGTAGCGCAGAGTGTAGGCGGTGGTCAGGGCGGAGCCGACGACGGCCGCGGCGAGCGCCCAGCGGTCACCGGTGCTTCCGTCGAGGAGCGCCTGGAAGGCGGCCTCCTTGGCGCTGAAGCCGAGCAGGGGCGGCACCGCGGCCATGGACGCTCCGGCGAGTACGGCGACGGCGCACACGGCGGGCAGCCGGCGTCCGAGGCCGGAGAGCTTGCGCAGGTCCCGGGTGCCGGTGGCGTGGTCGACGATGCCGGTGACCAGGAACAGCGGCGCCTTGAACAGGGCGTGCCCGAGGATCATGGCGGTGGCGGCGAGGCCGGTGTCGTGGCGGCCCGCGCCGGTGAGGACGGTGAGGAAGCCGAGCTGGCTGACGGTGCCGTAGGCGAGGACGAGTTTCAGGTCGTGCAGCCGCAGCGCCCGCCAGCCGCCCAGCAGCATCGTCGCCGAGCCGAGGACGAGCAGGAGCGGGCGCCAGGGCGTGATGTCGGCGAGGGCGGGGGCGAGCCGGGCGACGAGGTAGACGCCGGCCTTGACCATCGCGGCGGCGTGCAGATAGGCGCTGACGGGGGTGGGGGCGGCCATCGCGTTGGGCAGCCAGAGGCTGAAGGGCCAGATCGCGGACTTGGACAGGGCGCCGACGAGGATCAGCACGACCGCCGTGGACAGCGCGGGCGAGGGGGACGGCGGGTCGGCCAGGATCGCCGAGATGCGGTAGGTGCCCGCCTCGTGGCCCAGGAGCAGGAAGCCGACCAGCATGGTCAGTCCGCCGAGCGCGGTGACCGTCAGGGCCTGGAGGGCGCTGCGCCGGTTCCGCTTGTGGTCGCTGGTCTGGCCGATCAGCAGGTAGGAGAAGACGGTCGTCAGTTCCCAGAAGATGTAGAGCAGGACGAGGTCGTCGGCGAGCACCAGGCCGAGCATCGCCCCGGCGAAGGCGAGGAGGTTCCCGGCGAATCTGCCGAGCTGCCGCGAGCGGTCGTCGAAGTAGGAGGCGCAGTAGACCAGGACGAGGGTGCCGACACCCGCGGCGAGCAGCACCATGAGCTCGGCGAGGGCGTCCAGTCGCAGCGCCCAGTCCACGTGGTAGGACGGCAGCCAGCGCCACTCGGCGGTGTCGGCGCCGCCCGCGGCCGCCGTGCTCCAGCGGGTGGCGGCCCAGGCGGTCGCCGCGGCGGGCGGCAGGGCCAGCACGAGGAAGGCGCGGGTTCCGCACCGTCTCACCAGCGGCCCGGCGAACAGCGCGAGCGCGAAGTGGCAGAGGATGAGCGCGGACACCCGACAGTGATATATCGGGCATCTCGCCTCAGCGCCCAGGCACGCCGCAGAACGCACGATCGAGGGGCGGTTTCGGATCTCTCCGAAACCGCCCCTCGATCAACGACTGTCTCCAGTCGGGACGACAGGATTTGAACCTGCGACCCCTTGACCCCCAGTCAAGTGCGCTACCAAGCTGCGCCACGTCCCGATGCCCATCTGACCTGGGGTTTCCCCCGGTCCAACGCGCAGGAAAACCATACCGCACTCGGACCCGTGGTCGCGCATCCCTTTTCCGCGGCGGGCTCCGGCGGTGTCAGCACTTCTGGGTGCGGGACGACGGCACGGTGACGGCCGGGGCGCCGCTCGGGCCGGCCGCGGCCGGCTCCACCCGCACCAGCCCGCGCACCGCCGGTATCAGCAGCAGGGCCGCGCACACGGCGAAGCTGGTCGCACCCGCGACGAGCAGGACGTGGTCGGCGCCGAGGGCTGCCGCGGCCGGGCCCGCGAGTGCCTGGCCGACCGGCATCATCGCCAGCGAGCCCGCGACGTCGTAGGCGTGGATGCGGTTGAGGACGTCCGGCGGGACCTGGGTCTGCACGCTGGTCGCCCACATCACGCCCCAGAAGGACAGCCCGGCCCCGGCGACGGCGGCTCCGGCCGCCATGGCGGGGACGCCGAGCCCGGCGCCGACGCTCGCGGGAAAGGCGGCGAAGCCCACGAGGGCGATCGCACCGGCCCGGAGCATGCGCAGCGGCCTCAGCCGCAGGGCGAGCAGACCGCCCACGACGGTCCCCGCGCCCAGCGCGGAGTTGACCAGCCCATAGGCGCGGGGGCCGTGCTCCTGCACCACCTCGGTGGCGACCAGGGGAACGGTCGGGCCCCAGACGGCGATCATGTAGACGCCCCAGACGGCTATGACGCTCCACAGCCATCGGCGCGCCCGGAACTCCCGCCAGCCCTGCACCAGGTCGGCACGGAAGGCCTTGCTCCCGCGGCCGGACACCGACCGGCTGCCCGGCGGGAGCGGGGGCAGCCGGAGCAGCAGCAGGCACAGGGCGCTGATCGCGTACGTGGTGGCGTGGGCGGCGAAGACCCCGCCGGGCGAGGCGAAGCCGACCAGGAGGCCGGCCGCCGCGGGGCCGGCGAGCTGGGCGGCGGACTCGGCCACGCGTATCGCGCCGTTGGCGCCCTGGACGTCGGAGGCGAGCCGGGGCACGGTGCTGGCGACGCCGGGCTGGAAGACGGCGCTCGCGACCCCGTTGGCGAACCCAATGGCGCAGATCTGCCAGAGCACGACGTGCCCGGAGAAGAAGAGCGCGGCGGCCAGGGACTGGGTGCCGACCCGGACCAGGTCGGCGCCGATCATCAGTTTGCGGGTGCTGAAGCGGTCCGCGAGGACTCCGCCGAAGACGACCAGACCGGCGAAGGCGGCGGCCGTCGCGGCCATGGCGAGACCGACCGCGCCCGCCCCGTACCCGTGCTGGAGCAGTCCGGCGGCGAGCGCGACGGGCAGCATGGTGTCGCCGAGCCGGGCCACGGCCCGGGCGGCGAAGAACAAGGCGAAGTCCCGCGACCAGACGGCTCGCGCCGCCGTCGGCCGCGACGACGTACCGGCCTTCACGTGCATCCCCTCCCCGTCAGCGCTCCCGTCGCACCGTACGTCCGACAGCCGGGACCCCCCTCCGGTCCCGGCTGTCGCGCACGTATTCGGATCATGCCATGGGGCACTGACAACGCCCGAGGGGTTTTCAGCCCCCGGCCGGCAGCCCCAGTCCGGGGTGGGCGTCGAGCAGCCGGGGCGGGGCCGCCTGGCGCCAGGAGTCGGCGAGGATGTCGCGCAGCTCGTCCTCGCCCTCCAGGGCGGCGAGCCGGGCCCGCACCCAGGCGAACTGCGCCTCGTGCGTGGCGATCCAGAACTTCTCCGGCTCGGCCAGCACCAGTTCGTCGCGCTCCTCCTTGGGGCAGCGCACCGCGAGGGAGGTCTCCTCCTCGGGCAGGGTCGCGAACATCTTCCCCGCGACCCGGAAGGTGGGCATGCTCCAGGCGGTCTTCTCCGTGGTGTCCGGCAGGGACAGGGCGATTCGGCGTACGTCTTCTGCGTCCGGCATGACAGGCACGGTAGCCGCCGCCACCGACAGTCACCCGGCGACGGCGCCCGCGGCCGCGGGCACGCCGAGCTGCTTGAAGTAGAGGGTCGTCGGCCGCAGTTCCCCGCGCGGGTCGGCCGCGTAGTCGGGAATCGTGCCGGCCCGGGTCCACCCGGCGGACCGGTACAGGCGCTCGGCGGGGCTGCCGGTCTCGGTGTCCAGGTGGAGGAGGGTGAGGCCGGCCGCCGCGGCCGCCTCCTCCGCGGTGGTCAGCAGCCGGCGGCCCAGCCCCCGGCCGCGGGCCTCGCGGGACACCATGAGCTTGACCAGCTCCGCGCGGTGGCGGCTGTTGGGCTTGTCCGGCAGGGCGAGGCTCACGGTCCCGGTCACCCGCTCCCCCCCTCGCGCCACCCAGACGGCGAGCCGCCCGGCGGCCACGGCGGCGGCCCGCTCCCGCCACCAGTCCGCGGCCTCGGCGTGGTCCAGCGGGGCGAGGAAGCCGATGGAGGCGCCGCCCGCGACGGTGTCGGTGAGCAGACCGGCCAGCCCGTCCAGCAGCTCCGTCACCCGGTACGCGTCGGCCCGGTCCACGATCACGGCAGCACCACCGCCAGCGCGTAGCGCGCGCCCTCGGGTCCCGCGCTGCGGAACCGCGTCGGCCCCCACACGCGCATCCGCAGGCAGTCCCCGGCGGCGAGGTGGTGCGCCACGTCCCCCACCGTGATCTCCAGGGCCCCTTCCAGGACCCAGACGTGCTGTTCCAGGCCGGGCACGGGCGGCCGGTCGTAGGCGATGTCGGCGCCCGCGGCGAGCCGTCCCTCGACCAGTTCGCCGCGGAGTCCGGCGTGCGGCGGCGACACCGAGCGGCGTACGAACCCGGCCGGGCGGTCCTCCCATCGGGGCTGCTCGGCGGCCCGCACCAGCAGCGCGGGTGCCGCCTCGACCTCGCTGAGCAGTCGGGACATGGTCCGTCCGTAGACCGCGCACAGCCGGTTCAGTACGGCGGCGGTGGGGCTGGTCTCGGCCCGCTCGGCCCGCGACAGCGTGGAGCGGCTCACCCCGCTGCGCTCCGCCAGCTCCCCCAGCGACCAGCCGCGTTCGGCCCGCAGTTCGGCGAGGCGGGCGGCGAGCCGGGCGTCCACCGGATCCGGATCGAGGGCGGGGTCCGGGGCCGGACCCGCGGCAAGGCCGCGGTCTTCGTCTCTCATATCCGGGAGGTTATCCCGGATATGAGACACACGGGTTACGGAAGCCTCACACCCGGGCCGCCTCGCCGAGCGCGTCCAGCACCTGGCGGATCAGCGGATGCTCCTCCGCTCCCCGGCGTACGGCCGCGAACACGCGGCGGGTCGGCGCGACCCCGTCGACCGGGCGCACCACCACGCCGGTGAGGTCGGTGCCGTGCAGCGCCGAGCGCGGGACGAGCGCCACCCCGGCGTCGGCCGCGGCCAGGGACACCACCGCGCGGAAGTCGTCCGAGGAGTGTTCGAGGCGGGGCTGGAACCCGGCGTGCTCGCAGGCCAGCACGACCACGTCGTGGCACGGGTTGCCCGGGTAGGGGCCGATCCAGGTGTCCTTGGCCAGCTCGGCGAGCGGCACCTCCGCGGCGTCGGCGAGGCGGTGGGCGACCGGCACGACCGCGTCGAAGGGCTCGGCGTACAGGGGGACGTGGGTCAGCCGCGGGTCGTCGGCGGACGGCGCCCCGCGGTACTCGACGGCGACGGCCACGTCGACCTGCCGGTCCAGGACCATCGGCAGGCTGGCGTCGCCCTCGGCGTCCTGGACGCGGATGCGAATGCCGGGCGCCGAGTCGGCGAGGCGGGCCAGGGCGGGCGCGACCACGAGGGCGATGCCGGTCGCGAAGGAGGCGACGGTGACCGTGCCGGCCTCGCCCGAGCCGTACGCCGCCAGCTCGGCCTCCGCCCGCTCCAGCTGGGCGAGGACGGCGTTGGTGTGGCTGAGCAGGATCTCGCCGGCCGGGGTCAGCCGTACGCCCTTGGCGCCGCGCTCGACCAGCCGGTGCCCGGTCTCCTGCTCCAGCGCGGCCAGCTGCTGGGAGACCGCCGACGGGGTGAGGTACAGCGCGGCGGCGGCCGCCGTGACGGTGCGGTGGTCCGCCACCGCTCGCAGGATGTGCAGCCGCCGCGCCTCGATCATGGGATCGATTCTCTCAGGTCACCGGGGCTTTTCAGGCCGCGAGCCGCTCCCGGGCGGCCACGAAGGCGTCCACCGCGCGGTTGACGTCGTCCGTGGAGTGGGCGGCGGACAGCTGGACGCGGATGCGGGCCTTGTCCTGCGGGACGACCGGGTAGGAGAACCCGATCACGTACACGCCGCGTTCCAGGAGCAGCTCCGCCATGCGGCCCGCCTGCGTCGCGTCGCCGATCATGACGGGCGCGATGGGGTGGTCGCCGGGGAGGATGTCGAAGCCCTCCTCGGTCATCCGGCGGCGGAACAGGGCGGTGTTCTCGGCGAGCCGTACGCGCAGGTCGTCGGCCGACTCCAGCAGGTCGAGCACCTTGAGGGAGGCGGCGGCGATCACCGGGGCGAGGGTGTTGGAGAAGAGGTACGGCCTGGAGCGCTGGCGCAGCAGGGCGACGATCTCGGCGCGGGCCGCGACGTAACCGCCGGAGGCGCCGCCGAGCGCCTTGCCGAGGGTGCCGGTGATGATGTCGACGCGGTCCATGACGCCGTGCAGCTCGGGGGTGCCGCGGCCGCCGGGGCCGACGAAGCCGACGGCGTGCGAGTCGTCGACCATGACCATGGCGTCGTAGCGGTCGGCGAGGTCGCAGATCTCGGCGAGCGGGGCGACGTAGCCGTCCATGGAGAAGACGCCGTCGGTGACGATGAGGCGGCGCCGGGCGTCGGACGCGTCCTTGAGCTGCCGCTCCAGGTCGGCGAGGTCGCGGTTGGCATAGCGGAAGCGGCGGGCCTTGGACAGCCGGATGCCGTCGATGATCGAGGCGTGGTTGAGGGCGTCGGAGATCACCGCGTCCTCAGGGCCGAGGAGGGTCTCGAAGACGCCGCCGTTGGCGTCGAAGCAGGAGGAGTAGAGGATCGTGTCCTCCTGGCCGAGGAACGCGGAGAGCCTGGCCTCCAGTTCCTTGTGCACCTCCTGGGTGCCGCAGATGAAGCGGACGGAGGCCATGCCGTAGCCCCAGCGGTCCAGCGCCTCGTGGGCGGCGGCGACGACCTCGGGGTGGTCGGCGAGGCCGAGGTAGTTGTTGGCGCAGAAGTTGAGGACCTCGCCGGGGCGGCCGCCGGCGGTGACGTTGACGGTCGCGGACTGCGGGGTGCCGATGACGCGCTCGGGCTTGTGCAGGCCGGCGGCGCGGATCTCGTCGAGGGTGGCGCGCAGGTCGTCGCGCACGGAGTCGAACATGTCGGGAGCTCCTGGAGATACGGGAGTGGGAGGGTGGCTTACGCGGTCCAGTCGAGGATGACCTTGCCGCCCCGGCCGCTCGCCGCGTCGGCGAACGCCGCCTCGAAGTCGCGGTGGGAGTACCGGCCGGTGATCACCGGGGCGAGGTCGAGGCCGCCTTCGAGCAGCACGGACATGGCGTACCAGGTCTCGAACATCTCGCGGCCGTAGATGCCCTTGACGGTGATCATGGAGGTGACGATCCGGGCCCAGTCGACCGGGAACTCCTCGGCGGGCAGGCCGAGCATGGCGATCCGGCCGCCGTGCGTCATGTTGGCGATCATGTCGCGCATGGCCTCGGGGCGGCCGGACATCTCCAGGCCGATGTCGAAGCCCTCGCGCAGGCCCAGCTCGCGCTGTCCGTCGGCGATGGTCGCGGCCGAGACGTTCAGGGCGAGGCTGACGCCGACCTTGCGGGCAAGGTCCAGCCGCTCCTCGCTCACGTCGGTGATCACGACGTTGCGGGCGCCCGCGTGCCGGGCCACGGCGGCGGCCATCAGGCCGATCGGTCCGGCGCCGGTGATGAGGACGTCCTCGCCGACCAGCGGGAAGGACAGGGCGGTGTGCACGGCGTTGCCGAACGGGTCGAAGATCGCGGCGACGTCGAGGTCGACGGGGACGCGGTGCACCCAGACGTTGGTGGCGGGCAGGGCGACGTACTCGGCGAACGCCCCGTCCCGGCCGACGCCGAGGCCGACGGTGGCGCGGCACAGGTGGCGCCGGCCGGCCAGGCAGTTGCGGCACTTCCCGCAGACCAGGTGGCCCTCGCCGCTGACCCGGTCGCCGGCCTTGATGTCGGTGACGTCGCGCCCGGTGCCGACGACCTCGCCGACGAACTCGTGGCCCACGACGAGCGGGGTGCGGATGGCCTGCTGCGCCCAGCCGTCCCAGGCCCGGATGTGCAGGTCGGTGCCGCAGATGCCGGTGCGCAGCACCTTGATGAGGACGTCACCGGGTCCCACGGCGGGCTCGGGCACGTCCGCGAGCCACAGCCCGGGCTCCGCCTTCTCCTTGACCAGCGCCTTCAACGCTACGGCTCCTGACGGGGGTGAGGTCCCGGCGGTGGGCACACCGAGGCGGCCCGCGTCCGGGAAGGGGAGGGGAATCGCACAGCAATCTGCCGTACCGCACCGCCCCGGGTCCATCGAGCCTTTCTTAAGCCCGGCCGCAGCTTTCCTTCACGCGTCCGCCGACGGCCCGTGCACACCCGGCGAGGGGGCGCCACCGCTCACAGCGGGAGCCCGTCCTGCGCACTGCGCTCGATACGCCGTACGAGGTCGGCCGCCGTCGACTTGATCGTGGCCAGGCCCGCCGTCCCCCAGGCCCGGGGCCGCACGTCGGCGGCGGACACCGTGCCGAGGACGGTGCCCGTGCTGTCGATGAGCGGGGCGCCGAGGTAGGAGCGGATGCCGAACGCGTCGACGACGGGGTTGCCCGCGAAGCGCGGATAGTCACGCACGTCCTCCAGCACCAGCGCCTTGCGCCGGACCACCACGTGGGGGCAGAAGCCGTGGTCCCTGGCCTGGACCCGGCCGAACTCGGGGCTGGTCCCGTCGCCCCGGGTCACCGGCGGGACCTCCGGCACCCGCAGGCCGGCGAAGAACTGCCCGCCCTCCACCAGGAAGTTGACCATCGCGTACGGCGCCTCGACGAGGCCGGAGAGGTGCCCGGCGTAGGCGTCGAGGGCCGGATCGGGGCGTTCCGCCAGGCCGAGCCGGCGCAGCCGCCGTACCCGGGCGGGGGCCTCCCGGTCCTCGGGGGTGAGCAGCAGACGTCCGGCCGGGCGGGGCGGGTCGTAGCTCATGGGCGGACTCCGGCGCCGAACCCCGACGCCGGGGCCGGGGTGTGGGCGATGAGGTGGCGTACGAGGGTGAGCAGTGTCTGGACGCCGGAGCTGGAGATCCGGGCGTCGCAGCGCACGATCGGGATCTCGGGGTGCAGGTCCATGGCCGCGCGCACCTCCTCGGGGTCGTAGCGGTAGGAGCCGTCGAACTCGTTGATCGCGACGACGAAGCCGAGCCCGCGTTCCTCGAAGAAGTCGACGGCGGCGAACGACTCCTCCAGACGGCGGGTGTCGGCGATGATCACCGCTCCGAGCGCGCCCTCGCACAACTCGTCCCACATGAACCAGAAGCGCTCCTGGCCGGGCGTCCCGAACAGGTACAGGACGTGTTCGGGGTCGAGGGTGAGGCGGCCGAAGTCCATGGCCACGGTCGTTTCGAGTTTGTTCTCGATTCCGTCGAGGTTGTCGGTCGCGGTGCTGACCGTGGTGAGCAGTTCCTCCGTGCTCAGCGGTGCGATCTCGCTGACCGCGCCGACGAAGGTCGTCTTGCCGACGCCGAATCCGCCCGCCACGAGGATCTTCAGGGCGGTGGGGAACGGGTCGGCGCCTTCGCCGTGCGCGTTGTCAGAGCTGTCGTCGTAGTCCATCGAGCACTGCCTCCAGAAGGGCCCGGTCCGTGGGGTGGTGGTGGAACGCGGCGGGGGGTTTGGTGGTCAGCGCGCCGCAGTCGACGAGATCCGAGAGCAGCACCTTGGTGACCGCCACCGGGAGTCGCAGATGTGCGGCGAGCTCGGCGACCGGGAGGGGCGCCCGGCACAGGTCGAGTGCCTGCGCGTGCTCGGGTCCGAGGTAGCCGAGGGGGGTCGCCCCGGTGGCCATGACCTGGGACATCAGGTCGAGCGCGACGGTGGGCCGGGTACGGCCGTTGCTGACGGTGAAGGGGCGCACCAGCCGTCCGGCCGCGTCGTCGAGCCAGGGCCCGTCGCCGGCCGCGGCCACCGTCAAGGCCTCATCGCCGGGGGTTCGACGGCGTGCTGCCGGGGTGCGGTGACCAGGTAGGGGCGGACGCTCTTGACGAGCATCGCCATCTCGTAGCCGAGGACGGCCGCGTCGGCCTCGCGGCCGGCCAGCACGGCGAGACAGGTGCCGGAGCCCGCGGTGGTGACGAAGAGCAGGGTCGAGTCGAGTTCGACGACGACCTGCCGCACGTCGCCGCCGTCGCCGAAGCGGACGCCGGCACTGCGGCCGAGGGAGTACAGGCCGGAGGCCAGTGCCGCCATGTGGTCGGCGCTGTCGGCGTCGAGTCCGTGGACGGACTTCACCAGTCCGTCGGCGGACAGGAGCACCGCGCTGCTGGTGTGCGGCACGCGCTGGACGAGGCCGCTCATCAGCCAGTCGAGGTCGGACACTTGGCCGGTCGGCGCATCGCTCGCCATGGTGGATCGACTCCTTGGGGTACGAAGGGCTGCGGGAGCGCTGGTCGTGAGGGTGGGGGCTGGGGCGCGGGTGGTGGGGGTGGTGGGTGCGGAGGCGGAACGGGGCATGAGGGTGGTGGGGATGGTGGGGGTGGTCGTGCGGGTCATTCGGCCGGCACGCCCGGGTCCCGGCGGGTCGGTGCCGGCGGCGCCGGTTCGGTGTGCTGCTGGGCCTCCGCGAGGCCGATGCCGCGCTGGAAGGCCGCCATCAGGCCGGGGTCGTGACCGGTGTACTGCTCGGGTTCCTGGCGGGGTGCGGGGCCGCCGCGGAGCTGGGGGGCGATGTGTTCCTGGGCGCGGCGGCGCGGCAGTTGGGGTTTTCCCATGGTGCCGCGCACCGCGCTGTGCCGCGGGACGGGCGGGGTGGCCGCGTGTTCGGCGAGGACGTCCCGGTCCTCGGACCGCACGCCGGGCACGGCGGCGGCCGGGGTGGGGCGGTTCCGGTGCGTGCCGCGCACGGGCAGCGGCAGGGGTTCGCCGTCGCTCCGGTGCACCTGGCCCCGGCCGGTCGCCGCGGGAGCGGGGGCGAGGGCGGGCGCCGGCGGGGCCGGAGCCGGTGCGTGCGGGGCGGGCGGGGCCGCGGTGAGCGGGACCGGAGCGGGGCTGTCCGGTGCCGCCGGGGGCGTCGCGGGAGCCACGGCCCGCGGCTGCTGCCGGGGCTGCGGCACGGGTACCGGTTCGGTCCCGGCACCCTGGGGCGGGTGGGCCGCGCCCCCGGGGAGCGCCCCCGGCTCCGTGCCCAACAGGGCCTGCGGCACGACCAGTACGGCCTGGACACCGCCGTAGATGTTGGTTTGCAGCCGCACGGTGATCCCGTGCCGCTTGGCGAGCTGGGAGACGACGAACAGCCCGATGCGCCCGTCGGCCAGCAGGCGGGCGACGTTGACCTGGTCGGGGTCGGCGAGCAGGGCGTTCATCCGGCTCTGCTCGCCGACGGGCATGCCCAGTCCGCGGTCCTCGACCTCGACGGCCAGGCCCGAGGTGACGAGGTTGGCGCGCATCAGCACCTGGGTCTGCGGGGCGGAGAACAGGGTGGCGTTCTCCACGAGTTCGGCCAGCAGGTGGATGACGTCGGCGACGGCGTGGCCGCGCAGGGTGCCGTCGATGGGCGGGACCAGCCGGACCCGGGAGTACTGCTCGACCTCGGCGATGGCCGAGCGCAGCACCTCGGTCATGTCGACCGGGTTGCTCCACTGGCGGCGGGAGACGGCGCCGCCGAGCACGGCGAGGTTCTCGGCGTGGCGGCGGATGCGGGTGGCGAGGTGGTCGACGTGGAAGAGGCCCTTGAGGAGGTCGGGGTCCTCGATCTCGTTCTCCAGCTCGTCCAGGATGGAGATCTCCCGGTGCACCAGGGACTGAAGGCGCCGGGCGAGGTTGACGAAGACCTCCAGCTTCTGTTCGCTGCCCGCCTGGCTGGAGAGCTGGGCGGCGCGGACGACGGCGGTGACGGCGCCGTCGTGGGCGCGGGAGAGGTCGGCGGCGAGCAGTTCGAAGTCGTCGGCGCCGTCCGGCAGGCCGCCGCGCGGGGTGCGCGGGGACGGGGCCTCGCCGCGGCGCAGGGCCTCGACGACGGCGCGCAGGTCGCCCTCCTGGCGCGCGGTGCTGCGCCGCAGGGCGCCGACGCGCTCGTGCACGGACCGCGCGGCGCGGTCGGCGGCGACCGCGGCGATGACGACGGCGGCGCCGGTCACCGAGACCGCCCCGGCCAGTACGCCCCACAGGACGGGGCCGGGTCGCACGCCGGTGGACCGGACGGTGAACAGGACGACCGCGCAGGCGCCGAGGGCGACCGCGACCGGCGGCAGGACGGCGAGCCTCAGGAGTTGGGACCGTATGTGGGTCTCGGGCAGCGCGGCGGTGTTCCGTGGGGCCGGCCGGCCGTGCCGCCCGCCCTCGCGGCGGTCTGCTCGCGCGGCCGGAGCGCGGAGGTGAGACATCGGTGTCCTCGTACTGGTCCGTGTACTGGTCCGTCGGCCCTACGTCGCCCGACGGACACTGACAGTAGTCGGCTGCCCCTCATGTGCGGTGGGCAGTTGCCAAAGTCCCCCGGGCAACGTCCCGCTCTGGTATGAGGCCTCGTACGACAGACCGATAAGCCGGATACGCAACCGTTCCGTCATGCCGGAGAACCGGTCGGACTCGATCAGAAACAGTCACAGTCGGTGACCACCCTCGGAGAGCCGGACGCTCGGCGCACGGACCCCCAGGAGAGATGCCCGACCGGATTGCCGACGAACCCATTGACGCCCCCGCGTGCCCGTGAAACAAGTTTATGGATTTTGTATCTTCGACTCGCTGGGGGCCCGATGACCGACACCACCCCGGACGCCGCACCCCGCGCCGCGACATTCACCACGCACTCCCCAGCGACCGGCGACCCGCTCGCCGAGTACCCGGTCGACGGTCCCGAGGAGGTCGCTCGAGCCGTGGTCCGGGCCCGGCGGGTCCAGTCGGAGTGGGCCGCGCTGTCCGCGGACCGGCGCCGGGAGCCGCTGCTGCGCTGGAAGCGGGCGCTCGCCTTCGAGCTGGACACCGTCGCCCGGACCATCGCCGCGGAGACCGGCAAGCCGGTCGGGGACGCCGAGTTGGAGGTCGTCCTCACGCTGGAGCACCTGGGCTGGGCCGCCCGCAACGCCGACCGCGTGCTGCGCCGGCGGCGGGTGCGCACTGGGCTGTTCACGGTGCACCAGCGGGCCTCGCTGGTGCACCGGCCGCTGGGCGTGGTCGGCGTGATCGGCCCCTGGAACTACCCCTGCTACACCCCGATGGGTTCCGTCGGGTACGCCCTGGCGGCCGGGAACGCGGTGGTCCTCAAGCCGTCCGAGCTGACCCCGGGCACGGGCGTCCTGCTCGCCGGTCTGTTCGACGAGGCCGTGCCCGCGCACGCCGGGCTGCTCACCACCGTCACCGGCGCCGCCGCCACCGGAGAGGCACTGGCCCGCTCCGGCGTCGACAAGCTGGCGTTCACCGGGTCGCCCGGGACGGCGCGCACGGTGATGGCGGTGTGCGCCGAGTCGCTGACCCCGTTCCTCGCCGAGTGCGGCGGCAAGGACGCGGTGATCGTCACCGCGGACGCGGACCTGGACGCCGCCGCCGACGCCGTCGTGTGGGGCGCGCTGAGCAACGCGGGGCAGACCTGTGCCGGTGTGGAGCGTGTCTACGCCGTGCGCGAGATCCATGCGGCGCTGTGCGAACGGGTGGTGCGGCGCGCCGGTGCGCTGCGGCCGGGCGCCGACGCCGACGCGCACTACGGTCCGATGACCCTGCCGGGTCAGCTCGAGACCGTGGCCCGGCAGGTGACCGCGGCGGTGTCGGCGGGCGCGCGGGCCGCGCTGGGCGGTCCCGGGTCGGTCCGGGCGCCGTACGTCGCGCCCGTCGTGCTGACCGGGGTCCCGGAGGACACGGCGGCGATGACGCAGGAGACGTTCGGACCGGTGGTCGCCGTCAACGCGGTGGCCGACGTGGACGAGGCGGTGGCCCGGGCCAACGACTCGCGGTACGCCCTGGGGGCCGCGGTGTTCTGCGGCAGCCGGCGCACCGGGGCCGCGATCGCGGCGCGGCTGCACGCGGGGGCGGTGTCGGTGAACTCCGTGCTGGGCTTCGCGGCCGTGCCGGCGCTGCCGTTCGGCGGTTCGCGGGACTCCGGCTTCGGACGGATCCACGGCGCGGAGGGGCTGCGGGCGTTCACGGCGGTGCAGTCGACGACGGTGCAGCGGTTCGCCCCGCCGGTCGCGCTGACCTCCTTCGAGGTACCGGCCGCCGCCCGCAGGCGCGCCGTGCGGCTGGCCCGGACGCTGCACCTGCGGCACTGAACCGCCGGTCGGCGCCCCGCCGTTCAGGCCGTGAGGAGGGGGGCCAGGTAACGGCGGGCGAAGGCCCTGGCCTGGTCCTCGTCCTCCATCTCGATGCAGCTGGCGGGGTTGAGCAGGAAGGAGACGGCCACCCGCACCATGAGTTCGGCGACCGGCCGCGGGTCGTCGTCCGGGCGGCCCTCCGCCTGCTGCGCACGGCGCAGATGGCCCGTCAGGTAGTCGACGGTGGCGGCGAGCGAGGACCCGCCGTGCACGGTCATGTACGGCAGTACCACCTCGGGTTCCAGGCGCAGCAGACCACCGAAGAGCGGATGCGCGCGGGTGTGGCGCAGGGCGACCACGAACCCCTCGACGACCCGTTCCTCCATGGTCGGCAGGGCGGCCACCGCCTGGTCGAGTCGCTGGAAGAACCGGCTGTTCTCGCGCAGCAGGGTCTGCTCGACCAGTGTGTCCTTGTTCCGGAAGCGACGGTAGACGGTGACCCGCGAGACACCGGCCCGTTTGGCGACGTCGTCCATGGAGGAACGGCGCAGGCCGAAGACGGTGAACTGCTCCAGCGCGGCGTCGAGGATGCGCCGCGCCGTCGGGTCCTCCGTCTCGGTCTTCGCGGCCGTACTCACGAAGCGGCACCTCCGTCCAAGGCGATCGAGAAACAACTGCCACCACTTTGTCACACGCACCCTGGAGGACTTGATGGGAAGCCGTCTCACCGAAGAGCAGTCCGCGTTCGTCGCGGCCGTCCGGGACTTCGCCAAGCGCGAGTGCGGCACCCGGCAGCAGCGCGACGCGCTGACGGACGAAGGGCGGGGGGCGCACCACCCCGGGCTGTACGGCAGGCTCGCCGAACTGGGCTGGCTCGGGGTGTGTCTGCCCGAGGAGTACGGGGGTGCCGGCGGCGGACTGGCCGACGCCTGCCTCTTCCTGGAGGAGACCTCCTACGGCATGGTCCCGGCGGGCGGCTTCGTCACCACCGTCATCGCCGCCAAGGCGTACGAACGGTTCGGCAGCGAGCGGCAGCGGCTGGAGGTGCTGTCCGGTGCCGCGCGCGGCGACGTCCTGGCCATCGCCATGTCCGAGCCGGAGGCGGGTTCGGACGTCGGCGCGCTGCGCTGCCGGGCCCGGCGGGCGGCCGACGGGACGTGGCTGATCGACGGGCAGAAGACCTGGACATCCAACGCCCACTGCGCGCGGAGCATCCTGCTGGTGGCCCGCACCGGCGAGGACAAGCACGGCGGGCTGACCATGTTCCACCTGCCCGCCGACACCCCGGGCGTGGAGGTGCGCGGCATCGAGACCATGGGCGGCCGGGAGGTCAACGACGTGTTCCTCACCGGTGTCCGGCTGCCCGCCGACGCGGTGGTGGGACAGGTCGACGACGGCTGGCGGCAGTTGATGGCCGGGCTCAACCATGAACGGCTCTTCCTGGCCTCGAACATGCTGGGCCTGGCCCGCCGGGCCTTCGACGACGCGCTCGGCTACGTCCGCGAGCGCGAGCAGTTCGGCCGGCCCGTCGGCACCTTCCAGGCGCTGCGGCACCGGGTGGCCGACCTCGCCACCGAGATCGAGTGCACCCGACTGCTGGTGCGCGAGGTGGCCCTGGACTGCGACGCCGAGCCGGACCGCCTGTTCCCGAGGGAGGCGTCGATGGCCAAGCTGAAGGCCACGGAGGTCGCCAAGCGGGCGGCCCTGGAGGGCATGCAGATGATGGGCGGGTACGGCTACACGACCGAGTTCGACATGGAGCGCCATCTGCGGGCCGCGGTCGTCTCCACGGTCTACGGCGGGACCAGCGAGATCCAGCGGGACGTGATCGGCAGGACGTACGGCCTCTGAGCCGGCCGCTGAACGGGCGGCGCCGCCCGTCCCCGGCCGGTGCACGAGCGGCGCCGCCCGTTCCCGGCCGGGGGCGGGCGGCGCCGTCGGTTCTCCGCCGAGTCGGTGCTCAGCCCCCGTACAGTCCGGCCAGGGCCTCGGCGTACTTGTCCCGGATGACCCGGCGCCGCATCTTCAGCGAGGGCGTCAGTTCGCCGGTCGCCGGGCCCCATTCCTCGGCCAGCAGCGCGTACCGCTTCACCTGCTCGGTGCGGCTGAGCCGGGAGTTGGCGGCGGCCACCGCACGGTCCACCTCCGCCCTGACGGCCGGATGCGCCACCAGCCCGGCGATCGTGCCGTCGGCCTGCACACCATGGGCCGCGGCCCAGGCGGGGGCGGCCTCCGCGTCCAGCACGAGCAGGGCGACGAGGTAGGAGCGCCGGTCGCCGTGGACCAGGGCCTGACCGATGAGCGGGTGCTCCTTGAGCGCGTTCTCCACCAGGGCCGGTGAGACGTTCTTGCCGGTCGAGGTGATGATCATCTCCTTCTTCCGGTCGGTGAGCCAGAGGTAGCCGTCCTCGTCCGTGCGCCCGATGTCGCCGGTGGCCAGCCAGCCGTCGGCGTCCAGGGCGGAGCGCACCGATCCGTCCGGCCGCAGGTAGCCGGAGAAGACGGACTCGCCCCGCACCTCGATCTCGCCGTCCGCGGCGAGGCGGACCTCAACCGACTCCACGGGGCGTCCCACCGAACCGATCCGGAACCCCGTGCGGGGGCTGTTGGTGGTGGCCACGCCGGTGGTCTCGGTCAGCCCCCAGGCGTCCATGATCACGACGCCGAACCCGGCCCAGAAGTCGACCACGTCGACCGGCATGGGCGCCGAGGCGCTGGCCGCCCAGGTCACCCGGTCCAGCCCGCCCGCCGCCAGCAGCGGCAGCAGGACCTCCCCGCGGGCCCGGGCGTAGCGCTCCTCCAGCTCGGCGGGCGGTGCCTCCCCCCGCTCGCGGTACCGGACGTGCTCGCGGGCCACCGCGGACGCCGCGTCGATGGCCTCCCGCTGCTCGGCCGGCATGAGGGAGAGGACCGCCCGCACGGAGGCGCACAGCTTCTCCCAGATCCGCGGCACGCCGAAGAACTGCGCGGGACGCACCTTGCGCACCACCGCGCCCACGGCGGCCGGGTCGGCGCAGAGGTAGACGTGCGAAGCCCGGTGACAGGGCAGGTAGATGCCGAGCATCCGCTCCGCGATGTGGGCGAACGGCAGGTAGCAGATGTGCTCCACGTGCGGCGGCAGCTCCACCACCGCGTCCAGCGCGAGGGCGTTGGCCAGCACCTGGCGGTGGGTCAGGACGACGCCCTTGGGCTCCCCGGTCGTACCGGAGGTGTAGACGACGGTCAGCGGATCGTCGGGGCTCGCGGCGTCCAGCTCCTTGGCGAGCGGTTCCGGCACCGGCACTCCAAGCAGCCCGGCGTACGGGGTGTGGCCGCCCTCGGCGCCCGCCTGGGCCACCACCAGCCGCTCCAGCGAAGTCGCCGCGTCGGTCAGCAGCGGCTCCCACACCTCCACCTGTGCCGCCCCCTCCACCACGGCGAGGCGGGCCCGGCAGTTGCGGGCGATGTGGGTGATCTGCTCGGGGGCCGCGGTGCCGTAGACGCTGACCGGGACGGCACCGAGACGGACCAGCGCCAGGTCGGTCAGCCAGTGCTCGGGCCGGTTGGCCATCATCATCAGCACATGGTCGCCGCGGCCGACGCCGAGTCCCGCGTAACCGGCGGCGAGGCGCTCGGTGTGCTCGTGGATCTCCGCCCAGGTGAGCGTCGTCCAGTCGCCGTTCCCGCCTTCCTCCGGCTGCTGCCAGGACAGACCGGGGAGCCCTGGGTGGTCATGGGCATTGCGGGCCAGCAGCCGGGGCAGGGTGCGCCGGGCCGGGGAGTCGGGTGGTTCACCGGCGGTGCGGGGCTCTGGAGTCATCGGGGCCTCCTTGCGGGTGGGTGGGAAACGCCGGAGTCAGAAGTCCGTGAAGGTCTCGCCGCGTTCCGCCTTGCGCAGCAGCAGCGGGGGTGGGGTGAAGCGGTCGCCGTAGCGGTCGGCCAGTTCGCGGGCGCGGGCGACGAAGCCGGGCAGGCCCCCGTCGTAGCCGTTGATGTACTGAAGGACGCCGCCGGTCCAGCCGGGGAAGCCGATCCCGAAGATGGACCCGATGTTGGCGTCGGCCACGGACGTCAGCACCCCCTCCTCCAGGAGCCGGACGGTGTCCAGCGCCTCCGCGAAGAGCATCCGCTCCTGCATGTCGGCGAACGGGATCTCGTAGCCCGGCTTGGTGAAGTGCTCGCGCAGGCCCGGCCACAGCCCGGCCCGCTTGCCGTCCTCGCCGTACGCGTAGAACCCGGCACCACCACTGCGTCCCGGGCGCTCGAATTCGTCGACCATGCGGTCGATGACCGCCTCGGCGGGATGCGCCGTCCAGGTACCACCCGCCTCCTCCACGGCCCGCTTCGTCTCCTCGCGGATCTTCCGCGGGAGGGTGAGGGTCAGTTCGTCCATCAGGGACAGCACCTTCGCCGGGTAGCCGGCCTGGGCCGCCGCCTGCTCCACCGAGGCGGGCTCGATGCCCTCGCCGACCATCGCGACGCCCTCGTTGATGAAGTGGCCGATGACCCGGGAGGTGAAGAAGCCCCGCGAGTCGTTCACCACGATCGGCGTCTTGCTGATCTGCCGCACCAGGTCGAACGCGCGTGCCAGCGCCTCGTCCCCGGTCCGCTCGCCCTTGATGATCTCCACCAGCGGCATCCTGTCCACGGGTGAGAAGAAGTGCAGCCCGATGAAGTCGCCCTGCCGCTCGACGCCCTCGGCCAGCGCCGTGATGGGCAGCGTCGAGGTGTTGGAGCACAGCAGCGCGTCGGGGGCGACGACGTGCTCGATCTCCTGGAACACCTTGTGCTTGAGCGAGGTGTCCTCGAACACCGCCTCGATCACCGCGTCACAGCCCGCGAGATCGGCCACCTCGGCGGACGGCGTGATCCGGGCGAGCAGCGCGTCGGCCTTCTCCCGGCTGGTACGGCCCTTCGCCACGGCCTTCGCGCACAGCTTCTCGGAGTACGCCTTGCCCTTGACCGCCGACTCCAGCGAGACGTCCTTGAGCACGACCTCGATGCCGGCGCGGGCACACGAGTAGGCGATGCCCGCGCCCATCATCCCCGCACCCAGCACGGCCACCTTGGTCACCTTCCTCGGCTCGACGCCCTTGGGACGGTTCGCACCCGAGTTGACCGCCTGGAGATCGAAGAAGAACGCCTGGATCATGTTCTTGGTGATCTGACCGGTGACGAGTTCCGTCAGGTGCCGGGCCTCCACGACGAAGGCCGTGTCCAGGTCGACCTGGGCGGTCTCCACGGCGGCGGCCACGATGTTGCGCGGTGCCGGACAGGGGGCACCGCCTGTCCGTTTCCTGAGCAGCGCGGGCAGGGCGGGCAGGTTGGCCGCGAGCTTCGGGTGGGACGGAGTGCCGCCGGGGATGCGGTGACCGGGCCGGTCCCAGGGCTGAGCCGACTCCGGGTGGGCGTCGATGAAGGCGCGGGCCCTGGCGAGGAGTTCGTCACGGTCGGCGGCGATCTCGTCGACCAGTCCGGCTTCCAGGGCGTCGGCCGGCCCGTACTGGGTGCCTTCCAGGAGGACGGTGCGCAGCGCGTCCACGACGCCGAACATCCGGACGGTGCGCGTCACTCCCCCGCCGCCGGGCAGCAGGCCCAGGGTGACTTCGGGCAGCCCGACCCGGGCGGCCGGGGTGTCGAGGACCACGCGATGGTGGCAGGCCAGCGCGATCTCGTAACCGCCGCCCAGCGCAGCTCCGTTGATCGCGGCGACGACCGGCCTGCCCAGGCTCTCCAGGACACGCAGTGAGCGCTTGACCCGCATACCGGCCTCGAAGGACCCCTGCGCGGTCTCGGGGGTCACGGAGATCAGGTCGCGCAGGTCGCCGCCCGCGAAGAAACTCCTCTTGGCCGAGGTGACGACGACGCCGCGGATGTCGGCACGGCGCTCCGCGAGCCGCTGCGCGACAACGTCCAGCGAGTCGATGAACGCGGCGTTCATGGTGTTGGCCGACTGGCTCGGATCGTCCAGGACGAGGGTGACGACGCGGTCCTCGGATTCCTCCCAGCGGATGGTGGAGGGCCGTGCGGTGGTGTGCATGGGTGACGTCTCCAGTGAGGTCTTGGGGGGGCGGCGGTCGCGTGAGATTCAGACGCGCTCGATGACGGTGGCGATGCCCATGCCGCCGCCCACGCACAGGGTCGCGAGGCCGTAACGCTTGTCCTGGCGCTCCAGCTCGTCGACGAGGGTGCCGTGGATCATCGCCCCGGTCGCACCGAGCGGATGACCGAGCGCGATCGCGCCGCCGTTCACGTTGACCTTGTCCAGCGACAGGCCCATGTCCTTCACGAACCGCAGCACCACCGCCGCGAACGCCTCGTTGATCTCGACCAGGTCGATGTCGTCGACGGTCAGCCCCGCCTTGGCCAGCGCCTTGCGGGAGGCGGGAGCGGGGCCGGTGAGCATGATGGTCGGGTCGGCGCCCGAGACGGCGGCGGAGACGATCCGGGCCCGTGGGACGAGGCCGTTGCGTTCACCGGCGGCCCGGCTGCCGATGGCGACCAGGGAGGCGCCGTCGACGATGCCGGAGGAGTTGCCCGCGTGGTGGACGTGGTCGATCTTCTCCACCCAGTGGTACTTCTGCAACGCCACCGCGTCGAAACCGCCCAGCTCACCGATGTCCGCGAAGGACGGCTTGAGCTTGCCGAGGGAGTCCGCGGTGGTCCCGGGGCGCGGGTGCTCGTCGTGGTCGAGGACCGTGAGACCGGCGCGGTCGCGCACCGGCACGACGGACCGCTCGAAACGGCCCTCCTTCCAGGCGGTGGCCGCACGCTCCTGGGACAGCGCCGCGTACTCGTCCACGTCACGGCGCGAGAAACCCTCGATCGTCGCGATCAGGTCGGCCCCGATGCCCTGCGGGACGAAGCCGGTGTCGTGGTTGGTGCGCGGGTCCTGCGCCCAGGCCCCGCCGTCGCTGCCCATCGGGACGCGGGACATGGACTCCACACCCCCGGCGAGGACCAGGTCCTCCCAGCCCGAACGGACCTTCATGGCCGCCATGTTGACGGCCTCAAGACCCGAGGCACAGAAGCGGTTCTCCTGCACACCGGCCACCGTGTCCGGCAACCCGGCCGCGATCGCCGCGATACGCGCGATGTCGGAGCCCTGGTCACCGACCGGACCGACGACACCGAGCACGACATCGTCCACGGCCGCCGGGTCCAGGTCTGGGAAACGGGCCCGGATCTCCTGGATGAGGCCGACCACCAGGTCGATCGGCTTCGTGCCGTGCAGGGCGCCGTTCGCCTTGCCGCGTCCGCGCGGAGTGCGGATCGCGTCGTACACATACGCTTCGGTGCTCACCTCGGGGGTCCTCCCAGTGGGTGTGTGGCAGGCCGCGCGGTCGCGGCACGGGCAACGGTGGGACGGTCGGCGGCTCAACCCAGGAGGGAGCGGCCGATGATCTCCTTCATGATCTCGGTGGTGCCGCCGTAGATGGTCTGGACGCGCCCGTCGAGGTACGCCCGCGCCACCCGGTACTCGCTCATGTAGCCGTACCCGCCGTGCAGTTGCAGGCAGCGGTCGACGACCCGCTTCTGGAGTTCGGTGGCCCACCACTTGGCCATCGAGGCGTGCACGGGGTCGAGCCGGCCCGCGACGTGCTCGGTGACACAGCGGTCGAGGAAGGTGCGGGTGACCGCCGCCTCGGTGGCCATCTCGGCGATCTCGAAGCGGACGTGCTGGAGCCCCGCCAGTGGCCGGCCGAAGGCCTCGCGCTCCTTCACGTACCGCGTGGTGATGGCGAGGATCTCCTCGGCCGCCGCGGCGGCGCCGACCGCGATGGCCAGCCGCTCCTGGGCGAGGTTGCCCATCAGGTAGGTGAAGGCGCGGTTCTCCTCGCCGAGCAGGTTCTCCTTGGGGACGCGTACGTCGGTGAAGAACAATTCGGCGGTGTCCTGGGCCTTCTGGCCGATCTTCGCGAGGTTGCGGCCGCGTTCGAAGCCGTCCGTGCCGCGTTCGACGACGAGCAGGCTCTGCCCGGCGCTGCCGCCCTCGGGCGTGGTGCGGGCGACCACGACGACGAGGTCGGCGAGGATGCCGTTGGAGATGAAGGTCTTCGAGCCGTTGAGCAGGTAGTGGTCGCCGCGGTCGGTGGCCGTGGTGCGGATGCCCTGGAGGTCGGAACCGGCGCCGGGTTCGGTCATGGCGATGGCGGTGACGATGTCTCCGGAGACGAAACCGGGCAGCCATCGCCGCTTCTGCTCCTCGGTGGCGAGCCGGGTGAGGTAGGGGCCCACGATGTCGTTGTGCAGGCTCAGGGCCAGTCCGGAGGCGCCGGCGCGGGCGAACTCCTCGATGAGGACGGCGCTGTGGCGGAAGTCGTCGGTGCCGCCGCCGCCGTACTCCTCGTCCACGGCCAGGCCCAGCAGGCCCTGGCGGCCCGCCGCGCACCACACCTCGCGGTCGACGACGCCGTTGCGTTCCCAGCGTTCGTGGTGCGGGACCACCTCCTTGGCGAGGAAGGCGCGCACGGTGTCCCGGAAGGCCTCGTGCTCGGGGCCGTAGAGGTCTCGTCCGAAGGTCACAGCCAACCCCTCACTCGTTCGATCAGCCGGGCGGGATCCGCTCCGACGGGCGTGACGTTGAGCATCGTCACGCCCGACTCGCGGAACGCCTCGACGCGTTCGCGGACGTGGCCCTCGGGGCCGGCCAGGCAGATCTGTTCCAGCAGTGCGGCGGGGACGGCGGCCTCCGCTTCCTTTTTGCGGCCCGCGAGGTAGTGCTCCTGGACGGTGGCCGCGGCGGCCTCGTAGCCGTAGGAACAGATCAGGTCGTGGTAGAAGTTGCGGCCCGGGGCGCCCATGCCGCCGACGTACAGGGCGACGGTGGGGCGCATCAGGTCGCGGACCGCTTCGGCGTCGTCGTCGATGGCGAGCAGGCCGCCCGCGACGACCGCCAGCGGTCCGAGCGCGGGATCGCGCTGGGCGGCGCCCTCGGCCAGGGACGGACCCCACACCGTGGCGGCGTGTTCGGGGGCGTAGAGGAACGGCAGCCAGCCGTCGGCCAGTTCCGCGGACATCCGGACGTTGGCCGGGCCGAGCGCGGCGACGTACACCGGGATCGTGTCGCGCACCGGGTGGGTGAGCAGTTTGAGGGGTTTGCCGAGGGTGCCGCCCTTCTCGGGCGGCAGGGGCAGGTCGGTGATGCCGTGGTGCTCGATCACCTCGCGGCGCCAGATCCGCCGCGACAGCTCGATGACCTCGCGGGTGCGGCCGAGGGGACGGTCGTAGCGGCGGCCGTGCCAGCCCTCGACGACCTGCGGCCCGGAGGCGCCGATGCCGAGGAGGGCCCGGCCGCCGGTGAGGGCGTCGAGTCCGGCGGCGGTCTGGGCGATCAGGGCGGGGCTGCGCGAGTAGACGTTCAGGACGGCCGAGCCGATGCGCATGCGCTCGGTCCTCGCGGCCAGGTAGCCCATGACCGTCGGGGAGTCGAAGCCGTACGCCTCGGCCACCCAGACGGCGTCGAGTCCCGCGGACTCCAGGGCGGCGGCCCGGTCCGCGGCCGCACGGGGATCGCCCGAGTACGTCAGCGGTGAGGACAGTTCCATCAGCGGCGGCCCTTCGGGGGTGCGGACAGGTGCGGCAGGTCCCAGTCGCGGGCCACGTCGGCGGTGTGCGCGCCGGGGACGGCGGGCGGCAGGCGCAGGGTGCCGGGGGTGGCGGAGAAGCGGGGCGCGGGCGCGGGCTGGGTGACGCCGTGTGCCTCGGTGTAGGTGCCGCGGCCGGTCAGGTGCGGGTGGGCCGCCGCCTCGCGCAGGGACAGGACGGGGGCGACGCAGGCGTCGGTGCCCTCGAAGACGACCGTCCACTCGTCGCGGGTCGCGGTCGTGAAGCGGGCGGTGAACAGAGCCTGGAGTTCGGGCCAGTTGCGCGGGTCCGAGCGGTCCGGCAGGTCGTTTCCGGCCAGGCCCAGCAGGGTGACGAAAGTGGTGTAGAAGCGCGGTTCCAGGGCGCCGACCGCCATCCAGCCGCCGTCGCCGGTCTCGTACGCGCGGTAGTAGGGGCAGCCTCCGTCGAGCAGGTTGGTCCCGCGGGCCTCGTGCCAGGTCCCCGCGGCGAGCATGCCCCAGAAGAGCGAAGTGAGGTGGGCCGTGCCGTCGACGATCGCGGCGTCCACCACCTGGCCGCGGCCGGTGGTGCGGGCGGTGAGCAGCGCGGCCAGCACGCCGGTGGTCAGGTAGAGGGAGCCGCCCGCGTAGTCGCCGAGCAGGTTGGCGGGGACGGCGGGCGGTCCGTCCGCCGTCCCGACCATGGAGAGGGCGCCGGCCGTGGCGATGTAGCCGATGTCGTGTCCGGCCCGGGACGCGAGCGGCCCCCGCTGGCCCCAGCCCGTCATCCGGCCGTACACCAGGGCGGGGTTGGCGGCCATGCACTCCTCGGGCCCGACCCCGAGCCGCTCCGCGACCCCCGGGCGGTATCCCTCCACCAGGATGTCGGCGCGTGCGGCCAGGGCCCGTACGGTCTCCGGTCCGCCGGGGGCCTTGAGGTCGACCAGGACCGAGCGCTTGTTGCGGTTGGTCACGTCGTGCGCGGGGTCGCCGGCGAGCGGGCCTGGCGTGGGGCGGTCGACGCGCACCACGTCGGCGCCCAGGTCGCCGAGCAGCATCGCGGCGAACGGGCCGGGACCGATGCCGGCCAGCTCGACCACGCGCACGCCGTCCAGCGGACCGGCGCTGTCGCGGCCGGGGGGATCAGGGGGGTGGTGGCTCATGGGTTCCTCTCTCGGGGCGCGGGCTCGCCGCCGCGCGACCGGGACCTTACTGAGCGTTCGCTAAGAACGTAGAAGCGTCCCGTCGATCGGTCAACGCCCTGAACGACGGCAGTTTCCCCGGTACTTGACGGACGGAGGAGTCCAAGCCGCACACTTGCCCCGCGGATCCGCCGCTCCTCTCCCGCGATCGCTTATCGATCGCTAAGCTCCGGAGGTGGGCACTGATTCCGAGGAGACGTTGTTGAGCACTGAGCAGAGCCAGGACAGCACGGCCACGGCGCGGCACTGGCGTTCCTACGGACCGCTGGACCTGCACCCGATCCTGGTGCACGCCATGGAGGCCTTCAACGAGCACGGCTACCACGGCACTTCGGTCCGCAACATCGCAGGCCGGGTCGGTGTCACCGTGCCCGCGCTCTACTACCACTACGCGAACAAGCAGGCTCTGCTGGCCACCCTGCTGGAGACGTCCATCAAGGACGTCCTGGACCGGTGCCGGGCCGCCGCCGCGGAGGCGGGGCCCGCCCCGCTGGCGCGGTTCTGCGGCATGGTCGAGTCGATCGTGCTCTACATGGCCCACCGCAGGTCGCTGGCCTTCCTGGACACCGAGATACGCAGTCTGGAGCCCGCCAACCGGGCCCGCTACGTGGCCCTGCGCGACTATCTCCAGCACATGCTGCTCGACACGGTCGAAGCCGGCCGCGCCGAGGGCGTGTTCACCACCGAGATCCCCGCCGACGCCGTCCGCGCGGTCCTGATCATGTGCCAGGGCGTCGCCAACTGGTTCCGCCCCGACGGGCCCCTCACCGCGGAACAGGTCGCCGAACGCCACGTCCTGCTGAGCCTGGGCACCGTGGGGCATTCCCTGCCCTCCGCCGCGCCGCGGGACCCGGCGTCGTACAGCTCCCGATGACATCGACGAGAGGACGCCCCTCATGGACCCGCTCCAGGCCCGTACCCGCTTCCAGGCGCTGCGCGAGACGAAGGGCCGGGTGGAGGCGGCCGAACTGGACGACGTCTGGGCGGTGCTGGACACCGTCCGGCCCGAGGAGATCCTCGGCGAGTGGAAGGGCGGCGAGTTCGACACCGGCCACCCGCTCAACGGCGAGCTGGCGAAGGCGGGCTGGTACGGCAAGACGTTCGCCTCGGTGCACGACGCCAAGCCGCTGATGTGCCGGGACCCGGCGGGCGGGCTGTACTCCAACGTGGAGCTGGGCAAGGGCGAGGCCAGCCTGTGGACGGTGGAGTTCCGCGGCGAGTCGACGGCCACGATGGTCTACGACGGCCGGCCGGTGCTCGACCACTTCAAACGGGTCGACGACACCACCCTCATGGGCATCATGAACGGCAAGGGCGTATCCGCGCAGGGTCCTTACTACTACTTCTTCCTGGAGCGCGCGTGAGGCGTGCCCGTGCCGCGGTCGTCCGCGAGCCGGGCGCCCCGTTCATCCTCCGGGAGGTGGAGCTGGAGGACCCGCGGCCGCGCGAGGTACTGGTCAGGATGGCGGCGGTGGGGGTGTGTCACACGGACCTGGGGATCCAGGCCGGCTGGCCCCGGCAGCTCACCCCCATGGTCTTCGGCCACGAGGGCGCCGGCCGGGTCGAGGCGGTGGGCGCGGAGGTGACCGGTGTCGTGCCGGGGGACGCCGTCTGCCTCACGTTCGCCAGCTGCGGCGCGTGCGGGCAGTGCGCCGCGGGGCATCCCGCGTACTGCGACGCGGCGCGGGGCCTCAACCTCTCCGGCGGGCGCGGGGACGGCACGACCCCGCTCCGCCTCGACGGCGCCCCGCTGTACGGCGGCTTCTTCGGACAGTCCAGCTTCGCCACGTACGCCGTGGTCCACGAGCGCGGCCTGGTCAAGGTGCCCGCCGATCTGCCCGCGACGCTCGCCGCACCCCTGGGCTGCGGAGGTCAGACGGGCGCGGGGACCGTGCTCAACCGGCTGCGCCCCGAGCCGGGAACCTCGCTCGTGGTGCTCGGGGCCGGCGGGGTGGGGCTGAGTGCGCTGATGGCCGCGGTGGCGGTGGGCTGCGATCCGGTGGTGGCCGTCGACCCGGTCGCCTCCCGGCGGGACCTGGCCGTCGCACTCGGCGCCCGCGCCGCCCTGCCCCCGGACGACTCTCTCGTCGCGTCGGTGCGCGGGCTCACCGACGGCGGGGCGCACCACGTCGTGGACACCACGGGCCGGCCCGAGATGCTCGCCCGTGCCGTCGCCGCACTGCGCCCGCGCGGTGCGCTCGCCTGCCTCGGCCTCGGCGGTGAGGTGACGTTCGACATGATGCGCCTGATGACCAAGGGGGTCCGCCTCCACGGGGTGCTGGAGGGCGACTCCGACCCCGCCCGCTTCCTGCCCGAGCTGATCGATCTGCACCGGCGCGGGCTCTTTCCGGTGGACCGGCTGATCACCACGTTCGCCTTCGAGGAGATCGGCGCCGCCGTGGCCGCCATGCGCGACGGAAGCGCGGTCAAGCCGGTCCTCACCTTCGGCTGAACCCGGCCCGGCGGGGCGGGCGGAGCGGGCGGTCCGGGCCGGCGGAGCGGGCGATCCGGCCCGGCGGAGCGGGCGGTCCGGGCCGCGAGGGCCCTGGCCGTCCGGGCGCGGTGTGATTGACTGAACCGCATGGTCCCGCCCCCGCACCGGCCCGTCCACCGGTGACCGCCGATCCGACCACGGCCGCCCGGCCCCGCAACCGCAAGCAGCTCATCGTCGAGGCGGCGGGCCGGGTCTTCAGCGAGCGCGGCTACCACAAGGCGTCCATGGAGGAGATCGCCGCCGGCGTGGGGATCACCGCGGCGGCCCTGTACCGGCACTTCCCGAACAAGTACGCGCTCTTCGCCGAGTGCGCCGACGTCATGGTGGACGGACTCGTCGCGGCGCTCGACGAGGTGCCGCCCGGGGCGCCCCTGGCGGACGTGCTCACCGCGGCCACCCGGGTCACCGTCGCACATCGCGCGTCGGGCGGCGTGTACCGGTGGGAGGCCCGGTACCTCAACCGTGAGGACCGCAGACAGCTCAAGGCGAAGTTCGGACGCGTGGTCGGGCGGGTCGACGAGGCGGTGCGGCGCGAGTACCCGCCGGCCGACGGGCGCCTGCGGGCCGTGGCCGCCCTCGGCGCGATCGGTTCCCTCACGATGCACCGCACCTCGATCGCCGGGCGGCGGGCCGAGAGCCTGCTGTCGGCGTCCGCGCTGCGCGTGGCCGCCACCGGTCCCGCCGCGGTCCGCGGGGAAGCGCGCCCGGTCGAGCCGCCCGCCCAGCCGGTGCCGCGTACCCGGCGGGCGGAGATCCTCGCGGCCGCCGTCCCGCTGTTCGCCCGGGACGGGTTCGCGAACGTCACGAACGGGCAGATCGCCCGGGAGGTGGGGCTGGCCCCGTCGGCGCTCTACCGGCACTATCCCGGCAAGGTCGACATCCTCGCGGCGGCCTGTCTGCAAGCGGCGGGGCTGCTGGCCCAGTGGGTGGAGCGGAGCCTCGCCGACGTGGCCGGCCCGCGCGAGGCCGTGGTCGCGCTGGCGGCGACGTACGTGGCCTACTGCTTCGAGCACACCGCGCTGAACAGCGTCGCCGAAGCCGAGCTGGCCGGGCTCCCGGCGGATCTGCGCCGGCCGCTGGTCCTCGCGCAGCGGGAACACATCGCCGTCTGGGAGCAGCAGTTGCGGCTGGCCCGCCCGGAGTTGGACCCGCGCCAGGCACGGGTGCTGGTGCACGCGGGGTTCGGCGTGGTGGTCGAGGCCGGGCGCAGACTGCGGTGGCAGGACGGCCCCGACCACCGGGACGCCGTGACCGCGCTGGTCGTCGGTGCCCTGGGGCTGTGAGCGGACGCCGGCACCGCGCGGACCGGTGATTCAGCCCGGCCGGTTCCCGGTGGGAATGGTGATCGGGGTGGTGGTCCCGGAGGAGCCCTTGTTGAGGAACAGCATGGCCAGGGCGCGGATGAACTGGTCGACCATGTAGAACGTGCCGGGCATGAGGGGCGACAGTCCCTCGCGGAACTTGATGTACGCCGGCCACGCGGTACGGACCAGGGCCGCCGCCACGGGGTCGCGGCGCAGCCCCAGCCAGTCGCCGACCTCGTCGCTGAGGACGTAGCGCACGAACTCGTTCAGGAACCCGCGGGTGACGCCGAGGTCGATCTGCGCGGTCAGGCCGAGCAGTTCCTCGGCCAGCTCGATGCCCTCGGTCGTCGGGGTGAGGATCGGGGTGAGCACCTGCTCCGACTGTGCGTGCGCGGCGGCCCAGGACTTCGGTATGTACTCGTCCGGCACGCCGAGCAGGTGGAGGGCGACCTGCCAGGAGTGCAGGAACGCCTCCTGGTCCGCGGCCGGGAAGGGGATCTTCCACGCGGTCAGCTTGGAGTGCACGTAGGTGCCCAGGCTGTGGAACGTGACGAGGATGTCGGCGGCACTGATCGGGATGTCCTGGTCGGCGCCGGACGTCCAGTGCGGCGACTGCGGCAGCAGGTGCCGCACCGCGGCGTGCACCAGCCGGGTCTTGTTCGCGGTGACGACGAACTGTCCCGTCGGCTCGAAGGCCCGCAGCTGGGAGAGGTCGTAGCCGAACGTGAACGTCTTGGCCGCGCGGTCCTGCATGTCGGCGCCGCCCGCCGACCAGTAGACGCTCCTGGCCTCGCGCGGGATCACGGTGCTCATGATGCCGCTGCCGAGGCCGTACAGCATGAACAGGTAGGTGTCCCGGCGCCGGTTGAAGTCGGCCGCGCGGGTCAGCTTCGCCTGGTCGGCCCAGGAGGGCAGCCGGTTGACCTGGCGCAGATGTGCGGTGAGGGCGGCCGGCAGACCACTGGGCAGCGGGTCGCCGTTGTTCACCCACCCCGCCATCGCGGTGTTGATCGCCGGGACGCTGCCGTTCTTGAGCAGCGTGGCCATCAGGGGGTCCGTGGCGTCGTCCCACACGTACTCCGGATCGGCACCCGTGCCACCGCCGGCCACCGAGCCGGCCGACGGCCACGCCCATGCCTTCGCGCTGTCCGCCACGCCCACGAGCCCGAGCGCGACACCGAGGGACAGGACTCCTCGCCTGCTGAGATTCTCCATTGACTTAACCCGCTTCCCTGGGGGTCAGACGGTTCTGTCAGCCGTTTCCACACGTCAGTTGCGTGACCACCACATCCTGAGCCCTGCCGAGTGATGTGATTTCTCATTAACATAGCGAGGCGAGTGACGGTGGGCAATGGGGGCGGCCGGGGTTCATGGGAGAGGGCCGTCCGGCTGTCGGAGGAAGGCGCGCTGCGGCCGGCCGCTCACTCCTCGGGCTGGTCGGCCATGCCTCTGCCGACGCGGGCGGCGGTCTCGCGCAGCCAGATGTGGGCCGCGTCGTGGGTGTGCACGGGGTGCCACCACATGGCCTCGCGCAACGGCACCGCCTCGTACGGCGGCTCCACCACGCGCACGCCGGCGAGCGGCGCCAGGAGCCGGGCGAGGCGGGCCTGGACGAGGGCGATGCGCCGGGTGCCGGCCACCAGCAGCGGGATGATCTGGAAGCTGTCGACGGAGACCTCGACCCGGGGCTCGATGCCCAGCATGCCGAGCTGGCGCACGGCCGGGGCGTCGTAGGTGCGCTGGTAGGTGACCCAGGGCAGCCGGGCGAGGTCCTGGCGGGTGAGACGGTCGCCGATGCTCGGATGGCCGTCGGCGACGAGGAAGACCCAGCGGTCCCCGTACAGGTCGGTGGCGGGGAAGTCGCTGATGACCCCGTGCGGCATGAGAAGGCCGTCGGAGGTGCTGAGCAGCGTGTCCGTGGCGTCCACCACCGTGGTGGGGGTCTGCGCGAAGCGCAGCCGGATGCCCGGGGCCTCCTCGTGCAGGACCCGGGCCAGCTCCGCGCCGAAGACCGCGACCGCGTAGTCGGAGGCGATCAGTGTGAACTCCCGCTGCTCCGTGGCGGGGTCGAAGTCGGCCTGACTGGCGAAGAGGCGCTCCAGCACGTCGTACGCCGTGGCGGTGCGGTCCAGGAGGACCTGGCCGAGGGCGGTGAGTTCGTAGTGTCCGCCGACGCGGGCGAGCAGGTCGTCGTCGAAGTGGCGGCGCAGCCGGGACAGGGCCGCGCTCATCGCGGGCTGGCTGAGGCCCACGCGCTGCCCGGCGCGGGTGACGTTGCGCTCTTCGAGGAGGGCGCGCAGGGCGACGACGAGATTGAGGTCCAGGCGACTGAGATTCACGGCGACTTCGACTTCCCTGGCTGTCCGGCTACGACCTGCTGGAATTCGCCTCCTGGATGACAGTCATCCACAGAATCGATTTCCGTGATCGCGAGGGGCGGGTCCAGATTAGTGCCACCGCAATCAGGAGGACATGTCCGTGAAACCCGAAGCCGCGTCCGATCTCTTCGCCGGACCCTTCGCCCTGGCCACCCTTTCCGCCCCCGAGGGCCCCGCTTTCCCCGCCCTGGTCACCGCCGACGCCCGGGTGCTCGATCTGCGCACCGCGTTCGCGGACGGGCAGCTGACCACCCGGACACTGCTGGAGAGCTGGGAGGCGGCACTGCCTCGGCTGCGGGAGCTGGCCGGCGACGCCGACCGGGCTCGTCGGCCGCTCGCGGACTTCCGGGTGCACGCGCCGGTGGAGCCGCGGCAGGTGTTCCAGTCGGGCGCCAACTACCGGCAGCACGTGATCGATCTGCACGTCGCCCACCGGGCCCCGGGTGACGACCGGCCGGAGGAGGAGCGGCGCGCGGAGGCCGCGGAGATCATGGACCGGCGGGCCGCCGAGGACCTGCCGTACGTGTTCATCGGCCTGCCGAGCGCCGTCACCGGTCCCTACGACGACGTCGTGCTGCCCGCGTGGGCCGAGAAGCCCGACTGGGAACTGGAGTTGGCGGCGGTGATCGGCCGCCCCGCCCACCGGGTGTCCGCCGATCAGGCCCTCGACCACGTCGCCGGCTACACGATCGCCAACGACCTCACCGACCGGGCCACCGTCTTCCGCCGGGACATGCCGCAGATCGGCACCGACTGGCTGCGCAGCAAGAACGCGCCCGGGTTCACCCCGCTCGGTCCCTGGATCGTGCCGGCGGGCTCGGTCGGGGACCCCGGCGACCTGCGTCTGACGCTGAAACTCAACGGCCAGACCATGCAGGACGAGTCGACCAAGGACATGATCTTCGACGTGGCGCGGATGGTCTCCTACGCCTCGCAGAGCGCCCGGCTGCTCCCCGGCGACCTGGTCCTCACCGGCTCACCCGCCGGCAACGGCATGCACTGGGGCCGGCTGCTGCGCGACGGCGACGTCATGGACGCCTCGATCACCGGGCTCGGCGCCCAGCGCACCCGGTGCGTGGCGGAGGCGGCCCGATGACGCTGGACCGCACCGACCCCGAGGGGTCGATAGCCCGGGCCGCCGAGGCGTACTCCAACTGGGGCCGCTGGGGCGAGGACGACGTGCTCGGCACCCTCAACTTCCTCGGCGAGGCCAAGCGCCGCGAGGGTGCCGCCCTGGTCCGGCGGGGCGTCAGCTTCTCCCTCTCGCAGCGTTTCGACATGAACGGCCCGCAGAAGGGCTGGCGGCGGCGCACCAACCCGGTGCACACCATGCTCGACACGGGCACGGACGCGGCGCTCGGCAACCAGGGCTTCCCGCACGGCATCGGCGGCGCCGACGACGTGATCGCCATGCCGTTGCAGTGCTCCACCCAGTGGGACGGGCTCGGGCACATCTTCGACCACGGCAAGGCGTGGAACGGACGCCCGGCGGAGCAGGTCGTCACCTCCGACGGCGACCTGGTCACCGGCGTCGAGCACATGGCCGCACACGTCGCCGGGCGCGGTGTGCTGCTGGACGCCGGCCGCGCGGTCGGCGAGGGCGGTGAGCTGCCGGACGGCTTCGCGATCACCGGGGAGCACCTGACGGCGACCGCCGCGGCCCAGGGCGTGACCGTGGGCCGCGGTGACATCGTGCTGGTGCGCACCGGGCAGCTGGCCCGGGTCCGGCGCGAGGGGTGGGGCGAGTACGCGGGAGGTCCCGCGCCCGGCCTGTCGTTCACCGCGGCAGGCTGGCTGCACGGCAGCGAGATCGCCGCGATCGCCACCGACACGTGGGGGTTCGAGGTCCGCCCGAACGAGTTCGAGCACGCCTTCCAGCCGCTGCACCAGGTCGCCATCCCGCACCTCGGCCTGCTGATCGGTGAGATGTGGGACCTGGAGGCGCTCGCCGAGGACTGCGCCGCCGACGGCCGGTACGACTTCTGGCTCACCGCGGCGCCCCTGCCCATCACCGGCGCGGTCGGCTCGCCCGTCAACCCGATCGCCGTCAAGTAGGCGAAGGAACAAGGGAGTTCCCATGAGCGAAACCCGTAAGGTCCTGGTGATCGGCGGCGGTGCGGCCGGCTGCGCCGTCACGGTCCTGCTGCGCCGCGCCGGCCTCACGGTGGACCTGGTCGAGGCCAAGGACGACTGGAACGCCACCGCCGGCTCCGGCATCACCCTCCAGGGCAACGCCCTGCGCGTCCTGCGCGAACTGGGCGTCTGGGAGCGGGTCGAGGCCTCCGGCTTCGGCTTCGGTTCGGTCGGCATCACCGCCCCCGACGGCACCGTCCTGCACACCCAGGACGACCTGCGCACCGGCGGCGACGACCTGCCCGCCACCGTCGGCATGCAACGCCCGCAGCTCCAGCGGATCCTCATCGACGCCGTCCGCGACGGCGGCGCCACCGTCCGCCTCGGCACCACCGCCGAGATCCGGGTCCAGGACGCCGACGGCGTCACCGTACGTGTCAGCGACGGCACCGACGCCCGCTACGACCTGGTCGTCGCCGCCGACGGCCTCGGCTCCGCCACCCGCCGCGCGATCGGCATCACGGACGAGCCGGAGCCCACCGGCATGGCCATCTGGCGCGTCGCCGCCCCGCGCCCGGCGGGCGTGACCCGCACCGACCTCGCCTACGGCGGCCCCGCCTACATCGCCGGATACTGCCCCACCGGCGAGACGACGCTCTACGCGTACGTCGTCGAGGCCAACCGCGACCGCGCCGCTCTGCCTCCCGAGTCGTACGCCGAGGAGATGCGGCGCCTGGCCCGCGCCTACGGCGGGTTCTGGCCGGAGATCACCGCGCGGATCACCGACCCGGCGAAGGTCAACTACACCTGGTTCGACCGCATGCTGGTCGAGGGGTCCTGGCACCGCGGCCGCGTCGTCCTGGTCGGCGACGCCGCCCACTGCTGCCCGCCCACCCTCGCCCAGGGCGCCGCGCTGTCCCTGGAGGACGCGTGGGTGCTCGCCCAGCTGCTGACCGGGACCGACGACTGGGACGACGCGCTGTTCCAGGCGTACTACGAGCGGCGGATGGCCCGGGTCCGCCCGGTCGTGGAGGCGTCCGTCCAGATCGGGCAGTGGCAGCTCGACGGCGTCCGCGACGCCGACCTGCCCGGTCTGATGGCCCGCACCATGACCATGCTGCGGGAGCTGCCGTGACCGCGCCGGAGCGCGGGGCGCCCGCCCCCACCGTGGACGTGCACGCCCACGTCCTGCTGCCGGAGGTCGAGGCGCTGGTGGAGGGTGCGCCGGGGCTCGCCGAGGCGCGGGCCCTGGACGCCCGCCGCAACGGCCCGGCCGCACTCGCCGTCAGCGGGCCCATGGTCCGCGAGCGCTTCCCCCGGCTGACCGACGTGACCGTACGGCTGGCGGCGATGGACGCCCAGGGCGTGGACGTGCAGCTGGTCAGCCCCTCCCCCTCGCACTACCACTACTGGGCCGACGAGACGACCGCGGAGAAGGTCTGCCGACTCGCCAACGAGGCCACCGCCGCGCACTGTGCGGCCGCCCCCGACCGGCTGCGCGGACTGGGCCTGGCGCCGCTCCAGCACCCGGCGCTCGCGGTCGACGCGCTCGACCACGCCCTCGCACAGGGGCTGCTCGGCGTGGAGATCTCCAGCCACGCCCCCGGACGCGAACTCTCCGACGCGGCCTACGAACCCTTGTGGTCCCGGGCCGAGGAGACGGGCGCACTGCTCTTCCTGCACCCCTTCGGCTGCACCCTCGACGAGCGCCTGGACCGGTGGTACCTGTCCAACACCGTCGGCCAGCCCACCGAGAACGCCGTCGCCCTCTCCCACCTGATCTTCTCGGGTGTCCTGGACCGGCACCCGGGACTGCGGCTGCTCGCCGCGCACGGCGGCGGCTACCTGCCGACCCACATCGGCCGCTCCGACCACGCCTGGTCGGCCCGCACCGACGCGGGCGCCGGCTGCGCCCACCCGCCCAGCAGCTACCTGAAACGCCTGTACTTCGACTCGCTCGTCCACGGCCCGGGCGTGCTGCGCGAACTGGTCCGGGTCGCCGGTGTTGACCGGGTGCTGCTCGGCTCCGACTTCCCCTTCGACATGGGCACCGAGGACCCGATGGGCGCCCTGCGCGCCGCCGGCCTCCCCGAGGCCGACTTCCACGCCGTCCGCGGCGGCAACGCGGCGGACCTCCTCCGGAAGGAACCGACACCATGAGCGCACGTCTGCTCACCCATCTGCGGCACGTCGACCTCGCCGTGCCCGACTACGACAAGCAGCTCGACTTCTACGCCGGCGTCTGGGGCCTGACCAAGGTCGCCGAGGACTCCGGCATCTCCTTCCTGGCCGCCGAGGGCTCCCCGGAGCAGTACGTCGTCCGGCTCCGCAAGGCGGGCGAGAAGCGCCTCGACCTGGTCTCCTACGGTGCCGCGTCCGCGGCCGACGTGGACACCCTCGCCGAGCGACTGCTCGCGGGCGGAGTGCAGTTGATCTCCCGGCCGGGCAAGGTCGGCACCCCCGGCGGCGGATACGGCTTCCGCTTCTTCGACGTCGACGGCCGCACCATCGAGGTCTCGGCCGACGTCGAGGTCAGGCGGCACCGCAAGATCGAGGAGAAGGAGTCCATCCCGGTCAAGCTGAGCCACGTGGTCCTCAACTCGCCCGACCTCAACCGCACGCGGGAGTGGTACGAGCGCCATCTGGGCTTCGCCCTCTCCGACACGCTCGGCTCGCCGCACATGGGCGAGGTCATGCACTTCATGCGGATCAGCAACCAGCACCACTCCATGGCCATCGCCCAGGGCCCGCACACCGCCCTGCACCACGTCTCCTTCGAGATGCGCGGCATCGACGAGTACATGCGCGGCTCCGGACGCGTCATGCGGGCCGGATTCCGGAAGATCTGGGGACCGGGCCGGCACATGGCGGGCGACAACACCTTCACCTACTTCCTGGACCCGCACGGCAACACCGTCGAGTACACCACCGAGCTGGAGTGCCTGGACGAGGACACCTGGCACCCCCACGTCTACGACTTCTCCCGGCCCGAGGTCACCGACCAGTGGGGCACCGCCAACCCCATGAACGAACTCGTCGCCAAGGAGTCGTTCAACGACCCCGACCGCGGCGTCTTCGTCGCCCCGCCGGTCTGATCCGCTCCGATCCGCTCCCCGGCCCCGCCCTCCTGGAGTTCCCTCATGCGTTTCGCCTCCTACGAGCACCACCAACGCCGGAGGGTGGCTGTCGTCCAGGACGACGGCGCCCTGCACCCCCTGCCGGGCGTCTCCTCCCTGTCCACCCTGCTGACGGAGACCGACGGCCTGCCCGGTCTCCTGGCCGCGGGGCACGAGGCACTCGGCTCACCGTCCGGTCCGCATGTCTGCGAGGTACGGCTGCTCGCACCGGTACGGCCCGCGTCCATACGGGACTTCGTCACCTTCGAGGAACATGTCGAAGGCGTACGCAAATCCGTCGACGGCGTCACCGGCGTCCCCGCACAGTGGTACGCGGCGCCGACCTTCTACTTCACCAACCCGCACGCGGTCTACGGCCACCGGGAGGACATCCCGATGCCGCCCGGCTCCGCCGTGCTGGACTTCGAGCTGGAGGTGGGCGCGGTGATCGGGCGGGAGGGCCGCGATCTCACGCCCGAGCGGGCCCGCGACCACATCGTCGGCTACACCGTGTTCAACGACTGGTCGGCGCGAGACCTCCAGGGCGCGGAGATGAAGGTGGGCCTCGGCCCCTGCAAGGGCAAGGACACCGCCACCACCCTCGGCCCGTACCTCGTCACGGCCGACGAACTGGAGCCGTACCGGGACGCCGACGGCTTCCTGCGCCTGGCCCTGACCGCCGAGGTCAACGGGGAGAAGGTGGGCGAGGACCTGCTGTCCCACATGAGCTGGACCTTCGAGGAGATGACCGCCTACGCCTCCCGGGGCACCCGCGTCGTCCCCGGCGACGTCCTGGGCTCCGGCACCTGCGGCAACGGCGGCTGCCTGGCCGAACTGTGGGGGCTGCGAGGCGAGCAGTCCCCGCCGCCGCTGAAACCGGGCGACTCGGTCTCCCTCACGGTCGAGGGCATCGGCACGCTGACCAGCACCGTGGTCCCCGGCGTCGCCCCCGTCCCCCTGCCGACGGGCCGGCGCCGTACCCGGGAGCGGCGGTGAGCGACGCCGGTGCCAGTTCGCGACGACCGGCCCTCCGACCCGGCGGACGAGCTCTCGTGTCTCTCCGGGATGCCACCGGCGGACGGTCTTCGCGCACCCGCACACCTACCCCGGCATCTGGTACCGCCGGCGGCGGAGCAGATGCGGGCGTGCCGGTCCGCGGACCATCAGACCCCACCGGCCCCCACCGTCACTCCTCCTGGGCACTCCGGCATCCGCACCATCTCCCCCGTCTTGTCCCCGACCGATCTCACCGCTCCCCAGCGAGGTCGAGATCACCCCTGCTCGCCTCAGCCAGACCCTCAGTGCTCCGGAGACGGCGCCACGGATGCGCGATCGGCTGCGACACCGCCCGCCACCACGCCTCCACCGGCAGCTTCCCCGCCGGCTCGAACGGCTCCCCCGGCCTGGGGAACGCCACCGCCTGACCGGCCTCCTCGGCCGCGTCCCGCGTCCACTCCCCCGGCTCCGCCCACGCGTGCGGCGCCAGGTTGAAGGTGCCCCAGTGGATCGGCAGCAGGGCGCCGTGCGGCCGGCCGCCCTGGAGGTCGAGGTGGGCCCGGACCCCCTCCTCGGGGGTCATGTGGATGTCCGGCCAGAACTCCGCGTACGCCCCGAGCTGGATCATCGTGGCGTCGAACGGGCCGTGCGCGGCGCCGATGTCGCGGAAGCCGTCGAAGTAGCCGGTGTCCCCGCTGTGGTAGACGCGGTGCTCGGCACCGGCGACGACCCAGGACGCCCAGAGGGTGTGCTGGGTGTTGCGCAGCCCGCGTCCGCAGAAGTGCCGGGCCGGGGTGGCGGTGAGGGTGAGGCCGCCGACGCGCGTCGACTCGTGCCAGTCCAGCTCGCGCAGCCGGTCGGGGGAGACCCCCCAGTGTTCGAGGTGGCCGCCGACGCCGAGCGGCACGGCGAACACGGTGTCCGTGCCGGCCAGCGCCTTGATCGTCGGCATGTCCAGGTGGTCGTAGTGGTCGTGGGAGATGACGACGACGTCGACCGGGCCCAGGGCGGCGAGCGGCAGCGGCACCGGGTGCAGGCGCCTGGGGCCGGCGAAGGCGAACGGGGAGCAGCGCTCGCCCCACACCGGGTCGAAGAGCACGCGCTGCCCGTCGATCTCGGCGAGCACGCTGGAGTGGCCCATCCAGGTCAGCCGGAGGCCGGTGGCGGCCGGCCGGGCGAGGTCGGCCAGGGTGGTGGCGTGCACTGGAATCGGTCCCTGCGGGGACCGGCGCTGCCTCGCCTCCTTGTTGAAGTAGATCTTGGCGAATTCGGCGGCCGATCCGGAGGGCCGGGTCCGGGCGGTGCCGCCGGGGTTCTGGAAGACGCCGTCGCGGAAGTGCGGCGATCTGCGGATGCGCGCCATGCGCTCACCGCTCGGGTCCACGCCGAAGGCCGCGGGCCGCGGCACGCTGAGCCCGGAACTCGGGGAACGGAAAGCGGCCACGGTACCTCCAGGTGGAGTGGTTCAGGCTCTCATGATGGTCGTCTCGTCCTACGTCACCTCGAACGACGGATGTCACATCCGTGTTCCCCCCGGTCCACCGCGACCGGCGGGAGCGTCACCGCACGTCCGGGCGCCTGTATAGGGTGACGTGCGTGGGGAGAGTCCGGTTGAGCGTGGCGGAGCGGCGCGAGGAGCTGCTGGGCGCCGCCATCGAGCAGATATCGGCGCGGGGCGTGGCGGCACTGCGGATCGCCGACGTGGCCGCTGCGCTCGGCGTCAGCAACGCCCTGGTGCTCTATCACTTCTCCACGAAGGAGCGCCTGGTGGCGGCCGCGTTCACCCATGCCGCCGAGGACGATCTCGCCCATCTGCGGGGGCTGCTCGCCCGCCGTACGTCGGCGTTGCGCCGCCTGCGGGCGGCCGTGCGGTGGTACGCGCCGACCGGTCCGGCCAAGGGCTGGCGGCTGTGGATCGAGGGCTGGGCGGCGGCGCCCCGCGAGCCCGCGCTGCGGGAGGTCACCCGCGAGCTGGACCGCCAGTGGAAGGCGGCGATCGCCGGGGTCATCGCCGAGGGCGTGGCCGCCGGTGAGTTCTCCTGCCCCGAGCCGGACGCCGCGGCGCTGCGGCTGACGGCGTTGCTGGACGGGCTGGCGGTGCAGCTCACGTCGTACACGGGCACGGTGTCGCGGGCCCGGGCGCAGGAGTGGGTGGACGAGGCGCTGGCCCGGGAACTGGGCCTGGAGCGAGCGGCCCTGGCGCCCACGCGGCGCTGACGCCCGTCCGTCCGCCGTACCCCGTGCGGCATGCACGCGGTCCGTCCGCTCCCCGCCGTCAGGCCACCGCGGCGATCCGCGTCTTGATGTCGTCCGGGGACAGGGTGCCCTTGGCCGTCACGTGGTCGCCCGAGGACTCGCCGCGCAGCCGGCGCCCGATCCACGGCACCAGGTACTCGCGGGTCCAGTGCACGTCGTCGCGCCGGACGTCGAGCGTGCCGCGCGGCGGCAGGGGCGGCCACGGCTGGTCCGGTTCGGCCGGGACGCGCAGGCCGAGGGCCTGTCCCGCGCGCAGTGCCACCCGGGTGTGGCCCTCCGGCGACAGGTGCAGCCGGTCGGCGTCCCACGCCCTGCGGTCCTGGACGCTCCTGAGCGACCACAGGTCGAGCACGGGGCAGCCGTAGCGGTCGGCGATGGCGCGGACGTGCCCGTTGTACGTGGCGATCTTGCCCCGCAGGTGCTTGAGGACGGGCACCCCGCGGGTGTCGAAGCCGGTGGTCACCAGGACGGTGCCGGCCGCGGCGGTCAGCGCGGCCACCGCCAGTTCGAAGCGCTCGGCGACCTCGTCGGGATCGGTGCCGGGCCGGATGATGTCGTTGCCGCCGGCCGCGAACGAGACCAGGTCCGGCGCGCAGGCGACGACCCGCGGGACCTGTTCCGCCACGATCTGGTCGAGGAGCCTGCCGCGCACGGCGAGGTTCGTGTACGTGAAGTCGCCCTCGGGGCGCCGGTCCGCGAGCAGTACGGCGAGCCGGTCCGCCCAGCCGACGAACGCCCCGTCCGGGCCGGGGTCGCCGACGCCCTCGGTGAAGCTGTCCCCCACCGCCACGTACGACCCGATCACTGCTCTGCTGTCACTCTTCGAATCGTCTGCCACATCCGCCCATGATTCACCTTGGAATGTGACCTACGCGACCGTAGGAAGGGGTTGACGGGCGGTGAGAAAGGCCACGCCTAAAGTGTTCGTCAATTCCGGAATACATCGGGGAACGGATACGCCGGACGCCGGACACGCCGAAGGCCGGACCCGGGGATCGGGGTCCGGCCTTCGGGGCGCGGAGGCTGCGCGGGTCCGGTCGTCAGACGGAGACGCCGTGCGAGCGCAGGAACGCGATCGGGTCGATGTCCGAGCCGTAGTCCGGCGTGGTGCGGATCTCGAAGTGCAGGTGCGGGCCGGTCACGTTACCGGTGGCACCGGAGAGGCCGACCTGCTGACCCGCCGTCACCGACTGACCGGCGGAGACGGAGAGCGAGGAGAGGTGGGCGTACTGGGCGTAGTGGCCGTCGGCGAGCTGGATGACGACCTGGTTGCCGTACGCGCCGCCCCAGCCGGCGGAGACGACGGTGCCCGCGCCGACGGCCTTCAGGGAGGTGCCGGTCGGGACGACGAAGTCGGTGCCGGTGTGGTAGCCGCTGGACCACATGCTGCCGGACTGGTGGTACGGGGTACCGACGGTGCCGCCCACGACGGGGGAGGTGTAGCCGCTGGTGGTGCCCGCGGACTGGGTCCCGGTGTTCGAGGAGGCGGAGGAGTCCGAGGAGGAGGCCTTCTCGGCGTCCGTCGACTTCTTGGCCGGCTTCTCGGCGGCCGGCTTCTCGGCGGACTTCTGCGCGGGCTTGTCCGACTGCGCGGAGGACGGCGCCGCGGACTTGGCGGCCTGGGCGCCGATCGACAGCTCGAGACCGGGGTGGATCAGCGACGGGTCGGAACCGACGGCCTCGCGGTTGTCCGCGTAGAGCTTCTTCCAGCCACCGTCGACGTGCTGCTCGTCGGCGATCTTCGAAAGGTAGTCACCGCTCTTCACGGTGTAGGTGCGCGAGTCGGAGTTCTTCTCGGCGGCGGCCTTCTTGGCCGCCGCCGGAACGGACTGCGTGGCCTGCTCGGAAACGGAGTGCGCGGGAGCGGCGTTGGCGGCGGCGGCACCCATCAGCGGGAGTGCGAGCGCGGCGCCACCGGTTCCGGCGACGGCGATGGCGCGGGTCAGGCGCATGGCCCTGGTACGGCGGTGCTTACCCTTCGCGGGCATGGCGAATTCCTCTCCGGCGCCTGCGAGGTGAGCTGTCGGGTGCGGGCTGGAGATGCCCGGCCGCGCCGAAACGCGGCTTTACCCCAAGCCGTTCCGGGAACCGGAACAGGCAGTTCTACCTGTGGGTCCCCCGCTCCTGCCGTGTACGGGTGGTGGATGAGTGCGGGCTCCGGTCGGCGGCAGGATTAGGCGTCCGTCCGGATCGGTGGTGAACGTAAGGGACCAGGACGCGCAGGGACAAGCGAGAGGTTCCTCCGTCCGGTGTTCCGATTGATCCTTTACGGGAATTACCGGTAACCCTGCGTCGATTTCCGTCGCGCCGTTTTTCCTTAAAGGCCTTGAGAAACAGCTGAATTACGTGAACATGACGGGCAACACACGGTCACGGATATGACGCTGCTCACGCGCCCCTCACCCACCCTCCGCCATTTCAGGCCCAGTTGTTATGAAGGCACCAATTCGGACAGAAGGCTCTTATCGGCTCGCACTATCCCTCGGAGCATGATTTCGCGCGCGGGTCATGCCGTATCGTCGTGGGACGCCCGCCGGCGAGCAGCGGCGGCGGCGTGGACTGGGAGGAGCCCCCGTGACGCAGCAGGTCCCGTCGACCGAGCCCGAGCTGACCGGAGTGCGCAACTTCCGGGACGTGGGCGGACTGCCGACCGTGGACGGCCGGCGGGTGCGCCCCGGGGTGCTGTTCCGCAGCGGCCACCTGGCGCACGCCACCGGCGAGGACACCGCGTTCCTGGCCTCGCTGGGCCTGCACACGATCTTCGACTTCCGCAACGCGGCCGACCAGAAGCTCGAGGGGCCGGACGTCGAGCTGCCCGGCGTGCGCAATGTGAACCTGCCGCTGAGCGATCCGGCCGACGGCGCCGAGTTCTGGAAGATGGTCCGCGACGGGGACCTCGACCAGCTGCACGGAATCCTCGCCGACGGCAAGGGCGCCCAGCGGATGATCGACTCCTACCGCTCGATCGTCACGGAGCGCACGGCGGAGCACTCCCGCATCCTGCACGCGCTCGCCGAGGACAGCGTCCCCGCGCTGATGCACTGCGCGGCCGGAAAGGACCGTGCGGGCCTGTCCATCGCCGTCACGCTGCTCGCCCTGGGGGTCGAGCGCGAGGCCGTCGTCGAGGACTACCTGAAGTCGAACGCCGCGCACCGCCGCTACAAGGTGCGCCGCAGCGGCTCCGCGGCCGCGGCCTACTCCCCCGAGGTCATGGAGCTGCTCAGCCCCCTGTTCGACGCGCGCGCCGAGTACCTGGCGGCGGCCTTCGAGACCATCGAGGAGACGTGGGGCGGCGTCGACGCGTACCTGGAGAAGGGGCTGCGGCTCACCGCCGGGACCCGGGAGCGGCTGCGCGAGCGGATGCTGGACTGAGCCGGGGCACCCGGCACCCGCCCGCGGACGGCGCTATTTGGCGCCGACCTCGAACAGCAGGTAGAGGAAGCCGCCGAAGACGTGCCCCAGGGCGATGTAGATGATCAGCCGCACCCACAGGGCGCGCGGGAACTTCTCCTGCATGGTACTCATGGCATCTCTCCGGGGTTCGGGCCGGCGGCCGGGCCGAGGCACAGGGCGGCCGCCGGGCTTTGCAGCAGGGTGTGGACGAAGAGCAGCTCGACCCCGTCGGGGTCCTGGGCGGCGATCCGGTGCGGGGTCATCGAGTCGAAGTGCGCGCCGTCCCCCACGGTGAGCCGGTGCTCGGTGTCGCCGAGGCGCAGCCGCAACCGGCCCCTGAGGACGTGGAGCCACTCCTCACCGGGGTGCACCCGCACGACGTCGCCCTGGGAGCCGTACGGCACCTGGACGCGCAGGGCGTGCATGCCGCGGCCCGGCGCTCCGGCCCGGTAGTACGTCCAGCCGCCCGCGCTCGTGGGTTCCATGTCGGCGGCGCGCACGACGGCGTCCCGGTCGGCGGCCGTCTCCCCCAGCAGCTCGGCGACGGTCGTACCGTAGACGCGGGCGAGGGAGAGCAGCATCGGCAGCGAGGGCTGGCGCTGCCCGGTCTCCAGCCGGGACAGGTGGGCGGGCGAGAGTCCCGCGGCACGGGCCGCGGTCTCCAGGGTGAGGGCGGCCCGTCGCCGCAGCTCACGCAGCTGCGGCGCGACGGCGGCGACGGTCCCCCCGGCGGGACCGGTCTCGGAGGCGCTCATGCCTCCATTCAGCCCGAACCTTGCCCACCAGGCAAATTTCTTGCCTCACGGGCAAAGGCCCGGCGGTCCGCCGCACGGACGGCCGGGCCGGGCCGGACTCAGCGGTTGGCCACCGCCTGCTTGACCAGGGTCTTGCCGAAGTCCCACATCAGGCCACCGCCGTGGTGCGCGTCCTCCATCACGTCCGTGAAGGCGTCGACGAACCGGTCGGCGTCGGCGGTGTCGATGATCAGCGGCGGGATCAGCTTGATCACTTCCAGGTGGTCGCCGGACACCTGGGTCAGGATCCGGTGCCGCTGCAACAGCGGCACGACCACCATCTGCGCGAACAGCCCCTTCCGCGCGGCTTGCAGCATCGTCCAGCGGCTGCGCAGCTTCAGGGACTGCGGGCGGCCGAACTCGATGCCGATCATCAGCCCGCGGCCCCGGACGTCGGCGAGCAGCTCGTACCGGTCCACCAGCCCGGCGAGCCGGGACTTCAGCCGCTCCCCCACCGCGGCGGCGTTCGCCACGATCTGCTCGTTCTCCATGACCGACAGCACCGCGAGCCCGGCGGCCATGGCCTGCGCGTTGGACCCGAAACTCGCCGAGTGGACCTGCACGCGGTCCATCGAGGAGTACACCTTCTGGAAGATCCAGTCCTTGCCCAGGGTGGCGCCGACCGGGACGTAGCCGCCGGAGAGCGCCTTGGCCACGCAGACCAGATCGGGCTCCACCCCGTCGGAGTGCTGGTAGGCGTAGAACTTGCCGGTACGGCCGAGGCCCGTCTGCACCTCGTCGGCGATCAGCAGCGCCTTGTGCCGGTGCAGCAGTTCCTGAGCGGCGAGCAGGTAGCCGGGCGGGGCCTCGTGCACGCCCTTGCCCTGGACCGGCTCCACGATGAGGGCGGCCACGTCGCCCTTCTTCAGCTCGCGCGCCAGGGCGTCCAGGTCGCCGAGCGGGACGGCGGTGTCGGGCAGCAGGGGCGCGAAGCCCTTGCGGAAGCCGTCCTCGCCGTTGACGGAGAGGGAGCCGGCGGTCAGTCCGTGGAAGGCGTGCGTGCAGTAGAGGATCCGCTGCCTGCCGGTCGCGTACCGGGCGAACTTCAGGGCGGTCTCGACGGCCTCGGTGCCGCTGTTGCCGAAGAAGACGCGGTCCAGGTGCGGGCTGTAGGAGAGCAGCTTCTCGGCCAGCAGCCCGGGCAGCGGCGGGCAGTCGAAGCGGGTCAGGTCGGCGAGCGAGGCGTCGAGTACGTCGTGCAGCGCCTTGCGGACGACGGGGTGGTGCCGTCCCAGGCCCATGACCGCGAACCCGGCGAGCATGTCCAGGTAGTCGTTGCCGTCCGCGTCCCAGAAGTGCGCGCCCTCGGCCCGCTCGTAGACCTTGTCGAAGCCGATGGTGTGCAGCATGCGCGGCAGCTGGTGGTTGAGGTGCTTGGCGTGCAGCTCGTACCGCTCGGCCCCGCGCTCGGCCAAGAGCGCGGCGAGGTCGAACTCCTTGGTCATTCAGTTATCTCCTTGCGCTGGCATGACGATCGGTGCGTCGCCGGACTCTTCCACTGCCGGTTCGGCGAGGGCCAGGCTGGCGCCGATCCGGCCGGCGACGTCGACGGGGGTGAGGCCGATGTCCGCGAGCACCTCGGCGCGCTTGGCGTGCCCGAGGAACTGCTCGGGGATGCCGAAGCGGCGTACGGGGACGTCGACCTCGGCGTCGCCGAGCGCCAGCGCCACCGCGGAACCGACGCCGGCGGCGCGGCTGTTGTCCTCGACGACGGCCACCAGCCGGTGCCGGGCAGCGAGCGGTGCCAGCGCCGGGTCGACGGGCTTGACCCAGCGCGGGTCGACGACGGTGCAGCCGATGCCGCGGGCCTCCAGGAGCTCGGCGGCCCCGAGGCAGACGGGCGCCATCACGCCCACCGCCACGAGCAGCACCTCGGGCCGGTCCGCGGCGTGCAGGACGTCCAGGCCGCCGATCCGGTCCACGGCGGGTACGGCGGGACCGACGGACTCCTTCGGGAAGCGCAGCAGTGTCGGCGCGTCGTCCACCGCGACCGCCTCGCGCAGCTGGGCGCGCAGCTGGTCGGCGTCGCGCGGGGCGGCGATGCGCAGCCCGGGGACGACCTGGAGGACGGACATGTCCCACATGCCGTTGTGGGAGGCCCCGTCGACGCCGGTGACGCCGGCCCGGTCCAGGACGAAGGTGACGCCGCAGCGGTGCAGGGCCACGTCCATCAGGAGCTGGTCGAAGGCGCGGTTGAGGAAGGTGGCGTAGACGGCGACGACCGGGTGCAGTCCGCCGGTCGCGAGGCCGGCGGCGGACACGGCGGCGTGCTGCTCGGCGATGCCGACGTCCCAGACCCGGTCGGGGAAGCGCGCGGCGAAGGGCGCCAGGCCGACCGGGTGCAGCATGGCCGCGGTGATCGCCACCACGTCCTCGCGCTCCTCGCCGATCCGGACGATCTCCTCGCCGAACACGGAGGTCCAGGAGGGCCCGCCCGACGGGCTCAGCGGCTCGCAGGTGAGCGGGTCCATCACGCCGACGGTGTGGAAGTGGTCCTCCTCGTCGCGCAGGGCGGGTTCGTAGCCGCGGCCCTTCTCGGTGAGGCAGTGCACCAGGACCGGGCCGTGGAAGCGTTTGGCGCGGCGCAGCGCCGACTCGACGGCGCCGATGTCGTGCCCGTCGATCGGGCCGAGGTACTTCAGCCCGAGGTCCTCGAAGAGCCCCTGCGGCGCGAAGGCGTCCTTGAAGCCCTTCTTGGCGCCGTGCAAGGCCTCGTAGACGGTGTTGCCGACCACGGGGGTGCGCTGGAGCACGTCCTTGCCCCAGGCCAGGGCGCGCTCGTAGCCGTCGGTGGTGCGCAGGGTCGCCAGGTGGTTGGCGAGACCGCCGATGGTCGGGGCGTACGAGCGTTCGTTGTCGTTGACGACGATGATCAGCGGTCGGTCCCTGGCCGCGGCGATGTTGTTCAGCGCTTCCCAGGCCATGCCGCCGGTGAGCGCGCCGTCACCGATGACGGCGACGACATGGCTGCGCTCCCCCTGCACCTGGCGGGCCTTGGCGAGGCCGTCGGCCCAGCCCAGGACGGTGGAGGCGTGGCTGTTCTCGATGACGTCGTGCTCGGACTCCTCGCGCGAGGGGTAGCCGGACAGGCCGCCCTTGCTCCGGAGTTTGGAGAAGTCCTGACGTCCGGTCAGCAGTTTGTGCACGTAGCTCTGGTGGCCGGTGTCCCACAGGATGCGGTCGTCCGGCGACTCGAAGACCCGGTGCAGGGCGACGGTGAGTTCCACCACGCCGAGGTTGGGTCCGAGGTGACCGCCGGTGCGGGCGACCGCGTGCACCAGGAAGTCACGTATCTCTTCGGACAGTTCACCGAGTTCCGCCTCGGTCAGCGCCTTCAGGTCGCGTGGTCCCCGGATGTTCTCCAGAATCGTCACGCTCGGGCCCCCTTCGGTCCGCGTTTCAGCTCACGGTGACGGCCGGCTCCCCCGAGGCGCCGTCCTTCTCCATCTGCTCCGCGATCCTCATCGCCTCCTCGATGAGGGTCTCCACGATCTTCGACTCGGGGACGGTCTTGACGACCTCGCCCCTGACGAAGATCTGCCCCTTGCCGTTGCCGGAGGCGACCCCGAGGTCGGCCTCCCTGGCCTCGCCGGGGCCGTTGACGACACAGCCCATGACGGCGACGCGCAGCGGCACCTCCATGCCCTCCAGACCGGCAGTGACCTCCTCGGCCAGCTTGTACACGTCGACCTGGGCGCGGCCGCAGGACGGGCAGGAGACGATCTCCAGCCGGCGTTCCCTGAGCCCCAGCGACTGGAGGATCTGGATGCCGACCTTGATCTCCTCGACCGGCGGGGCGCTCAGCGACACCCGGATGGTGTCCCCGATGCCCTGGGAGAGCAGCGCGCCGAAGGCGACCGCCGACTTGATGGTGCCCTGGAACGCCGGGCCCGCCTCCGTCACCCCCAGGTGCAGCGGGTAGTCGCACTGGGCGGCGAGCTGGCGGTAGGCCTCGACCATCACGACCGGGTCGTTGTGCTTCACCGAGATCTTGATGTCCCGGAAGTCGTGCTCCTCGAAGAGCGACGCCTCCCACAGCGCGGACTCCGCCAGCGCCTCGGGGGTCGCCCTGCCGTACTTCTGGAGCAGGCGCCGGTCCAGCGATCCCGCGTTCACGCCGATGCGGATCGGCGTGCCGTGGTCGCGGGCCGCCTTCGCGATCTCCTTGACCTTGTCGTCGAACTGCTTGATGTTGCCCGGGTTCACCCGGACCGCCGCGCAGCCCGCCTCGATCGCGGCGAAGACGTACTTGGGCTGGAAGTGGATGTCCGCGATCACCGGGATCTGCGACTTCCTCGCGATCACGGGCAGCGCGTCGGCATCGTCCTGCGTGGGGCAGGCCACCCGCACGATCTGGCAGCCCGACGCCGTCAGCTCGGCGATCTGCTGGAGCGTGGCCCCGATGTCGGAGGTACGGGTGGTCGTCATCGACTGCACCGACACCGGAGCCCCGCCCCCGACCGCCACCGGCCCGACCTGGATCCGCCGCGACACGCGCCGCTCGGCGATCGGCCGGACCGGTACCCCGGGGAGCCCCAAGGGGATGGCGGTCATTGCGTCACTCCCGGTTCGAGGAGACGGTCTCACGCATGGCGCGCAGGGACTCCTTGAGCGAGCCCATGGTGGCCAGGACGGCGGTGGGCTCGTAGCCGCAGTGCGCCATGCAGTTGTCGCAGCGCGGGTCCTTGCCGCGGCCGTACTTGTCCCAGTCGGTCTTCTCGATCAGCTCCCGGTACGTCGGGACGTAGCCGTCGCTCATCAGGTAGCAGGGGCGCTGCCAGCCGAAGAGCGAGTAGTTCGGGATCGCCCAGGCGGTGCACGGGAAGTCGACCTTGCCCTCGAGGAAGTCGAGGAACAGCGGGGAGTGGTTGAGCCGCCAGCGGGCGCGGTTGCCGCCGGAGAACGCCTTCCTGAACAGCTCGCGGGTCTGCTCCACGCCCAGGAAGTGCTCCTGGTCGGGCGCCTTCTCGTAGGCGTAGGCGGGCGAGATCATCATCTCGTCGACCTTGAGGTCGTCGTTGAGGAAGTTGAGCACCTCGACGATGGTCTGCGGGGTGTCGGTGTTGAAGAAGGTCGAGTTGGTGGTCACCCGGAAGCCGCGCCGCTTGGCCTCCTTGATGGCCTCCACGGCCTCGTCGAAGACGCCCTCCTTGGCCACGGACTCGTCGTGCCGCTCACGCAGTCCGTCGATGTGCACCGCGAAGGCGAAGTACGGCGAGGGCGTGAACTTGTCCATCTTCTTGCGCATGAGCAGCGCGTTGGTGCAGAGGAAGACGTACTTCCGCTTGGCCACCAACTGCCGCACGATCTCGTCGATCTGGGGGTGCATCAGGGGTTCGCCGCCGGCGATGGAGACCATCGGCGCGCCCGATTCGAGCACCGCCCCCACGGCCTGCGCGACGGGCATGCGCTGCTTGAGCACGCCGGCGGGGTGCTGGATCTTCCCGCACCCCTCGCACTTCAGGTTGCAGGCGAAGAGCGGCTCCAGCTCCACGATGAGCGGGAACTTGTCCCGTCGGCGAATCTTCTGTTCGGCCAGGTATGTAGCGACCTTGATGGACTGGCGCAGGGGCATGGCCATCTGGGCTCACCTCCGGGGGAGCAACAAAGAACGGTGCCATTCGAAAAATGCGGGAAGAACGGATCGAAGAACGCGGAAAGCCGATATTCCACCGCGCACGGTGCCGATCCGGACGAGTTCGTGTTCTGGAGCGTCCACGACCACCCGGACGGCCGCAACCGGGCGCGGGCCCGTGCGGACGGCGCTCAGGAGCGTGGCCGCGGACTCCATGTCCACGGCGATCGCGCCGGTCGCGAGCAGGTCGGCGCGTTCGGGGCCGCGGACGACGTGGTCCGAGCCGGTCAGCGGCCCGGTGTGGACGGTGCGCCCGGGGACGGCTCGCGCGAGTTCCTTGACGAGCCGGTCGGTCGAGACGCAGGGGACGGTGGAGCGGGGGTCCCGGGTCTCCTCGGCGACGACGAGGTCACCGGGGTGCATGCCGGGCGCGAGTCCCGCGCAGAAGCCGGTGGCGAGCACGGCGGCGGACTCGAGCGCCGGGTCGGCGAGGACCCGGGTGACCGACCGTTCGGCCGCCTTCGGGCCCATGCCGGTGCGCAGGACGGTGACCGGCCCGCCGGCGCCACTGCGGTCGCCGGTGCGCAGGGCGAGGTGCTCGATGCCGAGCGCGCAGGCGATCAGCAGCGGGGACGGGCCGGTCCGCGGGGTCATCAGCTGCCCTTCACCTCGGCCGGGGCGGCTTCGGCGGGGGCCTCGGCCGCGCGGGACTTCTTGGCGAAGGGCTCTCCGTGGACGTAGCGGCCGAGCGCGGTCAGCGGGAAGACCTGGCGGTAGAGGTTGTAGTTGATGGAGAAGTCCCACGGGAAGCCGGTGCCGGTGAAGTAGGGCTCGTCCCAGGAGCCGTCCTCCCGCTGGGTGGCCGCGAGCCACGCGATGCCGCGCTCCACGGCCTTGGAGTCCCGCTCCCCCGCCGCCAGCAGGGCCATCAGCGCCCAGCCGGTCTGCGAGGCGGTCGAGGCCCCCCGGCCGCTCCACTCCCGGACGTAGCGGTAGGAGCGCAGGTCCTCGCCCCAGCCGCCGTCCTCGTTCTGGACGGACTCCAGCCAGCGCACCGCCCGGCGGATGGCCGGGTGCGAGGTGGGCAGCCCGGCGGCGGTCAGCGCGGGGATCACGGAACCGGTGCCGTAGACGTAGTTGACGCCCCAGCGGCCGAACCACGAGCCGTCCGCCTCCTGGGCGTCGAGCAGCCACTGGATGCCGCGGCGGGTGCGCGGGTCGTGGGCGAGGCCCTCGACGGCGAGCATCTCCACGACGTGCGCGGTGACGTCCGCGGACGGCGGGTCGATGACCTCGCCGAAGTCGCAGAACGGCAGCCGGTTGGGGAAGGCGCTGGTGTTGTCGACGTCGAAGGCGCCCCAGGCGCCGTTCTTCGACTGCATGCCGAGGTTCCAGCGCACCCCGCGGCCGATGGCCTTCTCCACCCGCTCCGGGTCGTGGTGCTTGACCCGGCGCAGCGCGAGGACCACCTCGGCGGTGTCGTCGATGTCGGGGTAGTTGTCGTTGTGGAACTCGAACGCCCAGCCGCCGGGCGGGAGTCCGGGGCGCTTCACCGACCAGTCGCCGGGGCGCACGATCTGCTCGCCGAGCATCCAGTCGGAGGCCTTCACCAGCTGCGGGTGGTCCTCGGGCACGCCCGCGTCGGCCAGCGCGATGGTGGCCAGGCAGGTGTCCCACACCGGGGACTGGCAGGCCTCGATCATCCGGGCGCCGTCCTCGCGCCACACGGCGAAACGGTCCAGCGACTCCAGTCCCGCGCGCATCACGGGGTGTTCGAGGTCGTAGCCGAGCAGGTAGAGGGCGATGACCGAGTAGACGGCCGGGGGCTGGATGCCGCCCCAGCAGCCGTCGTTCTCCTGCCGCTCGATGATCCAGCGGGCGGCGCTGTTCATCGCGGCCTTGCGCAGGCGGCGCGGGGCGACCTTGCGGTAGGCGTGCAGGGCCTTGTCGATGCGCTGGAAGGCGCCGTCCCAACTGGCCGCGGGTGCCAGGGGGCGCGGCGGGTTGGGCCGGGCCGGGTCCGTGTGCAGTTCGTCCAGCGGGAAGGGCGCGGGGCGCACCGGCCGCTTCGCGGAGACGATGGTGAGCGGCACGATGGTCTGCCGGGCCCAGCAGCCGAAGTCGTAGATGTTGAGCGGGACCCAGGTGGGGAAGTAGATGAGCTCCGGCGGGAGTTCGGGCAGGTCGTCCCACTTCCACCAGCCGAACAGGGCCAGCCAGATCCGGGTGAAGACGCGGGCGGAGGCGATGCCGCCGCGGGACCTGATCCACTCGGCGGCCCGCGCCATGTGGGGCGCGTCGGGTGAGTCGCCGGCCAGGCGGAGGGCGACGTAGGCCTCGATGGTGGTGGACAGCTCGCCGGGGCCGCCGTAGAAGGTGGCCCAGGTGCCGTCCTCGCGCTGCTCGCCGCGGATGAACAGGGCGGCGGCGCGGGTGGTCTCCTCGTCCTGGATGCCCAGGAACTGACGCAGGAGCAGGTCCTCGGCGTCCATCGTGACGTTCGTCTCGAGGTCGCCCTTCCACCAGCCCTGGGCGTCCTGCTTGGCGAGCAGGAAGTCGGTGGCGCGCCGGGTGGCGCGTGCGGCGGCTTCGGGTACCCCGGCCGCCGCGGCGGGGATCGTGATGTCGGTGTCGCTGGCCGAGGCTGCCAGGGGCCTCAGGGAGGCCCCGGTGCTTCCGTCGGTCGTCGCTGTCATGGCTTCCCCTTCGTGCAGTGTGCGTGGTGCGTCTGCTGGGTCCGCCGTCGGCCGGTGCTCGTGTCTCCACGACACCGGCCGGCGACTACGCGAGGGCTATTCGACCGATAATGATCATCTCTTTCGTACGACGACGAAGTCCGCGAGCGCCGTGAACATCTCCCGCACCCGGTCGGGCATGTCGACGGCGTCGAGGGCTTCGATGGCGATGGTGTGCTGGCGACGCGCCTCGTCGGCGGTCCACTCCCGTCCGCCCGCTTCCTCGATGAGGGCGGCGCGGGCCGCGAACTCCTCCTCGGAGAAGTTCGCGAAGTCACTGGCCTTGGCGTCGGCGGCGAGGATCTCGCCGAGCCGCTCGGAGGCGGACCCGCCGGCCGCGAGGGCGGCGACGACCGGCAGCGACTTCTTGCGCTGGCGCAGGTCGCTCCAGGTCTGCTTGCCGGTGGCGTCCGGGTCGCCCCAGATGCCGAGCAGGTCGTCGACGGCCTGGAAGGCGAGGCCCAGGTGGTAGCCGTACTTCTCCAGGGTGTCGGCGGTGCGCTCGTCGGCGCCGCCGAGCACCGCGCCGATGGAACTGGCGGAGGCGAGCAGGGCACCCGTCTTGTTGCCCTCCATCTCCAGGCACTCCTCGACGCTGACGCGGTCGCGGTGCTCGTAGGACATGTCCTGGGCCTGGCCGTCGATCAGGGAGCGGCTGGCCTTGGTCAGGCGGCGGGTGGCCCGCCCGGACTCGACGGTGCCCGGTTCGAGCAGCACCTCGTTGGCCAGGGCGAACAGGGCGTCGCCGACCAGGATGGCCTGGGCGGGGCCGTGCACCTTCCAGACGGTGTCGCGGTGGCGGCGCTGCTCGTCGCCGTCCATCAGGTCGTCGTGCAGGAGGGAGAAGTTGTGGACCAGTTCCACGGCCACCGCGCCGGGCACGCCGACCTCGGGCGCGGCGCCGGTGACCTCGGCGGAGAGCACGGCGAGCGCGGGGCGCACGGCCTTGCCGCCGTCGCCGTCGGCGGGGTTGCCCTGGGCGTCGATCCAGCCGAAGTGGTAGGCGGCGACGGTGTCCATGGGAGGGGCCAGTCGGTCGACCGCCGCCCGCAGGACCGGCGTGGCCAGGGTCCGGCCGCGCTCCAGAAGCGCGGTCACGTCCACCGTGGTCCGTCGATCGGCCTTCGCGGCCGGGGGCACAGTGGGCACAGTCTTTCCTCCAGTTGCGGTGCCGGGAGTGCGGGGGTCGGCCCCGCGCGGATCGGCTTTCACGCCGCCTCCTCGAAGAAATCCGGAAGGAGGCCGCGGGACCGGCCCGGGGTGCCGAGCGCGGCGGCCGCCGCTGCGACACCGCTGCGAACCGCACTCTCCATGGTCGCGGGCCACCCGGTGGCGGTCCACGCTCCGGCCAGGTAGAAGCCGGGTGCCTTGGTGCGGGCGCCGGGCCTCAGACGGCCGACGCCGGGGGCGGGGGCGAACGTCGCGGTGCGCTCCCTGGTCACGAAGAAGTCCTTCACCTCGGCACCCCGGGTGCGCGGCAGCAGTCGTTCCAGTTCCGGCAGGTACCGCTCGCGCAGCACGGCCACCGGTTCGTCGATCTCGTGCTGCGCGGTCGACTGGGACAGCGCCAGGTACTGCCCCTCCTTCAGTCCGGAGGCCTCGGTACGGTCGAACACCCACTGCACCGGGGTGCCGAGGGCGGTGAGGAACGGTGCGGCGAGCACCTCGCGGTCGTAGATCACGTGGATGTTGAGGATCGGCGCGGTGTCGATCCGCAGAAGATTTTCCGGGGTGTCCAGCGCACCGAGGGGCAGCAGGTCGTGGGCCTCGCGCTGGGGTACGGCGAGGACGACCGCGTCCGCTTCGAGCGTCTCGCCGGGAACCTGAACGCTCCAGCCGCCGTTCTCGTTTACAGAGACGGAGGTGACGCGTGTACGGACCTCGGTACGGACGCCCGCGGAGTCGAGCGCCTTGCGGGCCAGCCGGTCGTGCAGTTCGCCCAGCGGGACGCGGGCCCACCCGATGTCGGCCGCTCCCGGGTCGGACAGCAGACCGGTCTTGAACACCATCGCGGCGAGCGCCAGCGAGGCGTCGCCCGCGACCGCGTTGAGGGTGGCGACCCCGACCAGGTCCCACAGGGCCTCGACGGCACGCGCCGACTGGCCGTGCGCGGCCAGCCAGCTGCCGAAGTCCTGGGTGTCCAGGGTCGGATCGGCGAGGTCGAGCCCCTTGAGCGCGAGCGCGGCACGCCCCACCGAGGCGCGTTCGGCGAGGGAGAGGTGCGGATAGGTCGCCAGGCTGCGTCCCAGGTGCAGGGGCACGGGCAGCGCGTCGCGCCGCAGTCTGCCGAGCCGGTTGCCCTCGGGCCGCGCCAGGTCGACCACGGGCACGTCGAGGCGGTCCTGCACGGGCGCGAGCGCCGCTGCGCCGATCCGGTCGAGGAACCACCGGTAGGCGGTGCAGCAGCGCAGGTACACGTGCTGGCCGTTGTCGACGGTGAGGTCGCCGCGCTGGAAGGAGAAGGCGAGCCCGCCCAGCCGCGGGCGCCCTTCGAGCAGGGTGACGCGCACGCCGGCGTCGGCGAGTGCGAGCGCGCTGGTGACTCCCGCGAGTCCGCCGCCGACCACGACGGCATGCCCGCCGGGGCCGAGGGCGGGGGCGTCCGCGAGTGGTCCGCCCTCGCGCGTGCCGTTGCCCTGCGTCATGGTGCGCCCCTCCCTGTCCGGTCGCCACGGTGTGTGAACGGCGTACGGCCGACCGTCTCAGTCAGGGACGCCGACCGCCACCGGAGGGTTGCCCGGCGCCGTCCGCCGGTGGTGTCGCGCGGGTCCTGGGTGTCGAGTGTGCCCGGTGTGTCCATCAGGCGCGCCTCCTGACGGTCCGCCGGGTGACGTGCCGGGTGTCGAGGCCGGACAGGCCGCGCACGGCGACGTAGGCCTTCTCGCGTCCGGGCAGGGAGACCCGGCCGCGCAGCACGGCCTCGGGGTCGCGCTCGATGCGGTCCAGGAGGCGGCGGTAGATGCCGGCCATGGCGGCCACACAGGCGCCGCTGCGCCGGTCGAGCATGGGCAGCAGCCGGTAGCCCTCGGCGAAAAGGGCGCGGGCCCGACGCACTTCGAAGTGCACGAGGCCCGCGAAGTCGGAGCCCTCGGGTGGTGTCGGTCCGTGGAAGCCGGCCGAGCAGCCGAACTTGGCGAGGTCGTCGGCGGGCAGGTAGGTGCGCCCGCCCTCGGCGTCCTCCCGGACGTCGCGCAGGATGTTGGTGAGCTGGAGTGCGAGCCCGAGCGTGTCGGCGTACTCGGGCGCGCGCTCGGCGCCGCGCGCCCCCGGTTCGGTGCCGAAGACGCCCAGCGAGAGGCGTCCGATGGCGCCCGCCACACAGCGGCAGTAGACCTTCAGGTCGTCCCAGGTCTCGTAGGTCTCGCCGCGCAGGTCCATCTGGACGCCGTCGATCAGCTCGTCCAGGCCGCCGAGCGGGATCGGGAACTGCCGGGCCGCGTGCGCGAGGGCGACCGCGACCGGGTCGGTGTCGTCCTCGTCGACCGCGCCGTCCTGGATCCGGGCGAGCACGCCCCGGGTCTCGTCCAGCCGGGCGACCTTGACGTCGTCCGCCAGCGTCCCGTCACCGATGTCGTCGACCCGGCGCGAGAACGCGTACAGCGCGGACATCGCCCGCCGCTTCGGCGTGGGCAGCAGCCGGATGCCGTAGGCGAAGTTACGTGCCTGCTGGCCGGTGACGGCCTCGCAGTAGCTGTAGGCGGCGAGCACCGGTGCCGGCATGTTCGCTGACGACTCCACGGACTCGATCACCCCTCTCCTCGCAGGACCACGCCCGCCTCGCGCAGCAAGTGGACCTTGCCTGACTTGGGCGGGCCGGGAAGTACGTCGTGATCCGCCGCCGCGATGGCGCGGAGCGCCGCCCTTCCACCCGCCACGAAGCCCGCGAGGAGCAGTCGCAGCCTGCCGTGGACGCTACCCACCAGGGGGGCTCCTTCATTCAGCAGGTCGCGGGCGCGCGCGGCCTCGTAGGCGATCAGGGCGCGCACGGACGCGTTGGCGGTGGGCGCGGCGAGGTCCGTCTCCTGGACGTGGAAACGTTTCATGTCCTCGGCGGGCAGGTAGATCCGGTCCCGTGCGAGGTCCTCGGCGACGTCCTGGAGGTGCTCGACGATCTGGAGGGCGGTGCAGATCTCGTCGGAGCGGCGGATCCGTTCGGGCGTCGAGGTGCCGGTGACGGCCAGGACGAGGCGGCCGACCGGGTTGGCGGACAGCTCGCAGTAGGCGAGGAGGTCGTCGTAGGTCTCGTACCGCGCGACGAGTTGGTCCTGGCGGTTGGCGGCGATCAGGCCGAGGAAGGGCTCGGGGGTCAGCGCGCGGCGACGCACGGTGGGCACCAGACGGCGCAGCAGCGGATGGCGGGGGGTGCCGTCGAAGACCCTGCGCAGGTCCTCCTCGAAGGCGTCCAGCATCAGCAGGCGGTCGTCGGCGCGCTCCGCGGGGACGCCGAGGAGGCGGGCGTCCGCTCCGCCCGGGGCGAGGTCGCCGTCGCCGATGTCGTCGACGAGGCGGGCGAAGCCGTACACCGCCATGAGGTCGGTGCGCCAGGCGCGGGGCAGGAAGAAGGGGGCGACGGGGAAGTTCTCGTCGGCGGCCTTGGCGAGGGTGCCGCGCTCCGGGTCGACGGCGTGCGCCGTGCCGGTGGCCGTCATCGCGGGCTTCCCTGGGCGGGGACGGCGCACGCTTCGCGGAGCTGGGGAGTTTCCGTCGCCATTGCCGTCACATCTCCCGTTCTACACTGCCGACCCAATACACACTATTTCGGACACGCCGCCCTGCCACCCGCGCGGCAGGCCCGGTCGAGGGTGTCGGGCATTATCGCCCCATGTGCCGCGTTTCGGGACCGGTACAGCTTACGTTGTACAACTCACGGGCGTCCGTCGGGGGGCATGCTGCATCACAACAACACACCGATTGACTTCAAGATTCCTGAGAACGCCAGGAGTTGACGTTTCCTTTGCAGACGCGGGGCCTCGCCGGAACAGTTCCGGCGAGGCCTCGGCGTGTCGGGCTACTTGCCCGTGAACTTCTCGTACTCCTTGAGCACCTCGTCGGTCGGGCCGTCCATGCGCAGCTCGCCGCGCTCCAGCCACAGGACCCGGTTGCAGGTGTCGCGGATGGACTTGTTGTTGTGGCTGACCAGGAAGATGGTGCCGGCCTTCTTCTTCAGTTCCCGGATGCGTTCCTCGGAGCGGGTCTGGAACTTGCGGTCGCCGGTGGCCAGCGCCTCGTCGATCATCAGGACGTCGTGGTCCTTGGCAGCGGCGATGGAGAACCGCAGCCGGGCGGCCATGCCGGAGGAGTAGGTGCGCATCGGCAGGGTGATGAAGTCGCCCTTCTCGTTGATGCCCGAGAAGTCGACGATGTCCTGGTAGCGCTCCTTGATCTGCTCGCGGCTCATGCCCATGGCCAGGCCGCCGAGGATGACGTTGCGCTCGCCGGTCAGGTCGTTCATCAGGGCCGCGTTCACCCCGAGCAGGGAGGGCTGGCCGTCGGTGTAGACCTTGCCGCGCTCGGCCGGCAGCAGGCCGGCGATGGCCCGCAGCAGCGTCGACTTGCCGGAGCCGTTGGAGCCGATCAGGCCGATGGCCTCGCCCCGGTAGGCGGTGAAGGAGACCCCGCGCACGGCGTGCACCTTGCGCACGCCCCGCGCCGCGTCGTCGGAGCCCCTCTTGAGTATGCGGCTGAGGGCCGCGGTGGCGCTGCCCTTGCCGGTCCTGGCGCCGTTGACGCGGTAGACGATGTGCAGTTCGTCCGCGATGACCGTCGGCACCCGCTGGTCCTGCTGCTGCTCAGCCACGGCCGTACCTCTCCTCCGCCTTCCAGAAGTACACGAAGCCGCCCACGGCGAGGACCACGGCCCAGCCGAGCGCGACCGCCCACACGTGCGGCGGCAGGTTCTCGGAGCCGTACCCGTCGATCAGCGCGAAGCGGATCAGGTCCATGTAGACGGCGGCCGGGTTCCACTGGAGCACGTCCGCGAGCCAGGCCGGCTTGTCCTCCAGCATGATCGGGATGGAGAACATCACGCCCGACGCGTACATCCAGGTCCGCATGATGAACGGCATCAGCTGGGCGAGGTCCGGCGTCTTGGCCCCCATGCGGGCCACGATGAGCGCCAGGCCCACGTTGAACAGGAATTGCAGGACGAGCGCCGGCACGACCAGCAGCCAGGACAGCGAGGGGTAGCTGCCGAAGCCGATGACCACCGCGAACAGGACGATCATCGAGGCCAGCAGCTGCTGGAGCTGCTGGAGCGCGAACGAGACGGGCAGCGAGGCGCGCGGGAAGTGCAGCGCCCGCACCAGCCCGAGGTTGCCGGAGATGGCGCGCACGCCCGCCATCGCGGAGGACTGGGTGAAGGTGAAGACGAACACACCCGTCACCAGGAACGGGATGTAGACGTCCTTGGGCATGCCCTTGCCCGCGTTCAGGATCAGACCGAAGATCGCGAAGTAGACGAACGCGTTCAGCAGCGGGGTGGCCACCTGCCACAGCTGGCCGAGCTTGGCCTGGCTGTACTGGGCGGTCAGCTTCGCCTGGGAGAAGGCGAGGATGAAGTGCCGCCGCCCCCAGAGCTGGCGGACGTACTCCACGAGGGAAGGTCTGGCACCGCTCACGGACAGCCCGTACTTGGCGGCGAGCCGGGCCGGTGTGAGGCCCTCGTCGGGCGACACGGGCTTGGTCATGGCGACCGTGCCGTCGTGCGTTGTCTCACTCACTGGTGGAAACTTTCGTCTTCGAGAATGCTCGGCCGCGCGGGCCTGGCATGGACCTGGTGGCCCCGGTCGGGGCCGGAACGCTCTCGGGTACGAGCTTGTCAGATCACCGGGGGGCGGCCCAGCCGGGTCAGGCGCCACACCGTACGCCACCGCATGGGCCGGCGGGGACCGCACGGGGTGGCCCAGCCCTCGCGGAAGCCGCCGAACCAGGCCTTCAGGGCAGGTCGCGACGGCCGGCGCAGCAGGGTGAGCAGCATCCAGACGCCGAGGTAGACCGGGACCAGCAGCGCGGGGAGGTTGCGGCGGGCGAGCCAGACGCGGTTGCGGGCGACCATGCGGTGGTAGACCGCGTGCCGGGACGGCGCGGTCGTGGGGTGGTTGAGCACCATGTCGGACCGGTAGTCGATCATCCAGCCCGCGTCCAGGGCCCGCCAGGCCAGGTCGGTCTCCTCGTGGGCGTAGAAGAACGCGTCGGGCAGCCCGCCGACCTGGGTGAGGACACGGGTGCGCACCGCGTTGGCGCCGCCGAGGAAGGTGGTGACCCGCGAGGAGCGCATCGGGTCGGAGGCGCGCAGCCGCGGGACGTGCCGGCGCTGGGTCTCGCCGGTGTCCGGGTCGGCGATGCGGAAGCTGATGATGCCCAGCGCGTCGTCGGCCGCGAAGGCCTCGCGGCACAGCTCGGCGGTGTCGGTGCGGGCGAGCAGGCCGTCGTCGTCGAGGAAGAGCAGGACGTCGACCTCGCTGCCGCCGGGCCCGAAGGCCTCGATGCCGACGTTGCGTCCGCCGGGGATGCCAAGGTTCTCGGGCAGCTCGACGGTGCGCACGCCGTCCGGCACCTCCGGGACGGGCGAGCCGTTGCCGACCACGACGACCTGGACCGGGTCGCCGTCCTGCTTGGCGACCGAGTCGAGCAGGGCGCGCAGCTCCTCGGGGCGGTTGCCCATGGTGATGACGACGGCGCCGACCTTCATGGGCGCGCTCACTTCAGCCTGCTGGAGGCGAGGACGGACACCAGGTGCAGCAGGGTCTGCAACAGCGCGATCCCGGCGAGTACGGCGGTGCCGAGGCGGGTGAAGAACAGGTCGCCGCGCGCCTGGTCGACGATCGCGAGGACCAGGATCAGCAGGGACGCCTCGATGCCGAGGATCAGCCGGTGGAACTTGAGCGCCCCGGCGGCCCGGCGGGCCAGCGCCATGCCGGAGGAGCGGATCTCGGAGGCGGCCTCCTTCACGGGCTCCATCCCGGCCTGGTGGCGGGCGACGCCCACCAGGTCGGTCTCGGCCTTGATCAGGATGGCGCCGAGCGCGGCCAGGGTGCCGAGGAAGGCCCACAGCCAGTCGATCCGGCCGGTGCCGAAGACGTCGGCGGCACGCAGGCCGAGGCCGACCAGGACGGCGGCGTCGGTGAGATAGGCGCCGACCCGGTCCAGGTAGACGCCGCCGAGTGAGTACTGCTTCTTCCAGCGGGCGATCTCGCCGTCGACGCAGTCCAGCAGCAGGTACAGCTGGACGGCGACCACGCCGAGCACGGCGCCCCAGATGCCCGGCACGAGCAGCGCGGGGGCCGCGAGCACGCCGCAGACGGTCATCAGGTACGTGAGCTGGTTGGGCGTGATCCTGGTGTTCACCAGGTAGCGGTCGATCCGCAGCGAGACCTCGCGCATGTAGAGGCGTCCCGCCCAGTGCTCACCGCTGCGCCGGTCCTTGACTCCCGCGGGATGGACGACCGGGCGTAGTTCAGCTACCGATGGCCTTGACATAGTCGGCGTACAAGTCCTTGATCTGGTCGGTTTTCAGGTCGAGGTGCTCGAGGATCGTGTAACGGCCGGGGCGGGTCTGGGGGGCGAACTCGACGGCCCGGAAGAACTCCTCGGGCGTGAACCCGATCTCCTTGGGCAGCACCGGCAGCCCGTGCCGCCGCAGCACCTCGGCCATGTGGGCGGACTCCTCGTGGGCCCCGCGCAGGTACATCGCGAAGGCCGCGCCCAGGCCGCACTGCTCGCCGTGGGCGGCCGCGCGCTCGGGGTAGAGCAGGTCGAAGGCGTGGTTGATCTCGTGGCAGGCGCCCGAGGACGGCCGCGAGTCGCCGGAGACCGACATGGCGATGCCGCTGAGCACCAGCGCCTCGGCCAGCACCTGGAGGAACTCGTTGTCGCCGATGCCGCCGGGGTGCCGGAGCACGGCCTCGCCGGCCTGGCGGGCCATCGCGGCGGCCAGGCCGTCGATCCGCTCGCCCTTGACGCGGTTGGCCAGCTCCCAGTCCGCGATCGCGGAGACGTTGGAGACGGCGTCGCCGATGCCGGCGCGCACGAAGCGGGCCGGGGCCGCGCGGATGACGTCCAGGTCGATGACGACGGCGATCGGGTTCGGCACACCGTAGGAGCCGCGGCCCGCGTCGTTGTCGAGGGTGGCGACCGGGGAGCACAGACCGTCGTGCGCGAGGTTGGTCGGCACGGCGACCAGCGGGAGGCCGATGCGTGCCGCCGCGAACTTGGCGCAGTCGATGATCTTGCCGCCGCCGAGGCCGACGACCGCGTCGTAGTGGCCGCCCTTCATGGCACCGGCCAGCTTGATGGCGTCGTCCAGGGTGCCGCCGCCGACCTCGTACCAGTCGGCGCCGGGCAGGGACGGGGCGACGCGGTCGCGCAGCCGGGCGCCGGAGCCGCCGCTGACGGCGACGGCGAGCTTGCCGGAGTGGGAGACGCGCTCGTCGGCGAGCACACCCCCCAGGTCGTCGAGGGCACCCGCGCGGATGTCGACGACGACCGGCGACGGGATGAGCCTCGTCAGTACTGGCACGCGATCTCCCTGCCCTTGGCGAGGTCGTCGTGGTTGTCGATCTCAACCCACTTGACGTCGCCGATCGGCGCCACGTCGACCTTGAAGCCGCGGTTGACCAGCTCCTGGTAGCCGTCCTCGTAGTACAGCTGCGGGTCGCGCTCGAAGGTGGTCTTCAGCGCGTCGGCCAGGTCGGCGGCGGCCTCGCCCTCGATGAGGGTGACGCCGATGTACTCGCCGGTCGCCTCGGCCGGGTCCATCAGCTTGGTGATGCGCTGGACACCCTTGTCGGGGTCGACGACGACCTTCATCTCCTCCTCGGCGAGGTTCTTCACCGTGTCGAGGGCGAGGATGATCTTCTTGCCGTCGCCGCGGGCGGCAAGCAGGGTCTTCTCGACGGAGACCGGGTGCACGGTGTCGCCGTTGGCGAGGATCACGCCGTCCTTGAGGGCGTCACGGCCGCACCACAGGGAGTAGGCGTTGTTCCACTCCTCGGCCTTGTCGTTGTCGATCAGGGTGAGCTTGACGCCGTACTTGCGCTCCAGCTCCTCCTTGCGGTCGTACACGGCTTCCTTGCGGTAGCCGACGATGATCCCGACCTCGGTCAGGCCGACCTCGGCGAAGTTCGCCAGGGTCAGGTCGAGGACCGTGATGGTGTCCTCCGCCCCCTCGGGGCCGACCGGCACCAGTGCCTTGGGCAGGGTGTCGGTGTAGGGGCGCAGACGCCGGCCGGCGCCGGCCGCCAGCACGAGGCCGATCATGCGGGTTCTCCTTCGTCGTGTACGGCGGGTGCGCCGACCTTGTGGGCGGCGACCCAGAAGCGGATGCTCTCGACGAGCACCACGAGTGCCACGGCCACGGCGAGAACCGTGAGCGCGAGCTTGAACTGTGAGGCGGTGAGCAGCACGGCCAGCGCGCAGATCACCAGCGTGCGGCCCTCGTGCCCCCCGACCGTCCGCACCAGCCACTGCGGCGGTGCGCCCGCGTCGCCGCGGATGCGGTAGACCGTGTCGTAGTGATGGTAGGCGACCGCGGACACCAGCCCGAAAGCCGCCGGAAGGGCCCCGTTCACGTCCGCTTTCGCGGCCAGTACCAGGACGGTGAGGTACTCGGCGGCCCGGAAGAACGGCGGGACCAGCCAGTCGAGGGCGCCCTTGAGGGGGCGGGCGACGGCGACGGCGGAGGTCAGCACGTACACGAGCGCGGCGACCAGCGGCCAGGGGCCGCCGAAGTCGGTGAGCGCGGCGGTGGCGACGACGGCGGCTCCGCCGAGGAGCGCGACGGCGGGGGCGGTGATCGCGGGCAGCCGGCGGGCGGAGCCGCGCAGGCCCCTGGCGGCGGCCTCGGCCAGCGGTCCCGAGTCGGCGAGGTCGGCCAGCGCCGTCGCCGCGCGGTCGGTGCGGGTGGCCCTGCGGGTCAGCGAGCGCAGCACGCGGCCCGCGGTGGTGTACGTCGCGGAGAACGCGCAGCCGATCAGCAGCGCGTAGAAGGTGATCCGGGGCGTGGTGAGCGCGGTCAGCACGGCGATCATGGCCCAGCGTTCACCGATGGGCAGCACGATCATGCGGCGCACCCAGACCGTCCAGCCGACACTGTCGAGCTTGTCGGAGAGGGCGGCGGTGGGGCTCGTGTTGGCGGTGGCGTCGTGGTTGGCCTCGTTGAAGGAGAAGTCCACGACGTGCCGGCAGGTCTGGAGGACCATCGCGCCCAGCGCCAGGGCCCACACGTCGTCGCCGCCGCGGGCGGCCCCGAGGGCGAGGCCCGCGTAGTAGGCGTACTCCTTGGCGCGGTCGAAGGTGGCGTCGAGCCAGGCGCCGAGCGTGGAGTACTGGAGGGAGTAGCGGGCGAGCTGTCCGTCGGTGCAGTCGAGGACGAAGGAGGCGATGAGCAGCACGCCGGCGGCGACGAAGCCGGCGCGGGTGCCGGTGGCGGCGCAGCCCGCCGCTATCAGCGCGGTGATCAGCGAGGCGGTGGTGACCTGGTTGGGCGTCAGCCCGCGCCGCGCGCACCAGCGGGCGATGTAGCGGGAGTAGGGGCTGATGAGGAACGTGGTGACGAAGCCGTCGCGGGCCTTGACCGCCGACTTCAGGCGTACGGCCTCGTCGTCGACGGCGGCGACGGCCTGCCGTGCCTCGTTGCGGGCCTGCGGGTCGGCGGGGACGGCGGCGACGAGGCGGCCCAGCTCGGGGCGGTGCACGTCGGCGCCGTCGGCGTCGAGGGCGGCGGTGATCCGGTCGGCGAGGCTGTCCACGGCCAGCGCGGTGCCGCCGCCCGCGGAATTCTCTCGGGCCATCGCGCGGGTCAGTGCCTGGCGGGCGGCCGGCTGCGCGGTCACGGCGCCCGGGATCGCGGCGAGCGGGAAGCGGGGGTCGGTGAGGCCGAGGCGCAGGGCGTGCGGGTGGCCCACGAAGCGGGCGTCGACCACGGCGACCCGCTCCTCGCCGGGGGCGCGGGCCAGGAGGGTCTCGGTGTCGGCGGCGCCGGAGGCGAGGTGCACGTCGAAGCCCAGGGACCGCAGCTCGCTCTCGATCGACGAACCGGGGACCGGCTGACCGGTGAGGATGGCGGTCGGCAACCGAACTCACTCCCTGGTGCCGGCGTCGGGACGCCGGGCCTGTGCATGGTGGAGCGCCCGTGCCTGGGGCACCCGGGCGGCATGTCGGCAGAGGTTATCGGATGCCGGGAACGCCGTGTTCACCGCCCGTTTCACGGTCGGTCGACGCCGCTTGCTCCCGCCTTTGCCGCGATCATCATCGTGGATGCGGGGCCCGCCCCACAAACCGCGCCCCCAGACCGGGCATCGCGGACATCGCACAGGGTCGGCGGTCGTGCGCGCAGGGTCAGAGCGGCCTTCGGCACCCCGGTGCGCCATCTGGCGGAGGCTGCGCTTCCGAATGCCCTCCACAGCCCTGACCTGCGGAACGTTTTCGCAGGTCAGGGCACATGACAACGGTGTTCAGTGCCGCGTTGCCCGATACCCCCTACCCGTAGTTGACTGTCCTGCGGGCACCGGGTCACCGGGCGCCGGGACGCACAGGGAGGCGGCTTTCTCATGGGGGCTGGGCACGATCACGGTCACGCGCACGGGGGGCACGCCGGCGGGACGGCTACGGCCGCCTACCGGGGCAGGCTGCGGGTGGCGCTGGCGATCACCCTCACCGTCATGGTCGTCGAGATCGTCGGCGGGCTGGTCGCCGACTCGCTCGCGCTGATCGCCGACGCCGCGCACATGGCGACCGACGCCCTGGGGCTCGGCATGGCCCTGCTGGCCGTCCACTTCGCGAGCCGCCCGCCGAGCGACCGCCGCACCTTCGGTTACGCCCGCGCCGAGATCCTCGCCGCCCTGGCCAACTGTCTGCTGCTGCTCGGGGTCGGCGGTTACGTCCTGTACGAGGCGATCGACCGGTTCGTCACGCCGGCCGACACGGCGGGCGGCCCGACCGTGGTCTTCGGCGCGATCGGCCTGGTGGCGAACATGGTGTCGCTGTCGCTGCTGATGCGCGGGCAGAAGGAGAGCCTCAACGTGCGCGGCGCCTTCCTGGAGGTGGCCGCGGACGCGCTGGGCTCCCTGGCGGTGATCGTCTCGGCGCTGGTGATCCTGGGCACGGGCTGGCAGCCGGCCGACCCGATCGCGTCGCTGCTCATCGGTCTGATGATCGTGCCGCGCACCTGGCGCCTGCTGCGCGAGACCCTGGACGTGCTCCTCGAGGCGGCGCCCAAGGGCGTGGACATCGCCGAGGTGCGCACCCACATACTCGCCCTCGACGGGGTCGAGGACGTGCACGACCTGCATGCCTGGACCATCACCTCGGGCATGCCGGTGCTGTCGGCGCACGTGGTGGTGGACGGCGAGGCGCTGAGCGCGATCGGCCACGAGAAGATGCTCCACGAATTGCAGGGCTGCCTGGGAGACCACTTCGACGTGGAGCACTGCACCTTCCAGCTGGAGCCCAGCGGTCACGCGGAGCACGAGACCCGGCTGTGCCACTGAACCGGGGCGGCTCGGCGGACGAGGGGGCGCGTGCGCACCGGCACGCGCCGCCGATCGCTCCACCGGCAGGGTTCCCCGGGCGCGGCCCCGGGAACGATCACTGATCGGACCCCTGCTCGGTGTCCGACCGGCCGCCCCGGTGCCGGCGCGGGCACGCGGGACATGCGGGTGGGCCGGGAAGTGCCGAGAGTGCCGGATTCGTACGGCACACTTGGGGCGCGAGGACCGATGTGAAGGATGGGTATGCCGATCACTCCTGCCACCGCGACGCCCAGCTCGTCGAACGGCACCGCAGACGCCATTTTGCTGGAACTGGTCGACGAGAACGGCGTGACGATCGGCACCGCGGAGAAGCTCTCCGCGCACCAGCCGCCGGGGCGACTGCACCGTGCCTTCTCCGTGTTCCTCTTCGACGAGCGGGGACGGCTGCTGATCCAGCAGCGCGCCCTGGGCAAGTACCACTCCCCCGGCGTCTGGTCGAACACCTGCTGCGGTCACCCCTACCCCGGTGAGGCGCCGTTCGCCGCGGCGGCCCGGCGGACGTACGAGGAGCTGGGGGTGTCGCCGTCCCTGCTCGCCGAGGCGGGCACGGTGCGCTACAACCACCCGGACCCGGCCTCCGGGCTGGTCGAGCAGGAGTACAACCATCTCTTCGTCGGCCTGGTCCAGGCCGAGCCGCGCCCGGACCCGGAGGAGGTGGCGGGTACGGCCTTCGTGTCCCCGGCGGAGCTGACCGGGCGGCATGCGAAGGACACCTTCTCGGCGTGGTTCATGACGGTGCTGGACGCGGCCCGCCCGGCCGTCCGGGAGCTGACGGGCCCGTCCGCGGGCTGGTGACTCCTAACGCGCGGCGTGCTTGAGCGGCAGGGCGGCCCAGATCACCTTGCCGCCGCTCGCGGTGTGGGCCACGTCGCAGGCACCGCCCGCCTCCCGGGTGATCTCACGGACCAGGAGCAGGCCGCGGCCGCCGGTGCGGCCGTGGTCGGCCTCCAGGGCGGTCGGGCGGTAGGGGTGGTCGTCCTCCACGGCCACCCGCACCCACTCGGGTCCGACGGCGACCTCCACGGCGAGCACCGGCGAGAGCACGGCCGCGTGCCGGACCGCGTTCGTGACCAGCTCCGAGACGATCAGCAGCAGGGCCTGGGTCACGTCGTCGGAGACCGGCACGCCCTGGCGGGTCAGCAGGTCGCGCACGGCGTGCCGGGCCTGCGGCACCGAGGCGTCCACGGCGGGGGCGGTGAACCGCCAGACACCTTCGTACGGCAGCGGCCCGGTGGGCCCGGTCTCGTCCATCGTCCGGTCGCCACCCCTGGGCTCGATTGTCACCACACCCCTGAGTGTTGGTAACGCGTCGCGCCGCACCGGAGGACTGAACACAAGTCAGCATGTATCGAGCGATTTCTGATCGTTGACGCATGACACGGGACCGTTCCTGTTCCGCCTGCCCGAGCGTTCGCGGTGCGGGGGCCGGTGGATAGCATCCGGTCCATGGAGCCGCAGCTGCTGCGCCGGGTCGCCGACTCGGTCGCCACCGTCGTCGTCCACCACCCGGCCAAGCGCAACGCCATGACGGTCGCGATGTGGCGGGCGCTGCCCCGCGTCCTCGACGACCTGGCCGCCGATGCCGGGGTGCGGGCGCTGGTGCTCACCGGCGAGGGCGGGACTTTCTGCGCCGGGGCGGACATCTCGACCCTGCGCGAGTCGGCGGAGGAGGCGCAGGAGCTGGCGGTGCGGGCCGAGGAGGCCCTCGCCGCGTTCCCCAAGCCGACGCTGGCGGCGATCCGGGGGCACTGCGTGGGCGGCGGGGCGCAGTTGGCGGCCGCCTGCGACCTGCGGTTCGCCGAGGAGACGGCGCTGTTCGGCGTGACCCCGGCCAAGCTGGGGGTCGTGTACACAGCGTCCGCCACCCGTCGGCTGGTGGCGTTGACCGGGCCCGCCACCGCGAAGTACCTGCTGTTCAGCGGTGAGTTGATCGACGCGGCACGGGCGCTGCGCACCGGTCTGGTGGACGAGGTGCTGCCGGTGGGCGAGCTGGACGCGCGGGTGTCGGAGTTCACCCGGCTGCTGGCGTCCCGCTCCCTGCTGACGCAGGCCGCAGCGAAGGAGTTCGCGAACGGGCGTACGGACCGCGACGCCCACTGGACGGCGCAGGCGCGGCGCAGCGGCGACACCGCGGAGGGGGTCGCCGCCTTCCTGGAGCGCAGGCAGCCGCGGTTCGGCTGGAACGGGTCTACGCCGGGGTGAACCGGCTTTGGCCGCGGAACTCCTCGACGAGGTGCGCGGGCGCCTTGGCCGGGGACCCGGCGTCGTAGGGCGGCTGCGGGTCGTACTCGGTCAGCAGCTGCACGGCCTGGGCGTGCTCGTCGCCGGCGATCCGGCCGAGCAGGGTCAGCCCCATGTCGATGCCGGAGGAGACCCCGGCCGCGGTGACGTACTTGCCGTCGGTGACGACCCGTTCCCCGGTGGGCTCGACGCCGAACCGCTTCAGGAAGTCCAGCGCCAGCCAGTGCGAGGTGGCGCGGCGCCCTTCCAGCAGTCCGGCGGCGGCGAGCAGCAGGGAGCCCGTGCACACGGACGTGGTCCAGGTGCTGGTGGCGTCGGCGGTGCGCAGCCAGTCCAGCAGGGTCTCGTTCTCCATCTGCGGCGTCTGGCCGGGGCCGCCGGGGACGACGACGATGTCGGGGCCGGGTACGTCGGCCAGCGTCCGGTCGGCGGTGAGGGCGAGGTCTCCGGTGTCGGTGCGCACGGGGCCGGTGCGTTCGGCCACGAAGACGGTCTCCGCGTCCGGGAGACGGCCGAGGGTCTCGTACGGGCCCAGGGCGTCGAGAGCGGTGAAGCGGTCGAACAGGACGATGGCGATCTGCACGTGTTTCCTCCCGGGATCGGTCGGTGACGGTGGTGCGGGTCCGGGCTTCAGCGCACCGGCGCGGGCCTGAAGCGGCGGCGGTACTCCGCCGGCGAGCTGCCGAGGGCCTTGACGAAGGCGCGGCGCATGGCCTCGGGGGTGCCGTAGCCGCTGGCGCGGGAGACCTCCTCGACGCCGTCGCCGGTGTCCTCCAGGAGCCGGCGGGCGTGTTCCAGGCGGACCCGGTCGACGTACCGTCCGGGCGTGGTGCCGGTCTCGGCCTGGAACGCGCGGGCGAAGTGGCGCGGCGAGAGGCTGGCCCGGGCGGCGAGGGACTCGACGCTCAGGTCGGCGCCGGGATGCTCGGTGATCCAGTGCTGGAGCCGGCGCAGCGGCTCCCTGCGCGCGGTCTGTGCGGCGAGCTGGGCGCTGAACTGGGCCTGGTTGCCGGGTCTGCGCAGGAAGACCACCAGGTGCCGGGCGACGGTCAGGGCGACGTCGCGGCCCAGGTCCTCCTCCACCAGGGCGAGGGCGAGGTCGATGCCGGAGGTGACGCCGGCGGACGTGGCCACGTGCCCGTCCCGGACGTAGATGGGGTCGGGGTCGACGTCCACGGCCGGGTGGTCGCGGGCGAGCCGGTCGCTGTAGGCCCAGTGGGTGGTGACGCGGCGGCCGTCCAGCAGTCCCGCCCGGGCCAGCAGGATCGCGCCGGTGCAGACGGAGACGAGGCGCCGGACGCCGGGGCCGCGCTCGCTCAGCCAGGCGATCAGTCGCGGGTCGGGATTCCGCGAGCCCTGGCCGCCGGGGACCACCAGGGTGTCCGGCTCCGGCAGGTCGCCGGTGAGCGCCTGGTCCGGTACGACGGTCAGCCCGCTGGACGTGCGCACGGGAGCCCCGTCCAGCGACGCCGTGCGGATGCGGTACGTGCCCGGCGTGTGCGTCTCGGCGCCCGCGAAGACCTCCACGGGGCCGGTGACGTCGAGGCTCTGGACGTCGTCGAAGAGGAGGACCAGTACGGTTCGGCCGGTTCGCTGCGCCATGCCGTCGATTGTTCGCCCCGCCGCCGTACGGCCGCAATGACGAGAATCCCTCCTTTCCTGCCATGCGCACCGCGGGCCTCGAGTACGTACTGAGCGGTTGGTAACGTGCGTGGCATGACAACTTCCGCCATCGACCCGCGCGCGGGCCGCCGCTGCCACAACGCGCTCAACTCGCTGCACTCCACGCACTACTTCTCGCCCGACCTGGGCCGGGAACTGGGCGCCCTCGGGGTCACCGAGGCCCCGGCCGTGAACTTCGCGGCGCGCGCCGCCGCGCTGGGTCCGGTCGGCGCCGGTGCCGTGACGGCGGCGTTCTACAACTACAACCACGACCTCGTCGCCCGGCACGTGCCGGCCGTGTGGGAGAAGGTCACGCCGGAGCAGGCGCTGGCGGCACGTGTGCGCGCCGTGGACGCGACGCTGCGCCGTCTGCTGGGCGAGGAGGCCGTGACCTCGGCCGGGATGGCGGAGGCCGCCGAGCTGGCCCTGCGCGCCGCCGAGGGCTGCACGCGCAGTGGCCGCCCGCTCTACTCGGCCCACGCGGACCTGCCGGTGCCCGACGCGCCGCACCTGGCGCTCTGGCACGCCGCGACACTGCTGCGCGAGCACCGCGGCGACGGCCACCTCGCCACGCTGCTGACCGCGGGTCTGGACGGCCTGGAGGCGCTGGTGACGCACACGGCGACCGGCAAGGGCATGGCACCGAAGTGGATCTTCAGCACCCGGGGCTGGACCCGGGAGGAGTGGGACGCGGCCGTCGGCCGGCTGCGCGAGCGGGGACTGATCGACGCGGCCGGCGGGCTGACCGAGCAGGGCACGGCCCTGCGCGAGGACGTCGAACGCGAGACGGACCGCCTGGACGCGGCCCCCTACGCGCACCTGGGAGCGGAGGGCGTGGCGCGCCTGACGGAACTGGGGGCGGCCTTCGCGCGCACGGCGCTCGGTGCGGGCGCCTTCCCGGCGGACCTGCTCGCCGGGCGCTGACCCGCCGGCGACACGCCCGGGCACGCACAAGACGTACGAACAGGCATGCGAGGCCGTTGCGGAGGTACCCGTAAGTCTCCCGGCCGCAGTGGTCGGGAGACGAAAGGGGTAACTCGTGTTCCGTGCCATCGCAGACGTACTGCGCCAGATCGGTGGCGCAGTCGCCACCGTGGTGACGCTTCCGTTCCGGGCCCTGGCCCGGCTCTTCGGCGGGGCCTCGTCCTCCACCAGGGGCCGCCGGGTCTGATTGCGGCCGCCTCCCCCGCCGGTTCCGACCGGCCGGGACGGTGCCCTGCTCCCCGATTGTCGGTCCCGCCTGCCACAATTGCCGCGCAACCTCAGTGAGAAGGCGGTACGGGATCGTGACGACACCCGACGTAGGGTCCATCGAAAGCAGGATCGCCGAAGAGCTCGGCGTGCGCGAGCGGCAGGTGAAGGCCGCGGTCGAGCTGCTCGACGGCGGTTCGACGGTGCCCTTCATCGCCCGCTACCGCAAGGAAGCGACCGAGATGCTCGACGACGCGCAGTTGCGCACGCTCGAGGAACGGCTGCGCTATCTGCGGGAGCTGGAGGAGCGGCGCACGGCGATCCTGGACTCGGTGCGCGAGCAGGGCAAGCTCACGGAGGAGCTGGAGGCGCGCATCCGCGGGGCGGAGACCAAGGCGCGCCTGGAGGACATCTACCTGCCGTTCAAGCCGAAGCGGCGGACGAAGGCGCAGATCGCGCGCGAGGCGGGCCTCGAGCCGCTGGCCGAGGGCCTGCTCGCCGATGCGTCGGTGGACCCGACGGCCGCCGCGGCCGCGTTCGTCGACGCCGACAAGGGCGTGGCCGATCCGCAGGCCGCCCTGGACGGCGCGCGCTCGATCCTCACGGAGAAGTTCTCCGAGGACGCCGACCTGATCGGCGAGCTGCGCGAGCGGATGTGGACGCGCGGGCGGCTCGCCGCCAAGGTCAAGGACGGCAAGGAGGAGGCCGGCGCGAAGTTCGCCGACTACTTCGACTTCGCCGAGCCGTTCACCGAGCTGCCCTCGCACCGCGTCCTCGCGATGCTGCGCGGCGAGAAGGAGGACGTGCTCGACCTCGTGCTGGAGCCCGAGGAGCCCACCGAGGGCCCGTCGTCGTACGAGGCGATCGTCGCGAGCCGGTTCGGGATCGCCGACCGCGGCCGGCCGGGGGACAAGTGGCTGGGCGACACCGTCCGCTGGGCCTGGCGCACCCGCATCCTGGTGCACCTCGGCATCGACCTGCGGCTGCGGCTGCGCACGGCCGCCGAGGACGAGGCGGTGAACGTGTTCGCCGCGAACCTCCGCGACCTGCTGCTGGCCGCACCGGCGGGCACCCGGGCGACACTCGGCCTCGACCCCGGTTTCCGTACCGGGGTGAAGGTCGCCGTGGTCGACGCGACCGGCAAGGTCGTGGCCACGGACGTGATCCACCCGCACGTCCCCGCCAACCGGTGGGACGAGGCGATCGCCAAGCTGGCGCGGCTGGCTAAGGAGCACACGGTCGACCTGATCGCCATCGGCAACGGCACGGCCTCCCGCGAAACCGACAAGCTCGCCGGTGAACTCATCGCCAAGCACCCCGAGTTGCAGCTGACCAAGGTGATGGTGTCCGAGGCGGGCGCCTCCGTGTACTCGGCCTCGGCCTTCGGCTCCCAGGAACTGCCGGACATGGACGTCTCGCTGCGCGGCGCCGTGTCGATCGCGCGGCGGTTGCAGGATCCGCTGGCCGAGCTGGTGAAGATCGACCCGAAGTCGATCGGCGTCGGGCAGTACCAGCACGACCTGTCCGAGGTGAAGCTGTCGCGCTCGCTGGACGCGGTGGTCGAGGACTGTGTGAACGGCGTGGGGGTGGACGTCAACACGGCTTCCGCGCCGCTGCTCGCCCGGGTCTCCGGCATCACGTCGGGGCTCGCCGAGAACATCGTGGCGCACCGCGACGCGAACGGGCCGTTCACGTCGCGGACCGCGCTGAAGAAGGTGTCGCGGCTCGGTCCCAAGGCGTACGAGCAGTGCGCGGGCTTCCTGCGGATCCGGGGCGGCGACGACCCGCTGGACGCGTCCAGCGTGCACCCCGAGGCGTACCCCGTGGTGCGGCGGATGGTGAAGACCGCCGGGCAGGAGGTGGCCGGACTGATCGGCAACACGTCGGTGCTGCGGTCGCTGAGGCCGGACCAGTTCGTGGACGAGACGTTCGGTCTGCCCACGGTCACGGACATCCTGCGGGAGCTGGAGAAGCCGGGGCGCGACCCGCGGCCCGCCTTCAAGACGGCCACCTTCAAGGAGGGCGTGGAGAAGATCTCCGACCTGGCGTCCGGGATGGTGCTGGAGGGGGTCGTCACCAACGTCGCCGCGTTCGGGGCGTTCGTGGACGTCGGTGTGCACCAGGACGGGCTGGTGCACGTGTCGGCCATGTCGAAGACGTTCGTGAAGGATCCGCGGGACGTGGTGAAGCCCGGGGACATCGTGAAGGTGAAGGTCATGGACGTCGACATTCCGCGGAAGCGGATCTCGTTGACGCTGCGGCTGGACGACGAGGCTGCTCCGCAGGGGGAGCCGAAGAAGGAGCGGGGCGGGAAGCCGCCCCGGCAGCGGCAGCAGCGGCAGGGTGGCTCCGGGGGCGGTAAGGGGCGGCCTTCGTCGGCGCCTGCGCCGTCCAGCGGGGCGATGGCGGATGCGTTGCGGCGGGCCGGGTTGGCGTAGGCCTCCGGCGGTGGGGCGGGGGCGGGTGCCCGGCCCGGCGGTACGGGGTGCCGCTGCGCCCACCCGTGCCGCCCTGCGGCACGATTGCCCGCAGCTGGGCGGCTGGCGACTGCCCGCAGTTAGGCGGTCGCCTCCACCACCTTGCCGTCCGTTACCTCCAGGCGGCGGGTTACCCGTACCGCGTTGAGCATGCGGCGGTCGTGGGTGATCAGGAGGAGGGTGCCCTCGTAGGCGTCCAGGGCCGATTCGAGCTGCTCGATGGCCGGGAGGTCGAGGTGGTTGGTCGGCTCGTCCAGGACCAGGAGGTTGACGCCCTTGCCCTGGAGGAGGGCGAGGGCGGCTCGGGTGCGCTCGCCGGGTGAGAGGGTCGCCGCCGGGCGGACGACGTGGTCGGCCTTGAGGGCGAACTTGGCCAGGAGGGTGCGGATCTCCGCCGGGTCCATGTCCGGGACCGCCGCGCGGAAGGCGTCGAGCAGGACCTCGGGGCCGTGGAACAGCTTGCGGGCCTGGTCGACCTCGCCGAGCAGGACACCGGAGCCCAGTGCCGCGTGCCCGGCATCGAGGGGGACACGGCCGAGGAGGGCGCCGAGCAGCGTGGACTTGCCCGCGCCGTTGGCTCCGGTCACCGCCACCCGGTCCGCCCAGTCGATCTGGAGGGAGACCGGGCCGAGGACGAAGTCGCCGCGCCGGACCTCGGCGTCGCGCAGGGTGGCCACGACCGCGCCGGAGCGGGGCGCCGAGGCGATCTCCATGCGCAGGTCCCATTCCTTGCGCGGCTCCTCGACGACCTCGAGGCGTTCGATCATGCGCTGGGTCTGGCGGGCCTTGGCGGCCTGCTTCTCGCTGGCCTCGCTGCGGAACTTGCGGCCGATCTTGTCGTTGTCGTTGCCCGCCTTGCGCCGGGCGTTCTTGACGCCCTTGTCCATCCAGGCGCGCTGCGTCTGGGCCCGGTCCTGGAGGGAGGCCCGCTTGTCGGCGTACTCCTCGTAGTCGTCGCGGGCGTGCCGGCGGGCCACCTCGCGTTCTTCCAGGTACGCCTCGTAGCCGCCGCCGTAGAGGTTGATCTGCCGCTGCGCGAGGTCGAGTTCGAGGACCTTGGTGACGGTGCGGGTGAGGAACTCGCGGTCGTGGCTGACGACGACGGTGCCGGCGCGCAGGCCGGTGACGAAGCGTTCGAGGCGCTCCAGGCCGTCCAGGTCGAGGTCGTTGGTCGGCTCGTCGAGGAGGAAGACGTCGTAGCGGGAGAGGAGGAGGGAGGCAAGTCCGGCCCGCGCCGCCTGGCCTCCGGACAGCGAGGTCATCGGCTGGTCCAGGTCGACGGTCAGGCCCAGCGCTTCGGCGGTCTCCTCCGCCCGGTCGTCGAGGTCGGCGCCGCCCAGGGCCAGCCAGCGCTCCAGAGCGGTCGCGTAGGCGTCGTCGGCGCCGGGTGCGCCGTCGACCAGGGCCTGGGTGGCCTCGTCCATGGCGTGCTGGGCGTCGGTGACGCCGGTGCGGCGGGCCAGGAACTCCCGCACGCTCTCGCCGGGGCGGCGCTCCGGCTCCTGCGGGAGGTGGCCGACGGTGGCGGTGGGCGGGGACAGGCGCAGCTCGCCCTCCTCCGGCACGGTCAGCCCGGCGAGCATCCGCAGGAGGGTGGACTTGCCCGCGCCGTTGGCCCCGACGAGACCGATGACGTCGCCGGGTGCGACGACGAGGTCGAGCCCGGTGAACAGGGAGCGGTCGCCGTGGCCGGCGGCGAGGTTCTTGGCGACGAGGGTGGCAGTCATCAGACCGTCGATTTTAGCCCCGCTCCCGCGCCCGATCAGCCGGGTTCCCCCGGCCCCGGTCCGCCCCTCGCCACCGCCGTCACCAGCACGCTTCCCGGCGTGCGCGCCACCACGTACGCCTCCCCCTTCACCGCGCCCGCGTCCAGGGCGACACGGTGGCCGCCCGGTTCCAGCAGGCCGTCGAAGATCTCGTGGACGTGGGTGCGGTGGAGGCGGTCGAGCCGGTACGCGGTGAGGCGTACCCGGCAGGGCGAGGTGACCTCGACGTCCGCGGCGGCGGTGGTCGCCGTCAGGCGGGTCAGGCGGTGGCGTTCGGCCGGGCCGCGGTCCAGGGCGTGTTCGATCTGGGCGACGAGTACGGGGACGACCGGGGCCAGGCCGTCGACGTGGGCGACGTCCACGCCGGCGTCGGCGAAGGCCCGGCGTACGGACGCGCGCCGGGTCTCGGTGACCGTGCGGCCGAAGGCGACGGCGCCGTAGGTCCGCAGTTCGTCGGCCGGCACGTCGCGGGCGTCCTGGGTGATGTCGGCGCCGATGCCGATGGTGCGCAGCGCGGCGGCGAGCCGGGCGAGCAGGGCGACGCGGGCGCCGATGAGCAGGACCCGGCGGCGGGGGCGCGGGGCGCCGTCGAGCAGGGGGGCGAGGGCCGCGCGGTATACGGCGCCGGGGAAGCGGTAGGGGCCGATGCCGTGGTAGCCGTTCAGCTCCAGGTCGGCGTGTTCCGAGGTCTGCCAGGCGAAGTCCCGCCAGACGAAGTCGTCGCCGTCCCGCAGGATCACGGCGGTCACCGCGCCGCAGGCCAGGTCCGCGCACTCGGGGCAGCCGTAGATGACGTACCGGCCGCCGGGCAGCGGCGCGTCGGTCTCCAGGAGCAGGCCGCGGACCTGTGCGGTGAAGATGGCGGGCGGTACGTCGGAGGCGAGCGGGGAGACCGCGTCCAGGTCGCAGAGGCGGAACAGGAGGGGGCGTCCGTCGACGACGAAGTCCATGAAGTCGCGGTGGACCTGGAAGTCGCCGTCGGTGTGGACGTGGCCGGCGCGCGTCGCCGGGGCCAGTCCGAAGGTCGCGTACTCGGCAGCCATGCGGTGAGTATTCCCGGGGCGGAACCGCTTGGAGCACGGTGCGGGTCGTTCGGTTAACGTCCTGGTGTGGAAACCGAACTGGATGGCGAGCGGGATGGCGAAGTCGTCGTGGTCGGCGGCGGGGTGATCGGGCTGACGACGGCGGTCGTCCTCGCCGAGCGGGGCAGGCGGGTACGGGTGTGGACGCGGGAGCCCGCGGAGCGGACCACCTCGGTGGTCGCGGGCGGGCTGTGGTGGCCGTACCGGATCGAGCCGGTCGCGCTGGCGCAGGCCTGGGCGCTGCGTTCCCTGGACGTCTACGAGGAGTTGGCCGCCCGGCCCGAGCAGACCGGCGTACGCATGCTCGAAGGGGTGCTCGGCGAGACCGGCCTGGACGAGGTGGACGGGTGGGCGGCGGCCCGGCTGCCGGGGCTGCGTGCGGCGAGCGCCGCCGAGTACGACGGGACGGGGTTGTGGGCGCGGCTGCCGCTCATCGACATGTCGACTCATCTGCCGTGGCTGCGGGAGCGGCTGGTGGCCGCGGGCGGCACGGTGGAGGACCGTGCGGTGACCGACCTGGCCGAGGCGGACGCACCGGTCGTGGTGAACTGCACCGGCCTGGGCGCCCGGGACCTGGTGCCGGACGCGGCGGTGCGGCCGGTGCGCGGGCAACTGGTCGTCGTGGAGAACCCCGGCATCGACAACTGGATGGTCTCGGCCGACGCGGACTCCGGGGAGACGACGTACTTCCTTCCGCAGCCGGGGCGGCTCCTGCTGGGCGGGACGGCCGAGGAGGACGCCTGGTCGACCGAGCCGGACCCGGCGGTCGCGGCGGCCATCGTGCGGCGGTGCGCGGCCCTGCGTCCCGAGATCGCCGGGGCGCGGGTGCTCGCGCACCTGGTGGGGCTGCGGCCGGCCCGGGACGCGGTGCGGCTGGAGCGCGGGACGCTGCCGGACGGGCGGCTGCTGGTGCACAACTACGGCCACGGCGGCGCGGGCGTCACCGTGGCCTGGGGGTGCGCGCAGGAGGCGGCCCGGCTCGCCTCCTGACGCGCGTGGTCCGGTCGGCCGGCCCCTCGGGGGTCAGACCTCGTGGTGCTTGCCGATCGGGTCGCCCTCCACGTCCGTGCCGGGGCCGGGGCCGATCCGGATCTCGAATTCGCCCTCGTACTGCTTGTGACCCTCGATGACGGCCAGTTCGACGGCTTCGTTGGCCATCTCGCCGCGCACCATGAGCGGGTCGCGGCGCAGATCGCGCATGAGCGCGACGCACATGAAGATCATCACGATGACGAACGGCGCCGCCGCGAGGATCGTGAGGTTTTGCAGACCGGTGAGCGCGTCCGCCTCGCCACTGCCGATCAGCAGCATGATGGCCGCGACGGCGCCGGTCACCACGCCCCAGACGACGACCACCCAGCGGCTGGGTTCGAGCGCGCCCTTCTGCGAGAGCGTGCCCATCACGATGGAGGCCGCGTCGGCGCCCGAGACGAAGAAGATGCCGACGAGGATCATCACCAGCAGGCTGCTGGCGGTGGCGATGGGGTACTCCTGGAGCACGCCGAAGAGCTGCCCCTCCGGGGTCGAGTCGTCACCCAGCCGGTTCTGCTCCTGCAACCGCATGGCCGAGCCGCCGAAGATCGCGAACCAGATCAGGCTGACCGTGCTGGGCACCAGGATGACGCCGCCGATGAACTGGCGGATCGTCCGGCCCCGGCTGATGCGGGCGATGAACATGCCGACGAAGGGCGTCCAGGAGATCCACCACGCCCAGTAGAAGACGGTCCAGCTGCCCAGCCAGTCCGCGACCTCCTTGCCGCCGCTGATCTCGGTGCGGCCGGCCATCTGGGGCAGCTCGCCGAGGTAGGCGAAGATTGAGGTCGGCAGCAGGTCGAGGATGAGGATCGTCGGGCCCGCGACGAACACGAAGACGGCGAGCAGCAGGGCCAGCACCATGTTGGTGTTGGACAGCCACTGGATGCCCTTCTCCACGCCGGAGATCGCGGAGGCCACGAACGCCACCGTCAGCACCGCGATGATGCCGACGAGGAGTCCGGTGCTGACCTTGTCCATCCAGTCGAGCTTCTCCATGCCGGAGCCGATCTGGAGGGCGCCGAGGCCGAGTGAGGCGGCGGAGCCGAAGATCGTCGCGATGATGGCCAGGATGTCGATGACCCGGCCGCCGGCGCCGTTGGCGTGCTTCTCGCCGATGAGCGGGGTGAACACGGCGCTTATGGTCTGCCTGCGGCGCCTGCGGAAGGTGCTGTAGGCGATGCCGAGTCCGACCACGGCGTAGATCGCCCACGGGTGGAGCGTCCAGTGGAACAGGGTGGTGGCCATGGCCGTGGCCATGCGGTCGCCGGAGTCGGCCGGGCTGGTGCCGGGCGGGGGCGTGGTGTAGTGCGCGAGCGGCTCGCTCACGCCGTAGAACATCAGGCCGATGCCCATGCCGGCGCTGAACATCATGGCGACCCAGGACACCGTCTTGAACTCGGGTTCCTCGCCCTCGGCCCCCAGGTGGATACGGCCGTAGCGGCTGGCCGCGAGCCAGAGGGCGAAGACCACGAAACCGGAGGCGGCCAGCGTGAACGCCCAGCCGCCGTTGTGCAGCAGGCCACCGAGCATGCTGCTGGAGACGTCCTCCAGCGAGTCGGTGGCGGCGGCGCCCCAGATGACGAACGCCAGGGTCAGGACGGCCGTGACGCCGAAGACGACGCGGTCGGTCCGGGGCCGGTGCTCCTGCCCCGGCAGGCCCGCTTCCGAACCCGGAAGCGTGCCTCTTTCGTGCTCTTCCTTGTCGCTTGGTCGGTCCTGCGTCACAGGCGGCACCTTTCCAGTCGATCAGGCCGAAAATACTCCACCGCTACGCCCTTACCACGTAAGACGCGGAACTCACCTCCTCAGCAGCGGGTGTCCGGTCGGCCCGCGGTCACGTGGTACGTCGCGCGCTCGTCCAGGAGCAGTGGCACCAGGGCACGCTGTGACTGGCGCAGCGGTACGTAGGCGCCCTTCTCCCCGGTCGGGCGCACTCGTACACCGTGCAGAGCGAGTTCGTCCCCGACGTCCCGGTACTGGGCGGCAGTCAGCCGGTAGCCGCAGGGCGGGTCCCGGAGGACCTCGGAGTCCTCGGCCGGGTCGTTGTCCGCGCCGCCCAGGTACACGGGTCCGGAATCGGCCAGTCCCGCGCGGCGCGCGGCGCCCGTGGCCGCCTCGACGCTTCCGCGCCGCCGGTCCGCGAAGCGGAACATGCCGTCCAGGGCGGCGAGCTGGGAGTCCACCCGGCGCCGGTGGTTGAGGGCCGGGTCGTCGCGCTCGGCGTCGGTGAGGGCGTCGACGCGGCTCTCGATGAGCAGGCCGACCGCGTGCTTCACGCCGGACATGTTGCGCAGGATGCGTTCCTGGCCGTCGCCGGCGGTCTGCTTGACCGGGTCGCCGGTTACGGGGTCGGTCCAGATGCCGTACGTGCCGGTCGAGTACCCGGCGTGCTCGGCGGCGGGGCGGACGTACGCGCCGGACAGGGTGCGGGCCTCGTCGTGGACCGGTGCGGCGGTGTTGAGGTTGCGGGGCCAGAGGTCGAAGAGGTCCTTGTCGTAGTACGGGGGTGTGGCGCCGTACTCGTGCAGGTCGTAGATGACGTCGGGGCGCTCGTCGCGGACGACGGCGGCCAGGGCGCGGGCCTCCGCCGTCGCCAGGGCCAGGTGGTCGCGGTTGACGTCGACGCCGTCGCCGTTGCCGCGGGTGTCGGCGGCCCGGCCGTCGGGGTTGGCGGTGGGCAGCACGAGCACGGTGGTGCGGTCGAGGAAGCGCCGGGTCGCGCGGTCGGTGGCGTACGCGAGGTCCCGCACGGTGGTCAGGCAGGCCTCGCGGCCGGAGGGTTCGTCGCCGTGCTGGCTGCACACGAGGAGGACCTTGCTGGCGGCGGAGGGTCTGCCGATGGTCACGAGCTGAAGGGGGCGGTTCTGCTTCGTGGTGCCGATGCGGTCGAGGGCGACGCGGTCGCTCGCCCGGTCGGCGGCGGCCAGCAGGTCCTGTTCCTCCGGCTGGGTGGTCCAGCGGGCGCCGTTCGTCCGCTCGAAGCCGGTGCGGGGCGGGTGGTGCGCGGTGCCGTCGGCGTGGGCGGGTGCGGTGAGGAGGGACGGGACCAGCAGGGACGCGGCGAGGGCCGCGGTGGTCGCGGTCAGGGTGCGCAGGCGGTTCATCGGCCTCCCTTCGGGACACGGTGCGTGGGGTGCGGCGCGGGTGCCGGACCGGCGGTGCCCGGACCGGTGGTGGCCCTGGTCGCGGCGGTGCCGCCGACGAACGGTACGCGGGCCGACGTGCGGGGGCGGTCCAAGGCGGGTGTCGGCGTGTCGGCACGCGGGCCGACGGGGCCCCGGTCGACGCGCACGGCGGACAACCGGGCCGGGGCCGCCGTCGCGAGCGGTCTCCCGAGAGTGAGGCGCATGCGTATCGGCATGCGCGGACGGTACATCGGCCCACTCCCGCGCATAAGAGGGCCGGGAGCGGCCCATGACGGCCGGATGGCGATCGTGTGACAGGAGTGGCCGTGGACATGACGGTGGGCACAGGGGCTGAATAGGCTCCGAACAGGTTCCGAACGGATCTCGTGCCCCTACGACTTGGAGCTTTCGTGCACCGCAGAATCATCGTGCCGGGCGCACTGGGCGCCGCCTCCCTCATGCTGGCGATCCCGGCGTCGGCGGCGGCCCACTCCCCCGGCGCTCCGGGCATCGGCGACCCCTACTACCCGGCCTACGGCAACGGCGGCTACGACGTCTCGCACTACGACCTGCGCCTGAAGTACCAGCCGGCCACGGACCGGCTGGAGGGGACGGCGACGATCCTGGCCCGCACCACCGCGGACCTGTCGCGGTTCAACCTGGACTTCCTGCTGGACGTCGGCGAGGTGCGGGTGAACGGCGCCAAGGCCTCGTTCACGACCTCGGGCGAGCAGGAGCTGGAGATCACCCCGCGGAAGCCGTTGGACAAGGGCACACCCCTCACCGTCGTCGTCCGCTACAGCGGTGTGCCGTCCTCGAAGCAGGCGTTCGGCTTCACCAGTTGGCACCGCACCCCGGACGGCGGCGTCGCCGCGAACGAGCCCGAGGCCGCGGCCTGGTGGTTCCCCAGCAACGACCACCCGCTGGACAAGGCCACCTACGACGTGTCGGTGCAGGTGCCGGACGGCACCCAGGCGATCTCCAACGGCACGCTCCAGTCGACGAGTTCGCGGCTCGGCTGGACGCGCTGGAACTGGCGCTCGGACCAGCCGCAGGCCACGTACCTCGCCACGCTGGCGGTGGGGACGTTCGACCTCACCACCGGCACCACCGAGGGCGGCATCCCGGTCGTCAACGCCTACAGCAGGGACCTGGGCGCCAACGACGGCGCGGCGCGGGCCAGCGTGGAGCGGACCGGGGAGGTCGCGGACTGGCTGAGCGAGTACTTCGGGCCGTATCCGTTCGACGCGCTCGGCGGCTACGTGCCGAACACCACCACCGGGTACGCGCTGGAGACGCAGACCCGGCCGTTCTACAGCCCGCGGCAGTTCGCGAACGGGTCGAACGTGTCCGTCGTCGTGCACGAGCTGGCCCACCAGTGGTACGGCGACCTGGTCTCGGTGCGCGGCTGGAAGGACATCTGGATCAACGAGGGCTTCGCGCGGTACGCCCAGTGGCTGTGGTCCGAGCACGAGGGCGAGGGCACGGCGCAGGAACTGGCCGACTACACGTACGCCTCGCACCCGGCCGACGACGCGTTCTGGACGGTGAAGCCAGGTGACCCGGGCCCGGAGAACCAGTTCGACGGCGCCGTCTACGACCGGGGCGCGCTGGCCGTGCAGGTGCTGCGCAACGAGATCGGGGACGACGCCTTCTTCACCGTGCTGAAGGGCTGGCCCGCGAGGTACGCCCACGGCAACGCGTCCGTCGCGGACTTCCAGCGGTACGCCGAGGAGGTGTCGGGCAAGCCGCTCGCGGCGCTGTTCGACACGTGGCTGTTCCAGCCGTCGAAGCCGGACGCCCCGGCGGCGAGCACCCGGTCCCTCGCGAAGGCCCCCGCGACGCCGCCCGTGCAGCCCCGTTCCTGGCGGAAGATCGCCGCGACGAACGGCGTGCACGAGCACTGAGCCGCGGACGGCCTAGGCGGTGTCCCCGTGGTCGTAGACGGTCACGGGGATGCCGCGCCGGGCGAGGCGGTCGGATATGAGCGGCTCCACGCGGGACCACTTACCGCCTGCCAGGCCGCAGCCTATGCGGGGCATGTGCACGGACGCGTCCAGCTCGGCGGCCCTGTCGGCGACGCGGCCGAGAGCGGTGCCGATGGCCTCGTAGCGCACCGGGACGCCCTTGCTGCCGGTCCTCGTGCCGTGCTGGCCGATCATGTTGGCCACCCACACGTACGGCTCGACCTGGACGAACTGGACCGCTCCGAGACCGAAGTCGTTGGCCGCCCGGTCGCGGTGCCAGGCGCGGTACGCCGCCTCCGGCTGCGGCCAGCGGCGGGAGACGGCAAGGACGAAGCCCTTGCCCCAGCCACCGAGGTCGTTGCACACGTGGGCGATCATCTTGACGCCCTTGACCGACGGCGCGGTGGCGTCACCCCGGACGTATTCGATCTCCGACATGACGCCACCGTACGGGCCACCACTGACAGTGGCCCCGGGTCGCTACTCCTTCGGCGTCGCCGGCTCCTGCCCGGCCTGGTGCGCGACCCGGCGCCGGACGCCGAACCAGCCGGCCACCAGCATCACCGCGATGACGGGCACCAGCAGCACGGTCTTGCGGCCGACCTCCTCGTCGTTCCACATCAGGCCGATGACCGCCAGCAGGAAGGCGATCGTGACGATCTCCGTGACGGGGCTGCCGGGCAGCCGGAAGCTCGGCCGTTCGACCAGGCCCGCACGCGCCCGGCGGACGAACACCAGGTGGCAGATCATGATGATCACCCACGTGCTGATGATGCCCAGGGAGGCCACGTTCAGCACGATCTCGAAGGCCTTGCTCGGCACCAGGTAGTTCAGACCGACGCCGAGGACGCACACGGCGCAGGTCAGCAGGATGCCGCCGTAGGGGACCTGGCTGCGGCTCATCACGCCGGTGAACCGGGGCGCGGACCCGGCCATCGCCATGGAGCGCAGGATGCGGCCGGTGGAATACAGGCCGGAGTTGAGCGACGACATCGCGGCGGTGAGGACGACGAGGTTCATCACGTCACCGGCGGCCGGGACCCCGATCCCCGACAGCACGGTGACGAAGGGGCTCTCGTCACCCGAGTAGAGCGAACTGGGCAGCAGCAGGGCCAGGAGGACGACCGAGCCGACGTAGAACAGGGCCACCCGCCACATGATCGAGTTCACCGCGCGGGGAACGATCTTGTGCGGCTCGGCGGTCTCGCCCGCGGCGACGCCGACCAGTTCCAGGGCCGCGTAGGAGAAGATCACGCCCTGCATGACGAGGACCACGGGCATCACGCCGTGCGGGACGACGCCGCCGTGGTCGGTGATCATGCCCATGCCCGGGGTCTGCCCGCTCACCTCGTGCTGGGTAGCGAGCAGGAAGATGCCGATCAGCATGAAGCCGACGAGGGTGGCGACCTTGACGATCGCGAACCAGAACTCCATCTCGCCGAAGATCTTCACCGAGATCAGGTTCACGGCCAGGACCACCGCGAGGGCGACCAGGGCCAGCACCCATTGGGGGATGCTCGTGAACATGCTCCAGTAGTGCGTGTACAGCGCGATCGCGGTGATGTCGGCGATCCCGGTCGTCGACCAGTTCAGGAAGTACATCCAGCCGGCGACGTAGGCGCCCTTCTCACCGAGGAACTCGCGCGCGTACGACACGAAGGAACCGGAGGAGGGCCGGTAGAGGACCAGCTCACCGAGGGCCTTGACGACGAAGAAGGCGAAGACTCCGGCGACGAGGTAGGCGATCGCGAGCGCCGGTCCGGCGTCGCGCAGACGCCCGCCGGCGCCGAGGAAGAGGCCGGTGCCGATCGCGCCGCCGATGGCGATCATGTTGACGTGGCGGGCCTTGAGGTCCTTGCTGTAGCCGGCGTCGCCCGCGTCCGCGGGTCGTTCGGCCGCCTGTGGGTGGGCGGCGGCCTGTGCCGTGGCGACGGCGTCCTTGCTCACGGGTGGTTCCACTCTCTGGTGCGCCCGGGCGGGATGTGCCCGGGTCGTCCGTACAGTGACAAGGCCCGCACCACCCTCGCGGCACAGACCAAGGCAGCACCTTCCCACGACGCTGCGTAGACATGCGGTGTCATGTGTCACACAGCGTGACTTCTCACATGATCCGCCGCCGGTCTCCACCCGGTGCACAAGAGGTGTCACAGCATTGGTGGGACAGCGATACTGCTGCACATGACGACGAGCGACACCGAGGCAGCCGACGGCGGGGCGCAGACCCTCACGATCGACGAGCTGGCCGCGCGGGCCGGCGTCACGGTGCGCACGGTCCGCTTCTACGGCACCAAGGGGCTGCTGCCGCCGCCCGTGATCGGCCCGCGCCGGGTGGGACGCTACGACGGGGAGCACCTGGCGCGGCTGGCGCTGATCGAGGAGTTGCAGCACCAGGGCATGACGCTGGCCGCGATCGAGCGGTACCTGGGGCAGCTGCCGTCGGATCTGAGCGCCCGCGACCTGGCGCTGCACCGCGCGGTGGTGGCCTCCTGGGCGCCGGAGACGGTGGAGCGGGTCACCCGCCAGGAGCTGGGCAGGCGGGCGGGGCGACCGCTCACCGACGAGGAGGTGGACCGGCTGGGGGCGATGGACGTCGCGGTGCCCGACGGCGACGGCTACCGCGTCGACGCCGCGCTGCTCCGGCTCGGCGTCGAGCTGCTCGACGTGCCCTTCTCCCCCGAGACGGTCCTCGCCGCCCGCACCGCGCTCCTGGAGCACTCCCGCGCCGCCGCGCGGGACCTGTCGCGGCTGCTGCGCGACGCGGTCGCCGAACGCGACGCGCCGGACGTGCGGTCGCTGTCCGCCCACATGCACCCGCTGGTGGTGCAGGCACTGCTGACCACGTTCCAGCGGTCGCTGCGCGCGGAGCTGCGGGAGTGGCTCGACAAGGAGGCGGGTGAGTGATCCGGCGGCTCAGCGGCCGTCCGTGAAGACCTCCCCCTTGTCCGCCTTCTCCACCAGCAGGGCGGGCGGCGTGAAGCGGTCGCCGTAGCGGTCGGCCAGTTCGCGGGCACGGGCGACGAAGCCGGGCAGGCCCCCGTCGTAGCCGTTGATGTATTGCAGGACGCCACCGGTCCAGCCCGGGAAGCCGATGCCGAAGATCGACCCGACGTTGGCGTCGGCCACGGACGTCAGCACCCCCTCCTCCAGGAGCCTGACCGTGTCCAGCGCCTCCGCGAAGAGCATCCGCTCCTGCATGTCGACGAACGGGATCTCATAGCCCGGCTTGGTGAAGTGCTCGCGCAGCCCCGGCCACAGCCCGGCCCGCCTGCCGTCCTCGCCGTACGCGTAGAACCCGGCACCACCACTGCGTCCCGGGCGGCCGAACTCGTCGACCATGCGGTCGATGAGCGCCTCGGCGGGATGCGCCGTCCAGGTACCGCCCGCCTCCTCCACGGCCCGCTTCGTCTCCTCGCGGATCTTCCGGGGCAGGGTCAGCGTCAGCTCGTCCATCAGGGACAGCACCTTCGCCGGGTAGCCGGCCTGGGCCGCCGCCTGCTCCACCGAGGCGGGCTCGATGCCCTCGCCGACCATCGCGACGCCCTCGTTGATGAAGTGGCCGATGACCCGGGAGGTGAAGAAGCCCCGCGAGTCGTTCACCACGATCGGCGTCTTGCTGATCTGCCGCACCAGATCGAACGCGCGTGCCAGCGCCTCCTCCCCGGTCCGCTCGCCCTTGATGATCTCCACCAGCGGCATCCGGTCCACGGGTGAGAAGAAGTGCAGCCCGATGAAGTCGCCCTGCCGCTCGACGCCCTCGGCCAGCGCCGTGATGGGCAGCGTGGAGGTGTTGGAGCACAGCAGCGCGTCGGGGGCGACGACGTGCTCGATCTCCTGGAACACCTTGTGCTTGAGCGAGGTGTCCTCGAACACCGCCTCGATCACCGCGTCACAGCCCGCGAGATCGGCCACCTCGGCGGTCGGCGTGATCCGGGCGAGGAGCGCGTCGGCCTTCTCCCGGCTGGTCCGGCCCTTCGCGACGGCCTTCGCGCACAGCTTCTCCGAGTACGCCTTGCCCTTGACCGCCGACTCCAGCGAAACGTCTTTCAGCACCACGTCGATGCCGGCGCGGGCACACGAGTAGGCGATGCCCGCACCCATCATCCCCGCACCCAGCACGGCCACCTTCGTGACCTTCCTCGGCTCGACGCCCTTGGGACGGTTCGCACCCGAGTTGACCGCCTGGAGATCGAAGAAGAACGCCTGGATCATGTTCTTCGAGGTCTGACCGGCGGCCAGCTCGACGAAGTAGCGGGCCTCGATGACCTGGGCGGTCTCGAAGTCGACCTGGGAGCCCTCGACGGCGGCGGCCATGATGTTGCGCGGCGCCGGGTACGGGGCACCGTTCGTCTGCTTGCGCAGGTTGGCGGGGAAGGCGGGCAGGTTGGCCGCGAACTTCGGGTGGGCCGGAGTGCCGCCGGGGATGCGGTAGCCGGGCCGGTCCCAGGGCTGAGCCGACTCCGGGTGGGCGTCGATGAAGGCGCGGGCCTTGGCGAGCATGTCCTCGCGGCTGTCGGCGACCTCGTCGACCAGGCCGTTCTCCCGGGCGCGGCGCGGGTTGTACTGGGTGCCCTGGAGGAGGACCTTCAGGAGGGCGTCCGTGATGCCCAGCATCCGGACGGTGCGGACGACGCCGCCGCCCCCGGGGAGCAGGCCGAGGGTGACCTCGGGGCAGCCGATCTTGGAGCCGGGGGCGTCGAGGGCGACGCGGTGGTGGCAGGCCAGGGCGATCTCGTAACCGCCGCCGAGGGCCGCGCCGTTCATGGCGGCGACGACGGGCTTGCCGAGGGTCTCGATGCGGCGCAGGTTGCGCTTGATGGCCATGCCGCCGTCGAAGAGGTCCTGAGCCGTCTCCGGGGTGACGCGGATGAGGTCGCGCAGGTCGCCGCCGGCGAAGAAGGTCTTCTTGGCGGAGGTGACGATGACGCCGCGGATGGAGTCCTTCTCGGCCTCCAGGCGGTCGGTGATCGCCGCCAGGGAGTCGCGGAACGCCTGGTTCATGGTGTTCGCGGACTGGTCGGGGTCGTCGAGGACGAGGGTGACGACACCGGTGTCGTCCTGCTCCCAGCGGATGGTGGTGGGCTCGGTGCTCATGAGGGTGTGCTCCAGGTGATCCGTCGAGGCCGTCATGGCCGTCGTGGCCGTCGTATCCGTCGGGAGGGGGTCAGATGCGCTCGACGATGGTGGCGATGCCCATGCCGCCGCCCACGCACAGGGTGGCGAGGCCGTAGCGCTTGTCCTGGCGCTCCAGTTCGTCGACGAGGGTGCCGAGGATCATCGCGCCGGTGGCGCCGAGGGGGTGACCGAGCGCGATGGCGCCGCCGTTGACGTTGACCTTGTCCAGCGACAGGCCCATGTCCTTCACGAACCGCAGCACCACCGCCGCGAACGCCTCGTTGATCTCGACCAGATCGATGTCGTCGACGGTCAGCCCCGCCTTGGCCAGCGCCTTGCGGGTGGCCGGGGCAGGCCCGGTGAGCATGATGGTGGGCTCGGAGCCGGAGACGGCGGCGGAGACGATCCGGGCGCGCGGCCGCAGACCGTAGCGGTCACCGACCTCCTTGGAGCCGATGGCGACCAGGGAGGCGCCGTCGACGATGCCGGAGGAGTTGCCCGCGTGGTGGACGTGGTCGATCTTCTCCACCCAGTGGTACTTCTGCAACGCCACCGCGTCGAAACCGCCCAGCTCACCGATGTCCGCGAAGGACGGCTTGAGCTTGCCGAGGGAGTCCGCGGTGGTCCCGGGGCGCGGGTGCTCGTCGTGGTCGAGGACCGTGAGACCGGCGCGGTCGCGCACCGGCACGACGGACCGCTCGAAACGGCCCTCCTTCCAGGCGGTGGCCGCACGCTCCTGGGACAGCGCCGCGTACTCGTCCACGTCACGGCGCGAGAAACCCTCGATCGTCGCGATCAGGTCGGCCCCGATGCCCTGCGGGACGAAGTTGGTGGCGAGGTTCGTCATCGGGTCGTTGAACCAGGCGCCGCCGTCCGAGGCCATCGGGACGCGGGACATGGACTCGACGCCACCCGCGAGGACCAGGTCCTCCCAGCCGGAGCGCACCTTCATGGCGGCCATGTTGACGGCCTCCAGGCCCGAGGCACAGAAGCGGTTCTCCTGCACGCCGGCCACCGTGTCCGGCAGCCCGGCCGCGATCGCCGCGATACGCGCGATGTCGGAGCCCTGGTCGCCGACCGGACCGACGACACCGAGCACGACATCGTCCACCGCCGCCGGGTCCAGGTCGGGGAAACGGGCCCGGATCTCCTTGATGAGGCCGACCACCAGGTCGATCGGCTTCGTGCCGTGCAGGGCGCCGTTCGCCTTGCCGCGTCCGCGCGGGGTGCGGATCGCGTCGTACACGTACGCTTCGGTGCTCACTGGCAGGCCTTTCACTGAGGGTTGTGCACTGCGGGATCGGGGCGGGAGGCCGGGGGCGGGGCCCAGTCGGGGGCCAGCCCCCAGTCGCGGACGACGGCTTCGGTGCCGGCGCCGGGCAGGGCGGGCCCGGTGCGGACGGCGGTGGGCGTGGCGGAGAAGCGGGGAGCGGGGGCCGGCTGGGTGATGCCGTCGTGCTCGGTGAAGGTGGCGCGGGCGGCCAGGTGCGGGTGGTGCGGGGCCTCGCGCAGCGACAGGACCGGGGCCGTACAGGCGTCGGAGTCGGCGAAGACGGCCGTCCATTCGTCGCGGGTACGGGACTTGAACCGGGCGGCGACGGCCTCGCGCAGTTCGGGCCAGCGGGCCAGGTCGTCGCGGGCCGGTGCCAGGTCGGGGATGCCCAGCAGCCGCATGAACTCGGCGTAGAACTGCGGTTCGAGCGCACCGACCGCCATGTACCGGCCGTCGGCGGTCTCGTAGGTGCCGTAGAAGGGGCAGCCGCCGTCGAGGAGGTTGGCGCCGCGCCGGTCCTGCCAGCTTCCGGCGGCGAGCATGCCGTGGATCATCGTGGAGAGGTGGGCGGTGCCGTCGACGATGGCGGCGTCCACGACCTGCCCGGTGCCGCTCTCGCGCGCGTGGTGCAGGGCGGCGAGGATGCCGACGACCAGGTAGAGGGAGCCGCCCGCGTAGTCGCCGAGGAGGTTGGCGGGGACGGCCGGGGGCGCGTCGGGACCGCCGATCATGCCGAGGGTGCCGGTGAGCGCGATGTACCCGATGTCGTGCCCGGCGCGATCGGCGAGCGGGCCTTCCTGGCCCCAGCCGGTCATCCGGCCGTAGACGAGGCGCGGGTTGCGGGCGTGGCAGTCCCGGGGGCCGACGCCGAGCCGTTCGGCGACGCCGGGGCGGTAGCCCTCGATCAGGACGTCCGCGCGCGCGGCGAGGTCGAGGACGCGGGCCGGGCCGTCCGCTGCCTTGAGGTCGACGACCACGGAGCGCTTGTTGCGGTTGGTGACGTCGTGGGCCGGGTCGATCCCGAGGCCGGGCCCGCCGGGGCGGTCGACGCGCACGACGTCGGCGCCCAGGTCGGCCAGGAGCATGGCGGCGAAGGGCCCGGGACCGATACCGGCCAGCTCGACCACGCGCACGCCGGCGAGCGGGCCCTCGGTGCCCGGCGTCCGCGTCGGCGTCTTCGCTTCCGACATCCAGCCCCCAGCTCTGTGACACAACCGATGTAACACCAGTGATGCTAAGAACGTGTTCCACTGGGCACAAGACCCGGGCGAGCAAGCGCTTAGCCAATTATGGTGCAGGCTCCGCTCCGGGTCGCGCGATCCTCACGCTAGCCTCAGCCACCGGCAACGGCGCGTGCTGCGGACCCAGGGGTTGCCGACGGGTGACGAAGGGATGTCATGAGCAGGCTGAAAGCGGCCGACCGGCCGTACGACATCGTGCTGTTCGGGGCGACGGGGTTCGTCGGCGAACTGACGGCGGAGTACCTCGCCGCGCACGCACCGGAGGGACTGCGCTGGGCGATCGCCGGCCGCGACGGAGAGAAGCTGCGCCGCCTGCGCGACCGGCTGACCGCCGTGGCGGACAGCGCGGCGGACAGCGCGGCCGGCATCGGCGTGCTGCTCGCGGACGTGTCCGATCCGGCCTCGCTGCGCGGACTCGCCGCGCAGGCGCGGGTGCTGGCCACGACGGTCGGCCCCTACGTCCGGTACGGCGACGCGCTGGTCGCCGCGTGCGCGGAGGCCGGCACGGACTACCTCGACCTCACCGGGGAGCCCGAGTTCGTGGACCTGGCCTACGTCCGCCACGACGCCCGCGCGCGGGAGACCGGCGCCCGCCTGGTGCACGCCTGCGGCTTCGACTCCGTCCCGCACGACCTCGGCGTGTACTTCACCGTGCGGCATCTCCCGGAGGGCGTGCCGCTGAGGGTGGACGGCTTCGTGCGGGTCGGTGCCACGTTCTCGGGCGGAACGTTCGCCTCCGCGCTGGGCCAGTTCGCGCGCGGCCGGGCGCTGCGGGCCGCCGCGCTGGAACGCCGGCGGCACGAGCCCCGGCTGGTCGGCCGCCGCGTGGTGACGCCCACCGGGGCGCCCCGGTTCGCCGGGGAGGTGGGGGCGTGGGCGGTGCCACTGCCGACCGTGGACGCGCAGATCGTGCGCCGCTCCGCGAAGGCCCTGGACCGCTATGGCCCGGACTTCCGCTACCGCCACTACGCGGCCGTACGGCGGCTGCCCGTCGCGGTGGGCGGGGTGGCGGCCGTGGGCGCGCTGCTGGCGGCGGCCCAGGTGCCGCCCGCGCGGCGCTGGCTGTCCGGGCGGCTCGCGCCGGGCGAGGGACCGAGCGCCGAGCGGCGGGCGAAGAGCTGGTTCTCGGTCCGCTTCGTGGGCGAGGGCGGCGGCCGCACGGTGTTCACCGAGGTCGTGGGCGGCGACCCCGGGTACGACGAGACCGCCAAGATGTTCGCCGAGGCGGCGCTCTGCCTCGCCCTCGACCCCCTGCCGCCGACGGCCGGGCAGGTCACCACGGCCGTGGCGATGGGCGACGCGCTGACCGAGCGGCTGCGGGCGGCGGGCATCGGCTTCCGGGTCGCCGCGACCCGCTGAGCGGCCGCTCCGGGAGGCGTACAGCTGCCCCGCGGATCCGGCGCATCCCGCGGGTTCGGCAGGTCCAGCAGGTCGCGAGGGCCCGGCAGATCCGGTGAGCCCGGCAGATCCGGTGAGCCCGGCAGGCCCGGAGGGCCCGGGGCCTATCCGGCCCAACCGGCGATCGTGTAGATCATCCCGCCGATCCAGGCCAGCCCCGCGCCCACGGCCAGCACCAGCCCGGCGACCACGGCCCGCTCGACGGGCCGGCCGGGCTGGGCCGAGTACTCGGGTGCGCGGTGTGTCGTCATGCGTCCACCCTGCCGGGGCCGCGGGCGGCGGCACATCCGTACGGATACTCAGATCCACCTGAGCCTCCGGACCGGCCGATTTGAGACTTTCCCGGCACCTTCACGGCACCTGCCCCGACGCGACCGGGCGGCCTGCGCGGCAAAGTGCCAAAAAGGAGTTCAATGAAACGCTTGAAGGCATGAAGTTCCTTCTCGAAGTCACCATGGACGAGGGCGCGCTCGCCGAGGACCCCGCCGGCGAACTACAGCGGATCCTGCGGTACTGGGGCGGCAACCTGAAGCACTACGCACTGCGGGCCGGCGACGGCTCGGCGATCTACGACTCGGCGTACCGGGAGGTGGGCCGCTGGAGCGTCGAGGATCAGGCCGGGTAGGCGGCGTCCCGCAGGGCCGCGCGGCACAGGGCGTCGGCCCTGCGGGTGGTCTCCGGCAGCCGGTAGGCGGGCGTCAGGGCCAGGGTGTGGGCGCAGGCGTTGGCCAGGTCCACCCGGTGCCCGATGGAGACGAAGACCGGCTTCACGGCGTCACGGGTGCGCACCGCACGCCCGACCTCCTCGGCGCCGGCGAGCAGTGGGGACGTACTGCCGCGCCGTGTGTCCGGGGCGTCGTACGTGAAGGTGAACGGGTTCTTGGCCACGCCGATCGTGGGCAGGCCGGTGAGGACGCCCAGGTGGCTCGCGAGGCCGAAGCGGCGCGGGTGGGCCAGGCCGTACCCGTCGCACACGACCAGGCCGGGCGCGCAGGGCAGCGCCGCCAGGGCGGCGAGCACGGTCGGGATCTCCCGGAAGGCCAGCAGACCGGGCACGTAGGGGAAGGAGATCCGCCCGACGGCCGTGGCCTCGGCGACGACGGCGAGGGTCGCGGCGTCCAGCACGACGGCCGCCGCCGCGACGACGTCGCGTTCGTCGTCGTAGGCGACGTCCACGCCGGTCACCCGGCCGGTGCCGGGCGGGGGCCCGGGCTCGTCGAGCACCACGCGAGCGCGCAGTTCGTCCTGGACGGCGCGGGCCCGCTCCTCGGTCGCGGGCCAGTCGGCGGGGATCTGGACGGTCACGGTGGTCATCGTGGCCGCAAGCCTACGGGAGCCCGGGTAGGCTCGCGATCATGTTCGTACTGGAACTGTCCTACACCGCCCCGCTCGACGCCGTCGACGCCGTGCTGCCGGACCATGTGGTCTGGCTCGACGGGCTGTACGAGCAGGGCGTGTTCCTGGCGTCCGGGCGCAAGGAACCCCGCGACGGCGGGGTGATCCTCGCCGTCGCGGGGGACCGTGCGCGGATCGAGGAGATCACCGCGGGCGACCCGTTCGTCCGGGCGGGCGTGTGCGAGTACCGCGTCACCGAGTTCGTCGCCACGAAGACGGCGCCCGCGCTGGAGCGCTACCGGGAGACGCTCGGCTGAGGACGGCGGCTCACTTGCCGAGCGCCTGGCGCAGCTCGCCCTTCTTCATGCTCGAACGGCCGTGGACGCCGCGGCGCTTGGCCTCCTCGTACAGCTGGTCGTAGGTGGGCCCCTGGGGTCCCTGGCGGTTCCCGGAGCGCCGGCCGCCGCGCTTGCTCGGCGACATGTCCTGCGTCGAGGTGCGGCTGGCGGTCTTGGACTCGCCGGACTGCGCGCGCTCCTTGTTCACCGTCCGCGCCGCGATCTCCTTGGCGCGGCCGGTACTCTCGCCGCGGTCCTTCGCGCTCTTCTTGATGTGCTCGTACTGCCGCTCCCGCTTGGAGCTGGAACCGCTCGGCATGTCCGCTCACTTCCTCTCACGTTCAGCGAACGGTTACCCACGTTACGGACAAACACCCCCGCCCGCCCGGTGTCAGCGCTCCAGCCGGGCGATCCGGCCCTGCTCGCCCGCGGCCCAACAGCCCAGGTCCGGGGTGCAGTCCACGGTGTCGTAGGACCCGGTGTCGACGGTGCGCCAGGTGTGGCCGCCGTCCGTGGTGAGATCGGTGCCGGTGGGGCCGACGGCGAGGGCGGCGGAGCGGCTGTGCGGGAGCCAGGCGACGCCGGAGCGGTAGGCGGGCGGCGGGCGGTCGGCGGGGCGCCAGGTGCGGCCGGCGTCGGCGGTCCGGGCGGCGGCCCGCGGGGAGGCCTGCTCGGGGCGGTAGTCGCCGCCGACGGCGAGGCCGTGGGCGCGGTCGCGGAAGGCGAGGGCGAAGACACCGCGGGCGGGGTCGCCGGCCGGGATCGGGGCGTCGGTGGCAGTCCAGGTGAGCCCGCGGTCGGCGGAGTGCAGCACACGCGCGCGTGCGGCCCCGCCGGTGGCCAGCCACACGTCCCTCGGCCCGGCGGAGACCAGGCACTGGCCGCTCGCCGCGAACCCGGCCTCGCCGTCCTGCGCGGCCGGCATGCCCGCGGCGGGCAGCACCTTCCAGGAGCGGCCGCCGTCGCTGGTCGACAGGATGCGGAACTTCCCGTCCACCGGGTCGCTCATGGCGAGGCCGTGCCGGCGGTCGAAGAAGGTGAGGCAGTCGTAGAAGGCCCGCGCGTCGGTGTTGCGGAAGGACTCGGTCCAGGTCGCCCCGCCGTCGTCGGTGCGGTAGACGCGGGACGCCTCGCCCTCGCCGATGGACAGGGCCACGGCCCGGCGGGCGTCGAAGGCCTCGATGTCCCGGAACTCCAGTTCACCGGCGCCGGACGGGGAGACGTCGCGCCAGGTGCCGCCGCCGTCGGTGGTCCGCAGGACCGTGCCCCCGGTGCCGGCCGCCCAGGCGGTGTGCCGGCTGACGGCGGCGAGACCGCGGAACCGGACGTCCGAGACCCCGGTGTCCTTCACGTCCCACTGCGGCCGCGGGTGCGCCTGGGCGGGTACGGCGGTCAGCGCGGCCAGCGCCGCCGCGCAGACCGCTCCCGCGAGCGCCACCCGCCCCGTACGCCTGCCGCCGGCTCGAACGGACCGTACCGTGCGTCGCGTGCTTCCCAAGCGCCTCATGGCGGGCGAAGCTAGCCCACGGTCCGCGCGCCGTCCAGAGGGCCGCGACCGCCCGGGCGCTCGGTGCGGGCGTGCCGCAAGTGCCCTGCGGGACACGGGAGGAGAGGCGTGTCACTCCTGGGGCCCGCGGGGCATGAACGCGGTGACAGAGGTCACTCGCTCGTCGTGTGCACGGATGGGCTGATTCCGACGTCTCTTCCAGTGCCCGGCCCGTACCACCCGCGAAGCCCGTCCAGCCGTCACGAGGGAGCAAGGCGTTGTCCACCGTCATCGATCAGCCCGTCGAGGCGCGTCTCGTCGCCGCCGCGCCGCGCATGCCGAACATTCCCGCGACCCTGCACTACGACCGCGCCGACCCGTTCGCCGTCCGCATGACCTTCCCGGCCCCGGCCACCCTGGAGGGCGTGGAGGTCTGCTGGACCTTCTCCCGCGAGCTGCTCATCGCCGGGATGCGGGAGCCGAACGGCCACGGCGACGTCCGGGTGCGTCCGTACGGGTACGACCGCACCGTGCTGGAGTTCCACGCGCCCGAGGGCACCGCCGTGATCCACGTCCGCTCGGGCGAGCTGCGCCGGTTCCTGCACGCCGCCGGCGAGCTGGTGCCGGTGGGTCTGGAGCACCTTCAGCTGGACCTGGACCACGACCTGGCGGAGCTGATGCGCGAGGGCTGCTGACCTCGCCCCCGGTCGCGCGGCGACGGACGGCGCTCAGCCGCGCGCGGACACCGGTGACCGCGCGCCCTCGTCGCTCACCGCGTCCCACACCTCGCCCACGATCTTCCGCATGCCGGGTGCCGCGCTCGCGCACCGGCGAGTCAGCTCCGTGATCCGCTCCCGTCCGCGCACGCCGCTCACCGAGTCCCTGGGCACACCCAGTCCGGCGGCGGCCGCCAGCGCGGCCAGGGCCGCGTCCCGCTCGGACACCTCACCGGCCGCCTGCGGCCCCTCGACGACCTGGCGCGCATCCTCGCGCAGCGCCCGCGCCACGGCCTCGCGCGCGAGCACGTACTCCACGGACGGGAACACGCCGAGCACGCGCCTCTTCTCGGCCCGCAGGTACCCCTCGGCCACCAACTGCTCCCGTACGGCGTCGAAGGTGACCCGGGCGTGCAGCCGCACCCAGGTGCGCCACCGGTGCGGCAGCGACTCGCGGACGAGTTCGAGGAGCCCGTCGAGGACGGCGTCCCCGGTGCGGGAGTCCAGGTCGGCGGGGGTGGCGATGCCCTCGTCGTCGGTGAGCAGACCGTGCTGGGCCAGCTCGGTGAGCGCACCGGCGCGCACCAGGTGCTGGACCCGGGCGGTGTCGGTGGCGGTGGACCCCGCGGGGTCCCAGGCCAGCAGGCAGAGCCGGGCCGGCAGTGAGAGCGAGCCGTTGGGCACGGGGGCCTCCTCGGGTTCCGCGTAAATGCGTTGACGGGCCAACCGGTCTCTCTTTATGTTCGGTACCGCTTCTGTTGCCACCGATTGGAGAAGGACGTTGCTCGTCTGAGGTCCTGAGACACCGCCTCACACGTATCTCACGTGTGTGCGCCGCGTGCGACCTCGGCGTTCGAGCCGTCCGAGCCTCTGACGGAGCAGGGCTTCCCTCATGCCCTCCCCTCGTCCGACGGTGGCCGCCCGCTTCCGGTGTCTCGATACGCGTTTGCCCCTGACCGCTTCGAGCAACCGCGGAGACCCGTATGTCACACTCCCCCACTTCTCTCGCCTGTACGTCCCTGTCCTTCGCCTGGCCCGACGGCACCACCGTCTTCGAGGGGCTCGACGTCGCCTTCGGCCCCGGCAGGACCGGGCTCGTCGGCGTCAACGGCGCCGGGAAGTCAACCCTGTTGAAGCTGATCGCCGGACGGCTCACCCCGGCCGACGGCACCGTCCGGGTGTCCGGCGAGGTGGGCTACCTGCCGCAGAACGTCACGCTCGACACCGCGCTGCGGGTCGACGAGGCGCTCGGCATCGACGCGCGGCGGGCCGCGCTGCACGCCATCGAGGCGGGCGACGTGAGCGCGGAGCGCTTCGAGACCGTCGGCGACGACTGGGACGTCGAGGAGCGCGCCCTCGCCACGCTCGGCGAGCTGGGCCTCGGCCACGTGGGCCTGGACCGCACCGTCGGCGAGGTCTCGGGCGGCGAGTCGGTACTGCTGCGGCTGGCCGCGCTGCTGCTGCGCCGGCCCGACGTCCTGCTCCTGGACGAGCCCACCAACAACCTCGACGTCTACGCCCGCCGGCGGCTGTACGCGGCCGTCGAGTCCTGGCCGGGTGTGCTGGTCGTGGTCAGCCACGACCGCGAGCTGCTGGAACGGGTCGACCAGATCGCCGACCTGCGCTCCGGCTCGGTCACCTGGTACGGCGGCGATTTCACCGCGTACGAGGAGGCGCTGGCCGTGGAGCAGGAGGCGGCCGAGCGGATGGTGCGGGTCGCCGAGTCCGATCTGCGCAAGCAGAAGCGCGAACTGGCCGACGCGCAGGTCGTGCTGGCCCGTCGCAGGCGCTACGGACAGAAGATGTACGACACCAAGCGCGAGCCCCGGGCCGTGATGAAGCTGCGTGCCCGCACGGCGCAGCAGTCGGCCGGCAAGTACCGCATCATGCACGAGGAGAAGCTCGCCGAGGCGAAGGAACGGCTCGACGACGCGGTGGAGGCCGTACGGGACGACGACGAGATCCGCGTCGACCTGCCGTACACGGCCGTGCCGCCGGGCCGGACCGTGCTCACCGTGCGGGAGCTGGAGCTGGTGTACGGCGCCCGCGTGAGGGGCGGCCTCGATCTGCACGGCCCCGAACGGGTCGCGCTGGTCGGGCGCAACGGCGCGGGCAAGACCACGCTGCTGCGCACCGTCGCCGGGGAGCTGGCGCCGGTGGCGGGCGAGGCGACGGCGCACGTGCCGCTGCGGTTCCTGCCGCAGCGCCTGGACGTCCTGGACGACGGGCTGAGCGTCGCCGAGAACGTGGCCCGGTTCGCGCCGGGCGCCACCAACAACCGGATCCGGGCGCGGCTGGCACGCTTCCTGTTCCGGGGCGCCCGCGCCGACCAGCAGGCCGCCACGCTCTCCGGCGGCGAGCGCTTCCGGGCGGCGCTGGCGGCGCTGATGCTGGCCGAGCCCGCGCCGCAGCTGCTGATGCTGGACGAGCCGACCAACAACCTGGACCTGGCGAGCGTACGGCAGCTCACCAGCGCGCTGGAGGCGTACGAGGGGGCGCTGATCGTGGCCAGCCACGACCTGCCGTTCCTGGAGTCGCTCGGCATCACGCGCTGGCTGCTGTTCGAGGAGGGAGAACTGCGGGAAATCACGCCAGAAGCTGTCGGGTATCCCGCCTAGCGTCCCTCGCATGAGCGAGTTCATCAGCATCACCGGGGCCAGGGAGAACAACCTCCAGGACGTCACACTCCGCATCCCGAAGGGCCGGCTGACCGTGTTCACCGGCGTTTCGGGATCGGGGAAGTCGTCGGTCGTGTTCGACACGATCGCGGTGGAGTCGCAGCGCCAGCTGAACGAGACGTTCACGTGGTTCGTGCGCAACCGGCTGCCCAAGTACGAGCGGCCGCACGCGGACGCCCTGGAGGGCCTGACCCCCGCGATCGTCGTCGACCAGCGGCCGGTCGGCGGCCACTCGCGGTCCACGGTCGGCACGATGACCGACATCCACTCGGTGCTGCGGGTGCTGTTCTCCCGGCACGGCACCCCCAGCGCCGGAGGGGCCACGGCGTACTCGTTCAACGACCCGTCGGGCATGTGCCCCGGCTGCGACGGCCTGGGCCGCCGGGTGCAGCCCGACTGGGAGCGGATCCTGGACCCGGCCAGGTCGCTGGCCGGCGGCGCGGTCCGCTTCCCGCCGTTCGCGGCCGGGACCTGGCAGGGGCGGACCTACACCAACACGCGGGAGCTGGACACCGGCAAGCCGGTCGGCGACTTCACGGCGGCCGAGCGCGCCTTCCTGATGCGCGGGCGGCCCGGCAGCAAGGTCACCGTCAGCGGCTCGGGCGGAACGTGGAGCACCGACTACGAGGGGCTCGCCGACCGGTTCGAACGGCTGTACCTCAAGCGGGACCTGTCCGGCATGAGCGAGAAGACCCGGGACCTCGTGCGCGGCTTCCTGGTCGAGGCCCGCTGCCCCGACTGCGGCGGGGCCCGGCTGAACGCGGCCGCGCTCGCGACCCGGATCGAGGGGCACTCCATCGCCGACTGCTCGCGGATGCAGATCACCGATCTGATCGCCGTGCTGCGCCGGATCACCGACCCGGTGGCCCTGCCCGTCGCCACGGCCGCGGTGGCCGCCCTGGAGCGGGTGGAGGCGATCGGTCTCGGCTATCTCAGCCTGGACCGGGAGACCGCCACCCTGTCCGGCGGCGAGGGGCAGCGGCTGAAGACCGTGCGGCACCTCGGGTCCAGCCTGACCGGGATGACGTACATCTTCGACGAGCCCAGCGTCGGACTGCACCCGCGGGACGTCGGGCGCCTGGGCGACCTGCTGCTGCGGCTGCGCGACAAGGGCAACACCGTGCTGGTGGTCGAGCACGACCCGGACGTCGTCGCGCTGGCCGACCACGTCGTCGACATGGGGCCGCGGGCCGGTGCCGACGGCGGCCTGGTGGTGTTCGAGGGGACTCCGGAGGAACTGGCCGCGTCGGACACCCTCACCGGGCGGTGCCTGCGGCGGCGTACGGCGGTGAAGGACACCGTACGGACGGCGACCGGCGAGCTGTGGGTCAAGGGCGCCGACCGGCACAACCTGCGGGAGGTGACGGTGGCGTTCGCGACCGGGGTGCTCACCGCGGTCACCGGGGTCGCCGGGTCGGGCAAGAGCACGCTGGTCGCGGAGCTGACCGCCGCCCACCCGAACGCCGTGGTCGTCGACCAGTCGGCCATCGGCATCTCGGCCCGCTCCACCCCGGCGACGTACCTCGGGATCATGGACACGGTGCGGAAGGTCTTCGCGCGGGAGACCGGTGCCGAGCCGGGGTTCTTCAGCTTCAACTCGGCAGGGGCCTGCGGCACCTGCGAGGGGCGCGGGATCATCCACACCGACCTCGCCTTCATGGACCCGGTCACGACCACCTGCCACGACTGCGAGGGGCGGCGCTTCCGGGAGGAGGTGCTGCGGCTGACCGTCGACGGCCGGTCCGTCGCCGACGTGCTGGCGATGACCGCCGGCCAGGCCCTCGGCTTCTTCTCCGACACCGGCGTACGCCGTCGGCTGCGCACCCTGCGCGACGTCGGCCTCACCTACCTCACCCTCGGGCAGCCGCTGTCCACGCTCTCCGGCGGCGAACGCCAGCGGATCAAACTGGCCACCAGGCTGCACCGCACCGGCGCCGTCTACGTACTGGACGAGCCGACCACCGGACTGCACATGTCGGACGTGGAGGGGCTGCTCGCCCTGCTGGACCGGCTGGTGGACACCGGCAACACGGTCGTGGTGGTCGAGCACAACCTGGACGTGGTGGCGCACGCCGACCGGGTGATCGACCTCGGTCCGGACGGGGGACGGGACGGCGGCCGGGTGATCTTCGAGGGCACTCCGCGCGAACTGCTCGCGGTCCGCGGCTCCAGCACCGCTGAGCATCTCAGGAGGGCTACGAGGGGCTGACGGGGGTTCCGTCCGCACAGGTCCCCGCTGCATGATGGCGAACCGGCGCCCCGTCACGGGCGCCTTCCCGCCGGCGCCCGACAGGCGCAGGTCCACGCCGATGCGAAAGGTTCCGCGTGCCCAGCAAGAAGGCCCTCGTCCGCCGCCCCAGCTCCCGGCTCGCCGAGGGGCTGGTGACGCACATCGAGCGGGAGAAGGTCGATCAGGCCCTGGCCCTGGAGCAGTGGGACGCCTACGTCGAGGCACTCGGAGCGCACGGCTGGGAGACGCTGGAGGTGGACCCGGCGGACGACTGCCCGGACTCGGTCTTCGTCGAGGACGCGGTCGTCGTGTACCGCAACGTCGCGCTGATCACGCGGCCCGGCGCCGAGTCGCGGCGCGCGGAGACGGCCGGCGTCGAGGAGGCCGTGGCCCGGCTCGGCTGCTCGGTCAACTGGGTCTGGGAGCCGGGCACCCTGGAGGGCGGCGACGTCCTGAAGGTCGGTGACACGATCTACGTGGGTCGCGGCGGGCGCACCAACGCGGCCGGTGTCCAGCAGTTGCGGGCGGCGTTCGAGCCGCTGGGCGCGCGGGTGGTCGCGGTGCCGGTGAGCAAGGTGCTGCACCTGAAGTCGGCGGTCACCGCGCTGCCGGACGGGACGGTGCTCGGGCACATCCCGATGACGGACGTGCCCTCGCTGTTCCCCCGGTTCCTGCCGGTGCCGGAGGAGTCGGGGGCGCACGTGGTGCTGCTCGGCGGGAGCAAGCTGCTGATGGCGGCGAGCGCGCCGAAGACGGCGGAGCTGCTCGCCGACCTCGGTCACGAGCCGGTGCTCGTCGACATCGGGGAGTTCGAGAAACTCGAGGGCTGTGTGACGTGCCTCTCGGTCCGGCTGCGGGAGCTGTACGCCTGAGCGCGGTGCACCGGGCGTCCGTACGGCCCTGGACCTGCGGGTCTCGGGGCCTCGCGGGGTACCGCCGGACGGTGGCTGATCAGCGACCTTTACAGTGCGTTTAACCTACGGTCTCGTAACCTACGGTTTCGTAGCCTACGATCCCGTAGGTTCCCCGGCACCGCTCGCCGGCCGCACCGCACTGTCGTACGTCCCCCTGGAGTTATTCGTGACGATCGTCTCCCCGCACCTCGGCAGTTCCGCCGAATGGACCGACGCCCGGCTGCTGTACGCGCTGGAGGAAGTGGTCGAGACCGAACTCAACCGGCACCTGAAGGTCACCAAGGACTGGATGCCGCACGAGTACGTGCCCTGGAGCGACGGCCGCAACTTCCCCGGGTTCTTCGAGGACGGCGAGGCCTGGGAGAAGGGTCAGTCCAAGGTCACCGAGATCGGCCGGATCGCCCTCGTGGTGAACCTCCTGACGGAGGACAACCTCCCCAGCTACCACCACGAGATCGCCAGCCTCTTCGGCCGCGACGGCGCCTGGGGCACCTGGGTGCACCGCTGGACCGCGGAGGAGGGCCGGCACGGCATCGTGATGCGCGACTACCTGCTCGCCTCGCGCGCGGTCGACCCGGACAAGCTGGAGCAGTTCCGCATGGCCCACATGAGTGAGGGCTTCGAGTCGGACAACCGGCACTCGATGCTGCACTCGGTGGCCTACGTGGCCTTCCAGGAGCTGGCCACCCGCATCTCGCACCGCAACACGGGCCACCAGTCCGGCGACCCGGTCTGCGACCGCATGCTGGCCCGCATCGCGACCGACGAGAACCTGCACATGGTCTTCTACCGGAACCTGCTCAAGGCGGCCTTCGAACTGGCACCCGACCTGACGATGCAGGCGGTCCGGGACGTGGTCGTCAACTTCCGGATGCCCGGTCACGGCATGCCCGGCTTCGAGCGTGCGGCCGCGCAGATGGCGATCGGCGAGGTCTACAACCTGCGCATCCACCACGACGACGTGATCCAGCCCGTGCTGCGCTTCCTGAAGATCATGGAGATCGACGGCCTCGGCCCCGACGGGCAGGCGGCCCAGGAGGAACTGGGACTGTACATGGGCGGGCTGGACGCCGAGGCCGCCAAGTTCGACGAGAAGCTGGCGGCGCGCAAGGCCCGGATGGCGGCCCGCGCGGCAGGCTGACCGCCCCCGGGCCGCGTCGCGTACCTCGGGGACCGGGTGGCGGCGCAGCTCGCGCGACAGGTCCCACCAGGGCGCGGGCCAGTCCCCGCGCCCGCCGAGCGCCGCCGTGCCGGTGCCGGTGCCGGTGCCGGCACAGTGCGTCACGGCGGGCGCGCGCTCGGGGTGCGGTGGGTGGAGTTCAGGGAGTGGTGCGCCGCAGGGCCAGCCGCTCCTTCTCCGACAGGCCGCCCCAGACGCCGAAGCGCTCGTCGTTGCTCAGCGCGAACTCCAGGCAGGACGAGCGGATCGGGCACAGGGCGCAGATCCGCTTCGCGTCCCGTACGGAGCTGCCGGGCTCGGGGAAGAAGAAGTCTCCCCCGGTCTGCGCGCACAACGCGTCCTCCTGCCAGCTGAGGTCGGGCGTCGTGGTCGTCTCGATGTGCATGCGCAGCAGCGTGCCGGGCGGCGAAAAACGTTCGATCAACGCGGTATCAACGCCGCGCGTCCCCCACCCCCAGCCGATCAGATCGTCCTCCGCCGGGCACGGCGGCGCACGGCGGCGCGCGGAAGCGGTTGCCGGTGGTCGGTGGAAGACTCGGAAGAGCAGGCAACGGGACCCTTCCGAGGAGGGCGATCATGCTCACCACCCGTTTCGTCACCGGCGCGCCGAACTGGCTCGACGTCGGCACCCCGGATCTCGACGGCGCCACGTCCTTCTACGGCGGCCTCTTCGGCTGGCGGTTCCGGTCGGCGGGGCCGGAGGCCGGGGGGTACGGCTTCTTCGAGCTGGACGGCCGGATCGTGGCCGGCGGCATGGGTACGACCGAGGAGCAGGGCCCGCCGTCCTGGACCGTGTACTTCCACGCGCCGGACACCCACGCCGCGGCCAGGGCCTCCGAGCAGGCGCACGGCGGTGTCCTCGTGCAGCCGATGGACGTCATGGACCAGGGCACGATGGCGATCCTCGCCGACCGGGCCGGGGTGCCGTTCGGCATCTGGCAGCCGGGGCGGCGCGGCGGACTGGACGTGGCCGGCGAGACGGGCGCGCTGTGCTGGGTCGAGCTGCACACGGCGGACATCGCGGCCGCCGCCGCGTACTACCGTGCGGTGCTCGGCCTGGAGACTTCCGGCGTCTCCTTCCCCGACGGCTCCTACACCTGCGTCAATCCGGCCGGAGAGGGCGAGGAGGCCATGTTCGGCGGCATGGTGCCGCTCGCCGAGGACCCGGCGGACACGGACGCCGGGTGGCTGCCGTACCTCGCGGTCGACGACGCGGACACCGCGGTCGCCCGGACCACGGAGCTGGGCGGCACGGTACTGGTGCCCGCCACGGACATCGAGGGAGTCGGCCGCGTCGCCCGCCTGGCCGACCCGTACGGCGCCCGCTTCGCGATCCTCAGGCCGGCACCGCGCCAGGGGTAGGGCAGGGCACGGGGGCGGGCACAGGGGCGCGCCGCCCGACGCCCGCACGGGGCCCGCCTTCCCGGGCTCCACCGGCCCCCCGCCGGTCACGCCTCTGCCGCGGGGCACCCGAGGCCCCGGCCGCCCCACTCATGAAGGCGGCCCCGAGGCCCCCAGCCGCCCCGCCATCGCAGACGTCCCCGAGACCCCGGCCGCCCAGCTATCGCAGACGTCCCCGAGACCCCGGCCGCCCAGCTATCGCAGACGTCCCCGAGGCGCCCACGGCCGCCCCGCACACGCAGACGCCCCCGACGCCCCGGCCGCCCGACTCGCGCAGCGGCCCCGGCATCCCGGGTTCACGTACCCGACACGTCCCTCCCCTGCCCGGTCGGTGCCTGCGCACACGCCGGGCCCGCCCGGGGCCTGCCCGGGTGCCCGCCCCACCCGGGCCCGCCCGGCGACGCGGGAGACCATGCGGGGGCCCGCCGCAAGACACCCGGTAGTCACGGTCGTACGCGGCCGTCCCGGCGTCCGGGGTCACGGGCGGGCGGGTCCCGTCTCCGGGCAGGGGCGGGACGGGGCAACGCCGCGGCGAAGTGGGCGGGTCCCGTCTCCGAGCCCGGATGCCGTCCGGGGCAACGCCGCGGCGCGGCCGGCTCAGGCCGTGGCGCGGTGGACCAGGGTGGTCGGCAGGATCACGCCGGGCGGGGCGGGGGCCGGGGCCTCCGCGTCGTCGGGTGCCGCGTCGTCGGGTGTCCCCCGGTCCAGGCCGCGCAGCAGCAGGCGGGCCATCAGCCGACCCATGCCCTCGATGTCCTGGCGGACGGTGGTCAGCGGCGGGTCGGTCTGTTCGGCGACGGGCAGCATGTCGTCGAAGCCCACCACCGCCACGTCGTCCGGCACCCGCCGCCCGCGCTCGCGCAGCACCCGCAGGGCGCCCGCCGCGGTGAGGTCGTTGGCCGCGAACACGGCGTCCAGGCCGGGGCACCGGTCGAGCAGTTCCCGCATCGCCCGCTCCCCGCCGCCCGCGGTGAAGTCCCCCCGCGCGACCAGTCCGGGGTCGGCGCCCGCCCGGATGTCGCGGAAGCCCGCGAGCCGGTCCGCGGCCGAGGTCTGGTCGAGCGGGCCGGTGATGTGCGCGATGCGGGTACGGCCGAGCCCGGCCAGGTGCTGGACGGCCGAACGGGCGCCGCCGCGGTTGTCGCTGTCCACGTAGACCACGTCGTCCCGCCCGTCGTCCCAGTCGGGGCGCCCGCCGAAGACGGTCGGCACGCCGGCGCTGCGGACCAGGCCGGGCAGCGGGTCGTGCAGGTGCAGCGAGAAGACGAGGGCACCGTCCACGTGCCCGCCGGCCAGGTAGCGCCCGACGCGGGCGTGGTCCTCGCGGCCCTCGGTGAGCAGCAGCACGAGCTGGTTGTCCTGGGCCGTCAGTTCCTTGCTGATGCCGCGCAGTTGCTGGGCGAAGTAGGGGTCGGCGAAGACCCGTGTCTCCGGTTCCGCGGCGACGACGGCGACGGCCTGGTGCCGCCGGGTCACCAGGGAGCGGGCGGCGTGGTTGGGCACGTACCCGAGTTCCTCCACCGCGCGCCGGACCCGCTCGGCCAGCGCGTCCCGCACCCCGTGGGCACCGTTGACCACACGGGACACGGTGGCCCGCGAGACCCCGGCGCGCTCGGCCACGGCCTCGAGCGTGGGGCGCGGCGCGGTCTCGGTCACGGGCGGCTCCTCCTCGGCGGCTGCGGCTCAGGATAGCGGCAGGCCGTGGGCCGGGAGGGGGCGCTCCCGGGACGCTCCCGGGACCCGGAGCGTCCGTGGGCGGGAGGCCGGTGCGATCACCGGCCGTCCGGCCGTCGTCGCCTCAGTGGTGGTGTTCGTGCGCGGCCGCCTCGCCCGTCGGCTCCGCGCTCGCGGCGCTCTCCCCGCTCTTCGCGGTCGCCCCGCCGTGCTCGTGCGGTTCGTACCCGGGGATCGTGCCGTCCGGCTTCTTCACCAGGAACATTCCCACCATTCCCATGTCGGAGTGGCTCTGCACGTGGCAGTGGTACATCCACGCCCCCGCGCCGACCCCTTCCCCCGCGATGATCTGGAAGCCGAAGGAGTCCGCCGGGCCGGTGATCTTGTTGTCGATGACCCGGCTCGGGTCGTCGGGTCCGGTGAGGATGCCGGTGCGGTTGTCCGCCCAGCGGTGACCGTGCATGTGGAACGTGTGGTAGTACTCGCCGTGTGTGATCATGACGATCTCGACGCGGTCGCCGACGGTGGCCTCGAGGTCCGGGCCGGTGTGCGGCTTGCGGTTGTTGATGGTCATGTCGTTGAAGACGATCGTGTGCGTGGCGTCCGGCAGCACGTCGCCCTTGCGGCGCACGATCACGGGGCCGTACAGGCCGTTGCGGATGCCCCCGGTGCCGTGCTCGGTGCCGACCACGTGGTCGTGGTAGTGCCAGTAGCCCGCGCTGCCCGGCCGCCAGGTGCCGTCGTCGCGGCGTCCGGGCTTGTGGGTGCGCCAGGTGTAGGTGCGGGTGCCCCCGGGCTCGACGTCGCTCTTGTTCATCGCGGTGCCGTCGCTGGAGATCTCGTAGTCCAGGCCGTGGACGTGCAGACTCGCCCGCACGTCCATGGTGTTGGTGAACTCGATGTGCACCGTGTCGCCCTCGTTGAGCTCGATGAGCGGGCCCGGGACGGTCGCCTTGCCCTTCTCGAAGCCGTAGCCCATCTGGCCGTCCGCCAGCTTCTCGGCGTACATCTTGAGGTGTCTCACCTCGCCCCCGGCCGGCGCCGTCTTCGCGGTGATCCCCTTGGCCGCGGGGGCCGCGCCCGCGACCTCCGGGGCGATGGACAACGATGTCGCGGCAGCCGCGCCGCCCAGCAGTACCCGTCGGTTGAAGCCTCGCCTGTCCATGCCGAACTCCCCACGCCGATACGGAATGTGCGCAGACCCAGGACCTGATTGGCTGTGATGAGCCTGTGGGACCGTACCGGTTGCCGCCGTGTTTATCCACACTCAGGACAAAGTTCGTTCGATTGCGGTCATACCTATTGGCGTACCGCGCAAAGAGGTCTAGCTTCCTTGGCGCTGCTGCCGTGACCGAGGAGGTGCCCATGCCCTTAAGAGGGTTGAGCGCGAGAAGAAGAGGCTGGACGGCGTGCGCCACCGCCGCTTTCGTCGCCGCGGGACTGCTGGCTGGCCCTGCCGCCAGCGCACGTCCGGCGCCGGACCCATCCCTGACAACGATGTCGATCAAGTCGCCACCGGGCGGCGCCAACGTACGGGTGCTGATCTTCTACGGTTCCGCCGCCGCCGGGGACGAGTCACCGGTGGTGAACGCCGGTATCGCGGCCATCGAGCGGATCGGTCTCTCCGGGCCTGCCAAGGAGCAGTTCTCGGTCGAGGCCACGGACAACGCCAACGTCTTCACCAACGAGAAGAAGCTCGGCCGCTTCAACGCGGTCGTGTTCCTGACCGGCGGCGGCGACGTGCTGACACCCGCTCAGGAGGCCGGCCTGGAAGCGTACATGGAGGCCGGCGGCGGGTTCGTCGGCGTCCACGACGCGGCCCGCGCGGAACCGTACTCGGACTGGTTCACCGGTCTGGTCGGCGCCCGTCCGGCCGCGGGCAGTCCGACCAAGGTCCAGCGGGCCACGGTCGAGGTCGGTGACCGGCGGCATCCGGCCACCAAGGACCTGCCGCTGGAGTGGAAGCGCCCCGACGAGTGGCTGAACTGGCAGAAGAACCCGTCCGGTGAGGTCCACACCGTGGCCCGGGTGCGCGAGTCGACGTACGCGCCCGGGACGAGTGCCAACGGGGCGGACCATCCGGTCAGTTGGTGCCGTGACTACGACGGCGGCCGGTCCTTCTACACCGGCATGGGCGGCACGGTCTCGTCGTACGACGAGACCGACTTCCGCACCCATCTGCGCGGCGCCCTGATGTGGACGACCCGGCTGTCGCAGGCCGACTGCAAGGCGACCATCAACGCCAACTACAAGGCCGAACGGCTCACCGACCCCAACCAGCCCGGCCAGAACGACCAGATCGGCGAACCGCACGGCCTGGTCACCGCCCCCGACGGCCGCGTCTTCTACATCGGCCGCGGCGGCACGGACTCCTCGCACCCCGTGGTGACCGACTGGAACGACCCGAACGTCGGCAAGGGCACGGGCGAGATCCACGTCTGGGACCCGAAGACCGACAAGGTCACCCTGGCCGGTGCGCTGACCGTCTTCGGCAACAAGGGCGGCGGCGACGAGCTGACCAAGGTCGAGGAGGGCCTGCTCGGCATCGAACTGGACCCGGGGTTCGAGGAGAACGGGTGGGTGTACCTGCACTACACCCCGCACTCCCAGATCAACCGGGACACCCACATGGCCGAGCGGAGGGTCTCCCGCTTCACCCTCGACAAGGCCACCAACAAGCTGGACCTGGGCAGCGAGAAGGTGCTGCTGAAGTGGCCGGTGCAGATCCACAGCTGCTGCCACGCGGGCGGCGGGCTGGCCTGGGACTCCAAGGGGAACCTGTACATCGCCACCGGTGACAACAACTCCAGTGGTTTCAGCGACGGTTACTCCGGCAACAACCCGCAGCCCAACTTCAAGGGCGTGTCCTTCGCCGACGCGCGCCGCACCGCCGGAAACACCAACAACCTCAACGGCAAGATCCTGCGCATCCACCCGGAGCCGGACGGGACGTACACGCTCCCGGAGGGCAACCTCTTCACCGGCAAGGAGACCGCCGAGGGCGGCGGCAAGACGCGCGGCGAGATCTACGTGATGGGCGTCCGCAACCCGGCGCGCATCTCCGTCGACAAGAAGACCGACACCCTGTACGCGGGCTGGGTCGGCCCGGACGCCGGTGCACCGTCGCCGACGTGGGGTCCGGCCAAGTACGACACGTTCGCCACCATCACCAAGGCGAGCAACCGCGGCTGGCCGTACTGCATGGGCAACAAGCAGCCGTACCGGGACCGGAACCTGCCGGACCCGTCGAAGCCGCTGGGCTGGTACGACTGCGACCACCCGAAGAACGAGTCGCCGAACAACGACGGCCTGGTCAACCTGCCGCCGGTGACCGGCAACAACATCTGGTACTCGCCGCAGGGCGGCGGCCCCGACTACCCGCGCGACGAGAACGGCGTCCCGTCGTACAAGCAGGACGAGGCCACCTACCGGCTGCCCTGGCTCAAGGGCGGCGGCCAGGCCGCGATGAACGGCCCGCTCTACCGCTACGACGCCGACAGCACCAGTGACACCAAGTGGCCCGCGTACTGGGACGGCAAGTGGTTCGTCGGTGACTTCTACGACGCCGACCAGCCGCGCAACGCGGTGCTGATGGACCCGAAGACGCAGGGCGACGGCGGTCTGCCGGTGCACTCGGAGTCCCTGAAGAAGATCGTGCCGATCGGCAACGACGGCATCAAGAACCTGATGGGCTGGAAGTTCGGTCCGGACGGCGCGCTGTACGTCCTGGACTACGGCCGCGGCTTCTTCACCTCGGACTCCAAGTCGGCCCTGTGGCGGGTCACCTACGAGGGCGGCGGCCCGACGCCGGCCGCCGGACAGCTGGCGAGGGGGAGCGAGTGATACGCCAACGAAGAATGTGGGCCGCGCTGCTGGCCGGCCTGCTGATGGTGCTCGGACTACAGGCGACGTCCGCCTCCGGGCAGCCCGCGAAGGCACCCGCCGCGGCCGCCGCCGACCAGGTGCTCACCTGGACGGCCGGTGACGACATCACCAAGTACACGTCGGCGCCGGAGACGGCGGTGGCCGGTCCGGCCACGATCGTCTTCGAGAACAGTGAGGCCACCGGCAACACCACCGGCATGCCGCACACGCTGACGTTCATGACCAGCGACCCCGCGTACAACCAGGACGTCCAGCTGAACATCCTGGCCAACCCGAACGACTCCGAGGGCGGCAAGCACACCGCCGAGGTCACCCTCACCCCCGGCAAGTACATGTACCACTGCACGATCCCGGGCCACGGCCAGATGACGGGCGTACTCGTGGTCACCGAGGGCGGTGGCGGCGAGGACACCACGGCACCCGCCACCTCGGCCGACGTGGGCGGCACGCAGAACGCCGACGGCGCGTACGTCGGTTCGGCGACCGTGAGCATCGCCGCCACCGACGAGGGCGGCTCGGGCGTGGAGCGGATCGAGTACGCGCTCGGTGCCGACGGCGCCTGGCAGCCGTACACCACGCCGGTCGTCGTCGACCAGGTCGGTGAACACGTCGTGCGCTACCGGGCGTTCGACAAGGCGGGCAACGCGGCCGAGGAGAAGAGCGTCACCTTCGCGGTGGCCGCGCCCGACACCGACGACACGACCGCGCCGGAGACCTCGGCGACGGTGAGCGGTGAGAAGAACCCGGACGGCGCGTACATCGACATGGCGACGGTGACCGTCACCGCCTCCGACACCGGTTCCGGGGTCAACACCATCGAGTACGCGGTCGGCGACGGCGCCTGGACGGCGTACACGGCGCCGGTCATGGTGCACGCGGTCGGCGAGCACACCGTGCGCTACCGGGCCACCGACAAGGCGGGCAACGTCGCCGCGGAGAAGAGCGTCGCCTTCACCGTGGTCGCCGCTCCCCCGCAGGACACCACCCCGCCGGTGACCGGCGCGACCGTGGACGGCACCAAGAACTCCGACGGCGCCTACGTCGGCAGCGCGAAGGTGACCGTGAACGCCGCGGACGAGGGCGGTTCCGGTGTCGCCGGTGTGGAGTACTCGCTGGACGCCGGGCCCTACCTGGCGTACACCGCCCCGGTGGTCGTGGACCGCGTGGGCCGGCACACCGTGGCGTACCGGGCGAGCGACAAGGCGGGCAACACCTCCGAGCCGCTGACCGTGAGCTTCACGGTGGTGTCGGGCCAGGTGCCGCCGCCGCCCTGCCCGGAGTACGACGAGCGCCAGACGGTGATCGTCGGCACGGTCGACTCGGGGGTGCCGAACCGGGTCACCAACAACCGGTGCCGGATCAACGAGATGATCGAGGACGAGAAGGAGTGGACGTCCCAGGCGCTGTTCCTCAAGCACGTCCGTGAGGTCATGGACGGCCTCCTGGACGAGGGCGTCGTCGACAAGCGGGAGTACCGGGCGATCAACAAGGCCGCCAAGCAGTCGAAGATCGGTCAGCCCGGCCAGACCGAGGGCTACCGCACGATCCTCGACGGCAGCCAGGAGTCCTTCGCCAAGTGGGAGCAGGTGGGCGGCGGTTCGTTCGGGCTGAACCCGGACGGGTCGATCACGTCCAGCACCAGCACGCCCGGCATGGGCATGCTCTGGTTCCCGGAGCGCAAGTACGGCGACTTCTCGCTGAAGCTCCAGTGGCGTGACGACGCGGCGGGCACCACCAACACCAACGGCGGCGTCTTCGTGCGCTTCCCGCAGGTGCACGACCACCCGGAGGAGTCGCGTCCGGAGTGGGTCGCCATCAAGTACGGGCACGAGATCCAGGCGTTCGACAGCCCCACCGGCGACATGTACAAGTCCGGTTCCGTCTACGGCTTCGACCGGGTCGGCCTGGCCGGCGCGGGCGTCACCGAGAAGGGCACCTGGAACGACTACGAGATCCGGGTGGTGGACCAGCACTACTCGATCTACCGCAACGGTGTGCTGATCAACGAGTTCGACAACTTCGGCGGGCAGACCTTCTACCCCGAGCGCTCGGACGACCCGGGCACGGACGGGCGGCGGTTCGCCTCCGGCTACGTCGGACTTCAGGTGCACAGCACGTCGGACGTGATCTCGTACCGCGACGTCCGGATCAAGGACCTCTAGGGGTCCGCGTCGTGGCTCAGTCCGGGCCGGGAGCCTTCTTCCTGGCCCGGCTGGGCTGGACCCGGCTCGGCTCGCCCGGCATCTTCGGATACTCGGGCGGGTACGGCAGATCACCGAGCCCGTGGTCGTGCTCGTCCTTCGTCGCCAGCTCCAGCAGCGCGTCGAGGGAGTACCTCGTGTCGTCCATGCCCGCGTGCACGTCGCCGAGTTCGGCGAAGCGCGCGGGCATGGTCGTGATGTCGAAGTCCCGCGGGTGCGCGACCCCCACCTCGTCCCAGGTCAGCGGGGCGGAGACGGGCGCGTGCGGGCGGGGCCGCACGGAGTAGGCGGAGGCGATGGTGCGGTCGCGGGCGGTCTGGTTGTAGTCGATGAAGATGCGCTCGCCGCGCTCCTCCTTCCACCACTTGATGGTGACCCGCTCGGGCATCCGCCGTTCCATCTCACGGCCGACGGCGATCGCGGCGCGCCGCACCTGGGTGAAGGTCCAGCGCGGCTCGATCGGCACGAAGACGTGGATGCCGCGCCCGCCGGACGTCTTGGGCCAGCCGCGCAGACCGCCGAACTCCTCCAGCACCGCGCGCAGTTCGTGGGCCGCGCGGGCGGCGTCGTCGTAATCCGTCCCGGGCTGCGGATCGAGGTCGATGCGCAGTTCGTCGGGGTGGTCGACGTCGTCCCGGCGCACCGGCCAGGGGTGGAAGGTGAGGGTGCCGTACTGGGCGGCCCACAGCACGGCCGCCTCCTCGGTGGGACACATCTCGTCGGCGCTGCGTCCGCTGGGGAAGGTGATGTGCGCGGTCGGAATCCAGTCGGGCATGCCCTTGGGCGCGCGCTTCTGGTAGAACCACTCGCCGTCGATGCCGTCCGGGTAGCGCTGAAGCGTGGTGGGCCTCTCGCGCAGCGCACGCAGGATGCCGGGGGCGACGGCCTGGTAGTAGCGGGCCACGTCCAGCTTGGTGTACCCGTGCTCCGGGAAGAACACCTTCCCCGGGCTGGACAGCCGCACACTCCGCCCACCCGCCTCCAGCTCCACCGCTTCCGCCATGCGAGCCACGGTAGGCGCAGCGTTACCGCTCCGCATATCGGAACTCGGGGAGGGGGCACGCAGACCACGGCCTGCGCGGCCGCCGGGTGCCTATTTGCCGATGCTGATCCTCTCGTTGTCGAGGAGTGCGGTGTGCGTGGCAGCGGTGATGATCAGCAGGACCATGAGGAATCCTGGGACGGGATTGGTGTCGTCGGCGCCGGGGCTGATCGCCATGGCGGCGGAGAAGACGGCGTCCCCCACGATGTACACCCCCGCCAGCCAGGGCTTCACGACGCCTTTGACCGCGGCCACGACGAACGGAACGGCGGCGGCGAGCCCCAGGGTGACGATCGGGACGAGCGTCCACACCACCTTGGCCAGGATCGACGTATATATACGCGGGCGGGTCGGCGTGAGCGGGGCGTTGATGTAGGGACTGGCCACGGGTTCTCCCTCAGTGTCGACAGCGTCTAGGAAGTGTGATGTCACGGTGTCGTACTGTCCGGCGGTTCGACGGGATGGACCCGTTTGAGTGAACGGGCCGAGAAGGCCGCTCCGACCGAGCCGCACGAGCCGCGTCCGCTCCCTGACGGGCACTTCCGGCGTCGGGCTCGACAGGCGGAGTGCCACCGGCGGTGCACAGAATCGGACCATGGACCTCCCCGTCATGCCGCCCGTGAAGCCGATGCTTGCCAAGTCCGTGGCGAAGATTCCGCCGGGGATGCACTACGAGGCGAAGTGGGACGGGTTTCGGGCGATCGTGTTTCGGGACGGGGACGAGGTGGAGCTGGGGAGTCGTACGGGCAAGCCGTTGACCAGGTACTTCCCGGAGCTGGTGACGGCGCTGCGGGAGCGGTTGCCCGAGCGGTGCGTGGTGGACGGGGAGATCGTGATCGCGCGGGACGGGCATCTGGACTTCGACGCGCTCACCGAGCGGATCCATCCGGCGGACTCGCGGGTGCGGACGCTGGCGGAGCGCACGCCGGCCTCGCTGGTGGCCTTCGACCTGCTGGCCCTGGACGACGCGTCCCTGCTCGACGTGGGGCTGGCCGACCGGCGGGCGCTGCTGGTGCGGGCGCTGTCGGGGGTGACGCCGCCGGTGCACGTGGCGCCGGCGACGGACGACATCGAGGTGGCCCGGCGGTGGTTCGAGCAGTACGAGGGGGCGGGACTCGACGGCGTCGTCGCCAAACCGCTCGATCTGCGCTACCGGCAGGACGAGCGGGCCATGTACAAGATCAAGCACGAGCGGACGGCGGACGTCGTCGTCGCCGGGTACCGCTTCCACAAGAGCGGGCCCGTGGTCGGCTCGCTGCTGCTCGGCCTGTACGACGACCGGGGCGTGCTCCAGCACGTGGGGGTGAGTGCCGCCTTCACCATGAAGCGCCGGGCCGAGCTGGTGGAGGAGCTGGCGCCGCTGCGCATGGACGACGCCCGGGGGCATCCGTGGGCCGCCTGGGCCGAGGAGGCCGCGCACGAGTCGGCGCGGCTGCCGGGCGCGCCGAGCCGCTGGTCGGGCAAGAAGGACCTGTCCTGGGTGCCGCTGCGCCCCGAGCGGGTCGTCGAGGTGGCCTACGACCACATGGAGAACGGGGCGCGCTTTAGGCACACGGCCCGCTTCCGCCGCTGGCGCCCGGACCGGACCCCCGAGAGCTGCACGTACGCGCAGTTGGAGGAGCCGGTCCGCTACGACCTGGCGGAGATCCTCGGCGGGCCCTGACGCACCGCCCCCGGTCTCCTACGGCTTCATCAGCACCTTGACCGCGCCGTCCTGCTTCTTCTGGAACATCTCGTAGGCGTGCGGCGCGTCCGCCAGCGGCACCCGGTGGGTGGCGAAGCCGTCCACACCGAGCGGGTCCTGGTCGGTCAGGTACGGCACGATCTCGTCGCTCCAGCGGCGTACGTTGGCCTGGCCCATCCGCAGCTGGACCTGCTTGTCGAACAGGGTGAGCATCGGCATCGGGTCGGCCATGCCGCCGTACACGCCGGACAGCGAGATGGTGCCGCCGCGGCGCACCAGGTCGATCGCGGTGTAGAGGGCGGCGAGCCGGTCGACGCTGAACCTCTCCGCCAGGGGCCCGCCGATGGCCCGGGGCATTACCGCGGCGGTCTGCTGCACCAGCTTGGCCACGGCGCCGCCGTGCGCCTCGGTGCCGACCGCGTCGATCACGGCGTCGGGGCCGCGGCCGTCCGTCCGGTCCTGGATCGCGGCGACGAGCTCCTTCTCGTTGTCGAAGGACCGCAGGTCGAACGTCTCCACGCCCCGCTCGCGGGCCCGCTCCAGCCGCTCCGGCACGAGATCCACGCCGAACACCTTGTCGACTCCCTTGAGCCGGGCGATCCGGCAGGCCATGTCGCCGATCGGGCCGAGGCCCAGCACGGCGACGCTGCCGCCCTGCGGGACGGACGCGTACTCGACCGCCTGCCAGGCGGTGGGCAGCACGTCGGAGAGGTAGACGAAGCGGTCGTCGGCCGGGCCCTCGGGCACCTTGATGGGGCCGTACTGGGCCTGCGGCACGCGCAGGTACTCGGCCTGGCCGCCGGGCACCGCGCCGTACAGGCGGGTGTAGCCGAACAGCGGCGCGCCCATGCCCTCGCCGGTGACCTGGGTGGTTTCGCACTGGGTCGGCAGCCCGGTGTCGCACATGTAGCAGTGTCCGCACGCGATCTGGAACGGCACCACGACCCGGTCGCCGGGCTTCAGGTTGGTCACCTCGGGGCCGACCTCCTCCACGATGCCCATGGGCTCGTGGCCGAGGATGTCGCCCGGTGTCATGAACGGCGTGAGCACTTCGTAGAGGTGCAGGTCGGAGCCGCACAGCCCGGAGGAGGTGACGCGGATGACCGCGTCGGTCGGCTCCTCGATCCTCGGGTCCGGCACGTCCTCGACCCGCACGTCCCGCTTGCCCTGCCATGTCACTGCCTTCATCGCCCCGCGCTCCCTCCGTCGCCGTGCGCGTCGGTTCTGCGTGGCGGCCGGGTACCCCGCGGCTCCCGTCGCCGAACCCGGCGGTCTTTTCGGCCGAACAGCGGATTATCTGCCTCGTACCGTGTGCCGTATCGGATTCAGTCAGGTATGGCACTAAATGCTTCAAGAAGCGCACAATCAATGACACGGGATGGGTGGACGGATGGCCGGGATGCGAAGAGGAACGCGCAGGGGGCGGTGCGCCGCCCTGCTGACGGCGGCGGTGGCGGTCTCACTGGCCGCGGCGGGCTGCACGGCGGGGCCCGGCGCGAAGGACGACGGACGGGCGTCGCACGCGCCGCGACCGGAGCGGTCGCACAGTGCCGCCCGCGCTTCCGGGCCGGTGCTCGCCGTGAAGGTCGACAACGTGCGCGAGGCCCGCCCGCAGAGGGGCCTGGAGGCCGCGGACGTCGTCTACGCCGAGCCGGTGGAGGCCGGACTGAGCCGGCTGATGGCGATCTACGCCACCGAGCTGCCCGCGTCGGTCGGGCCGGTGCGCAGCGCCCGCGAGTCCGACCTGGAGCTGCTCGGCCAGTTCGACCGGCCGGTGCTGGCGTTCTCCGGCGCGCAGAGCAAGCTCCTGCCGCTCATCGACAAGGCGCCCCTGCGCGCGGAGCCGCCGGGCGAGGACTCCGACGCCTACGTCCGCGCCGGGGACCGGCAGGCCCCGCACAACCTCTACCTGCGGCCGGGCGAGCTGCTCCGGAAGCCCTCGGGCCCCGCGGCCCTGACCACCGGTTTCACCTACGGCAAGGCCCCGGCGGGCGGGCGCGCGGAGTCCACGCACACGGTGCGCTACCCCTCGGCGAGCTTCACCTTCACCTGGTCCGACAGCCGGGACCGGTGGCTGGTCTCCATGGACGGCTCCCCGGCCCGCACGGCGGACGGCGGGCGGCTGGGCCCGGCCACGGTCGTCGTGCAACACGTGAAGGTGCGCGAGTCGGACTTCCGCGACTTCCGCGGCAGCAACTCGCCGTACGTCGAGTCGGTGGGCTCCGGGGAGGCGGAGGTGCTGCGCGACGGGCGCGCCTACGACGCGACCTGGAAGCGCGGGGCGGCCGCGGACGGCACGACCTTCACCGGCGAGGACGGCGAGCCGCTGAACTTCGCCGAGGGCCAGGTGTGGGTGGTCTTCGCCGGACACTCCTGAGCCGGGCGATCCCGACGGAGTGAAGTCCCCGGTCAGCCCGGTGCCGCCGTCGGCTCCGCCGGGTTGCGGAGCCCTTCCGCGGCGTCCGCGACCCGGCGCATGAGGTCGATGAAGACCGCCTGCTCGTCCGCGGCGAGCGGGGCGAGGAACACCTGGTTCATACGGGCGACCCGGACGCCCAGTCGGCGGTGGACGCGCTGGCCCTCGTCGGTGAGCCGGAGCAGCGACCTGCGGCCGTCCTGCGGGTCGCGGACCTTGTCGAGCAGCCCGCGGCGGCCGAGCCGGCTGACCACCTCGGCGATGGTGGACCGGTCCAGGCCCACCCGCGCCCCCACGGTGCGCTGGTCCAGGCCCGGCTCGGCGACCAGGGCGTTGAGGACGGCGTACTGCGGCGAGGTGGTCTCCTCGGAAACCATCGTGTTCCACAGCAGGTAGTGCGCCTGCTGCAGCCGCCGGGCCAGATGGCCGGGGTGGGTGGTCAGATCGACCGCTGCCATGCGTGCGCTCCCCTGGTCACTTTCATCGGTGCACTGACGATACATGGCGCGGAGCGCGGCCATCCAAGAACGCCATACACGATCTACCTCGTATTTTGTGGGTCTTGACGCCCCGGCCGTCCGGTGGCAGCGTGTGGGCAACCTCGCCGAAATACTCAGTGCCCTGACTATCTTCTCCAGGGCGCGCGGAAGAGATGGGGCTTCTCGGATGGACAAGGTGGTGGCCACGGCCGGTGCGGCGGTGGCCGACGTGGCCGACGGCGCGTCGCTCGCGGTGGGCGGTTTCGGGCTGAGCGGTGTGCCGAACGTGCTGATCGAGGCGCTGTACGAGCGCGGGACCGGCGGACTGTCGGTGGTCTCCAACAACTGCGGGGCGATGGACTCCGGGCTGGCCGTCCTGCTGGCCGCCGGGCGCATCGCCCGGGTGACCGGGTCCTACATCGGCGCGAACAAGGAGTTCGCTCGCCAGTACCTCGGCGGGGAGCTGGAGGTCGAGATGATCCCCCAGGGCACCCTGGCCGAGCGGCTGCGGGCCGGCGGCGCGGGCATCCCCGCCTTCTACACCCCCGCCGGGGTCGGCACCCAGGTCGCCGACGGCGGGCTGCCGTGGCGCTACGACGGGTCCGGCGGCGTCGCGCTGGCCTCGCCGCCGAAGGAGGTCCGCGAGTTCGACGGGACGGAGTACGTGCTGGAGCGCGGCATCCGTACGGACTTCGCGCTGGTCCGCGCGGCGAAGGGCGACCGGCACGGCAACCTGGTCTTCGCCAAGTCGTCCCGGAACTTCAACCCGCTGGCCGCGATGGCCGGACGGGTGACGGTCGCCGAGGTGGAGGAGCTGGTCGAGCCCGGCGAGATCGACCCGGACGCGGTGCACCTGCCGGGGATCTTCGTCCAGCGGGTGGTGGCCCTCACCCCCGAGCAGGCCACCGACAAGAAGATAGAGCGGCGTACGACTTCCGCGCCCGCGGCGCGTGGGACGGTGGGTTCCTGATGTCCTGGACGCGTGAACAGATGGCCGCGCGGGCCGCGCTGGAGCTGCGCGACGGCCAGTACGTCAATCTCGGCATCGGTCTGCCCACCCTGATCCCGAACTACCTCCCCGAGGGCGTCGAGGTCACCCTGGAGTCGGAGAACGGCATCCTGGGCACCGGCCGGTACCCGACCGAGGCCGAGGTGGACCCCGACCTGATCAACGCGGGCAAGGAGACGGTCACGGTCCGGCCGGGCGCCGCCTTCTTCGACTCGGCCCTGTCCTTCGGCATGATCCGCGGCGGGCACATCGACGTGGCGGTGCTCGGCGCGATGCAGGTCTCCGCCTCCGGCGACCTGGCGAACTGGGCGATCCCGGGCAAGATGATCACCGGGATCGGCGGCGCGATGGACCTCGTCCACGGCGCCCGCACCGTCATCGTGGTGATGACCCACACCGCCAAGGACGGCTCGCCCAAGATCCTCGCGGAGTGCGCCCTGCCGCTCACCGGCAAGGCGTGCGTCGACCGCGTCATCACCGACCTTGGCGTCCTCGACGTCACCGACGACGGCCTGGTCCTGGTGGAGACCGCCCCGGGCGTCGACGTCGACGAGGTCGTCGCCAAGACCGATGCCAAGCTCGTCGTCGCGAAGAGCGCGGAGGGACTGAAGTGAGGGACGTCTACCTCGTCGACGCGGTGCGCACCCCGTTCGGCAAGTACAACGGGGGTCTGGCGGGCGTGCGCCCGGACGACCTGGCCGCGCACGCGATCCGTGCACTCCTCGGCCGCACTCCCGACCTGGACCCGTCCCGGATCGACGACGTGTACTTCGGGAACGCCAACGGCGCGGGCGAGGAGAACCGCAACGTCGCCCGCATGGCCGCCCTCCTGGCCGGCCTGCCCACCACCGTCCCCGGCGTCACGGTGAACCGGCTGTGCGCCTCCGGGCTCGAAGCGGTGATCCAGGCCGCCCGCGCCATCGCGGTCGGCGACGCCTCGGTCGCGCTCGCGGGCGGCGTGGAGTCGATGACCCGGGCGCCGTACGTACTGCCCAAGTCGGACCGGCCCTTCCCGGCCGGGCACACCGAGATGTACTCGACCACCCTGGGCTGGCGCATGGTCAACCCGGCGATGGACCCGCAGTGGACCATCCCGCTCGGCGAGTCGGCGGAGCTGATCGCGGACAAGCACCAGATCACCCGCGAGCAGCAGGACGCGTACGCCCTCGCCTCGCACGGGAAGGCGGCCCGCGCCCAGGCCGACGGCCTGTTCGACGCCGAGATCACCGCCGTCCCGGTGCCGCGCCGCAAGGGCGACCCGGTGGACTTCGCCGCCGACGAGTGCGTACGCGCGGACGCGTCCCTGGAGGCGATGGCCAGGCTCAGGCCGTCCTTCAGGGAGACCGACGGCACGGTGACCGCGGGGAACGCCTCCCCGCTCAACGACGGCGCCGCGGCGCTGCTCCTGGTCGACGAGGAGGGTCTGCGGGCCACCGGACGCGAGCCGCTCGCCCGGGTCTCCGCGACCGGCGTCTCGGCGACCGACCCGCAGTACTTCGGGCTCGCCCCCGTCGAGGCCGTGAACCGCGCGCTCGCCAAGGCCGGCCGGAGCTTCGCCGACCTGGACGTGCTCGAACTCAACGAGGCGTTCGCCGCCCAGGTGCTGGGCTGCGTCGCCGAGTGGCCCGAGTTCGACCCCGCGGTCCTCAACCCGCAGGGCGGCGCCATCGCCCTCGGCCACCCGCTCGGCGCGTCGGGCGCCCGCCTCGCCGGCACCGTCGCCCACCAGCTCGCCCGCAAGGGTGGCGGCACCGGCGTCGCCACCCTCTGCATCGGCGTCGGCCAGGGCCTCGCCCTGGTCCTCGACCGCTAGTCACCCCCGGGATCCCCTATGACTCTCACCCAGCACGACATCGACGCGGAGATCGCGGCCGAACACGCCGCCTACGAGAAGCGGGTCGCCGGCGGCGGCCCCGTCGAGCACCATCCGCGCCGCGACTACGCCCCGTACCGCTCCTCGGTGCTGCGGCACCCGAAGCAGCCGCCGATCGCCATCGACGTCACCAAGGACCCGGAGCTGGTGGAGCTGTCCTCGCCCGCCTTCGGCGAGCGGGACATCACCGAGATCGACAACGACCTGACCCGGCAGCACACCGGGGAGCCGGTCGGCGAGCGCATCACCGTCTCCGGCCGCCTCCTCGACCGGGACGGCAGGCCCGTGCGCGGGCAGCTCGTGGAGATCTGGCAGGCCAACTCGGCCGGGCGGTACGCCCATCAGCGCGAGCAGCACGACGCGCCGCTGGACCCGAACTTCACCGGCGTGGGCCGCACCCTCTCCGACGACGACGGCTTCTACCGCTTCACGACCGTGCAGCCCGGCCCCTACCCGTGGCGCAACCACGTGGGCGCCTGGCGCCCGGCGCACATCCACTTCTCCGTGTTCGGCTCGGCGTTCACACAGCGCCTGGTCACGCAGATGTACTTCCCGAACGACCCGCTGTTCCCGTATGACCCGATCTTGCAGTCGGTGACGGACGACGCCGCCCGCCAGCGGCTGATCGCGACGTACGACCACAGTCTGTCCGTGCCGGAGTTCTCGCTCGGCTACCACTGGGACATCGTGCTCGACGGCCCGAACGCCACCTGGATCGAAGAAGGACGCTGACCCGCCATGACGAAGATCGACACCAGCGGACCGGAGCAGGTGCCGCCCACGCCGTCGCACACGGTCGGCCCCTTCTACGGGTACGCCCTGCCCTTCCGCGGCGGCGAGGACATCGCGCCCGCCGGACACCCGGACACGGTCACCGTGCACGGGTACGTGTACGACGGCGAAGGCAATCCGCTGCCCGACGCCCTGCTGGAGCTGTGGGGTCCGGACCCCGAGGGCCGGGTACCGACCGCCGACGGCTCGATGCGGCGCGACCCCGCCTCCGGCGGCTTCCTGGGCCGCAACGGCGTGGAGTTCACCGGCTTCGGACGCATCCAGACCGACGCGAACGGCCACTGGTACGCGCGGACGCTGCGACCGGGCGGGCGCGGGCGGAGCGCGCCGTACCTGAGTGTGTGCGTGTTCGCGCGCGGCCTGCTCGTGCACCTGTTCACCCGGATCTACCTGCCGGGCGACGAGGCGGTGCTCGCGGCCGACCCGCTGCTGGCCCGGGTGCCGGCCGAGCGCCGCGACACGCTGGTCGCCGGGGACGAGGGCCGCGGGACGTACCGTTTCGACATCCGCCTTCAGGGCGAGGGCGAAACGGTCTTCCTGGAGTTCCAGTGACATCACCCGCCGTCCCCGACCCCGCCGGGAGCGACACCGGCGCCGACACGAGCCTGCTCGCCCCCGGGTGGACCGGCTCGCCGGCCGCCTCGGCGACCGGTGACCGCGCGTATCTGCGGGCCCTGCTCGACGCGGAGGCGGCGCTGACCCGTGCCCAGGCCGCGCTGGGGCTCGCCCCGGCCGAGGCGGCGAACGCGGTGAGCGCCGCCGCGGCGGACCCCGGCGCCTTCGACGCGCGCTCCCTGGCCGAGCGGGCCCGGGGCGGCGGGAACCCGGTCATCCCCCTGGTGGCCGACCTGACGCGGGCGGTCGGCGAGGCGTACGGGCCGTACGTGCACCGGGGTGCGACCAGCCAGGACATCCTGGACACGGCGGCGATGCTGGTCGCCGCCCGCACCCTGGACCTGCTGCTGCCCGACCTCGCCCGTACGGAAGCGGCGCTGGCCCGGCTGGCCGCCGAGCACCGGGACACGCCGATGCCGGGCCGGACACTCACCCAGCACGCCGTGCCGACGGCCTTCGGACTGAAGGCGGCCGGATGGCGCGCGCTGGTGCTGGACGCGCGGGACCGGATCACGGCGGTGCGGGACGCGCTGCCCGTCCAGCTCGGCGGTGCGGCGGGCACCCTGGCCGCCTTCGGGGCGTACGGCGCGCCGGACCCGACCGCGCTGCCGACGGCCTACGCGCGTGAACTCGGGCTGCGCGCACCCGCGTTGCCCTGGCACGCCCTGCGCACTCCGGTAGCCGACCTGGCCGGCGCGCTCGCCTTCGCCGCCGGGGCGCTCGGGAAGATCGCCGTGGACGTGCTGACGCTGTCCCGGACCGAGATCGGCGAAGTCGCCGAGGGCAGCGGGGGCGGCTCGTCAGCGATGCCGCACAAGGCCAACCCGGTGCGGTCCACGCTGATCGCGGCGGCCGCCCGGCGCGCACCGCAGCTCGCGGCCACGCTGTACGGCTCGCTGGCCGCCGAGGACGAGCGGCCGGCCGGGGCCTGGCACGCCGAGTGGGAGCCGCTGCGGGACCTGCTGCGGCTGACCGGCGGTGCCGCCCGGGACGCCGCGGAGCTGGCCGAGGGGCTGCGGGTGCGCCCGGACGTGATGCGGGCGCACCTCGGGCTCACCCACGGGCTGATCGTGTCGGAGCGGCTCTCGGCGGAGCTGGCGCCGGTGCTCGGGCGGGCCCGCGCCAAGGAACTGCTCACCGAACTGGCGGCGCGCGGCTACGCCGAGGACCGGAGCCTGGGCGAGCTGCTCGCCGGCGTACCGGAGCTGCGGGACCTCGACCTGGCCGGCCTGACCGACCCCGCCCGTTACACGGGGGCGGCTGCCGCCCTCACCGACCGTGCTCTGGAGCGACGTTGACGACCCTGCTCAACCATCTGTCCGAAGGCTCCGCATCCGCTCCCCCGCTGCTGCTCGGGCCCTCGCTGGGCACCTCGTACGCGCTGTGGGACGCGGTGGCCCCCGAACTGTCCGTCGGACACCGGGTGATCCGCTGGGACCTGCCGGGGCACGGAGGTTCGCCGGCCGATCTGATCGGCCCCGGCGCCACCGTCGGCGACCTGGCCGATCTGGTGCTCGCGCTCGCCGACTCGCTCGGGGTGGAGCGGTTCGCCTACGCCGGGGTGTCCCTGGGCGGAGCGGTGGGGCTGCACCTCGCCGTGCACCGTCCGGAGCGTGTGTCGTCGCTGGCGGTGATCTGCTCGTCGGCGCACTTCAACGGCGCGCGGCCGTGGCGGGAGCGGGCGGCGCGGGTGCGCGAGGAGGGCCTGGCACGGCTGGCGGAGAGCGCGGACGCGCGGTGGTTCACCCCGGGGTTCACCGTGCCGCGGCTGGTCCGCGACCACCGGGACGCCGACCCGGGCGCGTACGCGGCCTGCTGCGACGCGCTGGCCGCCTTCGACCTGCGGGACCGGCTCGGTGAGATCTCCGCGCCGACGCTGCTGATCGCGGGACGCGAGGACCCGGCGACGCCGCCCGCGCACCTGCGGGAGATCGCCGACGCGGTGCCGGGCGCGACGCTGACGGAGCTCCCGGGCGCCTCGCACCTGGCGCCGGCCGAGCGGCCCGAGGCGGTGCTGGCGGCGCTGCGGGCGCACTTCGACGGCACGGCCCGGCGCGGCATGGCGGTACGGCGCGAGGTGCTGGGCGACGCGCACGTGGACCGGGCGCAGGGGCGGCAGACGCCGTTCACCGCCCGCTTCCAGGACTTCATCTCGCGCTACGCGTGGGGCGAGATCTGGACCGACGAGACGCTCTCGCGCCGCGAACGCAGCATGGTCACCCTGACGGCACTGGTCGCGCACGGCCACTACGAGGAGCTGGCCATGCATGTGCGGGCCGCGCGGCGCAACGGGCTGACGGCGGACGAGATCGGGGCGGTGCTGCTCCAGACGGCGGTGTACTGCGGGGTGCCGGCGGCGAACTCGGCGTTCGCGACGGCCCAGCGGGTACTGGCCGAGGAGGCGGGCGACGCCGCGCGGTAGCGGCCCCTCGGCGTGCTCCGGCGCTGCCTCAGCCCGCGTGCCCGGCCGCCAGGGCCTGACGGGCGCGGGCCGCGAGCCCGTCGGCGCCGCAGGATTCGGCCAGCGCCAGACCCCGGTTCAGCTCGGCCGCCGAGCGGGCCGCGATGCCGTACTCCACGCGGGCGGCGGCGTGCTCGTACTGGCAGGGCGAGGCCTCCAGGTAGGTGACGGCCTGGGCGGCGAGCCGGACCGCGCGCTGGCCCGTCTCCAGTGCGGCGGCGCAGCGCAGGGCCTCTCCTATCGCCGTGTCCGTGCCGAAGCGTTCGGCCTGGCGGCGGGCGTCGGTGGCCAGTTGGGCGGCGCGGCCGGGATCCTCGCCGGCCAGCGCCCGGGCCAGTTCGGTCGCCCAGGGGACGACCACCGGGTTGTGCCGGCCGCGTGCGGCGGCGGCCTTCTCGGCGGCCTCCAGTTCGTTGATCCCCTCCTTGGTGCGGCCGGTGGCCAGCAGCAGCCGGGCACGCACCGGGCGGGGGTCGGGCAGGACGATCGTCGACGGGTACGGCGGTGCGAAGCCGTACTGCTCGGCGACGGTCCCGGCCTCCTCGACATGGCCGCGGGCGAGCAGGGTGTCGATCAGGTTGCAGGTCGCCGACCAGTACAGCGGCAGCCCGCGGCCGACGCGTTCGGCGATGCGCAGTGACTCGCGCAGCGACTGCTCGGCCTCCCTGAGGCGGCCCCGCCTGCGGTGGCCGAGACCGACGTAGGCGTGTGCGAGGGAGAGGTGGCCGCCGCTCCAGCCGGCGCTCTCGTAGGCGCGCAGGGCCTCGGTGAACAGTGCCTCGGCGCGGTCGAGCCGGTCGGTGTAGGCGTAGGAGCTGGCCAGCATCATGGGCAGTTCCAGGCCCCACTCGGTGTCGGTCCAGCCGAGTCCGGGGGCGAGGCGGCCGTTGACGAGGGCGCGGTCGCACAGTTCGGCGACCTCCTCGGCGCTCTCGCCGTGAGTCATGGCGTCGAAGCCGCGCAGGATGAGCAGGGCGCGCTCGGCGTTGTCGCGGCCGGTGCAGGTGGCGGCGAGTTCGGCCAGGCGGGCGGAGCGGTGCGGCGAGGAGGTCTCGCCCGCGTGGATGCCCTCCCACATGTACTGGGCGGCCTGGAGCCGCAGCCGCGCCGAGGGGTCGGGGTTGCGGGCGGCCTCCGCCTCGACGGTGCGGACGGCCTCCTCCAGCTGGTCGTTGTGGAGCAGGGCCTGGGAGAGCCGGAAGACGGCGTCCACCCGCTGCTCGCCCTCCAGGCCCGGCATGGCGAGCGCGGTGCGCAGGTGGCCGATGGTGGTGGCGGGCGCGGTGAGGAGCGTGGCGCAGCCCAGTTCGAACAGCACGCGGGCGTGGGACTCCGGCAACGGCGGTTCCCGCAGCGCTCGTTCGAGGCAGCGCCGGGCCGCGTCGGGGGCTCCGACGGCGAGGTGTTCGCGGGCGGCCTCGCGCAGCTGGGCCACGACGTCCTGGTCGTCGTCGGGGTGCACCTTGAGCAGGTGCCGGGAGGCGGCGGCCGCGCCGAGCCCGGAGTCGGCGACCAGCTGGGCCGCTATGCCGTGCATCGCCGTGCGCAGCGCGTCGGGGATGGAGTTGTAGACGGCGGTGGCGATCAGCGGGTGGACGAACTCCAGGTCGCCGGCGCCCGGTTGCCCGGCGCCGGCGTCGGGCACGGACAGGATCCGGGCGCCCCTGAGCAGTTCGGCGCAGCGGGCGGCGTCGGCGGGGTCCAGGGTGGCGAGCCGGGCCACCATGTCGACGGTGATGCCGCCGCCGAGGATGGCCGCGGCCCAGGCGAACCGGGTGGAGTCGACGCCGAGTTGCTCCAGGCGGGCGACGAGACCGCCGCCGCGGGCGGTGCGGTTCAGGGCACGCAGTTCGGCGGCCTCCGCCTCGACGGGTTGCAGTTCGCTGTCCTGGACCTTGGCGAGGAGTTCGACGGTTTCGTAGGGGTTGCCGCCGGTGACGGCCCACACTTCGCGGCAGAAGGCGGCCTCGGCGTGTGCGCCCAGCGTGGCGCGGGTGAGTCCGGCCGTCGCCTCCGGGGTGAGGGCGTTCAGCGGGGCGAGGGGCCGGCCGACGGCGGTGGCCGCCTCCAGGTGCCGGGCGCTGTCGCCGCTGACGTCGCCCGGGCGGCGGGCGATGACGACCAGGACGGAGGTCTCGTCGAGCCGTTCGGCCAGCGCGGCCAGCCAGCGCAGGGTCTCCTGGTCGGCCCAGTGGGCGTCGTCGAGCAGCAGCACCAGCGGCCACTCCCGGCGGGCGAGCCGGCGTACGGCGGCGACCAGTCCGTCGCACACGCCCTGCGGGTCGGCCTGCCGCTCGCCGGGGTCCGCTATGCCGAGGGCGGGGCCGGCGATGTCGTACCAGTCGCCGAGGTACTCGCGGGCCTCCTCGGGGAGCATCGACACCAGTGCCGGCTGGAGCAGTTGGCGCACCACGTTGAAGGGGACGGACCTGAGGGTCTCGCCGCCGCGCGCCGACCAGACGGTGCAGCCCCTCGCCTCGGCGATCCGGCGGGCCTCGGCGAGCAGCGCCGTCTTGCCGACCCCGGCCTCGCCGCGGGCCTCCAGCAGCATGCCGGGGGACGAGCGGTCCGCGCACAGGGTGTCCACCGCGCGCGTGAGGGTGGCGACTTCCTCGTCGCGCTCCCAGAGGGAGGGTGGGACGGCGCCCGCCCGCCGTACCTCCGTCATCCCGCTACCTCCCCGAGTCGCCCGAATGACGTACAGAGCCTGAGCCTAGCCCTCCGATCGCGCAAGTGGTGGGCGCTCCGCCGACCAGTTGCCGTGACGGGTGACATGCGGTAAAGCGTGAACGACGCGCCCGGCCCGTCATCAGCGGCGGTGCGGCCGGCCGCCCGTCAACCTCGCGCGGCGCGCGGCGCGCGGCCGCCCGCGGAGAAGCGTGCGACCGGGCCTCTCATCCGGCTTTCACCGACGCCTCATACGGTGGGCACATGACGCAGGCGACTCCTCCCGGGTGGTACCCGGACCCCGGACAGAAGAATGACGGTCCCGCCACCGAGCGCTGGTGGGACGGCACGGCGTGGACCGACCAGGTGCGCCCCGCCGGAGCGGGCGCCGCGGCGGCCCCGCCCGCGCAGCCGCCGGCCGGGCCGCCGGCGCAGGACACCGCCGCCGGGCCGTATCCCGCGCACCCGGGGTATCCGGTGCACCCGGGGTATCCCGGTGTTCCCGTCCAGCCGCCGTCCGCGCGTCGGCGGCGGCTGCGGGCCGGGATAGCCGTCGCGGCGGCCGTGGCGGTGCTGGCCGGCATCGGGGTCGGGGTGTACGCGCTGACCGACGACGGCTCGGGCGGCGACAGCGCGGGCTCCTCGCGCCAGGACCGCGGTGGGCCCGGCGACCGGAACGACCCCTTCGGCGACTCGGGCGGCGGCGCCGGCGGCGAGGACGGCGGGTCGCCCGCGCCGGACTCCCCCGGCGAGTCGGAGCCGCCCACGGTCGACAGCGGCTCGGTGACGGACGCCCTCAGCGGGATCAGCCTGCCCATCCCGGACGGCTGGTCGGGGCAGGAGCTGCAAGTCGGCGCGCAGGTGACGTCGGACGACGCCTACAAGTGCCCCGGCGACACCTCCAAGTCCTGCACGAAGGGCGGCGCCTACTCGGCCCCCGCGATGCTGCTGAAGACCAAGGGCGACACCGCGGAGGAGGTCGCGAAGGCCGACATCGAGGCGAACGCCGAGGAGTCGTACGGCGGCGAGTCCTACGGCGGGATCACCTCGCACGACGAGCTGGCCTCCAAGGCGGTCACGGTCGCCGGGCAGAAGGGCTACCTGGTCCGCTGGAAGGCGGTCACCGCCAAGGGCTCCGACGGCTACGTCGAGTCGCTGGCCTTCCCCTCGCCGGCCGATTCCTCGCGCATCGTCGTCGTCCGCTTCGGGGTCGACACGGACCAGGAGCAGTCGGTCATCGACGAGATAACCAAGGGCATCGAGGTGGACACCTCGGCCGGGGGCGGGGGCAGCGGCCAGGACGTCTGACCGGTCCGGCGGCGGCTGCGAAGGTGCCGCCGGAAAACCGTCGGCCGGGTGGGGCGCCCTTCCGCTCAAAGGGTGCCCCGCCCGGCCGGGGGTGCGCGCCGCCCCCGTCCCCACGGTGCGGCGCGGGCAGGCCGCCGTCCAGTCATCCCGTGGACGGCGGCCTGAGTCTCAGGGGAGGCCGAGCGCCGGCAGCACGACGGCCTCCACGAACCGGACCAGGTACGCCGCGTCCGCCTGCTCGCCCTCCAGGACGGGCCGCATCCGCAGCATGCCGAAGAGCTGCGCGGGCACGTACTCCAGCGCCGGGTGCCCGGCCGGCACCTCGCCCCGTGCCACACCGCGCGCGAGGATCGCCCGCAGCGCGGCGATCTCCGGTTCGACGAGCGCCTCGCGCAGCGCGCACTTCAGCTCCGGGTCCTCCATGACCGCGTGGCCGAGCGCCTGGAGCAGCCCGGTGTCCTTGCCCGCCCCCTCGCCCGCGGCCGCGGCCGCCTGGCGCAGGTCGTCGGCGAGCGACCCGGTGTCGATGTCGGTGAAGCGGACCCGGCGGCTGGAGCGCAGCGCGGCGGCCACGAACTGGGGCTTGGTCTTCCACTGCCGGTAGAGCGTGGACTTGCTACACCGGGTGCTGGCCGCGATGCCCTCCATGGTGACGGCGTCGTAGCCGCAGGAGCGGAGCTGGTCGAGCACGGCGTCGAAGAACTCCTGCTCACGTTCCGGCGTGAGCTTGGAGCGGCGCGAGGTGCCGACCGATTCCGGCCGGTACGCGTCCTGCGACGTCATCGGCTCCGCTCCTTCCCGCTCGCGCACGGAACCGCTGCTCGGTCCCGCACCCGGTGTGTCGAATGTCTATCGATACGCCAGTGTACCGGTACAGCACCGTATCGGTACACTGGCGTATCGGAACGAGGTCGTATCGATGAGAACCGTCACACGCCCCCGTACCCGATGAGCCACACGCACCACCGTCAGCGAAGGGGCCGGGGGATGAATGCCCGCAGCGAGCCTGCACCAGCGGGGCCGGACGCGCCCGCGCGCCCACCGCTCGTCCGTGAGCTCCTGCTCGTGGCCGGGCTCTTCCTCGTCTACAAGTTCGGCCGCCAACTGGCCACCGGGCACACCACCGAGGCGTTCCGCAACGCCCACCACGTGTGGGACTGGGAGCGGGTGCTCCGGCTGCCCGACGAGGGCACGGTCCAGTCGCTGCTCCTGCACGGCGACACGCTGGTGCACGTCGCGAACACGTACTACGCCGCCGTGCACTTCCCGGCCACCCTGGCCTTCCTGGTCTGGCTCTACCTGCGCCGGCCCGCGCACTACGTCTGGGCCCGCCGGGTCCTGGCCGCCGTGACCGGCGCCGCGCTGGTGCTGCACCTCCTCTTTCCGCTGGCCCCGCCGCGCATGCTGGGGGCCACCGGCCTGATCGACACGGCCCGGCTCTTCGGCCCCTCGGTGTACGGGCCGCCGCGCACCGACGCCCTGTCGAACCAGTTCGCGGCGATGCCCTCGCTGCACTTCGGCTGGGCCCTGATGCTGGCCATCGGCCTGATCGCCGCGACGCGGACCCGGTGGCGCTGGCTGTGGCTGCTGCACCCGCTGGTGACGCTGCTGGTCATCGTGGGCACCGCGAACCACTACTGGCTCGACGTGATCGCGGCCACGGCGCTGCTCGGCCTGGCGCTGGCGGTACTGCGGCTGCCGCGGTCACGGCCGCGGGAGCGGACCCGGTGCGGGCTGCCCCACCGGCGGGCCGAGGTCCGGCGCCGGTCCTCGGCCGAGCGGCCCGAGCTGGTCGGGGCGGGCCGGTGAACGCCGCCCTCGTCGCCGTCCTGCTGTCGCTCGTGTCGGCGTGCGCCTACGCCGCCGCGGCCGTCGCCCAGGAGCGGCTGGCCTCACGCGCCTCCGACGCCGGTCCGCTGCGGCTGCTGGCCTCCGGCGCCTGGTGGTGGGCGGTCGCGCTCAACGCCTCGGCCGCACTGCTGCACGTGGTGGCGCTCAAGTACGGTCCCCTCACCGTGGTCCAGCCGCTCGGCGCGCTCACCCTGGTCGCGGCGGTGCCCCTGGGGGCGCGGCTGGCGGGCCGCAGGGTGAGCGCGATCGAGTGGCGGGGCACCGGACTGACGCTGCTGGGTCTCGGCGCGCTGCTGCTGACCGCGTCGGGTCCGGCACCGGACGACGTGCTGAGCGTGCCGGAGGCGCTGACCGTGTCCGGCGCCACGGCGGCGCTGATCGGCGTGCTGTCGAGGCCCGGTGCCCGGCCGGGGCTGCGGCACGCGACGGCGTCCGGCATCGCGTCCGGTGTCGCCTCGGCGCTCACCCAGACCGTGACGGTGGCCGTCACCGACCGGTCGGGGCCGCTGCTGAGCGTCCAGGTGATCGGCGTGGCCGTGCTGGTGGCCGCCTTCGCGACGGGCGGACTGCTGCTGTCCCAGACGGCCTACCGCGGCGGTCTCGGCGCTCCGCTGGCGGTGGTGACCCTGGCCAACCCGGTGGCCGCCGCGGTGATCGGGCTCTCCCTGCTCGGCGAGCGGCTCAGGGGCGGCGCGGGCGGCGTGCTCCTCGCCCTGACCGGTGCGGTGCTGGCCGCGTGGGGAGTGGTCCAGCTGAGCCGGGCGGCCCCGGCCCCGGCTCCGGGGCGGCACGAGCCCGCGGCTCCGGTGCTCGCCGACCCGGAGCCGGAGGGGCCGGCCCCGGCGGGGCTGGTGCCCCGGCAACCGGGGCCGGGACACCTCACGCCGCTCTAGGGGGTGTCGTTTGGATCAGGCCGGCCGCGGCCGGCGGTGCCTTGTGGCCGACCCGAGCGGGGTCTGGTGCGTGCAGCTGCAAGGCGGAGGAGGGCGACAACGCGATGGGGGTCCCCCCGCGCGAGCGAAGCCGAGCGTGGGGGAGTTGGCAACCGACGACAACGCCGCAGATGTGCGTGCCAGACCCCGCGACCCCGGCACGATCCAAACGACACCCCCTAGCTCCGCGTCGCGGCGCCGCCTCAGTCCGTGATGATCGCCGGGTCGCTGGTTCCCGGCCGCCCGTTCTCCACGTGCCCGGCGAAGCGGCGCACGAAGGCGGGGTCGGTGTCGGAGGTGACCGTCACGTCGTACCAGCGGCGGCTGCGCGCGAGGTCGACGGTGTGGTGCGCGGTGGCACCGGGGCGCACGGTGAGGGTCCGGGTGCGGCCGTCGTAGGCGTTGGCGATCCGGAGCCGGGCCGTGCGGGTCCCGGTGTTGGTCAGGGTGAGCCGGAGGTCCTCGCCGCGGTGCCGCGCGGTGGCCTCGGGCCCGGCGGGCCCGGCGGCCTCGTTGGCACCCCGGAAGACCCGCAGGAAGCCGGCCGGGCCGTGCACGGTCAGGTCGTAGGAGCCGCCGGAGTACGCCGAGTTCCAGGTGTCCGCGAGGGTCTTGCCGGCCTCGGTGGTGTACGTCCAGGGGCCGTCGGTGCGGTTGCCGGAGGTGACGAGGAAGGCGGCGCCGGCCCGGGCGCCGGAGGCGAGGGTCAGGGTGAACTTCCCGGCCGCCGTGTCCACGGCACCGTCCGCGTACGGCTCGTAGCGCAGCGGGCGGGTGGGGCGCGCCCCGCGTTCCTGCCGGGGCATGCCGGGGTCCGCGGGCGGCGTCGGACGGTAGTCGGGGTGGCGTTCGCGGTCCGGCGGCTCGTAGGCGTCGGTGTCCGGCAGGCGGGCCGGGCGGCTGTCCGTGCGGGAGAAGTCGAAGGCGGAGGTCAGGTCGCCGCAGACGGCGCGCCGCCACGGTGAGATGTTCGGTTCGTGGACGCCGAAGCGGCGCTCCATGAAGCGGATCACCGAGGTGTGGTCGAGGGTCTCGGAGCAGACGAAGCCGCCCTTGCTCCACGGCGAGACGACCAGCATGGGCACGCGCGGGCCCAGTCCGTAGAAGCCCTCGCGGTGGGTGGCGCTGCCCTCGAAGACGTCCAGGGAGACGTCGACGGTGGAGCGGCCCTGTGCGGCGGACTTCGGCGGCAGCGGCGGCACCACGTGGTCGAAGAAGCCGTCGTTCTCGTCGTACGTGATGAACAGGGCGGTCTTCGCCCACACCGCCGGGTTGGAGGTGAGCGCGTCCAGGACCTGGGAGATGTACCAGGCGCCGTAGTTCGACGGCCAGTTGGAGTGCTCGGAGAAGGCCTCCGGGGCGGCTATCCAGGAGATCTTCGGCAGCGTGCCCGCCTTGACGTCGGCGCGCAGCCGGTCGAAGTAGCCCTCGCCGCTCTTCGCGTCGGTGCCGGTGCGGGCCTTGTCGTACAGGGGGTCGCCGGGCTTGGCGCCCCGGTACTTGTTGAAGTACAGCAGGGAGTTGTCGCCGTAGTTGCCGCGGTAGGCGTCGTCGATCCAGCCCCAGTGCCCGGCCGCGTCGAGGCCGTCGCCGATGTCCTGGTAGATCTTCCAGGAGACGCCGGCCGCCTCCAGGCGCTCGGGGTACGTCGTCCAGTCGTAGCCGAGTTCGTCGTTGCCGAGGACCGGGCCGCCGCCCTCGCCGTCGTTGCCGGTGTGCCCGGACCACAGGTAGTAGCGGTTGGGGTCGGTGGAGCCGATGAAGGAGCAGTGGTAGGCGTCGCAGACGGTGAAGGTGTCGGCGAGCGCGTAGTGGAAGGGGATGTCCTCACGGGTGAGGTACGCCATGGTGGTGGTGCCCTTGGCGGGCAGCCAGCGGTCGTACTTGGCGTTGTGGTAGGCGTCCTGGCCGTCGGACCAGCCGTGCGGGAGCCCCTCGAGGAACTGCATGCCGAGGTCGTCGGCCTCCGGGTGGAACGGCAGCACCTCCGTGCCGTCGCCCTTGCGCTGGTGCCACACCGACCTGCCGTCGTCCAGCCGCACCGGGTGCGGGTCGCCGAAGCCGCGGACACCTCGCAGCCTGCCGAAGTAGTGGTCGAACGAACGGTTCTCCTGCATCAGGACGACGATGTGCTCGACGTCCTCGATCGACCCGGAGCGGTGGTTCGCCGGGAGCGCGGCGGCCCGGTCGATGCTCGCGGACAGGGCACTGAACGCCGAGGTGGCGCCCGCGAGTTGGAGGAATCGGCGCCGGTTCACTTCGGCCATGGGGTGAGGGACCTCTCGCCTTGGGGGGGTTCAACCGGCGGGACGGTGCCGGGTGATGACGGAATGCGCGCGAAAGGAGTGTTCCAGGAGCAGCAAACGTCAGGGAAGGGTCCGGTGGCGCTGGTGTGAAAGTCACCGGTACGCGAGGTGTGCCGGGCCTGCCTCCCGGGGATGGTCGCGATCATGACAGGCATGCACACGGAAGCACCGGCAGCCCCCACCCGACGGCCCGTACGCCAGTTGCTCGCCGCCTCGGTGGGCAACGCGGTGGAGTGGTACGACTGGTACGCCTACACCTTCCTGGCCACCTACATCGCGGACCAGGTCTTCCCCGAGAGCGCGGACAACTCGCTGGTGCCGCTGCTGTCGACGTTCGCCGTGTTCGCCGTGGGCTTCTTCATGCGGCCGGTCGGCGGGCTGCTGATGGGCGCGATCGCGGACCGGCGCGGGCGGCGCGCCGCGCTGACGGTCACCATCCTGCTGATGGGCGGCAGCAGTCTGCTGGTCGGGCTGACCCCGACGTACGCGGCGGCCGGGGTACTGGCCCCGGTGGTCCTGGTCCTGGCGCGGCTGCTCCAGGGGCTGTCGGTGGGCGGCGAGTTCGCGGCGTCGACGACCTTCCTGGTGGAGTCGGCGGGGCCGGGCCGGCGCGGGCTGTTCTCCAGTTTCCAGTACGTCTCGACCACGGCCGGGCAGTTGGTGGCCTCCGGGATCGCGACGCTGCTGGTGGACACGTTGAGCGAGGACCGGATGAACGGCTGGGGATGGCGGGTGCCCTTCGTCTTCGGCGCCGTCCTCAGCCTGGTCGGCTTCTGGATCCGGCAGGGCGCGCAGGAGACCCGCAGCAGCGCGCAGCAGCGGGCGCCGCGCCCCGCGCTCTTCGAGGCGCTGCGCCGCCATCCGCGCGAGTCCCTGCTGATCTGCGGCATCACGGCGGGCGGCACCATCGCCTACTACACCTGGACGTCGTACCTGCCGACGTACGCCGAACTGAACGCGGGCGTCGCCAAGTCGGACGCGCTGCTCGCGGGGACGATCTCGCTGGCCTTCTTCGGGCTGCTCCAGCCGCTCGGCGGACTGCTCTCCGACCGGTTCGGGCGCCGACCCCTGCTGCTCTTCTTCGGCGTGGGCTTCGCGCTGCTGAGCGTGCCGCTGCTGCACTCCCTGCGGGACTCCTTCGCCGTGCTGCTGCTCGTGCAGTGCGCCGGGATGGTCCTGCTGACCGGCTTCACCTCCATCAGCGCCGCGGTCAACGCCGAGGTGTTCCCGCCGCGGGTGCGGGCGGCCGGGATCGGCTTCCCCTACTCGCTCACGGTGGCGCTGTTCGGCGGGACGGCACCGTACGTGGGCACGCTCTTCAAGGACCTGGGCCACGCCGGGATCTTCCCCTGGTACGTCGCCGTGCTGTGCCTGCTGTCCTCGCTGGTGTACCTGCGGCTGCCGGAGACGGCGCACAAGGAGCTGGAGCGCTGACGCCTGGGCGTCGCACCGGGGCCTCGCACCCCGGCCTCGCACCGGGCCCTGCCGCCGGACCGCCCCGGGTCACCCCGCCGGGCTTCCGGCTCACCGGTGCCAGAGGCCGCGGGCCAGGGCCGCTTCCGTGCCGGTGAGGTAGACGGCGGTGGCCAGCCACTGGGCCGCGTACTGGTCCCGGTCGTCCCCGGCCGGGCGGCCGAAGGCGTCCCGGGGACGGCGGGCGGCCACGGCGCCGAGCGCGGCGAACAGATCCGCGCCGGTGGCGAATCCGCCGCGGCGCAGGGCGGCGACGTGAGCGGCGCGGTCGCCGTCCCGCGCGGGTTCCGCGGCGGCGCGGCGTCCTCCCGTGGCCGCCAGTTCGACCAGGTCGCGCACCCGCCGCAGCGGCGAGTCGACCGGGCGGGCGTCGGCGGGTGGTACGTCGGCCGCGGTGATCCGGGCTGGGGGCGGGCAGGGAGCCCCGGCCGGGAAGTGCGCGTCGGCCAGCAGGTCGTAGCCGAGGTCGGCGCGGTCCCGCCACGCCTCCGGCAGCCGCAGGGTCCTCGCGGCGCCGGGCACCGGGCCGACGGCCACGGGTCGCAGGGTCGTGACCCGGCCGGGGTCGACCCGGCCGAGGACCCGTACCTCCAGCCCCGGACACGCGCCCAGTCGCCGGAGGTTGGCGGTGTGGGCGAGGGCGGGGTGCCGGTACGCCGGTGCCAGCCGGACGGTCGGCCCGGGGACGTCGGCGGTGCGGACGCGGACCAGCACCTCGTCGCCGTCGGCGGCGACGATCCGCACGTCGCACCCGGTCAGCGGCGGGGCGAACCCGGACCCGAGCCGGCCGGGGGCGGCGGTCGCGGGCACGGCGCCGGCCCAGGGGCGTCCGGCGGCGAAGGTGGCCCGGACGCCGCGCTCCGGGAGCAGGCGGCCGTCCGGGGCGACGACGGCACCGGTGACGATCAGACCGCCCCGGGACAGCCGCTCGTGGTCGCTCAGGAAGGACCGGAGGGCGACGTGGGCGGTCCCGGCGCGGCGGGCTCGCGCCGGGCCTCCGGGTCCGACGTCGCGGAGGCTGTACCAGCGGCCGGTGTCGTCGACGAGATGGGTGACGACGCCGCCCGAGTCACCCGGTCCGACCACCGGTTCGCGGCAGACGCCGTAAAGGCGCAGGGGTCCGTCGGGGTGGTGGTTGCGGGGGACGCCGCCGATCAGCCCGGGGTCGGGGTCGGCCGCCTTCAGCAGGTGGCTGACGAGGAGCAGTTCACGCAGGGCGGCGACCAGTTCGTCCGCCCGGTGGGCCCTGTGGGCGCCCTGCGGGTCACGCGTCTCGCGCAGGTGGCGTAGGACCCCGACGGCCGCGCCCTCCGCACGGTGCAGTCCGGCCAGGCGGGCCGTGTACGCGGCCCGGACCAACTCGGCCTGCGGGACCGCGCCCGCGGCGACGGCTCCGGCCGCCAGGACGGCTGAGGCGGCCGTCCAGAGCCCGCCGGCGGCCCGGACCTGCGCGGCGGACGGGCGGCCCGGGTCGGCGGGAGGAACCGATCGGCCCGGGACGGCGGGAGGAACCGATCCCGCGATGGGCACCGAACGCACGGCGCTGGCGACGGCTCCGGCGGGCGAGGCTGCGCCTGCGGCGGAGGGGCCCGGTTCGGCGGGGAGAGCTGCGTCGGAGGACGAGGCCGACCCGGCGGACGGACCAGGTCCAGCGGATGAAACACCCCCGGCGGATCGAGCGTGCCCGGCAGGCGGGACGGCTGCGACGGACGGGGCCCGCTCGGGAGACGTGCCCGGACCGGCGGACGGAGCAGCGTGGGAGGACGAGGCCAGCCCGACGGACGGAACAGGTCCAACGGACGAAACACCTTCGGAGGACCGAGCGTCCCCGGCAGGCGGGACGGGAACGGCGGACGGGTCTGGCGCCGCGGACGGGGCCGGACCGGCGGACGGGGCGGCTGCGGCGGGCGGGGTCTGCTCGGGAGGCGGGTTGGAGGCGGCCGGTGGGTCGGGTTTCGGGGCCGGTTCCCGGGGCGGGCTCGCGTCGGCGATCGGGCACGCGCCCAGGACCGCGGCGCGGTGGAGGCAGCGCGGGGACAGCAGGCAGGTGCAACGGGCCTGGTCCGGGGAGGTGATCGTGCCGGACGGGCCGGGGGCCAGGGTCACCCGCGCGTCGGTGCCGCAGCGGATGCCGTACGTGCCGTCCTCGGCGACGTCGACGGGCGTGGTGGCCAGCGATTCGACGGCCGGGTCGAGTCTGCGGCGCAGCCGGGTGGTCAGGCTCTCCACCGCGGCGGCGAACACCTCCGGTGCGACCGGTGGGAGCGGGGCACGGGTGTCCCGGTGGGGCGGGGTCATCGGGAGGCTCCTCGGACCTGTTCGCCGACCCAGCGGGCCAGCGCGAGCGGGCTGAGCGCGGCCACCGGCATCCCGGCGGCGGCGAGTCGGCGGGCGACCGGCACGGAGTAGCGGGGCGCTCCCCCGGCGTCGAGCGCGGCGCAGCCCAGCAGTCGGACGCCGGCGGACACCAGGGCTTCCGCCTGGGCCAGCAGCCCCTCGACCGCGGCACCCTCCTCGAAGTCGCTGACGACGACCACCAGGGTCCGGTCCGGCACCTTCACCAGGGAACGGGCGTGGGCGAGGCCGGCCGCGATGTGGGTGCCGCCGCCGATCCGCACCTCGAGGAGCAGGGAGAGGGGGTCGGCGACCAGGCCGCTGAGGTCGGCGACCTGGGTGCTGAAGGTGAGGAAGTGGGTGGAGAGCATGGGCGCCCCGCCCAGGACCGCGGCGGTGAGCGCCGCCCAGACCACGGAGTCCTCCATGGAGGCGGAGACGTCGACGACGAGGATCAGCCGCCAGTCGTTCCGCCGCGCGGTACGTGTCTTGAACACCGGCCGTTCGGGGACGACCTCGACCCGCCCGTCCGCCCGCCTGCGGGTGTGCGCGAGGTTGGCCCGCAGCGTGCGGGGCAGGTCGAGCGGGCCGCCGGGGCGCCGGGTGGGGAGCGGGGTGGTCAGGCCGGTGAGCGTGGGGCGTACTCGGGTGGCGAGTTCCCGGGTGAGTTCCTCGACCAGCCGTTTCACGAGCGGCCGCAGCGCGGCCAGCCGCTGTTCGGGCATCCCCCTGGCCAACGACAGCACGGTGGACAGCAGTTCCACGGAGGGGCGCGCGGTGGCCGCGTCGAGGAGGTCGACGGCGTCCGTACGTCCGTCGGCGACGGCACGCGCGAGGACTTCCTCCCTGATCTCCGCGCCGAAGAGGGCCTGGAGGTCCTCGGCCCAGTGCCGGACGCTGGGGTAGCCCCGCGACCGGCCGCCGGTCCGGTCGCCGCCCCCGCCCCCGCCCCCGCCCCCGTCTCCGTCTCCGTCTCCGTCTGCGGTGGGTGCGCTCGCGCCGGGTTCCGGCTCGCCGCCGCCTCCGCCGGCACGGCTCTCCCCCGTCCCCCCGCTCTCCTCTCCCGCTCCGTCGCCCTCCCGCCCGAACAGTTCGTCGAGGGCGCGGACGTACGGCCACAGGGCAGTCGGGAGTCGCCGGGTGTCACGGCCCAGCAGCAGCCGCCAGCGGTCCGCGGGGCCGAGCCGCGGGGCATCGGCGGCGGGCAGGGCCTCGGCGGCGGGACGCTCCGTCGGCGGCGCGGAATCCGAGGTCGCCCCGGCGCATTCCGGTGCCGGGGCGCGCACCAGGCCCGCCAGGCCCAGGTCCCGCAGCAGGGCGTGTCCCTCGTCGTCGGCCGCGGCCCACCGCCCGACCAGTGCGGGCGGCGCGGGCAGGCGGAGGTCGGGCCGGGTGCCCAGGCGGCCGGAGACGACCGCGAACACGCGGCTCCGTCCCTCCGCCGTGAGCGCCCGGAAGCCGCCGCGCAAGGCGTACAGCCGGTCGAGGAAGTCGCGGTCGCTCATGGTCTCCACGCGCTCGAAGAGCGGGCCCAGTGCGGTGGACGCGGACTCGACCAGTGGTCCGGCCGCGACGAGCACCCCGGTGAGTCGGCGTTCCAGCCGGTGCCGGCCGTCCGGTCCCGTCGCGGTGTCCACCCAGCCGGCGAGCCTCGCGCCCAGCATGTCCGAGCCGCCGAGGTCCAGCAGGACGCGGGCGGCCTGGGCCGCGCCCTGGAGGAGCGGGGAGCCGGTGCGGGAGAGCGCGTACAGCTCGCCGTCGAGCCGCAGGCCGAGCCGGTCCTCGGCGCTGCGGACGGCGAGGGTGACGACGGCGACGGCGTCCCGGGTCTCGTCGCTGCCGGCCAGTCCCGGCAGCACGCGGAGGGCGGCTTCCATCAGGAGGTCGGTGAGCCGCGCAGCCCGGGCCCGGACGCGTGCGGTGGTGCCGGGCAGGTGCCGTCGGCGCAGGGACTCCAACAGGTCCAGGGCATCGAGCAGTTCGGGAAGAGAGGCGGAGCCCGGCAGAACGCGCTCGGCCTCCGTGAGGCCGTCCTGGAGCAGGTCGGTGAGCGCGCACCGGGCCGCGGCGCCCAGCAGTGCGACGACCCGGGCCGGGGTGACCCGGCCGCCCTCGGCCGCCCTGCGGTGGTTCTCCCGGAGGGTGCCGTCGGCCGCCTGGGCGGCGGTGACGCCCCGGACGCCGACGAGGTCGAGGCGGGCGGCGACCGACGGGGTCCATGCGGCCCGCCACCGGGTGGTGAGGGCGCTGCCCTCCCCGGCCGCGGTCACCTCGACGGGCTCCGCGTAGCCCACCCCGCATTCCCGCAGGCGCTGGAGCAGGATCTCGCGCCGGGCGTCGAGGTCGGAGCGCAGCGGCGTGAACCGGAGGTCCCGGCTGTCCGGGGCGGCCGGTCCGGGCAGCCGCAGCGCGGCCAGTTCCGCCTCCACCCAGGGTCCGAGGCCGGAGCGGGGCGTGCCGGGTGCGAGCCGGCCGCGGCCCGAGCCGACGAGAACGGCGTCCAGTTCCCGGTCGGGGGCACGGCCCCGGCCGAGTACGGACGTCACCGCCTCCAGCAGTTCCGCGCGGCCGGGTGCGGGCAGTCCGCGCAGGGTGCCGAGGTCGCAGGCCAGTCGCAGGGTCTCGACGGCCTCGCCGGTGCCCGCCGTGTCGCCGGACGCGCGGATCTCCCGGCACAGTTCGGTGAGGAACCGGGCGGCGGCGTCACGGATACGGGCGGGGTCGCCGCCGGCGTCGAGCACCGCCTGCTGCCAGCGCGGGTCGCGGATGCCGGCCGGGTAGCCGGAGCGGGGGTCCAGCAGGGCGAAGGCGTAGGGCACGAGGGACGTGACGACCGGGGAGTCGTGGCCGCCCGGCGTCCCCGGCCCCGAGGCCGCGGCCAGGTCCGTGGAGGCCCCGGTCTCGGCATCACCATCACCATCGCCATCGCCACCGGCATCGGCATCGGCATCGGCATCGGCATCGGCATCGGCGAGCGCACCCGCACCCGCACCCGCACCCGCACCCGCATCGGTCTCAGCCTCCGCGGACTTGGCCCGCTCGCCCGGGCCGGCCAGGGCGGGTGCGTGGAACGCGCCGACCACCGCCGCGACCCGGCGCTGACCCACCTCGGCGAGGACCCGGCGCATGTGTGCCTCGCGGGCCAGGTCACCGGTCGCGATCCCGCCGTGGGCCGCGGTGTCCTCGCGCAGCGCCCGCCCGAAGGCGAGGGCGGCGCGGCGCACCGCCTCGGGGGCACTGCCGGGCGCCAGTGCCTCGACGGTGCGCTCCCACAGCGCGTCGACCTCGACACGGGTTTCGTCCGGCGGCCCGCAGGACCATCCCCGGTGCGCCAGCGGCAGGTCGCAGCAGACCACCTCCGCGCCCCGGTCCCGTGCCCAGCGGATCGCGGCCAGTTCCGGCGAGAAGTCGGCGAGCGGGTAGAAGTGCAGGCGCCCGTCCTCGTACGTACCGCTCAGGGCCACCGGCGCCACGGTCCGCCGGTCGGCGAGGTACGGCAGCCACGGCTGGAAGTCGGCCGGCAGTTCCACGCAGACCACCTCCGCGTTCGCCGCGTCGAGCAGCCGGGGGACGGCCAGGGCCAGTGCGGGACTGTGGTGGCGCACGCCGATCAGAAACGGCTGCGTACGGGCGGCGGGCGCGGGCGCGGGCGCGGGCGGCCGAGCGACGGTCTCTTCGCGTGCGGTCATGGGTCCAGGTGCGTGCGGGGAAGGGAGAGGGCGGGTGACGGGCGGGGACGGCCGCGTGCCGCGGCCGTCCCCGTGCCGCGCGTGTCAGCGGCGGCGCTTCCTCGGTCGCGGCACCTCCAGTTCCTCCAGGCGCGGTCCGTCCCCGTCCTGGACGCGCTGCCAGGCCTCCCGGTACACCGCGGCGACGGGCCGGGTGGGCACGACGACTCCGAGGACGGGTGCCTCCCCTTCCAGCAGGTCGTACATCGGCAGCTTCCACCGCTCCAGCGGCAGGTGCGGGTTGCCGGGCTGGGTCCAGCCGCCGGGCAGGAACAGCGAGCGTCCGGCCTTGGCGCGGCTGCCCTCGACCACGAGGTCGGTGGCGGCGAGTTCGGCCCGGGCGGCACGCAGCCGGGCGGTGCCGCCGCGCTGCCCGCCCCAGCCGGTCCAGCGTGCGGTGTTGCGGTCGGTGGGGTCCGGCATGGCGAGCAGCATCAGGTACAGGACGGCCGCGTCCTCGCCGACGCCGTACCGCTTGGCGGCCTCGCCGACCAGGTCGGGCACGGAGCGGGCGGGGTCCTGGGGCCACCACAGCCCGTCCGCGTCGCGCTCGCCCGCCAGGGGGTTGCCGGGGTCGGCGAGCAGTTCGGCGAACGACCGGTCGTGGACCAGGCGCAGCGCGGTCTCCTGGGCGTTCGGCCGCTCACCGGTGTACAGCGCCGCCAGGTGGGGATCGTGACCGGCGGCGTCCAGCAGCGCCGGCCGGATGGCGGGAAGCGGTTCCGTCCGCCCGGTGCCCAGGACGACCGCGCCGTGGCGTTCGAAGTCGTCGCCGGTCTCCGCGGGGTCTCCGGCGGCCCGCCGGAACGCCTCCCAGTCGATCCCGCGCCGGTCGAGGGCGAGCAGCAGGCCGGGGTGGGCCAGTCGCTCGCGCAGTGCGGTCAGTACGCCGGGCAGGGTGGCCCGGATCGGGTCGCCGGACGGGAGCCGGTGGGCGAGCCACGCGGCCAGGGCCACCGACCCCTTGAGGACCGAGCTGTCGAAGCGCGGCGCCTGCTCGGCGGTCTCCAGGTAGTAGCGGCCGAAGCTCCAGGTCAGGTCCTGCGTCAGCCGGGGCTCGGTGGCCAGGTCCACGAACCCCCGCAGGGCGTCGGCGGGTGCCCAGCCGACGGGTTCGACGGTGCGGACGGCGTCATGCAGCACGTCTTCGGGCAGCGGGGTGCGTCTGCCCAGCCGCTCGTTCCAGACCTCGGCCGCGCGGGCGGTGTCGGGGCCGTGCGTCCAGAGCCGGGACGGTTCGGTGGGCAGCAGTGCCGCCACCACGGCCCGCAGGGCGGCGCTGTCGAGGGACCTCAGCTCGTCCTTGGCCACGCGGGCGTCGGCCGACTTCACCCCGATGGCCTTCAGGGTCGCGGCCGGCAGGCTCGCGCGCTTGTCGTCGATCTGCGGCGTCCCGGCGAGCACGAGCCGGGCCGTGGTCGGGGTGACGCCGGTGCGCCGGGCGAACTCCTCGGCGGCCTCGGGGCGCCAGGGCGCGGGGCCGCGCTCGGCCAGTTCGGCGCGGAAGGCGGCGACCCAGCCGGGGGCCCGGGTCGGCTCCGGCACGAACGGCTCCCAGGACACCGGCGTGTAGGGGGCCGGTGTCTCGAAGCGGCCGGACGGGTCGTGGTGGACCGCGCCATAGTGCTTGCCCTTGACCTCGTGGGGTCCGTACTCGCGGACGAACTGGTACCAGTCGTCGGGGAAGACGAGGAACTCCCCGCCCTCCAGGTCGAGCACGGTCCCCCGGGTGTACCCGTGCGTTCCGCCCGGCCCGTCGAACGTGGCGGGGTCGAAGGCCAGGTGGACGCGGCGCCAGTGGCCGGGGTCCAGCTCCGTCAGCCCGTGCGCGTCGAGTTCGCCGAGGAAGGTGTCCAGGGCCTCGCGGTGCTCCGTCACGGTGGCCTGCGAGGCGGCCCTCAGCGCCAGTACGGCGGGCAGCTCGGGCAGGGCCACCGCGTTCAGGTGCTCCAACGGCGCCCGTTTGTCGAGCGACAGGTGCAGGATGCCGGCGGGGGCCGGTTCGGCCTCGCCCTTCATCGACCGGGAGAGGAGCCGCGGCAGATCGAAGAGGTCGTGCCGGAAGTCGTAGTACCCACGCGCGTCGCGTTCGGTCAGGCCGGCGCCGTTGAGCGCCGAGGCGAGCAGGCGGTCGCCGAGCGCGGGTCGCGGTTCCTCCGGGCTCTCGCCCTGGACCGCCGAGTCCAGCCGGGCGAGCAGCCCGTCCAGGACGCGCTGCTGCTCGGCGGCGTAGCGCGCCACGCCGCTGATGCCCCGGAGCAGCGCCTCGTGGCCGACCTCCGGGAACAGGGTGCGGACGGGTGCGAGCACCGCCTCCCGGTCCGCCGCCTCGTCCCCGGCCGTCTCGGCCACGGCCGCCGCCAGCAGCTCCGTCGCGAGGTCGTCGCCGACCCGGCGGAGCGCCGCGGAGCCCTGCGGGTCGCGGGGCACGAGCAGGTGCCAGTAGCGCAGGGGCGGCAGCAGGGGGGTGCCCGCGGAGAAGGGGCCGGCTGTCTGATCACCCTTGAAGTGGGCGAGCACCGCCTGCTCGGAGTCCCGCAGTTGGAGGGCGCTCGACCATCGCATCACGGTGACGACCCGGTCGGTGCCGGGGAAGACCAGCGCGTTCTCCGGGTTCCCGCCCACGCGCCACGGTACGACGACCGTGTGGCCGGCCAGGTCCTCTCCTTGCCGCGAGCCGTCGGGCCGGACGATCACCCGCCAGCCGAGCAGCCCGTCCACCGGGGCGCACATCGGGCCCGGCTCGGCGGACGGGGCGGGCAGCAGCCAGGCGGCGCCGAGGGTGCTGCCCTCGGGCGCGGCACGCAGCCCTTCGGTGAACCAGTCCGGCGCGCCGCGCTCCCCCACCGTGTCGTCGGCCGGTTCATAGGCGTGCCAGCCACTGTTCCGCTCGGCGGACCAGTCGTCGACCCAGAGCCAGTACGACGTGCCGTCGCTGATCACCTGTCGCCGCCACGGGACGTGGGTGTCCCCCGGCCGTAGCACTCCGCGGCCGCTGGTCCTGCCGCCCCCGGGGAGCGGAAGGGTGACGGACGGCATGCCGTTCGTCCCGCCCTTCCCGTCCACGTGGCAGGTGTAGGAGGAGCGCACGTCACCGTCGAGTTCCGTCGTCGGCGAGATGCCGGTGTCGGGGTGGTACCAGTAGCCGTACGAGGTGGACGGGCCGGACGCGTACCAGGAGACGAGCAGTCCGCCGTCCACGTACCGGACGTCGGGGCGGCCCGGGCCCCCCTCGTCCGGGAGGCGCAGTTCGTGACGGAGAACAGTGCCCTGCGGGCCGAGCACCCGGACGTGCGTGCCGTCGAGGACGACGAGGTGCGGCCAGGCCTCGGCCACGCGCGTCTCGCGGACCCGCTCCGGGGACGCGGCCGAGCCGATCGCCTCGTCCCAGGCGGGCCAGCCCAGTTCGTCGACGATCCCGTCGCGCAGGGCGCGGGCGAGCACGGGCGCCATGCCGGTGCCCAGCGCGTCCCGCACCTCCTGCTCGGCGGTCGCCAGGATCTCGCCCGGCAGCCATCCCAGCGTCTCGAACGGACCGCTGTTGAGGGCGAAGTCGCCCAGTCCGCCGGTGAGGTACCCGCGGCTGACCCCGGCCACCCACTCGGCGAGCATCGGGCGGCCGCCCGGTGACTCGGCCAGCCGGGCCACGGTGCGCTTGTCGATGCCCTCGCGCTCGTAGGTGGGGCAGCCGCTGCGGAAGACTTCCCGGAAGCGGGTGTCGGCCGCCAGGGCGAGGAGGTCGCGCCGTCCGTCGCGGGCCGCCCACTCCTGGAGGTTGAGCCACGGGCGGTCCTCGGGGGTCCCGACCGGGACGTCCAGGGCGAGGAGCTGGTCGAGGAGGTTGACGTCGCCGACGGGCGGCCGCAACGTACCGTTCTCGTCGTTCAGTTCGGCGCGGAGGGCATCGGCCATGCGGTCGAGGAGGGGGTACAGCTCGGAGGGCGCGATGTGCCGCTCGTGGGTGCGGCACAGGGCGAGGAACCTGCGGGTCCAGCCGGCGGTGCCGTCGGGCGACCGGGCCTCGGCGGGCAGCGTGGCGTCGCACAGTCCCTCGGTGGCACCGGTCTTCTCCAGCAGGTCGAGCCACTGCCCGAGCTCCTCGTGCTCCCACTCGGAGGGGAGCAGTCCGAGCAGGGTGCCGCGGGCGGCGGGTTCCCGCCGGGTCAGTTCCAGCAGGGCGGCCCGGTGGGCCTTCCACCAGCCGGGCGGTGCCTTGAGGGTGCCGGGCAGCGGCAGCACCTCGCGCAGGTACGCCATCTCCTCGGCGAGGGCTCCCTTGCCCGCGACGGCCTTCGCCAGCTTTCGCAGGTCACCCGCGCCGGGGCTCGACGGTGCCACGCCGTGCGCGGCGAGCCGGACGAAGAGGCCGCGCAGGTGCCGGAAGGCGGTGGCGGCCGGCACCCGGGACGAGAGTCCCTTGGCATAACTGGAGAGCACTTTGGTCGGCATGGCGTCGGCGAGCGCGAACTCCAGGAACACCGCGTCCATGCGGGCCTCGTCGAACGGCAGGGCGTGGGCCGTCTCGGCCTTGCGCGCGTTGACGAACATCTGGGAGGCGTACGCCTTCTCGCCGGCGGCCAGGAACACCCGGCCGGCCTCCTCGTAGAAGGTGGGCAGGAAGTGGGGCACGGAGCCCGCGAGGCGCTCGCCGATCGACTCGTAGGCGGCGCGGGCCCGCTTCGCCCGGGTACGCACCGTCCGCGCGACCTTGTTCATCTCCTCGACGAGCGACATCGCGAGATGGCCGTCGGAGGGGTGGCGGACCAGCACCCACTCGGGGAAGCCCATGGCCCGGTGCTGTCCGACGCCGACCTCGACCGGCTCGCCCACGGGCAGCAGTCCGAGGAATCCGCCTCCGCCCCCGTCTGCGGCGTCTCCCGCGGCGGGCTCGGTGCCGGACGGGTCGGCGGGCGTCAGGCGTACGACGATCCGGTCGTCGAGGCCCGGATGCCGGTAGGCCCGGGTGAACACGGGCACGGCCCGGTCGCCTCCCCCGGTGGTGCCGGGCGGCAGTACGGCTCCGGCGCGCAGCAGCTCCGCCACCTCTTCCGCCGCCTCGTGCCGTGTCGTGCCGTCGCTCATGATCGCGTGCCTTTCATGGGTATGCGTGTCGCTGTGGCGTTCACTCGGCGCCGTCCGTGGGCACGGTGCGGCCGGCGTGCAGGGCGGCTGCCATCCGCATGCCCTCGGAGTAGGCGACGGGGCCGACCTCGTGCAGCGGAAGACTCCGGTACCCGTCCCCGTGACTCCAGCTGAGGCCGCCGGTCCAGGCCTTCTCCTCGGTATAGGGGTCGCTCATGCCGACGGAGGCGGTGAAGACGCGACCGGCGTCCCGGACGCGGTCGACGATGCGGCTCCCGGAGATCCGGTAGCCGAGGGACGTGGCGCGGGCGGACAGGTGGAACCACGAGCGGTACTCGGCGCCCGCGAACTCGGTGACCACGTCGGTGCCGCCGTCCTCACCCGCCCCGGGAGCCGTCCAGGTGGCCCGGTGGATCTGCTCCACGCCCTGCACCACGCCCAACTCGGCGGCGAAGGTGCGCAGTTCCTCCAGATCGGGGAGGAGCACCGGGTGGGGCATGGTGACCGTGCGGGGGTTCAGGCGGACGGTCTCGCCGTCCAGGTTCACCACCCGCAGCCCGTCCGACTCGTCCGCGTCGCGCAGGAAGCCGACCTCGTCGGGCGCCTCGCCGACCACGACGATGTCACGCAGCGCCGTCTGCCACGCCTCGTCGGGCCACACCCGGGCGAGCAGCCCGGTCGGCACCGGGAGCGAGGACACCATCCAGGTGCCGACCTGCGCCGCGCACTCGGCGGCGTGCCGGTCCAGCCACTCGGCGAAGCGCTGGAGTTCGACCACCTCGGGGCGGTCCCGTATCTCCGCGGGCAGCGTCCGCTCCCGCTTCCCCTCCGAAGCCGTCCCCGCCGCCGCGGTGGACCGCGCCACCACCCGGCCCTCGACCAGGGCGACTTCGTACGTGTCGCCCGCTGCCAGCCAACCCATCAGCTCTTCGCCTCTCCCAGTACTAGGTACACGGCACAGCACCCCGGGCCCTTGAATCGGCACACTCCGCTGTGGCGTTGGCCAAAGACTAGGGGCACCCACCGACAGCCTCGGGAGCCGTCCGCGCGGTGCCTTTCGCGCCAGATTGGACAGCGGCGGCTTTCGGCCGGGCCCGGTATCGCCAGGACCTCGGGCCGATCGGGCCCGGGCGGCGCGCGCGGCCGGCCACGGGCGGCGGAAACCGCCCTGGCCAGGACGCCAGGGGCCGCGACGCGAGGACGGCGGACTCTCGTCGGTTCACACACGGGCCGAAGTCGTCCGGCGGATTGGTGTGTTATCCGCCCTTCTTCGCTGCCGCACCCGTCTCGATCGTCCCCCGACAAGCCTCTGACGACGGCGAATTGCCTCCGATGCGGTTCGCACGTGCGTACGCGTCGTGTTCCGCCGTCCCGGATGGGGGCACATGGCCCGATGGCGCGGGGGCGCGCGGAGCCCGGCGGCCCGAACGGGGCCGCCGCTGACAAGGGGTGGGGGAGATGGTTCGTATTGCCGTGGTGCACGACGAGAAACTGCTGCGGTCGGCACTGGTGCAACTGCTCAGATCCGACGACACGCTGGACGTGACCTCGCACTGCCTCGACGCCGACGGTCCGGAGCCGGGTGCGGCATTGCCCGCCGACGTCTGTGTCGTGGACGGAGAGTGCCTGACGGGGCCGGAAGTCGCAGGCGCCGGACGTCTACGGGCCCGGTACGGGGACCGGCTCGTGGTCCTGGCGACAGCCAAGCGGCCGGGAGTGCTGCGCCGGGCCTTCGACGGGGGCGCCCTCGGGCTGGTCGACAAGAACGCCCCGGCCCATCGGCTGATCACCGCCGTGCACACGGTCGCCCAGGGCGAACGCTTCCTGGACGAGACGCTCACCGTGGCCCTGCTGAAGGGCGCGGAGATGCCGCTGACCACGAGGGAACTGGGCGTGCTGGCCCTGGCTTCGCAGGGGGCGCCGATCGCCGAGATCGCGGCGCGTCTGCACCTGTCCCGGGGGACGGTCCGCAACTACTTGGCCACGGCGGTCCGGAAGGTGGGTGCCCGCAACCGCGTCGACGCGATCCGCATCGTCCAGAGCGCCGGCTGGACCTGACGCGTCACGAGTTCCAGTGTCCCGTCAGGTCTCGGTAGAGGGGCGAACGGCCCAGCAGTTCGGCGTGCGTTCCGCACTGCGCCCGTACGCCGTCCAGCACCAGTGTCCGGTGGGCACGGACCGCCGAGGACAGCCGGTGCGCCACTACGACCAGGGTTCCGGGCCGCCCGGCGAGGGCCTCCTCCGCGCGGGCCTCGGAGGCCGGGTCGAGATGGCAGGTGGCCTCGTCGAGCAGCAGCAGCGGGGCGGGCGACAGGTACGCGCGGACCAGCGCGACCAGTTGCCGCTCCCCCGGCGAGAGCTCGGCGGGGCGCACCGTGCCGTCCAGCCCGCCCAGCCGCTCGACCAGGGGAGCGAGACCGAACACCCCGACGGCCGCGTCGAGTTCGGCCCGGCACGCGTCCGTCCTCAGGTACGCGAGGTTGTCGCCGACGGTGCCGGAGAACACGTAGGCGTCCTGCGGGACCAGCACCCGGAGCGCGGCGAGCTCGACGGCGGGGCGCCCCGTCACCGGGCGGCCGGCCACGCGTACCTCGCCGCGGCTCGGCGCGAGCGTTCCCGCGACGAGGCGGGTGAGGGTCGACTTCCCGATGCCGCTCGGTCCCACGACGGCCAGGTGTTCACCCGGCGCGACGCGCAGGTCGAGCGTGTCGAGCACGGGCTCGGCGCGGACGCCGTAGGACAGGGTGACGGCCCGCAGCTCGACCGCCGGGGGCGCGGCGGTGTGCGCGGCGAAAGCCGTCGCCCCCGGTGCGCTCGCGGTGCTCAGCCGCGCCCGCGACTCCGGCACCGACCCCAACTCCGGCCCCGGCCCCGACCCCAACTCCGACTCCGGCTCCGACTCCGGCTCCGACTCCGACTCCGGCTCCGGCTCCGGGCCGAGGATCCGGTCGAGGACGACCAGCAGCCGGGACCCCGCCGCGCCCAGCGCGGTCATCAGGGTGTGCAGGGCGGGCAGCAGGGACTGGACGAGGTAGGTGAACGCGCCCAGCAGCGCCCCCACGCTCACCCCTCGCCCGCGCAGCCACTCCACCGCCACCAGCAGCGCCAGCACGGGCAGGTGGCCCGCGACGCCGAGCGCCGCCGTGCGCACCGCCGCCCATCCGGCCAGCGTCCGGGCCGCCGCGGCGGCGTCGGCGACCAGGTCCGCGCCGCGCTGCTCCACCCCGGGCCCGGTCCCGCAGGCGGCGAGATCCCGCAACGCCGCACGCGCGCTCGCCGCGTGCTCGCCCAACGCCTCGTCGGCCGCCAGGGCCCGGCGCTGGGCGGCCGCCATGGGCCGCAGCGTGACCAGGAACAGCGCGAGCCCGGCCGCCAGCGGGGGCAGCACCACCAGGAGCAGGGCCGGGTGCAGGGACAGCAGGCCGAGCAGTGCGCCGGCGGCGGTGAAGACGAAGGACCGCAGGGAGAGGACGAGGCCGGCGAAGCTGTCCCGGGCGATCTCGACCTGGTTCGTCAGCCGTGAGACGGCCGCGCGGTCCGTCCCACCGGGGCCGCCCGGCGCCGCCCTGGCCATGGACCGGTCGACCGCACGCCGCACCAGGCCGTCGCGCAGCGGCTCCGTCACCCCGGCGAGCTGCGCGAACACACCCCGGACGACCCGGGCGCCGGACAGTACGGCGACCAGCGCGACCCCGAGCCACAGCAGTCCCCGGCGCGGATCACCGGCGAGGAACCCCTCGTCGACGGAGCGCGCGACCGCGTGGCCGGCCAGGAAGGCCTGCCCCGACTCGGCCAGCGACCAGAGCGCGAGCCGTACCAGCACTCCCTTGCGGTGGGCGAGGAAGCGGCGGGCCGGCGGTGCGAGGCGGCGCAGCGCCCCGGCCTCGGCGGACGTCACGGGCGCGCCTCTTCGGGCTCGGGACGCCGTACGGTCCCCGGGCCACTGCCGCCGACACCGCCACCGCCACCGGGACCGGGACCCGGACCCGGACCCGGACCCGGACCGGCATCAGTATCGGCTGCCGCGCCGGCGCCGAAGACCTCCCGGTACCCGGCCGTGTGCCACAGCTCGCGATGGGTTCCGACGGCGCGCACCCGTCCGTCCTCCAGCCAGAGCACCAGGTCGGCCCGGTCCGCGACCGACGGGCGGTGCGCCACCACGAGCCTGGTCCCCGGCCGCACCGAGCGACGCAGCGCCAGGTCCACCTCGTGCTCCGTGGCGGTGTCCAGACTGGACGTGGCGTCGTCCAGCACCAGCAGCCGCCCGGCGTGCGCGAAGGCCCGCGCCAGTCCGAGCCGCTGGTGTTCCCCACCCGAGAGGGGTGCCCTCGGCAGCGGGGTGTCGTAGCCGTGCGGCAACCGGCGTACGAAGCCGTCGGCGCCCGCCGCCCGGGCGGCTTGGCGTACCCGCTCACGCGACGGCCGCCGCGCCCCGGTGGCGATCGCCTCCGCGACCGTGCCCTCCCCCAGTACGGGGCGTTCGAAGGCGTACGCCACCTCGGTGCGCAGCGCCTCGTGCGTCAAGCGGTCGAGCCGGACGCCGTCCAGCAGGACATGTCCCTCGTCGGGGTCGATCAGCCGTCCCGCGACGGCCGCCAGGACGGACTTGCCCGCCCCGCTGCGGCCGACCACCGCGACCGTGCTGCCGCCCGGCACCCGCACGCCGTCGGCGCGCAGCACCTCCCTGCCGCCGCGCAGCACGCGCACCCCGCACAGTCGCAGCTCTCCCGGACCGTTCGCAGGCAGCCGCCTCGTGCCGTACGCCGTCGCGGGCATCCGTTCCAGCTCCCGGGTCCGGCGCCGTGCCTCACGGGCCCGGACGATCGCCCCGAGCAGGGACGCCGCCGCGCCGACGCCGGCCGTGAGCTGCGCGTACCGGCCGACGGCGAGCAGGTCCCCCACGCTCAGTTCGCCGGCCGCCAGCCGCAGCCCGCCGACGGCGGTGGCGGCCAGCGTCAGCAGCGGGACCAGGACACCGCTCCGGCCGAGCGCCCGTCCGTGCAGCGCCCACATGTGGCGGCCCTGGGCGGCCAGTTCCGCCAGCGGTGCCAGGACCCGGGCCCGCTCCCGTTCGCCGGTTCCCGCGGCGCCGATCGTGTCCGCGCCCTCCAGGGCTTCCAGCAGCCGGGAGGCGATCAGGGACTGGGTGCGCTGGTAGGCGGCGACGGTGGCGCCGGTGTCGCGGGCGAAGGAACGCAGCAGCAGCGCCAGGGCGGGCAGACCGGTCAGCACGCAGAGCGCCACCCACACGTCGACGAGCGCCAGCGCCACCAGGGCGCCCAGCGGGGTGATCAGTGAGGCGGCCAGCGCCGCGCGGGCCGCCGGAGCGCCGCCCGCGTCGGCGGCGTTGAGGGTCAGACGGGTCCCGATGTCGCCCGGCGGGTACGGCCGCGCGTGGTCGGGGGCGGTGCGCAGCAGACCGCGCAGGGCGCGGGTGCGGACCGACGCCGCCCAGGTGGCGTTGCAGCGGCCGGTGAACAGCGAGGTCGCGCTGTCCAGCAGCAGTTCACCCAGGAGCAGTCCGGCGCTCAGCGGGAGCCACCATCCGGCGTCGCCGTCGCGCAGGAGCAGATCCAGGGTGCGGCCGAGGGCCAGGGGCTGGGCCACCGCCGCCAAGGCCGCCGCGGCCGAGCACAGCAGGACCAGGGTTTCCAGGGCGCGCCCCGGCGCCCGCGGCGGCACGGGCCTGCTCTTTCGCACCGGTGAGAACCTCCGTACGTCGTGCGCGGGCAGGCGTCGGCGCCCCGGGCCGGAACCCGGGGCGCCCGCGCCCGGCGACGTGACTCACCACGTCGCCGTGGCCGTCAACCCCTGTGTCAGTTACAGGTGGTGATGCTCAGGCTGCTGTCGCCGCAGAGCAGGAGGCTCGCGCGGCTGCCGGTCTCGACGTCCCCCATCGCCTCTTCCTTGGGGGTCTCCATCGACTGCAGGTCGAACAGGTTCATGACGCATTCCTTTCGTTCGGCAAGGGGTGTGCTTTTCTCACGGCTCCTGGTGGGGCCGAGTCGGGGGGCCGCCGCTCCGGCGCGGCGGCGGCAGGAACGGCAGTCCGGCGGGCGCGTCGCCGAGGACGGAGGCGACGGCGAGCAGGCATCCGGCCGTTCCGGTGGAGAGGTCCATGGACAGGCGCATCATCTGCTCGCCGGGGAAGGCGAGCCGGTCGCGGTAGGACATGGCGTGCCAGGACAGGGCGTGAAGTTGGCGCCGTACGGCCCGCGGCCCGGTACCGGGCGCCGTGGCCGTGGTGCGGCCGAGGTGCAGGACCATTCCGGCCACGCCCCGGTAGAGCCCGGGCTGGGCGTAGAACATCGCCTGGGCCGCGGCCACGATCTCGTCGGCGGCCCGTGCGAACTCCTCGTCCGCCCGGTGGGCCAGGTAGTCGTCGAGCACCATGCCGATGCCCACGCTGCCGGCGCCCAGGTAGGGCATGGTGCGCCAGCCCTCGTCGACCTGAAGCGCGCCGCCCGCGCCGCGGACGCAGCGGGCCAGGTCCTGGCGCAGCGCGTCGCGGGCGAGGTCGAGAAGGGCGGAGTCCCGGGTGCGTTCGAAGAGCCGGAGGAAGAGCAGGGCCCGCCCCGCGCCGCCGTACAGCAGCCCGGCACGGGCGCGGCCGCGGCCGGCGCGGCCGGCCGGCCCGCCCTCGCCCCGCAGGCCGTCGGCGGCCAGTTCGGCGCAGTGCAGCGCCGCCGAGTGGAGCGCGGCCTGACCGGTGGTGGCGGCCAGCGACTCCAGGGCCAGGCCGAGACCGGCGGTGCCGCCGTGCAGGTCCGGGCCCAGGTGGTCGAGCGGCTGGTCGAGGAGGAGTTCGGCGAGGTCGAGGGCGCGGTCGCGGTGACCGAGGCGCTCCAGGGTCCAGGCGAGTCCGGCGAGCCCGTCGTGGAAACCGAGCGGCATGCCCGACGGCGGTCGCTTGGTCCGCTCCAGCAGCCACTGCTCGCCGTCCTCGTCCTGCCCGGCCCCGCTCTCGGCCAGGGCGTACAGCACCCCCGCCGCACCGTGGGCGAAGGCCAGCCCGCCGCCCGCCGTGGCGAACTGCGCGATGTCACCGGGGAAGAGGCGGTCCGTGCGGGAGGGCGTCGCGGAGGCGCGGATCGCCGCCGCCATGGAGTCCCGGCTGCGCGGCCAGTCGTCGGGCCGGACGGGCGCCACCGGCGCGCCGGGCCGCCCCGCCGCCGGAGCGCGGTGGACGCGCGCGGCCCCGTCGAGGGGCACGGTCACGTCGAGGTGCGCGACCTCGTCGCTGCGCGTGCTCCCGTCGACCCGCGTACTCCCGTCGACCCGCGTGCCCCCGTCGACCCGCGTGATCTCGTCGACCGCCGCGTCCAGGAAGGCCCGGTCCACCGGGAACTGCTCCGCCACCACCTCCGCGAGGTGCGCCGCCTTGTGCCGGTCGACGGCCAGCAGACTGGTGAGCGGGAGGAACAGCGCGAGCCGCAGACACGCCAGCGCGTACCGGTCCACCGCCACCCCACGCCGGTCGGCGGGCGCCACGAACCCCGGGTTCGCCACGATCTGCCGTCCCGCCTCGTCGACGTGGTGGGCGGCCTCGAAGTCCAGCAGGGCGACGCTGTCGTCGTCCCGGACCATGATGTTGAACAGGTGCAGGTCGTTGAAGACCACACCCCGGGCGTGGACCTCGGCGACGGCGCGTTCCACCCGCGCGTGGACGTCGAGGGCCCAGTCCGTGTACTCGGCCAGTCTCCGCTCGCCCGGGTCGGCCTCGATGAGCGGGTGCCGGCGGGCGAAGAACGTGTTGAGCGGCTTGCCGTCGATGTGCTCCAGGACGAGGAAGTGGTGCTCCCCGACGGTGAGGTGGTCGAGCACCTCCGGCGTGCAGTCGAGTCCCGACAGCCGCTCCAGCGCCCGGCGTTCACGGTGCAGCCGGGTCACGGCGTCGGCGCCGTCGGCCGCCAGCCCGGCGTGCGGACGGGCCTCCTTGAGGACGACCCGCGCACCGGTGCGGGTGTCGCGGGCGAGGTAGACGCCGCCTCCGTTGGAGAAGTGCAGCGCCGACTCGACGGCGTACGGCATGCCGGTCACGGTCACCGCGGAGCGGGCGTCGAGGTGCGGGCGCAGGAAGGCGGGCGGGTCGACCCACTCCGGGACGCGGAAGACCGGACCGCGCAGGTCGGGCACCAGCACACCGTCGGGTCCTGACACGGCCGGCCGCAGTTCCCCGTCCGCGTCGTAGCAGTCGCGCCGGGTGAAGCCGCCGTAGCGGACGTGCACGGGCCCGTCGCCGATCCGCAGGTCGCTCAGGATGTGCGGGCCGGGCTCGCCGGCCAGCAGCTCGGACAGCTCTCCCACGAGCCGTTCGAACTCCGCCTCGTTGGCCGGGTACACGGTGACGAACTTGCCGCTGCCGGCCCGGTCCGCGTACTTGGCGTTGCGCTGGTGCAGCAGGTAGCGGCTGGGCACGAACTTGAAGGCCGTACCGCCGCCGACGCAGTGCCGCCACACCCGGTCGAGCACGCCCTCCGCGTTGTCGAGGCAGGCGGAGACATGGATCTTCCACCCCTGGGCGGGCAGGTCGGCCTCGGCCGGACGCAGCGCGAGCCAGTCCCCGCTCTCGTGGCGCTGCCACCCCTGCGGTACGGGCGAGGAGGCGGCGGCATACCGGGAGCGCGCGGCTCCGGTCCGGTCGGCCGTGCGGTGCGGGGCGTCGTAGAAGTACGGGTCCGCGTCGCAGTACACGGCGTAGCCCTTGTTCACGCCTGCTCCCTCCCACCGGTGGCTGACGGAGACGACGCTGTCACGCGGCGTACCGCCTCGGACAGTTGCGGCTGTCACCACTCCGAGGTGCGGAACGCACAGGTAACTTCGCGGCGGCGGGACTCCCGGAGCGGGAGAATTCCGCCTGGCGGAAGTGCTGTTGCCGGGGCGGGACGGCATGGCGAAGGTGTGACCACACGACGTCGAGGACGACGGGAGCCGCGCATGCCGCACATGACCGCCTTCGCCAGGAACCAGTGGTACGTCGCCGCCTACAGTCACGAGGTGGGGCGCGAGTTGCTGGGCCGCACGGTGCTCGGTGAACCGCTCGTGCTCTACCGCGCCGAGGGGGACGGAAGCCCGGTCGTCCTGCACGACCGCTGTGTGCACCGCCGCTACCCGCTGTCCGAGGCGCCGACGCGGCTGGACGGGGACCGGATCGTGTGCGGATACCACGGGTTCACCTACGACACGACCGGCACCTGTGTGTACGTGCCGGGTCAGAAGCGGATCCCGCGCACCGCCCGGGTCGCCTCCTACCCGGTGGCCGAACGGGACTCCCTGGTGTGGGTGTGGATCGGCGACCCGGCGCTGGCCGACCCGGAGGCGGTGCCGCGGGCCCGGCACCTGGACGCGCCGGGCTGGGTCACGGTCCGGGGCATGGAGCCGATCGACGCGGACTACGGGCTGCTGGTCGACAACCTCCTCGACCTGTCCCACGAGACGTATCTGCACGGCGGTTACATCGGCACGCCCGAGGTCGCCGAGACGCCGATCACCACCGAGGTCGACGAGGGCGCCGGGATCGTCCGGGTGAGCCGGCACATGGACGACGCCGAGTGCCCGCCGTTCTACGCCAGGTCGACGGGGATCGGCGGGCGCATCGACCGGTGGCAGGACATCGAGTACCACGCGCCCTGCCTGTACCTGCTGCACAGCAGGGTCGCGCCGACCGGTGTGGTGCCCGCGCCCGACGGCAGCGATCCGGACGGCTTCCACACCGAGATCACCTACGCCATCACGCCGTCGGGCGACGGCAAGGTGTACGACTTCTGGGCGGTCTCCCGGGACTGGGCGACGGACGACGCCGAGGTCACCGAGTTCCTGTACAAGAACAACCGCACGGTCGTCATGCAGGACGTCGACGCGCTCACCCTGCTCCAGCGCACGCTCGGCGGTGAGCGCACCGGTTACCAGGAGCTGAGCATCAACATCGACACCGGCGGCCTGGCCGCGCGCCGCATCCTGGCCCGGCTGGTCGAGGAGGGCGCCGGCGCCGGACCGCGGGCGGCCCGGTGAGCGGGCGCACCGGCGAGGTCTACCGCGTCGACTGGCTGCCCGGCACCGACGTCCTGCGCGGCACCTGCCACTGCGGCGCCGAGCACACCGCCGAGGACCCCGTCGCGATGTGGGACTGGATGCTCGCCCACCCGCGGGGACACCACCTGCCCGGGGACGGTTCATGACCCGGTACGAAGCCGAACTCGTCGTCGCCCGCCGGGAGACCGCGGCCGACGGCGTGCTCGTCCTCACCCTGCGCCACCCGATGGGCGAACCGCTCCCGGCCTGGGAGCCCGGCGCCCACGTCGACGTGGTCCTCGGTCCGGGCCTGGAGCGGCAGTACTCGCTGTGCGGCGACCCGGCCGACCGGGCGCAGTGGCGGATCGCGGTGCTGCGCGAGCGGGAGGGGCGGGGCGGCTCGGCCTACGTCCACGGGGAGTTGCGGGCCGGGGACGAGGTCCGGGTGCGCGGCCCGCGCAACAACTTCCGGCTGGAGTCCGCGCCCCGCTACCGATTCGTCGCCGGCGGCATCGGCATCACCCCCGTCCTGCCGATGCTGGCCGCCGCCGAGGAGGCGGGCGCCGAGTGGACCCTGCTGTACGGCGGGCGGACCCGGGCCGCGATGGCGTTCACGCAGGAGGTGGCGCGGTTCGGGGACCGGGTCACGATCGTCCCGGAGGACGAGTCGGGGCTGCTCGACCTCGGGCCCGTGCTCGACGGCTTGGCCCCGGACACCCTCGTCTACTGCTGCGGGCCCGGCCCGCTGCTGGACGCCGTCGAGGCGCGGTGCCCGGCCGGGAGCCTGCGGGTGGAGCGGTTCCGTCCGAAGGAGGCCGACGGGGACGCCCCGGCGGAGGCGGAGTTCGACGTCGTCCTCGCGCGCAGCGGCCGTACGGTCGTCGTGCCCCCCGGCGTCTCGGTCCTGGACGCGGTCCGCGGAGCAGGCGTCGAGGTGCTCTACTCCTGCACGGAGGGCACCTGCGGGACCTGCGAGACCGAGGTCGTCGAGGGCGATCCCGAGCACCGGGACTCGGTGCTCACCGAGGAGGAGCGGGCCGCCGGGGAGACGATGCTCATCTGTGTGTCGCGGTGCCGCGGCCGCCGGCTGGTGCTGGACCTGTGACAGAGCGGCGCCACACCCTCGGTTGAATCCTCAACGGCCCATCTCGGCAAGAGCATTGACCACGACTCCGCGCCGGCCCTACGTTCCCGCTGAGCACGTTCCCACTGAGCACGTCCACTGAGCACGTTCCTCCAGGGGGAGTCATGCGTCGTCTGTTCGTCGGCCTCACGGCCGTGTCCGTCCTGGCCGCCGCGACGGCGTGCGGCTCGTCCGACGACTCCGGGGGGTCGGACGGGTCCGGCTCCTCCGGGAGCACCACCGAGGTCGAGGTGGGCCTCATCCCCATCGTCGACGTCGCGCCCCTGTACCTGGGTCAGAAGAAGGGGTTCTTCGAGAAGCAGGGCCTGAAGTTGTCCTTCTCCAGTGCGCAGGGCGGCGCGGCGATCGTGCCGGGCGTGGTCAGCGGCCAGTTCGAGTTCGGCTTCAGCAACATGACGTCCCTGCTGATCGCCCAGTCGAACGGCGTGCCGGTGAAGGCGGTGGCCAACGGCATCGCCTCGACCGGCGAGGTGGGCAAGGACTTCGAGGCGCTCACCGTGAAGGGGGACAGCCCGATCCGGTCGCCGAAGGAGCTGGCGGGCAAGAAGGTCGCCATCAACACGCTGAAGAACATCAACGAGACCGCGGTACGGGCCTCGGTGCGCAAGGCGGGCGGCGACCCCGACGAGGTCGAGCTGGTGGAGCTGGCCTTCGACCAGATGCCGGCCGCGCTCGACGCCGGGCGGATCGACGCGGCGATGGTGGTGGAGCCGGCGCTGGCCACGATCAAGAGCCGGGGCGGCCGGGAGATCGCCTCCCCCATGATCGACGTGGCGCCCGACCTCACCGTCGCCATGTACTTCACCTCGGCCACGTACGCGCGGGAGCAGCCGGAGGTGGTGAAGAAGTTCCAGGCGGCCACCGCCGAGTCCCTCGCGTACGCCGACGCGCACCCCGACGAGGTCCGCGAGATCGTCACCACGTACACGAAGATCCCGGCGGACGTGCTGGCGAAGGTGACGCTGCCGAAGTGGCCGGCCGAGCCCAACCGCGCGGGTGTCGAGGAGCTGGCGAGGCTCGGCGAGGCCGACGGGCTGTTCAAGCGGGCGCCGGACCTGGACGAGCTGCTGCCGTGAGGGGCGCCGACGCCGCACTGGGCGCGGCCGGGCTCGCGGGCTTCCTCGCCCTGGGCGAGGCGGTGCCGCGGCTCGGCCTGGTCGAGGAGGAGTACTTCCCGCCCACCAGCCGCATCGCCGACGCGCTCGGCACGGAGGTCGCGGACGGCGCCTTCTGGACCGCGCTGGGCGACACCCTCACCGGCTGGGCGCTCGGTCTGGCCGTGGCGGTCGGCGCGGGGATCGTCGTGGGCGTGCTGCTGTCCGTGGTGCCGTACCTGCGCGAGGCGACGGCGTCCACGATCGAGTTCCTGCGCCCCATCCCGTCGGTCGCGCTGATCCCGCTGGCGGTGCTGCTGTTCGGCACCGAACTGCGGTCGGTGCTGCTCCTGGTCGTGTACGCCTCCTTCTGGCAGGTGCTGATCCAGGTCCTGTACGGCGTGCGGGACGTCGATCCGGTCGCCGAGGAGACGGCACGCTCGTACGGCCTGGGCGCCTGGGCGCGGATCCGGTACGTGCTGTGGCCGACCGCGTTGCCGTACGTCATGACCGGGGTGCGGCTGGCGGCGGCCGTGGCGCTGATCCTCGCCGTCACCGCCGAACTGGTCGTCGGGGCGCCGGGGCTGGGTGCCCGGATCGCCGTGGCGCAGACCTCGCAGGCCGTGCCCGAGATGTACGCGCTGATCGTCGTCACCGGTCTGCTGGGCCTGCTGATCAACGTCGGCGCGCGGTCGGTGGAGCGGCGGGCGCTGGCCTGGCACCAGTCGGTGCGCGGGGAGGTGGCGGTGTGAGGCGCCTGCTGCTGCGGCTGGTGTTCGTGCTCGCCCTGCCGGTGGTGCTCGTGGCCGTCTGGTGGGTTGCCTCGTCGGGCAGCGAGGACGTGTACTGGCCGCCGCTCGGGACGATCGTGTCGGCCTTCCCCGACGTGTGGACCGGCGAGCGGTGGCGCGGTGACGTGCTGCCCAGCGTGCTGCGGCTCGCCGCCGGCTACGCGCTGGCGGGCGCCGTCGGTGTCGCGCTCGGCACGCTGATCGGCTCCTACCGGCGGGTGCGGGCGGTGTGCGAGCCGGTGCTGGAGTTCCTGCGGGCGGTGCCGCCGCCGGTGCTGGTACCGGTGATCATGCTGTTCGCGGGCATCGGCGACACGATGAAGGTCGTCGTCATCGCGAGCGGATGTGTCTGGCCGGTGCTGCTCAACACGGTCGAGGGGGTGCGGGCGGTGGACGCGGTGACGGCCGAGACGGCCCGCTCCTACGGCATCACGGGCGCGGCGCGGCTGCGGCACGTGGTGCTGCCCTCGGCGAGTCCGCAGATCTTCGCGGGGCTGCGCCAGGCGCTGTCCGTCGGCATCATCCTCATGGTGATCAGCGAGATGTTCGCCGCCAGCAACGGGCTGGGCTTCACCGTCGTGCAGTTCCAGCGTTCCTTCGCGATCCCCGACATGTGGACCGGCATCCTGCTGCTCGGTCTGCTCGGCTTCGTGCTGTCGGTCCTCTTCCAGCTGGTCGAGCGGCGGGCGCTCGGCTGGTACCACGGCCTGCGCGCCGCCTCCCGGCGGTCACGGTGATGCCGTGCCCGACGGCGCGTGACGCGCGTTCCGTGACTCGTGCTCGGTGAAAGGGCGGTCCATGCTCGACGTACGCGGCCTGCGGAAGGTGTACGAGGGTTCGGGGCGGCGGGTCGAGGCGGTGCGCGATCTGACCTTCTCGGTGGCGGCCGGTGAACTGGTCTGCCTGGTCGGTCCGTCGGGCTGCGGCAAGACGACGCTGCTGAAGTGCGTGGGCGGGCTGCTCGAACCGACGGCGGGCGAGGTGTTCCTGGCCGGCCGCAGGGTGACCGGTCCGCCGCCCGGGATGGCGTTCGTCTTCCAGGAGTACGGACGCAGCCTGTTCCCGTGGATGCGGGTCGGCGAGAACGTCGAACTGCCCCTGAAGCGGAAGGACCTGGCCAAGGGGCGGCGCCGGGAGCTGGTCGCGGACGCCCTGGCGTCGGTCGGGCTCGCGGACGCCGCGGGGGCCTACCCGTGGCAGCTGTCCGGCGGTATGCAGCAGCGGGTGGCCATCGCGCGGGCGCTGGCGTACGAGCCCGAGGTGCTGCTGATGGACGAGCCCTTCGCGGCGGTGGACGCCCAGACCCGCGCCGACCTGGAGGACCTGGTGCGGGCGCTGTGGCGGGAGCGGGGCATCACGGTCCTGTTCGTCACCCACGACATCGACGAGGCCGTGTACCTGGGGCAGCGGGTGATCGTGCTGTCCGCCTCGCCCACCGTCGTACGCGAGCAGCTCCGGGTCGATCTGCCGGACGGGCGGGACCAGGTGCACACCCGGGTGGCGCCGCGCTTCGCGGAGCTGCGCACCCGCGTGTACGAGCAGATCCAGGCGGCGAAGCGCGGGGCGGCCCGATCCCCGTTCAAGGAGCCGCAGGGGGCGGACACCCCTCCGCCGCACTGACCCCGGGTCACTCGGCGACGGGGACGACCCTCAGGTGGGCGGCGGCGCGGCGGGCGCGCGGCGGGCGCTGCCCGGTGCGGCGCGGCTCGCGCAGGACCAGCGTCAGCCGGGTGTAGCCCAGCTCCTGGAGCGCCCCCGGCGTTTCGACCACGACCCGGCACTCGGTGGTGCCCCGGCGCGGGTCGGGGTGGTGCAGCGGCCGTACCGCCCCGTCGTGTTCGACGGCGCGGGCGCCGACGGCGCGGACCCAGTGCGGCAGGCCCTGGCGGTAGGCGGCCTCCATGATCGGGTCCTGGGCGATGTCCCGGCGGACGGCCTGTAGTCCGGGGTCGTGACCGTACCGCTCCAGAGTGGCGGCGAAGTGCGCCAGCATGGGCAGGCACCAGCTCGACTCGTGCTCGCCGAGGACCGTGGCGGCGTCCGGGTGGAAGAGGACGAACCTGAGGAAGTTGTCGTCGGGCATGGCCGTCGGGTGCGGTCCGGCGCCCTGGAAGAGTGTCCGGAAGGCGCCGTTGGCCAGCACCACGTCCCAGCGGTGGTCGACGACGAGAGACGGGAAGGGCACGGCCTCGAGGAGCGCGGTGTAGTCCTGGAGATAGGCCTGGGCCTCGGGGGTCGCGGGGGTGGGCCGCGGCGCCGACCGCTGCCCTCCTGCCTGAAATGCCATCGGGAGGTCACCCCTCTTGCCTATGCGGCCTTCTCGCGGCGTCCCGCATCCTGGCGCCCCGACGCGAGGCGTGTCAACTATCGTGGCATTTCGTGCCTGTTGACGGCTGAAATAGGCCACAGTTGTGGCGATGCCTGGATGTGAGTTCGAGCGGCAGGCTACTCTCCGGGAAGTTCACGGCAACTGCTTGTGAGAAGCCTGTGCGGCCTGAGAGACGTAGGAGAGCTGTCGGTGACGGGTGGCTTCGAAGGTCAGGGCGTCATGCCGACCCCTACGCCGACCACCACGCCGACCGCCGTCGTCGCCCGGGTCGGCGCGCTCGCGGACCGGCTCGGCGTGCCGCACACCGAGGTCTTCGACGTGGGCCGGCTCTCCGCCGCCAGCGGCGTCCCCGAGTCCGTCGTCGGGGCCCTGCTCGGCGGCCGGCCGGCGGGTGAGCCCGATGTCCAGACCAGGTTCGTGCAGCGCCTGGACCTGCTGCGCCGCACCCGGCTGAAGCCGAACGGCCGCAAGTACACCCAGCAGGAGATCGCCGACGGCGCCGGGATGTCCCGGCAGCAGGCCGGCGCCCTCATCAACGGCGACCGGCGCCCCACCATGGAGCACTGCGACGCCATTCAGCGCTTCTTCGGGGTGCACGCCGGATTCCTCACCGCCGAGGACCCCGAAGCGCTCGCCGGTGCCCTCCAGCGCACCGAGCAGGAACTGCTCCAGCAACTCGCCGACCGGGAGCGGGAGGCGGCGGCCGCCGCCGACGACCCGCTGGAGCGGCTGCTCCAGGACCACGGCGTGCGCGGCATCGCCTGGCGGGCCGCGCAACTGCCCACGGACCAGCACCGCGACAAGGTCGCCGAGTGGCTGGACATGCTCCTGGAGAGCGTCAAGCGGCCCGAGTCGTAACGGCACGGGGCCCACGGGGGCCCGGCCTGCGGACGGGATTGTCAGTGGTGGGCGGCAAGCTGGGAGGGTGCCGCCGCCGTGCGGGGGCGCGTGACCGCTGACGTCGTTGTGGGGAGAGCCGACCGATGACCACCGCCGTACTGACCGACCACGAGCGCACCGCCGTCCAGGCCTACTTGCGGCTCCTGCACACCGTACGGGCCGGTTTCGACGCCGGGGCGGGTCCGGACGGGCCTCCCCGGCCGCCCGTCGTCCCGCCCTCCGTGCTGGCCGAGGCGGAGGAGGCCCTGCGGGCGGCGGGACTGACGGGGAACGAGGAGGCGTTCTTCCGGCTGTTGCGGGACTGGTGCCCGCGGCCCTGAGGGGAGGCGGGCGGCGTCTGGTGACCCCTCAGGTGCGCGGGACCGCGACGGCCGTGGTGACCAGGCCCTCCCGGGCGGTCCAGCGGCCGTCGAAGTGGCTCAGGCGCCTGCCCCCCACGGTCGGTCCGGGCACCAGGAGCGCGGCGTGCAGCGTGCCGCGGCGCGGGTCGGCCGGGTCCACGGAGATCTCGATGTCCGCCTCGGCGAAGTCCAGCCACTTCCCGGTGAGGGGGAACCACGCCTTGTAGACCGACTCCTTCGCGCTGAACAGCAGCCGGTCCCAGTGGACGTCGGGCCGCGCCTCGTCCAGCCGCCGCAGTCGGGCCGTCTCGGAGGACAGAGCGATGGTCTTGAGGACGCCGTCCGGGAGCGGTCCGTCGGGTTCGGCGTCGATGCCGAGGGAGGCCAGGTCGGTCACGCGGACCAGGGCGGCGGCGCAGTAGCCGTCGCAGTGGGTCATGCTGCCGGTGAGACCGTCCGGCCAGCGCGGGGCCCCGCGCTCCCCGGTCAGCACGGGCTGCGCGGGTACGCCGAGCTTCTCCATGGCCCGGCGGGCGCAGGACCGCACCACGGTGAACTCCCGGCGCCGCTTGGCGACCGCCCGCGCGACGAGCTCCTCCTCCTCGGGGTAGAGGGGCAGGTGGCCGGCGTCGTCGTGTCCGAACGCCTCCACGGTGACGACCGTGTCGGGCAGCAGGTCCTCGATCAACGGGACACCTCCTGGCGAGAAGGCGCCGCGGGCGCCTGTTCCGACGGCAGGATGCGGCGCAGTCGCCCCGGCGGCCCGGACCGCTTGCGCCACTCGCGGGGATAGCCCACCGACACCTCCTCGAAGCGGACCCCCTCGTGCCAGGTGGTGCGCGGGATGTGCAGGTGCCCGTAGACCATGGTGTCGACCCGGAACCTGCGGTGCCAGTCGGCGGTCAGCGCGGTGCCGCACCACATGGCGAACTCGGGGTACCACAGGACGTCGGTGGGATGCCGGTGCAGCGGATAGTGGTTGACGGGGATGATCGGCAGGTCCGCGGGGATCTCGGCGAGCCTGCGCCCGGTCTCCTCGACCCGGGCCCGGCACCACGCCTCACGGCTGGGATAGGGGTCGGGGTGCAGCAGGTACTCGTCGCTGCACACGACGCCGGTGCCGTGCGCGTACTCCAGTCCCTCGGCCTTGTTCGCGCAGCCCGCGGGCAGGAACGAGTAGTCGTACAGCAGGAAGAGCGGCGCGACGACCGCCGGGCCGCCCGCGCCCTCCCACACCGGGTACGGGTCCTCGGGGGTGGTCACGCCCAGTTCCCGGCACATCTCGACGAGGTGCCGGTAGCGGGCGACGCCGCGCAGGGCGACCGCGTCCTTGGGATGCGTCCACAGTTCGTGGTTGCCCGGGACCCAGACGACCCGGCGGAAGCGGTCCGCGAGGGTGCCGAGCGCCCAGCGGATGTCGGCGACGGTCTCCGCCACGTCGCCGGCCACCAGGAGCCAGTCGTCGTCGGACTCGGGGCGCATCCGCTCGACCAGGGTCCGGTTCTCCTTGTATCCGATGTGCAGATCGCTGATGGCCCACAGCTTCCCCGGAGCGCCGGCCCTCGACGTCATCCCCCACCCCTTCCAGACACGCGTCCGACGCCACGAGATCACATCCCCGCCCCGGTCACAAGGCGGCCTCCGGGCCCCGCCGCGCCGGGGCCCGGGGGCCCCGGGACGGCCGGTCCGGCGCATCCGTGTGACGCGCGTTGCGCCCGGGGCGGCGCGTACCCCTATGATCGCCCCAACACCACCGCGACGACTCTCCTTTCGCGCAGAGCGGCGGCTCGGTGTCCCTCCAAACCCCTGGCCGGGCACGGCCCGCTTCGGCCTGCCCGCGAACCCCGGAAGGCGGCTTGCATGGCTTCTCCCGTACGCGTCTGGCTCAACCGCACGTACGCGGAGAACGTCTTCTTCATGGATCAGCTGCGGAGAAATCCCGCCGACCGGGCCGTCGAGATCCATGCCACGCACGGCGACCCGGACTCCCCCGTGCTGGCCGCCGCGGACACCGCCGACCTGGAGCCGGAGGGCCTGTCCCCCGCCGGGTACGTCGAGTACGCGCTGGACCAGTGCGCGCGGCGCGGCATCGACGTGTTCGTGCCCCGGCTGCACCAGTCGGCCCTCGTGGCGCACCGCGCCGAGTTCGAGGCGGCCGGTACGGCGCTGCTGGCGCCGCCGCCGGAGGCGGTGGCCCTCTTCCGGGACAAGGTGATCGCCTACGAGGCGGTCCGGGCGATCGGCGTGCCGGTGCCGCCGTGGTGGCGGGTGCGCACGGCCGACGAACTGGTCCTCGCGGTGGAGGAACTGGAGGCGGGCGGCCACCGGGCGTGCTTCAAGCCGGCGTCCGGCGCGGGCGGCGTGGGCTTCCGGACGGTCACCCGGGACCCCTTCTCCCTCACCCACCTGAGCGGCTTCCCGAGCCCGTCCGTGCCGCTGCCCCTGGTCGTCGAGGCGCTGCGGGCGGCCGAGGAGCAGGTGGACTGGCTGGTGATGCCGCGCCTGGAGCAGCCCGAGGTCTCGGTGGACTGCCTCACCGGTCCCGACAACCGGGTCCGCCTCGCCGTGGGCCGCACCAAGAACGGCCGCCGCCGCGGGTTCACCCTGCACGAGCAGTGGCTGGCCCCGGCGCGGCGGATCGCCGAGGCGTTCGGGCTGCACCACCTGTCCAACGTGCAGTTCCGGATGTACGGCGACCGGCCCGTCCTGATGGACGTCAACACCCGCCCGGCCGGCGGGCTGCACCAGCTGGCGCTGTGCGGCGTCAACGTGCCGTGGGCGGCGGTCCGGCTGGCCCTGGGCGACGACCCGGGTGAGCTGGAGCCGCCGTTCCTGGGCCAGGACTACGCGGTGGTGTCGGGGCCGCGTCCGCTGCGCCCGGTGTCCGTGCCCCACCAGCGCACCGACCTGCCCGCCGTACCGGCCCCGGCGGCCGCCGCGCAGGCACCGGCGGCGGGACCGGCGCAGGCACCGGCGGCGTCCGCGCCGGTGGGGCTCACCTGAGGTAGGCCAGGCCCGGGTGCACCGCCCGGTAGCCGTCGACGAGACGGTGGGCGACGTCCACCGAGTCGACCAGGGGGTGCAGGGCGAAGGCGCGTACCGCGGCCGCGCGGGAGCCGGTCTCGGCCGCGGTCAGCACGTCGCGCTCGACGGCCTTGACCGCGCAGACCAGACCGGTGGCGTGGTCCGGCAGCGGGGCGGCGGTCATCGGGTGGGCGCCGTTCGCGTCGACCAGGCAGGGGACCTCGATCACCGCGTCGGGGTCGAGGACGGACAGCGTGCCGCGGTTGCGGACGTTGAGGATCAGGGTGGCGCGTTCGTCGCGGGCGACGGCCCGCATCAGGGCCAGCGCCACCTTCTCGTAGCCGCCGGACAGGTCTTCGGCCTCGCGTTCGCCCGCGCCCGCCGTCTCCCGGTTCTCGGCCATGTAGGTGGCCTCGCGCTCGGCGCGGGTGCGGTCCCAGGTGGCCAGGGCCGGGGCGTCGGGGCGGCGCATCTCGTCGTAGAAGCGGGCCTGCTGGTCGCGCAGGAACGCGCCGCGGGTGCGCTCGGCCTCCTGGTAGGCGCGGACGGTCTCCCGGTTGAAGTAGTAGTAGTGCAGGTACTCGTTGGGGACGGCGCCGAGGGAGCGCAGCCACTCGGGGCCGAAGAGCCGGCCCTCCTCGAAGGAGCCCAGCAGCGCCGGGTCGGCCAGCAGCCGCGGGAGCCGGTCGCGTCCGCCGACGCGCAGGCCGCGCAGCCAGCCGAGGTGGTTGAGGCCGACGTAGTCGACGAAGGCGTCGTCCGGGTCGGCGCCCAGCACGCGGGCGACGCGGCGGCCGAGCCCGACCGGCGAGTCGCAGATGCCGACGACCCGGTCGCCGAGGTGCCGGGACATGGCCTCGGTGACCAGTCCCGCCGGGTTGGTGAAGTTGATGACCCAGGCGTCCGGCGCCAGCCGGGCCACCCGGCGGGCGATGTCCACGGCCACCGGGACGGTCCGCAGCCCGTACGCGATGCCGCCCGCGCCGACCGTCTCCTGGCCGAGGACGCCCTCGGCGAGCGCCACCCGTTCGTCGTCGGCGCGTCCCTGGAGGCCGCCGACGCGGATCGCGGAGAACACGAAGTCGGCGCCGCGCAGCGCCTCGTCGAGGTCGGTCGTGGCGGTGACCGCCGGCGCGTCGGGCACCCCGGCCGCCTGCTCCGCCAGCACCCGGGCCACCGCCGTCAGCCGGGCCGGGTCGAGGTCGTGCAGGACGACCTCGGTCACCCGCCCCTCGGCGCGGTCCCCGAGGAGCGCCCCGTACACGAGCGGCACCCGGAATCCGCCGCCGCCCAGCATCGTCAGCCTCACGTCCGCACCCTTCCGCCGCCCGCGGCCGCACTTGTGTCCGGCGCCGATCATGGCACGGGCGGGTGCTCCCGCGCGTGCATCTCTCCTGTGCCTGGGTCCAGCGGCCCTTGCCCCTGTCCAGGGGCCGGGCGGGCACCTACCCTCGGCCCGGTGACCGCCCCCACCGCCCCCGAGCGGCTGCTCTCCGTGCTCGCCGCGTTCGACCACGGGCACCCGGCGCTGTCCCTGACGGACATCAGCCGGCGGGCCGGGCTGAGCCTGACCACCGCGCACCGGCTGGTGGGCGCCCTGACCCGGTGGGGTGCGCTGGAGCGGGACGAGTCGGGCGTCTACCACGTCGGGCTGCGGCTGTGGGAGATCGCCGCGCTCGCCCCGCGCGGTCTCGCGCTGCGGCAGGTCGCGTGGCCGTACCTGGAGGACCTGTACGAGGCGACCCACGAGAACGTGCAGCTGGCGGTGCGGGACGGCGGCGAGGTGGTCTACATCGAGTGGCTGGCGGCGCGGTCGTCGGTCGGCGTGCACATCCGCGTCGGCGCCCGCTGGCCGCTGCACGCCACCGGGGTCGGGCTCGCCCTGCTGGCCCACGGCGAACCGGAGTTCCAGGAGGCCTACCGCGCCGGTCCGCTGGCCTCCTTCACCCCGTACACGATCACCGATCCGGACCGGCTGCGCCGGATGCTGGCCGAGGTGCGGCGCACCGGGGCGGCGGTGAGCGACCGTCAGATCACCGACGACGCCCTCTCGGTCGCCGCCCCGGTGCACGGCCCGGACGGCACCGTGACGGCGGCCGTGTCGGTGGTCGTGCCGCACGCCGACGCCCGGGTGCCGACGCTGGTCCCGGCGGTCCGGCTGGCGGCCCGCGGCATCTCACGGGCCCTGGGCTGGCGCCCGGATATCCCTCTCACCGGTGAGGACCGCCCCCCGCGCACCTGTTGATACTGGGACGGTCCTTGCCCCGAGGAGCCGCCCATGTCCGCCCGGTCCCCGCTGTCCTCCCCGTCTCCCTCCCCGCTCGCCCCCGTCCTGGCGCGGCTGCGTACGACCAATCCGTACGCCGTGGACGCCGCGGTCGCCGGGCTGGTGCTGTTCGCCGTCTCGTTGCAGTGGCTGTTCCCCGACGAGGGCGACGACCCCCTGTCCTGGCAGGGCTGGCTGCTCGGCGCCGCGACCGCCGTGCCGCTGGTGTGGCGGCATGCCGCGCCCTTCGCTACGGCCTGTGCCGTGTCGGTGGCCACCCCGGTCCAGGCGCTGTACCACGCGCCGCCGCCCGACCTGATGTACGGCGGCTTCGTCGTCCTGTACACGCTGGCCGCACTGGCCCGGCCCTGGCAGCGGCGGATGATGCTGGCGGGCTGGCTGGTCGGGGTCGCCACCACCATCAGCCACCGGGAGGACGCCGAACCGTTCGAGTACGCCTTCCAGTTGCTGAGCATCGTGTGCGCGTACGCGCTCGGCTCGCTCACCCGGACCCAGCGCGCCTACACCGCGGAGCTGGAGGACCGGGCGCGGCGGCTGGAGCGTGAGCGGGCGGCCGACACCGCGCGGGCCACGGCGCAGGAACGGGCCCGTATCGCCCGCGACATGCACGACATCCTGGCGCACGCGGTGAGCCTGATGGTGGTGCAGGCCGAGGCCGGGCCGGTCGTCGTGCGCAGTGATCCGGCGCGCGCCGAGGCCGCCTTCGACGCGATCGCGACCACCGGCCGGGACGCGATGACCCAACTGCGCCGCATCCTCGGGGTGCTCAAGCAGGAGGAGGAGCGGGAGTCCGGGCCGCGGCGGCTGCCCCAGCCGGGCCTGGCCGCGCTGCCGGGACTGGTCCGCCGGGTCGGTGAATCGACCGGTCTCATCGTGGAGTTGCGCGTGTCCGGCACACCGAGCCCGCTGCCCCCGGACAGCGAGGTCGCCGTCTACCGCATCGCGCAGGAGGCCCTCACCAACACGGTCAAGCACGCGTACGCTTCCTGCGCGACGGTCGTACTCGACTGGGCGGAGGACGAGGTGACCCTGACGGTGACGGACGACGGACGAGGCCCCGCGGCCCCGGGCGGCGGCGGACACGGGCTGATCGGCATCCGGGAGCGGGCCGCCGCCTGCGGGGGCGGGGCCGTCACCGGCGCCGGACCCGACGGCGGCTTCCGGGTCCACGTACGCCTGCCCGTCGCGGCCGGCCGGCGGGCGGCGCTCGGGTGAGTGTCCGGGTGGTGGTCGCCGACGACCAGGAGCTGGTGCGCAGCGGGTTCAGCATGATCCTCGAGGCGCAGCCCGACATCGAGGTGGTCGCGGAGGCCGGGGACGGCGCGGAGGCGGTCGCCGCGGTCGAGCGGCACACGCCGGACGTGCTGCTCCTGGACATCCGCATGCCGGTCATGGACGGTCTCGACGCGGCCCGGCGGGTGTGCGCGGGCTCCGCCTGCAAGGTCGTCATGCTGACCACCTTCGACCTCGACGAGTACGTGTACGAGGCCCTGTACGCGGGTGCCAGCGGCTTCCTGCTCAAGGACGTGCGCCGGGACGACCTGGTGCACGCGGTGCGGGTGGTCGCGGCCGGCGACTCGCTGCTGGCCCCGGCGGTGACGCGCCGGCTGGTCGCGGACATCGTGCGGCGCCGCCGTGAGGAGGCCACGGCCGAGGTCACCCCGGAGCGTCTGGAGGTGCTGACCGCGCGCGAGGTGGAGACGCTGCGGCTGCTGGCGCGGGGACTGTCCAACTCCGAGATCGCCACGACCCTGTTCGTGAGCGAGCACACCGTCAAGACGCATGTCAGCAACGTGCTGAGCAAGCTCGGTCTCAGGGACCGGGTGCAGGCGGTGATCTGCGCGTACGAGACGGGTCTGGTGGCTCCCGGCTCCCCCTGACGGGTGAGGCGGCGGGCGTTCTCCCCCGTGCGGGCGAGGCCCCGAACCGCTCCCCCGGGCGATCCGGCGCACCCCCGGCGGCCCCGACCCTGGTGGCGACGGAGCAAGACCTGAATCCGATCGCCGGGAGGGACCGTGCTGTCCACACTCGCCCGGGCGGCGACCCGCCGCCCCCTGACCGTGCTCCTCCTGTGGGGCCTGTTCCTGCTGCTCGGCTTCGGCCTCGGCACGGGTGTCTTCGGGAAGCTCTCCGACGACGTGCCCGACGTCCCGGGCACCGAGTCGCAGATCGCCGCCGAACACCTGGACGGCCTGGACCCGGCGGGCGCCTCGATCACCGGCGTGGTCGAGGCCGCCGCCGTCGCGGACCCCGCCGTGCGCGCCGAGGTGCGGCGGGCCGTGGCCGATCTGCGGGAGGTCGCGGGCGTCGCCGAGGTGCCCGACCCCTACACCACACCCGGGCTGGTCGCCGAGGACGGACGGGCCCTGGTCGTCCCCGTCGCCCTGGACGGCGGCCTCGACGACGGCGCCGAGGAGGCCGCGGTGGACGACGCGGCCGACCGATTGCACGGGATCACCGGGAGCGAGGTGTCCGGGGTCCACGTCAGCGGCGGACCGCTGCTGGGTCAGCAGCTCGGCGAGCGCGCCCAGGAGGACGTGAAGCAGGCCGAGCTGATCTCGCTTCCGGTCGTGCTGGTCCTGCTGCTCGTGGTGTTCGGAGGGCTGCGTGCCGCCGGGCTGCCGTTGCTGGTGGCGGTCGCCGGGATCGCGGGCGCGTTCCTCGCGCTGTTCGGCTTCAGCCAGTTCACGGACATCTCCGTGTACGCGATCCAGGTCACGACGATGCTGGGACTCGGTCTGGCGGTGGACTACGCCCTGCTGATGCTGGTGCGCTTCCGCGAGGAGCGGCGGCACACCCCGGACGTGGTGGAGGCCGTGCACCGTACGGTCGCGGCGGCCGGGCGGACCGTGCTGTTCTCCGGTCTGACGGTGGCCGTGAGCCTGGCCGGGCTGCTGGTCTTCCCGAGTACGTTCCTGCGCAGCATGGGGCTCGCGGTGGCCGCGGTGGTCGTCGTCGACATGCTGGCGGCGCTGACGCTGCTGCCCGCGCTGCTGGCCCGGTTCGGCGGCCGGATCCCCCCGGCGAAGGCGCGGCCGGAGGAGGAGGGCCGGCTCTTCGCCCGCATCGCCCGCTTCGCCGCCCGGCGGCGCGTGGCCGTCCTGGCGGTGGCCGTCCCGGCCCTGCTGGTGCTGGCCCTGCCGGTCGGCGGCCTGACCATCAACCTCGGGGACGCGCGGCAGCTCCCCAAGGACACCGAGGCACGGCAGCTGTACGACGCGATCGAGGCGCACTTCCCGCCGGGTACCGGCGTCTCACCGGTCACGGTGGTCCTGCGGCCCGGCACCGACACCGCGACGGCCGACCGGATCCGCGCCCTCGCTCCGGGCACCGCCGCCCGTGACCTGCCCGGCGGCACCACCGTGCTGGAACTGCCCCCGGGCGGACCGGCCGACGGCCCGGCGGCCACCGAACTGGTCGAGCGGGTACGGGAGGTGCGCGGCGACGCACCCGTCCAGGTCACCGGCAGCGCGGCCCAGCTGGTGGACTTCCGGCAGATGCTCGCCGACCGGGCACCGTGGGCGGCGCTGACCGTGCTGGCCGGGATCTTCGTGCTGCTGTTCGCGTTCACCGGGTCGGTGCTGCTGCCGCTGCGCACCGTCGCGACCACGCTGCTCAGTCTCGGAGCCGCGCTGGGTGCGGTGGTCTGGGTGTTCCAGGACGGCCATCTGGCCGGGCTGATCGGTGCCGAGGGGCTGGGCGCGCTGAGCCTGACGGCGCCACCGCTGATCATCGCCATCGCCTTCGGACTGGCCATGGACTACGAGCTGTTCATCCTGGCCCGGATGCGCGAGGCCCGGGAGCTGACCGGCGACGACCGGGAGGCCGTGGTGACCGGCCTGCGCCGGTCCGGCCGGGTGGTGACCTGCGCCGCGCTGCTCCTCGCGGTGGTGTTCGGCGCCTTCATGACGGGCGGCTTCTCGCCGATCCTTCAGATCGGGCTCGGCCTCACCCTGGCGGTGCTGATCGACGCCACGGTGGTCCGGATGCTGCTGGTGCCGGCCACGATGGCGCTGCTGGGCCGGCGCGCCTGGTGGGCCCCGAAGCCGCTGCGCCGGGCACACGACCGGTTCGGGGTGCGCGAGGAGGCCCCCGTCCCGGCTCGGCCGCAGCCCGCGGCGCGCTGAGGCACCGGACGCGCCGGCCGGCGGCGAGTCGCGGGACCCGGCGACGGGCCGCGGCGCGGTCACCGGCCACGAGGCCCGCGACACCCGGAGCGGACCGGCCGGCCGTGGCCCTCCCCGGCGGGGGTGGGGAGGGCCACGGCCGGGGCGCGCGGGCCGGACGCCCGCCCTCGCCCGGCACCTTTCGTGACGTTCACGACGTTCACGGACTGAACTCCCCGGCGCCGCAAGGACTTTCTCGGCTTCACCTCTTGACGGCGGCGGCGACCCGGAGCACATTGGCCGCACTCTGAGAGCGCTCTCAAACGTCTCCCCGCGGAGCGCGCTCGGGGCGTACCGCTTCCCACTCCCGCATCGAGAGGCGAACCCCCACATGAGTCAGACATCCGGGAACCCGCCCAGACGCCGGCCGCTGCGCCGGGCGCTGGTGGCCGTCGTCGGCACGCTCGGCCTCGCCGCGGCGGCCACGACCGTCACGGGCCCGTCGGCGGGCGCGGCCGTCCCACCGCCCCCGTCCGGCTGGACCCAGGTCTTCGCCGACGACTTCGACGGCGCGGCCGGCTCCGGCGTGAACACCGCGAACTGGCAGTACGACACCGGCACCTCGTACCCCGGCGGCCCGGCCAACTGGGGCACCGGCGAGATCGAGACGATGACCTCGTCCCCGGACAACGTCTCGCTGGACGGCAGCGGAAACCTGCGCATCACCCCGCGGCGCGACGGCGCGGGCAACTGGACCTCGGGCCGCATCGAGACCAAGCGCGCCGACTTCGAGCCCCCGGCCGGCGGCACGCTGCGCGTGGAGGCCCGCATCCAGGTCCCGAACGTCACCGGGGCGGCGGCCAAGGGCTACTGGCCGGCGTTCTGGATGCTCGGCTCGCCCTACCGGGGCAACTACTGGAACTGGCCCGGTGTCGGCGAGATCGACATCATGGAGAACACCCAGGGCCTCAACACGGTGTGGTCCACGCTGCACTGCGGCACCTCGCCCGGCGGCCCCTGCAACGAGACCAGCGGCATCGGCGGCAACACCCCGTGTCCCGGCGCCACCTGCCAGGCGGGCTTCCACACCTACCGGGTGGAGTGGGACCGCTCGACGAGCGTCGAGGAGATCCGCTTCTCCGTCGACGGCAACAACTTCCACACCGTCCGCGCCAACCAGGTCGACGCGACGACCTGGGCGAACGCCACCAACCACGGCTACTTCATCATCCTGAACGTCGCGATGGGCGGCGGCTTCCCGGACGCCTTCGGCGGCGGCCCGGACGGCGGCACCCAGCCCGGCCACTCCATGCTCGTGGACTACGTCCAGGTGCTGTCGGCCGGTGGGAGCGGTACCACGCCGCCGCCGACCGGCGGTGACCGCGACGCGTACAGCGCCATCGAGGCCGAGTCGTACGACGGCCAGTCCGGCACGATGACCGAGGGCAGCTCGGACTCGGGCGGCGGGAGCAACCTCGGCGCCCTCGCGAACGGCGACTGGGTCCAGTACAAGGGCGTCGAGTTCGGGTCGAGCGCGGCGACCCAGTTCAAGGCCCGGGTGGCCAGCGGTGCCGCCGCCGGGGTCAGCGGCCTGGTCGAGGTGCGCCTGGACAGCCGTACCGGCACGCCGATCGGCAGCTTCGCCGTGGGCAACACGGGCGGCTGGCAGTCGTGGCGGACGATCCCGGCGAACATCGCCTCGGTGACGGGCACCCACGACGTCTACCTGACCTTCACCAGCGGCCAGAGCGCCGACTTCGTCAACGTGAACTGGTTCAGCTTCGGCCGCTGAGCGGCGACCGGCCCCCCGCAGGAGGGCGAAGGGGCTCCACGCGCCGTGGGGCCCCTTCGTCGTGCCGGGCGGAGCCGCTCAGCGCAGCTCGGCCCGGAAGGCCGCGGGCGTCTGGTCGGTGTGCTGCTGGAAGAACTTGGAGAAGTTCGCCGCGTCCGGGAAGCCGACCGCCGCGCCGACCCGGCCGATCGGCATCTCGGTGTGGGCGAGCAGCCGCTTGGCCTCCAGGACGACGCGCTTGTCGATGAACCCCTTGGGCGTCTGGCCGGTGGCGGCGCGCACCGCGCGGACCAGGGTGCGGCGGGAGTAACCGAGCGCGTCGGCGTAGGCGCTGACGCTGTGGTTGGTGGCGAAGCCCCGCTCGACCGCGTCCCGGAAGAGGGTGAAGGTGCTGTCCCCCGGCGCGTCCGCCCGTCCCTGCCGCGCCGCGTGTGCGGAGCTGGCCGCGAGATGCGCGAGGCGCAGCAGGAACGCGGAGAGCGTGTGGCGCAGTACGGCGGTGTGCAGGCTCAGCGGGAGCGTGGTCGCGTCCTCGTACTCGCGCCGCAGCTGGTCGAGCGCCGCCGTCAGGGCGGCGAGCCGCGCCCGGTCGGGGTGGAGCAGCGGTGGCAGGTCGTAGCGGTAGAGACCGGTGGCCTCCACGGTGGCGCGGGGCAGGAAGCCGGGCTGCATGGTCAGCACCGTTCCGCGGTACTCGCCCTCGGGCGCGAAGCGGTGGACCTGGCCGGGACGGATCCAGAGCAGATCGCCCGCCGCCGCCTCGTACTCGGCGAAGTCGATCATGTGAAGGACCGGGCCGCCGGTGAAGAGCATGACGGTGTGGAAGTCGATGCGGTGCACCCGGTTCAGGGGGGCGTGCGCGTGCCACGTGCTCCCGGGTCCCATGGGCCCGACCTGCACGCCGACTCCGAGGAGGCTGAGATCGACCGGGAAGGGGAACGTTCTGATCCCGTCGCCGCCGCCTTGGTGTCTTTCGTTTGCCATGTCCTTCTCGCACCGTCCCGCCCGTGCGCCCCGCGGTCGGGGCGTGTCCCAGTTTCACCACAGGCTGGCACACTCCGACCTTCACTCTCAAAAGTCAGACTTTTAAGTTTGAACGCGTCAGACCAGCTACCCCGCTCCGATCGAGGACTTCTTGAAGATGAGCACGCAGTCGAGCAAGCAGGCAGTGGAACCGACAGTGGACAGCGCGGACCGCTTCGAATGGACCGAACTCGACCGGCGTGCCGTCGACACCGCCCGGGTTCTCGCGGCGGACGCCGTGGAGAAGGTGGGGAACGGCCACCCGGGCACGGCGATGGCCCTGGCCCCCGCGGCGTACACGATCTTTCAGAAGGTGATGCGACACGACCCCGCCGATCCCGAGTGGACCGGCCGTGACCGCTTCGTCCTCTCCCCCGGCCACACCTCGCTGACCCTCTACACCCAGCTCTTCCTCGCCGGGTACGAGGTCGGGCTGGACGACCTCAAGGCCTTCCGCACGCACGGCTCCAAGACGCCGGGCCACCCCGAGTACGGGCACACGGCGGGCGTGGAGACCACCACCGGGCCGCTGGGCCAGGGCGTGGCCAACGCGGTGGGCATGGCGATGGCCGCCCGCTACGAGCGCGGCCTGTTCGACCCCGAGGCCCCCGAGGGCGAGTCGCCCTTCGACCACACGATCTGGGCGATCGTCTCCGACGGCGACCTCCAGGAGGGCGTCTCCGCCGAGGCGTCGTCGATGGCCGGTCACCAGAAGCTCGGCAATCTGGTCTTCCTCTACGACGACAACCACATCTCGATCGAGGGCGACACCGTGACCGCGTTCTCCGAGGACGTGCTGCAACGCTACGAGGCGTACGGCTGGCACACACAGCGCATCGAACCCGCCGAGAGCGGCGACGTGGACGTGCACGCGCTGCACGCGGCGCTGACGGCTGCGAAGGCCGAGACCGGCCGCCCGTCCATCATCGCGATGCGCACCGTCATCGCCTGGCCCGCCCCGAACGCGCGGAACACCGAGGCCTCCCACGGCTCCGCCCTCGGCGCCGAGGAGGTCGCCGCCACCAAGCGCGTCCTCGGCTTCGACCCGGAGCGGTCCTTCGAGGTCGCCGGCGACGTGCTGGCCCACACCCGCCGGGCCCTGGACCGCGGCGCCGAGGCGCACGCCGCCTGGGACAAGCGGATCGCCGCCTGGCGCGACGCCGCCCCCGAGCGCGCGGCGCTGTTCGACCGCGTGGTCGCGGGGCGTCTGCCCGAGGGCTGGGAGGACGCCCTGCCGGTGTTCGAGACCGGCAAGGCGGTCGCCACCCGGGCCGCCTCGGGCAAGGTCCTCCAGGCGCTCGGCCCGGTGCTGCCCGAGCTGTGGGGCGGCTCCGCCGACCTGGCCGGCTCCAACAACACCACCATCGACAAGACCAGCTCCTTCCTGCCCGAGGGCAACCCGCTGCCCGGGGCCGACCCGTACGGCCGCACCGTGCACTTCGGCATCCGCGAGTTCTCCATGGCCGCGGAGATGAACGGCATCGCCCTGCACGGCAACACCCGGATCTACGGCGGCACCTTCCTGGTCTTCTCCGACTACATGCGCAACGCGGTGCGCATGTCCGCGCTGATGCAGCTGCCGGTGACGTACGTGTGGACGCACGACTCGATCGGACTCGGCGAGGACGGCCCGACGCACCAGCCGGTGGAGCACCTGGCCGCCCTGCGCGCCATCCCCGGTCTCAACGTCGTCCGCCCGGCCGACGCCAACGAGACCGCGACCGTGTGGGCGGAGATCCTCCGCCGCCACTCCACCCACCCGGCGCCGCACGGCCTCGCCCTCACCCGCCAGGGCGTGCCGGCCTACGCGCCGAACCCGGACGCGGCGCGCGGCGGGTACGTCCTCGCCGACGCCGCCTCCGGCACCCCGGACGTCGTACTGATCGCCACCGGCTCCGAGGTGCAGCTCGCGATGGCGGCCCGGGAGGCGCTGGAGGCCGAGGGCACCGCCACCCGGGTGGTGTCGATGCCGTCCGTGGAGTGGTTCGAGGAGCAGCCCCGCGCCTACCGCGAGAGCGTGCTGCCGCCGTCCGTGCGGGCCCGGGTGGCCGTGGAGGCCGGGATCGGCCTGACCTGGCACCGGTACGTCGGGGACGCGGGCCGCATCGTCTCCCTGGAGCACTTCGGCGCCTCCGCCGACGCCAAGACCCTGTTCACCGAGTTCGGCTTCACCGCCGGGCACGTGGCCGCCGCCGCCAGGGAATCCCTGGCCGCGGCCCGCGGCTGATCCCACCGGATCCCATCCCGGACCGGACCCGTTTCGACCTCGTCCCGAGGGCAGAAAGAGAAGATGATCACTGTGACCGAAGCAACCGCCACCGCGGGAGCACTACAGCGCCTGGCCGATCAGGGCGTGTCCGTCTGGCTCGACGACCTGTCGCGGCGGCGGATCGAGTCCGGCAACCTCGCCGAGCTGATCAGGACGAGGAACGTCGTCGGCGTCACCACCAACCCGTCCATCTTCCAGGCCGCCATAGGCTCCGGCGAGGGCTACGAGGAGCAGCTCGCCGACCTGGCGACGCGCGGCGTCACCGTCGACGAGGCGGTCCGCATGATGACCACCGCCGACGTCCGCGCCGCCGCCGACGTGCTGCGCGGGGTGTACGACGCCACCGGCGGGCGCGACGGCCGGGTCTCCATCGAGGTCGACCCGCGCCTGGCCCACGACACGGCGGCGACGGTCGCCGAGGCGCGTCAGCTGGCCTGGCTGGTCGACCGCCCCAACGTGATGATCAAGATCCCGGCGACGAAGGCCGGGCTCCCGGCGATCACCGAGGTCATCGGCGCCGGCATCAGCGTCAACGTCACGCTGATCTTCTCCCTGGAGCGCTACCGCGAGGTCATGGACGCCTACCTCGCCGGTCTGGAGAAGGCGCAGACGGCCGGGATCGACCTGGCCGGCATCCACTCGGTCGCGTCCTTCTTCGTCTCCCGCGTGGACAGCGAGATCGACAAGCGCCTGTCCCTGCTGGGCACCGACGAGGCGCTCGGCCTGCGCGGAAGGGCGGCACTGGCCAACGCGCGACTGGCCTACGAGGCGTACGAGAACGTCTTCGCGGGCGACCGCTTCACCGCCCTGGCCGGGGCCCGCGCCAACCCCCAGCGCCCCCTGTGGGCGTCCACCGGTGTGAAGGACCCGGCATTCCGGGACACCCTGTACGTGGAGGAGCTGGTCGCTCCCGGCACCGTGAACACGATGCCGGAGGCCACCCTGGACGCCGCCGCCGATCACGGCGAGGTCCGGGGCGACACGGTCACCGGCGGGTACGCCCAGGCCCGGGCCGACCTCGCGGCGGTGGAGCGGCTCGGCGTGTCGTACGACGAGGTGGTGGAGCAGTTGGAGCGAGAGGGCGTGGCGAAGTTCGAGGCGGCCTGGGACGACCTGCTCGCCGCCGTGACGAAGTCCCTCGACAGCAAGGGAGTTGACGGGGAATGAGCGAGGAGCTTCCCGCTGGGGCGGCCCAGGAGACCAAGGCGACGAAGGAAGCCAAGGAGGCCCGGACGGCCCGGGAGGCGGCGGGACCGCTGCACGCCGAGGCGGCCGAGGAGGCCCGCGCCGCCGGCGCGGCGAAGGCGGCCGGACCGTCGAAGGCTCCCCGGAGCGCGAAGAAGACCGGGACGTCCCGCGCCGCCAAGGGGACGAAGGGCAAGGGCGCGGACGCGGAGGCCGTCGAGCCGGTGGCACCGCTCGACTGGAGCAACCCGCTGCGCGATCCCCAGGACCGCCGGCTGCCCCGGATCGCGGGACCGTCCGGGCTGGTCATCTTCGGCGTCACCGGTGACCTGTCCCGCCGCAAGCTGATGCCCGCCGTGTACGACCTGGCCAACCGCGGCCTGCTGCCGCCGGGCTTCTCGCTGGTCGGCTTCGCCCGCCGGGACTGGGAGGACCAGGACTTCGCCGAGGTCGTGCACGACGCGGTCAGGGAGCACGCGCGCACCCCGTTCCGCGAGGAGGTCTGGCAGCAGCTCTCCGAGGGCATGCGCTTCATCCCCGGCGACTTCGACGACGACCACGCGTTCGAACAGCTGCGCAAGGCCGTCGAGGAGCTGGACGCCTCCCGCGGCACCAGCGGCAACTACGCCTTCTACCTCTCGGTGCCGCCGAAGTTCTTCCCGAAGGTGGTCCAGCAGCTCAAGAAGCACGGGCTGACCGACGCACCGGAGGGCTCCTGGCGCCGCGCGGTCATCGAGAAGCCGTTCGGCCACGACCTGGACAGCGCCCGCGACCTGAACGCGCTGGTGCACGAGGTCTTCGACCCGGAGCAGGTCTTCCGCATCGACCACTACCTGGGCAAGGAGACCGTCCAGAACATCCTGGCGCTGCGCTTCGCCAACCAGATGTACGAGCCGATCTGGAACCGGTCCTACGTGGACCACGTGCAGATCACCATGGCCGAGGACATCGGCATCGGCGGCCGGGCCGGCTACTACGACGGCATCGGCGCCGCCCGTGACGTCATCCAGAACCACCTGCTCCAGCTGATGGCGCTGACCGCCATGGAGGAGCCGGCCGCCTTCGACGCGCGGTCGCTGCTCACCGAGAAGCTGAAGGTGCTGCGCGCCGTGCGGCTGCCCGACGACCTGGGCGACCACACCGTACGCGGGCAGTACGCGGGCGGCTGGCAGGGCGGCGCGCAGGTGCCCGGCTACCTGGAGGAGGAGGGCATCGACCCGGCCTCCACCACCGACACCTACGCGGCGATCAAGCTGGGCATCGACAACCGCCGCTGGGCCGGGGTGCCCTTCTACCTGCGCACCGGCAAGCGCCTGGGCCGCCGGGTCACCGAGATCGCGGTGGTCTTCCAGCGGGCCCCGCACTCCCCCTTCGACTCCACCGCGACGGAGGAGCTGGGCGAGAACGCGATCGTCATCCGCGTCCAGCCCGACGAGGGCATGACGGTGCGGTTCGGCTCCAAGGTGCCGGGCACGTCGATGGAGATCCGCGACGTGTCGATGGACTTCGCCTACGGCGAGTCCTTCACCGAGTCCAGCCCGGAGGCGTACGAACGGCTGATCCTGGACGTCCTTCTGGGGGACGCCAACCTGTTCCCGCGCCACCAGGAGGTGGAAGAGTCCTGGCGGATCCTCGACCCGATCGAGGAGTACTGGGCCTCGCACGACAAGCCGGCGCAGTACGCGTCGGGCGGCTGGGGACCGCGGGAAGCCGACGAGATGCTCGCACGAGACGGACGGAGCTGGCGCAGGCCATGAGGATCGACCTGACCGACACCACGGCAAGCAAGATCAACAAGGCGTTGGTGCAGGGCCGTCGGGCCATCGGCACCCCGGCCGTGGGCATGGTGCTCACGCTGGTCATCGTCACCGACGAGGAGAACGCCTACGACGCGATCAAGGCCGCCGAGGAGGCCTCGCACGAGCACCCCTCGCGCACCCTGGTCGTCATCAAGCGCCACCCCCGCAACCTGCGCGACCGCACCCGCTCGCACCTCGACGCCGAGGTCCGGGTCGGCTCCGAGGCCGGGACCGGCGAGACCGTCGTGCTGCGCATGTACGGGGAGGTGTCCGAGCACGCCGATTCGGTGGTGCTGCCGCTGCTGCTGCCGGACGCGCCGGTCGTCGTGTGGTGGCCGGTCCAGGCGCCGGACAACCCCGCGAAGGACCCGCTGGGCGCGCTGGCCCAGCGCCGGATCACCGACCTGTACACGGTCGAGCGGCCGATGGAGGTCCTGGAGCGCCGGGTGCGCGCCTACGCGCCCGGCGACACCGATCTGGCCTGGACCCGGCTGACGCTGTGGCGCTCGATGCTGGCCGCGGCCCTGGACCAGGCCCGGGTGCCGGTGACCTCCGCGGTCGTGGAGGCCGAGGCGGACAACCCGGCGGCCGAGCTGCTGGCCCGCTGGCTGGAGGCCCGCCTGGGCGTCCGGGTGGAGCGCGTGGTCACCGACGGGCCGGTCGTCACGGCGGTCCGGCTCGGCACGGCGGGCGGCGAGATCGTCGTCGACCGGCCGGAGGGCCCGCTCGCCACGATGACCCTGCCCGGTCAGCCCTCGCGCTCGGTGGCCCTGAAGGTGCGCCCCACCTCCGAACTCATCGCCGAGGAGCTCAGGCGCCTCGACGCCGACGAGATGTACGCCATCGCCCTGCGCGGCGAGGCCGGCAAGGAGACCCCTGTCCATGTCTGACACCACCAAGCTCAACCAGCGTCCGGAGTGGACCGCGCTCGCGGACCACCGCAAGGGCGCGCTGCCCCGTCCGGACCTGCGCGAGCTGTTCGACGAGGACCCCGGCCGGGCGGAGCGGTACGTCGTGCGCGTCGGCGACCTGCGCATCGACTACTCGAAGCACCTGGTCACCGACGAGACGCTGGCCCTGCTCCAGGAGCTGGCCACCGCCACCGACGTGTTCGGGCTGCGCGACGCGATGTTCCGCGGTGAGCGCATCAACATCACCGAGGACCGGGCCGTGCTGCACACCGCGCTGCGCGCCCCCAGGGACGCGGTGATCGAGGTCGACGGCGAGAACGTCGTCCCGAAGGTGCACGCCGTACTCGACAAGATGGCCGGCTTCGCCGACCGGGTCCGCTCCGGCGAGTGGACCGGCCACACCGGCAAGCGCATCAGGAACGTCGTCAACATCGGCATCGGCGGCTCCGACCTCGGCCCCGCGATGGCCTACGAGGCGCTGCGGGCCTTCACCGACCGCTCCCTCACCCTCCGTTTCGTGTCCAACGTGGACGGCGCCGACCTGCACGAGGCGGTCCGCGACCTCGACCCGGCCGAGACGCTGTTCATCATCGCCTCCAAGACCTTCACCACCATCGAGACGATCACCAACGCCACCTCGGCGCGCTCCTGGCTGCTGGACGGCCTCGGGGGCGACGAGAAGGCGGTGGCCAAGCACTTCGTGGCGCTGTCGACGAATGCCGAGAAGGTCTCCGGCTTCGGCATCGACACGGCCAACATGTTCGAGTTCTGGGACTGGGTCGGCGGCCGGTACTCCTTCGACTCGGCCATCGGGCTCTCCCTGATGATCGCCATCGGCCCGGACCGCTTCCGCGAGATGCTCGACGGCTTCCGCATCGTCGACGAGCACTTCCGCAACGCCGAGGCCCCGGCCAACGCGCCGCTGCTCCTCGGCCTCCTGGGCGTCTGGTACGGCGACTTCCTGGACGCGCAGTCGCACGCGGTGCTGCCGTACTCGCACTACCTGTCGAAGTTCACCGCGTATCTCCAGCAGTTGGACATGGAGTCCAACGGCAAGTCCGTGGACCGGGACGGGAACCCGGTGCAGTGGCAGACGGGGCCGGTGGTGTGGGGCACGCCGGGCACCAACGGGCAGCACGCCTACTACCAGCTGATCCACCAGGGCACGAAGCTGATCCCGGCGGACTTCATCGGCTTCGCCCGGCCCGTGGGCGAGCTGAGCGACGAACTCAAGGCCCAGCACGACCTGCTGATGGCCAACTTCTTCGCCCAGACCCAGGCCCTGGCCTTCGGCAAGACCCCGGACGAGGTACGCGCCGAGGGAGTGCCGGAGGAACTGGTCCCGCACAAGACCTTCCGCGGCAACCACCCCACCACGACGATCCTGGCCGCCGAGCTGACCCCGTCGGTGCTGGGCCAGCTCATCGCGCTGTACGAGCACAAGGTGTTCGTCCAGGGCGCGATCTGGAACATCGACTCCTTCGACCAGTGGGGCGTCGAACTCGGCAAGGTGCTCGCCAAGCGCGTCGAACCCGCCCTCACCGAGGGCGCCGACGTGCCCGGCCTCGACCCGTCCACGGCCGCGCTGGTGGCCGCCTACCGTGAACTGAAGGAAGTGCACTGACATGCAGATCGGTCTTGTTGGTCTCGGCAAGATGGGCGGCAACATGCGCGAGCGCCTGCGCAACGCCGGCCACACCGTCGTCGGATACGACACCAACCCCGAGCGGGCCGACGTGGACAGCCTGGTCGAGCTGGTCGACCAGCTGGAGCGGCCGCGCGCGGTCTGGGTGATGGTGCCGGCCGGCGGCGCCACCCAGCACGTCATCGACCAGCTGGCGACGCTGCTCAAGCCCGGCGACACCGTCATCGACGGCGGCAACTCCCGCTGGACGGACGACGAGAAGCACGCCGAGGAGCTGGGCAAGCGCGGCATCAACTTCGTCGACGCCGGTGTGTCCGGCGGCGTGTGGGGCCTGAAGAACGGCTACGCCCTGATGGTCGGCGGGGACAAGGAGACCGTCGAGGACCTCAAGCCGGTCTTCGACGCGCTCAAGCCGGACGGCCCCTACGGCTACGTCCACGCGGGCCGGGTCGGCGCCGGGCACTTCGCCAAGATGGTCCACAACGGCATCGAGTACGCCATGATGCAGGCCTACGCCGAGGGCTGGGAGCTGCTGGAGAAGGTCGACTCCGTGGACAACGTCCGCGAGGTCTTCCGCTCCTGGCAGGAGGGCACCGTCATCCGGTCCTGGCTCCTGGACCTGGCCGTCAACGCCCTCGACGAGGACCACCACCTGGAGAAGCTGCGCGGGTACGCGGAGGACTCCGGCGAGGGCCGCTGGACCGTGGAGGCGGCCATCGACAACGCCGTGCCGCTGCCCGCGATCACCGCCTCCCTCTTCGCCCGGTTCGCGTCCCGGCAGGACGACTCGCCGCAGATGAAGATGGTCGCCGCGCTGCGCAACCAGTTCGGCGGGCACGCGGTGGAGTCCACCAAGAAGTAACCGCCCGGAACGCGGCGGCCCGGGAAGAAGTGGACGGTCCGGAAAGCGCGTTGACGTGATCGGCCGGTTCGGGTCAGAGTCCCTCCCTGATGGAGATCAACGACCTGACACCGGCCGAGTCGCGTCTTTGGCGGGCATTCGCCTCGGGCACCGACGTGGACTTCCGTACCGCGGGCTCTTCCGCCGCGGACTCCTCCGCCGCGGACTCTTCCGCTGCGGACTCCTCCGCCGCGGGCTCCGACGACCCCGCCGAGGGGGGCACCTGGGGCCCCGAGCGGACCGTGCGCGCGAGCGTGCTGCGGTCCCTGCTCCTGGACGGCCCCCGGGAGGACGGCCGGGTCGCGGCGCTCAGCCTGGCCGGCGCCCGCGTCACCGGCAGGCTGGACCTGCAATACGCGACGGTCGACCACCCCGTGCGGCTGCGGCACTGCCACTTCGACGAGGCACCGAGGTTCTACGGAGCCCGGCTGCGCGAGCTGAACCTCAGCGAATCCGTACTGCCGGGGCTGATCTCGCACGCGGTCCGGGTGGAGGGCGTCCTGCGGCTGACCCGGGCCCGGTTCAGCGACACGGTGCGGCTCGCGGGGGCGGAGGTCACCGGCAGTCTGTACCTGGAGAGCACCCGCATCGAGACGCCGAACAGCGAGTGGCCGGTGCTCCAGCTGAACCAGGCGGTGCTGGGCGCCGATCTGTGGGCGCCGGGACTGCGCGCGGGCGGCGAGGTCCGGCTCACCGGCGCCCGGGTGGCCGGCACGGTCAACCTCAACGACGCGGTCCTGGACCGGCCGGGCGGCACCGCCGTGCACGCCGAGACGCTCGCCGCCGAGGCCGACGTGCTGCTGCGGCGCGCGGACGTCCGGGGCCGCCTGGAGCTGCGCGGCGCCCGGATACCCGGCCGGCTGGACCTGACGCACGCCCGGCTGGCCAACGCCGGGGACACCGCGCTGCGCGCCAGCAGTTGCGTGATCGGCGAACTCTGGCTGCGGGAGGGCCCGGCGGTCCAGGGGACGCTCAATCTGCGCCGCGCGCAGGTGGACGTGCTGTTCCTGCAACCGGAGGTGGTGCCGGACTGGGTCCAGCTCAACGACCTCACCTATACCTCGCTCATCCCGCACGAACCCGCCGAGCGGCGGCTGCCGATGCTGGAGAAGGGCGACGGCTACCTCCCTTTCACCTACGAGCAGTTGACCGCCGCCTACCGGCGGATCGGTGACGACGACGCGGCCCGCCTCGTCCAGCTCGCCAAGCAGCGGCGGCGCCGGCGCACCCTGGCCTGGTACGGCCGCTTGTGGGGGCACGTCCAGGACATCGCGGTCGGGTACGGCTTCCGTCCGCTGCGCGCGGGCGGCTGGCTGCTGTCGCTGCTGGCGGTCGGCTCGGTCGCGTACGGGCTGCACCATCCGCCGGCGCTCAAGCCGGCGGAGGCCCCCGGCTTCGACCCGGTCTTCTACACGCTGGACCTGCTGCTGCCGGTGATCTCCTTCGGCCAGGAGAACGCCTTCGCGCCCGAGGGCTGGTACCAGACGCTGTCCTACGTCCTGATCGTCACGGGCTGGATCCTGGCCACGACGGTGCTCACCGGCCTGACCCGCACGGTCAGCCGCCAGTGATCCGGCACGCCGCGGATCAGACGGCCGCGGGGGCGGCGGCGTCCAGGAGCGGGCCGAGTTCGCGGGCGACGGTCGTCAGGGCCCGTACATCGCGTTCCGCCCGGGCGACGAGGATCGCTCCTTCGAGGGAGCTGATCATCAATGTGGCCAGCGGTCCGGACCGCGCCTCGGGCACGCCCATGCCGGCCAGCGCCTGGGCGACCGGCCGCGTCCAGGCGGCGAAGGCGGCGGCGGCCGCCTTCCGTGTGGTCTCGGAACTCTCGGCGCAGTCCGCCGTCGCCGCCGCCACGGGACAGCCCGCGGCGAAGCCGGACGCCTCGTACTCGTCGGTCCACTGCCGCACCATCGCGGTGAACAGCCCGCTCGGCGTCGGACGGTCCAGGCCCCGCAGGAAGCGTGCGACGCGGTCGGCGGCGTACCGCCCCGCCCACTGGAGGGCCTCACCGACGAGCTGTTCCTTGCCGCCCGGGAAGTAGTGCTGGAGCGAGCCCCGGGGCGCCCCGGCGTGGGCGGCGACGTCCCGCATGCCCGTGGCCTCCACCCCGTGCCGCCGGATGAGCTGGGCGGCGCTGAAGACCATCCGCTCCCGCGGCCCTCGCCCGGACGCCGCCATCGCCGCTCCCTCGCCGTACCGTCACCTGGTCACCTGGTCACCCGGTCACCTGTCACCTGTCACCTGCCGCGCCGACTCTATGACGGGCGTCATGATCCGGGCTACTATGACGGCCGTCATAACTCCTGCTTCAATCCCCTCTCCGTTGTCCCTCTCCGTTTCCCCCTCCTCCATTTCTCTCTCCGCTTCTCTCTCCATTTCTCTCTCCGCTTCCCTCTCCCTTCGGCTTCCGGCGCGTCCGCACGCGGGCGTGCGCCTCTCGTACGGACGGTGCGTCATGCGGCTCGTCGGCTTCATCGGTCTCGGCATCATGGGTCAGCCGATGGCACTGCGCCTGGCCCACGCGGGCACCCCCCTCGTGGTGCACAACCGCACCCCCTCCCGGGCCGCTCCGCTGCGCGCCGCCGGCGCCCGGGTGGCGGGCGGCCCCGCCGAGGTCTTCGACCGGGCGGACACCGTGATCCTCATGCTGGCCGACGGCCCGGCGATCGACGCCGTGCTGGCGCGCGGCACCCGGGAGTTCCCCGCCCGGGTCGCCCGGCACACCGTCGTCCACATGGGCACCACCTCGCCCGAGTACTCGCGGGGTCTGGAGGCCGACATCCGGGCCGCCGGCGGGTGGTACGTGGAGGCTCCGGTGTCCGGTTCGCGGATCCCGGCGGAGACCGGCGCACTGGTGGCGATGCTCGCCGGGGAGGAGAGTGCCGTGGCCCGGGTGCGTCCGGTGCTGGCCCCGCTGTGCCGGGACACCTTCGTCTGCGGTCCGGCACCGAACGCGCTGCTGACCAAGCTGGCCGTGAACCTCTTCCTGATCACCCTGGTCACCGGTTTGACCGAGGCCTTCCACTTCGCCGAACGCCACGGCCTCGACCGGCGCCGGTTCCTCGACGTCCTCGACGCCGGCCCGATGGCCAGTGCCGTCTCCCGCATGAAGGCGCCCAAACTGCTGGACGGCGACTTCACGGCGCAGGCGGCGGCGTCGGACGTGCTGAAGAACAACCGCCTGATCGCCGAGGCGGCCCGCGCCACCGGCCTCGCCTCCCCCCTGCTCGACGCCTCGCACGCCCTGTTCGAGGAGGCGGTGTCCCTGGGGCACGGGGGCGAGGACATGGTGGCGGTGCTCCGTGCGTTGGAGGCGCGCACCGCGGAACTCGGCCGATCGTGAGTTCCGGCGCGCACCGCGCGGGGTATGCCGGACCCGTCAGTCGAACGATCAAGGAGAACGATGGCGATGCCACCGCTGCGGCAGGAGGTCGACGCGAGTGCGGCCGGGCTGGACCCCGGGGCGCTCGACCGGCTCGACCTGCACTTCGCCCGGCAGGTCGAGGAGGGCCGGCTGCCCGGGTTCCTGGTGGCCCTCGCGCGGGGCGGACGCGTCGCCCATCTGACGGTGCACGGGCTGCGGGACGTCGCGGCCGGGCTGCCGGTGACCGCCGGCACGCTGTGGCGGATCTACTCCATGACCAAGCCCGTCACGTCCGTGGCCGCGCTGACCCTGGTGGAGGAGGGCCGGCTGTCGCTGGACGACCCGGTGGACCGCCATCTGCCGGCCTTCGCCGAGCCGCGGGTGTACGCCGGGGGGACCGGCGAGGACGTCGTGACCCGGCCCGCCGCCGGTCCGGTGCGCGTCCGGCACCTGATGACCCACACCGCCGGGCTGACGTTCGGCTTCTACCACGCCCACCCCGTCGACGCGCTGTACCGGGCGGCCGGGCTGGAGTCCTCGGTGCTGCCGGGCGCGGACCTGACCGAGACGGTCGACCTGTACGCGAGCCTGCCCCTGCAATTCGAACCGGGCACCGAGTGGAACTACTCGGTGGCCAGCAACGTGCTGGGCCGGCTGGTCGAGGTGGTGTCCGGGCAGCCCCTCGACGTGTTCTGCGCCGAGCGGATCTTCGGGCCGCTGGGCATGACGGACACCGGGTTCCACGTCACCGACGCGCAGGCCGGCCGCCTGGCCGAGCTGTACGGCGAGACGGAGGACGGCGGCATCGCCCCGGTCCCCGGGCTGCCGCTGCGGGGCCGGCCGCGGTTCCTGTCGGGCAGCGGCGGCCTGGTCTCGTCCGCGTACGACGTGCACCGCTTCGCGGAACTGCTGCGGCGCCGCGGCGAACTCGACGGGGTGCGGCTGCTCGACCCGGCGACGGTCGATCTCATGACCCGCAACCACCTCCCGGGCGGCGCCGACCTGCGGTCCTTCGGCAGCCGCCCGGCGCACGACGAGCCGGGCAACGACGGTGTCGGCTTCGGTCTCGGCGTCTCCGTGGTGACCGATCCGAGCCGCACACGCTCGCCCTCCGGGCCGGGCACGTACGGCTGGAGCGGCGTGGCGACCACCACGTTCTGGGTCGATCCGGGCCGTGATCTGACGGTGCAGTTCATGACCCAGGTGCGGCCGAGGGCCTCGCACACGGTCTACCCGGATCTGAAGCGGCTCGTGCACGACGCCCTCGTGGACTGATCCGGCGCCGCCCCGGCGGAGCCCGGTCCCCCGGCACGGTCAGGACGACAGGTGCGCCACGGCGTCCAGGTGGGGCAGGTGGTGGTCGAGCCGTTCGCGCTTGGTGCGCAGGTAGGTGATGTTGGACTCGCACGGCGGGATCAGCAGCGGCACCTGCTCGGCGACCTGGATGCCGTGCCGCACCAACGCCTCCCGCTTGCGCGGGTTGTTGGACATCAGCCGCACGGACCGCACCCCGAGGTCGTCGAGGATCCGGGCGGCGACGCCGTAGTCCCGGGCGTCCACCGGCAGGCCGAGGGCGAGGTTCGCCTCCACCGTGTCCAGGCCCTCCGCCTGCAACGCCATCGCGCGCAGCTTGGCCAGCAGGCCGATACCGCGCCCCTCGTGGCCGCGCAGATAGACCACCACCCCGCTGCCCGCGTCGGCCACCTGCCGCAGCGCGGAGGCCAGTTGGGCGCCGCACTCGCAGTGCTGGGAGCCGAAGGCGTCGCCGGTCAGGCACTCCGAGTGGAGCCGGGTGAGCACGCCCTCGGCGCCCGGATCTCCGTGGACCAGGGCCACTTGCTCGTCACCGCGTTCGTGGTCGAAATAACCGAAGGCCCGGAATTCCCCGTACACGGTGGGAAGCGGTGTGACCACGACGCGTTCCACGTCCGTGCGTTGCGGCCCTTGCGGTCGCTGCGACAGCTGCGATGCCTTCTTGCCGAGTACACCGATTTTTTCTGTCATGATTCTCGCGTTCCTCAACAGGTTGCTCAACCGGGATGAAAGGCCGTGCGGGAATGGATGTTTCACTGGTGCCGACGGACACGACCGACACCGTGCGCGAACGCGGTTCCAAGGTCGCGGTACTGCCGGTCGGGAGTTACGAACAGCACGGCCCGCACCTGCCGCTGGCGACCGACACGCTCGTCGCGTGCGCCGTCGCCCGGGAGCTGGCCGCCGCGTACCCGGTGCACCTGCTGCCGCCGGTGACGATCGGGTGCTCGCACGAGCACGCGGACTGGCCCGGGACCGTCAGCATCTCCGCCGTGACCCTGCACGCGGTGGTGCGGGACATAGCGGACTCCCTGCGCCGCTCGGGTGTCGAGGCCCTGGTCGTGGTCAACGGACACGGCGGCAACTACGTCCTGGGCAACGTCGTCCAGGAAGCCTCCGCACGCGCTGAGCGGATGGCGCTGTTCCCGGCCGCGGAGGACTGGGAGACGGCACGGCAGCGGGCGGGGGTGGTCACCTCGCTGCTCACCGACATGCATGCGGGGGAAATCGAGACCTCCATTCTTCTGCACGCGCACCCCGAATTGGTCCGGCCCGGTTACGAGGCGGCCGATTTCACGGCGGACGACCGGCGTCATCTGCTCTCCCTCGGTATGTCCGCCTACACCGATTCCGGTGTCATCGGGCGCCCTTCACTGGGATCGGCGGAAAAGGGGAAGGAACTGCTGGCGAGCCTCGCGGATTCCTTCGCGGATTGTTTCGCACTGCTGACGGCGGGGACGGCCGCCATATCCGGCGAGGAGCCCGCATAGCGTACGGCGTGCCGGCGGGCGACGAGGACGACGGCGCCGGGCAGGCTCGCCACGAGGCTGAGCACGCCGTACACCACCGCCACGCCGAGCCCGGTGCCCGCACCGAGCCCCGCCGCGCCGAACGCCCAGGCGGTGACGCCCTCCCGGGGTCCCCAGCCGCCCACGTTCAGCGGCAGCCCCATGGCGAGCAGCGCCAGCACGGCCAGCGGGGTGAGCGCGGCGACGGAGGCCGCGCTGCCGGCGACCCGGGCGGCGAGCACGAACATCGCGAGGTGCCCGGCGAGCACGACGACGGAGGAGAGGGCGACGCCCGGCAGGTTGCGCCGGGACAGCAGCCCGGCCCGTGCCTCGGCGAGCGCCGTCCGCAGGGCCCGGCCCCGGCGGGCGGGCGCCCGGTTCAGGTGCAGGGCGAGGGTCACGGCGAGCGCGCCGAGCAGGGCCAGCGCCGCGGGCGGTGCGATCCGCCGGGCCTCGGCCAGCACCGGGGACGGCATGGTGAGCAGTACCGCGACCCCGACTCCGGTCAACGCGAGCTGCCCGGCGGCCCGTTCGAGGACGACGGCGCGCACACCGCGCCCCAGGTCCCCGGCGCTCCGCCCGTGCCGCACCGCGCGGTGCACGTCGCCCAGGACGCCGCCGGGCAGCGCCGCGTTGAGGAACAGGGCGCGGTAGTAGTCGGCGACGGCCGCCGCGAGCGGCAGCCGGATGCGCAGGCCCCGGGCCACCAGGGCCCAGCGCCAGGCGCTGAACACCGTGGTGACCAGCCCGATCCCCAGGGCCGCCAGCACCGTGGGCCCGTCGATCCGGCGCAGCCCGTCCAGGAGGGCGCCGGTCCCCAGCCGCCACAGGAGCACGGCGAGGACGGCGGTGCCGGCGAGCGTGCCGAGGTGGGCGCGCAGGGCGCGGCGGCGGGGTGCCGGGGCGCCGACGGTGGGGTCCGGCCGGGGCGGCGCCGGCAGGTCCCGCGCCGGTACGGCCGGTGCGGTCGGCAGCGTCGGTGCGCTCACGGGGCCCCGCCCGTCGGCCGGCACAGCGCCAGCAGGTCGGTGTGGTGGACGACGGCGTGCAACTCCCCGGCCGCGCAGGCCGCGAGGCGCTCGGCCAGGTACCGGTCGGCCCGCTCCCGCAGTTCCGGGCGCTGCTCGACGGCCGCACCGACCCAGCCCCGCAGCCACTGGGCGGTCAGTTCGGCCTCGTCGGGGCCGAGCCGCCAGGGGCTGGAGTGCGTCCGTACGGTGGCGCCGTGCCCGGCGAAGGCCTCGGCCGCCGCGTCGACCGCGTCGGGACCGAGCATGCCGGTACGGCGCTGGTGGGCGTTGAACGCCTCGGTGATCTCGGCGTCCAGCGGGTGTGCCGGGGTGAGGTCGACCCGCCCGGCGACGGAGAGGGTCAGCAGCGCCGGACAGCCCGCCGCGGCACAGGCGGCGGCGAGGGTGCCGACCTCCTCGGGGGTGAGGACGTCCAGCAGCGCGGACGCCGTCACCAGCGCGGCGCCGGTCAGTGTCTCCGGGGTGAGGCGGGCGAGGTCTCCGCGCCGCGTCTCTACGGTGACCCGGCTGCCGTCGGCGGCGGTGCGCGGGGCGGCGACGGCCGCGAAGTGCAGGAGGTAGGGGTCCCGGTCGTGCAGCACCCAGTGCTGGGCGCCGTCGAGCAGCGGGGCGAGCCAGCGCCCCATCGACCCGGTGCCGCAGCCCACGTCGTGCACCACCAGTCCGTCCGCCCGCCCCGGCAGGTTGGCGAGCCTGATCCGCAACGGATCGAGCAGGTCCCGCGCCCGCGCGGCGGCGTCCGCGGGCTCCCGCAGCCGCAGCCACTCGGGCGCGTAGCGCGGAGGGTCGTCGGCCCGCACTCCCACCGACGCCTCACGGAGCCGGACGGTGCCTCCGGTCGGTGCGGGCGACTTCCCCGTGCTCATGCCGCCCTCCTCGGGTCGCCCGGCAGCCCGCGCAGTACGCCGGCCAGGCTCTGGGCCGTGCTCGCCCAGCCGTTCAGGGCGGCGCGGCGACCGCGGGCGGCCGCCTTCAGCCGGCGCCGTACGTCCGCCTCGCCGAACCAGCCGCGCAGCTCCGCGGCGAGGGCACCGGGATCCTCCGGCGGGACGAGGATGCCGGGCACCCCGCCGTCGGGGGCGCGTCCGACCGCTTCGGGGAGCCCGCCGACGTCCGTGGCCAGCACGGGGATGCCGCGCGCGAGGGCCTCGGTCACCGCCATGCCGTAGGTCTCGGCGTACGAGGTGAGCACCATCAGGTCGGCGGAGGCGTAGACGGCGTCCAGTTCGGCACCGGCCCGCGGTCCGGCGAGCACCAGCCGCTCCTCCAGACCGTGCCGCGCGATCAGCGACCGCAGCCGGCCGACGTACCGCGGGTCCTGTCCGAGCCCGCCGACGCACACGCAGCTCCACGGCAGGTCGGCCACGGCCGCCAGCGCCTCCACCAGCCGGTGCTGGCCCTTGCGCGGAGTGAGTGCGGCGACGCACACCAGCCGGGAGACGCCGTCGGTGCCGGGCGCGAGGGGTGCGATGTCGGCGCCGGGGGCGGCGACGTGCACGCGGCCGGGGTCGAGGCCGTGGTGGGAGACGAGGCGCCGCACCGCCCAGTCGCTGGTGGCGACGACGGCCGGGACGGCACGCAGCACCGTGCGCTCGCGGGCGTCCAGGTCGGCCGCCACGGCGGGATCGAGGCCCGTCTCGTCGCCGAGCGGGAGGTGGACGAGGACGGCCATGCGCAGCCGCTCGGCCTCCGGGACGACGACCTCCGGCACCCCGCAGGCGACCAGGCCGTCGAGGAGGACGACGGCGCCGTCCGGCAACCGCCGCAGCAGGCGGGCGAGTTCGGCGCGGGCCGCGTCGTCCGGCCGGGGCCAGGCGCCGGGCACGGGCAGCCCCCGTACCCGCCAGCCGAAGCCGGGCAGGTCGAGCCGCACCCGCCGGTCGTAGGCGTTGCCGCCGCTGGGCGCGGCCGGATCGTCGACGCCGCCCGGCATGACGAAGTGCACGGAGCGCAGGGACATGGGGACGATCCCCCCGTTCCTCGGGGCCGGGGCGGCGACGGCCCCGGACAGCTGTGCGGGGATGTGGGCGAGCCGGGTCCGGCCGGCAGAGGCGCCGGTCGTCGCCTCCACCGACGTGCCGGTCACAGCGCACGCTCGTAACTCGCCCAGGCGACGTGCGACTCGTGCAGGGTGACGGTGAGCCCGGCCAGGCCCCTGGCGCCCTCGCCGAGGGCCCCCTTGTGCACGCGCTCGGCGAGCCGGTCGGCGACGACCTTGGCGAGGAACTCCGTGGAGGTGTTGACACCGGCGAAGTCGGGTTCGTTGTCGAGGTTGCGGTAGTTCAGTGCGCCCACGACGGCACCCAGCTCCTGGGTGGCCAGGCCGATGTCGACGACGATGTTGTCCTCGTCCAGCTGCTCGCGCCGGAACGTGGCGTCCACCAGGAACGTGGCTCCGTGCAGTCGTTGCGCGGGCCCGAACACGTCGCCGCGGAAGCTGTGGGCGATCATGATGTGATCGCGGACGGTGATGCTGAACAACGGACGACCCTCCAGGTGTGGCGCGTCTGGCCCCCGCCGGTCGCTGCGCGGGGTGCCGTCTATTACGGTCGGGTACCTTCCCCCGTTCAGTCGCCCGTACGTCTTTCCGCAAGGTCAGGCAGTACTGCGGGCGCCCGTTGCGGTGTCCTCCCCGTCGTAGCGGATCCGGTGGCACAGTGCGGGGATCTCGCCGGAGGCCAATCGCGGCATCACGTCCGGCAGTTCGGCGAACGCGGACTCCCCGGTGACGAGTGCGTCGAGGGCCGGGTCGGCGAGCAGCTCGAGGGCGAGGGCGAGCCGGTCGGCGTAGGTGCGGGTGGCGGCGCGGGCCGGGGAGACGGTGCCGACCTGGCTGCCGCGCAGGGTCAGGCGCCGGGAGTGGAAGGCCTCACCGAGCGGCAGGGCGACGCGCCGGTCGCCGTACCAGCTCAGTTCGACGACGGTGCCCTCGGGCCGCAGCAGCTCCAGTGACCGGGCGAGTCCCGCCTCCGTCGCGCTGGCGTGCACGACGAGATCGCGGTCCCCGGCGGCCTCGCCCGGGGAGGCGAAACCGGCGCCGAGCGCCTCGGCGACCTCCGCGCGGGCCGGGTCGGCGTCGACCAACTCGACGCGGACACCGGGGAACCGGGCGAGGAGGGCGGCGACCGAGCAGCCGACCATGCCGCCGCCGACCACGGTGACCCGGTCGCCGACCAGCGGCGACGCGTCCCACAGGGCGTTGACGGCGGTCTCGACGGTGCCGGCCAGCACGGCCCGGCCGGCGGGGACCTCCGCGGGCACGGGGGTGACCGCGGCGGCCGGGACGACGTACCGCGTCTGGTGCGGATGGAGACAGAACACGGTGCGCCCGACGAGTCGCTCCGGCCCCTCCTCCACCACACCCACGTTGAGGTAGCCGTACTTCACCGGCCCGGGGAAGTCGCCGTCCTGGAACGGCGCGCGCATGGCCGTGTACTGGTTCTCGGGCACCCGGCCGCCGAAGACGAGGGTCTCGGTGCCACGGCTGACCCCGCTGAAGAGGGAGCGCACGAGCACCTCGTCCGCGCCCGGTAGCGGCAGCTCCACCTCGCGGATCGCGCCCCGCCCCGGCGCTTCGAGCCAGAAGGCACGTGCCATGCGTGTCATCGGAAGTCCTCCTGAACGATCGGGAAGCCACTCACGTACCGAGGGATGCACAAGCCGCGCACAAGGTAGCGGCGTTGATCGACTCTGTCACACGGCCGGAGGATGTTCGGTGGCCCTGATCAACCTGAACCACACGGACGGCGCGTACGACGCCTGTTCCGCGAGGTCCGTTCAGCAGGAGACGGCGGTGGGGGCGGGCGCCCAGCTCCTGCTCCTGGCGCTGCTCGGCACCGCGCTCGGCATGGGCACGGCGGGCTGGCTGACCGGCCTGGCGTTCGCGTTCGCGAGCTGGGCGGTGCTCTCCCGGGCCCTGCACCGCTCCCGGCTGCCGGTGTTCGGCCCGGCCAACCGGGTCACCCTCGGGCGGGCCACCCTGGTCGGCGGGGTCACCGCCCTGGTCGCCGACTCCTTCCGCGACGCGCCGCCCGTCTCCCTCCTCGTCGGCCTCACCGCCGTGGCCCTGATCCTGGACGGGGTGGACGGCAAGGTCGCCCGCCGCACCGGCACGTCCACACCGCTGGGCGCGCGTTTCGACATGGAGGTCGACGCGTTCCTCATCCTGGTGCTCAGCGTGTACGTCGCGATGGACCTGGGCCCCTGGGTGCTGCTGATCGGCGCCATGCGGTACGTGTTCGTGGCGGCGGCCCGGGTGTGGCCGTGGCTGACCGCCCCGCTGCCGCCGAGCACGGCCCGCAAGACGGTGGCCGCGCTCCAGGGCGTGCTGCTGCTCCTGGCGGGAGCGGATCTCCTGCCGCGCACGGCCAACGCCGGGGTGGCGGCGGTGGCACTCGCCCTGCTGGTGTGGTCGTTCGGACGGGACGTGCGGTGGCTGTGGCGCCGGTCGCGGGTCCCCTCGGCGCCCGCCGCGGCGATGCGGGAACTCGTCGCCCGCTGAGTCCGTACGGCTCCTCGCGCGCCGTACCGGCGGGCCCGGCCAGGCCGCCGCGCCGACCGGCCCCGAGGAACGCGCCGAGATCAGCCCGCCGATCAGGACGGTGCGGCGGCGGGTGAAACACGAAGGCCTACCGCGCCCTGGCCTGCTTCGACGCGGGCGTCGACGCGTGGTACCGCTCCGGCGGCGCGGAGGATCCCGAGCGCCTCTTCGACGAGACGGTGGCCACGCTGCGACGCCAGGCCCTGTCGTCAGCGGCCGGTCTCCCGGGTGGCGGGAACTCCGCTGGACGGGTCAGGGCGCTGGGCACCGCCGCCCGGGCAGCGTCCCCACCGCCACGAGCGGTACGGCGGCCAGCACCAGCCACGGCACCGCGACCGGCAGCCCCGTGTCCAGCAGCAGGCCGGTCGCCGAGCTGCCGGCCAGCACCACGATCCCGGAGACCGAGGACAGCGCCCCGGTGTACAGCCCGAGCCGCCCTTCCTCCGCGAGGTCCGGCACCCAGGCGCGGGCGACGGGTGCGACGAGCATCTGCCCGAGGGTGAGGAGGACGACGAACCCGGCGGCGGGCACCAGCCCACCCGTCCCCGTCCACCCCGCGGGCCGCGCGAGCCCGACCACGGCGAACCCGACGGCGATGAGCACCAGCCCCGCCACCATCGACCGGCGCGGCGCCAGTCGCTCCCCCGCCCACCGGGTCACCGGCAACTGCGCGGTCACCACCAGCAGCGACGACAGGGCGAACAACCAGGCCAGCGGCGCCTGCGAACCGGCGGCCCGCTCCACCTCGGCGGGCAGGGCGAGGTAGAGCTGGTTGTAGGCAAGGAGGTAGGCACCGTAGGCGCAGCACAGCGCGAGGAAGCGCCGGTTGCGCAGTACCAGCCGCGCCCCGCCCTTCATCCGGACCTGGACCCGGCCGGGGATGCGCTGCGGCAGCAGCCACGCGTGCCCGCCGAGGACCAGCACGAAGACCCCGGCCCCGGCGAGGCAGGCCGTACGGAAGTCGACGGCGAGCAGCAGCGCCCCCAGCAGCGGCCCGACGAAGGCACCGGCCTGCCCGGCGACGGTGAACAGCGCGAGCACCCGCGTCCGGTCCCCGCCCCCTGCCTCCTCCCACACGACGGCCTGCCGGGCGACCTCGGACTCGACGGCCGGCGAGAACAGCGCGGCGGCGAACCCGATCAGCAGCACGGCACCGACGACGGCCCAGGTCCGCTCGGCGAACCCGAGCCAGGCGAATCCGGCGATCCGCAGCGCGCACCCGGCGAGTACGACGGGCCGGATGCCGTACCGGTCGGCGAGCGCCCCGCCGACCACGAACAGCCCTTGCTGGCTGAAGGTCCGCAGCCCGAGCACGAACCCGACCAGCCATCCCGCCATGCCGACGGACTGCCCGAGGTGCTCGGAGAGGAAGGGCAGCACGGCGAAGAAGCCGACGTTGAAGGCGAGTTGGGTGAGGATGAGCAGCCGGAGCAACGGGGAGAGCCGGGTGGGCGGGACGGCACGACGGCCTGGCGCCCGCCTGAACCGCCCGCTGGAGGCGGAGTCGGCGGCGGACTCGGAAGCGGAGGCGGACTCAGCGTTGGAGCTGGACGCGGAGTTGTAGGCGGAGTCGGTGGTCATGTCAGCGGACTCCGGCCGGTTCGCGCTCCGTCCCGGCCATGGACCGCCGCTCGGGCCCGGCCGCCCCGGTCTTGCCGGGGACCGGTTTCGCCGGCCGTCGGCGCAGCCCGCCCGCGGTGCTGACGGCCAGCGCGCCCAGCAGGGCGAGTACGGCGGCGGGGGCGAGGACGGCCCAGGGGGCGCGCTCGGCGTAGGGCTGGTTCTCGGCGAGGAGCAGGCCCCACTCGGGGGACGGCGGCTGGGCGCCGAGGCCGAGGAAGCCGAGCGAGGCGAGCGCGAGGGCGACACCCGGCAGCCGCAGCAGGGCGTGCCGCAGGACCGGCGGCACCACGGCAGGCAGCAGCTCGTACCGCAGCAGATGGACCCGCCCGGCGCCCAGCCCCTTGGTGGCGGTGATGTGCAGCGTGGCGCGCTCCTGGCGCAGTAGGGAGGAGGTGTGCGCGGCGAGCGGCGCCCAGGCGACGGCGCCCACGGCGAGCGCGGGGGTGGCCGCCCCGCTCCCGGCGACGGCGGTGACGAGCAGCGCGACGAGCACCGGCGGCACGGCGTTGACCGTGTCGACGAGCGGCGCGGAGACTCGCGGCACGAGCCCTAGCAGTACGCCCACGAGCAGGGCGGCGGCGCTGATGGCGGCGGCGAGGAGCAGCGTGTCCAGCGCCCCGTGGCCGACCCGGGCGAGCAGGTCGCGCCCGAGGGCGTCGGTGCCGAAGGGATGGTCGAGGGAGGGCGCCCGCAGCCGCTGCCCCGTGTCGAGGGCGAGCGGATCGCGGACGAGCCCGAACGCCACGACGGCGAGCAGGAGGGCGCCGTAGAGGAGCGGCAGTACTCGCCCGGCGGGCGGGGTGGGCCGGTGCAGCGAGGACAGGGCGCCGTCGCGCAGCGCGGGCCCGGTGAGCAGCCGGGCGGCGACGCGCGTGGCGCCGGTGGCGAGCGCGGCGAGCAGGACGAGGGCGAGGGTCCCGGCCTGGAGGACGGGCAGGTCCTGCGCGAGGGCGGCCTGAAGGGTGGTGCGCCCGAGCCCCGGAATGTCGAACACCTGCTCGACGGCGACGGCCCCGCCCGTCAGCCCGACGACGAACAGCCCAAGGTTGGGCAGCAACGCGGGCACGCACCGCCGCAGGGCCTGGCGGGCGATGGACCGCCCGGTCAGCCCACGGGCCGCGGCGGCCAGCGCCCACGGCTCACCGAAGGCGCCGGGCAGCAGATCGTCGAGCAGCCGCCCCAGCACGGCGCCCGCGGGCAGCCCGAGGGCGAGCGCGGGCAGCACGGTCCACTGCGGCCCGTACCAACCCAGGGCGGGCAGCCACCCCAGCTGCACCCCGACGACGGTGGCGAGGACGGAGGCGACGAGGAACTCGGGCAGCGAGGCGAGGACGGCGGACAGGCTCCCGCCCCCGCGCCGCCCGCCGAGCCGCCGCCGGGCCCCGAGCCGCAGGGTGCGCGCGCAGATCACCGAGGCGGTGAGAACGGCGACGAGCAGTGCGACACCCATGAGCAGCAGCGAGGCACCGAGCGCTTGGAGCACGTCGGGAAGTACGTCACCGCCGGAGATCCACGACTGCCCGGCGTCCCCGCGCACCAGCCCGGCCAGCCAGTCGGTGAGGACGTGCAGGGGCCCGCCGTCGATCCCAAGCTGCCGCCGGATGTCGGCGAGCACCTCGGGCGTGGGCTCCCGCTCGGCGGACCGCGCCTTGAGGACGGTGTACGCGGGGTCGGTGCTGGTGAGCCAGGGCAGCAGCCCGACCCCGCACACCAGCCCGACCGCGACGAATATCCGCCATCCGGCGCCGGCCACCCGCTGCCACACGGTTCAGCGCCGGGTGCCGGTGCCGACGAGGGTGCGCTCGTACGGGTCGAGGATCACGCCCTGCACGGAGTCGGCGACGCCGGTGATGATGCGCTGGTGCACGAGCGGCACGACGGCGTCGCTGCCGAGGATGCGGGCCTCGGCGGCCATGGCCGCGTCCTGTCGCTTCGCGGTGTCGGCGATCTTCTCGGCGCCGGCGACGGCACGGTCGACGCCCTTGTCGCAGAGCTGGGCGATGTTGAAGCCGCCGTCGCAGGTGTAGTCGCTGGCGAGGACGGCGACGGGGTCACCGGTGTCGAGGAGGGTGTTCCGGGCGAGCACGAAGGCGTCGAACTTCCCGTCGAGGGCATCGCCTTCGAGCCGCGAGTACTCCCGCACGGTGAGCTTGACGGTGAACCCGGCCTTCTCCAGCTGCTGCTTGACCACCTGGGCGACCTCGGGCAGCTCGGGCCGGTTGTCGTAGGTGGCGAGGTGGACGGTGGCACCGCCGGCCTTCTTGGCCGCCGCCCGCCCGACGGGCGCGGTCCGCTTCCCTTCCGCCCAGGTGACGGCGGGACCGTAAACGCCGGCGGCCGGGTCGGCGTACCCCTCGTACACGTCCTCGGCGAAGACCGAGGTGTCGAGCGCGCCCCGGGCGGCGGCGCGCAGTCCGGCGTCCTCGAAGGTCCCGGACGAGGCGTTGAGCAGCAGGCTGGTGGTCCGGGTGGTGGCGGTGTCGCGCCGGGTCTTCTTGTCCAGGGAGGCCGCCTGGGCGACGGGCACGGCCTCGGCGATGTCGAGTTCGCCGGTCCGCAGGGCGTTGGCGCGGGCGGTGCCGTCGGCGATGAAGCGGGCGTCGATGCCGGAGGCCTGGGCGCGGCCGCCCCAGTAGTCGTCGAACCGGTCGAGGGAGGCGGAGGTGGCGCCGTTGACCTCGGTCAGCTCGAAGGGCCCGGTGGCGTGGCCGACGGGGTCGACGCGCTCGCTCTTCGCGTACGCGCCCTTGGAGAGGATCGCGAGGCTGGGGCTGGAGAGCCGCAGCGGCAGCACGGGGTCGGGCTCGGCGGTGGTGACCCGGACCACGCGGTCACCGCTCGCCTCGGCGCGGAGGTCGACACCGGCGAGGGCGGCGGGCGCGGGCTCGGCGTCGGTGGCGTGCGCGAGGGACTCGGCCACGGCGGCGGGGGTCACTTCCCCACCGTCCTGGAAGGTGGCGTCGCGCAGGGTGAACTCCCAGGTCTTCTCCCCGTCGCGGCGCCAGGACTCGGCGAGCGCGGGGGCGGCGGACCCGTTGGCGTCCAGCGCGGTGAGCCCCTCGGTGACGCCGAGGCGGCTGAGCAGCGTGGCGTCGGCACCGTAGGGCGACAGGTTCTCGGCGGGCGGGAAGGCGAGGGCGACCCGGAGACGGGCGCCGTCACCGTCACCGTCCTTGCCGCCGGATCCGGAGTCGTCGCCGCCTCCGGATGCGAAACAGCCTGCCATCAGCGGGACGAGCAGGAAGGGGGCGAGCAGCCGGGAGCGGCGGTGGGAGCGCATGGTCCTCGGATCGATCAGGTTCGGGACGGACACGTGGAGTTCGTCGGTCAGGAGTGCGGCGGACGGCGGGTAGGCGTTGGCACGAATCGCACGGGGAGCCTACATGGAAACGATTTTCACGCCTACCGGGCCTCGGGCCGTCCCGCCAGGGGCACATCGAAGTGCACGATGCCCTGCCCGCCCCCGGCGTCCTCCCGCTCGTCGTGCACCACCTTGGCCAACGACCGCCAGAAGGGCTCGGCCCCGGTGACGGCGGGGTCGGTGTGCAGATAGACGGCCCGATACCCGCCGTCGGCCGAGGCGAACGCCAGCAACTCGTCGACAAGCCGACGCGCGATCCCGTGCCGCCGGTGCTCGGGCCGCACGTACACCCGCCGCAGCTGCGCGGTCACCCCGGAGGGATACCGCTCGGCGACGTGCACGGGGTTCGGGGGGTGCGCGGGCCCCCGGGAGTCCAGGGCCCCGGTACCGACGACCTCGCCGTCCGCGGCGACAGCGACGAGCAGGGTGTGCCGGGCGGGGGTCAGATAGGCCCCGGCCGGGTCGACGATGTCGCCGTGCCAGCGGGGGACGTAGCCGGTCCCGAAGTCGCGGTAGACGGTGTCGAGCATGACGGCTCGAGCGGGGGCTACGTCGGCGGGGGTGGCGGTCCTGATGGTGTAGTCGGTGGTGCGCACTTGCACATCATATGCAGCAAGGTGTTCGCCCAGATCAGACGGGGTACGGACAGCGGCACCGTGGTGCAGCCTCCGGCAGGCATGGAGGGCCGCGGGACATGGATGTCCCGACCGGCTCCATCCCGGTAACTACAGGGCGCTGCGTGCGCCAAGGTGTCCGGCGGCTCGGAGAGCTGAGCGAGCCTGCACTCGGCCGACCCAATGGCGACGTGGACGTCGTCCGTCCGCCCGTCCCCGTGAACCGTTCCGCAGCGGGGCCCCTTCCGGCATCCCTCCCGTCCGGGACCCCACCGTTTCGGTCGGCCGTCGGTTTCCTGGGCCGTCACGCCCAGGGGCCGACGGCCCCGTACAGGTCGATTCCCGCCTGCATGGTGCGCAGCGTCCAGTAGGTGGCCGTCATGACACCCGCCACGATGACGCAGCCCGCGCGGAACTTGCGCCACCCCCTCTTCTCGCGCATATGCGACTTCTCCTCTCGATGTTCCTGGCAGAGGGCCAGGGCCTCGTCCCTCATCTCAGGACCCGGGTACTCGAGATGGGAGACCGCCGAGGAATCGTGCCGCGGTGCTATCTATGAGATCACGCTGGTGTGATGCCCGAAACGGCGCAACATTTTCGAGCCGATAATCATATAACCTGCTGAATTCATGACTGAGAGGTTGTCCCTCGTGGCACCTTTCGCCAGCTTCTTGTAGCAGTTCAGGGCGGCGACCCCGCCGGTACCGGGATCGGCACCCTGGAGCTACTGGCCCTGGACGGGACGGACCTTCAGGTCTTTGACGTGAAACCTCGCGAGGTACACAGGAAATGAGCTGAAGGTCGTGCTGCGGGAGTTCGACAGCACGAGAGTTGGGACCTCTGCATCACGAATGCCTCGGTGGTTCGCGCGATACGTCGGCACTTAACCGGACGCGGTACCGACTTCCTCAATCAACCTCCCGCACGCGTGCAGCGGCCCGCTCGGCGAGCTCCCCAACGCCGTCGGCGGCGCTGCGGGAGAGTTCGTCGAGTACGGCGTCGGCGGCGGTGAGGAGGGCACGAGCCTCCTCGGTGCGGCCCGCGTCGGCCAAGGCGAGCGTGAGCCGGTAGTGCTCCTCGGCGATGAAGCGACCGAAGTTGACCCGCTGCCAGTGGCGCAGTGAATCGTCGCCCGGGGTGGCCAGGGCCTCGCGCACGGCGGTCAGGCTGTCCACCGCCTCCGACAGCCGGCCCGCCTCCCGCGCCAGGCGGGCGAGGGTGTGCCGGGCCGAGGCCCGGTCCCATGCCCGCTCCTGAAGGGCGGCGTACAGGCGCTGGGCGCGCAGCGCCTGGGTAAGGTCGCCGAGTTCCTCGAAGTCCCACGAGAGTCCGCTCAGCGGAGCCGTGGACAGGGCGCGGGGCGCATCGGGGCGGCGGAGTCTGCTCTGGTCCATGACGATGCTGTCGAGTTCGCGGATCAGCGTCACCCGCGCGAGCTCCGTCATCCCCTGGTCCCGCGCCAGGTCGGCCCAGGTGGAGACCGGCTCGTCCGACGGGTCGGTTCCGAACATCGAGGCGTCGAGCTCCCGCGCCCACGCGCGCAACTCGTCCGCGCTCGAACCCGGTTCGGGCATACCGCTCAGCCCGCACGCCGTGTCGAAGTCCGTCTCGCGGACGTCGAGCAGCAGCGGAAGATCTCCCGTATCCCCATGCAGCCCCACCAACACGGCCGCCAGCCGCAGTTCGTCCGTCATCGACGACCGCGTCTCGTGCCGCAGCAGATGCCGCAGCAGCGGCAGATCGCTCTCGCCACGGTCGAACTGCGCGGCCCGCAGGGTGGCCCGGCGCCGGACCGGGTCATCGGCGACTGCACGCCAAGCCGTGCGGTCACCGTCCCGCAGACGGGCGAGATCGGCACGGCCCGCCGCGAGCACACGCTCCCACACTGGAGGCCCGGCCGGGCCCAACAACTCGTACGCACACCCCTCATCCGCGTTGAGCAGGACGAAGTCCGGTTCGGTGCGCAGCAGCGCGGCACGCAGTCTGCTCACCAGCACGACCGGGGAACGTTCCGGAAAGCCCAGCGCCGCGCGGAGTTCGGCCCGCTTCTCGTCGATTCCGTAGTGCTCACGGATCCCTTCCTCGGTCTCCGTGACGTACGCAAGGATCTTCTCCTCACCGTCGTCGGGCGACAGCAGCAGGCAGTCGCGCCAGCAGGGCAGGCCGATCATGAGTTCCAGGGCCTCGTCGACGCTGGACCCGATGATCCCCGCGGCGCCGTCCGAATCGGCGTAGAGCACCGAGCCGTCCGCGCACACGAAGTACGTACCGCCGGTGTCGTCCCCGGCCACCGTCTCCAATGGACCGCCCGAGGCGAGACGGACCTCCTCTCCATGGCCGTGCGCCGCGCGGTCCAGGTCGAAGTCGAAGGGGAAGGCGGTCAGTTCGGCCAGGCGGCGGTCCTGCCGCAGCAGCCGTAGCGCGCGATCGGTCATGCCGCGGAAAGTAGCACCACCCCCTGACCAGGCATGTGGGGCGGATTGCGGAGGGGTCGAACGCCGTCGCACAACGATGTCCGATCGCCGCCAGCGCCCTCGTGTCGCGGTGCGCAAGCTGGTGCCATGACGATGTCATCCCTTACGGAATCAGCGACGGTTCTCACCGGCATGTACGCGGCTGAGGCGGAGTACCTGGCGGCCGGAGGCCCCGGTGAGGCCTCGTTCGATCTGCTCGCCCCCTTCTTCGCGCGAAACGTCGAACTGCACCAGGCAGCCGCTCTGCCGTACGGGGGCACGTGGCGAGGGCACGAGGGCATGGCGCGGTTCTTCCTCAGGATGGGAGAGGTGTGGGAGTCGTTCGACATGGTGGAGCAGCAGTTCCTCGCCACCGGTGCGACCGCTGTCGTACTCACCCAGGTCCATGCCCGCGCTCGCGCGACCGGCCGTGAACTCGACTTCCCCATCGTGCAGACGATCACGGTCAAGGACGGGCGGATCACCGAGGTCCGGCCGTTCTACTGGGACACGCGGGCCATCGCCGACGCCTGCGCCGTGCCGACCCCGACAGACTGAGGAAGCCTCCTGGTCGGCGCCGAAAGCGGCGTCCACTCGCTGCCCTCGCCCGTTAAGGTTTCACCTCAAGGGGAGGACGTCGAGTGGCTGTCGTGCCGCTCGCCAAAGCAACGCGCGGAGACGGCGGGCCGGGGCACGCACCCGGCAGCCAGGTCGACCGCGGAACATTCTGGGGGGACGACTCACCGTGAAAGACGCGCCGACGCACGCTGCCGACACCGACACCGACACCGAGCAAGCCGACGACGCCGCCGACCGGAAGGTCGTCGAGCAGGAGCAGGCCGCGATCAAGGACTTCGTGAAGGGGCTGAGCGGGGACGACATCAAGTCGGGCGGCTGGTTCACCAAGCTCGCCGCTCACGCCATGAACACGTACACCGAGAAGGTCGACTGGCAGTACTTCCAGGACCGGTACGCGGGTGTGCCCGCGGATGTCATCGTGGACCAGCGGATCAAGATGGCGGCCCGGTACGCCGCGCTCGAAGGCGGGCTCTCCGCCGGCGCCTACACGGCAGCCGTCGCCGCCACCATCGGAAGTCTCGGGGGTGCCTCACCGGCGACAGTCCCCGCGGCCGTGGCGACCGTGACGGTCGACGTCGCGTTCGTCACCCAGCTCCAGCTCCGCCTGGCCTACGACATCGCCGTGCTCTACCGGGTCCCACTCGACGTGCACGACCCGGACGACCTGTGGAAGCTCATCCGCGTGGCCCTCACCATCAAGAGCGGCGAAGTGGCCAACAAGACCGTGTCCAAGGCGGTCCCGGTCATGATGCGGCCACTGATCAAGCGCTTCTACTCGAAATCCGTACTCGCCGCCGGAAGGGCGCTGCCCGTCGTCGGAAAGCACCTCCTGCAACGCAACGTCATCAAGATCGGCATCCCGCTGGTCGGCGTCCCCCTCTCCGTCCTGCTGAACCGCTACACCACGCTCGTCGCCGGCCGGCATGCGCGGGCCGTCTTCCGCAACGAGGCGCGGGTGATCGAACTCGCCGCAGGGATCAGCGAGCGCAGTCGGCACCCGCAGCTGATGCTGTGGGTCGCGTGGCTCGTCATCAGGGCGAACGCGAAGGCCAAGATCGCCGACGACGAGGCGCTGCTGATGCGGCACCTGGTGAGGTCGGTCCGGGAGAGGCACGAGGTGGTCGACGAGAGGTTCGCGCAGGTCGTCGACGTCGACCCCGCCGAGGTGTGGAAGCGGGTGGACGCCGAGCCGGGCGACCTCAGCGACGTCGTCGATGCGGCGCATCGGGTGGCCACCGTGGACGGTGACCTCAACTCCCGTGAGAAGGCGATCCTCACGGAGCTTCAGAAGCGGTGCAGTCGGGACTGAGCGACTGCGAGATCCCGGCCCCGCGCCAAACGCGGGTCGATGTTCACGACAGCCTGCTTGGTGGCTTTGGTCATGTCGCTGCCAAGGCGGTTGGCCATGAGGTGGCATCCCGTCGAGGCGGATGAAGCGAATCGCCAAGCCGGAGTCCTGGGCACGCGAGGCGTAGTGGAAGCCGGTCAGGACGAGTGCCGTGTCCCGGGGCGCCGGCAAGGGTGTCTTGGCAGGCCCTCGCCACCCGGTACAGGTCGGGGACCTGGCTCGGCCGCGGGGACCTGGCCCCGGCCGCGCCGCTCCCCCGGCCTTCAGTAGTTCCACGGCTGCCGCATCCAGCGTCGTCCGCACTTGCGCCTGGTCCTCTCGGCCCACCTCCGCACCGCGTGTGGCCTCCAGTTCGGGAAACCCCTGCGTCGCGCAGAACCACATCCAGGCCTTCCGTGCCTTCGCGTACGTTTCCCTTGCGTTGGCCGGTCACAGGCGCCGATGCACTCGGTCCGCGAAGTCCATCGGTGACCCATGCCCCCTGCCAGGTTCTACCAGGAAAGCTCACTATTCACTGCATGCTCAACTTCCGAAGAGAACCGTCCAGATCGCGGCCGCGTGGGCGGCCACGAGGACGAGTTGCTCGGCGTCGTTCGTGCGTTCGGGGGTGGAGGTCAATCGGCGCAGTGCCGCTTCGGTGTGGCGCAACAGGGCCGCGTACGGCTCAAGTACGCCTCTGCCGGGGCCCGGGGTTCCCGTTTTCAGCGGTCGGCCGTGCTCGGGCGGACCCCCCGGTGCGGAGGCCGCGGCTTTCCGCGAGGGTCCCACTTTGATCCCACGCCGGCCGTGGGCTGTGGATGACCAACAGATCGCAAATCCACGCGGACGGGGGGCGCGGATCCCTGCCCAGGCGGAAGCACAGCCGATCACCTCGATCGGTGTGTTCGAAGAAGCCCCATAGGGTGGCGAGATGACCCCTCCCTCCGACCGGGCCGCTCTGGATCTGCTCGATGCGTACTTGGCGGCTCTGTGGGGCAGAACAGACCCCCCGCCGGGACCGCTCCGCCCCGCAGCAAGCGAAGGAGGCGAACTCGCCCGCTGGGCTCTCGCCCAGCTCCAGAGCCTCCCCCGTGAGCCGAACGACGCCTTCCTCCGTCAGGTCGGCAGCCTGCTGGCGGAGTTCCGCTCCCGCCGGTGCCCGTGGAACGCGGCGGCGTTGCGGCTGCTCGACGACACGAACGTCTTCGTCGCCACTGGCCCTCGGCGGTACGAGGACTGGGCGCACGACGTCCGCGCCGTGCTGCACCGGTCGGTCCCCGACCCCCGAGGCTGGATCCGGCTGAGCTGGGAATGCACCGACACTGCCCGTCACGCGGTACCTGCGTACCCTTTCGACCCTCCGGACGCGTCAGTGCTGCCCAGCCGTCTGTACCCCCTGAAGGCGGAGGCCGCGGTCGCCGCGCTCGCGATCATGGCCGAGGAATGGCAGTCGGAACCCGCTCCCGTCCGCGCCCGCCCGAACCGGGACTCCGTGCTGGCGGACGCCCGTACCCTGCTCGGCCGCTACGGCCCCGCCGCGCGCTACTGGACCAACGCGAAGACCGCCGCCTCCGACCCGGGTGCGGACTTCCTCGCGGCGGGCCTTCAGGGCACCGAATCCCACCGCTTCCTCACCTCCGAGTACGTCGACGGCCTCTGCCTCTTCGAGGAACTGGGCCTGATCGCAGTGACCGATGACGAGGTGGGAGTCTTCTGGTCGATCGGGGCGTACTGACGAAGTGCGGAGAGGGTCCTGGCGACTGAAGACCGTCTCCCATGGCCTGGACGCCGTGGGCCGGGCACCGACCCGCGGCCCACTCCCCCACCTTTTCCCTGGGCGCGTAGTGGCTCCGTCCGGGCTGGAGGCCGCGTTGTGCACCTGGCTGCTGTGACCGTCGAGTAGGGCTACCTGCTGGGCCATCAGCTCCGCAAGCAGGGCCTTGTACTGCTCTGGGCGCTGGTCTCGCAGGATGTCCATGCACACCCGGGTCCCTTGGACGGACGTCTCGGGCGTCATCTTCTTGTGCAGATGGTGAACGCAGTAGAAGGCGTCGTCGCCGGGGAGTCGGTTCGGCTGCTTCGGCTCCGCCGTTTCTGCGTTCGCGGGCCGAGCTCTCCTGCCCCGGCACGCGGCTCCGGGATGGCCTCGGAGCCCACCTGCTCGCGCTCGGTGGGCAGTGCGGGCGCGCTGGGCCGAGGCGTTGGCACCGGTGAAGTGGCCGACGCCGTAACCGGCGAAGTGGTGGCATGGTCGGCGGGCGTCTCCGGGAGTATCACGCCGTGATGATCGGCGGGGCTCCCTGAGCGCTCGACGACCTGCCGGTTCCGCGCCTCCGCCTTCTTCCGGGTCGCTTCCGCCCGTTCGTCAGCCTTGGCCCGCTGCTCCTCGGCGCACAGATTGCCGAGGTTGCCGACGCGCTCCACCTTCCGCGCCCCGGTCACCAGGTCCTTCTGCAGCTCGGGAGCGACCTTCAGCAGGGACAGCTTGCTGGAGATGGTGTTCTGCGGATGCCCAGCCGCTTGGCCGGCTGTCGACGACGATGTACTGCGCCCCGTCGTCGAGGTCGCCTGCCCGGTCCGACCGGTTGCGCAGGTAGGCGTCGACCGTGGCGACGGCGATCGGGGTGATGAGGCCGACCTCGCGGACGCTCTGCACCGTCTCGTCGAGGTTGCGCAGGTCGTTGCGCGGGGGGGTCAGGGTTTTCGCTGATGAGGGTGACCGACAGCTCGGTGATGGCCAGTTGGCACCCCTCTCGGTGCCCCGCCCGGTGCTGGGCGGGGCTTTCCAAGGGATCCTGCCCGCGTCTCACACCGGCAGCGCGTGCAGCTTCTTCCCGTGCAGGGCGAAGACGCGCTTGCCGTCGGTGGCCACCAGCCAGGCGTGGTAGTCGCCTGTCTTGTCGTTGAACGTCCAGCGCACCGCGCCGGTGCTCGCGTCCATGGCGATGATGCCGCCCTGCTTGTCCAGGTCCGTGGCGCCGTAGAGGGTGTCGCCCGCCTTGACGTACTGCCGCAGCACCTGGAGGCCCGCGTCCGCCAGGGCCTCGGACTTCCAGAGCTGCTTGCCGGTGCGCGGGTCTATGGCCCGCATCACCCTGACGCTGTCGGCGACGTAGAGGACGTCCTCCAGTACCGCCGGTTCCCTGAAGAGCGCCCCGTCCGACGCTTCCAGGGTCCACTTCTCCTTGCCGTCGGCCAGGTTGAACGCCTGGAGGGCGCTCCCCTGGGGGACGATGACCAGGTCCTGGTGGACGGTGAAGAAGCCGTAGTTCGTCTTGGTCGTCTTGTGCGTCCAGACCTGCCCGCCCCCGGCGGTGTCGCGCACGGTGAGGTTCTTCTTGAAGTCGGTGTAGACGAGGTGTCGGCCCCGGACGGCGGCGTGGATGCCGTTCTGCTCGGTGCCGACATCACGCTGTTCCTTCCAGGCGACCCTGCCCGTGGAGCTGTTGAGCGCGGCGATGACGTTGGTCTTGGACGAGCCGTCGTCCTCGAGGATCTCGGCGATGACGTACACCTGCTCGCCGTCCACCGCGATCGGCCGCGGCTGCCGGTACTCCTTGCCCAGCCGGCTGCGCCAGGTCTCCTTGCCGGAGGCCGGGTCGTAGCCGATGACGGAGCCGTCGTACTCGCTGCTGGCCAGGTACAGGGTGTCCTCGCTGAGCAGCAGGGGTGCGCCGGGGACCGCACCGCCCGGCAGGGACCACTTCTGCTCGCCGGTCGCGGCGTCGAGGGCGGCCAGTGGACTGCCGCTGGCGATGACGACGCCGCCCGCGGCCACCAGCTCGTCGTTGTCGCCGTAGGTCTCGGCCGAGGTCGGCTTGGTCCAGAGCGGTTCGGGAGCCTGCCCGTTCCCGTTCCCGTCGGCGTCGGCCTCCTTGCCACCGCCCGGCTCGTCACCGCCGGCGTTACCCGGGTCCTCGACGTCCACGGCGTCGTCTTCGCAGCCCACCGTACCGGCGGTCAGCGCCGCCAGAGTCAGACCGCCGCCTGCCCACCGCAGTACACGTCGCCGGGAGGGGAAGCCGGACACCGCAGGTGTTCTGCCGTCCGACGTGACGTCTCGCATGGTCATGTGCCGTACCCCCGTGATTGGTCGGTGCAGGAATCCGCCAGGAAGGCCCACGCCGTACCGAACACACTGACGTACGCCTCTGCGACCAGGAACGTTAGCCGGGCTCCCCCGCACGCTCACACCGTCAGATCCCAACCGCGACAGCACCGTGAAGCAATCGAGACAACTCGTCGCCGATCAACTCACGACGGTGTCGCGGGCGGCCGTCCCGCGTGGGCTCAGGCCTCCTCAGGCTTCCTCAGCCTTCCTCAGCAGCCGGAGCGAGGGCCTTCCCCAGGAGGTCCACCAGCTGGCGCAGCTCGTCGGCCCCCAGCCGTGTGAACGGGGTCAGCGCCAGCGTGGCGTCGATGACCGCGGAGCGCACCCGGCGCCCGTCCTCCGTCAGGGCCACGACGCGTGAGCGGCGGTCTGCGGGGTCCGGGGAGCGTTCGACGAGGCCGCGGTCGGTGAGTTGGTTCATGACGAAGCTGAGGTTGGGCGCGTTGCAGTACAGGCGGCCGGCCAGGGTCTTCATCGAGGGCGGTGCCTGGTCCGGGTCGATGGCCCAGAGGGCCTGGGCGGTCGCGTGGGTCAGGCCGTGCTCCGCCAGGACGGCCTCGATCCGGTCGCTGGTCCGCATGAACAGCTCGTGGTTCGCCGCCACCGCCGCCTCGAGGGTGCTTCGCGTCATGGACGCATCGTACGCCTATTTACTTCGAGGCTCGAAGTGTATGTTGGAGTCAATTGGTTCGAGACTCGAAGCATCTGGTCGATCCTTCGCGGGCCGTTCCATGTCTTCTTCCCGTCGCACAGGAAGCGCTCACCCATGCACGCATACACGAACACCACCGCCCTGGTCACCGGCGCGTCGAAGGGGATCGGCGAGGCCTACGCACGCGAACTCGCCTCCCGGGGCGCGCACTTGATCTTGGTCGCCCGCTCGGCCGACGCGCTGCACGCCCTCGCCGACGAGATCCGGACCACGCATTCCGTCCGCGTCGACGTGATCGCCGCGGACCTGTCGGACCGGCAGGCGCCGCAGCGGGTCGTCGATGCCGTCGACGAGCTCGGTCTGGATGTGGATCTCCTGGTCAACAACGCCGGGATGGGGGCCGTGGGGCCCTTCTTCAGCCGTCCCCTCACGCCCAACCTGCGGTCCGTCGACGTGAACGTCACCGCGCTGGTCGGACTGGTCCACCTGCTGGGTGCCCGCATGGTCGAGCGCGGCCGCGGCGGCATCGTCAACATCGCCTCCACCGCCGCCTTCCAGCCCATGCCGTACCAGGCGAGCTACGCCGCGACCAAGGCGTTCGTGCTCTCGTTCACCGAGGCGGTCGCCGAGGAGGTCCGCGGCACCGGTGTACGGGTGATGGCGGCCCACCCGGGAGCCACCGCCACCGGGTTCTTCGACCGTACGACCGCGTCCATGAATCCGAAGTTCACGGACGACCCCGCCGATGTGGCCGCCAGGACGCTCGACGACTTCGCCCGGGGCCGGGCCGTCTCCTTTCCCGGGCGTGCGTCCCAGCGCGCCGGCGTCTGGGCCTCGCGAGTGCTTCCCCGCACCACGGTCACGCGCCTCACCGGCACCCTCAACCGCCGGCTGGGATTCCACCAGGCCGGCGATCTCGACCCCGCCGCCGCACAGGAGCGGTGATGACCCTGCTGAGCGAGCCGCTGCGGCTGCGCAGCGGTGCCGTGCTGCCCAACAGGATCGCGAAGGCGGCGACGGAGGAGTTGCTGGCCGCGCCGGGGCAACTGCCCGGTGACGCGCTCACCGCGCTCTACCGCCGTCTGGCGGCGGGAGGCGCCGGGCTTCTGATCACCGGCCACGTCATGATCGACCGGCGGGCGGTCGCCCAGCCCGGCGACGTCGTGCTGGAGCGGGACACACCGCTGGCCCCCTTTCGGGACTGGGCGGCGGCCGGGCAATCCGCGGGTGGGCAGGTCTGGATGCAGATCAACCACCCGGGGCGCGTCGTCCCCAAGGATCTCGCCCGCACCACCTGGGCGCCGTCCGCGGTGCCGATCGACGTGGGCGGGCTGTCCGGCATGTACCCCACACCCCGTGCCATGACCGCCCTGGAGATCGACGAGACCGTGGAGCGGTTCGCCGTGACCGCGCGGCGGGCGCGGGAGGCCGGCTTCGACGGAGTCGAGATCCACGCCGCGCACGGCTACCTCCTCTCCCAGTTCCTCTCGCCCTTGGTGAACCGGCGCGACGACCGCTGGGGCGGCGGCCTCCCCGACCGCGCCCGGCTGCTGCTCGACGTCGTGGGCGCGGTCCGCGAGCGGGCCGGTGCGGGCTTCGCGGTCGCCGTCAAGCTGAACTCGGCCGACTTCCAGCGCGGCGGCTTCGACACCGATGACGCGCGGGACGTGATCAAAATGCTCGCCGACGCGGGGGCGGACCTGGTCGAGCTGTCCGGCGGCAGCATCGAGAGCCTGGCCACCGCCGGCTTTCCGGCCGACGGCCGCGCCCTTGCCCGCGAGGCGTACTTCCTCGCACTCGCCGAACAGCTCCTCGCCTCCTCGCCGCTACCCCTGATGCTGACCGGCGGCATTCGGCGGCGCGCGGTCGCCCAGCAGGTGATCGACTCCGGGGTCGACGTGGTGGGGCTGGCCACGGCGCTGGCGATCGACCCCGCCCTGCCCGGGCAGTGGCTCGCCGGGCGCGACGCACGGGCCGAACCGCCCCGCACCCGGGTGCGGAACAAGACGCTGGCCGCCGCGGCCCTTCAGGCCCTCACCTCGCGCCGGCTCGCCCGTCTGGGCCATGGCAAGTCGTCCAGGCCGCCCTACTCCCCCGCCGTCGCCCTGGTCCTCGAACGGCTCGTCCGCGGACGGCGGCGACGCGGCTACCTCGCGTGGCGTCGGACCGCGTGAGGACGCGTCCCGGGGAGCACGCGGTACGGCGCGCCCCGTTCATGCCCGGTACCCCTCGCTCCGCCGGTTGGCGCGGTCCACCTCGCCCATGTGTGTCTCGGCCCACTCACGGAGTGCGGCCAGCGGTTCCTCCAGGGTCAGGCCGAGCGGGGTGAGCCGGTAGTACACGCGCGGCGGGACGGTGGCCTCGACCCTGCGGCCGACCAGGCCGTCGCGGGTGAGGCCCTGGAGGGTGGCCGACAGCATCTTCTGCGAGATGCCGGGCATCCTGCGCTGCAGTTCGGCGAACCGCACCTCCTCCGGGGATGCCTCGGCCAGCACCTTGACGGCCATGGACGTCCACTTGGTGCCGATCCGGTCGAGGAGGCGACGGGTGGGGCACTGCGGGTCGAACAGGTCTCCCCGAGCACCGTCCGGGGATCGCGACGCCCTCGACGTCGAGGAGGAGGTCACCTGCGGCTCACCACCTGTGGCAGAAGTGCGGTCTTGGCTACGCCAGCATAGTTACCTACCGTTTTGTTGTCACCATTGGTAACCGCTCCGACAAGGGGATTCCCCGTGCCCGCACCCGTCACCTCGCCCCGGCCCCGCCCTTCCGATCCCCGTCCCCTCGACGACGTCGAACTCCGGCGGGTCGCGGTCAACGGCATCGACATCAACGTGGCCCTGTACGGCGAGGGCCCCGCCGTGCTCCTGCTGCACGGCTTCCCGCACACCTGGCAGCTGTGGACCCGCGTCATGGGGCCCCTCGCCTCACGCCACCGGGTGATCGCGCCGGACCTGCGAGGTGCGGGGGCCAGCACGCGTGCGGCGGACGGCTACGACGCGGGCACGCTCGCGTGCGATGCGGAAGCACTGCTGGACGCCCTCGGAGTGCCCTCGGCGGCCGTCGTCGGCATCGATGCCGGAACCCCGCCCGCGTTCCTGCTCGCCATGCGCCGGCCGGACCTCGTCAGTCGGCTCGTCGTCATGGAATCACTGCTGGGCGGACTGCCGGGGGCGGAGGAATTCCTCGCGCAGGGGCCGCCCTGGTGGTTCGGCTTCCATGCGGTGCCCGGTCTCGCGGAGACGGTGCTGACCGGGCACGAGGCCCAGTACGTCGACTGGTTCCTGGGCGCCGGGTCCCTCGGCGAGGGTGTCGATCCCGCTGTCCGGGACGCCTTCGTACGGGCGTACACCGGGACCGACGCCCTGCGCTGCGCCTTCTCGTACTACCGGGCGCTGCCCGCGAGCGGCGAGCAGATCGCGGGCGCCGTCGCCGGCGGGCGGTTGACCGTCCCGACGATGGCCGTCGGCGCTCGTCCGGTGGGCCGGGCCCTCGAACGGCAGCTGCGTCCGGTCGCCGATCACCTCGTCGGCCACGTGATCGAGGACTGCGGGCACATCATCCCGCTGCACCGTCCCGCTGCGCTGCTCGGCCTGCTCGAACCGTTCCTCGACCCGAGGCCCGGTGCCGACGGCTCGCCCGCCAGGGGTTGAGGATCGCGGCGTCGGACATACGCCCGTCCGGCCCACCGATGATTTCCGGCCCGGCCGGCAGTCGTAACGGACAAGAGAGCAAGGAGCCCCCCATGTCCGTGCAACGACCTGCCGCCGAGCAGCCCACGACCGACCGGCCCAGGACCGAGCGGCCGACGACCGAGCTCGACGCCCGCTACAGCTCCGCACTCCATCCCCGTCCCGGCGCCGCGGACGTCACCGCCACCGAGTGGGCCGAGGCCCGGCGGCGGACGGAGGCGGCCGAGATCTACTGGGCGGTCACGATGCGGCCCGGCGGCGGGCCGCACATCACGCCGGTGATCGCGGCGTGGCACGACGGTGTGCTGTATTTCTCCACGGGACCGGGCGAGCAGAAGGCCCGGAATCTCGCGCGCGATGCGCACTGCGCGCTGCTCACGGGCGGGAACTCGCTCACCGAGGGGTTCGACCTCGTCGTCGAGGGCGAGGCCGAACCGGTCGGCGACCCCGCGGTGCTGGAGGAGGTGATCGCGGCGTTCGAGGCGAAGTACGGGGCGCACATCACCTCGGCCGAAGGCACCTTCCACGGCATCGGGGACGCCATTCGGCGCTCGGACGATGTGCTGTTCGCGGTGGCCCCGGTCACCGCGTACGGGTTCGGCCGGGACGACGGGGTCTACAGCCACACGCGGTGGAGCTTCTGAGTCACCGACTCACCGTCCAGGTCGCCGAGTTGGACGTGAGGTCCCGTACGGCGCGGCTGCGGACGGCGGTCGTCGTGTCGACCACCGTGGCGGTCACCCGGTGGGTGCGCCGGTCGGACGGGACGCCGAGGGCCGCCGGAAGGACCGACGTCCTGCCGCGGGCCTGTCGCGCCTCGCGTCCGTCGACGTACCAGCGGAGCTGCGGACGGGAGAGTCCCGTGCCCGGGCCCAGGTCGGCGAGTTCGACGGAGAGCCGGGTGAAGCGGGTGGCCTTGACGGCGGTGTTCCGCAGCGGGGTGAGGGCGTTGGCGGAGCGGTAGAAGCCCGCGATCATCGCCTCGCGGCCCGGGAGGTTGAACCGGTCGGTGTTCAGCGAGCGCATGATGGAGTTCTCCGTGGGACGGTAGACCCCGTATTCGTAGTAGTCGGCGCCCTCGAAGGTGCCCACCACTCCACCGCTCGGGTCGGGCTCGCCGAGCCATGCCGCCCACTTGGTGTGCTGTGCGGCCATGCGATCCGCGGTCAGCGTCGAGGCGTTGGGGTACGCCGGTTCCGGGTGCGGGTAGTCGCCGTAGCCCGCGTACTGGTACTCGTCCGCCAGGAGGCCTATGGAGTGGGCCATCTCGTGGGCGGCGATCAGGGTGGAGCGGTCGTTGTCGGAGGAGAGCGTGGAGACGCCGTCGTAGCCGTAGTCCGCCGCGAGACCGGAGTAGCCCGCGCCGCCGTACTTGGCGGAGTTGGAGACCACGATGACGAGGTCGGTCGCGGGGGCCTTGTCCGCGTAGGTCTTCGTCCTGTCGAGGTCGACACAGATCAGGCGCTCCGTGTCGCCGCACCAGAAGTACGAGCCGAGCGCGGTGTTCCTGACGACCTCCCGGGTCGGGTCGCCGGTGACGCCGGAGTCCTCGGAGACGGCCTGCACCGCCCAGACGTTGAAGAGGCCCTCGTAGCTCTTGTACGGGTCGATGTCGGTGACCTCGTCCCACTTCGTGCGGGCGTCCTCGAGGAAGTCGTCCTGCTCCGCCGCGGTGTAGCCGTCGCCGATGATGGTGACGTCGAGGCGGTCGGCGGTCGGGCCGGTCTCGGCGAGCGGGACGACCTCTCCGTCCTCGGAGTCGGTGGCGCTGCCGCGTTGCCGGGAGTCGGACGCGGCCGGCCGGGCCCGTTGCGTGTGCGGGCTGTCCGTCGGGACGCTGGTCCGTGCTCCCTCGCCGGCCGGCTCCGGGAAGTACTCGACGTCGACGTACGAGCCGGTGCCGGGTGTCGGCGCGTCGGCGGCACCCGCGGTGTGCACCGCGGCCAGGGAGACGGAGAGGGCGAGGACGGCTGCCGCCGCGGATCTACGCATGCCTATGTGCACGAAGCTCTCCCCGACCGAACGACGAATGATGTAACTGAGAACGTAATTGGAGTTAACCGCGCACTTAAGTTAGGGGCCGACAGAGCTTCTGGCAAGGGGTGTTGGGCTGCGGGACCGTGTCCGGCCCCGCAGCGGGCGACTCGGGTCAGGCGTCGGCGACTCCGGTCAGGCGCCGGTCTTCAGCGCCCCCAGCAGCATCGGCAGCGACGCGTGCAACTCCCGCTCCCAGTAGGCCCAGCCGTGCGTACCCGGGCCGTAGAAGTGGGTGGTGACGTGCCTCGCGCCCACCCGCTTCAGTTCTGCCGCGAGCGCCTGGTTCTGGCGGTTGAAGTCGGCCTCCAGGGCGCTGGTGGCGCCCGGTGGGTCCAGGGGGCCGGTGGTGCCGTCGCCGCAGGAGAGGTAGACCGGGATCGACCTCAGTCGCGCGGCGAGGTGGAAGGGATCGTGCGCCTGCCAGATCCGGCGTTGGGCGACCGGGTCGCCCCAGACGCGGAGCGGGTCGTTGCCCTGGCCGGCGAAGAAGCCCATGATGCGGTCGATCGACTCCTCGTTGAGGAGCGGATGGGCGGAACCGGAGAAGGCCGCCGTCGCCTTGAACATCCCGGGGTGTCTGGCGGCGTAGAGCAGGGCGCCCTGGCCGCCCATGGACAGGCCGGCGACGACGCGGTTGCTTCCCGCGCCCCAGTCGCGTTCCAGGAGGTGGCGCAGTTCCTTGGTGTGGAACGTCTCCCAGGCCGGGTCGCCGCCCTGCCCGTGGTTCCACCAGTCGCTGTACCAGCCGTTCCAGCCCGCCTCCGGCATCACGACCAGGACGTCGCGCAGGCTGTCCGTCTGCGCCACGTCCGTCATGCTCGTCCACGAGGTGTAGTCGCCGCAGCAGCCGTGCAGGAGCCAGAGGGTGGGCCAGTGCCGCCGGTGGCGCCGGTCGTACGGGTTCCAGCCGTCCGGGGTGAGCAGGCGGACGTCGACCGTGCGGCCGCCCAGGGCCGTCGAGCGGACCGACAGGTCGACCTGCCGGTCCGCGACCCGGGTGACGGCGACGACCTCCGCGCCGGGTCGGGCGGCACCGGTCTCCGGCTTCCCGGCGGCCACGGCCCCGGGGGCGGTCGGTGCCAGGACGGCCAGCAGTACGGCGAGGACCAGGAGGAGTCTGGCTCGCAGCGGGGTGAGGACATGGGGCACGTTCGCGAACACGGCGGCTCCCTGGCTGGGTTGCTGTTGGTCGCGCAGTGGTGCGGTGGTGCGGTGGTGCGGGCGGGCGGTGCTTCGGTTAGGGGGCGGTGGCTCGTACGACGGTCGGCCCTGGCGGGTCGGGGACGGGTCGGGTGGGGACGGGTCAGGTCGGGTGGCGTGTCAGGCGGCGTCAGGTGGCGCGTCAGGTGTCGTCAAGTGCCGTCAGGTGCCGTGTCGGTGCGGCAGAATCAGCAGCGCGTCGCCGACCGGGCGTTCTCCCGCGGCGTCCGAGGGGGAGTTGAGTACGGCGCCCTCGGCCACCATCGTCGTCGAGCCTCCGCCGTCCAGGTTGACCGCGTCACGCAGGCCGAGTGACTTCGCGACCTCGGCGCTCTCGCCGATGCTGAGTCCGAGGGAGCCCGTGCCGCGTCCGTCGGCGGTGACGAGGACGGTGCGGCCCGCGGCGTCCACCCCGGCCAGGGTGCGCGGATTGCGTTTGTGGACCCAGCCGTAGTACCAGCTCGGATCGCCGGGGTGCACCATGCCGTCGGTGGCGGGGGTGACGTGGATACGGCCGTCGCGGACCAGTTCCGGGCCACCGTTGACGATGTCGGTGCGGGGGGACGGGGTGATCCGGCGACCGCGGGTGTCCAGCAGGGTCGTGCTCACGCCCAGGTGGTCGCCCACCCGCGCCAGGGCGGTCAGGCCGGCGACGCGTTCGCCCGTCGCCTGGACGGAGCTGCCGCCCGGCGGGATGGTCCCGCCGCGCGGTGAGCGCAGTTCCACGACCCGGTCGTGGGCGTCCAGCACGGCTTCCACGCCCTCGCCCCCGGGTGTGCGGGCGCCGTATTCGGGGGTGAAGGTGACCAACTCGTCGGGGTCGGTGCACGTGACGTCGTGCAGCGGGAGCGGCGTCGGGGTGTCGCCCGCTCCGCCGCCGCAGTTCCTGATCAGGCCGGGTACGCGGTTGACGCCGTCGAGGGGGAGGGACGAGCCGCGGCCGGTGATCCGGCCCTGCCAGGTGAGGCGGGTGATCTCCGTGCGGCGGCCGTTGTCGTGGACGACGAGTCCGGGGCGCCCGGCGACCGGTTCGCTCAGAAGGCGTCCGTCGTAGACGCCCACTCCGGCCGGGTCGCCCGGTGCGCCCGCCTTGGGGTCGAGGACGAAGAAGCCGGCGTTGACCGCGGCGGTCGCGGTGGCGGACGCCGAGAGTGCGGTGGTCGTCTCACGGCCCTCCAGGTCCGGGCCGTACGACGCGCCGAGGGTGCCGCGGAAGGTGCGCGGGTCGATGGTGAGTACGTCGACGTGCCACGGGCCGCGGTCCGTCGCCTCCCCGTCCCAGCCGGTGTAGACGGCCGAGCCGGTGTGGCCGGCCGCTCGCAGGCGGGTGCGTTCGGCCGTCGCGGCGGTCTGCGAGTCGAACGTGCCGATGCGGACCCGCCAGCCGAGGGTGCCGCCCCGGTAGTCGGCCGTTCCGGGCGTCCTCACCTCCTCCGCCCGGGCATCGAAGCCGTCCCGTCGTAGGTCGGCGGTGAGTTCGTCGGCGCTCGCCCGGTCCTTCAGCGCCGTCGGCGGCGCATCGGGGTCGGGGGAGGTGTCGCCGCCCGGGATGGACACCTCGACGGTCCAGTGGAGCGCCGGGTCCTGGGCGGTCCCGCGCACGATGCGGGTCAGGGTGACGCCCGGCTGGAGGGTGGTCGTGGTGCGCGTCTCCGGGAGGCCGGCGGGGCCCAGGGGCAGTGCGTGCCGATGCGCCGAGGGGTGTCCGCCCGGGTGCGGGGACGCCTCGGCGGACGGTGGGAGCGCGGCCCACGTCGTGAGGACGCCGAGAACGGCACCCGTGGCCCACAGTCTCTTCTTCATCTGTCGTCCCGCCTCGCGCCGACCACGGACACCGACCGACCCATGCTGCGCACAAGTATCGGCCGGTTCCGGCTCACGTCAAGGCGGCCGGGTGGCGGCGGGCCGCCCTCCGCGTACGGTTCGCTCCGCTCAGGGCACCCGCGCGACGCCCACGTAGAAGCCGCTGCGTTCCCGCGCCGGCGCCGGCTCCTCCTGGTACCACTCGGTGGCGAACACCAGGCCGGGGGCGACGAGTTCCAGCCCGGCGAAGAAGGGCTCCACCTCGCTCCGGGTGCGCATCCGCAGCGGGATGGCACCCTTCTTGTACGCGGCCTCGGTCTCCTGCCTCAGTTCCGGGTGCTGGTCGGCGGTACCGTGCGAGAGGAGCAGGAAGCTGCCGGAGGGGAGCGCGTCCACGAGGGTGCGCACGAGACCGTACGGGTCCTCGTCGTCGGGCAGGAAGTGCAGGAGCGCGACGAGGGAGAGGGCGATCGGGCGGTCGAAGTCCAGGGTCTGTCGGGCCCGTTCGAGGATCGTCCCGGGCTGCCGTACGTCCGCGTGGAGGAAGTCCGTGACGCCCTCCGGGTTGCTGGTCAGCAGCGCCTCCGCGTGCCGGAGGACGATCGGGTCGTTGTCCGCGTAGACGACTCGGGCGGCCGGGCGGATCGCCTGCACGATCTGGTGCAGGTTGGGTTCGGTGGGGATGCCGGTGCCGATGTCCAGGAACTGGTCGACGCCGTTCTTCGCCAGCCAGGCCGCCGCGCGGTGCATGAACGCCCGGTTCCTGGCCGCGTTGCCCCGTGCCTGAGCGGGGAGGGTCTCGCCGACCCGCTGGTCGACGGGGTAGTTGTCCTTGCCGCCCAGCAGCCAGTCGTAGACGCGGGCGGGGTGCGGCTTGCTCGTGTCGATGTGGGGTCTGGGTATACCGGCGGTCACAGGACACTCCTCCGTACGCGGGACGGCACCGTCAGGACGCCACCCTATGATGATGTTCCGACAGGCACTCGGCAGCCACTCACCAGGTGTTCAGCGCGCTTGTCCCGTGGGTGGCCCGCGAGTTGAGGACGGAGTCAGCCAGCATGACCTCCCTGAGCGGTGGCGAGAACGCCGCCCACCCCGACCGGATCGACACCAGCAGGCCCCACCCCGCCCGGATGTACGACTACTTCCTCGGCGGGAAGGACAACTACGAGGTCGACCAGCGGGCCGCCGAGCAGTTCATGAAGGCGGCGCCCGAGGTGCGCGAAGGGGTCCTCGCCAACCGGCACTTCATGCACCGCGCGGTGCGGCACGTGGTGGCCGAGGGCGGCGTCCGTCAGATCCTCGACGTGGGCACGGGCCTGCCCACCGAACCCAACGTGCACCAGATCGCGCGGTCCCTCGCCCCCGGGACCCGGGTCGCGTACGTCGACAACGACCCCATCGTCGCCACCCATTCCCGGGCCCTGTCGGACGACCCGGACACCGCCGTGGTCCTGGCCGACCTGCGGGATCCCCGCGCGATCCTCGACCATCCCGAGGTGCGGGCGGTCATCGACTTCGACCGGCCGGTGGCGCTGCTGCTGGTGGCCGTCGTGCACTTCGTCGCCGCAGCCGAGGACCCGGCGGGCATCGTCGCCACGCTGCGCGACGCGCTGCCGGACGGCTCCTACCTGGTCCTGTCGCACGCGACGGGCGACGTCCACGAGGACCGGCGGGAGGACGCGGCGGCCGTCTACAGCAAGGCCACCGCATCCCTGAACCTGCGGTCGCACGCGGCGGTCCTCGACCTGTTCGGCGACTTCTCGATGGTGGAGCCGGGGCTGGTGCGGGTCACCGACTGGCGCCCCGAGGAGGCCCGGCGCCCCGACGCCCCGCCGATCGGCATCTACGGCGGAGTGGCGCGCAAGGGCGCCTGACGCCCGAGGGACGGGGAGCCGCGGTGGGCGCGGACTCCCGCGTGCGCGCCCACCACGGGGTCTCAGGCGGCCTTGCGCTCCCTCCCCCGGGCCCGGCCGATGATGTCGGCGTAGTGGTGTCCGCTGCCCTTGATGGTGCGGACCTGGGTCGCGTAGTCGACGTGGACCAGGCCGAAGCGCTTGTCGTAGCCGTACGCCCACTCGAAGTTGTCCAGCAGCGACCAGGCGAAGTAGCCCGCCAGCGGGGCTCCCTTGCGGGCGGCGGAGGCGCAGGCCGCGAGGTGGGCCGTCAGGTACTCCTGGCGCTCGGGGTCGTCGATGGTGCCGTCGGGGCGGACCGTGTCGGGGAAGGAGGAGCCGTTCTCGGTGACGTACAGCTTGCGTACCCCGTACTCCTCGGTCAGGCGCAGCAGCAGGTCCTCGATGCCGCCGGCGTCGATCTCCCAGTCCATGCCGGTGCGCGGGACGCCGACGCGGCGGACGGTGCGGACGTGCGGTGCGGGTCCGGCGGGGTCGTCGGCGACGGTCTGGGGGAAGTAGTAGTTCAGGCCCAGCCAGTCCAGTTCGGCGCCGATGAGCTTCATGTCGCCGGGGCGTTCGGGGAGTTCGACCCCGTACAGCTCGCGCATGTCCTCGGGGAAGCCGCGGCCGTGGACCGGGTCCAGCCACCAGCGGTTGGTGTGGCCGTCCATGCGGCGGGCGGCGGCCAGGTCCTCGTCGCGGTCGGTGGCGGCGTGGATGGTGGAGAGGTTGTTGACGATGCCCACCTGGGCGCCGGGGGCCGCCGCGCGGATGGCCTCCATCGCCAGGCCGTGGCCGAGCAGCAGGTGGTAGGAGGCGCGGACGGCCGCCGTCAGGTCGGTCCAGCCGGGGGCCATCTTGCCCTCCAGGTGGCCGATCCAGGCCGAGCACAGCGGCTCGTTGAGGGTGGCCCAGTGGCCGACGCGGTCGCCGAGGCGTTCGGCGACGACGGCGGCGTACGCGGCGAAGTGCTCGGCGGTCTCGCGTTCGGGCCAGCCGCCCCGGTCCTGGAGCACCTGCGGCAGGTCCCAGTGGTAGAGGGTGACGGACGGGGTGATCCCGGCCGCCAGCAGGTCGTCGACGAGCCGGTCGTAGAAGGCGAGGCCCTTGGCGTTGACCGGGCCGTCGCCGCCGGGCAGGACACGCGGCCAGGCGACGGAGAGGCGGTAGGCGTTGGTGCCCAGCCTCCGCATCAGCTCGATGTCCTCCTGGGTGCGGTGGTAGTGGTCGCAGGCGACGTCGCCGTGGTCGTTGTTGTCGATCTTCCCGGGGGTGTGCGAGAAGGTGTCCCAGATCGACGGCGAACGTCCGTCCTCCGCCACGGCTCCCTCGATCTGGTACGCCGATGTGGCCGTGCCCCACAGGAAGTCGTCCGGGAGTGCGGCGAAGTCGATGGTCACGAAGGTCCTTTCGGGGTGGGGGTGGGAGTGCTGGGGCGTGCCGGTCACTTGACGGCTCCGGCCGTCAGGCCCGCCACCAGGTAGCGCTGGAGGAGCAGGAAGCCCGCGACCACGGGGACGCTGACGACCAGCGAGGCGGCCATGATCTGGTTCCAGTACACGTCGTTCTGCGTGGAGTAGCCCTGGAGCCCGACCGCGAGGGTGCGGGTGGCGTCGTTGGTCATGACGGAGGCGAACAGGACCTCGCCCCAGGCGGTCATGAAGGCGTAGACGGCGACGGCGACGATGCCGGGGATCGCGGCGGGCACGACGACCTTGAACAGGGCGCGCAGCGGCCCGCAGCCGTCCACCAGGGCCGCCTCGTCCAGGTCGCGGGGGACCGAGTCGAAGTACCCGATCAGCATCCAGATGGAGAAGGGCAGGGAGAAGGTCAGGTAGGTGAGGATGAGGCCGCCGCGGGAGCCGAACAGGGCGATGCCGGTGGCGTTGCCGATGTTGACGTAGATCAGGAAGAGGGGCAGCAGGAAGAGGATGCCCGGGAACATCTGCGTGGACAGGACGGTCACCGAGAAGACGCGCTTGCCGCGGAACTCGTAGCGGCTGACGGTGTAGGCGGCGAAGACCGCGATCACGACGGAGCAGACGGTCGCCGCGCCGGCCACGATCAGCGAGTTCACGAAGTACTTCGCCAGCGGGACCGTCGACCAGATGTCGATGTAGGGGCGGACGGTGAGGTTGCTCGGCAGCCAGTGGAACTGGCTGGAGACGTCCTCGAGCGGTTTCAGCGAGCTGGACACCATGACGTACACCGGCAGCAGCACGAAGCCGGTGAGCAGGGTGAGGAAGACGCGGCGGGTCCAGGTGAAGGAGCGCGGCGCCGCCATCGGGGACCTAGACATCGGCCGGCTTCCTTTCCTCGTGCTTCCGTGACGTCCGCGGGGTCCTGGTGGCCCGGGAGGTCACGAACAGGTACACGCCCGTCACCAGCAGCAGGAAGAGCAGCAGCAGGACCGACATCGCGGAGCCGGTGCCGAAGTTCCAAGTGACGAAGGACGACTGGTAGATGTGGATGGAGATCAGGTCGGCGGCCTCCGGCGCGGCCTTGCCGAACAGGACGAACGGTGTGTTGAAGTCGTTGAACGTCCACAGGAACAGCACCAGGACCAGGACCTGGTTGACGGGGCGCAGCGACGGCAGGGTGATGCGGCGGATCTGCTGCCAGACGCCGGCGCCGTCCAGGGCGGCGGCCTCGTACAGCTCCTTGGGGATGTTCTGGAGGCCGGCCATGACGATGAGGAAGGCGAACGGCCAGCCCTTCCACACCGACACCACGAGCAGGGCGATGAAACTGTTGTCGCCGATCAGCCAGAAGGAGGGCTTGTCGGTGAGGCCCAATTGGTCGTGCAGGACGTGGTTCACCAGGCCGTTGTCGTGCTGGAACATGAACGCCCAGGTGATGACGGCCGCGTAGACCGGCAGGGCGTACGGCACCAGGAAGATCGCGCGGAGCAGGCCACGGCCGCGGAAGGTGTCCTGCATGCAGATCGCGGCGGCGGTGCCGATCAGCCAGCACAGGCCGACGGAGAGCACCGTGAAGGCGCAGGTGACGAGGAAGGAGTGGAGCAGCGCCTCGCCGACGGGGGCGTCGAAGTCCACCGACATGGTGAAGTTGTCGAGGCCGGTCCACGGGGCGGTGGTCCAGTCGCGGATGTAGAACTGGGTGAGTTCCTTGAAGCTCATCACGATGCCGATGACCATCGGCACCAGGTGGACGAGGAGTTCGAGGAGCAGGGCCGGCAGGAGCAGCAGGTAGGGCAGGCCGATGCGGCGGATCCGCCCGGGACGGCGGCGGGGTCCGCGCGCCGTCCCGGGGGAGCTCTTGCCGACCGTCCGCTCGCCGGGCTGCGCCGAGGCGGTCGTGGTGGTCATGGCGAGGTCCGTGTCCGTGTCGGAGTCGGTGGGGCGGGTTCGAAGTCGAGAGTCGGGGCGCTCACTTGTTGGGCATCTGCTGCTGTGCCTTGGCGAGCTTCTCCTTGACGGACTCGGTGGTCACCTCGCGTCCGTTCGCGGCGTCGGCGAACAGTTCCTTGACGGCGGTGCCGACCGCGGTCTCGAACTGCGACTCGTCCGGCACCTGGGGCAGGGCCGCGGCGCTGGTGGCGAGGGTCTCGCGCAGGACGGCGGTGCCCTGGGTGTTGAACGCCGGGTCGGACTGGGCGGCCTTGACCGGCGGGATGGAGCCGTACGCCTTGTTGAGCAGCTTCTGCTCGGCGTCGCTGGTCATGAACTTCACGAAGTCGGTGGCGCCGTCGATGTTGTCGCTGTTCTTGAAGACGGCCATGTTGATGCCGGCGACCATGGAGTTGGTGGCCTTTCCGGCGCCGGGGGCGCCGGAGGGGACGGGGGCGGGGGCGACGCCCCACTCGTTGTCCTTCATGCCCATGGTCTTGAAGGTGGCGGAGGCGGTCTGCCACAGCACCATCGCCGTCTTGCCCTTGGCGAAGTCGCTGAGGGACTGGTTCTGCGCGTACTCGGCGTTGCCGGGCGCGACGACCTTGTCCTGGGCCATCAGGTCGACGTACTGCTTGACGGCGGCGACGGCGCCGTCGGAGGTGAAGTCGGGCTTGCCGTCGGCGGTGAAGAAGTCGGCGCCGTGCTGCTTGGCGAGGACGAAGACCTGGTGGATGTTGTTGGACAGGTTGGAACCCTCGGCGCCCAGGCCCCACTTGCCGTCCTTGGAGATCTTCTTGCCGGTCGCGACCAGCTCGTCCCAGGTGGCCGGGGGCTTGGTGATGCCCGCGTCGGCGAACATCTGCTTGTTGTAGTAGAGCGCGTACGCCATCGAGTACAGCGGGACCGCGGCGGGGTCCTGGCCCTCGACACCGGTGGAGCCGAGCGCCGAGTCGACGAAGCGGTCCTTGCCGCCGATCTTCTCGAAGTTCTTCGCGTCCCAGGGCAGCAGTGCGCCGGTGGCCTGGAGGGAGGCGCTCCAGGTGTTGCCGATGTTCAGGACATCGGGGCCCTGTCCCGAGGTGGTGGCGGTGAGGATGCGGTTCAGCAGGTCGGACCAGGGCACGACCTCCAGCTTGACCTTGATGCCGGTCTCCTTCTCGAACTTGTCGAGTTCGGGCTGGAGGACCTTCTTGTCGACCTCGACGCTGGCGCCCTGGTTGGAGGCCCAGTAGGTGAGTTCCTTCGGCGAGTCGTTGGATCCGCCGCCCGAGGAGGAGCCTCCTCCGCAGGCCGTGGCGGCGAGTGCGAGAGACATGGTGACGGCGCCTACGGCCGCGGCTCGGATGCTGCGCATGGCTCCTGGGTTCCTTCCGGGAGTCGGTCGGGAGTTCCGACGGCGGGCTTCGGCGTTTTCCTTCCGAAGCTCCTCATGGCTTAATTTAGGACGTGAGTTAAACCCCGAGAGAAAGACTCGTCAAGGTCTCGCGCAGGGTTGGCGGTGGCGCGAGGGCACGGAAGGAAGGGTCCGGATGGCCAGGCACGGCGGGCGTACGGTCCGTGACCTGCGGCGGGAGAGCCGCAGCGCCGTTCTGCAACGGTTGTATTTCGACGGGCCGATGAGCCGGCTCGCGCTGGGTTCGGCGGCGGGCCTGAGTTCGGGTTCCGTCAGCACCGTGGTCGCGGAGCTGATGGCCGACGGGCTGGTGGAGGAGGCGGGCAGCCTCGGCGCGGACGGCGGCCGGCCGCGCACCCTCGTCCGGGTCGTGGCGGACCGGGGGCGCCTCGTCGGGGTCGACGTCGGCGAGACCCGGGTGCGGGTGGAGCTGTTCGACCTGTCGATGTCCGAACTGGCCCGGACGGAGCGCGCGTTGCCGGGCCACGGGTCGCGCTCCTACGACGTCGGCGTGGTCGCCGGGCACATCCTCGACGGGGTCGCGGAGGTGCTCGGCGCCGATGTCGCCGACGGCCGGGCACAGGACCGCGGCGAGCTGCTGGGCGTCGGCATCGGGGTCCCCGGGATCGTCGAGCGCACGGCCGACGGCGCCCTGGTGCACGGGCAGACCGTCGGCTGGGACGCGGTCCCGCTGGAGGCGCTGCTGCGCGGCTCGGAGCGGCTTCCCCCGCACGTACCGCTGTTCATCGAGAACGGCGCCAGGACGCTGGGCCAGGCCGAGATGTGGTTCGGCGGCGGACGCGGCGCGCACAACGCCGTGGTCGTGCTCTTCGGCTCCGGGGTCGGCGCGTGCGTCGTCACCGACGACGTGGAGCGGGGGCGGGCGGTGGAGTGGGGGCATCTGACGGTACGGGTGCGGGGGCGCCGGTGCCGGTGCGGTGCGCGGGGGTGCCTGGAGGCGTACGCCGGTGCGGAGGCGCTGCTCGCGCGGTGGCGGGAGGCGGGCGGTGCGCCGCCGCCCGGCGCCGACGAGGAGGCCGCGCTGACCGCGATGCTGACCGCGGCCCGTCCCGGGGACGGGGGCGCACCCGACCCGGTGGCGGCGCGGGTGCTCGCGGAGACCGCCGAGTACCTGGGCGCGGGGCTGGCCGACCTGGTCAACCTCTTCCAGCCCGAGCGGATCCTGGTGGGCGGCTGGGCCGGACTCCAACTGGGCCCGGCGTTCCTGGAGTCGGTACGGGCGCACACGCTGGCCCACGCCCTGCGGCACCCCGCCGGACGGGTGGGCATCTCACTGGGCCGGCTCGGTCCCGACGCGGTGACGGTGGGCGCGGCGATCCTGCCGCTGGCCGCGTTCTTCGCCCGCGGCGGTCGGCGTCTGCCGGTCGACTCCCCCACGCCGGCCCCGGCGTGGCGGGCCGCGCTCGGGGGGCGGCTGGCGGGGCGGTAGGGCGCGCCGCGCCGTCGCGCCGGGCCGCTGGCTGTCCCCGACGGCCGCCGTGCGTGCGGTGCGGCCCGCCGTCAGGACCGCCGCGGCGGTTTGAGGTGGGCGAGCAGGCCGTCGAGTGCCGTCGTGAGCGCCCGCGCGTTGGCCGGGTCGAACCAGGTGGTGCGGATCCGTTCGTTGTTCCCGTTCGGCGTCTCGTGGTCGGCGGCGAGCCGGTCCAGGGAGCGGGACTCGTCGCCCAGGGAGCAGCCGACGCCCTCGAAGAGCCCGCGGACGTAGCGGTCCGCGTCGTCGGGGGCGATGCCGTGGCGGGTGGCCCACGAGGCGAGCGTGGCGAGGTAGGCATAGTGCGTGGTCAGCGTCCCGGTCAGCGCGGAGAGGACGTCGAAGGCGGCCTCGTCCGCGACGGGGAGCGCTCTGCCGAGCCGGGCGAAGAAGGAGTTCACCTCCGGGTGCGAGGGGTGCACCACCGTGACGGAGCGGCGTTCGCGGATGGTGGGCAGGGGGATGGCCCGGACCAGCGCGGCGCCGGTGCCCAGGGTCTCGCTCAGCTCGTCGTTGCCCACGCCCGCCATCACGTTGACCACGATTCGGTCGCCGCCCACGTGCACTCCGGCCAGGGCCTCGCGCCACTGTTCGCGGCGCACGGCGAGGGCCACGATCTCGGAGCGGTCCACCACCTCCTGGTTGTCGGCGCACACGTGTACGCCCTCGTGGCGCTCGGACAGCTCCGCGGCCGTGCGGGCTCCCCGTGGGGAGAGGAACACCTCCGGCGCGGCGTCGCCGCCGTGATGCAGACCCGTCACGATGGCCCTGCCGATCTCGCCCACCCCGATGATGCCGATGCTCTTCACTGTGCCCTCTTCCGATGCCGTTCCGGTCGCGGCCGCCTCTGCAACAGGGTGACGGCCGGGAGGCCCGCCGGGCAGAGTGGCGTCCGGACCCGGCCCGGTGCCGTCGCTGGTGCCGCATGCCGTTCTGCTGTCACGCCGTCAGAGCCGCGCGGAGGAACGCGTGGATCCCGGCCCGGGCCGCCGCGGCCCGCGGTTCCACACCGGGCAGCGTGAGGAACGCGTGCCCCGCTCCCACATGTTCGTCGAGCCGTACGGGCGTCCCGGCCGCGCGCAGCCGGTCGGCGTAACGGCGTCCGTGATCGGCGAGCGGGTCATGGGTCGGCACCACGATCAGTGCGGGGGCGAGCCCGCTCAGGTCCTCCGCGTACAGCGGCGAGAAGGCGCGGGCGTCGGTCCCCGGCGGGGCGGCGAGCCGCTCGAGGAGCCTGAGTTGGGGCATGGCGAGGGTCGGGGTGTCCGCGTGTTCGGCGATGGAGGGGTAGTCGTACATCGCCGGGGTCATGTCGACGGCGGGATTGACCAGCACCTGCGCCTTGAGTCGCAGGCCGGCGTCCCGGGCCCGGATCACGGTCAGTGCGCTGATCAGCCCGCCGAAGCTCTCGCCGAAGACGGCCGTGCGCTCCGGGTCGACTCCCCACCGCGCGGCGTCTCCCAGCACGTGCCGCAGCACGTCCCAGCCGTCGTCGGCGGCATCCGCGAGCGGGCTCCCCGGAGCGACGAGGCGGTGCTCGACCGAGACGACGACCGCGGGCAGCCGGACGGCGAGGTGGCTGTTGGTCCAGTCGCACTGCGCCGCCGTGCCGACGAAGCTGCCGCCGTGCACGTGGACCACGAGCGGCAGGCCGTTCTGGCCGGCGGTCTCGCCGTCGCCCGTCGGCACCGGCCGGTACACCCGGACCGGGAGGTCGCGGCCGGGCAGCGCGACGTCCTGCCACGCGATCGCGGCTCCGGGATCCGGTTCACCGAGGATCGCCCGCGCCGCGCCGGACGCCCGGTAGCGGTTCTCCGCCTCGCGGTAGGCGATCAACTCCTCGGTCGTGATCGCCTCGAAGTCCGGCTGCGGCGGCCGTGTCACAGCAGTGGTCTCGCGCATGTCCACGCCTCTCCCCCTCGTTTTCCTTGCCGCCCCGTTCTTCCGGCAAGCATGTGTCCTCAGTATGCACGCAGTGCGTGCAATGGCAAGTGCATAAGCTAGCCTGGTCCGGACGGGAACGACGAGAGGGGCGAGATGGCAGGCCGCAGGCGTTGGTCGACCGAGCAGATCCTGGATGCGGCGGCGGAACTGCTGCTCGCGGGCGACGCCGAGACGTTCAGCGTGCGCAAGCTGGCCGCCGCGCTGGGGACGGACTCCTCCAGCCTCTACCGGCACTTCCGCAACAAGACCGAGTTGCTGCGCGCGGTCGCCGACCGAATCCTGCTGTCCGCCATGGACGGCTACCGGCCCGCGGGCGACTGGAAGCAGCGTCTCATCGCCGTGGCCCTGCGCCTGCGTGACGCCTTCGGGCAGCAGCCGCAACTCGCGGCGGTCTGGGGCCGCCACGGATCGGGTGGCACGGGTTCCCGGCTGATGATGGAAGAGGTGCTTCAGAGTCTGCGCGCCTCGGGGCTGCCCGACCACGAGATTCCGGCGCGCTATCACCGGTTCGTGGTCCTGATCGCTTCGCTGATCACCGCCGAAGGCGCATTCGGTGGCGTGGGCGCCGAGGAGTACGAGCAGGGCATGGAGCAGTTCCGGGTCGCGGTGCTGGGCGCCGATCCCGAGCGCTTCCCCGCCCTCGCCCACTTCGCCCGCGAGATCCGCCCGCTCGGTGCGGACCGGGTCGCCGCCTTCGAGGAGATCCTCGCCGCCCACCTCGCCGACATCGAGGCCGCGCTTCCCTGACCGCCCTCGGCGCGGGGCCTCCACGCGGGCCCCGGCGCTACGCCGAGTCCCGTACCACCAGTTCCGGGTCGAAGATGACCGACGTGGGTTCGGTGCGCGCGCCCTTGATGTGCTCGTCGAGCAGGCGGGCCATCGTGGCCGCCATCTCCTCCACCGGCTGCCGTACGGTGGTCAGCCGGGGCCGGCAGGTGACGGCCACGCTGGAGTCGTCGAAGCCGACGACCGCGACGTCCCGCGGCACCCGGCGCCCGTGGTCGCGCAGCACCTGGACGGCACCCTGGGCCATCAGGTCGTTCGCGGTGAACACACCGTCCGTGTCGGGGTGTTCGGCGAGCAGCGACGTCATCGCGGCCATGCCGCTGTCCACGGTGAAGCCGCCCTCGGCCACCGGCACATACGGGTGCCCGTGCCGGGCGAGGGCGTCCCGGAAGCCGGCCAGGCGTTCCTGGCTCGCCGCGACCGCCAGCGGACCGGTGACGGTGGCTATCCGGCGGCATCCCCGCTCCAGCAGGTGCTCGGCGGCGAGCCGCCCGCCCTCGCGGTGGGCCAGGTCGACGTAGCTGAGCGGCACCGGGCGGCCCGGACGGGCGAAGAGCACCGCCGGCAGTCCGGCGCCGGCGAGCAGCGCGGGCAGCGGGTCGTCGGGGTGCGTGGACACCACCAGGGCGCCGTCCGCCCCGCCCTGCCTGAGGTAGGCCACGACCTCCTGCCGGGCCTCGGGCGTCTCGGCGAACATCAGCACCGGATGCATCCCGCGCGGCCGCAGATGCGCGACCACCCCGCCGACGACCCGGCCGAAGAAGGGGTCGGCGAACACCCGGGTGGCGAAGGCGTTCTGCTCCGTGTCCGAGGCGTCGCCCGCGCCCGAGACGACCAGGGCGACGGTCGTCGTGCGCCGGGTGACCAGCTGCCTTGCGGCCTGGTTGGGCGCGTACCCGGTCCGTTCGATGGCCCGGCGGACCAGGTCCTGGATGGCCGGGTCCACGTTGCGGACGCCGTTGACGACGCGCGAGACGGTGGCCCGGGAGACGCCGGCCTCCCGGGCCACGTCCTCCAGGGTCGGGGCCTGTCTGCTCATGCCCGCACCCTAACCGGCGGGGTCCGGCGCTTGGTAGAGCGCTCTCCGCCGCCGTCTCACGCCGCAGGCGCTACCACCTCCAGGTCCGCGACCAGCGGCAGGTCCCCCGCCGACCTCCCGGCCTGTAGACGGCAGGGCCCCGGCTCGGTGCGCCAGGCGTGCTCCGCCACCGACCAGTGGGACAGCGACCGCGCCGGGACCCGTACGGTCGCCGTCACCGTCTCTCCCGGGCGCGCCCGCACCGCCGCGTACCCGGCGAGCCACCGGACGGGACGGTCCAGCGCCGACGCGGGCCGGGCCAGGTACACCTGCACGACCTCCCGGCCCTCCCGCGCACCGGTGTTGCGCACCCGCACGCGCACGGTGAGGTCGTCGCCCGCGCGGGTCACCGGCGGGGCGGTCAGCGCCTCGTACGTCCACGTGGTGTAGCCGAGCCCGTGGCCGAACCAGTAGGCGGGCGTGCGGTGGTGGCGCAGCCAGCCCCGGTAGCCGAGGTGCAGGCCCTCGTCGTAGGCGAGGCGGCCGTCGCCGTCCGGGCGGGTGCGGATGACGGGTGCGTCGGCGAGGACGGCCGGCCAGGTGGTGGGCAGCCGTCCGCCCGGCTCGGTACGGCCGAAGAGCACGTCGGCCAGACCGGCGCCGCCCTCCTGCCCGGGGAACCAGGCCAGCAGCACCGCGCCCGCCTCCTCCCGCCAGGGCAGCTCGACCGGACCACCGCTGTTGACGACGGCGACGGTGCGCGGGTTGGCGGCCGCGACGGCGCGGACCAGCGCGTCCTGGGGACCGCCGAGCGCCAGGCTCGTACGGTCGTAGCCCTCCGACTCCCCGTGCTCGGTGGTCCCGACGACCACGATGGCGGCGTCCGCCGCTCCCGCCGCGCGGGCGGCCTCGGAGAGCGACGCGGTCACGTCCGGGGCGGGTGGCGCCGCGACGACGACGGTGGCCCGCCCGGTGCCGGGGGCCAGTTCGCGGCGGGCCACCAGCAGGGCGTCCCGGTCGGCGGCGAGGTCGGCACGGGCGTACTGGGCGGGCGGGTTGACGTGCACCACCGCCGGGTCGTCGGTGGGGGGCGGGAAGTCGCCCTCCAGCAGGGTGCGTCCGTCCAGGGCCAGGCTCATCCGGCCGAAACCGGCCACGCCGAGGGTCCAGGAACCCCCGGTGCGCGCGCCGAGCCGGGCGCGGATCTCGACGGTGTGCGCGCCCGGCACCAGACGGGGCTCCAGCAGACGCCCGCCGCGGCGCCGTTCGGCGTACAGCTCGCGGCCGTCCGCGTCCAGCATCCGCAGCAGCACGCCGGGCAGGCCGGAGCGCGGGTCGGTGCAGATGCCCTCGTCCAGTGGGGGCGCGGGGCCGTCCGGCCGGGGGCCGGGGACGTGGACGGCGCGGGCCCGGCCGCGCAGCGCGTCCCGGACGCCGTCCAGGACGGACACCTCGCCCTGCGGGAAGACGCCGGCGCTGCCGCCGCCCTGGGTACGGGTCCGCACGGCGTGCGCGCCGATCACGGCGACCGTTTCGAGGCGCTCGGGGTCGAGCGGCAGGACGTCCCTGTTGGCCAGCAGGACGGTACCGGCGGCGACGGCGCGGCGGGCCAGGGCCCGGACGTCGCGGGTGCGTGACGGATCCGGGGCGGGTGGTTGCGAGGCGGACGGTTCCGCACCGCGCGCGGGTCCCCTGCTCGGGGACCCCTCCACGCCGGGCGCCGCAACCCCGCTCGGGAAGCCCTCCGCGCCGGGCAGTGCAGGCGGATCCAGAGGCGGGCCCTGCGCGCTGGACGCCCCGCCCGGGGCCCCCGCCCGGGGCCCGGCGCACTCGCCCAGCGCGCCCAGCCATGCCGCGAGGCGCAGCAGGCGTCGCGCCTTGTCGTCGACGGCCGCCTCGAGCACGTCGCCGTCGGCCACCGCGCGTGCCAGCGCCTCGCCCCAGGGGCCGTCGGGCCCCGGCATGGCCAGGTCGAGACCGGCGCGGGCGGTGTCGAGCGTGGCGCGCACCGCGCCCCAGTCGGAGACGACGACGCCGTCGAAGCCCCACTCGCTCTTCAGTGGATCGCTGAGCAGGGCGTTCGCGGTCATGGTCGTGCCGTTGACCGCGTTGTACCCCGCCATGACGAGCCGGACCCCCGCGGCGACCGCCGCCTCGAAGGGCGCGAGGTAGACCTCCCGCAGCGCCCGCTCCCCCACCCGCACGTCGACGGTGAGCCGGTCGGTCTCGGAGTCGTTGGCCACGTAGTGCTTGGCGGTGGCGGCCACACCGTGGGCCTGGATGCCGCGGACCAGCGCGGCGCCGATGCGGCCGGTCAGCTCGGGGTCCTCGGAGAGGCACTCGAAGTGCCGGCCGCCCAGCGGGCTGCGGTGCAGGTTGAGCGTGGGGGCGAGGAGGACGTCCACGCCCTTGCGCCGGGCCTCGGCGGCGAGCACGCCGCCGAGGCCTTCGACCAGGGCCTCGTCCCAGGTGGCGGCGAGCGCCGAGGCGGAGGGCAGCAGGACGGAGGTGTCCCGCTCGTCCCAGGCCTCGCCCCGTACGCCCGCCGGACCGTCCGACATCACCAACTCCCGCAGGCCCACGGCCGGTTCCGGCCGCGTGCGCCAGGTCGTGGCGCCGCTCAGCAGCAGCGCGCGGGCGCGTGGTGTCAGTTTGCCGAGCAGCCGGTCGATCTCTTCGTCGCTCGTCCCCACCCGGGTCTCCCCTCCCCTGTGTCGTGCCCGCCGTACGTGCGTCGGTGTCAGCTGTAGACGCCGAACTCGTACAGCGAGTAGCCGTATCCCGTGCCGCGTGCGGTGCCGTTGACCCGGACGTAGCGGCCGGTGCCGGACGCGTCGAGGGTGTCGACACCGCCATTGCCGTCGGTCACCGTGGACACGGTCCGCCAGTTCTGTCCGTCGTCGGAGGTCTGGACGGTGTAGGCCTTGGCGTAGGAGGCCTCCCAGTACAGCTGGACGTGCCGGAACGCGGTGCGCGCGCCGAGGTCGACCTGGACCCACTGCGGGTCGCTCCAGTCGCTGGCCCACCGCGTGTTCGGGTTGCCGTCCACGGCGTTGGCGGCGGTGCAGGGGCAGTCGCCGTAGCTGGGCTGGAAGGACGACGCGGTGGCCGGTTTGCCGAGGGCGACGTTCGTGCCGTCCACGGCGGGCGGCACGACCCGCGCCGAGAGTGTCTCGACGCCGACGTTGCCCTTGCCGTCGGTGGCCTTGACGTACAGCTTCCAGACGCCCGGCCGGTCGGGGGCGGTGACCTTGAGGCGCCCGCCGCCGAGGTCGGTGGCGGGAAGCGTGGTCAGCTGCTTGCCCTGGTCGATGTAGTTGCTGTTGGCCTGCACCTCGTACGCGATCGGGTCGCCGTCCGGATCGGTGGCGCGCACGGTGAGGACCAGGTCCTTGCCCGCCTGCACCTGGCCCGCGCCGCCCTCGACGCCGAAGCCGGAGACGGCGGGCGGGGTGTTGTCGTGCGAGGTGTCGCCGCCGTAGGCCCGCTTCACGGCGTAGTACGACAGCCGCTTCTGGCCCGCGGGCAGCAGGTTGAACCAGATGCCGCCGAAGTCGTACTCGGTGCCGTAGTGGAACAGGGTCGCGCCCAGGGCGACGCCGCGGTGCCCGGTGACGCAGTTCCAGGCGTCGGTGTAGCCCTGCGCCTTGGCCTGGTCGGTGGGCTCCTTCGGCACGCCGTTGGCGTCGTCCGGCACCTCCCACTCGCCGGCCGGTCCGGACTCGGTGACGATGTACGGCTTGGTGTAGCCGCCCTGCTCCCAGGCGGCCCGCACGTCGCAGACGGCGTCGTAGGAGTTGACGGCGTACAGGTCCAGGTCGGGGGCGTTCTTCTGGTAGTAGGGCCAGGCGCCGACCCAGGCGTCGGTGGAGGTGACCGGGTGGTTCGGGTCGACGGCGTGGATCTTCTTGGCGACGTCGTTGACGAAGGTGGTGTAGGCGTCGCGCTGGCGCTCCAGTTCGTCGCCGCTGTAGCAGTTCTGCAGGCCGAGCACCGACTCGTTGCCGACGTTCCACATCAGGACGCCCGGGTGGTCCTTGTACTCCTGGACCCAGCGCGGGAACTCGGCCAGCATCTGGTCCTTGTACGCGGTGTCGGTCAGGTAGTTGACGCAGCCGCCACTGCCCGGGCCGCCGCCCGGCTGGAGCCAGAAGCCCGCGATGACCTTGACGCCGTGGGCGGCGGCGGAGTCGAGGAGCGGGCGGCTGCTCGCGTCGGTGCCCCAGGTGCGGATGGTGTTGACCCCCATGGACGCCAGGTCGGGCAGGTACCGGTCGGCGTCGGCGGGGGACGGCCCCCAGGTGAGGCCCTTGACCGTGTAAGGACTGCCGTCCACGGTCAGTTGCCAGTTGCCCTGGTTGCCGGTGACCTTCACGACGCTGCCGGCGGCGTGCGCCTGCGCGGCGGGCAGCTCGGTGAGCGCGCCGAGGGTGAGCAGGCCGGCGGTCAGGGGGGCGGTGATTCTGCGCACGGGGGTGAGTCTGCGAGTGGGGGTGGGGGTGTGGGGTCGGCTCATCGGGTTGTCTCCGGTCTGCGGGGGGCCGCGTCTGCGGGGGCCCACGTCTGCGGGTGTCCACGTCCGCGGGGTATGGGGGGGTGGCCCGGCCGTGGCGGGGCATGGACGGCCGGGCCGGTACGAGGAGGTGCGGAGGGGCAAAGTAGGGCCGGATCAGGGCAGTTCGTAGTCCTCGTTGAGCGCCGCTCCGGCCTCGGGGTGGGTCTGGTCGTAGCCGCGCGCGTCGCACTGCAACCCGCCGACGATGCAGTGGCCGACCATGGCGGCGAGGGTCGGCTCGTCCCAGGCGTTGAAGAAGTCGTAGTGGAACGAGTAGCTCGCGCCACTGGCCAGCCGTACCCGGGAGAGGTCGCCGTTGACCGGGAAGGCCATCTTGAACTCGATCATCGGCAGGGCCACCGGGTGGTCGGCCGGGCAGATGTTGTTGTTGGTCCCCGGGTTGACCACCGGATACGCCATGTGGCTCTTGTGGTCCGGCGTGTCCAGGTTCTTGCCGTCCCAACAACTGGGGGCCTGGAAGCGGATGTTGACCTGGACGTCCTGGCGGTCCGGGCAGTCGGCCGGGAAGTCGACGTTGAAGAAGCTGTCGCCGCACTCCCAGCCCTCGACGAAGCCGGGGTGGTCGCGGAACTCCTGCGCGCTCTGCATGGGGCTGGCGACGACGTAGCGCAGGCCCTTCGGGAAGGGGCGCACGCTGGTGTAGTCGGTGACGCCGGCCTTGTAGTAGATGGTCTGCGGGCCGACCGGGAGCACCGGGCGGTCGCCGTCGTACATGGTCGGCATCCAGTAGCCCGAGCGGTCGCCGGGCGCCAGACAGGTGGTGGACCCGGCGTCGAGCGAGGCGGTGGTGCTGTACGCGTTGGTCGTCGTGTTGCCCATGAAGGTGTGGTCGTGCGACTTCCCGGGCTGCTGGGCGTAGACGATGGGGTCGTCGGGCGCGGTGTGGCTGACCCCGCAGTTGGCCTGGAACTCGTGGAAGTAGCGGTGCGGCGGCTCCTTCGTGGACGGGGTGACACCGGTGACCGGCGGGTTCGCGGGGATGTAGCCGTCGCCGTCCGGGTCCTCGGGCGAGGAGGCGGTCGAGACCGCCATGGTGTGCCCGGTGTGCGCGGCGGAGGCCGGGGCGGGGGCGGCGGGGGCGTCCGCGTTGGCGGCGACGGTACCGATGCCGATCGACGTCATCAGTAACGCGCTCGCGACGAGGGTGCCGGACAGAACTTTCGATCTCCGTGGCATGGAGACCTCCTGGGAAGGTCGGGCTGAGACGGTCGGAGCAGTTCTCGGAGAGCGCTCTCCCGACTCGGAGTGTTGAGGGCGCGAGGGGAGGGTGTCAAGGGATGCGGCAGGAGGAACCGCGGCGCGGACCAACACAGGGCGCGTCCCTACTTGTTGAACGCGGCGCACAAGAAACGGTCGCAACTCTTGACGTCCCGTGGCGGGCGGATGAAGCATGCACACCCAGAGAGCGCTCCCCCACCCCCACTTCGTTCACTTCCCGAACAAGGAGAGCCGCCCGCATGCCCTCTTCCCCCACGCCCTCCCCCACACCCGAGCCCTCCGGCGTGCGCCGCCGCAGCCTCCTTGGGGCGGCCGCCGCGGCGCCCGTGCTGGCCTCGCTGGCGGGCGCCGGATCCGCCGCCGCGGCCCCCGCCACCACCGCCTCCGCCGGCGCCGGTCCCGCGGGCAGCCCCCGCGCGCTGCCCGGCGGTGGCGACCTCGGGCCGAACGTCATCGTCTTCGACCCGTCCACGGCGAACATCCAGGGCAGACTGGACGAGATCTTCAAGCAGCAGGAGTCCGCCCAGTTCGGCACCGGCCGCTACGCGCTGCTGTTCAAGCCCGGCACCTACAGCGGCCTCAACGCCCAGCTCGGCTTCTACACCTCCATCGCGGGCCTCGGCCTCTCCCCCGACGACACCACCATCAACGGCGACGTCACGGTCGACGCCGGCTGGTTCGACGGCAACGCCACGCAGAACTTCTGGCGTTCGGCGGAGAACCTCGCCCTGGTCCCGGTCAGCGGCACCAACCGCTGGGCGGTCTCGCAGGCGGCGCCCTTCCGGCGGATGCACGTGCGCGGCGGCCTCAACCTCGCCCCCGACGGCTACGGCTGGGCCAGCGGCGGCTACATCGCCGACAGCCGGATCGACGGCACGGTGGGCCCGTACTCCCAGCAGCAGTGGTACACCCGCGACAGCTCGGTCGGCGGCTGGCTCAACGCCGTGTGGAACATGGTGTTCTCCGGTGTGGAGGGCGCGCCCGCGCAGAGCTTCCCCGAGCCGCCGTACACGACGCTGGAGACGACGCCCGTCTCCCGTGAGAAGCCGTTCCTGTACCTCGACGGCGCCGAGTACCGCGTCTTCCTGCCGGAGAAGCGCACCGACGCCCGCGGCGTCTCCTGGGGCAACGGCACACCGCGCGGCACCTCGCTCCCGCTGACGCAGTTCTACGTGGCCAAGCCCGCCGACTCGGCGGCCACCCTCAACCAGGCGCTGGAGGAGGGCCTGCACCTGCTGCTGACGCCGGGGATCTACCACCTCGACCGGACCGTCGAGGTGAACCGCGCGGGCACGGTCGTCCTGGGCCTCGGCTACGCCACCCTCATCCCCGAGGGCGGCGTCACCGCACTGAAGGTCGCCGACGTGGACGGCGTACGGCTGGCCGGGTTCCTCGTGGACGCCGGTCCGGTCAACTCCGCGACCCTGCTGGAGGTCGGGCCCGAGGGCGCGTCCGCGGACCACTCGGCCAATCCGACCACCGTGCAGGACGTGTTCGTCCGGATCGGCGGTGCGGGTCCCGGCAAGGCGACCACCAGCCTGGTCGTCAACAGCCGGCACACGATCGTCGACCACACCTGGGTGTGGCGCGCCGACCACGGCGACGGCGTCGGCTGGGAGACCAACCGCGCCGACTACGGCGTCGTCGTCAACGGCGACGACGTGCTGATCACCGGCCTGTTCGTTGAGCACTTCAACAAGTACGACGTGCAGTGGAACGGCGAACGCGGCCGCACGGTCTTCTTCCAGAACGAGAAGGCGTACGACGCCCCCGACCAGGCCGCGATCCAGAACGGCTCGGTCAAGGGCTACGCCGCCTACAAGGTCGGCGACGACGTCGCCGAGCACGAGGGCTGGGGCCTGGGCAGCTACTGCTACTACAACGTGAACCCGTCCATCGTGCAGCACCACGGCTTCGCCGCGCCGAACCGTTCCGGCGTGCGCTTCCACGGCCTGCTCGTCGTGTCGCTCGGCGGCAACGGACAGTACGAGTGCGTCATCAACGACACGGGTTCGCCCACGTCGGGGACGGACACCGTGCCGTCGAAGGTCGTGCAGTACCCCTGAGCCGTGCTGCCCCGGGTGCCCCCGAGCGGGGGTGCCCGGGCAGGCGGGGGCGGCCGTGCCGTGGAGTGCGCGGGTCCCGGTGGCGGCGGGTCATCCGGCGTCGCCCGGGGACGCGTTCGGCACCCCCGGTGACTGGGCGATCTCCCGTTCGGCGGCTTCGATCAGGGCCAGCGCGGCCTCGGCCGCGGCCGCGGGGTCGCGGGCCTCGACGGCCCGCACGATGGCGCGGTGCCCCGGCAACGACGCCTCCACCGCTCCCGGGGTCTGCGTGCTGATCAGAAAGCTGTGCTCCAGGGCGATCTCGACGGCCCGGCCGAGTGAGCCGAGGAGACGGTTGCCGCTGGCGGCGAGCAGGGCCCGGTGGAAGGCGATGTCGGCCTCGACGTAGCCGCTGCGGCCGGGTGCCGCCGCCGCGGCCTCCATGGCGGCCAGCGCCTCGTGCAGGACGCGCAGGTCGTCGGGTCCGGCCCGGTGGGCGGCGAGCCGGGCCGCCTTGGGCTCGACGATCAGACGCAGTTCACCCGTGTCGCGCAGCAGGGACGCGGCGTCCCCGTCCTGCTTCCAGCGCAGGACGTCCCGGTCGAGATGGTTCCAGTGGTCCGCAGGCAGCACCCGGGTGCCGGTGCGCGGCCGTACGCGCAGCATCCCCTTGGCCATCAGCGCCTTGACCGCTTCTCGCACCACCCCGCGGCTGACGCCGAGTTCGGCCGCGAGCGCGTCCTCGACGGGCAGCGGGTCCCCCGGGGTCCAGACGCCGCCCACCACGCGCCGCCCCAGTTCGTCGACCACTCGCTGGTGCGTGGTCGGGAAGTGTTCCACGATCTCTGCCCGCCCCCTGGACGCCATTCATCGAATCATTTAATGATTGTGGCACAGGGTACGGCTCGCCGGCCCTCACCCGAGCACGCCCCTTCGTGAGACGGACGACGCCACAGCCGACGGGAGTGACCGCATGACCGACGGGCAGAGGACGAGCCGACGCAGCCAGGCCTGGTTCGGCGCACAGGGCCGCGGCGGGATGATCTACCGCTCCTGGATGCGCAACCAGGGACTCGGGCACGAGGTGTTCGACGGGCGCCCCGTCATCGGCATCGCGACCAGTGCCTCCGAACTCGCCCCGTGCAACGCCCATCTGACCCACGTCGCCGAAGCCGTCAAACGCGGCGTGTGGCAGGCGGGCGGGCTGCCGTTGCAGTTCCCCACCATGGCCACCGGCGAGACCCTGATGCGCCCCACCGCCATGCTGTACCGCAACCTGATGGCGATGGAGGTCGAGGAGCTGATCCGGGCCAACCCGCTCGACGGGGTCGTGCTGCTGTCCGGCTGTGACAAGACGACCCCGGCCATGCTCATGGGCGCCGCCAGCGTCGACCTGCCCGCCGTGATGGTCACCGGCGGGCCAATGCTCAACGGCAAGTACCGGGGCCAGGACGTGGGGTCGGGCACCCACGTGTGGAAGTTCGAGGAGGACCTCAAGGCCGGCCGGATGACGGAGGAGGAGTGCTTCTTCGCGGAGGGCTGCATGGCCCGCTCGAACGGGCACTGCATGACGATGGGGACCGCCTCGACGATGGCCTGCGTCGCGGAGGCGCTCGGCATGCAGCTGCCCGGCTCCGCGGCCTGGCCCGCGGTCGACTCCCGCCGGATGGAGACCGCGCAGGCGGCCGGGCGGCGCATCGTCGGCATGGTGGAGGAGGAGCTGCGCCCCTCGCGGATCCTGACCCGGGAGGCGTTCGAGAACGCCGTCCGGGTCAACGCGGCCGTCGGCGGCTCCACGAACGCCGTCATCCACCTCACCGCCCTCGCGGGCCGCGTCGGCGTCGAGCTGAGCCTGTCCGACTTCGACGAGCTGGCCCGCGCGGTGCCGACGCTGGTCAACCTGATGCCCAGCGGCACGTACCTCATGGAGGACTTCTGCTACGCGGGCGGCCTGCCGGCCGTCCTGGCCGAGCTGCTCAAGGGCGAGCTGCTGCACGGCGACCAGATCACGGTCACCGGACGCACCGTCGCCGACAACACCGCGCACGCCGAGCGCGTCGGCTCCGACGTCATCACCCCGCTCGACGCCCCCTTCCAGCCGGCCGGCACCGGCATCGCCGTCCTCCGCGGCAACCTGTGCCCCGACGGGGCCGTGATCAAGCAGTCCGCCGCGTCGCCCCACCTGCTCACCCACCGCGGCCCCGCGCGCGTCTTCGACTCCCCGGAGGCCTACCACGAGGTGGCCGACGACCCGGAACTCGACGTCGACGAGAACACCGTCGTCGTCATCCGCAACGCCGGTCCCAAGGGGTACCCCGGTATGCCCGAGGTCTCCAACGTGCCGCTCCCCGCCAAGCTGCTGAAGGCCGGCGTCACGGACATGGTGCGGGTCTGCGACGGCCGGATGAGCGGCACGGGGTACGGGACGGTGGTCCTGCACGTGGCACCCGAGGCCGCCGTCGGCGGACCCCTCGCCCTGGTGCGCGACGGCGACCCCGTCGTCCTCGACGTCCCGAACCGCACCCTGCACCTGGACGTGGACGACGCCGAGCTCGCCCGGCGCCGGCAGTCGTGGAGGGCATCGGCCGAGCAGTACGCCGGCGGCTACACCTGGCTCTACACGCAGCACGTGGAACAGGCCGACCGGGGCGCCGACTTCGGTTTCCTGCGCGGAAGCCGTGGACACGGCGTCCCCCGCGACTCCCACTGAGCGCGGCCCCCGGGCCACCGCACTCCCCCGAACCCAGGAGAGCATCGATCGTGGAATCGGCAGCAGCGCACCCCCGTCCGGTCCTCACCAGCTCCTGTGTCCTGCCGGAGGACGCCGACCGCGCAGCGCTCGTCGCACGCGTCCACGCCCCGGAATGGGACGGGCCGTGTGTGGCCGCGGTGCGCGGGGAGCGTGTCGTCGACCTGACGGACGTCGTTCCCACCGTCTGCGACCTCATGGAACGCGACGACGCGGCGGCCGTCGTCCGGGAGGCCGGCGGAGGACGCGTCTGGCACCTGGACGAACTGCTCGAGGCACCCCCCGGCCGTCGTGACGTTCCCCGTCTGCTCGCGCCCGTCGACCTACAGGTGATCAAGGCCGCCGGCGTGACCTTCGCGCGGAGCCTGCTGGAACGCGTCATCGAGGAGCGCACGGGCGGCGATCCGGCGCGGGCCGCCCTGGTGCGGGCCCGGGTCGAGCGGGCGGTGGGCGGCGCGCTCGACGGTGTCCGTCCCGGATCGCCCGAGGCGGACAGGGCGAGGGAACTGCTCGTCGCCGAGGGACTGTGGTCGCCCTACCTGGAGGTGGGCATCGGGCCGGACCCGGAGGTCTTCACCAAGGCGCCGGTCCTGTCCGCGGTCGGCGTCGGCGCCGACATCGGAGTGCTCGGCGCCTCGGTGTGGAACAACCCCGAGCCCGAGGTCGTCCTCGTCGTGGACTCGCGCGGCCGCGTCCGCGGCGCGACGCTCGGCAACGACGTCAACCTCCGTGACGTCGAGGGACGCAGCGCGCTGCTGCTGGGCCGTGCCAAGGACAACAACGCCTCGTGCGCGATCGGCCCGTTCATCCGCCTGTTCGACGACGGCTTCGACCTCGACACCGTCCGCGGGCTCGACGTCGGCCTGCGGGTCGACGGACCGGAGGGCTACACACTGCACGGCAGCAGCTCCATGCGCGAGATCAGCCGCGACGTCCTGGACCTGGTGGCCGCCACGCACGGCCCGCACCACCAGTACCCCGACGGCTTCGTGCTGTTCACCGGGACGCTGTTCGCCCCCACCGACGACCGCGGGGCACCGGGGTCGGGCTTCACCCACGAGCACGGCGACGTGGTGCGCATCTCCAGCCCGCGCCTCGGCACGCTGCTCAACACCGTCGTCACCAGCGAGCAGGCCGCGCCGTGGACGTTCGGCGTACGCGCGCTGACGCGCAGCCTCGCCCGGCGCGGCGTGCTGTGAGCCACCGGGGCGTCATGCGGCCCCCGGCGGACGGTCCCACTCCCGGACGATCACCGACCGCAGGCGCCGCGTGTGGTCCGGGTACCGTGCGGCCCCGGTCAGCGTGACCCCGGCGACGAGGCGGTGATCCGCGCTGGAGGCCGCCAACCGCAGTTCCAGCTCGCCCGGTTCGACCACGCGCCGGCCGTCGCGTCCGGTGAAGGAGGCGAGGTCGGCCGGGACCGTGGCCCGCAGACGTCCGGCCTCGCCCGGCTCCAGGTCGACCCGGGCGTGGCCGACGAGGCGCTGCACCGGCTGGACGACGGAGGCGACGGGGTCGTGCAGATACAGCTGGACGACCTCGGTCCCGGGCCGCTCGCCCGTGTTGCGGACGGTGAAGGCGAGACGGAACTCGCCGTCCGTCGGCGCCTCCCGCACGTCGACCGTCAGGTCTGTCCACTCGAAGCGCGTGTAGGACAGGCCGTGGCCGAAGGCGAACGCGGGCGTCGGGTCGACGTTCGACACCGTGCCGGCGTGGGCGAGCCGCGCGCCGAGGTAGGTGGCCGGCTGCCCACCGGGTCCGCTCGGCACGCCGACCGGCAGCCGCCCGGAGGGATTGACGCGGCCACTGAGCACACCGGCGATCGCGTGCGTGCCCTCCTCCCCCGGGAAGAAGGACTGCACGATCGCGGCGCACTCCCCCACGGCACGGCCGAGTGCGTACGGCCGTCCCGCGAGCAGCACGGCGACCACGGGGGTCTCCTGGTCGAGCAGCGCGTCGAGCAGCTGTTGCTGCGCCCCCGGCAGCGCCAGCGTCTCGGTGTCGCACCCCTCACCGCTGGTGCCCCGCCCGAAGAGCCCGGCGCGGTCCCCGAGCACCACGACGGCGATGTCGGCCGCGCGTGCCGCCCGTGCGGCCTCCGGGATGCCGGTGAGCTCCCCGTCGTCGATGCCGGTGCCTCGGGAGAGCGTGATCTCGGCCTCGGGGAACTCCGCAGCGAGGGTGTCGCGCAGCGTCGGCAGCGCGATGCCGTGCGGGGTCCCGGGGTGGCGGACGCCGATGTGCTGGGGGAAGGAGTAGCAGCCGAGTACGGCGGTGGGCTCGTCGGCGTTGGGTCCGAGCAGGGCGATGCGGCGAGGCCGGGCGAGCGGCAGGGTGCCGTCGTTGCTCAGCAGGACCACGGCCTCCTGAGCGATCGTGCGGGCCAGTCGCCGGTTCTCCGGGCCGTCCAGGTCGATCCGGCCCCGCAGGGCTTCCGGTTGGTCGAGATCGGCCCCTGCCAGTGCGGCCGGCACCGGGTTCCAGTCCGGGTCGAGCATGCCGAGTCGCGCCTTCTGCGCGAGTGTCCGGCGAACGGCGCGGTCCACCAGGGCCTCCGGGACGCGTCCGGCGGCGACGGCCTCGGCCAGGGGAGCGCCGTACGTCTTGACGTTGGGCAGCTCCACGTCGACGCCGGCTCCCAGTGCCAGTGCGGCGGCGCCGGCCCAGTCGGCCGCCACGCCGTGCAGGGTCTTGAGGAAGGCGATGGCGAAGTAGTCGGCGACGACGGTGCCGTCGAAGCCCCAGGTGTCGCGCAGCAGCCCGGTGAGCAGGTCCTCGTCGGCCGCGGAGGGGATGCCGTCGGTGTCCGTGTACGCGTTCATCACCGACCGGGCGCCGCCTTCGCGTATCGCCATCTCGAACGGGGGCAGCAGGACGTCCGCCCGCTCGCGGGGGCCCACGGAGGAGGGCGCGAGGTTGCGGCCGGCGCGCGAGGCCGAGTAACCGGCGAAGTGCTTGAGGGTGGCGACGATCCCGGCCGACTCCAGACCGCGCACGTAGGCCGTACCGACGGTGCCGACGAGGTACGGGTCCTCGCCGATGGTCTCCTCGACCCGGCCCCAGCGTGCGTCGCGCACCACGTCCAGGACGGGGGCGAGTCCCTGGTGGACGCCGACGGCGCGCATGTCGCGGCCGATGGCGGCGGCCATGCGCTCGACCAGGTCCGGGTCGAACGTGGCGCCCCAGGACAGCGGGACCGGGTAGGCGGTCGCGCCCCAGGCGGCGAAGCCGGCCAGGCACTCGTCGTGAGCGAGCGCGGGAATGCCGAAGCGGTTCCCGGAGGCGATCCGGGCCTGGGTGCGGGCCAGGGAGAGGGCCCCCAGCGCCGGGTCGACCGGGACCGTGCCGAAGGGCCGGGTCAGCTGGCCCAGCCCGGTGGGCAGGAGAGCGTCGAGATCCACGGCCTCCTCCATGTCGTGCTGGTGCGGGGCCACCTCGTCGCCTGCGTCGGAGGCGCCCACCCAGACTCCGTACAGCTGGGCGGTCTTCTCGGCGAGCGTCATCGCGGCGACGAGCGCATCGACGCGCGCGGCGACGGAAGCGGTGGTGTCGTTCCAGAGCGGGGCGGTGGTGGTGTTCTCTTCGGCCACGTTGGCGTTCACTTTCCTCCCACGCCCGGCAGGCCCATCCAGGGCATGACGGGCGAACAGGTAGACGGCGGGTGCCGGGCACCGCGCCGGCATCGGTCAGCGGCTGAATCCGGCGGTCAGACCGCTCAGCAACTGGCGGCGGCCGAACGCGTACAGGATCAGGACGGGCAGGGTGGTGAGGACGACGGCGGCCAGGACGGCGGGGACGTTGACCCCGTACTGGCCCTGGAAGGTCCACAGTGCGAGCGGCAGGGTCCGGCGCTGCGGGCTCTGGGTGAGCACCAGTGGCAGCAGGAATCCGTTCCAGATGGTCAGCGCGTTGAAGATGGTCACGGTGAGTACGGCCGGTCGGGTGAGCGGTGCCGCCAGCCGCCACATCGTCGTCCATTCGGTGGCGCCGTCGACCCGCATCGAGTCGAACAGTTCGTTGGGCACGTCCCGGACGAAGTTGGCCAGCACCAGCACCGACAGCGGGATGGCGAAGGCGATGGACGGCAGGATCAACGCCAGCAGGCTGTCGTACAACTGGAGCTTGATGATGATCAGGTAGACGGGGATCACGGTCGCCTGAAGCGGGATGGCGAGGCCCATGAGGAACAGGCCGTTCATCGCGCGCAGTACCCGCATGCGCCGGCCTCGGACGATCGCGTAGGCCGCCATGAAGGAGAACACGACCGCCGGCACCACGGCGCCGACCGTGACCACGACACTGTTCGCGAAGTAGCGGAGGAAGTCGGACTCGATGACCAGCCGGTAGTTGTCCAGCGTCGGATCGGCCGGAGGCACCAGCGGGTTCTCGGCGTAGTAGCGGCTCTGGGCCTTGAGGCTGGTGATGAGGGTCCAGTACAGGGGCACGGCGACGACGACCAGCCAGAGCCATCCCGCCAGGCCGCCGGCCCAGTTGCGCCGGCCGGTCACCCGGGACGCGCGGTGCGGCCGGTCGCGGTCGGCGGCCTCGGCCGGCCGACGTGCCTCGGGCAGTGTGGTGGTCACCTCAGGCCCCCTCGAGTTGGCTCGCGCCGGCGTCCCGGCCCCCGAGCCTGCGCAGCAGCAGCGCGAGGGCCAGACCCACCAGGACCAGGATGACCGCGATGGCGCTGGCCGGTCCCATCAGGCTGGCCTGGAATCCCCGCTTGTACATGTCCAGTGCGAGCACCCGGGTGGCGTCCCCGGGACCGCCCTCGGTCAGCACGAAGATGAGGTCGAAGAAGGTCAGCGACCCCACCACCATCAGCGTGGACGAGGTGATGACGGTGTACTTCAGCTGGGGCAGGGTGATGCTGAAGAACTGCCGGATCCGTCCCGCCCCGTCCAGCTGTGCCGCCTCGTAGAGCGACTTGGGGATCTGCTGGACGCCGCCCTGGTAGATCAGGGAATGGAACGGGACGAACTGCCAGGAGACGACGAAGACGACGACCCCGAACGCGAGCCCCGGCCGCCCCAGCCAGTCCTGGACCAGCAGCGGGAGCCCCAGCCCCGCCCCGAGCCCGAAGTTGGGGTCCAGCAGCGCCTTGTAGGCGATCGCGATGGCGGCGGAGCTGAGCATCAGGGGGATGAAGTAGACCACGCCCAGCACCGCGCGGTACCGCTGGCGGCCCGCCAGGAACGTGCCGAGCAGGATGCTCAGCGGCGTCTGAACGGCCCAGGACACGGCCATCACCAGGAACGTCACCCACAGGGCGTGCGGCAGCCCGGGGTCGGTGAGCACCGCGCGCCAACTGTCCAGCCCCGAGCCGTGGATGGTGCCGATCCCGTCCCAGGTGGTGAAGCTCAGCACGAAGACACCGACGAGCGGCACCACCGCGAAGCCGACGAAGACCACCAGCGCCGGCGTCGCCAGCCACGGCAGGATGCTGCGCGGTGGGCGGCCGGGCGCGTGGCCCGTGTGTGGGCTCATGTGCCGATGACCGCGTTGAGGTTGCCGGCGAACTGCTGCGGCGAGACGGACAACTGGAACAGCTTGGCGACGTTGTCCAGCAGCGTCTCGGCGGCCGTCGGGCTGAGGGCCTGGTCCCAGGACTGCACGAACGTCTTGGCCTTGCTGGCGATGCCGTAGTTGAGCTGGAGGAAGTCGGCGCTCTTGGAGGCGGCCAGGAGCTTCTCCGTGCCGACCCGGACCGGTACGGACCCGTTGTCGATCCACGCCTGCACCTCGGCGTCCTGGAGGACGCCGGTCGCGAAGAACTCCTTGGCGATCTTCTTCTCCTCCTCGGTGGCCTTGGCGGAGAGGGAGAGGTACTGGGCGGGGTTGCCGACCGCGTTGCCCGGATCGCCCTTGCCGCCGTCGACGGGCGGGAAGTTCATGTAGCCGAGGCCGCCGCTGGGGACGAAGTCGCCGCCGTCGGCCTGCTGGATGCCGTACGACCACGCGCCGTGCAGCATCATCGCGGCCTTGTCGGTGTAGAGCAGTGCCTGGTCCGCGTTGGAGTCCGCGGTGATGGACGAGAAGCCCTTGATGAACCCGTCGGCCTCGACCAGTTCCTGCACCCTGGTCAGCGCGGTGATGGCGTCCGGGTGCGACCAGGCGTCCTTCTCGCCCTCGATGACGGCCTGGAACACCTCGGGACCGCCGATGCGGTCGAACAGGAACTCCAGCCACATCATGTTCGTCCACCGGGACTGACCACCGAGGGAGAACGGCGCTATGCCCTTCGCGTTGAACCGGGGCACCAGCGCCATGATGTCGTCCCATGACTCCGGCGGCTCCGCGCCGACCTTCTCGAAGACCCTCTTGTTGTAGTAGAGGACGATCGGCTGCACGGCGTCGCACGGGACCGCGTAGATCTTGCCGTCCACGGTCGCCGCGCCGAAGGACGACGGGAACCGCGCCTTCTTGACCTCGGGATGCTCGTCGAACCACGAGGTGAGGTCGTCGACCTGGCCGGCTTCCGCGTAGGTGCGCAGTGTCCCGCCGCCCCAGCCCCAGATGACGGTGGGCGCCTGCCCCGCGCCGATGGCTGTCTTGATCTTGGTCTTGTAGGCGTCGTTCTGGAACGTGGTGTCCTTGATTTGGCCGTCCGGATGGGCCTTGTTGAAGGCGTCCACCGCACCGGCCCGGACTCCTTCCTGCGGTTGGCCGTTCAGGTACCAGTACGTGGCTCCGCCACCGCTCGTGCCGGGTCCGGACGAGCCGCAGGCCGCCAGCGCCGCGGAGACCGGCACACCGGCGGCCAGGCCTAGGAGAGTACGTCGGGAGAGCGCCATGTCTTTTCTCCGCACCCGAGAGCCGTCGGCTTCTCGTGACTCGTGGTGAAAGGTTTTCGAAATCGCCTTCTCCGAGCTCTGCTCATGCAAGTTAGGGAGCAGACTGACAGGGTGTCAAGGCATGTGCGGAAGCGTTCTCCCGCTTCAAGAACCGTTGCTACGACTGGGCTTCGCCGACCATCGAGGAGCCCCGACAACTCCGAAAGGGTTTCGAAAGGCATGACTACTGGACAGAGAAGGTGAGGTGACACGAGTCGCGTTGCCGTACTGTTGACCGGTTCCACCCGCGTTGCCGCCCGAGCGGCGACTCACCACACGGTGGACGTACCCGTGGGAGGGAACCGATGCGACCGGACGCGAGGCGCACCACGTTGGCGGACATCGCACGAGCGGCCGGGGTGTCCGTGGCGACGGTGTCCAAGGTGGTCAACGGCCGCGGTGACGTGGCTCCGGGCACCCGCACCCGGGTACAGGAACTGCTGCACGAGCACGCCTACCTCGCTCCCGTGTTCCGGCACACGGACGCGGGGGAAAGCCCCACCATCGAGGTGCAGTTCAGGGGCGGACTGAAGTCGTACGTGGCCGAGACCCTGGAAGGGATCGTCGATGCGGCCTCCGAGTCGGGGGCCTCGGTGGTGGTCAGCAAGGCGTCCGCTGCCCCGCACTGGGCCCGGAACCTGGTGTCGGCCGGGCGTCGTGCCGTCATCGCGATCACCAGCGTGTACACCGCGGCGCACCTGAACGAACTGGCCCGCTCCGGGCTGCCGCTGGTGGTGCTGGACCCGTTGCACCTGCCGGACAGCCGGATCCACAGTGTCGGGGCCACCAACTTCGCGGGCGGCCTGGCCGCGACCCAGCACCTGCTCTCCCTCGGTCACCGCCGGGTCGCCTATCTCGGCGGACCCGCCATGGCCGTGTGCAACCAGGCACGCCTGCACGGCTTCCGCGCCGCCATGGAGGCGGGCGGCGTGCCCGTACCCGAGGCCCACACCCGGCCGGGAGAGTTCACCTACGAGAGCGGACTGCTCGGAGCCGCGGCACTGCTGGACCTGGAGGAGCCACCCACCGCGGTCTTCGCGGGCAACGACGAGATCGCCGTCGGCGTCGTCGAGGCCGCCCGTGCCCGGGGTCTGCGCGTCCCGGAGGACCTGAGTGTGGTGGGTTTCGACGACACGAGCCTGGCCCGGATGGCGTCGCCGCCCCTCACCACCGTCCGCCAGCCCCTGCGGGAGATGGGCGGTGCCGCCCTGCGCACCGCCCTGAGGCTCGCCAACGGTGAGCGGGTCGATTCCCACCACATCGAGCTCGCCACCGAACTCGTGGTGCGCGCCTCTACGGCGCCGCCCCGCGCGGCGACTCCGGAGCACGGGTAGCCGGGGCGGACGGGGCCGGGCCTCGAAGACCGACGCCGCACGGGAGCCCAGGGCGCGGCGCCCTCGTGCCCGGGGGCGTAAGGGTGCCGCGCCGCATGCCGTGGGCGTGTGGGTGGCGCGCCGCGGGCCCGGGGCGTGAAGGTGCCGCGCCACGGGCCCGGGCCGTGAAGGTGCCGCGCCGCGCCTACCGCGTGGTCGTGCCGGCCGTCGCGACCGGTGCCGGCGCGTAACCGGTGGGCCGGGCGGTGAAGGTGCCGCGGCCCTGGGTGCGGCTGCGCAGCCGGGTCGCGTAGCCGAACAGCTCGGCCAGCGGGACCGTGGCCGTGACCACCGCCGCACCGCCCCGCGTGTCGGAGCCGGTGACCCGGCCGCGGCGCGCGGCGAGGTCGCCGAGCACGCCGCCGAGCCCGTCCTCGGGCACGGTGACGGTGACCTCCACGACCGGTTCGAGCAGAACCATCGCCGAGGCGCGCAGGGCGTCGCGGAGACCGAACCGGCCGGCGGTGCGGAAGGCCGTGTCCGAGGAGTCCTTCACATGGGTCTGGCCGTCGGTGAGCGTGACCCTCAGGCCGGTCACCGGGTGCCCGCCGAGCGGGCCCTCGGCGAGGGCGTCCCGGCAGCCCGCCTCGACGGCCCGGACGTACTCCTGCGGCACGCGCCCGCCGACGACGGCCGACCGGAACACGAACCCGTCGCCGCCCTCGGTGTCCCGCTCCCACGGTTCCACGTCGAGCACGACGTGCGCGAACTGACCGGCGCCGCCGTCCTGTTTGACGTGCCGGTACACGAAGTCGACGACCCCTTCGCCGACCGTCTCGCGGTAGGCCACGCCGGGGCGCCCCACGGAGACCTCGAGGCCGTGCTCGCGCCGTACGCGTTCCATGGCGACCTCCAGGTGCAGTTCACCCATGCCCGACAGCACGGTCTGCCCCGTCTCCGGGTCGGTCCGCACGGCCAGTGAGGGGTCCTCCTCGGTCAGCCGGGCGAGCGCCGAGGCCAGCCGGTCGGTGTCGGTGGCGCGCCGGGCCTCCACCGCCACGTGCACGACGGGCTCGGGCCCGCCCGGGGGTTCCAGGAGCAGCGGGGCGTCCGGCGCGCACAGGGTCGAGCCGGCGCGGGCCGACTTCAGCCCGACCACGGCGACGATGTCCCCGGCGACCGCGCGCTCCAGCGGGTCGTGCCGGTCGGCCCGGACCCGCAGGATGCGGCCGACGCGCTCGGTGCGGCGCGTACCCGCGTCCCACACGGCGTCTCCCTTCTCGATCGTGCCCGAGTAGACCCTCAGGTACGTCAGTCGTCCCGTCGGGGTGGCGTTCACCTTGAACGCCAGTGCCGCCATCGGTGCCGCCGGGTCGGCGGGCCGTTCCCGCTCCGTGCCGTCGTGGGTGCCGCGCACCGCGGGCACGTCCAGCGGCGAGGGCAGGTACGCCACCACGGCGTCCAGCAGCGGTTCGACGCCGCGGTTGCGGTAGGCCGAGCCGCACAGCACGACCACGCCGTCGCCGGTGCGCGTCAGGTCGCGCAAGGCTTCGGTGAGGGTGGCCGCGGTGAGCGTCTCCCGGTCGCAGAACTCCTCCAGCGCGGCCGGGTGGCGTTCGGCGACCGCTTCCTCCAGCAGCCGCCGCCTGCGTGCCGCCTCCTCGCGCAGGGTGTCGGGCACCGGCCCCTCCTCGGCCGTGTCCGCGCCGTCGGCCCATACGAGGGCGCGCATGCGCGGCAGGTCGACGACGCCGGTGAAACCGTCCTCCGCGCCGATGGGCAGCTGCACGACCAGGGGTACGGGGTGCAGTCGCTCGCGGATGGAGGCGACGGCGGTGTCGAGGTCGGCGCCCGCCCGGTCCATCTTGTTGACGAACGCGATCCTGGGTACGCCGTGCCGGTCGGCCTGCCGCCACACGGACTCGCTCTGCGGTTCCACTCCCGCCACCGCGTCGAACACGGCGACCGCGCCGTCCAGCACGCGCAGGGAGCGTTCGACCTCGTCGGCGAAGTCGACGTGCCCCGGGGTGTCGATGAGGTTGATCCGGTGGTCCGCCCAGGTGCAGCTGACGGCCGCGGCGAAGATGGTGATGCCGCGGTCGCGTTCCTGCGGGTCGAAGTCGGTGACGGTGGTGCCGTCGTGGACCTCGCCGCGCTTGTGGGTGGTACCGGTGGTGAAGAGGATCCGCTCGGTGACGGTGGTCTTGCCCGCGTCGACGTGGGCGAGGATGCCCAGGTTGCGAACGGTGGTCAGCGGGTTGGCGCGCATGGCCCGAAGCCTTTCGGAGGAACCGGAGAAGGGCAGCGCGATCTCCCCCGACGCACGTGCCGGACGCTCCCGGCCAGGGACGTCGGCTGTCAGACGTGCGTCGCGGGCATCCGGTGCCGGCCGCGCAGCGGGCACCGGACGGCCGAAGACACCAGGATCACCTCGTGCCGGGACGGGGGAACGACGGGTGCGGTGCGGATGCGCACGGCCCTGCTCCCCTCACTCGGTCTCGGTGTCACGGTGAGTGTAGGGAGGCCGGGATCGGAGCCGCACCGTATTTTCGGCGGCCGGCGAGACAGAACGAGAGATGCCGGCCGGGACATCTCCCGGCCGGCATCTCTGTTCGATCTTGTGTGTCCGAGGGGGGACTTGAACCCCCACGCCCGATAAAGGGCACTAGCACCTCAAGCTAGCGCGTCTGCCATTCCGCCACCCGGACCAGGTGTCTGTCGCGGTGCGGAGGTGCTCCCCCGCGGCGACATGGACAACCATACCAAGCTTTCGCGGTGCCTTTCACCTGCGTTTCCTTCCCCCACCGTTCCCCTGAGCGGCGGTCCGGGACCGGCGGCTCGGCGGGGCCTAGGGTCGCACCATGAGTGACTGGATGGTTACGCAGGGCCCGCTTCCGCGGCGGCGGCCGCGGGCGTTGTCGCCGCTCAGGGAGCATCTGCGGGACACGTTCTGGTTCGCGCCCACCGCGGCCATGGTGGGCGTCTTCGTCGTCTGGCTGGTGGCCCAGGAGCTCGACGCGGCGCTCGTCCGTTCGCTACAGGACGACGGCGACTACGACACGCTCGCCGAGCTGCTGCGCTTCGCCGACGACGCGAAGACGGTGGTCTCGGCGGTCGGCTCGGCGATGATGACCTTCATCGGTGTGGTGTTCAGCATTTCGCTGGTCGCGGTGCAGATGGCGAGCGGACAGTTCACCCCGCGGGTGGTGCGGCTCTTCGTCCGCAGCCGGATCACCAAGGCGACCTTCGCCGTCTTCCTCGCCACCTTCGTGCTGACGCTGCTCGTCCTGACCAGCTACGACAGCAACGCCGATCCCCGCACCGCCACCGCCGTCCCGCTGGTGCAGTCGGTGCTCACCCTGCTCATGGTCGCGCTGAGCCTGCTGCTCTTCGTGATGTACGTGAACGCCACCCTGCGACTGATGCGGGTCAGCCATGTGATCGCCCGTATCGCCGCCGAGTCCCTCCGGGTGGCGGCGCTGATGCCCGTGCCGGCGGACGGTGGCGGGGCGCCCGACCTCGGGCCCGTGACGGCGTGGGTCGCCCACGACGGGCAGGGCGGTGTGCTGCGGGACGTGCACGTCGCCCGGTTGGTGCGGGTGGCCAGAGGGCACGGGGTGGTGCTGCGGCTGGTCCCGCGGATCGGCGACTTCCTGGTGCCGGGCACCCCGGTGCTGGCCGTGCACGGCGGGGCGGCCCCGCCGCGCCGGGCGCTGCGGTACACCCTGTCCGTGGGGGTGGAACGCACCTTCCACCAGGACCTGGCGTTCGGGCTGCGCCAGCTCTCCGACATCGGACTGCGCGCGCTGTCCCCGGCGGTGAACGATCCGACGACCGCCGTGCAGGCGCTGGACCGGGTCGTGCAGATCCTGGCCACGCTGTCCCGGCGGCCGCTGGACGCCGTACTGCACCGGGACCGGCGCGGCGTGGTCCGGCTGGTGCAGCCCGTGCCGGGCTGGGCGGAGCTGGTGGACCTGGGGTTCGCCGAGGTCCGGGCCTGCTCCGTGGGGTCGCCGCAGGTCACACGGCGTCTGGTGGCGGGGCTCGACGACCTGCTGCGGCTCGTGCCGCCGGAGCGGCGCGAACCGCTGTCGCGCCAGCGCGAACTGCTGCGGCAGGCCGTCGAGCGGACCGCGCCGACCCCGGCGGACCGGGCCTTCGCCCTGCGGCCGGACCGCCAGGGCATCGGCTGACCGCCCCGGGACCAGCCGCCCTTCGCCCCCTTACGGCATGAGGTGGTGGTCGGGGAAGTTGCCCGGCAGCCGCTCCCCCGCCGGGCCGTGCGTCACGGCGCGCACCAGCAGCTCGCCGCCCACGAAGGCGCCGCGCCAGGACGCCCCGTGTCCGCCGAACAGCTCGTCGCGGTCCCCGCGGGAGCGCGGCACCCCGTGGCCGACCTTGAACGCGCGGATCTGCGGCGCCAGCCTGTCGTACGTCGCCGGGTCGTCCGTGGACAGCGTGGCGACCAGCGCGCCGTTGGAGGCGTTCATCGCGGCGAGCAGCTCGGCCTCGGTGTCGACCAGGACGATGGTGTCGACCGGGCCGAAGGGTTCCGCGTGGTGCAGCGGCGAGGACCGGGGCGGGTTGAGCAGGGTGACCGGCTGGACGTAGGCCGAGGTGTCCTGGCCGGGCAGCAGGCGGGCGTCGGCGGCGTTGCCGCGGTGCAGCGGGACGGCGCCGCGGTCGACGGCCTCGGCGACCTGGTCGTGGAGTTCCTTGGCCTTGGCGGCGTTGATCACCGGGCCGAAGTCCAGCGCCGGGTACGGGTCGCCCGGTGCGGCGACGGCGAGCGGGTGGCCGACGCGCAGGGTGCGCACGGCTGGGAGGTACGCCGCGAGGAACGCGTCGAACAGGTGCCGCTGGACGACGAACCGCGGGTAGGCGGTGCAGCGTTGCTTGCCGTAGTCGAAGAGTTTCGGGACCACGCGCGTGAGCGCGTCCCAGTCGGTGAAGTTCCAGATGCCCCAGGTGTTGAGTCCTTCCTGTTCGAGGATGTGCCGCTTGCCGAGGTCGGCGACGGCGGTGGCGACGGCGGCGCCCGTGTCCCGGCCGCCGACGAAGGAGACGCAGCCGATCTCGGGCGCGCGCACCAGCGCCTGGGACAGCTCGCCGCCGCTGCCGCTGACGAGGGTGACGGGCAGTCCCTCGCGGGCGGCGAGCGCGCAGGCCAGGGTCAGGCAGGCGACGCCGCCGTCGGTCGGGGTCTTGGCGATGACCGCGTTGCCCGCCAGGGCCTGGACCAGCAGGGCGTGGACGAGCACGCTCATCGGGTAGTTCCAGCTGGCGATGTTGGAGACCGGGCCGTCCAGCGGGGCCCGTCCGTCGAGCATGGTGTCGATGCCGTCGACGTACCAGCGCACGCCGTCGACGGCGCGGTCGACGTCGGCCCGCGCCGACCGCCAGGGTTTGCCGATCTCCCAGACCAGCAGCAGCGCGAGCAGGTCGCGGTGCTGGGCGAGGGCGTCGAGGGTGGCGGCGACGCGGGCGCGGCGCTCGGGCGGCGGAATGTGGCGCCAGGCCCGGTGCTGGTCGAGCGAGGCGCGTACGGCGTGCTGGGCGGTGGCGGCGTCGATCCGGGGCGGGCCGGCGATCGGGGTGCCGTCGACCGGGCTGGTGGCCGGCAGGACCCGGCCGTCCGCCCGCCAGCCGGCGTCCCAGAGGTTGAGCACGCGGTCGTCGCGGAACGCTTCGGGCGCGACGGTGCGGCAGCGCCGCCAGGCGTTTGCCCAGGAGGTGCCGGACTTCAGGGTGAGGGCTTCGGCGCCCTGCGCGCCGGCCGCCGTCATGCGCGGGCTCCGTCGCGCACCGCGCTGTCGCGCACCGCTCCGTCGAGTACGGCGAGTACGTGCCGTGCCGTCTCGGTCGGTGTGCTCCCGACCCGTACGCCCGCCGCCTCCAGCGCCTCCTTCTTCGCCCGCGCCGTACCCGAGGAGCCGGACACGATGGCGCCGGCGTGGCCCATGGTCCTGCCCTCGGGTGCGGTGAAGCCGGCGATGTAGGCGACGACGGGTTTGGTGACGTGCTCGCGGATGTGGGCCGCCGCGCGTTCCTCCGCGTCGCCGCCGATCTCGCCGATGAGGACGACCAGTTCGGTGTCGGGGTCGTCCTCGAAGGCGGTGAGGCAGTCGATGTGGCTGGTGCCGACGACCGGGTCGCCGCCGATGCCGACGCAGGTGGAGAAGCCGATGTCGCGCAGTTCGTACATGAGCTGGTAGGTGAGCGTGCCCGACTTGGAGACCAGGCCGATGCGGCCGGGCTTGGTGATGTCGGGCGGGATGATTCCGGCGTTGGACCGGCCGGGGGTGATCAGGCCGGGGCAGTTGGGGCCGATGACGCGGGTGCCCCTGGTCCGGGCGTGGGCGGTGAGGGCGACGGAGTCGTGCACCGGGATGCCCTCGGTGATGACGACCGCGAGGCCGATGCCGGCGTCGGCGGCCTCCACGACCGCCGCCTTGGCGAAGGCGGGCGGCACGAAGACCACGGTGACGTCGGCGCCCGTGCGCTCGATGCCCTCGCGGACCGACCCGAAGACGGGTACGGCACGGCCGTCGAGGTCGACGGTGCGGCCGGCCTTGCGCGGGTTGACGCCGCCGACGACGTCGGTGCCGGCGGCCAGCATGCGGCGGGTGTGCTTCATGCCCTCGGCGCCGGTCATGCCCTGGACGAGGACCTTGCTCTCCTGGGTGAGGTAGATCGCCATGTCGTCCTGTCTCCTTATCCGGCGGTGGATGCCGCGGTGGCGAGTCGGGCGGCACGGCGGGCGGCGCCGTCCATGGTGGTGGCCTGTTCGACCAGCGGGTGCGCGCGTGCGTCCAGGAGGGCCCGGCCGCGGGCGGCGTTGTTGCCGTCGAGGCGGACGACGAGCGGCTTGGTCGGCCGGACCTCGTCCAGGGCCCGGACGATGCCGTCGGCGACCGCGTCGCAGGCGGTGATGCCGCCGAAGACGTTGACGAGGACGGACTTCACGTCGGGGTCGGACAGGACGACCGACAGTCCGTCGGCCATGACCCGGGCGGAGGCCCCGCCGCCGATGTCCAGGAAGTTGGCGGGTCGGGCGCCGCAGCCCGCGACCACGTCGAGGGTCGACATGACCAGTCCGGCACCGTTGCCGATGACGCCGACCTCGCCGTCCAGCTTGACGTAGTTGAGGCCCTTGGCACCGGCGCGCGCCTCCAGGGAGTCGTCGGACGTGGGCCGTTCCTCGCCCCAGCGGGACTGGCGGAAGAGGGCGTTGTCGTCGAGGGTGACCTTGCCGTCGAGGGCCACGATCCGGCCCTCGACCGTCCTGACCAGCGGGTTGACCTCGACGAGGAGGGCGTCCTCGCGGACCAGGACCTTCCACAGCCGCACCAGGGTGTCGACGGTCTGCGGGGGCAGCCCCGCGGCGTCGGCGATGCGTACCGCGGTGGCCGTGTGCACGCCCGTGGCGGGGTCGACGGGGATGCGTGCCACGGCCTCGGGCCGCCGGGCGGCGACCTCCTCGATCTCCATGCCGCCCTCCGCGGAGGCGATGGCGAGGAAGCCCCCGGTCGTGCGGTCGAGGACGTAGGAGACGTAGAACTCCCGCTCGATGTCGCAGGGTTCGGCCAGCATGACGGTGCCGACCGTGTGTCCCTTGATGTCCATGCCGAGGATGTGCCGCGCCGCTTCCTCGGCCTCGGCGGGGTCGGCGGCGAGCCGCACGCCGCCCGCCTTGCCGCGCCCGCCGGTCTTCACCTGCGCCTTGACGACGGCGCGTCCGCCGAGTGTTCGGGCGATCTCCCGGGCCCGCCCGGGCGAGTCGGTGACCTCGGCCCTCGGCACCACGATCCCGTGTTCCTTGAAGAGTTCCCTTGCCTGGTGTTCGTACAGGTCCATTTCGGCTCCTGACTGAAAGTGCCGCACGCCCCCTGGACACCACCCACCGGATGCGGGATAACAAGCTTCATACAGTATTCGTCGACTGTATGCAATGTACCGCGAGAGCGCCCCAACCCCTCGTGAAGGGACAGGACTTCGCCATGCCCGACGACACCCAGGACGTCATCTCCGGCGGCCACCTCGTTGCCAAGGCACTCAAGGCCGAGGGGGTCGACCGCATCTACACGCTGTGCGGCGGCCACATCATCGACATCTACGACGGCTGCGTCGACGAGGGCATCGAGGTCGTCGACGTACGCCACGAGCAGGTCGCCGCACACGCCGCCGACGGATACGCCCGTATCACCGGCAAGCCGGGCTGCGCGGTGGTCACCGCGGGACCGGGCACCACCGACGCCGTCACCGGGGTCGCCAACGCCTTCCGAGCCGAGTCGCCCATGCTGCTGATCGGCGGTCAGGGCGCGCACACCCAGCACAAGATGGGGTCCCTCCAGGACCTGCCGCACGTCGACATGATGACGCCGATCACCAAGTTCGCGGCGACCGTACCGGACACCGCGCGCGCCGCCGACATGGTCTCGATGGCGTTCCGCGAGTGCTACCACGGTGCGCCCGGGCCGTCCTTCCTGGAGATCCCGCGCGACGTGCTGGACGCCAAGGTGCCGGTGGAGAAGGCGCGGGTGCCGCAGGCCGGGGCCTACCGCGCCTCCACCCGGTCGGCCGGGGACCCCGAGGCCGTCGAGAAGCTCGCCGACCTGCTGGTGCACGCCGAGAAGCCGGCCGTTCTGCTGGGCAGCCAGGTGTGGACGACGCGCGCCACCGGGGCCGCCGCCGAACTGGTCCGCACGCTCAACGTCCCGGCGTACATGAACGGCGCCGGCCGCGGCACCCTGCCGCCCGGCGACCCGCACCACTTCCAGCTCTCGCGCCGCTACGCCTTCTCCAACGCCGACGTCATCGTCATCGTCGGCACGCCCTTCGACTTCCGCATGGGCTACGGCAAGCGGCTCTCCCCCGACGCGACCGTCGTGCAGATCGACCTCGACTACCGCACCGTCGGCAAGAACCGCGACATCGACCTCGGCATCGTCGGCGACGCGGGGCTGGTCCTGAAGTCGGTCACCGAGGCCGCGTCGGGCCGGCTCAACGGCGGCGCGTCCAAGCGCAAGGAGTGGCTGGACGAGCTGCGCGCGGCCGAGCAGACGGCGCTGGACAAGCGGCTGCCGCAGCTCAGGTCGGACGCCTCCCCCATCCACCCGTACCGGCTGGTCAGCGAGATCAACGACTTCCTCACCGAGGACTCGGTCTACATCGGCGACGGCGGCGACATCGTCACCTTCTCCGGCCAGGTCGTGCAGCCCAAGTCACCCGGCCACTGGATGGACCCGGGACCGCTCGGCACGCTCGGCGTCGGCGTCCCCTTCGTGCTGGCCGCCAAGCAGGCGCGGCCCGACAAGGAGGTCGTCGCCCTCTTCGGCGACGGCGCCTTCTCGCTCACCGGCTGGGACTTCGAGACCCTCGTCCGCTACGACCTCCCCTTCGTCGGCATCGTCGGCAACAACTCCTCGATGAACCAGATCCGCTACGGCCAGGCCGCCAAGTACGGCAAGGAGCGCGAACGGGTCGGCAACACCCTCGGCGACGTGCCCTACGACGAGTTCGCCCGGATGCTGGGCGGCCACGGCGAGGAGGTCCGCGACCCCGCCGACATCGGCCCCGCGCTGCGCCGGGCCCGCGAGTCCGGCAAGCCGTCCCTGATCAACGTCTGGGTGGACCCGGACGCGTACGCCCCCGGAACCATGAACCAGACGATGTACAAGTGAGGTGAAGTCCCATGACAGCGAAGGCTCTTGAGGGCATCCGCGTCCTGGACATGACGCATGTGCAGTCCGGGCCCTCGGCGACCCAGCTGCTCGCCTGGCTCGGCGCGGACGTCGTGAAGCTGGAGGCGCCGCACGGCGACATCACGCGGAGCCAGCTGCGCGATCTGCCGGACGTCGACTCCCTCTACTTCACGATGCTCAACTGCAACAAGCGCAGCATCACCCTCAACACCAAGACCGAACGCGGCAAGGAGATCCTCACTGAGCTGATCCGGCGCTCGGACGTCATGGTCGAGAACTTCGGCCCGGGCGCGGTGGACCGGATGGGCTTCACCTGGGACCGCATCAAGGAGATCAATCCACGGATCGTCTACGCCTCCATCAAAGGGTTCGGCGAGGGCCCGTACACCGCGTTCAAGGCGTACGAGGTCGTCGCGCAGGCCATGGGCGGATCGATGTCCACCACCGGTTTCGAGGACGGGCCGCCGCTGGCGACGGGGGCCCAGATCGGGGACTCGGGCACGGGCGTCCACGTCGTGGCGGGCATCCTCGCCGCCCTCTACCAGCGGGAGCACACCGGACGCGGTCAGCGGGTGAACGTGGCCATGCAGCACGCGGTGCTCAACCTCTGCCGGGTGAAGCTGCGCGACCAGCAGCGCCTGAGCCATGGTCCACTCGCCGAATATCCCAACGAGGACTTCGGCGACGAGGTTCCCAGGTCCGGGAACGCCTCCGGCGGCGGGCAGCCGGGCTGGGCGGTCAAGTGCGCCCCGGGCGGTCCGAACGACTACGTGTACGTCATCGTCCAGCCGGTCGGCTGGCAGCCGCTCAGTGAGCTGATCGGCAGGCCCGAGCTGGCCGACGACCCCGAGTGGGCGACGCCGCGGGCGCGGCTGCCGAAGCTGAACAAGATGTTCCAGCTCATCGAGGAGTGGTCGTCCACGCTGCCCAAGTGGGAGGTGCTGGAGCGGCTGAACGCCCACAACATCCCGTGCGGGCCGATCCTGTCCACCAAGGAGATCATCGAGGACGACTCCCTGGTCGCCAACGAGATGGTCGTCACCGTCCCCCATCCCGAGCGGGGCGAGTTCGTGACCGTGGGCAGCCCGCTCAAGCTCTCGGACTCCCCGGTGCGGGTGACCAGTTCGCCGCTGCTCGGCGAGCACAACGAAGAGGTCTACGTCGGTGAGCTGGGCCTCGGCGACGAGGAACTGCGGCTGCTCAAGTCGAGCGGGGTGATCTGACGTGATGGCCGAGGACCGCCGGGCGCGGGTGCGCGGCCTCCTGGACGCCGTGCGGGCGGCGGGGCGCACCGCGCTCACCGCGCCCGAGGGCAAGGTGCTCGCGGACGCCTACGGGATCGCCGTGCCGGGCGAGGAGCTGGCGCGGGACGTGGACGAGGCGGTGGCGTGCGCGGCCCGGTTCGGCGGACCGGTGGTGATGAAGATCGTCTCGCCGGACATCCTGCACAAGACCGACGCCGGCGGCGTGGTCGTCGGGGTCGAGGGCGCTGCGGACGTGCGGGCGGCGTTCTGCCGGATCGTCGACAACGCGCGCGCGTACGACGCCTCCGCGCGGATCGAAGGGGTCCAGATCCAGGAGCTGCTGCCGCAGGGGCAGGAGGTCATCGTCGGGGCGGTCACCGACCCGACGTTCGGGAAGGTCGTCGCGTTCGGGCTCGGCGGGGTGCTGGTCGAGGTGCTGAAGGACGTCACGTTCCGGCTCGCGCCCGTGGACCCGGACGAGGCGCTGTCCATGCTGGACTCGATCCGGGCGGCCGAGGTGCTGCGCGGGGTGCGCGGGCAGGCCGGGGTGGACCGGTGGGCGGTGGCGGAGCAGATCCGCCGGGTCTCCGAACTGGTCGCCGACTTCCCGGAGATCGCCGAGGTGGACCTCAACCCGGTGATCGCCACGCCCGAGGGGGCGGTCGCCGCCGACATCAGGGTGATCCTGGCGACCGACACGCCGAAGGAGCGGCGCCGGTACACGCGCGAGGAGATCCTCACCTCGATGCGCCGCCTGATGCAGCCCTCTTCGGTGGCGGTGATCGGCGCGTCGGGCGAGCCGGGGAAGATCGGCAACTCGGTGATGCGCAACCTCGTCGACGGCGGTTTCGCGGGCGAGATCCACCCGGTGAACCCGAAGGCCGATGACATCTTGGGCCGCAAGGCGTACAAGAGTGTCACCGACGTTCCCGGTGAGGTGGATGTGGCGGTCTTCGCGATCCCCGCGCGGTTCGTGGCGGCGGCCCTGGAGGAGGTGGGACGCAAGCGGATCCCCAACGCCGTGCTCATCCCCTCCGGTTTCGCCGAGACCGGTGAGCAGGCCCTCCAGGACGAGATCGTGGCGGTCGCCGAACGGCACGGCATCCGGCTGCTCGGCCCGAACATCTACGGCTACTACTCCACCTGGCAGGACCTGTGCGCCACGTTCTGCACGCCGTACGACGTCAAGGGCGGCGTCGCGCTGACCTCGCAGTCGGGCGGCATCGGCATGGCGATCCTGGGCTTCGCGCGGACCACGAAGACCGGCGTGTCGGCGATCGTCGGGCTGGGCAACAAGTCGGACCTGGACGAGGACGACTTGCTGACCTGGTTCGGCGAGGACCCGCACACCGACTGCATCGCCATGCACCTGGAGGACCTCAAGGACGGCCGCGCCTTCGTCGAGGCGGCGCGGGCGACCGTGCCGAGGAAGCCGGTCGTGGTGCTCAAGGCGGGCCGTACGGCCGCGGGCGCCAAGGCGGCCGGGTCGCACACCGGGGCGCTCGCCGGGGACGACGCCGTGTACGACGACGTCCTGCGGCAGGCCGGTGTCATCCGGGCGCCCGGGCTGAACGAGATGCTGGAGTACGCGCGCGCGTTGCCGGTGCTCCCCGCTCCCCGCGGCGACAACGTGGTCATCATCACCGGCGCCGGCGGCAGCGGGGTGCTGCTCTCCGACGCGGTGACGGACAACGGGCTGTCGCTGATGGAGATACCGCCCGACCTGGACACGGCGTTCCGCGCCTTCATCCCGCCGTTCGGTGCGGCGGGCAACCCGGTGGACATCACCGGGGGCGAGCCGCCGTCGACGTACGAGGCGACGATCCGGCTCGGTCTGGAGGACCCGCGGATCCACGCGCTCGTCCTCGGCTACTGGCACACCATCGTCACGCCGCCCATGGTGTTCGCCGAACTCACCGCGCGCGTGGTGGCCGAGTTCCGCGAACGCGGCGTCGAGAAGCCCGTGGTGGCCTCCCTCGCGGGTGACGTGGAGGTGGAGGAGGCCTGCCAGTACCTCTTCGAGCGCGGGGTCGTGGCGTATCCGTACACGACCGAGAAGCCGGTGGCGGTGCTGGGCGCCAAGTACCGGTGGGCGCGGGCCGCGGGCTTGTTGGGGGGCGGTTCATGACGTGAGACGGCGAGGGGCCGGCCGACGGGTGCGCGTCGGCCGGCCCCGGGGACCCGCGCGCGCACGAAAGGCATGGGACAGGGGGCGCTGGCCAGATCTTTCGACGCTAGGGGTGCAAACGACATGACAACCACCGATGTCACACGGGTCGCCGCCTACCAGGAGGTGACCGACAGGAACGGACGCGTCTACCGCGTGGGCGAGTCCGACATCGACATCATGGGGCGCAAGCGCAAGTGGATGGTGATCCTGCCCTGGATCGGGATGATGGGCATCTCCTCCGCCGAGTACGCGTTCGCGTCCGCCGAGGACACGCTGCACGAGGCCCACCACTGGTCCAGCGGCAGCATCTACTGGATGATGACCGCCTGGGTGTTCTGCCAGGCCGCGGTCGCCTTCCCGGCGGGACGGCTGCGCGAGAGCGGCAAGCTGCCGGCGCGCTGGGCGATGATGCTGGGTTCGGCCGGCACGCTGCTGGGTTACCTGTCGCTGGCGTTCGCGCCGCACGTCTCCCTCGCCTTCATCGGCTTCGGCGTGTTCAGCGGCATGGGCGCCGGCATGGTGTACGCGACCTGCGTCAACATGGTCGGCAAGTGGTATCCGGAGCGCCGGGGCGGGAAGACCGGCTTCGTCAACGGCGGTTTCGCCTACGGTTCGGTGCCGTTCGTCTTCATCTTCCACGGCTACATGGACACCTCCAACTTCCGCTGGGTGCTCGTTGCCGCGGGTGTCTTCCTCGCGGCGATGGTGGCGATCGCCGGCTTCTACTTCCGGGACCCGCCGAAGAACTGGTGGCCGGCCGCCATCGACCCGCTGAACCCGCCGGCCGACCCGCGGGCCCGGCGTTCGCTGGAGAAGAACCCGCCCGCCGTCAAGCAGTACTCCCCGATGGAGGCGTGGAGGACCGGCCGGGTGGCCCTGATGTGGTTCTGTCTCGCCTGCACCTCCGGCGTGAACATCTTCGGCATCGCCTTCCAGGTCGACATCGGCGAGGAGGCGGGCTTCGCGGCCGGGATCGTGGCCGCCGCCATGTCGCTGAAGGCGATCGTCAACGGCACCGGTCGCGGCGTCATCGGCTGGCTCTCCGACCTGTACGGTCGCAAGCAGTGCCTGCTCTACGTGTGCGCGATCCTCGGCCTCGCCCAGTTCGGCATCATCTGGTCGGCCGAGATCAAGAACCTGCCGTTGTTCCTGGTCTTCTCCGCCGTCTCCGGTTTCGGCGGCGGTGCCATCTTCCCGATGTTCGCGGCGCTGACGGCGGACTACTTCGGCGAGAACAACAACGCCACCAACTACGGGATGGTCTACAGCTCCAAGCTCGTCTCCGGCCTCGGTGCGGGCATGGGGTCCGTGGTCGTCGGCGTCTGGGGCTACAACGGCGCCTTCAGCCTGGCGGGCAGCATCTCGATCTTCGCCGGGTTCGTGGCTCTGTTCCTGACGCCTCCGGGGCGCCCGAAGAACAAGCGCGTCACTCCCAACCCCCGGCCGCTGGGCGAGGGATGATCCTGCGGCGCTTCCTCGCACGGACCGGGCGGCCCCTCCCGCGGTACGCGGAAGGGGCCGCCCGGTCCGTGTCGCGGGTCAGTGGCGCCGCTTGCGCAGGGCGGCCAGACCGTCGTAGCTGATCTTGGCCTCGCGCAGCGACTGCGCGGGGTCGGTGGCGCTCGGGGAGTTGTCGTCCTCGACCATCGGGTTGTGGTAGTTCCGCTGCCCGACGCGGGAGAAGAACGTCGTGTAGTCGATGACGCCCGTACCGAAGGGCACCATGTCGTAGCCCATGCCGTTGGTCGTGCTGACGACGCCGTCCTTGGCGTGGAAGAGCGGGTAGCGCCGGTTGTTGCGGGCGACCAGTCCGGCCGGGTCGAAGACGTTCTTCCGGGTGGTGCCGTCGTGGGCGGTGTACTCGTGGAACTTGTACTGGGCGACGTGCGCCCAGAAGATGTCCATCTCCAGCCAGACGACCCTCGGGTCGGTGACCTTGAGGAAGTACTCCAGCTTCCGGATGCCCGAGCTGCGGGTGGGCCGGCCCTGGTCGTCCAGCGGCCCGCCGTCGAGCAGGAAGCCGTAGGCGCTGTCGTGGTTGTGGGTGTAGAGCTTGATGCCCTCCCGGTGGGCGATCGCGCCGAGGGCGTTCCACTTGTCGGCGGCCACGTCCCAGTCGGCGCGGTAGGAGCTGCCGGTGGGGTCGCCGCCGGTGCCCATGTGGTCCATGCCGAGGATGTTGGCGATCTCCAGGTGCTTCTTGAAGGTGTCCTTGTCCGCCGTGGTCAGGGGCCAGGAGGACGGGATGAAGCCGTGGTTGCCCTGGGCGCGCAGCCCGTAGTCGTCGAGCCAGGAGCGCAGCAGCCGGGCGCCCTGGACGGACTCCAGGCTGGCGCCGCCGGGCGCGTTGGCGTGCTGGTTGTATCCGGCGAACTCCACCTGGCGGTAGCCGTGCCGGGAGAGCTGCTTGAACACCTCGCGGAAGCCGGAGGGCAGGTCGGAGGCGAGCGGGTCGCGGGCGGTGGCGTCACGGACGGTGTAGAGGATGATGCCGCGCTTGTGCGCCGGGACGAGGATCTGCCCGTGGCCGTGGCCGTGGTCGTGGCCGTAGTCGTGGTCTCTGTCCCGGCCGTGGGCGAGGGCCGGGGAGGCGCCGAAGACGGGGGCCGCGACGGCACCGGCCGCCACCGCGGTGCAGGTGCTGAGGAAGCGGCGCCGGTTCACGCCGAGGGAGCGGCGCAGGCTCTCGCCCGGGCCGTCGGCGGACGGGTCGGTGCCGGCGTCACTGCGGGAGGGATCGGTGAACGGGGTCACGGGTGCCTGCCTTCTGGGGTCGTGGCCTGCGCCGATGCGGCTCGGGCGGGCCGTTGTCAGTGCCGTGTGTTTCACTCTCAGTAGTCGGATGCGGCCGGCGCACCGGGTGGTGCGTCAGCCGAGTCCGGCCAGCCGGAGCAGGAGTTGTTTCACGTCGGTGGCCGCGACGCGGTCTCCGACAGCGCGGGGGGTGGAGCAGATGAGGAGCGGACCGTCGTCGTCGCTCGCGGGGAGGCGGCCGTGGCTGCCTCGAATAGGTGAGGGGTCCAGGGGCACGACCGCCATGCGGTAGCGCATGCCGAGCTTCTTGCGGGCCAGGGCGCCGGCCGCCTTGACCTTGACGTAGGGGTCGAGCGGGTCCATGAACAGCTCGACCGGGTCGTAGCCGGGTTTGCGGTGGATCTCGACGAGCTGCGCGAAGTCGGGCGCGCGGTCGTCGTCGAGCCAGTAGTAGTACGTGAACCAGGCGTCCGGCTCCGCGACGGCGACCAGTTCGCCGGCGCGGGGGTGGTCGAGGTGCTGGGCCTTCTTGCCCTCGTCGTCGAGGAGTTGCTCGATGCCGGGCAGCCCCTCCAGGGCGGCACGGGTCGCGTCGAGGTCCTCGGGGCGGCGGACGTACACGTGGGCGACCTGGTGGTCGGCGACCGCGAAGGCGCGGGAGGCCATCGGGTCGAGGTACTCCATGCCGTCCTGGGTGTGCACCTCGAGCAGTCCGGCGCGGCGCAGGGCGCGGTTGATGTCCACGGGCCGGCTGACGGGGGTGATGCCGTACTCGGACAGCGCGACGACGGTGCGGCCCTCGGCGCGGGCGTCGTCGAGCAGCGGGGCCAGCGCCGCGTCGAGGTCGGCGGCTGCCTTCAGGGAGCGCGGGTCGTCGGGGCCGAAGCGCTGTAGGTCGTAGTCGAGGTGAGGGAGGTAGCAGAGGGTCAGGTCGGGATGCCGGGTGGCCATGATGTGCCGGGTGGCGTCGATGATCCACTGGCTGGAGACCAGGTCGGCGCCGGGCCCCCAGAAGTGGAAGAGCGGGAAGGTGCCCAGTTTGTCGGTGAGTTCGTCGTGCAGGGCCGGGGGCCTGGTGTAGCAGTCGGGTTCCTTGCGGCCGTCGGCGTAGTAGACGGGACGGGGGGTGACGGTGAAGTCGGTGTCGGCGCCCATGGCGTACCACCAGCAGATGTTGGCGACGGTGTAGCCGGGGTGGGCGCGGCGGGCCGCGTCCCAGAGCCGGTCGCCGGTGACGAGTCCGTTGTGCTGGCGCCACAGCAGGACGTCGCCGAGTTCGCGGAAGTACCAGCCGTTGCCGACGATGCCGTGCTCGGAGGGCATGGTGCCGGTCAGGAAGGTGGACTGGGCGGCGCAGGTGACGGCAGGCAGGACGGTGCCGAGCGCCGCGCGGGAGCCGGACTGGCCGAGCTGCTTGAGGTGGGGCATGTGGTCGAGGAGACGGGGGGTGAGACCGACGACGTCCAGGACCAGGAGGGGGGTGGGTCCCTCGGAGGGGGTGGGTGGGGTCATGGCAGTTCCTTCAGGCCGAGGTCCGTCAACAGGTCGCGGGCGAGGGTCAGCTCGGCGGCGATGCCGTCGGTGAGCTGGGCGCGGGCGCGGGGCCGCAGCTCGGGCGGGAGGGCCTGCCAGGTGTAGGTCTCGACCTCAAGGTGGCGGGTGAGGGGGTGCGGGCCGCCGACGAGCCGGGTCAGCGCGGTCTTGAGTACCGGGAGGGTGGAGGTGAGGGGCGCGGCGGGGGCCGCGTGCAGGGGGACGTGGAAGTGGGCGCGCCAGGGCGCGGTGCGGGGCAGGGGGCCGCCGTCCGCGAGGGCCTCGTCGAGGTCGTCGGTGCCGTGCAGGCCGCCGGAGGGGGTGGTGGTGCGGGTCTGGTGCAGGAAGCGCGGCTCGGCGAAGGCGGCCAGGGCTTCGCGGACCGCGGGGTCGGCGGGGTGTTCGGCGTGCAGCGCGGCGGACAGCTGGGACTTGACGACGGGCACGCGGGCGGCCGCGAGGGCGTCCAGAGCGGCGTGCGGATCTTCGAAGGAGGTGGCGAGGTGGCAGGTGTCGACGCAGACGCCGATGCGGTCGTGGGCGATCGCGGTCAGCGGGGCCAGGGCGTCGTGGGTGGTCTCGACGACGCAGCCGGGTTCCGGCTCCAGGCCGATGCGGATGGAGCGGCCGGTCAGGTCCTGGAGCGCGTCGAGGCGTTCGGCGAGGGTGACGAGGGCGCCGCGTGCCTTGTCGGCGCGGGTTTCGTCGTACGCGGTGCGCCAGGCGAGCGGCAGGGTGGAGATGCTGCCGTCCGTGACGTCGTCGGGCAGCAGTCCGGCGAGGAGACGGGCCAGGGAGGTGGTGTGCTCGAGGCGTTCGGGGTCGGCCCAGTCCGGCTTGTAGACGCGGTACTTGACCTCCTCGGCGCCGAAGCCCTGATAGGGGAAGCCGTTGAGGGTGACGACCTCCAGGCCGCGCCGGTCGAGTTCGGTGCGCAGGCCGCGCAGCGCCGCCGGGTCGGTGACCAGGGCGTGGGCGGCGTCACGGGCGAGCCACAGCCCGATGCCGAGGCGGTCGCGGCCCAGGCGTTTGCGGACCGGCTCGCAGTGGTCGCGGAGCTGGGCGAGGACGCCGTCCAGGGTCTCGGCGGGGTGGACGTTGGTGCAGTAGGCGAGGTGGACGGTGGAGCCGTCGGGGTGCCGGAAGCGCATGGCTCACTCCCCGCCGCGCAGGATGGAGTTGCCCTCGTGCGTGGCCTCGCCGGAGGCCACGTCGAGTTCCAGGCGTCCGCTGAGCCCGTAGAAGGCGACGGGGTTGCGCCACAGCACCCGGTCCACGTCGTCCTCGGTGAAGCCCTCGGCGAGCATCAGGTCGCCGACCTTGCGGGTTTTGAGCGGGTCGCTCCTGCCCCAGTCCGCCGCGGAGTTCACCAGCACCTGTTCCGGGCCGTACTCGCGCAGCAGGGCGACCATCCGGGCCTCGTCCATCTTGGTGTCCGGATAGACCGAGAAGCCGAGCCAGGCGCCGCTGTCCTTGGCCTCCTTGACGGTGGTCTCGTTGAGGTGGTCGACCAGGACCCGCTCGGTCGGCAGGGCGGACTCCCGGACCGCGTCCAGGGTGCGGCGCAGGCCGGCGAGCTTGTCGCGGTGCGGGGTGTGCACGAGGGCGGGCAGGCCGTGGTCGGCGGCGAGCTGGAGCTGGGTGGCCAGGGCGGTGTCCTCGGCGGGCGTCATCGAGTCGTAGCCGATCTCGCCGACCGCCACCACCCGGTCCTTGACGAGATAGCGGGGCAGCTCGTCCAGGACGGGCAGGCACCGGGGGTCGTTGGCCTCCTTGGGATTGAGGGCGATGGTGCAGTGGTGGGCGATGCCGTACTGGGCGGCGCGGAAGGGCTCCCAGCCGAGCAGGGCGTCGAAGTAGTCGCGGAAGGAGTCCGGGGAGGTGCGGGGCTGGCCGAGCCAGAAGGACGGTTCGACGAGGGCGCGGACGCCGGCCGCGTACATGGCCTCGTAGTCGTCGGTGGTGCGGGAGGTCATGTGGATGTGGGGGTCGAAGATGCGCATCAGGACTCCTTGCCGTGGGGGTCGGCCGTGCCGGGCGCGGGGCGTCCGGACTCGGTCAGGGCCAGGACGCGGTGCAGGTCTTCGGGGACGGTGCGGTCCGCGGCGGTGCGTTCGGCGGCGTAGTCGGCGAGCATCCGGGCGAGTTCGTCGTCGCCGTGGGCCCGGCGCGCGAGGTCCGCCACACTGCCGAGGGGGACGCCGGTAAACAGGCACTTCAGTACGGCGTGCCGCCACTGGTGGGCGTCGAGGTGCCGGGCGGCGTACGGGCCGAGGGCGGCGGCGACGAGCCGGGTGTCGTTGGTGCGCAGGGCGTCCTCGACGAGCGGCAGGGCGTCAGGGCCCGGCACCAGGTGGGGCAGGGCGTGCAGGACGGCGCGGCGTTCGTCGGCGGTGCCCTGGGAGTAGACCCGGGTCAGGGCGTCCGTGCCGGCGCGGGCGGCGTGCAGGACGAGGACGCGGGCGGCGTCGGCGTGGGCGGGTCCGCAGCGGCGGCCGGCCTCGGCGAGGCGCAGTTCCCACACCGAGATGGGGCCGTGCGTGCCGGGGTGGGCGGCGGCCTCGTCCAGGGCCTGGTCCAGCCAGGCGCGGGCGGCGCCGCCGAGCTGTGCGGTGAGGGCGGCGCGCAGGTCGGCGGGCGGGACGTGGGCGGGGGTGGTGCCCTGGGTGTCCTGCCCGGCGGGGGTGCCATCCGCGTCCTGGGTGTCGGGGGTGACGTGGGTGGCGTGTGGCTGCGTCATGGTGTGGCTCCCTTCAGTGGGTGGCGGAGGGCTCGCCCGAGCGGTTGGTGCGTCCCGGCGCCGGCGCGGCGCGGCGCAGGAACGGGAGGGAGCGTTCGGCGAAGTGGGGGCCGGCGTGGGAGTGGCGGGGCAGTTCGACGACGGTCAGGCCCTGGTAGCCGGTGGCGGCGAGGGCCTCCAGGACGGGCGGGAAGTCGATCTCGCCGTCGCCGAAGGGGAGGTGTTCGTGGACGCCGCGGCGCATGTCCTCGATCTGCACGTGGCGCAGCCAGGGGGCGGCGGCGCGCACGCAGTCGGCGGGAGGGAGCGGTTCGAGGCACTGGCAGTGGCCGATGTCCAGGGTGAGCCCGAGGAGTTCGGGGTCGCCGAGCATGCGGCGCAGGGTGTGGAAGTCGGCGAGGGAGGAGAGCAGGTGCCCCGGTTCGGGCTCCACGGCGAGGGGGATGCCCGCGGTGGCGGCGGCGTCCAGGACCGGGGTGAGGGACTCGGTCAGCCGCTTCCACGCCGTGTCCGGGTCCGTGCCCGCGGGTGTCACGCCGCTGAAGCAGTGCACGGCGTGGGCACCGAGGTCGGCGGCGACCTCGACGGCGCGGACGAGAAGGCCGGCGCGGCGGGCGCGGTCGTCCGGGTCGGGGTCGAGCAGGGAGGGGCCGTGCTTGCGGCGCGGGTCGAGCACGTAGCGGGCGCCCGTCTCCACGGTGACGCCGAGACCGAGCGCGTCCAGGCGCCGGGCGACCCGTCGGGTGCGGGCGGCGAGGTCGTCGGCGAGCGGGTCGAGGTGCATGTGGTCGAGCGTCAGGCCGACGCCGTCGTAGCCGAGGTCGGCGAGGAGGGCGAGGGCGTCGTCGAGGCGGAGGTCGGCGAGGCCGTTGGTGCCGTAACCGAAGCGGAGCGGGGACCCGGCGGTGCCGTCCACGGTCGGGTTGGATCCGCGGTCGGTCCTCCGGTCCGCCCGTCCGTGGTTCTGGTTGCGGCTCATGTGATGCTCACCTTCCTCATGGCGGACCTCCTCGCGAACAGCCGGCCGGCCGGGGCGAGGGCCGCCACCAGGAGCGACGTGGCCACCGCGCCGGACGCACCGGAGCGGGCGGCGAGCGCGGCCTGGAGCGGGACGGTGGCCCGGATGCCGCCGCCCACGGCGCGTTGCGTGAGCGGGGGTGAGGGGTTGAGCGCGGCGTGGAAGTAGGGGCGGGCGGCCGTCGCGGCGTAGACGGCGCCCAGGGCGGCCGTGAGGGCGGCGGTGGCGGTGGGTGCCGGGGTGGAGCCCGACAGGCCGGGGGCGGCTGCTGCCCGCCGGCCTGCCGGGAGTCGGGTGCGGCGGCGGGCGACCAGGCCGGTCAGCGCCCCCGTCGTCGCGAGGGCGGCCAGCGGTGCCCGCACGGAACCGCCGGTGGTCTCCCGGCGGGAGACAGCCGTGACCGCGAGCGTGTGGCTGCCGAGCAGCGCTGCGGAGGGCAGCGCGGCCCGGGTGCCGCCGCCGGTCGCGGCCGCGCCCAGGAGCAGGTCCAGCCCGCGGGCCGCCGCCATGGCCGCGGGACCGGCCGGGGTGTGCTTCAGAGCGAGGTCGTAGGCCCAGACGGTGGCGGCGAGGGGCGCGGCGACCGCGAGGGCGGGGCGTCCGGCGCCGGCCGCCAGCGCCAGCCCGGCGCCGGTGAGGACCCCGGCGGCCGTCAGCGCGGCGGCGGGGCGGATACGGCCGGACGGGAGGGGGCGGTGCGGGCGTTCCGCGGCGTCCTCCGCGCGGTCGGCCCAGTCGTTGAGGGCCATGCCGGCCTCGTACAGGCACAGGGAGGAGCCGATGGCCAGCAGGGTGCGGGGTCCGGGGCGCGCACCGGCCGCCGCCGCGCCGGCCAGGGCGTCGCCGGGGACGGTGAACAGCGCGGGCAGGCGCAGGAGTTCGGCCCAGGCGCCGAGGCGCGCGGAGCGCGGGGACGCTTCGGCGGTCGCGAGCGGCGGCCCGGTGGTTCCGGAGGCCGCTCCCGGCACCCCCGACGCTCCGGCCGGGGTCCGCGACGCCGCGGCGGAGGCTCCCGACGGTCCGGGCGTGTCCCGCGCCGCGGCGACGGCGCGGCTCATCGCCCGGCCCCGCCTTCGACGCCGCGGCCGTCGGACCGGACGGCAGCGGCGTCACCGTTCTCCCCACCGTCGGCGCCGCCCCCGTCGGTGGCGGCACCGTCCGCGTCGTCCCGCAGCCGTCCGGCGAAGCGTTTCAGCTCCGTGTACTGCTCGGCCAGGGCCGACGGGCCGTTCCCCACCGGATCCTTGAAGAAGAAGCCCAGTTCGCCCAGGGGACCGGACACGCCCCGCTCGTGGGCGCGGGCGACCAGGCGGGCCAGGTCGAGGACGAGCGGCGCGGCCAGGGACGAGTCACAGCCCTGCCAGGTGGTCTGGAGGATCATGCGGGCGCCGAGGAAGCCGTCGAAGGCGACGTGGTCCCAGGCGGTCTTCCAGTCGCCGAGCGCGGGCACGTCGTCGATGTGGACCTCGCCCTCGACGGGGGCGCCGAGGGTGTCGGCCAGCACGCGTTCCTTGCCGGCGTTCTTCGCCGCCGCGGCGGCCGGGTCGGCCAGCGCGGCGCCGTCCCCGCCGCCCAGCAGGTTCGTGCCCGACCAGGCGCGCACCGCCAGCGCCCGCTGCGCGAACATCGGGCCCAGCACCGAGCGCAGCAGGGTCTGCCCGGTCTTGCCGTCACGGCCGGCGTAGGGCAGGCCGCTCGCCTCGGCCGGTGCGGACAGCGCCGGGTGGTGCAGGCCGGTCGACGGGGTGAAGTTGACGTACGGGCAGCCGGCGCGCAGGGCGGCCGCCGCGTACAGGGAGCTGGCGGGGAGGGCACCCCCGGTGGGCGCGGGTTCGGTGGAGGCCACGTTCACGACCACCGTCCGGTCCACACCCGTGCGTCGGGCGAAGTCGGTGATGTCCGCGGCGAACGCGGTGATCAGCTCCTCCTCGTCGCGGGTGTCGCCGGGCAGCGGGCCGCCGGGGCGGATCTCGCGGTCGGCCGCGGCCAGCTCGGCGCCCACGGCCGAGGGCAGTCCGTGCGGCAGCACGCCCCCCGCGGCCAGGGCCTCCGCCCGCTTGGGCAGGGGGCAGTCCACGGTGTCGTGACCGCCGAAGACGAGGGAGGTGAGCGCGGGGAGTCCCGCGTCGGCGAAGTCGGGGGTCTCGGTGACCATGCCGGTCGGGGGGTGCAGTCCCGCGGTCACGGCGGCGCAGCCCGCCACCACCGTGGTGGCGACGGAACCACGGGCTCCGATCAGCCAGACACCGGTACGGGAGCCACGGGAGGAAGCAGAGGGGGACGCGGACATGGGCAGCCTCCTTGTCGAGCGCGTCGAGCACACACGAGCGGTGGTACGGCCGGGCGTGGTAGAGCCCGTGGTGATACGGCCGGGGGTGTTCCGTGCGGGGTGACGGCGGGCGGAGGTCCGGCGTCCTCCGCCCGCCGCCGTTCCGGTTGCCCCTCAGGGGCGCCTCTCTCGGGAGGCACCCCTCAGGGGCGCGTTCGCCCTAGGAGGGCAGTTCCTTGAGCTGGATGTTGCGGAAGGAGACCTGGTCGTCGGCGCCGTGGTTCTGGAGTCCGATGTAGCCGTCGGTCAGGCTCCGCTCGGGGTCCTTGTTGGTGAAGTCGTTGATCTTGACTCCGTTGAGGAACACCTGGAGGCGTTCGCCCTGGACCTTGATCTCGTAGGAGTTCCACTGGCCGGGCGGCCGCAGAACCTGGTCACGGGCCTTGATGTTCGCCGCCTTGAAGGTGTAGATCGCACCGGTGGTGCGGTCCACGGCGTCCGTGGCGTCGATCTGGATCTCGTAGCCCTTGTTGACGGCGGACCAGGGGTCGTCGGAGGCCGGGAAGCCCACGAAGACACCGGAGTTGTCGTCGCCCCGCATCTTCCAGTCGAGCTTGAGGGAGTACGACTTCAGTTCCTTGGCCTGGTACCAGAGCAGGCCCATGCCGCCCTCGGACTCCAGGACGCCGTCCTTGACGTTGAACTTGCCGGGGCCGGCCTGCTTCCAGCCGTCCAGGGTCTGGCCGTTGAAGATGTCCCGGTAGCCCTTGGCCGGCTTGCAGTCCGCCTTGACCTGGCCGGTGGCGTACTGCATGCCGCCGAGCAGGTGGCCGCGGAAGGTCTCGTCCGCGTAGGACTCCTTGGTGTGGCCGAGGCCGGTGTAGAAGGAGCGGCCGCCGCCGTAGTTCTGGCACCAGGCGATCGGGTGGTCGCCCTTCATGTTCCCGCCCTCGTAGGTGGTCTCGTCGAGGGTGGCGAGGACCTTGGCCTGCTCGCGCGGGTTGGTGCGGTAGTTGTACAGCTCGTCGGTGTGCTCCCAGGTGTCGTCGAGGTGCGCGGTGGCCGGGTGGTCGTGGTCCTCGACGCGGACGGTGGCCTTCTGGATGGCCGGGTGCGAGTGGAAGTAGGCGCCGACGAGGCCGCCGTAGAACTCCCAGTCGTACTCGGTGTCGGCGGCGGCGTGGATGCCCATGTAGCCGCCGCCGTTCTTGACGTAGTTCTCGAACGCCTTCTGCTGGTCGGCGTTGAGTACGTCACCGGTGGTGGACAGGAAGGCGACCGCGTCGTACTTGGCGAGGTTGGCGGTGGTGAACTGCCCGGCCTCCTCGGTCGCGGTGACCGAGATGCCGGCCGGGGTGCCCAGCTCCTTCAGGGCGGCGATGCCCGCCGGGATGGAGTCGTGGCGGAAGCCCGCGGTCTTGGAGAAGACCAGGACCTTCTTGCCGGCCTTGAACGGCTCCTTGGAGAACTCGAAGTCGTCGATGTCGAACAGCGCGCCCTCGCCGCCCTTGAAGACCAGGTAGATGTCGGTGGTCTTCTTGGGCAGGGCCCGCAGCGGCACGTCGACGTTCTGGAAGGTCTCCCAGCTGCCGGTCGGCGGGATGTACGCGGAGCCGTGCAGCGGGCCGGTGGGCGAACCGGTGCGCAGCTCGACGTAGCCGCCGGCGCCGCCGGAGGAGGCCCGTACGGTCAGCTTCTTCTGCCCGTCGAACTTGTAGGGGGTGAAGGAGATCCAGTCGCCGTCGTTGATGTCGCCGACGGTCTTGCCGCCGTTGGCGCCGGTCTTGTCGATCGGCGACACGCCCTGCTGGGTGGTGAAGTGCTCGGCCTGGCGGTGCGGGGGCTGGATCACGGTGCGGGCGGTGCCGGTCAGGGCCTCCTGGCCGTTCGCCCCGCCGTCGGTGTAGCTGGCGCCGACGACGCCGTAGATGTTGGCGTTGGGGTCGTGGCCGCCGTCGCCCGGCGGCGGGTTGAGGGTGCCCTCACAGCCCATTTCGCTGGTCAGCTCGTGGGCGTGGGAGTCGTGGCCGAGGCTGTAGGCGACCTTGACCTTGGAGCAGTCGATCGTCTCCTCGGGGTCGGTGACCTTCACCTTGAAGGGGATGGGCTCGCCCATGGGCAGCAGGGTGCCGTTGCCGGGGGTCTCGATGACCACCTTGGGCTCGGTGTTGCCGACCACGATGCGGACACTGGCGTTGCCGGTGTTGCCCTCGGGGTCCTTGGCGGTGAAGGTCGCGGTGTAGGTGCCGACCTTCTTGTACTTGTGGGTGGGCGTGAGCCCCTCGCCCTTGGTGCCGTCGCCGAAGTCCCAGCTGTAGGTGAGGTCCGGGGAGTCGGCGTCCTTGGCGGTGGCGGTGAAGGCGACCTTCAGTCCGGCCGCGCCGGAGGTCTTGTTGGCGCTCACCTCGGCGATCGGGGAGAAGCCGTCCGCGGCGTTCTCGATCCGGTACAGGGCGGAGTCCTTGTCGCCCTGGAACCAGGACAGGCCGTAGTCGAGGACGTAGAGCGCGCCGTCGGGGCCGAACTCCATGTCCATGATCTGGGTGCCGGTCCACGGGAAGTCGTTGATCTTCGCGACCGCGCCGTCCTCGGTCTGCTCGATCCGCTTGATCCAGCGGCGGCCGAACTCGCCGGCGAAGAAGTCCCCGTCGTACTCCTCGGGGAACTTGACGCTGGACTCGAGCTCGGGGTCGTAGCGGTAGACCGGGCCGCCCATCGGGGACTCGGAGCCGCTGCCGAACTCGGGCACGGAGTCGTCGTCGTAGGGGATCCAGGCGGCCTGCGCGGGCGGCAGGTCGGTGAGACCGGTGTTGTGCGGCGAGGTGTTCTTCGGGGCCGCGCAGTCGAAGGTCTCGCCGGAGGTCTTGGTGGCGAAGTCGTAGTCGACGTACGGGTCGTTGTCACCGGTGCAGAAGGGCCAGCCGAAGTTGGCGGCCTTGGTGACCTTGGCGAACTCGACCTGTCCGGCGGGGCCGCGCTTCGGGTCGGCGGCGCCGGCGTCGGGGCCGTAGTCGCCGACGTAGACCGTGCCGGTCTTCTTGTCGACGCTGATCCGGAACGGGTTGCGGAAGCCCATCGCGTAGATCTCGGGCCGGGTCTTCTCGGTTCCGGGCTCGAAGAGGTTGCCCTCCGGGACGGTGTACGAGCCGTCCTCGGCGACCTTGATGCGCAGCAGCTTGCCGCGCAGGTCGTTGGTGTTGCCGGCGCTGCGGCGGGCGTCGAAGGCCGGGTTGCGGTCGGCGCGCTCGTCGATCGGCGTGTAGCCGTCGGAGGCGAACGGGTTGGTGTCGTCGCCGGTGGAGAGGTAGAGGTTGCCCTCGGCGTCGAAGGCGATGTCGCCGCCGACGTGGCAGCAGGTGCCGCGGGAGGCCGCGACGTCCAGGACCTTCTTCTCGCTGGCCATGTCCAGCGTGCCGTTGGCGTTCAGGACGAAGCGGGAGAGGCGGTTGACGCCGTCGAAGGGCTTGAAGTCCTCGGCGGTGCCGTTCTCCGGGGCGTCGCCCGCTGGGGTGTCCAGCGGCGGGGCGTAGTAGAGGTAGATCGCCCGGTTCTTCTCGAAGTCCGGGTCGATGCCGACGCCCTGGAGGCCCTCCTCGTCGTGGTTGTAGACGGGGATCTTGCCGGCGACCTTGGTGACGCCGCCCTGGTCGGTCAGGCGCAGTGTGCCGTCGCGGGCGGTGTGCAGGACGCTGCGGTCCGGGAGCACCGCGAGCGACATCGGCTCGCCCATCTCGGGCTCGCCCTTGGCGAGCGGTACCTGCTGGAACTGCCCCTCGGCGGCGGCCGCCGTCTCGTCGTGCTCCGGGTGGCCGGGGTGCGCGCCGGCGACGGTCGCCGGGGTGCCCACGGCCAGCAGCAGGCCGGTGAAGAGGGCGAGGGTGGTGCGAAGCCTGGGGCGCCTCGCGGTCGTGGTGCCGTTGAGTCTGGTTCTGTGCACGAAGTCCCTCCGGGAACGGGTGGGCCGTACGGGATGGGTGCGAAGACGTGCGATGCGGGCGCCGGGGTGCGCCGTCACCCCGGAGGCGTGAGTGTCCTGAACACTTCAGGGACGGTAACCGCGTTCTTCCGGGGCCAACACCCCTTGGGTCAGGACTCGTTGAACTTTTACCCAACTCAGGACAAAGCGGGATTCGGGCAGCCCCGACCGGGGACCGGCGGTTGTCTCCGGCCCCCGTCCCGACCTGCGCCGGGCGTGCGGCTCAGCTGTTGAACGCGGCGTCGAAGGACGCGGTGGGCGGTTCGAAGTCGAAGGCCTTGAGGCGGCTCAGGGCCTCGGGCGCGCCCTGCACCCGGTCCATGCCGGCGTCCTCCCACTCGACGGAGACGGGTCCCTGGTAGTCGATGGAGCGCAGCATGCGGAACACGTCCTCCCAGGGGACGTCGCCGTGTCCGGCGGACACGAAGTCCCAGCCGCGCCGCGGGTCGCCCCACGGCAGGTGGGAGCCGAGCCGTCCGTTGCGGCCGTCGAGGCGCTTGCGGGCCTCCTTGCAGTCGACGTGGTAGATGCGGTCGCGGAAGTCCCACAGGAAGCCGACCGGGTCGAGGTCCTGCCACACGAAGTGGGAGGGGTCGAAGTTCAGGCCGAACGCGGGCCGGTGGTCGACCGCCTCCAGGGCGCGTTGGGTGGTCCAGTAGTCGTAGGCGATCTCGCTGGGGTGCACCTCGTGCGCGAACCGCACGCCCTCGGCGTCGAAGACGTCCAGGATCGGGTTCCAGCGGTCCGCGAAGTCCTGGTAGCCGCGCTCGATCATCGACTCCGGGGCAGGCGGGAACATCGCCACCAGGTGCCAGATCGCCGAGCCGGTGAAGCCGATGACCGTGTCGACCCCGAGACGGGCGGCGGCCCGCGCGGTGTCCTTGATCTCGGCCGCGGCGCGCTGCCGCACGCCTTCGGCGTCGCCGTCGCCCCAGATGCGGGCGGGCAGGATCGCCTCGTGGCGCTCGTCGATGATGGCGTCGCAGACGGCCTGGCCGACCAGGTGGTTGGAGATGGCCCAGCACTTGAGACCGTACTTGTCGAGCAGCTGGTGCCGGGAGTCCACGTAGGAGGGGTCGGCGAGGGCCTTGTCGACCTCGAAGTGGTCGCCCCAGCAGGCGAGTTCCAGGCCGTCGTAGCCGAAGTCGCGGGCGAGGCGGCAGACCTCCTCCAGCGGCAGGTCCGCCCACTGTCCGGTGAAGAGTGTGAAGTTGCGTGGCATGGCGCTGCCGGCCTCCTCAGGGGGCGATCGGGGTGTAGACGGAGTTCTTCTCGGCGCTCTCCTCCACGGCGGCGAGCACGCGCTGCACCTGGAGCCCGTCCGCGAAGGAGGGTTCGGGCCCGCGGCCCTCGGCGAGGGCGTGCACGAGGTCGCGCGCCTGGTGCACGAAGGTGTGCTCGTAGCCGAGGCCGTGGCCCGGCGGCCACCAGGCCTCCAGGTAGGGGTGCTCGGGTTCGGTGACGAGGATGCGGCGGAAGCCCGCGTGCTCCCCCGGTTCCGTGCCGTCGTGGTACTCCAGCTCGTTGAGCCGTTCCAGGTCGAAGGCGAGGGAGCCGCGCTCGCCGTTGAGTTCGATGCGCAGGGCGTTCTTGCGGCCGGTGGCGTACCGGGTGGCCTCGAAGGAGACCAGGGCGCCGGAGGTGAGGCGGCCGGTGAACACGGCGGCGTCGTCCACGGTGACCTGCCCCGTCACCCCGTCGGCGGAGCCCGCGGACAGGCCCCGGGGGGCGCCGGCGGGCAGCGGGCGTTCCCGTACGAAGGTCTCGGTGAGGGCGGAGACGCCCGCGATCCGCTCCCCCGACAGGTACTGGGCGAGGTCGACGATGTGGGCGCCGAGGTCGCCGAGCGCCCCCGACCCGGCCAGCTCCTTGCGCAGCCGCCAGGTGAGCGGGGCCTTGGGGTCGACCAGCCAGTCCTGGAGGTAGGTCACCCGCAGGTGCCGCAGCCGGCCGACCCGGCCCTCGGCGACCATCCGGCGGGCCAGCGCGGTGGCCGGCACCCGGCGGTAGTTGAAGCCGACCATCGCCAGCTGCCCGCGTGCCCCGGCCTCCTCGGCGGCGCGGGTCATCTCCTGCGCCTCCTCGACGGTGTTGGCCAGCGGCTTCTCGCACAGGACGTGTTTCCCGGCGGCGAGCGCGGCCAGCGCGATCTCGGCGTGGCTGTCGCCGGGGGTGCAGATGTCGACGAGGTCGATGTCGTCCCGTTCGACCAGGGTCCGCCAGTCGGTCTCGGTGCTCGCCCAGCCGTGCCGGTCGGCCGCGAGGCGGACGGCGTCGGCGTCCCGCCCGCAGATCGCGGCCAGCACCGGGTTCAGCGGCAGGTCGAAGACCCGGCCGGCGGTGCGCCAGCCCTGGGAGTGGGCGGCCCCCATGAAGGCGTAGCCGACCATGCCGACGCGCAGGGGCGGTCTGGTCGCGGACGCCCCCGTCGCCGCCCCGGCCCCGGCGTCGGTCCCGGTATCGGTCCCGCTGTCGGTCCCGGCGGCTGCCTCGTCGGCGCCGGCCCCCTCGGGCTGCTGCGGCTGTCCCATGCGGATGTCCTCCTCGTCGTGGTGGCGCGGTGGGGTGGGCCCCGCTCCGGCGGCGGCTGGTCAGGCCGCTGCCGGAGCGGCAGCCCTCACTTGAAGCCCGTGGACATGTACTGGTCGACGTTGTCCTTGTCGACGACGGCCGAGTAGCAGGTGACGGTCGAGGGGATCTCGAACTCGGCGAGACCGCTGACGCCCTTGCCCTGCCCGAGGGCGCGGGCCAGGTCGATCGCGGAGGCGGCCATGGTCGGCGGGTAGAGCACCGTCGCCTTCAGCACGCCGCTGTCGGCCTTGATGGCCTGGAAGGCGGAGAGCGCGCCCGCGCCGCCGACCATCAGGAAGTCGTCGCGTCCGGCCTGCTCGATGGCGCGCAGGGCACCCACGCCCTGGTCGTCGTCGTGGTTCCACAGGGCGTCGAAGTCCGACTGGGCCTGGAGCAGCTGGGCCATCTTGGACTGGCCGGACTCGACCGTGAACTCGGCGGCCTGGCGGGCCACCTTCTTGATGTTCGGGTAGTTCTTCAGTCCGTCGTCGAAGCCCTGGGTGCGCTGCTGGGTCAGTTCCAGGTTGTCGATGCCGGCCAGCTCTATGACCTTGGCGTTCGGCTTGTCCTTGAGCTTCTCGCCGATGTAGTGGGCGGCGTTGAGACCCATGCCGTAGTTGTCGCCGCCGACCCAGCAGCGGTAGGCCTGGGGGCTGTTGAAGATGCGGTCCAGGTTGATGACGGGGATGCCGGCCCGCATCGCCTTCAGGCCGATCTGGGTGAGGGCCTTGCCGTCGGCCGGCAGGATGACCAGGACGTCGACCTTCTTGTTGATGAGGGTCTCGATCTGGCCGATCTGCTGCGCGGTGTCGTTGGAGCCCTCGGTGATCTCCATGGTGATCTCGGAGTACTTCTCGGCGCGCTTCTTGGCCTGGTCGTTGACGGCGTTGAGCCAGCCGTGGTCGGCCTGCGGGCCGGCGTAGCCGATGGTGACCGGCTTGCCGGGCTTGTCGTCGGCGGCCGGCTGCGTGTCCGCGGCGGCCTTGTCGTCGCCGCTGTCGGGGTCGTTGCTGGTGCACCCGGCGAGGACGGCACCGGCGGACACGGCGGCGGCCCCGAAGAGCAGCCCTCTGCGACTCGTGAGCTTCGTCATGACGGTGAACCCTTTCCTCAATGCGTGCTTGCGGTACGGCGCTGGACCAGCACGGCGGCGACGATGATCGCGCCCTTGGCGATCTGCTGCACGTCGGTCTGCAGGTTGTTCAGGGCGAAGATGTTGGTGATGGTGGTGAAGATCAGGACGCCCAGCACGGAGCCGATGATGTGGCCCCGGCCGCCGGTCAGCAGGGTGCCGCCGATGATCGCGGCGGCGATGGCGTCGAGTTCGTAGAGGTTGCCGTTGGTGTTCTGGCCGGAGCCGGCGAGGGCCACCAGGAGGAAGGCGGCGATGCCGCAGCACAGCCCGGACAGCAGGTAGAGGTAGAGGCGCTGGCGGCGGACGTCGATGCCGGCCAGCCGGGCGGCCTCGGCGTTGCCGCCGACGGCGACGGTGCGGCGGCCGAAGGTGGTCCGGTTCAGGACCAGCCAGCCGACGACGGTGACGGCCGCGAAGACCAGGACCAGCGGCGGTATGCCGAGCACGTACGAGTCGCGCTCGGCGAGGTCGAGGACGCTCGGGACGGTGACGACCTGGGTGCGGCCGTCGGTGATCTGGAGCGCGAGTCCGCGCGCCGAGGCCAGCATGGCGAGGGTGGCGATGAACGGCACCATCCCGCCGAAGGAGATGAGCAGGCCGTTGACCAGGCCGCAGCCGACGCCGACCACGATCGCCGTGAAGAGGATGCCGGCGAAACCGTACTCCTGGGTGGCCACCGTGGTCGCCCACACCGAGGAGAGGGCGACGATCGCGCCGACCGACAGGTCGATGCCGCCGGAGACGATGACGAAGGTCATGCCGACGGTCACGACGCCGATGACGGACGCCTGGGTGAGCACCAGCTGGAGGTTGTTGGTGTCGAGGAACGAGTCGGGCTGGGTGATGCCGCCGATGAGGACCAGTACGGCGAGCACGCCGAGCAGGGTGAGGGTGCGGACGTCGGCGCGGCCGAACCGGACCCGCCAGGCGGGCGGACCGTCCAGGGGTGCCGCCTTGCCGGTGCCGTCCCGCGGCGGGGACACGTGCTGCGTCATGACGCCGGACTTCCTTCCATCACGAGGTCGAGTACGCGGGGTTCGTCGAGTTCGCGGGCGGGGGCCTCGTGCACGACGCGGCCCTCGCGCAGTACCAGTACGCGGTCGGCGAGGCCCAGTACCTCGGGCACCTCGCTGGAGACCAGCAGTACGGCCAGGCCCTCGTCGGCCAGACGCCGGATGACGGCGTACAGCTCGGCGCGGGCGCCGACGTCGACGCCGCGGGTGGGTTCGTCGAGCAGCAGGACCCGGCAGCCGCGCAGCAGCCAGCGGGCGAGCACCGCCTTCTGCTGGTTGCCGCCGGACAGGGTGCGCACGGGCACGGACGGGTTGTCGGGCCGCAGCGACAGCTCTTGGGTGGCCTTGCGGGCCGCGCCGAGTTCGGCGCCGCGGTCGATCCAGCCGCCGCGCGAGAAGCGGGACATGGCGGAGACCGACACGTTGCGGGTGACGGACTCCAGCATCAGCAGGGCCTGGGCCTTGCGTTCCTCGGGGGCGAGTCCGAGTCCGGCGCGCACGGCGGCGCGCACGCTGCCCGGCCGCAGCGGGCGCCCGTCGACGAGGACCTGGCCGGCGCTCGCCTTGCGGGCGCCGTAGACCGTCTCCAGGATCTCGGAGCGGCCGGAGCCGACGAGCCCCGCGAGGCCGACGATCTCGCCGGGGCGCACCTCCAGGTCGAGCGGGGCGAACTCGCCCTGCCGGGCCAGTCCCCTCACGCTCAGCACGGGTTCGCCCGCGGGCGGCGCGGTGGGCCGCTCCGGGAAGACGTACTCGACGTTGCGTCCCGTCATCAGCGCCACCACCTCGCGGGTGGGCGTGGACTCGGCGGGCAGACCGCGGGCCACCGCCCGGCCGTCCTTGAGGACGGTGACCCGGTCGCCGATGCGGCGGATCTCCTCCAGGCGGTGCGAGATGTAGACGACGGCGACTCCGTCGGCGGTGAGGTCGGCGACGATGCGGAAGAGGTTGTCGACCTCGTCCGGGTCGAGCGCGGCGGACGGCTCGTCCATCACGATCAGCCGTACGTCGTGGGACAGCGCCCGTGCCATCGACACGATCTGCTGCTGCGCCGCCGACAGGTCGCCGACCAGCCGCCCCGGGTCGACCTCGGGGTGCCCGAGCCGCTTGAGCAGCGCGGCCGTGGACGCCTTGGCCGCCTTGCCCCGGACGACGAAGCCGGCGGCGGTCGGCTCGTGTCCGAGGTGGACGTTCTCGGCGACCGACAGGTGCTCGACCAGGTCGAGTTCCTGGTAGATGGTGGCGATGCCCAGGCGCATGGCCGCGATGGGCGAGCGCAGGGTGACCTCCTCGCCGCGCCAGCGGATGGTGCCGGTGTCGGGCTGGTGGGCGCCGGCCAGCACCTTGATGAGGGTGGACTTCCCGGCGCCGTTCTGGCCGAGGAGGCAGTGCACCTCGCCGGCCTGGACGTCGAGGTCGACGCCGTCGAGGGCCCGGACTCCGGGGAACGACTTGGTGATGCCGGACATGCTGAGCAGCGGTGGTTCTGGTGCCATGTGAGGTCCCCTCGGCGGGCGTGCGGGCCGGTGTCAGGGCAGAGCAGAGCAGGGCGTGGCGGAACGGGACGTGACGAACAGGACGTGACGGTGCGGAGCAGGGCAGGGCTGAGTAGAGCGCTGTGCTGGGTGGTGCTCGGGTACCGAACGGTGGCTACGCGGGTGAGAACAGGTGGTCGCTGATCAGCCGGGCCGCGCCGATGACTCCGGCGGTGGGTCCCAGCTCCCCGAGGACGATGGGCAGGTTGCCGGTCGCCAGGGGCAGCGACTGGCGGTAGACCTGGGTGCGGATCGCGGCGAGCAGGTTGTGGCCGAGGCCGGTCACCCCGCCGCCGATCACCACCAGGCCCGGGTTGAAGAAGCTGACCAGGCCGGCGATGACCTGGCCGGTGCTGCGGCCGCCCTCCCTGATCAGGTCCAGCGCGGTGGCGTCACCCGCGGCGGCCGCGGCGGCGACGTCGGCGGCGCTGAGGCCCCCGTTCGCCTCCAGCCGGTTCGCGAGCTCGGCCGACTGGCCCTGCTGGGCGGCCTCCGTGGCGTCGCGGGCCAGGGCCGCGCCGCTGAAGTGGGCCTCCAGGCAGCCGCGGTTGCCGCAGGCGCACTGGCGTCCCTCGGGCACCGCCTGGATGTGCCCGATGTCGCCCGCGCTGCCCGTGGTCCCGCGGTAGACCTCCCCGCCGACGACGATGCCGCAGCCGATGCCGGTACCGATCTTGACGACGAGGAAGTCGTGCTGAGTGCGGGCGACGCCCGCGTGCTGCTCCCCCAGCGCCATCAGGTTCACGTCGTTGTCGACCATGACCGGGCAGCCGAGCTCCTGGCTGAGCGCCTCCCGGACGGGGAAGCCGTCCCAGCCCGGCATGATCGGCGGAGCCACCGGCACGCCCTCGGGGAAGCGGACCGGCCCCGGGACGCCGATGCCGGCGCCGTCGAAGCCTTCCGCGAGCCCGGAGGCGCGCAGCTTGGCGGCCATGGACAGCACCTGCTCGAAGACCGCGACCGGGCCTTCGCGCACGTCCATGGGCTGGTTGATGTGCCCGAGGATCTCCAGTTCGGCGTTGGTGACGGCGACGTCGACCGAGGTCGCGCCGATGTCGACGCCGAGGAAGCGCAGTTCGGGGTTGAGGCGGACGTTGTGGCTGCGGCGCCCGCCGCGCGAGGCGGCGAGTCCGTCGGCCACGACGAGACCGGTCTCCAGCAGCCGGTCCACCTCGACGGCCAGCTTGGACCTGGAGAGGTCGACCTGGTCGCCCAGCTGGGCGCGGGAGTTGGGCCCGCCGTCGCGCAACAGCTGGAGCAGTCGCGCTTGGTGGGCGTTAGCGGGTCGTGCGGTCATGCGTCTCACGAGCCCCTCCCCGCCTCAATCGGCCTTGAGTCCGCCGGTTTCCGGCCACGTTCCTGACGTGCTGTCGTGGCGTGCTTTCGGAGGGAACGTAGCAGTGGGCGCCGGGTGTGGGAAGAAGTCACGCACGAATTGCTGCGAACTTTCTCCTCTGAGTGGACAAAGACCGGCGCGGCGTCCGACGGCCCCGGACCCGACGAGGCCGCCCGGCACGGTGGCCGGGCGGCCGGTGAACACTCTGCGAACGGGCTCTGACCTGGGGCGCTGTGGCCTCTCAGGACTTCTCTCGCGCGTGGTAGGAGCGGCGGGTGTGTTCCGTGTGCTCGCGCATCAGCCGGGTCGCCGCCTGCTCGTCCCGTTCGGTGATGGCCGCGATCAGCTTGCGGTGCTCGATCCAGGACTGGCGGCCGCGCTGCCGGGCGACCGGCGTGTAGTACCAGCGCACCCTCCGGTCGACCTGCGCGGCCAGCTCGGCCAGGACGGCGTTGCCCGCCAGCTCCATGACCTTGCCGTGGAAGCGGGCGTTGACGGCGACGGTGGCGTCCACGTCCTCGGCGGCGACGGCCCGCTCCCCCTCCTCGCACAGCTCCTCCAGCGCGGCGATGCCGGCCGTGGAGGCGTTGGCCGCGGCGAGCCGGGCCGCCTCGGCCTCCAGGAGCGTACGCACCGTCAGGAGCTGGTCCGCCTCCTCCTCGGTCGGCTCGTGCACGAAGGCGCCCTGCGCGGGACGCAGATCGACCCAGCCCTCGGTGTTGAGCCGTTGCAGTGCCTCGCGCACCGGCTGCCTCGACACCCCGAGATGACCGGCCAGTTCGCTCTCGACGAGGTGCTGGCCGGGCTGGAGGGCCCGGGTGGTGATGAGTTCGAGCAGCGCCTCGTAGACCCGGTCCCGCAGCGGGCCGGGCCGTTCGAGCCTGGGCACCGCGCCCTGCGGCAGTCCTGCGGACAACATCGGTCCCCCCTCGACGGCCGGAACAACCAGTACGCGAAGTATTGATTGTCTTTCGTCTACAGTCTACGGCGCGCTCCTGCCGGGGACCGGGGTGTAGGGCACGTCACATCAGGGCCGCACGGGCCTTCAGGGGCAGCGGACGACCTGTCCGGCGTAGGAGAGGTTGCCGCCGAAGCCGAACAGGAGCACCGGGTCGCCGGTGGTGATCTCGCCCCGTTCCACCAGCTTGGAGAGCGCCAGCGGGATGCTCGCCGCGGAGGTGTTGCCCGACTCGACGACGTCGCGGGCGACCACGGCGTTGACGGCGCCGATCTTCGCGGCGAGGGGTTCGACGATGCGCAGGTTGGCCTGGTGCAGGACGACCGCGGCGAGGTCGGCGGGCTCGAGGCCGGACCGCTCGCAGGCCTGGCGCGCGATGGCGGGCAGCCGGGTGGTGGCCCAGCGGTAGACGCTCTGTCCCTCCTGCGCGAACCGCGGCGGCGTCCCCTCGATGCGGACGGCGTTGCCCATCTCGGGCACCGAGCCCCACAGCACGGGACCGATCCCCGCCTCCTCGCCCGGCGCGCAGGCCTCCACGACGGCGGCCCCCGCCCCGTCGCCGACCAGCACGCAGGTGGTGCGGTCGGTCCAGTCGACGACCTCGGACATCTTGTCCGCGCCGACGACCAGCGCCCGGCTCGACGAGCCGGCCCGTACCGCGTGGTCGGCGGTTGCCAGGGCGTGGGTGAAGCCCGCGCACACGACGTTGAGGTCCAGCGCGGCGGGGCCGGGCATGCCGAGGCGGGCCGCGACGCGGGCGGCGGTGTTCGGGGAGCGGTCGATCGCGGTGGAGGTGGCGACCACGACCAGGTCCACGTCGGCGGGGGTCAGCCCGGCCGCCGCGAGCGCCTTCGCGGCGGCGTGGCCGGCCAGCTCGTCGACCGGCTCGTCGGGTCCGGCGATCCGGCGCGAACGAATGCCCACCCGGCTCCTGATCCACTCGTCGCTGGTGTCGACCATGCCCGCCAGGTCTTCGTTGGTGAGGATCCGGGCGGGCTGGTAGTGGCCGACGGCGGTGATGCGGGAGCCGTGGTGCATGGGTGGAGTCCTCGCTGCCTCGGGGTACGGGATCCACCAGTGTGATCAGTGACCGACGGGTACGACGGCAGGTGATACGACAGGAAACCGGCGCCCGGGTTGTCGGCTTCGGTCAGCATCCTCTGCCGCCCCGGGCCGTCCCGGTCGCCGGTGTCCGCGCTCACCCGGTGAAGAGCTGGGTCGCCTTCCGCACGAGTTCGTACAGCCCGTAGGCGAGCGGCGCGCCCACCCAGAGCCAGGTGAAGGCGATCAGCGGCCGCCGGTCGGGCACCTCGGCGGCCTCAGGCGGACTCTGGCTGCTGTCGGGTGACATCGTTGCCCTCCTTCGGCGCGGGGACGGTGGTCGCGGCAACGGTGGCCGTGGGCTCGTGGTGCCGGGCGTGGACGGGCCGGACGAGTTCGTTGGCGACGAAGCCGACGACCAGCAGCCCGATCATGATGAGGAACGAGGTGCCGTAGAGGTCCGAGCCGTGCCGCCCCGCCTCCTCCTGGTGATCGGCGATCCAGTTCACGATCAGCGGCCCGAGGACCCCGGCCAGCGACCAGGCGGTGAGCAGCCGCCCGTGGATCGCGCCGACCTGGTAGGTGCCGAAGAGGTCCTTGAGGTAGGCCGGGGCCGTGGCGAAGCCGCCGCCGTAGAAGGAGAGGACGACCAGCGCGCACAGCACGAACAGCGGTTTGGAGGAGTCGCCGAACAGCGCGATCAGGGTGTACATCAACGCGCCGGCACCGAGGTAGACGCGGTAGATGTTCTTGCGTCCGATCAGGTCGGAGGTCGAGGACCAGCCGATTCGGCCCGCCATGTTGGCCGCCGACAGCAGGGCCACGAAGCCGGCCGCCGCGGTCGCCGACACCGGGGTGGACGTGTCCGCGAAGAAGTCCGTGATCATCGGCGCGGCCTTCTCCAGGATGCCGATGCCGGCCGTGACGTTCATGCAGAGCACCAGCCACAGCAGCCAGAACTGCGGCGTGCGCAGCGCCGAACGCGCCGAGACCTGGACCCCTTCGAGCGGGGCGGGGCGGCCGTCCGCCCGCTCCTTGGGCCTCGGCACCCGGACCAGCAGCACGCCGAGGAGCATGAAGACGGCGTACGTCAGTCCGTGCACGAGGAAGGCGAGGGCGATCCCCGAGTTGTCGGTGCCGAAGGACTTCAGCATCTGCGCCGACCAGGGCGAGGCGATCAGGGCGCCGCCGCCGAAGCCCATGATGGCGATGCCGGTGGCCATGCCCGGCCGGTCCGGGAACCACTTGATCAGCGTCGAGACGGGCGAGATGTAGCCGATGCCGAGGCCGATCCCGCCGACGAAGCCGTAGCCGAGGACGATCAGCCAGTACTGCTCCACCGCCGCGCCGAGCGCGGAGAGCAGGAAGCCGGAGGAGAAGCAGACCAGGGCGACGGTCATCGCCCAGCGTGGCCCGTGCCGTTCGACGAGCGTGCCGCCGAACGCGGCCGAGAGACCGAGCATGACGATGCCGAGCTGGAAGGGCAGCGCGCTCTGCGTGCCGCTGAGGCCGAGCGCGGATTCCAGGGGCGGTTTGAACACGGACCAGGCGTAGGCCTGGCCGATGGAGAGGTGGACCGAGAGAGCGGCCGGGGGGACGAGCCAGCGGCTCCAGCCCGGGGGTGCGACGGGGGGACTCATGGGTCCCCAACCGTAGGCATCCGGAAAGCGCTTGAGAAGACTGTTGAGCAGACAACTACAAAAGCCGATCACACGACTACGGACCACCACCACTGCTGCACAAAGCCTTGCCGCCCCAACCTCCATACTGTAGACAATATTTCGTCGACATCATCGAGACTTCTCGACTGATCTCTTCCCGGTTCCTCGGTATCCCTCGACCGAACGGAGCTCCCCCGCCATGAAAGTCGCAGTCCTCGGCGCCGGGGCGATCGGCGCCTACGTCGGCGCCGCGCTCCACCGTGCGGGCGCCGACGTGCATCTCATCGCCCGTGGACCGCACCTGGCGGCCATGAGGCAGTACGGGGTACGGGTGCGCAGCCCGCGCGGCGACTTCACCGCGCATCCGCGCGCCACCGACGACCCGGCCGAAGTCGGCCCGGTCGACTACGTGTTCCTGGGTCTGAAGGCCAACTCGTACGCGGCGTGCGGGCCGCTGATCGAGCCGCTGCTGCACGAGAGCACGGCGGTCGTGGCCGCCCAGAACGGCATCCCCTGGTGGTACTTCCACCGGCACGGCGGTCCCTGGGACGGGCGCCGTCTCGAAAGCGTGGACCCGGCCGGCGCGGTCAGTGCGGTGCTCGCGCCCGAACGGGCCGTCGGCTGCGTGGTGTACGCGGCCACCGAACTGGAACAGCCGGGCGTCGTACGGCACGTGGAAGGCACCCGGTTCTCGATCGGCGAGCCCGGCCGGGAGATCTCGCCGCGGTGCCTGGCGCTCAGCGAGGCGATGCGCTCGGGCGGTCTGAAGTGCCCGGTCGAGCCGGACCTGCGGAGCGACATCTGGCTGAAGCTGCTGGGCAACATCTCCTTCAACCCGATCAGCGCCCTGGCCCGGGCCACCATGCGCCAGATGTGCCGGCACGGCGGCACCCGCGAGGTCATCGAGACCATGATGGCCGAGACGCTGGCGGTCGCCGGAGCCCTCGGCTGCGAGGTCGGCGTTTCCATCGAACGCCGGATCGCGGGCGCCGAACGGGTCGGCGACCACCGCACCTCCACGCTCCAGGACCTGGAGCGCGGCAAGCCGCTCGAACTCGACGTGCTACTCGCGGCCGTCGTCGAGCTGGCGGAGATCACCGGGGTCCCGGTGCCCACCCTGCGCACCGTGCACGCCCTGTCGGACCTGCTCGCGCTGAGGAGCGCCGCATGAGGAAACGCGACCGCACCCCCAAGACCTACACCCGCCTCACCCATCCCCTGGTCCGGGACTCGCGCGACGAGCCCTTCCGCCGGGCCACCTGGGAGGAGGCCCTGGACCGCACGGCCCGGGGCCTGACGGCGGCACGCGGCGCGTTCGGGATGTTCTCGTGCGCGCGGGCGACCAACGAGATGAACTACGTGGCGCAGAAGTTCGCCCGGGTGGTCATGGGCACCCACAACGTCGACTCCTGCAACCGCACCTGCCACGCGCCGAGCGTCGCGGGCCTGTCGGCCGCCTTCGGCTCGGGCGGCGGCACCTCCTCCTACGAGGAGATCGAGCACACCGACGTCATCGTGATGTGGGGCTCCAACGCCCGCTTCGCGCACCCGATCTTCTTCCAGCACGTGCTGAAGGGCATCCGGGGCGGCGCCCGCCTGTACGCGGTGGACCCGCGCCGCACCTCGACCGCCGAGTGGGCGGAGAGCTGGCTCGGCCCGAACGTCGGCACGGACATCGCGCTGGCGCACGCGGTCGGCCGCGAGATCATCCACGCGGGCCTGGCCAACGAGGCGTTCATCGCGCGCGCGACGACGGGCTACGACGACTACAGGGCCCTGGTCGAGCCCTGGACCCTCTCCCTCGCCGAGAAGGTGACCGGCGTACCGGCCGCCGCCATCCGCGAGCTGGCGCACGCCTACGCCCGTGCCGAGCGCGCCCAGCTGTGCTGGACGCTCGGCATCACCGAACACCACAACGGCACGGACAACGTCCGCGCCCTGATCAACCTCTCCCTGCTCACCGGTCACGTCGGCCGCTACGGCTCCGGCCTCCAGCCCCTGCGCGGCCAGAACAACGTGCAGGGCGGCGGTGACATGGGCGCCATCCCCAACCGGCTGCCCGGCTTCCAGGACGTCCTCGACCCGGAGGTCCGCCGGAAGTTCGAGACGGCGTGGGACACGGTGGTCGAGCCGCGCCACGGCCTCACCCTGACGGAGATGTTCGAGGCCATGGACGACGGCTCGCTCCGCGCCGTCTACTGCATCGGCGAGAACCCGGCCCAGTCGGAGGCGGACTCCGACCAGGCGGTACGCCGCCTGCGCGCACTGGACTTCCTGGTGGTCCAGGACATCTTCCTCACGAAGACCGCCGAACTGGCCGACGTGGTCCTCCCGGCGACGGCGGGCTGGGCGGAGACGGAGGGCACCACCACCAACAGCGAGCGGCGCGTCCAACGGGTGCGCAGGGCCGTGACCCCGCCCGGAGAGGCCCGCGAGGACATCGACATCCTCTGCGACCTCGCGGCCCGCCTCGGCCACGACTGGAAGTACGCCGACGCGGAGGCGGTCTGGAACGAGCTGCGCTCCCTCTCCCCCGACCACCACGGGATGACGTACGCCCGCCTGGACGAGCACCAGGGCATCCAGTGGCCGTGCCCGAGCACGGAGGAACTGGAACCGACGTACCTGCACGGGAGGTTGTGGGCACCGGACCCGGCCGACCGCGGCCGCCGGGCCCCCTTCGGCCTCGTCCGGCACGACCCGCCCGTGGACCTCACCGACGAGCAGTACCCGATCCGGCTGACCACGGGACGCCGTCTCGACTCGTACAACACGGGGGTGCAGAGCGGCGGCTACGCCTCCCCGCTGCGCCGCGGCGAGTCCGTCGAGCTCTGCCCGGAGGACGCCGAACGCTACGGGGTGGTGGTCGGCGAGGAGGTCCGGGTCACCTCCCGGCGCGGCTCGCTGCTGGCCCCCGTCTGGGTCGACCCGGCGCTGCGTCCGGGCCTGGCCTTCATGAGCTTCCACTTTCCCGACGAGGTGGACACCAACCAGCTGACCATCGAGGCGAACTGTCCCATCGCCGGTACGGCGGAGTTCAAGGCCTCGGCGATCCGGATCGAGAAGGTGAGCACCGGTGGACCTGCGCTTCGGTGACAGCAAGCCCACGGACGAGGAACGCGCGGCCGTCGACGCCCTGCTCGGCCCGCCCGAGTCCTCCTGGGAGGGCGCGGACCGCTCCGATGCGGACCTCAGGTGGGCGCGAGGCGGCCGGGAGGCCCGGGACCGCCGCGACCAGCTCCTGCCGGCCCTGCACGCGCTCAACGACCGGGTCGGCTGGATCAGCGAGGGCGCCCTGGACTACGTGTGCCGCCGCCTGACCGTCCCCCCGGCCGAGGCGTACGGGGTGGCCACCTTCTACGCCATGTTCTCGGTCCGCCCCCGCCCGGCCACGGTCCTGCACGTCTGCACCGACCTGGCGTGCACGGCGGCGGGCGCGAGTGAGCTGTGCGCGACCGTGGAGGCACGCCTGGGCCCGCAGAGCGGCGTGAAGGTCGAGCGATCTCCCTGCCTGGGCCTGTGCGAACGGGCCCCGGCAACCTTGACGATCCGGGCGGGCCACCCAGCCCGTCTGGGGGTACCCCCTCTGGGGGAGCTTGAGGACGAGGCCGTCCAGGCCGAAAGCGGGGGTCCGGGGGCGGCAGCCCCCGGGGACGGGACAGGGAAGGGGCGGCGGGGGCGAAACACCCTCCACGCGACGGCGGTATGCGCCCCCGCAACCCCCGACCAAGCGATCGCGGCGGCCACCGCCCCCGAAACCGCCCCCACCGAACCCGCCCCCGAAACCGCCGTCCCCCAGACCGGCACCCCCACCCTCACCCTCCTCCACCGCATCGGCACCACCGACCCCACCTCCCTGGACGACTACCGCGCCCACGGCGGCTACACCGCCCTGCGCCGCGCCTTCGCCCTCGGCCCCGCCGCCGTCATCCGCGAGGTCACCGACGCCGGCCTGGTCGGCCGCGGCGGCGCCGCCTTCCCCACCGGCCGCAAGTGGCAGGCGACGGCCGCCCAGCCCGACCACCCGCACTACCTGGTCTGCAACGCCGACGAATCCGAACCGGGCACCTTCAAGGACCGCGTCCTGATGGAGGGCGACCCGTACGCCCTGGTCGAGGCCATGACGATCGCGGCCTACGCGACCGGCGCCCACCGGGGCTTTCTCTACCTCCGCGGCGAGTACCCCCGCGCGCTGGCCCGCCTCACCCACGCCATCGAGCAGGCCCGCACCCGCGGCCTGCTCGGCGACGACGTCCTCGGTCAGGGCTACGCCTTCGACATCGAGATCCGGCGCGGCGCGGGCGCGTACATCTGCGGCGAGGAGACGGCCCTGTTCAACTCCATCGAGGGCCACCGCGGCGAGCCCCGCTCCAAGCCGCCGTTCCCGGTCGAGAAGGGGCTGTTCGGCAAACCCACGGTGGAGAACAACGTCGAGACGCTGGTCAACGTCCTCCCCATCCTCACCATGGGGGCCCAGGCCTACGCCGCGATCGGCACGCCGACGTCCACGGGCCCCAAGCTGTTCTGCGTGTCCGGCACGGTGGCCCGCCCCGGCGTCTACGAACTCCCCTTCGGTGCCACGCTCGGCGAGCTGCTCACCCTCGCCGGGGTCCGCGACAACCTCCGCGCGGTCCTGCTCGGCGGCGCGGCCGGGGGTTTCGTCCGCCCGGACGAACTCGACATCCCGCTCACCTTCGAAGGCACCCGCGAGGCGGGCACGACCCTGGGCTCCGGCGTCGTCATGGCCTTCGACGACACGGTCCCGCTTCCCCGGCTCCTCCTGCGGATCGCCGAGTTCTTCCGCGACGAGTCGTGCGGTCAGTGCGTGCCGTGCCGGGTCGGAACCGTGCGCCAGGAGGAGGCGCTGCACCGGATCGCCGACCGCACGGGTGCCGCGGCGGCCGACGACATCGCCCTGCTCCGCGAGGTCGGCCGCACGATGCGGGACGCCTCGATCTGCGGTCTCGGGCAGACCGCGTGGAACGCCGTGGAATCCGCCATCGACCGTCTGGGGGCGTACGAATGACCGCGATACCGCTCGGAGTGCCGCGCCGCCTGGTGGAGTTCACCCTCGACGGGCAGGAGGCCCGGGTCCCCGAAGGGTCCACGATCCTCGACGCCTGCCGGGCCGCCGGGAAGGACGTCCCGACCCTGTGCGAGGGCGACACGCTCACGCCGAAGAACGCCTGCCGGGTCTGCGTGGTGGACGTCGAGGGCGCCAGAACCCTCGCGCCCGCCTGCTCGCGCACGGCGGAGCCCGGCATGGTGGTGCGCACGGACACCGAGCGCGCCCGGCACAGCCGCAAGGTCGTCCTCGAACTCCTCGCCTCCTCGGTCGACCTGTCCACCACCCCCTCGGTCGCCCAGTGGATCAAGGAGTACGAGGCCAAGCCCGACCGCTTCGGTCCGGACGCGGCGCGCGTCGAGGAGGAACCACGGGTCGACAACGACCTCTACGTGCGCGACTACGGCAAGTGCATCCTCTGCTACAAGTGCGTGGACGCCTGCGGCGACCAGTGGCAGAACAGCTTCGCCATCTCCGTCTCCGGCCGCGGCTTCGACGCCCGGATCTCGGTCGAGCACGACGGCCCGCTGACCGACTCGGGGTGCGTCTACTGCGGCAACTGCATCGAGGTGTGCCCCACCGGTGCCCTGTCCTTCAAGTCGGAGTTCGACATGCGGGCGGCGGGCACCTGGGACGAGGAGCGGCAGACCGAGACGACGACGGTGTGCGCGTACTGCGGAGTGGGCTGCAATCTCACGCTCCATGTGCAGGACAATGAGATCGTCAAGGTCACCTCACCGCACGACAACCCGGTGACCCACGGCAATCTCTGCATCAAGGGCCGCTTCGGCTACCAGCACGTACAGAACCGGGACTGACCGGCACACCGACCGGCGCAAGGGGCACGACATGGGACGAGTCACGGAACGACGCAAGGTCATCCGCATCAGGGACGGGGCGGTCTCCACCCGCCCGGACACGCTCGTCGCCGAGGAACCGCTGGAGATCCGGCTGAACGGCAAACCGCTCGCCATCACGATGCGCACCCCGGGCGACGACTTCGCGCTGGCGGCGGGCTTCCTGGTGAGCGAGGGCGTGCTGGCCGAGCAGGGCGACCTCCAGAACATCGTGTACTGCGCGGGCGCCACCGTCGACGGCTCCAACACCTACAACGTGGTCGACGTGAAGACCGCCCCCGGCGTGCGGATCCCCGACATCACGCTGGAGCGGAACGTCTACACCACCTCCTCCTGCGGCCTGTGCGGCAAGGCCAGCCTGGACGCGGTGCGTACGACGGCCCGCTGGCCCGTCGCCGACACGCCCCCGGTCCGCCTCACCCCGGAACTCCTCGCGGGCCTCCCCGACCGGTTGCGCGCCTCCCAGCGGGTCTTCGACCGCACGGGCGGGCTGCACGCGGCGGCGCTGTTCACCGAGGACGGCGAGCTGGTGGACGTACGGGAGGACGTGGGCCGGCACAACGCGGTCGACAAGCTGGTGGGACGCGCCCTACAGAACGGGGACCTGCCGCTGTCCCGGTCCGTGCTGCTGGTGTCGGGCCGGGCCTCCTTCGAGCTGGCGCAGAAGGCCGTGATGGCCGGCATCCCGGTGCTGGCCGCGGTGTCGGCGCCGTCCTCGCTGGCCGTGGACCTGGCCGCCGAGACCGGGCTGACGCTGGTGGGTTTCCTGCGCGGCAGCTCCATGAACGTGTACGCGGGTGAGGGCCGGGTCGCGCTGCGGGCCGCGGCCGCCCAGGGCTGACCCCACCCCTCCCCGCTGCACGGCGGCGGGGCCCCTGCCGGGCGGGGAGCGCCCCCTGCGCCCCGGGGGCCCCGCCTCGACCGCCTCGGTGTCCGACACGCGGGGGACGGCGCGGTCCCCGCGGACACCGGACGTCTCTTGTACTGATGTCCGGACGAAAGGGTCCCCCTCCCACCAGCCGCCCGAAGGGCAGACCGCGCCATGCCCCCTCGCACCCGCCGTCCCTTCTGGTTCGCGCTCGCCACGTCCTGCGCGCTCGCCGTGTCCTCCCCCGTCCCGGCACACGCGCGGCCCGAGCACCGTGCGCCCGCCTTCGAGGAGCAGGTGCTCTTCGACGCGGCCCGCGACCCCGGCGGGTACGCCTGCTTCCGCATCCCGGCGATCGTGCGCACCACGGACGGCACCCTGCTCGCCTTCGCCGAGGGCCGCGTCCTCGACTGCGGGGACGCCGGCGACATCGACATCGTCCTCAAGCGCTCCACCGACGGCGGACGCACCTGGGGCCCGCTCAAGGTCGTCAACGACGGCGGCGGCGACACCCACGGCAATCCGGCCCCGGTCGTCGACCGTGCCACCGGGCGCGTCCTGCTGCTGGAGACGTACAACGCGGGCCGCGCGGACGGCGCCAACTGCGCGGTGCCCTGCGCCCGCACGCCGCACCTCCAGCACAGCGACGACGACGGCCGCACCTGGTCGGCGCCCCGCGACCTGAGCGCCGAGATCCTGCCGCCCGACTGGAACTCCTGGTACGCCACCGGCCCCGTGCACGGTGTTCAGCTCACCGGCGGCGCCCACCCCGGCCGGCTCGTCGTCGGAGTCAACGCCGAGACCTGGGACGGCACCCGGGTCACCGCCCATCACGCGGCGCTGGTGGTCAGTGACGACGGCGGCGAGCACTGGAGGACCGGCGCCACCGACACCTGGCCCGTCGCCGCCGACGGCACCTTCCGGCAGAAGCCCTCCGAACTGACCCTCACCGAACGCGCCGACGGTGCGCTCCTGGTCAGCGGCCGGGAGGAGAACGGCACCGACCTCGGCCACCGTACCCAGGCGCTCAGCCTGGACGGCGGCGACACCTTCGCGGCCCCCTTCCGGACGCTGCCCGACCTGTACGCCCCGCAGGTGCAGGGCGCGGTGCTGCGCCTCGGCGACCGCACCCTGCTGTCCGTACCGGCCGACCCCGACCGCCGCCGGACGATGACGGTCCGCTCCTCCTGGGACGGCGGCGCGACCTGGGACGGCGTGGACCGCGGCACGGTCGTCACCCGGGACTGGTCGGGCTACTCGGACCTGGTGTCCGCCGACGACGGCACCGTGGGCCTGCTGTACGAGGGCGGGGCGTCGGACGCCCGGGACGAGATCCGCTTCGCCCGCTTCACCGAGGACTGGCTCGCGCCCCGCCGGGCCGCCGATCCCACCACCCCCGACCTGGCGCCCGGTGCCGCGCCCGCGGCCGTGCTCGGCGGTGCCGGGACCACGGACGGCGCGGTGGGCGGCGCGCTGGCCTTCGACGGCGCCGACGACGCCGTACGGCTGCCCTACGACGAGCGGCTGGCGCTCGGGGAGGGGGACTTCACGGCGTCGCTGTGGTTCCGCTACTCGGCGTCCGGCGGGGAGCAGCCGCTGCTGTGGATGGGCGGTGTCGGCACGACGCAGCCCCAGGTGTGGCTGCGCGCCCAGCCCGGCGACGGAAGGGTGCAGGGGCTGATCACCGCGCGCGACGGCGCGGCGGCGCCGCGCTCGGCGTGGGTACGCGCCGACGGGGCCCGCAACGACGGCCAGTGGCACCATCTGGCGCTGCGCCGCGGCGGGGGCCGGCTCACGCTGTTCCTCGACGGTTCGGCGACGGCGGAGGCGGCGGACGTGCCGGGTTCGGTCAGCCGGAACTCGCCCTTCGGCGTGCACGTCGGTGAGCGGATGGACGGACGGGCCCGCTTCACCGGCGCCGTCGACGACGTGCGGGTGTGGAACCGGGCCCTGACGGACGCGGAGATCGCCGCCGGTGCGCCGCCCGCCGCCCTCGCGAGCACCGTCCTGCACCTGCCCCTGGACCGGGTGGACGGGGCGGCCGGGGCGGACACGGGCGGCTGACCGGCACCGCGCGGGTGCGGTCGCCTCAGGCGGAACGGCCGCCGGTGCCGACCGCGGCGCGCACCGGGGCGGCGTCCCGCTCGGCCGGGAGCGCCTCCGGGTCGCGCGACCGGCGTTTGGCGATGACCGCGCACACCATCAGCTGCATCTGGTGGAAGAGCATCAGCGGCAGCACCGCCAGCGAGGCCTGGGCGCCGAACAGCACGCTGGCCATGGGCAGTCCGGCGGCGAGCGACTTCTTGGACCCGGCGAACTGGATCGCGATCCGGTCCTCGCGCCCGAAGCCGAGCCCCTTCGCCCCGTACCAGGTCAGGGCCAGCATCACCGCCAGGAGCACCGCCTGGACGGCCAGCAGCCCGGCCAGCCGCGCCGGGCTCACCTGGTGCCAGATGCCCTCGACCATGCCCTCGCTGAACGCGGTGTAGACGACCAGGAGGATCGAGCCGCGGTCGACGAGCCCGAGCACCTTCTTGTGCCGGGCGACGAAGCCACCGATCCACCGGCGCAGCAGTTGCCCGGCCACGAAGGGCACCAGCAGGTGCAGCACGATCTCCACCACCGAGTCGGCGGAGAACCCTCCGCCGCCGCTGCCCAGCAGGGCGGCGGCCAGCAGCGGGGTGACGACGATGCCGACCAGCGAGGAGAAGGACCCGGCGCAGATGGCGGCGGGCACGTTGCCGCGGGCGAGGGAGGTGAAGGCGATCGAGGACTGGATGGTCGACGGGACCAGGGTGAGGAAGAGCAGGCCCTGGTAGAGGGGATCGGTCAGGAGCACCGGCACCAGACCGCGCGACGCCAGGCCGAGCAGCGGGAAGACCACGAAGGTGCAGGCCAGCACGGTGACGTGGAGCCGCCAGTGCCGTACGCCGTCCATGGCCTCACGGGTGGACAGCCGGGCGCCGTAGAGGAAGAAGAGGAACGCGATCGCGCCGGTCGAGGCGCCGGAGGCGACGTCCGCGCCCGTGCCGCGGGCCGGCAGCAGCGCCGCGAGGCCCACCGTGCCGAGCAGCAGCAGGATGTACGGGTCGATCGGCATCCAACGCGGCCAACGCAGGCGTTTCACGGTGCTCCACTTGCTCGCTGCTTACTCGTACTGCTCGCTGCTTGTTCGTACTGCTTGCTGCTTGCTCGTACTGCTCGTTCGACGGGGTCACGGGTCCCCGCTCCATCCTGCTCCCCCGTCCGGCGATCGGGAATCCGGTATACCGCTCTGACTGTCATCGTGATCCGCGATGACCACCGGTAGTCTGGCGGCATGTACGACCCCTCCCACCTGCGCACCTTCCTGTCGGTGGCCCAGACGCTGAGCTTCACGCAGGCCGCCCGGCGGCTCGGGCTGCGTCAGTCGACGGTCAGCCAGCACGTGCGGCGCCTGGAGGACGCCACCGGGCGGCAGCTGTTCAGCCGCGACACGCACTCCGTGGAGCTGACGGAGGACGGGGAGGCGATGCTCGGGTTCGCGCGCCGGATCCTGGAGGTGCACGAGCAGGCGGCGGCCTTCTTCACGGGCACCCGACTGCGCGGGCGGCTGCGGTTCGGGGCCTCCGAGGACTTCGTGCTGACCCGGCTGCCGGAGATCCTGGAGGGCTTCCGGCACCACCATCCGGAGGTCGACCTGGAGCTGACGGTGGAGCTGTCGGGCACCCTGCACGAGCGGCTGGCGGCCGGGAAACTGGATCTGGTGCTGGCCAAGCGGCGGCCCGAGGACCCGCGAGGCGAGCCCGTGTGGAGCGACCGGCTGGTGTGGATCGGGGCGCCGCGGCTGCGTCTGGACCCGGACCGCCCGGTGCCGCTCATCGTCTATCCGCCGCCCGGCATCACCCGCGCGCTGGCGCTGGACGCCCTGCAACGCCAGGGCCGGGCCTGGCACGTGGCGTGCACCAGCGGCAGCCTGAACGGCCTGATCGCCGCCGCCCGTGCGGGCCTGGGCGTGATGGCCCACTCGCGCGGTCTCGTCCCGCCCGGTCTTGTCCGGGTGCCGGACCGGGCCGGGCTGCCCGAGCTGGGCGGCGTCGACTTCGTGCTGGTGCACGGCCGGCGCCGCCCGTCGGCGCAGGGCGCGGCCGACGCGTTGGCGGCGGCGATCCTGGCGGGTGGCGACCGCCTGCACCGGCCTCAGCGCACGGGCCTCTGATACGTCAACCGCTTGACGCGACGCAGGAGCGGGGACGCCTCCAGGTGCTGGACGCCCTCCAAGTGGCCGAGCGGTCCGCTCAGGTAGGCGTAGAGGTCGGCGGTGCTGCGGACGACGGCGGTGGCGATGATGTTGGACGGCCCGGCCGTCGCGGCCACGTGGGCGATCTCGTCGTGGGCGGCGAGGGCCTCACCGACCCGGTGGAGGGCGGCGGGGCTGGTGGTGATCCACAGGGCGGCGTCGGTGCGGTAGCCGAGGATGTCGGGGTCGTACTCGACGTCGATGTAGACGGCACCGGAGGCGAGCAGCGCGGCGAGGCGGCGTTTGACGGCGGACTCGGAGCGACCGGTGGCGCGTTGGAGTTCGGGGTAGGTGGCCCGGCCGTCCCGTTCCAGGACGGCGAGCAACGGCTCGTCCTCGGGGTCGATGCGGGCCGGTCCCTGCCGGGCGGGATCCGGCTCGGTTCGCAAGGCCGCCACCTGCTCGTCGCTGAGCACGCCGAACTTGCGGAGCCAGCCGCTCGGGCCGCCGTAGAAGCGGTGCAGCATCTGGTGGGCGTGGATCTCCAGCACGCGCGGCGTGCGCGGCAACTTGCCGAGGAGCAGGTCGTCGCGGGCGCCGGGGCTACGCGGCCGGGTTCCGAGGATGACCTCCGTGCCGCCGCTGGCCACCCCGATCCAGTTGGTGTCCGGCCGCTTCGCGAGGGCGTCCGCGATGGCCGCGGAACTGTCCGGCACGCAGCGCAGCCGCAGCGTCCAGTGGTCCTGGCCGAGCCGCTGGGCGTCCCGGACGGCGACCACCCGCAGCCCGCCCTCGGCGCACAGCCTGCGGTATCGGCGGGCGACGGTCTGGTCGGAGACGCCGAGTACCGCCCCGATGCGGCTGAAGGACGCGCGGCCGTTCACTTCCAGCGCGTCGAGAAGCCCCAGGTCGAGTTCGTCGAAGGAGTCGGATTCCATCCGCATGGCGGCCTTTCCTGTCGGCTTCCGTCACATGGTCGCCGTGAACCGATGCGATCGGCCGGGCGCGAACCATCGTACGGAGGCAGGCAAGGACATACGACACGGGAGAGAAGACGGAACATGCGTACATGGGGACCGCTCACGGCGGTGTGCCTGGGGACGTTCATGCTGTTGCTGGACGTGACGATCGCGGTCGTCGCGCTGCCGGACATGGCCCGGGGGCTGCACGCGTCGTTGAGCGATCTGCAATGGGTGATGGACGGCTACGCGCTGGCGCTGGCCGCGCTGCTGCTGGGACTCGGCGCCGCGGCCGACGTCCTGGGACGGCGCCGGGTGCACGTGGCGGGCGTGGTGCTGTTCGCGGTGGCGTCGCTGCTGTGCGGGCTGGCCACCGGACCCGGGATGCTGGTCGCCGCGCGCGGGCTGCAAGGGGTGGGCGCGGCGGCGATGTTCGCCACCACGCTGCCGCTGCTCGGCTCGGTCTACCAGGGGCGCCGGCGGTCGATGGCGCTCGGGGTGTGGGGCGCGGTCAGCGGGGCGGCGGCGGCCGTGGGCCCGGTGCTGGGCGGACTGCTCACCGACGGTCCGGGCTGGCGCTGGATCTTCTGGGTGAACCTGCCGGTGAGCGTGGTGGCGGTCTGGCTGACGCTGCGCGTGGTGCCGGAGTCCCGCGGGGCGGCCGGGCGCCGGGTGGACTGGGCGGGGACCGCGCTCTTCGCGGCCTTCGCCGGGGCGCTGACGTACGGGGCGGTGCGGGCCGGGACGCACGGCTGGACGGAGGGCGGCACACTCGCCTCCTTCGGGCTCGCGGCGCTCGCGCTGGGCGCGTTCGTCGCCGTGGAGCGCCGGGTCGCCGATCCGCTGCTGGACCCGCGGCTGTTCCTGCGGCCCGCGTTCTCGGGCGTCATGCTGGGCGGGCTGGCCTTCAACGCGGCGGCCTTCGGCGTGATGGCGTACACCTCCATATGGCTCCAGACGATGCTGGGGATGAGCCCGGTGCGGGGCGGTCTGGTGTTCGTGTGGCTGTCGCTGGCGTCGTTCGTGGTGGCCGCGGCGGGCGGGCGGCTGCTGCACGGGGTGCCGGCGCGGCTGACCATCGGGGGCGGGCTGCTGCTGATCGCGGCGGGGCAGTTCTGCATGGCGTTCCTGGACGCGGGCTCCACGGCGTCCGCCCTGGTGCCGGGGCTGCTCCTGGTCGGGGTCGGGACGGGGCTGGTCTCGCCCGGGATCGCGGGCGCGGCGCTGGCGGCGGTCCCGGCGGAGCGGTCCGGCATGGCCGGGGGCGCGGTCAACACCTTCCGGCAGCTCGGGTACGCGCTCGGCATCGCCGTGTTCGGCACGGTGCTGACCTCGCGGATGCAGGACTCGCTGCCGCACGACGCGGCGCACGGCCTGGCGGGCGGTGCGGCGGGCGCCCTGCGGGGCGTGTTCGGCGAGCACGCGCTGCGGACCTCGTTCGCCTCCGGGCTGAACGCGGCCGCGGTGGCCGCGGGCGCGGTCGCGGCCGTCGCCGGGGTGCTGGTACTCGTCCTGGTCAGGGCCGAACGCGGGGGCCGGGACGCCGGTGTGACGGATTCCGCGCCGCCCGCGCTGAAAGAGGAGGAGGCCGTTCCGGCACCCCCGTACCGGCGGTAAGCGGGTCGTACAGATTCGGTGGAGATTACGGCACCGAACCTTACTCAACCGTCAGGAATCTGTCCGACCACTCCCCATGTGAGCGCATTTCCTCTCGCTGACCAGCGCGAACATGAGCCCTGTTCGAATTTGACGCCCCTCCCGTCCCCGCGCCGGGTGGGGTAGCTTTCACCGCGCTGTGCGGGGGGCGTCATCGAAAAGCGGGGATCGAAAAGCGGGGAGCGGGGTTTGCGCGAGTTCACCAGTCCTCCGTTGGCGCTGGCACCACCGGTGGGCGGTCTGGCCGACGTCGTCTTCGAGCATGCCCGGGAGGATCCCCGGCACATCGCGCTCGGCCGCAAGGACGACGCCGGGCAGTGGCGGGACGTCACCGCCGGCGCCTTCCGCGACGAGGTGCTGGCCCTCGCCAAGGGGCTGCTGGCCCAGGGCATCCGCTTCGGCGACCGGGTCGCCATCATGTCCCGCACCCGCTACGAGTGGACCCTGTTCGACTTCGCCCTGTGGACGATCGGCGCCCAGGTGGTGCCGATCTACCCGACCTCCTCGGCGGAGCAGTGCATGTGGATGCTCTACGACGCCGAGGTGACGGCCGCGGTCGTGGAGCACGAGGACCACGCGATGACGATCGCCACCGTCATCGACCGGCTGCCGCACCTGCGCGGCCTGTGGCAGCTGGACTCCGGCGCCGTCCAGGAGCTGTACGACGCGGGCGCGCACCTCGACGACGAGGTGGTCCACCGGCACCGCAAGGCGGTCACCCCGGACTCGGTGGCCACCGTCATCTACACCTCGGGCACCACCGGCCGCCCCAAGGGCTGCGTGCTGACCCACGGCAACTTCATGTACGAGGCGGACACCGTCATCGAGCGCTGGGAGCCGGTGTTCCACTCCAAGCGGGGCGACGAGGCGGCGACGCTGCTCTTCCTTCCGCTCGCGCACGTCTTCGGGCGGATGGTGGAGGTCGCGGCGATCCGCGGCCGGGTCCGCTTCGGCCACCAGCCGCAGCTGAACGCCGCGGCCCTGCTGCCCGACCTGGCCGCCTTCCGGCCGACCTTCATCCTGGCGGTGCCGTACATCTTCGAGAAGGTGTTCAACGCGGCGCGGCGCAAGGCCGAGAAGGAGGGGAAGGCCGGTCCCTTCGAGAAGGCCGTCGACGTGGCCGTGAAGTACGCGGAGGCGGTGGAGGCGAAGGCCTGGGGCGACGGCCCCGGCCCGTCGGCGGGCCTGCGGATGCAGCACCAGTTCTTCGACAAGGTCGTCTACTCCAAGGTCCGGGCCGCGATGGGCGGGCGCATCCGCAACGCGATGTCGGGCGGCTCGGCGATGGACCGGCGCCTCGGGCTGTTCTTCGCGGGCGCGGGCGTGCAGATCTACGAGGGCTACGGCCTGACCGAGTCCACGGCGGCCGCCACCGCCAACCCGCCCGAGCGCACCCGCTACGGCACCGTCGGGCAGCCGATACCGGGCATGACCGTGCACATCGCGGACGACGGCGAGATCTGGCTCAACGGCGAGAACGTCTTCGAGGGCTACCTGAACAACCCCAAGGCCACCGACGAGACCCTGCACGACGGCTGGCTGGCCACCGGAGACCTGGGCGCCCTGGACGAGGACGGCTACCTCACCATCACCGGCCGCAAAAAGGAGATCCTGGTGACCTCCGGCGGCAAGAGCGTCTCCCCGGGACTCCTCGAGGAGCGGGTGCGGGACCACCCGCTGGTCAACCAGTGCATCGTCGTCGGCAACGACCGGCCCTACGTGGCCGCCCTCATCACCCTCGACCAGGAGGCGGTCGAGCACTGGCTGACGATGCGCAACAAGCCGCGGATGCCCCCGGCCGACCTGGTGCACGACGCCGACCTGGAGACGGAGGTGCGGCGCGCGGTCGTCGCGGCCAACACGCTGGTGTCGCAGGCCGAGTCGATCCGCACCTTCCGCATCCTCGCCCAGCCGTTCACCGAGGAGCACGGGCTGCTGACCCCCTCGCTGAAGCTGAAGCGCAAGGCCATCGAGAACGCCTACGGCACCGAGGTCGAGGCCCTTTACACAGCGTGAGTTCCACGGTCAGGAATGCGTCCGGGCTCGTGATCGTTGACGATATGAGTACCACCTGACCACAACCGAAGGATCAAGAGCTCGTGAGCAGCAAGGTCCCCCCGATCATCCTGAACAACGGCGTCGAGATGCCCCAGCTGGGCTTCGGCGTCTGGCAGGTGCCGGACGACGAGGCGCAGACCGCCGTCGCCCTGGCCCTGGAGGCCGGGTACCGCAGCATCGACACAGCGGCGATCTACGGCAATGAAGAGGGCACCGGCAGGGCGATCGCCGCCTCCGGTCTGGCCCGCGAGGACCTCTTCGTCACCACCAAGCTCTGGAACAGCGACCAGGGGTACGACTCCACCCTCCGCGCCTTCGACACCTCGATGGCGAAGCTCGGCCTGGAGTACCTCGACCTGTACCTGATCCACTGGCCCGTGCCGGCCAAGGAGAGGTACGTCGACACCTACAAGGCGTTCGAGAAGCTGCTGGCCGACGGGCGGGTCCGCGCCATCGGCGTGTCGAACTTCCTGCCGGAGCACCTGGAGCGGCTGACCGCCGAGACCTCGGTGATCCCGGCCGTCAACCAGATCGAGCTGCACCCGCACCTCCAGCAGCACGCCGCCCGCGAGGTGCACGCGGAGCAGGGCATCGCCACCGAGGCCTGGTCCCCGCTCGGCTCCGGCAAGGGCATCCTGGACATCCCGGCGATCGTCGCGATCGCCCAGAAGCACGGGCGCACCCCGGCCCAGGTCGTGCTGCGCTGGCACCTCCAGCTGGGGAACGTGGTGATTCCGAAGTCCGTGACGCCGTCCCGGATCAAGGAGAACATCGACGTGTTCGGCTTCTCCCTGGACACCGAGGACCTCGCGGCGATCAGCGCGCTGAACGAGGACCGGCGCCTGGGCTCGGACCCGGCGGACGTCAACTCCTGAGCGGTGCGCCCGGACGGAGGGGCCCGGCCGCGTGCGTGGCCGGGCCCCTGCGTCCGTCGTCAGTTGGGCTGCCCCAGCGGCCGTACGACCACGGTGTTGACGTCGACCCCGGCGGGCTGGGTCATGGCCCAGACGACCGAGTCGGCGATCTGGCCGGCGGTGAGCAGCTCGCCGGGCGGCAGTCCGCCGGTGCCGTCCCAGAAGGGGGTCTCCACCCGGCCGGGCGCGATCAGGGTCACGCCCACGCCCCACTGCGTCACCTCGCGCCGGGTGTTCTCGGCGAGCCCGGTCACCGCCCACTTGGTGGCGCCGTAGATGTTGCCCGGGGTGTTCACGAAGCCCGCGACGCTGCCCACCAGCACGATCCGTCCGCGGGTCGCCTTGAGCGCGTCGATGGAGGCCCTGATCAGCAGGGCCGGGCCCAGTACGTTGGTCAGCACCATCTCGGTCCAGCCCGCGGGGTCGCCCTCGGCGACCGAGTCGTGGGTGGCGAAACCGGCGTTGGCGACGACCGTGTCGATACGGCCGAACTCCTTGAGCGTGGCCTCGACGGCGGAGACCACCTGGGTGTGCTCGGCGGCGCTTCCCCGGAGCGTCAGCAGACCCGCCGGGTCGCCCAGCTCCGCGCTGAACGCCCGCAGCCTCTCCTCCCCGCGTCCCGTGACGGCAACCCGCTGCCCGGCGTCCAGCAGCCGCCGGGCGACGGCGGCTCCGATGCCGCTGCCGCCGCCGGTGATGAGCGTGACCGGTGTGTCGGTCATGAGTCCCCCTGTGTCTGTCCTGCTTCTCTCACGGACAGCGGGGAGTCCATCACTTGGAGCGCTCTCGAAGTCAAGGGCCGGGCTCAGACCGGCCGTACCGCCGTGTAGACGGTGTGCGCCACGAGGACGAACAGGTCCTGGCGGCGGTGCACGCCCGCCTCGTCGGCGGGGTCGAGCAGCCGGTCCAGGGTCGCGCGGTCCTCGGCGTCCAGGCGCTCGCCGATCCGCTCGCGCAGCCGGGACAGTGACGTGGTGACGTAGTCGCGGGCCGCGTCGGAGACGGGCGCGGGCAGGTCCAGGAGGAAGCTGCGGGTGCCGGTGTGCTTCAGCCCGGCGGCCGTCAGCATCGCGGCCCAGTCCTCGGCCTCGGCCACGGAGTCCGGCAGGTCGGCACGCATCTCGGCGAACGCGTCCTCCTCCACGGCGCGGATCCTGGCCTGGAGCCCCGGGCGCCCGATCCCGATGTCGCGGGGCAGGAAGCGGGCGGGCAGGCCGCCCTCCAGGATCGCCAGGGTGCCGCCGGGTGCGAGGTGCCCGCCGAGCGCGGCGAGGGCCGCCCGCTGGTCGGGCAGGTGGTGCAGGCTCTGACTGGCCCACATCAGGTCGGCCGGGTAGTCCAGCTCGGACAGGGCCCCGGGCAGGTCCCCGGCGAGCGTGCCGAAGCGGTCGCCGAACCCGAGTCGCTCGGCACGGGCGCGGGCCCGCTCGAGCAGCGGTGCGGCACCGTCGGCGGCGACGACGCGGGCGCCGGGGAAGGTGTCGGCGAACAGGCAGGAGACGACGCCGGGCCCGCTGCCGACGTCGACGACCAGGCCGGGCTCGGTCACCTCCCGGGCCAGCCAGGTCATGGCCTGCCGGTACAACGGCGTGTACAGCTCGGCCTGCGCCTCCAGGTGCGGGGCCATCTCGGCCCAGTCGACGTCGGCGTGATCGTGTGTGTGCCCGTTTCCGTGTCCGTGTCCGTGCCCGTGTTCCTGCTGGTGGGCGGGGCCGTGTGTGTCGTGGTGGTGGTCGTGCGCCATGCCGGTCAGCCTCCCGTTCGCGATGCCGCCAGCGTGCGACGACTCACCGGCCGGGTGCAACCGATGTTGCCGCTCCCGCAAAAAAGAGGCGGCCGCCGGGGCCCGGCCCGCAAGGACCGGACCCCGGCGGTTCACCCGCGTGGCATGCGCGGGAACCCGCTCACGACAGGGGCGGGTAGGCGTTCTTCATGAGCTCCTGGAACTGCGCGGAGAACCAGGCCCCGGAGATCGGGGCGTCGGGCAGGGCACCCGACATGTTGTTGCCGTTGCGCTCGTTGCCCGTGTAGGTGGGGTCGCACATCCGGTCGAAGCCCTTGCCGTCCGGGTTGTCGATCAGCTTGCTGGAGCCGTCGGACTCGCCCGGGGGCTTCATCCACACGTACGCGTCGATCCCGGCGGCGGGGCTGGCCTGCGGGCGTTCGCCGAGGCCGGCGCCGGACTGGTTGCACCAGTTGCCGAGGTGGATGCGGCGGTCGTAGCGCCCGCCGTCCACGTAGGAGTTCACGTCGGTCGTCGCACCCGGTCCGGCGGGCCGGTCGGCGCCGCCCCAGCCGTTGCGGGAGGTGTCGATCAGCATGCCGAGGTTGCTGTCGAAGCCGATCGAGACCAGCTTGTCGCGCATGGCCTGGGCGTAGGACAGCTCGTCGGTGTACTGGTTCCAGTCGACCCAGTCGGACTGGCGCACGGAGGTTCCGTTCACCGAGTCCGTGATCTTGAAGTTCTCCTCCTTCAGGGCGCTGTAGTTGGCGGTGTTGACGATGAAGCCGTGCACGTCGTCGAGGGTCGCGCCCTCGGTGGTGGCGGCGGTCTTGAAGATCTCGGCGGAGGGGCCGAAGTTGGTGTCCCAGCCGAGCCAGCCGTGGTGGCCGGCGTCGACGTAGTTGTAGACGTTGCCGGCGTCGGCGAGCTTGTTCAGGGCGTAGCCCACGCCCTTCTGGTAGTTGCCGTTGGCCTTCATCACGTCGCAGTTCTCCGTGACGGTGGGCCGCCCGGAGACGTTGGTGATCAGGTTGGGCAGCGAGTCGATCTCGACCGTGGTGACGATCCGGAGGTCCGCGTACTTCGAGTCGGAGAGGATCTCGGCGATCGGGTCGATGTACTCGGTCTTGTACCGGTCGATCTCCGTCGGGCCCAGCTCGCCGTTGGAGGCGAGGGCGGAGCAGTCGCGTCCCGGCAGGTTGTAGATGACGAGCTGGACGACCATCTCGCCGGAGCCCTTCTGCTCCAGCGCGGCGTCCAGGTGGTCGCGCAGGCCCATGCCGCCGTTCGCGCCCTCGATGGCGGCGATCCGGTCGAGCCACACGCCGGTCGGCTGGTCGGCGATGCGGTCACCGCCGGGTTCGGCGGCGGCGTGCGCGGACCACTCGGGGTTCACGTAGACCTGGGCGCCGTCATAGGGGTTGTCCACCCGGTCGCCCGGGCCGGTGGGGTCGGTCGGCGGGTCGGTCGGATCGGTGGGCGGGTCCGTGGGGTCGGTCCCGCCGTCGACGTTGCAGGTCACGCCGTTCAGGGTGAAGGTGGCCGGGATCGCGTTGCTGCCGCTGTAGGTGCCCTGGAAGCCGAAGCTCGCCGAACCGCCGGTGGACAGGGTGCCGTTGTAGGACTCGTTGGCCGCGGTGACGGCGGAGCCGCTCTGAGTGACCTTCGCGTTCCAGCTGTTGGTGACCTTCTGGCTGCCGGCGTAGGTCCATCCCAGCGACCAGTTGGACGTGGCGGCACCGTTGTTGGTGACGGTCACGGCAGCGGTGAATCCGCTTCCCCAGTCGTTCTGCACCTGGTAGTCGACGGTGCAGGCGGCGGCCGCGGCTCCGGCGCTCGCGGAATGGGCGGCCAGTGCCGTGCCGGAGGCGCCGGCGACCAGGGTCAGGGCGGCGAGCATCGCGGTTCTGGTACGGGTCATGAGTGCGGGTTCCTTCTTTCGTGGGGGTGCTGCTGTCGTCCCGGGCAGCGCTTTCGTCGGCGCGGCCCGCTGCCGATCGGCATGGGGGTGCCGTCGTGATCGGAGGTCAGGAACGGCCCGCGGGCACGGCGGAGCGGCCCGGGGGGTGAGCGAACCGGCACACGGGCCGGTGGGGCGTCGGACGGGTAGCGGCCACGGCTGCGGCAACGGCTAAAAGTCCTGAACGCGGAAGGTGGAGCGGGGGGTGGCGCATGAGCGACTCCTTGCAGTTCGGGCGCGCCGTGACGGACGCGTCGACTGGTGGAACCGCTCCCACTGGTGCAGCGAAGGTAGCGCCAAGTGACGGTAAAGAACAGAGGAGTTACCGACTTTCTCCCCGTCGAACCTGTCGAATCTTTTCGACTGTTCACACATCTTGACCGCGCCAGGCACCCTCCCCACTATGGGAGCGCTCCCACTGGTTCAAGGCTTGTTGCTCCTCCCCCACCCTCCCCGAGCCGCAAGGAGGAACCAGCACCATGCACCCGAGACACAGACCCGGTCGCCGCGCCGCGCGGCGCTGGTGGACCGCCGCACTGGCGGCCCTCGCACTTCCCCTCACGATGCTGGGCACAGGTTCGACTCCGGCCCAGGCGGCCGCACTCCAGTGCAGCGTGGACTACAAGACCAACGACTGGGGCGCCGGCTTCACCGCGGAGCTGACGCTGACCAACCGTGGCACGGACGCCATCGACGGCTGGACGCTGACGTATTCCTACGCGGGCAACCAGAAGCTGGCCAACGGCTGGAACGGCAGCTGGTCCCAGTCCGGGCAGAACGTCACCGTGAAGAACGCGTCGTACAACGCGCGGATCGCCGCCGGGGCCGCCGTCTCCACCGGCGGACAGTTCACGTACAGCGGCAGCAACGCCGCACCGACCGGCTTCGCGGTCAACGGCACCTCCTGCGTGGGCGCGCACCAGCCGCCGATCACCGTGCTGACCAGCCCCGAGGCGGGCGCCGTGTACGCGCGGGACGAGGCCGTGCCGCTGGCGGCCACGGCGGCCGCCGCCGACGGCGCCACCATCAGCAAGGTGGAGTTCTACGACGACGCCACGCTGCTGGGCACCGACACCAGCTCGCCCTACACGTACTCGGCCACTGGCTTGACCGTGGGCAGTCATTCCCTGGTGGCGAAGGCCTACGACAGCATGGGCGCCTCCGCGGACTCGACGCCGGTCGGCGTCACGGTGGCCGCCGGACCGACCGTGGTCGCCTCGCCGGGCCAACTGGGCGTGCAGCAGGGCGAGTCGGGGACGTACGAGGTCAAGCTGTCGGAGCAGCCGACGGCGAACGTGACCGTCACGACCTCCCGCGCGAGCGGCAACACGGGTCTGACGCTGACCGGCGGCGCGAGCCTCACCTTCACGCCGTCGAACTGGGACACCGCCCAGGAGGTGACCGTCTCGGCGGACGCCTCCGGCAGCGGGTCGGCCGTCTTCGAGTCGACCGCACCCGGCCACGGCAAGGCGGCGGTCACCGTGACCCAGCTGGCGGCGGCGAAGGACTACGACGCCCGCTTCCTGGAGCTGTACGGCAAGATCACCGACCCGGCGAACGGCTACTTCTCGCCCGAGGGCATCCCCTACCACTCGGTGGAGACCCTCATCGTCGAGGCGCCCGACCACGGCCACGAGACCACGTCGGAGGCGTACAGCTACCTGCTGTGGCTCCAGGCCATGTACGGCAAGGTGACCGGCGACTGGACCCGGTTCAACAACGCCTGGGAGATCATGGAGACGTACATGATCCCCACCCACGCCGACCAGCCGACCAACTCCTCCTACAACGCCTCCAAGCCGGCGACGTACGCGCCGGAGCTCGACACGCCGAACGAGTACCCGGCGCCGCTGGACGGCACCGTCTCGGTGGGCGCGGACCCGATCGCCGGTGAGCTGAAGTCGGCGTACGGCACGGACGACGTGTACGGCATGCACTGGCTCCAGGACGTCGACAACACCTACGGCTACGGCAACTCGCCCGGCAAGTGCGAGGCGGGCCCCTCGGACACCGGCCCGTCCTACATCAACACCTTCCAGCGCGGCGCGCAGGAGTCGGTGTGGGAGACAGTGCCGCAGCCGACCTGCGACGCCTTCAAGTACGGCGGGAAGAACGGCTACCTGGACCTGTTCACCGGTGACGCCTCCTACGCCAAGCAGTGGAAGTTCACCAACGCCCCCGACGCCGACGCGCGCGCCGTGCAGGCCGCGTACTGGGCGGACATCTGGGCCGGGGAGCAGGGCAGGAGCGACGAGATCTCCGCGACGCTGGACAAGGCCGCGAAGATGGGCGACTACCTGCGCTACGCCATGTTCGACAAGTACTTCAAGAAGGTCGGCGACTGTGTGGGGCCGTCGAGCTGCCCCGCCGGCAGCGGCAAGGACTCCTCGATGTACCTGCTGTCCTGGTACTACGCCTGGGGCGGCGCGGTGGACACCTCGGCGGGCTGGGCCTGGCGCATCGGCTCCAGCCACACCCACGGCGGCTACCAGAACCCGCTGGCCGCGTACGCGCTGAGCACCGACGCCGACCTGAAGCCGAAGTCGGCGACGGGCCAGTCGGACTGGGCGAAGTCCCTGGACCGGCAGGTGGAGTTCTACCGCTGGCTCCAGTCCGACGAGGGTGCCATCGCGGGCGGCGCCACCAACAGCTGGGCGGGCCGGTACGCGACGCCGCCGGCCGGTACGCCGACCTTCTACGGCATGTACTACGACGAGAAGCCGGTGTACCACGACCCGCCGTCCAACCAGTGGTTCGGCTTCCAGGCGTGGTCCATGGAGCGGGTCGCCGAGTACTACCAGCAGAGCGGTGACGCCGGTGCCAAGGAGGTCCTGGACGAGTGGGTCGACTGGGCGCTGTCGGAGACGACCGTCAACCCGGACGGCACCTTCCGGATCCCCTCGACGCTCCAGTGGTCGGGGCAGCCCGACACCTGGAACGCCGCGTCCCCGGGTGACAACGGCGACCTGCACGTCGAGGTCGCGGACTACACCAACGACGTCGGTGTGGCGGCGGCGTACGCCAAGACCCTGACGTACTACGCCGACCGCTCGGGCGACACGGAGGCGGCCTCGACCGCCAAGGCGCTGCTCGACGGCATGTGGGAGAACAACCAGGACGCGCTCGGCATCGCCGTCCCGGAGACCCGCGCCGACTACAACCGCTTCGACGACGGGATCTACGTCCCGAGCGGCTGGAGCGGCACCATGCCGAACGGCGACACGGTCGACGCGTCGTCGACCTTCGCCTCGATCCGCTCCTTCTACCAGGACGACCCGGCCTGGTCGAAGATCGAGAGCTATCTCCAGGGCGGTGCCGCGCCCACGTTCACGTACCACCGGTTCTGGGCCCAGGCGGACATAGCCCTCGCCATGGGTTCGTACGCGGAGCTACTGGAATAGCCCCCGCGAAGCGCTCCGCTGGTTGGGCGGTTCGATTTCGGCTGCGGGCCGAGTGTGGCTGGTCGCGCAGTTCCCCGCGCCCCTTTCAGGGGCGTGGTGGGCACCGCTTCTTTCCTCGGGGCGCTTGACGGCTCCGCGTGCTCGGTCTCGTCACCGGACGACGGGACCAACCGACCGGGCGGCCCCTGCCCACGCCTGGGGCCGCCCGGTCCTCGCATGTGTTCTGTTCCTGACGGAAGGACGGTTCCCCACCGTGCGAAGAACCCGGATCCTCACCGTGCTGCTGGCCCTCGCGGCCGGGCTGCTCGCGGGCAGCCCGCCCGGCGCGCTGGCCGCGGAGACCCCGAAGGCGGCGGCCGCCGCCGACAGCTACACCTGGAAGAACGCCCGCGTCGACGGCGGCGGCTTCGTCCCCGGCATCGTCTTCAACCGGGCCGAGAAGGACCTGGTTTACGCCCGCACCGACATCGGCGGCGCCTACCGCTGGCAGGAGGAGTCCCACACCTGGACGCCGCTCCTGGACCACGTCGGCTGGGACGACTGGGGCCACACGGGCGTGGTCAGCGTCGCCTCCGACTCCGTCGACCCCGACCGGGTGTACGCGGCGGTCGGCACGTACACCAACGACTGGGACCCGACGAACGGCGCGGTGCTGCGCTCCGCCGACCGGGGCGCGAGCTGGGAGAAGACGGACCTGCCGTTCAAGCTGGGCGGCAACATGCCGGGCCGCGGCATGGGCGAGCGGCTGGCCGTCGACCCGCACGACAACGACGTGCTGTACCTGGGCGCGCCCAGCGGCCACGGCCTGTGGCGGTCCACCGACGCGGGCGTCACCTGGTCCGAGGTGACGGCCTTCCCCAACCCCGGGAACTACGCGCAGGACCCGGGCGACACGTCCGGCTACGCGTCCGACAACCAGGGCATCACCTGGGTCACCTTCGACGAGTCCACGGGCGGCGGCGCGGGCGCGGCGACGGGGACCGTCTACGTCGGGGTCGCGGACAAGGAGAACGCGGTCTACCGCTCGACCGACGCGGGCGCGACCTGGGAGCGGCTCGCCGGGCAGCCCACGGGCCACCTGGCCCACAAGGGCGTGCTGGACGCCGAGAACGGCTACCTGTACCTGGCGTACAGCGACACGGGCGGCCCGTACGACGGCGGCAAGGGCCGGCTGTACCGGTACGCGACGGCGACCGGGACCTGGACGGACATCAGCCCGGCCGCGGAGGCGGACACCTACTACGGCTTCAGCGGCCTGACCGTCGACCGGCAGCGCCCGGGGACGGTGATGGCGACCGCGTACAGCTCGTGGTGGCCGGACACGCAGATCTTCCGCTCGACGGACAGCGGCGCGACGTGGTCCCAGGCGTGGAGCTACACGTCGTACCCGGACCGGGAGAACCGCTACACGATGGACGTGTCGTCGTCCCCGTGGCTCACCTGGGGCGCGGACCCGGCCCCGCCCGAGCAGACGCCGAAGCTGGGCTGGATGACGGAGGCGCTGGAGATCGATCCGTTCGACTCGGACCGGATGATGTACGGCACGGGTGCCACGATCTACGGCACGGAGAACCTGACGAACTGGGACGACGAGGGCGGCACGTTCGCCGTCGAGCCGATGGTGCGGGGCCTGGAGGAGACGGCCGTCAACGACCTGGCCTCTCCCCCGTCCGGCGCCCCGCTGCTCAGCGCCCTGGGTGACGTCGGCGGCTTCCGGCACACCAGCCTGACCGAGGTCCCGTCGATGATGTACACCTCGCCGAACTTCACCTCGACGACGAGCCTGGACTTCGCGGAGGCGAAGCCGGACGTCGTGGTCCGCGCGGGCCATCTCGACTCCGGTCCGCACATCGCGTTCTCCACGGACAACGGCGCCAACTGGTTCGGCGGCACCGACCCGTCCGGGGTGAGCGGCGGCGGCACGGTCGCGGCGGGCGCGGACGGCAGCCGCTTCGTGTGGAGCCCCGAGGGCGCCGGCGTGCAGTACACGACCGGCTTCGGTACGTCCTGGCAGGCGTCGACCGGCATCCCGGCGGGCGCGATCGTCGAATCGGACCGGGTGGACCCCGCGACCTTCTACGGCTTCAAGTCCGGGACGTTCTACGTCAGTACGGACGGCGGCGCGACCTTCACCGCGTCGGCGGCGACCGGGCTGCCCGCCGGTGACAGCGTCCGCTTCAAGGCGCTGCCGGGCGGGGAGGGCGACGTCTGGCTGGCGGGCGGGGCGGCCGACGGCCCGTACGGCCTGTGGCACTCGACGGACGGCGGCGACACCTTCACCAAGCTGCCGGGTGTCGACGCGGCGGACACCGTCGGCTTCGGCAAGGCGGCCCCGGGCGCGTCCTACCAGACCCTGTTCACCAGCGCCGAGATCGGCGGGGTGCGCGGCATCTTCCGCTCCACCGACGAGGGCGCGACCTGGACGCGCGTCAACGACGACGCCCACCAGTGGGGCTGGACCGGCGCCGCCATCACCGGCGACCCGCGGGTCTACGGCCGGGTGTACGTGGCGACCAACGGCCGGGGCGTGGTCTACGGCGACACCTCGGACGGCGGCGGCACCGACCCCGGACCGGGCCCCGGCGCCTGCGAGGTGACGTACACGGTCACCAATGAGTGGCCGGGCGGTTTCCAGGCGGACGTCCGGCTCACCAACACCGGCACTTCGGCCTGGAACGGCTGGTCCCTCGACTGGTCGTTCCCCGGCGGTCAGAAGGTCACCCAGGTGTGGAACGCCGGCCACACGCAGTCCGGTGCGTCGGTGACGGCGCGGAACGTCGGCTGGAACGCCGGTGTGGCCCCCGGTGCCTCGGTCGGCTTCGGGTTCACCGGGAGCTGGTCGGGGACCAACGCGGAACCGGAAGGGTTCGCCGTCGCCGGACGCGCGTGCCCGCCCGCTGTGTGACGGAGCCGGTGAAGATCGCCGTCTCCGAGTCGAAGTCGGGGGCGACCTCGATCTGGATCAGCTTCTCGCCTTTGGGGAGTTCGCAGCCCCAGGGCACGCTGATCGACCGGCCGGCGAGGAGCCCGTAGGCCGGCATGGGCGGCGGTGTGAAGTCGGTGCTGAAATTGTGTCCATGATCGTCGGGTGGGTCCGTTCGACCGGTCAGGTCGCGGGCCGACGCGACCGTCCGTGAGGGCGCGTGCCGACGGCGCTCCCTCACGCGCCTGTGCCCCATGTGCCCGTTTCACGCCCTTGTGGCGCTGCCGCCCTTCTTCGACCGTTGAGTGGGCGGGAGTGGTGGCGAGGACTGGGGGGACTGCATGGCACGCACCTGGGAGGGACCGGCGGGGCGGCTGCTGGTCGGACTTGCGGTGCTGCTGCACCGGACGGTCACGGACCGGGCCGCGAAGAGAAGACTCGAACACTGGCGCAACGCCGCTCTGCGCGCCGCGTACCGGCGGGGCGTGCCCGTCGAGGTGCTCGCCTCCCGGACGCGGCTGACGCAGAGGTGGGTCAGGACGGTGGTCACCGGCGGGAAGCCCCCGCCGGTGGACGAGGCCGCGTGAGGGTCAGGGCGTGTAGACCGACGGCCGCGGGGCCGTCGGCATCCCGCTTCCGAGGAAGAAGCTCGGGTGCGGGGGCTGGTTGTACGCGGTGTTCTGCCAGGCCAGTGCGGTGCGGTACTGGGTGTCGTGGAGGAGGGTCGTGATGCGCGTGTCCGTGTCGTAGGGGGTGGAGTAGATGCGCAGGGCCGTGTTGTTCGAGGTGCGCCAGACGACCTCCTCGCGCCAGTCGCCGAGGATGTCGCCGGCCAGGACCGGGGTGGCCTTGGTGCCGTTGTTGGAGGCGACGCCGGAGCCGGTGAGCAGGCGGGTGTCACCCGAGGTGCCGTACTTGTCGACGTGGGTGCCGTCGAGGAGTTCACGGACGGGGTCGCCGTCCCACCAGGACAGGAAGTTGGCGCTGGCGGGCTTGCGGCTGTTGACGACAGTGCCCTTGGGGTCGCGGATGCCGCTCTCGGCGGACGACCAGGACTCGGCGCCCGCGCTGCCGGACCAGATGTCCCCGGAGACGCCGCGGCCGTTGTCGCCGCTCGCGCCGGTGGACCAGAGGATCTGGCCCGTGCGGGCGTCCGCCATCCAGGAGGAGGGCTTCGAGGAATCCTCGTCGACCTTGAACTCCTCCAGGCCCGCGCGGGACGGGTCGAGGTCGCCGACGTGCATGGCGTCGCCGTGGCCGTTCCTCGTGGTCCACAGGGCGTAGCCGTTGTCGTCGACGGCCATCGCGCCGTAGACGATCTCGTCCCTGCCGTCGTCGTCGACGTCCGCGACGGAGAGCTGGTGGTTGCCCTGGCCGTCGTAGCCCTTGCCGCTGTTGGTGGAGGAGTTGGTGTCGAAGGTCCAGCGGCGGGTGAACTGCCCGTTCCGCCAGTCCCAGGCCGCGATCACCGTACGCGTGTAGTAGCCGCGCGCCATGATCACGGAGGGGCGCGAGCCGTCCAGGTACGCCGTGCCCGCCAGGAAGCGGTCGACGCGGTTGCCGTAGGAGTCGCCCCAGGAGGAGACCGAGCCGCGGGCGGGGACGTAGTCCACGGTGCCCATCGCCTTGCCGGTCCGGCCGTTGAACATGGTGAGGTACTCGGGGCCGGACAGGATGTAGCCGCTGGAGTTGCGGTGGTCGGCGGAAGAGCTGCCGATGACCGCGCCGGTGCCGTCCCGGGTGCCGTCGGCGGTCTTCATGGCGACCTCGGCCACGCCGTCGCCGTCGTAGTCGTACACCTGGAACTGGGTGTAGTGCGCGCCGGAGCGGATGTTGCGGCCCAGGTCGACGCGCCACAGGCGGGTGCCGTCGAGCCTGATGCCGTCGACGACCGTGTTGCCGGTGTAGCCGGACTGGGAGTTGTCCTTGGCGTTGGTCGGCTGCCACTTGAGGACGAGGTCGAGCGCGCCGTCGCCGTCGAGGTCGCCGACGGAGGCGTCGTTGGCCTCGTAGGTGTAGGAGACGCCGTCGGGGGTGGTGCCGCCGGCCGGTGGGCTGATCGGCACGTCCTTGTAGCCGGCGCGGAACTGGATCGCGTGGACGGAGTCGCCCTGCTCCGTGCCGTTCACGACCGCGCGGACGGTGTAGTCGGCGTGGGAGGGGGCGCCGGCGTGGAAGAAGGTGGTGGAGCCGGTGACCGGGCTGGAGTTGACCTTCGTGCCGGCCCGGTAGACGTTGAACGCGACGCCGTCCGGGTCGGTGCCCAGCCAGCGCCAGCCGACCAGGTTGCCGTCGCCGGTGTGGACGCTGACGACGCCCCGGTCCAGGGCCTCGACCTGGCGTGCCGTGGCGGCCTCGGCGGTGCCGGGGGCCAGGGTCGTCAGGCCGGCGCCCACCAGTCCGGCGGCGGCGAGGGCCGCGGCCAGGGCCAGTGGGCGTCTGCGGTGCGTGCGGGGTGCGGGGGAACCGGTGTGGGGGTGCCTCACGGGACGAACCTCCTGGAGGACGGACGGATGCCGCCTCTCAGTCGCCGCCCGGGGCAGCCGGGTTGCCGCCCTCGGCCTACGACTTCGTGAACGCCGCGAGGGTGAAGACGGGGTCGGGCCGGGGCCGGTCCTGGTCCGGCAGGGCGGCCAGCCGCGCGGCGAAGTCCTCGGCGAGCGGCTCACCCGGCGGCAGCGTCACGAACCAGCCGCGCCGCAGGTCGGCGACGGTCCGGCGGGGGCTGCGGCCCTGGCCGTGGCCGGTGAAGCGGGCCGTGCCCGCGGGGACCAGGCCGTGGTCGCGGGCGTACTGCTCGACCAGGTGGGCGGCGTCGTGCGCGGTGCTGGGCGGGCGGGCGGCGAGCACGGCGTCGATGTCGCTTCCCACGTTGTGCGAGGCGCCCTTGTCGACCGTGGTCACGTAGGTGCCGCCGGGCCGCAGCACGCGCGCGCACTCGGCGACGATCGCCCGCACGTTCTCGGCGCCGCCGGCCAGGTGCAGCAGCCACACGCTGGCGACCGCGTCGAACTCGCCGTCCTCGAAGGGGAGTCGGCGGCTGTCGGCGAGCACGACGGCGCCGGGCAGCCGGGCCGCGGCGCGGCGGGCCATGGCGGGGGCGAGGTCGACGCCCACCACCCGCAGGCCGTCCCGTCCGGCGACGATCCGCCGGGTGACGATGCCGGTGCCGCAGGCCACGTCGAGCAGTCGGCGGGCCTGCCGCGGCACCAGGCTCAGTACGGCTTCGGCGGCCGCCGCGGCCCGGGGCTCGCCGCCGCGGGAGTCGTCGTACCGTTCCGCTTCCTTGTCGTAGTCGAGCACACCGTCAGTGTGCCCCGTGACCGGCGGCCAGGTCCTCCACCCTGCGGGCGAGCTCGACGTCCTTCTCGGTGACGGCGCCACCCGCGCTGTGGGTGTGCACCGCGAGGGAGACCGTGTGGTAGCCGAGGGTGAGGTCGGAATGGTGGTCCAGCTCCTCCTGCACCTGGGCGATGTGGACGACCATCGCGGTCGCCGCGAAGTGGGAGCCGAGCCGGTAGGAGCGGGTGAGGCGGCCGGCGTCGAGGGACCAGCCGGGCAGGGCGGCCAGCCGCTCCTCGATCTCCTGCGGCGACAGCGGTTCGACGGGCATGTGCTGCGCTCCTTCGCTGGTGGTGCTCGACGGGCGGGTTCACCTCAGCGTGCCACAGCGCGACCGCACCGGCGCGGCCCGCCGTCGACTACCGTTCGAGGTATGACCGCACTCATGTCCGGTACCCCCGCCACCGACCGGGGCGTGGGACCGATGCTGCGTGCCTGGCGGGAGCGGCGACGGGTCAGCCAGCTGGAGCTGGCGCTGCGCGCCGACTCCTCCGCCCGGCACATCAGCTTCGTCGAGACGGGCCGTTCCAGGCCGAGCGAGGAGATGGTGCTGCGCCTCGCCGAGCACCTGGACGTCCCCGTGCGGGAGCGCAACGCGCTGCTGCTCGCGGCCGGTTACGCCCCGCACTACCCGGAGACCCCGCTGGACGACCCCGCGCTCGGCGCCCTGCGCGAGGGCATGGAGCGGCTGATCCGGGGCTACGAGCCGTATCCGGCGCTGGTCGTGGACGCGACGTACCGGGTGCTGGCGGCCAACCGGGGGATCGCGATGCTGATGGACGGGGTCGCGGAGCACCTGCTCGCGCCGCCGCTGAACGCGATCCGGCTGACGCTGCACCCGCAGGGCCTGGCGCCGCGCATCCGCAATCTGCGCGAGTGGCGCGGGCATCTGCTGGAGCAGATGGAGCGGCAGATCGCCCTGCACCGCTCCCAGCCGCTGCGGGAGCTGTACGACGAGGTGGCGGCGTATCCGGTACCGGCGACGGCGTCGGGCCGTGAGCCGGACGAGCCGGTGCCGTACTTCGCGCTGCCGATGCAGATCGAGCACGAGGGCCACGTCCTGTCGTTCATCTCGTCCATCTCCACCTTCAACACCCCGATGGACGTGACGGTCGCCGAGCTGGCCATCGAGACGCTGCTCCCGGCCGACCCGGCGACGGTCAAGTACCTTCACACGCTGCTGCCCTGATCCTGCCGCAGGGCGCCGTACTGGAGCAGGGCGAAGCCGGTGACGACAAGTGCCTGGAGCACCGTCCACACCGCTCCGGCCGTGGTGGGCGTGAGCCACAGGGCGAGCGCCACGAAGCTGACGGCCGCCCAGGCCAGGTTGGTCTCGACGACGGCCCGGACGGCGAGCGCCGGGGGCTTCGGGCGGGCGGCCAGCAGGCCCACGCACCCGGCGTACACCGCGAGGAACGCGCCGACGGCGAGGAGCAGTCCGGAGCCGGCGCCGAACCAGCGGCCGAGCGGGCCGGAGAGTGCGAGGTAGGCGAGTGCGTTGGTGGCGGTCACCACCGCGTCGAGGGCGAGGAAGCGGCGGAGCATCAGCCGCGGTTCGGCCGTACGGGCGAGCGCGGCAAGCTGGTGTGTGGACATGACGAGTCAGCCTCCGTCGGGTCGGACATGCTGGGATGGGCCGGGTCCCGGTCCGGAGTGCGCCGGACCGGAACCCGGTGGCTCCACGATCCCGCCCGGCGCGGGCACCGTCGATTACCCGCCGGGTAATGCGTCCGGTCCATGAATGATCCACGAACACCCCTGTGAGACTGACAGAGGAACATGACAGACTGCGGTGAGACTTGGGCGCGTTGGGGAGGCGTGGCGTGAGCGAGCGGCGGGCCGCACCCACCGTGGGCCAGGTGGTCCTGGGCAGGCGGCTGCAGGAACTGCGGGAGACGGCGGGCCTCAAGCGCGAGGAGGCCGCCAAGGTGCTCCGGGTGGCCCCGGCGACGGTGCGGCGCATGGAGATGGCCGAGGTCGCGCTGAAAATACCGTACGTCCAGATACTGCTGACGGCGTACGGGGTCGCCGGTGACGAGGTCGCGGCGTTCGTCGCGCTCGCCGAGGAGGCGAACCAGCCGGGCTGGTGGCAGCGGTACCACGACGTGCTGCCGGACTGGTTCAGCCTGTACGTGAGCCTGGAGGGCGCCGCGCGGATCGTCCGCTCCTACGAGCCGCACTTCGTCCCCGGGCTGCTCCAGACCGAGGACTACGCGCGCTCGGTCCTGGAGGCCGGGACGATCGGCAACGCGGGCGCGGACGCGGTGGAGCGGCACGTGTCCCTGCGCATGGAGCGGCAGCGGCTCCTCGACCGCCCGGACCCGCCCCACCTGTGGGTCGTGATGGACGAGACGGTGCTGAAGCGGCCGGTGAGCATCCACGGCCGGGTGATGCGCGAGCAGCTGGACAAGCTGCTGGAGTTCGCCGGCCGGGACCGGGTGACGCTCCAGGTCGCCGAGTTCGAGGACGGGCCGCACCCCGGTACGTACGCGCCGTTCACCCTGTTCCGGTTCGCGGAGCCGGAGCTGCCCGACATGGTCTTCACCGAGTACCTGACGGGCGCCCTGTACCTGGACTCCCGCACCGAGGTCTCGGCGCACCTGGAGGTCCTGGACCACATGACGGCGCGCGCCGCCTCGACCCAGCGCACCGAGAAGATCCTGCGCGAGTACCGCGAGAAGTTCTGACCGGCGACGACCCGCACGCGGCCCGGGCGGCCCACGCGGCCCGGGCAGTCCAGGCAGCCCACGCAGCTCTGAGGAGACGACACCGCATGACCGGACCCGAGCCCGCCTCCGCGCCCCTCGACACCAGCCGGCCGCACCCGGCCCGGGTCTACGACTGGTGGCTGGGCGGCAAGGACAACTACCCGGTGGACGAGGAGCTGGCCCGCCGGATCCTCGCGGCGGACAGCACGGCGGTGCGCGGGGCGCGCGCGAACCGGCGGTTCATGCACCGGGCGGTCCGTACCCTCGCCGAGGCCGGGATCCGCCAGTTCCTGGACATAGGCACCGGCATCCCCACCGAGCCCAACCTGCACCAGGTGGCCCAGGCGGTGGCGCCCGAGTCGCGGATCGTCTACGCCGACAACGACCCGATCGTCCTCCGGCACGCGGAGGCGCTGCTGCACGGCTCGGCGGAGGGCACCACCGCCTACGTCCACGCGGACGTCCGGGACCCCGACCGGATCCTGCGGCTGGCCGGCGAGTCCCTGGACTTCGACCGGCCGGTGGCCCTGTCGCTGGTGGCCCTGACGCACTACCTCGGTGACACGGCCGAAGGCGACGACGTGTACGGCCTGCTCAAGCGCTACGCGGACGTCCTGGCGCCGGGCAGCTTCCTGGTCCTCTCGCAGGTCACGCCCGACCTGAACCCGGAGGCGGTGGGCAGGGCCGCGGAGCTGTTCGCGCGCGGCGGCACACCGTTCCACCCGCGCTCGCTGCCCGAGTTCGCGCGCTTCTTCGACGGCCTGGAGCTGCTGGGCCCCGGCATCATCCCGGTCACCGGCTGGCGGCCGGACCCCGAGGACGTGGCGGCCCAGACGGAGGGCATCGTGCCGGTGTACGCCGGGGTGGCGCGCAAGCCCTGACCCCGGCGTCCGGGCGGCCGACGCCCGCTCGCCTCCCGTCGCCGCCTGACCCGTACGGGCGCCGCGAACGGGTGCGCTCCCGCGCCCGGCCCTAGGTTCGTGAACCAGGGCCTGGCGAGCACCCGGCACCGGGTGAGCAAGGGAGCGCACGTGACCGACACGCGGACACCGCCCACCGAGCCGGGCGCGGCGCTGCTGCGCGCGGGACGGTTCTTCCGGCCGGGTACCGCCGCACCCGACCTGCACAGCATCGGGCTGGTCGGCGGGCGGGAGTCGGACGCCTTCTACCGGGACCGCTGGAGCCACGACAAGGTCGTGACGTCGACGCACGGCGTGAACTGCACGGGTTCGTGCCGGTGGAACGTGTTCGTCAAGGACGGCATCATCACCTGGGAGACCCAGGCCACGGACTATCCGTCGGTCGGCCCCGACCGCCCCGAGTACGAGCCGCGCGGCTGCCCCCGTGGCGCCGCCTTCTCCTGGTACACCTACTCCCCCACCCGGGTGCGCTACCCGTACGTGCGCGGGGTGCTCCTGGAGATGTACCGGGAGGCGAAGGCGCGGCTGACCGACCCGGTGCTGGCGTGGGCCGACATCCAGGGCGACCCGGAGCGGCGCGGCCGCTACCAGCGGGCACGCGGCAAGGGCGGCCTGGTCCGGGCGAGCTGGGACGAGACGGTCGAGATGATCGCCGCCGCGCACGTGCACACGATCCGCACCCACGGCCCCGACCGCATCGCGGGCTTCTCCCCCATCCCCGCGATGTCGATGGTGTCGCACGCGGCGGGCGCCCGCTTCCACTCGCTGATCGGCGCCCCGATGCTGTCGTTCTACGACTGGTACGCCGATCTGCCCGTGGCCTCCCCGCAGGTCTTCGGCGACCAGACGGACGTGCCGGAGTCGGGCGACTGGTGGGACGCCGCGTATCTCATCATGTGGGGCACCAACGTGCCGGTGACCCGCACGCCGGACGCGCACTGGATGGCGGAGGCCCGCTACCGGGGCCAGAAGGTGGTCGTGGTCTCGCCCGACTACGCCGACAACACCAAGTTCGCCGACCAGTGGCTGCACCCGCACCCCGGGACGGACGCCGCGCTGGCGATGGCGATGGGGCACGTGGTGCTCAAGGAGTTCTTCGTCGACCGCGTCACCCCGTTCTTCGACGACTACGTACGGCGCTTCACCGACCTGCCGTTCCTGGTGACGCTGACCGAACGGGACGGGGCGTACGTCCCGGACAAGTTCCTGCGCGCCGCCGACCTGGGGCAGGGCGGCGACGACGCCCGCTGGAAGACGGTCGTGCTGGACGAGGCGACGGGCCGCGCGGTGGTCCCGAACGGCTCGCTCGGCTTCCGCTGGAACGAGGCCGACCAGGGAAGGTGGAACCTGGACCTGGGCGACGTACGCCCCCGGCTGAGCCTGCACGGCCACGAGATGGCCTCGGGTGTGGAGGTGCTGCTCCCCCGCTTCGACACCGAGGGCGGCCCGCACGGGCAGGGGCGCGGCGAGGTGTTGCGCCGCGGGGTGCCGGCGACGCGCCTCGGCGGCGCGACCGGGCCGCTGGTGACGACGGTCTTCGACCTGATGCTGGCCCAGTACGGCGTGGCCCGGCCGGACCTGCCGGGCGACTGGCCGGCGTCGTACGAGGACGCCGCCGCGCCGGCCACCCCGGCCTGGCAGGAGACGCACACCTCGGTCCCGGCGGCGGCCTGCGTCCGCATCGCCCGGGAGTTCGCGCGGACGGCGGAGCGGTCCAAGGGCCGCTGCATGATCCTGATGGGCGCGGGCACCAACCACTGGTTCCACTCCGAGACGATCTACCGGGGCTTCCTGGCGCTGCTCCAGCTCACCGGCTGCCAGGGCCGCAACGGCGGCGGCTGGGCGCACTACGTGGGCCAGGAGAAGTGCCGTCCGGTGACCGGCTGGGCGTCGCTCGCCGCCGCGTCGGACTGGTCGCGCCCGCCGCGCCAGGCGATCGGCACCGGGTACTGGTACCTGCACACCGACCAGTGGCGCTACGACCGGTTCCGCGCCGACGTGCTGGCCTCGCCGCTGGGCGAGGGGCGGCTGGCCGGGATGGCGGGCGCGGACTGCCTCGCGCTGTCGGCGCGCACCGGCTGGATGCCCTCGTACCCGACCTTCGACCGCAACCCGCTGGAGCTGGGCGAGACCTTCGGCGACCCGGTCGCGAACGCGGTGGCCGAACTGCGGGCGGGCACACTCAAGTTCGCGGGCGAGGACCCGGACGCACCCGGGAACTGGCCGCGGATCGTGACGCTGTGGCGGGCCAACCTGCTCGGTTCCTCCGGCAAGGGCGCCGAGTACTTCACCAAGCACCTGCTCGGCACCCAGTCCTCGTTGCGGGCCGAGGAGGCGGCGCCCGGCGAGCGCCCCCGGGACGTGGTCTGGCACGACGAGGCGCCCGAGGGGAAGCTGGACCTGCTCCTCTCGCTGGACTTCCGGCACACCTCGTCCACGCTGCTGTCCGACGTGGTGCTGCCCGCCGCGACCTGGTACGAGAAGCACGACCTGTCCAGCACGGACATGCACCCCTATGTGCACGCCTTCTCCCCGGCGGTGGACCCGCCGTGGCAGGCCCGCACCGACTTCGACACCTTCAAGCTCCTCGCGGAGAAGCTGAGCGAGCTGGCCGAGGGCCACCTAGGGGTCCGCAAGGACCTGGTGGCGGCCCCGCTCCAGCACGACACCCCGGGCGAGATCGCCCAGCCGGGCGGTGTCGTACGGGACTGGCGACGCGGGGAGTGCGAACCGGAGCCGGGGAAGACCATGCCGAACCTCGTCGTCGTGGAGCGCGACTACCCGGCGATCGGGGCGAAGTTCGCGGCGCTGGGCCCGCTGGTCGAGGCCAAGGGCCTGCCCGCCAAGGGCATCACCCTGAAGCCGGACCAGGAGGTGGCGCGGCTGCGCGACCTGAACGGCACGGTGCGCGGCGGCCCGGCCGACGGGCGTCCGGCACTGGACACGGCGGTCAAGGCGGCCAACACCATCCTGGCGCTGTCCGGCACCACCAACGGCCGGCTGGCCACCCAGGGCTTCCACACGCTGGAGGCGAAGACCGGGCAGGAGATGGCCCACCTGGCCGCCGAGCACGAGGGCAAGCGGGTCACCTACGCCGACACCCAGGCGGCGCCCGTGCCGGTGATCACCTCGCCGGAGTGGTCCGGGAGCGAGGCGGGCGGGCGGCGCTACACCGCGTTCACGCTCAACACCGAGCACCTCAAGCCCTGGCACACCCTCACCGGCCGGCAGCACTTCTTCGTCGACCACGACTGGATGCACGAGCTGGGCGAGGCGCTGCCCGTGTACCGGCCGCCGCTGGACATGCACCGGCTGTTCGGCGAACCGCGGCTCGGACCCGACGGGGACCGCGAGGTGACGGTCCGCTACCTGACCCCGCACAACAAGTGGTCCATCCACTCCGAGTACCAGGACAACCTGTTCATGCTGGCGCTGTCCCGGGGCGGCCAGACCATCTGGATGTCGGCCGAGGACGCGGCGGCGATCGGGGTCGCCGACGACGACTGGATCGAGGCGGTCAACCGCAACGGCGTCGTCGTGGCCCGCGCGATCGTCTCGCACCGCATGCCGCCCGGCACGGTCTTCATGCACCACGCGCAGGAACGCACGGTCAACGTGCCACTCACCGAGACGACCGGGAAACGCGGCGGCGTCCACAACTCGCTCACCCGACTGCTGCTCAAACCGACCCATCTCATCGGCGGCTACGCCCAGTTGTCCTGGGCGTTCAACTACCTGGGCCCGACGGGCAACCAGCGCGACGAGGTGACGGTCATCCGGCGCCGCTCTCAGGAGGTCGAGTACTGATGCGCCCGATGGCCCAGGTCGCGATGGTCATGAACCTCGACAAGTGCATCGGCTGCCACACCTGTTCGGTCACCTGCAAGCAGGCGTGGACCAACCGGCGGGGCATGGAGTACGTCTGGTTCAACAACGTGGAGACCCGCCCCGGACAGGGCTACCCGCGCCGCTACGAGGACCAGGAGAAGTGGCGGGGCGGCTGGGAGCTGAACCGGCGGGGCGCGCTGAAGCTGAAGGCGGGCGGCCGGTTCAAGAAGCTCGCCGGGATCTTCTCCAACCCGCGGCTCCCGGAGATCAAGGACTACTACGAGCCCTGGACGTACGACTACAAGAACCTCACCGACGCCCCGCTCGGCACCGACTACCCGGTCGCCCGGCCCGTCTCGCAGCTCGACGGCAAGCCGATGAAGATCGGCTGGTCCTCGAACTGGGACGACAGCCTGGGCGGCGCGCCCGCCTACGGCGATCTGGACCCGATGGTGGAGCGCACCCGTCGGCAGGCCTCGGAGAAAGTGCGGTTCGCGTACGAAGAGACGTTCATGTTCTACCTGCCGCGCATCTGCGAGCACTGCCTGAACCCGTCGTGCGTGGCGTCGTGCCCGTCGGGGGCGATGTACAAGCGCGCGGAGGACGGCATCGTCCTGGTCGACCAGGACCGCTGCCGGGGCTGGCGGATGTGCGTGACCGGATGCCCGTACAAGAAGGTGTACTTCAACCACCGCACCGGCAAGGCGGAGAAGTGCACCTTCTGCTATCCGCGCATCGAGGTGGGCCAGCCCACCGTCTGCTCGGAGACCTGCGTCGGGCGGCTCAGGTACCTGGGGGTCGTCCTCTACGACGCCGACAAGGTGACCGAGGCCGCCGAGACGCCGAACGAACACGACCTGTACGAGGCTCAGTTGGGCGTCTTCCTCGACCCGGAAGACCCCGGGGTGCGGCGGGCCGCCGAGGAGGCGGGGATCCCGTTCGACTGGATCGAGGCGGCCCGCCGCTCCCCCGTGCACGCGCTGGTGAGCAAGTACAGGGTCGCGCTGCCCCTGCACCCGGAGTACCGCACCATGCCGATGGTCTGGTACATCCCGCCGCTGTCCCCGGTCGTCGACGCACTGACGGAGACCGGGCACGACGGCGAGGACGCGGACAACCTGTTCGGTGCGATCGACACGCTGCGCATCCCGCTGGAGTACCTGGCCGAGCTGTTCACGGCCGGTGACACGGGGCCGGTGCGGGCGTCGCTGGAGAAGCTGGCGGCGATGCGCGCCCACATGCGGTCGGTCAATCTCGGCGAGGAGCCCGACCCGGCCGTGTGCGCGGGCGTGGGCATGAGTCCGGCCGAGGTCGAGGAGATGTACCGGCTGCTGGCGATCGCCAAGTACGAGGAGCGGTACGTGATCCCGACGGCGGCCGTCGGGGACGCGCACCGCCTGGAGGCGTCCGCGCTGCCCGACACGTGCAGCCTGGACACCGACGGCGGCCCGGGCATGGGCGGTGACGGGCCGTTCGGCCAGGACTCGGGACGCAAGCGGCTGCCGCTGGTGCCGGTGGAGAACTTCCACATCCTGCGCAGGCGGCAGACCGCGGACGACGAGAGGGAGGTCTGATCCGATGCCCGGCTTCGAGGTGCTCTACCAGGCGGCGGCGCTCTGTCTGACGTATCCCGACGACGACTTCCGCGCCCGGCTGCCGCTGCTGCGCGAGGCGGCGCCGCAGCTGCGCGGCTTCACCGACCACGCGGCGGCGACCGGGCAGGGCGCTCTCCAGGCGCACTACGTCGAGGTCTTCGACTTCAGGAACCGGCACAGTCTGTACCTGAGCTGGTGGACCGACGGCGACACCCGCAACCGCGGCATGTCCCTGGTCCGCTTCAAGGAGCTGTACCGCGCGCACGGCCTGGAGTTCACCGGCGAGGAGCTGCCGGACTTCCTGCCCGCGGTCCTGGAATTCGTCTCGCGCACCGGGGACATGGAGATGCTCACCGAGCACCGCGACGCCCTGGAGCAGCTGCGCTCCCGGCTCACCGCCTTCGGCACGCCCTACGCGTGCGTCCTGGACGCCGTGTGCGCCACCCTGCCGCCCGCACCGACCGGAGCCCGCCGATGAACGTCTTCCTGTGGGGCGTGCTGCCCTACGCCGCCTTCGCGCTGCTGATCGCGGGCCTCGTCTGGCGGCACCGCTACGACCGCTTCGGCTGGACGACCCGCTCCTCGCAGGTCTACGAGTCCAAGCTGCTCAACATCGCCTCGCCGGTCTTCCACTACGGCATCCTGTTCGTCCTCGCCGGCCATCTGATCGGCCTGTTCATCCCGGCGTCCTGGACGCAGTCGATCGGCATCAGCGAGCACGCGTACCACCTGTTCTCGCTCTACGGCGGCACGGTCTCCGGGGTCCTCGCGGTAGCCGGGATCGGCATCCTGATCTACCGGCGCCGCACCAACGCTCCGGTCTTCCGGGCCACCACGGCCAACGACAAGCTCATGTACGTCTTCCTGCTCGGCGCGCTGCTCCTCGGCATGATCGCCAAGCTGTCCGACACCTCGGGCGACGGCTACGACTACCGGAGCACCATCGCCCCTTGGTCGCGCAGCCTGTTCACGCTGAACCCGAGGACGGAGCTGATGGCGGACGTCCCGGTGCTGTACCACGTGCACGCGGTGGTCGGGATGGTGCTGATCGCCCTGGTGCCCTACACCCGCCTGGTGCACATGTTCAGCGCGCCGCTCCAGTACCTGACCCGCCCGTACGTGGTCTACCGGTCGCGCGACCCCAGGCAGCTGGGGCCGCGCCCGGACCGGCGGGGCTGGGAGCGCGCGGGCTCCTAGCGCCCTGTCCGACTGGCCGACTGGCCGACTAGGCCAGCTTGGCCGTCAGGGTGATGGTCGTGCCCGTCAGGGCCTGGCTGACCGGGCAGTTCTTCTTGGCGTCCTCGGCGGCGGCGACGAACGCGTCGTTGTCGAGGCCGGGGACGGTGCCCTCCACGGTGAGGTGGATGCCCTTGATGCCCTCACCCGGCTGGAAGGTGACGTCCGCGGAGGTGGTGAGCTTGGTAGGCGGGGTGCCGGCGCCGGCCAGGCCGTGCGACAGCGCCATGGAGAAGCAGCTGGAGTGGGCGGCGGCGATCAGCTCTTCCGGGCTGGTCTTGCCGTTCGCCTGCTCGGCGCGCGACGGCCACGACACCGGCTGCTCGCCGATGCCGGACGAGTCGAAGGTGACGACACCGTTGCCCTCGAGCAGGTTGCCTTCCCAGACGGTGTGTGCGGAGCGCGTGGTTGCCACGGCGGGTCCTCTCGAATTCTCTTGCTGTACCGGGGTGGTGGGAGCCCCGTGTCCGGGGTTCCCACCCCCATCCGATCACACTCCGGCTCAGCTCACCCGGAAGACCGGCCCTCGGGCGGTGAACGGCAGCCGCGCGCCCTGGGGGATCAGGTAGGCGTGCTCGCGCCGCACCCGCAGGACGTCGCACCAGCCGTCGGTGATGACGAGGACCGGCGCGGTGGGCGGGAAGTCCTCGGCGCGCAGCAGCAGGTCGACGCCGGGCTGGAGGACGGTGCCGCCGCGGCCGTGCACCCGGACGCGTCCGGCGATGTCCGTCACGGGCAGGTACCCGGCGTCGTGCGGCGCGGCGTCGCAGAACACGACGCGGGCGGCGGGCACGTCGCGGGCCCCGGCGTAGGAGGCGATGGCGCCGAGCGCCTTGCCGAGCAGGGTGCGGTCCATGGAGCCGGACGTGTCCAGGACGACGCCGAAGGTGCAGCGGGCGATCTCCTCCGGGGGGAAGTACCGTCCCGCGCGCGGGATGTCGGGGGTGGCTGCCTGACGCCGCGAGGGGCGGGCGTAGGACCGGACCGGCTCGGGGCGGGGCACGTACTCGTCGAACCAGCGGGCGAGGCGGGCGTCCCAGGGCAGCGGCGGGTGGCTGAGGGTGCGGATCTCCTGGACCAGGCCGCCGGGCAGGAAGCCGCGTCCCTGCTGCTGGTGCAGGTCGAGGCCCTGGGTCAGGCCCCGGCGGTAGAAGCCGTCGAGGTCGACGTAGTCGCGGGGCGGGCCGAGCGGGCCGCCGAGGACGTCCCCGACGCCCTTGCCGCGCGGGGTGGACAGGCGGCGCATGCGGCGCAGGTCCACGGTGATGCGGTCGTAGACCTCCTCGGCGGCGAGCCCGGCCAGCTCCGGGTCGTGCAGCAGTCCCTCGGGCATGGTGCCGACCTGCATCTCGACGAGCCAGCCGTTGACGACGTAGTCGCAGGCCACATTGAACAGGTACGGGTCGCGGGTGCCGCATCGGTCGCCGTGGCGCAGGGCGGCGTGCAGCATCTCGTGGGCGAGGATGAAGCGCCATTCCTCGTCGTCGTAGCGGCGCAGGGGGTTGACGTAGATCTCGCCCGCCTCGGCGTTGACGGCGGCGACGGAGATGCCGTGGGCGCGGGCCAGTTCGGCGTCGGCGACGAGGGTGATGCCGGAGGCGATGCCGCCGAGCAGCGGGTAGGACGAGACGAACCAGCTCAGGGCCTGCTGCCAGGGCTGGAGCCGGGTGGGGCCGCCGAGCATGGCGTCGCGGCGGCCGCCCGCGAGGTCGAGGGCGGTGGACATGGTGCGGGTCAGGGCGTGGGCGAAGGCGAGCTGCCAGTCGGGGACCTGGAGGTTCCAGCCGTCCCAGGAGGAGAGCAGCTGGTCGGGGTCGCCGCCCGCGGTGCCGCAGTGCTCGTAGGCGGCGGGGATGCCGCCCTCGCGGCGCCAGGCGGCGGCGATGCGCTCCTCGTCTCCGTCGGGGTACGTCGGCGGCAGGTGGTCGGGGGTGCGGCCGACGGGGAAGGTCTGGAGGAAGCGGTTGACGACGGTGCAGCGGGCGGCGAGGTCGTAGCGGTCGGGCTGGACGCGTTCGCCGGTGGCGGCGGGTACGTGACCGAAGCCGAGGTGGATCAGGGCGTGGGCGATGGCCCAGGCCCAGTCGGCGGGTTCGGCGTGGCGGGTGGGGTTCAGGTGGACCCGGCCGTTGGAGCTGACGCGGGCGAGTCCGTGGCGGGGCGCGACCTCGCACTCCTCCTCCCGGCACAGCTTGACCTCCAGGGCCGCGAGCGCCGGGTTGGCCCACACCAGCTGCACGCCCTTGGCGCAGTCCTCGGCTGCCGGGTCCTTCTTCTTCTGCTGCTGCTTCTGCTTGCGGGCGCGGCTCACCGGCGGGCCTCGACCAGCCGGGGCATGTCGCGGGCGGCCTCGACCAGGAACCAGGCGGGCAGCAGCGGGTTGCCGTCGGCGTCGGAGGCGATGACGCTCTGGGCGACCTCGACGGAGATCTCGGCGAGCTGGACGAGCAGCGACTTGGCGCGGTACGCGGTCTGCCGGCCGTTCGCCGACATGTGCTCCTTGCTCGCGGGCAGTTCCTTGACCAGGCGGCCGCGGAAGGACTCGGCGAGGTAGTAGAGCAGGTCGCGGTCCTGGAGGCGGCTGGGCCAGCGGGCCTCGCCCTTGAGGATCGCCTCGATGCCGAACCGGCTGCGGACGATCTTGACGTAGCCGCAGAAGGCGGTCGCGTGGGCCGGGGTGAGGGTGCCGTGCGCGAGGACCTTCAGGGTCTCCTCGTCGAGGTCCTGCCCGAAGGAGTGCAGGGCGTCGGAGAGCATGTGCCAGGAGCGCGGGGTGGAGAACGGCTCCTCGGTCTTGGGCGGCTTGGACCACAGGTGGTCGGGGCGGTCGGTGAGGTGGTCGGTGATCCACGGGTGGATGCCGTTCTCGCCGGCCCACACCAGCCAGTCCTTCGCGGAGGCGTCCAGGTGGACGTGGGTGAGTCGGTTGACCAGCGCGGAGGCGATGGGGCGGGCCAGCGCGTTGTCGGTGGCGCGGTTTCCGGCGCCGATGACGAGGGAGCCCTTGGGGAGTTCGTAGTTCCCGATGCGGCGGTCGAGGATCAGCGAGTAGAACGCCTTCTGCACGTCCGGGGTGGCCGCGTTCAGCTCGTCCAGGAAGAGGCAGTACGGCTCGTCGCGGGCGATGGACTCCGGCGGACAGAACACCGACCGGCCGTCGCGGATCTGCGGGACGCCGATCAGGTCCTCCGGCGCGAGCTGCGTGCCGAGCAGGCTCACGCACTCCAGGCCCAGCGAGTCGGCGAAGTTCCGCACCAGGGAGGACTTGCCGATGCCGGGTGCGCCCCACAGGAACACCGGCCGCACGGTGGCGAGGCCGAGCAGCAGTTCCGGCAGACGGGCGGGAGTGACGGTGACGGCTGCCTGCACGCAGGGGCTCCTCGGCGGGTGAGGGGGTCGGGAGGTGACCGGCCCAGTGTGCGTGCCCGCCGGGGTGCCGCGCAGCCGAATTACGGGGCGGTGGACGTCTCCGCGCGCCGCCTGCGGGCCGCCATCACCGCGTACACGAGCACGCCCGCGAAGAGGAACAGCACGCCCTGGTAGACCGCCGCGTACCCGGCGCCCGCGACCAGCCACAGGGAGAAGGCCGCCGCGACGGACGCGACGATGCCGTCCCGCACCAGGCGTGCCCGGTCGACCTTCTCGCCCTGTCCGCAGACCAGGTGGAAGATCTGGGCGGCCGTGGCCAGCAGGTACGGCACGGTGGCGGTGAAGGTGGTGACGAGGACGAGGACCTCGAAGACCTTCGCCGAGCCGGACGTGTAGTTGTAGACGGTGAGCAGCGAGGCGAGGACGACGGTGACGCCGACGCCGACGGTGGGCACCCCGCGCCGCCTGCGGGCGAAGGCGGCCGGGAAGAGGCCGTCCCGGGCCGCCGCGTACGGGGTCTGGGCACTGAGCAGGGTCCAGCCGTTGAGGCAGCCGGTCATCGAGACCAGGGCGGCCAGGGCGACGGCCCAGCCGCCCCAGGCGCCGCCGAACATGGCGTTCACGGCGTCCGAGAAGGGGGCGTCCGAGGTGACCAGGCGGTCGTGGGCGACGGTGCCGAAGACCGCGAGGGTGCCGAGCAGGTAGACGAGGGCGGCGCCCGCGGTGCCGATGACCGTGGCCCGGCCGACGGTACGGCGGGGGTTCTCGACCTCGCCGGCGCTGACGGCGGCGGACTCCACGCCGAGGTAGGAGAAGAGCAGGATCGCGGCGGCGGCGGAGACCGCGCCGATGCCGCTGGAGCCGCTCGCGTTGAACGGGCCGAGGTTGTCGGCGTCGAAGAAGAACAGCCCGCCGACGGCGACGAGCAGCAGCGGCGCGAACTTCAGCACGGTGGAGACCAGCTGGACGGCGCCGACCCACCGGGTGCCGGCGAAGTTGGCGAGGGCGGGCAGCCACTGGATGACGAGGGCGGCCAGGCACGCGGTCCAGCGGTGGTCGTTCACCGGGATCAGGACGTCGAGGTAGCCGACGGCGGCGACGGCGAGGGCCGCGTTGGACACCCAGGTGGTGATCCAGTACGCCCAGGCGGCGAGGAACCCGGCGAAGTCGCCGAAGGCCCCGCGGGCGTAGACGTAGGGGCCGCCGGTGCGCGGATCGCGGGCGGCGAGGCGGCCGAAGACCAGGGCGAGCGCGATGGCGCCGACGGTGAGGACGCCGAAGGCGAGCAGGCTGATGGTGCCGAAGGGCGCGACGGAGGCCGGGAGCAGGAAGATGCCGCCGCCGATGATGTTGCCCATGACCAGGGCGGTGGCGACGGGCAGCCCGAAGCGGCGGGCGTGCCTGCCGTTGCCGGGGGTGGGGTCGGCGGGAGCGGTGGGGTCGGGGGCCGCGGGGGTCGCCTGCGGTTCCGGAGCCGGTGGGGGGACGGTCCCGGTGACGTGCATGGGGTGGTGCGCCTCTCATGGAACGGGGTCCGGGATCGCCGGACGCGCCCATGGTCGGGCACGGTCCGGCACCGCTCCAAATCAGGCGCTTTTGTCCTGTACGTACCCGTCCACGACGGGAAAAGGTGCGCCGTCCGCGACGTTCGGCCGCGAATCGTCCACCGGGTCCACGGGCACCTGCGGGCCGTTCGACTCGCGCAGCCAGCGGCGCAGCACCCGGTGGACGTGTTCCGCGCCGACGATCTCCGCGTCCTCGGCGACCGGCGCGGACAGGACGACCGGCGACAGCAGGAAGGCGCGCGACTGGGCGCCGCCGAGCCCGCCGTGCGAGCCGATCTGCTCCTCGAAGGCGAGGACCTCGCCGTCGGCCGGGTCGTGGAAGGAGTTGACCATGATGTCGGCGGTGTGCGGGAAGGAGTGCGTGCGGCGTACGGCGTCGGCGGCGCCGGGACCGAAGGGGGCGAGCGGCCCGGGATCCTGGTCGAGCCGGTCCAGGGGCACCTCGGCGCCGCGCGCGCCGAGCACGACACCGCCGTGCTCCTCGCTGCGCACCAGCAGGAAGCCGACGCCGGGGTGGTTGGCGAGGGTCGGCAGCAGGGCGGGGTGGCGGGCGTCGATCTCCTCCCGGGTCATCCGGTGCGGCACGTCCGGGAAGGAGACCAGGCCGAGGTTGCCGGAGGCCAGCACGATCGGCTCGGAGCGGCGCCCGGTGGGGGTGTCGGCGGGCCGCTGCTGCTCGGCGCCCTCCTCGACGGGACGGTGCAGGGCGGCCCGTACGGTGTTGCGCGCCTCGGCGCCGCTGCGGGTGCGCCGGGCGCTGCGCGGCACGGGCAGCCCGCAGCCGGCCCGCACCAGGTCGGCGAGGGTCAGGCCGTAGCGGGCGCGGAAGGTCTCGCCGGGGCTCTGGCCGTGGTCGGAGAGGACCACGATCCGGTACGAGCGGGGGGCGTGCTCGGCGACCTTCTCGATCAGGGCGAGGGACCGGTCGAGCCTCTGGAGGACCTTGGCGGCGTCCCGGCCGCCCGGACCGGAGTGGTGGGCGACCTCGTCGTAGGCCACCAGGTCCGCGTAGACGGCGGTGCGGCCGGCGAGCATGTCGCCCATGACCGCGGCGACGACGACGTCGCGTTCGACGACGGTCGCGAAGGCGCGCACGAAGGGGTAGAGACCGCCGCGGGAGACGCGCGGGCGGACCTTGTGGACGCGGGCGCGGGTGGACTGGCCGATCTCCCGGCACACCTCGGCGACGAAGGACATCGCGGTGCGCACGGCGTTGGCGGGGTCGGAGAAGTAGGCGAAGTAGCCGGATCTGGAGCGGGTCTCGCGGCTGCGGCGGCGGGTGGCTATGGACAGCACGAGGGCCTGTTCGTCGGCGCCGCCGCCGAACAGGTTGCCGCGGCTGGCGCCGTCGAGGCTGAGCAGTCCGCCGTCGCCGGTGCGCCGGACGGCGCGGTACTGGAGTTCGGCGGCGCTGGTCGGGCGGTTGCAGACCATGACCTCGCCGCTGTCCTTCTCGTACCAGCGGAAGGCGGGGACGTCGTGGTTGCTGCCGTGCAGGATGCCGAGCTGGCTGGCGCCGGTCTGGCTGGACCAGTCGGTGCGCCACTCGGCGAGCCGGTGGGTCGCCGAGGCGCCGTCACGGCCGAGCCAGCGGGCGACGGTGGGCATGGCGCCGCGGTCGACGGCGTCCCGCAGGACGTCGTGGCCGACGCCGTCCAGCTGGAGGAAGACCGTGCCGGGGCCGGCCGGGCAGGGCGGGCCGGATCGGCGGCGGCGGTCGGCGAGGCGGTACAGGCGGCGGCGGTAGGCGTCGTCGTCGCGCACGGCCAGGGCGCCGCCGGTGGCGGAGGCGACGGCGGACATGACGGCGGCCACCACGACCGCCGTCTCGGGGGCGACGCCGCCGCGCCCGGCCGGGTTGACGTCGATCGCGAGGAGCAGCAGCCCGCCGTTGAGGAAGAAGACCAGCAGGCCGAGGACGAGGGCCGGCACCAGGAGCAGCAGGCGGACCATGAGCGGCCAGACCAGGGCGGACAGCAGGCCGAAGGCACCGGCGCCGACCGCGGCGGTCATGGCGATGTCGGTCGCGCTGTCCCCGTCGGGCGACTGGAGCCGGAAGTCGGGCAGGATCCCGGCGAGCACGAGCATGGTGACGGTGGAGACGGCCCACACCGTGACACTCCGCCCGATCTGACTGGCGACCCGGCGCCAACGCCCTCCACCCACGCTCCGCACACCTCACGTCCCGGCCCGTCGTCCGTGCGGGCCTTCCCCACCCTGCCACAACGCTCCGGAGTGCCCGTTTGTCCCCCCGGGTCCGGTTCACACCCGCGCGACGGCGCTCAGCGGCCGTCGTACCCGGCCGTCGGCATCGACAGCCTGCGGTGCACGCACGCCTTCATCCGGGCGTCGTAGGACGGTTCGGCGTGGCCGACGGTCTCGACCCGCACGCCGCGCCGCGCGCACTCCGCGGCGAAGTCGTCGACGGAGGACAGCGCGCTCTCCAGCACCCGGCGGCTGGGCGCCACGAACAGGTCCTGGCCGGGGCGCACTCCGTCCCACAGGGCGTCGTGGTCGTGCCGCAGGCCCCGCACCAGCAGTTGTCTGGCGACGACGTAGCCGTGCTCGGCGGCCCAGTGGGCGCACATGGCGTGCTGGCTGCGAGAGTCGACCAGGAAGGGGTCGTCGTCCAGCTGTTCCAATGGCGTCAGACTCGCGATCGCCGTCACCCGCACCGGCCCCATGGTGTCCCCCCTCACCTCCCGTCACCTCCCGTTTTCGCCGCCGACCCTACTCCTGGACGTAGGCTTCGGGGAGTCGCGCGAAGGAGGCAAAGGAGTGCCGGTGGAGCTCACGTGGTGGGGTCACGCCACCTGCACGGTCGAGGATTCGGGCATGCGCGTGCTCACCGATCCCCTGTTCGTCCGCCGGCTCGCCCATCTGCGCCGCAGGCGGGGCGCGGTGCCGCCGCCCGAGGCGTGGCGCGCGGATGTGGCGCTGGTCTCCCATCTGCACGCCGACCACCTGCATGTGCCGTCGCTCGCGCGGCTCGCGCCGGGCACGCGCCTGCTCGTGCCCCGGGGCGCACGACGGGCGGTGCCCGGACTGCGCCGGCTCCGGCACCTGGAGCTGACCGAGGTGGCGCCGGGTGACGAGACGACCGTCGGTGACCTGCGGATACGGGCGGTCCCCGCGCGGCACGACGGGCGGCGGCTGCCGGTCGGACGGCACCGCGCCCCCGCGCTCGGCTATGTCGTCGAGGGCGAGGCGCGGACGTACTTCGCCGGGGACACCGGGCTGTTCGACGGCATGGAGCAGGAGGTCGGGCCGGTCGACGTGGCGCTGCTGCCGGTGGGCGGCTGGGGCCCCTACCTGGGCGCGGAGCACCTGGACGCGGGGCGGGCGGCCGAGGCGCTGGCCCGGCTGGCGCCGCGCACGGCGGTGCCGGTGCACTACGGCACGTACTGGCCGATCGGGATGGACGCCGTGCGCCCCCACGAGTTCCACACGCCGGGCGAGGAGTTCGTGCGCCTGTCGGAGCTGCGCGCGCCGGGCGTGGCGGTGCACCTGCTGGGGCACGGCGAGAGTGTGCGGGTGGAGGTCGCGCGGTGAGCTGGCTGGCGGCCGCGACACTGGACATACCGACGGAGCCGACGCAGCAGGCGCTCGGCTATCCGTCGCTGTTCCTGCTGGTGCTGATCGGGGCGCTGGTGCCGGTGGTGCCCACGGGGGCGCTGGTGAGTTCGGCGGCGGTGGTGGCGATGCACCAGACGCTGCCGTTCGCCATGCTGATGGTCTTCGCGACGGCGTCGCTGGCCGCCTTCTGCGGGGACATGGCGCTGTACTGGCTGGGCCGGCGCGGGGTGGGTTCGAAGAACGGCTCGCGCTGGCTGGAGGCGATCCGCTCCCGGGCGCCCGAGGACCGGCTGGAGCAGGCGCAGGACAAGCTGGCCGAGCACGACGTCGCGGTGCTCGTGCTCTCCCGGCTGGTGCCGGCCGGCCGGATCCCGGTGATGCTGGCCTGTCTGCTGGCCGAGTGGCCGCTGCGCCGCTTCGCCAGGGGCAACCTGCCGGCCTGCCTGGCCTGGGCGGTGACGTACCAGCTGATCGGCGTCCTCAGCGGCGCCCTGTTCAGCAAGCCCTGGGAGGGCGTGGCCGCGGCGATCGCCCTGACCGTGCTGGTCAGCGTGGCGCCGGGGCTGTGGCGGCGCTTCCGGGGGCCGGCGAAGGCGTAGGCCTCCGGCGGCCGGCGGGGTACCGGGGGGGGCGGGACGGGGGCGGAGGCCGGGAGCGTCAGTGCAGCACGCGGGAGGCGCCGATCGGGAGGTCCCAGAGGTGGTCCCTGGGCAGGCCCGCCTGCTGCCAGGCGGCGCGTACCCGGGTGAGGGGTTCCAGTACGGGTTCCGCGGACAGGACGAACGTGCCCCAGTGCATCGGCGCCATGTACCGCGCGCCGACGTCCTGGGCGGCCCGCACCGCCTCCTCCGGGTCGCAGTGCACGTCGCTGAGCCACCAGCGGGGGTCGTAGGCACCGATGGGGAGCAGCGCGAGGTCGATGCCGGGGTAGCGGCGGCCGATGCGGCTGAACCAGTGGCCGTATCCGGTGTCGCCGGCGAAGTAGACGCGCCGGGCGTCGGCGTCGGTGAGGACCCAGCCGCCCCACAGGGTGCGGCAGGTGTCGGTCAGGGTGCGCTTGGACCAGTGGTGGGCCGGGACGAAGTCGAACCGCACCCCGCCCACCTCGGTCGCCTCCCACCAGTCCAGCTCGGTGACCCGGGTGAAGCGGCGGCGGTGGAACCAGCGGCCGAGACCGGCGGGCACGAGGACCGGGGTGTCGCGCGGGAGCCTGCGCAGCGTGGGCGCGTCCAGGTGGTCGTAGTGGTTGTGGCTGATGACGACCGCGTCGACGCGGGGCAGGGCGCTCCACGCGACGCCGACGGGGGTGACCCGCGGCGGGGTGCCGAGGATCCGGCGGGACCAGACCGGGTCGGTGAGCACGGTGAGGCCGCCGATCCGCACCACCCAGCTGGCGTGTCCTGCCCAGGTGACGGCGACGGTGCGCGCGTCCACGCGGGGCAGCGGGCCGGGGGCGTAGGGCAGCCGCGGGATGTCGGCGAGTCCGGCGGGGCCGGGTCTGACTGCCCCCTCGCGGGCGAATCGGGCGAAGGCCTTCAGACCGGGCAGGGGCGCGGTCAGGCGGTCGTGGAAGGTACGCGGCCACACCCGGCGTTCGGCCGGCGGCCGGGGCTCGGCGAGCGGCGGGTGGGCGGCGCTGTCCTTGGCGGAGGCGGGGGTGCTCGTGGTCGACCGGGGCTGCTGCGTCATCGAGGGGGCTCCCATCGCTGAGCGTCGCGGAGACCGTCGAAGACCGACTTCAGACCGGTCAACGCGCGGTGCACGTGTGGCAGTTCCAACGGGTCCGAGGACAGGAGGCATTCCGCCCGCCGCTCGTCGGTGCCCGCGTCGAGCAGGGGTCCGGTGGCGAGCCGGAACCGCAGGGCGGACAGTTCGTCGCCGAAGCGGTGGCCGCCGGGGGCGGGCATGCCGAGCCGGGCGGTGAGGAAGTCCTCCAGTTCCTGCGCGTCGCCGACGCCCTCGGCGCCGAGCGCGTCGCGCAGCGGGCCGAGGTCGGCATACAGGTGGCGGCCCGCCTGCGGGGGCCGGGCGGTGGCGCCCGCGGCGACCAGGGCCGCGTGCGCGGCGGCGGCCACGCGCGCGTGCAGGCGCACGACGGCCGCCCGGTGGGCGACGACCGGCTCGGGTTCGCCGAGCGCGTACCCGGCCGCGGCGGCGACCGGGGCCGCGACGCGGGCGCCGAGCGCGGTGAGCACGTCGAGCACGCGCGCGTGCAGGCCGTTCCCGGCGGCGGAGGCGGGGAAGCGGGCGACGGCGGCCGGCCAGGCCGGCGGCAGCAGCGCGCCCGCCAGGTCGGTGACGACGGTGACCCGTTCGGGCAGCATCTCGGCGGGGCTGAGGACGACGGTGGCGTGCGGGTCGTGCAGGGTGTCGCGCCAGGTCTCGTCGCTGACCAGGTGCAGGCCCTCGCCCGCCGCGGCCTCGACCGTCTCGTGCAGCAGCTCGGGCGGCGCGACGGTGCCGGTCGGGTCGTCGGCGACGGACAGCACGAGCAGGCGGGGATCGCCGCCCTCGGCACGGACCCGGCGGACGGTCTCCAGCAGGGCGTACGGGTCGGGCACGCCGCCGGACTCGGCCGGTGTCGGGACGTGGAAGACGGGCCTGCCCAGCAGCCGTGCGTACGGTGCCCACCAGGCGGCGCAGGGACGGGGCACCAGCACGTCGCCGTCCAGCGCGGCGGTCAGCGCGAGCAGCAGGGCGCCCGCGCCGGGGGCGGCGGCGAGGTGGGCGGGCTCGGTGGTCAGGCCGCGCCGGTCCCAGTAGACGCTCGCGGCGTCCAGGAGGGCGGGGCCGCCGCCGGCCGGTTCCCCGCGTGCGCGGCCCGCGGCGGCGGCGAGTACGGCGGACAGTTCGGGCAGCACCGGAAGCCCGTCGTCGGGGAAGTGCGGGCCGTAGCGGACGGGACCGTGGCCCACGGGGCCGTGCCCCGCACCGGCCCCGCCGCCGGGGTCGTGGCCTGCGGGTCCTGTGGCTGCCAGGCCCCCGGGGTCCGTGCGCCGCATGCGTACCTCCGCGCGGTCCGTGCCGTTCGGTGTGTCTCCGTGGCCGTTTCGGTGTCCGTGCCCGACGTTTCGGTGTCCTCGCCGTTCCGTGTCTCCGTCGCCGCTCTCGTCCGTGCCGTTCGGTGGCTCCGTCGCCGCCCTGGTCCGTGCCGTTGGGGTCTCCGTCCCGGTGCTCCGTCCGTGCCGTTCGGTGGATCCGCCGACGTTTCGGTGTCCTTGCCGTTCCGTGTCTCCGTCGCCGCTCTCGTCCGTGCCGCTCCCCCGCTCCGTCGCCGTTCCCCGTCCGTCCCGTTCCCTGATTCCGTCGCCGTTACGTCTGTCCGTCGGGCCGTGCTCCGCCTCACTCGTACCTGGGTCCCACCCGGCCGTGTCCCGTCTCGCCCTGGTGCGGCGAGGGCCTGGGGCGTCGGGCCTCGGCCTGTCGCCCCTGGTGCGTCCGTCCTCGCCTCGTTGATCCTCGGGTCGTTGGTCCACGGCCCGTCGGTCCTGGCTCCGTCGCGCTCTGGTCCGGCGGGGCCCGGCCGGCTCGCCGCTCGTTGATCCAGTACCCATCGTGCCGCCCCGCCATGGCCCCGGCTCCGGTCGCGCGTGTCACAGCAGGGCCGGAGCCACGCGGCGTCAGCGCTCGCCGTCCTCGCCGCGCAGGCGCAGCCGCAGCCGGTGCGCGGCCGCACCGCACGCGCCCGCGATCAGGACGCCACCGGCGACCAGCGCGGGCACCGAGTCTCCGAAGGTCCCGCCGGTACCGGCCTGGACCCCGTGCTCCGCCGTCCCACCGGCGCAGGCCGCGTCCCGCGTGGCGGGCTCACCTCGCGAGGCGGTGGTTTCGGGGCAGGCGGGCTTGGTGGGGGCGCAGGGGGTGCCGTGCGTCGAGGTCCCCGCGCGCGGGGCGGGGGTCTCCTGGCACGCCGACTGGCCGGTGCCGGTGCCGGTTCCGGTAGCGGCACCGGCACCGGCACCGCTCTCCTCCGGCACGCTCATGGTCGCGCTCCAGGGGTCGCCGCCCTCGCCGCCCGAGGCGTCCGGGCAGGCGCCGTCGACGGTCCAGTCCTCCGCGACCCCGGCGGCGTCCTCCGTCCCGGCCCAGTCCTCGGTCTCCGCCGAGTCCTCGGTGCCCTCGGTGCCCTCGGTGCCCGCGGCGCCCCCGGTGTCCGCGGCGCCCCCGGTGTCCGTCGAGCCCTCCGTGCCCCGCGCGCCCGGCTCGGCCGCGAAGTCCCCGGCGGCGGCTATGCGGGCGGTGCCCCGATAGGCCGGTCCGGACGCCGTCCCTCCGTCGTCCGCCACCTTGCGCAACTCGACGGTGCCCTCCTCGAAGGCGGCCGAGGTGGCATCGAGGCTCGCGGGCGCGGCGGCCCCGCCAGTCGGGCCGCACGAGACCGAGACGGTGACGGTGTCGCCGGGTGCGGCCCGCGCCGGGCTGACCTGTGCGGCGGCCTGTCCGGCGGGCGGCGGGACGGCCTCCTCGGCGGACGGCGGGGGCACGGCTGCCGGGTCGTCGACGGACGGCGGGGCGGCGGGCTCCCCCACGTCGGCGGGGGGCGGCGGGACACCCGGGTCGGCCGCGCCGTACCCCGCGGAGAGACCGAGGGCGGCGCCGGCCAGCACGGCGACGGACAGAGCGCGGGCGGTGCGGCGCATGGGACGGGCTCCTTCGAGCGACGGCTTGCGGGGCACTGCACTCGCGCCCCTCGGCCATCACAGCCCGCCCGGCGGGGAGGCGCCCGTCACCGTGCTCCGTTCGCGCGAAGGGGGCGTCCGGGCGGGTGAGCCCGAGGTTTCACGCTCCGGGACCCGGGTCCCGCAGCACCTGCTCCCGCACCCGGTCGCAGCAGCGGGTGATCAGGCGGGAGACGTGCATCTGGGAGATGCCGAGCTGCTCGGCGATGCGGCTCTGGGTCATGTCGTCGAAGAAGCGCATGTAGAGGATGGCGCGCTCGCGCGGGGGCAGGGCGGCCAGCCGGTCCTTGACGGCCTCGCGGTCGACGACCGTGTCGAGGGCGGGGTCGGGGGCCCCGAGCGCGTCGCCCAGCGAGTAGCCGTCCTCGCTGCCCGGGAGTTCGGCGTCCAGGGACAGGGCCGTGAAGCTCTCCAGGGCCTCGAGGCCGACCCGGACGTCCTCCTCGCTCAGGTCGGCGCGCTCGGCGATCTCGGCGACGGTGGGCCTGCGGCCCGGGATGGTCTGCGACAGGTCCTGGCCGGCGAAGCGCACGCGGTTGCGCAGTTCCTGGACCCGGCGCGGCACGTGGAGGGTCCACATGTGGTCGCGGAAGTGGCGCTTGATCTCGCCGGTGATGGTCGGTACGGCGTAGCTCTCGAAGGCGTTGCCGCGCTCGGGGTCGTAGCGGTCGACGGCCTTGACCAGGCCGAGGGCCGCGACCTGGCGCAGGTCCTCGAAGCTCTCGCCGCGGCTGCGGAACCGTCCCGCCAGCCGTTCGGCCATGGGCAGCCACGCCTCGACGATCCGGTCGCGGAGCGCGTCGCGCTCGGGGCCGTCGGGAAGGGTGACGAGTCGGCGGAAGGCGCCGGCGGTGTCGGGGGCGTCGTCGTGCGGGTGCTTCACACTGGCGTGGATCGGCATGGTGCGTCGCAACTCCCTCGGAGCGCGGGGTCCCGTCGTCACGCCGGACGGCGGTCCGGTCGGTACGGCCCGCCCGCAGGCGTCCGGGGTTGCGGGAACCTCGGGCCCGCGGGGGCGGGCGGAACCGGTGCGACGACAAGGCCCTTGGTCGGGCGGTCACCGTGGGAGGGCGTCCGGCACCGGACGGACGCATCCGTGGCGGCGTCGCGCCGCTCCCACGGACGTGCCTCCTGTCCGAAGCACTGACCTTGCGCATGCCCCCTGTCCCCCGCGGCAAACCCCGGGTTTCTCAGCCCTTGCGCGGCTGCTTCAGGCGCACCATGTTGCCGGCCGGGTCGCGGAAGGCGCAGTCGCGGACACCGTAGGGCTGGTCGACCGGTTCCTGGAGGACCTCGGCGCCCGCGGCGCGGAGGTGCTCGAAGGCGGCGTCGACGTCGTCGGTGGCGAGGATGACGCCGCGCAGGTGGCCCTTGGCCAGCAGGTCGGCCATCGCCTGCCGGTCGGCGGCCGGGGCGTTGGGGTCCGCGAGCGGGGGCTCGAGGACGATGTCCACGTCGGGCTGTGCCGGGGAGCCGAGGGTCACCCAGCGCATGTCCGCGTACCCGACGTCGTTGCGGACCTCCATGCCGAGCAGGTCCCGGTAGAAGGCGAGCGCCTGGTCGTGGTCGTCGACCGCGATGAAGCACTGCGAGAGGTTGATGTCCATGCGCGTCACGCTACGGTCGGCGGCGCGGACGTCGCTTCTCCGTTCCTGACCGACTCGCCCGCCCCGACCGGCTGACCGGTCCCGACCGGCTCGCCCGCCCCGACCGGCTGACCGTTCCCGACCGGCTGACCGTTTCTGACCGGCCGGGTGTAGACCTTGGCGACGCAGGCCGGGAGGGCGGCGCCGTCGGTGTGGTCGCGCTCCCGGTAGGCGCTCGGGCTCTCGCCGACCAGTTCCGTGAACCGCGAGCTGAACGACCCCAGCGAGGTACAGCCGACCGCGAAGCAGACCTCGGTGACGCTCATGTCGCCGCGCCGCAGCAGCGCCATGGCGCGCTCGATGCGGCGTGTCATCAGGTAGCTGTAGGGCGTCTCCCCGTAGGCGGCGCGGAAGCTGCGGGAGAAGTGGCCCGCCGACATGAGGGCGACGCGGGCCAGCGCCGGCACGTCGAGCGGCTCGGCGTACTCGCGGTCCATCAGGTCGCGGGCCCGGCGCAGCCGGGCCAAGTCCTCCAGCGTCGTCACCCGACCACGATCCCACAGCGCCGGACACCGCCGGTAGCCGTACCGGCGCCGTGGGCCCTCGGCACGGTCAGGCGCCGACGTAGGCGGCGAGGTGCTCGCCGGTGAGGGTGGAGCGGTCGGCGACAAGGTCGGCGGGGGTGCCCTCGAAGACGACCCGGCCGCCGTCGTGCCCGGCGCCGGGGCCGAGGTCGATGATCCAGTCGGCGTGCGCCATGACGGCCTGGTGGTGCTCGATGACGATGACCGACTTCCCGGCGTCGACGAGGCGGTCGAGCAGGCCGAGCAACTGCTCGACGTCGGCGAGGTGCAGTCCCGTGGTGGGCTCGTCGAGGACGTACACGCCGCCCTTCTCGCCCATGTGGGTGGCCAGCTTGAGCCGCTGCCGCTCGCCGCCGGACAGGGTGGTCAGCGGCTGGCCGAGGGTGAGGTAGCCGAGGCCGACGTCGGAGAGCCGCTGGAGGATCTTGTGCGCGGCCGGGGTGCGTGCCTCGCCGGAGCCGAAGAACTCCTCGGCCCGGTCCACGGACATCGCGAGCACCTCGCTGATGTCCCGGCCGCCGAAGCGGTACTCCAGCACGGCGGGCTGGAACCGCTTGCCCTCGCAGTCCTCGCACGGGGTGGCGACACCCGCCATCATGGCCAGGTCGGTGTAGATGACACCGGCGCCGTTGCAGGTGGGGCAGGCGCCCTCGGAGTTGGCGCTGAACAGGGCCGGCTTCACGCCGTTGGCCTTGGCGAAGGCCTTGCGGATCGGGTCGAGCAGTCCGGTGTAGGTCGCGGGGTTGCTGCGCCGCGAGCCCTTGATGGGGCTCTGGTCGACCGACACGACGTCGGCGCCGGCCGGGACCGAGCCGTGGATCAGGGAGCTCTTGCCGGACCCGGCCACGCCGGTGACCACGCAGAGCACGCCGAGCGGGACGTCGACGTCCACGCCCTGGAGGTTGTGTCTCCGCGCGTCGCGGATCTCCAGGGCCCCGGTGGGCTTGCGGACCGACTCCTTGAGCGTGGCGCGGTCGTCGAGGTGGCGGCCGGTGACGGTGTCGGAGGCGCGCAGTTCCGCCACGGTGCCCTCGAAGCAGACGGTGCCGCCCTGAGCGCCGGCGCCGGGGCCGAGGTCCACCACGTGGTCGGCGATCGCGATCGCCTCCGGCTTGTGCTCGACGACGAGGACCGTGTTGCCCTTGTCGCGCAGCCGCAGCAGCAGGTCGTTCATGCGCTGGATGTCGTGGGGATGCAGTCCGACGGTGGGCTCGTCGAAGACGTACGTGGTGTCGGTGAGCGAGGAGCCGAGGTGGCGGATCATCTTGACGCGCTGCGCCTCACCGCCGGACAGGGTGCCCGCGGGCCGGTCGAGGGAGAGGTAGCCGAGGCCGATCTCGACGAAGGAGTCGAGGGTGTCCCGCAGCGCGGTGAGCAGCGGCGCCACCGAGGGCTCGGTCAGCTCCCGGACCCAGTCGGCCAGGTCCCGGATCTCCATTGCGCAGGCGTCGGCGATGCTGATCTTGCCGATCCGCGACGAGCGGGCGCCCTCGCTGAGCCGGGTGCCCTCGCACTCGGGACAGGTGGTGAAGGTGACGGCCCGCTCCACGAAGGCCCTGATGTGCGGCTGCATCGCCTCCTTGTCCTTGGACAGGAAGGACTTCTGGATCTTCGGGATGAGCCCTTCGTAGGTGAGGTTGACGCCGTTGACCTTCACCTTGACCGGCTCGCCGTACAGGAAGTCCCGCAGCTCCTTCTCGGTGTACTCGCGGATCGGCTTGTCCGGGTCGACGAAGCCGGACTGGGCGTACACCTGCACGGTCCACTGGCTGTCGGACTTCCAGCCGGGGATGGTGAAGGCGCCCTCGGCGAGCGACTTGGAGTCGTCGTAGAGCTGGGTGAGGTCGATGTCGGAGACGGTGCCGCGGCCCTCGCAGTTCGTGCACATGCCGCCGGTGCGCTGGAAGGTGGCCTTCACCGCCTTCTTGTTGCCCCGCTCGACGGTGATCGCGCCGCTGGCCCGGACCGAGGCGGTGTTGAAGGAATACGCGCTGGGCGGGCCGATGTGCGGATCGCCGAGGCGGCTGAAGAGGATGCGCAGCATCGCGTTGACGTCGGTGGCGGTGCCGACGGTGGAGCGGGGGTCGGCGCCCATCCGCTGCTGGTCCACGATGATCGCGGTGGTGAGGCCGTCCAGGACGTCCACCTCGGGACGGGCGAGCGTGGGCATGAAGCCCTGCACGAACGCGCTGTAGGTCTCGTTGATCAGCCGCTGCGACTCGGCGGCGATGGTGTTGAACACCAGCGAGCTCTTGCCCGAGCCGGAGACTCCGGTGAACACCGTCAGCCGGCGCTTGGGAAGGTCGATGCTGACGTCCTTGAGGTTGTTCTCGCGGGCGCCGTGCACACGGATCAGATCGTGGCTGTCGGCGACGTGCGACCCGGGTCCCTGCGTGCCCGGCCTCTTGGCGCTGCTCATCGTGTCTCCATCTGTCGGGGGCTCGGTGAAGGTGACGCCCTCAGTGCCTCGGTGGTCACACGCTAGAGGGCGCCCGGCGGCCCGCGCTTCTCGATTACTGATCCGCTCCCGGGCCGCGGAAATCAGAGCGGACCCGTCCGGATGAATCCGTGTCGGTCCGCGGTGTCCGGGTACGCGGTCGGCACCCCTTAAGGATCTGTCCCCTTAAGGATCTGGAGGGAGACATGCAGCGAGGCAGCGACCGGATGAGCGTCCACCGCGACGACGAGATGAAGCACGAACTGCAAGGCCTGCTCAGGTCCGGGCACCCCACCCGCAGCGAGGAGTGGAACGATCCGGAACCGGCCGCCGAGGACGATCCGGACGTCGCCTACGGACCCGTGACACCGGGCCGCGGACCGACGTACCTGGAGGCCCTTCGGCTCGAACTGGCCCGGAACCTGACGCGGGGCAGCTTCCCCGCGGGGCCGCGGGAACTGACCCGCGCACTGCGCCGCGGCAACGCGCCGGACGCCCTCGTCGAGGGGCTGGACCGGCTGCCGCACAAGGCGCGGTACGACAACGTCCAGGAGCTGGCGGTGGCCCTCACCGAGAGTGGCCGGTCCGGTCCGCAGGGCGCGTAGGCGCCAGAAGGGATCAGAAACTTCATGCGCATCGCATTTCTGACCGCGCCCGAGGGCGTGGAGCAGGTGGAACTGACCGAGCCGTGGCGGGCGGCGAAGGACGCCGGGCACGAGCCCGTGCTCGTCTCCACGCAGTCCGGCGAGGTCCAGGGCTTCGACCACCTCGACAAGGCGGACAGGTTCCCGGTCGACGAGGTGGTGGGCGACGCGTCCGCCGACTCCTTCGGCGGGCTGGTCCTGCCCGGCGGGGTGGCCAACCCGGACTTCCTGCGGACGGACGAGAAGGCCGTGGCCTTCGTCAAGGACTTCTTCACGCAGGGCCGCCCGGTGGCCGCCATCTGCCACGCGCCGTGGACGCTCGTGGAGGCGGACGTGGTGCGCGGCCGCACCATGACCTCGTGGCCCAGTCTGCAAACGGACCTGCGCAACGCGGGCGCCACCTGGGTCGACGAACAGGTCAAGGTCTGCGACGCGGGGAACAACACCCTGATCACCAGCCGCAAGCCGGACGACCTGAAGGCGTTCTGCGAGACCTACCTGGCGGAGTTCGCCAAGGCGGGCGGATAGGAACGGCCCGGAACACGTGAGGCGGGCCACCGGTGGCGGACCACCGGTGGCCCGTCACCGTGCTCGGCCGCCGTCGTTGCCGTCGTTGCCGTCGCCGTCGTCGTCGCCGTCAGCCACCGGGGGCGGCGGCCTGGCCGCAGCCGCGTTCCCTGGCGCCCTCCCGGGTGCGGCCCGCGGCCACCGGGCGCCGGGGGTTGCGGCGCAGCCACTCGCCCTCCAGCCCGGCCATGCGGTCGTTGTGGGCCCGCAGCGCGTCGTTCGACCCGTACAGCAGGGTGTCGTGGCGGGTGCGGTGGATGGTCTCCAGTTCCTTCATCAGCTGCTGGTCGTCCAGGCGGCCCGGGTCCACTCCGGTCATGGTGTCGTCCCGCGTGTCGTGTTCGTTCATGCGTCCCGGGTACCCGCCCCGGAGCACTACCACCCCCGAGCGGCCCCCGGGAGGGCAGCCACATGGATCTCGCGTTTCTGCACCCCCTCTACGAGCACCAGGGACCCTGGGCCTCCGTCTACGTCGACCTCTCCCGCCACACGGAGGACACTGCCCACGAGCGCGGGCTGACGGCCGCCGCGGTGGCCCGGCAGCTGGCGGAGCAGGGCGCGGACGACGCCACCTGCCAGGCGGTGCGGGAGGCGGTGGACGAGCTGCGGCACGCCACCGATCCGCACGGGCGGGCCCTGTTCGCGTGTGCCGGACAGGTGGTCCTCGATCCGCCGCTGGCCCGGCCCCCGTACGGCGGGACCACCGCCGACTGGGCCCCGCTGCCGCACGTCACGCCGCTGCTCGACCTGGCCGGCGAGGACCCGGTGTGCGTGGTGGCGTACATCGACCGCAAGGGCGCCGACTTCGAGCTGCGCAGCGCGCTGGGCAGCTCGGACGCGGGCGGCGTGACCGGCAGGCAGTGGCCGGTGCACCGCACGAGCAGCGCGGACTGGTCGGAGCGCCACTTCCAGCTCCGGGTGGAGAACACCTGGGAGCACAACGCGGCGGAGATCGCGGACGCGCTCGCCGTGTGCCAGGAGGAGACGGGCGCCGACCTGCTGATCCTGGTGGGTGACGACCGGGAGCGGCGCTCGGTGCACGAGCGGCTGCCGAGCCGCCTTCAGGAGCGCGTCGCCGAGGCCTCGCGCGGCGCCGGCAGCAGGCTGCTGGACGACGAGGTGGAAGGACTGCGCGAGGATCACGTCCGTGCGCGCGCCCGGGAGGACCTGGACCGGTTCCTGGCCGCCCGGTCGCCGGACGAGGAGGGCCGGGCCGGCGCGGCGGAGGGCGTGCCCGCGCTGGTGGAGGCCGCCCGGGAGCACCGCATCGACGAGCTGCTGGTCATCCCGGACGCCCCCGACACGCACCGCGAGGTGTGGATCGGCGAGGACGCCGACCAGGTGGCGGTGCGCCGTACGGAGCTGAAGACGCTCGGCGAGCAGAACTCCTGGTCGGCCCGCGCGGACGACGCCCTGCTGCGCTCGGCGGTGATGACCGGCGCCCCCGCGATCTCGGTGACGCCGGTGCTGCCGCCGGAGACCGCCCGGAAGGCGCCGGTGGGCGGTCTGGGGGCGCTGCTGCGCTGGAAGTGACCGAGACGGGCCCCGGCTCCGGTCGTACCGGCGCTAGCGGGCCCGCTCCACCCGGCGTTCGTCCCAGACCGGCTGGGCCGTCTCGCGCACCCGCCCGTCGCTGCCGAAGACCAGGTACCGGTCGAAGGAGCGGGCGAACCAGCGGTCGTGGGTGACCGCGAGGACCGTGCCCTCGAAGCCCTCCAGGCCCTCCTGGAGGGCTTCCGCCGATTCCAGGTCCAGGTTGTCGGTGGGCTCGTCGAGGAGCAGGGCGGTGACGCCCTGGAGTTCGAGCAGCAGGATCTGGAAGCGGGCCTGCTGGCCGCCGGAGAGCCGGTCGAAGGCCCGCTCGGCCTGCTGGGTCAGCTCGTAGCGGCGCAGCCGGGACATGGCGGCGCCCCGGTCCTGGGCGTGCTCGGTCCACAGGATGTCCAGGAGGGTGCGGCCCAGCAGCTCGGGGTGGGCGTGGGTCTGCGCGAAGTGGCCGGGTACCACGCGCGCCCCGAGCTTCCAGTCCCCGGTGTGCGCCACGTCGTCGCCGGCCAGCAGCCGCAGGAAGTGCGACTTGCCGGAGCCGTTGGAGCCGAGGACGGCGACCCGTTCGCCGTAGAAGACCTCCAGGTCGAAGGGTTTCATCAGGCCGGTGAGTTCCAGTCGCTCGCAGGTGACGGCGCGGATGCCGGTGCGGCCGCCCTTCAGGCGCATCCTGATGTCCTGCTCGCGCGGCGGCTCGGGCGGCGGTCCGGCCTCCTCGAACTTGCGCAGCCGGGTCTGGGCGGCGCGGTAGCGGGACGCGAGGTCCGCGCTGTTCTCGGCGGCCTGACGCAGTGTCAGCACCAGCTTCTTCAGCTGGGCGTGCTTCTCGTCCCAGCGGCGGCGCAGTTCCTCGAAGCGGGCGAAGCGCTCCCGGCGGGCCTCGTGGAAGGTGGCGAAGCCGCCGCCGTGCACCCAGGCGTCGGCGCCGGCGGGGCCGGGCTCCACGGAGACGATCTTCTGCGCGGCGCGGGCCAGCAGTTCGCGGTCGTGGGAGACGAAGAGCACGGTCTTGCGGGTCTCGGCGAGCCGCTCCTCCAGCCAGCGCTTGCCGGGCACGTCGAGGTAGTTGTCCGGCTCGTCGAGCAGGAGCACCTCGTCGGTGCCGCGCAGCAGGGCCTCCAGGACCAGGCGTTTCTGCTCACCGCCGGAGAGCGTGCTCACCTGCCGCCACTGGGCCTTCTCGTACGGCACCCCTAGCGCGGCGGTGGTGCAGATGTCCCACAGCGTCTCCGCCTCGTACCCGCGCGCCTCGGCCCAGTCGGCGAGGGCCTGCGCGTACGCCAGCTGGGCGGCCTCGTCGTCCACCGTCATGATCGCGTGCTCGGCGGCGTCGACGGCGCGCGCGGCCTCGCGGATCCGGGGCTGCGCCACGGACACCAGCAGGTCGCGCACGGTCGTCTCGTCCCGCACGGAGCCGACGAACTGGCGCATGACACCGAGGCCGCCGGTAACGGTGACGGAGCCCCCGTGCGACTTCAGCTCGCCGGCCAGCAGGCGCAGCAGGGTGGTCTTGCCCGCGCCGTTGGGTCCGACGAGGGCCACGACGGCCCCCTCCCCCACGCGGAAGGAGACGTCGCCGAGGAGTGCCCTCCCGTCGGGGAGGTAGTACTCCAGGTGCGCGGCTTCGAGGTGACCCATGGCACCGGATTCTGCGGCTCCGGCCACGCTCCGGGCAAACCCTTTTCGTCCGCCGCACCCGCGCCGTCGGCACGTGAGGCGGGACACGGGCGGGGCACCGGCAGGAAACGCCGTCCGCAGGGTAGGCGGGACCCATGAGCCCCGACGTAGACCTCACCGCCACCACGCCCGGCCCGCACCCCCTCCGCAACGGCTTCCTGCGGCTGGACCAGCGGGTGTTCGAGGCCGTCGCCGCCCGCACCTGGCCCGGCGCCGACCCGCTGCTGCCCCGGTTGAGCCGCAGCGCCAACCACGGGGTGCTGTGGTTCGCCGCGGCCGCCGCCCTGGCCGCGTCGCGCACGCCGAGGGCGCGCCGTGCGGCGGCCCGGGGGATCGCCTCGCTGGGTCTGGCCTCGCTGACGATCAACACCCTCGGCAAGCGCTCGGTGCGCCGGCCCCGCCCGGTACTGGACCCGGTGCCGCTGGTCCGGCAGCTGAAGCGGCAGCCGATCACGACGTCCTTCCCCTCGGGGCACGCGGCCTCGGCCGCCGCGTTCGCGACTGGGGTGGCGCTGGAGTCCCCGGCGTGGGGTGCGGCGGTCGCCCCGGTGGCCGCCGCGGTCGCCCTGTCCCGGGTCTACACGGGCGTCCACTTCCCGAGCGACGTCCTGGCCGGTGCCGCGCTCGGGGCGGGGGCCGCGTTCGCCGTACGGGGCATGGTGCCGACTCGGGCCCAGCACACCCCGCCGGCCCGGCCGCGTGCCGAGGTGCCGGCTCTGCCGGGGGGCGAGGGACTGGTCATGGTGGCCAACATCGGCTCGGGCACCTCGGACCGGGTGCGGGCCCTGTGCGACGCGCTGCCCGACGCCGAGGTCGTGGAGTGCGAGCCCGGCGACGTCCGGGCGGAGCTGGAGAAGGCGGCCGGCCGCGCCCGGGTGCTCGGCGTGTGCGGCGGCGACGGCACCGTGAACGCCGCCGCCGAGATCGCGCTCCGCCACGGCCTGCCGCTGGCGGTCCTGCCCGGCGGCACGCTCAACCACTTCGCCTACGACCTGGGCGTGGAGGACGTACGGGACCTGTGCGGGGCGCTGGAGCGGGGCGAGGGGGTGCGGGTGGACGTGGGCCGGTTCGCCTCCGGCGGGCGGCGCGGCGTCTTCCTGAACACCTTCAGCCTCGGCGTGTACCCGGAGCTGGTCAACGAGCGGGAGCGCTGGTCGTCCCGGATCGGGGGCTGGCCGGCCGGGGTGCTGGCGGCCGTGCGGGTGCTGCGCGCCGACCGGCATCCGCTGGAGGCCGAGGTGCGCGGCCGCAGGCGTCCGCTGTGGATGCTGTTCGCGGGCAACGGCACGTACCACCGCCGGGGACTCGCCTCGGGGCGCCGGCTGGACCTGGCGGACGGGCAGTTGGACGTACGGGTGGTGCACGGGGGGCGCCGGCCGGCCCTGCGGCTGCTGTCCGCGGCGCTCGCGGGACCGCTGACCCGCTCGCCCGCGCACGCGGCGGTGCAGGTGCCCCGGCTGCGCCTGTCGGGTGTCGCGCCCGGCACGCTGATGGCGTTCGACGGTGAGCTGACCGAGACGGAGGGCGACCTGACGCTGGAGAAGCTGCCCGAGGCGCTCACGGTGTACCGGCCGATGCCCGGTGGCGGACTGCTCTCCTGAACCCGCTCCCGCCGGACCCCCGATCCCCTCCGTCCCGGCCGACCCCTGCCTGACGGCTCGTCAGTCCACATGGCAATACGTGTATCTCACCATGCGGCTGGCGGGCGTACCGTGAGCGCACTGTCGGGAGAGGGGATCCACCATGCCGAAGCCGCACGAGACCGCCGTCTACACGCACGGGCACCACGAGTCGGTGCTGCGCTCACACACCTGGCGCACCGCCGAGAACTCCGCCGCCTACCTGCTCGGATCCCTGCGGCCCCACATGCGGATCCTGGACGTCGGCTGCGGGCCGGGCACCATCACCGCCGACCTGGCGGAGCTGGTTCCGCAGGGCCACGTCACCGGCGTGGACCGGTCGCCGGAGATCGTGGAGCAGGCCCGGGCCACGGCCGCCGGGCGCGGGCTCGGCAACACCGACTTCGCGGTCGCGGACGTGCACGCGCTGGACTACCCGGACGACACCTTCTGCGTGGTCCACGCCCACCAGGTGCTCCAGCACGTGGGCGACCCGGTGGGGGCGCTGCGCGAGATGAGGCGGGTCGCGCGGCCGAACGGCATCATCGCCGTCCGCGACTCCGACTACGGCGCCATGACCTGGTACCCCGCGTCCCCGGGCATGGACGACTGGCTGGACCTGTACCACCGGGTGGCCCGCGCCAACGGGGGCGAACCCGACGCCGGGCGCCGGCTGAAGGCCTGGGCGCTCCGGGCGGGGTTCACGGACATCACGGCGACCTCCGCCACCTGGACCTTCGCCACGCCCGAGGAGCGGGAGTGGTGGAGCGGCCTGTGGGCGGACCGCACCCTGGCGTCGGCGTACGCGGAGCGCGCCACCGAGGGCGGCCATGCGACGCCCGGGCAGCTGCGCGCCGTCTCGGCGGCGTGGCGGGAGTGGGGACGGCACCCGGAAAGCTGGTTCAGCGTCCTGCACGGAGAAATTCTGTGCCGAAAGGAAGCATCACCGACGCCTGTCCGGTGAAATTCGGGAAACCAGTACGACAGGAGGTTCAACATTATGGTTCCGCTTCTGCTCGTACTGCTTCTCGCGATCATCCTTTTCGGTGTCGGATTCGCGGTGAAGGTTCTCTGGTGGATCGCTCTGGCGGTTCTGGTCCTGTGGGTGATCGGTTTCCTGGCCCGCGGGACGACGGCCGGCGGCGGCAGGAGCCGCTGGTACCGGTGGTGAACGACCGGTGACGACGGACAACAGATGACGAGGCCGTGCTGCCCCGGGAGTACTCACTCCCGGGGCAGCAGCGGTCCCAGCGGCCCGAGGTCCAGGTTCAGGTCCTCGGGCCGCAGTCCGTAGCGGTCCCGCAGTTCGGTCATGCGGTCGTCGAGGAGCATCAGCGTGAGGCCGATCCGCTCCTCCTGGTCCTCGCTCAGGTCGCCCTCGTCGACACGGCGCAGCGCCTGGCGCTCCATGAGCTGGCGCAGCAGTTCGACGACGGTCAGCACCAGCTTGATCAGGTCGCGCTCGACGGTGTCGGGATCGAGGTCGAGGCGGCGCTTGGGGGGCTCGGCGGGCCCTGCGGGCTCGGGGTGTTCGCTCACGTCAGTCCCCGAACGGTGAGGGCACGTTGCGGTTGACCGAGCTGATCAGCGCGTTCAGGTCGATGCGGACCAGGTCGACGTCCGCGATGCGCAGCGTGACGTCGCCGGTGATGACGACTCCGCCGGCCAGCAGCCGGTCGAGCAGGTCCACCAGGGCGATCTCCCGGCGCTCCACGACGGTCACGAGCCCTCCCCCTCTGCTTCTCCGGCGAAGGAATAGGCCGCCCACGGGCCGGTGAGTTCCACGCGAATTCCGGGGGCGTCGTCCTTCGTACGGTCCACCATTTCGACGAATTCCTCGGATGTGTCCCTGGCCACCAGATAGGCGGCATTGAGAACGTTCCGTCCTGCGGCACCGGAAAGGCGGGGGTTCTGCGGGGCGTGCAGGCGTGCGTCGTCGGCCCGGTCGGACAGCCTCGTGTGCAGCCCGGTGGCGAACTCCTCGGCCCTGCTCCACAGGTCCTCGTTCGCCCGGGTCTGCCGGCGCCGCTGCCGCAGGTAGTCCCGGCCCGACACCGGCTTGGGCGCGGCCGGGGCCGAGGCGGCCGGCCACTCGGACTCCGCCTGCCGCGCCGGGTCCGCCTCGACGAACACCTTCACGCCCCACTCCACCCTGCCGTCCAGCCGGTCGAGCGTGCGCCGGAAGGCCGCCTCGCGCTCCTCCAGCATGACGCGTACGCCGCTGTCGTCGCGGAAGACGGTGGCGAGCCGCAGCGGCAGCGGGGTGGTGACGGCGGTGAGCGCGTCGACCACCTGCTGGTGGGCGCGGGCGGTGGCGGTCAGCCAGTCCAGGTCCTCCAGGTGGGCGCGCAGCGCCTCCTCGCCGAAGTCGGCCTCGGGCACATGGCTGACGACGGCGACCAGGTCGCCGTGCGACAGCAGCCGGGGCGGGTCGCCCGACACCCCGGCGAGCTGGGCCTGGAGGGCCGCGCCGAAGGGCCGGCAGACGGCGTAGACGTAGCGCAGTCCGGTCACGGCGCCTCCCTCGGTACGCGGCCCGGGTCCAGCTCGCGCAGGCGTTCGCGGAGCGCCGCGTTCTCCCGGGTGAGCTCGTCGTGCCGGGCGCGCGAGGACAGTGCGGGGTCGCTCTCCCACCAGTCGATGCCCATCTCCTTGGCCTTGTCGACGGAGGCGACGACGAGTCGCAGCTTGATGGTCAGCAACTCGATGTCGAGCAGGTTGATCTTGATGTCGCCCGCGATCACGACTCCCTTGTCGAGCACCCGCTCCAGGATGTCGGCGAGGTTGGCGCTCTGTCCCTGGCCGTAGGGATCGGGCAGCCGGCTGGGGGTGGTCATCGACGGCTCCCGCCCTCGGCGTCCTCGTACTCGTACTCGTCACGGGACGCGTACTCGTCCTCCCCGGCTTCCTTGTCCCCCTCGGCCTCCTCGTACCCGCCCTCGGGTTCCTCCTCGTAGGCGTCCTCCGGTTCCTCCTCGTAGGCGTCCTCGGACTCCTCCTCGTAGGCGTCCTCGGGCTGCTCCTCGTACTCGGCCTCGGACTCCTCGTCGTCCCGGCGCTGCTGCTCCTCCTCCGCGACCGCGTCCTCGTGGCTGCGGACCACCTCGCCGTCGCGGATCTCGCCGCGCCAGCCGTCGTCCGCCTCGCCCTTGAAGGTGATGTGGCGGACGTAGTTCTTGAGGTCGAGCCGGGCCCGGCGGCCCTGGGCGCGCCAGATGTTGCCGGTCTTCTCGAACAGGCCCTTCGGGTAGTACTCGATGACCAGGACCACGCGGGTCAGGCTGTCGGCCAGCTCGTGGAAGCTGACGACACCCTTGGTCGAGCCCTTGGCGCCCTCGGACGTCCAGGAGATCCGGTCGTCGGGCACCTGCTCGGTGGTCGTCGCCTTCCAGCTGCGGTTGGACCAGAAGACCTTCAGCTGCCAGTCCGAGGACGTGTCGTCGGCGCGGTTCGCGCTCTTGACGCCCTTGGCGAAGGTGCTGAAGTCCTGGTACTGGGTCCACTGGTCGTAGGCGGTGCGCAGCGGTACGCCGACGTCGACGTACTCGATGATGACGGTCGGCTTCTGCCCCCCGCCGCCCTTCTTGCGGCCCTTGCCGCCGGTGAGGTTCTTGAAGGCGCCGACCACGTTGTCCTTCACCTTGCCCGCGCCGACCTCGAAGGCGGCCCGCATCGGACTCTTGCCCTCGGCGAGCTTGCGTCCGCCGTCGAGGGCGAGCTTGGCGAATCCCGGGCTGTTGCCCTCGGCGATGTCGTTGAGCTTGCCGGTGGTCTGGCCGAGCTTGGTGCCGACGCCGGTCAGCAGCCGGGTGGCCTGGGCGGCGAGGTAGTCCTGCACCTCGGCCTTCAGCCGGTCGGCCGCCTCGCTCTGCGCCACGTCGGCCAGCGGGTTCTTCTTGGCGGCCTTGCCCGCCGAGGAGGCCGCGGACCCCAGGGTGTCGCTCATCGCTCACCACCGCCCTTCGACTGCCGGGCAGTGGCACCGCGAGCGGCGCTCCTGGCCCCTGCCGTCTTCTTTCCGGCCGCCTTCTTGGCGGGCTGGGCCCGCTTCGCCGCCGCCTTCTTCGCGGGAGCCTTGGCCGCTGCCTTCTTCGCGGGCGCCTTCCCGGCCGCCTTGCGCGCCTCGGGCGGGGCCTTCTTCGCGGGCCGCTCGCGCCGGGGCGCGCGCCGCTCGTCCGGCTCCTCGTCCTGTTCGGCCTGCTCGGGCTCGTCGGCGTCCTGGTACTCCTCGCGCTCCTCGGGCTCCTCACGCCTGCCGTCGTCCTCGTACTCCGAGTCCTCCGAGTCCTCGGAGTCACGGTCGCGGTCGCGGGAGTCGTCGGATCCGACGCCGGGTGCCCGGGACGCCACGCCGGAGAGCTGGTCGCGCACCTCGGCGGTGCGCCCGTGCAGCCGGTCGGCGAGCGCGTCGATCTGCCGCTCGACCATGGCCCCGGAGGCCGCCTTGCCCACACCCCTCAGGTCCGTGCGGAGCTGGTCGCCGATCTCCTTGAACTGCGGGTTGTTCTGCAGTTGTCCGGAGACCAGTTCGGCGATGCCCTTCGGGGTGAGGTTCATCTTCTTGCCGGCCACCATGGTGCCCACGGCGACCGCCAGTTTCAGCTTCTTCGTGCGTCCCAGCAGGTAGCCGGCCCCTATCGCGAGGCCCAGTCCCACTCGATTCATGGTGCCGTCCCGTTGCCCAATCCCGCGCTCGTGCGCGTAGCGATCTCCAGCCGGTCAAGAAGCTCGTCCTCCTGTCGGTCGAACTCCTCCTCCGTGATCTCACCGGCCTCCAACTGCTCTTCCAGACGGGCAAGTTCGGCCCTCACCGTGGCGGGGTCGTAGTAGATCCGCTCGGCCTCGTCCAGCACCTGCCTGATGGCCCAGGCGCTGCCGCGCACCGGTGCGAGCGGCAGCAGCAGGACCTCCGAGATCAGTCCCATGCCGTCACCCCGCTCCGGCGTCCGCACCGCCGGCCGCCGTGCCCGCGGGCTCGGCCGGGCCGGGCTCGACGAAGCTGTACGGCGGCAGCGGACCGTTCACGCGGACCTCCAGGTGCGGCATGGCACCGCGGGCCCGCTCGACGGCGGCCAGGAACTCGTCGGCCGCCTCCCGCTTCACCAGGAACGAGACGTTCGCCAGCCAGCCGGTGGACTCGGGGCCCACGCTGACGGCGTCGGCGGCGCTCTCCAGGGCGCGCTCGAGGGCGGTGGCGTCCTCGGCCTCCTTGCCCTTGACCGCGGCCGCGACCATCTCGCCGAGCCGGATCTTCGTCTCGTAGGTCCCGCCGCCCGCCTGCCGGTTGGACTCGGCGAGGGCGCGGATCTCGGGGTTCTCGGCCATCACGTGGTGCAGTACGGCCTCTTCGACGTGGTTGGCCTTGATGTTGTACTCGACCCGGCCGTCCAGCGCCCCCAGGCGTTCCGCGTAGTGCTCGGCGCGCTCGGCGAGGACCCCGGTGACCGCCTGGTCGTCGGGGGCGACGCTGCCGAAGCGCATGGGCAGCACACAGCCGTCCGCACCGATCTCGCTCAGCACGTTCTGGTGGGCGAGCAGTTCCCTGCGCTTGGGGCGCAGTCCCTCGGGCGCGTCACTGACGACGGCCGCCAGCTCGCCCTCCTTGAGGATCCGCACCTCGCGCGGCGGATCACCGACCCCGTCCGTGCCCTCGGGGAGCGAGGGATGCGTGGCGGCGGTGATGCCGTAGACGTAGGTACTCACTCCTGCTCCTCCTTACGGCGCGAGGGGGCGGCCTTGCGGGCGCGCGGACGCGACGAGGTCTCCCGCTCGGAGCCGCCCTCGTCGCGGGCCTGCTTGAACGCGTCGGAGATGGTCTCGGCGGCGCCGGACAGCGCCCCCTTGGACTTGCCGCGGGCGCCGGACTCGGTCATCTCGCCGACCAGGTCGGGCAGCCCCGGGTCCTTGCGCGGCCCGGCCTCCAGGTCGAGCCGGTTGCAGGCCTCGGCGAAGCGCAGATAGGTGTCCACGCTGGCGACGACGACACGGACGTCGATCTTCAGGATCTCGATGCCGACCAGGGAGACGCGCACGAAGGCGTCGATGACGAGCCCCCTGTCCAGAACAAGCTCGAGCACGTCGTAGAGGCCGCTGCTGCCGCCTCCGCCGCCGGTCTGTTGTGCCGGTACGACAGTCATGCCTGCTGTTCCTCCATCTTGTCGGTGGTGTGGGTGGTGTTCGCTGGTGAGGATGGGCGCCGTGCGCCGGCCTAGCGGCCGCCGCGGGAGTCGGCCCGGCCGCGCTCGTAGCGACGTACGCGCCGGTAGCCCGTGAGCTGCCCCTCGTCGTCCAGTTCCACCTGGTAGCTCGCCATCAGGCTCATGGTGTCGGGCACCCGCTCCAGTTCCAGGACCTCGACCTCCAGGGCCCAGCCCTCGTCCGTCCGCTCGAAGGACGACACGGACTCGGCGGTCATACCGGTGAGCTCCGCGAGCTGGGCGCGCGCCTCGCGCAGAACCTCCATCGGCTTGGGACGGCGCGACTCCTGTGACGATTGTGACTTCTGAGATGTATGGGTCTTTCGTGAACTCTGTTGTGAGTCTTGCGAGTCGGATGTGCTTTTCGTGTTCGACATGGCCACCTCCCCCTCCGTGTGGCCGCATGTGTGTTCGCCAAACCTCGCCGGGTTGCGCAGTCCGCTCAGCCGTGCAAGGCGTTCAGGCGCCGCCGGGCGGGACCCAGGGCCCGGGGATGGTCGGTGAGCCCGGCCCAGGGCCGGGTGCGGGCCTGCTCGACGGCGTCCGCGACGGTCCAGCGGCGGGCGTGCAGGGCGGGGTCGTCCACCTGGTCCCAGGAGATGGGCGTGGCCACGGGGGCGCCGGGGCGGGCCCGCACGGTGAAGGGGGCGACCGCGGTCTGGGCGTAGGCGTTGCGCTGGATGTCCAGGTAGAGCCGGTCGCCGCGGTCCTTCTTGCGGGCGGCGGTGGTCAGCCGGTCGGGGTGGGCCGCGGCCAGGACGTCGGCGACGGCCCGCGCGAACTCGCGCACGTCGTCGAAGTCCTGGCGGCCGTCCAGGGGGACGACGATGTGCAGTCCGCGTGATCCGGTGGTCATCGGTGCCGAGGGCAGCCTCAGCTCGTCGAGCAGCTCGTGCAGCAGCCGGGCGGCTGCCCGCACCGCCTCGAAGTCGTCTCCGGACGGGTCGAGGTCGAAGACCATGCGGTCCGGCCGGTCGACCCGGCCGGCTCGGGACAGCCAGCGGTGCAGGGTGAGCGCGGCCTGGTCGGCGAGGTAGACGAGGGTGGCGGAGTCGTCGCAGACGGTGTGGCAGACGGTGCCGCCCTCCTTGCCGACCTCGACGCGGTCGATCCACTCCGGGTAGTGCTCCGGAGTGTTCTTCTGCATGAAGCGCGGTCCGTCGATCCCGTCCGGGTGCCGTTCCAGCATCAGCGGACGGCCTCGCAGGTGCGGCAGCATGAACGGGGCGACGGCACGGTGGTAGTCGACGAGATCGCCCTTGGTGTACTCCTCGGCGCCGCCGTCACCGGCCGGGAACAGCACCTTGTCCGGCCGGTGCACCTCCACCGTGTGCCGTCCGGCCCGCACGGTGCGGGTGCCGTCGCCGCTCCCGCTCACGGCACGATCGCCTGCTCCACCAGCATCCGGGCGGTCGCCTCGATGGACTCGGCGTCGATCCCGGCCGCGTGCAGTTCCTCCGCCGGGGTCGCGGAGCCCGGCATCGTCGTGACCGCGAGCCGCACCAGCCGGGGCACGGGCCGTCCGTCCGTGAACGCGTCCAGCACGGCGTCGCCGATGCCGCCCTCCCGGCGGTGGTCCTCCACGGTCACCAGGCAGCCGGTCTCCTCGGCGGCCGCGCGCAGGGTGGCCCGGTCGACGGGCTTGACCGAGTACAGGTCGATCACCCGGACCGGGATGCCGTCGGCCTCCAGGGCGTCGGCAGCGGCGAGCGCCTCGTGCAGGGTGACGCCGGCCGCGACGACGGTGAGCCGGTCGGCGTCGGAGGAGCGCAGCACCTTGCTGCCGCCGACGGGGAACTCCTCGTCGGGGCCGTAGATCACCTTGCTCTCGCCGCGCGAGGTGCGCAGGTAGCGGATGCCCTCCAGGCCGGCCATCTCGGCGACCAGGCGCGCGGTCTGGTTGGCGTCGCACGGGTACAGCACGGTCGAGCCGTGGACGGCCCGCATCATCGCCAGGTCCTCCAGGCCCATCTGGCTGGGCCCGTCCTGGCCGATGGCGACGCCCGCGTGGGAGCCGACGAGGTTGATCCCGGAACCGCTGATCGAGGCCATCCGCACGAAGTCGTAGGCGCGGGTGAGGAAGGCCGCGAAGGTGGTGGCGAACGGCACCCGGCCGCGCGCCGCCATCCCGACCGCGGCGGCGACCATCTGCTGCTCGGCGATGTAGCACTCGAAGTAGCGCTCGGGGTGTTCCTTGGCGAAGAACTCGGCCCGGGTGGAGTCGCCGACCTCGCCGTCGAGGGCGACGACGTCTCCGCGTGCGGTGCCGACCGCGGCGAGTGCCTCCCCGAAGGCGTTGCGGGTGGCGATCTCGTCGCCCGTTTCGTAGCGGGGCAGCTCGGTCTGTCCGGTGCCCGCCGAGTGCAGCGCCCGGGCGTCCTCGGGCGCGTGCACCCGCACGGTGATGTCACGGGGGCCGCCGAGTTCGGCGATCGCCTCCTCGGCCTCGGGCAGCGGCTTGCCGTGCTGTCCCTCGCGGTCCTCCACGGCCCTCACGCCCTTGCCCTTGAGGGTGCGGGCGATGATCGCGGTGGGCTGGCCCTTGGTGGACAGGGCCTCGCCGTAGGCCCGGTCGACGGCGTCGACGTCGTGGCCGTCGACCTCGATCGTGTGCCACTCGAAGGCGCGGAACCGGCGTGCGTACGCGTCGAGGTCGTGGCCGTGCCGGGTCTGGCCGCGCTGGCCGAGCCGGTTGACGTCGACGATCACGGTGAGGTTGTCGAGGTGCTCGTACCCGGCGTGCTCGGCGGCCTCCCACACCGATCCCTCGGCCAGCTCGCTGTCGCCGCACAGCACCCACACGCGGTAGTCGGCGTGGTCGAGCCGCTTGCCGGCCAGCGCGATGCCGACGCCCACGGGCAGCCCCTGGCCGAGCGAGCCGGTGGCCGTCTCGACCCACGGCAGCCGCTGCGGCGTGGGGTGCCCCTCCAGACGGCTGCCCAGCTTGCGGAAGGTGAGCAGTTCCTCGTCGTCGATGGCACCGGCCGCCTTGAAGGCGGAGTAGAGCAGGGGCGAGGCGTGTCCCTTGGAGAGCACGAAGCGGTCGTTGCCGGGGTGGGCGGGGCGCTCGAAGTCGTAGCGGAGGTGGTTGGCCAGGAGTACGGCCATCAGGTCCGCGGCGGACATCGACGACGTCGGGTGCCCGGAGCCCGCGGCGGCGGACGCCCGTACGCTGTCGACGCGCAACTGCTGGCCGAGGTCGACGAGTTCACCGGTGTTCATGAGTCTCCTTCCGCGGCGCGGCCGTCGGTGCGCTTGACGGGGCCGGGGGCGATGTCGGGTCCGGGGGGCGGCTGGTGCGCCGGGGGTTCGGGACCGGGGTCGGCGGGCGGACCGGCGGACCGGCTCGGTCCGGACGGGGCGGTGGGCCGCTTCCCGGCGGAGCCCGCTCCGGCGGCGCGGGACGCCTTGCCGGGCTTGCCCGAGCCTCCTCGGGCGGGGCGCGGCCCGGCGGCCTCGGCGGCGCGGCGCGGCTTGCCGGACGCACGGGGCGAACCGGACTGGCCCCCCTTGGCCCGCCCACCGTGCGACCGGCCTCCGGCGGACTCGCCGCCCGGTTGGTTCTTGGCGGGCTCGCCGCCGGGTTGATTCTTGGCCGGCTCGCCGCTGGGTTGCGCCTTCGCGGGCTCGGCGCCCGGCTGGTTCTTCGCGGGCTCGCCGCCCGGCTGGTTCTTCGCGGGCTCGCCGCCAGGCTGATTCGTGGCGGACTCGGCGCCCGGCCGGCCCTTCTCGGGTTCGCCACCCGGCCGGTTTCTCGTGGACTCGCCACCCGGCCGGTGCTTCGTCTGCTCGCCGTCGGGGCGCTGGCCGGTGGGGCCCGCGTCCTTCCCGGTCCGGTCCGGACGCCCCGGTACCCGCGCGACCTCGGGCGACGACGACTCCAGCGGCACGGACCAGGACCGTACGAGACCCAGTTGCACGGCCTGCCGGGGCAGCACCGCGTCGAGGAGCCAGTCGGCGGCGACCCGCACGCGGTTGCCCGGCATCGCGGCGAGGTGGTAGCCGCGGGTGACCGCACCCGCCGCCGGACCGGACATCGGCAGGCCGAGCGGGTTGGCGGCGGCCTTGGCGCCGCCGAGGTCCACGACGAACCCCATGTCACGGTGGCGGTAGGCCCGCCGCTCCCCGATGCCGAGCGACGCGGCGACGTTCTGGGCGCAGACCTTGCCGTGCCGCCAGGCGTGCTGCGCGGTCATCGGCGTGTACTGGCCCGGCTGGTTCAGGTCGGGCACCGCGGCCACGTCACCGCACGCGAACAGCTCCGGCCGGCCCGGCACCTGGAGGTGGGGGTCGACGAGCAGCCGGCCGCGTTCCATGGGCAGCCCCAGGGCCTCCACCAGCGGGTCGGGCCGCACCCCCACGCACCACACCAGGGTGCGGGTGTCGACGGTGGACCCGTCGGTCAGCACGACCCCGTCGTGCGTGGCCTCCTTCACGGAGGTCCCCATCCGCACGTCGACGCCCCGCTGCCGCAGGACCCGCTCGGCGGTGCGGGAGAGCCGTTCGTCCATCTCGGGCAGGACCCGGGGGGCCACGTCGAGCAGCATCCAGCGGGGCCGCATGCCGGTGCGCATCGGGTGCTTGCGCACCTGCGCGTCGGTGTACATCGCGCCGTGCGCGGCGACCTCGGTGCCGGTGTAGCCCGCGCCGACCACGACGAAAGTGCACCGCGCGGCGCACTCCGCCCGGTCGTCGGCCGCCGCGGCCAGCTCCACCTGCCGGGTCACGTGGTCGCGCAGGTAGAGCGCCTCCGGCAGGCCGCGGAAGCCGTGGGCGTGCTCGGCGACACCGGGGATGGGCAGCAGCTTGTTGACGCTGCCCGCGGCGAGCACCAGCCGGTCGAAGGGCAGGGTGCCCTCCTCGCCCTCCGGGCCGGTGTAGCGCACGGTGTGCCCGTCGAGGTCGATGCCGTCGGCCTCTCCGAGCACCAGCCGTACGTGCGGCAGCGTGCCCGACAGGGAGACGCTGACCCGGCGCGGTTCCAGGATTCCGGCGGCGACCTGGGGCAGCAGGGGCAGGTAGAGGAAGTAGTCGGTCGGGTTGAGCAGGGTGATGTCGGCCTGGTGCCGGGTGAGCCGGGACAGGGTGCGGGCCGTCCGGTACCCGGCGAAGCCGGCACCGACGATCACGATGCGGGGTCGGCTCACGGTTTCGCCTCCGGGCTGTCGCGTACCTCGTGAGCCTTCCGCGTCCCCTTGGCGGGGGCGCCCAAACGTCCGCGCGGCGGTGGCGCACGGGCCAGGAAGCCGCCATACCGCCGGTTTCCGGCCCCCCGCCCGGGTACCCGGCCCCGGACCCACCCGCTCCCTGTCCGGAGGCAACCCCCCATGCCCGAGTACGGCTATTTCCTCTCGTGCGAGCAGTACGGTCCCGCCGAGCTGATCGAGCAGGCCCGGATGGCCGAGCAGGCCGGTTTCCAGGCACTGTGGATCTCCGACCACTACCACCCCTGGAACGGCGAACAGGGCCAGAGTCCGTTCGTGTGGTCGGTGATCGGCGCACTGTCCGACGCCGTGTCCCTGCCGATCGAGACGGCGGTGACCTGCCCGACGGTGCGCATCCACCCGGCGGTGGTGGCGCAGGCCGCGGCGACCAGCGCGGTGATGACGGACGGCCGCTTCCGGCTGGGCGTCGGCACCGGCGAGGCGCTGAACGAGCACATCTTCGGCGACGCCTGGCCGGCCGCGCACGTACGCCTGGAGATGCTGGAGGAGGCCATCCTGATCATCCGGCGGCTGCTCACCGGCGAGGAGGTCAACCACCACGGCACCCACTACACGGTGGAGAACGCCCGCCTGTACACGGTGCCCGACGAGCCGGTCCCCATCGACATCTCGGGCTTCGGCCCGGCGGCGACGAAGCTGGCGGCCCGGGTCGGCGACGGCTACATCACGATGATGCCGGACGCCTCGATGGTGGAGCAGTACCGCAAGGGCGGGGGCGGCGGGAAGCTGGTCAGCGGGGGCACCAAGGTCTGCTACGACACCGACAAGGACGCCGCGGTGCGCACCGTGCACCGGCTGTGGGCCAACGAACAGCTGCCCGGCGAGCTGGGCCAGGTGCTGCCCTCGCCGATCCACTTCGAGCAGGCGCAGACCCTGGTCACCGAGGACATGGTCCGCGACAACCGGGTGTGCGGCGCCGATGTCGACGAGCACGTCGCGGAGCTGAAGCAGTTCGCCGACGCCGGTTTCGACCGCGTCTACGTCAACCAGATCGGCCCGGACCTGCGCGGCTTCTTCGACCTCTACCGCACCAAGGTGCTGCCGCAGCTCCCGCGGAGCGCCTGACGCGCGTCCCGGCCGGAAGGACAGGGGTACGCTCCGCACGGATGCACAGTCCGTGCGGAGCGTACCCCTGTCCGCGGCCGGTCAGCCGCGCTCGCGTCGGGCTTCGGGGTCGATGTCGTCCTGGCGCGGGGCCGCCGGTCCGGTGCCGCCCGGTGCGGGCGTGCCCGCGCCCGGTGCGCCGGTCGCTCCGCCCGCACCGCCGGGCGCTACGGGCGGCATCGGCGGGTACGGCACACCGCCGAGGCCGCTCGGGGGCCCGCCGGGCGCCCCGCCGCCGACGACGTGCTCGTGCCCGGTGCCGTGGGCGGAGCCCGGCCCGGAGGCGTGCGGGCGGGCCGCGCCGCGCAGCAGGTGGGCCGCGACGCCCAGGAGGGCGGCCGTGATCAGCGCGGCGGCCCAGCCGGGCAGCACGAGGGCGAGTGCCAGTCCCACGGCCAGCGCGACGGCGGCGCCCGCGTACAGGGCGGCGGTGCCGGACGCGGCGTACAACGCGGCCTTGCGGCGCTGCCTGCGGGTCTGTTCGCGCAGTTCGTCGCGCACGGTCTCGCGTGCCACCTGCGCCAGTTCGTCGACCAGTTGCCTGTCCAGGTGTTCCAAGTGATCCATGCGTTCCATGCGTTGCGGGTACCCGCGGGCCCGGCTTCCATGGCCGGGCTGCCGGACGGCCGGACCGGGAGTGGGCGGTCGGCCGTTCCAACTAGGCTCGTCCGTATGGACATTCTGGGAGCCACACTGCGCATCTACGTCGACGACCTGGACAAGGCGATCCCCTTCTACGAGGGTCTGGCCGGCGGCGAGGCCCTTCGTTTCGAACGCGGCGGCGTCCAGGTCGCCGCCATCGGCTGCTTCCTGCTGATGAGCGGGCCCGAGTCCCAGCTCGAGGTGTTGCGCAAGGTGGCCGCGACGGTCGCCGTGTCGGACGTCGTGGAGACCCATCGCGTCCTCAGCTCCCTGGGCGCCGACATCATCGCCGGCCCGGTCGCGACGCCGGGGGGCCGCAATCTGATCGCCCGCCATCCGGACGGGGTGATCTACGAGTACGTGGACCGGCAGCAGTAGCGCCCCCTCCCCCGACGCCCCGAGGCCCGGCGGGGCTCACTCCCCGCCCGGCCGCATCCGGAAGTCGTAGCGGGCCGGCAGCGGTGCGTCGTCCAGCCTCGCCCACAGCAGGCCGATGCTGTCGGCGCCCTCCCTCAGGTCGGCGACCTCGAAGTTCTCGTCGAACACGGCCCGCGCCTCCTCGGGCCGGCCCTCCGCGGCCAGCAACTCGCCCTCGGTCAGCCGGAACCGGCCGCGGGCCCGGGTTTCGGGGTCCAGCCGCCCCCACACGGTCCGGGCGTCCGCGGTGCGTCCCACCGCGAGCAGCGCCCCGATCGCCTCCCGGCCGAGCGCCGCGGTGACGGTCGTCCACTCCCGGTCCCCTTCCGCCGCCTCGGTCCGGCGTGCGCACAGGTCGTCGAAGGCCTGCGCGTACCGGTCGGCGGCGCGCTCGCGGTGGCCGTCCTCCTGGTCGGCGACGGCGAGGCAGCGCAGCAGGGGCCAGCGGTCGACGGCGGACGTGAGCCCGCGTTCCCAGCTGCGCACCGCCTGCGCCCGGTCGTCGCCGTGCCACTGGGCGACTCCGAGGTGGTACTCGGCGAGGGGGGTGGCGGCCGTGGTCTCCAGCATGTCCCGCCAGGGGCGGGCGACCAGCGTGCCGCCGGGCGGCGCGTGGGGTTCGGGTTCGGGCAGGGATCCGGCGCGCAGCAGGTGCAGCCAGGGCCGCTGTTCCTCGCCGAGGGTGTCCTCGTCGAAGGGGGTGCCGGGCAGCTTCCAGCCGGCCCGCAGCACTTCCAGCGCGCCCCAGCCCGACCCGGTGGCCAGGCGCTCGCCGGGCTCGGTGTCGGCGTACGGCCGCCAGGCGTCGTAGGCGGCGTCGACGTCGGCCCGCGGCAGGGCGGCCTCCAGCCGGTCCTCGGCCCGGCGCAGCACGGTGGGCCAGTCGCCGTCCGGCGCGGCCTCCAGCGGTCCGTACGCCTCCAGCCAGGACACCTCGCTCTCCGCCTCCAGCTTGACGTGTTCGAGCTGGGTGCGGACGAGCCCCGCCTGGATCTCGCAGTAGCCGCCGGTGCCGGGTTCGGTGAGCCACTCCTGCCAGCGGCGGCCGCCGGGCCCGGTGCCCCACACGAACAGCTTGCGGCCGCGCAGCGCGTCGGTCGAGGTCTGCACCAGCCCGTGGCCGTGCTCGTCGAGTGCGGCGATCCAGCGGCGCCGGCCGTCCGGCACCTCGTAGAAGTAGTCGGCGGCGTACGTGCTGTTCGGCGGGTACGTGCGGTCGACGCCGTCGTACTCCGGCACGGGCACCCGGCGCAGCCTGCGCTCGTAACCGATGGGGGTACCTCCCACGCCTTTAGGGCAGTGGGGGAGCCAGGCCTCGTCGGCGGGGGCGAGGACGCGGCGGTCCTCGGGGACGGCGATGTTGGACCACCAGTAGGTGGGCGCCGGGCGCTCGTGCGGGTTGCGGATGCGGGCGCCGACGTAGAGGAAGTCCGAGCCGTCCGGCAGCCACAGGTCGACCTGGAAGGGCAGGTCGCGCAGCCGCTCCCACTCCCACAGGCGCAGCATCTCCCCGCCGTCGGGCGCGGGGACGCGGGCGGCGTGCACGGGTGAGCAGGACAGGGTGGTGTGGCCGGTGGCGCCGATGTTCCATTCGATGCCGCCGGAGAACCAGGCGCCGTTGAGGGCGAAGTTGGCGGGCTGGAGGACCGGGTTGACGTAGAGGAGTTCGCGGTCGGTGGGCTTGTGGTGGAGGGAGGCGATGCGGCCGCCGAGGGCCGGCAGGACGGTGGCCTTCAGGCGGTCGTTCTCGATGACGAGGGCGTCCAGCTCGCCCGGTGCGCGTTCCCGGTCGTAGCCGTCCCGGACCTGGACGGGCAGCAGGCTGCGCAGTGGCTCGTAGTCGACCTGACGGGCCATGTCGCGCGGCAGGTCCGCCCGGTCCCGGTCGTCGATGCGGTGGGCCTCGTCCAGGGGGCGCAGCGGCGGCAGGGGGTTGTCCGGCCCCAGCGGCGCGGCGGGCAGGGTCAGTACCTCGCGTCGGATCGTCGTCACGGTTCCCTATGGAAGCGGCTCCCCGGCGCGGTGAACAGGGGCTCCGTCGGCCGGGACGGGGCGACGTGTCTCACGTTTGCGTCACGGTCTCGGCGGTGATCGCCCACCGCTGGTGGTCGCGCCAGGCACCGTCGATGTAGAGCATCCTCGGCGAGAAGCCCTCCAGGTGGAATCCGCAGGCGCGGGCCAGCGCGATCGAGGCGGCGTTGCCCGGCTGGACGTTGATCTCCAGCCGGTGCAGCCGCATCGGCCCGAACGCGTGGCGCACCACCAGGCCGAGCCCTTCGCGCATCAGTCCGCGGCCCGCCGCGTGCGCGAAGGCGCCGTAGCCGAGCGCGCCGCTGCGGAAGCCGCCCTCGACGATGTTGTTGATGTTCACGAACCCGGCGATGGAGCCGCCGTCCGGTACCGGGCCGCGAGCCCCGTCCGCCGCCTCCGGGCCCTTCTCGCACACCAGGAAACCGGCCTTGGCGGGGTCCTCGATGAGCCGGCCCGCGTAGGCCTCGTACGCCTGGGCGCTGTCCGGCGGGAAGAGCCAGGGGTGGTGCAGGTCCTTGCTCTGACGGGCCCGTTCGGTGAACTCGGCACCGTCCGCGTAGGTGAAGTACCGGATGCCCACGCGCGGGCCCTCGGCGAGGTGGCGGGACGGGGTGTGCGGCATGGGGGCAGCCTACGACGGCCGGCGCAGTGCGGGCGCCTCCAGCGTCAAGGTGCCCGCGTCGGCGTCCAGTTCCGCCCGCACGCCGAACGGGACGGTCAGCGCCCCCTCGCAGTGTCCGAATCCGAAGTCCTCGACGACCGGCACGCCGAGCCCGCCGAGCCGGTCGGCCAGCAGGGGCCGCAGCCGCTCGTAGGGCCCGCACTCCTCCCACGAGCCGAGCAGCACGCCGCCGACGCCGTCGAGCCAGCCGGCGCGGAGCAACTGCGTGAGGTAGCGGTCGACGCGGTACGCCTCCTCCCCCACGTCCTCCAGGCACAGCAGCCCGCCGCGGGCGGAGGGCCGGGCGTGCGGCGTGCCCAGGTCGGCGGCGAGCAGGGCCAGGCAGCCGCCCAGGGTGACACCGCGGGCCCGGCCGGGCACCAACGGGGTGCCGCCCGAGCTGATCACCCGGACCGTCTCCGGCTCGAACAGGGTGGCCCGCAGGTGCTCCTGCGCCCGGGCGTTCTTGACGAAGTCGATCCCGGCCGCCATCGGCCCGTGCAGCGTGACCAGGCCGAGGCGGCCGGCGAACGCCTCGTGCAGTGCGGTGATGTCACTGAAGCCGACGAACACCTTGGGACCGGCCGCGCGCATCGCCTCCCAGTCGAGCAGGTCGGCCATGCGCTGGGCGCCGTACCCGCCGCGGGCGCACAGCACCGCGTCCACGGCCGGGTCGCACCAGGCGGCCTGGAGGTCGGCGGCCCGGTCGGCGTCGGTGCCCGCGAGGTAGTCGAAGGTGCCGTGCCGGTCCAGGACGTGGGGCGCCACGACCGGGTCGAGGTCCCAGCCGCGCAGCACGTCCAGGCCCGCCTGGAGCCGCTCCTCGGGCACCGGCCCGCTGGGCGCGACGACGGCCACCCGGGCGCCGGGGGCGAGCCGGGCCGGCCGGACCAGCTCCGCCACCCGGCTCACCGGGTCAGCTCCAGCGTGGGGACGCCGGGCGGGGTCAGCCCGAAGACCTGGGCGTAGAGGGACAGCTCGGCCTCCAGGGCGCGCACCATGGTCTCCGCGCGGCGGAATCCGTGTCCCTCGCCCTCGAAGGTGAGGTAGGCGTGCGGCACACCGCGGCCGGCCATGCGCTCGAGGAACCGCTCGCACTGCACGGGCGGGCAGATCACGTCGTCCAGGCCCTGGAGCAGCAGGAACGGGGCGGTGACGCTTCCGGCGTGCTCGGCGGGCGACCGCTCGGTGTAGCGGTCCGGGACCTCGGCGTACGGGCCGATCAGGCTCTCCAGGTACTGGGACTCGAAGTCGTGGGTCTCGCCGGTGCCCCAGCCGGTCAGGTCGAGGATGGGGTAGATGATCGTGCCGCAGGCGTAGACGTCGGTGCCGGCCAGCGACGCGGCGGACGTCCACCCGCCCGCGCTGCCGCCGCGCACGGCGAGCCGCTCCCGGTCGGCGGTGCCCTCCTCGGCGAGGGCGAGCGCGACGGCCGCGCAGTCCTCGACGTCGACGACGCCCCACTGTTCGCGCAGCCGGTTGCGGTACTCCCGGCCGTGGCCGCTGGAACCTCCGTAGTTGACCTCGGCGACGCCGATGCCGCGGGAGGTGAAGTAGGCGATCTCCAGGTCGAGGACGAGCGGGGACCGGCTGGTGGGACCGCCGTGCGCCCAGATGACGTAGGGCGGCAGCTCACCTTCCGGGGCGCGGCAGTCCGGGTGGTGCGGCGGGTAGAGGTGGGCGTGGATCTCGCGGCCGCCCGGGCCCGTGAAGGTGCGGACCCGCGGCCGCGGGTAGTACGCCGGGTCGACGGCGTCCTCGTGCGGGGCTCCGACCACCCGGGCGCGGCCGGTGCGGGCGTCCAGCTCCACCACCTCGTAGCCGCTGTGCGCGCCGGCGCCGACACCGGCGACCCGCTCGCCGTGCGCGGCGAGGGTGGGCGCGAACTCGGTCCAGGGGCCCGCGGCGTCGACGACGTCGCCGGTCTCGGGGTCGAGTATGCCGAGGACGGCGGCGCCCCGGCCGTGCAGGACCGCGACGAGGCCGCTGTCCAGGGGCGCGAACCAGCGCTGCCCGAGCTTCCACAGCGGCCCGCCGAACTCCTCCTCACGGGCGCACAGCGGCTGCCCGTCGCGGTAGAGGTTCCACCAGCCGGTGCGGTCGGAGGCGTACAGCAGGGTGCCGTCCGGGGCCCAGTCCGCCTGGGCGATGGACTCCTCGGGCCCGCCGGCGACGGTATGGGCGTCCTGGAAGGTGCCCTCGGTGCCGACGTCGGCGACGATCAGCTCGGTGCCGTCCCAGGGCATGCGCGGGTGGTCCCAGGCGAGCCAGGCGGCGCGGCGCCCGTCGGGCGAGAGGCGGGGTCCGGTGACGAAGCGGTGCCGTTCGGGGGCGAGTTCGCGCACCGCGCCCCGGTCGTCCGCCGCGGAGCCGTCCAGCGGCACGGCCACGAGGACGCGGCGGACGTCGGTGGGCCCCTCGCCGGTGAACTCCTCCAGGACGCACCACACCTCGCCGCGCTCGGGGCGCGGGTCCGGCTCGATCCAGCGCAGTCCGCCGCCCACCGGGGAGAGCGGCGTCAGGGGGCGCGGCTCGCCGTCGCCGGGCGTGAAGGCGTAAAGCCGCTGGTCGGCGAAGTTCACGAAGACCACCAGGGGACCGGCGTCGGTCGTGACCGCTCCCCACGGCCGGCCGCCGTACTCGATGACGCGGCTGCGCACGTTCCACGGTGCGGGCAGCACCGGTTCCTCGGTGCCGTCGGCGTGCCGCCGCACCAGGGTGCGCCGCCCGCCCTCGGTGGGCCGGGGCGCGGTCCACCACGTCTCGTCACCGACGAAGCCGACGTCGTCGGGCCGTCCGTCGTGCGCGGCGGCGAGGGCCGCGTCGACGGGAGAGGGCCACGATCCGTACGAAAGAGTCGGCACTGACTCCCCCACTTCTCCTCCAGGTGCTTGCTCGTCCGGGCGGTGCCCGGGTCTTTACGCCGTGCGCAGGAAGCGGTCCAGGACCCGGACTCCGAAGTGCAGTGCCTCGACCGGGACCCGTTCGTCCACGCCGTGGAAGAGGGCCTGGTAGTCGAAGCCCTCGGGCAGCTTCAGCGGCGCGAAGCCGTATCCGGTGATGCCGAGCCGGGAGAACTGCTTGGCGTCCGTGCCGCCGGACATGCAGTACGGCACGACGTGCCCCTCGGGCGCGAACTCCTCCACCGCCGCGCGCATCCGGGCGTACGTCGGCGCGTCCACCGGCGCCTGGAGGGCGACCTCGCGGTGGACGAACTCCCAGTCCACGTCCGGCCCGGTGAGCCGGTCCATGGTGCTGCGGAACTCGTCCTCGGCGCCGTACAGGAACCGCCCGTCGACGTGGGCGACGGCCTCTCCCGGGATGACGTTGACCTTGTACCCGGCGTCCAGCATGGTCGGGTTGCTGCTGTTGCGGACGGTGGATTCGACCAGCTTGCCCGCCTCGCCGAGCTTGTCCAACAGGGCGTCGACGTCGCTCAGGTCGGTCTCGATGCCGTAGACGGCGGCGATCTCGGTCAGCGCCGCGCGCACGGTCGGGGTCAGGCGCAGCGGCCACGCGTGGTCGCCGATGCGGGTGATGGCGGCGGCGAGCCGGGTGACCGCGTTCTCCCGGTTCACCTTCGAACCGTGCCCGGCCCGGCCGCGGGCGGTGAGCTTGAGCCAGCCCGTACCGCGCTCGCCGGCGGCGATGGGGTAGAACTGCCGCCCGGACCCGTCGTGGAAGGTGAACGCCCCGGACTCGCTGACGCCCTCGGTGCAGCCCTCGAACAGGGCGGCGTGCCGGTCGGCGAGGAATCCGGAGCCGTCCTCGGCGCTGGCCTCCTCGTCCGCGGTGAACGCGAGCACCACGTCCCGCCGGGGCCGCACGCCCCGCCGGGCCCAGTCGCGGACGACCGCGAGGATCATCGCGTCCATGTTCTTCATGTCGACCGCGCCGCGCCCCCAGACGACGCCGTCGCGGATCTCCCCGGAGAACGGGTGCACGCTCCAGTCGGCGGCCTCGGCGGGCACCACGTCGAGGTGACCGTGGACCAGCAGCGCGTCGGCCGACGGGTCGGTGCCCTCGATGCGGGCCACGACGTTGGTACGGCCCGGGGTGCGCTCCAGCAGCGTGGGTTCGATCCCGGCCTCGGCGAGCCGCGCGGCGGCGTACTCGGCGGCCGGCCGCTCCCGGCAGTCGCCGCCGCCCCGGTTGGTGGTGTCGATCCGGATCAGCTCGGAGGTGAACCGGACGACCTCGTCCAGCGCCTGCTCGCCGGTGTCCGGTCCGGTCCCCGTGTGCTCAGCCATACTGCTCCTCCACCGCGGCCGAGGCGATCGTGGTGACCGCCTTGAACGTCCGGATCGCCTCGAACATCGTGTCGTGGGTGTACGCGACCTTCCGCTCCCCGACCTGCGCCACACCGGGCACCACGGTCGCGGCCGCCGCCAGGTGCTCGGCGTCGAACTCCAGGGCGAGGGTGAAGGGACCGCCGCTCACGGGTTCGTGCCGCACCGCGAGCGCGGTGGCCTCCTTGGCGGCGGCGCGGATGTCGGCGGCGGTCCTGGCCGGGGTGCGGCACACGGCCGCGTACCGCGACACATGGTCCTTGACCGCGACCTTGCGCGCCTCGGGCGCGTACCCGAGCGCGTCCTCGCAGGCCACGTCGTCTCCGGTGAACAGCACCACGGGCACTCCGTATTCGGCGACCACGTGTGCGTTGAGCAGACCCTCACTGGCCCGTACGTCGTTCAGCCAGACGCCGGTGAGCTGGTTGGCGAGGTAGGTGTGCGCGAGGACGCCCTCCATGCCGGCGCCCGCGTGGTACCCGATGAACGCGATGCCGTCCACGTCGCCGTGCTGGACGCCCTCCACCATGGACAGCGCCTTGTGCCGCCCGGTGAGCATCTCCGTGCGCTCGTCGAGCCGCTCCAGGAGCAGGTTGCGCATGGTCCAGTGCGCCTCGTTGACCAGCACCTCGTCGGCGCCGCCGTCGAAGAAGCCCAGCACGGCCGCGTTCACGTCCGAGGTGAACATCGACCGGCACCGCTCCCACTGCGGCGTGCCCGGCAGCACGTCGGCCGGCCAGGTGACGCCGGTGGCACCTTCCATGTCGGCACTGATGAGGATCTTCATGGCTCGCACCGTACGCGCTGCCCGGCCACCTCTGCCAGGCCTGTGGATAACCACCGGTGGTCTGGACCACTAAAGGACTCCGTACGGCCTACCATCTGCGCTTTCCCGGGAGTGCGCCCATCAGCTCCACCGACCGTGCGGCACCAGGGCGCCGAGCACCGCCGCCGGCCCGGGGCGTCTCGCCCGGGGCGCGGGCCGGTGCTTCGAGTCCACCGCCCCGACGCTAGGCGACGCCCGCCACCACCCACGTCGACGGCAGTTCTACGCGCGTACCGTCCGAGGTGTACTCCGTGGTGACCAGGGGGAGTTCACCGCTCGCCAGGACGGTCAGTCCGGCCGCCCCGAGGTACTCCGGCACCGCCTCGTCGGGTACGGCGGCCGGGGTCAGGCCGTGGCGGAGGACGGGGGCTAGTTTGGCGGGCGGTCCCGCGGGCCCCTGGGCCAGGCCCGCCAGGACGGTCTTGGCCTCCTGGGAGGGCTCGACCAGGAAGGCGCGGCCGCGTTCGCCGAGGAGCGCGGCGAGGGCGTCGGCCAGGGGCTGCCGGTCGTCGGGCTCGCACTGGTGCAGGACGCCCCGGACGTATACGTTCGCGTCGCCCAGCTCCGTGTGCAGTGTCTCCGCCTCGGCCTTGTCGGCGGCGTCGAACTGCCGGTACGCGGCCAGTCCGGCCGGGTCGGCGCTGCGGGCGTGGCCGAGGGCGGCGGCGGAGAGGTCGGCGCCGACCACGTACGGGAAGCGTTCGGCGAAGTAGCGGGTCTGGGTGCCGTTGCCGCAGCCCAGGTCGATCAACGGCAGGGCGGGATCGGTCAGGTGCGGTTCGAAGTGGGCCAGGTGGCGACCGGCGGTCAGGGTGGGCTCCGCGTCCCAGAACACCGCCCCCCGGTCTCCGGAGGCCTCACTCCAGAAGCCCTCCCAGGCGTCCCGGTACCGACTCGTCACGCTCATGCCCGTCTCCCCAGGTGCGACGACGTACGGCCCGCCGGCGACGGCGGGTCCGTACGGTGTATCGCGCCCGGCGCACGGCCACAAGCGCCGGGCGCATTCCTTCACCGGCCGTTCGCGCCGGGCGGATTCGGTCCGCGGGCCGATCCGGTACATTGCGGCGGCGGCCGGGCGCGGGACGACGCGGGCGGCAACGGGAGCGAGGGGGTCCGCGGTGGGTGTCGGAAAGTACCGGGACATCGAGGTCGCGGACATGCCGCCGGCCGTCGCCGCCGTCCTCGGCGTGCTGCTCCTGGCCCTGTTCTGCGGTCTCATGTGGTACCTGACCAGGCTCGACCACACCAGGCTCAGGGATGCCCGTGCCCGTGCGCGGGCCGCGCGGGGCAGGAAGAGCCGACGTCGCCAGCGGGAGCTGCGTGCCCGGCGCGAGTCCCTTCAGCGCAGGGCGGCGCGCCGCCGCGACGCCGCCTAGGACGGCGGAGCGCCCGCCCGCGAGCACCCGCCTCGCGGCGGCGCCCCGGCGTCAGCGGTACCGGGCGGGCAGCGTCAGCTCGAACCACACCGTCTTGCCCGCGTTGGTGCGGCTGGCGCCCCAGGCGCGAGCGAGGGTGCTGACCACGCGCAGGCCGCGCCCGGTCTCGTCCTCGGGGCCCGCGCTCTTCAGCGCCGGCAGGTCGTGGTCGTCGTCGTCCACCTCGCACAGCAGCGTGTCGGCGCGCACCAGGCGCAGTTCGACGGGTCGGGCGTGGGAGTGCCGCACGGCGTTGGTGACGAGCTCGCTGACCATCAGCCCGGCGGGGCCGGCCAGCTTCGGCAGCCCCCAGTCGTGGAGTTGCTCGCGGACCGCCGCGCGGGCGCGGCCCACCTCGGCCGGGTCGCGGGAGAGGCTCCATTCGGCGACGGCGTCGGGCTCGATGCCGGTCAGCCGGGCCATCAGCAGGGCGACGTCGTCCTTGCGGCCGCCCCGGGTGCCCAGGGCGCGGATGATGGTGTCGCAGGCGTCGTCCATGGACGCGGCCGGGTGGGCGGCGGACTCGCAGAGGGTGGCGAGGCCGACGCCGATGTCCTCACCCCGCACCTCCACCAGACCGTCGGTGCACATCACCAGCCGGTCGCCGGGCGCCACCGGCACGCGCACCGACTCGAAGGGCACCCCGCCGACGCCGATCGGCGCTCCCGTCGGCAGGTCGATCAGCTCGCTGGCGCCGTCCTCGGCACGGACCAGGACCGGCGGGATGTGACCGGCGTTGGCGAGGTGCAGTTCGCCGGCGACCGGGTCGTACACGGCGTACAGGCAGGTCGCGAGGTGGGTGTCGCCGAGCCGCTGGGCGAGGTCGTCGAGGTTGCGCAGGAGCTGGGCGGGCGGCAGGTCGAGGCCGGCCATGGTCTGGACGGCGGTGCGCAACTGGCCCATCATCGCGGCCGAGCCCAGGCCGTGCCCCATGACGTCGCCGACGACGAGGGCGGTGCACGCGCCCGGCAGCCTGACCGCGTCGAACCAGTCGCCGCCGACCCGCCCGAGCAGCGTCCCCGGCAGGTAGCGGGTGGCGATGTCGCAGCCCGCCAGGCGCGCGGGAATGTGCGGGAGCATGCTGTCCTGGAGCGTCTCGGCGACGTTCTCCTGGTGGGTGTACATGCGCGCGTTGTCGAGGACGAGGCCCGCGCGGGCGGCGAGTTCGGCGCCGGTGACGCGGTCCATGTCGTTGAACACGGGCCGCTCCGGGTGCCGGAGCAGGATCATGAAGCCGAGGACGACCTGGCGTGCCTTGAGCGGCACCAGCAGCATCGAGCGGCCCGTGATGAGCGGCCGGATGTCCCGCTTCTCGAACTGGGAGGCGATGGCATGGCCCATCTCCTCCGTGATGCGCGGCACCAGGACCGGCTCACCACTGGTCATGCACTGGAAGAAGGGGGTGTGCGCCGGGAAGGGCATGGCCTCGCCGACCGGTACGACGTCGTCCCAGCGGCCGGGTTCGTCGGTGTGCTCGAGGGCGACCCGGTGCCACATGGTCGTCGTGTCGGGCACGCCGTCGGGGAAGCCCTCGCCCGCGACGACCTGTTCGCGCAGATAGGTGCCGGCGACGTCGGTGAAGCGGGGGACGACCGCCCGGCTGACCTCGACGATGGTCCGTGCCAGGTCCAGCGAGGTGCCGATCGCGCCGCTGACCTCGTTGAGGAACTCCAGGCGTTCGCGGACCGCCGCGTACTCCAGGTCCTCGGCCTCGTCCCGCAGTTCGTCCGGCACCGGTTCGCCCGCCGCCAGTGCCCGCGCGGCCCGCTCGCGGCGTGCCCGGCGCTCGGCCCGCCGGGGAACGCCCCAGTCGGGGGTGACGGGCACCCGGTCGTTCTGGCTGAACTCCAGGACGGGGTAGCCCAGTTCGAGGACCTGCGCGACGATGCGGGCGCTCTCGCCGACGCTCATGCTGGGCAGGATCTCGGGGAGGCGGCGGGCGAGTTCGTCGGCGCCGGGGAAGTCGGTGTGCAGGGCGAAGCCGGGCGCGATCCGCTCGACGACGGCCGGCCCCGCGCTCCCGTCGGCGTAGTCCCGGCGCAGCCCGTCCGCGTCGGCGGCCAGCACGAGCAGCCGCTCCGGTCCGGGACCCACCAGGGGGTAGGCCCACCAGAGCACGTCCACCCGGTCGTCGGCCGGCACGGTCAGCCGGGCGCGGCCCGCCGCGGGGTAGGAGAGCCGCCCGTCGAGGGAGGACTCCAGGCCGGGCCCGAGGCCGTCGTGGTCCGGGTACGGCGCGTGGGCCGGATCGTCGTCCTCCGCCGCGTCCCCGGGGAGCACGCCCGAGACGGGGAGCAGGTCGGCGGCGGGCCGCCCGATCGCCTCTTCCTTGGGCAGGGCGAACAACCGCCGTGCGCCCCGGCTCCAGTGGGAGACCAGTCCGTCGCGGTCCACCACGACGACGGCCAGCGGGACACGGCCCGTCACGGGGTCGGCCGGCACGGTGTCGGGTCCGGCACGGTGGCCGGGAGGTGCGTCCCGCTCGGTGCCATGGTCCATGGCGTCAGGCCCTCTCTGCCCACGGCTCCGCAAGATCTGTGTCGCCGTCACCACCGTACGGGGGTGGCCGGTGACCATGTGCGGCAACGGGGGAATTGGTGGCGCGCGAACACACCGGCGCGCGCCCGCGCGCCGGTGGGCGGGTCTCAGTCCTCGTGCCCGAGTTGCAGGTCGCGTTCGGTCCGGCCGCCACCGGCCACCTGGAGGACGGTCGCGACCGGCGGGTATCCGGCCGCGATGACGGTGTACTCGCCGGAGGACAGGTCCACGAACCGGAACGTGCCGTCGGGACCGGTGGTCAGGGTGTCCACCACGTTGCCCGCCGCGTCGAGGAGCGTGACGCGCGCGTCCTCCACGACCCGTCCGCCGCCGGCCCGGACCGTGCCGCGCAGCACGGCGCCGCCGGCCAGCTCGACGTCCTGCCGGGTCTCCCGGGCGGCCTGGACGCTGACCGGCAGCGCGGCGGGGCGGAAGGCGGGGGCGCTGGCGGCGAGGGTGTACTCGCCCGCGACCAGTTCCGTGATGACGTAGCCGCCCTCGCGGCCGCTGCGGGTGGTGGCGACGACCTCGCCGTGGACGTTGGTGAGGGTGACGGTCGCGTCGCGCACCGGGCTGCCGTCGGCGGTCATGACGCTGCCGGCCAGGCGTCCGGCGCCGCCGAGGACCACGTCCAGCTCCACCGGGCGTTCGCCGACGGTCACCGAGACCGCCTGCGGCTGGTGCCCGCCGGCCGCGGCGATCAGGACGTACGCCCCGGAACCGGGCGTGGCCAGCGCGTACCGTCCGTCGTCGCCGCTGGCGCCCCGGCCGATCTGCTGCCCCCCGACATCGATGAGGGTGAGTGCCGCGCGGGGCACGACGGTGCCGTCGGGGTGCTGCACCGTGCCGCAGACGGGGATGCCGCCGGCGTAGGGCGACCGGGCCGGTGGCACCTGGGCCGCCTGCGGTGCCTGCGGTACGTGCTGCGCGGTCTCCGGGTCCGTGACGGGGGCGTTGTGGGACACCAGGGGTTTCTCCTTGAGGAAGAGGGCGATGACGAGCCCGAGGACGAGCACCGGCACCAGGTAGAGGAAGATCCGCGGCATGGCGTCGGCGTACGCCCCGATGTAGGCGTCGCGCAGCGCCGGGGGCAGGGAGTGGACGAGCTGTGGGGTGATGGCCTCGGCGTCGGGGAGCCCGGCCCCCGCCTCGGCGGGGATCCGGTCGGCCAGGGCGTCGGTGAGCCGGCCGGCGAAGAGGGTGCCGAAGACGGCCGCGCCGACGCTCCCGCCGATCTGCCGGAAGTAGTTGTTGGCGCTGGTGGCGGTGCCCAGGTCGGTGGGGCGCACGGAGTTCTGCACGGCGAGGACCAGGACCGGCATCACCATGCCGATACCGGCTCCGAGGACGGCCATCCAGATGCTGTAGTGCAGCCGGGACGTGTCGGCGTCGAGGCGGGAGAGCAGCCACATGCCGAGGACGGACAGCGCGCTGCCGAGGATCGGGTGGCCGCGGTAGTGGCCGGTGCGGCTGATGAGCTGTCCGGAGAGGATCGAGGCGACGACGACACCGCCCATCATCGGCAGCATCAGCAGGCCGGACTCGGTGGCGCTGGCACCGTCGACCATTTGCAGGAAGGTCGGCAGGTAGCTGGCGGCGCCGAACAGGGCGACACCGACGACGAGTCCGACCAGGGCGGTGACGTTGAAGATGGAGTCCCGGAACAGGCGCAGCGGGATCAGCGGTTCGGGCGCGAAGTGCTCGGCGACCAGGAAGAGCAGGGTGGCCGCGACCGCACCGGCGGCGAGGCCCAGAATGACCTTCGAGCCCCACGCGTACTCGGTGCCGCCCCAACTGGTGAGCAGGACCAGGCAGGTGGAGGCGGCGGCGAGCAGCAGGGCGCCGAGGATGTCCAGGCGGGGCTTGACCCGCGGCCGGGGCAGCTTGAGGACGACGGCGACGACGGCCATGGTGACCAGGCCGAAGGGCACGTTGATGTAGAAGCACCAGCGCCAGGAGAGGTGGTCGGTGAAGTAGCCGCCGAGCAGCGGGCCCGCGACGGAGGCGAGTCCGAAGGCGGCGCCGATCAGGCCCATGTACCGGCCGCGTTCGCGGGGCGGCACGATGTCCGCGATGATCGCCTGCACGCCGATCATCAGGCCGCCGGCGCCGACGCCCTGCACCGCGCGGAAGGCGATCAGCTGGTCCATGGTCTGCGCGCGTCCGGCGAGCGCGGAGCCGACGACGAAGACCAGGATGGCGAACTGGAAGACGCCCTTGCGGCCGAAGAGGTCGCCGAGCTTGCCGTAGATGGGCAGACCGACGGTCGAGGTGAGCAGGTACGCGGTGATCGCCCAGGACATCTTGTCCAAGCCGTGCAGCTCACCGACGATCTTCGGCAGCGCCGTCGCGACGATCATCTGCTCCAGGGCGGCGAGCAGCAGGGCCAGCATCAGCCCGACGAAGACCAGCCGCACCCGGCGCGGGCTCAGCCCGGCCGTCTGCTCCCCGTCCGGCCCGGCACCGGGCGCCTGCGGGGGCACCCGGTCCGCGACGACCGGTTCGTCCTGTGCGGAATCCCTTACCGGGTCCTGCACCAGAGTGATCCCGCCCACGTACCGCTCCCCTCGTCACACTTGCTCACATTTGCCGCCTGAGGCGACAACTGCGAACAAGTGCGACGAGTTACGGACGTACGGCGGGTTCGCGCGGAGATCACTCGAACCGGTGAGGCGGCCAACGGCCGCCCTGCGGCTGCGCTTTGGCTACTTCTCGACCTCGGCGGCGAGCTTGGCGAGCAGCGCGTCGTAGATCCGGGCGAGGCCCTTGGGGGCGAAGGTCTTCTCGAAGAAGCCGCCGACGCCGCCCGCGCCCTGCCAGGTGGTGACCACGACGACCCGGGACTTGCCCTCGCCCGCCGGGGTGACCCGCCAGGTGGTGACCATGGAGGAGTTGCGGTCCTTCTCGACCAGTTCTCCGTCGGCCGGCTCGGTGACCTCCAGCAGGCAGTCGCGGACGCGCTTGCTGGTGGCCTGGAGCTTCCAGTGCACGAGGGTGCCCTCGCCGTCGCCGCCCTCCCGGACCTCGTACTCGCTGAAGTGCTCGGGCAGCAGCTTCTCGCGGGTGCCGCTGTAGTCGGCGAGGGTGTCGAACACCGTCTCCGCGTCCGCTGCGACGATCCGCTCCGTCGTCGCCTCGACCTGCGCCATCGGGTTCCTCCAGGGCCTGGTTCTCGGGTTCGGGGCAAGCCAACCACCCCGCCGCCCGGCCACCAAATCGGGGGGCGCGAAGCCGCCCCGCGCGACACGCCCGCACGATCAAGGGAACAAGTGTTCTATTGTGTCGAACAGTGCTACCGAGGAGGCCTCAATGCGCTGGGAGAACCTCACGGACTCCGACCACGCCCGGGCGGCGGACACCGCGCTGTTCGGCGCGGACGCCGTCACCACCCGCACCTTCGACTCGCCCGAGTTCCGCGGCGTCACCTTCCACGAGGTGCGGGCCCGCTCGATCCTGAACCGGGTGCCGGGGGCCTCGCGCATGCCGTTCGAGTGGACGGTGAACCCCTACCGGGGCTGCACGCACGCGTGCGTGTACTGCTTCGCCCGCAAGACGCACAGCTACCTCGACCTCGACACCGGGCTCGGCTTCGACTCCCAGATCGTGGTCAAGGTGAACGCGCCCGAGCTGCTGCGCCGCCAGCTGGCCTCGCGCCGCTGGCAGGGCGAGCACGTGGCGATGGGCACCAACGTCGACTGCTACCAGCGCGCGGAGGGCCGCTACCGGCTGATGCCGGGCATCATCGAGGCCCTCACCGAGCGGGCGAACCCCTTCTCGATCCTCACCAAGGGCACGCTGATCCTGCGCGACCTGGACCTGCTGACCCGGGCGGCCCGGGTGACGGACGTGGGGATATCGGTCTCGGTCGGTTTCACCGACGCGGAGCTGTGGCGCACCGTGGAGCCGGGCACCCCAGCACCGGAGCGGCGGCTGGAGGTGGTCAGGGCCCTCGGCGAACGCGGCATCGGCTGCGGGGTGCTGATGGCCCCGGTCATCCCCTTCCTCGGCGACGAGCCGGCCCAGCTGAGGGCCACCGTGCGGGCCGTCGCCGCCGCCGGCGCCACCTCGGTGACACCGCTGGTGCTGCACCTGCGTCCGGGTGCCCGCGAGTGGTTCATGGACTGGCTCGGCCGGCACCACCCGCACCTGGTCCGCCGCTACGAGCGGCTGTACGCGGACGGTGCCTACGCCCCGAAGTGGTACCAGCGCCGGATCACGCGCCAGGTGCACGACCTGGCCCGCGAGTACGGCATCGGACCCGCGCGCGCGGGGATGCCCCGGCGGATCGCGGAGCCGGCGCCCTCGCGGCCGGCCGGACCCGCGACCACCGAGCCGGTGCAGCTGTCGCTCCTCTGAGCGCCTTCGGGACACGAGTCCCGGTCGGGGAAGTCCGAGCGGGCGCAGTCGAAGAAGTCCGAGTAGGCGCATTGGAGGGCATCTTCCGACCCGATCGGGTCAAGTAGGGACAGGACTCGTTCTTCCGAAGGCGCTCCCCGGGACGATCCGGCGAGGACCGCGACCCGCGCGGACCGCAGCCCCTCCGTCCTGGGAGTCGTGGGAGAACGCCATGAGACAACGCGCAGCCGTGCTGTGCGGCGCCGCCGTCATCGCCGCCGGGGCCGTCACCGCCGTCCCCGCCAGCGCGAGCGCGCCACGGCCCGCGCACCCCGCGTCCGCGGCGCCCGCGGCGGGCCCGCACTGGGAGAAGTGCGCCACGGAGGACTACCCGACGCTCCAGTGCGCGACGCTGGAGGTACCGCTCGACCACGCGCGTCCGCGCGGGCGGCAGATCACGCTGGCGCTCTCCCGCGTCCCGCACACCGCCGAGACGTACCAGGGCCCGCTGCTGGTGAATCCCGGCGGCCCCGGCGGCAGCGGGCTGACGCTCGCCGGCTTCGTGGCGTCGTCCCTGCCCGCGAAGGTGGCCGCCCAGTACGACGTCATCGGCTTCGACCCGCGCGGCGTGGGCAGGAGCACTCCCGCGCTGGACTGTCTGCCGGGCCACTTCGACCCGGTGCGGCCGGACTCGCTGCCGGACACGCCGGACGTCGAGCAGGCCAACCTCGCGCGCGCGAAGGCCTTCGCCGACGCCTGCGGCGAGAAGTACGCGGACGTGCTGCCGTACATCGACACGGTCGACGCGGCGCGGGACGTCGACGCGATCCGCGCGGCGCTCGGCTCGGAGAAGCTCAACTACTTCGGCTACTCGTACGGCACCTACCTGGGCGCCGTCTACGCCAAGCTCTACCCGCAGCGGGTGCGGCGGCTGGTCCTGGACTCCGTCGTCGGTCCGGACGACGTCTGGTACGAGGCCAACCTCAACCAGGACCTCGCCTTCAACGACCGCCACCGGGCCTTCATGGCCTGGATCGCCGAGCACGACGCCGCCTACGGTCTGGGCACCGACCCCGAGCGGGTCGAGGCCGCCTGGTACGCCATGCGGGCGGCGCTGGCGAAGCGGCCCGCCGGAGGGAAGGTGGGCGCCTCCGAGCTGGAGGACACCTACATGCCCGGCGGGTACTACAACGGCTACTGGCCCTACCTGGCCGAGGCGTTCGCCGCGTACGCGAACGACGAGGACACCGGCCCGCTGGTCGAGGCGTACGAGAACTTCGGGGCCCCGGACGCCTCCGGGGACAACGGCTACAGCGTCTACACCGCGGTGCAGTGCCGCGACGCCGCCTGGCCGCGGGACTGGGACCAGTGGCGCGACGACAGCTGGGACCTGTACCCGAAGGCACCGTTCATGGTCTGGAACAACGCCTGGTACAACGCGCCGTGCGCGTTCTGGCCCACCGGGTCCGGGCAGCCGGTGGACGTCGCCAACGGCGACCTGCCGCCCGTCCTGATGTTCCAGGCGACCGGCGACGCGGCCACCCCGTACGAGGGCGGCGTCAGCGCGCACCGGCTGCTGCGCGACTCCGCCCTGGTCGTCGAGGAGGGCGGCGGCAACCACGGGATCACCCTGAGCGGCAACGACTGCCTGGACGAGCACCTGGCCGCCTATCTGACCGACGGCACCGTGCCGCGCGGCGGCGGTGGCGAGGCGGACGCGGTGTGCCCGGCGCTGCCGGACCCGAAGCCGCTGGAGTCCAAGGCCGCGTCCACGTCCTCGCGCGGTTCGACCCTGCACGCGCTGCTCGGCTTCCGCGGCTAGCCGTCCGCTCGCCGTCCGCTTCGCCCCCGCCCCGTGGGGGCGTTGTCAGTGCCGTGGTCCACCATGGACGCATGAGTGAGCTGACCAGGATCCCCGCCCCCGAGGGCGTCGCGCCCGCCGCGCAGTACACCCATGTCGTCCTCGGCACCGGGCGGTTCGTGGCCGTCTCCGGGCAGCTCGCCCTGGACGAGGACGGCAAGGTGGTCGGCGAGGGCGACCCCGCGGCCCAGGCCCGCCGGGTCTTCGAGAACCTGCGCCGGTGCCTGGCCTCGGCCGGAGCGACCTTCGACGACGTGGTGAAGCTGACCTACTTCGTCACGGACATGGCCCACATGGGCGCGATCCGCGCGGCCCGCGCCGAGCACATACCCGACGACCGGCTGCCGGCCGCGTCGGCGGTGCAGGTGGCCGCGCTGGTCCGGCCGGAGTTCCTGATGGAGATCGAGGCGTTCGCGGTCGTGGCGCCGTGAACGGTCCGCACAAGCCGGTGCGGGTGCGGGAGATGGTCCTCGCGGACTGCGACCGCGTGGCCCTGATCCGCGTCCGGGGCTGGCAGAGCGCCTACCGGGGCCTGATGCCGCAGCCGTACCTCGACGCGATGGACCCCGCCGCCGACGCGGAGCGGCGTCGCGCCCTGTTCGCCCGGGCGCCGGAGGGCGTGGTGAACCTGGTCGCCGAGGACGAGGACGGCGCGGTCGTCGGCTGGGCCTGCCACGGCCCCTACCGGGACGGCGAGGTGCGCACCGCGGACGCGGAGCTGTACGCCCTCTACGTCGACGCCGGACGGCTCGGCACGGGCGTCGGGCGGACCCTGACGCAGGAGTCGGTGCGCCGGTGCGAGAGCGCCGGGCACCCGCGCATGCTCCTGTGGGTGCTCGAGGGCAACGCCCGCGCCCGGCGGTTCTACGAGCGGGCGGGCTTCCGACCCGACGGCGCCGAGGAGCCCTTCGAGGTGGACGGCGTCGCGGTGCCCGAGGTGCGCTACGCCCGGCCGCTGAACGGCTGACGGGACGTCACCGCCCCGCCCTTCGCCCGCCGCCGCTCACCGCTGCCCCGGGATGCGCGCCAGCGCCCGCACCGCCGCCTCGGCCAGCACCGGGTGGGCCAGGGCGTCGTTCAGGACGGGTGCGGCACGCTTGTCGCCGAGGTGGCCGAGGCCCTCGACGCAGGCGAGCGCGACGCGCCGGTAGGGGTCGTGCGGGCGCAGCCGCCGCTCCAGCGTGGTGATCAGCGCGGGCACCGACTCCGGGGCCCGCAGCTCGACCAGTAGCCGCACCGGGTGCAGGGCGTAGGCGACGCGCAGTTCGTTGGTGGCGAGGGCCGCCGCCGCGCGGGCGGTGCGCGGGTCGTCCAGGCGGGCCAGGGCGTGGGCGGCCGAGGCGCAGCGCGGCGGGTCGCGGTGGTTGAGCAGCAGTACCAGTGACTCGAAGGCCCGCCGGTCCCCCGCCACCCCGAGCCGGAACGCGGCCAGTTCCCGGGCCCACAGCGGGTGTCCGGGCTCGGTGAGCACGTCGGCCAGTTCGTCGAGGTCGCCGGTCGCCGCGAGCCGGTCGTACACCGTCCGCGCCCCCGGAGCGCCCGTCGCCGCCGCCTCGGCCCGTAAGCGCTCCGTGAGCGCTCGCAACTCTTCGTCCATGACACCGAGGTTAGGGGCGTCACACCGGGCGTGGGACCTACATCACGAACGCCGGGGGCTGGCGCGCTCGTTACCCGCGGGTTAACCTCAGACGAGCGGGTCATCACCCGCAGCAACTCCTCACGGTGGTTTGGTGACGCAGCCACCGGGAGGGCAGTCGGTCCGGTACCTCGGGTACCGCATCAGGACTCGGCCTCGGGACAGGGCCGGTCACAGGCCGCCGGGCGGGCGCGCGCGCCCTCCGCGACGGCACCGGGCGTGTGCGCGAATCGGCCCGGCAGCACCCGCACTCCCTTCCCTCTCCTTCTCACGCACCCGGTACGCCCCGCGGCGTACCCGGGCGTGTTCCCGTCGTCACCCTCATTCCTGGAGTCCCGCGATGGCCACTCCCCTGTCCGACACTCCTCTGTCCCCGCTCCGGACGATCGCCGTCGTCGGCCTCGGCACGATGGGCACCGGCATCGCCGAGGTCCTGGCCGGGGCCGGCCGCGAGGTCGTCGGCATCGACGTCAGTGAGGCGCAGGCCGTCAAGGCGGTCGCCGCGCTGGAGTCCTCCACCGCCCGTGCCGTCGAGCGCGGGCGCCTGACCGAGCAGGAGCGCGGCGCCGCCCTGGCCCGCGTCCGCACCTCCACCGACCTGCGGGCCGCCGCCGACGCCGACCTGGTGATCGAGGTGGTCCCGGAGTCGTACGAGATCAAGCAGCGGGTCTTCCGGGAGCTGGACGGGATCGTGCGCCCGGAGGCGATCCTGGCGACCGGCACCAACGCGCTGTCCGTCACGCGTCTGGCCGCCGACTCGGCCCGCCCGGAGCGGGTGCTCGGCCTGCACTTCTTCAACCCGGCGCCGGCCATGAAGCTGGTCGAGGTCGTCTCCTCGGTGCTGACCGCGCCCGCCGCCGTCACGGCCGTCACCGACCTGGCCCTGGACCTCGGCAAGGAGCCGGTCGCGGTCGGGGACCGGCCCGGTTTCGTCGCGGACGGGCTGCTGTTCGGCTACCTCAACCAGGCCGCCGCGATGTACGAGGCGAACTACGCCTCCCGCGAGGACATCGACGCCGCGATGCGCCTCGGCTGCGGCCTGCCGATGGGGCCGCTGGCCCTGCTCGACCTGGTGGGCGTGGACACCGCGCGCACGGTCCTGGAGGCCATGTACGCCGCCTCCCGGGACCGGCTGCACGCTCCCGCGCCGATCCTCAGGCAGCTCAGCGAGGCGGGCCTGACGGGACGCAAGGCGGGGCGCGGCTTCTACACCTACGAGGCGCCCGGCAGCGCGGTCGTGGTGCCGGACGCGCTGACCCCGGCCGCGGACCACACCGCGGTCGCCGGGCGGCCGGTGCGGGCGGTGGGCGTGGCGGGTTCGGGCACCATGGCGTCCGGCATCGCCGAGGTGTTCGCCAAGGCCGGGTACGAGGTCGTGCTGGCCGCCCGCAGCGCGGAGAAGGCGCAGACGGCCAAGGCCCGGATCGGCACGTCCCTGTCCCGGTCGGTCGACAAGGGGCGCATGACCGCCGAGGCGGCGTCACGGACGCTGGAGTTGATCACGCCGACGGGCACGTACGACGACTTCGCCGGCGTCGACCTGGCCGTGGAGGCCGTCGCCGAGGACCTGGAGGTCAAGCGGCAGCTGTTCGCCACGCTGGACAAGGTCTGCAAGCCCGGCGCGGTGCTGGCCACCACCACGTCCTCGCTGCCGGTCGTCGCCTGCGCCCGCGCCACCTCGCGCTCGCAGGACGTGATCGGGATGCACTTCTTCAACCCGGCCCCGGCGATGAAGCTGGTCGAGGTGGTCCGCACGGTGCTGACCGCCGACGACGTGCACGCCACCGTCCACGAGGTCTGCGCCACGGTGCGCAAGCACGCCGTGGACTGCGGCGACCGGGCCGGGTTCATCGTGAACGCGCTGCTGTTCCCGTACCTCAACAACGCGGTCAAGATGGTGCAGGAGCACTACGCGACCCTCGACGACATCGACGCCGCGATGAAGCTGGGCGGCGGCTACCCGATGGGCCCGTTCGAGCTGCTCGACGTGGTCGGACTCGACGTGTCGCTGGCCATCGAGAAGGTCCTGCACCGGGAGTTCCGCGACCCGGGACTGGCGCCCGCACCGCTGCTCGAGCACCTGGTGGCCGCGGGCTGCCTCGGCCGCAAGACGGGCCGCGGTTTCCGCGAGCATGCCCGCCGCTGAGCGACCGGGCGACTGGTTCAGGCCCGAGGAGGACTGGGGCGGGCTGCTCGATCCGGCCGGGTCTCCCCCGCCCCGTGCGGGCGGGGGAATCCCCGGTCACGCGCATGATTGCGCCCGCATGCAGTACGTTCGGGTCATGTCCCAGCCCGCCAAGTCCTCACGTACCTCAGCCACGTCCGACGCGCCGGAGAGCGCGGCCGGCAACCGAGCCGCCGCCCAGCGGCTCAAAATGCGCCGGGAACTGGCGGCGGCGGCGATGGAGCTGTTCGCGACCAAGGGGTACGAGGCGACCACCGTCGACGAGATCGCGGCCCAGGCCGGGGTGGCCCGCCGCACCTTCTTCCGCCACTTCCGCTCCAAGGAGGAGGCGATCTTCCCGGACCACGACGACACCCTGGTGCGGGCCGAGGCGGTGCTCAACGCGGCGCCCGCGCACGAGCACCCGCTGGACACGGTGTGCCGCGGCATCAAAGAGGTCATGAAGATGTACGCGGCCCGGCCGGAGATCTCGGTGGCCCGCTACAAGCTGACGCGTGAGGTGCCCACCCTGCGCGAGGCGGAGATCGCGTCGGTGGCCCGTTACGAGCGGCTGTTCACCCGCTACCTGCTGGGCCACTTCGACGAGCACGCCCACGACGACGACGCCAACGACGACCCGCTGCTCGCGGAGGTCGCGGCGTCCGCCGTGGTCACCGCGCACAACCACGTGCTGCGGCGCTGGTTGCGGGCCGACGGGCAGGGCGACGTGGAGGCCGAGCTGGACCACGCCTTCGCGATCGTGCGGAAGACCTTCGGCACCGGCATCGGGGCGGGGCGCGGCACCGCCTCCACCGGGCGGCCGGCCGCCTCCTCGGCCTCCGTGCAGGGCGAGGTGCTGGTGACGGTGGCGCGCACCGACGCGCCGCTGCACGAGGTCATGCGCACCATCGAGCAGGCGCTCAAGGAGCGCTGACCGCCCCCCTCGGCGCTGCTCCGCGCTGTGACGACGGCCACCCACCGGGTGGCCGTTTTTGCATGTCGGCGCCCCTTTTCCACCACTGGTGAGAGACGATTCGATCGATCATCGCTCATCTGTCGTGTAAAGAATTCATCTGAGAACAGTTTCTGGCACTCAGTGCCTTGCGAGGTGACACGCGGTGTCATACGTTGAAGGTGTTCGGGCTGTCCCCGCACCTCATCCCCTGCGCGTCCGAACGCCTGCGTCACAGGCACACACCCTCACTTCAGCAGCACCGACGTACCCCTCAGCGCCCCTCCCTCAGGGCGCTCACCGCCGGAGGCAACACCGTGACCGTGAAGGACATCCTGGACGCGATCCAGTCGCCCGACTCCACGCCGGCCGACATCGCCGCACTGCCGCTCCCCGAGTCGTACCGCGCGATCACCGTGCACAAGGACGAGACCGAGATGTTCGCGGGCCTCGAGACCCGCGACAAGGACCCCCGCAAGTCGATCCACCTGGACGACGTCCCGGTGCCCGAGCTGGGCCCCGGCGAGGCCCTGGTGGCCGTCATGGCCTCCTCGGTCAACTACAACTCGGTGTGGACCTCGATCTTCGAGCCGCTGTCCACCTTCGGGTTCCTGGAGCGCTACGGCAGGGTCAGCGACCTCGCCAAGCGCCACGACCTGCCGTACCACGTCATCGGCTCCGACCTGGCCGGCGTCGTCCTGCGCACCGGTCCGGGCGTGAACGCCTGGCAGGCGGGCGACGAGGTCGTCGCGCACTGCCTCTCCGTCGAGCTGGAGTCCTCCGACGGCCACAACGACACGATGCTCGACCCCGAGCAGCGCATCTGGGGCTTCGAGACCAACTTCGGCGGCCTCGCCGAGATCGCGCTGGTCAAGTCCAACCAGCTGATGCCGAAGCCGGACCACCTCAGCTGGGAGGAGGCCGCCGCCCCCGGGCTGGTCAACTCCACCGCGTACCGGCAGCTGGTCTCCCGCAACGGCGCCGGCATGAAGCAGGGCGACAACGTGCTCATCTGGGGCGCCAGCGGCGGACTCGGCTCCTACGCCACCCAGTTCGCCCTCGCCGGCGGCGCGAACCCGATCTGCGTCGTCTCCAGCGAGCAGAAGGCGGACATCTGCCGGTCGATGGGCGCCGACGCGATCATCGACCGCAGCGCCGAGGGCTACCGGTTCTGGAAGGACGAGAACACCCAGGACCCGAAGGAGTGGAAGCGCTTCGGCAAGCGCATCCGCGAACTGACCGGCGGCGAGGACATCGACATCGTCTTCGAGCACCCCGGCCGCGAGACCTTCGGCGCCTCCGTCTTCGTCACCCGCAAGGGCGGCACCATCACCACCTGCGCCTCGACCTCGGGCTACATGCACGAGTACGACAACCGCTACCTGTGGATGTCCCTGAAGCGCATCATCGGCTCCCACTTCGCCAACTACCGCGAGGCCTGGGAGGCCAACCGCCTCATCGCCAAGGGCAAGATCCACCCGACCCTGTCCAAGGTGTACTCCCTGGAGGACACCGGTCAGGCCGCCCACGACGTCCACCGCAACGCCCACCAGGGCAAGGTCGGCGTCCTGTGCCTGGCGCCCGAGGAGGGACTGGGCGTGCGCGACCACGAGAAGCGCGCGCAGCACCTCGACGCCATCAACCGCTTCCGGAACATCTGAGGGCGGCGGAGGCCACACATGACTGAGCGCCAGAAGGACCGGCCGTGGCTCATGCGCACCTACGCCGGTCACTCCACGGCCGAGGCGTCCAACGAGCTGTACCGGCGCAACCTCGCCAAGGGCCAGACGGGTCTGTCGGTCGCCTTCGACCTGCCGACCCAGACCGGGTACGACTCCGACCACGTCCTCGCCCGCGGCGAGGTCGGCCGGGTCGGCGTGCCGGTCGCGCACCTCGGTGACATGCGCCGGCTGTTCCAGGACATCCCGCTGGAGCAGATGAACACCTCGATGACCATCAACGCCACGGCCATGTGGCTGCTGGCGCTCTACCAGGTCGTCGCGGAGGAGCAGGGCGCGGACCTCACCGAGCTCCAGGGCACGACCCAGAACGACATCGTCAAGGAGTACCTGTCCCGGGGGACGCACGTCTTCCCGCCGGGACCGTCGCTCCGCCTGACGACGGACATGATCGCGTACACGGTGTCCCACCTGCCCAAGTGGAACCCGATCAACATCTGTAGCTACCACCTCCAGGAGGCGGGCGCCACGCCGGTGCAGGAGATCGCGTACGCGATGTCCACGGCGATCGCCGTCCTCGACGCGGTGCGCGACAGCGGTCAGGTGCCGCAGGAGCGCATGGGCGACGTGGTCGGCCGCATCTCCTTCTTCGTCAACGCGGGCGTCCGCTTCGTCGAGGAGATGTGCAAGATGCGCGCCTTCGGCCGCATCTGGGACCGCGTCACCCGCGAGCGCTACGGCATCGAGAACCCCAAGCACCGCCGCTTCCGCTACGGCGTCCAGGTCAACTCCCTGGGCCTGACCGAGGCGCAGCCGGAGAACAACGTCCAGCGGATCGTGCTGGAGATGCTGGCCGTGACCCTCTCCAAGGACGCACGCGCGCGTGCCGTGCAGTTGCCGGCCTGGAACGAGGCACTCGGCCTGCCGCGCCCCTGGGACCAGCAGTGGTCGCTGCGCATCCAGCAAGTGCTGGCGCACGAGAGCGACCTGCTGGAGTACGAGGACCTCTTCGAGGGCTCGAAGGTGGTCGAGGCGAAGGTCGACGAGCTGGTCGAGGCGGCCTTCGCGGAGATCGACCGCATCCAGGAGATGGGCGGCGCGATGGCCGCCGTGGAGTCCGGCTACCTCAAGTCCCAGCTGGTCGCCTCGCACGCCGAGCGCCGGGCCCGGATCGAGTCCGGCGAGGAGAAGATCATCGGTGTCAACGCCTTCGAGGGCACCGAACCCAACCCGCTGACCGCCGACCTGGACACCGCGATCCAGACGGTCGACCCGGCGGTGGAGGCCCGCGTGATCGCCTCCTTGGAGAACTGGCGCGACACGCGGTACCAGCCGCCCTTCAACCACCCGCGCCCCTGCAAGGCGCTGGAGAAGCTGAAGGAGGCCGCCCGCGGCACCGGCAACCTCATGGAGGCCACGCTGGAGTGCGCCCGGGCCGGCGCCACGACCGGCGAGTGGGCGGGGGCGCTGCGCGAGGTGTTCGGCGAGTTCCGCGCGCCGACCGGCGTGTCCTCGGCGCCGGTCGCGGTCACCGCCGAGGAGGGCTCGGCCCTCTCCGAAGTGCGCCGCAAGGTGGAGCTGACGGCCAAGGAGATGGAGGTCGGCAAGCTCCGCTTCCTGGTCGGCAAGCCCGGCCTGGACGGCCACTCCAACGGCGCCGAGCAGATCGCCGTGCGCGCCCGCGACGCCGGGTTCGAGGTGGTCTACCAGGGCATCCGGCTCACCCCCGAGCAGATCGTGGACGCCGCCCTCGCCGAGGACGTGCACGCGGTGGGCCTGTCCATCCTCTCCGGCTCGCACGCGCAACTGGTGCCGGACGTGCTCGAACGGCTCCGTGTGGCCGGTGCCACGGATATACCGGTGATCGCCGGTGGCATCATCCCGAACGGTGACGCCGAGGAACTGCGGGCCGCGGGAGTGGCCGCGGTCTTCACCCCGAAGGACTTCGACATCACCGGCATCATCGGCCGGATCGTCGACGAGATCCGGAACGCGAACAAGCTCGACCCCTTGGAGGTCCCCGCATGACCACGGTCAACCGTCTCCGCCCCCGGCGTTCCTGCCTGGCGGTCCCCGGGAGCAACCCGCGCTTCCTGGAGAAGGCCCAGGGCCTCCCGGCGGACCAGGTCTTCCTCGACCTGGAGGACGCCTGTGCGCCGCTCGCCAAGCCCGAGGCGCGGCACACCATCGTCAAGTTCCTCAACGAGGGCGACTGGACCGGCAAGACCCGCGTCGTGCGCGTCAACGACTGGACGACCGAGTGGACGTACCGCGACGTCGTGACGGTGGTGGAGGGCGCGGGCCCGAACCTGGACTGCATCATGCTCCCCAAGGTCCAGGACGCCCAGCAGGTCGTCGCCCTCGACCTCCTCCTCACCCAGATCGAGAAGACGATGGGCTTCGAGGTCGGCCGGATCGGCATCGAGGCGCAGATCGAGAACGCGCAGGGCCTCAACAACGTCAACGAGATCGCCCAGGCCAGCCCGCGCGTGGAGACCATCATCTTCGGCCCGGCCGACTTCATGGCGTCCATCAACATGAAGTCCCTGGTCGTGGGCGAGCAGCCGCCCGGCTACCCGGCGGACGCCTACCACTACATCCTGATGAAGATCCTGATGGCCGCCCGCGCCAACAACCTCCAGGCGATCGACGGACCCTACCTCCAGATCCGCAACGTCGACGGCTACCGCGAGGTCGCGCAGCGCGCCGCCGCTCTCGGCTTCGACGGCAAGTGGGTGCTGCACCCCGGCCAGGTCGAGGCGTCCAACGAGATCTTCTCGCCCTCCCAGGAGGACTACGACCACGCCGAGCTGATCCTGGACGCGTACGACTACTACACGTCCGAGGCGGGCGGCAAGAAGGGCTCGGCGATGCTCGGCGACGAGATGATCGACGAGGCCAGCCGCAAGATGGCGCTGGTCGTCTCCGGCAAGGGACGCGCGGCCGGCATGGAGCGTACGTCGAAGTTCGAGATCCCGGAGGGCTGAGGGCGATGCAGTTCGGACGCACCTACGAGGAGTTCGAGGTCGGGGCGGTGTACAAGCACTGGCCCGGGAAGACGGTCACGGAGTACGACGACCACCTGTTCTGCCTCCTCACCATGAACCATCACCCGCTCCACATGGACACCAACTACGCCGAGAAGACGACGGACTTCGGCAAGAACGTGGTGGTGGGCAACTACATCTACTCGCTCCTGCTCGGCATGTCCGTCCCGGACGTCTCCGGCAAGGCGATCGCCAACCTGGAGATCGAGTCGCTCAAGCACGTGGCCCCGACCTTCCACGGCGACACGCTCTACGGGCAGACGACGGTGCTCGACAAGTGGCCGTCGAAGTCGAAGAGCGACCGCGGCATCGTCCACGTCGAGACCAAGGGCTACAAGCAGGACGGCACCCTCGTCTGCGTCTTCCGCCGCAAGGTGATGGTGCCGACCGAGACGTACGTCAAGGAGCGCGGCGGCGAACAGCCCGGCCGGCCCGAGCTGAAGGAACAGGGGAAGTAGAGATGAGCCGTCTCGCCCAGACCCACGGCCTCACGGACGTCCAGCGGGAGATCCTCTCCACCGTCCGGGACTTCGTGGACAAGGAGATCATCCCGGTCGCCACCGAACTGGAGCACCGGGACGAGTACCCGCAGGACATCGTGGACGGGCTGAAGGAACTCGGCCTGTTCGGCCTGATGATTCCCGAGGAGTACGGGGGCCTGGGCGAGTCGCTCCTGACCTACGCCCTGTGCGTGGAGGAGATCGCCCGCGGCTGGATGTCGGTGTCCGGCATCGTCAACACGCACTTCATCGTGGCGTACATGCTCAAGCAGCACGGCACGCAGGAGCAGAAGGACCACTTCCTGCCGCGTATGGCCGCGGGCGACATCCGGGGCGCCTTCTCGATGTCCGAGCCGGCGCTGGGCTCCGACGTCTCGGCGATCACCTCGAAGGCGGTCAAGGACGGCGAGGAGTACGTCCTGAACGGCCAGAAGATGTGGCTGACGAACGGCGGTACGTCGTCGCTGGTGGCCGTACTGGTGAAGAGTGACGAGGGTCACCCGGACGGCACGGCCCCGCACAAGTCGATGACGACCTTCCTGGTGGAGAAGGAGCCCGGTTTCGGCGAGGTCCGCCCGGGCCTGACCATCCCCGGGAAGATCGACAAGATGGGCTACAAGGGCGTCGACACCACCGAGCTCATCATGGACGGCCTGCGCATTCCGGCCAATCGGGTGCTCGGCGGCGTCACCGGCCGAGGTTTTTACCAAATGATGGACGGCGTCGAGGTCGGCCGCGTCAACGTGGCGGCCCGTGGCTGCGGCGTCGCTCAGCGTGCCTTCGAACTCGGTGTCCAGTACGCCCAGCAGCGTCACACTTTCGGCAAGCAGATCGCCCAGCACCAGGCCATCCAGTTCAAGCTCGCGGAGATGGCTACCAAGGTGGAGGCGGCGCATGCGATGATGGTGAACGCTGCGCGCAAAAAGGATTCGGGCGAACGAAACGACCTGGAAGCGGGGATGGCCAAGTACCTCGCCTCCGAGTACTGCAAGGAGGTCGTGGAGGACGCCTTCCGGATCCACGGCGGGTACGGCTTCTCCAAGGAGTACGAGATCGAGCGCCTCTACCGCGAGGCGCCGATGCTGCTCATCGGTGAAGGCACCGCCGAGATCCAGAAAATGATCATCGGCCGCCGACTGCTCGAAGAGTATCGATTCCAGGGTTAGATGTCCGGATACGGGGTGTTTTCTTGGAGAAGAAGGTCACACCCCGTAGGCAGTGTTCGGCCGCCGACTCGGCTTCCTGGCTTACCCAGTTGCGGCGCGGAGCCGCTACGATCGCCGGAAAGCCGCCGTCCCCCGTCATAGCGCGGCATCATCCGCTACGAAGGTCATCCATGCCCCACAGCCAAACCTCTGCACCTCGCGACAGCCTCGCCGGCGTACGCCTCGCGCGCGGAGCATCGCCGTGGCTTCTGCCGACCGTCGCCACCGCAGCCGTCAGCCTCCTGCGGGCCCGCCGTTCCGGCGCCGCCAAGGCCGTCGCCGTCCCCGCCACCGCGCTCGCGGCGGGGATGCTGTGGTTCTTCCGCGACCCCGAGCGCGAGATCACCCAGGGCCGGGTCATCTCGCCCGCCGACGGTGTGGTGCAGAGCATCATGCCGTGGAAGGACGGCCGTACCCGCGTCGCGATCTTCATGAGCCCGCTCAACGTCCACGTCAACCGCGCCCCGCTGGCGGGCACGGTGACGTCGGTCGAGCACGTGCCGGGCGGCTTCGTTCCCGCTTTCAACAAGGAGAGCGAGAACAACGAGCGCGTCGTGTGGCACTTCGACACCGAGCTCGGCGACATCGAGATGATCCAGATCGCCGGCGCGGTGGCCCGCCGCATCGTTCCGTACGTGCCGCAGGGCACCAAGGTCGAGCAGGGCGAGCGGGTCGGTCTGATCCGCTTCGGCTCCCGCGTCGACCTGTACCTGCCGGAGGGTGTCGAGGTGGATGTCGAGGTGGGTCAGAAGACGGTGGCTGGGGTGACTCGAATTGACCGTGGTTGATCCGCAGACCCAGGCCGGATGGGTGCCGGAGGCCGACGAGGTGGACGACGAGGAGGAGATGCCGCTCTCGCTCCGCCTGTCGATAGCGGACACGCTCACGCTCGGCAACGCCACGTGCGGCTTCATGGCGGTGTACTTCACCACCACCGGCATCCTCATCCCGCACCTCATGGGCAGCGACGAGTCGGGCATGGCCCGGCACAGCGCGGCCACCGCGGTCATCCTGATGCTGTGCGCGGCGATCTTCGACCTGTTCGACGGCCTGGTGGCGCGCAAGCTGCGGTCGTCGCCCATGGGCGCGGAGCTGGACAACCTCTCCGACCTGATCAGCTTCGGCCTCGCGCCGGCGTACTTCGTCCTCGTCTACGGCATGGTCGCGGACGACGCCTACCAGCGCGTGGCGGCGGTGGGGGCGATCGTGGTGCTGCTGGCGGTGGTGCTGCGGCTCGCGCGGTTCTCCTGCGTCACGGTCAAGGACGGCACGTTCCAGGGCATGCCGTCACCGTTCGGCGCGCTGACGGTGGTGTCGATCGTGCTGCTCGAGCTGCCGTTCGTGGCGACGCTGCTGGCGATCCTCGGCACGGCCTGGCTGATGGTGAGCCGGGTCGAGTACCCGAAGCCGCGGGGGCGCCTCGCGGTGGCGATGCTGTCGTGGATCGTCCTGTCGATGGGGCTGCTGGCCGGCTGGGCGTTCGACGCGCCGAGCGGGCAGCTGCTGCTGCAAACGGGGTGTGCGTTGCAGTTGGTGATGGGGGCGGTGATCCCGCTGTTCGCCACCGCTCGCCGGGTGAACAACTTCCGTGACAATCGGCGGGAGGCGCGGGCGGCGCAGTTGCCGTGACGGCGTCTTGAGGGCCCCGAACCCCGGGTTGGGTTCGGGGCCCTTCCGTTTGTGCGTGCCCGGCGTCGGCCCGGGGGCCAATGCCCACCCACCGCCCGGCTCAGTGGGTTGAAAGGGTGCCCGCGCCCCTCAGCCCGTCCGGCGTTTGAGGACGAGGCCCGTTCAGGGCCGAAACGGGGGCCCGGGGGCGAAGCCCCCGGGGTCGGGAACGGGAAGGGGCGGCGGGGGCGGGACTCCCCTAGGCCAGGAAGTCCCGCGCGATGGCCTCCGCCACCCGCTCCAGAATCGGCCCCGCATCCGCGATGCACTTCGCGACGTCCGGCTCGACATCCGTCAGCGGATACGCCCGCCGGATCCCGGCCCGCCCCAGCACCTCCGCCGGCAGCGCGAGGCGCCCGCACACCGCGACGACCTCCTTGCCCTCGGCCCGGGCCGCCGCGGCGACACCCGCCGGTGCCTTCCCGTGCAGGGTCTGCTCGTCCAGCGAGCCCTCCCCGGTGATCACCAGGTCCGCCCGCTCCAGCGCCGGCGCGAAGCCCAGCACGTCCAGCATCACCTCGATGCCGGGCCGGAACCGCGCGCCCAGCAGCATCGCGCCGAACCCGATGCCGCCCGCCGCCCCCGCACCCGGGGACGCGGCGTACTCGGCGGCCCGCGCGCCCACGCCCTCCGTCCGCCCCAGCACCTTCGCGAAGTGCGCGAGGGCCGCGTCCAGGGCCGTCACGTCGTCCGGGGAGGCACCCTTCTGCGGCCCGTAGACCGCCGGGGCACCCTTCGGTCCGGTCAGCGGATTGTCGACATCGCTGGCGAGCACCAGCGCCACGTCGGACAGGCGGGGGTCGAGGCCCGACAGGTCGGCCGAGGCCAGGCCCGCGAGGCCGCCCCCGCCGGCCGCGACCGGCTCGCCGTCCCCGTCCAGGAACCGCGCGCCCAGCGCGGCCAGCATCCCGGCGCCGCCGTCCGTGGTGGCGCTGCCGCCGACCCCGAACACGATCGTCCGCGCCCCCGCGTCCAGCGCGGCCCGCAGCAGCTCGCCGGAGCCGTACGTGGACGACGTCAGCGGTGCCAGGACGCCCTCCGGGAGCCGCTGGAGGCCGCTGGCCTCGGCCATCTCCACGACGGCGGTCTCGCCGCGCAGCGCGTACGCCGCCGTCACCTCCGCGCCGAGGGGGCCGGCGACCCGTGCCTCCCGGCGCTCGAATCCGGCCGCGACCGCGGCGGCCACCGTGCCGTCGCCGCCGTCGGCGACGGGCAGCGCCTCGACCAGGACGTCCGGCACGACGCGGCGCAGTCCGGCCGTGACGCGCTCGGCGACCTCGACGGCCGTCAGCGAGCCCTTGAACTTGTCCGCGGCGACGAGGACCCGTCGGGTCCCGTCCACAGCAGCGTCAGCCACCTTGCTCTCCCCTTGCTGTTCGAGCCTTGCGCACGTCAAGGCAGTCGCGCCGCTGCGACCCTAACCGGAGGACGCCCGCGCCGTCATGCCCTGCCCACACCGTGGAACCCGCGGTGCGCCCGCCGCCGGAGTGCGCCGGGCCGGGGGGCCGGGCTCGTTAGGCTTCCGGGATGACCACTGCTGATTACGCCACCTACATCGCCGGTCTGCCCCGCGTCCTCGCCGGTGCCGCCGCGGTCTTCCGGGACGCCGGGGGGCGGGTGCTGCTCGTCGAGCCCAACTATCGCGAGGGGTGGACGCTGCCGGGCGGGACCATCGAGTCCGACGCCGGGGAGACCCCGCGGCGGGGCGCGTGGCGGGAGACCCTGGAGGAGATCGGTCTCGACGCGCGGATCGGCCGGCTGCTCGCGGTGGACTGGTCGAACGGGGCGGGCCGGCCGCCGATCGTGGCGTACCTGTACGACGGCGGGGTGCTGTCGGAGGACGACCTGAAGGCGATCCGGCTACAGGAGGAGGAGCTGCTGTCCTGGCGGCTGGTGCCGCGCGGGGAACTCGGCGCCCACCTGCTCGGTTCCCTGCACGGCCGGGTGCTGGCCGCGCTTGACGTCCTGGCGGACGGTTCCGGCACGGCCGAGCTGGAGGACGGCGTGCGGGTCGACCGATAACCGTTCGCCGGCCGCACCCCGGCGCCCTACCCTCGACCGCATGACCGGCAAGCCCCTCGTCGCCATCCTCAGCGGTGCCGGCGTCTCCACCGACTCCGGTATCCCCGACTACCGCGGTCCGAACGGACTGTGGCGGCGCGACCCGGAGGCCGAGAAGCTCGTGACGTACGAGTACTACATGGCCGATCCGGAGATCAGGCGGCGCTCCTGGCTGATGCGGCGCGACACCGCGGCGCTGCACGCCGAGCCGAACACGGCGCACCGTGCGGTGGCGGACCTGGAGCGGCGCGGGGTGCCGGTCCGTGTGATCACGCAGAACGTGGACGGTCTGCACCAGCTCGCCGGGGTCTGTGCCCGCAAGGTCCTCGAACTGCACGGCACCGCGCGCGCCTGTGTGTGCACCGGCTGCGGGGCCCGGGGGCCGATGGCGGACGCGCTGGCCCGGATCGAGGCCGGTGAGGCCGACCCGCCGTGTCTGGAGTGCGGCGGCATTCTGAAGCCGGCGACCGTGATGTTCGGCGAGCGCCTCGACCCGGTGGTGCTGGGCGAGGCGGCCGCCATCAGCAAGGCGTGCCAGGTGTTCGTCGCCGTCGGCACCAGTCTCCGGGTGGAGCCCGCCGCCGGGCTGGCCGGCGTCGCCGTCGAGCACGGGGCTCGGCTGGTCGTCGTCAACGCGGAGCCGACGCCGTACGACGAGCTTGCCGACGAAGTGATCCGGGAGCCGATCGGCTCAGCCCTGCCCGAGCTGCTGCGCGGGCTGGGCTGAGCCGCGGCGGCGGGAGCCGAAAGCCGCAGGCCCGTCAGAACACGGCGTCGGCGAGGCGGTCGACCTGGTCGGGGTCCGAGGTCCAGCAGTAGAGCACGACCTCGTCGGCGCCGATGTCCCGGAAGGCGTCGACGGCGGCGCGGATCTCCCGTGCGGTGGTGAGCAGGCCCTTGGTCATGTACTCGGCGCGTCCGGTGAAGGCGTAGTAGTCGCGGAGGTTCTGCCGGGCCCGCTCCACCGTGTCGTCGGGGCCGAGGGCCACGCTCGCCTGGGCGACCAGGCGCGGCCGGCCCGGGCGGTCGTGCTTCTGCCAGACCGCCTCGACCTGGCGGAACAGTCCGCTCATGTGCGCGGCGGGCAGCGCGGCGCCGAGGAAGCCGTCGCCGAACCGGCCGACGCGTTCCAGGGCGGCCGGGGCGAAGCCGCCGAACAGCACCCGCGGCCCGCCGGGGGTGGCGGGGCGGGGTCCGACGGGGCCGACGTCGCGGCCGTAGGGCTCGCCGTCCCAGGTGCGGCGCAGGAGGGTCATCTGCTCGTCGAGGCGGCGGCCCCGGCGGTGCAGGTCGATGCCGGCGGCGAGGCAGTCGTCGGCCCGCCCGCCGACGCCGATGCCGAGCGTGAAGCGGCCGTCCGACAGGCGGTCGAGGGTGGCGGTCTGCTTGGCGAGCAGCGCGGTGTTGTGGACGGGGGCGATCAGCACCTCGGTCTGGAGGCGGATGCGGGAGGTGGCGCCCGCGAGGGTCGCGAGGGTGATCAGGGGTTCGGGGTTGTCGTAGACGAGCCGGTCGAGCAGGCCGAGCGTTCTGAAGGGGAGCGCGTCGGCGCGCCGGGCCCAGGCCGGCAGCAGGGCGGGGTCGTCGACGGGCAGGCCGAGGCCGATGTGCGGGCGGTGCGTGGAATGCATGGGTGGGGTCCTCCGGAGGGCATGCCGAAAAGTGGCGCCTCCCCTCCGTGGCCCCGGGCTGCTGTGCGCGGGCCTGCTCCCCATCTGCGGCATCGTTCGGGAGAGCGTGGTCTTCGAAGTCCGGCGAGCGTAACGGGCCCCGCGGCGCGCGGGCAACGCGTTTCCGCCTCGCTCACGCGCCGGGAACCTCGCGGCAGGCCTAGAACAGGGCCTCCGGTCCCGCCGCTCCCCGTTCGAAGTCCAGCAGCCGCTGCTTGCGCTCCAGGCCGCCGCCGTAGCCGGTGAGGCCGCCGCTCGCGCCGATGACGCGGTGGCAGGGGACGATGATGCCGATCGGGTTGCGGCCGTTGGCGAGGCCCACCGCGCGGGAGGCGGCCGGGTTGCCGAGGGCCGCGGCGAGCTCGCCGTAGGTGCGGGTCTCGCCGTAGGGGATCTTCTGGAGCTGCGCCCAGACGGTGCGCTGGAACGCGGTGCCGTTCAGCCGCAGGCCGACGGTGAAGTCCTTCAGTTCGCCGCCGAAGTAGGCCTCCAGCTGCTCCTCGGTCTCGGCGAAGGGGCGTTCGTCGCGGGCGCCGAAGGTCTCCTCCGGCGGGCGGTGGCGCTGGTCGGTCATGTAGAGGCCGCACAGGGCGCCGTCCTCGGCGACGAGGGTGAGGGCGCCGTAGGGGCTGTCGATCACGGTGTGCTGTTTCACGGGTTTCGCTCCGGCTCCTCGGACGGGCTCGAACGGGCTCATAGGACTCTCAGGGCTCATGGGGCTCATACGGGCAGGAAGTTGATCGGGTGGTCGTCGGTCGCCCACAGGTACTGGACGGCGTACGCGCGCCAGGGCCGCCAGGCCGCCGCGCGGGCGGTGAGCGCGGCCGGGGTGGAGGGCAGGCCCAGTTCGGCGGCGGCGCGGCGGATGCCGAGGTCGGTGGGGAGGAAGGCGTCGGGGTCGCCGAGGGCGCGCATGGCGATGACGTCGGCGGTCCATGGGCCGAAGCCGGGCAGGTCGAGGAGCCGGGCGCGGGTCTCGGCCCAGTCGGACTCGACGCCCAGGTTGACCGACCCGTCGGACAGGCGGGCGACCAGGGTGGTGAAGGTGGTGCGGCGGGTCCTGGGCATCGCCAGGGTCTCCGGGTCCACCGCCGCCAGTGCTCCGGTGGACGGGAAGAGGTGGGTCAGGCCGCCCTCGGGGTCGTCCAGCGGATCACCGTGCGCGGTGACCAGGCGGGCGGCGTGGGTGCGGGCGGCGGCGGTGGAGACCTGCTGGCCGAGCACGGCGCGGACGGCGAACTCCGCCTCGTCCACCGTGCGCGGGACGCGCCGCCCGGGGGCCTTGTCGACGAGCGGCGCGAGCAGCGGGTCGGCGCGCAGCTGGTCGTCGATCGCCGTCGGGTCGGCGTCCAGGTCGAGCAGGCGCCGGCAGCGGCTGATGGCGACGGTCAGGTCGCGCAGGTCGCTCAGGGTGAGGCGGCAGGCGATGTGGTCGGGGTGCGGGGTGAGGGCCACGATGCCGTGACCGTACGGGAGGCGCAGGGTGCGCCGGTACGCGCCGTCCCGCCACTCCTCCACGCCGGGTACGGCGGTGGCGGCGAGGTGTCCGAAGAGGTTGTCGGGGTTGAGCGGGTTGCGGAAGGGGAGGCGGAGCGACAGGGCGCCGGGGGCGGTGGGCGTCGGGCGGCTCTTGGGGGCGCGGGTGCGCAGTTCGCTCGGGGCGAGGGCGTAGACCTCGCGGACGGTGTCGTTGAAGGTCCGGATGGAGGAGAAGCCGGCCGCGAAGGCGATGTCCGCCATGGGCAGCGGGGTGGTCTCGATCAGCAGCCGGGCGGTCTGGGCGCGCTGGGCCCGGGCGAGCGCGAGGGGGCCCGCGCCGAGTTCGGCGAGGAGCTGGCGTTCGACCTGCCGGGTGCTGTAGCCGAGGCGGGCGGCGAGGCCGGGTACGCCCTCGCGGTCCACGACGCCGTCGGCGATCAGGCGCATGGCGCGGGCCGTGAGGTCGGCGCGCAGGTTCCACTCGGGCGAGCCGGGGCTGGTGTCCGGGCGGCACCGCTTGCACGCCCGGAACCCGGCCTGCTGGCAGGCCGCCGCGCTCGGGTAGAAGGTCATGTTCTCGGGCTTGGGCGGCACCACCGGGCAGCTGGGCCGGCAGTAGATGCGGGTCGTCAGGACGGCCGTGAAGAACCAGCCGTCGAACCGCGCGTCCTTCGACTGGACGGCGCGCACGCAGCGCTCGGTGTCGGTGTGCATTCCCGTCTGCATGAGTCCAGGATGGTGCACCGGCCGGGCGGGGGCTGGCGGGAATCCGACATGGACGTGCCGCTTGCTGGGGTCCCGCGGATCACCTCGCGTGCCGGGCTCCCGCGGATCACCCCGCGTGCCGGGGTCCCGCGGACTACTCCGGTCGCCAGGCCGACTCGCGCAGCAGCCGCAGGCCGTTCAGGCCGACCAGCACGGTCGAGCCCTCGTGGCCCGCGACACCGAGCGGCAGCGGCAGGTGGCCGATCAGGTCCCACAGGACGAGAACGGTGATGAAGACACCGGCGACAACCAGGTTCTGGACGACCAGCCGTCGTGCGCGCCGGGAGAGCCGTACGACGGCGGGCACGGCCGTCAGCTCGTCGCGGACGACGACGGCGTCGGCGGTCTCCAGGGCGAGGTCGGAGCCGGCCCGGCCCATGGCGACCCCGGCGTGCGCGGCGGCCAGCGCGGGGGCGTCGTTGACGCCGTCGCCGACGAAGAGCACCTTGCGCCCGGCCCGCTCCCGTTCCCGTACGGCCTCGACCTTGTCCTCGGGCAGCAGGCCGGCGCGGACGTCGGTGATGCCGGTCGCGTCGGCCACGCGGGCGGCGGCGGCCGGGTGGTCGCCGGTGAGCAGGGCGGGGGCGGTGCCGGTGAGGGCGGTGAGCGCGGCGGTGGCCGGGGCGGCGTCGGCGCGGACGCGGTCGGTGAGGGCGAGGGTGCCCAGGAGGGTGCCGTCGCGGGTGACGTGGACGGTGGTCTCGGCGCCCTCGGGCGTCTCGGCGCGGCCGACGTGCACCGTGCGGCCGTCGATCACGGCCGTCACGCCGCGGCCGGGAGCCGCCGTGAAGTCCTGGGCGGGCGCGAGGGGCAGGTGCCGGACGCGGGCGGCGGCCACGATCGCGCGGGCCAGCGGGTGCTCGCTGGGGTGCTCGGCCGCGGCGGCGAGGGCGAGGAGGGCGTCCTCGTCGACCCCGGCGCCGGCTGCGGGGGTTACGGCGGTCACCTCGGGGGTGCCCTCGGTCAGCGTGCCGGTCTTGTCGAGGGCGGCGGTGTCGATCTCGCCGAGTCGTTCCATGGCGACCGCCGACTTGACCAGGACTCCGTGCCGGCCCGCGTTGGCGATGGCCGAGAGCAGCGGCGGCATGGTCGCCAGGACGACCGCGCACGGCGAGGCGACGATCATGAAGGTCATGGCGCGCAGCAGGGCGTCCGTGAGGTCGGCACCGAGGGCGAGGGGGATGCCGAAGACCGCGAGGGTGGCGACGACCACGCCGACCGAGTAGCGCTGTTCGATCTTCTCGATGAACAGCTGGGTCGGCGCCTTGGTGCGGGACGCCTCCTCGACCAGGGTGACGATCCTGGCGATGACGGAGTCGGCCGGGTCGCGTCCGACGCGGACGCGCAGGGCCCCGGTGCCGTTGAGGGTGCCGGCGAAGACGTCGTCGCCGGTGCGCTTGAGGACGGGCAGGGACTCGCCGGTGATGGTGGCCTGGTCGACCTCTCCGGTGCCCTCGACGACGGTGCCGTCGGCGCCGATCCGCTCCCCCGGCCGGACCAGGACCAGGTCGCCGACGGCGAGGTCGGCGGTCGGGACGGTCTCCTCGCCGCCTTCTCGCAGGCGGGTCGCGGTACTGGGCGCGAGGTCGAGCAGGCCGCGCACGGAGTCGGCGGTGCGGGCGGTGGCCAGGGCCTCCAGGGCGCCGGAGGTGGCGAAGATGACGATCAGCAGGGCGCCGTCGAGCACCTGCCCGATGGCGGCCGCGCCGAGCGCCGCCACGATCATCAGCAGGTCGACGTCGAGGGTCTTCTCGCGCAGCGCCCGCAGTCCTTCGAGGGCGGGCTCCCAGCCGCCGGCGGCGTAGGCGACGGCGTACAGCGGGCCGTGGGTCCAGGCGGGGGCGCCGCCGAGGTCGAGGGGCAGGGCCAGGAGGAAGGCGACGAGGGAGACGAGCGCCCAGCGGGCCTCGGGCAGGGCGAGGACGCGGGTGCGGCGGCGGGGCGGCGCCGCGGTGGCGGGCGCGGCCTGCGGAGCGGGGGCGAGGGTGGTGGACACGCGGCACACCATACAGGAACACATGAAGACTCATTCATTCGTTCATCCGTTCATGTGCCTCCGGGGAGCCGTCCGGGGAATGCGTAAGATGACCGCATGGGTCACGGAGCCGCCGACACCGCGCAGGACGCCGCCGAGCGGGTGCGCCTGGACGCGGACAACGTCGCGAAGGTCGCCACCACCCTCCAGGCCCTGTCCACCCCGTCCCGGCTGCTGATCCTCGCCCGGCTGCGCGAAGGCCCGCTGCCCGCCACCGAGTTGGCGGCGGAGGTCGGCATGGAGCAGTCGGCCTGCTCGCACCAGCTGCGGCTGCTGCGCAATCTGGGTCTGGTGGTCGGTGAGCGCCGGGGCCGTTCGGTGGTGTACGCCCTGCACGACGACCATGTCGCCGGGCTGCTCGACCAGGCCGTCTACCACGTGGAGCACCTGCGGCTGGGGATCAGCGACACGGCCGAGTGAGCAGCCGCCGCATGGTCTCGGCGGCGCGTACGGCGGCGTCCGCGCAGCAGTTGTTGAACAGCACGTGCAGCTCGTCCGTCTGCCGGGCGGCGCGCCGCAACCGGGGTACCCAGGCGGCGAGTTCCCTCACGTCGTAGTCGTACCGGAAGCGGTCCTCCTTGCTGCCCCTCCCCCAGGCCGCGCTGCGGCCGTGGAACCGTACGACGGCGAGGGCGGGCCGGGTGACCGGCGCGATGGCCGGCAGGGAACCGGGCAGCCGCTGGGCCATGTCGGTGCCGACGGCCGACGCGCCCAGAGCGGACAGCAGTGTGTGGGTGGCCTCCGCACGCTCCGGCTCCCACCACCCCGGATGGCGGAACTCCACGGCGAGCGGCCACCCCTCGGTACGCAGGGCGCACGCTTCGAGCGTCGCCTCGGCCGGGTCGCCCGGCGCGAACCACGGCGGGAACTGGAACAGCACGGTGCCGAGCCGCCCGGCCTTGCGCAGCGGCTCGACCGCCTCGGCGAAGCGCCCCCACACCTCGTCCAGCAGGCCCGCACCCGCCCGCCCGCGCCGCAGCGGGCCGGGGTCGGTTCCGCGCAGGTCCGCGGGCAGGGCCTCCGGGCGCGTGGGGTGGCCGGTCAGCAGGGAGAACGCCTTGACGTCGAAGCGGAAGCCGTCCGGTGTGCGCTCCACCCACAGCTCGCTGGTGCGCCGGCTCGGCAACGCGTAGTACCCGGCGTCCGCTTCGACGACGGGCAGCCGCGAGGCGTAGTGCCGCAGCCGCCCCTCCGCGTCCCGGCGCCCGCGCGGGTACCAGCCGCTCGCCAGGAGCTGCCGGTCCGTCCACGAACACGCGCCGACCAGAACCTCACCCATGGGAGCCCGGAGTACCCCGGGCTCCCCCGTTCATCCCCCGGCTACTCCGTCGCCGTCGGCCGCCGCGAGGCGCGCGTCGCGTCCCGCACGTCGGTGAGCGGGCGCAGCCGGTAGGTGTACGCGTAGTCCCGGTCGGCGAAGAGCTTGAACTCGTCGTGGGTGTGCGCGCCCCAGCTGTTGTCGCCGCCGACGCCCATCTGCCGGTGGTTCAGGCGCAGGACGACCTCGTCCCTCGGGGTGAGCTGGTAGTCGTGCCGCACGCCGGCCGACAGGTCCTCCGGTGTGAAGAAGGAGGCGTTGGCCTCCAGCAGGGGTTCGCCGGAGGCGAGCAGGCCGACTCCGTGCCGGTCGGTCAGGGCGATCCAGCGGACGTCGGTCTTGTTCCCGTTCTCCTGCGGCCGGATGTACGGCGTCCACTGCTCGGCGACGGTCCCGGAGTAGAGGCCGACGTCCGTGCCGTCGTTGCGGTCCCAGTGGTTCTCCTCGGGACCGCGGCCGTACCAGTGCACGCGCTCCAGGCGGCGCGGCAGGAACAGCATCGTGCCGACCTCGGGGAGGTACGGCAGGCTCGCGGCGCCCGGGCGCAGGGTGTTGTCGACCTTGATCTCGCCGTTGCCGAACACCGTGTAGGTGGTGCTGTACGCGGACTCCACCGAGGTGGGCAGCGTGCCGGTGACCTTGATCTCGACGGCCCGGTCGCCGAGCGCGCGCACGGCGACGTCGGTGACCTCGCGGCGGGCGCCGGCGTCGCGCCAGGTCTGGTTGCGGGTGTGCTGGCCGTTGCCCTTGTCGTTGTCGGTGGGCGCGCGCCAGAAGTTGGGCACCGGTCCGGAGGTGATCAGCCGGGTGCCCTTCGCCTCGTAGGAGGTGATGGTGCCGGTGCGCTTGTCGACGGTGACCGAGAAGCCCTTGCCGGTGACCGCGACGTCCCGGTCGCGGTCCTCGTGGCGCAGGGCCGGGACGCTCGCCAGGCGGACCGGGGTCACGGCGGGGGCGCCGGCCTCGACGGGGAGCTGCTGCCGGGCCACCTCGAAGCCCGCCTTGGCCCACGGGGTGGATTCCTTGGTGGTGAAGAAGAGGTGCAGGAAGTACTCGGTGCCGGCATCGGGGCGGTCCGGCAGGCGTACGGGGACGGTGATGTCCTTGCTGGAGCGCGGGGCCACGTCCAGTTGGTCCCGGGTCAGCCTCCCGCGCCGTACGACCTCGCCGTCGGCGACGAGTTCCCAGTGGCCGTCGAACTCGCGGAGCCGGGTGAAGAGGTACTCGTTGGTGAGGGTGACGGCACCGGGGCCGCCGCCCGCGGTGCGGGTGGCGTTGATCGCCTGGTAGATGCGCTTGACCTCGGCGGCCTTGCCGGTGTGGCCGCGGTCGGCGGTGACGATGCCGTCGGCGACGAAGGCGCCGTCGTTGGGGTTGTCGCCCCAGTCGCCGCCGTAGGCGAGGAACGTCTTGTCGCGGGGCCGCCGCGTCGAGGTCTGCACGGTGGCGGCGTCGAACCAGAACCGCACGCCGTCGTCGCCGGGACCGCGGCCGTCGGAGGCCAGTTCGGCGGCGCCGAGGGCGCGGGCGTAGACGCGGGCGCGGCGGATGGTGCCGCTGAACTCCCGCACCTGGTTGTCGGCGTCGGTGGCGAGCGCGAGGGGCGCGGTGTTGCTGCTGGGGCGCCGGTCGGTGGTGCGGGTGGCCCGTTCGACGCCGTCGACGTAGAGGGTCAGGGTCCCGGCGTCGGCGTCGAAGACGCCCGCGAGGTGGTGCTCGCGGCCGGTCCAGTCGTCCGGCACGGTCCACGTCGCGGTGATCCACTGGCCTTCGGAGTGGATGAAGAACTCCAGGGTCCGGCCGTTCTGCTTGAGCGCGTACTGGGTGTCGCCCTTGGCGAGGATCGGCTGGTGGTAGCCCGTCACGTGCGGGGTGACCCAGGCCTCCAGGGTCAGTGAACCCGTGAGGTCGAGGCTGTCGTCGCGCTCGAAGACGGTGATGCCGGACAGGCCCTTGTCGCGGTCGAGGGTGCCGCGGGTGGCGAGGATCTCGCCGCGCAGCCCGGCGGGCCCGGCCTCGGTGAGGAGCGTGCGGGCGGGCACCGGCTCGTAGAGGGACTGGTCGACGAAGTCCCAGATCCAGCCGCCCTGGAGCACGTCGTACCGGCGGACGATGTCCCAGTACTTCTTGAAGTTGCCGGTGGAGTTGCCCATCGAGTGGGCGTACTCGATCATGACGTACGGCCGCGTGTCGGAGGTGTCCTTGGCGCGCTGCTCGACGCGCTGCGGGCTGTCGTACATCTCCGAGCGGATGTCGCTGACGCCGGGGCGGTCGTCGCCCTCGTACTGGATGACGCGGGTGTCGTCGTAGGAGCGGATCCAGTCGTGCATGGCGGTGAAGGTGGAGCCGCCGCCCGCCTCGTTGCCCAGCGACCAGATGACGACCGAGGCGTGGTTCTTGTCGCGGTGCACCATGTTCTGGGCGCGCACCACGCAGGCGGCGGTCCAGTCGGGGTGGTCGCCGGGGTACTCGTCGCGGATGCCGTGGGTCTCCAGGTTGGTCTCGTCGACGAGGTAGAGGCCGTACTCGTCGGCCAGTTCCAGCCAGTACGGGTTGTTCGGGTAGTGCGAGGTGCGGACGCTGTTCATGTTCATCCGCTTGATGATCCTGATGTCCTCGACCATGTCCTCGCGGGTGAGGGCGGTGCCGCGGGAGGGGTGCATCTCGTGGCGGTTGGTGCCGCGGAAGGACACCGGCTCGCCGTTGATCCGCATCAGCCCGTCCTTGAGCGCGAACTCGCGGAAGCCGACCCGGTGGGAGACGGTCTCGGTCACCTTGCCCGCGGGGTCCCGCAGGCGCAGGACGGCCGTGTAGAGGTTCGGGTGCTCGGCCGACCAGAGCCTCGGCTTCGGCACGGCCTTCGCGGCCCGTACGGTGACGTCCTCGCCGGCGCGCGCCGTGCCCACGTCGACGGGCTGCTCCAGCGGCCGGGACCAGACGGCGTGGCCGCGCGCGTCGTAGAGCTGGGTCTCGACGGTGTAGCGCCCGGTGCCGCCCGCGCCGTACGCCCGCACGCTCGCGGTGACGGCCAGTTCGCCGCCGGTGTAGGTGGCGTCGAGCGGGGTGTCCAGCTTGAAGTCGCGCAGGTGCACGGCCGGGGTGGAGTAGAGGTGGACCGAGCGGAAGATGCCGCTCACCCGGATCATGTCCTGGTCCTCCATCCAGTCGCCGTCCGAGTAGCGGTAGACCTCGACGGCGATCTGGTTGGTGCCCGGCTTGAGGTGTTCGGTGATGTCGTACTCGGACGGCGTGTAGGAGTCCTCGTCGTACCCGACCGGTTCGCCGTTGATCCACACGTAGTGCGCGGACTTGACGCCCTCGAAGTGGAGGAAGGTGCGGCGGCCCGTCCAGTCGCGGGGGACGGTGAAGGTGCGCCGGTACTGGCCGACCGGGTTGTAGCGGGTCGGCGCGGCGGGCGGCTGCGGTTCCTCGCCGAGGCCGTTGGGGCCCCAGTACGGGTAGGTGATGTTCAGGTAGATGGGGAAGTCGTGGCCGTGCAGCTGCCACACGGAGGGGACCGGGATGGTCTCCCAGTCCCGGTCGTCCACGTCGGTGCGGTGGAAGTCGGCGTCCCGGTCCTCGGGGCGGTCGGCGTAGGCGAACTTCCAGCTGCCGTCCAGGCTCAGCCGGTAGGGCGAGCGGGCACGGTCGCCGGCGAGGGCCTGCCGGACGTCCGCGTACGGCGTGAGCGTGGCGTGCGGCGGTTCGGTGCCGAGCCGGAAGACGCCGAAGTCGTTCCACTCCGGGGTCCCGTCGGCGGCCGTCCGGTGTCCGGCCGCCCGCGCGGCGGCGGGCGACGCGGACAGGGCGAGGGCACCGAAGACGGCGGCGCCGCCCTCCAGGAGACGGCGGCGGCTGACGACCGGGCGGGGGCGGCTGGGCGGGCGGGCCGGGGATTCGGCGGGTGACACGGGCGAGTGCGGCATGACCGTGGCCTTCCGTGGGCTTCGGGGGCGGCTCAACGCACGGTGCTGTGGAAGCAGTTGCCGTGGGGGTGGATCACAACTGCCGGTGACGCGGCGACTACTGAGTCACGGGTCACCCTAGAACCCGAACACAACCGAATCAATTACCCCGTCGGACTTTGTTCGTTCCTGGTGAAGGGGTCGGTGCCGGGGTCGTCAGGGTCGCCCAGTCGACGGTGCGCCCGCACCAGCGGTCCAGCAGGACGCGGTCGTGGCCGACGGCCAGCAGTCCCGCCCCGGTCCCGGCCCGGTACTCCTCCACGACCCGGACCAGGGCGGCCGTGGTCGAGGCGTCGAGCATCGCCGTCATCTCGTCGCACACCAGCCAGCGCGGGCGCAGCACCAGGGCGCGTGCCAGGCAGGCGCGCTGCAACTGGCCGTCGCTGACCTCGTGCGGGCGCCTGGTCAGCAGGTCGGCGGTCAGTCCCACGGTGGCGGCCAGTTCGGCGACCCGGCCTGCGGCCTCGTCCCGGCGGCCGGTGGCGCGCAGCGGTTCGGCGATCAGGTCGGCCAGCGCGAGCCGGGGGTCCGCGGAGAGGCGGGCCTGCTGGAAGACGACGCCGAAGGCGGTGCGCTGCTCCCTCGGGGCGCGGTGCCGCCAGCGCCGTACGGGGGTGCCGTCAAGGTGCAGCGTGCCGGCGTCGGGCCGGTGCAGCAGGGCGGCGACGCGAGCGAGGGTGGACTTGCCGCAGCCGCTGGGGCCGAGCAGTCCGACCGCCTCCCCCGGCGCGACGGACAGGGAGACGTCCCGGAACACGGGCGCGTTCCGGTCGTATCCGGCGGTGACGGTGTGCAGTTCAAGCACGGTCGGCGGCCTTCGTGAGTACGGCGTGCGGGTGGTGGCAGGCCACCTGGCCGCGCAGCGGGGGCAGGGCGGCGCAGGCGTCGGTCGTCCGGTCGCAGCGGGCGGCGAAGGCGCAGCCGTCGGGGAGGGCGCCGAGTTCGGGCGGCAGGCCGGGGATGGGGGCGAAGGCACGGTCGGGCAGCGCGTCGAGCAGGCCGCGGCTGTAGGGGTGGCGCGGTCCGGGGGTGCCGAAGAACGCGGCGGCGTCGGCGAGTTCGACGATGCGGCCGGCGTACATCACGGCGACGCGGTCGGCGATGCGCTCGGCGGCGGCCAGGTCGTGGGTGATCATCAGCAGGGCGCGGGCATCGTCGGGCCGGGCACCCCCGCCGTCGACATTGTCGACATGTCGCCGTAGCTCGTCGACCGTGTGGTCCACCAGGTCCCGGTCGAGTCCGGTGGTCGGTTCGTCGGCGAGCAGCAGGGGGGCGTCCCCGACCAGGGCGAGGGCGGTGGCGGCGCGTTGGGCGAGGCCGCCGGAGAGTTCGTGCGGGTGGTGGTCGAGGTGGTCCACCGGGAACGCGGCGCGCTCGGCGGCGGCCTCGGCGGCCGCCCGCAGGGCCTTGCGGCCGCCGCGCGCCGGGGTGAGTTCCGCGACCGTCTCCTCCAGTTGCGCGCGGATGGTGCGGACCGGGGTGAGGTGGGCGGCCGGACTCTGCGGGACGAGGCCGATCAGCCGGCCCCGCACCGTGCGGGCGAAGGTCCGCTCGTCGGCGGCGAGCAGGTCCAGGTCGCCGAGGAACGCGCGGCCCGCGGTCTGCGCGTTGCCGGGCAGCAGCCCGAGCAGGGCGGAGGCGAGGACGGACTTGCCGCAGCCGCTCTCGCCGATCAGGGCCAGGCATTCGCCGGCCGCCACGTCGAAGTGGGCGTCGGTGACGGCGGCGACCCGGCGCCCGCCCGGCATCAGGAAGCGCACCGACAGACCGCGTACCGACAGGACGGGGGCTCGCTCGGTCACAGCATCAGCTCCGATCGGCGGCGGGGGTTGATCCGCTCCCGCCAGGCACCGGCGAGCCCGGCGACGGCGAGGGTGGGCACGATGATGAACAGGCCCGGGAACAGGGTCGGCCACCACTGCCCGGCGAGCAGCGAACCCCGGGCCTCCTGGATCAGGTTGCCGAGGCTCGCGGTGTGGGTGGGCAGGCCGAGGCCGAGGAAGGACAGTGCCGACTCGTGCCACATGGCGTGCGGCACCATCAGTACGGCGGCCAGCGCGGCCTGCGGCAGCACGCCCGGCAGCAGGTGCCGCACCGTCACCCGCCACCGGGACGCGCCGCCCGAGACGGCCGCGTCGATGTGCGGACGGGCGCGCAGGGACAGCACCTCGGCGCGGACGATGCGCGCGGTGGACAGCCAGTGGGTGAGCGCGACGGAGGCGACCACCGGCCAGACGCCGGGCCGGAACATCGCGACGATGAAGATGCCCAGCAGCAGGTGGGGTACGGAGGAGAGGGTGTCGACGACCCGCATCACGCCCCGGTCGACCCAGCCGCCGAGCGCCCCGGCGGTGGCGCCCACGGCGGTGCCGACGACCGTCGCGGTCAGCGCGGCCGCCACCCCGACGAGCAGCGAGACGCGCAGGCCGTACACGCAGCGCAGCAGCAGGTCGCGGCCGACGTCGTCGGTGCCGAACGGGTGGGCCCAGCCGGGGGCCTCCAGCTTGGCGGCCAGGTCGACGGCCTGCTGGTCGAGCTGCACCAGCGGCGGCACGAGCAGTACGGCGAGCACGGTCGCGGTCAGCAGCACGGCGGAGGTGCGCAGGCGCAGGGTGCGGGTGGAGCGGCGGTCGGCGCCGCGGGAGCGCCACCCGGTGCCGGTCTTCCCGGCGGCGACGTCAGCCATGGACTTCACATCTCACTGAGCTTCACCCTCGGGTCGAAGAGTCCGTAGAGCAGGTCGGCCAGCAGGTTTCCGGCGAGTACGGCGGCGGTCGCGAGGACGGTCAGGGCCGCGAGCAGCGGGAAGTCGACGGCGGTGGCGGCCTCGACGGTGGCGGCGGCGATGCCGGGCCAGCTGAAGACGCTCTCCACCAGCAGGGCGCCAGTGATGAGTTCGGGGACGCGGGAGCCGATCAGGGTGAGGACGGGCAGCAGCCCCGAGCGCAGGGCGTGTCCGAGCAGGACGGTGCCCTCCCCCAGGCCGCGGGCCCGCGCGCCGCGCACCGGGTCCTCGGCGAGGGCGTCGGCGACGCCCTGGCGCACGTACAGGGTGAACCAGGGCAGTTGGGAGACGGCGAGCACACCGGCGGGCAGCACGATGTGTCCCGCGACCTGCCCCGGGGTGACCTGTTCGCTGGCGGTGTCGGTCAGACCGCCGGCGGGGAGCACGTCCCACTGGAGGGCGAACAGCCACACGGCGAGCAGCGCGATCCAGAAGACCGGCGCCGCCTCCAGGGTGTACGCGAGGGAGGTGACCGCCCGGTCCAGCATCGAGCCGGGCCGGCGGGCGGCCAGCACGCCGAGGAGCGTGCCCACGGCCACGGCCACGGCGAAGGCGACGGCGCACAGCAGCGCGGACCAGGCGAGCCGCTCCCCGATGACCTGCGTCACCGGCTGCCGCAGCACGCTGGAGTGGCCGAGGTCGCCGGTGAGCGCGGAGGTCAGCCAGTGCCACCAGCGGACGACGAAGGACTCGTCCACCCCGAGGTTCTCCCGCAGCCGGTCCAGGGTCTCCTGGTCGGCGCCGAGCGCGGCGGTGCCGGCGTACGCCTTGACGGGGTCGAAGGGCGAGGCGGCGGCGATGGCGAACACGCCGAAGGTGACGACGAGGACGACGGGGACGGCGAACAGCGCCCGCCGCCCCGCCAGCCGTGCCATCGCGCCCCAGGGCAGCCGCCGGACGGTACCGGTCACTTCTTGGGCCGCCAGTCCTGGATGTTCCACCAGGGTCCGCTGGCGAAGCCGTGCTCGTGCGGCTCCAGTTGGGTGGTCAGACCCTCCCAGCGGTCGGCGAGGACGTAGAGGTGGTCGATGTGGGTGAGGAAGGTGTAGCCGGGGTCCCCCACGAGGGCCTGCTGGATCTTGTCGTAGGCGGCGGCGCGGACCTTCGGGTCCTGGCTGCGGCGCCCGGTGTCGAGCGCCTCGTCCACGGCCGGGTTGTCGTAGTGCGCCATGTTGTTGAAGCCGTCGCCGGCGAGCGAGGAGTGCAGCAGGGTGTAGAGGCCGAAGTCGGGGTCGCCGACGCTGCCGAAGCCCGCGAGGACGGCGTCGGACTTCATCCGCGGCTCGATGACCTCCCAGGTGGCGCCCTCCACCTTGACCTCGATGCCGGCCTTCTTGGCGTCGGAGGCGTAGGCGAGCGCGTGGTCCTGGCGGACCTTGTCGCCGGAGGGGTAGTAGAGGGTGAAGGAGGCGCGCCGTCCGTCCTTGGCGCGGATGCCGCCGGAGCCGGGCTCCCAGCCGGCCTCGTCCAGGACGCGCTTCGCCCCGGCGAGGTCGTGCGCGCGCTCGATGCCGCCCTCGTACCAGGGGTCGTCCACGGGCAGCGGTCCGTACGCCGGCCGGCCCGCGCCGTCGAGGATCTTGTCGACCATGGCCTGCCGGTCCACGGCGGCGTCCAGGGCCCGGCGGATCGCGCGGTCGCCGGTCACCTTGCCGGAGGTGGGCAGGGTGACGGCCCGGAAGTCGTAGGACCTGGCGCGGTACGTCCGCCGTCCGTCGTCCTCCCGGAACGTGGCGGCGAGGTTGGGCGGCAGGACGGCGCCGTCGAGGTCGCCGGAGCGCAGCCGGGTGGCGCGGACGTTGTCGTCGGGGATGACGGCCATGGTGAACGACTTCACCGCGGGCTTGCCGCCCCAGTAGTGCGGGTTGGCCTTGAAGCCGAGCTTCTCGCCCTTGCTCCAGTGGGTGAGCACGTAGGGCCCGGTACCGACCGGCTCGGTGTTGAAGGCGCCGGTGTTGGGGTCCTGCTTGCCCGCGATGTGCTCGGGGACGATGGGCAGGACGGTGCGGGCGGCGAAGGGCGCGTAGGGGTACTTGAGCGTGAAGACGACGGTGTCGTCCCCGCTCGCGCGGACTCCCTGGACGGCGTCGAGTTCGCTGCGCGCGGTGTTGTTGGTCTTCTCGTCGAGGACGGTGCGGTAGGTGTACACCACGTCCTGGGCGGTGAGCGGTTCGCCGTCGCTGAACTTCACGCCGTCGCGCAGGGTGTACGTGTACGTCCGGCCGCCGTCGGTGACCTTCGGCAGCGCGGTGGCGAGCGCGGGCTTCAGCTCCAGGTCGGTGTCACGGGCGAGCAGCCCGTCGAAGATCTTGGAGTTGCCGTCCTTGCCGTAGCCGAGCAGCGGGCTGAGGGTGTCCGGTTCCGAGGCGACCCCGATCACGACGGATCCGGCCGCCTCGGCGTCGTCGTCCTTCCCTCCGTCCGAGGGGGCGGAGCAGGCGGTCGCACCGGCGGCGAACGCGATCACGGCGGCGGCACTCCGTATCGGAAGCCTCCGATCGGTCCGACGGGTCCAACGGGTCCGACGGGCTGTCATGTCTCCCCCACGCTTGTTGTCGATGCGCGGCTATTGCACATCACTGGCAATAAAGCGTCAAGCCAGGTGGGAGAGCGGAGCCGCGACGACGGCTCGCGGAGTCAACGGCCCGGGCACGGCCTCATGCCGTGCCGATGCCCGCTCGGTGGCACCGGGCGACGAGCCGGCCCATGCAGGGCTGGCACATTTCCCACTGGTCCTTGCCGGGGCCGGCCGCGGACACCGACGGGCCGTCGACGACTCCCGCGGCGAGGAAGTCCGCCATGCGCGAGGGGGGAACGGTGAAGGAGAAGGCTTGGGAATGGATGTTCCTGCGGCAGAGGTCGCAGCTGTCGACGACGGCATGCGGTGTCACGTTGGCCGGCCAGCGCCCGAAGACGTGCTCCCAGGCCGCGGCGGCGAACAGCACGCAGCCGGACGGGTCCACCGCGCCGTTCCCGGACGGCCGGGAGTCGTGCACCGCGTGGTCCCGCGCCGTGTCGCGGTCGAAGACGAAGAACTCGCCGCAGCTCTCGCAGACGCTCCACGGATTGCGCTGACCCGCCGTGAGGCGCAGGTGCTCGCCGAAGTACCGCAGTCGCTCCTGCTCGTCGAGCAGGTCGATCATGCCCTTGCTCAGTGTGAAGGCCGATTCCCAGTAGGCCTGGGACAGCCCTACGTCCCGCGTCGGGAGGTAGTAGGCGTGCGTGCGCTCGAGCGGGTCGTTGCAGCAGTCGCAGAGGCCGGCGGTCCTGGCGCCTGCGGTCCTGGCACCGGCGGTCCTGGCGCCGGCGGTCCTGCCTCGGAACAGCCTGTCCTTGATCCATCCCACGGTGCGGCTCCTCTCGGTCGCCGGCGAAACTATCCCGTGGGGGATTGTTCAGCGTGCCGGAGCGGCCTGCTGAACAATCGGCCCGAGCACCGGCGCGCGCAGACGCGCGGCGCTCAGCCCGCCCGCGTCGCGAACGCCTCGTACGCCCGATCGTCGTAGAGGACGAAGCGGACCTCGGTGGCCGATGTCCGTGTGGCTCGTACCGTCTCCACGGCGATGCGGGCGGCGTCGCCCAGCGGCCAGCGGTAGACGCCGGCGGAGATGGCGGGGAAGGCGACCGTGCGGGCGCCCAACTCGTCGGCGACGCGCAGGGATTCGCGGTAGCAGGAGGCGAGGAGGTCGGAGCGGTCCTCGGTGGCCGACCAGACCGGACCGACCGTGTGGATCACCCAGCGCGCGTCCAGGTCTCCCGCGGTGGTGGCGACCGCACGGCCGGTGGGCAGGCCCTTGCCGAGGTGCCCCGCGCGCAGCCTGCGGCACTCCGCCAGGATCGCGGGGCCGCCGCGCCGGTGGACGGCGCCGTCGACGCCGCCTCCGCCGAGGAGGGAGGAGTTGGCGGCGTTCACGATGGCGTCGGCGCTCTCGCGGGTGATGTCGCCCTGGAGCAGGGTGATGCCGGTCATGTCTGCCTCAGCCGCCGCCAGACGGCCTTCGCCGCGTTGTGGCCCGACATGCCGTGGACGCCGGGGCCGGGCGGGGTGGCCGACGAGCAGATGAACACGGCCGGGTGCGGGGTCGAGTACGGGAACAGGGACAGCTTGGGGCGCAGGAGGAGTTGCAGGCCGGAGACCGCGCCGGAGGCGATGTCGCCGCCGACGTAGTTGGCGTTGCGGGCGGCGAGTTCGGGCGGACCGGCGGTGGCGCGGGCGAGCACGCGGTCGCGGAACCCCGGGGCGAAGCGCTCCAGTTGGCGTTCGACGGCGTCGGTGAGGTCGCCGGTCCAGCCGTTGGGGACGTGGCCGTAGGCCCAGAAGACGTGCTTGCCGGCCGGGGCGCGGCCGGGGTCGACGACGCTGGGCTGCACGGTGATGAGGAACGGCCGCTCGGGCGCGCGCTCGGTGCCGGAGGCGGCGTCCAGGGCGGCGCCGATCTCCGCGCTGTCGGCGCCGATCTGCACGGTGCCCGCGCCGCGCGGCGCCTCGGCCGTCCACGGGACGGGGCCGTCCAGCGCGTAGTCGAGCTTGAAGACGCCGGGGCCGTAACGGTAGTTCGCGTAGTGGTTGCCGAGTCCGGCGATGCGGGCCAGGGCCGTGGGCGAGGTGTCGAAGACGTACGCCCGCGCGGGCGGCAGGTCGTCCAGGCGCTTGACCTCGTAGTCGGTGTGGACGGTGCCGCCGAGGTCCTTCAGGTACGCGGCCAGGGCGTCGGAGATGGACTGGGAGCCGCCGCGGGCCACGGGCCAGCCGCGGGCGTGCGCGGCCAGCGCGAAGACCAGGCCTATGGCGCCGGTCGCGAAGCCGCCGAGGGGTGCCATCACGTGGGCGACGAGCCCGGCGAAGAGGGTCTTGGCCTTCTCGTCACGGAAGCGGCGCATCAGCCACGTCGACGGGGGCAGGCCGACCAGTCCGAAGCGGGCGAGGGTGACCGGGTCGCGGGGCAGCGCGGTCAGCGGCAGCGACATGAAGTCCCGGGCCAGGGTGTCCCACCTGGGCAGGAAGCGCTCGACCAGCCTGCGGTACGCACCGGCGTCGCGCGGCCCGAAGGAGGCGGCCGTCTCGCCGACCGAGCGGGACAGCACGGCGGCCGAGCCGTCGAGGAAGGGGTGCGCCATGGGCAGCGCGGGGTGCAGCCACTCGAGGCCGTACCGCTGGAGCGGCAGGTGGCGGAAGGCCGGGGAGTTGATGCCGAGCGGGTGCGCGGCCGAGCACGGGTCGTGCCGGAAGCCGGGCAGCGTCAGCTCCTCCGTGCGCGCGCCGCCGCCCACGGTGCCCCGCGCCTCGAACACGGCGACCGAGAAGCCGCGGCGGGCCAGCTCCACGGCCGCGGTCAGTCCGTTCGGCCCCGCACCCACTACGACCGCATCGAGCATCGACGGCACCTTCGGACCCCTTCGTCTGCCGATGGCCACTGGGGATCAGGATATGCCCGCGGTCCGACGGCGCACGGGCGCGAGTGGGCGAGGCCGCGCGCCGGGTGCCGCGCCCGGCCCTCGGCGCGGGGACGCCGGGGGTTCAGGCGGCCGCCGCGGCGCGGAAGGTGCTGGGGCTGAGGCCCTTGTGGCGTTTGAAGGCGGCACTGAAGCCGAAGGCGTCGGCATAGCCGACGGACCTGGCGATCCGCGCGATGCTGAGGTCGGTGTCGGTCAGCAGCACTTCGGCGTCGGCCATCCGGCACTCGGTGAGGTAGGCGAGGGGCGGGCGGCCCATCAGCTCGGTGAAGCGCTTGGCGAACAGGGCCCGCGAGACGCCCGCCCGACCGGCGAGCGAGGCCACCGTCCAGGACTGGGCGGGCCGGCTGTGGAAGGCGTGCAGCGCGGGGCCGAGGACCGGGTCGGCCAGACCGCGGTACCAGCCCGGGGCGTCGGCACCCGCCCGGTCGAACCAGGTGCGCAGCGTGCACACCAGGGCCCAGTCGAGGAGCCGGTCCATGAGCGCCTGGGAGCCGGCCGAGAGGCGGGCGGCGTCGGCCGCGGCCGTCTCCAGCCAGGCGCAGACCTCGGCGTCCTCGGTGACGACCAGGATCTGCGGCAGGGCGCGCAGGAGCCGTTCGTGGCGGTGGCCCGAGGCGCGGTAGGCGCCCACGATCAGCGCGGTCGCCCCGTCCGGGTCGGTGCCCCAGCGGATGCCGCCGAGTTCCTCCGCGGTGCACTCGGCGTCCGTGAAGCACGCGATCTCGTACTCGGCGTGCGGGCGGTCGACCGTGGTGGGCCGGTCCGCGAGGAGGAACGGCTCGGGGCCGCGCACGACGGCCGTGTCGCCCGCGCCGACCGCCCGCCGGGTCCCGTCGGGCAGCAGCAGGGTGCCGCCGCCGCGCAGCACGCTGACCATGGTGAGCGGCGCCTCGTCGCTGAAGCGGACGGTCCAGGGCGCCGTCAGTACGGCGTGCGTGACGACCGAGCCCTCGGCCCGGATGCCGCCCAGCAGGGAACTCAGGGGGTCCACGCCGGCCATCGTAGACGATGACGCATGTTCCCCAGAGTTTCTCCCATGGATCATCTACGCGGCCGGGACTGTACTGGGCTCGTCGCACCGAACCGAGACCAGCCGGGAGACCCCGTGACGCAGCACAGCAGCAAGGCCAGGACCGCCCTCGTGGTCGTCGCGCACCACCGCGCCGACTCGCTCACCGCGCACACCGCCCGCCGCGGCGCCGAACGGCTGGAGGCCGCCGGATACCGCGTCGACCTGCTCGACCTGCACGCCGAGGGCTTCGACCCGCGGATGAACGCGGCGGACCAGCCGGACTGGGGCGACCGGGAGAAGGCCTACTCGGACGAGGCGCAGGCCCATATGCGGCGGGTCCTCGACGCCGATGTGGTCGTCGCCGTCTTCCCGGTGTACTGGCAGAGTGTGCCGGCCATCCTCAAGGGGTGGATCGACCGCGTGTGGAACTACGGCTTCGCCTACGGCCGCAGCAAGCCGCGCCTCGCGGGCAAGCGCATGCTGTGGCTGGGCCTGGCCGGTGCCACCGCCGACGATCCGATCACCGAGGGGATGCACGCGCACCTGGAGGCCGGTCTCAACGAGGGCATCGCCTACTACTGCGGCTTCGCCCACTCGACCGTCGGCCTGCTCACCGACGCCGAGGAGCGCCCGCAGCGCGTGGACGCCGCGGGCAACCTGCTGGTCGGCGACGCGGTCACGGGCGCCGAGCGGGAGGCGCAGTACGCGGACTTCGACCGCCGTGCGCGGGAGTTCGTGGAGAAGTTCCTCGCCGCGGAGGGAGTGACTGCCTGACGGCGCCGGGGGTCAGGTCAGGCCTCCCCTGCCAGCAGGGCCACCACCCGGCGGGCCGTGGCCGCGTCGCGGGCGGCCGTGAACGGCAGTTCGTTGCCCCCGGTGATGCGGAACGGCTCGCCCGTGCGGGTCAGGTGGGTGCCGCCCGCCTCCTCGACCAGGAGGAGACCGGCCGCGTGGTCCCACGCCGCCTCCCAGGAGAAGACGGTGGCGTCCAACTCGCCGCGGGCGACGGCCAGGTACTCAAGCCCGGCCGAGCCGCAGGGACGGGGCGCCACGCCCGGGGTGCGCAGGGCGAGCAGGTCGCGCTTCTGCTCGTCCGTCATGTAGTCCGGGTGGGACGTGGCCACCCGCAGCTCGCGGCCGGGCTCGGGCGGTCCCGCGTACAGCCGCTCGCCGTCCAGGAAGGCGCCCCCGCCCCGTACGGCCGTGGCGAGCCGGTCGTCGGCGGGGGCGTAGGTCCAGGAGGCGTGCACGACGCCGTGGTGGGCCAGCGCGACCAGTGTGCAGAAGCCCTCCTCGCCGCGCACGAACTGCCGGGTCCCGTCGACCGGGTCGACGATCCACACCGGCGCCTCGCCGCCTATCGCCCCGTACGACGCGGGGTTCGCGTGCACCGCCTCCTCGCCGACCACCACGGAGCCCGGCAGCAGGCGGGCCAGCACGTCGGTGAGATACAGCTCGGCCTTGCGGTCGGCGTCCGTCACCAGGTCGTGCGGGCCGGCCTTCTGGTCGACCTCGTGCGCCGCCAGCCGGCGCCAGCGGGGCATGATCTCCTGCGCGGCAGCCTTGCGGACGGCCTCCTCCACGTCGTCGGTGTAACGGGCGAGAAACTCGTCGATGGTTTCGTTGTTCTCGATCATGACTCCATGAGAGCACGCACCACTGACAATCCCCGCCCGGGTGGTGTACTCCGGGTGGAATCGCGACGAACACCCGGTGCGGGCACCGGTGGGCGCCGGCGCTGGCCGGTGGGCGCTCAGCGGCCGACCGCGTACCCCTGCATGCCGCGCGGGTTGGCCGCCGCCGACAGCACCCCCGTCTCCGGGTCCCGCGCGACGGCGCACAGCCGGCCCTCCGACCAGGCCTCGCCCACCGTCACGTCGTGCCCGCGCCGCCGCAGCTCCTCGACCACCTCCGCCGGCATCCGGGACTCCACGGTGACGGAGCCCGCCCGCATGCCGCGCGGGAAGAAGGACCCGGGGAAGCTGTCGTGGTGCCAGTTCGGGGCGTCGATCGCGCCCTGGAGGTCGAGTCCGCCGCGTACCCGTGACCGCAGCGCCACGGCCAGGAAGAAGTGCGTCTGCCACTGGTCCTGCTGGTCGCCGCCGGGGGTCCCGAAGGCCATGACCGGCACCCCGTCGCGCAGGGCGAGGGACGGGGTGAGCGTGGTGCGCGGGCGGCGGCCCGGCGTGAGCGAGTTGGGCAGGCCCTCCTCCAGCCAGGTCATCTGGAGCCGGGTGCCGAGCGGGAAGCCCAGTTCGGGCACGACGGGGTTGGACTGGAGCCAGCCGCCGCTGGGCGTGGCCGAGACCATGTTGCCCCAGCGGTCCACGATGTCGAGGTGGCAGGTGTCGCCGCGGGTCCCCCCGTCGGCGGCGACGTCCGGCTCCCCCGGCACCGGGGACGCCGGACTCTTGGCGACCGTCGGCTCGCCGACCCCGAGGGCGTCCAGGCCCTCGCCCTCCACGGCCGCGACGAGGGCGTGCGCGCCGAGCCGCGGGGTGCGCCCGCCGGGTGCGCCGGGCCGCAGTTCGAAGGACGCCTTGTCGCCCACGAGTCGGCGCCGCTCCGCGTTGTACCGCGGCGACAGCAGGTCGTCGAGCGGTACCCGGTCCGCGCCGTCGGCGTCGCCGTACCAGGCCTCCCGGTCGGCCATGGCCAGCTTGCAGCCCTCGACCAGCAGGTGGACGTAGTCCGCGCAACCGTAGGCGGGCAGTTCGGGCGGGAGCAGCGCCAACTGCTGGAGCAGGACGGGGCCCTGGCTCCAGGGGCCGGCCTTGCACAGGGTCCAGCCGTTCCAGTCGTACGTCGCCGGGGCCTCGTAGTGGGCGGACCAGCCGGCGAGGTCGGCGGCGGTCAGGGTGCCGGTGTGGCGTTCGCCGCTGGTGTCCAGGGTGGGCCGGCCGGCCTGCCGTACGAGGGCCTCGGCGATGAAACCGGAGCGCCAGATCTCCCGCGCCGCGTCGATCTCCGCCTCCCGGATTCCCTGCCGGCTCCCGTCCCGGCCCGCGTCCCGGCCCGCCGCGTCGGACGCCTCGGCCAGCAGCCGCTTCCAGGTGGCGGCGAGGGCCGGGTTGCGCAGCAGCTCGCCGGGGCGGGGCGGGCGGCCGTCCGGGAGGTAGACGTCGGCGGAGGACGTCCACTCCGTCTCGAACAGCTCCCGGACGGTCTCGACGGTCTCCGCGACGCGCTCCACGGGGGCGTGGCCGTGCTCGGCGTAGCCGACGGCGTACTTCAGCACGTCCGCCAGTGACCTGGTGCCGTGGTCGCGCAGCAGGAGCAGCCAGGCGTCGAAGGCGCCGGGCACGGCCGCGGCGAGCGGTCCGGTGCCGGGCACGAGGTCCAGTCCGAGCCCCTTGTAGTGCGCGACCGTGGCCCCGGCCGGTGCCACGCCCTGTCCGCACAGCACCCGCACCTCGCCGCCCGCCGGCGCGAGCAGGATCGGTACTTCTCCGGCGGGTCCGTTGAGGTGCGGCTCGACGACGTGCAGCACGAAGGCTCCGGCCACGGCGGCGTCGTAGGCGTTGCCCCCGTCCTCCAGCACCGCCATGGCCGACTGCGAGGCCAGCCAGTGGGTGGAGGACACCATGCCGAAGGTGCCCTGGAGGGTGGGACGAGTCGTGAACGGCATGGGCGACCTCGGTGTTCGGGTACTCCGGTCGGTCCATCCAACATCAGAAACGGCCGCGGGGGAATGCCGTGCTCCGCGGTGCCGCCCCGCCGTCACGCGCAGCGCAGTCCGGTCAGTTCCTCGGAGCGTGCCCAGATCCGGCGGGCGTCGTCGGCGCTCCGCAGGCGGCTGTAGAGCTTCTGCGGCGCGGGCGGGCCGCCCAGCCGTCCCGGGCCGCCGGGGCCGTAGAACGCTCCGCGTTCGGCCTGCGGCGACGTGGCGGCGTACAGCGCGGGCAGCTGCGCGGTGCGGACCGTGCCGAGGAGGATGCCGCGGGCGGACAGGACGCGGATGATCCGTAAGCCCGGGGTGTCCCGGGCGCGGCCGACTTCGGGGCGGGCGGCGAGCAGGCTGGTGGGGGCGACGCCCGGGTGGCACAGGTTGCTGGTGATGCCCCAGTCACCGGCGGCGCTGCGGCGGTCGAGTTCCAGGCCGAAGAGGCCGAACGCGATCTTCGACTGGCTGTAGGCGCGCATGCCGTCGTAGGAGCGTTCCCAGTTCAGGTCCTCCCAGTTGACCGCGTTCCGGTTGGCCGCGACGCTGATCTGCGAGGTCACCCGCGCCCGGCCGGCCCGCAGCAGCGGCAGCAGGCGGGCGACGAGGGCGAAGTGGCCGAGGTGGTTGGTGCCGAACTGCAACTCGAACCCGTCCGCGGTCGTCTGCCGCGCGGGCGGCGTCATGACACCGGCGTTGTTGACGAGCAGGTGGATCGGGCGGTCCTCCGCCAGCAGGGTCTCGCCCAGCTGCGCCACGGAGGTGAGCGAGGACAGGTCGAGCGTGCGCAGGGAGACCTCCGCGCCGGGTACCCGCGCCCGGATCGCGTCGAGCGCCGCCTCGCCCTTGCGCGGGTTGCGGACCGGCAGGAGCACCTCCGCGCCGGCGGCGGCGAGGCGGGTGGCGATGCCGAGCCCGAGGCCGTCGCTCGCACCGGTGACGACCGCGCGCCGGCCGGTCAGATCGGGGACGGTGATGTCGAAGTCGGTACGTGGCATGAGCTGGCTCCTGGGGGGTGTCGTTGCTTCCCTCGTCGTGTCGTCACTTCCACAGTGACCGGATCCGGCGACGGGATGCAGGGACTGCCGATCCCCTGATCGCGCGGCCGAGGGCAAGGCTGCCCCGTGTCCTTTCCGCAGGTCGGGGCCGGTTTTCCGGCAGTCTGCGGACGCTCCGGGCGCCGTAAGGGGGGATCGGCGATCCGTGGCTGCGCCGCCGTGGCGGCGATAGAAAGGGTGGGGAAGCGGCACATGAGGAGAGGGACTGATGGAGATCGACCGGAGCGGGCTCGCCGCGTTCCTGCGGCGCCGGCGGGAACTGTTGCAGCCCGAGGACGTCGGACTCCCGCGGGGTCCGCGCCGCAGGACCAGTGGCCTGCGGCGCGAGGAGGTCGCGGCGCTGTGCCACATGTCGACCGACTACTACGCGCGCCTGGAACGGGAGCGCGGCCCGCAGCCCTCGGCCCAGATGGCCGCCTCGATCGCGCAGGGTCTGCACCTGTCCCTGGACGAGCGGGACCACCTGTTCCGCCTGGCCGGGCACAACCCGCCCGTGCGCGGCTCGGCCGGCGAGCACGTCGGTCCGGGTCTGCTGCGTATCCTCGACCGCCTGGCCGACACCCCCGCCGAGATCGTCACCGAACTCGGGGAGACCCTGCGTCAGACACCGCTCGGCGTGGCCCTCACCGGCGACACCACCGCCTTCACCGGACCGGAACGCAGCATCGGCTTCCGCTGGTTCACCCTGCCGGCCACCCGCGCCCTGTACGCGCCTCAGGAACACGCCCTGCTCTCCCGCATGTTCGCCTCCGGACTGCGCCAGGTCGTCACCCTGCGGGGTCCCGGCTCCCGGGCCGCCCACTACGCCGACCTCCTCCTGGAGCGCAGCGAGGAGTTCCGCGCCCTGTGGGACACGCACGAGGTGGGCGTCCGCCCCGGCCGGGTCAAACGCTTCCGCCATCCCCAGGTCGGCCACCTCGAGCTGGACTGCCAGACGCTGCTCGACCCCGACCAGTCGCACCTCCTGCTCGTCTACACCGCCACCCCCGGCACCGAGAGCCACGACAAGCTGCGTCTGCTGTCCGTCATCGGCGCCCAGCCGGTCGGCTGACCGCACCGCGTACGCGAAGGCTCTGTACGAACTCCGTTTCCCCGTTGTATGACTTCTCCCTATGTGATGGCGGAGGCGTTTGCCCGGGACGCACGCCTCGGGTGTCGACTGACAACGTTGTCCAAAGGGAAAGGGCCCGTGCTCGTCATGCCTGACAGATCCAAGAGACCGCCGATACGGCCGTCCGGCCCCCGAGCCCTGCGGACCACGGTCGCCGCGGTGCTCGCCGGCGCGCTCGGCCTGGCCGCGCTGACGGGCGGCGGCACCGCCGTCGCCGCACCCGTCGCCAAGCCCTCCACCGCGGCCGGTGCGGCGTCCGGCGGGACGGACTACACGAAGCTCGTCGACCCCTTCGTGTCCACCGCGGGCGACGACGGCAACGACCTCCCCGGCGCCCAGGCACCGCACAGCCTTGCCAAGGTCAACCCGATGACGACCCCGGGCCGCAACCACTCGGGGTACGACTACAACGAGGACCACATCGCCGGGTTCACCGCCACGAACCTGGACGGCGTGGGCGGTTCGGGCGGCGGCGGCGACCTGCTGGTCGTGCCGACCTCGCAGCAGTACGACGCGCGCCCGGCCGCGAGCACCTACGCGCACCCCTACAGCCACGACGACGAGTCGGCGTCGCCCGGCTCCTACCGGGTGGGACTCGGCTCCCCCGCCGGGACCATCGACGCCGAGATGACCGCGACGACCCGCACGGCGCTCGAGCGGTACGGCTTCCCCGACGGAGCCAGGCCCCAGCTCGTCCTCGACCTCGCCAACAACTTCACGAGCCGCACCCGCTCGACCCTGGAGACGACGAAGCTGAAGGACGGCACGACCGCGATCAGCGGGCTCGTCGCCGGGTCCTTCAACGGCGCCTCGTACCGCCTGTACTACTACGCCACCACGAACGTCCCCGTGACCTCGCTGCGCAGTTGGGGCGACGACGGCACGCTGAGCGACGCGACCGCGCAGGACGGCACCGACACGGGCGCCGTGCTCGGCTTCGACGAGGCCGACGGCGACGACATCGAACTGCGCGTCACGCTGTCGCCGATCAGCGCCGAACAGGCCGCGACCGACCAGCACAACGAGGTGGCGGGCCGCAGCTTCGCGGACGTGCGCGCGCGGACGAAGGCGGACTGGAACAGCACGCTCGGCGCCGTCGCGGTGCAGGCCTCGAAGAAGGCCGACCCGGACTCGACGCTCACCAAGCAGTTCTACACGCACCTGTACCGCATGTACGCGCTGCCGGTGAACGCCACCAGCACCAGCGGCACCTACCGCGGCGTCGACGGCGCGGTGCACCAGGCCAACGGCTTCACGTACTACGACGGCTGGTCCACCTGGGACGACTTCCGCAAGTACTCCGTGGAGGCGTACATCGACCCGGCGGCCTACCGGGACATGGTGCAGTCCGCGGTCGTCCTCTTCGCCGACGCGCACGCCTCGGGCAAGAGCCCGGGCAGCCTCACCCACTCGGTGCCGACCGTGCGCTGGGAGCGCTCGGCGGTGGTGATCGCCGACGCGCTGTCCAAGGGGTTCAAGGACTTCGACCGGCTCGACGAGGCGTACCCGGCGCTGAAGTCGTACACCGGGTACTACACGGGGACGCAGTTGCGGCAGGGCTACGTCACCGGTGACCCCGGGACGACGGTGCAGCGCGGCTACGACCAGTGGGCGCTGTCCGTCATCGCCGACGCGCTCGGCGAGGACGCGGACGCGGAGAAGCTGCGCGAGCAGGCGACGATGGCGATCGACCACCTGGTCAAGCCCGGCGCCTGGACCGCGGCCGACGGCACCGAGGTCGGTCTGCTCACCCCGCGCGACGGCGCGGGCGACTGGCAGGGCGTCGACTACGAGAAGTTCGAGGAGGCCAGGCTCTACCAGGGCACCCTGTGGCAGTACCACTGGTACGACGCGTACGACATGGGCGGCCTCATCGAGGCCATGGGCGGTCAGAAGGCCGGCCGGGCCGCGATCCGGCACATGTTCGGCGAGGATTCCGACGCCGACGACGGCTCGACCATGCTGCACTCCAACGCCAACGAGATCGACCTCCAGGCCCCCTACCTCTTCAACTACGTCGGCGAGCCGAGCCTGACCCAGAAGTGGGTGCGCGCCATCTACACCGGCGAGACCTGGAACCGGTACATCGCGACCGGCTCCACGAACGAAGCGCCCAGCTCCGGCGGCGAGTTCCGGCCGCCGGTGAAGACCAAGGTCTACGAACTGGCCCCGGACGGCTTCCTGCCGACCATGGACAACGACGCCGGCACCATGTCGACCATGTTCGTCGCCGCCGCCCTCGGGCTCTTCCCGGTGACCGCGGGCTCCAGCCAGTTCCAGATCGGCAGCCCGTTCTTCGACTCCACGACGATCACCTACGCCAACGGCGCCGAGTTCACCGTCGAGGCCGACGGGGTCTCGCCGACGAACTACTACGTGCAGAGCGCGGCACTCAACGGCAAGCGGTTCTCCAACACGTGGCTCGACTACGCGCAGATCGTCGCCGGCGGCACCCTGACGTTCGACATGGGCTCCAAGCCGTCGTCCTGGGGTTCGCGCACCGAGCCCGCGTACTCGCTGAACACCGACTCGGGCGACGACGGTGACGGCGGCACCGGGCCGGGCAAGGGTACGACCGTCGTCTCCGCCCGCCCGGAGACCGTGGACACCGCCGCCGACGGCACCGTCGGGGACAGCGTCGAGCTGCGGCTGTCCGGCCGGGCCTCGTTCGCCGCGCGCAAGGGGACCAGTCTCACCCGGAGCGGCGCGGCGGGCGTGACCGGACTCCCGGACGGCGTCGAGGCCGATCTCAGGGTCACCGGCAGGCGCACGGCCTCGCTGAAGCTCACCGGCACCACCAGGACCGACGCGCGGTTCGGCATCACCTTCGGCGACCGGGCCTTCCCGCACGGCATCCCCGCCTCCACGGTGACCGGCACCGGCGTGTCCGTGACCGACCCGCTGCGCGTCTCGGCCGCCGCGGTGCACCGGGGAAGCCTCGCCGCCCTCGCCGACGAGGCGTCCCTGGTGCGCGCGGGCAACTACTCCGACGGCTCCTACGGCATCTTCCGCACGGCCCTGGAACGCGCGCGGACCGCCCTCGCGGACCCCGCCTCCCCGACCGGCACGCTGATGGCCGCGCACGACGCGCTGCGCTCGGCCGCGGACGCGCTCACCCTGGACGAGGGCGGTTACGCCGTGCTCCAGGCCGAGGACCCCGACCGGATGGAGGGCCCCAGCCTCGTGAAGGAGGCGTACTACTCGGACGGCGACCTCGGCGGCGTCACCGAGGGCGCCTGGGAGCAGTACACGAACCTCGACTTCGGCGGGGTCGCCCCGCGGAGCGTCTCGGTGCGCTACGCCAACGCGCAGGCCACGACGGCGGAGCCGAGCAGCGTGGCCATCCACGCCGGGGACGCCGAGGGGCCCGTCGTCGCCACCGTGTCCCTGCCGGGGACCGGCGGCTGGCAGTACTACACCACCGTCCGGGCGGCCGTCACCGACCCTCAGGCGCTGCTGGACGCGTCGAGCGCGACCTTCGTCTTCCACGCCCCCTCGGGGCGGCAATGGGTGTCGAACTTCGACTGGTACCAGTTCTCGCCCCAGGACGCCCCGTCGGCCTCCCCGATCACCACCCTCGCCACGCTGACCGCGGCGAACACCACCGCGACCGGTGACGGTTCGCTCCCGCTGAAGCTCTCCGGCGGCCTGTTCGAGAACGTGACGAACGGCGCGTGGGCCCAGTGGCGGGACACCGACCTCGGTGCCGGCGCCGACACCGTCACCGTCGGCTACGACAAGCCCCGCTCCCGCGCGGCGTCGGACTCGCACATCGAACTGCGCCTGGGCGCGAAGGACGGCCCGACGGCCGTCGAGATCCCCCTCGACTACACCGGCTCGGGCTGGGGGACCGTGGCCACCACGAGCGTACGGCTCGACCCGGACACCTTCGGCGGGGCCCAGGACGTGTTCGCCGTCTTCGTCTCCAGTACCCAGACCGACGCGCAGCCCTACGTCGCCAACGTGTACTCGCTCGCCCTGACGCGCCAGGCGGACGCCCCGGTGGTGTTCGACGCCACGGCCTTCAAGGGCAACAGCGGCGGCGGGCTCAAGAGCGAGCCGGCCACCTGGAGCGACGCGGGCTCCGCCACCAGCCTGGGCGGCACCTACGACGGCGCCTGGCTCGACTACGGCGACATCGACTTCGGCGACTCGCCCAAGAACACCGTCACCTTCACCTACGTCAACAACTCCGCCCGCTGCGGCACGGGTTCCGCCGTCCAGCTGTACCTGGACTCCTTCGACGCGGACGCCCCCGGTACGCCGTACGCGACCGTGCCCCTGCCAGTGACCGGCAGCGCGTGGTCGTCGGGCGGGACGACCAGCCTGACCCTGCCCAAGGGGATCACCGGCACGCACGCCGTGCACCTGCGGCTGACGACGAACGCGGACTCCTCGCACCCGTACGTCGCCAACCTCGGCCGGGTCACCTTCGACCACGTCGAGCCGCCCGCTCAGACGGACCTCGCCACGCTGCGGAAGGCGGTCGACCAGTACGCGGGCCTCGCCGAGGACGCGGACCGGTACGGCACGATCGACTTCGGGGTGTTCCGGCGCGAACTCGCCGCCGCCCGCGCCCTCCTCGGCGCGGCGGACGCGACGCAGCTGGAGGCCGACCTGCGGACCCGGAGCCTCACCCTGGCCGCGAACCAGCTGGTGCCGCTGCCGAGACTCCGGCTGGAGAACCTGGTCGGCACCGCGTCCGCCCTGGCCGACGAGCGGTACACGGAAGCCTCGTGGCGTGCGTTCACCACGGCGCTCACCGCGGCGAAGACGGCGCTGGCGGACGACTCGGCCACCGACCGCGCCCTCGGCGAACGGTACGCGGCCCTCGACCGCGCCAGGGCCGCGCTCACCACGAAGCGCAGGACGGTGCCGGCCGCGCCCGGCGCGGTGTCCGCGACCTCGTCCGGCACAGGTGTGAAGGTCACCTGGTCCGCACCCGGGGACGACGGCGGTTCGCCGGTCACCGGGTACGAGGTCACGCTCAGCGGCGGCCGCCAGGTCGAGATCGCCGATCCGGCCGCCCGGAGCACGGTGTTCACCGGGCTGAAGGACGGCACGTCGTACACGGCGCGGGTCCGGGCGGTGAACGCCCTCGGCGACTCCCCCTGGAGCGCGGCGACGCAGCCCGCCGTCACGGGTGACGCCAGGCCGCAGGCGCCGGCCGTCACGGGCGTGGTCACCGACGGCGAGCGGGTCCGGGTGAGCTGGCGGTCCGCCGGCGACGGCGGCTTCCCGATCGTCGGCTACACGGTGGCCCTCGACGACGGAACCACCGCGCACGTGTCCGGCACCGCGGACACCGCGCTGCTCACCACGACGGGCCGGGCGAAGGCCCACACCGCCACCGTGACCGCGGTGACCGCGGCCGGCAGCTCCGACGGCCCCGGCACGGCGGCCGCGACCCCGGCCGCCACCGCCGCCGACCCGGCGGACTACGAGCCGTCCCCCTTCCCGGACGACGTGCTCGACGCCGCCTACGCGTCGGACTCGTGGCCCGCGACCGATGACGGGAGCGACTACTTCAACCGGCTCCTCGACGGCTTCGACGACCTCGGCCCCGGCACCCTCGGCGCCAACGAGAAGTGGGCCGGAGGCACTTCACTCACCGCCGAGAACGACAGGATCACCGTCGGCATCAACAACGCGGCGACGCGCGAGCAGGTCGACCGGGCCGAGGTGGACGCGTCCAACAGCGCCACCGTCACGATGGCCGACGGCCTCGGCTCCCGGCTGGGCCCGCTGTACAGCGTGGCCCTGAAGGAGGGCCGGCTGCCCAAGACCGGCGCGCTGTTCTCCCGCGTCACCGAGAACCTCGACACCCACGACGCGGCGAAGAACCACTACCAGTACCTGCGCCCGTACGTACGGCTCGGCTTCGCCGGGGACGGCGGCGCGGTCTACGAGTCCGAGGACAGCTCGTACAGCGGCCTCGCGGGCCAGGGCTCGTACCCGAGCGGTCACACCTACGGCGGCTACGAGGCCGGGACCATCCTCGCCACGCTGCTGCCCGACCTGGCGCCGTCGATCCTCGCGCGCACCTCGGAGTACGGGGACAACCGCGTCGTCCTCGGGTTCCACTACCCGCTCGACGTCATGGGCGGCCGCGTCACCGCGCAGGCCACGGTGGCGCACCGCTGGGCGGACCCCGAGTTCGAGAAGCTGCTGCGGCAGGCCCACACCGAGATCGAGAACGTACTGCTCGCGCGGTGCGAGGAGGAGGGCTACGGCGACACCCTCACGGACTGCGCGGGCGAGCCCTACGCCGGGCTGAGCCAGGCGCAGCAGGTCGACCGGTACACGCAGCGCCTGACCTACGGGTTCTCGCGGACCGGGAAGGCGGGGCAGACCCTCGACGCGCCGTCGGACGCGGCGGCCCTGCTGATCACCGCCTTCCCGGACCTCACCGCCGAGCAGCGCACCCAGGTCCTGGAGCAGACCGCGACGGACTCGGGGTACCCGCTCGACCTCACCGCGTCCGGCGGGCCGGCCTGGCAGCGGATCAACCTGGCGGCGGCGATGGCGGCCGACGTGGTGGTGAACGCCGACGGGTCGGTCACGGTGACCAACTCCCCCGACGCCACGAAGGCGAGCGTCGCGGACGCCGCCGCGCTCACCGTGGGGGGCGTCGCGCTCGACGGGTTCGATCCCGGGGTGTCCACGTACGTCGTGGACTGGCCGAGGAACAAGCGGATCCCGGCCGTCGGTGCCGTGACGGCCGCGCCGGGCGCGCGGGTGAAGGTGACGGTGGGCAGCTCCACGGTCTCGTCGTCCCAGCGCGGGTTCACCGCCCGCACCATCACGGTGACCTCGGCCAACGGCGCGTTCACCCGCACCTACACGGTCGGGTTCCGGCCTGCGGACCGGCAGCACCCGCACGGGGCGGGCGGGGGCTGGGACACCGGCCGCGGCACGGCACCCGGTAGTGGGACGGCACCCGGCGGTGGCGGTCTCTGGTCGCCGGCACGGGAGTGGGAACACGCCCTGAAGTGAGCCCGGTTGCCCGGAGCGGATCGATGTGGACCGCCGCCGTCACGGCCTTGTTCCGTGACGGCGGCGGTCCGCCGTTCTCACGTCGGCGTCGGCGCCTCGGCCCGGGGTCCTTCGCCTTCACCGGCGTGGGGTCCGTTGCCTTCCTCGGCCCGGGGTCCTTCGCCTTCACCGGCGTGGGGTCCGTTGCCTTCCTCGGCCCGGCGCAGGGCGTCCTCGTCGGTGCGGGCGTCGTATCCGACGAGCGCGGGCAGCGCGGCGGTGAGCAGCCCCACGGCCGCGACACAGGCCACCCCGCCGGTCCAGACCGCGGGGCGGGCGCCGGTCCAGCCGGCCATCGCGCCGGCGCGGACCTGGCCGAGCTGCGGTCCGATGCTGTAGGAGAGGACCTCGATGCCCGCGAGCCGGCCGCGCAGCCGGTCGGGGATGGTCTGGTTCCAGATGGTGGTGCGGCCCAGGCCGCTCAGCATGTCCCCGGCGCCCGCCAGCGCCAGGCAGGCCAGCACCAGCCAGACCTGCGCGGTCCAGCCGGCCGCCGCGATGGCCAGGCCCCAGCCGGCCGCGCCGAACACCACCAGCAGGCCGTGGCGCCGGGTCCGGGACACCCAGCCGCTGGTCAGGCTGACCACCAGCGAGCCGACGGCTCCCGCCGAGTACATCAGGCCGAGCGACCAGTCGGCGTCGAGTTCGTCGGCGAGGAAGGGGAATATGGTGTTCGGGAAGGCGAAGAGCATCGCCGCCAGGTCGATCGCGTAGGTGCCCAGCAGGACGGGTCTCGACCAGGCGTACCGGGCGCCCTCGGCGATACCGCGCAGGGACGGCTTGGCCGCGTGCTCGACGGGCGGCACCGGCGAGAGCCGGCGGCACATCAGGACCGAGACGCAGAAGCAGACCACGGTGGTGGCGTACGCGGGGACGTTGCCCGCGTAGGCGACCACGAGGCCGGCCAGCGCGGGTCCGGCGATGGTGCCGGCCTGCCAGCGCAGGGCGTTCAGGGCCGCGGCGGCGGCCAGTTGGCCGTGCGGCACGATCCGGGCCAGCAGGGAGTCCAGCGCGGGGCGTTGCAGTCCGGCGAGTGCGGCGACCCCGCCCGCGACCACGTACAGCGGCCAGAGCGCGGGGCTGGGCAGCAGCGCGTTCACGAGCAGGACGGCGGCCAGGAGGCCCAGGCCCGCCTCGGTGAGCACGATGACCCTGCGCCGGTCCACGGCGTCGGCGAGCGCCCCGCCGTAGAGCCCGAAGACCACCAGGGGGACGAGTTCGACGGCGCCCATGACGCCGACGGCCAGCGGGGAGCCGGTCAGCTCCTTGATCTGGAGCGGCAGCGCGATCAGCGCCATCACACTGCCGAGGTAGGTGACCAGCCCCTGCACCCACAGGAGGCGGAAGTCGCGGGAGGACCGCCAGGGCGCGAGGTCGGGCAGCAGGGCGGTGAGCTTCGGGGTCATGGCCTTGTTCCGTGGTGTCCGGCGCCGGCGGCGGCCGAGGGGGTGTTGCCCGCGGTCGCTGCGGCCGTCGTGTGGTGGCGTCCGATCGGCAGGACGAGGGGCCTGCCGGAGACGGGGTCCTCGATGACGCGGCTCTCCATGCCGTAGACGGTCCGGACCGTGTCCTCGGTCATCACCTCGGCGGTGGTGCCGGCCGCGTGCAGCGCGCCGGACGCCAGGGCGATGAGCCGGTCGGCGTAGCGGGCGGCGAGGTTGAGGTCGTGCAGGACCATGACGATGGTGGTGCCGCGCGACCGGTTGAGGTCGGTGAGCAGGTCGAGGACCTCGATCTGGTGGCTGATGTCGAGGAACGTGGTGGGTTCGTCGAGCAGCAGCAGGTCGGTCTGCTGGGCCAGCGCCATGGCGATCCACACCCGCTGGCGCTGGCCGCCGGAGAGTTCGTCGACGGCGCGGTCCATCAGGTCGGTGGTGTGGGTGGCCTCCAGCGCGGCGGCGACGGCCGCGTCGTCCTGCGCCGTCCAGCGGGAGAAGGCGCGTTGGTGCGGGTGGCGGCCCCGGCCGACCAGGTCGAGGACGGTGATGCCCTCGGGGGTGACCGGCGACTGGGGCAACAGGCCCAGGGTGCGGGCGAGTTCCTTGGCCGGGGTGCGGTGCACCTCCTTGCCGTCCAGGACGACGCGTCCGGCGCGCGGGACGAGCAGCCGGGACATGGAGCGCAGCAGCGTCGACTTGCCGCAGGCGTTGGCGCCGACGATGACCGTGATCCGCCCGGCCGCGAGGGTCAGGTCGAGGCCCTCGATGACGACGCGGTCGCCGTAGCCGAGGGTGAGGTCCTCGGTGGACAGGGTGTGGGACGCGGTCACAGTGAGCCTCCGGCCCGGTTGGTGCGGACGATCAGGTAGACGAGGTAGGGCGCGCCGAGGACGCCGGTGACGACGCCCACGGGGTAGCGGGTGTCGAAGGCGTACTGGCCGGTGAAGTCGGCGACGAGGACGAGCAGGGCGCCGACCAGTGACGCGGGGACCAGCAGGGAGCCGCCGGTGCCGACCAGCCGGGCGGCGATCGGGCCGGAGAGGAAGGCGACGAAGGCGATCGGCCCGGCGGCGGCCGTCGCGAACGCGATCAGCCCGACGGCGGCGACGATCACGACGACGCGGGTGCGTTCGACGCGCACGCCGAGCGCGGAGGCCGTGTCGTCGCCGAGGCTCAGCGCGCTGAGGTTGCGGGCCTGGGACAGCAGCACCGGGCCGAGTACGAGCACCGCGAGGACGGTGGGCACGGTCTCGTCCCAGGTGGTGCCGTTGAGGCTGCCGGTGAGCCAGCGCATCGCCTCCTGGAGGTCCCACTGCCCGGCCTGCGACAGGACGTAGGAGGTGACGCTGTCGAGCAGGGCGGCGACGCCGATGCCGATGAGGATGAGCCGGGTGCCGGCCACCCCGTCGCGGAAGGCGAGGGTGTAGACCAGCAGCGCCACCCCGAGTGCGGCGGCGATCGCCACGACCGACACCTCGGTGCCGCCCAGCGAGAAGATCACGATGGCGATGGCCGCGGCGGTGCTCGCGCCCGCGCTGATGCCGATGATGTCGGGGCTGGCGAGCGGGTTGCGGAGCATGGTCTGGAAGGTGACGCCGGCGAGGCCGAAGCCGAATCCGGCGCTCAGCGCGAGCACCGCGCGCGGCAGCCGCAGTCTCCCCACGGTGAAGGAGGCGCCCGGCACGTCCTCCCCCATGACGACGCGCAGCACGTCGTGGGCCGGGTAGAAGGTGTGTCCGGCCATGAGGGAGGTGACGAACGCGGCGGCGACGAGGACCATCAGGACCAGGACGAGGAGCCGGCGCCGCAGGGCGCCGCGGACGCGGGTGCGGGTGACGGTCCGCAGCGTGGGCGGGGCGTCGACGGCGGGGGCGCTCACAGGGATCTGACCTTCTGTCGGCGGACGATGTGGATGAAGAACGGGGCACCGAGGATCGCGGTCAGGATGCCGACGTCGATCTCGGCGGGCCGTGCCACGACCCGCCCCACCACGTCCGCCGCCGTCAGCAGGACCGCACCGCTCAGTGCGGACAGCGGCAGCAGCCAGCGGTGGTCGACGCCTGCCAGGAGGCGGCAGGTGTGCGGCACCAGGAGGCCGACGAAGGCGATCGGTCCGGCGACGGCGGTGGACGCGCCGCACAGCACGACCGCGCCGAGCGCCGCGACGGCCCGTACGAGGGCGACCCGTTCGCCGAGCCCGGCCGCGAGGTCGTCGCCCAGGGCCAGGGAGTTGAGGGCGCGGGCACTGGCGAGGCAGAGCACGAACCCGACGGCGAGGAAGGGCGCGACGCTGCCGAGCTGCCCGTAGGAGGCGCCGCCGACGCCGCCGATCTGCCACAGCCGGAAGGTGTCGGAGATGTCGCTGCGCGGCAGGACGACCGCGCTGACCAGGGAGGCGAGCGCGGCCGAGATGGCGGCACCGGCCAGGGCCAGCTTCAGCGGGGTGGCGCCGCCGCGGCCCAGTGAGCCGACGGCGTACACGAATCCGGCGGTCAGGGCGGCCCCGCCCATCGCGACCCAGATGTACCCGGACGCCGACGCGAGCTGGAAGTGGGCGATGGCGGTGACCACGGCCAGGGAGGCGCCCATGTTGACGCCGAGGATGCCGGGGTCGGCGAGCGGGTTGCGGGTGACGCCCTGCATGACGGTGCCGGACAGCCCCAGGGCGGCGCCCACGACGACGGCCAGGAGGGTGCGCGGGACGCGCTTGGCGACGGCCGCCTGCTCCAGGGTGTGGTCGGCTCCGCCGAGCGCCGCCCACACGTCGGACCAGGCGACGTCGCGGGAGCCGAGGGCGAGGGAGGCGGTCATGACGACGAGCAGGACCGCGGCGAGGACGAGGAGCCAGATCACGCGCACGCGCGCCGAACGCCGCATCGGGAGGGCGTTCGGCGCGCGCAGGGTCCCGGTGGCGCTCACGCGGCCTTGTCCGCGGCCGCGGCGAGCGCCTTCACGTAGTCGTCGAGGACGTACGGGATGGACAGCGGCGTGGGGTTGGCGGCGGTCGCCAGCGGGGAGCTGCCGGGCAGCAGGTAGATCGAGCCCTGCTTGACGGCGGTCAGCTTGGAGGTGAGCGGGTCGTTCTCGAGGGCGGCCAGGAGTTCGCCCTTGTCGTCGCCGTAGCCGGTGACGATGTCGACGTCGTTGAAGTCGTCGATGCGCTCGGCGCTCTTGGTGAGCACGAACTTCTTGGTGTCCTTCGACGGCCCCGAGACGCTGGCCGGAATCTTCATGCCCAGGTCGGTGAAGAACTGGGTGCGGGTGTCGTGGGTGGTGTAGAAGCCGACCTCACTGACGTCCTTGGAGGACACGTGGGTCATGAACATCGCCGACTTGCCCTTGATCTGGGGGTACTTGGCGGCCGTCTCGGTGATCCGCCCCTCCAGGTCGCCGATCAGCTCGTCGCCCTCGTCGGCGAGGCCGATGGCCTTGCTGTTCAGCCGGATGATGTCCCGCCACGGGGTCGCCCAGGCGGCCTCGGGGTAGGCCACCACGGGGGCGATCTCGCTGAGGGTCTCGTAGTCCTGCGCGGTCAGCCCGGAGTACGCGGCGAGGATGACGTCGGGCCTGGTGTCGGCGACGGCCTCGAAGTCGATTCCGTCGGTCTCGTCGAACAGCACCGGTGTCTTGGCGTCGAGTTCCTTGAGCCGCTTCTCCGTCCAGGGCAGTACGCCGTCCCCGTCGTCGTCGCCGAAGTTGGCCTTGGCCATGCCGACGGGGACGACGCCGAGGGCGAGCGGCACCTCGTCGTTGGCCCAGTTGACGGTGGCGACGCGCTTCGGCTTGTCGGGGACGACGGTGGTGCCGAGCGCGTGCTCGATCGTCACGGGGAACTGCCCGGGGGCGCCGGCCGCGGCGGCGCTGCCGTCGGACGTGGTGTCGTCGTCCTGGCCGCCGCACGCGGTGAGGCCGAGCAGGAGGGCCGCCGCGAGGGCGAGTACGCGAAGGCGGGGTGTTCTCATCGACCCGGTATTCACTTTCGGGGAGTTGGGCACGGGGGAGGCATGCGGAGCCGACGGCAAGGGCCGCACCGCGTGAGTTAGGTAAGGCTTACCTTCACTCACCCGCACAGATTAGGGAGCCGACGCACCCGGATCAATCGAGCCTTCCCGACAGCCCTTGTAGCGATCGGGACACGACCCCCGCGTCCGACCGCCCTCAGCGCGCCCGGAACCGGCCCGGAGTGGTCCCCGTCGTCCGCCGGAAGGCCGCTCCGAAGGCGCTCGCCGAGCGGTAGCCCACCGCGTCGGCCACCACGTCGACCTCGAACCCGCGCGCCAGCAGGTGCACGGCGTGCTGGGCGCGTACCGAGGCGACCCAGCGGGCGAAGCTGGTGCCCGTCTCGGTCCGGAAGGCGCGGGTCAGGGTGCGCGCGCTGCAACCGAGGGCGGTGGCCCAGCCGGTCAGGGTGCGCTGGTCGGAGGGGTCGGAGCGGACCGCGTCCACGATCGGCCGCAGCAGCGCGGACGTGGGCAGCTGCACCAGCAGCGCCCTGGGCGAGGGCCGCAGGACGTCGAGCACCATGGCCTCGGTGACGTCCCGGGAGCGCGGCGGCAGGTCCGGCTCCCCCAGCCGGTCGAGGAGCAGCCTGAGCAGCGGGGTGATGTCCACGGCCACCGGCTCGTCGGGCAGTGCCGAGACCGTGCCGTGCCGGAAGAAGTGGGCGCGGTAGGAGGTGCCGGCGACGGCGGAGGCCGAGTGCAGTTGCCCGGCGGGCATCCACAGACCGAGCGTCGGTGTGATGCACCAGACCTGGGACCCGACCACGGCGGTCGACGCGCCCTGCGCGTTCCAGAGCAGTTCGTGCCACGGGTGGGAGTGCTCGTTCCAGGCCGTGTCGGCGGCGACGACCTCCTCGTACGCCTTGATCACGAAGGAGACGTCCACCGCGCCGGCGGCGAGCGCCGGAAGTTCCCTGGTGACACGCATGCGGCCCAGGCTAACCGGCGGGGGCCACCGGTCCCGTCCTGCCTGCGGTGGCTGCGTGCCCGTGCGGGCCGGAAATGGGTGTGCGAACCGATGGACGCCCGCGCCGTGCGTCGCCGACGCTGCTGCGGTGCCCTTGTTCTGGAGAATCTCGCTGTTCAACTCGGTCGTGCTGATCGCCGCGACCGCGTTGCTGCTGGGACCGGTCACCGTGTCGACGCCCGTCCTGCTCACCGAAGCCGCGATCCTCACGGCGGGCCTGGTGGTGATCCTGGTCGCCAACGTCCTGCTGCTGCGGATCGGCCTCGGGCCGCTGCGCCGGCTCGCGCACGCCATGACCACGACCGACCTGCTGCGGCCCCGGGTCCGTCCGAAGGCCGACGGCGACGGCGAGATCGCCGCGCTGATCACCACGTTCAACACCATGCTCGACCGGCTGGAGGCCGAGCGCGCCCAGAGCGCCGCCCGCACGCTGAGCGCGCAGGAGTCGGAACGGCACCGGGTCGCCCAGGAGCTGTACGACGAGGTGGGGCAGACCCTCGCCGCCGTGCTGCTGGACCTCAAGCGGGTCGCGGACCAGGCGCCCGACGAGGTGCGCGAGCAGCTCGCGCAGGTGCAGGAGACGACCCGGGCCAGCCTGGACGAGATCCGCCGCATCGCCCGCCGCCTGCTTCCCGGGGTCCTGGAGGAGCTGGGCCTGACCAGCGCCCTGAGGTCGCTGTCGGACGAGTTCACCGGGCCCTCGCTGACCGTGCGCCACGACATCGCCGTCGGCCTGCCCGCCCTCGGCGACAACGCGGACCTGGTGCTCTACCGGGTGGCCCAGGAGGGCCTGACCAACGCGGCCCGGCACTCCGGCGGCCGCCTGGTGCGGCTCACCCTCGAGCGGGCGGGCGACGCCGTGCAGCTCCGGGTGCGGGACGACGGCCGGGGCTTCGACGGCTCGGGCGAGGGCGCCGAGGGTGCCGGGATCCGCGGCATGCGGGAGCGGGCGCTGCTGATCGGGGCCGACCTCGTCGTCGGCCCGGCGCGCGGGGGCGGCACCGAGGTGCGGCTGACCGTGCCCGTCGCCGACCGGGTGGCCGCCCGGACCGGGTGACCGACCGCACCGGTGCGGGGCTGCGCGGGAACACACCGGCGGGGTCCGCTGTTGTCGCCGGATGCGGAACGGAGGCGGAACAGTGCACGGTGAGTACAAGATCCCCGGCGGCAAGCTGGTCGTCGTGGACGTGGAGGCGGAGCAGGGCGTGCTGCGGCACGTGCGCGTGGCGGGCGACTTCTTCCTGGAACCGGACGAGGCGCTGGACGCCGTGAACGGCGCCCTGGAGGGTGCCCCGGCGGACACCGACGCGGCGGGACTCGCCGCGCGGATCGACGCGGCCCTGCCCGAGGGCACCGTCATGTACGGGCTGACCTCGGAGGGCGTCGGCATCGCCGTGCGCCGCGCGCTGGCGCACGCCACGGACTGGACGGACTACGACTGGCAGCTCATCCACGAGAGCCCCCAGGCCCCCGCGCTGCACATGGCCCTCGACGAGGTGCTGACCGCCGAGGTCGCGGCGGGCCGGCGTCCGCCGACGCTCAGGGTGTGGGAGTGGGGCGCCCCGGCGGTGATCATCGGCAGTTTCCAGTCGCTGCGCAACGAGGTGGACCCCGAGGGCGCCGCCCGGCACGGCATCGAGGTGGTGCGCCGGATCTCCGGCGGCGGCGCGATGTTCGTGGAGCCCGGCAACACGATCACCTACTCCCTGTCCGTGCCGGAGGCGCTGGTGCAGGGCCTCTCCTTCCAGGACAGCTACGCCTACCTCGACGACTGGGTGCTCGGCGCGCTCGGCGAGATGGGCATCCGCGCCTGGTACCAGCCGCTGAACGACATCGCCACCGACCAGGGAAAGATCGCGGGCGCCGCGCAGAAGCGCGTCGTGGGCCCCGGGGGCGGTCCCGGCGCCGTACTGCACCACGTGACCATGTCGTACGACATCGACGCGGACAAGATGCTCGAGGTGCTGCGGATCGGGCGGGAGAAGATGTCCGACAAGGGCACGCGGTCCGCGAAGAAGCGGGTGGACCCGCTGCGCCGGCAGACCGGGCTGGCGCGCGAGGCCGTGATCGAGCGGATGATCTCCTCCTTCGCCGGGCGGTACGGGCTGACCCAGGGCAAGGTGACGGACGAGGAGGCGGCCCGGGCCACCGAGCTGGCGCGCGAGAAGTTCTCCTCCGCCGAGTGGACCGCCCGGGTGCCGTGACGCCTCCCCGGCACCCGTACCTCCTCCCCTAGCCGGTGCGGCGCACCGCGACCAGGCCCGACTCGTAGGCGAAGACGACGAGTTGGGCGCGGTCGCGGGCGCCCAGCTTGGTCATCGCGCGGCTGATGTGCGTCTTGGCGGTCAGCGGGCTGATCACCATGTGGGCGGCGATCTCCTCGTTGCTCAGGCCGCGCGCGGCAAGCGCGGTGACCTCGCGTTCCCGGCGGGTGAGGGAGTCCAGGCCGGGCGCGGTGGTCCGGTCCGGGGGCCGGGCGACGAACTCGCCGATCAGGGTGCGGGTGACCGACGGGGAGAGCAGCGCCTCGCCGTGCGCCACCACGTCGATGGCCTGGAGCAGGTCGGCGGGCTCGGTGTCCTTGAGGAGGAAGCCGCTGGCTCCGGCCCGCAGCGCCTCGAAGACGTACTCGTCCAGTCCGTAGTTGGTGAGGATGACGACGCGTACGGCGGCGAGGGCCGGGTCGGCGGCGATGCGGCGGGTCGCCTCGATGCCCGACATCACCGGCATCTGCACGTCGACCAGCGCCACGTCGGGCACCTGGGCCCGCACCAGCGCCACGCCCTGCTCCCCGTCGGCGGCCTCGCCGACCACCTCGATGCCGTCCTCGGCGTCGAGCAGCGCCCGGAATCCGGCCCGCATCAGCGCCTGGTCGTCGACGAGCACGACCCGGACGACGCCGCTCATGCCGTCTCCCCCAGCGGGAGCCGTGCGCGCACCGAGAAGCCGCCCTCCGCGCGCGGGGCGGCGCGCAGGGTGCCGCCGAGGGCGCTCACCCGTTCGTGCATGCCGGTCAGGCCGGTGCCCGGAGTCGGCGGGCGGGCCGGGTCGGCGGCTCCGTCGTCGTCCACCTCTATGGTCAACTCCCCCGTGGATTCCCGGGTGTGCGGCGTGCCGTAGTCGATGCGGACCCGCACCTTCGCCGGTCCGGCGTGCCGGGCCGCGTTGGTGAGGGCCTCCTGCACGATGCGGTAGGCGGCGCGGTCGAGTGGCCGGGGCAGCGGACGCTCGTCCCCGGTGACGGTCAGGTCGACGGCGAGTCCGGCCGCGCGGGCCCGCTCGACGAGCAGGGCCGGGGTGCCGGTGGGTTCGTCGGCCCGCAACACCTGGAGCGCGGAGCGCAGTTCGCGCATCGCCTCGCCGCTGGCCTCCTGGATGGCGAGCAGCGCGGGCGGCACCTCGTCGCCGCGTTTGCGGGCCAGGTGGACGGCGACACCGGCCTGGAGTTTGACGATGGAGATGCTGTGCGTCAGCGAGTCGTGCAACTCGCGGGCGATCCGCAGCCGTTCCTCCCCGGCGCGGCGCAGGGCCGCCTCCTCCCTGGTGCGCTCCGCCTCCAGGGCACGCTGTTCGGTCTGGCGCAGGTACGCCTGCCAGTTCCGGTCGGCGAGCCCGGTCACGACGGCGCACAGGAACCAGCCGGCGAGCAGCCCGGCCCGCTCGGCGACGTTCTGCGTGCCGGGGCCGGTGGCCACGTATCCGGCCAGGAACACGGCGCTGCCCGCCGCCGCGACCGCCCGGTGGCCGACCCGGGCCGCGGTGTGCACGGCGCCCAGGACGGGCAGCGCGGACAGCGGACCGGGGTGTGCGTGCACGACGTACGCCGTGCCGAGGACGGTGGCGACGGCCAGCACGGCGCGCGGGGCGGAGCGGTGGAGGGCGAGCGCCGCCGAGGCGAGGACGACGAGCACGTGGTCGAGTGCCGTGGTGCCGTCGTCGAACGCGGCGACCGCCGTGCCGAGGGCGCCGACCACGGTCGCGAGGACCAGGTCGGCGAGCCGTCCGCGATCGATCCGACGCCCACTCATGGCGGCACCCTATGCGTCCTGGCGGACCGCCGCGTCGGCCCTGTGGACAACGTTCGGACTACTCCCGGCGAAGTAGTCGGCCGCCCGGCCCGGCACCGGTGGCGCAGCGCCGAACGCATCCGGCCGTACGACGACGCCGCACGCCCCCACGGCGCAGGCTGCTGCCCATGCCCACACCCTTCCGTCACACCGAACCGCTGCCGCCGAAGGCGGCCACCGGACACGTCGCCGAGGTCTACGCACAGGCCGCGCGGGACTTCGGCATCCCCGAACCCGCCCCGTTCGTGGTCCTGTCCTCGGCCCCCGCGCTCGTCGCCCCGGCCTGGGCGCTGATGCGCGAGTCCCTGCTCGCCGGGCCGGGCGACCGCACCGGCAAGGAGGTCGCCGCCTTCGGGGTGTCGCAGGCCAACAAGTGCCGGTTCTGCGTGGACGCGCACACCATGCTGCTGCACGCCACCGGCGACCACGCCCTGGCCGAGCGGCTGGCCCGGGGGCGGGAGCCGGCGGACGAGCGGCACGCGCGCGTGCTCGACTGGGCGCGGCGCACCCGGATCCCGGGCGCCGCGCGGGAGCCGTTCCCCTTCCCGCCCGAGGAGGCTCCCGGCTATCTCGGCACCGTGCTGGCCTTCCACTTCATCAACCGCGTCGTGTCGTCCCTGGTGACCGAGAACCTGCTCCCGGCCGACGCGCAGCGCCTGCGCCCGGTGCGGAGCCTGGCGGGCCGTTCGCTGTCGCGCACCGTGCGCCGCACCCCCGTGCCCGGCGCTTCCCTGCCCCTGCTGGACGACCCCGGCCGGGGGCCGGCGTGGGCGGCGGGGACTCCGGTCGGCCCGGCCTACGCGGCACTGGGCGCCACCGCCCCGATGGGCGCCGGCCTGCTCGACGCCGACGACCAGGACCTGGTGCGGACCACGTTGCGCGACTGGGACGGCGCGCACCCGCCGCTCACTCCCGACCCGTTCCCCGACCGGCGGGAGCGGCCCGGCGCACGACTGGCGCTGCTGGCCGCGCTCGCGCCGTACCGGATCACGGACGCGGACGTCGCGGCGTGGCGCCGCCCCGAGCACACCGACCACTGCCTGGTCCACCTCGTCGCGCACGGCGCGTTCGCCGCGGTGGACCGCATCGAGACCGCCCTGACCGCACCGGCCGCTCGCCCCACCCCTCGGGAGACCTCATGACCCTCGTCGTCAACCCCCGCCAGGCCGAGGTCTGGAACGGCCCCGTCGGCACCCACTGGGCCACCCACCAGGCCCGCTACGACGCGATGCTGGCCGGGGTGAACGACGCCCTGTTCGACGCGGCGGCCGTCGCTCCCGGCGACCGCGTTCTCGACGTCGGCTGCGGCGCCGGCGCGACGACCCGCATCGCGGCCGGGCTCGCCGCCCCCGGGCACGCGGTCGGCGTCGACATCTCCGCGCCGCTGCTGGAGCGGGCCCGCGCGAGCACCGCCGCCGAGGGTGTCGCGAACGCGGCCTACGAGTGCGCCGACGCGCAGGTGCACCCGTTCCCGGCGGAGGGCTACGACGTGGTCGTCAGCCGGGGCGGCGTGATGTTCTTCGCGGACCACACCGCCGCCTTCCGCAATCTGGCGCGGGCCCTGCGGCCGGGCGGCCGGCTCGCCTTCGTCTGCCCGCAGCCGCCCGGCGAGCACTCGGAAGAGGCCCGCGCGCTGGGCCTGTTCGCCCGCCTCGTCGACGAGGAGCCCGGTCCCGAGGCGCTCGCCGCGCAGTCCGCGATGGCCTCGCTCTCCGCCCCCGAACGCGTCCGCGCGATCCTCGCCGGGGCCGGGTACCGGGAGGTGGCGGTGGCCCCGGTCACCGTGGAGGCGGTGTGGGGCCGTGACGTGGGGGACGCCGTGGACTTCCTGCTGTCCCGCTACCCGGGCCGCCCGCTGCCCGCCGGCCGGCTCGCCGAGCTGGAGGCGGCGCTGCTCCCCCACGCCACGGACACCGGGGTGCGGATGCGGGCCGGCGTGTGGCTGGTGACGGCCGTACGGCCCTGACGGCGCCCGTTCGTCTGCGTCACCGCGCGGCCACGGACCGAGTTCGGCCTTCCGCCCCACGGGCACTCGTGTGACACTGGCGTCCCGTCCGCAGTGCGGGCACCCTCCGCACCGTCCCCCACGAGAAGTGCGCCGTGCGTTCTCTTCCTCTGCCGCTCGCCCTGACCGCCCGTCTGGCGCCGGTCGCCGTGCTCGCCACGGCGGGCTGGGCCATGTCGTCCGGGCCGGACACGTCACCGGCCGCGAAGGACGGGACGCCGCCCGACACCACGAACAGGTCGGCCTCCGCACCGGCGACCCAGGCGGCGACGAAGACCTACGCCGCCGCCCCGGCACCGTGCGGGGCCCTGGCCGGGAAGACGGTCACCTCGCTGGTGCCGGGTGCCAAGGCGGCCGGCAAGGAGATCCCGTCCACGGACACCGCGGTGCGCCGCACCTGTTCCTGGAACGCGCTCAAGGGCTACGACTACCGCTGGCTCGACGTCTCGTTCGAGGTGATGGAGACGGACGAGGCGGCGCAGAAGTCGTACAAGGAACGGGTCGCCGACCGCAGCGGCGGCGGCGCCGTCCCGGGCCTCGGCGACAGCGCCTACTCCGTCGTCAACCTCACCACCGAGGACAAGCAGCAGACCCGCGAGGGCACCGTACTGGTCCGCGCGGCCAACGCCCTGGTGATGATCACGTACAACGGCAGCGACTTCGAGTCGAAGAAGGCCCCCGGCACGACCGAGATCAACAAGGGTGCCATCAAGGCGGCCAAGGAGGCGGTGGCCGCCTTGCGGGACGGTCAGGGCTGACCGGTCCGGTAGCCGTCCGCCCCCGCAGCCGGCCGGGTCGCGGGGAGCAGCATCAGGGCCAGGTAGAGGACCAGGGACGTGCCCAGGCCCACCGCCCAGCCGTAGTCGGCCAGCGGTTCGAGGAAGGGTACGGGGCGGCCGTCGATCAGCGGGTGGAAGTCGGCGCCGCCGATGGCCAGGACGCCGCCGACGGCGAAGGCGAGCACCGCGCGCCAGTTCCAGCCGCCGCTGTACCAGTAGCGTCCGCCCCGGCGGTAGAGGTCGACGAGGTGCAGACGGGCGCGGCGCAGGATCCAGTAGTCGGCGATGAGGATGCCGGCCACCGTGCCGAGCAGTCCGCCGACCAGGCCGAGCCAGGTGAAGATGTAGCCCTGCGGGTCGGAGTACAGCTTCCAGGGGAAGATCAGCACCGCCAGGACGGACGTGATGAGCGCGCCCGCCCGGAAACTCACCTTGCGCGGGGCGACGTTGGAGAAGTCGAAGGCCGGTGAGACCAGGTTGGCCGCGATGTTCACGGACAGGGTCGCCACCAGGACGGTGACGAGGGCGAAGAGCAGGCCCACCACGTTGTCCGTCTTCGCGGCGAGCTTCACCGGGTCCCAGATCGGCTCCCCGTACACCGCCTGGCTGCCTGAGGTGACCATCACGGAGAGGAAGGCGAACAGGGTCATCGTCGTGGGAAGGCCGAGGGCCTGGCCGCGGGTCTGGGCCTTCTGGCTCTTCCCGTAGCGGGTGAAGTCCGGGATGTTGAGGGACAGCGTGGACCAGAAGCCGATCATGCCCATCAGGGACGGCCAGAACAGCTTCCAGAAGTCGCCGCCCCAGCCCAGCTTGGACGGCTGGTCGAAGAGCGGGCCGAAGCCGCCCGCCTTGTCGGCCATCCACCACAGCATCACGAAGGCGCCGACCAGGACGAAGGGCGCCGCCCAGTTCTCGAAGCGGCGGATGGTCTCCATGCCGCGGTAGATGATGGCGACCTGGAGCGCCCAGAAGATCGCGAACGACAGCCACATCGTCCAGGCGTGGCCGCCGAAGGTCCCCGCGTTCGTCCAGCCGTCGCCGATCAGCTTGCCGGCCAGGAAGTAGATCGCCTCGCCGCCGATCCAGGTCTGGATGCCGAACCAGCCGCAGGCCACCAACGCCCGTACGACGGCAGGCAGGTTGGCGCCCCGGATGCCGAAGGAGGCGCGGGCGAACACCGGGAAGGGGATGCCGTACCTGGGCCCGGCGTGCCCGGTGAGCAGCATCGGAGCGAGGACGATCAGGTTGGCCACGGCGATGGTGAACACCGCCTGCTTCCAGTCCATGCCGACCGCGATGAGACCGGAGGCGAGGGTCCAGGAGGCCGTGTTGTGGGCCATGCCGACCCACAGGGCGGAGAAGTTGTACGTGGTCCAGGTGCGCCCCTCGACGGGGACGGGCAGCAGGTCCTCGTTGGCGTAGGGACCGCTCGGCGGCGGGGAGCCCGGGGCGAGCTCCACGCGGCCGTCGGGGAGGGTGACTTGGGTGGTCGGCGGTATGGCCGTGGGCGCGGTGTCGGTCATGGGCAGGCCAATCATGGGCTGGGGAGGGAGAGGCCGTGCGGGCGGTGCCGAGGGGGGTGCGCGGGTGCGCCCTGGGCCCCTCTCCCGAGGGGGAGAGGGGAGGTCGAGGTCAGGCGTTGACGGCCGGGATGATCCGCGTGCCGTAGGTGTCGATCACGGCTTCCTGCGCGTCGTGCATGTCGTACAGCGCGAACTGGTCGACGCCGAGGGCGCGCAGGGCGGTCAGCTTCTCGATGTGCTTCTCGACCGGCCCGATCAGGCAGAACCGGTCGACGATCTCGTCCGGCACGAACTGGGTGTCGGGGTTGCCGCTGCGCCCGTGGTGGGCGTAGTCGTAGCCCTCGCGGGCCTTGATGTAGTCGGTGAGTTCGTCGGGCACGGCCCCGGTGTGGGCGCCGTACTTGGCCACCAGGTCGGCGACGTGGTTGCCGACCATGCCGCCGAACCAGCGGCACTGCTCGCGGGCGTGGGCGAGTGCCTCGGCGGAGTCGTCGGCGGTGACGTAGGCGGGGGCGGCGACGCAGACCGTCACCTCGGAGGGGTCGCGTCCGGCGGCCGCGGCGGCGTCCCGGACGGCCTTGACCATGTACTCGGTCAGGTAGAGGTCGGCGAGCTGGAGGATGAAGCCGTCGGCCTCCTCGCCGGTCATCTTCAGGGCCTTGGGGCCGTACGCGGCCATCCACACGGGGACTTCGGCGCCGGGCTTGATCCAGGGGAACCGGACCACGGTGCCGCCGCCGAGGTCGGCCTCCTCTCCCCTGCCCAGCGCGCGGATGACCTTGATGGCTTCGCTGATGCGGGCGAGGGTGTTGGGCTTGCGTCCCGCGACCCGCATCGCGGAGTCGCCGCGGCCGATGCCGCAGACGGTGCGGTTGCCGAACATGTCGTTGAGGGTGGCGAAGGTGGAGGCGGTCACCTCCCAGGTGCGGGTGCCCGGGTTGGTGACCATCGGGCCGATCTTCAGCGTGCTGGTGCGGGACAGGACCTGGCTGTAGATCACGAACGGTTCCTGCCACAGCACGGCGGAGTCGAAGGTCCAGCCGTGGCTGAAGCCGTTGCGCTCGGCCCGCTGCATCAGCTCCACGACGCGGAAGGCCGGCGGGTCGGTCTGCAGGACGAGTCCGAAGTCCATGGGCACCACTCCTAGTTCAGGTACTGACAGGTGGCGCGCGGGGTGTAGACGCCGTGGCCCTTGCGCCCGGTGTACTCCCGCTCGGTGACGACCGGTTCGCCGCGCGAGAGCACGGTCTCCACCCGGCCGGTGATCCGCCGCCCCTCGTACGCCGAGTAGTCGACGTTCATGTGGTGGGTCTCGGCGGAGATGACCTGCTCGGCGTGCGGGTCGTAGACGACGATGTCGGCGTCCGCGCCGGGCGCGATGGTGCCCTTCTTCGGGTACAGGCCGAACATCCGGGCCGGGGTGGCGCAGGCGATCTCGATCCAGCGGCGGCGGCTGATGTGCCCGTCGACGACGGCCTGGTGGAGCAGGTCCATGCGGTTCTCGACGCCCGGCATCCCGTTGGGGATCTTGGAGAAGTCGCCCCGGCCCAGCTCCTTCTGTCCGCTGAAGCAGAAGGGGCAGTGGTCGGTGGAGACCACCTGGAGGTCGTTGGTGCGCAGGCCCCGCCACAGCGCCGCCTGGTACTCCTGGGGCCTGAGCGGCGTGCTGCACACGTACTTGGCGCCCTCGAAGCCGGGCTCGGCGAGGTTGTCGGTGGACAGGAACAGGTACTGGGGGCAGGTCTCGCCGAAGACGGGGAGACCTTCGTCGCGGGCGCGGGTCAGCTCGGCGACCGCCTCCGTCGCGGAGACGTGCACGACGTACAGGGGCGCCCCGGCCACCTGCGCGAGCCTGATGGCGCGGTGGGTGGCCTCGGCCTCCAGGAGGGCCTTGCGGACCTCGCCGTGGAAACGCGGGTCGGTCTCCCCGCGGGCGAGGGCCTGCTCGACCAGCACGTCGATGGCGATGCCGTTCTCGGCGTGCATCATGATCAGGCCGCCGTTCTCGGCGGCGCGCTGCATGGCGCGCAGGATCTGGCCGTCGTCGGAGTAGAAGACTCCGGGGTAGGCCATGAACTGCTTGAAGGAGGTCACGCCCTCCTCCACCAGCAGGTCCATCTCCTTGAGCGTCTTCTCGTTGACGTCGGAGACGATCATGTGGAAGGCGTAGTCGATCGCGCAGTTGCCCTCGGCCTTGGCGTGCCAGGCGTCCAGGCCCGAGCGCAGCGAGCGGCCGACGCTCTGGATGGCGAAGTCGACGATGGTGGTCGTGCCGCCCCAGGCGGCGGCGCGGGTGCCGGTCTCGAAGGTGTCGGCGGCGTAGGTGCCGCCGAAGGGCATCTCCATGTGGGTGTGCCCGTCGACACCGCCCGGGATGACGTACTTCCCGCTCGCGTCGATCACCCTCCCCCACCCTTCGGGCGGGGGTGCCCCCATCTCGCTTCGCTCGGCCGTGAACGCCTCGGCCGCCGGGGTGCCGGTCGCGGCGAGCGCGGCGACCCGGCCGTCCTGGATCAGGACGTCGGCGTGGATCTCGTCGGACGCGGTGACGACGAGGCCACCGCGGATGACGGTACGGCTGCTCATGCTGCTGTTCCCTCCTGTCAGGGGCCCCGGCGGGCAGGTCAGGGCGCGGTCAGCGGGGAGTACGCGCCCGGCGCGCGGTCGCGGTAGAACTGCCAGCGGTCGCGGACCTCGCGCAGCTTGCCCAGGTCGAGGTCGCGGACGACGAGTTCGGTCTCCTTGTCGCTCGCGACCTCGCCGACGAACTGCGCCTCGGGGTCGACGAAGTAGGAGGTGCCGTAGAAGTCGTTGTCGCCCAGCTCCTCGACGCCGACCCGGTTGATGGCGCCGACGAAGTACTCGTTGGCGACGGCGGCCGCGGGCTGCTCCAGCTGCCACAGGTAGCCGGACAGGCCGCGGGAGGTGGCCGACGGGTTGAAGACGATCTCGGCGCCTTCGAGGCCCAGCGCCCGCCAGCCCTCGGGGAAGTGCCGGTCGTAGCAGATGTAGACGCCGACCTTGCCGACGGCGGTGTCGAAGACCGGCCAGCCGCTGTTGCCGGGGCGGAAGTAGAACTTCTCCCAGAAGCCGCGGACCTGGGGGATGTGCGTCTTGCGGTACTTGCCGAGGTAGGAGCCGTCGGCGTCGATGACGGCGGCGGTGTTGTAGAGGACGCCGGGCTGTTCCTCCTCGTACATGGGGAGCACCAGGACGATGCCGTGCTCGCGGGCGAGCCGCTGGAAGCGCTCCACGATCGGGCCGTCGGGGACGCTCTCGGCGTAGGCGTAGAACGCGGGGTCCTGGACCTGGCAGAAGTACGGTCCGTAGAACAGCTCCTGGAAGCACATGACCTGGGCGCCCTGGGCGGCGGCGTCGCGCACCGCCTGCTCGTGGACCTGGATCATCGATTCCTTGTCGCCCGTCCAGGCGGTCTGGAAGAGCGCGGCACGGATCACTCGGCTCATCTTCGGCCTCCACTCGCTCGGTGTACGGCGAGACTAGGGACGGCGGCCGGCCGGAATGAGTGGCACGGTGTCACGTCTGCGAGGGTCGGGCATTGCACGGTGTCACCCCTGTTGCGCGTCGTGGGCGAGGAGCGCGATGTGGACGGAGGCGGCCTGCTCGAAGTCGTCGAGGTCGACGCCGAGGCGGCCCTGTATGGCTTCCAGGCGCCGGTAGAGGGCGGGCCGGGAGACGTGGTGGAGCTGGGCGGTGCGGGACTTGTTGCGGCCGGTGGCGAGGTAGGTGCGCAGGACGGGCAGCAGGTCCTGGTCGGGGCCGCGCAGCAGTCCGTCCAGCTCGCGTTCGGCGAAGGACTGCACGTGCGGGTCGTCGCGCAGCAGCCGCACCAGGCCGCGCAGATGGATGTCGCGCAGCCGCACGACGGGCGGCGGGTCCAGCGCGGTCGCGGAGTCGGCGACGGCGTCGGCGACGTGCTGGGCCTCGCGCAGTCCGGCGGGGACGTCGCTCCAGTCGGCGCGGGCGTCCGCCGCCGCGACCACGGTGTGGGAGGCGTCCGGTTCCGCGCGCAGCCGGGTCGCGAAGTGGGCGGTGAGCGCCCGGGCGTCCTGGTCGGGGGCGAGGCTGAGCAGGACGGCCACGTGGTCGTCGGCGAGCCGGGCGGCGATGCCGGGCAGGCCGAGGCGCCGCAGCACCCGGGCGGGCCGGTCGGGCTCCCGCTCGCGGACGACGAGGGGGACGAAGACGCGCCGGTTGACGGGCAGTCCGGCGGCACGCGCCCGGGGCAGCAGCTGCCGCGCCGGTACGGCCCCGGTGACCAGGTCGGTGAGCAGGCTCCGCGCGGACTGCTCCTCCCACGAGTCCCACGCGTCCCGGGTGCCCGCGCCCACGCCTGCGTGGGTGCCGTCGCCGGCGAGCATGCGGTGCAGGACGAGGGCCTCGGCCGCGCGGTCGGCGAGCAGCCGTCCGGCGGCCCGGTCGCCGCCGTAGCCGCACAGCACCAGCCGGCCCCAGCGCTCCCCGCGGCAGCCCAGTTCGGCGCGGATCCAGCCGTCGGCGGACCCGGCACCGGCCTGGCGGGCGATGCGTTCCCAGTCCCGCAGCACGTCGTCGACGGCCGCCCGCTCCCCCGCCGTGGCGAGGACGCGGTGGGCGAGGTTGGTGACGACGACCGGGCAGCCCGCGTGCCGGGCCACCTCGTCGAGCAGGCGCTGCACCGGGGCACCCGCGGTGATCAGGCCGGTCAGCTCCGTGCGGACCGCCTCGGAGAGGCTGACGGCGGCGTACTTGCGCCGCAGCAGCCGGGACTGCACCTCCTCGGTGAGTTCGGCGAAGGGGAAGGGCCGGTGCAGCACGACCATGGGCAGCCCGCAGCGCTCGGCCGCCCTGCGCATCACCTCGGGCGGGGCGGGGAAGGCACGGCCGAGGCCGAGCACGACGGCCGCGGCCTCCGCACGGTCCAGGGAGCGGACGTACTCGCCCTGTTTGTCCTCGTCACCGGCGAGCAGCACGCCGGTGGTGAGGACCATCTCGCCGCCGCTGAGCATCACGCCGACGTCGGCGGCCTCGGCGACGTGCACCCAGCGCACCGGCCGGTCGAGCCGGTGGGCGCCGGCCACCACCTCGGGCTGTCCGGCCTGCACCCGTTCGAGGCCGAGGACCTGACGGACCGACAGGGCCGGTTCCCAGGGCTCCCGGGGCTGCCGGGCCGAGGTCTCCGGGGTGGTGGTCATGGCGGCGCCTCCTGGGCTCGGGACGCGGAACGCGGCGGTCGGGTGCGCGGCGCGGCGCGCGTTCTCAGAGGCTCCGCAGGGCGCGTTCGAGGATCGCGGCGCCCTCCTCGGCCTCCGCGACGGTGAGGGACATCGGCGGGGCGATGCGCAGGACGCTGGTGCTGTGGCCGCCGCCCTTGCCGACGAGCAGCCCGCCGGCGCGGGCCTCCTCCAGGACGGCGGACGCCGCCTCGGGGGCGGCCTCGTCGGTGCCCGGCCGGGTCAGCTCGACGCCGATCATCAGCCCGCGTCCGCGCACCTCCCGTACGTGCGGCACCTGGGCGGCGACGGCCCGCAGCCGTTCGATGAGCAGTCCGCCGACGCGCCGCGCGTTGCCCTGGAGATCGTGTTCCAGGAGGTGGTTGAGGTTGGCGAGACCGGCCGCCATGGTGAGTTGGGTGCCGCCGAAGGTGGAGATGCTGTTGGCGTCCAGGCAGTTCATGATCTCGGCGCGGGCGATGACACCGCCGATCGACGTGCCGTTGCCGATGCCCTTGGCGAAGGTGACGATGTCCGGCGGACCGCTCCTGCCGTGTGCCTGCCAGCCCCAGAAGTGCTCGCCGGTGCGCCCCCAGCCGGTCTGCACCTCGTCGGCGATCCACAGGATGCCGCGTTCGTGCAGCACCTCGCGGAAGGCGGCGTACAGGCCGTCCGGCGGGGAGGTGAAGCCGCCGACGCCCTGCACGGGTTCGGCGATCAGCGCGGCGGGGGCGCGGGTGTGGCCGAGGAGGTCCTTCAGGTCGTCGACGCAGGCGTCGATGAACTCCCGGTCGTCCAGGTGCGCGTAGGGGCCGCGGGTGCGGACGCCGCCGTGGACGTAGAGGGTCTGGAGCGGGGAGAGGGAGGTCGGGGACCAGCCGCGGTTGCCGGTGATGCCGACGGAGCTGAAGGAGCGGCCGTGGTAGCTGTTGCGCATGGCCAGGATCGTGTTGCTGCCCCGGTGGGCGGTGGCGAGCAGCAGGGCGGTGTCGTTGGCCTCGGTGCCGGAGGTGGTGAAGAAGACGCGGGCGTCGGGGATGCCGGACAGCTGGGCGACGCGTTCGGCGAGTTCGACCATCGGGCGGTTGAGGTAGAGGGTCGAGGAGTGGATGATCCGCCCGGCCTGCTCGGCGACGGCCTTGGTGACCTCGGGCAGGGCGTGCGCGGTCATCGTGGTGAGGATGCCGCCGAAGAAGTCGAGGTACTTGCGGCCCGCGGCGTCCCAGACGTGCCGGCCCTCGCCGTGGGTGATCTCCAGCGGGTCCTCGTAGTAGAGGGCGAGCCAGTCGGGCAGGACGGCGCGGTGGCGGGCGAAGAGGTCGCGGGTCACGGGCGCACCAGCCCCTCGTAGGCGTCGGGCCGGCGGTCGCGGTAGAAGGCCCACTGCTGCCGGACCTCGTCGATGAGGTCGAAGTCCAGGTCGCGGACGACCAGCTCCTCCTTGGTGTCGCTGGCCCGCTCGCCGACGAACTGCCCGCGCGGGTCCACGAAGTACGACGTGCCGTAGAAGTCGTTGTCGCCGTACTCCTCGACGCCGACGCGGTTGATGGCGGCGACGAAGTACTCGTTGGCGACGGCCGCGGCGGGCTGTTCGAGCTGCCACAGGTGGGCGGAGAGGCCGCGGTGGGTGGCGGACGGGTTGTACACCAGCTGGGCGCCGCCGAGGCCGAGTTGGCGCCAGCCCTCGGGGAAGTGCCGGTCGTAGCAGATGTAGACGCCGACCTTGCCGACGGCGGTGTCGAAGACGGGCCAGCCGAGATTGCCGGGGCGGAAGTAGAACTTCTCCCAGAAGCCCTTGACCTGCGGGATGTGGTGCTTGCGGTAGGTGCCGAGGACGGTGCCGTCGGCGTCGATCACGGCCGCGGTGTTGTAGTAGAAGCCGGACTGCTCGACCTCGAAGACGGGGACGACGAGCACCATGCCGGTCTCGCGGGCCAGCGCCTGCATGCGGCGGAGGGTGGGGCCGTCGGGCACCGGCTCGGCCCAGCGGTAGTGCTCGGGGTCCTGGACCTGGCAGAAGTAGGGCGCGTTGAAGACTTCCTGGAACCCAATGACCTGCGCGCCCCGCCGGGCGGCCTCGCGGGCGTGCTCCTCGTGTTTCGCCACCATGGACTCGGTGTCGCCGGTCCAGGTGGCCTGGACGAGAGCGGCACGTACGACGTTGGCCATGAGCTGCTCCTTCGACACGACGTCAGAGCCTCTACGCCCGTAGAGCAGGCCGTAGAGGGACGAACGTAAGCCTGGCCGCGGGGGCTTGCCAAGACCATCGTCGTCAAGGCGCGGTGTCGATCGTGTTTCGCACTCCTGTGGGTGAGTGCCGCCGCCTCAGGCCGGCACGGGCGCGCACCTGCCCACCAGCTCGTCCATGGACAGCCCCAGCGCGGCGGCCAGCGCGGCCACCGTGAAGAACGCCGGGGTGGGCGCCCGGCCGGTCTCGATCTTGCGCAGGGTCTCGGCGGAGATTCCGGCCTGGGCGGCCACCGCCGTCATGCTCCGCTCACCGCGGGCCGCGCGCAGCAGGCGCCCGAGCTGCTCGCCGCGCTCGCGCTCTTCGGGGGTCAGAGGGGTGCGTACCATGTCGTCATTCTAATACCGGCTTCCCGTACCGGTCCCCCTCGCGACCGACCCGCTGCCGCGGTGCGAACCCAATTCAAATACCGGTATAGTAATTGGCATGGTGGAACTGAAGACGGACACATCGATCGACGCCATGCACGCGGCCGGACAGGTCGTCGCGCGCGCCCTGACCGCCGCACGGCGGGCCGCGGACGTGGGCGTGTCCCTGCTGGAGCTGGACGCGGTGGCGCACGAGGTGCTGCGGGAGGCGGGCGCGGGCTCGCCCTTCCTCGGGTACCGGCCCTCCTTCGCGCCGACGCCCTTCCCGGGCGTCATCTGCGCGTCGGTGAACGACGCGATCGTGCACGGCATCCCGGACGGCTACCGGCTGCGCGACGGGGACCTGGTCTCCATCGACTGCGGCGCCCTCCTGGACGGCTGGGCGGGCGACTCGGCGCTCAGCTTCGTGGTGGGCACCCCGCGCCCGGCCGACGTCACACTGATCGAGACCGCCGAGCGGGCACTGGAGGCGGGCATCGGCGCGGCCGTCGTCGGCAACCGCATCGGCGACATCGCCCACGCCATCGGCACGGTGTGCCGGGCCGGCGGCTACGGGATCATGGAGGACTTCGGCGGCCACGGCATCGGCCGGCACATGCACGAGGACCCGGGCGTGCCCAACGAGGGCCGTCCCGGACGCGGGCTCCCGCTGCGGCACGGCATGGTCCTGGCCATCGAGCCCATGCTGACCGCCGGCGGCCGCGACGACTACCACGCGGCCCCCGACGGCTGGACCCTGCGCACCAACGACGGCTCCCGTGCGGCCCACGTGGAGCACACGGTGGCGATCACGGACAGCGGCCCGCGCGTCCTGACGTCGAGGGACGGCCTCTGAGGGACCGCGCGACCGGGGCGGGGGCCCTCCGCCCGCCCCGGTTCCCGGCATGCCCGCCGGAACAGAACGTGTCATGTTGGGCATGACCGCATGCCTGCCGGGTTACCCGGCCCCGGCACGTCGATCAGCGATGCAGCGGAGGTCGTACACGATGACCAGCGGCTACATGGGCCCGGAGGGCGATCCGTTCGCGGAGTTCCTGGCACGCTTCTTCGGCGGGCCCAGGCCCCGGCAGATCGACATCGGCCGGCTGCTCAGCCAGCCCGCGCGGGAGCTGGTGCGCGGCGCCGCCCAGTACGCCGCCGAGCACGGCAGCCGGGACCTGGACACCGAGCACCTGCTGCGGGCCGCGCTCTCCACCGAGCCGACCCGGGGGCTGCTCAGCCGGGCCGGTGCCGACCCCGACTCACTGGCCTCGCAGATCGACGAGCGGACCGGCCCGGTGCAGCACCCGCCGGGCGAGGTCCCGCCGCCCACGTCGCTCTCGCTCACCCCGGCCGTCAAACGCGCCCTGCTGGACGCGCACGAACTGGCCCGCTCCACCGGCACCGGGTACATCGGCCCGGAGCACGTGCTCAGCGCCCTGGCCGCCAACCCGGACTCGGCCGCCGGGCACATCCTGAACGCGGCCCGGTTCGCGCCCTCGAACCTGCCCACGGAGACGCCGGAGGCCGCGAAGGGCCGTACCGAGAGCGCGCGGACCACGAACACGCCGACCCTCGACAAGTACGGCCGCGACCTCACCGATCTGGCCCAGCAGGGCCGGATCGACCCGGTGATCGGGCGCGAGGAGGAGATCGAGCAGACCGTCGAGGTGCTCTCCCGGCGCGGCAAGAACAACCCCGTCCTGATCGGCGACGCCGGCGTCGGCAAGACCGCGATCGTGGAGGGACTCGCGCAGCGCATCACCGACGGCGACGTGCCCGACGTGCTGATCGGGCGCCGGGTGGTCGCCCTGGACCTGACCGGCGTGGTCGCGGGCACCCGCTACCGGGGTGACTTCGAGGAGCGGATGAACAACATCGTGGGCGAGATCCGCGCCCACTCCGACGAGCTGATCATCTTCATCGACGAGCTGCACACCGTCGTCGGCGCCGGCGGGGGCGGCGAGGGCGGGTCGATGGACGCCGGGAACATCCTCAAGCCGGCCCTGGCCCGCGGCGAGCTGCACATCGTGGGCGCCACGACGCTGGAGGAGTACCGCAGGATCGAGAAGGACGCGGCCCTCGCCCGCCGCTTCCAGCCGATCCTGGTGCCGGAGCCCACCACCGCCGACGCGATCGAGATCCTGCGCGGACTGCGCGACCGCTACGAGGCCCACCACCAGGTCCGCTACACCGACGAGGCGCTGGTCGCGGCCGTGGAGATGTCCGACCGCTACCTCACCGACCGGCGGCTGCCCGACAAGGCCATCGACCTGATCGACCAGGCGGGCGCCCGCGTGCGGCTGCGGGCGCGCACCAAGGGCACCGACGTGCGGGCCCTGGAGCGCGAGGTCGACCAGCTGGTGAGGGACAAGGACCAGGCGGTCGCGGACGAGCAGTACGAGCAGGCGACCCAGCTGCGGGACCGGATCGTCGGGCTGAAACAGCGCATCACCGAGGCCACCGGCGACGGCCAGGCCGACGAGGGCCTCGACCTGGTCGTGGACACCGAGTCCATCGCCGAGGTGGTGTCCCGGCAGACCGGCATCCCGGTCAGCAGCCTCACCCAGGAGGAGAAGGACCGCCTGCTGGGCCTGGAGTCCCACCTGCACGAGCGGGTCGTCGGCCAGGAAGAGGCCGTACGGGTCGTCTCCGACGCCGTGCTGCGCTCGCGCGCCGGGCTGTCCAGCCCCGACCGGCCCATCGGCAGCTTCCTCTTCCTCGGCCCGACCGGCGTCGGCAAGACCGAGCTGGCCCGGGCGCTGGCCGAGGCCCTGTTCGGCAGCGAGGACCGGATGGTCCGCCTCGACATGAGCGAGTACCAGGAGCGCCACACGGTCAGCCGGCTGGTCGGCGCGCCGCCCGGCTACGTCGGGCACGAGGAGGCCGGTCAGCTCACCGAGGTGGTGCGCCGGCACCCGTACTCGCTGCTGCTGCTCGACGAGGTGGAGAAGGCGCACCCGGACGTCTTCAACATCCTGCTCCAGGTCCTGGACGACGGGCGGCTGACCGACTCGCAGGGCCGGACGGTGGACTTCTCCAACACGGTCGTCGTGATGACCAGCAACCTGGGCTCCGACGTGATCACGCGGCGCGGCGCCGGGATCGGCTTCGGCTCGGGCGGCGCGGAGGCGGACGAGGAGGCCCGGCGCGAGCAGGTGCTGCGTCCGCTGCGGGAGCACTTCCGGCCCGAGTTCCTCAACCGCGTCGACGAGATCGTGGTGTTCCGCCAGCTCAGCGGCGAGCAGCTGCGGCAGATCACCAGCCTGCTCCTGGAGCAGACCCGCCGCATGGTGCGCGCGCAGGGCATCACCGTCGACTTCACCGACGCGGCCGTGGACTGGCTCGCCGAGCGCGGCTACCAGCCCGAGTACGGCGCCCGCCCGCTGCGCCGCACCATCCAGCGCGAGGTGGACAACGAGCTGTCCCGGCTGCTGCTCGACGGCCGGGTCGCCGAGGGCGGCCGGGTGACGGTCGACGTCGAGGACGGGCGGCTGGCGTTCCGCACGCCCGAGCGGCCCGTCCCCGAACTCTGACTACCTCTGCCGTACCGGTTCGACGACCATCGCGGAGCCGCCGCCGCGCCGTTCCTTCTCGGCGGCGGCCAGCCACTTGCCGTTCGCCAGTCGCTGTACGGCGGTCGCGGCGCCGATCTCGGGGTTGGGCTTGAAGGAGTGCCCGAGGGCCTCCAGTTCCGCCCGTACGCCGCTGTCGTAGAGCCCGGGTTCCAGCTCGGTCTGGGCGGCGTTGCGCTGGCTGGCGCGCGGCGCGGCGATCGCGTCGACGAGCGGGAGTCCGCGGTCGAGGAAGCCGGTGAGGGTCTGGAGCACGGTGGTGATGATGGTGGCGCCGCCGGGCGAGCCGAGGGCCACCACCGGCTTGTGGTGCCGGTCCAGGACGATCGTCGGGGCGATCGAGGAGCGGGGGCGCTTGCCGGGGCCGGGCAGGTTCGGGTCGTGCACGGCCGGGTTGGCGGGGGCGAAGGAGAAGTCCGTCAGCTCGTTGTTGAGCAGGAAGCCGCGCCCCGGCACGGTGATGCCGCTGCCGCCGGTCTGCTCGATGGTGAGCGTGTAGGCGACGACGTTGCCCCACTTGTCGGCCGTCGTGAGGTGCGTGGTGTTCTCGCCCTCGTAGGTCGTCGGCGCCGCCGTGCCGCCGCCGGCGCAGTCGGCCGGGTGCCTCGGGTCGCCGGGGGCGAGCGGGCTGGTGAGCACCGCGTCGTCCTTGATCAGGCACGCGCGCGAGTCGGCGTACCGCTGCGAGAGCAGTTCCTTCGCCGGTACGTCCTCGAAGGCGGGGTCGCCGACCCAGCGCCCGCGGTCGGCGAACGCGATGCGGCTGGCCTCGATGTAGCGGTGCAGGTAGCCGGCCTTGTCCGCGGTGGAGAGGTCGCTGCGTTCCAGGATGTTGAGGGCCTCGCCGACCGTGGTGCCGCCGGAGGAGGAGGGCGCGATGGAGTAGACGCCCAGGCCCCGGTAGGAAGTCCTCGTCGGTGCCTGGAGCTTGGCCTCGTAGGCCGCGAGGTCCTTGGCGGACAGGTCGCCGGGGCGGGCGTTCCAGCCGGATTCCGGGTCGACGGGCGGCTTGTTGACGGTGTCGACGATGTCCTCGCCGAGTTCGCCGTGGTAGATCGCGCCGACGCCCTCGCGGGCCAGCTCCCGGTAGGTGCGCGCCAGGTCGGGGTTCTTGAACGTGGAGCCCACGACGGGGAGTTCGCCGCCCGGCAGGAACAGCTCGGCGGTGTCCGGGAAGTAGCGGAACCGCTGCTCGTTGGAGGCGGTCTGGGAGCGGAAGGTCTCGTCGACGGTGAAACCGTGCCGGGCCAGGTGCTCGGCGGGCTTCAGCACGGAGGAGAGGCTGCGGCTGCCCCACCGGTCGAGGGCCGTCTGCCAGGTGGCGGGGGTGCCCGGGGTGCCGACGGCCAGACCGCTGGTGACGGCGTCGGCGAAGGCGAGCGGCTTGCCGTTCTCCGTGAAGAGCTTCTCGTCGGCGGTGAGCGGGGCGGTCTCGCGGCCGTCGATGGTGCGCACGGTGCGGGACTTGGCGTCGTAGTAGACGAAGTAGCCGCCGCCTCCCACTCCGGCGGAGTAGGGCTCGGTGACGCCGAGCGCGGCGGCGGTGGCCACGGCCGCGTCGACGGCGTTGCCGCCCTTGCGGAGCACCTCGATGCCGGCGGCGGAGGCGTCCCGGTCGACGCTGGAGACCGCGCCGCCGTACCCGACGGCGAGCGGGGTCTTGGGAGGCGCGGGCCTGCTCTGGGACGTGGGTGGCGCGGCCGCCCCCACCGACACCACCACGGCGGCCGAAACCGCCAGGACCGTCAGATTCCGCGCGACAGGGCGACGCATCCGCACCTCCAGGGAAAGGCCGTTCGGGCAGCTTAGTTGATCGTCATGCCCGCGTCAGGACCACCGGGGGCGTGTCGAGCGCGCGCTGCGCGCGTGCCGAGCGCGTACCGCGCGCCCGCACACCGCCGCCTCGGGACCGGCCGTCCACCGCTTCGACGTCTTCGCCACCCTTCCGACGGGGGCTGAGACCTGAAAGGTCCTCCGCGACTGCCGCCTCAAGGGCGACGGCGTCCACCACGCCATGCTCGGCATCGCCCCCCCCTGCCCAACCTCACCCCCGCCGGCCGACCGGAACCAAGGCCGGTCAACCGGCATGCCGTAGATCATTCACGGGGCAACGCTCAGTGCTGTGACCGGGAGGATCGGCCGTGACGGGGAGTGGTCTCGCGGGGCGGGCGCAGGCGAAGCGGCTGGTATTACTGGGGCATGCATGAAGAAATTGCCCGCTCCGCGATCGACACGTTCATCTCCGCGTTCAACGCCTCGGACGACAACTATGTGACCGGCCTGCTCTCCCAGGCTCTCACCTCAGACGTGGTCTTCTGGGGACCGTTGGGCCGCAGCGAGGGAATCGCGGAGGTCGAGCGGTTCGTGCTGGACATCCGGCGCCACCCGGCGGGGACCGGCACCATGGTGCGCTGCTCGGCGGTGGACATGCCTGACGAATGGGCTCGGTACCAGTGGGTCTTCACCACACCTGACGGAGGCCCCCGCCTGGCGGGAACGGACGTCGTCCATCTGCGACGGAGCCTCATCGACCAGGTCATCGTCTTCGCGGGTGACATCGAGCCGTCCACCGCCTGAGCCGTCCTTCCGTCGCCGTCCTTCTCGTTGATGGGCTCACGCATCCTCAGGCCATCGAAAGTTTCGCAGGCCGTACATGCGATTGCGTGCCGTGCCCCTCGCTCCTCATCTCGCCTCTCACGACGCTTCAGGCGAGAGGCGCCTTGACCAGCGGGTTAGTGTTCGCGAGGCCTTCCATCCATGATGGTGAAGTTTCCGAAAGTCAGTCGAAACTATTGACAGTGACATGGCGACTTGCGAAAGCTGTGGCCACTGAACGACAGGGCAGCCGTCGGCCCGTTCGCGTCATGTGGCCGGGCACGGCGACCGGTTGTCACGGCGTGACGACCGGGAGGCCCCCGCAGTGGTTCGTGCAAGGCAGCGGGCGGCAGAAGTCGCTCGCCCCCCACCCGCCTTCATCGGGAGCACGCATGCAGCAGGACGGCACACAGCAGGACCGGACCAGGCAGAATCCCGCCCCCGTCAACGGAATCGGCCGACGAGGCTTCCTCGGTGGCGTCGGCACCCTCGCGCTCGCTACCGCGTCCGGGCTGCTGCTGCCCGGCACCGCGAGCGCCGCCACCACCATCACCACCAACCAGACCGGCACCGACGGCATGTACTACTCGTTCTGGACCGACGGCGGCGGCTCCGTTTCCATGACGCTCAACGGCGGCGGCAGCTACAGCACCCGGTGGACCAACTGCGGCAACTTCGTCGCCGGCAAGGGCTGGAGCACCGGCGGACGCAGGACGGTCCGCTACAACGGCTACTTCAACCCGTCGGGCAACGGCTACGGCTGCCTCTACGGCTGGACCTCGAACCCGCTGGTGGAGTACTACATCGTCGACAACTGGGGCAGCTACCGGCCCACCGGTACGTACAAGGGCACCGTCTCCAGCGACGGCGGCACCTACGACATCTACCAGACGACCCGGTACAACGCCCCCTCCGTGGAAGGCACCAAGACCTTCCAGCAGTACTGGAGCGTCCGGCAGTCGAAGGTGACCAGCGGCTCCGGCGTCATCACCACCGGCAACCACTTCGACGCCTGGGCACGCGCGGGCATGAACATGGGTCAGTTCAAGTACTACATGATCATGGCCACCGAGGGCTATCAGAGCAGTGGCAGCTCGAACATCACGGTCAGCGGCTGATCTCTGTCCGCTGGACGGCGGGTTGCGGGCCCCGTCTACTGGGCGGGGCCCGCAACCGTCGCCGACTGCGCACCGACGGCGAGGACTTGGGTACTCAGACGCTGTTGGCGACGCTCTCGTCTCGTCGCGTGTCGGCGGCCGCCTGCCGGTCGACGGCCCAGGCAAGGAGTGCGCAGAGGGCGAAGGCGGCGCCGAGCAGGCTGGATCCAGCCCAGCCCGCGGCCGAGTACACCGCGGTGGTGCTGGTTGCTCCGACGGCAGAGCCGAGGGAGTAGAAGATCATGTTGCCGCCGATGACACTGCTGGTCTGCTGTGAGTATGCGGTCGTGAGCAGGTGTTGGTTGCTGACGTGTACTGCCTGAACCGCGAAGTCGAGAACGATCACGCCGACAACGACCGGCCAGAGCGACCAGGACGCTTGTCCGGTCGCCAGCCATGAGGCGGCCAGGAGCGCGAGCGCGCCGCCGGTGACGGCGCTGGCGCGGCCCGCGTCGGCCCCCTGCCCGGCTCGGGAGGCGCCCAGCGCCCCGGCGAGTCCGGCGACCCCGAAGAGACCGATCTGGGCCGTGTTCAGCTGCCATGGTTCGGCTGCGAGCGGCAGGGCCAGGCCGCTCCACAGCGTGCCGAAGGAAGCGAACAGGAAGAACGTGATCAGTCCGCGCGAAACGAACAGGCGCTCGCGGAACAGGCGCCCCAGCGAGATCAGCACCGCGCCGTACGTGGTCTGGCCGTCGCGCGGGTCGGACGGCAGGAGCCTCAGCACGGAGCCGGAGAGCGCGAGGAGGAGCACGGCGAGTACCACGTAGACGCTTCGCCAGCCCCAGAGGGCGGCGAGACCGCCGGCGAGCAGGCGCGCTCCGAGAATGCCGATGACGACACCTGAGGTCACGGCGCCGAGCGTGCGGCCGCGTTCCGCCGCCGTGGACAGGTCGGCGGCGAAGGCGACCGTGGTCTGAACGACGACCGCGAACAGACCGGCGAGGGCCACCCCGGCAAGCAGGAGCCACGGCTGGGCGGCGACCGCCGCCAGAGTCATGCCGACCGCGGCGAGGAGAAGGTGTCCGGCGATGAGCGTGCGCCGGTCGCACATGTCCCCCAGAGGGACGAGAAGGGCCAAACCGATCAGGTAGCCGAGCTGCCCCGTGGTGACGATCCAGCCCAGGTCGGCTTCCGGCAGGCCCAGGTCACCGCCGATCTGGGCCAGTACGGGCTGCGCCGCATAGATCGTCGCGACCGCGACCGCGCAGATCACGGCAAGCAGCGTCCTACGGCCAGACGTGAGACCCACCGACCCACCCCCAATGAGTAGCACTTTGCAACCAAAATGAAGGTACGGCAGACTGGTCTCGATTCGCAACTCTTCAGGAGGAGTCATGGCTCGCACCACGCCCAGTGCCGAGGGAATGTCCTGGACCGACGCCTCCTGCCCCGTCGCGCGCACGCTCGACCTGGTCGGAGACCGTTGGAGCCTGCTGGTCGTTCGCGACGCGATGGACGGTGCGCGAGCGTTCACCGACTTCCAGCACCGCACCGGTATCGCGCGGAACATCCTCACCGACCGCCTGCACCGCTTGGTCGAACGAGGAATCCTCGAGCGGCAGACCGCCCCGACGGGGCGGCGACAGCACTACGTCCTCACGGAGGCGGGCCGAGACCTCTTCGCCGTCATCGTGGCCGCACGCCAGTGGGGCGAGCGGCACGCCTTCGCACCATCCGAAGCCCACTCGGTTCTCGTGGACGAAAGCGGTCTCCCGCTCCCCGAGCTCCGTCCTACCGACGCGCACGGCAGGCCCGTGGACGTCGATACGACCTCTGTGCTGCACGAGCGCTGACCGCAGGGGAGCCCTTGTGGCTCTCCCGGCGGGTGGCGACATCGCGGACCCGCACCACCGCCGTCGGTGCCGGGGCGGCTGTCGTGCGACGGCCTTCCGGCCCGCAGTGGTCCGGCGCCGACGTTCCGTCAGCCGGGAATCCCCATCAGGGTGTGGGGGAGCTCCTGTGCCCCGGCGGGGCCCCGTTGTCCCCTCCCGCCCGCACCAGCCCCGACTGATACGCGATGACGACGAGCTGTGCCCGGTCGCGGGCGTTGAGTTTCGTCATCGCGCGGTGGATGTGCGTCCGTACCGTCAGCGGGCTGACCACCAGCAACTCGGCGATCTCCGCGTTGGACCCGCCCTCGGCCGCCAGCGCCATCACTTCCCGTTCCCTTCCGGTGAGGTCGGCGAGTCGTTCCGGGGGCACCAGATGGGTGCCGGGGGCCGGGGAGGTGAGGAAGCGGGAGATCAGGGTGCGGGTGGCGTTGGGGGAGAGCAGCGCCTCCCCGGAGGCCACCGTACGGATGCCGGCCAGCAGGGCGTCCGCGGTGACGTCCTTGCCGAGGAAGCCGCTGGCCCCGGCCCGCAGTGCCTGAGCGACGTAGTCCTCGGTCTCGAAGGTGGTCAGGATCAGCACCCGGGTGGCCGCCAGCTCCGGATCGGCGCAGATTCCCGCGGTGCCGGACAGACCGTCCGTCCCGGGCATGCGGATGTCCATGAGCACGACGTCGGGGTGGTGGGTACGGGCCAGTTCCAGCGCCTCCGCGCCGTCGGACGCCTCCCCCACGACCTCCAGGTCCGGGCAGGAGTCGATCAGGATACGGAACGTGGCCCGCAGCAGGGCCTGGTCGTCCGCGAGCAGCACCTTCACGGTCATGGAGACTCTCCTTCGACGGCGGCGGACGGTTGCAGCGGCAGCGCGGTGGTGACCTCGAAGCCGCCCTCGGGGCGGGGGCCCGCGCACAGGTCGCCGCCGATGGACTGGGCGCGCTCCCGCATGCCCCGCAACCCGAAACCGCCGGACGCCGCGTTGTCGGCGGTGGCGGTGGCGGTGGCCGGGCCGTCATTGCTGACGGTGATGAGCAGCCGGGAGCCGGCGTAGGTGAAGCCGACGCGGGCGGCACGTTCGGGGGCATGCTTGGCGACGTTGGTGAGGGCTTCCTGCACGATCCGGTACGCGGTCAGGTCCACGCCCGGCGTCAGCGGGCGGCGCACACCCGACTGGTGGACGACGACTTCCAGACCCGCCGAGCGGTAGGAGTCGATCAGCTCGGGAAGGCGGGCGAGCCCCGGCGCCGGTTCCAGGCCCTCGCCCTCGGGCCGGTCGTCCTGGCGCAGCAGGCCCAGGGTGGCCTTGAGCTCGCGCAACGCCGCGGAGGTGGTGCCGGTGAGGTCGTCGAGGATCTTCCGGCCTTGCTCGGGGTTGCTGCGCGAGAGGTGGGCGGCGGTGCCGGCCTGGGCGTTGGCGAGGGCCAGGTGGTGGGCCACGACGTCGTGCAACTCGCGGGCGATGCGCATGCGCTCCTCGGTCACCCGCAGCCGGGCCTCCTCCTCCCGGGTGCGTTCGGCGTGCTCGGCGCGGGACTTGACCGCTTCCAGGTAGTCGCCGCGCAGCCGGGCCAGGCTGCCGCCGACGAGCGGCAGGGCCATCCAGAACACCGGGCCGATCACGGTCAGGACGGGAGAGAGGTCGCGCATGCCGTCGGAGAACAGGTTCACGGTCAGCAGGGCCACCGTGGCGACGAGCGCGTACCGGCGGACGGTCCGGCGGTCGCACAGGACGGCCAGCCAGTACATCGCGGCGAGCAGCGGGGCCAGCAGCATCGGGGTGAGCAGGTAACCGCGCGCGATCGCGGCGATGGTGACACCGGCGACCACGACCACGACCGTGCGGGTGTGCGTGCGGTACTTCAGCAGGACGAAGCAGGACAGGCCGAGCAGGACCTCCAGCGACTTCCCCGTGTCCGGGCGGTCGACGCCGGGGAGGCTGAGCTGGGTGCCGAAGAAGGCGCAGCCGATGAGGGCCAGCACCATCGTCACGTCCACGAAGCGGGGAAAGTGCGAGAAGCGCGACGCGTACTGTTCCACGCGCTCGGTGTAGCGCTCCAGGCTGCTGTTCATGGTGGGCTCTCTCGGTGAGGGTCTGGCACCAATGGTGAACGATGCGAAACCGCCCGGATCGCGGGGACGACGCCGGGCGGCTCCTGCGCACCAGGGTCAGGTGCGGGCGAGGTCCTTCTCGGCCGGCTCCGCCTCGGGGCCGGTCGGGCGGGTCAGGGCCTCGCCCTCCACGTCGACCCGGGGCAGGATCCGGTCCAGCCACTTCGGCAGCCACCAGGCCCGCTCGCCGAGCAGGGCGAGGACGGCCGGGACGATCGCCATCCGGACCACGAAGGCGTCGAGCAGGACGGCCGAGGCGAGGCCGAAGCCGATCATCTTGATCATGGCGTCGCTGTCCCCGATGAACCCGGAGAACACCGCGATCATGATCAGCGCGGCGGCCACGACGACCCGGGCGCTGTGCTGGAAGCCGGAGGTCACGGCCTGGGCGGGCCGCTCGCCGTGGACGTACGCCTCGCGCATCCGCGAGACCAGGAAGACCTCGTAGTCCATCGCGAGGCCGAAGACGATACCGACCAGGAAGATCGGCATCAGGCTCATGATGGGACCGGTGGTCTCCACGCCCAGCAGATCGGCGCCGTGGCCCTGCTGGAAGACCACGACCACCGCGCCGAGCGAGGCGAGCACCGAGAGCAGGAAGCCGGCGGCCGCCTTCAGCGGGATGAGGATCGAGCGGAAGACCACCAGCAGCAGGATCACGGCGAGCCCGACCACCACGAGCAGGTACGGCACCAGGGCGGACTGCACCTTCTCGGAGACGTCGATGTTCATCGCGGTAGTGCCGGTGACCTCGAAGGTCGCCCCGGCCTCGGACTCGATGCCGGGCCGGTCGCCGCGGATGGTGTTGACCAGGTCCTTGGTCTCCTGGCCGGTCGGCGCGGTGGTGGGGACGACGGAGAAGACGGCCGTGTCACCGGATTCGTTGAACTGCGCCGGGGAGACCGACACCACGCCCTCGGTGCCGCCGATCCGCTCGGAAACGGTCTCGGCCGCGGCCTTCGGGTCGTCGGCGTCCCTGGCGTCCACGACCACGGTCAACGGCCCGTTGAAGCCGGGCCCGAAGCCCTCGGCGAGCGCGTCGTAGGCCCGCCGCTGGGTGGTCTGCGTGGACTTGGCCTCATCGCCGGGCATACCGAGCTGAAGGTCGGTCATCGGCAGCGCCAGGGCGCCGAGGCCCGCGACGGCCGCGAGCAGCACGGGCAGCGGGCGGCGCAGCACGAAACTCGCCCAGCGGGTGCCGCCGTTGACCTTGCGCGTCTCCCGCGGCGTACCGCCCGCTCGGCGGGCCTTGCGGTCCTTGCGGTCCTTGCGGTCCTTGCGGGTCAGGATGGCGTCGGGCCAGAAACCGAGGAGGGCCGGGACCAGGGTCAGCGCGATGAGCACGCCGACGACGACCGCGCCCGCCGCGCCCAGACCCATCTCCGTCAGCATCGGGATACCGACGACGGAGAGGCCGGCGAGCGCGATCACGACGGTGAGCCCGGCGAAGACCACGGCGGAGCCCGCGGTGCCGGTGGCGAGGGCGACGGCCTCCTGGGCGGTCCGCCCCTTGGCGCGCTCCTCGCGGTAGCGGGAGACGATGAACAGGGCGTAGTCGATGCCGACGGCCAGGCCCAGCATGATCGCCACGGTGCTGGTGGTGTCGGCCAGGCCCAGCGGACCGGCCAGGGCCGTGATGGCGAACAGGCTGATGCCGACGCCGATGAGCGCGGTGAGCAGCGGGAGTCCGGCGGCGGCCAGTGAACCGAAGGTGATCAGCAGGACGACGGCGGCGACGGAGACGCCGATCGCCTCGGCGGTGCCGCTGGGTCCGCCCATGTCCTCCATGGCGTCGCCGCCTGCCTCGACGGTGAGCCCGGAGTCACGGGCGTGCTCGAGCGACTCGTCCAGATGGCCGCGGCTGGCGTCGGTGAGGCCGGCGGCGTCGACCTTGTAGGTCACGGTCGTGTACGCGGTGGAGCCGTCCTCGCTGACCGCGCCGGACTCGTACGGATCGACGGTGCTCGCGACCTGCGTGCCGTCCGCGAGTTCGGCTATCGCCGCCTCGACGGCCTTCTTGTTCTCGGCGGCGGTGACCTTCTCTCCGTTCGGCGAGACGAAGACGACGCGGGCGGTGGCGCCGTCGGCGGCGGCGCCGGGGAACCGCTCCTCCATCAGGTCGAAGGCTTCCTGCGACTCGATCCCCGGCATGGAGAAGGGTTCCTCCTCCGCCTCCGGCGCGGTCATGCCGGCGAGTCCTACGGCGGCCAGCACGGCGGCCCAGACAAGGGCGACGGTCCAGCGTCGCCTGAAGGCCAAGCGGCCCATTCGATACAGAAAAGCAGCCACGGGGAGGTCTCCACATCCGGGTCTCGAAGGTGCCTCCAGCCTCCTGAAGAGGGGGGTGTCCTGTCGTCGTCCCGCTGCCGACACTGCGCGGTACTGAATCCGCAGTACTACGCCCTCCGCGGGTCCCACCCGGGGACGAGAGCGGGTCGGCCTCAGGTCGCGCGGCGAGCCACACGGCACCGGCCCGGGCATCCTCCACCGCGTCGTCGAGCGCACGATCGCCTGGCTCCACGGCTTCGGCGGCATCCGCGGCCTGCGCGTCCCGCTGGGAACGACACGACGACATCCACGAAGCGTTCCTCGGCATCGCCGTCTGCCCGATCACCCACCGCCACGTCCAACGGCTTCGCCAGGACCTCTTAGGGTGAGCGCCATGTCCGTGAACATACGCATCGAGTTGGACGTCAGCGGCCTTTCCTCACGCGAGCAGGCCGACGAGGCGAGGCGAGCAGTGCAGGGCGTCGTCGACGACGACGGCCTTCAGCACGAAGTGTCGGTCTCGACGTCGGAACGTGCCGGGAGATTCGTGGTGTTGGGGCGGACGGGACGTTTCCCGGTCGTCATCTCGGGCGTCTCCCGTTGGGAGCCGGAGTTCCGGGCGCGGGTCGAGGCGGCCGTGGAGAAGGTGACGGTGTCGGCGAAGGTACGGCTGTTCTGCACCGACGTCGACCTGGAGCGGGCCTTGGAGGAGGGCACGCTCTGAGGAGCCGCCGCCGCGAGGCAGGACCTTCCTCTTCTCCCCACCGGCCGGCCGAGGAACTACTCCTTCAGGTGCTGCGGGATCCCGTCCGCCACGAAGGACCGCGCCATCGGAGACGCCGAGGCGCCGGCCGCGCGGCAGAACCCGTCCCAGTCACCCACGCTCCCCTGGTCGCCGAGATACGTGCGGAACAGCTCGAACACCGAGGCCCGCCCCTGCCGGACCGAGTGACCGTGTGCGGGGGCGAGTTCGGTGAGCCGGTGCTGGAGCGGGCCTTCCGAAGAGCAGAAGCGCCGGCCGGCGCGGACGACGCGGCCTGCTTCGGCCGCGCAGCCGTGGGCGCCTCACGGCTCGACGAACTTGTCGGCCAGTCCCCGGTCCAGGTAGTCGTCCGGCAGATCCTGGATGACCAGCTCGGCTTCGGTGCGCCCGGTGTGCAGCCGCCAGTAGGCGTCGGCGATCGTCTGCGGCTGGGAGGCGTGGCCCCCTTGGCCGATGTAGGCGGCGATCGCCACGTGCGCGGCGTAGACGCCGGAACCCGAGAGCGCCGCGTGCAGGTTGAGGATCCAGTTGCGCATCCCGCCGGTGGCGATCTGGACGTTCGCCACGTGCGGGGCGATCACCGGCCCCGACCCCGCCCCGCTGCTGACCAGGATCGTCCCCGTGCCGCGCTCCAGCATGCCCGGCAGGACGTGCTGCACCGCCGCCACGCCCCCGAGCAGATAGAGGTCCAGCTGGGCCAGAACCGACTCGACGGTGACCTCCGTGGCCCCGACCAGCGGCGCCCGGCGCAGGTCGGCCGGGGACGGCGCGGGCGAGTACTCGAGTATGTCGATCGGTCCCAGCCGCTCCTCGGCTGCGGTGAGCGCGGCGTGCAGAGCGGGACGGTCGGTCACGTCGGCGGGGAACACCTCGGCCCGCACGCCCGTGTCGGTCAACTCGTCGGCCACGGCCCGCAGCGTCGCGCGGCTGCGGGCGATCAGCGCCACGTCGACCCCCTCGGCGGCGAACCGCCGGCCGATCGCGCGCCCCAGTTGCGGGCCTGCGCCCACGATCGCGAGCGTGCTCAATGCGCCACCTCGTTACCCTTGTATCGACATTCCGGACCACGGATGTCGGATCTTCGTCGTATGCCGGAACAACGGTAGGAAGCGTGCGGTCTCGGCGCCTTGGACCGGTGCGTCAGCCCGAACGGGAGATTTGCGACAACGATGAGCGGCACTTTCTCGGCTGACGTCAGCGGCGCGAACGCCTTCAGCGTGTTCGCACACGAGTGGCGGAGCCGGATGGGCGAGCCCTTCGCGCTGGCGCCCTTCGGCCGGACGACCGTGTCCGGCTTCTCGGTGCGGTCCCGCGGGTTCCGGGTGCGGGACATGATGTTCAACCGCTTCGAGACCGCGGCCGCCCTGCGGACGGTGGGCCGACGGGTCGGGGCCGACGATCACGTACGCCTGTGGATCGTCCACCGAGGGGCCTGGCGGTTCGGCGAACCGGGCGGAGCCGAGCACACGGCACCGGCCGGCCGCCTGCTGGTGCAGACGGGACGGCTGTCCCACTTCTCCGCGGCGCCGCGCACCGTCGTGCAGGTACTCGTGCTGCCCGCCGCAGAGGTGCGGCCCCGACGGGGCCGGCCGGCTTCCGGTCCGGCCGGCACCGCCGAGGTGCGGCTGCTGACGGCGCACGCCGCCATGGTGGGCCGGACGCTGGACCGTCTCGGGCCGGCCGGGGTCGACGCCGCCCGCAGCACCCTGACCGAGTTGGCCCGCGCCGCCGCGGGGGGCGGCCTGGACGACGTGGAGCCCCTGTTGTCGCCGGCCCTGGCCCAAGCCGCGCGAGACCTGGCCGACCGCCGGCTCACCGACCCCGCCCTGTCCGCCTCGGCTGTCGCCCGGGAGCTGAACGTCTCCCCGCGTACCCTCCAACGGGCCTTCGCCAGGGAAGGCCGACCGCTGAGCGCCTACATCCGGCGCCGCCGCCTCGAGGAGGCATGCCGCGCGCTCGTCGCACCGCACCGGCGCATGACCGTCACGGAGATAGCCGCCCGCTGGCAGTTCGCCGACAGCGGCCACTTCGCCCGCGCCTTCCGCCAGTACTACGGCCGGACCCCGACCGACTATGCCGCGACCGCTGCTCGTGAAACGGATGCCGCATAGCCGTACGGGGCCGCTGCCGCCACCGCCCACGGCAGGAACACCCGGGGCAGCCGAGGCCCACCGCCAGCAGACAGGACTACGGCGACGATGGTTCCGCCTCGGATGCGCGGCCGGGGCCGTGCGGTCGTCGGGCCCCGGTGGTCCCGGAAGCGCTGGCGTCGTTGCTCCCGTCGAACACGGATACGCCGACGCCCGCTAACATGCCCGCCCATGACCGACGACGTACGCAACATCGTCCTGGGTGTGGTCGCGGCGGGCATCAGCGCCACGCTGGGCTGGTTCGTCCGCACCTATCTGTGGAAGCGGAAACTGAGGCGCAAGCAGGCGTTCTTCGGACTGCCCGACAGCTCCGAGTCGCTGCTCGTCGTCAACCGGGACCCCGCCGCCTCCGAACCGGCCGTCCACCGCTTCGACGTCTTCGCCCTGCTCGAGCTGTCCGCCTTGATCAAGGACTGCGGCGCGCACGCCCAAGTGGTCACCCAGGACATGGTCGCCCAGGGCTTCGGCGAGCGCACGGAGTTCTGTGTGGGCGGCCCCGGTTCGAACCGGCGCATGGTCGCCCACATGGCGGCGATGCTGCCCGGGGTGCGGATGAACGTCGACCCGGAGCCCGGACCGGACCGGGGCGCCTTCCAGATCGGCGGCGAGCGCTACCGGCTGGAGGCGGGTGTCACGGAGTACGTACTGCTGGCCCGCCTCACCGCCGGGGACCGGCGCGAGGCCCGGCCCGCCTTCCTCTTCTGCGGCCAGCGCGCGATCACCAACCAGGCCGCCACCCGCTACCTGGCCCGGCACCACGAGAAGCTGGCCCGCAAGCACGGCAACAACTCCTTCGTGCTGCTGCTCAAGGTCGTCAACTCCCAGGCGTACGGCCCGGACGTGGTCGAGCTGGTCGGCGACGTCACCCGGGCGGCGACCAGCCCCCTGCCGACGCCGGCACCGGCCTCCCGCGCCTCGCACCGGGCCTGAGCGCCCGGTGCGGTCACGCCAGGCGCCGGACGATGTCGGCGACGGCCTGCGGCTGCGACAGGAACGGGTGGTGGCCCGCCGCCACCTCGACGACGTCGCCGGCACGGCGGGAGAACGCACGCTGCGCGGCCACCGGGGTGCCGCGGTCCTCGGTGCACACCACATACGTCGTGGACACGTCGTGCCAGGCCGCCGCACGGACGGGCTGCCGGGTCACGGCCAGCGTCTGCCGGGCGAGCAGGGCGGCCGCTTCGCGGGCCAGGTCCGGCGGGCAGTCCTGGACGAACGTCTCGGCGAACAGCTCGGGCCGGGCGCCGAAGGTGCCGCCGTCGGGGTCGAAGTCCAGGAACGGCGGGGGTACGTCGGCGCCGAACGTCGACAGGGACTCGCCGGGCTCGGGCAGATAGCTCGACACCAGCACCATGTGCCGCACCGCCTCCACACCCGCCGCCGCCTCGGCTGCGACGATTCCGCCGTAGCTGTGCGCCACGACCACGGTCGGCTCGTCCCCCTCGGTCAGGACCGCGCGCACCGCGGCGACGTCCTCGGGCAGTCCGGGACCCTCCGGCCCGGCCGGCCGGTCCCCCTCGCCGCAGCTCGGCAGTGCCGGGGCAGCGCTGCCGACACCGTGCTCGCGCAGCGCCGAGGCCGCCAGGTGCCACCACCACGACCCGTCACGCACACAGGCCCCGTGCACGAACACCACGCGCATCTCTTCCTCCTTGATTGCGAGCTCCAAGCGCCACGATCAACGGTAGACGTAGCTCCCGTTACGTGAAAAAGTGCGGCGATGGGTCGACACAAGCAGCCCGAGATCCGCGACCGCATCCTCGACGCCTGCGTCGACCACGCGCTCGTGCACGGGCTTCCCGACCGCCTCGAGCCGCTGGCGGAGGCCTCCGGCACCTCGGCCCGGATGCTCATCTACCACTTCGGGACCCGGGACGCGTTGCTGCGGGAGACCCTGAGACGGGCACGGCGACGCCAGCGCGACTTCTTCGGCGAACTGGTCGCCCCGCGGCCAGAAGAGCCCTATCCGAGCACGCTGCGACGAGCTTGGCGGGTCATGACCGGCCCGGCGGGCCGGCCGTACCTCACCATGTTCGGCAAACTCCGCGAGAACGCCGAGCAGCGGTTGTGGCCGGGCTTCCGCCGCGAGTCCACCACGGACTGGCTGCAACCGTTCGAGGACGGCATGCGCAGCATCGGCCGTCCTGAACTCGCCACCCTCGTACTGGCGGTGGTCCGCGGTCTCATCATGGACATCGAGACCACCGGTGACGTCGCGCGAGCCGACCGGGCCTTCGAGGACTTCCTCGCCGCGCTGGTCCTCGTCGCCCGAACTCCCGCGCAGGACGGGGAGTGCCACCGGGCCTGAACGCAGGCTCTCCACGGGCGGCGGGCCCGGGGCCGGAGCTCGGGCCGACCGCGGGCCGGCTGCGGGCCGGTGGGGGTCAGGACCGGCGCCCCGCCGCGCCGCCGACCGCCGCCGTACTGGCGCGCACGACCAGCACGGGCTCGACGGAGGCGGGTTCCGGCGCCGCGCCCGGGTCCGCGATGTGCCGCAGCAGGTGGGCGACGGCGAGGGCACCCATCTCGGCGAACGGCTGGGCCACCGTGGTGAGCGAGGGCGAGCAGTACTCGGCGAGCGCGATGTCGTCCACCCCGACGACGGAGACGTCCTGCGGCACCCTGCGCCCGGCCTCGTGCAGGGCCCGGATCACCCCGAAGGCCATCTCGTCGCTGGCCACGAACACCGCGGTGACGTCGGGGATCCGGCCCAGGACCAGCCCGTTGCGGTACCCGGAGGCGGGTGTCCAGTCTCCTTCCAGCACCGGCGGCACGGACAGCCCCGCCTCCTCCAGGGTGTCGCGCCAGCCGGCGCACCGGCTGGCGGCGTCGAGCCACTCCTGGGGGCCGGACACGTGCCACACGGTCTCGTGGCCCAGCTCGATCAGATGCCGGGTCGCCAGGCGACCCGCCAGGGTCTGGTCCACGGCGACGACCTCGGTGGCCGGTGTCCTCGATCCGTCGACGGTGACGGTCGGCACCGAGCGGGTGAGCCGCTCGATCCTCGGGCTCACGTGCACCAGCGGCACCGAGAGGACGACCCCCTCGACGTCCTGCTCCGCCAGCCGGGACAGCGCGCCCTCGATGGCCGCGGTGTCCAGGGACGCCGTGGCGGCGGTGGACACCGCGTACCCCGCCTCGCGTGCCGCCGCCTCGATGCCGAAGAGCAGGTTCGCGCGGGAGTAGAAGGTGGTCCGCAGCGTCACGACGCCGATCGTCCGGCTGCGCCCCGACGACAGCATCCGCGCCGCGTTGTTCTTCCGGTAGCCGAGCTCCTCGACCGCGGCGAGCACCTTGGCGCGGGTCCCGTGCTGGACGTTGGGGTGACCGGCCAGGGTGCGGGACACCGTCTGGGCGGAGACCCCGGCGAGCCGCGCCACGTCGGCCATGCCGGGCGGCCGGGCGCCACCGTCGTCGGCCGTCCGCCCGCGCACGGGCGTCCGGTCGGCTGCCGGCGTTTCCGATGACATCGCTCGCCTCTCCACGAAGACCGCGGCCCGGGCCTCCTGCGCGGGTACGGGTCCCGCCCCGGAGTCTAGCCAGACGCGACCCATTGGCATCGATAACATCCTCTGCCATAGTTCCCGCCAACGCGGACCTCGCGTGGATCAAGTTTCTCCGTAGACGCCTCTGTCGACACAGAGAAGGGCGAGCGGCAACGAGATGACAGCGATCACACCGAAGCGAGCGGCCGGAGCGCACAGCCCGACATCCTCGTCGTCCTCCCCACCGAGCGCCCCACCGACCGCCCCACCGGGACGTGGACGACTGCCGCGCCCCGGTGCCCTCGTCGCGGTGCTGGGCCTGACCGCCGGTCTGCTGTCGACGGCCGCCGTGCCCGCGGACGCGGCCCAGACCGTCCCGGCACCGGCGCCCGCGGCGGGGACACCGGAGGAACTGAGACGGGGCGCACTGACCGTCACCGTGGCCAAGGAGTTCCCCCAGATCATGTCCTACCGGCTGGGCCGGCGCGGTCTCGGCGGGCAGGCGACGGCGCTGGACAGCTTCACCGTCAACGGCCAGGCCCACCGCGCCACCACCACCATGAAGGCGGAGGGCAGCAGGGCGACCTACACCTCCGCCTTCGAGGACCTGCCCGGTCTCACGATCACCTCCACCATCACGGTGACCGGGGACACGACGGTCGTCTTCGCCGTCGAGAGGATCTCGGGCGAGGCCGCGTCGGGCGTGCGCACCCTGGCGATCCCCGGCCAGTCCCTCGTCTCCGTCGACTCCGACGACCCGGGCGCCAACCTCGCCCGCACGAAGATCTCCACGGACTCGACCACGACCGCCGACCGCTTCATCCCCGTCACCGGTGACACCGTCCCGGACAAGGAGCCCGTGGGCACCCCGTACGCGTTCGTCGGCAACGCGCAGCTGTCCGCGGGTGTCATCACCAACGCGACCGAGGACTCGCCGCAGGACGACAACACCAACGGGAACACCCGCCTGCGGTCCCGCATCGTCGACGCGGGGGAAGGGCGGCGCCGGGCGGAGCTGTCGGTCGGCACGTACACGTACCATCCGGAGGGCGCGAGCGACCCGCGGGTCGACACCTACGAGCTGCCCCGGGCGACCGTGGTCCTCGCCGCCGACGCCAACGGGGACGGCACGGTCGACTGGCAGGACGGCGCCATCGCGCACCGGGAGCACATGCGCCGCCCGCTCGGCGCCGACCGGGTGCCCGAACGCGTCGTCCAGCGCATCCCGTTCAACTTCGCGAGCCAGGCCACCAACCCGTTCCTGAAGACGCTGGACAACACCAAGCGCATCTCCATGGCCACCGACGACCTCGGGCAGTGGGTGCTGGAGAAGGGGTACGCGAGCGAGGGCCACGACTCCGCCCACCCCGACTACGGCGGCAACGAGAACGTCCGCGCGGGCGGCTGGAAGGACCTGAACCGCCTCACCGCAACCGGCGCCGACTACAACGCGGACTTCGCCGTGCACGTCAACGCCACCGAGGCCTACGCGCAGGCCAGGACGTTCAGCCAGGACATGGTCGAGGGGCAGCCGAACGGCTGGGACTGGCTCAACCAGGCCTACCACATCGACCAGCGCGAGGACCTGGGCACCGGCGCCGTCCTCGACCGCTTCAAGCGGCTGCGCGAGGAGGCACCGGGCATCAGGACCGTCTACATCGACGCCTACTACTCCAGCGGCTGGCTGGCCGACGGTCTGGCCGCCGAGCTGCGCGGGATGGGCTTCGAGGTCGCCACCGAGTGGGCGTACAAGTTCGAGGGCAGCTCGCTGTGGTCGCACTGGGCCGCCGACAAGAACTACGGCGGCGCCACCAACAAGGGCATCAACTCGGACATCGTCCGGTTCATCGCCAACTCCGACCGCGACGTGTGGAACGTCGACCCGCTGCTCGGCGGCGCGAGCGTCGTCGAGTTCGAGGGCTGGACCGGCCAGGACGACTGGAACGCCTTCTACCGCAACATCTGGACCGACAACCTGCCGACCAAGTTCCTCCAGCACTTCCAGGTGCTGGACTGGGACCGCGGCAGGTCCGCCCGGCTCACCGACGGGGTGAGCGTGCGGTCCGTCGACGGTGAACGGCGGATCTCCATGGACGGCACCGAGGTCCTCAGGGGCGACACCTACCTGCTGCCCTGGCAGAACGCCGGGAAGGCCGACGGCACCTCCTCCCCCGTCGACGCCGACAAGATGTACTTCTACAGCGCGTCCGGCGGCGAGCACACCTTCGGACTGACCGAACGGTTCGCGGGCGACGAGGACTTCACCCTCTACGCACTCACCGACCAGGGCCGGGCGAAGAAGACCCGGGTGACGGCCCACGACGGGCGGGTGACGCTCACCGCCGAGAAGGGGCAGCCCTACGTCCTCGTGCCGAACGGCGGCCGGGCGCCGCACCGCGACGCCCACTACGGCCAGTACACCGGACTGTCCGACCCCGGCTTCAACGGCGGGGACCTCGGCGACTGGAACGCGCGGGGCGGCGCCGAGGTCGTCCGGGCCGCCAACGGCGACAACGTGGCCCGCCTGGGCGACGGTGCCTCGGGCGTCTCGCAGCGGGTCCGCGGCCTCACCCCGGGCAAGCGGTACACGCTCGCCGCGGACGTCGAGATCGGCCCGGGCGAGCGCCGGGCCACGACGCTGCGGGTGCGCGGCGGCAAGGACACGGAGCCGAAGACCTTCGACACCACGCCGGCCCTGAACAGGATGGCGTCCGACGAGAAGCGCGACACCTACTCCCAGCGGGCCGCCGTCTCCTTCACGGCACCGCCCGGCGGCCAGGTCACCGTGGAGCTGGGGGCCGTCGCGGGTGACGCCGCGGTCGTCCTGGACGACGTACGCGTCATGGCGGACACCACCGCACCGCTCCCCCGCGGCACGGACGGCACGGTGATCGCGCACGACGACTTCGAGGGCAACCAGCCGGGCTGGGGGCCCTTCGTCAAGGGCGACGCCGGCGGCGTCACCGACCCCCGCACCAGCGTCAGCGACCTGCACGCGCCCTACAGCCAGAAGGAGTGGAAAAACACCTACTCCCCCTACGACAGCGGCACGTTGAAGGGCAGGGCCGTCGACGACGTGCTCGCCGGGCGGCACTCGCTGAAGTCCCACGCGGAGAACACGGGACTGGTCCACCGCACGACCCCCGCCACGGTGCCGTTCGAGGAGGGCCACAAGTACCGCGTGTCCTTCTCGTACCAGACCAACGTCGAGGACCAGTGGGCCTGGGTCACCGGAGCGGACCGGGTCGCCGACGGGAAGACGAGTGCGCGGGACATCACCCGTGACGTCCTTGCGCCCGCCCTGGACACGGCGACGTACTCCCGCGAGATCGTGGCGGGCTGCGGGGACACCTGGGTCGGGCTGCGCAAACTCGGCAGCGCGCGGGGCACGGATCTCGTGCTCGACGACTTCACCGTGACCGACCTGGGCGAGGCCGGGACCGGGGCCGCCTGTGCCGGTGTCACCTCCGCGTCCGGCGCCGAGCTGAGCCCCGGTGTGCCCGGCGCGTACGTCACGACGTTCACCAACCACGAGTCGGCGGCCGTCGAGAACGTCGGCGTCGGCTTCCAGGGGCTGCCCGAGGGCTGGAAGGCGGAGGTGAAGGAGAAGGACGGCAACCTCTTCGAGCGCGTCGAGCCGGGCGCGAGCGTGCGCACCACGTGGCTGCTGACGCCGCCGGCCGACCCGGCCGGCACCTCCCCCGTCTGGCAGGTGAGCGCCACGTACGCCCATGCCGGGGAGACCAGGACCGTGTCGGCGGACGCCCGGGCCTCGGTGACCGACGAACCGGTGCTCTCGCCCGGTTCGATGTCCGCGACCGCCGACTCGGAGAACGGCTCCTCCGGCTCCGGCGAGGGCCCGGTGGCCAACGTGCTCGACGGTGACGCCGGCACCATCTGGCACACCGACTACACCGCCTCGCAGGCCCCGTATCCGCACTGGGTGGCGCTGGAGCTGGACGGCGCCGCGGACATCGACGGCTTCGGGTACCTGGGCCGGCAGAGCGGCGGCCAGAACGGACGCGTCGCCGGGTACGAGGTCGCGGTGTCCCAGGACGGCGAGAAGTGGACGACGGTGGCGGAGGGCACGCTGAAGGACGTCCCGCAGACGCAGCGGATCTCCTTCGACCGGGTGCGCGCCTCCCACGTGCGGTTCACCGCCCTGAACGCGCTCAACGGACAGCCGTACGCGGCCGCCGCGGAGATGCGCGTGTACGGCGTGCCGGTGGACCTGCCGACGGGCTACCCGCCGGGCGAACGGCCCGCCGACGCCCACTGACCGGTCGTGCCGGCGGCCCGCCCCCACCCGGGGCGGGCCGCCGGCGCGCGAGGTGGCGGGGCGGAGGTCAGTCGAACGTCTCCACGTACTCCTCCGGCGGTCCCAGCTCGGGCCGCTCGCGCAGGGCGATCCGGTCGCCGAAGTGCTCCAGTTCCAGCACCGTCAGGGTGTTGTCGCCTGGGTGCAGCAGCGGGCCGGGCACGTAGAGCGTGCTCTGCGGCCCGATCTCCCAGTAGCGGCCCAGCAGGGTCCCGTTGACCCACAGGAACCCCTTGCCGAATCCGGGCAGCGCGACGAAGGCGTCCGCGGGCTCGTCCACGGACAGCACGGCCCCGGCGAAGCCCGCCCGGCCGTCCGGCGGGACCGCCGCGGCGGCGCGGTCCGTGTCCTGCCACGTCCACGCGTCGAGCGGCAGCGGACGCATCGTCCAGCCGTGCACCAGCCGCCGCTCCACCCGCACACCGCCGAGGATGCCCTTGCCCTGGCCGAGCAGCGGGCCGTAGTTGATCCGGCCCTGGTTCTCCACCAGCAGCGCCAGCCGGACCGGCGCCGCGGAACCGGAGACGGTGAACGAGGCGCTCTCGCGGTCCAGTACGGCGACGGGTGCGTCGTCGACGAACACCTGGGCGCGGTCGTGCAGACCCGTGACGGTGACTTCGTGGTCCCCCGGGGGCAGCAGCGGGGCGGCCTCGTAGAGCACCAGGCCGGAGGCCAGGGACAGTTCCTCGAAGCTCAGCGGCAGCGGAGCGGCCACCGGCTGCGCGGCCGCGCGCAACGCGTCGAGCAGGGCGGCCCGCCGGGTGACCGGCAGGTCACGGGGGGCCAGCAGCGGCGGGTCGGGGGGCAGCGGGCGCCGGGGTGCGGCGCCGTCGAGCGCGGTCAGTCGGTCCCGCAGGGCGAAGAACTTCGGGGTCAGGGCACCGTTCTCGGCGACGGGGGCGTCCGAGTCGTAGCTGGTGACGGTGGGCCGGAAACCGCCGCCGTCGTGGTTGGCGCCCGCCCACAGCCCGAAGTTGGTGCCGCCGTGCGCCATGTAGAGGCTCACGGAGCCGCCCTCGTCGAGGATGCCGCCGAGGTCCCCGGCCGCGCTCGCCGCCGACCGGACGTGGTGCTTCTCCCCCCAGTGGTCGAACCAGCCGTTCCAGAACTCGGCGCAGAAGAAGGGCTCCCCGGACCGGCGCGAGCGCAGCAGCGCCGCGGCCTCGGCGGGACGGGAGCCGAAGGTCGCCGCCGCCAGTTCGCCGGACAGGGCTCCGCCGTCCTGCATCAGCGGGGTCGGTCCGTCCGCGGTGTAGAGCAGTTCGGTGATGCCCCGGGCGACGAGGGCGTCGCGGATGTGGCGCACGTAGGAGTGGTCGTCGCCGTAGCTGCCGTACTCGTTCTCGATCTGCACGGCCACGACCGGTCCGCTCCGGCCGGCCTGGAGCTCGGCGACCCGGGGAATCAGCTCGTCGAACCACCGGTCGACCGCTTCGAGGAAGGGTCCGTGGGACGTACGCAGCCGCATGCCGGGGGTGCCGGTCAGCCAGGCGGGCAGGCCGCCGTTGTCCCACTCGGCGCAGATGTACGGACCCGGCCGGACGACGACGTCCAGCCCCTCGTCCTGGGCGAGCCGGAGGAAGCGGGCCAGGTCGCGCGGGCCGTCGAAGCGGACGTCGCCCTCGGTGGGTTCGTGGAAGTTCCACGGGACGTAGGTGTCGACCGTGTTCAGTCCGAGGGCGGCCAGCCGTCGCAGCCGGTCGGCCCACTGCTCGGGGTGGACCCGGAAGTAGTGCAGCGAGCCCGACAGGAGGCGGTGCGGTTGCCCGTCGCGCAGGAGGGTGCCGTCGGCGTACGTGAGGGCGGCGGATCGCTGCACAGTGCCTCCTTGACAGCGGTGGCACGGGAACCCGGACCGGCCATCGGTAGCTGCGACTATGGCAGATCATGTTATCGATGCCAACGCCTGTGGGCCGAGCAGGGGGCAGGCGACTGACAGCGATATCACCACCGGCTGTCTCACCCTTGCGGCGTAAGCACCTTGGGCCAGTCCGGGCCGCGCAGCTCGGCCTCCAGGCCTCCGTCGCAGAACATCACCGTGCCGACGCAGTAACCCGACTTGGCGGACAGCAGGAAGACGACCAGTTCCGCGACCTCCTCGGGCGTGCCCGCCCGGCCCGCCGGCACGGACCGGAGGAACGCCTCGATACCGGCGGCGATCCGCGGGTCCTTCCGGCCCGCCCGGGTCATCGGCGTGTCGATGAAGCCCGGCGCGATGGCGTTGAGGCGAATGCCGTCCGCGATGTAGTCGGACGCACGGGTGCGGGTGTAGTAGGCGATCGCGGCCTTGGTGGCCGGGTAGGTGAGGACGCCTCCCTCGTCGGCCCCGGCGTCCGCGAGCGCCCGGGCCGCCTCCTCGTCGCCCGCCAGGCAGGTCTCGGCCAGCCCCGGGTCCCAGCCCGGCTGCGTGGTGGTGGAGTTGGAGGAGGCGAGCACCACGGAGGACTCCCCCGCGGCGGCCAGCGCCGGCCGCAGCCCCTCCAGCAGTCCGACGGCACCGAAGTAGTTGACGGAGACGAGGAGGCTCGCGGGCCGGCCCGCTCCGCCCGAGATCCCGGCGAACGGCACGAAGCCGTCGAGCCGCCCTTCGCACAGCCGGGTGATATCGGCCGCCGCGGCGGTCCGGCCCGCCGGGGTGCCGAGGTCGGCCTCCACCTCGGTGCCGCGCAGATCGACACCGATGACGCGGTGCCCCTGTGCGGTGAGCCGGTCGGCGATCGAGGCGCCCATGCCGGACGCGGCCCCGGTGACGGCGATGGTTCCCATGATGGTCTTCTCCTGATGGTTCTCGGTGGGGTACGGGGGAGCAGCGGGGAGGAGTTGGGGGCGGGGAGGAGTAGGGGGGGTGGGGAGGGCTGGCGGGACGGGGTTCAGCGGAGCTTCACGGCCCCGCCGGGCGGGGCCGCGCGGCTGATCGAGGCGGCGGGCTGGGACGAGGAGCGCACCCAGCAGTTCCTCACTCTGATGGTCGAGTTCAACCACGGCATCGAGGAGCTCGAGGGGCGCGCCCGGGACCACGTCTGACCCGTCGGCCACTTCCCGTCACGCGCCCGTCGCCACTCACCCGCGCCGGGAACTTCCTTCTATGACGCTCCTTCACGGGACCGGTGACCGCACACCACCGGCCGGACGCCAACGGCGCGGTGTCAGAAGGCTCTGAGGTGCGGACCGGTCCGGGCCCGCCCACGACGGCGCCGGCCGGCGCACGCACCTTCCGGGTGCGTGCGCCGGCCGGTCGGACTCGGTTCAGCAGGCGCCGAGGTCCTCCCAGACACCCCACTCGCCGGTGGTACCGGGCTCCTCGCCGGTCACCCACCACTTGGCACGCCAGGTGTGGCCGTCGTGGGAGACGGTTTCGCCGCCGTTGTAGACGCTCCCGGCGTTCCAGGCTCCCGCGACGCAGTCGCCCGGCTGGTCGCCGCCACCGCCGTCGCCGCCTCCGTCGTCACCGCCGCCGTCGTCCCCGCCACCGATGTTGACGTCGATGCAGGCGTAGAAGGCGTTGGCGGTGTCCGCGATGTTCCAGACCGCGAGCACCTTCTGCCGCCCGGTGATCCCGCCGAAGTCCAGCTGGTGGCTGACCGAGGCGGGCGGCAGTGCGCCGTGCCCGTCGAACTGGGCGATCTTCCGGTCACCGATGAAGTACTGCCAGTTGCTGGTGGCGTGCCGTGCCTCGATGGTCCAGGTGAAGGTGTGCGTGGTCCCGATCGGGGTGACCCGCCAGCCCTTGGCGTCGTCGTCCAGGTCGGCCCACCGGGCGTCCCCGCCACTGCAATTGCGCAGCCCCTTCGGGCCCTCGACGCTCGCCGGCTCCCACTTGATCTGGCCGCACTGCACCACGCGGTTGGCACACTGGTCCTGTCGGCTCCCCGGCGAGACCACCCAGCCGTGGGCGCTCGCCGTCGGCGCCGGCAGACTCAGGGCCACCACGGGAGCGACCAGCGCCCCCACGGCCGCGGCCAGCTTCCTTTTCATGCCCATGACATCACTTTTCCCTTCGGTCCACGTCGAATCAGCCTGCCCCGGCTCACGACGTTGCCGATGAGGCAACCCGCAACGCAGGTCTAGACCTACGCGTGCAGGTCTAGACCTTAGCGAAGGGCGGGGCTCCGTCAAGGGGTCGCACACCGCCCCACCGCACCCTGGTGCGCGCGTCAACTGCCCCGGCCGAGGAGCCTCTTGTGCCGGACGGGCCGGTGTAGTGGGCTGTCCGGCATGAAGAAGAGAAGCCTGGCGGCCCTGACCGCAATCCTGGTCGTGGTCCCTCTCGTCGCGGCGGCACCCGGTCAACGGGCCGGGGCCGCCGAATCCGGACCCGGCGACGCGGCGCGACCCGCCGAGTCGACGCTGGTCGGCGGAGTCGACCTCGACACGGTGACCATCCCCGAACTACAGGCCCGCATGAACCGCGGGTCGCTGTCCTCGCTCCGGCTGACCCTGGCCTACCTGCGGCGGATCAAGGCCGTCGACCCGAGGATCAACGCGGTGCTGCGCACGAGCCCCACGGCCCTGCGCCAGGCGGCCGCCAGCGACCTGCGGCACCGCCTCGGCAAGTCCCGTGGGCCGCTGGACGGCATCCCCGTCCTGCTCAAGGACAATGTGAACACCCGCGACATGCCCACCACCGCCGGATCGCTGGCGCTGGCCGGCAGCCCACCGGACACCGACGCCGAGCTGGTCGGGAAGCTACGGGCGGCCGGCGCGGTGATCCTCGGCAAGACCAACCTGTCCGAGTGGGCCAACTTCCGTGCGGCCAAGCCCACGTCGGGGTGGTCGGCGGTGGGCGGACAGACGAACAACCCGTACGTCCTGGACCGCAACCCCTGCGGTTCGTCCTCCGGTTCGGCCGCGGCGCTCGCCGCGTCGCTGGCCCAGGTGGCGATCGGCACCGAGACGGACGGCTCCATCGTGTGCCCCGCCGGGATGAACGGCGTGGTCGGCCTCAAGCCCAGCCTCGGAGTGGTCAGCCAGTCGGGCGTCGTACCGATCTCCGCCGAGCAGGACACCGCGGGACCCATGGCCCGCAACGTGATCGACGCCGCGCTCACCCTCGCCGTGCTCGGCGGCCGTGACACCGTCCGCACCCACGGCACTCCGAGCCGCACGGACGCGGGCCTCATGAACGCGGGCCTCATGGACGCGGCCGGCCGGCCGGGTGGCCTGCGCGGCAAGCGCATCGGCCTGTGGCGGCTCCCGTCGCTCGGCGCCGAGGTGGACGCCCTCATGACCCGTACGGCCGAGCGGCTGACCGACGCGGGGGCCGAGGTCGTCGAGGTGAGCATGCCGTACCAGGAGCGGCTGGCCGAACTCGAGTTCCCGGCTCTGCTGAGCGAGTTCCACCGGGACATCGACGCCTACCTGCCCACCCGCGAAGGGCCGCAGGACCTGGCCGAACTGATCGAGTTCAATCGCACGCACCCGCGGGAGCAGACCTGCTTCGCCGGGCAGGAGCTGTTCGAACAGGCGCTGGCCGCGCCGTCCACCACCGATCCGGAGTACCTGGCGATGCGCGCGGAGTTGACGGACCTGTCCCGCCGGTCCATCGACGAGGTCATGGCCGCACACGACCTGGACGCCATCGCCTCCCCGGCCAACCCGCCCGCCTGGACCACCGACTGCGCGCGCGGCGACAACGACGTGATCCCGTCCTCCACCCCGGCCGCCGTCGCCGGGTACCCCTCCCTGTCCGTACCGGCCGGCTTCGTCGGTGAACTGCCGGTCGGGCTGCTCCTGATGGCGGGCGACCTCCAGGACGCCGAACTGCTCTCCCTGGGTGCGGCGGTGGAGCACCGGCTGGACGCCTGGCGGGCGCCCCGGTACCTGCCTTCGACACCGTCCGGCACCTCCCGCTGAGCCGACCGGCGAGCGCCACGTCGTCGAGCGGCGCCTCGACGAGGTCGCTCGCCGGTATGCAGCTGACCTTCTCCTCGCCCGCGAGCAGTGATCTCCGGCTGCACCCTGCGTAGGTCCCCCGTGCGTTCGCGTCCCTCCGACCCGTGCAACGTATCGAGACAAACGGCACGAATACCGCCGACACGCACCTTTCGATCATTACCCCTATTTACGCCGGAAGTGGGGCCAGGACTTCACGCTTCGGCGACCTCGCCGTACAACTGCGAGAGTTCGGGAACGCCGTCCTCCGCCCATGCGTGACCGCTCGCCACCACGTCGAACTCGCGGCCGGATGCGAGCCGGACGACCGGCTGCCCGTCGGACCGGATGGTCCAGGCGGCACCGGGCACGGTGCGCACGATCACGGTGCCGAGGTACAGACCGGCGTCGTTCCCGAGCCAGGCCATGATCTCCTCGTCGCTGCGCCACCGGGGCAGCACCTGGTCGAGCTGCTCCAGCGAGAGCACGGAGTCGTCGAGCCCGACCCCCTCCCGCAGCGCCTGCGAGCGCAGCAGATCACAGTCGGCGAGCAGCTCGCCGATGCCCTCCGCGTCGTGCGCCCGGGGATCTTCGCGCCGCTTGCCCAGGAAGGGGAAGTTCATACCTCCAGACTGTCATTCGTACCGCCATGTGCACCACAGGGCACGCCAAGAGGCTGCGTGGTGGGTACGCCCGCGGGTCCCGTGCGCGTGGCTAGAGGTCCAGGTCCACCACGACCGGCGCGTGGTCCGAGGCGCCCTTGCCCTTGCGCTCCTCCCGGTCGACGTAGGAGTCGGTGACCGCCTTGGCGAAGGGCTCGTTGCCGTACACCAGGTCGATGCGCATGCCGCGGTTCTTGGGGAAGCAGAGCTGGCGGTAGTCCCAGTACGTGAAGGGGTGGTCGTACTTGAGGGGCCGCGGGACGACGTCGGACAGACCGGTGCCGCGCAGGGAGGCGAGGGCGGCGCGCTCGGCCGGGGTGACGTGGGTGGCGCCTTCGAAGGCCGACCGGTCGTAGACGTCGTCGTCCGTCGGCGCGACGTTGTAGTCCCCCATCACGGCGAAGGGGCGGCTGCCGGAGGCGTCGCCCTCGACGGCGGCGCGCAGTGCCTCGAACCACTGGAGCTTGTAGGCGTAGTGGGGGTGGTCCACCTCGCGGCCGTTGGGCACGTACACCGACCAGACGCGGGCCGGTCCGCAGGTGGCGGAGATCGCGCGGGGCTCCTGGACGCCCTCGTAGCCCGGGTCGCCGGGCAGGCCCTTGACCACGTCGTCGAGGCCGACGCGGGAGAGCACCGCCACCCCGTTCCACCGGCCGGTGGCGTGGACCGCCGCCTCGTAGCCCGCCTCGCGCAGCTCGTCGAAGGGGAACTGCGCCTCGGCGACCTTGGCCTCCTGGAGGCACAGCACGTCGGTGCCGCTGCTCTCCAGCCAGGCGAGGAGCCTCGGCAGGCGGGCGGTGATCGAGTTCACGTTCCAGGTCGCGATGCGCATGCTCCACAACCTACCGGGCGGGACTGACAACCGGTCCCGCCCGGGGCGGCGCCTCAGAGCCGTGCCGCCTCGCCGGGGGTCAGCCGCAGGTGCTCGGAGCCGCCCAGCTCGCCGATCTGACGGTCGTAGATCGGGCGGGCGAGGTCGGTGAGGAGCGCGTCATGGATGTCGTAGGCCCGCCGCGGTCGGACCTCACGCACGTACTCGATCACCTCGGCGATCTTGTTCCACGGGGCCATCACCGGCAGCATCAGCGTTTCCACCGGGTGGCCGGGGACGGTCAGGGCGTCGCCGGGGTGGAAGACCTTGCCGCCGTCCACGAGGAAGCCGACGTTGGTGACGCGCGGGATGTCCGGGTGGATCACCGCGTGCAGCTCCCCGTGGACCTGTACGTCGAAACCGGCGGCGGTGAAGGTGTCGCCGTGGCCGACGGTGTGGACACGGCCCGGGAAGGCCGCCGAGATCTTCTCGGCGACCGACTTCAGCGTCCAGATCGCCGCGGCCGGGTTGTCCTCCATGGCGGCGCGCAGCCGCGGCTCGTCGAAGTGGTCCGGGTGCTCGTGGGTGACGAGGATCGCGTCCGCGCCGAGGGCGGCGTCCTCCTCGCTGAACCCGCCCGGGTCCAGGACGAGCGTCTGCCCGTCCTTTTCCAGGCGGACACAGGCGTGCGACTTCTTGGTGAGCTTCATGCTCCCCATCCTGCCGCCGCGCCGCCGCTCCCGGCCCACGGGACTCACTCGGGCGGTGTCGTCTCCTCCCGGATGACCTGCTGGGCCACCCGGAAGGCACCGTTCGCGGCCGGCACGCCGCAGTAGACGGCCGCCTGGAGCAGTACTTCCTTGATCTCGCCCGGGGTGAGGCCGTTGCGCAGGGCGGCCCTGAGGTGGGGCGCCAGCTGGTCCACATGGCCGCCGGCGACGAGGGCGGTGAGGGTGACACAGCTGCGCGAGCGCCGGTCGAGCCCCGGCCGGTCCCAGATCTCCCCCCACGCGTACCGGGTGAGGAACTCCTGGAAGTCCCCGGAGAACTCGTCCGCCTGCGCGAGCGCCTGGTCGACGTGCCCGTCGCCGAGGACCTCGCGGCGCACCTTGAGCCCCGCGTCGTACGGATCGGGCCGCCCTTGTGCCTGCGGCGGCACGGCGGGCGCCGGGGCGATCGCGGCGATGGGCGCGCTCTGCGGCGGCTGGGCCGGCCCCGGCTGGACGGGCGCGGCGACGGGCCCGGCGACCGGCACCGGGTGGGCGGCGGGGTGGACCGGGACGGGGATCTGGCCGGTGGAGGTGGCGTCGGGGGCGGCCTGCCAGGCGGTGGTGAAGTGCCGTACGAGCAGGTCGGTGACGGCGGCGGGCTGCTCGACCGGGACCAGGTGGGAGGCGCCCGGGACGACCGCGAGCCGGGCGTCGGGGATGCCGGCGACCAGGGTGCGGGCCTCGGCGGGGCCGGTGACCTGGTCGTCCGAGCCGACGAGGACCAGGGTCGGGACGCCGACCCGGCCGAGCTCGCCGCGGACGTCGAACGCGGCGAGTGCCTCGCAGGCGGAGATGTAGCAGCCGGGGTCGGTGGTCCTGACCATCTGCACGGCCCACTCGGTGATCGCGGGCTGGGCGGCCGCGTACCCGCCGGTGAACCAGCGCTCCGGGGAGCTGCGGGCGATCGGGTCGAGCCCGTTGGTGCGCACGATCACGCCGCGCTGGCGGAACTCGTCGGCGGTGCCGAACCGGGGCGAGGCGGCGATCAGCGCCAAGGAGGCCAGGCGCTCGGGGTGGCGCAGCGCCAACTCGATGCCGACGGCGCCGCCGAACGCGCATCCGGCGTACCCGAAGCGCTGCACGCCGAGTCCGTCGAGGGTGGCCAGCAGACGCGTGGTGATGTCGGCGACGGACCCCGCCGGGTGGGCCGGGGCGCCGCCGTGCCCGGGCAGGTCGAAGCGGAAGACCCGCCACTGCTGAGCCAGCTCGGGCACCTGCCGGTCCCACATGTGCCAGGTGGTGCCCAGTGAGGGACCAAGGATCAGAACCGGAGCGTCTTCTGGCCCGTCAAAGCGGTATTGCAGGGTGTTCGGTGCTGTCTCACTCACGCCCCAGACCCTCTCACGTATCACGGACGCCCCTAAAACGCGGGGGTGCGGGACACCGGTCTGACCAGATTGAAGACCTCGCGGGCCGCGGACCGCTTGAGGCATCGGATGATCTCACGGCGGGTCATGCCCTCCTGCGTGCGGCGTCGTAGTACGCCTGGGTGCGCGGGTCGTGGCGCAGCCGGGTGAAGACGATGCGGTGCAGGGCGGCGTTCGCCTGCCGGTCGCTGCCGTAGTTGAGCCTGCGCCTTCTTCGCCGACCGGAGGAGTACTCGATGGGGCTGACTCCGGGGCGGCAAAGAACGCCTCGGTGTTCAGCCGCTCGAGGTTGTCTCACATGGTGATCAGGAGAGTGACGGCGCTGTCTGGGCCTATGCTCACCGGTTCGAGCAGCTGCGGGGCGTGGTGTTCGACGAGCCGGGTCAGGCGCTGGTTGAGCCCGTTGATCTGAGCGGTGAGCTGTCCGATGCGCTCGGCAAGCATGCGCAGCGTCAGGTGAGTGGCCTGGCTCGGCGCGTCCTCGTCTCCCCCACCGTCGAAGATCCGGGCGCTGTGCGCCGGCCCGTCGCCGGACTTGGCCCGGGCCCGGGCACGACCGCTGAGCACGGACCGCGTGGCGGTCTGAGCTCGAGCGGATCCGACTTGCCGAGCAGACGGCGGGCCGATCGGTCGGGCCGGTCACCTCAAACACCTGGACGTGCTGAGTCGGCAGGTAGCAGGACAGACCCGTGCCGAGGTACTCGTGCCCTCCACGCCGGCTCGGCGTACCGTCCCCCGCTTGCGGGCCCAGACAAGCAACTGCCGGTAGCCGGCCGCCGTGGCCGGAAAGGACTCGGTGCCCGAGATTTTCCCGAGTGGGGAGATCACCGCGGCGACATGCATCTCGCCGTGCGTGTCCACGCCCAGCACAACCTCGCGCCGAACGGGCGGATCCGTGCTGGAGGAGGTGCTGCGCTGCCGGGTCGTCATGATGGTTCGCCTCCCGCGTAGTGACGTGCTGAGTGGATGGCACCGGCCTGCGCGGGCGGTCTGAACTGTGACGGCGCCTGATCGTCGGCAAGGCCCCTATGGGGAAACGCCCTGTGGCTCGGTGGCAGGCAGCATCCCGCAACGGCAGTCGACAGGTCCGTGACTGGACACTTCGGTCAGAAATCTCATGAGTAAGACCCCGTGCAGGACAGCACTGTGCAACGGGACTGCTGCGGGTAGTGGCGAAATCCGGGCCTCCCAGCAGTTGCCGCTACCGAGCACCGGGGAAAGCCCGTCAATTCTTCCCCGTCGAAGGTTTTGGCGATGGTCACGTCGATGCCGCTGTGGGCGTTGGCCGAGAAGGTGTTCCTCTCACTCCTGCCGCGGCAGGAGCGCGGCAAGGTGGGGCAGGGCCTGCACGATCAGGTCGGGCACACCCAGGAACTCGGGGTAGGCCGGAGCCGCACGGCGCAACCAGGCTGTGGACAGACCAGCGCGCCGAGCACCGTCGATGTCCCAGGGGTGTACGGAAACCATCATCAGCTCTTGGACCTTGTATCCCATGCGATGTGCCGCGTACTGGTATGCGGCCCGTGCCGGTTTCCACACACGGGGTTCCTCGACGGAGAGCACTGCCCGGAACCGGTCGAGGAGACCGGCCCCACGTAGAAAGGTCTCGGCGGATGCGGCCGACCCGTTGGTCATCGCGAACAAGGGCAGCCCTGCTTCATACAGCTCGCGGATGCCCTCGCACACGTCGTCGTGGGTGGGTAACCCCGGGATTCCCTCGACGACGTACTGAGCATCCGTATGCGCGTCCCTGGTGTGGTCGAGCCGTTCCTCCAGCATGACTCGCAGGCGTTCGGCAGCCACTTGGGTGAACTCGGCGTAACCTCCGGCCGCGGTCAGCGCGAACCCGTCGCGGAGCACACCCGCAAACCACTCGGCCACCAGACCCGGTGAGGCCCCGACCTCCTCAAGTCGCGGACCGAGACCATTGAGGTCGCTCAGGGTCTCGTTCACGTCGAACACCAACGCGCGGACACTGGAAGTCATCGAGGCCTTCCCTCATCCATTCCGACATCACTTGTCAGCCTGCACGCACCAGCCGGGACCGGCCTCCCGTACCACTTCGCCAACGCGTCGACGCCCTGGTCGGCAGGCTGGATGCGCGCGGACCCGATTCGCATCCTCATCGGGACCGGAACGCCGACTCCCGGGGCGCGGAGCACGGAACCAGCACGATCAGCCGGGTAGCCCTCCTTGCCCGGTCTCGGAACCGCCACGCGCGACAAACGGCTACGACCCGCTCGCCGTGCCAGATCCGGTGCAGAGCGGTGGTAGAGCTGGGAAGAGTTCGACCGGCTTCGTCGGTGTGAGACATGCCAGACCACGGCATCAGCGCGGTCCTGGTGACCAAGAACGGCCGGCTCCGCGGTCTGGTCACCGACCGGGACCTGACCGTGCGCGTCCTCGCCGAAGGCGGTGATGTCTCCGGCCGCGCGGAGGCGTGCAGGAGCGGGTTGACGGCCGTCGCACCCGAGGAGGTCGTCGACCGGGCCGTGTGTCTGATGCGAAGCAGAACCTTGCGCTGCCTGCCGGTCGTCGGCAGTGGGAGGCCGGTGGGAATCGTCGCCTTGGGCGACCTCGCTGCCTACCGCGGCTCAGTCTTCACCCCGGACTTCGCCGGCACCGCCCATCCCCATGACCGTCACGCCGTACTTGCGGCAGACGGAGTCCGAGGCTGAGACCGGCCACGTCCCGGACAACCACATCCGACACTTCTGCGCGGCGAAGTGTCGCCAGGTGCTGACGGTGCGAACAGGACTGCTGAGGCTGCTCGGGGCGGCCATGTGCGCCTACGGAGTTGTGACGGCCGGCCGACCGGGCCTGCTGGCCCGCCCCTCGGGCCTGGTCGATGCGCACGGTGACGTCGGACCGCACGCCGCCATGGCCGTCCGCCCCCTGGCGTCGCGAGACCCCGCCGAAGGCCTGGTGATGCTCCTCGCCCCGGCGGTCCGGCACTGGCCACGGCCGCCGCCGTGCGCATCGCCTCGGACGTGGGTGATGCTCTCCTCCTCTGCACCACGCTTCCCCGCCGGGTACGCCGCCTGGGCGCCGCGGCCCCCGCGCTGGGCCGGGCCACCCTCACGGCAGCGGCCCTGGCCGGCGACATCGGACGGGTGCCGCCAGCGACCCGCCCAGCCCAACGACACGACGGCCCGAGACCGGGCGCGGACGAGTGATCCACGCACTGAGACGGCGAGGCGGCTGCCGCTGTGCGGCGACCGCCTCGCCGTTTCGTGGCGTCCGGTCAGCCCCGGACGATGTTCTGTGCCTGCGGGCCCTTCTGTCCCTGCCCGATCTCGAACGTCACGTGCTCGCCCTCCGTCAGCTCGCGGTACCCGCTGCCCTGGATCTCGGAGTAGTGCGCGAAGACGTCCGGGCCTCCACCGTCCTGTTCGATGAAGCCGAAGCCCTTTTCGGAGTTGAACCACTTGACGGTACCGCTGGCCATACTGTCGATCCTTCGTTCATCGTTCATCCACGGAAACAGCCCATGATCCGGGCACGCTCCAGCTCCCGGCAGCAGGAGCCACATCCGTTGTACCCCGAGCAGCCTCGCTTATCCGGCTGACGACACCGCCGCCCGACGGCTCCGCTCATGACTGCCTTCCGAAGGACTCCGTCACCGGGTCCGACTCGGTCTGGGGGCCGGCTGCCGTGATTCCCGTACGGTCGCGACAGCCTCGTCCACTTCTACTCCCCCTCGGGCGCAGGTCCGTTGCGGAGCATATGCAGGACGGCCCGCTCGCCGGGTCCCTGGGTCGCGGGGATGCCGTACGCGCCCTCGTCGCCGAGACGGGGCAGCGCGGATGCGACCGTCACGCCTTCCTCGTACAGCTCGATCACTCGCGGGTTGATGTAGGAGGCCCGGCAGACGGCCGGTGTGTTGCCGAGATAGCCGGACACCTCACGCACCGCCCTGGCGATGGCACGGCGCCGGGCGGTCTCGGTGCGTGCGACGGATTGCGAGACGGCCAGCGCGACGGCGGCCAGGACGGTGGCGTGCCAGGTCCGGAAGTCCTTGGCGGTGATGTCGAGACCGGTCAGCTCCTTGAGGTAGGCGTTGACGTCATGACCGCTCACATCGTGCCAGGCACGCCGGTCCCAGTAGGCCAGGAGCCGTTCACCGCCGCCGCGGCGGCGCAGGAGCGCGGTGAGGCTGCGGCGAGCCGCGGGATCGGCGATGGTCTGGATGATCTCCTTGCCGTGCTTGCCGGTGTAGGCGAACAGGATCTCGCCGGCCTGGCAGCTGGAGTGCTCTCGCAGGAGCGTGGTGAGACCGTAGCTGTTGTTCACTTCGGTGTAGCGGTCGCTGCCGATGCGGAAGAAGCCGAGGTCGAGCAGGCGCACCGCGGTGGCGAGGACCCTCTGCCGCGTCAGCCCGCGGTCGTGCAGATGCCCCTCGACGACCTCCCGTGCCGCGGGCAGGGACTCGGCGACATCCAGCACGTGCTCGTGTTTGGCCTGCTCCTGCTCGGCACGGAACTGCGAGTGGTACAAGTATTGACGCCGTCCGGCGGCGTCGGTGCCGACGGCCTGCAGATGTCCGTTGCACCGGGTGCAGATCCACACGTCCCGCCAGGCCGGCGGGATGACCAGCTCCCGGATACGGGCCAGCTCTTCGGCATCGCGCAGCGGCTCACCGTGAGCGTCGAGGTAACGGAAACCGCGCCCGTGGCGCAGGCGGCGGTACCCGCGATCAGTGGGACGGCTGTGGTGAAGACGCACTCCGACCTCCTTGAACGCAACGAGCCGCGAGAGAAGTTCCGGTTCGTACCGTGCACGACCTGCCGACCACGACTCAGCCGACACATGCGCCTCCCTCCTTCTACCCCGTATCCCGGCTTTCGAGGGGAGCCGGGCCGCAATCCCATCGGCGGACGGGACCGTGGGGTCCGGGTACTCGTCGGGCCTTGAGCACGAGTCATCTGGGAGGCCGCACGCGCACATGGGCGAGGGAGGCGAGGTGACGTTGTCACTGCGCTTGACCGAACGTAGACAGGTATTCCCAGGTGCGGAGCGACGAGAAGCCGGGGGGCATCCCGGTGGGGAGAGCCGGGCACGGGAGCGGGTCCTACCGGGCACGGTGAGTGCTGCGGAGGGGTTCGTACCAGGGATAGGGATCCGCAAGCGAACGCTCGTCGTCGAGTCCGCCGCCTTGGCCCGCCTGCCGCCCTCGGGGGACGATCGGCACAGGTCGGCGGAAACGGCGTCCGGGCCGGATCCCCGCACCTTCCCGGCCCTCTTCGCCCGACTGCTGGTCAGCCAGTGTTCCGCCCCTGCACCATGCCCTGACGAGACGGGGAAGCTATTCACGTTTCCATGGATTCAGGTTTGCGTGTACTCTCGCTCCATGCTGACCGTCGCCCCCGAGGTCGAGGTGCTGGCCAGGTTCGGCCGTGCGCTGGCCGACCCCATCCGCTGCCGCATCCTGCTCGCTCTGCGCACAGCCCCTGCCCATCCCGCCGACCTTGCCGAGGAACTCGGGGTCTCCCGGACCCGGCTTTCGAATCACCTCGCGTGTCTGCGGGACTGTGGATTGGTCGTGGCCGTGCCGGAAGGCCGCCGCACTCGCTACGAACTCGCCGACGAACGCCTCGGTCACGCGCTGGACGACCTGCGGAACGCGGTGGTGGCCGTCGAGACCGACCGCACTTGTGCGGCCCCCGACGAGAAGGGGTGCTGCTGATGACCGCGCTGTCCCTCAGCCCGTCGCCGGCCCGGCGTGATGTCCTGACCCGGCGCATACGACTCCTCGTAGCCGCGACGATCACCTACAACGTGATCGAGGCAGTCGTCGCGCTGACCGCCGGGACGACAGCGTCGTCGACTGCTCTGATCGGCTTCGGGCTCGACTCTGTCATCGAGGTCTCCTCCGCCGCGGCGGTCGCCTGGCAGTTCTCCGCCCGCGACTACGCCGTCCGTGAGGCCCGGGAGAAGACCACCCTGCGGATCATCGCCGTCTCCTTCTTCGCCCTCGCCGCGTATGTCGCCATCGAGTCCGTCCGAGCCCTGGCCGGCGACGGCGAAGCCGGGCACTCCATGGTCGGCATCGTGCTCGCTGCCCTGTCTCTGGCCGTGATGCCGTTCCTGTCCGCCGCCCAGCGCCGCGCGGGCCGCGAACTCGGCTCCGCCTCCGCGGTCGCGGACTCCAAGCAGACACTGCTGTGCACCTATCTGTCTGCGGTCCTGCTCGTCGGCCTCCTCGCCAACAGCATCTTCGGCTGGTCCTGGGCCGACCCGATCGCCGCCCTCGTCATCGCGGCGGTCGCGGTGAAGGAAGGCCGTGACGCCTGGCAGGGCAAGGGCTGCTGCGCGGTCCCGGCCGCCCCGGCCGTCGGTCCCGTGAGTGCCGAGACCGACGGTTGCGGGTGCCGCCCGGGCTGCGACTGCTGCAACTGAGCCCCGCATCGGTCAGGCGCCGGGATCCGACAGGCCCGCAGGCTCACAACCTGCGGGCCGTCGACATCCTGGACGGCTTCGAGGCATTCGGCCCAGCTGTTCTGGGCGTACTCCCACGCGTGAGCCGGTGCGGGGGTGCATGCCGAAGGGTCGCTCGGGCCCTGGCTCAACTTCCGTGGCCCTCCGACGTGCTGAGACGCGTGGATGTGCCGGCCCACCGGCCGGGAGGGTGGTCGGGAAGCGTCAGGTCGGCGACCAAGCCGTGATGGTCACTCGCCTGCACGCCGCCCACGGGTTGAACGAGGACCCGCCGACAGGATGAGATGCGGCCCACGAGTGGATTGCCCGAGGTGAAGGTGGGCCCTGGTTCGTCGGGGTGCATGGTCGACCATGCGTCTTGGAAGCAGGTGCTCATGCCGCCGAGGGACTGACGTGCCAGCCTTCTTCGACGAACATTCCCGCGTCCCCGTGGGTCCCCTCCCGGAGCGCGAGCACATCCGGGGCCAGGCGCCGGATTTCTCGTGCCGGGATCGCCCGCCGCTTCGAACCGTCGGCGTACTGCGGTGCCAGCACGTTCACGAGGTGAGGCCGCACGGTGACAGCGTCGCTGTCGATTCACTCGCCCACGCAGAGGCCGCCCGCTTCGGCGCGCGCACGGCACGGGCGTCGGTCGTCTCCGCGGAGCGCGTCGGCGACGATCGAGATCGTCGCCGACGACGGGAGCATCGCGCGAGCGCGCCGTCTGCTGCTGGCCACCGGCCTGGCGGACGAGTCCCCGAGGACCAGGGGGTCGAGAAGGCGTCGACGTGCTCGCCACCGGCCCGAGTGCCTGGAGAACGAACCAAGCGATGATCCTCATTGAGTGAGGAGCCGAACGCGTCCTGCGCGCCAGCGCGTGTGAGATCCGGTCCGGCAACGGGCAGCGGCAGGACGCGCCGGGCAACGGCGGCGGACATGTAGCCGAGGCGGAGCTCACCCGTGGCGCCGTGGCCGGTGACAATCGCTCGCGCGATCGCCGTCTGGCAGAAACACCTCGATGTCCTGCCGTTCCATCCCCCATCTTCACCCCGGCTGAAGGATTGTTGGCAAACCCCCCGGTGGTGGCGAGGATGCCGGCGCTCCAGGACTGCCCCGATGTCACAACGAACCGGAGGACTGACGAGGTGGGAAACGGTCCCGCAGCTGCCGGCACAGCATCACTACCTCGTCCTCGACACCGCGGACGGCGAGGGTCGGCCATGGGCCAGCCCGGTGTTCGTCGCCGCCGACGGACCACACCGGGTTCTGTGGGTGTCCTCGCCCGACAGCCGGCATTCACGGAACATCGCAGCACGTCCGGAGGTGGCAATCACCGTCTACGACTCAGCTGCAGAGTGCCTGTCATGCGGAACATCAGGTCGTCGCTGACATGCCCAGGGTCGATGTCGAGCAGGCGAACACGGGTGGGTCGTCGTCCACGACCCGTCGATGCCCGTCTCCGGCCGGCCGGGAAGACCGGCCTTCCGCGCCACGAGCACGTCCCGGGGCATGCCCAGGACCCTGGCGACTTCGGCGGCCACCGGCACGCCACCGCGGGGGCAGCGCGAGGACGACGAGGTGAGGCAGCTCGCCGTCGGAGGCCCACTCCATGAGCCGCAGACCGAGTTCCTGGCCCGCTGTCCGGCATCGCGAAATCGCTTGACGCCTCTTCTGCTCACGGGCGCTGAAGGACCACCGTCGTCGTCGCCGCCGCCGAGGCAGGCCATCCCTCGCTTCGGCGCCCGATCTCACCCGGGGCGGCACACCGCTTCATGATCCCGCTTCCTGAGTCGCCTCGGCCGCCGTGGGGCCCGGCGAGCCGGCGGTGGTGGCCGCGCCGGTGCCCGCCGCTTCGCCGAGGCCGGGAGCGACCGTTCCGTCCTCCGAGACGCCGAGGACCACCTTGGTCCAACCCGCCTCCCGCCGGTCGAAGCGGCGGTACGCCTCGACGGCGTTCGCAGTGCCGCCCCAGCGGGTGACGAGGGGGGTGGGGTCGAGGCTTCCCGAGGCGACCAGCGAGACCAGAGGCGGTACATAGCGCCGGTGGTTGCAGTTGCCCATCCGCAGGGTCAGGTTCTTCATGAACGCCTCGCCGAAGGGGTAGTGCTGCACCTGCGGCGGATAGACACCGATGGTGCCGACCGTGCCGGCCTTCGCCACCATCTGCACCGCCCAGCGCGCCGCCAGCGTCGGGGCGTCACCCGGCACCCACGTCGCGCCGTCCGGGTTCTGCTCCGGCGCGGCCTCCGACCGCTCGTGGCCGAACTCCTCGGCCTGCTGGGCCGCGGCGTCCGCGGCGGGCCCGTGGGACGGCTTCTGTGCGTCCACGCCCACGGCCTCGATCACCCGGTCCACGCCGATGCCGCCGGTCAGCTCACGCACCGCCTCGACCGGGTCCTCAGCATTGAAGTCGACGGTTTCCGCATGCTGGCTACGGGCCATGTCCAGGCGGTCGCCGACGCCGTCGACGACGATGATCCGCCCGGCCCCCTGCAGGCGGGCGCAGGCGATGGCGGCCTGCCCGACGGCGCCGGCCCCGACGATCGCGACGGTGTCGCCGTCGCCGACCTCGGCCAGCCTGGCTCCGAACCAGGAGGTGGGGTAGATGTCCGAGAGCAGGATCGCCTGCGCGTCGTCCACGGTGTCCGGCAGCGGCACCAGCCCGACATGGGCGAAGGGGATTCGGGCGTACTCGGCCTGCAGCCCGTCCAGCCCGCCCGCGGCCTGCGGCCCGCCGAAGAAGACGGTGCCTGCCAGCCGCCCCCCGGGGTTGGCGTTGTCGCACTGGGCGTAGTAGCCCGCGCGGCAGTAACTGCACACACCGCACGCCACTGTCGAGGGCACCACCACGCGGTCGCCGGGGCGCAGGTTGCGCACTCCGGAACCCACCTCCTCCACCACGCCGACCGCCTCGTGGCCGAGAATCCGTCCCTCCTGCATGCCGGGCATGGTGCCGCGGACGAAGTGGAGGTCGGTACCGCAGATGGCGGAGGTCGTGATGCGCACGATGGCGTCGTACGGATCCTTGATCTTCGGTTCGGGCACGTCCTCGAGACCGATGTCCCCCAGTCCCTTCCAGACAACGGCCTTCATCGGAATGCTCCCTTCGTGGCTTGCCGACGAGGAGTCCGCCCAGACGTTCGGTGGTCGGGGCGGGGCTACCCGGTGTCCTCGATTTTGCGGACTTCGGCCTCTGGTCGGAGTTTCCTGCCCGGTGGAGCCGAAACGGCGGCGACGCAACCGCGGTGGCAGTCACCTGCCCGTCGCGATTTCGGTGTCCGCCCACGTCCACGGGGCCCAGCGACCGAACCCCTCCAGCACCTCCTGTGACCGGCGCGGCGTTCTCCGCCGCCGCGAGCACCTCGTCCAGCCCCAACCGGCCGTCCGCCACGTCAGCCTCCCCCTGCCTTCTGCGCTTCACGTTCTGGCGCTCGCGGACGACCGTCGGGACCGCCACGCGGACCGTCGGTTTCCGGCGGACGGTCGTGTAGCGACATCACGTCGGGTACCCGCTCGTTGCCCCCGCCGGCTTCCCCGGTACCGACGCACCGTGAGGGAAGGAAGCAACCTCATGCAGCACGACGAGATGACAGGAAAAGTGCAGGCTCTTGCTCAGTTGCCGGACCGGGGTTCGGCCGAACGGGCGACACGGGCCGTACTGGAGACACTGGCCGAACGACTGCCGTCCGCACTCGCGAACCACATGGCCGCCCAGCTCCCGCCGACCCTCGCCGCCTCCGTACGCCAGAGGACGGATTCTGCCGCCGACGGCCACGGATCCACCTCGGGTGAGCGGTTCGACCTCACCGTGTTCGCCGGCCGCATCGCAGGCCGCGCGGCAACGGACGAGGAGACGGCCATACGAGAGGCCGCAGGCGTCCTGGAGGTACTCGACGCCGCCCTCACTCCGGAGTTGACAGAGAAAATGGCCGGTGTGCTGCCCGCGGACATCCGCGAACTTCTGCCCGCAAGCCGCGCCGTGGACGAGAGTGGCTGAAGACCGGCGCCCTGTGACCGACGGTGAGTCCGGCTCCTCGACTTGGGCGGCCACCGCTGCGTGCTGCCCGCCGCGTCCACCGCCGTACGGCGTGGCTCCCGCCGCAGGCGTCACGGTGCTGCCTTCCTCGACGTCACCGCGGGCATGACGCTCCATCCTGATCAGTAGGAGGATGCCGTGTTTGAGGAACCTTTCGGGGCCGTCCTGGTGGTCGATGCCGGATCGTCGAGCCTGCACCTGACCGTGTTCGACGACGACCTCGGCGTCCTCGCCGAACGCGACAGTTCCTCCGCACCCGGCGACCATGCCGTCGGTCTGCTGCGGCAACTGCTGCATGAGGCTCCGGCACCCGTGGCTGTCGGCCACCGCGTCGTCCACGGCGGCCCGGCGCTGCGGGAGCATCTGCTGGTGGACGATCACGTACGCGACGCCCTGGACGGGGCGGCCGACATGGCGCCGCTCCACGTCCCGCCCGCGCTCACCGTGCTGGACGCCGCCCGGGACCTGCTCCCGGACATCCCGCACGCCGCTTGCCTGGACACCGCCTTCCACGCCGGCCTGCCCGCCGCCGCCCGGGAGTACGCGGTGCCCGGGGCGTGGCGCGAGCGGTACGGGCTGCGCCGTTACGGGTTCCATGGTCTGTCCTACTCGTGGGCACTCGGCCGGGCTGCTGAGCTCCTGGGCCGACGCCCCGAACGATTGCAGGTGGTGATCGCCCACCTCGGTGGCGGCTGTTCCGCCTGCGCGGTGCGCGACGGCCGCAGTGTCGACACCACCATGGGGTTCACTCCGCTGGAGGGGCTGGTCATGGCCCACCGGAGCGGCAGCATCGATCCCGGCGCGCTGACGTGGCTGCAGACCAGGCACCACCTGTCCGCCGAGGAGGTCGACACCGCGCTGAACCAGGGGGGCGGTCTACTCGCGCTCTCCGGCACGTCGGACGACACCCGCGACCTCGTACGCGCTCGTGCCGGGGGCGACGAGCGCGCCGGCTTCGCGTTGGACGTCTTCACCCACCACTGTCGCCGTGGCATCGCCGCGATGGCCGCTTCCCTCGACCGGCTGGACGCCCTGGTCTTCACCGGGGAGATCGGCGAGGACCAGCCCGAGGTTCGCGAGGAGGTGTGCGCGCGGCTCACCACGCTCGGTCTGACGAGCGGGCTGCAGGTGCCCGAAGGTGCGACCGTGGACCGCCCGACCGTGGTCAGCGCACCGGGAGCCGCCGTCCCGGTGGTCGTCGTGCCCACGGGTGAGGGGCGGCAGGTCGACCGCGAGACGCGGACCCTGCTGCGGCAGCACCAGGCGTGACAGGGAGCCGTTCCGGGGGTCGATACCGGTAGTACAGGCCGCCGGGCAGGCCGTACTCGGTGTCGTCGGCGAGCGTCTTCCTCGTCGCCCGTCCTGAAGACGGTCGCGACCGGCACCGTCCTCGACGACGTCGCTGCCCCTCTCGCGGGAAGAATCGCGTTGCTCGCCGTTGACAGCAGGCCCGGCGACAGGCCGGTTCCGAGCCACACCGTCGTGCCGACACTGGTGCCGCAGCCTGCGATGCTGGAACTGGCCGACGAAGGCTCTCCTGCTGCTGGAAGAGGTGGCCACTATGAACACGTCCGAGCGCACGTCGAGAATGCTCACCGAGCTGCTCCGCGACAGCCACCTGGCCGCCTTCGACGAGCTTCCTTCCCTGGTCGCCCGGTACACCGAACAGGCAGGCATGCACGATGTACGGATCTACCTGGCCGATCTACGCCAGGAGATCCTGCGGGAAGTCACCGGGAAGGGGCTCAGCGCAGCGGGTGGCGGCGAGGTCTACGCCGTCGAAGGCACACTGCCGGGGCGGGCCTACACCAGCATCCGGCCCCAACTGTTCGCGAACGGCGAGCAGGATCGCTGGTGGATACCGATACTGGACGGTACCGAGCGGCTGGGCCTGCTGTGCGGAAGTCTGACCGATGACGCCGATCTCGAACAGCTTCAGGCGGTCGCCTCCCTGGTGGGCCTGCTGGTGGTCAGCAAACGACCCAGCAGTGACGCGGCCGCACGGCTCGCACGCACGCAGGCGATGAACGTGGCGGCGGAACTGCAATGGAATCTGATGCCTCCGCGTTCGTTCGCCAACAAGGACGTGGTGATTTCCGCGGCCATGGAGCCGGCCTATGAGATCGGTGGAGATGCCTTCGACTATGCGATCGCCGACGGCCGAGTGCATCTCGGCATCTTCGACGCCATGGGTCACAACAGTCACGCCGGGCTGGCCGCCAACCTCGTGGTGGCCGCCTGCCGCAACCAGCGCCGGCAAGGAACGGATCTGGTCGCCCTCGGAGAACGGGTGGAGGAGATCCTCCTCGAGCACTTCGCACACGAAACGTTCGTCACCGCCACGCTGGCCGAGCTCAACACCTCGACCGGGCTGCTGACCTGGATCAATCGAGGCCATCACCCGCCGGTCCTCATCCGGGCCGGACGCTGGACGACCGTTCTGCACTGCCCACCCGCGCATCCGCTCGGCGCCGGGTTGGAAACCACCGCGACGCTGTGCCGGGAACAGCTCGAGCCCGGTGACCGGATCCTGCTGTACACCGACGGCATCACCGAGGCCCGCGACAAACAGGGCCAAGAGTTCGGCCTCACCCGGTTCACCGACTTCATCATCCGCCACCACGCCGACGGCTTCCCTGTCCCGGAGACTCTGCGCCGCCTCATGCGCGCTGTCCTGCACCACCACGACGGGCGACTCAACGACGACGCCACGGTCGTGTGCGTGGAGTGGCACGGTCCCAGCCGCAACACTCAGCTCAGCGCGGCGCCTCCGCCGGTTCCGCCGCCCGGACGGTCCTGACGCGGATGACGCACCCCTCAGCGGCCCGGATGCCGGAGGGGCGAGGGACCACCGGACCGCTGGCAGACAGTTTGCGACCGCGCCGGCTGGGAACTCGTCGAGCGCCACAACGGATGCCAGGCACTGACGACGCCGCACCCCTGCTCACCAGCACGTGGCGTGTGCGCCACGCACGAACGCGGCGCTGCCCGGCCCACCACGAGAGGACCGGCCGGATGCCCGACAGGAGCACAGCGGGACGCCACGACGGCGTGCGGACGGTGCCCATGCTCCTCTTCGACGGCGACTGCGGCTTCTGCACCACGGCAGTGCGATGGATCGAACGGAACGTGAGTCCCCATTGTGAAAGCGTCGCCTGGCAGCGAGCCGACCTGCGAGGCATCGGCGTGACGCGACAGCGTGCTCAGCGCGAGGCACTGTGGGTGACACCGGCTGGGACGGTCTACGGCGGCGCAGACGCTGTGTCGAAGCTTCTCCTGAGCGCGGGCGGCGGATGGAGCCTGCTCGGGGCCCTGCTCATGGTGAAGCCGGTACGCCGGGTCGCGCACGGCGTCTACCGGCTCGTGGCAGACAACCGCTCGCGGCTACCGGGGACGACCGACGCGTGCTCCCGTTCCAAAGCGCGTACACGTCACACGTGAACGCGGCACCGGCGCCTCGGCCGGCCGGACCGTCACGGACCCGGACGGGCGCACCGTCCGCACGGCGGCGTGTTCCGCAAGCGTTCGCCACAGCAGCCCGCGCGGGCGCAGCAGTGCCTCGTGAACAGAAGGCCGGGCCGGGGAGGTTCACTTTTCGTACGTCGACAAGGCCAGACCGATCGCGAAGAAGGTCGGAGCCCATTCCCCGACGAAGATGCCCCAACGGTCGGCGCGTTCTTCTCCCTTCTTCTCCACGCGCAGGGAAGTGCACCAGGTGACCACTGACAACCCGATGGAAACGAAGCCGGCCGCGTAAGCGTGCTCGGCTCGGATTCCGGACTCGTGGAGCTTCTTGACCAGCATGACCGACTCACCTTCAGACGTGGGGGTTTCCCCTCATTCCATCCGCACTGCGGCCGCCCGGCGAGCCACGCGCCGCCAAACGGTCAAAGGACGTGTCAAGGGGCGACACCCAGTGAGGCCGATGCACCACCGACTCCATCCGTGCGCCGGTCAGAAGATGCACCAACCGCCGACTGCGGCCATCGTGGCGTCACACGTCCCCTTTACGATCAACGCTCGGGCAGGACACATGGACAAGAAGCAACTCGCCGAGGAAACCATCAACACCGCGGCGAACGGAGGCAAGGACGCACCACTCACGTCCACCGACGTGGAGCGGGTGTTCGACCTCCTCTTCGGCACTGTGGAGCACCCCGGCTCGATCGCCGAGGCGCTGAACAGGCGCGAGAACGTCTCTCTGGGCAGTTTCGGCAGCTTCCGCATGGACGGTGGGACAGCCACGTTCCGCCCGGGCACAGCGCTTACCGAGTTCCTGCAGAACAAGACAGGATGAACGAACCGCCGCCGCTCGGCTGCCGAACCGAGGCTACCTCGAGGGTTTCGTGCCGTGCTCATCGTCACCCGCCGGGAGCGGGCGTCGCACAGAGGAGGTGCATGCCGCCCAGGCCAGCCCCGCGGCCAGGAGATCCTCGGCGGCGGCCGCGACTGCGACAGACCAGCCCGGTGAGCTTGCTGCTCCGCGCCAACGCGCGCCGGCGAACGCGCCGGCCACGGCCGTCGAGACACCCGTGGCCACGGCCGTGAACGGCGGGAGTGCCCCACGACGCTGTGCGAGTGCTGCGCCGGCGAGCGCGCCAAGCACAACCCGAGGCCCCATGCCCTGAGCGCTCAGCCGACTGGGGGTGGACGGCGCTTTGTCGGCGACGAACTCCGCTGCCGTGGTGAAGCAGGTGAGAGCACGGGCCCACGGGCCTGTCAGGAGCGCCGAGGGCAGTGGCCGTCCCGCGGCCGGCGGGGTACTCCAGGACAGCGCCGCGACTCCCCACTGACTGCGCAGACCAGTAGCCGCGCCGATCAGCCCCACTCTGATCAGGGTCTCCGCCGCCGGGTTCATGAGCGGTGCTCCACCGCGGTGACGAGGCCGCTCAGCCACACGGGCATCCGGGCGCCCGTGCGCCGCGGCATGGAGACGGTGGCTCCGGCCCCGCAGCCGACAGCGATGGCCGACAGGGCGCCCGGGCCGGTGAGCCGGTTGTCCCTGACCGTCCCCGGATGCACCGCCTCCTCCGCGGCGAGCCGCGCCACGACCTGGGCAGGCACCTCGCGGGCGGACCGTCCCCGTCGGACCGTGTCGGCGTAGGTCACAGCGTTGCGTACGGTCGTAGAGGCGACACCCGCCGCGCCACCGTGCACCATGCTCTGGATCATGCTGCGCCGGGTTCCCCGACCGGGGCACCCCAATCGTGCACGGCCCGCTCACGGTTCGCCCCAGCGCGAGTGAACCGACTCCCACCCGATCAAGGCCGTGACCCGGGACGTGCAGAGGACGACCCCAAGCCCGGTCTGCGCGGCGTCACCGTCGTCGTCCGGCCGTACGGGAACCCGCTGCCCCGCGGAGCACCGCCGCGTCTTGCGCTCCGCCGGGCGCAGTCGCGGAGGCCGGTTGTAGTCGAGCCCGGCTCCGTCCTCCGACCACTTCAGGGCGGCGTCGGGAGGCAGCTGTGAGCCACCGCGCCCGACCACCCACGGAAATGGCCGCACGGTGCCACACAACCGTCCATGGGGCGTCCGTCGCACCCACGTCTCGACGTGATCCTCGGTGAGGTACGGCAGCCGGACGGATCCGAGTCTTTCGCGGAGGCGGGCCAACGTCATCGTGTAGCCGCGGGCAGTGCTCTCTACGTCACGGTCGGGTACCTCCACGCGGGCCGCCTCGTCGCGACGGGCGTGCCGATGCTGTGGGCGTCATGATCTCGGTAGGACAGTGTGCGGTGGAGCGAGCCGGAAGGGGCAGGACAGTGGCGGTGACCGGTCGGCGGTACGCGGAGGGCCTGCACTGTCCGGTGACCGGCGCGTCCGGGTACGTCGGTGCGCACCTGGTGCCGGAGCTGCTGGAGTCCGGTCACCGGGTGCGGTGTCTGGCCCGCTCATCCGCCAACCTCCGCGACCAGCCCTGGGCGGCGGACGCGGAGAGCGTTCAGGGAGACGTGCCCGACCCGCGTTCGGTCGCCGACGCCATGCGTGGTGCCGACGTCGCGTACTGCCTGGTGCACGCCCTCGGTTCGGGTGCGCACCCACCCCATCGGAGTCCGCGACGTGTTGCGCTACCTGGTCGGGTCCGCCACCATGCCGGACGACGTGGACCGGGCCTTCGACGTCGGCGGAGCGGACATGCCCACCTACCGCGAATTGATGCGCCGCTTCGCCGACGTCGCAGGGCTCCGACGGCGGGGCATCGTGCCGGTACCGGTCCTCGCCCCCGCGGTCGTCCGGCCACTGGGTCGGCCTGGTGACAACGGTCCCGGGTTGTCCGCCTCCGTCCACGGAACTCCCGGCGAACTCCTCCCGACGCATCCGACGTCGCCGTCCCCGCCGAAGCACGGAGCACTGAGCACGGAGCACCAGGCACCGTCCCCGTACCACTGCGTCAGGAGTGAGGCCATGACCGTCGCGGTCGTCCTGTTCACCTCGGACCTGCGTCTGCACGACCATCCACCGATGCACGCCGCGCTGAAGGCGGCGGACGAGGTCGTGCCGTTGTTCGTACTCGATCCCGGCATCCGCACGGCCCACTTCGACGCACCCAACCGGCGGGCCTTCCTCGCGGACTGCCTGAACGACCTCGACGCCTCATTGCGCCGCCGCGGTGGCCGCCTCGTGGTCCGCGCGGGGCCGGTCGCCCGGGAGGTCCGCGCGGTCGCCGCCGAGTGCGGGGCGGGCGAGGTGCACATGGCCGCCGGCGTCACGGCGTACGCCCGGCACCGTGAGGAGCGGCTGCGCAAGGAGCTCGACGACAGCGACGTGGCGCTGCGCGTGCACGAGGCGGTGCTCACCGCCCTCGCGCCGGGAGCGGTGACCCCCTCCGGCTCCGACCACTTCGCCGTGTTCACCCCTTACTTCCGCCGCTGGTCCCAGGAGTCGCTGCGCCAGCCTCTCCGGGCGCCGCGCACCGTCCGCGTCCCCGACGGGGTGCGCGGCGAACCGCTGCCCGAGCGTGCCGACGTCTCCGGCACCTCGCCCGGCCTTCCGGCCGGAGGAGAAACGGCTGGGCGTGACCGGTTCTCGCGGTGGTCGCGGTCCGGACTGTCCCGTTACGCGGACCGGCACGACGACCTCGCCGGCGATGCCACGTCCAGGCTGTCGCCGTATCTCCACTTCGGCGTGCTGTCCCCGGCGGAGCTCGTGCACAGGTCCCGCGAGCGCGGGGGGCCGGGCGCGGAGGCGTTCGTGCGCCAGGTGTGCTGGCGGGACTTCCATCACCAGGTGATGGCGGCACGGCCTTCGGCGTCGGGGAAGGACTACCGCACCCGCCACGACCGGTGGCGGGGCGAGGACGAGGCGGCCGAGGACATCGCGGCGTGGCGGGAGGGGCGCACGGGATATCCGGTCGTCGACGCGGCGATGCGCCAGCTGCGCCACGAGGGCTGGATGCACAACCGCGCGCGGCTGCTGGCGGCGAGCTTCCTGACCAAGACGCTGTACGTGGACTGGCGGATCGGCGCCCGGCACTTCCTGGACCTCCTCGTGGACGGCGACGTCGTCAACAACCAGCTCAACTGGCAGTGGGTCGCGGGCACCGGCACCGACACGCGCCCCCACCGCGTCCTGAACCCCCTCGTCCAGGCCAGGCGGTTCGACCCGGACGGTACCTACGTACGCCGCTGGGTCCCCGAACTCACCGGCGTGGACGGCAAAAGGGTGCACGAGCCCTGGCGCCTCCCGGCCGGGCAACGCGACGCGCTCGACTATCCGGAACCGGTCATCGACCTCGCCGACGGGCTCGCGCGCTTCAAGCACGCCCGCGGCCGCGACTGAGGAGGCACCCGTCGTGCACTGGCTTTTCGGCGACCAACTCGGCCCCCACTTCCTCACCCCGGGCGACGAAGGCCCCGGGCACGACACTCCCTTGCTCATGATCGAGGCACGCTCCGTCTTCCGACGACGCCGCTTCCACCGCGCAAAGGCACATCTCGTGCTGTCCGCCATGCGCCACCGCGCGGCCGAACTGGGCGACCGCGTCACCTACGTGCGGGCCGACACCTACCGCGACGGCCTCGACCGGGCGGCACGCGGGCGCCGGGTCGGCCTCCACCACCCCACTTCACACGCCGCGCTGCGCCTGGTTCGCGCCCTTCCCCGGGTGGCGGTGGGCCCCGCTCGGGGCTTCCTGGTGCCGATGGCCGACTTCACCGCATGGGCGGACGACCACGGCGGCAAGCGCCTGCGGCAGGAGGACTTCTATCACTGGGTCCGGCGTGGCCACGACCTGCTCATGGACGGCGGGCAACCCGCGGGAGGCCAGTGGAACCTGGACCACGACAACCGGGAACCCCCGCCCCGCGACACCACTTCCCTGCAGGTCGGCCGTCCCTACCGGCCCCGCGAGGACGACATCGACGACGAGGTCCGCCACGACCTCGACCGCTGGGAGCGCGACGGGGACGTCTCCTTCGTCGGGCGGGACGGACCCCGCCTGTTCCCCGCGACCCGGGCGGAGGCGCGGCGGGCGCTGCGGCGCTTCGTCGAGCACCGGCTCGCCACCTTCGGCCCGTACGAGGACGCCATGCTCGCCGCCGACCCCGTCATGAGCCACAGCCTGCTCTCCTCCTCCCTGAACCTCGGCCTGCTCGACCCCGCCGAATGCGTCGAGACGGCCGAGCGGGCGTGGCGCGAGGGCCGGGCGCCGCTGAACAGCGTGGAGGGCTTCGTGCGTCAGGTCGCCGGCTGGCGCGAGTACGTCTGGCAGCTGTACTGGTACTTCGGCGAGGACTACCGGCGCTCCAACACGCTCCGGCACACCACCCCGCTGCCCGACTGGTGGAACGACCTGGACGCGGACGCCGTCCGGGCGAACTGCCTGCACACCGTCCTCTCCCAGGTGCGCGACACCGGATGGACGCACCACATCCCCCGGCTGATGATCCTGGGCAGTCACGCACTCCAGCGCGGCTGGGACCCCGCCGCCGTCACGGACTGGTTCCACCGCTGCTTCGTGGACGGCTACGACTGGGTCATGCTCCCCAACGTCGTCGGCATGTCCCAGTACGCCGACGGCGGCCGGATGACGACCAAGCCCTACACCTCGGGCGGCGCCTACATCAAGCGCATGAGCGACCTGTGCGGTCCCTGCGCCTACCGGCCCGGCGACCGCACCGGCGAGCGCGCGTGCCCGTACACCGCCGGCTACTGGGCCTTCCTCGACCGGCACCGGGACCGGCTCGCCGGCAACCAGCGCATCGCCCAGCCGGTACGGCAACTCGACCGGCTCAGCGACCTCACGGAGGTACGCGAGCAGGAACGCGCACGAGGTGACACACCGCCATGAGTACCGTGCCGTTGGGCCACTGAGGTGACGCCGGTCGGCAAGCGGTGTGGAACCGGACAGGAATCACTGCATCCGTGACAGGGCACCCGGCGGAAACAGTGTCGTGCGGATAACCAAACGTGAGAAGGGGTTGTGCATGCCCGGACTGCCGCCGACGGTGGCCCCACCGGCCGGACGCGTCGACGCCCCTCTCACCGTGCCCGACGCCGCGAACGCCGTCGGCACCGTCCTCGAGCGGGTACTCGACGAACGACTCCGGCATTCCCTTGCCATCGATCCCGTCTTCGCCCGGGAGCTGGCCGACCGCCTGATCGCCCTGGTCGGGCGGGGCGGCAAACGGCTGCGTACGGCGTTCACCCACTGCGGCTGGCGCGCCGCGGGCGGCTCGGGCGACACCGGCGCCGTCCTGCGTACGGGAGCCGCCCTCGAACTGCTCCAGGCGTGCGCCCTCGTACACGACGACGTGATGGACGGGTCCGTGCAGCGCAGGGGTGCCCCCGCCCTGCACGTCGAACTCGCCCGGGCACACTGGGCCTCGGGCATGCACGGCTCCGCGGAGGCGTTCGGCACGTCGGCCGCCGTGCTCGCCGGTGACCTGGCGCTGGCCTGGGCGGACGACCTGCTGACGGAGACCGCGCTCGGCACGCCGCACGGCTCTCTCCTGCTCGGGGAATGGCGGGCGATGCGCACCGAGATGGTCGCCGGACAGTACCTGGACCTGCGCGCCCAGGCCGCGCGTTCGTCCGGAGTGGACGAGGCGCTGGCCATCGCCACGTTGAAGAGTGCCTTGTACACGGTCGCCCGGCCGCTTGCGCTGGGCGCGTCGCTGGCCGGTGCCGACGCGCAGGTGGTGGACGCGCTGCGGGCGGCGGGCCGGTGCGCCGGACTGGCCTTCCAGCTCCGCGACGACCTCCTGGGTGCCTTCGGCGACCCGGCACTGACCGGCAAACCGACCGACGACGACCTGCGCTCCCGCAAGCTCACCTACCTCCTCGCCGTAGCCCTGCAACTCGCCGACGCCGCCGACGATCACCAGGCCGCCGCGCGACTGGCCCCGGATGCCGTCCCGCGGTCCGAGCACGCCGTACAACGCGTGCGGGCGGCCTTGCAACGCACCGGTGCCAGGGATCTCGTGGAGGCGAGGATCGAGGAGCTGACGGACATGAGCCTCGGTCACTTCGTGCGCACCGGCGCGCCCCCGGCCGTACAGGACGAGTTCTCGACACTGGTCCAACACGCCACCGGCGTGCGCCCGCGTCGTGCCGAGGAGGTCGCGTGAAGAGGGTGCCGGGTCCGACCGACCACGTCGTCGTGGTGGGCGCCGGGCTGTCCGGCCTGGCCTGTGCCCTGCATCTGCTGGGTGCGGGCCGCCGGGTCACCCTGGTCGAACGGGACGCCGGCCCCGGCGGCCGGGCCGGCCGGGTACGACGGGGCGGCTACGAGCTGGACACCGGCCCCACGGTGCTGACCATGCCGCACCTGGCGGACGAGGCGTTCGCCGCCGTCGGGGACAGCCTCCACCGCCGCGTCGAGCTGACGGCTCTGCACCCCGCCTACCGGGCGTGCTTCGCGGACGGTTCCTCGCTCGACGTGCACACCGACGGCGAGGCGATGGAGGCGGAGGTGCGCCGCTTCGCCGGACCGGCGCAGGCGGCCGGCTACCGCGATCTGCGGCAGTGGCTGGAGCGTCTGTACCGGGCGCAGATGCGCCGTTTCATCGACACGAACTTCGACTCGCCCGCCCAGCTGCTGCACCCGGATCTGGCCCGGCTGGCGGCGCTGGGCGGTTTCGGGCGGCTGGACGGCCGCATCGGCCGCTTCCTGTCCGACGACCGCCTGCGCCGCGTCTTCTCCTTCCAGGCGCTGTACGCCGGGGTCGCCCCGGCCCGCGCGCTCGCGGCCTACGCGGTGATCGCGTACATGGACACCGTGGCCGGCGTCTGGTTCCCCAAGGGCGGCATGCACGCACTCCCCCGCGCCATGGCCGACGCGGCGGCGGACGCCGGTGCCGACCTGCGCTGGCGGGCCGAGGTGAGCACGCTGGAACGCTCGTCGGGCCGCGTGCGGGCCGTCCACCTGACCTCCGGCGAGCGCATCCCGTGCGACGCGGTGGTGCTCACGTGCGAGTTGCCCGCCGCCTACCGACTGCTGGAACGGACGCCCCGGAGGCCGGCCCGGCTGCGCCACTCACCGTCCGCCGTGATCCTGCACGCGGGCACCGACCGCACCTGGCCGCACCTCGCCCACCACACCATCTCCTTCGGCGCCGCCTGGGAGCGCACCTTCGACGAGCTGACCCGCACGGGCGAGCTGATGAGCGACCCGTCGCTGCTGATCACCCGCCCCACGTCGCATGATCCCGACCTGGCGCCGCCGGGGCGGCATCTCCACTACGTCCTCGCCCCCTGCCCGAACACGACGGTCGGCCCCTCGGCCGCCACCTGGCGGGATCTCGGCCCCCGCTACCGCGACCGCCTGGCCGGCGAACTGGAACGCCGGGGCCTGGACGGCTTCACGGACAGCATCGAGGAGGAACTCCTGGTGACCCCGCTCGACTGGACGGCGCAGGGCCATGCGGCCGGCAGCCCCTTCTCGGTGGCCCACACCTTCGCCCAGACCGGGCCGTTCCGCCCGCGCAACCTCGTACGGGAGGTGGAGAACGTGGTACTGGCGGGATGCGGTACGACTCCGGGCGTCGGCGTGCCGACGGTGCTCATCAGCGGCAAGCTCGCTGCCGCCCGCGTAACCGGCGGCAGCGTCGCTCGTCCCGTGGGAGCGCGTACGCCCCCGGCCGCGGCCGACGAACCCTCCGTCCCGGCCTCGGCAGGTGCCGATGACGCGGCGTGAGCTGGACGCGGCCGGGATCACCGATCCCGCGCTGCGCACCGCCTACACCCGGTGCCGACGACTCAACGCCCGCCACGGCAAGACCTACTTCCTGGCCACCCGCCTGCTGCCGCTCGAACGCCGTTCCGCCGTGCACGCCCTGTACGGCTTCGCCCGCTGGGCGGACGACATCGTCGACGACCTCGACCGCACCCTGGCACCCGAGGAGCGCGACCGGCTGCTCCGCCGTCTGGAGAGCGACCTCATGAGCGGGCTGCGCTCCGGCGGCGGCGACGAACCGGTGGTCCGGGCCGTGGCCGACACCGCCACCCGGTACGCCATCGAGCCCGTCCTCTTCGCCGATTTCATGTCCTCGATGCGTGCCGACCTGACCGTCACGGACTATCCGACCTACGCCGACCTGCAAGGGTACGTGCACGGTTCGGCCGCGGTGATCGGTCTGCAGATGCTGCCGGTCCTCGGTACGGTCACGGTCCGGGAGGAGGCGGCACCGCACGCGGCAGCGCTCGGTGTGGCGTTCCAGCTGACCAACTTCCTGCGGGACGTGGGTGAGGACCTCGACCGGGGCCGCGTCTACCTGCCCGGCGATCTGCTGGCCGCGCACGGTGTGGACAGGCCGCTGCTGGAGTGGAGCCGCCACACCGGCCGCACCGATCCGCGGATCCGCGCGGCCCTCGTCGCCGCGGAGGCCATGACGCGGGAGGTGTACCGGACGGCGGAGCCGGGCATCGCCATGCTCGATCCACGGGTGCGTCCCTGCATCCGCGCCGCTTTCACCCTCTACGGCGGCATTCTCGACGCGATCGCGGAGCAGGAGTACACCGTGCTGCATCGTCGTGCGGTGGTGTCCCGTCGGCGTCGCGCGGCCACGGCCGCGACGGGTGTGCTGCGCGTGGCCGGCGCCCGGTGGCGGGCTCACGCCCCGAGTCGGAAGGCGACGGCGGGTGGTCCGGCAGTCGAACGGAAGGAACCGGTGCGGTGAGTGAGCGAACGGGCAGGCAGCGCTGGACCCCACCGTTGCGGCTCCGGCGTCCCGGCCCGGACTGGGCGGCGCAGACCCCGACCTGGCGTCAGGCCCGACCGGCACTCATCGCCGACGCGCTCAAGCGGGCGTCCGCCCGTCCGTCCGGAAACTGGTTCGTGCTCGGCGCCTCCCGGAACGTGCGCGCGGACGGCCGCCCGTACGGCAGGACGGTCGGCGGCGTGGAGATCGTGCTGTGGCGCTCGGACACCGGCGACCTGCGCGCGGGGCCGGGTGTCTGCCCGCACCTGGGCGCTCCCCTGCGCGACAGCCGGGTCGCCTGCGGCACGCTCGTCTGCCACTGGCACGGCCTCGCCCTGGACGGTTCTCCGTCCCCCGGCTGGGACCCGTTCCCGGTTCACGACGACGGGGTGCTGGTCTGGGTACGGCTGGACCAGGTGGGCGGCGAGGAGCCGACCGACCGGCCTGCGGTGCCCGTGCGGCCCGCGACGGGCAGCGGGGTGGACGCGGTGTTCACGGCGGTGGGGCGGTGCGAACCGCAGGACGTGGTGGCCAACCGGCTCGACCCGTGGCACGGCTCGTGGTTCCACCCGTACTCGTTCGTCGACCTGACGGTGTCACGGGAGCCGCAGGGCGAGGAGGACGACGCCTTCGTCGTCGACGTCTCCTTCCGGGTGGCCGGGCGCCTGGTGGTCCCGGTACGGGCCGAGTTCACCGCGCCGGAGCCGCGCACGGTCGTCATGCGCATCACCGACGGAGAGGGGGCCACGTCCGTGGTGGAGACGCACGCGACCCCGCTCACAGGAGCGGGCCACGCACATCCGCGCACCGCCGTGGTCGAGGCGACGATCGCCGCTTCGGATCGGCCCGGCTTCGCCCTCGCGCGGGCCGCCGCCCCCGTGCTGCGCCCGTTGATGCTCCATACGGCCGGGCGCCTGTGGCGCGACGACCTGGCCTACGCCGAACGCCGGTGGGCACTGCGCAGCACCGGGCGGTTCCCCGGCTGACCGTACGCCCGACGGGCACCGGTCAGGGGGAGGAGCGGCGTCCGGCGACGGCTCCGAGCGCCCGGAGGACGGAGGAACGTCCCGCGCGGGGGACGGTCCACAGCACCTGGCCGCGTACGCCCCGGTCGGCGAGCAGCGCGTTCGCCGCCAGGAAACCGGTGGTGGCGGCCCGTTCCATGAGGGCGACGGGCAGGTCGCAGCGGATGGCGTCGCCGGCCAGGGTCAGCCAGGGGTGGGGGGTGCGTACGGTGGGGCGCCGGTGGTACGAACCGACCGGGAAGAGCGGGCAGTCGGAGCGCCACTCGTGCCGGGCGTCGACGACGCGCGCCCGGCGGGTCTCCGGGTACACCTCGTGCAGCCGGTCGACGAGCATGTCCTGCGTCTCCTTCCGTTCGGCACCCGTGTCCACGGCGTACGCGTGCAGCTCCACCACCGAACCGCCGGTCCGCTCGGCCCAGCGGGCGGCCTCGCCCTCGTAGCGTTCCAGGACGCTGATGTTGTCCAGCCCGCCGTAGCCGCTGGTGCCGAGGAACCCCGGGCGGTCGGCGCGGACCGGCCGGTCGAGCCAGAGCCGGGAGACGAGGAACGGCGGTGCGGTGCGCAGGGCGGCGAGGTCCTCGCGCCAGCCGGAGGTGCCCAGGCCGGGTGACGCCCCGACGACCCGGCGCAGTCCTCCGGGGTCGAGGGCGAGCACCACCGCCTGGTGGCGTCCCGTGCCGGTGTCGGTCAGCACGTCCGCTCCCGCGTCGCCGGCGGGCAGCACGCCGTGCACGGGCGTACCGGTGCGGATGTCCGCCCCGAGGCGCTGGAGGTAGCCGGCGAGCGGGTCCCAGAGCGCCTGGGGGAAGGGTTCGCTCGGCACGTCGAAGAGCAGGCCCTCGGCCGAACCGAGGAAGTAGATGTGGAACATCAGCAGCAGTTCGGCGGCGGACAGTTCGCGCGGGTCGGCGAAGAAGCTGCGCGAGAACACCTCGAAGGCCAGATGGTGCGCGGCTTCCGGGAAGCGGACGCCCTCCAGGAAGCCGGTGGCGCTGAACTCGTCGAAGCGTTCGTAGACCTCGGGCACCCGCACGTCGAGGAGCGGTAGTGCGGCTCGGGCGTCCATGGCGGCGAGGTCCCGCCAGCCGAAGGTGGGGCTGAGGGCGACGAATCCGAGCGCGCTGAGGGGCGGGGTCCTCGGGACACGGGCGAAACTGTCGGTCAGGCCGCCGCTGTGCCGCAGGGGGTAGTCGGGCAGCGGGGTGAGCCGCGCGAGGGCGGGGTCGGTGCGGCGGAGCAGGCCGCGGAGGTTGTAGTACTGGCGGAAGAAGGCGTGGAAACCGCGGGTCATGGTGACCGGGGAGCCGTCCGCCAGCCGGGTGGGCCATCCGGAGAGCCGTCCGCCGAGCGATGCCTCCTTCTCGTACAGGGTCACGCGGGCGCCGCGTTCGGCGAGCAGGGTGGCCGCGGCGAGACCGGCGATTCCGCCGCCGATCACCGCGACGGTCGGCCCTTCCCCGGGCTGGAACCGGCTCCTGCCGGGTGCGGGCAGCAGAACCTCTGCCTTGCGGTCGCGGCCCCTTCGGGCGGGATCGGTGCGGCGGGTGGTCACTGAGCGTGCTCCCTTCCCGGGGACGAGGAGGCCGGCGTCGATGTTGCCGGGGCGGTATTCGCCGGGGTCGGGCCGCCTCGGGCGACGAAGGTGTGCACGATGCCCGTCTGCCATCCGGCGACCGGGGCGACGCGCACCCCGGTGAAGCCCGCTCTCGTCAGCCGGTCGGCGAAAGAGGGCGCGGTGTCGAAGACGGCGACACTGTGCCGCAGGTGTCGGTAGAGGGCGCGGTCGCCGGTCAGCGTGCCCGCCGGGACGACGACGCCCCGGCACACCGCCGACCACAGGGCCCGGTGCCTGAGCGCGCCGCTGAGACTGTACTCGTGGACGGCGAGCCGCCCGCCCGGTCGCAGCAGGGTCCGGACGCTGCCGAGGACCGCGTCCGGGTCGGTGACGTTGCGGAACAGGTAGGCGGCGAAGACCGCGTCGAAGGGGCCCTCGCCGGCCGTCGCGACCTCCTCGGCGGTCAGGTGCAGGAAGCGCACCCGTACGGGCCACGGCTTCGCCAGTGCGCGGCGGAGCATGCCCGCGGAGGCGTCCACAGCGGTGATCCGGGCCCGGGGCGCGGCCCTGAGCAGGGCCCGGGTGGAGGCGCCGGTGCCGCATCCGAGGTCGAGGAGGTGCAGTCCCGCTCCATCGTCGGGCAGGCGCAGGCGGCGGGCCGAGCGCAGCAGGCCGGTGCGGTAGCCGGGGTTGAGGGAGGTGAGACGGTCGTAGCTGTGGGAGGCGTGGTCGAAGGCGCGGGCCAGGTCGTGGTCGCGCAGGAGGCTCATCGGTGGTCGTCTCCGTTTCTCGCGGTGCGCCGGGAGCGGCGGGGCAGGAAGGGTAGTTCGGCCGCCGTGCGGAGCATCGGCCGGACCGGGGTGCGCAGTCCGATGCCCCACTCCTCGCGGAGTGAGGTGGCGCCGTCGAGGAAGCGCAGCAGGCGCTCGGCGGGGACGCGGCGGAACAACCCGGTGAAGAAGTCGGGCCCGTCGATCCGTCCGGTGTCCAGGGCGCGCAGCAGTATCGCGTCCATGGCCAGCGCCCGCCGTCCGTGGGGAGCGGGCAGGACGGTGCCGTGCCCGTCGCGCAGCGCGGCGGCGACGGCCCTGCTCTGCCGTTGCATCGCCGCGAAGGTGTAGCCCGTGGCGGGACGGGTGGCGCCGCCCGCTGCACCGATACGGAACACGGCAGCCCCGACGCGCCGCGGAAAGCGGGCGTCGGTCATGGGGATGACCCCTTGCTCGGCCCGCTCCACGGTGAGCGCGCCGAGCCCGAGGACGTCGCGGCAGTAGTGACCGAGCGCCGACTCGTACGCCTCGGTGGACAGCACGTCGCGGGAGAACTCGGTGTACTCCACGAGTGCCCGGTCCGGCGTGAGCGGCAGAACGTAACCGAAGGCGAGCCCGTGCGCCGGCTGGGGCACGCGGAAGTCCATCAGATCGGCGACGGCGGGATCGAACCGCGCGCTGCCCGTGCGGACGAACCAGCCGCGGAAGTGCTGGAGCAGCTGCGTCCGGGCGGGCGGCAGGGCGCGCAACGGCCGCGAGTCGAACACGCGCCGGGCACGCAACGTCAGGGACCAGCCCCCCGGCAGGGTGCAGCGGACCTCCGCGCCCCCGGGCACACCCTTCACCGATCCCACCGTCGCACGCAGGAGACGCCCCCCGTCCGAACGAGCCAGGCGACCGTGGATCAGCCGTTCGAAGTCGGTGGAGCGCACCATGCGGTAGCTGAACGGGGCCGGGTCGACGGTGACCGGCCGGCCGTCGGCGCCGTGCAGGCGCAGCCGGGACCACGAGGCGCCGACGACCTCGTCGAGGCCGTCGGCACCCTCGCCCCAGTAGCACCAGGTCCGCTCCGCGGGACGCAGCGGGCCGTCCGGCGGCTCGATCACGGTCACGGTGGCGGCCCCGGTCTCCGTCAGCCGGTGCGCGAGGCCGAGACCGGCCGCGCCGCCACCGACGACGATGACGTCGGAGACCTCGGTGGAGCGGGGTGTCACCCTGCCCGCCGTTCGGCGAGGGGCGTTCCGGCCGGGCCCGGGCGCAGGGCAACCCTCGCGCCTCGGGCGGCTGCTTCGGCGGTGATCGCACCACCCGGCACGCCGGTGGCACCGGCCACCGGTACTCGGGCCTGACTCAGCTCCACGCTCACTCCCCCGCACACGGACACGGACAACAAATAGAATCGATCGTCACTGCTTCCGCAGCGGGGCAGTGTGCGGATGCGCACCTCACGGCTCGCTCGCGCCTCATCTCTCCGGCCCCTGGTCGGCGGACGCCTCTCGCGCGGCGCGCGCTCCGGAGGCCAGGGCGCCCTGCACCGAACCGGTCGCCCGGTGGTCCCCGCACACGTACCTGCCCGGGCCTAGCCGAGTGCTGCGGCTGAGCGGCCAGGGCGGGAGCATCGCGGGCAACGCGCCCTCGATCGTGCGGGCCGCGACCTGATGCCAGTCGCTCGTGTCGGTGCCGTACAGCTCGGCCAGACGCCGGAGCACCGTCCGCCCCCTGTCGGGCGGGTCCGTGCCCAGTACGGAGGTGGAGACCAGTGCGGTGCCGGGCGGAGCGTAGGTGGGCGCGACCTCGCTGAGGACGCAGGTGTTGAGAACCGCTCCGGTGCTGTCCACCATCAGGGTCGGCTCGGCCATCGGTGCCCTGTCGGTGGCGTGGTAGTAGGTGGTCACGGTGCGGGTGTCCGGGACGGTCAGGCCCGGCAGCAGGCGGGCCGCGGTCGCCGGGTCCGTCGCCACCACGACGACCCGGGCCGGCACCTCGGTCCCGTCCCCGAGCAGGACCCCGGCGTCCGTGATCTCGGCGACGGGCGTACCGAGGCGCAGGACGCCGTCGGGCAGACCGTCGGCGAGCCGGGCGGGCACGGCGCCGACGCCCTCCGCCGGCAGGCACAGCGATCCGCGGACCATGCTGCGCCAGACCAGGTGGAAGAACCGGGCGGAGGTCTCCAGCCGGTCCTCCAGGAAGACGCCGGACAGGAACGGCCGCAGGACGTCGGAGATCACGGCGTCCGACAGCCCCGCTCTGGACAGGGCCGCCGAGGTGGGGCGATCCGGGCGCCGTCTGGTCGTGGACACGGGCAGAACGGCGTCCCGTGCGGTGAGTGCCGCCAGCGCGGCCAGATCACGGGCCGACAGGATCCGGCCCGGCAGGAGTGCCCCTGCCGCACCGGGTTCCCTGGTCGGATCGGTGAGGCGGACCAGTCCGGTCGACGTATGCGCGATCACACCGGCGGTGAACGGCCGCAGGCGCAGGCTCCTCAGGTCGAGGCGCCGCTTCACCTGCGGATACGAGGTGTTGAACACCTGGAAACCCCGGTCGAGGAGGAACCCGTCCCGCCGGTCCGTGCGCATCCGGCCGCCCACACCGTCGGACGCCTCCAGCAGGGCCACCCGCCATCCGGCCCGGCACAGATCCAGGGCGCACGCCAGGCCGGCCAGACCTGCACCGACGACGACTGCGTCCGGTGCCCGGCGATGTTCGTCGCTCATACGTCTCCTCGGTCGACGCCGTACACGTGGCCCCCGGAGCCGAAATAGTCCGCCCGGCCTCCGTCTCGGCCAGTACCCGCAACCGCCCGGCACAGACCGGTGCCGGAACGCGGCGCCGGCACCCGTCGGCCGGGCGTGGCCACCTGTCCAGCGGACCACGTCCCCCGGCCGACACCCCGGCGCCACGACCGAGAGTCCCGGGACGACAACACCTCACGAGAACTGCGCCGACACCAACGGCTCCAGAACGGCGACCGCTTCGGCGAGCCCCGACGGACGCGCCAGACCGGCGACCGTCCGTCCCGCCCAGCCGGGGCCCAGGGTCAGCACGACCGGCCTGCGACGGGCGCCGCGCACTCCCCACTCCATCGCGGCCACGTGCTGGGCCAGCGGCCTGCTGGCGGTGGTGCGCGACTGTGCCCACAGTCCCACGGCGGCCGGCCCGGTCCTGCGCACCGCCGCGACGAGCGACTCGACCGGCAGGGCACCGCCGAACATCCGCACCGGAACACCTCGCTCGGTCAGTGCCGCCGACAGGACCTCCAACGGCAGGGTGTGGTTCTCCCCCGGCACACAGGCGAGCACCGTGGTGGCGCCGGGACGGTCCGCGACCGTGCGGGGCGCGGCGCGCCGAAGCGCCCCGGAGACGTGCCAGGACAGGAAGTGCTCTACCTCGACGTACTTCTCGCCCGACGTCTCCCACTTGCGGCCGACGGCCTGGAGCGTCGGCACGATCACCTCGGTCCAGGCGGCGACCAGTCCGTGTTCGGTGATCGCGGCGAGCAGCAGTTCGTCCAGGACGGCGGCGTCCAGGCGCAGGGCGGCCCTGGCGATTCCCCTGCACTCCTGACGTGCGTCGCCCAGTCGCAGGCCGCTACCCGCCCGGCTCCGGCGCGCGGGCGACGACGCCGGTGGTGGCCCGGCGGCGCTTCGAGACGGAGCCGCCGACGGCTCCTCGCTGCGCGCCAGCCGTGCCGCCTCGGCCGGTGGCAGCCCGGTCGCCGTCAGCGCGCACATCCGTTCCAGCCTCGCCACGTCCGCAGCCGTCCAGCGCCGGTGCCGGCCGTCCGTGTGGGCGTCCGGCCCGAGCCCGTACCGGCGGTCCCACGTACGGACCGTGGTGGGCGCCACCCCCAGTCGCCGCGCCACCTCTCCGGTGGTCAGCCCGCCTTCCTGCCGGTCGCCGTCGCCGTCGCCGAACCGGTCCTCGCCGCTTTCCCTCTGTGTGCTCACGCCTCCACCGTACGACGCACAAACGACGCATGTTGCCTGCGTCGTTTCAGCCTCGAAAACTGGAGCAGAGCGCACGGCAGCCGCGCAGGGCAGACCGGCGGACCCGCCGTTCGGCGGACGGCCCGTTCCGTCCCCGTACGACGCACGGCAGGAGGAACGGCCATGAACACGGACACACGACGGACCGCGACGCTCGTCCCGCCCGTGGAGGAAACGCGGCACGAGGAGGAACTGGCTCGTGGCCTCGCCTGCGCCGACGAGGAAGCGTTCGCGGTCATCTACCGCCGCTGGGGAGCACTCGTGCACACGATGGCCACCCGGTCCCTCGGTGACACGTACGAGGCCGAGGACGTGACCCAGCAGGTCTTTGTCGGAGCCTGGCGCGGTCGGCACGGCTTCCGTCCCGAGCGGGGCGCGCTCGGCGCGTGGCTGGTCGGGATCACGCGCCGCAAGATCGTCGACGCGCTGGCGGCCAGGACACGGCGTCTGGCCCTGGTCGAGTCGGCTGCTCAGGACGCGACACCGACCCGGTTCGTCCAGCAGGCACCGGACGAGGTTCTCGACCGGGTGCTGCTCGTGGAGGCCCTGTCCCGGTTGCCGCACGCTCAGCGGGAGGTGCTGTGTCTGGCCTTCTACGAGGATCTGACGCAGGCCCAGATCGCTGAGCGCACCGGTGTCCCCCTGGGCACGGTGAAGAGCCACGCCCGTCGCGGCCTGCATCGGTTGCGCGCGGCCGTCGACCGGGCCGACGTGCACGGCACGGGCATCTGACCGGGGCGGAGCAGTGACGCCCCGGGCGCATCCACGGCACCGCCCACCGGCGAAACCCATGTGAGACCCACAGCAGGCAAAGCCTCCCTTTGAAGGGATGATCCCCATGACCTCCCGGACCACCGTCGCCGTCGCCGCCTCCACCGGGGCCTGCGCCCTGGCACTCGGGGTGACCGCACCCGCCATTGCGGCCCCCGACCAGGCACAGGACCAAGCCATGGTGTCCGTCTTTCACGGCATCCCCGGCATGACGGTCGACGTCTACGCCAACGGCGACGAACTGATCGGCGACTTCAAGCCCGGCACGGTGACCGACCCGCAGTCCCTCGACGCCGGGACCTACGACATCCAGGTCTTCGAAGCCGGCCAGGGCCCCGAGGGCAAGCCCGCCCTGGAGAAGCAGGTGAAGGTACCCGAAGGCGGCAACGCCACGGTCGCCGCCCACCTCTCCGCCGGGGGCAAGCCCGAGCTGACGGCGTTCACCAACGACGTCTCGAAGGTGGACGCCGGCAAGGCCCGCCTGACGGTCCGCCATGTCGCGGCCGCACCGGCCGTGGACGTGCGGGCGGGCGGGCAGCCCGTCTTCACCGGCCTGACGAACCCCGACGAGGGCACCGCAGCCGTCGACGCGGGCACCGTGAACGCCGATGTCGTCCTCGCCGGCACGGACACCGTGGCCATCGGACCGGCCGACCTCGGCCTCAAGGAGGGCACGAGCAACGTCCTCTACGCCTGGGGCAGCGCCGACGACAAGAACCTGGCTCTCGCCACCCAGACGTTCAGCGGCATGGAATCGAGGCCCAACGCGGTCCACGCGGGCGGCAGCGGCGCCGCCGTCACGCCGAACTCCCCCGACCAGTGGCTGGCGTGGGCCGCCGCGGCCGGAGCGGTCACGCTGACCGGCGTGCTGCTGGCCCGCCAGGTCTCCGGCCGACGTGGGTGAGGCCGCGCGACGGCTGACCGGACTGGCGACGGCGGCTGCCGCTCTGGCCACCGTCCTCGCCGTTTCGGGCGGGCCGTCGGCAACCGCCCCGGCCCCGCCCGACTTCGGGCCCGCGCCCTCGCAAGCTGCGCAGCAGCAGCCGGCGGCGGCGGCGGCCCCGTTGCTCAGCAGTACACAGTCGCGGTCCGACGCCGCTGCGGCAGCGCCGCCCGAGCGTGTCGAGGTGCGAGCCGTGGGCCTGGAGGCCCGTGTACGGCCGGTGGGCGTGACCGAGCGGGGGGCCATGACCGTCCCCGAGGGCCCCGCCGTGGCCGGCTGGTACCGCTACGGCCCGGCCCCCGGGGGCCGCGAGGGATCGGCCGTACTCGTCGGACACGTGGACAGCGAGACGGGCGCCCTCGGCGAGTTCGCCGCACTTTACGACATACAACGTGGTGACCGCGTCGAGGTGCGGCGAGCGGCGGCCGCGCCGGTCGCCTACCGCGTCGTCTCGCGCACCACCGTGCCCAAGGACGAGCTGCCGCCCTCCGTGTTCCGCCGGACGGGCGACCCCGTCCTCACACTGATCACATGTGCGCCGCCGTTCGAACCCGAGCGCGGAGGCTACCTCGCCAACCTCGTCGTCACCGCTGAGCCGCTGCCCGAGTGACAGCCGCACGCGCCGGCGGCTGCGCGCGCAGAGACCAGGAAGCCCGAGACACAGGAGAGCGCAGTGGGTCACGTGGAGCCGTCCCACCTGGTGGAACTGGCACTCGGTCATGTGAGCGGCGCCGAGGACGCCGACGCCCTGCGGCATGTCGCGTCGTGCCCGCGCTGTCGCGGTGAACTCGCCGAGACGACCCGCGTGGTGGCCGCCGCGCGTGGTGCGCGGGCGGGGGACCTGCCGGCGGCTCCGCCCGAGCGCGTGTGGCAGCGCGTCACGCAGGAGGTGTTCCGTCGTGCCGACAGGCTCCCGCACCCCGGAGAGCACCCTGCAGGTCGGCCTGCACCTGAGGGGAAGCGCGGTGTCCGGAGCCTACGGACGGTCGGCTCCGGGGCCCGCGAGGGCTTCTTCGCACTGGCTCTGGCCACCGGAGTCCTTCTCGTCCGGTGGTTGCGGATCCGGGCTGGTCGCGGGCCTGGAAGAGCTCCGGGGGTCCGAGCCGCTTCTGGGCGAAGGCACGACCCTCCCGGTTGAGGATGACAGCGCCGACGGTCCAGACCTCGCCCGCGCCGGGGCTGGGCACTTCGACATCATGGTTGATCGTGAACGACCGTGTGTGAGTGGCCATGACCGATAGCGTAGGGCTGGCTTTCGTCCGGCTTCCAGGCGTCGTGGTGGTCGGCGGCGGCGTCATCCGTCCGGTACCGGGCCGCCCGTGCCGCCGCGATGCACCGCACCCCTCCGATCAAAGAGAACCTGGGGCGACACCATGAGATGGGACAACCACCGCGTCGTCGTCACGGCCGCCGGCCGGGACTTCGGACGTACCCTGGCCATCCGCCTCGCGGACCTCGGCGCCGAGGTCTTCCTCTCGGCGCGCCGGCTCGCCGCCGCCCAGCGAGTCCGCGACGAGATCCGCGACCGCGGACACCAGCGGGTGCACGCCTACGCGTGCGACCTGACGGATCCCGCCTCGATCCGCGACTTCGCCTCCGGCGTCGCGGATCACACGGACCGTGTCGACGTACTCGTCAACAACGGCTCTCGCTACCTGGCCGGGCCGGACCTGCTGTCCGCGACCGACGCCGACGTCGTCGACACCCTCGCCTCCGGCGCCACCGGCACGGTGCTGACCACGAAGAGCTTCCTGCCCCTCTTGCTCAACTCGGCCAAGCCGGATGTCGTGACGATGGTCTCCGCATGCGGAACGCCGGGCCACCACCGGTCCGACGCGCACGACGCCTTCTACGCGGCCAAGAGCGCCCAGGCAGGGTTCACCGAGATCCTCTCCAAGCGCCTGCGACCGCAAGGAGTGCGGGTGATCTCGCTCTACCCGCCCGACTTCGTCAACGCCGATCCGCTTTCCGAGGAGTGGGAGACCGCGCCGCGCGGAGCCGAGGACGCCCTCACGTCCCAGTCCCTCGTGGAGTGCGTCCTCTTCGCCGTCGCCCAGCCCCGCGACTGCTTCATCAAGGCGTTCCACTTCGAACAGCTGTGACCCACGCTCGCCCGCGGCCGCACGACGGCTGGGGCCGGGCCGCGTCTCACGGCGGCTCCCGCGTCGCGGCGGCGGCGTCAGGAACCGGGCCGGACGACCACCGCCAAAACCTCCACGGGCCCGCTGTGTTCGAAGTGGAGGGTGAAGGGCACCAGGTCGCCCGTCTCCCAGCGTGCCGCGGCCGGGACGGTCACGTCGCTGCTGTGCGGTGACATGTCGAGGGTGCCGTCGGCGGGGACGGGCAGTGACTCCACGGGCCGGCGGTAGGCGGCTCCGCCGGCGGTCATCCGATGGGTGCTGAGGGCGATGCCGTCGGTGACGTCGGACGACGTCACCTCCATCAGCCGGTCCCGGGCGCCCCCGGTGTTGGTGATCCTGAAGAACGCCGCCGTCTCCGGGACTCCCCGGGACGGGAGGAAGAGCCGCGCGTCGGTGACGCCGATGCGGGCGGGGGTGCCGGCGTTGCCCGTGGCGGTCCAGACCGCGAGACCGCCCAGGGCCAGTACGCAGGCGCAGACCGGCGCCAGAGCGGCCGGCGCGGTGTCCGCGAGGCGGCGCCGGGTGGGCGTCCAGGTGGCGGACGTCATCGAAGGCTCCTCCCGCGGGCGGGCGTGGCGGACCGACGCGTGCGGGCCGGTGACGGCTGCCAGGCGCGCAGCCGCAGGCTGTTGCCGACCACCAGCAGCGAGCTGACGGACATCGCGGCGGCGGCCGGCATCGGGGTGAGCAGACCGACCGCGGCCAGGGGCACCGTCACGGCGTTGTAGCCGAAGGCCCACAGCAGATTGACGCGGATGGTGGCCAGCGTGCTGCGGGAGAGGCGGACGGCGTCCGCGAGGGCGTCGATGTCCCCGCGGACCAGGGTGACGTCGGCGGCTCCGATCGCCGCATCGGTGCCGGTGCCCATGGCGATGCCGAGGTCGGCTCCGGCCAGGGCGGCGGCGTCGTTGACGCCGTCGCCGACGACGGCCACCCGGCAGCCCTCGTCCTGTAGTCGGCGGACGAGGCGGGCCTTGTCCTCGGGGGTGCAGCGGGCGTGTACGTCGTCGATGCGCAGGGCGGCGGCGACGGCGCGGGCGGGTGCCTCCCGGTCCCCGGTGGCCAGCACCGGCCGTACGCCCAGGCGGCGCAGCCGGTCCACGGCCCGGTAGCTGCCCGGCCGCAGTACGTCTCCGACCTCGACGAGCGCTTCGGTCACCCCGTCGACGCGGACCACGACGGCTGTGTGGGCGGCCGCCTCCGCGGCGGTCAGCGCCTCGGCCAGCGGTGCGGGCAGGTCGTCGTCCGGGGCCAGTACCTCCACCAGGCGTCCCTCGACCTCGCCGCGCACGCCGCGTCCCGGCAGAGCGGCGAAGCCGGTCACGTCCGGCAGCGTCCCGGCCGGCGCGGCGCCCCGGGCGTGGGCCGTGACGGCTTGTCCCAACGGGTGCTCCGAGCCCCGCTCCACCGCGCCCGCGAGCCTCATCGCCTGTTCCTCGCCGATGCCTCGGGGCGCGGCCGTGATCCGGGCGACGCTCATGTGCCCCGAGGTCAGGGTGCCGGTCTTGTCGAGCAGCACCGCGTCGACGTGCTGGAGTCCCTCAAGGGCCCGCGGACCACTGACCAGGACGCCCAGTCGGGCGCCGCGTCCGGTGGCGGCCATCAGGGCGGTCGGGGTGGCGAGGCCGAGGGCGCAGGGACAGGCGACGACCAGGACGGCGACGGACGCGGTGATCGCGGCCTGCGGGTCGGCGCCCGCGCCCAGCCAGAAGCCGAGGACCGTCGCGGCCAGGGTGAGCACGACCGGCACGAAGACGCCGGCGACCTGGTCGGCCAGGCGCTGTGCCCGTGCCTTGCCGGCTTGCGCCTCGGTCACCAGGTGGGTGATGCGGGCCAGTCGGGTGTCGGCGCCGACCGCGGTGGCCCGTACCGCCAGCAGGCCGCCGACGTTCACCGAACCGCCGATCACGGCGGCGCCAAACCCCACCTCGGCCGGCTCGCTCTCCCCGGTGACCAGGGAGAGGTCGACGGCCGAACTGCCTTCGGCGACCGTGCCGTCGGTGGCCACGCGTTCCCCGGGCCGTACGACGAAGACCTGGCCCACCCGGAGAGCGTCGATCGCGACGAGACGCTCCCCCGCGTCGTCACGTACGGCGACCTCCTTGACCGCCAGTTCCGCCAGGGAGCGCAGGGCCGCTCCGGTGCCACGACGGGCCCGTGCCTCCAGGTGCCGGCCCGCCAGGACGAACAGGGGGACGCCGACCGCGGCCTCGAGGTAGATGTGGGCGACGCCGTCCGACGCCGCCGGCACCAGGCTGAAGGGCATCCGCATGCCCGGGTCGCCGGCGCCGCCGAGGAACAGGGCGTAGGTGGACCAGGCGAAGGAGGCCACGACCCCCAGCGACACCAGCGTGTCCATGGTCGACGCCGAGTGGCGCAGCGCCCGCGCCGCCCGCTGGTGGAAGGGCCGGGCGCCCCAGACCACGACGGGCGCGGCGAGCACGAAGCACAGCCACTGCCAGTTGCGGAACTGCCAGGCGGGGACCATCGACAGGACCAGCACGGGGACGGCGAGCAGGGCCGTGACCGCCAGCCGGTTGCGTTCCCGCTGCGCCTCCGTGTCCGTGTCGTCGCCGCTCCCGTCGCCGTGGCCGCTCCCGCCCCTGTTGCCGCTCCCGCCGCGCCGCTCTGCGGGCGGTTCGGGCGGCGCGGCGGTGTATCCGGCCCGCTCGACGGCGGCGACGAGCTGCTCCGGGAGCACCTCGGGCGGATGGTGCACCCGGGCCCGCCCGGTGGCGAGGTTCACGCTCGCGCTGACGCCGTCGAGCCCGGCCAGCTTCTTCTCCACCCGTTTCACGCAGGCCGCGCAGGTCATGCCGCCGACCGCGAGGTCGGTCACCTCCCGTACGGACGCCGGTCCGCCGGCCATCAGTGCCCGCCTCCGTGGTTCATGCCGCCCATGCCGCCGTCCTCCGAGTCCGTGCCGCCACCCTCATGGCCGTCCTGGGTGATCCCGGGACCGTGCATGCCGGGTGCGACGGGGCCGATGCCCCGGCCGACGGCGTAGGAGGCGGCGAACACCAGGAGCAGCAGCACGAGGAACCCGCACAGGGCGGGAGGAGGCAAGAGCCGCCGCACCGGGCCGTCCGGCGCACCGGATGCGGATCGCCGTGTCTGCGCCATCTGTCGACTCTCCCGATCGCTCGCGTCTCGCGCCTCGCGCCTCGCACGGCTGCCACCGGACCGAGCCGCACCGGTACAGGAGTCGGACGCGCCGGCACTTCAGTTCCCCCGGGTTGCATGTGACGCCTGTCACCGGACGGGGCCGGAGTGCCTTGGAGCGGACGCTGCCCGGTCACTCCCTAGACGAACAGGGCGAACATCACCGCCATGCCCAGGGCCATCACGGCGTGGCAGGCCGGGTCGAGTGCGGCGGCTGTGGTGTTCGCACCGGCCGGTGCGGGACCGCCCGCGGGCGCCGGCACCTGTACCCGGGCGAGGTCGAAGGCCCGGGCGAGCCAGACCAGGCCGATCGCCGTCAGGGCCACGGCGAGCAGGGCGGACGCCACGCTCGGTCCCGTCTCGGTGAGGCTCATGGCGGCGAGTCCCGAACCGGCCGCGGCATGCCCCTCGTGCCCGGCGTGGCCCCCGCCTCCGTGCCCCGCCGCCGAACCCGAGGCCGCCATCGCCTCGACCATCCAGGCCATGGCCCCCATCATCAGGGCGTGCGGCCAGGCGGCCGCCACCGCTCCGGTCCTGGAGCGCCCACCGGGCCGGATCAGGGAGGCCCCCACGAACCACACCGCACCCGCCGTGAACAGTACGACCTGCGGTGCCACCGCCAGGTCCATCCCCCACGGCCAGGCCATCGCGATCATGAGGACACCCATCGCGGCGTGCAGCACGTGGCCCACCCGCCCGGTGAGGCCCGTGCCGGGCAGGGCCAGCCGCCACAACCCGTACAGGACGGGTGCGGCGAACATCAGCGTCAGGATCCAGCGCAGTCCGCTCGCGGCGATCATGCGGCGGCCCCCGCCCTGCGGCGCCGCACCACGCCCACGGTCACGTCCACGACGAGGAACACCAGCAACGGCAGCCCGAACAGGGGCAGGTAGTAGCCGACGACCGCGGCGAGCACCACGGCGGGGGCCAGGACGCGCCCCGGTATGCGCCGCCAGGCGCCGCGCGCGGGCGCACGGCCGAGCGCGAGGCCCTCGCTCCGGGTCGGGCGGCGCAGCCACCACATGCGGTACCCCCACAGGATCATCGCGATCAGCCCGATCGCGAGCAGCGCCAGGACGATCTGGTTGACCAGGCCGAACAGCAGGCCCATGTGAGCGTTGATGCCCCAGCTGGTCAGCTTGGCGAGCACGGGGAAGTCGTCGAAACGCTGGGTCTGGGTCACCTCTCCGGTGGCCGGGGCGACCGCCACCGAGTCCTGCCGTACGGGCCAGGAGCGGGTGTTCTCCTTCACGACGTACGCGGTGCCGGCGTCGGCGGGCGGGGTGACGACCAGCACGCCGCGCAGTCCGGCGTCGTGCGCGGAGGCCACGGCCGCGTCGATGCCGACGTCCTTCGTCCCGTCGGCGCCTTCCCTTCCGCCGCCGTCGGCGCTTTCCCTTCCGCCGCCGGCCGCGGGAAGCGCGGTGGAGACCGCGGGTGTGGAGCCGCCCAGGGCGTCCTGGACCTGCCCGATGCTCGTGCCCGCGTGGCCGGACCAGGTCAGGCCGGTCGCCGACAGGCCGAGCAGGCCGATCGAGGCCCACAGCCCCACCGCGCCGTGCCAGGACATCGTGCGTCGCCGCCCCTTGGCGCCGCCGCCCGGCACCACCAGACGTCGCAACCGCTGCCGGTTGCGTGGGGTGCCGGCCCACAGTGCGAGGCCGCCGAGCACCTCCACCCACAGCCAGCTGGCGGCGAGTTCGCTGTAGTTGCGGCCGAACTCTCCCAGGTGCAGGTTCCGGTGGAGGTCGTCGAGCCACGCCCGCGCCGGCAGCCACTGGCCGAAGGTCTCCAGAGTCCCCAGCACCTCGCGGTCGTACGGGTCTACGAACGCCGTCAGCGTGTCGCCGGCGGCGCCGTTCATGGGCTCCGAAGGCCCAGCCCACGGCCCCGACGGCCGAGGCGCCGGAGAGGAGCACCCCCCAGGGCAGCCCCTCCCCCGACATCAGCACGTGTCCGAGGGCGGCGAGCACCACGCAGACGGCGGCGAACACCGCGGCCCGCAGCACACGCAGAAACCCTCCGACCGGCATGGCGCCCCATCCTGGCACCCGGCCTGCGAACACCGGCACCGGGGATGCCGGTCGACCGGGCCACGGTCAGGCCGGGGCCGCCCTCTCGGGGCCGGGCCGTTCCGCGTCCCGCACCAACTCCACCAGCGCGGCACGGGCCCGGGCGACCCTCGACCGGACCGTCCCCACCGGGCAGCCACTGAGTTCGGCCGCCTCCGCGTAAGGGAGGCCGAGGAGTTGGGTGAGGACGAATGCCTCGCGGCGCTCGACGGGCAGCGCGTGCAGCAGCTCGGCGAGAGCGATGCCGTCGTCGAAGCCGGGCAGACCGCGCTCCTGGGCGCGTTCGGCGGCGTCCTGCCAGTCGTCGGTGTCGGCGAGACGCGGTCGCACCGACGCGCGCCGGTGACTGTCGATCACCGCTCGGCGGGCGATGGACAGCAGCCAGACCCGGGCGGAGGAACGGCCCTCGAAGCGGTGCAGGCTGCCCAGGGCCCGCAGAAACGTGTCCTGGGCGAGGTCGTCGGCGGCCTGCGGGTCGACGCCGAGGTATCCGACGAAGCGCCGGACGTCCCGATGAAGGGCGCGGACGAATCGTTCGGCGGCTTCCGGATCGCCGCCGCGGGCGGTGAGCGCCCAGGTCGTGATCAGCTCGTCGGCGGGCGCCCGGTCCTCGGACGTCCGATCCCCAGGCGTCCGGCCCTTGGACGTCCGGCCCTTGGACGTCCGGTCCTCGGGCATCCGGTCCTCGGGCATCCGGCCCTCGGGCATCCGGCCCTCGGGCATCCGGTCCCCGGGCATCCGTTCCTCGGGCGTTCCCGCGGGTGGGCGGGTTCTGTCGCATGCGGCAGTCAGAGCTGGACTGATCACCTGGTGTCCCTTTCGCGGGGCCGGACGGCCGGCGCGCGGGCGTCCGGAGGCCGGACCGGGCGGCGCGGGGCACACGGCGGTCCGGTGAGGGAAGGGGGGCGGGAGCACGCGCGTACCTCGGCGCACCCCCGATGCCCGAAGCCGGCCGGGAGCGGGACGCCCGGGTCGGTGTCGGGGAACCTGCTGTCTCAGCCGACAGCGGTCCCCACGGGCGGGCCCCGGGAAGTGATCGCGTACACCAGGGACAACCGGCGCGGTTCGTGGTCCTCCGTGCGGCCACGGCTGAGGACGACGCGCGGACGCCACGGAGTCACGGGAAGGGCGAGGAGCAGTCGCAGCGGGGCGGCCAGCCGCCCGACGACGGCCCGCAGAATGCGGAAGGCCGCCCGTTCGCCGTGCGCGAGCCACAGACCGGTCAGGCAGGCGGCCAGCAGGTGGGCGGCGAGCATGCCCGTGGCGGACGTCTGGCCACTCATCATGTGGCCGCTCATCATGTGGCCGAGCCCCGTCGCGTGGTCCATGGCATCCGTCGCGCCCATGGCGGATTCGCCGGGGGGCATGGAGTGGATCACCTGACCGGTATGGGCCGAGAGGGCCGCATGGTGGCCGGCGGGCATGCCGTCAGCCGCGCCGCCCGTCCGCAGGGGCGGCGTCGACACTGCCTGTGCGTAGGAGAACCACCCGTGCAGTGCCGACTGGACCGCCACCACGGCGAAGGAGACGGGGAACAGCCCGCGCTCCCGGCCGGCCAGGCACCAGGCGGCCCCGGCGCAGACCACCAGGGCGACGGCGAGCGACCACCACGGCACGGAGGTGTCCGACATCGTGACGTGTCCCAGGGCGGCGAGCAGCACGCAGACGGCCGCGAACACCGCGGCCCTCGTCGTGCGGAGACACCACCCAGCACTCATGGCGGCTCATCCTTGCATTTCCGGTGCACCGTCTTGAAGGAGTACGAGAAGTTCCCGGGCCCGCGACTCGACGCCTCACCGGTGATTCATGTCACGTCAACTGCGGGGAACTGCGGCCCAGTTGTATCCGACGGCCCGCACGCAAGGAGGTGTGTCCGCGACGACGGAACCGACGGAGCGGGCCGGGCGGCAGGGGCCGGGTGCGGCGGCCGGGGAGCGCGCGGCGTGGACTGCGACGAGGAGTCGACGGCGCGAATGGAAGGCGTCCGCCTGAGCCACCCCGGCGCGGAGCTCAGTGACCGGCCTTCGTGAGTACGGATTCCAGCAGGTCGAGGTCGGCCAGGATCTCGGCCTGCCGGGCCGCGTCGAGGCCGGTGGTGGTCAGGCGCTCCAGTTCCGCCCAGGCTCCGGCGACCTTCGCGCGCAGCGCGAGGCTGGCCTCCGTGGCCTCGACGATCATCGCTCGCCGGTCGTGGGGGGAGGTGCTGCGGTGGACGAGGCCGGACTTCTCCAGTCGGGCGATGCTGCGCGCCATCGTCGGGGCGTCCGTTTCGACCGCCGCGACCAGGTCGACCTGCCGCTGCGGGCCGTGGTCCCAGAGCGCCATCAGAATGAGTTCCTGCCCCGGGTGCAGGCCGGTGTCCCGCAGCAGGCGGCCCGCGAGCGCCCGGTGGAGTCGGGCCACCCGGAAGATCGCGTGGCTGACCGGGCCCGCACCGGTGGGCGTGGGCTGCTCCCTCGGCTGTTCTCGCATGTCGTGATCTCGCATGTCGTGATGGTACTCCCGGAAAGTTGTCCGGCTAAGGAAGACGGTCTACGCTTTAGTTGTTCGGCTAAGTATCCGATCGTTCCGATCCTCGGGAGAACCACCATGTCCACCGCTTTCGACCCCACGACCGCAGGAATCCTCAAGCTGCGCAACCGCATCGTCATGGCCCCGATGACCCGCAGCCGCGCCGACGGCACGCTGCCCACCGCCGACACGGCGACCTACTACGCGCAGCGTGCGAGCGCCGGCCTGGTCATCACCGAGGGCGTCCAGCCCTCCGTGATCGGACAGGGCTATCCCGCCACGCCCGGCCTGCACTCGGACGAGCAGGTCGCCGCGTGGCAAAAGGTCACCGGCGCCGTGCACGCCGCGGGCGGCACGATCGTCGCCCAGCTCATGCACACCGGCCGCATCGGTCACCCGAGTACGACGGAGGCCGCCGGGCACGGCGCGCTCACCCCGGTCGGCCCGTCGCCGGTGAAGGCGGCGGGACAGGTCTTCACACCGACCGGTCCGCAGGACCACGTCGTCCCGGACGGGCTGACCGAGGCCCAGATCGCCGAGACGATCGCCGACTTCGCGGCCGCGGCCCGCAACGCCGTCGACGCCGGGTTCGACGGCGTCGAGATCCACGGCGCGAACGGCTACCTGCTCCACCAGTTCCTGGCCACCAACGCCAACCTGCGCACCGACCGCTGGGGCGGCTCGCCGGAGAACCGGATGCGGCTGGCTCTGGAGGTGGCCCGGGCCGTCGCGGCGGCCGTCGGCGCCGAACGCACCGGTATCCGGCTCTCCCCGGCCAACGGCCTGGGCGACACCGTCGAGGACGACCACGCCACGCTCTACCCGCGCCTGGTCGCCGCGCTCGACACCCTCAACCTCGCCTACCTCCACCTGGTCGAGGCCGGGGATCCCGCTCTGACACCCGAGCTGCGGGCCGCGTGGTCGGGCACGCTCATCCTCAACCCCGCGGACGCCGACACCGCCGGACCGTCCCGCCGGCTCGGCCTCGTCGACGGCGGCCAGGCCGACGCCGTCTCCTTCGCGCGGCTGTTCATCTCCAACCCCGACCTGGTCACCCGGCTCGCGACCGGTGCCGCGCTCGCAGAGCCCGACCTGAGCCGGGCCTACGGCGGCGACCGGCACGGCTACACCGACTACCCGGCGCTCGACGGCAGCCTGCCGACGCTCTGACCTTCGCCCCGCCGAGCACCCCACAGGAAGGAACACGACCATGCGCGCCTACACCCTCAACACCTACGGGCCCGACGGAATGACCCCGACCGAGGTGGCCGAACCCGAGGCCGGACCGGGTCAGGTCAAGGTCCGCGTCGAGCACATCGCCGTCAATCCGCTCGACTGGAAGATCCGCAACGGATACCTCGCCGAGATGCTGCCGCTGCCGCTGCCCGTCGTCATCGGCAGCGACATCGCGGGCACCGTCCTGGAGGTCGGCGACGGCGTCGAGGACCTCGCCGCCGGCGACCCGGTGGCCGGCTTCGCGGACTCGGGCGCCTTCGCCGCCGTCGCGGTCACCCGCCGCGAGCGCATCGCGAAGCTTCCCGAAGGACTCGACCCGCGGCTCGCGGCAGCCCTCGTCACCTCCGCCGAGACCGCCCAGCGGGTGATCGGCCTGCTCGGCCCGGCTCCGGCGTCGACCCTCGTCGTCAACGGGGCCGCCGGAGCCGTCGGCAGCGCCGTCACCCAGCTCCTGACCGCCGCGGGCCACCGCGTGATCGGCACGGCGAGCGCCGCCAACCACGACTACCTGCGGCACCTGGGCGCCGTACCGGCCGGCTACGGCGACACCCTGTCCGCCGACCTGCGCGCCGCCGCCCCGGACGGTGTCGACGGCGCGATCGACACCGCCGGACAGGACTTCGTCGCCCGCGTCGAGGGGCTGATCCCCGCCGAACGCATCGTGACGATCGTCGACTTCGCGGCCGGCGCGCGAGGCGCGATCGTGGCGGGCGGCGACCCGACCCGGCTCACCGCCGAGACCGTCGGCGCCGTGCTGGAACAGGCCGCCAGGGGCACCTTCACCGCCGAGATCGACACCGTGTACCCCTTCGAGGAACTCGACCGGGCCCTGGCCCGCAGCGAAGCGGGTCACCTCCGCGGCAAACTCCTCGTCACCGGGCCCTCCTCGTGAGCCTCGTGGCGTCGTTCCGGCGGCTTCGCGGCAGGCGTCACCGCACGTCGGGTGCGCTCTCCCGGGCCGGATCCCTGGACGGCGTGTGATCCGGACCGCCGGCCGGGTCGGCGGCGCGCAGCGCCGCTTCGACCCGGCGGTTGCTGGTCATGGATGCCGTGACGGCCGTCATCGCCAGCAGGAGGACGGCGGCCGCGTAGAGCGGGGTGCGGATGTCGTACGCGGCGGCCAGCCAGCCGCCGAGGAAGGCCCCGACGGGGGCGGCGCACATGGCGAGCATGCGGGAGGTGGAGGCGACCCGGCCCATGAGGCGGGCCGGGACGATCGCCTGCCGCAGGGAGGGGCCGAGCACCATCGTGGCGCCCATGCCGGCCCCGCAGACGGCGAGCGCCGTCCCGGCCACGTACGGGTTCGGAGCCGCGGCCAGGCCCAGGACGGCAAGCCCTTCGGCGGCGGCCGTGCAGGTCAGCGCGGTGCCGGTGCCGAGTCGTCGACCGAGGCGGGAGGCGATGGCTGCACCGAGCAGACCGCCGGTGGCCTCCGCCGTGAGGAGCAGTCCGTAGCCGTAGGTGTCGATGCCGAGGCGGTCGTGCGCGAAGAGGGCGAGTACGGTCTCCACCGCGAGGAAGGCGACGTTCCCGACCGCGGGTCGCAGCGCGAGCCCGAGCAGCAACCGGTCCCGGAAGACGTACGCGGCCCCGGCCCGCGCCTGCCGAAGCAGCGATTCGCGGGTCTCCGGCACGGGTCGGGGCAGGTCGGGAAGCGACCGTACGAGCAGTGCGGAGAGGAGGAACGACACGGCGTCGGCGAGCAGGGGAACCGCCCGCCCGAGCGCGAGCAGGGCGCTGCCCGCAGGCGGCCCCGCGAAGCCGGACATGGCGGTCTGGGCCCCGCGCAGGCGGGAGTTGGCCCGCTCCAGGAGCGCGGGGTCGCGGCCGAGCAGATCCGGCAGATAGGCCGTGGCGGCCGTGTCGAAGAACAGTCCGCCGAGGCCGAGCAGGAAGGCTACGGCCGCGAGCAGCGGAATGCTCAGCACGTCGAGCAGGGCCGCTGCCGCCGGTATCACCAGCAGCACCGCACGCGCCGCGTCCATGGCCCACAGCGTGCGCCGACGGTCCCAGCGGTCCACCAGAGCACCACCGAGCACCCCGAAGAGCAGCCACGGCAGCGTGCCGGCGGCCGTGACGACGGCGAGCGCCATCGGGTCCCGCGTCAAGGTCAGCGCGAGCAGCGGCAGCGCGGCGTGCGACACCCCGTCACCCAGCGAGGACACCGTCTGCGCAGTCCACAGCCGGCCGAACCCCGTCGGCAACTTCCGGACCCGCGTGCTCACTTGGCGCCGTTTTCGGCCTGCTCGCCCGGCGCCGGGCGGAACAGTGCGAAGACGAGGGACGCGTCCGGCAGCGAGGGATCGGACAGTTCCCGGTACTCGTCCGCCAGGGCCTCCAGCCGCGCCCCCAGCTGTGCGAACTGCTCCTCGGTGAGCCGCAGATGCGCCATCCGAACGTGCCGCTCGCCCTCCGACGGCGACGCCTCCAGGTCCGCCACCGCATGCCGCATCAGCACGTCCGGCCCTCCCTCGCCCGGGTCCGGCAGCACGATCGACCGCGCGGCCATCGCGTAATACCGCTCGGTGACACCCCGCACCTTCCGCGTCCGCACCACCTTCACCAGGCCGGCCCGCTCCAGCAGCCGCACGTGATAGCTGGAACTCCCCTTCGCCAGGCCCACCCGCTCGGCGATCTGCGTGATCGTCGCCGGCTCGAAGCGGAGCACGGCCATGATCCGGTGGCGGGTGAGGCTGGAGACCGCGCGCAGTTGCTCTTCCGTGGTGACGTGAAACGTCTCGGGGAGCTCGTCAGTAGGCATGCCCGCAATGGTCAACGATTCTTGACCATTGCGCAAGGGGAACGCCGGGCCGACAAGGGGCCGTTGTGGCGCAACGGATCAGCGGGCCATCCAGCGGTCCATCTCCCGCGCCCGCGCGTCCAGCGCGGTGGCGATGTCCGCCGCCCCGGCCCGGGGGTTGCCGGGAACCTGCACGTCGCGTTTGACGCCACCGCACGGGTCACCGGACGACGGTCCGGGCATCTCCACGTCGATGCCCGCGCGCCGCGCGAGCGCAACGGCCGTCGCCACGAACCCCTCCGAGAGGGCGAGGATCACGGAGTGCCCCGTCCGGCAGTGCCGGGCGACCAGGGCGTGCACGAAGTCCGCGTACGCGGCCCGATCGACCTCGAGCGTGTCCGGGTCGCCCCAGTACGTGCCCTGGCCGATTCCCGAGGGCAGATCGACCTCGGCCTCGAAGACCTCGAGCTGCCGCAGGAAGAGGCGGCCGGCACCGTTCGACGGGTTCCACAGCGTCTCGCCATCGATGCCGAAGTACATGCTCATCGCCGATCCCCTCCTCGCGCCGCCGCGGCACAGGGTAGAAGATCGTGCGGGCGGGCATCGAACTCCGGACCAAGGACGCATGGGTGAAGAACAGCAGTGGGCCTCGTCGGCCGGACGTCACGACGGTCGAGATCATCGGTGGGCCGGAAGCGCTGAAGGTCGGCCTCAGGAGCTACGACGCCCGGTGGGCGGAGGTCTACCTGCGTCACCGGCGGCGGATCCTGGGCGCGTTGGCGGGAGCGGACGTCGATGTCGAGCACATCGGCTCCACGTCGGTACCGGGACTGGCCGCCAAGCCGATCGTGGACATCGTCGTCGCGGTGCCCGACATCACGGCGGAGGAGGACTACCTCGACGCGCTGCTGGCCGCCGGCTACGAACTGCGGGTTCGCGAGCCGGGGCATCGCCTCGTGCGCACGCCCGCTCGCGACGTGCATGTGCACGTCTACGAGCGGGGGGACGCGGCGGTGCACGAATACCTCCTCCTCCGTGACCATTTGCGTACCCACGCGGACGACCGCGCCCTGTACGAGAGCGTCAAACGAACCCTGCTCAGCCGGCGGTGGGACGACATGAACGACTATGCCGACGCCAAGAGCGACGTCATCCGAGCGATCAAGAACCGGGCCAGGACAGCTCGCTCATGACGCCGGCCACCGCCGTGTAGACGGCGACATCAATCTCGTAATGACATCCATTTTCAGATATCCTCTGGCTCGTTCGTCGATCGCACCCGGAGGTCCCCATGGCCGTGCCCAAACGCAAGATGTCGCGCAGCAACACCCGGCACCGGCGCGCGCAGTGGAAGGCCACGACGCCGCAGCTGGTGACGGTCACGGTGGACGGTGTGGCGCACCTCGTTCCGCAGCGGCTGGCCAAGGCGTACGAGCGCGGGATGCTCCGCCCCGAAGGCTGACGTCGGGGCACTGAAACCCGGGCCGGACGGTGGTCGCAGCCACGGCACCGTCCGGCCCGACGCACACCTGTGTCAGAGAGGCCACTCATGGACGACAAGGCCGAGGCCCGTACCCACCCGACCAGCCTCCGCGGGCCATGGGCAGACTGAGTGAGTCATCGGCACCGCGGCTGCCGGCCCCGTTGCGCCCGACGCGCCAGCGGAAGGCCGTGATGAACGCCCTGCACCGGCGATCCGGCTTCACTTCCGCCCAGGAGCTGTACGAGGCCCTGGAGGCCGACGGCATCACCATCGGTCTGACCACGGTGTACCGGACTCTGCACGCCCTGGACCGCTCCGGGCAGCTCGACGTGGTGCGGGACAAGAGCGGGGAGCGCCTCTACCGGCCGCGCCCGGCCGACGGGCACCGGCACTATCTGGTCTGCCGCGACTGCGGCCTCAGCCGGGAGGTCGAGGCCGGCGTGGTCGAACGCTGGGCGGAGAACGTCGCCGAAGGCATGGGCTTCACCGAGGTCGAGCACACGGTGGAGCTGACCGGCGTCTGCGATCCGTGCCGCTTCGCACGCAGCGCCCCGGACTCCGCCGAGCGGCACGCCTGAACCGCGCGGCGCCCACCGGCCCTGGAGGCCGGTGGGCGCCGCGCGGGCAGTGCCGGGAGCGGGCCGGTCTAGTGACCCGCCACCGTCCCGGACAGTTCGTTGGTGCCCTTCGGCAGCGTCACGGAGGTGAGCTTCTCCCCCGAGTCCAGGTCGAAGGCGTGCACTTGGCGCTTGCCCGGCTCGGAGACGTACGCCGTGTGGTCACGGACGAACAGGGTGGGCCTGGGCTGCTGCCAGTCCAGGGGCTCCGTCCAGTCGCCGACCGCTTCGATCTTCCGGTCCACCCTTCCGGTCTCCGGGTCGATGACGTGGAGGACACCGTTGGTGCCGAGCACGAGGGCCTCGCCGTGCGGCCCGCGGGCCAGCGAGCGGAAGGAGTAGCTGGTGCCGAGGTCGACCAGCTTCATCTTCGCCGTGCGGGTGTCGATCAGCGATATGCGGGTTGGCCGCTCCAGTTCCGCCTCGGGGTCGGTCTTGAAGTCGCCCAGGAGCACCGGGGAGGCGTCGCTGCCGGCCTGGTTGCCGGTGCGGGCGTAGTCGCCGGGGGCGTCCACCTTGGTGAACTTGCCGTCCTTGTAGAGCAGTACGCCGTCCTCGCAGCCGAGACCGACCACCTCGCCCTGGGCGGCGGCCTCGCCGTGGACACCCGGGCAGTTCTCGGCGCGCGCGATCTCCTTGTCGTTCTGGTCCAGGACGATCGCGCCGGTGCGCTTCTCCTCGGTGCCCAGGGTGGTGACGAGTTCGCCGCCGGCCAGTTCGATGGCGACGCCGTGGTGGGGTTCGGCGGAGGTGAAGGTCCGGCCCTGCGGCTGCTTCCCGCCGGCCAGGTCCGCGGGATCGAAGACGTTGACCTCGCCCGTGCCGTCGGTGAAGAGGACCGTCCTGCCACCGTGCCGCACGACGTGGCCGGGCTTGGATCCCTTGAACTCGGCGTCCGTGAAGGTCTGCCGGGCCGCGTCGAACACGCGGAAGCCGCTGTCCGTGGAGATGACGACGTGGTCCTCGTCGCCCGCCGGGTTGACCCGGTTGAAGCCGGGCAGCTCGATCGTCTTCGCGAGCTTCAGGGTCTTGCCGTCGAGGACGTACAGTCCCCCGTCGTAGGAGGCGACCAGCGGATCGCCGACCGCGGCGGCCCCACTGCTCTTCGCCTGCTGCTGCGGCTCGGCGTCGGACGAGGCGTCGTCGCTGCCGCCGCAGGCGGTCAGCGCCATGGAGACCGTCAGGGCGAGGGCCGTGCCGGTGAGCGTTCTGGCGCGTGTCGACCTGTTCATCGTGGGTGAGTCCTCTCCGGCCCTGAGGGCACGGGGTTGTGGGGTGGAACGGCCGGTGACCGGTGTCACCGGCCCTTGGAGAAAGCGGGTCAGTCGCCGGTGAGGCCCTCGGCCATGGCCGAGGTGTTGGCGCGCATCATCTCCAGGTAGGTGCCGGCGCCCTTGCCCTGCTCGGTCAGCGACTCGGAGTACAGCGGGACGACGTCCACGTCACCGCCCATCTCCTGGCGCAGGACCTCGGCGAGCCGGCTGGGCCGGGAGGAGTCGGCGAAGACGGTGCGCACGTTGGCCTGCTCCATGGCCTGGGTGAGGGAGCGCAGGTCGGAGGAGCTGGGTGAGGCGAGGGTGGTGCCGCTGGGGATGACCGCGCCGATCACGCGGAAGCCGAAGCGGTCGGCCAGGTAGCCGAAGACGTGGTGGTTGGTCACCAGGGCGCGGCGGTCCTCGGGGACGGCGGCGAAGGACTTCTCCATCCAGGCGGTGAGGTCGTCGAGTTGGCCGTCGTAGCGTTCGGCGTTGTCCCGGACCGCCGTCTCGTTGACGCCGTCGACGTGTTCCACGACCTGGTCGGCGATCAGGCCGGCCGCCTTGCGCACACGGTCGGGGTCGGTCCAGAAGTGCGGGTCCGGCTCGCCGGCCCCGTCGTCGGGACCGCCCTCCTCGCCCGCGTGGAAGGTGAGGGGATCGGCCGCCTCGCCGGCCGCGAAGGTGGCCACACCGGACGCGCGGGCCGCCTCCACGTGCCGCAGTACGTTCTCCTCCAGGCCCAGGCCGTTGTAGACGACCAGGTCCGCGTTCTCCAACTCGGCGGCCTGCACGGCCGACAGGCCGAAGGAGTGCGGGTCGGCGTTGGGTTTCATCAGGACGCTGACGTCCGCCTCGTCCCCGACGATCTCCCGGGTGATGTCACCGAGGATGTTGGTCGTCACCACCACGGTGGGCCGCTCGTCGCCGCCGCCCGCGCAACCGGTCGCGGTGGCGACGACGAAGAAGGCGACCAGGGTGAGCAGCAGGGCGCGCAGCCGCGCCGCCCGCACGCGCGCGCTCATCGGCCCGTCTCGGCCATCAGGGACGGACGGACGTCCAGGTCGAAGGTGCGGGCGACGCGGAGGGAGTCGTTGTAGTCGATCTCGTACACGCGCTTGCCCGCGGGGTCGTTGAGGTAGGCCCGGCTGCGGTCGACCTCGATCACCGGTGCCGAGGCTTCGCCGGTGGCCGCCTCGGGGACGTCCGTCAGCAGACGTCCGGTGACCGCGGTCTCCTTGCCGGTGGTGATGTCGTAGCCGTGCAGGGCTCCGTCGGTCTCCAGGACCAGCAGCGGAGAGCCCTCGCCCGCGGTGTTCGCGGCGACCACGGGGCCGGTCTCCACCCGCGTCCAGGACCTCTTCGTGACATCCAGGACCCAGACGGCGTTCGCGCCCGCGGCCGCGGTGAGCGTGCTGCTGCCCGGACGGTGCCGGAACCGCGCGGCCCGCTCCTTCCGCGGCACGTCCTCGCCGTACGCGATCTTCTCGGCGGTGAAGGTGCCGTCGTCCTCCCGGACGAGGAGAGCGCCGTCGGCACAGCCGAGGACGACCCCCCGCCGGGTGACCGCGTCGCCCCGCGGGTCCTCGCACGCGGACTCGGGAGCGGCGACGCGCTTGCCGGACCGGTCGAGCACGGCGACCTTCGCGGGAGCGTCGCCGTCGCGCGTGAGGGCGATCAGGTGTTCCGCGTACGGCACGACGGGTCCGGCATAGGTGCCGGGGAGCCGGGTGGGGGTGCCGAGGGTGCCCTTCTCCAGATCGGCACGGGCGTGGACGTCCGCCTTGCCGTCCGCTGCCGTGACGACGGTGGCGCCCGCGTCGCTGCGGACGCGCGTGCCGGCGCCGCCCGGGAGTTCGCCCACCTCCTGGATCTTCGCGCGGTAGTAGTGCACGTGGTCTCCGTGGTCGACCATCCACGCGCCGCTGTCGAGGACGTGGGTCTCGTCCGCGCCGTGGAAGTAGCCGAAACGGCCGTCCGTGGTGAGTTCGGTGACACCGGCTCTGCGCGCCGTGTCGTGGACCTTGCCGGTGATCAGGTCCAGCACTCGTGTGTCGCCGTTCGCCGCGTCGCCGAGAAGGAGCCGGGACTGCTGCTCGGCGGCCTCGGCGGCGCCCTCGACGTAGCCGTGGGGGGTGGCGGTGGCGGCGGAGGAAGGGCTCTCGGAACTGGACGCGGCGTCCTCCTGGCCCGCGCATCCCGCGGTCAGCAGGACCGCGGACAGGAGTGCCGCCGGTATCAGGGGCCTGGTTCTGCTTCGGACGAGCAACGAGATCGCCTCAGGTTTCGTTCGGTCGGGGCGTGGGGGTGTTCGCGGTGAACGCGGCGGCACGGGCGGGCGGACCGTCGCGGCGTGCGCGACGTCGGTGCCGGACTCCGGACGCCAGGTGGGACAGGAAGAAGAGGCTGACGGCGAGGGCCGAGACGGTCGCACCGGCCGCGGTGCCCAGATGCCAGGACAGGAGCAGGCCGCCGAAGGTGGCGGCGCCACCGAGGACCGCGGCGAGGACCATGACACCGCGCACGCTCCGCGCCCAGGGCAGCGCCGCCGCCGGTGGGGCGATGAGCAGGCCGAGGACGAGCAGCGTTCCCACGATGTGGAACGAGGCCACGATGGCCAGGGCCAGCAGGCCGAGCAGCACGGTGTGGGCGAGACGGGGGCGCAGGCCGAGCGTTTCGGCCTTGCGGTCGTCGAACGCGAGCGCCAGGAAGGCCCGGTGACCCACCGCCGCGACGACCAGCGCCAGCAGCAGTGCCGCCCCGAGCAGGACCAGGTCGCTCTCGCGTACCGCGAGGACGTCACCGAAGAGGAACCCGGTGAGGTCCACGGCGAACGACTGAGAGCGCGACACGATGATGACGCCGAGGGACAGCATGCCGACGAACAGCAGGCCGATGCCGGTGTCCTGGGACAGCCTCGGCGTGCGGCCGAGGGCGGAGACACCGGCCGTCATCACGGCCGCGCTCACCACGGCGCCCACCAGCAGGTTGCCTCCGAGCAGTGCGGCGACCGCGACGCCCGGCAGGAGTCCGTGGGACATGGCGTCACCGAGGAAGGCCATCCCCCTCAGCACCACCCACGTCCCCGCGAGGGCGCAGATCGCCGACACCAGGATTCCGGCCCACAGGGCCCGCTGCACAAAGGCCACCTCGAAGGGGGCCGTCAACCACTCCATACGCAGACCCTACAATGACAATCATGTTCAAAAAACACCCACCGCTTTCGTCGGGCGACGACCCACGGAACGAACGCGTCCGGTTCAGCGATCTGGAGGCGGGCTACTCCGGCCGTCCGGTCCTGCGCCAACTGACCGCGCACATACCGGCCTTGGCGATGACGGCACTCGTCGGGCCGAACGGCAGCGGGAAGTCCACCCTGCTCGGCGTCCTCGCCGGCGTGATCGATGCCACATCCGGGCAGCTGCGTTACGGGGAGGGCCGTCCGCCGGCCTTCGTCCCGCAGCGCGGCGCCGTCGGCGACGCGCTCCCCCTCACGGCCCGGCAGACCGTGGAGATGGGCCGCTGGAACGAACGGGGCCTGTGGCGACGGCTGACCCGGCAGGACCGCACCGTGGTCGACTCCGCCATGGAACGGCTGGGCGTCGAGGACCTCGCCGCCCGCCAGCTCGGCGAGCTGTCCGGCGGGCAACGCCAACGCGTCCTGATCGCCCAGGGCTTGGCCCAGCAGTCCGACCTGCTGCTCCTGGACGAGCCGACCACCGGGCTCGACCCCGAGGCCCGGGAGCGCATCACGGCGCTGCTGACGGACCTGGTCGCCGACGGCACGACCGTCGTCCAGGCCACGCACGACCTGGAGGCCGCGCGCTCGGCCGACGCCTGTCTGCTCCTGCGCGACGGACGGCTGGTGGGACAGGGCCCGCCCGATCGGGTGCTCACCCCGGCAGCCCTGTCCCGTGTCTGGCAGCCCTCGTGAGGCGGCCGGCGCCCTCGCTATCCGAAGACCGCTCCCTCCGGCCCGGGTGAACCGTTCCAGCTCATGCGGGACCACGGCAGGGCCAGTTCGTCCCTGCCGCGCACCGGCCGCGGGGCCAGGGCATCGATCGGGGCGGCGTCGCGGTGCCGGGCGAACACGGTGTCGACGTACCGGTGACCGGTGTCGGCGGCGATGAACAGCGCCGTACGGCCGGGCTCTTCACGGCGTTCCCACCGGGCGGCGAGATAGGCGGCTCCGGTCGACAGGCCCGCGAACACGGCGTGCCGGCGCAGCAGGTCGACGCTGCCGGCGAGGGCGGCGTCGAAGGCGAGCCAGTGCAGGACGTCGTAGAGGTCGTGGCGGACGTTGCCGAAGGGGATGGAGCTGCCGATGCCGGCGATGATGATCTCCGGGTCGGCGACGTGCTCGCTGCCGAAGGTGACGCTCCCGTACGGCTGGACGCCCACGAGCCGTACGTCGACGGAGCGTTTCCTCAGGTAGTGGGTGAGGGCGCCGGTGGAGGCCCCGGAGCCCACTCCTCCGACGAAGGTGAGGCCCTCGCCGCCGATGAGGTCGTGGATCCGTTCGGCGACGGCTTCGTAGCCGAGGTAGTGGATGTCGTCGTGGTACTGGCGCATCCAGTGGTAGTCGGGATGCTCGCGCAGGATCTCGCGGACACGCGCGACACGGCGGTTCTGGTCGAGTTCGAGGCTGCTGCTGGGCGGCATCCGCTCCAAGTGGGCGCCCAGTATGTCGAGTTGGGTGCGCAGGCTGTGGTCGACGGTGGTGGAGCCGACGATGTGGCAGCGCATGCCGTAGCGGTGGCAGGCCAGGGCGAGGGCGTAGGCGTAGATGCCGCTGGAACTGTCGACGAGGGTGTCCCCGCGTCGTACGGCTCCGGTGTCGAGCAGGTGGCGTACGGCGGCGAGGGCGGAGACGACCTTCATGGTCTCGAAGCGGAGGCACAGGAGGCCGTCGTCGAGGCGTATCAGGTCCGGGCGGCCGATGGCGTCCGAGATGTGTTCGTCCACGGGAACTCCTCGCTGATGGGGGACGCGAAGGTGGTGAAGGTCCGGGTCGGTGCGATGCCCGCGCGCTCCAGGGCGCGGGTGCACCGGCGCAGTCCGTGGTGCAGGCCGGGAGCGTGGGGGTCGAAGAGGATGCCGACGACGTTGCCGCTGTGGGCGATCTGCACGCCGACGGCGCCGGTGCCGTCGGCGATGGCGGTCAGGGTGGGGAACTCCCGGTGGCGCAGGACGCGTTGGCGCAGGCGGGCGCTGGCGGTGCTGACCCGGCCGAGCAGCGCGGTGTCGGCGGTGGTCACCGCGCGGCGGAGCATCCCGCGCAGGTGTGCGTAGGCGGTGAGGTCGTCGTCGTGGTGGTGGAGGGCGGGGAGGGCGAGGGTGTCGACCGGCGCGCCGCCCGCGAGCGTGCACCCGACCACCACGGCGGGTGGCAGTGCGGAGCCCAGCGCTTCGAGGACCCGGCCCTCGCGCTGGGCGAAGAGCAGGGGGCGTGAGCCGTGCATCAGGGGGTCGCTGGCGCCTTCGGCGCGCACCGCGATCCGGGCGATCGTCTCGGACGGCAGCGGCACGCCCCACGCGTCGGCGACCGCCCGCACGGTGGCGATGACGTCGCTGGTGGAGGAGCCCATGCCGAGGCCGACGGGGAGGTCCCCGGTGAGGGTCAGTTCCCCGCCGCACGGCTTCGCGCCATGGTGTGCCGCGCACTCCCGTACGGCGAGGACGGCCGCCGCCCGTGCCTTGGTCCGGCCGGCCGGTGTCACCGTCACCTCGTCCGGCGGGCTGCCCGGCCGGTGCGCGAACCTGGCGGTGCTGCCGGGTCCGTTCATCGGCAGCGTGACCAGCCCGTGGACGGGACGACGCCGCTCGTCGAGGAAGACGCCTTGCAGGATCTCGCCGTGGTGGCAGGCGGCACGTCCGGTGCCCTCCGCGCCGGGGGCGGTGGTCTTCGCGCCGTGGGCGGTGCCCTGCGCGCCGCGTTCCGTGCCCTCGGCGCCGGGGGTGGTGGTCGTCGTGCCCCGGGTGGCGGCCTCCGGCGGGCGGGTGGTGGCCGTCATGCGCCGGCCGCCACCCGGTAGCGGTACAGGGTGGTGGGTTCGGCGCTGAACTGGGAGAAGGGGAAGGGCTCCGCGGACAGAGCGGTCACGCCCCGTCCGAGGAAGGCGCGCGCCACGGCGCTGCCGGACTGCGCGTAGACCACCAGGGGCACGCCGCGTTCGCGGCAGCGGGCCAGGACGGTGTCGAAGCTGCCGTTGCCGAGGGTCATGCCGGTGGCCACGACGGCGTCGGCGGTGTCGAGGACCTCGTGCATGTCGTCGGTGACCGGGTCGCCCCACTGGGTGGTGCGCAGGTTGAGGTCGCAGAGCAGGGGGTCGCCGCCGCGCTCGCGGATCGCGGCGACGAGCGGGTTGACCACCCCGATCAGACCGACCTTGGCCCCGGCGTCGATGTCGAGGAGTCCGGCGATGGCCGCGTCCCGGGCCAGTGCCCGGGTCTCGGGTGTCCCGGCGGGCAGGGTGACCGGCTCGGCCTCGGTCGCCTCCCGGTGCGGGCGGACCGAGCCGAGGTAGGCGTCGAGCGCGGCGATCCGCAGGGGCCGGGGCACCTCGCCCAGCAGCGTGTCGAGGGTGGCACCGGAGGCGTCGCGGCACAGGGACGGGTCGACCTCGCCGGCCTCGAAGGCACAGCCGCCGAAGGAGTCGCCCAGGCGGACCAGGACGTACTGGTTGAGGTAGGTGGTGTTCCCGCCGGCCAGCCGGGTGCCGTGGTGCACCCAGAACACGCTGGTGGCCACGAGGTCGGCGGGGCGGGGCCCGTGCTCGCCCGCCAGGACGCCGGCCAGGAGTTCCGCGGTGGGCTTCATCGCCGTCCTCCGGTGCGGGGGGTGTCGTGGGTGATGCGGAAGAGGAAGGTCAGCACGCCGTCCTGCCAGTCCTGGAGGTGGTCGATGCGGGGGCTGAGCCCGTGGTCCAGGGCGTGCTGGACCAGGGCCCGCAGGTCCGCGGTGTTCGAGGCGATGACGTGGATCTCGCCGCCGGGGGCCAGCAGGTCCTTCTCCGCGATCTGGGCGAAGAACTTCGCCAGCAGCGGCGCTCCCACGCAGACGTTGCGGACGACGTCGGGGTCGTCGCTGACGGTCTGGCTGACGGCGGGCGGGTTGAAGGTGACGACGTCCAGTCGGACGTCCTGGGGGAAGGCGTCGAAGACGTCGCTCACCGCGGGCAGGAACGTGGTGCCCGGGCGTTCGCCGACCAGGCGGCGGTAGTGACCGGTGGCTGCGGCCACACTCTCCGGGTGGACGTCGAGCGCGTGGATCTCCCGAGCGCCCCGGACGCCTGCCGCCACCGCCTCGACGCCCAGGCCGACGCCCATGGCGGCGTACCGCAGGCCGCGGGTCTCGATCCGCCCGTCGCGCACCCGCTCGTGGATCAGGCGGCTGGTCCAGCCGGGTATGAAGACGCCGGGCGGCACGTCGAACGTCCAGCCGTTCCACTCGTAGGAACGGGTGGTGTGCAGGTCCGCCTTGGGCTGGTTGAGGGCGATGATCCGGTCGGCGGGCAGGGGCGGGGGCAACTGCTCGACGAGGGCCTGGCCGGTCGCGTGGCGGTCCATGGGTCCTTTCCTTGTCGGTACGACGGATACGCCGAGTACGGCGGGCACGGCGGATACGCCGGGCACGGCGGGGTGGCCGGCGGTGGCTCAGCCCTCGAGTCCGCGCAGGTAGGTGGCGAACTTCTCCAGGCCGTCGATGTTGCGGGGCCCGCTGATGCCCTCGTTGTAGTCGAGGATGAAGAAGTGGTCGTTGCGCACGGCCGGAAGTCCCTTGGTGTGGGGGGACTTCCGCAGGAAGTCGATCTTCTTCTGGGCGGGCTGGTCGCCGTAGTCGAGGATGACGACGACTTCGGGCTCGGCCTCGGCGACGGATTCCCAGTTGACCTGGGTCCAGCGCTCGTCGAGGCCGTCGAAGACGTTCCTGCCGCCGGCCGCCTTGATGATGTCGTTGGGGGGCACCTGGTTGCCGGCGGTGAACGGCTGGTCGGTGCCGGAGTCGTAGAGGAAGACGGGCACCGGATCGCCCTGCGGCGCCCTGTCCTCGACCGCGGCCACGCGCTTCTTCAACCCGTCGACGACGTCCGTGGCCTTCTCCTCGACCCGGAAGATCTCGCCGAGGCGTTCGAGGTCGGTGTAGAGCGCCTCGAAGGGGCTCATCCTCTCGGGGTGCCCCGGGTAGTTGAAGCAGCTCTCGGTGTGCATGAAGCTCTGGATGCCGAGCTTGTCCAGGATCTCGGGCGTGATGCCCCGCTCGTCCTTGAAGCCGGAGTTCCAGCCGGCCACCACGAAGTCGGACTTGGCCTCGACCACCACCTCCTTGTTCAGGAGGTCGTCGCTGAGCATCTTCACCTTCGCGTACTCGGACGCCCAGGGGGACTCGCTCACCGGCGGGTTCGCGGGCGGCATCACATAGCCGTGCACGTGCTCCGTCAGGCCGAGGGCGAACAGCTTGTCCGCGCTGCCGCCTTCGTAGGCGACGGCCCGCTCGGGCACCGTGTACTCGACGGGTTCGCCGCAACGCCTGACGGTGACCTTGTCGGACTCCTTGGCGTCCGACTCGACCTCGGCGCCGCATCCGCCGAGCACCAGGGCCGCCGCCAGGGCGGAGCCGAGCGCGGCGGGCCGGCGGACGGCGGCGGGGGTTCGGGTTGTACGCATGCGTGAGCAGCCTTTCAGCGGGTGGGGTTGAGCGAGTACAGGAGCTGGGGATCGCCGGTCAGCGGGTGGGGGACGACGCTGGCCGTGACGCCGAAGACGTCACCGATGAGCTCTGCCGTGAGTACGTCCACGGGTGTGCCGGAGGCGACCAGGCGGCCTTGGGAGAGGACGCCGAGCCGGTCGCAGGCCGCGGCGGCGAGGTTGAGGTCGTGCAGGACGACGAGGACGGTGAGTCCGGACCCGCTCAGGAGCGAGAGCAGCTCGACCTGGTGGCGGACGTCGAGGTGGTTGGTCGGTTCGTCGAGGACGAGGATCCGCGGTTCCTGGACGAGCGCGCGGGCCAGCAGGACGCGCTGGCGCTCACCGCCCGACAGCGTGAGCACGCCCCGGTGCGCGAGGTGCCGGATGTCGAGCCGGTCCATCGCCCGCTCGCACAGGTCGCGTTCCCGGCCGCTGAGCGCCTGGTTCCCGCGCAGGTGGGGCGCGCGCCCGAGGGCGACGACCTCCTCGACCGTGAAGTCGAAGTCGACGCCACCGTCCTGGGTCATGGCCGCGATCGTGCGGGCGCTGTCGCGCAGCGCGAGCCGTGTCAGGTCCCGCTCCCCCACCCAGACGGTTCCGGAGCTGGGCCGCAGCGCCCGGTACACGCACCGCAGCGCGGTGGACTTGCCGCTCCCGTTGGGCCCCACGAGCCCCACGACCTGCCCGTCCGGGACCTCCAGAGAGAGCCCGCGGACGAGACTCCGGCCGTCCGTCACCACGGTGAGTCCATCGAGTCTCAGGTCCATGTCAGCGGCCTCCGAAGGTGTAGCCCCTGCGCCGCATGAGGGCGATGAAGACGGGCACCCCCACCAGCGCGGTGATGACCCCGAGTGGCAGCTCGCGCGGGGCCACCAGGGTCCGTGCCGCCAGGTCGACCCACACCATGAAGATCGCTCCGACCAGTGGGGCCACGGCGAGCACGCGGGCGTGCGTGGCACCGACGACGATCCGCACCACGTGCGGCATGACGAGGCCGACGAAGGCGATGGCGCCGCTGACGGCGACCATGACGCCCGTGACGAGTGACACGAGCACCAGCAGCACCTTGCGATACCGGTCGGGGTCGAAGCCGAGGCTCGCGGCCGTCTCGTCGCCCAGGGAGAGGACGTCGAGTGCCCGCCCGTACCGGTACAGGACCGCGAGTCCGGCCAGCACCACGACGGAGACGACGGGCAACGCGCCCCAGGTCGCCGCACCGAAGCTGCCCATGGTCCAGTACAGGACCATGCTCGTCGCCTCGCTGTCCGGCGCGAAGTAGATCATCAGGCTCATCACGGCCTGAAAGCCCAGCGACATGGCCACGCCGGTCAGCACGAGGCGCAGCGGTGACAGCGTGCCCCTGCTGGAGGAGGCCGCGTACACCAGGAGCGAGGCGACGAGTGCGCCGACGAAGGCGCCGACGGAGACGGCGTGGATGCCGAGTACCGCGAGCCCTCCCGTGACGGTGACCCCGACGGCACCCACGGACGCGCCCGAGGAGACCCCGAGGACGAAGGGGTCGGCCAGCGCGTTGCGGACCATGGCCTGGATCGCCACTCCGACCGCGCTGAGCCCGGCCCCCACCAGTGCCGCCAGCAGCACGCGCGGCGTGCGGATCTGCCAGATGATCTGATACGTCGTCACCTCGTCGGGGCCGATGCGCCCGCCGCTGAGAGCCGCCCACAGATGGCGGGCGGTCTCCCCCGGGGCGACGACGGCGGGACCGAGGCCGATGGCGACGACGACGGACACGAGCAGGAGGGCGGCCAGCGCCGTGCAGCCGAGCAGCAGTGCTCTGCGGGACGCGAGCCGGCCCCGCGCAGCCGCTGCGGGCCGGGGCGCCGCCGTCTCGACCGGGCCCACCGTGTCCCCGTCGGCCGCGGACACGGAGGCCGCGGGCGGAGGTATGTGCGGCACCTTCACCTTCCCTCACCAATGGAACGCATGTTCATGTACGGAACCCGAAACCCCTCGCAGGACGACGACCGGTAGCACTCTAATGGAAATGATTATCACTGCGATAGTGTGTTGCCGCGTCGCGCTGCCCGCCCGGTGCCACGGCCGGTCCCGTCGCACAACCTGACTGCTGGACCAAGCAGTTGCTGCCGGTACGCGTGCGATCCGTCGCCGCCGACAGGACAGGAGCACTCCCTCGTGCCCACTCCCTCCGCCCCTCCGACCGCCGCCGAGTCCCCTCCCGTGAAGCAGCCCTCGATCCTGCTCGACCTGGCCTTCCTGCGCCTTTGGACCGGCGCCACCGCATCGGGCCTGGCCACCTGGGCCCTGCCCTTCGTCCTCGGCCTCGCCGTCTTCGAGCGGACCCTGGCCGCCACCGACCTCGGTCTGCTCCTGGCGGCGCGCACCGTCGGGTTCCTCGCCGCGGTGCCCGTGGCCGGGGTCCTGGCCGACCGGCACTCCCGCCGGGGCGTCGTGCTGTGGGCGGGACTCGCCTCCGCGGCCGCGGCCCCGGTGATCGCCGCGGGGCTGGGGCGTTCGGTGCTGCTGATGGCGGCCGCCGCCGCGGTGGCGGGGGCCGGCCAGGGCGCCTGCCGCCCCGCCTACCAAGCCCTCACCGCCGAAGTGGTCGACGCCGGGCGCAGGCAGCAGGCCAACGCCGCGATGACCCTCGCGGTACGGGTCACCACGCTCGTCGGCCCCTCATCGGCCGCGCTGCTCGCCGTCTTCCTGGACACCTGGGCCCTGCTGCTGGGCATCGGGCTGCTCTGGCTGGTCGCGGCCTGCGCACCCGTGACCGGCGCACGGCCCGGGGCCGCGGAAGGGACGCCGGAGCCTGCGGCCGGGGCGGTCAGAGCCTCCTTCCTGGCCGAGTTCGCGGCGGGGGTCCGCGAGGCGCGCAGGCACCCCTGGTTCCTCGCCGGCCTCGGCGCGCTGACGGCCGTGATAGCCACCGGCTACTCGGCGACCGGCGTCGCCCTTCCCCTGGTCAGCAGGGACGAGTACGGCACCGAGGTGGTGCTCGCGGGTGCGATGACCGCCTACACCGCGGGAGCGCTGGGCGGTGCGCTGCTCATGGCCCGCTGGCGCCCGCGCTCCCCCGGCTGGGCCGCCCTGACCGGCCTGGCCGCCTACGGCTTCGCACCGCTCAGCCTGGTGTTCCCCGTGCACCCGGTCGTCGTGATGGCCGCCTACGCCGTCGCGGGCATCGGCATCGAACTGTTCAACGTGCCCTGGTTCACCGCCGCCCAGCGCGAAGTCGCGCCGGACAAACTGGCCCGGGTCTCCTCCCTGGACTTCCTGCTGTCCTACGGCCTCGCCCCGCTCGGACTCGCCCTCATCGCCCCGGCCATCGACGCCTTCGGCGCGACGGCGGTCCTCACGGGCTGCGCGCTCGTCTGCTTCGCGGCGCCCGCGACCGCCGCCCTGGCGCCCGGCGCCCGCGCCTTCTCGGTCCCACGAGGGCGCGGCACCACGCCGTGACGGCCGTACCGAGGAGCTCACCCCTGACGGAGGCAATCTGGAGTCATGCACACACCCGCCGACTCGCACCGTCCACAGGGGAACACCGCCGCCTGCGGCCCAGGCGTCTCCCCCACCCGCGTCCCCCGCGAACGGGCGGGGGCGGCCCGCGAACTGCTCCTGCGCGACGGGGCGGTGACGCTCACCGGTCACGCGAACACGTCCGACGCCCTGGTCGTCGCCGCGGCCCAGGTCATCGGCCACCGCCTGCGGGAGGTGTACCCGCACCGCGTCCGCACCTCGCACGACGGGGGCGCCGTCCACCTGCACGCGGACAGCTTCGACCTCGTCGTCGACATCGGCGGAGTACCCCACCGGCGTCGGCACCCCGACGAGGACCACGTCCTCGTCCAGTGCGTGCGGCCGGCGCTCCGCGGGGGTGACTCCTTCGCGCTGGACGCCTACGCCTTCGTCGACGCCCTCGCCGCCACCGACCCCGCTCTCCACACCTTCCTCCACGGCTCCGACGTCGATCTCTACGGCGCGTGGGCGGACCTGCGCGGGCTGCCGGCGCGTCCCCGGGTCGGGCGGCACGTCGAGTTCACCCGAACCGGGCGGCGCGTCGTGCGGCGCACGGACGGAGCCGTGCCGCTGCACCGCGACCCAGACACGGACCACATCCGCACCCAGCTCGCCCGCCTGAACGACGCCGTGCACGGCGTCGAACCGTCGCTGCCGCGTTTTCGGCTCGACGAGGGCGACATCCTGGTCCTCGACAACTACCGCTGCTGGCACGGACGGGACGGCCACACCGGCGAACGGACCGTCCGCATCCTCACCGCCCGCAGCGCCGACGCGGGCTGAGGCACGGGGCTGCGGCGGGGATCACGCGGTCCCTGACGTGCCCGCCTCCGAGTGCGTGTCGAACGTGGGCACGGCGTGCCGGACCTCGCTGAGGCCCCGTTCGGCTCGGCCACGAGTCGGTTTCGGCCCGGTGAAGCGCGCGGTCCAACTGCTCCTGGCAGCCGTGGCGCTGTGCTTCACGGTCGCCGCGTGGCAGGGCCGGGACGAGCATGCCCGTCCGTCCGCGCCGGCGTCTCAGACGGTGCGATCCGGGATGGTCGGAAGCACCTTCTCGGCGATGTCCAGCAGGGCACCGTCCTCCGGAAAGGCTCCGGACGTGCTCCACACGGTGATGTCGTAGTAGCCGCCCCGGTCCTTCGCGTCGAGGGCCACGGACAGGGTTCGCGCCAAGGGGCCCTGTTCGACCGGGCCGCCCGAAGCGCCGCCTCCGAAGTTGATCTCGATCTTCATCAGGTGGTCCGAGGCGAGGACCGCGGGCCGGCCGAGGACGGAGAGCGTCTTGACGTCCGTCTCCTCGCCGTACTCCATCAGCTCGACGTACTGGGCGATGGAAAGCTTGTTGTACATGACCGAGACGTTCACGGTGTACGTGTCGAACTGGACCTCGGCCTCCGGCTGGGCCACCTTCCCGTCGGCCAGCGTGTTGCTGGTACCGGACACCGCGGTCGCGGTCTCCGCGGGGGTTCCGAGGAGTTGGGCCAGGTCGGGTCTGTTGAGCGCGTCGCACAGATCCTCGCCGGTGACCGCCCGGGGCGTCTTCCGGTACGCGCCCGGCAGTTCCTCGTCCTCCCCGCCGGCACACGAGACGGCTTGCGGTGCGCCGTCGTCGTCGGAGGGCACCAGGTGCGGGCCGAGCCACAGCGCGGCTCCGAGTGCCGCGAAGACGGCCACGGCCGCGAACGCCTGGCCCCACGCGTTGGGTTCCTTCTCCGCGGCGGCCGTAGCGACCGGAGCGACCACCGGAGCGGCCACCGGAGCGGCCGCCGGGGCGGGGGCGCGGCGGGCCCGCAGGGCGCGGGCCACCGTGTGGACGCGGACCGCGGTGAACACCAGGAACACCAGGCCGATCGCGGCCGCCACCCATTCGCCGTCCCGGTGGGCGAGGTACATGATGCGCACGCCGAAGACGGACCCGACCAGGATGAGCAGGGGCTCGCGGACCCAGAAGGGCAGCAGGCGGACGAGGAAACCGAGCATCCGGCGATCCCACCAGGCCAAGATCACATCTGCTGTGACGGAAGCCATAATTCCGGCCCGGTACTCAACCGTGATGAACGGGGCCCGCGGGACCATTCCCACCCACTCGTCGGCGCGCTTCCGTTGAGCAGCTGACTGGCACGCCAGTCAGGACCTCAATGAGCCTTACCAGCATGCAGTTATCTCTTCACAGCTGTTGAGTTTTCCGCAACACCTGTCTAGGGTCGTGCCCCGTGGAAACCGACGACGTCCCCGACGGCTCACCGACCGCCGACACCGCCGCCCGCGTCCGCGAGGTCATCGCGGCGGCGGGCGTCAGCCAGCGCGAGTTCGCGCGCCGTGTCGTCATGGATCCGTCCAAGCTGTCGCGTTCGCTGAGCGGCACCCGCCGCTTCACGGCCGCGGAGCTGGCGCGGATCGCCGACGAGGGCCGGGTGGACGCCGGCTGGCTGCTCGGCACCCGGTCCCGCGAGAAGGCCGCGGCGCCGACCGTCGGGGTCGAGGGCGGGCGAGCGCTCCAGATCGTCCGCGAGACGGTCCGGCTGATCGCGGAGCACGGCTTCCACGCGGTGCGGGTCGCCGACATCGCCCGCGCCTGCGCCACCAGCAGTGCCGCGATCCACTACCACTTCCCCGGCCGCGCCGAACTCCTGGAGGCGGCCGTGCGCTGGTGCATGGACGAGGACACCGCGCGCCGTGCCGCCCGTCTCGCCGAGGCGGACGACGCGGCGGCGGAGCTGCGCCAGCTGATCGCGCTACAGACGCCGCGCACCGCGCAGCAGCGCCGCCAGTGGGCGGTGTGGCTCGACCTGTGGGCCGAGGCCGCGCGCTCCACCGCGGTGGGCCGGCTCCACTCCGAGTACTACCGGCAGTGGCGGGAGACCGTCGCCGACGTCGTACGCCGAGGGGTCGGCCAGGGCGTGTTCCGCGCCGGGCTCGATCCGCAGGCGGCGGCACTGACGCTCACCGCGCTGATCGACGGGCTGGCGACGCACGTCCTCTCGGTGGGCGGGCCGTCGTCCGCCGCGGCCGCGGACGCGATGCACGCGGCCCTGACCACCCACGTCACCGACACGATCCTGGCTCCGTAGTCCGGAGCGGCAGGATGCCCGGCAAGCCTTCGGGAGGCTCCCGCATGCCCATGAACGAGAACGTCATCATCACCTGCGCGCTCACCGGCGCCGGCGACACCGTCCGCAAGAGTCCGCACGTCCCCGTCACGCCGGAGCAGATAGCCCGGAACGCCGTGGAGGCCGCCGCCGCCGGAGCGGCCGTCGTCCACATCCACGTGCGCGACCCGGAGACCGGTGATCCGTCCCGCGATCCGAAGCTGTACCGGGAGGTCGTCGAGCGCGTCAAGGAGACCGGCACCGACGTCGTCATCAACCTCACCGCCGGCATGGGCGGCGACCTGGTCATCGACCCGGACGACCCGCTCACCCACCTCCCCGGCACCGACCTCGTCGGCGGTCTGGAACGCCTGCCGCACGTCGAGGACCTGCTGCCCGACATCTGCACGCTGGACTGCGGTTCGCTCAACTTCGGCGACGGCTCGAACCTCTACGTCTCCACGCCCGACATGCTGCGCGCGGGCGCGCGGCGCATCCAGGAGCTGGGTGTGCGGCCCGAGCTGGAGATCTTCGACACGGGTCAGCTCTGGTTCGCCAAGCAACTGCTCGCGGAGGGCCTGCTCGACGACCCGACCGTGTTCCAGCTGTGCATGGGCATCCCGTGGGGCGCGCCCGCGGACCCCGGGGTGCTCCAGTCGATGGTCAACATGCTGCCGGAGGGCGCGCGTTGGGCGAGCTTCGCGCTCGGCCGGATGCAGATGCCGTGGGTGGCGCAGTCGATCCTGCTCGGCGGCCACGTCCGGGTGGGCCTGGAGGACAACCTGTATCTCGGCAAGGGCAACAAGGCGACCAACGCCCAGCTCGTCGAGCGGGCCGTGACCCTGACCGAGTCGATCGGCGCACGCGTCGCGACCCCCGACGAGGCCCGCGCCACCCTCGGCCTCAAGCCGCGCAAGTAGCCCCCCGCGACGACGAAGGATCCCTTTCATGAACACACCCGAGCCGACCTCCCCCGAGCCGTCCACCCTCGATCCTGCGTTCCCCGAGCCGACCTCCCTCGATCCTGCGTCCCCCGGTCCGGCCTCCCTCGCTCCGGCCTCCCCCGGTCCGGTCGCGCCCGAGAACGTCCGGCGTGTCGCCTGCGTCGGTGCCGGAGTCATCGGCGGCGGCTGGGTCGCCCACTTCCTGGCCCGCGGCTACGACGTGACCGCCTGGGACCCGGCCCCCGACGCCGGGCGGAAGCTGCGCCGCTTGGTCGACTCGGCGTGGCCGACGCTCACCTCGCTCGGCCTCGCCGAGGGCGCGTCGACCGACCGGCTCACCGTCACCGACACTCTCGAACAGGCCGTCGCGGACGCCGAGTTCGTCCAGGAGAGCGCGCCCGAGAAGCTCGACCTCAAGCGTGATCTGCTGGCCCGTCTGGACGCGGCGACACCTCCCGGCGTCGTCATCGCCTCGTCCACCTCCGGCTATCCGATGACCGACATGCAGACGACGGCCGCGGACCCGTCCCGCCTGGTCGTCGGCCATCCGTTCAACCCGCCCTACCTCATACCGCTCGTCGAGGTCGTCGGCGGCGAACGCACCGACGCGGCCGCGGTCGCCTGGGCCTCCCGCTTCTACGAGATCGCGGGCAAGTCCGTCATCACGATGGACGGCGAGGTACCCGGCTTCATCGCCAACCGCCTCCAGGAGGCCCTGTGGCGCGAGGCGCTGCACATGGTCGCGAGCGGCGAGGCGACGGTCCGGGACATCGACCGGTCGATCACCGAGGGCCCCGGGCTGCGCTGGGCGGTTATGGGGCCGATGCTGACCTTCGCGCTGGCCGGCGGCGAGGGCGGTATGGCGCACATGCTGGACCACTTCGGACCGTCCCTGAAGTCGCCGTGGACGCGCCTCGAAGCGCCGGAACTGGACAAGGCGCTGTACGACGCCGTGGTGGCGGGCTGCGACGAGGCGGCGGACGGCCGTTCCCTCGCGGACCTGGTGGCCGAACGCGACCGGGGTGTCGTCGACGTGCTGCGCGCGACGGGCCGCCTGGACCGCGGGGAGGGCTCCCGATGACGGCGCTTCCCCTGTTCCGCAGCGCGGTCCGTCCGGAGTGGATCGACTACAACGGTCATATGAGTGAGGCCTTCTACGTCCTCGTCTTCGGCCACGCCACGGACGCGCTGATGCACGGGACGGGTCTGGGCTCCGGTTACCGCGAGTCCACCGGCTGCTCCCTCTACACGGTGGAGTCCCACGTCCGCTTCCTGCGGGAAGTGCCCGTGGACTCCCATCTGGCCGTCCGCACCCGGGTGCTGGGCGCCGCGGCACGCAAGGTGCGCTTCGCGCACGAGATGTACGTGGTGTCCGCGCCGGCCTCGGAGCCGGCGCCCGACGCGGTCCCGGTGGCGACGACGGAGCTGCTCGGGGTCCACGTCGACCGGGGGACGGGCCGCGCCGCCGGTTTCCCGGACGCGGTACGGCGCCGCCTCACGGAGCTGACCGAGGCGGCCCCGGACTGGGCGGGCCGCTCGATCCCTGCCGTGGCCTAGACCTATTTTGTCTAGACCTCTTGCCCGCCCGTGACGCGCAGGCTACGTTTCCCGCTGTTCGGAGTCCTTCAAGTTTCCTTCAACTCCCTTGACGAGCAAGGCTGGAAGGAGCATGTCCGCATGCAGGACCGGAGTCTGTCCAGACGGACCGTTCTCGCCTCCGCGACCGTGGTCGCCGCGAGCACGGCGGGCGCCGTGGGGGTGGCGGCCACCCCCGCGGCGGCGCACGGGCGCGACCACCGCCTCAAGAAGATCATCTCCAGGATGAGCGTCGAGGCGAAGATCGGCCAGCTGTTCGTCCCGTACTTCTACGGCACGTCGGCGACTTCTCCCAGCCAGTTCGACCAGGAGCGCAATCTCCGGGAGCTCGGCGTCCGCACCGTGGCCGAGCTGATCGCGAAGTACCACATCGGCGGTGTCATCTACTTCTCCGGCTGGACGAACAACATCCAGGACCCCCGCCAGATCGCGGACCTGTCGGACGGTGTGCAGCGGGCGTCGCTGGCGCTGCCCACCCCCGTCCCGTCCCTGATCTCCATCGACCAGGAGCACGGGGTCAACGTCCGCATCGGCAGCGGCGCCACCCAGCTGCCGGGCGCGATGGCGCTGGGCGCGGGCCGCTCGCTGTCCGACGCGCGCACCGCCGGACTGATCTCGGGCACCGAACTCGCCGCCCTGGGCATCCGGCAGAACTTCGCCCCCGTCGCCGACGTCAACGTCAATCCGGCCAACCCCATCATCAACGTCCGTTCCTTCGGCGCCGACGCCCGCGAGGTCGGTCGCATGGTGGCGGCCCAGGTGACGGGCTACCAGCGGGCCGGCGTGGTGGCCTGCGCCAAGCACTTCCCGGGCCACGGGGACACCGGACAGGACAGCCACACCGGACTGCCGGTGATCACCCATACCCGCGAGGAGTGGGAGCGCGTCGACGCCCCGCCCTTCAGGGCCGCGATCGCCGCCGGCGTCGACTCGATCATGACCGCGCACCTCCAGGTCCCCGCGCTCGACCCGAGCAACGACCCGGCCACCCTGTCGCCCGCGATCCTCCAGGGCGTGCTGCGCGACGAACTCGGCTTCGACGGCGTCATCGTCACCGACGCCCTCAACATGCAGGGAGTGCGTACCAAGTACGGCGACGACCGCGTGCCCGTCCTCGCCCTCAAGGCCGGTGCCGACCAGCTTCTCTTCCCGCCGGACATCGGCGTCGCCTACCACGGCGTCCTGGCCGCCGTGCGCGGCGGCGAGATCACCGAGGACCGGCTCGACGAGTCGGTCCTGCGCATCCTGCGCCTCAAGGACAAGGTCGGCCTGCTCGGCGACAGCCCCTACACCTCCCGGCGGGAGGTCGACCGGGTCGTCGGCGCCCGCGTGCACCGGCTCGCCGCCGACCGGATCGCCGAGCGCACCACGACCCTGCTGGTCAACGAGGACGAGACGCTCCCGCTGCGCCGCGGGCGGCGCAAGCTGCTGGTGACCGGCGCCAGCCCGGCCTTCCCGACCGACGACACCCGCACCACGGTGCCCGAGCTGGCCCGGGCGTTCGAGGAGCTGGGCCACCGCACCACCCACCTCGCCACCGGACGGGAGCCCGACGCCGCGAAGATCGACGAGGCCGTGGCCGCCGCACGGGGCCGGGACGCGGTGGTCGTCACCACCGACAACGTCGGCCCCACCAGTGCCCAGCGCACCCTGGTGTCCCGGCTGGTCGCGACGGGCGTCCCCGTCGTCCACCTCGCGGTGCGCAACCCCTACGACATCGCCCACCTCGGCGACGTCCCGGCCTCACTGGCCTCCTACTGCTGGACCGAGGTCGAACTGCGCGCCGCCGCAAGGGTGATCGCGGGCCGGGTCGATCCGCGCGGACGACTGCCCGTGCCCGTCCAGCGGGCCGACGACCCGGCCCGGGTCCTCTTCCCGTCCGGGCACGGCCTGTCGTACGACGACTGACGCGGCCGCCCGCTCCGTCACGTCCGTGACCGCGGGCCCGTCAGGCGACCGGGCGTTCCAGGGCCGCCTCCGACTCGGTCCCGGTGTTCTCGCCGAGGAAGCCGCCGGACTGGTGCTGCCAGAGTCTGGCGTAGGCACCGTCCGTCGCGAGCAGTTCCTGGTGGCTGCCCTGCTCGACGACGCGCCCGCGGTCGAGGACGACGAGCCGGTCCATGCCGGCGACGGTGCTCAGCCGGTGGGCGACCACCAGGGCCGTGCGGCCGTCCATCAACCGCCACAGGGCGTCCTGGACGAGGAGTTCGCTCTCCGAGTCCAGCGCGCTGGTCGCCTCATCGAGCAGCAGTACCGGGGCGTCGCGCAGGAGGGCCCTGGCGAGGGCGACGCGCTGGCGCTGCCCGCCGGACAGCTTCACCCCTCTCTCCCCGACCAGCGTGCCGAAGCCGTCGGGGAGTTGACCGGCGAACTCCGTGACGTGCGCGGCCTCGGCGGCCGCGTGGATCTCCTCGTCGGTGGCGCCCGGCCGGGCGAAGGCGATGTTGTCCCGCAGGCTGCGGTGGAACATGGCGGGTTCCTGCGGGACGTAGGCGATCAGCGAGCGCAGGTCCGACTGGCGCAGCCGGCTGATGTCCTGACCGCCGATCAGGATGCGTCCGCGGTCGAGGCCGGACATCCGCAGCAGGAGCCGGGTGAGCGTGGTCTTGCCGCCGCCCGACCTGCCGACCAGGCCGATCCGGGCGCCCGCGGGCACGTCGAGGTCGAGTCCCTGGAAGATCGGCTTCGCACCGGTGTGGGCGAAGGTCACCGCCTCGAAGCGGATGCCGGTGTCCCGCGGTGCGAGGGGTTCGGGCGCGTCGGCGTCGAGCACCGTGGGCGGGTCCAGCAGCAGCTCCGTGAACTGGGCCGCTTCGGTCATCGAGCTTTCCAGCCGCCGGTAGATCTGGTTGAACTCGAACATGATCTGGGTGGCGTTGGAGTAGTAGGTGAAGGCGACGACGACCTCCTCCACTCCCTGACCGGGACCGCCGAAGGCGAGGGCGACCAGCAGGCCCAGCACGTTGGTCAGTACGGACATGGGCGCGATCAGGGTGTCGACGCGCAGGTTGCCGTAGTCCCAGGACTTCAGGGTCAGGCGCCGGGAGTCCGCGACCCGGCTGCGGTGTTCGCCGGCCTCGCGCCGTTCGGCCGCGAAGGCCCGGATGGTCTCCATGTTCATGAGGCTGTCGGCGACATGGCCGGAGACCCGGGCGATCGCGGCCTCCCGTTCGTTGACGAGCCGTTGCCTGCGCCGGATCAGCGGCGTCGCGGCCGCCACCGTCAGCGCGATCATCACGAACAGGCCGACGACGAGCATCGGTTCGTAGCTCCACAGCACCACGGCACCGAAGACCAGGGGCACGAGACTGCCCACGATCCGGTACGTCACGGTGTCGACGAAGTCCTCGAAGCGCTTGCCGTAGCTGAGGACCCGCTTGGTGAGGGAGCCGGCGAAGTTGTCGTGGAAGAACGCGGCGTCCTTGGCGAGGAGTTCGTCCATGCCGCTCACGTACAGGTGCTCCATGCCGAGGGCGTCCACCCGGTTCAGGCAGTGCTGCCCGATCCGCCACAGGGCCTCGGCGAGCAGCAGCGTCACACCGAAGCCCAGCACGTACGGCAGAGCCGGGCCGAGGGCGAGACCGTCACCCTCGGCGGCCTGCCCGGCCAACTTGGCGATCAGCAGGGGGGCGACGTAGCGGATGCCGATGTTGCCCACGGCCGGCAGCAGCAGCGCGGGCAGGGCCAGTCGTCGCAGTCGCAGCAGTTCCCGGCCGTAGTGGCGCAGCGCCAGGACGACCGCGCTCCTGCCCGGCGCCGGCCCTCGCGTGTCTGTTGTCCCCATCACACTCCCGGAGGTTCGGAAGCGGGAAGTCTCCCGTCGGACAGGGGTCACGGTCCAGGCAATTACCGCGCACCGTCGATAACCGGACATCGTGGAGTCAACCCGGACGGCCTACGCAACGTGACATTGTATAGTGAGGGATCGTTGGCTGGACGGACGCAGGAGCACGGATGCCGCACCTCTCTTCACAGGCGATCTCCGTCCAGACCCATCTGCGCGATCAGGTCGCCGACGCGCTGCGGGCCGCCCTCATCGCCGGCGACCTGCGACCGGGTGTCGTCTACTCCGCCCCCACCCTCGCCGCGGAACTGGGCGTCTCCGCCACTCCGGTGCGCGAGGCCATGCTGGACCTGGCCCGGGAGGGGCTGGTCGAGGCGGTGCGCAACAAGGGTTTCCGGATCACCGAGATGACCGAGCGGGACCTCGACGAGTTCACCGAGATCCGGACCCTGATCGAGGTTCCCACCGTGGGACGCGTCACCGCGACGGCGACCGCCGGGCAGTTGGAGGCGCTGCGCCCGCTGGCGGAGCAGATCGTCACCGCGGCCCGGGAGCACGACGTCCTCAAGTACCTCGAGGCCGATCACCGGTTCCATCTCGAACTGCTGGCGCTGGCCGGCAACCACCACCTCGTGGCGGTGGTGGCCGACCTGCGCAAGCGTTCACGCCTGTTCGGTCTGGGCTCCCTGAACGAGACCGGGCGGCTGGTCGCGTCCGCGCAGGAGCACGTCGAGCTGCTGGACCTGATGGTGGCCGGCCGGACCCGCGAGGCCGAGGAGTGCATGCGCCGCCATCTCACCCACGTCCGCACGCTGTGGGCGGACGGCGCGGCGGACACCGGCGACGCACCCGGGGCGGCTCAGAGCGTGAAACCCGCCGGGTAGGGGTCGGAGGGGTCGAGCAGGTACTGCGCGGTGCCGGTGATCCAGGCGCGGCCGGTGACGGACGGCAGGACGGCCGGGCGGTCGCCCACCGTCGTCTCCCCCAGGACCCGGCCGACGAACCGGGAGCCGATGAAGGACTCGTTGACGAAGTCCCGCCCCGCCGGGAGCAGACCGCGGGCGTGCAGCTGCGCCATCCGCGCGCTGGTGCCGGTGCCGCAGGGCGACCTGTCGAACCATCCCGGATGGATCGCCATGGCGTGCCGTGAGTGCTCGGCGGTCGATCCGGGAGCCTCGAGGTAGACGTGGTGGCACACGTCGATCTCCGGATTCTCCGGGTGGGACACCGGGTTCTGCTTGTTGACCGCGTCCATGACGGCCAGCCCGGCGTCGAGCAGCCGCTGCTTGTGCGCCCGCTCGAAGGGGATGCCGAGGTCGTCGGTGCGGACGAAGGCGTAGAAGTTGCCGCCGTAGGCGATGTCGTAGCGCACTTCCCCGTACCCGGGGACGTCGACGACCTGGTCGAGTGCGTGGCTGTACGAGGCGACGTTCTCCAGGGTCACCGACTCCGCGTGGCCCTCGCGCACCCGCACCCGGGCCGTGACCAGTCCCGCCGGGGTGTCGAGCCGTACCAGGGTCTCCGGCTCGGTCACCTCGACCATGCCGGTCTCGACGAGGACCGTCGCGACCCCGATGGTGCCGTGCCCGCACATCGGCAGGCAGCCGGAGACCTCGATGAACAGGACGCCGTAGTCGGCGTCGGGCCGGGTGGGCGGCTGGAGGATGGCCCCGGACATCGAGGCGTGGCCGCGCGGTTCGCACATGAGCAGGGTGCGCAGGTGGTCGCGTTCGGCGACGAACCGCTGCCGCTTCTCGAACATCGTCGCGCCGGGCAGGACGCCCACCCCGCCCGTGATCACGCGGGTGGGCATGCCCTCGGTGTGCGAGTCGACGGCGTGGTAGCAGACCGTCGAGCGCATCGTCAGTTCACCCCCGCGTCGATCAGGGCCTGGGTGGCGGCGCGCACGACGGCCTCCGTCTCGGGAGCCAGCGGCTGTCGCGGCGGGCGGCAGACACCACCGCGGCGGCCGGTCATCTCCTGGCCGAGCTTGATGGCCTGGACGAACTCCGTCTTGCTGTCCCAGCGCAGCACCGGGTGCAGTTGGCGGTAGAGCGGCAGCGCCGTCTCCAGATCGCCCCGGACGGACGCCTCGTACAGCGCGAGACAGGCCCGGGGGAAGACCTGCGGGTACCCGGCGACCCAGCCCTTGGCGCCGGCGAGGGCGACCTCGAGGACGGTGTCGTCGGTGCCGATCATGAGGTCGAGGCCGGGGGCCAGCTCGGAGATCTCGTAGCAGCGCCGGACGTCGCCGGAGAACTCCTTGACCCCGACGACGAACCCCTCGGCGTGGAGCTTCGCCAGCAGGTCGGGGCGCAGGTCCACCTTGGTGTCGATGGGGTTGTTGTACGCGGTGACGGGCAGGCCCACCGACGCCACCCGCTCGAAGTGTTCGAGCACCGCGCGGTCGTCGGCGCGGTAGGCGTTGGGCGGCAGGCACATGACGGCCTGGCAGCCCGCGTCCTTGGCGAACCTGGCGTGCCGCTCGGCCTCCCGGCCGCCGTACGCGCCGACGCCCGGCATCACGGTGAACCCCTCGGGTGCGTTCGCGACGGCGGTCTCGACGACGCGGTCGCGCTCCTCGTACGTGAGGGTCTGGTACTCGCCCAGCGACCCGTTCGGTGCGACGCCGTGCATCCCCTGCTCGGCGAGGTGGGCGACGCTCTCGCCGTAGGCCGCGAAGTCGACCGAGAGGTCGTCGTGGAACGGCAGGCCGGTCGCGACGATGACGCCGTGCCAGGGCTTGCGGGTCTCGCTCATGAACACTCCTTGTCGGTCACACCGTTGGCCGTCGACGCCTGCGGTGTCGGCAGTGCCTGCGGTACTTGAGGTGTCGGCGGTACTTCGTCGAGGTCGGCGAGCGCCCCGAGGGTGACGGGCGTCGCGACGAGCCGTTCCGCGGGCTCGTAGGCCCGCCGCCGTGCCGTGAGGCAGTGCACGGCGGGCCCGCACATCCGGCCCTGGCACCAGCCCATCCCGGCCCGGGTCAGCTGCTTGACCTGCCGGTGGTCGTGTGCGCCGTCGGCGTGGGCGCTGCGGACCGTCCCGGCGGTCACCTCCTCACAGCGGCACACGACCGTCTCGTCGGTCAGCCACGAGGACCAGGCGGGAGGAAGCGGATGGGCCAGGGCCATGGCCCGGGCGAAGGCACGCTGTCGCTCCACCGCCGAACGCAGGGCGGTCAGGTGCTTGTTCGCCGGTACGCGAGTGGCGCGCGAGTCGGCGAGGACGGACGCCGCGGCCAGCCGGCCCTCGTTCACGGCGAGCGCCGCCCCGCCCACTCCACACGTCTCGCCCGCGGTGTAGAGGCCGGGGACGGTGGTGCGCTGGCCCTCGTCGACCGCGACCGCCGCGTTGCCGTCGGCCGCCTCGGTGAGGGCGCAGCCGAGGGGGACGAGCAGGTCGAGCTGGGGCGCGAAACCCCAGCCGACGCCGACGGCGTCGACCTCGACGCGTCGTCCCGTGCCCGGCCGCGGGCTGCCGTCCGGCGCCAGCGAGGCGATCCGTACCGCGGTCACGCGTGCGCCGCCCTCCGCGGCGACGATCGCCGTGCGCGGGCGCAGGGGGACGCGGTGGCGTACGAGTGCGGCGGCGTACCCGGCGCCCTCGGCCCACTTGCCGGGGTTGCGCAGCAGCGGGCCGGGGTGTCGCAGCCACGCCCGCGGGTGGGCCGCCTCGCACACCTCGACGACCTCGACGCCGCGCGCCGCGAGACCGGCGGCGACCGGCAGCAGGAACGGGCCGGTGCCGCCCAGCGCCACGCGGCTTCCGGCCGCCACTGAGCCGCCCTTGAGCAGCGCCTGTAGTCCGCCGACGGTCAGCACCCCGGGAAGGTCCCAGCCCGGGAAGGGCAGTGGGCGGTCGTAGGCGCCGGTGGCGACCAGGAGTCTCGGCGCCCGCAGGACGACGGCGGTCTCCCGCGGTGCCTCGTGGCGGTCGACGGCGTGGACGGCGAACCCGTCGCCGTCACGGACGGCGGACCACACATGGTGTTCCAGGCGCAGGTCGAGCCGGCCCGACGTCCGGTGTGCGGCCAGCGCCTTGCACAGGGCGCGGTAGCGGTCCAGTCCGTGGTGCAGGTCGTCGGTCGGTACGGCCGCTCGGGCGTGCTCGGGCGGGTGGCGCCAGTACTGACCGCCGAGGGCGGTTCCCGAGTCCAGCAGTACGACGCGCAGTCCACCGGCCAGCGCGGTGGCGGCGGCGGCCAGGCCGGCCGGGCCCGCGCCGACGACGATCAGGTCCGCGGGGTCAGTCATCGTCGCCCTCCCCGGTCGTGACGGTCATACCCGGCCGGGCCGGCACCAGGCAGGCGCGCTGCCCGGGGGCTCCGTCGACGGTGACGAGGCAGTCGAAGCAGACGCCGATGCCGCAGAAGACGCCACGCGGGCGGTGCCCGACGCGGGTGGTGCGCCAGGCGAGGCGGCCCGTGGCCACGAGGGCCGCGGCGACGGTCTGTCCCTCGACGAACGGCAGGGGCCGGCCGTCGACGATCATCTCGGTCACTGGGGCACACCTCCGGGGGTGAGGAAACGGTCCGGGAGAAGGCCGCTGTGGGCGGCCGGGTCGGCACCGCGCCAGGGCCGGCCGAGCAGGTGGGCGGTGACGAGCGCGCCCGTTCCGGGGGCCAGTCCGACGCCCGCTCCCTCGTGCCCGCACGCGTGGACGACGCCCGGCACGCGCGGGTCGGGGCCCACCACCGGCAGGTGGTCCGGGCAGTACGGCCGGAACCCGCGGTAGGCGCGCATCAGATGGACCCCGCGCAGGAAGGGGAAGAGCCGGCACGCCTGGGCCGCGAGCCTGGCGACCACGGCGGTGTTCATCGTGGTGTCGAAGCCGACGCGTTCCCGGCTGGCGCCGATGAGGACGGTACCGCCGCGGGTGCCCTCCACGACGCACGAAGTCTCCAGTCCGGCGTCGGAGGAGGCGACGTTGGCCACGTAGTCGGCGGAGTAGACCTTGTGCCGGACCATCGGCGGCAGCGGTTCGGTCACCAGGACGAAGCCGCGGCGCGGCAGCACCTCGACGGGAGCGCCGAGCCGTCGGCCGACCTCACCGCCCCAGGTCCCGGCGGCGTTGACGACGGCGTCGGCGGGCAGCACGTCACCTGCGGCCGTCCGGACACCGGTGACGCGGCCGTCCCGGCCGGTCACCGCCCCGGCCACCTCGCCCTGGTGGAAGCGCGCGCCGCGCCGCAGGGCGGCTCGCAGCAGCGCGGCCGCCGCCAGCACCGGCTGCACCTGTGCGTCCTGCGGGTAGTGGACACCGCCGGGGATGTCGGGTGCGAGGTGGGGTTCGAGGTCCCGCACCCGGTCGACCCGCTCGACGCGGACGCCGGCCGCCTCCTGCCGGGCGGCGAACTCCCGGAGCGTCGCGAGGTTCTCGGCGCCGCTCGCGACGACCAGGCCGCCCTTGGGCTCGAGTTCGAGGGTGTCGGGGCCCAGCTCCTGGCCGGCCTCGTCCCACAGGGTGCGGCTCAGGCGGGCCAGGGCCAGTTCGGGGCCGGGTTCCTTGTCGGAGAGGAGGACGTTGCCCTCTCCGCGGCTCGTCGTCCCGGCGCCGACGGGGCCGCGGTCGGTGACCGTGACGTCCAGGCCCGCCGAGGCGGCGTGGAAGGCGCAGGCGGCTCCGACGACTCCCGCGCCCACGACGACGACTTTCCGGGTCAACGGCTCCTCCTCGCGCACGCATCCCACTGTGCAATGTCACATGCCATGGGTGAGGCTATACATCCGGCAGGCGTAAGACAACGCCCACGTCGCCGACTTCGCGCCCGGGCGGTCGGGGAGGGTCAGAGGTCGACTCGGGTGCCGAGGCCGGTCAGGGCGCCGACCGGGTCGAGGTCGGGTGTGCCGCGCGGCCACCAGTCCTCGCGGCCGGGCTCCGACTCGTACGCGTACCAGAGCCCCGCGCGGCCGAGTCTGAGCTGGACATGGCCCCGGGGGTGGGTGAGGCGGTTGCGCCAGGGGCGGAAGGCGGGGAGATCGGCGGCGAGCAGCAGGGGGCGGGCGCGGTCGAACCGGCCGGCCGGCGGGTCCCAGGGCTCCTCCAGGACGTCGAGGCCCTCGGGTCCGCCCTGCCGCCAGGCGGCGACGGCCCGCGCCAGCTCCGCCGTGTCGCGCCCGGCGGCCGAGGCGAGGGACGCGTAGAGCGCGCGGGTGCCCGCGGTGAGCCCGGAGCCGGGGCGCGCCGCGGCGAGCCGGACGGCGTCCTGCCACAGCGTCAGTCCGCCGACCGGGTCCCGTCCGGTGGTGAGCAGGGCGTGCGCGCGGGCGGCCGCGTCGGTGGCCAACTGGTCCAGCGCGAACGGGTCGGGGCCGCCCGGTGCGCCCGGGTAGGCAGGCGGCTGCTCGGGGTGCGGGGGCGCGGGCAGCGGCGGCGGGAGGGGCGGCAGGGCGCGCGGGGTCAGGGCCGCACCGGCCCGGACGCCGGGCAGGGGCGCCGGTCCGCGGTCCTGGGCCGCACGGGCCGCGCGGGCCGCGTTCCGCCGGGACAGGGCGTCGAGCAGCGCGCGCTCGCCCCGGCCGCGCAGCAGGAGCAGGACGAAGGGGTCGGCGTCGAGCAGACGTGCCGTCTGGTAGCAGAGGGCGGCGGCGTGCTTGCAGGGGTGACCGGAGTCGGGGCAGCTGCACTGCGGGGTGAGGTCGCCGGGGCCGGGGAGCAGCGGGACGCCGCGGTCGGCCAAATCGGCCAGGGAGTGCGGCAGTTCCTTGTCGAGCAGGGCGGCGATGTGCCCGGGCCGTTCGACGGCGGCGTCCAGGAACCGGTCCCAGTCGGCGTCGCCGAGCGTCCGCAGCCGCACCTGGACGCGGTACGGCCGGGCGCGGCTGCCCTGCACGTAGCCGAGGACCAGCCCCGGCGTCACGGTGATGGCGTCGACGTGTCCCCGCTCCGCGTAGCCGCGCCCGCGCTCCAGCCGGGCGGCGTCCAGGGCGCCTTCCTCCAGCGCCGTCACCCACGCGTTTCCCCACCAGGTCCCGGCGAAGCCCTCGTCTGCGGCCTCCCGGGGCGGCAACGCGGCAAAGGTGCGGCGGAGGTCGCCGTCGCGGTCCGGGGCAGCCATCGAACGAGGTGCGCGGGGCTGCGCGGCCGACACGGAGCCGTCCCGGCCGCGCGCCGCCGCCGGCTGCTGCTGCTGCTGCGAACGCCGCGACCACTCGGCGACGGACCCCGCCCCTTCCGAACGCGACGCGTGCCCGGCCCGTGCGGGGGCGAGGGCGCCCCCGGTGGTACGACCGTCGTCGGCGGATCCGCCGACATGACCGCCGTCGGCGGCGAATCCGGCACTGCGTTCGGCACCGGTGGCTCCGGCACTGTGGTCGGCGCCGGGCGACGGCTCCGGCGCCGGGTGGGCGGCCGCCGGGCCCTCCGAGGCACTGCTTCCGGTGGCGGAGCCCTCGGTGGCGGAACCCTCGGCCGACTCCCGGGCAGGCGGGGCCTCCTCGGCCGGGTCCTCCTCCGGGGGCAGCCGGAAGGCGCCCGCGAAGGAACCCCGTACGGCACGGTCGCCCCCGGGCGACGAACCCGACCCCCGGCGCGCGACCTCCCGCACCTCGGCGACCGGCCCACCGGCCGACTCCCCAGCGGGCAGGGCCTCCTCGGCCGGGTCCTCCTCCGGGGGCAGCCGGAAGGCGCCCGCCGCAAAGCCCCGTACCGCACGAGCCGCGGCACGGTCGCCCCCGGGCGACGAACCCGACCCCCGGCGCGCGACCTCCCGCACCTCGGCGACCGGCCCACCGGCCGACTCCCCAGCGGGCAGGGCCTCCTCGGCCGGGTCCTCCTCCGGGGGCAGCCGGAAGGCGCCCGCGGCGAAGTCGCGTACGGCACGGGCGCGGGCGTCGGCGGTGGCCGGGCCGCGCGCTGGCCGCTGACCACCGGCCGGGCGGGACGAACGCCGCGCGGGTGCCGCGCTGTTGGCGGACCCGCCTTCGGACGCCGCGTCCGCCTTCGCCTGCCGACGCGCCGCCCGCAACGCCTCGCGCGCCACGTCCGCCGGACGGGCGGACCGCGCGCCGACTGAGCCGGGGGACGACGGCCCGTCGGGAACACCTCGACCGCCCGAACCGTCCAAGCCGTCCGAACCGTCCGAGCTGTCCGGTTCGGTCGTGTCGTCGGTCCCGGCGGTCTTCTCGCCGGGAACTGTCGGCTCCCCGCCGGGCTGAGGGTCCTCCGAGCCCGTCGGGTCGGCTCGGTCTGGCGAGGCGACCGGGGCGACCGGTTCCGCCGGGACTCCGCGATCTCCCAGGGCCGCCGAACCGGCCGGGAGTGGACCCGGTGGCGGCGTGTCGGAGGCGTTGGCGGCGTCGGGCTCGCCGGGGGCGTCGTGTGGCGTGTCAGGGACGTCTGCGGGGTCGTCCGCCCCCGTATGCCGTGCGGTGCGCGCGCTACGCAGTGCGGCGCGGGCCATGTCCCCGGGGCGTGACGGGGTGGGGTCCCCCGGCGTCTGCTCCGAGACCCCCTCCCGCCCCGCGGCCGGATCCGCGGCCGGGGCCGGCGACGACGGCGACGACGACCGGGGCGGTGACGGCGCCCCGCGGTCGCCGTCACCGCTCGTCGGCTCGCCTCGCCCCCGTGCCTCCCGCAGGGCGCGGCGGGCCTCGTCGGCGGGCCGGGGGGTCACGACGGCCTCCGCAGGGACACGAGGTCGGACAGCTCACGGGCCGTCAGTTCGGTGAGGGCCGACTCCCCGGAGCCGAGGATCGCGTCGGCCAGGGCCCGCTTGGACTGGAGCATCTCGGCGATGCGGTCCTCGACCGTGCCCTCGGTGATGAGCCGGTGGACCTGGACCGGCTGCGTCTGTCCGATCCGGTACGCCCGGTCGGTGGCCTGCTCCTCCACCGCAGGGTTCCACCAGCGGTCGAAGTGCACGACGTGACCGGCACGGGTGAGGTTGAGGCCGGTGCCGGCGGCCTTCAGGGACAGGACGAGGACGGGGGTCGCGCCGCTCTGGAAGCGGTCCACCATCCGCTCGCGCTCCGGCACCGGCGTGCCCCCGTGCAGCAGGTCGACCGGGACCGCCCGGGCGGTCAGGTGCGCGGTGATGAGGCGGGCCATGCCGACGTACTGCGTGAAGACCAGCGCCGAGCCGTCCTCCGCGAGCACCGTGTCCAACAGCTCGTCCAGCAGCGCCAGTTTGCCCGAGCGGGCGGTCATCCGTTCGGCGCCGCCCGGCGGGTGCTCCTCCTTCAGGAACAGCGCGGGATGGTCGCAGATCTGCTTCAGCGAGGTCAGCAGCTTGAGCACGAGCCCGCGGCGGCCCATGCCCTCGGCCTCCTCGATGGCGAGCATCGACTCGCGCACCACCGCCTCGTACAGCGCGGCCTGCTCGCGGGTGAGCGGGACCGGGTGGTCCGTCTCGGTCTTCGGCGGCAGCTCCGGGACGATGCCCGGGTCGGACTTCCTGCGGCGCAGCAGGAAGGGGCGGATCAGCCGGGCGAGGCGCTCCACCGCCTGGTCGTCCTCGCCGTTCTCCACCGCGCGCGCGTGCCGGGCGCGGAAGGATTTCAGGGGGCCGAGCAGTCCGGGCGTGGTCCAGTCGAGCAGGGCCCACAGCTCGGAGAGGTTGTTCTCCACGGGGGTGCCGGTCAGGGCCACCCGCGCCGGGGACGGGATGGTGCGCAGGGCCTTCGCCGTCGCCGAGTACGGGTTCTTGACGTGCTGCGCCTCGTCCGCGACGACCATGCCCCAGGGCTGCTCGGCCAGGGTCGTGGCGGCGGACCGCATGGTGCCGTAGGTGGTGAGGACGAAGCCGCCGCTCAGGTCGTCGAGGGTGCGGTCGGCTCCGTGGAAGCGGCGGACCGGGACGCCGGGCGCGAACCGCTCGATCTCCCGCTGCCAGTTGCCCAGCAGGGAGGCCGGGCAGACCACCAGGGTCGGTTCGGTGCGGGCCCGTTTCAGGTGCAGGGCGATGACGGTGACGGTCTTGCCGAGGCCCATGTCGTCGGCGAGGCAGCCGCCAAGGCCGAGCGAGGTCATGAGGTGGAGCCAGGCGAGGCCGCGCAGCTGGTAGTCGCGCAGGGTGGCGTGCAGGCCGGGCGGCGGTTCGGCGGGGCGCACGCCTGCCGTCAGCCGGTCGCGCAGGGCGGCCAGCGCGCCGACGGGCACCACGTCGACCGTCTCGCCGTCGGCCTCCGCGCTGCCGGTGAGGGCGACGGACAGGGCGTCGACCGGGTCGAGCAGGCCCAGCTCGCGCTTGCGGGCCCGGCGGACGAGCGCCGGGTCGACCAGCACCCAGCGGTCCCGGAGCCGGACGACGGGACGGTGGGCCTCCGCGAGGGTGTCCATCTCGGCCTCGGTGAGCGGGTCGCCGCCGATCGCGAGCTGCCAGCGGAACTGGAGGAGGTCCTCGCTCTCGAAGAACCCCGTGCCGTCGGTCGCCGAACCGGGCGCCGTCCTGATCACCGCGGTCGCCGTGAGGTCCTGGGCCAGGTCCCGCGGCCAGTGCACGGCGACCCCGGCGGCGGCGAGCCGCCCGGCCGCCACCCCGAGCAGGTCGGTGACCTCCTCCTCGGACAGGGCGAGCACGTCGGGCACGTCCTGCTCGGTGAGCCGGTCCAGCGGCGGCCAGACCCGGGCCGCGCGCCGTACCGCCAGGGCGGTGTCCACGCGCGCGCGGGCCCCGAACGCCGCGTCGGCCGTCCCCGACCACAGGTCCGCCGCGTCGGCGACGAGGGTGGGGTCGGCGAGGCTGTGCACCTGGACGACGGCCGCTCCGGCGTTGCGCACGCCCCCCGCACCGCCTCCCCCGTCTCCTGGACGGCCGGCCTCCTCCCGGTCGAACAGGTCGTACGCCGACAGGTCCAAGCGGAGCGAGATCCGCACGCCCGCGTCCATGCCGGCGGCGACCTCCGCGGCCCAGTCGTGGGCGTCGGGCAGGCGCTGGGCCCCGCGTGCGGCGAACGGCCGGCCCGTGGCATGGGGGGCGGCGGGGGTGCGGGGCAGGGTGTCGGCGACCGCGTCCAGGAACGCGCGGACCAGTGCTTCCGGCTCCGGCAGCCGGATCGGTCCGGGGCCGTCGAGCGGGACCGCGTGGCCTTCCGGGGGCAGGGCGGCCGCCACGGCCCGCAGGTGTGCGATGTCGTCGGGGTCGAGCGGTCCGGCCCGCCAGGCGTCGTGCCCGGTCGCGGTCAGGCCGGGCAGCAGCCGGCCGCGCGCGGTGAGCCGCAGGGCGTGCAGGGCCGCCGCGCCCCAGCAGGCGGTGGCCGGGTGGGCGGCCGGATCGTGCCGGGCCCGCACCAGCAGCGGCAGCGCCTCGGCGAGCGGCAGCGACAGGGCGGGCGCGGTCCCGCGCCGCACCCCGGCGCCGTGCCGCCGCACCACGGTCAGCTCCGTCGGCCCGCCGGACCGGTCGCCGTCCGCCTCCCCGGTGCCGGCTCCCCCCGTGTCCTCGGCCGCCGCTGCGGCTCCGGGCGAGCCGTCCGTGGGCCCGTCGCCGAGGAGGGCGGTGTCGACCGGCCCGCCGTCGGCGTCCCAGAAGGCGATCCGCCCCTCGCGCGGGAGCGGCGCGGGCAGGAAGACGGCCGCGAGCCGGACGGGGACGGACGCCGTCGGCGCCCCGGCCCGCCCTGCCTCCGTAACGGCCACGTCGGCCATACGTCCTGTCACCTCCCGCCCGTCTGCCCGATCAGATGTCTTCGACTTTACGGGCGGGGTCTGACAATCGGCTCCGGCGGCCTGCCGCCGGGCCCCGGGCCGCCGGGCCCCCGGGCCGCCGGACGCTACGGAACGGTGTGCGAGACGACGTAGACCATCGGGTAGTCCGGATTTTCCATGTTCACGACGACGTCCTGGGTCGGCGCCGGGTCCTCCTGCTCGTTGACGACGCCCCACCAGGAGCCGGACCCGCCGAACTGCCAGCCGGTGACCCGCTGGGCCCGGTCGCTGATCGCGATCCGGTCCTTCTTCAGCGCGTCCCGGTCGACGCCGAGGCCCGCCAGGAAGACGTCGAGGCCGGCATCGGTGGTCTCGAACTGGACGTAGAGCCGGCTGGTCCGCCAGTTGTTCGTCTCGTAGTACGCGACCTCTTCGGACGGGACCGGGACGGGCACCTCGTAGATGCGGCGCTGCAACTTTGAGGGCCAGCCCTGGGTCATGCCGGTCGCCGCGTACTTCGCCTCCTTGTCCCTGCCGCTGTCGCGGCTCTGGCTCGCGGAGATCGCGAGGTAGCCGGCCGGGACGCCGATGAGCAGCACGATGGTGATCAAGGTGAGCGCGCGCCGCCGGATCATGTGCCGACGGCCCTCCGCCGCCGGGCCGGTCGGCTCCGGGGGGCCGGGCTGGTGGGGCAGGGATTCCGTCACAGCGACTCCCGGGACGTACGGCGGGCCTCGGCGTACCGCTCGTAGCGCTCGTACCGCTCCACGCGGCGCCGCTTGGCCCGGCGGAACCGGCGGGCGACCAGCCGGGCCAGGTCGGCGGCGCCCACCATACCGGCCTCGGGGCCGAGCTGGGCGCGGACGATGCGGGCCTCGGGTCGGTAGCCGCGGCCGGTGAGCTGGCGCTTGAAGGCGTCGCGCGCGGGGCCGATCAGGAGGTCGTCGGCGGCGCTGACCCCACCGCCGATGACGAAGCAGGACGGGTCGAGGGCCGCGGCGAGGTTCGCGATGCCGACGCCGAGCCACTGCCCGATGTCCTGGAGCAGCTCGACGCACATGGCGTCGCCCTCGCGGGCCAGCTCGGTGATCATCGGGCCGCTGATGTCGCCGATGCTGCCCTTGACGTGCTCGATGATCCCGTACGCCACCGGCGAGTCGGCGGCGGCCAGCTCGCGGGCCTCCCGGACCAGGGCGTTCCCCGAGCTGTACTGCTCCCAGCAGCCGCGGTTGCCGCACGGGCAGCGGTGGCCGCCGGGGACGACCTGCATGTGGCCGAACTCCCCGGCGACGCCGTACTTGCCGCGCTTGACCTGGCCGTCCTCCAGGATCGCGCCGCCGATGCCGGTGCCGAGCGTGATCATGACGAGGTGGTCCTCACCGCGGCCCGCGCCGAAGCGCCACTCGGCCCAGGCGGCGGTGTTGGCGTCGTTGTCCACCAGGACGGGGACCGCGAGCCGGCCGGCGATGCGGTCGCGCAGCGGTTCGTTGCGCCAGGACAGATGGGGGGCGAACAGCACGCGGTTGCGGTCGGCGTCGACCCAGCCGGCCGCGCCGATGCCCACGGCGTGCACGTCGTGCCGGTCGGAGAGGTCCAGGACCAGCTCGACGATCGTGTCCTCGACGACCTTGGGGCTCTTGGACTTGTCCGGGGTCTCCGTGCGGAGCTTCTCCAGGATGTTGCCGTCGGCGTCGACGACGCCCGCCATGACCTTCGTGCCGCCGATGTCGATACCGACCGTGGGCACGCGGGGCGCCGTCAGGTGCGAGCGGCGTTCCCTGGTGCCCACGGTGCGCAGGACCGGGGCGCGGCGGGAGCCGATGGGGGCGGTGAAGTCGCGGTAGGTGCTCATCGGGTGCGATTGTGCCGCACGGCTGTGCCGGGTGCCGAATGGGCGGGGGGTGCGTGGAACGGTTCGTCGCCGGGTGCGGGTGCGTCGTGGCTGGTCGCGCCGTTCCCCGCGCCCCTAAGAGGGGCGTTGCAGTTCGTGGCGTAGATCATCGAGCTCGTTTCCGCCTGCCATCTGCCTCGTCAGCTCGTCCAGGGTGATGTCCTCCCGCTCGTGGTTGCCCACCATGGTGCCGCGCTTCAGCAGGACGAACCGGTCCCCCACCAGGTACGCGTGGTGTGGGTTGTGGGTGATGAGCACGACACCCAGGCCCTGGTCGCGTGCCGCCGCCACATATTTGAGGACCACACCCGACTGCTTCACCCCCAGTGCCGCCGTCGGTTCGTCGAGCACCAGGACCTTCGCGCCGAAGTACACCGCGCGGGCGATCGCCACGCACTGGCGCTCGCCGCCCGAGAGGGTGCCGATGGGCTGGTCGACGTCGCGCAGGTCGATACCCATGCGCAGCAGTTCCGCATGGGTGGTGCGGCGCATGTGGTCGACGTCCATGCGCTTGAACGGGGCGACGCCCTTGCGCGGCTCGGAACCGAGGAAGAAGTTGCGCCAGACCGGCATGAGGGGGACGACGGCGAGGTCCTGGTAGACGGTGGCGATGCCGCGGTCCAGGGCCTCGCGCGGGGAGGAGAGGCGGGTCTCCTCGCCGTCCAGGCTCAGCGTGCCGCCGTCGTGCTGGTGCAGCCCGGAGATGGTCTTGATGAGGGTGGACTTGCCCGCGCCGTTGTCGCCCAGGACGCAGGTGATCTCCCCGGCACGGACCTCCAGGGACACGCCTTCGAGGGCGCGTACGTTGCCGTAGTTCTTGCTGACGCCGGACAGCTCGACGAGCGCCGTACGGCTTTCGGTCTGCGTCACTTGGTGGCCTCCGCGCGCTTGCGGACCCAGGCGTTGAGCAGGGTCGCGAGGAGCAGCATCGCTCCGAGGAAGAACTTGAACCAGTCCGGGTTCCACTCGGCGAAGACGATGCCCTTGCTGGTCATGCCGAAGATGAACGCGCCGACCGCCGAGCCGACGGCGCTGCCGTAGCCGCCGGTGATCAGGCAGCCGCCGATGACGGCCGCGATGATGTAGATCAGCTCGTTGCCGACGCCCTCGCCGGACTGGACGACGTCGTAGGAGAAGAGCAGGTGCTGGCCGGAGATCCAGGCGCCGAGGCCCACGCCCATGTAGAGGCCGATCTTGGTCCTGGTGACCGGGACGCCCACCGCGCGGGCGGCGTCCTTGTTGCCGCCGACCGCGAAGATCCAGTTGCCGGCGCGGGTGCGCAGCAGGATCCAGCTGGCGACGACGACCAGGGCCAGCCACCACAGGATGGTCACCTTGAAGCCGACGCCGCCGATCGTGATCGTGGAGGCGAAGACGTCCTGGGCGGAGGGGAAGCCCTCCATGTCGGCGATCGACTTGGTGGAGACGGTGCCGTCGACGAGCTTGGTGAAGCCCAGGTTCAGGCCGGTCAGCATGAGGAACGTGCCGAGCGTGATGATGAAGCTGGGCAGTTTGGTGCGGGTGAGCATGAAGCCGTTGAAGGCGCCGATCGCCAGGGTGACCAGCAGCGACACGCCGACGCCGACCCAGACGTTCGCGGTCATCTGGTAGCTGAACATCGACGACACCAGCGCCGAGGAGGTGACCATGACGCCCGCGGACAGGTCGAACTCGCCGCCGATCATCAGCAGCGCCACCGGGACGGCCATGATGCCGATGGTGGAGGCGGCGTAGAGCACCGTGCTGAGGCTGGCGGCACGCAGAAAGCTGTCGGCGAAGAACGCGAAGAAGACGAAGACGGCGATCGCGCCGACGACGGAGCCCAGCTCGGGGCGGCCGAGGAGTTTCCGCAGCGGAGAGGTCCGCAGAATCCTTTCGTCAGCCGTCTTCACCTGCGTGGCGTTCATCGCGTGCCCCGCTTCGTGTAGTCGGCCAGCGCGGCGGCGTCGTCCTTGGTGATGATCTGCGGCCCGGTGAGCACCGGACGGCCGCCGCCGAGGACGTCGGCGTTGTACCGGTAGAGCCACAGCAGGTCGACGGCCTCGTAGCCCTGGAGGTAGGGCTGCTGGTCGACGGCGAAGCCGAGGGTGCCGTCGGCCAGTCCGGCGGCCACCTTGGCGTTGAGGTCGAAGGTGTCGATCTCGGCCTTGCTGCCGGCGCCCTGCTTGGCCTTGACGGCGGTGTCGGCGTACGGGGCGCCGAGCGTGACGACGGCGTCGACGGACTTGTCGGTCTGGAGCTTGGCCTCGATGGCGGACTGCACGTCCGGCATGCTGGTGCCGTTGACGTAGAGCCGCTGGACCTTGCCGTCGAAGGTCTTCTCCACCCCGTCGCAGCGCTGCTCGTGGCCGACGTTGCCCTGCTCGTGGAGCACGCAGATCGCCTGCTCGCGGCCCCGCTCGTTCAGCTCCTCGCCCACGGCCTCGCCCGCGATGGTCTCGTCCTGGCCGACGTGGGTGAGGGCGCCGAACTCCTTGGACTCCTCGGAGCCGGAGTTCACCGTGATCACCGGGATGCCCGCCTTGTGCGCGCGGGCGAGGGCGGACTTCATCGCGTCCGGCTTGGCGAGCGTGACGATGATGCCGTCGACCTTCTTGTCGATGGCCGCGTTCACGAGCTGGGCCTGCTGCTGCGCCTCGTCGTCGTGGGAGTAGAGGAAGTTGATGTTGTCCTTGACCGCGGCCTGCTCGGCGCCGCTCTGGACGATGTCCCAGAAGGTGTCGCCGTCGCCCGAGTGGGTGATCATCGCGAAGGTCCAGCGGGGGGTGTTCACCGCCGCCCTGCCCTCGGCCGACGCGGCCTTGCGGGCGTCCTCGGCGCGCTTGCCGCCGGTGCTGCTGCAACCGGCCAGGGACACCGAGAGTGCCCCTGCCAGCGCGATGCCCACCCATGTCCGAAACCGTGCCACGAGGCCGTGCCCTTCTTGCTGTGCCGTGCTGTGCGCGCGGGGCCTGTCTCAGCCCCGGCCGGGTTCTGGAGACCCCAAACGCCCCATTGTCCGACACACAAGCGGAGCCTTTGCCTCCGGGGACCGGCCGAGGGTCACATTGTCCGGACATTGCGACGAACCCGCACGGCGGGAGCCGCCGAGGGGAGCCGCCCGCGAGAGACGGGAGCCGGCTGCGAGAGACGGGAGCCGCCTGCGAACGTGGCCGCTCAGGGCCGCACGAGCAGCTGGAACTCGAAGGAGTAGCGGGACGGCCGGTAGGTGTGGGTGCCGAACTCGACCGCGCGTCCCGTGTCGTCGAAGGTGGTGCGCTCCATCGTGAGCAGCGGGGCGCCCGCGTCCTCGCCGAGCCGCTCCGCCTCACCGGTGGTGGCGGCGCGGGCGCCGATGGACTGCCGGGCGCTGTGCAGGGTGATCCCGGCGGCACGCATCAGCCGGTAGAGACCGGTGGCCTCCAGCTGCCCGGTGTCCAGGTCGACGAGGCCGGGCGGCAGGTAGTTGCACAGGTACGCCATCGGTTCCCCGTGCGTCAGCCGCAGCCGCTCGATGCGGTGCACTTCGCTGTCCTCGGCCACGCCGAGCGCCGCGGCGATCTCCGCGGTGGCCGGTACGACCGTGTTGACCAGGACCTTCGTGGCCGGGCGCTGGCCCGCCGCCTCCAGGTCGTCGAAGAGTGAGCTGAGTTCCAGGGGGCGCCGGACCTTGCTGTGCACGACCTGGGTGCCGACGCCGCGGCGACGCACGAGCAGGCCCTTGTCGACGAGCGACTGGATGGCCTGGCGGACGGTGGGCCGGGACAGACCGAGCCGCGCGGCCAGCTCGATCTCGTTGCCCAGCAGGCTGCCGGGGGTCAGCGCGCCGTGCTCGATCGCCGCCTCCAGCTGCTGCGACAGCTGGAAGTACAGCGGCACGGGGCTGCTGCGATCCACGCTGAGGTCCAGCGACACGGTGGGGTCCACTTCTGGTTTCGGCACGGGCCGAGCGTAGCTCCGTGCGCAGATGACGGGAAGTTGTGTAGTTCGATTGTCCGGACATACGCATTGACAGGGAGCGGCCGTGAGCCCACTTTGATTCCATGCGCATCGGGGTCATCGGAACGGGCCGCATCGGCACCGTTCACGCCAACACGCTCAGCCGCCACCGCGACGTCGGGTCCCTGATCCTCACGGACGCCGACCTCACCCGGGCCCAGGACCTGGCCCACCGGCTGGGCGAGACGGCGGCACCGGGAGTGGACGAGATCTTCCAGTGGGGCGTGGACGCGGTGGTGATCACCACGGCGACGCCGGCCCACGCGGAGCTGATCGGCCGGGCGGCCCGCTCGGGCCTGCCGGTGTTCTGCGAGAAGCCCATCGCTCTCGACCTGCCCGGCACGTTGCAGGCGATCGCCGAGGTGGAGGCCGCCGGGACGATCCTCCAGATGGGCTTCCAGCGCCGCTTCGACACCGGCTACGCGGGGGCCCGGGAGGCGGTGCGGTCGGGGCGGCTCGGCCGGCTGCACACCGTACGGGCGGTGACGAGCGACCAGGCGCCGCCGCCGGCCGCGTACCTGCCGCAGTCCGGCGGGCTCTACCGGGACACCCTCATCCACGACTTCGACGTCCTGCGCTGGGTGACCGGGCGGGAGGTCGTCGACGCGTACGCCGCCGGGTCCGACGCCGGTCCGCCGGTGTTCCGGGCGGCGGACGACGTGGACACGGGCGCCGCGCTGCTCACGCTGGACGACGGCACGCTGGCGACGGCGACGGCGACGCGGCTGAACGGGGCGGGGTACGACGTCCGCATGGAGCTGGCCGGGGAGCTGGACCAGATCGTCGTGGGCCTGGACGACCGTACGCCGATCGCGTCCACCGAGCCGACCGGACCACCGGCCGCGGACAAGCCCTGGACCGGCTTCGTGGAGCGTTTCGGGCCCGCCTACGAGGCCGAGCTGAACACGTTCGTGCAGGTGGTGCGCGGTGAGCGGGCCAACCCCTGCGACGGGCGCGAGGCGCTGCATGCCCTGCGGATCGCGGAGGCCTGCGACATCTCCCGCCGCGAGCGGCGACCCGTGCGGCTGGCGGAGGTCCCCGAGGTGCTCGTCCCCTAGGGCCTGTCTGGACAGTTCCCGTCGGACAGCCCCTAAGGAGTGCCGTCCTGGTAGTCGTCCAGGAGCCCCGCGTCGTACGCCAGCAGGGCGATCTGGACCCGGTTGGCGAGATCGAGCTTGGCCAGGACGCGGGAGACGTGGGCCTTGACCGTGGCGACGCTCATGAAGAGGTGGGCCGCGATGTCGGCGTTGGCCATGCCGCGGCCGACCGCGACGGCGACCTCGCGCTCGCGGTCGTTGAGCACGTCCACGCGGGCACGCGCGCGCGTTCGCCGCGCGTCGGAGGCGGTGCCGGCCGCCTGCTCCATCAGTCGCCGGGTGACGGCGGGCGACAGGACGGGGTCGCCGGCCGCGACCCTGCGCACCGCGTCGAGGATCTCGGCGGGAGGGGTGTCCTTGAGGACGAAGCCGGCGGCACCGGCCCGCAGGGCGCGCAGCACCTGCTCGTCCGCGTGGAAGGTGGTGAGGACGACGACCTGGGGCGCGTCCGCCCGGCCCCGCAGCCGCTCGGTCGCCGTGAGGCCGTCCACCACCGGCATCCGGATGTCCATGAGGACGACGTCCGGGCGGGTGCGGTCGACGAGCGCCCCGACCTCGTCGCCGTCGGCGGCCTCGCCGACGATCTCCACGTCGTCGGCGCCGCCCAGCATGAGGGACAGTCCGGCCCGCACGAGCGGGTCGTCGTCGACGAGGAGCAGTCTGATCGCGGTCATGGGTCCTAGGTAATCACGGTCGGCGCGGGCCGAGTTCGCCCCGAGGTGACGGTCCCCGGCCGCCCTCGGCGCCGGGCCGCGGGCTCAGCGCCACGGCAGCCTCGCCCGTACCTCGAAGCCGCCGCCGGGGGTCGGGCCGTGCTCCAGGGTGCCGCCCGCCAGCGTGGCCCGCTCGGTCAGCCCGATCAGGCCCTGGCCCGAACCGGGCACGTGCGGCACCTCGCCCCGGGGCGGGGCGTTGCGCACCGACAGGGCGAGTCCGGCGCCCGGTGCCCCGCTGACCGAGACGGTGACCTCGGTGCCGGGGGCGTGCTTGCGCGCGTTGGTCAGCGCCTCCTGGGCGATGCGGTACGCGGTGCGGCCGACGGCGGCCGGGACCGCACCGGGGTCGGGCACGCGGTCCGCGAGGGTGACCTTCATGCCCGCCTCACGGGACTCGGCGACCAGCGCGTCGAGTGCCGCGAGCGTCGGCTGGGGGCGGCCGGCGTCGTCGGAGTCCGCCGCCCGCAGGACGCCGATGATCTGCCGCAGGTCCTGGAGGGCCTCGTGCGCGCTCTCCCGGATGACGCCCGCCGCCCGCGCGACCTCCTCCCGGGGTGCGTCGGGCCGGAACTCGAGGGCGCCCGCGTGCACGCTGAGCAGCGTCAGCCGGTGGGCGAGGACGTCGTGCATCTCGCGCGCGATGGCCTCCCGGGCCAGCCGCTGCGCCTGCTCGGCCCGCAGCCGCGCCTCGGCCTCGGCGTGCCGGGCGCGGTCGCGCAGGCTGAGCAGGAGCTGGCGCTTGGAGCGGACCAGCATGCCCCAGCCGAGCACCGTGACGGCGAGCAGGAAGGCGATGGCGAGGGAGGCGAGGAAGGGCAGCCCGGGCTCCGGGCGCATCCAGTAGTACAGGGGCGTCACGGCGAGGCTCGTGCCGCCGATCCAGGCCACGTACCGGAAGGGCCGGTGCACGGCGAGCGTGAACAGGGCGGCGAGGACGGCGCCGCCGGCGGTGGCCGAGACCAGGGAGACGGGCACCATGGCCACGGCCAGCCCGACCGGCCAGCGGCGCCGGAGCCAGACGGCGGCGCAGGCCAGCGCCCCGACCAGCTGGTCCGCTACGGCCATGGCGGGTGAGAGGTCCGGCTCCTGGTCCAGCGCGTCGGCGGCCAGCAGGCCGATGGTGACCGCGAGCAGGAAGCAGGCGAAGTCGACGACCCAGTCGCGTGCGGTGCGCCGGGGCCGGCCGCCGGGCCGCCGGGGTTGCGGGTACAGGTCCTCGACCAGCGCCGCCGGCAGGACCCAGCGCCGCTTCGCGAAGGCCGGGGGCACCGCGGGCACCGCGGCCTGCTTGTCACTGTTCACAGTCGACAAATCTACGCAGGGGCGGGGGCCGGGACGGCCGGGCGAGGGGGATCGCCGACCAAAGTCGCACGACCGGCGACTTTCGGCGCGCCGGGGCCCGCGTCCCGGCGCCTTCCGTCGGGCAGGACTCGCCCCGCGGCCGATGCGTGTGGGGGTACCGCGGGGCGAGAGTCGGGATCATGAAGGAATTGCTGGAGTTCCTGGGCCTGCTCGCCGTGCTCCAGGGCGCGATGGGCCTGGTGCACGAGTTCACCGACTGGAACCTGGGGCTGGTGCAGCGGATCGGATTCCTGGACGGCTACGAGGTCTACGCGAGCGTCGCGCTGCTCGCTCTCGGCGGCGCGCTGTTCGCCGCCGCCGAGAGCCGCAAGACCGGGTGACTCGGGCGGGCCGGGTCTCAGCAGCCGTAGTCGACGAGGTCGAACGACGCGTAGTGGTCGGCCGTGTAGTAGTCCTCCTGGTTCTCCTCACCGGTGACGATCCGGCGGGCGCCGCGCGTGTCGGAACCCGGCGTGATCACCGTGTACTCGTGGTAGTACCCGGAGGACTGGCTGGGCAGGATGCCCTCCCGGTTCTGGAAGACGGTCCCGTCCTGCTCGAACGGGTAGGGGCCGCCCTGCTCGATCAGGTCGAGCGTGTCGTGCGCCTGGGAGGGCAGGGCGCTGTAGCAGATGTCGCCGACCGCCGCGGGGGCGGCGCCGGCCGTGGTGGCGGAGACGGTGCCGCCCACGAGGAGGGCGGACAGGACTGCGGCTGCTGCGCCGAGCCGAGCGGCGCGTGGGGGGAATCGCATGGCCTCATGATGACGCGCGTAGATAGTGGCATGTCAATGACAAGACCGTGGAGTTTCCCGGGATGTCATATGTGTTTTCGGCGTGTTCACATCACCGTCGGCGCGGACGGCCGACCGGTCAGGTCGACGTCCGTTCACCGCCAGCGAGGGCGTGGCGGTCCCGCTGGGATGGACCCATGAACACGAACACGCATACACACTCGAACCCACTCGCTTCCACCGCCGCTCCGCTGGCCGGCCGTGCCGCCCTCGTGACCGGTGGCAGCCGGGGCATCGGCGCGGCGACCGTGCTGCGGCTGGCCCGGGAGGGCGCGGACGTGGCCCTCACCTACGTGAACGGCAAGGACGTGGCCGAGGACGTCGTACGGGCCGTCGAGGCGCTGGGGCGCCGGGCGGTGGCGCTGCGGGCCGACTCCGCGGACGCGGACGAGGCGGCGGGGGCGGTGGAGCGGGCCGCCACGGCGCTCGGCGGCGGCCTCGACGTGCTGGTCAACAACGTGGGGCTCGGTCTGCTCGGCCCGCTGGAGAGCCTCTCCCCCGCCGACGTCGACCGGCTGCTGGCGGTGAACGTCCGCGGCGTCTTCCTGGCCTCGCAGGCGGCCGCGGCCCGCATGACCGAGGGCGGCCGGATCATCACCGTCGGCACCTGCATGACCCAGCGGGTGCCGGGCCCCGGCGGGACGCTCTACGCGACGAGCAAGTCGGCGCTGATCGGGCTGACCAAGGCGCTGGCCAGGGAGCTGGGTCCGCGCGGGATCACGGCGAACATCGTGCACCCGGGGCCGATCGACACCGACATGAATCCGGCGGACGGCCCCTACGCGCAGGGGCAGGCGGCGCTGACCGCGCTGGGCCGTTTCGGCACGGCGGACGAGGTGGCGTCGACGGTGGCCTACCTGGCGACCGCCACGTATGTCACCGGTGCCGAGTTCGCCGTCGACGGCGGTCACGCGGCGTAGCCCGCTCCCGGGACGTGCGCGAGGCGCCCCGGGACCTGCGCGCGGGGCGCACCGGTGCTGTCCGGCCGGTGCGCCCCGCGGGTCGGTGAGCGGCGGCGGGTGGGCCGCCGCGGTCCGTGGGTGGGTCAGCCGCCCAGTTCCTGGTGGCGGGCGGCGAGGTGGGCGGCGCCGTCCTCGGTCAGGGAGCCGAACAGGCGCAGCCGGGAGATGCCGCCGTCGGGGAAGATGTCCACGCGCGCGTGGGTGCCGACGGCCGCCTCCGGCAGGACGAAGCGGTGGTTGGTGTCGGGCTGCATCCGGGTGCGCGGGAGCACCTCGCGCCACTCGCCGTCCTCACCGTCCTTCACCGACACCGACGCCCAGCCCGCGCTGTTGCCCTTCAGGTACGCCGTGTCGATCTCGATCGCGCGGATCTGCGAGCGGTCCACCAGGCGGTACTGGATCCAGTCGTTGCCGTTGTCGCGGCGGCGGCGGGTCTCCCAGCCGTCGTCCATCTTGCGGGAGCGGCCCGGCTGGATGGTGTTGGTCGCCGGGGAGTAGAAGAGGTTGGAGGCGTCCTCGACCTGGCCGCCGTTCTCCAGGGCGACCACGTCGAAGGTGCCCAGCGCGGTGAGCCAGGCGGGGTCGGGGACGACCTCGCCGTACACCCGCAGGCGGGCGATGCCGCCGTCGGGGTGCTGCTTGAGGCGCAGGTGGGTGAAGCGCTGCTCGGCCGAGACGGCGAAGCCGTTGGCGGCGTGGCCGCCGACCGGGGTGCGCGGGACGAGGGTCGTCCACTTCACGTCGTCCGCGAGGAGTTCCTGCGGGGAGGGGGAGCCCGCGACCGAGGCGCCCTCGACGGAGACGGCCTGCGGGTAGTTGCCGCGGAAGTGGGCGGTGTCGACGACGATGCCGCGGATGACGCCGGGGGCACCGAGGCGGATCAGCGCCCAGTCGTGGTCCTCCTCGGTGGGCCAGGGCTGCTCGGCCGAGACACCGCGGCGCCGGCGGGTCTCCCAGCCGTCCATGACCTTGCCCTTGTGCCCGAAGTGCTCGGGGTCGAACTCGGCGGGCTCGGGCACCAGCAGGTTCTCGCGCTGGGCGAAGAACTCGTCGTTGGCGGCGACGACACCCGCGCCGAGCTGCCGGTCGGCAAGGTTGGCGTACTGGGTGAAGGGGAGGTCGGCGGTGCGGTAGTCCGCGTACGGGTCGCCGCCTCCGTAGGGCTGGGCGTCGCCGGTGAAGCTGGCCAACGAGGTGTTCTGCTGGGCCGTCACGGTGATCAGGTGTTCCTTTCGGGGCTGTTCGGGGGGTACTGGGTTCAGGGAATGCCCGGGCACGTCAGGCCCGGTCGAGGAGCTGTCCCTTCGGGTCGGTGAACGCGCCGTCCGCCACGATGCGCTCGCCGCGCAGCCAGGTGGACTTCACGACGCCGTACAGGGTCTTGCCCGCGTACGCGGTGACGCGGTTGCGGTGCTGGAGGGCGGCCGGGTCGACGGTGAAGGTCTCGTCGGGGGCCAGCACGGCGAAGTCCGCGTCGTGGCCCGGCGCGATGGCGCCCTTGCGCGCGTCGAGCCCGACCAGGGCGGCCGTGCGCGCCGACATCCAGCGCACGATGTCCTCCAGGCCGAGGCCCCGCCCGCGGGCCGCGGTCCACATGGCCGGCAGGCTGAGCTGGAGTCCGGCGATGCCGCCCCAGGCGGTGGCGAAGTCGTCGGTCTTGAGGTCGGCGGTGGAGGGGGAGTGGTCGGTGACGACGCAGTCGATCGTGCCGTCCGCCAGCGCCTGCCAGAGCAGGTCCTGGTTGGCGGCCTCGCGGATCGGCGGGCAGCACTTGAACTCGCTGGCGCCGTCCGGCACTTCCTCGGCGGTGAGGGTGAGGTAGTGCGGGCAGGTCTCGACCGTCACCTGGACGCCGTCGGCGCGGGCCTCGGCGATCATCGGCAGGGCGTCGCTGGAGGACAGGTGCAGCACGTGCACGCGCGCGTTGAAGCGCTTGGCCTGCGCGAGCAGGGTCGCGATCGCGGTGTCCTCGGCGTCGCGCGGGCGGCTGGCGAGGAAGTGGGTGTACTTGGGGCCGCCCTGCTGCGGGGCGGCGGCCAGGTGGTGCGGGTCCTCGGCGTGCACGATCAGCAGCCCGTCGAAGGCGGCGATCTCCGCCAGGGACCGGGCGAGCTGCTCCTGGTCGAGGTGCGGGAACTCGTCCACGCCGGACGGCGACAGGAACGCCTTGAAGCCGAAGACGCCGGCCTCGTGCAGCGGGCGCAGGTCCTTGACGTTGTCCGGCAGGGCGCCGCCCCAGAAGCCGACGTCGATGTGCGCCTTGTCGGCGGCCACCTCGCGCTTGGTGCGCAGGTTGCCGACCGTGGTGGTCGGCGGGATGGAGTTGAGCGGCATGTCGACGAGGGTGGTGATGCCGCCGGCGGCCGCGGCGCGGGTGGCGGTCCAGAAGCCCTCCCACTCGGTGCGGCCGGGGTCGTTCACGTGCACGTGGGTGTCGACCAGGCCGGGCAGCACGACGTGGTCGCCGACGTCCTCCAGCCGGGCGCCGTCCGGGACGGGTGCGTCGTACGGCAGGACCGCCGTGATCTTCCCGCCGGTCACCGCGATCGACGCGGCGCGTGTCCCCTCGGGGGTGATGACGCGCGTCGAGCGCAGCACCAGTTCAGCTCCGGACACCCGAAACCCCTCATTTCTGCCGCCGAGTTTTTCAACGTTCTGTTGAAGTCTCCTGTCGCAGGAGTCTTCATTCCCGCCTCCGTGCCGTCAAGAGGCACCCTTTGTGCGGGCATGCCCACGGCCCAGCCCTGGACGTTTCCACAAAGCGGAATTAGAATTCCAGCAAGCAGAACGTAGCTACGTACAAGCCGGTAGTCAACCGGCCGCCGGGTACGCTTCTTTCCTCCCGCCAGCCCCGAAAGGAACGTGCCGTGCCGACGTCCAGCGCCAGCACCACCGACTCCGCCAGGTCCGCCACCGGTGGCGTCCAGTCCCTGGAGCGCGCCTTCGACCTGCTCGAACGGATGGCGGACGCGGGGGGCGAGGTCGGCCTGAGCGAGCTCTCGGCGAGCAGCGGGCTGCCGCTGCCGACCATCCACCGCCTGATGCGGACGCTCGTGGCCTGCGGATACGTGCGTCAGCAGCCCAACCGCCGGTACGCGCTCGGCCCCCGCCTGATCCGCCTCGGCGAGTCCGCCTCCCGGCTGCTGGGCACCTGGGCGCGCCCGCACCTGGCCCGCCTGGTCGAGGAGACCGGCGAGACGGCGAACATGGCGCTGCTCGACGGCGACGAGATCGTGTACGTCGCCCAGGTGCCGTCCAAGCACTCGATGCGCATGTTCACCGAGGTCGGCCGGCGCGTCCTGCCGCACTCCACGGGCGTCGGCAAGGCGCTGCTCGCGGACTTCCCGGCGGACGAGGTACGGGCCCTGCTGGGCCGTACCGGCATGCCGGCCGCGACCGACAAGACGATCACCACGCCGGACGGCTTCATCGCGGCGCTCGAGGACGTGCGGCGCCAGGGCTACGCGATCGACGACAACGAGCAGGAGATCGGGGTGCGCTGCCTGGCCGTCTCGGTGCCGGACTCCCCCACCGCCGCGGCCATCTCGATCTCCGGTCCCGCGGGCCGCGTCACCGAGGCCGCGACCGACCGGATGGTGCCCCTGCTCCAGCAGGTGGCGGCGGAGCTGTCCCAGGCCCTGCTGACCTCGAACGGCGCGAACGGTTCGAACGGCAACCCGGCCGCCTGAGGCGGCACCCTCCCGCGCACGCGGCTCAGCGGCGCGGCGGGTCCCCGAAGAGTTCCACCGCGTGACGGACCTCCGTCAGCCCCGGCTTCAGGGCGCTGACGGAGCCGATGGCACCGGCTATCAGCAGCAGGGAGCGGCGCAGCCGCGACGCCTCGGGGACGCCGTGGCCGGCCATCGCGGCGAGGTCGGCCAGCTCGTCCTCCGCGATGCCGCGGTCCGGGAAGTCGGCGGGCAGCAGGGCGAGTTGGCGGCGCAACCGCGCCACCGCGGTACGCAGCGCCACCACTCTCACGTCCTCGTCGCCGACGGTCACGTGCCTCTGCCCCAAGCTCCGCAACACAGCCCTCCCCGCCCTCCCCCTCGCACCCCGTTGTGCGCGGGCCAGTAAACGCCACCCCGCACCGGACGCGCCAGCGCGCGGACCGAAATTCAGTCTCCGGAAAGCCTCCGTGTACCCCGCGCACGCCGGGGCGTTTGGCGAGCCGTCAGGTATGCAGGACGCATGACCGACAACGAGGCCCTGACAGAAGACCAGGTGGGCGACCGGGTGGCGGGACTGCTGCTGGCCGCTGGGGGCGGCCGGCGGCTCGGCGGCCGCCCCAAGGCACTGCTCGAACATCGTGGACACCCGCTCGTCGAACACGCGGTCGGCGCACTGCGGGCAGCCGGCTGCGCGCGCGTGCACGTCGTCCTGGGGGCGCGCGCCGAGGACGTACGCGCGCGGGCGGCGCTCGACGGCTGCGTCCTCGTGGACAACCCCGACTGGGAACAGGGCATGGGCTCGTCCCTGCGGGCCGGGCTCCACTCCCTGACCGGGACCGGAGCGCGGGCGGCACTGGTCTGCCTGGTGGACCAGCCCGGTATCGGCGGGCAGGCGATGGCCCGGGTGCGCGCCGCGTACCGGGACGAGACGTCGCTGGCCTCGGCGGCGTACGGGGGCGTGCGCGGCCATCCCGTGCTGCTCGGCGCCGCGCACTGGGCGGGGACCGCGGCGACCGCCACCGGGGACCGGGGTGCCCGCGCCTATCTGAGGGAACACGAGGCGGAGATCGCCCTCGTCGAGTGCGGGGACGTGGCACGGCCGTACGACATCGACACCGAGGCGGACCTGGTCCACCTTGAGTGAGGGAGATGGCACCGAGCGCCACCTTCCCTCGACCCGGAGAATCTCGACGTCAACAAACCATTGAAGTTCCACGATGAGGAAACTACTATCCACTGACCAGAAGCACTCCGCTGCACGGCGAGTGCGTAATGCCCCATACGCACCCTCTGGCACCCGGTGCCACCGCTGAAGGAAGTGACAGCTCATGTCCGCACCAGCGCCGTCCACGCTGGCCATCGTCGACGCCGAGCCCCTGCCCCGGCAGGAGGAGGTCCTCACCGATGCGGCGCTCGCCTTCGTGGCCGAGCTGCACCGGCGGTTCACGCCCCGGCGTGACGAGCTCCTCGCCCGCCGTGCGGAGCGCCGCGCCGAGATCGCCCGCACCTCCACGCTCGACTTCCTCCCCGAGACCGCCGCGATCCGCGCGGACGACTCCTGGAAGGTGGCCCCCGCTCCGGCCGCGCTGAACGACCGCCGGGTCGAGATCACCGGCCCCACCGACCGCAAGATGACCATCAACGCGCTCAACTCGGGCGCGAAGGTGTGGCTCGCGGACTTCGAGGACGCCTCCGCGCCGACCTGGGAGAACGTGGTCCTCGGCCAGCTCAACCTGGCCTCCGCCTACACCCGCAGCATCGACTTCACCGACGAGCGCACCGGCAAGTCCTACGCCCTGCGCCCGGACGCCGAGCTGGCGACGGTCGTCATGCGTCCCCGCGGCTGGCACCTCGACGAGCGCCACCTCCAGGTCGACGGCCGCCCCGTCCCCGGCGCCCTGGTCGACTTCGGCCTGTACTTCTTCCACAACGCGCAGCGTCTGCTGGACCTCGGCAAGGGCCCGTACTTCTACCTGCCGAAGACGGAGTCGCACCTGGAGGCCCGCCTGTGGAACGAGGTGTTCGTCTTCGCGCAGGACTACGTCGGCATCCCGCAGGGCACGGTGCGCGCCACCGTCCTGATCGAGACGATCACGGCCGCGTACGAGATGGAGGAGATCCTCTACGAGCTGCGCGACCACGCCTCCGGGCTGAACGCGGGGCGCTGGGACTACCTGTTCTCCATCGTCAAGAACTTCCGTGACGGCGGCGCCAAGTTCGTCCTCCCGGACCGCAACGCGGTGACGATGACCGCCCCGTTCATGCGGGCGTACACCGAACTCCTCGTCCGCACCTGCCACAAGCGCGGCGCGCACGCGATCGGCGGCATGGCGGCCTTCATCCCCTCCCGCCGCGACGCCGAGGTCAACAAGGTCGCCTTCGAGAAGGTCCGCGCCGACAAGGACCGCGAGGCGGGCGACGGCTTCGACGGCTCCTGGGTGGCCCACCCCGACCTGGTCCCGATCGCCATGGAGTCCTTCGACAAGGTCCTCGGCGACAAGCCGAACCAGAAGGACCGCCTGCGCGAGGACGTCGACGTCAAGGCGGCCGACCTGATCGCCGTCGACTCGCTGGACGCCAAGCCGACGTACGCGGGCCTGGTCAACGCCGTCCAGGTCGGCATCCGCTACATCGAGGCCTGGCTGCGCGGCCTCGGCGCGGTCGCCATCTTCAACCTGATGGAGGACGCGGCCACCGCCGAGATCTCCCGCTCGCAGATCTGGCAGTGGATCAACGCGGAGGTCGTCCTCGACAACGGCGAGCAGGTCACCGCCGACCTGGCCCGCAAGGTCGCCGCCGAGGAGCTGGCGAACATCCGCGCCGAGATCGGCGACGAGGCCTTCGCGGCCGGCAACTGGCAGCAGGCCCACGACCTGCTGCTCACGGTGTCGCTCGACGAGGACTACGCCGACTTCCTGACGCTGCCGGCGTACGAGCAGCTCAAGGGCTGACGCCGCACACGCGCCATGGTCCGCGCCCCCGGTGCCGCAGCACGGCACCGGGGGCGCGGACGTGTGTCAGCCGAGGTGGACCGACCAGTCCTGCTCAGCGGGCGGCTTGCCGTGCAGGTCCGGGACGCGCTTCAGCCAGTCGGGCCGCCCCCGCTGGGTGCGCGCCGCGCGGGCGGCGTTCTCGGCGGCGAGTTCCTCGCGGCTCGGGAAGCCGGTGGGCAGCCACTGCCGGGAGGCCCGCACGCGCGCGTGCAGGTAGTCCACGTAGGCGGCGCGCACCTTCTCCGGCGTGTCGAGGTCGCCCTCGCAGGTCAGCCAGGTCTCCGGCACCCGGCCCACCACCTCGCCCAGCAGCTCGCGCGTCACCTTCGGGGCCAGCTCGGCGTCGGCGGCCGGGAGGTCGGGCGCGTAGTGACCGAGGGCGTGGTGGCGGAAGTCGTACGCCTTCTCGGGCGGGGAGGCGCCCCAGCGGTGGTGGAAGACGAGGGCCGCGCCGTGGTCGATCAGCCACAGGCGCGGCGGTGCGGTGCCGAGGGTGGGCCAGACCATCAGGTTGGAGCTGTGCACCGTCCGGTCGACGTTCACGGTGAGGGCGTCCAGCCAGACGACCCGCCCGGCCTCCCGCGCGTCCACCGGGAACACCTCGGCCAGCTCGGGCGTGAAGTCGGCGCCGCCCGACAGGTAGTCCATGCCGAGGTTGAGCCCCGCGCTGGCGTGCAGCAGGTCCCGCACCTCCTGGTGCGGCTCGGCCTCCGCGATCGCCGGGTCGAAGTGCGCCAGCACCAGCTCCGGCACCCGCAGCCCCAGCTCCCGGGCCAGCTCCCCCACGACCACCTCGGCGACCAGCGCCTTGCGGCCCTGCGCGGAGCCGGTGAACTTCAGGACGTAGGTGCCGAGATCGTCGGCCTCGACGACGGCGGGCACGGAGCCGCCGGAGTGCAGGGGCTCGACGTAGCGGGTGGCGGTGACTTCGGTGAGCATGGGACGAGCATATGGACGCACGCGCCCGAGCGCGGAGGGCACCCACGCCGTCCCGGGACCATCCGCTCCCCCGCCGCCGGCGTCTGTCCTGGGTCGTCAGGTCCGGGTCGGTGGCGCACTCATCGCTGCCGTCAGGAACGTGATCGCCCATCGCTGGGCCGCCTCGCCCGCGGCCGGTGACGCACAGCCCGGGGAGGGCTGCTGGTGGACCTCGAGGCGGTCGACGGCCGTCACGGCAAGGATCCCCCGCATCCGGAACCGCAGCTCCTCCGGGGAGAGGCCGGGCAGGACGCGCGCGAAGGCCGCGAGGTAGCGCTCGCGGACCGTGTCCTCGCCCGGGCCGGTCCAGCTGCGCGCCTCCTCGGCCGGGTCGCTGAGGATCGTCACGATCAGCCGGGACGTCCGGGCGCCGCCCGCGCCGCCGGCCGACATCTCGTCGAACAGCGGCCCCGCGAACGCCTCCACCAGCTCGCTGACCGATGGGTCGGGGGTCCGGGCGAGCAAGGAGTCGAGCCTTGCGCACTGGGCCGCGTTGATGGGCTCGATCACGCGGCGGGCGACCGCGGCCATCAGCTCCGCCTTCGACCCGAAGTGGTAGCCGACGGCGGCGAGGTTCGCTCCGGCGAGTTTGGTGATCGCGCGGATCGAGGTGCCGCGGTATCCGTGCTCGGCGAAGAGGTGCTCGGCCGCGTCGAGGAGCTGGGTGCGGGTGTCTGGGGTCGCCACACGCAGGACTCTACATATGTTGAATGAAACGAACGTATGAATCAATCGGACGTGTGAAAGAGGCTGTCATGAAGCTGCTCGTGTACGGCGCCGGGGTCTGCGGCAGCCTGTTCGCCGTCCGCATGCACGAGGCCGGCCATGACGTCTCGCTCCTCGCCCGGGGCGGGCGCCTGACCGCTCTGCGCCGGCACGGCGTGCGGCTCGCCGAGGGAGACGGCCCGGCTGTCAGGCGGGTACCGGTACCGGTGATCGAGCACCCGGACGGCGAGTACGACCTGATCACCGTCTTCGTCCGCACCCACCAGGTGGACGCGGTACTGGAATCACTCGCCGGCGTTCGAGGCGACGTGCTGTTCCTGCTCAACTGGGCGGCCGGCCCGGAGCCGCTGAGCGCGGTGATCGGCCACGAGCGGGTGCTGCTCGGCTTCCCCATGACGGGCGGCACGATGGACGGCGACGTGATCCGCTACCGCAGGAGCAGTTTCCTCACCCGTCGGGTCGCGATGCCGATCGGCGAGCCCGACGGCCGCACCACCCCGCGACTGGAACGGATCGTAGAGACCTTCCGTACCGCCGGGATCAACGCCAAGGCCGAGCCGCGGATGGACGCCTGGCTCAGGACGCACGCCGCATTCGAGGTGCCGCTCGGACAGGCGGTCCACGCGGCGGGCGGCCCGGTGGCGCTGGCCGACGACCCGGACGCGGTCCGCGGCACGCTCCACCTCATCGGGCAGAACCTCGCCGCGATGGACACACCGCCGGTACCGCGCGCGTTCGCCGCGTTGCGGACTCTGCCGCAAGGGCTCCTCGTGGCCGTGCTCCGGCGCTTCCTGAAGAGCCCGACGGCCGTGCACAGCGGGCTCAACGACCCCTCGCCCGCCACGGCGGCCGAACTCGAGCGGCTGACCGAGCAGCTCCGCGGACGGCAGCCGCTGACCTCATGACCGTTTCGGTAACGATGACGTGCCCGGCCGATCATGCACGGAGCCAGATGACGGGGCTTCGGCGGTCGCGAGGGGGCGACGAGACTCCGCCGTCGCAACCTCACATTCTTCCGGCCTGCGTCGTCATGTTGCTGAGGGCAGCGACTGGTGCCCCGGAACGGAGTACGGAAAATGAAGGTTTTCATCGCTGGTGGGCGCGGCCGCGTGGGGTCCCTCCTTGCTGACAACCTGGAGGCCAAGGGCATCGAGGTGGTCTCGGGAGGGCTTGAGGACGGGATCGACGTCATCTCGGGCAAGGGGCTGACCGAGGCTCTCGCCGGAGTCGACACCATCGTCAATGTCCTCAACACCCCCCGCTTTGATGCGGAGGGGGCAATCTCGTTCTTCGAGGGAGCGATCAACAACCTGACTGCGGAGGGAGAGCGGGCAGGCGTGCGTCATCACATCGTGCTCTCCATCGTCGGCGTTGGGCAAGGGGACGCGTCTGAGGTCGGGTACTACCTCGGCAAGGTGGCGCAGGAAAAGGCCGTGCGATCCGCTTCGATCCCCGCCACCATCATTCGGGCCACCCAGTTCCAGAGCTACATTCCTGTCCTCATCGACCAGCACACCGTGGACGGCAAGGTTATTGCTCCAAGGTCATTCGTCCAGCCCGTCGAGCTGGACGAAGTCATCGAGCTGCTCGCCGAGGCTGCCACAACGCTGGAACCGGGAAGCGAGGTCGAGATCGCCGGACCCGACCGCTTTTACCACGACGACCTCTTCCGTGCCACTCTGGCTGACCGCGGAGACGAGCGTGAGGTGGTGACCGTGGACGCGGAAGGGGCACCCGACGTCATGGTTCCGCGCGGCGCGTACCGGACAGGCACTGTGCGGTACCCGATTACAGGGATCCCCACCGCCTGAATGCGATAGTGAAGGGAGGAGGAACGCCTGAGCGCCAGGCAATGGGCTGGGCGCTGCACTCCAATGGGAAGGGTGCCCCCATGCCGGAAGACACTCCTGCGGAATCCGCCGAGTTCGGAGGAGCCGAGGGTGATGAATCAACAGCTCTCGATTCAGTCATGGCAGAGCGACATCGCCTGCTGTCGCTGGCCTTTCGCATGATGGGCACCCTGGCCGATGCCGAGGATGTCGTACAAGAGACATATGTCAGGTGGTACCGCCTCGAGCCCGAGGAACGCGACAGCATTGCCGTGCCCGCAGCATGGCTGATGCGAGTCGCCAGCCGCATCTCACTCGACTTGCTGGGTTCCGCGCGGGCACGACGGGAGATGTACGTCGGGCAATGGCTACCGGAGCCCGTTCCGGCCGACCTTTTTGCAGACACAGCGAAGGCGCCACTGAACTCCGGTAGTTTTGCTGCTGATCCGCTCGATCGCGTCACCCTCGATGATGCCGTCAGCATGGCACTACTGACGGTTCTCGAGGCCATGACCCCAGCGGAGCGAGTGACGTTCGTGCTGCATGACGTGTTCGGCGTCCCGTTTGACGAGATCGCTGGCGTCGTAGGTCGTTCAGCGGCAGCGACAAGACAATTGGCAACGTCCGCACGCCGTCACGTTCGACGAGGAAGACGCGCACGGGTTTCTCCCCACCAGCACGATGAGGTTGTTCGGGCTTTCCGTGACGCAACTGTCGGAGGGGACATCGAGGACCTGCTCCGCGTGTTGGCTCCAGACGTCGAACTACGAGTAGACGGCGGTGGCTTCGTCAATGCCGCACCTAAGGTCATCCACGGGTCGAATCACGTAGCCCGGTGGTTCCAGGGAGTCATGCGCAAACAGCCCGGCCTCCGCCTTGAACGACGCGAAACAGCTGACGGTCTCGGATACATTCTTCGAGACGAAGAGCGCCGATACGGAATGGTCACATTCGACGTCAGTGGTGAATGCGTCACGAACGTGTGGCTCATGCTGAATCCAATGAAGCTGACGAATTGGCCACTCGACTGACTGATCGTCTCAGACTGACGACCTACCCAGGCCAGGCCGGTGCTGGAGAAGATCCGCTTTGCGAAGTCCGGCCGGGGCGGGCCGCGCACGAAGCCAAACGGTGTCACGGCGGACGTCCACCCGGCTTCGACGAAGAGCGGTACAAGAAACGCAACCGCTGCGGCCTTTACCAATCCGGCTCCGCACATGGTCGCCAAAGCAGCTCCCAGCCGAGCGGGGACGCGTTCACGGCGTGCGGCAGCGGTCGCGGAGGAGTTCCACACCGTCCCCTTCGAGGTCGTCGCAGTACGTCTCGCGTCCGGTCATGGCCATCACCAGGGCCATGGTGGGGCCGAACACGACAGGCCCGGAGCCGGTGGTGAAGGGCCCGTCGTCCGCGGCCAGTCTCAGCCCTTCGATGCGCTTCTTTGCGACGACCACGAGGTCCGAGCCCCGGTAGTACTCGGCCACACGCGTGACGACGTCGACCGGGTAGTCGTGCCGGATGCCCAGCGGACGCCGGATGTCCTCACCGTGCACCAGCGTCTCGCCCAGCATGGCGATGACGGGCAGGGGCGGCTTGGTGGTGCTCGGCACGACGCGCCGGAATCGGGCGAGCGTCTCGGCCGGATCCGCGCCCAACTGCTCGGCCAGCCGCACGGCCACCTGCTTGTCGAAGTCGAACCGGCAGCGGATCACCCCCGCGAACCAGCGCACGGTGTTGAGGCTCGCGCCCGCCGTGAGATGTGCCAGCACCTCGCGCACCGTCAGGCCGGCGCACAGCGACGGCGTCGCCCACTGCTCGCCGGTCAGCTCCGCGAGATCGGCGGCCAGCGCCGCCCGCTCCGTACGGATCAAGGGCCAGACGCCCGTCCCTTGGCCGCGTTCCGCGGTCAGCTCCGGATCAGTCATGCGGGAAGGTCTCCTGTCGTCATCTCACGGACCGGGGTCGTGAAGGAGACTCTCATTCCCGCGCGAAGTCATCGGCCGTGCGGGATCTTTGGTCGCGAGGCGGCAGATCCAGTTCCGCGCGGACCGTCTTGCCGACGGGTACGCGGTCGAACACGCCCCACCGGTCCGCCAGCGCGTCCACGAGCAGCAGCCCCCGCCCGTGCTCGGCCTCCGAGGCCGCCGTGACCGCCGTGACCATCGGGCGGCGCTCACCCCGGCTGTCGGACACGTCGATCCGCAGCGTGTACGCGTCCAGCCGCAGCAGCACCTCGATGTCCCGCCCCGGCACCCGCCCGTGCGTCACGGCGTTCGCCGCCAGCTCCGCGACGAGCAGCGCCGCCGTGTCGGACAGCGCCGAGCCGTACGGGACGCCCCACGCGTCCAGACGGTGCACGACGAGATGCCGGGCCAGTCGCACGCCGCGCGGAGTGGAGCTGAACCGCTGGACGAACACACGCGCGGTGACCGGGAGTCGGGGAGTGGAGGCTGGTCTCATGCCACCCATCCCACCTGGGGTGACGCCGTCCCACCAGATCCGCGACCGGTACGCACGGTGAGCGTACGGGTGCGGACGGTGGACAGTAGGAGTAACCGTCCGTGACCATGGGCCCGTTGAGTGGGCGTGACGGGTGGGAGGTGTCCCGGATGACGGACGGTACGGGCGGCGCGGGTGAACCGGAGGCGTCGGACAGCCTCAAGGCGTTCGGCGAGGTCGTCAAGGCCTTCCGCAAACGGGCGGGGCTGACCCAGGAGGAGTTCGCGCCACAAGTGCGGTACTCGGTTCCGACGGTGGCCTCCATCGAGCAGGGGCGGCGGTTCCCTCCGGTGGACTTCGTGGAGCGCGCGGAGGCAGCCCTCGACGCGTTCGGCGCGCTGCGAGGTGCGGCACGGCACCTGTCGCGGCAACCGGGGCTGGCCAGCTGGTTCCGGCAGTGGGCGCGGTTCGAGGCGGAGGCGGTGAGTCTGTATACCTATGAATGCCGGGTGGTACCGGGCTTGTTGCAGACGGAAGGGTATGCGCGGGCGGTCTCGTTCAGCGTGCCGCCGCTGCCCGCCGAGCAGGAGATGAACGACCGGATCGCGGCGCGCATGGCCCGGCACGAACTCCTGGCGACGAGCCGGAACCCGCCGACGGCGTTCAGCTTCATCGTGGAGCAGGCGGTCCTGGAGCGCGGCACCGGTGGCGAGGAGGTGACGCGCGAGCTGTACGACCACCTGCTCGGCGTGATCGAGCGCCACTGGAACGTGGAGCTGCAACTGATGCCGCTGCGGCAGCCGGTGCATGCAGGGCTGGACGGCCCGTTGCAGTTGGCGGAGACGCCGGACAACCAGTGGTTCGGTTACTCGGAGGGACAGAAGAACGGGCGGCTGATCACCGATCGTAAGGAGATCAGCGTGCTACACCAGCGCTATGCCAAGATGCGTTCACAGGCCCTGACCCCCGAGGACTCCGTGGGCCTGTTGAGGCGAATGCGAGGAGCGCTATGAACACGTCCGACCTGGCCTGGTTCAAGAGCAGTTACAGCGGCTCCGAAGGCGACAGCTGCGTCGAAGTGGCGATGGCGTGGCACAAGTCCAGCTACAGCAGCGGCAGTCAGGGCGACTGCGTCGAGGTCGCCTCCTGCCCTGACACCGTCCACGTCCGTGACTCCAAGGTCCGGCACGGCGACCAGCTCACCGTCTCCCCCACAGCGTGGACCCGCTTCCTCACGTACACGACCGACCGCTGACCGGCCGCCCACTGGAAACGCCCCGCCCCGGAACTCCTGGGCGGGGCGTCGCCGTCGGTCGGGTCAGTGGTCCGCCGCGCTGCCCCGGACGACGCAGGACCGGCTGTTCTCCCAGCCCCACCCGTCACCGTCCGGGTCGGACGCACCGCCGTTCACGCAGTACGGGTAGCCGTTGGGCGCGGTGCCGTCCGTGCTGCCGCCGCCACCGCCGTACACGGTGGCCGTCCTGGACGTCGCGGCGATGCCGTTGCTGCCGTAGAAGATGCGGTTGCCCCAGCTCGTCAGCGAGTTCGGGTCGAAGCCGTTGACCATGTCGAGGTACTCGACGCCGCCGCCGTTGCCGCTCCAGGACCAGCCGAGGTAGCCGACGCCGAGGGACTGGGCCGTCGCCATGATGGCGTCCTCGTCGGGATTGCCGTCACTGTGCTGGTCGCCGAACTCGCCGACGACGATGGGCAGTCCGTTGCCGACGAAGGCGTTCAGGCAGTCCCGCACCTCGGCGGCGGTGTCGTAGACCCCGTACATGTGGATCGAGAAGACGGTGTTGCGGTCGGGGTCGGAGGCCAAGACCGAGGCCGCGTTGGACCGCATCGTGCCGGACCAGTCCTGGCCCCAGTTGGGCGCGTCGACCATCAGGGCGTGGTCGAGGCCGGCGCCGCGGAGCTTGCCGATGGCCGACTTGGTCGCGTCGGTCCACGCGGTGTAGTTGGTGTTGCCGAAGGGTTCGTTGCCGATGTTGACGACGACGTAGTCCTCCTGATTCTCCAGCGCGCCCTTCACACTGACCCAGTAGTCGGCCGCCTGGTCCAGGCTGGTCGCGGCGCCGTCCTCGCCGTAGCCGGTCGTGTCGTGCACCTCAAGGACGCAGATGACCTTGTTGGCCTTGCACTGGCCGATGAGCGCCGAGACCTCGGACGCGCTCGTCTTCGTCCAGCGGCCACCGCTGCTGAGCACGACGCGGACGGTGTTGGCTCCCTTGGCCGCGATGTCGGCGATGGAGCCGGTGCGGTCGGGATACCAGGTGTAGGCGTGGTTGACCCCGCGCATGACGAACGCGTTGCCGTTGCCCTCGACGACACGTCCGTTGCTGACGTGGATGCCACCGGCCGCGGCCTCCGCCCTTCCGGCGGAGGGACCGGCGAGTGCGAACAGCAGGCCCAGAACGGCGGCGAACGCCATCCCCGCGGTCGTGATCAGCGTGCTTCTTGGCTTACGCATGTGTCTCCTTCGATGGCGGGCGAACATGCACCTGACAACGTTGTCCCGTACCCCGGGGCGGACATTTACCGGTTAACCGATAGGGACCGTAGGGACACCTGGCGGGCCTGTCAATCCGTCAGGCAGAGGCAGTTGACGCAGGTGAACGACCTGGATACGCGGGCTTCACGCTCTGGTCAGCGCGTTTAGCGGTTTAGCAAAAAGAGGGGGCGCGACATGATGTCGCGCCCCTCCCGGTGGCCGCTCCGCCGCTACGAACGAGGCGACGCCGTCGACGCCCGCGGCACCAGTGACGGAGTCGCCACCGGCCGGGACGCCACGTCCTTGCCCGCCAGCACGTCGAACAGCACCCGCGTCACCTGCGCGCCGAAGCCGTGCACGTCGTGACTCATCGCCGACAGGGTCGGATGGGTCAGCCGGCACAACTGGGAGTCGTCCCAGGCGAGCAGCGACAGGTCGTCCGGCACGGAGACGCCCATCTCGGCGGCGACGCCGAGTCCGGCGACGGCCATGATGTCGTTGTCGTAGAGGATCGCCGTGGGTCGCTCGGCGGACAGCAGCAGGGAGCGGGTGGCGCGCGCGCCGTCCTCGCCCGAGAAGCCCGTCTCGACGTGCGGCCCGCGGTCGAGCCCGAGTTCGCTCAGGGTCCGTTCGAACGCCGTCGTCCGGATCGCGCTGTGCCCGAGCCCCCGGGGACCGCCCACGTGCGCGATGCGCCGGTGTCCCAGCACCGCCAGGTAGCGCACCGCCTCCGCAACGGCGGCGGCGTCGTCCGTCCACACCGACGGGAACCCACCGGTGAGGGACGGGTGGCCGACCGCCACGGCGGGCAGGCCGATCCGCCCGAGCGGGCCGATCCGGGGATCCTCCTGGTGGAAGTCGACCAGGATCGAGCCCCCCACCTGCCGCTCCCGCCACCAGCGTTCCTGGAGCCCGATCTCCTCCTCCAGGGAGCCGACCAGGCGCAGCAGCAGCGAGCAGTCGCGTTCGGCCAGCACGCTCTCGATGCCCGAGACGAACTCCATGTAGAACGGCTCGAGGCCCAGCAGCCGCGCGGGGCGGCAGATCGCCAGCCCCACGGTGTCGACGGACTGACGCGACAGGCTGCGGGCCGAGGAGTTCGGGGCCCAGCCCAGCTGCCGGGCCACCGCGAAGATCCGCTCGCGGGTGGCGTCGGAGACGCCCGGCTTGTCGTTGAAGGCCAGGGACACGGCGCCCTTGGACACACCGGCGGCCGCGGCGACGTCCTTGATGGTGACGCGGACGGACGGTGTACTCACGCCGGTTCCACGCAGAACAGCGCCGCCCGTACGGCGTTGGCCCCGGTCTCGGCAGCGCCCGTGACCCGCAGGCGCAGCCGCTCGCCGGGGAGCAGGGTGCGCAGTCCGGTGTCGCAGACCGCGTCCGGCCCGAGTCGGTCGGCCTGGAGGAGGAGGTCGCGTACGAGGGTGTGTGCGGTTACCACGACCTCGACATTACCGGTACCGGATCCCACCGGGGACTCCACGGCCACGTCGTAGTGCGGTACCGGGTAGGCGAAGTCCCGGTCCGTCACGCAGAAGTGCACGCTGCGCAGATCCTCGCTGTCGGCGACGAGGAACTCCTTGGCCGACCGAGGGGCGGGGGCCAGTTCCTGCGGCACGGTCCGCCGGTGCACCGAGCGGGCGGGCACGGTCACGTCGATCACGCGCTCGGCCGCCTCGGTGCCGTCCGCGCGCAGGCGGCGCAGGGTCACGCGGGCCTGCCAGGGTTCGGCGGACTGGTTGACGACGGCGAGCACGGGCGGGCCCCCGTGGCCGTCACCCGGCTGCACCGTGAGGAGCCGGTCCGCGTAGACCCGGCGCAGCTCGTGGTAGAGCGGCTTGAGCCGGCCGTCGCCGTCGATGGCCGACCAGGAGCTGACCGGCCAGCAGTCGTTGATCTGCCAGACGACGGTGCCCGCGCAGACCGGCCAGTGTGAGCGCCAGTGCTCGATCCCGGTGGCGATCGCGCGGGCCTGCACGACCTGGGTGAGGTAGTGCCAGCGGTCGAAGTCGCCCTCGGGCAGTGCGAAGTGGCGTTCCACACCGCGGTTGAGCTTGCCGTTGCCGTCCTCGGCCTTCTGGTGGTGCAGCATGCCGGGCGAGTCGGGCGCCAGCCGTTCGCCGGGCAGCGCGCGCCGCAGGGTCGCCATCGCGGGCGGCGCCTGCCAGCCGAACTCCGACACGAACCGGGGCACCGAGTCGCGGTACTCGGCGTAGTCGCGGCGGTTCCAGACCTCCCAGGAGTGGTACGTGCCGTGGGCCGGGTCGTTGGGGTGGTGGTCCCATGAGCCGGACCAGGGGCTGCCCGCGGTGTAGGGGCGGGTGGGGTCGAGTTCGGCGACGATCCGCGGGAGCAGGTCGAGGTAGTAGCCGCCGCCCCAGGAGTCGCCGCGCAGCTCGGGCTCCCAGTCCCAGTCGCGGAAGCCCCAGAGGTTCTCGTTGTTGCCGTTCCACAGGACGAGTGAGGGGTGCGGCATGAGCCGGACAACGTTGTCGCGGGCCTCGGCCTCGACCTCACCGCGCAGCGGCTGCTCCTCCGGGTAGGCGGCGCAGGCGAAGAGGAAGTCCTGCCAGACCATGAGGCCCAGTTCGTCGCAGGCGTCGTAGAAGGCGTCGTCCTCGTAGATGCCGCCGCCCCAGATCCGTACCAGGTCCACGCCCGCTTCGGCCGTCTGACGCAGCCGGGTGCGGTAGCGCTCCGGGGTGATCCGGGACGGGAAGACGTCGTCGGGGATCCAGTTCACGCCGCGTGCGAAGACGCGTTCGCCGTTGACGACGAGGGTGAATCCGGTGCCGTGCGGGTCCGACGAGCGGTCCACTTCCACGGTCCGGAAGCCGATCCGCCGGTGCCAGGTGTCGAGGGGGCGCTCTTCGTCACCGGGACCGGCGGCTTCTTCGACGAGCGAGAGTTCCAGGTCGTACAGGGGCTGGTCGCCGTAGCCGCGGGGCCACCACAGGTCGGCGTCGGGCACCTGAAGGGTCAGCACCGCGTGCGTCCCCTCCACCGCGCCGCGCGCCTCGGCGAGGCCGTCCCCGACGGTGGCGCGCACGGCGAGCGGGCGGGTCGTCCCCTGCGCCGTCCGCTCGACCTCCACCCGCAGCTCGACGCGGCCGGTGCCGCCGTGAACCGTCACCAGCGGGCGTACGCCGGCCAGCCGGGCCGTCGACCACCGCTCCAGCCGGACCGGACGCCAGATGCCGGCGGTCACCAGGGTCGGACCCCAGTCCCAGCCGAAGCCGCACGCCATCTTGCGGATGTACTGGAAGGGCTCCGGGTAGACGTTGGGACGCTCCCCGGTCAGTGCCCGCACCGAGGCCGCCTCGTCGTACGCGGAGGCGAAGTCCACCTCCAGCAGCCCGTGGCGCCCGGTGACGTCGAAGCGGTGGCGCCGGTGCATGTTCCGGGTGCGGCCCAGTTCCCGCCCGTCCAGGGTGACGGTCGCGGCGGTGTCCAGGCCGTCGAAGACCAGGTCCGTCCGCTCGTGCTCGGGCGCGGCGGTGTCGGTATCGGTGCGGGTGGCCGGCAGGTCGCGGACGTAGGTCCAGGCCCGCTGTCCGACCCAGGCCACGTCGGACTCGTTGACGCCGAGGAAGGGGTCCGGGATCAGGCCGGCCGTGAGCAGATCGGTGTGGACGCAGCCGGGGACCTGGGCGGGCAGCAGGTCATCGCTGTGGCGGAGGCTCCAGCCCTCGGCGAGCGGGACGACTTCCTTCATGTACGGCTCCTTCGGCGGGACGGACCCGGTGTCGTGGGCAACGCGCCTCAACCTAACGCCAGTGAAGTGAACCGGTCTAGTCCTGACCGCCCGACGAGAGCACCGACGTCCACCCCTCCGAGGCATGGTTCGACCAAGCCCCCTGCACTGCCAGAGGTAACGATTGGATATCGCGAGAGATGCACGAGCTTTACCGGTTAACGAGCGGCTGACATAGTCGCCGTCACCACACCGGAGCCCGAGCCGTGATCCTTGGAAAGGAGCTGGGCACATGGGGAAGAGGACGCTGAGCGTCGCACTGCTCGCCACCACGATGCTGACCGTCGCGGGGTGCGGCGCGGGAGGCGGCGCGGACGCCGGCGAGACCGCCGCCGCGCCGGTCAACCCGGACGGCGTCTCGGGGGACATCACCGTGCTGACCAATCGCACCGACCTGGTCGAGGACGGGACGATGAAGAAGTACGCCGCCGAGTTCAACAAGACCTACCCCGACGTGAAGGTCGAGTTCGAGGGCCTCACCGACTACGAGGGGGAGGTGAAGATCCGGATGAACACGGAGGACTACGGCGACGTCCTGCTGATCCCGTCGGCGGTCGCCAAGGGCGACTACCCGAAGTTCTTCGCCCCGCTCGGCGAGACCTCGTCGATGGAGCCGAAGTACCGCTTCACCGACAAGACGGACGTCGGCGGCAGGACCTACGGCATCGCCACCTTCGGAACCGCCAACGGCCTCGTCTACAACAAGGCACTGTGGAAGAAGGCCGGGATCACCGACTGGCCGACGACGACCGGCCAGTTCCTCGACGACCTCGAGGCCGTCAAGGAGAAGACCGGGGCGACCCCGTACTACACCAACTTCAAGGACGGCTGGCCGCTGGAGAGTCCCTGGACCAACGGCGTCGGCTCGATCAGCTGCGACAGCCAGGCCTCCGACAAGCTGGCCGCCATGGACGAACCCTGGACCGAGGGCAACGACCTCAACACCCTCGACACGCTGCTCTACGACATCGTCCACGAGAAGCTCTCGGAGAAGGACCCGGCCACCACCAACTGGGAGAGTTCCAAGACCCTCCTGGCCAAGGGCCGGGTGGGGAGCATGATGCTCGGCTCCTGGGCGGTCAACCAGATGCGGGACGCGGCCGAGGCGGCCGGGCAGAACCCGGACGACATCGGCTTCATGCCGGTGCCGTCCCAGAAGAACGGCACGTTCTGCGCCACCCTGGTCTCCGACTACCAGCAGGCGGTCAACATCCACTCCGGCCACAAGGAGGCCGCCCGGGCGTGGATCGACTGGTTCACCGAGAAGTCCGGGTACGCGGCCGAGGAGGGCGCCGTCTCCGCCCTGAAGTCCGAGGGGATGCCGGAGACACTCCAGGACTACGTTGACAACGATGTCAAGATGATTGAGCGTTCCGAGGCGAAGACGGCCGACGTCAACGCCATCGACAACGCCTCCGAGATCGGGCTCAACAAGCCGGACTACCGCAAGAAGCTCATCGACATCGCCCGCGGCGTCACGGACGGGTCCCTGGAGGGCTACTTCGACGACCTGAACAAGCGCTGGTCAGCGGCCAGGCAGACGGTCGGTTCCTGACCCCGGCGCCCTCGGCGGACGACGAAAGGCCCTGGCTCCGCAATGACCCGAACCGCTTCCACCGCTTCGCCACCCGCCCCGGCCGCCGGGCCGGGGCGGACCGGGAAACGACCCTCCCGGCATCGCGCACGGGCCGGCTCCTCGTGGCGCGGCCGGCCGCTGCGCAAGCTCACCCCGTGGCTGTTCCTGCTGGCACCGCTGGCCCTGCTGATCACGTTCACGTACGTGCCGGTGGGCAACATGATCTATTACAGCTTCACCGACTGGGACGGTGTCAGCCCCGACCGCGACTATGTCGGCGCGGAGAACTACACCGAGATCTTCACCCGCCCCGAGCTGCTCCGGGTGTTCGCGGTGAGCTTCTACTACCTGGCGGCGTCCGTCGTGCAGATCGTCATCGCCCTGTACTTCGCCGCCGTCCTCAGCTTCGACCTGCGCTTCAGGAACCTGTTCAAGGGCATCCTGTTCTTCCCGTACCTGATCAACGGCGTCGCGATCGGCTTCGTCTTCCTGTACTTCTTCCAGGACGGCGGCACCCTCGACTCGGTCCTTTCCTGGTTCGGCGCCGGCACCGACCACGCCTGGCTGGGCAGTCCCGAGTCGGCCAACACCTCCATGGCCGGGGTGTCCGTGTGGCGGTTCACCGGCCTGAACTTCGTGCTGTTCCTCGGCGCGATCCAGTCGATCCCCGGCGAGCTGTACGAGGCCGCCCAACTGGACGGCGCCGGCCGGTGGAAGCAGTTCCGGCACATCATCGCGCCGAGCATCCGGCCGGTGCTGAGCCTGAGCGTCATCCTGGCGATCTCCGGCTCGCTCTCCGTCTTCGAGATCCCGTACATCATGACCGGCGGCGCGACGGAGACCTCGACGTTCGTCATCCAGACGGTGAAGTACGCCTTCCAGTTCAACAAGACCGGCCTGGCCTCGGCCTGTGCGGTGGTGCTGCTGGCGATCATCCTGCTGATCACCTGGATCCAGCGCCGCCTCGTGCCCGACGAGAAGGTGGACCTCGTATGACCCTCACGGCCCCCGTCCGCCCGCAGGAACGGCCGCGCGGCCGTCCGCGCATCAGCACCGCCCTGACGTACCTGTCGCTGGTCGTCGCGTCCGCCGTGGTGCTGCTGCCGCTTCTCGTGGTCTTCCTGACCTCGCTGAAGTCCTACGGGGAGGTCTCCGACGGCCAGGGCGCCCTGGCCCCGCCCGACGACTGGCTCAACTTCTCCAACTACGCCACCGCCTTCACCGACGGCCACCTTCTGCAAGCCTTCGGCAACACCGCCTTCATCCTGCTGTTCTCCATCACCGGCACCGTGATCATCGGCTCGATGACCGCGTACGCCATCGACCGCTTCGACTTCCGCCTCAAGAAGCTCGTCATGGCGCTGTTCCTGATCGCCACGCTGGTGCCGGCGGTGACGACCCAGGTCGCCACCTTCCAGGTCGTCAACGGCTTCGGGCTGTTCAACACCCGCTGGGCGCCGATCCTGCTGTACATGGGCACCGACATCGTGGCCATCTACATCTTCCTGCAATTCATCCGCGGCATACCCCGGTCCCTCGACGAGGCGGCGCGACTCGACGGCGCGAACTCCTTCACCATCTACCGGAAGATCATCTTTCCGCTGCTGAAGCCGGCCGTCGCGACCGTGGTCATCATCAAGGGGATCACGACGTACAACGACTTCTACATCCCGTTCCTCTACATGCCGGACGAGGATCTCGGGACCATGTCGACCGCCCTCTTCCGGTTCAAGGGGCCCTTCGGGGCGCACTGGGAGAACATCTCCGCCGGGGCCGTCCTCGTCATCGTGCCGACGCTGGTGATCTTCCTGTTCCTCCAGCGCTACATCTACAACGGCTTCGCCCAGGGGGCCACGAAGTAGCCGACGGTCACAGCCCCGCGAGGAGATCCGCCAGCGGGGCCGGTGGCCGTCCGCCGTCCAGGGCCTCGACGAGGAGGCTGCCGTAGCGGATCTTGCGGCCCTTCTTCGTGCTGAGGAAGCGGCGCAGCTGCTGTTCCCGGGGGCGGCCGTGCTGGGCGGGCTGGGCCAGGAAGGTCTGCCAGGGCCGGAGTTCGTCCTCGGCCCGTATGACCTCCTCGACCCGCTCCGGGCCCAGCGCCCGGATCATCTCGTCCTCCAGGTCGGCCACGCAGACGTGGAAGTCGCGGGCGGCGCCCGCCCGCTGCCAGCCGCGGACGTAGAAGGGCTCCTCCCGGGCGTCGCAGAGGCCGGTCAGGCGCAGGCCGAGGCCGGGCGGGCCGAGCAGACCGGCGTAGCGGCCGACGCTCATCGCGCCGCCCATGGACACCACGGCCACGCCCTCGGCGGTCAGGTCACGGTCCTCTCGGGCGGCCAGGGCCTCGACGGCCGCGAGGTCGCTGGGGCCCTCCAGCAGCACCGCCGTCCGCAGGCCGAGGCCTGCCGCCAGCTCCGCCGCCGTGTCCCCGGCGCCGCCCGCCGCCCAGCGGGCGATCTCGTCCCGGAACGCGTCCATGTCCGCCATGCGGCGAGTGTGCACCACCGGGGAGTGGAACGGCACGGGATTTCCGGGCGCGGCGGCCAGTGGCCGCTCAGGCCCCGCGCAGCGGGTTGGGCAGGGGGCGGTAGCGGGCGTCGGCGCCGTCCGCGCCGGTCCAGCGCAGCAGCAGGTTGGTCTTGGCGGGGAGGGCGGGGGCGGTGAGCAGCGCAGGGATCTCGGGGAGGTCGTGGCGGGCCAGTTCACGGCGGACGGCGGGCCAGGGGTCGAGGCCGGGGTGGTGTTCGGCGAGGGCGGCGGCGATCTCGTACAGGTGGTTGACGACCAGGCAGTAGACCAGGCGCTCCCAGCCGGCCGCCCGGGGGGTGTCCGGCAGCAGTTTGACGCCCTCCGCGTCCCGGAACAGGGCCTGCACCGGCATGCCGGTCGCGTCCACGGCGACCAGGGTGTTCTGGAGGTGCGCCTCCAGGACGACGCCGTCGTCGGCGAAGGCGGTCAGGACGGGCGGCACGACGGCGGCGAGGTACGCCTTCCACCAGGCCGCCGGGTCCGCGGTGGCGGGCAGCGGGCTGCCGGGGAAGCCCTCCACGAGGGCGGCGGCCAGGAGCGGGGTCGCGCCGGGCAGGAGGTGGTCGCGCAGTCCGTCGCGCACGACGACGGCCAGTTCCTCGAAGGCGAAGTCCGCGGTGCGGTGGCCGCGGTCGCCGAGCCAGGCGGCGGGGGGTCCCACGGAGGCGAAGGCCTCCGTGACGGCGGTGTCGGTGCGGCGCAGTCGCATCAGGTCGTGGCGCCACAGGCGGCGGATGTCGTTGGTGACGCGCACGTCGAGGCTGAACTTCAGGAAGAGGTCCGCTCCGGGCAGGTATTCGGGCGCGTACACCGTGCGGATCGCGGCCGTCGGCCAGGCGAAGAAGCCGGTCGTACCCACCCGGACGAGCCGGCCGTCGGCGAAGGCGGGGGCGAGGGCCGGTGCCGTCAGCTCCAGCTGCCAGGGGTGCGCGGGCAGCAGCCGGTAGCCGGGCGGGGCCTTGCCGAGGGCGTCCAGGGCGGCGGTGTCGCCCTCGTCGACGACGGAGTCCTCGCGCACGGCGAGCAGCACCAGCGGGAAGCGGGCGTGTGCCTCGGGCGCGTACGGCAGCCACCCGGCGTGCGGGCCGCCGCCGCGCGCCTTGGGAGCGGGATGGTGGGTGTGGCCGGTGAGCAGGGCCTGCTCGGAGCGGAGGTACGGGTCCGCGGGCGGGGTGGCACGCGCGCGTGCCGTCAGCAGGGCGGCCACCGCGTCGCGGCTGTCGGTCATCTCGGTGGGCAGTTCGTGGTTGGGCACACCGGTGTGCCGGCGCAGTGCCTCGGCGACCAGCTTCACCAGTTCGGCGTGGTCGACCAGGTGCCACCCGCCCTGCGTGCGGACCTCCGGTTCGGCGGGCCGCCGTCCCGGGCGCACCCGCAGCAGTCTGCCGCCGGGCAGCCGGTACACGGGGCGGGCACCGGGGCCCGGCAGGGGCTCGGCCACCTCGCGCAGCAGGCAGTTCAGCAGCGGTACGGCCGCGTGGGCGTCGGCTCGGCGCGCCACGTCGTCCCGGGCGGCGGCGCTGCCCGGGAGGGGGGCGTCGGCGCCGGTGGGCGGGGGCAGGAGATCCACGCGTTCCACTCGTTCCCTACGGTCGGTCCATGGCGGAGAGGACGGAGACGATCAGTATGTCTCTCGTCATGACAGTCGTCGGTCCTCCGCCGTGACGTCGTACGCGTACGCGTACGCGTACTCCGACCCGTACCCGAGGAGCCTGCCCGTGCATCGTCCCCCCAGTGCGGCGGCCGAGGTCGCCGAGGAGCTGGCGGCCGTCCGTCCCGCTCTGGTCGCCCGGTTCGCGGCCGAGCGGCCAGCGGCCCGCGCGGCCGTGCTGTCACGGCTGTGGCGTGCCCTCGCCTTCGAACCGCTGCCGTGGATCGAGGGCCGGGAGCGGTCCGGAGTCGCGCTCGTCCTGCGCCTGCGGGACGGCCGCCGGCTGAGCGGTCCGCCCGCCGACCCGTACCGCACGGACGCGTACGTGCCGGTGGTACGGCTGGACGAGGTCGCGTACGACGACCCGGAGCGGCTGCTGACCGACCTCGCCGTACCGCACTCGGCCTCCTTCGCCGCCGAACTCGGGCACAGTGCGGCGTCCTTGGCGCTGTCGCGTGCGGCACAGCCGCGGGCGGTCCGGGAGGGGCTGCCCGAGAATCACCCGGACGAGTGGCCGGACAGCGGCTGGGGCTGGGAGCGGCGGGTGGTCGACGGGCACCCGTACCACCCCGGTTGCCGTGCGCGGCCCGGCTTCTCGGTGGCGGAGCAGCTCGCCTACGGGCCCGAGCACGGGCCGGTGGTGGAGCTGGGGCTCGTGCCGGTCCCGGTGGCGGAGTGCCTGGTGACGGGGGTGTGGCCCGGGGAGCTGCGGGACGGGGCGCGGGTGCTGGTCCCGGTGCATCCCTGGCAGGCCGCGCACGTGCTCAAGCAGTCGTACGCGGCCGGGCCCGCCGCGCATCCGCTGATGTCCCTGCGGACCCTCGCCGTGCCCGGCTCGGTGCACGTCAAGACCGCGCTGAGTGCCCGGCTGACGTCCTCGGTGCGGGACATCTCGGTCGCCTCGATCGCCGCGTCGGCCGATCTGTCGTCGTTCGGGGAGCGGTTGGCGGCGCGTCTGGACGGCCTGCTCCACGTGACCCGCACGCTGGGCGCGGCCACCGCCCACTCCCCCGACCTGGCCGCCGTACTGCGCGAAGCGCCCGAGGTGTACGCCTCGCCGGGCGAGCACGTCGTTCCGGTGGCCGCGCTGGCGACCACCGGACTGCCGCGTTCCCCCGCGTGGCTCGCCGGCTTCGCCCGGCTGGCGCTCACCGTCGGGCTGCGCGCGCTGGAGCTGGGCGTGGCCCTGGAGGCGCACGGTCAGAACCTCCTGGTCGTGCTGTCCGCGGAGGGCGACCCGCTGCGCCTGGTCTACCGCGACCTGGCCGACATCCGCGTCTCCCCGGCCCGGCTGGCCCGGCACGGCATCGCGGCCCACGGCCTGCCCGCGCGGGTACTGACCGACGAACCGCGCGCACTGCGCCGGAAGTTGTTCGGCTCGCTGGTGGGAGGGGCACTGGCGGCCACGGCCGGTTCGGGTCCGGCCCTGCGGGCGGCCCTGGCGGCGGCGGTGCCCGAACTGCCCCGCACCGAGGACGTCGTGGCCCTGCGCGAGGGGCCGCTGCCGGTCAAGGCGCTGACGGTGATGCGGACTTCGCCGGGGAGCACGGGCGATCTGTGGACGGAGCTGCCCAATCCGCTGCGGTGGAGGTGAAGCCGGGGCATCGGCGCGGTCTCGTTTTGGAGCGCGGCACCACTGATCAATAGGATCCGCCGATGATCACAAGAACACGGCTGGCGGCGGGTGCCTGTGCCCTGCTCGCCGCGCTGGCGGCCGGGATGGCGTTCCCGGCCGGGGCGAGCGCCGGTGAACCCCCGGGTGAGGACGCGCCGAAGGTCGACCTCGTGCTCGACGTCAGCGGTTCGATGCGCACGCGGGACATCGACGGCGGTACGCGCATGGCGGCGGCGAAGCAGGCGTTCAACGAGGTGCTCGACGCGACGCCGGAAGAGGTGCGGCTGGGCATCCGGACGCTCGGTGCGGACTATCCGGGCGACGACCGCAAGACCGGCTGCAAGGACACCGCGCAGCTCTACCCGGTCGGCCCGCTGGACCGCACCGAGGCGAAGACGGCGGTGGCGACCCTGGCGCCGACCGGCTGGACGCCGATCGGGCCCGCGCTGCTGAAGGCGGCCGACGACCTCGACGGCGGCAACGGTTCCAAGCGGATCGTGCTGATCAGCGACGGCGAGGACACCTGCGCCCCGCTGGACCCGTGCGAGGTGGCCCGCGAGATCGCCGCCAAGGGCATCGGGCTGACCATCGACACGCTGGGACTGGTCCCGAACACCAAGATGCGGCAGCAGCTCAGCTGCATCGCCGAGGCGACCGGCGGCACGTACACCTCGGTCGAGCACACCGACGAACTGACCGACAAGGTGAACCAGTTGGTGGACCGGGCGGCCGATCCCGTGGTGACGCCGGTGGCCACCGAGGGCGCGGACGCGTGCGCGAAGGCGCCGACGCTGAAGTCGGGGCTGTACACCGACCGCGAGGAGTTCGGGCAACAGCGCTGGTACCGGGTGGACGTGGAGCCCGGCCAGGAACTGCGCGCCTCCGTGAGCGTGGGCGCCGACCGCGCCGTGAACCCGTCCTACGGGGTGCTGCTGCGCGCGGTGACCGTGCACGGCCGGGAGATCGTGCGCGGCGAGGCGGCGGGCAACGGCCGCACCGACGCGCTCTCGACCGGGCTGCGCTACCCGAAGGCGGAGAGCGACGAGGACGACGCCCCGGCCGAGGCCGTGTGCCTCCAGGTGACCAACTCCTTCTCCGTGGCCTCCGGCGTGAAGACCACGCCCGGTCTGCCGCTGGAGCTGACCGTCGACGTCGTGGACGGCCCGGGCGACTCCGACGACGTGGCCGCCTTCGGCCTCGGGCGCGGCTGGTGGCTGCTCGGCCTGCTGGTGATGGTCGGCTTCGTCGCCGGTCTGCTGTGGGGCTGGCTCTCGCGCTGGCGGTTCGCGATCTGGAGGACCAACTGATGCGATTCACCCGAGTGTTGAGCGCGGCCGTGGTGCTGCTCGGTCTCGCCGCGGCTCCCGCGGCGGCCGACTCCTCGCCGTCCGCGAGCCCTTCGGGGGACGCTGACGCGCCGACCTCCGCGGGCACGTCCTTCCGTACGGCGACCGAGTTCGAGCAGGGGCAGGTGGCCACGGCGAACGGGGCCGCGGGCGACTACCTGTACTGGTCGTTCCCGGCCGACGCCGGGCAGCGGCCCACCGTCAAGGCCACGGTGAAGCTGCCCGAGACGCACGCCGCCCAGACCTGGCGGGTCGACGTGTACGACGGGCTGCGCCGCCGCCAGGCCTGCCAGTGGGGCGCGCAGGCCCGCACCGCGGACGCGGGCGCCTCCTCCGTCGAGCTGGCCTGCGTCCTGCGCACCGTGCGCGCCTGGACCGAGCCGTGGGCCAACGACCCGCTGCCGGGCACCTACTACGTCCGCCTGACGGCGGTGAACGTGCCGACCTCCGATCTCGGTGTGCCGGTCTCCACCGAGGTGCGGGCGGACTCCAAGGACATCGGCGGGGCCGCGGCGGTGGACGGTTCGCTGGCCGAGCCGCTGGTGCCGGGCATCGCGGTGACGTCGGGCACGAGCAGCGCCTCCGAGGACGACGAGGAGGAGCGGGGTGCCGTGCTGTCCGCGATCGAGCCGGAGGACGGCTGGTCGTCGGGCTGGTGGTCGGACCGCTGGGTGTGGAGCGGGATCGGGGCCGTCCTGGCCGCGCTCGCGGGCATCGGCGGTTACGCGCTGACCCGTGGTTCGGGACGTCCGTCCCGGGTGCCGCCGGGCGCCTGACGGCTCCTCAGAAGGCCCGCCCACGGCGGGCCTTCTGCCGTTTCACCCCTCCCGCAGCGCCTTGGCCGCCGGGCCGTCGCCGGTCACCCGGACGCGACCGTCCCGCACCGCCTCCCGCAGGCCCGTCTCGCCGCGGCCGAGGGCCGCGCACGTCGCGGCGTCCAGCACGAGCCGGGCGTCGGGCTCGCCCGGTGCGGGCCCCTCGCCGTACACGGGACCGTCCTCCCCCTCGGCGCGGGCGTCGGCATACAGGTGGAAGTCCCCCTCGTCCAGCCGGACTTCGACCAGCCCCTCCCCCGCCCCGGCCGCCCGCAGGGCGCGCAGCAGGGGCAGGGCGAACCAGTGCGCCCGTACGGCGTCGGTGGGCCGCCGCTCCCCCAACTCGCCGGCGCCCCACGCGCCGAGCGCCTCCAGGACGGGCAGCAGACCGCGTCCCCGCGCGGTGAGCTCGTAGACGTACGCCGCGCCGGGCGGGGGCAGCCGGCGCCTGGTCGTCAGTCCCTCGCGCTCCATGTCCTTGAGCCGCGAGGCGAGTACGTCCGTGCTGACGCCGGGCAGGTCGGCGTGCAGGTCGGTGTAGCGCCGCGGCCCGGCGAGCAGCTCCCGGACGATCAGCAGGGTCCAGCGGTCGCCGACGGCGTCGAGCGCGCGGGCGGCGGAACAGTACTGGTCGTAGCTACGGCGAGGACGTGGTGACATGCGACGCAGTGTAGACAAGTTGTTGGACTTTCCAAGCGGCTACTTGGTAAAACCAAGCAACACCAGATTCCGGAGGGGAAGCCGCGCATGGAGTTCCGGCAGTCGAACAAGCTCAGCGAGGTCTGTTACGAGATCCGCGGCCCGGTCATCGAGCACGCCAACGCGCTGGAGGAGGCGGGACACAGCGTGCTGCGCCTGAACACCGGCAACCCGGCCCTCTTCGGGTTCGAGGCGCCCGAGGAGATCGTCCAGGACATGATCCGAATGCTGCCCCGGGCGCACGGCTACACGGACTCGCGCGGCATCCTCTCCGCCCGCCGGGCCGTCGCCCAGCGCTACCAGGCGCTCGGCCTGGAGGTGGACGTGGACGACGTCTTCCTGGGCAACGGCGTCTCCGAGCTGATCTCCATGGCCGTACAGGCCCTGCTTGAGGACGGCGACGAGGTCCTGATCCCCGCCCCCGACTTCCCCCTCTGGACGGCGGTGACCACCCTCGCGGGCGGCAAGGCGGTGCACTACCTCTGCGACGAGCAGGCGGAGTGGTACCCGGACCTGGCCGACATGGAAGCGAAGATCACCGACCGCACCAAGGCGGTCGTCATCATCAACCCCAACAACCCCACCGGCGCCGTCTACCCCAAGGAGATCGTCGAGGGCATCCTCGACCTCGCCCGCCGGCACGGCCTGATGGTCTTCGCCGACGAGATCTACGACCAGATCCTGTACGACGACGCCGTGCACCACGCGGCCGCGTCCCTCGCCCCCGACCTGGTGGTGCTGACCTTCTGCGGCCTGTCCAAGACGTACCGGGTGGCGGGCTTCCGCTCCGGCTGGCTGGTGGTGACGGGGCCGAAGCAGCACGCGAAGGACTACCTGGAGGGCCTGACCATGCTGGCCTCCATGCGCCTGTGCGCCAACGCGCCCGCCCAGTACGCCATCCAGGCCGCGCTCGGCGGCCGCCAGTCCATCCGCGAGCTGACGGCCCCCGGCGGACGGCTGCACGAACAGCGGGACGTGGCCTGGGAGAAGCTCAACGAGATCCCCGGCATCTCCTGCGTCAAGCCCAAGGGCGCGCTGTACGCGTTCCCGCGGATCGACCCGGCCGTCCACAAGATCCACGACGACGAGCGCTTCGTCCTGGACCTGCTGCTGCGGGAGAAGATCCAGGTGGTGCAGGGGACGGGCTTCAACTGGCCCTCCCCCGACCACTTCCGCATCCTGACCCTGCCGCACGCGGAGGACCTGGAGGCGGCGATCGGCCGGATCGGGCGCTTCCTGAGCGGCTACCGCCAGTAGCGGCCGGGCCTCAGCCCTTCCGGGTGAAGCGGACGCCCAGGTCGCAGGGGGTCTCCGGGTCCGACGTGGCGCACAGGGCGTCGCCGTCGTCGACGACCGTCAGCGTGAGCCGGCAGGGGTCGTCGGACGGCTCGGCGAAGGACTGGCCGATCTCCGATCCGACCGGGCCCGCGGCGAGGTCATGTACAGACCGTCGCCGTCGTCGGCGAAGAAGGCCCAGTCACCGCCGGGGCAGCCGGTGTCGGCGAGCTTGCCCGAGTCGAGCCCGGACGCGGTGAAGGTGCGGTCGGCGGACAGGGTGAGGGCCGTGCCGTCGCCGGCCTGCCAGGCGCCGGTGACGCGGTCGGCGGGGACCGTCGCGGCCCGCGCGCCGGTGCCGTCGCACGCCGTGGCCGCCAGCAGGGTGATCAGCACGGCGGCCGTCCAGCGGACGGCGGGTGCGCAGGGTGTCATGAGCACGGAGGAATCCTAGGTCCGGGCACCCGCCGGGGCCCGAGTCGGTTCCGTGGGCCATGCTGCCCATGTGACACCGTGCTGACGAGCACGGTGGAAAGGCGGAGGTCCATGGGTGATCTGTTTTTGGTCCGGCACGGTGAGACCGAGTGGTCGCGTTCGGGTCGGCACACCGGGCTGACGGACGTCCCGCTGACCGAGAAGGGGCGGGAGCAGGCGCGGAGTCTGGTGCCGTTGATCCGGTCGCACCGGATCGGGGCGGCGTTCGTCAGCCCCTTCCAGCGGGCGCGGGAGACGGCCGAGCTGATCGGGCTGCACGACGTGCGCATCGAACCGGACCTGCACGAGTGGGACTACGGCGGCTACGAGGGGATCACCACCGTCGAGATCCACCGGAGCCGGCCGGACTGGTTCCTGTTCACGGACGGGGTCGCGCCCGGACCGCCGGACCACCCCGGGGAGACGCCCGAGCAGGTGGGTGAGCGGGCCGACCGGGTGCTGGCCACGGTGGACGCCGCGTTCGCCAACACCGAGGGGTGCGTGGTGCTGGTGGCGCACGGGCACTTCCTGCGGGTGCTGACCGCCCGGCACCTGGGCCTTCCGCCCTCGCACGGGGCGCTGTTCCAGCTGGGCACGGGCACGCTGTGCCGGCTGGGCACGGAGCACGGGCGGCCGGTGATCGCCGCCTGGAATGTCAGACCCCCGTCGTAGTCTTCGAAGGCGTCACCGGTGAGCCGACCAGAGAAGACGAGAGAAGGGGGGCCGCGCCGTGGCCCTGTCCCCCACCGCCGCGCAGCGGCGGATCATCGACGCCGCCGATCCCGTCACCGGGCGGTTGCGGGGGACGCCGGCGCAGCTCGCGGCGCTGGTGAAGCGGGGGCTCGCCTTCCGGCATCCGCGCCCGCCGCACGACCACTTCCTGACCCCGGCCGGGCACCGGATACGGGAGGCGACGGACGGTCCGGAGGCGGTGGCGGTGCCCTCCGAGGCGCCCGCCGCACCGGACAGCGGGGGTGTGTTCGCCGCGCGGGTCGGCGGCGAGGAGGCCGCCCCGGGCGACACGGGGCCCGCGCGGCTGCGGGAGGTGCGCGGCGCCTGGCAGGGGCTGCTGGAGCTGCGCCGGATGACGCACCCCGACGGCAGCACGGACCGGCCGTGCGCGTGGGAGCGGTCGCATCTCGTGCGGGCCGCCGCGCTGGCCCTGGAGGCGGCCGGGCACCGTCCCGCCGGACCGGGCGGCGACGACGGATACCGGGTGCGGGCGACACCGCAGCCGGAGGCCGTCGCCGTGTACGAGCCGGACGGCGGCGCGCTGCGGGCCTGTGCGGCGACGCTGGAGCGGGCCGGCTGGCAGGTCGGGGAGCACACCGAGCCGCGCACCCGGGCTCGCTATCTGCTGGCCTCCCCGCGGAAGGTGTGACGTCCGCGTGTCAGGATCGGGTCCCGTCCGTAGATGTGCGAAGAGAGGCAGCAGCGGTGAGCGAGCCGTTTTCCGTCCCGGTGACCGTCCGCGGGTACGAGACCGACACCCAGGGCCACCTGAACCAGTCCGTGTACCTCAACTACGCCGAGCACGCCCGCTGGTCGCTGCTCCAGGCGGCCGGGATCCGGCAGGCGGACCTGGTCGCCCGCGGGGTCGGCCCGGTGGCCCTGGAGACCACCATCCGGTTCCGGCGGGAGCTGCTCGCGGGGGACGAGGTCACGGTGACCTGCGCCTTCGAGTGGGGCGAGGGCAAGACCTTCCGGATCCGGCAGCTCATCACCAAGGCGGACGGCACGGTCGCCGCCGAGGTCGAGGGCCTCGGCGGTCTGATGGACCTGCGCGAGCGCAGGCTGGTGCCGGACCCGCGGCAGCGTTTCAAGGAACTGGCGGCGGAGCCGGGCCTGTTCGGACTGTAGGCGGGGCGGGGCCGCGTCAGGCGTCCGTCAGCTCCGGGTCGTGCTCGATGTCGTAGGCCGCGCGGGCCTCGGCGACGTACAGCCGGTTGCGCTCGGCCCAGTCCGTCAACTGCTGCAACGACGCGTGCAGTTCCCGGGCCACGGGCGTCAGGGCGTACTCCACCTTCGGCGGCACCGTGGGGTGGACGGTGCGGGTCACCAGGCCGTCGCGTTCCAGGTTGCGCAGGGTCAGGGTCAGCATGCGGCGGCTGATGCCCTCGATGCCGCGCTCCAGTTCGGTGAAGCGGATGGGGCCGTGCGCCGCGGCGACCAGGATCTGCACGCTCCACTTCCCCGCCACCCTGTCAAGAACTTCCCGGACCGGGCACGCGTGCGCGTTCACGACCTGCGGGGTAACACCGGTGTTCCGCTGGGACATCGAACTGCCTCCTTATGCCGGTCCTCATCGTTATCCACGATGGCCTCCGTTACAAGACGTGCCCCAAGGGGGCACGCGGAGAAACGGAGGCCACGTCACCATGACGATCACGACCGAGTCCCCGGCGGCGCGCGGGCGGACGTACTCCCGCTGGACGGCGCTCGTCGTCCTGTGCACGGGGGCGCTGATGACGATCCTGGACGGCAACATCGTCACGGTCGCCATGCCCGCCGTCCAGCGCGACCTCGGCTTCACGGGGCCGGGCCTCGCGTGGGTCGTCAACGCGTATCTGATCCCGTTCGGCGGGCTGCTGCTGCTGGCGGGCCGGCTCGGCGACCTGGTGGGCCGCAAGCGGATGTTCACCGCCGGTCTCGCGCTGTTCACGGCGGCCTCCGTGCTGTGCGGGGTGGCCACCGGGCGGGAGGTGCTGGTCGCGGCCCGCGCCGTCCAGGGGGTGGGCGGCGCGATGACCATGGCCGTGGTGCTCGGCATGGTGGTCGCGCTCTTCCCCGAGCCGCGAGAGCGGGCGCGCGCGATCGCGGTGTTCAGCGCCGTCGGCGCGGCGGGCGGGGCGCTCGGTACCTTCCTCGGCGGGGCGTTGACCGAGGCGCTGAGCTGGCACTGGATCTTTCTGATCAACCTGCCGATCGGGGTGGCCGCCTGGGCGGCGGCGGTCCGGGTCCTCGCGCCCGACGAGGGCACGGGCCCCGGCCGCGGGGTGGACTACCCCGGGGCGGCCCTGGTCACGGGTGCGCTGATGCTGACGGTGTACACGATCACCGGTTCCGGTGGGTCGGCCGTCGTCACGACGGTGTTCCTCTCCATGGCCGCGCTCGCCCTGTTCGTCGCGTTCGCGGTGCGGCAGGCGCGTGCCGCCCGCCCGCTGTTGCGGCTGCGCCTGTTCCGCTCGCGGCTGCTGACGGGGGCGAACGCCGTGCAGGTGCTGATGGTGGCGACGATGTACGGCTTCCAGTTCATCGGCGCGCTGTACCTCCAGCGCGTGCTGGGCTACGGGGAGTTGGCGACGGGGACCGCGTTCCTGCCGGCTCCGGTCCTGATCGGTGTGCTGATGCTGGGGCTCTCGGCCCGCACGATCGGCCGGTTCGGGGCGTACCGGGTGCTGCTGGCCGGGCTGGTGCTGATCGTCGCCGGGATGGCGCTGCTGAGCCGCGCGCCGGTGGACGGCGGCTACCTCACGGACGTACTGCCGCCGATGCTGCTCCTGGCCGCGGGCTTCGCCGCCGCGATGCCCGCGTTGACGGGGCTGGCGATGTCCGGGGCTCGGGAGGAGGACGCGGGGCTGGCGTCCGGGTTGTTCAACACCACGCAGGTGGTGGGCGGTTCGCTGGGGCTGGCGGCGTTGTCGGCGCTCGCGGCGGCCCGCACCGACGGCCTGCTCGGCGGCGGGTCGGCGGCCGTGACGGCCACGGCCGCGGGCTACCAACTGGCGTCCCGGGTGGCGGCCGTGGTCGCGACGGGCGCCCTGGTCCTGGCGGCGGTCGTGCTGCGGCGTCGCGCGGGGACGCGCGATTGACCGGGCGGGACAGCCCGTCGCGGGCGGCACGCCCGCACACTTCGTCCCGGGCGGCACGCACACACGCATCGTTCCGGTAGGCACGCGCACACACTTCGTCACGGGCGACACGCGCACACACTTCGTCCCGGGCGGCACGCGCACACACTTCGTCCCGGGCGGCACGCCCGCACACGGCGTGCCGCCCGGGACGCGTCCGACGGTCAGACCGCACGGGACGCCGGCGTCACTTCATCGCCGCCTCCCGGGACGACTCGGTGATCTCGTCGCCCGCCTCCATCGGGTGGGTGACGTCCTCCGCGTCCCGTTCCCGGCCGCCGATGTGGTTGAAGACCAGGTTGAGCAGGACGGCGGCCACACAGCCGGTCGAGATGCCCGAGTCGAGGATGATGCGCGCGTTCTCCGGGAACGAGTGGTAGAACTCCGGCGCCGCGATCGGGATGATGCCGACGGCCAGGGAGACCGCCACGATCAGGACGTTGTTGTCCTTGTCCAGGCTGGCCCGGACCAGGGTCTGGATGCCGCTGGCCGCGACCGAGCCGAAGAGGACCACGCCGGCGCCGCCCAGCACCGGGCGCGGGACGACGGCGATGAGCGAGGCCGCCATCGGGCACAGGCCCATCAGGACGAGGAAGCCGCCGCCGACCGCGACGACGTAGCGGCTGCGGATCTTCGTCATCGCGACCAGCCCGATGTTCTGGGCGAAGGCGCTGCACATGAAGCCGTTGAAGACCGGGCTGAGGGCCGAGCCCAGGGTGTCGGCGCGCAGTCCGGCCGCGATGGTCTTCTCGTCGGCCGGGCGGTCCACGATCTCGCCGAGGGCGAGCATGTCGGCCGTGGACTCGGTCATCGAGACCACCATCACCACGCACATGGAGATGATCGCGGCGATCTGGAACTGCGGGGCGCCGAAGTGGAACGGCGTCGGGAAGCCGACGACGTCCGCGTCCGCGACCGGGCCGAAGTCCGTGACGCCGAACGGGATCGCGACGAGCGTGCCCGCGATCAGGCCGAGCAGTACGGCGATCTGCTTGACGAAGCCGCGGGTGAAGCGGCGCAGGACGAGGACGATGGCGAGGGTGATCCCGGCCAGGCCGAGGTTGGTCGCCGAGCCGAAGTCGTCCGCGGTGGGGCTGGGTCCCTGTGCCCAGCCGAAGGCGACCGGCAGCAGGGATATGCCTATCAGGGTGATGACGGTGCCGGTGACGACCGGCGGGAAGAAGCGGATCGCCTTGCTGAAGAAGGGGGCGGCGACGAAACCGAGGAGTCCGGCGACGATGACGGCGCCGAAGATGATCGGCAGCGCGTCGGACTTGTCGTCGGTGGAGGCGACCACCGCGGTCATCGGGGCGACACCGGCGAAGGTGACGCCGTTGACGAAGGGCAGCCGGGCGCCGATCTTCCAGATGCCCAGGGTCTGGAGGAAGGTCGCCAGGCCCGCGGTGAACAGGCAGGCGCCGGTGAGGAAGGTCAGCTCGGTGGCGCTCAGGCCGATGGCCGCGCCGACGATCAGGGGCGGGGCGACGACCCCGGCGTACATGGCGGCCACGTGTTGCAGGCCGGTCGTCGCCATTTTCAGTGGCGGGAGTTTCTCGTCAACAGGGTGGTCGGCCACGGCGGCGTTCCTCCGGTCGTTTACACGTCGGCTCTGACGTGGGTGTCAGGGAGGTGGAGCTAGTGGTGGTCGTGCGGGACCGGGACGGACCGTTCGGGGGAACGGGCGACCGCTCCGGGGCGTGCGCGCAGGGGCGCACGCCCCGGAGTAGGCCACCGTGGACCCCGCTCGGGTCCACGGTTACCGGCCGGGAGCCGTCCCTCCCGGCCGGAGATCAAGTGGTGTTGAGTTGTACGGGTGTCGCGCGGCGCTCGGCCTGCCGCCGCGTTCGGCGCGTCGCGGCGCTCAGCCCTGCGCGGCGATGCGCGCCAGGCGTCGTGCCTCGTCCCGGGTGGAGCGGGCGAGGGCGTCCTCGTCGACCGTGAGCAGCCTGCCGTCCTCGACGATCTGCCGTCCGTTCACGAACGACGCCGTGACCGGGGCGGGGGCGCCCAGGACCAGGGCGGCCACCGGGTCGGCGATCGAGGAGTGGGCGAGGGTGTCCATCCGCCACAGCACCAGGTCGGCGAGCTTGCCCGGCTCCAGGGAGCCGGTCTCGGCGGACCGGCCGAGGACCCGGGCGCCGCCCGCGGTGCCCAGGCGCAGCGCCCTGCGGGCGTTCAGCGCGGCCTCGCGGTGGGCGCCGAGGCGGTTGATCAGCAGGGCGTTGCGGAGTTCGGTGTGGAGTTCGCCGGACTCGTTGGAGGCGGTGCCGTCGACGCCGAGGCCGACCGGGACGCCGGCGGCGAGCAGGTCGGGGACGCGGGCGATGCCCGCGGCCAGGCGGGCGTTGGAGGACGGGCAGTGCGCGACGCCGGTGCCGGTGCGGGCGAAGGCGGCGATGTCGGAGTCGTTCATGTGGACGCAGTGCGCCATCCACACGTCCTCGCCGAGCCAGCCGGTGGACTCGAAGTAGTCGGTCGGGCCCATGCCGAACAGCTCGTGGCAGAACTTCTCCTCCTCCACGGTCTCCGAGCCGTGGGTGTGCAGCCGCACGCCGAGCCGGCGGGCCAGCTCGGCGCTCTGGCGCATCAGTTCGGTGGAGACGGAGAAGGGCGAGCAGGGGGCGACGGCGACCTGGGTCATCGCGTCGAAGGACGGGTCGTGGTGCTCCCGGACGGTGGCCTCGGTGGCGGCGAGCGCGTCGTCCAGGCTCTCCACCGCGAAGTCGGGCGGCAGCCCGCCGTCGGCCTCGCCGCGGTCCATGGAGCCGCGGGCGAGGGTGAGGCGGACGCCCATGTCGCGGGCGGCGCGGATGATCGCGCCGGACAGGTCGCCGGCGCCCCGCGGGTGGATGTAGTGGTGGTCGGCGGCGGTGGTGACGCCCCCGCGGGCCATCATCGCCAGCGAGCCCTGGGCGGCCGCGTGGGCCATCGGCTCGTCGAGGCGCGCCCAGGTCGGATACAGGGCGACCAGCCAGTCGAAGAGTTTGTGGTCGGTGGCCAGGCCCCGGGTGAGCCACTGGTAGAAGTGGTGGTGGGTGTTGACCAGTCCGGGGGTGGCCAGGTGTCCGGTCGCGTCGATCCGGCGTACGACGTTCTCCAGGTCCTCGGGTGCCCCGCCCGCGCCGACGGACTCGATGCGGTTGCCGGCGAGCACGACGTGACCGGCGGCGTACTCGGTGTCGCCCGCGTCCACGGTGGCGATCGCACAGTTCTCGATGACGGTGCGTTCGGTTGCCGACGCTGCTGCCATGGCTGCCATGCTGCTTCCTTGCCTTTCGGTGGGGCCCGCGGGCGGGGAGTCGAGTACCCACGGGGAGGGCACGGCAGGACCCTAGGAGGATTTGAGTGCCGGAACCGTGCCGCGGCTCCGGGTGCCGAGATGGTGGAAGAACAGGTTGAGGGCGACCGCGACGATCGCTCCGGCGCTGATGCCGGAGCCCAGCACGGTCTGGGCCCAGGCGGGGAACTCGGCGTAGAAGGTCGGCGCGGCGAGCGGGATGATGCCCGCGCCGAGCGCCACGGCGACCAGGATGATGTTGGAGCTGTCGTCGAGTCCGGCCTCGGAGAGCGTACGGATGCCGCTGACGGCGATGGAGCCGAACAGCACGATGCCCGCGCCGCCGAGCACCGGCATCGGCACCAGCGAGACGACCGCGCCGAGGACCGGGAAGGCACCGAGGACGAGCAGGGTGGCACCGGCGACCGCGACGACGTAGCGGCTGCGTACCCGGGTGAGGGAGACGACGCCGACGTTCTGGGCGAAGGCGGAGGTGGGGAAGCCGCCGAAGACGGGGCCGACCAGGGTGGCGAGGCCGTCGGTGCGCAGGCCGCGGGTGATGACCTTGGCGTCGGCGCGGCGGTCGCAGATCTCGCCGAGGGCGAGCATGCCGGCGGACGACTCCGTCATCAGGACCAGCATGACGATGCAGAGCGACAGGATGGCCGCGGGCTGGAACTCGGGGGCGCCGAAGGCGAAGGGCGTGGGCAGCGCGGCGACCGGCGCGGACCTCAGGGCGCCGAAGTCGGCCATGCCGAAGGGGATGGCCGCCAGGGTGCCGATCAACAGGCCGAAGAGCAGGGCCACTTGCTTGACGAAGCCCCGGCCGAAGCGCTGGATGACGAGGATGACGGCGAGGGTGAACGCGGCGAGCGCGAGGTTGCGCATCGAGCCGAAGTCGGCGGCGGTCTTGTCACCGCCCTGCGCCCAGCCGACCGGGACCGGCATCAGCGTGACGCCGATGAGGGTGATGACGACGCCCGTGACCAGCGGCGGGAAGAAGCGCAGCAGCCGGCCGAAGAACGGGCCGACGGCGAGGCAGAAGACGCCGGCGACCATCACCGCGCCGTAGACGGCGGGGAGTTGGCTGCCCTTCGCGTTGGTCTCGACGATGGCGAGGATGGGCGCGATACCGGCCGAGGAGGCGGCGTTGACGAACGGCAGGCGGTTGCCGACGAAGCCCTTGACGCCGAGAGTCTGGAGCAGCGTGGCGACGCCCGCGATCAGCAGCGAGGCCGCGATCAGCCGGGTGCGGCCCTCGATGTCGAGTCCGCAGGCCTGGCCGATGATGAGCGGAGGAGTGACGACGCCCGCGTACATGGCGGCGATGTGCTGGAGCGCGGCGGGGACGAGCCGCGAGGGGTGGAGCTTCTCGTCCACCGGGTGCACGGACGTGACGGCGTCCTCGGTGTGCTCCGGTGACGGGGTGGAACTTGAGCCTTTCGCCGGCTCCGTTGCAGGCTGTGCCATGGTGTTCCCTCCGGTGTGACGCGCCGCCGGCCCGAGCGGCCGGGCCGGTGGCGCGCGTCCCGCGTCAGAGGTTGGTCATGTCGACCGGGATGAGTTGCTCGGCGCCGTCGCGCAGGATGGTGGCCTCGATCAGGCCGTAGGGGCGGTCGGCGGCGTAGTACACGGCGCCGTCCTTGGCCTCGTTGTCGATCCCGAAGGGCGACAGGTCCGAGCGGAAGTGGTGCTTGTTGGGCATCGAGAAGCGGATCTCGTCGACCTCGTCGCGCGAGTTGAGCACCCGCACACCCATCTCGAAGAGGGTCTGCTGGAGCGAGTACGAGTAGGTCTCGGCGAACGCCTGGAGCGCGTGCTTGCGCACGCCGTTGTACGAGCGGTCCCAGTCCGGGGCGTGCGAGTCGACGCCGTCCCAGTTGTGCCGCCACCAGGTGGAGACGGTGGTGGCGAGGATCCGGTCGTAGTCCTCCTTGAGGGTCGTGTACTTGTCCTTCAGGTAGCCGAAGAACTCGGAGTTGGTCGAGTTCAGGACGGTCAGGTCCTTGAAGCCGGAGAGCACCTGGATGCCGTGGCCGTCGTAGGTGATCTCGGCGACGCGGGTCTCCTGGCCGGTGCGGACGAAGGAGTGGGCGATCTCGTCGGCGCCGACGAAGCGGGCGCCGCCCTTCGACGTCTCGATCCGCTCCCAGCCGAACTCCTCGATGCGGATGCGGGCCCGGTGGATCGGCTCGTTGTTGTCCACGAAGTGGCGGGCGAGCTTGACGCCGAGGTCCTCGGCGCTCTCGATCCCGTGCTCCTTGGCGAAGGCGAACACCGTGTTCTTGGTGGTGTCGGTCGGCAGGACGTTGGCGTTGGAACCGCTGCGGTGGACCTCCTCCATGTCGCCGGACAGGGCGACGGAGACGTTCAGGTCCTTGATGTGGTGCGTGTCGCCGTCGCGCGTGATCTTGACGACGCGGTTCTCCGCCTTGCCGTACTGGTTCTGTCCCAGGACGAAACGGGTCATGATTCGGTCAGCTCCCTCGGTAAACGGAGTAGCCGAACGGGTTGAGCAGCAGCGGAACGTGGTAGTGCTCGCCGGGCACCACCGCGAAGGTGATGGTGACCTCGGGGAAGAACACGGGCCGGCCGTTCTCGCTGTCCCGGAGCGCGGGGGCGTCCTGCTGGGCCGCGGCTTGTTTCTTGGCGAAGTACGTCTCGGTGTCGAAGTCGAGCCGTACGTGGGTGGTGCCCTCCGGCAGGGCCGGGAGGTCCTTGCACCGGCCGTCGGCGTCGGTCGCGGAGCCGCCGAGCGCCTGCCAGTCCGCCGCGCGGCCCGTACGGGCGGCGAGGCGGACGGCGACGTCCCCGGCGGGGCGGCCGACGCTGGTGTCCAGGATGTGCGTGGACACGGAGGCGGTGGTGCTGGTGCTCATGGTCGGGCGTCCTGTTCGACGAGTCGGGTCAGGCGGATGCGGTTGATCTTCCCCAGTTCGGTGCGGACGATCTCCCGTTCCTGCTCGGGCGAGTTGCCGATCCGCTCCTTGACCGCGTCGCGCATCTGCTCACCGGTCCGGCCGGTGGCGCAGATGAGGAAGACGTGGCCGAACTTCTCCTGGTAGGCCAGGTTGAGTTCGAGCATCTCCGCCTTGAGTTCCTCGGCGGCGCCGGCCATGCCCGCCTGTTCGCGGGACGAGGTCGCATCGCCCGGCTTGGGGCGGCCGATCGGCGGATGCCCGGCCATCGCCTCGGCGAGGTCCTCCGCACTCAGCTCGGCCATGGCGGCGTCGCTGGCGGCGTACAGGTCCTCTGGGGTGGCGAAGGGGCGGGCGGCGAGCAGGTGCCGGGCCCACGCCGTGGCGGCGCACGCCTCGTGGAGTTCCGCGAGTGCCGCGGTCTCCTCGAGGGCGTTGAAACGGGCCAGGCCCGACGCGGAAGTGGACGTCACGGGAGCCTCCGTGGCCTTGTGCTGAGCGGGCGTGCCGATAGCTAACGCCCTCGGAAACAAGCCGTCAACAGTTTGTTGAAAATTCGGGGTCAGAAAAGCCGCCGCCCGGTTACCGGACGGCGGCTGGAGGTGGGCGGGAACCGTGCAGGTCAGGTGCCCTTCTCACGGTTGAGGTAGTTGTACACGGTGAAACGGCTGACGCCGAGGGCGCTCGCGACGGTCTCCACTCCGTGCCGTACGGCGAAGGCGCCGCGCGCCTCCAGGGCCCGGACGACCTCCTGCTTGGTGCGGCGGTCCAGGTCGGCCAGGGGCCTGCCCTGCCGGCGCTCCATGGCGGCCAGGATGTGGTCGAGGGAGTCGGCGAGCTGGGGCAGGCGCACGGCGACGACGTCGGCGCCCTCCCAGGAGAGCACGACGTCCTCCAGACCGGCCTCGTCCGGCGGCAGCATCTCGCCGCCCATGGCGTCGACCAGGGGCTTGACCGCCGCGATGAAGGGCTCCTCGGCGGGGCCGGTCACCGCCCGCCCTCCTCTTCGGTGCCTGCTCCGTCGGCGCCTTCCACTTCGGCGCTTTCCCCTTCGGTGCTTGCTTCTTCGGCGCCCTCTCCGACCACGTTGACCTGGAGCGAGATCCGGGTGGCGCCGGCCTCCAGGGAGCGGCGCAGCAGCGCGTCCACGGCGGTGAGCACCCGGTCGGCGCCGCCCTCGGCGGTGTTGCCGAAGGGGCCGACGTCGACCGCGTCCAGCTCGGCGGCCTCGACGACCTCGCGGGCCACCACCGCATGGGCGGGCGCCTCGTCGAGGTCGAAGGGTTCGGTCGTGAACTCCACTCTCAATCGCACGCGGTCAACCTAACGCGGGGTGACCGCTTTGCGCCGCCCCCTCTTGACAACAGCCGCGCTCCCCGGGCAACCTTCCATCAAGCAGAAACGAACTTCCGTATTACGGAAACACACCCTCAAGCGGAAGGGAGCGCGGCACCCGATGGGATTCGCAGACCAGCGCTTCAACGTCAACCTGTCGATCCTCTTCACGGAACTCCCGCTCCTGGAGCGCCCCGCGGCCGCCGCCGCGGCCGGCTTCACCGCGGTCGAGCTGTGGTGGCCCTGGATCGACTCGCCCACTCCCGAGCAGTCCGAGCTCGACGCCCTCAAGTCGGCGATCGAGGACGCGGGCGTCCAGCTCACCGGGCTCAACTTCTACGCCGGGCGGCTGCCCGGACCCGACCGGGGCGCGCTGTCGATCCCCGGTGAGGAGTCGGACCGCTTCCGCGCCAACATCGACGTGGCCGCCGACTTCGCGCAGTCGCTCGGCTGCACGGCGCTCAACGCCCTGTACGGCAACCGCGTCGAGGGCGTGGACCCGGCCGAGCAGGACAGGCTGGCGCTGGAGAACCTGGTCCTCGCCGCCCGCGCGGCCGACCGGATCGGCGCGATCCTGCTGATCGAGGCGCTCAACAAGCCCGAGTCGCCGCTGTACCCGCTGGTGTCGGCGCCGGCCGCGGTCGAGGTCGTCGACAAGGTCAACGAGGCCACCGGGCTCGGCAACGCCAAGTTCCTCATGGACCTCTACCACCTGTCCATGAACGGCGAGGACCTGCCGCAGGTGATCGACGCGTACGCCGCGAAGACCGGCCACGTGCAGATCGCCGACAACCCGGGCCGCGGCGCCCCCGGTACGGGCTCCCTCCCGCTGGAGGACCTGCTCGACCGCCTCGCGAAGGCCGGGTACGACGGCTGGGTCGGCCTGGAGTACAAGCCCGGCGACGCCCCCAGTGCCCAGTCCTTCACCTGGCTGCCGGCCGGGGCCCGCGCGGCCCGCTGAGCGCCACCCGCAGAACTCTTCGCAGATTTTCCAGAGAGGTACCCATCATGAGCACGCTCCCCAAGGTCGCCTGGGTCGGTCTCGGCATCATGGGCTCCCCCATGTCCGAGAACCTGATCAAGGCGGGTTACCAGGTCACCGGCTTCACGCTGGAGCAGGAGAAGCTGGACCGCCTGTCCGCCGCCGGCGGCACCGCGGCCGGCTCGATCGCCGAGGCCGTGCGCGACGCCGACGTGATCGTCACCATGGTGCCCGCGTCGCCGCAGGTCGAGGCCATCGCCTACGGCCCCGACGGCATCCTGGAGAACGCGCGGTCCGGCGCGCTGCTGATCGACATGTCCTCGATCACCCCGCAGACCTCGGTGGACCTCGCGAAGGCGGCGAAGGACAAGGGCGTCCGCGTCCTGGACGCCCCCGTCTCCGGCGGCGAGGCCGGCGCGATCGAGGCCGTGCTGTCCATCATGGTCGGCGGTGAGCAGGCCGACTTCGACGAGGCCAAGCCGCTCCTGGAGGCGCTCGGCAAGACCATCGTGCTGTGCGGCCCGCACGGCTCGGGTCAGACCGTGAAGGCCGCCAACCAGCTGATCGTCGCCGTGAACATCCAGGCGTGCGCCGAGGCCGTGGTCTTCCTGGAGAAGTCCGGCGTGGACCTGAAGGCCGCCCTGGACGTCCTCAACGGCGGTCTGGCCGGCTCCACCGTGCTGACGCGGAAGAAGGACAACTTCCTGGACCGCGACTTCAAGCCGGGCTTCCGCATCGACCTGCACCACAAGGACATGGGCATCGTCACCGACGCCGCCCGCAACGTCGGTGCCGCCCTGCCGGTCGGCGCCGTGGTCGCCCAGCTGGTCGCGTCCCTGCGCGCCCAGGGCGACGGCGGCCTGGACCACTCGGCCCTGCTGCGGGCCGTGGAGCGCCTCTCCGGCGCCCAGGTCTGACCCGCCTCCCCGAGACCTCCGGGCGGCGCCGTCGCTGACACCTGTCCTGTCGCGCCCGAGCGGCGGCGCCGCCCGGAACCCACTTCAACAAACTGTTGACGTGCCACTCTCCCAAATCTAGGCTCCACGAAGCGGAAACTTGTTTCCACTGAACGGTTCCGCTGAACCCTCGTCTGCAAGGCCACGGAAGGTCCACGATGTCGCAGCGCGTGCTCACCACCGAGTCCGGCGCCCCGGTCGCCGACAACCAGAACTCCGCTTCCGCCGGCATCGGCGGCCCCCTCCTGATCCAGGACCAGCACCTCATCGAGAAGCTCGCCCGCTTCAACCGCGAGCGCATCCCGGAGCGCGTGGTGCACGCCCGCGGCTCCGGCGCCTACGGCCACTTCGAGGTGACCGACGACGTCACCGGCTTCACGCACGCCGACTTCCTGAGCACGGTCGGCAGGCGCACCGAGGTCTTCCTGCGCTTCTCCACCGTGGCCGACTCCCTCGGCGGCGCGGACGCGGTGCGCGACCCGCGCGGCTTCGCGGTGAAGTTCTACACCGAGGAGGGCAACTACGACCTCGTCGGCAACAACACCCCGGTGTTCTTCATCAAGGACCCGATCAAGTTCCCCGACTTCATCCACTCGCAGAAGCGCGATCCGTTCACGGGCCGTCAGGAGCCGGACAACGTCTTCGACTTCTGGGCGCACTCCCCCGAGGCCACGCACCAGGTGACCTGGCTGATGGGCGACCGCGGCATCCCGGCGTCGTACCGCCACATGGACGGCTTCGGCTCGCACACCTACCAGTGGACGAACGCCAAGGGCGAGTCCTTCTTCGTCAAGTACCACTTCAAGACGGACCAGGGCATCCGCTGCCTGACCGCGGACGAGGCCGCGAAGCTCGCGGGCGAGGACCCGACCTCGCACCAGACGGACCTGGTGCAGGCGATCGAGCGGGGCGTGTACCCCTCCTGGACGCTGCACGTGCAGCTGATGCCGGTGGCCGAGGCGGCGAACTACCGCTTCAACCCGTTCGACGTGACCAAGGTGTGGCCGCACGCCGACTACCCGCTCAGGCGGGTGGGCCGGCTGGTGCTGGACCGCAACCCGGACAACGTCTTCGCCGAGGTCGAGCAGGCCGCGTTCTCCCCGAACAACTTCGTGCCGGGCATCGGCCCCTCCCCCGACAAGATGCTCCAGGGCCGGCTGTTCGCCTACGCGGACGCGCACCGCTACCGCCTGGGCGTCAACCACACCCAGCTCGCGGTGAACGCCCCGAAGGCCGTGCCCGGCGGCGCCGCCAACTACGGCCGCGACGGCCTGATGGCGTCCAACGCGCAGGACCGGTACGCCAAGAACTACGAGCCGAACTCCTACGACGGCCCGGCCGAGACCGGCCGCCCGCTGGCCGGCCCGCTCCCGGTCTCCGGCCACACCGGCACGCACGAGGCGCCGCTGCACACCAAGGACGACCCCTTCGTGCAGGCCGGTGTGCTGTACCGGCTGATGAGCGAGGACGAGAAGCAGCGGCTGGTCGCCAACCTCGCCGGCGGCCTGTCCCAGGTCTCCCGCAACGACGTCGTGGAGAAGAACCTCGCACACTTCCACGCGGCCGACCCCGAGTACGGCAAGCGCGTGGCGGAGGCGGTCCGCGCCCTGCGCGAGGACTGACCCACCGGCTCGCGCACGGAACCCGGCGGGGAGGCCGGGGCCGTGTGCGCGGCCCGCGCAGGCACCGAAGCGGCCCGGATGAGGGGTGACCGCCAGGTGCCGGCGCGGGCAGGGCGAGGACCGCGGCGGCCAGCGAGCCAGTGCGGTGGTGAAGGGCACGGACGTTTCTCCTACGACCTGAGGGGAGGAGCCGTTCCGGCCCGTCGCACCGCCGCGGTCCCAGCCACACACCTCTCTCCGAGAGGCCCGCAAGCCCCGTCCGGCGGCGCGAACGACCTGTCGCGCCCAGCCTCGCGCCGCCGGACGGACTCCACGTGAAGAACCTTCACCGGCCGGAAAGCGCCGGATGCGGACGGTCCCGCATCCGGCGCTTTCCGGCGTTCACCGGGTGCGGATTCCGCTCCGGCGCAGCAGCCTGGAGACATGGCAACGGCACACCCACCCGAGCACCCGCACATCGTCGTCCACTCCCCCGCCCTCGACGGCTCCCGCCGGGTCACCTCCGGCGCCCAGACCCTGGGCGTCGCCTCGCACATCGACGACGTCGCCGAACTGCTGCGGCTGGCCGACCTCTACGTGACCGACGTGGAGGACAGCGACCTGGTCGAGTGGCAGGGCGGCGGCCCGGAGGACTGGCCGGGGCTGCACGAACATCAGGAACACCAGGAGCACCAAGAGCACCACGAGCACCACGGCTGAGAACGGGCGTAGGAGACCCCCGCAGCGGGCACAACCCCGGCACAACACGGGGCGCACGGGGGTGGGGTCGTGGACGGTGTCACGGAGATCGGGTGGGAGCCGCATCAGATCGCGCTGCTGGGCGGCGGGCCACCGGCCGCCGTCACGGTGGCGCTGGTCGCCCTGCACTTGCTGGGGGCCGTCGAGACCGGCCCGCGCAGGACGCTGTGCGCGGCGGGTCCCGAGCCGGACGGCCTGGGGCCGTTCGAGGGGACGGTCCTGGACTGCCTGCACGAGCCGCTCACCGCGCGTGAGCTGGTCCGGCACCCGGACGTGCGCCTCGCCGTGGCCCTGACCCGCATTCCGCTGGCCGAGGACGGGCTGCTCGGCCACCCCTGGCTCAGGCCGACCCGCGGTGCCCGTCGGCGCGTGGAGTTCTGGCGGGAGCGGCACCCGCTGCCGGCGGTCAGGCACGGGCTGACGGACGACGACACGCTGCTCGCGGTCGCCCTGCACGGCGATGCCGCCCTGCGCCTGCTGCTGCCGCGCTTCGCGCTGCGGACCGGTCTGACGGCCCCGGGCGCCCCGGCCGACGGAGTGCGCTTCTCCCTGGGCCGGGGCAGGTTCCTGAGGTGGCGCGACGAGTACGAGGACTCGATCTCGGGCGACTGGGGCGGCACCGGCCACCACGGGGACCATGGGGGCGGCTGCGGCTCCGGGGGCGGCGGTGGCGGCGGCTCGGACTGAGCGCGGCCACATGGGTCGCACACATGGGGCCGGCGCACATGGGGCCCGCGCACATGGGGTTCCCGCACACAGGGTCCCCGCACACGTGAGAACGGCCCGTCCCCCCGAGGAGAGGAACGGGCCGTTCTCGGCTCTCGGCGCCGGGTCCGGGACCGGAACCGGGTCCGGGTGCGTCAGACCTTCAGCGTCCTGATCGCGGTCGGGGCGTGCCCCGGCTCCGTGGCCACCTCCTCGAACTCCACCACGTTGGAGATGTCGTTGGTGCCCGACATGGAGATGTTCGTGACGCGCTCCAGGATCGCCTCGACGACGACCGGCACCCGGTGCTCGGCGGCCAGCTTCTTGGCCTGCTCCAGGGCCGCGCCCAGCTCGTTCGGGTCGGTCACCCGGATCGCCTTGCAGCCCAGGCCCTCGGCGACCTTGACGTGGTCGACGCCGTAGACGCCCAGCTCGGGCGAGTTGATGTTCTCGAACTCCAGGTTGACCTGGAAGTCGATGTCGAACGCCCGCTGCGCCTGGCGGATCAGGCCCAGGTAGGAGTTGTTGACCAGGACGTGCACGTACGGGATCTGGTGCTGCGCGCCGACGGCCAGTTCCTCCAGCATGAACTGGAAGTCGTAATCGCCGGAGAGCGCCACGACCTGGGCGTCCGGGTCGGCCTTGGCGACGCCGAGGGCGGCCGGGACGGTCCAGCCGAGCGGGCCGGCCTGACCGCAGTTGATCCAGTGCCGCGGGCGGTAGACGTGCAGCATCTGGGCGCCGGCGATCTGGGAGAGGCCGATGGTGGAGACGTACCGGGTCTCCGGGCCGAAGGCCTTGTTCATCTCCTCGTAGACGCGCTGCGGCTTGATCGGGATGTCGTCGAAGTGCGTACGGCGCTGGAGGGTGGCCTTGCGCTCCTGTGCGGAGGCGGCCCAGGCGGAGCGGTCGGGCAGCTTGCCGGCCGCCTTCAGCTCGCGCGCGACCTCGACGAACAGCTTCAGGGCCGCCTTGGCGTCGGAGGCGATGCCGTAGTCCGGGGCGAAGATCTTGCCGATCTGGGTCGGCTCGACGTCGACGTGGACGAACTTCCGCCCGGCGGTGTAGACGTCCAGCTTGCCGGTGTGGCGGTTGGCCCAGCGGTTGCCGATGCCGAGGACGAAGTCGGACTCCAGGAAGGTCGCGTTGCCGTAGCGGTGCGAGGTCTGGAGGCCGACCATGCCGGCGTTCAGCTCGTGGTCGTCGGGCAGCAGGCCCCAGCCCATCAGGGTCGGCACGACCGGGGTGCCGGTCAGCTCGGCGAACTCCACGAGCAGGTCGGCGGCGTCGGCGTTGATGACACCGCCGCCGGCCACGATCAGCGGCCGCTCGGCGGCGTTGAGCAGGCCGATCGCCTTCTCGACCTGGGCGCGGGTGGCGGTGGGCCGGTAGACCGGGAGCGGCTCGTAGGTCTCCGGGTCGAACTCGATTTCGGTCGTCTGGACGTCGATCGGCAGGTCGATCAGGACCGGGCCGGGACGGCCGGAGCGCATCAGGTGGAAGGCCTGCTGGAAGACGCCGGGGACCTGCGCGGCCTCCAGGACGGTGACCGCCATCTTCGTCACCGGCTTGGCGATGGAGGCGATGTCGACGGCCTGGAAGTCCTCCTTGTGGATCACCGCGGTCGGCGCCTGGCCGGTGATGCACAGGATCGGGATCGAGTCGCCGATCGCCGAGTAGAGACCGGTGATCATGTCGGTGCCGGCCGGACCGGAGGTGCCGATGCAGACGCCGATGTTGCCGGGGTGGGTGCGGGTGTAGCCCTCGGCCATGTGCGAGGCGCCCTCGACGTGCCGGGCGAGGGTGTGCTGCACGCCGCCGGACGCCTTGAGCGCCGCGTAGAAGGGGTTGATCGCCGCACCGGGCACACCGAACGCGTCGGTGACGCCCTCGCGCTTGAGGATCTCAACTGCCGCTCGGGCAGCGGTCATACGAGCCATCGAGTACTCCTGATCCGGCTGTCGGATTCGCACTCCCGTCGCGCCCCGCGGTGAGCTTCTTCCGTAGCAACTTCCGTATAGCGAAATTTGTTTTCTACGATCTGGAAGTAATGTAAGTGGGCGGCCGGGGGCCGTCAAGAGAGGACGATGGGGGTCATGTCCGAGACCATCTCGGTGTGCTGCTCCGCCTGCGGGCGCCGGCACCGCTACACGGCACCGTCGTATCCCTGTGTGTGCGGGGCGCCCGTCGCCCCGGAGCTGGACCCGCGCGGGGCCGCGACCGAGGTCACCCACCGGGCGTGGGACGAGGAGTGGATCGGGGTGCGCTGTGCGGCCTGCGGGGCCGAGAGCCGGTGGCCGCGGCCCGAGCTGGGCTGCCCCTGCGGGACGGTGCTGTGCGTGCCGGTCCACCCCGCCGCGACCGGCCGGTCCGGGCGCGCCCCGGGGTCACGGGTGCCGGCGCACCGGGCCGTGCCGATCCGCACCGCCCGCGACGCGGTCACCGCCGCCGTCCTCTATCTGCGCGGCCTGGGCCACCGGGACGTGCGCCGTGCCGACCAGCGTCCGCTGTCCGGCATCGGCCTGGCCGCGCCCGGCATCGTCGTCCAGGTGGATCCGACGGTGGGCCCGGCCTCGGTGCGTGACGTGGAGTGCCTGTGGCTGACGGCCATGGCGGAGTCGGCGCGGGGCGTGTACTTCTCGCTCGCCGGGTACGCCGAGGGCGCCCGGGTCCGCGCGGACCGGCTGGACGTCGCGCTGTTCGTGCTCGATCCGTCGGGCGTGCCCCGCCCGGCGAACGCGCCGGCCGTGGCGCTGGACGCCACGGCCGGCTGGGAGGAATCAGGCTGAGCGGCTACCTCGCCGCGTGCCCGAAGGCCGTACCGGCGGCCGGGAGGCCGCCCTGACCCGGCTGGTACACGGTGGGCGCGGCATTGGGCTCACCGAGGGTCACGTTGGACATCGGCAGGGCGTACAGCGCGCCGGTGGCGGTCGGACCGTAGGGCATGCCCACGTAGAGGTGGGTGCCGGTGAAGTGGATGCTGGAGCCGAGGCGCTGGTTCGCGCCCGGTGCGCCGGGGACGCCGTCGCCGTCGCCGGACTCGATCCACTTGTCGTTGGCGCCGGGCGCACCGAGCATCGAGAACACGTGCACGGCGCCGGAGGAGGCCGCCGAGCCGATCGCCTCGTCCGGGATGCCGACGGCCATCTTCATGGTCGCCTCGGTGCTGACCGCACGCGGCGCGGTGTTGACCGCCGTCAGGGTGGAGCCGAAGTGGTCGCCGGCCTCGGAGGTGCCGGAGACGTCGTCGTCAGCGGTGCCGGAGGAGTATCCGTCGAGCTGGTTGTAGGTGCCCGAGGCGGTGACGCGGAAGGTGGTGACGCCGCCCGTCCCGGCCTTGCTGACGCCGTTCACGTTCAGGGCCTCGCCCGGTGAACCGACCGCGAGGATCGACTCGTCGGCACGCGCCGCGCCCGACGGGCGGTACGGGGCGAGGGCCAGGGCGGCGCCGAAGCGGTCACCGGCCTCGGCACCGCCGGAGACGGTGTCCAGATCCTGGTCGAGACCGAACAGCGGGGTGGGCCGCTTCTCGCTGTTCAGCGTGTGCGAGAAGACCACGAGGTTGCCGGCGGCCGCGTCGGCGCCGATGGCCTCGTCGGGGGCTCCGATGGCGAGGTGGTTGGCGTCGGCGGCCAGCACGGCGCCGAAGCCGTCGTTCGCCTCCACCGCGCCGGGGACGTCCAGCTTGTCCTGGTGCACGGAGACGTTGGTGCCGCCGCTCACGTAGAACGCCTCGCCGGCCCCGGCCGCGCCGCTCAGGCCCTCGCCGGGCACGCCGATGACGACGAAGGGTTCGCCGGCCGCGGTGGTGCCCGCGACCATCGCCTGCCCCATCAGGTCGCCGCTCTCCGGTGTGGAGGCGCTGATGGAGCCGTTGCCCGCGGCCTGCTGGAAGTGGACGTCCTTGGTGGCGCCGGTGCCGATGCCGCCGGGGGCGCCGAGCAGGACGTCGGCCATGCCCGCGTCCACGGCCTCGCCCAGGTTCTCGCCCGGGGTGCCGACCGCCAGGTCCGTGCAGCCGTCCTCGTCGTAGTCGACGGTGTCGATGGCCTGGCCGAAGAGGTCGTTGGCCTCGCCGCCGCCCGGGACCCAGTCGAGGTCCTGGTCGATCTGCGCCGTGCCCTTGCCGCCGCCGTAGACGACGCGGACCAGGCCCGCCTTGGCGTCGCCGCCGACGGTCGCCTCGGGGTCGGCCACGGCGATGTCCTCGACGCCGTCGCAGTTGAAGTCGGTGATGCGGTTGGCGCCGACCTTGGACGCCACCCAGGAGCCCAGGTCGTCGACTCGGGTGACCACGCCGCCGGTGCGGGTCTCGGCGGCGTCGATGCCGAAGCAACCGCCCTGGTAGGAGCGGCTGCTCAGGGCGGCCAGCTGCTTGGTGCCGTTCACGGTGCGCACCAGCGGGCCGCCGGTGTCGCCCATGCACGCCGCCACGCCGTCCTGGCCCGTCACCGTCGCGGTGGTCGCGTCGGAGGCGTCCACCGAGAAGACCCCGGTGTGCAGGTTCAGCGGCGCCCACTCGGTCTTGCTGCGGCCGTAGCCGGCCAGCGTCAGCTGCTCGCCCGTGGTGGGCGCGGCCCCGGCCAGGGCGAGGGGCGTGACGTTCGCGACCGGGCGGTTCAGCCGGGCCAGGACCAGGTCGCGGTCGGTGCGGGGCACCAGCTCGACGACCGTACGGACGGCGCCGCCGGTGCCGGTGAGGTCGGCGCGGCCGATGGTCGCGGTGGTGGTGCGGGCCGGCTTGCCCGCGGGCACCGCGAGGCTCTCGGCGGGGTTGTCGGCGAAGCAACTGGCCGCGGTGAGCAGCCATTCGGTGTCGACCAGGACGCCGGAGCAGCCGCGGTCGTGGTCGCCGACGACGATCTGCGCCGTGTAGGCGTGCGTGGTGTCGGAGGCGGCGGAGGCGGGTCCCGTGACGGCGGAGGCGGGCACGGCGGACAGGACGAGCGTTCCCGCGGTCAGGGCCGCGGCCAGTGCGGCGAGGCGCACGGGTCTGGTGTGTCGCATGCTTGGGTTCCTTGCTGGGAGGTCCGGCTGAGGCGGTCGTCTGGGCGCTACTTGGAGGTCCTGATCTCCACGAGCAGGTGCTCACGGTTCTGCTCGTCGGCGCTCTCGCCCACCGGGGTCCAGGTGTTCTTCTCCAGGTCGAAGGACTTCTCCTCGTCCCCCACGGTCATGTCCACCTGCGTCTCGTACTCGTTGCCCCGCATCGAGTACACCGCGGGGATCTCCAGGGTCAGCCACCCCGAGTCGCCCACCGACTTGAAGCAGACCTTGTCCGCGGTCCGCCGCGCCCGCACCTCGATGAACCCCGTCCCACTGGCGCAGTCCACCAGCGTGATGTGACCGTCGCCCCGCTTGAGCAGGATGTTCTGCTCCGCCTCGATCTTGTCCGCCTGCGGGTAGTCGAAGTCCTCCACCGCGTACCCGGGCGCCTCGTCGGCGACGGAGACCGAGGGGCCGCCGGCCGGCTGCTGGGGCACGGACGCGAGCAGGCCCCACGCCAGTGCCCCCGCGGCGGCGGCCGCGATCAGGGTGCGCGCGGCGAGCCGCTTTCTCTTTCGTGAATTCGCCGCGACAACGACGTTTTCTCTCATGCCGATCCTTAATCAATTCAGATACAGCCGGGCGTCCGCGCCCGGCCGAAATTACGGGACGAGAATCGCGCGGTACGTGACTGCCGGAATAACCATTCCTGAACCCCCGGTGCCGTCGCTGTGACCATGTCACGCCACTCGGTGATCACTGTCCACCGAGTTAACTACCCCAAACGGGACGCCACTTGAGGAGGCCGAGTGACGTCTCTCACGTTTTGCAAAGGTTGTGCGACGAGACGTGAAGAGACTGTGCAGATCAATCGAGTCACCGAACGGGCATTCCTGACGCTTCCTCACATCCTCTTATTCGCAATTGATTTCCCCAACGAAGCGCGCTCAAATAGGCACGGCCCATCGCGTGCATTCTTTGCCGCCCACCCACGAGGACGAGGACAACTCACCCATGCAGACGATGTTCTGGAGCCGCAGACGCCTGCTCGGCGCGGTCGCGGCCGCCACCGCCGTGGCGGCCACCCCCTTCTCACTGGCGCGGCCCGCCCGCGCGGCCGACGGGGAGGACCCCGCGGACGGCTCGCTCGTGCTGCCGGACACCGACCGGGCGAAGGTGGTCAAGGCCTGGTCCACGGGCGGCCGCGCCACCAAGGCCGCCGCCGCCTACGCGCTCTACGGCACCGACGCCGACATCCGGACGTTCCTCACCGAAACGCTCCCGAAGGTCGTCGCCGAGGACAACCGCGTCGCCGTCTCGCGGCTCATCTTCCGGGCCGGCAAGGGCACCCGTCGCGAGGCGTCCGCCGCTCTGGACAACGGCGACGCCGCCGTCGCGGCCTTCCTGGGCGAGGGGTACCGGCCCGCCCTGCTGGAGGACCTGGCCGTCGCCACCTCCACCGTGTCGAGCACCGGCGGCAAGGGGGTCCGGCGCGAGGCGTCCGCCGCACTCGACGCCAACACCCAGCAGGCCCTCGAGGACTTCCTCGTCGAAGGGCAGTACACGGGGGCCCTGGAGGACGCCCAGGTGCTGGTGTCCGCCATGATGGTCGGCGCGGGTCCGGAGGTGAAGAAGTACGCGGACCGCGCGCTGAGCGGCACCGCGTCGGACGTCCAGTGGTTCCTCGACACCGGCCAGCACATAGCCAGGGCCCGGGACCAGGAGTCGGCGACCATCGCCGAACTGGTCGCCGTGGTCGAGCGGGAGGGCAAGCAGGCCCAGGCCGAGACCGACCTGGCGGTCGAGGCCTCGGAGCGGGCCCAGACCGCCGCCCAGAAGGCCAAGGAGGCCGCGGAGAAGGCCGCCGCGGAGGCCGCCGCCGCCAAGGACGACGTGCGCAGGTCGGCGGCGGCCGCGCGGAAGGCGGCGAGTGCCGCCAAGGGCGCCGCGAACGCCGCCCGTGACGCCATCAGCGCCTCCAACGCGGCCGTGGTCGCCTCCCGTCGCGCCTCGTGGGCGGCCGCGGCCGCCTCCCAGGCCGCCGCGACGGCCGGCAACGCCGCCTCGCGCGCGTACAGCGCCGCCATCGCCGCGTCCAAGGACGCCAACAAGACCCAGCAGGCCAAGGACGCCGCCTTCGCCGCCCGCGACGCCGCCGACAAGGCCAAGACCGCCGCCAAGGCGGCCGACTACGCGGCCTCCGCGTCCGCGGCGGCCTACAACGCCGGCAACTCGGCCGCCTCCGCCGCACGCAACTCGGCGGCCGCCGCCACCGCGGCCGCGCAGGCCGCCGCGGCCGCCGGCGCCTCCCAGGCCGAGGCCAACGAGGCCAAGCGGCAGGCGGCCATCGCCACCACCGCCGCCAACCGCGCCACCAACGCCGCCTCCACGGCGCAGGCGCTCGCGAACACCGCCGCCTCCGCGGCGCGCAAGGCCCGTGACGCCGCCAACTCGGCCGCCGAGCACGCGCTCAAGGCGGCCGACGCGGCCGACGAGGCCGTGAAGTACGCCGGCCAGGCGATCGACTACGCCAACAAGTCCACCGCGCACGCGGAGGAGGCCGTGAAGGCCGCCAACAACGCCACCACCGCCGTGGAGGAGGCCATGGCGACCGAGAAGGCGGCGCGCGAGGCCGAGTTGGCCCGGCTGGAGCAGGACATGCTCCAGGGGATGGACGAGGCCCGGCTGCTGGCCGAGATCGAGGCGCAGGAGCAGGCCGAGTACGACGACAAACGCACCCAGGACGAGCAGACCGCCGCGGCACTCAAGGAGACGATCGCCGCCGCGGAGAAGGCCCTGTTCGAGACCGGGGACCTGGCGCTCGCCGCCACCCTGGGCCGCCGGGCCGCGACCGGCCTGCTGGAGGCGAAGGGCGCGTGGACGCGGCAGGCCGCCCAGTACGCGCTGGCCGGCACCGACGACGACCTGTACTCGTGGATCGACCTGGACCGCGCCCTCGCCCAGGGCCAGGACGACCGGGAGACCGTCCTGTACCTCGCCCAGATCTCCAGCCCCGCCATCGCCGAGGCCGCGCAGGCGGCCCTGGAGAGCGAGAGCGCCACCGCGGTGGGCGACTTCCTGACCTCGGGGGTGATCCGGGCGTCGAAGGACGACAGCCTGGTGCAGATCTCCCGCATCCTCGACGACAACCCCGGCAAGGCGGTCATCAAGGCGGCCAACGACGCCCTGGACGCCGGGACGCCCGAGGCGATCTCCGACTTCTTCGACCGCACCTACCCGGAGGCGGTGCGCGAGGACGACGCGGTGGCGACCTCCACGGCCCTCGCCAACGGGGGCGAGTACGTCAAGTCGTACGCCCAGGTGGCGCTGGAGGGCCCCACCTGGATGCGCCGCAACTTCGTCCAGGTCGTGCAGTACACGGCGGCGCAGCTGGACCACGACTCCGCCACCCACGTCGCCGCGATCCGCGGGGCCATCGCCGCCGCCGCAAAGATCGCCCACCACGCCCAGGAGGACGCCGCGCTGGCGTCGAAGGCGGCCGCCGAGGCCCGCAACGCCGCCGACAAGGCGAAGGAGTGGGCCGACAAGGCCATCGCCTCGGCGAAGCAGGCGGACACCTTCGCCGACCAGGCCAGGGACAACGCCGACGCCGCCGACAAGTCCGCCGCCGACGCGAAGGCCTCGGCGAGCACGGCCAAGGCGGCCGCCGCGACCGCGCGCAGCGCCTCGCGCTCGGCCAACTACTCGGCCAACAAGGCCGTCGACTCCGCCCGTTCGGCACTCCAGTCCTCCTACAGCGCGCAGGCGTCGGCCGCCAGCGCCCGCCAGTCGGAGCTGGAGGCCGGCCGGGACGCCAAGGCCGCCGCCGCCGCGTCCAGCCAGGCGCGCGCCATCGTCGCCCAGAAGCGGGCCGCCGAGCAGCGCGAAGAGGCCCGCCGGGCCAAGGAGAAGGCGCAGCGGGAGCGCGAGGAGGGCCGCGACCCGGCGGACAACGACACCAACGACGAGGTCCACCCGAACGGCACCGGTTCCGGGAAGGAGGACTGGTGGTCGGACGCGAGCTGGTGGGCCGACGCCGCGAACACGGTCAGCATCGCCACCGGGTTCATCGCGGCCGGGCTGGGCCTGGCCAGTCTGGTCTTCCCGCCGCTGGCGGCCGGGGCCGCGTTCTTCGGCTACGTGTCCCTCGGCGCCGGCGCGCTGGGCTCCCTGTTCACCGGTCTCGAACACGGCTTCACCAGCGGTGAGTTCGTCAAGTCCATCGGCGGCACCGCCCTGAACCTGGCCACCTTCGGCCGGGGCAAGCTCGTCGTCTCGGCCGGCCGGAAGGTCGCGCCGGTCGTGCACAAGGTCGCCGAGGAGGGCAAGGAGCTGGTGTCCTCGATCACCGGCGGACTGTCCAACTTCTTCTGACCGGCGGCGGGCCGGGCGCACCGGCCGCCACCGGACAGCTCGTCACACCCGAAAGGACAGTCCTACGATGAGACCATCGTCTCGAATACCGCGAGTATCTCGAACACCGCGCTCCCGGCGCGTGCTCGTCTCCCTGCTGGCCGTCCTGGCCCTGGGCGCCACCACCACGGCCATGGCCCCGGCGCAGGACACACCGACGGCGCGGGAACACTCCGGGCGCCAGGCCGACCGGATCGACGTGGCCGACCTGACCGACGCTCCCGCACCCACCCGGACCCGGCCCGCCCCGCTGTCGTCCGCGGAGGAGTGCACGCCCACCCGCGCCGGGTCACGCGAGCGCCGGGCGGGGGCCGTGGAGGCCTGCGTCACCATGAGCGCCGCGCCGGCGAAGCAGCCGGACCGGCAGTCCCGCACCGCGACGCGGTCGATCGCGCAGACCGCCGCCGACGACGACAACTCGGCAAGCTGTGCCGTCACGGTCCCCGGGCAGTGGACCTACAGCCGCTTCGGCTACTGCGTCAGCGGCATCACCGTGCTGTACGTGCTCAAGGACGGCAACGGCAAGGAGATAGGCACCGGCACCCTGAACGTCGCGACCAGCGCCCTGCTGCCCGCCGACATCGCGAACCCGAAGTGGAACGAGTACGTCACCGTCACCATGACCGGCGCGACCGGGGCCGTCACGTCCCTGACCGCGAAGCTCAGGTCCGCGTGCTCGGCCGGCTGCAAGGCGAGCAAGACCGCTCCGTGGTACGGGGGTGAGCTGGTCAAGGGCGAGTCCGTCAACGGCTTCGTGACCTACACCTCCTCCCCGGCCGCCGGCGCCAAGCTGCGGTTCACCACGTCGTACCAGCTCTTCGTCACCTCCCCCGGCGCGCAGATCACCGACCCGAACGCCTCCTGGAGCAACCCGGAGGAGATCCGCTGCGACGACGACGTCCGGGACGCGTCCGGGACCACGCCCGCCCGCGGCTGCGTCGTGCCCTCCGTCATGCCCGTCGTCAAGCTGAGCGCCGCGTCCAGCTCGGGCTCCGCGGCGGCCGGTTACCTCTGGGCGCAGGAGAACCTGGCCGACGGCTGGGGGCGGGCCAAGCCGCTGACCCGGGCGAAGGACGGCATCGCCGACCGCACGAGCCGCACCTGCGGCAGCGGGGGTTCGGAGCCGTTCCAGGTCAGGACGGACCTCGTCGCGGACGACACGTGCGGCGAGTTCCCGTTCGCGGCCACCCATGAGGGAGGGACCGACGGTGCCCGGTGCGCCGAGGTCGTCCCCAACTGGAGCAGCGGCGGCTGGGACGTCTACCCGATGAACGGCGACGACGGCGGCCGGCCCTGTGCCCGCGTGCACGCGTCGTCGGCCTCCGTCCAGGCGGCCGACACGCAGCTCTTCGAGGGCTTCGCGAGCCAGCGCGTGGTGGAGGCCGACGAGTTCAAGGTGGAGATCACCGGCTCGACCGCCGAGCCGCAGGCCGCCTGCCTGCGGAGCGCGCCGACCGGGGCACTGCCCTCCAGCGACGGCTGGATCAGGAACACCACGCAAGCGGTCCCGCACCGGAACAAGACGACCAGCCCGCCCGGTCCGGCCGGCACCCGGGCGACCACCGCCCAGGCGTGCATCAGCAAGAACGTCGTCGAGGGCTCGCCCGCCGAGGGCGACATCACCGGCTGGCAGGACGCCCAGGAGTTCGCCCGCGTCCACTCGCCCGGAACCCAGCTCGCCCGGTGCCACCTGATCGCCAACATCCTCGGCGGCAAGGGCGGTCTGAGGGACGGCGGACAGGACAACCTCGTCCCCTGCTGGCAGGTGGGCATGAACACCGGGACGCCCAGCATGCGGACCTACGAGTTCGCGGCGCAGACGGCGGTGGCGAACGCGGCGTTCGGCCCCAACGACGCCATCTTCTACCAGGTCGTACCCGACTACGTGGACAGCACCAGCACCATTCCTCAGGGGGTGACGATGAGCGCTACAGTCGAGCGGGCGGACGGCACCACGCAGCCGCTGTTCCCCGAGGTCCACATCACCAACACCCAGCGCAACACGGGGTTGCTCAACCTCGGCAACTGATCCCCTCCGACGCGCGCCTCCGGGAGCCGGAATGAGTCGTACGACCCCGCCGCGACCGCTCGACGTCACGGCACTCTTCCCTCGACTGGCCCCGCTGGCACGCACGGCGACCCGGCTGCATCCCCGCCCCGGGTCGCCCTCCTGGCACGACAGTTCCGTCGGCGGGCCACTCCTGTGGCCCGCCGACGAACCGTGGCCGTACTGCCCCGAACCGCACCCGTGGGAGCAGGTGGACGCGGCCTTCGACCTGGCGGAGGAACGCGCGGACCGCGGCATCCCGGCCCGTGCGCCGCACCAGGGCCCGGAGGCCGGCGGGGCCGACGGGGCCGACAGGGCCGGGGAACGGTCGCCCGACGACCTGGCCGACGCCGGGCTCCCCGGGACCGGCGGCCCGGTCGCCATGCTGCCCGTGGCCCAGCTCTACGCGCGCGACGTTCCCCTGCTGCGGCCGCCCGGCCGGGCCGGGGCCGATCTGCTCCAGGTGCTGTGGTGCCCCTTCGACCACCCGGCCACCGCCCACCCCCGAACCGCGCTGGTCTGGCGGTCCGCCGCGGAGGTCGCCGACGTCCTCGACGCGCCCCCCGAGCCGCCGGCGGTCGAGTACCCCGGCTACCTTCCCCAGCCGTGTCTGCTCGCCCCGGAGGAGGTCGTCGAGTACCCCCACTTCATGGAACTGGAAGGGGAACTTCAGCGGGAGCTGGCGGACTGGGGCAGGTGGCAGGCCGCCGCGCCGGACGCGTCCTACGCCGACGCCCCGCAGGACCTCTACGTCGGCGCGCTGTCCGTCTCCCCCGGCTGGAAGGCCGGTGGCTGGTCGCGCTGGGGCCTCACCGATCCGGTGCCCCGGGCCTGCGCGGTGTGCGGCACCGCGATGGACCCGCTGCTGACCATCGCCTCCACCGAGTGGAACAGCGGCAGCAGGAGCTGGGTCCCGGAGGGCGAACAGGCCCGCGACCCGCTCCCGCCGGGCGTCCCCCCGGCGAACTACACCCGGATCGACCTGGCCCGCGGCTACGACCTCCAGCTCCACGTCTGCCCGGTGTCCGCGGACCACCCGCACCTCGAACTGATCCAGTGAGCGCCCTCAGCGGGCGTCCGGCGCCGGCGGCGCTCCGTACCGCTCCCGCAGCTCCACCTTGCGCACCTTCCCCGAGACGGTCATCGGGAAGGAGTCGAGGAGCTGGAGGCGGCTGGGCACCTTGTAGTGGGCGAGCTGCCCCTCGCAGTAGGCGCGCAGTTCCTCCAGGGTGAGCGGGTCGGCGGCGTCGCGCGGGACGACGCAGGCCAGCACCTCCTCGCCGTAGCGCTCGTGCGGTACGCCGACGACCTGCACGTCCGCGATCTTCGGGTGGCCGTACAGGAACTCCTCGACCTCGCGCGGGTAGATGTTCTCGCCGCCCCGGATGATCATGTCCTTGATGCGGCCGACGATCTCCACGTACCCGTCCTCGCGCATCACCGCGAGGTCCCCGGTGTGCATCCAGCGGCCCGGGTCGATGGCCTCGGCGGTCTTCTCGCGCTCCGCCCAGTAGCCGAGCATCACGCTGTAGCCGCGGGTGCGCAGTTCGCCCGAGCCGCCGCGCGGCAGGGTCACGCCGGTGACCGGGTCGACGACCTTCACCTCGATGTGGGGCAGGACGCGGCCGACGGTGCCGGTGCGGTGTTCGAGGTCGTCGTCCATGCGGGTCTGGAGGGAGACCGGGGAGGTCTCGGTCATGCCGTAGCAGATGGAGACCTGTTCCATGTGCATCTCGGCGACCACCCGCTTCATGACCTCCACCGGGCAGGGCGAGCCCGCCATGATGCCGGTGCGCAGGGAGGTGAGGTCCCAGGAGGCGAAGTCCGGCAGGTTCAACTCCGCGATGAACATGGTCGGGACGCCGTACAGAGACGTGCACCGCTCCCGCTGCACCGCATCCAGCGTCGCCGCCGGGTCGAAGGACGGGGCGGGGATGACGATGCAGGCGCCGTGCGAGGTGGCGCCGAGATTCCCCATCACCATGCCGAAGCAGTGGTAGAAGGGCACCGGCAGGCAGACCCGGTCCTGCTCCGTGTAGCCGACCGTGCGGCCCACCCAGTAGCCGTTGTTGAGGATGTTGTGGTGGGAGAGGGTGGCGCCCTTGGGGAAGCCGGTGGTGCCGGAGGTGTACTGGATGTTGACCGGGTCGTCGCAGCTCAGCTCGGCGGCGAGCGCGTCGACCCGCTCCTGCGGCACCGAGGCGGCGCCCGCGGTGAGCGCGTCCCAGGACGGGTCGCCGATGTAGACGGTCTCGCGCAGCGCGGGGCAGCGGCCGCGGACCTGGTCCACGATCGCCCGGTAGTCGCTGCTCTTGTGGGCGAGCGAGGCGACCAGCAGGGTGATGCCGGACTGCTGGAGGACGTACTCCAACTCGTGCGCCCGGTAAGCCGGGTTGACGTTCACCATGATGACGCCGATGCGGGCGGTGGCGTACTGGACGAGGACCCACTCGGGGCAGTTGACCGCCCAGATCCCGACCCGGTCGCCCCTGGTGACGCCCTTGGCGAGCAGTCCCCGCGCCACCTCGTCGACGGCCGCGCCGAACTCGGCGTAGGTCCAGCGCCGTCCGGACGGTACGTCGACGAGGGCCTCGCGGTCCGGGTGGGCGGCGACGGCGCGGCGGAGGTTGGCGCCGACGGTGTCGCCGAGCAGCGGGGTGGTGCTGGTGCCGTGGGCGTAGGAGAGCTGCTGCGGCTCGGTCATCGGAAGTCCTCCTCGCGGTACTCGTTCGCGGAACCGGCCGCGGTGGCCTCGCGCAGTGCGATGCGGCGGATCTTGCCGGAGACGGTCTTGGGCAGCTCGCCGAACTCCAGGCGGCGCAACCGCTTGTACGGGGCGAGGGTCTGGCGGGAGTGCTCGAAGAGGACCTTCGCGGTGTCCTCTCCGGGCTCCCAGCCCGCCGCGAGCACGATGTACGCCTTCGGCACCGCCAGGCGCAGCTCGTCCGGGGCGGGCACGACGGCGGCCTCGGCGACCGCCTCGTGCTCCAGCAGCGCGCTCTCCAGCTCGAAGGGACTGATCTTGTAGTCGGAGGCCTTGAACACGTCGTCGGCCCGGCCCACGTAGGTGAGGTAGCCGTCCGCGTCGCGCGCGCCGATGTCGCCGGTGCGGTAGTAGCCGCCGGCCATCGCCTCGGCGGTGCGGTCGGGGTCGCCGTGGTAGCCGGTCATCAGGCCGACGGGACGCGCGGACAGGTCCAGGGCGATCTCGCCCTCGTCGGCGCCGGGCGCGCCGGTCACCGGGTCGAGCAGCTCGACGCGGTAGCCGGGGCTGGGACGGCCCATCGAGCCGGTCTTCAGCACCTGGCCGGGGCTGTTGGAGACCTGCACGGCGGTCTCGGTCTGCCCGAAGCCGTCCCGGACGGTCCGCCCCCACAGGCGGCGCACCTGCTCGATCACCTCGGGATTGAGGGGCTCTCCGGCGGCGACGACCTCGCGCGGCGGCGTGGCGAGCCGGGACAGGTCGGCCTGGATGAGCATCCGCCACACGGTCGGCGGGGCGCAGAAGGTGGTGACCCCGGCCCGGTCCATCTCGGCCATCAGCCGGGTCGCGTCGAACCGGGTGTAGTTGTACAGGAAGACGGTCGCCTCGGCGTTCCACGGCGCGAACAGGTTCGACCAGGCGTGCTTGGCCCAGCCCGGCGAGGAGATGTTCAGGTGCACGTCCCCGGGCTTCAGCCCGATCCAGTACATGGTCGCCAGGTGCCCCACGGGGTACGACACGTGGGTGTGCTCGACCAGCTTCGGGCGGGCGGTGGTGCCCGAGGTGAAGTACAGCATCAGCGGGTCGTCGGCGGCGGTCGGGCCGTCCGGGACGAAGGCGTCGGAAGCCGTGTGCACGTCCGTGTAGGCCCGCCAGCCGGGTACCGCTCCGTCCGGGCCGCCGACCGCGACGCGCGTGTAGTCGCCCGGCACGTCGTCGAACTTGCCGGTGTCCTCGGCGCGCGCGATGACGTGCTTCACCCGGCCGCGGTCGACGCGGTCGCGCAGGTCGGCGGGGCCGAGCAGGGTGGTCGCCGGGATGACGACCGCGCGCAGCTTCATCGCGGCCAGCGCGGTCTCCCACAGCTCCACCTGGTTGCCGAGCATGACGAGGATGCGGTCCTCGGGTCCGACCCCCCATTCCCGCAGGCGGTTCGCCACGCGGTTGGAGCGGGCGGACATCTCGGCGAAGGAGACCCGGACCTCGCGGCCGTCCTCCTCGACGATGTGCAGGGCGGTGCGACCGTTCCCGTCGGCGATGACGTCGAACCAGTCCAGCGCCCAGTTGAAGGCGTCGGGGCGGGGCCACCGGAACCCCTCGTAGGCGGCGGTGTAGTCCTCGCGGTGTTCCAGCAGGAAGTCCCGTGCGCTGCGGAACAGCTCCGTGGCCGTCGTCATCTGTCCTCCTCGGTGCCGGACCTTGCCGGGCGGCTCCGTGCCATCGTCTAATCCGTGATGTGGGTCTCACTACCCCCGAACGGGGGTGTGCGTCCCGGAACACCCAGGAGGGAAGGCGGAACGAGTGGCGGTGGACGCGGCGGACGCGGCGCAGATCCGCAGCGCGCTGGCGCGGCTGCGGCACACGACCGGGCTGCCCGTCGCCTTCGGCGGCCTGGTGGAGTCCGGACGGCGCCAGGTGCGCATCAGCGAGCTGAGCGGCACGGCCACGACGGCGCTCAGCGCGCTGGCGGTGACGGCCGGCAACGGGCTCGGCGGCCGGGCGGTGGCGCTGTCGCGGCCGTGCGCCGTGACGGACTACACCGTCTCCCGGCAGATCAGCCACGAGTACGACCTGCCCGTCGCCGCCGAGGGCCTGCGCTCGGTGCTGGCCGTACCGGTGGTCGTACGGCGCCGGGTGCGCGGCGTGCTGTACGGCGCCCTGCGCTCGGCCCAGCCGCTGGGCGACCGCACGCTGAGCGCGGCCGTGGCGGCGGCACGGGACGCGGAGCAGGCGCTGGTGCTGCGGGACGAGGCGGACGAGCTGCTGACGGCGGCCGCGCCCACGCCCGGTCCGGCGCACGGCACGGCCTGGGAGCAGGTGCGGGAGGCGCACGCGGCGCTGCGGGCCCTGGCGCCGAGGATCACCGACCCGGCGCTGCGGGACGAGCTGCTGCGCGCGTGCGGCCTGCTGGTGGCGGGGGACGGTCCCGTCCCGGGTCCCCGGCTGGCACCGCGCGAGGTGGACGTGCTGGCCTGCGTGGCCGGGGGCGCGACGAACGGGGAGGCGGCCGAGCGGCTCGGGGTGGGCCCGGAGACCGTCAAGAGCTACCTGCGCTCGGCCATGCGCAAACTGGGCGCCCGCACCCGCACGGAGGCCGTCGCGGCCGCCCGCCGGACGGGGTGGCTGCCGTAGCCCACGGTGCGGACGTGTACGGGCCCGGGCCGCAAGGAGCGGCCCGTGCGCGGGGGATTTCCGGGTGGTGTTTGATTTCGGTGGTGCGGTGTTGTTATTCGGGTCACCTCGCCGTCCCTCCGTAATGCAATGCCCCGTTGCCTAACATTGGCCCGGACACGACACACGAGGGGGAGCGGTCACCGTGCCACGGGACTTCGCGGACGCTGCCGGACACCGCTCCGACCTGGTCATCGGGCGGGAGGAGTCGTTCGGCGCGGCGCGTGAGCAACTCACCCGGGGCGGCAGTGTGTTGCTGCACGGGCCCGCCGGAATTGGAAAGTCGACGGTCCTGCGCACCCTGGCTGCGGAATATGCCCCCACGGCGCACACCGTGCTGCGCTGCTCGGCCACCGAGTCCGAATCCCACCTTCCCTTCCTCGCCCTCGCCGACCTCCTGGGGCAGGTCCTCGACGAGGTCTCCCCCACCCTGCCCACTGCCCAGCGCACCGCACTGGAGTCCGCGCTGACGGGCCGCGGCGAGTCCACCCTCCAGCGCGACGGCCTCGCCCTGCGCCTGGCCGTGCTGTCCGCGCTGCGGGCCCTCGCCGTCGCGGGGCCCGTTCTCGTCGTCGCCGACGACCTCCAGTGGCTCGATCCGGCCAGCGCGGAACTCCTCGGCTTCGCCGCCCGCCGCCTGGGCGACACCCCGGTACGGCTGCTGAGCGCGGTGCGCACCGAGGGGCCCGAGACCCGGGACGCGGAGTACGACCGCCATCTGCGCGCCTCGCCGCCGGACACCCGCGCGGTACGGCTGGGACCGCTGACCCGCGCCCAGGTGTCGACGCTGCTCGACGAACGCGGCTACTCGGGCCTGCACCGTTCCACCGTCCGGGACATCCACCGCACCAGCGGCGGCAATCCGCTGTTCGCCCTGGAGCTGGGCCGGGCGCTGGCCGAGAGCCCCGCGGCACCGCGCCCGGGCGAGCCGCTGCCGGTGCCGACCTCGCTGCGCGCCCTGGTCCTGTCCCGCCTGGAGATGCTGTCCGACGAGGCGCGCCGCACCCTCCTGGTGGCCAGCGCCGGCGCCCGCCCCACCCCGGCACTGCTGCACGCGGCCGGCCGGGGCAACGCCGAGGCGGAGACCGCGCAGGCGGCGGCGCTCGGGCTGCTGGCACCCGACCCGGAAGGCCCGGCCGTACGGTTCGCGCACCCGCTGATCTCGGCCGCGCTGTACGCCGAGGCCCCCGCGCCGGAGCGGCGGGCCGCGCACGCGGCGCTGTCCACGGCCGCCTCCGACCCCATCGAGCGGGCCCGGCACCTGGCGCTGGCCACCACCGGCACCGACCCCCGGGTGGCGGCCCGGCTGGCCCAGGCCGCGGCGCTGGCCCGGGACCGCGGCGCGCCGTCGGTGGCCGCCTCGCTGGGGCTGCTCGCCGCCCGGCACACCCCGGCGGACAGCACCCCGGGCCCGGACGAGCGCCGGCTGACGGCCGCCGAGGACGCGATCACCGCGGGTGAGCCGGACCTCGCCCGGGACGTCGCCCGCGAGGTGCTGACCCGGGCCACCGCGCCCGGCCAGCGGGTACGGGCCTGGATGGCGGTGATCGAGGCGGCCGGGCAGGCCATCGGCGAGGTCGACGCCGTCTTCCCGCAGGCGCTGGCCGACGCGGGCGACGACCCGCGGCTGCTCGCCCTGGTCCACTACCAGCTGGCCTGGCGGTCCCTGGTGGTGCAGGGCGACTTCGCCCAGGGCCGCGAGGAGGCCGCGCACGCGGCCCGGCTGGCGGCGCGGGCCGGGGACCGGCGCACCGAGCTGCTCGCGCTCGCCTTCCAGGCGCAGTCGGAGACGCTGATGGGTCATCCGGACGCCCCGGCGACCATCCAGCGGGCGCTCGAGGAGCCGCAGGACCCGCGCGTGGCCTGCCACCACAACGGGGCGGGCTCCTCGCGCTTCCGGTGGCTGGTGATGAGCGACCGGCTCGCCGAGGCACGGACGACCGTCACCGCGCTGCTGCGCGAGGTGCGCCGGCGCGGCATGGCCGAGAGCGAGGTCCACTACCTGCGTTTCCTCGCGGAGACCGAGATGCACTCCGGGCACTGCGGCCGGGCCCTGGAACTGTCCCGGGAGAGCCTGACCCTGGCGCGCGACGCGGGCATCGGCGAGGGTGCGGGCGCGATGCAGGCCGCGCTCGCCGAGGCCGCGGGCGGCGAGCCCGACCGGGCCCTGGAGCTGGCGCGGGAAGCGGTACGGCGGGCCGAGGGGGACGGCGACGCCGTGTACCTGTCACGGGCGCTGGCCGCGCTCGGGCACGCGCACCTGGCGGCGGGCGACGCGGCGGCGGCGGTACGGGCGCTGCGCCGGGTGCGGGAGCTGGAGGCCGGCGCGGGCATCACCGACCCGGCGCGCGGCCGGTGGCAGGGCGACCTCGCGGAGGCCCTGGTGCGCACCGGGGAGCCGGCCGAGGCCGTGGACGTCATCGAGGTCGCCCGGGCGCACGCGCTGCGGCTCGGGCGCCAGAGCGTGCTCGCCGTCCTCGACCGGTCCGAGGCCCTGGTGCGGGCGGCGCGGGGCGAACACCGGGCGGCCGTGGCCCGGTTGACGTCGGCGCGGGAGCGTCTGGCCGGGCTGGGGTTCGGCCTGGAGGAGGCCCGGGCGGTCTTCGCGCTGGCCGAGCTGTACGCCGAACGGCCGGGCCGGGCCCCGGAGTCGGCGTCGTACGACGAGGCGGCGCGGCTGTTCCGGCGGTGCCGGGCGCTGCCCTGGCTGCGGCGGGTGGAGGAGGCGGTCGCGGCGCGGGCGGCCGGACCGCCGCGGGTGCCGGCCGCCGAGCCGGACGGTCTGGCGGGGCTCGCCGCGATGGAGCGCCAGGTGGCCGCGCTCGTGATGGAGGGCGCGACCAACCGGGAGATCGCCGCCCGGCTGTTCGTCAGCGTCAAGACCGTCGAGGCGACCCTGACCCGGGTCTACCGCAAGCTGGGGATCCGCTCCCGGGTCGACATCGTCCGGCTGGCGGCGGGCCGGCGCCCCGACTGAGACAGGCCTTCCTGGCGGCCGTCGGTTTACCGGCGGTAAACCGAGGGTTTTCCCTGCCCGACGCCCTTAGGGGGTTCCCTCATTGGGCGGTCCGGACCGCCGGTTCTAGCGTGAACACGTGCCGCTCGCCCGGGCATACGGGGGTCTGTCCCGAGACTCCCGTGCACCCCCCACGCCCGTGCGACCCCCCACCGGCAACCACCTGAGGAGACTCATGACCGGGCCCACCCGCTCCAGACCGGCCGGCCGCCGAACGACCCCCTGAGTATCCCTCAGGTGCAAGACCGGGGGCGCTGCGGGCCTCCACGAGCGGCCCGCAGCGCCCCCTCTCCATGTCAGTCCCGTACGGTCCCGAAGCGGATGTCGTACGTGCCCCCGGGGTGCATCGTCGCGAGCATCCGCCCGCCCTCGGCCGCGATCTCGTCCCGTCGCGCCTTCGAGGGGCGGTCGAAGGCCTCGACGACCAGGGCGTCGTCCTCGAGCTTCCACAGTCCGGCCACGAAGCCGTCGACGAGCAGGACGCGGTAGGCCTGGTTCTTCTTCCAGGTACGACCCTTGTGCTCGGGCGGGACGACGCGGGCGCGGTCGGCGTGGGAGAGCAACAGGTTGTCGAACTCGGGCAGGAAGCGCGGCGGGGCCGGGGTGTCCGGGTCGGGGCGCGGCGCGTCGGGGAGGTCGAAGAGCTCGGTGCCGCCCGGGTCGCGGAAGGCGACGAGGCGGGGACGGAGCCGTTCGAAGGCGTCCCGGAGCCGGGTCAGGCCCGCCCAGGTCTGCATGTCCTTCACCGACGCGGGTCCGAAGGCGGCGAGGTAGCGCAGCACGGTGTCGTCGGGTGCGGGTGCCGGCCGCGCGGGGCGGCCGAACCAGCGCTCGGCGGTGGTGAGCGTGACCTGACCGCTGCGGCCCCACAGTCCGCGCGGCGTCACCTGGACGAGCGGGAGCCGGCAGCGGGCGGCGACGGACAGGGCCAGCGGGTCGGCGTCGGGCCACTCGGCGACGAGTGCCTCGCGCAACTGCCCCAGGGTGCGCGGCTCGGCCTCGACCAGTTCCCGGGAGAGACGGGTGAGCCGGTCCAGGTCGACGCCGGCCAGACCGCTGCGGAAGGTCCGCAACTCGCGTTCCCGGGCGGCCTGGACCAGGGGCCGCAGGGTGAGGCAGTCGTCGGCGGTGTGGGTGTGGATCGTCGAGCGCAGGGTGACGAGCCTGGCGAGGCGGCGGTCGGCCATCGGCGCGGACAGGTCCTCGGGGGTGAAGCCGTCGAGGCGGGCGGCGAGCGCGTAGTACGGCGGCTTCACGTTCTGGGCCTGGAGACCGACGAGGTGTGCGACGGCGGCCTCGGCCGGCATCGCCGCGCGGCGCAGCAGCAACTGGCGGGCGAGGGTGGCGCGGTTGAGGGCCCGGATGCCGAGGACGGGGGCGGTCGTTCCTGCCTTGGTCGTCATGCCGTGCACGCTAGCGGGGAATGAGGACGGATCCTGTCCTCCATCCCGGACCTTGTCCTCCATCCCGGACCTTGTCCTCCGTCCCGGGCCTTCCATCCCGGGCCTTGTCCTCCATTCCGATCCCCGACCTGCGGTCCCCCTGGTCCCCGAGCCCCGAGCGCCGGTGAGTGCGGCTACCCGGTCGGAGTCGTCGTGGCCCCCGGGTACGCCGTCATCGGGCGCGCCGCTCGCGCGTGGACCGTACGCCCATGCGGACGTGGGTGCGCAGCGGGTGCGGCGCGAGGGAGGCGTGGGCCTCGTCGAGCGGGCCGCGGGTGAGCCGTTCCAGGACCGGTCCGGGCGCGGCGCCGGGTTCCAGCAGCACCCGTACCCGGGCCCGGGAGCGCTTCTTCCCGGCGGGCAGGTGCACATGGGCCCGGTCGACGCCCTCGGCCGCCTCCGCGCGCCGGGCGACGGCGTCGGCCAGCGCCCGGGAACGCAGGGTGAGGGACGGCCCGGCCAGCGGCAGCCGGCGTCCGCCGCCGCGGAACTGGGCGAGGAACCAGGCGAGGCACAACAGCAGCGCGCACGCCGTGCCCGCGACGACGACCGGCGTCCACCAGCCGTGCGTACGCAGGTCGGCGAGGCCGCCGCGGTCCAGCAGCACCGTCCCCGCGTCCGGGGCGGGCCACCACCCGGGCAGTCGCCCGGCGAGCCGGCCCCAGGTGAGCGCCAGCCACCCGCCGCTCGCCAGCAGGGCCGCCCCGGTCAACGCGAGCACCAGGCGGTTGACCGTGTTGCGCAAGGGGTTCACGAGTCGCTCTCCTTTGCCACGGGCCCCTGTGCGGGGCGGATTCCGACGTCCTTTCCCTCCGCCCCGGACGGCGGGGGCCGGTGGGCCGCCGGCGATCCGGGAACGGGCGGCCGCCCGGCCGCGGGCTCCGTGCCGGGTGGGCGCCAGTGCGGGGTCGGGCGGAGGGTGACCCGGAGCTTGGGCTTGCGGGTCAGGCCCAGGGTGGTGAGGGTGGCCGCGGCCGTGGTGCGCAGCGCGGCCCGGGTCGCGGTGCGGTCGCCGAAGGACAGGCGGGCCCGCAGCCGTACGCGGCGCCGGCCGCAGCGCACCCGGACGTGGGTCACGCCGGGGACGGCCGACGCGGCGTCCCGCACCAGTTCCGCCGCGGCGGCGCGGTCCAGCACGGCCCGTTGATCGTGCTGCCCCGGCACCGGCGCCATGGGGAGCACGCCGCGCAGGCCCGGGGTGAGGGCGAGGCAGAGGAGCCAGGCGCCCAGGGCGGCGGCGACGGCGCCGCCCGCGACCGCGGCGGCGTCCCCCGGGCCGTGCGTCGCCAGCCAGTCGACCGCCCCGGTGCGCAGGCCCGCCGGACGCCGGCCGGCGAGATGCACCGACAGGACGTCGTACAGGAGGGCCGCGCAGGCCGCCGCCGCCACCAGGGCCACGAGGGCGGCCGGGAACCGGCGTGCGGACCAGGGCCGCCGCGCCGCCCGGTCGCCGGACGGGGTGTTCTCGTGGGCCGGGGGCCGCTGTGGCGCCGCCCGGTCCGGGGACAGGGACTGGACGCGGACGGTCGCCGCCCGCACCGTGAGACCGCTCAGCTCGGCCACCCGGTCCGACAACCGGCTCCGGACCCGCTCCCCGGCCTCGCCGAGCACCGCCGGGTACGGAAGCCGCACGTCGACCGAGACGTCGGCGCGCCGTCCGTGCACGGTGGCCGTGCCGTGGGTCACGCGGGCGCGCCGCCCGGCGAGGTCGGTCTCGGCGGCGGCCCGTTCCGCGATCCGGCGCACGGCACGTTCGGCGACGACGGTCCGGCCCCGCTCGGCCGGTGCCGTACGGGCGGGTCCCCCGACGGCCGGCGTGCCCGTCACCGGGTCCTCCGGTCGCCGGGGGCCAGGAACTCACGCCAGTCCGTGCCGTTGTCCACCAGGCGCCCCAGCACCGCGCCGACCGTGCCCAGCGCGGCCACCAGCAGGAACGCGCCGAAGCCGCCGAACCACCCGGCGAAGGCCAGCGCCATGCCCACCAGCATGCCGATCACCGCTCTGCTCATCATTCACCTCCGCCTCGAAACCTGCTCCGGATCCAAGCCCGTGCGTCACCGCTCACGGGCCGTCATCCCGCGTGCCGTCATTCCACGCGCGCCTCCGCCGGGCGCTCCGGGTCCTCGTCGTCCGGCAGGTGCACGTCGTTGACCGTGATGTTGACCTCGACGACCTCCAGGCCGGAGATCCGCTCGACCGCGTCAATGACGTTCTCCCGTACGTCCCGGGCGAGGTCGGCGATGGGCACGCCGTACTCGACGACGAGGTCCAGGTCGATCGCGGTCTGCCGCTCGCCGACCTCGACCTTGACGCCGCGGCCGACGTTCGGCCGGCCGCCGGGCACCCGGTCGCGGACCGCGCCGATGGTGCGGGACAGGCCGCCGCCCATGTCGTACACGCCGGGGATCTCGCGCGCCGCCATGCCCGCGATCTTCACGACCACGACGTCGGCGATGGAGGTGCGGCCGCGGGTCGCGGCCGGTTCGGCGGCGCCGGTGGAGCCGCCGCTCACCGTCGTCGCACCGCCCTGCGCGGTCCGCCCGTTCTTCTCGGACTTGCTCTCGGTCGTGCCCGTCTGCGTTGCCGTCGTCATGGTGTCCTCCGTCAACCGTGGTCGTTCGGTGCTTCTGGGCGTTGGACACGGGGGGCCGCCCGGCGTTACGCGGTTCCGGGAATTTCTTTTCTCCGTGTTCTCGCGTAACGCCGTGGGCAGTCGGTGTGTCCAAGGACGGGAACGACGAAGTGGGGAAGTGGGAAGGAGCGCGTGTGCCGGGAGACGACGGACTGCTCGCGGTGCGGGCCGCCGAGGGCGACGAGGACGCCTTCGAGGCGCTCGTGCGGCGGCACGCGCCCGGGCTGCTGCGGCTCGCGGCGAGCATGCTGGGCAGCCCTGCGGAGGCGGAGGACGCGGTGCAGGACGCGTTCGTCAGCGCGTGGCGCAGGCTCCCGGAGTTCCGGGGGCAGTCGGCCTTCGCCACCTGGATGCACCGCATCGTCGTCAACCGGTGCCTGAACATGCTGCGTTCCCGGCGCCCGGTGGCCGATCTCGACAGCGTGCCCGAACCGGCGGCGCCGGACCACGCCGTCTCCCCCGCCCGGGCCGCCGAGTCGCACGCCGCCGGGGTGGCGCTGGGCCGGTCACTGGCCGGGCTCTCCCCGGAGCAGCGGGTCTGCTGGGTGCTCAGAGAGCTGGAGGGCCAGTCGTACGAGACGATCGCGGAGACGGTCGGGATCAGCCCCGAGGCTGCCCGCGGCCGGGTGTTCCGCGCACGACGCTGCCTGACGGAGGCGATGACCGCATGGCGATGAACAGCGGCGCGGAGCTGCCCGGGGCCGGTACCGGTCCCGGACCCGGCGGCGCGGACGAGCACACCGAGGACGAGCGGCTGGCCTGCGGGCGGCTGCTGTCCGAGGTGTGGGAGGCCTCGGAGGGCGGCGCGGACGATCCGCACCTGCGGGCCTGTCCGCACTGCTCGGCGGCCGTGCGGCAGCTGGACCTGCTCGGCGCCGCGGTGCGCGGGGCGGACGGCGGCCGGGAACCGGAGTGGGACGCGGGAGCGCTGACCGAACGGGTCATGGATGTCGTACGGCTGGAGCTGCGGCCCGGTCGGCCGCTGCCGCTCGGGGAGCGGGAGGAGGATCTGTGGGTGCGGGAGGCGATGGCCGCCAAGGCGTTGCGGGCCGCCGCCGAGACCGTGCCCGGGGTGCGGGCCGGTTCCTGCCGGATCCGGCCCGCCGAGTCGGGTGGCTCGCCCTCGCGGGGCCCCGTCCGGGTGCGGCTGGAGGTCGTCGTACCGCTCACGCCGGGGCTGCGCGACGTGGCGGAGGAAGTACGGCGGCGGGTGCGCGGGGCGGCGGACGACGCCCTGGGGCTGCCGGTGGACCATGTGGACGTGCACATCACCGACGTGGCGGACCCGGCCGGGGCGGACCCGGCGGGGGCGGACCCGGGCCCGATCGGTGCGGACGAAGGGACTCAGCCGTGACCACTGCCGCCACCGAGCGGGACGCACTCGCCGGCACCGTCGCGCGGGTCGCCGCCGACGTGCCCGGTGTCGCCTTCCTGCGGCCGGGCCTCGTGGACCTGTTCCGCCCCGCCGCCCGGACCGGACCGCCGCCGGCCGCCGGGCGCGCACCCGCGGGCGTGCGGGTGAGCCGGGCCTCGGGGTCGGGGCCGTGGGAGGTGGACGTCCAGATCGTCGTCCGCCGCGGCCACCGGGCGCTGGCCGTGGCCCGCGCGGTGCGCGACGCGGTCACCGCCGCGCTGTCCGGAGCGGCGCCCGGCGCCCAGGTGACGGTGACCGTGACCAACGCGGTCTGAACGACCGCCCCTAGGCCGCCGTTCGCCCGGCGGGCGGCGCGGTGACCGCCGTGCCGTCGCGGCCGGTGACCGCAGGCCGGGTCGGTGCCTGGCCGGGCGGGCCGGGAGTCCGCCCGGCCCGCCCGGCCAGGCACCGACCCGCAGCCGGTGGCGGCCCGTCCGGTCAGCAGGTCGGCCGGTAGGGCAGGCCGGGCAGGAGTTCCGCCCAGCGGGGCGGGGTGAGGTCGCCGCCGGTGCGGTCGCAGACCCGGCTCAGTGCCCGGTCCGTGTCCAGGGTCCAGATCCTGGCCGTCAGGTCGTTGCCCGCCGAGGCCAGGGTGTCGCCGCCGGGCGCGAAGGCGACCGAGGTGACGGTGTCCAGGTGCCCGGTGAGCGGGGTGCCGAAGGCGTCGGCGTGGGCGGGGTCGGACACGTCCCACAGGCGGACCGCGTGGTCCTCGCCGCCGCTGGCGAGGGTGCGGCCGTCCGGCGCGAAGGAGACCGAGGTGACGCCGCCGCGGTGGCCGGTCAGCTCGCCGCCCAGCGGGCGGGGCCGGCCGGGGTCGGTGACGTCCCAGAGCCGTACCGTGCGGTCCCGGCCGCCGGTGGCGAGGACGTGCCCCTTCGGGGCGAAGGCGACCGCGTTGACCCAGTCGCCGTGGGCGGTCAGGGGTTCGCCGACGGGCCGGGGCCGGTCGCGGTCGCGCACGTCCCACAGCCGGGCCGTCTTGTCCTGGCTGCCGGTGGCGAGGGTGTGCCCGTCCGTGGAGAACGCCACGGAGCCCACCCAGTCGGTGTGGCCGGTCAGCGCCGTGCCGACGGGGCGTACGTCGTCGGGGTCGCGCACGTCCCACAGGCGGACCCGCTCGTCGACGCCGCCGGTGGCGAGGGTGCGGCCGTCGGGCGCGAAGGCGACGGTGAGGACGCCGCCGGGGTGGGCGTCCGGGACGGTGGCCGCGGGGCGGGGCCGGGCCGGGTCGGAGACGTCCCACAGCCGCAGGGTGCCGTCCTCGGCGCCGGACGCGACGGCCCGGCCGTCCGGCGCGAAGGCCGCGGTCAGAACGGGGGCCCGGTGGCCGGTGAGAGGGCGCGGCAGCGGGCGCGGGGGCCCCGGTCGGCCGACGTCCCAGAGCCGGACCAGCGCGTCGTCGGTGCTGGCGGCGGCGAACAGCCTGCCCGTGGGGTCGTAGGCCACGGAGGTGAGCGGGTTGGTGAAGTCGGTCAGGACGCTGTCCGGCAGGTGCCACACGCGGACGCTGTGGTCGGCGCCGGTGGTGGCGAGGGTGCGGCCGTCCGGGCCGTAGGCCAGGTCCCACAGGCCCTCGGTGTGCCCGGTCAGCGGTTCGCCGATCCGGTGCGGGTAGGCGGGGTTGGCCACGTTCCACAGGATGACGGTGTCGTCCTGCGCGGCGCTGGCCAGGGTGTGGCCGTCCGGGCTGAACTCCACCGACCACACGGCGGCGGTGTGCCCGGTCAGCGGTTCGCCCAGCGGGCGCAGGCCGCCACCCGAGCCGGACCCGCCCGAGCCGGTGCCGTCCGTGTCCGGCACCTCCCACAGGCGCACCGTGTCGTCGTAGCCGGCGGTGGCGAGGGTGTCGCCGTCCGGGGAGAACGCCACCGACCAGACCGCCGCGTCGTGCGCGTGCGTGGGCTTGCCGAGCGGGGCCGGTCCGTCGGCGCCGTCCGCGCGCCACAGCCGTACGGTCCCGGTGTGACCGGCGGTGGCCAGGGTGCGGCCGTCCGGCGCGAAGGCGACGTCCCGGACGCTGCGCGCGTCGGCGCGGGCCGGTGCGCCGGCGGGCGCGGGCCGGGCCGGATCGCTCAGGTCCCACAGGCGCAGGGTGCCGTCGTCGCCCGCGGTGGCGAGGGTGCGGCCGTCGGGGGCGAAGGCGACGGAGGTGACGGACTTGCCCGCGTGGCTGACCAGGGCACGGCCAAGGGGCCGGGGGCGGATGCGGTCCCGGGTGTCCCAGAGCCGGATGCCGCCGTCGTGCCCGGCCGCCACCAGCACGGTGCCGTCCGGGGCGTACGCCACCGCGCCCACCGGACCGCCGGCGATCCGCAGCGGCTCGCCGAGCCGCTTGCCGGACCCGGCCGTGTCCCACAGCCGTACGGTGCCGTCGTGGCCGCCGCTGGCGAGGGTGCGGCCGTCCGGGGCGAAGGCCACGGCGCTGCCGATGTCGTCGTGTCCGGGCAGCCGGGTGGACAGCACCCGGCCCGCGTCCGTGGTGAGCGCGGTGCGCAGTTCGGGCGTGGTGCGCATGCCGAGCGCGGCGACGTCCAGCCGGGCGGAGAGGGCGGCGTTGGTCTCGCGCAGCCGGTCGGCCTCCGCGGTGATCCGGCCGAAGACGGCGTCGTCCCGCTCGGCCTGGGCGGTGGCCCGCGCCCTGAGCGCGACGACGGCGGTGCCCGAGGCGACCAGCACCAGCAGGGCGAGGACGGCCGACAGGCCGCGCCTGAGCCACACCGCACGCCGCCGCCGGTGCAGCGAGGCGGTCAGGAACTCGCGTTCCACCGGCGTCAGTTCACCCGGCGCCGGTTCCCCGTCCCGGGGGTCGCGGACGAAGGCCTCGCGGGCGGCGGCCAGCCGTGAGCCCGCGTAGAGCGCGGCGTTCTCCCGGCCGAGGGCCAGCCAGGTGCGGGCGGCCTCGGACAGGGCGCGGTGCACGCGGAGCCGGTCGCGTTCGGCGTCGATCCAGCCGCGCAGCCGCGGCCAGGCGGTGATGAGGGCCTCGTGGGCGAGTTCCACGGTGCCGTCGTCGAAGGTGAGCAGCCGGGCCGCGACCAGCCGGTCCAGCACGGCGCGGGTGCCGTCGGCGTCGCCGAGGTCGAGTTCCGCGTGCTCGGCGGGGCGCCGGGTGTCGGGGGTGCCGTCCCCCGGGGCGACGAGCCGCAGCAGGATCCGGCGCGCGAGGTCGGCCTGGGGCGCGGTGAGTTCGCCGTACACCTCCTCGGCGGTGCGGACGACGGCGCCGCGCAGTCCTCCGGCCGCCTCGTACCCGGTCACGGTCAGGGTGCGGCCGGAGCGGTGCCGCCAGGTCTCCAGCAGCGCGTGCGACATCAGCGGCAGTCCGCCCGGCGCGTCCTCGACCTCGTCGAGCAGCCGGGTGGTCAGGGCGCGTTCGACGACCAGGGAGGACGCGGCGGCCGGCCGGACGACGGCCTCCCGCAGCTCCTCCCGGCTCATCGGTCCGGCCAGCAGGGTCGCGTCCTGCAACGCGGCGGTGAGACCCGGGTGTTCGGCGCAGCGCCCGAGGAAGTCGGCGCGCACGGCGACCACCACCCGCAGCCGGCTGCCGGGTTCGGCGGCGGTCAGCAGCCGGTCGACGAAGGCGTTCCGCTCGGCCGGGTCGGCGCAGAGGGTGTACAGCTCCTCGAACTGGTCGACCATCAGCCAGGTGTCGGCGTCCGTGTCCGGTACGGGGTCGAGCCGGTCCGCGTGGGTGGACACCGGCGTCACGCCCGGGGTGAGGATGCGTACGGCCGCGGGGGCGGCCGGTGCGTCGGCGCCCGTTCGGGGCGTGCGCAGGCGGGGGATCAGACCGGCCCGCAGCAGGGAGGACTTGCCGCTGCCCGAGGGTCCGAAGACGGCGGTGAAGCGGTGGCGGCGGGTCAGCGCGTCCAGCCGGTCCACCAGTCGGTCGCGGCCGAAGAACAGGGCGGCGTCGTCCGGTTCGTAGCGGGTCAGGCCCCGGTAGGGCGGGCGGGCGTCCTCGTCGGCGCCGGCGAGTGCGGCGGCCTCCGCGCTCGCCGCCCGCCAGCGCCGCTCCCACTCCCCCGGGTCGCCGCCGCAGACGTCGACGTAGGCGAGGGTCACCGCGAGGGTGGGCAGTTGACGTCCGGCGGCCGCCTGGGACAGGGCGGTCACCGAGAACGGGACCTTGTCGGCCATCGTCCGGTACGTCGGCCGTCCCACCGAGTCGCGCAGCGCGCGCAGTTCGGCGGCGAACCGCTCCACCGGTCCGGCCGCGGGGTCCAGTCGCCGCTCCCGGCGTCCCACTCCGTTTCCGCCCACGTGTGCCCCGCCCCGCCGTCGTCGCTCTCGGTCCCCGTCCGGGCGCCCACGGTAGGGAGGCGCGGGAGGGGCGGCAAGCGCCGGGCAGCTCGCCGGGGGGTGGCGCACGGGGAGTTCACCGTGTCTTCACGCGAGGTCCGCACGGGTCCGGCCCGCCGCGCGGGGCCCGCCGCATTGTTCAGGGGCGCGTGCGGGCTGCTGAACAACGGTGTTCCGCGGTGGAATCGGTGCTCGGGGGAGTGCGGGGCGGCACGGCCGCCGGGTCCGTCACGGGCGTGCCACCCCGCACCCGTTCCCCCGTCCGCAGAAGGCACCCACCCGCCCGGACAGGGCACCTGAAGGAAGTGATCCGATGACCGCCGAGACGGCGACCCGCCGGCCGTGGACCGTGACGCTGGCGGTCGTACTGGTGATGCTGGGGACGCTGGTCGCCGCGACGACGGCGACCGGCCCGCAGGGCGCGGCGACCCTGGTGCTCCTGCTGCTGGCGGTCTGCTTCTGGTTCGCGGTCCGGGCGGGCCGCGGCCGGCGGGGCGCCCGGACCGCGGTGAGCGGTCTGACCGCGGCGATCCTCGTCGTCGCCGCGCCGTTCGCCCTGGACGATCCGCTGTACGGCGGCACCACGCTGCTGCTGGCCGCGCTGCTCGCCGTTCCCGGCGTGGTCCTGCTGTACCGGCCGGCCGCGGAGGCGTACGTGCGCGCCCGCAGCGGGGATGGCGACGAGGAGTTCGCGGGATGAGCGAGCCGCCGCCGCGCCGGGAACCGGACCCGCCGCCCTTCGTCCTCCCGGAGCCCGGCCCGGCCGGGCCCTGGGACCCCGGGCCGGACTGCGGACGGGTGGCCCCCCGGGAGCCGCGTCGGCCCGATCCGCTCGCCGTGGCCGTCGGCAACGCCTCGCTGCTCGGGGCGGGTTACCTGATCCTGGGGCGCCGGGGGCTGTTCTGGGCCGCCGCGGTGGTCACCGTGGCACTGCTGTGGCTGACGTACGCGACCGCCGAGACGTGGTGCGAGCTGCTCGTGGTGCTGTGGTGGGCGACGGCCGTCGGACACGGCGGGTGGCTCGCGCGACGGCATCCGGCGGCGGGGCCCCGGCGCGGTCAGCGGCTGCTCGCGCTCGCCCTCACGGTGCCGGTCCTCGCGGCCGCCGGGTGGGTGCGGTTCGACGCGCACGGGGTCGAGGACGACGTCGCCGAGGCCCGCGCGGACGGGGACTGCGGGGCCGCGGTGGCCGCTCAGGACGAGGTGGCGTTCCGGCACCGGCTGGTCGCCGCGCCGGTGGCGGCCCGGGGTGACGCGGTGGTCGAGGCGTGCGAGCGGCTGGACACGGCCGGGGGCTATCTCGGCGGCGGGCTGACCGGTGACCTGGACTCGCTGGAGACCGGCTTCCGGCGGCTCGGCGCGGTGCTCGGCGAGTCCGGCAACGAACGGACCGTCCGGGCCACGCTGGACCGCTTCCTCGACCGGCTGCCCACCGACGACGGGTGTCTGACCGTGACCGTCGCGGACTGGCTGCGGGAGCGGGCCCCCGGGCCCGGGGACCTGACCGGACCCGCCTCCGCCACCGCGGCCCGGATAGCCCCCCGGGCGCTGATGGACTGCGCCGACGGCTTCATGTCCACGCGGGACTGGCCGGGTGCGCGCGAGCGGTACCAGCGGCTGCTCGACGAGTACCCGGACGACGCCCACGCGGACGCCGCCCGCAAGGGGGTCAGGAAGGCGGGGCTGGCGATCGAGCTGGACCGGATCACCGAGCTGGTCGCGGCGGCGGACTCCATGGACTCCGGCTACTGCCGGAAACCGGCGAAGTACTCCCAGGCCCCCGCCTACCGCAAGGGCCGGACCAGCGCCGTGTTCGTCGGCGACACCGAGTACACGGACAAGCTGCCCGAGGAGTGGCGGACCGACACGGCCCACACGTCCCTGGTGGTGTGCACCGGGGAGGCGAAGGCCGGGGACGTGGTCGAGACGTGCCAGTACCGGGACCACAACGGCAGCATCGGAAGTGTCAGGTTCAACAAGCTGGCGGTCCGGGTGAAGGGCTACGCGCTGCGGACCGGGAGGCTGGTCGTCGACCGCACGGTGCAGCTGGGCGGCGAGAGCTGCCCCGGCATCCTCCGGTACTTCGACGCGCTGCCGTCGCGGATGGCCGTCACGCCCTCGAACGGGGACGTGCGCGACGCCTTCGGGCCGGTGGTCGGGCGCTGACCGGCCCCCCGGCGCGGTCGCCGTCGCCCGGTCGCCGACGCGGGGGTGCCGTCGCGGGGGTGCCGTCGCGGGGGCCGTAGGAGGTGCCGTCGCGAGGATCGCCCTCGCGGGGTTGCCGGGACACCGGCGGGGCACCCGGGGGCACTGTGCACGCACGGGACGCGATTCTGGTGACCGGCTGGTTCAGCTTCCTGCACGGGGAGGCGACGGCCGGGGACGTGCTGGCGCTGGCGCGGGTGGAGCAGGTGCTGCGGGAGGCGGGGCTGGCGCACGACGTCGTGTGGAGCCCCGGTTTCCGCGCCGACGGCACGCACTTCGACGACGTGGACCCGACGGCGTACTCCCGGCTGGTGTTCGTGTGCGGGCCGCTGCACGGGCCGCAGGTGGAGGAGCTGCACCGGCGGTTCGCGCACTGTGTGCGGATCGCGGTCGGTGTCTCCGTGGTCGATCCGGACTCCCCGGCCGTCACCGGTTTCCACCGCGTGCTGGCCCGGGACGCCGCCGGGACCGACCCGGGCGTGGACCTCGCGGCCCGCGCTCCGGTGCTCCCCGCGGTGCCCGTCGTCGGGGTGGTGCTCACCCACGGCCAGCACGAGTACGCGAGCCGGCGGCGGCACGCGGAGGTCGCCGCCGGGCTGACCCGCTGGCTGGCCGGCCGGGACTGTGCCCGGCTGGAGCTGGAGACCCGGCTCGACGCGCACGACTGGCGGCTGTGCGGCACACCGGCCCAGCTGGAGGCCGTACTGGCCCGCCTCGACCTGGTCGTCACCGACCGGCTGCACGGGCTGGTGCTCGCGCTGCGGGCCGGTGTCCCCGTACTGGCGGTGGATCCGGTCGAGGGCGGCGCGAAGGTGACGGCGCAGGCCCGCGCCTGCGGCTGGCCGGCGCTGGTGGCCGCCGAACGGCTGACCGGGGAGTCCGCGGAGGGGGTGCTGGAGGACTGGTGGCACTGGTGCCTGACCGACGGGCGGGCGCAGGCGACGCGGATCGGTGCGGGGTTCCGGGCGGCCGACCCGGTCCCGGACCCGGCGGACGGCCTGGTGGCCGCGTTGCGGGCCGCGGCGGACGGCGGGCGAGAGAACGGCGGCGCCGGGGCGGTGCCGGCGCCCCCGCCCGGTTCGCCACGGCGCGGTGGGCGACGGCGTCCGTGACGCGGTGGGCGGCGGCGTGCGTGACGCGGTGGGCGGCGGCGTGCGCGGCGCGGTTAACCGCGGCACGGCACGGGCACTCGGCGGGGATCGGTCCGCCCCCGGGAGGAGACAGACGTGTCCATCGGCCGGCTCCCCGATCACGAGCAACGCATACTCGACGAGGTCGAACGGGCGCTGCGGCGCGACCGCCGCCTCGACCGCCGCCTGCGCACGCTGCGGCTCCGCCGCTGCCCCGATCCCGCCCGGCTGGCGGCGTACCGGCCGCACACCGTGACCGTCCTCCTGCTGCTCGCCGTGTCGGTGACGCTGATGGTCGTCGGCATCGTCACCTCCGCGCCCGGCGTGATCTGGGCGTTCGCCGGAGTGTGGCCGGTGACCCTGTTCGCGGTGTTCCGGCTGCTGTGCCGGTGGACGACGGCTTGACAGCGGGTCGGTGCCCGGTGTGCCGCGCTTCCCGGGCCGGGGGTCAGCCGGTGTAGCTGCGGGCCGTCGAGTCGCGCTGGGCCGGTTCCAGTGAGCGCAGCCGCGCCTCCACCTCCGGCGGCAGCACCCGGCGTTCGCGCAGCACCCACGGCAGGGCGGCCGTCGCCTGGGCGAAGGCGCGCAGGGACGCGGTGTCGCGGGGGACGGTGCGGGCCAGGTGGAGGGTGCGGCGCAGGGCGGGGCCGACCGGGCGGCGCAGCCAGGTGAACCACAGGGTGTTGCGGATGCCCTGCGCCCTGCGCGCGGTCGAGTCCCGTACGCCGGACGGCTGGTGATGGATCCTCAGGTCGTCGGCGTACGTCAGCCACCAGCCGTTGGCGGCGAGGTCGGCGGCGAGCAGCTCCTCCTCGCCGCCCAGCCACAGCCGCGGGTGGAAGCCTCCCGCGGCGCGGAAGGCTTCGGTGCGCAGGACGGTCGCGGCGGCCAGGAAGGAGCCCAGCGCCGGGCCCGGAAGCCAGTCGGGGCGGGGCACGGGCGAGTCGCGCAGCTCCTCGACGATCGGGTCCTCGGTGCCGTCCGGTTCGACCAGGATGCGGGCGGTGACCGAGCCGACCGCCGGGTACCGGTCGAGCAGGTCGGCGGCCCCGGCCAGGGAGCCGGGCGCCCACCATGAGTCGTCGTCGCAGAAGGCGACGTAGGGGGTGGTCACCTGGCGGACCGCCAGGTTGCGGCCGACGGCGCCCAGGTTGCGGCCGGGGCGCAGGAGCCGTACGCCGGGGTGGTGGCGGGCGACGGCGGTGGCGGTGCCGTCGGTGGAGCCGTTGTCGGTGACGATCACCGCGGGCTGCTCGGGCAGTTCGGCGAGCCGGTCCAGGGTGCGCAGGAGTTCGGGGCGCCGGTTGTGGGTGATGACGACGACGGTGGTCCGGGCGTCCGTCATGAGGCCGCGCCTCCGCCTTCGTCGAGGAGCCGGGCGGCGCGTTCCACGTGCGGTGGCAGGGGCCTGCGGGCGCGCAGCGCGGCGGGCAGCCTGGCGAGCGTCTCGCGCAGCGCGTGCCGGGCGTGCGGGTCGCGGCGGGCGTCGGCGGCCAGGTGGCGGGTGCGGGCCAGGGCGTGCGGGAGGGGGCGGCGCAGCCAGGCGGTGAGGAGTTCGTTGCGGCGTACGACGGCCGGGCGGCCGGTGCGGGGGCGGGGGTGCGGGTGGTGGTGGGCGACCACGTCCGGGCAGTGTGTGACGCCCCAGCCGCGGGCCGCGAGGTCGTAGGCGAGGAGGGTCTCCTCGGCGCCGAAGAACAGCAGCGGGTGGTAGCCGCCCGCGTCGAGGTACGCGCTGCGGCGGGCGACGGCGGCGCAGCCGAGGAAGCCGAGCACCTGGGTGCCGGGCAGGTCGGTGGCGGTGCCGAGCGGGGAGCGCGCGAGCAGGTCGTTGAGCGGGTCCGCGGCGTCGGCGGGGCCGACGAGGGTGCGGGCGGAGAGCAGGCCGAGCCGGGGGTGCTCGTCGAAGTGCCGGGCGGCGGCGCGCAGGGAGCCGGGCGCCCACCACGAGTCGTCGTCGCTGAACCCGACGTACGGGGTGTCCAGGGCGCGGACGCCGTGGGTACGGGCGAGGGCACCGCGGTTGACCGGCAGGGCGAGGACGCGGACCTGGGGGAAGTCGCGGGCCAGCATGGCGCGGGTGTCGTCGGTGGAGGCGTTGTCGACGACGAGGACCTCGGGCCGCTCGGGCAGGGCGAGCAGGTTGCGCACGGTGACGGCGAGGCTCGCGCGGCGGTTCCGGGTGGCGATGACGATGCCGACGGGGCCGGGTTTCGCGGAGTCGGTGCGGGCCCGTTCGCGGATGGCCGTGGGGCCGTGGTGCGCGGGGTGGTTCATGGTCCCTCTTCCGGGGCGTCCTGGGTGTCCGGTGCGTCGGGTGCGTCAAGTGCGTCCAGCTCGTCGAGTACGTCCAGTTCGTCGAGTGCGTCGAGCTCGTCGAGTGCTCCGAGTACGGCGTCGGGGGTGATCCGCAGCAGCGCCGGGTCGGTGCGGTGGCCGTGCGGGTCGCCGTCCGGGCCCGGGTGCCACAGGGCGCGGTGGCGGGGGTGGGGCGGCGGGCCCCAGCGGCTGGGCGGGACCGGGCCGAAGAGGGTCACGGAGGGCGTGGCGTGGGCGACGGCGAGATGGGCGACGCCGGTGTCGCCGCTGACGACGGCGCGGGCGCCCGCGACGAGGGCGGAGAGGCGGTCGTAGGGCAGGCCGCCGCCGAAGAGGTCCGTGTCGGGCAGGCCGGCGAGCTTGGCCAGCCGGGCCACCAGGTCCGCCTCGTCCGCTCCCCCGGTGACGACGACCCGGCGCCCGCGTGCGCGCAGCGCCTCGGCGACGGCCGCGTACCGCTCCACTGGCCAGCAGCGGGAAGGGGCACCGGCGCCCGGGTGCAGGACGACCGCGCCGGGGGCGGGGGACGGCGCCGGCGGACGCGGCAGCCGCAGGTCGGCCGGATCGGCGTCGATGCCGTACGCACGCAGCAGCCGGCACCACCGCTCGCGCTCGTGCTCCTCGGCGTACCAGGGCGGACCGTCCACCTCGGGGGTCTCCGGGTGCGCGAACGCCAGCAGCCGCCGCGGGCCGAGCCGGCTCAGCAGGCGGTGACTGGGCGGCCCGTTGCCGTGCAGGTCGACGGCGACGTCCGGGGGCGGTCCCGTCCAGTCGAGGCCGCGCGGGACGGCACGACCCGGTCCGGCGGCGGGCAGCACCCGGTCCACGGCACCGGTGGCAGCGGCCACGGGGGCCAGTTCGGCGGGGGCCGCCAGCACCAGCTCGTGCCCGGGATACGCCCGCCGCAACGCCCGCAGGGCAGGCACCCCGGCCAGCAGGTCCCCGAGCCCGAGGGCCCGCAGCACGAGCACCCGGGGGACGCCCCCGCCGCCGTTCCCGCCGCCCACGGGGTCCGATTCGCCCCGCACCGCCGCGGCACCACCCGGGCGCGCGGTCGCGGCGACCGGCGGATGCACCGGGTCACCCGTGACCGGCCCGCCGGCCGACCCGGGGAACCCGGAGCCGCCCTCCCCGGGCTGAGGCAACGGTGTCGCCGCACCCGCACCGGCCGTCCAGCCGTCCGCGGACATGTCACGAGCGTCCGCCGGCCGGGCCGGGGTCGCGCCACGGGCGGCACGGACTCCGTGCCCCCGGCCGACTCCGGCCCGGTCCCCGCCGCGCCGCCCGGCACCGCCGATTCCGTCGCGCGCCGCCCGGGGCGGCGCTCCGTGGACCGGCCCGGCCGGCGGCGCCATCGTCCCCTCGCCGTTCGTGTGCCCTCTCGGGACGGCGGACGGCCGGACGCCGGTCGCCGGGCCCGTCATCGTCGTCGCCCGGGCGGGCCCTCCCGGGCCGCCGGGTGGACGGTCGTACGCCGTGATCGGCGCGGGCCGTGTGCCGTGCCGTGCGGACTGCGGCCCCGGTGGGCGGAGCACGTACGTCGGCGAGGGCAGCGCCGGCGGGGAGCTCACGGGGGCCGCGGGTGGCGGGGCGTGCACGGGGGCCGCGGGTGGCGGGGTGCCCGGCGTGGCGCCGGTGAGGGGGTGGGTGCGGGGGCGGTCCGGGGGGCCGGGGGTCATCGGGGGGTCTCCGCCGCGCGGGCCAGCAGGGCGGTGGAGGAGCGGCCGTCGAGGTAGGGCAGGAGGACCGCCTGTCCGCCCCACTCCTGGAGGAGCGCGGCCTCGGGGAGGTCGGCGCCGGCGTAGTCGCCGCCCTTGACCCAGACGTCGGGGCGCAGTTCGCCGAGGAGGCGTTCGGGGGTGTCCTCGTCGAAGACGGCGACCGCGTCGACGCAGGCGAGGGCGCGCAGGACGCGGACGCGGTCGGCGAGGGGGTTGACGGGGCGTCCGCCGCCCTTGCGGCGCCGGACGGAGGCGTCGGAGTTGACGCAGACGACCAGGCAGTCGCCGAGCCGCCGGGCGGCCTGGAGGAGGCCGACGTGTCCGGCGTGCAGCAGGTCGAAGCAGCCGCCCGCGGCGACGACCGTGCCGTGTTCGGCGCGGATCCGGGTGGCCAGGGCACCGGGGTCGTCGGTGTCGGGGAGTGCGGCGAGCGCCCGTTCGGAGCCGGCCGGCGGTACGGCGGCCGCGCCGCCCGCGGCGACGAAGGCCGTGGCGGCGCTCACCGCACCCTCGACGGCCTCCCCCACCAGCGCCCCGTCGGCGAGCAGCCCGGCCGCGGTCGCCGCGAACCGGTCCCCCGCTCCGCAGGAGTCGCCGTGGTGGGCGGCGGGCGCGGGCACGAGGAGGGGATGTTCGCCGTAGGTCAGAAGGGCGCCGCGCGGGCCGAGGGTCACCGCCACCGCGGCCGCCCGCCACTCCCGTACGAGGGCGGCGGCGTCGAGCGCGGCGGCGCGCAGTCCGCCGCCCCGGTGGTCCCGGTCGGGCGCGAAGCCGTGGGCCTCCTTCTCGGCGGGCGTCACCAGACGGGTGCCGGGGACCGGCGGCCCGCCGCGCGGGTGCGGGTCCCAGACCAGCGGCGGGCGCGCGGCGAGCACGTCGCGCAGGGCGTCCGCGGCGCCCCGGCCGTAGTCGGAGACGAGGACGGCGCGGGCGGAGCGCAGCGCGTCGCGGGCCTCGTCGGTGGCCTCGCGGACCCGGCCGCCGCCCCGGTCGAGCCGGACGACGGGGCGGTCCTGGGCGAGGACACGGGTCTTCTCCGGCACCGTGCCGGTCAGCGGAAGCGGGATCAGGGTCAGCCAGGGGGCGAGCAGTTCGCGCAGGGCGAGACCGGCCGGGTCGTCGCCCACGCCCGCGATCAGGGTGACCTCGCGGCCGTCGCGGGCGGCGAGGTACGCGGCGAGGGCGGCGCCGCCCGGGCGGATCCGCTCGGCGCACTCCGAGACGACCGGGACCGGCGCGTCCGGTGCGAGCCGGTCGGCGGATCCGGTGAGGTCCCGGTCGAGCAGCGCGTCGCCGACCACGACCAGCGGTGTCCTGTCAGCCATGGCAGCCATGGATCGCGTCACCTCCGCTTCCGCTGTGCCGCGCGTCCCGCGCGTCCCGCGCTCCCGGCGGCCCGGGCGCCGCGTGCACCGCGCTCCAGGGCCGCGTCGAAGGCCGCGCAGATCATGTGGACGGCGACCAGGTGGATCTCCTGGACGGTGGCCGTCGAGGGTGCCTCGACGCACAGGGACTCGTCGCTGCCCGCCATGAGCGGGTTGGGGGCGCAGCCGGTGAGCGCCCAGACCCGCATCCCGGCCGCGCGGGCCGCGTCGGCCGCGGAGAGCAGGTTGGCGCTGGCGCCGGACGTGGACAGCAGCATCAGGACGTCGCCGTCGCGGCCGTGGGCGCGGACCTGGCGGGCGAACACCTCGTCGACGCCGTAGTCGTTGGCGATGGCGGTGGTGGAGGAGGTGTCGGCGTGCAGGGCGATTGCGGAGAACGGCGGGCGGTCGTCGCGGTAGCGGCCGACGAGTTCGGCGGTCAGGTGCTGGGCCTGGGCGGCGCTGCCGCCGTTGCCCGCGGCGAGCAGCCGGCCGCCGCCGCTGAGTACCGCCGCGAGCCGGTCGCCCCACCGCTGGGTGACGTGGGCGGAGGCGCGGAACGCCCCGAGCGCCACCTGGAGTTCGTCGCAGTGCCCGACGACGGGCGGGTGCACGGTCATGACGCCACCTCCGTCGACAGCGCGTGCTCGGAGCGGGTCAGCCGGTAGACCTGTTCCGCGCCGTCGGCGACGCGTGCCCAGGTGTAGTGCCGCAGGACGCGTTCGCGGCCGTTCCTGCCGTACTGGCGGCGCAGCCGTTCGTCGGCGAGGAGTTCCCGGGCGGCGTCCGCGACGGCCCCCGGGTCCTGCGGGGTGACGAGGCGGCCGGTGACGCCGTCGGCGACGGAGTCGCGGTGGCCGCCGACGTCGGTGGCGAGGACGGGTACGCCGCACGCCATGGCCTCCAGGGGCACGATGCCAAACGGTTCGTACACCGGGGTGCACAGCACCAGGTCGGCGCTGCGGAGCAGGGCGGGCATGTCGTCCGGGTCGACCGCGCCGAGCAGCCGGACCCGGTCGGCGACGCCGGCCCGGTGGGCGATGCCGGTCAGGCGCCGCGCCTCGGGTTCGGCCTCCAAGGCGCCGGCCGGGGGGCCGCCGGCGACGAGGAGTTCCGCGTCGGGGATGTGCGCCAGGGCGCGGATGGCCTGGTCGTATCCCTTGCGGGGGACCAGACGTCCGCAGGCGAGCAGCCGGTGCCTCAGGCGTCGTTCGGGGGTGCGGCCGGTGTCGGCGGCGGGGTGGAAGTGCTCGGCGTCCACACCGCAGGGGACGACGGAGACCTGCCGGGGCGGGACGCCCATGTCGCCGAGTTCCACGACCTCGTCGGTGCAGGTGGCCAGGACCCGTTCGCAGCTCCGGCCGAGTTGCCGTTCGATGCCGATGCGCTCGTAGGGGCTGGTGTCCCGCATGCCCTGGTGGCGGCGCTTGACGGTGCCGAGGGCGTGGAAGGTCTGGACGAGGGGGATGCCGTGCGGGCCCGCGCCGATCTGCGCGGCCATGCCGGACATCCAGAAGTGGGCGTGCACCACGTCGGGCCGCTCCCGGGCCCAGGTGCGGGCCAGGTGGGCGCCGAAGGCGGGCATGTGGGGGAAGAGTTCGTCCTTGGGGACGGACACGGGTGGCCCGGCCGGCACGTGTTCGACGACCGCGCCGCCGGGCAGGGGCACCCGGTCGGGCAGGTCGGTGGCGTCCCGGCGGGTGTAGACCGTGACGTCGTGGCCGCGCCCCGCCAACTCCTCGGCGAGACGGGCCACGTAGACGTTCTGTCCACCGGCGTCGACGCCGCCGAGCGCGGCGAGAGGGCTCGCGTGCTCGGACACCATGGCGATCCTCATCGGGTCACCTCCTTGAGCAGCCGCTCCCAGTCGTCCAGGAAGCGGGGCAGCCCGTAGTGGGCCAGGGCCGCCGCACGGGCCGCCTCGCCGACCGCCCGCGCGTGCAGGGGATCGGCGAGGAAGTCGCGTACGGCGTCGGTCAGTACGTCGATGCGGTTGGACACCACCCCGGCGCCGGGCGGCACAGCCTCGGTGACCTCGGTGGTGGCGAGGGCGACCACGGGCATGCCCAGGTGCATGGCCTCCAGCAGGGACAGGCCGAGGGAGGTCCAGCGGACGGGGTGGACGTAGACGCGGCGGCGGGCCAGCTCGCTGTGCAACTCGCCCTGGGGGACGTCCTGGGTCCGGCAGCGGCCGGGGTCGACGCCGAGGTGCTCGGCGAGTCCCTCGGTCCGCATGCCGAACACGTCGAGCGGAGCGGCCCGGGTGAAGGCGGGCAGCAGGTCGGTTCCCGTCGTACGCCCGCGCCGGATCGGCTCGTTGACGACGACGGCGGCGCGTTCCAGCTCGCCGGTCCAGCGGTGGCCGGGGTCGACGATACCGTGCTCGACGACGGTGGCCGGCGTGGTGCCCGCGTCCCACATCAGCCGGTTGAAGTGGGTGACGTGGACGAGGGTGACGCCGGGGATGTCCGCGGCCGGGTGCCGGGTGCGGGGCACGTCGCCGTCGGGGGCGTTGTGCTCCAGGTAGACCAGCGGCGGGCGGCGGCCCAGCCACCGGTCGACCAGGTCGAGTTCGTGCGGGCGCTGGAGGATCACGAGGTCGACGTCCTCGTCCCGCAGCCGCTCGGGCGCCACTTCCACGACGGTGTCGGGCCAGTCCCAGGTGCGGGCGCGGCCGAGGCCGTCGGGGCCGCGGTCGGGGGTGACGGGGACGAGGTAGGTGTGCGGGCCCTGTACGAAGGCCGTGGTCCACGACCCGTGCACGTGCCAGATGAGGATCCTCATGTCTCCCCCAGCAGTTTCTCGACGGCGGCGGCCACGTCGGTGGCCGTGACGGTGTTGAGGCAGGGGTGTCCGGGGACGGGGCAGTCCCGGGCCCTGCTGTCGGCGCAGGGCGCGTCCTGGTCGCCCAGCAGGACGTAGGGGACGCCGTAGGGGCGCCAGCGCTCGGCGGGTACGACGGGGGCGAACAGGGAGACGACGGGGGTGCCGACGGCGGCGGCGAGGTGGGCGGGTGCGGTGTTGCCGGTGACGACGACGGCGGCGCCCGCGAGGACGCCGGCCAGCTCGGGGGCGTCGGTGCGGCCGCCGAGGTCGGTGCCGTGCCGGCCTGCGACGTGTGCGGTGAGGTCGCGTTCGCCGGGGCCGCCGGTGACCAGCACGCGGTGTCCGGCGGCGGCGAGTTCGCGTACCGCCTCGGCGGCGCGCTCGGGGCTCCAGGCGCGGGCGGGGACGCTGGCGCCGGGGTGCAGGACGACGTAGGGGCCGGGCCCGGTGAGGGCGTCGGCGCGCGGCGGCGTGCGCACGCGCAGCCGTCCGTCGTCGGGCGCCGGGAACCCGGCCGCCTCGGCGAGATCGAGCGCGGCCTCGGCCTCGTGGGCGTGCGGGGCGCGCCGGTGGCGCAGGTCGAGGAGCGATCCGGGGTAGTCCACGCTGTCGGCGGCGATGTACCGGACGCCGGCCAGGCGCAGCACCAGGGCGGTGGGCAGCGGGGACTGGTGGAAGGAGGTGAGGACCAGCGCGGTGTCGGCGTCGATCCGCTCCACGAGCGCGTCGATGTCGTCCCGCCGCACCGCGGGCGGTTCGAACCCGCCCCACGGGGCCTCCCACACCAGCACCTCGTCGACGCCGGGCAGCAGCCGGGCGGCGGGCGCGCCGCGCGACCCGCACAGCAGGGTCACGTGGTCGGCCCGCGCGGCGACGGCCCGCACGGCGGGCCCCGCGAGCAGCACGTCGCCGAAGCTGTCGAGCCGGGTCACGAGCGCCTTCATGCCGACCTCCCACGCCTGTCACCGGCGCCACGCTTACCTGCCGCCCCGGCGGCGGGCGCGGTGCGCGAGCGGGCCTCCGCGGGGGCGTCCTCGCCCCGGCCGGGGCCACGGGCCGTGTCCGGAGCCGCTGTCCGGCCCCGGTCGGGGGCGACGGCCGGTCCGCCACGGCGCTCGTCCGCGTCGGCCTCGCCGGGCGGGCCCTCGGGGGCCGGGCGAGGCGTCTTCGGGGCGAAGACGCCTCGCCCCGGAGACGTGGGGGACGCGGTCTCCACGGGACCGGACCGGTCGCCGTCGGCGGGGGCGGGGGTCCGCGGGCCGTTCTCGGCGCCCGGGCCGTACGCCGCCTCGATGGGCCGCTCGTTCACCAGGATCCGGCCGGTGGGCGGGCCGTCGAGGACGGCCCGTACGGCGGTGAGGAGGTCCGGGGCGACGTGGGCCGCGGCGGCCGTCTCCTCCGGGCGGGTGCGGTCGTTGGGGACGAGGATGCCGCGGGCGCCGGCGCGTTCGGCGGCCTCCATGTCCGCGCCGATGTCGCCGACGACGACACAGTCGGTGGGGCCGGCGCACACGCGTCCGGCGGCCCAGAGGATCATGCCGGGCTGCGGCTTGCGGCAGTGGCAGCCGTCGTCGGGGCCGTGCGGGCAGACGGCCCAGACGTCGAAGGGGCCGATCAGGTCGTCGACACGGCGGTTGACGCGGCGGACGTCGCCGTCGCTGATCAGGCCGCGGGCCACGCCGGACTGGTTGGTGACGACGCCGACGCGGATGCCGCGGGCGCGCAGCAGTGCCACCGCCTCGCGGGCGCCGTCGACGGGGCGGACCCGCTCCGGGTCGCCGTTGTAGGGGACGTCGTGGACGAGGGTGCCGTCGCGGTCGAAGAGGACGGCCTTCACCGGGTTGTCGGCGGGGTTCATGCGGCCACCTCCCGCCAGGCGGGCGCGGCGCGGTGGCGCCAGAGTCCGCCGAGCCGGTGCCAGGTCGCGGCGGGCGGGATGAGCACGCTGGTGGCCAGCATGGTGACGACCTCGTGCCGGGTGCGCGGCCCGGGCGCGATGCGGGCCCAGGCGAACTCGGCGGTGCCCGCGGCCCAGCCGGCCCCGGCGAGGGCGGCGGCCCGGGGGTGTCCGGCCGCCGCGAGGGCGAGGGCGGCGCTACCGGCGGCGGTGATCGCCGCGTGGCGCCGGATCCGGCCCCGGGGCGCGACCGCCTTGGCCCACCAGTCGGGACCGTGCAGCCGCCGCATCAGGGCGTCGTCAGCGTTGCCGCGCTGCTGCTTCAAGGAGACCCAGCGCGCGGCGGGGCGTACGGGGTGGCGGGTGGTGCGGCGGCCCCGCCGGATGCGCCAGCCCGCGTCGAGGACGCGCAGCGCGAGGTCGGCGTCCTCGCGGAAGGCGCGGGTGAAGCGTTCGTCGAAGCCGCCGACCTGTTTGAGCACGTCGGTGCGGTACGCCATGTCGGCCGTGATCCACCGGGCCTGGGCGAGACCGGCGGTGCCGCGCTCCCAGTCGGTGGGGCGGCGCTCCCCCGGCAGCGGTACGGCGATCACGCCCTGCACGGCGCCGGTGTCGGGTGCCGCCTCGGCGAGGTCCTGGATCAGCTGGTCGCACCAGTGCGGGCCGACCTGGACGTCGTCGTCGAGGAACGCGGTCCAGGGTGAAGTGACCGCTCGGGCACCGGTGTTACGGGCGGCGGCAGGCCCGCGGCCCCCGCTGCGCAGCACCACCGTGCGTGCGCGCAGGTCGCCGAGGACGGTCAGCGCGTGCTCCAGCGCGCCGGAGTCGGCGTCGGGGTCGGGCCGGTCGTCGACGAGGACGATCTCGTCGGGGTCGGGCCCGTGCGCGGCGACCAGCGCGGCCAGGCAGTCGGCCAGCGTGTCGCGCACGAGGGTGGGGACGACGACGGCGTAGCCGGTGCGCGGGCCGCCGGTTCCGGGGGCGGTGCTCATGCGAACGCCCGTCCCCGGCGCACCGCGAAGGGGCCGATGGCCAGCAGGTCGACGGGTGCCGAGCCGAAGCACTCCAGTGCGTCGCGCGGGTCGTCGACCATGGGCCGCCCGGCGGTGTTGAGGCTGGTGTTGACGACGACCGGCAGTCCGGTGCGGCGTTCGAAGGCGGCCAGCATCCGCGCGACGAGCGGCTCGCGGCGTTCCTCGACGGTCTGGATGCGGGCGGTGCCGTCGACGTGGACGACGGCGGGGATGCGGTCGCGCCAGGCGGGGTCGACGTCGTGCACGAAGAGCATGTACGGGCTGGGGACCGGCCCGGTGAAGATGTCGGCGGCGCGGTCGGCTAGCACCATGGGCGCGACGGGGCGGAACTCCTCGCGGCCCTTGACGTGGTTGAGGCGTTCGAGGTTCTCCGCGCGGCCGGGGTGGGCCATCAGGGAGCGGTGCCCGAGGGCGCGCGGCCCGAACTCGCTGCGGCCCTGGAACCAGGCGACGACGCCGTCCCGGGCGAGTTCCTCGGCGACGGTCTCGGCGATGTCCTCGGGCTCCTCGTAGGGGATCGCGGCCGTCTCCAGCCAGGCGCGGATCTCGTCGTCGCGCCAGCCGCGGCCGAGGTCGGCGCCGGGCATCGGCTCGGGCGCGGTGCCCTCCTGGGCGGCGGCCACGTGCAGGGCGGCGCCGAGGGCCGTGCCGGCGTCACCGGCGGCGGGCTGCACCCACACGTGCCGGTACGGGCCGCGGGCGGCGATCTTCGAGTTGGCGACGCAGTTCAGGGCGACGCCGCCCGCCATGGTGAGGGCCTCGCCCCCGGCCTCGCCGTGCAGCCAGTGGACGAGTTCGAGGAGCAGTTCCTCCAGGACGGCCTGGGTGCTCGCGGCCAGGTCCGCGTGGTCCTTCGTCCAGTCCTCGCACTTGGCGCGCGGCGGGGCGAGGGCCGCCCAGTCGACGCCGTGGGCGCGGAAGCCGCCGTCGCCGGTGGCGTGGACGTGCTCGCGGAGCCGGTCGAGGTGGCGGGGGGTGCCGTAGGAGGCGAGGGCCATCACCTTGTACTCGTCGCTGCTGCGCAGGAAGCCGAGGTGCTCGGTGAGTTCCTCGTAGACCAGGCCGAGCGAGTGCGGCAGCGCCTGGGTGGCGAGGACGTCGAGCTTGCCGTCGCGGTAGCGGCCGGCCAGGTGGGAGGCGGACTCGCCGCGGCCGTCGAGGACGAGGACGTCGTTGTCGGGGTGCGGCGAGGCCGGTCCCGCGGAGGCGGCGTGCGCCACGTGGTGCGGGACGAAGACGACCTGGTCCGGGTGGAGCCCGGGGAGCGCCTCGGCGAGGAACTCGGGGGCCCGGCGGGCGTACTCGAGCCGCAGCGGGTCCCAGGGGTCGTCGAGGCCCAGGTCCCGGGCGGGCCGGGCGAGCTTGGGGTCGAAGGAGTAGGCCACGGCGTCGAGTTCGCCGGGCCGTACCCCGGCGTGCTCCAGGCACCACCGCGCGGACAGCTCCGGGACCTCCCACGCGGAGAACGGCAGCGGGCGCTTGCCGTGCTTGCGTCGGCTGAACCGCTCTTCCTCGGCGGCCGCAACGGTCCGGCCGTCGACGACGAGCGCGGCGGCCGGGTCGTGGAACAGGGCGTTGATACCAAGGATGCGCATGGGGCGGACTCCTCTCTCGGCGACGCGGGTGCCGCGGGGCGGTTGCCTCAAACACTTGGAGACTGGTCACTTCCGGAGATGAGGTGAATTGTCACCATTAGTGACTGTTTTGGGCCTGCGTTCGGCCGCGCCCGGGCCTGCGCTCGGCCGTGCCCGGGGTCGCGTTCGACCTGTTACGTTCATCCACCCGCCCGGGGCTGCGTTCAGGCGGCGACGGCGTGCGCGAACCAGCCGATGGTCCGCTCCAGCCCCTCGTTCCAGCTCACGCTCGGCCGCCAGCCCAGCCGCTCCCGGGCCAGGGTGGTGTCCGGCTTGCGTCGGCAGGGGTCGTCGACGGGGCGTTCGACGAAGCGGATGCGGGAGCCGGAGCCGGTGAGGTCGACGATCCGGCGGGCCAGTTCCAGCATGGTGATCTCGTCGTCGCCGCCGATGTTCATCGGGCCGGTCTCCCCGGACGCGGCGAGGGCCAGGACGCCCGCCACGGTGTCGTCGACGTAGCACAGGGAGCGGGTCTGGCCGCCGTCGCCGGCGACGGTGAGCGGCATGCCGTCCAGCGCCTGCGCGATGAAGGTGGGCACGGCGCGGCCGTCGCCGGTGCGCATGCGGGGGCCGTACGTGTTGAAGATCCGGACGATGGCGGTGTCGGTGCCGTGCACCTGGCGGTGGGCGGTGACCAGCGCCTCGGCGAAGCGCTTGGACTCGTCGTAGACGCTGCGCGGGCCGACCGGGTTGACGTTGCCCCAGTACGTCTCGCGCTGCGGGTGCTCCAGCGGGTCGCCGTAGACCTCGGAGGTGGAGGCGAGCAGGAAGCGGGCGCCGTCGGCGTGGGCCCGCTCCAGGGCGTTGCGGGTGCCGGTGCTGCCGACATCGAGGGTTTGCAGGGGCAGCCGGAGGTAGTCGGCGGGCGAGGCGGGGCAGGCGAAGTGCAGGACCAGGTCGAACCGGCCGGGCAGGCCGCGCAGGGCCGACGGGTCGGTGGCGTCGCCCCGGACGAACCGGAATCCGCGCCGTCGTTCCAGGTCGGCCACGTTGGCGCGGGAGCCGGTGGCCAGGTTGTCGAGGCAGACGACGTCGGTGCCGGCGTCGAGCAGGCGACCGCACAGGTGGGATCCGACGAACCCGGCTCCGCCGGTCACCAGGGCCCGGCGCCAGGCGCGTCCGCTTCGGGGGCCGGTGGCCCCGGGGCTCTCGCTCACGGGCTTCTCCTCACTCTCACCGTCACGGGTCGTGGCGTGTCGGTGTGAGTAGCCCGGCCGCCACCCACCTACCTCGAACGGCCGTTCTAGAGGGCACTATGAACCGCGTATATACTCGCGGCGTATAGTCCTCGCATGCTTTCGCTGACCAGGAAGATGACGAAAACGGGGACCATGTTGCGCGTGCTCGCGACCTTCGCGGCCGCGGCCTCGGTGACCCTCGCGCTGAGCGGCTGCACGAAGCTGGAGACACATTCCCCCAGCTCCGTCCGCAACGCCGCCGACACGTCCGCGGCCGAGGCCGACGCGGCGGCCGCCACGAACGGCGCCCAGGCCAGGGCGGGCGGGCTCGGCACCGTGGACTGCGCGCACGCCAAGTGCATCGCGCTGACCTTCGACGCCGGACCGAGCGAGAACTCCGCCCGGCTGCTCGACATACTCAAGGAGAAGCAGGTCCCGGCGACCTTCTTCCTGCTCGGCAAACGGCACATCGACACCTATCCCGAGCTTGTCAGGCGCATGTCCGACGAGGGGCACGAGGTGGCCAGCCACACCTGGACGCACAAGATCCTCACGGACGCCGAACCGGACGAGATACGCGAGGAGCTGGAGCGTCCGAACAAGGAGATAGAGCGCCTCACGGGCAAGCGCCCCACGCTGATGCGCCCACCGCAGGGCCGCACGGACGACACGGTGCACGACATCTGCCGCGAGCTGGGGCTGGCCGAGGTGCTGTGGAGCGTGACCGCCAAGGACTACAAGACGAACGACTCCGACCTGATCACCGAGCGGGTCCTGGACCAGTCGTCCCGGGACGGCATCATCCTGCTGCACGACATCTACGACGGCACCGTGCCCGCCGTGCCCGGGATCATCGACGCGCTCAAGAAGCGGGGCTACGTCTTCGTGACCGTGCCCCAGCTGATGGCCCCGGGGAAGGCCGAGCCGGGCAAGGTCTACCGCTGACCGACGTGCCAGGATCGTCCGGTGGCCGTCTTCTCGCTCGAACGCACCGTTCCGCTCACCCCGGCCGAGGCCTGGCGCCGGCTCACCCGGTGGGAGCGGCACGGCGACACCGTGCCGCTGACCCGGGTCACCACCGCCCCGCCCGGCCCCACCCGCCGGGGCACGGTGGTCGTGGCCCGCACCGGGGCCGGACCGCTCGCCTTCGCCGACCCGATGGAGGTGACGGTCTGGCAGCCCCCGCACGGGGATGCCCCCGGCCGGTGCCGGCTGGACAAACGCGGCCGGGTGGTCCGGGGCTGGGCGGAGATCGAGGTCTCGACGGGCCCCGGGGGCCGGGCACGTGTCGTGTGGCGCGAGGAGCTGGACGTCAGGTTCCTGCCACCCCTCTTCGGCGGCCCCCTCGGCGGCGCGGGGCGCCATGTCTTCGGCCGCACGGTCGACCACCTGCTCCGGGAGCCGTGAACCGGAGGTTGCGGGCGGGGGACGGCTCGCAGTCGGGATCGCGCGGCGCGCCGCGCGGACACCATTTCCCGCGTACCGTGCCGGCATGTCTCCCAGAGCGCGCACCCTCACCCAACTGTCTCTCACGGCCGCCCTGTTGGCCCTGGCCGTGGCGGCACCGCCCGCATCCGCGGCCGACCGGGGTCAGGCGGTCCCGCTGCGCATCGCCACCTACAACATCCACGCCGGGGCCGGCTCGGACGGCGTCTTCGACCTCGACCGGCAGGCCGCCGCGCTGCGCGCCCTCGACGCGGACGTGATCGGCCTTCAGGAGGTCGACGTGCACTGGGGAGCCCGCAGCCAGGGGCTCGACGTGGCCGGGGAGCTGGCCCGGCGGCTCGGCATGCGGGTGTCCTTCGCGCCGATCTACAGCCTGGATCCGGTGACGGCGGGTGAGCCCCGGCGCGAGTACGGCGTGGCGGTGCTGTCCCGCTTCCCGGTCCGTTCCGCGACGAACCACGAGATCACGCGCCTGTCCACGCAGGACGAGAACCCGGTACCGGCCCCCGCGCCCGGATTCGGCGAGGTGACGCTCAAGGTGCGCGGGATTCCGGTGCAGGTCTTCGTGACCCACCTCGACTACCGGGCGGACCCGGCCGTGCGCGAGGCCCAGGTCGCCGACACCCGGCGGATCATGGCCCGGGAGCGGGCGGAACTGCCGGGCGCCCGCCAGTTCCTCCTGGGCGACTTCAACGCCGAGCCCTCGGCACCCGAGCTGGCGCCGCTGTGGAAGGAACTGCGCGACGCCGGCACGGGCACCCCCGGCACGTACCCGGCCGAGGCCCCGGTGAAGCGGATCGACTACGTGACCGTGGGCGAGAACGTACGGGTACACACCGCCACGGTCCCGGAACAGCCCACGGCCTCCGACCACCGCCCGGTCGTCGCAGACGTGTCCCTGCCCAGGAGGACCCCGGGCCGGGAGTGAGACCGACCCCTCGGAGCCCCCGGCAGGGGCAGGATCGCCGGTGCCGGCCTGCCCGGCACCGGCACCGGCACCGGCACCGGCGTCCGGATCGCCCACCCTCTCCGCACGGTGGCCGGCAAGGCTTGCTCGGGCGTCGTTGGTCCCGATCAATCCCTACCGGCGCTTGCGATTCCAGCGGGGACCGGAGGCCTTCGCGGCTGATGCCGCAATCCTTGGCCCGGGCGGTCTCGGGTTCGCCGACTGCGGTCACCTCGCACCAGAGTTGGTCCGGCACATGATCCAAAAACCTCGGCTTCCACGATCCCGCCGCCTGTTTACTTGGCGTATGACCGACAAGATGAGTTACGGCGATGCCCATCGGAGCACGGCTCCTGCTCCCGGCGCCGAGATGGTCGAGGCGTACGGAGGCGGGGCGGGGTTCCGGTTCAAGATTCGGAACGTGAGGATCGATGGCGGCGCCGACGTGGTGCACGTCCGCACAGGAGGTTCGCACGAGGTCAGTTTCGACGTGCTGCACGACTGCTCGGCATGCGGCAACGCCGTCAACCAGGTGATCGTCGGTCTGGCGGGCCAGGACCGGGCCCAGGCATCGGTGTGGAACGGCAAGCAGCGCAGCGGGGGCGGAATGAAGGTGGTCAATCCCGGCACGCGCGTCCAGGCGCTGGCGGAGGACAACCCGGGTCCAGCGGAGTGGGTGAACGTGTCGTGTGACGTCGTCGTCCCCGACGAACCCGGCGTCTACTCGGTTCGAGCACGTTACGCCCAGGCGTATCAAGGACGCCTGATGACCGCGGAAGGACGTGCGGTTCCGCAGCCCGAGTACGAGGAAACGCTGGGCTGGTGGAAGGTCGACCGTCCGGACGGGCCCGGCCCCGAATCGACGATAGGCACCATCGTCGTCGAGGCGTGAAGCTCGCTGGTCAGCCGCGCAGGGCGTAGGTACTGGGGACGGCGAGCACCACCACGGGTCCCGGCCGGGTGGACGCAGCCGCCCTCGGCGAGTATCCGCGGCGTCGGCTCGTGGTGTCCGCGACGCGGGGCACGCCCTCTCCGGCGCCCGCACCCCGCACCCGGGCCCGGGGCCGCTACGCCACCGACCCGATGCGCCCCCTCGGGGCCGCCGGTGCCGTGGGGCCGTCGTGGTGGATCGGGGTGTGGGCGCCGGTCAGGGAAGCGCCCGTGCCGGCGTGGCGGGTGGCGACGATCTCGGCGGCGATGGACAGGGCCGTCTCCTCGGGGGTGCGGGCGCCGAGGTCGAGGCCGATCGGGGACCTGAGGCGGGCCAGCTCCCGGTCGCTCACGCCGGCCTCGCGCAGGCGGGCCTCGCGGTCCAGGTGGGTGCGGCGGGAGCCCATCGCACCGACGTACGCCACCGGCAGGCGCAGCGCCAGCCGGAGCAGCGGGATGTCGAACTTGGCCTCGTGGGTCAGGACGCACAGCACCGTGCGGGCGTCCACGGCGGTGCGGGCCAGGTACGTGTGGGGCCACTCGGCGACGATCTCGTCCGCGTCCGGGAAACGGGCCCGGGTGGCGAAGACGGGGCGGGCGTCGCACACGGTCACGTGGTAGCCGAGGAACCTGCCGACCCGCGTCAGTGCCGAGGCGAAGTCGATCGCACCGAAGACGATCATGCGGGGAGGCGGGACCGAGGACTCGACCAGCAGGGTCAGCGGTGCGCCGCAGCGCGAGCCCTGCTCGCCGATCTCCAGCGTGCCGGTGCGCCCCGCGGCCAGGAAGGCGCCGGCCTCGGCGGCGGCCGTGCGGTCCAGCTCGGGGTGACCGCCGAGGCCGCCGGTGCGGGAGCCGTCCGCGTGGACGACGAGCGCGCTGCCCAGCAGTGCCGCCGGGCCGCTCACGACGCGTGCCACGGCCGCCGTCTCTCCGCGCGCGGCGGCGGCGAGGGCCGCGGCCAGGGCCGGGCGGGCGGGGTCGCCCGTCCGTACCGGGGCGACGAGGACGTCGATGACCCCGCCGCAGGTCAGGCCCACGGCGAAGGCGTCCTCGTCGCTGTACCCGAAGCGCTCCAGGACGGTCTCGCCGTCCTGGAGGGCCTGCCGGCACAGCTCGTACACGGCTCCCTCCACGCACCCGCCGGAGACCGAGCCGACCACCGTGCCGTCGGCGTCCACCGCGAGGGCGGCGCCGGTCGGCCGGGGGGCGCTGCCGCCGACGGCCACCACCGTGGCCACGGCGAAGTCGCGCCCCTGCCCGACCCACCGGTGCAGTTCCTCGGCGATGTCCAGCATCTTCCGGTCCTCCTTGGACGACGGGTACGTGAAGGGTTCCCGTCGTGGCGGCTAGTGCACGCCCATCCAGCTCTCGATCGGGTTGAGGGCGAAGTAGACGACGAAGATCACCGTCAGGGCCCACATGAACGCGCCGATCTCCCGGGCCTTGCCCTGCGCGACCTTGATGGCGACGTAGGAGATGACACCGGCGGCGACGCCGGCCGTGATGGAGTACGTGAACGGCATCAGGACGACGGTCAGGAAGACCGGGATCGCGGTGGCCCGGTCGGCCCAGTCCACGTGCCGGGCGTTCATCATCATCATCGCGCCGATGACCACCAGGGCCGCCGAGGCGACCTCCTGCGGCACGATCGCGGTGATCGGCGTGAAGAAGAGGCAGGCGGCGAAGAACGCGCCGGTGACGACCGAGGCGAGCCCGGTGCGGGCGCCCTCGCCGACGCCGGTCGCGGACTCGACGAAGACGGTCTGGCCGGAGCCGCCCGCCACGCCGCCGATGGCACCGCCCGCGCCGTCGATGAACAGCGCCTTGGACAGGCCCGGCATGCGGCCCTTGTCGTCGGCGAGCTTCGCCTCGGTGCCGACGCCGATGATGGTGGCCATCGCGTCGAAGAACCCGGCGAGCACCAGCGTGAAGACGATCATGCCGACCGTCATCGCGCCGACCTCGCCCCAGCCGCCGAACTCCAGGTCGCCGAAGAGCGAGAAGTCCGGCATGGAGACCGCGCTGCCGTGCAGTTCGGGGGCGCCGTTGGCCCACTGCTTGGGGTCGATGACCCCGGTGGCGTTGAGGATGGCCGCCACGATCGTGCCGGTGACGATGCCGATCAGGATGGCGCCGGGCATGTTGCGCGCCTGGAGCATGAAGATCAGCAGCAGGGTGCCCGCGAAGAGCAGGACCGGCCAGCCCGCCAGTTCCCCGGCCGGGCCGAGGGTGAGCGGGGTCGCCTCGCCCGCGTGCACGAAACCGCTCTTGACCAGGCCGATGATGGCGATGAACAGGCCGATGCCCATGGTGATGCCGTGTTTGAGGGCGAGCGGGATCGCGTTCATGATCATCTCGCGGAGCCCGGTGACCACGAGCAGCATGATCACCACGCCGTACATCACACACATGCCCATGGCCTGCGGCCAGGTCATCTGCGGGACGACCTGCCCGGCGATCACCCCGGACACCGAGAGCCCGGCGGCCAGGGCGAGCGGCACCTTGCCGACGAAACCCATCAGGAGCGTGGTGACCGCCGCGGCGAGCGCCGTCGCGGTGATCAGGGCCTTCTGGCCCAGGGTGTCCCCCGCCGCGTCCTTGCCGGACAGGATCACGGGGTTGAGCAGGACGATGTACGCCATCGCCATGAAGGTGGTGATGCCGCCGCGCACCTCACGCGCGACCGTCGATCCCCGGTGGGATATGTGAAAGTACCGGTCGAGCCAAGACCGTCCGCCGGGGACGCGGGAGCCCGCGCCCGCGTCTTCGGCGGTGATCTCGGGCTCCACTGACTGCTGGGTCATGGGGCCGTCTCCCAAGGTTCATAGGTGCACCCGGCCGGCCGCTGGGGCGGCCGCGGGATTTGGGATATGCACGACCCGGGGGACGGCCCGAGACGAACGCATGTGTGGTGGTACTGGTTGGTCCTGGTTGGTACTTGGTACACGTACTTGTATTTGGTACTGGTGGTACTGGTCGTGGTGCGGGTGGTACGTCAAGTGCCGCGAGCGGAGCGGGACTTGGTCGGTGCTCCGGGCGGCGCGGAAGGTGTGACGTTCCGTGCGCCGCCCGGAGGGTCTTGGTCCGCAGCCGTACCGGTGAGGTGTTCCGGTCGTACCGGCGTGCGGTCGAGCGCCAGCCCGGTCGCGTCCCTGATGGCCGCGAGGACCGCCGGGGTGGACGACAGGGTGGGTGCCTCGCCGACTCCGCGCAGCCCGTAGGGCGCGTGATCGTCGGCGAGTTCGAGCACGTCGACCGGTAGGGCCGGCGTGTCGAGGATCGTGGGGAGCAGGTAGTCCGTGAAGGACGGGTTCCTGACCTTGGCGGTCACGGGGTCGACGACGATCTCCTCCATCACCGCGATGCCCAGGCCCTGGACGGTGCCGCCCTGGATCTGGCCGACCACGGAGAGCGGGTTCAGCGCCTTGCCGACGTCCTGGGCGCAGGCCAGTTCGATCACCTTGACCAGGCCCAGTTCGGTGTCGACCTCGACGACGGCGCGGTGCGCGGCGAAGGAGTACTGGACGTGGCCGTTGCCCTGTCCGGTGCGCGGGTCGAAGGGCTCGGTCGGCCGGTGCCGCCACTCCCGCTCGACCTCGACCGCCTCGTCCTCCAGGACGTCCACGAGGCCGGCGAGGACCTCGCCGCCGTCGGTGACGACCTTGCCGCCCTCCAGGCGGAGTCCGGCGGTGGCCCAGGCGGGGTGGTGGGAGCCGAACCTGCGGCGGCCGATGTCCAGGACCTTCTCCCGCACCAGCTCGCAAGCGTGCTTCACGGCGCCGCCGGTGACGTAGGTCTGCCGGGAGGCCGACGTCGAACCGGCCGAGCCCACCCGGGTGTCGGCGGGCCGGATGGTGACCTGGGCGACGCCCAGCTCGGTGCGGGCGATCTGCGCGTGGACGGTGACGCCGCCCTGGCCGACCTCCGCCATCGCCGTGTGCACGGTGACGACGGGGCGGCCGCCCGCGACCTCCAGGCGGACCCGGGCGGTGGAGTAGTCGTCGAAGCCCTCGGAGAAGCCGACGTTCTTGATGCCGACCGCGTAGCCGACGCCCCGTACGACACCCTCGCCGTGCGTGGTGTTGGACAGGCCGCCGGGCAGCTGCCGTAGGTCGGCGCCCTCGCTGGACTCCCACTGGCGCTCCGGCGGCATCGGCATCGCCTTGACGCGGCGCAGGAGTTCGGCGACCGGAGCCGGGGAGTCGACGGGCTGCCCGGTGGGCATGAGCGTGCCCTGCTCCATGGCGTTGATCCGGCGGAACTCCACCGGGTCCAGGCCGAGTCCGGCCGCCACCTTGTCCATCTGCGCCTCGTAGGCGAAGCACGCCTGGACCGCGCCGAAGCCCCGCATGGCGCCGCAGGGCGGGTTGTTGGAGTAGAGGGCGAGGGCCTCGATGTCCACGTCCTCGCACACGTACGGCCCGACGGACAGCGAGGCGGCGTTGCCGACGACCGCCGGGGAGGCTGAGGCGTAGGCGCCGCCGTCCAGGACGATGCGGCACTTCACGTGGGTGAGCCGGCCGTCCCGGGTGGCGCCGTGCTCGTAGTGGAGCCGGGCCGGGTGGCGGTGGACGTGGCCGAAGAAGGACTCGAAGCGGTTGTAGACGATCTTGACGGGTTTGCCGGTGCGCAGTGCGAGCAGGCAGGCGTGGATCTGCATCGACAGGTCCTCGCGTCCGCCGAAGGCGCCGCCGACGCCGGACAGCGTCATCCGCACCTTGTCCTCGGGCAGGCCGAGCACGGGGGCGATCTGGCGCAGGTCGGAGTGGAGCCACTGGGTGGCGATGTAGAGGTCGACGCCGCCGTCCTCGCCGGGCACGGCGAGACCCGACTCGGGACCGAGGAAGGCCTGGTCCTGCATGCCGAAGTGGTAGTCGCCCGTGACGATCACGTCGGCGCGTGCGGCGGCAGCGGCGGCGTCGCCGCGCACGATCGGCTGGCGGTGCACGATGTTGGGGTGCGGGACGTGGCCCGAGTGGTGGTCGTCGCGGTGCTCGTGGACGAGGATCGCGCCGGGGGCGGTCGCGGAGGCCTCGTCGGTGACGAGGGGCAGTTCCCGGTACTCCACCTTGATCTTGGCTGCGGCGCGGCGCGCGGTCTCCGGGTGGTCCGCGGCGACGATCGCGACCGGCTCACCGTGGTGGCGGACCTTGCCGTGGGCGAGGACCGGGGTGTCCCGGATCTCCAGCCCGTAGTGGCGCACGTTGGTGGGCAGGTCGTCGTACGTCATGACGGCGTACACGCCGGGGGTGGCGAGCGCCTCGCCGGTGTCGATGGAGACGATCTCGGCGTGCGCGACGGTGGAGCGCAGGATCTGGCCCCAGAGCATGTCCTCGTGCCACATGTCGGACGCGTACGCGAACTCGCCGGTGACCTTGAGGACGCCGTCCGGGCGGAGCGTGGACTCGCCGATGCCGCCCTTGGTGCGGGAACCCTGGGTGAGGCCGGTGGGTGCGCCGACGGCCGTCATGTCGTGGCCCCCTCGGACCGGCGGGCCGCGGCCAGGCGGACCGCGTCCATGATCTTCTCGTAGCCGGTGCAGCGGCACAGGTTGCCCGACAGCGCCTCGCGGATGTCCTCGTCGGACGGGTCCGGGTCGCGCTCCAGCATCTCGTCGGCGGCGACCAGCAGTCCGGGTGTGCAGAAGCCGCACTGGACGGCGCCGGCGTCGATGAACGCCTGCTGGATGGGGGCCAGTTCGATGTTCTCGCCGGTCTGCGAGTCGGTGCCCCGGGCCTGCCACCGCCGTGCCGCGTCCAGCGACGCGTTCGCCCCGCCGCGGACACCGCGGGCGGTGTCGCCCTCGGCGCGGCGCCGGGCGAACTCCGCCAGGCCCTCGACGGTGACGACCTCGCGGCCCTCGGCCTGGCCGGCCGCGACCAGGCAGGAGCACACCGGTACGCCGTCCAGGCGGACGGTGCAGGAGCCGCACTCGCCCTGCTCGCAGGCGTTCTTGGAACCGGGCAGGCCCATCCGCTCGCGCAGCACGTACAGCAGGGACTCGCCCTCCCACACGTCGTCGGCCTGCTGCGGACGTCCGTTGACGGTGAGGTTGACGCGCATCACGCGGCTCCTTCCGTGGTGCGGCGGGCGCCGCGGTACGACTCCCAGGTCCAGGTGAGCGTGCGGCGGGCCATGACGCCGACCGCGTGGCGGCGGTAGTCCGCGGTGCCCCGGACGTCGTCGATCGGGTTGCAGGCGGCGGCGCACAGGTCGGCGAACCGTGTGACCGCCGACGGGGTGACGGTCTTCCCGTTCTCCCAGAAGCCGCCCTCGTCGAGCGCCGCGTTCAGGAACTCCTCGGCGGCCGTCGCCCGGACCGGGGTGGGCGCGGCCGAGCCGATGCCGGTGCGGACCGTACGGCTCCCGGGGTGCAGGGCGAGGCCGAAGGCGCACACGGCGATGACCATGGCGTTGCGGGTGCCGACCTTGGAGAACTGCTGCGGCCCGTCGGCCTTCCTGATGTGCACGGCGCGGATCAGCTCGTCGGGCTCCAGCGCGTTGCGCTTCACGCCGGTGTAGAACGCGTCGATGGGGATGCGGCGGGTCCCGCGCACCGACGCGGCCTCGACCTCGGCGCCGGCGGCGAGCAGCGCCGGGTGGGCGTCACCGGCCGGGGACGCGGTGCCGAGGTTCCCGCCCACGCCGCCGCGGTTGCGGATCTGCGGGGAGGCGACCGTGTGCGAGGCGAGGGCGAGACCCGGCAGCTCGGTGCGCAGGTTCTCCATGATGCGGGTGTAGGGCACGGAGGCACCGAGCCGTACGGAGTCCTCGCCGACCTCCCACTCGGCCAGGTCGCCGATGCGGCCCAGGTCCATGAGGACGTCGGGCCTGCGGTGGTCGAAGTTGATCTCGACCATCACGTCGGTACCGCCCGCGATCGGCACGGCGGTGGGGTGCTCGGCCTTGGCGGCGAGCGCCTCCTCCCAGCTGGCGGGGCGAAGGAAGTCCATGCCCGGCTCTCTTCCTCGTCTGCGTGCGGCGGTGTCTGCGGGATGCGTGCGGGGTCTCTGGGTGCGAAGTCTCTGTGTGCGGGACGGCTGCGTGCGGGACGGCTTCGTGCGGGACGGCTGCGGTGCGGGACGTCTGCGTGCGACGGCCGTGGAGATCGAGCCAATCCGATGGATCGCGGCCCGGCTCGTTCATGTGCTGTTCACGTGGAATGGCCTCAGTACACCGTCGTGTGCTCCACCAGGGTCAGTCGCAGAAACCATGAAGGAGTTGGCTGGCCAGGGCGGGCATCTTGTAGATTCGTATGAACGGAGGTGCTCAATTGCCTCCCTGTTCTCCTCTGGAATCGGGCGACACAGCCGCGTGACCTGGAACACTTCGAGACAAAGAACGGCGGCGACGAGAATGCGGCTGCGCGCACTGCTGGACACGGACGCGCTGGGCCTCGAGCTGCTCGGCGGCGAGGACGAGCTGGACCGCACGGTCCGCGGCGTGATGACCACCGACCTGCGGGACCCCAGCCGCTATCTCTCGGGCGGCGAGCTGGTGCTCACCGGCCTGGCCTGGCGCCGGGACGCCGCCGACTCCGAACCGTTCGTCCGCCTCCTGGTGCAGGCCCAGGTGGCGGCGCTGGCGGCCGGTGAGGCGGAGCTGGGGAGTGTGCCCGAGGACCTGGTCGCGGCGTGCGCGCGGCACCGGCTGCCGCTGTTCGCGGTGCACGAGTCGGTGGCCTTCGCGACGATCACCGAGCACGTCGTGCGCCAGGTCTCCGGCGAGCGGGCGGGAGACCTCGCGGCCGTGGTGGACCGGCACCGCCGGATGATGACCTCGGGACCGGCGGGCGGCGGCCCCGACGTGGTCCTGGACCTGCTCGGCTCCGACCTCGACCTGCGGGCCTGGGTGCTCTCCCCCACCGGACGGCAGGTCGCCGGGCCGAAGGACGCGGAGCCCGCGCCGACCGCCGGGGTCCGCGCCAAGCTGGCCGCCGAGCACCTCGCGGCCACCCGCACCGGCCGGCGCGCGCCGCACCGGGTGCCCGTGGGTTCGACGACGTACAGCCTCTTCCCGGTGCGCGGCCGCGGGCAGCCGCCGGCGACGCCGCCGGGTGCGCGGGCCCCCCAGGGCACGGGCGCCGGCCGGGACGTGCGCGAGACGGTGCTGTCCGACTGGCTGCTGGTGGTGGAGGCGGACGCCGGTGACTGGGCCGAGGAGCGCCTCGACCTGCTGTACGGCGTCACCCAGCTGATCGCGGTCGAACGGGACCGGCGGGACGCGGCGCGCACGGTGCGGCGGCGGCTGGCCCAGGAGGTCCTGGAGCTGGTCCAGACGGGCGCCGCGCCGGCCGAGATCGCGGCCCGGCTCCGGGTGGCGGCGCCGGTGCTGCTGCCGGGTCTCGGCGCGGCACCGCACTGGCAGGTCGTGGTGGCCCGGGTGGAGTGGGAGGACGGCGACGAGCAGACCGGCCGGGTCGCGCAGACCCTGCTGGAGGAGATGCTGGTCGACCCGCACGCCACCGGACCCGAGCAGTCGGACCGCATCGCCGTGGCGCACACCGGCGAGGAGGCGGTCGCCCTGGTTCCGCTGCCGGCGGTCTCCAGCGAGCACGACGGTTCCGAGGCCGGGGTCCTCGCGGAAACGCTCCTCGAGTCCGTGCGGGAGCCGCTGTCGGCCGGTCTGGACGGGGACGGGCGGGTCACGCTCGGCGTCAGCGCGGCCGTGCACTCGGCGGAAGGCCTGCGCGGGGCGCTGGAGGAGGCCCGGCACGCGCGCCGGGTCGCCGCGGCGCGCCCCGGCCGGGTCTGCGCGGCCGGGCACCAGGAGCTGGCCTCGCACGTGCTGCTGCTCCCCTTCGTCCCGGACGACGTGCGGCGCGCCTTCACCGCCCGGCTGCTCGATCCGCTGCGGGACTACGACCGCCGCCACCGCGCCGAGCTGATCCCGACGCTGGAGGCGTTCCTCGACAGCGACGGCTCCTGGACGCGCTGTGCGAACCGGCTGCACCTGCACGTCAACACGCTGCGCTACCGCGTCGGGCGGATCGAGCAGTTGACGGGGCGCGACCTGTCGCGGCTGGAGGACAAGCTCGACTTCTTCCTGGCCCTGCGGATGAGCTGAGGCCCGGGGCGCGCCGCGGCCGCGCCGGGGCCCGGAGCGGTCCGGGGCGGTCCGGGGCGGTCCGGGGCGGTCCGGGGCGGCTCCAAACCTCGACGGCACGAAGACCACGACTTTGTGAAAAGTTTCACCCATCCTCTTGGCCGGGCCGCCGGATCCGTGCTGAGATGCGGCCACCACTCGAGAGCTCGATGGCGTGCTAAGGGGAGGGCGACGTGGCGCATTCCGCCATGGCTGGTTCTGGCTGGGGAACGACCGAAGGTGACGATCCGCTCCAGACCGCGGTATGGCGGTTGCGCTCGCGCGGCTGCTGGGCCGACGCTGCGGCCCTGCTGGAGCCGGTCACCGCGGACACCGCCTTGCAGCGGACCGCGCTGCTGGTGGAGCGGTGCCTGTACACCGAGCAGGGCTGGGCCGACGCCGAGGACGCGCTGCGCACCGCGGAAGCGCTGGCCCACACCGACGACGAACGCGGGGCCGCCGCGTGCGAACGGGGGCAGCTCGCGTACGCCGCCACGGTCCACGGGGTGCGCGACCGGGCCGACGAGGCGCGGGCGGCACTGGGACGGGCGGCGGCGCTGATCGCGCCGGGGGCCGGGGGGCGGGCGCTGCTCGACTTTCGGCGCGGGCTGCTCGCGGAGAACCTGACCCGCTCGCCGCAGGCCGCCCGCGCGGCGTACCGGCGGGCCCACGCCGGCGCCACCGCGCACGCCGACCCGCTGCTCCAGTCCTTCACCTGGCGGCATCTGGCCGGACTCGCCCTGCGGGAGGGCGAACTGGCCGAGGCGCGGCACGGTTTCGCCGAGTCGCTGCGCATCCGCGAGGAGCTGGGGTACCTCGTCGGTACGGCGCCGGCGCTGGCCTCCCTCGCGGACGCCGAGTCGGAGCCGGAGGCGTCCCGGCTGCGGGAGGAGGCGCGGCGGCTGTTCCGGCTGCTGGGCGGCGTACCGACGTGGCTGGCGCGGCAGTTGACGCCGCCGGCGGCGGGCGCGGCGACGGCGTGAGGGAGGCGCGCCGGGCCGGGCGTCACGGGAACCTGCTCCAGCGCGGGGCCGTGCCGGCCCAGGCCGCGTCCCACTGGGCGAGGTTGCGCCGGTGCAGCACGAGGCTCGTGGCGGCGTGCGCCGCGAGGCCGGTGAGGACCACGCCCAGGAAGGCGAGGATCGCCCAGCCCATCGTGCGGCTGCGGATCTGCTCCGCGGACAGCGGCGGCTCGGTGATCCGGCCCTCGTCGTCGACCCAGACCAGGACGGTGCTGTCGGCCGGCAGCCCCGGTTCGACCTCGGTCGTCCCGGTCCTGCGCACCCCGTCGGGGCCGGTGAAGCGGACCGGGACCGGGTAGCGAGCCTTCTTCGCCTCGTCCGACCCCGGCTCGGGATGGCGCGGGGCGTCGTGGGTCAGGACCGCGGGACGGTGGTCCCGGCTCCGCGCCTCGTGCTCGGCGGTGCTCCGGTAGTGCCGGTAGGCGCTGTCGCCGACCCCGAACATCGCCGCCGGGGCCGCCACCAGCACGGCGAGCACGAGCCCCAGCGAGATCCACGCCCCCAGCCGGTCGCTCGGCCGCCGCAGCGGGTTGCGCCGCCACCTCCACAGCAGCAGGTAGGGGTGTCGGGCGCTCTCGGCACCGGGTTCGGCGGGTGGTGGCTGAGCCTGCGGGATCTCGCCGGCCACGGTGTGCCTCCTTCCTGGCTCGGGGCAGCCGGATCGGCCGCCGCAGGCGCCGCGAACGGCGTCGAGGGCGGGTTCGGACGGGACGGGGACGGGACGGGATGGGGGATCGGGGCGCGGTTCCCTGGCGCGGCGAACGGGCCCGGCACCCGGGTCACGGCCGGGGCAGCCGGCCGGCCTGGCGGATGACGGACGCCCGGCCGACCACGCCCGTGGGGCGTCCGGTGCCGCACCCGGTCACGGCGCGGCATCAGCGACCGGGGCGAGCGGTGCCCCTCCCCCCGGCCCGGTCGATGGCAGACGCCGGTGCCGGTACCGGTACCGACGGCGGCAGCGGGTCAGTGCGGGTGGTCGTCCGGTGGGTCCGTGCCGGTGGTCGACGGGTGGGTGTGCGCGGCCTCCAGGAGCTTCGCGGCGCCCCGTACGGCCGCCGTGTGCGGTGCGGGCACCGCGCGCAGCGGCACGTGCAGGCGGTCGGCGAGCCGGCAGGTGATCTCGGGGCGCAGCGCGCCCCCGCCCGCCAGCAGCGGCCCCCGCGCGAGCGCGTCGAGCGCGAGGGACGTGCCGTCCTGCCGCAGCATCGAGGTCGTCATGTCGGCCAGCGCCTCGCCGATCCGCGCGGGCGGGGTCGCCTCGTCGAGGTCCGCCGTGCCCAGCGCGGTGCGGCGGGCGTCGAAGACGGCGCCGTCCACGAGGAGCACCACCTCCGTGAGATGCGCGCCGCTGTCCATCACGAGCAGCGGCCGGGACAGGTCGGCGCCCGCCGCGAGGGCCACCGCCCGCGCGCTGGGAACGGTCAGCACACTGCGCGGGCGCAGCACCTCCACGGCCGTACGGGCCCGGGCCCGGTAGGCCGGACCGCCCAGCACCGGCGCGGTCACCACCACCACCGGACGGGCGAAGCGGGGCAGCCGGTGGCCCAGCAGCCGGTCGAGCATCCGGGCCGTGCCCCGGGTGTCGACGATCGCCCCGCGCTGGATCGGGTACACCGCGCCCGCGCCGGGGAAGGTCACCGTCGGCACGTCGAGGATCATCCCGCGCCCGGCGACCCAGGCGCGGGTGCGGGCGCTGCCCATGTCGAGGGCGACGCCGCCGCACCGCCGGCACAGCGGCCACGGCCGGTGCCGGGACAGGGCGGCGCCGGGCCGCCGGAGCAGGGTCATCGTCCGGCCTCCCGCACCTGCTGGCAGCGGGCGCAGTAGCGGGCCTGCGGCACGATCATCAGCCGGTCGCGGTCGATGGCGCGCCGGCAGAGCTGGCAACGGCCGTAGCGGCCCTCGGCGATGCGGTCGAGCGCCGCTTCCACGTCCGCGAGGACCATGCGCGCCGAGGCCGCCAGCTTGACCCGGACCTCGGTCTGCGCGGCGGACCGCCGCCGGACCGGCTCGTCGGCGCGGCCGGGGACCGGCTCGTCGGTGCGGGCCGGGAGCGCCGCGATCTGCCGCAGCTGGTCCTCACGGAACAGCCGCTGCTCCCGGAGGTCGTCCCGGAGCACGGCGAGGTCCTCGGACGACAGGGGCGACGGACGTGTGCCGCGGTCGCCGATGATCTGGTTCTTCACCACTTCACCCCTTGGGCAGGGCGGGAGGGACGGTTCTGGACGGAGACGAGGACGGGGCCGGGGCCGGAGCCGGAGCCGGCGGCCGTCAGGTGGCGGCGCGGCGCTGGCAGGCGACGCAGTACCGGGTGTACGGGAGGATCTCCAGGCGCTCCCCCGGGACGGGCTTGCCGCAGCCCAGGCAGGCGCCGTAGGTGCCGTCCTCGACCCGGGCGAAGGCCTCGTCGATCTCCTTGAGCACCCGCTCGATCGCGGCCTTCTGCGCGGACATCAGCTGGTCGTCCGCCTGGCCGCTCTCGTCGAGGGCCTGCAACTGGGTCATGCGGGTGTTGCGGGCGTGTTCGAGGCGCTGGCGCGCCTCGTGAGCGGTCAGCCGCTCGGGGCGGGGTTCGATGCGGGAGGCGTCGAGCGACACGGTGACGGGTCCTTTTCTCGGAAGGTTCTGCGGGTATGCCGAGCGCCGGGCCGATCGGGCCCGGTCGTCCTCCACCATGGCCGGGCCGCCCGGGGAAACCCATCGGGCGCAGGACCCATTTGCCCGGGGGCGCGGGATCCACTGCGCGGTGCGCCGGGGCGGCCGTATGGGTATGCCGCGAGCCGGAAATGGGGGTCGGGCCCCATCGACCCGACGGGTCCGGGAGGAGCACGCTGGTCGCTTGCTCGGTCGCTACCTGGGCCGCAGCTCCCACCGAGGGTGCGCGATGACCGACAGTAGAGGCGTACCAAAACGAACACGTCGCCGAAGGAGGCGTACCCCCGGTGTCCCTGTTCTGGCGGATCTTCGGGCTCAACGCGGTGGTGCTGGGCTTCGCCACGGCGCTGCTGCTGTGGGCTCCGGTGACCGTCTCCGTGCCGATCCTGCTGACCGAGGCCGTCGTCCTCGTGGTGGGCATGGGTGTCATGCTGGTGGCCAACGGCGCCCTGCTGCGCTGGGGCCTGGCGCCGCTGGAGCGGCTCACCCGGCTGATGACCACGGTCGACCTGCTGCGCCCCGGCCAGCGGCTGCCGGTGGCCGGCGGCGGCGAGGTCCCGGAGCTGATCCGCACGTTCAACGCCATGCTGGACCGCCTGGAGAACGAGCGGGCCACCAGCAGTGCCCGCGTCCTGCTCGCCCAGGAGGCGGAGCGGCGCCGCATCGCCCAGGAGCTGCACGACGAGGTCGGGCAGAGCATGACGGCGATCCTGCTGGTCCTGGGGCGTGCCGCGGACGACGCCGACGAGCCGCTGCGCGACGAGCTGCACCAGGCGCAGGAGATCACCCGGGAGAGCCTGGACGAGGTCCGCCGCCTGGTGCGCCGGCTGCGGCCCGGCGTCCTGGACGACCTCGGCCTGATCAGCGCGCTGTCCTCGCTGACGCACGACTTCGCCACCCACACCGGCCTGCGGGTGGTGCGCCGTTTCGACGCCGACCTGCCGGTCCTGGACCACGAGACCGAACTGGTCCTCTACCGGGTGGCGCAGGAGAGCCTGACCAACGCCGCCCGCCACGCGGACGCCGAGCGCCTGGAGGTGGGCCTGGCCCGCGCCGACGGCGCGGTGACCCTCACCATCACCGACGACGGCCGCGGCATCGAGGCGGCGCACGAGGGCGCCGGCATCCGCGGCATGCGGGAACGGGCCCTGCTCATCGGGGCCGCCCTCGACATCACCTCGGCACCCGGCGCCGGCACCCGCATCCGGCTCACCGCACCCCTTCCCAGGAAGTAGCCCTGACCATGTCCGACCCGTCCGCCCCGTCCGACCCGTTCGCCCCGTCCGCCCGGTCCGCCCGGTCCTCCTCGTACGACCCGTCGTCCTCGTACGAGCCGCGCGAGCCGCGCTTGCCGTCCCCGGCGTCCGCCCCGTCGAAGATCCGCATCCTGCTCGCCGACGACCACGCGCTGGTGCGCCGCGGTGTACGCCTCATCCTCGACCGGGAACCGGACCTCGAGGTGGTCGCCGAGGCCGGGGACGGCGCGGAGGCCATCGACATGGCGCGGGCCCACGAGGCGGACCTCGCGGTCCTGGACATCGCGATGCCCCGCCTCACCGGTCTCCAGGCGGCCCGCGAACTGGCCGCGCTGAAGCCGGGGCTGCGCATCCTGATGCTGACGATGCACGACAACGAGCAGTACCTGTTCCAGGCGCTGAAGTCGGGTGCCTGCGGATACGTGCTCAAGTCGGTCGCCGACCGGGACCTCGTCGCCGCCTGCCGGGCCGCGATGCGCGACGAGCCGTTCCTGTACCCGGGTGCGGTGACGGCGCTCATCCGCAACTACCTGGACCGCGTGCGGCACGGCGAGGAGACCTCCGACCACATCCTCACCCCGCGCGAGGAGGAGGTCCTCAAGCTCGTCGCCGAGGGCCACTCCTCGAAGGAGATCGCCGAGATCCTCTTCATCAGCATCAAGACGGTCCAGCGGCACCGGGCGAACCTGCTCCAGAAGCTCGGCCTGCGCGACCGCCTGGAGCTGACCCGGTACGCCATCCGCGCCGGGCTCATCGAGCCCTGACGCCCCTTCGAACCGCCCGTGGCTCTGGCCGCCCACTCCCCGGCCGGAGCCACGGGCCCCGGCCCGCTCACCCACCCCGGAAGGGAACGGCTGCTCATGCGCCACCGCCTCGCGACGGTGCTCACGGTGCTGCTGGCCGTTCTGCTGCCCCTGGTCCCGGCCTGGCCCGCGGCCGGCGCCCAGGTGGGCCCCGGCGGTCCCCTCGCGGCGGCCGCCGCCACGGCCGTCCCCCACCCGGCCCTCGACCTCCACGCGGACGACGGCTGTACGCCGGTCTGCGCCGCCCAGCCCCGGGCCCGCCACGACCAGGTGGGCGAGCGCCCGGCGGCACCCGACCCGCACGCGGCCACCACCGCGCACGCCGCGGGCGCCGTCACCGGCGCCCACGCACGGACCTCGGCCGGGCCCGGTCGGGTACCGGTCTCGCCCGGCCGCGCGCGTCACGACAGCGGCCGGGCGCCGCCCGTCTCCTCCGGCGACTGAGACGCACCCCCGACCATCCGTCACCTTCCTTCGCCGCGGCCGCGCTCGGCCGCCGCCGCGGCATGCCCGCCGGAGGCCCGTGTTGAAACGCACCCGTCCCCCTTCCCGCACCCGTCCCTCTGCCCGCACCCGTCCCTCTGCCCGGACCGGTTCGCGGTCCCGTTCCCGCTCCCGCTCCCGCTCCCGTTCGCTGAACGTGCGGGCGCTCGTCGCGCTCGCGGTGATGGCCGCGTCGGTCGCCATCGCGCTGACCATGCCGGTCCGCCTCGGGCTCGACCTGCGCGGTGGCACCCAGATCGTGCTGGAGACCAAGTCCACCGACACCACCGAGGCCGACCGGGAGGCCACCGACCGCACCGTGGAGGTACTGCGCGGCCGCATCGACGCCCTCGGGGTCGCCGAGCCGACCATCGTCCGCTCCGGCGAGAACCGCGTCGTCGTCGAACTGCCGGGCGTACAGGACCCGAAGCAGGCCGCCGACGTGCTGGGCCGCACCGCGCAGCTCACCGTCCACTCGGTGCTCGGCCCGGCGGAGAACGCCGCCGACGGGGCCGAGGGCAAGGGCAAGGACGAGAAGGCGTCCGGCGCGGACGGCGAGCGGGTGCTGCCCGACGAGTCCGGGCAGTCCCTGCGGTTGAAGGACGCCACGCTGACCGGGCAGGACGTCAAGGGCGCCGACGCCCGCTTCGACCAGCAGGGCGGCGCGGGCTGGCACGTCACCGTCGACTTCAAGGACGCCGGCAGCGACCGCTGGGCCCGGGTGACCGGGGAGGCGGCCTGCCATCCGGCCGGCGACCCGCAGCGCCGGGTCGCCATCGTGCTCGACAACAAGATCATCTCTTCGCCGCAGGTCGACCCGTCCGTGGCCTGCGGGGCGGGCATCACCGGCGGCTCCACGCAGATCACCGGATCGTTCGACGACGCCGAGGCCCGCGAACTGGCCCTGCTCATCAAGGGCGGCGCCCTGCCGGTGCCGGTCGAGACGATCGAGCAGCGCACCATCGGCGCCACCCTGGGCGACGAGGCCATCTCGGCCGGGGCCTGGGCCGCCGTCATCGGCACGGCGCTGACCGCGCTGTTCATCATCGTCGTCTACCGGCTGATGGGTGCCCTCGCGACCGTGGCCCTGCTCTGCTACGGCCTGATCTCCTACGCCGCCCTGGCCGCGGTCGGCGCGACCCTGACCCTGCCGGGCCTCGCGGGCTTCGTGCTGGCGATCGGGATGGCGGTGGACGCCAACGTGCTCGTCTTCGAACGGGCCCGCGAGGAACAGGCGGCCCGGACCCGTCCGAGTACCCGGTCCGCGCTGACCGCCGGTTTCCGCAGCGCGTTCAGCGCGATCGCCGACTCCAACATCACCACGCTCATCGCGGCCGCCCTGCTGTTCTTCCTGGCCTCCGGTCCGGTGAAGGGCTTCGGCGTCACCCTCGGCATCGGTGTGCTCGCGTCGATGGTCAGCGCCCTGGTGATCACGCGGGTGCTCGCCGAGTTCGCCGCGAGCCGCCCGGCGGTCTTCCGCCGTCCCCGTATCACCGGCATCTCGTCCACCGGCCCGGTCCGTGACGCCCTGCTGCGCCGCGACCCCTTCTTGATGCGCCGCCCGCGCCGCTGGCTGGCGGCCTCGCTGGTCGTCCTCGTGGTGGCGGGTTCCGGGATCCTGGTGCGCGGCCTGAACTTCGGCATCGAGTTCACCGGCGGCCGGCTCATCGAGTACTCCACCGCCACCCAGGTCGACCCCGACCGGGCCCGCGACGCCCTCGCGGACGCGGGCTTCCCGCGCGCCGTCGTCCAGTCCTCCGGCGACGGCGACCTCACGGTGCGCACGGAGGAGCTGACCGACACCGAGGCGGCGACCGTCACCGAGGCCGTCGCCGAGCTGGGCGGCGAGACGGAGAAGGTCCGCGACGAGCTGATCGGCCCGAGCCTCGGCGAGGAACTGCGCCGGGACGCCCTGATCGCCCTCGGGCTCGCCCTGGCCGCCCAGCTGGCGTACCTGGCGGCCCGGTTCCGTCTGCTGTTCGGCACCGCCGCGGTCGGTGCGCTCGCCCACGACGTGGTCATCCTGGTCGGGGTCTTCGCCTGGCTGGGCAAGCCGATCGACGGGGTGTTCCTGGCGGCGCTGCTGACCGTGATCGGCTACTCGGTCAACGACTCGGTGGTCCTGTTCGACCGCGTCCGGGAACTGCTGGGCAAGGAGCGCAGGACACCCTTCGACCGGCTCACCAACGACGCGATCCTGCAAACCCTGCCGCGCACGGTCAACACGGGCATGGGCGCGGTGCTCATCCTCGCCTCGCTGGCGGTCCTCGCCGACGACTCGCTGACCGACTTCGCGCTCGCGCTGCTGATCGGTGTGGGGGTCGGCACGTACTCCTCGGTCTTCACCGCCTCCCCGCTCGCCGTCGAACTGCACGGCCGCGGCGCCGGCCCCCGCAAGGGCGGCAACAGCCGCGGCCCGGGGAAGACCGGGCAACCCGCGAAGCAGACCCCCGCGCGCCGCACGGAACGCCAGGAGGTCCCGTAACGGCGGGCGCCCCGCCGGTCGGGCGACCCTCTGACGACAAGTGATCCCGCCGGGGCGGTGCCGCCCGCCCCGGCGGGGTGACACCACCACGACGAAAGCCCCTTCCTGGCGGGCGCCCCCGTGACGGCGTTCCGGCAGGTGGTCCCGCCGGGGCAGGCCGCCCGGCCAGGCAGGCGATACCGCCCGGCCAGGCAGGCGATACCGCCGGGGCAGGCGCCCCCGGCCCACGGACCGTCCCCGCTCAGGCGGCGCCCGTGAAGTGCCCCTCGACCAGGGACCCCACCACGTCCGGGTCACCGGCGATCAGGGCGTCCAGGAGTGCGGTGTGCTCGTGGGCGTCGGCGACCAGGTCGGCCCGCCCGCGCACGGAGGGCGAGCCGGCCGGGGGCCACTGGGCGCGGCGGTGCACGTCGGCGGCGATCCGGACGAGCTGTTCGTTGCCGGCCAGCGCGAGGACCGCGCGGTGGAAGGCGCGGTCGGCCTCGGCGTAGGTGGCCGGGCAGCCGGACGACGCGGCCCGGACGGTGGCCTCGGCGAGGGGGCGCAGCTCTGCCCAGCGCTCGGCGGGAACCGTGCGGGCCAGCCGCAGCCACACCGGGGCCTCGATCAGGGCCCGGACCTCGGCCAGCTCGGCCAGCTCGCGGTCGCCCCGCTCGACGACGCGGAAGCCGCGGTTGGGGACGACCTCGACGGCGCCCTCCAGGGCGAGCTGCTGCATGGCCTCCCGTACCGGAGTGGCCGAGACGCCGAACCGCTCGCCGAGCACGGGCGCCGAGTAGACCCCGCCGGGCCGCAGCTCACCGGTGGCCAGCGCGGAGCGCAGGGCGTCGAGGATCTGCCCGCGCACGGAGGAACGCTGGACGAGGGCCCGCGGGCGGGGCGCCGGTGCCTCGCCGTGGGTGTGCTCGCCGCGCGCCGAGCCGTCCGGCTCCCCGCCGCCGAGGGCCCGGCCCCGGGCCAGGTCCGGCGCTCCGGGCTGCGCCGGGATCCGCGCCGCCGCGGCCGTACAAATGCGCCCGGCGCCCGCACCCGTCCCCGCACCCGTTCCTGCGGCGCCCTGCGCGCTGTGCTTCACGGGTCCTCCTGCGGGACGTGTCGGTACTTGGGGTCATTACGGCGGGTTGTCACCTGTCCGTCAAGCACCATAAGCGCACCGACCCGCCAGTTCACATCCCGGGCTTCTTGGGTAAGGTAAGGCTTACCTCTAAGCAGCCCGTTGTCCCGACGCGGATCGGTGGTCCCGCATGCCTGTCACCCGTACGGCCTTCACGGACGCCTACGCGCGCCTGTCCGAGGTCCTCCCGGGGCTGGGCGTCACCGAGCTGACCGCGGCCGACGAGGTTCCGAGCGGCGAAGGATGGGTCACGGCCGCCTCGCTCGCCGCGGGCGGGGCGGAGCTGGCGGCGTTCCTGGCCTGGGACGAGGCCCAGGTGCTGCGGGACTACGAACAGCGGGCCCGGCCGGACGTGATCGCGAGCTTCGGCCTGCACCGGTACGCCTGGCCCGCCTGCCTGCTGATCACCGTGCCGTGGTTCCTGCACCGCCGGGTGCCCCGCCACCCCGCGGCCCACGTGGCCTACGACCGTACGGCCGCCGGGCTCCCGCTGGGCCGGATGGCCGTGCGCGCCACCTCGTTCGCCTGCCTCCCGGACGACCCCGCCGCCGCTCTGCCCGGCGCCCGGGTGGTCGCCGACGAGGAGGCGCTGCGCGCCGAGGTGCGGGCCGCGGTCGCCGAGCACCTGGAGCCGGTCCTGGCCGGATTCGGCCCTCGGATGCGCCGCCGCGGGCGCGCCCTGTGGGGGATGGCGACCGACGAGGTCGTGGAGGGCCTGTGGTACGTCGCCCACCTGCTCGACGAGCAGGAGCGGGCGCGGCACGAGCTGGAACTGCTGCTGCCGGGCGCCACCAAGCCCTACGTCGGGGACGCGGCCTTCCGTGAGCTCAAGGGGCCGGACGGCACCCCGCTGCACACCCGGGACCGGGCGAGCTGCTGCATGTTCTACACCCTGCGCCCCGAGGACACCTGCGCCACCTGCCCGCGGACCTGCGACGCCGACCGCGTCGGCAGGCTGCTCGCCGCGGCCGGCTGACCGACCGTCGGCTAAGATCACGGCGTTGTTTCACAACTCCCCCGCGCGTCACGGTGAGTTTCCGCCGAACCACTCGTACGGGTAGTCTTAATCGAACTCAACTCCCGCCCCTCATGCGGCAGTTCGAGCAGAATGCCGTCCTGGGTACCCCCTCTGCGCTTCCTTGGCGGCCTCTTGCCCCGAAACCCCCTGAGGGCCGCTGGGTTTGGGCCACCATGGCGGGCGTTACGCCCTATCCCACTGCAAGGGACCCCTGATGAGATTGACCGACATATCGCTGAACTGGCTGCTTCCGGGCGCCGTGCTGCTCCTGGGCATGCTGGCGGCGGTGGCGGTGCTCGCGCGCGGCAAGCGTTCCTCGGGGAAGGACGCGGGCGCCGACGACTCGTGGGAGCGCATGGAGGAGCGCCGCCGGCGCAAGGAGGCCCTCTACGGCACCTTCTCCTACGTCCTGCTCTTCTGCTGTGCCGCGGTCGCCGCGGCGCTCTCCTTCCACGGTCTGGTCGGCTTCGGCGAGCAGAACCTCGGCCTGAGCGGCGGCTGGCAGTACCTGGTCCCGTTCGGACTCGACGGCGCGGCGATGTTCTGCTCCGTCCTCGCGGTGCGCGAGGCCAGCCACGGTGACGCGGCGCTCGGCTCGCGGATACTCGTGTGGGCCTTCGCCTTCGCCGCGGCCTGGTTCAACTGGGTGCACGCGCCCCGCGGTCTGGGTCACGCGGGTGCCCCGCACTTCTTCGCGGGCATGTCCCTGAGCGCGGCGGTGCTGTTCGACCGGGCTCTGAAGCAGACCCGCCGGGCCGCCCTGCGCGAACAGGGCCTGGTGCCGCGTCCGCTGCCGCAGATCCGCATGGTCCGCTGGCTGCGCGCGCCCCGGGAGACGTACCGCGCCTGGTCGCTGATGCTCCTGGAGGGTGTGCGCAGCCTGGACGAGGCGGTCGAGGAGGTGCGCGACGACCGGCGCCAGAAGGAGGAGAAGAAGCTGCGGCGCCGCGAGCAGGAGCGCCTGGAGCGGGCGCAGCTCAAGGCGATCAGCCGGGGCCACGGCCACCGGGGCTTCCCGGGCCGCGGCGGCCGTCAGGTCGAGGTCGAGGTGCAGCAGGTCGAGCGGGGCTCGGAACGCGCCACCGCGGAGCCTGCCATATCGACCCCGGAGCAACTGCCCGCAGGAAGCCGGCGGCCCTCGCTGCAACCCGTGCGGAGCGGGTCTGAGCAGATGACGGTGGAGACCGTGGACCTCACCGCGGAGGACGACACCCAGGCCCTGCCGCGCCTGGACTCCCTGGAGCGCAAGCTCAAGGACCTGGAGCAGCAGTTCGGCTAGGGGGTGTCGTTTGGATCAGGCCGGCCGCGGCCGACGGTGCCTTGTGGCCGACCCGAGCGGGGTCTGGTGCGTGCAGCTGCAAGGCGGAGGAGGGCGACAACGCGGAGCGTTGGCAACCGACGACAACGCCGCAGATGTGCGTGCCAGACCCCGCGACCCCGGCAAGATCCAAACGACACCCCCTAGGGCGCACGCCCCGCACACGGTGCGGCGACGCGAGCGAGGTGCGCGACGCACACGACGTACGGATGAGCCGAGGCGCCGGGTTTCCGGCGCCTCAGGCCGCTTCCGCGTCCGCCTCCGCGCCCAGTTCGAACCAGACCGACTTGCCCACCGCGCAGGGCCGTACGCCCCAGTCGTCGGCGAGTGACTCGACCAGCACCAGTCCCCTGCCGTTGGTGCTCTCCTCCCGCGGTGCGCGCGGCCGGGGCCGGGGCCCGTGGCCCACGAAGTCCCGTACCTCGACCCGCAGGGCGCGCGGCCCGACCGTCGCGGTCAGGACCGCGCCCTCCTCGGTGTGCACGAGCGCGTTGGTGACCAGCTCGCTGGTGAGCAGCTCGGCGACCTCCGACTGCCCGGGCCCGCCCCAGTGCCGCAGCAGCTCACGCAGCGCCCGCCGGGCCTCGGGCACCGCCCGCAGGTCCGCCCGGCCGAGCCGCTGCCTGAGCTGTGGCATCGTCTGCTCCTTCATGTCCCCCGTCGGCGCGCTGATGTCGGCTCCCCCCGTCTGTCCCGCTCCGGTCGAACATCTTCACGGGGAAAGCCTTGCCCGTTCGGACCCTCGCCAGTCATCCGGTTTTGGACCGGCTGTCCGTACGGTCACGGGCGGGGGACGTTGCGCAGGTTCGAGCGGGCCATCTGGAGCATGCGTCCGACGCCGCCGTCCAGGACGATCTTCGAGGCGGACAGGGCGAAGCCGGTGACCATGTCGGCACTGATCTTCGGCGGGATGGACAGGGCGTTGGGGTCGGTGACCACGTCGACGAGGGCGGGGCCCTTGTGCTTGAACGCCGCCTTCAGCGCCCCGGCCAGGTCCTTGGGCTTCTCCACCCGCACGCCGAAGGCGCCGCAGGCCTCGGCGACGGCGGCGAAGTCGGGGTTCTTGTTGGCCACGCCGTGCGAGGGCAGGCCCGCGACGAGCATCTCCAACTCCACCATGCCGAGCGAGGAGTTGTTGAAGAGGACGACCTTCACCGGCAGGTCGTGCTGGACGAGGGTGAGGAAGTCGCCCATCAGCATGGTGAACCCGCCGTCGCCGGACATCGACACGACCTGCCTGCGCCGGTCGGTGAACTGGGCGCCGATCGCCATCGGCAGCGCGTTCGCCATCGAGCCGTGGGAGAAGGAGCCGATGATGCGGCGGCGGCCGTTGGGCGAGATGTAGCGGGCGGCCCAGACGTTGCACATCCCGGTGTCGACGGTGAACACGGCGTCGTCGTCGGCCATTTCGTCCAGCAGGGCGGCCACGTACTCGGGGTGGATCGGGACGTGCTTGTCGACCTTGCGGGTGTACGCCTTGACGACGCCCTCCAGCGCGTCGGCGTGCTTCTTCAGCATCCGGTCGAGGAAGCGGCGGCTCTTCTTCTCCTTGATCCGGGGGATCAGGCAGCGCAGCGTCTCCCGGGCGTCGCCCCACACCGCGAGGTCCAGCTTGGAGCGCCGGCCCAGGTGCTCGGGCCGGACGTCGATCTGGGCGATCTTCACGTCGTCGGGCAGGAAGGCGTTGTACGGGAAGTCGGTGCCGATCAGGAGCAGCAGGTCGCACTCGTGGGTGGCCTCGTAGGCGGCGCCGTAGCCGAGCAGCCCGCTCATGCCGACGTCGTACGGGTTGTCGTACTGGATGAACTCCTTGCCCCGCAGGGCGTGCCCCACGGGTGCCTTGAGCTTCCCCGCGAACTCCATGACCTCGGCGTGCGCGCCCGCGGTTCCGCTGCCGCAGAACAGGGTGACCTTGTCGGCGTCGTCGATCATCCGCACCAGCCGGTCGATCTCCTCGTCGCCGGGGCGGACGGTGGGCCGGGAGGTGACCAGGGCCGTCTCGGCGGCACCCTGCGGGGCGGGCTCGTCCGCGATGTCGCCGGGCAGCGAGACGACGCTGACACCGCCCTGGCCGACGGCGTGCTGGATGGCGGTCTGGAGCAGCCGGGGCATCTGCTTGGGGCTGGAGATCAGCTCGCTGTAGTGGCTGCACTCGCGGAACAGCTGGTCGGGGTGGGTCTCCTGGAAGAAGCCGAGCCCGATCTCGCTGGACGGGATCTGGGAGGCCAGGGCGAGGACGGGGGCCATGGAGCGGTGGGCGTCGTAGAGCCCGTTGATGAGGTGGAGGTTGCCGGGTCCGCAGGAGCCGGCGCACGCGGCGAGCTTTCCGGTGATCTGCGCCTCCGCCCCGGCGGCGAAGGCGGCGGTCTCCTCGTGCCGGACGTGCACCCATTCGATGCCGGAGTGGCGGCGCACGGCGTCCACGACGGGGTTGAGGCTGTCCCCGACGACTCCGTAGAGGCGCTCGACCCCGGCACGGGTGAGGATGTCGACGAACTGTTCCGCGACGTTCTGTTTGGCCATGGGTCCAGCTATGCCACAGCGCGCGGTCTCACGCCTCCCAAACGGCGGCGGCCGTACGGTCGTCCGCGTATCCCTTGACCCGCACACCGCTGTCGGCGAGGAACTCCCCCGGTCCGGGCGCCGGGCGGCCCGCCCACCGCCGCGCGAGGAGTTCGCCCAGCCCGGGCTCGCTCAGCAGCGGCTCGGCGAGGCCCGCGGTGCACATCAGGAGCACGTCACCCGGGCGGGCTACGGAGGCCCGGAAGCGGAAGGGCTCGCGCGACGGCTCGGCGGGCGGGCCGTCGTACGGGCCCGGGGGCGTGGTGATGCCGAGGTCCATGGTGAGCCGGTCGCCGTCGGGCGTCTCGCTCGGCGCGTCGCCGGGCGGGCCGCCGAACACGCCTCTGGGCGCCGACCCGAAGCCGAGCACGGGCTCACCGGCGACGTCGCCGACGTCCGGCTCCATGTCCTGCCAGGCGCCGTCGCGCAGCCGGAGCAGTCCGCCCGCGCCGACGCCGAAGAACACCCGGGTGCGGCACTCGGGGTCGGCGGGCAGCAGCAGGCAGCGCAGGGTGGCCGCGTACTCGTCCGGGGCGAGGCCCTGTGCGGCGGCGCCGGCCCGGAGCCGGCCGAGGCTGCGGTCGGTGAGGCGGTGCAGGCCGGACTTCAGGTCGCCGCGCCGGGCGGCCCGCAGGTCCTCGGCGAGCCGCGCGTGGCTGCGGCCCACGGCCCGCCCGATCCACCGGCACACCTCGGCGGCCGCCCGGTGCGCACCCGCGGTGGCGCGGGCGCCGGTCGCCATGGCCACCAGGACCAAAGCCTGCTCACCGGCGCCGAACCGGGCGACGAGCAGCGCGTCGCGCCGCGGCTCGCCCCGGTAGCGCGCGGAGTCCCCGCGCACGGAGACGGCCCGCAGCGTGCACGTCCCGTACCGGGCGCCCTCCAGCACGGTGTCCGGGACCAGTCCGTCGAGGCCGTCGGGATCGGCGGGCGGCAGCGCGGTGGGCTCGGCGTCGTAGGTGGGCGGCCCGCTGCCGACGTAGTCGCGGTGCCCGCCGTCCGGGGCGTCCGCCGTGGGGAGGAACGGCGGCGGCAGCGGAGGCAGGTCGGACACGGTCCGGGGCGGCGGGCCCGGGTCGGGCGGTTCGGTGAGGTCGGCGGCGCCGGTCCCCGAGGTGGTCAGCCCACGCGGGCCACGGCCCGGCCGCCGCCCGCCGGGCCCCGGCGACGCCCCGGGCGCACCGTCACCGCCCCCGGACCCGACCGCCGCGGGCGGTACGGCCCCGTCCCCTCGGCCTCCCGGCGACGCGGCGCCGGCAGACCCCGGGCGCGGCCCCGGCGGAAAGCTCACCGGACCCGTCGGCCCCCCGGACGGCGGCTCCCAAGGAGCCCTCGGCCCCGGCGGGCCCGCGGGGCGGGAGGGAGCACCGGGCGGTACGCCGCCCCGACGCCCACCGGACCGCTGAGGCGACGCGGTCTCCTCCGCACCGGAGGTCTCCCCGGCCGTCCCGGCACCGGCCCGCCCGCCCAGCGGCGACGCGCCCCCGGAGGCCCCCGGCCCTGGCCCGGGCGGGAAACTCACCGGACCCGTCGGAGTCGCGGGCGGTGGCTCCCAAGGAGCCCTCGGCCCCGGCGGAGCGTGGTCGCCGGTCTTGGGCGGGCCCGTGGGCCCCGGCGGGATGTCGTCGCCGGGTGGCGCGGTGCGGGGGCCGGGGACGGTGGAGGACTGCGGCCGGGACCACCAGGGCCGGCCCGGTTCGGGCGCGGTGGGGTCCGACCCGGGTGGGTTCGTCGCGCGGCCGGCGCCGGGGTCCGCTTCGCGGGCCACCGTTCCCGACGCCGAGGCGAAGCGGTCGTCCAGGGAATCGGGTGCGGCCGTGGGGCCGGTGTCGTCGGTGGAGTCGTCGTACAGCTGCCCCCACCAGTCGTCCTCAGGACCGGTGGGACCGGTGGGACCGGTGGGCCTTCCCCCCTGCTGACTCATGCTCCTGATTGTCCACCGACGGCGCCGGATGAAAACGGGGCATCGGAAAATTCGGGCGGACCGGCGTGCGCCGGGCGGCGTGTCGGGGGACGCGTCGAACAGTCCTCCGACGTCGCACCGTCCTGCGAGGTGGGGTGGCCGAGCGGCCCCACCCCCCACGGGAGGACCGCCCGGCGACGCCACCTTGGCAGAGTGACCGGCGGTACGGCGATGATGTCCCGAGGCGGGTTTGCGCCGTGGCCGTTTTCCGCCACGGCCGTCCCGCACGGCTGGTGACGATCATCGTTCTCGGGGAGGGGCGACGCCTGATGCTGGGAGTGCTGGGGCTGGAGGACACGCACGAGGCGGCGTACCGGGCGCTGGTGTCGGTGGGCGCGGCCGACGTGCCCGATCTGGCGCGGCGGCTGGCGCTCGGCGAGCGGGACACCGAGCGCGCGCTGCGCCGCCTGGAGCAGACCGGGCTGGCCGCCCAGTCCTCGGCCCGCCCGGGACGCTGGGTGGCGGCCCCGCCGGGCGTCGCGCTGGGCGCCCTGCTCACCCAGCAGCGGCACGAGCTGGAGCGGGCGGAGCTGGCCGCGGCGCTGCTGGCGGAGGAGTACCGGGCGGCGGCGGCCGAGCCCGCGGTGCACGACCTGGTGGAGGTGGTGACCGGCGCCGCGGCCGTCGCCCAGCGCTTCCTCCAGCTCCAGCTCGGCGCGAGCGAGGAGGTGTGCGCCCTGGTCACCGACAGGCCGGTCGCCGTGACCGGTATGGAGAACGACGCGGAGGAACAGGCCACCGGGCGCGGGGTCCGCTACCGCGTGGTGGTCGAGCGGTCGGTCCTGGACCTGCCGACCGGCATCACCGAGCTGACCACCGCGCTGGGCCGCGACGAGCAGGTCCGGGTCGTGGACCGGGTGCCGACCAAGCTGGTCGTCGCCGACCGCTCCCTCGCCCTGGTGCCGCTCACCGCGCACTCCTCGGAGCCCGCCGCCCTGGTGGTGCACTCCAGCGGCCTGCTGGAACTGCTGTCGGGGCTGTTCGAGGCCGTGTGGCGGGACGCCCTGCCGCTGCGTCTGGGCGGGTCCGGCGTGACCGAGCACGGACCGGACGCTCCCGACGACACCGACCTGGAGATCCTCTCCCTGCTGCTCGCCGGACTGACCGACGCGAGCGTGGCCAAGCAGCTCGACCTGGGCCTGCGGACCGTGCAGCGACGGGTGAAGCGCCTGATGGAGCTGACCGGGGTCACCACCCGGCTCCAGCTGGGCTGGCACGCGTACGAACGGGACTGGGTGGGCAGAAAACTCTGATCCGAGTCCCTTCCCGGGCTCCGGCCGCACGCGAGTTCTGCGGACCCGGCCGGACTCCTGCACCCTGGACAGATGGGAGCGTGGGACCTCCTGCTGGCCGGCCTGGTCATTCTGCTCGGGCTGTGCGGCGTCCTGCTGCCCGGCGTGCCCGGGGCGTGGCTGGTGTGGGCCGGGGTCCTGTGGTGGGCGCTGAAGGATCCGCGGCCGCTCGCGTGGGCGGTCCTGGTCGGCTCCACCGTCGTGCTGCTGCTGTCCCGGGCGGTGCGCTGGGCGCTGCCGACCCGCAGGAGACGCCGCGACGAGGCGATGCGCCGGCTGACGGCCTACGCGGGCGCGGGCGCCGTCCTCGGCTTCGTCCTCGTCCCGGTGCTCGGCGCGATCCCGGGGTTCATGGGCGGCATCTACCTCGCCGAGCGGCTGCGGCTCGGGCGGCACGGCGAGGCGATGGCGTCGCTGCGGACGGCGATGCGCCAGGGCGGCGCCGACCTGCTGACCGAGCTGTTCGCCTGCCTGCTGATCACCGGAGCGTGGCTGGGCGCCGTACTGGCCGGCTGACCGGTGCGCCCTCCAGCGACAGCAGCCGCGTCTTGCGTTCCAGTCCGCCCGCGTACCCGGTCAGGGAGCCGTCGGCACCGATCACCCGGTGGCAGGGGCGCAGGATCAGCAGCGGATTCGCGCCGATCGCACCCCCGACGGCGCGGACCGCGGGTCGCGAGGCCCCGATACGTGCGGCGATCTCGCCGTACGTCGTCGTCGCCCCGTAGGGCACGTCGTCCAGGGCGGCCCACACCCGCTCCCGGAAGGCGGTGCCCTCGGCACGCAGCGGCAGCCGGAACTCCGTCAGCTCCCCGGCGAAGTAGGCGCCGAGCTGCTCCTCGGCCGCCCGGAAGGGCCCGGGGTCGTGGAGCCAGCCTTCCTGGACGCTCCGGCCGCCCTTCTGTCCGGGCACGGAGAGGGAGGTGAGGGCGCCGTCGGAGGCGGCGGTGAGGAGCAGCCGCCCGACGGAGCTGTCCATCTCGTACCAGTGCGTCGTGGTCGTCATCGGTCGTTCTCCCACTCTCCTGCTGCGCGCAGGTGGTTCAGTGCGTACGAGCGCCAGGGGCGCCAGGTGTCGGGGACGGCCGCGCCGGGCGGGGCGGCGTCCGGGTCACCGAGGGCGCGGGTGCGCACGACGGCGACGGTACGGGCGTCCAGGCCGGGCACGGCGAGCAGGGCGCGCTCGGCGTCGTCCCGGTCGGCGCCCGGGTCCAGGCGTACGGCGCCGTCGGCGAGGGCGGCGGCGAGCGCGCCCGCGGTGCCGTGCGGCGCGGCTTCGGCGAGGACCGCCGGTTCGGGGAAGAGGTGGGTGAGGGTGCCGCAGGGCGCGTCGAGCACCTTGCCGTACCGCTGAACGAGCCGCTCGGCCTCCGCGCGCCCCACCAGGGCCCGTACGGCCAGTTCGTCGGGGTCGGCGGTGCCCGGTGAGCGCAGTCCGGGGCGGGCCGCGACCAGCGGGGCGAGCCGGGGGTCGGCGCCGAGCCGCTCGTCGACGGCGTACGGATCGGCGTCGAGGTCGAACAGCCGCCGCAGCCGCTGCACGGAGGTGGTCAGGTCGCGGAGGTCGGTGAGGTGGAGGCGGGCCTCCAGCCAGCCCCCGCCGCCGGCGCCGGGCCCGCCCTGCCGCCCCGGCCGCCCCGCTGCCTCCTGGACGGCGACGATGCCGGTGCCGTACGGCAGGCGCAGGGTCCGCCGGTAGACGCGGCGGCCCAGGTCGCCGCTCACCTCCTCGACGCCGGCGACGGCCTCCCGCTGGAGCAGGTCGAAGACGGGGCCGGACTGGTAGGGCCCCCGGTGGGCGAGCCGCAGCGGCACACCGGCCGAGGGCGTGGCCGTGCGCCGGGCGGCCCGGTCGCGGGCGGGGGCGGCGGCGCGCAGCTCGCTCGGGGTGGCCGCGTACACGGCGCGGATCGTGTCGTTGAACTGCCGCACGCTGGCGAACCCGGACGCGAAGGCGATCTCGGTGACCGGCAGGCCGGTGGTCTGAAGCAGGACGCGCGCGGTGTGCGCCCGCTGGGCGCGGGCGAGGGCCACGGGTCCGGCGCCCACCTCGGCGGTGAGCTGCCGCTGCACCTGGCGGGCGCTGTAGCCGAGCCGGACGGCGAGTCCGGCGACGCCCTCGCGGTCGACGACGCCGTCGCCGATCAGCCGCATGGCCCGGCCGACGACGTCGGCGCGGACGTTCCAGTCCGCGGAGCCCGGCACGGCGTCGGGACGGCACCGCCGGCAGGCCCGGAAGCCCGAGCCCTGCGCGGCGGCGGCCGTCGCGAAGAACCGCACGTTGCGCCGCTTCGGGGTGACCGCGGGGCAGCTGGGCCGGCAGTAGATGCCGGTGGTCTCGACGGCGAAGAAGAACGCGCCGTCGAACCGGGCGTCCCGGCTCCGCACGGCCTCGTACCGGACGTCCTCGTGCGCGTCCGCGTACTCCGTTGTCCGCACTGTCTGCACTGTCTGTGGTGTCACGCCGTCCAGTCTCCGCCAGACCGGAGGACCGGGCTGGCGGAAATCGGACATGGCGTCGGTGTGGCCGCCGGGCTACCGCAGGCCGCCCCGCTTGGCCTCCATGGCCGCCTTGCCGATGGCGCCCCGGCGCTTGAACTCCTTCCGGATCTCGGCCCGTGCCCGGGCGTCGGTCTTGGCGACGATGCGCTGGTTCTCTCGCATCAGCTTGCGGTAGCTCTCCAGCCGCCGCTCGGGCAGCGCGCCGCTGTCGATGGCGGCCAGGACGGCGCAGCCCGGCTCGCTGTCGTGGGCGCAGTCGTGGAACCGGCACTCCTCGGCCATCTCCGCGATCTCGGCGAACACCTGGTCCACCCCGCTGCCCGCGTCGAAGAGCCCGACGCCCCGCAGCCCGGGGGTGTCGATCAGCACGCCCCCGCCGGGCAGGGCGAGGAGGTTGCGGGTGGTGGTGGTGTGCCGGCCCTTGCCGTCGACGTCGCGGGTGGCCTGGACGTCCATGGCGTCCTCGCCGAGCAGCGCGTTGGCGAGGGTGGACTTGCCGGCGCCGGACTGGCCGAGCAGCACGGCCGTGCCGCCGGAGACGACGGCGGCGAGCACGTCGAGCCCCTCGCCCCGCTCGGCGCTGACGGACAGCACCGGCACACCGGGCGCGGCGGTCTCCACGTCCTGGACGAGGTACGCCAGGGTCACCGGGTCGGGCACGAGGTCGGCCTTGGTGAGGACGACCACGGGCTGCGCCCCGGACTCCCAGGCGAGGGCGAGGAATCGTTCGATCCGGGCGAGGTCCAGCTCGACCGCGAGCGACACGGCGACGATCGCGTGGTCGACGTTGGCCGCGAGGATCTGCCCCTCGGACCGCTTGGAGGAGGTGGAGCGCACGAAGGCGGTACGGCGGGGCAGATACGTCCGTACGTAGCGCGGGTTGCCGTCCGGTTCGACGGCGACCCAGTCGCCGGTGCAGACGACGCGCAGCGGGTCGTGCGGCGTGACGAACGCGGTGTCGGCGCGCAGCACGCCGTCCGCGGTGACGACGTCGCACTGCCCGCGGTCGACCCGGACGACCCGGCCGGGCAGCAGCCCTTCGGCGGCGTACCGCGCGAACGCGTCGGCCCAGAAGTCGTCCCAGCCGAAGGAGGACAGGGCGGAGTAGCTGGAGTTGGAAGACGTGGAAGTCAAGGGGTGACCCTTCGGGGTGCGGCCCCGGCGCGAGAACTCAGGGAGCGGCTGAGATCAGCCGGTGGCCGCGGAGGTGGACTCGATGGACTCCTGGATGCGGGCAGCGCCCGTCACAGTGACAGCCATTGGTCGACACCTCCTCGGAAAAGACCCCTGTCGGCGGCCGCTGGGGCCGCCGCTCGGACATCGGTCACCTTAGCCGCGCACCCGAGGGCCGCGCCACCGAATAACCCCGGAACCCCGTTCGCTCACACCTCCACGGGCGCGTCCGCCGGCAGGCTGTCCATGAAGGAGCTGACCGAGAAGACCGCGTTGCCGGCGCCGGGCGGGCCGTAGCCGGGGGGCGAGGAGAGGCCGAAGTCCTCCATGGTCTGGCGGTAGGCCTGGAGCAGGCGGATGTGGTACTCCAGCGGGGCGCCGTCGGGGTTGGTCTTGCCCAGCGGGGTGGTGGGCTCGGGGCACCAGGTGGTGAAGCGGGGCGTGATGCCGTGCGACATGAAGAAGCGCAGGCCCTCGGTGGTGGAGTCGATGGCCTCGTCGACGGTCTTGAAGCCGAAGGGCTCGGCCATCTCCACGCCCGCGACGAAGTTGGGGATGACGTTGCGGGCGCCGAAGACCTCGGTGGAGTCCAGGATGCGCTTGTGCCACTCGTCGCGGCCGACGTAGCGCTCCTTGCCGGGGCAGTACATCTTGAACAGGTACTCGTCCCACACCTCGAAGTTGGGGTGGTAGATCTGCACGCCGTAGTCCTTGAAGCGCTGGACGTCCGCCTTGGGCAGGGCCTGGGCGACGACCTTGCCGATCCAGCGGCCGGGGAAGTGCTCCTCGATGGCCTTGGCGTACCGGCCGTAGAAGTCGGCCTCGTCCAGGCCCTGGACCTTGGAGGTGATCGCGCCGCCGGTGAGCGTGTACGCGGTGGAGATCTTGGCCGTGTCGTACTTGTCGATGATCTCCAGGGCCTCGAGGACCTCGTCCACGTCCTTGACGCCCGTGTACGGCCGCCCGGCCGCCTTGTGCTGGCGCCAGTTGTGGTTGATGTCGCAGTACTGGCACTCCTCCTTGGCGCCGAAGTACTGGCAGACGCGGAACGCCGTCAGGTAGATCAGGTAGCCCCACTGGATGGTGGGGGCCACCTCCATGACCGACTTCCCGTTGGAGAGCTTGTGCCGGTAGTACTCGGGCATGGGCGGCACGCCGACGTCGGCGATCCGCCTGCCGTCCAGGTAGAGGCCGAGGACGCCCTCGTCGTCCGCGGCCACCCGGTAGGGCGAGGCCGGGTTCACGCGGACCGAGACGACGGTGCGGCGCAGGTCGTAGGGGCCGCCGGTGAGGATGATCTCCTCGGGCGGGCGGCGCAGCGCGGCCTCGCCCAGTTCGGGCAGGGTGCCGTGGTCGAAGGAGAAGATGAAGTACGACTTCGGCTTGACCTCGCCCGACTCGTTGTCGCTCAGCGCCGAGGGGTCGAAGGCGACACCGCCGCGCAGCAGGTCCTCCTTGAAGACGGCCTCGCGCGGTACGTGCGGGAACCGCTCCATCAGATCCTCGACCAGCGCGGTACGGCTGTCCATCCCGTGTCTCCTCCCGGGTCCGGCGTTCGACTTCTCACGGTATGCCCCCGCGGGAGAGGCTTCCCGCGCGGGGGCCCTCCAGACGCGCCGGGTAGGTTTCCGCGCTATGAGCGACATCACGGTGACCAACTGGGCCGGCAACATCACGTACACGGCCAAGGAGCTGCTGCGACCGCGCTCCGTGGACGCCCTGCGGGCCCTGGTGGCGGACAGCGCCCGGGTGCGGGTGCTGGGCAGCGGGCACTCCTTCAACGAGATCGCCGAGCCGGGCGACGGGGGCGTCCTGCTGTCGCTGGCGGATCTGCCGTCCGAGGTGGACGTGGACACGGCGGCCCGTACGGCGCGGGTCGGCGGCGGGGTGCGGTACGCGGAGCTGGCCCGGCTGGTCCACGCGCGGGGCCTGGCGCTGCCGAACATGGCCTCGCTGCCGCACATCTCGGTCGCCGGGTCGGTGGCGACCGGCACGCACGGCTCCGGGGTGGGCAACGGTTCGCTGGCGTCGGTGGTGCGCGAGGTGGAGCTGGTCACCGCGGACGGTTCGACCGTGGTGATCGCGCGGGGCGACGAGCGGTTCGGCGGGGCGGTGACCTCGCTGGGCGCGCTCGGCGTGGTGACCTCGCTCACACTCGACCTGGAGCCGGCCTACGAGGTGGAGCAGCACGTCTTCACCGAGCTGCCGCTGGCCGGACTGGACACGGCGGCGTTCGAGGCGGTGATGGCGGCGGCGTACAGCGTGAGCCTGTTCACCGACTGGCGGGCGCCCGGTTTCCGGCAGGTGTGGCTCAAGCGGCGCGCCGACCAGCCGCTGGACGCCTTCCCGTACGCGGCGCCGGCCGCCGAGAAGATGCACCCGGTGCCGGGCATGCCCGCGGTCAACTGCACGGAGCAGTTCGGGGTGCCGGGTCCCTGGCACGAGCGGCTGCCGCACTTCCGGGCCGAGTTCACGCCCAGCAGCGGCGCCGAGTTGCAGTCGGAGTACCTGATGCCCCGGGAGCACGCGGTGGCCGCCCTGCACGCGACGGACGCGATACGGGAGACGCTCGCGCCAGTGCTCCAGACCTGCGAGATCCGCACGGTCGCCGCCGACGCGCAGTGGCTGAGCCCGGCGTACGGCCGGGACACGGTGGCGGCGCACTTCACCTGGGTCGAGGACACGGCGGCGGTGCTGCCCGTGGTGCGGCGGCTGGAGGAGGCGCTCGCCCCGTTCGCGGCCCGCCCGCACTGGGGGAAGGTGTTCACGACCCCGGCGGACCAACTGCGCGCGCTGTATCCGCGGCTGGGCGACTTCCGGGCCCTGGTCACGGCGCTGGACCCGGCGGGGAAGTTCACCAACGCGTTCGTGCGCGGGGTGCTGGCCGGCTGAGTCCGCCCCGGCGGAGTCAGGCCCGCCCGGCCCCGCGGACCGGGGTGAACAGCGCGGCCACCGCGATCAGGACGCAGCAGGCTCCGGCCACCAGGGCAACCGGTGTGGTGCCGCGCTCCTCCGCCGCCCAGGTGAGCACGGCCGCGCCGATGGGGGCGGCCGAGTACTGGAGGGTCCAGTAGGCGGAGGTGACCCGGCCGAGCAGGTGTTCCGGGGTCACCTCCTGCCGCAGGGACATCGAGCAGGTGCCCGCCATGCCGACACAGGCCAGGAAGGCGGCGCTGAGCAGGGCGACGGCGGGCACGTCACGGGCCCATCCGAGGCCCGCGAACGCCAGCCCGCACACGGCCACCGCGCCGGTCCAGGTCCGTCCGAAGCCGAGCAGCCGGCGCGCCCGGGCCACCAGCAGCGCACCCGTGACGGTGCCGAGGGCGCCGACCGCCATGACCGTGCCGACCGTGCCGTCGTCGTGGCCGAGGTCGTGCTTGAGGTGGTAGATCACCAGGTCGTTCAGACCGAGGGTGAGGAAGCTGAAGCAGCACAGCAGGACGGTGAGGGCGCGCAGCACCGGGTGCCGGCGCAGGAAGGCGACGCCGGTGCGCAGGTCCTGCCGGAGTCCCGGGCGTTCGCCCGGCTCCCGGTCGTCGGCGGGGCGGGGCCGGAAGCGGACCAGGGCGACCAGGGCGGCCGAGACGCCGAAGCTGGCCGCGTCCACACCGACGGCGGGGGCCGGGCCGGACCAGGCGGCCACCACCCCGGCGCACAGCGGCCCGAGGACACCGGCCGCGGCGGCGGTGGCGTTGAGCCGCCCGTTGGCCTCGGTGAGCTGTCCGGTGCCGACCAGGGAGCGCACTACGGTGACGTAGCCGACGGCGAAGAACATGCCGACGGCCTCGCACAGGGGCAGGACGGCGTAGAGGAGCCAGACCCGCGGGCCGAGCAGCCACACCAGCGGGATCAGCCCGTACAGGACCATCCGCACCAGGTCGCAGCCGATGAGCAGCCTGCGGCGGTCCACCCGGTCGACCACGGTTCCGGCGAACACGGCGGCGAGGACGGCCGCCGCGCCGCCGACGGCGGTCAGCAGCCCCATCCGCGCGATCGACCCGGTCGCCTCCAGCACCAGCAGCGGCAGGGCGATCAGCGCGAAGGAGTCGCCGAGGACGGAGAGGGTCTGCGCGGCCCAGAAGACGCCGAAGTCCCGCTGCCGCCACAACGGGCGGCTCTCCCCGGCGGACCGCTCGGCCACCCGCCCCGTGTCCCGTGCCTCGGGGGTCACCGGCCCGCCGCCGTCCCTCGTCGCCGTGCCATGCCGGTCGCCTCCCCGTCCCCCGCCGCCAGTCCGCGACCACCCTACGGAGCGGTCACGGGTCCGCGCAGCGGGGTTTCGGTCCCGTCAGTGGTCGGCGCAGCAGGGGGTGGGGTCGGGGTCCTCGAAGGGGACCAGGGTGCCGCCGACCGCGGGCATGGCGGCCAGGACCAGGCGCCCGTCCTGCCAGTGCGGGCGGACGTGGTCCCGGGTGACCAGCCGGGTGTCCGGGGCGGGCCGGTCCGGGGTGCCGAGGACGGTCACCCGGTCGATCGCGGAGCGGGCGAGCAGCTCGGCGAGCGTCAGGGTGCCGGTGAGGGCTGCCGCGCCGGGGAAGAGGACGGCGCGGCCGTTCTCGTCCCAGGCGCCGTCGCGGACCTCGTACCCGCGGGCGGTGAGCCGGTCCCGGGCGGTGCGCAGGACCGGCTCCGCCCCGGCGGCGAGGGACAGGGCGACGCGCGGGCGGCCGTCCCGCACCAGGTGCGTGCAGCCGAAGACGCCCTCGGGGAGGGCGAGTTCGGCCGCCAGCGCCTGGAGCAGGTGGTCGGCCTCGCGCAGGGTCGTCGTGTCGGTGTCGACGCCGAGGACGTACGGCGCGGCGGGCGGTGTCACGAGGGCAGAACCCAGACCGGGTTGGAGTAGAACCACAGGTCGCGCCACGGGTCGGCGTCGCCGACGACGTCGATGGCGGGGCCCGCCGGGTCGACCTTGGCGCCCAGCGCGCCGACGGCGGACCGGTTGCCGTCGGTGCCGCGGGTGCGGAGGTAGACGGGGCGGTCGACGCGGCCGAGGTCGTAGGTGAGGCGGACGGTGCCGGTGTCCTTGTTGACCTCGTACGACTTGACGACCCGGGCGGACGGCGCGGTGAAGGTGTCCTTGTCGGCGGCCGGGCCGGTCACGTCGCCCTGGATGACGTCCACGCGGGCCAGCTTCGGGACGAAGCCCGCCCAGTTGGGGCCGCCGGCCAGGGCGACGTCGACGGACAGGGTGACCCGGGTGCCCTTGCGGACGTGCAGGGCGCCGCCGAGCGTGGCCCAGCGGCCGCCGCCGGAGACCCGGACGTCGAGGCCGCTGACGAGCTGCCCGTGGTCGACCCAGACGCGTCCGGCGCGGATGCCGTCCATGACGGCGGCGTAGGAGAAGCCGTCGGAGCCGACATGGGTGCGGCTGTACTGGCCGGGCCAGAAGTCGTTCTGGGTGATGTCGATCTGCCCGGCGTAGACCGGGTCGTCGTAGCGGCCGTTGGCGTTGAAGTCGCCGCCGCCGCGGGCGCCGGTGTCGGCGTAGACCTGGTGGGAGTCGGAGTTGGCGGTGATCCACCAGGGGCGGCCCTCGGCGATGAGGCTGTCCCACAGGCCGCCGACGGTGGCGGTCATCCAGTCGAAGCCGCCCCAGGTGCGGTAGCTCTCCAGGGGGTAGCCGGCGAAGGAGTTGGCGCTGGGGCTGCCGTCGTAGATGCCGCGGGCGCCGCCCGGGCCCAGGGGCTTCGGCAGGCCGCCCGCCTGGTGGCCGGGGGCGCCCTCGAAGCCGACGGCGATCTGGTGGCCGCGGGAGGTGGCGTCGCGCCAGGCGCGGATCTCGTGCGGGGAGTCGATGCCCTTGCGCGCCGGGTGGTTGGCGAGCATCAGGGCGTCCTTGACCTTGCGCCGCTTGACCTGGTCGGCGAGGAAGGAGAGTCCGGCGATGGCGAGGGCCTCGTTGGCGGGGGTGGAGTCGCCCGCGCCCTTGACGCTGCCGTCGTAGTCGGTCTCGAACTGCTTGAGGACGGAGACCTCGTGCTTGCCGGGGTGGACGAAGACGGTGCCGTGCTCGGCGGCCGGGATGTTCCACTCCAGGCCCTGGAAGACGAGGGTGTCCTCGTGGGCGTCGCGGGCCTCGCGGATATCGGGGTTGACCTTCTCCACACCGATCTTGGCGTGGGTGGCGCTGCCGTGGTCGGTGATGACCAGCCAGTCCATGCCGTGCCGGGCGCCCTGGCGGACCTGGTCGACGACGCGGTACTTGCCGTCGCTGCTGTACTGGGTGTGGATGTGGTGGTCGCCGGCCAGCCAGAGGAAGCCCTTGCCGCGGCGGCCGTTGCTCGCGGCCCGTGCGGGGGCGGCGGTGGCGGTCTGGGCGAGGACGGTGCCGGCGGCCAGTCCGGCGCCGAGCAGACCGGCGCGGCGCAGCAGGCCGCGGCGCGACTGCTGTTCGGGGCTGAGGGCCTCGTCGGGGACGCTGGTGTCGAAGGCGGCGGGCAGGGCCGGCGCGGTGTCGTGCGCGTGGTCGTGCGCGTGCCCGTGGTGGTGGTGACCGTGGGTGTGTCCGTGTCCGTGCCCCATGCCTGTTCCTCCCGAAGACCGCCGCCGTGCGCGGCTTCGAGGAGAATCGGCGCGGAAGGTGAACGTTGAACGACCTGCGGGTGTTCCGCGCCTGCCGCCCGTCCTGACCTAGCATGAAACCTAGGAATCCTAGGTTGCAGGAAGGTGGCCCATGCCCCGAGTGGGTCTTACCACGGACCGCGTCGTCGCCGCGGCCGCCGACCTCGCCGACGCGTCCGGCTTCGAGGCGGTCACCGTCTCCGCGCTCGCCCGGCACTTCGGGGTGAAGGACGCGAGCCTGTACACGCACGTGCGCGGTCTCCAGGACCTGCGCGTGCGGGTCGCGCTGCTGGCCGGCGGCGAGCTGATCGAGGAGATCGCCGACGCGGTGGCGGGCCGGGCCGGGAAGGAGGCGCTGGCCGCCTTCGCGGGGGCCTACCGGGCGTACGCCCTGCGCCACCCGGGACGTTACGCCGCCACCCAGATGCGCATCGACCAGTCCCTCGTCGCCGACTCCCCCGCCCTGCGCCGCACCGCCGAGATCACCCACGGCATGCTGCGCGCCTACGGCCTGACCGAGCCCGACCTCATCGACGCGGTGCGCCTGCTGCGCTCCACCTTCCACGGGTACTGCGCCCTGGAGGCCACCGGCGGCTTCGGCGCCCCGCGCGACGTACAGGCGTCCTGGGACAAGGTGGTCGACGCCCTGCACGTGGCACTGGAGAACTGGCCGCGCGCCTGAGCCCCGGGGCCCGCAGGTCCCGGTGGATAGACTCGGCAACGTGTCGCGAGATCGCCGAAGTCCTGGTTCCGGACACCGGAAGTCGTCCACGCACCACCCGGACCCGCGGTACGCCGCGCGGCTCGCCGCCTACGGGACCGCAGCCACGCGCCTGTCCCTGTTCAGTGACCGCCGGCTCGCCGAGGTGGTGACTGCGGCCGACCCGCTCGGGTCCGGCATCGGCGGCAGGTCGGCGGAGCTGGACATCGACGGCACGCGGGTGTTCGTGAAGCGGGTCCCGCTGACGGACACCGAGTTGCGGCCGGAGAACGCGCGGTCGACGGCGAACCTCTTCGGACTGCCGGTGTTCTACCAGTACGGGGTGGGCTCAGCGGGGTTCGGGGCCTGGCGCGAGTTGGCCGTGCACGTCATGACCACCAACTGGGTCCTCGGCAATGATTACGAGGGCTTTCCGCTGATGTACCACTGGCGCGTCCTTCCCGACTCCCCTCCCGAGGGGGTCGCCGACGAGTTCGGGGGCATCGACGGGGCGGTCGCGCACTGGGAAGGATCACCGGCCGTACGGGGACGGCTGGAGGCCATCGGCCGGTCTTCGTCCAGCCTGGTTCTCTTCCTGGAACACGTCCCGCGGACACTCGCCGACTGGCTGCACGACCACCGGACCGCCGCGCCGGAAGGCGGGGAGGACTCGCCGTACCCGTGGGTGGAGCAAGCCCTGGCGCGCGGCACCGCCTTCATGAGCTCGCACGGACTGGTCCACTTCGACGCCCACTTCGCCAATGTCCTGACCGACGGCCGACTGCTGTACTTCGTCGACTTCGGACTCGCCCTGAGCTCCCGCTTCGAACTGTCGGCGACCGAGGCGGAGTTCCTCTCCGACCACCTCGGGTATGACCGCTGCCACACGGTGAGTCATCTGCTCCGCCACCACCTGCCCGACGGCCTGCGCGGCGCTATGGAACACGAGGCGTTCCTGCGCGAGTGGACCGCAGGCCACCGGCCCGATGGCGTCCCGCGCGAGATCGCCGCGATCATCGACCGGCATTCCCGCACTGCCGTGGTCTTCGGCGAATTCGCCCGTCGTCTGCTCACCGAGAGCAAGCGGACACCGTTTCCGGCCGCCGAGATCGAGCGGGCTCGGGGCAAGGGCCGGTGACGTGCGCCGGGGCATTGACAAGTTATTCATGCACCGGGATTCTGCATGACTATATGCAGAGGCGTGATCGTCTTCGTGCCGCCGGGCCGCGGCAGGACGACCGGCCTTCGGATGATCAAGAAGTAGGAGGGCCTTGACCATGGCAGCGGTAGTCGAGAAGCACTCCATCGACGTCGTCCCGGACAGCGAACGGCACGGCACCGCCTTCAACCAGTTCACGCTCTGGCTCGGCGCGAACCTGCACATCACGGCCGTCGTCACCGGTGCCCTCGCCGTCGTCTTCGGCGGCGACGTGGTCTGGTCGCTGCTCGGGCTCGTCCTCGGCAACGTGCTCGGCGGAGCCGTCATGGCGCTGCACTCGGCGCAGGGCCCGAAGCTCGGGCTGCCGCAGATGATCCAGTCCAGGGCCCAGTTCGGAGTGAAGGGCGCGGTCGTCCCGCTGCTCCTCGTGATCCTGATGTACGTGGGGTTCTTCGCCAGCGGCACCGTGCTCGCCGGCCAGGCCACGGCGCGGCTCACGCACACCGGAGACACGACGGGCATCATCGTCTTCGCGCTCGTCACGGGGGTCGTGGCGACCGTCGGCTACCGGGTCATCCACGTGCTCGGGCGGGTGGCGAGCGTGGTGTGCGCGCTCGCCTTCGTCTACCTGGGCATCCGACTGTTCGACCGGGTCGACGTCGGGGCGCTGTTCTCGGACGCGCACTTCTCGCTGCCGATGTTCCTGCTCGCGGTGTCGCTGTCGGCCTCCTGGCAGCTCGCCTTCGGGCCGTACGTCGCCGACTACTCGCGCTACCTGCCGCGTACGACCAGCGGCAAGGCCACGTTCTGGTGGACGCTCGCGGGCTCCGCGCTCGGCTCGCAGTGGTCCATGGCGTTCGGTGTGCTCGTCGCGGCGAGCGCCGGCGAGAAGTTCGTCGACAACCAGGTCGGGTACGTGGTCTCGCTCGGCGGAGCGGGACTCGCGGCCTCGTTCTTCTACTTCGTGATCGCCCTCGGCAAGCTCACCGTCAACGTCCTCAACACGTACGGCGGTTTCATGTCGATGGTGACGGGGATCAGCGGGTTCCGCGGGCAGCGGGAGCTGTCGCGGCGCGGCCGGGCCGTCTACATCGGCCTCATCATGGTCGCGGGCACGGTCGTCGCGCTCGCGGGCAAGGACAGCTTCCTGACCTCGTTCAAGGACTTCCTGCTGTTCCTGCTGACGTTCTTCACGCCGTGGTCCGCGATCAACCTGGTCGACTACTACCTGATCTCCCGCGAACGCTACGACCTCCCCGCCCTCTTCGACCCGGACGGCCGCTACGGCGCCTGGCGCTGGGACGCGCTCGTGGTGTACGCGGTCGGGCTCCTCGCCCAACTGCCGTTCCTGGCCACCGCCTTCTACACCGGCCCGCTCGTCGGACCGCTCGGCGGCGCGGACGTCTCATGGATCGTGGGACTCGTGGTGCCCGCCGCCCTGTACTGGCTGCTCGCCCGGGATCGGGCAGGTGACCGGCCGCCCGGCGAGCAGACGGAGGACAGCCCTGCTTCGTTGGGCGCCCCGGCTCCTTAGAGCCGGACCAGCGCGCGCACCTCGTCGTACGTGGGTGCCGGACCGTCCGGGGCCCGGCCCGCCCGGATGCCGGCGACCGTCTCCAGGGCGGCTCCCAGTGCCCGCCGGTAGAGCAGCGAGCCGAGGCTGACGCGGCGCACGCCGAGGTCGGCCAGGTGGGCCAGGGTGGGTCCGGCGGGCGAGTACAGGACGTTGAGGGGCACGTCGAAGTGGGCGACGAGGGAGGCGATGCGGGCGGGGTCGGTGAGCCCGGGGACGAAGACGCCGCCGGCACCGGCCTCGCGGTAGGCCTCCAGGCGCCGCACCGTCTCCGCCAGGTCGCCGTCGCCCGACCAGTACGTGTCCGTACGGGCGTTGACGAACAGGCCGGGGGCGGCCGCGCGGACCGCGGCGATCTTCTCGGCGTGCAGGACCGCGGGCCCGAGGGCGTCCTCCAGGTTGATCCCGACGGCGCCGACCGCCGCCAGCTCGCGGGCGAACTCCGCCACCTCGTCCGGGTCGTCGCTGAAGCCGTCCTCCGCGTCGACGGAGAGCAGGAAGGGGGCCGAGCCGAGGGTGAGGGCCAGCCGCAGGGTCTCGTCGCGGGTCGCCGACGCCCCGTCGGGCAGTCCGGCCGCCGCCGCGACGCCGAGACTGGTCGTGCCGACGGCGCAAAAGCCCTGCCCCGCGAGGGCGAGCGCGGAGGCGTGGTCCCAGGCGCAGGGCAGCAGCAGGGGCTCACCGGCGCGGTGCAGGGCGGCGAAGGCGGTCACCGTCACGACAGGTCGCCCACCGCGTCGGCGTAGTAGACGGACTCCGCGAGGTGCGCGGCGAGTCGGCGGAAGCTCCAGCCCTCGCCGGGCGAGTGGTCGAGCTGCTCGTCGGTGAGCGCGTCGAGGCGGTTGGCCCAGATACGGGCGAGCCGGGTGAGGCGGCTGCGGGCCTCGTCGAGGTCCTCGGCGGTGAAGGGCGCGCGATCCGCGTCGGTGGTGACCAGGGAGGCGTGCCAGTGGTCGGGCTGCGTCTCCTCGCCCGCCAGCCGGGCCTCCAGCTCCGCGAGGTGGTCCACCAGGTGGTCGGCGACCCGCCGGACCGCCTTGTGCGGGGTGTAGACGCGGCCGTCGACGTGGGCGGGCCTCCCGTCCCAGCGGGTCCAGGTGGCTGCCAGGGCCAGGACGTGGTCGACCATGCCGGTGACGGCGCCGGCGGGCGCCGTGACAGTGTCGGCGGGCGCGGAGACGGTGTCGGCAGGCGCCGTGACGGTGTCGGCGGGCGTGGTGACGGTGTGCGTGTCGCTCATGTCCCGAACGCTAGGGGCCCGTTGCTTCGGCCACGGCCGAAGTGTTCCGGGGGATCGGGGGTATCCGGCCTGCACCGGACATCCACATCTTCCCCAGGAGAGGTGACATGGCGGGCACAGACACAAGCGACGAGCGGCCGCGGCCGCGGTGGCAGGACGGTCTCTGGGCCATCGGTGCGACCGCGCTGGTCGTGGGCGTCGGGATACGCCTGCTCATGAACGGCGCGTCGGCGTGGCCGTCGGCCGTGGTGGGCGCGGTGCCGGCCGCCGCCTGGATCGTGTGGTGGGTGCGCCGCCGGCGGGTGCGCGACGCGGGAGCGGTCGGTGCGGAACCGGCGGACGTGCCCGGCATGGAGCGGCAGATCCTCAAGGGCGGACCGGCTCCCCGGGACCCCGAGCGGCGGCGGGAGATGGCGGCGCTGGTCGACTCGCGCCAGCAGCGGCTGCGGCGCAACCGCTGGTGGGCGTTCCCGATGCTGGCCCTCATCTTCTTCGGCACGTCGGCCCTGTGGTTCGCCTCGGGTTCGGTCCGCGCCGGGAGCCTGATGCTCGGCCTGGCCGTCGTGTTCCTGGGCTGGCTGACCTGGTACAACCTCCGCTTCGACCGGCGTCTTTCGCAGATGCGCGGCCGGCTGCGGAGCTGAGCGGCCGGGTCGGCCGGCGGGCGGGTCAGGTCACCAGCCCGTGCCGGTAGGCGAAGACGACCGCCTGGACGCGGTCGCGCAGGTCGAGTTTGGTGAGGATGCGGGAGACGAAGGTCTTGACGGTCTCGGGGCTGATCACCAGGGCCGCGGCGATCTCGCTGTTGGACAGGCCGTCCGCGATGAGGCGCAGGACCTCCATCTCCCGGGGAGTCAGCGGGATGTCCCGCGCGGTGCCCTCGGCGGGGCGGATCCGGGCCGCGTACCGGCCGACGAGGCGGCGCGTCACGTCGGGGTCGAGCAGGGCCGCGCCCATGGCCACGGTGCGGATGCCGTGCAGCAGCCGGTCCGGCGGCGCGTCCTTGAGCAGGAAGCCGCTGGCGCCCGCGCGCAGCGCCTCGTAGACGTACTCGTCGAGGTTGAACGTCGTCACCACGAGCACCTTGACGGGGTGCTCCACCCCGGCGCCGGCGAGCAGGCGGGTGGCCTCCAGGCCGTCGAGCACCGGCATGCGGATGTCCATCACCACGACGTCCGGGCGCAGTGCGCGGGCCAGGTCGACCCCGGCCTGCCCGTCCCCGCACTCGCCGACCACCTCCAGGTCGGGCTGGGCGTCGACGATGGTCGACAGACCGGTGCGGATCAGTGCCTGGTCGTCGCAGATCACGACCCGGACCGGTGCGCTCATGACGTGCTCCCCCCGCTGCCCCCGGGTATCCGGGCCCGAACGACGAAGCCGCCGTCCCGCGCACGGTCCGCGCTGAACTCGCCGCCCAGCACGTCGACCCGCTCCCGCAGGCCGGCCAGCCCCCGCCCGCTGCCGCCGGGGGACGCGGCGCCCGTGCCGGAGCCGTCCGTGCCGACTTCCACCGTGATCTCCCGTTCTCCGTGGCGCACCAGGACCGAGGTCCTGCCGCCGTGGTCGTACTTGAGCGCGTTGGTCAGGGCCTCCTGCACGACGCGGTACGCCACGAGGTCGGAGCTGCCGGTCGCCGCGGCCGGGGTGCCCTCCTCGGTGAACTCCACCGGCTGCCCGGCCCGGCGCGTCTGCTCGACCAGCGTGAGCACCCGGCCGACGGGGGGCGTCCTGGGCTCGGCGGTGCCGTGGTCGGGGTTGAGGAGGTCGAGCAGGTGCCGCAGGTCGGTGATGGCGCGGCGGCCGGTGTCGCTGACGGCGGCCAGCGTCTCGTCCAGCCGCTCGGGCGCGGCGGTCAGATAGCGGGCCGCCTCCGACTGCACGACCATCGCCGTCACGTGGTGGGTCACGACGTCGTGCAACTCGCGGGCGATGCGGGTGCGTTCGGCGTTGCGGGCGTCCTCGGCGACCCGGGTGCGGCGTTCGGCCTCCGCGGCGCGCGCCGAGCGCATCCACGCCCCGATGCCCCACGCCAGGGCGAGGATCAGGTAGAACGTCACGTACTCGACCAGTGTTTCGTCGCCGCCGCGCGCGTTCAGCCCGACGGCCATGGCCACGTACGCCAGGGTGCCGGCGACCTGCGTGGCGCGCCGGTACTTCTCCTGGTAGGAGCCCGCGTTGATCAGCACGATGGGGAGCGCGGCGCCCGCGAAGAGGTGGTAGGCGCGCAGTTGGTCCAGGGCGAAGCCGAGTGAGACCAGCGCGAGGCAGAGGAGTGTCCACCGCCGGCGCACGGCCAGGGGGATGGACTGGAGGACGGCCGCCACCCCGGCCAGCGCGTCGGCGGGACGGGTCGGCAGGCCGCCGATCTCCGTGCCCTGACCGCGGAGCTCCGGCAGGAGCGAGGCGACGAGGAGCAGCACTCCGAGCGGTAGGTCCCGGACCGTGACGTCGAGCCGGCGCCACCGCTCCAGGACCCGTCGGCGATCGATCACCGGGGAAGTGTAGCGGCGGAGTCGGCGCCCGCGGCACGGCGTCGGGCACCGAACGGCACGATGTTCCCGCGCCGGTGCGCCAGCCACAGGAACACCAGCGTCAGCAGCACCCCGAAGCCCACCGAGTACACGCTGCCCTCCGGGCCGAAGTCGCCGCCGGTGAGCAGCTTCGGACCCGACATCGTGGCGTCCAGCAGGCCCTCGCTGGTGCCGTTGCCGGAGACGACGGTGCTGAAGACGCCGCCCGCGGCGAAGTTCCAGCCGAAGTGCACGCCGATCGTCAGCCACAGGTTGCGGGTGGCGGCGTAGGCGGCGGCGAGCATGAAGCCGGCCTCGATGGCGATGGCGACGGCGCCCCACAGGGTGGCGTCCTCGTTGAGCAGGTGCGAGAGCCCGAACACCAGGCCGGTCAGGCCCAGCGCGAGGTAGGTGCCGATGTGCTCCTCGATGATCCGGAACAGCACCCCGCGGTAGACGACCTCCTCCGTCGCGGCGGCACCGGCCATGAAGCCGACCAGCCCGATCGCGCCCTGCACCGAGCCCAGTCCGTCGACCTCGTAGTGCCCGGAGGTGAAGAGGTTCACGATGACGGCCGAGAACATCCCGGCGCCGATCAGCGTGCCCCAGCCGAACTTGGCGCCGGCGCCCTCCGGGGCCACGTCCAGGGCCTGGCGGCGCTCGGTCCGCCGCACCACCCAGGCGTACACGAAGATCACCAGCGCGGCCGCCGTGAGTCCGACGACCAGGGTGAGCCAGTCGTTGTCCTTCACCGCCTGCATGGCCGCACCGCCGACGGCGTAGGCCGCCAGCACGGCCAGGAACTGCCAGACAAATCTCACGGGAACTCCTCGGTCGGGACCGGGACTTCGACGCCCCGGCTGCTGCACCGGACGCTACGGATCCGGCGGCCGGAGATCGTCACCTCACGGTGGACACCTGTCCGTAGCTCGCTCGGGGGACAAGGCCCCCGAGCGCGGGGGCGCGGTCGTAGCCTCGGAGGCATGACCAGCGACTTCGCCGACGCCCTCGCCTCCGGTCCGCTCGTGCTCGACGGCGGGCTGTCCAACCAGCTGGAGGCCGCCGGGCACGACCTGGGCGACGCGCTCTGGTCGGCCCGGCTGCTCGCCGAGGACCCCGAGGCGCTCACGCGGGCCCACCTCGCCTACTTCGAGGCGGGCGCGGACGTCGCGATCACCGCCACCTACCAGGCCACCTTCGAGGGCTTCGCCCGGCGCGGCGTCGGACGGGAGCGGGCCGCCGAACTGCTCGCCCTCGGCGTCGAGTCGGCGCGGGAGGCCGCCCGCCGGACCCGGGCGGGCCGCCCGGGGCGCCGTCTGTGGGTGGCGGCGTCGGCCGGCCCGTACGGGGCGATGCTCGCGGACGGCTCGGAGTACCGGGGACGGTACGGCCTCGGCGCGGGCGAGCTGGAGCGGTTCCACCGGCCCCGCCTGGAGGTCCTGGCGGCCGCCCGGCCCGACGTCCTCGCGCTGGAGACGGTCCCGGACACCGACGAGGCGGCGGCCCTGCTGCGGGCGGTGCGCGGACTGGGCGTGCCCGCCTGGCTGTCGTACACCGTCGCGGGCGGCCGCACGCGTGCCGGTCAGCCGCTGGAGGAGGCGTTCGCGCTGGCCGCCGACGCGGCGGAGGTGGTCGCGGTGGGCGTCAACTGCTGTGCCCCCGAGGACGTGTCGGGTGCGGTGGAGACCGCCGCCCGCGTCACCGGCAAACCGGTCGTCGCCTATCCCAACAGCGGCGAGACGTGGGATGCGGGATCCCGGAGCTGGCGCGGGCGTTCGTCGTTCGCGGCGGAGCGGGTGCGGGACTGGCGGGAGCGCGGGGCCCGGCTGGTCGGCGGCTGCTGCCGGGTGGGTCCGGAGACGATCGCGTCGATCGCGCGGAGCGGGTCCGGCGGCTGACCGGGCGGCGTGTGCCAAGATTGCCGTGAACAGGCGTTCGGGGGCGACGGGTTCGGCTGGGGGCGGCGTGGCACACGGGGAGCGGACGGGACACCGGGCGGCGCCGGGGGTGGTGCTCGCCGCCGCGGTGGTCGGTGCGCTGGCCGTCGCCGCGCTCGCGCTGCGGCCCGCCGAAGGGCTGCTGCACTCCGGCAGGGGTCCGCTCGGCCACTGGGGCTTCGTGACGATCGGGGTGTCCGTCGCCTGGACCGTCGGTGCCTGGACGGTCGTCCAGAATCTTCGCCACCGTTTCGGCGCCGACCGGCTCTCGCTGCCTCCGCGCGAGGAGCGGCTGCGGGAAGCGGCCGCGCCCCTGCTGCTCGCCACGACGGGTGTCGTCGGCGTCCTGGCCCTGGTCCTGCACCGCTTCTCCACCGGCGACAGCACGTCGGGCCCTCCCCCGCCGCTCGCCCCTGACCCGATGCCCACGCCGACCCTCGCCGGCCGGCCGCCCGGGCAGCGGCACGGTTCGACGGACCATTCCTCCCTGCCGCTGCACCTCGTGCTCGTGCTGCTGGCCGCGGTCGCCGTCGTGCTCGTCGTGGTGGCCGTGGTGCGGCGCCTGCGCCGGTTCGGCCTGAGGGTGCCGCAGCGCCCCGGCCTGGCGGGCACCGCCACGCAGGACGACGACGCGCGGCTGCTGCTGTCCGCCGTGCACTCGGGCCGCCGCGCCCTGGCGGGCACCGGTGCCGATGCCCGGGCGGCCGTCATCGCCTGCTACGCCGCGATGGAGGACGCCCTCGCCGCGTCCGGTGTGCCGCGGCACGCCTCCGACAGCCCCGCCGACCTGCTCTCCCGCGCCGCCGGCGCCGGGTTCGCGCCGGGCTCGGCGGCGCCGCGCCTCACCGCGCTCTTCCGCGAGGCCCGCTACTCCTCGCACCCGATGGACGCCTCGCACCGGGCGGCCGCGGCGGACGCCCTCGAGGAGATCGCGTCCTTGCTCGGCGCCCGCGAGGGCGACCGCGAAGGCGACCGGGACGGGAACCCGGACGTCCCGCGCGACCGGACCGCGGAGGCCGGGCGATGAACCGTCCCACGAGGACAGGCTCCGGAGAGGACATGCTGACGCCGGGCCGGCTCGGGCTGCTCGGCGGCGCGGTCGCCGGTTCGGGCGTCCTGCTCGTCCTGCTCCTCGACGGCACCGAGGCGGCCGGTGCCCTGGTGGCGCTGCTCGTCGCCGTGGCCCTGCTCACCGCCCGGTACGTCGCCGGGGCCGGCGCCCTGGACCCCGCGTACCGGGACGAGGTGCGGCTGCTGCGGACCCGGCTGCCCGGCATGGGCGAGTGGCGACGGAACGTGACCACCTCCACCGGTCCCGACGGCGCCCTCTACTTCCGGGCCGTGCTCCGCACCGAGCTGCGCCGCCTGTACGCCGCCGCGCTCGCCGAGCACCACCACGTGTCCCTGGAGCACCAGCCCGAGCGGGCCGCCGAGTTGGTCGGCCCCGAGCTGTGGCCGTGGCTCGGCCCCGTGCCACCGGGCACCGGACCCGACGGCGAGGTGCCCGTCGACGTGCTGCGCCGCCTCGTCGACCGGCTCGAAGCACTCGGCGCGCCCCGAACCCGCGACCCTCGTACCCCCAGCCCCCGCAGCCCCCGTACCGGTAAGGACCCAGCGACGTGACGACTCCCTCCACGCCCCCGCTCCGCACCGCCGAGCAGGTCGGCGAGCAGGCCGGTGCCGTACTGCGCGAGATCGGCCGTGCCGTCGTCGGCAAGTCGGACGCCCTCGAACTCGTGATGCTGGGGGTGCTGGCCGGCGGCCACGTCCTCGTCGAGGACCTGCCGGGGCTCGGCAAGACGCTCCTGGCGCGGTCCTTCGCCACCACGCTCGGCCTGGACTTCCGCCGCATCCAGTTCACGCCCGACCTGCTGCCCTCCGACGTCACCGGAACACCGCTGTACGACCGGCGCACCGGCGAGATGGTGTTCCACCCGGGCCCGGTCTTCACGCACCTGCTGCTCGCCGACGAGATCAACCGGACGCCGCCGAAGACCCAGGCCGCGCTGCTGGAGGCGATGGCCGAGTCCCAGGTGACGGTGGACGGCGAGACCCGGCCGCTCGCCGACCCGTTCCTGGTGATCGCCACGGCCAACCCGGTGGAGTACGAGGGCACCTACTCGCTGCCCGAGGCCCAGCTCGACCGGTTCCAGCTGCGGGTGCGGATGGGCTATCTGACCGCCGGGGAGGAGCTGGCGATGCTGCGCGCCCGGATCGACCGGGCCGCGCCCGAGGCCGTACTGGAAAGGCTCGCCGGGCCGGACGACGTGGTGGCCTGGCGGGCCGTCGTGGAGCGGGTGGAGATCGACGACGACCTGCTGGAGTACGCCGTCGCGCTCGTCGGCGCGACCCGCGGGCACCCCCAGATCAGCATCGGCGCCTCGCCGCGCGGCGGACTCGCCCTGGTCCAGCTCGCCCGCGCCCGCGCCGTGCTGGACGGCCGCGACTACGTCGTGCCGGAGGACGTCAAGGACCTGGCGGTGCCCGCGCTGGCCCACCGGGTGTCGCTGCGCCCGGAGTTGTGGGTGCGCGAGATGTCCACGGACGACGTGCTGCGCGACATCGTCGACGGCGTCGGTACGCCCACGACGCGGCGTACGGCCGCCGTGTCGTCGTGACCGCGCCCGCACCGCGACCGGCGGCCGCACCGCGACCGGCAGCGGCACCGACTGCCGTGCCGGATTCCGCGCCCCGGCCGGGCGCGGCGGTGGTCCGCGCCCTGGAGGGGCGCACCTCCCCGACGCAGCCGCCGCCCCCGCCGCCCGGCGGTCTCCGTCCCAGTGAGCGCACGCTGCGGCTGCTGACCGTGGCCTCGGTGGCGCTGGCCGCCGCGCTGCTCACCGGCCGGGCGTGGCTGCTGGCGCTCGCGGCGGCACCGCTGGTGCTGCTCGCGCTCGCGCTGCCCCGTGCCCACGCCCGCCGCATCGAGACGTCGGTGACCGTGGAGCCGGGGCGCTGCTTCGAGGGCGACACGGTCACGGTCCGCATCGCGGTGGCCCACGACGGCGACGCCGTGCGCCTGGACCCCGGCGTCACGCTCGGTCCCGGCCTGCGCCTCGACGAGGTCGTCGTCGGTCCGTCCACGGTGACGCTGCGCCACACGGCGCTGCGCTGGGGCCGCTGGTCGCTCGGTCCGGTGGACGTCGACGTGTACGACCCCGGCGGGACCGTGCGCCGCACCGTGCGGGTCGAGGCGGCCGAGGTGTCCGTGTTCCCGAGCGCCACGCAGGCCCGGTTCACGCCGATCCCGGTACGCCTGCCGCAGCGGCTCGGCGAGCACGCCTCGCCGCAGTCCGGGGAGGGCGTCGAGGTCATCGGGGTCGGGCCCTGGGTCCCCGGGGAGCGGCAGCGGCGCATCCACTGGCCGTCGACGACCCGGCGCGGGTCGGTGCAGCTGCACCGGTTCGCGGCCGAGCGGGCCGCCGACACGGTGATGCTGATCGACGCGTTCGGGGACGTCGCCGACCCGGTGACCGGGCTGTCGTCGCTGGACGAGACGGTACGGGCGGCGGCCGGGCTCGCCCGGGCGTATCTGCGCACCCACGACCGGGTGGGGGTCGTCTCGACCGGCGGCACCACCCGGTGGCTGGCGCCGGGCACCGGTGACGCGGCGTTCTACCGCATCGTGGAGAGCGTCCTCGACGTCCGCAAGGACCGCTCCTTCGGCGGCGACGGCCTGGAGCGGGTCCCGCCGCCCGCGCTGCCGGAGGGTGCCCTCGTGTACGTGTTCACCCCGCTCAGCGACGCACGGATCCTTCAGGTGCTGCGGGACCTCCAGGCGCGGGGGCGCCGGCCGGTCGTCGTGGAGATACCGAGCGGGGACCCGGTGGTGGAACCGGGCGACGAGGCGGGCGAGTTGGGGCTGCGGCTGTGGCGGGCGGAGCGCGACGCCATGCGGTTCGCCCTGCGGGACAGCGGGGTGCCGGTCCTGCGGCACACCGAGGGCGAGTCACTGGATCTGGCGCTGGCACCGCTGCTGGCGGGGCGGGTCGGCGGACGGGGGCGGGCCCGATGACGGCGCCGGACACGCGGGCCGGCCTGCGGGAGTACCTCGGTTACTGGATCGGCACGGTGCCGGTGCGGGTGCTCGCGGTGGCGGCCGTCGTACTGGCGTGGCGGCCGTGGGCGACGGTGGAGACGGCCGGGAACGCGGTGCCCTTCGTCTGCGCGGTCGCCTTCGCGGTGTGGGCGGCGCCCTCGCTGGACCGGCGCCCCACGGTGGCCGTCGGGTGGTCCCACCGGCTGCTGCGCCACCGGACGACGCTGCTGGCCGGGGGTGTCGTGGTGATCGCGGCCTTCGAGGAGCCCTCCTGGTGGGAGGGCGCCGGTGTGGTCGTGCTGCTGGTCGCCTACCTGGTGACCAGTGAGACCTGGCCCTGGCGGTGGGGGCGCGGCACCGCCCGGGTGTGGGGCGAGGCGGCCGCGGCCTGCGCGGGTGCGGGTGTGGTGGCGGCAGCGGCGGCCGTACCGGTGACCGGGACCGGCTCGGGGCTGGGCCGGGTGATCGCCGCCGCGGTGGTGGTGGGTCTGGCGGTGGCCGGCGGCACGGTGCTGCGCGCCCGGTGGCGGGGTGATGCCCCGGGGACCCGCGTCCCGGGGAACTGAAGGGCAACGGAACTGCCCGTCCGGCAGCAGCGGAACCCCCGTCACGACCTCGCTCGGACAGCCGTTCCGCCCTTCGGTCGCAAGACGTTCACATGCCGTCAGTTTTCGTCCCGGCCCTCCATATGTCGGCTGGTAGCGTGCCCAACGCTTCACCCCCACAGAACGAAGTAACCGATCTTTGGACTTCACTTCATGACTGGTACGCCAGACGAAACCCCCACTCACACCTTCACCCCGGGCGGACGGCGCAGGCACCGCAAGGCGAGAGTGAGCCGCGTCGGCGCACGCCGGGCCCTCGTGCTCGCGATGGCCGTGCCCGTGGCCTCCGCCACCCTGGCCGGGACCTCGGCCTTCGCCGCCGACGACGCCGCCGCGAAGCCGCAGGGCATCTCGGTCGACGACCTCGCCGCCGACGACGCGCAGCTGGTCAAGAACCTCAACGAGCGCCTCGCGGACGAGCGGCTGGGCACCGACGTCAGCGGCGTCGTGCTCGACGCCGACTCGGACACCGCCCTGTGGGACCACAACGGCTCCACCGCCCTCATGCCGGCCTCCAACGCCAAGCTCGCCACGGCCACCACGGCCCTGACGCTGCTGGGCGCGCACCACGAGTTCACCACCAAGGTCGTCTACGGCGAGGGCACCCTCACCCTCGTCGGCGGCGGTGACCGCACCCTCACGAGCGAGGACGTCGCCGCGCTGGCCAAGACCGCCGCCGACGGGCTCAGGGCGGCGGGCCGGACCGACGTCCAGGTCCGGGTGGACGACAGCCTGTTCGCCGACCCGAGCCTCGCCGAGGGCTGGAACGAGGGCTACTACCCCACCGAGATCGCGCCGGTCCGTTCCCTCGTCGTCGACGGTGCCGCCGTCCAGGACACCTCGATCGACGCGGGCAAGGTCTTCGCGAACAAGCTCGCCGAACAGGGCGTCACCATCACCGGCGAGGTGGGCCGTACGACGGCGAAGCAGTCCGACGTGCCGGTGGCGCAGCACAAGTCGGCGCCGCTGTCGGACATCGTCAAGAAGATGCTCAAGACCAGCGACAACAACATCGCCGAGACCCTGCTGCGGATGAGCGCCGTGGAGCTGGGCAAGCCGGGCACCTTCGAGGCCGGCACCGCGCTGGTCCGCCAGGTGCTCAGCTCGTACGGCATCTCCCTCGACAACTTCGAGATGCACGACGGCAGCGGCCTCTCCCGTGCCGACCGCATCCCGGCCGCGACGCTGGCGCAGCTCCTCGACGCGATCACGGAGTCCCCCGCCCTGGGCTCGATCCTGGAGGGACTGCCGGTCGCGGGCGAGGCCGGGGCCAGCCTCGGCCCGGAGTGGGGGCGCTTCGACGACCCCAACTCGGAGTGCGCCGTCGGCAAGGTGCACGCCAAGACCGGCACGCTCACCGGTGCCATCGCCCTGAGCGGTGTCACCCGCACCGACGACGGAGACTGGCGGATCTTCTCCTTCATCGAGAACAACTCGACGGCCGACCCGAGCGACATCAAGGACGCCATGGACGGCCTCGCCGCGACGGTGAACGGCTGCTGGGCCTGACCCGTCGCACCTGACGGAGCGTGGAGATCCGGTGAAGGCCCCCGGGGGCAGACGGGTGTGCCCCGTCAGTCCGCCGGGACCCCGCACTCGAACCACACGACCTTGCCGGGCTCCCGCTCCGTCACCCCCCACTTGTCCGCCAGCTCCGACACCAGCAGCAGCCCGCGCCCGCCCTCGTCCGACCCGTCCGGGTCCAGGGGCACCGCCGGTACGCCGCCCCCGCTGTCGTGGACCTCGACGCGTACACCGTCCCCGCCGGGCAGCAGCCCGAGCCGCAACAGGAAGCCCCGGCCGGGCGGTACGCCGTGCAGCAGGGCGTTGGTCGCCAGTTCGCTGACGCACAGCACCACGTCGTCAGCGCGCCCGCGCACGCCCCAGTCGGCGAGCGTCTCCCTCGCGAACGCCCGCGCGGCGGGTACGGACCGGCGCTCACGGCGGTAGAAGCGCTCACGTGGGGACGGGGGTGGAGTTTCGTTGTTCACGTGACGAGGATCACGCTCCGTGGTCATGATGAGACAGTGCGCATGGCCGTACAGCCGGTCTGTACGGGTGCGCGTTGGTGAACGTACGCGCGCGGGTGGGGAGTTCGACCTCATGGGCACGACGACACGGAGGAACGCCTCCGCGATGAAGATGGTGGGCGCGCTGCTCGCCCTCTACCGGCAGGCGGCGGGACACACCCAACGCTCCCTGGGTGAGCGCTTCGTCATCGGCGAGCAGCAGATCGCCTCGATCGAACAGGGCCGACGCCCGCTGAAACCGGACCTCGCCGAGCAACTCGACGAACTCCTGGGGACCAAGGGGGCGTTGTCCATCGCGCTGAGCAAGATGCCGGAGGTGGACCTGGTTCCGTTGTGGGCGGAGGAGTTCCTGGACCGGGAGCGGGAGGCCATCGCGATCTCCTCGTACGAGAACCAGGTGTTGCCGGGTCTGCTCCAGACGGAGGCGTACGCGTGGGCGGTGTTCCGCAGCCGCGTGCCCTTCTACGACGAGGACACGATCGCCCGGCTGGCGGCGGCACGTATCGAGCGGCAGGGGATCCTCCAGGGCAAGGAGCCGCCGATCACGTGTTTCGTGGTCTGGGAACCCGTCGTTCGGGCACCGATCGGTGGGCGGACGGTCTGGCGCGAGCAGTTGCGGCACCTGCGCGCGTGCTCGGAGTTGCCGGGGCTCATGTTGCAGGTCCTGCCTCAGGACCGGACGAGTCACGCGGGGCTGAACGGCCCATTCGTGCTGCTGGAGACGCCCGAACACCAGCGGCTCGCCTACACGGAGAATCAGCGCGGCAGCCACCTCATCGCTGACGCCGATGAGGTGGCGATCCTTACGCAGAAATGTGCGATGCTGCGGTCTCAGGCCCTCACCCCCGAGGACACGAGGGAACTGCTGGACCGTCTCCTGGGAGAGCAATGAGCAGCACCGCACTTCGGTGGTTCAAGTCGAGCTACAGCGGCAGCGACGGCGGCAACTGCATCGAAGTCGCCTACGAGTGGCACAGGTCCAGCTACAGCGGCGACGAGGGCGGCAACTGCGTCGAGGTGGCCGTCGAAGCCACCGCCATCCACATCCGCGACTCCAAAGCCCCGCAGGGACACGTCACCGTCGGACCAGGCGCCTGGGCCGCGTTCCTCGGGGCGTACGGGGCTCGGTGACGTCGGCCTTCCACAGGTCGTACGCGGCGTCGAGCGGACCGTGGGCCGTGTGCGGGTCGCCGTCTCCGAAGACCCGCACGGGGTGCGTGGCGTCCCAGGGCGCCCAGCCGGGGTCGCCGTACTCCACGAACCGCACCCACGCCCCGTGCATCGCGTCGGCCAAGTCCTGCGGAGCGCCCTCGCCCGCGAGCCTGCGCGCGTCGGGGCCGTCGCCGGAGTCGAAGACGAAGCCCAGTTCCAGGGCGTGGCAGGCGCCGAGGTCGGGCAGGTTGGACGGCCAGGCGAACTCGTAGACGTGCGAGGAGCCGGGCCGCGCGTCGGCGACGCGGTGCATCGGGATGCGCAGCAGGTGGTCGGTGACGAGCTGGCCCACGATCTCGGCGGCCCCCGCGTCGGGGCGCGCCGCGCGGTAGCCGCGGACCACCTCGTTGCCGCAGTGGCAGCGGGCGCGGGCGCCCGCGAGGGCCACCGCGCCGAGGCGGTCGACGCGTTCGAGGAGGCCGCCGGGGACCAGCCAGAGCCGGTACTCGTCGCGGGTCCAGCCCATCATGAGGTCGACGCCGGGGGCCGCGTCGCCGTCGACGAGCGCCTCCAGCGGGTCGCGGGGCAGGACGTCGCCGTCGACGACGAGGCCGAAGCCGGGACCGCCCAGTACGGGGCTGCTGAAGCGGCCCACCTCGGCTTGGACCCGGAGCAGCTGGCCGCGGTCGGCGGCGGCGAATGCCTCGGCGGTGGCGGGGATCTTCAGGCGGGAGGCCATGCGGCGGACCATGCGCCGCACCTTGTCGCGGTCGGAGGCCTCGGGTGCGCCGCTCTGGAGCACGGCCCGCCGGAAGAGCCCCTGGGCCGCGGGTGCGGCGAGGAGCGCGCCGGTGCTGATGGCGCCCGCGGACTGGCCGGCGACGGTGACCCGGTCCGGGTCGCCGCCGAAGGCCGCGATGGAGTCCCGCACCCACTGGAGGGCGGCGATCTGGTCGCGCAGTCCGGCGTTGGCGGGGGCGTCCGGGAACAGGCCGTAGCCCTCCACACCCAGCCGGTAGTTGATCGACACGCAGACCACGCCGTCGCGGGCGAAAGTGTGGCCGTCGTAGACCGGTACGGCGGAGGATCCCCTGGTCAGGGCACCGCCGTGCAGCCAGACCAGGACTGGCAGGCGGGCGCCGGGGCCGGGCTCGGGGGTCCAGACGTTCAGGTTGAGGCAGTCGTCGCCGGGGATCTCCGGGTCGGAGAGGTACTGGGCGAATGCCTCGGAGTACGGCGGTTTCGGCGCCGTGGGGCCGAAGGAGCCGGCGTCGCGGACGCCGTCCCAGGGCTCGGGAGGCAGGGGTGGACGGAACCGGCGCGGTCCGAAGGGGGGCGCCGCGTAGGGGATGCCGCGGAACACCGCGACTCCGTGCTCGTACCTGCCGCGTACCGCACCGTGGACCGTTCTCACCACGGGGTTCGTCTGGCCTGACCGCATGCGCCCACCAGCCCTTCGCCGCACTCTCGTACCGCTCAGGACACAGCGCCGGGCCGCCGGGATCTATTCCGGGCCGCCGCTGCCGTGGCGGCTGGGGGACAATGGAGGCGACGCACACCGGGTACGCACTGCGCCACCGAGGAGGCTGTCGTGACGGACGCACCCGTGAGGATCGCCGAGGCCGACGGGCGGCACGTGGTGCTGGCCTTTTCCGGGGACCTGGACGCCCCGGCCCTGGGCGTGCTGGAGGAGCTGCTGCTCGACCCGCGGCTGCGGGAGCCGGGGGCCTGGACCCTGGAGATGAGCGGCCTGGAACACATCGACCTGGCCTGCGCCTACGCGCTGCTGCGGACGGTGACCCGGACGCCGGAGCCGGTCACCCTCACCGTGCGGGGTGCCCGCCCGTCGGTCCACCGGACGCTGCGGCAGGCCGGGCTTGACACGGTGGCGGCCTTCACGGCGTAGCGCACCGGTCGTCGTGGTCAGGGGGTCCGTGCCGGGCGCCGGGACCGGTGACTGGCCGCGAGCAGCCTGTCCATCAGGCGGTCGGGGAGCAGGCGGGCGAGGGGGACGGTGAGTGCGGCGTCCCTGCCGAGGGTGTACCGCGTGCGCGGCCGGGGGGTGGTGACCACGTCGGCGATCCTCGCCCCGGCCTTCGCCGCGGGCAGGGCGCGTTTCAGGAAGGCGGTGTTCGAGGCGACCGTCGATCTGACCAGGCCGCCGTAGAGGCGCTGGTGCTCCGGACTCATCCCGTCGGCGAGTCTCAGGGAGACGTCCCCGCTGTGTGCGGCCATGTCGGTGCGCACACCGCCCGGCTGGACCACCACCACTTGGACGCCCTGGTCCCTGACCTCCCGGCGCAGGGCGTCGCTCGCGGCTTCGAGGGCGAACTTCGTCCCGGCGTACGCACCGAAGATCGGGAGCGCGGCCACCCCGCCGACCGAGCTGATGTTGACGATCCGGCCCCGGCTCCGCCGCAGGAACGGCAGCAGTTTTTGGATGACGGCGATGTGTCCGAAGAGGTTGACCTCGAACTGCTCGCGCCACTTCGCCAGCGGCAGCACCTCGACGGGTGCGTTGACTTCGATGCCCGCGTTGTTGATCAGGGCGCGCAGTGCTCGTCTCTCGGGGTCGTCGGCGATGCGCTCCGCGAGCGCGTCGATGTGCCGGGGCACGGTGATGTCGAGGACGACCGGTTCGACGCCCGCGGCGCGGATCGCGTCGGCCTCGGCGTCGGTGCGTACGCCGGCGAGGACGTGGTGGCCCGTCGAGGCGAGTGCGCGCGCCGTCGCGGCTCCGATGCCCGTCGAGGCCCCGGAGACGACGACGAGCTCTTTCTTGGGCGGACTGGATTCGGACATGGCGTCAATGTAGACAGTGGAAACACAGTAGTCAATGGCAACATTGGCTCGGTATGCTGGTCCGCATGCCCGACCCCTCCTCCGACCCCTCCCCGCAGCGGCCCTACCACCACGGCAATCTCCGCTCCGCCCTCCTCGACGCGGCGGAGCGCGGCCTGCGGGAACGCGGCGCCGGTCAGCTCTCCCTCCGGGACCTCGCGAGGGAGATCGGCGTCAGTCACGCCGCACCGCGCCGACATTTCGCGGATCGCCAGGCGCTGCTCGACGCTCTCGCCGAGGCCGGCTTCGGCCGCCTGGGCGCCGCCATACGCACGGCGCTGGCCCAGGGCGGCGGCGAGCGTCCGTTCCCGGCGCGGGTGCGGGACGCCGTGGCGGCGTTCGCGCACTTCGCGACGGAGAATCCCGCCCTCTACGAGCTGATGAACTCCGGCAAGCACCGCCCGGGAGCGGACGACGTCGCGCGGGCGGCCGCCGCCGCGTTCGACCAGATGACCGAGCTGATCAGGGAGGGCCAGGCACACGGCGCACTGCGGGAGGGTGACCCCGAAGAGGTCGGCATCATCCTCTACGCCACCGTCCAGGGCATCACCACCATGGTCAACAGCCGCATGATCGAGGCGGAACGGCTCGACGGGCTCGTCGACACCGCCGTCGCGCAGTTCCTGCGGGGCGCCCGCCCGCCCTCGGAGCCGAGCGAGGGCTGAACCGGGCCGTCGAGGTCAGCCGCCCACGTCCACGTGGTTGTCGGGGGCCCCGTCGCCGAACGGGGGCAGGTCGCCGCGCTCGACCGGCGTGGCGGGCGCCGGTTCGGCGGAGGGCAGGAGACGTTCGGTCTCGGCGGCGTCCGGGCGGTGGGCGGCGAGGGCGGCCGCGCGCAGGACGTCGCGCGGTACGGCGTCGGTCTCGGCGGACACGCGCACGACGTACCCGTCCTCGGGCAGCGCGTACTCGTGGCGTCCGGCACCGGTGCGGTACCAGGCCCCGCCGTCGCGCTCGCAGGTGGTGTGCTCGCCGGACATGTCGCCGACGGGCTGCTCGGGACAGGTGCCGGCGGTGATGGCGCCCCGGTCGACGGCGAGCCGAAGCAGCGCGTTGGTCTCGCCGTCGACCCAGGTGGCGGAGAAGCCGTCGTCGCCGAGGACGCCGACGGACTGCTGGGCGAGGGTGAAGCCGGGGGCCTCGGTGACGTAGACCAGCTCGGGGGCCACCCCCATCGCCTGGGCGCGGGAGGCGAGTTCGCCGGTGCCGGGGGCCGCGGCCGGACCGGCGGCGGAGGCGGAGGCAGGCGCGGAAGCGGAGGCAGGCGCGGAAGCGGAGGCAGGCGCGGAGCCGGCGGCCGACGGGCCGGGGTCGCCCGCCTTCTCGGAACCGCAGGCGGTGACCAGCAACGGGGCCAGCACCAGCACCGGCAGGACACGCGCGTGACGAATCATGCGGCCATCCTGCCGTACAGGTGTTCCCCCGGGGGCGGCTTCGGTCGGACCTGGACGACGTGGATGACCTGGGCGACCCGGATGACCTGGGTGACCTGGATGATCAATTCCGAGGGGTCAGTGATCCTCGTTCACGCGTTCGCGGGCAGTCCCCGGAGATCATCTACACCGTCACGCGAAGGTTCGCCCACTCCTCGCGGAGCATCCCGAAGAGCACGCTGTCGTAGCGCTTCCCGTCCAGCAGCACGGCCGACCGGCGGCGGCCCTCCTCACGGAAGCCCAGCCTGGTGAAGGCGCGCACGGCACGCTCGTTGCCGCTCCAGGTGTCCAGCTCCAGCCGGCTGAGGCAATACGCACCGAACAGGTGGTCCACGAGCAGCCGCAGCGCGTCGCTACCGTGGCCGCGCCCCCAGAACTCCCGCTCGCCGATGGTCACTCCCAGCGTGGCCACACCGGAGTACGGGTCCAGATCCCGATAATCGGCCATGCCGATCACGCTTCCGCCCGCCAGGTCCTCGACCGTGAACACGGCCGACTCCCTCGGGTTCAGACGCAGCATGGTCTCGAAGCCGAGACCGATCGCCTCCGCCGTGACCGGGCCGAAAGACGGGTCGCCGGCCGTGGCCCAGCGCACCACCTCCGGGTCGTTGCGCCACCGAAGATGATGCTCCGCGTCCTCGGAGCGCAGCGCACGCAGCCCTACCAGCTTTCCTTCGAACATCGCGCCACTGTAATCGACCGCAGCACCCCTGAAGCCGGCGCTGTCCGCGCGAACGCCCGCCACGCGTCTCCTTCAATCGGTCCTGGCAGTCGCGCTGCCCCTGGGAATCGATCGCCTGGTCCAGACCCGCCCGCGCGCCGAGCAGCCTGTGCGGCATCCGTATGCTCCCGGGCATGAGACTCTTCCGGTCGCGCGGCCGAAGCGACGCCGAACGAATGACGGGGACACCCGTGGCTGAGGCCAAGGCCCTTTACGAGGCCGGGCGTTACGCCGAGGCGGAAGCCGAAGCCCGGAGCGTGAGTCGGTCGCGGCCACGCGACGACGTGTACGGAGCCGTGGCACTGAGCATCGCCGCGATCGCGACGGGTGCCCAGGGCCGCCACACCGAGGCTCTCGCCACCTACGACGAAGCGCTGCCCGCCTTCGGCAGGATATTCGGAGCCGACCACTGGCTGACCTTGAAGTTGCGCTCGGACCGCGCCCAGCAGATGACCTCGCTGGGCCGGTACGCCGAGTGCGAGGCGGAATGTGCTGCCGTCGCCCGGGCCGCGGTGCGCGGTACCGGCCCCGAGATGGCACGCCTGGCAGCGGGCGCCCGAAACGGACTGGTCTTCGCCCTCAATGCGCAGGGGCGGCACCAGGAGGCGGAGGCGCTCGCCCGCGAGGCCCTGGCCGCCCATGGCGAGCGTGACCGGATGTCCTTGGTCCTGAAACTCGGCCTGGCTCGCAGCCTCAACGGCCAAGCCCGCCACGAAGACGCCCTCGCCGAGGCACGGGGCGCGGAAGAGCTGTACCGCGCGCTTCCCGACCCCCAGCGCCTGCCAGAAACAGGCGCCGTCGAACTGGCCTTCGCCAATGCCCTGTTCGGGTTGCGGCGCGTTCCCGACGCCCGTCGTCAGGCCACGGTCGCCCACGATGCCTGCCTGGCCTCCTTCGGCCCGGACCACCGCCGCACCGTCGAAGCCCGAACGCTCCTCGAGCGCATCGACGGCACACACCCGTAGTCCACGGGTCTCCCCCGGCCCGAGGTCCTGCACATGCGCACCGAGACAGACACCTTCCGCCGGTAGGCTTCCGGTCCGGCACCTTCGCCGCACCGATTTCGGAGTCCCGACAGTGCTTTTCGACGTCACCCGCGGCGAACTCGCCGAGGTCTTCGGCGAGGACGGGACCGCGTCCATCCCCGCCAGCGCCTTCCCGCCCCCCACCGGGGACAGCGCGGGCGCCCGCCTCCTCCAGAGGGTCGGTGTGCCCACCGGAACGCTTCTGCTGCGTCAACCCGGCGAGGACAACGGCCTGCTGCCCCTCGTGCAGGAGGTCGTCCACATCGAGGACTTCGAGAACGCCCCGCAGGACTCGGGCGCGTGGCCCGTCATCGGCTGGCTCCTCAACGCCCACCTCGCGCTCGACCCGGCCTCCGGCGCGGTGCACGCCTTCGACGCCGACGAGGAGACCGTGGAACAACTCCACACGGACGTCTCATGCCTCATCCAGGTCACGCTGCGCTTCCAGCGCCTGCTGGCGGAGTTCACCTTCAGTGACGGTGACGGTGACGGTGACGAGGAAGCCGACTTCGAGCGCCTTGAGCGCGAAGTCGAGCGCATCCGTCAGGAAACGAGCAGCGTCGACCCGCTCCCGTTCCAGGACGACGAGACGGTCTGGTCGGTGGTCGCCGAGGAGATCGCGGCCGGCCAGCGATTCCGGGGCACCGGTCCGGGAGCCCCCTCGCTCCACGGGTGATCGCCCTCTCGGCCTGCCTCGATACGTCTCCGAGCAGACAACGGTGTCCGTCAACCGCGGCTCGCTCACCCACGTAACGAAGCCGTACTAGGGCTGGTGGGCGGCGGCGTCCTTCGTCAGCTTCACGGCCTGGCGCAGGCTGAGTCCCGGGGCCGCCTCGCGCAGGGTCTTGACGGCCCGGACGGAGTCGACGGGGCCCTCGTGTCCGGCCGCGGCGAGGCGTTCGTGCACCCAGCGGGAGCGCAGTGCGGCGTCGGGCTCCGCGGCGGCCTGATCGACCAGGGCGGCGGCGCGCTCCAGTCCGGGCCGTTCCTCCGGCGTCGCCTCGGCGAGCGCCTGACGGAGGCGGTGGGCGACGACGTCCGTGTCCCGCAGGACGAGGACGTTGAGTTCCGGTGGGGCGAGTCGTCCGAACATGCAGCCATGATCGCCGGGACACCCCGTGCCGTACAACGGACTTGAGGAGCATCTGAGGCGCGCGGCGGCCGGGTGACCGTTTTCTTCAAGACCGGGGTCGCGCGCCCCGCCTACGGTGGCCCCATGACCGCACGATTCAACGCCATCGGCCTCATCGTCTCCGACATGGCCGCCTCCGTGGCCTTCTACCGCCGGCTCGGCTTCGCGTTCCCCGAGGGTTCCGAAGGACAGCCGCACGCCGAGGCCGCACTGCCGGGCGGCATCCGGCTGCTCCTGGACACCGAGGACTCCGTCCGTTCCTTCACCCCCGGCTGGCAGCCACCGGCCGGGGGCGGACGGCACTCCCTCGCCCTGCTGTGCGACACGCCCGAGGAGGTGGACGCCTGCTACGCGGAGCTGACGGGTGCCGGGTGCAAGGGCGAGCGCAAGCCCTGGGACGCCCCCTGGGGACAGCGGTACGCCGTCGTCAACGACCCGGACGGCCACGGCGTCGACCTGTTCGCGCCGTCGGCTTGACCTCGACCAAACTTGAGGTCGCAGGCTGAGCGGGACGTTGTCTCCAGTGAGGGGTTCGGCCCATGCACGCCCCGGACCGCCACGGTCAATCGGGTGCTCGGCGAACTCCGCCCCCGTGTCGACGGCGTGAGGGTCGACGGGGCGGGCGGGCTCACCGTGAGCTGGGAGCCCGGGTTCCGGCTCGAGGTGTTCCCCGACTGCTCGGGGCGGATCGAGGCCTGGCGGGTGCTGGTCCCCGGGGGAGCGCACCACGTCTTTCCGCCGGGCCTCGACTGATCACCGCGTACCGCGTGCTCCGCCGGACCCGCCCTACCGGCCGCGCAGCAGTTCGCCGGGCGGCAGGCCCGCCAGGTCGCGTACGTCCCGGGCCAGGTGGGCCTGGTCCGCGAAGCCGGTCAGGGCGGCCGTCTCGGCGAGGGGTGTGCCGTCCCTCGCCAGGGTGAGGGCGCGTTGCAGCCGCCGTACGCGGGCCAGCGTCTTGGGGCCGTAGCCGAAGGCGGCCAGCGAGCGGCGGTGCAGCGTGCGGGCTCCGATGCCGAGGGCGTCGGCGGTGGCGGCGACCGGGCGGCCCGCGTCGAGGGCGGCGACGATCCGGACCAGCAGGGGGTCGGGCGGCCCGGTCTCGGCGGCGCGGGACAGCGCGGCGTCCTCCAGGCCGGTCGCCGGGTCGGGGGCCGCGTTGACCCGGGCGGTCAGGTGCCGTGCGCGGCCGGCCGGCCAGAGGTCGGTGAGGTCGACGCGCCGGTCGCGCAGTGCGTCGGCGGGGACGCCGAGGAGGGCGGGCGCGGTGCCGGGGTAGAAGCGGACGCCGGCCCAGGTGCCCGGGGCGCCCCCGGTCACGTGGGCGCGGGTGTCGGGGCCCGCGACCAGGAGACGGCCGTCGTACCAGAGCAGGTCCATGCAGCCGTCGGGCAGCACCCGTCCGGGACCGGACCCGGTCGGGGTGTTGGTCCACACCACGGCACCGGTCAACCGGGACGCCCGTTCCGCGTACACGCGTGCCAGGTTAGCCCCGGCGCCATGCCCCGGCAGGGCAGGGTACGTGGAAGTGGGCGTCCCGGCTGACCGGGGCGGGTGGTGCGGGCGGGGGCGGGGATGTGTTGCCCGGCGTCGCGGGGTACCGCTGCGCCCACCCGTGCCGCCCCAGCGGCACGATTGCCCGCAGCCGGGGCGGCTGGTGTGCCGCAGCTCAGGTCCGGTACTCCTGCGGGCTGACCCCGTACACCCGCTTGAAGGCCGCGGACAGCGCGAATGCGCTGCCGTAGCCGACCCGGCGGGCGATCGCGCCGAGGGTGTCCTCGCCGTCCCGCAGCCGGTCGGCGGCCAGGGCGAGGCGCCAGCCGGTGAGGTACGCCATGGGCGGTTCGCCGACCAGGTCGGTGAAGCGGCGGGCGAGCGCGGCACGGGACACCCCGGTCTTGGCGGCGAGCGACGCGACGGTCCACGGGTGCGCCGGGTCGTCCTGGAGCAGCCGCAGCGCCCGGCCGACGACCGGGTCGCCCAGGGCCCGGTACCAGGCGGGGGCCTCGGCCGACGGGCCGGCGAACCAGGCCCGCAGCGCGGCGATGACCAGCAGGTCCAGGAGCCGGTCCAGGACCACCTCCTGGCCCGGCTCGTCCCGCGTCACCTCCGTCATCAGCAGCGGTGTGAGGGGGTTGTCCCAATCCTCGGAGGTGAGGGACAGCAGCGGAGGCAGCGCGTCGAGGAGCCGGCCGCCGATCTCACCGCGGACCAGGTACGTGCCGATGAGGAGGACCGCCTCGCCGTCGGCGCGGTCGCCCCAGGTGCGTACGCCGAGGTCCATCGAGCCGTTGAGGGGCCGCCCGTCGGGGTAACTGCACGCGCCGCCCGGCAGGATCACCGCCTGCGGGGCGGTGCCGGGGTCGTCGGCACAGACGTACGGGTCGGGGCCGCGCGCGACGGCCAGGTCCCCGGCCCGCAGCCGCAGCCGCTCCCCCGTGTCCGGCACGATCCAGGCGTCGCCGCGGACCATCAGCATCACGGTCAGCGGCGCCTGATCCTCGACGCGCACCGCCCAGGGCGGGTCGAAACAGGCGCGGATCATGAAGGCGCCACGGGCCCGGGGGCCCTCCAGCAGTCCGGCGAGTGCGTCCACGGTGCCAGTGTCCCAGTGGCCCGGTGTCCCGGTGTCGGTGTCCCGGTGTTCCGGCTGACGGCCGCCCGGCGGATCCGTACGTACGGGCCTCAGGACATGCTGCCCCGGCACACCGTCCCCGCGGCCGGGGTGCGGCCCGTGCGGAGGTAGGTGTCCACCGCCTCCGCGACGCAGCGGTTCTGCGGGTATGTTCCGTGGCCCTCCTCCTCGGCCGTCAGGAGCACGCCGACCCCGTCGCCCAGCGCGCGGGCCATGTGGCGGGCGCCGGGAAACGGGGTGGTCGGGTCTCCGGTGCCGCCGACCACGAGGACGGGAGCCGCACCGTCGGCACTCACCCGGGGCCTGACGCGCTCGCCGTCGAACGGCCAGTCGTAGCAGAGGTAGACGCCGTTGGACCAGGCCTCGCCGAAGACGGGTGAGGCGGCTTCGATGCGGGCCGCGTCCCTGTCGAGGCGTTCGAAGCCGGGGCGCAGGCTGGAGTCCGCGCAGGTGATCGCGATCAGGGCGGCGCGGCTGCTGTCGTGCGGACTCGACGCGCGGTCGGCGGAGCCGGTGCCGTCCGCGCCCTCGCTCAGCGGACCGGCGTCGTTGTGGTCGATCAGCGCGGTGAGGGCCTTGGCGAGCGGCGGCCAGCCGTCCGTGCCGAGGTCGAGATAGTCGCTGACGGTGTGCGCGAGGTCGTCGGCGTCGAGGTTGTTTCCGCCGCCTGCCGGGGCGGGCGTCTTGGCCAAGCGGTCGGACAGGCGCGCCATGCGTCGCGCGGCCTCCTCGGGCCCGTCGCCGGTCGGGCAGTGGCGGATGCGGGCCGCGCAGTGCGCGGCGAACCGGTCGAACGCCGCCTGGACCGCCTTGACCTGCGACAGCTGCTCCTCGCTGAGGTCCTCGGTCGGATCGACGGGCGCTTCGAGGACGAGCCGTCCGACGTGCGACGGGTAGAGGTGGGCGTAGGCCGCGCCGAGCGCCGTTCCGTACGAGACGCCGAAGTAGTGCAGCCGCTCGTCGCCGAGGAGGTAGCGCATCAGGTCGAGGTCGCGCGCGGTGTGCGTGGTGCCGATGTACGGCAAGAGCGCCCCGGAGTGCTCGGCGCAGGCGTCTGTCCCGTCGAAGCCGGTGTCGTCCGCGGTCTTCCCGCAGCGCACGGGGATGGTCGCGCCGACGCCGCGCGGGTCGAAGGAGACCAGGTCGTAGCGGTCGAGGAGCGGCTTGTACTGATTGAGGCGTTCGGGCAGTCCGCGCACGCCGGACACGCCGGGACCGCCGAAGTTGAGGACGAGCGAACCGATACGCCGGGCGTTCGGGCCGGTGGCCTTGCGGCGGATCAGGGCGACGTCGATCGTCCTGCCGTCCGGTTTCCGGTAGTCGAGGGGAGTCTTCATGACGGCGCATTCGTAGGCCGTGCGCGCGGTCGGCGGCGAGGTGCAGCGGGACCAGTTCAGGCGCTGGCCGGTGGTGAGCCCGGCGGGCAGACCGGGGGGCGGGTTGTCCGCGGTGAACTCCGTACGCGGCTGCGCACTCCGGCCGGAGGCGTCGTGCTTGAGCCAGGCGCCGACGGCCCCGATCGCGACCAGGACGACCACGCTGATGATCCGCACACCGACCGAGAGACCTGGTCTGCCGCCTCGTTGCGAACGCACGTCACTCATAGACACCCCCGCACCCCCGGCACCCCCGCGCTCCCCGCACTCCGCGCACACCCGCCCGCGGACGCCCGTCCCGCGCCCGCATGCCCGTGATCGACCGATCGTCGAATGGGTGCAGAGTACGCCGGGCGCCGGTTACGGACCCTCCCGCCCTCAGGCCGCCGTGTCCAGCGCCCGCCTCGCCGCCGCGACGACCGTGCCGTCGGTGACGAAGTGGGTGTCGTCCTCGGCGGAGGTGCCGCCCGCGCCGAGCGGCACCCAGCCGGCCGCGCGCCGGGGCGTGGCCCGGGACTTGGCGGACAGGTGCACCGAGCCGGCGCCCGCCGCCAGCAGGCCGGCGATGTCGCCGGGCCGCACCCCGCCCCCGGCGGCCACGTCGACGCCGGGGGCCGCGGCGGCCATCGCGGTGAGCACGGCGGTGCCCTCGATCGCGGTGGGCGCGCCGCCGGAGGTCAGGACGCGGGTGATGCCGAGTCCCGGCAGCGCCGCGACGGCGGCCACCGGGTCGCTCGCCTGGTCCACCGCCCGGTGGAGCGTGACCTGCGCGGCGGGGTCGGTGTCCCGCGCGCTGCCCACCAGCGCGGCGAGGGCGTGCGTGTCGAGGGCGCCGTCCGGGGTCAGCGCTCCGACGACGACGCCGTGGGCGCCCGCGCGCAGGGCGGCGCGCACCTCCGCGGCCATCAGGGCGACCTCCTCGCCGTCGTACACGAAGTCGCCGGGGCGGCAGCGGACGAGGACGTGGACGGGCGGCCCGGACGCGACGGCCGCCTCGACCGTCGCGGTGGAGGGGGTCAGGCCGCCCAGTTCGAGTCCCGTGCACAGTTCGACGCGGTCCGCGCCGTTCTCGCGGGCGGTGCGGGCACCGGCCGGGGACACGACGGCGATCTCCAGGGAGGAGGTGCCCGGGGGACGGTCGGTGCTCATTCGTCGGCTCCGGTCAGGGGCTGGTCCGCGGCCGGGATCAGGCGGGCGGACAGGTCCGGGTCGGCCATGGCGGGGTCGAAGGGGAACATGGGCCGGCGGATGCGGTGGTGGCCGAGGCGGACCAGGTCCTGGTCGACGCCGCCCGGGGTGAGGGCCATCTTCCAGTCGGCGGCCATCGCGAACAGCTCGGGCTCCAGGTAGCCGATCTTCACGACGACGATGTCGGCGCCGCGCGGGTCGAGGTCCAGGTCGGTGAAGTCGTGCTCGTGGTGGTACGGCTTGCGCAGCTCGGTGAGGATCACGTACGCGCTGCCGACCCGTATCACGGCCTCGGTCCGCGCGTCGCGGTCCCCGTGCCGGACGGCGTGCACGACGCCGGTGAGGGTGACGGGACCGGCGTGCCGGTCGTCGACCTCGGCGCCCGCCGTCACCGTCACCGTGGCGCCGACGCCCGCGGCGGCGGCCTGCCGGACGGCCTCGGGACCCGGCACCGAGGCGTACAGGACGGTCGGTCCGTCCTCCTTCTGGAACTCGGGGCGGGCCAGCAGCCGCGTCAGGCCCCAGGTCACGTCACCGGCACCGCCCGCGGTCGGGTTGTCGCCGGTGTCGCTGACGTAGTACGGGCGTCGCTCGCCCGCGAGGGCCTCGTCCAGGATGGCGTCGAAGGTGCCGGTGGGGGCGACGAAGTCGAAGTCGTGGCGGGCTGCCCAGAAGCCGCGGGCCAGTTCCTCGGCGCCCGCGGACACGGCCTGCTCGTCGTGGCCGGTGACGACGACCGCGGCCCGGTTGCGGGGCTCGTCCGCCCAGGCGTAGCCGACCCAGATCGCCGCGTCGATCACGCCGTCCGCCGCCTCGACCCCGGCAACGGCGCCGTACACGCTCTTCGCGGGTTCGATCCGGGTGGAGGTCTGCTCGCCGGCCAGCAGGACGGGGACGGGAACCCACGCCTTCAGCGGGCGGGGGGCGCCGGAGGCGAGGTGCGCCAGCAGGTTGCGTACGGCGCGTTCCTTGGTCTCCATGTGGTCCTCGTGCGGGGCCATCCGGTAGCAGGTGATCAGGTCGCTGCGGTGGACGAGAGCGCGGGAGACGTTGCCGTGCAGGTCCATGGAGGTGGAGACGATCACGCCGTCGCCGACGACGGAGCGCACCTTCTCCAGGAGCAGGGCCTCGGCGTCGTCGATGCCCTCGACGGTCATGGCGCCGTGGATGTCGAACCAGAGGCCGTCCAGCGCGGGCAGTGCGGCGAGCCGGGTGAGGAGTTCCCCGGTGAGTTCCTCCCAGGCGGCGGCGGTGACGGTGCCGCCCGGCAGCGACTTGCCGACCAGGGCGCCGTGCCAGTCGGCCGCCTCGCGCAGTTCCTCGCCGGGGGCGAGGAAGGGGTAGCGGTCCAGGACCTCCTGGCCGCGGGAGGGGTGGAAGGCGGGCGCCCGGGTGCGGGCGGGCGAGAAGGTGGACGACTCGATGCCCAGACCGGCGATGGCGACGACGGGGCGGCGGGAGGGAACGCCGGCGGGAGTGCCGGCGGGCGTGCTGGTGGCGGTGCTGGTGGCGGTGCTGGGGTGCGACATGGCTCCTCGTTCGTGCGGTGGTGCGGGGCGGTGCGGGGGCGTTGGTTCAGGGGGCCGGGGCCGCCGGGGCCGGGAACCGGTCCGGGTCCAGCTGAGCGCCGCCGACCTGGCGCAGGGCCTGGGCCAGGGCCCGCTGGAGGGCGAACTGCCCGGCGCCCAGGAGGCCGGCGTCGGCGCCGAGCACGGCGCGCTCGATGGCCAGGTGCTCGGTGACCAGCGGGTGGCAGCTCTCGTAGAGCTGGCTGCGGACGGCGGCGACGAACGGTTCGACGGTGGAGAGGATGCCGCCCAGGTAGACGGCGTCCGGATTGAAGAAGTTGACGTTCGCGGCGAGCACCTGGCCGAGGTAGTCCCCGGCCCTGCGCACCGCCCGGTTGGCCTCCGGGTGCGCGTCGGTGGCCAGCCGCACGACGTCCTCGGCGGTGCTGACGTCGACGCCCTCGTCGCGCAGCACCCGGACGAGGGCGGCGCCGGAGGCGACCGTCTCCAGGCAGTCGGTGTTGCCGCAGGAGCAGGGCATGTGGGCGCCGCGGGCGATGCGGATGTGGGTGATCTCCCCCGCCGCGCCCGTGCCGCCGCGGTAGAGCCGGCCGTCCACGAGAGCGGCGGCGCCGATCGCGGTGCCCATCTTCACCATGATCACCTGCTGGTGGCGTCCCCGGCGGGCGGTGTGCTCGCCGACCGCCATGCAGTTGGCGTCGTTGTCGGCGACGGCGGGGACCGCGAAGCGCTCCCGGAGCCAGGCTTCGACGGGGAAGCGGTTCCAGCCCGGCATGCGGGAGGGCTGCACGACGCTTCCCGTCGCGGTGTCGACCGGGCCGGGCAGGGAGAGGCCGACGCCGCGCAGCCGTGCCCTTCCGTGCCGTTCGACCAGTTCCTCCAGGGTGGCCGCGAGCCGGGAGAGGGCCGCCTCCGGGCCGTCGGCGATCACCAGCGGCACGGTGGAGACGTCGCGCAGCTCGCCGCCCGGCAGGACGACTCCGACGCGGGCGTGTCTGCCGCCCAGGTCGGCGGCGACGGCGAACTCGTCCTGGCCGCCGAGCCTGAGCACCTTGCGCGGGCGTCCGCCGGTGGAGGACTGGGTCCCCTCCTCGGCGACGAGGCCGTGCTCCACGAGCTGCCCCACGGCCACCGAGACGCTGGAGGCCGCGGCGCCGAGCAGCTCGGCGAGCTGGGCCCGGGAGGTCGCCCGTCCGGACGCGATCAGTTCGAGGGCCCGCGCCGCCAGCGCCGAGGTGCCTGCCGCCTTCCGCCCCCGCGTACTTATTTCATTCATGTACGTGCTTACTTCCCCATGGTCGGTCCGATGCAGACAGTACGCCTGAAACGGCGTCCCGTGAATGGCGGTCAGTGCAGTAATTCGCGGCTATGACAGCGCCCGGACTTTTTTCAGAACCGGAGATACTTAGTTGTTACGAAACTTTGTTTGTCACCTGCACCGGGTCAGGCGTTAGCTGACCTCCAGGCCACTCACCTGGAGGAGATACATGTCCCCTGCTCGCACAGCGACACGCCGACGCCGGGCGCTCGTCGTCGGCGCATGCGCGGCCGTGGGCGTGCTGCTCAGCGGCTGCACGGGCGGCGTGTCCGCGCCCTCCGGCTCGAAGAACGAGATCAACTACGCGCTGCCGGCGAACTTCACCCCCAACTGGATCGTGCCGATCGGCACGCCGGGGCACCTCAACACGAACAACGCCTCCATATCCCAGGTGCTGTGGGAGCCCCTGATCGCCTACGACGGCTCCACCGGCGAGATCGGCTGGAACAAGGACAACTCGCTGGCGACGGACGCGAAGTTCGCCGCGGACAACAAGAGCGTCACCATCACCCTCGCCGACCGCCACTGGAGCGACGGCGAGCCGGTCACCTCCCGGGACGTCGAGTTCTGGTTCAACCTGGTCAGGGAGAACAAGAAGTCGTGGGCCAGCTACAGTCCGGGCAAGGCCCCGGACGTCTGGTCGTCCTTCGAGACCATCGACGACCGGCACTTCACGCTCGACTTCGACCGCGCCTACAACCGGCAGTGGATGCTCGCCAACGAGCTGAGCATGATCCGCCCGATGCCGCAGCACGTGTGGGACAAGACCGGCGACTCGGGGGCCGTCTCCGACCTCGACCGCACCCCGGCCGGCGCCAAGAAGGTCTGGGCGTACCTGATCGACGCCGGCAAGAAGATCTCCCACTACGCGAGCGACCCGCTGTGGAAGACGGTCAGCGGGCCGTACACGCTCAAGTCCTTCTCCACCTCCGGCCGGGTCGAGCTGATCGAGAACGAGAAGTACGACGGCGGGGGCGCGGCCCACGTCCGGCAGATCAACCTGCTGTCCTTCACCACCGTGGCCGCCGAGGAGAACGCGCTGCGGGCCGGCACGGTCGACTACGGCTACATCAAGGCCTCCGACCTGGGGATCAAGAAGTCCTTCACGGACCTCGGCTACCACGTCGAGCGGTGGTCCGGCTGGGCCGTCACGTACATGCCGTACAACTTCAACAACCCCGAGATGGGCGCGGTCTTCCGGCAGTCCTACGCCCGGCAGGCCATCCAGATGTCCGTCGACCAGAAGACCCTGGCCAAGGTGCTCTACAACGGCACCGCCGTACCCACCTACGGCCCCGTCCCGCAGGGGCAGGCGTCCGCCTTCCTTTCCGGCGAGCAGAAGGCGGAGCCGTACCCGTTCTCGACCGCCGAGGCGCGCAAGCTGCTGACCGACCACGGCTGGACCGAGCAGGACGGCACCATGGTGTGCACCTCACCGGGCGAAGGCGCGGGGCACTGCGGCGAAGGCGTCGAGAAGGGCACCGAGTTCAGGATGCGGGTGCTCTCCCAGTCCGGCTCCACGGAGACGGACAACATGATGAGCGCCCTCCAGTCCTCCTTCGAGGAGACCGGCATCGACTTCGACATCAAGACCGCACCGGTCAACTCGGTCCTCTCGCAGACCGGGCAGTGCGAGGAGGACGACCCCGCCTGCAAGTGGCAGCTCTCCTTCTTCGGCAGCGCGGGCAGTTGGTACTTCCCCGCCTACCCGAGCGGTGACGCGCTGTTCGCGAGCGGCGGCGGCTCCAACTTCGGCAGCTACTCCAACCCCGAGGTGGACGAGCTGATCGACCGGACCACCACCTCCTCGTCCCCCGACGCCATGCTCGACTACAGCAAGGCCCTCGCCGAGGACCTGCCCGTCATCTGGCTCCCCGAGCCCGACTACCAGGTCTCCGTGATCAGGGACGGACTCGGCGGATTCGCCCAGGACTCCCTCGCCAACTTCCACCCCGCCATGTGGGCGTGGACGAAGTGAGGCCGCGCCCGGCCCCGCTCACCCGCAGCTGCCCCTGCCCCGTCCGCACCCAGTCACCCGGAAACCCATGAGCACATACTCCTTCCTGATCAGGCGGGTCCTCCAGGCCCTGGCGGTGGTCCTTCTCGTGACCGTCGTGGTGTTCTGCCTGCTGCACGCCCTGCCCGGGGGCCCCGCCCGCGGCATCCTCGGCCCGCAGGCCACCGCCTCGCAGATCGCCGCCTTCAACCACGAGCAGGGGCTCGACAAGCCGCTGCCGGTTCAGTACGTGTACTACCTGAACCAGCTGATCCACGGCGACTTCGGCATGTCGTACACCCTCAACGAGCCCGTCTCCCAACTGATCACCGAACGGCTGCCGAAGACGCTGCTGCTGACCGTCCTGTCGGCGGTCGTCGGCCTGCTGGTCGCGGTGCCGCTCGGCGTGTGGCAGGCCGTGCGCCGCAACAAGCCGGTCGACTACGTCATCACCACGCTCAGCTTCATCGCCTACTCCACCCCCGTGTACTTCCTGGGCCTGATCCTGGTCCTGGTCTTCAGCCAGGTCCTGCCCTGGTTCCCGGCCCAGGCGCCCCAGGGCAACAGTGTCTCGGATGTGCTCTCCCAGCCCCAGGGACTGGTGCTGCCGGTGGTGGCCGGCGCGGCCACGATGGTCGCCGTCTTCAGCCGCTACATGCGCTCGGCCACGCTGGAGAACCTCTCCGAGGACTACGTGCGCACCGCGCGGGCCGGCGGCTCCCGCCCCCGGGCCGTCCTGACCCGGCACGTCTTCCGCAACTCGCTGACCCCCGTGGTGGCCATGCTCGGCTACTACGTGCCGGTCCTCTTCGGCGGCGCGCTGGTGGTGGAGCAGCTCTTCAACTACCCCGGAATGGGCCTGCTGTTCTGGACCGCAGCCCAGTCCTCCGACTATCCCGTGCTGCTGGGCTGCGTCCTGGTCATCTCGATCGCCACGGTGACCGGCACCCTCCTGGCCGACGTCCTCCAACGCGTCATCGACCCCCGAGTGAAGGCAGGTCGGTCATGAGCAGTTCCCTCGCCTCCGTGGACGGGCTCGCCGCGAAGCCCGCGCGCGCCGCCTCCGGCACCCGGCTCGCGGTCCGCCGCTTCCTGCGCAACCGCCTCGCCGTGGTGGGGCTCGGCGTGGTGGTCTTCTTCGTCCTCTTCTGCTTCGTCGGCCCGCTGATCTACTCCACCGACCAGACCCACACGCTGCTCCAGCAGGTCAACCAGTCGCCCAGCGGCGCCCACTGGCTCGGTACCGACGCGGTCGGCCACGACGAGCTGGGCCGGCTGATGTACGGCGGCAAGGTCTCGCTGATCGTCGGCCTGTCGGCCGGTGTCCTCGCCACCGTCATCGGCACCCTGTGGGGCGCCGCGGCCGGCTACGCGGGCGGCTGGATCGACGCGGTCATGATGCGCGTGGTGGACGCGGGCATCGCCATCCCCGCCCTGTTCATCCTGCTGGTGGTCTCCGCCATCACCACCCCGGACCTGACCGGCCTGGTCCTCATCCTCGGTCTCATCTCCTGGCTCGTGCCGTCGCGGCTGGTGCGGGCGGAGACCCTGACGCTGAAGAACCGGGACTTCGTCCTCACCCTGCGCGCGATCGGCGGCGGCCACACCCGCGCCATCACCCGGCACATCCTGCCGAACTCGGTGTCGACCATCATCGTGGCGGCCACCTTCCAGGTCGCCGACGCGATCCTGCTGGTGGCCTACGTCTCCTACCTCGGCCTGGGCGTCCAGCCCCCGTCCACCGACTGGGGCGGCATGCTCTCCACGGGGATGACCGCCGCCTACTCGGGCTACTGGTGGCTGATCGTGCCGCCCGGCCTCGCCATCATCCTGGTGGTGTGGGCGTTCAACGCGATCGGAGACGGACTCCGGGACGCATTCGACGTGAGGGGGCGAGCGTGAGCGCCGTTCGACGACCGGCCGCCGACACTCTCGGCGGGCACATCCTCGACCTGGACGACCTGGGCGTCGTCTTCACCACGGAGACCGGCCCGGTGCGGGCCGTGCGCGGCGTGTCCCTGCACGTCGCGCCCGGCGAGACGCTCGCCCTGGTCGGCGAGTCGGGCTCGGGCAAGTCCACCGTCGCGCTGGCGGCCATGGGGCTGCTGTCCGGCAACGCGCGGGCCACCGGAAGGGCCGTCGTGGACGGCACGGACATCGTGGGCGCCGACGAGGAGCGGCTGTCCGGGCTGCGCGGATCGACCGTCTCCATGGTGTTCCAGGAACCGGCCACCGCGCTCGACCCGCTCACCCGGGTCGGCAAGCAGATCGCCGAGGTGATCCGCAACCACCGCCGGGTGTCCGCGGCGGACGCCGCCGCGCGCGCCGTCGAACTGCTCCGCCGCGTCGGCATCCCCGAGCCCGAGCAGCGGGCCCGCGCCTACCCCTTCCAGCTCTCCGGCGGCCAGCGCCAGCGCGTCGTCATCGCCATGGCCATCGCCAACGAACCGGCGCTGCTGATCGCCGACGAGCCCACCACCGCCCTCGACGTGACCGTGCAGGCCGAGATCCTCGACCTGCTGCGGCGGCTCGCGGCGGAGACCGGCACGGGTGTCCTGCTGGTCACCCACAACATGGGGGTCGTCGCGGACTTCGCCGACCGGGTCGCGGTGATGTACCAGGGCGCCATCGTGGAGACCGGGCCCGTCGAGGACGTCCTGCTGCGCCCCTCGCACGACTACACCAAGCGGCTGCTGTCCGCCGTACCGCGGCTGTCCGTCGCCGAGACCGCCGGGTCCGACGAGCGGCGGACAGCCGGGGCCGACGCGCCGGACACCGCTCCGGACACCGCGCCCGCCGGACAGCCGGCGGTGGAACTGACGGACGTCTCGGTGGTCTTCGGCCGCGGGAAGCAGGCGGTGCACGCCCTCAAGGGCGTCTCCTTCGCCGTCCACCCCGGGGAGACCCTCGGCCTGGTGGGCGAGTCCGGCTCCGGCAAGTCCACCGCGTCCCGGGTGGCGCTCGGCCTGATCGCGCCCACGGACGGCTCGGTCACCCTGTTCGGCGCCGACCTGGCCCGTACCCGGGCACGGACGAGGCGGGCGCTGCGGGCCGGGATCGGCGTCGTCCTCCAGGACCCGGTCGCCTCGCTCGACGCCCGTATGACGGTCGGCGAGTGCGTCGCGGAACCGCTGCGGATCCACCGCAGAGGACTGTCCGGCAGGGAACGGGAGTCCCTGGTCGCCGCGGTCCTCGACCGGGTCAGGCTGCCGCGGGAGGTCGCCCGGCGCACGCCGCGCGAGCTGTCCGGCGGCCAGCGCCAGCGGGTGAGCCTGGCCCGCGCCCTGGTCCTCGAACCCCGGCTGCTGGTGGCGGACGAACCCACCAGTGCCCTGGACGTGAGTGTGCAGGAGGCGGTCCTCGAGGTGATCGGCGAACTACAGGAGGAGCTGGGCTTCGCCTGCCTCTTCGTCTCCCACGACCTGGCCGTGGTGCAGCAGTTCGCCCGCCGGGTGGTCGTGATGCGGGCGGGGCGGGCCGAGGAGCAGGGGCTCACGTCGGCGACCCTGCTGCACCCCGAGACCGACTACACCCGGCGCCTGCTGGCGGCGGTGCCGGTGCCCGACCCCGTCGTCCAGCGCGGGCGGCGGGCCGAGCGGCTGGCGACCCTCGCGGCCGGGCGGACGGAGGAGCAGGGGTGAGCGGTCCCGACACCGCGGTCTTCGCCGGGGTCGACATCGGGGGCACCACCACGCAGGTGGTGCTCTGCGACGAGGAACTGAGGGTGCTCGACCGCGCGGAGGTGGCCACTCCGGCCCGTTCCGGCGGCCGGGCGATGATCGCCGCGACCCTCGACGCGCTCGCCGTCGTGCGGGCGCGCACCCCCGGCCGGCTCACCGCCGTGGGGGTGGGCGCGGCCGGAGTGGTCGACGCGGCCTCCGGTCACGTCCTGGTGGCGAGCGACTCGTTCACCGACTGGGCCGGTTTCCCCGTGACCGCCGCCCTGAGTACCGCACTGGGCGTGCCCGCCTTCCTCGACAACGACGTCAACGCGTTCCTGCGCGGCGAGATCGCGTGCGGTGCGGCGGCGGGCGAGGAGGACGTCCTGGGCATGACCCTGGGCACCGGAGTGGGCGGTGCGCTGTGGACGGGGGGCGCGCTGCGCACCGGAGCGCACGGTGCGGCCGGCGAGATCGGCCACATCCCCGGCTTCGGCGACCTGCCGTGCACCTGCGGCGGCCGCGGCCACCTGGAGACGCTGGCCTCGGCCCGTTCGCTGCGGGCCCGCTACGGCGAGCGCACCGGGCGGGAGCTGACCGCCCGCGAGGTGGCCGAGGCGGCCCGGAACGGGGACGCCGACGCGCACGCCGTGTACGCGGCGGCGGGCGCGGGTGTCGCCCGGGCGATCGTGATGACCGCCGGCCTCGTCGACATCGCCACGGTCGTGATCGGGGGCGGCGTCAGCGGCGCCTGGCCGCTGCTGGAACCGCTGATCCAGGAGCCGCTCGCCGCCGAGCCGCCGATCAGCGGCCATCCCGTCAAGCTGCTGCGGGCGGCCCTGGGGGCGGACGCGGTGCCGCTGGGCGCGGCGGCCCGGGCACGCCACGAGCTGACCGCCCGCCCGACCCGCCCCGGACCGGCGTCCTAGGAGGCCTCCGGCTTGCCGTGACCGTGGCCGTCGTCGTGGTCGTGGTGGTGGGTGTGGTTCGCCGGGGGCGGGGTCTTCGGGTGGGTGCGCAGCCGGGCCGTGACGTCCTCGGGGGGCAGGAAACGGGACCAGCGCTCGGGGAACTCGGAGGGCATGTCGGGGTCGCCCCCGCCGTTCGCCGAGGTGCGGGCGACGTACTCGGCGACCTGGGCCTGGCGCAGCCGCTCGTTGGCCTCGCGGGCGGCCGCGGTCGCGGCGGCCGGCCACACCCGGTCGATGGCCGCGTTGACCGCGGCGCCGACGAGCACCGCGAACGCGGACACGCCGATCCACAGCAGCACGGCGACGGGCGCGGCCAGGGAGCCGTAGATGGTGGGGCCCTCGACGGTGCTGGTGAGGTAGATGCGCAGCAGGAAGCTGCCGAGCACCCACATGGCGAGGGCGACCAGCGCGCCGGGGACGTCCTCGATCCACGGGGAGCGCACCGGCACGGACACGTGGTACAGCGTGGTCAGGAACGCCACCGACAGGATGATCACGACCGGCCAGTACAGCACCTGGACGACCGTCGTCGACCAGGGCACGACCCGTACCACGGCGTCCGGTCCCGCCACCATCAGCGGCAGCGCGATCGACCCGATCAGCAGGGCCACGATGAACAGCAGGAAGGCCATCAGGCGGGTCCTGACGATGCCCCGGACGCCGTCGAGGCCGTACATCACGGTGATGGTGTCGATGAAGACGTTCACCGCGCGGGAGCCCGACCACAGGGCGAACAGGAAACCGATGGAGATGACGTCGGGCCGGCCCCCCTTCATCACGTCGTCCAGGATCGGCTCCGTGATCTGCTTGACGCCCTTCTCGGAGAGCACCGCGCGGGAGGCGTCCAGGATGTTGGTGCGCAGGCTCTCGGTGGTGTCGGCGCCGATCCAGGAGTCGACGTAGCCGAGCAGCCCGAGCAGGCTCAGCAGCAGGGGCGGCACCGAGAGCAGGGTGAAGAACGCGGCCTCGGCGGCCAGGCCGAGGATGCGGTACTCCATGCACGAGTTGACCGTGTCCTTGAGCAGCAGCCAGGCGGTCCTGCGTTTGGAGACGTTCCGGTACAGGACCCGGGCGCGGTGGAGCCGGCCCGAGGGCCGTTCGGGGGATTCACTTGCTGGCTGCACGCCCTAAAGGTATCCGGCGCCGGGGGTGCCACTCATCCGCGGAGTCCCGCAGTCCCCGTCCCGGCCCGCCGGGGTCCCGCGGCACGGTAGGTTCACGTCCATGGCAGGCAGTACCCACACCGTGACGAATCAGGCGCCGCCGCTGACCGGCTACGACGTCTTCACCTCCGACCGGGTCCTGACGGAGGCGGTCGGACGGCACCTGGCGGCGGGGCCGCGCGAGGAGGCGCTCGCCGAGCTCTCGGGGCTGGGCCGGGGCTGCGGGTCGTTCCAGACCCAGGAGTGGGGCGCGCAGGCGGGCGACCACCCGCCGGTCCTGCGCACCCACGACCGCTACGGCCACCGCGTCGACGAGGTCGACTTCCACCCGGCGTGGCACCGGCTGCTCGGCAAGGGCGTCTCGGCGGGCCTGACCGACGCCTGGTCGCGGCCGGGCGGGCAGGTGCGGCGCGCGGCCGCGTTCCTGATGTGGACCCAGGTGGAGGCGGGCACCTGCTGTCCGCTGTCGATGACCCACGCGGCGGTGCCGGCGCTGCGCGCCGAGCCGGAGCTGGCCGCCGAGTGGGAGCCCCGGCTGACCTCCCGGGTCTACGACCGGGAGCTGCGGCCGGCCCACCTGAAGGCCGGGGTGCTGTTCGGGATGGGCATGACGGAGAAGCAGGGCGGCAGCGACGTACGGGCGAACACCACGTCGGCGCGGCCGCTGGCCGAGGAGGGGACCTACGAGCTGACCGGGCACAAGTGGTTCTGCTCGGCGCCGATGTCGGACGGCTTCCTGGTGCTGGCGCGGGCCCCCGGGGGGCTGACCTGCTTCCTGGTGCCGCGCGTGCTGGCGGACGGCACCCGCAACGTGTTCCTGATCCAGCGGCTCAAGGACAAGCTGGGCAACCGGTCCAACGCCTCCGCCGAGGTCGAGTTCGCCGGGACCTGGGCCCGCCGGGTCGGCGCGGAGGGGCGCGGGGTACCCACGATCATCGACATGGTGGCGGCGACCCGGCTGGACTGCGTGCTGGGCTCGGCGGGCCTGATGCGGCAGGCGGTGGCGCAGGCGGTGCACCACTGCGCATACCGCGAGGCGTTCGGCGGGAAGCTGGCCGACAAGCCGCTGATGCGCAACGTCCTGGCGGACCTGGCGATCGAGTCGGAGGCGGCCACGACGCTCGGCCTGCGGCTGGCGGCCGCCTGCGACGCCGCCGCGGGCGGTGACGAGGGCGAGCGTGCGCTGCTGCGCCTCGCGGTGCCCGCGGCCAAGTACTGGGTGACCAAGCGGTGCGCGCCGGTGGCGGTGGAGGCGGCCGAGTGCCTGGGCGGCAACGGGTACGTCGAGGAGTCCGGGATGCCCCGGCTGGTGCGCGAGTCGCCGCTGAACTCGGTCTGGGAGGGCGCCGGGAACGTGCAGGCGCTGGACGTGCTGCGGGCGCTGGGGCGCGAACCGGCGGCGCTGGACGCGTACCTGACGGAGGTGGGCGCGGCGCGCGGGGCGGATCACCGGCTGGACGCGGCGATCCGGGACCTGCTGACGGACCTGGCCGACCTGGCGGCCGCCGAGGGGCGGGCCCGGCTGCTGGCGGAACGGCTGGCGCTGGTACTGCAAGGGGCGCTGCTGGTGCGGTACGCGCCGCCGGAGGTCGCCGACGCGTTCTGCGCCGCGCGGCTGGGCGGCGACGGGGGCGCGGCCTTCGGCACGCTGCCGCCGACGCTGGACCTGGCGGCGGTGGTGGAGCGGGCGCGGCCCGAGGTCTGATTCCCGCCGCGTGGCGCGGGGGTGGTGCTGCGCCGACACGGCACCACCCCCGCCACACGGGCCTGTTCAGGCCGCGTACGCCGCTCGGGACGGCGTGGTTCAAGTTTGGACACCCGCACCGCCCTCCACCAGGGTTGCAGGGGGTTGCAACTTGCGGTCGGCTGTGTGCGGACTGTGCCCGTCCGGCGTGGGCAACCGGTCACTATGAGACGAACATTCGACTTCCGGAAGGACGAGGTCCCGTGGCGCTCTCGCCCATGGACGTGACGCAGTTCGCCGCCGTCGACACGGCGCGTGCGGCCCGGATGCTCAGCGAGGTCCGCACCGCGAGACTCTCGGGCGGGCGGGCTCCGGTGGCGCCGCGTCCGGTGATCGAGCAGTCCTGGGACCGGATGCTGCGCAGCGGAGTGGACCCGGAGCGCGACTTCCGCTCCGGGCTGCTGGGCCCGGAGGAGATCCGTCGGCGGCGCGAGGCCTCCGAACTGCGGCACGTGCTGCCGGTGCTGCGGGAGTCGTTGCTGTCGGTCGCCGACGTGGCCCACCACATCATGGTGGTCGCGGACGAGGACGGCCGGGTGCTGTGGCGGGAGGGCAGCGCGCGGGTGCTGCGCCGGGCCGACGGGCTCGGCTTCGAACTCGGGGCGGACTGGCGGGAGGAGGTGGTCGGCACCAACGGCGTGGGGACACCGGCGGTGACCCGGCGACCCGTACAGGTCTTCGCCTCCGAGCACTTCGTGCGGTCCCAGGCGACCTGGACCTGCGCCGGGGCGCCGATCACCGACCCGCGCAGCGGGCGGCTGCTCGGGGTGGTCGACGTGAGCGGGCCGCTGGAGACGATGCATCCGGCGACGCTGGCGTGGGTGGACTCGGTGGCCAAGCTGGCCGAGGCCCGGCTGCGGGAGCTGCACACGCAGTCGCTGGAGCGGCTGCGGGCGGTGGCGGCGCCGGTGCTGGCCCGGCTCGGCGGGCGGGCGCTGGTGGCCGACCGGGACGGCTGGACGGCGGCGGTGACGGGGATGCCGTACCTGGACCGGGTGGTGCTGCCCAAGTCGCCGGAGGCGGGGACGCGGTGGCTGCCCGCGTTCGGGGCGTGCACGGTGGAGCCGCTGGCCGAGGGCTGGCTGGTGCGGGCCGCGGCGGGGCCGGTGCCGCAGGGCGCCACCCGGATCGTCCTCGACCTCGGGCAGCCGCGCCGCTGGTCGGTCCGGGTGCTGGGCGGCGCGGAGGACTGGGCGCGGGAACTGAGCCCGCGGCACGCGGAGTTGCTGTACCTGCTGGCGGTGCACCGGGGCGGGCGCAGCGCCGCCGGGCTGGCCGAGGACATGTTCGGCGACCGGGCCCGCACGGTGACGGTACGGGCCGAGATGTCGCGGGTGCGGAGATACCTCGGGGCCTACCTGGAACACCGGCCGTATCGTTTCTGCGAGGACGCGGAGGTGGAGATCCTGCTCCCCGCCGACCTCCGGGACCTGCTCCCCCACTCCACGGCTCCGGCGGTGGCGCGGCGGCGGGTGTCGCCGGGGGTGCCGTGACGGGGCGCCCGGGGCGCTTAGGGAGTCCCTTGCGCCCCGGATGGCCGTAAAGACGCGTTGATTCCGCATATTTGCATCGTCTGCCTCCGCCGGACCGTCCGTCTGCCGTAGCATCCTCGATGGACCGTCCCATCCGCTCCTCGGGCAACGCGACCACCGTCGAGCGCAGTTGGTCCGGTGTCCGTGGAGGTTCTATGAAGCAGCGCGGCAGACACCGCCGACGCAGACGGGGCAGGGCGCTGCGCGGGGCCCTGACCGGCGCGGCCCTCGCGTTGACCGGTGCCGCCACGCTGATCAGCGCCTCGCAGGCCACGGTCGCCGACGACCCCGGCGTCCTCAAGCCCCTCACCTCCGCCGCCGAGACCGACGCGCTGCGCCTGGCCGAGCACCGGGTGCCGGCCGCCTGGCTCGACCGGCTCTCCGCCTCGATGGGCGACCCGGTGGGCGTCGACACCGTCCTCGACTCGGCCGACCACACGCTGCGCGACGCCGCCGACTGCACGGCCGGGGAGCGCGAGGCACTGCCGGTCTCCCCCGCCGCCACCCGCGCCTACTGCTGGGACGAGGCCGACACCGACGGCTGGCGCCCCGGCGCGGTCACCACCTCCGGGGACGCCGACGAGGACGGCCGCTGGGGCGCCCACCGCGTCATCCTCTCCGCCTGGTCCCGCGACGACGGCACACCCCAGGGCGGCCTGGCCCGGGTCTCCTTCGTCGACGCGGACGACCCCGACCGGCTCGGCTACACCTCGGCGCTGCTCGCCGTCCCGGTCGACGGCGGCCACGACTACCGGGGGCTCGCCTCCCCCGTCACCGGCATGGTCTGGTACCAGGACAAGCTGCTGGTCACCGCCGCCGCCGGGGACCGCGACGCGCTGTACGTGTACGACGTCGAGCGGGTCCAGCGCGCCACCACCGCGGCGGACGCCGTCGGGCGGGTGCCCGGCGGCTGGGCGGCGGGCGGCCACCGGTACGTGCTGCCCGCCATCGCCTCCTACCGGCTCCCCGACACCGACGACGCGGCCCGCCCCGGCGCGATCTCCCTGGACCGCGGCACGGCACCGGACAGCCTGGTGGCCACCGAGCACGTGGCCGCGGACGGCGACCGGCCCACCCGGCTGTGGCGCTACGCGCTGCGCACGGCCACGGACCCCGACCGCTCCGGACTGCCCCTGGCGGACTCCGCCGGGCGCGTGGACGCGGTCGAGGCGTACGAGACCGGCGCGGCCGAGGTCGGCGGCGTGCTGTCGCACCGGGCGCCCGGCGCGGCCCGGTCCGACTGGTACCTGGGACGCGCGGCCGGCGGACAGGACGGACGCGGGACCCTGTGGCGCCAGGACACGGAGGGCGCCGAGGCCGCGGAGTGCGGGGCGGACCGGTCCCAGCAATGCTGGAGCGGGCCGGCGGGCTCGATGTCGTACTGGGAGCAGACCGGCGAGGTCTGGTCCCAGTCGGACCGCATGCTGTTCGCGCTGCCGCTGGCGTCGATCGAGGACGCGCTCGACTGACGCGCCGCCGGGGCGTCGTCCCGGGCCGCGGCGGACCGCACCGGGCGGGGATCGACAGATCCGCGGAGCGGATGATTCCCTGACCGGCATGACCAACATCGCCGTGACCACGTGGTCCCTGGAGCAGACAGCGCCCACCGATCTGCTGCCGGCCGCCGCCCCGGAGGGGGACGTCCGGATCGTCCGCGCCGAGGTGCCCTCCCCCGAGTTCAGCCGTTTCCTGTACGCCTCGGTGGGCGGCGACATCCGCTGGACGGACCGGCTCGGCTGGAGCCACGCGCGGTGGCGGGAGCACCTGGAGCGGCCGGGCGTGGAGACCTGGGTCGCGTACGACCGCGGCACGCCCGCCGGGTACGTGGAGCTGACGCCCGGCGACGACGGGGTCGTGGAGATCGAGTACTTCGGCCTGATCCCGGCCTTCCGCGGCCGGCGCATCGGCGGCCACCTCCTTTCCTACGGCACCGCCCGCGCCTGGGACCTGGCGGAGCGCTGGCCGGGGCTGGCCACCACCAAGCGGGTGTGGCTGCACACGTGCAGCAAGGACGGCGCGTACGCCATGGACAACTACCAGCGCCGCGGCTTCCGGCTGTTCGACACCAAGGTGGAGGAGGAGGCGGACGTGGCCACTCCGGGGCCGTGGCCGGGGGCTTTCCCCGCCTGACCTGTGCCCACACGCCTGTTTTCGGTCGACCGGCCGACCGGGTCGCCGTCCGTGTGACCAACGACACCCTTGTCTCGCCGTACGAGACAAGGGTGTCCACATTTTGGATTAAGCTGGACCAGTCACAGATCGTCGTGCCACGCTTCCGTCATGCCTGGAACTGGAATTGCCTTGGTGAGTCGGCGGCACGTCGACCTCGGCCGCATGTCCAGCGCCATCTGTCCGGGCCGCTGAGAGCACCCTCCAGCACCTCCGGATTCCCCGCATTCACCTCGCTCCCGCGCAATGACGCGCACGCGTGTCTCACGTATGCCCCTACGTAGGCCATGCGCCATGCGCGCAGGTCAGAGCCTCCCACCCGCCACCCGACCGCCACCCCTCATCGACGGCGCTGCGCGCCGACCCCGCCAGATCCTGCCTTGAAGGACGTGTGTCAACCATGGCCGCCACCCCGCCGAAGCCCGCTGCCGCGACCCCGCGCCGCAAGGTGAGCCGTCACCGCGGCGAGGGCCAGTGGGCGGCCGGGCACTTCACCCCGCTCAACGGGAACGAGCAGACCAAGAAGGACGACGACGGTCTCAACGTTCGGACACGTATTGAGACGATCTACTCCAAGCGCGGCTTCGACTCGATCGACCCCGGTGACCTGCGCGGCCGGATGCGCTGGTGGGGGCTGTACACCCAGCGTCGGCAGGGCATCGACGGCGGCAAGACGGCGATCCTCGAACCGGAGGAGCTGGACGACCGCTACTTCATGCTCCGCGTCCGCATCGACGGCGGCGCGCTGACCACGGCTCAGCTGCGCGTCATCGGTGAGATCTCGCAGGAGTTCGCGCGCGGCACGGCCGACATCACCGACCGGCAGAACGTCCAGTACCACTGGATCCGCATCGAGGACGTGCCGGAGATCTGGAACCGCCTGGAGGGCGTCGGCCTGTCCACGGTGACCGCCTGCGGCGACACGCCCCGCGTGATGATCGGCTCCCCGGTGGCGGGCATCGCCGAGGACGAGATCATCGACGGCACGCCGGCGCTGGAGGAGATGAAGCGCCGGGTCCTGAACAATCCGGCGTACTCGAACCTCCCCCGCAAGTTCAAGACCGCGATCTCCGGGTCGCCGGTCCTCGACGTGGTGCACGAGATCAACGACGTGGCCTTCGTCGGCGTGGAGCACCCCGAGCACGGCCCGGGCTTCGACCTGTGGGTCGGCGGCGGCCTGTCCACCAACCCCAAGCTGGGCGTGCGGCTGAACGCCTGGGTGCCGATCGACGACGTCCCCGACGTCTACGAGGGCGTCATCTCCATCTTCCGCGACTACGGCTACCGGCGGCTGCGCAACCGCGCCCGCCTGAAGTTCCTGGTCGCCGACTGGGGCGCGGAGAAGTTCCGCCAGGTGCTGGAGGACGAGTACCTGAAGCGGAAGCTGACCGACGGTCCGGCGCCCGCCGACCCGACCAGCCGCTGGCGCGACCACATCGGCGTCCACCGGCAGAAGGACGGCCGCTACTACGTCGGTTTCGCCCCGCGCGTGGGCCGCGTCGACGGCACGATCCTGACCAAGGTCGCCGACCTGGCCGAGGCGCACGGCTCGGGCCGGGTGCGCACCACCGTCGAGCAGAAGATGATCGTCCTCGACGTCGAGGAGGCGCAGGTCGACTCGCTGGTCGAGTCCCTGGAGGCGCTGGACCTCACCGCCCGGCCCTCCACCTTCCGGCGCGGCACCATGGCCTGCACCGGCATCGAGTTCTGCAAGCTCGCCATCGTCGAGACCAAGGCGCGCGGCGCCTCGCTCATCGACGAACTGGAGCGCCGCCTCCCCGACTTCGACGAGCCCCTCACCATCAACCTCAACGGCTGCCCGAACGCCTGCGCCCGCATCCAGACCGCGGACATCGGTCTCAAGGGCCAGCTCATGCTCGACGAGCACGGTGAGCAGGTCGAGGGCTACCAGGTGCACCTGGGCGGCGCCCTCGGCCTGGAGCCGGCCTTCGGCCGCAAGGTGCGCGGCCTGAAGGTCACCGCCGAGGAACTGCCGGACTACGTGGAGCGCGTGCTCCAGCGCTACCAGGCCGAACGCGAGGACGGCGAGCGCTTCGCCACCTGGGCGGCCCGCGCCTCCGAGGAGGCCCTGTCGTGAGCGAACGCGCCGCGCCCTTCTACTGCCCCTACTGCGGCGACGAGGACCTGCGTCCGGGTGAGCAGGGCCACGGCGCCTGGGAATGCGGGGCGTGCAACCGCGCATTCCAGCTGAAGTTCCTCGGGCTGCTCGCCCGGGGTCTTCAGCCCAACCCGACCGAGGGGGAACGGATATGACGGCCGTTCAGGAAGAACGTACGACCGACGACCTCAGGGCGCTCGCCGAGCGGGCGGGCCGGGAGCTGGAGGACGCCACCGCGCTGGAGATCCTCCGGTGGGCGGCGAAGACGTTCGGCAGCCGCTTCTGCGTGACCTCCTCCATGGAGGACGCCGTCGTCGCCCACCTCGCCTCCCGCGCCCTGCCCGGCGTCGACGTGGTGTTCCTCGACACCGGCTACCACTTCCCGGAGACCATCGGCACCCGCGACGCGGTCGAGGCCGTGATGGACGTGAACGTCATCACGCTCACCCCGCGCCAGAGCGTCGCCGAGCAGGACGCCGAGTACGGGCCGAAGCTGCACGACCGCGACCCCGACCTGTGCTGCGCGCTGCGCAAGGTGAAGCCGCTGGAGGAGGGGCTGGCCGGCTACCAGGCCTGGGCGACCGGGCTGCGCCGCGACGAGTCCAAGACCCGGGCGAACACGCCGGTCGTCGGCTGGGACGAGAAGCGGGGCAAGGTGAAGATCTCGCCCATCGCCAAGTGGTCACAGGAAGATGTGCAAACGTACGTCACCGAGCACGGCGTCCTCACCAACCCGTTGCTGATGGACGGCTATGCCTCCGTGGGCTGCGCGCCCTGCACCCGTCGTGTGCTGGAGGGCGAGGACGCCCGCGCCGGACGCTGGGCGGGCCGCTCCAAGACCGAGTGTGGACTGCACGGCTGACATGACGACCACCACCGGACCGACGCCGTCGGGACCATCGACATCCAGGGAGAACCACGTGACGACCGGAGCCACCGTCTGGCTCACGGGGCTGCCCAGCGCCGGCAAGACCACCATCGCCCGCGCGCTGGCCGACCGCCTGCGTGAGGAGGGCCGGCGCGTCGAACTGCTCGACGGCGACGAGATCCGCGAGTTCCTCTCGGCGGGCCTCGGCTTCGACCGCGCGGACCGGCACACCAACGTGCAGCGCATCGGCTTCGTCGCCGAACTGCTCGCCCGCAACGGCGTCACGGCGCTGGTTCCGGTGATCGCGCCGTACGCGGACAGCCGCGACGCGGTGCGCGAGCGCCACGGGGCGAACGGCACGGCGTACGTCGAGGTGCACGTGGCCACGCCGGTCGAGGTGTGCTCGGTGCGCGACGTGAAGGGCCTGTACGCCAAGCAGGCCGCGGGCGAGCTGACGGGGCTCACCGGGGTGGACGACCCGTACGAGGAGCCCGTCAAGCCCGACCTGCGCATCGAGTCGCAGGACCAGACCGTCCAGGAGTCCGCCGCGGCGGTCCACGCCCTGCTCACCGAAAGGGGACTGGCATGACGACGACCGTCGCAGCGGCGCGGGAGGGTACGGCGGGCCCGTACGCCCTCTCCCACCTCGACGCCCTCGAATCGGAGGCCGTGCACATCTTCCGCGAGGTGGCGGGCGAGTTCGAGCGGCCGGTGATCCTCTTCTCCGGCGGCAAGGACTCGATCCTGATGCTGCACCTGGCGCTGAAGGCGTTCGCCCCGGCGGCCGTGCCGTTCTCCCTGCTGCACGTGGACACCGGGCACAACTTCCCCGAGGTCCTGGACTACCGCGACCGCACGGTCGAGCGGCACGGGCTGCGCCTGCACGTCGCCTCCGTGCAGGACTACATCGACCGCGGGGTGCTCAAGGAGCGCCCGGACGGCACCCGCAACCCCCTCCAGACGCTGCCGCTGACCGAGAAGATCCAGGCGGAGAAGTTCGACGCGGTCTTCGGCGGCGGGCGCCGCGACGAGGAGAAGGCCCGTGCCAAGGAGCGGGTGTTCTCGCTGCGGGACGAGTTCTCCCAGTGGGACCCGCGCCGCCAGCGCCCCGAGCTGTGGAACCTGTACAACGGCCGGCACGCCCCCGGCGAGCACGTCCGCGTCTTCCCGCTCTCCAACTGGACCGAGCTGGACGTGTGGCAGTACATCGCCCGCGAGGGCATCGAGCTGCCGCAGATCTACTACGCCCACGAGCGCGAGGTCTTCGCCCGCTCCGGCATGTGGCTGACGGCCGGTGAGTGGGGCGGCCCCAAGGACGGCGAGCGGACCGAGAAGCGACGCGTGCGCTACCGCACCGTCGGCGACATGTCCTGCACCGGCGCCGTCGACTCCGACGCCGACAGCATCGAGAAGGTCATCGCCGAGATCGCCGTCACCCGGCTCACCGAACGCGGCGCCACCCGCGCTGACGACAAGATGTCCGAGGCCGCGATGGAAGACCGCAAGCGCGAGGGGTACTTCTAGACATGACCAGCACCACTGAACCCGTCGAGCCGCTGTCGGTCTGGCAGCTGTCGGAGACGACCCTGCTGCGGTTCGCCACCGCCGGCTCGGTCGACGACGGCAAGTCCACGCTGGTCGGCCGGCTGCTGCACGACTCCAAGTCGGTCCTCACCGACCAGCTGGAGGCCGTCGAGCGGGCCTCCGCGAGCCGCGGCCAGGACGTCCCGGACCTCGCGCTGCTCACCGACGGCCTCAGGGCCGAGCGCGAGCAGGGCATCACCATCGACGTGGCCTACCGCTACTTCGCCACCCCGCGCCGCCGGTTCATCCTGGCCGACACACCGGGCCACGTGCAGTACACCCGGAACATGGTCACCGGCGCCTCCACGGCCGAGCTGACGGTCATCCTGGTCGACGCCCGCAACGGCGTCGTCGAGCAGACCCGCCGGCACGCCGCGATCGCCGCCCTGCTGCGCGTCCCGCACGTCGTCCTCGCCGTCAACAAGATGGACCTGGTCGACTACCGGGAGTCCGTGTTCGCGGCCATCGCCGAGGAGTTCACGGCGTACGCCACCGAGCTGGGCGTCCCGGAGGTCACCGCGATCCCCATCTCCGCCCTGGCGGGCGACAACGTGGTGGAGGCGTCGGCGGTCATGGACTGGTACGGCGGCCCGACCGTGCTGGAACACCTGGAGACCGTGCCGGTCAGCCACGACCTGGCGCACTGCCACGCCCGGCTGCCCGTGCAGTACGTGATCCGGCCGCAGACCGCCGAGCACCCCGACTACCGCGGCTACGCGGGCCAGATCGCCGCCGGCACCTTCCGGGTGGGCGACGAGGTCACCGTGCTGCCCTCGGGCCGCACCTCGAAGGTGTCCGCCATCGACGTGCTCGGCGAGCCCGTCGACGCCGCCTGGACCCCGCAGTCGGTGACGCTGCTGCTCGAGGACGACATCGACGTCTCGCGCGGCGACCTGATCGTGCCCAGCGAGGACGCCCCGGCCACCAGCCAGGACGTCGAGGCCACCGTCTGCCACGTCGCCGACGCGCCGCTCACCGTGGGCCACCGGGTGCTCCTCAAGCACGGCACCCGCACCGTCAAGGCGATCGTCAAGGACATCCCGGCCCGGCTCACGCTGGACGACCTGTCGCTGCACCCGCACCCCGGGCAGCTGGTCGCCAACGACATCGGCCGCGTCAAGGTCCGCACCGCCGAGCCGCTGCCCGCCGACTCCTACGCCGACTCGCGGCGCACCGGCTCGTTCATCCTGATCGACCCCAGCGACGGCACCACGCTCACCGCCGGCATGGTCGGCGAGTCCTTCGCCGCGCCGGAGCCGGTCAAGGACGCGGCCGACGCCGACGGGTGGGACTTCTGAGCATGTCCTCCCCCGACTTCTACTCCACGTTCGCCAAGGAGGGCGGCCGCGTCGGCAGCGGCGCCCTGGGCAGCGGGCAGGGCGGAGTGGCGCGATGTGTGCGCTGACGTACGCGCACCGCTCGCGCGCCCTCACCCCCCGCAGCCGAAGACCTGCCGACCTCCCGGCCACGCCCTGACCCCTCGGACCCACCGACAGGCGTGCGTGCCGGACCAACGAGAGGAACACCTCCCGTGCCTGCCACCACCGCCCTGCGCCGCACGCTGGCGGTCATAGCCGCCCTTCCCCTGCTCACCCTGGCCGCCTGCGGCTACGGCTCGCAGGCGAAGGACGACGACACCGCCAAGGTCGCCGAGGGCGCCGAGAAGATCGACGGTCTCGACTCCGTCCGGATCGGCTACTTCGGCAACATCACGCACGCCACCCCGCTGGTCGCCAACCAGAAGGGCTTCTTCCAGAAGGCGCTGGGCGCGACCGAGGCCAAGTACGCGGTCTTCAACGCGGGGCCGTCCGAGATCGAGGCGCTGAACTCCGGCTCCATCGACATCGGCTGGATCGGCCCGTCCCCGGCGGTCAACGGCTACGCCAAGTCCGACGGCAAGAACCTGCGCATCATCGGCGGTTCGGCCTCGGGCGGCGTGAAGCTCGTGGTGAACCCGGACAGGATCAAGTCCCTGAAGGACGTCAAGGGCAAGCGCATCGCCACCCCGCAGCTGGGCAACACGCAGGACGTGGCGTTCCTCAACTGGATCGCCGAGCAGGGCTGGAAGGTCGACGCGCAGAGCGGCAAGGGCGACGTGACGGTCGTCCGCAGCGACAACAAGGTCACCCCGGACGCCTACAAGACCGGTTCCCTGGACGGCGCCTGGGTGCCCGAGCCCACCGCGTCCAAGCTGGTCGCCGAGGGCGGCAAGGTGCTCCTGGACGAGTCCACGCTGTGGCCCGACAAGAAGTTCGTGATCACGAACATCATCGTGTCGCAGAAGTTCCTCGAGGAGCACCCGAAGGCGGTCGAAGCCGTCCTGAAGGCGTCGGTCGACACCAACGAGTGGATCACGGCCCACCCGGACGAGGCGAAGACCGCGGCGAACGCGCAGCTGGCGAAGGACTCCGGCAAGGCACTGCCCGCCGACGTGCTGGACCCGGCCTGGGAGTCGATCAGGCTCACCGACGACCCGCTGGCCTCCACCCTCGACGCCCAGGCGGAGCACGCCGTGAAGGCCGGTCTGCTGGACCGGCCCGACCTGAACGGCATCTACGACCTGACGCTGCTGAACAAGGTCCTCAAGGCCAAGGGCAAGCCCGCGGTCGACGACGCCGGGCTCGGCGTCGAGTAAAGCCCGGATCCGACCACCCAGGAGGTGACGACCATGGCCACGACCACGACCCTCGCCAAGGCCGCCGACGGCACCGAGTCGGCCGACTACGCGGCCCGCATCGAGCACGTCTCGAAGTCCTTCGCGGGCCCCGCCGGGCAGCAGCTCGTCCTGGACGACATCACCCTCGATGTCGCGCCCGGCGAGTTCGTCACCCTCCTGGGAGCCTCCGGCTGCGGCAAGTCCACGCTGCTGAACCTGGTGGCGGGCCTGGACAGGCCCAGCGCGGGCGGCATCAGCACGGACGGGCGGCCGGCCCTGATGTTCCAGGAGCACGCCCTGTTCCCGTGGCTGACCGCGGGCAAGAACATCGAACTGGCCCTGCGGCTGCGGGGCGTGCCCAAGGCCGAGCGCCGCGACAAGGCGGAGGAGCTGCTCGAACTCGTCCGTCTGAAGGGCGCGTACGGCAAGCGGGTGCACGAGCTGTCGGGCGGTATGCGCCAGCGGGTCGCGATGGCCCGGGCGCTCGCCCAGGAGAGCAAGCTGCTGCTGATGGACGAGCCGTTCGCGGCGCTGGACGCCATCACGCGGGACGTGCTGCACGACGAGCTGACCCGCATCTGGCGCGAGACGCAGGTGTCCGTGCTGTTCGTGACGCACAACGTCCGCGAGGCCGTGCGGCTGGCCGAGCGCGTGGTGCTGCTGTCCTCCCGTCCCGGGCGCATCGCGCGCGAGTGGACGGTGGGCATCCCGCAGCCGCGCCGTATCGAGGACACCGCCGTGGCGGAGCTGTCCGTCGAGATCACCGAAGAACTGCGTGGGGAGATCCGCCGACATGGCCAGCACTGACACGACGCGTCCCGCCCGGGACCCGGGCGCGAAGGACGGCGGCGACCTCGCCGGTCTGGAGGCGGGCCTGGACGCACTGGAGTCGGTGCAGCAGGGGCGCACACCGCTGCGGCAGACCCTGGTCGAGAAGGTCCTGCCGCCCACCGTCGCGGTCCTGCTGGTGCTGGCGGTCTGGCAGGCACTGGTCTCCTTCAAGATCGTCGACGATCCGACCAAGCTGCCCGCCCCGTCCGACGTGTGGGACGTGCTGCACCAGGCCTGGCTCCAGGGTGAACTGCTCGGCTACATCTGGACCAGCGTCTCGCGCGGTCTGCTCGGCTTCTGCTTCGCGCTGATCATCGGCACCCCGCTGGGGCTGCTGGTGGCGCGGGTGAAGTTCGTGCGGGCGGCGATCGGCCCGATCCTGTCCGGCCTCCAGTCGCTGCCGTCGGTGGCCTGGGTGCCGCCGGCCGTGATCTGGCTGGGTCTGAACAACTCGATGATGTACGCCGTCATCCTGCTCGGCGCGGTGCCCTCCATCGCCAACGGCCTGGTGTCCGGCGTCGACCAGGTCTCCCCGATCTTCCTGCGGGCGGGGCGCACCCTGGGCGCGACGGGCCTGAAGGGCACCTGGCACATCGTGCTGCCGGCCGCGCTGCCCGGCTACGTCGCCGGTCTCAAGCAGGGCTGGGCCTTCTCCTGGCGCTCGCTGATGGCCGCCGAGATCATCGCCTCCTTCCCCGACCTGGGCGTCGGCCTCGGGCAGTTGCTGGAGAACGGCCGCAACGCCAGCGACATGGCCATGGTCTTCGAAGCCATCCTGCTCATCCTGGTCGTCGGCATCGCCATCGACCTGCTGATCTTCAGCCCGCTGGAGCGCTGGGTGCTGCGCAGCCGCGGTCTGCTGGTGAAGGGCTGAGGCACACCATGTCCGCACCGGCCCGCCCCGTCCTCCTGGTCGTCGCCCACGGCAGCCGCGACCCGCGGCACGCCCAGGCCGTGCACGCCCTGGTCCGCCGGGTGCGGGCGCTGCGTCCGGACGTACGGGTGGAGACCGGCTTCCTGGACTTCAACGTCCCCTCGGTACGGGGCGTGCTGGAGTCCCTGGAGACGGAGGGCGTGCGGGACGTGGTCGCCCTCCCGCTGCTGCTGACCCGCGCCTTCCACGCCAAGGCGGACATCCCCGCGGTCCTGGCGGCGGCACCGCCGCGGCTCAGGATCCGGCAGGCGGAGGTGCTCGGTCCCTCTCCCCTGCTCCTGTCGGCGCTGGAGCGGCGCCTGTACGAGGCGGGTCTCACACCCGCCGACAAGTCCTCGACCGGGGTCGTGCTGGCCTCGGCGGGGTCCTCCGACCCGGAGGCGATCGCAGTGATCGCTGATATCGCGCGGGAGTGGCGGCACACCGGTTGGTGCGCCGTGCGGCCTGCGTTCGCCTCCGCATCCCTTCCGCGCACCGAGGACGCGGTACGGCGGCTGCGCGCGCTGGGCTGTGCGCGGGTCGCCGTCGCCCCGTACGTCCTGGCGCCCGGGTTCCTGCCGGACCGGATCGCGCGGGGCGCGGCCGAGGCGGACGTACTGGCGGACGTGCTGGGCCCCGCACCGGAGGTGGCGCGGGTCCTGCTGGAGCGGTACGACGCGGCGCGGATGCCGGTGGCGCTGGCGGTCGGGGCCTGAGGGGACGAGGACGACGACGCGTCAGGGCCGCGTCAGCTCCACGAGTTTGGCGACCGTGTTCCAGTTACGGCTGGTGGCGATCAGGCCCTTGGTGACCCGGGGCCTGGCGAGAGCCTCGGCGAGCTTGGAGCGGCCCAGCCCGTCCGGTGCGTAGAGGTAGAGGGCGCGGTCGCCGAGGCGGAACTCCTCGGGGCGGAAGGCCGGTGCGTCGATCGCCGCGAAACGCTCCGCGTCGACCGGGGCGGAGAAGTAGGTGACGTGCAGCTGCCTGGCCTCCAGCTCGGCGGCGGGGAAGGGGCACGCCTCGACGATCCCCTTCAGGTAGGCGTGGTCGCGCACGAGCACGTCCACCGGGAAGCCGAACCGCCCCTCGACCGCCGTGGCCAACTCCGCGGCCAGCGACTCCTCGTCGCCGTGATCGGAGGCGAAGACGGCCTGTCCGCTCTGTAGATGGGTGCGTACCGCGTCGTGGCCGAGGGAGGTCAGCAGGGCGCGCAGGTCGGCCATCGGGACCTTCCGGCCGCCGCCCACGTTGATCCCGCGGAGCAGTGCCGCGTACATCGTCGTCATCCGCACACCATAGAACGGCCGTCGTGCCCCGTGGGGGTGGGCACGACGGCCGGGTCCGCACCGGGCGGACGTGCGCGCCACTCTCTCCGATGCGGTGTGCGGGGTTCAACCACTTCCCGCACCTGTGACTTAATCAACAACGTTTCAGTACGGCCCCGCCGGGCTTCCGCGCCCTCCCCGGCCGTCGCGCCGCGTGTGGGCCGGCCGTGACACCTGGTGGACCACTGGGTGGAGAGCGGCTTCGCGGGGCAGGTCACCGGCTGCCCCGCCCGCGGTCAGTACTCCCTGATGAAGCAGTCGGAGACGTACCCCTCGACTCCGGTGCGGTTGTTGTGGACGTACGTCCAGTGGTCCTTGACGCTGCCGTCCGGGCAGGGCACCGCTTCCGCGTTGGCCTGTCCGCCCATCCAGGTGTACCCGTCGCCGGGGTTGCCGTGCCCCCGGGCGGACGAGGTGGTGCTGTAGCTCTCGTGGATCTTCACGCCGGTCGCGGTGAAGTCGCCCTGACGTGGCGCGGCGGTGGCCGGGGAGGAGAACACCGTCCCCAGGAGTGTCAGCGTCAGTACGGCGGCGGTCGTCATGGGGGCGGTCTTCGCGGTGGTGTGCCGGGTGTTCATGGAATGCCTTCCTGTCCGAGTCTGTGCGGTCGGTGCGGTCGGCAGTGCGGTCGGTGCGGCCGTTGCCCGTCTGTGCCGTCGGTCTCTCTTCGGCCCCTCACCAGTGGTCGGCGCGTCCTTCGTCTTCAGGAGCCTCACCGGTCGTGACGTCCGTCCCCGGCCCTGCGGGCTCGGGTTCCAGTCGCGCGCGGAAGTGGCGCAGGATCGGGGCGTCTTCGACGACGCGGTACCCCGGCACCCTGTCCTTGTCCTTCACCACCGCTTCCAGGGTCTGTCCGACGTGGTCCAGATGGCTCCGGGTGTACGTCCGGCGCGGAAGCGCGAGGCGCAGCAGCTCGTACGGGGCGGTGGTGACCGGGTCCCCGTTGCCGTCCTCCTTGCCGAGGTAGAGGGAGCCCAGTTCCACCGAACGGATACCGCCCTCCAGGTAGAGCGCGCAGGCGAGTGCGTGCCCCGGGAAGCGGTGCGGGGCGATGTGCGGGAGGAGGTGGCCCGCGTCGAGGTAGAGGGCGTGCAGACCGGGGGGTTCGACCAGGCGGACGCCCGCGCCGCGGCACAGCCCCGCGAGATGGGCGGCCGCTTCGGCCCGGGAGCGGAGGTAGTGGGGGTCCAGGGCCTCGGTCAGGCCCTGGACGATCATCTCCAGGTCCCGTCCGGCGAGTCCGCCGTAGGTCGGGAAGCCCTCCGTGGCGATGAGGATCGGCTCGCACCGGCGGGCCAGTGCCTCGTCCCGCAGACCGAGGAAGCCGCCGATGTGGACGATGCCGTCCTTCTTGGCGCTCATCAGGCAGCCGTCGGCGAGGCGGAACGCCTCCTTGGCGACGTCCGTCGGACTGCGGCCGCCGTACCCGGACTCGCACTGGGTGACCAGGTAGGCGTTCTCGGCGAAGCGGGCGGCGTCCAGGAAGAGCGGGACGCCGTGCTCCCGGCAGAGGGCGGCGGCGCGGGCCAGGTTGTCCATGGACACGGGCTGGCCGCCCTCGCCGTTGTTGGTGAGCGTCATGATCACCAGGGCGATGCGGGCGGCGTCCGGGCCGCGCAGTTCAGCCGCCAGGCCGTCCAGGTCGATGTCGCCCTTGAACGGCTCGGGGCTGTGCAGGTTCCGCGCCCGCGCACAGGGCAGGTCACGGGCCTGGCAGCCGCTCAGCTCCACGTTGGCGCGCGTGGTGTCGAAGTGGGTGTTGCTGAGGGTGATCCGGCCGGGGACCAGCAGCGCGGAGAACAGGACGCGCTCCGCGGCCCGGCCCTGGTGCACCGGCAGGACGTGCGGGTAGGAGGTCAGTTCCGTGACGGCCGCACGGAAGCGGTGGAAGGAACGCGAGCCGGCGTACGACTCGTCCCCGGCCGCGGCGGCCGCCCACTGGGCCGCCGACAGAGCACCGGTGCCGGAGTCCGTCAGCAGGTCGATCGTCACTTCCTCGGCGCGCAGTCCGAACAGGTTGTACCCGACGCGGTCCAGGGCCCTGGCGCGCTGTGCGCGGGTGGTCGTGGGAATCGGTTCGACGGCCTTGATGCGGTACGGCTCCATGGTGCTGCTCTGCTTTCCTCAGTGCGGCGGGTGGACGGCGTATGCCTCGGGTGAGAGATAGACCGTCACGCGCGGCGGGCCGCCGGTGCTCCGGGCGAGCGAGACGTAGGAGATCAGCCCCACTCCGTCGGACAGGTGACGGGACGTCATCGCGGCGAGTGCCTTGTCCAGCAGGGCGACGTCCCCGCCGCGCGCGCCCAGTACGGCGGCGGCCCGGTCGCGGGCGACACGGTCGTCGCGGGCGTAGTCGCGGACCGGGACGTGCAGGGTGTGTCCGCTGGGACGTTCCCGGTCCCGGCGGGTGAAGGACAGGCAGGAGACCAGGGGCAGACCGTCGAAACGACGGGTGCCACCACCGATCGTGCGGCAGAAGTCCCCCGCACGCCGAGGGTCCGCGCCGGGCAGCAGCCCGGCCGCGGCTTCCGCTTCCTCGACGGAGAAACCCTGATGGGCGATGTACAGCTTCACCCGTGGTTCCCGCCAGTGGCCGAGGTCCAGTGCGAAGAACAACAGCCTGCCCCGGTCCGGGCACCAGGACGCGGCCCGCGCCGTCAGCGCCGGCCATGCCGACCGGAACCCGAAGCGGGTCAGCGCCTCTTCGACGACCTCGCCGGCGCGGTCCCGGCCGTGCGCCTCGGGGTTGAGGTAGACCTTCACGCCGGGCGGCCCCGTCCGACGCAGGTCCATGGCGCACCAGAGCGAGAAGGGGCCGCGGGCCGCCGCGGGAAGGAAGAGGTCCGTGACCCGGGCGACGGGCTCCGCGTCGACGTCCCAGCACCTCGCCATCCGGTCCAGGGCCCGCAGCCCCGCCCGGCCGCCGTCGGCGAAGGTCCCGGCGCCGCAGCCCGGCTCGACCAGCACCCGTACCGTCGGCGCACCGTCGGCGGCGAACGACACGGACAGCTCGGCCGGCGAGTGGTCGTCGCTGACGAAGGACGGTGAGAGCGGCCCGGCACCCAGCGGACGTCCTGCCGCCGGGCCCAGCAGCCCGGGCAGCAGCCGCTCCGCGTCCCGCGCCCAGCGGCAGGTCACGTCCGCGGCGGCGAGCAGTCGCCGAAGCTGCCCGGCCAGATGCTCCCGCAGCGTCGGCGCGGCGGGAACGGCGCCCGTGCTCCGGCGCGGGGGAAGGGCATAGCCCGAAGGGGCGGGCGGGTTCATGGCGGCCTCCGGGGTGCGGCGCGGGAAGAAGTCCACGATCTCCGCCGCGGCCGTCGCCCCGGTCGCGCGCCGGTCACTCGGCGATCTCAGGTCATTACGGCAGGTATCCGATCGGTCACGCACCGTTGTACTCTGTGGGGTGTCCGGGCGAGGGCCCGACGGGGGAACAGTGAGAAGCACATACGAGTTCGGGATCCTCGGACCGCTGCTGGTCCGTCGGTCCGGCGCACCGGTCCACGTCAACGCCGCCAAGCTGCGGATGCTGTTGGCGTCCCTGCTGGTCGAGGCCGACCGGGTGGTGACCGTGGACGCCCTGGTCCACCGCCTGTGGGGCGACGCGCCTCCGCTCCGCGCCCGCAACACCCTTCAGAACTACGTGCTGCGTCTGCGCCGCGCGCTGGGCAGCCCCGCGGACACCGGCCCGGTACGGACCCGTCCCCACGGCTACCTGATCGAGACCGACCCGCAGACGCTGGACGTGCGCCGCTTCACCTCGCTCGTCCGGCTCGGGCGGACCGCGCTGGAGCAGAACACGGCCGAGCGGGCGGCGGCGCTGCTGCGGCAGGCGCTGGAGCTGTGGCGCGGGGACCCGCTGTGCGACCTGCCGGGTGACGCCTTTCCCGAGCTGCGGCTGACGCTTCGGGAACAGCACCTGGCCGCGCTCGAGCTGCGCATCGACGCGGACCTGGCGGCGGGCCGCTCCGCGGACGTCCTGCCGGAGCTGCGGGCGCTGGTCGAAGCCCATCCGCTGCGTGAGCACTTCTGGGCCCAGCGCATGCTGGCGCTCTACCGCTGTGAGCGACAGAGCGAGGCCCTCGAGTGCTACCGCACGGTCACCGCGCTGCTCACCGAGGAGCTGGGAGTCACCCCCGGTCCCGCGCTGCGGGACATGCACGCGCGGCTCCTCGCGGCAGCTCCCGACCTCGGGCGGCCACCGGGCGGCGCGGCGGCCGCCGCGTCGCCGACCGCTCCCGGCCGGCCCGCCCTGCCCGTCGAGACGACCGGCTTCATCGGCCGCGAGGCGCAACTGGCCCAGGTCCGCGCCCTGCTGTCGACGGCCCGGCTGGTCACTCTCACCGGTGTGGGCGGCGTGGGCAAGACACGGCTGGCGCTGCGGTCGGCGGCACAACTCGCCGCCTCGTACGCGGACGGTGTCCATCTCGCCGACCTCGCGGCGCTCACCTCGCCGGACCTGCTCGACCGCGCCGTCGCCGAAGCCCTGGGGCTGCGCGACCAGTCCGCGAGACCGCCCGCGCAGGCCCTCGTGGACGCCCTGCGCGACCGGCAGCTGCTCCTCCTCCTGGACAACTGCGAACACGTCGCGGACGCCGTCGCGGGCCTGGTCCTGCGGTTGCTGCGGGCCGCACCGGGACTGACCGTCCTCGCCACCAGCCGGCACCGCCTGGGGGTACCCGGCGAGCACATCCTGACCGTGCCCTGCCTCACGCTGCCGGAGCCGGACGCCGGGTGCGACGCCCGGCAGCCCCCGGAGCGTTCCGAATCCGCGCGCCTCCTGGTGCAGCGCGCCGCCGCGTCCGCTCCGGCGTTCGCCATCACCGCCCGCAACCGCGCCGCCGTCGCCCAGCTGTGCCGGCGCCTCGACGGCATCCCCCTCGCCATCGAACTCGCGGCGGTACGGCTCGGCGCGATGACGGCCGAGGAGATGCTGGAACGCCTCGACGACCGCTTCCGTGTGCTCTGCCTCCCCGACATGCCGGGCACCGAGACGCGCTACCAGCACACTCTGCGCGGTGTCATCGACTGGAGCCACACGCTGTGCACCCCGCGCGAACGCCTGCTGTGGGCGCGCCTGTCGGTGTTCAGCGGCGGCTTCGACCTGTCCGCCGCCGAAGCCGTGTGCGCGGGTGAGGGCGTCGAGCGGGAAGAGATCCTGGACCTGCTCGCCGCGCTGGTGAACAAGTCCCTGGTCGCGGTCGACAGCACCGGCCCGCGCGCCCGGTACGGCATGCTGGAGACCATCCGCCAGTACGGTCTCGAGCGGCTGGGCGAGCTGACCCGGCAGACCGGGCTGCGCATCCGGCACGGCGCCCACTACCGGGCCATGACCCTGCGCGCGGGCGCCGAGTGGTGCGGCCCCGACGAGGTCGACTGGCTGCTGCGGCTGCGCGAGGAGCTGCCCAATCTGCGCACCGCGCTGGACTTCTGCGCCACCCGGCCCGAGCACGTCGGCACCGCGGTCGCCATCGCCGTCGACCTCGCCCGGACCCGCTGCTGGTTCTTCAGCAGTGTGCTCGGCGAGGGCCGCTACTGGCTGGAGCGCCTCCTCGCCGCCGCGCCTGCCCTGCCGCCCGACCTGACGGTGGGCGCGCTGGCCATGAAGGTGTGGATCGCGCTGTGCCAGGGGGACAATCCGGCCGCCGAGAGGTTCCTGGCCGAGTGCCGCGCACAGGCCGCGGGCTCCGACGGCCCGGCGGTGGCCCCGTTCACCTTCATCGAGGGCGCCCACGCCCTGCTCGTCGACGGCACCTCGGCGTCGATCCCCCTGCTGGCCGCCGCGCGGGAGCAGTTCCTGCGGGACGGGCGGCGCGGTGACGCCCACATGGCCACCATGATGTGGGCCATGGCCGAGGCCTTCCTCGGCGACCCGGTCTCGGCCCGTGCGGCCGCCGGGGAGTACACCGCCGAGGCCGAGGCCGGCCGGGCGCCATGGGCCCGCACCTGGGCCCGCTGGTGCGCGGGCCTGGTCGAGCTGCGCCACGGCGATCCGGCCGCGGCCCTGGCCCCGCTGCGCGACGCCCTCGCCCGGCAGAACTCCTTCGGCGACAACTGGGGCCCCGTCTGGGGGGTGGAGACCCTGGCCTGGGCGGTCGCCGAGACGGACCGGTACACGGATGCCGCCCGGCTCCTCGGTGCGGCGCACCGGCTGCGGCAGGACACCGGCGTCGCGCTGACCGGCCTGCGTCCGTTCCACGACGCCCATGCCGCCGCCGAGCGCCGGGTCCGTGCGGCCCTGACCACCCAGGAGTACGCGCGGGCCCGGGCGTACGGCGCCGCCCAGAACAGCGTGCTCCTCGCGCTGCGCATCAGTGCGGAGCCGGGCGGGGACCCGCGCGCCGAGGAGGTCACGGATCCCGGTGCCTGACCGGCCGGCCCGGCGCGGCCGGCGGTCTGCGGGCGCGGACCCCGGTAGATGTAAGGGACCGGTGTCCTCCTCAGCGGTGAGTTCGGCGGTACGGAGGGATGAGGGCGGGGCCGCGGCACGTCACCAAGGAGCACGACGCGGCGTCCTTACGCGGGCCATACCTTCGAAACGCGAGGTGGCGGCAGGGGGCCGGCACCGCACACGAGGGGGCAGGCCGGTCATGCGGAACCGAGAGACACGGGTGCGGGGCATAGCCGCCCGGGCGGGCGGCTGGAGTGCCCGGCACCGATGGGCCGCCGTCGGGATCTGGGTGTTGTTCGTGGTCCTGGCGATGGGGCTCGGTTCGGCCGCCGGCCGGGTCGACGTCAAGGACAGCGACCAGATGGGCGGCGAGACCCGCACCGCCGCGCGGATCGTCGAGGACGCCGGCATCGACGAACCGGCCGGTGAGACGGTCCTGATCCAGGCGAAGTCCGGTGATCTGTTGGCCACGGACGCCGAGTTCCGGGCCGCGGTCGGCGCGGTCGTCACGGCGGTGGAGGCCACCGGGAAGGTCACCGGCGTGACCTCGCCGTACGACACGAAGACGATCTCGAAGGACAACCGCAGCGCGCTGGTGCAGTTCGACATGCGCGGCGAGGCGGACACCGCGGGTGAGCGGGTCGAGCCGGTGCTGAAGGCGGTCGAGGGGGTCCAGAAGGAGCACGCGTCGCTGCGGATCGAGGAGATCGGCGGCGCCAGCATGATGAAGACGTTCGACGACGCGTTCGGCGACGACTTCAAGAAGGCCGAGTACTCGGCGGTGCCGGTGGCCCTCGGCATCCTGCTCGTCGCGTTCGGCGCGCTGGTGGCGGCGCTGGTTCCGGTGGCGCTGGCGATCACCGCGATCATCGCGACGATGGGGCTGATGGGCCTGGTCAGCCACTTCCAGCCGATGAGCGAGACCGCGAACTCCGTGATGCTGCTGGTCGGTCTGGCCGTCGGCGTCGACTACTGCCTGTTCTACCTGCGCCGGGAGCGCGAGGAGCGCGCCGCCGGACGGGACGCGCGGACGGCGCTCAGGATCGCCGCCGCCACCAGTGGCCGGGCGATCGTCGTCTCCGGTGTCACGGTGTGCGTGGCGATGGCGGGCATGCTGTTCACCGGCATCGCCGAGTTCGAGGCGATGGGCCTGGCCTCGCTGATGGTGGTCGCGGTCGCCATGGTCGGCTCGGTGACGGTCCTTCCGGCGCTGCTGTCCCTGCTGGGCGAGCGGGTGGAGAAGGGCCGCGTGCCGTTCCTGCGCCGGCGCCGGCCGAGCGGTGGCACGGGTGAGGGCAGCCGGTTCTGGACGGCCGTGCTCAAGCGCGTCCTGGCCAGGCCCCTGCTGGCCGCCGTGGTCGCCGTCGGCGCGCTGCTGGCCGTCGCCGCGCCCGCTCTCGGCATGAAGACGCAGAACCTCACGCTGGACCAGGAGTTCGGCGACTCGCTGCCCATCGTGCAGACCTACAACCGGGTCAACGAGGCCTTTCCCGGCGGTTCCGACCCGGCCGAGGTGGTCGTGAAGGCCGACGACATCAACGCGCCCGAGGTGCGGGCGGCGCTCGCCGACTTCCGGGAGCGGGCCATCAGTTCGGGGGCCTCGCGCGGGCCGGTGGACATCACGACGCACGACGAGCAGAACGTCGCGCTGGTGTACGTCCCGCTGGTCGGCGGCTCCGACCAGGACAAGGCGGGCGAGAGCCTGGACAAGCTGCGCGACGACGTACGGCCCGCGACGCTGGGGAAGGTCGACGGCGTCGAGGCGCCGATCACCGGTCAGGTGGCGGGCAACAAGGACTTCAACGACCAGCTCGTGGGATCGGTCCTGCCGGTCTTCGCCTTCGTCGTGGTCTTCGCCTTCCTGCTGATGCTGCTGTCCTTCCGCTCGCTGACGATCGCCCTCACCTCGATCGTGCTCAACCTGCTGTCGGTGGGCGCGGCGTACGGCATCCTGGTCGCCGTCTTCCAGCACGGCTGGGGCGCCTCGCTGGTGGGTGCGGAGGGCGTGGGCGCCATCATCACGTGGCTGCCGCTGTTCCTCTTCGTGATCCTGTTCGGCCTGTCGATGGACTACCACGTGTTCGTGGTCTCCCGGATCCGCGAGGCCCGGCTGCGCGGGCGTTCCACCCGGGACGCGATCCAGCACGGCGTGGTCACCACCGCGGGGGTGGTCACCAGCGCCGCCGTCATCATGGTCGCGGTGTTCGCCATCTTCGGCACGCTGTCCATGCAGTCGATGAAGCAGATGGGCGTGGGCCTGGCGGCGGCGGTGCTGATCGACGCGACGATCATCCGGGGTGTGCTGCTGCCGGCCGTGATGTCGCTGCTCGGTGAGCGCAACTGGTATCTGCCGAAGTGGCTGCACCGGCTGCCGGACCTGACCCACGACGAGTCGCCCGAGGCGATCGCGTCGCCGGAGCGGGACGGCGAGAGCGAGCGCGGGGAGCGGGGGAAGCCGGTCGGGGTCTGACCGGCGCGCCACCACGACCGCAGGGCCTGCCGGTTCCGGGGGAACCGGCAGGCCCTGACGGCGTGCGGCGGGGAATCAGCCGCGCGCGGCGGCCAGTTCGGCCTCGATGAGGTCGGCGGCCCGCCGGGTGCCGCCCTCCTGGGCCATCTGCGCCTGGATCTCCTTGAGCCGCCGCGCCGCCTCCGGGTCGGCGACCAGGGCAAGGGCGGCGGTGCGCAGCGCCTCGGCGGTGGCCTCCTCGGTCGGGAGCGTGCGGGCGACGCCGAGGCCCTGGAGCATGTCGGCGTTGCCGAACTGGTCCGCGGCCTGCGGTACGGCGATCATCGGCGTGGCCGTCGCCAGGCCCTCCTGGCTGCCGCCGGCGCCCGCGTGGGTGACGAACAGGTCGGCCTGCTGGAGGATCGCCAACTGCGGCACCCAGGTGCGCACTTCCACGGTGTCCGGTACGTCGCCCAGCTCGGCCGGGTCGATGTGCCGGCCCACCTGGAGCACGGTGTGCCAGCCGGGCAGCTCGCCGAAGGCCCGCACGCACTCCCGGTAGAACGCGGGCTGCTTGGTGAAGGCGGACCCGAGGGAGACGAGGACGACCTTCTCGGCGCCCTCGGGACGGGTCCAGTCGCCCTCGGCGGCGCGGTCCCCCTGGCAGGCGCCGACGAAGGTGTACGTCTTCTCGTCCACCCGGTCGGCGTTGGGCTGGAGGGCCTTGGGGATCAGCACCAGGGAGCGGTCGGGGCGGCCGACGAAGGGGTCGGGGTGGTCGGTGATCCCGTTCTCCTCGAGCCAGGCGTGGAAGCGGGCGTAGTACGCCTGCCCGCGCTCGGTCTTCAGCGGCTCCTCCCACATGGGCTCGCCGACCTCCTGCTCGTACCCCTCCCAGGCGACCATGCAGGGCGACAGGGAGATCACGGGCACGTCCCAGCGACGGCCGAGCACGCGGGCGGTGTAGGAGCCGATGTCGTGCAGGACCAGGTCCGGCTCGTCCCCCTCGTACGCCTCGGCGAGCTGCGGGAGTGCCTGGATGGCGTCGTCGAGGAAGGGCTCCACGTTGTCCAGCAGGGTGCTCCCCCACGCCTCCGGGTCGGCGTCGGGGCCGGGCAGCGTGCTGTTCCAGAGCTTGGGTTCGGCGCCAGCCTCGGCGACCTTGTCCGCGAGCAGGGGCGGGATCGCGTAGGTCACCCGGTGTCCTCGCGCGACGAGCTCGCGGATCACCTCCAGGCTGGGGTTCACGTGGCCGTGGGCGGCGATGGAGAACATGGCGATGTGCGCGGGGCGACTGGTCATGCGACGACCGTACGCGAGACGAGACGTCTCGTGCAACTGCTTTCGCTTCATGCCGTCAGCTCCTCGTGCAGCCGCAGCCACCGGTCGGGTGCGACCTCGCCGACGAGGACACCGGGATCGAGCCGCGCGGCCCGGAACGCCGCGTCCACCCGGCGCCGCGGGTGGGTCCGCCGCAGGGACGCGTGCAGCGAGCCGCCGACGCCCGAGAAGCCCAGCTCGACCAGGTCGGACCAGGTGCGGCGGGCGCCGGCGCCGGTGAGCAGCGGGGTACGGCGCCGTGCGATGCGGAGGATGCCGGCGTCGACGCGCGGCGCCGGCCGGAAGCGGTGCCGGCCCACCCGGCCCAGCAGCCGCCACTCGTGGCGCGGCCAGGTCAGGACCGTGAGGAGGGTCCAGCGGCCGTAGTCGCCGGTGCGTTTGCGGGCGTACTCGAGCTGGGTGAGGAGGGTGGCGTCGGTGAGGCCTGGGGCGGCCAGGCACCAGTCGACGATGTCGGCGGTGCGTGAGAAGGGCACGTTCCCGGCGACGGCGAACGGCGTGCGCGGGGGCCGGGCGGCGAGGAAGTCACCGGCGACCACGTGGACGTGCGGGGTGCGGGCGAAACGGGCGCGGAGCCCGGGGACGAGCCGGGGGTCGATCTCGTAGGCGTGCAGCTCGCGGCTGCGGCGGGCGAGCGGCTCGGTGAGGGCGCCGTCGCCCGCGCCCACCTCGAGCAGCAGGGGCGGCTGCCGTCCATCGGGGGCGGCGAGGCGCGCGACGTGTGCGGCGGTGGCGCGGTCGGCGAGGAAGTTCTGCGAGAGCGTGCGGGCACGCGGGGTGGGGCGGGCCATGGCCTGCGGTCCTTGTCTTCCGTGACAGGAGGGGAAAAGGGCAGCCGAAGGCCCTGACCGGAAGACGAAGGCAAAAGGGAATGCGGAGGCTCAGCCCCGCCGCGCGCGTCGGAGGCGTGGAACGCGTCGGGCGCGTCAGCGGCGGGGGGACCCCGGGCCGGTCAGGGCTCCGGGGCCGCGACGCATCCTGATGGAGTACGTGCAGCCCCGGCCGAGACCGGAGTTGATGATCGCGTTGAAAGCTGCCACGGAGGCGACGCTAGGCGGGCGGGTGCCCGGCGGGCAAACCGTTTTCGCGCGACGGCCGTCAGCGCGTGGCGGGCACGCGACAGGCCTCAGCACGCGACGGCGCGCAACAGGCTCAGCGCTGGGCGGCCGTCCGCGCGTGGCGGTCCTCAGCGCAGGGCGGCCGTCCGCGGGTGGCGGCCCTCAGCGCTGGTAGCGGGCGAGCACCAGGTTCCCGTCCTCCTCCAGTCTGTGGCGCAGTTCGTCGGCGCCGATCGCTCCGCTGTAGTACTCCTGGAGCGCCGGCGTCGCCACCTTGTCCTTCCACTCGGCGTAGCCCCGCACGGACTGCGCCGGCGCCGAGCGCAGGTGGGCGGCGAGCGCGGTGCCGGTGGCCCAGCCGTGCTCGGCCGTGTGCAGGGCGGGGTCCTTCAGGGCCTGCTCCCCGGTGGGCAGCATCCAGTCGCCGAGCGCGAGGCGCACCATGTTGTCCGGCTGGAGGAGGAAGTCGACGAACGCGGCGGCCTCCTTCCTGTGCGGGCTGTCCTCGGCGACGGACAGGGTCTGCGGGCTGACCCCCTGGGCGAGCCCGTCGGCGCCGGCCGGGGCGGGCAGCACCCGCCAGTCGAAGCCCTCGGGTGCCTGCTGCTCGATCTGCTGGCGGTAGGAGAAGCCGAGCGGCACCATCGCGTACTTGCCCGCGAAGAAGCCGGGCAGGGTGTCGGAGCCGCCGCTGCCCAGGGTGGTCGGCGAGGCGCTGCGGTCGGTGTCGACCTGGTCGTGGATGGTGCGGGGCACCACCTGGTCGCCCTCCTCGAAGCGGACGGTCACCCTGCCGTCGGCGCCCCGGTGGAACAGCTTGCCGCCGGTGGACAGGGAGAGGTTGAGCGTGGCGGAGACGGGCTCCTTGAGCGGCCAGGCCACCCCGTACGTGCCGTCGCCGCTCAGCTCCTTCGTCACCTGCCGGAACTCCTCCCAGGTCCAGGGGTGTTCCGGCGTCGGGATCCGGACGCCGGACTTCTCGAGCAGGGTGGCGTTGGCGATCAGCACCCGCGGTTCCTGGAGGAAGGGCACGCCGTAGACGCCGTCGCCGAAGGTGACCGTCTCCCAGCTGTGCCGCGGGATGTCCGACCTCAGCCGCGCGGGCAGCAGTTCGCTGAGGTCGGCGAGGTAGCCGCCGTAGGCGAAGTCGGCGAGGTCGTCGGAGGCGTCGTGGATGATGTCGGGCGCCTCGCCGCCCTCGAAGGAGGTGAGCAGCTGGTCGTGGACGCTGTCCCAGCTGCCCTGGACGTACTCGACGCGCACGTCCGGGTGGGTGGCGTTCCACTCCCGTACCAGTTCCCTGTTGGCCTGCACGGACTCGTCCTGCCAGGCCAGGGACTGGAAGCGCAGGGTGATCCGGCCGTCGTCCGCCCCGTCGCCGCCGCCCGAGCAGCCCGCGAGCAGCAGGACGGCACAGGCGAACAGGGTGAGGATCCTCGTGGGCGTGCGCGTCATCAGCTCTTCACCGCCCCGGCGAGCATGCCGCCCGTGATCCGCCGCTGGATGAGGGCGAAGACGAGCAGCGAGGGCAGGGTGGCGAGGAAGGCCGCCGCGGCGAGCGGTCCGAGGTCGGCGACGCCCTCGGCGCCGATGAAGTGGGTGAGGATCACGGGCAGGGTCTGTTTCTCCGGGGTCTTCAGCAGGACCAGGGCGAAGAAGAACTCGTTCCACGCGGTGATGAAGGCGAACAGAGCCGTGGCCACGATCCCCGGCGCGAGCAGCGGCGCGGTCACCGAGACCAGGGTCCGCAGCCGTCCGGCGCCGTCGACCGCGGCCGCCTCCTCCAGCTCGCGCGGTACGGCGCGGACGTATCCGGCGAGCATCCACAGCGCGAACGGCAGCGACCAGACGACGTACACCATGACGAGCCCGGGAACGGAGTTGATCAGGCCGAGGTTCTTGAGGACCAGGAACAGCGGGATGATCAGCAGGACGAAGGGGAAGGCCTGGCTGACCACGACCCACCCGGTGGCCGCCTTGGCGAGCCGCCCGCGGCGGCGGGCCATGACGTACGCCATCGGGGTCGCGATCAGCACCGCGATCACGGCGGCGCCGAGCGCGGCGAGCAGCGAGTTGAGCCCGGCGCGCAGCAGCGGCTGCTCGTCGAAGGCCTGCCGGAAGTTGTCGAGGGTGGGGTTCTGCGGGATCCAGGTGGGGTGCAGTCTGGCCAGCTCGCGCGGCGGTTTGAAGGCGATGGAGATCAGCCACAGGAACGGGAAGGCCAGGAAGACCAGGTAGGCCAGCAGTGCGACGTACTGGCCGGTGCGGGCCGCGGTCGAGGTCCTCACGCCTGGTCACCTCCCTTGGCTTCGCCCCGGAGCCGGCCGACGAGGAAGACCGCCAGCAGGATCGAGATCACGGCGACCATGACGCAGCCCATGGCCGCCGCGTAGCCGAACTGACCGTAGCGGAAGGCCTCTTCGTAGGCGAAGAGCATGGGCAGCCGGGTGCGGCCGCCGGGGCCGCCGTTGGTCAGCACGTAGACCAGGGCGAAGGAGTTGAAGTTCCAGATGAGGTTGAGCGCGGTGATGGCGAGTGCGACGGGCCTGAGGGCGGGCCAGGTGACCGTGCGGAAGCGGCGCCAGGCTCCCGCGCCGTCCACCGCTGCCGCTTCGTGCAGCTCGCGCGGGGTGTTCTGGAGTCCGGCGAGCAGCGCGACCGTCGTCTGCGGCATGCCGGCCCAGACGCCGACCACGATGACGGCGGGCAGGGCGGTGCCGAGGCCGCTGAGCCAGTCGTGGCCGTTGCCGAGACCGAGGTCGCGCAGAGTTTCGTTGAGGATGCCCGCGTCCGTGTTGTAGACCAGCCGCCACATGATGCCGACGACGACCTCGGGCATCGCCCACGGGATGATCGCCAGGGCCCGGGCCAGCCAGCGCATCCGGAGGTTCTGGTTGAGCAGCAGGGCGAGACCGAGGGCGAGCAGGAACTGCGGCACGGTCACCCCGACGGCCCACACCAGGCCGATCCGGAACGACTCCCAGAACAGCGTGTCGTGCAGCAGGTCCTGGAAGTTCAGGGTGCCGATCCACTGGGTGGGCTCCGTACGGCCCGACTGGGCGTCGGTGAAGGCCAGCAGGACGCCGTAGAGCAGTGGACCGACGCTGAGCACCAGGATCGGGATCAGTGCGGGCAGTACCAGGAACCAGGCGCCGTGGTCCGGCGCGCCCCGGGGGGCGTCCGGGCCGGGCGCACGGCGCGCCGGTCGTCTCGGCTCGGTCACCAATGTCACGTAATCAACCCCTTTGCGCGGCTCGGACGGGCCTGGTCATGGTCGTGAAGTGACCGCGTCCCGTCAAGGGCCCGGGACATGCTCCCACCTGTGCGAATGGGACACTGGCCGACGGATGGCGGGAACCGCACGGACACGGAGGCACGGGACGATGGACGAGGCACGGGCGCGGGAGGTGCTGGCCGCGGCGGGGGTGCTGCCCGGCCCGGCGGCGCAGGCGCGGCTGCTGGCCCTCGGCGAGAACGCGGTGTTCGCCGCCGGCGACCTGGCGGTCAAGGTGGGCCGCGACGCCGAGCTCCTGGAGCGGGCGCGCCGGGAACTGGCCGTCGCGCTGTGGCTGGAGGAGGCGGGCGTCCCGGCGGTGCGGGCGGCCGAGCCGACGGCGCTGTCCGTCGACGGGCACCCCGTGACGGTGTGGCGGCGGCTGCCGGAACCGGTGCGGCCCACCGAGCCCCGGGACGTGGCGGTACTGCTCCGTCTCGTCCACGCGCTGTCCCTCCCCTCCTCCTTCGAGCTGCCGCCCCGCGAGCTGCTGGGCGGTGTGGAACGGTGGCTGCGGCTCGCGGGCGACGTGATCGACCCGGCGGACGCCGCGTACCTGCGCGAGCGCCGGGACGGCTTCGCGTCGGCCGCCGCCGCGCTCACCCCGCACCTGACGCCGGGTCCCATCCACGGGGACGCGCTGCCCCGCAATGTGCACGTCGGTCCCGACGGGCCGGTCCTGATCGACCTGGAGACCTTCTCCGCCGACCTGCGCGAGCACGACCTCGTGGTGATGGCGCTCAGCCGGGACCGCTACGGGCTGCCCGCCGAGGCGCACGACGCCTTCACCGCGGCCTACGGCTGGGACGTGCGCGAGTGGGACGGCTGCGCGGTGCTGCGCGGCGCCCGGGAGACCGCGAGCTGTGCCTGGGTGGCCCAGCACGCGCCGAGCAACCCCAAGGCACTGGCCGAGTTCGAACGCAGGGTGGCGTCGCTGCGGGACGGGGACCCCGAGGTGCGCTGGTACCCCTTCTGACCCGGGATCGCGTCGGGCCGGTCTGCCCTGGGTGCGCGTCGGGCCGGTCTGCCCCGGGGTCGCGTCGGGCCGGGTGGCCGCGGGCCGGGTGGCGGCGGCCGGGTCAGACCCGCTCGTCGGCCGGTTCCCCGGCCAACTCCCGCAGCGGCCAGGCCCCGTCGACGACGGCCGTGGCGTCGCCCTTGCGGCGCAGGAAGCTCTGGAAGTCCGCCGCCCACTCGGCGTACCACTCGATCTGGCGGCGGTGCAGGTCCGCCGGGCCGAGGGCCGCGACCTTGGGGTGGCGGCCGGCTATCGCCCCGGCCAGGCGGGCCGCGGCGAGGGCGTCGGCCGCCGCGTCGTGGGCGGCGTCGAGCGGCACGCCGTACTCCCGGCAGACCGCTTCGAGATTGCGCTTGCCGCGCCGGTAGCGGTCGACGGACCGGTCGATGGTGTACGGGTCGATGACCGGGGCGGGGTCCGTGCCCAGGCGCTCGCGCAGCGACGGCAGCGCGTGGCGGCGCAGCTCGGCGGAGAGCAGGGTGAGGTCGAAGGCCGCGTTGTAGGCGACGACCGGGACGCCCGCCTTCCAGTGGTCCACGAGGACTTCGGCGATGGCGTCCGCGACCCGGTCGGCGGGCAGGCCCTCGCGGGCCGCGCGTTCGTTGCTGATGCCGTGCACCGCGACCGCGTCCGCCGGGATCTCCACTCCGGGGTCGGCCAGCCACTCCCGCCGGCCGAGCGTCTCCGAGCCCCTGACCTCGATCACGGCTCCCGTGACGATGCGCGCCTCGCGCGGATCGGTGCCCGTCGTCTCCAGGTCGAAGCCGATCAGCAGCTCCCGGTGCCAGCCCATGGGCGGTCCCCCTTCTCGGTGGTGCTTTCCCCCAGTGGTCTCCACCTTCCCACGGGCCACTGACAATCAGAGGATCGCATTCCGCTTACCTCCGCGCCGCTGCCGGGGCAGGCGTTCACGACACCGGGCGCGCATCCGCCCACATCAGCTCGAACTCCTCGCGATAGGTGGGGAAAAGTCCGCCTTCGTCGACCCGGTCCGACTTCACGACCTTTCCGCCGTTGCGCCCGTTGCGCAGGACGAGGACCGGTGCCTCCATGCCCCGCGTGCGGCGCAGGTAGGACTGCACGACCGCGATGCCGTCGGCGCCGTCCCCGTCGACGAGGTAGGCCGTGAAGCGGGGCGTCTCGTCGAAGACCTGGATCTCGAAGGCGCCCGGGTCCCGCAGCCGGGCCCGCACCCGGCGCATGTGCAGGATGTTCATCTCCACGGCGCGGCTCAGCTCGCCCCGCTTGATGCCCAGTTCGCGCTCGCGGCGCTTGATCGCGCTGGAGGCCGGGTTCAGGAAGAGCAGCCGCACCCGGCCGCCGGCCTCGGCCATCCGCAGCAGGCGGCGGCCGGAGAAGTTCTGCACGAGCAGGTTGAGACCGATACCGAGGGCATCCACGCGGCGGGCGCTGCCGAACAGGTCCTCGGCGGGGAACTGGCGCAGCAGCCGCACCCGGTCCGAGTGCACGGCGACCACGTCGGCGTAGCGGTCCCCGACCAGGTCCTCCACCGCGTCGACGGGCAGCCTGCGCGCGGACGGCACGTCGCTGCCCGCGCCGAGCACCTCGAGGAGCCGCGCCGAGGCCCGCTCGGCCTGGTTCAGGACCGCCTCGGACAGCGCCCGGTTGCGCGAGACGACGTTGCGGGTGACCTCCAGCTCGTCCAGGGCGAGTTCGACGTCGCGGCGCTCGTCCACGTAGGGCTCGAAGCAGGGCCAGTGCTGCACCATCAGCTCGCGCAGCTGGGGCAGGGTGAGGAAGCTGAGGACGTTGTCGTCGGCCGGGTCGAGCAGATAGCCCTTGCGGCGGCTGACCTCCCGCACCGCGACGGCGCGCTGCACCCACTCCTGGCCGGCGGGTCCGGCGGCGGCGACCACCCAGTCGTCGCCGTGGACCGGTTCGTAGACCGGGCGCAGGACGGCGGCCACGACCGCGCGCAGCCGCTGCTCGACGAGGTTCAGCCAGATGTAGGCCCGGCCCGCCCGCTGCGCACGCGTGCGCACCTCGTGCCAGGCCCCGGCGTCCCAGTCCAGCTCCGGACCGATCGCGCCCGCGTTCATGGGCCGCGCCAGGGACACCGCACCGGGCGGGACGTCCGTGGAGTTCCCCTGGTGACCGTCGTCACCAGGAGGCAGCTCCAGCCCTCCCGAGCCCACCCGAGTACCGCCTTCCGCTCCCCCGGACACTGCCGGGGACACCCCGTCCCAACGATCAAGGAAGGGTACTCCGCCGACGGTCCGCGGTGCAGCCCGATGGACGGGCCGGTTTTGCCAACTTCCTTGATCCACAAAGGTGTTCCGGCCGCGCTCACACCGAGGAGTGAGCGGATTCATAGCGGTGACGTGGGAGGGGTACGACGCAGGAGGCCGGGTGCCTGCCTGGGGCCCGGCCGGAGCAGAACGCCGGAGGGTGGGTAGGAGGACGTACGTGCTAGGGCCTGTCCGGCCGGACAGGCCCCTACGGTGGTCGCCTCACTTTCGGGGAGACTTCCGGGGGACTCGGAGCCAAGGCGTCCGCACCGGCGCCCCACACCTGAAAGAGTCGTGTTCATGCAGGTCTGGCCTGGAGAGGCGTATCCACTGGGTGCCACGTACGACGGCGCCGGCACCAACTTCGCGGTCTTCACGGAGGCCGCCGACCGAGTAGAGCTGTGTCTGCTGCACGACGACGGCTCGGAGACCGCGATCGAGCTGCGGGAGAGCGACGCGTTCGTACGGCACGCGTACGTGCCGGGCGTGATGCCGGGGCAGCGGTACGGCTACCGCGTACACGGCCCGTACGCCCCGGAGCGCGGGCTGCGCTGCAACAGCGCCAAGCTGCTCCTCGACCCGTACGCGCGTGCGATCAGCGGGGCGGTCCAGTGGGGCGAGGAGGTGTACGGCTACCACTTCGGCGAACCCGAACGGCGCAACGACCTCGACTCGGCCCCGCACACGATGACGTCGGTCGTGGTCAACCCGTACTTCGACTGGGGCGACGACCGGCGCCCCCGGACGGAGTACCACCACACGGTGATCTACGAGGCCCATGTGAAGGGCCTGACCATGCGGCACCCGGGCCTGCCCGAGGAACTGCGCGGCACCTACGCGGCCCTCGCGCACCCGGCGCTCATCGAGCATCTCACCGGGCTCGGGGTGACCGCGCTGGAGCTGATGCCGGTCCACCAGTTCGTCAACGACCACCGCCTGGTGGACATGGACCTGGCCAACTACTGGGGCTACAACACGGTCGGATTCTTCGCCCCGCACAACGCGTACGCCTCCTGGGGCGACCGCGGCCAGCAGGTGCTGGAGTTCAAGTCGGCGGTCAAGGCGCTGCACGAGGCCGGGATCGAGGTGATCCTGGACGTCGTCTACAACCACACCGCCGAGGGGAACCACCTGGGCCCGACGCTGTCCTTCAAGGGGCTGGACAACCCCTCGTACTACCGGCTGGCCGACGACCCCCGCTACTACATGGACACCACGGGGACCGGGAACTCGCTGCTCATGCGGTCCCCGCACGTCCTACAGATGATCATGGACTCGCTGCGCTACTGGGTCACCGAGATGCACGTGGACGGGTTCCGCTTCGACCTCGCGGCCACCCTGGCGAGGCAGTTCCACGAGGTGGACCGGCTGTCGTCGTTCTTCGACCTGGTGCAGCAGGACCCGGTGGTCTCGCAGGTGAAGCTGATCGCCGAGCCGTGGGACGTCGGCGAGGGCGGCTACCAGGTGGGCAACTTCCCGCCGCTGTGGACCGAGTGGAACGGCAAGTACCGGGACACGGTGCGGGACCTGTGGCGCGGCGAGCCGCGCACGCTGGCCGAGTTCGCGTCCCGGCTGACGGGCTCCTCCGACCTCTACCAGGACGACGGGCGCCGCCCGCTGGCCTCGATCAACTTCGTGACCTGCCACGACGGCTTCACCCTGCACGACATGGTGGCCTACAACGACAAGCACAACCACGCCAACGGCGAGGACAACCGGGACGGCGAGAGCCACAACCGCTCCTGGAACTGCGGCGTCGAGGGCGACACGGACGATCCGGCGGTGCTGGAGCTGCGGGCGCGGCAGATGCGCAACTTCATCGCCACCCTGCTGCTCTCCCAGGGCGTCCCGATGATCAGCCACGGGGACGAGTTCGCCCGCACCCAGCGGGGCAACAACAACGCCTACTGCCAGGACAACGAGCTGGCGTGGGTGGCGTGGCCCGAGGACGACCCCGACCTGCTGCGGTTCACCCGCGCGATGGTGTGGCTGCGCAAGGACCACCCGGTCTTCCGCCGGCGCCGCTTCTTCCACGGGCGCCCGGTGCAGGGCACCCACGACGAGCTGTCGGACATCGCCTGGTTCACCCCGGAGGGCGCGGAGATGACCCAGCGGGACTGGAACTCGGCGCGGGCGTCCGCGCTCACGGTGTTCCTGAACGGCAACGCGATCTCCGAGCCCGGCACGCGCGGCGAACGCATCGCCGACGACTCCTTCCTGCTGATGTTCAACGCCGCGCCGAAGCCGCTGGACTTCGTGGTGCCGGTCGACCACGGCCGGCAGTGGGAGGTGGTCGTCGACACCGCCCTGGCGACGGGGGTGCCCGCGGGCACGGGCCCGAAGGTGCAGGCCGGGGACCGGCTGACCCTGGTGGACCGGAGCCTGACGGTGCTCCAGCGGCCGGTGTAGGGCAGCGGGCCCGTGCGGGCCCGTCCCCCTGCACCCGTCAGGGGGACGGTGACAGGAAAGGCGGCGGGGCGGGTACGTAGGTTTCCATGACACCTGAGCGACCCGGCCCCGCCTCCCCCTCCTCCGTCCCCTCGGCCACCTACCGGCTCCAGCTTCAGCCGTCCTTCCCCTTCAAGGCCGCGGCCGCGGCCGTGCCGTACCTGGCCTCGCTCGGCGTGTCGCACCTGCACCTGTCTCCGGTCCTGGAGGCGGTCCCGGGCTCGCTCCACGGCTACGACGTCGTCGACCACGCGCGCGTGCGCGCGGAACTGGGCGGTGAGGAGGGGCTGCGGGCGCTGTCGCGCACCGCGCGGGAGCACGGGCTGGGCCTGGTGGTGGACATCGTGCCCAACCACATGGCGATGTCGCCGCGTCACAACCACGCCCTGTGGGAGGTGCTGCGCGAGGGGCCCGAGTCGCCGTACGCGCGGTGGTTCGACATCGACTGGCAGGCGCAGGACGGCCGGCTGCTGCTGCCGGTGCTGGGCGCCCCGGTCGGCGAGGTGCTGGGCGACCTCCGGGTGGACGGCGACGTGCTGCGCTACCACGAGCACGCCTTCCCGCTGCGGGACGGCACCGCGCAGCTGCCGCTGCCGCGGCTCCTGGACGCGCAGTGGTACCGCCCGGTGTGGTGGCGGCTGGCCCGCACCGAGCTGAACTACCGGCGCTTCTTCAGCATCTCGGAGCTGATCGGCGTGCGCGTGGAGGACCCGGAGGTGTTCGAGGCCACGCACGGCACGGTCCTGCGGCTGCTGCACGAGGGGGTGATCGACGGACTGCGCGTCGACCACCCCGACGGCCTCGCCGACCCCGGCGCCTACCTGGAGCGGCTGCACCGGGCGAGCGGCGGCCGGTGGACGGTGGTGGAGAAGATCCTCGCGGACGGGGAGCGGCTGCCCGCCGCCTGGCCCGTCGCCGGTACGACCGGCTACGACGCCCTGCGGCACGTCGACGGGCTCTTCACGGACCCGGTCGGGTACGGCGAACTGCTCGACCGGTACCGCGGGTTCGCCGCCCCGCAGGCGGACCTGGGCGGCGCCTGGGCGGCGACGGTGCGGCGCGCGGCGTACGAGGTGCTCACGCACGAGCTGGCCACCGAGCTGGACCGGCTGACCCGGGTGGCGCACCGCCTGTGCGCCACCGCGCCGGACCCGGCACTGCGCGACCGGGCGCCCTGGGCGCTGCACACCGCGTTGCGGGAGCTGCTGGTGCGGCTGGAGGTGTACCGGCCGTACACCTCGGTGGACGCGGCGACGGTCGTCACCGAGGAGGCGGCGGCCGAGGCACGGCTCGCCTTCACGGTGCCCGAGGAGGCCGGCGCGGTGGACGTCGTACGGGGCCTGGTGCTGGGGAGGTACGGGGACGGCCCCGATCACGCGGAGTTCCGGACGCGGTTCGCGCAGACCGCGTCGGCGCTGCGTGCCAAGTCCGTCGAGGACACGGCCTTCTACCGCTGGGTGCCGCTGCTGTCGGCGACCGAGGTGGGCGGTGACCCCGGCCGGCCGGCCGTGTCGCCGCGGGAGTTCCACGCCTACTGCGCGCACGTGCAGCGCGACTGGCCCGCCACGGGCACGGTCGTCTCGACCCACGACACCAAGCGCAGCGCCGACGTGCGCGCGGCGCTGGCAGTGCTCACCCAGTGCCCCGAGCGGTGGGCGGACGTGCTGACGGAGGTCACGGACCGCACGGCGGCCGGCGGCACGGGCGAGGGGCCGCCGGACGGGCAGCTGGCCTGGGCGGCCTGGCAGACGGTGTTCGGTCTGGGCCCGGCGGACGAGGAACGCGTGCGGGAGGCGCTGCTGAAGCACGTGCGCGAGGCGGGGACGCACACCAGCTGGACGGAGCAGGAGCCCGCGTACGAGGAGGCGGTGGCGCGGTTCCTGGCGGCGGGGCCGTGCGGCGCGCCCGGCGGGCGGGTGGCCGCCCTCCGCGAGGCGCTCGCCCCGCACGTGCGGGCCAACGTCCTCGGCACCGCCCTGGTCCACCTGACGATGCCGGGCGTACCGGACCTCTACCAGGGCACCGAGCGCGAGTACCGGGCGCTGGTGGACCCGGACAACCGCCGCCCGGTGGACTTCCCCGCCGCCGGGGACGAGGGCTGGGCCGGGGGTGCCGGGGAGAAGGCGGCGGTGACCCGGGCGGCGCTGGCGCTGCGTTCCCGGCGGCCCGGCGCCTTCGGCGGGGACGCGACGTATGAGCCGCTGCCCGCCGAGGGCCCGGCGGCGGCACACTGTGCGGCGTTCGTCCGCTCCGGCCGGGTGGTGACCGCGGTGACCCGGCTGTCACTGCGGCTGGCGGAGGCGGGGGGCTGGCGCGGCACGACGCTGCCGCTACCGCCCGGCAGGTGGGCCGACACACTGGCGCCCGGACGGCAGTTCACGGACCACGCGCGCGTGGAGGACCTCTTCGCGGACACGCCGGTCGCCCTGCTGGAGCGGGTCGAGACAACGGAGACGGCATAGGGCGACGACGCAGGCAGCGGCAGCCGTCGTGGCAGCGGTGACGGTCGTGACCACGGCCTTGGCAACGGCAGCGGCCTTGGGAACGGCAAGCCACGGACGGCAACAGCAACAGCGAGAACGCGCGGAAGGTGGGCTGGGCGCGTCAGTCGCGGTGCATCGGTACCGCGGCCTCGGGACCCCTGCCGGGCTCGCCCGCGCGGGAGCCGGCGCCGACCCGCCGCCCGGCCAGCTCGAACGCGGCCAGTACCACCCGCGTCTGGTACTCCACCTGCCGCCCCACCGGGATCCAGCGCGCCGCGCAGCCGTCCCGGTAGTCCGCGCAGCCCTCGTCGACGAGCCGGTCCAGCTCGGACAGGACGCCCCCCGGATCGCCCCCGGTCCGGGTGACCAGCTGGTGCAGCAGCCCCGCCGTCCGCAGCGACAGGCGCCGTCCGGCCAGCCGCAGGGCGACCAGGTGGGACGTGTTCATCGGCGGCAGTGAGCGGCCCGTCCCGTCGTCGGTGTCCGGGTCCCACGCGTCGGCGAGCCGGGGGCAGACCAGCAGGTAGTCGTCGACCGGTGCGAGCAGGTGCGCCGCCTCCGGCACGTCGGCGAGATGGGGCCTGAGCCGGGCGAGGACGCGGTGCAGGCGCCGGGTGTCGTGGCGAAGGGTGCGGCTCACGGTGCGCAGCACCCCGTCGCGGTCGGCCGGGGGCGAGGAGTCCGCCACGGCCGCCACCGCCCACATCGGCGCCTCGACGACCGCGGTGACCGTGCCGTGGCGCCGCGGATGGCACCACGTCGAGTCGACGGCCGCCTCGGTGATGGCGGCGGTGAGGTCGCCGCGGCGGGGCGGCGGGATGCGGTAGACGGCGGGCCCGAGGTCGGGCCAGTACAGGGTGTCGTAGGCGCCGAGTTCGCGGGGGATGCCGAGCCGGGCCGCGGTGTGGGCGATGCGCTGGGCGAGGCCCGGCAGGTCGTGGGTCAGCTCGACGAAGCCGCCGCCGACGTCCACGCCGTGCAGGGAGCATTGCAGGAAGGGCCGCAGTTCGTCCTGGAGGGCGACCAGGGTGCGGGTCTCGGGCAGGGTGGCGCGGTCGGGGCCGTCGGGCAGCCACTCGGGTTGTTCCAGGAAGCCGGGCCGGAAGAAGTTCCGGGCGTAGCGGCCCAGGGTGTAGGGGCCGGTGAGCCAGCCCTCGTTGCGGCGCAGGCCGTCGGGGTCGACGCACAGCAGCAGGTTCCAGGTGGCGTCGGCGTCCTCGGTGAGCCGGGGGTCGGCGACGGCCCGCTCGGCCAGCCGCAGGACGGTGGCGCCGCCCACGGGCTCGTTCGCGTGCGGTCCGGCGACGACGAGGACCTGGCGGCTGCCGTGACCGACCGAGAGCAGCAGCAGCGGGGTGCCCGCGCGGGAGGTGCCGACGCGGCGCAGCCGGGCGTGCCGGGGATGCCGGGCGGCGAAGGCGGCGGCCCGGGCCCCCAGCTCGTCCACGGTCGGGTAGCGCAGGAGGGGCGGCAGGGCACACCTCCATGAAGCGGGCCGTCGGTTCACCTGGTGTGCGCGGTGTAAGCACAGTCAGTCACGACTTGCGGGGTACGTCAACACCACGAAAAGCAAAGGGATTTGCGCCACGAAAACGACCACGACTCCCAGTGAGGCGCAGGCCAGGGATCTACGTGGTCGGCACCGGACCGCCCGGCCCCGGGTCCGGTGGGGAGGCCGGTCGGCGTCAGTTCGCGGCCAGCCTGAAGGACATCCCGCCGAAGCCGATCTGGTCGCCCTCGCGGACGACGGCCGCGCCGATCACCCGACGCCCGTTGACCGTGGTTCCGTTGGTGGAGCCCAGGTCACGCAGCACCCACATGCCGCCCTGGAGGCTGAGTTCCGCGTGCACCCGGGAGACCGTCTCGTGGCTCAGCCGCAGCCCGCTCGCCGGGTCGCGCCCTATGCGCAGGGGATGACCGGCGCCCGGGTGGGGCAGCAGCAGCTTGGGCAGCCGCTCGGCCCGCCACGCCCGGCCGAGGCGTACGCCGAACCCGGACACCGCCTCGACGGTGCCGAAAACCAGCCGCGACAGCCGGCTCTCGGTGGGCAGGTCGGCGGTGAGCGCGGCCAGCTCGTCCAGGCGGCGGGCGGCGAGCGCCAGCTCCATCCGGCGGATGAACGTGTCGTGCGACAGCCGCCCCATGGCGACGCCGTCCCGGAGCACGTTCAGCGCCTTGTCGCGCTCCGCGTCGGACAACCGCGCGGGGTACGTGGGGAACTCGAAGGACGACGTCACGCAGCTGATTGTCGGTCAGCGGGGCCGGAGTGTCCAGAAAACGGGAAAACGGCGGCCGCCCCGCGCGCGCGAGCGCCACGACACCCGCCACGGGCGGGGGCAATCCCCGGCGGAATGATCCCCGCGTGCTGGAACATGGACCTGCTACATCACGGTGAGCAGACGAAGGGGAACCGTCCGTGCAGTTCGAGGTGTGGGCACCGCAGGCCGGCCGAGTGACGTTGGAGTGCGACGGCGCCACGCGCGCACTGGAGCGCGATCCGGAGCGCCCGGGGTGGTGGTGCGGTGAGGCCCGGGCCCGGGACGGTTCGCGGTACGGCTTCGCGGTGGACGACGGACCGGTGCTGCCTGACCCGCGCTCGCGCCGTCAGCCGGACGGCCCCGACGGGCTGAGCGCGGTGGTCGACCACGGGCGGTACGCGTGGCGGACCCCGTGGGCCGGGCATCCGCTGCCCGGCGCGGTCCTCTACGAGCTGCACGTGGGGACGTACACGCCCGAGGGCACCCTCGACGCCGCCGCCGACCGCCTCGAACACCTGGTGCGACTGGGCGTCACCCACGTCGAGCTGATGCCGCTGTGCCCCTTCCCCGGCCGGCACGGCTGGGGGTACGAGGGGGTCTCGCTGTGGGCGGTGCACGAGCCGTACGGCGGGCCCGAGGCGTTGAAACGGTTCGTCGACCGGGCGCACGCGCTGGGCCTCGGCGTGGTCCTGGACGTGGTGCACAACCACCTGGGCCCGTCCGGCAACTACCTGCCCGTCTTCGGCCCGTACTTCACCGACACCCACCACACGCCGTGGGGCGTCGCCGTGAACCTGGACGCACCCGGCTCGGACGAGGTGCGGGCGTATCTGGTGGACAGCGCGCTCGCGTGGCTGCGGGACTACCGGATCGACGGGCTGCGCCTGGACGCGGTGCACGCCCTGGTCGACACGCGCGCGTGCCACTTCCTGGAGCAGTTGTCGGCCGCCGTGGACGGTCTCGCGGCCGATCTGGACCGGCCGCTCTTCCTGATCGCCGAGTCCGATCTGAACGACCCGCGGATCATCACCCCGCGCGCGGAGGGCGGCCTGGGCGTGCACGCGCAGTGGAACGACGACTTCCACCACGCGCTGCACGCCGCACTGACCGGGGAGTCGCAGGGCTACTACGCCGACTTCGCGCGCGATCCGCTGGCGGCGCTCGCCAGGACGCTGACCCGGGGGTACTTCCACGACGGCACCTACTCGAGCTTCCGGGGCCGCTCGCACGGCCGTGCGCTGGACCGCGGCCGGGTCGCCGCGCACCGGCTGACCGGCTACAGCCAGACCCACGACCAGGTCGGCAACCGCGCCCAGGGCGACCGTCTGGCGTCCCTGGTCTCGCCGGGGCTCGCCGCCTGCGCGGCCACGCTGACACTGACCGCGCCGTTCACGCCGATGCTCTTCATGGGCGAGGAGTGGGCGGCGGGCACCCCGTGGCAGTTCTTCACCGACCACACCGATCCGCAGCTCGCCGAGGCCGTACGGCGCGGCAGGCGGCGGGAGTTCGCCGCGCACGGCTGGCGGGAGGAGGACGTGCCCGACCCGCAGGACCCGGCGACGCGCGAGCGTTCCTGCCTCGACTGGTCGGAGCCGGAACGCGAGCCGCACGCGCGCGTGCTGGACTGGTACCGGCGGCTGATCGCCCTGCGCGCCGAGCAGCCGGACCTCACCGACCCGGACCTGGCCGACACCAGGGTGGCGTACGACGGCGCGGCGCGCTGGCTGGCCTTCCGGCGCGGGGACATCCGGGTGGCCGTCAACCTGGGCACCGAACCGGCGGCGATCCCGCTGGGCAACCGCCCCGCGCGCGTGCTCGCGGCGTGGGAACCGGTCGAGGGGCCGGGCGCGAACGGAATACTGCGGGTGCCGGGCGAGTCGAGCGTGGTGCTGGTGCAGGAGTGAGCAGGGGGCCCGGGGCCGTCAGGCGGTGTCGTCCCGGCCGTCGTCGCGCAGTTCCGTCACGCGTTCCAGGAGGATCGGTTCCCAGGCGCGTCGCAGTCGGGTCCTGAGCAGGGGTACGGACGGCGGCACCGGCTCGCCGGAGTGGCCGGCGACTGCCTCCGCGAGGTGCAGGACCGCGTCGCAGCGGGCCAGCCACAGGCCGCGCAGGCAGGGCCGGGCACCGTATCCGGCGAGGGTGGCGGCGCGGACCGCGGCCGGTGAGCCGACGGAGAGGGCGAGCCCGGCGATGTCCTCGGCCGGGTCGCCGAGGACCGCGTCGCTCCAGCCGAGGACGCCGCGCACCCGCCCGTCGGCGCTGACCACGAGGTGCCCGCCGGTCAGTCCGCGGTGGACGAGGACCGCCGCGCCCGGCTGGACACCGAGCTGGGCCGCCGCCTCCCGGGTGAGCCGCTCCGGCCGTGCGGCGTCGAACTCGTCGGCGGCGGCCAGGGCGCGGGCGGCGCGCTCGGCGGACTGCCGCAGGGTCTCCAGGGAGCGCGGGGCCGCCCGCGGCACACCGAGCGTCTCGGCCTGCCGGACCGGCACCTCGCGCAGCCCGGTGAGCAGCGCCGCGAGGTCCGCCTCGCCCAGCGCGGACACGTCGTGGTCCTCGCCCGACCCGCCGGCCACCTTGGCGTCCAGCGTGTAGGTGAGGCCCGGCGCCCACTCGCCGTGCGCCACGCTGGCCGGCAGTGCCACCGGGACGTACGGCCGGACCAGTTCGCGCAGCCGCAGTTCGCGGCGTCCGCGCACCGCGGCCTCCCGGTCGGGGGCCAGCCGCAGGACGTGCCGGGTGCCGACCCACCACGTGCCGGGCCCGGCGCCCTCGGCGACCGGCCGGACGTCGGGTTCCGTGCTGCCGCCGAGCAGGGAGCGGACCAGTCTGCGGACGGTGTCCGCGGTGGGGGTCGGTGCCTGGGTCATGTCGCGCCGTCGTCCTCCGGGTCTGCCGGGGCGTTCGGGGTAGGTCCGTCACCGGTCACTCGACGACGACCAGCTCCCGGGTGGTGTCGTTGAGCCGTCGGCCGCCGTCCGGGGTGACGGTGACGATGTCCTCGATGCGTACCCCGAACCGGCCGGGCAGGTAAACGCCGGGCTCGACGGAGAAGCACATGCCGGGCACCAGGGGCTGCTCCTCGCCCTCGATCATGTACGGCGGCTCGTGCGTGGTGACGCCGATGCCGTGCCCGGTGCGGTGGATGAAGTACTCGCCGTACCCGGCGCCGGCGATGACCGCGCGGGCGGCGCGGTCGACGTCCTGGCAGGCGGCGCCGGGCCGCACCGCCCGGAAGCCGGCCTCCTGCGCCTCGCGGACCAGGTCGTGCACCCGGCGTTCCTCGTCGGTGGGCTCGCCGACGTGGACGGTGCGGGAGGTGTCCGAGCCGTAGCCGTCCTTGAGGCCGCCGAAGTCGAGGACGACCATGTCGCCGTGCTCGATGACGCGGTCGCCGACCTCGTGGTGCGGGTTGGCGCCGTTGGGGCCCGAGGCGACGATGGTGAAGTCGACCTGGGAGTGCCCGAAGCGGCGCAGCAGTCCGGCGAGGTCGGCGGCGACCTCGGACTCCCGGCGCCCGCCGAAGCGGACCTGCCGGATCTCCTCGAAGGCGGCGTCCGCGGCCGCGCCCGCCGCCGCCAGCAGCTCCAGCTCGACCGCGTCCTTCACGGCGCGGAGCATCGGCAGCGCCTCGGTGAGGGAGGCGTAGGAGGTGTCGGGCAGGGTGCGCTGGAGCGCCAGCAGGTGCAGGGCCCAGGCGTTGTCGCTGATGCCGAGGCGTCCGGATCCGTCGAGGAGGGCCGCGGTGGCGGCATAGGGGTCCTTGCCGTCGGTCCAGTCCCGCAGGGTCAGGACGGGTGCGCCGGCCGCCTTCGCGGCGTCGGGGGCCTCCAGGGCCGGGACGACGAGCACGGGGTCGCGTCCCGGGGCGAGGACGAGCAGGGTGAGCCGTTCGGTGTCCGCCGTGGGCGCGTAGCCGGTGAGCCAGACCAGGTCGGGGCCCGGCGCCACCAGCAGCCCGGCCAGCCCGGCGTCGGCGGCCGCGGCTGTGGCGCGCTCCATGCGCATCCGGTAGTCGTCGGCGGTGAAGGAAGCAGCGGGCCTGCTGCCGGTCATCCGGGCCTCCCGGGGCGCGAGGGTGAAGGGACCACGGGCAGCATCCTGCCCCCAGGACGGGGGCGACGCGAGCCGATTGGCATGGAGCGACCCCGGCGACTAATGATTGGATGCCTTCCAAGCATTAGCATCGGGGGCGTCCGCGGTCCGGGCGCCCGGAGGGAGGCCGGCACCGTGCTCGTACTCGCGCACATCAGCGATCTGCACCTGGACGCAAGCCCGCGGGCGACGGAGCGCGCCGAGCGGGTGCGCGACCGGCTGTGGCGGCTGCCCGGGCAGGTGGACGCGCTGCTGGTCACCGGGGACATCGCGGACCACGGCACCGAGGCCGAGTACGAGGAGGCCGCCCGGATCCTGGGGCTGCGCGACGGCTCCGCGCCCTTCCCCGTGCTCACCTGTCCGGGCAACCACGACAGCCGCGCGCCCTACCGCAAGGCCCTGCTCGGCCGTCCCGCCGCCGACGGCCCGGTCAACGCCCTGCACGTCTTCGACGGCGGCGCGGTCCTGATGTGCGACTCCAGCATCCCGGGCAGCGACGAGGGCGACCTGGACGAGGAGACGTACGACTGGATCGAGGAGTCGCTCGACGGACTCGGCGCCGGTGTTCCGGCCCTGCTCGCCTTCCACCACCCGCCGACGGCCGTGCACCACCCCCTGCCCGACTCCTACCGCCTGCGCCGCCCCGAGCGCCTCGCCGCGCTGCTGGAACGCAGGCCCGCGATCGCCGGACTGATCACCGGTCACGCCCACACGCCCGCCGCCACGGTGTTCGCCGGGCGGCCGCTGGTGGTCGGCCCGGGGGTGACGTGGACGCTGCGGCTGCCCTGGGAGGGCGAGGAGATCGCGGACCGCGACGCGCCGGTCGGGCTCGCCTTCCACGTGCTGGACGACGCCGGACGGCTCACCAGCCACTTCCGCACGGTCGCGTGACGACGGGCTCGCGTGACGGCGCGCTCGCGTGAAGTCGGGCTCGCGTGACAGCAGGATCGCGTGCCGGCAGGCGCGTCCGACAGCCGTATCAGGTGACGACGCCCGGTACGGCCGTCAGCTGCTGGTAGCCGCCGCTCCTGTGGAGCACCGTGAGCGTGACCCGCTTGCCGGGGCGGGCGCGGGCCACCGCGTGTGCGAGGTCGGCGGCCGAGTCGACACGGGTCCTGCCGAACGCCAGCAGCACGTCGCCCCGCACCAGGCCCGCCGTGTACCCGGGCCCCGGCACGTGGACGCCGACGACCCGGGCCCCGGGCTTCTCGTCGTCCACGGCCTCCACACCGAGGGTCGCGCCGGCCGGCGCCGGGGAGGGGGACGGGCCGGCCGAGGGACCGGCCGACGGGTGCGCCGGGGCGCCCCGGGTGCCCGTCGCCGCTCCGGCGCCCCCGCCCGCTCCTCCTGCCCCTCCGGGTCCCGCCGCCCCGGCCTGCTGCCGCATCTCGGCCAGCTTGCTCATGCCGATCACCGTGGCGCCCACCGTGCCGAGCCCGACGCCCGCGAGGAGCAGCACGGCCACGGCGAGCACGCCGAGCAGCACGGTGGTGAGCCGCCGGCGGCGCCGGCGCCCGGTGTGCGGGCGCCGGACACTGTCGGGCTCGGTACCGGGCCCCGGGTCCCGGCCGGGCATCGGCTTGGGACGCAACGCTGTCTGTTCCATGGATCGCCTCCGGCAAGTGCTCTACCCGGCGCACCGGCGCGTGACGAGCCACGAAAGAGTGAGACTGAACATCGGTCAGGGCATCAGGGCGTCAGGGCGGGACTGCTCCTCGGCACGGCGACGGGCGCGGCGATCGACGTGGGCGCCGGCGCGGCCGGGATCCGGTCCGGGAGGAAGCCGTGGGTGCGGCCCGCCAGGTACTCGGCCTTGTAGCGCGGGACGTTCCGGTGCCAGTTGAGGATCCCGGCCATCCAGTTCTGAAGGTCGGCGACGTAGCCGTGCATGATGGTCCGCGCCTCTTCGGACAGCTGGAAGTCGTCGTAGACCACGGGCAGTTCGTGCGCGACGACGTGCTCGAACTGGCGCATGCGCTGGTTCATCAGGTCCTGCACCACGTTGAGGGCGGCCGGGTAGTCGACGCCGAAGAAGTTCTGCACGACGAGGACGGCGTTGTGGATCTCCCCCTCGTACTCGATCTCCTTCTGGTACGAGAAGACGTCGTTGAGCAGGCAGGCGTAGTCGATCGCCGCGTTCTCCAGGGAGCGGACGGGGCCGCTGCGGTAGACCTCGGGCGGCACCGCCGGGCCGTGTCCGGCCCGGCACAGGCCGAGCGTGAGATCGGAGCCGAAGGTGGCGCGCCGCATCTCCAGGTAGTCCACCGGGTCGGGGACCCGGTTCTGGATCTGGTTGGACAGCTCCCACACCCAGGCCTCGGTCATCGTGTCGACGGCCGCCCGCAGCGGGCGCCGCTCCTCGGGCGTCATGCCGGCCGTCGTGCGCACCCACAGGTCGATCAGGGAGCGTTCCATCGCGTTGACCGGCGGCGGGGCGGGCTCGCCGTCGAGCGGCATGCAGGCCGACAGCCGGGCGGTGGTCAGCCGGGCGGCGGCGAGGTCCCGGCGGTGGCCGTAGACGAGCGGGTAGTAGTCGTCGCCGTAGGTGCCGAAGGCCAGCCAGCCGGAGGCGAGGTCGAGCTGGTCCTGGGTGGCGTCCGGGTCGAGACCGGCGGCGCACAGGGGCAGGTCGCAGCTCTCGAGCTTGTCCTCGTCCCAGACGCCCTCGCTGAGGATGCCCATCCTCGCGCACCACTCGGACAGGTGCCGCCGGGCACCCTCCAGGGCCGGGCTCAGCTCCAGCGGGTAGGGCATGCGGATGTCGGGGATGACGGACGGACCGACCTTCTGGAAGGGCACGTTGGTGTAGGGGCGGGCCCGCTGGGCGGCCGCAGCGGCGAGCAGCGCGCCGACGTCGGCGGCGGAGGTGCCGGGGCCGGTCAGCGCCTGCCAGCCGGCCAGGGGGCGCTCGCCCTTGTTCATGTAGCGGCTGGAGCGCATGTGCCATTCGTGGCCGCCGGACTGCCAGTCCTGGAGGCCCTTCGTGTACGCGGCGACGGCGGCGGCCTGGGGCGGGGTCAGGCCGTTCTCCAGGGCGACGGCGGGCACCTCGGTGAACGCGGTGTGCTCGAACTGGTGCAGCCGCGAGGTGAGCACGTCGTTGACCAGCTCGGCGGCCTCCTGGGTGGTGCAGCCGAAGAAGGTCTCCAGGACCAGCACCCCGTTGCTCAGCTCGCCCTCGTCCTCGACCTCCCGCTGGTAGGAGAACAGGTCGTTGCGCAGGTGCACGGCGTCGGAGAACGTCTCCATGAGCACCCGGAGCGGCCTGGTCCCGGCGACGGCGGCGGGCACCTCGGCGGTCGCGTACTCCACGAGCCCGGCGGACCAGGGGGCGCCGCCGACCTTGCGGCGCATCTCGATGTACTCGACGGGGTTGGCGACGCGCCCCTCGTTGATGTTGGACAGCTCCCACATGGACTCGTTGAGCAGGTGCTCGGTGGCGACGGCGAAGCGGCGGCGCCAGTCGGCCGACATCGCGGGCACCGTGCGGGTCCACAGGTCGGCGAGGCCGGCCTCGACCGGGTTCTCCGGCTCGGGCACCTCGGCGGCGTCGTCGAGCGGCATGAACAGGGGGAGCCGGTCCAGGTGGGCCTTGCCGGCGAGGCGGTCCTGGCTGCGTTTGAACTTCTCCAGGAAGTGGTCGTCGAAGAAGAAGACCCACACGTACCAGTCGGTGATGAGGGAGAGCGCCGGCCCGTCGCAGTCGGGGTGGGTGTAGGCGCAGAGCAGGCCGTAGTCGTGGGCGTCGAGGTCGGACTGCTCCCAGACCCCGGAGCCCTCCAGCATGCCCATCTCGCGCGCCCACGTCGTCGAGTGGGCGCGGGCCTCGTCGAGATGCGGGTTGAGCCGCGCGGGATGCGGCAGGTAGAAGTGCGGGAGTTGGAAGGGCTGTTGCGTCATGGCCGGGCACTACCCACGGCCCTCCGGACACATCCGCCGGGCGACACATGATCACACCATCGCGTGAATCAACCCGAAATGCGGGAACTTCTCCCGCACCACCTGACCAGGCCCGGCGGCTGCCCGGCTGAGCAGCGGCTGCCCCGGCTCAGCAGCTGACCTGGATCAGGGCGTGCGTCCCGCTCGTCCGCCAGCGCCGCTCGCCGCTCGCCTCCAGCGCGGCCTCGGTCCTCGCGTCGAGTCCGGTGACCACGTCGGACTTCAGGGTGCGCAGGGCCGCGACGGGGCCGGGGAAGTACGCGGTGACGTCCGCGAAGGAAGTGGTCGGCGGCCACCACCGGTCGCCCACCAGACGCCGGTAGTTGAGGTCGCCCTTGAGTACGGTGACGGTGGCCGCGGCGAAGTCCTCGCGCAGGTCGTCGGGCATGTCGGCGTACGGCAGCGGGGCGCAGGAGAAGGGGTGGGCGCGGACGGTGACGCGGCCGTCGGTCAGCGCGGTCCAGAGCCGCTCGCCGTGGGCCGCCGCCGCGCCGCCCGCGGCCACGAGCCGGCGCAGGGCGTCGAGGACGTCGGCGGGCGTGGCGTCGGAGACGTAGTACGGGTACGGCTTGACGTGCAGGACGGCCCGGTCGACGCGGCCCTCGGCGAGGAGCTGTGAGACGAGGAGCAGGTCGGGGACGAGTTCGCGGCCGGCGTTGTCGGCGACGAGGCACAGGGTGGCCGGCCCCCGGTCCCGCGGGCCCGTCCCGGAGGCCGGGAGCAGGGACCAGAGGGCGTCGCTGTCGTCGGCGACGAGGGCCTCCGCCTCGCCCCCGGTGCCGGCGCCCCGGTCGGAGAGGCGGAAGCCGAGGTCGGCGCGGTTGCCCCAGAGCGAGCCGTGCAGCAGGGCCCGGGCCCGCTCCTCGGGGGACAACGTGTCGAGGCCGTCGAGCGCGGCGAGTTCCTCGTCCGTCTCCGGCGCGTCGAGTTCGGCGAGCTTGGCGGGCCTGAAGGGGTCCACGCCCTGCCACGCTCCGGGGCCGAAGTAGCCGACGGCGTCCAGGAGCCGGCGGTAGAAGTGGCTCTCGGCCCACAGCCAGGGCACCTCGTACCAGGAGCGGCCGGCGTACGCGTCCATGCCCCACCGCGCCCAGCGGTCCCGGTCGCGGCCGGTGGGGTCGGCGTCGGCGGGCAGCGGCTCGACCACGCCGTCGGCGCAGCTCGCGAGCAGCGCGTCGAGCGCCCGGCGCCGTGGCGGGTCGAGGGGGAAGGCGTCGCGCACCTGCCGCACGACGGCGGGGTGCCGCTCGGCCAGCACGCCGTGCGGGAAGGAGCCGGGCTCGTCGCCGACGATGACGGGGGCGGGCGCGGACGGGGTGTCGGGCATGCCCGTCACCGTACCGGTCAGGGCGTGCCCGTCTCCCGTTCCAGGCGGGTCACGAGGGTGAGGTAGCGGGCGCGCCGGGTCACCGGGACCATGCCGCGGATCAGGATGTACCACAGCTCGGCGAGGCGCCGGGGCTGGCGCCCGGCCGGTTCGAGGGTGCCGCTCACGACGCGGGTGCCGACCACGGAGCTGACGAGGGTGTGGGCGACGGAGCCCACGTCGATGTCCGGGTGCACGTCGGCCTGCCGTACGGCGTTCAGCAGCCGGGACGTCGCCATCTCCCGCCACTCGGTGAAGGGGTGCGGCAACGGGGGCCGCACCGGTACTCCCGCGGTGGCGAGCCGCATCCCCGCCCGCAGCACCGGCCCCTCCTCGCAGAGCCGCGCCATGCCGAAGGCGAGGCGCATCAGCGCCTCCAGCGAGGAGTACCCCCGCCCGTCCAGGTCCTTCGCCAGCCGGTGCAAAGTGCGGGACTGTATCTCCATGATGGCGTGCGCGAGGTCTTCCTTCGCCGCGAAGTGGAAGTACAGGGCGCCCTTGGTGACCCCGGCGTGGGCGACGATCTCGCTCAGGCTGGTCGACTCGTAGCCGTACCGGTCGAACAGGTCGGCCGCCGCACCGACGATCGTCGCGCGGGTCTGCTCGGCGCGTAGCTGCCTCGCCATCGGCTGAACTCTCCTGGGCTGGAACTCAACAGACCGTGTCGCCTGTTTTTACCCCCCGCACACGATAGCTCACGACCTAACTGCCCGTCAGAAGAGCCCGGCGGAAGCGCCCGGCGGGAGCGCCCGGCGGGAGCGCCCGGTGCAACTGCCCGGCGGGAGCGCCCGGCGGAACCGCCCGTCGGGTCGACTCCGAGGAATCCGGGGAACGGCCCGCACCACCGGGCCCACCACCCGGCATACCGCCCGGCATTCCGCTTCCGCCCGCTTTCGCCACCTCGTTCATCACGATGCGGCACCGACAACTCACAGCAGTTCGCTGGTCACTTGACTACCAGCGGTCACACACGGTTTGCTCCGCCCAGGCGAGTATCACCCGGTTGGCGCACTGACCCGCGACTCCGGGCCGTCCCGCCCCGTTCCTCCTGCTCGGCCGCACAGCGAGGTGCCCCCGCCCCCATGAGTACAGCTCCCCCGCCCACCCACTCCCCCGGAACCCCGCGCACCGTGGCCCTCGCCACGGCCGTCTGTCTGCTGGTGGCCGGCTGCTCCGCGCTCGGCGGGGACGAGGACGGCTCGGCGGCGGACGCCGCGGGCGGGTCCGGCGGCGACCGGATGAAGATCGTCATGGTCACCCACGGCGGTGAGGGCGACGCCTTCTGGGACCGGGTGCGCAAGGGCGCCGAGGCGGCGGCCGCCAAGGACGGCGTCGACCTGACGTACGCAGGTGACGCCGACACCGCCGACCAGGCCGACTTGGTGCGCGACGCCATCCGCGACAAGGCCGACGGCATCGCCGTGACCCTGGCCAAACCGCAGGCGATGAAGGCGCCGGTCGCCGAGGCCAAGGCGGCCGGGATTCCCGTGGTCGGTCTCAACTCCGGTATCGACGCCTGGCGCTCCACCGGGCTCCTGGAGTACTTCGGGCAGGACGAGAGCGTCGCGGGCCGGGCCGTCGGCGACAAGCTGGACGACCTCAAGGCCAAGCACGCCCTGTGCGTCATCCACGAGCGCGGCAACGTCGCGCTGGAGGCCCGCTGCGCCGGGGTGAAGAAGACCTTCGGGGGCGAGACCGAGATGCTCTACGTCGAGGGCACCGACATGAAGGCGGTCGGCGCGGCCGTCACGGCGCGGCTGCGTCAGAACCCCGGCATCGACGAAGTCGTCATGAACGGCGCGGCGTTCGCGCTCACCGCGGTCGAGTCGGTCGACGAGGCGGGCAGCTCCGCGCACGTGGCCACCTTCGACCTCGACAACGACCTGGTCGACGCCGTCGAACGCGGTGACGTCCAGTTCGCCGTGGACCAGCAGCCGTATTTGCAGGGCTACCTCGCCGTGGACGCGCTGTGGCTGTACCGCACCAACGGCAACGTCAGCGGCGGCGGGGTGGCCCCCGTGCTGACCGGTCCCGCGTTCGTGACCCGGACCAACGCCGACTCGGTCGCGAAGTTCGCCGCGGGCGGCACCCGGTGACCGGACGGCCCGGCGGCCGTCGGCATCTCCGCGCTCCTGCCGCCCTCTCCCGCTGATCGCCTAGGACGACGATGTCTGCACGCAAGACACGCAAGACGGGCAGCACACAGCCGGCACGCAGGACGGGTGCCCGCCGCCGCCTCGGCTCCATACGCCTGTCCCTGATCCTCCTGGCCCTGGTGCCCGGCGTCACCCTCGCGGCCGTGTGGGGCGTCACCACGATCCAGATGTTCTCGGAGGGCCTGCGGCTGCGCGCGCAGACGGAGTTGAGCCGCGACACCGGTGCCATGGGCACCGAGGCCGCCCTGGCCCTGCAACGGGAGCGCAGTCTGTCGGCCGCCTGGCTGGCCGCACCGGACGGGGACCGGGAGGAACTGGACGCACAGCGGAAGAAGACGGACGAGGCGGTCGCGCAGCTGGTCGGCCAGTCCGACGCGATCGAGAGTGCTCCCGCGCGCGTCTCGGACCGGCTGTACTCGGTACTCGGCTCGGTGGGCAGCCTGGAGTACTACCGCAACCAGGTGGACGACCCCAGCGACATCACCGCCGAGCAGGCACTCGACCAGTACACCGCGATCGTCGACGACCAGATCCACGCCTTCCAGGAGCTGTCCCAGGTCGACGACGGCGACCTCACCTCGCAGGCCGGCCCGCTGGTCGCCCTCGAACACGCCGCCGAGCTGGCCTCCCAGGAGGACGCCCAGCTCACCCTGGCCTGGCCGTCCGGCCGGATGGACCAGGAGCAGTGGTCCCGGTTCGCCCAGCTGGTGCACACCCGCCGCTGGCTGGTGCAGGACCAGATCCTCCCCTCGCTGACCGGCAGCGCGAAGACCCAGACCGAGCGGATCCTCGCGAGCTCCGAGTGGAAGTCCATGCAGGACGTCGAGGACCAGGTGCTCGAGGCCCGTTCGGGGGACGGCGACGCCCGGATCGGCCTGCCGGACGCACGACAGCGCTGGATCACCGCCTTCGACAAGATCCGCACCCAGTACGGGCAGCTCATCCGGCAGCAGACGGACGGGCTGCTCGACCGCAGCGCGCAGGAGGCGCGCGGGCTGCTGATCACGGCCGCCTCCCTCAGCGCGGGCGGCCTGATCGCCCTGCTGCTCTGCATCGTGATGTCCTGGCGCATCACCCGCTCGCTCTCCCGGCGGCTGCGCGGGCTGCGGCTGGCCACCCTGAGCCTGGCCGAGGAGCGGCTGCCCGACGTGGTGGCCCGGCTGGAGCGGGGCGAGACGGTCGACGTGGAGTCGGCGACCCCGCCGCTGGACTACGGACGGGACGAACTCGGACAGGTCGCCCAGGCGTTCAACACGGCGCAGCGCACCGCCGTGCACACCGCCGTCGAACTCGCCGACACCCGGCGCGGCTTCCAGAAGGTCATCCTGGGCATCGCGCGGCAGAGCCAGAACCTGGTCAACATGCAGCTGAGCAAGCTGGACACCCTGGAGCGCGAGCACACGGACCCCGAGATCCTCAAGGGGCTGTACGAACTGGACTCCACGGCGAGCCAGTTGCGGCGCTACGAGGAGAACCTCGTCATCATCAGCGGCGAGCAGCCCCGGCGCACCTGGCGCGAGCCCGTGTCGGTGGTCGACATCCTGCGCAGCGCGGTCGGCGAGGTCGCCGAGTACCAGCGGGTGGAGCTGCACGCCGACGAGGAGGTGGCCCTCGCCCCGCCCGCGGTCGCCGACGTGATCCACCTGCTGGCCGAGCTGATCGACAACGCCACGGCGTACTCCCCCGCGCCGAACCCGGTCGGGGTGCGGGCGGCGCTGGTGGCCAAGGGCCTGGCCGTCGAGATCGAGGACCGCGGGCTCGGCCTGTCGGAGGAGGACTACGCCTCGTTCAACGCCCACTTGGCGGTGGCTCCGCAGTTCGACGTGGTGGCGCTCGCCGACGACCTGCGGCTCGGCATGTTCGTCGTCGCCCGCCTGGCGCACCGGCACGGCATCACCGTCACGCTGCGCCCCTCGCCGTACGGCGGGACGACGGCGATCGTGCTGATCCCGCACGAGATCGTGGTGCGCGAGCCGGCCGGCGGGGCGGACGGCACCGGTCTCGTGGCGGCCGGCGCGCTGGGCCGCCGGGTGGCCGCGGCCGCCGGGACCACGGCACGCACCTCGGCCGACCGGGCAGCGCCCGGCGCCCCCGCCGGTCCCGCCCCCTCGATCGCCCCGACCGACCCGGCCGGCCCGGCCACCGCTGCCGCCCCGTTCGGGCAGTCCGGCCCGCCCCACCCCTCCGCCCCCGCCACGTCGGCCGCCCCCTCCGGACAGTCCGCGGCGGCCTCGGGACCGGAAGGGGGCGCGTCCGGCGCTCCGGACGGGCCGTCGCGGCCCGTGCGGTCGTCCCGGCCCGCGCCCCCGAGCCGGTCCGCGGTCGCGGCAGGCGCCCTGGGCGACCCCGCCGGCGCCTCGCCCGACCGGCCCGCCGGCGGGCACGGCGGGCTGGCGCCGCTGCCCCGCCGGGTGCCGCAGACCAGCCTCGCCGCCGAGCTGCGCGACGAGGACCCGGGGGGCCGCCGGGACGGCTCGGCGGGCGCGTCCGACGACGACTACGGCGACTTCACGGCCGAGCGCGCCGCCTCGTCCCTCGCCGGTTTCCAGCGCGGCACCCTGCGGGCCCAAGCCCCCGACGACGCAGCCGAAACCGCCGCCGAGGACGGCGCGGACGGCACCGCCAGCACCACCAGCACCGACACCGACACCGACGGGCACGTGTTCTCCTCCGCCGCCCCCTCCAACCCGACCGCCGACCGCCGACCGCCGACGAAGGACACGCGATGACCCGACCCTCCCCCGCCACGCACACCGAGCTGGACCAGTTGCTCACCGGACTCGTGGAGCGGGTCGCCGACGTGAACCAGGCCGTGGTGCTCTCCGAGGACGGACTGGTCGTCAGCAAGTCCACCGGGTTCCTGCGGGACGACGCCGAGCGGCTGGCGGCGACCGCGTCGGGCCTGATGAGCCTCAGCAAGGGGGTCAGCATGGACTTCCGGGGCGGCCCGGTGCGCCAGGCGCTCATCGAGATGGCCAACAGCTATCTGATACTCACCTCCGCGGGCCCCGGCGCGCACCTGGTCGTGCTCACCGGGCCGAACGCCGACGTCGGCGTGGTGGCGTACCAGATGAACATGCTGGTGAAGAAGATCGGCGAGCACCTGAGCGCGGCACCGCGGGCCACCGCGGGACCCGGCGAGTGACGTGACCGGAGGCGACGCGGGGGGCCGGCTCGTACGGCCGTTCACCCTGACCGGCGGCCGGACCCGGCCCAGCCGCGCCGACTTCACCCTCATCACGACGGTAACCGCGCTCGACCCGCAGCCCGCCCGGGCGGCCCGTCCGCAGCCCGAGCACCTGCGGATCCTGCGGCTGTGCGCCCGGCCGGTCGCCGTGGCGGAGATCGCGGCCCGTCTCGACCTGCCGGTGAGCGTGGTCGTCATCCTGCTCTCGGACCTGCTGGAGGCCGGCCGTATCACCGCGAGGCCGCCGCACCCCGTCTCCCGCGCCACCGAGGACCTGGACCTGTTGCAGAAAGTGAGGGACGGCCTTGGCCGGCTCTGAGCGCGTCGCCGAGACGCCCACGGCATCCGCCCGCTCCACCGCACCCGAGGCGGTGAAGATCCTGATCGCGGGCGGTTTCGGCGTCGGCAAGACCACCATGGTCGGGTCGGTCAGCGAGATCGCCCCGCTGCGCACCGAGGAACCGCTGACCGCGGCCGGCCTGGACGTCGACGACCTCAACGGCATCGAGGAGAAGCGGGCCACGACCGTGGCCCTGGACTTCGGCCGGATCACCATCGGCCGGGACGTGGTGCTGTACCTCTTCGGCACACCCGGTCAGCAGCGCTTCTGGTTCATGTGGAACGACCTGGCGATCGGGGCGCTCGGCGCGGTGGTCCTGGTCGACGTCCGCAGGCCCGAGTCGAGTTTCGCCGCGATCGACTTCTTCGAGCGGCGGGGCATTCCGTTCGTCGTCGCCGTCAACGGCTTCCACGGCCGGCACCCGTACCCGGCCGCGGAGATCCGCGAGGCCCTCGCGCTGCCGGAGCACGTCCAGGTGCTGCTGTGCGACGCGCGGGAGCGGACCTCCAGCCGGGACGTCCTCATCGCCCTGATCGACCAGCTGATCGACGCCGCGACCGGGGCCGCGGCGTCGTAGCGCGTCGTAGCGCGTCGTAGCGCGTCGTCGTAGGGCGTCCGTCAGACGAGGCCCGCGGACTTCAGCCACTCCTTGGCGACGTCCAGCGGGTCCTTCTTGTCCAGCTGGACCTGCGCGTCCAGGTCGAGGAGCGTCTCGGTGTCCAGCTTGGCGGAGACCGCGTTGAGCGTGGCCACGCCCTCCTTGTCCAGCCCGTCCTTGGTGACCAGCGGGGTCACGTTCGCGTGGCCGAAGAGGTTCTCCGGGTCCTTCAGGACGACGAACTTCTCCTTGATGATGGTCGGGTCGGTGGTGAAGACGTCGGCCGCCTGCACGTCGTTCTTGGTCAGCGCCGCCTGGGTCAGCGGGCCGCCCGCGTCGAGCGCCTTGAACGACTTGAACTTCAGCCCGTACACCGACTCCAGGCCCTTGAGTCCCTGCTGCCGGGTCTGGAACTCGGGCGAGCCGCCGATCACCAGCTCCGGCGCGACGTCCTTGAGGTCCGCGAGGGTCGACTCGGCGGTGAGGCCGTGCTTCTTCGCGGTCTCGGCGTTGACGCTCACCGAGTCCTTGTTCTCGGCCGGGGACGACTCGAGCAGCGTCAGCTTCTTGTCGAGCTTGGCCTTCGCCGCCTCGTTCACCGCCTCGACGGACCCCTGCTCGGCCTTCGGGTCGAGGTAGGCGAGCAGCGAGCCGTTGTACTCCGGCAGCACCGTGACGGAGCCGTTCTTCATCATGCCGTACGTCGTCTCGCGGCTGCCGATGTTGTGCTTGTAGGTGACCTTGAGGCCCTTGGCCTTGAGCGCCTCTCCGTAGATGTCGGCGAGCAGTGTGCTCTCGGCGAAGTTGTTCGAGCCGACGACGACGGTGCCGGCCTCCGCCTTGTCCCCCGCGAGGGGGTTGTCGGAGGTGTCGCCGGAGTCGGAGGAACAGCCCGCGAGCAGCGCCGCCGCGGCGGCGAGCGCGACGGCCGCCGCGCCGGTGTGCCTAGTCCTGGACCTGCTGCTTTTCGCGGTGGAATTCATCCGTCGATCCAAACGATCCGGTCGCCGCTCAGTCAAGAACGGCCTGGTTACGGTTTCTTCGCCCCGGTGCGCGGTCATCGTCTGCGCACCCCCGGCGACACGGCCAGCCGCCCGGCCGCCCAGAACACGGCGAGGGTGACGAGTGCCATGAGGGCGACCAGCGTGGCGCCGCCGACCACCTTCTCGTAGTCGCGCTGGTAGAGGCCGTCGATGATGTAGCGTCCGAGCCCGCCGAGGCTGACGTAGGCGGCGATGGTCGCCGTCGACACGACCTGGATGGCGGCCGAGCGCAGCCCGCTGAGGACCAGCGGCAGGGCGACGGGCAGTTCTACCCGGAAGAGGATGCCGGTCTCGTGCATGCCCATGCCGCGCGCGGCGTCCACCGGGGAGGGGTCGACGGAGCGGACGGCCTCGTAGGTGGTCACCAGGATCGGCGGGATCGCGAGCACGACCAGCGGGATCATCACGGGCAGCAGGCCGATGCCGACGGCGACGGCGATCAGCACCAGCAGTCCGAAGCTGGGCAGGGCGCGGGCCGCGGTGGCGACGAACGCGACGGCGTTGCCGCCGCGCCCGGTGTGCCCGGTCAGCAGCCCCACGGGCAGCCCGATGGCGGCGGCGAGGCCGAGGGCCATCAGCGTGTACTGGACGTGTTCCAGCAGGCGGCCGGGGATGCCGTCGTAGCCGTGCCAGTGGGCGCTGTCGCTGAAGAAGGCGTTGACGAAGTGGAGCACGTTCACCGGGCCGCCGCCTCCTTCGGCTCGGGCCGCGCGGCGGCTTCCTTCGGGCGTTGCCGCTTGCCCCGCGGCATCCACGGGGTCAGCAGGTTCCGGGCCAGGACGAGGAGCGCGTCGCACAGGATGGCCAGTACGGCGGTGGTGAGGACGGAGTTCACCGCCAGCTCGGGCCTGCCGTACTTCTGGGCGTCCGCGAGCAGGTTGCCGAGGGCGCCCTGGTTGCCGATGAGGGCGCCGACGCTGACCAGGGAGATGCTCGCCGACACGGCCACCCGCAGCCCGGCGAGGATCGCGGGCACCGCGATCGGCAACTGCACCTGGAGATAGCGGCGCAGCGGCCCGAAGCCCATGGCGGTGGACGCGGCCAGGGTCTCCTCGGGCACCGAACGCACGCCGTCGACGATCGCCGGGACGAGCACCACCAGGCTGTAGACGGCCAGCGGGATCATCACGGTCAGCTCGGTCTGCCCGGTGTAGTCGATGAGAACCACGAAGACGGCCAGCGACGGGATGGCGTAGAAGACGGTCGTGACGCCGAGCACCGGCGGGTACAGCCAGCGGAAGCGCACGCACAGCTGGGCGAGGGGCAGCGCGGCGAGCAGTCCGGCCAGGACCGGCAGCAGCGCCTCGCGCAGATGCAGGCCGATCAGGCCGAAGTAAGTGTTGTCGAGGTCGCTCGGTATGTCGAAGAAGCCGTTCACGGGGCGACCTTCGTGACGTCGGCGGGCTCCTCGGTCCGCGCGTCGCCGGGGTCCGCCGCGCCGTGCGCGGCGCGGATCGCCTCCGCGATGGTCTGCTGGGAGACGACGCCGGTCACCCGGCCGTCGGCGTCCACGGCGACCGCCCAGCCGGTGGGCGAGAGCACGGCGCAGTCGAGGGCGGCCCGCAGCGAGTCGGTGCCGGGCACGAACGGCCGCCCGTAGGACAGCAGCCGCCCGGCCGCGAGGTCGCCCGCGGCCAGGTCGCCCGGTTCGGCCCAGCCCAGCGGCCGGCCGTCCGCGTCGGTGACCAGCAGGTGGGCGGCTCCGTCCGCGGCGGCGGCGAGCTGCTCGGCTCCGGCGTCGGCGCGCACGACCGGGCCGGTGGTCAGCTCCAGGGCGGCGGAGGGGAAGAAGGAGAGCCGCCGGATGCCGCGGTCGGCGCCGAGGAAGTCCTCGACGAAGTCGTCCGCGGGGTCGGACAGCAGCTCGGCGGGCGGTGCGAACTGGGCGAGCCGGCCGCCGGTGCGCATCACCGCGACCATGGTGCCGAGCTTGATGGCCTCGTCGATGTCGTGGGTGACGAAGACGATGGTCTTGCCCAGTTCGTCCTGGATGCGCAGGAGTTCGTCCTGGAGCCCCTTGCGGACGACGGGGTCGACGGCGGAGAACGGCTCGTCCATGAGCAGCACCGGCGGATCGGCGGCGAGCGCCCGGGCCACGCCGACACGCTGCTGCTGGCCGCCGGAGAGCTGGTACGGGTACCGCTTGGCCAGCGAGGTGTCGAGTCCCACCCGTTCCATCAGCTCGGCGGCCCGCTCGCGGGACTTCTGCTTCCCCCAGCCGATCATGCGGGGCACGGTGGCGATGTTGTCGAGGATCGTCCGGTGCTGGAAGAGCCCGGCGTTCTGGATGACGTACCCCATCGACCGGCGCAGTGTGGTGACGGGCCGCTGCTGGAGGTCCTCGCCGTCGAGCAGGATCGTTCCCTCGGTGGGTTCGACCATCCTGTTGATCATCCGCAGGGTGGTCGTCTTGCCGCAGCCCGAGGGTCCGACGAGGACCGTGATCGCGCGGTCGGGTATGTCCAGCGTCAGCCGGTCGACCGCCACGGTGCCGTCCGGGTACCGCTTGGTGACTGAGTCCATCCGTATCAAAACGCCGAATACCCTTCGGGTCTGGCAGAAGCTGCCCGCTCCGGCCGCGGTCGGTGGGGCCGTCGCCGGTCGAGTGTAGACGGCTGGTCAGCGGGGCCCCCGTTGCTCCGGGGCGACTCCTTCCCGCTGCTCGGGGGTTCACACCGGAAATCTGACCGACCGACGGCGGCCGGGAGCGACGGTGTCCACCGTGCTGCTCCCGGCCGCCGCTCGCGGACCGGTCGGGTGCTCAGCCCGCCGTCGGCTCCAGCCGCAGCGAGATGCTGTTGATGCAGTACCGCTGGTCGGTCGGGGTCTGGTAGCCCTCGCCCTCGAAGACGTGTCCGAGGTGCGAACCGCACCGGGCGCAGCGCACCTCGGTGCGCACCATCCCGTGGGAGCGGTCCTCGATCAGTTCGACCGCGTCGGTGTCCTTCGGGTCGTAGAAGGACGGCCAGCCGCAGTGCGACTCGAACTTGGTGGTGGAGGTGAACAGCTCCGCACCGCAGGCGCGGCAGGAGTAGACACCCTCGGTCTTGGTGTCGGTGTACTCACCGGTGAAGGCCGGCTCGGTGGCGGCCTCGCGCAGCACGGCGTACTCGGCCGGGGCCAGCTCGGCCCGCCACTGCTCGTCCGGCTTCTCGACGTCGTACGACATGAGTCTCAGCCCCTTACTTCGACAGCTCGTCCAGAATGCGCGGTCCGAGGTCCGTCACGTCGCCCGCGCCCATGGTGAGAACGAGATCACCGGCCTTCGCCATTCCCGCGACCAGCGCGGGGGACGCGTCCTTGTCGTGAACCGGTGTGACGTCCGCGCCCGCCGCGCGGGCCGCCTCGATGATCAGGTCGCTGGTGACCCCGGGGACCGGGTCCTCGCGGGCCGGGTAGATGTCGAGGACGACCGAGGCGTCCGCGAGGGAGAGTGCCTGGCCCATCTCCTTGCCCAGCTCCTGGGTGCGGGAGAAGAGGTGCGGCTGGAAGAGCACCAGGATGCGGGCGTCGCCCACCGCGGCGCGCATGGCCTCCAGGTCGGCGGTCATCTCGGTGGGGTGGTGCGCGTAGGAGTCGACGACCTGGACGCCGGCCGCCTCGCCCTTGAGCTGGAGGCGCCGCTTGACGCCCGTGTAGGCGGCCAGCGCGGGGGCCAGCTCGGCGGCGGGGATGCCGAGGGCCGCGCCGGCGGCGAGGGCGGCGACGGCGTTGTGGGCGTAGTGGCGGCCGGGGACGGAGACGGCGAAGGTCAGCTCGGCGCCGTCGATGACGACGGTGACCTCGCTCTTGAGGCCCTGCGGGACGACGGACAGGATGCGCACGTCGGCGTCCTCGGACTCCCCGTACGTCACCGTCCGCACCGAACCGGCCAGCCTGCGCGTCAGCTCCCGGGCGCCCTCGTGGTCGGCCGCGATCACCAGGGTGCCGCCGGGCACGATCTTCGCGGCGAAGGTCTCGAAGGACTCGTAGATCTCGTCCATCGACGCGTAGTTGGCGTGGTGGTCCAGCTCGACGTTGAGGACGATGGCGACCTCGGGGGCGTACGTGTGGAAGCTGCGGTCGCTTTCGTCCGCCTCGGCGACGAAGATCTCCCCGGCGCCGTGCAGGGCGTTGGAGCCGGGCGCGTCCAGGTCGCCGCCGATCGCGTACGAGGGGTCGAGGCCCAGCTCGGACAGGGAGACCGCCAGCATCGAGGTGGTGGTGGTCTTGCCGTGGGTGCCGGCCACCGCGATCGGCCGCGCGCCGTTCATCAGGGCGGCGAGGGCGTCGGAGCGGTGCACGACCGGGATGCCCAGCTCGGCGGCGCGGACCAGCTCCGGATTGTCCTCGCGGATGGCCGAGGACACCACCACGCAGCTCGCGTCGTCGGCGAGGTGCTCCGCCGCGTGCCCGATGTGCACGGTGGCGCCCAGCGCGCGCAGCGCGTCGGCGGTCGCGGACTCCTTGGCGTCGCTGCCCGCCACCGCGGCGCCGCGCTGGGCGAGGATCTTGGCGATGCCCGACATTCCGGCGCCGCCGATGCCGATGAAGTGCGGTCGGTCCATGGCGGTGGGTAGGCCGGGTGCCATGCGCTGTTCTCCCAGGGTGATCCGTTGGTGGTCCGTTGCCGGGCGCGCCCCCTCGGCGGGGGCGCGGCACCAGCCTATGCCTTGCTGTGGGAGAAGAGTTTCAGGACCGGCACGCCGACCTTGTGCCGGGCCCGGGAGGCCCAGTCCCGGTGGAAGAACTCCTCCACGTAGTGCGGGTCGGTCAGGACGATCACCTCGTCGGCCGCGATCTCCATGACCAGGGCCTTCAGCTCGTCCAGCGGGTGGTCCTCGATCAGCCGGCCCTCGGCCCGGGCGCCGGACGCGCGCAGGGCCGTGAGGGACACCTCCAGGGCCCGCTCCCCGACGCCCTGCGCCTCCTGGCCCTCCGGGGTCTCCCCCTCTCTCACGGCGTCGTCGAGCTCGCCGAGGGCGACGTCGTCGATGGCCCGCAGCAGCCGGTCCGCCTGATCGCCGCGCGGCTGGAGCAGCACGTGGAAGCCGACCTGCTCGTCCCCGTGCAAGGTGGTGACGAACTCCACGTCGGCGGACGTCAGGGCCTTCTCGATCATCAAAACGCTTGTGAACACCAGGCGCCCCTTCTCCTTCGAGGGCCCGCGGGCCCACCCTCCGTAGGCCGTACCAGACCCTGCGGAAACCATCCTGCCCCGTGATCGCACGGGTACTGCCGGAATCAGTGTGCCCGGCGCGAGCTAAACGGAACGAGAGATTCCGCCGATTACCGGAAGTGCGGTAACGACCGAACCCCTGTCCGGTCGCCGCCGCCCGCCGGGGCCGGGACGTGCCTAGTCGCGCCGGTACCGGCTGAAGAGGAAACCTTCCTCCTCCAGGAGGGACACCAGTGCGAACCGCCGCGGGACCTCGACCGCCGGTCCGCCCGCGATCCGCTGCGCGTCCCCCGCGGTCAGCATCGGGGAGACCGTCAGGCACAGCTCGTCGAGCACACCGGCCGAGACGAACTGCCCCAGCAGCCGGGGGCCGCCCTCCGTCAGCAGCCGGGTGTGCCCCAGCTCCGCGAGCGCGCCGAGGGCACGGGCCGGGTCCACGCCGACGCCGTCCCCGGCGATCACCACCCGGGCCCCGGCCTTCTCGGCGGCCGCGATCCGGTCCGGGGCCGCGGCGGCTCCGGTCAGGACCAGGGTGGGCACGAGCGGGGAGGTGAACAGCGGCAGGGAGAAGTCCAGCTCCAGGCTCGCGCTGACCACCGCGATGGCCGGCACGGGGGCCTGACCGGCCGACCGCCGCGCCTCGGCGAAGTCCGCCCGCGCGCGTGCCGGGCGGTACCCCTCCTGCCGTACGGTCTCGGCGCCGGCGATCACCACGTCCGCCAGGGCGCGCAGGGTGCCGAAGACACGCATGTCGGCCGCGCTGGAGATGGGCTGGGAGCGGCCGTCGTGCTGGGCGGCACCGTCGAGGGTGGAGACCATGTTGGCCCGCAGCCACGTCCGCCGGCGCCCGTCCGGCTCGGGGTACGCGTAGGCGGCGGCCAGCTCGGCCAGGCTCCACTCCCGGTCGGCCTCGGAGCCGCCCGGGCCGACGGGCGGACCGGACACGGGGGGTACGGGTACGGGGAACAGGCGTCGCATGGGGTGCAGTGTTCCACGGGTCCGACGCCCCCACCGCACAGGCCGGGACCCCGCCGACCGGGCCCGCGAACGTCCCGCGGACTCCGTCCCGCGACCGCGCGGGACCCGGGGCCTGCTGCTCCTGCTCCGTGCGGGAGCGGGCGCGTACGTCACGCCGGCCCGAACCGCGCGCCCGAACCGCACGCCCGAGCGGCACGCCCTCGCGCCCCGGGCCCCGGCCGGGCCGCTCATCGGGGCGCCGCCCGTCCCGGCCGACTCGTCCGGCGGCCCCGCCCCCGCTCGCCCCGGCCCGTGCGAGGCGGCTCCGGACAGGGCCCACCCGGCCGGGCCGGGCCCGCGTCGGTCACCTCGGCGACGCCTTCCCGGGTGACGCGTTCCCTCCTGGCCCGGCCCGCGCGGCCGCCGCCCCGGCGACGGTCCCGGGCCCGCGGCCCGCCGCCCCGGGCACGGGACCGTCCCGGGCGCTCGCCCGCCCGGGCCCGGGCGCCGCACCCCCGGGCCGTGCACCGGTGACGGCAAGGCCCCCCGGGGCAGGCCCTACCATTGAGTACCGTGTCGTCCTCCTCCCCCGCCTCCGTCCCCGCCCCGATATCCGGGACGGCTCCGGCCGCGCTCTCGCTGTGCGCCCGTGAGCCCCGTGTCCCCGCGGACCGCCTGGTCGCCGAGATGGTGCCTCCGCCCCGGTTCGACTCCGTCCGCTTCGGCACGTACATCCCGGACCCGAACCAGCCCAGCCAGAGCGAGGCCGTCCGGGTCCTGGAGGACTTCGCGGGCGGGCTGGGCGAGGCGCCCGGGGCGGCCACCGGCCGGCGCGGCTTCTTCGGGCTCGGCCGCGGCAGGGCCCCGAAGGCCCCCGCCGGCCCCCGCGGCGTCTACCTCGACGGCGGCTACGGCGTCGGCAAGACCCACCTGCTGGCCTCCCTGTGGCACGCCACCCCCGCGGAGCCGTCCCGCAAGGCCTTCGGCACCTTCGTGGAGCTGACCAACCTGGTCGGCGCCCTCGGCTTCCAGCAGACCGTGCAGACCCTCTCCGGTCACCGCCTGCTGTGCATCGACGAGTTCGAGCTGGACGACCCCGGCGACACCGTCCTGGTCTCCAGCCTGCTCGCCCGGCTCGTGGAGGCCGGCGTGGCGCTCGCCGCCACCTCCAACACGCTGCCCGGCAAGCTCGGCGAGGGCCGGTTCGCGGCGGCCGACTTCCTGCGCGAGATCCAGGGCCTGTCCGCCCACTTCCGCGCCCTGCGCATCGACGGCGAGGACTACCGCCACCGCGGTCTGCCCGAGGCCCCCGCGCCGTACTCCGACGCCCAGGTGACCCGTGCCGCGCGGGCCACCGAGGGCGCCTCCCTGGACGACTTCCCGGCCCTCCTCGACCACCTCGCCCGCGTCCACCCCAGCCGCTACGGTGCGCTGACCGACGGGCTGACGGCAGTGTGCCTCACCGGGGTGCGTCCGGTGCCGGACCAGTCGACGGCGCTGCGGCTCGTGGTGCTCGCGGACCGGCTCTACGACCGCGAGGTGCCCGTCCTGGCCTCCGGGCAGCCCTTCGACCGGCTGTTCAGCGAGGAGATGCTGAAGGGCGGCTACCGCAAGAAGTACTTCCGGGCGATCTCCCGGCTCACCGCGCTGGCCCGGGACGCCGGGCGCCTGGTCGACACGCCCTGAGAGACAGTCGGTTCCCGCCAACCCACCCGCCATTTTGAGGCTCTCTCCGGCACGTAACGCCCCGTTAACCCTGCAAAGTCCTTTGCAGGGTTAACGTGTTTCTTGACCGCGCATTGACCATGCGTTTGCCGGGCATTGACCTGTTCTCCGGCATATACCAGCGGCAGGAACTGCCTGGAGGGGGCCACGTGTACCGACGTACGGCGGCCCGGACCGTGATCGCGATCCTCGCCCCCGTCCTGTTCGCGCTCCAGTTCTTCGCTCCCACCGCATCCTTCGCATCCGCGCATACGAGCGGTGAAGCCGTGGCCCACGCCCATCCCGGAACCACCCCCTCCGGCACGGCGCGGTACGACGAGAGCGTCACCTGCCGCGAGGGCGGCCGCCCGGGCGAGCCGACCACCGAGCCGCGCGTCCGCGACCGCCACCGCACCACCGCCGCACCGCAGTCCGGTATCCCTCGCCACCCACTGGCGCGGCAGACCGCCCCGGAGGCGCCCGACGCCGTCGCGTCCGGCCGTGCCACCGAGCACCGGCCGAGATCCACGGCGGACCACACCCCCGCGGCACTCCAGGTCTTCCGCTGCTGACGGACCGGACGGACCAGCGGCACAACCCCCACCTCTGTCCCACCCGTCCGACGCGCACCCCACCGCGCGCCAGGAGGAAAACCGCATCATGCAGCCCCTCATCGACAACGCCCGTACGTTCGGACAGCGCCCTGAGGAGTTCGCCGGGCACGCCGAAGGGCAGTCGCCCGAAGTCCTGTTCATCACCTGCTCCGACTCCCGGGTCGTACCGGCCCTGATCACCGGCGCCCGCCCGGGCCAGCTCTTCGAGCTGCGCACCGCCGGCAACATCGTCCCGCCCTACGCCTCCGAGCGCCCCTCCGGGGAGGCGGCCACCGTCGAGTACGCCGTCGAGGTCCTCGGCGTCGGCGACATCGTGGTCTGCGGCCACTCGCACTGCGGCGCCGTCGGCGCGCTGGTCCGCGGTGACGACCTGACCGCCGTACCCGCCGTGCGCGACTGGCTGGCGCACGCGGCGGACGAACCGGAGCCCTGCGATCCCGCCGACCCGACGGTCGCCGGGGCCGTGCAGCACCACGTACTGGCGCAGCTGCTGCGGCTGCGCTCCTACCCGTGCGTCGAGAAGCGGCTGGCGGACGGCCGGCTGCGGCTGCACGGCTGGTACTACGAGGTCCACACCGGCCTCGTGCGCGCACACCGCGCGGACACCGACGCGTTCGAGACCCTGTGAGCGCCGGCATGTCCCTCATAGCCGGCCGGAACCGGAGGTTCCCGCACTGGCGGCAGGACCTCACCGCGTCCCTCGTCGTGTTCCTGGTCGCGCTCCCGCTGTGCGTGGGCGTGGCCGTCGCCTCCGGTGTCCCGGCCGAACTGGGCCTGGTCACCGGCATCGTGGGCGGTCTGGTCACCGGATTCCTGCCGGGCAGCAGCCTCCAGGTCTCCGGCCCGGCCGCCGGGCTGACCGTGCTGGTCTTCGGCGCGGTCGACCAGTACGGACTGCCCGCGCTCGGCGTGATCGTGCTCGCCACCGGGATCGTCCAGCTCGTGATGGGCGCCCTGAGGCTGGGGCGCTGGTTCCGGGCGATCTCCCTGTCGGTCGTCGAGGGCATGCTGGCCGGCATCGGCCTGGTGCTCATCGCGGGCCAGCTCTACTCGGCCGCCGGTCTCGAGGCCCCCGCCTCCGGCATCGACAAGCTCACCGGGCTGCCCGGTGCCGCCGCCGACGCGCTGGGCAGCAGCCAGGCGCTGACCTCACTCGCCCTGGGCGCGGGCACCGTCGCGGTGCTGGTGCTGTGGAAGCGGCTGCCGAAGCGGGCGCGGACCGTGCCGGGGGCGCTGGCCGCGGTCGGTCTGGCCACGGCCGTCACGGCGGCGTTCGGACTGTCGGTCGCGACCGTCGAGGTGAGCGGCCTGCTGGGCGTGATCCAGCCGCCCGGCGCCGACGCGTTCGGCGAGCTGGCGAGCGTGGGTCTGCTCGGCACGATCGTCGCCTTCACCCTGATCGCCTCGGCGGAGAGCCTGTTCAGCGCCGCGGCGGTGGACCGGCTGCACGACGGGCCGCGCACCGAGTACGACAAGGAGCTGATGGCGCAGGGCGCGGGCAACACCGTGTGCGGCGTCCTCGGCGCACTGCCGATGACCGCGGTCATCGTGCGCAGCTCCGCCAACGTCGCCGCGGGGGCGCGCACCAAGGCGTCCCGGGTGCTGCACGGTGCGTGGCTGCTGCTGTTCGCGGCGCTGCTGCCGTCCGTGCTGGGCCTGATCCCGCTGCCCGCGCTGGCGGGCATCCTGGTGCACGCGGGCTGGAAGCTGATCCCGTTCCGCAGCATCCTGCCGCTGTGGCGCGACCACCGGGGCGAGGCGCTGATCCTGGTGGTCACGGCCGTCTCGATCGTCGCGGTCAACATGTTCGAGGGGGTGCTGATCGGTCTGGCCCTGTCCGTGGTCAAGACCGCCTGGGAGGCCTCGCACCTCAAGCTGGAGATCGTCGACAAGGGCGCGGGCCCCGTCCAGGCACATCTGGCCGGCAACGCGACCTTCCTGCGGCTGCCGAAGATCCTGGAGGGCCTGGAGGCGCTGCCGCAGGACCGCCCGGTCGAGCTGGACCTGTCCGGGCTGCACCACCTGGACCACGCCTGCCGCACGGCCCTGGAGAACTGGGCCGAACGGCACAGCGCCGCCGGCACGGACCCGGTGAAGGTCACCGAACCGGAGAAGGCGGGGGTGTAGGGGCGGGGGTGCGGAAGGCCGCGACGCGGAAGTCCGGCGCGTGGCGGGAAGCCCGCCGCCGGGTCCCGGGCATGGCCCCGGACCCGGCGGCGGGCCTATCGTGACAGAAAGGGTGAAAAACCGTCCTCCGAGTGAGGAGGCCGCCATGGTCCAGGAGCTTCTGACCGCGGCCGCGGCCGTCGGCAGCGCGGGCGTCCTCTACGTCGCCGCGGCGGCGCGGGTCGTCCGGCAGTACGAACGCGGGGTGGTCTTCCGGCTCGGACGGCTCGCGGGCGAGGTGCGCGGTCCCGGGTTCACGATGATCGTGCCGTTCGTGGACCGGCTGCACAAGGTGAACCTTCAGATCGTCACGCTGCCCGTGCCCGCGCAGGAGGGCATCACCCGCGACAACGTCACGGTGCGGGTGGACGCGGTGGTGTACTTCAAGGTCGTCGACGCGGCCAACGCGCTGGTCCGGGTCGAGGACTACCGGTTCGCCGTCTCGCAGATGGCCCAGACCTCGCTGCGCTCCATCATCGGCAAGAGCGACCTGGACGACCTGCTGTCCGACCGCGAGAAGCTGAACCAGGGTCTTGAGCTGATGATCGACAGCCCCGCGGTCGGCTGGGGCGTGCAGATCGACCGGGTCGAGATCAAGGACGTCTCGCTGCCGGACACCATGAAGCGCTCGATGGCCCGCCAGGCCGAGGCCGACCGGGAGCGGCGCGCCCGGGTGATCAACGCGGACGCCGAACTCCAGGCGTCGAAGGTGCTCGCGGAGGCGGCCCGGCAGATGTCCGAGACCCCGGCGGCCCTGCAACTGCGGCTGCTCCAGACGGTCGTGGCGGTCGCCGCCGAGAAGAACTCCACCCTGGTGCTGCCCTTCCCCGTGGAGCTGCTGCGCTTCCTGGAGAAGGCGCAGGAGCACCCGGAGCAGCCGGTCGGGCGGTGACACGAGCTACGCGCGTGGTTCCCGGGACTCCTGGCAGGTGATAGACACGGCGGGTCACAGTCCTGTCCGCCAGCAGGAAGGTCACCGTCATGTCCGCAACCCGCCGCCAGGTGCTCGCCCGTACCGGAGCCCTGGGCGCAGGCATCGCCTTCACCGGCGCCCTGTCCGAACTCTTCGCCGGCACCGCCGCCGCCCAGTCCCTGGGCCGCACCGGCTACGGCCCCCTGGTCCCCGACCCCGACGGCCTGCTCGACCTGCCCCGGGGCTTCCGCTACCGGGTGCTGTCCCGCGAGGGCGACCGGCTGCGCTCCGGGGAGGGCCCGGTGCCGTCCAACCACGACGGCATGGCCGCCTTCCCGGGGCGTTCCTCCGGCAGACACGGCCGCACCACCCACCTCGTCCGCAACCACGAGAACCGCGCCGACGGCCGCGTCCCCGTCCCCACCGTCGAGGGTCTGACGTACGACCCGGAGGGCAAGGGCGGCTGTACGGCGCTGGAGCTGGACTCCCGCAACCACGTCCTGTCCGAGCGGGTCGCCATCGCCGGTACGGCGGTCAACTGCGCGGGCGGGCCGACGCCTTGGCACACCTGGCTGACCTGCGAGGAGACCGAGGACCGGGCGGGGACCAACGGCTACACCAAGGACCACGGCTTCATCTTCGAGGTCGACCCGGCCGACCCGCACCGCACCGGCGCGGTGCCGCTGACGGCGATGGGCCGCTTCCAGCACGAGGCGATCGCCGTGGACCCGCGGCGCGGGGTCGTCTACGAGACGGAGGACGCCTTCGAGCGGCCGTTCGGCCTCTTCTACCGCTTCCTGCCCGAGAAGCCGCTGGGCGGCCGGGGCTCGCTGCGGGCGGGCGGCAGGCTCCAGGCGATGCGCGTGCCGGGCGTGCCCGACCTCTCCTCGATCCAGGAGACGGGCGCCACCTTCGACCGCATCGAGTGGGTGGACGTCCCCGACCCGCTGGCCGACGGGACGCCGATCCGCTTCCAGGACTTCGGCCGGGGCGGCATCACCCACGCCCAGAAGCTGGAGGGCTGCTACTGGGGCGGGAGCAGCGTGTACTTCGTGTCGTCCTTCGCCCACAGCGACGAGGGCTCGGCCGCCGACCACTACGGGCAGATCTGGCGCTACGACCCCGAGCGGCGCCGGCTCACCCTGGTGATCGTCTTCGGCCCGGACACCGACGTGCAGCTGCCCGGCGAGTCCCCGGACAACATCTGCCTCGCCCCCAGCGGCGGTCTCATGGTCTGCGAGGACGGCAACGGAGCGCAGCACGTCTTCGGTGTGACCCGGCGCGGCGAGGTCTACGCCATGGCCCGGGGCGCGCAGAACATCGGCACGGAGGAGGAGCCCGAGTGGGGTGAGTTCGCCGGTGTCACCTTCTCCCCGGACGGCGACACGATGTACGTCAACTGCTACACGCCCGGCACCACCTTCGCGGTGACGGGTCCCTGGCGCGGGTAGCGGCCGGGGTTCCCGGCGGGGCGCACCGTCCGGTCACTGAAGCCGCGGCCATGGGGTACCCGGGCCGCATGACTCAGAACGTGCAGGTCAACGGCTCGTACTGGCTTCAGACGGCACCGGGCGGTGCGCCCCGTCCCGCGCTCGCGGAGGATCTCGACGTCGATGTCGCCGTGATCGGCGCGGGTGTCGCCGGGCTCAGCACGGCCTGGGAGCTGGCGCGGGCCGGGCGGAGTGTGGCGGTGCTGGAGGCCGGGCGGGTCGCCGCCGGGGTCACCGGGTACACCAGCGCCAAGCTGACCGCCCAGCACACCCTGGTCTACGACAAGCTGCGCCGCACCCGCGGCCCCGAGGGCGCCCGCCTGTACGCCCGCTCGCAGTCCGAGGCGATCGAGCGCGCCGCCGGGATCGTCGCGGAGCTGAGCATCGACTGCGACTGGGAGACGCGGGACGCGTACACCTACGTCCGCGACCCCGGCCGGGTGGACGAGGTGCGGGCGGAGGCGGCGGCCGCGAAGGAGGCGGGGCTCGCGGCGTCGTTCGTGACGGAGACCGGGCTGCCGTTCCCGGTGGCGGGCGCCGTGAAGGTGACCGGGCAGGCCCAGTTCCACCCCCTCAAGTACCTGCGGGCGCTCGCCGCGGACCTGGAGGCGCACGGCGGGCGGATCTTCGAGGACACCACCGTGCAGGGCCTGGACGAGGGCGAGCCGTGCCGGGTGCGGACCGAGGCGGGGGCGACGGTCACCGCCCGGGACGTCGTGGTCGCCACGCACTACCCGATCTTCGACCGGGCGCTGCTCTTCGCCCGCCTCTCCCCGCGCCGCGAGCTGGTCGTCGCCGGGACGATCGAGGCGGACCGCGACGTCGACGGCATGTACATCACGCCGGAGGACAACACCCGCTCGGTGCGTACCGCGCCCCTGGACGACGCGGGCCGCCGCCTGCTCGTCGTCACCGGGGAGCACTTCACCCCCGGCACGGGCGACACCCGCGAGCGCTTCGCGCGCCTGGCCGCCTGGGCGGACGAGCACTTCCCCGGCGTCGAGCGCACCCACGCCTGGGCCACGCAGGACATCGACCCGACCGACACCGTGCCGATGGCGGGTCCGCTGCACCCGGGCGCGCACCACACCTACGTCGCCACCGGCTTCGGCGGCTGGGGACTGAGCGGCGGCATGATGGCGGGCCGGCTGCTCACCGCGCAGATCACCGGCGAGGAGTGCGCCTGGAGCGGGCTGTACGACCCGCGCCGGCTGCGCACGGCGGTGCGCGAGGCGCCCGCGCTGCTCAAGACGCAGGCCGAGGTGGCCCGGCACTTCGTCGGCGACCGGCTGCGGCCCGCGCCGCCGGTGGACGCGCTGCCTCCCGGTGAGGGCGCGGTGGTCCGGGCGGGCGGCGACCGGCTCGCGGTCTACCGGGACGAGGCCGGCGCCCTGCACGCCGTCTCGCCGCGCTGCACCCACCTGGGCTGCCTGGTCGACTTCAACGCGGCCGAGCGCGCCTGGGAGTGCCCCTGCCACGGCTCCCGGTTCGCCACGGACGGCACGGTGCTGGAGGGCCCGGCGACCAAGCCGCTGGAGCGGCGGGACATCTGACACCGGCTGGACCGGGCGGGTGAGAGCGGCGGCACGTCGACGGACGTAGTCATACAAACCGAACATCCCACTTCTACGGTCGTACGGTGATCTCTCTCGTACGACGTGCCACCGCGCTCTGTGTCCTGGGCGCCGCCCTCACCGCCTGCGGAACCACGCGCGCCGAGGTGGCCCCCCGCCCGGCGCCCTCGGCCCCCGCCCCGTCCCCGTCCCCGTCCTCCTCCCGGACGCCCACGCCCACCCTCGCGCCCGGCCCGGCGGGCCTGACCCCCGTCTTCGAGCACGGCCCGCGCACGGGCGCCGCGAAGGACGGCGCGGAGGACGGCAAGCTGGTCGCCCTCACCTTCGACGCCGACATGACCGCCGACCAGGGGCCGCGGGCGGCGTCGGGCGAGCGGTTCGACAACCCGGGGCTGATCGCGGCGCTGCGGGAGCTGAAGGTGCCGGCCACGGTGTTCATGACGGGCCGCTGGGCCGAGGAGTACCCGGACGAGGCCCGCTCCATCGGCCGGGACCCTCGGTTCGAGATCGCCAACCACTCTTACAGCCACTACGCCTACACCGACGACTGCTACGGCCTGCCCACCGTGTCCGGGGACCGCATGCGCTCCGACCTGGAGCGGGCCTACACCGCCTTCGAGAAGGCCGGGGTGCCGAACCCGATGCCGTACTTCCGCTTCCCCGGCGGCTGCTACGACGAGGCGGCCCTCAAGAAGCTGTCGGCCACCGGGGTCACCGCCGTGCAGTGGGACGTGGTGAGCGGCGACGCCTTCGCCACGGACGCCGACGCGGTGACCCGGCAGGTGCTCGACGGGGTACGGCCGGGTTCGGTCGTCGTCATGCACTGCACGCGCAGCGCCGCCCCGGTGACCGAGGAGGTGGTGCGGGCGGTGGTGCCGGAGCTGCGCCGCCAGGGCTACCGCTTCGCGAAGGTCTCGGAACTGATCGGCGCCGCGAACGGGCACGCCTGACGTCCTACGCTGGAGACATGAACAGCGACCACGGCCAGAACCCGGACGGCGCGGACGGCGCCGGCTGCGAGCCCGGCGGCTACTGCCTGATCGACGCGCCCCGGCCGCCGAAGGCCGACGGCCCGCCGTACGCGGAGTGCGTGCAGTGCCGGGAGCCCACGGAGTACCCGGAGTCGTACAAGGGCATCACGCTCTGCCCGGTCTGCGAGTGGCAGGAGGCGCAGCGCACCGCCTGCTCAGGCTGACGGCCTGCGTGAGCCGAGCGCACAGGCCGCGGCGACCGCGGCCACGGCGATGACCGCCGCCCCGGCCAGCGGCAGCAGCGGCAGCGGGACCGCGCCCGACTTCGACCCGGCGACCAGGTCGCCGACCGCCGCCCGCGCCGGGGACCCCGACGCCACCAGCGCCAGCAGGGCCGCCAGCAGCAGGGCGGGGACCGCGCGTCCGGGCGAGCGCAGCACCGGCCAGGCGGTGAGCGCGCCGACGGCGGTGCCGAGCAGGGCGCACACCAGCGCGGCGAGCAGTCCGGCACCGGCCGCCGGGAGCGGGGGCACGCGCGTTCCGTGACCGGTACTGACCGGGTCGCTGATCAGCGTCACGACCACGGTCGCGACCGCGCCCAGGACCACGGCGACGGCCAGCGCCGCGAGCACGGCCGCCAGGTGGGCCCGCCCCGGGCCCCGCGCCGCCGACACGCAACTCCGCGCGGCGGGCGGCTCGGACGTGACGCAGATCCGCACCAGCCAGGCCGCGACCGGCAGCAGCACGGCCGCCGCCCAGCCCAGCGAGTCGAGCACGGGCTGGCCGCCCTGCACCCCGATGCCGAGCGCGGCGGCGTACAGGACGACGGGCGGCAGCCAGCGCTGGGAGCGCAGCAGGAGGGCCGTCTGGTAGCGCAGGAGAGCGGTCATCGGTGCTCCTCCGGGGCGTGCACGCTCACCACGTGCCAGGGCGGCCGGGCGGTCAGCAGGGTGCGCAGCAGGACGTCGGAGTGCGAGGCGGGGACGGTGAGCGTGTGGGAACCGGGGCCGGTCTCCTGCGCCGACGCGGCCGTCCGGCGCACGTCGCCGGGCAGGGCGGCACCGGGCGGACCCTGCACCCGGACGACGACCCGCGGCCCGGCCGGTACCGGTTCCGGTCCGGTACGGCGGTGCAGGGTGCCGTCGCGCACGACGTGCACGGCGTCGCTCGCCCCGCCCAGGCGGCCCGGATCGTGGTCGACGAAGACGACGGCACCGCCGGCCGCCGTCCTCCCCCACTGCCTGAAGGGCGTGGGGGTACCCCCACGGCCACCGCCCGTTCCAGTTCCGCCCGCGCGTCGGCGTCGAGCCCGGTCCAGGCCTCGTCGAGGACCAGCAGCTCCGGCTCGGCGAGCAGCGCCTGCGCCACCGCCACCTTCTGGCTGCTGCCCTTGGACAGCCTGGTCAGCGGGGTGTCGGCGTACCCCGCGGCGCCCAGCCGCTCCAGCCACTGCCGCGCGGCCCGGGTCGCCGCCCGGCGGGACAGCCCGTGGACGGCGCCGAGGTGGGTGAGGTACCGCGCGGCGGTGAAGGGCAGGGCGGCCGGGAAGCGCTCGGGGACGTAGGCCGTGCGCGGACGGCCGGTGACCCGCCCCTCGGTGGGGGCGTCGATCCCGGCGAGGAGGCGCAGCAGGGTCGACTTGCCGGTGCCGTTGGCGCCTTCGACGCGGACGAGGGCGCCGGGCGGCACGCCCAGCTCGACCCCGCGCAGCACCCAGGGGCCGCGCAGGCCGTAGCGGCGTCCCACACCGTCCAGCCGCAGCTCGCGTCGCATGGGGCCATACTCTCCCAGCCGCGCGGGTTGGCAGACTGTAGGACGTGAGCAACGATCCGACGTCCCCCGTCCCCGCCCCCGTTCCCGTCCCCGACAGCCCCTTCCGTCCGGAGCCCGGGGACCGCGACCTCGCGCCGCAGTTCGTGCTGCCGCTGGTGGTGCGCATCGAGCGGGCGGCGCCGCCGCCCCGTACCGACGCGCTGGAGACCGCGGCCCGGGCCGTGCTGGTGATGCTCGGCGACGAGCGGTCGACCGGCGACGGCGCGTGGGCGCGGGCGATGCGGGACTGGCAGGACGCCCGCATCCGCAAGGTCGTGCGGCGGGCCCGGGGCGCGGAGTGGCGGCGGGCCGAGGCGCTGCCCGGCATCACGGTCACCGGCAAGACCGCCGAGGTGCGGGTCTTCCCGCCCGTCCCCCTGGACGGCTGGCCCAAGGACCTGGCCCGCCTCCAGGTCTCCGGCACCGACCTCGACGACCCCGAGCCGCCGGCCGACGCCGATCCCTCCGCGCCGGTGCTCTGGCTCAACCCGGACCTCGACATGTCGGCGGGCAAGGCGATGGCGCAGGCGGGCCACGGCGCGCAGCTCGCCTGGTGGGAGCTGTCCGACGGCGAGCGGACGGCGTGGCGCGAGGCGGGCTACCCGCTGTCGGTGCGCACCGCGGACCCGGCCCGCTGGACCGGCCTCACCACGGGCGGGCTGCCGGTGGTGCGCGACGCCGGGTTCACGGAGATCGCACCGGGTTCGTGCACGGTGGTGGCGGACCATCCGGCGCTGCGGCGGCCGCGCCCGTAGGCGGCGCGGGCGCGCCGGCCGGTGCCCGGGGTGGCACGCGAACCTCAAATGTTCCTCTGAAGGCGCTCGCCGCGGGGTTGGGGCCCGGTCGCACGGGCGATACCCCGGTCATGACGACGCGGAGGGAGGGATCGGCCATGCGACGACTGGGCACCGGCATCGGATGGCGGCCGGAGATCGCGGACGCCGTCGAGGAGATGCCCGGCATCGAGTGGGTCGAGGCCGTGTCCGAGAACCTGTGTCCCGGGCATCTGCCCGGCTCGCTGCTGCGACTGCGCGAGCGCGGAGTGACCGTCGTGCCGCACGGGGTCTCGCTCGGTCTCGGCGGCGCGGACCGGCCGGACCCGGGGCGGCTGGCGGCGCTGGCCGAGCGGGCCGAGGTGCTCGGGTCGCCGCTGGTCACCGAGCACATCGCCTTCGTGCGCGCGGGCGGGGCGCTGACCGCGTCGCCGCCGCTGGAGGCGGGGCACCTGCTGCCCGTGCCGCGCACGCGCGACGCCCTCGACGTGCTGTGCGAGAACGTGCGCATCGCCCAGGACGCGCTGCCCGTGCCGCTGGCCGTGGAGAACATCGCCGCGCTCGTCTCCTGGCCGGACGAGGAGCTGACGGAGGGGCAGTTCCTGTACGAGCTGGCCGACCGGACCGGCGTGCGGCTGCTGATCGACGTGGCGAACCTGCACACCAACCACGTCAACCTGGGTGAGGACCCAGCCGAGGCGCTCGCCGAGCTGCCCCTGGAGGCCATCGCCTACGTCCACGTCGCGGGCGGCTTCGAGCGGGACGGCGTCTGGCACGACAGCCACGCCCACCCCGTCGCGCGGCCGGTGCTGGACATCCTGACCGACCTCGCCTCGCGCGTCGCGCCGCCGGGCGTACTGCTGGAGCGGGACGAGAACTTCCCCGACGGCGACGAGTTGCGGGGTGAGGTGGAGGCGATCCGCGCCGCCGTGGAGAAGGGCCGGGCGGCGGCCACCGGGACCGGAGCGGCCGCCCGCACCCCGCGCACCGGTACCGATGCGGCCTCCGGCGCCGACGACGCCGTACGGCAGCGGCTCGGGCTGGCGCAGGCCGCACTGCTGTCCGCGCTGGTGGCGGGGACGCCGGCGCCCGAGGGGTTCGACCGGGTGCGGCTGGGGGTGCAGGCGCGGGCGCTCGCCGGGAAGCGGGCCGACGTGGTCGCGAAGGTCGCGCCCGAACTGCCGGTGCTCCTGGGCGCCCGGTACCGCCCCGCCTTCCTCGCCTACGCACAGGGGTGTCCGATGACCGGCGGCTACCGGCGGGACGCCCTCGGCTTCGTCGAACACGTACTGCGGACGCCACCGGGGGAGGGCGAGGACCCGGGGGTGCGGCGGGAGTTGCGGGAGTGGTGGCTGGAACGGTCGGGACCGGTGCCGCGGTCGGCCCGCCCCGGGGTCCGGCTGGCCCGTGCGACCAGGCGCGTTCTGCTGCGGCGCTGAATCCCGCTCGGCAGCGTGGGGACATCGCCAACGGACATCACCCTCTTGCAAGGAGGCTCCGGCATCCACGCCGAGGAGGAAGCACATCCGGATGGTGCGACGCGGAGCGTCGCCGTGGTCCGCTTCGGCGCGGAGCGCCCGGCGTACCCAAGGTAGTGCGTACATGTGTGCCCATAGTCGCTGGTCGGGGTGGTGGTTATGGGATCGGCGGGTGTGTGTGCGGCTGGCGTACGTATGGTCCTTTGCGGGGTTCGGGACGGCACGGTGTCCTGGCCACAGGTCGTGAGGTGGGTGAGATGGCGCAGGCGGGGGCCGATGAAAAGGTCGGGCATGCCCGGTACACGTACCGGCTGCGGGTGTCGTCCGCGGCCCGCGCCCTGCTGGCGGCCGAGTGGGGCCGGTGCCGCTGGCTGTGGAACGAGTGCGTCGCCAAGTCCAGGGCCGTACACCTGCACAACAGGGCCACCGGCGAGAAGACCACGTGCGGCCCGGCGCAGCTGGACAGGATGCTGACCGAGGCCCGTTCCCGTACGCCGTGGCTGCGGGAGGGCTCCTCGGTTCCCCAGCAGCAGGTCATCCGCAACTTCGGCCGCTCCCGCGCCAAGGCGCACAAGGACATCGCAGAGCGGCAGCCCGTGGCGCGCCGGGCCGGGATGCCGACATGGAAGACCAGGCGTGAGTCGCTGGCGACCCTGAACTACACCCGGCGCGGTTTCCGGCTGAAGGACGGCCGACTGCATCTGACGGGCGGCATCGTCGTGAGGGCGGTGTGGTCGCGGGAGTTGCCGGCCGAGCCGTCCTCCGTACGCGTGTACCAGGACAGCCTCGGGCACTGGTACGCCTCGTTCGTCGTCCCCGCCCAGGTCCAGCCCCTGCCCGCGACCGGCCGGGTTCTCGGTGTCGACTGGGGTGTGCGAGAGACGGCGACGACGACAACCGACGCGCACGACCTGCCGCACTCCTCGCACGGTGGGAAGGCGAAGGAGAAACTCACCCGCTACGACCGGATGATGGCCCGCCGCAGGCCCAAGAAGGGGACGGCCGCATCGAGGGGCTACCGTGAGGCGAAGAGGCTGCGGGCGAAGGCATACAAGAAGGTCGCCAGGCAGCGTGCGGACACCGGCCGCAAGTGGGCCAAGAAGGTCGTCCGCGACCACGATGCCGTAGCGGTCGAGGACTTCAGGCCGAAGTTCCTGGCCCGGTCGACGATGGCCCGCAAGGCCGCGGACGCCGCCATCGGCGCCACCAAGGCCGCTCTGATCGAGATGGGACGCAAACACGGGCGGGACATCCGCCTGGTCCACCCCGCGTACACCACGATGGACTGCGCGCAGTGCGGAGCGAGAGCCAAGCACGCCCTGCCGCTGGGTGAACGCACCCACACCTGCACCGCCTGCGGAACCACGTCCCCCAGGGACAAGAATTCCGCACGCGTCATGCTCGCCCGGGCTGGTCTCAACCCGGCTGGTGCCGAAGGCGGAAGACCTCCTGGAGCGCCGCTCCAGGAGGCAGCCTGAGCCAGGAATCCCCTCCCTTCAGGGAGGGGAGGATTCAAATACCCACAACACTGCGTCCCGGAATGTGAAAAGGGCATGGCGCGGCGAAAGCCTTTGGCATAGAAGTACGGCATGTTCTGGGTCCTTTTCCTCCTGTCGGCCTGGGCCGTCGCGGGCCTCGCCTGCCTGCGGCTGTGTCTGGCGGCCGTGCGCGCGGCGGCCGTCGACCCGCGTGCCGCGGCTCCTGAGCACACGCTGACGCTGTACGAGGCGGCGTTCCTGTCCGGCGGTCCGCGGCGGGTGGCCGACCTGACGCTGGTCTCGATGGCGCGCCAGCGCCGGCTGCTGCTCGCGCACACCGGCTGGGCGACCGTCGTCGACCCCTGCGGCCGGGACGACATGGAGCGGTCGGTGATAGGGGCGATAGGGCCCGGCGGGCAGTCGCGGATAGCGCCGGTACGGGCCGCCGCGGCCGCCGCCGAGGCGGTACGGAGCCTGGCCGACCGGCTGGTCGGGGCGGGCCTCGCCGTGCCCGACGGCGGCGCCGGCGGCGTCGCGGCCGGGGTGCGGCGGGTGCGGGTCGCCGCGGTGACCGTGTGCGCGCTCGGGCTGGTGGCGCTGGCGCTGCCGCTGCCCGCCACCGAGCCGCGGCTGCTCATCGCCCTCTGGTTCGCGCTGCCGCTCGCCCTGACGCTCGGGTGCCTCGCCATCACGCGGATGGAGATCCACCCGTACGCGCGCTGGGCCTCGCCCGCCGGGCAGCGGCTGGTCGGCGCCCTCGTGCGGCAGGCCGACGGCACGGCGGACGACCGGACCTTCCTCACCTCGGTCGCCGTGCGCGGCGTGCACGCCATCGGGGAGCCGGACCTGCGGGCGGCCTTCGCCCACCGCGAGAAGTACGCCGGGGACCACGGGGAGCGCCGGGCCTGACGCGGTCGGCCCCGGGGGCGCACGGAGGCACTCGGCGGCGACACCCGCGGGCGGTGCTTGCCCCGCCCGGCCGGTGCCCCAAACATCCCTTGTGTCACTCCCCGTGCCACCGAAGGGATACGCGATGCGAGCTGCCGCCCTCTACTCGGCCGCCGGGTCCTTGCTGCTGACCACCCTCGCCGCCACTCCGGCCCAGTCGGCGCCCCCGGCCGGGCCCGGGTCCGCCGAGGCGCACGGTACCGCCGTGGCGGCCCGGCGCGCGGCGGCGGCCGGGATCGAGTTCGGCAGGTGCCCGAAGGCGGAGGACCTGCCGGGCGGCATCCGCTGCGGCACCGTGTCCGTCCCGCTGGACTATGCCCACCCGGACGGGAAGCGGATCGAGCTGACCGTCAGCCGGATGCGGGCCACCCACCAGGACCCGGCCGGCGGCGAGCGCGAGGTCCCCGGCCGGGGCGCCCTCCTCTACAACCCGGGCGGCCCCGGCGCGTCCGGGCTGTACTTCCCGCTGGTGGGCATGGTGCCCGAGTGGAAGCGCATCGCCGCCGCCTACGACCTCGTCGGCTACGCCCCGCGCGGGGTCGCGCCCTCCGCCCCGCTGTCCTGCCAGGACCCCGGGGACTTCTTCAAGGGGCCCCGGCCGGCCCCGACGCGGCCCTCGGACGCCTACAAGGAGCAGCGCGCCGCCGAGGCCGAGGCGTACGCCCGCGACTGCGCGGAACGGGGCGGGGACGCGCTGCGGCACTACCACTCCCTCAACAACGCCCGTGACCTGGAGGTCGTCCGCGCCGCGCTGGGCGAGCGGCGGCTCACGTTCATGGGCGCGTCGTACGGCACCTACCTCGGCGCGCTGTACGCCGAGCTGTTCCCCTCGCACGTACGGCGGATGGTGTTCGACGCGGTGGTGAATCCGGACCCGGAGCAGGTCTGGTACCGCAACAACCTGGACCAGTCCGAGGCGTTCGAGGACCGCTGGGACGACTTCAAGGAGTGGGTCGCCGGGCACGACGCCGTGTACGGGCTCGGGGACACGGCGCGGCAGGTGCAGGACGCCTACGAGGAGGCGAGCGCGCGGCTGGCCGCGGAGCCGGCGGGCGGGACGGTGGGACCCGCGCAGTTGCAGGGGGCGTTCCTGAAGGCCGGGTACTACGACGACTACTGGCCGCACCGCGCCGAGGCGCTGTCGGCATACCTGGAGGGCGACCCGCAGCCGCTGATCGACCAGGCGGGCACCCGGACCGCGGAGGGCGCGGCCGGGGCGGAGAACTCCAACGCCGTGTACACGGCCGTCGAGTGCAACGACGCGCCCTGGCCGACCGACTTCGGGGTCTGGGACCGGGACAACACCCGGCTGGCCCGCAGGGCGCCGTTCGAGACCTGGGACAACGTGTGGACGAACCTGCCGTGCGCCTACTGGCGGGCGCCGCGGCAGGAGCCCCTGGACGTGCGCACCGCGCCGGGTGAGCTGCCGCCGACGCTGGTCCTGGCCGCCGAGCGGGACGCGGCGACACCGTACGAGGGCGCGCTGGAGCTGCGGCGGCGACTGGCGGGCTCGGTGCTGGTGACCGAGCGGGACGCCGGGACGCACGGCATCGCGGGCGGCCCGAACGACTGCGTCAACGGCCACCTGGAGGCGTACCTGCTGGAGGACCGCCTCCCGGCGCGGGACACGTCGTGCGCCCCGCGCCCGGAACCGGAGCCGAGGGCCTGACTAGGCGAGCCCGGCGACCAGCTCGCCGATGTCCTTGCGGCGCCCCGTGTAGAACGGGATCTCCTCGCGGACGTGGCGACGCGCCTCGGAGCCGCGCAGGTGGCGCATGAGGTCGACGATGCGGTGCAGCTCGTCGGCCTCGAAGGCGAGGATCCACTCGTAGTCGCCCAGCGAGAAGGAGGCGACCGTGTTGGCGCGCACGTCCGGGTAGCCGCGGGCCATCTTGCCGTGGTCGGCGAGCATGCGGCGGCGGTCCTCGTCGGGCAGCAGGTACCAGTCGTAGGAGCGCACGAACGGGTAGACGCTGATGTAGTTGCGCGGCGTCTCGTCGGCCAGGAAGGCCGGGATGTGCGAGCGGTTGAACTCGGCGGGGCGGTGCAGCGCCATGTTCGACCAGACCGGCTCCAGCGCACGGCCCAGCTTCGTGCGGCGGAAGAGGTTGTACGCCTCCTGGAGCTGGTCGGCGGTCTCGGCGTGCCACCAGATCATCAGGTCGGCGTCGGCGCGCAGACCGGACAGGTCGTAGGTGCCGCGGATCGTCACGTCCTTCGCGGCCAGCTGGTCGAACAGCTCCTGGACCTCGTCGGCGTACCCGGCGCGGTCCTCGGGGAGGGTGTCCTTGAGCTTGAAGACGGACCAGAGGGTGTAGCGGATGACCTCGTTGAGGTCCTTGGCCAGCTTGCCCTTGTTGGGGATGCGCTCGGCCGCGGGGGTGGAGGCGTCGTCACTCATGGCCCTATTCTCCCGCTCCGCCGTGCAGGCTCTGCACCGGGTGGGCCGTGAGCTGCTCCACACCCCGCAGGTCGCCCCGGATCTGGTCGACGGCCGCGTACGCGCTCGCGATGCTGGCCGGGATGCCGACGCCGTCGTACGCCGCGCCGCACACCGCGAGGCCGGGGAGCTTCGCGACGTGCTCGCGGACGCGGGCCACGCGCGCGTGGTGGCCGACGGGGTACTGCGGCAGGCCGTCCTGCCAGCGGGTGACGCGGGTGGCGACCGGCTCGGCGGTCAGCCCGGTGGCCTTCGCGAGGTCGTGCCGGGAGACGGTGACGAGGCCGTCGTCGTCGCGGCCGAGGATCTCCGTGTCGCCGTACCGGCCCACCGAGGTGCGCAGGACGACCAGGTCCGGGTCCTCGTCGGCGATCCAGCCCCACTTGCGGGAGGCGAAGGTGGACGCCTTGATGGTGTGCCCGTCGACCGGCGGCACGAGGAAGCCGCTGCCCTCGGGGAGCGCGGCGGTGTCCGAGCGGCGGTAGGCGAGGGTGATCAGGGCCATCGAGGCGTACTCGACCGCGGACAGCTCGGCCGCGGCGGCGGGCGCCTCGGCGCGCAGCAGCTCGGCGGCGGGGCGGGCGGGGACGGCGACGACGACCGCGTCGGCGTGCAGCACCCGGTCCCCGGCGACGATCCGCCAGCCCTCGGCCGCGGTGCGGCGCAGCTCCGTGACGGGTGCGCCGGTGACGATCTCGCCGCCGCGTGCGCGGACCGACTCGGCGACGGCGGGCGGGAGGGTGCCGATGCCGCCCGCGATGCCCATGAACACCGGGCCGCTCGGCGGGGAGGTGGCGGTACGGCCCTGGAGGGCGCGGACCGCCTCGGTGAGGGAGGTGTGGGTGCGGGCGGCCTCGAAGAGCTGCGGCACGGCCGAGCGCAGCGAGATGCGGTAGGCGTCGCCCGCGTAGACGCCGCCCAGGAGCGGCTCGACGAGGCGGTCGACGACCTCGCGGCCGAGGCGCGCGGCGACGTACTCGCCCACCGCGACGTCGTCGCCGACCTCGGTGCGGGGCAGCTCGGCGTCGCGCTCGATGCGGGCGAGCCCTTCCTCGGAGAGCACGCCGGACAGGGCGGCGGCGGTGCCGGGGACGCCCATGACGTGGCCCTTGGGCATGGGGCGCAGGGCGCCGCGGGTCCACAGGGAGGCCGAGGCGGTGGACGGCGGCTGGAGGCGGTCGGCGAGTCCGGCCGCGCGGGCCAGGCCGACGGCCTCGGGGCGGCGGGCCAGCATCGACTCGGCGCCGAGGTCGACGCGTACGCCGGCGATCTCGCCGGGCAGCAGCTTGCCGCCGACGCGGCCGGACGCCTCCAGGACGGTCACCCGGGCGCCGCCCTCCAGGAGGCGGTGGGCGGCGGCCAGTCCGGCGATGCCGGCGCCGACGACGACTACGTGTCCAGGTCCCGCTGCCGGGGGGAACTCACCCGTTGGGGTCTCGCTTGCGCACATGACCCCAGCGTCTCAGACGCCACCGACGGGTCCCGCGAGTCCGGACCGTGATCTCTTCGGGACCGTTCCGCGCCGTCGTGGCAGCCCCCGCGCGCGTCGTAGGGACAACAGTCGCTACGACCCGGGGGGTACCCACGATGCAGGCACGACGAGCAACCACGAGAAGGGCCGTGCCGCCCGCCCGCGCCCTGGCCGGCCTGCTGCTGGTCACGGCGCTCGCCCTCACCGGGTGCAGCGCCTCGGACTCCGGCTCCGACTCGGGCGCCGGCGCCAAGGCGGCCGCCCCGCGGGAGGACTCGCGGGCGGCGGGTTCGCAGGCCGACGGCAAGGCGGGGGCTGCCGGAGAGGCCGGGGCCGACGGCACCGGGGCGAGCGCCCCGGTGCCGGAGAGGCCGGGGCCGACGGCACCGGGGCGAGCGCCCCGCCGAAGCTCGCCCCGGCCCACATCATCCGCACCGTCTCGCTGAGCGTCCAGGTCAAGGACACGCCCAAGGCGCTCGACGCGGCCCGCACCGCGACCGAGAACGCCGGCGGTTACGTCGGCGACGAGACCACCACCCGCGACACGGAGGGCCACGAGGAGACCCAGGTGACGCTCCGCGTGCCGGTGGAGCGGTACGAGGAGGTGCTGGACGACCTGGAGGGCGCCGGGAAGCTCCTACAGCGCGACGCTACCGCCGAGGACGTCACCGACCAGGTGGTGGACGTGGACAGCCGGGTGAAGTCGCAGCGCGCCAGCGTGGCCCGGGTCCGCGAGCTGATGGACCGGGCGACGAAGCTGAGCGACGTGGTGACCCTGGAGGGCGAGCTGAGCACCCGTCAGGCGGAGCTGGAGGCGCTGCTCGCCCGGCAGGCGGCCCTGAAGGACCGCACGAGTCTGGCCACCATCACCCTGTCCCTGTCGGAGACCCCGATCGAGCACGTCGAGAAGAAGGACGACGAGGACCCCGGCTTCCTGGACGCGCTGGCCGGCGGCTGGGACGCCTTCGTGACGATGCTGCGCTGGGTGGCGGTGGTGTTCGGCGCCGTGCTGCCGTTCGCCGCGGTGGCCGCGCTGCTCGTGCTGCTGTGGCTGCGGGTCGTACGCCCCCGGCTGCCGCGCCGCCGGAGCCCGGCGCCGGTGCCGGTACCGGTACCGGCGCCCGCGGCGCCGCGCGGGGAGGCGGCACCCGCCGAGGAGGGCACCGGTCGGGACTGACGCATCCCCGCCACGTAGCGTGTTCGCATGAGCATGAGCACGGACGCCACGCGCGGTACGAGGGAACGGCTGGTCGTCGTCGGCGGCGACGCCGCGGGGATGTCCGCGGCGTCGCAGGCGCGGCGGCTGAGGGGCCCGGACGAGCTGGAGATCGTGGCGTTCGAACGCGGTCACTTCAGCTCGTTCTCGGCGTGCGGCATCCCGTACTGGGTCGGCGGCGACGTGGCGGAACGGGACGCGCTGATCGCCCGCACGCCCGAGGAGCACCGCGCCCGGGACATCGACCTCAGGACGCGCACCGAGGTCACCGAGATCGACGTGGCCGGCGGGCGGGTCCGCGCGCGTGACGTCGATTCCGGGGCTCAGTCCTGGACGTCGTACGACAAGCTCGTGATCGGGACCGGGGCGCGGCCGATCCGGCCGGAGCTGCCGGGCATCGACGCGCCCGGCGTGCACGGGGTGCAGACGCTGGACGACGGGCAGGCGCTGCTCGACACGCTGGCCCGCACGCGCGGCCGTCGCGCGGTGGTCGTCGGCGCCGGGTACATCGGCGTGGAGATGGCCGAGGCGCTGATCAACCGCGGTTACGAGGTGACGGTCGTCAACCGCGGCCGGGAGCCGATGTCGACGCTGGACCCGGACATGGGCCGTATGGTGCACGAGGCGATGGAGGGGCTCGGCATCACCATGGTGAACGACGCAGAGGTCACCGAGGTGCTGACCGGGGACGACGGCCGGGTGAGAGCCGTGGCCACGCGGGACGCCGAGTTCCCGGCGGACGTGGTGGTGCTCGGCATCGGCGTACGGCCCGAGACGCGGCTCGCCGAGGCGGCGGGGCTGCCGATCGGCGCGCACGGCGGGCTGCTGACCGACCTGGCGATGCGGGTGCGCGGCCACGAGAACATCTGGGCGGGCGGCGACTGCGTGGAGGTGCTCGACCTGGTCTCCGGGCAGGAGCGGCACATTCCGCTGGGCACCCACGCCAACAAGCACGGGCAGGTCGTCGGCACCAACGTGGGCGGCGGCTACGCCACCTTCCCGGGCGTGGTCGGCACGGCGGTCAGCAAGGTCTGCGACCTGGAGATCGCGCGGACCGGCCTCAGGGAGAAGGACGCGCTGCGGGCGGGGCTGCGGTTCGTGACGGCGACCATCGAGTCCACCAGCCGCGCGGGCTACTACCCGGACGCCTCCCCCATGACCGTGAAGATGCTGGCCGAGCGGCGCACCGGGCGGCTGCTCGGAGTGCAGATCGTCGGCCGTGAGGGCGCGGGCAAGCGGGTCGACATCGCCGCGGTGGCCCTCACGGCCGGGATGACGGTCGAGCAGATGACCGCCCTGGACCTCGGCTACGCGCCGCCCTTCTCACCGGTGTGGGACCCGGTGCTGGTGGCCGCGCGCAAGGCGGCGCGGGAGGTCGAGCGGCGGCGCTGAGGGGCCGCCGCCGGTCAGGCCGTCCCGTTGATGCGGTCGATGGCCTGCCGTGCCTGCTCGGCCGGGGGCCGCGCCGGCAGTGAGGACACCGAGGCCGGACCGGTCGCCGGCACCGGGGCGCTCACCGCGGGCGGCTGCTCGCCGGCCGGCCTGGCGTGCGACGCGGCCCGCGCGGACCGCAGCCGGTGGCTCACCGCCTCGTCCAGCGTCACCGGGCGCTGCGTCTGCGCCGCCAGCCGCCCCGCCTCCTGACCGAGCCGGGCGACGTCCTCCCAGGGCAGCCGCAGGACGAGGGCGACCTCGGCCTCCCCGTCGGGCAGGGCGTGCATCGCCGGAGCCGGTGTGACCCGTTCGTTCATCGCCACTTCCTCACGTCGTCCCCGCGGCCCGCCTTCCCCGGACCGCGGGCGGTTGAGAGGGCATACGTACACACGGACGGGGGCGTTCAACGGGGCGGACCGGTTCACCGTCCGCCGGGCGGGCAGTACTGTCTCGTGGTCATCCCCGTCCATGACGTGAACCCGGCGCGCCGCACCCCGTGGGTGACGTACGCCCTGATCCTCGCCAACGTCCTGGTGTTCCTGTTCACCCCCGGCATGACCGGGTCGGCGACGGGCGACGGCAGCCTCGCGCAGATGTGCGACCTCCAGGCGTTCCTGGACCACTGGGCGGCGGTGCCGCAGGAGCTGCTCCAGCACCGGATGCCCCGCCTGGTGCCCACGGGTGCCGTCGGGGTCGGCCCGCAGGGGCCCGGCTGCGTGGTCGCGCCGCCCGGCTACGACAAGTCGCCCGAGCTGAGCGTCCTGACGGCGATGTTCCTGCACGGCGGCTGGCTGCACCTGCTGGGCAACATGCTGTTCCTGTGGATCTTCGGCAACAACGTCGAGGACCGGATGGGCCACGTCCCCTTCCTGCTGTTCTACGGCGTCTGCGGCTACGCGGCGACCTACGGCTTCGCGCTCCTCAACGCCGACTCGGGTGCCCCGCTGATCGGCGCGTCCGGTGCGATCGCCGGGGTGCTGGGCGCCTACCTGGTGCTGTATCCGAGGGCCCGCGTCTGGGTGCTGGTGCCCTTCCTGATCTTCCTGCCGCTGCGGCTGCCGGCCTGGCTGGTGCTGGGCTTCTGGTTCGGGCTCCAGGCGGTCTACTCCTCCGGTGGGGCTGTGTCCGACGCGGGCACCGTGGCGTACGTGGCCCACGTCGCCGGTTTCGTCGTCGGCATGCTGATCGCCTGGCCGCTGCGACGGGGCACCCCGCCCCCGCCCGAGCCGCGCGGGCTGCTGTTCGGGCGGCGGGCGCGGCCCGGGTGGTGAGCGGCGGGCGGGGTGGGCTCGGGCGGGGCGGGTTCAGGCGGGGGCTCAGGCGGCGGGCTCAGGCAGGGGTCGCCTCGCTCTGCGCGACGGGGGCCGGGGCGGTCCAGCGGATGCGGGTGCTGCACAGCGCGACGGCGCCCGCCGAGGCGGCCACGGCGCCCATGCCCCACGCCAGGCTGCTCGCACCGGCGATGAAGCCGATGAGCGGCGGGCCGGCCAGCAGCCCCGTGGTGCCCATGGCGGCGACCAGCGTCAGCGCGTCCGAGCCCTGCCGGGCGGCGGCGGCGTAGACGCAGGGGGTCACGGCCGCGATGCCCAGGCCCATGCAGGCGAACCCGGCGAGCGCCGGTGCGACGCCGCCGCTGACCAGGGCGACGGCGAGACCGGTACCGGCCACGGCGCTGCCCAGCAGGACGACCCGTCCGTCGCCCCAGCGGCCGCGCCAGCCGTCGGCGAAGAGGCGGGCGACGACCATCATCCCGGACACCACGGCGATGCCGAGCGGGGCGAGTTCCGCCGACGCCTCGGCGACGTCCTTCAGGTAGAGGGCGGACCAGTCGTTCATGGCGCCCTCGGCGACCGTGCCGAAGACCATGGCGCAGCACATCCACAGGGTCAGGCGCGAGGGGACGGTCCAGCGGCGGCGGGCCGGCTCCGGCGCGGCGGGGGCCGGTGCGGCGGCCGGGGCTTCCGCGCCGGCGGCGGCTCCCGCGTCGGCGGGGCCCGGCCGGTCCGCCGGGGCGTCCTCGTCGAGCAGTCCGGTGCGTGCCGTGACGCCCAGCGCGGCGAGGAGGACGACGGCGACGCCGAAGTGCGCCGTGACCGATCCGGTGGCGGCGGTCATGCCGGAGGCGAGCAGGGCCGCGAGCAGGGAGCCGGCGCTGAAGACGGCGTGCAGCCGCGCCATCGTGTTGCGTTCGTGCCGTGCCTCCAGGGCCGCGCCCTGCGCGTTCATGGCCACGTTCAGGCAGCCCACGAGGACGCCGTCGGCGCACATCACCAGCAGGGCCACCGGGTAGTTCGGCGCCGCCGCCAGGGCGAGCAGCAGCAGCGCCAGGCCCAGCTGGGACAGCAGGGCGAGCCGCCGCGAGCCCATCCGGCGCATCAGCCAGGCCACCGCCGGGAAGGACACCGCCGCCCCGACCCCGGCGGCCATCAGGAGCACCCCCACCTCGGCCGCGCTCAGGCCGAGGTCGGCCTTGACGGCGGGGATCCGCGCCGCCCAGGTGGCGTACTGGAAGCCGAGCGACAGGAACAGCGCGGCGATGGCCAGCTGGCCGCGCCGGAAGGGGTCGTGGAGACGGGTCACGCGCCATCAGCTCACTTCGCGCAGGGTGGGGGCGGGCGGGGAGAGGGACGGGCGGGCCCGGGTCTGGGCGGCCGCCACCTGCTTGGACATGTAGACGGCGCCGCCGCCGTACGCGCCGGCGGGCACCACCCCCGGCTCGGCCACGAAGCCGCGCGCCGACCAGAACCGCTCGGTCCCGCCGACGGCGACCAGGGACATCCGCTCGTCCCCGCGCGTGCGCGCGGTGGCGGTGAGGTGGTGCAGGAGGTGCCGCGCGAGCCCCCGGCGGCGCAGACCGGGTGCGACGACGATGTCGTGGAGGTGGAGGTTCCCGGGCTCGAAGGCGCCCCCCGTCCTTTCGGTCCGCGTCAGGTCCGGGTAGCGGTGCGGCGGGTAGGGCAGCGCGAGCAGGTAGCCGGCCGTACGGGCGCCGACGTCCACGACGAAGCAGGTGTCCGGCGACGCCGCCGCCCTGGACTGGAGCGCGGCCCGGCCCTCGGACAGGCCCAGGTCCGTGTAGGCGTCCCGCTCCAGCGCCACGACCGCGTCCCAGTCCCCTGCGGTGAGGGGGCGGACGCGCACGGTCTCAGTCATCGGCGCCGCTCCCCTCCGCACGGCCCGCGAAGGCGTACGGGAGCGGGGCGAAGCCGTTGAAGCCCTGGGTGGTGTAGCTGGGCGCGTAGGCCCCGCTGGACAGCACCCAGACCGGGTCGCCCGAGGCCAGCGCCGTGGGCACCGGGACGAGTCCCTCCTCGTGGGAGTAGGCGTCGTCGCTGTCGCAGGTGGGACCGGCGACGACGGCCGGGACGTACGGACCGCCGGTGTGCCCCGGGAAGACCAGCCGGTATTGCAGGGCGTCCATCTCGTACAGGCCGTTGAACTTGCCGCAGCTCAGGTAGAGCCAGTGCCGCCGTTCGCCGTTCGCCGCGCGGCGCTCGGTGAGGCGGGCGACGTGGGCGCGGATCGCGCCGTGGTCGGCGACGAGGTGCCGCCCGGGTTCGACGACGAACTCCAGGGGGCCGCCGTGGATCCGGCGCAGCTCGTCCATGCCCTCCCGGATCACCGCGAAGATCTTGTCCAGCGGCGGGTCGAGGGGGGTGCCGCGCCGGTCGCGGTAGCCGAGCGCGGGCAGACCGCCGCCGAGGTTGACGTGGTCGACGCGGATGCCGTGCCGGCCGAGGGCGCGCAGCACCTCGCCCAGGTCCTCGACGGCGCCGTGCCACGCCTCTCCCGTCATCTGCTGGGAGCCGACGTGCACGGACAGGCCCGCCGGCACCAGCCCGGCGTCCCCGGCCGCCGCCAGCACGCGGACGGCGTCGCCGGGCGGGCAGCCGAACTTGTTGCTCAGTCCCCACACCGCGCCCGCCCCGCCGGTCGCCACCCGGCAGAACACGCGGGCGCCGGGGGCGTGTGCGGCGAGGGCGGCCACGTCCTGGAGGCTGTCGGTGGCGAAGGTGCGCACGCCCAGCCGGTACGCCTCGGCGATGTTCCGGTCGGACTTGACGGTGTTGCCGTAGTGCACGCGGCCGACCGGCACCCCGGCCCGCAGCGCCTGCCCGACCTCGCCGGGGCTCGCCGCGTCGGCGCCGGCGCCCCGGCGGGCGAGGGCGGCGATCACCTCGTCGACCGGGCAGGCCTTCATCGCGAACCGCACCTGTACCCCGGGCAGTTCGTCCCGCAGCGTGTCGTGGCGCCGCTCGATGCCGGCCAGGTCGTACACCAGCCGGTCCTCGGTGGCGGCGGCGAGGGCGGCGGCCAGGGGTGCGCTGAGGCCCGTGTCCGTCACCGCGCTCACCGGGGCTGTCCCGCGGCCGGGGCGAGCGGGGTGGTCCGGGCCTCGGCCACCATCGACTCCCACGCCTCCGTGAGCAGCGCGAAGTCCGCCATGTCGCCGCGTGCCTCGTCGAGGAGGCGGGCGCGCCGGGCGGCCAGGAGGTCGGCGAACTCGGTGTACCGGCCTCCGAGTCGGCGGTAGGCGGTGTCGAGGGCGTCGAGCCGGCGGACGTTCTCCGCGGTGTCGAGGCCGGTGCTCTCGCGGGCCAGGGCGGCGACGGTGTCGGGGCGGAGACGGCCGTGCTCGTCCAGCAGGGCGTCACCGGCCTCGGCCATGCGGTCGTAGACGTGGTGGAAGTAGAGCATCGACAGCAGGAACTTGGCGAAGCGCGTCTGGTAGGCGAGGAAGCCCGGGCCGGTCCGGCGTTCCCCGGTGTAGTAGTTGACGATGTTCCGGTTGTGCAGCACGCCCGGCAGCCGGGCGTCGTGCACGAGGTGGATGAGGAAGTAGTCGCTGCCGATGGTGTCCCGGGCGGGCGGCAGCGGCACGCGTTCGCTGACCGTCGGGCCGTGGAAGGCGATGTTGCACATGTCCACGCGCATCGGGTCGACCACCGTCAGCAGGGAGTGGTCCGCCGTGAAGGGTTCGGTGCCCGCGCCGGTGAAGGACTCCTCGACCAGTGCGCGTTTCTGCTCGGCGGACCAGCCCTCGGGCGCCCACAGGGAGACGACGTCGTGGTAGACAGCGGGGTCGGCGTCCCGTATCTGCGCGATGTCGACGGAGAGTTCGCCCACGAAGGAGCTGCCGACCATGGCGACCCGGCGCTCACGGAGGCCGTCCGGCAGGGCGACCGGCTCGGTGACGCCCGCCGCGGCGTCGGCGGCGCGTTCGCCCAGCGACAGCAGTTCGTGGTGGACGGGGAAGACGGTACGGCCGTCCACGCGCTGGTAGCGGCTGTCGGAGTCCCGGCGGTGGACGGACTCGCAGCCGAGCGCGGCCGCGATCAGGAAGGCGCGGTTGGTGCAGGCGCCGTAGGACAGTCCGTCGGGGAGCATCAGGTCGAGGAGCAGTTCGGGTTTGGCGCTGCCGGAGCGTGCCGTGACCCGGGTCAGGAAGTCGCGCTGGGCGGCCTCGTCGAGGTGGTGGGCCGTGATCCGGGGGTGGGCCGGCAGACGCCGTAACGCGGCGGCGTGGGCGGCGCGGTCCACGGGCGGGCAGGAGTCGAGGACCAGCAGGTGGACATCGATGTCGAAGTGGTCGGCCGCGTAGGCGGCTTCCTCGCCGAGGGCCGCGACGGTGTCCGGGCAGTGCCGGTTGGTGGGGAGGGTCAGGCAGATGCTGCGCATGCGCCGTCCCCGGTGGCCTCGTGCTCGTCACTGGCGTCGGTGCCGGGGCGCCAGGACTTCAGGCCCAGCAGCCTGGCGCCGAGTTCGGTCAGTTCGGCGGGGCCGTAGCGCTCGGACTCGTGCCGGTGGGCGTCGCCGAGGAGGGTGGCGTTCCAGTCGGGGGTGGCGAGGGTCCGCCAGGAGTCGATCCGGGAGTCGCGCAGGGTGCGGTGGGTCTCCAGCGCGGGCATCATCGACAGGTACTGCACGGCGCGCACGCCCTCGCCGGAGACGTTGGGGGCGACGCCGTGGGCCAGCAGGCCGTTCCAGATGAGCAGGTCGCCGGCCTCCAGGTCGGGCCGTACGACGGGCATGTCCTCGCGGTCGATCGCGGGCCGGATGGGGTCGCGGCCGTCGGGCTGGAGCGCCTTCCAGCGGTCGAAGCGGCGGAACAGCTCGGGGCAGCACTGGAAGCCGCCGTGGTCGGGCTTGGTGTCGTTGAGCGCGATGATGCCCTGGACGCGCTGCGGCAGGACGCCGAGCGTGGTGTCCACGTCCCAGTGCAGGTCGATGTCGAAGCCGCGGTCCGGCTTGTCGATCAGGGCGCGGTCGCGGTTGCCCGTGTTGGGCGGGTTGAGGTTGAGCCGGTCCAGGGCGACCCACAGCTCCTCGCAGTCCCACACGTCGACGAAGGCGTCGTAGACGCGCCGCGTCTGGCGGCTGTCCCAGATGAGCTGGTGGTGGTAGGCCTCGACGAAGCCGTAGATGTGCAGCTCCCGGTCCAGGTCGGAGCGGTACTCGCGGTCCTGGTACCAGGTGTCGGGGCGTTCGGGGTCGAGCCCCTGGAACTCCCAGGCGAAGTCGAGCAGTCGGCGCGCGGAGTCGGCGGGTATCGCCTCCTTCACGACGACGTAGCCGTACGTCTGCCAGTGGGCGAAGTCCTCCTCGGACAGCACCCGCAGCGGACGTGTCTTGTCGAGGTCGCGCAACTGGGTGCGGGCCAGGTAGGTGTCGGCGTCCGCGCTGAAGTAGGGCAGGTCCGACGGGGCTCGGTGGAGGTAGGAATCGGGCGTCGCCATGTGGTGCTCCAGATCCTCGCCGTCGCCCCGTGCGGGCAACGGCGGTGTGCACGACGGTGGTCGGGCCGTCGCACATGAGGTCGGGTGGTGGCAGCGGGCCCGCTCGCGGCACGGGGCGGGAGCGGGGCGAGGTCCGGGGTGGTCGTCACGGAAGTCGTCGTACGGAAGTCGTCGCCGCGGCGGCGGTCTTGGCAGTCCGGCCGCGGCAGGTGCCCGGCGCGGAAACTGGTGTCACATCCGTCCCTCGCCGAACTTGCGCCTCACAATGGACTAGACCAAGGCGGGGTGTCAACACCCCTTCCCACCAGTCGAGTTGTTACTTCCGAGTTCATCGAGGGGCACTCTTGACACGTCTGGTTAACCTGAACGCGCACCATCTTGGTCTATACCAAGAAACGACTCGAAAGGCGCGGCCGATGTCCTCCAGCAAGCACAGCAGCGAGTTGCGTCGGCTCGCGCTCTCCGTTCTTCAGCCGGGTTTCGTGGGCACCGAGGCCCCCGACTGGATCCTGCGCGACATCGGCGACGGACTGGCCTCCGTCGTGCTCTTCTCCCGCAACATCGTCTCCACCGAGCAGGTCGCCCGCCTGACCGCCCGACTGCGCGCCGAGAACCCCGACCTGATCGTCGCGATCGACGAGGAGGCGGGCGACGTCACCCGCATCGAGTCCGCCACCGGATCGTCCCGGCCGGGCAACTTCGCCCTCGGCACCGTCGACGACCCGGCGCTGACCGAGGCGGTCGCCGCCGACCTCGGCCGGCAGCTGCGCACCGCGGGGGTGAGCCTCGACTACGCGCCGAGCGCGGACGTCAACTCCAACCCGGACAACCCGATCATCGGCGTGCGCTCCTTCGGCTCGGACCCCGAGGTGGTCGCGCGCCACACCGCCGCGTGGATCCGCGGCCTCCAGTCCGCCGGTGTCGCCGCCTGCGCCAAGCACTTCCCCGGCCACGGGGACGTCGCCGTCGACTCCCACCACGACCTGCCCGCCTACCCGGCCGGGCCCGACGAGATCGCCGCCCAGGCACTGCCCCCGTTCCGGGCCGCCGTCGCGGCCGGCGTGCGCGCGGTCATGAGCGGCCACCTGCTGGTGCCCGCCTACGACCCCGACCTGCCGGCCACGCTGAGCCGGCGGATCCTGCACGGCCTGCTGCGCGACGAGCTGGGCTTCGACGGCCTGGTCGTCAGCGACGCCATCGAGATGGGCGCCGTCACCCGCCGGTACGGCATCGACGGCGCCACCGTGAAGGCGGTCGCCGCCGGAGTGGACGCCGTCTGCGTGGGCGGCGAGAGCGCCGAGGAGGCCACCGTCGCGCTCCTGGTCAAGGCGCTGACGTCCGCGGTGACGGGCGGGGAGCTGCCCGAGGAGCGGCTGGCCGAGGCGGCGGACCGGGTCCGGGAGTTCGCCCGCTGGTCGGCCGGGCTGCGGGCGGCCGGGGCCGCGCAGGACGCGACCGGGGAGGGCATCGGGCAGGTCGCCGCCCGCCGTGCCGTGCGGCTCACCGGCGCCGCGCGGGCCGCCCTGCCGCTGACCGCCGCACCGCACGTGGTCGAGCTGGCCCCGGTGACCAACATGGCCATCGGCAAGGAGACCCCGTGGGGCGTGGCGGGACCGCTCGCGGAGCGACTGCCCGGCACGACCTCCGTACGGGTGCGCGGTCAGGAACTGGAGGAGGGGACGGTGGCGCTGGAGAGCTGCGCCCTCGAACCTGCCGTGGGGCGGCCGCTGGTGATCGTGGCCCGCGACGCCGCCCGGCACGCCTGGATGAGCCGTGCCGTGACCGGTCTGACCGCCGCCCGCCCGGACGCGATCGTGGTGGAGATGGGTCTGCCGGGTGCCGCCACCGCCGCGGCCCAGATCTTCACCCACGGCGCGAGCGCCGCCTCGGGGCTGGCCGCGGCGGAGGTCCTGACGGAGGTGGCCGCGGGCTGAGCCCGAGCGCCGGAACCGGAGGGCGTCAGCGCGCGGTCTGCGTGTGGACGTACTCCGCGAGGCGGGTCAGCGCGTCCGGGTCGGTGGTCGGCAGGACGCCGTGGCCGAGGTTGAAGACGTGGCCCTCCAGGCCCGCCGCCGCGTCCAGGATCTCGCGGGCCTTGGACTCGACCGCCTCCCGGCCGGCGAAGAGGACCGCCGGGTCCAGGTTGCCCTGGAGCGCCTTGCCGGGGCCGACGCGGCGGGCCGCCTCGTCCAGCGGGACGCGCCAGTCGACGCCGACGACGTCCGCACCGGCCTCGCCCAGGAGGCCGAGCAGCTCGCCGGTGCCGACGCCGAAGTGGATGCGCGGCACGCCGTACCCGGACACGGCCTCGAAGACCTTGCGGGAGGCGGGCAGCACCGAGCGGCGGTAGTCCGCGGGGGACAGCGCGCCGACCCAGGAGTCGAAGAGCTGGACGGCGCTCGCGCCCGCCTCGATCTGCACCTTGAGGAAGACGGCCGTGATGCCGGCCAGGCGGTCCAGGAGGTCGGTCCACAACTGCGGGTCGCCGTACATGAGGGCCTTGGTGTGCTCGTGGTTGCGGGACGGGCCGCCCTCCACGAGGTAGCTCGCGAGGGTGAACGGCGCGCCCGCGAAGCCGATCAGCGGGGTGGCGCCCAGCTCGCGGGTGAGCAGGCCGAAGGCCTCGGTGACGTAGGTGACGTCCTCGGGGGTGAGGTCGCGCAGCTGCGCCAGGTCCGCGCGGCTGCGGATCGGGTTCGCGATGACCGGGCCGACACCTGGCTTGATGTCGAGGTCGATGCCGATGGCCTTGAGCGGGACGACGATGTCGCTGAAGTAGATCGCCGCGTCCACACCGTGCCGGCGCACCGGCTGGAGGGTGATCTCGGCGACCAGCTCCGGCCGCGTGCAGGACTCGAGCATCGGGACGCCCTCGCGCGCCTTCAGGTACTCCGGCAGTGAGCGCCCGGCCTGCCGCATGAACCACACGGGGGTGTGCGGCACCGGCTCACGCCTGCACGCCTTGAGGAACGCGGAGTCGTACGTGGCGGTCGGCGGCTGGCCCGCGGGGCTCTGGTTGGCACTCACAGCGGCAAGTCTCGCATGCCCCCGGAACGGCACCGGACCACGGGTGGGGCGGCTCCCGCGCGCCCCCGCAAGACCGCGTGATCCGGACATCGCGTCCGCACGCGGGTGTCCCTCCCTGCGCCGGGCCGCCGTTCCGCTTAATGTTCCCCGCATGGCTGCGGCTCAGGGACGACTGTCGGACGGCGCTGGCGGAATGGACGACGCGAAGGGGACCGAGGAAGAGGCCCGGCACAAGGGGAGTCACCACGGAAGTGGCGGGAACGGCGGGAACGGCGGAAGTACGGCACCACCGGCCTTCGCGGCCGCCGTGGAGGCGCTGCGGGCCGCGCGGCTGCGGCCGCAGATCGAGGTGGAGGCGACCCGCGCACCGCAGCGGCTCGCCCCGCACGCGTACGCGCTGGAGGCCGCGGTCGTCGACGGCGACGAGGACCTCGCGGACGGGCGGCTGGTGCTGCTGCACGACCCGGCCGGGCACGACGCCTGGCACGGGACCTTCCGCCTGGTGACGCTGGTGCGGGCCGAGCTGGAACCGGAGATGGCGGCGGATCCGCTGCTGCCGGACGTGTGCTGGTCCTGGCTGACCGGCGCGCTCCAGGCGCGCGGGCTGACGTACGGCGAGCCCAGCGGCACGGTCACGCGTGCGAGTTCGCACTACTTCGGAGGGCTCTCGGCGCGCCCGTCCGCCTCGCAGATCGAGATCAGGGCGTCCTGGACGCCGCGGGAGGGTCTCGGCGGCGTCCCGGACACCGCGGCGCACCTGTCCTCGTGGTGCGATCTGCTGGCCCAGGTCGCGGGCCTGCCGCCGGCGGCCGCCGGTGACGCCTCGGTCGTGACGCTGCCGCAGCGGCGCGGCCCGCAGTCGCGCTGACCGCACCGACCGTCGTTCCTCGTTCCGGACAAGGGGGTCCGCTCGCCTGGAGCAGGTTCCGTCACTTTGTCGACACGGCCACTTTCGGGCTCGTATCGACAAAGTGCGAAACCGTTCGATCTTCGAATGATCGACAGCGTGTCCGAATTGCTCGGATTGTTACTCACCAGATCGTGATCATTCTCTAAAGGCGGACGCCTTCGGTGCCGAAGACGACTGTGACCTTGAAAGCACGGTTCGTCCCGGCTTCAACCCCATGAGCCGGCCCCGTCCCCGCACCCCAGGAGGCCTGGTGTCCGTTCTCCTCGAGCAGCCTGCAAGCCTGGTCGCCTACCGCCCGAACAAGCCGACCGCCATGGTGGTCGTGGCCGACCCGCGCGTCCGATCCACCGTCACCCGCCACCTGTGGGCGCTCGGTGTGCGCGATGTCATCGAGGCCTCGTCCGTCGCGGAGGCTCGTCCCCGCATCGGCAACCCCCGCGACATCTGCGTCGCGGACGTCCACCTCCCCGACGGCTCCGGCCTGACCCTGCTGTCGGAGACCCGCGCCGCGGGCTGGCCCAACGGGCTCGCCCTGTCCGCCGCCGACGACATCGGCGCCGTCCGCAACGCCCTCGCCGGCGGCGTCAAGGGCTACGTCGTCACCGGCACCCGCACCAACGTCGGGCTCCCCACCCGGCCGGGCGCCGCCCCCATCGGCGCCGCCGCCGCCCGCCTGCACCGCCGCCCCCCGGGCGCCCCGAGCCACCCGGGCGGCTACCGCGAGCTCTCCGGCCGCGAGGTGGAGGTGCTGCGGCTGGTCGCGGAGGGCCAGTCGAACAAGGCGATCGGCGTCTCGATGGGCCTGTCCGCCCTGACCGTCAAGAGCCACCTGGCCCGCATCGCCCGCAAGCTCGGCACGGGCGACCGGGCCGGCATGGTCGCGGTGGCCCTGCGCACGGGCATCATCCACTGACCCCCGCTCCCCCACCTCCTCCCCCGTCTCCCCTCCCCCTTCTCCCCCCACCTCCCCCTTCTCCCTCCCTCCCCACCGACGCTCGTGAAGCGGATCTTTCACTGACCTGACTGGTTTACGACCCCCCGGAGCCCGCCGACGGAACGTTCCGTCGGCGGGCTCGGTCGATCCACCGATACCCTTGACAGGTGACCGACGCCCACGAAACCGCAGCAGACCGTCCACTGCGAACCACCGGAGGCGCCCCTCCGGACGACGCCGGATCTTCTGTGAGTCAGGCGCCGATCCCCTTGCTCGAACCGCGCGAGGGCATTCCGCCGGTGATCGCCGACGCGGACGCCCTCGCCGAGGTGACCGCCGCCTTCGCCGCCGGGAGCGGCCCCGTCGCCGTCGACGCCGAGCGCGCCTCCGGGTACCGCTACGGCCAGCGCGCCTACTTGGTGCAGCTGCGCCGTGCGGGCGCGGGCTCCGCGCTGATCGACCCGGTGGCCTGTCCCGACCTCTCCGGTCTCGGCGCGGCGATCGCCGACGCGGAATGGGTGCTGCACGCCGCCACCCAGGACCTGCCGTGCCTGCGGGAAATAGGGATGCTGCCCACCCGCATCTTCGACACCGAGCTGGCCGGGCGGCTCGCCGGGTTCCCGCGCGTCGGCCTCGGCGCGATGGTGGAGAACGTCCTCGGCTTCGTCCTGGAGAAGGGTCACTCGGCCGTCGACTGGTCGACGCGCCCGCTGCCCGAGCCCTGGCTGCGCTACGCCGCGCTCGACGTCGAGCTGCTGGTCGACCTGCGCGACGCCCTGGAGAAGGAGCTGGACCGGCAGGGCAAGCTGGAGTGGGCCCGGCAGGAGTTCCACGCGATCGCGTCGGCCCCGCCGCCCGAGCCGCGCAAGGACCCGTGGCGGCGTACGTCCGGCATGCACAAGGTGCGCAGGCGCCGTCAGCTCGCCGTGGTGCGGGAGCTGTGGCAGGCCCGGGACCGGATCGCGCAGCGCCGGGACGTCTCCCCCGGCAAGGTGCTCGGGGACGCGGCCATCGTCGAGGCCGCGCTCGCGCTGCCGGCCAACGCGCACGCACTGGCCGCGCTGCACGGGTTCGGGCGGGTGAACCGCCGGCAGCTGGAGCAGTGGCAGCAGTCGGTCGACCGGGCCAGGGCGCTGTCCGAGTCGCAGCTGCCGCAGCCCGGCCAGCCGGTCACCGGCCCTCCGCCGCCGCGGGCCTGGGCCGACAAGGACCCGGCCGCCGCGGCCCGGCTGACCGCGGCGCGCGCGGCGGTGACGGCGCTGGCCGAGCGGCTGGGCATGCCCCAGGAGAACCTGATCACGCCGGACACGGTGCGCCGGGTCTGCTGGGAACCGCCCGCGGTCGCCGACGCCGAGTCCGTGGGCGCGGCGCTGGCCGGACACGGGGCCCGGCCCTGGCAGGTGGAGCAGGTGACACCGGTGCTGGTGGCGGCGCTGAGCCAGGACGCGGCGTAGCGGGAAGGACGGATTCCGGCCAAGGTCGCGGCGCGGTCCGGGGGCGCCCGGGGTGCTCCCTGGGGCGGTCGCCGCAGCGGGCGCCCGGGTGACCGGGTGACCGGGTCCTCCGGTGGGGTATCGGCTGCTCCGGTGGTGTATCGGCTCCTCCGGTGGTGTGACGGACGGTGTGACCTTCGCCGCTCCCGCCGGGGGGACTGGGCAGCTACGTTACTCATAAGTAGCATGGGGCCTGAGCGCGCGCTCAGTGCATGCGTGCCGCAGCAGTGCCATCCCGCACCCTGGAGGAGAGCCATCGTGCCTCGTACCGTCAGGGACGTCGTCTTCGTCGACGGCGTCCGCACCCCGTTCGGCAAGGCGGGCCCGAAGGGCATCTACCACGAGACCCGCGCCGACGACCTGGTCGTGAAGGCGATCCGGGAGCTGCTGCGCCGCAACCCCGGTCTCGACCCCAAGAAGATCGACGAGGTCGCCGTCGCCGCGACCACGCAGATCGGCGACCAGGGCCTGACCATCGGCCGCACCGCCGGCATCCTGGCGGGCCTGCCCACCTCGGTCCCGGGCTACTCCATCGACCGCATGTGCGCGGGCGCCCTGACCGCCGTCACCACGGTGGCCGGCTCGGTCGCCTTCGGGGCGTACGACGTCGCGATCGCGGGCGGTGTCGAGCACATGGGCCGCCACCCGATGGGCGAGGGCGTCGACCCGAACCCGCGGTTCGTCAGCGAGAAGCTGGTCGACGAGTCGGCCCTGTTCATGGGCATGACCGCGGAGAACCTGCACGACCGCTACCCGTCGATCACCAAGCAGCGCGCCGACGAGTACGCGGTGCGCTCGCAGGAGAAGGCCGCCAAGGCGTACGCCAACGGCCAGATCCAGGCCGACCTGGTGCCGATCTCGGTGCGCCGCACCAACGAAGAGGCGGGTGAGACGGGCTGGGGCCTGGTCACCGCCGACGAGCCGATGCGTCCGGGCACCACGCTGGAGAACCTGGCGGGCCTGAAGACGCCGTTCCGCGTGCACGGCCGGGTCACCGCGGGCAACGCGGCCGGTCTGAACGACGGCGCGACCGCCTCCCTCATCGCGAGCGAGGACTTCGCCCGCGAGAACGACCTGCCGGTCAAGATGCGCCTGGTCGCGTACTCCTTCGCGGGCGTCGAGCCGGAGGTCATGGGCTACGGCCCGATCCCGGCCACCGAGAAGGCACTCGCGCAGGCGGGCCTGTCGATCTCCGACATCGGCCTGTTCGAGATCAACGAGGCCTTCGCCGTCCAGGTCCTCGCGTTCCTGGAGCACTACGGCATCGCCGACGACGACGCGCGCGTCAACCAGTACGGCGGCGCCATCGCCTTCGGCCACCCGCTGGCCTCGTCGGGCGTCCGCCTGATGACGCAGCTGGCCCGTCAGTTCGAGGAACAGCCGAACGTCCGCTACGGCCTGACGACCATGTGCGTCGGCTTCGGCATGGGCGCCACGGTCATCTGGGAGAACCCGCACTTCGAGGGGGACAAGTGAGCACCACCGCAGAGCTGCTGAAGGGTGCGGCCGAGCTGTTCCCCGGCGAGGTCGTCACCAGCGCCCATGTGCGCCACTTCGACCTTCCCCTGGGTGTCGGGCGCTTCGCGCTCATCACCCTGGACAACGGCCACGACCACACCAAGCCGACCACGCTCGGCCCGCAGTCGCTGGCGAACATCGACGCCGCGCTCGACCAGGTCGAGAAGGAGGCCGCGGACGGCGACATCGTCGGCGTCGGCGTCACCGGCAAGCCGTTCATCTTCGCGGTCGGCGCCGACCTCAAGGGCGTCGAGCTGCTGAAGCGGCACGAGGACGCGCTGGCCATCGGCAAGGGCGGCCACGACGTCCTCAAGCGCCTGGCGAACCTCGCGGTGCCGTCCTTCGCGTACTACAACGGCGCGGCCATGGGCGGCGGCGTGGAGATCGGCCTGCACTGCACCTACCGCACGGTGTCGGCGGCCCTCCCGGCCTTCTCGCTCCCCGAGGTCTTCCTCGGCCTGGTCCCCGGCTGGGGCGGCTGCACGCTGCTGCCGAACCTGATCGGCGCCGACAAGGCCGTCTCGGTGATCATCGAGAACAGCCTCAACCAGAACAAGCAGCTCAAGGGCAAGCAGGTCTTCGAACTCGGCATCGCGGACGCGATCTTCGAGGGCGCGGACTTCCTGGAGCAGTCGCTGCTGTGGACGGCGTCCGTCCTCAAGGGCGAGATCACCGTCGAGCGTCCGCTGATCGACCGCGGCGAGGCCTGGGACCAGGCGGTCGCGCGCGGCCGGTTCATCGCGGACGGCAAGGTGCACGGCGCCGCCCCGGCCGCCTACCGCGCCCTGGACATCATCGCCACCGCCAAGAACGGCGACCTCCAGCAGGGCTACGACGCCGAGGACCAGGCACTCGCCGACCTCATCATGGGCGGCGAACTGCGCTCCGGCATCTACGCCTTCAACCTGGTGCAGAAGCGCGGCAAGCGCCCCGCGGGCGCCCCGGACAAGTCGCTGGCCCGCCCGGTGACGAAGGTGGGCGTCGTGGGCGCCGGCCTGATGGCCAGCCAGCTCGCGCTGCTCTTCCTGCGCCGCCTGGAGGTCCCGGTCGTCCTGACCGACATCGACCAGGAGCGCGTCGACAAGGGTGTGGGCTACGTCCACGCCGAGATCGACAAGCTGCTCGGCAAGGGCCGTGTCAACCAGGACAAGGCGAACCGCCTCAAGGCCCTGGTCACCGGTGTGCTGGACAAGGCCGAGGGCTTCGCGGACGCGGACTTCGTCATCGAGGCCGTGTTCGAGGAGATGGGCGTCAAGCAGAAGGTCTTCGCCGAGGTCGAGGCGGTGGCCCCGGCGCACGCGATCCTCGCGACGAACACCTCCTCCCTCTCCGTCTCGGAGATGGCGTCGAAGCTCAAGCACCCCGAGCGGGTCGTCGGCTTCCACTTCTTCAACCCGGTCGCGATCCTCCCGCTGCTGGAGATCGTCCGCGGCGAGCAGACCGACGAGGCCTCGCTGGCCACGGCGTTCGGCGTCGCCAAGAAGCTGAAGAAGACCGCGGTCCTGGTCAAGGACGCCCCGGCGTTCGTCGTCAACCGCATCCTGACCCGCTTCATGGGCGAGATCCAGAACGTCATCGACGAGGGCACCCCGGTGCCGGTGGCGGAGAAGGCGGTGGAGCCGCTCGGCCTGCCGATGTCCCCGCTGGTCCTCCTGGAGCTGGTCGGCCCGGCCATCGGCCTGCACGTCTCGGAGACCCTCAACCGGGCCTTCCCCGAGCGCTTCACGGTCTCCCCGAACCTGAAGGCGGTCGTCGAGGCGGGCAAGCGCGGCTTCTACGTCTACGACAGCGGCAAGCCCGAGCTGGACCCGGAGGTCGCCGCGCTGCTGAAGCAGGGCGACACCGTCCTGACCGAGGAGCAGGTCCGCGACCGCGTCCTGTCCGCCGTGGCCCAGGAGATCGGCCTCATGCTCGACGAGGGCGTCGTCGCCGAGGCCCAGGACATCGACCTCTGCCTGATCACCGGCGCCGGCTGGCCCTTCCACCTGGGCGGCATCACGCCGTACCTGGACCGCGAGGGCGTCTCGGAGCGGGTGACCGGGAAGCGGTTCCTGGCGCAGGGCGTGGCGAGCGTTCCGGCCTAGACACGTCGCTCGCAGGCTGAGAGGGGCCCCCGCCCGAGGCGGGGGCCCTTCGCGTTCGCGCGCCGGTGCGCCGGACCTACCCGTTCGACGCCGCGAGTTCGGCGATCGCGGCCGTCGCGCGGGCGCAGTTGTCGCGGTCCGCGAAGGCGAAGAAGGAGCGCGCCCGGTAGTCGTACTCCGGCTCGCGGACGCACCCGTTGCTGAGGTACCGGATCACTTCGGTCACCACGTCCTCGACGTTTCCGCACACCGGGCCGAATCCGTCGTAGGCGGCTTCGAAATACCCCTTCCTGGCGTGCTTCGCCCAGTACTCGTCCGGGTCGAACCGGGCGTAGACGAGCGGCGTGCCGAGGTAGGCCATGTCGAAGTGGACCGAGGACCAGTCGGTGATGAACAGCTCGCACTGGCGCAGCGCCGTCTGCACGCTGACCTTCGTCTGGTCCAGGCGCTGCACCCGGGGGTGGTCCGGCACCACTCCGTCGATCATGTTCCGCATCTCGTAGTGCGGAAGGAAGTCGAGGACGTAGTCGTAGTGTTCCAGCGCCTCCATCAGTTTCGGGTGGCGGAGCAGCTGCACCATGAACTCGCGGTAGGTCGACTCCCGGAAGATCTCGTCCACCGCGTTCTGGTCGGCACCGTCCTGCTGGAGGTAGGACGGGATCGTCAAGTACTTGCGCCAGGTGGGCATCAGCAGGACACGCCTGCGGCCGCGGTCCGGCTGGAGGGCGTCGAAGCGCGGGAAGCCCAGTGCCTTGGCCTGGTCGCCGTAGTGCATGTGCTCGGAGAAGTACTGGGCTTCCCGGTCACTGGTCGCGAAGACCAGGTCCACGCCGGTCCGGTTCCGGTGCAGCGCCTTGCTGCCGTCCTCGTCCGTGACTCCGTGCTGGAGGAAGACCCGCCGGGCTCCGATGCGCCAGTTGAGGTGCTTGAGGTACTTCGTGCGGTCCCAGCCGTCGGGGAGCATGTACGAATCGATGTCGTAGGCGTTGATGAGCAGGGAAGCGTGCAGCATGAGGAGCTTGTGCTTCCATGAGCTGTGCGCCACCACGTTCCCCATGCGCTTCAGCTTGGCCCGGTCGGCGCTGCCCTTCTCGATGATGTAGTAGGCCTTGCGGCGGCGCTCGTGCTTACGCAGGTAGGTGAACAGGTGCAGGCTGTTGTCCTGCGCGGTGTCCCGGCGCTCGCCGATCAGCCAGATCTCCTTGCGGCGGTAGAAACGGAGCGTGGCCCGCCGGATGGCGCGGGCGCGCCAGAAGGGTGCCTTGCGCTTCTTCTGGTCCTGGTCCAGTCCCTCCAGGAAGTCCTCCCAGTCCTTGTCCCCGTCCCGGCCCCGCGCCTCCCGTACCACCAGTACGGCGTTGTCCTTGCCCTTCGACAGCGGGAGGACCCAGCGGTCCGCGACCTTCATCGGCCGGGCGCTGCGCAACATCGCCGTGGTGGTCATGCACGGGCGCGAGACATCTCGGCCGGAGGTGCAGAAGACCAGCTTCAGCGGGAATTCGCCGTCCTTGAGCGCGCCTGCCGGGACGACCGCCTCGAAGCCGCCCCAGGCGAGGTCGTCACGCGTGGCCACGAGGTCGCTGCGCCAGACCTGCTGGGCGGGCACCATCTGACCGCTCTTCTCCACCCACAGCTGCAGTCGGTTGCGCATCGGGCGGCCCATCGGGAGACCGTTGAGGACGAACCGTCCGGCGACCAGGACTCCGCCGGACTCCGGGTCCGCCTGGATCCGTTCCACGTGCACGCTGGTGGCGGAGATCTTCGTGAGCGGAAGCAGTGCGCTCGGCACCGCCACGTCGAGGTAGAGGTCCCCGCCTCGTCCGTACACACCGCTGATCGCCTGGTCCGGGCGGGCGAAGAGCTCGTACCAGTTCATGTACATCGCGAGGAACGGCACCCGGTGGCGGGCGTCGTGGGTGGAGGCCAGGACCGCGTCGGGTGTCACCAGTGTGTAGACGGCACGGGCGCGCTGGAAGAGCTGGTACAGCTCCTCCTCGGACAGTACCTGCGGCGCGCGCAGGGCGAACCCCTGGTAGCTGCGCACCAGGAACCGGTTGAGGACCTCCTGCCGGTGGCCGGAGAGGCGGGAGCGGAGGGTCATCAGGTACTCCTCCAGGAGGAGGTGGTCCCAGTAGTTCGCCGTGCGCTCCCACAGCTTGTCCATCGTGGAGTCCTCGGCCGCGCGCTTGCGGTACTTGTACACCGTGGCCGGCACCATCGCGATGCGATCCGCGAGCAGCATGGCGGGCACCGAGAAGAAGGCGTCCTCGAAGTGCACGCCTTCACGGAACCGGATGTTGTTGGCGCGGATGAACTCGATGTCGAAGAGTTTGTGGCAGGCACTTCCACCGTGGATCATCTCCGGGATGTTCTCGATTCCGGGATGCACCTGCACCTGCTTGCCGAAGTAGCGCAGCCAGGGCCAGTTGGTCTCCTCCGGAAAGGTCTCCATCCGTCCGATGGTGAGCGGCACCCGCTCCTTGACCGCTGTCCGCCACATGGTTTCCAGGGCGTCGTCGGGCAGTACGTCGTCGGAGTCGCAGAAGGTGATGTAGCGGGCGCTGACCAGGTCCATGCCCGCGTTTCTGGCCCCACCGGCCTTTCCCTCCGCATGCACGAACGCCCACACGTTGGGGTGCCGCGCTGCGAACTCCGCCGCGATCGCGGGCGAGCTGTCGCTGCTGCCGTTGTCGACCAGGACCACCTGGCAGCGGTCGAAGATCGTCTGGCGGGCCAGCGAGTCCAGGCACTCCGGGAGGTATCTCTCCACGTTGAAGATGGGGACGACGACGGCGACGGCGTAGAGGGGATCGAACACGAATGACTCCTGTTTTCTGACGAATACCCCATTTCTGGAGCGGGCGTTGGTCAGTGCTGGCTGGACTCGACGACCAGGTGGGCGGTGCCGCCCTCGGCGGTGATCCGCGCGAGGCCGTGGAATCCGTTGCCGGGCGGATGCTGGGTCAGGGCCGGGGAGACGGCACAAGGGCGCGAAACGTCCCTGCCCCGGGTGCACACCACCAGACGCACGGGGAAGGAGCCGGCGGGGAACTGCCGGGGGTCGACGGCGACGCTGAAGGCCGCCCCCGCCTGATCCGGCCGGTCGTGGGAGTGCCCATGGTTCACCGCCTGGAGGGTCTTGCCGCTGCGTTCGAACCAGACCTGCAGTTCCAGCTTGGCCAGCAGTTCGTCGGGGATCCCGTTGACCGAGAAGCGGCCGTGGATCACCGCCGTCCCGCCGTCGCCCGCGGAGACACCCTCGATCCGGGCTGGGACCGACGTGACCTTCGTCAGCGGCAGCCCCCACGACGTGCCCGGGTAGTCGACGTAGAGGTCCCCTTCACGACCGAAGACCGGTCCGAGGACCGACGCCGGACGGTAGAAGAGGTCGAAGTCCCCGAAGTGCAGTGCCAGATACGGGAGCCGGTGCCTGGTGTCGTGCGTGCTGCGCGCGAACTGCTCGGACGTGATCCCCCAGTAGAGCGTGCGGCAGCGCTCGAAGAGCTGTCGGCAGTCGGCTTCCCCGAAGACGCGGGGCGCCCTCAGCAGGAAGCCCTGCATGCTGCGGACCAGAAACCGTTCCAGCGTCTCCTGCTGGTACGGCGTGAGTGTCTGACGCATGGCCGCGAGGTACTCCAGCATCACCAACTGGTCGGCGTAGTTCTGCGGAAGGTCCCAGATGGTGTCCATGACGGAGGTGCCGTCACCGCGCCTGCGGTACTCGTAGACGGGAGCGTCGACCAGCGCGATGCGCTCCGACAGCAGCAGCGCGGGCAGCGAGACGTAGGCGTCCTCGAAGGCGGTGCCGGTACCGAACCGGATGCCCTGTGAGCGCAGCAGATCGAGGTCGAAGATCTTGTTCCAGCAGGACGCCGAGTGGATCAGGTCGGGAATGTCGACGATACTGCTCACCGTCTTGACGTTCTTGCCGAAGTACTTGTGCCACGGCGCCTTGACCGGCTTCGGAACGTGCTTCTCCCGCCCCACGACGACCGTGGCCCTGGTCTTGACGATGGTGTTCCGGAGCACTTCCAAGGACCGCTCGGGCACGATGTCGTCGGCGTCCCAGAAGACGATGTACGGCGTTGTGGCCATGTCCATGCCCATGTTGCGCGCGTCCCCGGCCCGGCCCTCGGGCTGGGAGACCAGGTCGACGTTGGCGTGCCGGCCGGCGAACTCGCCGGCGATCGCCACCGACTGGTCGGTGCTGCCGTTGTCGACGAGGATCACATGGGCGCGCGCCAAGGCTGTCTGCGCGGCCACCGACTCCAGAAACGCGCCGAAGTAGTCCTGGACGTCGCGGAACGGCACGACGACCGTCACGTCACGGTTGGCTTGGGACATATTTCCTCCTGGAACACCACATCAATGCTTCGCACCCCGAACGAGGCTGTCGATCGCTTCCGAGGCCCTCACATTGTTCTGCTGGTCCCGGTACTCGAAGAATTTCTCCGCCCGCCGCAGGTACTCGGGCTCCCGCGCACAATCCGCCCACATGTAGCGCACCACTTCGGCGACGGTCTCTTCGACGGTTTCACACACCGGTCCGAATCCGTCCCGGCGGGCGTCGAAGTATCCCTTCTGGTAATGCCCGTCCCAGTATTCATGGGCATCGAACTGCGCATAGACCAATGGCGTGCCCAGGTATGCGACGTCGAACGCGGTCGACGACCAGTCCGTGATGAAGAGATCGCAACGCCGCATGGCCTCCTGCACGCTGATCTCGTTCTGGTCGAGTATCCGGATCCGCTTCCGGTCCGGCACCATGTCCCCGACCATCGCGCGCATTTCGTAGTGCGGCAGGAATTCCAGGGTGTAGTCGTACCGGTCGAGGGCGGACAGCAAGTCCGGGTTGTTCAGGAAGCGGACCATGAAGTCCCGGTAGCCGGAGGCCAGGAACCGGTCGCGCGCCGCCTGTCGCGCCTCGCGGCCACCGCCGTCACGGCTGTACGAGGCGACGGTCAGATAGGCGCGCCACGTCGGCATGAACAGGATCGTGCGGCTGCCGCGGCCGGGGGTCAGCGCGTCGAAGCGGGGGAAACCGCTGACCGACACCTGTCCCTCGTAGCCGAGTTCCCGCGACAGGAACCGCCCCTCGTCGCGGCTCACCGCGAGGATGAGATCGACCCCCGTGCGGTTGCGGTGCAGGCCCTTGCTGACGTCCTTGTCCGTCACTCCGTGCTGCAGGAAGACCCGGCGGGCGCCCACGCGCCAGTTCAGGTGCTTGAGGTAGCGGGTCCGGTCCCAGCCGTCGGGCAGCATGTACGTGTCGATGTCGTAGGCGTTGACCAGCACCGCCGCGTGCAGCATCAGCAGCTTGTGCTTCCAGGAACTGTGCGCGACGACGTGTCCGAGCCCGGCCAGGTGGGCGCGGTCCGGGCTGCCGGCCCGGATCACGTAGTACGCCCCGCGCCGCTTTCCGGCGGTGCGCACGTGGCGGAACAGATGCCAGCCGTTGTCCTGCGCGGTGTCGCCCCGCTCACCGAACAACCAGACGTCCCGTCCCAGGAGCAGTGGCTTCAGCGGCTTCGTGAGCAGCCGGAGCAGGCGCTGCTTCCAGAAGGGCCGTCGGCGCAGTACGTGTTTGGCGTCCTTGGCGAGGAGACCCCCCAGCACGCTGCGTCCGCCGAGTCGGCGGCCCGTCCCGAGGACCATCAGGATCGCCCGGTTCTTCCCCTTCCAGTGCGGCACCACCCGTGTCCCGCCGTGTTCGACGAGGCGTGCCCCGCGCAGGTAGCCCGCGGCGACCAGACACGGGGTGACCGCCTGGCCACCCTCGGCGTCGACGGCGAACTCCAGGTCGTGGACGCCCTGGCGCAGGGCGGCGAGGGGCAGGTCCGCGGTGAAGCCGCCCCATTCGGTGTCCGGTCGCGTGTTCCTCATGTCCCGTCGGCGGACCTGGATGGCGGGCACGCTGAGACGGCTCCCGCGTACCCGCAGGCTCAGGTGGCCGTCCAGCGGCCGGACCATGGGCATGCCGCCCACGTCGAACCGCCCGGAGAGCCTCAGCACTCCGGTGCCCGGCACCTGTCGGACGTGCTCGAGGTGGGCGGTGAAAGGGGTGGCCCGTGCCAACGGGGCCAGCCGGTCCGGAACGTGTCCGAGGAGATGGGCGCTGCCGTCGTACACGGAGAGCTTGCCCAGTCGGGACGCCCGGTCCGCGAAGAGCGCGAAGTCCCCGGTGGCGAAGGCGAGGTAGGCCACGCGGTGGCGGGCGTCGGCGGTGGCCCTGAGGATCAGGTCCGGCTCGACGTCCTGGTAGACCGCACGGCACCGCGAGTAGATGTCCTCCAGTTCGGCCCCCTGGAAGAGGTCGGGCGCCCGGAGCGCGAAGCCCTGGTAGCTGCGGACCAGGAAGAGGTCGAGGACGGCCCGCGAGAGGTGGGGCAGGCCCGCGCCCATCCGGTGCAGGTACTCCACCAACTGCAGGTGGTCCCAGTAGTTCTGCCGCCGCGTCCAGATGGCGTCCATGGTCGAGTTGCCCGCGGCGCGCTTGCGGTACTGGTAGACACACCGGTCGACCAGGGCGAGGCGGGTCGCGAGAACGAGCGCGGCCACGCCGACGTAGGCGTCCTCGAAGTGGACGCCTTCCGCGAAACGGATGCCGTGGGAGCGCAGGTAGGCGAGGTCGAAGAGTTTGTTGCAGGCGCTGGCGCTGTGCACCAGTTCGGGCATCTCCGCCACGCCGGCGAACGTCCGGTCGCCCTTGCCGAAATACCCCTTCCAGGCCCAGTTGGTCGGCTTGGGGAATGTCTCCATCATCCCCACCACCACCTGGGCGCCGGTCGTGGTGGCAGCCTCCAGCATGCTTTCCAGAGCGGTGGGCGGCAGGATGTCGTCGGAGTCGCAGAAGGTGATGCGAGCGCCGGTCGCCCGGTCCATCCCGAGGTTGCGCGCCGCTCCGGCACCCCCGCCGCGGCGCACCAGCACCGTGGTGTTGGCGTGCCGGCGGGCGAACTCGGCGCAGAGCCGGTAGGAGCCGTCCGTGCTGCCGTTGTCGACGAGCAGGACCTCGCAGCGCTCGAACACCGTCTGCGCGGCGATGGAATCCAGACATTCCTGGAGATACTGCTCCACGTTGTACACCGGCACGACCAGCGTGACGTCATAGGCGTTCATGCGCGGTGGGTCTCACTCGCAGGCTCGATGGCGTTCTTGCGGTCCGCCACTTCATAGGGGCTGGGCACCGGGAAGTAGGCCGCGAGGAAACGTTCCAGCATGATCCGCTGAGCTTCCGGGTCAGCCGCTTCCACCGTGTCGTTGAGGCAGAAGGTGTCCATGTTCCGGTTGGCGAGCAGCGTGTTGAGGCGCCGCTCGGCGAGATCCGCCGAGAGGTCGATGTACCGGTAGTGGATCTCCCCTACCGTGGCCCGCGCCGAGTGGTACGCGAAGTAGTGGTGCAGCGAGGAGGCGATCGGCACGTCGTCGGGCGAGCGGAAGCGTGCATGCTGAGTGGCGGCGTGCTCCTGGACGAAGGTCTCCTCGATCTCCTGCAGCACACTCCTGCGCAGCGCGTGCGGGGTGTGCTTCATCTTCTGGGAAATGGCGGTCCCGAATTTCTGCGCGATGAGCCAACGGCTGTTCTTCCCGGCGGCGTTGACCGGGAGGTCGTCCGGGGAGGCGGCACCTCCCGGTATCAACGCGGGCGAGGTGAAGAACTTGGTGATGCCGTTCGGGTGGAAGAAGGTCGCGGGCGTGACCGGCCGGCCGAAGAACACGTCGTCGTTCAGGTAGAGGAAGCACTCCGAAAGACCCGGGATGTGGTGCAGTTGGCTCTCGATGGCGTGCGAGTTGAACGTCGGCAGGGCGGTGGCCTCGGAGAAGATCTCCCGGTGGTCCACCACCCGGAGGTTCGCGTGCTGCGTCTGGAGCCAGGACGGCACCTGGCCCGCCGTCACGAGGTAGATGTTGCGTACCCAGGGCGCGTTCTGGTGGAGCGACCGCAGTGAGTACCGCAGTTCGTCACGGCTGGTGAACCGCGAGTCGTTCGCCGCCTGCTCGTGCAGACCGCCCGCGGACAACCCCCGGCGCGCACGGTCGCGCGACGACCGCCAGACCGGGTCCGAGTCGTCCACCCAGGTGTACACGACGTCGATGGGGAACTGGTGGTCCTCGGGAAGCGGCACGGCGAACTCGGCCAGCGTCCGGGCCTTCCCGGTCCGGTACGCCGGAGGTATGGGGCTGAAGAGGCTCTGCGGCGCGGACTTGCGCGCGGCGCTCACCGGCACCGCGTCGATGACCCGGTTCGGCCGCGGAGCGTGCAGCTCCCCGTCCCGCTCCGTCCACATCTCGATGTCGCATCCGCTGGCCGCGCCGAAGACCAGCTGCTGGGTCGGGTCGCACACGTACCAGGCGACTCTCAGCACCCTGTGGTTGCGCAGCTGCCGCCAGGAACGCTCCTCGTCACCGGGCTCCATGCGGGCCTCGCCGCCGGCGGTGGGTCCCACGTAGCCCGGGGCCTGGTCGAAGGCAAGCCGGAGCATCTCCTCCACCAGCGGGCGGGTGGCGGCGCGGACGGCGACGGCGGGCAGCCCGCTGTTCGTACCGCGCACGCAGAAGTAGTCGATGCCCGCCGCCTCCAGGACGGAGACCACGATGTTGAGGTTGCGCGCCCGCGCGGCCCAGTCCGTCGCCCCCTCGACCAGCAGCGCGCGCATGTGGCGACGGCCCACCCGGACGATTCGCCGGGAGTGGGCGGGGCTGTGCCGGGGGGCGTTGCGCTTGCCCCCCATCGCCCAGACCACCGCGGCCGAGCGTACGGAGTCGGCAGCGGTGAGCGAGGACTTCACCGCCTTGCGGACGGGGGTCGGCACCCCGCGGACGATGCGCCGTCTCGCGCCGGTCGGGACCGCAGACCGGTACGCCGAGACCAGCGCTCCGGCTTCAGGGTTGTCCGAGCCACCCACGAGGCATCCACCATCCGTACCCAGCAGCTCTGCCCTCCCAAGGGCATCCACACCTCGCCGTGTGGCGCCTTGGACTAGAAGAAGCACGCATTCCCAGACACGGGGGCCCATCACCCCCGATTCGACCGCGATCGCCACACACCGGCAATCCATCAAACTTTCACATAATGGTTTCCTAAAAGTCCAGATCAAGACAGCAGACAGACAGCCTGTGGCGCGTGACGATCACCACATGCAACGGATACAACCATTTGTCGATCTGGACTTTCAGTGCAACGTGCTGTAAAGGCGTGCGCTCAACTGCTGGGCAGGCGGTCCCAGTCGGAGAGGACCAGTCCCGGCTCCGGCCGCTGCCTGTTCACCAGAACGGCGCCGTCCGCGCCGACCATCGCCATGACGATCCGGCCGTGCCCGTCCAGTGCCAGCGCCGGAGTACCGACGCAGGACAGCCCGGTGTCGGTCCACCACAGCCCACCGGACTCGGCACCGGTGCCGCACACGCCCAGCACGGCCGTTCCCATCCGCCCCTGGTGGGCGAGGACCGTGCAGTCGTAGCCGTCGACGGTGGCGCGGAGCGTGGCGTGGGACCCTTCTCCCGGTGCCCCGCCGGCAGGGAAGGCCCACTCACCGGGTCGCTGCGCGTAGACGCCCGTCCCGCTCTGTTCGGACCAGTAGGCGGTGAACACCCCGGGCGCGGTCTCGAGGAGCGCTGCCGAGCCGGGTACGGGAGCCGGGGTGAGGTCCTGCGCCCGGCGCAGATCCGCCCGCGGTTCCGTCTGCACCCAGTGCATGACCGAGCGGTGTCCCGGCGCGAGCAGTTCGACCAGTCCGGCCGAGCTCGCCGCGGCGCTCAGCCCGCCCGCGACCGCGCCGCCGCGCAGGTCCTTCCATGCCTCCCAGGCCCCGCTCTTGGCCTCGCGCCGCAGCATGACCCCGCCGGGGCCGCCGGACACGAAGACGTGCACCGTGCCCTGTCCGTCGACGGCGGCAGCCGGCGCACCGAGGCTCGCCGCCTCCCTCGGATCGCGGAAGGGGTTGCCGAGGGAGCGCCAGTCGCCGAGCGTCCGCCCCGTCTGGTACTGCACGGCGTAGACCAGATCGGCCTTCGGTCCGTCACCGCCGGGCCGCTCCCTGCGTCCGATGAAGTGCGCGTAGCGGTTGGCCCCCTGGGCCACGGCGAGAGACGTCAGCCCTTCGACGGGGAAGAAGTCCGGCCCGCTGAAGCGGGCGCTGCCCACCGCGGTCTCCGTCCAGCGGTGCACGCCGCCTTCGACCGGCGCGTACACACTGAGGCGGGCGTCGGTCCCGCGCAGCAGCCACGACCCCGTGGCCGCGGACGTCACGGACAAGCGCTGAGGCCGCGCCTCGGCCGCGGCACCGGTTCGGGTCCCCCGGTCCACCGCCTGCGCACCTCTGCCGCGCATGTGTGCCGTCCCCTCCTACGCCGGTCCTGGTGTCCACAGATGACTCCAGAATTCGCCACATCATACGCACGACCGAACAGGTGTCCCGGCGCCCTGCCGAGGCGCACACCGGGCACATCGGGTCGTACGCGTGCTCGATCGGGTGTCTATAGTTCAATGCCAACCAAGCGTCAGCCGAGCAGCACCGACCCGGCCCCTCACGGGAGCGGCCAGCTGCTCCTGCCCTCTGGGCACGAGTTGCGAGGACCCGCCGTGAGCCACGACCTGAGCACCCCCGTGCCGCCTGCCCCTCAATCGCCGCGCGAGGGGCGCGGGAGCCGAAGAGCCGGAAAGAACGGGAAGAAGAAGCGCCGCACCGGCCGAAACATCCTGCTCGGCCTGGCCGTACTCGTCGTCGCCGCGGCCGGTACCGGTTACTGGCTCTACAGCGACCTCAACGGCAACATCGACGGCGTCGACATCAATGACGCCATCGGCAAGGACCGGCCGGAGAAGCTCCCCACCTCGGGGCAGAACATCCTGATCCTCGGCTCCGACTCGCGCGCGGGCGACAACGCCGAACTGAACACCGGCAAGGTCGCGGGAGCCCGTTCGGACACGGCGCTGGTGATGCACATCCCCGAGGGCCGCAAGGAGGCCGTCGCCGTCAGCATTCCGCGTGACACCCTGGTGACCCGGCCCGAGTGCACCAAGCCGGACGGCTCCGAGGTGGCCTCGGCCGAGCGTGTGATGTTCAACTCCGTCTACTCGCAGGTCGGTCCGGCGTGCGTGGTCAAGACGGTGGAGAAGATGTCCGGGGTCCGCATGGACCACTACGTCGAGATCGACTTCGCGGGCTTCAAGGGCCTGGTGGACGCGATAGGCGGCGTCACCGTCACCGTCGACCAGGACATCCACGACAAGTCCAGCGGGCTCGACCTGGCGGCCGGCACGCACAAGCTGAACGGCACGGACTCGCTGGCCTTCGTGCGCACCCGGCACGGCGTCGGTGACGGCAGCGACCTCGGGCGGATCGGGCTCCAGCAGGAGTTCATGATCGCCCTGCTGAGCGAGATCAAGAAGCAGGATCTCCTGGGCAGCCCGACCAAGACGTACAAGATCGCGGACACGCTCACCGCGGCTCTCACCACCGACTCCGAACTCGCCTCGCTCACCGCGCTCGCGGACTTCGGACGCAGTCTGAACGGCGTGGACCCGTCCACGATGGAGACCATCATGCTGCCGGTGGCGTACGACAAGATCGACCCGAACCGGGTGGTGGCCGCGGAGCCGCAGGCGTCCACGCTCTGGAAGGCGATCCGCAGCGACGAGGACATCCCGGAGTCGGCGAAGAAGTCGCCCGCGGGCGGCAAGACGTCCTGACCCTCGGCCGGCCGGTCCGTCAGGGGAGGGCCCCTCTCCCCTGACGCACGCCGCCCCCTCAGACCGCCTCCCACGCCCCCATCGCCAGCCCCGCCTCGTCCTTCCGTCGGGACAGCAGCAGCTGTCCCGACGACGGGGACAGGGTCGCCGCCACCAGGCGGGCGTCGGCGTCCAGGGTGAGGGAGACGGTCGCGTCGGCCGGCAGGGCGGGGCCCGACTCGGTCCAGGCCGCGCCCATCTCCTCCAGCTCCGTGGGGTACGCGGCGAAGGCGACGCGGCCGCTGCCGGCCGAACGCTGGGCGAGCAGCGTGCAGTCGTGGCCGTCGATGACGGTGCGGACGGCGGCCACGGGGCCGGGGCCGGCGGCGGCCACCAGGGGGGTCGGCTTCCCACCGGGGCGCCAGGCGCACAGTTCACCCGTGCCGGCGTCGGTGAAGTAGACCGTGGTGTGCTCCGCGGAGGTCGCCAGGGCGCGCAGGGTGCCCGGGCGGACGGCCGCGTCGAGACGCTCCCCCAGCACCGGTCGCGCACCCGCCTTGTCCTGGCTCCAGTGCAGGATGCCGCCCTCGACGGGCGCGTACAGCTGGACCAGGCCGGAGTCGGTCGTAACGGCGGCCGGCGACTCCTGGACGCCGCGGCCCTTCAGGTCCCGCCAGGGCTCCCAGCCGCCCTTCTCCTGCTGGGCCACCATGCTCATGCCGCCGCCCCCGTTGCGGACGAAGACATGGGCGCGGCCCTGCGCGTCGACCGCGACGGCGGGGGTTCCGGTGCGGTCGCCCTGCTTGTTGGGGTGGCCGGCCGGCTGCCAGTCGAGGGGCGCGAGCAGCGGCCGGAAGTGCGTGGTGTGCACCAGGGCACAGCGGCCGGCGCCGGTCGGGCGCCAGGCGACCAGGTGGGCGTAGCCGTCGGGGCCCCGGCCGGCCGCGAGGCCGCCCGGGTGCAGTTCCTGGTCGCCGCCGATGCGGCGCGGGGCCTCCCAGGGGCCCGCGGGCGCGCGTTCGGCGCGCCACAGGGCGGCGTCGCCCGACGGGAGGTACACACTGAGGCGGCCGTCGCGGCCGAGGAGAAGCCAGTCGCCAATCACCGCATCACTCTAAGCGGGGCCGTCGGCTCCGTGTCGGTCGGGTACGGCCCTCGCGCTCGGCCCGGGCCGGCGGAGCGGACCGGCGGAGCGGGCGTGCGACCCTGGCGGGATGGAAGAGAACGCGTCCCTGCTCGTGGTCGTCGACGCCGCGAACGTGGTCGGCTCGGTGCCCGACGGCTGGTGGCGGGACCGGCGCGGGGCCGCGGAGCGGTTGCGGGACCGGCTGGCGGCGGACGGGGTGCCGGGGCGGGCCGGGCCGGTGGAGGTCGTGCTCGTCGTCGAGGGCGCGGCCCGCGGGGTGGAGTCCGTGACCGGTGTGCGGGTGGAGTCCGCGCCCGGCAGCGGGGACGACCGCATCGTCGAGCTGGTCGCGCGGGCGGCCGGCGACCGCCCCGTGCTGGTGGTGACGGCCGACCGGGGGCTGCGCGACCGGGTGACGGAGCTGGGCGCGGAGGTCGCGGGGCCGAGGACGGTACGGCCCGTGTGACGGCCGCGGCGCGCGCACCCGGGCCGACGGTGCGCGCGCCGCGCCGCTCACACGGCCCTGCGACGGGTTACGGGCCCTTGGGGGCGGGCGTCTCGGCCGGTGTCTCCTCGCCGCGGGCCAGGCGGCTGTGGGTGCGGCCGTAGAGGAAGTACACGACGAAGCCGATCGCCATCCAGATGGCGAAGCGGACCCAGGTCTCGGCGGGCAGGTTCAGCATCAGCCACAGCGAGGCGGCCACGGACACGATGGGCAGCAGCGGGACCAGCGGGGTGCGGAAGGCGCGCGGCAGGTCGGGCCGGGTCCGGCGCAGGATGATCACGCTGATCGCGACGATGACGAAGGCGAAGAGCGTGCCGATGTTCACCAGTTCGGCCAGCTCGCTGAGGCTGGTGAAGCCGGCCACGATCGCGATGACCACGCCGAGCAGGATGGTCGGCCGGTAGGGGGTGCGGAACTTCGGGTGGACGTGGGAGAAGAAGCGCGGCAGCAGTCCGTCGCGGCTCATCGCGAAGAACACCCGGCTCTGGCCCAGGAGCAGGATCATGCAGACCGTGGTCAGGCCGACGGCCGCGCCGAAGCTGATCACGCCCGAGAAGAAGGGATGTCCGGTGGCCTTGAACGCGTCCGCGAGCGGGGCGTCGACGGACAGCTTGGTGTAGTGCTGCATGCCGGTGACGACGATCGAGACCGCGACGTAGAGGATGGTGCAGATGATCAGGGAGCCGAGGATGCCGCGGGGCATGTCGCGCTGCGGGTTCCTGGTCTCCTCGGCGGCGGTGGCGACGATGTCGAAGCCGATGAAGGCGAAGAAGACGACCGAGGCGGCCGTGAAGATGCCCATCACGCCGAAGTTGGCCGGGGCCCAGCCGAACATCAGCTGGATCAGTGGTGAGTGCAGTCCCCCGCCCGCCTCGACGGGCTGCGACTTCGGGATGAAGGGGTCGTAGTTGGAGCTCTTGACGAAGAAGGCGCCCGCGATGATCACGATGAGGACGACCGCCACCTTGATGGCGACGACGAGCGAGGTGATCCGCGCCGACAGCTTCATGCCGAGCACGAGGATGGCGGTGAGCACCAGCACCAGGGCGGCGGCGAGGATGTCGAAGCCGAACCCGTCCGCGCCGTCCCGCCCGCCCAGCTCGGCCGGCATGTGCCAGCCCGCGTTGTCCATCAGCGAGCGGATGTAGCCCGACCAGCCGACGGCCACCACCGCCGTGCCGAGCGCGAACTCCAGGACCAGGTCCCAGCCGATGATCCAGGCGGGCAGTTCGCCCAGCGAGGCGTAGGAGAAGGTGTAGGCGGAGCCGGCCACCGGGACGGTGGAGGCGAACTCGGCGTAGCACAGCGCGGCGAGCGCGCAGACCACGCCGGCGACCACGAACGCCAGGGCCACGGAGGGCCCGGCGTTGTTCTTGGCGACGGTGCCGGTCAGTACGAAGATGCCGGTGCCGATGACGACACCGATACCGAAGACCGTCAGGTCCAGCGCGGACAGGGATTTCTTGAGCGCGTGCTCGGGTTCCTCCGTGTCACGGATGGACTGCTCGATCTTCTTCGTCCTGAACAGGGTGTTGCTCACGGGGACCTCCCACGCTTGTCGTCCTCGACATGATCGAGAGGGGGCGTACTGCGTATGCCCCGGCGTAGGCGATTTCACGCGGATGGGCCGGTTCCGCCACTGCATCGAGTGGCGGAACCGGCCCATCCGGCCCAGTGCGGAGTTGCGGAGCCCCGCGGCGGGCGGTGTCAGTCGCGCGCGGCCTCCACCTGGTCCACCTCGGCGCCCGCCCGGTCGTACCTGCCGTCGAGCTTGGCGACCAGGCCGGTGACCTGGCGCGCGATATCGGGCGCGGTGAGCCCGATCTCGGCCAGCACCTCGGCGCGGGAGGCGTGGTCGAGGAAGCGCGGCGGGATGCCGAAGTCGCGCAGCGGTACGTCGACGCCGGCGTCGCGCAGGGCCTGGGCGACGGCGGAGCCGACACCGCCGACCCGGGAGTTGTCCTCGACGGTGACGACCACGCGGTGCCGCTCGGCGAGCGGGGCCATGGCCTCGTCGACGGGCTTGACCCAGCGCGGGTCGACCACGGTGGTGGAGATGCCCTGCTTGTTCAGCAGGTCGGCGATCTCCAGGCACATCGGCGCGAGGGCGCCGACGGAGACCAGGAGCACGTCGGGCGTGTCCGTGCCGGGGGCGCGCAGCACGTCCATGCCGCCGACCCGGCCGACGGCGGGGACCGCGGGGCCGACCGCGCCCTTGGAGAAGCGGACCACGGTCGGGGCGTCGTCCACCGCGACGGCCTCGCGCAGCTGGGCGCGGACCTGGTCGGCGTCGCGCGGGGCGGCGAGCCTGAGACCGGGGACGACCTGGAGGATCGACATGTCCCACATGCCGTTGTGGGAGGCGCCGTCGGTGCCGGTGACGCCGGCCCGGTCCAGCACGAACGTCACGCCGCACTTGTGCAGGGCGACGTCCATCAGGACCTGGTCGAAGGCCCGGTTGAGGAAGGTGGCGTACACGGCGAAGACCGGGTGCACCCCGCCGTGGGCGAGGCCGGCCGCGGAGACCGCGCCGTGCTGCTCGGCGATCCCGACGTCGTAGACGCGGTCCGGGAAGGCCTTGGCGAACTTGTCGAGGCCGACCGGCTGGAGCATCGCGGCCGTGATGGCGACGACGTCCTCGCGCTCCTTGCCGAGCTTGAGCATCTCGTCGCCGAAGACGGACGTCCAGTCGGCGCCGGAGGTGGAGATGGGCAGGCCGGTGTCGGGGTGGATCTTGCCGACGGCGTGGAAGCGGTCGGCCTCGTCCTGGAGGGCGGGCTGGTAGCCACGGCCCTTCTCGGTGAGGCAGTGCACGATCACCGGGCCGCCGAAGCGCTTGGCGCGGGTGAGGGCGGACTCCAGGGCCTCCAGGTCGTGGCCGTCGATCGGGCCGACGTACTTGAGGCCGAGGTCCTCGAACATGCCCTGCGGGGCGATGAAGTCCTTGAGGCCCTTCTTGGCGCCGTGCAGGGTGTCGTAGAGGGGGCGCCCGACGACCGGGGTGCGCTCCAGGACCTCCTTGGTGCGGGCCAGGAAGCGCTCGTAGCCGTCGGTGGTGCGCAGGGTCGCCAGGTGGTTGGCGAGGCCGCCGATGGTGGGCGCGTAGGAGCGCTCGTTGTCGTTGACGACGATGACCAGGGGGCGGTCCTTGGCGGCGGCGATGTTGTTCAGCGCCTCCCAGGCCATGCCGCCGGTGAGGGCGCCGTCGCCGATGACGGCGACCACGTGGTCGTCGCGCTCGAGGACCTGGTTGGCCTTGGCGATGCCGTCGGCCCAGCCGAGGACCGTGGAGGCGTGGCTGTTCTCGATGACGTCGTGCTCGGACTCTCCTTGCGAGGGGTAGCCGGACAGGCCGCCCTTCATCTTGAGCTTGGAGAAGTCCTGGCGGCCGGTGAGCAGCTTGTGCACGTAGGACTGGTGGCCGGTGTCCCAGAGCACCTTGTCCTTCGGCGAGTCGAAGACCCGGTGCAGGGCGAGGGTGAGTTCCACCACGCCGAGGTTGGGGCCGAGGTGGCCGCCGGTCTTGGAGACGGCGTCGACGAGGAAGGTACGGATCTCCTCGGCCAGCTGAGTCAGCTCTTCCAGGCTGAGCCGGTCCAGATCGCGCGGTCCCGTGATGCGGGTCAGCAGCGGCACCCGTGCCTCCTTGCAGTAGAGCTGTTGCCGGGCTCGTCGAGTCTAATGTTCCGCTCCGGCGGAACGTGTCCGGGCGGTGCGTCGTACGTCACGCGTTCGGCCTTACCCAGGGGCGGGCCGTTCTACGTCTTCCCGGACCTCGTCTTCCCCGTCCGCGTCGTCCGGCACGTCGCGCAGCGGCTTGGGGACACCTTTACCCGGGTGGTCCAGTCCGGGGAGCGCACGGTGTCCAGGCCCGGTGGCGCCCGGCCCGGCGGATTGGTCTAGTCCCATTCTGGTCCAGACCATTGCGGTCCCGGTTGCCGCGGCGATATCCCCGTACCCGGCAACACCCCAGCACAGCACGGGAATCGACGTTCCACCCCACACACACCGGGACTGACATGAGACGCATGCGTTCCATCCGGGCGGCCCTCACCGCGGCCGCCACCACCGTGGCCGCGGTGGGCCTCGCGCTGTCCGGCACCGGCACGGCCGAGGCGGCGACCCCGCTGCCGGACCGGGTCTTCGCGCCGTACTTCGAGGCCTGGACCGGCGAGAGCCCGGCCGCGCTGGCCGCGCAGTCGGGGGCCAAGCACCTCACCATGGCCTTCCTCCAGACCGCGACCCCGGGCTCCTGCACGCCGTACTGGAACGGCGACACGTCGATGCCGATCGCGCAGTCGGCCTTCGGCGCCGACTTCGACACCATCCAGGCGAACGGGGGCGACGTCATCCCCTCGTTCGGCGGCTACACGGCCGACACCACGGGCACCGAGATCGCCGACAGCTGCACCGACGTCCAGCAGATCGCCGCGGCCTACGAGAAGGTCGTGACGACCTACGACGTGAGCCGGCTCGACATGGACATCGAGATCGACGCGCTGGACAACACCGCGGGCATCGACCGCCGCAACAAGGCCATCAAGCTGGTCCAGGACTGGGCCGCCGACAACGGCCGCGACCTGGAGATCTCCTACACGCTGCCCACGACCACCCGCGGCCCGGCGAGCAACGGGGTCGCCCTGCTCGAGAACGCCGTGGCGAACGGCACCAGGGTCGACGTCGTGAACCTCATGACGTTCGACTACTACGACAACCAGCAGCACGACATGGCCCGGGACACGCAGACGGCGACCCAGGGGCTGCACGACGTGCTGGCCCGGCTCCACCCGGGCAAGTCCTCGGCCGAGCTGTGGCACATGATCGGCGTCATCGAGATGATCGGCGTCGACGACTTCGGACCGGCGGAGACCTTCACCCTGGACAACGCCCGCACGGTCTACGACTGGGCCCTGGACCAGGGCATCAACACGCTCTCCTTCTGGGCGCTCCAGCGGGACAACGGGAGCTGCGCGGGCGGCGGCGCGGCCGACAACTGCTCCGGCATCCAGCAGAACACCTGGGACTTCTCGCACATCTTCGCGCCCTTCACCAGCGGCAGCACCGCCCCGGAGAACGACTTCTCCCTCTCCGCCACCCCGGCCTCCGGCACGGTGACCGCGGGCGCCTCGGCCACCACCACGGTGAAGACCGCGGTGAAGTCGGGTCAGGCGGAGACGGTGCAGCTCAGGGCGAGCGGGGTCCCGGCAGGAGTCACCGCGTCCTTCAGCCCCGCCTCGGTCACCGCGGGCGGGCAGTCGACGCTCACCCTCGCCACCACCGACCAGGCGGTCTCGGGCACGTACTCCGTCACCGTCACCGGCACCAGCCCGTCCGGCAGCCACAGCACCACGTACGCGCTGACCGTCACCGGCGGCAACGGCAACCAGTGCACGGCCGCCCCGTGGAACTCGGGCGCGATCTACACCGGCGGGCAGCAGGTCTCCCACGAGGGGCACACCTGGAAGGCCAAGTGGTGGACGACCGGCGAGGAGCCCGGGACCACCGGCCAGTGGGGCGTCTGGCAGGACCTCGGCGCCTGCTGAGCGCCCCGGCCGGGACGGCACCCACAGCGGCGGCACCGACGGGAAACGGTCCGCCCGCCCGGGGCTCAGCCGGGCGGGCGGACCGTCGTCGGCCGTTCGGCGCGGGTTACGCGCGGCCGGCCGTCTTCTGCGTCTTGCGGGTGATCGCGTCGATGACGACGGTCGCCAGCAGCACGCCACCGGTGATCATGTACTGGACCGGCGAGGCGATGCCCTCCAGGGCGAGGCCGTACTGGATCGAGACGATGACCATCACACCGAGCAGCGCGTCCCAGGTGCGGCCGCGGCCGCCGAACAGGGACGTACCGCCGATCACGGCCGCGGCGATGACGTTCATCAGGAACTCACCGGTGCCCGCGCCCTGGTTCGCGGAGGCGATCTTCGACGCCACGAAGAGGCCGCCGATCGCCGCGAAGCCGCCGGCGATGGCGAAGACCGAGATCCGGACCAGCTCCACGTTGATACCGGCACGGCGGGACGCCTCGACACTGCCACCGAGCGCGAAGATCTTGCGACCGTAGGCGGTGCGGCGCAGCACGAAGTCCGTGAGCAGCAGGAACGCCAGGAAGATCACCACGGCCAGCGGGAGGCCCTTGTACTGGTTGAAGACGATCGCCACGGCGAAGGCCAGGATCGCGAGCAGCACCGTGCGCACGATGATCTCGTTCAGCGGCCGGGACGGCACCCCGGCGGCCTCGCGGCGGCGGTTGTCGAAGAACGCGGAGAGGAAGTAGCCCGCGGTCACCACGACCGCCAGACCGTAGGCGGCGGCCACGTCGCTGAAGTAGTAGCTCGTCAGCTTCACCACGACGCCGTCGGAGTCGAGGTTGATCGTGCCGTTGTCGCCCAGGATCTGGAGCATGAAGCCCTGCCAGAACAGCAGTCCGGCGAGCGTCACGGCGAAGGCCGGGACACCGATGCGGGCGAAGACGAAGCCGTGGATGGCACCGGCGACGGTACCGGTGAGGATCGCCAGCAGCAGGGCGAGCCACTCGTTCATCCCGTGCGTGACGCTCAGCACCGCGAAGGTGGCGCCCGCGACACCGCTGACCGAGCCGACCGACAGGTCGATCTCGCCGAGCAGCAGCACGAAGACGATGCCGACGGCGATCATGCCGGTGCCGACCATGGCGACCGACATGTCGGAGAAGTTGCCGGCGGTGAGGAAGTTGGAGTTCAGGCTGGTGAAGATGGCCCAGATGATCAGCAGACCGACGACGACCGGTATGGACCCGAGGTCACCGGCCTTCATCTTCCGCTTGAACTCGCCGAGGTAGCCGGCGAAGCCCTGCTCGCGCACCAGCAGCCGGGGGTCGACGGCCGTGACGGCGGCGGCCGCCGCGTCGGTGTTCTCCACCGCGTCGTCCGCGGCGGGGGTGGAGGTCTTGTCGATGCTCACTTCTTGATCTCCCCATTTGCGCGTGCCGCACGACGGGTCACGGCGTTCTCCGTGGCGCCCGTGATGGCGGAGATGATCTCTTCCTGCGAGGTCGACTTGACCTCGAAGACGCCGTTGTTGCGCCCGAGGCGCAGGACGGCGACCTTGTCGGCGACCGCCTTGACATCGGCCATGTTGTGGCTGATGAGGATGACCGCGTGGCCGCGCTCGCGCAGCCGCTCCACCAGGTCGAGGACCTGCGCGGTCTGCTCGACGCCGAGGGCGGCGGTGGGCTCGTCCAGGATGACCAGCTTGGGCTCGCCGAGCATGGACCGGGCGATCGCCACGACCTGGCGCTGACCGCCGGAGAGGGAGGCGATCGGGATGCGGACGCTGGGGATGCGGATGGACAGCGTGTCGAGGAGCTCGCGGGAGCGGCGCTCCATCTCCACTTCGTCCAGGACGCCGCGGCGGCGGACCTCCCGGCCCAGGTAGAGGTTGCCGACGACGTCGATGTTGTCGCACAGCGCGAGGTCCTGGTAGACCGTCGCGATGCCGAGGTTCTGGGCGTCGTGCGGCCTGTTGATCGAGACGGCCTTGCCGTCCCACTCGATGGCGCCCTCATCGATGGGGTGCACGCCGGCGATCGTCTTGACCAGCGTGGACTTTCCGGCGCCGTTGTCGCCCACCAGGGCGACCACCTCACCGGCGTGGACCTCAAGCTCTACCTCGGTGAGCGCCTGGACGGCACCGAATCGCTTGGAGACCCCGCGCAACGCCAGCACGGGCGTAGCGGACACGTGAACCATCTCCTTCGCCGCCTGACCCGGCGGGAGGTTGTACAGAAGTATTTGGGGGGGGGTGTTCCGTCCGGCGCCCCGCGTAGCTTGCGGGGCTGATGGGTGCGGGGCGCCGGAGGAGCTGGGGCGGCCGGTCCCGGGCGGCTCAGCAGGCTCGGGACGCGGGTCCGCTTACTTGAGGCCGATCTTGTCGCAGGCGGCCTTGTACTTGTCCGTGCAGATCTCGTCGATCGTGTAGAAGCCGTCCTTGATGACGGTCTCCTTGATGTTGTCCTTGGTCAGCGAGACGACCGGGACGATGACCGCGGGGATGCCCTTGGCGGTGGCGGAGTCGACCTTGTCGTTGGCGATGGAGTCGAGCGACTCGCCCTTGGCGAGCGCGACGGCCATCTCGGCCGCGGTCTCGGCCTCCTTCGGGTACGACTTGAAGACGCTCATGTACTGCTCACCGGTGACGATGCGCTGCACGCCCGCGAGCTCGGCGTCCTGGCCGGTAACCGGGACGTTGGAGATGCCGGCGGCCTTCAGGGCGGTGATGATGCCGCCCGCCATGCCGTCGTTGGCGGAGTAGACGCCCTGGATCTTGTCCTTGCCGAGGGCGGAGATGGCGCCCTCCATGTTGGCGTTGGCGTTCTCCGGCTTCCACTCCTTGGTGTCGTACTCGCGGCCGACCTTCACCTTGCCGTCGAGGGCGGCGTGCGCGCCCTCCTTGAACTGGGCGGCGTTCGGGTCGGTGGAGGAGCCGTTCATCATGACGATCTGGGCGTCCTTGGCCTTGTCGCCCAGCGCCTGGAGGAGCGCCTCGCCCTGCGTCTTGCCGACGGTGACGTTGTCGAACGAGGTGTAGGCGTCGATGGGGCCCTCCGCCAGGCGGTCGAAGGCGACGACCTTGATGCCGGCGTCCTTGGCCTTCTTGACCGAGCCCGCGATCGCCTTGTAGTCCACCGCGTCCACGATCAGCACGTCGACCTTGTTGGTCACCATCGTGTCGACCTGCTGGTTCTGAAGGCTGGCGTCCTGCTTGGCGTTGGCGTAGACGACCTCGCCCTTGTTGTTCGTGAGCTCCTTGACCTTCTTCTCGATCATGGGCTTGTCGAACTTCTCGTACCGCGCGGTCTGGTTCTCGGGAAGGAGCAGACCGACCTTGATGTCGTCGCCCTTCTTCGCCGCCGAGTCGGACGAGTCGCTGCCGCCGTCGGACTCCTTGGCGCTGCCACAGGCGGCGAGCGAGACGGCCATCGCGGTGGTGGCAACGGCAACGGCGGCACGACGCATACGCGTGTTCACTTCACAAACCTCCCTGACGAGGCCGCGTCGTTGCGGCCGAGGTGGCTGGAAGTCAACTCGGCCACACGTGCGACGTCAAGAAGTAAATCCTTAACGAGATGACAACGGTGCCATCCGTGCTCTAAGTGAAGGCAGGCGTGGCCGCCGGCAGAGCGCCGGTCGCAGACCCGTCCAAGAGCGTCGAATCGCCCATCTCGCTGAGGGCGAGGGCGAGCGCCCCGAGCACCTCCGCACGGCCCCCGAGGGCCCCGGGAAGCACCGAGAGTTGCCGCGCCGCGCTGGGGATGGCGTAGCGCCCGACGGACTCCCTTATCGGCCCGAGCACCAGCTCACCGGCCTCGGCGAGATCGCCGCCGAGGACGACGCGGCTCGGGTTGAGCAGGTTGCAGAGATTGGCGACTCCACTGCCGATGTGGCGGCCGACGTCGGCGATCACCCGACGGCAACCGGGATCACCGTCCCGGGCCAGCCGCACGACGCCCTCCATCGTCAGATCGGTGCCGTGGCCGGGCTGGAGGAGCGGAAGCACATAGCGTGCTGCCGCGAAGGTCTCCAGGCAACCCCGGTTTCCGCACCGGCAGACGGGACCGGCCTCATCGAGGGTGATATGACCGATTTCTCCCGCAGTGCCGCCGGGGCCGCGATAGATCTTCCCGTTGATCACCAGACCGGCGCCGACGCCGCTGGCGACCTTGATGTACGCCAGGTCCCGCACTCCCCGGCCGCTGCCCCAGACCAGCTCGCCCAGGGCGCCGAGGTTGGCGTCGTTGTCCACGTGCACCGGCACGCCGAGCCGCCCCCGCAGCTCCTCGGCGGGCCGGATGCCGCCCCAGCCGGGCAGGATGGCGGTCGAGCCCAGCGTCCCGGACTCCACGTCGATCGGGCCCGGCACGCCCAGGCCCACCCCGGCGATCTTGGCGCGGTCCACGCCGGTGGCCGCGATCAGTCGGCTGACCAGCTGTTCCGCCCGGTCGAAGCCCTGGTCCGAGGAGGCGTCGACGTCCAGCGGCTCGGACTCCTCGGCGAGCACCTGGTGGGCCAGGTTGCCGATGGCGACGCGCAGGTGGGTGTGGCCGAAGTCCACGCCGATGACGATGCCGGCGTCCCCGCTCAGCGAGACGCTGCGGGCCCGGCGGCCGCCCGCGGAGGTGGGCGTGACCTCGACGGTTCCGCCGTCCTTCAGTTCCCGGACGATGTTCGAGACCGTGGCCGCGGACAGGCCCGTCGTCCTCGCGATCTCCGCCTGCGTGAGCGAACCGGCGAGCCGTACCGCCCGTACGACGCGTTCCAGGTTGGCTCGGTGCAGCGACGACTGCGACCCCGGAGTCTCCACGACGACCTCCTGCGCGCGGGGCCGCTTCGATGAGGCCCCTTCCATGTCCAACTAGTGAACTCTAAGCTGAGCCGTTCGGGTCACCTCCCGTCAAGAGGTTGAACCGCATCCGGCTCTCCTCCGTGGTCGTCCGCGCACACACGAGCATGCCGCCCCCGGGCTGTGGGAGCGGCATGCGCGGGTTCGCGGTGTGCTACTTCAGGGCGCCCGCCGTGAGCCCCTGGACCACCTGGCGCTGGAAGATGATGTACGCGGCCAGCACCGGCAGCATCGCCATGACCAGGCCGGCGAACAGGCCCGACCAGTCGCCCTTGTACCCCTGGCTGACCGCCAGCTGCACCAGGCCCTGGGTGAGGACGTGCTTGTCCGGGTCCGTGTTCAGCACGGTCGGCAGCATGTACTGGTTCCACTGGCCCAGGAAGTTGAAGATTCCCACGCTGATCAGGCCGGGCTTGGCCATCGGCAGCATGACCTGGAAGAAGGTCCGCGAGTGGGAGGCACCGTCCACGAACGCGGCCTCGGCCACCGAGGTGGGCAGGGTTCTGAAGAACCCGGTCAGGAAGAACACCGTGAAGGGCAGTGAATAGGCGATGTAGACCAGGATCAGCCCGTGGATGGTGTTCAGCATTCCCATGTTGTCCACCACGTAGAACAACGGGACCAGGGCGAGCATGATCGGGAAACTCATGCCGGCGATGAACAAGTAATAGATGAACCGGTTGCCCGGAAACTCGAACCGGGCCAGCACATAGGCCGCCATGGATCCCAGCACCAGCGTGCCGATGAGGGAACCGCCCACCACCAGAACGGTGTTGAGGAAATAGTCGCTCATGTGGGCCTGGGACCAGGCCCGCGACCAGTTGTCGAAGTTCAGCTTGTCGGGCAGCGACCAGGGCGAGCCGAAGATGGAGGCGTCGTCCTTGAAGGAGGTCATCACCGCCCACACCAGCGGCATGCCGACCATGATCGCCCAGATGACGAGGACGCCGTGGGAGAAGACGTTGAGGGTGGTGCCCTCCTTCTTCCCCTCCTTGAGTCCGCCGGGGGCGGCCTGGGCCTTGATGACGGGCGTGCCGGGCTCGGCGGGCACGGGGGCGGGGGTCTCGGTCGTCTTCATTGATCAGTACTCCAGCCGCTCGCGCCGGCCCAGCCGCATCACGACGGCGGCGAAGGCCAGCGTGACGAGGAGCAGGGCGACGCCGATGGTGGTGGCGTAGGCGGCCTGACCGTCACGGAACGCCTTCTGGTACACGTACAGGACCATGACGGTGGTCGAGTAGTCGGGTCCGCCGGGTCCGGTCGTCATGATCTGCACGACCGCGAACGACTCGGCGCCCAGCGCGAGGATGCCCATGTAGACCCAGCCGGACTGGACGGTGTCCCACAGCAGCGGCAGGGTCACCTTGAAGAAGGTGCTGGCCCGGTTCGCGCCGTCCAGCAGCGCGGCCTCGTACAGCTCCGCCGGGATGGAGGCCATGCCCGCGGAGAAGAGGACCACGAAGAAGCCGACCGTCGACCAGACCAGCACGGCCATCACGCACCACAGGGCGATGTTGGGGTCGCCGAGCCACAGCGGCTGGACGGAGTCCAGGCCGATCCCGCGCAGCAGCGAGTTGATCGCGCCGCTGTCCGGGTTGTACGCGAACTGGAACAGCAGGGCGACGATCGCGATGGACAGGACCTGCGGGAAGAAGTACACGATCTTGTAGAAGCCGGAGCCGCGCACACCGGTGATCGCCGGGCCGCCGCGGCGGCGCCGTCCGCCGACGTTGATCATGAAGGCGAAGAAGAGCGCCAGGCTGAGTGTCACCAGCGGCACCAACAGCGCGAACATCACGCTGTGTTGCAACGACTTCCAGAAGATGTCGTCGTCGAGCATCCGCGAGTAGTTGTCGAAGCCGACCATCTTGAACTCGGGACTCAGCCCCGTCCAGTCCGTGAACGAGTAGTAGATGGACTGGATGAACGGCCAGATGACGAAGAGCGCGTACAGTCCCAGGGGAACCGCCAGGAACCCCACGATGAACCGGTACTTGCCGTGCTGCATTGCTACCGACCCCGATCTGCGCGCGGGTGGCGCCGCCAGGGCCCGCCCGGCGCGGTGGCGCCGGACAGGCCCTGGTGACGCGTCCTCACTGGTGCTTGTAGTGCTTGATCGACGAGTCCTTGGCGGCTTCGTCGGCGTAGCCCTGGATCTTCTTGATGGTCTCGGCCGGGGTCATCCGGCCCGCCATCATCTCGCCCAGGCAGGAGACGCCGATCTTCTCCTTCTGGAGCTGCACGTACCAGTCCTGCATGCGCGGGTTCACCACGTTGTCGCCGGCCAGCTCCAGCGCCGCGACGCCCGACTTGAGGCCCGGGGTCAGCTCGATGCCGTCGGTGCCGCCGTTGTAGGCGCTCAGGGACTTCACCTTGCTGGTGAAGTTCTTCGAGGACCCCTCGCTGAGCATGATGCGCAGCTGCTCCATGCCGCCGGCCCCGTTGGCCGCCTTGGCCGGGACGATGAAGGGCTCGCCGCCGGACGCCCACATGGTGCCGAAGGGCATCTTGTCGGAGTCGTCGATGCCGGGCGGCGCGGAGACGGCGAGGTCGAAGTCGGCGGGGATGACCTTGGCCGACTCGTTCTCCACCCAGGAGCCGTTGGGGATGAAGAGGGCCTTGCCCTTGGCCCACGCGGTCTGCGACTGGATGTGGTCCAGGCCCGGGGTGCCCTTGAGGACGTAGCCCTTCTTGTACAGCTCGTACCAGGCCTCGAAGACCGTCTTGACCGCCGGGTGCTTCCAGGCGTTGGGCTCCAGGTTGTCGATCGCGTCGAGCACCTCGCGGCCGCCGACCTTGGCGATCATCGGGGACATCGAGAAGGGGATGTAGTACGGGTACTTGCCGGCGTAGGTCCAGCCGGCCATGCCCTTCTTCTTGGCCTTCTCGCAGACCGCGAGCATCTCGTCCCAGGTCTTCGGGTACTCCGCGTCCAGGGAGTCCAGGGCCTTCTGGGAGTACCAGTTGCCGTACACCGTGTAGGCGTAGTACATGATCCAGACCGGTTCGCCGTCGAACTGGCCCATCTCCACGATGCCGGGGCGCAGCGTGTCGCGGACCTTCTTGTTCGGGTCGTCGTAGGACGGGGCGTCGAGCAGCGGGGTGAGGTCGGCGAGCTGCTTCTTGCCGACCAGGACGCCCATGTCCATCTGCTCGGCGCCGGAGTTGTCGACGAGGTCCGGCGGGTTGCCGCCGTTGAAGCGCGGCTGGAGGGTGGACTGGATCTTCTGGGTGGCGGAGAACTTCACCTTGGCCTTCGGGAAGGCCTTTTCGTACAGCTTCACGGCGTCCTCGGCGTACTCCTTGCCGAAGCCGCCGTCGAAGAGGACGAATTCCATCTGGGCGCTGTCGTTGACCGCGAGCGGGTTCTTGGCGGACTTCTCGCCCGCCTCGGCCTTCTCCTGGTCGTCCCCGCCGCCGCTCGCGCAGGCGGACAGGAAGCTCATCGTGGGTACGGAGATCAGGCCGAGCGCGGCGGACCGCTTGATCAGATCGCGGCGGCCGACGCCCGTACCGTTGTTCTCGGCGGAAGTGGATCCCATGCTCAAGTCCTCGCCTTCTCCAGGACTCAGGCGGTGAACCGGATCCTCCCCGGCACCGCGATCGGGTCACGCTGGGTCGTGCAGGAAATGCGGGTACTGCTGTGCTCTCACAGATGGTGTCACTGCTGTTCGGGCGCCTTGGGCGGTTCCTCGTCGCGGTTCCCCCCGTATCCCCCGGTGGCCGACAGGTATAGTCCACTTTCCGTCGGCGGAGCAAGATCGAATGCAAGGTTCGCGGTACGTCTTTTCCGAGTTGAGACCTCCCGGAAATATGAGTGGCCCGTGCACCGCATGCCGGAGGAATACCTGCCATAAGCCCCGAACGCCACATCCAACACCCTTGACATCACATGCCACTTGACCCCTACTGGTCCTTGCGCAGTTGATTTGACAACGTTGTCCCGCGCGCAGGGAGGGTGGCCAGGACATGCAGTACAGAGTTCGGCACAGATGGGGTCCGGCGGTCGTCATGACGACCGCCTTCGCCTTGGCGGTGGGTTCTCAGGGGGCGGCGGTCGCGCTCCCGGGCGCGCCCGCGAAGGCCGACCGGGAGTTCGCGTCGTCCTTCGAGACCGACGATCCGGCTCCGGACTGGACCGACACCGTGGACACCGGCACGGACGGCCGCAAGCGGGCCTCCGGTGTGGACGGCGGGTACAGCACCGGCATACCCGGCAACGTCACCGAGAACGTCACCGGTGTGCGCGCGAGCGCCGAGAACACGGGCGGCCGGGAGGTGAAGGAGAACCTCGTCGACAACGAGCCGGCCACCAAGTGGCTCACCTTCGCGCCGACCGGCTGGGTCGAGTTCGACCTCGACGCACCGACGAAGATCGCCAAGTACGCGCTCACCTCGGCCAACGACCACGACGAACGCGACCCGCTGGACTGGACGCTGAAGGGCTCGGCGGACGGCGAGACCTGGCAGACGCTGGACACCCGCGCCGGGGAGCACTTCGGCGAGCGGTTCCAGACCAAGACCTACGAGCTCGCCGAGACCGCCGAGTTCCAGCACTTCCGGCTGGAGATCACCAAGAACAACGGGGCCGGCGACGCGCTCCAGCTCGCCGACGTGCAGCTGGCCACCAGCGACACCGAGGTCCCCACGCCCGAGGACATGCTCTCCTTCGTCGACGAGGGACCGGTGGGCTCGCCGACCGCGAAGGCGAACGCCGGGTTCACCGGCACCCACGCGCTGCGCTACGCGGGCCGGCACACCGCGGACGGCCGGGGCTACTCGTACAACAAGGTCTTCGACGTGAACGTCAAGGTCGACCGGCGCAGCGAGCTGTCCTACAAGGTCTTCCCGTCGATGGCCGACGGCGACCTCGACTACGACGCCACGAACGTCTCCGTCGACCTCGCCTTCACCGACGGCACCTACCTGAGCGACCTCAAGGCCACCGACCAGCACGGGTTCCCGCTGACGCCGCGCGGTCAGGGCGACGCCAAGATCCTCTACGTGAACCAGTGGAACAGTGTGAAGTCCGGGATCGGTTCGGTCGCGGCCGGCAAGACCGTCGACCGGATCCTGCTGGCGTACGACTCCCCCAAGGGCCCGGCGAAGTTCCGCGGCTGGCTGGACGACGTGGCGATCGAGCAGGCCAAGCCCGAGCGTCCCAAGGCCCACCTGTCGGACTACGCGCTCACCACCCGCGGCACCAACTCCAGCGGCAGCTTCTCGCGCGGCAACAACTTCCCCGCGACCGCCGTGCCGCACGGCTTCAACTTCTGGACGCCGGTGACCAACGCCGGTTCGCTCAGCTGGATCTACGAGTACGCCAGCGGCAACAACGACGACAACCTGCCCACCGTGCAGGCGTTCTCCGCGAGCCACGAGCCGAGCCCGTGGATGGGTGACCGGCAGACCTTCCAGGTGATGCCCTCGGCCGCCTCCGGCACCCCGGACACCGGCCGGGACGCCCGCGAGCTGGCCTTCCGGCACGAGAACGAGACGGCCAGGCCGTACTACTACGGCGTGCGGTTCGAGAACGGCGTCAAGGCCGAGATGGCGCCGACCGACCACGCGGCGATGATGCGCTTCACCTACCCCGGTGACGACGCCAGCGTCATCTTCGACAACGTCGAGGACAACGCCGGCCTGACCCTGGACAAGGAGAACGGCACCTTCACCGGCTACTCGGACGTCAAGTCCGGCGGCTCCGCCGGTGCCACCCGCCTCTTCGTCTACGGCGAGTTCGACAGCTTGGTCACCGGCGGCGACTCCAGCGGCGTCAAGGGCCACCTGCGCTTCGACGCGGGCCGGGACCACGCCGTGACGATGCGCATCGCCACCTCGCTGATCAGCGTGGACCAGGCGAAGGACAACCTGCGCCAGGAGATCCCGAAGCGCGCCTCCTTCGACAAGGTCAAGCGCGACGCCCAGAAGCAGTGGGACAAGATCCTCGGCAAGGTCGAGGTGGAGGGCGCCACGCAGGACCAGCTGACCACGTTGTACTCCGGCCTCTACCGGCTGTACCTGTACCCGAACGCGGGCCACGAGAAGGTCGACGGAAAGTACAAGTACGCCTCCCCGTTCTCCAAGGCGGTCAAGGAGAACACGCCGACCGAGACCGGCGCCAAGATCGTGGACGGCAAGGTCTACGTCAACAACGGCTTCTGGGACACGTACCGGACCGCCTGGCCCGCGTACTCCTTCCTCACCCCCTCCCAGGCCGGTGAGCTGGTCGACGGCTTCGTGCAGCAGTACAAGGACGGCGGCTGGACCTCGCGCTGGTCCTCCCCCGGCTACGCGGACCTGATGACCGGCACCTCCTCCGACGTGGCCTTCGCCGACGCCTACGTCAAGGGCGTCGACTTCGACGCCAAGGCGGCGTACGACGCGGCGGTCAAGAACGCCACCGTGGTGCCGCCGTCCTCGGGCGTGGGCCGCAAGGGCATGGAGACCTCGCCGTTCCTCGGCTACGCCGGTACCGAGACGCACGAGGGCCTGTCGTGGTCGCTGGAGGGCTACCTCAACGACTACGGCATCGCGAAGATGGGCGAGAAGCTCTACAAGGAGACCGGCGAGAAGCGGTACAAGGACGAGTCCGCGTACTTCCTCAACCGCGCCCAGGACTACGTCAACCTCTTCGACGCCAAGGCCGGCTTCTTCCAGGGCAAGGACAACAAGGGCGACTGGCGCGTGGACTCCGAGAAGTACGACCCCCGCGTGTGGGGCTACGACTACACGGAGACCAACGGCTGGGGCTACGCCTTCACCGCCCCGCAGGACAGCCGGGGCCTGGCCAACCTGTACGGCGGCCGGGACGGCCTCGGCGACAAGCTCGACGAGTACCTCTCCACCCCGGAGACGGCCTCCCCGGACCTGAAGGGCTCCTACGGCGGGGTCATCCACGAGATGGTCGAGGCACGCGACGTCCGCATGGGCATGTACGGGCACTCCAACCAGGTCGCCCACCACGCCCTGTACATGTACGACGCGGCCGGGCAGCCGTACAAGACGCAGAAGAACATCCGCGAGGTGCTCCAGCGGCTGTACACCGGCAGCGACATCGGGCAGGGCTACCACGGCGACGAGGACAACGGCGAGCAGTCGGCCTGGTTCCTCTTCTCCTCGCTCGGCTTCTACCCCCTGGTGATGGGCAGCGGCGAGTACGCCATCGGGTCCCCGCTGTTCACGAAGGCGACGGTGCACCTGGAGAACGGCCGCGAGCTGGTCGTCAAGGCGCCGAAGAACAGCACGAAGAACGTCTACGTGCAGGGCCTGAAGGTCAACGGCAAGCGCTGGAACTCCACTTCGCTCCCCCACTCGCTGATCGCCAAGGGCGGCGTACTGGAGTTCGACATGGGCGCGAAGCCCTCCTCGTGGGGCACGGGCGACAACGCTGCGCCGCCGTCGATCACCAAGGACGACGAGGTGCCGGCCCCGCGCACCGACGCCGTCACGGGCCAGGGCCCGCTGTTCGACAACACCTCGGCGACCGACGCGAGCGTGGCCGCGGTGGATCTGCCGGTGTCCGGCGAGGGCGCCAAGGCGGTCCAGTACACGCTCACCTCGTCGGCGGACCGCACCAAGGCACCGGCCGGCTGGAAGCTCCAGGGCTCGGCCGACGGCACCACCTGGAAGACGCTGGACGAGCGCTCCGGCGAATCCTTCGCCTGGGACCGGCAGACGCGCGCGTTCTCGGTGAAGACCCCGGGCTCGTACGCCAAGTACCGCCTGGTCCTGGACGGCACGCACACGCTGGCGGAGGTGGAACTGCTGGCCTGAACCCGAAGGTGAGCACAGGATGACGTCGCGGGGTACGCCGGGTGACCGGCGTACCCCGCAAAAGGTTGTACGCCCCACGTTGCGCTTGCGTACCTGTTCTGTACCGCTCTCGTCCCCGACCGTAAATCTGATTGACCTGTGAACGTCATGTGTAAGGATCACGAAGTATCCCGGGATCTTGCGGACTTACCCGTTCGTGGTCCCTTCCGCATGACCAAATGGAGGACCCACGTGGCCAAAAGCTCTGGCCTGAACACGCGTCGCGCCCTGGCGCGTGCCACGGCTGCGGCGCTCACTGCCGCACTGGTGGCGACGGGTGCGAGCAGCGCCGTCGCCGCCGACGGACCGGGAGCCAGCGCTTCCCGGTCGCACCTCGACGTGAAGCCGTCGGGTGGCGAGAAGTACGGCACCTCCGCCATGCCCGGAGACGCTCCGATCAACCCGGTGTTCGGTGTGGACGGCGCGGGTGACCTGTGGAGCTACGACCCCGACTTCGAGGGTGGGCTGGACGCTCGCTGGGACGCCGGCTACGGCTGGCAGACGGCCCGCGCCATGACGCAGGTCGACCAGGACGCCGACGGCTTCTCGGACGGCATCTGGCACGTCACGTCCGAGGGCCAGCTCTACTGGGCCCCCTGGAACGCCGAGGAGCACACCCTCGTCGGCAACGGCTGGAAGATATACAACCAGCTGTTCTCCGGCGCCAACCTGGGCGGCGCCGGCGCCGACGACCTGCTCGCCCGCGACAGCTCCGGTTACCTGTACCTGTACCTGGGCTACGGCAACGGCAAGCTGACCCAGCGCTACAAGGTCGGCGGCGGGTGGAACGCCTACACGCACATCACCGGCAAGGGCGACCTCTCCGGTGACGGCAAGGCCGACATCGTCGCCAAGGACAAGTCCGGCGTGCTGTGGCTCTACAAGGGCACCGGCAACTACAAGGCGCCGTTCACGTCCCGCACCCGCGTCGGCGGTGGCTGGAACACGTACAACAACATCGTCTCTGTCGGCGACATCGACATCGACGGCATCACCGACGTCGTCGCGCGCGACAAGAACGGTGCGCTGTACCTGTACAAGGGCACCGGCAACGGCGCTTCCCCGTTCAAGTCCCGCGTGAAGATCGGCAGCGGTGGCTGGAACACGTACCGTCTGATGTTCTAGGACGGACAGACGCGAGGGCCGCACTCCCGGCGACGGGAGTGCGGCCCTCGGCTTGTGTGCGGCCGCCGCCTACTTGCGGATCAGGCTGCGCAGCACGTACTGAAGGATGCCGCCGTTGCGGTAGTAGTCCGCCTCACCCGGGGTGTCGATGCGGACGACCGCGTCGAACTCGACGCCGGTGTCGGTGGTGACCTTCACCGTGCGCGGGGTGGTGCCGTCGTTCAGCTCGGTCACGCCGGAGACGGAGAAGGACTCCTCGCCGGTCAGACCGAGGGACTCGGCGGTCCGCCCCTCCGGGAACTGGAGCGGCAGGACGCCCATGCCGATGAGGTTCGAGCGGTGGATGCGCTCGTACGACTCGGCGATGACTGCCTTGACGCCGAGGAGCGCGGTGCCCTTGGCGGCCCAGTCGCGGGACGAGCCGGAGCCGTACTCCTTGCCGGCCAGGACGACGAGCGGGATGCCCTGCTCGATGTAGTTGCGGGAGGCGTCGTAGATGAACGACACCGGCCCGCCGTCCTGCGTGAAGTCGCGGGTGTAGCCGCCCTCGGTGCCCGGCGCGATCTGGTTGCGCAGGCGGATGTTGGCGAAGGTGCCGCGGATCATGATCTCGTGGTTGCCGCGGCGCGAGCCGTAGCTGTTGAAGTCGCGGCGCTGGACGCCGTGCTCCGTGAGGTACTTGCCGGCCGGGGTGTCGGCCTTGATGGCACCGGCGGGCGAGATGTGGTCCGTGGTCACCGAGTCGCCCAGCTTGGCGAGCACCCGGGCGCCGGAGATGTCCTCGACCGGGGCCGGCTCCATGCCCATGCCCTCGAAGTACGGGGGCTTGCGCACGTAGGTGGACTCGCCGTCCCACTCGAAGGTGTCGCCGGTCGGGATCGACAGCGCCTGCCACTGGGCGTCGCCCGCGAAGACGTCGCTGTAGGACTTGGCGAACATGTCCTCGCCGATGGCGTTGGCGACGACGTCGTTGACCTCGGCCTCGGAGGGCCAGATGTCCTTCAGGAAGACCGGGTTGCCGTCCTGGTCGGCGCCCAGGGCGTCCCTGGTGATGTCCACCTTCATGGAGCCCGCGAGCGCGTACGCGACGACCAGCGGCGGGGACGCCAGGTAGTTCATCTTGACGTCGGGGTTGATCCGGCCCTCGAAGTTGCGGTTGCCGGAGAGCACCGAGGTGACGGCGAGGTCGTGGTCGTTGACGGCCTTGGAGACCTCGTCCGGCAGCGGGCCGGAGTTGCCGATGCAGGTGGTGCAGCCGTAGCCGACGAGGTTGAAGCCGACCTTGTCGAGGTAGGGGGTCAGGCCCGCCTTCTCGAAGTAGTCGGTGACGACCTTGGAGCCCGGGGCGAGGGTGGTCTTGACCCACGGCTTGCGGGTCAGGCCCTTCTCGACCGCCTTCTTGGCCACCAGGGCGGCGGCGACCATGACGTACGGGTTGGAGGTGTTGGTGCAGGAGGTGATGGCCGCGACCGTCACCGCACCGTGGTCCAGCTCGTAGGTGGTGCCGTCGGGGGCGGTCACGGGGACCGGGTTGGACGGGGCGCCGTTGGGGGCGACGGCCGGGGCGTCGGAGGCCGGGAAGGACTCGACGCCGGCCTCGTCCACGCTGTCCACGTAGTTGCGGACGTCCTGCTTGAACTGCTCGGCGGCGTTCGCGAGGACGATGCGGTCCTGCGGGCGCTTCGGGCCGGCGATGGAGGGCACGACCGTGGAGAGGTCGAGCTCCAGCTTCTCGGAGAAGTCCGGCTCGGCCTTCGGGTCCAGCCAGAGGCCCTGCTGCTTGGCGTACGCCTCGACCAGGGCGACCTGCTGGTCGCTGCGGCCGGTCAGGCGCATGTAGTTCAGCGTCTCGTCGTCGACCGGGAAGATGGCGGCGGTGGAGCCGAACTCCGGCGACATGTTGCCGATGGTGGCGCGGTTGGCCAGCGACGTGGCGGCGACGCCCTCGCCGTAGAACTCGACGAACTTGCCGACGACGCCGTGCTTGCGCAGCATCTCGGTGATGGTCAGCACCAGGTCGGTGGCGGTGGTGCCGGGGGTCAGCTCACCGGTCAGCTTGAAGCCGACGACGCGCGGGATGAGCATGGAGACCGGCTGGCCGAGCATCGCGGCCTCGGCCTCGATGCCGCCGACGCCCCAGCCGAGGACGCCGAGGCCGTTGACCATGGTGGTGTGCGAGTCGGTGCCGACCAGGGTGTCGGGGTAGGCCTTGCCGTCACGGGTCATGACGACGCGGGCCAGGTGCTCGATGTTCACCTGGTGGACGATGCCGGTGCCGGGCGGCACGACCTTGAAGTCGTCGAAGGCGGTCTGGCCCCAGCGCAGGAACTGGTAGCGCTCCTTGTTGCGGCCGTACTCCAGGTCGACGTTCTGCTGGAAGGCGTCGTTGGTGCCGAACTTGTCCGCGATGACGGAGTGGTCGATGACCATCTCGGCCGGGGAGAGCGGGTTGATCTTGTTCGGGTCGCCGCCCAGCTCCTTGACGGCCTCACGCATGGTGGCGAGGTCGACGACACAGGGCACGCCGGTGAAGTCCTGCATGATCACGCGGGCCGGCGTGAACTGGATCTCCTGCGACGGCTGGGCCTGCGAGTCCCAGCCGCCGAGGGCGCGGATGTGGTCGGCGGTGATGTTCGCGCCGTCCTCGGTGCGGAGCAGGTTCTCCAGCAGGACCTTCAGGCTGTAGGGAAGGCGCGCGGAGCCCTCGACCTTGTCCAGCCGGAAGATCTCGTACGACTCGTCGCCCACCTGCAGTGTGCTGCGGGCGTCGAAGCTGTTCGCCGACACGACAGTCTCCTTCATTCATGTGCGCGTACCACCGCATCCTGCCGCCACGCCCTCTTGGCCGATCCGCTAAGGTAAGGCTAAGTTAGGTAACCCTTACCGTCGGACCGACAGCGGCGTGTGGCTGCGGCACGCCTCGGCAGATATCTCGATGTCGAGATAACTCTAGTACATGGGGGCGGTCCGGTCATGTCCGGGCGCCGTGTGGCGTGCGCCCCACTCCGGGTGACCCGTGCGGCCATCACTACGCCGAACGGGGGTATCCGACGCATGCCGGACCGAGCCGGCGCGACACGGAAGGGGGCACGATGCCGCTCACGTTCCGCAAGAGCTTCCGGATCCTCCCCGGAGTGCGGCTGAACATCAACAAACGCTCGTGGTCCATCACGACCGGGGGCCGCAGCGGCCCGCGGCACACCCGCAGCAGTACCGGACGTCGTACGACATCGATGGATTTGCCGGGGCCTTTCGGATGGCGTCGCACGACGACGAGCAGGCGCCGCTGAGCCGTGACCGGGGGTTACTTGACGTCGCGTCACCCGAACGGACCCCCCGAGAGGCGCGATCTCATATCTGAGATAGCCTCAACCCCATGGCAGACGATTACCTCGTACGCATCGGCCGACTCATCCGTGACGCCCGGCAGCACCGCGGCTGGACGCAGTCACAGCTCGCGGAGGCGCTCAACACCAGTCAGAGCGCTGTCAACCGGATCGAGCGCGGCAACCAGAACATCAGCCTTGAGATGATCGCCCGGATCGGCGAAGCGCTGGACAGCGAGATCGTCTCCCTGGGCTACGCGGGTCCGATGCACCTGCGTGTCGTCGGCGGCCGTCGCCTGTCCGGCGCCATCGACGTCAAGACCAGCAAGAACGCGTGCGTGGCCCTGCTGTGCGCCTCGCTGCTCAACAAGGGGCGCACGGTGCTGCGCCGGGTCGCCCGCATCGAGGAGGTCTACCGCCTCCTGGAGGTGCTCAACTCCATCGGCGTGCGCACCCGCTGGATCAACGACGGCACCGACCTGGAGATCGTGCCGCCGGCCGAGCTGGACATGGAGGCCATCGACGCGGAGGCCGCCGTCCGCACCCGCTCCATCATCATGTTCCTCGGCCCGCTGCTGCACCGCATGGAGCGCTTCCGGCTGCCCTACGCCGGCGGCTGCGACCTCGGCACCCGGACCATCGAGCCGCACATGATCGCGCTGCGCCGGTTCGGCCTGGACGTCGCCGCGACCGAGGGCCACTACCACGCGGTGGTCGACCGCCAGGTGCGCCCGGACCGCCCCATCGTCCTGACCGAGCGCGGCGACACGGTGACGGAGAACGCCCTCCTGGCCGCCGCCCGCCACGACGGCGTCACCGTCATCCGCAACGCCTCGTCCAACTACATGGTCCAGGACCTCTGCTTCTTCCTCGAAGCCCTGGGCGTCCGGGTCGAGGGCATCGGCACCACCACCCTCACCGTGCACGGCATGCCGGTCATCGACGCCGACGTGGATTACTCCCCCTCCGAGGACCCGGTAGAGGCGATGAGCCTGCTGGCCGCCGCCGTGGTCACGGAGTCGGAGCTGACGGTCCGCCGGGTGCCCATCGAGTTCCTGGAGATCGAGCTGGCGGTCCTGGAGGAGATGGGCCTCGACCACGACCGCACGCCGGAGTACTTCGCCGACAACGGCCGCACCCGCCTGGTGGACCTGACGGTGCGCCCCTCCAAGCTGGAGGCGCCCATCGACAAGATCCACCCGATGCCCTTCCCCGGCCTGAACATCGACAACGTCCCCTTCTTCGCGGCCATCGCGGCCTCGGCGCAGGGCCAGACCCTCATCCACGACTGGGTCTACGACAACCGCGCCATCTACCTCACCGACCTGAACCGCCTCGGCGGCCGCCTCCAGCTCCTGGACCCGCACCGCGTCCTGGTCGAGGGCCCCACCCGCTGGCGCGCCGCCGAGATGATGTGCCCGCCCGCCCTGCGCCCCGCCGTGGTCGTCCTCCTGGCGATGATGGCCGCCGAGGGCACGTCGGTACTGCGCAACGTGTACGTCATCAACCGCGGTTACGAGGACCTCGCGGAGCGGCTGAACTCGATCGGGGCGCAGATCGAGATCTTCCGGGACATTTGACGGGTGCGGTGTTGTGCCCCTTGAGCCCAGGGGGCACAACACCGCAGCGTGCCATCTGACCTGCGACTGCTTACCTTCACGACCCTTCACTGACCTGAGCCTGCGCTCCCAACCGACGTCTCGTCGTGGTCCGGCGCACGCGGCGCGTTCAGTGGGCGGTACTCGGCGGAAGCGTCTCGAGCCCCAGATTTGCACGCCCCACCTGGAGGCAGGCGCCTCGTGAGGGCGATCGAAAATATTGGTCATGGGCCCGGGCCCAAAGGATGGCCGACGCGGCCCCGCCGACACGGAGGACGGCCCGGGGGCCTTCTACGGGGTCCATGCGCCGCTGAACAGTGCCAATTCAAGTAGGTCGGGAGCGAGCGGCCAGTGCGTGGACCCGGCCAGCTGGTCGGTAACGCCGCGCATCCATGTCAGGTACACGTCGTAGCGGTGCGGGGTCCATCCGCCGTCACTCCACAGCCAGGCAGCGAGCTTCGCGGGTTCCTCAAGCCCGATCTCCTCCCCCAGTCGTGTCGTGTACGCGCGCAGGACACGAGCTATGCGCTGGTCGAGGATGAGCGGGCGCGGCCCCGGCACATCCACTACGGCGCCACCGGCGAAGTAGAGGAACTTGGTAAAGAACGCAGGTCCAAGGCCTGCGATCGCGCCGCTCAGCCTGCGGTAGCCCGACACGGCGCCATCGGTGGCCAGCAGCGCAATGGCCTGAGCCAGCACCGCCTCGACTGGGCCTGGGCGCAGGATCTCATCCAGCCGGTAGGCCCCGTACCCGTTGTCACCTTGTCCCCAGACGTAGCTGGCGATGAGTGTCTCGGTCCAGCTAGCCGTTGCTACCCCAGTCCGGGCCACCGCCAACACCTGCGCCCGGCTCAGCAAAGTTGGCTTACGTCCGACCTGCTCAGCCAACCCCGAGGGCCACGGCCGGATGCCGGCCCAGGACCCCGGGATGTAGCGAACTGCGTGCGCGCCGGTCCCGTCCGCGTACGGCGCCCCGTCTTCAGCCAGCCAGGCTCCCAGCTTTCCCACTGCATCCGAAGGAAGCGGACGCTTGAGCATCCGCGCGTCCAGTTCCCCGGCGCCCTCTCGCCACCCCATTCGAACCCTCTCCTTTGGTTCCACCAGTTCGCGACGGATTCTGTCCCGAGGCAGCGCACCCCCGCACGAGTGCGGGACGGTCAGCTGATCTTGCGGGCGGAAAGTGGGCTGGAACCAGGTACGGCCCGGATACCAGGAACGTTGTCGGCGCGAAGTCTGGCGGCCACAGCGCCGGGACTGATCTCCCCGCCCTCGTACTGGCTCGTGGGGACCGCCGTTATCTGCGACACCGTCAGAACGCTTCCGACCGGCAGCCCGGAGAAGGCCTCTCGCATGTGGCGTGCGACATCGCGCCGGGACCGGGGCATCTGAACCGTCGCCGGCCTACCGATGGGGGTAGCCTCCCGCGCCCCCAGCCGGGGTGCCGGGAAGCCTGCGCCCGAGGAGATGGGCGCGCCCCCATCCGGGCGTTGCCAGCGCCGGGAGAACGCCTCGGACAGATGGTCAGCCCGGGCCAGGATGCTCGCCTCGTCCCACTGAGCAGGCAGGGAACGGTTCAACGAAAGAGCACTGTGCACGAGGATGTCGTTCCTCTTGCGCTCCCAGGGACCATTGGAAACCGATGTGTTCAGTCTGCCGGTGAGCAGAGTCAGATTTCCCACGGTGTGGAGGAGGGACTGCCTGCGCTCATGAGCCTCGGCGCTTCCGCGACCTCCGCCCTCGGGAAGCGGCCAGTGTTCCTCCCAGGCCTGAGGCAGTAGGTGCTCGATCGTCAACTCCCCGTTGTGAACCTGCCGCTCGGTCTTGCTCGAATACAGCGAGTCCTCCAACTCGGCCAGCAACAGCCGCATCCGGGTCCGCGTGAGTTGCTTGTACAACGGCTGGGACCGAAAGACATCCCGGATATCGCGATCGCGGGGCCAGAACCCGGAGTCTGTTTCCTGTCGGAGCAGGAAGTCCGTCACGACCGACGGGTCGTCTTTCGCCTTCAGCTCCTTGAGCAGTTCCAAGAAGAGCCGGTTGTAGTTCTTCGTCGTCAGGCGGCAGACGGTGCGTCGCACCAGGTAGGAGTCCAGGGTGGCCACCGCGCCGGCCCGGTCGTCCTCGTCGAAACGGCTCACCAGCCACAGGAGCACGGGCATCACGGTGTTGGCGTCCAGAACACCAACAGTGCGCAGGAAGCGGCCTTCCGGAGTCAGCGGCTGTTCCTCGGCCGTCAGCCTTCGGTAGGCACCTGCCCGGTCCACCAAGCGCCTCATCATATTGACCAGGCCCGTATCAGCGGCCTTGACGTACCTGCGAAAGGTCAGGAAGAGCTCGGGAGCCATCACCTCCTCGGCTAGTTCACCCGTCAGGTACTGCATGAGGAAGACGTCCAGGCGAGGCCTCTTCAGCCTTCCCTGCCGCACCTCCTTGCGCCAGTCAGGCGTCTCCAGCTGCGCCCACAGGTCCCTGTACAGCTCCTCCACCGGGAGCCCTTGCTCCTCCGCCTGCTGGAAGATTAGGTTCTTGACCAGGTCGGAGGCCTGCAACGGGGTGCCTCGGTCGTTCAGAGCCTCGAAGATGACCTGGGCGTTGTCCTCGGGCTTGAGATCGATAACGACCAACTCGAACTTGTCACGAAGCACGCGCACCAAGGCATCAAAGCCCTCGTCCAGCTTGCTTTCGTAGTTCAGCTCTTGTGCCCACTCGACCGTGCGGTTGCGAAAGAACCAGTACGCCTGGACGATCGCCGAGGCGCCTGGATCGGCGAGGAATGCGACGTCGACCGGCCGCCGGAGCCGACCGTCCATGACCATGCGGAACGAATCACGGTCAATGTTGGTAGGCCACACCTTGTAGGCAGCATGCGGGTCGTCGGTCATGTCGTCGTCGTTGGCGGTCAGTTTGACGAGCGCACGTACGTACCTGTCCTGGACATCGAGCTCCCGTGCGACATCGCGCACCGCGGCAAGCAGAACCTGAACTGTTGTCAGCCTCTGCTGTCCGTCGATGACCTGTCTGGCAGGCATCGACCCCGTGAGTGTCAGCAACTGATCCAGCACGACCGCACCAAGAAAGTGCGGATGAACTTCCTCATCCGCCAATCTTTGGTGGACCAGAGCAGTGACGTCCTCCCACAGCGGGCGCCAGTTCCGGTCCTCCGTCCAGACGTACGGCCTCTGAAAGACCGGCACGACGAGTCGCCGGTCCGGCCCGAACAGATCGCGCAGGGTCATCGATTTCGCTTCCACACTGTCCTCCAATAGGGACTGGTCACACGAGCCAAGTACCTGCCGTTGAGGTCCTCTCGGCCGATTCAGGGACTAGCGTCAACCCCGCAACCAGTGGCACGCCTGCTCCACCGACCTACGCGAGCTGCCCCTGAAGCAAACCGCGCACGGCTACGGCGTGCGACATGGGTCGTCGCCACTCTCGGCAGCCAAGCACGAATGAGCATCAGGACTCGGTGGACTCGGTGGCCTCCTGTTTCGTCAATTTGTCCCGCATCTTCTTCGCAACAGGTTTGACCTTGCTGTTCCAGAAAGGCTTGGCATGAGGAGCGACGAGAATTGCGACTACTACGGCCCCGCCGATGGCCAACTCTTTCCAACTGAGCTGAGGGTCATCGTCGCCACCGCTACCGCTGTGGTCCACGATCGGCTCGGGCTCGAAAGTGGCGTCTTCTTCAGCGGGAGACCCTGCGTCGTCGCAGCCACCGGGATTCGCTTCCATATCGGCCCTAAGCGCCGCTACCGTCTCCTCGCTCCAGGTACGAGTTTCCCAGCTCGGGTTGTACTGGGCGTAGCCGCCCGTACCGCGTGAATGGTATTGCTCCTTCGCGTACTGCTGGCCCTTCTCGGTGAGCCCATAAGCGCCGGGACTTCCGTCCAGATAGCCGTACTCCTTGAGAAGCGCATTCATATCTCGAGCCGTCCGGCCAAACTCTTTGCCCAACACCCGTGCTGATTTCCCCATGGCTCAGCGCCCCCTCTTACACTTCGGCCGCACTCGGGCCGTCGCTGACGACATGGGGCGACGTTACCGGCAGCGCGCTGCGCTGCGGGCTAGTTCTGTCGACGCGTACCGCCTTCGCTGGGACGCCGAGCAGCGCCTGGCCTTCAACGGCGCAGCGGCCTCACCGAGCCCCAAGCCTCACCGCGGCGGGACCCGCGCGAGCGGACAGCGTTCGCCGACCTGCTTCGTAAGCTGAGGCTCCGAGCGCCTCGCCGGCCGGAAGCACCGACGCCGGCTGAACCGCACCGCTGGCGCGACCCACCGATGGTTCAACCCGATCGAGGTCGCACCATGCGTGCGGCCAGTGCATGGATGCTTTTTATAAGCGTCGACGAGGGCTGGTCAAGATCAAGTGCATGTTGATGCAGCGCGATCCCCGAGTGCCTCACCAAATGGCCCGCATGCGGTGCGTTGCCCTTGGCGTACACCAGGTGGCCATTGTTGAGGCCCAGGGAAGTGGAATACGCCAACATTTGGTACAGGTCGGCATCGGGATAGCCGTGTGGCTTGCCCAGCTTGTATTTGGCGTCGGCCACGACCTGTGAGGCTCCCGAATCGTCGTACCAGATGAGGTCCGGTCGCATTCGGATGAGCTCGGCTTCATCCAGGTACACATCACTGGCCTGCAGCGCAGCGTGCCCACCGTACACACTCAGGGCCTCCCGGAGCCCGACGCAGACGAAGTCCTCGAAGACCGTGTTCATATCGAAGAGGAAGCCGTTCATCCGCACCCCGCCCGGCAGATGTTCGACAGATGCATTGGCCAGTACAAGTTCCGCCAGGCGGAGAGCGCGGTGATACCGGGCGTTCAAACGACTCGGCTGCCAGCCGGGGAGCGACTGCCCCTTCGCCAGTGGAGTGACCTCCGCGAGCCTGGCGCGCTGGTGCATAAGGCGTGTCCGTACGGCACCGGGCACACCGTCCACGCGTAGGAGGCGTTCCACCGCGGCGCGCAGAATGCGGTTCTCGGCGATGTCCGTGCTGAACTCGTCGTACGCGATCTCGGCGGGGAACGGCGCACCGAACCGGCGCCGGATCTGGTCGGCCTCGCGAATCCGACCACGTACGACGAACTCCGTGGCTTCGGTGTTCCGGTAGCCCTGCAGAAGCCCTTGCCGCAGCGCCCGGTCCGTCTGTCGTTCGACGGTGTGGGCGATGGCGGGCAGCAGTTCGTCGTGTCCGCCGACGTCCACGTCTCCGTCTCGCCAGCCGCCGGGGTCGCGGCTGTAACCGACGAGGAAGAACAGACGCCGAACGGGCAGTTTCGGCGTGATCCGCAATCTCACGGTCTCGCCTCCTGGGACGTCGAGTGTCACTGCCCCGACCTTGCTTCCCGCCTTCAGCCGCCACAGCTCCGGCTCGTGGGGGTCGGGCGTGGCATCCACGGCCTTCAACTCTGCCAGGGCCCGCCCCGCCGCGTGCGGAAGGGGGACGATGCGTGCCGGTCCATGCTCGACGAGGTGAACGTCGGTCACCGGGCGTCAGGGCTTCCCTCGTTGTCGCCCGCCGCCGGCGCTCTGCGCGCGGCAACGGTCGCCCGCAGCGCCGCCAGCCCGTAGCGCTTCTCGATGTCAACGCCGTCCCCGTAGTGGTGCTCTTCCAACAATGGGAGGATCTTTGTCCGCCAGGTGCGTTCGAGTCCGCCCTCACGGTAGACGCCTGGTTTCATCAAATATGACGGCCCGATCCGGATGTCGGCGTCATCGATCCGGGCGTTGAGAGCGTCAAGCAGATCGGCAGGCCCGGTGTCTTTCTCCTCGCTTTCCAGCCAGCGCCACAGCAGTCTTCTGGTCGGCTCGACCCTCGGTGAGAGCTCGACGAAAGCGAACCGCCGCCGCATCGCGGCGTCCACGAGTGCGATGGACCGGTCTGCGGTGTTCATCGTGCCGATCACGAACAGGTTCCGAGGCAGTGCGAACTCCTCACCCGAGTAGGTGAGTCGGACCGACTTTTTTCGGTACTCCAGCAGGAAATACAGCTCACCGAAGACCTTGGCGAGGTTGGCGCGGTTGATTTCGTCGATGATCAGAAAGTGCGGAATATGCCGGTTTCCCTCCATTCGGGCTTGATCGGCCAGTTCTCGTAGCGGGCCCGGCGTCAACCGGAAGGCGACCTCATGAGTGTCCGGGTCCTCCCGGGGCCGGAACCCCTCGAAGAAGTCCTCGTACGCATAACTGGGATGGAACTGAATCAGCTTGACGTGCTCGGGGCCACCGCCGAGGAATTCTGCGAGCTCCTGCGCCAGATAGGTCTTGCCCGTGCCAGGAGGACCGTAGAAGATCAGCTGACGTTCCTCCCAGAGCAGGTCGCGGACCTCGTTCAGCCACGCGAGGTCGTGGACGTTCAGCCTCTTGCGCAACGCCTCGTCGGGCTGAGGGAAGGCCAGGTCGCGGCGGGCGACGATGGCCTGAACCGCGACGCCGGACGTGTCCGTTGACTCCTCAACCGCCTTCTTGAGTTCGTCGTCGGAGGACCAGAGGCCGTCGAGGATGCCCTTGACCGCCGTGAGATCGACCAGGTCGTGTCCGGTGTTCAGCTTCTGCTGAACCTCCTCCGGGAGCTTGTCGTACGGGTAGCCCTCGCTCGCCCACTCCACCGGCCGGCGCAGAACACTCCGGCCGTCTCCGGAGGTGACCTGCTCGGCCTCGCCCGTGACCTCTCCCACGAAAAGCTCACCGTCAGGGAACACGCACACGGTGTCCCCCGGACGCATTCGGGAGAGGAACGCGTGAAACTCTTCCACGAAGCGCGGCTTCTGGCTGTACGCGGCCGCCGATTCGTAGTCCTCGTCCACGATGACGCGCAACTGTTCCTTGCTGATGCCCGGGGTCACTCCAGGCCTCAGCCGGTCCGCGGCGAGCGTCACACAATTATTGGAGAGCCAGATCTGATCGACCGGACCGGCGCTTGTGATGATCGGGTCGCGGACGAGCCATGCACGGCTGGGGCCGGCCGAAGCCTGCTCCAGGAAGTCCGCGAGAGGTCTGCCGTCGGCCGTCTTCCACTCCAGCCAGCCGTTGGCACTGCGACCGAGAAGGATCTCCGCAGCGGCCGACGGGGAGTTGCACTCGACGTCACTGACGACCTCCAGCCACCCGGACCAGGTGGTCGTCTCCTTGATCGTTCCCCGTTCTCTCAGCTCTTCGCGCAGCCGATGGGAGGACGGCATCCGAAGGGGGAAGGAGGGGACGACCTCGGGGCGGGCCGGCGAACCTGCCAGGACCACCATCTTCTGGCTGCCATTGGTTCCCTTTTCCGTGAGCAATCGCCCCCGCGCCAGCGGCCCGTTGCGCGGCAGGCGCAGCAAGAACTCCGGGTACTCGTCGGTCATCGTCTCCCCCACTCGGTCAGGCCGATGGCAGAAATCTACGCGTGCCGCGATCCTGGCCACCCTCGTGAGGCGATCCGGCCAGGGAACGGTGCCCGGATTGCCCTTCATGGCGTGCAGCGCTCATGATCTGTTCGGACCAGGGTGGGCCATGAGGGGGGAACAGTGCGCAGCGGAACGACAGCGGCGACGGGGAAGCGACAGGCGGAGTCTCTGCCGACCGCGCTGGGGATGTCAGTATCAGAACTCGTGCAGGCGGTGGGCGGCTTCGAGGGTGACCCGGCTGAGATGGTTCGGGCATCGGTGCGGACGGCCGAGCGGGCCTTCGCCGAACTCGACGCGTGCGACGCCGTGATCGACAAGGCCTCGGTAGCCGGAGGGAAGATCGCGGACAGGCTGCGTGTACATCTCTCCGCAGAGTCCGTGGCGGACGTCCAAGCGGAGCTCGAGGAGCTGGAGAGGGTAGCGGCCCGGGTCCGGGGCACCGATGAAACCCGTCGGCTCCTGAACCGTGTGCTGGGAAAGGAGGAGCGGGACGCGTTCACGCCCGCGGTTGTCGTCCGCCTCACCGCAGACGACCTCCCCAGGCTCCCGTCCGCCTATGCCGAAGCCGACGACTACACGGACCTCCTCGCGGTGGCCGGCCGCGAGGAGCAATTGAGGCCCCAGTTGGAACTCGCACACGCGAAGCGAATCGTTCGCGTGGCCACGCACCTGGTGACCGTGGTGGAGCAGGTCGCCGCGGCAGGTTTCGCCGACAGTCGGTTCGCCGCGGAGTCGCTTCTCGAGGCACAGCGCTCGCACGCGTTGTGGCAGACGTGCCTGGCGGAGAGCCGACGGGACCTGAGCTAGAAGTAGGACTCACACAGCTCCGGTGATCTTGAAGACAGCCCGGAACAGCGGGTTGGGATCTATATTCGGATGGACGATGCGGAGCATCTCGACTTCATCGGAGTACCTCCCGTGAGTGCGGACGGAGACGCGAGCAGTGACCGTGACTCGACCGCGGTTGGACCCCGCCGGGAAGAGGTGCCAACCGCCGCACGGCGCCGCCCGTTGTCGCCTGCACGAAGTGGTCTAACGTGCCGATGAACGCCTGCCCCGGCAGCCAGTCCCGATTGTGAGGATCCACGTGCACATCGCGCCCCTCAGCCCCGACGACCCTGCCGAGCTGGGCGGATACGAACTGCTCGGGCGGATCGGGCAGGGCGGCATGGGCCAGGTGTATCTAGGGGAGTCGCCGGGCGGGGAACCGGCAGCCGTGAAGGTGATCAAGCCGTCCGTCGTGGACTCCGAGACGCGGCTGAGGTTTGCGCAGGAGGTGGAGATCCTCAAGACGGTGTGGGGCGCCCGGATCGCCGCCCTCCTGGACGCCGACCCGGAGGCGGACCCGCCGTGGCTGGCGACCGAGTACGTCGAGGGGCTGGACCTCAGCAGGCACGTGGCCAGTCACGGACCGCTGGACGCCCTGCTCACCGCCTCGCTGGGCGCGACGCTCGCGGAAGCGCTGGCGACGGTGCACAAGCAGGGGCTGCTGCACCGCGATCTCAAGCCCGCCAACGTGCTTCTCGGCCCCAACGGACCCAAGGTGATCGACTTCGGTCTCGCGGTGTTCGCGGAGTCCAGCGTGTCCCTGACCGCGGCCAACACGGTCGTCGGCACGCCCTCCTGCATGCCGCCCGAGCAGGCGACCGGTGAGAAGCCGCTGACTCCCGCGGTCGACGTGTACGCGCTTGCTGCCGTGCTCCTGTTCGCTTGCTCGGGCCATGCTCCCTACCGCGCCGACAACATCCACCTCCTGTTCCACCAGGTCGTCGATCCCGCGACCGCGCCGGATCTCTCGGGCGCACCCGAGGAACTCGCGCCGCTGCTGACGGCGATGCTGGCCCACCGCCCCGAGGACCGGCCCGCGCTCGACGACGTCGTGCGGCGGTGCCGGGCGCTCATCGAGGCACAGGGGCTGAAGGTCGCCCAGGCGCGGCGCAGGCTCACGAACTACACGGCCGCTCCGGCCCACGTCCTCGACGACCTGCTCGCCGTGAGCCGCCCGGCTGCGGAGGGGTCAGCGGCCCGGACGCGAGCCACGAAGGGCGACCCGGTCGACGCTCTGCCTCCTCGGCAGGAGCCGGGCATGGCAACGCCCGGACCGGCCCGGCAGGAGCCGAGCGGGTCCCGGCCAGGCCCCCGGGATCCCGAGGTGCTCCGGCCCACGCCCCCGAAGCCGTCGGCCCAGGTGCCGCCGCCCACGGATCCGCGACTGCTCTTCGCCCGCGTCGACACCCCCGCGTCCCCACCGGCCGACGACGCGCCTGCCTCCCCGGCGGCAGTGCAGCCGCCGGCGGACACAACGGCGGAGCGGGTCAGCGCGCGGCCCTCGCTTCGCCCGGCGGGCCGGGGCACCCTGGGCGGCGATGACAGCAGCGTCCGACGGCGTTCCCTGCGGCATTCCGCCCAGGCCCGGATCACCGCGCAGCGGTTGCGTGAGGCATACGCGGCCAGTACCCCCTTCTGACCCGTACGCCCCTGCGACCCGCGATAATGGGCGGGCCCTGAAGGGGGCCTGACCATGTACGACCGAACCGCCTCAGGAGGCCACGGGTGACCGCCGTCCAGTCAAGTGCGGAGCAGAGCGGCGTCACGGCAAGCCAGGATCAGTACCCGGCCGGTGCCCAGGTGCTCGTGCGGGACGAGGAGTGGCTGGTCAGGAGCTCGATGCCGACGGAGGACGACGGGACCCGGATCGAGGTCGTCGGGGTGTCGGAGTTCGTCCGTGACCAGGAGGCCGTGTTCTTCTCCGGCCTGGACCGCATCGAGCTGCTCGACCCTCGGGAGACGGCTCTCGTCATGGACGACTCGCCGAACTACCGGCGCTCCCGGCTATTCCTGGAGGCGGTCCTGCGTCGGACCGCGCTGCCCCAGTCGGAGCGTCGGCTGGCGCTGGCCGACTCGTTCCTGATGGACCCGCTGCCGTACCAGCGGCGCCCCGCCGAGCTGGCCCTGTCCGGCGCCAACCTCCGCCCGCGCCTGCTGATCGCGGACGTGGTGGGCCTCGGCAAGACCCTGGAGATCGGTCTGACGCTGGCCGAGCTGATCCGGCGCGGCCGGGGCGAGCGCATCCTGGTCGTCACCCCGCAGCACGTGCTGGAGCAGTTCCAGCACGAGCTGTGGACGCGGTTCGCGATCCCGCTGGTGCGGCTGGACTCGGTCGGCATCGAGCGGATCCAGCGGGAGATCCCGGCCGGCCGCAACCCCTTCACCTCCTTCAAGCGGGTCATCGTCTCCATCGACACCCTGAAGAACACCGACCAGTACCAGCACCATCTGGAGCAGATCCGCTGGGACGCGGTCGTCATCGACGAGTCGCACAACCTGATCAACCGCGGTTCCCTGCGCAACCAGCTCGCACGCACCCTCGCTCCCCGCACCGACGCCCTGATCCTCGCGTCGGCGACGCCGCACAACGGCGACGCGAAGTCGTTCGCGGAGCTGATCGGCCTGCTGGATCCGGTGGCCATCCGGGACCCGGAGAGCTACCGCGCGGCCGACATCGAGCATCTCTTCATCCGCCGGACGAAGATCAGCCCCGAGGTGCGGGAGCAGATGAAGGGCCAGTGGGCGGACCGCGGCCCGTCCCACTCCGTGCACTGCCCGGCCACCCCCGCCGAGGAGAAGATCTTCGAGGAGCTGGCGGCCGTCTGGCTGCCCGGTGAGGGCGGCACCTCGGTGAGTTCGGTGCCCCTCTTCCCGTACACGCTGCTGAAGTCGTTCCTGTCCTCCCACGCGGCGCTGCGGGCCACGGTCTCAGCGCGCATCAAGACGCTGGAGAAGAAGGACGACCCTCAGGGCACCGCCGCCGAACTGGCGGCTCTCCACCGGCTGTCGGAACTGGCCGCCGACCTGACCGAGGCGGACTCGGCGAAGTTCGCCGCGCTCGTGCGCCAGCTCCGCGAGGAGATCGGGGTGGGGCCCGGTTCCGACGAACGGGTCGTGGTGTTCTCCGAGCGCGTGCAGACCCTGGAGTGGCTGGCCGAAGTACTTCCCGCGGCACTGGGCTTCAAGGGCCGGGCCGCCCGGGACTGCGTCCGGATCATGCACGGTGGTCTCTCCGACGAGCAGCAGATGGCCTGTGTCGAGGAGTTCGGCCTGGCCGACACACCCGTACGGGTCCTGGTGACCGGCGACGTCGCCTCCGAAGGCGTCAACCTGCACCGGCAGTGCCACCAACTGGTGCACTACGACGTGCCGTGGTCGCTGATCCGGATCGAGCAGCGCAACGGCCGTATCGACCGCTACGGGCAGGCCAGGCCCCCGGAGTTCCGCGCGCTGATCCTGACCAGCGAGGTCGAGGGGGCCAAGGACGACACGGTGGTCGCCGAGCGGCTGCTGGAGCGGGAGGACCAGGCCCACCGTTCGCTGGGAACGGCGGAGGCGGTGACCGGTCTGTACCGGGCGGAGGCGGAGGAGAAGTCCCTCATCCAGGACCTGCTGCGCGGCCGGACCGTGGACGAGTCCCTGGACGCCCGCCGCTCCGGCGCGGACCGCGAGGACACGGGCCTGGACGACTTCCTCACGGACTTCTTCGGCCCCGTCGGCGAGGAAGCGCCACCGGCGGACCCCACGGAAGGTACCGGCTCCACTCCCCTTTCCGGTACGGAGGCGTCGGGCGGCCGGGACGCCGCGAGCCCCGTGCTCCCCCGTCTCTTCGACTCGACCGCGCACTTCCTGGACGACGCACTGCGCGAGGTGTACCCGGACGCCCGGGAGCGTCTGGAGCTGGACCGCGACCAGCAATCGGGGCTGCTCTCGTTCCGCCCGCCGACGGAACTCGTCCACCGTCTGAAGGCGCTCCCGAGCGACTACCTTCGCGAGCAGCGGCTGCGCGAGCGCATGCTCGTGACGTTCAACCGCCGCCTCGCCGAACACTCCCTCCAGCGCGCCCGGGAGTCGTCGACGTCGAGCTGGCCGGAGATCTCCCTCCTCACGGACCTGCACCCGGTCGTCGAGTGGCTCACCGACAAGGTCCTCGTCGGGATGGGCCGCCAGGAGGCGCCGATGATCATGGCGAATGTGGCGGAGCCCATCTATCTCGTGCAGGGCGTGTACTCGAACAAGCTGGGCAGGCCCACGGTCGTGAAGTGGATGGGCGTCACCTGGCGGAAGGCGAGCCGGGAGGGCCTGGTCGACGACGACATGGTGTCGCTGCTGCGCCGCTGCGGTGTCGGCCCGACCATGGCGAACAAGCGCCGCTACCGCGATCCCGCGCCTCTGCGCGAGGCCCTCCCCCACGTCCTGGACACGGCCGAGGCGTTCCTCAACACGCACCGAGACGCCTGGGACGAACCGCTGCGCGAGCCCATCGAGCAGTACAAGCGGCGGCTCGGCACCTGGCGGCAGCCCACCCTCGCCGGGGAGCGCACGAAGGAGCGCCTCGCCGATCTCGCCGACTCCCTGCTGACGACGGGCCGGCCGCTGCTGCGGGTCCTCGCGGTGCTCGTGCCGGACCCGGACCGCGGGGACGGCGACGAAGGCCCGCCGCTCGTCTCCCTCACCGCCCCGGCCGCGTCCCCGTCCCGGTTCTGAGAGAAGCCCTGCCATGACGTACGACTCCCTCGTCAACCGCGGCGACTACTTCTCGGCCCACTATCTGGCCGAGGTACTCCCGAAGGACCTCAAGTCGGGCCTGTTGCAGGCGTGGAAGGACCGCGAGGAGGCGGCGAAGCCGCCCGCCGGAGATGCCGCTGCCACGCAGACCGACGCGCTCGTCGCTTCGGCGCCCGGCGCCGACGAGCTGCCGGTCACCCCCCGCGCCGGGTTGCGGGCGCTGCGCCGCGACTACTTCCGGGCTCGGTCCTTCTTCGCCCTCCCCGAGGACGAGGACGGCATCCGCGTGGTTCGGGAACGCGACGAGGAAGAGGTGACCTACGGCGACTCGACGTGGCGGGAGCGGGTGCGGGCGCTCAACGCAGAGGTGCTGCGTGCTCTCGGCTACGACGCCAAACCGCGCACGCTCACGGTGGTGCGCGCCGGGCAGACCCATGAGATCCCGGTTGCCCATGCCGAGAAAGGCCTGGTCGCGGTGGACTGCGGCTGGGCCGCCGAACCGGATGCCGCTCTGGACAAGAACGGCCGGGGCCGGCTGCTGGAGCCTGTGCCCCTCGACGGTCTTCCTTCGCTGGAGACCGGCGACACGCTGGCGAGGTTCCTGTTCGCCTGCGAGGAGCCTCCCCGGTACGTGCTGCTGCTCTGCGGCGGAGTGATCGTCCTCGCCGACCGGATGGTGTGGGGCGAGGGCCGCTCCCTCGGCGTCTCCCTCGACACCGCACTCCAGCGCAACGACACCAGGGTGGGCGGCGAACTCGACACGGTAGCCGCACTGTTCGGCGCGGACTCGCTGCGTACACCGGAGGAGGGCGGCGAGAACCCGCTCGCGGAACTCGTCGGCAAGTCCGCGAAGCACGCGGTGGGCGTCTCCAGCGAACTGCGCGACGGCCTGCGCAAGAGCGTCGAACTCATCGCGAACGAAGTACTGGAACGTCTGCGCGAGCAGGGCCTGCGCCCCGAGGATGTCGGCGAACTCTCGGAACTCGGAAGCCAGTTGACCCGGGAGTCGCTGCGCTACCTCTACCGGATCCTGTTCCTCCTCTACGCCGAGGCCCGCCCCGAGCTGGGCATCCTGCCGGCCGACTACCCCGAGTACCAGCAGGGGTACGGCCTCGGCCGACTCGCCGAACTGATCGCCGACCGGGAGCCGATCAGCGACACGGCCCGCAACGGCTTCTACCTCTACGAGTCCCTGGACCTGCTCTTCGGCAAGGTCCAGGACGGCTACCGCCCGCGCCGCACCCACGGCGTGGAGGCGACGGTGGACGGCATCGATGCCAAGGCCAGCGAGGACATCGGCCTGCGCTTCGAGCCGCTGCACAGCAAGCTGTTCGAGCGGGACGCCATCCGGCTGATCGGCGACGACAGCCTGCCCGACCCGCGCTTCGACTCCGACGAGGCCCTGGCCCGGGGCGAGTCGGTGCGCTACCTGGACACCCGGCTGCGCAACGCCACGCTCCACCAGGTGCTGCACAGCCTGATGATCACCCGGGGAAAGCGGGGCGAACGCGGCGGCTTCATCTCGTACGCGCAGCTCGGCATCAACCAGCTCGGCGCGGTGTACGAGGGCCTGATGTCGTACAGCGGCTTCATCGCGGGCGAGGAGCTGTACGAGGTCGCCAAGGGCGGCGACCCCAAGGACGGCTCCTGGCTGGTCCCCAAGTCGAAGATCGACGAGTATCCGGACTCGGTGTTCGTACGGCGCCGGGACCGGCACACCGGCGAGGACGTCCGGGTGCGGCACGCCCCGGGCTCGTTCGTGTACCGCCTCTCCGGCCGCGACCGCCAGACCTCCGCCTCGTACTACACGCCGGAGTCGCTGACGAAGGTCACCGTGCAGCTGGCCCTCCAGCAACTGCTCACCGAGGAGACCGAGGCGAAGGATCTGCTGAACTGGCGGATCTGCGAGCCGGCGCTCGGCTCGGGTGCGTTCCTCAACGAGGCGATCAACCAGGTCGCCGCGGAGTATCTGCGACGCAGGCAAAGCGAGTTGGCCCGGTCGATCGACACCGAGCAGTACGCCGTCGAGCTCCAGAAGGCCAAGGCGTACATCGCCCTGCACAACTCCTACGGCGTCGACCTCAACGAGACGGCCGTGGAACTGGCCGAGGTGTCGCTGTGGCTCAACACGATGCACCCCGGTATGGAAGCGCCCTGGTTCGGCCTGCACCTGCGGCGCGGCAACTCGCTGATCGGCGGACGGCGGGAGGTGTACGCCGCTGACCGCCTGAAGAAGGGCGGCTGGCTGGGGACCACTCCGGAGCGGTTCGCGCTGGCGGACGCGGTGGGGGGTGCGGCGCTGCCCGAGGGTTCGGTGCACCACTTCCTGCTCCCGGCGAAGGAGTGGGGTGCGGTCGCCGCCGAGAAGGAGGCGAAGGCGCTCGCTCCGGAGGCGGCCAAGGCACTGGGTGCGTGGCGGAAGGCGATCAGTAAATCGCCGACGGCGAGGCAGACGGCCAAGCTTCAGGGGCTGGCCCGGCGGGCCGAGTACCTGTGGGGGCTGGTCGTGCGGCGGCTGGAGCTGTCGGAGCGGGACATCTCACGGCGCATCGCGGTGTGGGGTGCGGAGGACGACTGGCTGCGCCGGCCGGAGGTCGCGGTGCAGCGGGACGAGGTGCTGGCCGACCTCCATGCCGAGGACACGCCGTACTGGCGGCTTAAGACGCTCATGGACGCGTGGTGTGCGCTGTGGTTCTGGCCCGTGCAGGGCGCTGCGTTGCTGGACGGTACGGACGAACGGTACGCGCGGGCCGAGGCGTTGGCGGAGCGGGCGGCGGAGTTCGAGGCGGCCGGGGTATCGGCTGCGGCCGGTGAGGAGGACTCCGGGGTTCTGATGGCCTGGGAGGCGGATGCGCTTCCGGGTTTCGCGGCTGAGCCCCAGCAGATGACTCTGACGCGGGATTCGGTGTCGCGCCGCCGTACGGGGCGTCGCGCGGAGCAGGTCAAGGGGCAGCGCCGAGAGGTGATTCCGCTGGCGGGGCTGGACGACTGGCTCGACTTCGCCGAGGCGTTGCTGGGGACGCAGGACGTGCCGAGTGAGTCGCTGGTGTCGGCGTTCGAGACGCTGGACGACCTGTCGGTGTACGAGCGGGAGTTGCCCGAGTGGATGGGCATGGAGCGGTTCCATAGGCTGGAGAACCGGTTCCTATGGGCGGCCACGGCGAGGGATGTGGCCAAGGCTCAGGGGTTCTTCCACTGGGAGTTGGAGTTCGCGCAGGTTTTTGCGCGGGGTGGGTTTGACTTGCAGGTGGGGAATCCGCCTTGGGTGAGGCCGAGGTGGCAAGAGGACTTGGTTCTGGCAGAGTTGGAACCTTGGTTCGTGCTGGCGGAGAAGCCGAGCGTGGCTGAGTGGCGACTCCGCAAGGACGAGGTGCTGAACACGCATGCGAATGGCAAGGGTTTTCTCCTCGACGAGCTGGCCGCCCTTGCGGGGGCTGTCGCTGTGCTGGGCAGCCCAGGCGCATATCCGCTCCTTCTCGGTACTCAGGGCGACCTCTACCGCGCCTTTATGGCTCAGGTGTGGCAGCACATCGCACCGCAGGGCAGCGCGGGCATGATTCACCCGGACACACACTTCGGCGGCGTGCGTGAGGGCACCATCCGAGCTGCCGCATATCGGCAACTCCGAGTCCACGCCCACTTTGTGAACTCGGCGAACTGGGCGTTCGAAGACCTCAACCGTTCTGCAGAATTCGGGATGCACATCTACGGCACGCCGCAGGAACCTGACTTCCTGCACCTCAGTGAGCTCCGCGACGCAGAGGTCCTCCCCGATTCACTGACCCACGACGGGCGAGGCACAGCGCCGGGCATCAAGCACAACGGCTCCTGGGACATCCGGCCGCACCGCGAGCGCGTGGTGCATGTGAACACGGCCTTGCTTGCCAGTTGGCGGGCCTTGACGGGCTCGACGGGTGAAGCAGCCCACGCCCCACTGTTGTACCCGGTCCTTGCTGGTGAGCAAGGGGCAATCGAAGCGCTGTCCGCTTATCGCAGCAGCCTGGGCGACTACCACCCGATGATCTCAGGCGGATTCCACGAAACCGGAGCCAGGAAGAACGGGTTCATCCGCTGGGGCAACCAGGCCGTACCCGAACTCGCTGATGTCATTCTCCAGGGGCCGCACTTCGCATCAGCGCTTCCCTTCTCGAAGGAACCGAGGATCCCCTGCCGGAGCAACAGAGACTGGGACTTGCTCGTGCCGACGGAATTGCCCGAGGCGAAAGTCCCAGTGACTAACCTTGTGCGGGCCACCGACGAGGCGAAGTACCTCGCTGCCCAGGACTCCTGGCACGGAAGGCCGTCCACCTCGTATTTCCGGGTGGCCTGGCGGAGAATGATTCCTTTCGACAGCAGCCGCTGCCTACATGCCGCCCTCATCCCGCCAGGTCCGGCCCACATCAACACCGTGCAGTCGATGGCCCTAGAAGACGACTACGTGACCACCCTTAACGCGGGCTTCTGGGCATCCTTGCCCCTCGACTACCTGTTGCGCACCACCGGGCGGGCGGATCTCACTCCAGCTAGTGCGAAGCAGCTGCCAGCACCCGCCCCAACGCACCCCCTCGCCCCCGCGCTCCTCCTCCGCACCCTTCGCCTGAACGCCCTCACCACCCACTACGCCGCCCTCTGGACGGAGCTCTTCGACCCCCGCTGGGCAGGCTACGAGGACTGGGCCAACCCCAACTGGCCCCACCTGAAGCCCCTCGCCGCCGACCTCAAGCCGACCTGGTATTACAGCACCCCGCTCCGCACCGAGCACGAACGCCGAGCCGCCCTGGTCGAACTCGACGCCCTCGTCGCCGTCTGGCTCGGCATCACCGCCGACCAGCTCGCGGCGATCTTCAGGTCCCGCTACCCGCAGCTATACGACTACGAGTCGGCGACCTACTTCGACGCCAGCGGCCGCAAGATCGCGGCCGACTTCAACACGTACGGCCACGGCCAGACCAAGCAGGACTACCTCGATCTCCTCGCTTACCTGGAGGACCCAGAGCGCATCCCTCCCCCAGAGGACTACCAGGCCCCCTTCTACAAGGCCGACCGAGAGGCCGAGATGAGGGCAGCACACGCGCACTTCCAGGCCCGGCTAGACGCGGAGGTCGCCGCCGGGCGCTGGGCACCGCCAGCCCGTGAAGCCGTGCAGGCGTAGTTGACCGGCCCTGCCGGACGCAGGTCTGCCCCTGGGGCCTTGCCAGGGGCAGACCCCAACGCCCTACCGGACAGCGAAGCCGACGAACGCCGTCCAAGCCGCCGCATCGACTGCGAGGCCACCGCGGGCTATGTCCTTGGAGTCGCGTACGTGGACGGTGTCGGGACAGACGGCGACCTCGACGCACTCGCCGCCCGATCCCGTGCTGTAGCTGCTCTTGAACCAGGCCGACGCAGGCACGGCGGCAGTGGTCTTCTCGGCATTCATTGTTCTCCCAGCAACTTCTCGACGAAGGTCAGTGATGCGCGCGGGGTGAGCGCTTGAGCCCTGAGGATGCCGTACTGCTCCTCGATCTCCCGGACTGCCTTGCGCTCCGTGTGCAGGCGACTGTCCTTGTATCCCTCCACGTAAGCGATCCTCCGCCCGTCCCGCGTCTCGATCAAGGTGAAGGGGCCCTCAAGTCCAGCGTGCTCCTCCAGCTCCGTTGGCAGCACCTGGATTTCAACGTTGCGGCGCTGCCCGTAGAGCAGGATGTGCTCCAGCTGGCCCCACATGACCGTCCGGCCCCCGAGTGGCCTCCGAAGCACTGCCTCCTCGATGACGAAGCTGAGGGTGGGTTGCGGCGACCGAGCGAAGATCGCCTGCCTGGCGAGACGAGCCGTCACCCGCTCGTCGATGACCTCGTCCGGCAGCAAGGGCCGCCACATGGTGAACACCGCGCGTGCATACTCCTCGGACTGCAAGAGCCCCGGCACCGCCTTGGTCGCGTACACGTGAAGCTCAACCGCCTCCCCCTCCAACCTGGCCGCATCCCGAAAGAACGCCGGAAACTGCGCCCGCGCAACCTCCTCCTTCATCTCCTGGAGGACCCCACCCGCGTCCAGCACCTCATCCGCCTGGTCGATGAACCTCGGCGGCGGCACCCGGCGCCCCTGCTCATACGCGGCGATGGTCGACACGGAGTAGCCCGTCGCGGACCCGAACTCGGCCCGCTCCAGCCCCGCCCGTACCCGGAACCTCTTCAACTGGCGCCCGAAGACGCGCAGAATCCCGGAGCCCGCCCCCGACTCCCGCTCCTCCCCCTCCGTCCCGGACTCCTCCTCGGCCAACCCAGCCACCTCGCTCATGCTCCGCACCGCCTCCCCGGCCAACGCGCCCCCGCACCGACCGTCACGCTCCGCCTCGCCTACACACACCGACCCGTCACCTACAGCTACCGCCCGTGTGCACGTCGTATCTCGTCACGGTAAAACCGGCACGTCAGCGTGGACCACATGAACAACGAAACTTCCCCCGCACCGGGGGCGGCACCCAGCCCTGTCAGCCGCGAGTTCGCGATGCGCTTCACGTCGTCCACCCGCGGCGCGCGCCTCGCCCGCCGTCTCGTCTCTCACCGGCTGGACTCCTGGGGCCACCCGTACACCGGGTACGCCAACGAGACGCTGTCGCTGATCACGTCGGAGCTGGCCGCCAACGCCGTACGGCACGGGCATGTCGCGGGGCGGGACTTCCACGTACGTCTCTCCGAGACCGCCGGCGGCCCGCACACCCTGCGCGTCGACGTCACCGACACCCGTTCCGAACGCGTACCACTGCTCACCACCGAGGAGCCACCCGGCGACGAGGAGGCAGGACGGGGCCTTCTCATCGTCGCCCAACTGGCGACCCGTTGGGCGGTCACCCCACGCGTCGACGGCCCCGGCAAGACCGTGTGGGCAGAACTGCGGCTGCCCGGAGCGGCCCCCGCACCGTCTCCCATCAGTCACTTTCCCGCCAACGCCTGACGGGTTTTCGGAAACACGCGCGCCCGCTGTCAGTCCCGCCGACTATCGTCGTCCGCTCACGCCTCCACCAGGCACACCGCAGATCGAGGGGACGCGCTGTGACCACCACGCCCGAGGAACGGACCGGGTACCGGATCTCCATCGTCGACGAGGACCCGTTGCGGGCGCGCAGGGAAGCGCGGGAGCTGCTCGCCCAGGTCGCCGACGCCGATCCCGGGGCGGCGCTGGACGTTCCCCGGCGGGACACGAGCGCGCCGGCCGACGGGTCGCTGAAGGGCGGGCTCACGGCCGACACCATCGGCGTGCTGATCAGCGCCGGATCGCTGGTCGCCGCCGGAGTGCAGATCTGGCTGGCCCGGGTGCCGCAGCGGACGATCGTCGTGAAGCGGCCGGACGGGGCGACCCTGCACATCACCGGGAAGGAGGCCCGTGAAGACGACGAGCGGATCGAGCGGTTCCTCGCGGGCGGCGGTGAGGCACCCTGCCGAACGGATCTCGAGGGCCCTGATGACAGCCCAGCGGCGGGCTGAACGCGCATGACCGACAACGACCGGTTCGCCATGCTGGTGGGCGTGTCCACGTACGACAGTGACGCGTACCCGGACCTGCCGCCCGTGCGCGCCGATCTGCACTACATGCGGGCCGTGCTGGAGAACACCGAGATCGGCATGTACAACGACTGCGCGATGGTCGCCGAGCCGACCCGCGCGGAGATGCTGCACGCCGTCGAGACGTACCTGGGCGCGCGGCAGCCCAGCGAGACGGCCCTGCTGTACTTCAGCGGGCACGGCGAGTTCTGCGAGGACGACAACCAGCTGTACTTCCTGACCCGGGACACCGACCCGGCCGACCTGCCAGGTACGGCGGTCCCGGCGGAGTTCCTGGAGCGGATGCTCCAGTCGTGCCGGGCCGCCTCGAAGCTGGTGCTGCTGGACTGCTGCTCCAGCGGCTCCGTCGTCCAGGGATGGACCGCGAAGGGGCCGGCGGAGGAGCGCGCCCGGCCCGCGCCGAGCACGCTGCTGCGGCCGACGGGCGTGTACTTCATCACCGCCTCCGACGCCCTCCAGTCCCCGTCCGCGATGGCGCCGGAGGGATCCACCCTCGGTACGTCCCGGTTCACCGGGGAAATCGTGGAGGGGCTGCGCAACGGGTGGATCAAAGGGAGCGGCTGGATCACGCCGGACGACCTCTTCGAGTACCTGACCGCGCAGATGAGGCGGGACGGCGTACCGGAGGAGCAGCGCCCCACCAAGTCCACGATCAGGGCCACGAACCAGCTGCCCTTCGCCCGGTCGGTGGCCCGCCCGGTGCACCTCCCGACGCTGCCGCGCGACGCGGCCGAGGCGGCCCGGAGGTCCCCCGCCCTGCTGAAGGCCCGGGAACTGGCCGCGCTGGACGCGCGGGACGGCGTCGACTGTGAGCGGCTGCTGCGGTACTACGCGCAGTGCCTCACCGCTACCTCGGCGGCCGGCATGCGGCCCGACCGGGACAGCGGACGCGGCTCGAAGTACTTCCTGCTGGGCCAGGGCGAGGAGACCATCCAGTCCGGGCGGGGTGCCGTCTTTCCCGCTCCCGGGGCCTTACCCAAGCCGCAGGGCAGGTCGGCCGGTGCGAGCAACGGGGACACGGAAGCGCAGCCGGAGTACTGGTACGGCTATCCCGCGATCACCCTGCCGGTACGCGACGGCGGGGCCCGGGGACGCCGTACGACGGTGGAGCTGGCGCCGCTGCTCATCCAGCAGATGGAACTGGCCCCGGACGAAGAGGGCCGGGACGTGCTCCGGCCCAGTGGCGTTCCCTCCCTGCACACGGGTGTCGTCTCGGAACTGCTCGACGCGGGCGACGCGGCCGACCTCATCGCACACTGGCAGCCGTCCTGGCAGGAGGGCAACGACGCGCAGATGCTGCGCGCCGTACGGGAGTTGCTGGAGACCCTGGGGCTGCCGGAGCTGGAGCCGCTCGACCCGTCCGCGCTCAGCGAGCGGACGGTGATGCAGGCGCTGCGACCCGGCGCGCACAACGCGGCCGTCCTGCTGGTGCCCTCGGGTGTGGAGGCCAAGGCCACCGAGGCTCTGGTGGACAACCTGCTGCAGATGTCGGCCCGGACCGGGCAGATCCCCGGCACCGCCCTGGACGCGCTACTGAGCGGCGGCGAGGGCGGTGCGCGGGGCACATCCGTGCCCGTGGTGGCTCCGGGGCCGTGCAACGAGAGCCAGGAGTCGGTCATCTCCTCGGCGATGACGCGGCCCCTGACAGTGGCGACCGGGCCGCCCGGCACGGGCAAGAGCGAGGTCGTCACCGCCGTCGTCACCACCTGTGTCGCCGCCGGGCAGTCCGTATTGGTCGCCTCGACGAACAACAAGGCCGTCGATGTCGTCGCCGAACGCTGCGACGACATCGCTCCCGGGCTGCTGATGCGCACGGGCAACGCCGAGGCGCTGGTGCGGGAGGCGGCCAAGCTGGAAGGGCTGGTGGGCGAACCCGTCCAGGCGCCGCGACGCGGTTCGGTCACCGTGAGCGGGCAGTTGCGCAGTGCGCGCAAGACCGCCGAGGGGCTCCGGGCACAGGCCGCGCGACACGTCGGCGAGGAGGGGCGCCTGCTGGAGCTGCTCCGGGACCGGGCGGAACGGGCGGAAGCGCTGACACTGCCGCTGCCGCTCCTCGAACGGGTGTGGGCAGCGGCGGGCGAGGACGGTTCGGCCGCCCTGGGTCGCTGGGAGGACCGGGCGCGGAAGGTGGCCGGTGCCCCTTGGTGGCTGTTCGGCCCGTGGCGTCGGGCACGGGCGCTGGCCGCGCTCGTCGCGGCGGCGACCGCCGGCGCGGAAGAGGACCGGCCGGACATGCCGGGCCGGGCGGACCCGCCGTCGTGGCCGGAGTCGGCGACCGGGCGGCCGGTGCCGGCTGAGTTGCTGGAGTCGCTGGCGGACACAGTGGCGGTGGAACGGGAGGTGCGGGCGCTCGTCCCCCGGCAGACGGGATGGGACGAGGACGGGCTGCGACGGTCACGGCTGGAGGCGGCGGGCACGCTATCCGAACTGTCGGCGGAGCTGTCGCGGGCACTGTCCGCCGAGGCGCTGACGCGAGGGCGGGCGCTCCTGCAGCAGCGGCTCCAGGCGCTGCGGAGCCGCTCGGGTTTCCAGCGCAGCCAGAAGAACCTCATGGCGCACATCAAGGGGTGGGCCGTCAGCACGCACTCGGTGCGGCAGCTGGAGCTGACCCCGAAGCTGTTCGACCTCGTCGTCATCGACGAGGCGAGCCAGTGTTCCATCCCGTCGGTGCTTCCGCTGCTGTTCCGGGCCCGAAGGGCGCTGATCATCGGCGATCCGATGCAGCTGGGGCACATCCCCGGCGTGTCACCCCAGCAGGAACAGCGGGCGCGGGTCCGGGCCGGGCTGAGCGCGGCGCAGCTGGAACACCACCGGCTCACCTACCACGTCTACTCCTCGTACCACGCTGCCGAGCAGCACGGTGACTCCGCGCTGCTCCTGGACGAGCACTACCGGTGCCACCCGCGGATCGCCGACATCGTCAACGGCTACTGCTACGCGGGCCAGTTGCAGGTGCTCACCGACGTACGGCGACAGGTCCCGGCCGTCGACCCGGCGGGGGCGGCCGATCCGGCGCCCGCGCTGGGCTGGGTCGACGTGCCGCGCGGCGAGTCGGCGCTGGGTGGCAACGGGCGGTCCTGGCGCAACCGGGCGGAGGCGGAGGCGGTACGACGGGTGGTGGACGAACTGCTGGAGCGGCTGCCGCAGGACGCCACAGTGGGTGTGGTCACGCCCTTCCGGGCGCAGAAGGAAGCGTTGGCGCGGGTGTGGCGCGACGACGACCGCGTCCGGGTCGGCACCGTGCACGCCTTCCAGGGCGGGCAGCGCGACGTGATGGTGCTGAGCCCCGTGGCCACGCACAACACCCCGCCGAGGACGACCCATTGGGTCGCGAGCCAGGTCAACCTGTGGAACGTGGCGGTGACCCGGGCGAAGTCCCAGCTGATCACCGTGGGGGCGCGCGGGTTCTGGCAGGGGCAGAGCGGACTGCCGAACCTGCTCGCCGACCGGTCGGCGCTTGTGGGGGCGGACACCGACGAGGCCGAGGGGCCGGTGGTGGCGGCCACGCCGGCGACCGGGTTCCGCGAGGAACTCGCCGACCGGCTCCAGCAGTACCTCGCCGAGCGCGGGATCACCGACCTGGAGCGGGCGGCGGTGGTCGGCGGCCACCCGGTGGACCTGCTGTTCACCGAGGCCGGGCAGAACACGGCGGTCCTGATCGACCTCGGACCGACGCCCGGTACCGACCCGGCACGGCACCTGCGGCTGACCCACGCGCGGGGCGACCTCCTGACCGGGCTTCCGTCCGAGGGCCACGGGGCGAAGACGTGCCCGGTGGGCCGCGTGATCCGGATTCCCGCGTGGCGCGTCCTGGCGGACGAGGAGCTCCTGGCGCCGGTGTTCGACTGAGCAGGAACGGCCCTTGCACAGGGGTCGGTCAGGTGCCGGGCAGGGACCGGACGACGTGTGTCATGTGCTGGACGCCGCCTGCCCAGAGCCATTGAGTGTGCGTGCCGGTGCCCTCGCTGTCCGTCGTGGGCCCGTCGGCGCAGTCGCGGAACCATGTCTCCCCGGCGCTCGCGACCGCTGTGCGGAAGTCCGGCAGGTCACGGATCCGGCGGGCGGCTGTTCGGATGCCCACCGTACGGTCCGGCCCTCCGTTCAGCACCTTGCACAGCACGAACGAGCGGTCGGTGGTGTAGCGGAGGACGCCCCAGGGCGGGCCTCCGCTACCCGGCTCCGTGGCCAGCGCTGCGGGAGGCTGCACTCCGTAGTCGCCATATCTCAGCCGCGAGAGGCGATCCCGACGGGCAGCCCGTATCTCGTGCCACGCGTCCCAGTCGGCGCGGGGCTCCTCGTGCGGCTCGCCGAACCGCATCATGTCGTCGGTGACGTGCGGGAACGCCCCGCCGAGTACGGCGACGGTCCGCCAGTCGCAGGCCAGTGCCACGAGGGCGTCCAGAGCGCGCAGCGCCTCCTTTCCCGCGTCGGGGCGGCCGGGCAGGACGGCGCCCAGGTCCAGCAGCAGATCGACGGGCACTTCCCGGTCGACCCGGCCCATCAGGGCCCCGACGGCCTCGGCGACAGCTCCGTCCCACTCCCCCGGCATGCGGACCCGGACACCGACCCCGCAGCCGCAGCGGCGGGCGGTCTCCAGCGCGGCTGTCTGCTGGACCTCGCCCCGCTCCGGACCGGTCACCGGGCGGAGCAGGTGGTTAAGCGCGCTGCACTCTGCCAGGATCTCGGCGAGTGCCGATGCCTGCGCGGCCTCGGCGAACGGGGCGTCGATCCAGCCCGGATGGCGCCGGTGCACGCCTCTCACCCGGCGCAGTTCCTTCTGCCAGCGGGCCTTCTCGAGCTGCGCCGGAGTCGTCCCCGGAGAGGGCGGGAGGTTCCAGAGCGGCGCGACCGACGCCTGTATGTCGGGCCGGAGGCGCTCGTAAGCCATCCGGGCATGCTGGCGGACCGGCAGTACGGGAACGTAGAGCGGTTCGGACATCGCGGCTCCCCCTCGGCACTGCCCGCGCGCTTTCCCTTCCCGTCAGGGTCCGCGAACCTCACGCCGCGGGAAAGAGAGCCCTTTCGGTCCGGATGGCTGAAGTACGCAAGTACCTGGTGACGGTGTGACGCAAGTTGTACGCTTCGTGATGCTCGGTGGTCGGACGTACCAAGTGGACGACTCACGGGGAGAACTGAGCAGCATTCAGGCCTGACTCAGGGACCGTCCGCCGTGCGCCGACCAGTTCGATGCCGGGTCGTCGTCGCCCGGCCGTTCCACGATGGGCGCGAGGCTTGAACCACCGCATACTCGGTCTCACGGTGCGCAACTTCCGCACCTTGACCGACACGAAGCTGCCGCTCGGGCCTTTGACCGTCATGGTCGGGCCCAACGCGGCGGGCAAGTCGAATGTGTTACACGCATTGGAGTTCCTGGGGGACGTGACCCGGAAGGGGATCGAGCCGGCCTTCGGGGAGCGCGGCGGATTCGAGGCTCTGGCGTTTCGCGGCGGTGCGAAGCCGGTGTCACGGATCTCGGTCGGCGTCGAGGGCATCTGGTCCGACTTCGCCTCGGAGGAGACTCCGGACCGCTACGAACTGAGCATCTCTCGGCGTCGGCTGGCTTCGACGGACCGTGGAAGGCCGCAGCACACGACGTACCGTCAGGAACGGTTCACCCAGCATCCGGTGGACGACGCAGAGACGTCTGTCGAGCTGACCAGTGGCTTCCTGACCCTCGACAGTCCCGTGGAAGCGGAGCGGACCTGGGGACCTGCCAGTGTCGGGCCGATGGCATCCGCTCTGCACGGGGGCCAGGCGCTGCCCGAGGGCCTCCCGTCGGCACACGCCATGGAGAACGTCAGGCGCCATCTGTCTCAGATCCGGGTGTTCGACCCGGACGTACGAGAAGCCCGTAAGCCGTACGGCATCAGTGAATCGGGCCGCTTCCTGGCGAGCAACGCGGCAAACCTCGCCGACTTCCTGAGAGGACTCCAGGAGGACGGAGACGCCTGGGAATTCCTGCTCGAGGACGTCCGGAAGGTGGTGCCGCAGATCCGCGACATCCACCTGGTGACGCCTCCCGACTTCGCCTCCCACCGAACGGCGGTGGAGTTGGAGGAGGAGGGACTGCGGGGTCGCACCCGTCTGACGGAGGCGTCCTGGGGCACCGTACGCATCCTGTGCATGCTCGCGATCTTCCATGACCCGAATCCCCCGCTGCTCACCTGCATCGAGGAGATCGACCACGGGATCCACCCGCACGCGCTGAGCCTCATGGCCGAACGCCTCCGAGAGGCGAGCGAGCGGAGCCAGTACCTGGTCACCACGCACTCCCCGGTCTTCGTCAACGAGTTGGAACCCGAGGAGTTCGTGCCCTGCGAACGTCGGCCCAGCGGCGCTTCCGTGATTCCCGCGCGTAAGGCCTCCGACACCCGTCGAGTGGTCGAGGCGGCCGAGTACGAACCCCTGGGCAACATCTGGTTCTCGGGTTCGGTGGGAGGGGCACTGTGAGCCCCGCCCCGCGTGGGCGACGGTCGGTCATCGTCGTCGCCGGTGAGAGCAGGAACGACCGCGAAGTCCTCCAGCACCTGATACCCGCCCTCCACCCCAGGTGCCCCAAAGTCGTGGCGATCAACGACAGGATCAAGCTCGCGCCCGCGCTGCTCCAGCTCAGCCCGCGCGTCGAGACACTGCGCGACAGTGCCCTGCGCATGGCGGCTGGGTGCGACGCGGAGCTTGTCGGCTTCGTCGTCCACGCCGACCTGGATGAGGTCTCGGACAAGACGTACGACCAGGTGCGGGAAAGAATCACGACCCAGCTGCGCAAGACCCTGCCCTGCCGCAGCGCACTGGCTCTGTCCGCCGTCGAGATGGAGTCCTGGCTGATGCTCTTCCCGGACGCGTTTCCGAAGGTGAGACGCGGCTGGTCCATGCGGCAGGAGGATCGCCGTAAGGACCTCACCAGGCTGGCGAACCCCAAAGAGCACCTGAAGAAGCACCTCGGCAAGCCTCCGTACCGGGAATCCGACTCCCCGAGGATCATGGAGGAGGCCGTGAAACTGCGCCAGGTCAGCGCACGTCCGCCCGGCAACAACAGGTCCTTCAGAGACTTCGCGGACCAGCTGGCCTCCTGGAAGAACAGGTAGGAAACGGCCACTCCCCTGAAGGGACCAGGGCCCCGGTCCCTCACCGACCGGGGCTGTCACTCATCCCCTATACGGTGGTATCGATCACCAGGGCACCGGCATCGCAAGGGGGACCGTCGTGAAGCCCACCATCGCCGCCGCGCAGCTCCGCGGCAGTTTGACGCAGTACCTCACGACGACGTACGCCCTCGCCGACGAAGACACCCGCGGCGCGCTCGAACGCTTCCTCGGGCATCCCGAGACCGGTATCTTCCGCGGGCCCTACCTGCGGATCAGGACGCCGTTCCACCTCGCCGACGACGGCTGGCAGCGGGAGCTGGAGTGGTCGGCCGGTTTCCCGGGGTTCGCCCCGTGGCGGCACCAGGCCAAGGCGTGGGCGCGGCTCTCCACGCTGCACGGGCCCGCCCAGCCGACGCTGGTGACCACCGGCACCGGGTCCGGCAAGACCGAGTCCTTCCTGATCCCCGTACTGGACCACTGCCGGCGGCAGAGGGCCGAGGGGCGGGCCGGCATCAAGGCCGTTCTGTTGTACCCGATGAACGCGCTCGCCACCGACCAGGCCGGGCGTATCGGGGAGTACCTGGCACGGCCGGAGCTCGCCCAGGTCACGGCGGGCCTGTACATCGGCGACCGACCCGACACCGACTTCCGGCGGGTGATGACGCGACGCGAGGAGATGCGCGTCTCGCCGCCCGACGTGCTGATCACCAACTACAAGATGCTCGACCTGCTGTTGCAGCGGGGCGAGGACCGCAGCCTGTGGGACGGCGCCGAGCCCGCGTACGTCGTCCTGGACGAGTTCCACACGTACGACGGCGCTCAGGGCACCGACGTGGCGATGCTGCTGCGCCGGCTGGCCGCCGCCACCGGCGCGTCCCGGCCCGGCAGGCCTCTGGGGTCGATCTGCCCGGTGGCGACCTCGGCGACGCTCGGTGAGGGTGCGCCGGGCAAGGAGGCCGAGGAGGGCGGAGGCATCCTCGACGTCGCGGCTCGGGTGTTCGGCATGCCGTTCCCCGCGGACGCCGTCATCGGCGAGGAGCGGATGACCGCCGACGAGTTCACCGGCGCCGTCGACTACGAACTGCCGGAACCGCCGAGCCCCCAGGAGGTCGTGGCGGTGTCCGGCGGACCGGACGTGGAGGCCCGCCCCGACCTGCTGGACCTGGACGCGCTCGCCACCCGGATGCTGGGCCGCTCCGGCCTGAACGCGTTCCGCGTCGGGCGGCTGCTGAAACGGCACGACTTCACCCACGGTGCGCTGTCGCTGCTCAGCGGTGATCCGGTGGACGAGTGGTCGCTGCGGGACCGGCTCGCCCGGTTCGGCTACTCCTGGGGCCGCACGGCGCGGGAGAACCCGAGACTGGTACTCCAGGCGCTGTCCCGGTTCGTGGCGCTGCTGTCGGCCGCCCGCGACCCGGACTCCGACGAGCGCCGGCCCCGGCCCCTGCTGCACATCGAGGCGCACCTGTGGGTGCGGCCCGTAACCCGGGTGCTGCGCGGGGTGGGCCGCACCCCCGAGTTCCGCTGGTACGAGGACGACCGCACGGCCGCCCGCCGGGCCGCTCTCAACGCCGCGCCGCCCGGTGACGAAGACCCGGACGCCTCGTCCGGCGGCTATCCGTCGTCGGCGAGTGGCACGCCGCTGCCGGGCGCCGACACCGCACCGCGCCCGGCCCAGGTGCACCTGCCCGCCGTGTACTGCCGCAACTGCGGGCGATCGGGGTGGGCCGCCCTGTCCCCGGAAGCCGACCCGCAGCAGCTGGTGATGGCCCAGGACCGGATCTGGCGGGCCGGGGTGGGCCGGGACAAGCGGCGCCTGCGCTACTTCATCTCCGCCACCGCCCGCGAGCGACGGCAGGCCCTCGACGCGCTGACCGGTGCACGGCCCTCGGACGGTGGCGTCGACCCGTTGTCGGTGGTGGTGCTGGACGGCGGGCAGGGCACCTACCGACTGCCGGCCGCCGGGGACGACGACGGAGATCTCGTCGACGCCTGGTTCGCGCTGGCGGTGCTCGACAAAAAGGCCGCCGACCGGGCTGCCAAGGACGACCGCTGCCCGGCCTGCCACACCGACAACAGCATCCGTTTCCTCGGCACGGCCCGGGCGGCCCTCGCCTCCGCGACGGTCACCCAGCTGTTCACCGGCGGTGACATCGCGCTCGTCCCGGAGGAGCGCAAGACGCTGCTGTTCAACGACTCCACGCAGGACGCGGCACACCGGGCGGGATACGTCGCCAACGCCTCGTACAAGTTCTCGCTGCGCTCACTGCTCGCCCACAACCTGGACGAGTCCGGCGCGCCGACCGCGCTGAACGACCTGATCGGCCACGTCCTGGACTCGGTGGACGACCCGGAGGCGCTGGCCGCCGTCGTTCCCCCCGACCTGCATGACGAGCCGGGCGTCGACCGGCTGCTGTCCGGCCGCGGCACCGGCGACGCGCGGACCTGGCGGCTGATCGGAGAACGGCTCGCGTTCGCGACGGTGATGGAGTTCGGGCTGCGCAGCCGCATGGGCCGGACCCTGGAGCTGACCCGGACCGCCGCCGCCGAGGTCGCCGTGACGGACCCGGAGCGGGTCACGGACCTGGCGCGGGACCTGCACCTGTCGCTGCCCGGCCAGTTGCTGGCGGTCGGCGGACTGCCCACGCCCGAGCGGTATCTCGCGTACGTCCGGGGGCTGCTGGAGCGGTTGCGGCTGCGTGGCGCGGTGCGGCACCGGTGGCTCGACACGTGGATCAAGGAAGCCGGCGCCGACCGCTACCTCATCTCCGGGCGCAGGCCGGACGGCATGCCCGCCTTCCCCGAAGGAGTAGCCCCGCCGAGGTTCCTGCTGGACGGGCAGAAGGACAGGACCGAGTTCGACTCCCTCACCGGACGTCTGGGGTGGTACCAGGACTGGACCCGCAGATGCCTCGACCTGGACGCGGCCGGGGCCACCGAATACCTGCGCAGACTGCTGCCCGCTCTCGCCAACGCGGGCGTCCTCTCGGTGCGGACCGCCCGGGACCGGCAGACCCGGGTCTACGGGCTGCAGCCGGGCCACATCGAGGTGCGGCTGCTCGACGACGCCGTCGTCAACAAGGCCTTCGTCGCCTGCGAGGACTGCCGCTGGCAGCAGGTCGTGGCGCCCGAGCGCCGGACCCGCTGGTACGGGCATCCGTGCCCCCGCTACCGGTGCAAGGGCCGGCTGACCGCGCCCCACACCGACCGGTCTGCGGCCGAGGCCGAGGTGTCCCGGTTCGGATCGGGCCCCCTCGTACCTGAGCGGGACTACACCCGCGACTACTACCGCCGCCTCTACTTGACGGGCGGCACGTTCCGCGTGGTGACCGCCGAGCACACGGGCATGCTCAGCCGCCCCGAACGGGAGCGCGTGGAAAGGGCGTTCAAGGCGGGTACGCACTACACCGACCCCAACGTGCTGTCGTGCACCCCGACGCTGGAACTCGGCATCGACATCGGCGACCTGTCCGCCGTCCTCCTCGGCTCCCTGCCCGCCGGCCCCGCCAACTACGTCCAGCGGGCCGGACGCGCCGGACGCCGCACGGGCAACGCGCTGGTCGTCACGTTCGGCGGACGCAAGGCACGCGACCTGTACTACCTGGACGAACCGCGCGAGATGATCGCGGGGACCATCCTTCCGCCGGGCTGCTACCTGTCTGCGGTGGAGATCCTGCGCCGCCAGTACACGGCGCGGCTGCTGGACCTGGCGGCCCGCGGCGAGCTGCGGACCTCCGACGGCGAGGTGCTGGCTCCGCTCCCCCGGCTGTCCTCCGCCCTGTTCGGCACCAGCGGGTGGTGCGAGGACCTCGCCGACGCCGCGCGAACGCACGGGGCGGCACTGGTGGAGGATTTCCTGGCCCTGTTCCCCGACGGCAGCGACGTGCGGGACTCCGGCGGTCCTGACGGTGCGGGCGTCTCCGCGTACGCGGCGGAGGAACTCCGGGCGTACGCGACCAGCGGGATCGCGCGGGCGTTGCAGGAAGCCGAGGAGGACTGGACGGGGCGGCGCGAGGAGCTGCGCCGCAGGATCGCGGCGATCGACGAAGCCGCGGAGCAACTGGCCCAGTCCGACGAGTCGCAGGCCCGGGAGCGGCGCGAACTGCTCGCCGAGCGGCGGGGCGCCGGCGACCTGCTGCGGGAGCTGAGCCAGTCGAGCGCCCACGCCACCTTGGTGGACCTCGGGCTGCTGCCCAACTACAGCCTGACGGACACCACCACCCGGCTGGAAGCGACGCTGTACTGGACGGAGACCCCGGGCGAGGAGGACGACACCGCCGGGGCCCAAGCCGCCGAGCAGGGCACCGTCCGCAAGGTGTACCGCAGTGAGACGCGGGACTACGAACGGTCCCGCAAGCCGGCCCTGACCGAACTCGCCCCGGGCAACAGCTTCTACGTCAACGGCTACCGTCACGTGGTGCGCGCCCTGGACGTCGGCACTCCCGAGCGCCGCGCCTGGTCGGTGTGGCGGCTCTGCCCCGCCTGCGGATATGTCCGCACCGAGGAGCAGAACGCGGAGCGGAACACCGATCCGTGCCCGCGCTGTCACGGCCGGGAGATCGCCGACGCCGGGTGCGTCCAGCGCGTCCTGCGGCCCAGGCGGGTCCTGTCCCGCGACAAGCGCGACGACGCCCGGGTCCGCGACGACCGCGACGAGCGGGATCACAGGCGCTACGCGGTCCTCACCACCGTCGACATCGACCCCGACCGTCTGGCGCCCGGTTCCTGGCGGCACGACAGCGCCGTGTTCGGCGTGGACTTCACCCGCCACGCCACGATCCGGACACTGAACCTCGGGCTGGACCGCGAGGACGGCAGCAGCACGGTGCCGCTGGCCGGCCAGGACGTACGGCTCAACCCGTTCTACGTCTGCACCGAGTGCGGCGGCGCCACGGCGGACGGCCGGCCGGTGGTGGACACGCCGCAGCACGCCCTCACCGAGTCGCTGGCGGCGAGCACTCCGGCGGCGCAGCACCATCAGTTGTGGTGCGCGCGCCGCCGTGTCCGCAGGCCCGTCACCGGTGCAGGCGAACAGCAGGGCAGGGGCCAGGACGTGCCGCTGCTGCTCGCCCACGAGCTGACCACCGAGGCCGTACGCATTCTGCTGCCCGCTTCGGTGGCACGCGTAAAGGAGCGGCTCGCGTCGTTCACCGCCGCCCTGTTCGTGGGGATCGCGGCTCGCTACGGCGGCGATCCCGACCACATCGACATCGCCGAGGCGACCATGCCCGACCACGGGGACGACCTGGACGCGGACTGGCCGAGGCGCTTCCTCGTCGTCTACGACCGGCTGCCGGGCGGCACGGGCTACCTGCACCGGCTGTCCTCCGCCGACGGCTTCCGGGACGTACTGCTCAAGGCACGGGACGTCATCGAGCGCTGCGCCTGCCGCGAGAAGGGACTCGACGGCTGCCACCAGTGCCTGCTGCGGCGCGTGCCGGCCGCCGACTACGACAAGGTCAGCCGCAGCGAGGTCCGCCAGATGCTGGACGAACTGCTGGGCGCCGACGGTGCGGGGTGGCGCACCTCGCCGGTGGCGACAACCCGTCACATCCCGCTGCAGCGGCAGGCCGAGAGCGACCTGGAGATCCTCTTCATCGACACTCTCCAGGACTGGGCGAAACTGGCCGAGTCGAGGGCCGCGGCGGACACGTACACGACCTCCGCCGGTACCTACGCCCTCGACCTGAGACTCACAGCCCCCGACGGGGCCACCGTCAGCTGGCGCGTCTCCCAGCAGCGGGCCCTGGACGGCACCCGGCCCGACATACTCCTCGAACGGCTGGACAGTCCCGGCCCGCGCGTCGCCCTGTACCTCGACGGCTACTCGTACCACGCCACCCGTGAGCACAACCGGCTGGCGGACGACGCGATGAAGCGCACCAGGCTCCGGGCGGAGGGCCTTCGCGTGTTCCAGCTGACCTACCACGACGTGAAGGAGTGGCGGCAGCGGATCAAGGACACGGGGTACGCGGGACCGGGCACCGCAGACCCCGTGTGGGAGCCGTACGGCGCGGCCGGACAGCAACGGGCCCGCGACTACTACGACCGCGTGGGCCGGGGCCTGCCCGGTGAGCTCTCCGAGACGGTGTGGGTCAACCCGGCCCGGCTTCTGCTGGCCTATTTGCGCTCTCCCGACCCGGAGCGCTGGAGGCGGCGAGCTGAGGCGGCCGCCGCCGGGCTCAGCGGAGCGGACGGGGTCCGAGCCGCCGCGCTCACCGGCGAAGAGGCCGGCGAGGGGCTCAGGGCGGCGCTGCGCGACGGCAGGCCGGCCGGGGGCACCGGACCCGTACGCCTGCTCTGCGGTCCCGACGCGTCGGGTTGCCGTCTGGTGCTGGCCGCCGACGGCAGACGCACCCCTCCCGTGTGGACGGGGCTCACCGTCCTGGACGACGGTGACGCGGCCCTCGCCGACGAGCCGGCCCACAAGCGTCGCTGGCGTGCCTGGCTGTACTGGAGCAACGTGCTGCAGTTCCTCGAGCACGGCGGTGGCGACAGCGCCCAGCTGACCACGAGCATGCTCGACGGCTTCACTCCCGAGGTTCTCGCCCTGACCGGCGGGGAGGGCTGGCTGACGTCGACGCGTACGCCGGTGCTCTCGCCCACCGACGAACTCGCGCCCGTCGGGGTCGCCCCGGTGCCCGCGGTGCCTGCCGTGGGCAGTGGTGAGACGGTCGCGCCGAAACCCTCCGCGGACGAGGCACGCGGCGGCGACACACCGGGGCGGGACCCCGGCTGGGACCGGGTCATCGAGTACCTCGACCCGGAGGAGCCGGGACTCACGGAGCTGGCCCACGCACTGGCCGACGCCGCGGTGCCCTCGCCTCAGGACGGCTACGAGCTGGACGGTCACGGCTGGCAGGCCGAGCTGGCGTGGCCCGCTGCCAGGATCGGAGTGGTCCTCGGTCCTCGCGCGGACGGCAACGAGCCGGACTACGAGGCCCAGGACCGGGACAAGGCATTCTCGGCGGCAGGCTGGACGGTAGGCACCGCCGCCGAATGGGATCGGGCGGCGATGATCGCCCGGCTCACGGAACGACGGCACGACAGCGACACCATCAGGGACGGGGAGCCGAAGCGATGAACACCTCCGGCGTCACACTGCGCCTGCTCGACAAGGCGGACAAGGAGATCCTCAAACTCCCCCGCACGGTCAAGGGCGCGTTCTTCGACTTCCAGCACAAGTTCCGGAGCAACCCCCACACCACCGGACTGAAACTTCAGCAGCTCAAGGGAGACAGCAGACTCTGGTCGGCGCGCGTCAACGACGAGTACCGGGCGCTGCTGCTGCGGCTCGCCGACGACGACTGGCTGATCGTCTCCGTCAAGCACCGCAAGGACGTCTACAGCCGACTGTCGTACGGCGTCAACCAGGTCACCGGCGGCATCGAGTACGTGGACCTGGAGGTGGTCGAGGACAGCGTCCTGCGCCGCCTCCCCGCCCCGCCCGCACAAGCCCCGGCGAGCGCCGAACCGTCCACGCCGGCGCAGCCCGAGCCGGCACGGCCCCTGTTCGCCGACTGGTCCGACGAGCAGCTGTCGGACCTCGGTGTCGCCGAACCCCTGCTGCCCGTCATCCGCACCCTCGCCACCGAGGACCAGTTGCTGGGCCTCGTCGAGTACGCGCCGCAGCTCACCGGGGAAGTGCTCCTCGCCCTGTTCGACGGTGCGTCGTACGACGACGTCCTCGACCAGGTGACCCGGCCGGTGGCCGCCACCGAACCGGTCGACCCGGACGACTTCGAGGCAGCGGCACAACGGCCGGCGACGGTCGTCACCACCACCGACGATGCCTTGAAGGAGGCGCTGGAGAGCGGCGACTTCGGCCGTTGGAAGGTCTTCCTCCACCCCACCCAGGCCCGACTGGTCGAACGGCGCTACAACGGCCCCGCCCGGGTGGGCGGCGGCCCCGGCACCGGCAAGACCATCGTCGCCCTGCACCGTGTACGGCATCTCGTACGGCAGCTTCCCCCCGGCCGGGACAAGCCCGTCCTCCTCACCACGTACAACAAGAACCTCGCCGCCGACCTGCGCGCTCGGCTTCTGGAGCTGGGCGGCGAGGAACTGCTGAGCCGGGTCGAGGTGAGCCACGTCGACCAGCTGGCCCTGCGCGTCGTCCGCGAGGCGGAACCGGGCAACGGCAAGCAGGCAATCGACGACAGCCGTGCGGTGCGCGAATGGCGCGGGCTGCTGGACGAGTTGGGAGAGGACGGCTGGGACGCGGAATTCCTGCACGACGAATGGACGCAGGTCATCCTCGGCCAGGCCGTCGGCACCCGCACCGACTACTTCAGGGCCCGGCGCGCCGGACGCGGCAGGAACATCGGCCGCGCCGAGCGGGCCGAGATCTGGCAGCTCGCCGAGCGTTTCACCCAGCGGCTGGACCGGCTCGGACGGCAGACCTGGGACCAGGTGGCAGAGCGGGCCGCACGGTTGGAGATCGGTCGCGAACAGCGCATCCAGAACATCGCTCGGCAGCGGGAGGAGGCGGGCGGCCTCGACAACATCCACCTCCAGGACGGCTCAGGGGGCTGGCTGCGCCACCGGTACCGGCACATCGTGGTGGACGAAGCGCAGGATCTGCGCCCCGCCCACTGGAAGATGCTGCGTGCGATGGCCCCTCGCGGCGCCGACGACCTGTTCCTGGTCGGCGACACCCACCAGCGCATCTACAAGAACCAGGTGACGCTGGGCAGCCTCGGTGTCAACATCCGCGGACGGTCCTCGAAGCTGAGCCTCAGTTACCGCACGACGCGGCAGATCCTGCGTTCCGCCCTCGGTGTGCTGGGCGAGACCACGTACGACGACCTCGACGGCAGCGAGGAAACGCTGGCCGGCTACCGGTCGGTGCTCAGTGGAGGGCTTCCGGCGGGGCACGCCTTCCCGGACTGGGCTTCCGAGCGGGAAGGTGTGGCCGCGCTCATCGAGGAGTGGGACGCCGACTCGGACATGGCCATCCCGCACGAGCAGATCGCGATCTGCGTGCCGACGAATCAGATGGCGGCCGAGATGGCCTACACGCTAAAGGTGCACGGTATCGACTCGGTGGAGATCCGCTCCGACGGCCCGAACGGCTCCACCGGGGTGCACATCGGCACGATGTTCCGGTTCAAAGGGCTGGAATACCAGCGCATGGTCATCGCGGGCGTGACGGACGGACTCGTGCCCCGCGAGGCCGTCAACAGCCTGCGCGACAGGGACCCCGTCCGCCACCGGCACGAGATCCAGCGTGCCCGGTCCCTGCTCTTCGTGGCGGCGACGCGGGCCCGGGACAGTGTGGACGTCTTCTGGCACGGAAAGCCCAGCCCGTTCCTCGACGAATCGTGGGTCGCCTCGTCGGCGCCGCCGTCCTGAGAGTGAGGCCTCCTCAGGCCCCCGGCCGTCCGGCAAGCAGGGTGACCAACGCGTCGCCGACGATTTCGGTACTGCCGCCGTACTCCTTGCGGATGGCGTGGACCGCCTCGGGGGCGATGTCGACCAGCGTGCCGGCCAGCTGCTGCAGAGCGTAGTGACGGTACTCGGCCTTCAGGGCCGAGGCTTCCTGGGCCACCTGGGCCGCCCAGTCCGGATCGAGCTCCGCGCCGACCAGGACGAGGTCCTCCAGCACCGACATCCGGTCGTCCTCGGGCAGGTCGCGGGCCATCCGTACGCACTCCTCCAGCAGCTCCAGCGCCTGCGCAGGCCGCGCGCACCAGCCCGGAGGACAGCAGAACCAGGCCCGACACGTACTCGGCCTTCGGAAACTCCAGGAGCCCGTGCCGTCTGCGCTCCGGGTCCGCCGAGCCCCGGGCCGCGGCGATCCACAGCCTGGCCACGAGGCCGTGTTCCTCGTCCTGGACTTCGGCCGCCAGCCGTTCGGCTTCCTGGTACAGCCGCTCCGCCCGCCCTGGGTGCTCGGGGGCCAGGCTCTGGGCGATGTGCGCGAGGGGTCAGGGTCCGGCAGTCCTCGGGGATGCGCCGTGCGACGGCCAGGGCCCGTTCCGGGTCCGTATCGCGCAGCTCGGCGGCCACGGCGTGCAGGGCGCCCGCCCGATCCTCCTCGTCGGCCATGGTGCGGGCGAGCCGTTCGGCGGCGTTCAGGTCAGTCTTCAGTACGCACCGGAAGACCTGCGACAGGGCCGACGTCCGCCCGTCCTCGTCCGCGGAGAGGCTCCGGGCGACACGCTCGGCCGTCTGCGGATCCACTGTGCCAGCGTGCTCACCAGGTCCCGCAGCGCCCACTTCCGCTGATCCGGGACTGCGGGCGGCACGCAGGCGGGGCCGGAGGAACCTGTCGTTCCTCCGGCCCCGCCGTGCTGCCTGGGCCCCGCCGGCCTCCGCGCGGGACCGGTCGTCCCTGGGGCTCAGGCGGTTCGTGGGTCCGCCGGTCAGTAGGCGGAGTCGACGTTGTCCATGGAGCCGTACTTGTCGGCCGCGTAATTGCAGGCGGCGACGATGTTGGCGACCGGGTCGGTGATGGAGTCCTTGGTGCCCTTGACGTGGTAGGCGTCGAAGGTGGGCTGGATCGTCTGTAGCAGGCCCTTCGAGGGGATGCCGTTCTGGGCGTTCACGTCCCAGTTGTTCTGCGCGGTCGGGTTGCCGGACGACTCGCGCATGATGTTGCGGTGCAGGCCCTCGTAGGTGCCCGGGATGTTCTTCGCGTCCATGACGTCCAGGGCGGTGCGGATCCAGCCGTCGAGGTCGTTGCCGTGCTTCTTCTTACCGGCCTTGACTATGGCCTCGATCTTGTCGGTCTGGGCCTGGGACTGCGCGGTGGACGCCTTGGCCGGTTCGGCGGCGTGCGCCGGGCTCGGGGCGAGGGTGAGGGTGACGGCGGCGGCGCCCGCGGCGGCGAGGGAGGCCACGGCGGACTTGCGGATGCTGGGGCGGCGCAGGATGGCGTGCATGGGTGTACCTCTCCATTCGGGACGTGATGGGGAGGCCGACGGGGGGTCGGCGACGCGGTGTCCGCGTTGGACGCGGCTTCGCGTCATCAGGGCCGGTGTCTGGATCACGGACGGGCTCTTCCCGTCCGGTCCCGGCGCTCGGCTCCCCGGTACGCCGAACACCTTGCGGAACGCTTGGGCGCCGCGACAAGTGCGTGACCTACTACGCCGCTTCGTAGACCGACCGCCCGACTCGCCCGGACGGCCGACGATTCCGCGGGTGAGCACCTTCGGGCGTCTACTAACCCCGGCCCCGTGTGACGTGAGCCCTGTGCGCGCCCTCACAGAGCCGGTCACCCGGCGGTCGTCTCCCGTCACCCTGCGGAGGCAGCCGCCTCACCCGGCGAGACGGCGGAGTCACCCTGCGGGATCGCCCTGGAGGCCGGCGTGGAGGAACAGCCGGCCCTCCGGAACGGTCACGTCGTACGGGGGTCCTGCCGGACCGAACGTGTCGCGCCGTACGTACGGTTCGCGTGATCCCGGCGGCGGCTCCGAGCAACAGCGTCAGCCCCACCGGAATCAGCACCCAGGCGGCGACCCTGAGTCCGCGGCCCGCACGTTGCGGTTGCACGAACGTCCCTCCTCTTCTGTCGCCGCTCAGCTGCCGGGGAGGGAGCGGCCCGGCTCGAATTCAGGGTCGAGGTTGTGGTGCGCGATACCGAACGGCTTGAATTCCTCATCCGCAAGCACCCGGTAGAGGAATTCAGAAGTAGACATGTCATAGGTGCGCCACTCGCCGACGTCACTGCGCACCAGAACGGAACAAACGCCAGGATTCTGCGCGTCCACGAGCCAGGCGTATTCATCGGCCCATTCGGTTGCCGCCCACACGATGACGCCCTTCTCTCCCGGAGAGTAGATCGGCTGCACGTCATCGCCTGCCCCTGCCGCGAGGGAGGCCCGCCACTGTGCGAGAAAATCGAAGGCGTGGGGGCCCGAGGGCCCGAAAAAGTAGACGCTTTCACTGAAGGTGCCACCCCCGAAAGCCTCGAAGAGCTCCTTGTAGTCCGCGGGCAGCGGAACCTGCAATTCCCCTTCGACCGCCTCCCAGTCGACGGAGAGACCCAACGGCTCCCATCCGGTCAGGTCGATCAGGCGCTGAACCCACATGGAAACCTACCTCTCAGAAATGCGGGGTGCAGCCGGCCGTCACTGTCGACAGCCGCCTGCACCCACTGTTACTGCTTCGATCCGGTGAGCCGCCCTACGGCTTCAAGCCGTTCGGAGTGTTCCAGATGGTGATCGGTTCGCCCGGCATTTCAACGGGCCCTTGGGAGAAACGCCTGCCGACGATCGTCACTCAGAACAGTGAGTCGTCGCCCCGCAGTCGGCGTCGCAGGAACGAGGCGAAGGTCTGCTCCGTCAGGTGGGTCGGCGAGGTGTCCCCGGGCTCGGTCCAGGCGACGCGCCACTCCTGCGGGTCGGCTGTCAGGGCGAGCCAGCCGAAGGCCCTGCCCTCCAGTTCGCCCCACTGCAAAAACACCGGGTCCTCGGTCGGCCGGGCGGCCTCGGCGACGGGAAACACGCGCATTCCGGCGATCACCCCGCCGGGGAACTCCCGCATGACTGCCAGATAGTCCTCCGGCCACACGAGGTCCGGCGTCTTCGTGTTCTCCGCCGCCCCGTCGACGAGTTCCCGCGCGTACTGCCGGATGCCCGGAACACCGATGTTCCGGATCCGGGCGACGAGCTCCTCCACCGCGCCGATGTCCGGTTTCGACAGCGCCGTGGCCGTTGCCCGCATGTCGTCGGCGACCTTCCAGAAGGAACCGGATTCGTATTCCTCGACGGTCTCGAACGCGGGAACCCCCTCGGGACGTCCGAGCAGCGCCCGCCCCACGGACTCCGAGGCGGAGAAGGGAAGGTCGAGCCACAGCTGGAAGTCGTCGTCCGTGACGACGGTCGTCCAGTCCGCGGTGTCGCCGACGGTGGTGTCCCACAGCAGCACGCCGTCGGTGGCGCTGCGCCCCCACGGCACCATGCCGCCGGGTTCCGGATGGAGCGGCAGCCACAGCCCCTGGTCGCGGCTGCGAAGCGATCGCTCCATGTCTCCGATGCGCATGGAGGTGGGCCGGGTGAATTCCTCGAGGGAGCGTACGGGGACGGCATCGGGTCGTTCGAGCAGCACGGACCCTGCGAAGACACCGGCCGGTACAGCCCCGGCCAGGAACTCGAAGTCCTCGGGTACGACCCGGCCGTACTCGTCCTCCGGTCGTGCGGGGGCGTCGAAGCCGAGTAGTCGGACGACGTCGAGATGATGCATGTGTTCCTCTCCGCCCGGCTCTCACCGGCGTCGGTTGCCCAACGGCCGACGTTCCTTCGTGAGGAACGGACGCACAGGGTCTCACCCGTTGCAGCAGGCGTGCCGGGCCTCCTCCACGTAGGCGTGCCCGTGCCACCAGAAGCCGCCGTTGGCCGGGTGTTCGGGTACCGGGGGGAGCACGGTGCTGCTCCCGTCCGGCTCGCGGAGGCCGGCGGCCGGGGGTTCGGCGAACGGCCGCATCAGGGAGTCGACGGTGTGTGCGGTGCCCGACACGAGGACCTGCTCGACGTTGGCGGCGTCCTTGATGTCGGTGAGTGGGTCACCGTCGACGACGGCGAGGTCGGCGTACATGCCGGGTGCGATCCGGCCGAGGTCCTCGTGCAGGGTCTCGCCCGCCAGGCTGGTCGCCGTCGTCAGCGCCTCGTACGGGGTGAACCCGTAGGTGACCATGGCACGCAGGTTCATGTGCAGGCTGACTGCCGCGTGGTCGATCGGGGCGTCGGTGCCGGCGACGACCCGGCCTCCCCGGCGGTAGACGTCGAGTGCCTGGCGGACCTGTGCCCGGAGGTTCGCCCGCCGCGCGGTCTGGTCGGTCCGGCTCGCGGCGTCGGCGCTCTCCTGGAGGGCGGCCAACCGCCACGGCGGATTGAGCGTCCGTACCCGGCGGTCCTCGACCAGGGACCTGTCCTCCCGGTACAGCGTGGTCGAGCCGAAGAGGGTCGGTGTGCGGGCCATGTCGGAGGCCACGAAGAGATCGGTGACGTCGGAGTAGCCCGTTCCGAGCGGTGTCACGGTGCGCGAGTAGCCGAAGCGGTTGGTCGCGCCCGTGTGTTCCATCCCGTCGCCGCCGAGGGCCGTGGCCGGGTAGTGGTAGTGCGAGGTGGCGGGGATGCCGACGCCGTGCGCGAAGGCGATCACCCGCTTGTGCCAGGCCACCGGCAGGCGGACGTAGCACTTCATGAGGTCGTACTCCAGGGCCTCGGCGCGTTCCAGTTCGAGCTTCAGTTGGGCGTCGGTGAACGTGGGGCGCATGAAGTTGTAGTAGATGCGCGGTCCGTCGACCGCCTCGCCCGTCGCGAAGTACCGGGGCGCGATCCGGGCGCCGGACCGGGTGGCCTCCCGCTCCTCGACCATGTGGTAGGCGGGGCTTCCGGGGGACCTCGTGGTGGTCACGCCCAGGGAGAGCCACAGCCGTCCCTGCCGGTCGCCGTAGGCGTAGCCCTGCATCTCCCGGTGGTGGTGCATGTCGACGAGTCCGGGCATCACCAGCCGGTCGCGCGCGTCGATGTGCTTGCCCGCCCGGCTCTCGGCGTGCGGCTCCACGGCCCTGATCCGGTGTCCTTCGACGACGATGTCGACGTCGCGCCGGACCTCCCGGCGCGCGCCGTCCCACATCCGGCCCGCGTGGACGACGGTGCGCGCCGGCGGCCGGACGGCGGTCCAGGTCAGCGGCACGGCGACGGTACGAGGACGCCCGCCCTGCGCCGGTACGAGGCGGAGTCTGCCGTTGTTGAGGTAGAGGAGGTGCTTCGAGTCGCCGCTCCAGGACGGGGCGTCGGTCACCTCGTCGGTGAGCTGCCGGGGTTCACCGACCGGCGTTCCGTCCGCGGCGACCGCCACGGTGTACAGGACGCTGGCGACCGCGAACGCCATGTGCCTGCCGTCGGGCGACCAGACCGGTCCGTCGTCTCCCCGGGTCTGGATGGAACGGCCGGGCACGGCCTCGACGTACCTGCCCTGCCCGGTGGTCCTGTCGACGAGCAGGATCTGGCTGAGTCCTTCGCGGAACCTGGCCGAGTACGGCTTCACCGCCGCCAGGGCGATCGTCCTGCCGTCGGGCGACCAGGTGGGTCTGCCTGGCTCGAACGTCGCGGTGAAGACCTGACGCACGTCGCCGCTCGCCACGTCGGCGGTCCACAGCGCGCCGTCCTGGTCCAGGAAGGCGATCTCCTCTCCGCCGGGCGACCATGCGGCCGAGACCGCCGCCCTCGTGCCGAGGTCGGTCAACTGCCGGTCCCGGCCCGTGCCGAGGTCCCTGATCCAGAGGTCGAGTGTCCCGCCGCGGTCCGTGGAGTAGGCCAGCAGCTTCCCGTCGGGCGACCAGGCGGGGTCGCACTTCCACCAGTGGTCGCGGGTCAACGGCCGTGGCGCGCGGCCGATCTTCATGACGTAGAGGTCGTTGAGCGCACGGAAGGCGATGTGTTCCCCGTCGGGGGACAGCACCGGGCTGCCGATGCCGCGCACGGGCCGCGGCCCGGTGCTCTCGAAGTCGGTCCGGCGTCTGGTGTACCTCGGTCTGCGGGTCGTCACGGCGGCGGAGAAGCCGATGGTCCGGGTACCCGGGCCGCGGAGCGACCGCACGTGGATCCGGCCGTCCGCGGTGTAGAGGAAGCGTTCGCGATCCAGCCAGGACACCCGGAACGGGAACGCCTCCTGGTCCGCCACCAGGGGCGTGTCACCGGTCATCAGCCGGCACCGCCCGTCGTGGGTCAGGTGGTGGACCAGCCCGGCGCCGTCCGGAGTCCATTCCGGCTGGTGGATCACCTGGCCCGCGGGCACGGTGAGACGGGTGCCGCGCCGGCCCGTGGTGCGGTCCACCACCTCGATACGGGTGTTGTCCACCACGAAGGCCACCTGGTTGCCGTCCGGCGACCAGGCCGGCTCGTACTCCTCGCCCGAGCCGTCGGCGAGCACATCGATCCGTCCGCTGCCGACGTCGTACGTCTGGATCGCGTAACTGCCCGACGCGTCGCCCGAGAAGACGATCGTGCGACCGTCCGGCGACCAGCGGGGCTCCCGGTGGTCGAAGGGGCCCTCGGTCAGCCGGCGCAGTCCACTGCCGTCGGGCCGTACGGTCCAGAGGTTGAAGACGCCGTCACGGTAGGACTGGAAGACCAGCCGGCTGCCGTCCGGCGACCAGTCGGGCTGCGCGATGTCGAACAGGTCGCTGGTCAGCCGTCGCGCGGGCCCGCCGGACGCCGGCATCACCCACAGCACCCCCAGCAGGTCGTGGGCGATCCACCGGCCGTCGGGCGAGACCCGCGCGCCGAACGTGGTGCCCGTGCCCAGCCGCAGGTCGCCCGTACCGCCGGTGCGGGGACCGGCGGCGACGGCACCCGGCCCGGCCAGGGACGTCAGCGCCACCGCGGCGCCGGCGCCGGCCAGGAACCCGCGCCGGGACACCGGTGACGTCCTCGCCCGTGGGCCGGACTCGGCTTCCTCCGGCAGTGCCTCGGAGAACCCTTCGCTCACAGCACGTCCCTTCAGCCGTACGGGGCCCCGCCATCGGACGCCTCCGCATCCTTCAGGAGTTGCCATGCCCGGTCGAGGGGTATTCCAGCGAAAGTTCCGCCGATGAGACTCGCGCAGGGCACGAAGCGCTCATGCGCGGTCCCGCACTACTCGCGCCCGGCCGGATCCCTCCCCGGCGGTGGTGGTGCCTCCCGTCGGCCGGCCGGGCGGAGCAGCACCAGCAGGGCGGTCAGCGCGGCCGCCCCGGCCAGCGTCAGGAGGAGTACCCGGTCGGACACGGCCGCGCCGATGCCGGACAGCCGTTCCTCCAGGGCGAACTCGGTGTCGGTGCCCAGCACCGACGGCAGTGCCGAGGTGCCGTCGAAGGCCAGGAAGGCCACCCCGAGCGCGACGAAGAACAGGCCTCCGACGAGCGAGGTGCTGTGCAGGGGCACCGGGCCCAGCCGGAACGTCCGGCCCCGCAGCCAGCGCCTGCGGCCCAGGTCGAACCGGTCCCAGAGCAGCGCCAGTACGAACATCGGGACCGCCATCCCCAGCGCGTAGACGGCGAGGAGGACCCCGCCGTGCAGGGGGTCGCCGTCCACGGCGGCCACGGTCAGGATGGAGCCGAGGATCGGTCCGGCGCAGAATCCCGCCAGCCCGTACACCGCACCCAGGGCGAAGACCGACAGCGCCGAACCCGAACGGCGTCCGCCCGCGGCCTGCGCCATCCGGCGGGAGCCGAAGCCCACCCCGGCGATCTGGGCCACGCCCAGGGCGATGACCGTCCAGCCGCCCGCGGTCACCAGGGCGTCCCGGTGGCCGTAGAAGAGGCGGCTGGCGAACGAGCCGGCCACGCCGAGCGGTACGAGCGTCGTGCACAGTCCGACGTAGAACAGACCGGTGCGTGCCACCAGTCGGGTGCGGCTGGTGAAGGAGTAGGCGAAGAAGGCGGGCAGCAGCAGGGCGCTGCACGGACTGAGCAGGGCCAGCAGTCCGCCGAGGAAGGCCATCGCCAGGCCGGCCTCGCTCATCGTCCGCCCGCCTTCGCCGCCCGCGCCGCCGTCTCGACGGCCGACGTGAAGGTGTCCGTGGGCTGGGCGCCCAGGATCGGCTTGCCGTTGACCAGGAACGCCGGGGTGCTGGTCACGCCGAGGTGGTAGCCCTCTTCCTGGTCCTCGAGCACGGCGTCGCGGGCCTGGTCGGACGCCATGTCGGCCTGGAAGCGCTCGAGGTCGGGGACGCCCGCCTCACGGGCCATGGCGAGGAGGTGCTCGGCGTCGAACGCACCGGAGTTGCGTTCGCGCGGCTTGCTGTAGGCGACCTCGTGGAACTCCCAGAACTTCTTCTGCTGCCCGGCCGCCCACCCGGCCAGCGCGGCCCGCTCGGACTCCTCGCCGAAGATGGGGAAGTTGCGCCACTCGATGCGCAGGATTCCCTTCTCCACGTACGAGCGCAGCAGCTCGGGCTCGGTCGTGCGGGCGAACTGGCCGCAGAACGGGCACTGGAAGTCGGAGTACTCGATCAGGACGACCGGGGCGTCGGCGGGTCCGACCGCCAGGGGGTCGGACGTGTCGCGGCGGGCGAGGGCGAGCAGGCTCTCGTCGGCGGGCGCGGGGTCGGCGGAGCCGGTGACGGCCGCGGGTCCGCCGGCCTTCTCGTTGCGGTCGCCCGAGTCGTCGAGCGTGAGGGCGAACACCGCGGTGACCGCGGCGGCGGCGAGCACCGCCACGGCGCCGACGGTCCGCCTGCGGTTGCGGCGGGCGGCGTTCGAAGACGGGGACGTGGACGACGACCGGGACGTGGATGACGACGGGGACGGGGACGGGGTGGATCCACTCATGGGGTACCTCAACTGGTCGAGGAGGAGAAGAGAAAGGGGGAGGGCGCGCGAGCCGGGCCGCAGGTCAGGCGGAGGGCGTGACCGGGCACTCGGTCTCGGCGGAGAGGCGTCGCAGCGCGGCCTCCGCCAGCAGCCCTGCCGACAGGACGGCCAGCAGCGGCTGAAGCGGAGCCCAGTAGCTCAGGGCGCCGGAGGCGCCGAGGAGCACGAGGACGAGTTTGTTGCAGACCGGGCAGCCGACGGCGAAGAAGGACAGCACCCCGCCGATCGCCCCGAGACGGCCGCCGTCGGCGGCGTGCGGCTCCGGAGCGGAGGAGGGGGGCCGGGGCACGGCGGGCCGGCGCACGTAGGTGCTCAGGACGATGCCGGCCAGGGCGGCCGTGACGGCCAGGGCCGGGTAGTTCCACCACTGCACGGGGACCGACCGGCCGAAGAGCGGATTGGGCACCACGTCGGTGGGCGCGCCGACCAGGACCGCCGTGGCCAGCGCACCCGCGCCCGCCACGGTCCACTGTCCGGACCGCCAACCACGCAGGGCCGTACCCGCCCGCCGCCAGGAGCGCGGGGATGAGGACATGCCGAAGAACTCCGTTTCCGAGGATTCAGGGACGCGGCCGACGGGCCGGTCTAGATCCGCAGAACGGAGTGGAGGGTGGACGGGGGCGGATCCGGGCCGCCCGCCGCCGCGCCGGAGCGCTGGGTCACGAGAGGCGCCGGTTCGGTGTGCGGCGACAGGGCGCGGGGCAACGGGGCCGACGGCGGAGGATTCTCGGCCCGCGGCACGCTGTGGTCGCCGATCGCCTTCTTGCGGCAGGGTGCGTCCGCACCGTCCGACGGTTCGGCGACGGCGACGGTGACGGCGGCAGCGCCGGCGACGGAGGCCCGTTCCGCGGTGGACGGCGGTGTGACCGGTCCTCCGCGTTCCGCGTGTCCGAAGACGCACAGCAGCGCCACCACGGCCACGAGCAGGCCCAGCACACCGCGCAGGAGGGCTCGCGCCCGCCCGGGTGCCGCTCGCTTCATCGCCGCTCCTGCGCTGTCCGTGGTCCCGGCCAGCCTAGGTCACGCGTCCGCGTGTGCGGGCACCGAGGGGCGGGCGTCCGGTCGGCGCCGCGTCGGACACTTCTCGAAGGATCACCCGGACGCGCCGCCGAACGGCGTCTTTCCCCCCGTTCGCGCCGTCTCTGACGCTTTTCGTACAGGGCCGCGACCGAACCGGTGTGAATTCGAGATTGGGTAAGTATCGCAGAAATCGTTCACTCGACTGCCGCGCATCCGACGGAGTAGGCAGACGTTACTTCGGATATGACCGAGGAACACGGGGAATTGACGGCGCTTGGCCCGTACACCTACAGGCCCGGCAGAGATCACTGTCCGTCACCGAGCGACGGAACTCTGACCAGAGGCGGCCATCCCGTCCCGCTCCGGGTGACCGAGCCCGTGCTGCAACGCTTCCTCGACGTCATGGCCGAGTTGGAGACCGGTCTCGCCGAGCGGTGGGGCCGCACGCAGGGCTCCCTGACGTACACCCGGGCGGAGTGACCGGCACCTCGTGTACGAAGAACACACTCACCCCCGCATGCCGTACGGCGAAGGGCCGTTCCGCCCCACGGGCACCGGCAGGCACCGTGCGCCCGAGGCGGCCTTCCAGGAGACCCTGGTTCCACCGGATCCCGGCTGGGACCCGGCCGAGGAACTCGCGTTCCTGCTCCAGGACGCGATGGAGCCCCGGGCCGGCGTCCCCTCCGTGACGGACACCTCGGCGCTCGCACCCGCCCCGGGCACCCCGCTGAGCAATTTGCAGGAGATCACGGCGGAGCTGCCCCCGTTGAGGGAGTCCCCGACGAGTCACCGCAGGGTCCGCAGAGGGAGAAAGGTGAGCCGGCTGCGCGCCGCGAGCCTGTTCGTCGCCGCGCTCGCCGCGGTCATCGCGGCCTCCGTGAGCCTGTTCGGCGGCATGGTGGCCTACGAGCCGTTGCGCCTGGCCGCCGTGACCCGCACCCGCGGCAGCGTCGTGTCCTGGTGGCCGCTGCTGGTCTACGGGCCCTGGCTGGTGGCCTCGCTCGCGGTGCTGCGGTCGGCGCTGCACCAGCGCCGCGCGGTGCACTCCTGGGCCGTCGTCCTGCTGTTCTCGGCCATCGCGATGCTGCTGTGCATCGCGGAGGCGCCCAGAACCGTCAGCGACGCCGCGGCGGCCGCGCTGCCCGGTCTGGCCTCGCTGGTCTGCTTCCAGCAGGTCGTCCGGCAGATCACGCTCACCCGTCCGCCCCGGCGCGCGGTGCCGCGCCACCGGCAACGCGCCGCGGTCACTCCAGGTGACGATCCGGCGGGCAAGGCGACCGCCGATCCGGTGTCGCTGCCGCAGCAGCGGCAGAATCCGGTCCGTTCACCGAGGCCCGGCGCGGGCCCCGGGAAACGGATCTGAACCGGAGCGGAACGAGACGGTCGGAATCGGGTTCCATTCCCGCCCGAGAATGCCGGGAAAAGGGAATGAGAATGCGGAATTCGTCGCGGATCGTGGCCGGGGTCAGGCCGCCGTCAGTGTCACGTCCTGTGCCTGCCGGGCGTGGAAGCTCGGGAGCGGCACGATGCCCGTCGGGCGCAGCTCCATCAAGGTGGCCTCGACGTGGGCCGCGCCGGGCTTGAGGACGACCGTGTCGGGCGTGCCGGTGTTGACCCAGCGGTGCTCCAGGCCGTCGCAGACCGCGCGGGTGCCGCCGACGCCGTAGCGGACGGACGGGTCGCTCTGGCTCACGGTGGAGCTGACGTAGACCGGACCGGTGCCGCCGGTGCAGCGGTAGGTCCCGGAGAGGGTGATGCCGCCGTCGGCGGCGATGCGGCCGGTCGGGTCGACGGTCACCGTCTCCGCGACGAGGCGGGCGTCGTGCGGTGCGGCCGTGGCGACGGGGGCGGCGAGCAGGAGCAGGGCGGCGCCGGCGGCCGTGGCGAGGGCGGCGGGTCGTACGGGCATGGGAACCTCCCGAAGGTACGGAATGAGGGGTTCCACTGGTACCGGGCCAAGCGGCCGACGGCAGTGACCGTCACCCCTTCGGTGGCGAGTCCGCGTCGGCCGTCGTGGAACCGTCGCCGACGTGTCCGGGTGTTGTCACGCTTGCCGCCGGGGACTTGGCGATGAGTTCCCGGCCGGCGCACGGTCGGTACACGCGACGGTCCCGACGACGGGACGGTCTTCCGACGTGGAGGTGCGCCATGTGTACCCACCGGCCTTCCTGCCCCGCGGCCCAGTCCCCCGAGGCCCAGTCCCCCGCGGCCGAGTCCCCCGAGGCGCGCGTCGTCACCGCGCACGTCGTCGCCGCCCACCCGGAGCAGGGGTGGAACCTGCTGTGCGACGGCACGGTCGTCTTCGACGACACCGGCGAGCTGCTCCCCGACGGCCGTGCGGTCGGCCCGCGCCGGGCACCCGCCGGACGCCTGGCGATGGCCGCCTGAGGGGTCCCGGGTACGGCCCGGTCCTCCTCGGCTCGAGCCCTTCCTTCGCCGGTGCTCCTCGGCTCGAGTCCTTCCGGGCTCAGTCCTCCTCGGCTCCGTCCTTCTCGGCGACGAACTCCCGCAGCAGGGAGGCGAGCAGCTCCGGCTGGTCCTCGGGGATCAGCGTCCGGGTGTCCTCGACCTCCACCAGCCGCCCCCGCGGGAGGAGTTCGGCCAGGCGCCGGCCGTGCGCGCGGGGCATCATCAGGTCCTCGGTCGCCCAGACGACGAGCGCGGGCCGGTCGAACCTCCGCAGTCCCTGGGCGGCTTCGAGCAGTTCGTCGCGGCGGACGTGGGTGCCGTAGTGGCGGAAGTCGCGCCGGATCGCCGGGTCGGTGCGCAGCGGGCGCAGCCAGCCGTCGACGACCGCGTCCGGCACGGGGCGTTTGGTGAGCGCGCCGACGCCGACGGGCAGGCGGCGCAGCGGTTTCAGTCCCAGGGTGCGGACCAGCAGGGACACCCCGCCGGGGATCCGGCAGGCGGCGCCGATCATCTTGCCGGGCAGTCCCGGCGGGTAGTTGTCGAAGGCCTCGCAGGCGACGAGCGCCAGCCGCGCGAGCCGCTCCGGGTGCCGGGCGGCCACCGTCTGGGCGCGTCCGCAGTCGTTCTCGACGAGGGTGACGTCCCTCAGGTCGAGGCGGTCGAGGAACTCGGCGATCAGTTCGTTGACCAGGTCGGGTGTGGGTGGCCGGCGCATCGGGCGGCGGTGGGCGCCGTAGGGCAGGGTCGGCGCGATCACCCGGTGGTCGGCGCGCAGGTCGGCGAGGACCTCCCGCCAGACGGTCGCGTCGTGGACCAGGCCGTGCAGGAGGACGACGACCGGGCCGTCCCCGCCGGTGTCCTCGTACTCGATGGTTCCCGCGCTCAGTTCGATGTCCGGCATGCCGGAATGGTAGGTGCGGAGGGTCCGCTACGGCAGTACGGCGAACCCGTCGAGTTCCACCCGCGCGCGTTCGTCCCAGAGCCGTACGACCTCCACGACGGCCATCGCCGGGTAGTCGCGGCCGGCCAGCCGGCGCCAGGTGCGGCCGAGTTCGGCGGCGTGGGTGCGGTAGGCGGCGACGTCGGTGGCGTAGACGGTGACGCGGGCGAGGTCGGCGGGGGTGCCGCCGGCGGCGCGCAGGGCGGTGAGGAGATTGGTGAGGGCCTGCTCGAACTGGGCCGGGAGGGTGTCGCCGGTGACCTTGCCGTCGGTGTCGAGGGCGGTCTGACCGGCCAGGAACACGAGGCGGGTGCCGGTGGCGACGACGGCGTGGGAGAAGCCGGTGGGCGGGGACAGTTCGGGCGGGTTGACCCGTTCGGCGGTCATGCTCCGGCCTCCTCGGTCGTGGCGTCCTGCGTGCGGTGGGTCCGGCGAGTCCGGTACAGCTCCTTGGCGACGATGCCGCGCTGCACCTCGCTCGCGCCCTCGTAGATGCGCGGGGCGCGCACCTCGCGGTAGAGGTGTTCGAGGAGGTGGCCGCGGCGCAGGGCGCGGGCGCCGTGCAGTTGGACGGCCTTGTCGACGACGTACTGGGCGGTCTCGGTGGCGAGGAGTTTCGCCATCGCGGCGCGCTTCGGCACGTCCGGGGCGCCCGCGTCGTACGCCGTCGCCGCCGCGTACACCATCAGCCGGGCCGCCTCCGTGCGCAGGGCCATCTCGGCGACCTGGTGGGAGACGGCCTGGAGGTCGCGCAGCTTGCCGCCGAAGGCGTCGCGGGCGGTGGTGTGCGCGAGGGTCGCGTCCAGGGCGGCCTGTGCCATGCCGACGGCGAAGGCGCCGACGCTGGGGCGGAACAGGTTGAGGGTGTCCATGGCGACCCGGAAGCCGTGGTCGGGTGCGCCGAGCACGTCGTCCGCGGTGACGGGCACGGCGTCGAAGGCGAGGGCGCCGATGGGGTGCGGCGAGAGCATGTCGAGCGGGGTGCCGGTGAGGCCGGGGCGGTCGGCGGGGACCAGGAAGGCGGTGACGCCGCGGGCTCCGGCGCCGGGGGTGGTGCGGGCGAACACGGTGTAGAAGTCGGCCTCGGGGGCGTTGGAGATCCAGCACTTCTCGCCGGTGAGCCGCCAGGCGGAGGCTCCGTCGGTCTCGGCGGCCAGAGGGGCGGCGTCCGGTGCGGGGCCGGATTCGTGCCCCGCCGCGGCCCGCCCGCCGCCGGTGCGCCCCGCCGACCCGGCGGACGCCCCGCCCCCGGCACGTCGCCCGGCGTCCGGTTCGCCTCCCGCCTCCGGTTCCGCGCGGAGGGAGAGCGCCGCCGCGTCCGAGCCGGCGTCGGGCTCGCTGAGGGCGAAGGCGGCCACCGCGGTGCCGTCGCTCACGCGGGGGAGCCAGCGGGCGCGCTGGGAGGCGGTGCCGTGGGCGTGCACGGGGTGGGCGCCGAGGCCCTGGAGGGCGAGCGCGGTCTCGGCCTCCGTGCAGGCGTGGGCGAGTGACTCGCGCATCAGGCACAGGTCGAGCGCGCCCGAGGTGAACAGGCGGGACAGCAGGCCGAGAGTGCCCAGCTCGGCGACCAGGGCGCGGTTGACGCGGCCCGGTTCGCCCTTCTCCGCGAGGGGGCGCAGCCGTTGGGCGGCGAGGGCGCGCAGCTCGTCGCACCAGGTGAGTTGTGCCGGTTCGAGCGAGAATGCCGTCATCGCCGGTCCCTTCCGCCGCTCCCCCGCCCGTCGGACGGGCCACTGGGCCACGACCGAGGCTATCGCGCCCCGTTGACTGTCGTCACCAACACGATACGCTCGTTGCGCGAGCCCACCACGACAAAGGGGGCGAACCGCCATGGCCGATGCGCGCCACGCGGACCCGCACCGCTCCGCCCACGTCGACACCTTCGCGCGCGACCACCTGCCGCCCCCCGAGCAGTGGCCGAAGCTCCTCTTCGAGCTGCCCGAGCTGCGCTACCCGGCCCGGCTGAACTGCGCCGCCGAGCTGCTCACCGGCCCGCCCGGGGACCGCCCGGTCTTCCGCACCGCGTCCGGGGACACCTGGACGTACGGCGACCTGCGGGACCGCGTCGACCGGATCGCGCACGTGCTCACCGGGGACCTCGGTGTCGTCCCGGGCAACCGGGTGCTGCTGCGCGGCCCCACCACCCCGTGGCTGGCCGCGTGCTGGCTGGCGGTGCTGAAGGCGGGCGCGGTGGCGGTCACCGTGCTGGCCCAGCAGCGCCCGCACGAACTCCGCGCGATCTGCGAGATCGCCCGGGTGCGGCACGCGCTGTGCGACGTCCGGGCCGTCGACGACCTCGCCAAGGCGGAGATCGCGGGCCTCGGGATCACCACGTACGGCGGGGACGCGCCGGACGACCTGCACGTCCGCACGGCGTCCGGCGGGGCGCCCGGTACGCCGTACGAGGCGGTCGACACCGCCGCCGACGACGTGGCGCTGATCGCGTTCACCTCGGGCACCACCGGGCGGCCCAAGGGCTGCATGCACTTCCACCGCGATGTGCTGGCGATCGCCGACACCTTCTCCGCGCAGGTCCTCGAGCCGCGCCCGGACGACCTCTTCGCGGGCAGCCCGCCGCTCGGCTTCACCTTCGGGCTCGGTGGTCTGGTGGTCTTCCCGATGCGGGCCGGGGCGAGCGCCCTGCTGCTGGAACAGGCGGGTCCCAGGCAGCTGTTGCCGGCCGTCGCCGAGCACCGGGTGTCGGTGCTGTTCACCGCGCCCACCGCGTACCGCGCGATGCTCGACGAACTGGACGCGTACGACGTGTCGAGCCTCAGGCGCTGTGTCTCGGCGGGCGAGAACCTGCCCGCGGCCACCTGGCGGTCCTGGCACGAGCGCACCGGAGTGCGGATCATCAACGGCATCGGCGCCACCGAGTTGCTGCACATCTTCGTGTCCGCGGCGGACGACGCCATCAGGCCCGGCACGACGGGTGTTCCGGTGCCGGGGTGGCACGCGCGCGTGCAGGACGCGAACGGCGCGCCGGTCCCCGACGGGGAGCCCGGACTGCTGGCGGTGCGCGGACCGGTGGGCTGCCGCTACCTGGCCGATCCGCGCCAGCGGGAGTACGTGCGCGACGGCTGGAACGTCACCGGGGACACCTACGTCCGCGAGCCCGACGGGTACTTCCGGTACGTGGCCCGCGCCGACGACATGATCATCTCGGCGGGGTACAACATCGCCGGTCCCGAGGTGGAGGACGCGCTGCTGCGCCATCCGGACGTGGTGGAGGCGGCGGTGGTGGGCCGTCCCGACCGGCGCCGGGGGCAGATCGTGGTGGCGCACGCCGTACTGCGGGAGGGGTCCGCGCGGGACGCGGACGCCCTGCGCGAGTTCCTGCGCTCGGAGCTGGCGCCGTACAAGTGCCCGCGGGAGATCGTCTTCCTGGACGCGCTGCCGCGCACGGCGACCGGCAAGCTCCAGCGCTACCGCCTCCTCGACCCGTCCGCTCCGGACCCCGCCCCCGCTCCCGGGGCCCGTCCGGATCCCCTGGGCGGCCGGTCCTGACGCCGACGACATAAGATGATCAACGTGTCCGACCAGCACGTACAGCACGCCCCGAGGTCCCTCATCGTCACGCTCTACGGCGCGTACGGTCGCTTCGCGCCGGGTCCGGTGCCCGTCGCCGAGCTGATCCGGCTGCTGTCGGCGGTCGGGGTGGACGCCCCCTCCGTACGCTCGTCGGTGTCCCGGCTGAAGCGGCGCGGGCTGCTGCTGCCGGCCCGGACGGCCGAGGGCGCGGCCGGTTACGAACTGTCCGCCGAGGCCCGCCAGTTGCTGGACGACGGAGACCGGCGGGTCTACGCCACCGCACCCCACGGGGACGAGGGCTGGGTGCTCGCCGTGTTCTCGGTGCCCGAGTCGGAGCGGCAGAAGCGGCACGTCCTGCGTTCACGGCTGGCCGGTCTGGGCTTCGGCACCGCGGCCCCCGGCGTGTGGATCGCCCCGGCCCGCCTGTACGCGGAGACCCGGCACGCGCTGGGCCGCCTTCGCCTGGACTCCTACGTGGACTTCTTCCGCGGCGAGCACCTGGGTTTCACGGCGACCGCCGAGGCGGTGGCCCGCTGGTGGGACCTGGCGGCGATCGCCAAGGAGCACGAGGCGTTCCTCGACCGCCACGCGCGTGTGCTGCACGACTGGGAGCGCCGCACGGACACGCCACCCGAGGAGGCCTACCGCGACTATCTCCTCGCCCTGGACTCCTGGCGCCACCTCCCCTACACGGACCCCGGGCTGCCCTCCGCGCTGCTGCCCGAGGACTGGCCCGGCACGCGCTCGGCGGCCGTCTTCCTGGCGCTGCACGAACGGCTGCGCGACGCGGGCGCGCACTACGCGGCGATGGGACCGGCTCCGGCCCCGAGGAGTGAGGCCGAGTGAGTCACACCACATTCTGACCGCATCAGGGAACCCTCAGCCTCCTCAGACCCTCTTCTCAGGTTTCTCACCTACCGTGCGGACGCATGAGTCTCGCACGCAACTTGAACCGGGCCCTCACCGTGACCACCGGCCTCCAGGTACGCAGAGCGCCGCAGGCGGCGAAGGGGAGTCCGAAGGGGAAGCCGGGAAAGCAGGGGACGCCGGGGAAGCCGGGGAAGAAGTCCGCCGCCGCGCGACCCGCCGCCCCGCAGGCGGCCGCCTACCGATGTCCGTCGGCCGAGGAACTGCCGGCCGAACGGCTGCTGCGACGACCCGTGTTCATCATCTCGTCCATCCGGTCCGGCTCCACCCTGCTGCGCATGATGCTGGGCGCCCACCCGCGGCTGCACGCCCCGCACGAGCTGCACATCGGCCGGCTGGAGGTCAGCTGCACCAACTGGTTCTCGGAGCGGGCGATGGGCGCCCTCGGCCTCGGGCGCGGCGACCTGGAGCACCTGCTGTGGGACCGCGTCCTGCACCGCGAACTCACCGGGTCGGGCAAGGACTTCGTGGTCGAGAAGACACCGGCCAACGTGTACATGTACCAGCGTCTCAAGGACTGCTGGCCCGACGCGCGCTTCGTCTTCCTGCTGCGCCATCCCGCGTCGATCGCCCGCTCCTGGCACGAGACCGACCCCGTCAAGCGGCCGCACGACACGGCCGTCACGGACGTGCTGCGCTACATGACGGCCGTCGAGGAGGCCCGTACGGCGGACCCCGACGGTTTCACCGTGCGCTACGAGGACATCACCGACGACCCCGGGCGCGAGATGCGCCGGCTGTGCGCGTACCTGGACGTCGACTACGCGCCCCGGATGCTGAACTACGGCAAGAAGGGCAACGCCGAGCTGGTCAGGGGCCTGGGCGACTGGCGCGAGAACATCCGCACCGGCACCGTGCAGCCGGGGCGCGAGCTGCCCGGCAAGGACGAGGTCCCCGAGCGGCTGCGCCCGATGTGCGCGGCCTGGGGCTACCCGTCCTGAGGCGGGCCGTGCAGCGTGAGCCTCGGCTTGGGGGCGTCGGTCCGCCCGGTGCGCGGTGGCCGGCTGCCCGCCCGGTACGGCGCCGGCCAGGCGGCGCCCGGCCCGGTGTAGCCCTGTTCGGCGGCGGCGTGCAGCGTCCAGTGCGGGTCGTAGAGGTGGGGGCGGGCCAGCGCGCACAGGTCGGTGCGTCCGGCCAGGACCAGCGAGTTGACGTCGTCCCAGGAGGAGATCGCGCCGACGGCGATCACCGGGACGCCCGCCTCGTTCCGGATGCGGTCCGCGTACGGGGTCTGGTAGGACCGTCCGAACTCGGGCCGTTCACCGGCGACGACCTGGCCCGTGGACACGTCGATGGCGTCGGCGCCGTGCGCGGCGAAGGCCCGGGCGATCTCCACCGCCTCCTCGGCGCTCGTGCCGCCCTCGGCCCAGTCGGTGGCGGAGATCCGTACGGTCATGGGCCGCTCGTCGGGCCACACCTCGCGTACGGCGTCGAAGACCTCCAGCGGGAAGCGCAGCCGGTTCTCCGGTGAGCCGCCGTAGGCGTCGGTGCGGTGGTTGGTGAGCGGGGAGAGGAAGCCGGAGAGCAGGTAGCCGTGGGCGCAGTGCAGTTCGAGCAGGTCGAAACCGGCCCCGGCGGCCCGCTCGGCGGCGGACCTGAACTGATCCCGCACCTCGGTCAGTTGCGCCCGGGACAGCTCGCGCGGGATCTGCCCGCCGGGCCGGTAGGGCAGCGGGGAGGGCGCCACGAGCGGCCAGTTTCCCTCGGGCAGCGGTTCGTCCATGCCCTCCCACATCAGCCGGGTCGAGCCCTTGCGGCCGCTGTGGCCGAGCTGTACGCCGATCGCGGTGCCGGGCGCGCCGTCGTGCACGAAGTCGGTGATCCGCCGCCACGCCCCGGCCTGCCGGCCGGTGTAGAGGCCCGCGCAACCGGGGGTGATGCGGCCCTCGGCGCTGACGCACACCATCTCGGTCATCACCAGGGCGGCGCCGCCCAGGGCCCGGGCGCCGAGGTGGACCAGGTGGAAGTCGCCGGGGACGCCGTCGGTGGCCGAGTACATGTCCATCGGGGAGACGACGACGCGGTTGCGCAGGGTCAGGCCGCGCAGCCGGAACGGGGTGAACATGGGGGGCGTGTCCGGCGGGCAGCCGAACTCGCGCTCGACGGAGTCCGTGAAGCCGGCGTCGCGCAGCCGCAGGTTCTCGTGGGTGACCCGGCGGCTGCGGGTGAGCAGGTTGAAGGCGAACTGGCGCGGCGGCTGGCCGAGGTACCGGTCCAGGTCCTCGAACCACTCCAGGCTGGCCTTGGCCGCCCGCTGGGTGGAAGCGACGACGGGGCGCCGCTCCTCCTCGTAGGCGCTGAGCGCCTCCTGGAGGGTGGGCCGCTCCTCCAGGCAGGCGGCGAGCGCGAGGGCGTCCTCCACGGCGAGCTTGGTGCCGGAGCCGATGGAGAAGTGGGCGGTGTGCGCGGCGTCGCCGATCAGGACAATGTTGCCGTGCGACCAGCGTGCGTTGACGACCGTGCGGAAGGTGGTCCACGCGGACTTGTTGGACCGCAGCGGGCGGCCGCCGAGCGCGTCGGCGAAGATCTTGGCGCAGCGGGTGGTGGATTCCGTCTCGTCCAGTTCGTCGAAGCCGGCCGCCCGCCAGACCTCCTCGCGCATCTCGACGATGACGGTGGAGGCGTCCGGCGCGTAGGGGTAGCCGTGCAGTTGCATCACGCCGTGCTCGGTCTCGGCGATCTCGAAGCGGAAGGCGTCGAAGGCGAAGTCGGCGGCGAGCCAGATATAGCGGCAGCGGTGGGGGGTGAGGTGCGGCCGGAAGACGTCCCGGTACGCCTCGCGGGTGGCGCTGTGCACTCCGTCGGCGGCGACGACCAGGTCGTGGGTGCGCGCGAGCTCGTCCGGGGGCGGTGCCTCGGTACGCAGGCGCAGGTCCACGCCGAGGTCGCGGCAGCGGTCGTGCAGGATCTCCAGGAGGCGGCGGCGGCCCAGGGCGGCGAAGCGGTGTCCTCCGGAGGTGTGGCGGGTGTTCCGGTGGACGATGTCGATGTCGTCCCAGCGGACGAAGTGGGCCTTGAGGGCCTCGTAGACGGTGGGGTCGGCGTGTTCGATGCCGCCGAGGGTCTCGTCGGAGAGGACTACGCCGAAGCCGAAGGTGTCGTCGGGGGCGTTGCGTTCGTAGACGGTGATATCGCGGTCGGGGGCGAGGCGTTTGAGCAGGGCGGCGGTGTAGAGGCCGCCGGGGCCGCCGCCGACAATCGCTACGCGGTGGGGGCGGTTCGGGTTGTCGCGCGACTGCGGGTTCGTTGTGGTTGCTCGCGCAGTTCCCCGCGCCCCTGAGGTCGGCATGCTCCCCCGCGTTGAGAACATCTCCCTACCTCCCTTGCCACTTCGGGGGGCGCTTCTCCGTGAAGGCGGCGTGGAATTCCGCGTAGTCCTCGCCCGTCATCAGCAGGGCCTGGGTCGACGCGTCCAGTTCGATCGCTGCCGCCAGCGGCATGTCCAGTTCGGCCGTGAGGAGGGCCTTGGTCTGGGCGTGGGCCAGGGCCGGGCCGTCGGCCAGGCGGCGGGCCAGGGTGCGGGCGGCCTCGTCGGCACGGCCCTCCTCGGTCAGTTCGCTGATCAGGCCGATGCGCTCGGCCTCGGGCGCGCGGACCGTGTCGCCGAGCATCAGCAGGCGGGTGGCGTGGCCGAGGCCCACGACGCGGGGCAGCAGGTAGGCGGCGCCCATGTCGCCGCCGGAGAGGCCGACGCGGGTGAAGAGGAAGGCGAAGCGGGCGGACGGGTCGGCGACGCGGAAGTCGGCGGCCAGGGCGAGGACCGCGCCCGCTCCGGCGGCGACCCCGTGCAGCGCGGCGATCACCGGGAACGGGCACTCCCGTACCGCCCGCACCACCTGGCCCGTCATCCGGTTGAAGTCGAGCAGCTCGGCGGTGTCCATGGACAGGGTCGCGCCGATGATCTCGTCCACGTCGCCGCCGGAGCAGAAGCCGCGCCCCTCGCCGGCCAGCACCAGCGCCCGCACCGACCGCCGGCGGGACAGCTCGGCGAGCAGGTCGCGCAGGTCGGCGTAGGCCTCGAAGGTGAGCGCGTTGAGCTTGTCGGGACGGGCGAGGGTGACGGTGGCGACGCCGTCGGTGATCTCGACACGCAGGTGCCGCCAGTCGGGGGTGGGGGCGGCGGAGCCGGTGAAGGGACTCATGACACTCGAAGTTATCACCCTTCTGTGACTGTCGTCACGGGTGCGCAATAGGACGCCGGTCGTCGATGTCGAGGTGTCGAGGTGTCGAGGGCCGAAGGTCCCGCAGGTGCCCGTCGAACGGCTCTGCCGGGTGGCGCCGTACCATTCATAAGGTTGAAAGCAGGACAGGACACCCCTGCTCCACGAAACGGACCCGCCGTGCACGAACACTCCCCCGCACCCGCCTCCTGGCGCATCGCGCTGCCGCACTCCGCCGCGGCCGTGCCGGTGGCGCGTGCCCTGGTGCGCAGTGCCCTGGCCGAGCTGGAGCACACGGCCGACGGGGACACCGCGGAGCTGCTCACGGCGGAGCTGGTCGCCAACGCGGTGGAGCACACCCCGGCCGGCCCGACCGCCATCGAGCTGGTGGTGGAGCTGATGCCGACCGGCTGCCAGGTGGAGGTGCACGATCCGGACCCGTCGCCGCCGGCCGATCTCACCCGGCCGGACGTGGAGCCGCCCGATCCGTGGCGCGAGGACGGGCGCGGGCTGCTCCTGATCCGCGCCCTCAGCTCGTCCTGCGGCCACCGGCCCACCAGGTCGGGCAAGGCCGTCTGGTTCAGGCTTCCTGCGGTACCCGCTCAGCGTCGCCCGCATTGACGGCGGCCTGGGCCAGGCGCGAGTGCCGGCGCCCGTAGGCGGTGTAGACCAGCAGGCCCACCGCGAGGAACACCGCGAACTGGAGCCAGGTGGCCCCGCCCGTCTCGTACATCAGGTACAGGCAGAAGCCGATGCCGAGCAGCGGGGTCGCCGGATAGAGCGGGACGCGGAAGGTGCGGGCGAGGTCCGGTTCGCGGCGCCGCAGGGTCATCACCGAGACGTTGACGGCGGCCATCGTGGCGAGGGTGCCGATGGTGCACAGGTTGACCACCGCGTCGAGCGGGGCGAAGGCGGCCGGAAGGGCGAAGACCGCGCCGACGATCAGGGTGCCGGCGACCGGGGTCGCGGTGCGCGGGGAGACCTTCTCGAAGACCCGGGGGATCAGTCCGTCCCGGGACATCGACATCAGGATGCGGGTCTGGCCGTACATCACGGCGAGCACCACCGAGGCGATGGCGACGACCGCGCCGAAGGCGACCACGCCGCCGCCGATCGCGGAGCCGGTGACCTCGTCGACGACGTAGGAGAGCGCGGCGGGCCGGCCGCCGACCTGGTCGCCGCCGACGGCGCCGATCGCGGCGACGGCGACCGCGCAGTACAGCAGGGTGACCAGGCCGATGCAGACCAGGATCGCGACCGGGATGTCGCGGCGCGGGTTCTTGGCCTCCTCGCCGGCCGTGGTGATGGCGTCGAAGCCGATGTAGGAGAAGAAGGCGGCCGTGGTGCCGGCGCCGATGCCGCCGAGGCCGGCCGGGGAGAAGGGGGTGAGGTTGCCGTCCCGGAAGGCGGTGAAGCCGATGGCGCAGAAGGCGAGCAGGACGGCCAGCTTGAGGACGGCCATGGCGGCCGTGGCTCGGGCGCTCTCTCGCACCCCGCGCACCAGCAGCACGCAGGCCAGGGCGATGACGATCACCGCGGGCAGGTTGACGGCGCCGCCGTCGCCGGGGCCGGCGGAGAGGGCGTGCGGGAGCTGGACGCCGAGGACGCTGTCGAGCAGTTCGTTGACGTACTGGCTCCAGCCGACCGCGACCGCCGAGACGGACACGCCGTACTCCAGGAGCAGGCACCAGCCGACGAGGAAGGCGGTCCGCTCGCCGAGCCCGGCGTAGGCGAAGGAGTACGAGGAGCCGGAGACCGGGATCGCGCCGCCCAGCTCGGCGAAGGCGAACGCGGTGAACACGCAGGTGATCGCGGCGAGGACGAAGGAGACGACGACGGCCGGACCGGCCTCGGCGACCGAGTCGGACAGGCCGACGAAGATGCCGGTGCCGACGATCGCGCCGACGCCGAAGCAGACGAGCTGGAACAGCCCCATCGTGCGCTTCAGGCCGTGGCCTTCGCGGTCGGCGCCGGATTCGGCGACCAGGAGGTGGGGGGACTTGACGCGGGAAGCGGGCATTGCGGGTGGTGCTCGTTTCTGGTGGTGCGGGGCGCGGGGGTGGTCGCGCGGGCGGCGCCGGGAGGGGTGGGTCCGGAGCCGCCGGTCAGGATAACGGGCCTGCTCAGGCCAGCGTGGCGACGAGGACGGCCTTGATGGTGTGCAGGCGGTTCTCCGCCTCGTCGAAGACGACCGAGTGCTCCGACTCGAAGACCTCGTCGGTGACCTCCAGGGAGTCGAGCCCGTGGGCCTCGAAGATCTCCTGGCCGACCTTGGTGCCCAGGTCGTGGAAGGCGGGCAGGCAGTGCAGGAACTTGACGTCCGGGTTGCCGGTGGCGCGCAGCACGTCCATGGTCACGGCGTAGGGGGCCAGCGCCTTGATCCGCTCGGCCCAGACTTCCTTGGGTTCGCCCATGGAGACCCAGACGTCGGTGACGACGAACCCGGCGCCGCGCACCCCCTCGGCCACGTCCTCGGTGAGGGTGACGCGCGCCCCGCTGGCCTCGGCGAGGCGGTGCGCCCGGTCGACGACCTCCTGGGCGGGCCAGTACGCCTTCGGGGCGACGATGCGCACGTCCATGCCGAGCAGGGCGCCGGTGACCAGGTAGGAGTTGCCCATGTTGAAGCGGGCGTCGCCGAGGTAGGCGAAGCCGATCTCCCGCAGGGGGCGGTCGCTGTGCTCGGTCATGGTGAGCACGTCGGCGAGCATCTGGGTGGGGTGCCAGTCGTCGGTCAGACCGTTGTAGACGGGGACGCCGGCGAAGGCCGCCAGCTCCTCGACCTTGGTCTGGCTGTCGCCGCGGTACTCGATGCCGTCGAACATCCGGCCCAGCACCCGCGCGGTGTCCTTCACGGACTCCTTGTGCCCGATCTGGGAGCCGGCCGGGTCGAGGTAGGTGGTGGCGGCGCCCTGGTCGGCGGCGGCGACCTCGAACGCGCAGCGGGTGCGCGTCGAGGTCTTCTCGAAGATCAGCGCGATGTTCTTGCCGGCGAGGTACCGCGTCTCGGTCCCGGCCCGCTTGGCGGCCTTCAGCTCGGCGGCCAGCTCGACCAGGCCGCGGAACTCCTCCTCGGTGAAATCGAGCTCCTTGAGGAAGTGGCGGCCGGTGAGGGCGGTCGGGACTGTCGCCATGAGGGCGCTCCAGAGATACGGGACGGGAACGGGGAACTTCTGAAACTATATACGAGATCCGGAATTCTTATACGGCCGTGCGTTCGACCGGGCAGCTCATGCAGCGCGGCCCGCCCCTGCCCCGGCCCAGCTCGCTGCCGGGGATCTCGATCACCTCGATGCCCTGTTTGCGCAGGTGGGTGTTGGTGGTGGCGTTGCGCTCGTAGGCGACGACGACGCCCGGCTCGACGGCCAGGACGTTGCAGCCGTCGTCCCACTGCTCGCGCTCGGCCGCGTGCACGTCCTGGGTGGCGGTGAGGACCCGGATCTCGCCGAGGCCGAGGGCGGCGGCCATAGCGCGGTGCATGTGCTCCGGCGGGTGGTCGGTGACCTTCAGGTCCTTCTCGCCGGCGCCCGGCTCGATGGTGTAGGAGCGGAGCATGCCGAGCCCGGCGTACTGGGTGAAGGTGTCGCCGTCGACCATCGTCATCACCGTGTCCAGGTGCATGAAGGCACGCCGCTTGGGCATGTCGAGGGCCACGATGGTCCGGGCGGACCCGGCGGCGAACAGCTTGTGGGCGAGCATCTCGACGGCCTGGGGCGTGGTGCGCTCGCTCATGCCGATGAGCACGGCGCCGTTGCCGATGACCAGGACGTCGCCGCCCTCGATGGTGGAGGGGTAGTCGGCCTGCCCCTGGGACCAGAGGTGGAACGTCTCCTCGCGGAACAGCGGGTGGTGCCGGTAGATCGCCTCGAAGTGGACCGTCTCGCGCTGCCGGGCGGGCCAGCGCATGGCGTTGATGGAGACGCCGTCGTAGATCCAGGCCGAGGTGTCCCGGGTGAAGAGGTGGTTGGGCAGCGGGCCGAGCAGGAAGTCGTCCAGCTCCATGACGTGGAAGCGCACGGAGGTCGGCTCCGGGTGCGCCTGAAGGAACTCCCGCTTGGTCATGCCGCCGACCAGCCACTCGGCCAGCTCGTGGGCGGGCAGGGTCTCGAAGGCGGCCCGGAGGTGGTCCGTGGCCAGCACTCCGTACTCCTTCTCGTCGAAGACCCGGTCCAGGACGAGCCGCCGGGCGGCCGGGACGTCCAGGGTCTCGGTGAGCAGGTCGCCGAAGAGGTGCACCGCCACCCCGCGGTCGCGGAGCACGTCGGCGAACCCGTCGTGCTCGGCGCGCGCCCGGCGCGCCCACAGCACGTCGTCGAAGAGAAGGGCGTCCTTGTTGCTGGGGGTGAGCCTTTTGAGCTCGAGATCCGGCCGGTGCAGGATGACGCGGGTGAGCCGCCCGGCTTCGGAGTCGACTTGGAATCCCATGCCTCCATCTTGACCAGTCGAGCGGGTGTTCACCCCCCGCTTTCGCCTGCCCGTGCCCACAGTGCGCCCTCCGGGTGCCCCTGTGCGACGGCGAGGCGCCCCGGCGCCGCCGCGTAAGGCGTGGCGAAGGCCGGAGTGCCCGGCCGCACGTCAGGGGGAGGCCCGTTGAGTTCCGACACGTTGAGTCCCGATGCCCTGATCACCCACTTCGTGGGCGCCTCGGCGCTCATCCTGGTGGCCGCGCACACCGGTGGGTGGCTGGCCCGGCGACTGGGGCAGCCGTACATCGTGGGCCAGTTGGCGACGGGGATCGCCCTCGGTCCCTCACTGCTCGGCAGCACGGCCCCGGACGCGTACGCGGCCCTGTTCCCGGCGGCGATCGGTCCGGCGCTGACCGGGCTCGCGCAGTTCTCGCTGGTGGTGTTCCTGTTCGCGGTGGGCTACGAGCTGGACCTGAAGGTGCTCGGGGTCCGGGCGCGCAGCTCGGTGAACGTGGCGCTGGCGTCGTTCGCCGTGCCGATGGCCGTGGGCAGCGGCTGCGCCCTGCTGTTCGCGGACGCCTTGCACGACCTGGGCATGCCCAGGGACCTCTCCCCCGGCATGGTGGTCTTCGCGGGGGTCGCCCTGGCGACGACGGCGGTACCGGTGCTGACGGCCATCGTGCGCGAGAACGGGCTGTCCCGCACGGTCCCCGGAGTGGTGGCCGTCTCCGCCGCCGGGGTCCTGGACGCGATCTGCTGGACGGTGCTGGCGGGCGCGCTGCTGGATGCGGAGAGCGGGGACGGCGCCGCAGGAGGGCTCGGCTGGCCGTGGCGGGTGCTGCTCACGGTCGGCTACCTCGCCCTGATGGCGTGCGCGGCCCGCCCGCTGCTGCGCCTGCTGCTGTGGCGGACCCGGCTGGAGCCCTCGCTCCGGATGGCGCTGCTCATCGGCTTCGCCCTCGGCTCGGCGTGGGTCACGCACGCGCTGGGGCTGCATGTGATCTTCGGTGCGCTGCTCGCCGGCGTGGTCGTCCCGCGGGAGGAGGGCGGCACCCTCGACCCCGACCTGCTGCGGCCGCTGCTGTCCGTGGCCTCGCTGCTGCTGCCGTTCTTCTTCGTGCTGTCGGGCCAGTCCGTGGCGCTGAACAGCATGACGGGCACGGGCTGGGCCGCCCTGGCGGTGGTGATGCTGCTCGCGGTCGTGACGAAGATCGGCAGCGGCGCGGCGGCGGCCGGTCTGGGCGGCCTCGACCGGCACGACGCGTGGACGGTCGGCATCCTGCTCAACACCCGGGGGCTGACCGAGCTGATCGCCCTCAACGCGGGCCTGGACGCGGGCCTGCTGAGCGCCCCGCTCTACACGGTCCTCGTCTTCATGGCCCTCGCCACGACGCTGCTGACCCAGCCCCTCCTGCTGCTCAACGCGCGCTTCGCCACGCGCGAGCGCCGTCCGGAGTCGGCCCGGTCCACGGCGGTGAAGCCGTACGCCGGGTGACCGCGGACGGCGCACGCCCCACCGCCGGGGACCGGATCACAGCCGCGGGTCCACCGGCTCCGACTCCAGGGCCAGCACCCCGAACACCGCCTCGTGCACGCGCCACAGCGGCTCGCCGTCCGCGAGGCGGTCCAGGGCCTCCAGGCCGAGGGCGTACTCGCGGATCGCCAGGGACCGCTTGTGGTTCAGGAAGCGGTGCCTGAGCCGGGCGAGGTGGTCGGGGCGGGTGTACTCGGGGCCGTAGATGATGCGCAGGTACTCGCGGCCGCGGCACTTGATGCCGGGCTGCACCAGGCGGCCCTTGTCGTCGCGCACGAGGGCGCCGATCGGCTTGACGACCATGCCCTCGCCGCCGCGGCCGGTCATCTCCAGCCACCAGTCGACGCCCGCCGCCACCGACTCGGGGTCGCCGGTGTCGACGTACAGCCGCCGGGTGGTCTGGAGCAGGCCGCTGCCGTCGTGCTCGACGAGCCGGTCGAGGAGGGCGAGCTGCTCGTCGTGCGGCAGCGCGGCCAGGCTGCGGCCCTGGACGGCGAGGATCTGGAACGGGGCCAGGCGGACGCCGTCCAGGCCGTCGGTGGGCCAGCAGTAGCGGCGGTAGGCGTCGGTGAAGGCGGCCGCGTCGGCGGACCGGTCGCGCTGGCGGTCGAGGAGGTCCCGCACCTCGACGCCGCGCGCCGCGGCGCCCTCGAGTGCGGCCAGCGCGCCCGGGAACACCGCGCCGGAGGCGGCGCCCACGGCGGCGTACTGGGAGCGCAGCAGGCCCGATGCCTTGAGCGACCAGGGCATCAGCTCGGCGTCGAGGAGCAGCCAGTCGGTGGCCAGTTCCTCCCACAGGCCGGCCTCGCCGGCCGCGGTGCGCAGCCGGTCCAGGATCTCCTCGGTGACCGAGGCGTCGTCGAGGAAGGGGCGGCCGGTACGGGTGTAGAGGGACCCGGTGGGGCCGTCCACACCGAACCGGGCGCGGGCCGCCTCCGCGTCGCGGCAGACCAGGGCCACCGCCCGCGAGCCCATGTGCTTCTCCTCGCACACCACCCGCGCGACGCCGTCGGCCGCGTACTGCGCGAAGGCCTCCTTCGGGTGCTCCAGGTAGCCGTCCACCCCGGAGGTGGCGGTCGGCGCCATGGTCGGCGGGAGGTACGGCAGCAGGCGGGGGTCGGTGGCGAAGCGGCTCATGACCTCCAGGGCCGCCGCGCCGTTCTCCTCGCGCACGGTGATCCGCCCGGCGTGCCGGGTCTCCACCGTCCGGCGGCCCTGGACGTCGGCCAGGTCCAGCGGGCGGCCGTCGTGTCCGCCGGGCGCCTCGGTGCGCAGCGGCCTGGCCGGCTCGTACCAGACCCGCTCGGCGGGTACGTCGACCAGCTCGCGCTCCGGCCAGCGCAGCGCGGTGAGCTTGCCGCCGAAGACGGCGCCGGTGTCCAGGCAGATGGTGTTGTTGAGCCAGGTGGCCTCCGGTACAGGGGTGTGGCCGTAGACGACGGCCGCGCGGCCCCGGTAGTCCTCGGCCCACGGGTAGCGCACCGGCAGGCCGAACTCGTCGGTCTCGCCGGTGGTGTCGCCGTAGAGGGCGTGGCTGCGGACCCGGCCGGAGGTGCGGCCGTGGTACTTCTCGGGTAGACCGGCGTGGCAGACCACGAGCCGGCCGCCGTCGAGGACGTAGTGGCTGACCAGGCCGTCGATGAACTCCCGTACCTCGGCGCGGAACTCCTCGCTCTCGCCGTCCATCTGCTCGACGGTCTCGGCGAGTCCGTGGGTGTGCTGGACGTTGCGGCCCTTGAGGAAGCGGCCGTACTTGTTCTCGTGGTTGCCCGGCACGCACAGCGCGTTGCCCGACTTGACCATGGACATCACGCGGCGCAGCACGCCGGGGCTGTCCGGGCCGCGGTCGACGAGGTCGCCGACGAAGACGGCGGTGCGGCCCTCGGGGTGGACGCCGTCGGTGTAGCCCAGCGTGCCGAGCAGGGTCTCCAGCTCGGCGGCGCAGCCGTGGACGTCGCCGACGATGTCGAAGGGGCCGGTGAGGTGGGTGAGGTCGTTGAAGCGCTTCTCGGTGACGACGGTGGCGTGCTCGGCCTCCGCTGTTCCGCGCAGCACGTGCACCTTGCGGAAGCCCTCGCGCTCCAGGTGGCGCAGGGAGCGGCGGAGTTCGCGGGTGTGGCGCTGGATGACCCGGCGGGGCATGTCGGCGCGGTCGGTGCGGGTGGCGTTGCGCTCGGCGCAGACCTGCTCGGGCACGTCGAGGACGATGGCGATGGGCAGCACGTCGTGCTTCCTGGCCAGCTCGATCAGCTGACGCCGGGCGTCCTGCTGCACGTTGGTCGCGTCGACGACGGTGCGGCGGCCCGCGGCGAGCCGCTTGCCGGCGATGTAGTGCAGGACGTCGAAGGCGTCGCGGCTGGCGCTCTGGTCGTTCTCGTCGTCGGCGACCAGGCCCCGGCAGAAGTCGGAGGAGATGACCTCGGTCGGCTTGAAGTGGCGCCGGGCGAAGGTGGACTTGCCGGAGCCCGAGGCGCCGATCAGCACGACGAGGGAGAGGTCGGTGACGGGCAGGGCGCGGGCCCGCACGGTGGGGCCGGCGGTGCTGCCGGTGCTGCTGCCGGTGGTGTCGCCGGTGCTGCCGGTGGTCTCGGCGGTGCTCATGCGGCCTTCGCCTCCTTCTCGGTCGCGGTGGTGGTCTCGGTGGGGCCCCCGAGGGTGAACAGGGCCAGCTGGGTGGGCGGGCCCACCTCGGGGTCCTCGGGTCCGACGGGGCGGAACTCCACGGCGTAGCCGTGCCGTTCGGCGACCGCCCGGGCCCAGGTGCGGAACTCCTCGCGGGTCCACTCGAAGCGGTGGTCGCGGTGGCGGACGTGACCGGCGGGGAGGGTCTCCCAGCGCACGTTGTACTCGACGTTGGGGGTGGTGACGACGACGGTGCGGGGGCGGGCCGAGCCGAAGACGGCGTACTCCAGGGCGGGCAGCCTCGGCAGGTCGAGGTGCTCGATCACCTCGCTGAGCACGGCGGCGTCGTACCCCTTGAGGCGCTTGTCGGTGTAGGCGAGGGAGCCCTGGACGAGCCGGACGCGGGCGGCCTGGCGCTCGCCCATGCGGTCCAGCCCGAGCCGCCGGGAGGCGATGGTGAGGGCGCGCACCGACACGTCCACGCCGACGATCTCGGTGAAGCGGGGCTCCTTGAGCAGCTCGCGCACCAGGTGCCCCTCGCCGCAGCCGAGGTCGAGGACGCGGGCGGCGGCGTGGTCGCGCAGCGCGGTGAGGATCGCCTCGCGGCGGTGCACGGCCAGCGGGGTCGGCTTCGGCTCCTGCTCGGCCTCCGCCTCGACCGCGTTGTCGATCTCCTCGACCTCGCTGTCGTCGGTCTCGGCCAGCCGGATCAGCTCCAGCCGCTGCATCGCCTCGCGGGTCAGGGACCAGCGGCGGGACAGGTAGCGGCTGGTGATCAGCTTCTGCTCCGGGTGGCCGGACAGCCAGCCCTCACCGGCCCGCATCAGCTTGTCGACCTCGTCCGGGGAGACCCAGTAGTGCTTGGCGTCGTCGAGCACCGGGAGGAGGACGTACAGGTGGCGCAGGGCGTCCGAGAGGGTGAGGGTCTCGGACTCCAGGACGAGCCGGACGTAGCGCGAGTCGCCCCACTCGGGGAACTCGGTGTCCAGCGGGACCGGCTCGACGGCGGCCGTCCAGCCGAGCGGCTCGAACAGGCGCCGGACCAGGTCGGGGCCGCCGCGGGCGGGCAGCGCGGGCACCTCGACGCGCAGCGGCAGCGGCTGGGCGGCGCGCTCCGGGCGGGCCTTGCACACGCCGCGCATCGCGCTGGAGAAGACGGTGCTCAGCGCGACGGCGAGGAGGGACGAGGCGGCGTACGGACGGTCGTTGACGTACTGCGCGAGCGCCGCGTCGGGGGCGCCGCCGCGGCCCTTGCCCTTGCCGCGCCTGACCAGCGCCACCGCGTCGACCTCCAGCAGCAGCGCCGCCGTGCAGCGCTGGTCCTCCGCCTCGGGGTAGAGCACGTGGGCCGTGCCGAAGGAGGTGGAGAACGCCTGCGCCTTGTCCGGATGCTTGTGCAGCAGGAAACCGAGGTCGGTCGCGGGGTGCTCGGGGGTGCCGGTGGTGGTGATGGTCAGGAACATGGGCCTCTCCGGCCGGGTCGGCGGTGCAACGGACGACTGCGTGGGCGCCGTGCGCACGAGAGCCCCCAGGGGTGTTCCCCGGGGGCTCCGGCAGGACGACGGTCACACCATCGCACAGGGCGGGTGACCGGCGCCTTCGGTTATCCGGCGGTGCGACGGGCGGGCGGTCTCAGGCCAGTTGCGACTGGACCTGGGAGGAGATCAGCTCCAGGTGGTCCAGGTCGTCGAGGTCGAGGATCTGGAGGTAGATCCGCTGGGCGCCGGCCTCGGCGTAGCGGCCGATCTTCTCGACGACCTCGGCCGGGGAGCCCGCGAGGCCGTTGGCCTTCAGCTCGTCGACCTCGCGGCCGATGACGGCGGCGCGCCGGGCGACCTCGGCGTCGTCCTTGCCGACGCAGGCGACGAGGGCGTTGGAGTAGGTGAGCGCGTCGGCCGAGCGGCCGGCCGCCTCGGCGGCGGCCCGCACCCGGCCGAACTGGCGCTCGGTGTCCTCGATCGAGGCGAACGGCATGTTGAACTCGTCGGCGTACTGGCCGGCCAGCCGCGGGGTGCGGGTGGCGCCGTGGCCGCCGATGAGCACGGGCACCTTGGCCTGCGCGGGCTTGGGCAGCGCGGGCGAGTCGGTGAGGTCGTAGAACTGGCCGTGGAAGTCGAAGGTCTTGCCGGTCTCGGTGGCCCACAGGCCGGTGACGATGGCCAGCTGCTCCTCCAGGCGGCCGATCTTCTCCTTCGGGAAGGGGATGCCGTACGCCTTGTGCTCCTCCTCGAACCAGCCGGCGCCCAGGCCCAGCTCGACGCGGCCGCCGGACATCTGGTCGACCTGGGCGACCTGGATGGCGAGGACGCCGGGCAGCCGGAAGGTGCCCGCGGTCATGAGGGTGCCCAGCCGGATGCGCTTCGTCTCCCGGGCGAGGCCGGCCAGGGTGATCCAGGCGTCGGTGGGGCCGGGAAGGCCGTCCGAGGCGCCCATGCGGAGGTAGTGGTCGCTGCGGAAGAAGGCGTCGAAGCCGAGGTCCTCGGTGGCCTTGGCCACGGTGAGCAAGGTGTCGTAGGTGGCCCCCTGCTGGGGCTCGGTGAAGATACGGAGATCCATGTCTCCCATCCTGCCTGCTCGGCGCGGGTGACCGGCTCAGGCTCCCGTCGCGGCGCGCGCCCACCGGGCCGGCACGCGGCGGCCTAGCCCGCCTCCCGCTCCGGTAAGTGCGCGTCGCGGTCCGCCAGTTTGCGCAGCATCTCCAGGACCCGGTCCCGGGACTCGTCCGCCGCGTCGATGGCCTCCATGCACTGCCAGTACGTCGCCTCGTCGTCGGCGGCGCAGGCCACGCCCACGAGCGCGATGCCGGTCTCGCCCAGCAGGGTGCCCAGGCGCATCAGGGCCTGCCGGGCGTCGCCCAGTTCGGTGAGCTGGGCGGCGCGCAGCTCGCCCGGGGCCAGCTCCGGCGTCCGCAGCACTCCGCAGCCGCGGCCCGCCAGCTCGGTCAGCCCGATGGCCTCGCCGCGCAGTTCGGGTGGGCCGTACACGGCCAGCCGGCTGCCGATCGCCTGGGCCAGTGCCTGTACCTGCCACACCTCCGTCAGGACGTCCGGCACCTCGCCACCGGCGGCCAGGGCACGCCCACTCGTCACGATGAGCCGCACAGCGTCCATGCGCTGCCCCCGTCTGTTCCGACGCGCTCGCGGCGCGTCCGCCCGAACTCCGTTGTCCACTACCCAGAGTGAAGGTGTGTGGGGCGAAAAGCCAGAGGAAGGAGGAAATCTTCGGACACCACGGTGATTTCTGGCCGGATTATGACTGCGGAGAGTGATAACGGAGTGGTTGGCTCCTGCGGTCTCAGCCTTCCGGTCCGCCCGCCTCGCCCACGGGGAACCGCGTCTCGTTGCGCTCGATCTTCGCCTCCAGCGCGGCCAGCGGGTCGACGCCGAGCACCTCGCAGAACTGGAGGAGGTACGCCAGCACGTCGGCGACCTCGTCCCGCACCCGGTGGGCGGTGTCCGGGTCGGTCATGACGCGGGCCGACTGCTCGGGCGTCAACCACTGGAAGATCTCGAGGAGTTCGGCGGCCTCCACGCTCAGCGCGGCGGCCAGGTTCTTGGGGGTGTGGTACGGCTGCCAGTCGCGCGCGGCGGCGAACTCGGCCAGCCTGCGCCGGAGTGCCGCGAGGTCACGGGGATGATCGGTCACGGCTTCAGGTGTACCACCGTGACGCCGCCCGCCCCGTCCGCCCCCGCCTGCCCGACCGCCCCCGCCACCCACGACGCGTCGGCCACCGCCGCGACGAGGCGGATGTGCCCCCGGTCGCACATCCGCACCGCCAGCCGGATCAGTTCGGCGCGCTGGCACACGTCGAGGCCGCGGTCGAAGCCGTCGGCCAGGACGGTGAGCGTTTGCAGGGCGGCGGGCACCTCGCCGGCCGGGTCGACCGCCAGCACGCCGGGCCCGGTGAACAGCACGAGTGCCAGGGCGAGGTAGCGCAGCTCGCCGTAGCCGAGGCGGGCGAGGCCGGTGCGGACGCCGTCGCCCCGGTCGAGGAGGGCGCGGACCACACCGCCGAGGACCGGTTCGGCCAGGACGTCCTCGACCGGGCCCGCGCATCCGGCCCGGACCGCCGCGACGAACTGCGCGTGCCTGCGCCCGCACTCGGCGCGGGTGCGCCACAGCACGTCGGCGAGGTTGTCGCAGCCGCCGAGGAGGCGGCCGGAGCCGGTGGGCACGGGCTCCCGCATCCGGCCGGGGCGCGGATCGCAGGCGAAGGCGGAGCGCAGCGCGACCACCATCTGCTCGGCCGCCGCGAGCACCCTGCGCTGCCCGTCCGTCTTGCCGGCCACCCGCAGCGGCAGCAGCGGGGTGCCGAGCCGGTCGTCCGGCAGCGGGGCGCGGGTCACGGGTGCCGACCCGGCCGTGTGCCAGGCCGCCTGCACGGCACGGCGGCCGGGGTCGCGCAGGGCCGTCTCGAGGAGCACGACGCCGTCCACCGTCAGCCGCTCCCCGACGATGCGCAGTTCGGGCTCGGCCTGCACGGCGACGTCCAGGTGCACCGGTCCCGCCGCGCCGTCGGCGGTGCAGCCGATGCGGAAGCCCCGGCGCCGCTGCGCGTCGGGCCGGGCCCGTTCGGGCACGCAGGCGGCCGGGTCCGGGAACACCGCGCCGAGTTGCGCGCCGCCGCCGAGCCGGGCCAGGGCGTCGTAGGCCCTGAGCGCGCTGGTCTTGCCGCTGCCGCTGGGCCCGGCCAGCACGGTGAGCGGCCCGAGCCGCAGCACGGCACGCCGGTGCCCGGCGAAGGCGGACAGCCGCAGCTGGGTGACGCGGGGGCGGTCGGGCAACGGCCCGACGGGCGCGGACGAGCCGGACGGCACGGGTGCCGCGGACGAGCCGGACGACGCGGAGGACGCAGGTGACGCTGCCATATGCGGACCGTAGGACCGCGCCGGACGGCGAACCGTTTTGCCCGGACGGCTTTCCTACGATCGGGGGACCGGGCGGCCGGGGCCGGGGACCGTCACACTCCAGGGACCCCCACCGCGCTCTCCATCAGTCCGTTCACCTCGGTGCCCGCCGGGGTCAGCAGGAAGACGTTGCGGTCCACCCGGTGCATCCCGCTGGCCAGACCGAAGACGACGCCGGTACTGAAGTCCAGCACCCGTTTGGCGACATCGCCCTCGGCGCTGGTCAGGTCCAGGAGCACCGGGATCCCCGCCATCAGCGTCTCGGCGACCTCCCGGGCGTCCGCGAAGACGTTGACCCTGAGGACGACGAAACGGCGGCGCCGCTCCGTCTCCGCCTCCGGCATCGCCCGGTGGCCGACCGCCGACGGCCAGGCGTCACGCCCGCGCAACGGCACGACCTGGGCGAGCCCTTCCCACTGTTCATCGGTGACGTCGTGGCTGTTCACCGGCTCCCCCGATTCCACTCGCCTTCATTGCCTGCACCAGCCAATTCTTACGCCAAGTCACCCGTTCGGCCCAACAGCGACACGGTCGGCGACGCTCCGTGTCCGGTGATTGCCCTGAGGCGGGCCGGGTACTCAGCGACGGCCACATCCGGCCCTCCCGGGCCGCCCGTCGACCTACGGAGTGCCCATGGGTGCGCTGGATCTGCCCGAACCCGTCACGCGCGAAGGGGCACCGCCGCCGGTCGACACCGCCGCGCTCCGGGCGGCCCTGCGCGAGCGGGTGGACGGCGAGATCCGCTTCGACGCCGGGAGCCGGGCCGCGTACTCCACGGACGCGTCGAACTTCCGGCAGACCCCCCTCGGCGTGGTCGTCCCGCACACCCCGGAGGCCGGTGCCGAGGCGGTGGCCGTGGCGCGGGAGTTCGGCGCGCCCGTGCTGTCGCGGGGCGGCGGGACGAGTCTGGCCGGGCAGTGCACCAACGCGGGCGTGGTCCTCGACTGGTCGAAGTACTGCACCCGGATCGAGTCGGTGGACCCCGGCGCCCGCACCTGCGTCGTGCAGCCCGGGATCGTGCTCGACGACCTGAACCGGCAACTCGCACCGCACGGGCTGCGCTACGGGCCCGAGCCCGCCACCCACCCCAACTGCACCCTCGGCGGCATGATCGGCAACAACTCCTGCGGCGCCACCGCGCAGGCGCACGGCAAGGTCGTCGACAACATCGCCCGCCTGGAGGTGCTGCTCTACGACGGCACCCGCTTCTGGTGCGGGGAGACCGACGACGAGGAGTACGCCGAGATCGAGCGGCAGGGCGATCTGCGGGCGACCGTCTACCGGCGGCTGCGGGCGCTGCGCGACACCTACGGGGACGAGATCCGCCGCCGGTTCCCGGACGTCCCGCGCCGGGTCTCCGGCTACAACCTGGACTCCCTGCTGCCGGAGCACGGCTTCGACGTGGCCGGTCTGCTGGTGGGCAGCGAGTCGACGCTGGTCACGGTGTTGCGGGCGGAGCTGGAGCTGGTGCCGGTGGTGAAGGAACGCTCCCTGCTGGTCCTCGGCTTCGACACCATCGACAAGGCCGCCGACGCGGTGCCCGACATCCTGCCGCACGACCCGATCGCGCTGGAGGGCGTGGACGCCCGGCTGGTCCGCGACGAGCGGATCAAGCACCTGAACCCGGAGGCGCTGGCCGAGATGCCGGAGGGCAACGCCTACCTGATGGTGCAGTTCGGCGGCGACACCGTCGAGGAGGCCGACGCGCGGGCGCACCGGATGCTGGAGGCCGTGCACCGCTCGGAGCACGACGCCGACTGCGCGTTCCTGGACGACCCGGGGCACGAGGAGGACCTGTGGCAGGTGCGCGAGGCCGGGCTGGGCGCCACCGCGCACATCCCGGGCAAGCCCGACACCTTCGAGGGCTGGGAGGACTCGGCCGTCTCCCCGGAGAAGCTGGGCGACTACCTGCGCCGGCTGCGCGCGCTGTTCGAGGAGTTCGGATACCTGAGCGACACCGGTCCCAGCCTGTACGGCCACTTCGGGCAGGGCTGTGTGCACACCCGCATCCCGTTCGACCTGTACACCGCGGACGGGGTGGCGGCGTACCGGGGGTTCATGGAGCGGGCCGCCGACCTGGTCGTCGAGTTCGGCGGCTCGCTGTCCGGCGAGCACGGGGACGGACAGAGCCGGGGCGAGTTGCTGGGGCGGATGTTCGGGGACCGGCTCGTGGAGGCGTTCGGCCGGCTGAAGGCCGTGTTCGACCCGCTGGACCGGATGAACCCGGGGAAGGTCGTCGCGCCGTACGGGCTGGACGAGCATCTGCGGCTCGGCGGTGACTGGGCCCCGTTCGAACCCCGCGACCTGCACTTCCGCTTCCCGCACGACGGGGGTTCGTTCTCCCGGGCGGCCAACCGCTGCGTAGGCGTCGGCAAGTGCCGGCAGCACACCAGCGACGGCACGGTGATGTGCCCGTCGTACCAGGTGACCCGCGAGGAGGAGCACTCGACGCGGGGCCGGGCCCGGCTGCTGTTCGAGATGCTCGACGGGCACGGGGACGGCGCGATCCGGGACGGCTGGCGTTCGCAGGAGGTCAAGGACGCCCTCGATCTCTGCCTGGCCTGCAAGGGCTGCAAGAAGGACTGTCCCGCGGACGTGGACATGGCCACGTACAAGGCGGAGTTCCTGTCCCACCACTACGAGGGCCGGCCGTGGCGCCGGCCGCGCTCGGACTGGTCGATGGGCTGGCTGCCGGCGCTCGCGCAGGTGGTGGGCCGCACCCGGCTGGCCCCGGTCGTCAACGCGCTCACGCACGCGCCGCTGCTGTCGAAGGCGGCGGTCCTGGTGGCGGGGGTGGCGGACCGGGAGGTGCCGCTGTTCGCGGAGCGGACCTTCGAGCAGTGGTTCGCGGACCACGAACCCGGGGGCGACGGGCACCGCGGGTCGGTGCTGCTGTGGCCGGACACCTTCACCAACCACTTCCACCCGCACATCGGACGGGCGGCGGTACGAGTCCTGGAACAGGCCGGCTGGCGGGTGGAGTTGCCGCACGAGCCGCTGTGCTGCGGGCTGACCTGGATCTCCACCGGGCAGCTCGGCACGGCGGAGCGGGTCCTCACCCGTACCGTGCGCGCCCTGGCCCCACACGTCCGGTCGGGCGGCCTGGTGGTGGCGCTGGAGCCGAGCTGCACGGCCGTGTTCCGGGCCGACGCGGCGGAGCTGTTCCCCGGCGACCAGGACGTGCTGCGGCTGGCCGAGCGGACGGTGACGCTGGCGGAGCTGCTCACCGAGCACTCCCCCGGCTACCAGCCCCCGCGGGTGCCCGACCGGTCCGCGCGTGCGCTCGCCCAGGTGCACTGCCACCAGCACGCGGTGCTCGGCTGGGAGGCCGACCGGGAGTTGCTGCGCCGGGCCGGGGTGGACGCGGAGCGACTGGACTCCGGCTGCTGCGGGCTGGCCGGCAACTTCGGCTTCGAGCGCGGCCACCTGGACGTCAGCGAGGCGTGTGCGGAGCGGGTGCTGCTGCCGCGGCTGCGGGACGAGGACGAGTCGACCGTCGTCCTCGCCGACGGCTTCAGCTGCCGCACCCAGATCCACGAGTTCGACAGCGGCGGCCACGAGGGCGTGCACCTGGCGGAGCTGCTGGCCTCGGCCCTGCCGTCCGGTCCCGCGGGCGGTGCCGGGAGTGCGGGCAGCGCGTACGGCACCGCGCCGGGCGCCCGCCCGGCCGCTCCCGGCCCCCGCGCACGGGCCCTGGCCCTGGCCGGCACGGCGGCGGCCGCGGTGGGCGCCGCGGCGGCGGCGACGGCGCTGGCCAGGAGCCTGCGCCGGCACTGAGCCCGGCACCGACGGACGGTCACCACCGACGATGCGTGGTGACCGTCCGTCGTTGCCGGGCGCGGCGTCTCAGGCCCGGGACGACGCGCTGTCCTGGCGGCTCGCCAGGGCCCAGATCACGAACACGTCGATCGCCATCATGATCACGGACCAGACGGGCGCGTACGGCAGGAACAGGAACTGGGCGATCAGGCTCAGCGAGGCGAGGACGATGCCCGCCACCCGTGCCCAAGCCATGTCCTTGAGCAGGCCGTACCCGGTGACGAACACGAGGGCGCCGAGGATGACGTGGACGATCCCCCAGCCGGTCAGGCTCATCTCGTAGACGTAGGTGCCGATACGGGCGTACACGTCGTCCTCGGCGATGGCCGCGATGCCCTGGAGGACGGCGAGCGCGCCGTTCAGCAGCAGCAGTACGCCCGCGAAGACGACACCGCCGGTCACCCAGCCGCTGGTGCGGTCGCCCGAGCGCTGGGCCCAGGAGGCGTCGCCGCCGTGGGACGGCCGGCCGGGAGAGGGTTCGGCGTGCTGGCTCATGAGCGGAGTCCTTTCTGTGTCCCCCGTACGGGGCAGCTGCCCGCCGGCGCCGACGGCGCGGACAGGTCGTTTCGAGCCTGCGGGCGCCCGCGCCACCCGGCCACGCGGGTCCGCCGTACGGGTGAATCGCGCCCCGGGCGCGCACATGCGGACGCCCGGGGCCTCGCGTTAACTGAACGGCATCCGCGGCTGCCGGAGACCGACGGGCCGTGGGACCGAGGGGGCGGACGAAGGAGGGCGTGTGACGAGTCGGCCGCTGCCCCGGCGGTGCCCGCGCGGGCGGTTTCGGTGACCGCGCCGGCGCACGCGGCCCCGGGCCGGGCCGAGCAGTCGCTGCGGCAGACCCTGCTCAGCCCCGGCTACCGGCGGCTGTTGCTGCTGTGCGTGCTGCTCGGTGTGCCCATCGCGCTGGCCTGCTTCTTCTTCGTCGGGCTCCAGCACGAGTTGCAGCACTGGGTGTGGACCTCGCTGCCCGAGGCGGCCGGATACGACACCCCGCCCTGGTGGTGGCCGCTGCCCGCGCTGGTCCTCGCCGGACTGATCCTGGCGCCGATCGTGACGCGGATGCCGGGCGGCGGCGGCCATCTCCCCGTCAACGGTCTGGGCGGGGCGCCGGTCGGCCCGCGCGCGCTGCCCGGCGCGGTGCTGGCCGCGCTGGCCACGCTGCCGCTCGGCGTGGTGCTGGGGCCCGAGGCCCCGCTCATGGCCGTCGGCAGCGGGCTGGCCCTGCTGGCGGTGCGGCGGGCCGGCGCCGGCGGTGACCAGCGGGCGAGCGCGATCCTGGCCACGGCCGGCTCCACCGCCGCGATCTCCACCATCCTCGGCGGCCCGATCGCGGCGGCGGTCCTGCTCATCGAGGGCGCGGGGCTGGCCGGCACCCAGCTGGTCGCCCTGCTGCTGCCCTGCCTGCTGGCCAGCGCGACCGGCGCCCTGGTCTTCACCGGCTTCGGGCAGTGGACGGGGCTGGAGATCGGCGCGCTGAGCCTGCCCCACCTGCCGCCCCAGGCCAATCCGGACGCGGGCGACTTCCTGTGGGGGCTGCCCACCGCCGCCCTGATCGCCGTACTGGTCACGCTGGCCCGCGCGCTGGGCCGCCGCACCGTCACCTGGACCCGGCGCCACACGGCCGCGCGCACCGTCGCCTGCGCCACCGCGGTCGGCGTCTGTGTCGCCGCGTACGCGCTGATCACCGGACGCTCCCCGGCCGAGGCGGCGCTGTCCGGCCAGGCCGCCCTGGCCCAGCTCGCCGCGCACCCGCACACTTGGTCCGTGGGGGCCCTGGTCGCGTTGGTCGCGTGCAAGGGGCTGGCCTGGGGCATCGCGCTGGGCGCGCTGCGCGGCGGCCCGATCTTCCCGGCCGTCCTGCTGGGCGCGGCGACGGCCCTGGCCTGCTCGGGGCTGCCCGGCTTCGGCGCGACCCCGGCGCTGGCCCTCGGCATCGCCGCCGCGGCGGCCGCGGTGACGGGGCTGCCGCTGGCCAGCTCGGTCCTCGCGGTGCTGCTGATGGGCCGGGACGCCCACGACCAGATGCCGCTGATCGTCATGGCGTCGGTGGTCGCGTTCATCGTGGCGCAACTGGTGCGCCGGACCCCGCCGGAGGCGGGCGGGTCGCCGGGCGGGGCGCCGTCGGCGGGAGCGGCACGGTGAAGGACCGCCGGACCGCACACCCGCGTCCTCGCCCTCGTACTCGCCCGCGTCCCGGTACCGGCTGGGCCGCCGTCCGGCCCTGGGTCGTACGGGCGGGGATCGCGGCCGCCGTGGTCGTGGCGTATTTCCTGCTCCCGCTCGACCACCTGGGGCCGCAGCGGCCGGTGCTGAGCTGGGTGCTGTTCGCCCTGCTGCTGACCGTGGTGGCGGTGCTGCTGCTGCGGCAGATCCGGCACGTCCTCCTCGACCGTCCGGACAGCCGCCCCGGCGTGGTCATCTCGCTGCTGATCGTGCTGTCCGTGCACGTCTTCTCGGCGGCGTACTACGCCCTGGCCAAGTCGCCGGGCGAGTTCAGCGGACTGCACACCCGGATCGACGCGCTGTACTTCACCGTGGTGACGCTCGCCACCGTCGGGTACGGGGACATCACCCCGAGGGGCCAGGCCGCGCGGGTCGTGACCGTGCTTCAGATCACGTACAGCTTCGTCTTCCTCACGGCCGCCGCCACCGCGCTGACCACCCGGATGCGCGACCGGGTGGTCCGGGGGCCCCAGCGGGGCCGCTCGCGCTGACGGAGGTGCCGCCCGCCCGCCCGGACGGGGCTCGAGGCCTGCTTGTGCCCGGCCCGGTGGGAGCACTACTGTCGCCACGCCTTGGTGAACGGGAAACCGGTGTGATGCCGGTGCGGCCCTCGCCACTGTGAATCGGGAAGTCCGGCTCCGGCCCCCACGGGCAGCCACTGGATCGCTTGCGATCCGGGAAGGCGGAGCACGGGCGGTGGTACCCGTAAGCCAGGAGACCGGCCAAGGCGCGTCGTCCATCCACGAGGTGCTGGAGAGGGTCTGCTGAGCCATGCACATAGCCGAGGGCTTTCTGCCACCGGCGCACGCGATCGCCTGGGGTGTCGCGTCCGCGCCGTTCGTCGTCCACGGAGTCAGGTCACTCACCCGTGAGGTCAGGGAGCACCCGGAGAGCACGTTGCTCCTCGGCGCCTCCGGAGCCTTCACGTTCGTCCTGTCGGCACTGAAGCTGCCGTCCGTCACCGGGAGTTGCTCGCATCCGACCGGCACCGGTCTGGGCGCGATCCTGTTCCGGCCGCCGATCATGGCGGTCCTGGGCACCATCACCCTGCTGTTCCAGGCGCTGCTGCTCGCCCACGGCGGGCTGACCACGCTCGGCGCCAACGTCTTCTCGATGGCGATCGTCGGCCCGTGGGCCGGGTACGGCGTCTACCGGCTGCTGCGCCGCTGGGACGTGCCGTTGATGGTCACCGTGTTCTTCGGCGCGTTCGTCGCCGACCTGTCCACGTACTGCGTGACCAGCGTGCAGCTGGCGCTGGCCTTCCCCGACCCGAGCAGCGGGTTCCCGGGCGCGCTCGGCAAGTTCGGGTCCATCTTCGCCGTGACCCAGATCCCGCTCGCGGTGAGCGAGGGCCTGCTCACGGTGATCGTGATGCGGCTCCTGGTGCAGTCCAGCAAGGGCGAACTGACCCGGCTCGGAGTGCTGTTGACCCGGTCCGGCGAGCGGAAGCAGGAGGCGGTGGCGCGATGAGCCGGAACACGAGGATCAACGCCCTGCTGCTGCTCGCGGTGGCCGCGCTGGCGGTGCTGCCGCTGGTGCTGGGGCTCGGCGACCACAAGGAGGAGCCGTTCGCCGGGGCCGACGCGGAGGCCGAGACGGCGATCACCGAGATCGAACCGGACTACGAGCCGTGGTTCTCCCCGCTGTACGAACCGCCGTCCGGGGAGGTCGAGTCGGCGCTGTTCGCGCTCCAGGCCGCGCTCGGCGCGGGCGTGCTGGCGTACTACTTCGGGCTGCGCCGGGGCCGGCGGCAGGGCGAGGAGCGGGCGTCGGCGGCTTCCGGGGCCACGACGGCACCGCGGAACACCCCAGAAGGGGACTGAGTGCTGCCGATCGACGCGGCGGCGCACAGCAGTCGCTGGCGCCGCCGCCATCCCGTGGACAAGGCCGTGCTCGGTCTCGGTCTGACCGTGCTCGCGATCTCGCTGCCGCCCTGGCCGGGCGCGGCGCTGGTGCTGGTGGCGGCGCTGACGGTGCTGCTCGGCCCGGCGGGCGTGCCCGGACGCCGGCTGTGGCGGGCGTACCGGGTGCCGCTGGGGTTCTGCGTGACGGGGGCGCTGCCGCTGCTGGTGCAGGTCGGGGGGCCGGACGGGTTCCTGTCGGCGGCCGACGGCGGCGCGGTGCGCGCGGGTGGGCTGCTGCTGCGCACCTCGGCGGCCTCGCTCGGGGTGCTGCTGTTCGCGTTCACCACGCCGATGTCGGACCTGTTGCCGCGCCTGGTGCGGGCCGGAGTGCCCGCGCCGGTCGTGGACGTGGCGCTGGTGACGTACCGGATGAGTTTCCTGCTGCTGGACTCGGTGCGCCGGATCCGGCAGGCGCAGGCCGCGCGGCTCGGGCACACCACGCGGGCGGCGGCCTGGCGTTCGCTCGGCGGGCTCGGCGCCACCGCGTTCGTGCGGGCCTTCGACCGGGCGGCGCGGCTCCAGTCGGGGCTCGCCGGGCGCGGCTACGACGGCACCCTGCGCGTGCTGGTGCCCGAGGCGCGCGTGTCGGTGCCGTTCACGGCGGCGAGCGTCGCGCTGCTCGCGGCGCTGGCCACCCTCACCCTCGTACTGGAAGGACCCCTGTCGTGAGCGGACCGGCCCAGCCCTCGGAACCGGCCCCGGCCCTGGTCGCCCTGCGGGGCGCGGCGTTCGCGTACGAGGAGGGGCCGGACGTGCTGACGGGCCTGGACTTCGCGGTGCGCGAGGGGCGGGCGCTGGCGCTGCTCGGCCGCAACGGCAGTGGCAAGACCACGCTGATGCGGCTGCTCAGCGGCGGACTGAGGCCGCGTGCGGGGGCGTTGACGCTCGGCGGGGAGCCGGTGGCCTACGACCGCAAGGGGCTGACCCGGCTGCGGACCACGGTGCAGCTGGTGGTGCAGGACCCGGACGACCAGCTCTTCGCGGCCTCGGTCGGCCAGGACGTGTCCTTCGGTCCGCTGAACCTCGGGCTGCCCGACGCGGAGGTCAGGTCCCGGGTCGGGGAGGCGCTGGCCGCGCTGGACATCGCGGGGCTGGCCGACCGGCCCACGCACCTGCTGTCGTACGGGCAGCGCAAGCGGACCGCGATCGCGGGGGCGGTCGCGATGCGGCCCCGGGTGCTGATCCTCGACGAGCCGACCGCGGGGCTCGACCCGGACGGGCAGGAGCGGCTGCTCGCCACCCTGGACGGGCTGCGCGCGGGCGGCACCACCGTGGTGATGGCCACCCACGACGTCGACCTGGCCCTGCGCTGGTCCGACGACGCCGCCCTGCTCACCCCGGACGGTGTGCGCACCGGCCCGGCCGCCGCGACGCTGGCCCGCACCGACCTGCTGCGGCGGGCCGGGCTGCGGCTCCCCTGGGGCGTCGCGGCGGCCGGACTGCTGCGGGCGCGGGGGCTGTTGGCGGACTCGGCGACGGGCCCGCGCACGGCGGAGGAGCTGGCGGCGCTGGCCGAGTGACGGGCACTGGCGGAGTGACGGGCGCTGGCCGAGTGACGGGCACTGGCCGAGTGACGGGCACTGGCCGAGTGACGGGCACTGGCCGAGTGACGGGCACTGGCCGAGTGACGGGCACTGCCCGGGGTCAGCTCGCCGAGCCGCTGTACTCCGGTTCCCGGGCTTCCTCCGCCTGCTGGGCGGCGCGGGCGCGGCGGCCGGGCAGGACGGCGAGGACGATCAGGGTGCCGGCCGCCATGATGATGCCGCCGACGAGGCTGGTCGTGGCGACGCCGTGGGCGAAGGCCTTGTTCACGGCGTCGGCGAGGGCCTGCGCCTGCTCGGGTCCGGCGGCCGGGTCGGTGGCGAGCCGCTCGGCGACGGCCAGTCCGCCGCCCACCGAGTCCTGGGCGGTGTCCAGCGCGGCGGCCGGCAGCCGGTCGCCCACCAGGCCGGCCAGTTCGTCCCGGTAGGCGGTGCCGAGCAGGGAGCCCAGGACGGCGATGCCCAGCGAGCCGCCGAGTTCCAGCGCGGTGTCGTTGGCGCCGCCGCCGACGCCCAGTTCGCTCTCCGGGAAGGACCCCATGATGGTGTCGGTGGCCGGGGAGACGCTGAGGCCGATGGCGAGGCCGAGCAGCAGCATCGGGGCGAGGAAGTCGGCGTAGGTGGAGCCCTGGTCGATCAGGACCAGCAGGAAGACGCCGACGGTGCCGATCGCCATGCCGGAGCCGACCATGGCCCGCACGCCAAGCCTCGGGGTCAGCCGCCCGGTCACCGCGGCGCCGACGAACACGGCCCCGGCCAGCGGCAGCAGCCGTACGCCGGTCTCCAGCGCGCCGAAGCCGAGCACGAACTGGAGGAACTGCGTGGCGTAGTAGATGGCGCCGTAGGTGCCGAAGAAGAAGAACAGCACCGCCAGCATGGAACCGCTGAAGGGCCGCAGCAGGAAGCGCCGCACGTCCAGCATGGGGTGGGGGTGGCGCAGCTCCCAGGCCACGAAGCCGGTCAGGCCGACGGCGGCGACGACGGCCGCGGTGACGGGACCGGCGCCCCAGCCGAAGTGCGGGCCCTCGATGCTCGCGTAGACCAGGCTGCCGACGGAGACGATGGAGAGCAGTCCGCCGACGTAGTCGATGCGGCCCGTGCCGGCCGCCCGGGACGGCGGTACGAGGACCAGCGCGCCGACGACGGCGAGGACCGCGACGGGGACGTTGACCAGGAAGGTGGAGCCCCAGGAGTGGTCCTCCAGGAGCCACCCGGCGACCAGCGGCCCGACCGCGATGGCGAGTCCGGAGGTGGCGGTCCAGGCGGTGATGGCGCGGGCCCGCTCCCCCTTCGGGAAGACCGCGACCAGCAGGGACAGCGTGGCCGGCATGACGACGGCGGCACCGACGCCCATGACCGCCCGGGCCGCGATGACCAGCCCCGTCTCGTGGACCAGGCTGCCCATCACCGAACCGCCCGCGAAGATCACCAGACCGGTGACCAGGGCGCCACGGCGGCTGTACTTGTCGCCGATCGCGCCGAGCACCAGCATCAGCGCGGCGTACGGGACGGTGTAGCCGTCGATGACCCACTGGAGGTCGCTGCTGCTCAGGCCCAGGTCGGTGGTCATGTCCGGGGCGGCCACGATCAGGGACGTGTTGGCCATGACGACGATCAGCAGGCTCAGGCAGAGCACCAGGAGAGCCCACCAGCGCCGGGGGTAGGGCCCGGGCATCTTCTCGACGGGGGTGGTGGCGAGCAGGGGCATGAGGGCTCCCGGATGACAAGCGAGGGCGAGTTAATTGCCCATAGATGAGCAGACAAGAGCAGAGTAGTTTGTTGCACACGAGCGTGCAAATAAGGCGCCCACCGACCGGGGGGCGCCTGCTGAACGGGGGGTTGAGCTACTCGGCCGGGAGGGGGCTGGGCTACTCGGCCGGGAGGGACCGGGCGAGCACCGCCGGGCCCACGCTCTCGACCACGGTCCGCGCGTGCCGCTCCGGCACCCCGGCGGCGATGAGGATGGCGACCGCGGCCCGCGTGCCGTCGTCCTCCAGGGCGCCGGTGTTGACCTGCTCCAGGAGTGCGACGACCATCGCCTCGAGTCCGGCGCTCAGCACGGCGGGGGGCAGGTGGTCCGGGAAGACCCCGTCCCGCCGGCCGCGCTCCAGGATGGCGGTGACCTCGGCGCGGGCCGGGGCCAGGATCTCGGCGACGCGCTCCACCCCCAGGTCGTGCCGGGCCAGGGCCAGCAGCATGCGGTAGCGGTCGCCCACGGGCCACATCAGCAGCGTGAAGTGCGCGAGCGCCCGGTCGGCCGGTTCACCCGGCTCCGCCGCCTCGGCCATGGCGCCCCGCAGCACCTCGGACGCCTCCTCGGCGAGGGCTTCGAGGAGCGCCGCACGCCCCGGGAAGTGGCCGAAGAGGGTACGCCGTACGACCCCGGCGGCGCGGGCCAGCTCCTCCAGGGTGGTGTCCGGGTTCCGCCCCAGCTCCCGGCGGGCGGTGGCCAGGATGCGTGCCCGGTTCGACCGCGCGTTGCGGCGCTGCGGCGCACGGGCGACGGGCTTGGTCACGGGAACCTCGGGGCGGGACGGTGCGGGGAGGGGTGCGACGGGGCGCGCGGGCATGGGGCGTCCATTCTGTCACGGGGCGCCACGGGCAGGGCGCGGACGGGAAGGCGCGGAACCCGTCCATCGCGCGGCGGGCGCTACTCCCCCGCGGTCGCGTCCCCGCCCCTGGTCCGCCGTACGGCGGCGAGCGCGGCGAGCACCGTCCCCACGGCCACGACCAGCAGGCCGCGCAGCCACACCTCGGCCTCGATCTGCGTGGCGAGGGCGACGCAGGACAGGGCGCCCAGCACGGGCAGCACGGTCGGGGCCCGGAAGTGGTCCGCTTCGCCCGGGTCCCGGCGCAGCACCAGGACGGCCGCGTTGACCATGAGGAAGACCACGAGCAGCAGCAGGACCAGGGTGGACGCGAGGGTGGCGACACTGCCGGTGAGCGCGAGGAGCATCGACAGCAGGGTGGTCACGGCGATCGCCGCCCACGGCGTACGACGGCCCGGCAGCACCCGGGTCAGCACGGCGGGCAGCAGCCCGTCGCGGGCCATCCCGTAGGCCAGGCGGGAGGACATGATGCCGGTTAGCAGCGCGCCGTTCGCCACGGCGACCAGCGCGATGGCGCTGAACAGGCGGGTCGGGACGCCGCCGGCCGCCTCGACGACCTCCAGCAGCGGTCCGCTCGATGCGGCCAGCCGGTCCGTCGGCACCGCGGCGGACGCGGCGAGGCCCACCAGCACGTACACGGCGCCGGCGGTGGCGAGGGCGCCGAACAGGGCGCGCGGGTAGGAGCGTCGGGGGTCGCGGGTCTCCTCGGCGACGTTCACCGAGGTCTCGAAGCCGACGAAGGAGTAGTACGCCAGGACGGAGCCGCTCAGTACGGCCGCCGCCGCGCCCTTCTCCGGCGTGCCGAGCTGCCCGAGCCGGCCCACGTCGCCGTCGCCGCGCAGCAGCAGCCAGGCGCCGAGGACGACGATGACGAGGAGACCGCCGACCTCCACGACGGTGGCGACGACGTTGGCCCGGGTGGACTCCTTGATGCCGCGGGCGTTGACCAGGGCGAGCAGGGCGAGGAACAGCACGGCGACGAGCCCGACCGGCAGTGTCACGAAGGCGGACAGGTAGTCGCCGCCGAAGCCGCGGGCCAGCGCGGCCACCGAGACGATGCCGGCGGCGAGCATGCAGAAACCGGCGACGAACCCGGCGAACGGTCCGAAGGCGCGGGTGGCGTAGTGGGAGGCGCCGCCCGCCCGCGGGTACTTCGTGGCCAGCTCGGCGTAGGAGGCGGCGGTCAGCATGGCGAGCAGCAGCGCCACGGCCAGCGGTACCCACACCGCGCCCCCGGCGTCGGCGGCCACCTGGCCGACCAGGACGTAGACTCCCGCGCCGAGCACGTCGCCCAGGATGAAGAAGTAGAGCAGCGGGGTGGTCAGCGCGCGCTTGAGGGCCGGGGTGTCCGGGGTCTCCGGGGTGTCCGCCGACTGTGGTGTTCCGAGTCTCGCCATGCCGCCCCAGGTTTCCCGCCGGGCGGAAATCACGCCCCCAAGGGCCCCGGCAGTCAGCCGGTGACCTCCTCCTTCCCGGTGCCCCGCCCCGGCCGGCCTCCGTCGCCCGTCACCCACACGCCGGCGCACGCGGCGGTGGTCACCGCGCGGGCCGCACGGTCGGCGTCGTCGTCGGTGAGGGGCCGGCCGGTGTTGAGCAGGGCGTAGTAGAGCGGGGCGGAGACGGCCGCCACCACGGCGTGCGGGTCGGTGCCGTCCGGGACTTCGCCCCGCGCGGCGGCGTCCCGCACGCAGCCGGCCCACTCGTCGACGCGTACGGCGTAGAAGCGGTGCAGGGCCTCGGCCGCCTGCTCGTTGCAGAGGGAGGCCGCGATCAGTGCCTGGAACAGGCGTCCTTGGCGGGGGTCGTTGAGCGTCCGGACGACGAGACGCGCGTTCGCCCGGAGGTCCTCCTCCAGGGTGCCGGTGTCGGCACGCGGCAGTGACTGGTCCGCCATGTCCGCCAGCAGGTCGGCGGCGAGGCCTCCGGGGCTCCCCCAGCGGCGGTAGACCGTCGTCTTGCCGACGCCCGCGCGGCGGGCGATCTCGCCGAGGTCGAGGGTGTCGAAGCCGTCGGTGGCGAGCGTGTCGCCCGCCACCCGGAGAACGGCCTCGCGGATGCGGGCGGTGCGGCCTCCGGGGCGGAGGGTCCCTGGGGCGGCCGGGTCCGACATGACGACTCCTTCTCTTCCCGCACAGCGTGCTCGCGGCGCCGGACACCCACCTTATCGGAACTGCGGTTCCCTTACCGGCTCGACCGTGCTAACTTCCCCGCAGTAACGGAACCACAGACCCATTAGCTTCCCGGAGGGGAACGCCATGTCCATCACCGAACGCGCGTCGGGACCGGCCACGGGGCCGAGCACGGCCGCCGGCCCACTCCCGGCCGGGTCCGGCCCGCGGCGGCTCACCGGCCGCTCGAAGCTGGTCCTCGCGGTCCTGCTGGTGGCCCAGTTCATGCTGGCCGTCGACTTCTCGATCCTGAACGTCGCGCTGCCCGCGATCGGCGACGGGCTCGGCTTCTCGCTCGCCGACCTGCAATGGGTGGCCACCGCGTTCGCCCTGTCGGCAGCGGGCTTCACCCTCTTCTTCGGCCGCATCGGCGACCTGATCGGCCGCAAGAGGATCTTCATCGGCAGTCTCGGCCTGCTCGGCGTCGCCTCGCTGATCGGCGGCCTCGCCACCAGCCCCGAGGTGCTGCTCGCCGCGCGGGTCGCCCAGGGCCTGGCCACCGCCGCCGCCACCCCGGCGGGTCTGTCCCTGCTGACCACCTCCTTCCCCGAAGGGCCCCTGCGGCAGAAGGCGCTCGGCATCGACGGGGCGCTGATGTCGGCCGGTTTCACCACGGGCGCGATACTCGGCGGCGTCCTGACCGACCTGCTCTCCTGGCGCTGGGCCTTCTTCGTCAACGTGCCCGTCGCGCTCGCCGTCGTGCTCGTCGCCCCGGCCGTCATCAAGGAGTCCAGGCCCGCCGTGCGCGCCGGCCTCGACCTGCCCGGCGCGCTCACCGTCACCCTGGGCCTGCTGGGGCTCGTCTACGGCATGACCCAGGCCGGCGAGTACGGCTGGAGCCATCCCCACGCGCTGGCCGGCCTGGGCGCGGGCGTGCTCCTCCTGGCCGCCTTCGTCCTGATCGAGCGCACCGTGACCGCGCCGCTGGTCCCGCTCGGGACGCTCCGGCGCCGCAACGTGGCCTGGGGCAATCTGCTGGGCCTGCTGGCCTTCGTCACCGAGACCTCACTGGTCTACCTGCTCACCCTGTACCTCCAGAAGACCCTCGGTTTCTCCCCGCTCGCGGCCGGTGTCTCCTTCGGCGTCCTCGGCGCGGGCACCGTCGTCGGCGGTCTGCTCGCCCCCGGGCTGCTCGCGAGGACGTCCACGGTGACCGTGCTCGTGGCCGGCGGCCTCGTCCAGGCGGTCTTCACCGCGGCGCTGCTCTTCCTCGGTACGACGACCGGCGCCTCCCTCGCCCTGCTGCTGCCCGCCACCTTCTTCGGCGGCGTCGGCAACATGCTGGTCATCGTGGGCTTCATGGTCACGGCCACCAGCGGACTGCCGGACATCGAACAGGGACTGGCCACCGGCCTGGCCTCGATGTCCCAGCAGGTCGGCATCACCCTGGGCACGCCCGTCATGTCCGCCGTCGTCACCGCCGCCGGCGCGGGGGCGGCCACCGCCTCCGCCGTCCACCGGGGCGTGACCGCGGCCATCGCCGTCAACACGGCCCTGGTCCTCCTCGGCGTCCTCGTCGCCGCGCTCTTCCTGCGCGGCCGCGCCGGCAGGCCGTCCGAGTGACTCCCGGGGCGGCCCCGGTCCCCCTCGTGGGGCGACCGGGGCCCTTCCGCTCGGGCAACGGCGCTTGTGGAACCGAGCGGAGTCAGCGGCCGCCGAAGGACGGCAGGGTCAGCGCCGAGTGGGCCGGCCGGGGCTTCGGGGCGGGCATGGCGCTGAGCCCGCGCAGTCGGGCGTTGCGCTGCTCCAGGGCCTGGGCGGTGGTCGGGAAGAGGGTGGCGCCGCCCTCGCCGACCAGGTCCTGGTTCAGGGTCACGAAGTCACGGGTGGCGTGCTCGTACGCGGCGAAGCCCTCGGCGTGGTCCCGGTCGGCGAGGGACCCGGCGAGCATGTAGGCGCCGACGAGGGCGAGGCTGGTGCCCTGGCCGGTGAGGAACGAGGGCGCGTACGCGGCGTCGCCCAGCAGCGCGGCCCGGCCGCTGGTCCAGCGCGGCATCCGGATCTGGCCGACCGCGTCGAAGAACACGTCGTCCGCGTCGTGGAGGGCGCCCAGGATGCCCGGGACCTCCCAGCCGGCGTCGGCGAAGACATCGGCGAGCAGCGCTCGTTGGGCGTCCGGGTTACCGAAGGCGTCGTAGGGCGGGTCGGGCTGGGCGAAGTTCAGGAAGGCGTGGACCTCCTCGTCGTCGCCCACCGCGTAGACGGCCGCCGCCCGGCCGGGGGTGTTCCACATCACCGTCTCGTGGGAGAGGCCGAGGGTGTTGGGCATGGTGAACACGGCGAAGCAGTAGCCGAGATGGCGGTGGAACCGCTCCTCGGGGCCGAACAGCCTCTCGCGGGTGCGCGAGTGCATGCCGTCCGCGCCGAAGACCAGGTCGAACCGGCGACTGCCGCCGCCGCGGAAGGTGACGTCGACTCCGTGTTCGTTCTGGTCGAGGGTGTCGATGGAGTCGTTGAAGAGGAACTCGACGTCGTCCCGGACCGCCATGTACAGCGCGTCGGTCAGGTCACCGCGCCGTATCTCCAGGTCCCGTCCGGTCACCCCGCCGGTGACGGCATGCGGATGGAGCGAGGTCACCTCGTCGCCGTCCCCGTCGAGGAAGGTGATCCGGCGCAGATCGATGTGCGCGTCGCGCAGTTGCGGCAGGATTCCCATCCGCTCCACGACGTCGAGTGCGGTGCCGCGTACGTCGATGGGGTAGCCGCCGCTGCGGAGGGTGCCGGCCTTCTCCACCACGGTGACCGCGTATCCGTGGCGGTTGAGCCAGAAGGCCAGGGCGGGACCGGCGATGCTGGCCCCGGAGATCAGGACGCTGCGCCTCGGTGCGGTGCGGGTCATGCGGTGACTCCTTTGCTCATGGTGCGGGTGACGAACAGGGCCGACAGCACGACGATGCCGGCGACGACGAATCCGGTGACGTAGGACGATTCGGCCGCGACCTCCGACCCGGCGGGGGTTCCGGCGGTGAGCAGAGCGCCGCCCAGCTGTCCGCCGACCGCGGAGCCGAGCACGCGGCTCACCAGGATCAGGCTGGTGGCGATGCCGGTGTCGTCCGGGTCGACGGCGGTGGCGGTGCTGGTCATCATCGCCGTGACGCACAGACCGTTCGCGAGGGCGATCAGCACCTTGCCGACGACGACGTGCCAGACCTCGGTGTGCACGGCGGCCAGGGCGAGCAGGCCGACGGCCATCATGACGACGCCGGTGTTGACCACGGCGCGCGAGCCGAAGCGCCGGTCGCCGATCCCGCCGAGCGGACCGGCCAGCGTCGCGGCGATGGCGCCGGGCAGCAGGTAGAAGCCGATCTCGGTGGCGCTGGCCCGGAACCCGTAGCCCTCGCCGCGCTCGTCGAGCAGCTGCGGAACCAGGTAGACCGCCATCGTGGTGCCGAGGCAGATGACGAACGTCAGCACGCACGCCTTCCATATCGCGGGCCGTGCCAGCATCTTCAGATCGATCATCGGCGCGGCCGCCCGCCGTTCGACCCGCACCCATCCGGTGACGAGGACGGCCAGCAGGACGACCAGGGCGACGAGCACGAGTGGCGCCGAACCGGCTTCGGGTGCCAGCGCGAGGACGAGCATGAGGGTGACCAGCATCCCGCTCAGGAGCAGCAGACCGGGCCAGTCGATCCCGGCGCCGTCCGTCCGGCCCGGTGGATCGGCCGGCATCAGCCTGTTCACGAGCACGGTGGACCCGACGACCGCGATCGTCGGCAGCGCGAACATCCAGTGCCGGGAGAGCTGTTCCGCCACCGGGCCGGCCGACAGCATGCCGACCATGGAACCGCCGACGAAGAGTCCGCTGACCACGCCGATGGCCACCTTGGACTCCCCGGCAGGGAGGTGTTTGCGCACCACGATGAACGACAGGGGCAGCGCGCCGATCATCGCGCCCTGCAACACCTGGCCGACCAGCAGCACGGGCAGGTTCGGGGCGAGGGCGGAGACCGTGCCGCCGACCGAGACCACCGCCATCAGGCGGATCAGGACCTTCTTTCCGCCGTAGCGGTCGCCGAACTTGCCTGCCAGCGGGGTGATGAGCGCGCCGGTGATGAGGAGGACGATGCTGAGCAGTGCTCCCTCGGACTGGCTCATGTCCAGTTCGCGTTCCAGGAGCGGGATCGTCGGTGACACCACCGACTCCAGGGCACCGGTGGACAGTGCCAGTATGCCGAGGGCACCGACAGCGGCCTTCCCGATGGGGACCGGGGGAGCCAGGGTTGTGGTCATGGGCGTCCTTTCCGTCATGGCCGGACGAGGGCCGTCGAAGGAGCGGTCGAACGGGAGTGGGTGAGGGCCGGCGTCGTCCGGCCGAGCGCCGTCACGGCCAGCACGACGCAGGCCGCCACCGCCACCGCGAGGCCCGCGTGCGCCTGGCACAGCGCGGCGCCCGCGGCCGCGCCCGCGACGATGAGCGCGACGGCGGCGGCCCGGCGCCGGGCGCCCCGGCCGCGGGCCGCGCCCAGTCGGGAGTCGGCGGCCAGGCCGGTCAGCGTGGAGGTCACGACCACGGTGGTGACGTCCTTGACCGCGAGGTGGCGGGCGGTCGCCGCCTGCGCCCCCATGGCCAGGGCCAGCGCCGACGCCGTGCCCGCGCGGGCGCCGGAGGTGTCGGCGCCGACGACGGCCAGCGCGAGGACCGTCGCGGTCAGGACCAGCGCGACGCCGCCCAGCAGTCCGGTGCACCGGCGGCTCCAGCCCGGGGGTGCGGTGCGCAGGACCCGCCCGGCGGCCGCCGCGCCGGCGAGGAAGGACACCAGCGCCAGGACCGGACCGAGCACCGGAAGTCCCGTACCGCCGCCGGTGGCCGCCATGCCGAGGATGACCACGTTGCCGGTCATGTTGCCCGCGAACACCTGGTCGAGACGCAGGTAGCCGACGGCGTCGACGACCCCGGTCGCGAAGGTGAGGGCCAGCATCAGGGCGGGCGGCGTCGCGTACCGTCGCGCGTTCATCGTCCGGCCGCGTAACCCTGGGCGCCGCGCGGGTTCGCGGCGGCCCGGAGGACGCCGCTGTCCGGATCGCGCGTGACGACGGACAGGCGGCCCTGGCTCCACGGCCCGGAGACGGTCACGTCGTGGCCGCGTGCGCGCAGTTCGCCGACGACCGCCGCGCCCGCGCGTTCCTCGATGACCAGTCCCCCGGGCGTCCAGGTCCGCGGCCAGAACGAACCCGGCACGGCGGTGGTGTGGAACGCGGGTGCGTCGATCGCCTCCTGCGGGTCCATGCCCAGCGCCAGGGTGCGCACCAGGTAGATCAGCTGCCACTGGTCCTGCTGGTCGCCGCCGGGTGTGCCCAGTGCGGCCACGGGGCGGCCGTCGCGCAGCAGCAGGGTCGGCGTCAGCGTCGTACGGGGCCGCCGGCCCGGGGCCAGGCGCGACGGGGCGGCCGGGTCCAGCCAGGTCATCTGGAGCCGGGTGCCGAGCGCGAAGCCCAGCTCCGGCACGGCGGGCGAGGACTGGAGCCACCCTCCCGAGGGGGTGGCGGAGACGATGTTCCCCCAGCGGTCGACGACGTCGATGTGGCAGGTGTCGCCCCGGGTCTGCCCGGTCTGCCGCACGGTGGGTTCGCCCACGCCGGCGGCCTGTTCGGCGTGATCGGCGGGGCCGCGGGTGACGAGCGGCGGGATGTACGGCGTGATGCCGGTGTCCGCGAGGCGGCCGGGCCGGAACGCGGTCGAGGCGACCGGCCGGATCAGGCTCGCCCGCTCCTTGCCGTACCGGGGGGACAGCAGGCGGCGCAGCACGGTCTGCGCCTGTGCCGGGTCCAGGTGCCCGTAGTACGCCTCCCGGTCGGCCATCGCCAGTTTCAGGGCCTCGGTGAGGGTGTGGACGCCCTCGGCCGTCGACGGGTCGAGCCGCGCGTCGTCGAAGTGGTCGAGCATCGTGAGGGCCTGGAGCAGTACGGGTCCCTGGGACCACAGGCCCGCCTTCGCCACCGTGGTCCCCCGGAACCGCGCGGTGACGGCGGGCTCCAGGGACGGGTGGAAGTCGGTGAAGTCGGCGGCCGTGATGACCCCGGCGTGGTCCCCGCCCGAGGAGTGCCGGTGCGGCTTCGCCGCGAACTCCGCGACGGCCCGCGCCACGAACCCGGTCCGCCAGACGTGCCGCGCGGCGTCGATCCGGGCGGTTCTCGTCCCGCTGCGCGCACCGGCCGTGCACAGCCGGCGCAGGGTGCGGGCGTAGGCGGTGTTGACGAGCGTCGCGCCCGGCGCGGGGACCCGTCCCTCCGGCATCCACAGCGCGTACGACGTCGGCCAGTGGCTGCGGAAGAGGTCCTCGACCGTGGCCAGGACGCGGGCCAGCTGCGGTACGACCGGTACGCCGTGCTCCGCGTAGTGCAGGGCGTAGGCGAGGACGTCGGCGAGTTCCCAGGTGCCGGACTCGGCGAGCAGCCAGAGCCACGAGTCGACGGCGCCCGGGACGGCGGCGGCGAGCGCTCCCGCGCCCGGGACGTGGTCGAGCCCTTCGGCGCGGAAGTGCTCGGGGGTGGCGCCGCGCGGGGCGTGTCCCTGTCCCGCCAGCACGTACGGCGACGGGTCGGCGGCGGTCGCGAGCACGGCGACGAGGTCACCGCCCGGACCGTTGAGGTGGGGTTCGGCGACGTGCAGGACGAAGGCGCCGGCCACGGCGGCGTCGAAGGCGTTGCCGCCGCGCTCCAGTACGGACTGGGCGGTCGCGGTCGCCAGCCAGTGCGTCGACGCGCACATGCCGAAGGATCCGCGGAGGGTGGGGCGTGTGGTGTGAGGGGGAACCTCGGTCGGTGACGGTGGTCGACCGGACATGTCTGTCACATTCCGTTCGCGTGGTGGGCGGCGTGATGGGCGGCGTGATGGGCGGCGTGATGGGCGGCCAGGGCGTCGCCGCCGAAGTCGGTCTCCGGGTCGCGCCACACGGCGTGCGCGTGGTTGGCGCCGCGGTGAACGTTGGTCCACTCGATGAGCAGCCGCGGGCCCTGGAGGCGGTAGTAGTGCGGTTCGCCCGGCGCGGTGGAGCCGGCCCAGGCGAGGTGGACGGCGTCCAGCGCCGCGGGGTCGTCGTAGCGGGCCAGCGGGGAGACCCCGTCCGGGACGCGGTCGAGGTAGCCGGCGAGCAGGGCCCGCAGCAACGCGCGCTGTCCGGCGTCCAGTTCGGCGCCCGGCACGCCCTTGGGCGTCGGGGTGAGGGCCAGCGTCCGCCGGTCGGCGCCTTCGAGACCGGTGGACGGCTGTTCCGCACGGTCCGGGATGTGGGTGCCGGGGCGCCAGAGTTCACCGCGCCGGATCACGCGGTCGCCGACGCGGGTGCTGTTGCCCGCCACGACGTCGTTCGGCGGGCGGGGCAGCAGGACGGCGCGGGCGGCGGCCTCGGGGGGCAGGGAGCGGACCAGTTCGCGGGCCGTGTCCTCGGCGGTCCCCAGCGGGCGCAGCGTCGAGCCGCCCAGCAGGGGCGAGGCGGCGGGGTCGGCGCCGAGGAAGCAGGGGGTGGTGGCGGCGACGCGTCCGTCGACGACGAGGTTGTTGAGCGAGACGTGATGGCCGCCGAACCGCCACCCCCACGGCCCGGGCCCTCCCGGCTCACCGAAGACCCGCAGGTAGTACATGCCGGGGTCGCGGGTCCGCTCCCGCCCCCAGTTCACCGAGAAGCCCTCGACGTGGTCCAGCACGTTCTCCAGGCCGAGCACGGTGGCGACGGTGACGTACCCGGCGTCCGACAACCCGCTCGCGACCAGCCGCATCGCCGACCGGTGCTGGGCCGGGCGCTGCTGGTGGAAGGTCAGGCCGCCGTGGTCGGTGGGCGTGTAGAACCAGCGCGTGCGGTCGGCGTGGGCGTCGGCGTCGGCGTCGGCGTGGGCGTGGGCGTGGGCGTCGGTCGCGGTCCCGGCCGCCCCGCCCGCGCGGGGTGGCGGTCCGACCGCGACCTCGCGCTGGGCCGCGTCCAGGGAGTCCAGCCACGCCAGGGCCGCCTCGGCCATCCGGTCCGCGACGTCGCGGGCGGTGTCAGCCACGGCCGTGGACCCCGAGGAACTCGCGCACCCAGCGGGCGACGGTGTCCGCGAACTCCACCGCGATCCCGTGGCGTCCGCCCTCGATCGCCCGCAGTTCGGCGTTCGGGATGCGTCGCTCCATCAGGAGGGCGCCGTCGTAGGGTGCCAGCCGGTCCTCCGTGCCGTGCACGATGAGGGTCGGCGCGGTGATCTCCCCGAGGCCGTCCCGTATCTCGTGCCGGCGGGCGGCGTCGTGGCGGCGGAGGCTCTGCTCGGGTGTGCGGCGGGTCAGCGTCCGGACCGGCCGGGTGCGCTGCGCGGCCTGCCCCTCGGGCGTGAAGAAGTAGCCCGGGGCCGCCTCCTGCCGTTCCTCGTGGGACATGCCCAGCAGTTCGTCGACGGCCGCGCTGCCCATCGCGTAGCTCGGCGTGGTGGCGACCAGGACGAGCGACGCGACGCGGTCGGGATGCCGGAGCGCGGCGTGCTGGGCGACGGCGCCGCCGAAGGAGGTGCCCAGCAGATGCGCACGCGCGAGCCCCAGCGCGTCGAGCAGGGCGACGAGGTCGTCGGCGAGGACGGCGGGAGTGTAGGGAGCCGACGGGTTCACGGTGATCCCGGAGTCGCGCTGGTCGTACGAGATCGCCCTGATCCCCGCGCCGAGTCGGGCGCGGAGCGTGGCGAACTGGGTGCGGTCGCTCTCGCCGCCGTGGACGAGCACGAGGGGCACACCGTCGCCGCCGTCGAGGACCCCGACGTCGAGGTCGCCCGCACGCACGGTCTCTTGCTGGTGCTTGGTCACCACTGACCTCCGATACCGAGACAGAGAAAGAGACAGTTATACGATTTGAGATCGATCTATCATTTCATGGGCCGCCCGGTGCGCGGCCCCGACGCGTATGCGGCGGTGCCGGGCGACGAGGAACACGATGGGCGGACGGCTACGCGCCGGGCGTCATACCCGGGAGCCAATGCGGGGTGATACCGCGGTAGGGGGTGCGGGGATGCGGGGGCGGTGCCGGCGGGGCGGGGCGGTCAGCCCGCCCGCACCCACCCGCGCAGCGCGCCGCAGTACGCCTCGGTCAGCCGGGCGACGACCTCGCGGCGGGTCAGACCCGTCTCCCGCAGCAGGTCCTGGATCTCCCGGGGGTCGAAGAGCATGTTGCCGAGGAACAGGGCGTGTTCGTGCCGCACGCCGGCCAGGCCGATGTCGTCGAGCAGGCCGCGCACGGGCTCGCTCCAGGCGTCCCGCAGGGCGACGATGATCTCGTTCCCGTCGTGCAGCCGTTCCAGGTAGCCCCGCCGGGACCGCAGTTGCACGAGCGCCGGGCCGTGCTCGGCGAGCAGGTCCACCCACTTGTCCACGAGGGAGTCGAACAGGGGCCGCCCCTGGGCGGTCGAGGCGAGGCTGAAGTCGCGGAGCTCCTCGACGACGCTGAGCACATAGGCGGCCAGCACGTCGTCCACCGACGAGTAGTAGCGGTACGCGGTGGCCGGACCGATCTCCGCACGGGACGCGACCGCCTGCATGGTGAGCTGGTCGGGGGCCTCCCGGGCCAGTTCGCCGACGGCCTGGAGGAGGCGGCGGTGGTTGCGCCGGGTGTCGCTGCGCGGTTTGCGCCGCCCGCGCGGGGCGGCCTGCTGGTCGGTCACGGGCCTCCTCCGCCTCACAGAAGTGCAGGCAAAGGGTATCGCTTCGGGGTGCCGGCTCCCGCCGAGGCGGCGCGCGGGGTGCCGTGCGGGGCGCTCAGGGGCGCGCATCGCCGAAGTAGCGGACGATCCGCTCCAGGCCGACCCACAGGTCGTCCTCACAGGCCGCGAACGAGATCCGCAGATGGCCCTCGCCCGAGGGCCCGTACTCGGCACCGGCGCGGACGATCACCTCACGTTCGGCGAGTTCGCGTGCGACCACCTCCGAGGGCAGGCCGGTGTCGTAGCGCAGGAACCCGTAGAACGCCCCTTCGGGAGGCACCAGGTGCAGACCGGGCACGCCGGACAACCGCTCGACCACCAGGTCGCGACGCCGGCGGTACCGGTCGGCCATGGCGTCGACGACGGCGTCCGGCAGGGCGAGGGCGGCCAGGGCCGCGTGCTGGACGGCCGTGTTCACCGAGCCGTTCCAGGTCCGGTGCACCTGCGCCGCCGCGTCCACCACCTCGCGCGGGCCGGTCAGGTACCCGACCCGCCAGCCGGTCATCGCGTACGTTTTGGAGAACGTCTGCACGTAGACCGTCCGGTCGCGCAGCGACGCGACCTCCAGCGCCGAGACCGGTTCGTGGCCCGGGTGGACCAGCCGGTGGTACGCCTCGTCGCTGACGACCAGGGTGTCGGTGCCGTCGAGGAGCCTGCCGAGGGCCGCCAGCTCCTCCTCGCGGTGCACGATGCCGGTCGGGTTCGAGGGGTTCGAGAAGATCGTCATGGCGGCGCCGGGAAGCGCGGCGGCCAACGCGTCCAGGTCCCAGTGCAGGTCCGGGGCGAGCGGCACGAAGTCCACGGTGCCGCCGGCGAGGACGACCAGGTCGGCGTAGAGCGAGTAGGCGGGTTCGGGGACGACCACGCGGTCGCCGGGGCCGATCGTCGCGAGCACGACCGCCGCCAGCGCGGCGGTGGCACCGTGGGTGACCAGGACGTCGTCCGCACCCCACGTCCGGCCCGGACGGGCCGGCAGCCTCGCGGCGAGCGCGGCGCGCAGTTCACCGAGGCCCTTCTGGTCGGCGTAGTGGGTGTGCCCCTCGCGCAGGGCGGACACCGCGGCCTGCACCACCGCCGGAGGGGTGGGGAAGTCCGGCTCCCCCATGGCCAGCGAGACGGCTCCCGGCGGGGCCGGGGCGAGGGCCGGGCGGCGCGAACGGCGGCGCAGTTCCTCGATGCGGACGGCGTGCGGTGCGGCGGTCATCGGGCCACCGCCGACCGGTCCCGGCGCGCGGCGAGGATGCGACCGCGCAGCGCGTCCTCCTTCTCGGCGATCTTGTCGACCCTGCCCAGCACCTCCGTCACCCGCCGCCGCGGGACCACGACGACGCCGTCCGCGTCCCCGACGAGCACGTCGCCCGGCGCCACGACCGTCCCGCCGACCGCCACCGGCGCTCCGACGGCGCCGGGCCCGTCCTTGAACGGCCCGGCGGGGGTGATCGCGCGCGCGTAGACGGCCAGCCCCATGGCGGAGAGCGCCTGTACGTCGCGGACCGCGCCGTCGACCACGGCGCCGGTGACCCCGGTGTTGACCATGATCTCGCCGATGAGGTCGCCGATCAGGGCGCGGGTGGTGTCCCCGTGCCCGTTGACGACCAGGACGTCGCCCGGCCGGGCTTCGTCGAGTGCCCGGTGGACGGCGAGGTTGTCGCCCGACCGCACGTCCACGGTGAGGGCGTGGCCCAGGAGGGCGGCGCGCTCGGTGAGCAGCCGGATGCCGCCGTCCATGACGGTCATCCGCGCCAGGGCGTCGCCGACGTGGGCGGCCGGCACCCCGCCCAGGCGGCGCGTCTCGGTCTCGGCGGCGCGGTCCCAGCTCGGAGCGACGGACACACCGTCCGTCGCCGCAGCAATGAACATGACGAGATTCCTTTCTTAAATGAGGCATCCATCTCAGATAAGAAGGACCATAGCCGCCGAAGCGCCCGGCCACAATGCCCCGGCCGGGGTCTAGGCTCACGCGGATGCGGATTACCAAGTACGTCCATTCCTGCGTCCGCCTGGAGCACGAGGGCGGCACGCTGGTCGTCGATCCCGGGGTCTGGAGCGAGCCCGCGGCGCTCGCGGGCGCGGACGCGGTCCTGGTCACCCACGAACACGCCGACCACGTCGATCTGTTGCGGCTGAGAGGGTTGGGCGTGCCCGTCCACGCCCCCGCGTCGGCGCGCCTGCCGGGTCTGGACTTCAACGGTGTCGTCGCCGGCGCGGAGTTCACCGCTGCGGGCTTCCGGGTGACCGCCCAGGGCGGGCGGCACGCACCCGTCCACGGCGGCCTCCCGGACTGCGCGAACCTGGGCTACCTCGTGGACGACCGGCTCTACCACCCCGGGGACTCCCTCCACCGTCCCGACCGGCCCGTGGAGACGCTGCTGGTCCCCGTCCAGGGGTCGTGGCTGAAGACGGCGGAGGCCATCGACTTCGTCCGCGCCGTCGCCCCGGAACGGGCCTTCGGCATCCATGACGGGCAGGTCAACGAGCGGGGCCTGAGCAGCCTGAACGGCTGGCTCGGCAACGAGTGCGGCGGTCGCTACCGCTGGCTCGCACCGGGATCGTCCGCGTGACGCGCACGCGCGGAGGAGGGGCCGGCCCTACTCCCCGTCGGTGAACTTCGGGTCCTCGGCCTGGTTGTAGATCTCCTTGCCCGAGGCGTCGTAGGCGTGGACGTAAGGGCTCGGGCCCAGGTAGCGCGGGCCGGGAGGCGTGTCCGGGGAGAGCGCGGCCCCGTAGACGAAGGCGCCGCCCGCCATGCGGGCCGGGTACTGCTTCGGGTCGTCGCCGTAGCTGACGGTGATCCTGGAGACGTCGGACGCGTAGTGCCCGGCGCCCAGCATGAGGTATCTCCCCTCGCCGGCGGGCACCATCATGGAGTCGAAGTACGCGACGACGCGACCGCTGCCCCACAGGCGGTCGTTGATGAAGGTGGGCGGGGAGTCCTGACTGGTGCCCTTGGCGCCCTTCGACTGGCACTGCACGTACTGGCCGGCGGAGTCGACGGCCACCACCACGCCGTCCCAGTCCGCCGAGGCGAGGGGCGTGCGGACCGCGACGACGGGCTCGTAGCGCGAGGCGTCCGGTCCCAGGCAGGAGGAGAGGATCTTGGTGACGGTCCCCGCGTCGATCGGGGTCGTCGTCGCGTCGGTGATGGTGAAGCCCGTCTCGCTCGAACTGCCGCCGGGCGCGGACGATGCGCTCTGACCCGCTGTCGGGGTGGAGGCGGCCGGACTTCCGCCGCCGTGCGCCGGGGTGGCGGCCTCCGGTCCGCTGTCCCCCGTACCGCCGAGGACGACCACGGCCGCGAGGCTCACCGCCGTCACCCCGCCGGCGACCCCGAGCGGCACTCCCCATCTGCGGCGCAGCGAGGTCCCGTTGTCCTGTGGACCGATCTTCATCAGTAGTTCCTCTCGGGTCCGCCGGTGGTCCGGCAGATCACGATCACAAGGAGCCGCGGGGATGCCCTGGCCGTCATTCATCGTGCGACCTCCTTCGGGTTGACGGGATGGTGGGAACCGAACGGTGGCGCGGCCGCGGCCTGGCCGAGATCGGCCCCCAGCCTCCGCCGCGCCCGGTGCAGCCGGGACTTCACGGTGCCGACGGCCACCTTCAGCACCGCGGCGGCCGCCTGCTGGTCCAGGCCCGACCAGACACAGAGCTCGACGACCTCGCGTTCGTGCCGCGGGAGTCGGGCCAGCGCCCGGTGGATCTCCGACATGCGGCGCTCGTCGTCGACCAGGCCGGCGACCCGCTCCGCGTGGTCGCCCACCGACTCCTGGTGCGACACGAGCCGGTGCAGCAGCGCCTCGGCCCGTCTCAGCCGCCGCCTGGTGTTCGACAACTGGCCGTTGGCGATGCCCAGCAGCCACGGCAGCGCCGAGTCGCGGTCGAGCACCGTCTCCGCCCGCCGCCGCCAGGCATGCAGGAACACCGCCGACGTGAGGTCCTCGGCCTCGGACCAGTCGGCCGTCCGCCGGAACAGGTGGTTGTAGACGGCCTTGCCGTGACGGTCGAAGATCCGGCCGAACGCCTCACGATCGCCGTCGACGGCCCTCGCCCACAGCTCCCGGTCGGACGACCCGCCGACCGGTGCGGCGGGACCAGCGTCGTTCAGTTCCATACTCCGTCCGTGTCCGGCACCCGGCGGGAGGTTCCCGCCGGCCGGCGCCCGGTGTCGCGGACGGACCCTCGGTCCTCGCTCTCCAGGTCGCCCTCCGTCTCCAGGTGAACCTGGCGGAGGGCTTCCAGGACCGACGGGTCCGGCTTCTCCCACATGCCCCGGGACTCCGCCTCCCGGAGGGACGCGCGGTTGGCCGGGTCCAGGACGTACGTCTCGGTCAGTCTGTCGTACATCCGGTCGGCCATGACACCCGTGGTGGCGTCGTAGCCGAAGAGGTGGTCGACGGTGGCGGCGAGTTCGAAGGCACCCTTGTAGCCGTGGCGGCGCATCGCCTCGATCCAGCGGGGGTTGACCACGCGGGCGCGGAAGACGCGGGAGGTCTCCTCGACCAGGGTGCGGGTGCGGACCGTCTCGGGGCGCGTGGAGTCGCCGATGTACGCCTCGGGGGCGGTGCCGCGCAGGGCGCGGACGGTGGCGACCATGCCGTCGTGGTACTGGAAGTAGTCGTCGGAGTCGGCGATGTCGTGCTCGCGGGTGTCGGTGTTCCTGGCGGCGACCGCGATGCGACGGTACGCCGTCTCCATCTCGCGCCGTCCGGCCTTCCTCGGGGTCCGCGCCCCGGGCGGTGGAGGACGGCGGGAGTTCCTGGCTCGCCCGGCCCCGTAGTGGCCGGACTCACAGTGGCGGGACCGCGCCGGGTTCGCACCGGGCTTCCTCCCCTGTCGCCGTCGTGGCGGCGGTGGACCGGGTGATCCACCTGGAGCAGCACAGTAAGGGTCACGACTGGAGGGCAGGGCATACATCCCGTGTGATGGTCGGTATGCTCGCCGCCGTGTCCACAGCTGCCCCGCTCTCATCGCCCCAGGCCACACCGGCCCTGCGGGACCGTGGTGACGCCTGCCCGGGAACGCTGCGGCTGCACGCCGCCGACGACGGCGCGCTGGCCCGGGTCCGCGTGCCCGGTGGCGTCCTCACCGTCCGGCAGGCGCACGCGCTCGCGGCCGCGGCCCTGCGGCTGGGCGACGGGGAGCTGCACCTGACCTCGCGCGGCAACGTGCAGCTGCGCGGGCTCCGTGACGCGTGCGGCGGGGAGTTGGCCGGGCTGCTGGACGCGACCGGTCTCCTGCCGTCGCCGGAGCACGAGCGGGTGCGCAACATCGTCGCCTCCCCGCTGTCCGGGCTGGACGGGCGCGGGACGCGGGACGTGCGGTCCTGGCTCACCGCCCTGGACGCGGGCCTGTGCGCGAGCGCGGTGTCGCGCGGACTGTCGGGACGGTTCCTGTTCGCGCTCGACGACGGACGCGGAGACGTGGCCCCGCTCGGTGCCGACGTGACCGTGCGGGCCACGGCGGACGGCGGAGCGCTCATGTCCCTGGGCTCGGCGCGGGAGTCGCTGCGGGTCGCCGCCGACGACGCGCCGCGAGCGGCTCTGCCGGCCGCCGAGGTGTTCGTGGAATGCGCGCGGCACGCCGGTGGGCGAGTCTGGCGGATCGACGAACTCGGGTCGCAGCGGCCGGAGTTGACACGCGCCGTGCGGAGCCGCCTGGCGGAGTCGGGGATCGGCTCCGTGCGTGTGCGGAAGGACATGACGGTCACCGGTGGGCCGCCGCCCGGCCTCACCGGGTCCGCGCTCTGCGTGCACGCCCCGCTGGGCCGCCTGACCGCCCCTCAGTGGCGGGCACTGGCCGACGTCGCCCCCGCTGAACTGCGCCTCACCCCGTGGCGCGGCATCGTCGTACCCGCCCCGGACCTGACCGACTCCGAACGGAGCGCGGCCCTCTCCCGTCTGGCCGCCACGGGGCTCGTCACCGACCCTTCCTCCCCGTGGCCGGGCGTCGGCGCGTGCATCGGCCGGCCGGGCTGCGGCAGGTCCCGCGCGGACGTACGCGCCGACGCCGCCCGCACCCTCGCCGCCGCGAGCGGGTCGCGCCTCCCCCTGTACTGGTCCGGCTGCGAGCGACGCTGCGGCCACCCCCGTGGCGAGCGCGTCGACGTGGTCGCCACCCCGGAGGGCGGCTACCGCCTCACCGCACCGGCCGGGGACGGACCGCCCCGCACCACCGACCTCGACGATGTCTCCGGGCTCGCCACCGCCCTGGCGGCGATCACCTCATGAGCCGTACCACTACGACCGAGAGCAGCGAGAACAGCACCGTGACCCCCTACGACTACGAAAAGGACGGCGCGGCCATCTACCGCCAGTCCTTCGCGACCATCCGCGCGGAAGCGGACCTCGCGGGGCTGCCCGCGGACGTCAGCCAGGTCGCGGTCCGGATGATCCACGCCTGCGGCATGGTCGACCTCGTGCGCGACCTCTCGTACACCCCCGCGGTGGTGCGGCGCGCCCGCGAGGCCCTGCGCGCCGGCGCACCCGTCCTCTGCGACGTGCGGATGGTGGCCAGCGGCGTGACCCGCAAGCGGCTGCCCGCGGACAACGAGGTGCTGTGCACCCTGTCCGATCCCGCCGTCCCCGAGCTGGCGGCGAAGCTCGGCACCACGCGCAGCGCCGCCGCCCTGGAGCTGTGGCGGGACCGGCTGGAGGGCGCCGTGGTCGCCGTCGGCAACGCGCCCACCGCCCTGTTCCGGCTCCTGGAGATGATCGAGGAAGGGGCGCCCCGCCCGGCCGCCGTCATCGGCGTGCCCGTCGGCTTCGTCGGCGCCGCCGAGTCCAAGGACGCGCTCGCCGCCCACCCCTTCGGCCTGGAACACCTGGTCGTCCGGGGCCGTCGCGGCGGCAGCGCCATCGCCGCCGCCGCACTCAACGCGATCGCGAGCGAGGAAGAATGAGCGGCAGGCTGTACGGAGTGGGGCTCGGGCCCGGCGACCCGTCCCTGACGACCGTGCGGGCCGTCGAGGCCATCACCGAGGCCGACGTGATCGCCTGTCACAGCGCCCGCCGCGGCCGGTCGATCGCACGATCCATCGCGGCGCGGCACATCCGCGCCGACCACGTGGAGGAGCCACTGGTCTACCCCGTCACCACCGGGGCCACCGACCATCCCGGCGGCTACCGGGGCGCCATCGACGACTTCTACGCTGAGGCGTCGGCCCGGCTGGCCGCCCACCTGGAGGCGGCTGGACGGTCGCGGTGCCGGCGGAGGGCGACCCGCTCTTCTACGGCTCCTACATGCACCTGCACAAGCGGCTCGCCAGCCGCTTCGACACCCAGGTGACCCCCGGCGTCACCTCCGTCTCCGCCGCCGCGGCCCGGCTGGGCACGCCGCTCGCCGAGGGCGAGGAGGTGCTCACCGTCCTGCCCGGCACCCTGCCCGAGGAGGAGCTGACCGCACGGCTCGCCTCGGCGGACACGGCGGTCGTGATGAAGCTGGGGCGCACCTTCCCCAAGGTGCGGCGACCCCGGCAAGATCCAAACGACACCCCCCTAGGTGCCGCACGGTACGTGGAGCGCGCCACCATGGCGGGAGAGCGTCTCGGGGAAGTCGCCGAGGTGGACCCCGAGTCGGTGCCGTACTTCTCGGTGGCGGTGCTGCCGAGCCGGGTCGGTGCCGAACCGGCCGTCCCGGAACCGGGGTCGACGGGCGAGGCCGTCGTCGTGGGGACGGGTCCGGCCGGTCCGCTGTGGCTGACGCCCGAGACGCGGGGCGCCCTCGCCGCGGCGGACGACCTGGTCGGATACACCACCTACCTCGACCGGGTGCGGCTGGCGGAGCTGGACCAGGCCGAGGTCGACATGCGCACGATCCTGCTGGTCGGCTCGTCCCGGACCCGGACCGTACGGCGTGGAGGCGGCGACGAGGTCGTCTGGACGCCCCGCCGCTATCCGCGGACGTGAGGACCGCGCCGCCGCGCGGACCGGTGGCGCGCGTGTGCCTCGCGTACCCACCGCGCCGCCTGGTCGGGCCCGGTCACCACGGGCACCCCTTCGGGCACCGGCGGCCTGCGCACCACGACGACGGGCAGTTGGGCCTCGCGGGCGGCGGTCAGCTTCGGTGCGGTGGCCGCGCCGCCGCTGTCCTTGGTGACCAGGACGTCGATCCGGTGCCGGCGCAGCAGCTCGCGCTCCCCGTCGAGGGTGAACGGGCCGCGCTCCAGCAGCACCTCGGTGCGGGCGGGACACGGCGCCTCGGGCGGTTCCACGGACCGGACGAGAAACCAGAGGTCGTCCAGGCCGGCGAAGGCGGCCAGCCCCGTCCGCCCCGTGGTCAGGAAGACGCGTCGTCCGAGGGAAGGCAGCAGGGCGGCCGCTTGCGCCAAGGAGCCGGTCTCGTGCCAGACGTCCCCCTCGACCGGCACCCATCCGGGGCGGCGCAGCGCGAGCAGGGGAACATGGGCGGTGGCGGCGGCCCGTGCCGCGTTGAAGCTGATCGTGCCGGCGAAAGGGTGAGTGGCGTCGATGAGCAGGTCGACCGTGTGCTCGCGGAGCCAGGCGGCGAGCCCCTCGGCGCCGCCGAAACCGCCGACGCGCACCTCGCCGGGCGGTGTTCTGGGCGCGGCGACCCGTCCCGCAAGGGAGTTCGTCACCCGCAGCCCCGGCAGCGGTTCGGCCGCCAGCCGTTCGGCGACCCGGCGGGCCTCCGTGGTGCCGCCGAGGATCAGCACGTGCACGACAGGTCCTTCATCACGATCCCTTTCCGGAAGTGAGGCATGAGCGGCGAGGCCAAGGGCGGTCGCAGCGCCCAACTCAAGCACACCGGTCTGCGCCACGGCTGGACCACCGGCGCCTGCGCGACCGCCGCGACGACGGCCGCGTACACCGCGCTGCTCGCCGGTGACTTCCCCGACCCGGTGACGATCACCCTGCCCAAGGGGCAGACGCCGTCGTTCGCGCTCGCGGCCGAGGAGCTGACGGACGCGTACGCGACGGCGGGGATCGTGAAGGACGCCGGTGACGACCCGGACGTCACCCACGGCGCGCTGGTCCGGGCGACGGTACGCCGACTGCCTCCGGGCTCCGGCGTCGTCTTCCGGGCGGGGCCGGGCGTGGGCACCGTCACCCGGCCCGGCCTGCCGCTGCCCGTCGGCGAACCGGCCGTCAACCCGGTCCCCCGCCAGATGATGCGCGACCACGTCGCCCGCGTCGCCGAGCGGCACGGCGGCAGCGGCGACGTGGAGATCACCCTCTCCGTCGACCACGGCGAGGAGATCGCCCGGTCCACCTGGAACCCCCGCCTCGGCATCCTGGGCGGCCTCTCCATCCTCGGCACCACCGGCATCGTCGTCCCCTACTCCTGCTCGGCGTGGATCGACTCCATCCGGCGCGGGGTGGACGTGGCACGGGCGGCCGGCCGTACGCACGTCGCCGGATGCACCGGGTCCACCTCGGAGAAGACGGTCGTCGCCGAGTACGGGCTGCCCGAGGACGCCCTGCTGGACATGGGCGACTTCGCGGGCGCCGTGCTGAAGTACGTGCGCCGCCACCCGGTGGACCGGCTCACCGTCTGCGGCGGCTTCGCCAAGCTGTCCAAGCTCGCCGCCGGACACCTCGACCTGCACTCCGCCCGCTCCCAGGTCGACAAGGGCTTCCTCGCCGAGCTGGCCCGGCGCGGCGGCGCGGACGAGACCCTGGCCCGCGAGGTGGCCGCGGCGAACACGGGCCTCGCCGCGCTCCGGCTCTGCCGGGCGGCCGGGGTACCGCTGGGCGATTTGGTGGCGATCGCCGCCCGTGACGAGGCCCTGTCCGTGCTGCGCGGGGCGCCCGTCGCGGTCGACGTGATCTGCATCGACCGCGCGGGCGCGGTGGTGGGCCGCAGCCCCGTGGCGTGAACGGCGGAGCGCGTCCGCGCGTCCTCAGCAGACGTGCCGGTCACGCTCCGGCCCGCTCGGCCGGCTCCAGCTCGGTGGCGCGGAGGAAGTCGGCGGCCTTGCCAGGACTTTGAGGACGTCGCGGACGTCGCGGACGTCGCGGACGTCGCGGACGTCGCGGACGTCGCGGACGTCGCGGACGTCGCGGACGTCGAGGACGTCGAGGACGTCGAGGACGTCGAGGACGTCGAGGACGTCGAGGACGTCGAGGACGTGCTGGTTGCCGCGCACGAGGCGGAACGTCTCGGAAATGTGCACGGTGCCGCCCAGCCGCGCGCAGGTGAGCAGTTCGCGGAACTTCGGGCGCTGGAGCGGGTGGAGGCGGCTGGAGGTGCCGGGTCGGGTACCTCCGCGGCACGTCGTCAGCGGTTGGCGAGGAGGCCGTCCACCAGGGCCCGGAGCCCGTCCTGGTAGGTGTCCTCGGCGGTCAGCGGCGCCCAGCGGTCCGCGGCCTGCGCCAGGCGGGGCAGCTCGCTCGGGTCGAGATCGGCGAAGACCTGCTCCCGGTAGGTCGTGCGGTCATCGTCTGCGCGCCGCCGGGTCGCTGTCGTCCTGACCACGATCTCTCCGGCGGTGTAGTACCAGATCGAACGGTAGCCGTGCACGGCCCGGTCGAGCGGGAGGCCGCATTCAACCAGGCCGTCGACGATCTGCTCGACGAACCACAGCGCGGATGTGGACATCAGGTCGTCGGCAGTCAGTACCTCCACGATCCAGGGACAGGCGGCGAGCGCCTCGTGGATCGCGGTGGCGGCGACGACGATCCGCTCACGAGGGTGGGCCGGCAGTTCGGGTCGGCGCAGTGTCCGTGCGGCGTAGTCGTCCAGCAGGAGGACGAGCAGTTCTTCCTTGTCGCGGACGTGGTGGTAGAGCGCCATCGGCGTGCTGCCGACCTCCGCGGCCAGCCGCCGCATGGTCAGTCGGTCCACGCCTCCCTCGGTCACGATCCGGCGGGCTGTCCCGATGATCTCCTCGCGGGAGATACGGGGAGGTCGGCCCGGGGTTTTGCGTGGTGCGGACGGCTGCGGCATGTCCCCATCATCCCCCAGGTGTCGACAACGGCCACGCCCCGGCGCTAAGTTTTCTTACATGTATAAAAACTCTCGGGAGAGGCCAGGCGTGGTGCTGGCGGCAGCCGCCGTCGCCCAATTCGTCGTCGCGCTGGATATGTCCGTGGTCAACGTCGCGTTGCCCGCGATCCGCACCGCGCTGGGATTCGCGCCGCTCGACCTGTCGTGGGTCGTGCACGTGTACGCGCTCACGTTCGGCGGGTTCCTGCTGCTGGGGGGCCGTGCCTGCGACCTGTACGGCCGGCGTCAGATGTTCGTGCTGGGACTGACCGTCTTCGGGCTGTGCTCGCTGGCAGGAGGGCTGGCCCAGACGCCTTGGCAACTGATCGCCGCACGCGCCGGGCAGGGCCTGGGCGCCGCCGCCGCCGCACCGGCCGCGCTGGCGATGCTCACCACCACCTTCACCGAAGGCCCTCAGCGCGTCCGCGCGCTCGGAGTGTGGAGCGCGGTGAACGCCGCAGGTGGCGCGCTGGGCGTGCTGGCAGGCGGGCTGCTGACCGAGTACGCGGGCTGGCGCTGGGTCATGCTGATCAACCTGCCCATCGTCATAGCGGCTCTCGCTCTCGTCCCCGCCGGGGTGCCCGCCGGAACAGCACCGGCCCGGCGCGAACGGCTGGACGCGCCGGGCGCCGTCCTGGCGACCGGCGGAGTCGGGCTGCTGGTGCTCGGTGTCGTCCGCACCGACACCCTTGGCTGGGACTCCCCGGTCACGTGGGCGACCCTCGCTGCCGCGGCCGTAGTGCTGACCGTCTTCGTCTTCGCCGAGTCGAGGGCCGACGCACCGCTGCTGCGCCTCGGCCTGCTGCGCAGCCGCTGGGTCGCCGGCGCGAACGTGCTGGTGTTCCTTGCCGCGGCCGGGCAGTTCACGGCGTTCTACTTCGTGTCCCTGTACATGCAGCAGGTCCTGGGCATGGGTGCCGCAGCGACCGGCACCGCATTTCTGCCCTTCTCCCTGGGTCTCGTTGCGGGGACCGTCGTCGCGACCCGCATCACCGCGGCACGCACCCCCCGCGTGTCCCTGGTGCCCGGCGCCCTGCTGGCCGCCGCGGGCCTGGCCTGGTTCGCCCTCATCAGCCCCGACGGCAGTTTCCTCACCGACGTGCTCGGCCCCTCCCTCGTCACCAGCGTCGGCGCCGGACTGGTCCTGGCCCCGGTCGCCGCTGCCGCGACCACCGGCGTCGCTGCGCGTGAGGCCGGCATGGCCTCCGGCCTGATGAACAGCTCCCGCCAACTCGGCGGCTCCATCGGCCTGGCTGCCCTGGCCACCATTGCCGCGCTTCACACCGGCACAGCCACCGGCCCCGCCGCGCTCAACGACGGCTACGCCCTGGGCCTGGCCGTCGCCGCCGCCGTCTTCGTGCTCGCGGCGGTCGTGGCGATCGGTGTGCTGCCGCGCCGCCGGCCCGTCACACCTCTCCCGCAATCCACCGCCCCCGAAGAGAACCAGCTGGAAGGAACACCGTCATGAAAACCACCACCGTCGACCTGTTCGCCTCGGCGCTGCACTTCCACCCCGACGGCGACGTCCGAGCCACCGAACGGCAGATGACGAGCAACGGCTCCGGCGCCTGGCAGATCGCCACGTTCCACGTGGAGACCGACGCCGACGTTCACGCCGACCACTGGGAGATGCACCCGGAGGCCGAGGAAGCCGTGTGCTGTCTGGCCGGCGGCGTCCGCCTCCACTTCCGTCCCAACGGGCCCGGCGAGGCCGAGGAGATGGTGCAGTTGCAGGAAGGCACCGCCGTGATCGTCCCCCGCGGTCGCTGGCACCGCCTGGAACTGGACGCCCCCAGCGACCTGATGTCGATCACTCTTCGCAACGGCACCCGCCTCGAAAAGCGAACCGACACCCTCTGAGCGGACGGTGGCCCGGCCAGGCCGGGGACGATCCCGTGCGGGGCGGCGCCGACGGACGCCGACGAGGCACGGGCTTCGTACGGATTCCCCGTCCTCCTCCCTCCCTCCCCCGGCTCTCCGTCCGCGGGGTCAGAAGGCCCTACGCCGTCGCGGCGGCGTGATGGCGTACAGGTCGAGGATGTCCGGCCGCGGCGCGACGCCCGGTCCGCCGGCGCGTGCCCAGGCGGCGATGTCCTCGGTCGCGTCCGGGTCGTTGACCAGCCCCAGCCACACGGGCCGGGCCCCGGCTGCCCGGCCCTCCGCGGAGGGCTGGACGACGACGACGTTGGCGTGGTCGCAGGCGTCGAGGCAGTCGGAGACGCGTACCGGTACCGCGGCGCGCAGGCGTTCGGTCTGGGCCGCGTGGTCGACTCCGGTCACCTTGGGGCTGCCGCAGCAGCAGTCGCGGCACACGACGACGCGGCAGGGCGCCGGGCCACCGGCCCCCGCTCCGGTCCTGGCGTCGTGGGTCGTTCGTCCGGTCGGCGTCGCGGGCATGGGTGCCGTCCCTCTCTCCGGGGAGATCCGCCCCGGTGGTCCGTCGAGGAGGCGACCGCGTGAGTCTCCTGGCTCTCGGGTCGCCGCCCGCCCCGGCCTTCCCACCCGCTGCCGGGCAGTGGCCTGTCGGGACGCGCTCGCCGATCACAGTGGCGGGACCGCGCCGGATTCTCACCGGCTTCCTCGTTCCGCCGTCGCCTTGTCGCCCGCCATCCTCCCACGGGACGGCGCTCACGGAACGGTGCGCCTGTCACCGGGTGTTCGCTTCGCCGCGGTGCCGCGGTGCCGCGGTGCCGCAGGTCCGCGGCGGAGCGGTGCCGCAGTGCCGCGGCGGAGCGGCGCCACGGCGGAGCGGCGCCACGAACTGCGCGGCGCGGCCCGGCCCCGCACGCCCGCCCTTTCGCCGTCGGCTCGGGGAACCGTAGGATCGCCTGGTCATCGCCGCGACGGGAGACAGGAAGCCGGTGCGAATCCGGCACGGTCCCGCCACTGTGACCGGGGAGCGCCCCTCCGACATGCCACTGCGCCGAGCGCGGGAAGGCGGAGGGAACGTCGATCCGGGAGTCAGGACACTGGTCCGTCGCGGGCCCGATCCGAGGAGCGCGGACTCCAGGAGGCTTCACGTGTCCCCCTTGTTCACCCCTGCCCGCACGCGCGGGCTCCTCCGTGCCACGGCCGCTGCCGTGGCTCTTTCGTCGGTGCTGCTGACCACCGGATGCGGTTCGTCCGACGAGGGCGGCGGGGACCCCAAGGCCACCGCCGCCGCGCCCGCGGGCTTCCCGGTCACCATCGACAACTGCGGCGTGCGGACGACCTACGACGAGCCGCCGTCGCGGGTGGTCACCATCCACCAGCACCCGGCGGAACTCATGCTCGCCCTCGGTCTGAAGGACCGCATGGTCGGCACGGCGTTCCCCGACTCCGCCGTCCTGCCCGAGCTGGAGAAGGACTACGCGGCGATACCCGAACTGGCGAAGAAGGAACCGTCGTTCGAGAGGATCCTGGACGCCGAACCCGACTTCGTCTACGGCGGCTACGGCAGCGCCTTCTCGGAGCACGAGGGCCGTTCCCGCACGGCGTTCGCCGACGCCGGCATCGACACCTACCTCAACCGCGAGTACTGCGGCAAGAAGCAAGTGACGATGGAGGACACCTACGAGGAGATCCGCACGGTCGGCAGGATCTTCGGTGTCCCGGACCGGGCGGAGGAGTTGGTCACCGACCTGCGACGCCGCGTCGGCAGGGCAGCCGCCGAGGTGGCGGGCGAGGCCGAGGTGCCCGTCTTCGTCTACGACAGTGGCGACAAGAGCGCCTTCACCGCGGGCGGCAAGGGCCTGGGCACCGACCTGATCCGGCTGGCCGGCGGCGAGAACGTCTTCGCCGACCTGGACGACGTCTTCGGCGACGTCTCCTGGGAGCAGGTCGTCGAGCGCAAGCCGGAAGTCATCGCCGTCTACGACTACGCCGGCGCCGGAAGCGTCGAGGAGAAGAAGAGGTTCCTGCTAGCCCAGCCGGCGCTCGCCGACGTACCCGCCATCAGGAACAAGCGGTTCGTCGTCCTGCCGCTGACCGCGACGCTGGTCGGCATCCGCTCGGCCTACGCGGTCGACGGCCTGGCCCGCGGACTGCACCCCGAGAGCTTCCGGTGACCCGGGCCGCCACCGGCACGTCCGCCGAAGGGACGGTGCGGGGGCGGGAGTCCACCGGATCAGGACGGGGCCGTACGCGGCTCGGCGTCACGCTGCTGGTACTCACCGCCCTGCTCGTCGTCTCCGCGACGGCGGGCCTCGCGATCGGCTCCGTGCACGTGCCGCCGGGCCAGGTGTGGGGCATCGTGACGCACGCGCTGGGCGCCGGCCGGCAGGAGCCGGACTGGTCACGGGCCCGGGAGACCATCGTGGTGGACGTACGGGCGCCGCGGGTGCTGCTCGGTGCGGTCACCGGCGCGGGACTCGCGGTGATCGGCACCGCCCTGCAAGCCCTGGTGCGCAACCCGCTCGCCGAGCCGTACCTGCTCGGCGTCTCCTCCGGGGCGTCGCTCGGCGCGGTCTCGGTGATCGTGTTCGGGTTCACGCTCTTCGGACCCGCCTCCCTGTCGGTGGCCGCCTTCCTGGGCGCCCTGGGCGCGCTCCTGCTCGTGTACGCCACCGCCCGCACCGGCGGACGCATCACCTCGTCGCGGCTGGTGCTGTCGGGCGTGGCGATCGCGGCGGTGCTCACCGCGGTCCTCGATCTGCTGCTGCTCACCACCGACCGGGGCAACGAGGCCCGCGCGGTCCTCGCCTGGACCCTCGGCGGTCTCGGCGGCGTCAACTGGGACACGCTGTGGCTGCCGAGCACGGCCCTGCTGCTCGGCGTCGGCGTCCTCATGGTGCAGGCCCGCAACCTGAACCTGCTGCTGGCCGGCGAGGAGGCGGCGAGCACGATGGGGCTGGACGTGGCCCGCTTCCGCGCCCGGCTGTTCGTCCTGCTCTCCCTCGTCACGGGCGTGCTGGTCGCGGCGGCCGGACCGATCGGCTTCGTCGGCCTGATGATGCCGCACATCGTGCGCCTGTTCGTCGGCGGCGACCACCGCCGGGTCCTGCCGACGGCGGCACTGGGCGGAGCAATCTTCCTCATCTGGGCCGACATCGCCGCGCGGACGATCGCCGCACCGATGGAGATACCCGTCGGCGTGCTCACCGCCCTGTGCGGCGGGCCCTTCTTCCTGTGGCTGATGCGCCGGGACGCCCGACGCGGCACCGACCGAGGAGTGGCATGACCGCGAGCGACACGACCCCGGCCGAACTGTGCGTCGACGGCGTCACGCTCACCGCCGGAGCCCGCCACCTGGTGCGCGACGTCTCCCTGACCGCCCGCCGCGGCGAGACCATCGGCCTCGTCGGCCCCAACGGCAGCGGCAAGTCCAGCCTCCTGCGCACCGTCTACCGCGTCCTGCGCCCCGACACCGGCCGGGTCCGGGTCGACGGAGACGACGCCTGGACGCTGCCGGTGCGGCAACTGGCCCGTACCGTGGCGGCGGTGGTCCAGGACTCGGCCGCCGACTTCGACCTGGCCGTCCGCGAGGTCGTCGCCATGGGCCGCACCCCGCACAAACGCCTCCTCGCCGGCGACACCCCCGAGGACGCCGGCCTCATCGACCGCGCACTCCTCGCGGTCGACGCCGTCCACCTGGCCGACCGCCCCTTCGACCGGCTCTCCGGCGGCGAGCGCCAACGCGTCCTCATCGCCCGCGCCCTCGCCCAGCAGCCCACCCTCCTCGTCCTGGACGAGCCCACCAACCACCTCGACATCCGCCACCAGCTGTCCGTGCTCGGCACCCTGCGCCGCCTGCCCACGACCGTGCTGCTCGCCCTGCACGACCTCAACCTGGCCGCCTACTACTGCGACCGCCTCTACGTCCTGCGCGCCGGTGAAGTCACCGCCTCCGGACCACCCGCCGAGATCCTCACCCCGCGACTCCTGGCCGACGTCTACGGAGTCGCGGCGGAAGTCGCCACCCATCCGCGCACGGGCGCCCCGCAGGTGACGTTCCTGCCCGAAGAGCCCCCCGTCTGAAGCACTCCGGCGCCGCCCCCGGCTCCCGGCACGGCGAGTACGGCAACCACGGGGACGCTCATCCCCAGTGCTCCTCCTGGTAGCGCAGGAGGTGGTCCCCGTGGAGTTGCTTGGTGGCGTTGCCGACCCGGACCCAGAAGTCGGTGGCGGCGTTGCCGCCCTTGGCGGGCTTGGCGAACACCGGCTTGCCCGCCGCCGCAACGCTAATCTGGCAGACGACACTCCCGGAGATCTCCGGGAAGCGCACGCGGACGGTGGTCGCCGTTGGGGTCGACAGGCTGTTGTCGAGGAGTTGACGCACGAAGAGTTCGTACCCGTCGACGCTGGCCTGCGACTCCAGAGTGGTGAGGTCGTTCTCGATGCCGAGGACGGTTCCGTCGTCGGCGACACCGATGAACAGGTTCCCGCCCTCGCCGTTCAGGAAGCCGCAGACGGCCTTGACGACGTTGTGCCGCAGGGTCTTGTCGGCCTGCTGGGTATGCACGTTCCAGCGGGCGCTGGCCTTGAACTCGGTGCCCTGGGACTCGCCGGCGGCGATCATGTCAGCCGGGGTGGTGGAGACGTACCCAGGGCGTTCGCCCGTGAGCGTCTCGAACGCTTCCCGCACGACCTTGGCGATCAGTTGGCGCCGCCGTTCCAGGAAGGTGAGGTAGTCGAGTTGCGCCCAGCCGACCGGGAGCGCGTGCCATCGCACCTGCCGCTCCAGCACCTCCGGGGCCATTGCGTCGGTGATGTTCGGCCAGTAGTCGTGGGGTGCGTCGTTGGGGGACGGTCCGCCGGTCGGCCACGTCACGTAGGCCATGTTGGCGATGGCATTGACCTGGCGCCGGTCGGTGACACCCAGACCGGCCAGCACCTTGCGGTGGAACAGATGGTCCCGATCGACGGCCTTGGCGAGTTGGACCGAGGGGTCCAACAGATCGCGGATGCGCTGCTCGCCGAAGAGCATCTCGGCGTCGAGGATGTTGAGCGCCGCCTGATAGGCGAACAGCACGGGTGAACGCGACGAGGACGTGTCCAGCCGGTTCGGCAGGGAGATGTCCCAGTAGTCGCCGGTGAAGTTCGCCGCGATGATCCGGTCGAGTTCCGCGGTGAAGGCGCGGCCGTCACCTGGCGGCAGCCCACCGAGCCTTCCCAGGTCGAACTCCATCTGCGACTCAGGCGAGTTGGAGTATCGACCGGTGGTGTGCGCCATGAAGAACCACCGTCCGATCACGGAACGGAGTTCATCAACCGTCAGTCCGAAGTCGTGGCGCCCGATCAGCCAGATCGCGTAGCTGTACAGCAGCGCGTTGTCGGAGGTGATCATCTTTCGACTCCGGAAGCCCGCCGCCGCGACGCACCGGAAGAACTCGTGCCAACTGGTCAGGTCCAGGACCTTCGTGTGGGCAGCGGCGAGCCGATCGAACTGCTCCTGCCGTCGAGCGGCGGTCACCTTGCCGGTTTCGAGGTCCTTTCCTCGTAGGACGCTGTAGACGTGCTGCAATCTGGCGCGCCGGAAGGCGACGGCGACGGCCACGCGGAGTAGTTGGTCCGGGCTGGGATCCAGGAAAGCGTTACGGGGGCTCGGACCGGGGAGCCCTGCGACCACCGCGCCGCGGCTGAAGTCCTCGAGCTGGCGGCGGCCCTTCTCCCAGTGCACCGACATCAGGGTGAGGATAAAGTCGGACTGGTTGAGCTTCACGCCTTCGGAGTTGATGCGCACGAAGATCTCAGCGACCTGCTCCTCGTCGGCGGAAGCACCCAGTTCCACCACCTGGAAGGGGAATTCCTGCAGGTCCCGGACCCGGTCCACCCGTTCTTCGAGTTCATCCCTGACAGCGTGCGACAAGGGTCGGCCGCCGACCTGTTCGAGCCGTTGGAAGAACTGCCGAACGGTGGGTTTGTACCCAGCCTGGGCCCAGAGCGCAGTGATGTCCGGAATGAAGTGGGCGTCCCGCTCGATGGCCGCGTCCGTGACCTCGAAGGTCTCGTCCTCCGGGCGGAACGCGATGCGGACGTTAATCTCCTCGAACGACTTGGTGACGATCTTGCGCCCGGTGAGGACGGCGAACAGGGCGGTGAGCCGCTGCTGCCCGTCGACGACCAACAGCTGAGGGGCCCGGTCGCCGGCTTCCGTTCCGATCTGCCGCGTCCCCACCTCGGCGCCGGTCTCCCAGAACATCAGGGTGCCGATCGGGTAACCCCGGTACATCGAGTCGAAAAGATCGCGGGTCTTCGCCGCGGACCAGACGAACGGCCGTTGGATGTCCGGCAATCCGATACGGCCGCCTTCGATGTTCTCGACCAGGTGCCGGAGCGTGTAACCCGTGACGCGATACAAGGTGGGTGGCACAGCCGGGGGCTCCTGACGTCCGTGGGCGACTGATCGAGGGAAGCGGTCATGGCGAGTGAACGGCAACAGATTAGCGCGCAGATCTGACCTGACGTCAGAAAACAACGGCACCCTGTACCGCGGACCGGCTGACCGCGCGATGCGGCGAGTGACCCATCCACGGCCGGCAGCGCCAAGGCCGGCAGCGCCAGGGGCGGCAGGCTGCCCGGCCGGGCGAAACCGGTCGTCCGCTCCGTCGGCCGCGGATGCAAGACTGAGGCAATGCTCATACAGTCCACGGCTCGAGCGTTCTTCGCCGGGCCGGGCGTACGCCGAGGCATGGACCGGGTCACCAGGGCCGTACTGATCGGGTTCGGACCGAAGGTCGCCACGACCCGGCCCTGACTCCCGGAGGACGTCGACAGCGCGCCCGGAGCGCCGCCGGAGGTGGCCCCGACTTGCCCGACCACCGCGCCCACCAGGAAGGAATCAGCACCATGGCCCACGACGCCGACGCGGTACTCGACGACCCGGTAGGTCAGTCGCTCGGTGGTCGGCACGCGCATCTCGCCCGCCGCCTCGGCCGGGCCGCCACCTACCACAGGGAGGTGGCGACCTTCTCCGCCGTGTCCACCGAGCCGGACGCGGCGGACTGGGCCGACCTCGCCGGGTTGCTCGGTCCGGGCGCCTTCGCCGACCTGTTCAGCTGTCCGGCGGTCCCGCCGCCGACGTGGGAGCCGGTCTTCAGCCTGGAGGGCCGTCAGATGATCTGGTCCGGCGGCACCCCGGACGGGCCTGCCGCGGAGTCCGGCGCCGGCCTGGTCGAACTGGGCCCGGACAGCGTGCCCGACATGCTCGACCTCGCCGCGCGGACCGAGCCGGGACCCTTCTGGCCACGCACCCACGAACTCGGCACGTACCTGGGGGTCCGGGTCGACGGCATCCTGGTGGCGATGGCCGGAGAGCGCCTGCGCCCGCCGGGCTGGACGGAGATCAGCGCCGTCTGCACCGCCCCCGACGCACGGGGGCGAGGCCACGCCGCCCGCCTGATCAGTACGCTCGCCGCCCGCATCGTGGCGCGAGGCGAGCGCCCCGTCCTCCACGTGGCCGAGACGAACACCGGCGCCGTCGCACTGTACGAGCGGCTCGGCTTCCGGACCCGCAGACAGGTGACCTTCCGAGGCTTCCGCACCCCCTGACGGCCCGCCCTCGAACCCCGCCCGGACCGGACCGGTCCGCCCCCGCACACCGGGGACAGGGCCGGGCCGGCTCCGGGCGGCGCGGCGGGGTCAGCGCCGCAGGGTGAGGACGCCCGGCCGCCACGGCAGCCGGTTGTATTCCCCGCCCGCGTCAGGGTCCTTGCCCTGGTAGAGAAGCTGCAAGTTGCAGGGGTCGATGGTCATGGTCTGGTCGGGGTTGTCGCGGACCAGGTCACCGTGGCTGATGTCGTTGGTCCAGGTGGCACCGCTGTTGGCCCGGCCCGCGAAGGGGTTGCTCTCGGTGGCGGCCTGCGGGGCCCACGCCCCGTTCAGGCTGGAGGCAGTGAAGGACCGGAAATAGCGCCCGTTCGCGCCCATCGCCTCGACGATCATGAGGTACTGGTTCTGGCCCTGGACCTTGTAGACCTGCACGCCCTCGAAGAGGTTGGCCTTCGTGTCACTCATGATCGTCGTGTACGACGATCCGAAGTTGCCCGGGAAGTTCCCGATCGGCATGCTCGCCCGGTAGATCTTGCCGTTGTCGCCCGCGAAGAACAGGTACATGTTCTGGCCGTCGGCAATCAGCGTCTGGTCGATCGGTCCGGTGTCGGAGCCGGAGATGCTCCCGGTGAACAGCGGCTGCGGAGCGGACCAGCCGTTGGGGTTGGTGGGATCGCTCGACGTGCGGTAGATGAAGGGCCAGGAGCCCCACTGGTACGCCAGCACCCAGATGTTCTTGGGCGCGAAGTAGAACAGCGTCGGCGCCACCGCGGCCTGGCTCATCCCGGTCTGGCCGGCCGATGCCATGTCCGACCAGTTGGTGAAGGGAGCGAACATCATCGAGCCGTACGACGATCCCGAGAAGTTGGACGCGTAGACCAGGTGCTTGCCGTTGTGCGTCACGGTGGTGAAGTCCTTCACCGCCGCCCACCCGTTCGCCGGCTGCGCCAGCACGCCCGTCGACGTCCACCGGTAGGTCGACGGCAGGGAACACGGGCCGTCCGTCGGCGGGGTGCCGGACAGGCCGGTCCACTTCTGGTTGCTGCCGCCGTTGCACGTCCACAGCTGCACCGCCGTGCCGTTGGCCGTGCCGTTGTCCTTCACGTCCAGGCACAGCCCGGACTCCACACCGACGACTGTGCCGTCGGAGTTCACCCGCCACTGCTGGTTCGCGGCGCCGGTGCAGCTCCAGATCTGCACCCGGGTACCGGCCGTAGTGGCGTGTCCCGGAACGTCCAGGCACTTGTCGCCGTACACGGTCAGCCCGCCGGCGTCTGTCAACGTCCACTGCTGGTTGGTCCCGCCCCAGCAGTCGTAGATTTGCAGGTACGTACCGTTGGTCTGCTCGGCGCCCAGCACATCGAGGCACCGGTTCGACGCAACACCGCGCAGGGCACCGCTGGTGGCCGCCTGGGCCGGGGCGGTGGCGACGAGTAGTGCCGCCAACGCGGCCAGGGCCGCGACCACGGCGGCGAGCACCGCGGACGGATGCCTGCGGCTCAAACTTCCTCTGTGCATGGGCACTTCCCCAACCTTGAGACGAAGAGAGCACCGACAAGGAACTGGCAGGTGCATGACATACAGGGCATACACGCGACGCACGCACGACAGGCACGACACACACGGAGCCAGGTGGTTCGAAATATCGCACACAATCCGAAGTGTCGAGCAACCCGAATGATAGGTAGCCGGGGAACGGCGTCAATACCCCTCGCACACGTCGCCATCGTTGTCGAAAGTTTCGCTGTTACCTCTGCGTGAAACGTCGCACGTCACACCGTCGACGCTCGACGCGCGACCCGTCATCCCCACTCAAGAGCCTGCACTGACGACGCCACCAGCGGACCACTGCCCACTCACCCGCACCATCGAAAGTTTCGACGAAGAAACAGAAACTTTTCCTGCGAGAAGCATTGACGATGCATCACCGGCACCTCGATCATTCCTGTCTGGACAACCGGGCACAGCTCGATATCTCGAACCGCACCAGCCTTGGGCATCCCGTCCGCCCGGGCCCCCGCCCGCCCCGTCCATCCGTCCGTCTGCCGTATGGGAGCGGACGCCGCAAGCCCCCTCGCTCCAGTCCATCCGTGACGTCCGCTTTGGAGGCACAGCAATGGGCTCGTACGCCCTTCCCAGATCCTCTGTCCGCCGCAAGATCCGCGGCCTGCTGCTGGCGCTGGTCGTCGGCGCCACCGCTACCGCCACCGCACTGGTCACACCGCCGACCGCACACGCCGCCGAGAGCACACTCGGCGCGGCAGCGGCACAGAGCGGCCGCTACTTCGGCGTCGCCGTCGCCTCGGGCAGGCTGGGCGACTCGACCTACACGTCGATCGCGAACCGCGAGTTCAACTCGGTGACGGCCGAGAACGAGATGAAGATCGACGCCACCGAACCGCAGCGGGGCCAGTTCAACTTCAGCGCCGCCGACCGCGTCTACAACTGGGCCGTGCAGAACGGCAAGGAGGTGCGCGGTCACACCCTGGCCTGGCACTCCCAGCAGCCCGGCTGGATGCAGAGCCTCAGCGGCAGCGCCCTGCGCCAGGCGATGATCGACCACATCAACGGCGTGATGGCCCACTACAAGGGCAAGATCGCGCAGTGGGACGTCGTGAACGAGGCCTTCGCCGACGGCAGTTCGGGAGCCCGGCGGGACTCCAACCTGCAACGCACCGGCAACGACTGGATCGAGGTCGCCTTCCGCACCGCGCGCGCCGCCGACCCGTCCGCCAAGCTCTGCTACAACGACTACAACGTCGAGAACTGGAACTGGGCGAAGACCCAGGCCATGTACAACATGGTCCGGGACTTCAAGCAGCGGGGCGTGCCGATCGACTGCGTCGGCTTCCAGTCGCACTTCAACAGCGGCAGCCCCTACGACAGCAACTTCCGCACCACGCTCCAGAACTTCGCCGCCCTCGGCGTCGACGTGGCCGTCACCGAACTCGACATCCAGGGTGCCTCGCCCACGACCTACGCCAACGTGGTCAACGACTGCCTGGCCGTCTCACGCTGCCTCGGCATCACCGTCTGGGGTGTGCGCGACAGCGACTCCTGGCGGGCGGAGCAGACGCCGCTGCTGTTCAACAACGACGGCAGCAAGAAGGCGGCGTACACGGCCGTGCTGAACGCCCTCAACGGCGGCGACTCCACGGAGCCCCCCGCCGACGGCGGACAGATCAAGGGCGTCGGCTCGGGCCGCTGCCTGGACGTGCCCAGTGCCAGCACCACCGACGGCACTCAGATCCAGCTGTGGGACTGCCACAGCAACAGCAACCAGCAGTGGGCGTCCACCGACGCCGGTGAGCTGCGGGTCTACGGCGACAAGTGCCTGGACGCCGCCGGCACCGGCAACGGCGCCAGGGTCCAGATCTACAGCTGCTGGGGCGGCGACAACCAGAAGTGGCGCCTGAACTCCGACGGCTCCATCGTCGGCGTCCAGTCCGGCCTCTGCCTGGACGCCGTCGGGGCCGGCACCGCCAACGGCACCCAGATCCAGCTCTACACCTGCTCCAACGGCAGCAACCAGCGCTGGACCCGCGCCTGACCAGACCTGCCCCACGGAAAACGCCGATACCCGCGAGGGCCGCCGCCGTGACGGCGGCGACCCTCGCGGTCGGCACACCCGCCACGGTACGTCCGACGCCGGCCTCCACCACCGCGGAGCCCGCCCCGCGGCCAAGCCACCCGACATTCACCCTGGCCAACTCGAACCATCGCAGCCACCCCGCGCAAACCCGGGCTCTGCACCGATACCTGCGCTGGCGCAACACCAATGCCCGCCACCCCGACGTCCTGGCCGACCAGCGGAGGATCTTCTCGTTAAGTCCGTTTCTGATAGCGGCCACTCAGGGCACCCTGAAACGTTCGAGGTACCGCCGAGGCGCTGCGTACCCCAGGGTTGGAGTTCAGTCAGCTTCGACCCGACGGGAGGCGTCCGCATGCGCGGCGCGATGAGAACCGTATTGGGCATGGCCGCCACAGGCATGCTCGTTCTGGCGATGAGCAACCCGGCAGCCGCCGCCACGATGGAGTACGACACCGCGGTGAAGGACACGACATCGGTCAACGACTACTACTGCGTGGTCAAGGACGACCTCTGGCCCACCGCCCGTGCCTGCTTCAAGCCGTACGGCGACGTCCTTTTCGCCGGCGACGAATTCAAAGACGGCGCCTCCGCCGTCACCAAGTGGCAGAACGAGCTCAAGGACCGTAACGGGAACTGGGGGCTCTACCGCAACGGAGAGTGCACGTGGTCGGGCGGTTCCGGCACCCAGGGGTCCTGCAACAAGGAGATGTACGAGTACAGCAGCAAGAACGCCCACGGCGGCGTGGGCAGTCGGGTGCGGGTCAAGGCGTGCCTCAGCAACGACTCGTGCAGCTCGTGGAGCCGTTGGATCCTCAACGCCTGAGTGGGCGTTTGATGTTGATTCGCGCCAACCGTTTCAGCACACTTTGCCTGGTTTGATGGCCAACGCGCATGGCCTGAGATATCTCCGGACATCCGCCGGGCTGGATGCGGGCATGGGTCAAGGATGGCGCTGCCGTCTGGCAAGCTGGTGGTGAAGTTCAGAACTCTCGAATGGACAGAGCAAGGAGCCGTTCCATCGGGCAGCTCCCTCCATGTTGGGAAGGCTGGCCATCTCGGCTACCGGGTCTCCGTCGAGACCGGGGCGAGGCGGAACAGGCACTGGACCGTGTCGAACTCGATCACCTCGGCGATGAAGCGGAACTTGTCGCCAACTGCAACGGTGGCAGGGACCTCCTTGCCGGTCAGGTGGAGGTTGCCGGTGTTGACGTCCTCGTACTTGAAGTTCGGGCCGTCCGTCGTCTGCGGCCCCTTGTCGCCCGGGCCGAGAAGGAAGTCGTAGCGGGTCCGGTCAACTGCGTGGGCCGCCATGTGCCTAATTGACCCGTCGAAGGCGACCGTCCGCCCCTCGTGCTTGGTTGCGAAGTTCACGTTCGCTTCGCCACACGGATCCGCCTGCAACAACGTCGCGAACTCGGGACTGTTCTGCGCCGTGATCACCTCAGCGGTGGTCGGCTCGTCTTCGGGCGACGTAGCGGAAGGCTTCTCACTGGCAGTCGGCGAACTGGCTGACGCGCCCTTCTCCTCGTCGCCGTCACCAAGCGCAACGCCCGTGCCGATGATGGCGGCCAAGAGCACGAGGGCGGCTGCCCCCGCCCCGATCAGACGCCAAGGCAGTGGCCTCTTCGGCCGACGGAAGTTGAGGGTGGTGCGAAGTCTGCCTGGGAGCTGTTCCACGAGCTCCCATCCGTCCTTCTGCATCTTCGAGATCACCAAAGCGTCGGTACCCCGAACGGTCTGCACGGCCTTGTACTCGTACTTGATCTCATCGACCATGCGGCTCTCCGCCCCCTGAAGCGAACTGGTCATACCAACTGGGCGCGAGCATAGATGACTTCGCGAGAGGCGAACGTGGCCTCCGACCCCTGCTCTCCCTCTCGACCGGGTCGCTCGCTGCCGCGCCTGAGCAGCGCGTCTCGGTGTGGATGCAGGGCATAAAGACGACGTCGATGCCTACGCCTGTCCGTCGCCGTTCGACACTGACGGCCGCAGAGGGCTCCCCCACGAACAGCCGCCCGACTCGAACTCGTGATCGTGACCATGTTCCGCTCGCAGAGAGGACCGGCTCAGTATGCGCGGGGGGCGCGAGGGGCACGGACAGCGCGTTCCGTGACCGCCGGGAGAACAGGGGCGGGTGTTGGTTGGAAAGAGACCGCCGTACCCAATGTGGACCTTGCCTGCCGCCCAAACGGGAAGGCGTCGTGGGACGCCATTCTCGCGCCGAGCGGACCCGCTGCCCCATCTCGCGAAAGCATACGCATCCACCCGCTGAACGAACGGGTCAGTCCCCCGGCGGGCTGCCAGAAGCCAGCACCGCTCCCAGACCCTCATTCCGTCCTGTACCCACGACGTCGGACGTCAGGAAACGGGAAACCAAGCCGACAGGCGCTTGGCAATAGCCGGTACATCGATGTTGTCCTGCTCGACTTCCTCGACGAACGGGCCGGCCACTGAGACGGGCGGTGGGACGGTATTGGCACTGACGCCGTTGAATCGCAGGAAGACACGCATGGCGAGCCAGGCGGTGCGTTTGTTGCCGTCGATCAGCGCCTGATTGCGGGCGACGGAGTGCAGCAGCGCCGCCGCCTTCTCGTGCAGCGTGGGATACAGCTCCGCTCCGAACACGTTCAATCGAGGTCGCTCGATCGCCGACACCAGAAGACCCATGTCACGCACACTGTGCTCGGTACCGTTGACCGCGCGGGCGATGGCCAGGATCTCGTCGACCTGGAGGTAGCGCACGTCCGTCACTTCAGGTAGTCCAGGATCTCCGCGTCACTGTCCATCAGCTCGGCCAAGACGTCATCGACCTTCAGCTCGGCCCGGTCCTGGGCCTCACGGATGGCCTCGATGGCAAGTTCCTGCTTGCTGCGACCCTCCCGACGAGCTCGCTCGGTGAGCTTCGCGTCAAGATCGTCGGGGAGCCGGAGTGTCATCGCCATACACGGATGATACCTGACCGGTATCACTGCGGCGCGGTCGAGTTGCATTCCCCGGCAACGCGCAGCCGGAGATGGCGGCTCAGCTTGGGGCGGAGGTGCAGCAGCGACTTCCGCTTCGAGCGTCGCCCGAGCGTCAAGATTCTCCGCACGTCCCTCTATATGCGTCGCCCATACCGGCACCTCGTTAGAACCCACAGGTCAGCAAGGTGCAAAGATCAATCCCCCGCTCGAACCGCTGCACTTCGGGAAACAGGTCGAGCAACCCACCCGGACCGCAAAACCGCAGGTCAGACGCCCTTGTCGGCGGGCTCAAGGATCGCGACGCACTCCACATGATGCGTCATCGGAAACAGATCGAACACCCGCAGCATCCGCACCCGGTACCCCCCGTCCCGGAAGTACCCCAGGTCCCGGGCGAGAGCCGCCGGGTCGCAGGCCACGTAGGCGATGCGGCGGGCGGCCAGTGACGAGAGGTGCTGGACCGTCTTGCGGCCGGCGCCCGCGCGGGGCGGGTCGAGGACGATGAGGTCGACCTCGTCGATGCCGGTGCGGGGCAGGACGGACTCGACCTTGCCCTGCTCGATGCGGACGCGGTCGAAGGCGGCGAGGTTGTGGCGGGCGTCCTCGACGGCGCGCTTGCCGGACTCGATGCCGAGGACCGCGCCCTGGTCGCCGACGCGGTCGGCCAGGGCGCCGGCGAAGAGGCCGACCCCGCAGTAGAGGTCGAGGGCCATGTCGCCCTTGCGGGGCAGCAGGCCCTGCATGACCGCCGTGACCAGGGTGTCGGCGGCCTTCGGGTGGACCTGCCAGAAGCCGCCGGAGCCGACGCGGTAGGTGCGGCCGTCGGCGCGCTCGCGGACGAAGGGGCGGCCGTGGACGCGGTGGACGCCGCCGTCCTTCTCGCCGACCCGCATGACCGAGACCGGGCGGTCCAGCTCGACGAGGGGGAGGCGGGCGCCGGGGCGCGGGGTCAGGATGACCTGGCGGTCCTGGGAGCCGGTGGCCGCGATCGCCTCGACGGACTCCATGCCCGCCCAGTCCCGCGCCTCGATGCCCAGCTCGCTGACGCCCTCCGCCGCGATCATGCAGTGGTCGATCGGCTCGATCTCGTGGGAGCGGTGCTTGCGCAGGCCCGCGCGACCGTCCGTGTCCACCGCGTACTGCACGCGCGTGCGCCAGGACGGGACCTGGCCGGCGGGCACCTTGTCGCCCTCGGCCGGCATCACCGTGCCGTCCCAGCCGGCCTCCTCGGGGGTCAGGCCCGCCAGGCGCTGGAGCTGTTCGGCGACGACCTCGCCCTTCAGGCGGCGCTGGGCGCCCGGCTTGGCGTGCTGCCAGTCGCAGCCGCCGCAGCGGCCGGGGCCCGCGAAGGGGCAGGGGGCCTCGATGCGGTCCTTGGAAGGGTCCAGGATCTCGACCGCGTCCGCGCGCAGGAAGCGGGCGCCCTCCTCGCCCTCCGTCACCCGCGCGACGACGCGCTCGCCGGGCAGCGTGTGCCGGACGAACAGCACCTGTCCCTCGGACGTGCGGGCGATGCAGTGGCCGCCGTGGGCGACGGGGCCGACCTCGACCTCGTACTCCTCCCCCACGAGCGAGACCGGCCGCGGGGCCGGCTCCGAAACCGGCTCCGAGACCGGCTCCGAGACCGCTCGCTTCTCCGCCTGCGACTTCTTCGGTTCTGCCTGCATGGCGGGGTGACTCCAGAGAACGGGGACGACGGGGACCTACGGGTGACGACAGGTGCCGCAAAGGACAACAGCCGTCCAGTCTACGTGGACGACGAGGAATCCTTCGTACGGTCGCGGTCCTGGTGCTGGGCCGGCCCTCGCCGGACCGCACCGGGCGCGCTCCAGTCCTGGCGCTTGCGGGCCCGGCGCCGGGCGGCCTCGGAGGACTCCAGCTGGTACGGGACGGAGGTGACCATGACGCCCGGCGTGAACAGCAGGCGGCCCTTGAGGCGCAGGGCGCTCTGGTTGTGCAGCAGGTGCTCGTACCAGTGGCCGACCACGTACTCGGGGATGATCACCGAGACCGCGTCGCGCGGGGACTCCTTGCGCAGGCCCTTGACGTACTCGATGACCGGCCGCGTGATCTCGCGGTACGGCGAGTCCAGGACCTTCAGCGGGACGGCGATGCCGCGGCGCTCCCACTCCTCGCGCAGGGCCTTCGTCTCGACCGGGTCGACGTTGACGCTGAGCGCCTCCAGGCTGTCGGAGCGCATCAGCTTGGCGTAGGCGAGGGCGCGCAGCGTGGGGCGGTGGATCTTGGAGATGAGGACCACCGAGTGGACGCGGGAGGGGCGCACCATGTCGTCGCTCTGTGCCTCCTCGGGGTCCTCGGGGGCCGCGATCTCCTCGGCGACGCGGTCGTAGTGCTTGCGGATCGCCGTCATGGTCGCGAAGAAGATGCACATGCCGAGCAGCGCGACCCAGGCGCCGTGCGTGAACTTGGTCGCCAGGACCACGACGAGGACGAGGCCGGTGAAGAAGGCGCCGAAGGCGTTGATCGCGCGGGAGCGCATCATGTGGCGGCGCTTGGCCTGGTCACGCTCGGTGGCCAGGTGGCGGTTCCAGTGCCGGACCATGCCGATCTGGCTGAGCGTGAAGGACACGAAGACGCCGACGATGTAGAGCTGGATCAGTCGGGTCGAGTCGGCGCCGTAGACGACGACCAGGAGCGTGGCGGCGCCGGCCAGGAGCACGATGCCGTTGGAGAAGGCCAGGCGGTCGCCGCGGGTGTGCAGCTGGCGCGGCAGGTAGCGGTCCTGGGCGAGGATCGAGCCGAGCAGCGGGAAGCCGTTGTAGGCGGTGTTGGCGGCAAGGAAGAGGACCAGGGCGGTGGCGGCGGCCAGCACGATGAACAGGAAGCTGCCCTCGCCGAAGACCGCCTCGGCGACCTGGGAGATCACCGGGTGCTGGACGTAGTCAGCGCCGACGGCGACGCCGTTGTGGAACAGCTCGGTGGCCGGGTTCTCGGACATGCGCACGTCGGTCGCGGAGGCCAGCGCGATGATGCCGCAGAACATGGTGACGGCGAGCAGGCCCATCATCGCGAGGGTGTTCCCCGCGTTCTTGGACTTGGGCTTGCGGAAGGCCGGGACGCCGTTGGAGATCGCCTCGACGCCGGTGAGCGCGGCGCAGCCGGAGGAGAAGGCCCGCAGCAGGAGGAAGACCAGGGCGAAGCCGGCCAGGCCGCCGTGTTCCGGCTTGATCTCGTAGTCCGCGGTCGGGGCCCGCATGGTGTCGTCCAGGACCAGGCCGCGGAACGCGCCCCACACGATCATGATGAAGACGCCCGCGACGAAGACGTACGTCGGGATCGCGAACAGGCTGCCCGACTCCTTGACCCCGCGCAGGTTCATCAGCGTCAGCAGCAGGATGACGGCGACCGCGCACAGGACCTTGTGCTCGACGACGAACGGGATCGCCGAACCGAGGTTCTCGATGCCGGAGGAGATGGAGACCGCGACGGTCAGGACGTAGTCGACCAGCAGGGCGCTGGCGACGGTCAGACCGGCCTTGGGTCCGAGGTTGGTGGTGGCCACCTCGTAGTCGCCGCCGCCGCTCGGGTAGGCGTGCACGTTCTGCCGGTACGAGGCGACGACCGTGAACATCAGGACGACGACCGCGACCGCGATCCAGGGGCTGAAGTGGTACGCCGACACGCCCGCGATGGACAGGACGAGCAGCACCTCGCCGGGTGCGTACGCGACGGAGGACAGCGGGTCGGACGCGAACACGGGCAGCGCGATGCGCTTCGGCAGGAGCGTTTCGCCCAGCCGGTCGCTGCGCAGTGCGCGCCCGATGAGGATCCGCTTGGGCACGTCGGTCAGTTTGGACACAACAGAGGATCGTAGGCGTTCGAACGGGCGACCGCCCAACCGCCACCCCCGATCAGCCGTCCGTCTGCTCTACGGGTGAATCGCAGGGGTGGTACGGCTGCGGATGGAGCGGCCGGCCGCGTTCGCATGGCTATATGACGAACACCGCCCGTCACCCGGTGAGGGAGATCCCATGCATCTGTCCGCGGAGCTGATCGGCGGCGTGGTCGCGCTCGCCGGTCTCGGCGTCCTGGCCTTCGCGAGTATCCGCAGCATCGGCCGGCGGGGCTCGTCGGCGGGGGGCTGACGCGGGCGGCTCAGGCGAACGGGGAGCCGCGGCCCTCCAGCATCTCGTTGAGCGTGTGCTGGATGGTGTCCTTCACCTCGCCCGCGAGCTTCTCGACCACCAGCGGGTCCTCCGCGGCGTCCTCGGGGAAGCCGTCCGTGTGGATCGGGGCGCCGAAGCGGATGGTCCACTTGGTCGGCATCGGGATCAGGCCCAGCACGCCCAGCAGCGGGAAGGCCGGCGTGATCGGGAAGTACGGCAGCTTGAGCATCCGGGCCAGGGTGGGGGCCGAGCCGATCATCGGGTAGATCTCCTCGGCGCCGACGATCGAGCACGGCACCATGGGGCGGCGCGACCTCAGCGCGACCGCCGCGAAGCCGCCCCGGCCGAAGCGCTGAAGCCGGTAGCGCTCCTCGAAGGGCTTGCCGAGCCCTTTGTAGCCCTCCGGCATCACGCCGACCAGTTCGCCGGAGCCGAGCAGTCGCAGGGCGTTCTCCGGGCAGGCGCGGACGTGGCCGGCCTTGCGGGCGAGGTCGCGGACGACGGGGAGGTCGAAGGCCAGGTCCGCGGCGAGCAGCCGGAGCCTGCGGTGTGCGTCGTGGTGGTCGTGCAGCGCCACCTGGAGCATCAGGGCGTCCAGGGGCAGGGTGCCGGAGTGGTTGGCGACCAGGAGCGCGCCCCCCTCGGCCGGCACGTTCTCCAGACCCTCCAGGTCGACCCGGAAGTACTTCTCGTACAGCAGTCGCAGTGCGGGGAGCAGGTAGTCGTCCGTCAGCTCCGGGTCGAAGCCGAAGTCGTCGACGGCGCCCTCGTCGGAGGTCAGCCGGGCGAAGGCCTCGGCGCCGCCGGCCAGGACCTCGCGCAGCACCTCGGCGGTCAGGGACGCCTCGGCCTCTCCGAAGGGGATGTCTCCGGTCATACGTGCCTCGTCTCGCGTCTGTGGAGGGGATCTGGGAAGGCCGCCCGGTACGGCGGCCCCCCTCAGCCGGAGGGTGGGCCGCCGTACGCGTGTGACGGGCGGGGTCAGTACACGTAGGGGACGAACTTCGCCGTCCGGGACGCGTACTCGTCGAAGGCCTCGCCGTAGCGCTCGGCGAGGTACTTGTCGAGCATGGGGATGTTCAGGAAGACGAACATGCAGACCATGATCAGGGGGATGGCGAACGCCCACGGGGTGCCCGTGACCAGGGCGAACCCGGAGAAGAGAACGGCGTCACCGAAGTAGTTGATGTGCATCGAGTACTTGAACAGGCCTTCGGTGTAGAGCTTGCCCTTGTTCTCGGGGCGCTTCTTCCAGAGCTTGCGCTGGTATTCCGACCCCGTGTTCAGGTAGGACCCGAGGAAGTACAGCACGACGCCCAGCCAGGTGAACACGCTCACGCCTGCGTCGTTGGTGCCGCCGAAGTACGCCATCGTGCCGTGGATCACCAGGACCCAGATCCCGATGGTGGCCGACTCCGACCACTCCATACTGCGCTGGAGCATCACGAAGTTCGTGGCGATGAAGCGCAGCAGGTAGAGCACCGACAAGGCCGCCAGCAGGGCCCGGCGCAGGGTCGCCGCCTCGTCGAAGTCGGTGCCGAACCAGCCCGCCACGGTGTCGGCGCCGCCGAAGAGGAACCAGACCGCGCCGGCCACGGCGACGGTGTTGCAGGTGGTCACCAGGGTCTTGGGGCCGGTGGACGCGTCGTATCCGCCGTACATCTCTCACTCTCGCTCTCTTTTTGTCCGTCCCCCGTCTTCGGGTCTACGGGCGCGCGGCGGCGTCCTCCCGGGGCTTCGAGCCGTGCCGGCCGCCGGCGGCCGGCCTGCCGTTGGCCGCGGCGCGGGCCGCGGTCCCGTCGCGCCCGGCCTCCTCGGCGGCGGGAGCCGCCTCGGTCGTCGCCGGTGCCCTTGTCGCGGCGGCGTCCGCGAGGAGTTTGGCGCGCATCGAGATGTACTTGGCGTTCATCTCGTCGACGGGGATGAACTTGTTCACGCCGCCGGCGCTGATCTTGGGTTCCTGGTGCTCCATGATGCGGACGTCCTGGGGGTCCTGCACCCACTTCTCCATGTAGAGGGACGCCCAGGGCAGCAGACGGCGCAGCGGTTCGAACCGCAGTACCGGCTTGACCTGTTCGTACTCGTACCAGCGCAGGATGTGTTCCGTGTTCTCGTCGTCGATCGGGACCAGCCAGGAGGTGGTCTCGAACTGCTCGGTCTGCACGTGCACCATGCAGGGGAAGGTGAACGTGATGACGTAGTGGGTGGTGTTGGTGGGGTCGTCCTCCTGGCAGTGGTCGAAGGAGTAGCGGATGGTCTGCCCCTCCGCCTCCGTCTCCACCTGGTGGTTGGTGATCCGGGTGGCGGCCAGGTACCGCTCGCGGCCGTCGAGGCCGAACTTGCTCGGGGTGCCGTACAGGAGCAGGTAGTCGATGTAGTTGAACCAGTGGTCCCGGTGCACGTAGGTCACGTGGTAGAACTCGAGCAGGCTCTCGATGTAACGGGTGTAGTGCACCGGACGGGTCCAGCGCTTGGTCGCGTACAGCTTCCGGTTCTCCGTCACCTCGGCCGGGGCCGCCACCGGCGGCAGGCCGGCCGCCGGACGCTCGTCGCCCCACCACATCCACACCAGCCCGAACTCCTCCCGCACCGGATAGGTGGGGACGCGCAGCGAGCCGGGGATGCGGGCCTGCGGGCCCATGGCGGGGATCACCCGGCAGGCGCCGTCGGCTCCGTAGCGGAAGCCGTGGTACGGGCACTCGACGGTGTTGCCCTTCATGCGGCCGTCGCCGAGGTTGGCGCCCTTGTGCGGGCAACGGGCGCCCTGGCAGACGAGGTTGCCGTCGATGTCGCGCCAGAGCACGAGGTCCTGGCCCATGCGGCGCACACCGAGCGGCTTGTCGTTGCTCACCTCCTGTGCCTCGACGATGGGGTACCACTGGTTGGGGATCATCGGGTCGTCTCCCGTCTGGGGTGGGATTCCGCCCCGTGCGGGGCGGCCGTGGTCTGCGGTGCGGCGCGGGCGGCGTTCAGTCGCCGGCGGCCCGGGCCGGGGCGCCGTCGGCCTCCGGCGTGCTCCGCGGGTCGTCGGTGCCGGCGCTCTCGACGACCTCGACCGTGCCCGCGTCGCCGTCGACCACGATCAGGTCGCCGGTGTTGATGCGCTGGGTGGCGTCCTTGGTGTTCACCACCGACGGGACGTGGAACTCGCGGGCCACGATGGAGCTGTGCGAGAGCATCGACCCGATGTCGGTGACGACTCCGCCCGCGATGGCGAACAGCGGCGTCCAGGAGGCGTCCGTGTACCGGGTCACGAGGATCTCCCCGGCCTCGAACTCGTCGGCCTGCCACACCAGGTCCTCGACGATGCGGGCGCGGCCCACGATGCGTCCGGGGCTGGCGGCCAGGCCCTCGAGCCGGGCGCCGTCGGCGGCGGGCCGCACCGAGGCGGTGATGTCGTGCACGCCGACGAAGGTCAACGGCGGTTCCGGGAGCCGCTTGTTGTGCTCGTGCAGCCGGCGGGCCGCGTCGACGCGGGCCCGGTCGAAGACGCGCACGGCGTCCTCGTCGCCGGCGAGGTAGCGGCGTACGTCCTCGAAGTCCAGGTGGGCGACCTCGTCCAGGGAGTGCAGGACGCCGTCGGCGACCAGGCGCCGGCCGACCTCGTAGACCACGTTCCGCACCAGCCAGATGGACGTGATCATGGACATCCGGGTGGTCTCGCGCAGTTCGCTGCACAGGGCGTACAGGGAGATGACGGTGTCCAGGACCTGGCGCTTGGGCATCGGCAGCCGGCCCAGCACCTCGCGGGAGTCGTCGGACCAGGCACTGCCGCGCCGCAGGATGTCGTCGATGGAGAAGCCGTCGGCGACGTAGCGCCGGATCATCTGGAAGAGGTACGAGGGGTCGTCGATCCACCTCGGGTGGGTGATCTCCATCTCCTGGTGGCCGCGGGTGCCGTTGGCGCGCAGGAAGGGCTCCATGTGCCGGTCCCAGAAGCGCTGTCCGGCGGGGTCCGCGCGCAGCAGCCGGGCGATGTCCTTCAGCGGCTCGTCCTTGATGATCCTGAGGACGGCGGGGTCGTTCTTGGCGGCCTGGGCGACCGCCCAGACCTCCTTCGCCGACTCGACGGTGCGCAGGCTGGACATGTCGGTCTTGACGCGGTTCTGGAGGCCGGTGCCGTCGCTGCCGAGCCAGCGGGCGCACAGCTCGGTGAGCAGGCCGTAGAACGCGAACGCGTTGATGTAGTAGGGCATGTAGCCGACGTGCATGTCGTGGAACCAGGCGAGGTCCCGGTGGAGTTCGCCGTGCAGCTCGCGCCTGCTCATCCGGGTCAGGTCGAGGCCGCGGGCCCGGTCGAACTCGTAGAGCCGGGCGTCGACCATCTGCTGGGAGCGGGACTTCATCCGCGTCATCTCACGGGCCGTGTGCTGGAGCCAGTGGACGGTGGACCGCAGGTCCTCCATGCCTCCGGGGAAGGTGCCGAACGGGTTCTCGTAGGTGGCGAGGTCGACTTCCTCGCTGACGAAGCGGCTGGTGAAGTGGCGCTGGTCGCGGGTGGGCAGGCACTGGGCCAGCAGGTAGGAGCTGTAGGAGATGTTGAGGTAGACGTGCCCCTGGTAGAAGCCCATGTGCAGGTCCGCCTCGCCGGTGTCGCGCACGCCGAGGGCGCCCGCGCAGTCCGTGTGGACGTTGCGCTGGTAGTAGCGGGCGAAGCTGAGGCCGAGCGGGGTCATCAGGCCGACGAAGATCTCGCCGATGTCCATCCGCGACCACAGGGTGCCGTTGAGGACCGGCTCCGGCTGCGGCGCGACGTAGGGGCTGAGCGCCCCGGACGGGGCCGCGGGGGCGGCGGGGCGGGTGGTGATGGGCCGGGTCTGGAACAGGTGGAAGGCGCCGTCCCGCAGGCCCCACTCGATGTCCTGCTCGCTGCCGTAGAGGTCGCGGATCCGGACGGCCAGGGCACCGAGTTCGCGCAGCTGGTCATGGGTGAGGCAGGGGACGTTGCGGGACGCGGCGTCGACCTTCGTCATGCCGATGCGGCCGGGTTCCAGCGGCGCGCACTTGGTGACCTTGTAGCGCACCCGCTCCTCGACGACGTCCAGTTTCTCGTCGTCGAGCACGAAGAAGTCGCTGGAGACCTGCCCCGAGACCAGTCCCTCCCCCAGCCCCTGGCAGGCCTCCACCACCAGGCGGTGCGGGCGGGGGTTGACCGGGTCTACGGTGAACAGGACGCCGCTGACGTCGGTGTGGATCATCTCCTGGACGACCACGGCGAGGGAGTCGGGGGCGTCGGTGTCCCGGTAGACGGTGGCGCGGTCGGACCACAGCGAGGCCCAGCAGCGCAGGACCGCGTCGAGGACGTCCTCGTCGCCGCTGACGTCGAGGACCGTGTCGTGCTGGCCGGCGAAGGACTGGGCCGCGGAGTCCTCCCGCAGTCCGGAGGAGCGCACCGCCACCCGGGGGCGGCCCATGCTGCCGTAGGCGTCGAGGACGGCGTCCGCGATCGGGGCGGGCATCCGGGTGCCCAGGATGCGCTCGCGCATCGTGCGGGGGTCGGCGCCCGGTGCCTCGGCGGCGATCCCGGTCTCCCGGAGGTAGGCGTCGAAGAGGGCGGTGGTCAGGCAGAACGCGGGCGGGACGGGCAGTCCGGCGGCGGAGAGCTCGGCGAGGCGGGTGCCCTTGCCGCCCAGTTCCCCCCGGTGGCCGCCGGCCGGGACGCCCGTGCCCAGGGTGACGACACAGGCGGCGTGGCCGGCCGGGTCCGTGACCGGGGTGCCGGTTTCCGTGGCGGTCGTCGAGTCGCTGACGTGCGTGTCCATGGCGGGTGTGTCTCCTCGGCGGTCAGGCGTACGCGACGCGCTTGCTGGTGCCCGTGAAGGCGTGGAACTGCTCGCCCGGGACGATCCGGGTGGCCTCGACGTCGTCGAACCCGGCCTGGCGGAACTGGTCCGCCAGCTCGTCGGCCTGCGGCAGCGGACCGCCGAAGTCGGCGTAGGTGAACCAGAGGTTGAGCGCCTCCAGGCCGACGTTGCCGCCCTTGCAGGAGGTGGTGAGCAGCAGCTTCCCGCCGGGCGCCAGCAGGTCGTGGGCCCGGCGCAGGGCGTCGACGCGCTCGGCCTCGGGGAAGTAGTAGATGTTGTTGTGCAGGGTGACGAGGTCGAACTGGGGCTGTGCGTCGAGGGTGCGCAGGTCGGCCTGGCGGGTCTCGACCCGGTCGGTCAGTCCCCACTCGGCCATGTTGGCCGCGGCGCTGTCGGCCACGTCCTGCTGGAGGTCGACGGCGAGCGCCGACAGGCGGGGGTTGAGCGCGGCGGCGTAGCGGACGTAGGCGCCGCTGCCGCAGCCGACCTCCAGGAGCCGGACGGGCGCGTCCCGGTCCAGGGTGCGGGCGATGGCCTCCTCGACCAGCGGCTGGATCACCCGGGTGGAGCGGGCGATGACCAGGCCGTCCTGGTCGTCGAGGGAGAAGCGGCGGCCCTCGCGCAGCATGCGGGGCCCGTTGAGCAGGGCGGGCACGTGGAAGCGCAGGACCTCCTCCAGTGCCGCGGCGATGGCGTCGTTGGCGGGCTGGGCGAGCGCCTTCGCGGGCAGGCTGCGCAGCTTGTAGCAGCCCTCGCGCTTGCCCAGATCGCCGAGGCGGATGCCCATGTCCAGCCACTCCTTGAGCCGCGGCAGGTCCTCGTCGGCGACGCCGAGCCGTTCCGCGAGCGACTCCAGGTCGCAGGGGCGTACGGCGAGGGCGCCGAGTACGCCGGAGCTCGCCGCCGAGGCCAGGAAGGCGGCCCGGTACACCGGTTCCACGAAGCCCTTGGACAGGGCCAGGAGCAGCGGCATGTGCGGGTTGCCGAGCACCTTGGTCACGGTGCGCAGATCGGTCAGCGGCGCCTCGACGCGGCTGCCGACGCTCTTGGCCAGGCTCAGAATGTCCATGTTGCTTCCCTTGTTGCCTTCCTGTGCGGGGTGGTGCCGAGGGCGTCGAGTTCGGTGCCCAGGTGGGCGAGCAGCCGGTCGCGGGACGGGCCGCCGTTCAGGAAGAAGTGGTTGCCCGGCAGGTGGCGCCGCAGGAACGAGCCGGTGGTGTAGGGCCGCCAGGCCTCGACCATCTCCGGAGTGGCGATCGGGTCCGCGGCGGCGGAGAACGCGGTCGTCGGGCAGTCCAGCGGCGGCCGGGGGTGCCAGCCGTAGCGCTCGCAGGCGCGCAGGTCGGCGCGGAGCACCGGGAGCCTGCGGTCGAAGTAGGCGGCGCCCAGGGTGTCCGCGTCGCCGAGGCCGCCCAGGTCCCGGATCACCTCGCGCAGCGCGGCGTCGGACAGGGTGTGGTCGACGCGGTCGCCGTACAGGTGCGGGGCCCGGCTGCCGGAGACGAACAGGTGGCGGGGCAGCGGCCGTCCGCGCCGGCGCAGCACGCAGGCCACCTCGTAGGCGAGCAGCGCGCCCATGCTGTGTCCGAACAGGGCGTAGTCGCGGGCCAGCCGGTGCTCGTCCAGGGCCTCCGCGACCGCTTCGGCGAGGGGCTCCATGGTGTCGTAGGGCCGCTCGCGCAGGCGCAGTCCGCGGCCGGGCAGTTGTACGGGCACGACGGCGACCTCGTCGCCCAGGTGCTCCTGCCAGCCGCGGAACGCGGAGACCGTGCCCCCGGCGTAGGGGAAGCAGACCAGGCGCAGCGGGGCGGTGGCCGGGTCGAGGGGCTCGGCGGCCGGTGCCGCCACCGGGCGGGGGAACCAGGCAGCCCGCTGGGAGAGCAGGTCAGCGGGCGACATGGGCGCGTCCCTCGGGCGAGTCGAGCCAGGCGACGGTGCGCCGCATGCCCTCCTGGAAGTCGACCTCTCCCTTGAAGCCCAGCTCCTCCTGGGCGCGCCCGATCGGGTAGGACTGGTCGCGGTCGAAGAGGTGGACGGCGTGCCGGGTCAGGACGGGCCGGGAGTTGATGCGCAGCGCGCCCCACAGCTTCTCGGAGGCCGTGGCGACGGCGGTCGCGAGGGGGGTGGGCAGGCTCAGCCAGGGGGCCTTCACGCCCAGACCCTCGGCGAGCGCCTCGACGTACTGGCGCCAGGTGGTCTCGTGCGGGTCGCGCAGGTTGTAGGCCCGGCCCGCGGTGTGCTCGCCGGTCGCGGCGGCGATGATGCCGTCCACGGCGTTGGAGACGTAGAGCAGCCCGGCGGGCACCCGGCCGCCGCGGATGTAGACCATCTGCTTGCCCAGCAGCAGGTTCGCGATCTCGATCACGAAGTCCTTGCTGCCGGGACCGTAGACGGAGACGGGGCGGACCACGGTGACCGGCAGGCCGGTGCGTTCCGCGGCCGCCCACACGGCGCGCTCGCCGAGCGTCTTGCTGCGGTTGTAGGGCAGTCCGATGTCGCGCGGGGCGGTGGTCTCGTCGCAGGGCCGCTCGGGGTAGCCGTAGACGTCGGTGGTGCTGAGGTGGACCAGGCGCTCGACCGTCCCGGCCTCGTGGGCCGCTTCCACGAGGTTCCTGGCGCCGTCCACGTTGACCGCGCGGAACCGGTCCCAGGGGCCCCAGTCGGCCGAGATTCCGGCGCAGTTGTAGACGTGCCGGACCCCTCGGGCGGCCCGGCGCAGGCTGTCGGTGTCACCGAGGTCGCCGATGGTGATCTGGGCGGCCGCCCCGGCGAAGGCCGCGCGGTCGCTCGTGGAGCGCGCCAGGACGCGGACGCGGTGCCCGCGCTCGGCCAGGCGGTGCACCAGATGACCGCCGATGAAGCCACTGGCACCGGTGACCAGGATGTCGGGGGCGGCGGGCGGGCTGTCTTGGCTGAGTGAGGACATGGATCACACCAGGAGGTCGAGGGAGCGTTCGAGGTCTGCTTCGCTGTGGTCGGCGTTGATGAAGAAGCGGAGCCTGCACTGGTCGCGGGGGACGGCGGGGTAGCCGATCGGCATGACGTTGACGCCGCGCTCCAGCAGCGAGTTGGAGAGCGCCATCGTCTTCTCCCAGTCGCCGGTGATCACGGGGATCACCGCGGAGAGGCGGGAGACGCCGACGTCGAGACCGCGGGCGCGGGCGCCGGCCCGGAAGAACTCGGCGAGTTCCTGGACGCGGGCGACCCGTTCGGGCTCGTCCTGGACGACGCGCAGCGCCTCCAGCGCGGCGGCGGCGTTCGCCGGCGAGATGCCGGTGGAGAAGATGTGCAGCGGCGCGGTGAACTTGAGGTACTCGATGATCGGGCGGCGGGCCGCGATGTAGCCGCCCAGGCTGCCCAGTGCCTTGCTGAGGGTGCCCATCCACAGGTCGACGTCGGCCGGGTCGGTGCCGTAGTGCTCGCCCACGCCCCGGCCGGTGCGGCCCAGGACGCCGATGGAGTGCGCCTCGTCGATCATCAGCATGGCGCCGTGGCGCTTCTTGACCTCGATGAAGCGCGGCAGGTCGGGGATGTCGCCGTCCTGGCTGTAGGCGCCCTCGATGACGACGAGTGCCCTGCGGTGCGCGGCCCGTGCTCCGGTCAGGATGCGGTCGAGGGCGGCCCAGTCGTTGTGCGGGAAGGACCGCCGCCGGGCGCCGGAGAGGATGCAGCCGCGCACGGTGCTGTCGTGGATCCAGGCGTCGTGCACCACCAGGTCCTCGGGACCGAACAGGTGGCCGACGGTGGCGACGTTGGTGGCGTGTCCGCCGGAGAAGACGATGGCCGCCTCGGTTCCGATGAACCGTGCTATCTCGGCCTCGAGTTCGTGGTGCAGCGGGGTCTCGCCGAACAGCAGCGGGGTGGCGGAGGCCGAGGTGCCGTAGCGGTCCACGGCGTCCCTGGCGGCCTGGCGCACCCGGGGGTGGTGGGAGAGCGCGAGGTAGTTGAAGGCCGCGAAGTTGACGACCTTGGTGCCGTCGACCGTGGCGAGCGCGGCGTTGAAGCCCTCGTGGGTGCGGCCGTAGGGGTTGGCGCCGCCGGTCTCGGTCTGCCGGAGCCTGCCCTGGAGTTCGGCGTACTCCGCCCAGTCCTCGAAGACGCGCTCCTGGCGGACGGGGGTGGCGGGCGCGGGGGCCGGGCCGGGGGCGGCGGGTACGGCGGCGGAAGCGGCGGGCGCGGGGGCCGGGGCCGCCTGGGCCGGGGCGGCGGGTGCCGCGGGCGCGAACCCCTGCGGCGGGTACGGCTGGGGGACGTAGTAGGCGTACGCGGGGGCGCCGTGCGGCGGGTAGCCGTACGGGTACGGGTAGGGCACTCCGGGCTGCGGGACGGGGGCGGCGACGGCGTAGCCGTGGGCCGGGGCCGGGAAGGCGCCGTACGGACCGTACGGCGGGGCCGGGGCGGGCGGCGCGGGTACGGCCGCGGGGTGCACGGGGTGCACGGGGTGCGAGGGGTGGGGCGGGAACGCGCCCGCCCCGGTGCCCGTGCCGACGGTGTGAGCGGCGTGGGTGTGGGCCGCGTGGGTGTGGGCGCCGTCGCGGTCGTCGCCGGCGGCGAGCCGGCCGATGATGTCCTGCACCGTGGGGTCCTCCGGCAGGTCCTGGAGCGTGTGCATCCGTTGGGGGAAGCGGTCCGTGAGACGGCGCTGGAGGTCGGTCCGCATCAGCGAGTCGAACCCCAGCTCGAGACCCAGCCGGGCGTGCGCCGGCAGGTCGGCCACGGGGAATCCGCAGACGCGGGCGACGGTGTCGAGCACGGTGCGGGAGACCTCGCCCGCCGGGTCCGTCGGGACTGTGCCCGTCACCGTGGGCTGGGACGGCATGGGATCGCCTTCCTGATCGGGAGTGGTGGCCCGGAACCGGTAGGTCCGGCGCTCGAAGGGCGTGTGCGGCAGCGGAACCCGGCCGGGCGGGTGCTCGCCGTCCAGGGCGGACCAGTCCACGCTTCCGCCGGCGCACTGGTAGCCGCCCAGCGACCGCAGCAGGGTGCGCCGGCCGGAGGCGCCGCGGCGCAGCGAGGGCAGCCACAGCGTGGGGCGCCCCTCGTCCTGGGGGCCGTCGGCGACGGCGGACCGGCCGAGGTTCAGCAGGGTGGGGTGCGGGCCGATCTCGACGAACGCGTCGCAGCCCGCGCCCCCCTCGGTGACCCGGTCGCGGAGGCGGGTGAAGCCGTCGGCGAAACGCACGGTGCCGAGCAGGTGGCGGACCCAGTACGCGGCGTCCACCTCGGCCACGGGTTCGCCGGTGGCGTCGGAGATCCACGGGATGAGCGGGGGGCGGAACTCGACGGCGCGGGCGGCCTTGGCCAGCGGCTCGGCGGCGCCCGCCATCAGCGGTGAGTGGAAGGCGTGCGAGACGGCGAGCGGCCGGACGGTGACCCCCTTGCGCTCCAGGTCGCCGCGGAGTGCCGCGACGCGGTCGGCCGGGCCGGAGAACACCAGGTTGCGGGGGGCGTTGACCGCGGCGAGGGCCACCCCGTCGTGGCCGGCGGCGATCTCGCGCACCGTCTCCGGGTCGCCGACGCAGGCGATCATCGCGCCCTCGCCGGGCTGTTCGTCCATGGCGCGCCCGCGGACGACCGCCAGTGTGAGGGCGTCCTCCAGGGAGAGGACACCGGCGACGCACGCGGCGGCGAAGGCGCCGACGCTGTGCCCGAGTACGGCGGCCGGGCGGACCCCGCAGCTCGTCCACAGGTCGGCGAGGGCGACTTCGAGGGCGACCAGGGCGGGCTGGCAGTACCGGGTGCGGGCCAGGTCCTCGGCGTGCCCCGGGTCGAAGAGCAGGTCGAGCAGCGGGATCTCGCCCAGGCCGCGCAACGCCGCGTCGGCGCGGCGCAGGGTGCGGGCGAAGACGGGGTGGGCGTCGTACAGGTCGCGGCCCATGCCCGGGTACTGGGTGCCCTGGCCGCCGAAGAGGAAGGCGACGGTGGGCGCGGCGCTGCCCGCCGGTCCCCCGCGGGCCACGTCGACGCTGGGCTCGCGGCGGATCAGCGTCTCCAGTGCGGCGTCGAGTTCGTCCCGGGTTCCGGCGGTGAGGACCGCCCGGTGCGGCAGGGCGGAGCGGCCGGTGTTGGCGGAGCGGCACAGGGCGGCGAGCGACACGTCGGGACGGGCCGCGAGATGGGTGCGGTAGCGGCCGGCCAGGGTGGCCAGGGCGGTCTCGGTGTGCGCGGACAGGGACAGGGCGTGCGCGGTGCCGTCGGGGTCGTGGGACTCGGCGGCGGGCGCCGGGACTTCTGGCGCGGACTCGACGATCACATGGGCGTTGGTGCCGCCGAAGCCGAAGGAGCTGACGCCGGCGCGCAGCGTGCCCCCGGCGCGCAGGGCCCGGCGGGTGGTGGGCACCGCCAGGCCGGAACCGGCCCAGTCCAGGTGCCGGTTGGGCGTGGTCAGGTGCAGCAGCGGCGGTACCTCCCGCTCCCGGACCACGAACACGGCCTTGATGAGCCCGGCGATGCCGGCGGCCGCCTCCAGGTGGCCGATGCCGGTCTTCACCGAGCCGACCTGGCAGGGCGCGTCGGCGGGGCGGCCGTGGCCGTAGACGCCGGCCAGGGACTCCCATTCGATGGGGTCGCCGAGGGCGGTGCCGGTGCCGTGCGCCTCGACGTAGTCGACCTGCCCGGGCTCCAGTCCGGCCCGGGCCAGCGCCCCGGTCATCACGGCGCGCTGGGCCGTGCTGCGGGGCGCGGTCAGGCCGTTGGCCCGGCCGCCGTGGCCGAGCGCGGAGCCGGTGAGCACGGCGTGCACGCGGTCGCCGTCGGCGAGGGCGGCGGACAGCGGCTTGAGGCACACCAGGCCCGCGCCCTCGCCGCGGACGTAGCCGTCGGCGCCGTCGTCGAAGGTGCGGCAGCGTCCGCCGGGGCCGAGCATCCCGCCCCGGGCCAGCGCCTCGGACAGTCCCGGCGTCAGCGTCAGGTTGACGCCGCCCGCGAGGGCGACGCCGCACTCGCCGTCCCGCAGGCTGCGCAGCGCGGTGTGCACGGCGGCGAGCGAGGAGGAGCAGGCGGTGTCGAGGGCGAGGCTGGGTCCGGTCAGGTCGAAGAAGTAGGAGAGCCGGCCCGCCGCCACGGACTGGGCGTTGCCGGTGGCGGAGTACATGTCGACGACGTCGGGGTGGGGCATCTGGAGATCGGCGTAGTCGTGCCCGCTGATCCCGACGAAGACGCCGGTGTCCGAGCCCGCCAGGGAGGAGGGGGCGATGCCCGCGTCCTCGAAGGTCTGCCAGGCGACCTCCAGGAGCAGCCGCTGCTGGGGGTCCATGCGTTCGGCCTCGCGGGCGGAGATGCCGAAGAAGCGGGCGTCGAAGTCGTACACGTGGTCCAGGAACCCGCCCGGCCGGGCGCCGGGTCCCCCGGCGTCGCCCTGCCGGTCGGCGGGCGCCTCGCCCACGGCGTCCCGGCCGTCGCACAGCAGCCGCCAGTAGCTGTCGGGGTCGGGTGCGCCGGGGAACCGGCAGCCGATGCCGATCACGGCGACGGGCTCGTCGGCGCGCCCCCGGGCGGCGTCGGGGCCGGGGCTCCGCCGGTGCGCATGCGGGGAGCCTTCCGCGCCGGGTTCGGTGACGTGGGCGGCGAGGGCCTCGACCGTCGGGTGGTCGTAGAGGGTGGCCGGGGTCACGGGGGTGCCGAGCCAGTCGCCGAACGGGGCGGCGAGGGCCACGGCCTGCTTGGAGTCCAGGCCCAGCGAGGTGAAGGGCGCCGTCGTGTCGATCACCGAGGGGCGCAGGCCCAGCCGGGCGGCGACGGCCCGCCGCAGCCAGTCCACGGCCTGGACCCGGGTCCGCTCCGGCGCGGGCGTGAGCGTGGGCGCGGTGTCGGCGAGTGCGGCTGCGGGCGCGAGCGGGGTGTCGGCGAGCGCGGCCCGGCACAGCGCGGTGAGGGAAGGGGCGCCGTCCGGCTCGGGACCGGTCAGGAGTTCACCGACGTCGAGGGTGACGCCGAGGCGCTCGGACAGCAGCCGTACGGCGGTCAGCAACCGCGGGTAGCGCGAGGTGCCGTCGGGCGCGTCCGTCGCCGCGCGGTCGAGGGCGTCGGCGACGAGGGCGGCCGTACGGTCCGGGTGGGTGGGGGCGTGCGGGGAGGGGGCGTCCGGCAGGCCGCCGTCCTGGACGACGCTCGCGGCCACCACGGGCAGTTCGAGGTCGAGCAGGCGCTGCCGGCAGGCGCCCCGCTGGATCTTGCCGCTGGTGGTGCGCGGCACCGAGGAGCGCTTGAGCAGCACGACGGTGTGCGGTGTCACCTGGTGCTCGTCGGCGATGGCGCTGCGCAGCCGGGCGAGCAGGGTGTGCGGGTCCCCGGCGCCGGGTCCGCCGATCTCGTAGGCGAGCGCGAGCTGTTCGCCGTCGGCGGTGGGAATGCCGAACGCCGCGCCGTACCCGGCACGCAGGCCGGCGCCGACCCGCTCGGCCGTCTGCTCCACGTCCTGCGGGTGGATGTTGCGGCCCTGGACGATGACGACGTCCTTGGTCCTGCCGACCACGTAGAGCTGGCCGTCGTGGCGGAACCCGACGTCGCCGGTGCGCAGCCAGTCGGTGCCGGCTTCGCCGTCGACGCGGGTGGCGAAGACCTCCGGGGCGGCCTCGGGGCGCCCCCAGTAGCCACGGGCGACGCCGGGTCCGGCGACCCGGATCTCGGCGACGGTGCCGTCGGGGACCCGGCGGCCGGAGGCGGCGTCGACCACCGCGACCTCGACGTCGGCGACGGGGGCCCCGCAGCCGACGACGCGGGTGGTGCGGACGCTGCCGGGGTCCGCGGGACGCGCGGTGCCCGCCTCCAGGGCCGCCGCGTCGAAGGACTCCACCACCGGCGCGTCGCCCGGTTCCACGCCGGTGACCATGAGGGTCGCCTCGGCGAGGCCGTAGCAGGGCAGCAGCGCGGTGCGGTCGAAGCCGGCCGGGGCGAAGTACGCGGCGAACCGGTCGAGGGTGTCGGGGCGGATGGGCTCGGCACCGTTCAGGGCCAGGCGCCAGCGGCTCAGGTCCAGGCCGGCCCGCTGCTCGGGGGTGATCCGGCGCAGGCACTGCTCGAAACCGAAGTTGGGTGCGACGCTGGTGGAGGCGCCGGTGCGGGAGAGGGTCTGGAGCCACAGCAGCGGGCGCTGCACGAAGGTCGTCGGCGCCATGAGGTGCGCGGGGAAGCCGCCGTACACCGGGGTGAGGATGCCGCCGATGAGCCCCATGTCGTGGTACGGCGGCAGCCAGGAGACCATGCCGGAGTCCGCGTCGTGCCCGAGCCTGAGGTGGATGGAGCGCAGGTTGCGCACCAGGTTGCCGTGTTCCACCATCACGCCCTTGGGCGCGGCGGTGGAACCCGAGGTGTACTGGAGGAAGGCCAGCGACCGCGCCGTACCGCCGGGGTCCTCCCAGGAGGCCGTGGACTCGCCGGTGTAGAGGTCCTCGGTCACCAGCCAGTGCACGCCGTCGAGTTCGGTGCCGACGTGGCCGGTGCCACCGGCGGCGACGGCGTCGCGGACCCGGCGGGTGGTGAGGGCGTGGGTGGCGGCGCAGTCCCGGGCGATGGCCGCGAGCCGGGGCACCGTCTGGCCGAACCGGGCGTTGTCCGGCGGGTAGGCGGGGACGGCCACGGCACCGGCGTAGAGGCAGCCGAAGAACGCGGCGAGGTAGTCGAGGCCCGGCGGGTGCAGCAGCAGCACCGGGCCCTCCCCCACCCCGGCCTGCCGCAGGTGGGCGGCCACCTCGCGGGCGTGCAGGTCGAGTTCGCGGTAGGTCCAGGCGACGGACGTGCCGTCGGCGTCGGTGAGGAAGCGGTGGGCGAGGGCGTCCGGGGTGTGCTCCGCCCGGTGTCGCAGCAGGGCCGTGACCGTCTCCGGTTCGGGTCCCTGCCAGTGCTCGTGCAGCGGGTCCGTCGGCCCCTGGCTCACGTTCTTCTCCCTGCGGTTCCGGGCCATCTACCGGGCCGTTCCGAGCGGCAGCGCCGGGCTGGGCGCGGCGTCGAGACCGAGTCGGCGGTAGTCGGTCTTGCCGTTGGGGTTGAGCGGCATCCGGTCCAGGCGGACGGCGCCGTGCGGCACCATGTAGGTCGGCAGGTGCCGAGCGCAGTGCCGCTTGAGCTCCACCAGGCCGATCCGGTCGGCGCCCTCCCGCAGGGTGTAGTAGAGCCGCAGCCGTGCCTTGGGGCCCGAGCCGTCGACCAGGACGGCGGCTTCCGCGATGCCGGGGTGGCGCAGCGCGGCGGCCTCGATCTCGCCCAGCTCGATCCGGTAGCCGGAGAGCTTCACCATGCGGTCCTTGCGCCCGCGGTAGACCAGCCGGCCGTCCTCCTCGTAGCTGACCAGGTCGCCCGTGGGGTGCACGCCCCGGCAGTGGGCGGCGGAGACGGGCTCGTCGGCGCGCCGCCAGTAGCCGGGGGTCACGCACACGCCCGAGACGTGGAGTTCGCCGATCGCGCCGGGCTCCCGCACGGTGCGTCCGGCGTCGTCCACCACCGTGGTCCCGGCGCCGGTGATGGGCAGGCCGATCGGCACGGGGGTGGCCCGGACCAGGTCCTCGGGGCGCACCCGGTGGTAGGTGCAGACGTTGGTCTCGGTGGGGCCGTAGAGGTTGTAGAGCGGGGTGCCGGGCGGGAGCAGTTCGCCGAGCGCGCGCAGCTGCGGGACGGGGAAGACCTCACCGGCGAACAGGACGTAGCGCAGGCTCGCGGCGTGCTCGCGGGTGAGTGCCGCGGAGGTGGTCAGCAGGTGCAGGACCGAGGGGACGGAGTACCAGACGGTGATCCGGTGCCGGCGGATGCCCTCGGCCAGCGCGGTGACGTCCTTGGCCGCCGCGTCGGGGACGATCCACAGCGCGGCGCCGCAGGACAGCGCGGTGAAGAGGTCGAAGGTGCTCAGGTCGAAGTTGAAGGAGGCGTGGCCCGCGAACACGTCGTCGGGGCCGACGTCCAGCTCGTCACGGGCCCAGGCCACGAAGTTGGCCAGTGAGCCGTGCGAGATCTGCACCCCCTTGGGCGTGCCGGTGGACCCCGAGGTGTAGAGGATGGCGGCGAGGTCGCCGGGCGTGAGGGAGGGCAGCAGGGTGACCCGCCCGGCGCGGTCCTGCTCCCAGCTCTCCCAGGGGGCGACCGGGATGCCGCCCACGGTGTCGGGCAGAGCGTCGCCGACGGCCACGACCGTGGCGACCGAGGCCGGCAGGTCGTCGTCCCCGAGCAGGGCGGCGTGGTGCGCGTCGGTGAACAGGACCACGGGTTCGGCGTCCGCCAGGATGGTCCGCACCCTGTTCACCGGCTGGCCGCCGTCCAGGGGGACGTAGGCGCATCCGGCCTCCAGGGCGGCGACGATCGCCTCGGCGTAGCGCGGCTGCTTGTCCATCCACACCGCGATCCGGTCGCCGACGTGGGTCCCCAGGCTGAGCAGGTGGGCGGCCACGGCCTCGACCCGGGCGGTGAACTCCCCGTACGTCAGGGGGTCGGCGCCCACGAAGGCGGGGCGGGCCGCGTGCTGCGCGGAGGTGTCCTGTGGCAGGCGTATCACGGAGGGAGTGGCGGCGCTCATGGGGTACAGGCCCTTCTCCTTGACGTGCGTGGGTTGCCAGGGGGCCCGGCCGGGCAGGGAGGGGGCCTGCCCGGCCGGACGTGCGGCGGGAAGTGGTGCGGGTCGGGTGGGAAGGGCCGCTAGGGCGTGCCCGGCAGCACGCCGGTCTCCCGGGCGGCGTCGACGAAGATCTCGGCGGCCAGCTCCAGGTCCCGCGGCGTGTGTTCGCAGGTGACGCTGACCCGCAGCCGGGCGTCGCCGAGGGGGACGCCGGGGTAGACCACGGTCTGGCAGAACAGGCCCCGGGCGCGCACCGCCCGGCCCATCTCCATCGCCCGGCGTTCGTCGCCGATGACGATGGGCAGGATCGCGCTCTCGGAGTGCTCCAGGTCGAACCCGGCGTCCAGGAGCCGGTCCCGCAGCGTGCCGATGTTGGTCCACAGCCGCTTGAGGCGCTCGGGCTCGGACTCGATGACGTCGATGGAGGCGATCAGTCCGGCGGCGACCCCGGCGGGGATGTTCGCGGCGAAGACGTAGGAGTTGGAGTAGTAGCGCAGGTACTCGACGACCTCCTCCTCGCCGACCACGAACCCGCCCATGCCGGCCAGGGACTTGCTCATCGTGCCCAGCTCCAGGTCGACCTCGCCCTTGAGCCCGAAGTGCTCGGCGGTGCCGGAACCGCGTACCCCGAGGACGCCGGTGGCGTGGGCGTCGTCGATCATCACGCGGGCGTCGTACTCCTTGGCCAGCCGGACGATCTCGGGCAGGTCGCACACGTCGCCGTGCATGCTGAAGACGCCGTCCGCGACGATCAGCCGGCCGCCGGTGCCCTCCGCGGCGCTGCGGCTGAGGATCCGCTCCAGGTCGGCCATGTCGTTGTGCCGGTAGATCTTGCGCACGGCGCCGGAGAGCCGGGCCCCGTCGACGATGCTCATGTGGTTGAGGCGGTCGACGACGAGGGTGTCGTAGCTCTTGACCAGGGCCGAGATGGCGCCGAGGTTCGCGGAGTAGCCGCCGGGATAGACGATGCAGGCGGGCCGCTGCTTGAAGGCGGCCAGGCGGCGCTCCAGTTCCTTGTGCAGCATGTTGGTGCCGCCGATGAACCGGGAGCCGGTGTGGGTGGCGCCGAAGGTGCGGGTGGCGTCGACGACGGCCTCGATCACGCTCGGGTGGTTGGCGAGGCCGAGGTAGTTGTTGGAGGCGAACATGAGGAACTCGCGCTCGCGGCCCTCCAGTTCGTCGAAGATGACGGCGCGGTTCCCGCACTGGGAGTGCAGCGGCATGCCGTACCAATACAGGCGGTCCTTCTCGCGGGAGCGCAGGTATCCGGCGAAGCTGCGGGTCTTGGCGAACAGGTCGGCATCGCGCTGCTCGGTGAAGTCCTTCATGGAGCGGTGGTCCCAGCCGTCCGGGCCGGAAGCGGGCGCGGTCCCGGACCGGCCGGGGTCCGAACCCTCCGAACCCTCCGAACCCTCCGGGCCCGTCGCCGGTGCCGTCGCCGGTGCCGTCGCCGGTGGCGCCGCGACGAAGCCGCGCAGGGCGTCGGCCAGGGCGCGCAGGGTCGTGGCGCCGGCGACGTCCGGGGCGGCCCCCGTGCGCCCGAGCCGCTCGGTGGCCTCCGCGACGACGGAGGTCAGGACGACCGAGTCGACGCCCAGTTCGCCCTCCAGGTCGGCGTCGAGGTCGAGCTGGTGCCGCTGGTACTGGGTCTGCCGCATGGCGGCGGCGACCACGGCCTCGGTGACGGGGTCGTCGGCCCCCGCGGCATCTGCCCCCGAGTCACCTTCCCCCGGGGCACCGGCAGCCGTGTCACCGGCGGTCGGAGCGGACCCTGCGGACCCCGCGGCCGCCGCGGCCGGTGCCACCGGAGCGGGCCGGTCGTCGCCGGGGCCGGCCAGCGCCGCGGCCACGGCGTCGACGAGTTCGCCGACGGTCGTCGGACCGGTGGGCAGCGCGGCCGGCAGGCCGAAGTGCTCGCGGACGGAGACCAGGACGGATTCCAGGATGACGGAGTCGATGCCGAGATCGGCCTCGAAGTGGCTCTCCGGCCGCAGGTGGCTCTCGTCGTACAGGGTGCGGGCGGCGATGACCTGCACGACGCGTTCGCGGATCCGCGCGGTGTCCGGGTGTGCGTTCACGGTGTCGGTCATGCCGCGGTTCCCCCCTCGTTCTGCCGGAGCCGGTCGACCAGGGCGCAGATCGCGTTGACGGACCTGAAGTTCTGCAACGTGACCTCCGGCAGCGGCACCGTGACGCGGAACTCGCCCTGGAGGTAGTGGACGAGGTCGAAGATGGCGGCGGAGTCGATGATGTTGAGCTCCGCGATGGGGGTGTCCGGCTCCAGGCCTTCGGCGTCGCCGCCCATCCAGGCGTCGGCGATGTAGTCGGTGATCAGTTTCCGAGGAGTCATGGTCGTCCTTGGTTCATCGGTCGTCTGCGCGCGCTGCGGCCGGGCCCGGCCGGCCGCCCTCAGACCGGATCGATGGCGGGCCAGGTCAGGGCGGCGGCACCCCAGGTGAGGCCGCCGCCGAAGGCGGTGAGGAGCACCCGGTCGCCGGGCCGGAGGGTCCCCCGGGCGTGCGCGTGGTCGAGCGCGAGGGGGATGGAGGCGGCGGCGGTGTTGCCCACCTCGGCGATGTTGCTGACGCTGCGCTCGCGGGGAATGCCGATCTCGTCGGCCAGTCGGGCGGTGATGCGGTGGTTGGCCTGGTGGCTGACCAGCCAGTCCACGTCCGCCACGTGCCAGCCCGCCCGGTCGAGCACGCTCTCCGCGCACTCGCCCATGCGCTGGACGGCGAGCCAGAAGACCCGCTTGCCCTCCATGGTGAAGTAGCGGTCGGCGAGGTCGTCCGGCGCCACCGTGCCCGGCCGCGGCGGCCCGCCGGACGGCACGGTGATCAGGTCCACGCCGGTGCCGTCGCTGCCCAGCCGCAGCGGGCCGAGGGCTCCGGTCTCCGCCGCCTCCCCGGCGCGCAGCACGACGGCGCCGGCTCCGTCACCGAAGATCACCGAGGTGGAGCGGTCCCGCGGGTTGAGGATGCGGGAGAACGTCTCCGCGCCGATGACCAGGACCCGTTCCGCCGCGCCGGAGGCGATCAGACCGGACCCGGTGGCGAGCCCGTACAGGAAGCCGGAGCACACCGCGGCCACGTCGAACGCCGGGACCGGGCCGGCCCCCAGCCGGGCCGCCACCGTCGGCGCCGTCGCCGGGCAGGGCCGGTCCGGGGTGGTGGTGGCCACGACCACCGCGTCGATCTCGTCCGCGGTCAGGCGCGCGGACTTCAGCGCCCGCTCGGCGGCGCCGGCCGCCAGGTCGGAGGTGTGGGTGCCGTCCTCGGCCACGTAGCGCTGCGCGATCCCCGTACGGGCCCGGATCCACTCGTCCGAGGTGTCCATCGTCCGCTCCAGCTCGGCGTTGGTGACGCACCGGGACGGCAGACAGGAACCCAGGCCGGCCACCACGGACGCCCGGGTCACCGGGCACCGCCCGCGGAGCGGCCGCGGTGCGCGGCGGGCCTGGTGCGGGGGCGGAGACGGGAAACCACGTGTGTGCTCCTCGCGTGATGGACGGTTTGCCGGCCGGCGGGGGTGGGGAGTAGGCCCGGGCCCTCCGGCCGCACCGAGTCTGGCCGGGGACCCTGACCGGGCGCTGACGGCTGACTGACCGCGGCCCCCGTCGGCCGGGGACCCGTCGTGGGTCAGCGAGCCGTCAGCGAGCCGTCAGCGCACCGCCCCAGACTTGCCGGAGCGTCGCATCGCCGCCGCGCCCCCGGCCGGCCCCGCCCCACCGGCGGGCCGGGGCGGCGTTGGGCGAACGATCCACCCAGGAAAGGCGGACCACACTGATGAGCACCACCTACGACAAGCTCGTTGATCTGCTGGTCGACGGTTTCGCGGTGGACCGCGCTGCGATCCGTCCGGACGTGACCTTCGAAGAGCTGGAGATGGACTCGCTGTTCCTCGTGGAACTGCTGCTCGTCATCCAGTCCGAGTTCGGCGTGAAGATCAGCGACGACGCCGCGGTCCCCACGGACACCATCGCCCACGCGGTGGCGCTGGTCGACAACGAGATCGCGGCCACCGCGTCATGACCGACCCCTCCCTCGCCGTGACCGGGCTGGGTCTGGTGACCGCGGCCGGCCTGGGCGTCGACGCCACCTGGGAGGGGGTGCTGCGGGGACGGTCGGCGGGCGCCAAGGACGACCGGCTCGCCGGACTGCCCGTGGACATCGCCTGTGCGGTGCCGGGTTTGCAGCCGGCGCGCCACGTGGGCCGGCGCAGCGTCCTGATCCACGACCGCTTCGTGCAGCTGGCGATCGTGGCCGCCCGGGAGGCCGTGGCCGACGCCGGACTGGACCCGCTGACCTGGGACGGCGCCCGGGTCGGCGTGGTCGTCGGCTGCGGACTCGGCGGCGTGACGACGTGGGAGACCCAGCACCGGCGGCTGCTGGAGCGCGGTCCCGAGGCGGTGTCCGCGCTGCTGGTGCCGATGCTCGTGCCCAACATGGCGGCCGGGCACCTGGCGATGGACCTGCGCGCGCTGGGCCCGAACCTGGTGACCGCGACCGCCTGCGCCTCGGGCGGCACCGCGCTGGGCACCGCGGCCCGGCTGCTGCGGGACGGGACGTGCGACATCGTCGTGGCCGGTGGCAGCGAGGCGGGTGTCAGTCCGCTCATGGTCACCGGTTTCGCGCAGATGGGCGCGCTGTCGCGGCGTGTCGAGGACCCGGCGGCGGCGTCCAGGCCCTTCGACGCGGACCGGGACGGCTTCGTGATCGGGGAGGGCAGCGGCATGCTCGTCCTGGAGCGCGTGGCGGACGCCGAGGCCCGCGGCGCCGCGGTGCGCGCGCGGCTGGTGGGGCACGGCGCGTCGGCCGACGCCCACCACGTCACCGCGCCCGATCCCGAGGGCGTCGGCGCCCGGTTGGCGATGGAGGCGGCGCTCGCCCAGGCGGGCGTCGGCGGCCGCGACATCGACCACGTGAACGCGCACGGCACCTCGACACCCCTCAACGACGCGGCGGAGGCCGCGGTACTGCGCCGCCTGCTGGGCGACCGGGCGACGGTCACCTCGGCCAAGGGCGTCCTCGGGCACACGCTGGGCGCCGCCGGCGCGATCGAGGCGGCGCTGACCGTGCTGAGCATCGAGCGCTCCACCATTCCCCCGACCGCGAACCTGCGACGGCGGGATCCTGCCGTCGACCTGGACGTGGTCGCCGACGCTCCGCGGGAGCAGAAGGTGGAGCTGGCGATGAGCAACTCCTTCGGCTTCGGCGGGCAGAACGCGGTCCTGGTCTTCGCCTCCCCTTGACGGCCCGGGCCCGCCGACGGCCGCCGCCCGCGGTCTCCGGCCCGTGCCGCGGCCTCTCGTCGGCCCTCCGCCCCCGGCCTCTCCTCAGGCCCGTGCACCTCCCCTCCCCTCCCCTCCCGTCCCTTCCCGTCCCCTCTTTCGCGAGCGACCGCGCTCGCGGCACCGCCCGTCAACCACCGGAAGAAGCAGGCCCGTGACCGGACGAAACCTGATCCTCCAGCGCGTCGTCGGCGCGCTGTACATCCTCGCGGGGATAGGCAAGTTCTTCCCGCAGCTGGAGTCGGTGGAGGGGCGCCTCGACGACGCCTCGGAAGCCAACCGGGGGACCGTGATCTCCGGCCCCGTCGACTGGCTGGACCGCCACCCCACCGGCGTGATGTGGTTCGTCGCCCTCGCCATGGTCGCGGCCGGTGCCGCCCTGCTGTGGAACCGCCGGGGGCTCGTGATCGCCGCCCTCTACGGCCAGTTGCTGATGCTGGTGCTGTTCGTGGTGATCCTCGTGAGCAGTGTCCCGGAGATCCTGGTGATGGACGCGGCCTTCTTCGCCGCCGCGATCTACCTCCTGTACCGGTACCACGCGTCGCCGGGCGCCCGCACGGCCGCGCCCGCGGGCCCGGCCCCGGAAGGCCGGTGACCCGGTCATGACCTTCTCGATACCCGCCGACGCGCTCGACGCCCTGGAGGACGAGGTCGCACGGGCGCTGCGCACCACCGACGACCGGGCCCTGACCATCCTCGGCTACGGGGAGGTGACGCTGGTGCTGCGGCTGGAGACCGACGCGGGCGCGTTCGCGTGCAAGCGGCTGCCGGTCTTCCCCGCCCGGGACCGGCTGGACCGGCACTCCGCGCTGGTCGACGACTACGTCAACGGGCTGGACAAGGGGGGTGTCGCCGTCGCCGAGACCCGTATGTGGCACCGTCGGCTGCCGCGCGGCCGGGCCGTCGCCTACTGCGTCCAGGAGGCGCTGCCCGAGGACCGGCTGTGCTCGCGGCTGCTGCACACGGCGGGGCAGGCGTGGTGCGAGGGGTTCTTCACCCGGTTCCTGGACCGCGTCGAGGCGACCGTCACCCCGCGTCTGGGGCTCGACGGACAGGCGTCCAACTGGATCGACGTCGACGGCGAGTTGGTCTACCTGGACGTGACGACACCGCTGATGCGCGACGAGCGCGAGCGCGAACTCCTCGACGTGCCGCTGTTCTTCACCTCGCTGCCGTGGCTGGTACGGAGCGTGGTGCGGATGGCGATGACCAAGTCGATCTTCGACAAGTTCTACACGCCGCGCGGTGTGGTCCTCGACTTCCTCGGCAATCTCCACAAGGAGCGGCTGGAGCACCTGGTTCCCGGCTTCCTGGAGCAGGCCAACGCCCGCCTGGACCGGCCGCTGGACGCCGAGGAGGTCAGGGCGTACTACCGCGACGACGCGCGGATGTGGGAACTCATCCAGCGGCTGCGCAAAGCGGACCGTTTCGTCCACAACAAGATCCTGCACCGTCCGTATCCGTTCCTGCTGCCCCGCCATGTCGCACGCTGACACGGCCGTACGGCCGGCTCCCGGACCCGTCCCGGGCGCGGTGCCACAAGCGGCGCCCGGGACGGTACCGGCGCCGGTGCCCGAGCCGGTGCCGGTGCCCGGGGCGGTGCCGGTGCCGGTGCCGGTGCCGGGGGCGGTGTCCCCCACGGACCAGGTGGTGCTCGACGCGTCCCGGCCGCTGTGGATCACGCACCTGGGGCCGGAGCCACGGCGTCTCACGCTCGCCGTGGTGTCCATCGCCCGGCTGCGCGAGCGCGGCCCGCACGCCCTTGCCGCCCTGCGGTCGCGGTATCTGACGCCCGCCGAGACGGAGCAGGCCGCTGCCCTGCGCGTCCCCCGCCGGCGCGTCGAGTGGCTGGCCGGACGGCTGGCCCTCAAGCACGCGGTCAGCGCCCACGGCAGACGGCACTGGGACCTGGCCCGGGAGCCCCGCACCGTCGAGGTGCGCGCCGTGACCGGGGGCCTCCAGGCCGGGCGGCCGGTCGTGGACGCGCCGGTCGAGGTGGGCCTGACCCATTCGGGGGACTTCGCGGTCGCCGTGTGCGGCCCGCACGCCGTCGGAGTCGACCTGGAACACGACCGCCCCATGCCGCCGACCCTTGCCAGGGTGCTCGACGAGGAGTGCGACCCGAAGGCGCCGTCCGCCGACGCCCGGCGCCTGGCGGCCATGCCCGCCATGCTGCGCTGGACGTGCAAGGAGGCCGTGCTCAAGTACTACGGCTTCGGGCTGCGGGTCGACGCCGCTGAGGTGGCGCTGACCGGCTGGCTGCCGGACGGCCGCTTCACCTGGCGGCCCGGGGGCGGACTGCTGCGCCACGCCCCCGTCGCCGGGACACGGCGTCCGACCGGGTGGGCCGGCGTGGTCGGCGGCCACCACCTGGCGCTGGTGGAACGGCCCGTGGGCCGCTGAGGACGGTGTTCAGGACGTACCGGGCGTCCGGGCCCGCGCACGGGCCCGTGGTCCACCGCGTGCGCGGCATGTGAAGAGGAGGAAGAGGAGACCGCCATGACGACTCGCAGGACAGACCGCGCCACCCCCGCCGCGGCCGCGGACGCGGCCACCTTCGCGCAGGCGCTGGAGACGGCGTCCGGGCCGGCGGCGCTGAGTCCCTCCTCCCACAACTGCCAGCCGTGGGGTCTGGGCCGGGCCGTGAGCGCGGCGGCCCGCCGGACGGCGGCGGACCTGACCGGCACGGAAGCGGACGAGTACCTGGTCCTGGCCCTCGACCGTGAGCGGGAGTTGACGGCGCTGGCCGCGCACGCGGTGGAGATGGAGGTGAGCTGCGGCGTCTACTGGCGGATTCTGCTGCGCGGCCTGGCCGCCCAGGGCTGGTCGGCCGCGGCGGTGCGCGTCCTGGACGGCGGCGCGGGTCCCGGTACGGCGAGCGGGCCCGGCGGCGGCCCTTCGTTCGGTGCCGGATGGCCGTCGGCGTGGACGCCGCTGTGCGTGGTGGCGCTGCGCCCCGCACCGCCCTCCGGGGAACGGACGGCCGACCTGTACGAGACCGCGCTCGCCCGCCGTACCCACCGCGGGCCCTACGGGCGGCAGCCGGTGGCCCCCGCACTGCTGCGCGACCTGGAGGCGCCCGGCCCGCCCGGGGCCGGTACACATCCGGTCCACCTCCGGCACCTGACACGGCGGAGCGATCTGCGGGCCTTCGCCGCGTTCGTCGCCCGGCACGCGGGACGCGACTTCGGACACCGGGCCGCCTGGCGGGAGACGCATTCCTTCGTCCGCCGGGACACCGCGGACGCGGCCGCGCGGGGCGACGGGTTCACGCTGGAGCAGCTCTTCGGGCCGATGGCCCGGCCGCGCCGGACGGCGATGCGCCTCGCACTGGCCCCGACGACGATGCACCTGCTGGGAAAGGCCGGCTACCACCGGGTGCTGGCCGCCGGCCTCGCCGACATCGTGCGCCGCACTCCGGCCGTGGTGACCATGGGTTTCGCCGGGCAGGCGCCCACCCGCGCGGAGCAGCTCGAGGGCGGAGCGCGACTGGCCGACTACTGGTGGCGGGCGACCGGCCACGGCCTGTCCCTGCACCCCATCAGCATCGTCCTCCAGCACGACGACCTGCGCGGCCGTCTGGAGCGGGAACTGTCCCTGCCCGGCCGCACCTTCTTCGTGAGCCGGGTCGGGGTGGCCGGCTCCCCCGCCCCGCGCTCCCACCGGCGCGAGGATGCCGGCGTTCACGTGTCGTTCTGAGCCTCGCGGGTACCGGACCAGCGGCATTCACAAGATTCCGGGGAGGACCTTCCCGGGATTGAAACCACTTGGTATCAGTCTCTCACCGGGCCGTCGCAAGCCCCTCTCCATGCACGCACAAGCGTGCTAAGTTTGGCCGCATGACGCATATCGGGGGAATCAAAAAGAAAGGCGTCCGGCACCGACCCGCCATCGTCGGCGTCGACCCGCACGCCCTGTGCCGTCCCCATCCTTCCTGGTCGAAAGTCAACGTATGACGACCCGCGTCCTGGTGTGCTGCGACCGCGTCATCCTGGGCGAGGGAATGCGCGCATTGCTGGAACGGCACGACATGAAGGTGCAGGTGGAGACCACCCTGCGCGGCTCGCTTGGCACGGCGGCGGAGACCGGCCCCGACATCCTGGTCGGCGTCGCCCCGCTGTTCACCCTGGACAGCATCGACAAGCTCACGGAACTCGCGCGACTCGGCAAGACACTTCTACTGACCAAGCCCGAGAATACCCACCGCGCATTCGAGGCATTGCGCGTAGGAGTACGCGCCGTATTGTCGGCCGAAACATCGGTCGAAGAACTGGTGCACGTCATCAGAACCATCACCGAAGTGAACGCGATTATCGCTCCGGAAGAAGCGCAGGAGGCTTTGACGCGCTATTGGCGAAGCAGGGCTCCCAAGAATCTCCGCCCCGAACTGACCCCTCGGGAAACGGAGACACTGGTCTTATTGACCCAGGGAAAGACGAACACCGAGATGGCCACGTCCCTCTCCGTCTCGCCCACCACCGTCAGGTCCCACGTACACCGGGTCCTGCGCAAACTGGGTGCGGCGACCCGCGCGCAGGCCGTCGCCATCGCCTACGAGTCGGGCCTCCTGGGCCAGTGCCCGGGCTACGGCTCATCCACCCGCTGAAGGTGCCGGCGGGCCGTACGGCTTCACACTCCGTGCGGCCCCGCTCGCTCTCTGCTCCACGGCGCCTTTGTCAGGACCGTGCCTGGTAGCCGGGTTCCAGGAGTTCGCCACTCATCTCGTCGACGACCGTCGCCATCGTGTCGAACGCGGCGACCAAGTCCTGAAAGGCCTCCGTTTTCATGTCCCGGGAGAATTCGTCCGGCGTGGTCACCGAGATGCTCTCGAAGTAGTGGAATGGAGCGTCCCGTTCCGTGCTCACCCGGTGCACACCGAAGGCGCGCACACTCGGCAGTCGGGGACAGGTCGCGTAGTCGACCTCGCGGACCCAGGCCTCGAAGCGGGCCGGGTCCACTCCGTCGCGCAGACGAATGCGGTGGATGACGACGTCCATGTATCGGTTCTCCTTGACCGTGCGTTCAGCGGCGGGCCGCGGGGCGCCGGCGGCCGAGGCCCAGCGCTCGCGCGACGTTGTTCTTCTGGATCTCGTTGGTGCCGGAGAAGATCCGGGCGGGCAGCGCGTCCCGCAGCAGGGACTCCGCGTCCCCGTCCATGATCCCCAAGGCGCCTCGCAACTGGACGGCGTCCAGGCCGAGTTGGACGGCTGCCTCACTGACCGCGATCTTCGCGAGGGCCGGCCCGACGTCGTCCGCCGTGCCGTCGGCCAGTGACCGCGCAGCGCGGTAGAGCAGCAACCGGGCCGCCTCGTAGCGGCCCAGCATGTCGACGATCCGGTGGCTGACCGCCTGGAAGCCGCCGATGGGCGAGCCGAACTGCTCGCGGTCCCGGACGTGGTCCACGGTGGACTCCAGCACGCGGCGCATGGCTCCGAGGTAGGCCGCGAAGAGGCAGGTGCGCTCCCACTTCATCGAGGAGGAGAAGATGCTCGCCCCGGAACCTTCCGCCCCCAGCACCGCATTGGCCGGGACGAAGCAGTCGTCGAAGTGGACGTCGGCCGTCGGGGAGCCCCGCAGACCCACCTTGTCGTAGGGGCGTCCCACCGTGAGTCCGGGGGTGGAGGCCTCGACCAGGAACGTGGTCAGCCCGAAGAAGCCGCCCCGCGGATCGGTGGCGGCCTGCACCACGAACACGTCGGCCACGGGGGCGTTGGTAATGAAGCACTTGGAACCGCTGAGCACATGGCCGCCGTCGGCGGACCGGGCCCGGGTGCGCAGGTGCAGCGCGTCCGATCCGGCCTCCGGTTCGGTGATGGCGTGCGCGGCGATCCGCTCGCCGGAGCACAGGGCGGGCAACCACGCGGCGCGCTGTTCCGCGGTGCCGAACTCGACGATCGGCATGACGGCGGCGAACAGGTGCGCGGCGACGGAGAAGGCGAAGCCGGTGTCCGCGCAGCCGTGGCCGAGCGCCTCCATCGCGGCGGCCGCGGACACCGCGTCCAGGCCGCTGCCGCCGAACTCGCCCGGCACGGTGGTGCCCACCAGGCCCTGCTTGCCGGCCAGCAGCCAGCGCCGCCGGAAGTCCCCGGCATCGTCGAAGCGGCCGGCGGAGTCCAGCTCGCGCCGGGCGAACCGCACGACCATGTCCCGCATTTCCTTGGTCTCGGCGTCAAATCCGGCATCGAAATCGAAGTTCATCGCGTTGCGTCCGTGCCTTCCTCGATCAACAGGTGGTAATTGATGCCGCCGGTGCCGAACGCGCTCACCGCGGCGCGCCGCGGCCGGCCCGCCGGGGCGGGCCAGGGACCGGGCTCGGTGGCCACCCGCGCGGGCACGGCGTCCAGGGCGAGGTCGGGGCTGAGTTCCCGCAGGTTGACGCTGGGCGGCAGGGTGGTCCGCCGCAACGCCTGGAGCGTGCGCAGCAGTCCGGCCGCGCCGGCCGCCGCGAAGGTGTGGCCGAGGAAGGACTTGGCGGAGCCGATGTGCAGCGGTGCCGTACGCCGTCCGGTGCCGTAGACCTGTGCGGCGGCGGCGACCTCCACGCGGTCGCCGAGCCGGGTGCCGGTGCCGTGGGCCTCCAGGTAGTCCACCTCGTCCGGGCCGAAGTCGACCTGCGCGAAGGCCTGCCGTACGGCCTGTGCCTGGCCGTCGGCGTCCGGGGCGATCAGCGACTTCGCGTCGTTGGACGCGCCGACCGCGCGGAGCACGCCGAACACCCGGTCGCCGTCGCGGCGGGCGTCCGCCAGGCGTTTGAGCAGGAAGAGCGCGCAGCCGTCGCCCGGGGTGAAGCCGTCGGCGCCGGCGTCGAAGGGGGTGATTCTGCTGTGCGACAGCAGGCCCAGCGAGGAGCAGAGCACCATGTCCCGTGCGTTGCAGGGCAGTTCCACACCGCCGGCGACGGCGTAGTCGGCGCCTCCGGAGCGCAGCCGTCCCACGGCCACGTCGAGGGCGGCCAGCGAGGAGGCACAGGCGGCCTCCACCGCCACCGGTACCGCGTCCAGGCCGTGTTCGTTGCCGACGAGCGCGGCGATGCCGCTGGCGACACAACCGTCCCAGGTGGTCGGCAGGTCGACGGGGCCGGGCTCGCCGAAGCGGTCCCGCACCAGCTTGGTCACCGCTTCGACGTCGTCAGGACCCAGTGCGGCGAGCGCACCGAGGGAACGGACGTCCGCCTCCAGGTCGTCCAGGCACAGACCGGTGTGCAGCCGGCGTTCCCTGGACAGACCGAGATTGCTGCCGACGACGACGGTTCCGACGCCCTCGAGCGAGCGCGGGTCACGCCCGTAGCGGGCGAACAACTCGGCGGCCACGTCGAGTCCGAGGCGCTGGGCCGCGTCCGTCGCCGCGTACCGGTGCGGGGGGATGCGCAGCCCGGGGGGCGGCTCCGTCGGCACCGGGACGGGCGCGCCCAGGTCGGTGTAGCTGCGGCCGAGGGCGAGCGCGCCGGGTGCGTGGTAGAGGTCCCGGTCGAACGACTCGGCCGGCAGCGGCCCGATCCGGTCCCGCCCGGAGAGCATCGTCCGCCAGAACCCGTCCGCGTCGGGCGAGTCGGCGAAACGGCCGCCGAACCCGACGATCGCGATGGGCTCGGCCTCCCCCGCCCCGGTCTCCCGGCCCGTGGCGTACGCCGCCCCGCCCCGCACCCCACGGCGGGCCGTACCACCGGCCCGCCCGTCGCCGCGGTGCGTGTCGGCGTCCGGCTCCGGGGGCACAGGGCCGACCGGTGTGGCTTCTTCCAGGAGCACGTGGCAGACCGTGCCGGTCAGGGAGGCACCCACGACCGCGGCGCGGCGGGGCGTGCCGTCGGCGGACGGCTCCCAGGGCTCGGCCGCGCGGGGTACGCGGAACGGACCGGCCGTCGGAGCGGGATCCGTGCCGGGCCGCACCGGGGGAACGGTGCGGTGGTGCAGGGCCAGTGCCGCCTTGGTGACGCCGGCGAGCCCCGCGTTGGCGAACGTGTGGCCGAGCCGGTCGCGCACGGTGCCCACCGCCACCGAGTCCCGGGGCGCACCGGCGTGGATCCCGGCGATCGCGTCCTGTTCGGCACGCCCGACGGCGGCCGTGCCGTACCCGGCGCACTCGACGAGCCGTACGGACCCGGGTGCGACGCCCGCCGTCCGGTGCGCGGCCTCGGCGGCGGCCCTGCGGTGCGCGGCCGACAGCGAGTAGCGGAAGGTCCCCGGCCGCGCCTCGTGCCGCAGGGCGCAGTCCAGGACCGACGCGTACACCCGGTCGCCGTCCCGTTCCGCGGTCGAGCGGCGCTTGAGGAGCAGCGCCCCGAGCCCCTCCGCGAGGACGGGAGCGCCGGCGCCCGCCTCGCCGGGCCCGGCCGCGAACCCCTTGGCCGCCAGCGCCCGCCGCGCGAGACGGCCCTCGTCACGCTGTCCGACCACGACCAGCACGGCCTCGGCGAGCCCGGCGCGCAGGCTGTCCACCGCGTGCGCGAGGGCCAGGTACGAGGTGGCGTCCGCCGACTCGACGGCGACGGTGCGCCCGCGCAGTTTGAAGGCGGACGCGATGCGGGCCGGGATCGTACTCGCCATCTCGCCCACCCGGTCGTGCGGTGAGGCGCCCAGCCGACGCGACAGCACGTCGTTGAGTTCCTGTCCGGCGGCGCGCGCGTCGATGCCGGTGCCGCGCCGGGCACCGTCCGCGAGGACCTCCGCCAGGTCCCGGGCGTAGCGGGCGCCGTCGACGCGCAGGGCGTTGGCGTACTGCCGGTCCAGGCCGAGGCAGGTGCCCACGACGACGTCCGTGCGCTCGCGGGCCGCGCCGGAGCCGGTGACGTCGTCGAGGCACTGACGGGCCGCCTCCACCATGAGCAGTTGCAGGCGGGCCATGGAGGCGGCCTGGGCCGGCGGGATGCCGAACCGGGCGACGTCGACCTCGAGGTCGCCGAGCCGCCCCGGCGCCGATCCGGTGCCGGAGCCGGGCGTCGGGCCGTCGGCGAGGAGCAGCCGCCACAGCTCCGCCGTGCCGTGGGCCCCCGGGTAGAGCGCGGACATCCCGACGATGGAGATCGGTTCGGCGGGGCCCGCTGTGGCTGTGGCTTCGGCCTCGGCCTCGGCTTCGGCTTCGGTTATGGCTGAGTCGGTGACGGTGGCTGTGTCGTTGTCTGCCAACTTCTCGTTCCTGTTCACGTGGGCGCCGTCCGCGGCCGGCCCGGGGTCGTCAGGCGGTGAGCAGGCTGGTGTCGACCGGCGCGTACGGCTCGCGCCGCAGCGCGGAAGGCACCTTGAGGACCGGATCCTGGGCCAGGATCTCGGCGTGCCGCCGGCGCAGCAGCGCGCCCGGCTGAACCCCCAGCTCCTCGTCCAGCCGCTTCCTGGCCAGGTGGTAGGACTCCAGGGCGTCGCCCTGACGCCCCACCCGGTAGAGGCCGACCATCAGCAGTTCGCAGAACCGCTCGCGCAGCGGGTACTGCGCCACCAGCTGCTGGAGCATGGCGATCGCCTGGGCCTCGCCCCCGAGCAGGAACATCGCGCTCACCAGGTCCTCCAGGGCGGTGAGCCGACGCTCCTCGAACAGGGCCGCGGCACCCCGGCAGCGCCTGCCCTCTCCCGCGTCGATGAGGGCGGGGCCGCGCCACAGCCGCAGGCCGCTCTCCAGCAGTTCGACGGCGCGCGAGGGGTCGGCGGGGAGCAGGGAGGCGCCCTGCGAGACGAGTCGCAGGAATCGGTTGCCGTCCACGCGCTGCGGGTCGATCTCCAGCAGGTATCCGCCGAGCACGGAGCGCAGGACGCAGTCGGCCCGCTCGGGGCAGGCTCGTTCGTTGATCACTTTCCGGGCCCGCGCGGCATGCGCCTGGAGCGCGTTGAGGACGTTGTCGGGCGGGGTCGCGCCCCAGAGTTCATCCACCAGGTCCGCGAGCGACACGGCGCGGCCGGCGTCGATGGCGAGCGTCGCCACCAGCGTGCGGACCTTGCCGGCCCGGATCCCGCCACCGCTGTCCGGCGTGTTGATCGATACGGGTCCCAATATGTTGATTTCCACACATCCCCCGAAGTCGTACATGCTGTGTCCGTGGTCGTAGCGGTCGGCCGCGCGCGGCCGCACGCCCGGTCCGCCGGGCCGTCCTCGCGCGCACTCCCCGCACTCCCGTGAGCGGACGGGGGTGCCGGGTCGCGGGCGTGCTCGCTCGCCCTCCCCGCACTCCCGTGAGCGGACGGGGTGCCGGGTCGCGGCCGTCCGGACCGGCCCCGAGGGGCCGCCGCCCGGTTTTTGGCTGGCTCCCAACCAGTTTTCGAACCGGGGTCCATCGTGGCAAGCACCGCCCCACCCGTCATCCACCGAACGATCGGATTCCGGACTCAACACAGGACCGGCGCGGCCCGCCGCCACCGTCAAAGTGTTGAGGCGCGACCGCGCTCCGGTTCAACGCGGCTGAACGACGCGAACGAACCACCCCGCCGGGGTGCGGCGGCGACGGACCGGCATGATGGTGGCTGCGGCCTTCGGTGGGGGGCCGCAGATGTTTGCCCGTCGAGCCGAAAGAGGAAGATGAACGGGATGTTCACCGCGGTCAGAGGGCAGAGAAGAAGAGTGGTGTAAGCCGTGCACATTGTCATCATGGGTTGCGGGCGCGTGGGCTCAGCGCTCGCCCAGACCCTGGAGCAGCAGGGGCACACGGTCGCCGTGATCGACCGGGACCCCACCTCCTTCCGACGCCTCGGTTCCTCGTTCGGCGGCCGCCGGGTCACCGGCATCGGTTTCGACCAGGACACCCTGCGCGAGGCGGGGATCGAGGATGCCGGCGCCTTCGCCGCCGTCTCCAGCGGCGACAACTCGAACATCATCGCCGCCCGCGTGGCGCGCGAGATGTTCGGCGTGGAGAACGTCGCCGCCCGCATCTACGACCCGCGCCGCGCCGAGGTCTACCAGCGCCTGGGCATCCCCACCGTGGCCACCGTCCGCTGGACGGCCGACCAGATGCTGCGCCGGCTGCTGCCCGCGGGTGCCGAGCCGCTGTGGCGCGACCCCACCGGCGGCGTCCAGCTCGCCGAGGTGCACACCTCCTCGGCCTGGGTCGGTCACAAGATCAGCCGGCTCCAGGAGGAGACGGGCGTGCGGGTGGCGTTCGTCACCCGGCTCGGGGAGGCGATCCTGCCGTCCTCGCAGACCGTCCTTCAGGAGGGCGACCTCGTGCACGTGATGATGCGCACCGACGAGGTCGACAAGGTCGAGGCGGCGTTCGCCAAGGGTCCCGAAGAGGAGGGCGGTCACTGATGAGGGTCGCCATTGCCGGAGCCGGCGCGGTCGGCCGTTCGATCGCGGGCGAGCTGCTGGAGAACGGCCACGAGGTCCTGCTCATCGACAAGGCGCCGACGGCCATCTCGGTCGAGCGCGTCCCGATGGCGGAGTGGCTGCTCGCCGACGCCTGCGAGATCACCTCCCTGGACGAGGCGGCGCTCCAGCGCTGCAACGTCGTCATCGCCGCGACGGGCGACGACAAGGTCAACCTGGTCGTCTCCCTGCTGGCCAAGACGGAGTACGGCGTTCCGCGCGTCGTCGCCCGGGTGAACAACCCGAAGAACGAGTGGCTCTTCAACGAGTCCTGGGGCGTGGACGTCGCCGTCTCCACCCCGCGGCTGATGTCGGCCCTGGTGGAGGAGGCGGTGAGCGTCGGCGACCTGGTCCGGCTGCTGCGCTTCAGCCACGGCGACGCCAACCTCGTCGAGCTGACGCTGCCGGAGGAGTCGGCCCTGGCCGGCACCCAGGTCGGCGACGTCCAGTGGCCCGAGGACACCTCGCTGGTGACGATCATCCGCGGCACCCGGGTGCTGACGCCGTCCCGGGAGGATTCCCTGGAGGCGGGCGACGAGCTGCTCTTCGTCGCCGCGCAGGCCCGCGAGGAGCAGCTGGAGGACCTGCTGTCGGCCCGACGGCGGCCCGACGGCGCGGTCTGACCGACGCGACGCGGCCGACGTGACGGTACAGCCGACGCGGCCGACGTGCCGGTACGGCGGTGGGGCGCCCGGGATTCCGGGCGCCCCACCGCCGTACCGTCGCGTCCGGTCCGTCAGGTCTTGCGGTGCTTGCCGCCGCGCAGGTCCGCGGCCTCGCCGTCGGCCTCCGAAGGCCCGGGCAGGGTCTGGTCGGCCGTCGCCTGCTCGCGGCCTTCCCGCTCGGCCTTCGCCGCCTTCTCGGCCTCCTCCGCCGCCTCCATCTCCGCGAACACGTCGATGGGCGCCGGTGCCTTGGCCAGGAAGACCCAGGTCAGCCAGACGGCGAGCAGGAAGGGCGGGATCTTCAGGGTGACCAGGACCCAGCCGAGCTGCTCGGTGTCCGCCCACCAGTACAGCGGGAAGAGGATCGCGGACTTGGCGAGCAGGATGAAGCCCCAGGCGTAGCTCGCCTTGGTGTACGCCTTCTTGCGGCCCGGGTTTCGGGTGCGCCAGGAGAGGTTCTCCTTGAAGACCGGGCCGAGGATCAGGCCGATCAGCGGCACCCCGGCCAGCGAGGTGACGATGTACGCCAGCGCCAGGCCCAGGGTGTAGAGCATGCCCGGCAGATAGAAGTTCTTGGCGTTGTCGGTCATCATCGCGAAGACCACGCCGAAGGCGACACCGAAGACCCCGCTGAACGCGTGCTTGACGGTGTCCTTCATCACCAGCCGGACGACGACCAGCACCACCGACACGGCCAGCGCCGCGATCGCCGACATGTGCAGGTCGTTGTTGAGGGTGAAGATGGTGACGAAGAGCAGGCCCGGCAGCACCGTCTCGATCATGCCCCGCACGCCGCCGAACGCCTCGAACAGCGCGGCCTCCGTCACCGCCCGGGCGTCGTCGGCCTCTGTCGTCTCTTCGGTCGGCTTGTCGAGCGACGTCACCGGCTACTCCCGTCCGAGGGGTCTCAGTTCGTATTTCGGGTTGAAGAGCACCCGGCGGCCGTGGCTCATGGAGATCCGGCCCGATGCGATGAGCTTGCGCCCCGGCTCTATGCCCACGATGGAGCGTCTGCCCAGCCACACCACGTCCAGGGCGGCGGAACCGTCGAACAGCTCGGCCTCCAGGGCCGGAACGCCCGCGCGCGGTCGCAGGGTGACCGTGCGCAAGGTACCAGTAACCGACACGACCTGACGGTCCTGGCAGTCTCCGATGCGCGTACAGCCGGCGGTGTCGGCGTCCTCGCGCAGTTCCTCCGACTCCAGGTCCTCCTGTGACGAGGAGAGCCGGTCGAACATGCGCCGGAACCGGCCCACCGGCTTGTCGGAACGCGGAGCAGCACTCATATCTGAAGCGTACCGGGGCCCGCCGACAGCCATGCACCCCTGCCGGGACGGGATGGCGAGGCTCACTTCCCCCTCACCTGGCGTGCACGGCCTCTCACTTCTCGAAGCGGTATCCCATGCCCGGCTCGGTGATGAAGTGCCGCGGGTGCGCGGGGTCCGCTTCGAGCTTGCGGCGCAGCTGGGCCATGTAGACCCGCAGGTAGTTCGTCTCCGTCCCGTACGACGGCCCCCACACCTCCTGCAACAGCTGTTTCTGGCTGACCAGGCGCCCCGTGTTGCGCACCAGCACCTCCAGCAGGTGCCACTCGGTGGGCGTCAGGCGTACGTCCCTGCCGCCCCGGTGGACCTTCTTCGCGGCCAGGTCGACGGTGAACTCCGCGGTGTCCACGACCACCTCGTCCTCGCCGCCGGGGACGGGCTCGGCGCGGCGGACGGCGGCCCGCAGCCGGGCCAGCAGCTCGTCCATGCCGAAGGGCTTGGTGACGTAGTCGTCGGCGCCCGCGTCGAGCGCCTCGACCTTCTCGTCGGAGGAGTGCCGGGCGGACAGCACCAGGATCGGCACCCGGGTCCAGCCGCGCAGCCCCCTGATCACCTCGACGCCGTCCATGTCGGGCAGCCCCAGGTCGAGGACCACCACGTCGGGCTGCCGGGCGGCGGCGAGCTGGAGGGCGGTGGCGCCGTCGTGGGCGGCGTCGACCTCGTAGTGCCGTGCCTTGAGGTTGATCACGAGGGCCCGCACGATCTGCGGTTCGTCGTCGATCACGAGCACCCGGGTCATCGGGCGGCCTGCCTTTCTGCTGTCGCGGGACGGGAGGTCGGCGCGGACGAGCCCACCGCGCGGAGGGTGAGGACCATGGTGAGGCCGCCGCCGGGGGTGTCCTCGGCGTTCAGGGTGCCGCCCATCGCCTCGGCGAAACCGCGGGCCACGGCCAGGCCGAGCCCCACCCCGGCCCCGCGCGGGGCGTCGCCGTAGCGCTGAAAGGGCTCGAAGATGCGGTCCTTGGCCTCGTCCGGCACTCCCGGCCCCCGGTCCACCACCCGCACCTCGACGCGGTCGGCGAGGGCGCTGGCGGCGACCAGGACGGTCCGGTCGTCCGGACTGTACTTGACGGCGTTCTCCACCAGGTTGGCCAGCGCCCGCTCCAGGAGCCCGGCGTCCACGGCGACCATGGGCAGCGTCTCGGGGATGTCCAGCTCCGCGCTGCCCTCGGGGACGCCGCCGAGCGCCATCGGCGCCACCTCGTCGACGTCGATCTCGCGGATCAGCGGGGTGACGGTGCCGGTCTGGAGGCGGGACATGTCGAGCAGGTTGCCCACCAGGTGGTCGAGGCGGTCGGCGCCCTCCTCGATGCCTTCGAGCAGCTCCGCCCGGTCCTCCTCGGACCAGGCCACGTCGTCGGACCTGAGGCTGGTCACCGCGGCCTTGATCCCGGCGAGCGGGGTGCGCAGGTCGTGGCTGACGGCGGCCAGCAGCGCCGTGCGGATGCGGTTGCCCTCGGCCAGCGCGCGGGCCCGGTCGGCCTCCTCGCGCAGCCGGCGCCGGTCCAGGACCACGGCGGCCTGCACGGCGAAGGCGGCCAGCACCCGGCGGTCCTCGGCGGGCAGGACCCGGCCGGTCAGCGCGAGGGCCATGTGGTCGCCGACGGGCATGTCCACGTCCGCGTCCTCCGGGCGGTCGACCGGCGGTCCCGACCCGGCGCGCCCCGCGCAGGTCCAGGGCGCCACGTCGCCCTCCCGCTCCAGGAGGGCGGCCGACTCCATGCCGAAGGTCTCGCGCACCCGCTCCAGGAGCGTCTCCAGGCTGGTCTCGCCGCGCAGCACGTCCCCGGCCAGGAAGGACAGGATCTCCGACTCGGCGCGCAGCCGGGCGGCCTGGTGGGTGCGGCGGGCCGCGACGTCGACGACCGAGGCGACGGAGAGCGCGACGCCCACGAATATGGCGAGCGCAAGGATGTTCTTGGGGTCGGCGATGGTGATCCGGTTGACCGGAGGCGTGAAGAACCAGTTCAGCAGCACGGTCCCGACCGTGGCCGAGGCGAGCGCCGGGTACAGCCCGCCGAGCAGGGCGGCCGCGACGGTCAGCGCCAGGTAGAGCAGCACGTCGTTGGCGAGCCCGAGGTGGACGGTGCTGAGCAGCAGCGTCAGCAGCACGGGACCGCCCAGGCCCGCCAGCCAGCCCCAGACGATCCGGGACCGGCCGAGCCGCGCTCCCCTGGCCACCGGCAGCCCGCGCCCCTTGGCGACCTCCTCGTGGGTGACGATGTGGACGTCGAGGTCGGAGCCGGACTCGCGGGCGACGGTGGCGCCGACACCGGGTCCGAAGACGTACTGCCAGGTCTTGCGGCGCGAGGAGCCGAGGACGATCTGGGTGGCGTTGACGCCGCGCGCGAAGTCGAGCAGCGCGGCCGGTATGTCCTCGCCGAGCACGTGGTGGAAGGTGCCGCCCAGGTCCTCCACCAGGGTGCGCTGCACCGCGAGCTCCTTCGGGGACGCGGAGGTCAGTCCGTCGCTGCGGGCTATGTACACGGCCAGCACCTCGCCGCCGGCGCCCTTCTCCGCGAGGCGCGCGGCCCGCCGTATCAGCGTCCGTCCCTCGGGGCCGCCGGTCAGGCCCACGACGATGCGTTCGCGCGAGCCCCAGATCTTCGAGACCCGGTGCTCGCTGCGGTACTGCTGGAGGTACTCGTCGGCCCGGTCCGCGACCCACAGCAGCGCCAGCTCGCGCAGGGCGGTGAGGTTGCCGGGGCGGAAGTAGTTGGACAGGGCCGCGTCGACCTTGTCCGACTGGTAGATGTTGCCGTGGGCCATGCGGCGGCGCAGCGCCTGGGGCGACATGTCGACCAGTTCGATCTGGTCCGCGCGCCGCACCACCTCGTCCGGCACCGTCTCGCGCTGCCGTACGCCGGTGATGGACTCCACGACGTCGCCGAGTGACTCCAGGTGCTGGATGTTGACGGTGGAGACGACGTCGATGCCGGCGGCGAGGAGTTCCTCGACGTCCTGCCAGCGCTTGGCGTTGCGCACGCCGGGGACGTTGGTGTGGGCCAGCTCGTCCACCAGCGCCACCCGGGGGCGGCGGGCCAGCACCGCGTCCAGGTCCAGCTCGGTGAAGGCGGCGCCCCGGTACTCGATCTCCCGGCGCGGCACCTGTTCCAGGCCGCGCAGCATCACCTCGGTGCGTGCCCTGCCGTGGTGCTCGACGAAGGCCACCACGCAGTCGGTGCCCCGTTCGACGCGCCGGTGCGCCTCGGAGAGCATGGCGTACGTCTTGCCGACGCCCGGTGCCGCACCGAGGTAGATCCGAAGCTTGCCGCGTCCCATGGCCTCATTGTCTTCCGGTCTGCGCCGAGTGCGCAGCGTCGACCCTACGACCCGCAATCGCGGCAAAAGGGGCGGGGGTGTGGATGCCGGTCGTCCTTGACGGAACCCTGACGGCCGCCCGCTCCCGGTGGCGTCACTGCTCGACGATCTCCCCGTCGCGCAGCTCCAGCACCCGGTCGGCGAGGTCGAGCAGAGTGGCGTCGTGGGTGGCGACCAGTGCGGTGACCTGCTCGCTGCGTACGACGGCCCGCAGCAGCTCCATCACGGAGTGCCCGGTCTCCGCGTCCAGCTGGCCGGTGGGTTCGTCGGCGATCAGCAGCGCGGGGTTGTTGGCGAGGGCGCGGGCGATGGCGACCCGCTGCTGCTGGCCGCCGGACAGCTCGCCGGGGCGCTGGGCAGCGTGGGCGGCGAGGCCGACGAGGGAGAGCAGCAGCGCGACGCGCTCCTCGCGTTCGCGCGGGGCGGCCCGGCGCAGCCGCATCGGTACGCCGACGTTCTCGGCGGCGGTGAGGATCGGGATGAGCCCGAAGGACTGGAAGACGAAGCCGACCCGGTCCCGGCGCAGGGCGAGCAGCCCGTCCTCGTCCAGCTCCGCGAGGTTCCGGCCGTCGACCTCCACCCGCCCGGCGTCCGGGGTGTCGAGGCCGCCCACGATGTTGAGCAGGGTGGTCTTCCCGGACCCCGACCGCCCCTTGAGGGCGACCAGCTCCCCGCGCGGCACGTCGAGGGAGACGCCGCGCAGGGCGTGCACGGCGGCGCCGTCGTGGCCGTACGACTTCCGCACGTCCTGGACGCGCACCATGGTCTCCGTGACCACCTGGCTCATGTGGTGCCCTCCCCCGTCGCGCCCGGTGAACCGCGCCAGTATCACCAACGGGGGCGGGCGGATACAACGGCCGCGGCAGTTGCTTCCGGCCGCGGCCGCTGCTTCGCCCGCGGCTCGTCCCGTCCGTACGGCGAGAGGGCCGCGTCCCCCTGGGGACGCGGCCCTCGTGGCACGCGTACGGCGAAGAGCGCCCTGCCGGGGCCCTCGCCTAACGGACCTCGGTGATCTCCGGTCCGCGCTGGAGCTGGCCCATGCCGCCGGCGAAGCGGGAGCCCTCCTCCTGCTGGACACCTTCGGGGACCATCTGCGCGTCGTTCGGCAGCTTCAGGACGATGGGGTCCCTGGGGGCCATCGGGCCCTCGCCGCGGACGACGACGGTGTCCCGGAAGATCTGCTCCAGCAGACCGGCGGCCTGCGGCTGCACCGCGCCCTGGCCCGAGATCACCCCGCGCAGGAACCAGCGGGGCCCGTCCACGCCGACGAACCGCACGACCTGGAAGCCGGCCGTGCCGTCCGGCAGCTGCACCGGGACCTGGGCCCGCAGCTCCCAGCCCAGCGGACCCTCGACCTCGTCGATGATGCCGCCCTGCTGGGTGATGCCGGAGCCGATCTCCTCGCGCACCTCGCCCCAGATGCCCTCGCGCTTGGGCGCGGCGAAGCCCTGGAGCTGGATGGCGCTGTCGCGCAGCACGACGGTCGCGGCGACGATCGCGTCGCCCGCGACCTCCACCCGCAGTTCCATGCCGTCGACCCCGGGGATGAACAGACCGCCCAGGTCGACCCGGCCCTCGCCCGGGTCGCGGACCTCGGTGCTGTCCCAGGGCCCGTCGGGGCGCGGCTCGGGCTCGAGCCGCACGCGTTCGCGCTCTTCGTCCGCCTCGGTGTCGACGCTGTCGACGACCTGCTCGGTCTCGCCGGCCGCGTCCTCGGCGGCGTCATTCTTCTTGCGACGTCCGAACACGTCACTGTCCTTCCCGGTCGGATACGACCGAAGCGTATCGATTCCCACCCGTCGGGCCGCCTTCGGCGACCTGACCGCTTGTGCCGCTTGCGGGGTCCAGCCCGGCGTGGCCGCCGGTGGACCCGAAGCCCCCCTCGGCCCGCGCCGAGTCGGGAAGTTCCGCGACCTGACGGAAGCGGACCCTCTCGACCTGCTGGACGACCAGTTGGGCAATCCGGTCGAAGCGCTCGAACCGCACGCTCTCGCGCGGGTCGAGATTCACCACGATCACCTTGATCTCCCCACGGTACCCGGCATCAATCGTCCCCGGGGCATTCACCAGGGCGACGCCGCAGCGTGCGGCCAGTCCGGAACGTGGGTGCACGAAGGCCGCGTACCCCTCGGGGAGTGCGACAGACACGCCGGTGGGCAGGACGGCACGCTCGCCGGGCGCCAGCTCGCAGTCGACGGTGGTGCGCAGGTCGGCGCCCGCGTCGCCGGGCTGCGCGTACGCCGGGAGCGGTACGTCGGGGTCGACGCGGCGGATCAGCACCTCGAGGTCGGCCCGGCTCACGGGTTCACCTCGAAGGCGCGGGCGCGGCGGAGCTGGTCGGGGTCGTCCATGGCGGCGCGGATCTCCTCCTCGCGGCCGTTCTGGACGAAGTGCTCGACCTTGACCTCGATGAAGAGGGCGTCGGCGCGGACGGCCACCGGGCCGTTGGGGCCGCCGATCCGGCCGGTGGCGGTGGAGTAGATCTTCCGGCCGGCGACCGCGGTGACCTCGGCCTCGAGGTACAGCGTCGTGTCCACGGGCACCGGCCGCCGGAAGTCGGTCTCCAACCGTCCGGTCACGGCGATGGTGCGCAGCAGCCAGTTGAGGGAGCCCAGCGTCTCGTCCAGGGCGGTGGCCAGCACGCCGCCGTGCGCCAGGCCGGGGGCGCCCTGGTGGGCGGGGCGGACGGTGAACTCGGCGGTGATCGACACGCCTTCACCCGCCCGCGCCTGGAGGTGCAGTCCGTGGGGCTGGTCGCCGCCGCAGCCGAAGCACTGCCCGTAGTGGGCGCCGAGCAGCTCGCCGGGAGCGGGCGCGTCGGGGTGCCGTACGGGTTTCACGGCGTCGGCGGGGGGCTGAAGACCTGGGGAAGTACCACTCACAGGCGCAGACCTTACCCGCGCGTCGGCCGAACACCGATACCGTGCCAAGCTTGCTTCATGCAGCTCTCCACGGCCCCGTACGAAGAACGACTCACCGCGCCCCGCTCCTGGTGGCTGGTCTCCTTCCTGGTGGGGCTGGCGTTCGCGCTGATCCTGCTGCCCTTCGGGACGCTGCCGATGCTGGGCGGCCTGGCGGGCGGCACGGCGGTGGCGGCGGTGGCGGCCAGTTCGTACGGCGCGGTCCGCATCCGGATCGTGGGCGACTCGCTGGTCGCGGGCGAGGCGAAGGTGCCGCTGGCGGCGCTGGGCGAGGCGGAGATCCTCGACCCGGAGGAGGCGCGCGCCTGGCGCACGTACAAGGCCGACACCCGGGCGTTCCTGCTGCTGCGCGCCTACATCCCGAGGGCCGTGCGCGTGCTGGTCACGGACCCGCAGGACCCGACGCCCTACCTGTACCTGTCGACGCGCGAGCCGGAGCGGCTGATCGAGGCGCTGACGGCGGCGAAGGCGGCGGCCGCGTAGCACGAAAGCGCCTGCCGCGGGTCAGCGCTCGTCTTTGCCGAAGTTTTCCCCGGGGCCGACGGAGCCGGGCCCGCTCCCCTTGGTGATCTCGCCCATGTCCAGGGCGTCCTGCGGGCGTTCCAGGGCCGGGAGGTCGTCCAGGGCGCTCCAGGCGACCTGCTTCTTGCGCAGGTCGGCACGGATTCTGGCGGCCAGCTTTCTGGTGTCGCGGCGGTTCATGACGGCGCCCACGGCCGCGCCCACCATGAACGGCATCAGGTTGGGCAGGTCGCGCACCATCCGCTTCATGATCTGCTGGCGCAGCTGGCGTTTCATGTGGCTGTTCATCGCCGAGCCGAGGGTCGACGGCTTGGACACGTCTACGCCGCGTTCGTCCGACCACGAGTTCAGGTACGCGGTGCTGCGCTGGGCGAGACTGCCGGGCGGGCGCAGGCCGTAGACCTCGTGGAGTTCGGCGATCATCTTGAGCTCGATCGCCGCGACGCCGGTGATCTCGGCAGCCAGTTCGGTGGGCATCGCGGGGGGTACGGGCAGCATCGCCGCCGCTCCGACGCCCGCTCCCACGGTCGCCGTGCCCTTGGCCGCGCCGGCCACGAGCCGGTCGGCGAGCTCTTCGGGGCCGAGGCCCGGGAACTGCCTGCGCAGCGCCGCCAGGTCCCGTACGGGCACGCGCGGGGCCAGGTCGATGATCCGGTCGGCGAGGTGCCCCAGGGCAGCCCTGGCGCGGGCGCCGCCGTTGCGGACCCCCTGTCCCGCCTTCTCCCGGAACGCCGCTGCCCGGCGCCGGGCAGCGGGTGCCGGCGGCCTGGTGGTCGCCGGGAGGTCACTCCGGTCGGCCACTGGTTCGAGCGGGGCCTTCCCCGTATCGGTCGGGCCCCGCTCGTCGTCACGCGCGCTGTACGGACCGTAGGACGGCCCTTGGTCCGCTCCTCGTCGGGAGAAACGGCGCTTCCAGGGAGGGGTCGAGCCAGTCACGGCCGACCCCGCCTCAGTCGCAGTCGCGGCAGATCGGCTGGCCGTTCTTCTCCCGGGCCAGCTGGCTGCGGTGGTGGACCAGGAAGCAGCTCATGCAGGTGAACTCGTCCTGCTGCTTCGGCAGTACACGGACGGCCAGTTCCTCGTTCGAGAGGTCGGCGCCGGGAAGCTCGAGGCCTTCCGCGGCCTCGAACTCGTCGACGTCGACGGCCGAGGCGGACTTGTCGTTCCGCCGGGCCTTCAGCTCTTCGAGGCTGTCCGAGTCGACGTCGTCGTCGGTCTTGCGTGGAGTGTCGTAATCGGTTGCCATGGTCGCTCTCCCCCTCTGGGTGTCTGCGGTGTCTTCAGCGCACGTAACGCGTGAGAGGCCGGACTTGTGCCCGACCTGAGGCGGAGATTTTGCCTCACATCAAGGTCTGTTACTCAATCGACACCCAACCGGACTCCTCACGAGTGATCGGCTTGGATGGCGATGGGGACCGTACACGGTCCGAATGCCGCACTTCAAAGGCGTCTCACCGTGTACTTCCCGTGATCAGGGCCCCTGAAAACCGGGATTTTCCCGGCTTTCCGACAGGGTGCATGATCACGGAGAGTAGAGGGCGCGAAAGCCTCCGCTGTGATCGATCACACACGCGACTCCAAGGCCGGTGGCCTGGAAATTCCGCTCAAAGCGAACATCCTCGGGTCTCGGTGCGATGTCGGGGTCATGATCTCAGACGGGCAGCGTCACCCGCATCACGAGCCCCCCGCCCTCGCGCGGCTGGGCGTAGATGTGCCCGCCGTGCGCCCGGGCCACGGACCGCGCGATGGACAGCCCGAGCCCGACGCCCTTGTCGCTGCCCGTCCGCTCGGTGCGCAGCCGCCGGAACGGCTCGAAGAGGTTGTCCACCTCGTACGCCGGGACGACCGGGCCCGTGTTGGTGACCACCAGGACCGCCTGGCCGTTCTCCACGGCCGTGGTGACCTCCACCCAGCCCTGTTCCGCCACGTTGTAGCGCACGGCGTTCTGGACCAGGTTCAGGGCGATCCGCTCCAGCAGGACTCCGTTGCCCTGGACCACCGCGGCCTCGCGGCTGCCGCGGATCTCCACGCCCTTGCTCTCGGCCTCGCCGTGCACCTGGTCGATGGCCTGGCCGGCCACCTCGGCGAGGTCCACCGGTTTGCGCTCGACGATCTGGTTGTCGCTGCGGGCCAGCAGCAGCAGGCCCTCGACCAGCTGCTCGCTGCGTTCGTTGGTCGCCAGCAGCGTCTTGCCGAGCTGCTGGAGCTCCACCGGCGCGTTCGGATCGGACAGGTGCACTTCCAGGAGGGTGCGGTTGATCGCCAGCGGCGTGCGCAGCTCGTGGGAGGCGTTGCCGACGAAGCGCTGCTGGGCGGTGAAGGCCCGTTGCAGCCGCTCCAGCATGTCGTCGAAGGTGTCGGCCAGCTCCTTCAGCTCGTCGTCCGGGCCGTCCAGCTCGATGCGGCGGGAGAGGTCGGAGCCGGCCACCGCGCGCGCGGTGCGGGTGATCCGGCCCAGCGGCGACAGGACGCGTCCGGCCATGGCGTAGCCGAAGGCGAAGGCGATCACGGCGAGGCCGAGGAGCGCCAGCAGCGAGCGGCTGAGCAGGTTGTCCAGGGCGACCTTGCGCTGGTGGTCCATGCAGTCGCTGATCGCCGCGTTGAAGTCGGACAGCGACAGGTTGCCGTTGTCGACCACGGGACAGGTGCTGCTGGAGACCTTGAGGTCGGCGAAGTCGACGATCTTGTACAGCGGTTCGTTGCCGGTGCGCACCGCCTGAGCGGCCAGCAGGTAGATGATCGACAGCAGCAGGATGCCGGCGATCAGGAACATGCCGCCGTACAGGAGCGTGAGCCGTATCCGGATGGTGGGGCGCAGCCACGGCAGGGGCGTGGCCGAGCGCGGGTCCCACGTGGGCTTGGGGGGCGCCCCGGGGGGCGCGGGTGTCGTCGCCACGGCCGCTCAGATCCGGTAGCCGGAGCCGGGGACGGTGACGATGACGGGCGGCTCGCCCAGCTTGCGGCGCAAGGTCATGACGGTCACGCGCACGACGTTGGTGAACGGGTCGGTGTTCTCGTCCCAGGCCTTCTCCAGGAGCTGCTCCGCGGAGACCACGGCGCCCTCGCTGCGCATGAGGACCTCGAGGACGGCGAACTCCTTGGGCGCGAGCTGCACCTCCTTGCCGTCGCGGAAGACCTCGCGGCGATTCGGGTCCAGCTTGATCCCGGCGCGCTCCAGGACGGGCGGCAGCGGCACGCTGGTGCGCCGGCCCAGGGCGCGCACGCGGGCGATCAGCTCGCTGAACGCGAAGGGCTTGGGCAGGTAGTCGTCGGCGCCGATCTCCAGGCCCTCGACCCGGTCGCTGACGTCGCCCGAGGCCGTGAGCATGAGCACGCGCGTGGGCATGCCCAGCTCGACGATCTTGCGGCAGACGTCGTCGCCGTGCACGAGGGGAAGGTCGCGGTCGAGGACGACCACGTCGTAGTCGTTGACGCCGATGCGTTCCAGGGCGGCCGCACCGTCGTACACGACGTCGACGGCCATGGCCTCCCGGCGCAGTCCGGTGGCCACCGCATCGGCGAGCAGCTGCTCGTCCTCGACGACGAGTACGCGCACGTCGCTTGTCCTTCCTGTGTCCACCCGCGTAGCGCTTCTCGGACGCACGTGGGCAGGGGGCTGGTGGGTGTGTTGCCTCCATCCTGCCCTTTTCGGCCATAAGTCGGCTGTAAGCCGGGTGAGGGGCCGGTGACGAAGATCGGCGAAGAAGGGCCGCCGCAGCGGGAATGCGAGATTTTCTCGCGCGGTTAAGGTTTCCGCGAAGGGGAGCTGGGGGAGGACGGCTTTACACCCCGCGATCACGCTCTGCCTGTACCGCGTTACCGCGCGGTACGCCGCGGTCCGCTTCCGCAGAGCGGGCGTGGGTGTCCGGCACGGTCGCCGCCCGGCAGGGCAGCGCTGGGCACTCCACCGGAGGCGTGATCGCCCCTTCCGATCGGCACACCCCCGTGCCAACGACCCACGACCCAGGACGAGGGGGCGCAGCATGGACGCTTTCACCGCAGGACTTCTGCAGCGCATAAAGACGACCGAGTCCGACCTGTCCCGGGCCCGCGACGAGGGCGACGAGTTCCTTGTCGAGGTGGAGCTGGGCGAGCTCGACGATCTGCGCCGTCTCGCTGCCGAGCACGGTGTGGAGGTCAGCGCGACCAGCGCCTGATCGGCCCGCGAAGAACGAGGCCCCGGTGGGATCCAGCACCGGGGCCTCGTCATGCCCGGCCCCGTGTCGCGGTTCGCGGTGTGCCCCGGCGACCACGGAGTACGGGCAGCACGGGTGGGGCGGCCGGGGCAGGCCGGGCGGCGCGGCCGGGCGGAGTGGCTGCCCGATCCGGCCCGGCGGGGGACACGCCTGAGCGGTCTCCGGAACCACGTGAGCCGGGGGCCGCCGAACCTCGCCCGGCAAGCGGGCGGCGGGGGCACGGAGAGGCGGTCCAGATCCACGTGCCTGACCGTGCGGCCGAGGGGCCGAGGGGCCGAGGAGCCCGACCGCAACCACCTCCGCCGGCCCGCTCGTGGGCCCACGACGCGATGTGACCGGACGCGGAACCGACCGCGGAGCCGAGCGCCGAGCCGACCGCGCGAGCATGCCTGCGGCGGCCCGCTCGGGCGGGGCGGCGTGACGCCCCGCACCACCCGGCGGGGCGGCGTGACGCGGCCCCGCACGCGTCGGCGCAGCCTTTCCGCTCGGGCACCCGGCACGCCCCGCGGGGCGCGCGGGCACGGCGCCGGGCGACGGCACTCCCCCGGCGGAGACCGATGCCGCCCTCCGCACAACCGCCGGAGGCCTACGCCCCGAAGTCCGTCAGGAGCCGCTGGAGGGGTTCGAAGACGGCCGGGGTGGCGGCGATGGTCAGGGCGCCGGTGGGGCGCTCACCGGGGCGTCCACCGGTCACCGCGCCCGCCTCACGGGCGATCAGGTCCCCCGCCGCGAGGTCCCAGGGGTGCAGCCCGCGCTCGTAGTAGCCGTCGAGCCGCCCCGCGGCCACGTCGCACAGGTCGATCGCGGCCGAGCCGCCGCGCCGGATGTCCCGCACCAGCGGGATCAGCCGCCGCGCGATCTCGGCCTGCTCCGCGCGGACGTCGGCGACGTAGTTGAAGCCGGTGGAGACCAGCGCCTGGTCCAGCGGTGCGGCGGACCGGCAGGCGAGCTTCCGTTCGCCCTCCCAGGCGCCGGTCGCCCAGGCGCCGCCGCCCAGCACCGCGTGGTAGGACTCGCCCCGCATCGGCGCCACGACCACACCGGCCACCCGCTCGCCGTCCTGCTCGGCGGCGATGGAGACCGCCCAGGTGGGCAGCCCGTAGAGGTAGTTCACCGTGCCGTCCAGCGGGTCGATGACCCAGCGGATGCCGCTGGTGCCCTCCGTGGCGGCGCCCTCCTCGCCGAGGAAGCCGTCCTCGGGGCGGCGGTCGGCGATCAGCCCGGTGATCAGCTTCTCCGCGGCGATGTCCATCTCGGTGACCACGTCGATGGGGCTGGACTTGGTGGCGGCGACCGCCAGGTCGGCCGGGCGGCCGTCCCGCAGCAGCTCGCCCGCGCGGTGGGCGGCCTCCTGGGCGATCTTCAGCAGGTCGGCACGGAGCGGATCGGGCGTCACGTCGGTCACGGGGGTCCTCACGCGTAGGGGCTGTCGGCGCCCGCGGCGGCGGGCCGGGGGGCACGGGCGGGGCAGCAGCCGACCGGGCACAGGTTGTGGCTCGCGCCGAGGGCGCCGAGGGCGCAGGGCGCGACCTCCTGCCCGCGCTCGTCGCCCGCCCGCTCCAGGACCAGGTCGCGGACGGCCGCGGCGAAGCGCGGGTCGGCGCCCACGGTGGCCGAGCGGCGCACCGGCAGCCCCAGCTCCTCCGCCTTGGCGGTCGCCTCCGTGTCGAGGTCGTACAGGACCTCCATGTGGTCGGAGACGAACCCGATGGGGGCCATCACGACCGCGGGGGCGCCGGCCGCCTGCCGCTCCTCCAGGTGGTCGCAGATGTCGGGCTCCAGCCACGGGATGTGCGGGGCGCCGGAGCGCGACTGGTAGACGAGCTGCCAGGGGTGGTCGACGCCGGTGCGCTCGCGGACGGCGTCGGCGATCACCTGCGCCACGTCCAGGTGCTGGCGCACGTACGCCCCGCCGTCGCCGTGCTCCTCGACCGGGCCGGACGTGTCGGCGGCGGAGGTGGGGATCGAGTGGGTGCAGAACGCGATGTGCGCCCCGTCCCGCACCTCCTCGGGCAGCTCGGCCAGGGACCGCACGACCCCGTCGACCATCGGCTCGACGAAGCCGGGGTGGTTGAAGTAGTGCCGGAGCTTGTCGATCTTCGGCAGCTCGATTCCCTCGGACTCCAGGGCGGCGAGGGCGTCCGCCAGGTTCTCGCGGTACTGGCGGCAGCCCGAGTAGGAGGCGTAGGCGCTGGTGGCGAGGACCAGGATGCGGCGGCGGCCGTCGCCGGCCATCTCGCGCAGGGTGTCCGTCAGGTACGGCGCCCAGTTGCGGTTGCCCCAGTAGACGGGCAGGTCCAGGCCGTGCTCGGCGAAGTCCTTGCGCAGGGCGTCGAGCAGGGCGCGATTCTGGTCGTTGATGGGGCTGACGCCGCCGAAGAGGAAGTAGTGCTGTCCGACTTCCTTGAGGCGTTCCTTGGGGATGCCGCGCCCGCGGGTCACGTTCTCCAGGAACGGGACCACGTCGTCCGGGCCCTCGGGGCCGCCGAACGAGAGCAGGAGCAGGGCGTCGTAGGGGCTGGCATCGAGCACGTCTGGCATGCCCCGATCCTGCCACCCGGCACTGACAGCGGGGAAACGGCGGGGTACCGACCGTGCGTTTCACCAGGTCCGAGGGGGTGTTTCCGAACGAAGGGGCGAGTAAGCTGTATCGACTGCATTCGCACCTTACTAACTCGTGACCGAGCCGCTTCCGGAGACCTCGTTGGCCAGCCCCTACCGCGCCCTGTTCGCCCTCCCCGGCACCAAGGGCTTCTCCGCCGCGGGTTTCCTCGGCCGGATGCCGCTGTCGATGATGGGCATCGGCGTGGTGACGATGATCTCCCAGCTCACCGGGCGGTACGGACTGGCCGGTGCGCTGTCCGCCACCATCGCACTCGCCGCCGCCGTGGCCGGCCCGCAGGTCTCACGTCTGGTCGACCGGTACGGGCAGCGCCGGGTGCTGCGCCCGGCGACGCTGGTGTCGCTGACCGCGGCGGCGGTCCTGCTGCCCGCGGCGCACTACGGATGGCCGGACTGGGTGCTGTTCGTGGCCTGTGTCGGCATCGGCTGCGTGCCGAGCCTCGGGGCGATGGTCCGGGCCCGCTGGGCGGCCCTGTACCGGGGCACGCCGCAACTGCACACCGCGTACTCCTTCGAGTCCGTGGTGGACGAGATCTGTTTCATCTTCGGCCCGATCATCTCCATCGGCCTGTCCACGGCCTGGTTCCCGGAGGCCGGCCCGCTGCTCGCCGCCTGCTTCCTGGCGACCGGCGTCTTCTGGCTGACCTCGCAGCGCGCCACCGAGCCGGAGCCGCACCCACGCGAGCACCAGGGCGGCGGCACGGCGCTGCGCTCCCGGGGGCTCCAGGTCCTGGTCGGCACGTTCGCGGCCACGGGGACGATCTTCGGGGCCATCGACGTCGTCACCGTGGCGTTCGCCGAGGAGGAGGGGCACAAGGCCGCCGCCAGCCTCGTCCTCGCCCTCTACGCGGCGGGCTCGTGCACGGCGGCCATGATCTTCGGGCTGCTGCGCTTCGCCGGGCCGCCGGAACGCCGCTGGCTTCTGGGCGTGTGTGCGATGGCCGTGAGTATGATCCCCCTCCTACTGGTCGGAAACTTGCCGTTTCTGGCCGCGGCGCTGTTCGTTGCGGGTCTGTCCATCGCTCCCACGATGATCACGACGATGTCCCTCATCGAAGAGCACGTACCACGCACGCAGCTCACCGAGGGCATGACCTGGGTGAGTACCGGACTCGCGGTCGGGGTCGCGCTCGGCTCCTCCGCGGGCGGCTGGGTGGTCGACACCTCCGGGGCGCGCGCGGGGTACGGGGTTCCGGCGGTGGCCGGGGCCGTCGCGGTCGCGGTCGGTTTCCTCGGGTACCGCCGGCTCAAGCGGCCGGAACCGCGTCGGGGAGGGACCGTTGAGCAGCACACGCACGGCGAGCGGCAGGACGAGCGGCCGGAACGGCACATGGCGTAACTGGGGCGGCAACGTCTCGGCGCGCCCCGCGCGGGAGGTCGCTCCCGCCTCCGTGGACGAACTGGCCGACGCCGTCCGCCGGGCGGCCGAGGACGGCCTGCGAATCAAGGCGGTCGGCACCGGGCACTCGTTCACCTCGATAGCCGCGACGGACGGTGTGTTGATCCGCCCTCAACTGTTGACGGGTATCCGCCGCATCGATCGCGACGCCATGACGGTCACCGTCGAGGCGGGCACCCCGCTCAAGAGGCTCAACATGGCGCTCGCGCGTGAGGGCCTGTCGCTGACCAACATGGGCGACATCATGGAGCAGACCGTCTCCGGGGCCACCAGCACCGGCACCCACGGAACGGGCCGCGACTCGGCCTCGATCGCCGCCCAGATCCGGGGCCTGGAACTGGTCACGGCGGACGGTTCGGTGCTGACCTGCTCCGCGGACGAGAACCCCGAGGTGTTCGCCGCCGCCCGGATCGGCCTCGGAACGCTGGGCGTCGTCACCGCGATCACCTTCGCCGTGGAGCCGGTCTTCCTGCTGACCGCCCGCGAGGAACCGATGCCGTTCGACCGGGTCCTGGCCGACTTCGACGCCCTGTGGTCCGAGAACGAGCACTTCGAGTTCTACTGGTTCCCGCACACCAACAGCACCAACACCAAGCGCAACAACCGCAGTGCCGGTCCGGAGCGGCCGGTGGGCCGGTTCAAGGGCTGGCTGGACGACGAGTTCCTCTCCAACGGCCTCTTCCAGGCGGTCAACTGGGTCGGCCGCGCGGCACCCGCCACCATTCCGTCGATCGCCCGGATCTCCAGCAGGGCGCTCTCCGCGCGGACGTACACGGACACTCCCTACAAGGTCTTCACTTCCCCGCGCCGGGTGCGGTTCGTGGAGATGGAGTACGCCGTTCCGCGCGAGGCCGTCGTCGAGGTGCTGCGCGAACTGAGGGCGATGGTCGACCGGTCACGGCTGCGGATCAGCTTCCCGGTCGAGGTGCGCACGGCCCCGGCCGACGACATCACGCTGTCCACCGCGTCGGGCCGCGACAGCGCGTACGTCGCCGTGCACATGTTCCGGGGCACGCCCTACCAGGCGTACTTCACCGCCGCCGAGCGCATCTTCACGGCGCACGAGGGCCGGCCGCACTGGGGCAAGGTGCACACCCGGGACGCCGATTACCTCTCCGGGGTGTATCCGCGCTTCGGCGAGTTCACGGCGCTGCGGGACCGTCTTGACCCGGAGCGCCGGTTCCAGAACGACTACTTGCGCCGGGTTCTGGGGCCGTAGCCGAGGCGTCCGGGCCGGGCGCGTCGGTGGCGCCCGTGCCCTCGTCGCCGGTGGCGTCCGGGGCGGGCGCCGGACTGGACGCCGTACCGCCGTCCGCCGTGGAACCGCCGCCCTCCGACGGGCTCTCACCGGCGCCGTCCGGGCTCCCGGAGGGGGTGGAGGCCGGGGCGTCGTCCCCCGTGCCGGAGTCCTGGGCGCCGCCCGAGTCACCGGAGCCGCCCGGGTCCCGGCCGTCCGGCGCGTCCTGCGAGCCGCCGGAATCGCCGGAATCGCCCGACTCCCCCGAACCGCCCGACGACTTGCCGTGGCCGGTGAAGGCGCTGCCGACGGTGGTGCTGCGGCCGCCGCTCAGGTTCTGACCGGAGGCGACCTCGTACACCGTGATCCCGGCCATGGTGACGCCGAAGACCAGGGCCGCCGCGACCAGTGGGCGGCGCCAGCCCCTGCTCCGGGCGCGGTAGACGGTGCCCTCGGTGAAGTCGCCCGAGGCCGGGGGCGTTACGGCCGCCGGAACCGACGCGGTCCGCCCGCCGGTCCGCACCCCGGCGACCGTGCGCTTCACCCGGATCTGCTCCCCGGTCCGCTTGAAGAAGTGCTGGAGCACCGAGCCCCCGCAGGTGGCGACGACACTGATCAGACCGGCGCCGGCGATCGTGCCGTAGACACCGAAGGAGGAGGCGAGTTTGGCGGCCACCACCGCGGCCAGGGCGCTGCCCGCGACCTGGGGCACGCTCAGGTCGATGCGCCTGGACTCCCCCTTGGAACGCACGTCCGCCTCACCTGCGTCATCGGACCTTTCGTGCATGGTCGGACCTTGCCTGCCTTTCCCGTACGGGATCGATCAACTGCACGAGAAAGGGACGTGCGGCCGAAACCATTAGTTCCGTTTCTGGTGATTGCGTGAAGTACGCCACGTCCAAGATCGCGGAAATCGCGCCAGGGACGGCCTGGCGCCACCTCTTGCCAGAAGTTGGGCGGCGTGCCAATCCACGCACGTGGCCCGAATGGAGTACTGTTGCGAGCCCTGGAGCCGGTCTCCCGACTGGGGGTCCGGCACCTTGAAGGACCGCCGGGAGGGGGCTAGTTGCACAGGGTGACGGAGTTGGTCACTTAGCGTTGCGAATAGGTAACCGTGCCATAACGGCGATCCAGGGCCCGCGCCCGACACGCCGGGCAACTCGGCAAGGTTGTGGCAGGCTGCACCCGGGCAGGCCACACTCGACAGAGCGGAAGCAGCGACGCACGTGACGTCGGCAGGCACCACCCGGGAGGTCCCCATGCCCGAACTGCGTGTCGTGGCCGTCTCGAATGACGGCACACGGCTGGTGCTGAAGGCTGCGGACAGCACGGAGTACACGCTTCCGATCGACGAGCGGCTCCGGGCCGCCGTGCGCGGCGACCGTCCGCGTCTCGGCCAGATCGAGATCGAGGTGGAGAGCCATCTCCGCCCCCGCGACATCCAGGCACGTATACGAGCCGGCGCGACCGCGGAAGAGGTCGCCCAGATGGCCGGCATCCCCGTCGACCGCGTACGGCGCTTCGAGGGCCCCGTGCTGGCCGAGCGCGCCTTCATGGCGGAGCGGGCCCGCAAGACCCCCGTCCGCCGCCCCGGCGAGAACTCCGGGCCGCCCCTCGGCGAGGCCGTCCAGGAGCGGCTGCTGCTGCGCGGCGCCGACAAGGACACCGTCCAGTGGGACTCCTGGCGCCGCGACGACGGCACCTGGGAAGTACTGCTGGTCTACCTGGTCGCGGGCGAACCGCACTCGGCGAGCTGGACGTACGACCCGCCCCGGCGGCTCGTCCAGGCCGTCGACGCGGAGGCACGCGCGCTGATCGGCGAGTCCGACGACCTCGCCGCGCCCGAGCCCAGCTTCCCGTTCGTGCCGCGCATCGCCCGGCTGCCCCGCGACCGGCCGCTGGACCGCACCCTCGACCGGGAGCAGCGGGAGCGGCCGAGCCTGCCCCCGCCGCCGGCCGAGCCGGCCGAGGACACCGCGGCCACCGCCTCGGCCGAGCGGGAACGCGACTCGCTCACCAGTCTGCTGGAGGCCGTGCCGAGCTTCCGCGGCGACCTGGTGGTGCCCGAGCGTGCTCCGGAGCCGGTGGACGAGCCCGTCGAGGAACCCGAGGTCGAGGAGCCGCCCGCCCCCGCGGCGTCGGCCGGTTCCGCCTACGCCGACGTGCTCATGCCGCGCTCGGTGGCCAGCCACCGCGACCGTCTCACCGGCTCCACCGACCGCCAGGCCGAGGCCGACGGCGTCCGGCCGGGCCGCCGCGCGGCGGTGCCCAGCTGGGACGAGATCGTGTTCGGAACACGGCGCAAGAAGCAGGACTAGCGAGTCCTGGTCGGACGACCGGACGACGTGCACGAGGTCGGGGCCGCACCCGCGCGGGTGCGGCCCCGACCGCTGTCCTCCGGCCGGCCCCGACCGCCGTCCTCCTGCCCGCGCCGCCCCATGTCCTCCGGCCGGCTCCGACCTCTGCCCTACTGCGGGTCCGGCCCCACCGCGACGGGTCGGGCCGGGTCCGACGACCACTCGGACCACGAACCCACGTACAGCGCCGCCGGGATACCCGCGACCGCCAGCGCGAGCACCTCGTGGGCACCCGACACGCCCGAGCCGCAGTACACGCCGACCGCGCCGTCCTCCGTGGCACCCAGGGACTCGAAGCGTGCGCGGAGTTCCTCCGCGGGCCGGAAGCGCCCGTCCGGGGCGACGTTGTCGGTCGTCGGCGCGGAGAGCGCGCCCGGGATGTGGCCGCCGACCGGATCGATCGGTTCGACCTCGCCCCGGTAGCGCTCCCCCGCGCGGGCGTCGAGCAGCACTCCGGACCGGGCCAGCGCGGCGGCCCCGTCCGCGTCCAGCAGCCCCGGCGCACCCGGCACCGGTGCGAAGTCGCCCTCCTCGGGCGTCGGAACGTCCGTCGACAGCGGCGCCTCCCAGGACGGCAACCCGCCGTCGAGGACCCGCACGTTCGGGTGACCCGTCCAGCGCAGCAGCCACCAGGCGCGGGCCGCCGCCCACCCCTGTCCGCCGTCGTAGACGACGACCGGCCGCGCCTGCGACACGCCCGCCCGGCGCATCGCCGCACCGAACTCCCCGACGTCGGGCAGCGGGTGCCGGCCGTTCGCACCGGGCGCCGAGGCCAGCTCCCTGTCCAGGTCGACGTAGACGGCACCGGGAAGATGCCCGGCGGCGTACTCGGCGCGGCCGTCGAACGGCGGGGCTCCGGCCGCCCTCGCCGTGCTCAGTTGCCAGCGGACGTCCAGCAGGACGGGCGGGGTGGCGCCCGCCAGTTCGTCGACGAGCCCGGGTGCGGAGATGATGGCGTTCATGGCCCCATCCTGACGTACCGAGTGGCCGAGGCGTCGATGTCGGGCTACTCTGCCCGCCGGACAGTACCGATCACGAGGCGTACGGGTTCGGGCACATGCTGTACTGCCCGGGCAGGCGGGCTGCCCCACGAGCGCGAGCTCGCCCGAACCACGCACCGGAACCCGGTGCCGGTGTCGGTGCCGAGGCCCGTGGGAGCGGAAGCGGACGCACGGCCCGCGGAGGGCCGAGAAGAGGGTGACGATGACCGACGCACGGGGATCGGACAGCCGGATCGGCGAAACGAACGCCCGGCGCGCGCCCGGCACACCCTGCTGGGTGAGTCTCATGGTGCACGGGCCTGCCGCCACCCACGACTTCTACGGCGCCCTGTTCGGCTGGGAGTTCCGGCCAGGCCCCCAGCAACTGGGCCCGTACGCGCGGGCCCTGCTCGACGGGCGCGAGGTGGCCGGTATCGGGCAGCTGCCCCCGGACCGGCAACTGCCCACCGCCTGGACGCCGTACTTCGCCTCGGACGACGTCAACCGGACGGCCGAGACGGTGCGCCTGTGCGGTGGCACGGTCGGCGTCGGTCCACTGGACGCGGGCGAGGCGGGCCGCATGGCCCTCGGCTCCGACCCCGCCGGCGCCGTCTTCGGCATCTGGCAGGCGGCCGCACACCTGGGCACGGCCGTCACCGGTCTGCCCGGCACGCCGGCCTGGAACGAACTGCTGACCTACGAGACGGCGAACGTCGCCAAGTTCTACGAGACGGTCTTCGGCTTCGAGCCGGGTCCGGAGACCTCCACCGGCCGCGACCACGTCACCCTGCGCCTCGACGGCCGCCCCGTCGCCGGTGTCCAGGGCCTCGGCGACGCACTGCCGCGCGACCGGGGTCCGCACTGGATGACGTACTTCGAGGTGGCCGACACGGACGAGTCCGTGGCGCGCCTCGTCGACCTGGGCGGGCACGTCCTCGACCCGGCCCGGGACACGCCCCACGGCCGGGCGGCGACGGTGGCGGACCCCGAGGGCGCGCGGTTCACCTTGCTGCACGCGGAGCGGTGACGCGGCACTCGGGGCAGCCGGTGCGTGCGGCGGTCGCGTCGGCGCCGCTCAGCCGCCGACCACCCCGAGCAGGACACGTACCGTCTCCGCCATCGTCTCCCGGCCCCGGGCGACGTAGGGGCGGGGGTCGGTCAGGTCGGGGCGCGCCGCCAGCGTCTCGCGGACCGCGCCCGTGAAGGCGATGTTGAGGGCGGTACCGACGTTGATCTTCACGATGCCCGCCCGGACCGCTCGCCGCAGTTCGTCGTCCCCGACGCCCGACGAACCGTGCAGGACCAGGGGAACGGGCACGGCCTCCCGCAGTCGTCCGATCAGCGCGTGGTCCAGGGACGCGGAGCGTTCGGTCATCGCGTGGCTGCTGCCCACGGCGACGGCCAGCGCGTCCACGCCGGTGTCCGCCACATAGCGTGCCGCCTCCGCCGGATCGGTGCGCACCCCGGCGGCGTGGGCGCTCGCGGGCGCGTCCGGTTTGCCACCCACGTACCCGAGTTCGGCCTCCAGCCACAGGCCCGCGCCGTGGGCCCACTGCGCGGCGGCGCGGGTGGCGGCCAGGTTCTCGGCGTAGGGCTGCGCCCCGGCGTCGAACATCGCGGAGGAGAAGCCCGCGTCGGCCGCCGTCCGCAGCAGTCCCATGTCCGTCACATGGTCCAGGTGCAGTGCGACGTCGACGTCTTCGGCCTTGGCGACCTCGGCCGCGGCCCGCGCGATCGGCTCGACCCGGCCGCCGTGGAACCGTACGGCGTTCTCGCTGATTTGCAGGATCACCGGGGCGCCCGCGGCGGCGGCACCGGTGGTGATCGCCTCGGCGTGTTCCAGCGTGATGACGTTGAACGCCGCGACGGCCCGGCCGGCGGCCGCGGCCGCCGAGACGAGTTCGCGCGTGGGGACCAGGGGCATGGGGTCTTCCCCCTCGCTTTCGTGTTGCTTCGACGGGCGGTCGGGCCGGCCGGTGCGGGGCGATGGCCGTCCGCACCGGCCGGCCGGGATGAAGGGGCCTGCGGGACTACCGGCCGACGGGACTCACGTCGTTGTCCGCGGCTCCCGGTGCCACGGGACTCTCGCCGCTCTTCTCGTCGCTGTAGACCATCAGGGTGGAGCCCGCGAGGGCCAGCACGATGCCCAGGGTGCCCCACACGCTGGGCAGCGTCTGGTAGACCGCCAGGGACAGCACGATGGTCAGTACCGGGGCGAGGGCGTTGGTGACGGGGGCGACGACGGTGGCCTTGCCCCGGCTGAACGCCATGACCAGGAACAGCGCGCCGACGGCGTTGAGGACCTGGGTGACCGCGGTGAGCGCCGGTGCCTGCCAGGGGGCCCCGGACGGGAGACCGCCCATGAGTGCGAACGCCACCGGAACCAGGAGGAGTCCGCTGATGGTCATCCACCCGAAGGTCGTCGCGTCGTTGACGCCGACGAGCGCGGCCTTGCGCATGCAGAACGCCTGCACGCCCCAGGCGACGCACACCAGGATGGCGATCAGCAGCCACGGCCCGTGCGAGTCCGAGTCGTCGCCGCCGCTGGGGATGCTGAGCAGGACGATCGCCACCAGCGCCGCGACCACGCCCACGACGGCGAGCCGGGTGATCCGCTCCCGCAGCAGCACCGTCGCCATGAGCACGGTGATCACCGGGGAGAGCGACACCAGGGGGAAGATCAGGTACGCCGGACCGTCGGAGAGCGCCTGGAAGAGCAGCAGTTGGCCGCCGGCCCCGGTCAGTCCAGCGATCAGCCCGTACATCGCGGCGACCGGCCTGCGGTCGAACGTGTTGCCGCGCATCGCGAAGAACGCGGGGATGAGCATCGTGAAGGCCCAGATGATGTAGATCATCTCGTTGGGGTAGCCGTACCTGCTGTTCGGCTCGCTGGAGAAGGCGCCCCACACACCCCAGAACAGGACCAGCAGCGACGCGTACAGGATCCAGCTTCTTGTGCCGTTCTTCATTCTTCGTCCTCTCCTGAGGCAGGGGCCCCGGAGGTCCGGCGCAGCGCGTCGAGCGCCGGCCGGTCGAGCGGGGTGCCGGCGAGTTTCGCCGCGTACAGGGCGGCGCCCACGACGGGCTCGTACAGGGGGTGCCGCAACGCGTAGCCGGTGAAGCGGCCGCGCAGCCCGGCGGTGAACGTCTCCAGGACCGGGGCGGCGCCGAAGGTGCCGCCCGAGTAGGAGACGGGCACGGTCTCGTCCGGGCCGAAGCCCAGGCGTTCGCGGGTGACGTCCACGAGGAGGGCGAGTTCGCGGCCCGCCTCGGCGAGGATCGACGCGGCGGTCTCGTCGCCCAGTGCGGCCGCCTCGGCCACCGAGCGGCTGAGCGCGGCGATCCGGCCCCGGTCTCCCTGCCACCGGTTGTGGACCACGTCGATGACGTCGAGGTCCGACTCCAGACCGAGTCCGGTGCGGAACACGTCGGCCAGGGGGCCCTCGGGGAGCCGTCCGTCGCTCATCCGGGAGAAGGCGTTGAGGCCGCGGACCGCGATCCAGTACGCCGATCCCTCGTCGCCGAACGTCTCGCTCCAGCCGCCGATGCGTACGCCCCGGCCGAGCCGCTCGCCGTACGTCATCGAGCCGGTGCCGCTGATGACGTTGATGCCGTCGACCGCGCCGAGCGAACCCGCCCAGCCGCAGACCATGTCGTTGTCGCAGCCGTAGCGGTCGTGCCCGAGCACCGCTCGCGGTGTCGCGTCGAGGACGGGCACGTCGTGGGCCGCCTCCCCGTAGCCGGGCAGGCCGAAGAAGGCGTACTCGATGTCGGCCGGGGCCAGTTCAGCCGCGGCGCAGACAGCGTCGACACCTTCCTTCAGAACACGTTCGACCAGCTCGATACCGTGGGAGAAGTAGTACGAACTCGCCGCCTGGGCGCGCGCCACCACTTGTCCGGACCGGTCGACCAGACAGAATGCGGTTTTCGTACCGCCGCCGTCGACACCCAGGAACATCGTCGTACCTCCGTCCGGCGCCCTCGATCCGCGCCGTCGCCGCCTTCGATCAGTTGTTCAGTGAGTGCAGGATCACGCCCTGCACCACGCGGTTGACCTCACCCGAGGGGAAGGGGTTGTCGGGTCGCAGGCCCCGGGCCCGGGAAGCACGGAGGGCGATGAGCTGGGCGTACACCACGGCGGGCAGGGCCAGGGCGGCGTCCTCGACGTCGTCGAGGCCCGGCAGCGGCCAGGCGTCGGCGCCCTCCGCCGCGGCGCCGGTCTCCGCGGAGACCGCGACGACGCTGCCGGCGGGAAGGTTGCCGCGCAGCTCCGCGAGGATGTCGTGGTCGTACTGGCGGGTGTAGGGGTCGTTCGACACGTACACCACCGCCACCGAGCGTTCGTTGAGCACCGCCTTGGGACCGTGCCGGAAACCCAGCGAGGATTCCGGTACGGCCATGAGCGTCCCGCCGGTCAGCTCCAGCACCTTCAGCGCCGACTCCGCGGCGAGGCCCTTCAGCGGGCCGCTGCCGAGGAAGACGATGCGTTCGGGCGCACGGTCCACCAGGGCACCGGCGGTGCGGTCGGCGGCGCCCTCCTCGATGATCGACTCCGCCGCCCGGGCCAGGCGTCCGGCGATCCCGTCGTAGGCGTCCCCGCCCAGCGCGAGCAGGGCCGCGAGCGTCATGCACGTGAAGCTCGACGTCATGGCGAAACCGCGGTCGTTGGACGCGGCGGGCATCAGCAGCACGTGGGACTGCGGCCGCGCGGCGTGTTCGCGTGCCAGGCGGCCCTGCTCGTTGCAGGTGATCACGAGGTGGTGCACCTCGGAGAGGACCTGGTCCGCCAGGGCGGTGGCGGCCACGGACTCCGGGCTGTCACCCGACCTCGCGAACGAGACCAGCAGCGTGGGCAGGTCCTCGGCGAGGCAACCGCGGGGGTCGGCCACGAGGTCCGTGGTGGAAACCGCGTCGACGCGCCGTCCCAGGCGCCGGGACAGGGCCGGCGCGAGCACCTGGCCGGCGAACGCGGAGGTGCCGGCCCCGGTGAGGACCACGCGCAGGTCACCGCGCGCCGTGAGCGGGTGCAGGAACGCGTCCAGCGCTTCCCGGGAGGCGGCGACGATCCGGTCGACCTCCCGCCACAGGGCGGGCTGCTGGGCGATCTCGCGGACGGTGTGGACAGCGCTGTCGTCGACGGGCAGCGTGCCGGAGGGCGTGGTCACACGTACTCCTTCTGGTTCTGCTTCTGGTTCTGGTTCTGCCGGGGGTTCTGGTCGCGGTTCGTGCCGGTGGCGTGGTCGTAGTCGCGCAGGACGTCGCGGACGTGGTCCACGGCCAGCTCGCGCGGGCGGGCGGCCAGCTCACCGCGGCGGACGCGGGCGTACTGGAGCGGGAGGTGGGCGCTGAGGAGCGGCAGCGGGACGACCGCGGCCGAGAGGTTGGCCAGCAGCCGGGCCTGGGCCGCTTCGATCTCGGGGTCCGGCCAGTAGTAGCGCATCCGGTCGCTGTAGCTGTAGCGGCGGGCGAGGCGCTGCTCGGCGTCGGTGCCCGGGTAGTAGCCCTCCCACTGGGCGGGCTCGGCGAGCATCCGGCGCTCGACGACCTCGGCGAGCCGTGACCGCTCGCCGGCCGGCACCAGCTCGTCCTCGATCGCGGCGAGGGCGAACAGCGCCTCGCGCAGGGCGAAGGTCAACCCGGGGCCCACCTTGAGAACCGCCCAGTGGTCCTCGACCAGCTCGGTGAGTGCCTCGGCGGTCTGGTAGTCGGTCGAGTGGGCCTCGAAGACCATGGTGGGCTCGTCGTCGAGGACCTTGCGCAGCTCCTCGGTCGGCTCCCGCCGGTAGTCGACGACCCGCAGGTGGTCGAACTCCACGGCCGGCTGCACCACCAGGCCCATGACGCGTGGCCAGACACCGTCGATGCCGTGCCGGGCGAACGCCTTGCGGTGCTGCTCCAACGTCGTGCGCGCCGCCTCGGGCGTGGTGGGCACGAGAGCGCCGAGCGTCTCGTGCGCGCCGCCGGGGGTGGGCACCTCGGTGCCGATCACATACCGGATCCGCGCCGCCCGCCCGGGACCCACCGTGTCCTCGGCCACCCGGATCAGGCGCGCGGCGCGTTCGGCGACCACGTCGTCGGTCAGCGGTACGGGGTCGCCGGCGCAGGCGAAGCTGCAATCCAGGTGGATCTTGGTGAAGCCGGCCGCCGCGTAGGCCGCCACCAGGGCTTCGGCCTGCTCCATCGCCTCGTCGGGCGGCAGGGACTGCCACCGGTTCGGTCCGAGGTGGTCGCCGCCGAGGATCACGCGGTCCAGTGGCAGACCACACGCCGTCGCGATGCCGTGCACGAGGTCGCGGAAGTCGCCGGGCCGCATACCCGTGTATCCGCCGTACTGGTCGACCTGGTTCGAGGTCGCCTCCACCAGTACCGGACCACCGGTCTCGCGTGCCTGCACCACAGCGGCTTCGATGACCAGCGGATGGGCGGAACACACGGAGGTGATGCCCTGTGGCCGTCCGGCCTTCTGGTTCCGGACGACCTCGTCCAACGGACTCTGCATGGCCAACCCCTTACTGAAGTGCAGTTTGAGCCTGTTTGCCGCGATGGCCCGAAGCTCAAGCGGAACGTTACTGGTCTTAGTTTTGGCCGTCAATAGGCTCCATTGGTCTGCTTCTGGTATCTCATCATGTCCAGTAGGGCCAGTAGGGCCAGTAGGGCCAGTAGGGCCAAGGACGGTGGCACCAGCGGGACCCGGCGGGACCAGTGGGCGCAACGGCGACGAGCCGGGCGTCGGCCACTGCGACGCCCGGCTCGGGCAGGGTTGTACGGCTGGGTTGTACGGCACCGTTCGGACTCGTTCGTGTCCGGTCGCGTCCGGTCACATCCGGCCGGTGCCGGCTCGTTCAGGTCTGGTTGGTGATGGAGGCCCGGAACCGGTAGCGGTCCCCCCGGTAGACCTGGACGGTCAGTTCGATCGGGCGGGCGTCCTGGTTGGAGGTCAGCTGGGTCGCGACCAGCATCGGCATGGTGGCGCCGATCTCGAGCAGCTCCATCTCCCGTGCCGTCGGGTGGCGGGCTTCGACCGAGTAGTCGGCGACCCGGGGAAGCTGCGGCGGATCGGCGGCGCGCAGGGTGGCGTACAGCGAGGCGGTGCTGAAGTCGGTGTCGGCCAGGGCCGGGCAGGCCGACAGGGGCAGCCGGTTGTGCTCCAGCACGACCAGCAGGCCGTCCAGGAAGCGCAGCCGGTGGAGGTCGAAGAGGTCGGCGCCCGGGGCGATCCGCAGCTGCTCCGCCTCCGCCACCGTGGCCGGGCGAACGGTGGCCGAGAGCACCTTGCTGGCCGTCGTCAGGCCGTTGGCCTCGGCGTAGTCGGCGAATCCCTGGACCTGGGGGACGGTCGAGGCGGGCGCCGACGCCGCATCCGGGAAGAGACCTGGCTCGGCGACGAACCACCCGCGTGACGACGACGGCCGCACGATGCCGCGCGCCTCCAGCTGGGCGAGGGCGGCCCGCAGGGTCACGCGCGACACGGCGTACCTGGCGACCATGGCCCGCTCGGAGGGCAGCCGGTCGCCGGGGCGGGCGGCGGCGGTACGCAGGTCGTCGAGGAGCCGCGCGGCCGTGCGCTCGTACAGCGGGAGGGCGTCGTCGGCGAAGAGGCCCCTGGGCATCGGCGTACTCGCTTCGGTCATACCAGAAGCGTACCGGTTCGACCGCCCGCGCAGGCACCCGGAGCTCTCACTCCCCGGGGGCGCGTGGTGAACTCCCGGTCCGTGACAGACCGTTGAACCATTGACATGCCAATTGCATACCACTTACGTTCTCGATGCAGGCCACCCAGAGCCCGATGGTGCCTCGTCACCCTCACGGGTGTCCCGACTCCGTTCGAGGAGCCGGTTGCAGACCAGACCCTGCTCCGAGAGAGAGAACGACATGACGGATGTGAACCGGCGCAGCGTGCTGAAGGTGGCGCTGGGGGGTGCCGGCCTGGCCGCCCTCCCCACCGTGGCACAGGGCGCCGCACCCGCGGCCGCCGCACCGCACCGCGGGCCCGACCTCGTCGGGGTCGGCGACACCTCCATCACCCTGGAGTTCGACGACCGGCTGCGCAGCCGGGTGGCGTTGGAGGGCGTCGACATCACGCGCTTCGACGCCGGTGAGGCCCTGCTCGTGGGCGACGGGGCGATCGACGAGTTCGCCTACGGCGGGCACCGGACCCGCAGGACCAGGCACCACCGGCACGGCGCGGGCGTCAGGGTGACCCTCTGGGGCGAGTCCGCGACCGGCGTGCGCAAGACGGTGGAGCTGACCTCCTTCCGGCGCCTGACCGGAATGATCGTGATGAAGGTGACCTACACCAACGGGACCGGGAGCCCGCTGGCGGTCACGGGGTGGCGCAGCGGAGCCCACGAACTCCTCGAAAGCCCGGCCGGCTTCTACACCTTCTCGGGCACTACGTACGAGGACCGCCGCGACTGGGTGCAGCCGATGACGGACGAATTCGTCCAGCGGAACTCGCTGGGCATGGACGCCTCCGACTACGGCGGCGGCACCCCCGTGGCGTCCGTGTGGCGGCCGGGCGCCGGTCTCTCCGTCGGGCATGTCGAACCGGTGGCCAGGATGCTGCGCCTGCCGGTCCGCAGGACGGCCGGCGGAGCGAGCCTCGCCGTCGAGGGCGACACCCCCGTCACCCTGGGGCCGGGCCGGCGCCTGACCACCGACACCACGTTCCTGACCGCCCTGCCGGGCGACCACTTCGTGCCGCTCCAGCGCTACCGCGACTACATGGGCGACGTCGGCCAGCAGGCCCCCGAGACGCCCGGGCCGGCCCTGGAACCCATGTGGTGCGCCTGGGGGTACGAGCGCGACTTCACCGTCGAGCAGGTGGTCGGAACGCTCCCCAAGGTGCGGGAGGTCGGTCTCAAGTGGGCGGTGCTCGACGACGGCTGGCAGACCAACGAGGGCGACTGGGAGCTGGACCCGCGGAAGTTCCCGCGGGGCGCTGCGGACATGCGGGCCTTCACGCGGCAGATCCGGGACGCCGGGCTGCGACCGCGCCTGTGGTGGGCTCCGCTGGCGGCGGACCCCGGGAGCGACCTGTACGAGAACCACTCCGACATGCTGCTGCTGGACCGCGAGGGCAACAAGCAGCGAGTGAGCTGGTGGGACGCCTGGACGCTGTGCCCGGCGTACCGGCCGACGGTGGACTACTTCGTCGGGCAGGTGAAGCGGTTCATCGGCGACTGGGGGTACGAAGGGCTCAAGATCGACGGCCAGCACCTCAACGCCGTCACCCCCTGCTACAACCCGGCGCACGGGCATGCCCGCCCCGAGGAGTCGACGGAGGGACTCGCGCGGTTCTGGAAGGCGGTGTACGAGGCCGCTCACGAGGCCAACCGCGACGCCGTGGTCGAGCTGTGCCCCTGCGGCACCGCCTTCGCCTTCCACAACCTGCCCTACGTCGACCAGTACCCGAGCTCGGACCCGCTCTCGTCGTACCAGGTCCGGACGAAGGGCAAGACGATGAAGGCGCTGATGGGCCGGGGCAGCAGCTACTCGGGCGACCACGTCGAACTGAGCGACGGTGGCGACGACTTCGCCTCCAGCTACGGTGTGGGAGCCGTCCTGTCGACGAAGTTCACCTACCCCGCGGGCCCCGACGACGCGATCGTGCTCACGCCGGAGCGAGAAACTCTCTGGCGCCGGTGGCTGGACCTGTACGAGCAGAACATGCTGACCACCGGCGAGTACCGGGGCGAGCTGTACGACATCGGCTTCGACAAGCCCGAGGCCCATGCGGTGGCCAAGGGAGCGGCGCTGCACTACGCCTTCTACGCCCAGCGGTGGGACGGCGCCGTCGAGTTGCGGGGTCTGGGCCGCGGCAGGTACCGCCTGACCGACCCGTTCAGCGGCACTTCTCTCGGTACCGTCGACGCCCGGCACAACACCGTGCAGCTGGCCTTCGAGCGGTTCCAGCTCGTCGTGGCCGAGCCCATCGGCTGATCAGGGCTCGCGCGCGCCGGTCCCGGCACTCACGTGGCGGTGACCGGCAGCACGTCCGGCGACAGCGCCGCCGCCCGCGCCGTGGCACTCGTCATCCGCCTGCGGTGGTGGCGGCGGCACAGCACCTCGTAGCCGATCTCGTCGGCGGACTGGGCGACGTCGCCGACGACCACCTGGGCGCCCTCGACGACCATGACGCCGCCGACCGTGCGGGCGTTGTGCGTGGCGCGGGCGCCGCACCAGCACAGGGCCTCGACCTGGAGCACCTCGACGCGGTCGGCGAGTTCCACCAGGCGCTGGGAGCCGGGGAAGAGCTTGGAGCGGAAGTCGGTGGTGATGCCGAAGGCGTAGACGTCGACGTCGAGGTCGTCCACCACGCGCGCGAGCTGGTCGATCTGGTCCGGGGCGAGGAACTGCGCCTCGTCCGCGATCACGTAGTCCACGCGGCCGCCCTGCGAGAGGTGGTCGACGACGTGGGCGTACAGGTCCTGGCCGTCCGCGACCTCCACCGCGTCGGTGACGAGGCCGAGGCGGGAGGAGAGCTTGCCCTCGCCCGCGCGGTCGTCGCGGGTGAAGATCATGCCGGCCAGTCCGCGCGCCGAGCGGTTGTGCTCGATCTGGAGAGCCAGTGTCGACTTCCCGCAGTCCATCGTTCCGGAGAAGAACACCAGCTCGGGCATGAGGGGTGGGGCACCTTTCGGCATCGGGCAGACGTGAGCGGACGTGAGCGGGTCAGGAGCGTACTTCGAGCAGCGGGACGAGCTGCTCGGCGGGGGTCATGGAACCGTGGTTGCCGACCATCGCCGACTCCTTGGGCTCCCGCTCGGAGGCGATGAGCAGGACGTCGTCGCGCGCCGCGGCGACCACATCGCCGATACGGCCGTACACCCGGTCGTCGATGCGGGGACCGAACCAGCCCGCCTCGATCGCCTGGTCCCGGGAGGCCACCCAGAACTGCTCGCCGAGCACCTCGCGCCAGCAGGTCAGCACGTCGCTCTGGGCGCCGGGGACGGCGTAGACGTGGCGGGCGCGGCCCTCGCCGCCGAGGAGGGCGACGCCCGCCTTCAGCTCCCAGTCCTCGTCGAAGTCGATGCGGTGGTCCTCGTCGAACGCCACGTCGACCATGCCGTGGTCGGCGGTGACGTACAGGGCGCTGCGCGGGGGCAGCTGCTCGGCGAGGCGCTGGACGAGCCGGTCGACGTGCGCGAGCTGGCCGCGCCAGGTGTCGGAGTCGACGCCGAAGCGGTGGCCCGCGCCGTCGACCTCGGCGTAGTAGGTGTAGACGAGGGCGCGGTCGGCGCGGGCCAGTTGCTGGGCGGCGCAGTCCATCCGGTCCTCGCCGGACAGCCGTCCGTGGAACTCGCCGCCGCTGAGCGCGACCTTGGTCAGCGGGGTGTTGGCGAAGGTGGGCGAGGAGACCTGGGCGGCGTGCACCCCGGCCTCGTGGGCGAGGCCGAAGACGGTCGGATACGGCTGCCAGGGGCCGGGCGCGGTCCACGGCTGCCAGCGCAGCTGGTTCATCAGGGCACCGGTCGCGGGGTCGCGCACCGTGTAGCCCGGCAGACCGTGGGCGCCCGGCGGCAGTCCGGTGCCGACGGAGGCGAGGGAGGTGGCCGTGGTCGCCGGGTAGCCGGCGGTGATCGGGCGTCCGGTGCCGCCGCGCGAGCTGTCCAGGAGGGAACTCAGGAAGGGCGCGTCGTCGGGGTGCGCGCGCAGCTGCTCCCAGCCGAGGCCGTCGATCAGGAAGACGCAGTTGCGGTCGGCGGGGGTCAGCTCGGTGATCCCCGCGGTCATGCCGGGGACGCCGAGGCCGGCGGCCAGGGTGGGCAGCAGGTCGGCGAGGGATCCGCTGCCGTACTCGGGTACGGGAGCGGAGTCGACGGGGAGCGGCTCCGGGTGGGTGTCCCAGGCGGTGTGCTGCACCATCAGCGGGTGGAGTCCGCGGTCGCCTCGGAGAGGGCCTGGGCGAAGGTGAGCGCCTGGCGCACCGTCTCGGGCCCGTCCCCGGCCTCGCTGACGCGCAGGCTGAGGTCGTCGGCCGTCGAGCTGCCCGTGTAGCCGTGGTCGGCCTCGCAGTTGGGGTCGCCGCACGCGGCGGGCTCCAGGTCGAGGCGGGAGACGGCGCCCCAGCCGATGGTCAGCACGATCTCGCGGGGCAGGGTGCCCGGCTTGTACTGCTCCGGGTTGGCGACGACGCGGCTGACGACGATGGACGAGATCCGGCCGAGCTTGACGGACTCCGTGGACGTCGTGGCGTACGGCGTCGGGGAGGTGTCGTCGGCGGCCTGCTCGTCGGTGTGGCTGACGATGAAGCGGTTGCCGGTGAGGACCAGCACGGTCACGTGCCGGCGCACCTCGTTCTGGTCGAACGTCGTCTCCTGATGGACCAGGTACGACCGCACGGGCTCGCCGCCCACGGCGGCTTCCACCGCCTCGGCCACGAGGGCCGGGTAGTAGCCGCTGCGCTCGATCGCCGCTCGCAGCCCCTGGGTCGTCGTACTGGTCTTGGCCATGCCGTCCATCCTACGGGGACCCGCTGACTGCGAGGGACGCTCCTGCGGCACCCGTCGGGGGACGTGGGTGGGTCAGTAGGCCGGCAGGGTCCGTGGGCCCAGGTCGTCGCGGACGGGAGGGGGTGCCAGGCGGACGGACGCGCCGAGGACGCTCAGGCCGTGCGGGGCGACCACGACCGGTTCCAGGGTGACCGCGACGACCTCCGGGTGGTCGTCGACCAGCCGGGAGACCCGCAGCAGCAGCTCCTCCAGAGCGGCGGCGTCGACGGGGGCGGAGCCGCGCCAGCCGAAGAGGAGGGGCGCCGTGCGGATGGAGCGGATGAGCGAGGTCGCGTCCCGGTCGGTGACCGGAATCAGCCGGTGCGCCATGTCGCCGAGCAGCTGGGTGGCGGCACCGGCGAGGCCGAAGGAGAGCACCGCGCCGGCCGCCGGGTCGATGACCGCCCGTACGACGGTGTCGACACCGCGCGGGGCCATCCCCTGCACCACCGGGCGCAGCTCCGCGGGCGTCCCGAACAGCTCGGTCAGTTCGGCGTAGGCCCGCCGCAGTTGCTCCTCGTCCGCGAGGTCGAGACGTACGCCGCCCAGGTCCGCGCGGTGCCGCAGGTGCGGGGCGGTGGCCTTGAGCGCCACGGGGTAGCCGATGGTCCGTGCGGCGGCCGCGGCGTCGTCGGGGGTGGGGGCGGGCAGGGCTCGGTGGACGTGGACGCCGTACCTGCCGAGCAGGTCGCAGGTCTCCCGGCTGCCGAGGGTGAGCCCCTGCCCGCGCGCGAGGTGCCCCGCTATCTGCTCGGCGGCGCCCTTCTCGTCGATGTCCTCGTACTCCGGCACCTTGCCGGGGTCGGCGGCGTCGCGCCGCCACTGCGCGTAGGCGACGGCCTCCCCGAGAGCGCGCACGGCACGCTCGGCGGCGGGGTAGGCGGGGATGAGGTGAGCCCCGTCCGGGGCCGGGGCGGCGGACGGCGGCGGTACCGGGGCGACCGGGGGCTCGCCTGCGGGTCCGGCAGCGGCGTGGGGGGCGGTGCTCGTCGCGGCGGACAGGGCCTCGGCCAGGCCGCCCAGCTCCACGTGGACCACGAGTACCGGCTTGGTGGGGACCGCGGCCGCCGCCGAGCGCAGCGCCTCCGCCAGCGCGGCGTCCCCGGCCGCTCCCTCCCCCACCGTCGGGATGGCGGTCACCACCACCGCGTCGCACGTGTCGTCGGCCAGGGCCCTGGCCAGGGCCGCGTGGAAGTCGTCGGCCGAGGCGGCGGTCGTCAGGTCCAGCGGGGGCTGCGGGCGCAGGCCCTCGGAGAGGCAGGCGTCGTAGGTGAGCAGGCCCAGGGACTCCGAGTTGCCCAGGATGGCCACCCTGGGTCCGGCGGGCAGCGGCTGGCGGGCGAGGAGCAGCCCCGCGTCGACCAGGTCGGTGATGGTCTCGACCCGGATCACGCCGGCCTGCCGCAGCAGCGCGGAGACCGTCGCGTGCGGCAGCCGGGTCGCCCGGACGGCGTGACCCTGGGGCGCCACGCCGCCGTGCCTGGCTCCCTGCACCACGACCAGGGGCTTGGCGGCGGCGGTGCGCCGGGCCAGGCGGGTGAACTTGCGCGGGTTGCCGATGGACTCCAGGTACATCAGCGCGACGTCGGTCCGCGGGTCGTCGTACCAGTACTGGAGGACGTCGTTGCCCGAGACGTCGGCGCGGTTGCCGGAGGAGACGAAGGTGGACACGCCGGTGACGCCGGTGACCCCGCCGCCGCGCCGGTGCAGCCGGGAGAGCAGGGCGATGCCGATGGCGCCGGACTGGGCGAACAGGCCGATCCGGCCGGGGCGCGGCATCTCGGGCGCGAGGGAGGCGTTGAGCCGTACGTCCGGGGAGGTGTTGATGATCCCGAAGGCGTTGGGCCCGATGATGCGCATGCCGTACGTGCGCGCGTGCCGCACGAGGGCGCGCTGGCGTTCGCGTCCCTCGGGGCCGCTGTCGGCGTAACCGGCGGTGATCACGACCAGCCCCTGCACCCCGTGCTCGCCGCACTCGGTGACGACGTCGGGGACGTGTTCGGCGGGCACGGTGACGACGGCGAGGTCGACGGGCCCGTCGATGTCGCGCACGGAGCGGCACGCCGTGACCCCGTCGAGTTCCTTCTGGTCCTCGGGGAAGGCCCTGTTCACGGCGTACAGGCGGCCCGTGTACCCCGCGTCCCGGATGTTGTCGAGGATGCTGCGGCCGACGCCGCCCGGGGTGCGGCCGGTGCCGACGACCGCGACCGAGCCGGGCTGGAGCAGGCGCTGGACGGAGCGCGCCTCCGCGCGGTGCTCGCGCGCGTACTGCACGGCGAGCGAGCGGTCGGTGGGTTCGAGATCGAACTCCAGGCGGACCACGCCGTCCTCGAAGCTGCGCTTCTGGGTGTACCCGGCGTCCATGAAGACTTTGATCATCTTGTTGTTGGCGGGCAGCACCTCGGCGGCGAAGCGGCGGATGCCCCGCTCGCGCGCGACGGCGGCGATGTGCTCCAGGAGCGCGGAGGCGACGCCGCGGCCCTGGTGGGCGTCCTGGACGAGGAAGGCGACCTCGGCCTCGTCGGCCGGGGAGGTGGCGGGTGTTCCGCCGGCCCCGATCCGGTCGTAGCGTACGGTGGCGATGAACTCGCCGCCGATGGTGGCCGCGAGTCCCACCCGGTCCACAAAGTCGTGGTGCGTGAAGCGGTGGACGTCCTTGGCGGACAGGCGCGGGTACGGCGCGAAGAAGCGGTAGTACTTCGACTCGTCGGACACCTGCTCGTAGAAGCTGACCAGGCGCTCGGCGTCATCGACGGTGATGGGGCGGACGCGCGCGGTGCCGCCGTCGCGCAGCACCACGTCGGCTTCCCAGTGGGCGGGGTACTCGTGCCGGTCCGACGAGGTCTGCATGGGCCCCAGAGTACGGCTCGCGTACGACAACGGCGCGGGGCAGTCTGTGGGGGAACACCGGCTCGGACCGAGGCCGCGGTCCGAGCACCGCACGGGACGGCGCACGCGGTCGTCCCGGCTTGCTTCACGATGTGGGAAACTGGTCTAGACAAGACTGGTCTAGACAACTTCAACGCCTCTGAACACCTGAAGGGCAGCATCACATGGCTGAGCGCCGCGTCAACGTCGGCTGGGCCGAGGGTCTCCACGCCCGCCCCGCCTCCATCTTCGTCCGAGCCGCCACGGCCACAGGCGTCCCGGTGACGATCGCCAAGGCCGACGGGTCCCCCGTCAACGCGGCCTCCATGCTGGCCGTCCTCGGCCTCGGCGCCCAGGGTGGCGAGGAGATCGTCCTCGCCTCCGACGCCGAGGGCGCGGAGGCCGCCCTGGACCGGCTGGCGAAGCTGGTCGCCGAGGGGCTCGAGGAGCTCCCCGAGACCGTCTGAGCCCGACGGACAGCAGCACCGAAAGGCCCGCCGGTACCACCGTGCGGGCCTTTCACCATTTCCGCTCCGGCTCTCCCGCCCATGCATTCTGTTTTCGGACGGCAGAAAGCATCGCATGCAATTCCCGCCCTTTGTATACGGCAGTCGCGTTACCGCTGCGGGCCCACTGTGTTTACGGAATGTTGCGCATTCCTCACACGCTCCGCCCGCCCGCCGCCGGAGGCGAAGCGCAGCCGGTGCGCCGATGCCGACCGCTCGATGTGCAGGGTCATGAGCGCCCGCGCGCGTGCGCCGTCGCCCCGGGCCACCGCGTCGGTGATCGCGCCGTGCTCCGCCCAGTACTCCACCGGGCCGACCGGGGCCTCCACCACGTACATCCAGGCGATCTTGTGGCGGAGCTGGGTCAGCAGCGCCGTCAGGGAGGGGCTGTCCGCCGCCCGGGCGAGGGTGTCGTGGAACCAGCCGCCCAGGGAGCGCAGTTCCGCGCCGTTGCCCTGCCTCGCCCGCTCCTGCCCCAGCCTGACCAGGCCGCGCAACACCTTGAGGTGGGCCTCGGTGCGCCGTCCGGCGGCCCGGGAGGCACCGAGCGGCTCCAGGAGCGTACGCGTCTCCAGCAGGTCGGCGGCCTCCCGCTCGGTCGGCTCCGCCACGCACGCGCCCGCGTGCCGCCGGGTCACCACGAAGCCCTCGGCCTCCAGCGTGCGCAGGGCCTCGCGGACGGGGACCCGGGAGACGCCGTAGCGGCGGGCGAGGAGTTCCTCGGTGAGCCGGCTCCCGCGGCCGTGGACGCCGGCGACGATGTCGTCCCTGATCGCCGTGCACACCGAATGCGCCGGAATACGCATGAACGACCTCCGCCTCAATTCCCGTGGAACGTCGATGATTGACGCGTGCCGAGCGACCTCGGGCCAATCATGCGACATTAAATGCGAAAAAGCCCCGGCTCGGGAAGCCGGGGCTTTCGAACGCCTGCGTCAGACGTTCACGCCGTGGGAGCGGAGGTAGGCGACGGGGTCCATGTCGGAGCCGTACTCGGGGCTCGTACGGGCCTCGAAGTGCAGGTGCGGTCCGGTGACGTTGCCGGTAGCGCCGGAGAGGCCGATCTGCTGGCCGGGCTCGACCGACTGGCCGACCGAGACGCCGATGGACGACAGGTGCCCGTACTGCGTGTACGTGCCGTCGTGCATCTTGATCACGACCTGGTTGCCGTACGCCCCGCCCCAGCCGGTCTCGACGACGGTGCCGACGCCCACGGCGTGCACGGTGGTGCCGCTGGAGGCGTGGAAGTCGATGCCGGTGTGGCTGCCGGAGGACCACAGGGAGCTGCCCGCCTGGTACGCGGTGGAGACGTAGGAGGCGGTGATCGGCGCGACGAAGGTGTTGAGGCGCTTGCGCTCCGCCTCCCGCGCGGCGCGCTCCTTGGCCTCGCGCGCCTCCTTGGCCGCCTCGGCCGCCCGCTCGCGGGCCGCTTCCCTGGCCGCCTGGCGGGCGGCGGCGTCCGCGGCCGCCTGCTTCTGGGCGACGGCCTGGGCGTCGATCTCGTCGGCTATGGAGTCGCCGATGGTGACGACCGGGGTGAGTCCGCTCTGCTCCACCTCCGGCTCGGCGGCGAGCGCCGGAGCGGCGAGGGTGCCGACGACGCCGGTGGTGGCGAGGGCCGCGACTCCCGCCGCGCGGGCGGTGGTGCGGTGCACCCGGCCGGTACGGCGGTGCTTCCCGGTGGCGCGCGTGAACGCCATGTAGAGGCTTGTCCTTTCCTTCCCTCTCGCCTACCGGGTTAGCTGACGGGTTCGGAGGTGGAAGGTCTCCTACGGACCCCCTCGCGGTGCGCGCGGGCGTCCGATTCACCCCAGGGACTGCGTGGGTCCCCGGCTCCCCTGGCTCGCGCCGTACGGGGACTCGGCGATGACTGTCCGGTGCCGCGGGTGCGGCGCACTGCGTGACGAACAGCCCGGAAGACGCTAAACGCGGCTGCGTTCAATCCTCAAACGCAACAGGCTTTTTGTAGCGCACGCCACAGGGCAGACAGGTGATCACTCCCCCAATCCGGACAAACGGCGGCCCTGGTGACACTCCGGTCACCAGGGCCGCCCCGCGCGGGTGCCGCTACTCGGCCGTCACCACGGTGACTTCGCCGATGCCGAGGGCCTCGACGGGCGCCTTGATCTTCTCCGCGTCGCCGACGAGGACCGTCACGAGGCGGTCCACCGGGAAGGCGTTCACGACCGCCGCGGTGGCCTCCACGGTGCCCGTGGCGGCCAGTTGGCGGTAGAGCGTGGCCTGGAAGTCGTCGGACAGGTGCTGCTCGACCTGGTCGGCCAGCGTGCTCGCCACGGCCGCCGCCGTCTCGTACTTCAGCGGCGCCACGCCCACCAGGTTCTGCACGGCCACGTCGCGCTCGGCGTCGGTGAGCCCCTCCGCGGCGAGCTTGCGCAGCACCGTCCACAGGTCCTCAAGGGCGGGACCGGTGTTGGGGGTGTCGACGGACCCGCTGATGGCGAGCATCGCGGCGCCCGTGCCGTCCGGGGCGGAACGCAGGACCTGGCCGAACGCCCGGACGCCGTAGGTGTAGCCCTTCTCCTCGCGCAGGACGCGGTCCAGGCGCGAGGTGAGGGTGCCGCCGAGGCAGTACGTGCCGAGCACCTGCGCGGGCCACACGCGGTCGTGCCGGTCGGCGCCGGTGCGGCCGATCAGCAACTGCGTCTGGACGGCGCCGGGACGGTCCACGATGACGACCCGGCCGCGGTCGTCGGCGGTCACCGCGGGGACGGGGCGCGGCTCGGCGGCCGAGCCGGTCCAGGCACCCAGGGTGTCGCCGAGCAGCGCGTCCAGGTCGACGCCGGTGAGGTCGCCGACGACCACCGCGGTGGCCGTGGCGGGGCGGACATGGCGCTCGTAGAAGGCGCGTACGGCCGCCGAGTCGATGGTCGCGACCGTCTCCTCGGTGCCCTGGCGGGGGCGCGACATGCGCGCGTCGGCCGGGAACAGCTCCTTGGAGAGTTCCTTGGCGGCGCGCCGGGAGGGGTTGGCCAGCTCGTGCGGGATCTCGTCGAGCCGGTTGCGCACCAGCCGTTCCACCTCGCCGTCCGCGAACGCGGGCGCCCTGAGGGCGTCGGCGAGCAGGCCGAGGGCCTTGGCGAGGCGGGAGGCGGGCACCTCCAGGCTCAGCCGGACACCGGGGTGGTCCGCGTGCGCGTCCAGGGTGGCGCCGCAGCGCTCCAGCTCGGCGGCGAACTCCTCGGCGGAGTGCTTGTCGGTGCCCTCGGAGAAGGCGCGCGCCATGATCGTGGCCACGCCGTCGAGGCCGGCCGGCTCGGCGTCCAGGGGAGCGTCGAGGAGCACCTCGACGGCGACGACCTGCTGGCCGGGGCGGTGGCAGCGCAGCACGGTCAGGCCGTTGCCGAGGCTGCCGCGCTCGGGGGCGGGGAACGCCCACGGCTTGGGCTCGCCGGCCTGCGGCCGGGCGTGGAATTCCATGGTGGCGAGCTCGGTCACTTGGCCGCCTCCTCGTTCTCGTCGGTGGCGTCGGTCACGGAGTCGGTGACGGTGGTCTCGTCGGCGTCGTTCTCGTCGGCGGGGGCGGTGGGCTCGTAGACGAGCACCGCGCGGTTGTCGGGGCGCAGGCGGGCCTTGGCGACCTCCTGGACCTCCGCCGCGGTCACTTCGAGCACCCGCTGCACGGCGGTGAGGGCGAGCTGCGGGTCGCCGAACAGGACGGCGTACCGGCACAGTTCGTCCGCGCGGCCCGCGACCGTGCCCAGGCGGTCCAGCCACTCGCGCTCGAGCTGGGCCTGGGCGCGCTCCATCTCCTCTGCCGTGGGGCCCTCCTCGGCGAAGCGGGCCAGCTCCTCGTCGATGGCCGTCTCGATGACCGGCACCTCGACGTCGCCGGACGTCTTCACGTCCAGCCACCCCAGGGAGGGCGCCCCGGCCAGCCGCAGCAGGCCGAACCCGGCGGCGACGGCCGTGCGGTCGCGGCGTACGAGGCGGTTGTACAGGCGGGACGACTCGCCGCCGCCCAGGACGGTCAGGGCCAGGTCGGCCGCGTCGCACGCGCGCGTGCCGTCCTCCGGCAGGCGGTAGGCGGCCATCAGGGCGCGGGCCGGGACCTCCTCCTCGACGATCTCGCGCAGCTGCCCGCCCATCACGTCGGGCAGCGAACCGTCCCGGGGAGGCTGCTTGCCGTCGTGCGAGGCGATGGAGCCGAAGTACTTCTCGACCCAGGCCAGGGTCTGCTCCGGGTCGATGTCGCCGACGACCGACAGCACCGCGTTGTTCGGCGCGTAGTAGGTGCGGAAGAACGCGCGCGCGTCCTCCAGGGTCGCCGCGTCCAGGTCCGCCATCGAACCGATCGGCGTGTGGTGGTAGGGGTGGCCCTCCGGGTAGGCGAGGGCGGTCAGCTTCTCGAACGCCGTGCCGTAGGGGACGTTGTCGTAGCGCTGGCGGCGTTCGTTCTTGACGACGTCGCGCTGGTTTTCCATCGACTCCTCGTCCAGGGCGGCCAGCAGGGAGCCCATGCGGTCGGCCTCCAGCCAGAGGGCGAGCTCCAGCTGGTGGGCGGGCATGGTCTCGAAGTAGTTGGTCCGCTCGAAGCTGGTGGTGCCGTTGAGCGAGCCGCCGGCGCCCTGCACCAGCTCGAAGTGACCGTTGCCCTTGACCTGGGCGGAGCCCTGGAACATGAGGTGCTCGAAAAGGTGAGCCAGGCCGGTGCGCCCCTTGACCTCGTGGCGCGAGCCGACGTCGTACCAGAGGCACACCGCCGCGACCGGGGTCAGGTGGTCCTCGGAGAGCACCACGCGCAGGCCGTTGGCCAGGCGGTGCTCGGTCGCTGTCAGGCCGCCGGAGCCTGCCTGGGCTGTGGCCGTGTGACCCATGGGCATGTACGTCCCTTCGATCGCGAAATTCTCGGTGGGACCACTGGGTGGACCACCGGGTGGAATCACTGGGCGGAACTGCGGAATCCCGCCGGTCCTGCCACTGTATGCAAGCGTGCGGGCCACCGGTGGAGTTCCCGGACCCGGTACGCCGAGAGCGAGAACGCGGTTGACCGAGGGCGGGGACGCGGTCGACGGGAGGCGGGAACGCGGTTGGCGGAGGGCCGGAACGCCGGTTGGCGGGCCGCCGGGGACGCGGGTGCGGGACGAGGGCGTACCCTGCGGGCAGCGCCGGGCCGGGCAGCCCGTGACGGGTCCTGGTCGGTCGCTGTCAGTGCCGCAGTCCACAATGGACGGCGTCAGATCACCGTTCACGCTTCAGCAAGGAGCCGGCAGCGATGGCCCGCCGTAGTACGAAGACCCCGCCGCCCGACGACTCGTACGAGGAGAAGATCCTCGACATCGACGTCGTCGACGAGATGCAGGGCTCCTTCCTCGAGTACGCGTACTCGGTCATCTACTCCCGTGCGTTGCCGGACGCCCGCGACGGCCTCAAGCCGGTGCACCGCCGCATCGTCTACCAGATGAACGAGATGGGCCTGCGGCCCGAGCGCGGCTATGTGAAGTGCGCCCGTGTCGTCGGCGAGGTCATGGGCAAGCTGCACCCGCACGGCGACGCGTCGATCTACGACGCGCTGGTCCGCATGGCCCAGCCGTTCTCGATGCGCGTGCCCCTGGTGGACGGTCACGGCAACTTCGGCTCGCTGGGCAACGACGACCCGCCGGCCGCGATGCGGTACACGGAGTGCCGGATGGCCGAGGCCGCCGGACTGATGACGGAGTCCATCGACGAGGACACCGTCGACTTCGCCCCCAACTACGACGGCCAGGAGCAGGAGCCGGTGGCGCTGCCCGCCGCCTTCCCTAACCTGCTGGTCAACGGCGCCTCGGGCATCGCGGTCGGCATGGCCACGAACATGCCGCCGCACAACCTGCGCGAGGTGATCGCGGCGGCCCGGCACCTGATCCGGTACCCGAACGCCGACCTGGACGCGCTGATGAAGCACGTGCCGGGCCCCGACCTGCCCACCGGCGGCCGGATCGTCGGCCTGCCCGGCATCCGGGACGCGTACGAGACGGGCCGCGGCACCTTCAAGATCCGCGCGACGGTGTCCGTGGAGACGGTGACGGCCCGCCGCAAGGGCCTCGTCGTCACCGAGCTGCCCTTCGCGGTCGGCCCGGAGAAGGTCATCTCGAAGATCAAGGACCTGGTCGGCGCGAAGAAGATCCAGGGCATCGCGGACGTCAAGGACCTCACCGACCGCGCCCACGGACTGCGCCTGGTCATCGAGATCAAGAACGGTTTCGTGCCGGAGGCGGTCCTGGAGCAGCTCTACAAGCTGACGGCCATGGAGGAGTCCTTCGGCATCAACAACGTCGCCCTGGTCGACGGCCAGCCCCTCACCCTGGGCCTCAAGGAGCTGCTGGAGGTCTATCTCGACCACCGCTTCACCGTCGTCAGGCGCCGCAGCGAGTTCCGCCGGAGCAAGCGGCGCGACCGGCTGCACCTGGTGGAGGGCCTGCTCACCGCCCTGGTCGACATCGACGAGGTCATCCGCCTCATCCGCTCCAGCGAGAACTCGGCGCAGGCCAAGCAGCGCCTGATGGAGCGCTTCTCGCTGAGCGACGTCCAGACGCAGTACATCCTGGACACGCCGCTGCGCCGGCTCACCAAGTACGACCGCATCGAGCTGGAGTCCGAGAAGGACCGGCTGAACGCCGAGATCGAGGAGCTGACCCGGATCCTCGACTCGGACGCGGAGCTGCGCAAGCTGGTCTCGGCCGAACTGGCGGCGGTGGCGAAGAAGTTCGGCACCGACCGGCGTACGACGCTGCTGGAGTCGAGCGGCGCTCCGGTCGCCGCCGTGCCGCTCCAGGTGGCGGACGACCCGTGCCGGGTGCTGCTGTCGTCGACGGGCCTGCTGGCCCGCACCGCGAACGACGAGCCCCTCGTCACGGAGGCCGGGGCCAAGCGCGTCAAACACGATCTGATCGTCTCGGCGGTGCCGGCCACGGCGCGCGGCGAGGTGGGCGTGGTGACGTCGGGCGGGCGGCTGCTCCGGGTGAACGTGGTGGACCTGCCCCAGCTCCCGGAGGCCATGCCGACGCCGAACCTCGCGGGCGGCGCGCCGCTGGCCGAGTTCGTGTCCCTGGAGGACGACGAGGACGTCGTCTGCCTGACCACGCTGGACGAGTCCTCGCCGGGCCTGGCGCTGGGCACGGAACAGGGCGTCGTCAAGCGGGTGGTGCCCGACTACCCCTCCAACAAGGACGAGTTGGAGGTCATCACCCTCAAGGACGGTGACCGCATCGTCGGCGGGGTCGAGTTGCGCACCGGGGACGAGGACCTGGTCTTCATCACGGACGACGCCCAGCTGCTGCGCTACCAGGCCTCGCAGGTCCGCCCGCAGGGCCGTCCGGCGGGCGGTGTGGCGGGCGTCAAGCTGGCCGACGGCGCGAAGGTCATCTCCTTCACGGCGGTGGACCCGGCGGCGGACGCGGTGGTCTTCACGGTGGCCGGATCGCGCGGCACGCTGGACGACTCCGTGCAGACCACGGCCAAGCTGACGCCGTTCGACCAGTATCCGCGCAAGGGCCGCGCCACGGGCGGGGTGCGCTGCCAGCGGTTCCTGAAGGGCGAGGACTGCCTGGCCTTCGCCTGGGCGGGCCCGACCCCGGCCCTCGCCGCGCAGAAGAACGGCACGCCGGCCCAGCTCCCGGAGGTCGACCCGCGTCGCGACGGCTCGGGCGTGTCGCTGCCGAAGACGGTGTCGGTGGTGGCGGGTCCGGCGTAGGGAGGTCTAGAGGGTGTCCGGCGGCTCCTCGCCGTCGGGCACGTAGCGCAGGACGCCCCACATGCCGTGCTCGTCGGCGGGCGGGGCGTCGGTGTCCCGGCGGCACGCGTCGAGTTCCGCGCCGAGGGCCGCCGTGTCGATGCCGGTGCCGATGAGGACGAGCTGGGTGCGGCGGGTGCCGGCGGTCTCGTGGTCGGCGGTGTCGTGGTCGGCGGTCTCGTGACTGGCGGTCTCGTCGGCGGACGTCCAGGGCTCCGGGTAGAAGCGCAGGAAGCGTCCGACGGCGTGGACGGCGTACCGGTTCAGCGTGTCGTAGGGGCCGAAGTCGACGTACCCCTTGATGCGGTAGAGGCCCTCGGGGCGGCTGTCGAGGAAGCGCATGAGCCGGCGCGGGTCGAGCGGGAGGCCGGAGTCGAACGACAGGGTGTCGTAGGCGGCGTGCGGGTGCCCGGCGTGTGCGCCGCCCTCGGCGCCCTCGCCGCGCTCTGCGTGGTCGTGCAGGTCGTCGAAGGACAGCTGCCCCACCCGTTCCTCGCTGGGCCGGCAGTCGTAGAGGAACTCGGGGTCGATACGGCCGTAGGTCGCGGGCACGACGGCGGCGCCGTCGGCGAGCGTGTGCACGAGGGCGAGGACACGCTCGGCGTCCCGGGCCCGGTCGGTCTTGTTGACCACGACCAGGTCGGCGAGGGCCAGGTGCCGGTCGATCTCGGGGTGCTTGGCGCGGGTGTCGTCGAACTCGGCGGCGTCGACGACCTCGACGAGCCCGCCGTAGACGACCCGGGGTTGCTCGCTGGCGAGCAGCATGCGCACCAGTTCCTGCGGTTCGGCCAGGCCGCTGGCCTCAATGACGATCACGTCGATGCCGGCCTCGGGGCGGGCCAGCCGCTCCAGGTACCCGTCGAGCTCACTCGCGTCCACGGCACAGCACAGGCATCCGTTGCCGAGGGACACGGTGGAGTCGCCGAGGGCGCCCGCTACGGCCATCGCGTCGATCTCGATCGACCCGAAGTCGTTGACGACGGCGCCGATACGGCTGCCTCCGCTGCGGTGCAGGAGGTGGTTGAGCAGGGTGGTCTTCCCGGAGCCGAGGAACCCGGCGAGTACGACGACCGGGATCTGCTGCGGAGTCGGGCGCTGCCCCACCGTGCGACCTCTCTCTCACCCACGCCTACGGAATCGCCTGCTCAGGATACGGTCCGCCGCGGTCGGCACGAAGTGAACGATTGTTAGCAGCGTGCGCGGGGCAGACGTTTTCCAAGGCGCCGGACCGTGCGACCCTCGCTTCCCTCCGTGCGCCTCCTCTCCGCCTCCCCGTCGATCAGCGCCGCTCGGCACTCTGGAGGCGGCAAGCGCCGCCCATCGCTCGCCGGTCCCCGTCAGCCGACCCGCACTCGACGACCGGCGGGCGGTCGCCTGATTCGGGGGTTGACATGGTCACACGCAAGGACATCACGGGGAGGTTCGGCTCCGCCGCGGCCGGCATGCTGTTCGCCACGGCGGGGCTGACACTGGCAGTGCGCCGGCGCGCGCTGGAGACGGAACGGCTGCGGATGCGGCGGCTCGAACTCGAGGAGACCGTCTCACGCCGCAGCGCGTTGGCACACCAGCAACGCATGCATTGGGAACTGCTGGCCAGGGCCATCGACGACCCGTCGCTGGCCTCGGTCATCGACACGTACGCACCCGACATCCCGGCGGAGCGGCGGCGCCAGTACTTCTACGCCAATGCCTGGTACATCAACTTGTACCACCTGTACCGCGCGGGGCTGCTGGACCAGGAGGAGTTGCACGGGCACGCCCGCGAACTCTTCCAGAACCCATTGATGAGGGAGTACTGGGAAGCGTCGAGGGGTCAGCGCGCCACGCTCAAGCAGTCGTCCGACGAAGCGCGGATCGGTCACTTGGTCGACGGCCTCATCCATGACCTGGACGAAGCCGACACGGACGAGTGGTGGGTCGTCGGCACACCACCGGCCTCCTACTGATCGTTCCGGCTCGGGTCGCGTCGCGGGCCCAGTGCTTGGAGATCTTGGCCGGCAGGCTGCCTGGCGCACACCGGATCGGCCGGCTCTCGCCGGTACCTTGCGCCTCGCAGGCGTGGCACCGGCGCGCCGGGCGTCACATGGTTCGGAGTGAGGCCGCGAGGTGGGGCGCGGCTGCGAGCGCGGGCCGCCCCGGGCCGCCGGGCCCGGGTCACAGGGTGAGCAGGGCGCGGCCGGCGGCCTTGGGGTCGGCCAGGGGTCTGAGGGCCAGGCGGATCAGCACGAGCGGGTTGTCGTCGCCCGCGATGCGGTTGGCGCTGAGCTCGCCGCAGGAGGCGCACTGGTGAATGATCATCCACTCGCCGTCGGTACGGACGGACATGCCCAGTGCCTCCATCCGGCCCCGGCAGTCCGCGGCGCGGTCTCCCGGGATCTTCCGGTCGACGTGCAGACTGGCCAGGCAGTTCGGGCAGTGATTGCGGTGGGCGGTGCCGGGTGCGTCCCGAGAGACGTCCAGACGACAGGAGACGCACCGGAAGTCGTCGGTCCGGCGGCCGCCGGGGGTGTGCGGCACGTTCTTGCGCCGCTGCGGACGGCGTCGTCCGCGGTTGTTGTTGCGTGACATGACGGTCGTTCCTTTCCTGTGCGGGCGGTCAGGAGATTCCGAACGCATCGAGCGGAAAGGGTGGTTGGGCCAGCGGGCGGACGGCCATGCGCATCAGGACGAGCTGGTTGTCGTCCGTGCGGACCGGGTTGGAGGTGAGTTCGTCGCAGCGCACGCAGCGGTGAATCACCATCCAGTCACCGGTGCGGAGCACGGCGATGGCGATCGCGGTCATCCGGCCCTCGCAGTCGCCCGGGCCGCCCTCGACGTGGTCGAGGACGTGCCGGGAGTGCAGGCAGGACGGGCAGTGGTTGCGCGGCGCGCCATCGGCGGCGTACGCGGACACGGTCCGACCGCACCACGCGCAGGCGAAGGTGCTGAGGTCGGGAGTGCTGTTGTCGGCGGTGTGGCTGGACACCGGGTGCTCCTTGCTGGAAGTGGGTCAAGACAGCAAGAGCAGGCCGAGTGGCCTCGTCAGAAGGCAGCCCGATGACGCCGCACAACGGCGGACGGGCAGGTCAGAGCACCGGAGAACGCGCCCGGCAGCCACCCGGGAGAACAGGCGGCGCAATGTTGCGGACGGTTACGCGGTACGGCGAGGCGCACTCGGCGCGGGCCGGGACATCAAACACCCTTTTCCAGGGCACAGAGCCCAGAACGAATCAGAACGAATCAGAACGACTGTTTGAAGGCTAGCAGGGTGCCTTCCGAAGCTGTCAACGCGATATTCGACGCGCTCGCCCGTCAGGGGCCCGCTCCAGTCGTACGCGAGAGGGCCCGTACGCCGGCCGGAGGGCGGACCACCGTCCAGGCGTCCCCGCAGGCCGGGCACGGCACGCAGGGGCCACTTGCGCATCGGCACGACGGAGGCCAACAGGGCGCCAACCGCGGGGCTCTGACGTCGCGTCGACACTGTTGGAGCTGGACATTTGAGTAGTCTCGCCCGTGCGGCCGACCGGCTGCACAGCACCCACTAGTGTGCTGCCTCTGAAATCCCAGACAGCATGTAAGGACCGGTACTACCTTGAAGATCGTGCGCCGTATCGGTGTGCCGCCGAGCGCCCGTGGCAGTGCCTCAGGAGCCAACTGCCCCGACCTGTTCGAACTGAGTGACGGCAACTTCGCCGTCATCGGCACCGAGGCCACCGAGGCGCTGGAGCGCGAACTGCCCGCCGATGCCTCCCGTGCGGACTACGAGCGCATCGTGGTCGTCAGCCGGGAGACCCTCATCCGGGCCAAGGCGGACATCCCGGACGCCTGACGTCCACCGTGTCTCCGGCCGTATCCACCGACGGCGGCGCACGGACCCACCACCGGCGAGCAACCCGGCACCCCGTCCTTGCTCGACGCTCCCCGACCAGGCCTGGCGCCCGAACGGCACCAGGCCGCTCGTGTTCCTCAGGCCACGGCAGGGACGCCCACCGGCGCCCCGGGCCCCACATACCGTGCCACCGGACGGATGATCTTCGAGTCGCGCGCCTGTTCCAGGATGTTCGCGCTCCAGCCCACCACCCGCGCCGCCGCGAACGTGGGCGTGAACATCTCGCGGGGCAGACCGCACAGTTCCATGACCACGCCCGCGTAGAACTCGACGTTGGTGTGCAGCTCACGCCCCGGCTTCAGCTCCGCGAGGATCGCCTCCACCTGCCGCTCCACCTCGACGGCGAACTCCACCCGCGGACCGCCGAACCGCCGCGCCACCTCGCGCAGCATCCGTGAACGCGGGTCCTCCGTGCGGTAGACCGCGTGGCCGAAACCCATGATGCGGTCGCCGGCGAGCACCCGCTCCCGGATCCAGGCGTCGATGCGGTCGGGGGTGCCGATCGCGTCCAGGGTGTCCAGCGCCCTGCTGGGCGCGCCGCCGTGCAGCGGGCCGGACAACGCCGACACCGCACCGGCCAGGCAGGCCGCGACGTCCGCACCCGTCGACGCGATGACCCGCGCGGTGAAGGTGGACGCGTTGAACCCGTGGTCGACGGTGGAGATCAGGTACTGCTCGATCGCCCGGGTGCGCGCCTCGTCCGGCTCGTCACCGGTCAGCATGTAGAGGTAGTTCGCGGCGTACGACAGGTCCTCGCGCGGCTCCACCGGCTCCAGTCCCCGTCCCAGCCGGTGCAGTGCGGTCAGCAGCGTCGGCACGGCCGCGGCGGCCACCAGGGTGTCCTGCCGGCGCCGGCCGTCCGAGAGGTCGTACACCGGCCGGAAGCCCATGGCCGCGCCCAGCAGGGACAGGCCCGTGCGCATCCCGGAGAGCGGCCCCGAGCGTCCCCCCGCCTCGGCGATGGCGGGCAGGGCGGCGCGCACCGCGTCGGGCAGTCGCCGCAGCGCGGCGGTCTCGGCGGCGAAGGCCGCGCCCCGCCGCGCGTCGGGGAGTTCCCCGTGGACCAGGAGATGCCAGACGTCCTCGAAGCCGCGGCTCTGTGCGAGTTCGACGGCCGAGTACTGGCGGTAGTGGTAGAAGCCCTCAAGCCCTCGCACGTCGCCGACCTCGGTCTCGGCCACCACGACACCCGCGAGCCCGCGCGGCACCTCGACGGGCGTTGCGGCGGCTGCGGTTCTGTTGACGGACATGATTACCTCCTCGAACTTGACTCAACTGTCCATACTTGACTATGGATCTGTCAATATTGATTGAATCAATGCATTCGGATACGACGACTCAACACGGACCGGCTCCGATCGATACGGTGACCACATGCGCGATCACGAGCCCGACCACCCCGCAGACCGCGAACGGCGCCTGACCACCAGGGAGGCCGCCGAACTGCTCGGGGTGAAGCCCGAGACCGTGTACGCGTACGTCAGCCGCGGCCAGCTCGACAGCCGGCGCACGCCCGGCTCCCGGGGCAGCACCTTCGACGCCGACGAGGTGCGTGCCCTCGCCCGGCGCAACCGCCGCGAAGGCGGCACGACCGGGGCGGCGGCCGCGGGTCAGGAGCTGACCGTGCGCACCCACCTCACGCTCATCGAGACCGACCGCCTGTACTACCGGGGCGTCGACGCGGTCGAACTCGCCGCTCGACACTCCTACGAGGAGGTGGCCGAGTGGCTCTGGACCGGGCAACTGCGTCCCGGCACCGTCTTCCGGGCCCCCGAAGCCTCCGTGTCCGTCGCCCGCCGCGCCGTCGACGCCCTGCCCGAGCACGCGGGCCCCGCCGACCGGCTCCGCGTCGCCGCGATCGCCGCGGCGGTCGCGGACCCGCTCCGCTTCGACCTGGCCGAGGACGCGGTGCTGGGCACGGCGCGCACCCTCGTCCCCACCCTCGTCGCCGCGCTGCCCCCGGTCCTGCGCGACGGAGACGACCGGGACCCGATCGCCCACCGGCTGTGGACCCGGCTCAGCGGGCGGGACGCCGACGAACCCGGCCTGCGCGCCCTCGACACGGCGCTCAGCCTCCTCGCCGACCACGACCTGGCGGCTTCCACGCTCGCCGTGCGCGTCGCCGCGTCGGCCCGCGCGCACGCCTATGCCGCCGTGTCCGCCGGGCTCGGGGTCATCGAGGGACCGCTGCACGGCGCCGCCGGCGGACTCGCGCACCGGATGCTGCTGGAGGTCCTCGAGCTGGGCAGCGCGGCGCCGGTGGTCGCGGAGGAGCTGCGGGCCGGCCGGCGCGTCCCGGGGCTCGGCCACCGGCTCTACCCCGGCGAGGACCCGCGCGCGCGTGCCCTGTTCGCGCTCCTGGAGGACATCCCCCGGGCGGCGCCCGCGCTGGCGGCGGCCCGGGACGTCCAGGCCACCGCCGCCCGCCACACCCCGCTGCACGCCAACGTCGACCTGGCGCTCGCCGTGCTCACCGTGTCCTCCGGCATGGCCCCCGCCGCGGCCGAGACGATCTTCGCCGTGGCCCGGACGGCGGGCTGGATCGCGCATGCCCTGGAGGAGTACGGGGAGCGCCCGCTGCGGATGCGGCCGAGCGGGCTGTACTCGGGACCGAAGCCGCCGCGCCCCCTGCCGGGCTAGTGCCCGGGCGCGACGGGACGCCGCCGCGGGCCAAGTCAGGTTAGGCTCACCTCTGTGAGTACGTGCTCAACCGTCTCCTGGGACCTCGACGAGCCCGTTTCGGGCACCGCACCCGTCGCGAGGACCTGGTTGCTGCTCGAACAGCCCGGCCCGTGGGGCGCCAAGGCGCTCACTTCGAGCCACCTGGACACCGCGCTGGGGCGCGCCCTCGACACGGCGGTGAAGGGGACCGGCGTACGCATCGCGCTCGTGCGCCGCCCAGGCCGCCACGCGGACCAGGGCGCGCCTGCCCGACGCACCGTGTACGCGGCCCACACCGTGCCGGGAAACGTGTGGCTGCACGGCACCACGATCGAGGACCCCAGCCGGCTGCTCGGCCTCGATTTCGCGGCACTCGGCCGGGGCGACCACCACACCTTCGACTCGGTGCTGGGCGGCCGCCCGCACGCGGGCGATCCGCTCGCCCTCGTCTGCACCAACGGCAAGCGCGACCGGTGCTGCGCCCTGCTGGGCAGGCCCCTCGCGGCCGAACTCGCCGCCTCCGGAACCGGCGGCGTCTGGGAGGTCACCCATCTGGGCGGTCACCGCTTCTCACCGACCGTCCTCGTGCTGCCCCACGGATACGTCTACGGCCGGGTGCAGGCCCACGCCGTCAAGGAGATCCTGCACAGCGCGGGAGAGGGCCGGATCGTGGTCGGGGGCTGCCGCGGGAACTCCGCGTGGGAGCGCCCCGGCCAGGCGGCCGAGCTGGCCCTGCGGTCGGCCGTCGGCGAGGACACGGCCGAGGCCCTGACCGTCGTACGGACGGACGGCGCCGCACCGCGCTGGGAGGTGACCCTGGCCCACCGCGACGGCCGGCACTGGCGGGTCACCGTCGTACAGGGGGCGTCGGTGCCACCGCGCCCCGAGAGCTGCGGGGCGTCGGTGCTGGGCTCGCCTGCACGGATGGAGGTCACCGCGGTGCGCGCCCTGCCGCTGACGGCGGCACTGGCGAGCTGACCCCACGGGAGAGGCACGCCTCCACGGGCGAGGCACGCCCTCACGGGAGATACGCGCCACACCCCACTACGGCATCCCACCGGCCCCACGTACCGTCGTGGCCATGAGCTCCACTCCCCCCGTACGCCGACTGCGCCTGGGCCTGCCGCGGCGGGTGTTCTCCCAGGTGCTGCTGATGCAGCTGGCGATCGCCGCGGGCGTCGCCGTGCTCGCGACCGGGCTGTTCCTGGCGCCGCTCGGCGACCAGCTGGACGACCAGGCGATGCGCCGGGCACTGGCGATCGCCCAGACCACCGCGCAGCAGCCACAGGTCGTACGGGACCTGAGGACCACCCGGCCGACGGCGAACGGGCCGGTGCAGCGGGAGGCGGAGCGGGTGCGGGAGGCCACCAAGGCCGAGTACGTGGTCGTGATGGACCGGCAGGGCGTGCGCTGGTCGCACACGGACCCGGAGCGCATCGGCGAGGTCGTCTCGACCGACCCCGGCCAGGCGCTGTCCGGCCGCGAGGTCATGGAGATCGACGACGGCACCCTGGGCCGTTCCGCCCGCGGGAAGGTGCCGCTGCGCGACGGCGACGGCGAGATCGTCGGGGCGGTCTCGGTCGGCATCGCGTACGACAGCGTCCGGGCGCGGCTGATCCACGCCATCCCCGGTCTGTTCGCGTACGCCGGGGGCGCGCTGGCCGTCGGCGCCCTGGCGTCCTGGATCATCTCGCGCCGGGTGCAGCGGCAGACCCGCGACCTGGCCTTCTCGGACATCGCGGGGCTGCTGGCGGAGCGCGAGGCCATGCTGCACGGCATCCGGGAGGGCGTCGTCGCGCTCGACCGCGGCGGCCGGGTACGCCTGCTCAACGACGAGGCGCAGCGCCTGCTGGACATCGGCGGCGAAGCCGTCGGCCGTTCCCCCGACGACGCCCTCGGGGCGGGGCGCACGGCCGACGTGCTGGCCGGCCGGGTGACCGGCACCGACCTGCTGACCGTGCGCGGCCGGCGGGTCCTGGTCGCCAACCGGATGCCCACCGGCGACGGCGGTGCCGTCGCCACGCTGCGCGACCGCACCGAACTGGAGCAGCTCGGCCGGGAACTGGACTCCACACGCGGACTGATCGACGCGCTGCGCGCGCAGGACCACGAGCACGCCAACCGCATGCACACCCTGCTGGGGCTGCTCGAACTGGAGATGTACGACGACGCCGTGGAGTTCGTCGGCGAGGTGGTCGGGGACCACCGGGTCACCGCGGAACAGATCACCGAGCGGATCCAGGACCCCCTGCTCGCCGCGCTGCTGGTCGGCAAGGCCACCGTCGCGGCCGAACGGGGGGTCGCCCTGTGGGTCTCGGACCGCACGCGGCTGCCGGACCGCCTGGTCGATCCCCGGGGACTCGTCACGGTCGTCGGCAACCTGGTCGACAACGCCCTCGACGCCGCCGCGGGGACGGCCCACGCGCGCGTGGAGGTCGAACTGCGTGCCCGGGGGCGCGCCGCCACGCTCACGGTGCGCGACACGGGGCCAGGGGTCCCGGCGGACCACCGGGAGCTGGTGTTCACCGAGGGCTGGTCCACCAAGGAACCGCCGGCCCACCGCGAGCGCGGCCTCGGACTGCCGCTGGTGCGCCGCCTCGCCGAACGGCAGGGCGGCAGCGCGACCGTCGGGGAGGCGTACGGCGGCGGCGCGGAGTTCGTCGTCGTCCTCCCGGAGGCACTGACCGAAGCAGCCCCGGAACCCGCCCTCACCGCCCCTGTGACCACCGCCGCCGAGGAGGAGTCCCGATGATCGAGGTCCTGGTCGTGGACGACGACACGCGGGTCGCGCGCGTCAACGCCGCGTACGTCGAGAAGGTCCCCGGCTTCCACGTCGCCGCCGAGGCGCACAGCGCGGTGGAGGCACTGGCCGCGGTGGAGAGGCTGCCCCGGCTGGACCTGATCCTGCTGGACCACTACCTGCCCGACCGGACCGGTCTCGAGGTCGTCCGGGAGATGCGGCGACGCGGTGTGCAGACCGACGTGATCATGGTGACGGCCGCCCGGGACGTGTCGACCGTGCAGGCGGCGATGCGCCAGGGGGCACTTCAGTACCTGGTGAAACCGTTCGCCTTCGCCGGTCTGCGCGCCAAACTGGAGGCGTACGCCGCTCTGCGCCGCACCCTCGACGGGGGCGGCGAGGCGGAACAGGCCGAGGTCGACCGGATCTTCGGCGCCCTGTCGGCGCCTTCCGATCCCGGGCTCCCCAAGGGCCATTCCCCCGCCACCGCGGAGTCGGTGCGCCAGTGCCTGCTGACGGCCGACGGGCCGCTCTCCGCCCAGGAGATCGCGGAGCGGACCGGTGTGAGCCGCCAGACCGCGCAGCGCTACCTGAAGCTGCTGGAACGCACCGGGCGGGCCGTCCTGACGCTCAAGTACGGCGAGGCGGGCCGCCCCGAGCACCGTTACGCGTGGGCGACCCGCGCCTGAGACTCCTGCTGTGCGCCGGGGTGCGTCGGGGCCCGGGGCGCCGCTCTCTACACGGCCCCCGCCCCGGTCAGCGACCGCACCTCGGTCTCGGCGTGCCTGGCCTCGTCCGGGACCTCCGGCGAGGTGGCCGTGCCCAGCCAGCCGGCGGCGAAGCCCAGCGGGATCGAGACGAGCCCCGGGTTCTGCAACGGGAAGTACTGGAAGTCGAGGCCCGGGAAGAGCGACTGCGGACTGCCCGAGACCACCGGGGACAACAGCACGAGCACCACGGACGGCACCAGACCGCCGTAGACCGCCCACACCGCGCCGCGCGTGGTGAAGCCGCGCCAGAACAGCGAGTAGAGCAGCACCGGCAGGTTGGCGGAGGCGGCCACGGCGAAGGCGAGGCCCACCAGGAAGGCGACGTTGAGGTCGCGGGCGAGCAGACCGAGCCCGATCGCGACGGCGCCGATGCCGACGGCGGCGACCCGCGCCACGGCGACCTCGCTGCGCGGCTTGGAGTGGCGGCGCCGCAAGGACGCGTACAGGTCGTGGGCCACGGACGCCGAGGACGCCAGGGTGATGCCGGCGACCACCGCGAGGATGGTGGCGAACGCGACGGCGGCGACGACCGCGAACAGAACCGTCCCGCCGGTGGACTGCGCGCCGCCGCCCAGGTCGAGGGCGAGCAGCGGCACCGCCGTGTTCCCGGCGGCGTTGGAGGCGCGTACGGCGTCCGGCCCGACCAGGGCGGCGGCACCGAACCCGAGCACGATCGTCATCAGGTAGAACCCGCCGATGAGACCGATCGACCAGACCACGGACCGCCTCGCCGCCCGGGCGGTGGGCACGGTGTAGAAGCGGGACAGGATGTGCGGCAGCCCGGCCGTGCCCAGCACCAGGGCGAGCCCCAGGCTGATGAAGTCGAAGCGGGAGACCCAGTCCCCGCCGTACGCCAGGCCGGGCGCGAGGAACGCCTCGCCGTGGCCGCTGCGCTCGGCCGCCGTGCGCAGCAGCCGGTCGACGTCGCCGTGGAAGCGCACCAGGACGAGCGTGGTCAGCGCCACGGTGCCACCGAGCAGCAGGACCGCCTTCACGATCTGGATCCAGGTGGTGGCCCGCATCCCGCCGAGCGACACGTAGATCACCATCAGGGCGCCGACACCGATGACGGTCCACGTCCGCGCCGCCTCGCCGGTCCCGCCCAGCAGCAGCGCGACCAGGCTGCCCGCGCCCACCATCTGCGCCACCAGGTACAGGACGGACACGGTGACCGAGGAGGTCCCGGCCGCGATGCGCACCGGGCGCTCCCTCATCCGGGCGGCCACGACGTCGGCGAGGGTGAACCGACCGCAGTTGCGGACCAGTTCCGCGACGAGGAACAGGACGACGAGCCAGGCCACCAGGAAGCCCACCGAGTAGAGCATGCCGTCGTAGCCGTAGAGCGCGATGAGCCCCGAGATGCCGAGGAAGGAGGCGGCCGACATGTAGTCGCCGGAGATGGCAAAACCATTCTCCATCGGTGAGAAGAGTCGGCCGCCGGCGTAGAACTCCTCCGCGGATCCCTGCCGGTGGCGGCCCACCCAGGTGGTGATCCCGAGCGTGACGGCGACGAAGGTGCTGAACAGCAGCAGGGCCAGGGTCTGGTGATCGCCCGTCATGACGCGCCGCCCCGTACCCCGCGCGTCAGCTCCTGGGTGTCCCAGCGCAGTTCGAGCGCGGCCCGGTCCCTGCGCAGCCGGGCGTGGCGGGCGTAGGCCCAGGTCAGCAGGAACGTGGTGAGGAACTGCCCGAGCCCGGCGACCATCGCCACGTTCACCGCGCCGGCCACCGGCCGGGCCATCAGGGCGGGCGCCGTCGTGGCGGTGACGACGTAGGCGACGTACCAGAGGAAGAAGGCGGCGACGGCCGGCACCACGAACCTCCGGTAGCGGCTGCGCACCTCCTGGAAGGCAGCACTGCGCTGGACCTCCAGGTACACATCGGCCGCGGCCCGGGGCGGCTCCCCCGGGACGTCCCGACGCATCGGCGGCACCGCCGGCTCGGCGGCTCCGGGGGCGGCCGACTCGCCCCAGCCGGAGGCCAGGGCGTCGTACCACGGGTCGTCGTACCGCGGGCCGTCGTACGGCGCGCCCGGAACCGTCTCGACGTACGCCCTGCCCGGCTCCGCATGGCGGGCGGCCGCGCTTTCGGGACCGCTCCCGCCACCGCGGAACCGATCGTTGCTTGACTGCATGCCCAAGGATGGACAGAACGGGAAGATCCCCGACTCTTCTTCCCCAGGCACTTCACCCCATCAGGTGACTCATCCCCCCGGTGGCCGCACCAGCCCCTTCCCATAGGCGTAACGCACCGCCTGCGCACGGTCTTTGACCCCCGTCTTGGCGAACAGGTTGTTGATGTGGGTCTTCACCGTCGCCGTGGAGACCTGTAGCCGGCTCGCGATCTGCGTGTTGTTGAGCCCTTCGGCGATGAGGACCAGCACCTCGGTCTCCCGGGCGGTGAGCCCGTCCGGCGGCTCGGGCGGTCCCGCGTGCCGCGGCTGGGACGCGGACCCGGACTCGGACTCGGACAGACGCTCCAGGAGCCGCCGCTGGATGCTCGGCGCCAGCCCCGCGTCCCCGGACAGGACGCCGTGCACCGCCCGAACGATCTCGTCCCCGCCCGCGTCCTTGGTGAGGTAGCCGCGTGCCCCCGCCCGCAGCGCGGGGAACACCGACGCGTCGTCCGCGTACGTGGTGAGCACGACGACCTGGGTCCCGGGGTGTTCGGACCGGATCCGGCGGGTGGCCTCCACCCCGTCGCACCTGGGCATGCGCAGGTCCATCAGGACCACGTCCGGTGCGAGTTCGGCGACGAGCCGGACCGCCTCCTCGCCGTCACCGGCCGCGCCCACGACCTCGACGCCGGGCAGGAGACCGAGCAGCATCACGATCCCCTCCCGCACCACGGTCTGATCGTCCGCGACCACCACCCGGGCGGGCGTCCCTCCGGGCTCCTGCGTCATACCGGCACCTTCAACGTCACCACGAACCCCTCCTCGCCCGGACCTGCCCACAGCGAGCCGCCCAGCAACTCGGCACGCTCCCGCATACCCAGCAGACCGTACCCACCTCCGCTGCCGGTGACTTCGCCCGGCGGGCCTCCGGAGTCCCGCACGTCCAGCGTCGCTTCGTGGGCGCCGTAGTCCAGCCGCACCCGCACGCCGGCTCCGGGAGCGTGCCTGCGGGCGTTCGTCAGCGCCTCCTGGGCCACTCTGCGCACGGCCTGTGACGCCTCGGCCGGCAGCGCTCTGCGTTCCCCCGTAATGGTGACCTCCGCCGCGCTCTCCGCCGTCTCGACGAGCTGGGCCAGGAAGTCCTCCAGCGGCGTCAGGTCGCCCCGCAGCGCGGACAGCGCCTGCCGGGTCTCGGCGAGGCCGTCGCGGGCCATGCCCCGCGCCGCCACCACCCGGTCCAGGATCTGCTGCCGGTCCGCGTCCCGCTCGATCAGCAACCTGGCCGCCTCCAGGTGCACCATCTGCGCCGAGAGGCTGTGCGCCAGGACGTCGTGGATCTCCCGGGCGATACGGGCCCGCTCCGCGAGCGCCGCGGACTCCGCCTCGGCCGCCAGGGCGGCCCGCTCCTGGGCCAGCAGTCGCTGTGCGCTCCCCCGGGCCTCGGCGTCGAGTCGCAGGACGTATCCGGCGAGTGCCAGTCCACCCGCCGTCGCCACCGTGGTCAGCCATGCGTCGTCGCTCACCACGGCATAGGAGACCAGCGCCACCGAGGTCACGGGCAGCGCGAACGCGAGGGGCAGCCGCTCCAGGGCCACGACGGCGCAACCGCACCAGACGATCAGTGCGGGGACCTCGAAGCCGACGGACCGGGCCGCGACCGCGATCGCGAGCAGCACGGCGACAAGCGCCAGCGACGGCCACAACCGGTGCGCGAGCGTGGTCCGGAAGAAGGCCCACGCCACCCACACGGCGGCCACCAGGCCGACGGCCGCCGCCGCCGAGCCCCACCCGTGCAGCCGACTGCTGGTGAACGCGCCCCACAGCAGCATCCCGAACACCGTCAGCCGCACCGCCCAGGACATGAGCCTGCGGGGCCGGGAGACGCTCTCGGGCAGGAGCGCCTCCCTGGACGGCCACCTCGTCCACACGTTCTCCGTCACGCGGGCTCCTTCCGGGCGGGCCGGGCCACCGCGTCACGGTACGCGGCGCCGGGCGCCCCGGCCGGTCGCCGGGTCTGAACGCGCCAGGCCAGGACGCCGGACCGGACCAGCAGGGTCGCCGCGAGGGCGAGCAGCAGGGCGGAGCTGTCCTGCCGCACCCCCAGGACCGCACCGACCCCGTAGAGACCGGCGCGCAGCGCGATGCCCACAGCCCACACCGCGGCGCTCGCCCGGGTGCCCCTGCTCCACACGGCGCCGTCGGCCTCGGCCCATATCCGGGTGGTCCAGGCCCAGCCGGCACCGGTCACCAGGCCGACAATCAGCTCGGCGGTGAGCAGCAGCACGGCGGCCGTCTGGTGGTGGGCGTCGATCAGACCCGGTTCACGGAGCGCGACGACGCCCAGCACCACGGGGAGCACCCACCAGCGCCGGTCGGTGTCGATCCGGCTGGCGCGCAGCTGCCGGGCGATCACCAGGCCGGCCACGGCCGCGACGGCCAATGCGTCGAGGAGCCCGGACATCATGCCTCCGTGAGCGGAAGAAGGTGATGCCGGCGGCGGTCCCGCCGACGCCTTCGACGTTACGGAAAGTGCGACGTCAGGGGATCGGAGCCCGGGTGGATCATGGGTGGAGCCGCGTCCGGTACCGCTCTCCACCCCGGGGTGGAGGGAGCGGGGCCGGGACGGCGGCGTGAGGCGCGGGAGCGCACGACGGACCGGGCCCGGTTCTCACTCCCGAGCCCGGCCGTGGTCCGACGACCCGGCGTGGTCACGCGTCGATGCGCGACCGGTCCAGCGTCGCCGCCGAGCTGGAGATGAACTCCTTGCGGGGTGCGACGTCGTTGCCCATCAGCAGGTCGAAGACCTGCTCGGCGGAGTCCAGGTCGGTCAGGTTGATCCGGCGCAGGGTGCGGCGGCGCGGGTCCATGGTGGTCTCCGCCAGCTGGTCGGCGTCCATCTCGCCGAGGCCCTTGTAGCGCTGGATGGAGTCCTTGTACCGGATGTTCTTGCTCTGGAACTCCATGAGCTTGTCGCGCAGCTCCCGGTCCGAGTACGTGTAGACGTACTTGTCCTGGCCCTTCTTCGGCTGGACCAGCTCGATGCGGTGCAGCGGCGGCACCGCGGCGAACACCCGGCCGGCCTCGACCATGGGCCGCATGTAGCGGTGGAAGAGGGTCAGCAGCAGAGTGCGGATGTGGGAGCCGTCCACATCGGCGTCGGTCATCATGATGATCTTGCCGTAGCGGGCCGCGTCGATGTCGAAGGTACGGCCCGAACCCGCCCCTATGACCTGGATGATCGCCCCGCACTCGGCGTTCTTCAGCATGTCCGTGACGGACGACTTCTGGACGTTGAGGATCTTGCCCCGGATCGGCAGCAGCGCCTGGAACTCGGAGTTCCGGGCGAGCTTGGCCGTGCCCAGCGCGGAGTCGCCCTCGACGATGAACAGCTCGCTGCGGTCGACGTCGTCGCTGCGGCAGTCCGCGAGCTTCGCGGGCAGCGACGACGACTCCAGGGCCGTCTTGCGGCGCTGGGCGTCCTTGTGCTGACGCGCGGCGATCCGGGTACGGGCCGCGGCGACGGCCTTCTCCATGACCACCCGCGCCTGCTGGGCGGCGTCGCGCTTGGTGGAGGTCAGGAACGCCTTCAGTTCCTTGGTGATCACGTTGTTCACGATCCGGCGGGCCGCCGAGGTGCCGAGGACCTCCTTGGTCTGGCCCTCGAACTGCGGCTCGGCGAGCCGGACGGTGACCACCGCCGTCAGGCCCTCCAGGGCGTCGTCCTTGACGATGTCGTCCTCGGCGACGCGCAGCATCTTCTTGGTGCGCAGCACCTCGTTCATCGTCTTCGCCACGGCCTGCTCGAAGCCGGCGACGTGGGTGCCGCCCTTGGGCGTGGCGATGATGTTGACGAACGACCTGATCGTGGAGTCGTATCCGGTGCCCCAGCGCATCGCGACGTCGACGCCGAGGTCACGGGTGACCTCCGTCGGTGTCATCTGCCCTTCGTCGTCCAGCACCGGGACCGTCTCCTTGAAGCTGCCCTGCCCGCTGAAGCGGAGGGTGTCGCAGACGGGCCGGTCACTGGCCAGGTACTCGCAGAACTCACTGATGCCGCCGTCGAAGCGGAACGACTCCTCACCCTTGCTGCCGCCGTCACCGAGACCGAGCTCGTCCCGCACGACGATGGTCAGCCCGGGCACCAGGAACGCGGTCTGGCGGGCCCGCTGGTGCAGTGTGTCCAGGGAGAGCTTCGCGTCCCTGAGGAAGATCTGCCGGTCCGCCCAGTACCGCACCCGAGTGCCGCGGCGGCTCTTGGGGACCTTCTTGGTCTTGCGCAGCCCGTTCCCGGCGTCGAACTTGGCGTCCGGGCCCGCTCCCGCGAACGCGCCCGGCACCCCGCGGCGGAAACTGATGGCGTGGGTGTGCCCACCGAGGTCGACCTCGATGTCCAGGCGGGCGGACAGGGCGTTCACCACGGAGGCGCCCACGCCGTGCAGACCACCGGAAGCGGCGTAGGCGCCACCGCCGAACTTGCCGCCGGCGTGCAGCTTGGTCATGACGACCTCGACGCCGGACAGGCCGGTCTTGGGCTCGACGTCGACCGGGATGCCCCGGCCGTTGTCCCGGACCTCCACCGAGGCGTCGTCGTGGAGGATCACCTCGATGTGGTCGCAGTAACCACCTAGGGCCTCGTCGACGGAGTTGTCGATGATCTCCCACAGGCAGTGCATCAGGCCGCGGCTGTCAGTGGATCCGATGTACATGCCCGGACGCTTGCGCACGGCCTCGAGCCCTTCGAGGACGAGCAGGTGCCGCGCGGTGTAGTTGGATCCGTCCCGGTCTGCTCCTGCCAGCAGCGCAGTGGACGGCACGGATGTCTCGGCGGTCACGCGGTTCGCTCCTCGCTGAATTTCAGATGGGGCCCCGCTGGGTAAGGGCGTGGCTCGGTTCACCGGTCAGAGGGTACCGAGGCCTGGTAGAGCCGTTGTAACGCCACCCTCGTCGCGCACTCACCCTAGTCCAGGGTCGCATGCCTGTTCGATCCCTCGATGGGGTGAAGTACACATCACGTTCCCTTCGAGGCATGAACCATTTAGGCTCCGGGCACGTCCTCATGAACAAACCGGCAACCCAGCCGGCGGGACCGACCCTGACCGACTGCGCGAACCCGTACGACACAGAGACACGCAATACGGCACATTCGCCGCCAATCGGCAACAGCCGGCCCCTCGGAAATTTTTTTCGAGGAAAAGCCACGAGCGGGAACGTTTTGGGGCTGGTTGGATGTTGACCCTGGTACGACAGCTCGTCGAGCTAGAGAAGAGGCGACGTGACTACTGTTCTGACTTCCGCAAGCCCGCTGACGGCCGCCGATCGCTGCGACCGCTGCGGCGCCCAGGCATATCTGCGCGTCGTCCTGCTGAGCGGCGGAGAACTGCTCTTCTGCGCCCACCACGGGCGCAAGTTCGAGCCGGAACTCAAGAAGATCGCCGCTGAGATACAGGACGAGACGGAGCGGCTGACGGCCGTTCCGGCATCTTCCGCCGAGGAAGAGCGCTGACTCGACGCGCCCGACGACGAGCCGAATCGGCACAGGCCGATGAACGGGCGGCCGCCTCCGGATTCCGGAGGCGGCCGCCCGTGCTCGTGCCCGAAAGGCTCTCAGCGGCCCTCAGAGGCCCCCGCGCCGGCCGTCGGCCGTGCGGTCCCAGCCCAGTGTCCGCAGTATCGAGGAGACCCGTGTATACACCCCGGGACTGCCCGGGCGCCCGCAGCCACTCCCCCACGACACCAGGCCGATGAGCCGTCCCTGGCCGACGAGCGGTCCTCCGCTGTCGCCCTGACAGGCGTCGCGGCCACCGGCGTCCTCCCCGGCACAGAGCATGGTGCTCGGGAGGTACCGCCCGTCGTCGCTCCCCGGATACGCCCGCTCGCAGGACGCGTCGGGAAGCACGCGGACCCGCGCCGCGTGCAGGCCGTTCGCGTAGTCGCCAGCGCCCGAGGTGTCCCCCCAGCCGTAGACGAGGGCCCCCGTGTCCGGCGTGTACGCGGGGTCGCCCTCCGCCGCCATCCCTATGACGGAGCCGGCGGGAAGGGCTTCGGAGAGCGTGAGCACCGCGAAGTCGCCGGCGTTGCTGCCGTCGTCGTGCCCCGGATTCACCCACACGGAGCGGACGGGGATCTCCTGCCCCTGGTCCGAGAGCAGATCGGTCCGGCCGGCGATGACCTTCAGGTCGCCCACCTGCTCGGGCGGCGACCCGAGCACCTCCTCCCCCAGGCAGTGGGCGGCGGTGAGCACGGTGGTCCGGCCGACGGCCACGCCCCCGCAGAACTGCCCCGCCCGCGTACCCCCGAACCGGTCACGGCTGGACAGGGCGACGGTCCACGGACTGTCGGACACTTCGACCGGAAATCCTCCGACGACGATGCTGTCGGCGGCCGCGGGGGCGGCGGACCCCAGCGGTATCGCGGTCGCCGCGGCCGCCAGCACCAGCGGCCGGGCCAGTGTCCGGGCAAAGAGACGACGCATGCGGGCTCCTCACTCCTAGGTGGTCATGAGACACCCAGAGTGATCCAGTACGCCGTGTCGCGCACCCGCTGCCCAGCGCGAAGACCCGGTTCCGCAGGTGGCGGGACCGGGCCTCGTCGCTCGTGTGTCGCTCGTACTGCCTACCGCGACCTAGTCGAGATAGTCGCGCAGCACCTGGGAGCGCGACGGGTGACGCAGCTTCGACATGGTCTTCGACTCGATCTGGCGGATGCGCTCACGCGTGACGCCGTACACCTTGCCGATCTCGTCGAGGGTCTTCGGCTGACCGTCGGTGAGACCGAAGCGCATGGAGACGACGCCCGCCTCGCGCTCGGACAGGGTGTCGAGCACGGAGTGCAGCTGCTCCTGGAGCAGGGTGAAGCTGACCGCGTCGGCCGGGACGACCGCCTCGGAGTCCTCGATGAGGTCACCGAACTCGCTGTCGCCGTCCTCGCCCAGCGGGGTGTGCAGCGAGATGGGCTCGCGGCCGTACTTCTGGACCTCGATGACCTTCTCCGGGGTCATGTCGAGCTCCTTGGCCAGCTCCTCCGGGGTGGGCTCGCGGCCCAGGTCCTGGAGCATCTGGCGCTGCACGCGCGCGAGCTTGTTGATGACCTCGACCATGTGCACCGGGATACGGATGGTGCGGGCCTGGTCGGCCATCGCGCGGGTGATCGCCTGACGGATCCACCAGGTGGCGTACGTGGAGAACTTGTAGCCCTTGGTGTAGTCGAACTTCTCCACCGCGCGGATCAGACCGAGGTTGCCCTCCTGGATGAGGTCCAGGAAGAGCATGCCGCGGCCCGTGTAGCGCTTGGCCAGGGAGACCACCAGGCGGAGGTTGGCCTCCAGCAGGTGGTTCTTGGCGCGGCGGCCGTCCTCGGCGATGATCTCCAGCTCGCGCTTGAGCTTGGGCGCGAGCTTGTCGGAGTTCGCCAGTTTGTCCTCGGCGAACAGACCGGCCTCGATGCGCTTGGCGAGTTCGACCTCCTGCTCGGCGTTGAGCAGGGGGACCTTGCCGATCTGCTTGAGGTAGTCCTTGACCGGGTCGGCCGTGGCGCCGGCCGCGGCGACCTGCTGGGCCGGAGCGTCGTCCTCGTCCTCGTCGGACAGCACGAAGCCCGCGTTCTCGGTGCCCTCGGGCTCCTCCGTCGCGGACTTCGGCTCCTCGGTCGCCTCGTCCTCGAGAAGCTCGCCGTCTTCCTTCTTGGCCGTGGTCTTCTTGGCCGCCGTCTTCTTGGCGGTCGTCTTCTTCGCCGTCGCCTTCTTGGCGGTCGTCTTCTTGGCCGCCGCCTTCTTGACGGGTGCCTCTTCCTCGACGGCGGGCTCGGTGGCGGGCGCTGCCGGGGCGGCGGGAGCGGTCGCCTTCCTGCTGGTCACCGTCTTGGCCGCGACCGTCTTGGTGGCGGTGCGCTTGGCGGGACTCTTCGCTGCGACGCTCTTTCGGGTGCGCTTGGGCTCTGCGGCACTGACCATCAGCGTCACACCCTCTTCCTCGAGGATCTGGTTGAGGCTGCGCAGTACGTTCTTCCACTGAGTGGCCGGAATCTGGTCAGCTTCGAAGGCCCGACGCACGTCATCGCCGGCGATCTGCCCCTCAGCCTTTCCCCGCTCAATGAGCGCCATGACAGAGACGGACTCGGCGATCTCCGGCGGGAGCGTACGGGATGTGCTGGCCGACACGAACAACCTCTCGGAACGTTGAAAAACGGCTTCCGGCCCCGTCCACGGCGGACAGGGGCCGACCACCGGCTTGGGAATGGGCCGACGGTGCGGGCGGGCCGGGGAGATGCACAGCGCCGTGAACGGCGTCCGTATTCCCTCCGCGGCTGTCACCTCTTAGGTCATCGTGTTGTTCCCAAGAGCGTTACGCCCAATCCGCGTGGCCCGAGTCACACCCCGTAAGCGATCAAAACCGGTCAGATGTGGACGAACAAGGTCACCAACTCATGCGGCCCGGCCGCACCGGGAAGACTCGGCCTCTCATCAGACCGTCGGACCCCGCGGAACCATGAGCGGTTCCGCGGGGTCCGACGGCGACGGCGGCGGCCGGCCACTGCCACAGGAGGGGTTTGGCATGACCGGACCGCGCCGTTCCGGCGGAAGCGGTCAGTGCTCGCGAGGAGCGGGCACCACGCGTTCCACCTCGGGGTGGACGGTCAGAAGTTGACGCATGGCCGCCTCGGCCGCCGCTCCGTCGCCGGTGGCGAGGGCGTCGACGATCCTGCCGTGCTGCGCGAGCGACACGTCGTTCGGCCGGTCACAGCCGGTGACCGGGCCCCCGGAGACATGGAGGGCGGCGGAGACGATCCCGGAGAGGTGATCCAGCATCCGGTTGCCCGCGACCTGGATGAGCAGGGAGTGGAACTCGGCATCGGCACGCGAGAAGGTGAGCGCGTCGCCCTGCCCCATGGCGTGGCCCATGATCCCGACCATGTCGGAGAGCCGCTGCTGGACGTCCTCGCGTCCGTGCCCGGCGGCCAGGCGCGCGGCGAGCGGCTCGATCGTCCAGCGCAGCTCGCTCAGCTCGCGGCGCTGGTCGTCGCGCTGCGGTCCGAAGGCACGCCATTCGATGATGTCCGGATCCAGCAGGTTCCAGTCACTGACGGGGCGCACCCGGGTGCCTACGTTGGGGCGGGCGCTGACCAGCCCCTTGGCCTCCAGCACGCGAAGGGACTCACGCACCACGGTGCGGGAGACCTCGAAACGCTGCCCGATCTCCTCGGGCACCAGCGGGCGGTCGGCACCCAGGTCGCCCGAAACGATCATCTGGCCAAGCTGCTGGACGAGTTGCCCGTGCAGTCCGCGGCCACGGTTGCCCGCGGTGCGCCGGCCCACGCGGCCCAGCTCGGGCTCCACCCCTTCCCAGGCGGGCGCCCCGACGCGGTCGACGGCGGGCGTCTCCGCGTACGGGTAGCGGTCGAGTTCGCCCGGGTTCGCGAGGCCGGAGTCGGCGGAACGGGCGGCGGTCATCATGGTGTGCGCAAGGGTACTCACGCATCCTTTGTCGGCGCCGGTCCCAACTCCCTTGAGGTCTTTGGTGAAAAGCACACGAAAGGGTGATCGCTCACCCCGTCGCAATTGACGCCTTATCGGAAAGAAATGGGCTTTCCCCGGGGAGTTGCGCGCACGGTCGGAACGGAAGGGCGAGACCGCCGTCTCAAACCCTGCTCCGCAGGGTCGTGAGCAGATAGGCGCAGAGCAGGGCGGTCAGCGACAACGTCAGTGCACCGCCCACCGGTTGGACGATCAGGCGCAGCGCCTCGGCCACAAAGCGCTCGCCGCCGAACGGCCACTGGGTCAGGAGGACCTCGCGCACCCGCATCGGGAACCCGGCGGCCGTCCGCACGGACGGGCCCGTCCAGACCTTCTGTACGAGCGGTACGACGACGACCGGGACGGCGACCACCGCCGCCAGCCCGGCGGTGGTGGACCGGAAGACGCCGGCGGCGAGCACCCCGGACCAGGCGCATCCGACGACGAGTCCGAGCCAACCCGCGCTCAGTGCGGGCCAGTCGGCGGGGACCCGCGCGAGCTCCGGACCGTAGAGGAGCCGGAGCAGCTCGGCGTCGCACCCCACCGTCAGGACGGCCAGCAGTAGTGCCGCCGCCGCGGAGACGAGGAGTTTGGCGGTCAGCAGCCCCAGGCGGCGGGGCACGGTGCCGCGGTCCGCCGCCAGGGCGGGGTGGCGGAACTCGTCGCCGAAGGCGAGGGCGCCGAGCAGTCCCGCGCCGAGCGCGGCGGGGGGCAGCGGGAGCTCACGCGGCCACGCGGCCAGGAGCCGCGGCTGCGGGGTGTGTCCGATCCGGGCCAGGACCACGGCGGTGACGGCGGACACCAGGAGTACGACCGCGCCGATGACGAATCCGGTACGGACACCCGTGACGCGACGGAGTTCGTAGCGCAGCGGACGCAGGGGGCCGGGGGCGGAGCGGACGGCGATGGGGGGCGGAAGCGTGGCGGCCGCTTCCCGGGCCGTCGGACTGCCGGGGACGAGGCTGCCGGCCGGGCGCGGGGTGCGGTGCGGGATGGCCTCGGGTGCGGAGGGTCCGGCGTCTCGGGGGTAGTGGCCGGTGAGGAGGGCCCGGCGGGGGCCGGGAGTTCTGCGCAGGACGGTCCCGGGCGCGGGCCGGTCCGCGGCACCGGCGGTGTCCGCGAGCGCGTCCGTCGCCGCGTCGGGAGCCGGGCACGCCAGGCCGGCCCTCTCGATGCCGGCCCTCTCGGCGTCCCGCGCGCGACCGCCGTCCGCATCCGGTCGCTCCTGCTGCCGGGCTGCCGGGATCTCGCCGGCACCGGGTCCCATGTCACCGACCTCGTCGGCCAGTTGGTGGACGAGGATGCCGTGCCGGAAGGCCGTCTCGCCGATGTCGGCGCACGTACTGCCGTAGACGGCGAGCCGGTTGCCTCCCTCGCGGACCACCTCGACGGAACGGCGTGCCGTGCGTGCCTCCTTCGTCACCAGGGCGGCGAGCCGGACGGCGTGCGGGCTGCGTACGGCGACGCGGGGCCGCAGCCGGGTACGGGAGAACTCCGCCGCCTCCTGGTCGGCGACGACCCGGCCCCGCTCCAGCGTGACGACGTGGTCGGCGCTGCGCGCGGCCTCCTTGGGGTCGGCCGTGCTGAACAGGACCGTGCCGCCCTGGGCGGCGTGCGCGCGCAGGGCGCCGTGCAGCAGCCGGGCGTCCTGGGGGGCGAGTGCGCCTGCGGGATCGTCGAAGACCAGGGTGTGCGGGTCGGGCACCAGTGCGCAGGCCAGCCCGAGGCGTCGGTCCATGCCGCGGGAGAGGGTGCCGAGGCGTTCGTCGCGCAGGTGCGCGATACCGGCCGACTCCAGGACCTCGTCCGCCCGGCGGACGGGGACGCCGGCGGCCGCGCACAGCATGCGGAGATGGCCGCGCACCGTACGGGCGGGGTGGCCGGGGACGTCTCCCAGTAGCACGCCCACCTCGCGTGCGGGGTGGGCGATGCGGTGCAGGGGGCGGCCTCTGAAGTAGGTGAGACCACGGCCCCGTTGGAGCCCGAGCATGAGTCTGAGTGCCGTCGTCTTGCCGGCGCCCGATGCTCCGAGCAGCGCGGTGACGCGGCCCGCGCGCGCCTCGAACGAGACGTCGTCGACGGCGGGCGGAAGCTCCTTGCGGGGGTTGCTGGTCAGTCCGAAGGCCTGGATCACCTGTAGCAGAATAGCGTGCGATATCCGGTTTTTCGGGCATCGCACGGGCCCGGCGTCACACCTCGGGACGGAGCATCGGGGGGTTCAGGAGGGTCGCGCCGCCCGCACGGAAGAGCTGGGCGGGACGGCCGCCCTGACGGGTGGTCGTCCCGCCGGTGGGGACGAGGAAGCCCGGAGTGCCCGTCACCTTGCGGTGGAAGTTGCGGGGGTCGAGCGCCACGCTCCACACCGCCTCGTAGACACGGCGCAGCTCGCCCACGGTGAATTCGGGCGGGCAGAAGGCGGTGGCCAGGGACGAGTACTCGATCTTGGAGCGGGCTCGCTCCACCCCGTCCGCCAGAATCCGGGCGTGGTCGAAGGCGAGCGGCGCCACCGCCTCGCCGGCCCTGCCGTAGCCGCTCTGTTCCAGCAGTTCCTCGACCGGGGCCCAGCGGGCGTTGCTGGCGTCGCCGCCCGCTCGCGGTGCGGGCAGGTCCGGCGCGAGCGCGAGGTGGGCGACGCTGACCACCCGCATCCGGGGGTCGCGCTCGGGGTCACCGTAGGTCGCGAGCTGCTCCAGGTGAGCGCCGTTGTCCTGGCTGGGCGCGGCGGGGTCGTGGACGCACAGCCCCGTCTCCTCGGCCAGCTCCCGCGCCGCCGCCTGCGCCAGGTCCTCACCGGCCCGTACGAACCCGCCCGGCAGGGCCCACCGGCCCTGGAACGGAGGCTCGCCCCTGCGCACCGCCAGCGCGCACAGGGAGTGGCGACGCACGGTCAGCACGACCAGGTCCACAGTGACGGCGAAGGGCGGAAAGGCTGACGGGTCGTAGGGCATGCGGCGATCATAGTCGTCTGCCTGACGATAAACACTCCCTTCGCCAACCGCCGGGGGTACTGATCCGCTTCCTCGCAGCCTGCGTCTCACCCCCGCCCCGCACCCGGTGCGGGGGCGCGTCGCACCAGGTCAGGTGCGCGATGTCGGCGAGCTGGCCGACGCGTGGGGCCGGCGCGCCGCTCCCGGGCCGCGGCCACCCGTCTCAGGCGCACTCGTCGCCCCCTTGGCTCCCGTGCCCGGCCGGATCCACCCCCTCCGGGCCGGCCCCCTTCCGGCCCGTGACCGGCGCCCCCGAGGACTGCGGGCGGGGCCGGTCCGTCCGTGCGGTCCCGGGGCGCCCGGCCCCGGAGGGCGTGTGGGGACGACCGGTCTCGGTGCCGGGCTCACGGCCCCGCGCCCGCACGCCGCGGCGGACGGCACGGGGCGTGGCGGGAGACCGCGTGCGGCGCCGGCCGCCGGAGGCCGAGGCAGTCGAGGGCGGGACGGGTTCCGGCCCCGCGGCCGGGCCGCCGGGTGCGTCGTCCTCGGGGGTGTCCGTGTCGGCTTCCCCTCCTTCCCTGCCCTCGCGCAGGCAGCGGCGGATCGACTCGGGGTCGAGGCCCTCGTTGCACGCCTGGTGCAGGAGCCGGGCGAAGAGGTAGTCGGGATCGGCGCCGAGGGCCATGGCCAGTGCCTCCCGCGCCTCCAGTTCGTCACCGGCGGACCAGGCGACCCAACCGGCGAGGGTGAGGGGCGCGGCCGCGTGTTCGCCGTACGGCCCGACGCAACGGCGGGCCAGGGCCCGCCAGAGGCGCAGCGCGGGGGCCGCCTCGTCGCCCTCCATCCACGCGGCCGCGCGGTCGCGTGTCGTCCGGTCCTGGAGTCCGAGGATCAGCGCCGCCGCCTCGTCGTGCCCCAGCAGCCCGTCGTCACGCAGGTCCTCGGCCGGCACACCGGACACGGACGGGGCACCGGCCAGGCGTCGCATGATCCGCTCGGCCGACTCCAGGGTCTCCTCGGCCACCTGCGCGCGGCCGTCGGCGTCGAGGATCCGGGGGACCAGCGTCGCGGCGGTCGCGTCCAGGGCCGCCGCCTGCTCGACCGCCACCGCGTCCTCCCTGGGGAGCATCCTGACCCGCAGCTCACTGAGCGAGCCGCGCACCCGGATACCGGCGTAGGTGGCCGCCGCGGCCAGCACCGACGTGCCCGGCGGACCCATGGGGAGGCCCTCGGCCGGGCAGCAGGCCTCCACGTCGCAGCAGTACGACCAGAAGCGCCCGTCCGAGATGCACAGTGCTTCGACGACCGGAATGTCGAGGGCGCCGCACTCGACCCGCAGCCTCTGGGCCAACGGTCGCAGTCGCTCCATCACGTCCCGGCCGGTCTCGCCCGGGCCCGCCTCCTGGCAGAGGTAGGCGACCATCTGCTCGGGCCGCACCCCTCGGCGCTCGCTTCCGGTCACCAGGCCGTGGACCAGCTGCCCGGCCGCGCCCGCCCAGTCGTCCGGGCTCGCCGGAATACCGAGCCGGGCGCGGCCGCCGAACCGGCCCCGCCCCTCCCTGTCGCGCAGGGCGGCCAGGACGATGCTGTCCTCGGGGCGGTATCCGAGCAGGTACGGCAGGGCGTCGGCGAGCTCGGCCGGGGTGCGCAGGGTGACCTGGTGTTCGTCTCCGGGGCTCTCGTGCGGGGTTCCGTGCGCCCGGTCCGGCCGTGCGGCCTGCGAGATGTCGCCGTTCTCGGAGGATCCAGGCGTTTCGCTGTGGTTCGTCATGGCTCGACGATCTCGCGGATCGGGAAGTTCCGCTTTGCCCTGTGGATAACTACCGCCAGGGACACGTCACTGTCACTTCACTGCGGGCCCTCCCCGCCTCCCCGCCCCCGGCATCACCCTCTCCGGAAGCCCTATCCGGCCAGGGCCAGGACGAGCGGGAGAACCTCGCCGGCACCGGCCTGGCGCAGGAGGCGGGCGCCCACGGCCAGGGTCCAGCCGGAGTCGCTGTAGTCGTCGACGAGCAGAACCGGGCCGGCAGTACCGGCCAGGGCCGTGGCGAGGTCGCCGGGCACGGTGAACGACTCGGCCAGCGCGCGCAGCCGCTGGGCGGAGTTGCTGCGGTGGGCGGCGTACGCGTCGGCGTGCGGGGTGAGGGCGAGGCTGCCCAGCAGCGGGAGCCTGCCGATCCGCGCCACTCCCTCGGCCAGTGAGCCGACCAGGTGGGGGCGGGTACGGGAGGGCATGGCGACGACGCCCACGGGCCGCGCCACCGCGTCGGGCGAGCCGGAGGCCCAGCCGCCCGGTGAGCGCGCCCAGTCGGCCAGCACCGTGACGACGGCGGCCAGCACGTCGTCCGGGACCGGGGCGTCCGCCGCCTGCGCCGACAGGAGCGGCCGCAGGCGGTTGCCCCAGCCGATGTCCGACAGCCTCCCCAGCGCCCGCCCGGTCAGGGCCTGCTGGCCAGCGGGGATGCGGCCCTTGAGGTCCATCCCCACCGCGGCGAGCCCGGTCGGCCACATCTTGCGCGGCTCGACCTCCACGCCCGGCCGGTCCAGCTCGCCCGTCGCCGCCGCCAGGGCCGCGGAGGAGACGGCCGGGTCGAGCCAGGGCCCGGCGCAGGTGTCGCAGCGACCGCAGGGGGCCGCCTTCTCGTCGTCGAGCTGCCGCTGCAAGAACTCCATGCGGCACCCCGTGGTCGCCACGTAGTCCCGCATGGCCTGCTGCTCCGCCTGGCGCTGCCGGGCCACCCACGCGTACCGCTCCGCGTCGTAGGCCCAGGGCCGTCCCGTGGCGGTCCAGCCGCCCTTGACGCGCTTGACCGCGCCGTCCACGTCCAGGACCTTGAGCATCGTCTCCAGCCGCGAACGGCGGAGGTCGACCAGCGGCTCCAGCGCCGGGAGCGACAGGGGCCGCCCGGCCTCCTCCAGCACCGCAAGCGTGCGCCGGACCTGCTCCTCCGGCGGGAAGCCCACCGAGGCGAAGTAGGCCCAGATCGCCTCGTCCTCCCGGCCCGGCAGCAGCAGGACGTCCGCGTGGTCCACACCGCGCCCGGCACGCCCCACCTGCTGGTAGTAGGCGATGGGGGACGAGGGCGACCCCAGGTGCACGACGAAGCCCAGGTCGGGCTTGTCGAAGCCCATGCCCAGCGCCGACGTCGCCACGAGCGCCTTCACCCGGTTCGCCAGCAGGTCCTCCTCCGCCTGCAACCGGTCGGCGTTCTCCGTCTTGCCCGTGTAGGAGGCCACCGGATGACCGCGCTGCCGCAGGAAGGCGGCGACCTCTTCCGCCGCCGCCACCGTCAGCGTGTAGATGATTCCGGACCCGGGCAGATCACCCAGCCGCTCCCCCAGCCACGCCAGCCGGTGCGCCGCGTCGGGCAGCTCGAGCACCCCCAGGCGCAGGCTCTCCCGGTCGAGCGGCCCCCGCAGCACCAGGGCGTCCCCGCCGCCCGTGCCCAACTGCTCCGCCACGTCGGCCGTGACGCGCGCGTTGGCGGTCGCGGTGGTGGCCAGCACCGGCACCCCCGCCGGCAGCTCGGCCAGCATGGTGCGCAGCCGGCGGTAGTCGGGGCGGAAGTCGTGGCCCCAGTCGGAGATGCAGTGCGCCTCGTCCACCACGAGCAGGCCGGTGGTGGCCGCGAGCTTCGGCAGTACCTGATCGCGGAAGTCCACGGAGTTGAGACGCTCCGGGCTCACCAGCAGGACGTCGGTCTCACCCCGCTCGACCTCCCCGTAGACCGTCTCCCAGTCCTCCGGGTTCGCCGAGTTGATCGTGCGGGCGCGGATCCCCGCCCGCGCGGCCGCCTCGACCTGGTTGCGCATCAGCGCCAGCAGCGGCGAGATGATCACCGTGGGCCCCGCGCCACGCCGCCGGAGCAGGGCGGTGGCGACGAAGTACACGGCCGATTTGCCCCAGCCGGTGCGCTGCACCACCAGAGCCCGCCGGTGCTCCTCCACCAGGGCCGCCACCGCCTGCCACTGATCCTCCCGCAGCCGCGCCGAGCCCTTGCGGTCGCCGACGAGCTCGGCGAGGACGGCGTCGGCTTCGGTACGGAGTTCCACGTGGTCCATACCCCCATGCAACCCGATGGCACTGACAATCGGCGAATCCGGAACGGACCGCGGCGCGTGCCGGGCCCCATGCGTCGCCCGGTGACCCTCGGGGTAGGGATATAGAACGCACATCGGCCGATATGGGTCCTCGGTCTCAATTGCTCGTTGCCGCATCCAAGTTCGACAGGAAGAATTGAAGTCCGCTCCCCGCACGGCCCCTCCGTGACCCGGCAGGGCTTCGCTGCGGTGCGCGCTCCCCGAATCCGACCCTGCCCGCAGTGTGGGCGCGTAGCCGAAGGGAGGAACGTGACCTTCGGATTCGCTCCGTCATCGGCGGCCTCGTTTTCGTCGTCCGCCGCTTCCGCCACCCGCATGCTCGAACCGGCGGAGTGGGCCGCCGCCGGGATCCCGCTGCTGCGCAATCCCCGCGAGGTCGTCACCGGACTGCACGCGCGGCACCGCCCCGAACCCGCGACGGCGGTCGTGGCGGTACTCGACCCGGACGAACGGCTGCGCGCCAGCGCCTCGTTCACCAGCCGCCGCGCGCCCGCCGACGGCTGGGTGTTCCGCAACGCGCTGCTCTCCCAGCTGCGCCGCGTCATCCCGCACGATCTGCGGCGCCGCACTCCGGTGCGTACCGCCGTGCTGCTCTACTGCCGTGACGGCGACGCGCGGTGGACGCAGGAGGACGGTGCGTGGATGTGGGGGCTGCGGGACGCCTGCACGCTGCACGGATTGCGCTGCGGCGCGTACATCACGCTGACCCGGGACGGCTGGCAGGTCCTCGGCGAGGTCCGCGGCGGGCGTCGGCCCAACGCGGCGTCGGCGCCGGAGCCCTTCGCCACGGCGGAGGCACCACCCCCGCCGCCGCGCACCGGCGGAGTCGCCTCGGACGTGCTGCGCCGGGCCGCGGCCCGCTGAGCACCGCGGCAGGCCGGGTCCGGCGGCCGCGTCGGCCTCCCCGAGGGGTGAGCCGACCGGCCCGTGGCCCCGGCGGTGGTACGACAGGCCCGCGACCCGACCGATGACGGCACGTTCCCGTAGCCGTAGCCGTAGCCGTAGCCGTAGCCCGACCAACGACAGCACGCGCCCGTGACCTGACCGATCGCGGTACGTTCCCGTAGCCCGACCGACGACAGCACGCGCCCGTGACCCGGCCGACGACAGCACCGGCCCGAGCCCCGACCGGCGTGCGGCCCGGCGGGCCCGGTCCGCTACCGCGCCGGGCGCCGTCGGTGTGCCCGGGCGCACGCCGGAACCGTCTCCGTGCGGGGGCTCCGCACCGGCGCCCCCGGAGGTCACCCCCGGCGTCCGCCGCGCTCGGCGGACCGGGCTCAGACCCCCGCGCCCAGCACCGAGTTGATCCGCTGCGGGTCGCCGCAGACGATCAGCAGGGCGCCGGCCCGCGAGTGGGCCACGGTCAGGGCGGTGACAGCGGCGGCCTCGGGGCCGCCGTTGAGCGCGACCACGACCACGGCCCGCGAGCCGGCACGGTCCGCGACGGCGGCGTCCGCGTAGAAGACGTCGTCGCCCGCGTCGTGCTGCGCCCAGTAGGCGGCATCGCCGAAGGACAGTTCGTGGGCCGCCCACGGGTGGGCGTCGCCGGTGGTGATCACCAGCACGTCACCAGGGGTACGACCCGAGTCCAGCAGCAGGTCCACGGCCTCTTCGGCGGCGTCGAGCGCACCGTCGGGCGTGGCCGGGATCAACTGGATCTGCGGGGCGGCCGAGGTGGCTGCCGGGGTGGCCGGACCCGCGGGTCCGGGTGTGGCCGCGGCCGTGTCGCGCGACGCGCGTTGCGCCGGCGGTGCCGGCCGCACCGGGCCGGGGCGCGGCGGAGCCGCGGGACGGGGGCCGGGTACGGGGCGGGGGGTCGGCGCGGTGCGGCCGCTGGCCGGAGTGGCGCGGGGACCCTGGGCCTTCTCGTGAATCTGAGGCTCCTCGGGAATGAGAGGCATGAGCTGATATTTATCAAACGTTGGTGCGGCTCGCGTCGGCGGGTGGCACATGCCTGCGAGCGGAACCGTCAGAAATCGAATCCGAGCTGACCCTCGATTTCCGGAACGCTTCCGTCCACCCAACTGCGGACCTTCTTGAGGTGCCGCCACTGGGGCAGCGCATCAAGATACGCCCACGACAACCGGTGGTGCGGGGTGGGGCCCCGCTCCTCCAGTGCGGCCTTGTGCACGGGCGACGGATACCCGGCGTTGTCCGCAAAACCGAAGTCTGCATGGTCGACACCCAGTTCGGCCATCATTTTGTCGCGCTGGACCTTGGCGAGCACCGAGGCCGCCGCGACGGCGACGCAGGACTGATCGCCCTTGATCACCGTACGGACCCGCCAAGGAGTGCCGAGGTAGTCGTGCTTGCCGTCGAGGATGACCGCCTCGGGGCGGACCGGCAGGGTCTCCAGGGCACGCACCGCCGCCAGGCGCAGCGCGGCGGTCATGCCCAGCGCGTCGATCTCCTCCGGAGAGGCGTGCCCCAGGGCGTAGGACGTGACCCAGGTCCGCAACTCCGCCTCGAGTTCGGTGCGTCGCTTGAGGGTGAGCAGCTTGGAGTCGGTCAGGCCGACCGGGGGTCGGCGCAGTCCGGTGATCGCGGCACAGACGGTGACCGGGCCGGCCCACGCGCCGCGCCCCACCTCGTCGACACCGGCAATGACCTTCGCTCCGGTCGTGGCGCGAAGGGAGCGCTCGACGGTGTGAGTGGGTGGTTCGTACGGCATGGCGCCCCTAGCGTACGCCGCTGCGATCCCCCGGCGACACCCCGGTTGCCCTAACGGCACCGGCCTCCGCGCCGGCCGGGATCAGGGGCTGTCGGGCCGGAGCAGCGGGACCATCAACTGGTCGATCATTTCCTCCAGCTCGCGGTCCGTCCATTCACTTGCACAAATCTTCGAGCGGTACATCATCATCGCCGGGATGGCGTCGAAGACGTATCCGTTGGCCGCGTCGTGCCGGACCTCTCCCCGCTCCATTCCGCGGTTGATGACCTCACGCAGCATCTCGAGGGTCGGCTCGACCACCCCCTTGATGATCACCGCATGGAAGCGCTCGGCCTGCATGGTGTCGCATTCGTGAATCACGGAACGCAGAGCGAATCCGGGGCGGCTGTACATCGCGTCGCGCGCCCGGCGGCAGAGTTCCAGCAGATCCTCGCGCACGCTTCCGAGGTCGGGAGCCGTGTCGAAGTCCGGCAGTCCGGACCGCAGCGCGTCCGCGACGAGGTCTTCCTTGGACGGCCAGCGGCGGTAGACGGCCGCCTTGCCGGTCTGCGCGCCCGCGGCCACTCCCTCCATCGTCAGGCCGTTCCAGCCGACCGTGCCGAGCTGATCCAGCGCGGCCTCGAGGATCGCGCGCTCCAGGACCGCGCCACGCCGACGGGAGGGCGTCTGGGCGGAGGCGGCCGCCCAGTGCGAAGGAACCATGTCGGAGGTCTCCAGAAAGCAGTGAAAACGGGTATTCGGGGATGAAGCGCACATTGCGCGGCCGCAACGGGGACCGGACGCGCAACGACACGAGAAGTGAACGGTTGCGTTCACTGTCTCCGGGTCACTAACGTTGAAGCAACAGTGAACGTGAGCGTTCACTAAGTCACTCGTGGGGGACACATAGTGCCAACCTCTTCTCTGATCAAAGACCAGAAGCCGGGAGCGGCCCGCCGGGAGGGGCATCCCGGCATCGCACTCGCCGTCATCGCGGCCTGCCAACTCATGGTCGTACTCGATGCCACGATTGTGAACATCGCGCTTCCGCACATCCAGAACGCGCTCGACTTCAGCACCACCGACCTCACCTGGGTCGTCAGCGCCTACACGCTCACCTTCGGCGGCCTGCTCCTGCTCGGCGGCCGAGCCGGTGACATCCTCGGCAGGCGCCGGGTCTTCATGACCGGCATCCTGCTCTTCACCTTCGCCTCGCTGCTCGGCGGCTTCGCCCAGGAACCCTGGCAGCTCCTGGCGGCGCGCGTCCTGCAAGGCATGGGCGGCGCGATCGCCTCGCCCACGTCGCTGGCCCTCATCGCCACCACCTTCCCCGAGGGACCGGAGCGCAACCGGGCCTTCGGCGTCTTCGCCGCCGTCTCCGCCGGTGGCGGCGCCATCGGTCTTCTGGCGGGCGGCATGCTCACCGAGTGGCTCGACTGGCGCTGGGTGCTCTTCGTCAACGTGCCGATCGGTGTGCTGATAGCCGTGCTGGCGCCGCTCTACATCAGCGAGTCCGAACGGCACTCCGGCCGCTTCGACATCGCCGGGGCGGTGACCTCGACGGCGGGCATGGCCCTGCTCGTCTACGGCTTCATCCGGGCCGCCGACGAGGGCTGGCGGGACAACCTGACCATCGGGTCCTTCGCCGCCGCCGTGGTCCTGCTGCTGGCCTTCGTCCGCATCGAGCGGCGGGCCAGGGAGCCGATCACGCCGCTGAAGATGTTCGCCGACCGCAACCGCTCCGGCACGTACGTGATCATGCTGAGCCTGGCCGCGGCGATGTTCGGCATGTTCTTCTACATCGTGCTGTTCGTGCAGAACGTGCTCGGCTACAGCCCCATCGAGGCCGGTCTGGCCTTCCTGCCGGTCACGGTCGTGATCGCGGCCGGTGCGGGACTGTCGCAGCGCTTCCTGCCCGTCTTCGGCCCCAAGCCGTTCATGATCGTGGGTTCGGCGCTCGCCGCGCTCGGACTCGGCTGGCAGGCCCTCATCAGCTCCGACAGCTCGTATGTCGGCGGGATCCTGGGACCGATGCTGATCTTCGGCTTCGGCATGGGGCTGAACTTCGTGACGCTGACGCTGACCGCGGTCTCCGGGGTCGCCCAGCACGAGGCGGGCGCGGCGTCGGGCCTGCTCAACGCGATGCAGCAGGTGGGGGGCTCGATCGGCCTCGCCATCCTGACGACGGTCTTCGGCACGGCGAGCAAGAACGAGGGGGAGAAGCAGGTGCGGGACTTCCTCGCCAACGGTACGCCGGAGCAGAAGGCGGAGTTCGCCCAGACCCACCAGCTGCCCGCGCCCTGGTCGCACGACGTCCTGGCGCAGGGCATCTCGGCCGCCTTCATCCCGGCCGCCGCCATGGCCGTACTGGCTCTGGCCACGGCCTGGCTGGTGATCCGGGTACGCAAGAGCGACCTGGACGCACTGTCCGGCACGGCGGGACCGGGTATGGGCTGACCAGGGGCTCCGGTCAGGCGGAAACGGTCATCCAGTCGGGCAGCGCCTCCACCCGCCCCGCCCACTCGGCCGGTGGCGCGCCCGCCTGGCCGGCCGCGACGACGCCGCCCACGATGGCGCAGGTCGTGTCCACGTCCCCACCGACCTGCGCGGTCGTCCAGAACGCGGTCTCGTACGCCCCGAGGGCGCGGGCCGCGGACCAGAGCGCGAAGGGGACGGTGTCGTGCGCGGTCGTACGGCGACCACAGCCCAGGACCGCCGCCACGGTGGCCGCGTCGCCGTAGTCGAGCATGTCCCGGGCGCGGCGCAGTCCGGCGCCCACCGCGCTCTTCGGTACCAGCGCGATCACGCCGTCGAGGAGCGCGTGCGCGGAGGGCGGGCCGGCCGGATCGGCGGCCAGCGCCGCGGCGGCCGCGACGGCCATGGCGCCGACCACCGCCTCACGGTGCTGGTGCGTCGGGTAGGCCGAGATCTCGGCCTGGTGGGTCGCCTGCTCCGGGTCGTCCGCGTACCAGGCACCGAGCGGCGCGATGCGCATGGCGGCGCCGTTGCCCCAGGAGCCCTGCCCGTTGAACAGGGCCGCGGCCAGCTCGCGCCAGTCGCCGCCTTCCCTGACCAGGCGCAGCAGCCGGTTGACCGCGGGGCCGTACCCCCGGTCGAAGTCGTGGTGGTGGGCGAAGGAGAGGGCCAGCGCGTCCTGGTCGATGCGGTGGTGGGCGGCCAGGACGCAGACCACGGAACACGCCATTTCCGTGTCGTCCGTCCACTGCCAGGTGCCGGGCGGCAGCTCGCGGCGCCCCAGCAGCGGATAGTTCGCAGGAACGAAGAACTGTGAGCCCAGCGCGTCCCCCACCGACAGTCCGCGCAGGCTGGACAGGGCCCGGTCCAGGCGCCCGTCAGGAGAAGAATGAGCGGTCATCGCCCTGCCACTCTATCCGGTGATCCCGTACGGTTCCGGATCTCGCCAGCGTTCGAAGGGCCGGTCAAGGGTGTACCTGCCGTCCTCACCGAGAACGAGCATCCGCATCTCGGCGTTCCCGGGGTTGGACAGCGACTCGAACTCCGCGACCGTCCAGTGGAACCACCTCATGCAGAACAGCCGCATGGCGAGCCCGTGCGTCACCAGCAGCACGTTCGGCGGATGGTCGGGGTCCTCGAAGCTGCGGAAGAGGCTCTCCAGGAAGCCGCCGACCCGGTCGTACACGTCGGCGCCGGACTCGCCCTGGGCGAAGCGGTAGAAGAAGTGGCCGTAGGCGTCGCGGTAGGCCTTTTGCAGGCGCACGTCGTCGCGGTCCTGCCAGTTGCCCCAGTCCTGCTCGCGCAGCCGCGGCTCCTCGCGTATCCGTATGAGGTCCGGGTCGAGGTGGAAGGAGCGCAGGGTCTCGTGGGTACGGCGGTACGGGGAGACGTACACGCTGATCCGCTCGCGGCCGAACACCTCGCGCAGGCCCTTACCGGTCTCCTCGGCCTGCGCCCGGCCCCGGTCGGTCAGGGCGAGGGCGTGGTCGGGTTCGCGCTCGTACACGGTGTCATCGACGTTGCCGGTCGACTCGCCGTGCCGGACAAGAACGATGCGCCGTGGTCGTGCCATGCCAGAACCCTAGATCGAGCCGGGCGGAATCAGGCACTCGTAGGGGCCCCGTACGGCGTACGTCACACGGTCTCCACACCCGGGCGAGCCGAGGTGGGTCCGGATCTCAAACGGTCCAGGAGGGTTCCAGCTGCACGATGTCGCCCGTCAGCGCCGCGATGTCGGCCTCCGTCTGGGCGCGCAGGGCGAGCCGTTCCACCCGCTCGGTGCGGTACTTTCCGTGTTCGGCGGCCGACAGCCACATGGACAGCACGAGGTACTCGTTGTACCCGTCGCCCGGGGACTCGCCGAACAGGCCGCGGATCATGCCGGGCGAGCCGGCCATCGCCGGGTTCCAGACCTTCTCCTGCATGAGGACGTAGTGCTCGGCCCGTTCCTCGTGGACCCGGCACAGCGCCACCCGCAGCAGGTCGGCGTCGGTGAAGCGCGGCTCGAAGCCGGTCTTCACGTCGAACCGGTAGTCGAAGAGCCTGACCTGGGCGTCCTTGAAGGTGCCCACCTGCGCCGAGGCCAGCCGGTCGTGGGAGCGGGCCATGAAGGAGTCGTAGAAGGCACGGCTCTCCCAGAAGGCGAAGACGTGCGCCACGTCCGGCCGCCCCCGGCTCCAGCCACCCCCCTGCCCCCGAAAACCCGGCTCCCCCGGGAGCCCCGCCCACTTCCGCTGCCCCCGCTCGAAACCGCGGCGGTCCACCACGGTGCAGCGAATCCACTTGACCAGCACCGCGCCATGGTAAGGCCAGGAACACGGCGCCGGCCGTTCTCCGGCGGACAGCTTGCCCACCTCTGCGTGCCGGTGCGTGGCAGGATGGACAACCGGCCGTCACCGCCCGGCAGTTCCGAGGGCCGGGCAGGGCGGGGGACCTGGGAAGGGGAAGTCTGTGAACGGCCTCAGCAAGGGCGTGGGCAAGGTCGAGGTCGCGCTGCGGTGGGATCCGGGCCCGGCGGGACAGCCACCCGTCGACCTGGACCTGGTCGCCGGGACCTATCGCGCCGACGATCCGTACGGCACCCCGGCCTACGTGGTGCACTTCGACAGCCGCTCACCGGACGGCACGATCTACCTCAACCGGGACAGCAAGGACGGCAAGGGCTTCGGTTTCGACGAGGTCATGACGCTGGAGCTGGAGCGGCTGGACGCCCGGTACGCGCGCGTGGTGGTGGGCGTCGCCATACAGCAGCACACCGACGACCGGACCTTCGGCGACGTGACCAACCCGGGTCTGCGCATCCGCGAGGGCTACACGGACCTCGCCGCGGACGACTTCGGCGGCGTCCCGGGCGCCACGGCGGCCACGGTCGCGGAGTTCGTCCGTGACGAGACGGGGGCGTGGGAGTTCCGGGCGGGCGTGCACGGCTTCGAGGGGGACCCCGCGTCCTTCACCCGTGTGATGGGCGCGACGCGCCGCCCCTGACGGCCGCCCCGGCCGTCCCGCGCCCGAGCGTGAGCATCGCCTCGGCGACCTCGCCGACCGCCGCGTCGGGGATCGCGGTGGCGGCCTCCTCGAGGACGAGCAGCCGCGCCCGGGGAATCGCGCGGGCGATCGCCTCACCGTTGCCGACGGGGAAAAACGGGTCGCGGCGGCCGTGGACGACGAGCGTGGGGATCGCGATGCCGGGCAGCCGCTCACGCCAGCGGGGTGCGCAGTCCAGCCGGGAGAACACCATGCCCATCTGGTTGGCCATCTGGACCGGGGCGGCGGTGCCGGGCGTGCGGTCCCAGATGCGGGCGGCCTTCGCGCGCGCGGCGACGGGGTCGTCGCCGAGGAGCTCCGCGCCGGTGGCGGCGAACTCGGCCACCGCCTCACGGTCGGTCCAGTCGGGCATCGGCCGCGCGAACAGCCGGCCCATAGTCGCCCGGTCGTGGTCGGGCAGGTCGTCGTCGGGCGGGCCGGGCGCGACCGCGCGGGTGCCGACGAGCGTGAGCGCCGAGAACGCGCCCGGATGGTCGAGCGCGGCCACCTGGGCGACCATGCCTCCGACGCCGATCCCGGCGAGGTGTGCGGGCCCGGCACCGAGCACGCCGGGTAGGGCCGCCGCGTCGGCGGCGAGGTCACGCAGGGTGTAGGTGGGCGCCTGCGGGTCCGCCGTGGTCGACGCCCCGCTGTCGCGCAGGTCGTAGCGCACGACGCGGCGCCCGCCCGCGGCCAGGCGCTCGCAGAGCGCGTCGGGCCACGAGAGCATCGTCGTCCCGCCCACGAGCAGGACGAGTGGCGCGTCGTCGGCACCGAACGACTCGATACCCAAAGCGATCTCATGGACGCTGACTGTTGTCATCGCAGCCTCGGCAGCCGTAGTAGGTCGGGTGTGTCGCAGGGCAGACCCGATCCGGCGCCCGAAGTCATCGCTCGCGCGTCCGCCGTGTGCCGGAGGTGGGCGTGGGGGGGCAGGCCGCCGGCACACACGGAAGGGGACCGGCCGGTGGCCGGTCCCCTTCCGAACCCGCGGGTCACGCGCACGTCACCCGCGGGTCGACCTTCGGGTCAGCTGCAACCGCTGGTCGAGCCGCAGCCCTCGCAGATGTAGCAGGACCCGGCGCGCTGCATCTTCGTGCCGCAGGAGAAGCACAGCGGGGCGTCGGCCTGGATGCCCAGCTGCATCTCCACCAGCTCGGCGCTGGTGTGCGCCTGCTGCGGGACGGGCTTGGCGGCCTCGGCCTCGGCCTTCGGCGTGGCGACGGCCTTCAGCTCCTGGGCGCGCGGCGCCGACTGGGCCAGGCCCTCGACGTCCAGCTCGTCGTCGGACGGCTCGTACGAACCGGTCTCCAGGTGGCGCTGGCGCTCCTCGGCGGAGTGGATGCCGAGTGCGGAGCGCGTCTCGAAGGGCAGGAAGTCCAGCGCCAGGCGGCGGAAGATGTAGTCGACGATCGACTGCGCCATCCGCACGTCCGGGTCGTCCGTCATGCCGGCCGGCTCGAAGCGCATGTTGGTGAACTTCGAGACGTACGTCTCCAGCGGCACGCCGTACTGGAGGCCGACGGAGACCGCGATCGAGAAGGCGTCCATCATGCCCGCGAGGGTCGAACCCTGCTTGGACATCTTGAGGAAGACCTCGCCGAGACCGTCGTCCGGGTAGGAGTTGGCGGTCATGTAGCCCTCGGCGCCGCCGACGGTGAAGGACGTGGTGATGCCGGGACGTCCCTTCGGGAGGCGCTTGCGGACCGGGCGGTACTCGACGACCTTCTCGACCGTCTCGCGGATGGCCGCCTCGGTCTTCTCGGTGATCTCCGCCTTCTCGTCCTTGACCGACTTGGTCTTGGCGGAGAGGGGCTGGCCGACCTTGCAGTTGTCGCGGTAGATGGCGAGCGCCTTGACGCCCATCTTCCACGCCTCGAAGTAGACCTCCTCGACGTCCTCGACGGTCGCCGACTCCGGCAGGTTGACCGTCTTGGACAGGGCGCCGGAGATCCAGGGCTGGATGGCGGCCATCATGCGGACGTGGCCCATCGCGGAGATGGAGCGCTCGCCCATCGCGCAGTCGAACACCTCGTAGTGCTCGTGCTTGAGACCGGGCGCGTCGATCACGTTGCCGTGCTCGGCGATGTGGGCGACGATCGCCTCGATCTGCTCCTCCTGGTAGCCCAGGCGGCGCAGGGCCTGCGGGACGGTGCCGTTGACGATCTGCATCGAGCCGCCGCCGACCAGCTTCTTGAACTTGACCAGGGCGAGGTCGGGCTCGAGGCCGGTGGTGTCGCAGGACATCGCGAGACCGATGGTGCCGGTCGGGGCGATGACGGACGCCTGGGAGTTGCGGAAGCCGTTCTTCTCGCCGAGGCGCAGCACGTCCTGCCAGGCCTCGGTGGCGGCGGCCCAGATCGGCGTGTCGAGGTCGTCCATGCGGACGGCCTTGGCGTTCTCGTCGGAGTGCTGCTTCATGACCCGCAGGTGCGGCTGCGCGTTGCGGGCGTAGCCGTCGTACGGGCCGACGATCGCGGCGAGCTCGGCGGAGCGCCGGTACGACGTGCCGGTCATCAGGGAGGTGATGGCGCCGGCCAGGGCGCGGCCGCCGTCGGAGTCGTAGGCGTGGCCGGTCGCCATCAGCAGGGCGCCGAGGTTGGCGTAGCCGATGCCGAGCTGGCGGAAGGCGCGGGTGTTCTCGCCGATCTTCTGGGTCGGGAAGTCCGCGAAGCAGATGGAGATGTCCATCGCGGTGATGACCAGCTCGACGACCTTGGAGAAGCGCTCGGCGTCGAAGGACTGGTTGCCCTTGCCGTCGTCCTTCAGGAACTTCATCAGGTTCAGCGAGGCGAGGTTGCAGGACGTGTTGTCCAGGTGCATGTACTCGCTGCACGGGTTCGAGCCGTTGATACGGCCGGACTCCGGGCAGGTGTGCCAGGCGTTGATGGTGTCGTCGTACTGGATGCCCGGGTCGGCGCAGGCCCAGGCGGCCTCGGCCATCTTGCGGAAGAGCGCCTTGGCGTCGACCTCCTCGATGACCTCGCCGGTCATGCGGGACGTCAGGCCGAACTTGCCGCCGTCCTGCACGGCCTTCATGAACGTGTCGTTCACGCGGACCGAGTTGTTGGCGTTCTGGTACTGGACGGACGTGATGTCGTCGCCGCCCAGGTCCATGTCGAAGCCCGCGTCGCGCAGGGCGCGGATCTTCTCCTCTTCCTTGACCTTGGTCTGGATGAAGTCCTCGATGTCGGGGTGGTCGACGTCGAGGATGACCATCTTGGCCGCGCGGCGGGTGGCACCGCCGGACTTGATGGTGCCGGCGGAGGCGTCGGCGCCGCGCATGAAGGAGACCGGTCCCGAGGCGTTGCCGCCGGAGGAGAGCAGTTCCTTGGAGGAGCGGATCCGGGAGAGGTTCAGGCCGGCGCCGGAGCCGCCCTTGAAGATCATGCCCTCTTCCTTGTACCAGTCGAGGATCGACTCCATGGAGTCGTCGACGGACAGGATGAAGCAGGCGGAGACCTGCTGCGGCTGGGGCGTGCCGACGTTGAACCACACCGGGCTGTTGAAGCTGAAGATCTGGTGCAGGAGGGCGTACGCCAGCTCGTGCTCGAAGATCTCGGCGTCGGCGGGCGAGGCGAAGTACTTGTTGTCCTCGCCGGCCTTCCGGTACGTCTTCACGATGCGGTCGATGAGCTGCTTGAGGCTCACCTCGCGCTGCGGGGTGCCCACGGCGCCCCGGAAGTACTTGCTGGTGACGATGTTGACCGCGTTCACCGACCAGAACTCGGGGAACTCGACGCCACGCTGCTCGAAGTTGACCGAGCCGTCGCGCCAGTTGGTCATGACGACGTCACGACGCTCCCAGGCCACCTCGTCGTAGGGGTGGACGCCGGGAGTGGTGTGGACGCGCTCGACGCGGAGTCCCTTGCCCGCCTTGGTGCCCTTGGCGCGGGAACTCCGTGCCGGACCGCTCGCCGTCTCTGTCATGCCGCCTCCCTGTACGGGCGAAAACGCCCTGAAGTGCCCCGATTGTTCCCGTGGGCACGGTGTTCTGTCTGGTGTTGCGGGCATCGCTCGCTCCGCCCGCAACAGGTCTTTGTCACTCGCCGCCGTCCGGCCGGGCCCGGGCGCCGAAGTCCGGATCCGGCCCGCCGATCAGTCGGCGGCGCCTGCGGGCTCGGGGACCTGTCCTGCCCCCGTGGGCCCGCGGTCGTTCTCCTGGCTCCCCGCGCGGCCGTCGTCCTCGCCGGGGTGCCCCGTCGTCTCCCTCAGTTCCGCGATCGCGGCCTCGAAGTCCTCGAGCGAGCCGAAAGCCCGGTAGACGGAGGCGAATCGCAGATAGGCGACGAGGTCGAGCTCCTGCAACGGTCCGAGAATGGCCAGCCCCACGTCGTGGGTGGTCAGCTCGGCGCTTCCGGTGGCCCGCACCGCCTCCTCGACCCGCTGGCCGAGCTGCGCGAGCGCGTCCTCGGTGACGGGCCGGCCCTGACAGGCCTTGCGCACACCGTTGATCACCTTGGTGCGGCTGAACGGCTCGGTGACCCCGGACCGCTTCACCACCATGAGCGAGCACGTCTCCACGGTCGTGAACCGACGGGAGCAGTCAGGGCACTGGCGGCGCCTGCGGATCGACGTGCCGTCGTCGGTCGTACGACTGTCGACGACACGGCTGTCGGGGTGCCTGCAGAAGGGGCAGTGCATGGTCTCCGAACCCTCCTCACAGCAGACTCAATAGCCTCGAAAGGCCCTTCAGGCCCCTCGAAGCAGCCCCCAGCATAGGCGATCGCGGCGGGCTCGAAGACCCGGGGGACCACAACTTGTGGGCTGCTGATGCAATCCAACCACTAGATGTGGGGATTGGCCCATACAAACACGCCCTGCACGCGTGTCGCGCCTGTGCGTGCGCGGCCGCCCGGGTCCCACCGGACACACGGGGCCGTGTCGCGGCCGTATCGCCCGGGGGTGTGCGGAGATACGGTGGGCACCGCGGGGAGGGGACGTGGGGCTACCGCAACGGATGGGAGACCCGCCCCGTCGAACGGAATGCCGGATGGCAGACTGGGGCGACATCCCCGGGGTTGCCGCCACGGCGGTGAAGAGTACAGCAATAGGCCCTTTTGTCCGCCAGGCACCACGGTTAGCCATACACCCAGACATGCAATACGGGCGAGCGATTCGCGGTTTTTCACTCGAACGTGTGTTTGGCGCAACCTTTCGAAAGCTACTACCGTTGTGCAGCAGGGAGACCATCGAGAGGGGCCGACGTGACCACCACCGCCGACAGTGCCACCATCACTGCCCAGGAGCGCCCCCAGGGCCGTCCTGAGCCGGTGCACGCGATGAGCGACGCCGCGAATCCCGAGGGGCACAAGCGCTCCCTGCCGGGGCGACCTCCCGGCATCCGGGCGGACAGCTCGGGACTGACCGACCGCCAGCGCCGGGTGATCGAAGTCATCCGCGACTCCGTGCAGCGACGCGGTTACCCGCCGTCGATGCGGGAGATCGGCCAGGCCGTCGGCCTCTCCAGCACGTCGTCGGTGGCGCACCAGCTGATGGCGCTGGAGCGCAAGGGCTTCCTGCGCCGGGACCCGCACCGCCCGCGCGCGTACGAGGTGCGCGGCTCCGACCAGGCCGCCTCGGTGCAGCCCACGGACACCGCCGGGAAGCCGGCCGCCTCGTACGTCCCGCTGGTCGGCCGGATCGCCGCCGGTGGTCCGATCCTGGCCGAGGAGTCCGTCGAGGACGTCTTCCCGCTCCCCCGGCAGCTGGTCGGCGACGGCGAGCTGTTCGTCCTGAAGGTCGTCGGCGACTCGATGATCGAGGCGGCGATCTGCGACGGCGACTGGGTCACGGTCCGCCGCCAGCCGGTCGCGGAGAACGGCGACATCGTGGCGGCCATGCTGGACGGCGAGGCCACCGTCAAGCGCTTCAAGCGCGAGGACGGCCACGTCTGGCTCCTCCCGCACAACTCGGCGTACGAGCCGATCCCCGGTGACGACGCGACCATCCTCGGCAAGGTGGTGGCCGTACTGCGTCGCGTCTGAGCGCCACGGCGGGCGGGTACGCGCGACAGCGCCCCGCCGACCCGACCGGGCCCCGGAACCTCTGCGCCGGTTCCGGGGCCCAGCGCTGTCAGACGCTCTCCGTCTGCCCCGCGGCCTCGGTCTGCCGTGCCTTCGCGTCGATCGCGGCGAGCGACTTGCGGACCTGGTTGCGGTCCGTGGTGAACCAGAAGTCGGGCAGGGACGCCTTCAGATAGCTGCCGTACCGGGCCGTCGCCAGCCGCTGGTCGAGTACGGCGACCACCCCGCGGTCGCCCGACGCACGGACCAGCCTGCCGGCGCCCTGGGCCATCAGCAGCGCGGCGTGGGTGGCGGCGACCGCCATGAAGCCGTTGCCCCCGGCCTCCTCCACCGCCTTCTGCCGGGCGCTCATCAGGGGGTCGTCCGGACGCGGGAACGGGATCTTGTCCATGACGACCAGCTGGCAGCTCGGCCCGGGGACGTCGACGCCCTGCCACAGGGACAGGGTGCCGAAGAGGCAGGTCCCCGGGTCGGCCGCGAAGTTCTTGATCAGCTCACCGAGGGTCTCCTCGCCCTGGAGGAGGATCGGGTACTCCGGAATTCGCGAGCGCAGCTCCTCGGCGGCCAGCTGGGCCGCGCGCATCGAGGAGAACAGGCCCAGGGTGCGGCCGCCCGCCGCCTGGATCAGCTCGGTCAGCTCGTCCAGCATGTCGCCGCGGTCGCCGTCCCTGGCGGGGCGGGCCAGGTGCTTGGCGACGTAGAGGATGCCCTGCTTGCGGTAGTCGAAGGGCGAGCCGACGTCGACACCCTTCCACTGGGGCACGTCGTCGCCCTCGGTGCCCTCGGGGGCGAGGCCGAGGGACGCTCCGACCCCGTTGAAGTCGCCCCCCAGCTTCAGGGTGGCGGAGGTCAGGACGACCGAGCGGTCGGTGAAGAGCTTCTCCCGCAACAGGCCGGAGACGGACATCGGAGCGACTCGCAGCGAGGCACCGAACCGGTCGTGGCGCTCGTACCAGACGACGTCCCACTCCGAGCCGTTCGTGATCCGCTCGGCCACGTCGTGCACGGACTCCACGGAGGCCAGCGCCTGCTTGCGGACCGCGTCCTCGTCCTGCACGGACTTGTCGCGGGTGGTGCCGATGGCCGAGATGACCGTACGGCAGGCGTCCCGCAGCGCCATCAGGGCGTAGCCCAGGTCCTCCGGGATCTCTTCGAGGCGGCCCGGCAGCGCCAGCTCCATCAGCCGCTCGAAGCCCTCGGCGGCGGTCTGGAGCTGGTCGGCGGCCTTCTCGTTGACCAGCTTCGCGGCGCGCCGCACCGCACGGTTGACCTGGCCGGGGGTCAGCTCGCCGGTGGCCACCCCGGTGACCCGGGAGACCAGCTCGTGCGCCTCGTCGACGATCAGCACCTCGTGCTGCGGCAGGACCGGCGCGCCCTCGATGGCGTCGATCGCGAGGAGCGCGTGGTTGGTGACGACGACCTCGGAGAGCTTGGCGCGCTCGCGGGCCGCCTCGGCGAAGCATTCGGCGCCGTAGGCACACTTCGTGGCGCCCAGGCATTCCCTGGAGGACACCGACACCTGTGCCCAGGCACGGTCGGAGACGCCGGGCGTCAGGTCGTCGCGGTCGCCGGTCTCGGTCTCGTCCGCCCAGTCGCGCATCCGCAGCAGGTCCTGGCCCAGCTTGCTGGTGGGGGCGGCGGCCTCGAACTGGTCGAAGAGGCCGTCCTCCTCGTCCTGCGGCACGCCCTCGTGCAGCCGGTGCAGGCACAGGTAGTTCGACCGGCCCTTGAGCATCGCGAACTCCGGGCGGCGGCGCAGCTGCGGGTGGAGCGCGTCGACCGTGCGGGGCAGGTCCCGCTCGACCAGCTGGCGCTGGAGGGCCAGGGTCGCGGTGGCGACGACCACCCGCTCCCCGTGCGCCAGCGCGGGCACCAGGTACCCCAGCGACTTTCCGGTGCCGGTGCCGGCCTGGACCAGCAGGTGGGAGCCGCCGTCGATGGCTTCCTCGACGGCTTCGGCCATGGCCACCTGGCCGGGACGCTCCGTGCCGCCGACGGCGGTGACGGCGGCGTGCAGGAGTTCGGGGAGTGAGGGCTTCGTCATAGCTCGACCACCCTACGGCCCGGGTCTGACAAACGGGTCCGCAAGGCGGGTACGAGGGGCGCGTGTGACGCTGACTGCGGCGACGGGCGCGGCAAGGCGGGCTCCTGGGGCAGTGACCGACGAACGGGACGGGCGATCGGATGGGCCGCAGCGGCGCCGGGCGTCACGGCGACTCCCGCGCCGCCCGTTCGCGGATCATGAGGGCGGCGCGCTTGGCGGGCAGCTCCACCTCGGCCGCCAGCCGGAACCCGGCGCCGAGGAACGCCGCGACGGACGACCGGTTGCGGACGTCGGGTTCGGCGAGCACGCGTGTGCAGGCGGGGCGCTCCGCGAGGACGAGGTCGGCGACGGTCCTGATCAGCTCGGTACCGAGGCCCCGCCCGCGGTCGGCGTCGTCGCCGATCAGCAGGTGGATGCCGGTGTCGTGCGGCCGGACGGGACAGTACCGGGCCAGCGGGTCGAGGTCGGCCCGGTAGATCTCCCAGTAGCTCACCGGCACCCCGTCCAGCAGCCCGACGCACGGGACGCTGCGTCCGTCCCCGGCGAGCTGGGCCCGGAGGTGGTCGGAGGTCACGCTCTGCGGTCCGGTCAGCTCCCAGTAGGCGGCGACGGCGGGGTCGTTCATCCAGCGCGCGACGGTCGCGGCGTCCCGCTCGACGTCGACGGGCACCAGGTGGAACACGCCGGCGGAGGTATGGCTCGGCCCCCAGTCGGCGAGGCCGTCGAGGAGGTCCGCACGCGCCCGTGCCGTCCTCGTCCCGGCGCGGTCGTCCCCCGCGCTCCGGAAGAGCGCGACGAACTCCCCGGGCAGGTGCAGGTCCAGGGTGTCGTCGGCGCTCGCGTCGGTGGAAGCCAAGGGATCGCTCTTTCGGGAGGGGCGGGAGTGAGGTTTTCGGGAGGGGAGGGAGTGAGGGAGGTGCCTAAGGGGCCGGGGGCAGGGGCGGCGGACCGGTCAGGCGCGCAGCGGGTTGGCGATGGTGACGTAGACGGACTGGGTGTCCACCGGCCCGACGAGTTCGTCGAGGCCGTGCAGGCGGGTCAGCAGGTTGGCCTTGCAGCGCAGGACGGGTGAGTCGAGGAGATGCGCCGGAAGGGGGCCACCCAGTGGGTCCGGGCCGCAGACGAGCTCGCCGAGGAAGCGGCGGAAGGCGGCGAGCAGCACGTGTTCGTCGGCGAGACCCTGCGAGCCGAAGGCGCCGATGAGGCCGAACACGTTGTTGACGGCGAGGTAGTACGCGAAGCGCTCGTCGGTGACCGCGTCGGGCACGAAGGTGTCGCTGTGCGCTCCGATTCCGGGCAGCAGGGCGTCCAGTTCCGTGCGCCTCGACTCCCGGAAGTAGTAGCCCTGGTTGTCCCGGTAGCGGCCGCCCGCGGGCCAGCCGTCGGCGTCCAGCAGCACGAGGGTGTTCTGCTGGTGCGCTTCGAGGGCGATGCCCGCACGGGCGTCCAGCCACAGGACGGGACGTACGACGTGGTGGAGGTAGCGCAGGAACCACTCGGCGGCGACGGCTCCGGCCGGGCGGCCGGTCCGGCGGGCGAGCCGGGTGACGACCGCGGCCAGCCGGGAGCGCGGGTCGGGGACGGCGGCGGTGGTGCCCGCGTCGGGGCGGTCCGCCCGGGTGTGCGGCCACGGCGCGGTGAGGCCGGCCACGCAGGAGACGTCGTCCGAGGGGTGAAAGGGATTGTGGCGGACGACGACGTCCAGCCCGCGTACGGGGCTGCCGTCCGGTCCGTCGACGGCCAGCCAGGCCGGATCACGGACGATGTCGAACGCGGGGTGGGCGGCCCGCCACTGCCGGGAGAGCCCGCGGCGCAGCAGACGGTGGACCTCGACGCCGCGGTGGAGCTCCTTGCGGAGGTTCTCGCGCCGGGAGTTGGTGATGTGCAGCGCCAGCGACAGCTTGAGCATGGCGGGGGCGCCGGTGCGGTGCACGGTGCGGAGGGAGGAGGTGGGATGCCAGGGAGCGCCGCGGGGTCCGAGGTCCCTGAGCAGTCCGGCGTCCAGCAGCGCGGCGACCCCGGGCCGGTGTGCGACCGCGCGGAACTGCCAGGGGTGCAGCGGAAGGAGCGCGTATCCGTCCGGCGGGACCGGATCGTCCGCGGCGAGGCGGGCGGTGAGCCGGGGCGCGGCGACCGGGCGGCCGCGCTCGGTCCAGGCCGAGTCGGTGGCGAGTACGGACGGGGCCACGGCCACCCAGTGCAGAGGGAAGGAGCCGCGCAGTTCCGGAGAGTACCGCCGCGCCTCCGCCTCGGTGAGGCCCTCACGGCTCTTGGGGGTGGGGTGCAGCGGATGCCCGAGGAGGAGCGCCTGTTCGGCGGCGAGGAACAGGTCGGGGGGTGCCGGCGCCGGGCGACCGGTGCCGCCGTCGGGGCGTTCCCCGCGGTCGCGCAGGATTACGGCGGTACGGCGGACGGAGTCGGCCACGCGCGCCACGAGGTCGGTACCGGCGGAGCCCGGGATGCCGGGGGCCTCCCGCCCGAGCAACGCGGCGAGGGTGAGGGCGTCGACGGGCGGCGCCGAGGCGGGGGCGTCGATCAGTCGCGGGAGGCCGAAGCGGTGCCGTCCGGTCGGGGACCAGTAGGCCACGGGAACGGCCAGGGCCGTGCCGCAGGCCGGGAGCCGCAGGTGCAGGACACCGTCGCCGGGCGCGCCCACGCCGGTCTCTCGGACCCAGCAGCGGAGCAGGTTCTCGACGGCAGCGGCCTGTGCCGCGGCATGCGCCTCCGCGTGGGTGCGAAGGTCTTGCGGGCTGCGTTGTGCGCCTTGGGGTTCTCGGGGTTCTCGGGGTTCGCGGGGTTCCTGCGCGTGGTGGGGGTCGGGACGGTCCGGGGAGGAGCAGGAGGATGCGGCGGCGGCCGGTCGGGTTCCGGGCGGCTCGGCGGGCGCTAGCTCGGGTGTGGGGGTGATGTGCAACGCGGTCCTCGTGACGTGCGGAGCGGGGCGGGGCGGCGGTCTCATCGCGCGGCGTGCGCCCGGTGGGGCGGAGCGTGACCGCCGCGGCGCCGGTCCACCGTCCGCACCGCGTCGGCGAAACGATCCAGGATCGTGGACGCCTGCTCCTCGGTGATGATCAGGGGCGGCAGCAGTCGCACGACGTTCCGGTCCGGGCCCGTGAGAGCCACGATCAGGCCGCGCCGCAGACACTCCCGTTGGACGGCGACGGCGAGTTCGCTCCCGGTGCCGGGCGGGCCGCCTACGGAGGGAATGCCGCCCGAGGGACTGCCGTCGGAGGGAGTGCTGTCGGAGGGAATGCCGTCGGAGGGAATGCCGTCGGAGCGGGGGCCGCCAGAGGGAGCGCCGTCGGGTGCACCGTCCGGTGACACCAACTCCACGCCGATCATCAGGCCGCGTCCGCGCACGTTCCCGACACACGCGAACTCCGCGGCCAGACCGCGCAGTCGGGACAGCATCCGGCCACCGAGGGCGGCGGCGTGCTCGGCGAGACGTTGCTCGCGCACGTGGGCGAGGGTGGCCGCGCCCGCGGCCAGGGCGAGTTGGTTGCCACGGAACGTACCGGCGCCGGGCGCTCCGACGGTGTGCCGATCGGAGCCGGTGCGACGGCCGTCGAGGTCCTCGTGGTGGACCACCGCGGCCAGCGGCAGGCTGCCGCCGATCGCCTTGGAGAGGATCAGCACGTCGGGGGTGACCCCGCTGTGATCGACCGCCCACAAGGCACCGGTCCGGCCCACCCCGGTCTCGGTCTCGTCGGCGATGAGCGGCACGGACCGTTCGGCCGTGACGCGCCGCAGGTCGCGCAGCCACGCGTCGGGGACGGGCAGGACGCCGTCCGCGCTGCGCACCGGTTCCAGGACCACGCCGGCGGGCGGTTCCCCGCCGCCGGACGGACAGCAGGCCTCGGCCGCCGCGCCGAAGTGGGCGCCGGTGGGCGTGACGATCGGGGCCCGGCCGGAGGCGGCGCGGACCAGGGCGACCGCGGTGTCGACCGGGTCGCTGCCGCCGGGTCTACAGAAGCGCACGCGCGCGTGGTCGGCGAGCCGGGGCGGGAGCGTGCGCAGGAGTTCGGTGACGAATGCGTCCTCGACCGGGGTGGTGAGGCCCATGACCTGCAACGGGGTCTCCGAGTCGAGAACCCTGCGCATCGCCTCCAGGACGACCGGGTGATGGTGTCCCAGGGCGAGGGTCCCCGCCCCGGAGGCGCAGTCCAGGTAGCGGCGGCCGGCGGCGTCCTCGATGGTCAGCCCCCGGGCGCGGACGGGCACGACCGGGAGGGCGCGCGCGTAGGTACGCGCCGCGGCCTCCCGCGCCGGCTGACGCCTCGGTGCGCCTCCCGCCCCGGCCGGGACACGGGCGCCGTCCTCGGACCGGCCGTCCTCAAACCCGCTGTCCTCAAACCCGCCGTCCTCGGACCGGGCGCCCGCCAACCCCTCGTACGCGGTTTCCGCCACGGCTCTTCTCGACCTCCCGCTGTCCGGACACGACGCGTCGTGCCGGGCCCGTCCTCGGCACGGAGGACCGCGTCGCGCGACAGCGGACCCCCCACCGCTAGCAACCGCGGCGCGTGCGGCGGGTTACGGGTTGCCCGAAGATCCTTGCCGTGCCCGCCCGGCCGCCGCTCCCCCACCGGACGCTCGCGGGGGCCGGCCGGCCGGACTCACCAGGCGAACGCCTCCGGCGACGGGCCCGGGCCCGGGAAGATCTCGTCGAGGCCCTCCCGCACCTCCTCCGGCAGATCGAGGTCGATGGCCCGCAGCGCGGAGTCGAGCTGCTCGCGGGTGCGCGGGCCGACGATCGGGCCGGTGATGCCGGGCCGGGTCAGCAGCCAGGCCAGCGCCGCCTCGCCCGGCTCGATACCGTGCTTGTCGAGCAGGTCCTCGTAGGCCTGCACCCGTCCCCGCACGGCCGGGTCGTTGAGCAGGCGCGCCCCGTGTCCCCCGGTCCTGCGCCCTCCCTTGTGCTCCTTCTTGAGTACGCCCCCGAGCATGCCGCCGTACAACGGCGACCAGGCGATGACGCCGACGCCGTACTCCTGCGCGGCCGGGATGACGTCCATCTCGGCGCGTCGTTCGGCGAGGTTGTACAGGCACTGCTCGCTGACGAGACCGAACGTCGAACCGCGTCGCGCCGCGGTCTCGTTGGCCTGCGCGATCTTGTAGCCGGGGAAGTTGGAGGAACCGGCGTAAAGGATCTTGCCCTGCTGGACGAGGACGTCGACGGCCTGCCAGATCTCGTCGAACGGCGTGAGCCGGTCGACGTGGTGGAACTGGTAGATGTCGATGTGGTCCGTCCGCAGCCGCCGCAACGAGGCGTCCACCGCCCGGCGGATGTTGAGGGCCGAGAGCCGGCCGTAGTTCGGCCACTCGGGGGCTCCGTCGGGCAGCATGTCGCCGTACACCTTGGTGGCGAGCACGGTCTTCTCGCGGCGTCCGCCGCCCTGTGCGAACCAGGCGCCGAGGATCTCCTCGGTGCGCCCCTTGCCCGCGCTCTGGCCGTAGACGTCGGCGGTGTCCACGAAGTTGACGCCGGCCTCCAGCGCGGCGTCCATGATGGCGTGGCTGTCGGCCTCCTCGGTCTGCGGTCCGAAGTTCATGGTGCCGAGCACCAGTCGGCTGACTTTGAGTCCAGTGCGTCCGAGCTGCGTGTATTCCATGGTGATCAGCCAACGCCTCCGGACACGCCCGAAGCAAGTGAGCGAAGAGCCCGGCTGCGGCCGAAAACCGACGGACCGGACGTGCCCGGTCATGACCGGCCACGACGGGCCATGACGGGCCATGACCGGCCGCGCGCCCCCGGACACTGACCGGGAGCGCGCCACCTGACGCTCCGTCAGTAGCGGTAGTGGTCCGCCTTGTAGGGACCCTCGACCTTCACGCCGATGTAGTCGGCCTGCTCCGGGCGGAGCGTGGTCAGCTTGACGCCGAGGGAGTCCAGGTGGAGCCGGGCGACCTTCTCGTCCAGGTGCTTGGGCAGCACGTAGACGTCGGTCGGGTACTCATCGGGCTTGGTGAACAGCTCGATCTGGGCCAGGGTCTGGTCCGCGAACGAGTTCGACATCACGAACGACGGGTGACCGGTGGCGTTGCCCAGGTTCAGCAGGCGGCCCTCGGACAGGACGATGAGGACCTTGCCGTCGGGGTAGGTCCAGGTGTGCACCTGCGGCTTGACCTCGTCCTTGACGATACCGGGGGTCTTGGCGAGGCCGGCCATGTCGATCTCGTTGTCGAAGTGGCCGATGTTGCCGATGATCGCCTGGTGCTTCATCCTGGCCATGTCCGCGGCCATGATGATGTCCTTGTTGCCGGTCGTGGTGACGAAGATGTCGGCCTTGTCGACGACCTCGTCCAGCGTGGTGACCTGGAAGCCGTCCATCGCCGCCTGAAGGGCGCAGATCGGGTCGATCTCCGTGATGATCACCCGGGCGCCCTGCCCGCGCAGCGACTCCGCGCAGCCCTTGCCGACATCGCCGTAGCCGCAGACGACGGCGGTCTTGCCGCCGATCAGCACGTCGGTGGCACGGTTGATGCCGTCGATCAGGGAGTGCCGGCAGCCGTACTTGTTGTCGAACTTCGACTTCGTCACCGCGTCGTTGACGTTGATCGCCGGGAACAGCAGGGTGCCGTCCCGGTGCATCTCGTACAGGCGGTGGACACCGGTCGTGGTCTCCTCGGTCACACCGCGGATCTCGGACGCCATCGCCGTCCAGTCGAGGGGGCTGCGCTCCAGCAGGGCACGCACCGCGGCGAGTTCGTCGTTGTCGGCGGCGGGGAGTGCTCCCGTCTTGCGGTACTCGACGCCCTTGTGGACGAGGAGGGTGGCGTCACCGCCGTCGTCCAGGATCATGTTGGGCCCGTCGGCCCCCGGCCAGGTCAGCGCCTGCTCCGTGCACCACCAGTACTCCTCCAGGGTCTCGCCCTTCCAGGCGAAGACCGGGACGCCCTGCGGGTTGTCCGGGGTGCCGTTCGGGCCGGCGGCGATGGCGGCCGCGGCGTGGTCCTGGGTGGAATAGATGTTGCAGGAGGCCCAGCGGACCTCGGCGCCCAGGGCGACCAGGGTCTCGATGAGCACGGCGGTCTGCACGGTCATGTGCAGGGAGCCGGTGACGCGGGCGCCGGCGAGCGGCCGGGCCGCGGCGTACTCCTCGCGGATCGCCATCAGGCCCGGCATCTCGTGCTCGGCGAGGGTGATCTCCTTGCGGCCGAACGCGGCCCGGGAGAGGTCGGCGACCTTGAAGTCTGTGGAAGGCGGGGCGTCAGTGGTGGCTTGCGAGGGCACGTGAACTCCTGGATGCGTGGATGTCGGCGTGGATTTCGAGCGTCGCCGTGGAACGGTTCAGGGTGATGTAGTGCAGGCCGGGGGCACCCTCGGCGAGGAGCCGGTCGGCCATGGCCGTGGCGTGGTCGACGCCTATGCGGTGACCGGTGGCGGGGTCGTCCCGAGCGGCTTCCAGCCGGTGCGCCAGGTCCTCGGGGAAGGCCGCACCGCTGAGTTCGGCGAAGCGCCGGATCTGCCGTACGTCGGTGGCGGGCATGATCTCCGGGATGACCGGGGTGTCACAGCCCGCCGCGACGAGCCGGTCGCGCAGCCTCAGGTAGTCCTCGGCACGGAAGAACATCTGGGTGATGGCATAGTCGGCGCCCGCCCTGCACTTGGCGACGAAGTGCCGGATGTCGGACTCCCAGTCGGGAGAGCGCGGGTGCCGCTCCGGAAAGGCCGCCACGCCTACGCTGAAGTCACCCAGCTCCCGGACCAGGCTCACCAACTCGTGGGCGTGTGTGAAGCCCTGCGGATGCGCCGTCCAGGGCCCGTTGGGGTCGCCGGGCGGGTCACCGCGCAGGGCGAGGACGTCGCGCACGCCCGCGTCCGCGTACTGGCCGACGATGTGCCGCAGTTCGGCGACCGAGTGGCCGACGGCGGTGAGGTGGGCCACGGGGCGCAGGGTCGTCTCCGCCGCGATCCGCTTGGTCACCTCCACGGTGCGGTCCCTCGAGGAGCCGCCCGCGCCGTACGTGACGGACACGAAGGCGGGTGCCAAGGCCTCGATCCGGCGGATCGAGGCCCACAGGGTGCGAACGCCGGCCTCGGTCTTCGGCGGGAAGAACTCGAACGAGAACGAGGGCCGGCCGGCGGCGAGAAGATCACGAAGGGTGGTCACGGGGTCCGGCCTCCTCCGGCATTGAAGTAGCCCGCCTCGGGGTGGTGGGTGACGATGGCGTCGGTGGACTGCTCGGGGTGGAGCTGGAACTCCTCGGACAGGTGGACGCCGATGCGCTCCGGCTCCAGCAGGGCGGCGATCTTGGCGCGGTCCTCCAGGTCCGGACAGGCCGGGTAACCGAGGGAGTAGCGGCAGCCCTGGTACTCGGTGCGGAACATGCCGTCCATGGAGTGCGGGTCGCCCGCCGCGATGCCGAGTTCGGAACGGACCCGGGCGTGCCAGTATTCGGCGAGGGCTTCGGCGAGTTGGACGGACAGGCCGTGGAGTTCGAGGTAGTCGCGGTAGGCGTTGGCCTCGAACATGCGGGCGGTCTCCTCGCCGATGCGGGAGCCGACGGTGACGACCTGGAAGCCGACCACGTCGGTCTCGCCGGACTCCTCCGGGCGGAAGAAGTCGGCCAGGCACAGGCGCCGGCCGCGGCGCTGGCGCGGGAAGGTGAAGCGGGTGCGTTCGTTGCCGTCGTCGTCGAGGACGATCAGGTCGTCGTCCTTGGAGACGCAGGGGAAGTAGCCGTAGACCACGGCCGCCTCCAAAAGGTTGTCCGTCTGGAGCCGGTCCAGCAGGCCCCGCAGCCGCGGCCGGCCCTCGGACTCGACCAGCTCCTCGTAGGAGGGCCCCTCACCGGTGCGGGCCTGCTTGAGCCCCCACTGGCCCTTGAAGAGGGCGCCCTCGTCCAGCCAGGAGGCGTACTCCTTGAGCTGGATGCCCTTGACGACGCGGGTGCCGCGGAAGGGCGGGGCGGGCACCGGGTTGTCGGTGGCGACGTCGGAGCGGACGTGGCCTTCCTCGGGGCGCTCGTCGATCTCGACGGTGGCGGCCCGCACCCGGCGCTGCTTCAGCTCCGGCAGCCTGGCACCGGGCACACCGCGCTTGATCCCGATCAGCGCGTCCATCAGGCGCAGGCCCTCGAACGCGTCACGGGCGTAGCGGACCTCGCCGTCGTAGATCTCGTACAGGTCCTGCTCGACGTAGGCGCGGGTCAGCGCGGCGCCGCCGAGGATCACCGGGTAACCCCTCGCGAGTCCCCGGGAGTTCAGTTCTTCCAGGTTCTCCTTCATGATCACGGTGGACTTGACGAGGAGGCCGGACATGCCGATGACGTCGGCCCGGTGCTCGTCGGCCGCCTCCAGGATCGCCGAGACGGGCTGCTTGATCCCGAGGTTGACGACGTTGTAGCCGTTGTTCGACAGGATGATGTCGACGAGATTCTTGCCGATGTCGTGGACATCACCGCGGACGGTGGCCAGCACGATCGTGCCCTTGCCATCGTCGTCGGTCTTCTCCATGTGCGGCTCCAGATGAGCCACCGCGGTCTTCATGACCTCGGCGGACTGGAGCACGAACGGCAACTGCATCTGGCCGGAACCGAACAGCTCACCGACCACCTTCATGCCATCCAGCAGCGTCTCGTTGACGATGTCCAGGGCCGGACGCTCCTGGAGCGCCTCGTCCAGGTCCTGCTCCAGGCCGTTCTTCTCACCGTCGATGATGCGCCGCTTGAGGCGCTCCTCCAGCGGGAGCGCGGCCAGCTCCTCCGCCTTGGACGCCCTCAGCGACTTGGCCGTGGCCCCCTCGAAGAGCGCCATCAGCTTCTGCAACGGGTCGTAGCCCTCACGGCGCCGGTCGTAGATCAGGTCCAGGGCCGTGGTGACCTGCTCCTCGTCGAACCGCGCGATCGGCAGAATCTTCGACGCGTGCACGATCGCCGAATCCAGGCCCGCCTTCACACACTCATCCAGGAAGACCGAGTTGAGCAGGATCCGGGCGGCCGGGTTCAGGCCGAAGGAGATGTTCGACAGGCCCAGCGTGGTCTGCACATCCGGGTGGCGCCGCTTCAGCTCCCGGATGCCCTCGATGGTGGCCACACCGTCACCCCGGGACTCCTCCTGACCGGTACAGATGGTGAAGGTCAGGCAGTCGACGAGGATGTCCGACTCGTGAATGCCCCAGTTGCCGGTCAGATCCTCGATCAGCCGCTCGGCGATCTCGACCTTCTTCTCCGCGGTGCGGGCCTGTCCCTCCTCGTCGATGGTCAGCGCGATCAACGCCGCCCCGTGCTCCCGGGCCAGCTTCGTGACGCGGGCGAACCGGGACTTGGGGCCGGCGCCGTCCTCGTAGTTCACCGAGTTGATCACCGCGCGGCCGCCCAGCTTCTCCAGGCCGGCCCGGATCACGTCGACCTCGGTCGAGTCGAGGACGACCGGCAGCGTGGAGGCCGTGGCGAACCGGCCGGCCAGTTCCTCCATGTCGGCGACGCCGTCCCGGCCGACGTAGTCCACGCACAGGTCGAGCATGTGCGCGCCCTCGCGGATCTGATCGCGGGCCATCTCCACACAGTCGTCCCAGCGGCCGTCCAGCATGGCCTCGCGGAACTTCTTGGACCCGTTGGCGTTGGTGCGCTCACCGATCGCCAGGTAGGAGGTGTCCTGGCGGAAGGGCACGGTCTGGTAGAGCGAGGCGGCACCGGGCTCGGGGCGCGGCTCGCGGACGGTGGGGATGGTGTCCCGGACCCGCTCGACCACCTGGCGCAGGTGCTCGGGCGTGGTGCCGCAGCAACCGCCGATCAGGGACAGCCCGTACTCGCGCACGAACGTCTCGTGTGCGTCGGCCAGCTCAGGTGCGGTCAGCGGGTAGTGTGCGCCGTCCTTGCCGAGGACGGGCAGACCGGCGTTGGGCATGCAGGTCAGCGGGATACGCGAGTGCCGGGCGAGGTAGCGCAGGTGCTCGCTCATCTCCGCCGGACCGGTCGCGCAGTTCAGGCCGATCATGTCGATGCCGAGCGGTTCCAGCGCGGTCAGCGCCGCGCCGATCTCCGAGCCGAGCAGCATGGTGCCGGTGGTCTCGACGGTGACGGACACGATGAGCGGCAGGTCGAGGCCGAGGGCCTCCAGGGCGCGCCGGGCGCCGAGGACGGAGGCCTTGGTCTGGAGCAGGTCCTGCGTGGTCTCCACCAGCAGCGCGTCGGCGCCGCCGGCGACCAGACCCTCGGCGTTGCGCTGATAGGCGTCCCGCAGAACCGTGTAGGGGGCGTGGCCCAGGGTGGGGAGCTTGGTGCCCGGGCCCATGGAGCCCAGCACCCAGCGCTGCCGCCCGTCACGCGCACCGAACTCGTCGGCGACCTCACGGGCCACCCGCGCACCCGCCTCGGACAACTCGTGCACCCGCTCGGGGATGTCGTACTCGCCCAGAGCGGAGTGGTTGGCGCCGAAGGTGTTCGTCTCCACGCAGTCCACACCGGCCGCGAAGTACTCCTCGTGCACCGAACGCACGATGTCGGGCCGGGTCAGGTTCAGGACCTCGTTGCACCCCTCCAGCTGCTGGAAATCGTCCAGCGTGGGGTTCTGGGCCTGCAACATGGTGCCCATCGCGCCATCGGCGACCACCACACGGGTGGCCAGGGCCTCTCGGAGAGCCGCGATTCGGGACGGGGTCATGGGGTGCCTTCCAGTGCGGGGGCGAGTTCCCCGGCCGCATCGGTGCCGTAGGCGCGGGCGGCCGTGGACAGGAGTCGCTCCCTGTCGACGACATAGGACTGTGAGCCGACCGTCGAGAGAGCCGCCGAGGCGAGTACGCACCCCAGGCGGGCGGCGGCCGGCAGCGGGAGTTCGCGGCCGACGGCGGCGAGGAACCCGGCCCGGAAGGCGTCGCCGACTCCGGTCGGGTCGGTGACCTGGACGTCGGGGACGGCCGGCACCGTCCGCGGCGGGACGCCCCGGCGGTCGATGCGCACGCCGGCGCCGCCGAGGGTGGTGATCCACGTGCCGACCACGGAGAGGACGTCCTCGCGTTCCCAGCCGGTGCGCTCCAGGAGCAGGGCGGCCTCGTACTCGTTGGTGAACAGCCAGCGGGCGCCCTCCACCAGATCGCGTACCTCCGCGCCGTCGAGGCGGGCCAGTTGCTGGGAGGGGTCGGCGGCGAAGGGCAGGCCGAGTTCCCGGCACTCCCGGGTGTGGCGGAGCATCGCCGCCGGGTCGTTCGGGCCGACCAGGACCAGGTCCGGGCGGTCCCGTCCGGCGACGACCTGTGCGAGGTCGATGTCGCGGGCCTCCTGCATGGCACCCGCGTAGAAGGACGCGATCTGGTTGGCGTCCTGGTCGGTGATGCCCATGAAGCGTGCGGTGCCCCGCTCCGCCGAGACGCGGACGGCGCCGGTGTCGACGCCGTGCTCCTTGAGCCACACCTCGTACTCCGCGAAGTCGCTGCCCACGGCCCCGACAAGGAGCGGGCCGAGACCGAGACTGCCGAGGCCGAAGGCGATGTTGGCCGCCACTCCGCCCCGGCGCACCTCGAGCGCGTCGACCAGGAAGGAGAGCGAGACATGGGCGAGCTGGTCGGGGATCAACTGGTCCCCGAACCGGCCGGGGAAGACCATCAGGTGGTCTGTGGCGATGGATCCTGTCACCGCGATACGCACATGAACTCCTGAACTTCTGTCGGGCGGGCGGCTTCCTGCGGACCGGTGTCCGGTCAGACCCCGGCGGCGTCCTTGAGCGCCTGGGCGCGGTCGGTGCGCTCCCAGGTGAAGTCGGGCAGTTCGCGCCCGAAGTGCCCGTAGGCGGCGGTCTGCGCGTAGATGGGCCGCAGCAGGTCCAGGTCCCGGATGATCGCGGCCGGCCGGAGGTCGAAGACCTCGGTGATGGCCTGCTCGATCCTGGCCTGGGCGACCCTGGCGGTGCCGAAGGTCTCGACGAACAGGCCGACCGGCTCGGCCTTGCCGATGGCGTAGGCCACCTGCACCTCGCAGCGCGTCGCCAGGCCCGCGGCGACGACGTTCTTCGCGACCCAGCGCATCGCGTAGGCCGCCGAGCGGTCCACCTTGGAGGGGTCCTTGCCCGAGAACGCGCCACCGCCGTGCCGGGCGTAGCCGCCGTAGGTGTCGATGATGATCTTGCGGCCGGTCAGGCCGGCGTCGCCCATGGGGCCGCCGATCTCGAAGCGGCCCGTCGGGTTGACGAGCAGCCGGTGGTCGTCCGTCTCCAGCTTGATGCCGTCGTCCGCGAGCTGCGCCAGGACGTGCTCGACGACGTGGTGGCGGATGTCCGGAGTCAGCAGCTCGTCCAGGTCGATGCCGGCGGCGTGCTGGGAGGACACGACGACGGTGTCCAGGCGTACCGGCTTGCTGCCCTGGTACTCGATGGTGACCTGCGTCTTCCCGTCGGGCCGCAGGTAGGGCATGGTTCCGTCGCGGCGGACTTCCGACAGCCGGCGGGACAGCCGGTGCGCCAGGTGGATCGGGAGCGGCATCAGCTCCGGGGTCTCGTCGCAGGCGTAGCCGAACATCAGGCCCTGGTCGCCGGCGCCCTGCCGGTCCAGGTCGTCGGTGCCGCCGCCGGTGCCGGCCCCCTCGACCCGGCTCTCGTACGCCACGTCGACGCCCTGGGCGATGTCCGGCGACTGCGCGCCGATCGAGACCGAGACGCCGCAGGAGGCGCCGTCGAAGCCCTTCTGGGAGGAGTCGTAGCCGATCTCGAGGATCTTGTCGCGCACGAGCGGGGCGATCGGCGCGTACGCCTTCGTCGTGACTTCGCCCGCCACGTGCACGAGCCCGGTGGTGATCAGCGTCTCGACGGCGACGCGGGAGGCCGGGTCCTCGCGCAGCAGTGCGTCGAGGACGGTGTCGCTGATCTGGTCGGCGATCTTGTCGGGATGGCCCTCGGTCACGGACTCCGAGGTGAACAGGCGGCGGGACATGTCTCTCCAGGAAGGTGAAGGGTGGCAGGGGTCGGTGTGCGGTGCGGGCGGCGCCGCGGCGCGTGGTGGCTAGTCGGTCCCGCGGAAGATGCACGGGTCCGGCTCGTCGCGCTCCTCGCCCGCCAGCAGGGCTGGTCTCGCCAGGAGGGCGAGGCACTCGCCGGGGTGGTCGACGATGCCGAGGAACTGGTACAGGGGCTCCGGGCGGTGCTCCAGAACGTCGATGGTCATCTCTGCCTGTCTTTCCGGTTACGTGGGTGCTCCTAGGGGGATGGCGGCGCGGGCGCGCCGCTGGGCGGGCGCCGCGTCCTGGGCGAGCAGGCATTCCTCCAGGAAGCCGAGGGCCTTGAGGTGGTAGGTGCGGGCGGCCCAGCCCAGACTGAGGTTGTGTCCGGCGTCCGGCTGGTGGGCGAACAGCACCCGTGGCGCGGCGAGCGGCCGGCGCAGGGCGGCCAGGGACTCGTCGTCCGAGAGCCACCACTGCTCCTGCTCGGCGAAGGTGAAGCGGACCGGTGTCCGCACCCGGCGGGCGATGCCCGGGTACAGGGCGGGCCACTCGGGTCCCTCCAGGGCCTCCAGGGCGGGCACCGGGGAGACCAGGTGCCGCCCCTGCCGGAAGGCGTCCGGCGGATAGAGCCGCAGTGAGCCCCAGTGCCTGCGCCAGTCACCGTGTCCGTCGAGTCCGGGCAGTTGGTGGGCGCTCACCGCCAGGCGGGTGCCGAGGCCGGAGATGTCCAGCCCCAGCAGGGCGCCACCGCGCGCTTCCGCGGCCGCCGCCAGGGCGAGTTTGCCGCCGTTGGAGTGGGCTACGACGAACAGCCCCGCGCCGGTGTCGTGGGCGGCCGTGAAGGCGTCGAGTCCGTCGTGCAGGGTTGCGGCCTGGTCGGCCAGTGACTGTCCGCGGGGCAGGTGTGCGGCCGAGGCGCCGTAGCCGGGCCGGTCGACGGCCAGGACGGTGTAGCCGAGGGCGGCGCCGAGGGTGAGCAGCGAGAGCCCCGGGCGGGCGCGGCTGTCGAAGTAGCCCGCCCGCATGCCACCGCCGTGCACCGCGACCACGACGGCCCTCGGCGGCCCCGGGCGCGCCTCGGCGAGCAGCCCCGACAGCGGGACCCCGCCTGCGGGGAGGAGGATCTCCCGCACCACGGGGCCGCCGGTTTCGGGCAGTGGTGTCATGGGGCGGTCGTTCGTGCCCGGCAGCGTCATCGCCGGGGCACGGTGTCGCGCCAGCTGCGCGGAGTGCCGGGGCGGGACCGGCGTTCCAGGCGGCGCCAGCAGGCCGTGCGGCGCTCCGGCTCCGGGTCGGGGTCCTGCCCGTCCGGTCCGGGCAGGGCGCCGGTGCGGGCCAGCAGCACCGCGGTCAGGGCGGCGAGTTCGGCCTCGTCGGGGTTGCCCTTCTCGACGCGCAGGAAGGGTTCGGCGGCGCGACCGGTGTCCGTTGCGGGTGGGCCGTCGCCCGGGGTGCCCGCACTGTCCATGAAGGGTGGTGGTGGCATGGCCTCGTCTCCGTGGTGTGGGAAGTGGCGCGGTTCCGGGTCGGGAAACACGAAGTCGGGAAGTCGGGAAGTCGGGAAGTCGGGAGTTCGGAGTCGGGAAACACGAACGCCGCGCGAGCTCGCCGGTCCAATGGCGGGGGAATTCTCAAAGGACCGGCGGGCTCGCGCGGCGGGCTCGGGCGGTGGTTGCGCGGTGCGGCGGATCAGTCCGCGGTCGGGCCGAACTGCCCGGTGAAGCGGCCGGTGAACAGATCCGCGCCCTTGTACTCGGAGACCATCGCGGCCGGGGCCACGAACGGGCCGTCGGGCGAGGGCAGCTGCCCCACGCCGCCCTTGGGGCCGAGCGGGAGCAGGATCATGGGGAACGGCAGGGGCTGGTAGGTGGCCGAGGGCTGCTCACCCTTCAGCTGCGCGATGATGTTCTTGGCCACGACCTCGGCGTGCTGCATCGCGTAGCCGGCCATCTTGGCCTCCGCGACGTCGGTGATGTCGCCGACCGCGTAGACGTTCTCGTGCCCCTCGACGTTGAGGTGCTCCGTGACCGGGACCTGGCCCTGGGCGTTGCGGGTGGTGAGCTTGCCGTCGGCGAGGTAGTCGCTGTTGGTGCTCGTGCCGAACGCGCGGAACCAGATGTCGGCCGTGATCTCGTCGCCGCCGGTGGTGGCGACGGTGATGGCGCCCGCGTGCCCGGCCTCCGTGCTCGGCGGCTTCGCGAGGGAGGTGCCCAGGCGCACCTCGACACCCAGTGCGTCGAGCTGGCCGCGCAGATCCTCGACGACCTCCGGCTTGAAGCCGGGCAGCAGCTCGTCGGCCGGGTCCACGATGGTCACCTGCTTGTCCGGCCAGACCTCCTTGATCTCGCCGGCCAGTTCGAGGCCGACCGGGCCGGCGCCGAGGATCAGCACCTTCTCGGACTTGAGCAGTTCACCGTGCGTACGGCGGAGGTCGTCGCGCGCCTCGGCGACGGAGTCCGAGACGGGCTTGGCCGGGTACGCGTAGCCGGAACCGGTGGCCAGGACCACGTAGTCCGCCGCGACGTGCTCGCCGGAGGCCAGGGTGACGCCGGTGGCGTCCACGGAGACCGCGCGGTCGCGGACGACCGTGCCCTTCGTGAGCAGGGTCTTGAAGGGGAAGAACATGTTGCCCGACCACTCGGGCCGGGTCAGTGCGCGCAGTGAACCGGCCGCGTTGACGAACGCGTCCCGGGGGTCGACGAGGACGACGTCAGCCTCGGCCTCCAGCGCCTTGGCGACCGCGGCGCCTCCGTAGCCACCGCCGATGACCGCGACCGTACGACTCATGTGATTCACGCTCCAAAGAGAAATTGCCCGGAGTTCGGACTACGAACAGTAGTGGTTCGCAGTCCGAACCACAACCTCGAAAAGTACAGAGGAAGGTTAAATAGGTACAGGAATTCGTTACGCAATTCAGCCGTCCGTCCGGCGCCCCACCAGCACATACCCGCACCCGGGGCGAGGCACGGAAGACCGGTGATGGACAGAAGGACGTCAGTTCGGCTTGCGAACTTTTCACCATCACGTGATAGTCTCGGCCCGTGGGTAAGCATGATGAGGGCCAGATGGGGATTGTGACCGCGCTGGTGCGGTCCTCATTCCTGGTGAACGCTGTGTACGCCCAGGCGAGCCGGGAGCACGGCCTGACACCGCAGCAGGGTCAACTGCTGTGCGTGCTCATGGCCCAGCCCTACGGCATGGGTGAGCTGAGCACGATGCTGGGACTGGCCAAGTCGAGCCTGTCCGGACTGGTGGACCGCACCGAGAACAACGGCCTGGTGCGGCGTGAGGCCGACCCGCGGGACAGCCGCGGGGTGCGGGTGGCGCTCACCCCGCAGGGCTCACGGCTGGTCGACCGCTTCTACACCGACGCCTGCGAGCGGATCGCGGAGCTGGGCGACGGCCTCGACGACGGCGAGCGCGAGGCGCTCGCCGCGCTGCTCGGCCGCATCCTGGTCGACAACAAGGTCCCCGTGATCTTCGTGGAACCGGATCCCCCGGCCCCGGCCCGGACCCGCGACTGAGCCCGCGACGACCGCCGGGCTCCCGTTCCCGTGCCCGTGCCGACGGGCCGCCGCGCCCCGTCCGCTCAGGCGGGCAGCAGCCCTCGCGTGACGCTCAGGCGGGCAGCAGGCCGCGCGTGTAGCCGAGCGCCGCCGGCTCGAACTGGAGCGCCGCGTGCGAGCCCGCGGCGTGGGCGTCACGCCAGATGCGCTGCATCCCGTGCGACGTCGCCTGGCCCCGTGTGCCGGTCACGTGGAAGAGCCGGTCCACCGCTCCGACGAGCATCTCCACGGCGAGCGTGCTGTCGCGATGGCAGCGTTGGGCCGCTCCCTCCTCGCTCAGCAGCCCCCGGTCGGCGGTCTCGGCGACCCGGGACAGCAGCAGGGCCGCCGCGTCGATCTCCCCGGCCGCACGTGCGTAGGCGATCCGGCTCGTCTCGTGGGCGGCGGCACGGGGTCCGCTCGGGGGCCGGCCCAGGTGCTGCCCGACCAGCGCGAGGGCGCCCCTGGCCGCACCGAGGACCGGCGCGGCGAAGGTCAGTCCGTTCACCGCGAACAGCGGCGCGGTGTGGACGGCGGACGCGGGACCGGGCAGGTCGCCCTGCCGCATGTCGTCCCAGAGGAAGGAGCGGTGGGCCGGCACGAACGCCCCGTCCACGGCCAGGGTGTGGCTGCCGGTGGCCCGCATACCGAGGGTCGACCAGGTCTCGCGGTGGGTGAAGGAGTCCTTCGGCACGGCGAACACCCGGACCGAGCGGTCGCCCTCGCGCGGCAGGGCCGAGCTCAGCAGCGCCCAGTCGGCGAACTCGACACCGCTGACGTAGAGCCAGGTTCCGGACAGCGTCCAGCCGCCGTCCGTCGGCTCCGCCTCCACCCCGGCCGCGACCATGGAGCTGACCAGGCGGGTGTCCGGGCCCTTGGCCCACACCTCCTGCCGGCCCTCCGTCGGCAGGTAGGCGCTGAAGCGCCCGTTGTACGCCCACAGCGAGGCGATCCAGGCGGCGGACGTGCACCCCTCGCCGATCGCGGCCACGGCCTCGGTCACCTGGCCGAAGCTCGCCCCGGCGCCCTCCGCGCCCGGCGGGCCGAAGGCCGCGGCGAAACCGGCGGCCGCCAGCGCCTCCACGGTGTCCGCGGCGAGCCGCCCCGCCGCGTCCGCCTCCTGCGCGCCCCGCCCCGCCGCGCCGGCCGCGGCGCGCAGCGTGCCCGTCCCGGGCCAGGTGCCGCCTCGCCCGCTCATGCCAGGCCCCGGACGTACTCGAGCCGGCAGAGATACAGGTCCGCCGAGGCGAAACCATCCAGCGGAGAGGGCCGCCGCGGACGGCTCAGGAAGGCCTTGAAGCTCTCCTCGTCCCGCCACTGCGCGTACTTGACCACGTGTTCGCCGGACAGGCCCCGGTGCACGGCATGGTTCACGTATCCGGGCGTCTCGCCCAGGTCCGGGTCGTCGTCGGTCATCTCGCGCACCACCTCGGCCTGGCGCTCCGCGGGTGCCGTGACGACCACGGCGACGGTGAAGAGGGGCTTGTCCGCGGACAGTTCGACCACCGGCTCCCAGGTGTGGATCACCTCGCACGGCACGCTGTCCATGCGCGAGTAGGCGAGTGCCTCGCCGAAGCGGCGGCGGGTGCCGGACTCCGCGCGGAAGGCGTCGTAGGCCTCCTTGCTCTCCCACTGCGCGTAGTTGATCACCGACTTGCCGTCGAGGCTCGGGTGGAAGTTGCCCGAGATCAGACCCGGCTGGGTGTGCGCGGGCGGCAGGCCGCGCCACTGGTCCATCAACCGCCGCTGGCCCTCCGGCCCTTGGGTGTGAAAGATGTTGAACAGCGTGAAGTAGCCGTCCTCCACCCGGATGGAACTCATGTCGTCTCCCTCGTGAATCGCGGGCGTCGCCCGGCTGTCGCGCCGAGCGCCTCGGACGGTGTCCGGGCGCGTCAGGCGGCGTACGGGCGCAGGGTGCGGGCGTCCTTGAGCGCGGCCGCCCACCACTGGAGTTTTTCGAGCATGACCTTGGCGGGCACGGTGGCGTCGGGCGCGCGCAGGGCCCCGTCGTCGCCGACGTACTGCCAGACACCGTGGAAGCTGACGGTGTCCCGAATGGTGGCCGCGTGCAGTTCCGCGAAGACCTGGCGGAGCTGCTCCACCGCGCGCAGGCCTCCCGAGAGGCCGCCGTAGGAGACGAACGACACCGGCTTGGCCTGCCACTGCGTGCGGTGCCAGTCGATCAGGTTCTTCATCGGTGCGGTGAAGCTGTGGTTGTACTCGGGCGTGATCACCACGAAGGCGTCCGCCGAGTCGAGGCGGTCACCGACCGCGCCCAGTGCCTCGGCCGACTCCGACCCGGCGCCGTGCGTCAGCGACAGCGGCAGTTCGACGCCGGCCAGGTCCAGGACGTCGACGTCGAACATCGCCGAGGATTCGGCCTCCTCGACGAACCAGCGGGCAACGGCAGGACCGGTGCGGCCCTCGCGGGACGAACCGATGATCACGGCCAGCCGCAGTATGTGCTCGGACATGGTTTTCCTTCCTGTCGGCCCGGGGCCCGGGGGCCCGGCACGGCGAAGGGGACGGACTCGGCGTGAAACGTGAAAGAGGTGCCACGGCGGCGGTGCCACGGCGGCGGGTGCGGTGCGCGCCGAACGCACCGCACCCGCCCGTGTCCGGCGGCCCGTGGGCCGGTCAGGGCCGCCCGCTGCGGATGGCGCGCATCTCGGCCACCCACTTGTCGGCGTCGTCGGCGCGCAGGCGGAAGGAGTCGGCCGAGCCGCGGTGCGTGAAGATGTGCATCCGGTTCTCCTCCACACCGGCGAGCGCGGCCAGCGCGACCTGCCGCGGCGTCAGTACCTCGGAGTGCTCCTTCAACAGGGCGAGCTGCTCGTTGTCGGCGACGCTGGCCGCCAGCATCGGCGTGTCGACCGCCTGCGGCAGCAGACAGGAGACGCCGATGCCCCGGCCGCCGTACTCGACCGCGAGGTACTCGGCGAACGCCACGGCCCCCTGTTTGGCGACCGAGTACGGCGCCGCGCCGAAGGCGGTGAGGACGCCGCAGGCGGCGATCGTCTGGAGGAGGTGGCCGCGGCCCGCCTCCAGCATGGCCGGAAGCACCGCCCGCGCGGCGTACACGTGCGACATCATGTTGACGTCGAGGGCGCGCTTCCAGTCGTCGTCCGACGCGTCGAAGCTGCCGGTCACGGTGAGTCCCGCGTTGGAGACGAACAGGTCGACGTCGCCGAAGCGTTCCCGGGTGCGGGCGACGAGTTCCCGCACGGAGGTCTCGTCGGCCACGTCCGTCCGTACGGCGAGCGTGTCGCCGTCGATCGCGGAGGCCACCCGCTCGGCGCCCTCCGCGTCGATGTCGGAGACGACGACCGCGCGGGCGCCGGCCAGGGCGAGCTGCTCCGCGAGGGCCTTGCCGATGCCGCTCGCGGCACCGGTGACCACCGCGACACTGCCTTCGATCCGCATGTCACGCACTCCCGAACGGATTGGTGATGAGGTAGCGCCATTCCCCGGCGGCGTTCCTGCGCAGCACGTCGAGCCCGCGGCCGGTCCCGGTCATCTCCGGCGCGCCGGGCACCTCGATGCTCCAGTCGACGACCAGCGCGGCGGTGTCGCCGACGACGTAGCTCTCGCTCACCTCGGCCGACAGCTTCGGCTCCCGCTTCAGGAACTCGGCGACGGCCTCCCGGTGTCCGGGGCCGCTGACCGCCTTGCCGGGCTCCCAGACCGCCGCGGCACCCGGTGCGTACACCGCCATGATCGCGTCGATGTCCCGGGCGGCGTAGGCGTCCAGGTACCGCTGGTTCATCTCCTCCGGGCCGGCCGGCTCGCCCGCGGCCCCGTCCGGGTGCGGTCCGGTGCCGCCCACGGGGTGCAACTGGCGCACCTCCAGGTCCTTGGCCAGGTACTCCATGCGGCCGGCCAGGAACTCCTTCATGTACGGCTGGGCCAGGTGCCGGGCCAGGTCCTTCTTCGTCGCCCACGTCTCGTAGAAGACGAAGAGGTCCGCGTCGTCCGCGTCCCGGTTGATCCAGCTGCCCAGGCAGCCCTCCTCGCCGCGCGAGCGTTCCGCGAAGGAGACGAGCAGGGCGGCCAGTTCCGCCGCCCGCTCCGGTTTGGCGTGGGCGAAGCCCACGGCCGACTGTATGTCGTTCTGCATGAGGGCTCCTCAGCCGAGTAGCGTGCCGCCGGTGGCGTCGATGAACGAGCCGGTGACCCAGCGGGCGTCGTCGGACGCGGCGAACGCGACGATGTCCGCCACCTCCGAGACCTCGCCGACCCGGTTGAACACCGACAGGGCGGACATCTGCTCGAGCGCCTCCGGGTCCTGGAAGACCGGGTCGCCGTTGTCGGTGATGCCGGGGGCCACCGTGTTGATGGTGATGTTGCGGGGCGCGAGCACCGGCGCCATGTGCAGCGTGATCTGCTCCAGGGCGCCCTTGCTCATCGCGTAGGCGATCTGGATGGGGAACGCGGAGTGGGTGACGCCGGAGGAGACGTTGACGATGCGGCCGCCGTCCGGGATCAGCTCCAGCGCCTTCTGGATGAGGAAGAACGGCGCCTTGGCGTTGACGGTGTAGCAGTTGTCGATGATGTCCTCGGTGACCGCGCTCGGTCCCGCACCGGTGAACCCGGTGGCGGCGGCGTTGTTCACCAGGATGTCCAGCCGGCTGGAGCCGGTGCGCTCGACCAGTCCGGCCGCCACCCCCTCCAGCAGCTGCTCCACCGCACCGGGCGTGCCCAGCCGGGCCTGCACGGTGAAGGCACGGCCGCCCGCCTCCTCGACGAGGGCCACGGTCTCCTTCGCCGCGCCCTCGTTGTCCGAGTAGTTCACCGCGACGACCGCGCCGTCCTGCGCGAGCCGGAGCGCGATGCCGCGCCCGATGCCGCGACTGGCGCCGGTGACCAGCGCTGTCTTGTTCTGGAGCCTGCTCATGGATAACCCTTCGGAGCTGAGGACTGGGACTGGGACTGGGACTGACTGAGGACTGGCTGAGAGAACCGCCGACAACTGCCGACAACCGCTGAGGACCGCACGGACCGCTGAGGACCGCCGAGGCCCGGGAGCGTGAAAGGCCGGCCTACGGCGCGTCCTTGGCGACGGCCTCGCGCACCGCCGGCGCGATCTCCCCGGCCCAGCGGGCGAGCGAGGGCAGGTCCGGTGTGCCGCCGCGGGGCGAGAAGAGCATGAAGCCGGAGGCACCGTGCTGGAGCACGGCGGCGGTCAGCTCCTCGATCCACTGGCCGGTGGATCCGCCGACCCACCGGCCGTCGCGGTCCCGTGTGGCGGCCAGCGGCCGGTCGGTGATGTGGCCCGGGAAGTTGAAGACCGTGCGGATCTCGCGCGGGTCGCGGCCCGCGGCGGCGGCCGCCTCGTCGATGACCGGGCGCGACGCCCGGTAGCGCTCGCTGGCCCAGTCCGCCGCGTGACCGGGGATCCACCCGTCCGCCACCCGGCCTGTGGCGGCCAGGGACTTGCGGCCGACCGAGCCGGTCCACACCGGGGGCGGCGCCACCGGGGCCGGTTCGATCTGGTTCACCCGGTAGTGACGGCCCTCGAAGGTGACCGGCGGCCCTCCGCCCGACAACTTCTTGACGAGGACGATCGCCTCCTCGAAGGCGTCCACGGCGTCGGACGGCGAGAGCCGTGCCACCCCCATGTCGGCGATCCGCTCCCACAGTCCGCCGGCGCCCATGCCGAGCACGACCCGGCCGCCGGACAGGGCGGCCAGCGACGTCACGGTCCGGGCCAGCATGGCGGGGGGCCGGGTGGGCAGGTTGCTGACGTTCGCGAACCCCGCGAGGCGCTGCGTACGTCCGATGACGAAGCCCAGGGCGGCATAGGCGTCCAGGCGCTGGCCGACGTAGGGGTGGTCCGACAGGGAGAACAGGTCGAGTCCCTCCCGGTCGGCGAGCCGGGCCATGTCGAGCAGTTCCGGCGCGTCGCCGATGGTGCTGTGCGCACCGAAGCCGAAGACGACTTCCCGTGCAGACAATGTCGTGCCTTTCGTGTCAGGTCGTGCGAGGGGTGCGGCGGACCCGCCGGGGCGCGCCGCCGGGTCTGCCGCCCGGCCGGGGCTCAGCCGGCCGCCGGGACGGTCGTGCGGAAGGCGTAGCGGCGGCCCGCTCCGGCCTCCGCCTGCCCCATGTACTCCAGGAGCGGTTCGATCACCTCCTTGATGTGGACCACGGCCTCGGCCTCCGAGGCCCACTCGGACAGCAGGAAGATCCCGTCGTCGTCGGCGGAGACGTGGAAGTTGGCGGCGAGGGCGCCCGGGTAGGCGCGGTCCTCGCCCTCGGTCTTCTCCTCCTTGCCGAGCAGCCCGTCGACCCACGCGCGCGCGGTCCGGCCGTCGTTCATGGCGAAGAACGCGGCCGGGTAGCACTGGACGACCGGCAGCGGCTCGGGCAGGTCGGTGGGCCGCACCACCCGGTACAGCTCGAAGGCGCGGGGCTCGCCGGCGCTCAGGCCGAGCGCGTGCCAGTCGGGCCGGAGGTCCCGTGCCGCTTCCCGCAGGGCCTCCTGCGACGTGCCGTCCGTGTCCCACTGGGCGTAGGTCAGCAGGGACGTGCCGTCGGTGCCGGTGAACAGGGACAGGGCGACCAGGCCTTCGGGCCACGGGGTGGAGCGCCAGCGGGCGACGACCGCGGCCGCGGCGGACTCCAGGCGCTCGGGGCTGCCGCCCACGGCCTCGTCGACCAGGGCGATGGTGACGTCCTGGCGGCCGATGTCCGGCCGGACGTCCGAGGTGCCGGGCATCGTCGTCTCCTCGGGACCGGGGGCGGTCACGGCTTGCGCCCGATGACCAGGACGTCGTCGTTCAGGTCGGCCACCTTCACCGTCTCCGGCCAGAAGCCGGCCTCGCGCAGCCAGCCGTGCAGGTCGTCGGCGGTGTACTCGTGGCCGCCGCGGGACCAGACCAGCATGGTGAGCCCGGCCAGCGCGCCGTGCATGGCGGGCTGTTCGCCGCCGGCCATCGGGTCGTAGACGAAGACGGAGCCGCCGGGCTCCAGGGCGTCGTAGGCCCGCTTCAGCAGCGTGATGCGGTCCTCGACGCCCCAGTTGTGCAGGACGTGGCCGAAGACGAGGACGTCGGCCGTGGGCAGGTCGTCCTTGAAGAAGTCGCCTCCGTGGAAGGTGACCGGCGAGGGGGTGCCGCCGAGCCGGTCCATGTGCCGCTCGAAGGCCGGCTCCAGCGGGGGCAGGTCGAAGACGGCGCCCTTCAGGTGCGGGTTGTGCGTGACCACCTGGTGGGCGAAGTTGCCGCGGGCTCCGCCGACGTCGACGAAGGACGTGTAGCCGCTCCAGTCGAAGCGGCTCAGGGCGACGGAGATGGGCGTGTTGAGCAGGTCCATGCTGTCCAGGAAGCCGTCGGTGGCCTCGGCGTCCGCGTACAGGCTGTCGTACGGGTTGCCGGCCACCGCGGCCTGGTTCTGGGGCTTGCCGGTGCGCAGCGACTCGGCGAGGCCGCCCCAGGCGGGGTTCAGCTCCTGCCGGCAGAAGTGCAGGTAGCCGCCGAGGTATTCGGGGCGGCCGCGGACCAGGAACTGCTCGGCCACGGCGGAGTTGGTGAATTTGCCGTCCCGGGTCTGGAGCAGGCCGAGGTGGCTGAGGCCGGAGAGCAGGTCGTGGGTGCCGAGCTGGACCAGCCCGATGCGCTCGGCGAGCTCGTGGGAGGTCGCCGCCTGCTTCGACAGCTCGGTGAAGACGTTGTGCTCGACGGCGGCCAGCAGCATGTGCGCCTGCCAGGAACCGAGGACGAGACCCATGATCGGGCCGGGGTTCACTGCGGCGTGCTCGGGCGATTCGACGGCCATGACGGATGGGCCTCCTTGGTGTGGTGAACGGGTGGTGCGTACGGGGGTCACGGACGGGTCCGGGCCCGGCGTCCGGCGAGCGCGGCGACGAGGCCGAGGGCCCCGGCCGCGGTGACGAGGGCCAGCGCCGGACGCGGGCCGTCGCCGTGGGTCAGGAGCAGCGCGGCGGGCGGCAGCAGCACCCCGGCGCCGAGCTGCACGCAGGTCTGGTAGAGCGAGACGGCCGCGCCCCGGGCCGCCGCCTCGAACGCCGCCGCGGCCTGGGTGTTCAGGGCGACGAAGGCGCAGCAGAAGCCCGCCTCGACGAGCAGCAGGGACGGCAGCATGCCGAGGACGTACGGGCTGCCCTCGGGCCGGGCCAGGTACAGGGCGTACCCGAGGACGGGGAAGAACGCGCCGAGGGTCACCAGCCGGCGGGTTCCGTACCGGGCGATGAGCCCGCCGGCGACGGGCACGGTCAGCGCGAGGGGGACGCAGGCCGGCAGGAGGGCGAGCGCGGTCTGCCACGGGGGCCAGCCGAAGTCGTCCTGCGCCTGGAACACCATCAGCACCAGAAGGCACTGATAGGTGCCGTTGAGCGACGCGGCGCCCAGCGCGGAGCGCAGCAGCGCGGGCTCCTTCAGCAGGGTCCGGCGGGAGGGCGGGGCCGGCCGGGACCGCGCAGGCCGCCGGGTGCCCCGTTCCCGCGGCAGGACGTACAGTCCGGCCACCAGCAGCGCCAGGGCGATCGGTGCGGGGAAGACGAAGACCCACCGCCAGCTCGCCTCCAGCAACAGCCCGCCCAGGAGCAGTCCCGCGGTGAATCCGGCCGCGCCGAAGAGCGAGTAGACGGACAGGGCCCTGCGCCGGGCGGCCCCCTCGGGGAACAGGTCGTTGATGATGGCCAGGCCGGTCGGTGCGGTCAGGGCCGCGCAGCCGCCCTTGACGACGCGGACCGCGACCAGGAGGGCCAGGCCGTCGGCGAAGGCGCCCGCCACGGAGGCCAGTGCGAACAGCAGCATCGCCCCCAGGTAGCCGCGCCGCCGTCCCGCTCCGGCGTACAGGGACGGGCCGAGCAGCAGCAGTGCGGCGAACCCGAGGGCGAAGCCGCTCATCAGCCACTGGGCACCCCACGGTGTCAGCCCGAAGCCGTCGGCGATCGTCGGCAGCGCGATGAGCACCACGGACACCTCGATGGCGTCGAGCAGCATGTTGCCCGAGAGCACGAGGAGCTGGGTCCACTGCCGGGCGTCCCAGTGCGGCCGCGCCGTGCGCGGGCCCGCCGCGGTGCCGGTCACCACCGCAGGGCCTGTCCCTGGGGGGTGCCGTCCTCGCCGAGGAAGGTCGCGGTGGGCCCGTCGTCGCCGAGGGTGGCCAGGAGCACCGGGATGTGCGCTCCCTGCTCGGTGGTGAGGGTGCCGTGGTGGCCGTTGATGTCCGTGGCCACGAATCCCGGGGAGGCGGCGTTCACCAGGATGCCGGTGCCTCGCAGTTCGTTGGCGTACGTCAGGGTGACGGCGTTGAGGGCGGCCTTGGAGGTGGCGTACGAGAGCATGACGGGGAACTCGCCGGGCGGGTGCACCCCGGTCGGGTCGAGGTTGGCGGCGGCCGCCGAGAGCGAACCGATGGCGCTGCTGACGTTGACGATGCGGGCGGACGGTGCCTCGCGCAGCAGGGGCAGCAGGGCGTTGGTCACCGTGACGACACCGAAGACGTTGGTCTCGTAGACGGTGCGCACCTGGTCGGCCGGCGTCCGGCTCGGCGGCAGCATGGGGCCGCCGACGCCGGCGTTGTTGACCAGGACGTGCAGGAGACCCGCTTCCTCCGTCAGCCGCCGGGCGGCGAGTTCGGCGGACTTCTCGTCCGTCACGTCGAGGTGCAGGAAGCGTACGTCGAGGCCGTCGGCGCGCAGTTCGCGCTCGGTGGTCCGGCCGCGCTCCGCGTCGCGGGCTCCCAGGTAGACGACGTGGCCGCGCTCGGCGAGCTGCCGGGCGATTTCGCGGCCGATCCCCTTGTTGGCTCCGGTGACGACGGCGATGCGCGCGCTCTGAGCGGACATGGTCTCCCTCTCACACTGGGTCGGTTCGGGTGCCGGCGGGTCAGCCGAGCAGGGTGCCGCCGGTGGCGTCGACGAAGGCGCCGGTGATCCAGCGGGCCTCGTCGGTGGTCAGGAAGGTGATGACGTCGGCCACGTCGCCGGCCTCGCCGACCCGGTTGAAGGCCGAGAACCGGGCCATCGCCTCGACGGCCTGCGGGTTGTCGAAGACGGCGCCGCCGTTGTCGGTGATGCCCGGGGCCACGCTGTTGATCGTGATGCCGCGCGGCGCGAGCGTCCGGGCCAGCTGGAAGGTGAGCTGCTCGACGGCGCCCTTGGTCATGGCGTAGGCGACCTGGTCGGGCACGGAGGTGCGGGTGACACCCGTGGTGATGTTGACGATCCGGCCGCCGGCCGGCATCTGCTCCAGGGCCCGCTGGACGATGAAGTACGGCGCCTTGGCGTTGACCGCGAAGTACCGGTCGAACTCCTCGGGGGTGAGGTCCTCGGGCGCCGATCCGGTGGAGGTGACGGCGGCGTTGTTGACGAGGATGTCGAGGCGGGTCTCCCCGATGCGCTCCTTGAGGCCGCGTTCCAGCCCGAGGAAGAGTTCGTGCACGTCGCCGGGGACGCCGAGTTCCGCCCGGACCTTGAAGGCGCTGCCGCCCTCCTTCTCGATGAGCCGGACGGTGTCGTCGGCGGCCTCGTCGTTGGCCGCGTAGTGCACGGCGACCAGCGCGCCCTCACGGGCGAGACGGATCGCCGTCGCCCTGCCGATGCCGCGACTGGAGCCGGTGACGAGGGCCGTCTTGTCGGTGAGCCTGTCCACGGTTGACCTTCCGGGTAGGTGGGTGTGCGAGGAGTGCGGCCGGGTGTCCGGTGCGGGCCGCGGGGGCGGTGCGGCGGCGTCGAGGCCGCTGATCGTGCGGGCGAGGTGGCGCCGGACGGTGGCGAACTCCAGCAGTTCGCCGAAGACTTCGCGCAGTGCGGTCACCTCGTCCGGGCCGAACAGCAGGTGGGCCTGGGCCCGGATGTTGGCCAGCGTGTGCGCCCCGGCCGGGTGCCGCTCGGCGTGGTAGGTGTCGAGCAGCCGGGGCGCCGCCTGCCCGGTGACCACCCGGGCGAGCTTGGGGCCGAGGTCGGCCGCGTCCTGGAGACCGAGGTTCACCGCCTGGCCGCCCACCGGCATCTGGCGGTGCGCGGCGTCACCGGCGAGCAGCACCCGGCCGCGCCGGTACTCGGTGGCCTGGCGGGAGGCGTTGCCGAAGCGGTTGAGCCAGAGTGCGCGCCCGTGCCCGATGTCCTCCCCGGTCACCGCGGACCAGGCGGCCGCGACCTGGGAGAAGGTCACGTCGCCGGTGGGCTGTTCGCCGTGCCGGTGGACCATGAGCCGGGTGGTGCCGTCGGGCCGGCGGTAGGCGGTGGCGATCCCGGCGGGATAGCGCTTGAGCCGCCGGTCGTCGATGTCGAGGCCGGCGACGTCCGCGCGCAGCATCACCCGGTCGGCCTCGCGTCCGGCGAACTCGAACCCGCCGAGGCCGCGCACGGTGCTGTCCTCGCCGTCGCAGCCGACCAGGTAGGCGGCGGTGAGCCGGTGGCCGCGGCCGCCGGGCCCGCGTACGTCGACGTGGACCCGGTCGGCGGTCTGCCGCAGACCGGTCACGGTGTGCCCGCGCCGGATCCGGGCACCCAGGTCGAGGGCGTGGCGCTCCAGTTCGGTCTCCAGGTGGTACTGGAGGCACTCCCACTGCCCGGCGTACGGATGGTCCGGGTCGGCCTCGGCGAGGTCGAGCCGCAGGCCGCCGAAGTGGCCGGGTCCCACGGCCGGAAGGTCGCCGAGCTTTGGCAGCAGGCCGCGGTCGGCGAAGATCTCCATGGTCCGCGCGTGCAGGACGGACGCCCGGGACTCCCCCGTCGGCTCGGTCAGCCGCTCCAGGACGAGGACGTCCGCGCCGCCGGCCCGCAACTCGGCCGCGAGGAACAGTCCGACGGGCCCGGCTCCGGCCAGGATCACGTCGGCGTGGCCGGCGGCCGCGTCGTGCCGGCTCATCGGCGTCGGTCCGCGGCGGGCCCGAACCAGCGGGTGAGGGCGGAGTTCAGCTGCTGGTGGCTGCCGGGGGCGGCCCAGGCGACATAGCCGTCGGGCCGCAGCAGAACGGCCGTGGTGCCGGCCGCCGGGCTGTTCTCCCGAACGGCGTCGGCGGTCGCGGTCACGACGTCGACGCGGTCCCGCCAGGCCTGGGCCCGGCGGCGCAGTACGGCGTTGTCGTCGAGGTCGAGCAGGACCCCGCGCCCGGCCCGCAGCAGCGCGGTGCTGCTCGTCGGGCTGGCGGCCGTGGCGAGCTGGAGGTGCGGGAGCCGGCGGCCGAGCAGCGCGCTGGTGCCGCCACCGACGTCGTAGCGGATGTCCAGGCCGCTGACCTTGGCCGCCAGGTGGCGGGCGGCGTCGGGGTGGCGGATCAGTTCGGCGAGGACGCCGCGCAGCGGCTCGGCCTCCTCGCCGCCCAGGACCAGCAGGCTCTGCGCCCGGGTGTTGGCGAGCAGGTTCCGGCCGACCTCGTGGCGCTCGGAGTGGTAGGTGTCGAGGAGTTCCTCGGGCGCGTCGCCGCGCAGCACGGAGGCCAGCTTCCAGCCCAGGTTGTAGGAGTCCTGGATGCTGGTGTTCATGCCCTGGCCGCCGGCGGGCAGATGCACGTGGGCGGAGTCGCCGGCCAGCAGGACGCGGCCCCGCCGGTACTCGGTGACCTGGCGGGTGGCGTCGCCGAAGGCGCTGACCCAGACCGGCTCGGCGTGCGAGATGTCGATGCCGGTGAGGCGCTTCCAGAGGTCGGCGACCTCGGCGAACTCGGGGGCGGCGGTGCGGCGGCGGGGGGCGATGCCCCGCTCGCCGACGATGACGCGGTGGATTCCGCCGGCCAGCTTGGCGACCATCACGAAGCCGCCGCCGACCTGCTGTCCGGTCATCCGGGGTGCCAGCTCGACGCCGCGCAGGTCGGCGAGGAGCATCTCGGTCGTGGCGGCGGTGCCGGGGAAGTCGAAGCCGGCCGCCTTGCGCACCGTGCTGCGTCCACCGTCGCAGCCGACGAGGTAGCGGGCCTCGATCGTCTCCTCGACGTCCCCGTGGCGCACCGTCACGGTGACCCCGTCGCCGGTGTCCTCGATGGCCAGGCACTCGTGCCCGCGCCGTATGTCGGCGCCGAGATCGACCGCCCAGGCCTCCAGGGCCTGTTCCGTCACCGACTGCGGCACGGTGCGGGCCGCCTCGTGCGCCGCTTCGAGGATGCCCATGTCCAGCGGCAGGCCGCCGAAGTGGCCCATGCCGCTGGTCTCGTACGCACCGAGCCGGCCGAGGAGTCCGCGCTGGTCGAACACCTCCATGGTGCCGATGGTCAGCCCGATGCCCCGGGACTCCCCGGTGCGGTGGGGGTGCCGTTCCAGCACGATGACGTCGGTCCCCGCGAGCCGCAGTTCCCCGGCGAGCATCAGCCCGGCGGGTCCCGCTCCAACAATGACCACCGAAGCGTCCATGAACCTCTCCTTCGTCAAGCCAGCGGTCGCGCCGCCGACAGCGGTGCTCCCGCCGGGCCGTCGTACAGGCAGGCCACCGGCAGCGAGCTCAGTGTGATGAGCGGCTCCGCGCCCGTGGCCAGGACGGCGGCCGCCGCGTGCCGCGGCCCCACCCGTACGTCGCGCACGATCCAGCCGGACGGGCGGGCGGGGGCGCCGGCGTCGGTTCCGTCGCCCAGATAGTCGAGGGCCGGCCTGCGGCGCAGGCCCGTGCCCAGTCCCTTCAGATAGGCCTCCTTGCGTGTCCACAGCTGCGCGAAGGCCGCCGGCCGCGACCGCTCGGGCAGGCGCGCCAGTTCGCGCCATTCCGCCGGGTGGAGCGTGGGCCCGCACAGCCTCACCGTGTCGATCGTCGGCGTGCGCTGCACGTCCACGCCGACGACCACTGCGGCCGTCCCGATGAGGATCAGTCCGTGGCTGTGCGACAGGGAGAAGTGCAGCGGCACGGGCGGGTCCCACAGCACGGGCCGGCCTGTGCCGCGCGCGGACGCCGGGCCGGGTGCGCGGCCCAGCCGCAGCCGCTCGGGCGGGTAGCCGGTGGCGGCGGCGAGGATCCGGCGCAGCGCGATGTGCGCCGCGAGGTACTGCACCCGGTCCTGGGGACGCAGGTACAGTTCCGCGCGGCGTACTTCCGCGGCGTCGAGTTCACGTGCCGCCAGCCGGGACGCCGCGGGGCTGTCCGGCGGCGGGGGGCGCACCAGCCACAGCGAGAGCCGGGGCGGGTCGCGCGGCAGGGGGATCGTCGGCATCACCGCGGGTGCTCCGTGGGCCGTCGTCCGCCACCGGCCTCAGCGCCGGCCCTCGGCGTACGCCTTGGCGTGGCCGAGGGTGGCTCTGCTGTTCGTGCTCAGCGCCTGGTGCACGTACGCGCGGGCGTCGGCGACGGTGGCGTCCTCGCCGAGGACGCGGGCGATGTTGGCGGTGTTGAGTACGACGGTGTGCTGCGAGGAGGCGGTGACGCCGGTGTCGGTCTCGGTGAAGGTCCAGTAGCCGGTGTGCAGCGTCATCAGCGCCGGGAGGGTCACCTGCTTGTAGGCGATCCGGTGGTGCGGGAACGTCACCCGGTACGACTTGGTGGTGTGCACGGAGCCGTCCCGGGCGCGGGTGTCCATCTCCAGGGTCTGGAGGCCGGGGGTGTCCTCGGTCAGGCGCACGGTGGCGACGTGGGGCAGCCGCTGCTCCCACAGGTCCGCCTCGTTGATGAAGTCGTAGACGTCCTTGGCGGCGCCGTCCACGGTCACGGAGTCCTCGAAGGAGAAGGTGAGCGCGTCCTCGGCGTGGGCGCGCTCGACGTTGGTCCGCAGGGCCGCGAGCTCCGAGCGCGAGTTGCGGTCGACGGCCTCGTCGATCCACTCCAGGTGCGCGGGGTCGTCGTCCACGGCCCGGTAGTCGTGCAGCAGCCGGATGCGGCACTGTGCCGCGGAGACCGGTTCGATGATCCAGGCGCCGCCCATGGCCGCGACCGGCGGGGTGGACACCTCCTGACGGAAGTCGATCCGCAGGTTCGCGGGGTCCAGGACGCGGCGCGAGGTCCAGTTCTTGGCCTCCCCGTTGGCGGTCGCCCAGATCTGGATGCGCTCCTTTCCGGGCTCGAGTTCCGCGTGCTCGACGTGGATGGTCGGCGGGAAGATCCGCGGCCAGTTCGCCACCTCGGCGATCAGCCGGTACACCGTCTCGGCCGGTGCGGCCGCGGTGATCTCGTGCTCGACCTCACGGATGGTCATGGTCAGCCCTCCTCGGGACGTCAGAAGTTGCCGAGTCCGCCGCAGACGTTGAGCGCCTGCGCGGTGATGGAGGCCGCCGTGTCGGAGGCCAGGTAGCCGACGAGGCCGGCCACCTCTTCGGGCGTGGAGTACCGGCCGAGCGGGATCTTGGCCTGGAACTTCTCCAGGATGGCGGCCTCGTCGGTGTCGTAGGCGGCGGCGTAGCCCTGGCGCACGCGCTGGGCCATGGGGGTCTCCACATAGCCCGGGCAGACCGCGTTGACGGTGATGCCGGTGGGCGCCAGCTCGTTGCCGAGCGCCTTGGTGAAGCCGACGACTCCGTGCTTGGAGGCGGAGTACGGGGCGCCGAGGACGACGCCCTGCTTGCCCGCCGTCGAGGCGATGTTGATGATCCGCCCGCGGTCCTTGTGCCGCATGCCGCCGGTGTTGAGGACCTCGCGGGTCACCCGGAAGACGCTGTTGAGGTTGGTCTCGATGACGTCCGCCCACAGCTCGTCCGGTAGGTCGGCGGTGACTCCGCCGCCGCTGCGGCCGGCGTTGTTGACCAGCACGTCGATGGTGCCGAAGGCGTCGACGGCCGCCTGCACGAAGCCCCGGACGGCGTCGGCCGAGCGGACGTCGACGCTGGTGCCGCCGACGTCCAGGCCCTCGCCCTGGAGTTCCTTCACGGTCGCTGCGACGTTGTCGGCGTCACGGGCGCCGAGGAACACGCGGTGGCCCTGCTGGGCGAGGAGCCGGGCGGCCGCGAGGCCGATTCCGCTGGTGGCTCCGGTGACGAGAGCGACCCGCTTCTCCTGGTCTGGCATTGTCTGTCGTCTCCAGTGGTCCGATGTGGCTCGGTGAGTGGTGCGGTGCGCGGGACGCCGCACGCGCCGCCGCCCCCTCGGGCTGGAGGGGGCGGCGCGGTGCGGTACGGGCGGTGATCGGCGTCCCGCCGGGGAGGAGCGGGTCAGGCGGCGACGCGGAGACGGGAGTTGATCGTCTCGATGAGCGAGCGCGGGGTGTGCGCGATGCTGAGCACGTCCTCGTCGAGCGAGATGCCGTACTCGCGCTCGATCCGGCTGCCGGTCTCCAGCAGAGCGAGGGACTCGTAGTTCAGTGACTCGAAGTCGGTGTCGAGGATGTCCCCGTCGAGGTTGACGGACTCGTCGGCACCGGCGGCCTCCACCAGGATGCGGCGGAGGTCGTCGAGGGTGAATTCCTGATCAGCCATGGCGTTTCCTTTCGTTCAGCGGAGTCGGTCGGCGCTGCGGACGACCAGGGCGGAGTTGAAGCCCCGGTGGCCGCGCGCCAGCACCAGCGCGGTGCGGACCTCGGTGGTGCGCAGCTGGCCGACGACGAGGTCGAGGCCGTAGTCCTGGTCGGGCTCCGTGTTCGTCGTGGGCGGGATCAGCCCCTCCTGCATCGCGAGGAGGGCGGTCGCCAGGTCGAGGGCACCCGCCCCGGAGTACAGGGAGCCGGTCATCGTCTTGGGCACGGTGACCGGCACCCGGCCCGGGCCGAAGACGTCGTTGACGGCCTCGGCCTCGATCCGGTCCAGCTCGGGGACGGCCGCGCCGTCGGCGAAGACCGCGTCCACGTCCCGGGCGTCCACTCCGGCGTCGGCGAGGGCGAGTTCGATGGCCTTGCGCAGGGCGGGAGGACGCCCGCTGCCGGGCTTCGGGTCGAACGTGGCACCGTAGCCCGCGATCTCCCCGTAGACCTTGGCCCCGCGGGCGCGGGCGGCGTCCTCGCCCTCCAGGACGAGCAGCGCGCCGCCCTCCCCCGGTACGTGGCCGGCGGCCCGCCGGTCGAACGGCAGGTAGGCGGTCTCCGGGTCCTCGCCGGTGCTCAGCCGGCCGCTGGTCTGCTGCGCCACCCAGCCCCAGGGGCACAGGGAGGCGTCCACGGCGCCGGTCACGATCAGCGGCGTGCCCTTGCGGACCTGGCGGCGAGCCTGGGCCACGGAGTCGAGGCCGCCCGCCTGGTCGCTGACGACGACGCCGCTGGGGCCCTTCATACCGTGGCGGATGGAGATCTGGCCGCTGTTGACGGCGTAGAACCAGGCGAAGGACTGGTAGGCGCTGACGTACTCGCTGCCCTGCCCCCACAGCCGCTCCAGTTCGCGCTGGCCGAACTCGAACCCGCCGGACGCGCTGGAGGTGACGACGCCCATCTCGAACGCGGGCCGTTCCGCGGGGCGCACGCCGGCGTCCTCGAGGGCCCAGTCGGCGGCGACGAGTGCCAGCCGGGTCATGCGGTCGGTCTGCGGCATCAGCCGGTTCGGCAGGTGGTCCTCGGCGGTGAAGCCGTGGATCTCGCCGGCCAGCTTGCTCGGGTACTGGGCGGGGTCGAAGCGGGACAACCGTCCGATGCCGCTCTTGCCGACCCGGGTCGCCGACCAGTAGCCCTGCGCTCCCAGGCCGTTGGGCGCCACGACCCCCAGCCCGGTCACCACTACTGAGGCACTCATGCGGCGGTCCTTTCCGGCCGGGCCAGCACCATCGCGCTCTGGAAGCCGCCGAAGCCGCTGCCCACGGTCAGGACGGCGTCCGTCGTGTGCTCGCGCGCGGTGACCGGCACGTAGTCGAGGTCGCATTCGGGGTCGGGCTCGTGCAGGTTGGCCGTGGGCGGCACGACGTGGTGGGTCATGGCGAGGGTCGAGGCCGCGATCTCGATGGCACCGATGGCACCGAGGGAGTGGCCGACCATCGACTTGATGGAGCTGACGGGGGTGGCGTACGCGTGCTCGCCCAGGCTCTTCTTGAACGCGGCGGTTTCGTGCCGGTCGTTCTGCTTGGTGCCCGAGCCGTGTGCGTTGATGTAGTCGATCTGCTCGGGGTTCATCCGCGCCTCGTCCAGGGCGACCCGGATGGCCTCGGCCATCTCCGCGCCGTCGGGACGCAGACCCGTCATGTGGTACGCGTTGCTGCGCGTCGCGTAGCCGGCGATCTCCGCGTAGATGCGGGCGCCGCGGCGGCGCGCGTTCTCCAGCTCCTCCAGGACGAAGAAGGCCGATCCCTCGCCGAGGACGAAGCCGTTGCGCGTGCTGTCGAAGGGACGCGAGGCCCGCTCCGGCTCGTCGTGGCGCGGGGTGGTGGCCCGGATCGCGTCGAAGCACGCCATCGTGATCGGTGAGATCGGCGCGTCGGTGGCGCCCGCGATCATGGTGTCCACCGAGCCCTCGCGGATCAGCTCGATGGCGTAGCCGATGGCGTCGATGCCCGAGGTGCAGCCGGTGGAGACCACCGCGTTGGCACCCTCGGCGCCCACCGCCCAGGCCACTTCGGCGGCGAAGGAGCTGGGCACGAGGTAGTTGTACAGATGCGGCACCGCGTAGGTGTGGTCGACCAGGTTCAGCCGGCCGCCGTCGCTGACGACCCGGTACTCCTGGTCGAGGCCCATGGTGGCGCCGACGGCCGTTCCGACGGTGACGCCGGTGCGGTGGGCGGGGGTGCCGGCCAGGTCGAGGCCGCTGTCGGCGAGGGCGCCGCGGGCGGCGACCACGGCGAACTGGCCGGCCCGGTCCATCCGCCGGATCTCCTGCGGGCCGAGCCCGTGGGCCTCCGGGTCGAAGTCGATCTCGGCCGCCACCCGGGAGCGGAACGGCGAGGGGTCGAAGAACGTGATGCCGCGGGTCGCCGTGCGGCCCTCGCTGAGCAGGGACCAGAACGCGTCGGTGCCCACCCCGCCGGGGGCGAGCACCTCCAGGCCCGTGATGACTACGCGCCGCCCGCTCACGCCTTCGCCTCCCAGTGGTAGAAGCGGGTCGCCATGGCGTCGGCCGGCGAGCGCCAGGTGGCGGGGTCGTACGCCTCGATGAACGGCTTGAGGTCGTCGCTGATCCGGATGAAGCGCGGGTCCGTCTTGGCCTGCTCGATGTTCTCCGAGCCGTTCTCGCCGTCGAAGTCCTGCAAGTGGAAGTAGAGCCCGCGGTAGCCGAAGAGCTGGCGCCGGCGCGTGCCCATCCGGTGCGGCATCTCGGTGGCGTCGAATTCCCGGAAGAGATCGGCCACTTGGCCGCCCGACTCGAGATCCATCCTGGCCACGATCAGGTTGCTGTGCATGCGATTCTTCTCCAAGTTGTCCAGTCGTTGGTGCGGAGCCGAGGGCGCCGAGAACTCACGGCCTCCCGAGGAGGGGAATGCGAAGCCGGGCGAAGAACGCCGGGCCGGAACCGGACCGAGCCGGAAAGGAAGAGTGGGCACCCGAGCGGTCGACCGCTTTCGGGGCGCAGCGACAAAGCGCCGGACTCTGACATCAATGTTCTTCGGAACGGGCCCCGTTATCAAGGGCTGTCGGCGCAAATCCAAGTCCGGTTCCACAGACGAATCACCGGTGTACTACAAAAGGGCGTGCACCGGTGCGCGGGAGCGGTCACTGCGGCGGGTTGCCGTGTTTGCGCGCGGGCAGGTCGGCGTGCTTGGCGCGCAGCATGTCGAGGGAGCGGATCAGCACCGACCGGGTCTCCCGCGGGTCGATCACGTCGTCGATCAGTCCGCGCTCGGCCGCGTAATAGGGGTGCATCAGCTCGTTCTTGTACTCCGCGATCCGCCGCTCGCGGACCTCGTCGGGGTCGTCGGCGGCGTTGATCTCCCGGCGGAAGATGACGTTCGCCGCGCCCTCGGCCCCCATCACGGCGATCTCGTTGGTGGGCCAGGCCAGCGCGAGGTCGGCGCCGATGGAGCGGGAGTCCATCACGATGTAGGCGCCGCCGTACGCCTTGCGCAGCACGAGCGAGATCCGCGGCACGGTGGCGTTGCAGTAGGCGTACAGCAGCTTGGCGCCGCGCCGGATGATGCCGTTGTGCTCCTGGTCCACCCCGGGCAGGAAGCCCGGCACGTCGACCAGGGTGACCAGGGGGATGTTGAAGGCGTCGCAGAACTGGACGAAGCGGGCGCCCTTCTCGGAGGCGTCGATGTCCAGCACTCCGGCCATGGACGCGGGCTGGTTGGCGACGACGCCCACGACGTGCCCGTCGAGCCGGGTCAGGGCGCACACGATGTTGGTCGCCCACAGCGGATGCACCTCGAAGAACTCGCCGTCGTCGACGACCTCCTCGATCACCTTGCGGATGTCGTACGCCTGCCCGGCACCGGCCGGAACCAGGTCGAGCAGCGCGTCGTTGAGCCGGTCGACGGGGTCGCCGGAGCGCTCGACGGGCGAGAGCTCGCGGTTGTTGGCCGGCAGCAGCGAGAGCAGGTAGCGGACGTCCTCGATGCACTCCGCCTCGTCGTCGTAGGCGAAGTGCGAGACGCCCGAGGTGGCGGCGTGCACGTCGGCGCCGCCCAGGCCGTTCTGGGTGATCTCCTCACCGGTGACGGTCCGCACGACGTCCGGGCCGGTGATGAACATCTGGCTGGTGTCGCGCACCATGAAGACGAAGTCGGTCAGGGCGGGCGAGTAGGCGGCGCCGCCCGCGCACGGGCCGAGCATCACGGAGATCTGCGGGATGACACCCGAGGAGCGCGTGTTGCGCTGGAAGATCCCGCCGTAGCCGGCCAGCGCGGTGACGCCCTCCTGGATCCGGGCGCCGGCCCCGTCGTTGAGCGAGACCAGCGGCGCGCCGGCCGCCTCGGCCAGGTCCATGATCTTGTGGATCTTCTGGGCGTGCGCCTCGCCGAGCGCACCGCCGAAGATCCGGAAGTCGTGCGCGTAGACGAAGACGGTACGGCCGTGCACGGTGCCCCAGCCGGTCACCACGCCGTCGGTGTACGGCTTCCTGTCCTCGAGGCCGAACCCGGTGGCCCGGTGCCGGCGCAGGGTCTCCACCTCGTTGAACGAGCCCTTGTCCAGGAGCAGGGCGATGCGCTCCTGAGCGGTCAGCTTGCCCTTGCCGTGCTGGCGTTCGGTGGCCGCCGGATCGGGGCCGAGCCGCGCGGTCTCCTTGATCTCGGTCAGCTCGTCGATCCGGGCATGGATCGACTCGTGCGCCGTGGCCATGGTGTTCCCCACCCTCCGTGGTCGTTGGACTGCTCCGGTCAGCGGTCGGCGGCGGGCCGGTAGAGGCGGACGAAGTCCGCGACGCCGGCGGTGACCAGTGCCTCGGTCTCGAACTCGGCCAGCGGCAGCGCGCCGTGGAACGAGCGCTGGACGACACCGCCCGCGACCAGCTGGATGAAGCGCTCGGCGGCGTGCTCGGCGTCGGTGAAGGCGAGCAGCCCCTGGTCGGCGACCTTCCGCAGACGCCGGGCCAGTTCGCGGTTGGCCTGCTGGGGCCCCGCGGTCTGCCACATCTCCAGCACCCCGGCCGGCCGGGTGGCGATCTCGGCACCGAGGTGGCGGACGATGGCGAAGTGCTCCGGGAAGGTCGACAGGGGTGTCAGCCAGGCCCGGCCCAGGGCGGCCAGGTCCGTCTCCAGGTCGGTGATCTCGGCGAGGTGGTCCTCGGCGATCACGGTCAGCGCGGCGGACACCGCGGCCGCGCCCTCCAGGAGGACGGAGAGCAGCAGCTGCTCCTTGTCCCGGAAGTAGTGGACGACCGTGCCCTCTTCGAGACCGCTCTGCGCGGCGACGTCCTTGACGCCGGTGTGCGTCCAGCCCTCGCGTGCGAAGACGGTGCGGGCCGCCCGGACGATCGCCTGGCGCTGCTCCGCGGGCCCGGCCTGGACGTGCGCCGTGGTTGCCTGCGTGGTCATGGGTGTTCCTCCCGTTGGTGTCTGATGTGTGGGGTGACCGCGTCATGGGTGGCGTCACCGGTCGTGGCGTCCGTCCGCGGGAGCGCGGGCCTGTCGCCGCGCAGGTGGACCAGGAGCACGGCGCCGGCCGCGAGGGCCGATGCCGCGCCGCCCACCAGGAGGCCGGAACGCGCCCCGAGACGCTCGCTGAGGACGCCGACCAGCAGCGCGCCCAGCGGTGTGGTGCCCTGGAAGACCAGGGTGTAGAGGGCCATGACCCGCCCCCGGTAGGCGGGGTCGGTGCCCAGTTGGATGCGGTGGTTCGCGGCCTGTGCGAAGTAGATCGAGCCGAAGCCGGTGCCCAGGAGCAGCAGGGCCGCCAGCGGGTACGTCGGTGCCAGTCCGGCCAGCGTCTCCAGGAGACCGAACCCGGCCGCCGCCGCGATCACCAGACCGAGCGCGGGCCGGCCGCGGCGCAGGGTGGTGGTGAACGCGGCGAGCAGGGATCCCGCCGCGAACGCGGTGGTCAGCAGCCCGAACGCGGCGGCGTCCGTGTGGAAGACCGTCTTGGCCAGCAGCGGCAGGGTCAGCTGGAAGTTGAAGCCCAGCATGCCGACGACGGCGACCAGGATCATCGGCAGCAGCAGATCGCGCCGCCCCAGCATGTGCCGTACGCCGTCCAGTACCGCGGCCCGGCGGGGGCGCCGCTCGGGGCGGTGCAGCTCGTCGGCGCGCATCCGCCGCACGGCGACGACGGTGGCGAGGTAGCTCACCGCGTTGAGGAGCATCACGGTCGCCGTGCCGAACCAGCTGATCAGCAGCCCCGCCAGCGCCGGACCCGCCACCCGGGCGCAGTTGAAGTACGCGGCGCTGAGTGCCGAGGCGTTGGGCAGCAGGTCGGGACCGACGAGTTCGGTGACGAAGGACATGCGGGCGGGGGTCTCGACGGCGTTGACGGTGCCGAGCCCGAGGGCGAAGAGGTAGACGTGCCAGAGCCTGGCCTCGCCGGTCAGTGCCAGCACGCCGAGGAGCAGCGCCAGGACGCCGGAGGCGATGTTCGCCCCGATCAGCAGCCGGCGCTTGTCGTGCCGGTCGGCGAGGCCGCCCGCGTGGAGGGTGAACAGCAGCAGGGGCGCGAACTGGAGGGCGGTCACCACGCCGAGGGCGGTGCCCGAGTCACCGGTGAGGTCGAGGACGAGCCAGTCCTGGGCGACCACCATCATCCAGGTGCCGGCGACGGAAACGAGCTGTCCCGCCGCGAACAGCCGGAAATTGCGAATGGTCAGGGACTGGAACGCACCGGCGAGGAAGGAAGACATCTCGTCCTTCGGTTGGCGCACTGCTGGGGACTCTGCATCAAAGCTTCTTCGCTGCCGTCCGGGCCGGTCAATGCGCTTCGTGTCAGATTCCGGTCAATCCGGGTGACGACTGCGTCATTTCATCCGGACGGACCAGCCTTCTCCAGATCGACGTGAATTCACGTCACGGACCCGTCAGAACAATGCGCATTGCCCCAGACCCTGTCATGGATTGCACAGAAGGAACGTGCGGGTCTTGTCCGCCCGGCATTTCCGCGAATAGCGTTGCCGCGCCATTGACGGAAAACCAGGGGGAGTCACAGTGATCGAGGAAACCGTCCGCGGAAATACCGGGACGTCGGTCTGCGTCGGCGTCGGCTGCACGCGGGACGAGGCCGCGGGCCGGGCCGGGCGCCCCGCCGTGGCGGGTTCGCGGTTGTGCGCGTCCTGCCACCGGCGGCTGCTGCACGAGCTGATGCGGCTGCCGGGGCTGTACGAGGAGTGCGGACTGCGGCTGGGCGGCGAAAGCGGCCCGTGCCGGGAGAAGACCTCCGGCGGCCCGCTGCCCGGGATGCCCTTCAACGCCCGGGCGGCCGACGCACGCACCTCGATCCTGGGGGTGCTCGCCTCCTGGGCGACCCTGGTGGTGGAGGAGCGCGGCCTGGCCGGACCCCGGCGGTCCGTCGGCCCGCTGGCCCAGTTCCTCGCCCGGCACGGCGACTGGCTCGCGGCGCACGGCGCGGCGGGCGAGGTGTCCGCGGAGGTGGCGCGGCTCGTGCGCCGCGCGCGTGGGGTGATCGACCCGGTGCCCGGCCGCCGCGTGCACATCGGCGACTGCGTGGAGCCGGGGTGCTCCGGCGCCCTCACGGCGTTCGTGCGGCCGGAGCGGCCGCAGGTGCCTGCCGAGATCACGTGTGACGCGCAGACCTCCCACTCCTGGTTCGGGCACGAGTGGCTCCAGCTGAGCCGCCGCATCGGCGCCTCGGGGGCACGGCCGGCGCCGTCGTCCTCCGGGTCGGGAACGGCCCAGCAGGCCTCGGTGGCACCGCCGGAGACCCGGCAGCCCGTTCCGGCGGACGGCGAGCAGGAGGTGCGCTGGGTGACCGCGGCGGACATCTCCAGCCTCTGGGGCATCCCGACGGGCAGCGTCTACCGGCACGCGAGTACGCGTAAGTGGCGGCGCCGCAGCGCTTCGGGCCGGACGTACTACCACGGGATCGACGTCTACGAGACGCTCGACGGGGTGACCGCGGCGGCGGCCGGCCGCTGAGCCCACCCGGACGCCCGGCATCGGCGAGGGGCGTCCGGCGGACCGTGTGAGGTGGTCCGCCGGGCGCCCCTGTCGTGTGGTGCGGGTGGTGCTCAGTCCTTGATCTCGCAGATCGCGGCGCCGGAGGTGATGGACGCGCCGACCTCGGCGCCCAGGCCCTTGACGGTGCCGGACTTGTGGGCGTTGATCGGCTGTTCCATCTTCATCGCCTCAAGGACGACGATCAGGTCGCCCTCGGCGACGTCCTGGCCTTCTTCGACGGCGATCTTCACGATCGTGCCCTGCATCGGGGAGGCGAGGGTGTCACCGGAGACCGCGGGGCCGGACTTCTTCGCCGCGCGGCGCTTGGGACGGGCCCCGGCCGCCAGGCCGGTGCGGGCCAGCGACATCCCCAGACTCGAGGGCAGGGACACCTCCAGGCGCTTGCCGCCGACCTCGACGACGACGGTCTCCCGCCCGCTGTCCTCGTCCGCCTCACCGTCCGCGGGCGCGGTGAAGGGCTTGATCTCGTTGACGAACTCCGTCTCGATCCAGCGCGTGTGGACCGTGAACGGGCCGCTGGAGCCGGTCAGTTCCGGGGCGAAGGCCGGGTCGCGGACGACGGTGCGGTGGAAGGGGATCGCGGTGGCCATGCCCTCGACCTGGAACTCGTCCAGGGCGCGGGCCGCGCGCTGGAGGGCTTCCCGGCGGGTGCGGCCGGTCACGATCAGCTTCGCCAGCAGGGAGTCCCAGGCCGGGCCGATCACCGACCCGGACTCGACCCCCGCGTCCAGCCGCACCCCGGGCCCCGTCGGGCCCTCGAAACGGGTGACGGTGCCGGGAGCGGGCAGGAAACCACGGCCGGGGTCCTCGCCGTTGATCCGGAACTCGAAGGAGTGCCCGCGCAGCGGCGGGTCGTCGTAGCCCAGTTCCTCACCGTCGGCGATACGGAACATCTCCCGGACCAGGTCGATACCGGCGACTTCCTCGGTGACCGGGTGCTCGACCTGAAGGCGGGTGTTGACCTCCAGGAAGGAGATCGTGCCGTCCATGCCGACCAGGAACTCCACCGTCCCGGCGCCGACGTAGCCGGCCTCCTTCAGGATCGCCTTGGACGACGCGTACAGCTCCTCCAGCTGCGCCTGGGACAGGAAGGGCGCGGGGGCCTCCTCGACCAGCTTCTGGTGGCGGCGCTGGAGCGAGCAGTCACGGGTGGAGACCACGACCACGTTGCCGTGGGTGTCGGCCAGGCACTGGGTCTCCACGTGGCGGGGCTTGTCGAGGTAGCGCTCCACGAAGCACTCACCCCGGCCGAACGCCGCCACCGCCTCACGCACCGCCGAGTCGTACAGCTCCGGCACCTCTTCGAGGGTGCGGGCGACCTTGAGGCCGCGGCCGCCGCCGCCGAACGCGGCCTTGATCGCGATCGGCAGGCCGTGCTCCTTCGCGAAGGCCACCACCTCGTCCGCACCCGAGACCGGGTCGGGGGTGCCGGCGACCAGGGGGGCGCCGGCCCGCTGGGCGATGTGCCGGGCGGCGACCTTGTCGCCCAGGTCGCGGATGGCGTGCGGGGGCGGACCGATCCAGATCAGGCCCGCGTCCAGGACCGCCTGCGCGAACTCCGCGTTCTCGGAGAGGAACCCGTACCCGGGGTGAACGGCGTCCGCGCCCGACTCACGCGCGGCTTTGAGGACCTTGGCGATGTCCAGATAGCTGGTCGCGGGGGTGTCACCACCCAGGGCGAACGCCTCATCAGCGGCGCGGACATGCAAAGCGTCCCGGTCCGGGTCCGCATAGACGGCCACGCTCGCGATCCCGGCGTCCCGGCAGGCCCGGGCCACGCGGACAGCGATTTCGCCACGATTGGCGATGAGCACCTTGCGCACGACGGCTCACCTTCCTGAGCGTTCGGATAGTCCCGCCAGGCTCGCCGGACTCCACTTCACAGCTCAACCCGGATCAGGACAAACCTTGGTGAGGAGTCATCAGGAGCAGGTACCGAGTACCCCCGGACGCGCGTTCGCCCCCACCGGGCCGCGGCCCGGTGGGGGCGAACGGACGGGGCCGCACCCGGCCGGTGCGCTACGGATGCCCGAGGCGGAAGCCCACCCCCCGGACGGTGATGATCCAGGTGCTCGACCCCAGCTTGCTGCGCAGGCTGCTGACGTGAGTGTCGATCGTACGGCCCGGACGCGACCAACTGTCCTCCCAGACCTGCGTCATCAGCTGCCTGCGGGAGACGACCTTCCCCGGCTGGGCGGCGAGCAGGTACAGCAGGTCGAACTCCTTTCGGGTCACCCCCACACTCCGCCCGTCCAGCCAGATCTCCCGGAGCCGCGCGTCGATGCGCAACGGGCCGTGCGTCAGGACCTGCTCGGCCGGCTGCTGCGGGCGCACCCGTCGCATGACCGCCTCGATGCGGGCGAGTAGTTCACGGAAGCCGTACGGCTTGGACATGTAGTCGTCCGCGCCCGCCTGGAGCCCGAGGACCCGGTCCAGTTCGCTGTCGCGTGCGGTGACGGCGATGATCGGCATCTCACTCGTGGCCCGCAGACTGCGGCACACCTCCAGTCCGTCCAGGTCCGGCAGATCGACGTCGAGCAGGACGAGATCCGAACCCTGGTACGTCCGCAGGGCTTCGGCACCGGTGGACACGCTCTCCGCCGCGTACCCGTGCCGCCGCAGGCCCTGCACCAGGAGGTCGGCGGCGCGTGCCTCGTTCTCCACGACGAGCAGCCGCAGGGCTCCCTGCCGCGGGGGCGCGAGCGCCTCGGCCAGCGAGGAGCCGGATATGGACGGGGTCTGATGGAGGGATCCGTGACGTCGTGCCGTACGGGGCTCCAGAACGTCTGTGCTCTGGCGGTTCATCTGTAACTCCCCACGTCCGCGCGATAGGCGCGTTACAAGTAGACCGTTCAGCCGAACTTTAAAAACCGCGAGCCCGGTTTGTCAATCGGCTGCAACATCTGGACCGAGGACCAGCCGCCGCCACCACGTCCGCGCTGAACCGTACCGACCAAGACAGCGCAAATCCCCCATACAGTCGCTACCTGCACCCACACGGAGCGCGCCAGGGCGTCCGCGTCGGGGAAATCAGGACGAGATCCCCCGCTTACAAAACCGCAAGGTTGGTTTTATACTGACGTGCATGCGTCACCCTCGCGTCGTCGATCATGTCGCGCCGGGTGTCACTCCCCCTGTCGTCCCCGCCACACCAGGCACACTCCGCAACGGAGCCATTCGGTGAAGAAACAGGACCGGGCCATCCGCACCCGTCACGCCCTGATCCGTTCCGCGGCCGAGTTGTTCGAGCAACGCGGATACACCCAGGCGCGGCTGTCGGAGATCAGTTCCGGCGCCGGGGTGAGTTCCGGGGCACTCCACTTCCACTTCCCCAACAAGACCGCCATCGCCGACGCCGTCGAGCACGACGCCGGCCGCACTCTCCGCCGGGCCGCACGCAAGGCGTACGAGAACCAGCCGCACCCGATCCAGATCCTCGTCGACGTCTCGCACGTCCTGGCGCACCTGCTGCGTCAGGACGTGGTGGTGCGCGCGGGTTTCCGGCTGAACTGCGACGACCCGGTGCGCACCGGGTCCAGCCTGCGCCAGGAATGGCAGGGCTGCGTGCAGCAGTTGCTGGCGCGGGCGGCCGCCGACGGTTCGCTCCGCGGCGGGCTCCCCCAGCGGGATCTCGTGATGTCCCTGGTCGCGGCGACCACCGGATTCGAGGTGCTGAGCCGCGAGAACGACGAGTGGCTCTCACGCCGCTCACTCACGCGCTACTGGCAATTGCTCCTGCCCGCCCTGACCGCGGCGCACGCGACGCTGCGGCCCGCGGGGACGGACGCCCTGATCGGCGATCCGGCCCCCGTACTCATACGGCAGCGGTCCGCCGAACCGACCGACTTCCGCTGAGTGTCCCTCGCCGGGCACCACCGGCCGTCGAGTCCGTCAGGGCTCGCACGGCACACTCGGCGCCGCCGCACGGGGCGTCCCGTCCGGCGCCCCGGTCAGCCTGGGGAGGAGGAACGTCCACCACTGCGCGAGACGTTCGGCCGGGGGGAGGGTGTGGTCACCCGCGCCGAGCACCTCGAACCCGACCGTGGCAGCCACGATCGCGGTCGTCACGGCGTCCACCGGCACCTCCCCGGCGATCTGCCCCGCGTCGCGCGCCTCGAGGACGAGGCCGCGCAGGCCCTTGTGCAGCCGGTGCGGCAGCCCCTGGGCGTTCTTGCGGGACGGGTCCGCGCTCAGTCTGAAACCCGCCCGGACCACGGAGTCCGCGGCGGCGACCCGCAGCAGGCCTCCCGTCACCTCGGCCAGCGCCTGGAGCGGACCACCCGACGAGACACGGCAGCGCTCGACCAGTTCGGCCACGGCGTCCTCCGCCGCTCTCTCGACCCGCTCGGCCAGCTCTTCCTTGCTCGCGAAGTGGAAGTGCAGGGCGCCGGCGCTCACTCCGGCCCGCTTGCTGATCCCGGGCAGCGAGGCCATCGCGTACCCGTCCGCGGCGAAAACCTCCGCGGCCGCCCTGATCAGGGATTCGCGTGTACGCATTGCCCGCGCCTGCTTGACCATCACGCCTCCTCGCGCCCAGCGCGACGAGTCTAGCAAACCGCATGCGTGGTATTTTTGACCTTTCGGAGCACCGCGGTGAAGAGACGTCCGCGGGCCGCCGGAGCCCCACCGCCCGTCGGGCCGGGGCGGCGGGGTTCCGGTGGCGCGGTTCCGGCGGCGCGGTTCCGGCGGCGCGGTTCCGGCGGCGCGGTTCCGGCGGCGCGGTTCCGGCGGCGCGGTTCCGGCGGCGGAGCCGAGCGTCAGGCCGACGCCGGGCCGAGCAGCACGGGGAGCGCACCGTACCCGTGGAGCATGAAGGTGGGTATGGGCCCGAGTTCGTCCGGTGCACAGGCGAGCTCCAGCTTCGGGTACCGCTCGAAGAGCTGCGCGAAGGCGACCCCCGCCTCGATCTCCGCGAGCGGGGCCCCCATGCACCGGTGCGTACCGTGCCCGAAGCCGAGATGGTCGCGCTTCTCCCGCAGCAGGTCGAACCGGTCGGCGGTCGGCCCGTGGCGCCCCTCCTCCAGGCCGGCCGCGTGGAACGCGACGATGATCGGATCCCCCTGCTTGATGAGCACCCCGTCGAGGTCGACGTCCTCGACGGCGAACCGCATCGGGGCGAACGCGGGCGGCGTGTGCACGCGCAGGGTCTCGGCGACCACGTCGCTCCAGTCGGCGCGACCGGCGCGCACGTGGTCCAGCTGGTCCGGGTGGGTGAGGAGTGCGGCGACCGCGTTGGTGATCAGCATGGCGGTGGTGTCCTGGCCCGCAGCGATCATCATGAAGAGGGTGCCGAGGAGTTCGTCCTCGCTCAGCCGGTCCTCCTGGTCGCGCGCCTGGATCAGTGACGTGGTCAGGTCGTTACCGGGCCGCTCCCGCTTGTCGCGCACCAGTTCGGCGAGCAGGCCGTAGGCGCGCACACGCGCGGCGTCCATCTCCGCACCGCTGACGGTGCTGCAAAAGACGGTGTGCAGCGCGGCACTGAGCTGGTCCGTCGCGTCGCCCGGGGGCACGCCGTACAGCTCGCAGATGACGCGCAGGGGCAGCAGGTCGGCGTAGGCGGTCTTCAGGTCGACCGGCGTCCCCGCCGGGGACTTGCCCAGCTCGTCGAGGAGGTCCCGCGCGATCCGCTCCACCTTGGGCCGCTGGGACTCGGACCGGCGCGCGGTGAAGGCGCCGGCGATCAGCCTGCGCAGCCGGGCGTGGTCGCTCCCGTAGGCGAAGAGCATGTTCTCGTTGGCCACCCACGGATACAGGGGCCATTCCTCGGTGATCTCTCCGGCGGCGAAGGCGGGCCAGTGCCGGCGGGCGTCCCTGGACACACGAGGGTCCGTCAGCAACCTCTCGACGTACTCCTGCCGGACGACCGCCCAGGCGATCACGCCTCCCGGCAGCTCCACCTGGACGGCGGGGCCCCGGGCCCGCAGCCGCGCGGCCTCCCCGACCAGGTCTTGCCCCGTCACGTCCAGCGCGTAAGGACAGACTGTCGTTCCCATTGACACTCCCCCAGTTGGTCTTGCCCAACACATGCGTCACTTGCCGTGCGGAACGCCCCCTCCGCGGCGCACGCGTCCTCGCGCCCCGGTCACAGCACCACGGCGGTCAGCCGACCGCCGCCGCGGACTGCCGGCGCAGCTCCATCGCCTGTTCGTGGACGCGGGCCCCGCGGTCGGCGCTCATGTCCAGCCGGACGAGCACGGCGGGGACCGCGACACTCGACATCAGGTGCCGTTCGATGTCGGCCACCCGCTCCATGAGGTCGCCGTACCCGGTCATGATCTTCGACAGGATCTGGGCCCCGGTGAAGGCCGCGACGAACATCCGCGCGGCGTCCTCGACATCGACCTGGGGCAGCAGTTCCCCGTTCGCCTTGGCGCGGGCCAGGACCGAGGCGTTGTGCTCGATCCAGCCGGCCATCGGCGTCTGCCGGTTCAGCCCGTCCTGCGTGACCCCCTGCTCCACGGTGAGCCTGATACTGCCGCGGACCATCGCGTCCCCGGTGCTCAGCAGGTAAGCGAGGAGGAAGGTCGAGTCCAGGCCCTCCTGGAGGACCAGCTCCTGCGGAGCCGGCTCGGGCACCGCGCCCACCTGGTCGGACAGCACCGCCTGCGCCAGCTCCTCCTTGGAGGAGAAGTGGAAGTACAGCGCGCCCTTGGTCACGCTGGCCCGGTGGAGGATCTCCGAGATCGTCGCCGCCTCGTAGCCGACGTCGGCGAAGACCGACGCGGCCGCGACCAGAATGGAATGGCGCGTCCTGATCGCCCGCTCCTGAAGTGCCACGCCCCACACCTCCGCGCCGCCCCACTTATGAGGCCCAGTAAAGAAAACCGACAGGTTCGTATTCCCTGCACCCGGGAGCACACTAACAGACTCGCGCGCCGGTTTTCCAGGAGCGGCGCCACGGCATCTCATGCGTGGGCATATGCCTGAAACCCCAAGTTGAAGCGGTGATTCCACTAGATCGGCACACCGGGGCCGAGCTGTGCGAAGGGTTCCCATCAGGCTCTGCTTTGCCAATTCTTGACTTGATAAGAAAACCGGTAGGTCCGTATCTTCTGGCTCACTGCACGTCCAACCATCCGGATCTGCACTAGCGGGGGGAGAGGGCCATGGCCCTTCTGACGTCGAGGAACGAGCAACGCCCCAGCACAGCGAGCGACGCGATCACCACTCCGGATCAGTCCCTGACGGACGATCTGCGCGCGATCGAGAGCCTGACGTTCGGCCACTCCGGCCGACGCGGCACCAAGGACACCGACGCCACCGGCGTTACCAGCACCACGAGCACCACAGGCACCACAGACGCCACAGGCACGACGAGCACGGCGAGCACTACGAGCACGGCGAGCACTACGAGCACGGCGAGCACGGCGAGCACCAGCGAACTCACCCGTCTGCTCTTCGACCGTGAGGGCGAGCGGGACCGCGTCCACCGACCGTGGCAGCGACTCATAGCCGACGAGGCCTTCCGGCACCGCCCGGGCCTGTCACCCGTGGAGCAGGCCGCCCGGTCCTACGAGTGGCTCCGCATGCTCAACGCGAGCGTGTCCCGGCCCGAGAGCCTCGCCCAGGACGCGGGCCGGCTGGCCGGCCTGCACGAGTGGGCGGCGATCGTGGACGGCGGCGGGGGCCTGTGCACGGTGGCGAGCATCCACTACAACCTCTTCCTGGGCAGCCTCCTGGACCACGAGGGCGGCACCCGGCGCGACCTGTCCGCGTTCACGTCCATGCGGCGCGTCGGCACCTTCCTGTGCACCGAGTTGGATCACGGCAACGACAGCTTCGCGCTGGAGACCACCGCCGAACTCGACCCGGCCACCGGCGGCTTCATCCTGCACACGCCGAGCCCGGGCGCCCAGAAGTTCATGCCCAACACCAGCACGACCGGCGGCCCCAAGACCGCCGTGGTCGCCGCCCGCCTTCTGGTCGAGGGCCGGGACCAGGGCGTCTTCCTGTTCCTCACCCCGCTCAGCGACGAGGCCGGACACCTGCCGGGCGTCCGCGTGCGCCGACTGCCGTTCCGCCCCGGAGCACCCGTCGACCACTGCCTCACCGCCTTCGACCGGGTGCGGCTGCCCCGGGAGGCACTGCTGGAGGCGGAGCACGGCCGACTCGGCGGTGACGGCACGCTCAACAGCACCCTCGGCAACCGTCGCAAGCGTTTCCTGCGCTCCATCAGGCGGGTCACCGAAGGGAAGCTGTGCATGAGCGGCGCCGCGATCGGGGCCTCCCGCGCCGCCCTCGCCATCGCCGTCCGGTACGGCCGCCACCGCCACGTCAGCGGGCCCAGGGCCGGCGAGCGCATCCCGGTCGACGCCTACCGCACACACCACAGCCGGCTTCTCCAGGCACTGTCCACGGCGTACGCCATGACCTTCCTGCACCGCTCGGTGGTCTCCCGCTGGGAGGGCCGCACCGAGGCGGAGCAGGAGGACGTCGGGCGTCTGGTGGCCGTCGCCAAGGGCTGGATCACCTGGCAGGCCCGCGGCATCACGGTCGAGTGCCGCGAACGGTGCGGCGCCCAGGGGCTGTTCGCGGTCAACGGCCTGTCCGGGTTCCCCGAGTACATCGAGGGAACGGTGACCGCCGAGGGCGACAACCTCCTGATCTGGTCCAAGGCGGCCGCCGAACTGGTCTTCCACCAGGAGGCGGAGCAGGCCGGACCGGTGGCGCCGCCCACCGGCGCCGAGGAGCTCGGCGACCCCCGTTACCTGCGGCACCTGCTCGCTCGTTCCGAGGCCCTCTGGCAGGCCCGGGCGCGCGCGGCGCTGCGTCAGGGACCCGCGAAGGATCCGGTGGCCCGCTGGAACACCACGTCCTCGGCGGCCCTGGAGATGGTCTCGGACCACGCCTCGCTGAACGCGGCCGACGCCTTCCTGGACGCGGTGCGATCGGCGGACCAGCCGCAGGCCCGGGACCTGCTCGAACGGCTCTGCCTGCTGTTCCTGCTGCACCAGGTGGAGCGGCGCACCGGCGACCTGCTGGCGCACGGCTGCATGAGCAACGAGCAGGTACGCGCGCTGCCCGCCGTGCTCGACTCGGTGACCGGCAGCCTCGCCCCGCACATGACGTCGCTGGTCGACGCCTTCGATCTGCCCGCCGAGTATCTGGACGCGGTGCCCATCGCCAACAGCGGCTCTGTACAGCTGGCCGACCACGCGGGGATCGCCGCCGAGTAGCGCCGGTCACGGCGGCTGTGTCCGAACCGTTGCCGTTCCGTCGGAAGTCCCCCACGGCGGGCGCATAGTGTGTGGTGCCGTTCCAGGTCGCAGTCGATCCGCGGAACCGGGCCCCGGGAGACCGGGCCGGGTCCGCGGATCGGCTCGGCCGCAGCACCATGTTCGTTCACAGCAGGGGGAGTCAACACCATGCGATCCATACGGCCGTCGTTCAGCACGCGCACAGGCAGGCGCGGACGGCGCGGAACCTCCTCCGCGGCCGCCGCCGTGGCGCTCGTCTCGGCGCTCGCGCTCACCGCCACGGCGTGCGAGGACGGCGACCCCGAGGCGGGCGGCGACGCCTCGGCCTCCGCCTCCGCCGTCGACGACGGCAAGGGCGGCATCCGCATCCCGGACCACATCAAGGACAAGCTCAAGGAACACGGGATCGACGTCGACGACTGGAAGAACGGCGCCTGGAAGAACTGGAACAAGGACGACTGGCTGCGCGAGGCGCAGGACTTCGTCAACCCGATCATCGAGGGCCTGTGGGACCCCGACCGGATGCGGGACGCCGAGGAGCCGGACCAGGAGGTCGACGAGAACGACATCTCCGGGGACCAGGGCGTCACCGACCCGGAGCCCGCCCCCGTGGAGGCGGCGGCCGTGCCGGCCAAGTACCACGACAACGCCGCCACGGCCGGCAAGCTCCTCTTCGACTCCCCCAAGGGTTCGATGGTGTGCTCGGCGACGGTCGTGAAGGACCCGGCCAACCCCGGCAAGTCCAACATGGTGTGGACGGCCGGTCACTGCGTGCACGCCGGCAAGAGCGGCGGCTGGTACCGCAACATCGCCTTCGTCCCGTCGTACAACGACGCGGACATGTCGGCCGAGGAACTGCAGAAGGCCACCAAGGAGGAGATCGCTCCCTACGGTGTCTGGTGGGGCGACTGGGCGCAGACCTCGGACCAGTGGATCGAGCAGGGCGGTGCGACCGGCGGTGACGGCGCCTCGTACGACTTCGCCGTGATCCATGTGACGCCGGAGAAGGGCAGCGGCGGCAAGTCGCTGGAGGAGACGGTCGGCGCCGCGCTGCCGGTGGACTTCGACGCGCCGGCCGTGCCGGAGATCGAGAGCATGAAGGCGATCGGCTACCCGGCCGCGCCGCCGTACGACGGCCAGAAGCTGTACGCGTGCCAGGACAAGCCCGGACGGCTGTCGCTCAACGCCTCCGACCCGACGATGTACCGCATCGGCTGCACCATGACCGGCGGTTCGTCCGGCGGCGGCTGGGTCGCCGCCGGTTCCGACGGCAAGCCCGCGCTGGTCTCCAACACCTCCATCGGCCCGGTGACGGCCGGCTGGCTGGCCGGTCCGCGCCTGGGCGAGGAGGCCAAGGGCGTGTTCGACGCGGTGAGCGGCAAGTTCGCCGGCCAGTGAGGACGGTGGGGTGCGCCGGGCCCGAGCCCGGCGCCCCGCCGCGCGTTCCTTGACAGACATGCACGCATTCACACGTTTCAACGGGGGTCGTCGCACCATGCGTTCCACACCTGTGTCCGCCGCGCCGCGGCGCGGACGGCGCACCGCACTCGCCGCGGCCGGACTGGTCGCCGCGCTCACGCTCACCGCGACCGCCTGTGGCGGATCGGAGCAGGACGAGGCCGAGGCCAAGCCCGGCGGCGGCACCTCCCAGGCCGCCGACGCGGGCGACGCCGCCGGCGGCGGGGGCGGTCTGGCGGCCGGTCTCGCGGACCGGCTCGAGGAGCACGGCATCGACGTCGACAAGTGGAAGGACGGCGGCTGGAAGAACTGGGACGAGGACAAGTGGCTCAGTGAAGCCAAGGACTTCGTCAACCCGGTGATCGAGGGCCTGTGGCAGCCGGACCGGATGAAGTCCGCGAAGGAGGCCGACAAGACCGTCACGACCAAGGACGCGGCCGCCGACCAGGGTGCCACCGACCCGGAACCCGCGCCCGTGGAGGCCGTGGCCGAGAAGAAGCCGTACCACGAGAACGCGGCCCCGGTCGGCAAGGTCTTCTTCGACTCCCCCGAGGGGTCGATGGTCTGCTCCGGCACGGTGATCAAGGACGTGAACCACCCGGGCAAGTCCAACCTGGTGTGGACGGCGGGCCACTGCGTGCACGCGGGCGGCAGCGGCGGCTGGTACCGCAACATCGCCTTCGTCCCGTCGTACAACGACTACGGCAAGTCCGAGGCCGAGCTGGCGAACGCGACGGCCACCGAGATGGCGCCGTACGGCACCTGGTGGGCGGACTGGGCGGCGACCTCCGACCAGTGGATCCAGGGCGGTTCGGAGAGCGGCGGTGACGGGGCCGCGTACGACTACTCGGTGCTGCACGTGAAGCCGGAGCAGGGCGGCAAGTCGCTGGAGGAGACCGTCGGCGCCGCTCTCGAGGTGGACTTCTCCGCCCCGTCGGCGACGGAGGTGTCCAGCATGGGCGCCTGGGGCTACCCGGCGGCGGCGCCGTACAACGGCCTGGAGATGTTCAAGTGCGTCGACCGGCCGGGCCGGCTGTCGCTGAGCCCGTCGCTGCCGACGATGTACCGCATCGGCTGCACCATGACCGGCGGTTCGTCGGGCGGCGGCTGGTTCCGGGTGGTGGACGGGGAGACCAAGCTGGTCTCCAACACCTCGATCGGCCCGCTGGAGAACACCTGGCTGGCGGGCCCGCAGCTGGGCCGGGCGGCCGAGGCCCTGTACCAGAACATGAGCAAGACGTACGGCGGCCGGTGACCGGCACGGGAAGCCGTCCACGACCGAGGGCCCGTCCCCTGCCGAGGCAGGGGACGGGCCCTCGGTCGTCCGGCCCGCTGCCGGGCCGTACGGGTCTCAGGCGAGCGGCGCGGGAACGTACGGCGTGAACTCCGCCGCCAGCTCCTCGTGCACCCGGACCTTGAGCAGGGTGCCCTCCGGGGTGTGCTCCTCGGAGATCACCTCGCCCTCGTCGTGGGCGCGGGCCACCAGCTTGCCGTGGGTGTACGGCACGAGCGCCTCGATCTCGACCGAGGGACGCGGCAGCTCGTTGTCGATCAGGGCGAGCAGCTGGTCGATGTTCTGGCCGGTGCGCGCCGAGACGGCGATGGCCCGCTTCTCGACCCGCAGCAGCCGCTGGAGCACCACCGGGTCGGCCATGTCGGCCTTGTTGACCACGACGATCTCCGGTACGTCGGTGGCGCCGACGTCCCTGATCACCTCGCGCACGGCGGCCAGCTGCTCCTCCGGGACGGGGTGCGAACCGTCGACCACGTGCAGGATCAGGTCGGAGTCGCCGACCTCCTCCATCGTGGAGCGGAACGCCTCGACCAGGTGGTGCGGCAGGTGCCGGACGAAGCCGACGGTGTCGGCCAGCGTGTACAGCCGCCCGCTGGGGGTCTCGGCCCGGCGCACGGTCGGGTCGAGGGTCGCGAACAGGGCGTTCTCGACCAGGACGCCCGCGCCCGTGAGGCGGTTGAGCAGCGAGGACTTGCCGGCGTTGGTGTAGCCCGCGATGGCGACGGAGGGCACCTTGTGGCGCTTGCGCTCCTGGCGCTTGATCTCGCGGCCGGTCTTCATCTCCGCGATCTCCCGGCGCATCTTCGCCATCTTCTCGCGGATCCGGCGCCGGTCCGTCTCGATCTTGGTCTCACCGGGGCCGCGGGTGGCGAGGCCGCCGCCCTTGCCGCCGCCCATCTGCCGGGACAGCGACTGGCCCCAGCCGCGCAGCCTCGGCAGCATGTACTGCATCTGCGCGAGCGCGACCTGTGCCTTGCCCTCCCGGGACTTGGCGTGCTGGGCGAAGATGTCCAGGATCAGGGCGGTGCGGTCGATGACCTTGACCTTGACGACGTCCTCGAGGTGGATCAGCTGGCCCGGGCTCAGCTCACCGTCGCAGATGACGGTGTCCGCGCCCGTGTCGAGGACGACGTCCCGCAGCTCCTCGGCCTTGCCGGAGCCGATGTAGGTGGCGGCGTCGGGCTTGTCGCGGCGCTGGATCACGCCGTCGAGCACGAGCGCGCCCGCCGTCTCCGCGAGGGCGGCCAGCTCGGCCAGCGAGTTCTCCGCGTCCTGCACGGTGCCCGAGGTCCAGACGCCGACGAGGACGACCCGCTCCAGCCGGAGCTGGCGGTACTCGACCTCGGTGACGTCCTCGAGCTCGGTGGACAGGCCCGCCACCCGGCGCAGGGCCGCGCGGTCGGAGCGGTCGAACTGCTCGCCGTCCCACTGCGAGTCGTTTGCGCGGTTCCAGGCGACGTCCTCTTCCATCAGGGCATCGGCCCGGAGGCCCTCGGGATAGGTCTGCGCGAGACGCTTGGTGTCCTGGGAGGGGGAAGAAGAGGAGGTCATTGGATCCTTACGTAGCTGGGAATCGGTGGGCGCGGCACATGCTCCGCGACATTCTGTACAACGTGCGAGCCGCCGGGGAGATTCCCGGGGCCCGTACCGCGCCGTCCCGAAGATGGTCGCACGGCACGGGCCGTCTCGTCACCGGCTTATTCGCCGTGTGCCCGGTGTGCCGCCTTGGCGGGGGCCTTCGCGGCGGGGGTCTGCTTCCAGTCCGGGTGGCCGGGCATCGGCGGGGTCTTCTCGCCGTACAGCCAGGCCTGGAAGAAGTCGCCCAGGTCGCGGCCTGCGGTCTCGGAGGCGAGCCGGACGAAGTCGGCGGTCGTCGCCGTGCCGTCCTGGTTCCGGGCGACCCACGCGCGCTCGACGCGGTCGAAGACGGCGCCGCCGACCTCCTGGCGCAGGGCGTAGAGCACGAGCGCGGCGCCGTCGTACACGTTGGAGCGGAAGATCCCGGTCTTGCTGCCGTTCTTGGGCGGCTTGGGGGCCGCGGGCGGCCCTCCCGCGGTGCGCCAGCGGTCGGAGGCCCCGTAGGCGGCCTTCATGCGCGCCGCCATGGGCTTGTCCGCGGTCTCCTCCGCGTACAGCGCCTCGTACCAGGTGGCGTGTCCCTCGTTCAGCCACAGGTCGGACCAGGTGGCGGGGCTGACGCTGTTGCCGAACCACTGGTGGGCCAGCTCGTGGACCATGATCGACTCGACGTACCACTTGGGGTAGCCGGGCTCGGTGAACAGCTCCCGCTCGAAGAGGGAGAGCGTCTGGGTCTCGAGTTCGAAGCCGGTGGTGGCGTCGGCCATGAGCAGGCCGTAGGTCTCGAAGGGGTAGCGCCCGACCTTCTCCTCCATCCACGCGATCTGGCCGGGGGTCTTCTCCAGCCACGGTTCGAGCGCCGCGCGGTGCTTCGTCGGCACGACGTCCCGGACGGGCAGCCCGTGCGGGCCGGTGCGGTGCAGCACGGTGGAGCGGCCGATCGACACCTGGGCCAGCTCGGTGGCCATGGGGTGTCCGGTCCGGTAGGTCCAGGTGGTCGACCCCCCGGCCCGGTCCACGCGGGCCGGCAGGCCGTTGGCCACGGCCGTGAGCCCGTCGGGCGCGGTGATGTGGAACGTGAACCGCGCCTTGTCCGAGGGGTGGTCGTTGCAGGGGAACACCAGGTGGGCGACGTCCGCCTGGTTGGCCATGGCGAGGCCGTCGGCGGTGCGCACCCAGCCGCCCTGGCGGTCCTCGGGATACACGGGATCGCTGCTGTGCCGGACGGTGATCCGCGTCCGGTCGCCCTCGTCGAGCGCGTCCTCGGGCGTCACGACGAGGTCCTCACCGGCGGTGGCGAAGGCGGCGGGCTCGCCGTCGACCTCGACGGAGTCGACCTTCCCGTGGGCGAAGTCGAGGTTGAGCCGGTCCAGGTCGGCGGTGGTCCGGGCGTCGATGACGGTGACGGCCCGCAGCGGTTCGCTGTTGCTGCCGGAGTAGGTGAACGAGAGGTCGTACGCCGTCACGTCGTAACCGGGGTTGCCCAGCTGCGGGAAGAGGCGGTCGCCGACGCCCAGCGGGGTGGGCGGGGCGCTCGCGGCGACCAGGCAGACGGAGACGGCGGAGGCGAGCAGCGCCGCGGCCCTGAGCCGGCGCCGGGCGCGTGCGCTGGGTCGCGGAGTCGGGGGGTGAGGGGTGTGCAGCATCCCTCACGGCTATCAGCGCGCGCCTGCCCCGCGGCGACGGCGCGCGCCCGGAACACCCGAACGGGTCCCGCGGGCGCGCACGCCGTGCGGTGACGGCGCCCGGTTCCGTGCGGACGGTGCGGGGCAGGTGCGGTGACGCGCCCGACCGGAGCGCCCGACCGGCCCACCGGACCGGAGCGCCCGACCGGCTTCCGTACCGGCGCGCCGCGGGCCGTGCGGCAGCGGCGCGCCCGGGGCAGCCGAACGCTTCCGCGCGGCCTGCCGGTCAGGCGCCGGTCGGCTGCGGCTGGGCCCGGCTGACGTCGTACACGCCGGCCACGTCGCGCATGGCCCGCATGAGGGCGGGCAGCCGGGCGGCGTCCGGGAGCACCACGGTGTAGCTGTGCCGGACCCGCTGGCGGTCGGGCGGCTCGACGGTCGCGGAGACGATTTCGGCGCCTTCGAGGGCCATGGCCTCGGTGAGGTCGGCCAGGAGGTGCGGGCGGCCGAACGATTCGGCGAGCAGGGTCACCCGGCAGCCGGTGCTCTCGCCCCAGCGCACCCCGACCTCGGGCCGCCCGGCGTCCTTCATGCGCGCCACCACCGCGCACTGGGCGCGGTGCACGGTCACCACTCCCCCGCGCACGGCGAAGCCGGTGATCTCGTCCGGCGGTACGGGGGTGCAGCAGCCCGCCAGCCGCACGGTGGCGCCCGGCGGGTCGACGAGGACGTCGGCGGAGGCGGGGCGGACGGGTGCGGCGCCCGCGGCCGGACGCGGGGCGCCGGGGTGGGCGTGGGTGTCGGGCGCGGCGGGGTCGCGGGCCGGCTCCTCGGTCTCGGGCGCCGGCTCCGGGTGGGCCGCGAGCCTGCGCTGGATGGCGATCCGCGCGGCGGGGGTGTGCGCGTGCTCCAGCCAGTCCCTGGACGGCTCGGAGGCGGGGTCCTGCCCCATCAGGAGCTGCACGGTGTCGCCGTCCCGCAGCACCGTGCTCATGGTCGCCAGCCGGCCGTTGACCCGGGCGCCGATGGTCGCGTGCGCGTCCTCGCCGTACTGGGCGTAGGCGGCGTCGACGCAGGTGGCGCCCTCGGGGAGGCCGAGGGTGCCGCCGTCGGGGCGGAAGACGGTGATCTCGCGGTCCTGGGCGAGGTCCTCGCGGAGGGTGGACCAGAAGGTGTCGGGGTCGGGGGCGCCGCGCTGCCAGTCGAGCAGCCGGGACAGCCAGCCGGGCCGGGTGGGGTCGGCGCGCTCGCCGTCGCCCGCGCTCTGCTCCTCCGACGGCGGCGCGTACGGGTTGCCGAGCGCGACCACACCGGCCTCGGCGACCTTGTGCATCTGGTGGGTGCGGATGAGGACCTCGACGACCTGGCCGTCCTCCGCGCGGGCGACCGCCGTGTGCAGCGACTGGTAGAGGTTGAACTTGGGGACGGCGATGAAGTCCTTGAACTCCGAGACGACGGGCGTCATACAGGTGTGCAGTTCACCGAGGACGGCGTAGCAGTCGGCGTCCTCCTGGACGAGCACCAGGAGGCGGCCGAAGTCCGCGCCGCGGAGCGTGCCGCGTTTGCGGGAGACGCGGTGCACGGAGACGAAGTGGCGCGGGCGGATGAGGACTTCGGCCTGGATGTCGGCCTCGCGCAGCACCCCTCGCACCTCGTCGGCGACCGCGGCGAGCGGGTCGTCCGCGCGGGCGGCGTTCTCCTGGACCAGCTCGCGCGTGTGGGCGTACTCCTCGGGGTGCATGACCGCGAAGACGAGGTCCTCCAGCTCGGACTTGAGGGCCTGGACGCCGAGCCGTTCGGCGAGCGGGATGAGGACGTCGCGGGTGACCTTGGCGATGCGTTCCTGCTTCTCGCGGCGCATGACGCCGAGGGTGCGCATGTTGTGCAGCCGGTCGGCGAGTTTGATCGACATCACGCGGACGTCGTTGCCGGTGGCGAGGAGCATCTTGCGGAAGGTCTCGGGTTCGGCGGCGGCGCCGTAGTCGACCTTCTCCAGCTTGGTGACGCCGTCGACGAGGTAGCGGACCTCGGCGCCGAACTCCTCGCCCACCTGGTCGAGCGTCACCTCGGTGTCCTCGACGGTGTCGTGGAGGAGGGAGGCGGTCAGGGTGGTGGTCTCGGCGCCGAGTTCGGCGAGGATCAGGGTCACGGCGAGGGGGTGGGTGATGTACGGCTCGCCGCTCTTGCGCATCTGGCCGCGGTGCGAGGACTCGGCCAGGACGTAGGCGCGGCGCAGTGGGTCGAGGTCGGCGTCGGGGTGGTGGGCGCGGTGCGCCTCGACGACGTGGCCGATGGCGTCGGGCAGGCCCCGGCTGCGGGTGGCGGAGCCGAGCAGCGCGGCGCGGCCGAGGCGGCGCAGGTCGATCCGGGGGCGGGCCTTCCTGCGGGGGGCCGGCGTGACGGCGCCGGTGGCCGCGGGCGGCACGGGGCCCGGGCTCGCTGGATTCACGGCCTCCGCGTTCATGGGCACCTCCGGCTGCGCGGACCGGCGGACGGGTGATCCCAGGGCGGACACGGCTCAGGGGATGTTGTCGGTCCCCCGTCCGGGCCGGTGCTTGATGCTATCGAGCCCATCACGTGCGGCCGACCGCCTCTCGCCGAGCGTGAAACGGATCACCCATTCGAGCGATGGTCCGAGGGTTTACGTTTTCGCACTGAGTGTCATGAACCGGGCTGTGGTTCACCTCGGCCATGGTCACCGGGTCCTCGTTCAGGCGCGTACCCCCTCCAGCCAGGCGGAGTCGAACTCGCCCTCCGCGACGATCACGGCGGGCCCGGTCATCTCGATCTCGCCGTCCGGCCGCTCGGTGATCACCAGGGTGCCGCCGGGTACGTCGACGGTGTACGTCGCCGGGGTGCCGGTGACCGCCGGGTCGGCGCCGTCCCGGCGGGCGGCGGCGACGGCGACGGCGCAGGCGCCGGTGCCGCAGGAGCGGGTCTCGCCGGAGCCGCGCTCGTGGACGCGCATCGCGACGTGGCCGGGGCCCCGGTCGACCACGAACTCGACGTTGACCCCGTCCGGATAGGCGCCGGCCGGCGCGTGGGACGGCGGGGCGTACAGGTCGCCGGCGTGGTCGAGGTCGGCGACGAAGGCGACCGCGTGCGGGTTGCCCATGTTCACGTTCCGCGCGGGCCAGCTGCGCCCGCCGACGCTCACCTCGACGTCTCCCTCGGGCAGCAGCGCGCGGCCCATGCCGACGGTGATGTCGCCCGCGGCCGGGCCGCCGTCGGAGGCCGCCTTGGCGAGGTGCACGCGCTTGACTCCCCCGCGCGTCGCGATGGCGAGGTCGCCCTCGGTGGCGTGCCCGGCGCGCTGGAGGTAGCGCGCGAAGACCCGCACGCCGTTGCCACACATCTCGGCGACCGAGCCGTCGCCGTTGCGGTAGTCCATGAACCACTCCGCCTCGGCGGCCATGTCCCGGGCCTCGGGGTGCGCCGCGGACCGCACCACGTGCAGCAGCCCGTCCCCGCCGAGGCCCGCGCGGCGGTCGCACAGGGCGGCGACGGCGGCGGGAGGCAGGTCGACGGCGTTCTCCGGGTCGGGAACGATCACGAAGTCGTTCTCGGTGCCGTGACCCTTGAGGAAGGCGATCCGCGTGCTCATTCCTCGATCGTACGGGGTGGGTGCGGCACGACGACGAGGGGCGGAGGACACCCCCGGGCGCAGGGCGCCGTCAGCTCCGCAGGCGGGCGACCCGCCACACGGCCAGGACGACGACCGCGGCGACCGCCAGGGCGTACAGGAGGATGGTCCGCCAGTCCGCACGGCGTCCGGACCCGCGCTGGGGCAGCCCCGGCCAGGTGTATCCGACCCGACGGGCGGCCATCATGCCCCAGCCGGCCGCGCAGGAGCAGATCAGCAGGCCCAGCATCGCGATCACCGCGCCGCTGTCGCCGAAGTCGAAGGCGAGCGGGAAGGCGAACATCAGGGAGCCGAGCGCGGCCAGGCACACGATGGGGGCGAGCTGCCAGATCCGCAGCCGGCGCTGGGGACGCAGCTCGACCTCGACCTCGTCCCCGTACATCTCGTCGGGCTCGGGGCCGTCGGCTGCGACGCCCTGCGGCGTCTCGTCGGGGCCGTCGGGGCTCAGGGCGCCGCCGTCGGGCTCCGGTCCGCCGGGGGCGGCGGTGCCGTGCTCGGTGCTCGGTGCGGTGTCGCGAGGGCCGGCCTCCATCGCCACGCGCCCTCCCAACTAGGACTCACTCGGTCGATCGAAGCTCGATGATGGCACGCCGCCGAAGGCCCGGATGACGGCCGGGGCGTCCCGATGCCATCACGTGATCAGGCTGTAACCGGTCGTTCGACCAACGACAGCGCGAGCCGCGGAAGTTCCGTGCGATCCGCCACACCCCCACTGAGCCAATGCACCCGCGGGTCGCGCCTGAACCACGCATCCTGACGGCGCGCGAAGCGCTTGGTGGCACGGACGGTCTCGGCGCGCGCCTCGTCGAGCGTGCACTCGCCGGCGAGCGCCGCGAGGACCTGCTGGTAGCCGAGCGCGCGCGACGCCGTACGCCCCTCGCGCAGCCCGTGCGCCTCCAGCGCCCGGACCTCGTCGACCAGACCGGCCTCCCACATCCGGTCGACGCGCAGGGCGATGCGCTCGTGCAGTTCGGGGCGCGCGACGTCGACGCCGATCTGCACGGTGTCGTAGACGGAGTCGTGACCGGGGAGGTTGGCGGTGAAGGGCCTGCCGGTGATCTCGATCACCTCGAGGGCACGCACGATCCGGCGCCCGTTGCTGGGCAGGATGGCCCGCGCCGCCTCCGGGTCGGCGGCGGCCAGGCGGGCGTGCAGCGCTCCCGAGCCGCTCAGTTCGAGCTCCTCCTCCAGGCGGGCCCGGACGTCGGGGTCGGTGCCGGGGAACTCCAGGTTGTCGACGGCCCCGCGGACGTAGAGGCCGGAACCGCCGACCAGGACCGGCCAGCGCCCTTCGCCGAGGAGCGCGTCGATCCGCTCCCGCGCGAGGCGCTGGTACTCGGCGACGGACGCGGTGACCGTGACGTCCCAGATGTCCAGCAGATGGTGTGGGACGCCACCGCGTTCCTCGGGCGTCAGCTTGGCGGTGCCGATGTCCATCCCACGGTAGAGCTGCATGGAGTCGGCGTTGACGACCTCGCCGCCGAGTCGTTCGGCCAGGAAGACGCCCAGATCGGACTTTCCGGCCGCGGTGGGTCCGACTACGGCGATGACGCGGGGGGCGGGGGGTGCGCTGCTCACCGCACCAGTCTCGCAAACCTCTCACCTCGCCCTCGAACGAGTTACGTGACGGTCCGCGTCCGGCGTCGTTGCCCGTTGCGAGGTTCCCGCTCCCCGGACCACCGGGTCATGGCCCCGGCCACGCAAACGGACGCACCGGATGCCGCGGGATTTCGCCCGCACGAGTAACGTATGGAGTTGATATGGGCGTTTTTGCACGGCTTTTTCGGAGGTCGAAGAACACCGAGGAGGCGTCGGGCGCGGAGACGCGGACCGAAACCCCGGACACCGGGCGCGCGGCGGAGGCCGAGGCCGCGGAGTCGGCGGACGCCGGTCCCCGGAACACGGCGGACGCCGGTTCCCGGAACACGGCGGAGGCCGACGAAGCCGGCGGGGCCGCCACCGAGGCCGGTGACTCGGACGGCGTCGGCATCCCCAAGCAGCAGTCCGCCGGGGAGGCCGTCGACAACGAGGCCGACAAGGGCGCCCGCACCTGACTGCCCCGTGAGGGAAGGCGAACCATGGGTCTCCTGGACAACTTGAAGGCCAGACTCGAACCGGCGAAGGGCAAGGTCTCCGACCTCGCGCAGCAGCACGGCGACAAGATCGACCGCGGTCTCGACAAGATGGCGCGGACCGTCGACGAGCGGACCAAGGGCAAGTACAGCGACCGCATCCAGACGGGCACGGGCAAGGCCAAGGGCGCCATGGACCGTCTCGCGCACAAGGACGACCAGGGCACCGGCCAAGGCGGCGACGCACCCGGTGGAACACCCGGCGGCACCCCTCCGCCCGGACCGCCCCCGGCGTCCTGATCCCGACCCGCGTACGTCTCGTGGCCGCCTGGCCGTTACGACCAGGCGGCCACGACGTACCCGACCCCGTACGGCGCGTCCTCGTACAGCAGCGCGCCCGCGAGGTCCGCACCCTCGGCCGCACCCGCGAGGACCTGCCAGGGCGCTCGTCCGGACACCTTCAGCTCACGGGCCAGTACGACGTCCAGCGCGGCGAGCGCGGCATGGTCCGCCGCGCCCAGGGCGCGTCCCACCTCCGCGTCGAAGGGCGCCGCCCGCTCGTCGAGGTAGCCGGGGGCCTTCAGCGTGCGGCACGCGCTGGCGTCGCCCAGCACCAGCAGAGCCGTCCGTCCGGCCCGCGCGGCGATGTCCCGGCCGAGGGCGGCGCAGCGCTCGGCGGACAGCGCGTCCCCCACACCGACGCCGTCGACGGGGACGTCGGTCCAGCCGTCGGTGCGCCCGAGCAGCCAGGCGCCCACGGCCGGCCCGTAGGGCAGCTGGGTCCCGTCCGCCTCACCGCTGCCCGCGCCCAGGTACACGTCCAGGTCCACGCCGAAGCCCCGGAAGGAGCCCCGCGCGCCCCGCGGGTAGACCTCGGGTCCGGCGGAGTCCGCGGGCCCGACCAGCACGAGCCGGTCGGGCCGGGAGGCGGCGAGCACCCCCAGCGCGTCCGTGCACGCGGCGCGTGCGGCGTCCAGCTCGGGTGCGGCGCCCGCGGCGACCTCCGGGACGAGGAGCGGCGGGCAGGGGCAGACGGCGGCGGCGACAAGCATGATCGGCAGGGTATCGCCGTGCCGTCGCCGGCCGCGGCACCCCCGGCGGTCAGTCGCAGCCGCAGCCGCTCACCACGGCCGGCTGGGGCTCGGGGACGCCGATCTTCGGCAGGCCCAGCAGCACACCGGCCGGCTTGGCCTGCTCGGCCGTGTTGCGCTTCTCCCAGGCGTCGCCCGCGCGCGTGCGGCGCACGTCGAGCACCGCGCCCTCGGCGAGGAGGTGGTGCGGGGCGGCGTAGGTGATCTCCACGGTCACCACGTCGCCGGGGCGGACCTCCTGGTCGGGCTTGGTGAAGTGGACCAGGCGGTTGTCGGGGGCGCGACCGGAGAGGCGGTGGGTGGTGCCGTCCTTGCGGCCCTCGCCCTCGGCGACCATGAGCTCCAGGGTGCGGCCGACCTGCTTCTTGTTCTCCTCCCAGGAGATCTCCTCCTGGAGGGCGACCAGGCGCTCGTAGCGCTCCTGGACGACCGCCTTGGGGATCTGGCCGTCCATCTCGGCGGCCGGGGTCCCGGGCCGCTTGGAGTACTGGAAGGTGAAGGCCTGCGCGAAGCGGGCCTCGCGCACCACGTGCAGGGTCTGCTGGAAGTCCTCCTCGGTCTCGCCGGGGAAGCCCACGATGATGTCGGTGGTGATCGCCGCGTGCGGGATGGCGGCCCGCACCTTCTCGATGATGCCGAGGTAGCGCTCCTGCCGGTAGGAGCGGCGCATCGCCTTCAGCACCGGGTCGGAGCCGGACTGGAGCGGCATGTGCAGCTGCGGCATCACGTTCGGCGTCTCGGCCATGGCGGCGATGACGTCGTCGGTGAAGTCGCGCGGGTGCGGCGAGGTGAAGCGGACGCGCTCCAGGCCCTCGATCTGCCCGCAGGCGCGCAGCAGCTTGCTGAACGCCTCGCGGTCGCCCATGTCCGAGCCGTAGGCGTTGACGTTCTGCCCGAGGAGAGTGATCTCGCTGACGCCCTCGGCGACCAGGGCCTCGACCTCGGCGAGGATGTCGCCGGGCCGGCGGTCCTTCTCCTTGCCGCGCAGCGCCGGGACGATGCAGAAGGTGCAGGTGTTGTTGCAGCCGACGGAGATGGAGACCCAGGCCGCGTACGCGCTCTCGCGCCGGGTGGGCAGCGTGGACGGGAACGCCTCCAGGGACTCGGCGATCTCGACCTGCGCCTCCTCCTGCACGCGGGCGCGCTCCAGCAGCACGGGGAGCTTGCCGATGTTGTGGGTGCCGAAGACGACGTCCACCCAGGGGGCCCGCTTCACGATGGTGTCGCGGTCCTTCTGCGCCAGGCAGCCGCCGACCGCGATCTGCATGCCGGGGCGGCTCGCCTTCTTCGGGGCGAGGTGGCCGAGGTTGCCGTACAGCTTGTTGTCGGCGTTCTCCCGCACGGCGCAGGTGTTGAAGACGACGACGTCGGCGTCGCCGTCGGCGCTCTCGGGGGCGCGGACGTAGCCCGCGTCCTCCAGCAGACCGGACAATCGCTCGGAGTCGTGGACGTTCATCTGGCACCCGTAGGTGCGTACTTCGTAGGTGCGCGTGCCGCCCGCTGACTGGCTCCGGTCGATGCTGCTCATGGCACTAAGGGTAGGCGGTCCGCGAGAGTGGCCGGAGCCGCCTGTGGACAACCGGGGGCCCGGCGGGCCGGGGCCGGTCAGGGCTCGATGAGCCCGGCCCGGATCGCGTACCGGGTGAGTTCCAGGCGGTCGCGCACGCCCAGCTTCTGGAGCAGGTTCGCGCGGTGGCGTTCGACGGTCTTGGCGCTGATGAAGAGCAGCTCGCCGATCTCCTTGGAGGTGTGGCCCTCGGCGACGAGCTTGAGGATCTCCTCCTCGCGCTCGGTGATCGGCCGCTCGGGCAGACCGCCACCGCCCTGCACGCGGTCCAGGTAGGAGCGGACGAGGGCCCGCTCGGCGCCCGGGTAGATGAAGGGCTCGTCGCGCACGGCGGCCCGGCACGCCTCGACCAGGTCGCGGTCGGCGACGGACTTGAGGACGTATCCGCAGGCGCCCGCCTTGAGGGCCTCGAAGAAGTACTGCTCGTTGTCGTACATGGTCAGGATCAGGATGCGCAGCTCGGGCAGGCGGCGGGAGAGTTCGCGGGCCGCCTGGAGGCCGGTCATGCGGGGCATGGCGACGTCCAGGACGGCCAGGTCGACCTCGGTGGCCCGCGCGGCCGCGACCGCTTCGGCACCGTCACCGGCCTCGGCGACCACCGTCAGGTCGGGTTCGCCGTCCAGGATGAGGCGGACCCCGCGGCGTACGAGGGTGTGGTCGTCGGCGAGCAGGACGCGGATCGGGGGCCGTGCGGACATCAGGGGCTGTCTCCGGTTCGGTCTGCGAGACGGTCCCCCGGCGGCGCGGGGACGCGCAGGCGTACGTCGGTGCCCCCGTCGGGGGCGGGCTGGAAGTGGATGTCGGCTCCTATCAGCAGGGCCCGCTCCCGCATCCCGCGGATGCCGGCGCCCTCGGCGGCCGTGCCGAGGCCGGTGCCGTTGTCGCGGACGAGCAGTTCGACACCGCCGCCCTCGGACGGCGGCAGCGGGCGCAGGGTGAGTGCCGCGCGGTCCGCGGCGGAGTGGCGGGCGGTGTTGGTCAGCCCCTCCTGGGCGACCCGGTAGAGGACGAGTTCGGCCTCCGGGGCGAGCGGGGGCAGATCGCCGGGGATCTGGTGCTGGACGCTCAGTCCGTGGTGCGTGAACTCGGCGGCGAGCGAGCGCAGGGCGCTGGCCAGGCCGAGTTCCTCCAGGACGCCGGGGCGCAGCCGGCGGGCGATGCGCCGGATCTCGTCGAGCCCGGCCCGGGTGGCCTCCTGCGCCAGGGTGACCTCCTCGCGCAGTTCCCCGGGGACCCGGTCCGCGACGCGCTTGAGCTGGAGGAGGACGGCGGTGAGGGTCTGGCCCACCTCGTCGTGGAGTTCGCGCGCGATGCGGTGGCGTTCGCGTTCCTGGGCCTGTAGCGCCCGGCCCGCGCCGGCGGCACGTTCGGCCTGGAGCCGGTCCAGCATCGTGTTGTACGTCGCGATCAGCTGCGCCGCCTCGGCCGGTCCGGAGACCTCGGGCCGGGTCCCGGGCACCAGCAGGTCGGCGGTGGACATGGCCCGCCCCAGCCGGTGCAGCGGGGTGAGCCCGATGCGCAGGACGACCGCGTTGCCGGCCAGCAGCGCCGCGAGGCCCACCAGCAGGACGAGGGCCTCCCCGGCCAGCACGGGGGTCGACACGGTGACCGGTCCCAGCAGCAGTGCGGTGGCGACGACCAGGCCGGCGGCGTTGAGCGAGAAGATCCGCCAGAACAGCGACACGTTCCTCTTCCCGCTCCTCCCGGCCTGCTCGCACGACGCCCCCGCACGCAGCTTCGCCGACCGCGACCGGTTGCGTATATCCGTCACGACACCCATATCGCCACCGTACGTGCGGATGGCAGCATGGCGAGGTCGCGAGCACGTCATCCACGTGCGGAAAGCGCAGCAAGAGCCGCGGCAGGCCACGCAGGACGAATGAGGGGAAAGCACGTGTCAGCTCCACGCCTGAGGGCGACGCCGCTCCCGGGTATCGGGGTCCAGTACGACCTGGTGACCCGCGAGCACCGCCACCTGTCGGTGGTGGCCCACCGCGACGGTGCCCGCACGGTGAACGTGTACCGGTCCGACGACCCCGATTCCTGCGCCCACTCGCTGCGGATGACGGGGCCCGAGGCGGGCGCGCTGATCGACGCGCTGAAGCCCTCCCACCACAGCGCGAGCCTGCTCTACACCACCGATCTGGGGCTGGTCGCCGAGCGGGTCGAGGTGGCCGCCACCTCGCGCTGGAACGGACGGCTGCTGGGCGACACCCGGATGCGGACGGACACGGGTGCCTCGATCGTGGCGGTGCTCCGGCGGGCCGAGGCGATTCCCTCGCCGGCGCCGGACTTCCGGCTCGTGGGTGGTGACACCTTGATCGTCATCGGCACCCGTGAGGGCGTCGACGCCGCCGCGGCGATACTCGGGCAGGAGTGAGCCGGTGCACTCCGCGGTTCTGCTGATCGAGTTCGGTTCCATCATCCTGGGGCTCGGGCTGCTCGGCCGGTTCGCCGGCCGGTACCGCCTCTCCCCCATCCCGCTGTACCTGCTGGCCGGTCTGGCCTTCGGCGAGGGCGGTCTGCTCCCGCTCGGCGCGAGCGAGGAGTTCGTCGCGACCGGCGCCGAGATCGGTGTCATCCTCCTGCTGCTCATGCTGGGCCTGGAGTACACGGCCAGCGACCTGGTCACCAACCTCAAGTCCCACTATCCGGCCGGTCTCGTCGACTGCGCGCTCAACGCCGTGCCGGGCGCGGTGGCCGCGCTGCTGATGGGCTGGGGACCGGTGGCCGCCGTGGTCCTGGCCGGCGTGACGTGGATCTCGTCGTCCGGTGTGATCGCGAAGGTCCTCGGCGACCTGGGCCGGGTCGGCAACCGCGAGACGCCGGTGATCCTGAGCGTGCTGGTCCTGGAGGACCTGGCGATGGCGGTGTACCTGCCGATCGTCACGGCCCTGGTCGCCGGTGCCGGTCTGATGACCGGGAGCATCACTCTGGCGGTCGCGCTGGCCGCGGCGGGTCTGGTGCTGTTCGTGGCGGTGCGCTACGGCCGCCTCATCTCCCGTTTCGTCTCCAGCGACGACCCGGAGAAGCTGCTCTTGGTGGTGCTCGGCCTGACGATCCTCGTCGCCGGTGTCGCGCAGCAACTCCAGGTCTCGGCCGCGGTGGGCGCCTTCCTGGTGGGCATCGCGCTTTCCGGGGAGGTCGCGGAGGGCGCGCACACGCTGCTGAGCCCGCTGCGGGACCTGTTCGCGGCGGTCTTCTTCGTCTTCTTCGGGCTGCACACCGACCCGGCCAGCATTCCGCCGGTCCTGCTGCCCGCGCTGGCGCTGGCGCTGCTGACCGCCGTGACGAAGATCGCCACCGGGTACTGGGCGGCGCGGCGGGCCGGGATCTCCGTCAAGGGCCGCTGGCGGACGGGCGGCGCGCTGGTGGCGCGCGGCGAGTTCTCCATCGTCATCGCGGGCCTCGCGGTGTCGGCGGGCATCGAGCCGTCCCTGGGTCCGCTGGCCACGGCCTACGTCCTCATCCTGGTCGTCCTCGGCCCGCTCACCGCGCGCTTCACCGAACCGCTGGCGATGCGTCTCTTCCGGCGCGGCGGCAACCCCGACCGTCCCGCCGGCCCCGCCGAGGCGGCGCCCCGGGCGGCGGGGGCGGAGGCGTCGGTCGGGGACTGATCCCGGTCCCGGCCGCGGCGGTGTGGTGCCCGGTGCCCGGTGCCGTGTGGTGCCCGGTACCCGGTGCCGTGGTGCCCCCGTGTGAGCCCGGCCCTGGTCAGTGCGGGTGCCTGCTGGCAGGATCGCCCCCATGTCCACGCTGCTCTCCCGTATCGGCAGGCGCCGGGCCGCCCAGGGCGCGGTCGCCGGTGCCGTCGTGCTCGGGCTGCTGCTGTGGTGGCTGCTGCCGCTGGGCGAGAAGCCGCCGAGCGGGACGATCACGTTCAGTACGGGCACCCGCGCTGGCGTCTACCAGAAGTACGGCGAGCTGCTGCGCACCGAGCTGCGCAAGGACATGCCGGACCTGGACGTGCGCCTGATGACCAGCGCCGGCTCGCAGGAGAACGTCGAGCGGGTGGCGTCCGGGGAGGCCGACTTCACCATCGCCGCGGCCGACGCGGTCGAGACGTACAAACTGGCCGGCAACCGCGGTGCCGAGGAGCTGCGCGGGGTCACCCGGCTCTACGACGACTACGTGCAGCTCGTCGTGCCGAGCGACTCGGACATCCAGTCGGTGACCGACCTGCGGGGCAAGCGGGTGGCCATCGGGCTGCCGAACTCGGGGGTCAGGCTGATCGCCACCCGGCTGCTCAAGGCCGTGGGCATCGACCCCGAGACGGACATCACACCCCGGGCGGACGGGATCGACACCGGCCCCGGCCGCCTCGGCGACGAGCTGGACGCGTTCTTCTGGTCGGGCGGGGTGCCGACGGACGGCCTCAAGGAGATAGCGGAGAGCTCCGCGTTCCGGTTCGTGCCGATCGGCGCCGACCTGGTCACCAGACTGCACGCGTCGGGCGGCGCGACCCGCTACTACCGCACCACCAACATGCCGGAGTCGGCCTACCCCACGGTCCAGAACGGCGCGGTGGTGCCGACGATGGCGGTGTCCAACCTGCTGGTGACCCGCGCGGACGTCGATCCGCGGCTCACCGAGTGGCTGACCCGGACCGTGCTCGACAGCCGCGACGGCATCGGGGCGCACGTGCACTCCGCGCAGCTGGTGGACCTGCGCACCGCGATCTACACCGACCCGCTGGAGCTGCACGAGGGCGCCCGGCGCTACTACCGGTCGGTCAAGCCCTAGGGACGCGGCTGCCGGGCTCGGTGGGTGCCGTGCCGGTCCTGGGCACCGTGACCGTGACCTCCAGCCCGTGCGGATCGTGGGGGCCGAAGGAGATCGTGCCGTCGCCCGCCGCGAGCAGGGCCCGGCAGATCGACAGGCCGAGGCCGGAGCCGTTGATGTTCTGGTGGCGGCCACTGCGCCAGAAACGGTCGCCCACGCGCGTGAGCTCCTCGTCGGTGAGTCCGGGACCGTTGTCGGTGACGACGACGGTGGCGGCGTCCCCGGTGGAGGCCACCGCGACCCGTACGGTCTCCTCGCGCGGCGTGAACTTCACCGCGTTGTCGATGACCGCGTCCAGGGCGCTGGACAGCGTCACCGGGTCGGCCCAGCCCGTCGTCGGCGGGCAGTCGCCGATCAGCCGTACGCCCTTGGCCTCGGCCGTCGGCGCCCAGGCGGCCACCCGCTCGGCGGTCAGCGCGCCGATGTCGGTGACCTTGAGGTCGGCCTGGCTGTGCTCGGCGAGTGCCAGGTCGAGGAGGTCGTCCAGGACCCGGGCCAGGCGTTTGCCCTCGGTCTGGACGGAGGCGATCTCCTCGTTGCCCTCGGGCAGTTCCAGGGCGAGCAGCTCGATGCGCAGCAGGAGCGCGGCGAGCGGGTTGCGCAGCTGGTGCGAGGCGTCGGCGACGAAGGCGCGCTGCTGTTCCAGCACGTCCTCCACGTGGTCGGCCATCTCGTTGAACGACCCGGCCAGGCGTCTGAGTTCCGGCGGTCCCCCGGACGGCGCGACCCGGGACTTGAGCCGCCCGGTGGCGATGTCGTGGGTGGTGGCGTCGAGCACCCGCACCGGCTTGAGCACCCAGCCGGTCAGCCGCAGTGCCGCCCCGACGGCGAGCAGCATCGCGGCGAACTCCCCGGCGCCGATGACCAGCCAGCCGCGCAGGGTGCTCGACCGCATCGAGTCGGTCGGCGACTCGGTGACCACGACCGCGACCACGTCGCCGTCCCGGATGACCGGGGAGGCCACCACGAGCCTGCCGTCCTGCCACGGCCAGACCTGCTCGGGGTCGTGGCTGCGGCGGCTGAGCAGCGCCTCGTCGAAGGAGTCGCGGACCTCGCCGGTCTGCGGCAGGAACCAGGTGGTGGGCGCGTTGGCCATCGGGATGTGGTTGCGGTAGAAGACTCCCGCCTTGATGCCGTAGACCTCGTAGTAGCTGATCAGCTCGGTTTGCAGGGTGTCCAGGCGCTCGTCCGTGTCGGTTCGGCGCGAGCCGGCCGTCCCGTCCTCGGTGACGAACTGGGCGAGTGCGGCGAAGCGCGCCGTGTCGTCTATGCGGTCGATGACGACCTTCTGCTGCTCCGCGCGGGCGACGCTGACGCCGAGGGGCACGCCGAGCGCGAGCAGTACGGCCGCCATCAGGACGATGAGCAGCGGGAGCAGGCGTGTGCTCACCCGGCCCCGCTAGGCGGTGGGCGCGACGAGGCGGTAGCCGACGCCGCGGACGGTCTCGATCAGCGCGGGCATGTGCAGCTTGGAGCGCAGGGAGGCGACGTGCACCTCCAGCGTGCGCCCGGTCCCCTCCCAGCTGGTGCGCCAGACCTCGCTGATGATCTGCTCGCGGCGGAAGACCACTCCGGGCCGCTGGGCGAGCAGGGCGAGCAGATCGAACTCCTTGCGCGTGAGTTGGACAACCGAACCGTCCACGCTCACCTGGCGTGTCGGCAGCTCGATACGGACCGCCCCGAGACGGACCACGGTCTCGGTGCTCCCGGTGGCCTCCTCGTGCACGGTGCGCCGACTGACGGCGTGGATCCGGGCGAGGAGCTCCCCGGTGTCGTACGGCTTGACCACGTAGTCGTCGGCGCCGAGGTTGAGGCCGTGGATGCGGGAGCGCACGTCGGAGCGCGCGGTGACCATGATGACCGGGGTGCTGGTGCGCTTGCGGATCTTGCCGCAGACCTCGTAGCCGTCCTGGTCGGGCAGGCCCAGGTCGAGCAGGACGACGCCGAAGCCGTCGACCTCGGGGACCAGTGCCTGGAGTGCCTCCTCGCCGCTGCGCGCGTGGGTGACGTCGAAGCCGTGCCGTGCCAGGATCGCGGACAGGGCGGCGGCCACGTGGTTGTCGTCCTCGACGAGCAGCAGTCTCATCCGGGCTCCCTTCGGTTCATCGGCCGTACGCTCGGGGCGGGTAGAAATCGGGGCGTGCTGACGGACGGGCACGCGCGCGTGCGTCCTGTGCAGTGACGCCGATGGAGGGGGACGGCGTCAAGAGGTCTCCGGTCGCGGCTGCTCGAAGTTATCCGGCCGATATGCGCCCAGCTCACAAGTGCTACGACTCGTGTCCGATTGCTATCGGATCGTGATGCTCAGATCTCGCTCAGATGTAGAGACGTGACGTGGCCCGGGTCACTACTGTCCTGCGAAACCCAGGAGGACGGAGCCCGAGAGCGATGACCGAAGTATCGGTGGCCAAGGAAGACAAGGCTGCGACCGGCGAACTGGTCGTCCTGAAGAGTGTCAACAAGCACTTCGGCGCGTTGCACGTGCTCCAGGACATCGACCTGACGATTGAGCGCGGCGAGGTCGTCGTGGTCATCGGACCCTCCGGGTCCGGCAAGTCCACCCTGTGCCGCACCATCAACCGTCTGGAGACCATCGACGACGGTTCGATCACCATCGACGGCAAGCCGCTGCCCGCCGAGGGCAAGGAGCTGGCCAGGCTGCGGGCCGACGTCGGCATGGTCTTCCAGTCGTTCAACCTCTTCGCGCACAAGACGGTGCTGGAGAACGTGACGCTGGGCCAGGTCAAGGTCCGCAAGGTCGAGGCCAAGAAGGCCGAGGAGAAGGCCCGCGCCCTGCTCGACCGGGTCGGCGTCGGGGCCCAGGCGGACAAGTACCCCGCACAGCTCTCCGGTGGTCAGCAGCAGCGCGTCGCCATCGCGCGGGCGCTGGCCATGGACCCCAAGGTCATGCTCTTCGACGAGCCGACGTCGGCCCTCGACCCAGAGATGATCAACGAGGTCCTCGAGGTCATGAAGCAGCTCGCCGAGGACGGGATGACCATGATCGTGGTCACGCACGAGATGGGCTTCGCCCGCTCGGCGGCCAACCGGGTCGTGTTCATGGCGGACGGCCGCATCGTCGAAGAGGCCACGCCGGACCAGTTCTTCAGCAATCCGCGCAGCGACCGTGCCAAGGACTTCCTGTCGAAGATCCTGCACCACTGAGACTTCGGAGCGGCTCCGGCGCCCCACGCCGACCGCACCGGCGGCCCGCTCCCGACGGCCGCACCTGATCGCCTGATCCTCTGATCGTCCGATCGCAGCTCGATCACAGCCAAAGGATGTCCACCATGAAGCTTCGCAAGGTCTCCGCCGCCTCGGCCGCCGTGCTCGCCCTCGCCCTGACCGCCACCGCGTGCGGCGGCGACGACAAGGACAGCGGCTCCTCCGGCGGTGGTGACGGCAAGAAGATCACCATCGGTATCAAGTTCGACCAGCCCGGCCTCGGCCAGAAGACCCCGGACGGCTACGCGGGCTTCGACGTGGACGTCGCCACGTACGTCGCCAAGAAGCTCGGCTACACCGAGGACCAGATCGAGTGGAAGGAGTCGAAGAGCGCCGACCGCGAGACCATGCTTCAGCGCGGTGACGTCGACTTCATCGCCGCCACGTACTCGATCACCCCCGAGCGTTCGGAGAAGGTCGACTTCGCCGGCCCCTACCTGCTGGCCCACCAGGACGTGCTGCTCCGCGCCGACGACGACAAGATCAAGTCGCCGGAGGACCTGAACAACGCGAAGCTCTGCTCCGTCACCGGTTCGACCTCGGCCCAGAACATCAAGAAGAAGCTGGCCCCCAAGGCCCAGCTCCAGCCGTACCCGACGTACTCGGCTTGCCTGCCGGGTCTGCAGAACGGCGCCGTCGACGCGCTGACCACGGACGACTCGATCCTCGCCGGTTACGCCTCCCAGGCGCAGTTCAAGGGCAAGTTCAAGCTCGGCGGCTTCAAGCTGACGAACGAGAACTACGGGATCGGTGTCAAGAAGGGCAGCGACCTCAAGAACAAGATCAACGACGCGCTCGAGGCCATGGTCGCCGACGGTGCCTGGGACAAGGCCGTCAAGGACAACTTCGGCCCGGCCAACTACAAGAACGAGCCGGCGCCGAAGATCGGCGACATCAAGAGCTGAGGCCGGGCCCGACCCGGTGCGCCGCCCTACGGCAGGGGCGGCGCACCGGGCCGGGCGTCCCTACACGCGGAAGCGCGGGAGATCGTGTTCGACTTTCTCGACAAGTACGACCTGTTGGGAGCCTTCTGGACGACGGTGCAGCTCGCTGTGCTCTCGGCCGTCGGCTCCCTGATCTGGGGCACCATACTGGCCGCCATGCGGGTCGGCCCGGTGCCGTTGATGCGCGGTTTCGGAACCGCGTACGTGAACATCGTCCGGAACATCCCGCTGACGGTGATCATCCTGTTCGCGTCGCTGGGACTGAGCCAGACGCTGGGGGTCACCCTCGGCGGAGGGAATGACTTCGAGACGATCAACTTCCGGCTCGCCGTCCTGGGCCTGATCCTCTACACGTCGTCGTTCGTGTGCGAGGCGCTGCGCTCCGGCATCAACACGGTGCCCGTCGGCCAGGCGGAGGCGGCCCGGGCGCTCGGTCTGAGCTTCGGCCAGGTGCTCCGGCTGGTGGTGCTGCCGCAGGCGTTCCGCTCGTCCGTCGTCCCGCTGGCGAACGTGCTGATCGCGCTGATCAAGAACACCACGGTCGCCGCCGCCATCGGTGTGGCGGAGACGGCGCTCCTGATGAAGGAGATGATCGAGAACGAGGCCCAGCTGCTGCTCATCTCCGCGGTCATCGCGCTCATGTTCGTGGTGTTGACGCTGCCGACCGGCCTGATCCTCGGCTGGGTGGGCAAGAAGGTGGCGGTGAAGCGATGAGCTCGGTCCTCTACGACGCCCAGGGCCCCCGGGCCAAGCGTCGCAACGTCCTCTTGACGGTCGTCTTCCTGGTCGCCTTCGCCGCCCTGCTGTGGTGGGTGTTCGGCACCCTCAACGACAAGGGCCAGCTGGAGTGGGCCCTGTGGAAGCCGTTCTTCACCGGCACCGAGGCGTGGTCGACGTACATCTGGCCGGGTCTGCAGAACACCCTGAAGGCCGCGGTGCTCGCGGTGGTCATCGCCCTGCCGCTCGGCGCGGTACTGGGCATCGCCCGGCTCTCCGACCACAAGTGGGTCCGGGTACCGGCCGCAATCGTGGTCGAGTTCTTCCGGTCCATCCCCGTGCTGGTCCTGATGATCTTCGGTCTCGCGCTGTTCGCGGAGTACACGAACGTCAGCTCGGACGACCGCCCGCTGTACGCCGTCGTCACCGGCCTGGTGCTCTACAACGCCTCGGTCCTCGCCGAGATCGTCCGGTCCGGCATCCTCGCCCTGCCCAAGGGCCAGGCCGAGGGCGCGATGGCGATCGGGCTGCGCAAGGGTCAGGTCATGCGCCTGATCCTGCTCCCGCAGGCGGTCACGGCGATGCTGCCGGCCATCGTCAGCCAGCTCGTCGTGATCCTCAAGGACACCGCGCTCGGCGGCGCGATCCTCACGTTCCCCGAGCTGCTCGCCTCGGCCAACACCATGAGCGGCTACTACGGCGCCAACGTGATCGCCAGCTACACCGTGGTGGCCGTGATCTACATCGCGCTCAACTTCGCCCTCACCAGCTTCGCGAGCTGGCTGGAGCGCCGGCTGCGGCGGGCGAAGAAGTCGACCGGTGCGGTACTGAGTGCGGACGACGTGGAGACCGCCGACGCCGGAACGGTCGGCAAGATCTAGCACTTCTGACCCTCGGTCATCTCGTATGACCATCGACGGAGGCCGTGGCATGATCGCCACGGCCTCCGTCGCTTGACGCAAGCAGCGGCAATAGGTTGCATACGTTCTGTGACCGTGCACCCTGCTCCAATGTCCTGTTCACCCACGTCCCCCGGGACACCGCCACGGGCAGGGGGCGCCGCACCGTGGACCCGGTGATCGTCACCGGAGCGGGGCCCGTCGGGCTCACGCTCGCCCTGGCGCTGGCGCGGCAGGAGGTGCCCTGTGTCGTCCTCGACGAGGGGCCGGGCAAGGACGAGCCCCGCCCCGCGCGCACCGTCGTCCTGCGCGAGGAGGCCGTCGCGCTCGTCGAGCGGCTGACCGGCACACCGCTGACGGGGCTGGGTTCGCGTTGGGCCGGATGGCGGTCGATGCGGCGCAAGCAGGTGACACGCGAAGTCGTGTTCGGCGACGCGGAACCGGCGCCCCTGCACATCGCCCAGCACGAGCTGACCGGGGTCCTGCGCACGGCGCTCCACCGCGAGCGGCTCGTCAGGATCGCCGTGGACAGCCGGCTGGACGGCATCGAGCAGGAGAGGTCCGGCGTCACCGCCCACACCCGCGGCCCGGCCGGCACCTGGTGGCGGGGCAGTTACCTGGTCGGCTGCGACGGCCCCCGCTCCACCGTCCGCAAGCTCCAGGACATCCGCTTCCCCGGCCGTACGGCGGTGGAACGATACGCCGTCGCCGCGCTGCGCACCGAACTGCCCTGGACCGACGAGGCGCTGCTGCACCGCCTGCCGCCGTGGCGGACGACCGGGCCGTCGGCCGGTGAGGTGGTCGGCCGCCCGCTGCCGGACGGCGTGTGGCGCCTGGACTGGCTGCTGCCGCCCGGCAAGGACCTGGTCACGCCCGAACTCCTGGTGAACCGGATCCGCGAGACCCTCGCGGGATGGGCCGACGGTCCGACACCGGCGTACGAACTGCTCGACACCGGCGTCCACACCGTCCACCACCGCCTCGCCCGCCGCTGGCGGGTGGGCCGCGTGCTGCTGGCCGGGGACGCGGCGCACCTGCTGGGCGCGCTGGGCACGCAGGGCCTGGAGGAGGGGCTGCTCGACGCCGACAACCTCGCCTGGAAACTGGCCCTGGCCTGGCACCACGGGCCGCGCGAGGCACTGCTCGACAGCTACCAGGAGGAGCGGCGGGCGGCGATCTCCGCCCGGCTGCGCGCCGCCGACCAGGTGCTGCCCCTGCTGCGCGGCGGCGGCGGACTGCGCTCCTACGTCCCCGGCGCCGCCCGCGGCAACGACGCGCTGCTGACGGACGGTCACCTCGGGCGCGGGACCCTGGGCGCGCCGGGGACGTACGCCGACTCGCCCCTCGCGCCCGAGAACCTGGCCGGCGAGGTGTCCGTGGGCACACCGCCCGGGACGCCCGTCACCGATGTGCGGGTCACGGCGGAGGACGGCACCTTCGTACGGCTGCGCGACCGGCTGGGGCGCGGGGCGCTGCTGGTGGTGCTGATCGCGCCGGGTACCGGGGTGTGGGACCGCAAGCACTGGGTGACGGCCGGGATCATGCCCCGGCTGGCGGCGGCGGTGACGGCGCTGCCGCACCGCGCCGAGTTGCTGGTCACCGAGAGCTATCCCGGTGCCGCGGCGCACACGGTGCTGCTGGTGCGGCCCGACGGCCACCTGGTCACGGCGCTGAACGGGGTGCGACCCGCCGACCTCTACGCGGCCGCGGAGAGCGCGCTGGGCGGGGCGACGACCGAGTCGGCAACCGGGGCCGAGGAGGGGGCGGGGGCGACGGCCGGGTCGCGTTGAGGGAGAGCGGGTCGCACGGAGGGCGGCCGTCGCGTCGAGGGCGAGCGGTCGCGTGGAGGGTGCAGGTCGCGAGTTGAGGGTGCGGGTCGCGACGAGGGCGTGCGGGCACTGTCCGTATGGTGACGCTGAGTTGACCGGTCCGCACCCGCGTGGTCTACTCCGGATCGTGACCGACACCTGTGTGCGCCTGTGGCGGAGGGTCCATATGGACCTCGTCCGCTATGCGGGCTGCGTGTGTCGTCCGTCCTGCTGAATTCGCCTTCCCCCTTCTTCGCGCGCGCCGCCGCCCGGACGTGCCGTCGCGCGCTCCCTCGCGAACTCCCAGGACGGTACCCGTGTCCCTCCCCACCCCTTCTCCTGCCTTGGCCTCCGCCTCCGCTGCCGCAGCTGCTTCCGCGGCCGCCCCGACGCAGGCCGAACTCCTCGACTTCGTACGACGTGCCGCGGCCGACGCCGCACTGATCGCCTCCCTGCCCCTCGATCCCGAGGGCCGTACCTGGGTGCGGCTGGCCGGGCCGGGCGACAGCGAGGCCTGGCTGATCGGCTGGCCGCCCGGCACGGGCACCGGCTGGCACGACCACGCCGACTCCGTGGGCGCCTTCGTCACGGCCGCGGGCGAGCTCAGGGAGAACGCGCTCGCCGCCCGCCTGCCCACCGACGGCTGGAAGACCCTCGAACTCGACGACGGTGTGGACCGGGAACGCCGGCTGACCGTCGGCAGGGGACGCGCCTTCGGCCGGCACCACGTGCACGAGGTCCTCAACGAGTCGGCCGACCGCCACGCGGTGTCCGTGCACGCCTACTACCCGCCCCTGCCGCAGATCCGCCGCTACAGCCGCAGCGGACAGACCCTGCGCCTGGAGCAGGTCGAGCGCCCGCAGGACTGGCAGTGAGCGGGCCCCGGCCGACCGGCATCGACGCCCTGCTGGAGCGGGTACGCGCCGGTTACCGGCGGATCGCGCCGCAGGAGGCCTACGACGCCGCCGAGGCGGGCACGGCGTTGCTGGTCGACATCCGGTACGCCGCGCTGCGTGAGCGGGACGGTGTGATTCCGGGCGCCCTGGTGGTCGAGCGCAACGAGTTGGAGTGGCGACTGGATCCGCAGGGCAGCCACCGCCTCCCGGAGGCGACGGATCACGACGTGCGGGTGGTCGTGGTGTGCGACGAGGGCTACGCATCGAGTCTGGCGGCGGAGTCCCTGCACCGGCTGGGCCTGCACCGGGCCACCGATCTGGTCGGCGGCTTCCAGGCCTGGCGCGCGGCGGGCCTGCCGGTGGCCACCGCCCGGTCTCGGTAGTCGGCGGGGCGGTACGGGTGCCGGGCCCGGGTCCGCGTTCGGATCGGAGTGGGCCCGTGCCTGCCCACCGCCCCCGGGCAGCCCCAGCCGGACACCGGCTCAGAACCCCTCGTCGCCGAGGTGTTCCGTGTCCTCGCCCTCCTCCTCCAGCGCCTGGCGGACCACCCGCAGGGCCATGCCCTCGGGGTAGCCCTTGCGGGCCAGCATGCCCGCGAGGCGGCGCAGCCTCTTGTCGCGGTCGAGGCCCCGGGTGGCGCGCAGCTTGCGGGCGACCAGGTCGCGCGCGGTCTCCTCCTCCTGCTCGGTGTCCAGTTGGGACACCGCCGTGTCGATGACCGTGGCGTCGACCCCCTTGGTGCGCAGCTCTCTCGCGAGGGCGCGCCGGGCCAGCCCGCGGCCGTGGTGCCGGGACTCCACCCAGGCCTGGGCGAAGGCGCCGTCGTTGATCAGGCCGACCTCCTCGAACCTGGACAGCACCTCTTCCGCGGCCTCGTCCGGGATCTCCCGCTTGCGCAGCGCGTCGGCCAGCTGCCTGCGGGTGCGCGGGGTCCCGGTGAGCAGGCGCAGGCAGATCGCCCGTGCCTGCTCGACCGGGTCCCGCGGAGGCTCCCCCTTCTCGGCCCTCGACGAGGAAGTGGCACCTCCGTCCTCCGCGGACGCCTCCGCACGGTCGCGCCTCCGGCGCCCGCGCCCGCCGCCCGCTCCGCGGCCCCGTCCGCCGCCGTGGCGCGCCCCGCCGTCACCGTGGCGCGCCGCGCCGTCCTCGGGGGGCCCCACGGCGGAGGGGTCCGTCTCGTACGGGGCCGCAGCCGCCCCGTACGCGTCGTCGCCCGGTCCGGCGGAGCCGCTCGTGTACTCGGCCCAGTCGGTTCGTCGGGTCACGGGTCAGCTCTTGGCTGCCGCGGCCTTGGACTTGGTGGCCTTGGCGGTCGTGGGTGCGGGCACCGCCGGTGCGGCGTCGGCCGTGGCGGCGGAGGCGGCGTCCGCGCCGGGCTCGGTGGCCGGCTCCTCGGGGCGCACGCCGACGCCCAGCTTCTCCTTGATCTTCTTCTCGATCTCGTTGGCCAGGTCGGGGTTGTCCTTCAGGAAGTTGCGCGCGTTCTCCTTGCCCTGGCCGAGCTGGTCGCCCTCGTACGTGTACCAGGCGCCGGCCTTGCGGACGAAGCCGTGCTCCACGCCCATGTCGATCAGGCCGCCCTCGCGGCTGATGCCCTGGCCGTAGAGGATGTCGAACTCGGCCTGCTTGAAGGGCGGCGCGACCTTGTTCTTGACCACCTTGACGCGGGTGCGGTTGCCGACCGCGTCGGTGCCGTCCTTCAGCGTCTCGATGCGGCGGATGTCGATGCGCACGGAGGCGTAGAACTTCAGCGCCCGGCCACCGGTCGTGGTCTCCGGGGAGCCGAACATCACGCCGATCTTCTCGCGGAGCTGGTTGATGAAGATCGCGGTGGTCTTGGACTGGTTGAGCGCGCTGGTGATCTTCCGCAGGGCCTGGCTCATCAGCCGGGCCTGAAGACCGACGTGGCTGTCGCCCATCTCGCCCTCGATCTCCGCGCGCGGGACGAGCGCGGCGACGGAGTCGATGACGATGAGGTCGAGGGCGCCGGAGCGGACCAGCATGTCCACGATCTCCAGGGCCTGCTCGCCGTTGTCCGGCTGGGAGAGGATCAGGTTGTCGATGTCGACGCCGAGCTTCTTGGCGTACTCGGGGTCGAGGGCGTGCTCGGCGTCCACGAACGCGACCTGGCCGCCGGCCTTCTGGGCGTTCGCCACGGCGTGCAGGGTCAGGGTCGTCTTGCCGGAGGACTCGGGGCCGTAGACCTCCACGACACGGCCGCGCGGGAGGCCGCCGACGCCGAGGGCCACGTCGAGCGCGGTCGACCCGGTCGGGATGACCTCGATGGGCTCGTTCGGCCGCTCGCCCATGCGCATGACCGCGCCCTTGCCGAACTGCCGTTCAATCTGTGCGAGCGCGGCGTCCAGGGCCTTCTCGCGGTCGGTTCCTGCCATGGGTTCCACCCGGTTTGCTTGATTCGATCGCTTCACGTCAAAGACGCTAATGCCTGCCACTGACAATGGGCCCCGATGCGGGTCCGGCCTGTGGATAACTCGGGTGCATCTCCACCCGAACCCACTCGAATCACCCGCCACGAGCCCCGCCGGAGCTTCCATAAGAATGGATGTTCGATTTTCGTGTCAAGCGCACCACGCGGCACTTCCGAGCGTACGTCCCCGGGCCGGCGAGCCAGGTGGTTGGATGCGGGGGCGACGCCGGGAGCGGGGACGAGAGGGGACACCGTGGCCAAGGTCAACATCAGTCTCGACGCCGAACTGGTGGTGGAAGTGATGGTGCTGGCCGGTGTCGGCTCGCCCCAGGACGCCGTCGAGGCGGTGGTGCGGGACTACATCGCCCGCGGACACCGCACGGAGACCCGCACCGAGTTCAAGGACCGCAGCCTGCGGGAGACCGACGCGAGGCCGCAGGAGCCGCAGGGCTGACCCCGCACCTCGGCGGTCCCTCAGGAGGAGCCGCCGCCCCCGGTGTCCCCGGCGCCCCCTGTGCCCTCCGGCCCCGGGCGTCCCTGCTTCGGGCCTTCCTGCTCCGGACCTTCCTGCTCCGGGCGTTCCTGCTCCGGGCGTTCCTGCTCCGGGCGCCGCATCCACAGTTTGCGCAGACGCGTGGACGTTCCGGACACCGCCCGGCGGTACCGGCGCCCGTGGACGCGCGGGTCGTCCGTGACGTCGTAGCGCTTGACGTACGCCCCGAGGAACGCTTGCAGCGTGGCGACCGCCGGAATGGCGATCAGCGCGCCGACGGCGCCGAGCAGGGCGGTGCCCGCGATGACGGAGCCGAAGGCGACCGCGGGGTGGATGTCCACGGTCTTGGACGTCAGCTTGGGCTGCAACACGTAGTTCTCGAACTGCTGGTAGATCACCACGAAGATCAGCACCCACAGCGCGTACCAGGGGTTCACCGTGAACGCGATCAGCATGGGCAGGGCGCCCGCGAGGTAGGTGCCGATGGTCGGGATGAACTGCGACACCAGGCCCACCCACACGGCGAGCGCGGGCGCGTAGGGGACCTCGAGGATCTCCAGCAGGATGTAGTGCGCCACGCCGGAGATCAGCGCCATCAGTCCGCGTGAGTACAGGTAGCCGCCGGTCTTGTCCACGGCGATCTCCCACGCGCGCAGGACCTCGGCCTGGCGGGCGGGCGGCAGGACGGAGCAGAGTCCGCGCCGCAGCCGGGGGCCGTCGGCCGCGAAGTAGAACGAGAACAGCAGGATCGTCAGCAGCTGGAACAGGCCGCCCAGGACCTGGGCCGACACGTCCAGGACGCCCGTCGCGCTGTTCTGCACGTAGTTGCGCAGCCAGTCGGAGCGGAGCAGGCCCTCCTGGATGTCGACCCGCCGCAGTTCGGTGTGGAAGTGGCCGTTGACCCAGTTGATGACGGAGTCGAGGTACTCCGGGAAGTCCTCGACCATCTTGACGATCTGCCCGGCGAGCATGGAGCCGAGCAGCGTGACGAACCCGGCGGCGGCGATCAGCACGGCGAGGAAGACGAGGAAGGTGGCGAACCCCCGGCGCATGCCGCGCCCGGCCATCCAGCTCACCGCGGGTTCGATGGCCAGGGCCAGGAAGAACGCGATGAGGACGTTGATCAGCAGCCCGGTGAGCTGGTGGAAGGCCCAGCTGCCCAGCTGGAAGGCGGCGATGAGCGCGAGGGCCAGCACCATGGCGCGCGGCAGCCAGCGCGGCATGCGGGCGCCCGGCCCGGCGACAGCGCCGTCGGCCGGTGGGCCGGTGGGCGGCGTGGTGCCGGCCGGGGAAGTGTGCCGGGTGGTCTGCCCGGTCTCGTCAGTGGAGGCCACGGAGCAAGTCTCGCCCACGCCACCGGCTCAGGAACCCCGTCCGGCGATCTTCGTGGACCGTCACCGCTGTTCCCGCGGAACGTTCATGACGGTGCACACCACCCGCCACACGTCCTTGGCGTCCCAGCCGGCGTCCAGCGCCTCGTGCACCGTACGCCCGCCCAGCTCCGCCATCACGTGATCGCGCGCGAAGGTGTCGGCGTACCCCGGACCGAAGTGATCCGTCATCCGCTCCCAGAAGACCGTCAACCGCATGCCCCCAGTATCCCGCCCCTGAGAGTGGGCCCTGAGCCGGGACCACCTGCCGGAACCGCTTCTCGGCCTACGGTCTGTCCCATGGCCGAAACCGGAGCGTCCCCACTCCCCGCGATCCCCCCGCCCGCGACCGTCCGCACCCCGGGCAACCCGGGCAACCCGGGCACTCCGGGCAGCCCCGGCACCCCGGGCACCCCCGGCACCCCGGACTCGCGTTCACCGCTCGCGCGCGCGGAGCACTTCGTCTGGCTCACCGCGCGCGTACTGGAGCAGCGGCTGTTCGCCCACCACTTCCGCGGTGGGGACCCCGACCCGGTGGAGACCGCGCTGGAGGCCTACCGCAACGAGGACGGCGGGTACGGGCACGCGTTGGAGCCCGATCTGCGCGGGCCGGTCAGCCAGCCGCTGCACACCGCGTGTGCCCTGCGCGTCCTGGACGCCGTCGGCCGGTGCGGCGGGCAGCGGGCCGAGCGCGTCTGCCGCTACCTGACCTCCGTGTCCACGCCCGACGGTGCCCTGCCGGTGACCCGTGCGAGCCGGAGCGGGTATCCGGCCGCGCCCTACGTGCCGGTCGTGGCCGACCCTCCCGGTGAGCTGCTGGTCACCGGGCCGGTGGTGGGCCTGCTGCACCGCAACGAGGTCTGGCACGCCTGGCTGTTCCGGGCCACGGACTTCTGCTGGCAGGCGGCCGAGTCGCTGGTGTCCCCGCACCCGTACGAGGTGGAGGCCGCGGTGGCCTTCCTGGACGCCGCTCCGGACCGTCCCCGTGCGCAGGCCGCGGCCGACCGGCTGGGGCGCCTGGTGCGCGAACAGGGTCTGGCCGTGCTGGACCCGGACGGTCCCGACGCGGGTGCAGTCCCTCCCGGCCAGGCCCCGAGCGGCCACCCCCTCCCGCACGACTGCGGGAGGGATCCGCTCTTCCCGCACGACTACGCGAGGGATCCGCGTTCGCTCGCGCGCGCGTGGTTCACGGACGACGAGATGGCCCGCTCCCTCGACCTCCTCGCGGCCGGTCAGGAGGGAGACGGCGGCTGGCCGGTGCGCCGCCACCGGTGGGCGCCCGTCCCGGCGCTCGAGACCCGGGGCCGGGTGACACTCGACGCCCTGTGCACCCTGAGGGCGTACGGCCGTCCCCTCGGCTGACCGGGCCGTCGACCGGGGGCGACAGGGGGCCGACCGGCCCGCCGGTGGACCGGGCCAGCCGGTGCCCGCCCGGCGGCGGTTCAGCCGCCCATGGCCCGTACGCCCGCGGTGACCACCACGGCCGCCGCGACGACGAGCAGGAACGGCGCGCGCAGCAGCAGTGCGACGGCGGCCGCGGCGACTCCGGCGGCCCGCGCGTCCAGCACGAGGTCCTGGCCGTCCGCGAAGGTCTGCTGGGCGGTGAGCGCCGCGAGGAGGGCGACGGGCAGCAGCGCGGCGAGCCGCCGGACCAGGGGTCGTTCCAGGGCGCCCGCGGGGACCAGCAGCCCGAGGAGCTTGACCGCGTAGCAGCCCACCGCGGTCACGCCGATCGCGATCCACACGCTCATCGCCCGTCCTCCCCCTCGGCGGCCCCACGGACCGCACCGTCGTCCTCGGCACCGGCCGCGCGGCGTCCGCGCGCCCACAGGACGAGCGGCGCCGCCAGCGCGGCCACCAGGACGGGTACGCCCGCGGGCAGCACGGGCAGCAGACCGAGCCCCAGCAGGACGGCCAGGGCGGCGACCGCGCGCTCGGTGGTGTCCTTCAGCATCGGCGCGAGCAGCGCGAGGAAGACCGCCGGACCGGCCGCGTCGAGCCCCCAGGCGTCGGTGTCCCCGATGGCCTCCGCGCCCAGCGCGCCGAGCAGGGTGGTGAGGTTCCACAGGACGTACAGGGTGAGTCCGGTGACGGTGAACCCGATCCGGACGGCGCGCCGCGTGGGCTGGGCGAGAGCCACGGCCGTCGTCTCGTCGATGACCCACTGTGCGGCGAACGGCCGCACCGCGCGCGGGAGGGCGAGCAACTGCGACAGGCGCAGCCCGTAGAAGGCGTTGCGCACGCCCAGGAAGAACGCCCCCGCCGCCGCGGTGAGCGGGTTGCCGCCGGCCGCGAGGGCGCCGACGAGCGCGAACTGGGACGCCCCGGTGAACACCAGGAGGCTCAGGGCGCAGGTCTGGGCCAGGGTGAGTCCGCTGCCGGCCGAGGTCACCCCGAAGGCGAACCCGGACAGTCCGACGGCGACTCCGACCCCGAGGGCGTCCCGTACGACGGCGGCGTCCGGCTTGGCGCCGGCGCCTCCGGTGTCGGGGGCGTCGGGAAGGGCTGTCTGTTCTGTCACGCCTCGAACGGTAGGAGCAGCGCTCGCGGCGCGTCTTGTACGTTCTTGCGCTCCCGCTGGTAGGCACCGGGCGGCACGCCGACGATCCGCGCGAAGTGCCGGTTCAGGTGCGGCTGGTCGGTGAACCCGACGGCGACGGCGGCCTCGGCCGGGGAGGTCCCGGTGTCCAGGAGCCGCCGCGCCCGACGCACCCGGGCGTCCGTCAGCCAGGTGTGGGGCGGCATCCCGTAGGCGTCCCGGAAGGCCCGCAGCAGCGCGAACGGGCTGCTCCCCAGCTCCCCGGCGAGCCGTTCCAGGCTCGGCGGGTCGGCCATCCGCTCCTCCAGCACGGCACGCGCGCGTGCCGCCGTCCTGGCCCCGGCCGTACGCACCCGGCGCCGGGGCAGCGGACCGCCGTTCAACCGCAGGAGCCTGGTCACGGCCACGCGCAGCAGGGTGTCGGCGGCGAGCGCGTTGCCGTCGTCGGCGGCCCGCAGCACGCGGTGCACCAGCTCGACGGTGTACGGGTCGTCGAGCACCGGCCGGACGAATCCCGGCGTCCCGCGCAGCGTCGTCGTCTCCGCCGCGATCCCGGCCACCAGCTCGGGCGCCGGGTAGACGGCCCCGTACCGCCATCCCTCCGGCACCCCGGCCCGCCCCGTGTGCGGGGTGTCCGGGTTGACCAGGGCGAGCGAGCCGGCCCCGGCGTACTGATCGCTTCCGCCGTGGTGGAAGACCTCCACGCCGTCGGCGATGGCGGCGATGACGAAGTGCTCGTGCGTGTGGCGCACGAAGGTCTTCCGTATGTACTGGGCGCGGAGCAGGTCGACGTCGGGCAGTTCCGCGTACCGCCAGTGCCGCGCCCGCTCGCCCGATCCCGCCATGGCCCCATTCTCCGTCACCTGCGGCCGGCCCCGGCGGGCGGCCCGCAGGGCGTCGACGACCGACGGACGAGCCGGGCCGGGCCGAACCGGGCCGACGGCGAACGGGCCGTACGCCCGGATCGGGGCGGTTGTCAGTGGCCGGGTGCACGATGGAGCCATGGTCAGCTCCGCACACCGAGCCCTGGACGGCTTCTCCCCCGCGACCCGCGGCTGGTTCACGGGGGCCTTCTCCGCGCCCACCTCCGCCCAGGCGGGCGCGTGGCAGGCCATCTCGCAGGGCTCGGACGTGCTGGTGGTCGCCCCCACCGGTTCGGGCAAGACGCTGGCCGCCTTCCTCGCCGCGCTGGACCAGCTGACCTCGACGCCTCCGCCCGCCGATCCCAAGAAGCGCTGCCGTGTCCTGTACGTCTCCCCGCTGAAGGCCCTGGCCGTCGACGTCGAGCGCAACCTCCGCAGCCCGCTGACCGGCATCCGCCAGGAGTCCGTGCGCCTCGGCCTGCCCGAGCCCGAGGTCAAGGTCGGCATCCGCTCCGGCGACACCCCGGCCGCCGAGCGCCGCGCCCTGTCCACCCGGCCGCCGGACATCCTGATCACCACCCCGGAGTCCCTGTTCCTGATGCTGACGTCGGCCACGCGCGAGGCGCTGACCGGCATCGAGACGGTGATCCTGGACGAGGTGCACGCGGTCGCGGGCACCAAGCGGGGCGCCCATCTCGCGCTCACCCTGGAGCGGCTGGACGAGCTGCTGCCGAAGCCGGCCCGGCGCATCGGCCTGTCGGCGACGGTCCGCCCGGTGGACGAGGTGGCCCGGTTCCTCGCCCCGCGCGGCCGGGTCGAGATCGTCCAGCCGGAGTCGGGCAAGGAGTTCGACCTGTCGGTCGTCGTCCCCGTCGAGGACCTCGGCGAGCTGGGCGGCTCCCCGGTCGCGGACGGCAACGAGGGGGCGGAGCGCCCGTCCATCTGGCCGCACGTCGAGGAGCGGATCACCGACCTGGTCCAGTCGCACCGCTCCACGATCGTCTTCGCCAACTCCCGGCGGCTGGCCGAGCGCCTGTGCAACCGGCTCAACGAGATCGCGTACGAGCGGGCCACGGGCGAGCCCCTGGACGAGCACCACTCGCCCGCCGAGCTGATGGGCGGCTCGGGCGCCGCCCAGGGCGCCCCGCCCGTGATCGCCCGCGCGCACCACGGCTCGGTCTCCAAGGAGCAGCGCGCCTTGGTCGAGGAGGACTTGAAGGCGGGCCGCCTGCCCGCCGTGGTCGCCACCTCCAGTCTGGAGCTGGGCATCGACATGGGCGCCGTCGACCTGGTCGTCCAGGTCGAGTCACCGCCCTCCGTCGCCTCCGGCCTCCAGCGCGTCGGCCGCGCGGGGCACCAGGTCGGTGCGGTCTCCACGGGCGTGGTCTTCCCGAAGTACCGCGGCGACCTGGTCCAGTCGGCCGTGGTCACCGAGCGGATGCGCAGCGGCGCCATCGAGGCCCTGCGGGTTCCCGCCAACCCGCTGGACGTGCTGGCCCAGCAGCTGGTGGCGATGACCGCGCTGGACACCTGGCAGGTCGACGACCTCCTCGCCACCGTCCGCCGCGCCGCGCCCTTCGCCTCGCTGCCGGAGTCGGCCTTCACGGCCGTCCTGGACATGCTCGCCGGCCGCTATCCCTCCGACGCCTTCGCCGAGCTGCGCCCGCGCGTGGTGTGGGACCGCATCGCCGGCACGGTCACCGGCCGCCCGGGGGCGCAGCGGCTCGCCGTGACGTCCGGGGGCACGATCCCCGACCGCGGGCTCTTCGGGGTGTTCCTCGCCGGTGCCGACCCGAAGAAGGGCGGCGGCCGGGTCGGCGAGCTGGACGAGGAGATGGTGTACGAGTCCCGCGTGGGCGACGTCTTCACGCTCGGCACCAGTTCCTGGCGGATCGAGGACATCACCCGCGACCGGGTCCTGGTCTCCCCGGCGCCGGGCGTGCCGGGCAGGCTGCCGTTCTGGAAGGGCGACCAGCTGGGCCGCCCCCTGGAGCTGGGCCGTGCGCTGGGCGCGTTCCTGCGCGAGGTCGGCTCGCTGTCCACGGAGGACGCCCGGCTGCGTCTGGTCACCGCGGGCCTGGACGCCTGGGCCGCGGACAATGTGCTGTCGTACCTCGACGAGCAGCGCGAGGCCTGCGGCCACGTCCCCGACGACCGCACCATCGTCGTCGAGCGGTTCCGCGACGAGCTGGGCGACTGGCGGGTGGTGGTGCACTCCCCGTTCGGCGCCCAGGTCCACGCCCCCTGGGCCCTCGCCCTGGGCGCCCGGCTGTCCGAGCGGTACGGGATGGACGCGCAGGTGATGCACGCCGACGACGGCATCGTGCTGCGGCTGCCGGACGCCGACCTGATGGGCCTGGACTTCCTCGACCAGGACCCTTCGAAGCCGGGCCTCGAGTACGACGCCGAGCAGGCGCCGGTGGGCGCGGCCGATGTCGTCTTCGACAAGGGCGAGGTCGACCGGGTCGTCACCGACCAGGTGGGCGGCTCGGCGCTGTTCGCGTCCCGGTTCCGCGAGTGCGCCGCCCGCGCGCTGCTGCTGCCGCGCCGCAGCCCGGGCAGGCGCACCCCGCTGTGGCAGCAGCGCCAGCGCGCCGCGCAGCTGCTGGAGGTGGCGAGCGAGTACGGCTCGTTCCCGATCGTCCTGGAGGCGGTCCGCGAGTGCCTCCAGGACGTGTTCGACGTCCCCGGCCTGGTCGAGCTGATGGGCGACGTGGAGTCCCGCAAGGTCCGCCTGGTCGAGGTCACCACGCCGGAGCCGTCCCCGTTCGCCCGCTCCCTGCTCTTCGGCTACGTCGCCCAGTTCCTGTACGAGGGCGACTCGCCGCTCGCCGAGCGCCGGGCCGCCGCCCTGTCCCTGGACTCGCGGCTGCTGGCCGAGCTGCTCGGGCAGGCGGAGCTGCGCGAGCTGCTCGACGCGGAGGTGCTGACCGAGCTGGAGCGCGAGCTTCAGTGGCTCACCGAGGACCGCCGCATCAAGGACTCCGAGGGCGTCGCCGACCTGCTCCGGATGCTCGGCCCGCTGACGGACGCGGAGCTGGCCGAGCGGGGCGCCGAGCCGCAGTGGGCGCCCGAGCTGGCAGCGGCCCGCCGCGCGATCAGGGTGCGGATCGCCGGCGCCGACCACTGGGCGGCGATCGAGGACGCGGGCCGGCTGCGCGACGCGCTGGGCACGGCGCTGCCCGTCGGGGTGCCGGAGGCGTTCACGGAGCCGGTCAAGGACCCGCTCGGCGACCTCCTGGCCCGCCATGCCCGCACCCACGGCCCCTTCACCTCGGTCACCGCGGCGGCCCGCTTCGGTCTGGGCGTGGCGGTCACCGAGGGCGCCCTCCAGCGGCTCGCGGGGTCGGGACGGGTCGTGCAGGGCGAGTTCCATCCGGCCGGCATCGGCCAGGAGTGGTGCGACGCGACCGTGCTGCGCAGGCTGCGCCGCCGTTCCCTGGCCGCGCTCCGGCACGAGCTGGAGCCGGTGGCACCGGCCGCGCTCGGCCAGTTCCTCCCCCAGTGGCAGCACATCGGCAAGGGGCACACGCTGCGCGGCGTGGACGGGCTGGTCCGCGCCGTCGAGCAGTTGCAGGGCGCCTCGGTGCCCGCCTCCGCCCTGGAGAAGCTGGTCCTCCCCTCCCGCGTGGCGCACTACAACCCGGCGATGCTGGACGAGCTGACGGCCGCGGGCGAGGTGGTGTGGGCCGGAGCGGGTTCGCTGCCCGGCAAGGACGGCTGGGTCTCCCTCTACCTGGCGGACGCGGCCCCGCTGCTCCTGCCGCCCCCGCATCCCCTGGAGACGACCGCCCTGCACGAGTCCGTCCTGAGCGTGCTCGCGGGTGGGTACGGCTTGTTCTTCCGCCAGATCGCCGACCAGGTCCGCGCCACCACCCACCCGGAGGCCACCGATCCGCAGCTGGCCGACGCCCTGTGGGACCTGGCCTGGTCCGGACGGCTGACGAACGACACGCTCGCGCCCCTGCGTTCCCTGCTGGGCTCCGGGCGCACCGCGGGCTCCACGGCCCACCGGGCCAAGCGCACGGTGCCGCGCGGACGGTACGGCTCGCTGACGGCCGCCGCCCGCCCGGCGTCCCGCACCGGCCCGCCGACGGTCGCGGGCCGCTGGTCGCTGCTCCCGGCCCGTGAGGCCGACGGCACGGTGCGGGCCCACGCGCTGGCCCGCACCCTCCTCGACCGGCACGGCGTGGTGACCCGCGGCGCCGTCGCCGCGGAGGGCGTCGAGGGCGGCTTCTCGGCGGTGTACCGGATCCTGGCCGCGTTCGAGGAGAGCGGTCAGGCCCGGCGCGGGTACGTGGTGGAGGGGCTCGGGGCGGCGCAGTTCGCCATGGAGGGCGCCGTGGACCGGTTGCGCGCGGTGGCGAACGCCCGCGAGCGCGGCGACGGCCCGCCCGGACCGGAGGACTTCGCCCGCGGCTCCGCGACCCGGCCCGGACCCGGCGGCCTCGCCGGGCCTCCGCACGACTCCCCCGGACCGGCCGACGACTCCGCCTTCGGCCCACCGGGCCCGCTCGGCCCGCTCGACCTCCCGGATCCCTCCGGCGACGCCCCGGACCCCTTCGCCGACTTCGCCTCCGACAGCCGTGGCGGCTCCGGGGGCCCGGGGCCCGCCGACGACGTCTTCGCCGATCCCGACGGCCTGGGCCGTTCGCCCTCCCGGGGCGACTACATCTCACCTCGCGACTATGCCGAGCCGGGCGCGGGCGGCCCGCGCGGCGGTGGCCCGCGCGGGGGCGGCGCGCCCGGCGGTGGCGCGCGCGGGGGCTTCCAGGGCCCGCGCGACCCGTACGGCGCCGGACAGCCCGGCCGCCGCGACCGCGCCGCCGGCGGACCCCGGGCCGTCGTCCTGGCCGCCGCCGACCCGGCGAACGCGTACGGTGCGGCCCTCGGCTGGCCCGAGCCACCGGCCGGTGCCACCCACAAGCCGGGCCGCAAGGCGGGCTCCCTGGTGGTGCTCGTGGAGGGCGAACCGGCGCTCTACATGGAGCGCGGCGGCAAGACGCTCCTGCTGTGGCCCTCCGACCCCGACCGGCTGCCCACCGAGGACCCGCGTCTGCGGGCCGCCGCGCAGGCGCTCGCGGAGGCGGCCCGCGCCGGTTCCCTCGGCACGGTCACGGTGGAGCGCGTCAACGGCACGGCGGCCCTGACGTCCCCCTTCGGCCCGCTCCTGGAGGGAGCGGGGTTCATCGCCACCCCGCGCGGTCTGCGGATCAGGGCCTGACCCTGTCACCCTTGACCCATGCCCGAAGGAGACACGGTCTGGCAGGCGGCGCGACGGCTGCACGACGCCCTCGCGGGCAAGGTGCTGACCCGCAGCGACTTCCGTGTCCCCCGGTACGCCACGGTCGACCTCACCGGCCGCACCGTCCTGGACGTCACCCCGCGCGGCAAGCACCTGCTCACCCGGGTCGAGGGCGGCCTGACGGTGCACTCGCACCTGCGGATGGACGGTTCCTGGAAGGTCTTCGCCCCCGGTCAGCGCTGGAGCGGCGGCCCCGCACACCAGATCAGGGTGATCCTGGGCACCGCCGACCGCACGGCCGTCGGCTACCGCCTCCCGGTGCTGGACATCCTGCGCACCGGTGACGAGCAGCGCGCCGTCGGTCATCTGGGTCCCGACCTGCTCGGTCCCGACTGGGACCCGGCGCGGGCGCTGGACAACCTGCGCGCGGACCCGGCCCGCCCGCTCGGCGAGGCCCTGCTGGACCAGCGCAATCTCGCCGGCATCGGCAACGTCTACAAGAGCGAGCTGTGCTTCCTGCTCGGCGTCACGCCGTGGCTGCCGGTCGGCGAGCTGCCGGCCGACCGGGCCGAGCTGCTGCCCACGTTCGCGAAGAGGCTCCTGGAGGCCAACCGCGACCGTCCCGTCCGCCGTACCACGGGCCTGCGCGGCCAGGACCTGTTCGTGTACGGCCGGGCGCCCCGCCCCTGCCTGCGCTGCGGCACGTCGGTCCGGGTGGCCGACCAGGGCGACGGCTCCCGCGAGCGCCCCACGTACTGGTGTCCGACCTGCCAGAGCGGGCCCGCGCCGCGTCCGGGCGGCCTGGCGGGTGCCCGGACGCGGCGCTGAGGAAGCCGCCGGGAATGCCGCGGTGCGGCTCAGCCGGTGGTGAGCAGGGCGTCCATCTGACCGGCCGCCTCGCGCAGGCCTTCCTCCATGCCCATCGTCATGAGCTGCTCCATCTGCTCCCTGGTGTCAAAGACGGCCCGCATCTCCATGCGGGTGCCGCCGTCGCGCCCGGTGAGCGTGACCCGGTTCGTGGTGGTCGGCATCGCGGCGTTCGGCACCCCGTCCTCGTCGGCGAACCCGTCGGTGAACTCCAGCGACCTCGGGGCGTCGACCGTGGCCACCCGCCACCAGCCGCGGAACTTCTCGCCTTCCGGGCCGGTCATGAAGTACGTGACGTCCCCGCCGGGGGTCAGGTCGTGCTCCTCCACCGTCGCCGGGTAGGTCGGCGGTCCCCACCAGCGCTCCAGCTGCCGGGGGTCGGACCACAGCTGCCACACCCGCTCCACGGGGGCGGCGAAGTCGGCGACCAGGGTGAGGGTCAGGTTGTCGAGGTCCTTGTCCAGGCTGGTGACACTCATGGGCTCTGTCCTTCCGTCGGTCGGTGCGTCTCGGATTCGGCTTCCGGCGCCTCGGCGAGCAGGTCGGACATCCGCTCCACCCGCCCGCGCCAGGCGGCCTCGAGTTCGTCCAGGGCACGGCGGGCCCGGCCCAGGGCGTCGGGATCGGTCCGCACGAGCTGCTCCCGTCCGCGGCGCTCCTTGACCACGAGGCCGGCCCGCTCCAGTACCGCGACGTGCTTCTGCACCGCGGCGAAGCTCATCGGGTAGGCCTCGGCCAGCCGCGACACCGACAGCGCGTCCCGTGCGCAGCGGCGCAGGATGTCGCGGCGGGTCAGGTCGGCCAGGGCCTGGAAGAGGCGGTCCGTGCCCGCTTCCGTTTCTTCGGCCAGTCCATCTACAACCATTTGGTTGTACGTTACTCTCCCCGACCTCCGCCGTAAAGCCGTGGAGCCGTGGAGCCGCGGAGCCGTGGACTCCCTCCGCCACTGGGGTCAGGGCCCCTCCGGGCGGGTCGGGGCCGGGCTCCGCTCCGCCCCGCGCAGGGCCCGTCGCCACCGCCCCGCTCCCAGCGCCCCCGCCGCCCGGCGCCTCGGCACACAGTGCACCGGCAGCACGCTCAGCCCCCAGCCGCCGACCGCGACCGCCCCTTCGAGCACCCCGGCGCCCGGTTCCAGCGCCAGGCGCAGCACGGCCCACCACCACAGCGCGCCGAGGACCAGCGCGGCCGCCCGGCGAGCCGTCCGCGCCGAGACCATCCCGCGTCAGCCGTTTTCGGCCTGGAACATCCAGTGCTGCTTCTCGAGATCGGCCGTGATCTGGATGAAGATGTCCTGGCTCACCGGATCGGGGTCACCGCTCGCCGCGATCCGCTCGCGCATCCGCCCGATCACCGCGCCGAGCGCGTCCACGACGGTCTGTACGGCGGTGGTGTCGTCGACCCAGCCCTCGGGGGTCACGTCGATGCCGCTGCCCACGGCGACCGTCGCGGCCCGGCCGTCCGGGGAGACACCGAGCGCCGAGGCACGTTCCGCCACGGTGTCCGAGTGCGTGCGGGCGGTGCCGACGAGTTCGTCCAGCTGGAGATGGACGGAGCGGAAGCGCGGGCCGACCACGTTCCAGTGGATCTGCTTCGCCACCAGGGACAGGTCGACCAGGTCCACGAGGGCGCCCTGCAACGCCTCGGAGACGGTCTTCAGGTCCGCGTCGGACAACGGGCTCTTCACGACGTACATCCACGCCTCCGTCGGTACGCCCCCCGGCCATCTCCCTCCACGATGACCGCACCCCCACGGACCGGCAAACGGACCGGCACAAACCGGGCGGCCGCACCGCCGGCGGCGCTCACGCCCGCGCGCACGGGACGCACGGGTCGCACGGAACGCACGGAACGCACCTGGGCATGCGAAGGCCCCGACCGCGTCCCTCCGGTCTCCCGGAGCGACCCCGGCCGGGGCCTCACACGCACACGTTCTCGACCGCTCAGGCGGCGACGACGTCCACTGCCTCGGCGGGCGCCTTGATGGTCACCCGTTCCGGTGGCACGCCGGTCACCGAGACGGAACCCAGCATCGGGCGCACCGGTGCCGGTACGGTCTCGCTGGGTGTCGCCGCAGCGGACCGGGCCAGCTCGGCGAGGGCGAGTTCGTCGCTCACTTCCCGCATGAGCTCGGACATCCGTACGTCCAGCGCGTCGCAGATGGCGGAGAGCAGCTCGGAAGAAGCCTCCTTCTGCCCCCGCTCCACCTCGGAGAGATAGCCGAGTGAGACTCGGGCGGACGAGGAGACTTCGCGCAGAGTACGGCCCTGGCGCTGGCGCTGCCGACGCAGCACGTCACCCAGCAGGCGACGGAGCAGAATCATCGGTGGCTCCCTCCTCGGACCGTGTAACCGCATCCTTCACGCCCCACCGTACCGCCTCGCGCCGCGGCCGTGCGGGGAGCGATGTCGTGTTCACTCAGGGCTGCAAACATCAAAACCCCCCGTTCCGTTCCGTATCCTGTGCCCGCTCATTCCCGGTCTGTTCGCTCGCAAGCTCCCTCAAAAGAAGTGCGAGTACGCTCCGTACACTCTCCATACGAATTTCCGCGCGGTCGCCGTTCAACCGCAGCGCCTCCACTTTTCCGCCATCGGCGCAACCCTGCCCGGCCCCGTGAGGCCCTGCCACGGCCACGAAAACGGTGCCCACGGGCTGCCCGTCCTGCGGGTCCGGACCGGCGACACCCGTCGTCGCGATGCCCCAGTCGGCGCCCAGCGCCGTGCGTACGCCTGCCGCCATCCGGGCGGCGACCTGCGGATCCACCGCTCCGCGGGCCGCGAGCAGCTCGCCGTCGACGCCGAGCAGCTCCCGCTTCAGTTCCGTCGCGTACGCGGTGACGGAGCCCCGGAAGGCCTTGGACGCTCCGGGGACCGCCGTGAGCGCGGCAGCGACCATTCCGCCGGTCAGTGACTCGGCGACCGCGAGGGTCTCGCCCCTGACCGTGAGTAGTCGCACCACGTCGGCGGCCGTGGAACTCAAGCTTCCGTCTCCTTCAACGCCGCTCTGCGTTCGGCGATTCCCCGGCGGCGCAGCACAATGGCCTGCTTCACATAGTCCAGTCCGGTCGCCACGGTCAGGACGACCGCCGCGGCCATCACCCAGAACCTCAGGGTGGCCAGGGGCCCCGTCAGCGCCAAGACGTACATGCCGACGGCGATGCCCTGGGTGAGCGTCTTGAGCTTGCCGCCCCGGCTGGCGGGGATGACGCCGTACCGGATGACCACGAAACGCAGGACGGTGATCCCGAGTTCCCGGCCGAGGATGACGGCCGTCACCCACCACGGCAGGTCACCCAGCGCGGACAGGCAGATGAGCGCCGCGCCCATGATCGCCTTGTCGGCGATGGGGTCGGCGATCTTCCCGAAGTCGGTGACGAGGTTGTACGTGCGGGCAAGATGTCCGTCGAAGAGGTCGGTGATCATGGCGATGGCGAAGGCGGCCCAGGCGAAGGAGCGCCAGGCCGGGTCGTACCCGCCGTTGCCGAGCATCAGCGCGACGAAGGCCGGCACGAGGAGCAGCCGGAGCATCGTCAGCAGATTGGCGACGTTCCAGACGCTCGCCTGGTTGACGGCCGCGGCCGCGATCTTGCCACCGCGCCCGGCCGCACCGCCCTCGGTCGAGCCCCGTTCCGCCGGGCCCCGTTCCGCCGCGCCCCGATCCGTAGTCCCTCGGTCCGTGGTGCCCCGATCCGTCACCCCACGTTCCGCCGCGCCCCGGTCGGCGGCGCTCCCCGGGCCCGTACGCTCGGCCGGTTCCTGGGCCGCGCCCGAGGTCCCGCGCGGGCCGGTCCTGCGCGCACTGGAGGAGCCGCCCGCCGCGGACGCCGGGACTCCGGTCATCTGCCGGCCTCCTCACTCCACTCGGGCGCGCCCGGCAGCGGTTCGGCCACCAGGTCGACGCCCTCCGTACCGACCACCTTCGCGTCGACCATACGACCGACACTCAGGCCCTCGCCGCTCGTGAGCAGCACCTGGCCGTCCGTCTCCGGCGCCTGGTGCTCCGCGCGGCCGCGGACACCGTCCCCTTCGCCGGCCGGGTCCACGGACTCGACGAGCACCCGCACGGTCGCGCCGACGCGCTCGTCGGCCCGCTGCGAGACCAGTTCCTCGGCCAGGCGGGAGACGCGGGCCAGCCGTGCGGCGACGACGTCCTCGTCCAGCTTGTCGCCGTAGGTCGCCGCCTCGGTGCCCTCCTCGTCGGAGTATCCGAAGACGCCGATGGCGTCGAGGCGGGCGTGGTTCAGGAACCGCTCCAGCTCGGCGAGGTCGGCCTCGGACTCGCCGGGGAAGCCGACGATGAAGTTGGAGCGCACACCGGCCTCGGGCGCCTTGCTCCGGATGGTGTCGAGCAGCTCCAGGAAGCGGTCGGTGTCGCCGAAGCGGCGCATCGCGCGCAGCACATTGGGAGCGGAGTGCTGGAAGGAGAGGTCGAAGTAGGGCACGACCTTCTCGGTGGAGGTCAGCACGTCGATCAGACCGGGGCGCATCTCGGCCGGCTGGAGGTAGCTGACGCGCACCCGCTCGATGCCGTCGACCTCGGCCAGGTTCGGCAGCAGGGACTCCAGCAGGCGGATGTCGCCGAGGTCCTTGCCGTAGGAGGTGTTGTTCTCGGAGACCAGCATGATCTCCTTGACGCCCTGCTCGGCCAGCCACCGCGTCTCGTTCAGGACGTCGCTGGGGCGGCGCGAGATGAAGGAGCCGCGGAAGGACGGGATGGCGCAGAAGGAGCAGCGCCGGTCGCAGCCGGAGGCCAGCTTCACCGAGGCGACCGGGGAGCCGTCCAGGCGGCGGCGCAGGGGCGCGCGGGGCCCGGAGGCGGGGGCGACGCCCTCGGGGAGGTCGGTCGGGCCGTGCCCGGGCAGGGCGACCGAGGCGCCGGCCTCCTGCCGCTCGGCGGGGCTGATCGGCAGCAGCTTGCGCCGGTCGCGCGGGGTGTGGGCGGCGTGGATGCCGCCGTTCAGGATGGTCTGCAGGCGGTCGGAGATGTCGGCGTAGTCGTCGAAGCCGAGGACGCCGTCGGCCTCCGGGAGGGCGTCGGCCAGCTCCTTGCCGTACCGCTCGGCCATGCAGCCCACCGCAACGACGGCCTGCGTTCTTCCGTGGCCCTTGAGGTCGTTGGCCTCCAGGAGGGCGTCCACGGAGTCCTTCTTGGCGGCCTCGACGAAGCCGCACGTGTTCACGACGGCGACGTCCGCTTCCTCGGCGTCGTCGACGAGCTTCCAGCCGTCCGCCTCCAGACGGCCTGCGAGCTCCTCCGAGTCCACCTCGTTACGGGCGCAGCCAAGGGTGACGAGTGCGACGGTACGGCTTTCAGGCATGGGCTCAAGACTACTTCGTCCCGCCGACGGCCCATGTCGACGGGGTTGGCCGATCCCGGCTGATCCCGGCCGACCCCGTCCCGGCTCGTCCCCCGGGGCTCGCTATCCGACCTGCGGGTCGCCCTTGGTGTACGTCAGGCGCTCGACGGAGCCGGGCTGGAAGTCGTCCTCGATCTTCTTGCCGTTGACGTAGAGCTGGATGGCTCCGGCGTCGCCGAGGACGAGCTTGACCTTCTCGTTGTCCTGGAAGGTCTTGGAGTCGCCCTGCTTGAGCAGTCCGTCGAAGAGCAGCCGGCCGTTGTGGTCCTGGGCGGAGATCCAGCTGCGACCCTCGGTGGCGCTGACCTTGACGGTCACCTTGTCCGCGGGCGCGGCGGCGATGGCGCTGTCGCTCGGTTCCGGCTTGGGGTCGGCGGGCTTCTCGGGCTTGGCGCTCGACGAGGCGGACTCGCCGGACGAGGGCTGGGCGCCCTCGGCGACGCTCGCCTCGTTGCCGCCGTCGTCGCCGCCCTTGACGAAGGTGAAGCCCACGAAACCGATCACCGCGACGATCGCGGCGACCATGGCGGCGGTCCAGTTGGGTCCGCGCCGCTCGGGACGGATGCGTTCCGCCTCGAACAGGGGCGCGGCGGGGGTCGGCGCCGGTCGCCCGCCGTGCTCGGCGTCGAACCGCGCGAGCAGCTCGGCCGGGTCGAGCCCGACGGCCTTGGCGAGGGTGCGGATGTGACCGCGTGCGTAGACGTCACCGCCGCAGGGCGCGAAGTCGTCCGCCTCGATGGCGTGCACGATGGCGATGCGGACCCGGGTGGCGGTGGTGATGTCGTCGACGGTGAGCCCGGCGGCGATCCGGGCCTGCTTCAGGGCGCGGCCAACGGAGGGGCGGGCATCCTCGGAGACGTCGGCAGGGACGTCTCGGGACACGTCTTCGATCGGACGCTCGTCTTCGGGGGAGTTTCCGTTGGACACGGGGGCGCCTTTCGAGCGTGTGGCCGCCTGTGCTGGGCGTTCAGTCTAGGGGGGGTGCAAACGGGTGGGGCAACCGGGCGGTACGACCTTTACGCCATCGGAATGGCCCGGCACCCCGATGGTGGACTACCTGTTTGTCACTTCCCTCAACTTGACGTAGGGCATGGGGAAACGGTTGCTCAATGATCCCTAACGGGTGAGTCACGATCGGCCGCCCGGCCGTCCTGACCCTCCGTCGACGGAACCCCTCGCACGCCGTTGCCTACCCTTCAGACTCCCCCCGGATCACCGCGAGCACGCCGTCCAGCTCGTCAGGCTTCACAAGAACGTCACGAGCCTTTGAGCCTTCGCTCGGCCCGACGATGCTCCGCGACTCCATCAGGTCCATCAGCCGCCCGGCCTTGGCGAAGCCGACGCGCAGCTTGCGCTGGAGCATCGAGGTGGACCCGAACTGCGTGGAGACGACCAGCTCGGCCGCCTGGCACAGCAGGTCGAGGTCGTCGCCGATGTCCTCGTCGATCTCCTTCTTCTGCTTGGTGCCGACGGTGACGTCGTCCCGGAAGACCGGCGCCATCTGGTCCTTGCAGTGCTGGACGACGACCGCGACCTCCTCCTCGGTCACGAACGCGCCCTGCATACGGGTCGGCTTGTTCGCGCCCATCGGCAGGAAGAGGCCGTCGCCCTTGCCGATGAGCTTCTCGGCGCCGGGCTGGTCGAGGATGACCCGGGAGTCGGCGAGCGAGGAGGTGGCGAAGGCGAGCCGGGAGGGCACGTTGGCCTTGATCAGACCGGTGACGACGTCGACGGACGGCCGCTGGGTGGCCAGCACCAGGTGGATGCCGGCCGCGCGCGCGAGCTGGGTGATCCGCACGATCGCGTCCTCGACGTCGCGCGGCGCGACCATCATCAGGTCGGCCAGCTCGTCGACGATCACCAGCAGGTACGGATACGGCTGGAGTTCGCGCTCGCTGCCCTCGGGCGGCTTGACCTTGCCCTCGCGCACCGCGCGGTTGAAGTCGTCGATGTGCCGGTAACCGTAGGCGGCGAGGTCGTCGTAGCGCAGGTCCATCTCGCGCACGACCCACTGGAGCGCCTCGGCGGCCCGCTTCGGGTTGGTGATGATCGGCGTGATCAGGTGCGGGATGCCCTCGTAGGCCGTCAGCTCGACCCGCTTGGGGTCGACCAGGATCATCCGGACGTCCTCCGGGGTCGCCCGCATCATGATCGAGGTGATCAGGCAGTTGATGCAGGACGACTTGCCGGAGCCGGTGGCGCCGGCCACCAGCATGTGCGGCATCTTCGCCAGCGAGTGCATGACGTAGCCGCCCTCGACGTCCTTGCCGAAGGCGACCAGCATCGGGTCGTCGTCCTCGGCGGACTCCGCGAGGCGCAGCACGTCGCCGAGGTTGACCATCTCCCGGTCGGTGTTGGGGATCTCGATGCCGACCGCGGACTTGCCGGGGATCGGGCTGATGATCCGCACGTCGGGGCTGGCGACGGCGTACGCGATGTTCTTGGTCAGCGCGGTGATCCGCTCGACCTTCACGGCGGGGCCCAGCTCGACCTCGTAGCGCGTGACCGTCGGTCCGCGGGTGAAGCCGGTGACCCGGGCGTCGACCTTGAACTCGGTGAAGACGGTGGTCAGCGAGTCCACTATGGCGTCGTTGGCGGCGCTGCGCGCCTTGCCGGGCCCCCCGCGCGTGAGGGAGTCCAGGGACGGCAGGGAGTACGTGATGTCGCCGGAGAGCTGGAGCTGCTCGGCGCGCGGCGGCAGGTCCCGCTCCTTGGGCAGCGGCGTCTTGGTGAGGTCGGGGACCGCACCGCCCGCCGCGTCCGGTCCTGGGGCCTTGGCGGGGTCCTTCTTGAGCTTGCCCGGCTGCGGCCGCGCGGCCGGCACGGGCGTGGGCGTCGGCGTGGTGGACTCGCGCTCCCCCGTGCTCACGCCCTGGGTGAGGTCGGCGACCAGCGGCGAGGGCGGCATCCCGTGCAGTACGGCTCCGTCGAGCGCGGCGGCGGCCGCCGCGGCGACGTCCACGGCGTCCATCGGACGGTTCATCTCGGGCTGCGGCACGGCGGACCGCCGGGGCCGGCCGCGGCGCCGGCCGAGGGCCTCCTGCTCGGCCGCGTCGGGGTCGTACGGCTCGGCGGCGGGTGCGCCGCGCTTGCGGGGCCGGGCGGGCAGCGCCTCGCGCCACTGCTCGTCGTAGCGCTCGTCGTCCTCGGAGAACTCGTCCGCCACCGGGTCGTGCACCACGCCCAGCCGCACCCCGAGCTGCCGCAGCCGCTGCGGGATCGCGTTGACCGGGGTGGCCGTGACGACGAGCAGCCCGAAGACCGTGAGCAGCACGAGCAGCGGCACGGCCAGCACGTCGGTCATCGTGTACGACAGCGGGGTCGCAGCGCCCCAGCCGATGAGGCCGCCGGCGTCCCTTATGGCCTGCATGCCCTCGCTGCGGGCCGGCGAGCCGCAGGCGATGTGCACCTGGCCGAGCACGCCGACGACGAGCGCGGACAGGCCGATCACGATCCGCCCGTTGGCCTCGGGCTTCTCGGGGTGCCGGATCAGGCGTACGGCGATGGCGCCGAGCAGGATCGGCACGAGCAGGTCGAGGCGGCCGAAGGCGCCGGTCACGAGGATCTCGACGAGGTCGCCGACGGGGCCCTTGAGGTCGGCCCAGGTGCCCGCGGCGACGATCAGCGCGACGCCGAGCAGCAGCAGGGCGACGCCGTCCTTGCGGTGGGCCGGGTCGAGGTTCTTGGCGCCCTGCCCTATGCCGCGGAAGACGGCGCCCACTCCGTGCGCGAGGCCCAGCCAGAGCGCGCGCACCAGCCGGTAGACGCCTCCGGTGGGGTTCGGAGCCGGTTTGGGCGCGGGCTTCTTCGCCGCGGCCTTCTTGGCGGGCGCCTTTTTCGCGGGTGCCTTCTTCGCCGCGGCCTTCTTGGCGGGACCCTTCGCGGGAGCGGCCGCCTTCTTCGCGGTCTGCTTCTTGGCTGCGGAGGGACGTGAGGCCATGGGTGTGAGGTTACCGGGGGAGACGGCGGTCGACACGTGTGCCTACCGCTTCACCCGTTCGTGTCGCCCCTGCGCGGGGGCGGAACTGACGCTTCCGCTACTGCTCCTGACAAGCTCTCACGGGCCGTCCGACCGCACCGCGTCACGGACGTCCACGCCGACCGGCGCGGCGGGGTACGCGGGCACGGCACGCGGGCACCAGGGGCACGCGCGGCGTCAGTTGACGGCGGCCTGGCCTCCGGAGGCGCCCGGCTCCAGGGCGTCCAGCGCCCGCCGGAGTCCGGTGAGCTTGCGCTCCAGGTGGGCGGCCGTCGCCACCGCGGCCGCGTCCGTCGACTCGTCGCCGAGCTGCTTGGACAGCGCCTCCGCCTGCTCCTCCACGGCCGCCAGCCGCGCCGACAGCTCGGCGAGCAGCCCGGCCGGCTCCTTGGCCTCGCCGGCCTCGGCCTTGCCGTTGCCCTCCAACTGGAGCCGCAGCAGCGCCGCCTGCTCACGCAGCTGGCAGTTCTTCATGTACAGCTCGACGAAGACCGAGACCTTGGCCCGCAGCACCCAGGGGTCGAACGGCTTGGAGATGTAGTCCACCGCGCCCGCCGCGTACCCGCGGAAGGTGTGGTGCGGGCCGTGGTTGATCGCCGTGAGGAAGATGATCGGGATGTCCCGGGTCCGCTCCCGTCGCTTGATGTGCGCGGCGGTCTCGAAACCGTCCATGCCCGGCATCTGGACGTCCAGCAGAATGACCGCGAAGTCGTCCGTGAGCAGTGCTTTGAGCGCTTCCTCCCCGGACGATGCCCGCACCAGCGTCTGATCGAGCGCCGAGAGGATCGCCTCCAGCGCAAGCAGATTCTCCGGCCGGTCATCGACCAGGAGGATCTTGGCCTTCTGCACCATGGCCCGCCCTCCTCGCCCCGGCGTGGGGCCTCCCCTGTCCACAGGACCTGGCACGGCACCGGCGGGTGCCGCCCCTGGGGACGGCTCCCTTGCGCCGTCCGTCCTTGTGCCGGTCATCGTAGCCGCACCCCGCCTGTCGCCACACCCTGTCACCGTGATGTCACTGTGCTCGTAGCAGAAACGCGGCGGGAGACCAGAAGGTTCCCCGAATCCCGTACTCCTACACGGCTTCGGGCACGCTGAGTCAGCGACTCCGCGCGGACTCCGAAGGTTCCCGCCGTTGACACACACCCCACGTTCGCACACCGCCCGAGCGGACCGCACGGAAGGTGCCCGTACGTACGAGGACTCCGTGCCCGAACGTACTACGGGCCCGGGGTCCGAGCGTACCGATCACTTCCCGCCCGGACCCCGGCCGCCGCCACCGGCTCCCCCGCGGGCCGCCGCCACCGTCCGCCCTGCGCCTACTCCTCGCGCATCCACTGCTGCATCACCGTCAGCAGGTGGTCGGGGTCGACCGGCTTCGTCACGTAGTCGGACGCGCCCGACTCGATCGCCTTCTCCCGGTCGCCCTTCATCGCCTTGGCGGTCAGCGCGATGATCGGCAGACCGGCGAACTGCGGCATCCGGCGGATCGCCGTGGTCGTCGCGTACCCGTCCATCTCCGGCATCATGATGTCCATCAGGACGACGGCCACGTCCTCGTGCTGCTCCAGCACCTCGATGCCCTCGCGCCCGTTCTCCGCGTACAGCACGGACAGGCCGTGCTGCTCCAGGACGCTGGTGAGGGCGAAGACGTTGCGGATGTCGTCGTCGACGATCAGCACCTTCTGCCCGCCGAACCGGATCCCCCGGTGCCCCGGCGATGCCGACTCCTGCCCGGCGCCCTGCTGCCGCTCCTGCGGCTCGGGCCGGTCCTCGGTGTCCGCGGCCGACTTGCGCCGGCGCCGGAAGAGCGCCGCGGCACCGTTCGGCGCGTCCTGGTACGACATCACCTCGCCCGGCGCCGTGAACGGCGTCTCCGGCAGCTCGTCGGCGCCGCCCGGGGACGCCGGCAGCTGACCGGCCTCCACGGAGGGCATCGGCTGCTGGTAGCCGTGCGGGGGCAGCTCGCTCGGGTGCAGCGGCAGGTAGAGCGTGAACGTCGACCCGCGGCCCGGCTCGCTCTGCGCGTGGATCTCACCGCCGAGCAGCTGCGCGATCTCCCGCGAGATGGACAGCCCGAGACCCGTACCGCCGTACTTGCGGCTGGTGGTGCCGTCGGCCTGCTTGAACGCCTCGAAGATCACCTGCATCTTGCTGGCCGCGATCCCGATGCCGGTGTCGCTCACGGAGAACGCGATCAGCTCGGCGTCCGGGTCGTTCACCGAACCGGCCTCCAGCAACTGCTCCCGGATGGCCTGCGGAACCTCGTCCCGGGCCGGGCGGATGACCAGCTCCACGGAGCCCGAGTCGGTGAACTTCACCGCGTTGGACAGCAGGTTGCGCAGCACCTGGAGCAGCCGCTGCTCGTCGGTGTGCATGGTGGCGGGCAGCCCCGGCGACACCCGCACCGACAGGTCCAGGCCCTTCTCCGCGCTCAGCGGCCGGAAGGTGGCCTCCACGTAGTCCACGAGCTGCACGAGGGCGATGCGCGTCGGCGAGACGTCCATCTTGCCCGCGTCGACCTTCGACAGGTCGAGGATGTCGTTGATGAGCTGGAGCAGGTCGGAGCCGGCGCCGTGGATCGTCTCGGCGAACTCGACCTGCTTCGGGGTCAGGTTCGCGTCGGCGTTGTCGGCGAGCAACTTGGCCAGGATCAGCAGCGAGTTGAGCGGCGTACGCAGCTCGTGCGACATGTTGGCCAGGAACTCGCTCTTGTAGCGCATCGAGACCGCGAGCTGCTCGGCACGCTCCTCCAGGACCTGCCGGGCCTCCTCGATCTCGGTGTTCTTCACCTCGATGTCGCGGTTCTGCTGCGCCAGCAGCTCGGCCTTCTCCTCCAGTTCGGCGTTGGACGACTGGAGCGCCTTCTGCCGCTGCTCCAACTCCTCCGACCGCTCCCGCAGTTGCTCGGTCAGCTCCTGCGACTGGCTCAGCAGGACCTCCGTCTTGGTATTCACGGAGATGGTGTTGACGCTCGTCGCGATCATCTCGGCGATCTGGTTCAGGAAGTCCTTCTGGATGTGCGTGAACGGCGTGAACGACGCCAGCTCGATGACGCCGAGCACCTGCCCCTCGAACAGCACCGGCAGCACGATCACCTGCGCGGGCGGGGCCTCGCCGAGCCCGGAGGAGATCTTCAGGTAGCCGCTCGGCGCGTTCTCCACGAGGATCGTGCGCTTCTCCTGGGCGGCGGTGCCGACCAGCGCCTCCCCCGGCCGGAACGAGGTGGGCATGGACCCCATCGAGTAGCCGTACGACCCCAGCATGCGCAGCTCGTACGCGTCGCCCTCGGCGCCCGCCTGCTCCTGCCCGTCGACCAGGGGCATCGCGAGGAAGAACGCCCCGTGCTGGGCGGAGACCACCGGCGTCAGCTCGCTCATGATCAGCGAGGCCACGTCCTGGAGGTCGCGGCGGCCCTGCATCAGGCCGGAGATCCGGGCCAGATTGCCCTTGAGCCAGTCCTGCTCCTTGTTGGCGATCGTGGTGTCGCGCAGGTTGGCGATCATCTTGTTGATGTAGTCCTGAAGCTCCGAGATCTCGCCCGAGGCGTCCACGTCGATCTTCAGGTTCAGGTCGCCGCGGGTCACCGCGGTCGCCACGCGCGCGATGGCCCGCACCTGCCGGGTGAGGTTTCCGGCCATCTCGTTCACCGACTCCGTCAGGTCGCGCCAGGTGCCGTCGACGTCCCGCACCCGTGCCTGACCGCCGAGCTGCCCCTCCGTGCCCACCTCGCGAGCGACGCGGGTGACCTCCTCGGCGAAGGAGGAGAGCTGGTCGACCATCGTGTTGATGGTCGTCTTCAGCTCCAGGATCTCGCCGCGCGCGTCGATGTCGATCTTCTTGGTCAGGTCGCCCTTCGCGATCGCCGTGGTGACCATGGCGATGTTGCGCACCTGACCGGTCAGGTTGGACGCCATCTGGTTCACCGACTCGGTGAGGTCCTTCCAGGTCCCCGACACACCCGGCACCTGTGCCTGGCCGCCCAGGATGCCGTCGGTGCCCACCTCGCGGGCCACCTTGGTCACCTGGTCGGCGAAGGACCGCAGCGTCCGCACCATGGTGTTGAAGGTGTCGGCGAGCTGCGCGACCTCGCCGCGCGCCTCGATCGTCACCGTCCGCGTCAGGTCGCCGTTGGCGACGGCCGCGGCCACCTGGGAGATGTTCCGCACCTGGACCGTGAGGTTCTTGGCCATCAGGTTGACGTTGTCGTTGAGGTCCTTCCAGATGCCCACGACGCCGGGCACGCTCGCCTGGCCGCCGAGGATGCCCTCCGTACCCACCTCGCGGGCCACCCGCGTGACCTGCTCGGCGAACGACGACAGCTGGTCGACCATCGTGTTGACGGTGGTGACCAGCTCGAGGATCTCGCCCTTGGCGTCGACGGTGATCTTCTTCGACAGGTCGCCCTTGGCGACCGCCGTCGTCACCTCGGCGATGTTGCGCACCTGCATGGTCAGGTTGTTGGCCATGCCGTTCACGGACTGCGTGAGGTCCTTCCAGGTACCGGAGACGCCCTGCACCTCCGCCTGGCCGCCGAGGATGCCCTCGGTGCCCACCTCGCGCGCGACGCGCGTGACCTCCTGGGCGAACGACGACAGCTGGTCCACCATCGTGTTCAGGGTGTTCTTCAGCTCCAGGATCTCCCCGCGCGCGTCCACGGTGATCTTCTGGGACAGGTCACCGCGCGCGACCGCCGTGGCGACCTGCGCGATGTTGCGGACCTGGGCGGTGAGGTTGCCGGCCATGCCGTTCACCGAGTCCGTCAGGTCACGCCACACACCGGCGACCCCGGGCACCTGCGCCTGACCGCCGAGACGGCCCTCCGTGCCCACCTCCCGGGCCACCCGCGTGACCTGCTCCGCGAAGGACGACAGCTGGTCGACCATCGTGTTGATGGTGTTCTTCAGCTCCAGGATCTCGCCGCGCGCGTCCACGTCGATCTTCTGGGACAGGTCACCGCGCGCCACCGCCGTCGTCACCTGCGCGATGTTGCGCACCTGGGAGGTCAGATTGCCGGCCATGGAGTTGACGGAGTCCGTCAGCTCCTTCCAGGTCCCCGACACGCCGTCGACCCGGGCCTGACCGCCCAGGCGGCCCTCCGTGCCCACGTCCCGAGCCATCCGCGTCACCTGGTCGGCGAAGCTGGAGAGCTGGTCCACCATCGTGTTCACGGTGTTCTTCAGCTGGAGCATCTCGCCGGAGACGTCCACGGTGACCTTCTGCGACAGGTCGCCGTTGGCCACCGCCGTCGTCACCTGGGCGATGTTCCTCACCTGACCGGTGAGGTTGCGGAACGCGGTGTTGACGGAGTCGGTGAGGTCCTTCCACGTGCCCGCCGCCCCCGGCACCTGCGCCTGACCGCCCAGCTCGCCCTCGACCCCGACCTCGCGGGCCACCCGGGTCACCTCGGCACCGAAGCTGGAGAGCTGGTCCACCATCGTGTTGACGGTGTTCTTCAGCTCCAGCATCTCGCCGGCCACGTCCACCGTGACCTTCTGCGACAGGTCACCGCTGGCCACGGCCGTCGTCACCGCGGCGATGTCCCGCACCTGCGTGGTCAGGTTCCGGAAGACCGTGTTGACGGAGTCCGTCAGGTCCTTCCAGATACCGGCCGCGCCCGGCACGTTCGCCTGGCCGCCGAGCTGCCCCTCCCCGCCGGTCTCGTTCGCCACGCGTGTGACCTCGTCCGCGAAGATCCGCAGCGTCTCGGTCATCTGGTTGATCGTCTCGGCGAGCTGCGCGACCTCGCCGCGGGCCGGCACCGTCACCTTCTTCGACAGGTCGCCGTTGGCGACCGCCGTCGTCACGTGCGAGATCTCCCGCACCTGGGCCGTCAGGTTCCCGGCCATGGTGTTGACGGAGTCCGTCAGCTCCTTCCACACCCCGGCCACCCCCGGCACCTGCGCCTGCCCGCCCAGGGCGCCCTCGGTGCCCACCTCGCGGGCGACGCGCGTCACCTCGGACGAGAACGCGGAGAGCTGGTCCACCATCGTGTTGACGGTGTTCTTCAGCTCCAGCATCTCGCCGGCCACGTGCACCGTGACCTTGCGGGACAGGTCGCCCTTGGCCACCGCCGTCGTCACCAGCGCGATGTCCCGCACCTGCGCGGTGAGCCGGTACGCCATCGTGTTGACGGAGTCCGTCAGGTCCTTCCACGACCCGGACATGCCCCGCACCCGGGCCTGACCGCCCAGCTTGCCCTCGGTGCCGACCTCGCTGGCCACCCGTGTGACCTCGTCCGTGAACGTCGACAACTGGTCGACCAGGTTGTTCACGGTCCGGCCGACCTTCAGGAACTCACCGCGCAGCGGCTGCCCGGTGCCCTCGTCGTTCTGCGTGCGCAGCTCCATGCGCGGCGACAGATCGCCGTCCGCGACCGCCGACAGCACCCGGCTGACCTCGGAGACCGGCCGCACCAGATCGTCCACCAGCGCGTTCGAGTGGTCGATCGCGGCCGCCCAGGACCCCTCGCAGGCCCCGGTCTCCAGCCGCTCCGTGAGTTTTCCCTCACGTCCGACCACGCGCCGCACCCGCGCCAGCTCACCCGTGAGGTGCAGATTGCGGTCGGCCACCTCGTTGAAGACCGCCGCGATCTCCGACATCACGCCGTCGCCGGACACCGTGAGCCGCCTGCGGAAATTCCCCTCGCGCATGGACACCAGCGCCGCGAGCAGCCGGTTCAGCGCGGCCGTGTCCACCGTCGTACTGCCGCTCCGCGCGCCGCCACCCCGCGATGTGCCCTGGTTACTCAGGGACTGTCCGCCTTTCGCGCGCGTCTTCGTGGCCCGCGTCGCTGCGCCAGACTCCACTGTGTCCCTCCCGCAGGGGTCGACCGATACCGCTGTGCCCGATCCTCCAACGCACGGCGGACCGGTTGCTGCCGCTTGATTCCCGTACTGCCGGGCGATCCGGTCCGGCACGCCGGACCGCTTCCAGGGGCTGCTGCCCACCCGACTCGGCGCGCATTCACCTGCCCGGACCTTCATAAGCAGCTTGCCCAGTGTTTCACCCCGGCCGAACCAGGCCATAACAGTTCGGCAGCTTCGCACATCGTCCGCACACCCTCTGGGCGGAAACACTGCAGACCGGCATCCGGATGGACGGCGAAGGTAAGTAACCTTGCATACGGCTGTCCAGCCGAACCGGTCCCGTCCGGTCTGGGCGGTGGCACGGAGACGAGCGGGCATCGGAGGGGCGGCCGGAATGACCACCGGACTGATCCCGGGGGAGCAGCCCCCGGATCCCGGGCCGACGGGTGGACTGCCGCAGCAGCGGCGCGAGCCGGTCGGCCATGAGGCCGTGCCCGGGGAGAGAGGGTCGAGGAGTTCTGTGATCACCGCGCGCGCGGCCGCCAGCTTCGAGCCCGTCGGACGATCCGTGGCGAGCGCCCGGTCCTTCGTGCGCGACACGCTCCAGGGCTGGGGCCATGCCGACATCGTCGACGACGCCGTGGTGCTCACCAGCGAACTGGTGACCAATGCCGTGGTCCACGCCGGCACCACCGCCGACGTCCTGTGCCTGCGCAGCGACGACGGCGTACGGATCGAGGTGGCCGACCACTACCCCGAGCGCGAGGTCCCCCTCCAGGGCTCCCCCGCCGACATGGGCAACCTCGACCGCGAGGGCGGCCGCGGCCTCCAGCTGTGCGCGGCCCTGGCCGACCGCTGGGGCGTGGAGTACACACCCACCCTGAAGAACGTCTGGTTCCACCTCCATCTGCCGGAGCGTCCGGTCGGCACCCGCGCCGCCGGCCCCTCCCTCCCGGCGGCCCTGCTGCCGCTCGCCGACGGCCGGGTCCGCGTCGCCGTCGTCCAGATCGACCGCACCGGCGCGGTCACGTCGTGGAACGAGGACGCGGAAGAGCTCTTCGGCTACACCGCCGACCAGGTCACCGGAAAGCCGCTGACCGACCTCGCCGCCTGGCCGCACACCCCCGGCACCAGCACCGGCATCGCCGAGGCGCTCCGGCTCTCCCGCTGGGAGGGCAGCTACGGCATGCGGGGCGCCAACGGCCGCGTCACCCCGGTCTACGCCTCCCACCTGCGCGTCCGCGACGCCGACGGCGAGCCCTCCACCGTCTGCCTCCTCGTGCGCGACCACGAACGCGCGGTGCTTCAGACCCCGTTGCGGGTACCGGCCTCCGACTCCCCGTCCTCCGAGGGCCAGAGCACCGACCCCTTCGAGGTGTTCATCGGCTCCCCCGCCCCGGACGACCTCGACGGCCTGCTCCAGCGCACGGTCGAACGCGCCCGCGACATGCTCGACGCCGACGCCGCCTTCCTGCTTCTGGCGACCGACGACGAAACGGAGTTGGAGGTCCGCGCCTCCACCGGCCTGCCCTCCGCCCGCCAGCGTTTCGCCCGCGTCCCCGTCGAGGCCGGACCCGGCCGCTACGGCTCGGCGCGCATGCCCGCCGTCCACGACGACCTCGAGTCCGTCCCCGGCGCGATCCCGCTGCTCAACAGCACGGGCATGCGCTCGGTCGTCACCGTCCCGCTCAAGGTCGAGGGCCGCCTCACCGGCTCCCTCGGCGTCGCCGCCGAGGCCGCCGGCCGGTACTCCAACGAGGAGGCGCTGCGCCTCCAGTTCGCCGCCGACCGCATCGCGCTCGCCGTCGAGTCGGCGCGCCTCGGCGAGCTGGAGCGGCTGCGCCGCGGCTCGCTCAGCTTCCTCGTCGAGGCCTCCGACCTCCTCGCCGGCACCCTCGACCGCGACCAGACACTGGCCCTGATGGCCCAGATGACGGTCCCCACGCTGGCCACCTGGTGCGCCGTCTACACGATCGCCGACCAGGCCTCGGACCCCTACCTCTCGTACGTCCTGCACGAGGACGAAGAGCTCATCGACGGCATCAAGTCCCTGCTGTCGAAGATCGCCCCGCCCGACCCGGTGCCCACCCCGGGCGCCCGCGTCTGGACGGCCCCGGCGGAGATGGCCCACCAGGCGGCCCTGCGCACCTCCATGCGCGACCTCGGCCTCAGCGGCGGCGCACCCCAGCCGCTGAGCACCGGCATCGGTCCGACCCTCGCCACGGCCTCCGCGGTCGGCGGCGAGACCGTCGTCCTGCCGCTGGTCGCCCGCAACCGCGTCATCGGCATGCTCACCCTCGGCAAGCCCACCGACGACCACTTCCGCCAGGAGATCCTCGAACTCGCCGAGGACCTGTCCCGCAGGGCCGCCCTGGCCCTGGACAACGCCCGCCTGTACTCGGAGCGCACGGCCATCAGCCAGTCCCTCCAGCGCAGCCTCCTGCCCCCGGAACTCCCCGTCGTGGACGGCGTGGAGGTCGACGTCATCTACCGCGCCGCGGGCGAGGGCAACGAGGTCGGCGGCGACTTCTACGACCTCTTCCCCATCAGCGACGACGCCTACGGCTTCGCCATCGGCGACGTCTGCGGTACGGGCCCCAACGCGGCGGCCGTCACGGGCCTCGCCCGGCACGCCCTGCGCCTGCTGGCCCGCGAGGGCCTCAGCGGCCCGGAGGTCCTCCAGCGCCTGAACTCCGCCATCCTCGACGAGGGCGCCCGCAGCCGCTTCCTCACCCTGCTGTACGGCGAGATGCGCCCGCAGGAGGACGGCGGCGCGGAGCTGAAGGTGGTCTGCGCCGGCCACCCGCTCCCGCTCCGCCTCCGCCAGGACGGCACGGTGGAACCGGCCGCCGAACCGCAGCCCCTCCTCGGCGTCATCGAGGACCTGGAGCTGTACGAGCAGACGGTCACCCTCGACCCGGGCGACGTGCTGCTCTGCGTCACGGACGGCGTCACCGAACGCCGCGAGGGCACACGCATGCTGGGCGACGACGGCCTCGCCGACGTCCTGACGACCTGCACGGGTCTGACGGCTGGCGCGGTGGCCGCCCGCATCATGCGCGCGGTGGAGCGCTTCGCGTCCGACGCCCCGTCCGACGACATGGCGATCCTCGCGATGCGCGTCCCGGAGCCCCACGCGGACTGACCGCGGACTGACCAGGGCATGCGCGAGCATGCGAAAGGCCCCGCCCAATTGGGCGGGGCCTTTGTGCTGGAGCCCCCAAACGGAATCGAACCGTTGACCTTCTCCTTACCATGGAGACGCTCTACCGACTGAGCTATAGGGGCCTGTCGCTTTCGAGGTTTCCCTCGCGGCAACGGAATAGATCATACCCCGAACAAGCCGGTGCTCCCAACCACGGACTTAGACTCAGTACGCGGGCTGCAACAGCCCACCGAGCGCGTTGCAGGCGGACACGATCCGCTGCATGTCCCGCTTGGTCAACGCGGCTTCGACGGGAAGCGCGAGCGTCTCCTCGACGGCCCGCTCCGTCTCCGGCAGCGACACACACCGCCGGAAGCCGGGCATCCGGTGCACGGGCGTCTTCACCGGCACCCGGCACTCGACACCCCTCCCCCGCACGGCACGCGCGAACGCGTCGCGGTCCGGCCGCCCGTTCCCCGGCACCCGCACCACGTACTGCTGATAGGTGTGCCCGTCACCCCCGTCGGGGGTCCGCACGCCCCTCAACTTCCCGTCGAGGTAGGCCGCCCGCTGCCTGCGTCGCGCTATCTCGTCGTAGGGCGCCTCGGACTCCTCTCGCTCCAGCACGAGCAGTCCGTGCCGCTCACCGATCCGGTGCAGGGAGCCCATGTCCGCCGGCCGCCCGAACCGGTGCACGACGACGATGGCCGCGGTCCTGGACGTCAGCGCCGCCTCCACCGAAGAGGCGTCCAGGCAGTACGTCGCCGGATCTATGTCGGCGAACACCGGCGACGCGCCCGCCAGGGCCACGGCCTCGGCGACTTCCACGTTCCCGAAGGCAGGTACGACGACCTCGTCACCGACACCCACGCCGGCGGCCCTGAGCATTGCTGCAGTACCCATAAGTGGGATGGTCGGGGCGCAACGTGAACTCGAAGTAACAGAAAGCAAAAAAGGGCTGGTCGCGGAACCGAAGTTCCGGGACCAGCCCTTTCTAATATTT
>NZ_KZ195574.1:2433389-2434282 GCF_002188365.1 Streptomyces sp. CS113
TTCGATGTTTGACGCTTCACAGCGGGTACCGGAATATCAACCGGTTATCCATCGACTACGCCTGTCGGCCTCGCCTTAGGTCCCGACTTACCCTGGGCAGATCAGCTTGACCCAGGAACCCTTAGTCAATCGGCGCAAACGTTTCTCACGTTTGTATCGCTACTCATGCCTGCATTCTCACTCGTGAACCGTCCACAACTCGCTTCCGCGGCTGCTTCACCCGGCACACGACGCTCCCCTACCCATCACAGCCGGCGTTGGCCGTATTGCTGCAATGACACGACTTCGGCGGTACGCTTGAGCCCCGCTACATTGTCGGCGCGGAATCACTAGACCAGTGAGCTATTACGCACTCTTTCAAGGGTGGCTGCTTCTAAGCCAACCTCCTGGTTGTCTGTGCGACTCCACATCCTTTCCCACTTAGCGTACGCTTAGGGGCCTTAGTCGATGCTCTGGGCTGTTTCCCTCTCGACCATGGAGCTTATCCCCCACAGTCTCACTGCCGCGCTCTCACTTACCGGCATTCGGAGTTTGGCTAAGGTCAGTAACCCGGTAGGGCCCATCGCCTATCCAGTGCTCTACCTCCGGCAAGAAACACACGACGCTGCACCTAAATGCATTTCGGGGAGAACCAGCTATCACGGAGTTTGATTGGCCTTTCACCCCTAACCACAGGTCATCCCCCAGGTTTTCAACCCTGGTGGGTTCGGTCCTCCACGACCTCTTACAGCCGCTTCAACCTGCCCATGGCTAGATCACTCCGCTTCGGGTCTTGAGCGTGCTACTAAAACGCCCTATTCGGACTCGCTTTCGCTACGGCTTCCCCACCCGGGTTAACCTCGCAACACACCGCAAACTCGCAGGCTCATTCTTCAAAAGGCACGCAGTCACGA
>NZ_KZ195574.1:2434822-2709526 GCF_002188365.1 Streptomyces sp. CS113
ACCCACGTGTTACTCACCCGTTCGCCACTAATCCCCACCGAAGTGGTTCATCGTTCGACTTGCATGTGTTAAGCACGCCGCCAGCGTTCGTCCTGAGCCAGGATCAAACTCTCCGTGAATGTTTACCCGTGATCGGGTGACACCACGAGAGCGGAACAGTCGAAGGAATAATCCGACCGTTCACAGCGTCCTCGCTGTGTGTTACTTCAAAGGAACCTCGTCCCAGCCGAATGGCCGGAGACGGGGTATCAACATATCTGGCGTTGACTTTTGGCACGCTGTTGAGTTCTCAAGGAACGGACGCTTCCTTTGTACTCACCCTCTCAGGCTTTCCTCCGGGCGCTTCCCTTCGGTCTTGCGTTTCCGACTCTATCAGATCTTTCCGATCCGATTTCCTCGGTGCTTTCCAGGTTCCCGCTTTCGCGTTTCCCTTTCCGGCGGTTCCGACTTTATCAGAGATTCTGAGTCGGAATTTCCACCCTCCGGGGCGGCTCCGGACCACGAAGTGATCGGGTGCCCGTCCGAGCGGAGATGTAAACGTACTGGAGCGGGGCGCCCCGATGCAAATCGGGGCGCCCCGCTCCAGGTTGGCGCTGTCGTTGGTCCGACGGTCCGTCAGACCTCCACGACGACCGGCAGGATCATCGGCCGGCGCCGGTAGGTGTCCGACACCCACTTGCCCAGGGTCCTGCGGATCAGCTGCTGGAGCTGGTGCGGCTCGACGACTCCGTCCTGGGCCGAGCGCTCCAGTGTCTCGGTGATCTTGGGGAGCACCGCGGCGAAGGCCGAGTCCTCGATGCCCGAGCCGCGGGCCTGGACGTGCGGCCCACCGGTGATCTTGCCGGTGGAGGAGTCCATGACCACGAAGACCGAGATGATGCCCTCGTCGCCGAGGATCTTGCGGTCCTTGAGGGCCGGCTCGCCGACGTCGCCGACCGAGAGGCCGTCGACGTAGACGTACCCGGCCTGGACCTTGCCGGTGATCTTCGCCTTGCCCTCGACGAGGTCGACGACCACGCCGTCCTCGGCGATGACGATCCGGTCGTGCGGCACGCCGGTGAGGGCGCCCAGCTCGGCGTTGGCGCGCAGGTGGCGCCATTCGCCGTGGACCGGCATCAGGTTCTTCGGGCGGCAGATGTTGTAGAAGTACAGCAGCTCGCCGGCCGAGGCGTGGCCCGAGACGTGGACCTTGGCGTTGCCCTTGTGGACGACGTTGGCGCCCCACCGGGTCAGGCCGTTGATCACCCGGTACACCGCGTTCTCGTTGCCCGGGATGAGGGACGAGGCCAGGATCACCGTGTCGCCGTTGACGATGCGGATCTGGTGGTCGCGGTTGGCCATGCGGGACAGGGCGGCCATCGGTTCGCCCTGGGAGCCCGTGCAGACCAGGACCACCTCGCTGTCGGGCAGGTCGTCGAGCGTCTTGACGTCGACGACCAGGCCCGGCGGGACCTTCAGGTAGCCGAGGTCTCTCGCGATGCCCATGTTGCGGACCATGGAGCGGCCCACGAAGGCGACCCGGCGGCCGTACTCGTGCGCGGCGTCCAGGATCTGCTGGATGCGGTGGACGTGGCTGGCGAAGCTCGCCACGATGATGCGCTTGCGGGCGCCGGCGAAGACCTGCCGCAAGACGTTCGAGATGTCCCGCTCGGGCGGGACGAAGCCCGGCACCTCGGCGTTGGTCGAGTCGGCGAGGAGGAGGTCGATGCCCTCCTCGCTGAGGCGCGCGAACGCGTGCAGGTCCGTGAGGCGCCCGTCGAGCGGAAGCTGGTCCATCTTGAAGTCGCCGGTGTGGACCACCATGCCCGCGGGGGTGCGGATGGCGACGGCCAGCGCGTCCGGGATGGAGTGGTTGACCGCGACGAACTCGCAGTCGAAGGGGCCGACGCGTTCGCGGTGTCCCTCCGCCACCTCGAGGGTGTACGGGCGGATGCGGTGCTCCTGGAGCTTGGCCTCGATGAGCGCGAGGGTCAGCTTGGAGCCGATCAGCGGGATGTCCGGCTTCTCGCGGAGGAGGAAGGGGACGCCGCCGATGTGGTCCTCGTGGCCGTGGGTCAGGACGATGCCCTCGATGTCGTCGAGGCGGTCCCGGATGGACGTGAAGTCCGGCAGGATCAGGTCGATGCCGGGCTGCTCCTCCTCGGGGAAGAGCACGCCGCAGTCGACGATCAGCAGACGGCCGCCGTATTCGAAGACCGTCATGTTGCGGCCGATTTCGCCGAGGCCGCCCAGCGGGGTGACCCGGAGGCCGCCCTTGGGGAGCGCCGGGGGCCGGCCCAGTTCAGGATGCGGATGACTCAAAAGACTCTCCTCACCACACGCGCCACGTACCGGTGGGCACGTGGCGCGCGTGACGTTCGTGCAGAAGCAGTTGTCGTATGGGGTGCGGGCACCGGTGGCCCGCCTATTCAGTTGTGAAGTCCGTCCGGTCGTGCGGTGGTGCGAAGTCTGATGTCAGAGCTGTACCCCGCCGGCGGCAAGATCGATCTTGAGCTGCTCGTTTTCCTCGGGCGTGAGGCCGACCATGGGGGCGCGCAGTGGTCCGGCGGGCAGGCCCTGGAGAGCGAGCGCGGCCTTGGTGGTCATGACGCCCTGGGTGCGGAACATGCCGGTGAAGACGTGGAGCAGCTTCTGGTGGATCTCCAGGGCCTTCTGTACGTCACCGGCGACGAACGCGTCCACCATGGCGCGCAGCTCGGGGGTGACGACGTGGCCGACGACCGAGACGAAGCCGACCGCGCCCACGGAGAGCAGCGGCAGGTTCAGCATGTCGTCGCCGGAGTACCAGGCGAGGCCGGAACGCGCGATGGCCCAGCTGGCCCGGCCGAGGTCGCCCTTCGCGTCCTTGTTGGCGACGATCCGCGGGTGCTCCGCGAGGCGGACCAGGGTCTCGGTGTTGATCGGGACGCCACTGCGGCCGGGGATGTCGTAGAGCATGACCGGGAGCCGGCTGGCGTCGGCGATGGCCGTGAAGTGCTGGTACAGGCCCTCCTGCGGGGGCTTGTTGTAGTACGGCGTGACGAGCAGCAGGCCGTGGGCGCCGGTGCGCTCGGCGGTGCGGGCCAGCTCGATGCTGTGCTGGGTGTTGTTGGTGCCGACTCCGGCGACGACGTGTGCCCGGTCGCCGACGGCCTCCAGGACGGCTCGTACGAGGTCCGCTTTCTCCGCGTCGCTGGTGGTGGGGGACTCGCCGGTGGTGCCGTTGACGATCAGGCCGTCGTTGCCTGCGTCCACCAGGTGGGTGGCGAGCCGCTGGGCGCCGTCGAGGTCGAGTGCGCCGTCCGCCGTGAAGGGCGTGACCATGGCGGTGAGGACCCGCCCGAAGGGGGTCTGCGGAGTGGAGGTCGGAGCCATGGGTTACACGCTACTCGTTGCTCAGGGCGGGGTCTGCCCTCGGGGGAGGCGGCAGGTCGGAACGGAAGTGGAGCCCGGCACTGCCTGCTCGGGGGTTCAAGCAGTGCCGGGTCCCTTTGATCAGGCTAGATGAACTTCTCCAACCGCCGCAATCCGGACACTTCGCATGGTTGAACCGTACATCTGTGCCCGGACGGGGCGGTCCGGAGGCCGCAGGCCGGGCTCCGTTACGGCGCGACGCGGCCGTTGGCGTTGAAGGCGGCGTGGGTGAGCGGCATGAGGCGGGCCCACTCCGCCTCCATCTTCTCGCCGACCATCTCGATCTCCCGCTGCGGGAAGGAGGGCACCTTCGCCAGCTCGTGCTGCGTGCGCAGGCCCAGGAAGTGCATCATCGAGCGGGCGTTGCAGGTGGCGTACATCGACGAGTACAGCCCGACGGGGAGCACCGCGCGGGCCACCTCGCGGGCGACGCCGGCGGCGAGCATCTTCTGGTACGTCGCGTAGGCCTGGCGGTAGGAGTCCTCCATCGCGCCGCCGACCAGTTCGTGCTGCTCCGGGGTGCCCTCGACGAAGACGTACTTGCCGGGGCGGCCCTGCTGCACCAGCTTGCGGGAGGCGTCAGGCACGTAGAAGACCGGCTGGAGCTCCCGGTAGCGGCCCGACTCCTCGTTGTAGGACCAGCCGACGCGGTGCCGCATGAACTCCCGGAAGACGAAGATCGGGGCGCTGACGAGGAAGGTCATCGAGTTGTGCTCGAACGGGCTGCCGTGCCGGTCCCGCATGAGGTAGTTGATCAGGCCCTTGGAGCGCTCCGGGTCCTTCTTCAGCTCGTCCAGGGACTGCTCCCCGGCGGTCGAGACGCGAGCGGCGAACAGCACGTCGGAGTCGGTCGCGGCGCTCTTGACCAGCTGGACGGTGATGTCGCTGCGGAGTTCGATCTTCGGATCGTCGGCGGGGGTTTCGGTCACGGTGTGGAGGGCCTTCCCAGTCAATCTCGGCGCTTGGCGAGGCCACTCTACGACCCGGCCGGGGGCGCCGAATCGGGCGATCGGTGCCGTGCCGCAATGAAGTCGGTGAAACAGGGCACCTGGAGGGGCGTTCGTTCGTCTGTATGAGTAACAGCACTTCATTCCAGTCCCAGAAGGGAGACGCAGTCCCTATGATCCGCCGGCGTGAACCCGTGCCGTTCGCCTTCGTCGCCGAGGCCGACAGGTTCCGCAGCAATGTCACACCCCCGCCGCGTGAGCGGGCGTCCTTCGGCCAGCTGGCCGGGCGCTGGCTTCTCGGCGTCACCGTCGTCGCCGGTCTCGTGGGCTCCCTGGTGATCGGGATGCCCGCCCTGTCCGCCGACCAGCCCTCCCCGCACAAGCAGCCGTCGCAGGCCTCCGAGGGGCGCTAGGCACACCGGGCAGGGGCGGCCCGGCTCCGTCCGGACCCCCGAGGGTGGTGACCGGAGACACAGGTCGGTAGCCTCACCGGGCACAACACTTGCCTTGGAACGAGTGAGGACCAGCCGTGCCCCTGCCCTTCCTGACGGCCGACCGCGCCTTTGACCCGGCCGACGACGTCGCGCTGCCGTACGACGACCGCGACCTGTGGCGCCGGCCCTACCGGCCGGGGCCGTGGCGGGTGGGGGCGGCGGCGTTGATGCTGCTGCTCGCCTCGTTCGTCCTGTTCGCGGCGGTCATCATCGCGGCGACCGGCGGGCCGTCCTCCGCCGGGGTGGTCTTCGGCCTCGCGGTCGTCGTCATCCTGTGCGCCCTGCGGATGCTGCGCATGGGCGCGTGGGTGAGCGCGCACGGCGTGCGTCAGGTCGCCTTCTTCACCACGCGCACGGTGGCCTGGCAGCAGGTCGCCAGCGTGCGCACGGTGCAGCAGCCGGTGCGCTGGCTGGGACTGCCGCGCACGGTGCAGGGGCAGGCGCTCCTCGTGGTGCGGCAGGGCCGGTCGACGGAGCCCGCGGCTCCGCTGCTGACCACGCACAACTCCGACTTCCTTGCCCGCGACGGCGCCTTCAACCGGGCGGCCGACGCGGTGGAGGCGTGGGCCGACGAGTACCGACGGGGCTGACGCACTCGAGAGGCGAAACGCCGGGGCCCGGACCGCAGCTGTGCGGTCCGGGCCCCGGCGTTTCGCCCGCGGCCGGCTCAGGCGGCCTCGACGTGCTTGCCGTCGTGCAGCGCGATCGCCCGTTGCATCGCCTTGCGGGCGCGCGGGGTGTCGCGGGCGTCGTGGTAGGCGACGGCGAGCCGGAACCAGGTGCGCCAGTCGGCCGGGGCGTCCTCCGTCTCGGCCTTGCGCAGGGCGAAGACCGCGTCGGCCGACTCGCGGTCGACGCGGCCGCTGGGGGTGCGCTTCAGCTCGTCGACGGGCAGTCCGCCCTCGGCGTCGAGTTCGGCGGCGAGGGCGTTGGCCCGGCGGACGAACTGGGTGTTCTTCCAGAGGAACCACAGGCCGATCACCGGCAGGATCAGCACCGCGACCCCGAAGGTGACGGTGAGGAGCGTGCCGGTCTTGATGAGCAGCACGCCGCGGCTGCCGACCAGGGCGAAGTAGAAGACCAGGACGGCGGCCGTGACGAGGTAGGTGATCTTCGCGCGCATCAGGGTGAGGGTCTCAGTTCAGGTCCAGGAAGTGTTCCAGGCCGAAGGTGAGGCCCGGGGTGGTGACCACCCGGCGGGCGCCCAGCAGGATGCCCGGCATGAAGCTGCTGTGGTGCAGGGAGTCGTGCCGGACGGTGAGGGTCTCCCCCTCGCCGCCGAGCAGCACCTCCTGGTGGGCGAGCAGACCGCGCAGCCGGATCGCGTGCACCGGGACGCCGTCCACGTTCGCGCCGCGGGCGCCGTCCAGGGCGGTGGCAGTGGCGTCGGGCGCCGGTGCGGAGCCTGCCTTCTGCCGGGCCTGAGCGATCAGCTGGGCGGTGCGGGTGGCGGTGCCGCTGGGGGCGTCCACCTTGTTCGGGTGGTGCAGCTCGACGACCTCGACGGACTCGAAGTACGGGGCCGCGATCTGCGCGAACTTCATGGTGAGCACGGCGCCGATGGAGAAGTTCGGCGCGATGAGCACGCCGGTCCCCGGGGAGGCGTCGAGCCACGCGTTCAGCTGCGCGAGGCGCTCGTCGGTCCAGCCGGTGGTGCCGACGACGGCGTGGATGCCGTGGCGTACGCAGTAGTCGAGGTTGTCCATCACCGAGGCGGGGGTGGTCAGCTCGACGGCGACCTGGGCGCCGGACTCGGCCAGTGCCTCCAGGCCGTCGCCCCGGCCGAGGGCCGCGACCAGCTCCATGTCCTCGGCGGCCTCGACCGCCCGTACCGCCTCGGAGCCGATCCGGCCCTTGGCACCGAGGACGGCCACGCGCAGCTTGCTCATGTTGTGTTCGCTTCCTTAACCGTGAGACCGGGAGTGTCAGGCGACGGCGTCGTGCAGCCGGGACGCCTGCTTGTCCTTGAGCGGGCCGATGACCGACAGGGACGGCCGGTGGCCCAGGACGTCGCGGGCGACGGCGCGGACGTCGTCCGGCGTGACCGAGGCTATCCGGGCCAGCATGTCGTCGACCGACATCTGCTCGCCCCAGCACAGCTCGCTCTTGCCGATACGGTTCATCAGCGCGCCCGTGTCCTCCAGGCCGAGGACCGTGGAGCCCTGGAGCTGGCCGACGGCGCGGCCGATCTCGTCGTCGGTGAGGCCGTGCTCGGCGACGTGGTCCAGCTCGTCGCGGCAGATCTTGAGCACGTCGTGCACCTGGGAGGGCCGGCAGCCCGCGTACACGCCGAAGAGGCCGCAGTCGGCGAAGCCGGACGTGTACGAGTACACGCTGTAGGCCAGGCCGCGCTTCTCCCGGACCTCCTGGAACAGGCGCGAGGACATGCCGCCGCCGAGGGCGGTGTTGAGGACGCCCATGGCCCAGCGGCGCTCGTCGGTGCGGGCCAGGCCCGGCATGCCGAGGATGACGTGGGCCTGCTCGGTCTTGCGGCCGATCAGCTCGACGCGGCCCGCGGCCCGGATGGTGCGCCGGCCGTCGCGCGGAGCGAGCGGCTGGGCCACCTGGTCCTTGAGGGCCCCGGCCTTCTCGAAGGCGGCGCGAACCTGGCGTACGACCTTGTTGTGGTCGACGTTGCCGGCCGCGGCGACCACCAGGTGGGTGGGGTCGTAGTGCTTCTTGTAGAAGCGGCGGATGCGGTCGGCGGTGAGGGCGTTGACCGTGTCGACGGTGCCGAGGACGGGGCGGCCCAGCGCGTTGTCGCCGAACATGGTGTGCGCGAACAGGTCGTGCACGCAGTCGCCCGGGTCGTCCTCGGTCATCGCGATCTCTTCGAGGATGGCGCCGCGTTCGACGTCGACGTCCTCCTCCTGGATCAGCGAGCCGGTCAGCATGTCGCAGACCACGTCGATGGCGAGCGGCAGGTCGGTGTCGAGCACGCGCGCGTAGTAGCACGTGTACTCCTTCGCCGTGAACGCGTTCATCTCGCCGCCGACCGCGTCGATGGCGGAGGAGATGTCCAGGGCGCTGCGCTTGCGGGTGCCCTTGAAGAGCAGGTGCTCCAGGTAGTGGGTGGCGCCGTTCAGCGCGGGGGTCTCGTCGCGGGAGCCGACGTGGGCCCAGATGCCGAAGGTCGCCGAGCGGACCGAGGGCAGCGTCTCGGTGACGATGCGCAGGCCGCCGGGGAGGGTCGTCCTGCGGACCGTGCCGATGCCGTGCTCGCCCTTGATGAGGGTTTGGGTACGGGCGACGGCCCGCGCCTCCGAGGAGGTGCGGGCCGTCGCCTTGGCGCTACGGGACGTCACTGGTCGGCGTCGTCCTTCTTGTCGTCGTCGCCCGCTTCGCCCTCGATCACGGGGATCAGGGAGAGCTTGCCGCGGGAGTCGATCTCGGCGATCTCGACCTGGACCTTCGCGCCCACGCCGAGGACGTCCTCGACGTTCTCCACGCGCTTGCCGCCGGCGAGCTTGCGGATCTGCGAGATGTGCAGCAGACCGTCCTTGCCAGGCAGCAGGGAGACGAACGCGCCGAAGGTGGTCGTCTTGACGACCGTACCCAGGTAGCGCTCGCCGACCTCGGGCATGGTCGGGTTGGCGATGCCGTTGATCGTGGCGCGGGCGGCCTCGGCCTGCGAGCCCTGGGCGGCACCGATGTAGATCGTGCCGTCGTCCTCGATCGTGATGTCGGCGCCCGTGTCCTCCTGGATCTGGTTGATCATCTTGCCCTTGGGGCCGATGACCTCACCGATCTTGTCGACGGGGATCTTCACGGTGATGATCCGCGGCGCGTTCGGGGACATCTCGTCCGGCGTGTCGATCGCTTCCATCATCACGTCGAGGATGTGGAGGCGGGCGTCACGGGCCTGCTTGAGGGCGGCGGCCAGGACGGAGGCGGGGATGCCGTCCAGCTTGGTGTCGAGCTGGAGCGCGGTCACGAACTCCTTGGTGCCGGCGACCTTGAAGTCCATGTCGCCGAAGGCGTCCTCCGCACCGAGGATGTCGGTGAGGGCGACGTAGTGCGTCTCGCCGTTGATCTCCTGGGAGATCAGGCCCATGGCGATACCGGCGACGGGGGCCTTCAGCGGCACACCGGCGTTCAGCAGCGACATGGTGGAGGCGCAGACCGAGCCCATGGACGTCGAGCCGTTGGAGCCGAGGGCCTCGGACACCTGGCGGATCGCGTAGGGGAACTCCTCGCGCGTCGGCAGCACCGGCACGATGGCGCGCTCGGCGAGGGCGCCATGGCCGATCTCGCGGCGCTTCGGGGAGCCGACACGGCCGGTCTCGCCGACGGAGTACGGCGGGAAGTTGTAGTTGTGCATGTAGCGCTTGCGGGTCACCGGGGAGAGGGTGTCCAGCTGCTGCTCCATGCGGAGCATGTTCAGGGTGGTGACGCCCAGGATCTGGGTCTCGCCACGCTCGAACAGGGCCGAGCCGTGCACGCGCGGGATCGCCTCGACCTCGGCGGCCAGGGTGCGGATGTCGGTGACACCGCGGCCGTCGATGCGCTTCTTCTCCTTGATGACGCGCTCGCGCACCAGGGACTTGGTCAGCGCGCGGTACGCGGCGGAGATCTCCTTCTCGCGGCCCTCGAACTGCGGCAGGAGCTTCTCGGCGGCGAGGCCCTTGACGCGGTCCAGCTCGGCCTCGCGCTCCTGCTTGCCGGCGATGGTGAGCGCCTGCGTCAGCTCGGGCTTGACGGCGCCGGTCAGCGCCTCGAGCACGTCGTCCTGGAAGTCCAGGAAGATCGGGAACTCGCCGGTCGGCTTGGCGGCCTTGGCGGCGAGGTCGGCCTGGGCGCGGCAGAGCACCTTGATGAAGGGCTTCGCGGCGTCGAGACCGGCGGCGACGACCTCCTCGGTGGGCGCCTCGGCGCCGCCCTCGACCAGCTTGATGGTCTTCTCGGTGGCCTCGGCCTCGACCATCATGATCGCGACGTCGCCGTCCTCCAGGACGCGGCCCGCGACGACCATGTCGAAGACGGCGTCCTCGAGCTCGGTGTGCGTCGGGAAGGCCACCCACTGGCCGCGGATCAGCGCGACGCGGACGCCGCCGATCGGGCCGGAGAAGGGCAGGCCGGCCAGCTGCGTCGACGCGGAGGCGGCGTTGATCGCCACGACGTCGTACAGGTGGTCGGGGTTGAGGGCCATGACCGTGGCCACGACCTGGATCTCGTTGCGCAGGCCCTTCTTGAAGGACGGGCGCAGCGGGCGGTCGATCAGGCGGCAGGTGAGGACGGCGTCCTCGGAGGGCCGGCCCTCACGACGGAAGAAGCTGCCGGGGATCTTGCCGGCGGCGTACATCCGCTCCTCGACGTCCACCGTGAGGGGGAAGAAGTCGAGCTGGTCCTTCGGGTTCTTGGAGGCGCTGGTGGCCGACAGCACCATGGTGTCGTCGTCCAGGTACGCCACGGCGGAACCGGCGGCCTGACGGGCCAGGCGGCCCGTCTCGAAGCGGATGGTGCGGGTGCCGAAAGCGCCGTTGTCGATCACGGCTTCGGCGTAGTGGGTCTCGTTCTCCACTAGTGGTTTCTCCGATGCTTGTCGTCTTTTGTCCCGCCCGCCCGTGTGGCGGAGGGGACGGAGCCGGAGAAGCGTTCCGTGCGGTGCGGGCCGGTCTTCGATCGAAGCACCCGGGGATCTGCCCCCGGGGGCCACTACCGAGGACCGGCGGCGGCGGTGCGGTCCGCTTCTCCTCGTACGTCTTGTTCTTCTGTTACCACACTACAAAGGGGTGGCGACAGCGCGCACGTACAGCAAAGGGAGCGGCCCCCTTGCGTTGGGAACCGCTCCCTTCACGGTGTGCTAGCGGGCGCCCGCCGCACCGCGGCGGATGCCGAGGCGCTCGACCAGCGCGCGGAAGCGCTGGATGTCCTTCTTGGCGAGGTACTGAAGCAGCCGGCGACGCTGGCCGACCAGGATGAGCAGACCACGACGGGAGTGGTGGTCGTGCTTGTGGGACTTGAGGTGCTCGGTCAGGTCGGAGATCCGACGGGACAGCAGAGCGACCTGGACCTCGGGGGAGCCGGTGTCGCCCTCCTTGGTACCGAACTCGGTGATGATCTGCTTCTTCACTGCGGCGTCGAGCGACACGCGTACTCCTCTGGGTCTGTGACTGGCCACCGAGTGCCCCCGGTCTACGTCTCGGGGGATCTTCCGTAACTCGGAAGGCGGGGATCCGCTGGGCGCGACCTCCAGGGCTCACAGCTCCGGGGGCGCGTACACAAACGGCCGTCACACAGCCTACCAGCCCGTAGGGACACCTCCGCCCGTCCCCCGTACCGGTGCCTCCATCGGTGAACCACTGACCTGGCAGAACGGGGACAAGTATGGTGACCGCACAGTTCGTTGGCACAGCAGGAAGGACCGGACCCGCGATGGCCGAGGCCGAGGACAAGGAACTCCGAGCACGCAAGGACCGGGAGCGGGACGAGCTCTACGCCCTCGACATCTCCGGTGTGGAATGGCACAGCGCGCCCGGCACCGAGGCCCACGAGGAACGGGTCGAGATCGCCTACCTGCCGGAGGGTGCCGTCGCCATGCGGTCCTCGCTCGACCACGACACCGTGCTGCGGTACACGGAGGCGGAGTGGCGGGCGTTCGTGCTCGGTGCGCGGGACGGGGAATTCGACCTGGAACCGGCCGCGGAACGCTCTGGGGGCGACGTCGAGTAAATGGGGGTGTGCTGTACGCCCTCCCCCGGCCGTGCAGGGAAGGGGAGCGGTGTCCCCGTTCCCTTCACGCTCCTCCAGCCGCCTCTCGGAGCCTCTCAGCCGGCTCTCAGTCGCCTGCCATCGACCGCGCCGCGGAGTAGACGTCGAACACGGCGAGAGCCAAGGGGATCAGCGTCAGGAGCACGAAGACTTCGGCGATCTCCATGAAGCGTCCCCAGAAGGGCGTGACGCCGCCCCGAGGGGCGATCAGGCCGATCGCGGTGACCAGCGCCACAGCCGCGGCGACCGCGGCCGCCAGCCAGACGCTGCGCATGTCCAGGGCGGCGGTGTCGCCCTGGAGCGCGTCCCGCACGTACTCCACCGGCGGGTTCATGGCCAGCCCCAGGCCGAGGAAGACCAGGCAGGCCAGCCCGGCGGCCAGCGTGGCGGCGACCTGGGTGGTGTATCGGAACAGCTGCGCCCGCATCACCATCGCGACGCCGGTGGCGAGCGTCAGGAGCTGCGCCCACATGTTGCCCGTGAAGCCAAGGACGACCGACGCCCCCACGGAGACCACCGCGCAGCCGCCGACCAGTCCCGCGAGGAGCTCATGGCCGCGACGGGCCTGCGCCGCGATGCGTTCGACGTCCACGGGTTCCGGCGCACTGGTGTCGTCCGCCGAGTAGGAGCCGCGTGGCTGGTTGGGCGGTTCGAAGCCGGTGGGCAGCCGCGCGAAGCGCAGCGACAGGCCCGGCAGGAAGGCGAGGGCGCACACCGACAGGACCGCGCAGACCGCGGCCGTCTCCATCGGCTCCAGGTCCGTCAGCATCGCCGCGAACGTGGCGAGCAGGCCGACCACCGACGAGAAGACGAAGGCCACGAAGGCGCTGTCGCCGCTCGGTGACACCAGGGTGAGTACGACGGAGGCGACCAGGACCGCCGCGCACGCCAGGAGGAACTGGAGCCGTCCGATGCCCTGCCCCTCAGCGAGCGGGACCAGCCCTGAGCCCGCCACGGCGACGTTTGCGAGGGCGCCCAGCCCGAGAGCCAGGGCGGAGCCCCGGTCCCGGTACACGCGCGCACGCACGCACGCGAAGGTGACGAGCAGGACGCCGGCGACCGCGGCGAGGATGCCCTGCACGCCGTGCATGTCGTGGCGGACCTGGGAACTCCAGGCCACGAACGCCAGCAGAACGGGGAACACGCCCGCTCCGACCAGGCAGGCCACGCGAGTGAGCGCACCGTCCCACAGGGTGCGGTCCTGGACGACGGAGGAGGCGACCGCCTCCGAGACGTCGTCGAAGACCGCAGGGGGCAGGGAGTCGGCGAACGGACGCAGCGTGAGCAGCTCGCCGTCCAGGATGCGCTGCGCCGCGAAGGAGCGGGCACTGTCGAGGACGGTCCCGTCTCGGCGTACGAGGTGATACCCGACCGGCGCACCCTCCTCCGGGCTCTGCTGGGAGAACCGCAGGATCTCCGGATACAGGTCGGCGACGGGCACGTCGTCGGGCAGGGCCACGTCGATGCGACTGTCGGGCGCCACGATCGTGACCCGGCAGAAGCCGAGCCCCGAACCGGCCGCGGCCGGGCCTCGGGCACCCGTGCCTGTTCCGCCTGGTGCGCCGGTCGGCGCGGAGGCCGTCATGCTCACCCGCTGTTCCCCCTCGTAGGTGATATCGGCAAGGTACGGCACCGGCGCGCCCTGCCGGTCGGTGGCGATCCTGCCCCGTGGTCCCGCGTCACCCCTGACCGCTGCGCGGCGCGCGCGGGGTGCGCGTATCGAGCGTGGTGCTGTCCGCGGGGTTCCACAGGGCCCCGGGCGGATTCGCAACTGCTCACGCGTCTCACGGGCACCCTACCGCCCACTGCTGGCTGTGTGTGTCAGTAGGATCGCCCTTTGCGATCGACGTGCACCGGGAGACGGGCGGTGGGCGGAACGGGTCGGGCCGGCAAGGGAATTGGTGCGGAGTGAGCCACATCGTCGTCAAGCGCCCACCTCGGGCGCTGCCGAAGAACGTGCCCACGGAGGAGGTCCACCTGCAAGCACCTCCGGAACTCCCTCGCGGGCAGCAGGAGGGCGCGTTGATGCAGCTCCTGCCCATGCTCGGCATGGGTGGGTCCGTGGTGTTCTTCTTCAATCCCTCGGCCCAGCCCATCATGAAGATCATGGGCATGGTGATGATCGCGTCCACGATCGCCATGGGCATCGCGATGCTGGTGCGCTACCGCCGCGGCAACCAGGGACAGATGGCCGACATACGCCGGGACTACCTCCGCTATCTGTCGCAGACCAGGCGCGCCGCCCATGAGACGGCGAAGGCCCAGCGCGACGCGCAGTACTACCTGCATCCGGCGCCGGAACAGCTGTGGGCCCTGGTCGCCGAGGGCAGCCGGCTGTGGGAAAGGCGCACGGGCGACGAGGACTTCGCCCAGGTTCGCGTGGGTCTCGGTCCGCAGGCCCTGGCCACTCCCCTGGTGCCGCCCCAGACGGCTCCGGTGGACGAGTTGGAGCCGCTGACCGCAGGGGCCATGCATCGCTTCCTCGCCACGCACAGCACCCTCCAGGAACTGCCGATGGCGGTCTCCCTGCGGGCGTTCTACCACGTGACGGTCAGCGGCGAACCAGCCACCGTGCGCGGGGCCGCCCGGGCCGTCACCGCCTCGCTCGCCGCACTGCACTCCCCCGAGGACCTGGTGATCGCCGTGGCCACCGGGCGGGAGTCGGCGACCGAATGGGAGTGGACGAAGTGGCTCCCGCACGCGCAGGCGGGCGATGCCGCGGACGGCGCGGGTTCCCGTCGGCTGGTGACAGCCGACCCGACGGCCCTCGAAGAGCTGCTCGGCAGCCGCCTCGAGGGCCGGCCGAGGTTTCATCCGGCAGGCCGGCCGGTGCCCGACCAACCGCACCTGGTCATCGTGCTCGACGGAGTCTCCCTGCCGCCGACGTCGCTTCTGGCGAGTCCGGAGGGCATGCAGGGGGTGACCGTGATCGAGGTGGTCCCCGGCACCCTCGCCACCGGACGCGGGGACCTCTCGCTCGTCGTGCAGCCGAAGGAGCTGCGCCTGGAGGCGGCGCACGGTGCGGTCTACGAAGGCACGCCCGACGTCCTCTCCCCGGAGAGCGCCGAAGCGCTGGCGAGGCAGCTGGCGCCCTTGCGGGCGGGAACGGGCGGGGACGACGACGAGCCGCTGCTGGCCAACCTGGAGTTCACGGATCTCCTCAACCTCGGTGACGCCGCTTCCGTCGACACCCGCCGGACCTGGCGGCCCCGCTCCCAGTCCGAACGGCTCAGGGTGCCGATCGGCGTCGGCGAGGACGGCCGGCCCGTGATGCTCGACCTGAAGGAGGCGGCGCAGGAGGGCATGGGACCGCACGGCCTGTGCGTGGGCGCGACCGGTTCCGGCAAGTCGGAACTGCTGCGCACCCTGGTCCTCGGCCTCGCCGTGACCCACTCGTCCGAGACGCTCAACTTCGTGCTCGCCGACTTCAAGGGCGGCGCGACGTTCGCCGGTATGGCTCAACTGCCGCACGTGGCAGCCGTGATCACCAACCTCGCCGACGACCTGACCCTGGTCGACCGGATGGGTGACTCGATCCGCGGTGAGCTCAACCGCCGTCAGGAGATGCTCCGGGACGCGGGCAACTACGCCAACATCCACGACTACGAGAAGGCCCGCGCGGCCGGCGCCGCACTGCAACCGATCCCCTCGCTCGTCCTGGTGATCGACGAGTTCAGCGAACTGCTCACGGCCAAGCCGGACTTCATTGAGATGTTCGTGCAGATCGGCCGTATCGGCCGGTCGCTGGGCGTCCACCTGCTGCTCGCCTCGCAGCGGTTGGAGGAGGGCCGTCTGCGCGGTCTGGAGACGTACCTGTCGTACCGGATCGGGCTGCGCACCTTCTCCGCGGCCGAGTCCCGGTCCGCACTCGGTGTCCCGGACGCCTACGAACTGCCGAACGTCCCCGGCTCCGGTTTCCTGAAGTTCGGTACGGACGAGATGGTGCGCTTCAAGGCCGCGTACGTCTCGGGCGTGTACCGCACGAGTGCGCAGCAGGCGGCGACGCGCGGCGGCCCTCGGCCGGTCGACCGGCGGCCGGTGCTGTTCACCGCCGCCGAGGTGCCGGTGCGGTACCTGGCGGTACCGCCGCAGCGCGAGGAGACTCCGGACCGGACGGACGACGACGCGCTCGCCGACACCGTGCTCGATGTCGTCGTCCGGCGCCTGGAGGCGCAGGGCCCGGCCGCCCACCAGGTGTGGCTGCCGCCGCTGGACAGCCCGCCGTCGCTCGACACACTGCTGCCCGGCCTCGCCCAGGTGGCGGGGCGCGGCCTGACCCAGCCCGGCTACGAAGGCGCGGGCCGGCTCGTCGTGCCCGTCGGCATCGTCGACAAGCCGTACGAGCAGCGCCGGGACCCGCTCTGGGTGAACTTCGGCGGCGCCGCCGGCCACATGCAGATCCTGGGCGGACCGCAGTCCGGCAAGTCGACACTCCTCCGCTCGGTCATCGCGTCGTTCGCGCTCACCCACACTCCGCACGAAGTGCAGTTCTACGCTCTGGACTTCGGTGGCGGCGGTTTGGCGGCGGTGGCCGGCCTGCCCCACGTCGGAGGCGTGGCCTCACGCCTGGACCCCGAGAAGGTACGGCGTACCGCGGCCGAGGTCTACGGCGTGCTGACCCGCCGCGAGGAGTACTTCCGCACCGCCGGCATCTCCTCGATCGCGGAGTTCCGCGCACGCCGCGCGCGGGGTGACATCCCGGTGACCGACCAGCCGTGGGGCGACGTCTTCCTGGTCATCGACGGGTGGGGGAACTTCCGCGCGGACTACGAGGCGCTGGAGTCGGTCGTGCTGGACATCGCCGCTCGCGGCCTCGGCTACGGCATCCACGTGATCCTCACCGCGTCACGCTCCATGGAGGTCCGCAGCAACCTCAAGGACCACCTGATGAACCGCCTCGAGTTGCGGCTCGGGGACACCATGGACTCGGAGTTCGACCGCAAGGTCGCGGCGAACGTGCCGACGGGTGTGCCCGGGCGCGGCCAGACGCCGCAGAAGCAGCACTTCATGGCGGCGGTCCCGCGCATCGACGGGCTGTCCTCGGACTCCGACCTCGCCGAGGCCACCCAGGCGCTCGGGACCGAGGTCGCCCGGCACTGGCAGCAACCAGGTGCACCCGCGGTGCGGTTGCTGCCCCGCGAGTTCCCCGCGAACCAGCTCCCCCCGGGCGACCGGTTCCCCCGGCGGGGGGTGTCCTTCGCACTCGACGAGGACAGCCTGGAACCGGTGTTCGTGGACTTCGAGCAGGACCCGTTCTTCCTCGTCCTCGGCGAGAGCGAGTCCGGCAAGTCGAACCTGCTGAAGCTCCTCATCCGGCGTCTGACCGAGCGCTACGACGGCGACTCCTGCAAGCTGTTCGTCATCGACAACCGCCGCTCGCTGCTGGGCGTCACCCCGCCGTCGCACCTGGCCGAGTACGTTCCCATGTCGAACCAGATGCAGCACCACATGGACGCGCTGGCCGAACTGATGCGGCGCCGGACGCCGACCGCCGACGTCACGCCGGAGCAACTGCGCGACCGCAGTTGGTGGCAGGGGCCGACGGTGTACATCGTCATCGACGACTTCGACCTGGTCGCCACGTCCAGCGGCAACCCTTTGGGCCACCTCACCGAGCTTCTGCCCTTCGCCCGGGACGTCGGCGTGCGCTTCATCATCGCCCGCTCGACCGCGGGCGCGGGCCGCGCCGGGTACGAGGCCTTCATGCAGCGCCTCAAGGAACTCGGCGCCCAGGGCGTCGTCCTCAGCGGCGACCCGGCCGAGGGCGACCTGCTGGGCGGGGTGCGCCCACGTCCGATGCCGCCGGGCCGGGGCGTGTTCGTGTCCCGGCGGCGGGGGAAGCCGTTGGTTCAGGTGGGGCTGGTGGAGGACGAAGGCGGGCGGTGACGGGGGCCGACTCGGGCCCTCGGACCAGAAGGCCGCCTTCTGGTGAACTCCCCGGACACACAAGAGGGTGGGCGTCTCCCGCGCACGCCCACCCTCGTCACTGCCGCGACGCTGCCGCTGTGTCTACTGCAGGTACCTGGACGCCGCCAGGTCACCCTCCATGTACGTACCGCCGGACGATCCCACGACATGGCCGATGCCCATGAGGGCCTGGTGGATGTCGGTGGTTTCCTTGCGCCAGAGTTCCAGCTTCAGCGCGTAGGCCTCCTGAGCCTTGCCCGCCCAGTACTGCTTGCTGCTTTCCACCATCTTGGTGAGCTGCTGAATGTCTTCGTCGAGCAGCTTCGCCTCGTTGGCGAGGTTGGTCGCCGCGAAGTCGAGCCCGTCGTATGTCACTTGCAGACCGTCGGCGTTACGGCTCATCTCTGCCTACCTCATCTCGTTCGGAATGTACTGCGGCTGTGGCTGACGTCTGCCGCTCGCCTCAGAAGGAGCTGAGGGGCGACGACTGCACCGTGGGAGCACCGTCGTTGACGTTGATCTTGTTCACGGCAGCGAGGACTTCGTCTTCCTTGCTGTCCTTGATGTTGCGCGTCGCGGTCATCGCGTCCACGACGTCGGCGAGGATGCGGCCCATGTTCTGCAGCGACGTGTTGATCTCGTACTGCTTCTTGTCGAAAGCCGCACGGCCGATGCCCTGCCACTGACCCTCAAGGCTGTCGATCACACCCTGTAGGTTGTGGACCCGCTTGCGGATGCTCTCGAACTTCTCGTACATGTCCTTCTGCAGCTTGACTACCGCTGCGTCTTCGAGCTTCTGGTCGACGGCCATGATCCGCCCCTGCCCTCCCTGTTACTTCTCTCCATACGACACCGACGACGCCGGTGTCAGTTCGCGCGCCGGGCCCGCAGTACGGCGAAGGCGCCGCCACCGATCACGACCACGGCTGCGGCGGCGCCGAGCGCGATCCACAGCGTGCTGCCGCTGTCGCTCGACGCGTCGGCCGCCGCGGTCCTCGCATCGTCCGATCCTGCTGCCGCCGGCTTGTCCTTGGCCGACCCTGCCGCGCCTTGTGACGCGGTCGTTGCACCCGCGGACGGCGTCGAGGAGGCGGACGCCGGGGGGATCTCGGTCACCAACTTCTCCCCCTCCTGACTGTTCTCCTTCCGCAGCGGGTCGGAGTACGGCTCACCACCGTCGTAGTCCGGGTTCGCCAGCACCGAGCGGGGGCGGATGGTTCCGTAGCCCCCGGTCGCGGTCGGCTTGTCCTTGGGCCACTTGCGGCCGGCCGTGTCGATCAGGGCGCGGGTGACCTGGTTGGCCGTCCAGTCGGGGTGTTCGGACCAGATGAGGGCGGCTGCGGCGGAGGTGATGGCGGTGGCGGCGCTGGTGCCTGGCATATCGGGACAGTACTGATCGAAATTCGGCTTGCAGTAGCCTGGGATGTTCTCACCCGGCGCCACCAAATCGACGTAATTGCCCGACTGAGCGAAGTCCGAGATATTGCTCTTCTCATCAATGGATGACACACCGATAACGTACGGATAGGCAGCTGGGTAGCCGATATACCCACTGTCTCGGCCTTCATTTCCCACGCCCGCGACCAACAACTTTCCCTTGGACGCTGCGTACTTCACCGCCTTTTCGAAGTCCGCCTCATAGGCGGGAGAGGTGAAGGACATGCTGATGATGTGCGCATCGCTGTCCGCGGCAACCTTGATCGCTTGCATCGCAGTAGGAGCTCGCTTCTCTTCGTTGGCGGTAAGCGAGCGCCCTAGCGCGATGCGGTACGGCACGATCTTCGCATCAGGTGCCAGTCCTCGGATCCCGCCCCCTGCCCCGGTGCCGGCGATCAGCTCCGCCATGGTCGTCCCGTGGCCGTCGTAATCCTCCGTGGCTCCGTACGCGACCTGCTCCGGTACTACATCAGCCAGAACCTGGCCTTCGAGTGAGGGCGTGCCAGGGTTCACTCCACTGTCAATCACAGCGACCTTGATGCCCTCCCCTCTGCTGACCTTCCACATCTTCTCGGCCTGCATCGGTCCCAGGTACCACTGCTCCGACTGCACGTCGGCCGCAGTGGCACCAGGGGCAAAGCTCACGCCAACGGCAATCAGGGCGCTCGCGACGGCGCCCCCAAGGCGTACTCGCAGCCCTCGGCGTGTTGCTGACTTCATGATGGGGTGAGTCCTCGCTCGCGCTCAGTTGACGACCGGCGGCACATCGCGCCGCGGATTCGTAGGCAGGTGTGTCTCTTCGTCCTCGACCAAATAGTCGGGTCGCTCCGCGCCTTCCTCCCTGCGTTCGTCACGACGGCGCCCACGCTCGCCGGGCCCGCGCACGAGCCCTGCACCACCACGGGTCATACCGTTCCGTTCGGCGCGGGCGGCAGACCTCGACCCAGCGGGCACACCGGTGATACCGGGCTTCGCCGCGGAACGGCCCTTGCCCGACTGAGACCCGGCGTCGGCCCCGACGACCGTGCCACGGGGGAGCTTCGGACCACTGCGTCCCGTTACTCCGGTAGGGCTCGCCTGCCGACCGCCGACCACACCCCCGGTCCGGCCCGCGCCGGTGACCGGGCCACTCGTCGGCCTCGGCGCCATCGTGGGATTGGGACGCGGTGTACCGCCGCTCACCCCGTGCCCCATGGGAGACGGCTTGGCTCCTGACGTGATCCCCTTGGCTCCGGGCTGCTGCCCAGCAGACGTCGGACGCCCCACCTGATTGAAGGGGCCCTGATTGCCCGGACGCCCCGGACCGGGGCCCCCACCCGAGCCGGGAGGCGTCACACGCCCCTGGGCGGAGAAGGGTGCCTTGGTACGACCGGGTCCCCCATCAGGCCGACCGGAGCGGCCTGGGGGTACGGGAGAGCCCAAGCCAGGTGGGGGTGGACCGATCGGCCCCCCGCCTTGAGTCGAAGGCAGCGTGGTCGGCACCGTGTGACCGGACGTGGGAGCTGTGGGGAGCGTCGGCGCTTCAACACTGTCGATGGTCGTCGCAACGGGCACGTGAGTGAAGACGGTCTGCCTTGTGATCCCTTCAGGGGAAGCGACCGCGCCACCGGCCTCCTGGGGCCGAGCGGGATCCTCCAGGGTTGTGATCGAACGGCCACCTGCGGGACTTCCGGTCTCGCTTCCGTGAACGCCACCAGGCCGGCGGTCAGCGGGCACGTCCCCGATCACATCATTGCCGGGCTTCGGAACCCCCACATCCGGCATAGCCTTGAACGTCGGCGGTTCCAGCCCCGCAAGCAACTCCTCCGACACAGCGTAGTAGGACGACAACCGGTTCATTTGGTTGATCGCCTCTTGACGGTTCTTCTCGACACGAACCGCTTCCGCGTACTCACTGTTGCCCTCGACCTGCTTGGGAGTCGGGATCTGCTCGGGTCGCAGCGCCTTGGTCGTCGGCCTCGTATCGCGTTCCGGCATCGCGGTGCGTACGTTGGCCAGGCCAACGGCAGCAGCGGTGATCTGGTCTCCCGCCCCGCCAGCAAAGGCACTCAGGCCCTGCGTGCTGGTGACGAGCGAGCGTCCCCACGTGCGGAAGGCCTCGCCCGCCTCACCCACCCAGTGAACGTTGCCAATATGACCGTCCAGTTCCTTGGCCGCGTCCTTGATGGCGTCCCGCGCATCCCACAGCGCCTTGCCGGAGCTCTCCAGGTCTTCCGGATTCGTCCGTTCGACGAGGTCGACCATCTCGTTGAGGTCGTGGTCCTCGAAGTTCGTCCGGCCCGGCATGGCCGAACCCAGCGGCGTCGATTCGACAGCCGACTGCAGCATCCTGTTGAAGATGCCGAACGAAGGACGTTCTTCCAGGCCTCGGGTGAAGTCCGCAACGGCGTTCTGCTGAGAGACTCGGTCGTAGTCCGCCTCGTGGTGCTTGTCGGACATCTTCAAAGGCTCCCGCTGACGGTCGGTTCGGGGCGCCGCTCGTCGCCCTTTGCATCCTCGATCTGCTTAATCTGCGTCTGGATCTGTGCGAAGCGGCGGCGCTGCTCCTCTTCGAGGTTGTCGAAGCCCACATGCGCGCCCCGGACGGCGATACCGATCGCCTCGATTTGAAGGTGCAGCGTCTTCGAAAGCCTGGTGAGCTCCTCGTGAACCCGGTTGTACTGCAGGTACAGCGCATTGGCCTCCGGAAAGGCGGCCATGCTGCCGCTGTTCAGCGAGGACGGCTTGATCCTTTGTGCGCCGATGCGCGTGGGATCACCCGCCGAGCCCTCAAGATTGCGAAGTGCGCTGTCCACCCGCTTCACGAACGTCGACAGCGCCTCGCCAGTGACCTCCAGGTTGGCCGCCCTGCCGGCGGACACCCCTCCCACCATTTCAGCTGGAAGCATGCTGCTACCTCCCCCGCTTCCCCGTACATCCATCGCTCGAGACAGCCTGGACCGCTCGCACGCGCAACTGATCGTAGCCGCAAGAGATCGTCACTGTAGTCATCGGGTAGCTCGTACCCAACCGCCATTTGCGCCAGCCTCCTTGCTGGCACACGCTGGCCGACCGCGACGCCGGCCCTACGGTCCCTTGACTCTTCATCCACAGCCAACGCCGAAGCCAGTCGTGTCAGCCACAATGCGTCATGTAAGCCACTGACTTACCTAGAGGGCTGGGACGTCTCAACAGTCGCCTGACCGGCTCGACACGGTGAATGTGTACTTCGGCAGCTTCACCGCCGCCGCGTCGCCGGAGAGCCCGGGCGCCACGGTCTCGATATGGCCGTCGTGCGTACGCTTGACGTCCATACAGAAGGCCGTGTCCGCCCCGTTAGCTGTGATGCGGTACTGGGCCTGGTCGGAGACCGCCGGGCCGACCGACGTGGCGTCCACCCCCAGTTGGGGGGCGTCCCCGCCACCGTGCTCAACGACCTCCTGCTCGACCTTCCTGGCGTATTCACCGTCGAAGTCGGCCGGGACGTCCTCCTCCAGCGGGTCGCCGTAATTGAAGCTGCCGTCAAGGGCTCGCGTCGCGCCCTTGACCGCACTCGTCAGTTCGTCGTCGCTCCACTCCCCATTGTCCTGCACGGCCAGCCCCTGGAAGCCGCCGACGACACAGGTGACGGCCATAACGACCAGGATGGTGCGGCCAGCCACGAAGGGCCCGTCCGGGAGGCCCGGAGCGGAGGGATTCAGCGACTCCCGCCACGAGCGAACACGGTCGGCCTTGATGCATGCCATGAGAACCAGCACGGCAGCGAGCACGAACAGGAAGAGCGTCAGCCCTGTCAGTTCTGACATCTCCGGCCCGCCCTTGTCCGACGTCGTTGCCGTGCCCCGTGTTGACCCACCGCCAAGACCTTCCCCCTCCGAACGTCGCCGTCGCAGACGGCGTGGGCCGGAGACTCTCACCCTTCCGACTGCGAAGGCGCGTACGTCTGTGACTGGCCGAGGACCTACGTCGCCCAGTCCAGCCGTTGCTAGGTTATGGCAGAGTCCGGTCATCGTACGGCGCCCTCCGGTCCGCGATGGCGTCGGCGGTCCTGCACACGGGGAAGGTAGCCGTCCATGGCATGGGACGAGTGGGAGCAGCTCAAGGCCGACGCGTTGGAGCGGCAGACGGGCGGCTCCGCGCACATGCAGTTGAATCAGTTGGACGGAGGCGGCCCCGTCAAACCACCGAGCCGGTACGGGGACCTGAAGGTCAAGAACGACGCCCTCACCAAGGTCGGCAAGGACGCCCACACCCTGTACAACCAGCTATGGGACAAGGCCCGTGTCCACATCGTCAGCAGCGACAGCGCCGCAGGCGATCTGTCGAAGCAGGGCTTCGCACTGGGCGCTGGGCTCAAGCATGTGTCGACCCGTTGGGACGAGCAGCTGAAGTCCTTGATGGACGCCTGCGCCCAGATCTCCAACCACATGCAGGTCTCCAAGAAGACCCATGACGGTGACGAGGGGTACATCCTGCGTCAGATGAGCAGCATCGCGACGCTGGACGCAGGTTTCGACGAACGGGTCGGGCCGCCTGGAAAACACAACGACATCTACGGCGAGCAGAACAAGGAGAAGGAGAAGGACTGACGCGCCCGCCCCCCGCTGATGGGCGGGCGATCCCAGCTCCCTCCAACCCCCCGACTCGCGAGGAACGAATAGCTCCATGGAACTCGAAGCCCTGCGCGATGCCAACTTCAAGCTGGTCGACGATGCCCTCACGGACTGGTCGACCCTGGTGGGCAGTCTCGCCGAGATGAAGAAGGATGCAGAGGACAACCTGCATCAGGGCGCCAACAAGGCCGATTGGGCCGGCGTGAATGCCGAGGTGTCCAAGGAGTTCATCGGGAAGACGGCGGGCGAGTTCGCCGACGCCCATACCCAGGCGAAGACCATCTACAGGATCCTCAATGACACCGTGGGCGAACTGAAGGACTATCATCAGCAGCTTCTCGATGCCCTTGAGGGAGGTCGCAAGAAGAACCTCACGGTCATCGGCTTCGAGGGTGGTTTCACCGTCACCACGAACGCACCGCCCGAGGCGCGCAGCAAGATGGACCAGGAAAACAAGGCCGACATCACCGCGCTGCGGGACCGGATCCAGGGCATCCTCAACAAGGCCACCGAGAGCGACGAATCGGCCAAGACCGTCCTCCAGGCCATCGCCGACCAGAGTTCGCTGGGCTTCTCCGACGCCAACTACACCGACCGGGACTCCGCCGCCGAGGCCGTCAAGAAGGCCGAAGAACTGGCGGCGCTGGCCAAGAAGAACCCTGACGACCTGAGCGTCAAGGACTTCGACAAGCTCAACACGGGGCTCAAGAAGTATGCCGACGACGAACTGTTCGCCGAACGATTCGCCACCGCGCTCGGCCCCAAGGGGACGCTGGAGTTCTGGACCGGGATCAGCGATCCGCAGCGGGGGAACTGGGACTTGGGGCGTGAGCGCTTCGAAGAGTTCGACGACTTGCAGCGAAGTCTGGGCATGACGCTGGCCACCGCGACGCAAAGCGATTCGACGGCGATGGGCACCTGGAAGCACACGATGATCGACATCGGCGAAAAGCCGCTGTACGGCGACCGGGGTGGTCCGATGGGCTTCCAGGTCATGAGCAACCTGATGCGAACCGGTGACTACGACGACGGGTTCCTCAGGGACTACGGGACCAAGCTCATGGAGACTGAGCGGAAACTCACGGGGAATGGGGAGCATCGCAACCCCATGTGGAGCGTGAGCGGCGCCAGTTCTTGGCTCAACCGCATCGGGGAGGACAGTGGTACCGACCCGCTGACCGGATACCTGAAGGGACTGTCCAACAGCCCTGACGCGGCGACCGACTTCTTCAACCAGCAGTACGTGTCCAAGGACGACCCGGACAACCCCTTTGAGCGCGAGACCGGGGAGGACGGAAAGAAGGGCAAGGCCTCCTTGTCCAACTTCCAGTACCTGTTTGAAGAGCGGGACTGGCCCCAGGAGTCCAACCTCAAGGGCGACGACCTGCATACCGGGCAGAACAATCTGGCACTGGCGCTGGAGGCGGCAACCACGGGTCACCCGGCGGGTGAATTGCCCTCAGCAGACACGCCTCCTCACAACGCGCAGCAGGCAAAACTTATGGAGAGTCTCGTGTCCTCTGTCGCGGGCAGTCCGGAACGTCTGACAGACCACGGTTACATGTCGGACAGCATCGGTCAAATCACTTCCGAGTATCTTCCCGACTTGAACCGAGCCATGAGCGATGAAGAACGAGGATCGGATGATTGGAAGGACATCGAAAAGCTCTACCCAGTCGCTGGCACGGAAGCCAAGCTTTCACACACGGACGTAACCAAGCTCCTATTCACCGTCGGGCAGAATCCGGAGGGATACGCCGCGATCGAGGTTGGCCAGAAGGATTACATGGGGCGACTGATGGACTACCACTTGAATCCGGATCTGCCGTCAGATCGACAAGTGTCCGACAACTACCAACTCCTTGCCGAGAGAATCGCAGGTCGATCGGGCGAGGTATCCGGGACTCTTGGACTCGGCGCGCAGGAATATATTGGCAAGGAAGCCTCAGATAAGGACAAAGGGTTTGAGCAGGCGATTGCCCAGCGGAAAAATATGATCTCAGGTGTGGTGGGGACCGCAGTCGGAGTGGGCACTTCCTTCATCGCTACGCCCTGGGTGGGCGCCCTGGCCGGAGGGGGCGCAGGAACTGCGACGAGCGTTATCCTGGAGGAACTTTTCCAGGATGCCGAGGGGAAAGCGAAAGCGGACGCTCAAGTAAATGGCGGCCAGTACTGGCAACAAGGTCTTGTACGGGGGATGGACGTCACACAGTTGGCTGTGCGCGAATCGGCAGAGCGATATCACACCATAGACGCAAGTGACGCCGCATCGGCCGCCGGGGAGGCAAGTCGCCAGGGCTACATCAATGCTCGAGCGATTCTTGAGGGGCAGTCACCTGGAAGCATCACGGAGTATTCATGATTCGGCATCGGAAAAGTATGAGCAACCTTCATCAAGAGACTTCAAGGGCTCGCGCTTTCACTGCTCTCGCTGCGCTTGCCTCGTTGACCTTGATCGCCGGTTGCAGTAACGGAGACGAGAAAGCGGACCGCGCCTATGCCGTGCCCAGCAACCTGTGCGGAACTTCAGTAGATTCCGACGAGGTTAGCCCCTTCTTTCCGGCCGGAGAAAGCATCACTGTACAAAAGGACGATCATCTCGGCAGTCAAATCTGCAAGGTGGTCGTCGATAAGAGACTGATCCTTACTGCCACACAAGCATGGGTGGCGCAGGGAAAGACCACAGCCTACTTTGCTTCGGGGCAGACCCTTGAGAAGATCAGCCTTTCGTCCAACGCAGGTCAATATCGATTCTCAGGAAACGAAGGTTTCGGAAAGGCAGCAGACTGCACACACAATGAACACGATCAAGAATTGTACACCGCGCTTCAATTCCAGGGGTCGAAGCACAACGACTCCGATGCCATGAAGCATCTCATCACTTCCTACACCAAAGAGGTCGAGAGCTCCTCATTGTGCCGCTGACGGGCCCCGTCAGACCTGGTTCCTTCGTCGCCGTGAGTCCCGGACCGCCACCGCTGTGCCGCCGAGGCCGGCGGTGAGGACCAGGGCGCCGACGGCCACGTAGGTGCCCAGGCGGGTGTTGCGTTCGTCGGCGGTTTCGCCAAGGTGGAGAGGGGGGACGTCGGGGGCCTTGGCGTGGGCGTCCGGCTTTTCGGCTGCGGGGGATTCCAGCGGGTGGGCCGGGTCCACGTCCGTCAGGGCTTTGACCGGGTCGATCACACCCCAGCCGACGAGGCGGTCATGGCCGGGGATGGATCGTTCGGCCGTCTGCTCGATCTGGGCGACGATCTGCTCGGCCGTCCACTTGGGGTACGCCGACTTCAGCAACGCTGCCACGGCCGCCACGTAGGGCGCGGAGAAACTGGTGCCGTTGTCGGAGCAGTGGCCCCCGCCGGGGACGGTGGAGATCATGTCGACGCCGGGGGCGGCCACGCCCACGAACTCGCCTGCCTGGGAGAAGGACGCGCGTTCGTTGTTGCGGTCGGAGGAGGCGACGGCGAGGACACCGTCGTAGGAGGCCGGGTAGGTCGTCCTGTCCTTGCCTCCCAGGCCGTCGTTGCCCGCCGATGCGACGATCACGACCTCCTTGTCCAGGGCGTAGTCGACGGCCGACTCCAGGGTCGAGGCGGGTTTCACCGCCTTGGCCGTGTCCTGGGAGATGTTGATGACGTCGGCGCCCGAGTCCACGGCGTGCCGGATCGACGTCGCGAGGGTGTCGGCCGTGCCGTTGCCCTCCGCGTCGTTCTGCTTGATGGGGATGATCGTGGTCTCCGGGGCCAGGCCCACGAATCCGGTGCCCTTGGCGGGGCGCGCCGCGATGATGCCGGCCACGCGGGTGCCGTGGCCGACGGTGTCGGTGGTGCCGTGGGCGTTGCCCCGTTCGATCTTCTCGCCCTTGTCGTTCTTCTCGGGGAGGTAGTTCTTGCCCTTGGACGCGTCGACTGCGTCGGTGAGTTGCGGGTGTTTCACGTCGACGCCTGTGTCGATCACGGCGACCCGCACACCCTTGCCCTTCGTCCGGGCCCACAGTTCGTCCAGGTTGACGCGTTGGAGGGCCCACGGTCTGCCCTCGTAGTTCTTGGAGGGGAAGGTGCACTGCCCGCCGTCGGCCGCGCGGGCCGCGGGCGCGGCGGGGAGGAGCGTGAGTGCGGTCGGCGCGGTGAGCACCGTGGCGGCGAGCACGGCCGCAGTCAGTGTCCGGAACCGGATCCGGCCGACGCCACACGCGGGCTTCCGGGCGGCCACGGGCGTCACGATCCCTGCGGCTGGCGTGCGGCCGCCTCGGACAGGCGTGGGCCGGTGGGCAGGAACGTCGACCACTTCGCCGGAACGGGTGAAGGTGCCACGTTCTCGTAGCCGAGCCTCGTCTGGGCGATCCGGGACTCGCTCCGTTCCCGCTCGCGCTTCTTGTCGGACGTACCGATGCCCTTGTCGTCGGTGGCGCTGTCGCTGTTGGACTGCAGGGCGTAGCGCAGACCGGTGTCGGTGACCAGGAAGACCCCGCCCGCCTTCGTCTCGCTGCCCTGGAACTGGCGGTAGAGCTGCCCCGAGCCCGGGGTCACGTAGGCGCTGGAGGAGCCGGTGGGCAGTTGGGCGGGGAAGTCGGTGCTCGCCCAGGTGGACAGGGTGGTGTCGCCGTTCTCGGCGTTCACCGCGCGCAGCACGCTGCAGACGGTGTTGCGGCCGGAGGTCGCGGAGGTGCCATCGTTGACCGTCTTCGGGCGGTACGACGGCCAGGTGCGCCGGCCCGCGAACTCGACGCTGTCGACGACCGCGCCGGGGCTGACCTGCTGCGCCTCGCCGGCCTGCCCGACGTCGACGAGGGCGCCGCTGTTGAGGAGCAACGTAGCCGTGAACTCCGATACGCGGGCCACGGCGCCGCTCTGCACGACGTAATACTGCATGCGCCGCCCGTCGTACGCCTTGATGACCATGCCCACTTTGTCGTACTGCCCGAGCATGTCGGAGGCGCCGGCGGCGGCGCCGGGCGTGCCCTTGATCTCCGGGATCTCGATCGGGTCGCCCTTGTGGAGCGTGTCCAGCCATTCCTGGGAGACGCGCTGCGGGGCCCGGCCCTGGGTGTCCAGGGCCTTGAGGAGTTCCTTGTCCGCCGGATCGGCCAGCTGGTAGGCGGAACCGCGCGAGTCCACCACGTACTGGGAGGAGCCGTCCGGTCCGACGACGTACATCAGGTCGCCGCCGGAGAGTCTGTTCTTGCCCTCCGTCCTGGACCAGTCCTTCTGCGCGAAGACGAACGCCGCCTTCTGGATGGCCCGGCCGCCCGGGCCCGGGCGTTCGCAGACGGCCCAGCGCTTGGCCTGCTCGGCGTCGTCGGAACCGGGCAGGCGGTCGGGGGCGTAGGGGATACCGATCGTGGCGCCGTGCGGTGGCTCGCCGCTGTCGAGCACGCCCTCGTCCACCGTGATGACGCTGTCCTTGTCGGGATCGAGGAGGAGCTTGGCCGAAGCCATGTTGAGGACCGGATGCAGCTGCTTCTTCCCGTCGGTCTTCAGGACGACGTACCGCGTCGTGGAGTCGCTGGCCACGATCACGTGCCCGCCGGCCTCGTCCCACCCCTTCGGTGCGGTCGGGCTGAACAGACCGACCGCACCGAAGACGGCGAGGACGACGATGCCGACGACCGCACCGGGCACGATCGCGCGCAGCGGCCTGGGGGCGCCTTCCTCGGAGCCGGAGGGGGACGGTTGAAGGAAAGACGCGAGGGTGCGGCGCTTCGCGAAGGTGTAGGCGTTCAGTTCATCGCGCCGTGATGCCATGTGTCTTCGTTCTCTCCCCGTACGAGTCAGACCCGGCCCCTACTATGCCTGTTGCCGGACGGTGCATGGGGCACCGGTAGGCTTCCGGAGCCTGCCGTGTGCTGAGCACAATATCTTCGGTGAGAGTTCGGGGGACTTGGAGTGATGGCTTCCGCGTCGCGGACCCGGTCACGCACGCATTCGGCGCCACTTCGTACCAACGCGCCCCCGGACAGCGGGCGCACGGCGTCGGCTGTCCGGGCCTCTGTCACCCCGCACCTGCAAGCCCGTCCGGCGCGCGGTGGCTCCTCCACTCTGCAACGGCTGGTGCTGCTGGAGTTGGCCGCCGCGCTGGCGGTGTGCGGCTGGCTCCTCGGGCCGGTGGCGACGGTGCCGGCGGTCGCCGTTGCCGCGGTGCTGGTGCTTCTGGCCGTGGTACGCCGGCGTCGGCGCTGGCTGCCCGAGTGGCTGGCCAGCCATCTCGCGCTGCGGGCCCGCCGCCGAGGCGCACCTCAGGTGCCGGTGCCGCAGGGCATCGACGCCGGTCTGGCCCCGGCGGTGGAGTGCGAGCCGAACCTGCGCACGTACAGCTTCGTCCACCGGGACGAGCACGACCGTCGACCCGTGGGCATGGTGGGTGACGGAGGGTTCCTCACCGCGGTGCTTCAGGTGGAGGCCGACGCGGGGGCGCTGCGCGCCGAGCGCGGCCGCAGACCGGTGCCGCTGGCCCTGGTCCGGGACGCGCTGGACGTGGACGGCATTCGTCTGGCGTCGGGGCAGATCGTCCTGCACACACAGACCGCGCCCGCGCCCCATCTGCCGCGCCAGTCGGTCGTGGTGGCCAACTACGCGCAGTTGCAGTCGGAGATCGTCGCCCCTGCCGTCCGCATCATGTGGATCGCATTGAAACTCGATCCTGAACTGTGCCCCGACGCGGTGGCCGCGCGCGGCGGTGGGCTACCGGGGGCGCAGAAGTGCCTGGTGCGGTCGGCCGGGCACCTGTCCAGCCGGCTGACGGGGGCCGGCTTCCGGGTGAACCTGCTGACCGAGGAGGAGGTGTCGTCCGCCCTCGCCACCTCCATGTGCGCCAACCCGATGGTGACCGTCCAGTCGGGGCAGGACGACGCAGTCCGGCGACGGACCGAGGAGTCCAGCCGCAGCTGGCGCTGCGACAACCGGCGGCACACCACGTACTGGGTACGCCGTTGGCCCCAGTTGGGCGGTCAGGGCGTCGGGTTGCCCCAGCTGGTGGCCCAGCTGACGGCGGTGCCCGCGCTGGCGACCACCTTCAGCCTCACCCTGGCGCCGAGCGGTCGCCACGACGTGGCGATCACCGGACACGTGCGGGTGACGGGTCGCAGCAGCACGGAACTCGCCGACGCACGCCGGGACCTGGAGAACGTCGCGCGCCAGGCGCGCACCGGTCTCGTGCGTCTGGACCGCGAACAACTGCCCGGTCTGCTCGCCACCCTGCCCCTCGGTGGTGCGCGCTGATGGCCTCTACTCCGTTCACCGCTCCCCCTCCCGCGGCTGCCGCCTCGGGACAGCCGGTCGCCCCGCTGTGGGAGCGGATGCGTACCGGTTTCGGGCTTCTGGGACCCCGCCATCCGCGCCACACGCTCTCCGTGGCCGACCTCGACACGCTCGGCCTGCCCGTCGGGGACGACGGTGTCGTGGTGGGTGTCAACGCCGAGGGGCAGCCCGCCGTGCTCGGGGTGAACCGTCCGACGCCCTTCGACATCCTGCTGATCGGCGGACTGTGGACCACGCAGGTCCTGGCGCTGCGTGCTGCGGCGACCGGAGCGCGAGTGGCCGTGGAGACCGGTCGCCCGGCTCACTGGGCGCAGGTGGTGCAGGCGGTCGGCGGCGGTCAGTCCGGCATGACCGTGCACGAGGTGGGCCGGGTCCCTCCGCAGGGAGCCTCGGCCACGGCGCCGGTCCTGGTCATCCGGGACTGCGGCATGCGCCCGCCCCGAGGGCGGGTGGTGTCGGCGCCCTGGCAGTCCGTGCTGACGCTGCTGCCCTACCTGAGTCCACTCGCCCCGCGACTGATGCGTCAGGCGCGCCTGGTGGGCGTACAGCGCGTCTCGCCGGACGAGTCGCTGGAGATCGGACGCGTGACCGGCCTGCCCCGCCGCGAGTACGAGGCGTTGCCGACCCTCGCTGACGGAGTGACCCTGTGGTGCACGGAACGGGACCGGCAGTACGTGATGACCCAGCCGACCGATGTGGAGGCCGGACTCCTGGGTACGCCTCGGCGGATGGATTGACCGGCAGCACCTGTATCACCCCATTGTTCCCGTTATGGCGCTAAAGGGTGTGCCTCGCACATCAGTTGTGACGTTGGGCACCGGGATGGCCACGGGCACGGGGGCCTGACGGGGGTGGGTCACTCGTGATTAGGCTGGTGTCGGGCGCGACACCAGAACCCGTGAGTGGGCGTCGGCGTCTCAGGGGGAGAACCGGTGGATCGGACGACCTCGGACAATTTCGAATGACAAGCAAGGGTCGCCCCAGCACGGCATGAGGGTGCTCGACCACACCAGGAGGAACTGTGAGCAGCGATCGGGACGGGATCCGCGGGGGCTGGGCTACACCCGGCGATGACCAACCCGACGCGGAGTCCTCCGTCGAGGCGACCGGCGAGTTCACCATCGACTACGCGCCGCCCGCCTGGTACACGCAGAACGCGTCCGGTGACGGCGCGCAGGGGGAGGGCGAGGGGGCCGATCCGCCCGCCGGTTCGTCCGGTTCTCCCGCGGCTTCCGCTCCCCCGGCTTCCGCTCCGACGGCTCCGCCCGCGCCTCGTGGTCCGGTTCCGCCGTTGCCGGGGCTGACTCCGCCGCCGCACGCGACGCCCCATGGGCCTTCCTCCGTGCCGGCTCCCGCCCCGGGCGCGCCTTTCACGCCTCCGCCCCCGGCGCCGGCTCCGGGGGCCGCGTTCACGCCGCCTCCGCCGTCGGGGCCGGGTGCGCCGTTCACGCCGCCCGCGCCGCCGAGCTCAGGGCCGGCCGGGGTGCCCAAGTTGCCGGTGGGGAGCGGCTTCGAGCCGCAGCCTTCGCAGTCGTCGCAGCCCTCGGCGCCGTACGAGCCGGTGCCCGAGCCCCGGCCGGAGCCGGAAGCCGTTGCGGACCCGGCACCTGCGGCGGATCCGGCCTCTCCCACGGCCCTGCCGACGTTTCCGGCCGGTGGATTCCAGCTCCAGGCTCCCGCTCCGCCGGCCGCGGAGGAACCCGAGGCGGTGGCGGAGCTCGAATCCACACCCGCACCCGAACCTGAATCCGCACCCGAACCTGAACCCGAGCCCGACAGCAGGCCCGACACCGCCGAGCTCGACAACGGCGATCTGGAAAGCGGCGCGACCATGCGGTTCTCCGCAGTCGCCCTCAAGCGTGAGATCGCCGAACGGGCCGCCGCGGAGGACCCCGCCGAGGAGTCCCCCGCGACCGATTCCGACGAGGTCGCCGACACTCCGGACGAGGCCGAGGCGGGCGCGGACGACACCGAGGCGGGCGCGGACGACTCCGAGGCCGAGGCCCACGTCGGCTCCGTCCCCGGCTTCGGCTCCGACTCGGGCTCCGACTCCAAGTCCGGCTCCGACGCCGACGCCAGCGCCGGGGACGGCGACGTGGACGACCCCCGCCTCGACGGGCCGGTCGCGCCGACCGCCGTACCCGAGCCCGAGGACCGGGTCGCGGACGAGGCCGCGGACGTGCCGCAGGACGGTGTTCCGGAGGAGGAGCCCCAGGACGCGGTGCCCGCCGACGCCGCGCCCCCGGCCGGCAGCGTGCCGCAGGACGCCGTCCCGCAGGACGCACCGCCGCCCCCGGCCGGGATGCCGCCGCTGCCTCCGTCCTACCCGCCGGTCGCGCCCGCGCCCGCCCACCAGTGGCCCGCGCAGCCGCAGCCCGCCCCCGCGCCGCCCGAGCAGCCGGGGGTACCGGCCCAGCAGCCGCCGTTCCAGCCGCAGGCTCCGCAGCCGGCGCCCGCCGCGTGGAACCCGCCGCCGCCCGCGCCGCAGACCGGCTACGGCTTCCCGCAGCCCGGTACGCAGGCGCCCCAGCCCCAGCCTCCCTCCCCCGTCCAGCCCGGCGGATACGGCTTCCCGCAGGCGCCGCACGGGCCGTCGGCGCAGCAGCCGTACCCCGGCGTTCCGCAGCAGGCACAGCAGGCACAGCAGGCACAACAGGCACAACAGGCGCAGGGCGACGGTCAGGCTCCGCCGGCGCAGCCCGGTCAGCCGGTTCCGCCCGTTCCGCCGGTTCAGGCACCCCACGCACCGCAGGCCGCACCCCAGCCGCCCCAGGTGCCTCAACCGCCCCAGGCGATGCAGCAGCCGGAGTACCAGCCCCTCCCGCCTCAGCAGCAGGCGCCGCAGCAACCGCAGCCGCAGCCGCAGCCACACCCGCAGCAGCCCGCCGACCCCCGGCTCGGTGCCGCCTGGCCGCAGCCCATGCAGCACGACCAGCGGCAGCCCACCAACCCCGGGGCCGCGCCGCTGGGTTACACCGCGGCCGTGGAGCTGTCCTCCGACCGGCTGCTCAACAACAAGCGGCAGAAGGCGAAGAGCAGCCGGCCCGCGGCCGGCGGTTCGCGGTTCAAGCTGGGCGGCAAGAAGGAAGAAGCCGAGCGGCAGCGGAAGCTGGATCTGATCCGCACCCCGGTGCTGTCGTGCTATCGCATCGCGGTGATCAGCCTCAAGGGCGGTGTCGGCAAGACGACGACCACCACCGCCCTCGGCTCCACGCTCGCCACCGAGCGGCAGGACAAGATCCTCGCGATCGACGCCAACCCGGACGCCGGTACGCTCGGCCGCCGGGTGCGCCGGGAGACCGGGGCCACCATCCGGGACCTCGTCCAGGCCATCCCGTACCTCAACTCGTACATGGACATCCGGCGGTTCACCTCGCAGGCCTCCTCCGGTCTGGAGATCATCGCCAACGACGTGGACCCCGCCGTGTCCACGACCTTCAACGACGAGGACTACCGGCGCGCGATCGACGTACTCGGCCAGCAGTACCCGATCATCCTCACCGACTCGGGCACCGGTCTCCTCTACAGCGCCATGCGCGGCGTGCTCGACCTCGCCGACCAGCTCATCATCATCTCGACGCCGTCGGTGGACGGTGCGAGCAGTGCCAGCACGACCCTGGACTGGCTGTCGGCGCACGGGTACGCCGACCTCGTCTCCCGGTCGCTCACTGTCATTTCCGGGGTCCGCGAGACCGGCAAGATGATCAAGGTCGACGACATCGTCGGGCACTTCCAGACCCGGTGCCGCGGTGTGGTCGTGGTGCCGTTCGACGAGCACCTGGCCGCGGGTGCCGAGGTCGACCTCGACATGATGCGGCCGAAGGTGCGGGAGGCGTACTTCAACCTCGCGGCCATGGTCGCCGAGGACTTCGTCCGCCACCAGCAGGCGCACGGCCTGTGGACGTCCGACGGCAACCCGCCGCCGGTCGCCGCCCCGCCCATGCCGGGCCAGCAGATGCCCGGGCAGCCGGTGCCGGGGCAGCAGATGCCGGGGCAACAGCCGGGACAGCAGATGCCCCCGCAGCAGCAGCCGGGGCAGCCGTACCCGCCGCAGCCCGGGCCCGGACAGCAGCCGCCGCACCCGCAGCCCGGCTACGGCCAGCCCTACGCGCCGCCGCCCGCCTACGGATACCCGCAACACGGGCAACCGGGACAGCAGGGGCAGCCCGGACAGCAGCCGCAGCAGGGACAGATCCCCCCGCCTCCGCCGCCCCAGCAGTAGCTCCACCCGCCTCCGCACCACCTCCGTACCACCTCCGAAGGCCCGCGCCGTCCCCGACGGTGCGGGCCTTCGGGCGTGTGCGAACGGCAACGTCAGCCCCAGCCGCCACGCTCTCACCAGGCAGGCGCCAGTGGTCTGCGCCAATGAGGACGACGTATTGGGCAACTCGCTGTTTCCGCAGGCCACATGGGGTTTGACACACCGTTGACGCGCGCAGACTGCCGCTGGTAGACACACACTTCATTCCGCGTTCACCACCGTTCAAGCCCGCCTCACGCGAGGACGCCCGGCGTCTGCGCGTGCGATGACGCGAGGTCAGACAGTCATGAACAGACACGATCGACACGGCAGCGGTCGCACCCCCCACCGGCCCTGGCGAACCCGTCTCCTCGCGGCAGCAGGCGCCGGCGCGCTGCTCCTCGCGTCGGGGGCGATCGCCCCCTCGGCCGCGGCGAAGGACGGCGACGGCGGCGGCAGCGGTGACAAGGTGCTCACCGTCGCCGTGGCGCAGAGCGTCGACTCGCTCAGCCCGTTCCTGGCGGTTCGGCTGCTCAGTACGAGCATCCACCGGCTGACGTACGAGTACCTGACCAACTACGACGCCAAGGACAACCACGTCATACCGGGGCTCGCCACCGAGTGGAAGTCCTCGCCGGACAAGCTGACCTGGACGTACACGATCCGGTCCGACTCCAAGTGGTCGGACGGCGAGCAGGCCACCGCCGAGGACGCGGCGTGGACGTTCAACACGATGATGACCGACCCGGGTGCCGCCACCGCCAACGGCAGCTTCGTCGGCAACTTCGAGAAGGTCACCGCGCCCAGCCCGACCCAGCTGGTGATCCGGCTGAAGAAGCCGCAGGCCACGATGACCGCGCTGGACGTCCCGATCGTGCCCAAGCACGTGTGGGAGAAGGTCGACGACTTCTCGAAGTTCAACAACGACAAGGACTTCCCGGTCGTCGGCAACGGCCCCTTCGTGCTCACCGACTACAAGCCGGACAGCTATGTGCGGCTCAAGGCCAACAAGGACTTCTGGCGCGGCGCCCCCAAGTTCGACGAGCTGGTCTTCCGCTACTACAAGGACCAGGACGCCGCCGTCGCCGCCCTGCGCAAGGGCGAGGTGTCGTTCGTCGCCGGGTCGCCGTCGCTGACCCCGGCCCAGGCCGACTCGCTCAAGGGCGAGGAGAACATCCGGGTCAACGACGCTCCCGGCCGCCGCTTCTACGCCCTCGCCACCAACCCGGGCGCGCGGGCCAAGGACGGGACGAAGTTCGGTGACGGCGACCCCTCGCTGCTGGACCAGCGGGTGCGCAACGCGCTGTTCATGGCAGTGGACCGCAAGGCGATCGTCGACAAGGTGTTCCAGGGCCACGCGGTCGAGGGCGCCGGGTACATCCCGCCGCGCTTCTCCTCGTACTTCTTCGAACCGTCGGCCGGGCAGGAACTGGCCTACGATCCCGAGAAGGCCGCGCGGATGCTCGACGAGGCGGGCTACCGGACCAACGGAGACGGCAAGCGCCTGGGCAAGGACGGCAAGCCGCTGGACTACCGCATCCTGTGCCACGCCACCGACCCGAACGACAAGGCGGTCGGCAAGTACCTCCAGGAGTGGTGGGGCAAGCTGGGCATCTCGGTCACCCTCAACTGCCTGGACAACGTGACCGACCCGTGGCTGGCCGGCACGTACGACCTCGCCTTCGACGGCTGGTCCGTCAACCCCGACCCGGACTTCGTGCTCTCCATCCACACCTGCGACGCGCTCCCGGCGACGCCCAAGGACACCGGGGCCACCGACAACTTCATCTGCGACAAGCAGTACGACGAGCTCTACGCACGGCAGTTGGGCGAGTACGACGCCGGCAAGCGGGCCCAGATCGTCAAGCAGATGCAGTCCCGGCTGTACGACACCGGGTACATGAACGTCATGGCGTACCCGAACGCGGTCGAGGCCTACCGCACGGACCAGATCGAGTCGATCACCACGATGCCGTCCGCCGCGGGCAACATCTACGGGCAGGACGGCTACTGGAGCTGGTGGTCGGCCGTGCCCGCCGACTCCGGCGACTCCTCCGGGAGTTCGTCGTCGGCCGGCACCGTGATCGGGATCGTCGCCGGCGTCGTCGTCCTCGTCGGTCTCGGCGTGTTCTTCGCCGTCCGCCGCCGGTCCTCGGCCGACGACCGTGAGTAGCGCGACCGACTCCGGGACCGACTCCGCGAGCGTCTCCGCGATCGGGAAGCGGCCGTCCGAGGCGCCGCGGGGGCGCGCCCGCAGCACGTATCCGCGGTACGTGGCGGGGAAGCTGGCGGGCGCGGTGGTCTCCCTGTTCGCCGTCCTCGTCACGAGTTTCTTCCTCTTCCGGCTGATCCCCGGCGATCCGGTGAAGTTCATGACCGGCGGCCGCCCCGTCTCGGCCGAGCAACTCGCGGTGTACAGGGAGGAGTTCGGGCTCGACCTGCCGCTGTGGGAGCAGTTCACGGACTACTGCGCCAAGGCGCTGAGCGGGGACCTGGGCACGTCGTACCAGTTCCACGCGCCCGTCGTCGACAAGATCACCGAGGCGCTGCCGAACACCCTGCTGCTCACCGGCACGGCCTTCGTGCTCTACACCGCGCTGGGTGTCTTCCTCGGCACCCGCTCGGCGTGGCGGCACGGAGGGCTCGGTGACCGGCTCAACACCGGCCTGGCGCTGACGCTGTACTCCATTCCGTCCTTCTGGCTGGGACTGCTGCTCATCATCGTGCTGTCGGTGGGTGTGGACCCGGTCCCGGGGCTGTTCCCGACCGGCGGCATGGAGTCGGGGCGCGAGGAGGGCTTCGCGTACGTGCTCGACGTGGCGCACCATCTCGTCCTGCCGGTGGTGACGCTGGTCGCGGTGGAGTACGGCCAGACGTTGCTGGTCACCCGGTCGGCGCTGCTGGACGAGATGGGCAGCGACTATCTGACGACCGCGCGGGCCAAGGGGCTCAGGGACGACCTCGTGCGGCGCCGGCACGCCGTGCCCAACGCGCTGCTGCCGACGGTGACGCTGGTCTTCGTCAATCTGGGGCGGACCGTGGCGGGGGTCATCCTCGTCGAGACGGTCTTCTCCTGGCCGGGGCTCGGCGGGCTGTTCTACCAGGCGCTCAGCGTGCCCGATCTGCCGCTGGTGCAGGGGCTGTTCTTCGTCTTCGCCGCTGCGGTGATCCTGATGAACACCCTGGCCGACCTGTTGTATCCGATGCTCGATCCGAGGGTGGGCCGATGACCGCCGAGACCACCGCGCCTCCTGTGAAACCGGGCGGGCCCAGTCCGCGCGCTCTCGCCCGGCGGCGGCGCCGTGCCTCCGTCGCGCGCTTCTGGAGGGAGTACCGCAAGCACCGTGCGGGGATGTTCGGGCTGGCGGCGCTGGTGCTGTTCGTGCTCGTGGCACTGACCGCGCCGCTGACCGTCGGGTCGGACGTGGACAGTGTGACCGACGCGCCCGGGCAGCCGCTGGAGAGCCCGAGCGGCCGGTTCCCACTGGGCACCGACCAGTTCGGGCGGAACCTGCTGGGCCTGCTGATCTGGGGCTCGCGCGTCTCGCTCCTGGTCGGGCTGCTCGCGGCGGTGCTGTCGGTGCTCATCGGCGCGCTGATCGGGATCACGGCCGGGCACTTCCGCGGCTGGTACGCCACGGTGATGATGCGGATCACGGACTGGTTCCTGGTGATGCCGACGCTGGTGCTGGCGATCGTGCTGGCGACGGTGCTGTCCCGGTCGCTCGGCACGATCGTGCTCGCGATCGGCGTGACCACCTGGCCCACCACGGCGCGCCTGGTGCGGGCGCAAACGCTGGCGGTGGAGTCGCGGCCGTACATCGAGCGGGCGAAGGCGCTCGGGGGCGGGCACTGGCACATCATGTCGCGGCACGTGCTGCCCAACGTGATGCCGCTGATCCTGGCGCAGACGACGCTGATCATCTCCTCCGCGATCCTGGCCGAGGCGACCCTGGCCTTCCTCGGGCTCGGGGACCCGGCGGTCGTGTCCTGGGGCGGGCTGCTGCAAGACGCGCGGGAGGCGGGGTCGGTGAGTTCCGGTGACTGGTGGTACCTGGTGCCGCCGGGGGTCGGGATCGCGGTCGTGGCGCTGGCGTTCACCTTGTGCGGGCGTGCGGTGGAGGCCGTGCTCAATCCCAGGCTGGGGGTGTCCCGTTGAGTCTGCTCGAGGTGCGGGACCTGAAGGTGACGTATCCCGGCGGTGCGACCGCCGTGCGCGGGGTTGACCTGACGCTGGAGGCGGGCGAGAAGCTCGGCATCGCGGGAGAGTCCGGCTGCGGCAAGTCCACCCTGGCCCTGGCGCTGCTGCGGCTGCTGCCGCCGGGCGCCCGGGTCGGCGGGGAGGTGCTGCTGGACGGCGAGGACGTGCTCACGATGAAGTGGGGCCGGGTGCGGGCGGTCCGCTGGGCCGGTGCGTCGATCGTCTTCCAGGGCGCGATGCACTCCCTGAACGCCGTCCACCGCATCGGTGACCAGATCGCCGAGCCGATCCTGCTGCACCGCAGGGCCACGCCGGCGGGGGCGCGCAAGCGGGCCGGGGACCTGCTGGAGCAGGTCGGCCTGCCGGCCGCCCGGGCGAGCGCCTACCCGCACGAGCTGTCCGGCGGCCAGCGGCAGCGGGTGATGATCGCGATGGCGCTGGCCTGCGACCCGCGGCTGATCGTCGCCGACGAGCCGACCACGGCGCTGGACGTGATGATCCAGGCGCAGATCCTGCGGCTGATCGAGGGCCTGGTGGGCGAGCAGGACGTCGGCCTCATCATGATCAGCCACGACCTGGCGGTACTGGCCGACACCTGCGACCGGCTCGCGGTGATGTACGCGGGCCGCGTCGTCGAGGAGGGTCCGGCCCGGCAGGTGTACGACGATGCCCGGCATCCCTACGGCCGGGCGCTGTCGGAGGCGTTCCCCACGATCGGGGACCCGGCCTCCCGGTTTGCGCCCCGTGGGCTGCCGGGCGACCCGCCCGACCCGGCGGCGGTGCCGTCCGGGTGCGCGTTCCATCCGCGCTGCCCGGTCGCGCTGGACCTCTGTGCCACCGAGGACCAGCCCCTGCGGGAGGCGGGCGGGCGACGCCGGGCGGCATGCGTGCACGTGGGCTCGGACGGCACGGCAACACCGGGCGGCGGTACGCCCGCCGCCGACGGGACACCCACCGAGGCCACGGCACCTGCCCGGCACGGGGGCGCCGATGAGCGCGGGACGCCCGCGGAGGGCGAGGCGGCCGGCGAGGACGGGGCAGCCGGCGAGGGCGGGGAGCCGGCCGAGGACGGAGAGCCCCGCACAGGCGGACAGCATGCCGAGGGCGGAGGTCCCGGCCAAGGCGGAGAGCCTGCCGGGGCCGGGGCACCAGGCCAAGGCCAAGAGCCCGCCGAGGACAGGGCGCCCGGCCAAGGCGAAGAGCCCGCCGAGGGCGGACAGCCCGGCCAAGGCGAAGAGCCCGCCCAGCACGGAACACCCGACCGCAACGGAGCCCCCGCCGAGGGCGAGGCGCCCGCGGGCGGGGGCGCGGCGGCGGAGGACGACGGAGTGAGGAGCAGTGCCCCATGACCAGCACCATGTCCGGCGGCGCGTCCATGGGGAAGCAGCGTGATCCCGCCGGCGACGCGCCTCCGCTGCTGAGCGTCCAGGGGCTGCACGTCACCTTCCCCGGCAGGCGCGGGGCGGCCGCCGCGCGGGCCGTGGACGGGGTCGACCTCGACATCCGGCGCGGTGAGATCGTCGCGCTGGTCGGCGAGTCGGGCTGCGGCAAGACGACCCTGGCCCGTTCGCTGCTCGGCCTGGTGAGGCCGACCGGGGGACGCGTCACCTTCGACGGGGCCTCCCTGGAGTACTCCGCCCGGGCGCTCAAGGCGTACCGCAGGCGGGCCCAGCTGGTCCTCCAGGATCCGAACGGTTCGCTGAACCCGCGGCACACGGTCCACGACATCGTCGCCGAGGGCCTGCGCATCCACGGCCACGCCCGGGACGAGCGGACGACGGTCGCCGAGGCGCTGGCGCGGGCCGGGCTGCGACCGCCGGAGCGGTTCTTCCTGCGCTACCCGCACGAACTGTCCGGGGGCCAGCGCCAGCGGGTCGTCATCGCGGGCGCGCTGGTCCTGCAACCCGAGCTGCTCGTCGCCGACGAACCGGTGGCCTCCCTCGACGCGTCGGTGCGCGGCGAGATCCTCGCGCTGCTGCTGCGGCTGCGCACGGAGCTGGGCCTGGCCGCGCTGGTGGTTACCCACGACCTGGGCCTGGCCTGGAACATCGCCGACCGGGTCGCGGTGATGTACCTGGGCCGGATCGTCGAGACCGGCCCGGTGGAGCAGGTGCTGACGGCGCCCCGGCACCCGTACACCCAGGCCCTGCTGTCCGTGCTGCCGGAGGCGCCCGGCGCGCCCGTCGTGCTCACCGGGGAGCCTCCGGACCCGTCGTACATCCCCGGCGGCTGTCGCTTCCACGTGCGTTGCCCGGTCTTGGCGAGCGGCGAGGCCGAACGCGTCGGCGTCGCGGACGCCTGCCGGAGCCAGGGGCTGGAGATCCTGCGCGGCGGCGACGCGCCCCAGGTCGCCTGCCACTGGGCGCGGGCGAAGCAGCCCGCGGCCGAGGGCCGGGGGCCGGGCTGACGACTGACGGGGCCGGGGCAAGGGCCGTGGACCGCGCCGGGGCCCTGCCCTCGTCGCCATCAGGCGCAGACAGGGGGGCGTCGGTTGTCAGACCCCGGCGTGACCTCGGCCGTCAGCTCCGTCAGCCCCGGGTGCGCCCTCGACCGTCGGACCGGAGGCGTCCTGGGTCTCAGGCCCCGGGGGCGTCCGTCGCGGTGATCTCGCGGCACCTGTCGACGTCCTCGGCCATCTGCACCAGGAGCGCGTCCAGCGTCTCGAACTTCGCCTGCCCGCGTACGAAGGCCACGAAGTCCACGGCGACGTGCAGGCCGTACAGCTCCAGGCCGACGCGGTCGATCGCGTACGCCTCGACCGTGCGCTCGGTGCCCTCGAACTGCGGGTTGGTGCCGACGGAGATCGCGGCCGGCATCGCCTCGCCCTGGGCGTGCAGCCAGCCGGCGTAGACGCCGTCGGCCGGGATCGCGGTGTGCGGGAGGGTCTCGACGTTGGCCGTGGGGAAGCCCATCTCGCGGCCGCGCTGGGCGCCCCGCACGACCACGCCCTCCACCCGGTGCGGGCGGCCCAGGATCTCCGCGGCGCCGGACACGTCGCCCTCGGCGACCAGGCGGCGGGTCAGGGTGGAGGAGAACGGCTCGCCGCCGCCCGCGTCGCCGGTGACGTACAGGTCGACGACCTCGACCTCGAAGTCGTAGACCTTGCCCTGCTCGATGAGGAAGTCCACGTTCCCGGCGGCCTTGTGGCCGAAGCGGAAGTTGGGGCCCTCGACGACCGCCTTGGCGCGCAGCCGGTCGACCAGGACCTTGACCACGAAGTCGGCGGCGGAGAGCTTCGAGAACTCCTTGGTGAAGGGGAGGATCAGCACCGCGTCCACGCCCAGGTCCGCCATCAGTTCGGCCCGGCGGTGGTGCGGGGCGAGCAGCGGGGGGTGGCTGCCGGGGCGGACGACTTCGCTGGGGTGCGGGTCGAAGGTGACGACGACGGCCGGGACGCCCAGCTCGCGGGCGCGGTCCACGGCGTGCCTGATGATCAGCTGGTGCCCGCGGTGAACGCCGTCGTAGGAGCCGATGGTGACGACGCTGCGTCCCCAGTCCTCGGGGATGTCCTCCAAGCCACGCCAGCGCTGCACTGTGTCCGCTCCTCGGTGCTTCCGTGGTTTCGATGGTTCCGTGGTGACCCTTGCGCAGGTCTAAGGGTGCCATGCCGTCCGGCTCCGGCCCGCATCGGCATCGGGATCGGCATCGGCATCGGGATCGGGCTGTGACGGGGGGCGGGTCAGGCGGGGACGCGGGCGCCCGCCAGGTGCTCGATCGTGCGGCGGGTGCTGGGGCCCACCAGCGCGGCCCAGTCCTGGGGCGCGTCGCCGAGCCAGCCGGTCAGCCGGGCGGCGAAGCCCGGGAGGTGGCGGGCCAGGTCGACGAGGCCGCGGTCGAAGCAGGTGGCGCCGTCGGGGGTGCGGACGAGGAGCAGCCCGGTGCGCTGGACGAGGGCGCGCAACTCCTCGCCGTCGCACCGGGCGGCCGCGTGCAGCAGCGCGTCCAGGACGGCGGGTTCCTGCTCGTGGGCGAACAGGTGCTCCCGCAGCCCGCGGCGGAGCGGGGCGCCGGCCGTCGTCCCGTCGGCGGCGAGGACTCCGGCGAGCGCGGCCCGCACCGGCTCGGGACCGTCGTCCAGGAGGCGGGTGACCAGCGGCAGGAGTACGGCGCGGGGTGCGGGGTCCCGGTCGAGGCGCCGGTCCACGTACGCGGCCAGGTGACCGGCTGTCTCGGGGCGCTCGGCCACCGTCCGCCCGAGGAGCGCGGCCACCCGGTCGGTCAGCGCGGGCGTGGTGGCGTCGGCGAGCCTGCGCAGCGCCTCACCGGCGTCCGGGCCGAGCAGACGGGCCCGGAAGGCTTCGAGCACCGGCTCGGGGTGGGTCGGCAGGGCGGCGGCCACCGCGGCCGGCGGGAGGTACGGGTCGCCTGCGGCGAAGTGGTCGAGGGCCCTGGGGAGGTGGCGGTCGCGGCAGGCGGGGTCCTGGACGAGCAGGGCCAGGGCGCCGCCGCGCAGCGGACTGGCGGAGGGACCGGCGAGCAGGACCAGGGCGGCGTGGCGAAGCAGGGTGCGGTCGGCGCCGGGACGTGCGTGCGGGGCGGTCCGCAGGCCGTGGGTGACCGCCGCGGTCTGGCGCGCGGGGCGCTCGTCGCGCGCCCACCGCTCCACCGCGCGGCAGAGCGCCGACGGCTCCTCCTCGGCCAGGACGGCGAGCAGTTCGTCGGCGCGCCGGTGCGCGCTGTCGACGAGGACCTCGGTGAGGCCGTCCAGGCCGCGGTGGCGGTGCGTGTGCAGCAGCGCCTGCGCGGCCGTCGCCACGGTGGCGTGCGGGGTGGCGGGCAGCGACCGCTCGTCGTCGAACCAGCGCACGAGGAGCGGTTGTACGGCCGCGGGGTCGGCGACGAGCAGCCCGGCCACGGTGTCGAGGTGACGGGGGCCGGGCCGGTGCGGCGGTCCGTCGGCGAGGACGAGGCGGCGCAGCAGGTCGAGGAGGGTGGTCTCGGGCACGCGCAGGGCCGTCCAGAATCCGGGCCCGAACACCTGGGGCGCCGGGTGCCCTTCGCCGCCCCGTTCCGCGATCCCGTCGGCGAGCAGCCGCAGCACCTCCGTGTACGGCGTCGCGTCGGGGACCCGGGTCAGCACCTCGGCGAGCAGCCGGGCGGCCCACCAGGAGTGCGGATCGAGGTCCAGGGCGTGCACCAGCTCCTCGAGGGTCAGGGCGAGTTGCGGGACTCCGTGCTGACGGGCGAGGAGCAGGACCGCCTCGACGACGGAGCCGATGCGGTGGTGCGGCACGGGCAGGGTGTGGGTGCCGTGCGGGGTGTCGCGCCGGTGGACGAGGGCGCGCAGGGCCTCCTCCAGGTCGAGGTGGGTGCCCTGGATCCAGTCGGCGAGCCCCTCGTGCGCGAAGCGGTAGCCGCTGCCCGCGGGTGCGAAGAGGCCTTCGGCGAGCACGGCCGGTGCCCAGCCGGTGCCGCCGCCCAGCCGGGCCGGGGCCGGTCCCCACGGGAACAGCGCCTCGAAGGAGTCCCGGTCCAGTGCGCCGTGTCCGGACCCGAGGCTGCGCCGGGCGGCCTCGTGGACCTGGCCGGAGACCTTCGCGGCGAGTCGGCGCACGGCGGTGCCGTGCAGGCCGTTCTCCCCGGCCAGGCGGGTGGCGACGCGCAGGCACATCAGGTCCAGGTAGGCGGCGAAGACCGCGTCCCGGGTGACGGATACGGGGGCCGGGGGGCCGGGCAGGGCGGCGTGGACCTCCGCGAACAGGCGGAGGGTGAGGGGGTGAGCGGCGTCCGGGCCGGCCAGGGCGCCTTCCGGTACGCCGTGGCGGACGCGCGCCTCGTAGGCCTCCTCGTCGCTCAGGTCGCCGAGGCGGACGCAGGGCGGGAGCCCGGCGTCCCCGCGCCCCGGGGCGCCTGCGGACGCCGGTTCGGCGGAGGCCGGCCCGGGTCCGGCGGCCTCCGTCGCGTCCGAGGGGCCCGGGGCGGCGGTCCAGGGCACCGGATGCGGTCCCGCGGGGCCGACGGCGCGACCCGACGACGATGCCGGAGCGGGCATCCCGCCGAACGCCCCGAACGCGGCGGTCCCGCGCGCCGCCTGCGGTCCCTCGCGGTCGTCGGCCCGGCGCGGCCACCCTTCCACGCCGGGCGCCCCTCCGAGAGCCCTCGGTTCGGAGGCCCCGGACACCGCCTCCGGCCCACCCCGATCAACCGCACGACGCGACCACGGCGCCACGCCGGACGACCGCCCGAGCGCTTCCGGAACAGGAGCCCCAGACGCCGCCTCCGATCCACCCCGGTCAACCGCACGGCGCGACCACGGCGCCGCGCTGGACGCCTCCCCAGTCGCCCCGGGTGTCGGCGTGGCTTCGGCCGGCCCCGGGCGGGCCTCCCTCGAGCCGGTCCAGGACGAGGAGGCGCCCGCGTCCGGTCCGGGCCCCGGCGCGGTGAGTGCTGCCCCGGACGGCGGCACACCGTCCTCCGCCCGCACCGCACCGTCGGGCGTGGGCCACGGTGCCGGTGCGGTGGCCGCCCAGGGCGACGGGGCCTCCGCTGCCCGCCTGTGCGCCTGCGACCCGGCCGAGCCCACACGTGCGCGCGCGGCAGGCGCAAGCGCCGCAGCCGGGCCGGGCGTCGCCGCCCCGGCGTCCGGTGCGTGCAGCAGCTCCCCCGGGAACTCCGCCCCGGCGTGCTCCCAGTACTCCGCGCGGCAGGCCACCACCAGCCGTGCCTCCGTCTCCCGCAGCCAGGCGGCCGTGCCCTCGGTCCACTCGGGGAGCCGGTGCGCCAGGACGGGCGGCATCTCCTCGGGGCCGTCCAGGAGGACCAGGAGGGGCCGTCCCGCGGTGTGGGCCAGGTGGGCGAGGCGGTCCGGGGAGATGTCGCCGAGGCCGTCGGGGTCGGGGCCGTCCGAGGCGGCGACGATCCGGGCGGCCCGGGCCAGCGTCCGGCGGGCGGCGTCCGCCAGCGACATGTCGTCGTCCCGCAGGTCGGCGCCGCGCAGCCACAGGGTGGGCGCCGCGTCCGGGCCACTGGACCGACGGGCGGCGAGGGCCGCCAGCTCGGTCGTCCGGCCGCTGCCCGGCGCGCCGACCAGACCGAGCACGCGGGCCCGGCCCGCGGTGAAGGCGGCGAACTCGCGCGTCACCCGCGTCCGTTCGACCGGCTCCCCCGCACCGGATCCGCCGCTCGGCGCGGCGAGGGGGTCCCCGTCCTGGACCGACGTCGCCGTGAGGGCGAGCACGCCGGCCAGATTGAGGTCGACGCCGTAGGCCGGGACCGTCGCCGCGTTCTCGGCGAGGAGTGCGGCGAGCGGGCCCGTGGCCGCGTGGCGCAGGGGCACGGCGAAGCCGACGTCGCTGTGTCCCGAGCTGAGGGCGGTGCCGAGGACGCCGAGGACGGCGCCGGTCGCCGCGTCGAGCACGGGCCCGCCGGCCGCGCCGCCGCCGAGCCGCAGCGCGTCCCGCCCGCAGGTGCCGACGGCCAGTTCGAGGGCGTCGCCGAGGTGGTGGAAGCGGTCGGTGGCCGTGTAGGTGACGTCGGTGGCGCCCAGGACCCGGGCCTCGCGCCAGCCGCCGGCGGCGATCCGGACGTAGGTCCCGGCCTCGACGCGGTCCCGCGCGGTCAGCGGCAGCGGGTCGACGCCGAGGCCCTCGGTGCGCACCAGGGCCAGGCCGAGGGCGGGCAGCGGGGTCACGTCGGCGGCCGCCACGACGCGGCGGCGGTCCCCGGCGGTGCTCAGCACCAGCCGGGTCAGGCCGTCGACCGCTTCGTGGCTGGTGAGCACCGTGCCGTGGTGGTCGGCGACGAATCCCGTGCCGCGGGGGCGGCCGGCGAGGTCGTGGAAGCGGATCAGGGCGGCGTCGTGGGCGGCGCACCCGACCGGATCGGACGCGTACCCCGCCGGATCGGACGCGCACCCGGCCGGAACGGACACGCACCCCGCCGGAACGGATGCGTACCCCGCCGGATCGGCCTCCCGGACGGCCGGTGGGCCGCCTCGTGCTTCCCGGGAGCCGTTTCCGGGCCGCTCCCCCGCCCTGTCGCCCGTCGTCTCCCGGGACCGGTTCCGCGACGCCATCGTCGAACCTCCCCGCCGTACACCCGTGCCGTGTGTTCGACGGTAGGCGCGAGATGATCAGCGGGACAGATCCCCTGGCGAACGCGCCCCCTTCCGCTCCCCCGGTTCACTCCGAGCGCCTGCCCGGACGGGTGAACAGAAGGGGTGGGTTGGATACACCCTAGGGGGTGGGGGAACCGAGGGGGGACCGTGGAGCGGCGACAGTGGCAGTCCCCGTGTGCGCCGCTCCACGGGCGGACCTGACGGCGGGTCGGCTCAGCCGAAGACGGCCAGGCTCTTCGCCTTGCCCTTGTGCTCCTCCACCAGGGCGAGGAGACGCCCCTCGGGATCGAAGACGGCGACGGCACCGGCGCCCGTGTACTCCTCGGGCATCTCGAGGCGTACGCCGTTGGTGAGCAGCCGGGCCCGCTTCGCGTCCACGTCCCAGCGGGGGAAGGCGGCACCGGCCGCGTCCGCGACGGGCATGACGGTCAGCTCCTGCTGGAGCTGGTCCAGGGTCCGGGCGCCGTCCAGCTTGTACGGTCCGACGCGGGTGCGCCGCAGTGCCGTGAGGTGTCCGCCGACGCCGAGCCCGGCGCCCAGGTCGCGGGCCAGGGCCCGGATGTAGGTGCCGGAGGAGCAGGTCACCGAGACCACCAGGTCGAGCACCGGGGTGCCGTCGTCGGCGACGGCGTCCCGGACGTCGTACACCGCGAAGGAGGAGACGGTGACGGGGCGGGCGGGGATCTCGAAGTCCTCGCCCTCGCGGGCCCGCTTGTACGAGCGCACGCCCTTGATCTTGATGGCGCTGACCTTGGACGGCACCTGCATGATGGCGCCGCTCAGCTCGGCGATGCCGGCGTCGATCGCCTCCCGGGTGACCTTCGAGGCGTCCCGCGACCCCGTGATCTCGCCCTCGGCGTCGTCGGTCAGCGTCGTCTGTCCGAGCCGGATGGTGCCCAGGTACTCCTTCTCGGTGAGGGCGAGGTGCCCGAGGAGCTTGGTCGCCCGCTCGACACCGAGGACCAGGACGCCCGTCGCCATCGGGTCGAGCGTGCCGGCGTGCCCGACGCGCCGGGTGCGGGCGATGCCCCGCATCTTGGCGACGACGTCGTGCGAAGTGAAGCCCGACGGCTTGTCGACGATGACAAGGCCGTCGGGCGTGGTGTGCTTCTCGGTCATTTAGCGGTGTCGTCCGTCTCGTCGGCCCCGGCCCCGGTCCCGGTCCCGGCCTCGGTCTCGGGCTCCGTCTCGTCCTCGCCCGGCTTGCGGTACGGGTCCGCCTCGCCCGCGTACGCGGCGCCCGCGGACGCCTCGCGCACCTTCTCGTCGGACTGCCGCGCCCGGTCGAGGAGGTCCTCGATGTTGCGGGCGGTGTCCGGCAGGGCGTCCATGACGAAGGTCAGGGTCGGCGTGAACTTCACGCCGGCCGCCTTGCCGACCTCGGAGCGCAGGATGCCCTTGGCGCTCTCCAGGCCCGCCGAGGCGGCGTTGCGCTCCTCCTCGTCCCCGTAAACCGTGTAGAAGACGGTCGCCTCCCGCAGGTCGCCCGTGACCCGGGTGTCCGTGATGGTGACGTGCGAGCCGAGCCGCGGGTCCTTGATCCCGCGCTGCAGCTTCTGGGCCACCACCTCTCGGATGAGGTCCGCCAGCCTTTTCGCCCGCGCGTTGTCGGCCACTGGTCCGTCTCCCGTTCTTTCTTCTCTTGCCTGATCCGGCTTCTCTTGCCCGATCCGGTTCTCTGCCCGATCTGGTCAGTCGTCGTCGCCGTGGAAGCGCCGTCTCACCGACAGCAGTTCCACCTCGGGGCGGCCGGCCACCAGCCGCTCGCACCGGTCGAGCACGTCGCTGAGGTGGCCCGCGTCGCCGGACACCACGGCCAGGCCGACGACGGCCCGGCGATGGAGGTTCATGTGCTCCACCTCCGCCGCGCTCACCGCGTACTTCCGCTGGAGTTCGGCGACGATCGGGCGGACGACGGAGCGCTTCTCCTTCAGCGAATGTACGTCGCCGAGGAGGAGGTCGAAGGACAGCGTCCCCACATACATGTGCAGCCGGTTCACCCGCCGGTCCGGGATCGATGGCCCCGCCGCGAACGGGCGGGATCATCTGAACCGTACAACGAACGGCCGGGGCCGATCGACGGATATTGTGCTCCGCCGACCGGCCCCGGACCGGTCACTCCCGGAAGTCGCGGTGCTTACACCCGCGGCTTCTCGCGCATCTCGTACGTCGCGATGACGTCGTCGATCTTGATGTCGTTGAAGTTTCCGAGGTTGATACCGCCCTCGAAGCCTTCGCGGATCTCGGTGACGTCGTCCTTGAAGCGACGCAGACCCTCGATGTTGAGGTTCTCCGCGATGACCTTGCCATCGCGCAGGAGTCGCGCCTTGGTGTTGCGCTTGACCTCGCCGGAGCGGATGAGAACACCCGCGATGTTGCCCAGCTTGGAGGAGCGGAAGACCTCGCGGATCTCCGCCGTGCCCAGCTCGACCTCTTCGTACTCCGGCTTGAGCATGCCCTTGAGGGCCGCCTCGATCTCCTCGATCGCCTGGTAGATGACCGAGTAGTACCGGACGTCCACGCCTTCGCGCTCGGCCATCTGCGCGGCACGCCCGGCGGCGCGCACGTTGAAGCCGATCACGATGGCGTCGGAGCCCATCGCCAGGTCGATGTCGGACTCCGTGACCGCACCGACGCCGCGGTGCAGGACGCGGATGTCGACCTCTTCGCCGACGTCCAGCTGGAGCAGGGAGGATTCCAGCGCCTCGACCGATCCGGACGCGTCGCCCTTGATGATCAGGTTGAGCTGCTGGACCTCGCCGGCCTTCAGCACCTTGTCCAGGTCCTCCAGCGACACGCGGCGCGTGCGCTTGGCGAACGCGGCGTTGCGCTCGCGAGCGGCGCGCTTCTCCGCGATCTGGCGGGCCGTACGGTCCTCCTCGACCACGATGAAGTTGTCACCGGCGCCCGGGACGTTGGTCAGACCCAGCACCTGGACCGGCGTGGACGGACCCGCCTCGGCGACGTTGTTGCCGTTGTCGTCGAGCATGGCGCGGACGCGGCCGTAGGCGTCGCCCACCACCATCGTGTCGCCGACCCGCAGGGTGCCTCGCTGCACGAGGACCGTCGCCACGGCACCGCGGCCGCGGTCGAGACGGGACTCGATCGAGATGCCCTGCGCGTCCTGGTTCGGGTTGGCCCGCAGGTCGAGCGAGGCGTCCGCGGTGAGGACCACGGCCTCCAGCAGGGAGTCGATGTTCAGACCCTGCTTGGCGGAGATGTCGACGAACATGGTGTCGCCGCCGTACTCCTCGGCCACCAGGCCGTACTCGGTCAGCTGACCGCGCACCTTGGTCGGGTCGGCACCCTCGACGTCGATCTTGTTGACCGCGACGACGATCGGGACCTCGGCCGCCTTGGCGTGGTTGAGCGCCTCGACCGTCTGCGGCATGACGCCGTCGTTGGCCGCGACGACCAGGATCGCGATGTCGGTCGACTTCGCACCGCGGGCACGCATGGCGGTGAACGCCTCGTGACCCGGGGTGTCGATGAAGGTGATCTTGCGCTCTTCGCCGTTGACCTCGGTCGCGACCTGGTAGGCACCGATGTGCTGGGTGATGCCGCCGGCCTCGCCCGCGATGACGTTCGTCTTGCGGATGGCGTCGAGCAGTCGGGTCTTACCGTGGTCGACGTGACCCATGACGGTCACGGCCGGCGGACGGACGACCAGGTCGTCCTCGGAGCCCTCGTCCTCGCCGAACTCCAGGTCGAAGGACTCGAGCAGCTCGCGGTCCTCCTCCTCCGGGCTGACGATCTGAACCGTGTAGTTCATCTCGTCGGCGAGGAGCTGGAGCGTCTCGTCGGAGACGGACTGCGTGGCCGTGACCATCTCGCCGAGGTTCATCATGACCGCGACGAGCGACGCCGGGTTGGCGTTGATCTTCTCCGCGAAGTCGGTGAGCGACGCACCGCGCGACAGGCGAATGGTCTCGCCGTTGCCGCGAGGCAGCATCACGCCGCCGACCGACGGGGCCTGCATGGCCTCGTACTCCTGGCGCCTCTGCCGCTTCGACTTGCGACCGCGACGCGCGGGACCGCCGGGACGGCCGAAGGCGCCCTGCGTGCCACCACGGCCACCCGGACCGCCGGGACGACCGCCGAAGCCGGGACGGCCACCGCCGCCGCCGAAGCCGCCGCCGCCACCGGGACGACCGGCGAAACCGCCGCCGCCACCGGGACGACCGCCGCCACCGCCGCCGCCGGGACGACCGGCGAAGCCGCCGCCGCCACCGGGACGACCGCCGCCGGGACGACCGGCACCGCCGGGACCGCGACCGCCGCCACCGGGGCCCGGACGCGGGCCGGCAGCGGGACGCTGCGGCATCATGCCGGGGTTCGGACGCGGGCCGCCGCCGGGACGGGGACCTGCGCCGCCGCCCTGCGGACGAGGCATCGAGCCCGGGCTCGGACGGTTGCCGCCCGGAGCCTGGGGACGGGGACCGCCGCCCTGACCGCCGGGACCCTGCGGACGGGGACCGCCGCCGGGAGCACCACCGGGACCGCCCGGGCGGGGACCGCCCTGCGGACGGGGCGCCTGCGGGCGCGCCATGCCGGCGTTGCCGCCGGAGGTGAAGGGGTTGTTACCCGGACGCGGACCGCCGGGACGACCGCCGGGACGCTGCGCCGGGGCACCGGGACGCTGGCCGCCGGGACGGCCCTGGCCGCCCTGCTGGCCACGGTCCTGACCCGGACCGGACGGCCGGGCGCCGCCGGGCTTGGGGGCACCGGGACGCGCACCGCCGGGCTTCGGACCGGACGGAGCCGGGGCCGGAGTCGACGGAGCGGCGGGAGCCGCCGGCGGAGCGGTGAACTCCGGGGCGGCCGGGGCCGGACGCGGCGCGGGCTTGGGGCCCGGCGTCGGGCGCTGGCCCTGGGACGGCGCCGGCGCGGGGGCCGACGGAGCCGCGGGCTGCTCGGCAGCCGCGGGCTTGGGTGCGGCCGGCGGCCGCGGGGCAGCCGGACGATCCCCCGCCGCCTGAGCGGCGCGGGAGGGGCCCCCAGCCTGCGCCGGGGACGGCGCCGACGGCCTGGGGGCAGCCTTCTTCGGGGCCGCGGGGCGGCCGGCGGACCGGCCGTTGCCGCCGCCCTGCTGGAAGGCGTCTGTCAGTTTGCGTACGACGGGCGCTTCGATCGTCGAAGACGCCGAACGGACGAATTCACCGAGTTCCTGGAGCTTGGCCATGACGACCTTGCTCTCCACACCGAACTCCTTGGCGAGTTCGTAGACCCGGACCTTAGCCACTTCGCTCCTCTGAGGTCCGGGTTGCGTCCGGACCGTCGCTAGTTCATGGGCGTACTCATCGCGTACTCATCGAGTGCTCATCGCAATCTCGACCTGCTTTCGACTCGCGAGGTACCAGACCGCGCGGGGTTTCGCGCGGCATGTCTTCCTTACCACGTTGCTCACGTGCTGCTTTCAGCAACCGTGCTGCAACCTTCTGCCTGCTCGACGTAGTGGCGCAACGCCTTTACGTCGAGCGGACCCGGGACGCGGAGCGCCCGCGGAAACGCCTTGCGGCGCACCGCCTGGTCGACACAGACCGGTACGGGGTGTACGTACGCACCCCGGCCGGGCAGCGTACCGCGTGGATCAGGGGTGCAATGACCCTCGACCGCCACGGTGCGCAGCAGCTCGCTCTTGACCGCTCGCTCCCGGCACCCCACGCAGGTGCGCTCGGGGCATGCTCGGGTACGTGTCCGGCCAGACACTCCTAAGTCTACCTCCCCGGATCGACCTCACCCCTTCGGGGCAAGAATCGAACACGTGCCGCACGCAAAGCTGTCGTGATCTCAGCGCCGTGCGGCTTGGATCTATTCCCCCCGGCCGCGGGACGGCCCGTCGGACGGCCTGTCGGACGACCTGCTGGAGGACCTGTCGGACGGCCTGTCGGACGACCGCTCCGCGGACTGCTCCGCCGCCTGGTTCTCCGGCTGCTCGGTGTCCGGGCGGATGTCGATCCGCCAGCCGGTCAGCCGGGCCGCGAGCCGGGCGTTCTGGCCTTCCTTGCCGATGGCCAGCGACAGCTGGTAGTCGGGCACGATCACGCGCGCGGAACGGGCCGCCAGGTCCACGACCTCCACCTTGGAGACGCGGGCCGGGGAGAGTGCGTTCGCCACCATCTCGGCCGGGTCGTCCGACCAGTCGACGATGTCGATCTTCTCGCCGTTCAGCTCGCCCATGACGTTGCGCACCCGGCCGCCCATGGGGCCGATGCAGGCGCCCTTGGCGTTCAGGCCGGAGCGGGTGGAGCGTACGGCGATCTTGGTGCGGTGGCCGGCCTCGCGGGCGATCGCGGAGATCTCGACGGAACCGTCGGCGATCTCCGGCACCTCCAGGGCGAACAGCTTCTTCACCAGGTTGGGGTGCGTGCGGGAGAGCGTCACGGAGGGGCCCCGTACGCCCTTGGCCACCCGGACGACGTACGAGCGCAGGCGCGTGCCGTGCGGGTAGGTCTCGCCGGGCACCTGCTCCTGCACCGGCAGGATGGCCTCCAGCTTGCCGATGTCGACCAGCACGTTCTTCGGGTCGCGGCCCTGCTGGACCACGCCGGTGACGATGTCGCCCTCACGGCCGGCGTACTCGCCGAGCGTCGCGTCGTCCTCGGCGTCGCGCAGCCGCTGAAGGATGACCTGCTTGGCGGTGGTGGCGGCGATGCGGCCGAAGTCGGACGGGGTGTCGTCGAACTCGCGGGCCGCCTGGCCCTCCTCGAGGTCGTCCGGGTCCTCCTTCGCCCACACGGTCACATGGCCGGTGTTCCGGTCGAGCTCCACGCGCGCGTGCCGGCGGCTTCCCTCGGTGCGGTGGTAGGCGATGAGGAGGGCCGACTCGATCGCCTCGACCAGCAGGTCGAAGGAGATCTCCTTCTCCCGTACCAAGCCCCGCAGGGCGCTCATGTCGATGTCCACGGCTACGCCTCCTCCTCTTCCGTCTTGTTGTCGTGTTCTGTCTTGCTGTCGTTCTTGCGGTTGAACTCGACCTGGACGCGTGCCTTGTCGATGTCGCCGAAGGGCAGTCTGCGGGTGGTGGCCTTGCGGCCCTTCACCCCTGGCACTTCGAGGTCGAGTCCGTCCTCGTCCACGGCGAGGATCCGGGCGACCAGTTCGCCGCCCTCGTGCAGCTGGAAGCGGACCAGGCGGTCCGTGGCGCGCACGTAGTGGCGGTGCTGGGTCAGGGAGCGCTCCGCGCCGGGGGTGCCGACCTCGAGGGTGTACTCCCCCTCGCCCATCGCGTCGGTCTCGTCGAGCTTCGCCGAGAGCGCGCGGCTCACATCGGCGATCCGGTCCAGGTCCGCTCCGGTGTCGGAGTCCACGACCACGCTCAGCACACGCCTGCGGCCGACCGAGTCCACCGCGATCTCTTCGAGGTCCAGTCCCTGGGAGGCGACGAGCGGCTCAAGCAGCTCTCGCAGCCTCTCGCTCTGGGTGGTGCTCATCCGGGTGACTCCTCGGCCGCGTGTGCTGTTGTGGGACGGTGCGCGTGTCTGGTCAAAGGGTATCCGGTCGCGGGGGGTGTTGCCGTCCACCCGGGTCGGGCGGTGCCGATGAGTGGTGGCCGGGCGGGGCACGGGTACCGTGATCACGGGCGGGCGGGATCGCGGGGTTCCGGCGCGTTGGGCGTCGGGCTGTCGTCGTTCTGGCGTCGGGTCGTCGTCGTTTCGGCGGCGTTCGGCGTCGCTCGTCGTCGTTCCGCCGTCGTTCGGCGTCGCTCGTCGTCGTTCCGCCGTCGTTTCTGCCGTTGTTTGTTTGCTTGTCGTCGCTTTGTCGTCGTTTCCGTACGAGTCTGCCGAGGACGTCTGCCGTGTCGCATCCCCCGTCGCCGCGCCCGCTCAGGGGGCCGCGCAGAAGGAGCCTGCTCGCGTCTGCCGCCGGGGCGGCCCTGCTCGCCGGCTGTACCGGGGGGTCTGGCTCCGGCGAGTCCGGGGCCGACCCGTCGGCCGTCGAGCGGGCACGCGCGCGTGCGGCCCGGGACAGTGAGGATCTGGCCGCGCGGTACGCGGCGGTGATCGCGGCCCATCCCGGGCTGGCGGAGCGGCTGGGGCCGCTGCGGGACGACGTCGTGCGGCACGCGGAGGCGTTCGGCGGCGTGCGGGCGAGCTCGCCGGCGGCGTCGGGGACGGCTTCGGCCGCGTCGCCTTCGGTATCCGCTCGGGCCGCCGGGCCGGCGGACGACTCCGGTGCCGTGCCTGCGGACGAGAAGGGCGCCCTGGCGCTGCTCGCCGGGGCGGAACGGAAGCTCGCCGATCGGCGGGGCCGCGCGCTGCTCGATGTGCCGGGTGAGGTGGCTCGGCTGCTCGCCTCGGTCGCGGCGGCCGGAGCCGCGCACGTGTTCCTGCTGACGGAGGGCTGACAGGTGGGCAAGGCGGAGGACGGGCGGCTGGACGCCCTCCAGGCGGCGCTGGCCGCGGAGCACGCGGCCGTGTACGGCTACGGGGTCGTCGGCGGGCGGATCGCCGAGGAACGGCGCGCCGAGGCGCGGACGGCGTACGACGCGCACCGGGCGCGGCGGGACGCGCTGGCGCGCGAGGTGCGGGACCTGGGCGCTGCGCCGGTCGCCGCGGCGGCGGGGTACGCGCTGCCCTTCTCGGTGCCGGACTCGGCGGCGGCGGTGCGGCTGGCGGCCGAGCTGGAGGACCGGGTGGCCGGGGTGTACTCGGATCTGGTGCGGGCGGCCGAGGGCGACGGGCGGGCCTCGGCGGCCGCGGCGCTGCGCGAGGCCGCGGTCCGCGCGGTGCGTTGGCGGGGCGGGAGCGTAGCCTTCCCTGGGCTCGCCGAGCGGGCCGGCACGTCGGCCGGGCGGGGGTCCGCTCCGGAAGCCTCCGACACGGCGACGGCGACGGCATCACCGACTGCGTAACGCGTACGGCATTCCGTACGGGAAGGGAACGGCTCGCGCATGGCTTTCGAACCGCCGCGGCGTTTGGTCAGGGCGCTCGGCGAGACGGCACCGGAGGGTGACGACTGGTTGGCGAAGCTGCCCGAAGTGGCGGAGCGGGCCGTGGCGCAGCGGGAGTTCGCGGTCGAGCGGGTGCAGGTGCCCGGCGGGCGCAGCAGCCTGGTGATCCTGGTGCGGACGGCCGAGGGGGCGCCGGCGGTGCTGAAGCTCGCCCCGCGCCGGGCGCGTCCGGAGGGCGAGCGGGCCGCGCTCGCGCACTGGGGCGGGCGGGGTGCCGTGCAGTTGCGGGAGGACTTGGCCGAGGGGGCCGAGGGCGGCGTGCTGTTGTTGGAGCGGCTGCATCCGGATGTGTCGGTGCGGTCGCTGCCGGAGGCGAAGGCGTTGCTGGAGGCGGCGGGGACCTTGCGGCGGTTGTGGGTGGAGCCGCCGGCCTCTCATCCCTTCGAGACGGTGGCCGAGCGGACCGGGCGGCAGGCCGAGGCGATGCGGGCGGGCGCGGCGGCGGACGCGGAGGTGGCGCCGCTGGTCGACGCGGCGCTGGCGGTGCGGGCCGAGTTGCTGGCCGAGCCGCCGGAGCGGCGGCTGCTGCACGGGACGTTCCGGCAGAGCAAGGTGCTCGCGGGGGACCGGATGCCGTGGCTTGCGGTGGGGCCCGATCCGGTGGTCGGGGAGAGTGCGTTCGATCTGGCGCGGCTCGTGCGGGACCGGGTGGAGGATCTGATCGCCCAGCCGTCGGGGGCGTCGACGACTCGGCGGCGGATCAAACGGCTCGCGGAGTCGCTGGAGGTCGATCAGGAGCGGCTGCGGGGGTGGACGCTGTTCCGGGCGGTGGAGTCGGGGGTGCGGGCCCGGCGGGTGGGACGGGAGCAGGACGCGGAGCTGTTGTTGGAGTTCGCTGGGTGGTTGTGACGGTGTGCGTGCCTGCGGCGCCCGTGCGGCTTCGGGGGGTGCGCGCCATGCCTGCGGCGCCTGTGCGGGTTCGGTGGGGGTGCGCGTAGCGCGGTGCGTGCCGTTGTGGGTCGGGGCCGCGCCGGGGGGTGTCCGTCCTCGGAACGGCGCGGAATCGGTTGGCCACAGATCCTCGCGGCGTTGACGCGCCAACCGCTGCGGGCGAACACCCCCCGACACGACCCCTTCCCGCCGTACGCGGCTGCGGCTCGCCGTAGCCGCGGGCAGTCGTGCCGCTGGGGCGGCACGGGTGGGCGCGGCGGCACCCCGCAAGCGCCGGGCCACGCGACCCACCCCCGCGCCCACACCCACGCCGGGTGCGAGGGGAACGCCGGGCCACGTGACCCACCCCGCCCCCACACCCGCGCCGGGGCGCTCCGCGTCAGCTGGTGAGGCGGGTGAGGGCCTCCTCGACCGTTACTTCCTCGCGCTCCCCCGTACGGCGGTCCTTCAGCTCGACCACGCCCTCGGCGGAGCGGCGGCCGGCCACCAGGATCTGCGGGACGCCGATGAGTTCCGCGTCGGTGAACTTCACGCCGGGAGAGACTCCCGCGCGGTCGTCCACCAGGACGCGGACGCCGGCCGCGGACAGCTTGTCGGAGACCTCCAGGGCCAGCTCGGTCTGGACGGCCTTGCCGGCGGCGACGACGTGGACGTCGGCCGGGGCGACCTCCTTGGACCAGACGAGGCCCTTGTCGTCGGCGTGCTGCTCGGCGAGGGCGGCCACCGCGCGGGAGACGCCGATGCCGTAGGAGCCCATGGTGACGCGGGCCGGCTTGCCGTTCTGGCCGAGGACGTCGAGCTTGAGGGCGTCGGCGTACTTGCGGCCCAGCTGGAAGATGTGGCCGATCTCGATGGCGCGGTCCAGCTTGAGGCCGGTGCCGCAGTTGGGGCAGGGGTCGCCCTCGCGGACGACGACGACGTCGACGTAGCTGTCGACCTCGAAGTCGCGGCCCGCCACGACGTTCTTGGCGTGCGTGTCGGCCTTGTTGGCGCCGGTGATCCACGCGGTGCCGGGCGCGACGCGGGGGTCGGCGATGTACGTGACCTTGTCGCCCAGGCCCTGCGGGCCGACGTAGCCGCGGACCAGGTCGGGGCGGCCGACGAAGTCCTCGGCGGTGACCAGTTCGACGGCGGCCGGGGCGAAGTGCGCCTCGACCTTGTCCATGTCGACCTCGCGGTCGCCGGGGACGCCCACGGCCACGATCTCGCCGTCCACCTTGACGAGGAGGTTCTTGAGGGTGGCCGACGCCGGTACGCCCAGGGAGGCCGCCAGGGTCTCGATGGTGGGGGTGTCGGGGGTGGGGATGTCCTCGGCCGCGGGGACGTCGGCCGCCTCCACGGGGCTCAGCTTGTAGGTGATCGCCTCGGTGTTGGCGGCGTAGTCGCAGTTCGGGCAGTCGGCGAAGGTGTCCTCGCCCGCCTCGGCGGGGGCCAGGAACTCCTCGGACTTGGAGCCGCCCATGGCGCCCGCGGTGGCCGCGACGATGCGGTAGTCGAGGCCCAGGCGCTCGAAGATGCGCTGGTAGGCGGCGCGGTGCAGGGCGTAGGACTCCGCGAGGCCCTCGTCGGCCACGTCGAAGGAGTAGGAGTCCTTCATGAGGAACTCGCGGCCGCGCAGGATGCCGGCGCGGGGGCGGGCCTCGTCGCGGTACTTGTTCTGGATCTGGTAGAGGATGACCGGCAGGTCCTTGTAGGACGACGCCTGGTCCTTGACCAGGAGCGTGAAGATCTCCTCGTGGGTGGGGCCCAGGAGGTAGTCGCCGCCCTTGCGGTCCTGGAGGCGGAAGAGCTCGGGGCCGTACTCCTGCCAGCGGCCGGTGGCCTCGTACGGCTCGCGCGGCAGGAGGGAAGGGAGCTGGACCTCCTGGGCGCCGATGGCGTCCATCTCCTCGCGGACGATGCGCTCGATGTTGCCGAGGACCTTCTTGCCGAGCGGCAGCCAGCTCCACAGGCCGGCGGCGGTGCGGCGCACGTAGCCGGCGCGGACCAGCAGCTTGTGGCTGAGGACCTCGGCGTCCGCCGGGTCGTCGCGCAGCGTCTTCGCCATCAACTTCGACATGCGCTGGACCGGTGCGTTGGCCATGGTTCTCGTGTCTCCTGCTGCGTAAGGGTGGTGCTAGGAGGTTAGCCGGGCGGTCCGGTGCGGTGGAAATCGGTTATCGGCCCGCCGGTGGCCGGTGCAGGGGCAGCGGGGCGCCCATCACCGCGTACGGCTTGGGGGCGCTGGGGAAGAGGACCCGGCGGGCGAGGTCCTGGTAGCCGAGGGAGCGGTAGAGGCCGCGGGCGGGGCTCTCGGTGTCGATCGCGGAGAGGATCGAGCGGGGCTCGGTGGCGGCGTCGGTGATCGTGGTGATCAGAGCGCGGCCCGCGCCGCGGTTCTGGTGGGACGGGTGGACGTGGAGTTCGGTGATGACGAAGGAGTCGTCGAGCCAGGCGTCGGTGCCCCGGGCGCGGAGATAGGGCTCGACGACGGTGGACCACCAGTGGGTACGGTCGTTGGGCATGCCGTAGACGAAGCCGACGAGACGGCCCCGGACGGTGGCTCCGAGGGCTCTGGCGCCCGGGTGGGTCATGTGGCGCAGGACGATCTGACGGCGGACGGCCACCTCGTCGGGGCCGAGGCCGAAGGCGGCGGCTTGGACGGCCAGGGCCTCGTCCACGTGCGCGGAGAGGTCCAGTGGGCCGATCACGAGGTCCATGCGGGGAGCCTACAGGGGGGTTGCGGTTGAAGTGCTGGTGCTGGTGGTGCGCCAGAGGCTCAGAACAGGACGCTCATGAAGGCGCCCACCTCGTGGAATCCGACCCGGTGGTACGTCCGTCGCGCCGCGGTGTTGAAGTCGTTGACGTACAGGCTCGCCACCGGGGCGACGTCCGCGAGGGCGTAGCGCAGGACCGCCGCCATGCCCGGTGCCGCCAGGCCCTTGCCGCGGTACTCGGGGGCCACCCACACGCCCTGGATCTGGCAGGCGCGGTCGGTGGCGGCGCCGATCTCGGCCTTGAAGACGACCTTGCCGTCGGCGTCGAAGTGGGCGAAGGAGCGGCCGGAGCCGACGAGTTCGGCGACCCGGGCCTGGTAGAGCAGGCCGCCGTCGCCGGCCATCGGGGAGATGCCGACCTCCTCGGTGAACATCGCCACGCAGGCCGGCATGATCCGTTCCATCTCGTCCTTGCGGACGCGGCGGACGTAGGGGTCCGGGGCGATGTCGTCGGGGAGGCGGTCGGTGACCATGAGGGGCTGGTGGGTGCGGACCTCGCGGGCGGGGCCCCAGCCCGGTTCGAGCAGGCGCCAGAGCTGGGCGGTGGTGTCGGCGGGGCCGACGATGGAGGAGCAGCGGCGGCCGGCCCGGCGGGCGCGGTCGGCGAAGGCGCGGACGGCGCGCGGGGTGGCGCAGATGGGCACGAGGTTGGCGCCGGCGTAGCACAGGGACGTGAGCATGCCGTGCTCGTACCAGCCCCACATCTCGCCGCCGAGGCGCCACGGTTCGAGTCCGGCGATCTGGACGCGGGCGGCCACGAAGGCGTTCGCGACCGGGTCGCGGTCGAGGATGGCGAGCGCGGCGTCCAGGTCGCTCGGTTCGAGCACGCGGGAGGTGGTCTGCGTCAACACGTGCGGGGGCCTCACCCTGAGATCTGCTGGTCTCCGCACTGTACCTGTCGCGCATATGCCGCGCCGCCCCCCGGGGCGACGCGGCACGGGGGGGGTGGATCAGCCCGCGACGGAGACGGAGGGTTCGCCGGAGGTCACGCCGTCCTTCTCCATCTGCTCGGCGATCTTCATGGCCTCGTCGATGAGGGTCTCCACGATCTTGGACTCGGGGACGGTCTTGATGACCTCGCCCTTGACGAAGATCTGGCCCTTCCCGTTGCCGGAGGCGACCCCGAGGTCGGCCTCGCGGGCCTCGCCGGGGCCGTTGACGACGCAGCCCATGACGGCGACGCGGAGGGGGACCTCCATGCCCTCCAGACCGGCGGTGACCTCCTCGGCCAGCTTGTACACGTCGACCTGGGCGCGGCCGCAGGACGGGCAGGAGACGATCTCCAGGCCGCGCTGGCGCAGGTTCAGCGACTCCAGGATCTGGATGCCGACCTTGATCTCCTCGACCGGCGGGGCCGAGAGGGAGACCCGGATGGTGTCGCCGATGCCCTGGGAGAGGAGCGCGCCGAAGGCGACCGCCGACTTGATGGTGCCCTGGAACGCCGGGCCCGCCTCGGTGACGCCGAGGTGGAGGGGGTAGTCGCACTGGGCGGCGAGCTGGCGGTAGGCCTCGACCATGACGACCGGGTCGTTGTGCTTGACCGAGATCTTGATGTCCCGGAAGTCGTGCTCCTCGAAGAGCGAGGCTTCCCACAGGGCGGACTCGGCCAGCGCCTCGGGGGTCGCCTTGCCGTACTTCTGGAGCAGGCGGCGGTCGAGGGAGCCGGCGTTCACGCCGATGCGGATCGGGGTGCCGTGGTCCTTCGCCGCCTTGGCGATCTCCTTGACCTTGTCGTCGAACTGCTTGATGTTGCCCGGGTTCACCCGGACCGCCGCGCAGCCCGCCTCGATCGCGGCGAAGACGTACTTGGGCTGGAAGTGGATGTCCGCGATCACCGGGATCTGCGACTTCCTCGCGATCACGGGCAGCGCGTCGGCGTCGTCCTGGGTGGGGCAGGCCACGCGGACGATCTGGCAGCCCGACGCCGTCAGCTCGGCGATCTGCTGGAGCGTGGCCCCGATGTCGGAGGTACGGGTGGTCGTCATGGACTGCACCGACACGGGGGCGTCGCCGCCCACCGCCACGGGCCCGACCTGGATCTGCCGGCTCTTGCGGCGCTCCGCGAGCCTGGTCGGAACGTCCGGCATGCCGAGAGAAATCGCAGTCATCTGCTGTGCAACCCCAAGTCGTGGATCAAGGTCCGGCCCCGTTCAGCGGCGGGCTCCGGCCTTCGAGATTACGGCACCGAGATGAAGGCCGGGCACGCGGCGTACGGGAGATGCACCCTATGGCGTCCATCTGCCGGGTGAGGCGAGTGAAGCCCGGCCCGGAGGGACATGCTCTCCGGATCGGGCTTCTCGTCGGACCGGTCGGACGGTCCGCGGTTCCGGTGACCTGGCCGGTGCCGCGGAGGGTCCGGCCGTCAGCTGATGCGCACCGGGTTGACCACGTCCGCCACCAGCACGAGCAGGGTGAAGCAGACGAATACGCCCGCCACCACGTACGCCACCGGCATCAGCTTCGCCACGTCGAAGGGCCCGGGGTCGGGCCTGCGCAGCACCTTCGCGGCGCCGCGGCGCAGCGACTCCCACAGGGCGCCCGCGATGTGGCCGCCGTCGAGCGGCAGCAGCGGGAGCATGTTGAAGAGGAACAGGGAGAGGTTGAAGCCGGCCACCAGCATGACGAACATGGCGAGCTGCTGGGTGGGCGGGATGTCCAGGGTGGCGATCTCGCCGCCGACGCGGGCGGCGCCGACGACGCCCATCGGGGAGTCGGCCTCGCGCGGTCCGTCGCCGAAGGCCGCGTCCCACAGGGCGGGGATCTTGGCGGGCAGCGCGGCGAGGGAGTCGACGGCGTCGCCGATCCGGTCGCCCATCCAGGTCACGGACTGGCCGAAGTCCTGTTTCACCACGCCGGTGGCGGCGCTGAAGCCGAGGAAGCCGGCGGTCACGTACTCGCCCTGGACGATCTGTCCGTTGGAGTCCTTCTTGGCGACCTTGTTGGTGGCGATGGTCGCGTGGAGGGTGATCTCCTCGCCCTTGCGTTCGACGACGACCGGCACGTCCTCACCGGGGTTGGCGCGGATCAGGTTGGACAGCCTGTCCCAGTCGTCGGTCCGTACGCCGTCGAAGGCGACGATCTTGTCCCCGGCCCTGAGGCCCGCCGCGGCGGCCGGGGAGGCGGGGTCGGACTTGGCGCAGTCGTCGCGGTTCTCGCTCTGCGAGATGACGCACTGCGAGACGGAGCTGACCGTGGTGGTCTGCTGGGAGATGCCGAAGCCCATCAGCACCGTGAGGAAGAGCACCACGGCGAGGATCAGGTTCATGAACGGGCCGGCGAACATCACGATGACGCGCTTCCACGGCTTGCGCGTGTAGAAGAGGCGCTTCTCGTCACCGGGCTGGAGTTCCTCGAAGGCGGCCGAGCGGGCGTCCTCTATCATCCCGCGCCAGGGCGAGGTGGAGCGCGCCTCCATGCGGCCGTCGGGGCCGGGCGGGAACATGCCGATCATGCGGATGTAGCCGCCGAACGGGATGGCCTTGACCCCGTACTCGGTGTCGCCCTTCTTCTTCGAGAAGAGCGTCGGTCCGAAGCCCACCATGTACTGCGGCACCCGGATGCCGAACATCTTGGCCGTGGACAGGTGGCCCAGCTCGTGCCAGGCGATGGAGAAGAGCAGACCGACGGCGAAGAGGACTATGCCGAGGATGAACATCAGGGTCGTCATGCACGGGCCTCCGCCGTCTGTGCCGCCAGTTGCCGGGCCCGGGCGCGTGCCCAGGTCTCCGCTTCGAGGACGTCCGCGACGGTGAGCGAGGTTCCCGTACGGGGGGTGCCGTGCTCCTCGACCACCCGCGTGACGGTCTCCATGATCCCGAGAAACGGCAGCGCGCCGGAGCGGAACGCCTCGACGCACTCCTCGTTGGCGGCATTGAACACCGCCGGGGCCGTGCCCGCGAGCTGTCCGACGTGCCTGGCCAGGTCGACGGAGGGGAAGGCCTCGGTGTCGAGGGGGAAGAACTCCCAGGTCGAGGCCTTGCTCCAGTCGAAGGCGGGCGCGGCGTCGGGGACGCGTTCGGGCCAGCCGAGGCCCACGGCGATGGGCCCGCCCATGTCGGGGGGCGTGGCGTGGGCCAGGGTCGATCCGTCCGTGTACTCAACCATCGAGTGGACATACGACTGCGGGTGCACGACCACCTCAATGCGGTCGAAGGGAATGTCGTAGAGCAGGTGGGCCTCGATCACCTCCAGGCCCTTGTTGACGAGGGTCGCGGAGTTGATCGTGATCACCGGGCCCATGGCCCAGGTGGGGTGGGCGAGGGCGTCCTCGACGGTGACGGCCGCCAGCTGGTCCCTGGTCCGGCCGCGGAACGGGCCGCCGGAGGCGGTGACGACCAGCTTGCGCACGTCGGCGCGGGTGCCGGCGGCCAGCGCCTGGAACAGGGCGGCGTGCTCGGAGTCGACCGGGATGATCTGGCCCGGCTTGGCCAGCGCCTTGACCAGCGGGCCGCCGACGATGAGCGACTCCTTGTTGGCCAGCGCGAGGGTGCGGCCCGCCTCGAGGGCGGCGAGGGTGGGCGCGAGTCCGATGGAGCCGGTGATGCCGTTGAGCACGGTGTGGCAGTCGGAGGCGGCGAGCTGCGTGGCCGCCTCCGGCCCGGCGAGGATCTCCGGAAGCGGCTCCCCCGCGCCGTACTGCGCGGTGAGCGCCTCGCGCAGCGCCGGTACGACGTCCTCGCGGGCGACGGCGACGGTCCGCGCCTTGAGCCGGTACGCCTGCTCGGCGAGGAGGCCGACCCGGCCGCCGTTGGCGGACAGGGCGGTGACCCGGAAGCGGTCCGGGTTGCGCAGCACGAGGTCGATGGCCTGGGTCCCGATCGACCCGGTGGACCCGAGGATCACCACGTCCTTCGGGCCGTCGCCCGCCACCGGGTCGTAGACGAGGTGGGGGTCGGCGAGTGGGGCTGGACTGTCGCTCATTCCCCCATTGTGTCCGCAACGGCCCTCCGGGAGGACAGCGCGTCCCTCGGTCGGGTGTCGCGGGCCCGTACGAGGGACGGCCGGGGCCGGTCGGCCGGGGCCGGTCGGCCGGGGCCGGTCGGCCGCGCCCCTTCCGCCGGGACGGTCCGGTGCGGCAGGCGCCCGACGCGAGTCGCCGGGAGCCTGCTCCGGTCCTGCCTGCGGGGCGGGGCCCCGGGTCAGCCGATGGCGCGGCGGACGTTCTCCTTGGTGCTGGCGCCCGGCGCGGCGTCCGCGATCCACGGGCCGTCGCCGGACGGGTCGACCACGCCCTGCTCCAGCCACTCGTACGCGCCGCCGAGCACGCCCTTGACGACCTTGCGGTCGACGTCGTCGGTGTTGCTCCACAGGCGGCCGAAGAGTTCCTCGACGCGGATGCGGGACTGGCGGCAGAAGGCGTCCGCGAGCTGGTAGGCCTCGCGGCCGTGGTCGTCCGCGGCGCGCAGGTGCTCGGCGCGGACGCAGGCGGCGCTCATCGCGAACAGCTCGGCGCCGATGTCGACGATCCGGCCCAGGAAGCCCTGCTTGGTCTCCATCCGGCCCTGCCAGCGGGACATGGCGTAGAAGGTGGAGCGGGCGAGCTTGCGGGCGGTGCGCTCGACGTAGCGCAGGTGGGAGGAGAGATCGGGGTGACCCGAGGGGTGGAAATCCGCGTACGAACGCGGAAGCTGACCGGGGCCCGCGACGAGCTTCGGCAGCCACTTGGCGTAGAACACGCCGGCCTGCGCACCCGCCCGCGCCTTGTCGGACAGGGTCTTGTCGGGGTCGATCAGGTCGCCGGCGACCGAGAGGTGGGCGTCGACGGCCTCGCGCGCGATCAGCAGGTGCATGATCTCGGTGGAGCCCTCGAAGATGCGGTTGATGCGCAGGTCCCGCAGGAGTTGCTCGGCGGGGACCGCGCGCTCGCCCCGGGCTTCGAGGGAGGCCGCGGTCTCGAAGCCCCGGCCGCCCCGGATCTGGACCAGTTCGTCGGCCATCAGGCAGGCCATCTCGGAGCCGTAGAGCTTGGCGAGGGCGGCTTCGATGCGGATGTCGTTGCGGTCCTCGTCGGCCATCTGGGAGGAGAGGTCCAGGACGGCCTCCAGCGCGAAGGTCGTCGCCGCGATGAAGGAGATCTTGGAGCCGACCGCCTCGTGCAGCGCGACCGGCTTGCCCCACTGCTCGCGCACCGCCGACCACTCGCGGGCGATCTTCAGGCACCACTTGCCGGCGCCGACGCACATCGCGGGCAGCGAGAGGCGGCCGGTGTTGAGGGTGGTGAGCGCGATCTTGAGGCCGGCGCCCTCCGGGCCGATGCGGTTGGCGGCGGGCACCCGGACCCGGTGGAAGCGGGTGACGCCGTTCTCCAGGCCGCGCAGGCCCATGAAGGCGTTGCGGTTCTCGACCGTGATGCCCTCGGAGGCCGCCTCGACGACGAAGGCGGTGATGCCTCCCCTGCCGTCCTTGCCGTGCTTGCCGTCCTTGCCGTCCTCGCTGTGCTTGCCGTTCTCGCCCTGCTGCGGCTTCGGGACGCGGGCCATGACGACGAGCAGGTCGGCGACGACGCCGTTGGTGGTCCACAGCTTCACGCCGTCGAGCACGTAGTCGTCGCCGTCCCGGACGGCCGTGGTCGCCAGCCGCGCCGGGTCGGAGCCGACGTCGGGCTCGGTGAGCAGGAAGGCCGAGATGTCGGTGCGGGCGCAGCGCGGCAGGAACGTGTCCTTCTGCTCCTGGGTGCCGAACATCTTCAGCGGCTGCGGCACGCCGATCGACTGGTGGGCGGAGAGCAGCGCGCCGATCGCCGGGTTCGCGGAGCCGACCAGGGCGAGGGCCTTGTTGTAGTAGACCTGGGTCAGGCCGAGGCCGCCGTACTTGGTGTCGATCTTCATGCCGAAGGCGCCCAGCTCCTTCAGCCCGGTGATCACGTCGTCGGGGATCCGCGCGTCGCGCTCGATCACCGCCCCGTCGATCTTCGTCTCGCAGAAGTCGCGGAGCTTGGCGAGGAACTCCTCGCCCCGCTGGACGTCCTGGTCGGCCGGGAGCGGGTGGGGGTGGAGGAGGTCGAGGCGGAAGCGGCCGAGGAACAGCTCCTTGGCGAAGCTGGGCTTGCGCCAGTCCTGTTCCCGGGCCGCCTCCGCGACCTGTCGGGCCTCACGTTCGGTGACGGTGGGACGGGAGGAGGGGGTGGGTGGTGCGGACATGAGGCTCACCTCGCCACGAATCGCCCTGCACGAACTTGCGGACGTACGTCACTAGTCGGTGCTACTCGATCGTATCTACCCGATCCCGGGCGACCCGGCCACCCTTCGTGCGGCCGTTCGGCGGATACTGCGAGGGGAGGTTCGGCGGGGCGCACGTGGCAGACCTCGGCGCGGCACACGCAGGAGGACAGGGCCGTCGAAGCGCTTCGACGGACTATGGACACCCATCCGCACTGCGGCTACTGTCGAACCACCCTCGCCCGCCACTGTTCACCCCGCGCGCTGTCGAAGCGCTTCACACGACTTGGAGAGCTGGATGGTCACCCTCGCCGAGGTCGCCCAGCACGCCGGAGTCTCGGCGAGCACGGTGAGCTATGTCCTCAGCGGCAAGCGGTCCATCTCCACCACCACCCGGCAGCGGGTCGAGGAGAGCATCCGGACGCTCGGCTACCACCCGAACGCCGGCGCCCGCGCCCTGGCCAGCAGCAGGTCGAACATCATCGCCCTCATGATCCCACTGCGCACCGACATGTACGTGCCGGTGATGATGGAGATCGCCATCGCGGTCGCGGCCGGCGCGCGCACCCACGGGTACGACATCCTGCTGCTCACCGGTGAGGAGGGCCCCGACGCGGTGCGCCGCGTCACCGGCAGCGGACTCGCCGACGCGATGATCCTGATGGACGTCGAGCTCGACGACGAGCGGCTCCCCCTGCTGCGCGGCACCCACCAGCCGTCCGTCCTCATCGGCCTCCCCGCCGACACCGAGGGCCTGACCTGCGTCGACCTGGACTTCCGGGCGACCGGCGCGCTGTGTGTGGAGCACCTGGCGCAGCTGGGGCACCGCGACATCGCCGTCATAGGCGAGGCCGCCGCCGTCTACGAACGGCACACCGGATTCGCCGAGCGCACCCTCGACGGACTGCGCACGCGCGCCCGTGAGCTGGGACTGCGGCTGCTGCACCGGCCCTGCGAGGGCGGGTACGACGCGATGGCCGCGACGCTGGCCCGCGTCTTCGACGAACGTCCGGACACCACGGGGTTCGTCGTCCAGAACGAGGCTGCCGTCGAGCCGCTGCTCGCCCTGCTGCGCCAGCAGGGCCGGGCGGTGCCGGAGGACGTGTCGGTGGTCGCGGTCTGCCCCGAGGAGGTCGCCACCCGGGCCTCGGTGCGGCTCACCTCGGTCGCGGTGCCCGCGCAGGAGATGGGGCGGCGGGCCGTGGAGCAGCTGGTCGCCAAGCTCGACGGCCGCGGCAGCGACGAGGTCGTGCTGCTCGCGCCGGAGCTGACCGTCCGGGCCAGCACGGGGCCGGCACCCGTCGGGTCCTAGCCCTCCCACGCCCGACGGTCCCGGTACCGGCCCCTGTGCCGTGGTGCGCCGTGGTCAGCCGCCGCTGACCGTCAGGTTGTCGGTGCGGAAGTCCAGGCCCCCCGCGGACGAGGTGATCTCGAAGCCGAACTGCACGTCGCCGACGGTCTCGTTGCCCATCCAGCCCTTGGTGTCCTTGATCCACTTCAGGATCGGGAGGATGTCCACCGTGCCGGAGTTCGAGTCCGAGGTGCGCAGGAACGAGAAGACCTCGTTGGCGCCGTTGTTCCCCTTGTACACGTTCCAGGTGTGGCCGCCGAGGCCGACGGTCCCCTGCGAGGTGCCGAGGGGGCCGACGGCACCGTTGTGGTTGACCCAGAGCATGATCTCGTAGTCGTAGTCCGTGTCCCAGATGTCGTACGAGGTGTTGTACGCGCCGGAGGTCGGGACCGTGACGTGGTAGCTGCTGGTGAGCGAACCGAGGGAGGTGATCGGCTTGTTGATCACCTTCTTGGCGTTCGGGTAGGACTTGATGCCGCCGGTGTTCGGGTGGTCCGCCCACACGCCCCAGTCGGTGCCGGAGTTGGCCCAGACACACTGGCTTCCGGCGCCGGAGCCCCAGATGTTGTTGTAGAGGGCGTAGCCGTCCAGGGTGGTGTTGCCCCACTGGTCGCAGGAGTTCCAGACGGCGGCCTGGGCGGGGGCGGAGGCGAGGCCGACGGTGGCGCCGAGCGCGAGGGCCGGGGCGAGCAGAGCGGTCAGGGTGCGCGTGCGGGCGCGGGTGCGGGCGGGGCGCGTGCGTGGTGCCATGGCGTTTCCTTCCATGGGTGGGGGGACGTGCGCTGGTGCTACCGCGCCGTCACGCTGATGACGCGGTCCTCCCCGGCGGCGAGGTCGAGCGGTTCGGCGCCGGAGGGAGTGTGGAGTTCGATGCGGCGGGTGCGGTCCGGGCGCAGGACGGCCGTCGCGCTGCCGTCGGCCGTCCAGGCGAGGTCGAGCGAGGCCCCGAAACGGGTCCGTACGCCCCTGAGTTCGCCCTGCGGGCAGGAGGCGGGGAGGGCGGGCAGCAGGACCAGTCGGCCGGGGGTGGACTGCACGAGCATCTCGATGAGCACGCCGGGCAGGGCGTGCGCCGCGTCCGCGTTGTAGACGTCGCGGTGCGGGTAGTGCGCGCTCATCAGCGACGCGTGGAAGTAGTCGCCGCCGAGGACCCGGTCCAGGGCGTCGGCGACCCCGGCCCCGTCCCGGAGGCGGGCGGCGACCAGGGCGTGGTGGAGGTGGCCGTGGGCGGAGTCGTTCTCGGCGCCGCGCAGTTCGAGGGCGCGGTGGGCGGCTTCGGCGAGGCCGGGGGTGTCGTACGGGTTGATCTCCTCCAGCGGCCAGACGCCGTAGAGGTGGCTGAGGTGGCGGTGGTCGTAGGTGTCCGCCAGGCCGGGCCACGCCCATTCGGCGAGGGCGCCGTCGGCGTTGACCCGGTGCGCGGGGAGGCGGTCGGCGAGGGCGCGCCAGCGGTCGGCGTGCTCGGGGTGGCGGTCGGCGGCGGTGCGCAGGGCGTGCCGGGCGGCGGAGAGGTCCATCGCCGCGTTCAGGGTGCCCCAGCTCGCGTTCCCGGGGCGGTTCTCGGGCGAGTAGGAGGGGACGACGACCAGGTGGCCGTCGGCGTCGGTGCGCTGGAGGAAGTCCTCGTAGAACAGGGCGACTTCGGACAGGGCGGCGGTGGTGTGCGGGTCGGGCGTGCCGTGCGTCTCCTCGTGGTCGAGGAGCGGTTTGAGCAGCCAGTCGGCGCCCGCGGTCCACAGGTGCAGCGGGTACGCGCGGCTGAAGTGGTACGTGTGGCCGCTCTCGCCGTCGGTGTGGGAGGGCGCGACCACGCCCCGGGTGCCGAAGATCTCGCGGGCGTTGTCCCGCCAGTCGGGCAGTTGCCGGTGGACCAGGGCGGCGTGGGCCTCGGTGACCTCGGGGAGGGCGGCGGCCGCGGCGGAGGCGGTCTGGAGATTGAGGTTGGCGTTGGTGGTGAAGGCGCCGGACCAGGCGGTGTTCCAGTCGCCGGTCCACAGGCCGGTGAGGCGGGGCGGAAGCAGGCCGCTCGCCGACAGCAGGTGGTAGCGGCCGGCGGCGAAGAGCCGTTCCAGCAGGGCGGGGCCGCCGCCGGCCCCGGCGAGCAGGGCCGTGCCCGGCAGGGCGCGTTCGGCGGGGCCGGCGGCGAGGTCGAGGGTGACGCGGTCGTAGGCGGTGCGGTGCCGGGCCAGGTGCCGGGCGAGGAGGTTGTCGTACGACGACGCGTGCGGGGCGGCGTCCAGCAGGGCGCGCAGGGCGCGGCTCTCGGTGAGGGTGTCCAGCTCGCCGGTGTGGCGGTGCACCCGGGTCAGCAGCAGCACGTCGGTGGCACCCTCGACGTGGACGCCCGGCGGTACGAGCTTCACGGTGCCGCCGGTGACGGCGGCGAGGGTGACGCCGGTGTAGGCGAGGTCGCTGCCGGGGTAGCGGGCGCGCAGGGTGAGCAGGGCGCCCTCGGGGGTGAGGACGGCGCCGTGGCCGACGCCGAGCCCGGCGGGGGCGCCGGGGAGGCGGGGGTCGAGGGACAGGTCGAAGGTGAGGTGCGGGGCGGTGACGTGCTGGACGATCACGTCGTCGGCGCGGGAGACGAAGACACGGCTGGTCCAGCCGGCGCGGGTGGCCGTGGTCTCGCCAGTGGTGAAGTCGACGGCGCGGCGGTAGGGGGCGCGGGTGTCGTGGGTGTCGTCGTCCGGTGGTCGGTCCAGGCGCAGCTGGAAGGCCGGGTGGAAGGGGCGTACCCAGTGCAGCGGGCGGCCGTCGGTGAAGTCCTCGGCGGCGGTGGTGTCGCCGGTCAGCAGGCGGTCCTGGAGGGCGGGGAGCGCGGCGGCGAGCGCGGGCGGGCGGCGGTGTGCGTCGTCGCCGTCGGGGCGTACCAGGGTGTGGTGGGTGACGATCACCCGGTCGGCGTCCGGATCGCCGAACACGAGGGCGCCGTGGTGGCCGTTGCCGCTCAGGAAGGCGTCCTCCCAGCGGGCGGCGGGCTCCGGTTCCCAGGTGCCGTGCACGGGTGCGCCGTGCACGGGCGTGCCGCTCATGGCGTCGGCTCCGGGGCGCTCAGCACGGCCACGCCGTAGCGGCCCAGGGTGAGGCGGTCGGTGACGACGGTGTCGGTCAGCAGGTCGAGGTGGGTGCCGGGGACGTCCACGGTGACCGGGTCCCGGCCGTGGTGGAGCAGGAACAGCAGGTCGCCCCGGCGTACCGCCTCGACGTCGGCCGGGAGGGCGTCGAGCACCGGGCGGACGCCCGCGTCGGCGGCGACGCGGGCCAGGAGGTCGCGCAGCGCGTCCGGCTCGGGGAGGGTCGAGAAGTACCAGGCGCTGCCCTTGCGCAGGACGGCCGGGAGCCCGTCCAGCTCGCCGCCCTGGTAGGTGATCGTCTCGGACGCGGTGCCGTCGGGTTCGAGCTCCTCCGACCAGAGGGTGCCGCCAAAGCCGTCGCAGTCGGCGCTCTCGTCGGCGTCCAGGGGCCACCACTCGTGCAGCGTGCGGATGCCGAACAGCTCGCGCAGCCGGGCGTCCATGCCGCCGGGCCTGATCCGGTCGTCCGGGTCGGCGACGCCGGTGAGGAAGCCGCAGACGAGGGTGCCGCCGCCGCGGACGTGGGCGAGGAGGTTGTCGACCGCCGCGTCGGTGAGGGCGTAGAGCTGGGGCACGACGACGACCCGGTACGGGGTGAGGTCGTCCTCGGGGTGGGCGAAGTCGGTGCTGAGGTGCCCCCGCCACAGCGCGCGGTGCCAGGCGCGCAGGACGTCCGCGTGGTCGACGCGGGCGGAGGGGCGAGCCTCCTGGTCGGCGGCCCACCAGGCGTGCCAGTCGTGCAGGACGGCGATGTCGGCGTGGATCGTGCCACCGGCCGCGTGCGGGCCGAGACGCGCGAGGTCGGCGCCGAGCCGGACGACCTCCTGGTACGTGCGGCCCTCCTCCCCTGCGTGGGACACCATCCCGGAGTGGAACTTCTCGGCGCCCTGCCGTGACTGGCGCCACTGGAAGTAGCAGACGGCGTCGGCGCCGCGGGCCACCGCCTGGAGCGACCAGAGGCGGTTGAGGCCGCGCGGCTTGGGGTGGTTCACGCCGCGCCAGTTGACGGGTCCCGCCGCCTGTTCCATGAGCATCCACGGGCCGCGTGCCTGGGAGCGGGTCAGGTCCTGGACCAGGGCGCCTTCCTGGGCGCCGAACGGGTCGCGCGGGTCGGGGTAGAGGTCGACGGAGACGACGTCCTCCTCCTCGGCCCAGCGCCAGCCGTCCTGCCCCGACCACAGCGGCATGAAGTTGGTGGTGACCGGGATGTGCGGGGTGTGGTGGCGGACGATGTCGCGCTCGGCGGTGTAGCACTCCAGGAGCATGTCGGAGGTGAAGCGCCGGAAGTCCAGCACTTGGCTGGGGTTCCTCAGGTAGTGGGCGCGGCGGGGCGGGGCGACCTCGGCCCAGTCGCCGTAGCCCTGGCTCCAGAAGGCGGTGCCCCAGGCGGTGTTGAGGGCGTCGAGGGTGCCGTAGCGGTCCTGGAGCCAGCGGCGGAAGCGGGTGGCGGCCTCGTCGCCGTGGTCGTAGGTGCAGTACTCGTTGTTGATGTGCCACAGGGTGAGCGCGGGATGGGACCCGTACCGCGCGGCCAGGGCCTCGGTGATGGCGGCGGCGTGGCGGCGGTAGACGGCGCTGGAGTGCGAGAAGTGCTGCCGGCCGCCCCACCACTCGGTGCGGCCGTCCGCGTCGCGGGGCAGGGTGTCGGGGTGGAGGTGGCCCAGCCAGGGCGGCGGTGAGGCGGTGGGGGTGGCGAGGACGACGCCGATGCCCCCTTCGTGCAGCAGGTCCATGAGCCGGTCCAGCCAGGCGAAGTCGTGGACGCCGGGGCGTGGTTCGAGCTTCGACCAGGAGAAGACGCCGAGGGTGACGGAGTTGACACCGGCGGCCCGCATCAGGCGGACGTCCTCGGGCCAGGTCTCCTCGGGCCACTGCTCGGGGTTGTAGTCGCCGCCGTAGAGGATGCGCCGGCCGGTGACGTCGGAGAGGTTCGGCATCAGCCCTTCACCGCCCCGGTGAGCATGCCCTTCTTGAAGTGGCGCTGGACGAAGGGCGACAGCACGGCGACCGGCAGCAGGGCCATCACCATCACGGCCATCTGGACGGCCAGGCCGGACAGTTCACCGGTCTTGATCGCCTGGCCGAGCCCGACCGGTGCCTCCTGCTTCTGCACCAGCTGGATCATGACGTTCTGGAGGGGCAGCATGTCCTGGTCGTTCAGGTAGAGCGAGGCGTTGAACCAGGCGCTCCAGTAGCCGACGGCGTAGAACAGCGTGATCACCGCGACGACCGCGCGGGACAGCGGCAGGACGATCTGCCACAGGATGCGCAGGTCCCCGGCGCCGTCGATGCGGGCGCTGTCGATCAGTTCCTGGGAGATGCCCATGAAGAAGCCGCGCAGGACGAGGATGTTGAAGACGCTGATCGCGCTCGGCAGGATCAGCGCGAGGTAGCTGTCGGTCAGGCCCAGGGACTGCACCAGCAGGTAGGTCGGGATGAGACCGGCGCTGAAGAACATCGTGGCGAGCAGCACCATGAGGATCCAGCGGTGGCCCAGCGAGCCGCTGCGGGAGAGCCCGTAGGCGCACAGCACGGACACCGCCATGGAGAACAGGGTGCCGACGAGCGTGATGCCGATGCTGACGAGCGCGGCGCGGGTGACCTGGCCGCCGCTGAGCAGTTCCTGGTAGGCGACGAAGGTGATGTCCTTGGGGATCATCACCAGGCCGCCGGCCTCGTCGATGGACCTGCGGCTGGACAGGCTGGTGACGACGACGATCCACAGCGGGAACAGGATGCCCAGGCAGGCCAGGAGCAGCACGAGCCCCTTGCCGGCGATACCGGCCCGGCTGGGCTTCTCCTCCCACACGGGGCGGGGCGGGGCGGCCCACGGGCGGGGCCGGCGCGCGGGCGCGTGGCTCACGGCGGTCGCTTCTCGTACGGCCGTCGCTTCGGGTACGGCGGTCACTTCTTGTACACCCCCTGCTCGCCCATGAGGTGGGCCACCTTGTTGGCCACCAGCACCAGGCCGAGGCTGATGACGCCCTTGACGAGCCCGGCGGCGGCCGCGTAGCCGAAGTCCTGGTTGCGCACGCCGTTCCACCACACGAAGGTGTCGAGGACCTCGGCGGCGCCGGGTCCGACGGCGTCGCGTTGCAGCAGGATCTGTTCGAAGCCGACCGTCAGGGCGTCGCCGACGCGCAGCACCAGCAGCAGGGCGATCACCGGGCGCAGTGCGGGCAGGGTGACGTGCCACATGCGGCGCCAGCGGTTCGCGCCGTCCATCGCGGCGGCCTCGTACAGGTCGGGGCTGACCGAGGCGAGGGCGGCGAGGAAGACGATGATCCCCCAGCCGGCGTCCTTCCACACGCTCTGCGCGGTGACCAGGAACTTGAAGGTGTCCGGGTCGGTCATGACGCTCAGCCCGTCGTACCCGTGGTCGCGCAGCAGCTGGGACAGCAGCCCCGCGCCGCCGAGCAGCTGCTGGAAGACGGCGATGACCAGCACCCAGGAGAAGAAGTGCGGCAGGTAGAGGATGGCCTGCGAGATCGCCCGCACCCGGGGCCTGACCACGCTGTTGATGAGCAGCGCGAGGGCGATGGGGATCGGGAAGTACAGCAGGAGCTGGAGCACGAAGAGCACGAGGGTGTTGCGCACCGAGTTCCAGAAGGCGGAGTCCTCGAAGATCCGCTGGAAGTTCTCCAGGCCCACCCAGGGGCTGTGCAGGATGGAGACGACCCCGTTGTCGCTGATGTACGGGTCGTACTCCTGGAAGGCGACGACGTTGCCGAGGATCGGGACGTAGTTGAAGAGCAGTACCAGCAGCACGGCCGGCAGGGTCATCAGCAGCAGTACGCGGTCGCGGCGGAACCGCAGCCGCAGGCTCAGCTTCCCCGAGGGCCGCTGTCCGCCGCGGGGGCCGGTGGCGTCGCCGGACGCCACCGGGGTCTTCTTGGTCGCATCGGCCTCGGTCCTGGTCCGAGGCACCGTGCTGTGGGACACGGTGGTTCTCCTTGCCTCGGTACCCGGTCAGCCGGCCGCCGGACCGTTCTCGTCGAGGATCTTCCGGTACCAGTCGCGCAGCTTGTCCCCGCCCTTGCTCTTCCAGTCGGAGACGGCCTGCTGCATGTCGCCGATCTTCTTGCGGCCGCGGACGATGTCGTCCTCCAGCTGCTCGAAGTCGTTGGAGAGGTTGGTGTAGCGGGCGGGTTCGACGATCTGCATGCCGTAGAACGTGGGCTTCCTGGTGACCGCGCCCGTCCGCTGCTGCCACTCGACCTGGCCCTTGGCGACCTCGGGGAAGTCGGGGTGGGCGATGGTCGCGGCGGGGCTCGCCACCATCACGTAGGCGTTCATCACGTCGATGTTGCCCTGGTCGGTCTTGGTGGGCACGCCGTCCTCGACGGTGTAGTGGGTGCCCTCGACGCCGTAGTTGGTGGCCATGTACTCCTTGGTGCCGTACGGCGCCGCGGTGACGTTGGCGACGGCCAGCACGTCGCGGATCACGGACTTGGACGCCTTCTTGTTGACGAAGGCGAAGATGCTCGCCGGGTTCTGCGCCCACAGCGTGGGGGCGCCGCCGTCGTGCCCGAAGAAGTCCATGCCCCAGATCCTGAACCCGGGGTTCTGGGTGGCCTGTTCCGCGGTGCGGCTCCACCACTGGGAGATGTCCTGGTTGTAGACGAGGAACTCGCCGGCGGCGAACTTGGGCCCGGGGTCGGCGGCGTTGGACTTGCCGAGCTTGGCGTCGGGGTGCACGACCCCGGCGGCGAACAGCTTGCGCGTCCACTCCAGCGCCTCGAGGTACTCGTCGGTCTCGGCGCGGTGGACCAGCTTGCCGTCGACCTGGTTCCAGCCGAGCGACTTCTCGTTGCCGGAGAGCACACCGAAGGCGTTGAAGGCGGTCCACTTCATGTCCAGGCAGGCCCAGCGCTTGGCCCTGGCGTTGGTGGCGTCCTTGGCGAACGCCATGAACTCCTCGCAGGAGCGGGGGACTTCGTAGCCCTCCTTCTCGAAGATGTCCTGCCGGTACAGCGGCACGATGCCGGACACGTACGAGGACGGCATCGGCAGGCCGAGCAGCTTGCCGCCGAAGATGGACCGGCGCCAGGCGTCGGTGGGGATCGCGGCGAGGTTCGGGTACTCCTTGACCGCGTCGCCGGACAGGTAGGGGCCGAGGTCGGCGAACTTGCCGATGATGGCGCTGGGTATCTTGCCGGTCATGTTCCAGCCGGGCACGACCACCACGTCCGGCACCTCGCTGGAGGCGAGCACCGCGCCGAGCTTCTGGTCGTAGGTGTTGCCGTCCTGGTTCTGCCAGACCACGTCGACGCCGACGAGGTCGTTCATCGCCGTGTAGTAGGCGTTGTCCTCCTTGGGCGGGGACCCCCAGAACGGCGACATGATCGTGACCTCGCCGCCCTTGCCGAGCTTCTCGGGCACCGACGTCTTCAGGTCCGCGAGGTCGAGCTTGCTCGTGAAGCCGACCGCGGAGCCGTTCTTGCTGGGGATGTCGGGCGTGACGACGCTGCCCGCCACGTACGCCGGCAGCAGCTTCTCGGCGTCCTTGCCCGACGTGGTGCCGTCGCGCGAGCCTCCGTCGGATCCGCCGCAGGCGGAGAGCAGCGGCACCCCTCCCGCCACCGCCGCGGTGGCGACCGCGGTGGAGGCGAGGAAACTTCTCCGGCTGGGACCGGAGGCGGCGTTCGGCGTCATGTGCGTCAACCCTTCGTGCCTTCGTGGCGCACCGCAGGAGAGCCGACGGGCCGTCGGCTGCGGTGTGTTGAGGGAACTGAATTTCGACGTGGCGATGTATGTCGAAGCGCTTCGATGTTGCAGCGAGGTTAAGTTAACCCCCCGGGTCACACAAGGGTCGTTTCCAAGATTGGTGGCCACCTTGACACCCACCCGGGGCCGCACGGAGCATCGAAGCGCTTCGACGTCCTGCCCGCACCATTGCAAGGGGACCCCCACGTGACCGCACCCACGCCGCCGTTCCGTGATCCGCGGCTGCCGTTCGCGAAGCGCGTCGACGACCTGCTGTCGCGGCTCACCCTCGACGAGAAGACCGCCTTCCTGCACCAGTTCGCGCCCGCGGTCGAGCGGCTCGGCATCGCCGCCTTCCGCACCGGCCAGGAGGCCCTGCACGGCGTGGCCTGGATGGGCCCGGCGACCGTGTTCCCGCAGGCCGTGGGGCTCGGCGCCACCTGGAACGAGGAGCTGGTGCGGCGGGTCGGCGAGGCGGTGTCCAAGGAGGCCCGGGCGATGCGCGCCCGCGACGAGCGCGTCGGCCTCAACGTCTGGTCGCCGACCGTGAACCTGCTGCGCCACCCGCTGTGGGGCCGCAACGAGGAGGGCTACTCCGAGGACCCGAGGCTCACTTCGGCCGTCGCCACCGCCTACACCCGGGGCCTGCGCGGCGACCACCCGACGTACTGGCGCACCGCGCCCGTCCTCAAGCACTGGCTCGCCCACAACAACGAGACCGACCGGGACACCTCCTCGTCCTCCGTCCGCCCGCGCGTCCTCAACGAGTACGACCTGCGGGCCTTCCGGGAGACGGTCGAGGCGGGCGCGGTGGCCGGGGTGATGCCGGCCTACAACCTGGTCAACGGCCGCCCCAACCACCTCTCCCCGTACCTCGGGCGGCACCTGCGCGCCTGGACGGAGGACGAACTCCTGGTCTGCTCGGACGCGGGCGCGCCCTCCAACCTGGTCGACTCGGAGCACTACTTCGACAGCCACGAGGAGGCCACCGCCGCCGCGCTGCGGGCCGGGGTGGACAGCTTCACCGACCACGGCACCGACTCCTCGCGGATCCTCGCGCGCCTGAAGGGTGCCTTGGAGCAGGGCCTGTTGACGGAGGCGGACGTGGACACGGCGGTGCGCCGTCAGCTGTCGGTCCGCTTCCGGCTCGGCGAGTTCGACCCGGAGCACGACCCGTACGCGGGTGCCGGTGACTTCGACACGCCGGAACACCGGGCGCTGGCGCGGGAGGCGGCCGAGCAGGCGGTGGTCCTGCTCAAGAACGACGGTGTCCTGCCGCTGGCCCCCGACACCCGCGTCGCCGTCGTCGGACTGCTCGCCGACGAGTGCAAGCTCGACTGGTACAGCGGCACGCTCATCCACCGCTCCACTCCGCTGGAGGGGCTGTACGAGCGGTTCGGCGCCGCGCGCGTGAGCTTCGCGGAGGGCGTGGACCGCGTCCGGCTGCGCACGTCCGACGGCGCCTACCTGCACGTCCTCCCGTCGGACGGCTCCCCCGCCGAGGCACTCGGCACGGAGGGTGCCCTCGACCCGGCCCTGCTCGCCGGCCGCACCGACCTGCCGCCCCTGACCACCGACGCCGTCGGCACCGAACTGGCGCTCGTCGACTGGGGCGAGGGCGTGCTCACCCTGCGCGCGCCCGACGGCCGGTACCTGTCCGTCGCCGGGGACGGCTTCGTGCGCGCCTCCGCCGACCAGCCCGGGGGCTGGATCGTGCAGGAGACCTTCCGGCTGGAGCCCCATGACGACGGTCACCTCCTGAGGCACACGGGAACGGGTCGCCTCGTCCAGGTCGCCGCCGACGGCGTGAAGGTTGCCGCTCCGGACGCCGGGGACACGGAGGCCGAGGTCTTCGAGCTGGTCGTCGCCGAGCGCGGCGAGGAGGCGGTGGCGCGGGCGGCGGCGGACGCGGACGTGGTCGTCGTGGTCGCGGGCAACGACCCGCACATCAACGGCCGCGAGACCGAGGACCGTACGACACTGCGGCTGCCCGCCCACCAGGAACGGCTGCTGCGCGCGGCCCGCGCCGCCAACCCGGCGACCGTGCTGGCGCTGGTCTCCGCCTACCCGTACGCGGTCGACGTCGAGACGCTCCCGGCGGTGCTGTGGACCGCGCACGGCGGCCAGGCGGCCGGCACCGCGCTGGCCCGGGTCCTCGCGGGCGACGTCTCCCCGGCGGGCCGGCTCCCGCAGACCTGGTACGCCGACGACGCCGACCTGCCCGGCCTGCTCGACTACGACGTGATCGGCGGCCGCCAGACCTACCTGTACTTCGAGGGGACCCCGCTGTTCCCCTTCGGGCACGGCCTGTCCTACGCGTCCTTCGGGTATGGGAACCTCACGGCCCAGGTGCGGGACGGGTCGGTGACCGTCTCCTTCACCGTCGCCAACACCGGGGAGGTGACCGCCGACGAGGTGGCCCAGCTCTACGTCCGCGCCGAGGCCCCCTCGGTGCCGCGTCCGCGCCGCGAGCTTCTGGCCCACCGCCGGCTCACCCTCGCCCCCGGGGCCTCGGACCGGGTCTCCTTCGAAGTTCCGCTCTCCGCCCTCGCGTTCTGGGACGTCGCGCACGGCCGGTGGCGGCTGGAGCCGGGCCCGTACGCGCTGCTGGTGGGTGCCTCCAGCGCGGACGTGCGCCTGTCGACGACCGTCACGCTCGACGGCGAGCCCGCCGTCCCGCGCCCGGTCGGCACACGCGGCGTGGAGGCGGTCGACTTCGACGAGCAGAGCGGCACGGAGATCGTCGACCGGACGACGGTCGTGGGCGACGCGGTCACGACGGTCGCCGGACGGACGGGCGAACTGCTCTACCGCGACTGCGACTTCGGCACCGGGGTGACCGGGGTGACCGTGTCGGTCGCGGGGGCGGGCTCGGTCGAGGTCGCGCTGGACGGGGGCCCGTGGACGGCGGCGCTGTCACCCGGCACGCCGACCGCGGGACCGTACGACTACGTGGACCTGGACGGCGCCCTCACGGCCGCCGGCGTCCACGATCTCCGCATCAGGCTGCGCGGCTCTCTGCGGCTCGCGCACGTCGGCTTCTCCGGTTGAGGGTCCGGAGGAGTCCGGCACGGGGAGGGGGCCCGGCACCGGCGGCTACCGGTACCGGGCCCCCTCTCCCCGTCCTCCGTCACGGCGTACTGCCACGACGGCACCCCCGGGGCTGTCGTCGAGGTCTCGGCAGCACCACCACACGGTCGGCAGCGAAACGTACGAGTCGGCGGACGGCCGGCGGGCCTGCCCGCCCCGGTTGATGAACGGGGACCGCGTGCGCGAGGTCCCCGTTCCCGATCTGCCGCCCGAGACGTACCTCTGGGCGGACCACCGGCTCGGCGCCGGGTGGGACCGGAACGTCAGAGGGCGAGTCCGGTGAGGACCAGCACCCGCTCGTAGGTGTAGTCGTCCATCGCGAACTTCACGCCCTCGCGGCCGACGCCGGACTGCTTGGCACCGCCGTACGGCATCTGGTCGGCGCGGTAGGAGGGGACGTCGCCGATGACCACGCCGCCGACCTCCAGGGCGCGGTGGGCGCGGAAGGCGGCCTGGAGGTCGTGGGTGAACACGCCCGCCTGGAGGCCGTACTTGGAGTCGTTGACGGCGGCGAACGCCTCGGCCTCGCCGGTCACCTTCTGCACGCTGAGGACCGGGCCGAAGACCTCCTCGTGGGCGAGGGTGGTGTCGGCGGGGAGGTCGGTGAGGACGGTCGGGGCATAGGAGGCGCCGTCGCGCTTGCCGCCGGTGAGGAGCTGCGCGCCCGCGTCGACGGCCTCCCGCACCCATGCCTCCACGCGCTCGGCGGCGGCCTCGCTGACCAGCGGGCCGACGTCCGTCGCGTCGTCGTTCGGGTCGCCGGTGACCTGTGCCTCGACGGCGGCGACGATGCGGGGCAGCAGCCGGTCGTAGACGGCGGCGTCGGCGATCACGCGCTGCACGGAGATGCAGGACTGGCCGCCCTGGTAGTTGGAGAAGGTCGCGATGCGCGCCGCGGCCCGGTCCAGGTCGTCGTCGCTCGCCCAGTCGGCGAGGACGACGGCCGCGCCGTTGCCGCCCAGCTCCAGCGTGCAGTGCTTGCGGGGCACCGAGTCCATGATCGCGTAGCCGACGGTCTCGGAGCCGGTGAAGGAGATGACCGGCAGGCGCTCGTCCTGGACCAGGGCGGGCATGCGGTCGTTCGGGACCGGGAGGATGCTCCAGGAGCCGGCGGGCAGCTCGGTCTCGGCGAGCAGCTCGCCGATGATCAGGCCGGAGAGGGGCGTCGCCGGGGCCGGCTTGAGGATGATGGGCGCGCCGGCGGCGATCGCGGGGGCGATCTTGTGGGCGCACAGGTTGAGCGGGAAGTTGAAGGGCGCGATGCCGAGGACGACGCCCTTGGGGAAGCGCCGGGTGAGGGCCAGCCTGCCCTGGCCGCCCGCGTCGGTGTCCAGGCGCTGGGCCTCGCCGCCGTTGAAGCGGCGGGCCTCCTCGGCGGCGAAGCGGAAGACGGAGACCGCGCGGCCGACCTCGCCGCGGGCCCACTTGACCGGCTTGCCGTTCTCGGCGGAGATCAGGCGGGCGATCTCCTCGGTGCGTTCGGTCAGGCGGCGGCTGACGTGGTCGAGGGCGGCGGCGCGGACGTGGGCGGGGGTCGCGGCGAACTCGTCCCGTACGGCGTACGCGGCGGCCACGGCCTCTTCGACCTGGGCGTCGGTGGGGAGGCTCACCGTGCCGACGGTGGTGCCGTCCCAGGGGGACGTGACGTCGAAGTCGGACTCGCCGGTGGCCTGGCGGCCGGCGAGCCAGAAGGCGTGGGTGGAAGTCATGTCGAGTCCCGGCCCTTCCGCGTTGGGGGTGGTGGTGTGTACGGGTGCGTGCGGGGTCCACGGTAGGGCGGGGTCGGGTGGCGCGCGTTTGTCCGGGGTGTCGTGGTGGTGGTGGGTTCTTCGACGGTGTGGCCAGGTGGGGGTGCGGCGTTCCGGTTTCGCCCCCGCCGCCCCTTCCCGTCCCTGCCCCTAGGGGCTGCCGTCCCCGGACCCCCGCTTCGGCCCTGGACGGGCCTCGTCCTCAATCGCCGGACGGGCTGAGGGACCGCCCCGGACGGGCTGTTCGGCCGCACGGGGCTATTCGGAGGCCGTCGCCTTCAGGGCCAGCCACAGCTCCATGCGGACGTCCGGGTCGTCCAGGGAGCGGCCGAGGATCTCCTCCACCCGGCGCATCCGGTAGCGCAGGGTGTGGCGGTGGACGCCGAGGTCGGCGGCGGCCGCGTCCCACTGGCCGTGCCGGGAGAGCCAGGCGCGCACGGAGGCGACCAGGTCGCCCCGGCCGGTGGCATCGTGGTCGCGCAGCGCCCGCAGGAGGCCGTCGGCGAAGGCGCGCACCGCGTCGTCGGCGAGGAGCGGCAGCACCGAGCCGGCCGCCACGTGCTCGTGCTCCACGCAGACGCGGCCGCGCCGGCGGGCCACCGACAGGGCCTGCTGGGCCTGCTTGTAGGCGGCGGACGCGGCGATGGGCCCGGACGGTGCCGACAGACCGACGAACAGGCTCTCCTCGTCACCGCCCGCGAGGGACTCGGACGCCGGGCGGGCGGCCTCCAGCGCGGAGGCGTGCTCGACGCAGGCGGCGACAGCCGCGCCCCCGTCGGTGGCCAGCACGACCAGGCGTTCGCCCTCCGGGACGACCAGCACCGCCTCGCCGGCGCGGGCCGCCGCGGACTCCACCACTTCGACGAGCGCGCCGAGGGTGCCGAGGGGGTCGCCGCCCGTCTCCGGGGCGGTGTCACCGGCGGTCTGCGCGGCCGCGGCGGCCCTGTTCCTGGCCGCGGGCGACTCGGCGACGATCATTCGGAACGGCGCGTCCAGCAGGCCGCCGTACAGGTCCCCGGCGACCGTGCGGGCGTGGTCGGGTTCGCCGGCCAGCAGCATGCGCAGCACGGCCGCGTCGATGCGCAGCCCGGCCTCGTGCAGGGAGCGGGAGCGTTCCGTGGTGAGGGTCAGCAGGGCGATGGCGGAGTGGACGGCGTAGCGCTCGGCGGTGCCGAGGGCGGCGGCCGTGCCGACGGCGAGCGCGGAGCGGGGCCTGCGGGAGGTGCCCAGGGAGTGCAGCTCGACCCGGTCGGCGTTCTCGGGGTGCTCGGTGTTCCCCGCACCGCCGACCACCGACGAGGCCGGCGCGGGGCGCTCGCGCAGTCGCTGCACGTCCGCGGTGAGCCGCGCCGCCCTGCGGCCCGCCCACTCCGGCGCGGTGGCGACGACGGCGCCCGAGGCGTCGTACAGCGCCGCCCAGCCGTCGACCTGGGCGGCGAGCGCGGCCAGCAGTCCCTCGGGGCCGTCGGCCAGGGTCCGCCGGGTCAGCTCGCGCTGGGCGGCGAAGCCCGCGGTGACCGCGCGGTACTGGTCGGCGGCGATGGCGGCGGAGACGGCCTTGCTGATGGCGAGGAAGGGGGTGCGGCGCGGCACCTCCAGCAGGGGCAGGCCCTCCTTCCGGGCCGCCGCGACCAGTGCCTCGGGGATGTCGTCGTAGTTGACCCCGACGGCGAATCCGAGGCCCACCACTCCGGCGCCCGCGAGCCGTTTCACGTACCGGTGCATCACCTCGGGGTCCTCGGCGTCCAGCTTGAGGGCGGTGATCAGCAGCAGCTCCCCGCCCTCCATGTAGGGCACCGGGTCGGCGAGTTCGCTGACGTGGGCCCAGCGCACCGGCACGTCGAGGCGGTCCTCGCCGGCGCGCACGGTCAGCTTGAGCGCCGAGTGGTGGACGAGCGAGGCGAGCGTGGGTGGCATGGGGCCTGGGCCTTCGGGTCTGCGTCGGGGGTGAGGCTGGCTGCGGGGTCCGCGTGGAGTACCTGTGATCTTTTGGCCGCCGCGTATGAACGACCTGTGTCGATTCTGCCTCACTGTACGGTCCCGGGTGCCCGCCCGGGTCCCGCACGGCCCGCCCGGGTCCCGCACGGCCCGCCCGGGTCCCGCACGGCCCGCCCGGGTCCCGCACGGCTCACCCGGGTCCCGCGCGGTTCACCCGGGCCCCGCGCGGTTCACCCGGGCCCCGCACGGCTCACCCGCGCAGATCCACCAGCAGTGGCGGCGCGTGTTCCCCCTTGACGCTGGTCAGCGACAGCACCGCGTGCCCGGCCGGCACGGCGTGCGCCAGCTCGGAGGCCGACCAGCGTTCCCGCTCGACCTGCCGCACGGTCACCGCGCGCGCGGTGGGCGCCTTCCCGGTGATCACCCGGCGGAGCATGTGCACGGCCTTGCCCGCCGGGGTCTCGGCGATGATCTGCCGGTCGGTGACGTCGCGGGCCTCGGTCCACTCCTTGCCCCACACCTCGGCGAAGTCCTGCCCGTCCCAGGGGGTGAGTCCGGACAGCGCCATCCGGCATCCGATGGCCCCGAGCAGCGGCCCGCGCAACGGGCGCGGTACGTCGTCCAGGGTGCGCAGGGTCAGGACCACGCCGGCCCCGGCCGAGCGCAGCCGCTGCACGCCCCGTACCGCCTCCGGTGTCACCACGCCGCTCGCGTCGTCCAGTACCAGGCAGGCGAACAGCGACCGGTCCTCCCGTACCGAGACGCTCGCCGTGAACTGGGCGAGCACCAGCCGCGCCAGCATCCGGGAGGCGTCGGCGTGACCGCGCTGGGGCAGGTCGATGCGGACCCGCACCGGGTGGTCGAGGGCCTTGAGGGAGAAGGGGCGCGTCTGCCCGGACGTGTCGAAGAAGGGGGCGAAGGCGGGACGGTCCAGGAGCGCCACCCGGTCGGCCAGGACGCCGCCCAGGTCCCCGGGCCGGTCCAGCTGCCGCTCGCGCGCGTCCAGTTCGCGCAGCAGGGAGTCCTGACCGGCCGTCCGCAGCCCCTCGCGCAGTTCGGCCAGCGGTCCGGGGGCGCCCTCCAGCAGCTGCCGCAGCTCCGGCACGCCGGGGAAGCGGCCGTGGACCGCGCGGAAGGGGCCGAGGAGCTGGGCGAGGACGGTGGTGGAGCGCCGGGTGTCGCCGCCCTGGTGCTGCTCGGTGAGGTCGCCGGCCAGGGCCTCGGCGAGCACGACGGCGGCCTCGTCGGGGTCGGTGGTGCCGCCGTACAGGTCCAGGTCGTACACGGAGTCCGGGTGGCCGATCCGCACGACGACGTCGTACGCGTCGGCCGGGCCGTGGTCCGCGCCCGCCGCGCCGACCACGACGACCGCGGCGCGGCCGGCCAGCGCGTGCAGGCAGAGCGACTCGGTGAGCGGGCGCACCAGGCTGCCGGTCTTGCCGGAGCCCGCGGGTCCGACGGCCAGCAGGGAGGTGCCGAGCAGGTCGGGTCCGAGGGCGAGCCCGGCGCCGCGGTAGGCGTAGGGGTTGCGGGCGTCGTCGGCGGCCGTGCCGATGCGCACCTGGCCGGTGACCAGGTCGTGCCGGGCCTGCCGGACGGGCAGGTCGCGGGCGCCGGAGGGGTGCGGGCAGGCGCCCGCGCCCTGGCTGAGCACCGCGCCGGTGAAGGTGGCGAGGCTGTGCCGTCCGCGTTGCACGCCCTGCCAGGCGCGGGTGATGCGGGCGTGGTCCACGTCCCGCATGAGCCCGGCGCGGGCGTCGGCGGCGAGCCGCTCGGCGGCGTCGTGGGCTCCGGCGGCGCGGAGCGCGGGCCAGGCGGCGGGGTCCTCCTCGGGGGCGGGCGGGGGCACCGCGCCCGGGACGGCACGGCGCCAGGCGGACGGTCCGTAGCGCCGCCAGATCTCGCCCCAGCGGCCGAGCCGCCCGACGCCGACCATGATGATGCCGGCGATCAGGACGTAGTAGGCGTAGACGGCCACGACCGCGGCGAAGCTGTGGGGCTCGGCCCAGGAGTCCGGGATCATCGCATAGAGGGGCAGCAGCCACCAGCCGCCCAGGTAGCCGTTCCACAGCAGCGACCAGATCAGCCAGCCGACCAGGAAGGCGATCACCGCGCCGCTCAGCAGCTGCCGGGCCGGTACCCGCTCGGGCTCCTCCTCGGGCCGCGGCCGGTGTCCGAACCGCCACACCCCGGGCAGGGCCTGGGGGCGCGGGGTGCGCAGCCAGGTCAGGAAGGCCGAACCGTCCGAGGCCCCCGGTGCCCGCGCCGGCCGGGGCGGCACCGCGGGTGCCTCGGGGGGCTTCGCGGGCACCTCCGGGGGCCCCGCCGGGCGCGGCACCGGATTCGCATGCGTGCCCCGCGCGTCCCGGGTCCCGTCGCCGTCCATCGCCCTTGCCCCCTGACCAGCCGCTCCGTCCACCATCAGCGAGCCAATCTAACGCCCTCCCAGGGGGAGTTCACCGCTTACACGGCCGGGCCCGCGTCGACGTGTCCATATGTCGCCGTTCCCGGCACCTGTCCATGTCGGACAAGCGGCCGTTCGGACAACGCCCACATGGAGCATGCCCACCCCGCACCGCCGGTCCTAGCCTGCGAGAAAAGAAGGCAAGCGTCCGTAAGATCCCGCGGATCCCGCAGGCACCCCAGGCCCCGCGGATCCGGCACGACCCCAGGAGCCCCCCATGACCGCACTTCCGCAGGAGCGCCGTGTCGTCACCGCCATTCCCGGCCCGAAGTCGCAGGAGTTGCAGGCCCGCCGTACGGCCGTGGTCGCGCAGGGTGTGGGCTCCACGCTGCCGGTCTTCGTGGCGCGGGCCGGCGGCGGTGTCATCGAGGACGTCGACGGCAACCGGCTGATCGACTTCGGTTCCGGCATCGCGGTGACCTCCGTCGGCGCCTCCGCCGAGGCCGTCGTACGCAAGGCGTCCGCGCAGCTCGCCGACTTCACCCACACCTGTTTCATGGTCACGCCGTACGAGGGCTACGTCGCCGTCGCCGAGGCGCTGGCCGAGCTGACGCCGGGCGACCACGCGAAGAAGTCCGCGCTGTTCAACAGCGGCGCCGAGGCCGTGGAGAACGCGGTCAAGATCGCGCGTGCGTACACCAAGCGGCAGGCCGTGGTGGTCTTCGACCACGGGTACCACGGCCGGACGAACCTGACGATGGCGCTGACGGCGAAGAACATGCCGTACAAGCACGGCTTCGGCCCGTTCGCGCCCGAGGTGTACCGGGTGCCGGTCGCCTACGGCTACCGCTGGCCGACCGGTGCCGAGAACGCCGGTCCTGAGGCCGCCGCGCAGGCGATCGACCAGATCAGCAAGCAGGTCGGTGCCGAGAACGTGGCCGCGATCGTCATCGAGCCGGTGCTCGGCGAGGGCGGGTTCATCGAGCCGGCCAAGGGCTTCCTGCCGGCGATCAGCCGGTTCGCGAAGGACAACGGCATCGTCTTCGTCGCGGACGAGATCCAGTCCGGCTTCTGCCGCACCGGCCAGTGGTTCGCCTGCGAGGACGAGGGCATCGTCCCGGACCTGATCACGACGGCGAAGGGCATCGCGGGCGGTCTGCCGCTGTCCGCCGTCACCGGCCGCGCCGAGATCATGGACGCCGCGCACTCCGGCGGTCTGGGGGGCACCTACGGCGGCAACCCGGTGGCCTGCGCGGGCGCGCTCGGGGCCATCGAGACGATGAAGGAGCTGGACCTCAACGCCCGGGCGAAGCACATCGAGGCGGTCATGAAGTCCCGCCTGTCCACCATGGCCGAGAAGTTCGACGTCATCGGCGACGTCCGGGGCCGCGGCGCGATGATCGCGATCGAGCTGGTCAAGGACCGCGACACCAAGGAGCCGGACCCGGCGGCGACCGCCGCGCTCGCCAAGGCCTGCCACCAGGAGGGCCTGCTGGTCCTGACCTGCGGCACCTACGGCAACGTGCTGCGCTTCCTGCCCCCGCTGGTCATCGGCGAGGACCTGCTGAACGAGGGGCTCGACATCATCGAGCAGGCCTTCGCCCGCGTCTGAGGCGGCCCTTCGTTCGCGCCCGAGTACGAGTGCGGAACACGCGTCCGAGCCGTGTTTCGCACGTCTGGCGGGGCCACCGGCAGAGCGTGTGAAGAACGTGTGCGAGGTGGATGTCAGGACGCCGATGGCCCTGTCCTGAGCGCACCCCCTGCCGTAGGTTCTACGCAGATGAGAGATACACCCGCCCACAGGGGACTGTGGGCGGATCATCAGGACGAGGCTTCCCCGGCTTCGACCTGGTCGTGCCTCGCGCACACAACCGGAGCCCACGGGTTCCGGCTTCCTCACCGATCGGACGGTCGCTCGCCCCAAACCCCCCGGGGCGCGCGGCGTTCCGGTCAGGACGGCCGCCTCGGCACTCGGGACGGTGGTTCACCGAAGGGCCGGCACACTCCCCCCCTTGTGCCGGCCCTTCGGTGTGTCACTCGCCCGGTTCCTCTCGGGCTTCCTCGCCCGGCTCCTCCCCGGTGATGCGGGCGAGCAGGGCTCGGGCCTCGGCGGTGCGCGGATGGGCCGGGTGCAGCCGCCGTTCGCAGTCGGCCAGCGCACGCCGTACGGCGTCCTCCGCCTCGGCGCGGCGGCCCAGGCCGTGCAGCGCCTCGGCGGTGACCAGGTCCGGGTAGCCGCCGGCGTAGCGGGGCGGCCGGGGCGGGCTCCGGCGGACCTCCGCCAGCGCCTCCTCGTAGCGGCCCTGTCCGTTCAGGCTGCGCGCCAGCGTGGTGTTCAGGACACCGGCGGCGGGTCCGTTCGCGCGCGGCAGGTTGCCGCGGGCCACGGCTTCCGCCTCCTCGTGCCGGGCCAGCCCGCACAGCACGACGGCCAGGTGCCCGAGGGTGTTGACCTCCAGTTTCGCCACCGGGGCGCGGTGGGCGATCTGGTTCAGCTCCCGCAGGACGCCGTTCGCCTCGGTCTCCGCCTCCGCGTACCGCCGCAGGCCGGACAGGGCCACCACGCGGTTGCTGCGGGCGATCAGTCGCAGCATCCGCGCGTTGAGGCCGACCGGCTCCAGTTCCGCGATCAGCGTGTCCAGTTCGTCCAGCGCCTCGGCCATCCGGCCGTGCAGGACGGCCGCTCCCGTGGCCAGCACCCTCGCCTCCCAGTGCGGCGGACGCCTGCGCCAGGGACGCCGCGGGAGCGCGGCCAGCGCCCGGGCCTCGGCCTCGACCTCCTCGTACCTGCCCTCACCGGTCATCGCCTTCAGCCGTGCGAAGGTCTCTCCCCACTGGCTGTCCCGTGCCGTTCGTATGGTGGTCACGGGCAGTGAGACTACGGGACGGCGGGCCTGCGAAGCTGTGCGTCATGCCGGTCTCCGCCCCGCTTCGCGCACCGTCCGCCCTCGTCGGGCTGCCCCTGCTCCTCTTCGCGCTGATCACCTGGCAGGTCTTCGCCGACGGCCCGCTGGTCGGGGCGGACGAACGGCTGAGCGGGGCACTCGTCCACCCGGACCGGCTCGCCGAGCTGCTGTCCGACCTCGGCAACGTGCAGGTGGCCGTGCCCGTGCTGGTCGTGGCACTGGTGTACGTGGCGTGGCACGGGCGCACCTCGGGTGTGGCCCTGTGGTGGCTGCCGCCCCTGGCCGGGGCGCTGGCGATGGTGCTGGTGCCGGCGCTGGTCGCGCCGCTGAAGGAGTGGACCGACCGCCCCGGCACTCCGGCGGTGCCGCCCGCCACCGGCTACTACCCCTCGGGTCACACCGCGACGGCGGTCGTGGCGTACGGCGCGGCGACGCTGCTGCTGCTCGGGCGGCTGCGCTCACCGGCCGTACGCCGGGTGCTGGTGGTGCTGTGCGCCGTACTGGTCCTCGGCACCTCCTACGGGCTGGTGCGGCGGGGCTACCACTGGCCGCTGGACGTGGTGGCGAGCTGGTGCCTCGGGGTGGTGCTGCTGGCCGGGGTCCGGCTGGTGGACCGCCGGACCCCGCCCGGCCGGACCCCGCGGGACGTCAGCCGAAGTACGCGTCGAAGTTCTTCTGGAACTCCCAGTTCGCGTAACGGTCCCAGTTGATCGACCACGTCATCAGGCCGCGCAGGCCGGGCCAGGTGCCGTGGGTGGCGTACGAGCCGCAGTCGGTCTTCTTGGTCAGGCAGTTGAGCGCCTTGTTGACCTCGGCCGACGAGACGTGGCCGTTGCCGGCCTGGGTGGAGGCGGGCATGCCGATGGCGACCTGGTCCGGGCGCAGCGGCGGGAAGACGTTGTTCGCGTCGCCCGCGACCGGGAAGCCGGTGAGCAGCATGTCGGTCATGGCGATATGGAAGTCGGCGCCGCCCATGGAGTGGTACTGGTTGTCGAGGCCCATGATCGAGCCGGAGTTGTAGTCCTGGACGTGCAGCAGGGTCAGGTCGTCGCGCAGGGCGTGGATCACCGGGAGGTAGGCCCCGGCCCGCGGGTCCTGGCCGCCCCACTTGCCGGTGCCGTAGTACTGGTAGCCGAGCTGGACGAAGAAGGTCTCGGGCGCCATGGTCAGCACGAAGTCGGCGCCGTACTTGGCCTTGAGGGTCTTCACGGCCGAGACGAGGTTGACGATGACCGGGGTCTTCGGGTTCTTGAAGTCCGTGTCGTCGGAGTTCAGGGAGAGCGAGTGGCCCTCGAAGTCGATGTCGAGGCCGTCCAGGCCGTACTCGTCGATGATCGCGGAGACGGAGGAGACGAACTTGTCGCGGGCGGCGGCGGTGGTGAGCTGCACCTGGCCGTTCTGGCCGCCGATGGAGATCAGCACCTTCTTGCCGGCCGCCTGCTTGGCCTTGATCGCGGCCTTGAACTCGGCGTCGCTCTCCACGTTCGGGCACTCGGCGACCGGGCAGCGCTCGAAGCGGATGTCCCCGGAGGTGACCGAGGTGGGTTCGCCGAAGGCCAGGTCGATGACGTCCCAGCTGTCGGGCACGTCGGCCATGCGGGTGTAGCCGGAGCCGTTGGCGAAGCTGGCGTGGAGGTAGCCGACCAGGGCGTGGGGCGGGAGGTCGGAGGAGCCGCCGCCGTCGTCCGGGCGCTGGGCGGTGGTCGCCGTGACCGTGGCCGAACGCGCCGACTCGCCCGCGTCGTTGACCGCGGCGACCTGGAAGGAGTACGCGGTCGAGGGGGTCAGGCCGGACACGGTGGTGGAGGTGCCGGTGACCGTGCTGACCTTGGCGCCGTCGCGGTAGACGGCGTATCCGGTCGCGCCCGGCACCGGTGACCAGGACAGGGCGACGCTGGAGGAGGTCACCGAGCCGGTCTTCAGGCCGCCGGGTGCCGCCGGGGGCTGGCCCGTCTCGCCGCCCGGGCCGGTGAGGGAGATGTCGTCGGCGTGGTAGGCGCCGGTGCCGTACCAGCCGTGGGTGTAGATGGTGACCTTGGTGGTCGACGGGCCGGTACGGAACGTGGTGGTCAGCTGCTGCCAGGCGGGGGCGGACTGGGCCCAGGTGGAGACGTCGGTGGTGCCGGTGCCGCTCGCGCCGAGGTAGACGTAGGTGCCCTGGACGTAGCCGGAGAGCGTGTACTGCGAGTCCGGCTTCACGGACACCGTCTGGGCGCAGCGGGCGTTGTCGGCGCCCGCCGGGGTGGCCTTCAGGGCCGTCGTGCCGCTGTGGACGGGTGAGGTCACGGTGGTGCCCGCGGTACAGGTCCAGCCGTCGAGCGCGGACTCGAAGCCGCCGTTGCGGGCGAGGTCCGCGTCGGCCGCACGGGCGGCCGACGTGAGCGCGGTCAGGCCGGACGCGGCGAGGGCCGCGGCCGTGAGCAGGGTGACGAGGGGGCGGCGGGCGAGAGGTCTGGCGCGTTCCGCACGTGCGCGTTCCACAAGTGCCTCCGGACATGGGGGAGATGGGGAGGGTGGAGCGCGCCCAATTTGGTCCAGACCAATTCGGTTGTCAACCCCTTGCGCACCTCACCGCCCGTTACCCCCCGTCCTCCTCCACCGCGAGGGCCGCCGCCGCCTCGTGCATCGCCAGCTCGAGGAGCGAGGGGTCGGTGAGGGTGCCGGTCCCGTCCGGCGGGATCAGCCAGCGGGTTCCTCCGGACGACAGTCCGCCGGGGTACGGCACCACGATCCAGGTGCCGAGCCCGGCGGTCCTGATGCCGGTGCCGACCCAGCGGGCCGCCGTGCCGGCCGGCACGAAGAAGCCCGTGCGCGCGTCGCCGAAGTCGGCGAGCACCGGGCCTGGCTGGTCCAGGACGCGAGAGAGCACGTCCAGGGTCGGATAGCCGAGCCTGCTCGGCAGGATGAGCACGTCCCAGGCCTTGCCGGCCGGCAGCAGCGCGATGCCCGAGGGGTCGCGCTCCCAGTCCCGGCGGCAGGACTCGGGATCCGGTGCGACGGATGCCAGCCACGCGACCGCCGTCTTCGCACCAGGCATGTGAAACCTCCCTTTCACTCGTCGACGCGGGGTGCGTCACGAGGGAGAGGGAGGTCTCCCGGCGGCATTACGCGGGTTGCGGTACCTCGTTGGGGTGAACCGGGTCACACGGCGTACCGGAGCCGGTTCAGCTGTCGAACCCGAGCCCCAGGCGGTCCATCGTCCGCAGCCACAGGTTGCGCCGGCCGTCGTGCCGGTCGGCGCGGGCCAGCGACCACTTGGTGAGTGCGATGCCGGTCCAGGCGAAGGGCTCGGGCGGGAACGGCAGCGGCTTACTGCGCACCATCTCCAGCTCGGTCCGCTCGGTGCGCTCCCCCGCCAGCAGGTCCAGCATCACCTCGGCGCCGAACCGGGTGGCGCCCACACCGAGGCCGGTGTACCCGGCCGCGTACGCCACCCTGCCCCGGTGCGCGGTGCCGAAGAACGCCGAGAAGCGCGAGCAGGTGTCGATGGCGCCGCCCCAGGCGTGGGTGAAGCGGACGCCCTCCAGCTGCGGGAAGCAGGTGAAGAAGTGCCCGGCGAGCTTGGCGTAGGTCTCGGGCCGGTCGTCGTACTCGGCGCGCACCCGGCCGCCGTACGGGTAGACCGCGTCGTAGCCGCCCCACAGGATGCGGTGGTCGGCGGAGAGCCGGAAGTAGTGGAACTGGTTGGCGCTGTCCCCGAGCCCCTGCCGGTTCTTCCAGCCGATCGAGGCCAGCTGCTCCGCGCTGAGCGGCTCGGTCATCAGGGCGTAGTCGTAGACCGGGACGGTGTACGAGCGCACCCTGCGGACGAGGTTCGGGAAGATGTTGGTGCCGAGCGCGACCGTGCGGGCCCGGACCCCGCCGTACGGGGTGCGTACGGCCATGCCGGCGCCGTACGGCTTGAGGGTGAGCGCCGGGGTGTGCTCGTAGACCCGCACCCCGAGGGCGAGGCAGGCGCGCTTGAGGCCCCAGGCCAGCTTGGCGGGGTGGACCAGCGCCACGCCCCGCCGGTCCCACAGGCCGGCCCGGAAGGTCGGTGAGTCGACCTGTTCCCGTACGGCCTCGGCGTCCAGGTACTCGATGCCCTCGGCGAGGCCCTTGGCGCGGATCTCCTCGTGCCAGTCCTTCAGTTCGCGGGCCTGGTAGGGCTCGGTGGCGACGTCGATCTCGCCGGTGCGCTCGAAGTCGCAGTCGAGGCCGTGGCGGGCGACCGCCTCCTCGATGGCGTCGAGGTTGCGGGCGCCCAGTTCCTCCAGCGTGTGGATCTCGTCCGGCCAGCGGGTGAGGCCGTTGGACAGTCCGTGGGTGAGGGAGGCGGCGCAGAAGCCGCCGTTGCGGCCGGAGGCGGCCCAGCCCACCTCGCGGCCCTCGACCAGCACCACGTCGCGCCCCGGGTCGCGCTCCTTGGCGATCAGCGCGGTCCACAGTCCGCTGTATCCGCCGCCGACGACCAGCAGGTCGCAGGTCTCGGCGCCGGTGAGGGCGGCCTCGGGACGGGGGCGGCCGGGGTCGTCCAGCCAGTACGGGACCGGCTGGGCGTCGGAGAGGGATTTCGTCCAGTCGTTGCTGCGGCTCATGGCGCCAGGGGCCATGATTTCAACTCCCTACGAATGACACTGCTGCGAGGGCGCAGACGTGCTTCATGCCGTGCGGCGGTTTCGGCGGTTGCCGATGACCATGGAGACCAGGACGAACAGTACGGCGATCACGAACATGGCCGTACCGACGACATTGATCTGAACGGGCGTTCCGCGCTGGGCCGATCCCCAGACGAACATGGGGAAGGTGACGGTGGAGCCCGCGTTGAAATTGGTGATGATGAAATCGTCGAAGGACAGCGCGAAGGCGAGCAGCGCGCCGGCCGCGATACCGGGCGCGGCGATCGGCAGCGTGACCCGGACGAAGGTCTGGAAAGGGCCGGCGTACAGGTCCTGCGCGGCCTGCTCCAGGCGCGGGTCCATCGACAGCACGCGCGCCTTGACGGCCGTCACGACGAAGCTGAGGCAGAACATGATGTGGGCGATCAGGATCGTCCAGAAGCCCAGCTGAGCACCCATGTTGAGGAAGAGGGTGAGCAGCGAGGCGGCCATCACGACCTCGGGCATCGCCATCGGCAGGAAGATCAGCGAGTTGATCGCGCCGCGCGCGCGGAAGCGGTAGCGGACCAGCGCGAAGGCGATCGCGGTGCCGAGGGCGGTGGCGCCGAGCGTCGCCCAGAGGGCGATCTGGAGGCTGAGCGAGAGGGAACCGCACAGCCCGGCGACCCCGCACGGGTCCTTCCAGGCGTCCGTGGAGAACTGCTGCCATTCGTAGTTGAAGCGCCCGTTCGGTTTGTTGAACGAGAACACGGTGACGACGACGTTGGGCAGCAGCAGATACGCGAGGGTCAGCAGTCCGGCGATCACAACCAGACGACGCTTGAACCAGTTGACGAAGGCCATTTAAACGAGATCCTCCGTCCCCGACTTGCGGATGTAGAAGGTGACCATGGCCAGAATCGCGGCCATGAGGACGAACGAGAGCGCCGCCGCCGTCGGATAGTCCAGCACCCTGAGGAACTGGGACTGGATCACGTTTCCGATCATTCCGGTGTCCGCCGAGCCCAGCAGGGAGGCGTTGACGTAGTCGCCGGTGGCCGGGATGAAGGTCAGCAGCGTGCCGGAGACGACCCCCGGCATCGACAGCGGGAAGGTGACCTTGCGGAAGACCGTGGACGGCTTCGCGTACAGGTCCCCCGCCGCCTCGTGCAGCCGGCCGTCGATGCGCTCCAGGGAGGTGTAGAGCGGCAGGATCATGAAGGGCAGGAAGTTGTACGTCAGGCCGCAGACCACCGCGAGCGGGGTGGCCAGCACCCGGTCGCCGGAGGTCCAGCCGAGCCAGCTGGTCACGTCCAGGACGTGCAGCGTGTTCAGGGCGCCGACCACCGGGCCGCCGTCGGCGAGGATCGTCTTCCAGGCCAGGGTGCGGATCAGGAAGCTGGTGAAGAACGGCGCGATCACCAGGATCATGATCAGGTTCCGCCAGCGGCCCGCGCGGAAGGCGATGAGGTACGCGAGCGGGTAGCCGAGCAGCAGGCACAGCACGGTCGCGGAGGCGGCGTAGGCGACCGAGCGCAGGAACTGCGGCCAGTACTCGGACACCGCGTCCCAGTAGGTCGCGAAGTGCCAGGTGACCTTGTAGCCCTCCTCCAGCGAGCCCGTCTGCACGGAGGTGGAGGCCTGGTAGACCATCGGCGCCGCGAAGAAGACGACCAGCCAGAGGATGCCGGGCAGCAGCAGCCAGTACGGCGTCCAGCGGCCGCGTTTGCGCGGGGGCTTCGGCTCGGGCGCGGCCGGGGTGAGCGGCGGTGGCGCCTCGGTGAGGGTGGACATCAGGCGGCCTCGCCCTCGGCCACACCGGCGTCGATGTCCTGGGCGGCGTCCAGACCGAAGGTGTGCGCCGGGTTCCAGTGCAGGACGACCTCGGCGCCGGGCGCGAGGCGGGCGTCGCGGTCGATGTTCTGGGCGTAGACCTCGAACTCGGGGCAGGCGGCGCAGTCCACGACGTACTGGGTGGAGACGCCGATGAAACTGGTGTTGCTGATCCTGCCGGTGATGCGGTTGCGGCCCTCGGGGATGGAGCCCGCGTCGTCCGCGTGGGTGAGGCTGATCTTCTCGGGGCGGACCCCGACCAGGACCTTGCCGCCGGTCGTCGCCGGGGCGGCACACCGGGCGCCGGGCAGGACCAGCTTGCCGCCGGCCGCCTTCACGACGACGTCGTCGCCGCTGCGGGTGTCGACCTCGGCCTCGATGAGGTTGGAGGTGCCCAGGAAGTTGGCGACGAAGGTGGTGCGCGGGTTCTCGTACAGGTCGGCGGGGGCGCCCAGTTGCTCGACGCGGCCCGCGTTCATCACGGCGACCTGGTCGGCCATGGTCATGGCCTCCTCCTGGTCGTGGGTGACGTGCACGAAGGTGATCCCGACCTCGGTCTGGATGCGCTTCAGCTCCAGCTGCATCTGGCGGCGCAGCTTGAGGTCGAGGGCGCCGAGGGGCTCGTCGAGGAGCAGCACCCGGGGGTGGTTGATCAGGGCGCGGGCGACCGCGACGCGCTGCTGCTGGCCGCCGGAGAGCTGGTGCGGCTTCTTGCGGGCCTGTTCGCCGAGCTGCACCAGGTCGAGCATCTCCCCGACCTGCTTCTTCACGCTCTTGATGCCGCGCCGGCGCAGGCCGAAGGCGACGTTCTCGTAGATGTCGAGGTGCGGGAAGAGGGCGTAGGACTGGAAGACCGTGTTGACCGGCCGTTTGTAGGGCGGCAGCGCGGTCACGTCCTGGTCGCCGAGGTGGACGGTGCCGCCGCTCGGCTCCTCCAGTCCGGCGATCATGCGCAGGGTGGTGGTCTTGCCGCAGCCGGAGGCGCCGAGCAGGGCGAAGAAGGAGCCCTGCGGCACGGTCAGGTCGAGCGGGTGCACGGCGGTGAAGGAGCCGTAGGTCTTGCTGATGCCGGCGAGGCGGACGTCACCGCCGCCGTCGGTCTGGTTCTTCGTCGTGTTGGTCGTCATCGTCGTCACGCCCCGGTGAGCTTCGCGAACTTCTCTTCGTATGCCGTCTCTTCCTTCGAACTCAGGGAGCGGAAGGAGTGCGACTTGGCCTGCATGGCCTTGTCGGGAATGATCAGCGGGTTGTTCGCCGCGTCCTCGTCGATCTTCGCCAGGTCGTCCTTCACACCGTCGACGGGGCAGACGAAGTTGATGTAGGCGGCGAGTTCCGCTGCCGGGCCCGGCTCGTAGTAGTAGTCGATGAGCCGTTCGGCGTTGGTCTTGTGCCGTGCCTTGTTGGGGATCAGCATGTTGTCGCTGGACGTGACGTAGCCGCTGTCCGGGATGACGAAGTCGATGTCGGGGTTGTCGGCCTTGAGCTGGACGACGTCACCGGCCCAGGCCAGACAGGCCGCGAAGTCGCCCTTGCTGAGGTCGGACGTGTAGTCGTTGCCGGTGAAGCGGCGTATCTGGCCGCGGTCGACGCCCTTCTGGAGCCGGGCGATCCCCGCGTCGTAGTCGTCGTCGGTGAAACGCGCCGGGTCCTTGCCCATGTCCAGGAGCGTCATGCCCATGGTGTCGCGCATCTCGGTGAGGAAGCCGACCCGCCCCTTGAGCTTCGGGTTGTCGAGCAGGTCGGAGACCGTGCCGACCTCGATGCCGTCCAGTGCCTTCTTGTTGTAGGCGATGACGGTCGAGATGCCCTGCCAGGGGTAGGAGTAGGCGCGGCCCGGGTCCCAGTCGGGGTTGCGGAACTGGGGCGACAGGTTGGTGAAGGCGTGCGGCAGGTTGGCCGGGTCCAGTTTCTGGACCCAGCCGAGGCGGATCAGGCGGGCGGCCAGCCAGTCGGTGAGGACGATGATGTCGCGGCCGGTCTCCTGGCCGGCGGCGAGCTGCGGCTGGATCTTGCCGAAGAACTCGCTGTTGTCGTTGATGTCCTCGGTGTACGTGACCTTGACGCCGGTGCGCTTGGTGAACGCCTCCAGCGTGGGATGCCGACGGCCGCTCTCGTCGACGTCCATGTACTCGGTCCAGTTGGAGAAGCGGACCTGCTTCTCCTCCTTCGAGTGGTCCTCGGCGGAGACGCCGCCCTCGGTCTTGCCGGCCGCCGGGATGCCGCAGCCGCTCAGCAGGCCGAGGCCGCCGGCCGCGAGCGCGCCGCCGGTGGAGGCGCGCAGCAGCGAACGGCGGGTGAGGGCGGCCCGGCCGCTCCTGAGTGAGCGCCGCATGGCGGCCACTTGGGCCGGGGACAGGCGGTCTGGCTCGTACTGCTCCATGCGCGTGGTTGCCCTTTCGGGTGGGTCGGCCGTGGTCGGCGGCCTGGCGTGATGGCTGTCGGTCCTATCGGTCCCCGAAGACGGTGCGGTGCCAGTCCTTGGCCGCCACCGCGGTGTTGTCGAACATGACGTGCTTGACCTGCGTGTACTCCTCGAAGGAGTAGGCGGACATGTCCTTGCCGAAGCCGGACGCCTTGTATCCGCCGTGCGGCATCTCGCTGATGATCGGGATGTGGTCGTTGATCCAGACGCAGCCCGCCTTGATCTCTCGGGTGGCGCGGTTGGCCCGGTACACGTCCCGGCTCCAGGCGGAGGCGGCGAGCCCGTACGGCGTGTCGTTGGCCAGCCGGATGCCCTCGTCGTCGGTGTCGAAGGGCAGGACGACCAGGACGGGCCCGAAGATCTCGGACTGGACGACCTCGCTGTCCTGGGTGGCGTCCGCGACGAGGGTGGGCCGGTAGTAGGCACCGTCCTCGAGGTCGCCCTGGGGTGCCTCGCCGCCGCACACCACGCGCGCGTAGCCGCGGGCCCGGTCGACGAAGGCGGCGACGCGGTCCCGCTGGACGTGGCTGACCAGCGGGCCGAGGTCGGTGCCGGGTGCGAAGGGGTCGCCGACGCGGACGGTGTCCATGAGGGCGGCGGTCCGCTCGACGAACGCCTCGTACAGGGGCCGCTGCACGTACGCGCGCGTGGCGGCCGTGCAGTCCTGGCCGGTGTTGATGAGCGCGCCCGCGACCGCGCCGTGGACGGCGGCGTCCAGGTCGGCGTCGTCGAAGACGAGGAAGGGTGCCTTGCCGCCGAGTTCCAGGTGGAGGCGCTTGACGGTGGCGGTGGCGACCTCGGCGACGCGCTTGCCGACGGCGGTGGACCCGGTGAAGGAGGTCATGGCGACGTCGGGGTGGGCGACGAGGTGCTCGCCGGCCTCCCGTCCGGTGCCGCTGACGATGTTGATCACGCCGTCCGGGATGCCGGCCTCGGTCGCGGCCTGGGCGAACATCAGGGAGGTGAGCGGGGTGATCTCGGCGGGCTTGAGCACGATGGTGTTGCCCGCGGCGATCGCCGGGAGGATCTTCCAGGCGGCCATCTGGAGCGGGTAGTTCCACGGCGCGATGGAGCCGACGACGCCGATGGGCTCGCGGCGGACGTACGAGGTGTGGTCGCCGAAGTACTCCCCCGCCGACTGCCCCTGGAGGTGCCGGGCGGCTCCGGCGAAGAAGGCCGCGTTGTCGACCGTGCCCGGCACGTCGAACTCGCGGGTCAGCTTCAGCGGCTTGCCGCACTGAAGGGACTCGGCGCGGGCGAAGTCCTCGGCGCGCTCCGCGAGGACGGCGGCGAACCGGTGCAGGGCGTCGGAGCGCTCGCCCGGGGTGGCACCGGCCCAGCCGGGGAACGCCTCCCGCGCGGCGCCGACGGCCGCGTCGACGTCGTCGGGTCCGGCCAGTTCGTAGGTCAGGACGTCCGCGCCGGTCGCCGGGTCGACGACGGTGTGGGTGCGTCCGGAGGTGCCCTTCGTGAGACGGCCCGCGATGAATTGGGCCCCGTCCGCGAAGCGGTCCTGGGCCGGGAATCGGTCCTGGGTGGCGTTGCCCGGGTTGTGCATGTCGGCTCTCCTCGGTCTCCCCGTGGCGGGGGCCGGCGTGGCTCAGGCTCGATGTGAGTGCCGATCCTGACAGAGCACTAGGCCTCCAACAAGTGATTCCGTTGTTGCCATTTGGTTACGCGACGGAATCTGTCGACCAGGTGTCGAGTCGCCACGGAAAAGGACGGACGGAGTGTCAGTGGCGCGTGCCACACTCGCGTGCATGGACAAGATCACGGGGGCGGAGCAGCGGGCAGTGGAGGGCATCGACAGCCGGGAGGCGCTGGTCGCACGGGTCCGGGCGGGCGCGCGGATCAAGTACCTGTGCTTCTGGGGACACCGGCCGCTCCCGGACGGCAGGCCGGGTCCCAGCTGCCTGAGCCAGTGGTGGCCGTCGCCGTTCGCCGTGGACGGAGTGGAGTACGCGACGGCCGAGCACTGGATGATGGCCGGCAAGGCCCGGCTCTTCGCGGACGCGGAAGCCGAACGGCGGGTGCTGGCGGCCGCGCACCCCGCCGAGGCGAAGAAGGCGGGCCGGCTCGTGCGCGGCTTCGACGAGGCGGTGTGGGAGCGGGAGCGGTTCCGGATCGTGGTGGAGGGCAGCGTCCACAAGTTCGCCTCGGACCCCGCGCTGCGGGCGTATCTGCTGGGCACGGGCGGGAGAGTGCTGGTGGAGGCGAGCCCCGTGGACCGGGTGTGGGGCATCGGCCTGGCCGCGGACGACGAGGCGGCCCAGGACCCGGAGCGCTGGCGGGGGCCGAACCTGCTGGGCTTCGCGCTGATGGCGGCCCGGGAGCGACTGCGCGCGCAGGACCACTGAAAGACCGAGGGACTGAGAGACCGAGGGACTGAGAGACCGAGGGACTGAGGGACTGAGGGGCGGCCCGGGGGCTCGCCCCTCAGTACGCGGACTGGATCAGGCGACGCTCGTCGTGCTCGCGAAGGCGAGGAAGCCGATCGGCGGCAGCATCACGGGGGCGACGCCGCCGAGCACGAGACCAGCGGCCGCGGAGCCCTTGCCGGTGGCCTCGGAGTTCGACACGAACCGCTCTCCCCCGTCGGAGCGTGGCGTCGTGGAGACGACCCTGCGGGGAGAGGCTCAGCGTTCCGCCGTCACGGAGACCGGCACGGGGTGCGAGGCGCCGTAGTAGGGGTCGTCGTAGTCCGAGTCCTCGTTGATCGCCGCGGTGATCCCGACGGCGATCAGCACGATCACGGCGACTCCGAGGACGATGCCGATGATGCCCATGATGAACCCGGCCTGCGCCTGCCCGTGGTTGTTGGCCAGGCCGCTCTCCGCCTTCCGGCGGCCCTTGATCCCGAAGATCACGGCGAGGATGCCGAGCACCAGGGAGACCACGCCGTACAGGCAGAACAGCGCGCAGGCGAGGATGCCCAGCACCATCGCCGCGGTGCCGAGCCCGTTCTGCGGGGGCATCTGCATGCCCGGCCAGCCGTAGCCCTGGCCGTATCCGGGGTAGCCGTACCCGCCCGGGACACCGGCGCCGCCGGGTGCGATCGGCGGCGGGGGCACCGATGGGTCGGGGCCGGGGAACCCGGCGCCGGGCACCGCGGGGTCGGGGCCGGGGAACCCGGCACCGGGCATCGAGGTGACCGTGGCCTGGTCGTGCACGCCGGGCGGCGGCTGCCAGACCGGCGGCGGGCCGGAGGCGGGCGGCCCGGGCGGTTCCTGCGGCATCTGCGGCTGCCCGGCGCCCTTGTTCAGGGACGGCCCGCTCTCCGGGGGCGCCCAGGGATCGTGATCGCCGGAGGATGCCCCGTCCGGTCTCGTCGCGTCCGTCATCGTGTCCTGTCCCCCCGGGTCGTTCGTGCCCGCCATGCTACGGTCCCGGGCCGCCGGGCGTGAGACCGGCCTACGATGATCCCCGAACGACCGATCAGCCGATCACCCGCGCCCCACGGCCGCCCCGCGGCCCGGGTGGGGGCGCCGCCCCGGGGAGGAACCCATGACCGAGCACCTCGTCGACCCCGACGTCCCGCGTGACCTGCACGCCTTCATCGCCGGACTGCCGAAGGCCGAACTGCACGTCCACCACGTCGGCTCCGCCTCCCCGCGGATCGTCTCCGAACTGGCCGCGCGCCACCCCGACTCCAAGGTCCCCACCGACCCCGAGGCACTGGCCGACTTCTTCACGTTCACGGACTTCGCGCACTTCATCGACGTGTACCTGTCGGTGGTCGACCTGGTCCGCACCCCGGAGGACGTCCGGCTGCTGACCTACGAGGTGGCCCGGGACATGGCCCGGCAGCAGGTGCGCTACGCCGAGCTGACCGTCACACCGTTCTCCTCCACCCGGCGCGGCATCGACGAGGGTGCCTTCATGGACGCGATCGAGGACGCCCGCAAGGCGGCGGAGGCCGAGTTCGGGACGGTACTGCGCTGGTGCTTCGACATTCCCGGCGAGGCCGGTCTGGAGTCCGCGGAGGAGACGGCGCGGCTGGCCACCGACGACCGGCTGCGCCCGGAGGGCCTGGTCTCCTTCGGGCTCGGCGGACCCGAGATCGGGGTGGCCCGCCCGCAGTTCAAGCCGTACTTCGACCGGGCGATCGCCGCGGGCCTGCACTCGGTGCCGCACGCGGGCGAGACGACCGGCCCGCAGACCGTGTGGGACGCCCTCACCGACCTGCGCGCCGAACGCATCGGACACGGCACCAGCTCGGCGCAGGACCCCGAGCTCCTCGCCCACCTCGCCGAGCGGCGCATCCCGCTGGAGGTGTGCCCGACCTCGAACATCGCCACCCGCGCGGTGCGCACCCTGGACGAGCACCCGATCAAGGAGTTCACCCGCGCCGGCGTCCTGGTGACGATCAACTCCGACGACCCGCCGATGTTCGGCACCGACCTCAACAACGAGTACGCGGTCGCCGCCCGGCTCCTCGGCCTCGACGAGCGCGGACTCGCCGACCTCGCGAAGAACGGGGTCGAGGCGTCCTTCCTCGACGCACCGGGCAAGGCCAGGATCGCCGACGAGATCGACACGTACACCGCCGCCTGGCTCGCCTCCTGAGAACCGCGCCCACCGAGAGTTGCCCCCGCCATGGACACCCCGCGCGCCCTGACCGCCGTCGCCCACCGCGGCGACCCCTACCGGTACCGCGAGAACACGATCGCCTCGCTGCGTTCCGCCCTGGAGCGCGGCGCGGACGCGGTCGAGACCGACGTACGCCTCACCCGGGACGGCGTTCCGGTGCTGCTGCACGACGAGACGCTGAAGCGGCTGTGGCAGCACGAGAGGCCGCTGCGCTCCCTGTCGGCCGAGGAGGTGCGGGGGCTGACGGCGGGCAGGGTGCCGACGCTCGCCGAGGCGCTGGCCGCGACCGACGGCAGCCGGCTGATGCTGGACCTGCCGGGCGGGCCGGACGAACGGGCGGTGCGGCGCATCGTGGACGTGGTCCGCGAGTGCGGGGCGCGGGACCGGGTGTACTACACGGCGGGCGCCGCGGCGATGCTCGCCGTGCGGGCAGCCGACCCCGCCGCCGAGATCGCCATGACCTGGACCACGGCGGCACCGCCCCGGCCCGCGCTGCTGGCGGCGGTGCGGCCGCGGTGGCTCAACTACCGCTTCGGCCTGGTGGACCGGGCGCTGGCCGACCGCGTCCACGCCGACGGGCTCCTGCTGTCCGTCTGGACCCCCGACACCCGCCGCACCATGCGCCGCCTGCGCGCCCTGGGCGTCGACTCGATCACCACCAACCGCGTCGACGTGCTGTGCGCGCTGCGCGACGGCGGCTCCGCCCGCCGCCCGTAAGGGCGGTCCCGCACACGTCCCGCCGGCTGTAGGGGACTTCCCCGATCCGGGACTCGGGGCGGGTGCCCTCCTCGCAGGGGATCCGCGGGGGCTCGCGGCACGACGAGGATGATCACCGTCCTTGCCGTCCGGATCCTCTGGAGCAGTCGATGCGTGCCCGAACCGCCTCCACTCTCGCCGCCTCCCTCGTGCTCGCCCTCGCCGCCGGCCCGCTGGCGGTTCCCGCGTTCGCCGCGCCACCCTCCGACACCGCTCCCGCCACCACCGGACACGGAACGGAGGGGCCGGGCCGCTCGGACGGAACGAACGGGCCGGGCCGCTCGGACAGGCCGGACGAGGAGGCACTGCGCGCCGCCCTCTCCGACGTCCCGAACCAGCACGCCACCGCCGCCCTCGTGCGGGTCGGCGACCCGGACGGCGACTGGCACGGCAGCGCGGGCGTGCGCGACCTGACCGGTGACCGGCCGGCACTCCCCAACGCCCGCTTCCGGGCCGGTTCGATCACCAAGGTCGTCACCGCCGCCACCGTCCTGCGCCTCGCCGCGCAGGACGAGATCGACCTGGACGCGCCCGTCCAGGGCTACCTCCCCGACCTGTTCACGCCGGACTTCGAGCAGCCGATCAGCGTGCGCCACCTGCTGAACCACACCAGCGGCATCAAGCCGGGCGACGGTCTCGGCGAGGACTTCGCGGAGGTGTACGCGCACCGTTTCGAGACCCTCACCCCGCAGGAGGTCGCGGCGTCGGCGATCGCCAAGGGACCGGAGGACTTCACCCCGGGGACGCGGCAGCAGTACCTGAACATCAACTACACGATTCTCGGCCTGCTGATCGAGAAGGTGACGGGGCACTCGTACGCCTCGGTCGCCACGCGCCTGGTCCTGCGTCCGGCGGGCATGCGGCACACGTACTTCCCCGGCACCGACCCCCGTATCCGGGGCCCGCACAACCGCGGCTACCAGTCGGTGGAGCGGCCGGACGGCACGACGGAACTCCTCGACGTGACCGAGTGGAACCAGGCGGACCGCTGGGCGGCGGGCGACATGATCTCCACCACCGCCGACCTGGAGAAGCTGCTCGCCCGGCTGTTCCGGGGGAAGATCGTGCCGCAGCCGGAGCTGGAGGAGATGTTCACGACCCCGGCCGGCGTTCCGGGCGCAGAGCGGAGCGCGGGGCTGGAGTACACGGAAGTCGACGGCGAGGTCTTCTGGGGCAAGTCGGGTTCCCGCTACGGCTACAGCGCCGTCATCGGCGGCACCCGCGACCTGAGCCGCACCCTCGTCTCCTCGGTCAACTCCACGGACGCCAAGAGCGCGGGCCCGAAGCCGGTCCTCGACCGGATCACCATGGCGGCGCTGAAGTAGCCCCCGTCAGGCGCCGAGCTGAAGTGGCCCTCGTCAGGCATCGCGTTGAAGTAGCCCCCGTCGGGCAATGCGCTGAGGTAGCGCCCCCGTCAGGCGCCGCGCCCCGTCAACCGCCGCGCCACCTCGTGCGCCGCGACCGTCGCCACCCCCGCGAAGCCCAGCGCCACGGCGAGATCGCGCGGGCGGGTGGGACGCAGGACACCGGCGCGGCGCAGCCGGCGGCGGGCCCAGAGGGTGAACGGGACCACGATCAGCGGCGAGGTCGCCGACCCGGGCGTGTAGCCGCGCACCAGCCCCGACTGCGCGAGGTGGACCAGGCCGTGCAGGCCGAAGGCGTGGAGAGCGGCCTGGTAGGTGGCCGAGCGGCCGCCGGTCAGCCGTCCGGCGACGGACGCGGAGGCCACGACCGCGGCCATCGCGCCGACCGCCACCGCGAACTCCCGCCCGTCGACCGACCCGGCCCGCCGCCACACGGCCTCCGGCACACCCGGGTACCGCTCGCGCAGGGCGGGGAGGTTGCGCCGCCACCAGCCGGGCACGGTCGCCAACTCCTCGAGGTCGTGCAGCGCCCAGGCCGCCAGCAGTCCCAGCGTGACCGCGCCCCCGACCGCCTGTTCCTCGCCCGATGAATTCGTCACATGATCAGTCTGCTACACCCCCACGATCCCGTTCCACCGCTTCGCGAACTCCGTCCGCTCCCCCGCCGAGATGTCCCGCGCGATCGCGAGCCGTTCGCGCATCGCCGCGTCCGGGAAGATCAGCGGGTCCTCCGCCAGGGCCGCGGTCTCCTCGTCGCCGGAGGAGGCGAGTATGTCCCGGGCGGCGGGGACCGGGCAGACGTAGTTGACCCAGGCGGCCAGCTCGGCGGCGACCTCGGGCCGGTAGTAGTGGTCGATCAGCCGCTCGGCGTTGGCCTTGTGGCGGGCCAGGTTGGGGATCATCAGGGACTCGGCCCACAGCTCGGCGCCCTCCTCCGGGACGACGAACTCGATGTCCGGATCGTCCGCCTGGAGCTGGATCACGTCGCCCGAGTAGGCCTGGCAGGCGAGCACGTCGCCGCTGGAGAGGTCCTTGATGTAGTCGTTGCCGGTGAAGCGGCGGATCTGCCCCTTGGCGACCTGCTTCTCCACCTGGTCGCAGATCCGGTGGAAGTCGTCCGTCTGCCAGTCGGTGATGTCCACGCCGTTGCCCTGCATCAGCAGCGCGAAGGCCTCGTCCATGCCGGACAGCAGGGTGACGCGGCCCTTGAGGTCGGCCGCCCACAGGTCGGACACGTGCCGGATCTCCCGGCCGAGCCGGCGCCGGTTGTAGGCGATGCCGGTGATGCCGGACTGCCAGGGCACGGTGAACTTCCGGCCGGGGTCGAAGGCGGGCGAACGCAGCAGTGGGTCCAGGTACTCGGTGACGTTCGGCTGGCGGGAGCGGTCCATCTCCTGCACCCAGCCCAGCCGCACGAACCGCCCGCACATCCAGTCGCTGATGACGATCAGGTCGCGGTCGGTGGGCTGGTGGTTCATCAGGGACGGGCTGATCTTGCCGAAGAACTCGTCGTTGTCGTTGATCTCCTCGATGTAGTCGACGGAGATGCCCGTCTCCTTCTCGAAGGCCTCCAGCGTGGGCCGCCGGCCGGGGTGCTTGTCGTCGGTGTCGATGTAGAGCGGCCAGTTGGCCCAGGTCAGCCGCCGTTCGGTGGCGGACCGGTCGGTCGCGGCCCGGTCGCCCGGTGCGACGTACGCGGCGGGGACACCGCAGCCGGCCAGGGTGCCGAGCGCACCGAGCGCGGCGGAACCGCCCAGGCCGCGCAGCAGCGTACGGCGGGACAGCGAGGGCGTCTTCGGGAGCAGGGGCATGGCACGAGGATCCCGTCGCGCCGCCGACCGGGACAATCGACGCTGCGTCGAGCGGGTCCGGCCAGGCCCGACACCCTGTCGAGCGCGGGGAGTTCACCCCCCGGTGCACACGCGCCGCGGCCCCGGACGGAGACCGGGAGGTCCGTCCGGGGCCGCGCGCACCGCGTGGGGGTCACATGTCCAGCGACGTCATCACGTGCTTGATCCGGGTGTAGTCCTCGAAGCCGTAGCCCGACAGGTCCTTGCCGTAGCCGGACTTCTTGAAGCCGCCGTGCGGCATCTCGGCGACCAGCGGGATGTGCGTGTTGATCCACACGCAGCCGAAGTCGAGCTTCTTGGACATCCGCATCGCGCGGCCGTGGTCCTTGGTCCACACCGAGGAGGCCAGCGCGTACTCGACGCCGTTGGCCCACTCGACGGCCTGGTCCTCGTCGCGGAAGGACTGGACGGTGATGACCGGTCCGAAGACCTCCTGCTGGATGATCTCGTCGTCCTGCTTGAGGCCGGAGACGACGGTCGGGGCGTAGAAGTAGCCCTTGTCGCCGACCCGGTGGCCGCCCGCCTCGACCTTGGCGTGCGCGGGCAGCCGCTCGATGAACCCGGAGACCTGCTTGAGCTGGTTCGGGTTGTTGAGCGGGCCGTACATCACGTCCTCGTCGTCCGGCTGCCCGGTCTTGATCTCGGACGCGGCCTTGGCGAGCGCGCTCACGAACTCGTCGTGGACCGACTCGTGGACCAGCACGCGGGTGGCCGCCGTGCAGTCCTGGCCGGCGTTGAAGTAGCCCGCCTCCGAGATGCCCTCGACGGCCTTGGGGATGTCGGTGTCCTCGAAGACCACGACCGGCGCCTTGCCGCCCAGCTCCAGGTGGACCCGCTTGAGGTCCTTGGAGGCCGACTCGGCGACCGACATGCCGGCCCGCACCGAACCGGTGATGGAGGCCATCGCCGGGGTCTCGTGCTCGACCATCAGGCGGCCGGTGTCGCGGTCGCCGCACACGACGTTGAAGACGCCCTTGGGCACGATCGAGCCGATGATGTCGGCCATCAGGGCCGTGGAGGCGGGGGTGGTGTCCGAGGGCTTGAGGACGACCGTGTTGCCCGCGGCGAGCGCCGGGGCGAACTTCCACACGGCCATCATCATCGGGTAGTTCCACGGCGCCACCTGCGCGCAGACACCGATGGGCTCGCGGCGCACGAAGGAGGTCAGCCCCTCCATGTACTCGCCGGCGCCGCGGCCCTCCAGCATCCGCGCCGCGCCCGCGAAGAAGCGGATCTGGTCGACCATCGGCGGGATCTCCTCGGAGCGGGTCAGCCCGATCGGCTTGCCCGTGTTCTCCACCTCGGCCGCGATCAGCTCCTCGGCCCGCTCCTCGAACGCGTCCGCGATCTTCAGCAGGGCCTTCTGCCGCTCGGCCGGGACCAGGTCCCGCCAGGCCGGGAAGGCCGCCGCGGCGGCCGCCATCGCGGCGTCGACGTCCGCCTGCCCGGACAGGGGGGCGGTCGCGTACGCCTCGCCCGTGGCGGGGTTGACCACTTCCGTGGTCCGTCCGTCGGCGGCGTCCCGGAACTCACCGTCGATGTAATTGCGCAGACGACGCAGCTCGGTGCTCACTGCCGGCCCTCCAAGTTCGGGTGTCCAGTAACTGAGACACCCACCCTAGACGGAGTCCCGACGTTTTCAACACCCCCACCGCCCTCGGGGTTGCGATATCCGCAGATTGAAGCGACTCAGACAACGAATTTCATCGATCCGGCCTTGCGAAACTGTCGATACGTCGTGCACAGTGAAGCCGTGGCCAGTCGAAGCGCAGACCAGAAGGACTCCCGCGAGTCCAGGAACGGCGGTCCCCAGTTGGACGCCGTCTCCCTCGCCATCATCGAGCAGCTCCAGGAGGACGGCCGCCGGCCGTACGCCGCCATCGGCAAGGCCGTGGGCCTGTCGGAGGCGGCCGTGCGCCAGCGCGTCCAGAAGCTGCTCGACCAGGGCGTGATGCAGATCGTCGCCGTCACGGACCCGCTCACGGTGGGCTTCCGGCGCCAGGCGATGGTCGGCGTCAACGTCGAGGGCGACGTGGAGTCGGTGGCCGAGGCGCTGTCGGCCATGTCCGAGTGCGAGTACGTGGTGATGACCGCGGGCTCCTTCGACCTGATGGTGGAGGTCGTCTGCGAGGACGACGACCACCTCCTGGAGGTCATCAACCGACGCATCCGGGCCGTGCCCGGCGTGCGCTCCACCGAGAGCTTCGTCTACATGAAGCTCAAGAAGCAGACCTATATGTGGGGAACCCGATAATCGTGAGCACCGACAGCCCCAAGGACCTCAGCCGGACCGCGTACGACCACCTGTGGATGCACTTCACCCGCATGTCGTCGTACGAGAACGCCCCCGTCCCCACCATCGTCCGCGGTGAGGGCACCCACATCTACGACGACAAGGGCAAGCGCTACCTCGACGGTCTCGCCGGCCTGTTCGTGGTCCAGGCCGGACACGGCCGCACGGAGCTGGCCGAGGCCGCCGCCAAGCAGGCGCAGGAGCTGGCCTTCTTCCCGGTGTGGTCCTACGCCCACCCCAAGGCCGTCGAGCTGGCCGAGCGGCTGGCGAACGAGGCCCCCGGCGACCTCAACAAGGTCTTCTTCACCACCGGCGGCGGCGAGGCGGTCGAGACCGCCTGGAAGCTCGCCAAGCAGTACTTCAAGCTGACCGGCAAGCCCACCAAGTACAAGGTGATCTCCCGCGCGGTGGCCTACCACGGCACCCCGCAGGGCGCCCTGTCCATTACCGGCCTGCCCGCCCTGAAGGCCCCCTTCGAGCCGCTGGTCCCCGGCGCGCACAAGGTGCCGAACACCAACATCTACCGCGCCCCGATCCATGGCGACGACCCCGAGGCGTACGGCCGCTGGGCCGCGGACCAGATCGAGCAGCAGATCCTCTTCGAGGGCCCGGACACCGTCGCCGCGGTCTTCCTGGAGCCCGTGCAGAACGCGGGCGGCTGCTTCCCGCCCCCGCCCGGGTACTTCCAGCGGGTGCGCGAGATCTGCGACCAGTACGACGTGCTGCTCGTCTCGGACGAGGTCATCTGCGCGTTCGGCCGCCTGGGCACCACCTTCGCCTGCGACAAGTTCGGCTACGTCCCGGACATGATCACCTGCGCCAAGGGCATGACCTCGGGCTACTCCCCGATCGGCGCGTGCGTCATCTCCGACCGCCTGGCCGAGCCGTTCTACAAGGGCGACAACACCTTCCTGCACGGCTACACCTTCGGCGGCCACCCGGTCTCCGCCGCGGTCGGCATCGCCAACCTCGACCTGTTCGAGCGCGAGGGCCTCAACCAGCACGTGCTGGACAACGAGGGCGCCTTCCGCGCCACCCTGGAGAAGCTGCACGACCTGCCGATCGTCGGCGACGTCCGCGGCAACGGCTTCTTCTACGGCATCGAGCTGGTGAAGGACAAGGCCACCAAGGAGTCCTTCAACGAGGAGGAGACCGAGCGCGTCCTGTACGGCTTCCTCTCCAAGAAGCTCTTCGAGAACGGCCTGTACTGCCGTGCCGACGACCGCGGCGACCCGGTCATCCAGCTCGCCCCGCCGCTGATCTCCAACCAGGAGACCTTCGACGAGATCGAGCAGATCCTGCGCGCCACGCTGACGGAGGCGTGGACGAAGCTCTGATCGTCCCGATCATCCGCTGAGACGATCATCACCGGCCCCGGTGCGGTCCGTTCGAGTGAGAACGGCGGCCCGGGGCCGCGTGCTGTCCGGCTTCCTCCGCGGCGACTCCTTACGGTGCCCAGTGACCGATCGGCCCCGTCTTCGTTCCCCCGGAAGGGGGACGACACGACCGGGGGAATACGGATCAGAACCGAGGTGTACGCCCATGGAGGCCCCGCCGGACAACGACGTGCTCTGGGCCCGTGCCCTGCACTTCCAGCACCACGACGGCTCCCCCGCGCTGCAAGGCGTGTCGCTCGGCGTGCGCCAGGGCGAGATCCTCGCCGTGAGCGGCCCGCGCGGCAGCGGCAAGACCACCCTGCTGCGATGCCTGTCCGGACTGGTGAAGCCGCAGGACGGCGAGGTGTGGTTCAACAGCGTGCCGGTGCACACCATGGGCCCGCTCGGCCGCGAACGGCTGCGCCGCGACCGCTTCGGCTGGATCGACCCCGCCCCGGCACTCGTCCCCGAGCTGAACGCCTGGGAGAACGCCGCGCTCCCCCTCATGCTGCGCGGCACCGGCCGGCGCCGGGCCAAGACCGCCGCCCTGGAGTGGCTGGACCGGCTCGACGTCGGCGGCAAGGCACGCAGGCGCCCGCACGAGCTCCAGCAGGCCGAGCGGCAGCGCGTCTGCATCGCCCGCGCGCTCGCCGTCGCCCCGGCGGTCCTCTTCGCCGACGAGCCGACGGCCCCCCTGCACCGCGCCGACCGCGCCCAGGTCCTGCGGACGCTCACCACGGCGGCCCGCTCGCACGGCATCACCGTCCTGCTCGCCACGCACGACGCGCAGACCGCCGCCCTGGCGGACCGCACGGTGGCGCTCCTGGACGGACGGCGGGTGCGGACCGTGCACCTGCCGCCGCTCGCCGAGACCACGGTGGCCACGGGTGCCGCCGGGACTCCCGGAACGGAAGGCCGGGCGGCGTGCTCGCTCTCCGCCTGACCCGCACCGCCCACCTCGCCGTCCACCTGCGCCGCCTGCTGGTCGCGCTGGCCTCGGCGGGCACGGGCTTCCTGCTGCTGTGCGCCCTCGGCCACGCGCTGAGCCACCCGGACACCCCCGGCGCCTCCGCCCTCCGGCTGGCCTGGTGCGCGGCGCCGCTGGCCGCCGCGGTGTACCTGGCGGTGGCCGTGGCCCGCACCGATCCCGGGACCCGGCCCCGCTCGGGGCTGTCGGCGATCGGTCTGGGGCCGGGCCGGCTGATGGCCGTCTCGGCGACGACCACGGCCCTGTCCGCCGCGCTCGGGTCGGTCGCGGCCCTGCTCGCCTTCCTGTACCTGCGCGGCAGCCTGACCGGCCGCCCGCCCTCCGACCGCGTGGCGGCGGACGCCCTGGCCGTCGGGCAGACCCTCCCCGCCCCGGCCGTCCTGACCCTGCTGGTCCTCGTCCCGGCCCTCGCGTCGGCGGCGGTGGCCCACACGCTGCGGCCCCGCGATCCCCGGCCCACCACGGCGCCCGCCCCCCGCGGCTACGGCCGCTTCGGCGCGTACGGCTGGGGCAAGGCCCGCGAAACCTTCGGCGCCTACGGCCGCTTCGGCGCCCGCACCGCGCAGCCCGCCTCCGTGTCTGCGGGCAGCCAGCCCGCCTCCGTGGCTGCGGGCAGTCGTGCCGCTGGGGCGATGGAGGTGCCCCCGCTCGAGCGAAGCCGAGAGCGGGGGAGGGTGGGCGCAGGCGGCGCCCCGCACCCGCAGGCACGTGCTCCCCACCCCCCGACCTCGGCGGACGGCACCACACAGACGCTGGACGCCGCTCCCCCGGCCCCGGCGGACACCTCGCAGACACCGGACACCGCCCCCGACACCCCGGCCGGGCCGGCCCCCCGCCCCCCGAGCACCACCGCCCTCCCCTGGGGCATCGCCGTCCTCACCGCGGGCCTCACCGTCGAGACCTACACCGGCAACGCGAGCGCCGCCCCCGCCCCCGGCACCGCCCCCTCCGCCGGCGTGCTGATCGGCTGGGCCCTCACGGCCGTGGGCCTCGCCCTGGCAGGTCCCGGCCTCACCCACCTGTGCGGCCGCCTGCTCCAGGCCGCCCGCCCCGGCGCCCTGCGCCTGCTGGCCGGCCGCGTGCTCATGGAGGAGTCCCACCGCATCGGCCGCCCGCTCGGCGTCGTCGCCGCCGTCGCCGCCGCGGCCTACGTGACCGCGGCCGTGTACGACGGGGACGGCCCGGCCTTCGGCCCGCTCGGCACGCTGGGCGCCGTCCTGGTGGCCGGCTGCACGGTGGCCACCCTGCTCACCGCGGCCGTCGAGGCCAGGCACGCCCGTGCCGACACCACGGGCGCCCTGCGGCGGCTCGGCGCGCCCCCGGCGACCCTGCGCGCCGCGGCCGCCGTACGCGCCGCCGCGCTGCTCGCCCTGTTCGGTCCGCTGGTCCTGATCGTCGCGGTGCTGGCGGCGCTGCCGCTGGACCACTGACCGGCGGAAAACTTTTTCGAGAAAGTCCGCGCACCGGCGATGAGTTCCGGGGCCGCCTCGCGTCTACCTCTTCGAACGGCACGGCATACGAACCCGGGAGAGGCCCCCATGTACCAGCAGATGATCTTCCTGAACCTGGCCACCAACGACCTCGACGCCTCGAAGAAGTTCTTCACCGGGCTCGGGTACGAGATCAACGCCCAGTTCAGCGACGACAGCACCGCTTCGATCCCGCTGAGCGACACCATCGTGGTCATGGTGCACACGCCGCAGAAGTACCGCGAGTTCACGAAGAAGGAGATCGCGGACTCGACGAAGTCCAGCGAGGTGCTGATCGCGCTGAGCGCCGAGAGCCGCGAGAAGGTCGACGAGCTGGTGGAGAAGGCGGTCGCGGCCGGCGGCTCGGTCTCCGGCGAGACGCAGGACCACGGCTTCATGTACGGCCGGGCCTTCGACGACGTCGACGGCCACACCTTCGAGGTCGTGTGGATGGACCCGGCGGCGATCGAGGGCTGATCCGGGGGCGTGCCTAGCATGGGCGGGTGGATCCGACACCCGATCAGACACCCGCCCAGCGCAAGGCCCGGTCACCGCACGGGTCGCCGTCACTGTCCCAGTTCCAGTCCCACCACGCCTCCCACGACCGGGAGATCGAGACTCTCGCCGAGTTCGACCGCGTCGTCTCGGCCCCCGGCTCGCTCGCCCATCACCGCGTCCAGGCCGTCGACCTGACGGGCCGTACGGACGCCCTGCTCGCCGCCGACCCCACCGGCGCGGTCTTCCTCGGCTGCCCGATGGACGCCGGCGCCGCCGCCGGGGTGCGCGCCGCCGGCGCCCTGGTCTTCCCGCCGATACCGGGGCTCCCCTTCGACCCCTACCGGGGGCGGGTCTACTCCCCCGACGAGTTGTACGCCCGCCTCGACGAGGGCTACGAGGCCACGCCGGACGCCCTGGCCTACGACTGGTTCCAGCAGACCAAGGCCGACGGTGACGTCTTCGCCTCCATGCTGCGCGCCATCCATGACGACGCCGTCTCGGACGCGCTGGACGAACTAGTCGTCGGCAGCCGGGTGGTGGGCGTCATGGGCGGTCACGCCATGTCCCGCGGCACACGGGAGTACGCGGGCGCCGCCCGCCTGGGCCGTGAGCTGGCCCGCGCCGGGCTCACGGTGGCCACGGGCGGCGGCCCGGGCGCGATGGAGGCGGCGAACCTCGGCGCGTACGCCGCCCCGTTCGACGACGGCATGCTGGACGAGGCCCTGACGCTGCTCGCCAAGGTCCCGTCGTTCACGCCGTCGATCGCCGACTGGGCCCGGTCCGCGTTCGAGGTGCGCGAGCGATGGCCCGGCGGCGGCGCCTCGATCGGCATCCCGACCTGGTTCTACGGCCACGAGCCGCCCAACGCCTTCGCCGCGCACATCGCCAAGTACTTCGCCAACGCCACCCGCGAGGACGGCCTGCTGGCCCGCTCCACCGCGGGCGTGGTGTTCCTGCCGGGCGCGGCCGGCACCGTGCAGGAGATCTTCGACAACGCGACGCCGAACTACTACGAGTCGCGCGGCGAGCCCACGCCGATGGTGCTCGTGGACCGGGAGCACTGGACCCGTACGCTGCCGGCCTGGCCGCTGCTGCGGTCGCTCGCGAAGGGGCGGGCGATGGAGTCCCGAATCGTGCTGGTTGACCGAATCGACGAGGCTCCGGACGCGCTGAAACGTCTCGTCGGTTAATAAGACGGCAAAGTCAACGTCCCTGGCGGGCATATGCGTTGACACTTCTTACGCCCCGCTTATAGACCAGTGAGGCTCATGGGTGTGCTGATGCCGCGTCATCGAGCGTCGGCACCCTCTTCACCCCCCGCATCCGCGCTCCCGTAAAGGACAAACGTGGCAGTCCTGTCCCTCATCAGCCGCACGGCATCCCGCCGCGGCGTCCGCGCCCTCGGCGTCGTCGCCGCCTCCGCGGCCCTGGCGCTCAGCGCGTCGGGCAACGCCCTCGCCTGCAACATCAGCGAGTTCTCCGCCGAAGCCAAGTGCGACGGCGACAACGGTGTCATCACCGTCACCGACGTGGACCCGGCCGGCATCCCGGCCACCGTCACCGTCACCCTGAAGAGCACCGGCGAGCAGGTCGGCCAGGAAACGGTCAAGGGCTCCAAGGAGGGCACCACCGTCTCCTTCGCCGTGGACTGGAAGCCGAACACGGATTACCGCGTCCACATCAAGGCCGACCGGTACGTCGACGAGTTCATCAAGCCGGACGTCACCACCCCGTCGACGCCTTGCAAGACCGAGGACACGCCGACTCCGACCCCGTCGGAGAGCTCCTCGACCCCGTCCGACGAGACGGAGTCCCCGGCGCCCGAGCCCTCCACGTCGGCCCCCGCGCCGTCGCAGCCGGAGACCACCGCCCCGGCGGCCGTTCCGAACGACAACGCACCGTCCCCGGCGGCCGGTGACTCCAACCTCGCCGAGACCGGCGCCAACTCCAACACCGGCATGATCGCCGGTATCGCGGCGGCCCTGGTCGTCGTCGGTGGCGGCGCCGTCTTCTTCGGCCTGCGCCGTCGCGGAGCGAACAGCGGCAGCTGATCTCCCGCGCCAACGCGCTGATCGCGGTGGCCCGTCCCGGTCCGGGGCGGGCCACCGTCGTGTCAGCCGAACGTCGCCTTCTCCAGCCAGAGTTCGAGCAGCTCGCGGTCACCGAGTACCTCGAGCCCCGGGGCGTCCGGCGACAGCCGGCCGTAGAAGGCCAGCAGTACGTCCGTGAGCGGGCCGCGCAACGCCACCGTCGCCTTCTCGTGCCCGCGGCTCCAGGTGATGCCGTCGTCGGGAAGCTCGATGAACCACTCGGCGTTCAGCTCGGCCGGGGTGTCGGTCGCGTGCAGGTGGAGACTGCTGCCGGGGGCGCGCAGTTCGTTCGCCGCAGCGTCGGGCAGGACCCGTTGGACGAACCGCACGATCTCCAGCCACTCGTCGATCGCGTCGGGCGCGACCGCCCGGCGGGGCAGGCCCGCCGCGAGTGCCGCGTCCGCGCCGTGGACGACGAGTTCGTGCGTCATCCGCCGCGCCCAGAACCCCGCCGTGTCGATGCCGGCCCACGACCACGCGTGCGCATCGGGACCGGCCTCCCGCAGGGCACCGACGACGACCTCGCCGGACTCCGCCAGCCACGCGTCCAGCGCCGCCGCGTCCCCGCGCGCCGCGGGCCCCGCGGCTCCCGGAGCCCGGTCCACCGGGACGTCCTCCTCGGCGCGGGTGCCGACGATCAGCCCGGTCCAGCGCAGGGCCCGGCCCACGTGCCGGACCAGGTCCTCCAGGGTCCAGTCCGGGCAGGTCGGCACGGTCGCGGACAGGTCCGCACCCGAAGTGACCACGGCCCCGAGTCCGGCCACCTGGCGGACGATTTCGTCGCAGTACCGGTCGTGGGTGAGGAGTGTCATACCGTCACCCTACGAGCGGAACGATCACTCCGGAACGGTCACTCCGGAACGCCCGATCCACCGAGCACGACGACGTCCGCCGCGTCGAACTCCACCCCGACCTCGGCCCCGACCTCCGGCGCCGCCCGCAGCGCGCAGGCCGCCTCCAGGCGGGGCGCGTCCTCCGGCTGGAGGTGCACGGCGACGTGCGTGCCGCGGAAGGTGCGGGCGGTGACGGTGCAGCGCAGGCCCTCGTCGGCGGGGACGACACGGACCCCGGCCGGCCGCACGAGTACCGTCCGGGTGCCCTGGGGGGCGTTCTCGGGGACCGGCACCTTGCCCCACGGGGTGTGAGCGGCCTGCCCTGCGACGGACGCTTCGACCACGTTGTCGAAGCCGAGGAAACGGGCCACGAAGGCGTCCGCCGGCCGCTGCCACACCTCCAGGGGCGTGCCCGACTGGGCGATCCGCCCGTCCCGCATCACCACGACCCGGTCGGCGAGCGCGAACGCCTCGCCCTGGTCGTGCGTCACCGCGAGCACCGTCGTGCCCAGCCGCCCGAACAGCTCCCGCAGTTCCACGACGAGGCGCTCGCGCAGCGAGCGGTCCAGCTGACCGAGCGGCTCGTCCAGCATCAGCAGCCGGGGCCTGGGCGCGAGCGCGCGGGCCAGCGCCACCCGCTGCTGTTCCCCGCCGGAGAGCGCGGCGACGGACCGGCGGGCGGCGCCCGGCAGCCCGACCAGCTCCAGCAACTCCTCCACCCGGGTCCGCTGCTCCGTCCGGGACGCGCCGCGCATCCGCGGCCCGAAGGCGATGTTCCCGGCCACGTCACGCTGCGGGAACAGCTGGTGGTCCTGGAACATCAGCCCGACCTCGCGCCGGTGCGCGGGCACCCCGCTCTGGTCGCGGCCGTCCAGCGTCACCCGTCCGGCGTCCAGCGGCTGGAGCCCGGCGACCGCCCGCAGCAGTGTGGACTTGCCGCTGCCGCTGGGCCCGAGCACGCACACCACCTCGTGCTCGGCGACTCCCAGGTCGACGGCGTCGAGCACGGCCCGGCCGCCGAAGCGGACGGTGGCGCCTTCGAGACTCAGCAGGCTGGACGGCACGGGCGGCTCCGACGGCCCGGACGGCACGGGCTGCTCCGACGGCCCGGACGGCATGGGCTGCTCCGACGGCCCGGACGGCATGGACGGCATGTCAGAACTCCCCGCTCCGGTCGGTCCGCAGCCGCTCCAGCACCACCAGGGCCACCGCGCACACCAGCATCAGAATCGTCGAAAGGGCCATCGCCTGGCCGTAGTTCATGTCACCGGGCCGCCCCAACAGCCGGGCCACGGCGACCGGCAGCGTCGGGTTGTCCGGACGTGCGATGAACACCGTCGCGCCGAACTCGCCCAGCGACACGGCGAAGGCGAACCCGGCCGCGACCAGCAGCGCCCGCCGCACCATCGGCAGGTCCACCTCGCGCCACACCCGCCAGGGCGACGCGCCCAGCACCGCCGCCGCCTCCCGCAGCCGTCCGTCCACCGCCCGCAGCACCGGCAGCATGGTCCGTACGACGAAGGGGACACCCACCAGCGCCTGCGCGAGCGGCACCAGGATCCAGGAGGACCTGAGGTCCAGCGGGGGCTCGTCCAGCGCGATCAGGAACCCGAAGCCGACCGTCACGGCCGACACACCGAGCGGCAGCATCAGCAGTGCGTCGAACCCGCGCACGAAGCGGCCCGCGTCCCGCCGGGTGAGCGCGGTCGCGGCCAGCGCGCCGATCACCACGGCGATGGCCGTGGCGGCGACCGCGTACTGAAGGGAGTTGCCGATCGCCTCGATCGGCGGGACGAGGAAGGCACCGCCGTCCTCGCGGGTCAGCGCCCGGTAGTAGCCGAAGCCGGACGCGCCCAGCGACCGCTGGACCAGCACCGCGAGCGGCAGCACCAGCAGCACGGCGACGGTGCCCAGGACCCCGGCGAACAGCGCCCACTGCCCGGCCCCGCGCGGCCGGCGCGCGGTCGTGGCCGCGTCCACCAACCTGAGCGCGCTCTCGCGCCGCCGTACCGTCCAGGCGTGCACGGCGAGGACCGCGGCGACGGCCGCGAACTGGATCAGCGTCAGGACGGCGGCCGTGGACAGGTCGAAGACCTGTGAGGTCTGCCGGTAGATCTCCACCTCCAGGGTGGAGAAGGTGGGCCCGCCGAGGATCTGGACGACGCCGAAGGAGGTGAAGGTGAACAGGAAGACCATCAGCGCGGCGGCGGCCACGGCGGGCGCCAGCGCGGGCAGCGTCACCTGCCGCCAGGCTCGCAGCCGGGAGGCGCCGAGCATCCGCGCGGCCTCCTCCTGCCGCGGGTCGAGCTGCGCCCACAGCCCGCCGACGGTGCGTACGACGACGGCGTAGTTGAAGAAGACGTGGGCGAGCAGGATCGCCCACACCGTGGTGTCCAGGCGCAGGCCCCACAGTTCGTCGAGCAGCCCGCCGCGCCCGACCAGCGCCAGGAACGCCGTACCGACGACGACCGTCGGCAGCACGAACGGCACGGTCACCACGGCCCGCAGGACCTGCTTGCCGGGGAAGTCGAAGCGGGCGAAGACGTACGCGCCGGGCAGCGCGACCAGCAGCGTGAGCGCGGTGGACGCCAGCGCCTGCCAGGTGGTGAACCACAGCACGTGCCGCACGTCGGACTGCGCGAGCACGTCCCCGATCCGCCCGAACCGCCAGACCCCGTCGACCTCCAGGCCGCGCGCGACGATGGCGGCGACGGGGTAGGCGAAGAACACCGCGAAGAACGCGACGGGCACGGCCATCAGCCCGAGCCGGGCCGCGCTCCCGCGCACGGTCCCGGTCGGTTTCCCCGCCCGCCTGCCGGTGCGGCTCACTTCAGTACGAGCGAGGTCCACGACTTGACCCACTGGTCGCGGTTGTCGGCGATCTTCGCCGGGTCGAGGGTCTGCGGGTCCTTCGCCTGCGGCCCGAACTTCGAGAACACCTCGGGGACCTGCGCGCCCTCCCGCACCGGGTAGACGAACATGTTCAGCGGCATGTCCTCCTGGAAGGACTTGCTCAGCAGGAAGTCGAGGAGGGCCTTGCCGCCCTCGGGGTTCTTCGCGTTGCTGAGCAGGCCCGCGTACTCGACCTGCCGGAAGCAGGTGCCGTCGGCGACGCCCGTGGGTGCGGTGTCCGGCTGCGGGTCGGCGTAGACGACCTCGACGGGCGGGGAGGAGGCGTAGGAGACGACGAGGGGCCGGTCTCCCTTGGCCTTCTTGCCGCCGGCCGAGCCGGAGAACTCCTCGTTGTACGCCTGCTCCCAGCTGTCGACGACCTTGACGCCGTTCGCCTCGAGCTTCTTCCAGTAGCCCTCCCAGCCCTCGTCGCCGTACTGGGCGGCGGTGCCGAGCAGGAAGCCGAGACCCGGCGAGGAGCTGCCGGCGTTCTCGGTGACGAGGAGGTCCTTGTACTCCGGCTTGATCAGGTCGTCGAAGGACTTCGGCGGGGTCAGCCCGTGCTGGGTGAAGTACGCCTTGTCGTAGTTGACGCAGATGTCGCCGCTGTCGACGGGCGTGACCCGGTGCTTGTCCTGGTCGGCGCGGTACTCGGGCCGGACCTGGTCCGAGCCCTTGGCCTCGTACGGCTGGAACAGGCCGTTGTCGAGGGCGCGGGACAGCAGGGTGTTGTCGACGCCGAAGAAGACGTCGCCCTGCGGGTTGTCCTTGGTGAGGATGGCCTTGTTGACGGCCTGCCCGGCGTCGCCGTCCTCCAGGACCTTGACCTTGTAGCCCGACTGCTTCTCGAAGGCCGCGATGACGTCCTTGGACGCGGCCCACGAGTCGTGGCTGACCAGGGTCACGGTCCTGGAGTCGCCGGAGCCGCTGCCGCCGGCGTCGTCGGAGGACGATCCGCAGGCGGCCAGCGTGCCGACCATGCCGAGTCCGACGGCCAGGACACTGACCTTCTTGGTGATGCTCACTGAATTCCTCCTGGGTGACCAGGAGAAGACGCGGCCCCGCCCGGGACCCCTGGCAGGGATCCCGGGCAGGGCGCAACAGCTCGAGTGGTGACCGATCTCCCTACCCAGAATGACCTGGGCCAGGTTCGGAGGGTCTGCGGCCGGTGCCGCACTCTCAGCGCTGTGGCGCTCCCCTGTCGGAATATGAAGATGTGATGACTCTGACGATGTACTGCATGTACTGCCTGTACTACCGGTACTGCCGCCGGTCAGGTTACCGCTCGCTCGCGGCGAGCTGACCACACGCCCCGTCGATCTCCTGCCCACGGGTGTCCCGGATCGTCACCGGCACACCGTGCGCCGCGATCGCCTCCACGAACGCCTTCTCGTCCTCGGGCCGGGACGCGGTCCACTTGGAGCCGGGCGTGGGGTTGAGCGGGATCAGGTTGACGTGCACGGGCTTGCCCCTGAGCAGCCGCCCGAGACGGTCACCGCGCCAGGCCTGGTCGTTGATGTCGCGGATCAGGGCGTACTCGATGGACAGCCGGCGCCCGGACTTCGCCGCGTACTCGAACCCGGCGTCCAGCACCTCGCGCACCTGCCACCGCGTGTTGACGGGGACCAGGGTGTCGCGCAGCTCGTCGTCGGGGGCGTGCAGCGAGATGGCCAGGCGGCACTTGAAGCCCTCGCCGGTGAAGCGGTGGATCGCGGGGACGAGACCGACCGTGGAGACGGTGATCCCGCGCTGGGAGAGCCCCAGCCCGTCGGGCTCGGGGTCGGTGAGCCGGCGGATGGCGCCCACCACCCGGTTGTAGTTGGCGAGGGGCTCGCCCATGCCCATGAACACGATGTTGCTGAGCCGCGCGGGGCCTCCCGGCACCTCGCCGTCCCTGAGCGCCCGCATGCCGTCCACGATCTGGTGCACGATCTCGGCGGTCGACAGGTTCCGGTCGAGGCCGGCCTGGCCGGTGGCGCAGAACGGGCAGTTCATGCCGCAGCCGGCCTGGGAGCTGATGCACATGGTCACCCGGTCCGGGTAGCGCATGAGCACCGACTCGACGAGCGTCCCGTCGAACAGCTTCCACAGCGTCTTGCGCGTGGTCCCCTGGTCGGTCGACAGGTGGCGCACGACCGTCATCAGCTCGGGCAGCAACGCCTCGCGCAGCCCCTCGCGCGAACCGGCGGGGATGTCGGTCCACTGCTCGGGAGCGTGCGCGTACCGCGCGAAGTAGTGCTGCGAGAGCTGCTTCGCGCGAAACGGCTTCTCACCGATCGCGGCGACAGCCTCCTTGCGCTCGGCGGGCGTGAGGTCGGCAAGGTGCCGCGGCGGCTTCTTGGCTCCGCGCGGCGCGACAAATGTGAGTTCTCCGGGCTTAGGCATGGCCATACCAGTGTCGCAGACATACGGAGAGGGACCCGCCGCCCTGTGGACAACGGGTCCCTCTCCGAAGAACCAGCAGGTCAGACCCGACCTGAGGGGGTCACCGACCGGATCAGCCCGAGCCCACGAAGATCACCAGCAGCAGCCACACCACCGGTGCCGTGGGCAGCAGCGAGTCGAGGCGGTCCATGATGCCGCCGTGGCCCGGCAGGAGGGTGCCCATGTCCTTGATGCCGAGGTCCCGCTTGATCATGGACTCGCCGAGGTCGCCCAGGGTGGCGCTGACGGCGACCACGAGGCCGATCAGCAGGCCCTGCCACCAGGTGCCGTCGTCGATCAGGAACTGCATGCACAGCGCGCCCGCCACCATCGCGAACGCCACCGCTCCCAGCAGGCCCTCGCGGGTCTTGCCGGGGCTGATGCGCGGGGCGAGCTTCTTCCTGCCGAAGCGCCAGCCGACGGCGTAGGCCCCGGTGTCGCTGACGACCGTCAGTATCAGGAAGACCAGCACCCGCCAGGCGCCGTCGTCGGCCGCCAGCATCATGGCGACGAACGTGGCCAGGAACGGCACGTAGAACGCGGCGAACAGGCCCGCGGTGACGTCCCTGAGGTAGCCCTCGGGCGGCTCCGTCATCCGCCAGACCAGGACCGCGAGCGCCGTGAGCGCCATCGCGACCCACGCCCCCTCGGCCCCGCGCGCGTAACCGGCGACCACCATCGCGGCGCCGCCGATCGCGAGCGGCACCAGGGGCGCCTTGATGTCCTTGCGCTCCTGAAGCCGCGTGGTCAGCTCCCACAGGCCCACCACGACGGCGACCGCGATCACGCCGACGAAGACCGCCTTGACGACGAACAGCGACGCGATGATCACCACGCCGAGGCCGACGCCGACCCCTATCGCGGCACCCAGGTCGCGCCCCGCGCTCTTCTTCTGCGGCGGCGGCTGGGACTGCGCCGGCTGCGGGGCGTCGGGCATGGGCTCCGGATTCTGCGGCACCGCCGCATACGGCTGCGCCGACGGACTCGGGTCGCGATACGGCTCGTCGCGAACGGGCTGGTCGTGAAACGGCTCGTCCCGGAACAAGGGACCGCTCAGCCGAGCGGTCCCCTGGTCGTCGTCCTGGTCTCCGCCGTGTTCGGGTACGTCGGGCACGATGGGCATGGGGCGAGTCTGCTGCGCGTAGTGCGCATCGTACGCGGGACCCGCCGGGCCGGCGCCCTGGACGGGTCCCTGGTCGGACGGCCCCCAGTACCCGGCTTGTGGCGGCGCTCCCCAGGAAGAGTCGTTCATCAGACCTCGAGCAGCTCCGCTTCCTTGTGCTTCAGGAGCTCGTCCACCTGCGCGACGTACTTGGCGGTGGTGTCGTCGAGCTCCTTCTCGGCACGGCGGCCCTCGTCCTCGCCGACCTCGCCGTCCTTGACCATCTTGTCGATGGCGTCCTTGGCCTTGCGGCGCACGGAGCGGATCGAGACCTTGGCGTCCTCGCCCTTGCTCTTGGCGACCTTGATGTACTCCCGGCGGCGCTCCTCGGTCAGCTCGGGGAACACCACCCGGATGATGTTGCCGTCGTTGCTCGGGTTGACGCCCAGGTCGGAGTCGCGGATCGCCTGCTCGATGTTGCGCAGGGCCGTCTTGTCGAAGGGGGTCACCACGGCCATGCGCGGCTCGGGCACGGAGAACGAGGCCAGCTGGTTGATCGGCGTCGGCGCGCCGTAGTAGTCGGCCACGATCTTGTTGAACATCGCCGGGTGCGCACGGCCGGTGCGGATCGCGGCGAAGTCCTCCTTGGCGACCACGACGGCCTTCTCCATCTTCTCCTCGGCCTCGAGGAGGGTCTCTTCGATCACCACTTGCTCCTGCGTGTCTTGAGTAGGCCCGGCTGCGATTCCCCTGCGGGCTGGCGGCCGGCTGCGTCGCGTTCTTCCTGCACGGTTCCCGACCGGCGGGACAATGTCCATCCCCCGGCCCGGTCCCGTCCCCGTCCGTCCCCCGGACAGGTGGCGTCCGCGGACGGGGGTGTTCTCCGGTCAGTCCCGGCTGCCCTGGTCCCCCACGAGCGTGCCGATCTTCTCACCCTTGACGGCGCGGGCGATATTGCCCTCCTTCAGCAGCTCGAAGACCACGATCGGGAGGCTGTTGTCGCGGCACAGGGTGACGGCCGTGGCGTCGGCGACCTTCAGGTCCCGGGTGATGACCTCGCCGTAGCCGAGCGCGTCGAACTTCACGGCGTCCGGGTTGGTCTTCGGGTCGGAGTCGTAGACCCCGTCCACGCCGTTCTTGCCCATGAGCAGCGCCTCGGCGTCGATCTCAAGGGCGCGCTGGGCGGCGGTGGTGTCGGTGGAGAAGTACGGCATGCCCATACCGGCGCCGAAGATGACCACGCGGCCCTTCTCCAGGTGGCGCACGGCACGCAGCGGGATGTAGGGCTCGGCGACCTGGCCCATGGTGATGGCGGTCTGCACGCGGCAGTCGACGCCCTCCTTCTCCAGGAAGTCCTGGAGGGCCAGGCAGTTCATCACGGTGCCGAGCATGCCCATGTAGTCGGAGCGGGCGCGGTCCATGCCGCGCACCTGCAACTCGGCGCCGCGGAAGAAGTTGCCGCCGCCGATGACGATCGCGATCTGCGCGCCGTCCCGGACGACGGCCGCGATCTCGCGGGCGATGGCGTGCACCACGTCGGGGTCGACGCCCAGGCCCCCACCGCCGGAGAAGGCCTCTCCGGACAGCTTCAGCATGAAGCGGCCGCGTACTTTGCCGTCGTCGCTCTTCTCGGCCTTGGTGGTCATGGAGATCTCGCCTCTTTTACGTGGGTCACACACACGAAGAAGGCCACTGCCGGTGGGGGCGTGTTTCGCATCCCATACGCGGCAATGGCCTCCTCGTCAGATCTGCTGTCGCCCGCCGCCACGCGCGCGTGCGCAACGGCATACGCGAACGGCGCCGACGACTGCTGTCGACCCTACCGGGGTCGCGCGTCCGTCGCGGTACGGACTCAGATGCCGACCTTGATGCGCGAGAAGCGCTTCAGGCTGACACCGGCCTCTTCCAGCACCTTCTGGACGGACTTCTTGTTGTCCAGGGCGTAGGGCTGGCCGAGCAGGGTGGCGTCCTTGAAGAAGCCGTTGAGGCGACCCTCGACGATCTTCGGCAGGGCGGCCTCGGGCTTGCCCTCGGCGCGGGTGGTCTCCTCGGCGACGCGGCGCTCGGACTCGACGACCTCGGCCGGGACGTCCTCCTTGGAGAGGTACTTCGGCGCGAAGGCGGCGATGTGCTGCGCGACGCCCTTGGCGATCTCGGCGTTGGGCTTGTCCAGCTCGACGAGGACACCGATCTGCGGGGGCAGGTCGGGCATCGTGCGGTGCATGTACGCGGCCACGTAGCCGCCGGAGAACTGCGCGAAGCGGTCCAGGACGATCTTCTCGCCGAGGTTGGCGTTGGCCTCGTCCACGTACGCCTGGACGGTCTTGCCGGCCTCGATCTCGGAGGCGAGCAGCGCCTCGAGGTCGGCCGGGGCGGCCTTGGCGACGTGCTCGGCGATGGTCTTGGCGACAGTCTGGAACTTCTCGCCCTTGGCGACGAAGTCCGTCTCGCACTTCAGCTCGACGATCACACCCGAGGTGTTGTCGTCGGCGATGATCGAGACGACGGCGCCGTTCTCGGCAGAGCGGCCCTCGCGCTTGGCGACGCCCTTCTGGCCCTTGATGCGGAGCGCCTCGACGGCCTTCTCGACGTTGCCCTCGGCCTCGTCCAGCGCCTTCTTGCAGTCCATCATGCCGGCGCCGGTGAGCTCGCGGAGCTTCTTGACGTCGGCGGCGGTGTAGTTCGCCATGATTCCGGAATCTCTCTCGAAGTCTGAAGATCTACGGGCCGGACGGCGGGGGCTGTGCGGCCCCCGCCGTCCGGCACCCGAAGGTGGTGAGGGGTCAGGCCTGCTCGGCGTCCGCGGCCGGGGCGGCCGGGGTCTCGGCAGGAGCCTCGGCGGCGGGAGCCTCCTCGGCGGGGGCGGCCTCGGCGGGGGCGGCCTCGGCAGCCGGAGCCTCGGCGGGCTTCTCGGCGGCCTCGGCGTCGTCCTTCTTCTCGGCCTTCTCGCCCTCGAGCAGGTCGCGCTCCCACGCGGCGAGCGGCTCGCCCGCGGCCTTGTCACCCTCGGCGCCCTTGCCAGCACCGGAGCGGGCGATGAGGCCCTCGGCGACGGCGTCGGCGATCACGCGGGTGAGCAGGGTGACGGAGCGGATCGCGTCGTCGTTGCCCGGGATCTTGTAGTCGACCTCGTCGGGGTCGCAGTTGGTGTCGAGGATGGCGACGACCGGGATGTTGAGCTTCCGGGCCTCACCGACCGCGATGTGCTCCTTCTTGGTGTCCACGATCCAGACGGCGCTGGGCACCTTGGACATCTCGCGGATACCGCCGAGGGTCTTCTCCAGCTTGGCCTTCTCGCGGGAGAGGACCAGCAGCTCCTTCTTGGTGAGGCCGGAGGCGGCCACGTCCTCGAAGTCGATCTGCTCGAGCTCCTTCAGGCGCTGAAGGCGCTTGTAGACGGTCGAGAAGTTGGTGAGCATGCCGCCCAGCCAGCGCTGGTTGACGTAGGGCATGCCGACGCGGGTGGCCTGCTCGGCGATGGCCTCCTGCGCCTGCTTCTTCGTGCCGACGAACATGACCGTGCCGCCGTGGGCGACGGTCTCCTTGACGAACTCGTAGGCGCGGTCGATGTACGACAGCGACTGGAGCAGGTCGATGATGTAGATGCCGTTGCGCTCGGTGAAGATGAAGCGCTTCATCTTCGGGTTCCAACGGCGGGTCTGGTGACCGAAGTGGACGCCGCTTTCCAGCAGCTCCCGCATCGTGACGACGGCCATGGCCGTATCTCCTTGGTGTTCTCGGTTGTGCCGCGCGAGCCGGACGGCTCCCGCGCCTGACGCCCGGATGCGCCTGCCGCAAGGGACCGAGGGGCGCTGACACGGACCTGTGCGGGCCTCGTGTCGGGGCGTGCGAAGTCGACCCGGTGACCCGGATCGCCACCAGAAGTGTACGGGACCCGCGGGGCACCGGGTGACGCGGCTGTCCACAACCGGAGGGCGGTCCACAGGGCCGGGCGGCGCCGGACCGCGGTGCGGGACGGTGCTCCCATGCGAACGAGGCGATGGGTGCGCCCGGGCACCTGGCTGGTACTGCTGCTCACCGTCCTGGCCACGGGGCCGCCGAGGACTGCTCCGGCGGTCTCGGTGACGGACGCCGGCCGGCGGGTCCCGGACCCGGCGGTGCCGCCGGTCGCCCGGCACTGGCCGGTCGGCACGCGTCCCGTGGTCCTGCGGGGCTGGGAGCCCCCGGCGACGCCGTACGGGCCGGGGCACCGCGGCGTGGACCTCTCCGCGAGGGCCGGAGCCCCGGTACGGGCGGTGGCGGCGGGGCGGGTGTCGTTCGCGGGGCCGGTCGCGGGCCGCGGCGTGGTCTCGGTGGAGCTGGCGGGGACCGGCGCCCCACCCCTGCGGACGACGTACGCCCCCGTCGATGCGACCGTGCGCGAGGGCGACGAGGTCGCGGCCGGGGAGGTACTCGGCACGGTGGAGCCGGCGGGCCCGCACTGCGCTCCCTGCCTGCACTGGGGCCTGCTGCGGGGCGAGGTCTATCTGAACCCGCTGTCCCTGCTCCCCCCGTGGCTGCTGGACACGGGTCCGTCGAGGCTGCTGCCGGTCCTGGGGGTGCCGTTGCCGGGCGGCGCGGAGGTCAGCCCCGCACGCCGCGCAACGCCATGGAGACCGCCGCCTCCGTGATCGCCGTCGGCTCTTCCGCCGCACCCAGCTCGATCCGCCGTACGGCGGCGTCGACGACACCCTGGAGGAGCATCGCCGCCAGCCGCGGCTGGCCGTGCCCCATCTCGCCCAGCGCCTCGACGATCATCGCGATCAGCCCGCCGTGCGCGGCCCGGATCTTCTCCCGGGCACCGGCGTCCAGCTCGCTCGCGGAGATGGCCACGACGGCCCGGTGCCGCCGGTCCCCGACCAGGTCGAGCTGGGTGCGCACATACGCCTCGACCTTGCCCTCGGGGGCCGTCTCGCGCTCCATCGCGGCCTCGACCTCCGCGGCCCACACGGGGAAGTCGACGGCGCACAGCTCCTCGACCACCGCCGCCCGCGACCGGAAGTACTCGTAGACGGAGGACCTGGCGAGGCCCGTCCGTTCGGCGAGGGCGGGGAAGGTCAGCGCCTCCGTTCCGCCGTCGGACAGCAGGGAGCGTGCCGCGTCCAGCAGGGCGGCACGCTGCATCGACCGGTGCTCGGCCACAGAGGCCGCTCGAATCCTTGGCACGTCACCACTTTACGGACGCGGCACCCCGTACGGGAGTCATGCACCCGGCCGCACCACCGCCGGCCGGGCCACCGGACGGCGCCGGGCCCCGGCCGCGGATCCGGTTCAGCGGCCGAAACCGGCCAGCTTGGCGCGCAGTTGCAGCACCGACTTGGTGTGGATCTGGCTGACCCTGCTCTCGGTCACACCCAGCACGTTCCCGATCTCGGCGAGCGTGAGGCCCTCGTAGTAGTACAGGGTGACCACGGTCTTCTCCCGCTCCGGCAGCGTGTTGATCGCCCGGGCCAGCAGCCGCCGCAGCTCCCGGTCCTCGGCGACCTCCACCGGATTGTCGGCGGCGGTGTCCTCCAGCGTGTCCATCAGGCTCAGCCGGTCGCCGCCCTCGCTCCCGGCGTGCAGCAGCTCCTCCAGGGCCACCACGTTGGCGAGCGAGAGCTGGCTGAAGACCGCGTGGAGGTCCTCCACCGCGATCCCCATCTCCGCCGCGACCTCGCTCTCCGAGGGGGTACGGCGCAGGCGGGCCTCCAGCGTCGCGTAGGCGCGCTCCACGTTCCGCGCCTTCTGCCGCACCGAGCGCGGGATCCAGTCCAGGGCGCGCAGTTCGTCGATCATCGCGCCCCGGATCCGGGTGATCGCGTACGTCTCGAACTTGATCTCCCGGTCGACGTCGAACTTCTCGATGGCGTCGATCAGCCCGAACACCCCGGAGGAGACGAAGTCGGCCTGCTCGACATTGGGCGGCAGGCCCACGCTGACGCGGCCCGCCACGTACTTCACCAGGGGCGAGTAGTGCAGGATCAGCTGTTCCCGCAGCCGCTCGTCGCCGGTCGCCTTGTACGACCGCCACAACTCGTCGAGCGTCGAGGGGGCGGACGGTCGCACGCTGCCACCGTCGCGGGCGGCTGGGGGGATCGCCGCCCGGTCGGACCCGGAGGTGTGCTGGGGCATTCGTCGCCTAGTGCCGTTCTGCCGTGATGTGGATCTGCCTGAGGCCGCCGGTCTGCTTTCTGGTTGTCGCCTGCTGTCGGCCGTCTGCGTGGGGGTCATCGTGAGCGTAGCGTGACTGGACCGTCGCGGTGTGCGAAGGAGCGGGCGGTGACCCTACGCAGATACGTTCCGCCGAACGCTCTACAGGGGGGACGATGATCGCTCTGGGTGATCACTCGAATACCTCAACTGCCAGAATCCCCACGGGCGTCGGGGGTTCCCCCGGACGGCCGAACACGGTGCGTCAGCAGGGGCCGCGAGCGCCGCGAACCGAGATCATCGCCTGGCGTGTCAACTTCCAGCCGTCGCCGTGTCGTTCGACGTAACCGAGTGCTCGAAGCTCGTACAGCCTCGCGATCGCCTCGTCCTCGGTGGTCTGGGCCCGGTGTGCCACCTCCGCCGCCGTCGCCGTTCCCCGTCCGGGGAGCCCGGACAGCGCGTGGCGGGTCCGGGGTTCCAGGAGATCGGTGGGCAGGACGGGGCCGCGCCGCTCCGGGGGCAGCTCGCCCATGGCGCCGACCAGTTCGACCACCTCGGCGGCGTCGCCGACGAGCACCGCGTCGCCGCGCAGCAGCTCGTGCACCCCGGCGGAGAGGGCGCTGGTTGCCGGCCCCGGCACGCCCATCACGTGCCGGCCCAGCCGCCGGGCGGCCCGGGCGGTCACCAGCGAACCGCTGCGGTACGCGGCCTCGACGACCACGGTGCCCCGGGTGAGCGCGGCGATGACCCGGTTGCGCAGGATGAATCTGCTCGGCGTCGGATGGTCGCCCGGTGGCAGTTCGCCGACGACCAGGCCCTGCTCGGCGATCCTGTTGATCAGCGCGGTGTGCCCGGGAGGGTAGGGGCGGTCGACCCCGCAGGCGAGGACCGCCGCGGTGGCGCCGCCGGCCCCGAGGGCACCGCGATGGGCGGCACCGTCGATCCCGTAGGCCCCGCCCGAGACCACGACCCAGCCGCGCTCGGCCAGCCCGGCGGCGAGGGTGGCGGCCATGTGGGCGCCGTACTCGGTGCAGGCGCGGGCACCCACGACGGCGACCGACCTGAGCGCCCACATGCGCAGACTGGGCCCGCCCCGCACCCACAGCCCGAGCGGCCGGGCGTCACCGAGGTCGTCGAGCTGTCCCGGCCACTCCGCGGTCCCCGGCGTCACGAACCGCGCTCCCGCGGACCGGGCGACGGCCAGGTCACGGCGGGGGTCGGCGCGCCCCGCCCGGGCACACAGCCCGGCCCACCGCTTCTCGCCCACGCCCGGCAGGGGACGCCCGCCCTCGCGCAGGCGCCGCGCCACCTCCAGGACACCCCGCTCCCGCACCCACCGACCGCCGGTCTCGTCACCGGGCTCGAGCACCCGGGCGAGGAAGACCCGCCCGAGCACCTCACGGTCCCGGAGCACCTCGCGGTCCCGAGGCACCTCACGGTCCCGCAGCACCTCACCGCCCGTCACCGCCTCCCCCTCGGCCGGGTCCCGGTCGGCCGGGTCCCGGTCGTCGAGGTACACGGCCGCGTCAGGGAAGAGTGCGTCGCTCTCCGCCGGGATGACGTCCCCGCTCGGGACGGCGTCCGCCGGCTGCCCGCCGTCGCCGCTCACGTCAGTGTTCACGTCAGTGCCCCCAGAGCCATCGGCACGCCCCGGGGCACCCCGGTGCGCAGTTGCAGTGCGAGGGCGACGTCGCGCGCGTCGGGGCGGTCGTGGCCGACGAGGTCCGCGACGGTCCAGGCGACGCGCAGGACCCGGTCGAGTCCGCGGGCGGTGAGCACACCGCGTTCCAGGCTGCGTTCCGCCTCTTCCAGCGCGCCGGGTGCGGCACGCCAGCGGCTGCGCAGTTCCCGGCCGGGCACCTCGCTGTTCGACCGCCACGGGGTGCCCGCGAGCCGCGCCGCGGACCGCTCCCGGGCCGCGCGCACCCGGTCGGCGACGGTCGCGGTGGAGTCGCCCCGGGGGCCGTCCCCCGCCAGCTGGCTGCGCGTGACCCGGTCCACCTCGACCCGCAGGTCGACCCGGTCGAGCAGCGGTCCGGACAGTCTGGCCTGGTAGCGGCGGATCGCCGCGGGCGAGCACTCGCACGTCTCGTCGGTCTGCGAGAACCGCCCGCAGGGGCAGGGGTTGGCGGCGAGCACCATCAGGAACCGCGCCGGGAAGCGCACCACGCCCGCGCTGCGCGCGATGACGACGTGGCCGGCCTCCAGCGGCTGGCGCAGGGCGTCGAGCGCGTGGCTGCTGAACTCCGGGGTCTCGTCCAGGAACAGGACGCCCCGGTGCGCCAGCGACACGGCGCCGGGCCGCGCGATGCCGGGGCCGCCTCCGACGAGGGACTGCATGGTGGCGGAGTGGTGGGGAGCGCAGTAGGGGGCCGTGTCGATCATGGGTTTGCCCGGTGGCAGCAGTCCCGCCACCGAGTGCACGGCGGTGACTTCCAGGGACTCCGCCCGGCAGAGCCGGGGCAGGACGGCGGGCAGCCGTTCGGCGAGCATGGTCTTGCCGGCGCCGGGCGGCCCCTCCAGGAACAGGTGGTGGCGGCCGGCCGCGGCGACCTCCACCGCGGTGCGCGCCGACTCCTGGCCGACGACGTCGGCGAGGTCGTGGCCGTGCTCGTGACCGTGGTCGTGCGGTGCCGCCCCCATGCTGCGCATTCCCGTGGCCGCGCCGGTGCCGGGCATGCGCAGACCGGCCAGCAGCGGGTCGGGGCGGCCCTGCGTGTCCTGCTCCTCCTCCGGCACGGGTTCGTCGGCGAGGACGGCGATCAGCTGGCGCAGGCTGCGCACTCCGAGCACCGACACGCCCGGCACCAGGGACGCCTCGGCGGCGGCGCACTCGGGCACGACCACCTGCTCGTACCCGGCCTCCGCCGCGGCCAGTACCGCCGGCAAGATGCCGCGCACCGGCCGCACCCGGCCGTCCAGACCCAGCTCCCCGATCATCACGATGTCGGCCAGCACCCGCGGGTCGATCCGCTCCGCCGCGCCCAGGACGCTCGCGGCGACGGCCAGGTCGAAGCCGCTGCCGCTCTTGGGCACCGAGGCGGGACTGAGTCCGACCGTCAGCTTCTTCTGGGGCCACTCCGCGCCCGAGTTCACCACGGCCGCCCGTACCCGGTCCCGGCTCTCCGTGAGGCTCTTGTCCGGCAGTCCCACCAGGGTGAACGCCGCCACGCCCGGTTCCAGGTCGGCCTGGACCTCGACCACCACGCCCTCGACGCCGACCAGCGCCACCGAGCACGTACGCGCGAACGCCATCACGCCACCCCCCGGGCGTGCTCGACCACGGGGGCGCCGCGCTGCGGGAGGAGCACGCCGACCAGATCGATGCGCACGCCACCGGGCGGGGCTCCCCCGTGGGTCTGGATCCAGCGCTCGGCCAGCCGCCGCAGCCGCTCCGCCTTCTCCGGTGTCACGGCGGCCATCGGGTGCTCGAAGGAGCCGCCCCTGCGCGTCTTGACCTCGCAGACCACCAGGACGTCGCCGTCCCGGGCCACGATGTCGATCTCGCCGGTCCTGCCACAGCGCCAGTTGCGCTCCAGGACGGTCATTCCGGACCCGGTCAGCCGGCGGGCGGCGAGTGTCTCGCCGTACTTGCCCATCGCGCCTCGTGCGTTCATGTCGGCACCACCTCCGGCACCAACGATCACGCAGACGGGACGAGCGCGTCACTCACGGTGAACTACTCACCGGTTGTGGAAAACTCCGTCACCCGCCGGGCAGCTCCAGGTCGCTCTTGTTCAGCTCCTCGATGTTCACGTCCTTGAACGTCAACACGCGCACCTGCTTGACGAACCGGGCCGGCCGGTACATGTCCCACACCCAGGCGTCAGCCATGGAGACCTCGAAGAACACCTCACCCTGTACCGAGTGCACCTGCATCTCGTAGTCGTTGGTGAGATAGAAACGCCGCTCGGTCTCGATCACGTATTTGAACAGACCGACGACATCGCGGTACTCCCGGTAGAGCTTGAGCTCCATCTCGGTCTCGTACTTCTCGAGGTCCTCGGCGCTCATGGCATGTTCCCCTTCAGCCGTGCGGTCCCCCCATTGTGCGCCAGTCCCGTGCGCCCCTAGACGATTTCGGTGTCCAGGGTCACCGGCCCGGCCGGGGGACCTTCGTCGAGCAGCGTGCGCAGCAGCCCGGCGAGTCTGGTCGGATACACCGTCTCACGTGCCCGGGTCAGTTCCTCACACGTCCACCAGCGCGCTCCGGCGACGCTGCGCCGCTCCAGCTCGGTGAGGCCGGCCCCGACCGCCTCGGCCGCGGGCCGGGCGGTGCGGGCCAGGTAGTACCACTCGTCCTGGTCCCAGCGGCGGCCCGCGAAGGGGAAGGAGCACCTGCGCCGCCACAGCACCGGGCCGAGGTCGACGTCGGTGATGCCGGTCTCCTCCAGCAGCTCGCGCCGGGCGGCCTGCTCGCGGGTCTCGTCGCCCTCCACACCGCCCCCGGGGGTGAACCACCAGTCGTCGGCCGGATCGTCCGGTTCGTGGCCGTGCAGCAGCAGGATGCGGTCCTCGGGGTCGAGCAGCACCACCCGGGCGACCCGGCGCAGTCCGCCCGCGTAGGTGTCCTGTCCGGCCGGGGTCACCTCAGCGGCCACCGGCCGGCTCCGTTCCCCTTCGGGCCCGGGAGGCCCCGGCCCGCTTCGCGAGGGGGCCGTAGGCCGCGCCCCCCAGGATCAGCACGGCACCGGCGACGACCAGTACGACGACGGTGCGCAGCGGACCCGGTGAGGAGAGGCCGCCCAGCGTCTCGAAGCCGGTGGGCCGCTCCAGCATGCCGTTCATCGGCCAGGCCACGGCGTCCACGCGGGCGTCCACGGCGCCGCGCGACACGGTGCCGCCGGCCGCGTCGGTGAGGTGGGCGGTGGAGTCCACCGAGTTGTCGCGCTCGTCGCCGAGCAGGAACAGGCGGCCCTCCGGGACGGTCACGGTCTGGAAGTCGCTGATCTCGGCCGGGGTGCCCGCGGGCAGGTACGGCTCGTCGATCACCTTGCCGTTGACCTTCAGCTTGCCCTTCTGGCAGCAGGAGACGGTGTCCCCGCCGACGGCGACCACCCGCTTGACCATCGGGGCGTTGGCCCAGGTCGCGTCCTTGAAGACGACGACGTCGCCGCGGCGGACGTCGGCACCGTCGATGCGCTGCGCCAGCACCCGGTCACCGGCGTCGATGGTCGGCGTCATCGAGCTGGTCGGCACGGTGTAGGGCCGGTAGACCACCGCTCCCCAGCCGAACCCGCCGAGGAACAGCACCAGGCCCAGCGCCACGGCGATCCCGGACAACCGCTGCCCGGTCCGGCTGCCCACCGCACCCCTGCTCGCCGCGCCGCCGCGCGGGACCGTACGTGTCGTGCTCTCGCCACCCATGGAGCCGCACCTTACCCGGCGGTACGCCAACGGGGCAGCCCCCTCCCGGCGACCGGAAAGGGGGCTGTGCGAACCTCGACGGCCTGCGGTGGGCTCAGCGGGTCTCGGCCGGGGCGGTGCGGCGACGGCGCCACCAGACGATCGGGACCACGCCGGCGACGGCCAGGCCCTGGGGCGCGACCGACAGCGCGGCGGCGGCGGAGGGCTGGGCCTGGGACTGGAGGCCGTCCTGGCTGAAGGTGTCCGGGACCGGCAGGGTGCTCCAGCGGTTCATCGGCCAGGCGACCACGATGGCGCGGCCGACGACCTCGTCCACCGGGACCATGCCGCCGTTCTTGTCCGACTGGTTGTAGCGGGAGTCCCGGGAGTTCTGGCGGTGGTCGCCCATGACCCAGATTTTGCCCTCGGGGACCGTGACCTTGAACCGGCCGCCCTGGTCGTCGTCCGAGCACGGCGTGTTGCCCGGGTAGACGTACGGCTCGTTCAGCGCCTTGCCGTTGACCTTGAGCGGGCCGGTCTTGTTGCACTCGACCGTGTCGCCGGCGACCCCGATCACGCGCTTGATCAGGTCCTTCTCCTCCGCGGACGGCATCAGGCCGATCCAGCTGAGGACCGTCTGCAACGCGTTCGGGTCGGGTGTCGGCTCGCCCGCCAGCCAGTCGTCCGGGTCGTGGAAGACCACGACCTCGCCGCGCTCGGGCTCCGAGCCGAACCAGGGGGTCAGCTTGTCGACCAGGACCCGGTCACCGATCTGAAGGGTGTTCTCCATCGAGGACGAGGGGATCGAGAACGCCTGCACCAGGAACGTCTTGATCAGCAGCGCGAGCACCAGCGCGATGCCGATCAGGATCGGCAGTTCCTTCCAGAAGGAGCGCTGCTTCTTGGCCGCGGGGGGCGTCGCCGGCGGCGTCCCGCCGACTCCCTCGTCGTCGGTCCCGCCGTTGTGTCCGTTCTGGCCGTGCTGTCCGTTCGTCACCCTGTCGTCCTCGGTCCCGGAGCCGTACCCGGAGTCCGGGGCGCCGACCGCGGCCGGACCGGAACTCTCCTCGGGGCGTCCGCGGTTCTCCTCGCCGTCGTGACCGGACCGTGCGCCAACCGCCACATCCCCCACGCCAACTCCTTACTCTCTGCCGCCGCCTGCCCCGGATACGGCGCAGGCCCACCACTCCCATAACGAGCGGGAGTTCCGCAGGGGTCGGGAGTTCCATCATCGCGTTCGGATCGTTCGGATCGTAGGGGGCAACCCTATGCGACAGCTCGGGGGCGGCGGTCGAACCGGCGGCCGCGTCGGACACCGACGCGTACGTTTTCGGCTCGTCCAGGGTGGTCCAGTGACCGAACGGCCACGCGATCACCATGGCCCGCCCCACCACCTCGTCCTGGGACACCGTGCCGAAGTCGGTCTCCTGGTGGGCGCGGGAGTCGGCGGAGTTGGACCGGTGGTCGCCCATCACCCACAGCCGCCCCTCGGGGACGGTGACGTCGAACGGCGTCCGGGACGGGGTGTCGCCGGGGTACAGGTAGTCCTCGTTCAGGGGAACGCCGTTGACGGTGACGCGGCCCTGTTTGTCGCAGCACTTGACGTGGTCCCCGCCCACGCCGACGACCCGCTTGATGAGGTCCTTCTCGTCGTCGGACGGCAGCAGGCCGATGAAGGCGAGGCCTTCCTTGACCTGTTTGACGACGACGGGGTCGTCCTTCTTGGTGGTCTGCTCGCCCCGGAGCCAGCCGCCCGGGTCGCGGAAGACGACGACGTCCCCGCGCTGCGGCTCGGAGCCGAACCAGGGCGTGAGTTTGTCCACCAGGACCCGGTCGCCGATCTGGATGGTCTGCTCCATGGACCCCGACGGGATCACGAAGGCCTGGACGAGAAAGGTCTTCAGCACCAGCGCTATGAGGACCGCGACGCCGATGAGGAGCGGGATCTCCTTGACGGCGCCGCGTCTGCGCCGCCGCTTGACCTTGCGCTGGAGCTTGCGGCGTTCCGCGCGCGAGCGGCCGCCGGACGGCGCGCTGGTGCGCCTCGAACCGGTGGGCAGCAGGTTCTCCGTGGGGCTGCTGGGCGCTCCCCGCGGCTTGCCCCGGCTACCCATCGCCGTCCTCGGCGGGCGCGGACGGGGCCCCCGCGCCGGACGCGGCCCCGGTATCGGCCTCCGCGTCCGGCACGCGCGCGTAGGCGTCGGGACGCTCGATGCGGGTGGCGTGGCCGACGGGCCAGACGATCCAGTCGGCGCGACCGATCACGTCGTCCAGCGGCACCATCCCGCCGCCCGGGGAGCCCAGGTGGTCGCGGGAGTCGCTGGAGTCGGCCCGGTGGTCGCCGAGGACGAAGAGGGTGCCGTCGGGGACGACGACGTCGAAGGGGACCGTGGACGGGCGGTCGCCGGGGTACAGGAAGGCCGACTCGTCGACCGACTGGCCGTTCACCCGGACCCTCCCCTCCTTGTCGCAGCACACCACGTGGTCACCGCCCACACCGACAACGCGTTTGATGTAGTCGCCGTGCCCGAAGCTCCCGGTGCCGTCGAAGACGACGACGTCTCCCCGTCGCGGCCGGCCGTCGAAACGGTACGCCAACTTATTTACGAGAACCCGGTCACCGATCCTCAATCCGCGCTCCATCGATCCGCTGGGGATCTGGAACGGCTGCAACACGAAGGTGCTGACCAGCAGCAGGAACAGCAGGAGGATCAGCAGGGTCACGGTGATCCGGCCGCCCGGCACCCAGTCCCTGATCCGCCCCGTGAACGCGGAACGCGACCGTTCCTCCGGGCCCTCCGGATCCGAGGGCTGCTCGGAGTCGGAAGGGCGGGAGGAGCGGTCGCGCTCCGTGTGCTGTGTTTCGGTGTCCATCGGGGCCAGATGCTATCCGGCCCCGGCGCGGACCCCGGAGGGCGCTCAGCTGTCGCGCTTCTCCTTGATCTTCGCGGCCTTGCCGCGCAGCTCGCGCAGGTAGTACAGCTTGGCGCGGCGGACGTCACCGCGGGTGACGAGCTCGATCTTCTCCACGATCGGGGTGTGCACCGGGAAGGTGCGCTCGACGCCGACGGAGAAGGAGACCTTGCGGACCGTGAAGGTCTCGCGCACGCCGGCGCCCTGACGGCGGATGACGACGCCCTTGAACTGCTGCACACGGGAGCGGTTGCCCTCGATGACGCGCACGTGGACGTTGACGGTGTCGCCGGGGCGGAAGGCCGGGACGTCGCTGCGCAGCGACGCGGCGTCGACGGAGTCGAGCAGGTGAGACATTTCGTCTGCTTTCTTCGCCGATGCCACAGGTCATCGACGGAAACTAGGTGTTTCGGAATCAGGGTCGTGCGGGTCGGGACGGGCGTCGTCTCCCCCTGTGGCAGGGGCGCGCTCCGGACGGACGCACAACAGCCGCCTATTCTTCCATGCCCGGCGTCCTGCGCCAAAATCGGCCGTACGGTTCCCCGTCCGGGTCGGGCTGCCAGCCCAGGATGGAGAGCATCTCGCGGTCCTTCTTGTCGAAGGCCTTGGGATCGCACCGTTCGATGAGGTCGGGCCGGTTGGCCGTGGTGCGGCGCAGCGCCTCGTCGCGGCGCCAGCGGGCGATCTTCCCGTGGTGACCGCTGAGCAGCACGTCCGGGATGCCGCGCCCGCGCCACTGCGGGGGCTTGGTGTGGACGGGGCCCTCCAGCAGGTTGGCCATGGCGCCGGGGGCGAAGGAGTCGTCCCGGTGGGACTCGGCGTTGCCCAGCACGCCGGGCAGCAGCCGCGCCACGGCCTCGGTGACGACGAGGACGGCCGCCTCGCCGCCGGCCAGGACGTAGTCGCCGATGGACACCTCGTACACGGGCATCCGGGTCGCGTACTCGTCGACGACGCGGCGGTCGATGCCCTCGTACCGGGCGGGGGTGAAGATCAGCCAGGGCCGCTCGGAGAGGTGGACGGCGAGTTCCTGGGTGAAGGGCCGGCCGCTGGGCGTGGGCACGATCAGGGCGGGCTCGCCGGACCCCGTCTCGTAGCCGTCGGCCAGCACGGAGTCCAGCGCGTCGCCCCACGGCTCGGTCTTCATGACCATGCCGGGGCCGCCGCCGTAGGGGGTGTCGTCGACCGTGTTGTGCCGGTCGTAGGTCCACTCGCGCAGGTCGTGCACGTGGACGCCGAGCTGTCCGCGCGCGCGTGCCTTGCCGACCAGGGAGACGTTCAGCGGTTCCAGGTACTCGGGGAAGATCGTGACGACGTCGAGCCGCATTACGCCTCGTCCCCGGCGTCCTCGGCATCGGCGCCCCCTGCGTCGGCGCCCCTTGCATCGGCGTCGCCCTCGGTATCGGCGTCCCGTGCCGAGGCGATCTCGGCCCGGTCGTCGATCAGGCCGGGCGGCGGATCGATGACCGCGCGCTGCTCGTCGAGGTCGATCTCCGTGACGATCTCGGAGACGAACGGCACGTAGACCTCGCTGCCGTCGGGGCGCTCCACCACGAAGAGGTCCTGGGTGGGCAGGTGGGAGATCTCGGTGATGCGGCCCACCTCGGTGCCGTCGGCGGTCACCACGTCGAGGTCGATCAGCTGGTGGTCGTAGTACTCGTCCTCGTCCTCGGGACGCTCGTCCGGGTCCACGTCGGCGATCAGGAGGGTGTTGCGCAGCGCCTCGGCGCCGGTGCGGTCGTGGACGCCGGCGAAGCGCAGCAGGAGGCGGCCGCTGTGCACCCGGCCGGTCTCGATGGTGAGCGGGCCGGTGGAGGCGGGGTCGGTGGCCAGTACGGCGCCGGGCCCGAGCCTCAGCTCCGGCTCGTCCGTGCGGACCTCGACGGTCACCTCGCCCTTGATTCCGTGGGCGCGGCCGATGCGCGCGACTACCAGCTGCACTGTGCTTGATCTCCTGTCGGTACTGCGGACGAGCCGCGCGGGGCGCACCGTGCACCCCACGGCTCATACGACTGCGGGCCGGGGACGGCCCAGTGGCCTTCCCCGGCCCGAGCCGGTGCTGCGATTGGCGTCAGCGGACGTGGTCCACGTCGACGAGGTCGACACGGACACCGCGCCCGCCGATGGCGCCCACGACGGTGCGCAGGGCGCGTGCGGTGCGGCCGTTGCGGCCGATCACCTTTCCGAGGTCGTCCGGGTGGACCCGGACCTCGAGCACCCGCCCGCGGCGCAGGTTGCGCGAGGCGACCTGCACATCGTCAGGGTTGTCGACGATGCCCTTCACGAGGTGCTCGAGAGCCTCCTCGAGCATGCTCAGGCCTCGGACGCGGAGGACTCGGCGGCGGCCTCGTCCTTCTTGTCGGCCTTCTTCTTCTGGGTGATCGCCTCACCCTTGCCCTCGTCCTCGCCACCGATCGCCTCGAAGGACGGGCGGGCCGCCTTCTCGGCCGGCTGAAGCAGCGGAGCCGGGGCGGGCTCGCCCTTGAACTTCTGCCAGTCGCCGGTCTTCTTCAGGATGGCGAGCACGGGCTCGGTCGGCTGGGCGCCGACACCGAGCCAGTACGCGACACGCTCGGCGTCGACCTCCATCACCGACGGGTTGTACGTCGGGTGGTACTTGCCGATCTCCTCGATGGCCCGGCCGTCACGGCGGGTACGGGAGTCGGCGACGACGATGCGGTAGTGAGGCGAACGGATCTTGCCCAGACGCTTCAGCTTGATCTTGACTGCCACGGGAGTGGGTTCTCCTGGTTTTGACGTGGTTGGGCACGGCGAGAGAGCCGCGTGGGGTTGCGGTACCCGAGTGCCCGATGGACGCGTCAGCCGGAGGAGAGAGGGGTCCTGTGCGACTGTCGAGTACAGCTAGCCATTGTGCCACACGCGGGCGGGCCCGTCGGACCGAGGGCGGCGGGCCCGCCCGCGCGGGGCGGGCCGCCCGGCTCCCGACGGAATCCGGCCGCGGACCGGCTGCCACGAGCAGCCGGTCCGTCAGCTCACCCCGGCGCCGACCACCTCCGGGATGCGGAACGGCTTGCCGCAGCCGCCGCACATGATCGGGGCCTGGGCCAGCACCGACGGGACGACGCGGACGTTGCGCCCGCAGTCGCAGACCGCCTTCACGCGCACCCCGCCCCCGGAGGAGCCGTGGCGGGCGGCCGGACCGCGGAAGCTGCGGGCGGTGTCGGTCGCGGTCGCGGCGGTGTGGGCCTTCAGCGCGCGCTGGAGGCGTTCGATCGTCGGGCGGTAGCGGCGCTTCGCCTCGGGGGTGAGCGTGACCAGCGAGAAGCCACTGCTGGGATGCGGCTCCTCGGGATGGTCCAGGCCCAGCTCCTCGGCGATCGCGAGGAACCGACGGTTGTGATAGCGCCCCGCGCGGGAGGTGTCGCGTACTCCGCGCGCGGCGGCGATGCCGTGGACTGCCTCGTGAAGCAGTCGCTCGAAGGAGAGCTCGTGCCCGCAGGCGGACGACGACTCTCCGATCAGGGACTCGGGCGCGGCAAGATCGGGCAGCTCGGTGTGGTGCCGCTGAATGTCGGCCCACGCCTGCGCCAGCTCTGCGGCGAGAACAGGTGGTGTCGTGCTCACGTAATGACAACGAGCCGGAGGGCCGCTGTGTTCCTATTCCGGGGCATCCCAAATAATTTGCACGTACCAGTCAGTTGCCGCTGATGCGTCCCGACGAGGGCGGGTGCGCTGATCTGCGGAGAAGCCTCACAGCTCGTACCAAGCTGGTGCGTAGTCCGACGTACGCGCCGGCGTGTAGCCGCCGTCCACGCGCCGGAGTACGACATCCGCGCGGGCGCAAGGGGGCGTTTCGGTCGCTGTCGCGTCGCAGGGGCGCCGCCCGAGCAGGCGCACTGACGGACGTGACGTTACCGGGTGCGCCGCCGGCGTGCGGCACCGCCCCGCCTTCCGACGCGTCCGGGCACCACGCGGTGGCCGCCCCTCCGGCCGACCTTGGCCGGAACCGTCCCGTCGGCCCGTCGGCCACCCACCGTCATCGCCCGGCGTCGCGTTCCGGCCATCCGGGCCGGGGTCCGGGGCGGCGCCGTGCCGGGTACCGCGCGGCCAGGTCCATGTTGCCGGGAAGTGAAATCTCGCCACGGTGCCGGGGATCGGGCAAAGCGGGCCCCGCCACCACTGGACGCCACGGCGAGCCCGGAGTTACCTGGCATACGGGGGGAGTGCGAGCGCACTGCACGGGGGCCATGGAATCGGGCACGGCGGCAACACTCGGCGATTGGGGCACTTTCCTATGACACCTACGCTCGTGCGGCAGCACCCGTCTCACGCGAGGACGACGCCTCACGTGGACCTGCGTGCACGCGCGCGTGACTGGTCCGAGATACAGGAGCGGATGCTCGTACCGCTCTACGAGGCCGTCTACGAGCGGCTGGACGTGGGCGGCGATACCCGGATGCTGGGCCTGGGCTGCGGTTCCGGTCTCGCGCTGCTGATGGCCGCCTCGCGCGGTGCCACGGTGACCGGGGTCGACTCGCGCTCTCCCGAGCTCCTGGACCTGGCCCGTGGACGCCTGCTGTCCGGGACGTCCGAGGGCCCAGGTTCGGGCGGCACGGGAGGCACACGCGTGCGTGCCGACGCGCCGCGGATCGTCGAGGGCTCCCCCGCGGACGCGGCGGACCCCACGGCACCCGCGTTCACCCTGGTGACCGCCTTCGAGCCCACCGGATGCCTCGCGGGCGACCCGGGGCAGCTCGGCGAACTGCTCGCCGAGGCGACACCGCTCGCCGCGCGCGGGGCGGCCGTGGTGCTGGCCGGCTGGGGCCCGCCCGAGCGGTGTGCCACGACATCGGTGCTGCGGGTGGCCGCCGGGCTCACCGACCCGATGCGCGGTACGGCCGGCTGGCGCCCCGCCCTGCGCGACGACCTGGAGGAGGTCGCCCAGCGGGCCGGGCTCAGGCCGGACGGCTCGGGGCGGGTGGCGTGCCCGTTCGGCTACGCCGACACGGACAGCGCGGTGCGCGGGCTGCTGTCGACCGGGCTGTTCGACGCGGCGGTCGCGGCGGCCGGCCGGGAGCGGGTCGACAAGGAGCTGACGGAGGCCCTGCACCCGCACCAGCGGCCGGACGGGACCGTGTGGATGCCGAACGTGTTCCGCTACCTGATCGCCCGGGTCCCGTAAGGATCGATGTCGATCCATCACACGCGGATCTTGATCGGCTTCTTGCGGTGCAGGTGTGAATGGTGTGAAGAAGCCGGTCGGGGGCTCCTGCGGTTTCCCCAGGTGGATCATGGGCCTCTACTCTGATCCACCGTTCGGGGGAACAGACACATCTGCATACAGGAGCCTGTAGTGCCGCACCGCACGACCGCACTGCGCCTCGCCGCGCCCGTCGCCGTCCTCGCCCTGGCCCTCACCGCGTGCGGGGGCGGGGACGACGACACCGGCGCCGACGCGAAGGGCGCGGGGACCACGGAGTCCGCGGCGGCCTCGCCGTCGCCCTCGCAGCCCGTGTCGGGCGGCGACATGGCGCAGGGCGAGAGCGCGACGGGCAGGGTGGCGGAGGACCCCGGCGAGGTCACCTACGACGTCGTGGCGCAGAAGGTCGAGGTGGGCACCGAGGCGGAGGCCGCGAAGGCGGTGGCGGACGCCGCGGACGCCAAGGGCAAGGTGCTGGCCACCGCCCACATCAAGTACACCCACAAGAGCGGGCCCGCCCTGACCGAGGGCTCCGACGTGCACGACGGCACCACGGTCTTCGCCGACGGGCAGCGCGGCGGCGTCCTCATCGGCGCCTCCGAGGACGCGCCGGGCTGCGAGGACCCGTACGACGTCGAGAGCTGGAAGCAGGGCGAGAGCCACGTCTTCTGCGAGACGTACGTGATTCCGGCCGGCGCGACCAGTGTGGAGGTCCACTGGTCGGAGGAGGACGGCGAGCCCTACGTCTGGAAGTTCCCGCAGAAGTAGGCAAGCGCGGCGCTCACGCCTCCGGGTCGTCCTTCGTCAGCCGGGTGATCCCAGCGATGCGGTACGCCTCCGCCTCGTCCAGCGTCTCGCTCGCCAGCAGCGACTCCGCCAGCGCGTCCAGCTGTCCCCGGTGGTCGCGCAGCTTGCGCACGGCCTCCTCGTAGCAGGAGTCCACCACCCGTCGCATCTCGCCGTCGATCGCGTCGAGCGTCTGCGGTGCGGCGGCGAGGCCGTACGCCTGCTGGGCGTCGCCGGGGAGCGCGGAGAGCCGGCCGACCCGCTCGCTCATGCCCCAGCGCGCGACCATGCCGCGGGCGATGTTGGTGACCTGTTCCAGGTCGCTCTCCGAACCCGTCGTGATCACCCCGTACACGACGTGTTCCGCCGCCATCCCGCCGAGCGCGCCGATGATCCGCCCCCGCAGGTACTCCTCCGTGTACGCGTACTTGTCCGCGTCCGGCGTCGACAGCGTCACCCCGAGCGCCCGGCCGCGCGGCACGATGGTGATCTTGCGGACCGGGTCGGCCCCCGGCTGAAGCATGCCCAGCAGGGCGTGACCGCTCTCGTGGTAGGCGGTGCGCCGGCGCTCCTCCTCGGGCATCACCAGCGGGCGCTCGGCCCCCAGCTGGACCTTCTCCAGCGCCTCGGAGAGGTTCGCCTGCGTCACCCGTTCCTGCTTCCGCTTCACCGCGAGCAGCGCCGCCTCGTTGGCGAGGTTGGCGAGTTCGGCGCCGGTCATGCCCGGCGTCGTACGGGCGACCTGGACGAGGTCGACGTCCGGGGCGAGCGGGATCTCGCGGGTGTGGATCTCCAGGATCGCCTCCCGGCCGCTTCTGTCCGGCGGCGAGACGCTGACCACCCGGTCGAAGCGGCCGGGGCGGGTCAGGGCGGCGTCCAGGATGTCGGCGCGGTTGGTGGCGGCGATGACGATCACGCCCTCCGAACCGGAGAAGCCGTCCATCTCGGTGAGGATCTGGTTCAGGGTCTGCTCGCGCTCGTCGTGCCCGCCCATGCCGGAGCCGCCGCCGCGGGCGCGGCCGATGGTGTCGATCTCGTCGATGAAGATGATCGACGGCGCCACCTTGCGCGCCTCCGCGAACAGCTCCCGCACCCGGGAGGCGCCCACGCCCACGATCATCTCGATGAACTCGGACGCCGACGCGGAGAAGAACGGCACCCCCGCCTCTCCCGCCACCGCACGCGCGAGCAGCGTCTTTCCCGTGCCGGGCGGGCCGGTCAGCAGCACGCCCCGGGGCATCTTGGCGCCCATGCGGCGGTACGCGTCCGGGTTCTTCAGGAAGTCGACGACGTCACTCAGCTCGCCCTCCACCTCGTCGATCCCGGCGACGTCGGCGAAGGTGGTGCGCGGTTTGCCGGCCTCCAGCTCGACCGGCTTGGGCGGCGCCTTGCGGCCCAGCATGCCGCCCGCCCCGCCGCCCAGGGCACCCCGCATGCGCCGCGCGATGAAGATCCACAGCACCACCAGGATCAGCATCGGGGCCAGCGCGATCAGCAGGTTGGCCAGGAAGCTGCGGTGCTGCACGACGGGCTCGGCGGTGACGGTGACCTTGTTCTTCGTCAGGTCGGCCCAGAGCCGGTCGTCCGCGAAGGTCGGCCGCTCGGTGGTGAACTTGGTGTAGGTCCCGTCGCCCTCGGGATTGTCCCGGGCCTTCTTCAGCTGCCCCTGGATCGCGTCGCCCTTGGCGTAGATCTTGCTGACGTTGCCCTCGTCGACCTGCTTGCTGAACTCCGTGTAGGAGATGGTCGGCTCGTCGCCCTCGTTGAAGAAGGAGAGCACGAGGTTGGCGATCAGGTAGACGATCAGCGCGGCCAGGATCAGGTTCCACCAGCCGCCGCGCATCCTCCTGCCGCCGGACGGCGGCTTGGGCGGCTCGTCCGGCGTGCCCTCGGTCCGCCAAGGCGGCTCCGGTGCCTTGCGTGGCGGGGACGGATTGGTCATATCCGGACGCTACGACAGGAAAGCCGTGCGGGCATGTGGGTGTACGACGCCGGGGCGCCCCCTGCGGCAGGAGGCGCCCCGGCGACGTACTGCGCCCGTACGGGCGGTCAGCCCATGAACTTCTTGAACTCGTCCGGCAGCTCGAAGTCCTGCCCGCCCTGCTGCGGCAGCCCCAGGGCGCCCCCGCTCTGCGCGGCGGCGGCGCGCCGGGCGGCCTCCTCCTGCTCCTGCTGCTTGCGCTTCATCGGGTTGCCCGAGCGCTGCTTGCCCTTGGCCTTCTTCTGCTGCTTCTTCTGCCGCCCCGGGCCACCGCCCATGCCCGGCATCCCCGGCATGCCGCCGCCCTGGGCCATGCGGGACATCATCTTGCGGGCCTCGAAGAACCGCTCCACGAGCGACTTGACCGCGCTCACGTCGACACCGGAACCCTTGGCGATACGGGCCCGGCGCGAGCCGTTGATGATCGTCGGCTCCTGGCGCTCGGCCGGGGTCATCGACTTGATGATGGCGGCCGTGCGGTCGACGTCCCGCTCGTCGAGGTTGTTGAGCTGGTCCTTCATCTGGCCCATGCCGGGCAGCATGCCGAGCAGCTTGGAGATGGAGCCCATCTTCCTGACCTGCTCCATCTGGGCCAGGAAGTCGTCCAGGGTGAAGTCCTGGCCCTTCTTGGACGCCAGCTTGGAGGCCATTTTCTCGGCCTCTTCCTGGCTGAACGTCTTCTCCGCCTGCTCGATCAGGGTGAGCAGGTCACCCATGTCGAGGATGCGGGAGGCCATCCGGTCAGGGTGGAAGGCGTCGAAGTCGCCCAGCTTCTCGCCGTTCGACGCGAACATGATCGGCTTGCCGGTCACCGAGGCGATCGACAGGGCCGCACCACCGCGGGCGTCGCCGTCGAGCTTGGAGAGCACCACGCCGTCGAAGCCGACGCCGTCGCGGAAGGCCTCCGCGGTGTTGACCGCGTCCTGACCGATCATCGCGTCGACGACGAAGAGGATCTCGTCGGGGCTGACGGCGTCGCGGATGTCCGCGGCCTGCTGCATCAGCTCCTGGTCGATGCCCAGGCGGCCGGCGGTGTCGACGATGACCAGGTCGTGGACCTTGGCCTTGGCGAACTCGATGGAGTCCTTGGCGACCTTGACCGGGTCGCCCACGCCGTTGCCCGGCTCGGGGGCGTAGACCGCGACACCGGCGCGCTCGGCGACGACGCTCAGCTGGTTGACGGCGTTGGGGCGCTGGAGGTCACAGGCGACGAGCAGCGGGGAGTGGCCCTGCTCCTTGAGCCAGTGGCCGAGCTTGCCCGCGAGGGTGGTCTTACCGGCACCCTGGAGACCGGCCAGCATGATCACGGTCGGCGGCTGCTTGGCGAAGCGCAGGCGGCGGGTCTCGCCGCCGAGGATGCCGACCAGCTCCTCGTTGACGATCTTGAGGACCTGCTGGGCCGGGTTGAGCGCCTTGGAGACCTCGGCGCCGAGGGAGCGCTCCTTGACCTTCTTGATGAAGGCGCGCACGACGGGCAGCGCCACGTCGGCCTCGAGCAGCGCGATGCGGATCTCGCGGGCCGTGGCGTCGATGTCCGCCTCGGACAGCCGTCCCTTGCCCCGGAGGGATTTGAAGGTGGCTGACAGGCGGTCGGAGAGAGTATCGAACACGGCGGCGTAGGTCCTCGCGTCGGCGTTGGTGTGGGTCGCCCTCCAGGGTATCCGGCCCGGCAAGCAAATCGTCCCTGCCCGCCGCAGACAGCGGGCAGGCCGCTGCACAGCCACGCGGCAGGCGCCGCGCGGCACTCAGCACTCACCACTCAGCACGCGGCACGCGGCACGCGGCCCGCGGGTCACCGGTCACGGGGTCACGCCCGCAGCGACTCCTCCAGCTCGCGCGCCACGGACGCCGCGTCCTCCCGCGGCAGCGGCACACCCTCGCCCCGCGTCACGTAGAACGCGTCCACCGCGTTCGCCCCCAGCGTCGACACGTGCGCGCTGCGGACCCGTACGCCCGCCGCCTCCAGCGCTCGCCCGAGCCGGAACAGCAGCCCCGGCGCGTCCTGGGCGCGGACCTCGATCACCGTGGCCAGCCGGGACGCGGCCGGGGCGACCGTGACGCGCGGCGGGGGCGGCTCCACGCCCCGGCGCCGTGGGTGGGCGGCGTCCCGTTCGGCCAGCCGCCCGGCGATGTCCAGGGAGCCGTCCAGGGCCCTGACCAGGTCGGCACGGAGCCGGGCGGCCTGGGGCAGGGAACCGTACTGGGCGGCGACCCGCCAGTCGAGGAGCAGGACGGAGCCGTCGACGCCGTCCGGCAGCGGGAGGGACCGCAGCTCGGCGGTGCGGACGGTGAGCCGGTGCATGGCCAGCACCCCGGCGACCGCGGGGAGCACGCCCGCCTGGTCGGGTACGGCGATCAGCAGCTCGACGCCGAGGGGTTCGGAACCGTCGGCCGAGGAGGGAGCCGGTGCCGAGTCGGCGGGCGGCTCCGTCTGGGCCCGCAGCGCCAGCACCGGGCCGCCCGTGCGGAAGGCCTCGACCGCGAGCCGTTCCTGCTCCGCGGTGGGCGCGGCGGCCGCGGGTTCGGCGGGCGGGTCCCCGGCCAGCACCCCGGCGACCCGTTTCACCAGGTCGGCGACGAGGGAGCCGCGCCAGGACGACCAGGCCGCCGGCCCGGTGGCCAGCGCGTCCGCCTCGGTCAGGGCGTGCAGCAGCTCCAGCGTGTGCTCGGTGCCGACCGCCTCGGCGACCGCGCGCACGGTGGCCGGGTCGTCCAGGTCGCGCCGGGTGGCGGTCTCCACCAGCAGGAGGTGGTGGCGTACGAGGGTGGCGAGGACGGCCGCGTCCGCGCGGTCGAAGCCGATGCGCGTGGCGACGTCCCGGGCGATGGTCTCGCCGGCCACGGAGTGGTCGCCGGGCCAGCCCTTGCCGATGTCGTGCAGCAGCGCGGCGACCAGCAGCAGGTCGGGGCGGTGCACCCGGCGCGCGAACCCGGCGGCGCGGACGGCGGTCTCGATCAGGTGCCGGTCGACGGTCCACAGGTGCACGGCGTTGCGCTGCGGGCGGCAGCGGACCCGCTCCCAGTCGGGCAGCAGCCGGGTGACCAGGCCCTCGGCCTCCAGCGCCTCCCAGACCTGCACCGTGGGGCGGCCGGAGCCCAGCAGGGTCACCAGTTGCTCGCGGGCCTCGGCCGGCCAGGGCGTGGGCAGGGGGCGCGCGGTGGCGGCCAGGCGCCGTACGGCGTGCAGGGAGAGCGGGAGCCCGGCCTGCGCGGCGGCGGCCGCGGCACGCAGCGGGAGCACGGGATCGCGTTCGGGGCGTGCGGCGCGGGCGAGCACCACCTCGCCGTCCTGCTCCACGACGCCCTCGGCGAGCGGGGAGCGCTCGGCGACGGGTTTTCCGCCGTTCATCATGGCGCGCAGCCGCGGCCGCACGGAGCGCGAGCGCAGGACGCGCCCCACTTCGCGCCAGGTGACGTCGCCCGCGTAGGAGATCACGCGGGCCGCCTCGTACACCTGCCGCAGCAGGGCGTCGGCGTCCAGCAGGCCCAGCTCGGCCGCCACCTGGTCCTGTTCCTGCAGGGCCAGCCGGTCGGTCGCCCGGCCGGTGGCCAGGTGGAGGGCGTCGCGTACGTCGAGCAGGCGGCGCCGGGCCTCGGCGAGTCCCTCGCGCGGGGCGTCGGCGAGCCAGGAGGCGGCGACGGCACGCAGGGCGGTGGCGTCGCGCAGCCCGCCCCGGGCCTCCTTGAGGTCGGGTTCCAGCAGGAATTGCAGCTCGCCCTGGCGTTCGGCGCGCTCGGCGCACAGGTCGCGGAGTTCGGGGAGGCGTTTGGGGGCCTGGTTGCGCCAGTCGGCGAGGACGGCGGTGCGCAGGGCGGCGGTCAGGCCGAGGTCTCCGGCGAGGTGGCGGGCGTCCAGGAGGCCGAGGTGGACTTTCAGGTCCTCGCCCGCGGTCTTCCGGGCCTGCTGCGGGGTGCGTACGGAGTGGTCGAGGTCGAGACCGAGGTCCCAGACCGGGTACCAGAGGCGGTCGGCGAGTGCGGCGACGGCCTTGTCGTCCCGGCCGTCGTGCAGCAGGAGCAGATCCAGGTCGCTGCGCGGGGACAGCTCGCCGCGCCCGTAGCCGCCGACCGCGACGAGCGAGACCCCCGCCTGTCCCCCGGTGCCCGCGCCGAAGAGGCCCGCCAGCCAGTCGTCCGTCAGTCCGGCCAGCGCCCTGCGGCGCGGCGGCCCGGACCGCGCCCCCTCGGTGAGGAGGCGCAGCCGGGCCGCCGCGTAGCCGCCGGGTCCCGAGCCCTCTGCTTCTTCCGTCACGTCCGTACTGGTCACCCGGCGACTCCCGTTCGTCCGTCCGTCGTGTCAGAGCGCGTCGGGTCCGCGCTCGCCGGTCCTGACCCGTACGGCCGTGTCGACCGGGACCGCCCAGACCTTGCCGTCGCCGATCTTGCCGGTGCGGGCCGCCTTGACCACGACGTCGATCAGCTGCTCGGCGTCGTCGTCCTCGACCAGGACCTCGATGCGGATCTTGGGCACCAGGTCGACGGTGTACTCGGCACCCCGGTAGACCTCGGTGTGTCCGCGCTGGCGGCCGTAGCCGCTGGCCTCGGTGACGGTCAGGCCGTGGACCCCGAAGGCCTGGAGGGCCTCCTTGATCTCGTCGAGCCGGTGCGGCTTGACGACGGCGGTGATGAGCTTCATGCGTCCACCTTCTTGCTCGGGGCCGACGCCGCCGCGGAGGCGGCCGGCGTGGCGGTCGTCCGGGCGGCACCGCCGCCGGCGCCGCTGAAGTCGTACGCGGTCTCGGCGTGCTCGGCCTGGTCGATGCCGGCCACCTCGACGTCCTCCGGTACCCGCATGCCGATCGTCTTGTCCAGCAGGAAGGCGAGGACGGCGGAGACGACCAGGGAGTAGGCGAGGACCCCGAAGACGCCCGCGCACTGCTTCCAGAACTGGTCGAGGCCGCCGCCGTAGAAGAGGCCCTCGACGTCGGACTGGCCCTTGCCGCTGGCGAAGAAGCCGATGAGCAGCGAGCCGAGGATGCCGCCGACGAGGTGGACGCCGACCACGTCGAGGGAGTCGTCGTAGCCGAACTTGTACTTCAGGCCGACGGCCATGGCGCACACCACTCCGGCGATGAGGCCGACGGCGATCGCGCCGAGCGGGGAGACGGCGCCGCCGGCCGGAGTGATGGCGACCAGGCCGGAGACGGCGCCGGAGGCCGCGCCCAGGGTGGTGAAGGCGCCGTGCCGGATCTTCTCGTAGGCGAGCCAGCCGAGGATCGCGGCGCCGGTGGCGACCTGGGTGTTGACGAACATCAGCGCGCCGACGCCGTCGTCGTTGCCGAGCCAGGAGCCGGCGTTGAAGCCGAACCAGCCGAACCAGAGCAGACCGGCGCCGAGCATGACCAGCGGGAGGCTGTGCGGGCGCATCGGGTCCTTCTTGAAGCCGACCCGCTTGCCGATGACGAGGATCACGCCGAGCGCGGCGGCACCGGCGTTGATGTGCACGGCCGTACCGCCGGCGAAGTCGATGACGCCCAGTTCGAAGGCCCAGCCGCCCGCGCCCCACACCCAGTGGGCGACCGGGAAGTAGACGACCGTGGCCCACAGGGCGATGAACAGCGCCCAGGCCGTGAACTTCACCCGGTCCGCGAGGGCGCCGCTGATCAGGGCGGGGGTGAGGACGGCGAACATCAGCTGGAAGACCAGGAAGACGAAGACGGGGACGGTGTAGCCGTCCCACAGCTCGGTCAGGCCGATGTTGCTCAGGCCCACCCAGTCGGAGTTCCAGCCGACGACGCTGCCGGAGTCGGTGCCGAACGCCATGGAGAAGCCGTACAGCACCCACAGGACGGTGACGATGCCGAGGCTGATGAAGCTCATCATCAGCATGTTCAGGGTGCTCTTGACGCGGACCATGCCTCCGTAGAAGAAGGCCAGGGCCGGCGTCATGAGCATCACCAGGGCGGAGCAGATGAGCATGAAGCCTGTGTTGGCGGCAGAGAGCTCCGTCTCTGCGGCGAGCGTGATGGCTGGAGCCATCGGCGTCTCCTCGTCGTTGGTACGGCCCCGTGCGGGCGAAGCCTGGGCGGGCGGGGTGAGGGGTGGGCCGGTTATGCGCCATGAGATTGGCGCAGCGCGGTTTCGGTGGAAGCCCCTCGTTGTTTCGCCGCCGTGACGAAGGCGCGGTGCGTGTTACGCGTGGGTGAACGGCCGGGTGCGGGCCGGTGCGGCCGCCGTCGTGGCGGGGCGGTCCGCACCGGGACGCAAGCCGGCCGCGGCGGCCTCCGAATGACCTGGCATGGGGGAGCCGAGTCGGGCAGTTCGGGAGGGCCGGCCGCGGCCGGGGCTGGTGGGGGTTCAGACCGCTTCGGCGGTCTCCGGCAGCTCGACGGCGAGCCGCTCGGTGAGGTCGACGACCTCACCGAGGTCGCCGAAATCGCGTACGGCCGTGTCGACGGTCTTGCGGATGCGGGTGTTGACGCGTTCGGAGCGGACCTTCTTGGCGATGCCCATGGCCTCCATGGCCAGGACGGTGCTCTCCTCCGGTTCGCGGCGCAGCAGGTGGACGGTGGCCATGCCGATCAGGTTCAGCGCGTAGGAACGCTGGTGCTCGTCGTCCTTGGCGAACAGCTCCACGGCCTTGCGCATCAGGGGGTCGGCGAGGGAGGCGTAGGCGGGGCTGCGGCCGGCCACGTAGGCGAGGTCGCGGAAGGAGTGGCTGTTCTCCCCGTACAGCTCGGCCTCGGAGAAGAAGCGGATCCAGTCGGGGTCCGGCTCGTCCCACTCGTCGGCCTCGGCGAAGATGTCCTCCGCCATGCGCACGGCGCGCTTGGTCCGGCCGGGCTGCCCCATGTTGGCGTAGGCGCGGGCCTCCATCGCGTACAGCATCGACTGGGTGCGGGGGCTGGCGCAGTCCCGGCTGCCGTACTGCGCGAGGTGGATCAGCTCCAGGGCGTCGTCGGGGCGGCCGAGGTGGATCATCTGGCGGCTCATGCTGGAGAGGATGTACGAGCCGAGCGGCCGGTCCCCCGCCTCCTTGGCGGCGTGCAGGGCGAGCACGAAGTACTTCTGGGCGGTGGGCTGGAGCCCCACGTCGTACGACATCCAGCCGGCCAGCTCGGCCAGCTCGGCGGCGACCTTGAAGAGCCGGGCGCGGGTGGTCTCCGTCTGGGGCTCCTGGAGCAGGTCGGTGACCTCGTGCAGCTGGCCGACCACGGCCTTGCGGCGCAGACCGCCGCCGCACTGGGCGTCCCAGCGGCGGAACATCACCGCGGTGGACTCCAGCAGGTCCAGCTCCGGCCTGGACAGCCGCCCGCGCGCGCGGCCGGCGGGTGCCGCGGGCTCGGGTCCGGCCGCCGGCGGGGTCGCGGAGGGTGTGGGGACCAGCCAGCGCTGCATGGGTTCGATGAGGGACGGGCCCGCGGAGAGGGCCAGCGAGCTCCCGAGGAAGCCGCGCCGCGCCAGCATGAGGTCGCTGCGCGAGAACTCGCTGAGCAGGGCCACGGTCTGCGGGCCCGTCCAGGGGAGGTCGACGCCGGTGGCGGAGGGCGTGGGGCGGGTGGAACGCAGGCCCAGGTCCTCGACCGAGACGACGACGCCGAAGCGCTCGGAGAACAGCTCGGACAGGATCCGCGGGATCGGCTCGCGCGGGTTCTCCCCGTCGAGCCAGCGGCGCACGCGTGAGGTGTCGGTGGAGATGTGGTTGGCGCCCAGCTGGCGGGCCCTGCGGTTGACCTGGCGGGCCAGCTCGCCCTTGGACCAGCCGCTGCGGGCGAACCAGGAGGTGAGCAGCTCGTTCGGGCGCTTGTCAGCGTGCGGCGCGCTCGCCGCGCCCGTACCGCTTCCGCCGTTGCCACTCACTGGAACGCCCCCATCCCTGAGACCACCTGTCGCCGAGTGCGCCAAGCCCTATCAGAATGCCGGTGGCCCGGGCCCTCCGTCCGGTGGTTGGCACCCTTCGAACGGAAGACCGGGTTGCCTCCGGCATACCCACAAGTGCATGTGCCCCAAGGCTCCATGCACACAAAGTAGTCCTACGATCACTCGTCCAGCCATGGCGATTGCGGAATCGCCACCATTCGCCACCCCTTCGAATGAACTCGCGGTGGCCGGGACGCGATTCACTTGACATAGGCCAACCGGGAGTCGGTGCAACGGTGCACACCGGGGCGTGCGCCGTCGGACGCACCACCGGGAGTGCTTCCGGACGCTGTCTGAACCGCGTCGGACTGGGGAGTTGGAAGCAGAGAGTCACGTTTCACGTCCGCTGCGTAACCGCCGCTGCGTCGGACCCGTTGGAGGGGGCATGGGCTTCACGATCGGCATCGGCAGCAGTCGGGGCATGCGCGAGATCCGGTCCGGTGCGCGCCGCCGCGGCCGCGCCTCGGAGTGCACCGTCGTGGCCGAGTTCACCGGGCTGTGGGGCTGGGACGTGGTGCCGGGCGCCCGCACCGCCCAGGGCGCCTGCTCGTGCGGCCTGCCCGACTGTCCGGCGCCGGGCGCGCACCCGCTGGACTTCGCCCCCCGGGTGCCCGCCGGGGCGACCCTGGACGAGGCGAGCGAGGCCTGGGGCCGGTTCCCCGGCGCGGCGGTGATGCTGGCGGTCGGGCGGACCTTCGACGTGCTCGAGGTGGCCGAGTCCGCCGGGCTGCGGGCGCTGGCCCGGCTGGAGCGCATGGGCCTCCCGCTGGGTCCGGTCGCGGCCACCCCGCAGGGCCGCGCGCACTTCTTCGTCGCCCCGGGCGCCGCCGCCGAGCTGCCCCGGCTGCTGTACCGGATGGGCTGGGACGATCCGTCCGCCCTCGACCTCAGCGGCCTCGGCCCCGGTACGTACGTCACGGCCCCGCCCTCCGACCGCGGCGGCCGGGGCCCGGTGCGCTGGCTGCGGCCCCCGGCCCTCGACTCGGCCACCAAGCCCCCGGCGGCCCGGCTGCTCCTGGGCACACTGGCCTACGTGGCCCACCGGTCCCGGGCCTAGCCCTGCGCCCACGGCGAAGCGCCCGTCTCCCGGTCCGGGAGGCGGGCGCTTCTCGCCAGGGTGCGGGCGCGGGGCGCCGCGGGGGTGGCGTCACTCGCCGATGAGGGCATCCACGAAGGCCGCCGGCTCGAACGGCGCCAGGTCGTCCGCGCCCTCGCCGAGTCCGATCAGCTTGACCGGTACGCCCAGCTCGCGCTGGACTGCGACCACGATGCCGCCCTTGGCCGTGCCGTCCAGCTTGGTGAGCACGATGCCGGTGATGTTGACGACCTCGGCGAAGACCCGGGCCTGGATCAGACCGTTCTGGCCGGTGGTGGCGTCGAGCACGAGCAGCACCTCGTCCAGCGGGGCGTGCTTCTCCACGACGCGCTTGACCTTGCCCAGCTCGTCCATGAGGCCGGTCTTGGTGTGCAGACGGCCGGCGGTGTCGATGAGCACGACGTCCGAGCCCATCTCCTTGCCCTCCTTGACCGCGTCGAAGGCGACGGAGGCGGGGTCTCCGCCCTCGGGTCCGCGCACGGTGTGGGCCCCGACGCGCTCGCCCCAGGTCTGGAGCTGGTCCGCGGCGGCGGCGCGGAAGGTGTCGGCGGCGCCGAGGACGACGCTGCGGCCGTCGGCCACCAGGACACGGGCGAGCTTGCCGGTGGTGGTGGTCTTGCCGGTGCCGTTCACCCCGACGACCATCACGATGCCGGGCTTGCTGGCGGCGGGCTCGGTCTTGACCTCGCGGTCCATGTCGGGGCCGACGAGAGTGATCAGCTCCTCGCGCAGCAGCGTGCGCAGCTCCTCGGGAGTGCGGGTGCCGAGGACCTTCACCCGCTCGCGGAGGCGCTCCACCAGCTCCTGGGTGGGCTGCACGCCGACGTCGGCGGTGAGCAGCGTGTCCTCGATCTCCTCCCAGGTGTCCTCGTCGAGGTGCTCCCGGGACAGCAGGGTCAGCAGGCCCTTGCCGAGGGCGTTCTGCGAGCGGGAGAGGCGGGCACGGAGCCGGACCAGTCGGCCGGCGGTGGGCTCGGGAACCTCGATCTGCGGGATCTCGAGCTCTTCGACGACGGGCGGCTCCTCGACGGTGGCGGTGCCGCCGTCCGGGAGGTCGACCTCCTCTATCGTCCGGCGCGTTTCGTCGCGCGGCGTCTCGGCCTCGTCGCCGACGTGCGGCTCGGCCGGAGGGGCGGTGATGTCGGGCGCGGCGGGGGGCGGCTCGGGCAGCTGCTTCTTGCGGCGGCTGCCGACGACCAGCCCGCCGAGCGCGCCGATCACGACCACGGCGATGACTACAGCAAGGATGACGATTTCCATAACGGGACCAGTATGCGTGACCCCCGGCACGGCCCCCCGCCATCGGTTGCTTGTGGTTTCCGCCAAAGGACAAAGGCCCCTGGAGGGAATGAGTCGGATCAAAGTACGATGGAGGAGGCCGCGTCAACGCGCGTAGAGTCCCGACCGCCCCCTCTCCCCACGATCGAGGCACGGACCCCCCACATGAGCAAGACCGCCGAGAACGAAGGCGCCCTGGAAACCCGCGGCATCGAGCAGGTGCCCGACCACGAGCGCACCGCCCGGACCCGCGAGCTGTTCCCGACCTGGGTCGGCGCCAACATCAGCGTGCTGCTGCTCACGATGGGCGCGAGCCTCGTCGTGGCGTACCGGCTCGACTTCTGGCAGGCCCTGGTCGTCGCGGCGGCGGCGCCCGTCGTGTCGTACGGGCTGGTGGGCCTGATCGGCATCGCCGGCAAGCGGGGCGGCGCTCCCGGGATGGCGCTGTCCCGTGCCGTGTTCGGGCAGCGGGGCAATCTGCTGCCGGGTTCGCTGATCTGGGTCGCCCGCTGGGGCTGGGAGACGATCAACGCGGTGACCGGCGCCTATGCCGTGCTCACGGTCCTGGACATCGTGTTCGGCATTCGCGCCAACAGCGTCCTGGACATGGTGACGCTGCTCGCGTTTGTCGTGGCCACGTTCGCGATCTCGGGGCTCGGCATCAACGCCGTGCAGAAGTGCAACAAGTACGCGGCGTACCTCTTCGGCGCCTTCTCGGTGCTGGTCCTCGGCTACCTGGTGGTCGACACCGACTGGTCCGCCGTGTTCGACCGGCCCGCCGGTTCGGTGGCCGCGGTGATCACGGGCGTGGGCCTGATCGCGGCGGGCGGCGTCAGCTGGATCCCGTCCGCGCCGGACTTCACCCGGTACCTGCCGCGCACGGCGTCCTCGAAGGGGATCGTGGGCGTCACGGTCGGCGGCGCGGGCATCGTCGTGCTGCCGATGGTGCTGATGGGCGCGGTCATGGCGGTCTCCACGCCGGATCTGGCCTCGGCCGCCGACCCGGTCTCCTTCCTGGGCGAGATCCTGCCGACCTGGATCGCCGTGCCGTACCTGCTGATCGCGCTGATCGGCATGCTGCTGATCAACTCGATGTCGATGTACTCGGCCGGGTTCACCGCGCAGACCCTGGGCTTCAAGGTCCCGCGGCACTGGGCGGTCTCGGTGAACGCCGTGATCTCGCTGGTCTTCGGTGGTGTGCTGATGCTGGTGGCGACCAGCTTCATGGGGTCGTTCATCGCCTTCCTGTCGTTGCTCGCGGTGGCCTTCTCCGCCTGGGTCGGCGTATTCGGCGCGGACATGCTGCGCGGCCGGGAGTACGACGGCGAGGCCCTGGCCGACACCGGGCGCACCAGCGCCTACTGGTACCGCGGCGGCTTCTCCCCCGCCGCCGTGGCCGCCTGGGCGGTGGGCCTGGTCGCCGGTCTGATGTTCACCACGTCCGACTGGTTCACCGGCCCGCTGGCCGCGAACAACTTCGTCGGCGAGTACGGACTGGGCTGGGTGGCCACGATCGTGGTCTCCGCCCTGCTGTACACGGTGCTGCCGAAGCCGGCGCCGATCGCGCCGGGTGCGGGCGCGGAGCGGGCCGAGCAGCCCGAGACCGAGGCCGTGACGGTCTGACGTACACCGGACGACGCCCCCTTTCCCATGCGTCCGGGAACGGGGGCGTCGCTTCTGTGCACCCCCGCTCCCGGCCGCATCGGCGCCACGTCCTGATCCGGTGAACGGCTCCCGGCACACCGCCGCCCCGCCCGGACGAAGACCCGGGCGGGGCGGCGGACGGTACGGGGAGAGGGGCAGCGGGGACTTGGCCCTCCTCCCCGGGTTCGGGGCGGGCGGGTCAGCCCATCTCCTCCAGGGCCTTGCCCTTGGTCTCCTTGACGAACTTGAGGACGAAGGGGATGGAGAGGGCGGCGAAGATCGTGTAGATCACGTAGGTGCCGGAGAGGTTCCAGTCGGCCAGCGACGGGAAGCTCGCGGTGATGGCCCAGTTGGCGATCCACTGCGCGGAGGCGGCGACGCCCAGGGCGGCGGCGCGGATCCGGTTGGGGAACATCTCGCCGAGGAAGACCCACACGACCACGCCCCACGAGAGGGCGAAGAAGAGGACGAAGATGTGGGCGGCGATCAGGGCGACCCAGCCCTGGGTGGCCGGGAGCTTGCCGTCGACGAGGTCGAAGGAGAAGGCCCAGGCCTCCAGCGCCAGTCCGATCACCATGCCGACGGAGCCGATCAGGGCGAGTGGCTTGCGGCCGACGCGGTCCACGAAGATCATCGCGATCACGGTGCCGATGATGTTGATGATCGACGTCGTGAACGAGTAGAAGAAGGAGTCGGTGGGGTCGACGCCGACCGACTGCCACAGCGTCGAGGAGTAGTAGAACGCGACGTTGATGCCGACGAACTGCTGGAAGACCGACAGGCCGATGCCGATCCACACGATCGGCTTGAAGAAGAAGCTGCCGCCGAGCAGTTCCTTGAAGGAGGACTTCTCCTCGCTGTGCATGGCGTGCTCGATCTCGCCGATGCGGGCGTCGAAGTCCACGTCCTTGCCCTCGACCTCTTCGAGGATCTTCTTGGCCTTCTCGTGCTTGCCGACCGAGATCAGGAAGCGGGGGGACTCGGGGATGGCGAAGGACAGCAGGCCGTACAGGACGGCCGGGATCACCATGACGCCGAGCATGACCTGCCAGGCCTCCAGGCCCATCAGCTTGCCGCGCTGGTCGCCGCCGGCGGCGTTCAGCAGGCCCCAGTTGACCAGCTGGGACACGGCGATGCCGATGACGATCGCGGCCTGCTGGAAGGAGCCGAGCCGGCCGCGGTAGGCGGGCGGGGACACCTCGGCGATGTAGGCGGGGCCGATCACCGAGGCCATGCCGATGGCGAACCCGCCGATGACACGCCACATCGCCAGGTCCCACAGCGCGAAGGGCAGCGCGGAACCGACGGCGCTGACGGTGAACAGGACCGCCGCGATCTGCATGCAGCGGATCCGGCCGATGCGGTCGGCGATGCGGCCCGCGGTCGCGGCACCGATGGCGCAGCCGATCAGCGCGACGGCGATGACCTGCGCCAGCACCGCGGAACCGACGTCGTAGCGGTCCCGGATCGCCTCGACCGCGCCGTTGATCACGGAACTGTCGTAACCGAACAGGAAACCGCCCATCGCGGCCGCCGCCGCGATGAAGATGACGTGCCCGAGATGATCGGGGTGAGCCGTCCTGGCTCCTGAACTGGGTGCCTGCGATGTGCTGGCCACGTGTACTCCTCGGGCTACCGGCAACGCTGCCGGGGGCGGTTCTCTCTTCGGGGTACCAACGAAGGGACCTGAAGGTAAAAGCAACGTTGCAGAGACTATGCCTTCAAGTTTCGAAGTCAATAGGGCGACAGCTGTGAGTTTGAGGACGCGGAAGGGGGCTGGAGCGCGCCTTCTCGTTCAAGAGTTGAAGTTGCGGGATCCGAGCTAGCGCAGCCGCTGGCTGATGACCTTCGACACACCGTCGCCCTGCATGGACACGCCGTACAGCGCGTCGGCGACCTCCATCGTGCGCTTCTGGTGCGTGATGACGATCAGCTGCGAGGCCTCCTGGAGCTCCTGCATGATCCGGATCAGCCGCTGCAAGTTGGTGTCGTCGAGCGCCGCCTCGACCTCGTCCATCACATAGAACGGACTCGGCCGGGCCTTGAAGATCGACACCAGCATCGCCACCGCGGTCAGCGAGCGCTCCCCGCCGGAGAGCAGCGACAGCCGCTTGACCTTCTTGCCCGGGGGCCGGGCCTCGACGTCCACGCCCGTGCTGAGCATGTTGTCGGGGTCGGTCAGGATCAGCCGTCCCTCACCGCCCGGGAACAGCCGGCTGAAGACACCCTCGAACTCCCGGGCGGTGTCCCGGAAGGCCTCGGTGAAGACCTGCTCGACGCGCTCGTCGACCTCCTTGACCACCTGGAGCAGGTCGGCGCGGGTCTTCTTCAGATCCTCCAGCTGCTCGCTGAGGAACTGGTGCCGCTCCTCCAGCGCCGCGAACTCCTCCAGGGCCAGCGGGTTGACCTTGCCGAGCTGCTGGTAGGCGCGCTCGGCGGCCTTCAGCCGCTTCTCCTGCTCGGCGCGGACGAAGGGCCGGGGCCGGTTGCGCGGGTGCTCGGGATCGTCCGGGAGCTCCTCGCCCTCGGCGGGGGGCGAGGGCGGCACCTCTTGATGGGGGCCGTACTCGGCCGCGAGCCCCGCCGGTTCCACACCGAGTTCCTCCAGCGCCTTGGTTTCCAGCTGCTCGATGCGCAGCCGCTTCTCGGCGCCGAGTACCTCGCCCCGGTGAACTGAATCCGTCAACTTGTCCAGCTCCGCCTTGAGGTCGCGCCCGGCGGTGCGCGCGGCGGTCAGTTCCTGCTCGCGCCTGGCCTTGGCCGCCTCGGCGAGGGTGCGTTCCTCGTCGGCGCGGGTGAGCGAGACCTCGACGTGGGCGAGCAGCTGCCGGGCGCCGGCGGCGACCGCCTCGGCGACGGCCGCCTCGTGGCGCAGCCTGGCCCGCCGCTGCTCGGCACGCGCGCGTGCCTCGCGTTCCGCGCGGGCGGCCCGGTCCAGGGAGTCGGCCCGCCCGGCGAGCCCCTTGACCCGCTCCTCGTGGGTACGGACCTGGAGGCGGGCCTCCATCTCGGTCTGGCGGGCGTTGGCTCCGTCGGCGGCGAGCCGGTCGCGGGCGGCGGTGTCGGGCTCCTCCTCCCCTCTTTCCCCGAAGGGGGCACTCTCCTCGGCAACGGCCAGCCGCTCCGCCAGTTCCTCGACCTCCATGAGCGCCTTGTCCAGCGCCTCCTGCGCCCGCTCGGCCGCGGCGGCGGACCGTTCCGCCTCTCCGGCGGCGCCGCGTGCCTGGCCCGCGAGCCGGCCCAGCTGCTGGGCGACGGACGACTTCTCCCGGTCGGCGGCCCGGCGCCGCTCCCCCAGCTCCTCGACGAGCGCCGCGCACTCCCGGCGCCGTGCGACGGCCGTCTCCTGCGCGGCGGCCAGTTCCTCGCACCGCACGCCCAGCTCCGCCAGCTCGGCGGCGGCCTGGTCCACGGAGGCCTGCACCTCCAGCAGGCTGGGCGCGCCGGCCGACCCGCCCTGCGCGAAGTGGGCGCCCAGCAGGTCCCCCTCGGCGGTGACGGCGGTCAGGCCGGGGCGGGCGTAGACGAGGTCCTCGGCGTCCTCCAGGGTGGCGACCACGACGATCCCGCGCAGCAGCCGCCGTACGGCGGGCATCAGGTCCGCCGGCCCGTGGACCAGGTCGGCGGCGTACGGCGGTCCGTCGGCGCGTGTCTCGTGCGGTACGTCGTCGGGGGCGCCGGCCAGCAGCAGGGCGGCCCGGCCCGCGTCCTGCTTGCGCAGCAGGCGGATGGCGTCCGCGGCGGCCGCCGGGGAGGTCACCGCGAGGGCGTCGGCGGCGGCGCCGAAGGCGGTGGCCAGGGCGGCCTCGTGGCCCGGCGTCACGGTGAGGAGTCCGGCGGCGGGGCCGAGCAGACCGGTGAGCCGGTCCTTGGCGGCGAGCAGGGCCCCGGTGCCGTCCTTGCGGCGCAGTCCCAGGGCGAGGGCATCGTGCCGGGCCTGGGTGGCGGCGCGCTCGCGTTCGGCGGCGGTGGCCGACTCGCGGGCGGCGCCGAGGGCGGTCTCCGCCTCGGCCAGCCGCCGCTTGGCGGCGTCGTGCCGCTCGGCGAGTTCCCGGTCGTCGGCGTCGAGTCCGTCGACCTCGGCCCGGAGGGTCTCGTACTCCTCCTGGGCGGCGGCGGCCCGCTCCCTCGACGCGTCGCGAGCTTCGGCGAGGCGTTCGATCTCGGCCTGGGCGGAGGCGGCGCGGGAGCGGGCGGCGCCGACCTGGCCGCTCAGCCGGGCCAGGCCCTCACGGCGGTCGGCGATGGCGCGGGCGGCGTCCTTGAGGCGGCGTTCCTCCACGGCCAGTTCGCGTTCGAGGTCGGCGCGGTGGGCGACCGTGTCCTCCAGGGCGTGTTCGGCCGCCTCCAGGGCCGCTTCCAGTTCGGCCTCCTGCTCGCGGACGCGGGCGGCCTCGCGCTCCAGTTCCTCCGGTTCGCGGCCCCGGCGCTCCTCGGGCGGCGCGGAGGTGGCGCTCTTCACGCGCGCGTCGGCCAGCGAGATCGTGCCGCGCACGCGTTCGGCGAGCTGGGACAGCTCGTACCAGGTCTGCTGGGCGCGCTGGAGGCGCGGGGTGAGCCGGCGCACCTCGTCCTCCAGGTCCGCCTCGCGGCGCAGGGCCCGGCCCAGCTCCTGCTCGGCGGCCTCCTTGCGCTCCTTGAGTGCGGCCTCGTCGGCGATCTCGGCCTGGAGCGCCTGGCGCATCCGCACCAGGTCGTCGGCGAGGAGCCGGAGCCGGGCGTCCCGGAGGTCGGCCTGGATGACGGCGGCCCTGCGGGCGACGGCGGCCTGCCGTCCGAGGGGCTTGAGCTGGCGCCGCAACTCGTCCGTCAGGTCCTGCACGCGCGCGAGGTTGGCCTGCATCGCGTCCAGTTTCCTGAGCGCCTTCTCCTTGCGCTTGCGGTGCTTGAGGACACCGGCGGCCTCCTCGATGAAGGCCCGGCGGCCCATCGGGTCGGCGTGCAGGACGGAGTCGAGCTGTCCCTGGCCGACGATGACGTGCATCTCGCGGCCGATGCCGGAGTCGGAGAGGAGTTCCTGGATGTCGAGGAGGCGGCAGGTGTCGCCGTTGATCTGGTATTCGCTGCCGCCGTTGCGGAACATGATCCGCGAGATGGTGACCTCGGCGTACTCGATGGGCAGGGCGCCGTCGGAGTTGTCGATGGTCAGCGACACCTCGGCCCGACCGAGCGGCGGGCGGCCGGTGGTGCCGGCGAAGATGACGTCCTCCATCTTGCCGCCGCGCAACGACTTCGCGCCCTGTTCGCCCATGACCCAGCTGAGCGCGTCGACGACGTTGGACTTGCCCGAACCGTTGGGGCCGACGACACAGGTGATGCCGGGCTCGAACCGGAGCGTGGTCGCCGAGGCGAACGACTTGAACCCGCGGAGGGTCAGGGCCTTCAGGTGCACGCCGTCGGACTCTACCTCTCGGGTCTGTCTCACTCCACGAACCGGTGAACCGTCGCGGTTTCACCGGTGAACGTGCAGGGCACATCAGACGTTGAAGAGGGTGAAAGGTTGCGCGGGGACGGACACACGGCGGGCGGGACGGGGGCGGGAAAGAAAGAAGGGACGCCGAAGCGTCCCTTGCAGACTCTGACACCTGAGCGGTTGTACGGGCGGGCCCGACCACTGCCGTGCCGTGGGTGGAGCGATGCAGTGATCAGGTGAGCGCAGGCTCCGCCTGGTGTGCGTCAACGCTCTCCATGCTCTCCATGATCCTGTCGTGAGAAGCGGCAGCCGCCAGCGCGTCGTTCTCCGCCTGGATTCGTCCGAGCTCGGATTCCAGGTCCTGGACGCGCTGCTGGAGCCGTCGCATCTCGGCGAGGAGTCGCGGGTCGGAGCCGCCGACGTAACCGAGAAGCGCCTTTGCCATGATGGATGGTCCTCCACAATGAGTGACCGACCGAAGCGGTGTGGGTCGTGAGGGAATCGCACCCGCGGTGCTTGGCACTTTGGAGTTTTTACTGCCGTTCAACCATGCCAAACAGCTAAGGTGCGCGGGGCTTTCAGCGTCTCACCAAAAAGTTTGACGGTCAACACGATCACGCCCCGTATTGGCGGGCGCCCGGGGGCACGCGGCCGGGAAACGGCGGCGGTGCGACTCCTGCGGGCCCCTCGGGGCGTGGCGATCATTCTGGGTGCGGAGCCTGCCACGGGCGGCCTCCCTTGGCAACCACCTGCCCGTTTTCGCTCGGGCCACCCCTGCGGCGAGGGCCGTTCGCGGCGCCCGCGCACCCCCGCGCGGAGGACCGTCAGCGGATGGCGAAGCCGTCGTAGCCCCCGCGGGGTGTGTCCCAGATCTCGGTGACTCCGTCCACGCGTCCGGGCGTGTCGTCACCGCGCAGCCACGCGAGCAGACCCTCGCAGCGCTCGCGCGGGCCCTCCGCGACGACCTGGACGCGACCGTCGCCCAAATTGAGAGCAAAACCACTCAACCCGCCGAGTTCCAGCGCCCTGGCCCGCGTGAACCAGCGGAAACCCACGCCCTGGACCTGTCCGCGCACCCACGCGACCAGCCGTACATCCTCGCTCATGACTGCAACCTAACCAGTCAATGTCTCGCGGGACACTTCACCCCCTGGCGCCATGCGGTACCGTCCCGACCCAGTGAATCCCACTTGAAACTCACTCGATCGTGTGAGTTCCGTGTTGATCGGGAGCACAGTCGACCGCGAGGGCACGCCCAGCGCGAGGACGAGGACGAGGAAGGCCAGGACATGGGACGCCACCGACGCTCCGCCGCCGGCCGCGCCGCCACGGGCCGCGCCGCGGAAGGCCATCAGCCGGACGGTACGGCGGGACGGCGCCGCGATCCGCTCGCCCCGGACGCGGGCGGGACTCCCACGATGGGCATCGCCCCGTATCTGAACCCCGAGGCCTACGCCGAGGTCCGCGCCAAGAGCGACGCCTACCTCTTCGCCGACGATCCGGACGGCGAGGGCCCGCAGGCCGGCCGCACCGTCGCCTTCCCCAGGGACGGATACACGCCCGACGGCGGCTCGCCGACCGGCGGAGGGCGCCGGCGCCGTCGGAGGAAGGCGGCCACTCCGGTCCGCACCGGTCTGCTCGGCGTGTCCGCCGCGGTCGCCATCGGCACGGTGGCGGTGGCCACGGGCGTGATGCCCGGCCTCGACAACTACCGGATCGGCGGCGACGGCGGCGGGGGCGACCGGGTGCACGCCCAGGACGCCCCGACGAACAGCCCGTCCGAGCAGGGCGGCACCTCGGGCAGCGCCGAGACCGGCCGTGGCGACGACGCCGCCACGAGCCGCGGCACCGACCGCTCCTCCGCCTCGTCCTCCCGGTCCTCCCAGTCGCCGTCGGAGGAGGAGGCCGCCAAGGACTCCCCGTCCTCCTCGCCGTCCTCGGCCTCCCCGTCCACCTCGGCACCGGCCTCGAAGCCGGCCGCCCCGGCCGGGACACCGTCGAAGACCGAGAAGCCGAAGGCGCCGCCGAGCGCCAAGCCGAAGCCCACGCCCTCCCGCCCGGCCGCCGAGCAGCCCGCGAAGCCCAGCGCGCCCGCCGCCGTCTCCGAGCAGGCCGTCGCCGAGGCGCAGGTGCTCAAGCTGGTCAACGACGAGCGCGCCAAGGTGGGCTGCACCCCGGTGGCCGCGAACAGCGCCCTGCGCGAACTGGCCGAGGACTTCAGCGAGGCCATGGCGACCCAGGGCTTCTTCGACCACACCGACCCCGGCGGCGCGACCCCCTGGGACCGGGCGGCGGCAGCGGGCATATCCGGCCTCGGGGGCGAGAACATAGCCCGCGGCCAGGCCGACGCCCAGGCCGTGATGGACGCCTGGATGAACAGCCCCGACCACCGCGCCAACATCCTGAACTGCGACTTCAAGACCCTCGGCGTCGGCGTCCACTTCGGCTCCGGCGGCCCGTGGTGGACCCAGGACTTCGGCTACTGACCGTCCCGGCCGGCGCTTCCCGGCGCCGCTCCCGTGCTGTGCCCCGCTCAGCGCGATCTGCGGTGCAGCGCTGTGCTCACGTACGCTGGACGCATGTCGACCACGCAGGAGCGCACGGCGGAGCAGGATCTGCCGTACGACGTGTTCTCCCGGGCCTGTCCCTCGCGCGGCACCCTGGAGCACGTCACGGGGCGCTGGGGCGCGCTGACGCTCGGCGCGCTGTACGAGGGTTCCTTCCGGTTCAACGAGTTGCGGCGCCGGGTGGACGGCGTGAGCGAGAAGATGCTCGCCCAGACCCTGCACGCGCTGGAGCGCGACGGGCTGGTGCACCGCGAGGCGCAGCCCACCAATCCGCCTCGTGTGGACTACGAGCTGACGGCGCTGGGACGCGAGGTGGCCGGGCGGCTGCTCGCGCTCATCGAGTGCGTCGAGGGGCGGATGGACGAGGTGCTGGCGTCGCGCGAGCGGTACGACGCACAGCGGATGCCTACGGCGTGACCTTCGGCGCCCGCTGGCACTTGGGGCAGAAGTAGCTGGAGCGGTTCATCCACGGCCGGCGGCGGATCGGCGTGGCGCAGCGGCGGCAGGGCAGGCCCTCGCGGCCGTACGCGTCGAGCGAGCGGTCGAAGTAGCCGGACTCTCCGTTGACGTTGACGTACAGGCTGTCGAAGCTGGTGCCGCCCACGGCGAGGGCGGCGTTCATGACGTCCCGGGCATGGCCGAGGAGTTCGGCGGTGCGGGGGCGGGTGAGGGTAGCCGTGGGGCGTTCGTAGTGCAGGCGGGCGCGCCAGAGGGCCTCGTCCGCGTAGATGTTGCCGACGCCGCTGATCAGGGACTGGTCGAGCAGGGCTCGTTTGATCGTGGTGCGCTTGCGGCGCAGGGCGTGGTGGAACGCCTCGTCGTCGAAGAGGGGGTCCAGCGGGTCGCGGGCGATGTGCGCGATGACGTCCGGCAGTCCGTCGGCGGACGTGTCGTGCAGCGAGAGGCCGCCGAAGGTGCGCTGGTCGACGAAGCGCAGTTCGGTGCCCACGGCGTCGGCGAAGCGGACCCGGATGCGCAGGTGCTTCTCGGCGGGTGTCTCGTGCGCCTGGACCAGGAGCTGGCCGCTCATGCCGAGGTGGGCGAGGACCGCCTGGTCGGTGTCCTCCAGCGGCAGCCACAGGTACTTGCCGCGGCGGCTGGGCGTGCCGATGCGGTGGCCCTTGAGGCGGTGGGCGAAGTCGTCGGGTCCGGCGATGTGCCGGCGTACCGCGCGCGGGTGCAGGACCTCGGCGTCGGCGACGGTCCGGTGGGCGACCCAGCGCTCCATGCCGCGCCGGACCACCTCTACCTCGGGCAACTCGGGCATGGCGTCCCCTCGGACGGGCCGGTCCGGCCCGGCGGACCGGGCCGGTGGACGGACGACGAACCGAACACCCGCCCCGGAGGCGGGGCGGGCGCTCGGACCGTGCGGTGGATGGTCAGGCGGAGGCGGACGCCTCGTCGGGGTCCACGTCGACGGCGTCGGCCGTCGCCTTGGCGCGCTCGTCCGCCGCGGCCCGGATGGACCGCCACGCGGATTCCGCGGCCTGCTGCTCCGCCTCCTTCTTGCTGCGGCCGGTGCCGGTGCCGTACGAGACGCCTCCGACGCGGGCGGCAGCAGTGAAGGTCTTCTCGTGGTCGGGACCGGTCTCCGTGACCAGGTACTCGGGGACACCGAGCCCTTCGGTCGCGGTGAGCTCCTGGAGGCTGGTCTTCCAGTCCAGGCCGGCACCGAGGTTCGAGGACTTCTCGATCAGCGGGTCGAACAGGCGGTGCACCAGTTCGGAGGCCGCGTCGAGGCCCTGGTCGAGATAGACCGCGCCGATCACCGCTTCGAGGGTGTCGGCGAGGATGGACGCCTTGTCCCGGCCGCCCGTGCCCTCTTCACCGCGGCCGAGCCGGATGAAGGAGCCGAGTTCGAGCCCGCGGCCCACCTCCGCCAGCGCACGCGAGTTGACCACCGCGGCCCGCAACTTGGCCAGCTGGCCTTCGGGCAGGTCGGGGTGGGTGCGGTACAGCGTGTCCGTGACGACGAGGCCGAGGACGGAGTCACCGAGGAACTCCAGCCGCTCGTTCGTCGGCAGACCGCCGTTCTCGTACGCGTAGGAACGGTGGGTCAGTGCACGCACCAGAAGGGCGGACTCGAGCTGATAGCCGAGCCGCCCTTCCAGAAGCGTGTGGGACGAGGCCTGGGTGTCCGCCTTCTTCTTGGCGGGTGGGTCCGCCTTGGCGTCTTCCGCCTTCTTGGGGACTGACACAGTGCCTCTCACCAGCCGCTCAGACCTCGAGGACCTGGCGCTTGTTGTAAGTGCCGCAAGCCGGGCACGCGATGTGCTGCAGCTTGGGCTCGTGGCAGCGCTCGCACGCAACCAGGGTGGGGACCGCAGCCTTCCACTGCGACCGGCGGTGGCGCGTGTTGCTGCGCGACATCTTCCGCTTCGGAACAGCCACGGCTACTTCTCCTGCTTCTCGGCGGCGTCCGCGGAATCCGACCCGTCGCCGCTCATCTCGTCCTTCTCGCCGTCTCCGAGTGAACCGGCGAGTCCCTGCAATGCCGCCCAACGAATGTCGACGGCGTCGTGGTGGTGGTCCGGGTCGTCCGACAGGCGCACTCCGCACTCGGAGCACAGACCCTGGCAGTCTTCCTGGCACACCGGCTGCATCGGCAGTGCGAGCACCACCGCGTCGCGCAGCACGGGTTCGAGGCCGATCAGTCCGTCCTCGACGAAGAACCTGTCCTCGTCGTCCTCGGCGTCGTCGCCCGGTTCCGCCACGGGGCGGCCACGGTCGTCGGCGTCAGGGTACGAGAACAGCTCCTGGAAGTCCGCTTCGAGCTGCTGCTCGAGCGGCTCCAGACACCTTACGCACTCACCCCGGGCCCTGGCACGGGCGGTGCCTGTGACGAGCACCCCTTCCATGACCGACTCGAGCCGGAGATCGAGCTCCACCGGGGCGCCTTCCGGCACTCCGATGACTCCCTGGAGACCGAAGTCCTTGGGAGCGTCGACCGTGCGGGTCAGGCGCTGGAGCGCACCGGGCCGCCGTCCCAGCTCGTGCGTGTCGAACACGAGGGGGTCGCGGTGGTCGAGGCGCGCGTTCAGAACCATTCCTGCTTTCGGTCTTCGTGGGTTGGGGGCCGCCCTTCGGTGTTCCCGGGCAGCTGCGATCGCGGACGTACGCGCGACCGAAGAGCCAGGATACTGGACCATCCGCTCTCGGCCCAATCCGGGCCGGGAGAGCCCGCCGCAGCTAGAGGCCGCGGCCCTGTTCGTACGCCCGCAGCTGCTCGGCGCTGATCATGCTGGTGTCGAAGAGGCTGGTCTCGTCGAGCGCCTGCGGCTGGGCCTGCGGGGCGTGCGGGGGCTGCGGCGGCTGCTGGGGCTGGGGCTGGGCGTAGCCCTGCTGTCCGTCGTACGCCTGCCGGCCGTCGTCGTACTGGTAGGCGTACGGGTCGGCGCCCTGCTGCTGGTAGCCGTACGGGTCCTGTCCGCCGCCGTAGGTCTGCTGGTAGGCCGCGTACGGGTCGGGCTGCTGGGGTGCGTAGCCGTACGCCGGCTCCTGGGCCGGCATCTCCGGCACGGCCTGCGCCGCCTGGGCCGCGACGGGCTCCGGCTCGCCGTACTGGGGCTGCGGCTGCCTGGGCGGCTCGGCGGCGGCGGGGGTGGGGGCGGCGTCGGAGAGGCCCGCGAGGTCGGCGAGGTAGTCGGCGTCGCTGGAGTGCTGGACGGTGGTCATGTCGTCGGCGAGGACACCGAGGTCGTCGGTGGCGATCCGGCCGTGCAGCTTCTGACGGCCGCGGCCGACCGCGTCCAGGGTCTTGGCCAGCACGGCCTCGAAGGCGCCGAGCTTGGTGTCGACGTAGGCGTCGGCGTCGCGGCGCAGGGTCTCCGGGTCGTGGCTGCGCTCGGGGGCGTCCTCGTCCTCGTAGCCGTGCTCGTCGAGGCCGGGTCCGGTGCCGAGGAGCTTCTCGCGGCCCCGGCCGACGGAGCCGAGGGTCTTGGTGAGGACGACCTCGAAGTTGGCGAGCTTGGAGTCGACGTAGTCGTCGGCCTCGGCGCGGACCTCCTCGGCCTCCTGGCGGGCCTCGGCGAGGATCCGGTCGGCCTCGGCCTGGGAGCGGCGGGCGACCTCGGTGCTGGCGATCAGGGAGCCGCGCTCGGCGTGCGCGCTCTCGATGATCCGGTCGGCCTCCTGGCGGGCCTGCGCGACCATCTGCTCCCGGTCGCCGATCAGCTCCTGCGCCTGGGCGAGGGAACCGGGCAGCTCCGCGCGCAGCTCTTCCAGCATCGAGAGCAGCTCGGCGCGGTTGACCACGCACGAGGCCGACATGGGCATGGCGCGGGCGCCGGAGACCATCGCGGTGATCTCGTCGAGCTTGTTCTGCACGTCCACCGTGTGCTCGCCACTCTCTACAGCTGTGTTGGAGACGGACGGGACGACTGTACGACCCTGGGGTGTCCCGGGGACACCGGGTGACGGATTGTCAGTCTCCGCGGGGGGCGGCGGTGGCGGTGCGACGGGGCGGTCAGCGGTTCCTCAGGCGTTCCGTGAGGGCTTCGAGGACCAGTGGCGGCACCAGGTGGGAGATGTCCCCGCCCCAGGTCGCGACCTCCTTGACCAGGGAGGACGACATGAAGCTGTAGGTGGGGTTGGTGGGGACGAAGAGGGTCTCCACACCGGAGAGGCCGTTGTTCATCTGGGCCATCTGGAGCTCGTAGTCGAAGTCGCTGACGGCGCGCAGGCCCTTGACGATGGCCGGGATCTCGCGCTGCTTGCAGAAGTCGACGAGCAGGCCGTGGAAGGACTCCACGCGGACGTTCCCGTACTCGGCGGTGACCCGGCGGATGAGGTCGATCCGTTCCTCGATCTCGAACAGGCTCTTCTTGGACCGGTTGATCATCACCGCGACGAAGACCTCGTCGTAGAGGCTGGAGGCACGGGCGATGATGTCGAGGTGTCCGTTGTGGATCGGGTCGAACGACCCGGGACAGACGGCACGGCGCACTTGAGTTCCCTCGCTCTCCGGTCCGGTCATCGTGCGTCTTCGCACGTAGAGGCGGCGCGACCGTACCAAAACGTTCCCTCGCCGTAGCGACGGGCCCGGATCGCGTCGAAGCCGTCCGGCCAGCGGAATTCGCCGCCCCTGGTGCTGCGCTCCACGGTGACGAGCGCTTCCGCCCCGAGCCACCCCTCCGTACGGAGTGTGAGCAGGATCTCCCGAAGATCGTCGTCCGAGACGGCGTACGGCGGGTCCAGGAAGACGACGTCGTACGGCTCCGCGGGGGCCGGGGTACGGATGATCTGTTCCGCTTTGCCCGCCCTGACCTCGGCGCCGGGCAGACCGAGGGACGCGACGTTCTCCCGGACCGTGCGGGCGGCCCGGGCGTCGGCCTCGACGAGCAGGACGTGCCCCGCGCCGCGCGAGAGCGCCTCCAGGCCGACGGCGCCGGAACCCGCGTAGAGGTCGAGGACCCGCTCGCCGTCCAGCGGGCCGCCGAGCAGGGACTGCCAGGTGGAGAACAGGCCCTCGCGCGCACGGTCCGAGGTCGGGCGGGTACCGGTCCCCGGCGGGACGGCCAGGCGACGTCCGCCGGCCTTGCCGGCGATCACGCGGGTCATTTCTGGGTCCTTGTCGGTGTGCTCGGATGGACGGACGGTGTCCGCTGCCAGTCTCTCAGCCCTTCTCCAGGTACTGCTCCCGCTCCTCGTCCAGCAGCGCCTCCAGGGCCGTGCGCAGGCCGGGCAGGCCGGTCAGCTCCGGGTCGGCGGCGACGACGGCGGCCGCCTCCTGTCTCGCCTCGGCGATGATCTCCTCGTCCTCGATGACGGCGAGGACGCGCAGCGAGGTGCGGGCGCCGGACTGCGCCTGGCCGAGGACGTCGCCCTCGCGGCGCTGTTCGAGGTCGATGCGGGAGAGTTCGAAGCCGTCGCGGGTGCTCGCGACGGCGTTGAGCCGCTGGCGGGCCGCGCTCGCCTCCGGCATCTCGCTGACCAGGAGGCACAGGCCGGGAGCGGAACCCCGCCCGACCCGGCCGCGCAGCTGGTGCAGCTGGGAGACGCCGAAGCGGTCGGCGTCCATGATCACCATCGCGGTGGCGTTGGGGACGTTCACGCCGACCTCGATGACGGTGGTGGCGACCAGGACGTCGGTCTCCCCTGCGGCGAAGCGGCGCATGACCGCGTCCTTGTCGTCGGGCTGCATCCGGCCGTGCAGCACCTCCACCTTGAGCCCCCGCAGAGGCCCTTCTGCCAGCTGCTCGGCGACGTCGAGGACGGCGAGCGGGGGCCGCTTCTCGGCGTCGTCCTCGGGCGAGGTGCGCTGCGCGGCCTTCTTCTTCGGTTCGTCGTCCTCGTCGCCGATGCGCGGGCAGACGACGTACGCCTGGTGGCCGTTCGAGACCTCCTCGCGGACCCGTTCCCAGGCCCGGGCGAGGAAGTGCGGCTTGTCCGCGGCCGGGACGACGTGGCTGGCGATCGGGGACCGGCCGGCCGGGAGCTGGTCCAGGACGGAGGTCTCCAGGTCGCCGAAGACGGTCATCGCGACGGTGCGCGGGATGGGCGTGGCGGTCATGACGAGCAGGTGCGGGGGCTGCTTGCCCTTGCCGCGCAGGGCGTCGCGCTGCTCGACACCGAAGCGGTGCTGCTCGTCGACGACGACCAGGCCCAGGTCGTGGAACTGGACCTTGTCCTCGATCAGGGCGTGGGTGCCGATGACGATGCCCGCCTCGCCGGTGGCCAGGTCGAGCAGGGCGTGCCGGCGGGCGGCGGCGCCCATGGAGCCGGTGAGCAGCACCACCTTGGTGGCGTGCTCGGCGCCGCCCAGCATGCCGCCCTCGGCCAGCTCGCCCATCATCTCGACGACCGACCGGTGGTGCTGCTGGGCCAGCACCTCGGTGGGCGCCAGCATCACGGCCTGCCCGCCCGAGTCGACGACCGCGAGCATCGCGCGCAGGGCGACGAGGGTCTTGCCGCTGCCCACCTCGCCCTGGAGCAGCCGGTGCATGGGGTGGTCGGTGGCGAGGTCGTCGAAGATCTCGTGGGAGACCTTCCGCTGACCGTCGGTGAGGGTGAAGGGGAGCCGGTCGTCGAAGGCGGTGAGCAGGCCGTCCGGGGCGGGTTTCCTGGGCACGGCGGGGAGTTGGGTCTCGGCGTGGCGGCGGCGGGCGAGGGCGACCTGGAGGACGAAGGCCTCGTCCCACTTCAGACGGGCGCGGGCGTCCTCGATGTCGGCCTTGGTGTGCGGGCGGTGGATCTTCAGGAGCGCCTCGGGCAGGGAGACCAGGCCTCGCCCCTCACGCAAGGAGTCCGGCAGGGGGTCGACGGCTTCCCGGGCACTGGGCAGCACCGTCTGGATCGCCTTGGCGAGCTTCCAGGACTCCAGCTTGGCGGTGGCCGGGTAGAGGGGGATGAGCGCACCCGCCCAGGACTCGACCGCCTCCTCGCCCTCGGTGTCACCGAGCAGCAACTCGTACGCCGGATGGGCCAGTTGCAGGCGGCGGTTGAAGACGGAGACCTTGCCCGCGAACATCGCGCGGGTGCCCGGCAGGAGTTCCTTGTGGGGCTTGTGCACACCGTGGCCGAAGAAGACCAGCTGGAGGCGGCCGCTGCCGTCCGTGATGGTCACTTCGAGGCGCTGCCCCTTGCCGCGCGGGGCCTTCGAGGAGGCGAAGGTGTGCAGCCGGGCGTCGGCGACCTGCGCGACCACGGTCACGTGCTCGTCCATGGGCAGGTCGGCGAGGTGGGTGAGCTGACCGCGCTCCTCGTATCTCCGGGGGTAGTGGTGGAGGAGGTCGCCGACGGTGTGCAGGCCGAGGTGCTCGGCCATCACCTTCGCGGTGGCGGGGCCGAGCACCTTCTTCAGGGGTTCTCGCAGTGCGGGCACGAGATCCATTGCACACCACACCACTGACAACGGCCCAGGGGAGCGCCGTAACGGAGCGCCGTAACGGCCCCGGACCGCTGCGCCTGCTCCACGGCTGCCGCGCCGGCTGCCGCGCCTACTCCACGCCGACCAGCAGCAGGGCGCCCTGCCGGCCGCCCCGGTGGACGACCGTGTCCACGGCGAGGTAGGCCTCCCGGACGCGGGCCTCCAGGTGCTCGGCGACGCTCTCGGGTGCCTCGTCGCCGAGGACCAGGGTGACCAGCTCGCCACCGGCCGACAGCATGCGGTCCAGGACGGTCGCGGCGACCTGTGAGACGTCCGCGCCGATCACGGCCACGTCGCCGTCGATGAGGCCGAGCACGTCACCGGCCTGGCAGATGCCGGCCGTGGTCCAGGACTGGCGTTCGGCGACGGTGACCTCGGCGTGCCGGGTGGCACCGGCCGCCGAGGTCATCGCCACCACGTCCTCGTCGAAGCGGCGCTCGGACTCGTGCACGGCGAGCGCGGCGATGCCCTGGACCGCGGAGCGGGTCGGGATGAGGGCGACCCGGACGCCCTCGGTGCGGGCCTGCTCGGCCGCCGCGGCGGCGGTGTGGCGCAGCTCGGCGTCGTTGGGCAGCAGCACCACCTCGCGCGCGTGTGCCCGCCGGACGGCCTGGACCAGTTCGCCGCTCGCGGGCGGCTCCCCGGGGCGCGCGAGCAGGGTGGTCGCGCCGGCCTCGGTGTACAGCGCCGCCAGCCCCTCCCCCGGTACGACGGCCACCACGGCGCGCTGGGCCCGCTCCCGGGGCGGACGTTCGGCCTTGGTGGTGTGCGCGTCGCCGTGCCCGAAGTGGGTGATGCGGATCCGGTACGGCCGCCCGGCCTCGACACCGGCCTCCACGGCGGCGCCCGCGTCGTCGACGTGCACGTGGACGTTCCACAGCCCGTCGCCGCCGACCACGACGAGCGAGTCCCCGAGGGTGTCGAGCCGCTGCCGCAGCCGGGCCACGGCCGCGTCCTCGGCCTCCAGGAGGTAGATCACCTCGAAGGCGGGCCCGCTCTCGTCGCCCTCCTCCGCGGCGCACCGCCCCTCCGCTGCGCACTCCCCCTCCACGGCACGGTCCACGCGCGCTTGGGGCGTCGCTACCGCGGCCGGCGCCCGGCCGGTGAACGTCTCCACCAGGGCCGCGAGGACCGTCACCAGTCCGTGCCCGCCCGCGTCGACCACTCCGGCGCGCTCCAGGACGGCCAGTTGACCGGGGGTGGCGGCGAGCGCCGCGCGGGCGCCCTCGTAGGCGGCGCGCGCCACCTCGGCGCAGTCGCCCCCGGCGCCGTCGGCCGCGTCCGCGGCGGCGGAGGCGACGGTCAGGACGGTGCCCTCGACCGGGTGGGCCACGGCCTGCCGGGCGGACGCGGCCGCGTGCCGCAGGGCCAGCCGCAGCCCGGGGCCCCCGGTGTGGTCGGAGTCACCCCGTGCGGCCAGCACCTCGGCCATGCCGCGCAGCAGCTGGGCGAGGATCGTGCCGGAGTTGCCCCGCGCGCCGATCAGCGCGCCGTGCGCCATGGCGCCCACGGCGTCCGCCAGCGAGGGCCCGTCGGCCGTGTGGCCGCGCGTCCGGCTCGGGTCCCGGAGCCCCTCGTCCACCTCGTGCGCCGCGAAGACGGCCTCCACGGCGCCGGCGGCCGACTCGACGGTCAGGTAGAGGTTCGTGCCGGTGTCCCCGTCGGCGACGGGATAGACGTTGATCGCGTCGATCTCCTCGCGCGCCCGGCCCAGCGCGCGCAGCGACAGACCGCACCAGGTACGCACCGCCAGAGCGTCGAAGAACCTCTGCGGTACCTGCGCCACCTGCGCCTCCCTGAGCTGCGGACGTGGCTGGCAGCGTAGACCTTGGGGACCCGGCCCACGGGAAGAGGGCCGGGACGGGCCCCTGAGCTGCCGTGGTAGTTTCGTTCTACGGGAGCAGCCGTTGTATGCTGCTCCGGTTGCCCGATCCCGATCGGGCTCTCCCCCTGGCACCGCCACTCAGATCCCGGACCGTTCGCGAGTCCGAGAGCTTGATCCCGGCATGCCGGGATCAACCGTAAGTGCATCTGAAGTCTTTGGAGTGACCCGTGGCTGCCAACTGCGACGTCTGCGGCAAGGGGCCGGGCTTCGGCAACAACATCTCGCACTCGCACCGCCGTACGTCCCGTCGCTGGAACCCGAACATCCAGCGTGTGCGTACCGTGGTGAGCGGGACGCCGAAGCGCGTGAACGCTTGCACCTCGTGCATCAAGGCCGGCAAGGTCTCGCGCTGACGCATCAGCTGAGCGCGCGGCCACTGCCTGGTCCGCTGCATGGAGCCGGTCCACCTCGTGTGGGCCGGCTTTTTGCCGTGCCCGGATTCCCCCTGCCAAGATCCCCCGCATTTTCCGCCGTGCCAGAATCCCGGGAATGCGCTTCGGGATTCTCGGCCCCCTGGACATCCGTACCGACGACGGCACCCCCGTCGACCCCGGCGGTCCCCGGCCCCGAGCGCTGCTGACCCTCCTGCTCCTCGACGCCGGCCGCACGGTCCCCGCGGCCCGGCTGATCGACGGCCTGTACGGCAGCGAACCGCCCGCCGGTGCCGCGAACGCCCTCCAGTCGCAGATCTCGCGCCTTCGCGGGCGGCTGGCCCCGCACACGGCCGTCGAGGCCGGCGGCGCCGGCTACCGCGTGCTCACGCCGACCGAGTCCGTCGACAGCCACGTATTCGAACGCCTGTGCGGGGAGGGGCGTGCCGCTCTCGCCGCCGGTGACCACGCGCGCGCGGCGGCCGGGTTGCGTGCGGCGCTCGCGCTGTGGCGCGGGCCCGCGCTGCCCGACCTGCCGGAGGTGCCCGCCGAGGCCGACCGGCTCGCGGAGCTGCGGCTGACCGCCGTACAGGACCGGATCGAGGCGGATCTGGCGCTCGGGGCCGGCCCCGAGCTGGTGCCCGAGCTGCGGGCGCTGTCGTCCGCGCATCCCTTGGGCGAGCGGCTGTACGGGCAGCTGATGCGGGCCCTGCACGCGAGCGGGCGGCCCGCCGAGGCACTGACGGTGTACGAGGAGGCGCGGCGCACACTGGCCGAGCGGCTCGGCGCCGACCCGTCGCCCGAGCTGTCCGCCCTCCACGGTGAACTCCTCCGGGGCCACACCGCCGCCGCCCCGCGCCGGTCCCGGCCGCCCGCCCAGCTGACCCGCTGCATCGGCCGGGACGCCGAGCTGGACCGCATCTCCGCCCTGTTCGGCGACGCGCGCCTGGTCACGCTCACCGGGCCCGGCGGCACCGGCAAGACCCGGCTCGCGATCGAGGCGGCGAGCCGGTGCGAGACTCAGGTCTCCCCCGCGGACGTCTGCTTCGTCGAGCTGGCGCCCCTGACCGACGGCGGGCAGATCCCGTACGCCGTGCTCACCGCGCTCGGGGTGCGCGAGGGCTTCCGCACCACGGGCGTCGACGCCACCGAGCGGCTGCTGACCGCCCTGGAGGACCGCGAGGCGCTGCTCGTGCTCGACAACTGCGAGCACCTGGTCGACGCGGCCGCCGCGCTGGCGGCACTGCTGCTGGGGACCTGCCGGGGCGTGCGGATCCTCGCCACCAGCCGGGAGAGCCTCCAGATCACCGGCGAGGCCCTGGTGCCGGTGCCACCGCTGTCGCCGCGCCCGTCGGTCGAGCTGTTCCTGGAGCGCGCCCGTGCGGTGCGCCCCGGTTTCGACGGCCACGCGCGCGTGCCGGAGATCTGCGCGGCGCTGGACGGGCTGCCGCTGGCCATCGAGCTGGCCGCGGCCCGGCTGCGCACCCTCGCCCCCAACGAGCTGGCCGACCGCCTGGACGACCGCTTCCGGCTGCTCAGCCGGGGCGACCGTGCCAAGGCGCCGCGCCACCGCACGCTGCGCGCCGTCGTCGAGTGGAGCTGGGAGCTGCTGGACGACGAGGAGCGGGAGCTGGCCCGGCGGTTCACGGTCTTCACCGGGGGCGCCACGCTGGAGGCCGTGGAGGCGGTGTGCGGGGTGCCGCACCCGGAGGACCTGCTCGCCTCGCTGGTGGAGAAGTCGCTCCTGGAGCACCTGCCCGATGGCCGCTACCGGATGCTGGAGACCCTCCGCGCGTTCGCGGCCGAAGACCTGACCGGCCGGCAGGCGCTGCGGGATGCGCACGCCGCGTACTTCCTGGACCTGGCCGAACGGGCGGAGCCGCACCTGCGCACCGGCGGCCAGCTGCCCTGGCTGTCCCGGCTCGCCGCCGAGCTGGGCAACCTGGACACGGCCCAGCGGCACCTCACGGAGACCGACCCGCGCGACGCCCTGCGGCTCATGGCCGCGCTGACCTGGTTCCACTGGCTGCGCGGCCTGCACGGCGAGCAGGTGCCGCGGGCCCGCGCGCTGCTGGCGGCCGTCGGCGACGAGCCGCCCGAGGGACTGGTCGAGGAGTACGCGCTGTGCGTGATGAACGCGGTCTCCTCGGACCGGGACGGGGACGGGGGTGAGGACGGGAACGGGGGTGAGGATGAGGCCGGAAAGGAGACCGGCAACGGGGACGGCACTCCGGCCGGGACCGGACGGGTCGCGCGGGTGTCGGCGCTGATGGAGTCGCTGGACCGGCCTCTGCGGCTGCCGTTCGCGGTCGTCCTGCACTCCCTCACCTGCGGGCCGATGCTCGTGGCGGACGCCGTGCCGCGGGTCCAGGTCGGCCAGGGCCCCTGGGGGCTGGCCCTGCTGGACATGGGCATCGGCTACCAGGAGCTGTTCGCGGGCCGGGCAGCCGAGGCGGAGGCCGCCTTCACCCGCTCCCTGGAGGGGTTCCGGGCCACCGGTGACCGCTGGGGCATGGCCAACTGCCTCGACCCGCTGGGCGGTTTCGCCAACCGGCGCGGCGCCTACGACCGGGCGCTGGAGCTGCTCGACGAGGGCTTGGTCCACGTCCGTGAGCTGGAGGCGCCCGAGGAGACCGCCGACCTGCTGCGCTCGCGCGCACTCGTGCTGCTGCACCGGGGCCGGGCCGAGGAGGCCGCCGGGCACTTCACGCACTCCGCGGCGCTCGCCCGCTCGGTGGGGGCCGGCGACAAGGTGGCGAGCGCCCGGCGGGGTCTCGGCGACGTGGCCCGGTTCTCCGGCGACACCGCACGCGCACGCGTGGAGTACGAGGACGCGCTGCGGTTGTGTGCCGACAACTGGTTCAGCACCGGCGAGTCGGTCCGCATCCTGGTGGGTCTGGGCCGCACGGCCGCCGCGGAGGGCGACGCGGAGACCGCCGCCGACTGGCTGGAACAGGCCCGGGTGCTCGCCCTCGACTCCCCCGACGTGCTCGCCCTGGCGGAGGTCGCCGAGTCCCTGGCCGTCGTCACCCCGGCCCCGGCGCGTGCCGCCGAACTCCTCGGCGCCGCCACGGGGCTGCGGGGCGCCCCGGCCCCCGGCGATCCGGACGCCGCCCGCGCCGAGCGGGAGGTCCGCGCCCGGCTCACCCCCGAGGCGTACGAGCGTGCCTTCGAGCGGGGACGGGAACGGCGGGCGGCGGCGATGAGCGAGCGGTGGGCGGCGGGCGGTGCGTGACGGGCGGCGGCGACCGCCCCCGGGACACACCCGCCACGCCCTCGCCCCGACCCCGGACCGACGTCAACGACCGCCGCAGACACCGGAACACCCCGGATGCCCCCGGAACACCCGGCCCCGCCCACGCCTGGGTGCCGACCACCACCCCGCACACCCGCGACCACCCTGCGGCGCACCCCGCGAGCGCGGGGGCGCGCCCCGCGAGGCGCACCCCCGCGGTCCGCCCCCGCGGCCGTGCGGTCAGCCCCGGTCAGCAACCGTCAGCCCCCGGTAGGCGGACGGTGGGCGAACGGTCAGCGGGGGCGTCGAGGCTCGATGCCATGACGCACACACACCGCCTCGGCCACCTCTCCGTCCTCGTCTCCGGCGCCGGCGTCGCCGGGCCCGCCCTCGCCCTCTGCCTCGCCCGGTACGGCGCCCGGGTCACCGTCGTCGAGAAGGCGCCCGCGCTGCGCCGGGACGGCTTCGCCGTCGACTTCCGGGGCCATGTGCACCGGAGGGTGCTCACCGCCATGGGCGTCTGGGACGAGGTCCGCGCCCGGCAGACCCACATGGGCCGGCAGACCGTCGTCGGCGCCGACGGCACCCCGCGCGTCGACCTGCCGGCCGAGATGATGAGCGGGGACGTGGAGATCTTCCGCGGCGAACTGGCGAGGATCCTCCACGAACGCACCGTGGACACCGTCGAGTACGTCTTCCACGACTCGGTCGACACGCTCACCGACACCGGGGACGCAGTGGACGTCACCTTCGAGCGCGGCGCGCCCCGCCGCTTCGACCTCGTGGTCGGCGCGGACGGGTTGCACTCGCGCACCCGCCGCCTGGTCTTCGGCGACGAGTCCCGGTACCTGCGCTTCCAGGACCATTACGTGGCCGGCTTCGGCATCCCCAACCACCTGGGCCTCGACCGCACCGGCCGCCTGTACAGCGAGCCCGGCCGCGCGGTCTGCGTCGGCAACTACGACGGCGATCCGGAGCGGGCGGGCGCCCTCCTGGTGTTCCGCTCGGAGCGGCTGGCGTACGACCGCGGGGACGTGGCCGCGCAGAAGCGGATCCTGCGGGAGCGGTTCGCGGGGATGGGCTGGGAGGCGCCGAGCGTGCTGAAGGCGCTGGAGGAGGCCGACGACCTGTACTTCGACGCGATCGCGCAGATCCACGTCGACCGGCTCACCAAGGGGCGGGTGGCCCTGCTCGGCGACGCCGGGTACGGCGCCACCATGGGCGGCATGGGCACGGGCGTGGCGATCGTCGGCGCACACGTCCTGGCCGGGGAACTCGCCCTGGCCGGGGGCGACCACCGCACCGCGTTCGCCGAGTACGAGACGCGGATCCGGGACTTCGCCAAGGGCTGCCAGAAGATCTCCGGCAACGCGGGCCCGTTCTTCGCCCCGCCCACCGAGCGCCGTATCCGCAGCCGCGACCGCATGTACCGGCTGCTCAGCCACCGCCTGATGGCGAGCTTCTTCAAGCGGCTCACGGAGAAGGCGGCCACCGGCATCGAACTCAGGGAGTATCCCGCCTGAACGCCCAGCCGTGGTCCACCGGTCCGATGCCGCCGCCGAGCGGGAACCCGGCCGCGATCGCCCCGGTGACGTACTCCTTGGCCGCGCCCACCGCCTCCGGCACCGACTGCCCCTTCGCCAGTCCGCAGGCCACGGCCGAGGCGAGCGTGCAGCCGGTGCCGTGCGTGTGCCGGTTGTCGAGGCGGGGGGCGCGCAGCCAGTGCTCCTCGGAGCCGTCGGTGAGCAGGTCGACGGCGTCACCGGCCAGATGGCCGCCCTTGATCAGCACCCAGCGCGGTCCGAACGCGAGGACGGCGGCCGCGGCCCGGCGCAGATCGGCGTCGGACTCGACGCGTACGCCGGTGAGTTGGGCGACCTCGTCGAGGTTGGGCGTGGCGACGGTGGCGACCGGGAGCAGCCGGGTGCGCACCGCGTCCAGCGCGGAGGCGGCGAGCAGCGCGTCCCCGTGCTTGGAGACGCCGACCGGATCGATCACGGCCGGGGCGTCCGTGCCGTCGAGCAACTCGGCGACGGTCTCGACGAGTTCGGCGGAGGAGAGCATCCCGGTCTTGACCGCCTGCACACCGATGTCGTCCACGACGCTGCGGTACTGGGCGCGCACCGCCTCCACGGGCAGTTCCCAGGCGCCCTGCACACCGCGGGAGTTCTGCGCGGTGACCGCGGTGAGCACGCTCATGCCGTGGGTGCCGAGCGCGAGCATCGTCTTCAGGTCGGCCTGGATACCGGCGCCGCCGCCGGAGTCGGAGCCCGCCACGGTGAGGACCAGGGGCAGTGCCGTCACGACTCCACGTCCCCGCCGAAGTGGTCCCAGCCGCCCTTGCTGGTCCATGGGGCGCCGTCGACCGTCACCTGGGGCAGCGCCGAGGGGTTGAGGACCTCGCCGATGACCTTCCAGCGGGCGGGCAGCTTCACGTCCGGCGGGAAGGTCGCCACGATCGCGTGGTCCTCGCCCCCGGTGAGCACCCACTGCATGGGGTCGACGCCGACGGCCTGCCCGATGTCGTTCATCTGGGAGGGGATGTCGATCTGCCCGGAGCGCACGTCGATCCTGACCTTGCTGGCCTCGGCGATGTGCCCCAGGTCGGCGATCAGTCCGTCGCTCACGTCGCACATGGCGGTGGCGCCCAGGCCGGCCGCGGCCGGACCCGCGTGGTACGGCGGCTCGGGGCGGCGGTGGGCCTCGACGAAGGCGCGCGGCGAGCGGAAACCGCGGGAGAGGACGGCGAATCCGGCGGCGGACCAGCCCAGCCAGCCGGTCACCGCGACGAGGTCACCGGGCTGGGCTCCGCCCCGGGTGACGGGCTCCTGGTTGCGCAGGTCGCCGAGGGCGGTGATGGAGACGGTGATGGTGTCGCCGCGCACCACGTCGCCGCCGACCACGGAGGCACCCGCGACCTGGCACTCGTCGCGCAGCCCGTCCATCAGCTCGGTCGGCCAGGTCACCGGCAGTTCGGCGGGCACGACCAGGCCGAGCAGCAGCGCGGTCGGCACGGCGCCCATGGCGGCGATGTCGGCCAGGTTCTGTGCCGCCGCCTTGCGGCCCACGTCGTACGCGGTGGACCAGTCGCGGCGGAAGTGCCGTCCCTCGACGAGGATGTCGGTGCTGGCCACCACCCTGCGGTCGGGCGCGGCCACCACCGCGGCGTCGTCGCCGGGTCCGACCCGGACCGCGGGGGTGGTGGTGAGACGGGAGGTGAGCTCCCTGATGAGCCCGAACTCCCCCAGCTCACCAACAGTGCCCTTCATCGCCTTGGCTCCCCTTCCGTCCCTGTCCGTGTCCGTGCCCGGTCGCGCGTCATCTCTGTCCTCGTTACGGTCGAATGGACCGTCGCCACGGTCGGCGTGATCGTCAACTCGTGTCCCTCGGGCACCCCGACGCGCGAGGTCCGCGGCCCGCGGGTCTCCCCGCGGAGAGCGGCTACGCGATACCGTGGCGTTCCTTTTCCCCACATGATCCTCGTGGCCGCTCTGGAGGTTCCGTGGTACAGGCGTACATCCTGATCCAGACGGAGGTCGGCAAGGCGTCGACCGTCGCCGAGACGATCAGCAAGCTCCCTGGGGTGATCCAGGCAGAGGACGTGACAGGACCTTACGACGTCATCGTCCGCGCCCAGTCCGACACCGTCGACGAACTGGGTCGCATGGTGGTCGCCAAGGTCCAGCAGGTGGACGGCATCACCCGCACCCTGACCTGTCCGGTCGTCCATCTCTAGCCCCTGCCCCCTCTCCGCCGCTCGGTCCCGTCCTGTTGATCGCCGCCGCGTGCTGTTCCTCAGCAGACGACGGCAAGTCGATGACGGTTCCCGGAGCGGACAGGAAACCCGCTGATCATACTGCGAGAAGGCGACCCCCGAGGGAGTCGCCTTCTCTGTGGTCACGGCGCGGAAAACGTCAGCGCAGTCCCGTGGGCCGCCGCAGCGCCGCCTGGACCAGCCGGTCCACCAGCTCCGGGTAGCTCACGCCGCTCGCCTGCCACATCTGCGGGTACATGGAGATCGGCGTGAAGCCGGGCATGGTGTTGATCTCGTTGATCACGAACTCGTCGTCCTCGGTGAGGAAGAAGTCCGCGCGCACCAGCCCCTCGCAGGAGGCCGCGTCGAACGCCGCCACGGCCAAGCGCTGGATCTCGGCGGTCTCCTCGGCGGTGAGCGGGGCGGGCACGATGCCGGGGGTGGAGTCGATGTACTTGGCCTCGAAGTCGTAGTACGCGTGCTCGGAGGGCGGCGGGATCTCGGCGGGGACGGAGGCCCGGGGGCCGTCCTCGAACTCCAGCACCCCGCACTCGATCTCCCGGCCCCGCAGCGCCGCCTCGACGAGGATCTTCGGGTCGTGGCGCCGGGCCTCCTCGATCGCCTCGTCGAGGCCGGAGAGGTCGTCGACCTTGGTGATGCCGATCGAGGAACCCGCGCGCGCGGGCTTCACGAACAGCGGCCAGCCGTGCTCCCCGGCGAAGTCGACGATCTTCTTGCGGGCGCCGGAACGGTCCTGCTCCCACTCGCGGGGCCGGATCACCGCGTACGGGCCGACCTTCAGCCCGTAGGAGGTGAAGACCGCCTTCATGTACTCCTTGTCCTGGCCGACGGCGGAGGCGAGCACGCCCGCGCCGACGTAGGGCACACCGGACAGCTCCAGCAGGCCCTGGAGGGTGCCGTCCTCGCCGTACGGGCCGTGCAGCACGGGGAAGACGACGTCGACCTCGCCGAGCGCCTTGGGCACCGAGCCCGGTTCGCTGTAGACGACCTCGCGGTTGGCGGGGTCGACGGGCAGCAGTACGCCGCCCTCGGTCGACTCGGCCAGGTCCTCGACGTCCGGCGTCCGGCGTTCGGTGATCGCCATGCGTTCCGGTTCGTCGGCGGTGAGGGCCCAGCGGCCGTCCCTGGTGATGCCGATCGGCAGGACGTCGTAGCGCGTCCGGTCGATGGCCGCGAGGACGGCGCCGGCGGTGACCACGGAGATCCCGTGTTCGGAGCTACGCCCGCCGAACACCACGGCCACCCGCGGCTTGCGCGGCGGCCGCTGAGGGCTCTGCTCAGGGCTCTGGGGGAGGTTCTCGGTGCTCATATCGCGTTGAGAGTACCCGCCCGCGGTGCCTCGAGACAGCGTCGGCGGGCCGCGTGGCGCGCGGGTTCCGCTCCGCTCCGGGGAGGGCTTCGCCCGGCGTCGCTCAGCGTCGTTCGGGCTTCGCGCTGCGCGACATCAGTTCCTTCACGGCGACCACCGGGGACTTGCCCTCGTGCACGATGGCGACGACCGTCTCGGTGATCGGCATGTCGACGCCGTGCCTGCGGGCCAGGTCCAGCACCGACTCGCAGGACTTGACGCCCTCGGCGGTCTGCTTGGTGACCGCGATGGTCTCCTCCAGGGTCATGCCCTTGCCGAGGTTGGTGCCGAAGGTGTGGTTGCGGGACAGCGGCGAGGAGCAGGTCGCCACCAGGTCGCCGAGTCCGGCCAGTCCGGAGAAGGTCAGCGGGTCGGCGCCGAGGGCGACTCCCAGGCGGGTGGTCTCGGCGAGGCCCCGGGTGATCAGGGAACCCTTGGCGTTGTCGCCGAGGCCCATGCCGTCCGCGATGCCGACGGCCAGACCGATCACGTTCTTCACGGCGCCGCCCAGCTCGCAGCCGACGACGTCGGTGTTGGTGTAGGGGCGGAAGTACGGCGTGTGGCAGGCGGTCTGGAGGCGCTGGGCGACGGACTCGTCGGGGCAGGCGACCACGGCGGCGGCCGGCATGCGGGCGGCGATCTCCCGCGCCAGGTTGGGTCCGGTGACCACGGCGATGCGCTCGGCGCCGACCTCGGCGACGTCCCCGATCACCTCGCTCATCCGCATCGCGGAGCCGAGTTCGACGCCCTTCATCAGCGACACCAGGACGGTGCCGGGCGCCAGCAGCGGCGTCCAGTCGGCGAGTCCCGCGCGCAGGGTCTGGGAGGGGACGGCGAGGACGGTGAAGTCGGCGTCCCGCGCGGCCTCGGCGGCGTCGGTGGTGGCCCGCAGGTTCTCCGGGAGCTGCACGCCGGGCAGGTAGTCCGGGTTGGTGCGGGTGGAGTTGACGGCGTCGGCCAGTGCGGCGCGGCGTCCCCACAGGGTGACCTCGCAGCCCGCGTCGGCGAGGACCGTGCCGAACGCGGTGCCCCAGGATCCGGTGCCGAAGACGGCCGCCTTGACCGGCTTGCTCACGTGCTCTGCCCTTCTGCCTGTGGTCCGTGCGTGCGCGGCGGCGCCGCCTGCGACTTCGCCTGCTGGGTGCGGCGCCGCTGCTCGATCCGCTCACGGCGCGGGTCGTAGGGGGTCTCGGGCGCCTTCTCGCCGCGGATCTCCTCCAGCTGGCGGGTGACGGCGGCCATGATGACCTCGGTGGCCTCCTTCAGCAGCTCCGTGGTCATCTCCCTGCCGTAGAACCGCGACAGGTCGACCGGCGGGCCGGCCAGCACCTGGTGGGTCTTGCGCGGCAGGAGGTTCGGCTTCTTGGCGTACGGCGGCAGCAGTTCGTTGCAGCCCCACTGGGCGACCGGGATCACCGGGCACTTGGTCTGTAGGGCGACGCGAGCGGCACCGGTCTTGGCGGTCATCGGCCAGCCGTCCGGGTCGCGGGTGAGGGTGCCCTCGGGGTAGAACGCGACGCACTCGCCGCGCTCGACGGCGTCGATCGCGGCCCGGAAGGCGCTCAGCGCGTCGGTGCTCTCGCGGTAGACGGGGATCTGTCCGGTCCCGCGCATCGCGGCGCCGACGAAGCCCTTCTTGAAAAGGCCGCTCTTCGCCAGGAATCGGGGCACGCGCCCGGTGTTGTACTGGTAGTGCGCGTACGCGAAGGGGTCCACGTGCGAATTGTGGTTCACGGCGGTGATAAATCCGCCGTCGGCCGGAATGTTCTCCATTCCCCGCCAGTCCCGCTTGATCAGAACCACCAGCGGCGGTTTGCAGATCACCGCGGCCAGGCGGTACCAGAAGCCGATTCTGCGGCGGGGCACGCTGACACCTTTCCTCCAGGGCCTGGGGCCGGACAAGTGTCGCCCCGGGCCGCCCGTCTGTCGAGAACACCGTACGCCCCGAAGAGTGAACCGCCAGGTCTCGCAGGTGACAATGACGGCGACGAGAGAAGGACGGAACGCTCGTGCAGTGGACCTTGGTCGTACCCGTGAAGCCCCTCGCCCGGGCCAAGAGCAGGCTGTCCGACACCGCGGACGACGGGGTGCGGCCGGGGCTCGCGCTGGCGTTCGCACAGGACACCGTGGCGGCCGCGCTGGCCTGCCCGGCGGTCGCGGATGTGGCAGTCGTCACGGACGACCCGCGGGCGGGGCGGGCGCTGGCGGCGCTCGGCGCGGACATCGTCGTGGGCGAGCCGGGCGGCGGTCTGAACGCCGCGCTGGCGCACGGGGCGGCCGTGGTGCGGGCGGCCAGGCCGGAATGCCCGGTGGCCGCACTCAACGCCGATCTCCCCGCACTGCGGCCGGCCGAATTGGCGCGGGTACTGACCGCGGCCACACAATTCCCGCGCGCTTTTCTCCCGGACGCGGCCGGAATCGGCACCACCGTGCTGGCCGCGGCGCCGGGTCGTGAATTGGCCCCGGCATTCGGTACGGATTCACGGGCCCGGCACCGGGCGTCCGGCGCGGTGGAACTGCGTCTCGGCGCGGTGGATTCCGTACGGCAGGACGTCGACACCGGTGGTGACCTGCGCTCCGCACTGGCGCTCGGGGTGGGGCCCCGGACGGCCGCGGTGGCGGCGCGGCTGCTGATCGCCGGGCAGTAGGCTGCCGGCATGCAGGCGACCGCGTACACGTACGACCCCGAGAGCCGCAGCGGGCAGGTGCTGCTCGACGACGGCACGCCCGTGCCCTTCGACGCGGCGGCGTTCGACGCGGGGGGCCTCAGGCTGCTGCGGCCCGGGCAGCGGGTGCGGATCGAGACCGAGGACACGGGGACTGACGCGGGCCCGGAATCCGGCTCGGACCCGGAGGCCGGCTCGGGCCGCCGGATCACGCTGGTGACGCTGCAAACGTTCTGATCCGTGGGGCCCCGCCGGGCCCCGGACACGCCGCGGGCCGGACTCCCGAGGGAGTCCGGCCCGGCGCGTGAGTGCCCTGTGCCCCTTCGCCCGCTGCCGCGGGTTCCGCCTGCTCCTACTTCTTGCGGGCGGTGGCCTTCTTGGCGGTGGTCTTGCGGGCCGTCGACTTCTTGGCCGGGGCCTTCTTGGCGGTCGCCTTCTTCGCGGGGGCCTTCTTCGCCGCGGTCTTCTTCGCCGCCGCCGTGGTGCTCTTGGCCGCGGACTTCTTGGCGGTGGTCTTCTTCGCCGTGGTCTTCGCCGCTCCGGTGGTCTTCTTCGCGGTCGTCTTCTTCGCCGCCGCGGAGGTCTTCTTGGCCGCGCCCGTGGCCTTCTTCGCGGCGCCCGTGGCCTTCTTGGCGGCGGCCTTCTTGCCCGCGGCCTTGGAGATGGTGGGCGGCGGTCCTGACAGGCTGCCCTTGGGGGCCTTCTTGACCGCGATGTCGTTCTTCGGAAGCTTCTTCGAGCCGCTCACCAGGTCCTTGAAGCCCTGACCCGCGCGGAAGCGCGGCACGGAGGTCTTCTTGACCCGAACCCGCTCGCCGGTCTGCGGGTTGCGGGCGTAGCGGGCCGGGCGGTCGACCTTCTCGAAGGAACCGAAGCCGGTGACCGAGACCCGGTCGCCCGCGACGACGGCACGGACGAGGGCGTCCAGGACCGCGTCGACAGCGTCGGCGGCCTGCTGCCGGCCGCCCAGCTTGTCGGCAATCGCTTCTACGAGCTGCGCCTTGTTCACGTCTTCCCCTTCGGAGACATCGCCAGAACGAATGTGTTCAAGCTTTTTCGCACGTTAGGCAGATATATACCGCAAATCAAACACGAAACGGGCTAATCACCCTTGTGCCGCAACGGACTCGGGCCGCCCTGGCCGGTTCAGCCTTCCTCTTCGGGGAATCGACCCGCGTCGAGGTCGGCGGTGAACCGATCCAGGCGCCTTGCCGCACCGGCGAGATCGTGTTTGGCCGCGGCCGTAATGACCAGCAGCTTCCGGGTCAGCGCCATCCGTACGCCCTCCGGGACTTGCAGTGCGCGCACTCTTGTGTGCGCTTCCTTGAGCCGGACCGCGACCGCCGTATAGAGCTCGAGTTGGCCGTCGTGTTCCATGCACAGATTGTGCCATCTGGGGCGAGTTGTCGCCTGCGCAGGGGGCAACTGCCGCCCCGAACGGCCTTCCTGGCGCAGTCGGAAGCCGGTCCTCCACCACCTGCGTACCCCGGCAACCACGCCTCTAACGTGGGAAGTTGTGCGTCACGCCCGTCACGGGCGGGCGCGGACGGATCCAGAAACGGCCGTACCCCCGATCGGGCTGATCGGGGGTACGGCGGCGATGTCGGGTGGCCGAAACTCGACCTTGCGGAGCCCCCGGGGAGGCGTGTGCGGGCTCCGGGTGATCAGACCTGGACGGTCTGCGGCTTGAACGAAGGGCGCTTCGCCTCGTACGCGGCGATGTCCGCCTCGTTCTGGAGGGTGATCGAGATGTCGTCCAGCCCGTTCAGCAGCCGCCAGCGGGAGTTCTCGTCCAGCTCGAAGGAGGCGGTGACGCCCTCGGCGCGGACCTCGCGGGCCTCCAGGTCGACGGTGATCTCGGCCTGCGGGTCCTGCTCCACCAGCTCCCACAGCGCGTCCACGGTCTTCTGGTCGAGGACCACCGTGAGCAGGCCGTTCTTCAGCGAGTTGCCGCGGAAGATGTCGGCGAAGCGGGAGGAGATCACGGTCTTGAAGCCGTAGTTCTGCAAGGCCCAGACGGCGTGCTCGCGCGAGGAGCCGGTGCCGAAGTCGGGACCGGCGACCAGGACGGTGGCGCCCGCGCGCTCGGGCCGGTTGAGCACGAACTCGGGGTCCTTGCGCCAGGCCTCGAAGAGCCCGTCCTCGAACCCGTCCCGGGTCACCTTCTTGAGCCAGTGGGCCGGGATGATCTGGTCGGTGTCGACGTTGCTGCGGCGCAGCGGGACGGCCCGGCCGGTGTGCTTGGTGAACGCTTCCATGACTCTCAGACTCCAGCGGGCGTGGGGACGTCGGCGGCGGACAGGTCGGCCGGGGAGGCCAGGTGGCCCAGGACCGCCGTCGCGGCCGCGACCTGCGGCGACACCAGGTGGGTGCGGCCGCCCTTGCCCTGGCGCCCCTCGAAGTTGCGGTTGGAGGTGGACGCGGAGCGCTCGCCGGGGGCCAGCTGGTCCGGGTTCATGCCCAGGCACATCGAGCAGCCCGCGTGCCGCCATTCGGCGCCGGCCTCCTTGAAGACCACGTCCAGGCCCTCGGAGACGGCCTGCAGACCGACCCGCGCGGAGCCCGGGACGACCAGCATGCGTACGCCGTCGGCGACTTTGCGGTCCCGGACGATCTCGGCGGCGGCACGCAGGTCCTCGATGCGGCCGTTGGTGCAGGAACCTACGAAGACGGTGTCCACCTTGATGGAGCGCAGCGGCTGCCCGGCCGCCAAGCCCATGTACTCCAGGGCCTTTTCGGCGGCGAAGCGCTCCGAGGCGTCTTCGTACGAAGCCGGGTCGGGGACGGCGGCGGAAAGCGGCGCGCCCTGGCCGGGGTTGGTGCCCCAGGTGACGAACGGCGCCAGCTCGGCGGCCTCGATGACCACCTCGGCGTCGAACTCGGCGTCGTCGTCCGTACGCAGCGTCTTCCAGTACTCCACCGCCGCGTCCCAGTCCGCGCCCTCGGGGGCGTGCGGGCGGCCCTGGAGGTAGGCGAAGGTGGTCTCGTCGGGGGCGATCATGCCCGCGCGGGCGCCGGCCTCGATCGACATGTTGCAGATGGTCATGCGGGCCTCCATCGAGAGCTTCTCGATGGCCTCGCCCCGGTACTCCAGGATGTAGCCCTGGCCGCCGCCGGTGCCGATCCTCGCGATGATCGCCAGGATCAGGTCCTTGGCCGTGACGCCCTCGGGCAGTGCGCCGTTGATCGTGATCGCCATGGTCTTCGGGCGGGCCATGGGCAGCGTCTGGGTGGCCAGCACGTGCTCGACCTGGGAGGTGCCGATGCCGAACGCCAGCGCGCCGAAGGCGCCGTGCGTCGAGGTGTGCGAGTCGCCGCAGACCACGGTGGTGCCGGGCTGGGTCAGGCCGAGCTGGGGGCCGACGACGTGCACGACGCCCTGCTCGACGTCGCCCAGCGGGTGCAGCCGGACGCCGAACTCCGCGCAGTTCTTGCGCAGCGTCTCCAGCTGGGCCCGGGAGACCGGGTCCGCGATGGGCTTGTCGATGTCGAGCGTCGGGGTGTTGTGGTCCTCGGTGGCGATGGTCAGGTCGAGCCGCCGCACCGGGCGGCCGCTCTTGCGGAGGCCGTCGAAGGCCTGCGGGCTGGTCACCTCGTGCAGCAGGTGCAGATCGATGAAGAGGAGGTCGGGCTCGCCCTCGGCGCGCCGGACGACGTGGTCGTCCCAGACCTTCTCCGCGAGTGTCCTACCCATCGCTTTCCCTTCGGTCGGCGACGCAGCGCCGACCCAACTAGTGATCTTGGGGAAGCGGTGCCCGCACCCCTGTGATTCCGGGCAACCGCCACCAGGCCCATGCGTCACGGGCCGTTGTGACTACGTGCCTTCCAGAGTGGCGGGTTCCACGGAAAATTGAACTTGCGTTTCACAGAGTGAGACGGGAGTATCGTTGCATGGACAACAGTAGCGGCGTCGGCGTTCTGGACAAGGCGGCCCTCGTCCTGAGCGCTCTGGAGTCCGGTCCGGCCACCCTCGCGGGGTTGGTCGGTGCGACCGGACTGGCACGACCCACGGCCCACCGCCTGGCCGTGGCGCTGGAACACCACCGTATGGTGGCGCGCGACATGCAGGGCCGCTTCATCCTCGGCCCGCGCCTGGCCGAACTGGCCGCGGCGGCCGGCGAGGACCGCCTGCTCGCCACGGCGGGCCCGGTCCTCACCCACCTGCGCGACGTCACCGGCGAGAGCGCCCAGCTCTACCGCCGCCAGGGCGACATGCGCATCTGCGTGGCCGCGGCCGAGCGCCTGTCGGGCCTTCGGGACACGGTCCCGGTCGGTTCCACGCTCACCATGAAAGCCGGCTCCTCGGCGCAGATCCTCATGGCCTGGGAGGAGCCCGAGCGCCTGCACCGCGGCCTCCAGGGCGCCCGCTTCACGGCGACGGCCCTGTCCGGCGTGCGCCGCCGCGGCTGGGCCCAGTCCATCGGCGAGCGGGAGCCCGGCGTCGCGTCCGTCTCCGCGCCGGTGCGCGGCCCCTCCAACCGCGTGGTGGCCGCCGTGTCCGTCTCCGGGCCCATCGAGCGCCTGACCCGCCACCCCGGCCGCATGCACGCGCAGGCCATCATCGACGCCGCCGGCCGCCTCTCCGAGGCACTGCGCCGCAACGGCTGACCGCCCCCGGACACCTCTGACCGGTCACGGGCCCGCCTCAACGCCGCGGCGGGCCCGGCGCCGTTCCCAGGCCCCGTCCGCGGCCTTCCCCGGGGCGACGACCCGCCGCTCCGCGCTTTCCCCGGCGGCCTACGGCGAGTTGATGACGGAGGTGGCCCGACGGGGACCTCGACTTCATGGAGACCCACGCCTCGGAGGAGGAGTCGGCGCGGCGGTACGGCATCGGGTGAACGCCGGAGGAATGCCGAAGGGGGCTCCCGCCTCAGCGGAAGCCCCCTTGGGACTCACGTACCCCCGACCGGATTCGAACCGGCGCTACCGCCTTGAGAGGGCGGCGTGCTAGGCCGCTACACAACGGGGGCGTGGATCTTGCGGGCGCTGACTACTGCATCGCCGCAGATCCGAGCTGGTCTACCAGGACTCGAACCTAGACTAACTGAACCAGAATCAGTCGTGCTGCCAATTACACCATAGACCAATGTGGTTTAGACCAGTTCGTACCCCCGACCGGATTCGAACCGGCGCTACCGCCTTGAGAGGGCGGCGTGCTAGGCCGCTACACAACGGGGGCCCTAGCGATCCTGCATCGAGAACAGTGGGAGCTACCCGGCTGCCCTCGCGGGAAGGATCTGTACCCCCGACCGGATTCGAACCGGCGCTACCGCCTTGAGAGGGCGGCGTGCTAGGCCGCTACACAACGGGGGCCTTGCGGATGTGCTCCGCGGCGCAGATAAGCTCTGCGAGCTGGCCTACCAGGACTCGAACCTAGACTAACTGAACCAGAATCAGTCGTGCTGCCAATTACACCATAGGCCACTGGAACGCAAGCCCCGAGGGGTTCTTGTTCTAGCGTTGCGCTTCCGGTTCCCGGCCCTTCGGCCCGCTCTCCGGCGGCGCAGGAAGAACATTACCCGAAGGTGGACGGGGCTCCAAAACGGGTATCGGCGCCGAGCAGCGCCGGAAGTTCGGAGAGCGAGGCGATGCGGCGGGGCCCGGCCGGCGGGTCGACCGTCGCGTAGACGCCGCCGCGGTCGATCCAGACCGAGAGCAGCCCGGCGTCGGCGGCGCCGCGTCCGTCGATCTCCGGGTGGTCGCCGACGTAGGCGACCTCGGCCGGGCCGAGCCCGAGGGCGTCGCAGGCCGCGAGGAAGGCCCCGGCCTCCGGCTTGGAGACGCCCAGCTCGGCGGCGCACAGGATGGCCTCGAAGCGGTCGTGCACGCCGAGGACGCGCAGTTTGCGGTCCTGGACGGTGAGGCTGGAGTTGGAGAGCACGGCGTGCCGGTGGCTGTCGGCGAGCGCGTCGAGCACGGGCATCACGTCCGGGAAGAGGGACCAGGCGGCCTCGTAGTGCGTGACGTACCGCCGGAACCAGTCGTCGGCCTCGGCGTCCGTCAGCTCCGGCCGGCCGAGGAAGACCCGGGTGCGGTCGCGCCGCTGTGTGACGAAGTCCACCTCGCCCGCCGCGAAGCGCGCCCACTGCTGGTCGGTGATCTCCCGCCAGCGCACGAGGGCCTCCTCGGCCGACCCGTACCCGGCGAGCAGTCCCTCGGCGACCAGATGGGCACGCATGCCCTCGCGGTCGGCGGTGGTGTAGTCGAAGAGTGTGTCGTCGACGTCCCAGACCACGGCTTTGATCGGCATGGGGCCAGCCTAGGCCGCTGGAGTGGCGGTGGCCCGGGCTACTGCGCGGCCAGGCCCTCGATCTCGACCAGCATCCGCGGGTCGGACAGGGCCCGTACCTCGGCGAGCAGGCTGGCCGGGCGGCAGTCGGCGGCGGCCAGTTCGGCCAGTACGGCGTCGTAGTGGGCCGTCACCGCCTCGATGTCGACGGTGAGGATCCGGATCTGGACGAGGTCGCTCAGGGCGAACCCGGCCTTGTCCAGGGTCTCCTCCAGGCGCCGGAAGGTCAGCCGGAGCTGGCCGCGGACGTCGCCCACGGCGGCGATGCCGCCCTCGTCGTCGCGGGCCTCGTGGCCGGCGACCACGAGCCAGCGCCGGGGCTGTTCGACGAGTACGGCCCGGTTGTAGGCGAGCCGGTCTCCGAAGAAGCGTGGGTCGATGTCCTCGCGGCGCATGCCGCCAGTCTGCGGGGGCCGGGGCGGCGGCGCCGGTCGGAGCACCCGGGCGGGGTAACGGAAAAGGGCGGCGCCCATGCGGACGCCGCCCTTCACACGTGCTGCCGGTTTACGCGGCGAGCCGCGCCAGCGCCGCGTCGATCCTGGCCAGTGCCTTCTCCTTGCCCAGGACCTCCAGGGACTCGAAGAGGGGCAGGCCGACCGTGCGGCCGGTGACGGCGACGCGGACGGGGGCCTGGGCCTTGCCGAGCTTGAGGCCGTGGGCCTCACCGGCGGCCAGGACGGCCTCCTTGAGGGACTCGGGGGACGCCCAGTCGGCGGCGTCGAGCTTCTCGCGTGCCGTGGTCAGGAGCGCGTCCGAGCCCTCCTTCATGGCCTTGGTCCAGCTCGCCTCGTCGAAGACCGGCTCCGGCAGGAACAGGAAGTCGACGTTGTCGGTGATCTCGGAGAGGACCTTGAGGCGGGTCTGCGCGTGCGGCGCGATCGCCTGCCACTTGGCCTCGTCGAAGTCCTCCGGCGCCCAGGGGGCGACGGGGGCCTTCAGCCAGGGGCGGCAGCGCTCGGCGAAGTCCTTGATCTCCAGGAGCCGGATGTGGTCGGCGTTGATCGCCTCGCACTTCTTCAGGTCGAAGCGTGCCGGGTTGGGCTGTACGTCGGAGACGTCGAAGGCCGCGACCATCTCCTCGATCGTGAAGATGTCCTGGTCGGCGGAGAGCGACCAGCCGAGGAGGGAGAGGTAGTTGAGCAGGCCCTCGGGGAGGAAGCCGCGCTCGCGGTAGAGGTTGAGGCTCGACTGCGGGTCGCGCTTGGACAGCTTCTTGTTGCCCTCGCCCATGACGTACGGCAGGTGGCCGAAGGCGGGGATCTCCTTGGCGACGCCCAGTTCGATGAGCGCCTTGTACAGGGCGATCTGGCGCGGGGTGGAGGAGAGCAGGTCCTCGCCGCGCAGGACGTGGGTGATCTCCATCAGGGCGTCGTCGACCGGGTTGACGAGCGTGTAGAGCGGGACGCCGTTGGCTCGGACGATGCCGTAGTCCGGGACGTTCTCCGGGAGGTAGGTGATCTCGCCGCGGACCAGGTCCGTGAAGGTGATCGCCTCGTCGGGCATCCGGAAGCGGACGATGGGCTCGCGGCCCTGCGACACGTACTCCTCGACCTGGGCGTCGGTCAGCTCGCGGCAGTGGCCGTCGTACCCGGAGGGCTTGCCGGCGGCGCGGGCCGCCTCACGGCGGGTGTCCAGCTCGTCCTGGGAGCAGTAGCAGCGGTAGGCGTGGCCGGCGTCCAGGAGCTTCTGCGCGACGTCCCGGTAGATGTCCATGCGCTGCGACTGGCGGTACGGCGCGTGCGGGCCGCCGACCTCGGGGCCCTCGTCCCAGTCGAAGCCCAGCCACCGCATCGCGTCGAGGAGCTGGTCGTACGACTCCTCGGAGTCGCGGGCCGCGTCGGTGTCCTCGATGCGGAAGACCAGCGTGCCCTGGTGGTGGCGCGCGAAGGCCCAGTTGAACAGGGCGGTGCGGACCAGGCCCACGTGGGGGTTGCCGGTGGGGGACGGACAGAAACGGACGCGTACGGAGGAGCCGGATGCGCTAGCCACGCTTGACAACCTTGTTGGTGAGAGTGCCGATGCCTTCGATGGTGACGGCGACCTCGTCGCCGACGTTGAGGGGGCCGACGCCGGCCGGGGTGCCCGTGAGAATCACGTCGCCGGGGAGCAGCGTCATCGCCTCGGAGATGTTGACGATCAGATCCTCGATGGAGTGGATCATCTCGCTGGTGCGGCCGAGCTGCCGCTGGCCGCCGTTGACCGTGAGCTGGATGGTCAGGTCGCTCGCGGTCGGGATGTCGAGGTCCGTCTCCACCCAGGGGCCGAGCGGACAGGAGGAGTCGAAGCCCTTGGCCCTGGCCCACTGCTTCTCACGGCGCTGCACGTCGCGGGCGGTGATGTCGTTGGCGCAGGTGTAGCCGAAGATCACGTCCTGGACGCGTTCGCGCGGGACCTCGCGGCACATGCGGCCGATGACGACGGCCAGTTCGGCCTCGTGGTGCAGTTCCTCGGTGAAGGAGGGGTACTGGATGGCGTCGCCGGGGCCGATCACGGAGGTGGACGGCTTGAAGAAGGCGAACGGGGCGTCGGGCACCTCGTTGCCGAGTTCGCGGGCGTGCTCGGCGTAGTTGCGGCCGAAGGCGACGACCTTGCTGGGGAGTACCGGCGGCAGGAGCCGCACCTTGCTCAGGGGCACCTTGGTGCCGGAGAGCTCGAAGTCCGCGAACGGGATGCCCTTGATGATGTCGAGGACGAGCTGGTCCGGCTGGTCGCCCTCGACCGCGCCGAAGGCGACGTTCCCGTCGATGGAGAACCTGGCGATGCGCACGGGTTGCTTGGCCCCTTGACTGAGCTGGCTGGAGTCTGACGCTCCAGGCTAACGCGGCGGGCCTGCCCGAGTGGCCGCTGAACGGTCCGCGGCCGGGTGCCGTACTACTCTGCGACCGACGCCGCGACCGGGGCCTCCATGAGGATCGTGCGGCGGGGGTTGGCGGTCTGGGCGGGGAGCTCGACGGCGTGCTCCGGCTGCTCCGGCGTCTGCGGTCCGTCGGCGTCTGTGAGGTGCGCCAGCGTCGTGCGTCGCGGGTTGGCGATCTTGTGGAACATCATCGTCGTCTTCACGGTTGTACGAGGCCCTGTCGTGTCCGGGCGCCCGAGGGGCGGTGAAAGCCCCTGCGAGGGCGCGGGTTGTCGGTTTTGCCTTCTCTGTAAAGCGTCAGGCTAAACACGCGATTCCCCACCAGCCGTGGGGGAGTCCACGTTCCGGGTGTGAGTTTGCTCACTTATCAAGGGTCAAACCGGTCAATTGCGACGCCGCCGCCACTCCGACTAAACCGACATTGCACATCTGAAGGCATCATTCCGCTGCTGATCATGGCGACTGGGACACCCGCCAAGCCTCGACGACTCGCGTGCATACGTCCGGTTTACGGGTGATCATCTTCTACGGCTGGTGACCCGGCCCTCACGTGGTGTCACGTATCTCACGGCCTGCCCCACGGGCCTTGTTGGAGATCCTGCACTGTGCTGGAATTCCACGGACCGCCGCAGGATCGACCCGGCGCACAGGGGGCGCACACCAGCGCCGAGCGGCGGTGAGAAGGGGGAGCCAGCGCCGGTCACTCACGACCAACACAGGGGCGTATTCAGGGCGCCCCTTTGACGCCGACACCGTGCCCGACCGTTCACGCGGCAGGGCGCCTGGTCCAGAGGTTGCGACGCTAGTGCAGGGACGTTTCAAGAGGGATGGCAGCGCTTCGGCGGAGCCGGAGCCGCAGGGCGGGACTGGCCCCAAGGCCGTCAGCTCCTCGCCCCAGCACGCCCAGAACCCGGGCCAGACCCAGCCCGGTGACGGCGGGGAGCGCGCCGGTCAGGCGACGGGCCCGTCGGCTTCCGGCCAGCAGTCGCCCACCAAGCCGGCCAAGGGCTCGACCGGCCCCGGCCCGCGAATAGCCCTGCGCAACTGGCGGATCTCCACCCGTCTGGTGTCGCTGCTGGCGCTCCCGGTGGTCGCGGCGACCTCGCTGGGCGCACTGCGCATCAACCAGTCGATGGACGACATCCAGCAGCTCGAGAACATGAAGCTGCTGACCGAGATGACCAAGCAGGCCACGGAACTGGCCGCCGCGCTCCAGGAGGAGCGCGACCAGTCCGCCGGTCCGCTGGCCCACGGCTCGAAGTCCAGCGCGATCGCCGTCAAGGGCGACCGCGAGCAGACCGACCGGGCCCTGAAGAACTTCCTCGACAAGTCCGAGCAGATCGACGCGGCGAGCAAGGACGGCAAGCTCGTCGGCGTCCGGGACAGCCTCGTCGGCATCGCGAGCGACCTGAACGACCTGACCAAGATCCGCAGCGCGGCGTACACGGCCAACGACAACTCGACCCAGACGGTCGAGGCCTACCACCGCCTGATCACCCACCTGCTCGACCTCTCGCAGGACATGGCGGAGGCGACCAGCAACCCCGACATGATCCAGCGCACCCGCGCCCTGTCGGCCTTCTCCTCGGCCAAGGAGTACGCGTCCATCCAGCGCGCGGTCCTCGCGGCGGCACTCCCGGCGAACAACAGGGACAAGGGCGACCTCGCCGAGAACGACCGGCTGTACGCCCAGTCCGCGCTACAGAGCCAGACCTCCGAGATCCGCAGCTTCACCAGCATCTACGGCGAGGGTGCCGAGGACCTGCTCAAGCCGATCTCCGAGGGCAACCCGGTGATCGAGGCGTCCGACCAGTACGCGGGCCGCGCCCTCGCCAAGACCGGCGGTCTGGCGGGCCTGAAGTCGCGGTCCTACCAGGACTGGCTGGACGACAGCTCCACCAAGATCCAGCAGATGAAGAACATCGAGCTGAAGCTGCTGGAGGACATGGAGCAGCAGGCCCGCGAGCTGCGCAACGAGTCCGAGCAAGAGGCCATCATCTCCGGTGTCCTCATCCTGCTCGTGCTCGGCGTCTCGCTGGTCGGCGCGTTCGTCGTGGCGCGGTCCATGATCCGCTCGCTGCGCCGGCTGGAGGACACCGCGACCAAGGTCGCCCAGGACCGCCTGCCCGAGCTGGTCAAGCAGCTCTCCGAGACCGACCCGCAGGACGTCGACACCTCGGTGGAGTCGGTCGGCGTGCACTCCCGGGACGAGATCGGCCGAGTGGCCGCGGCCTTCGACGACGTGCACCGCGAGGCGGTCCGCCTCGCCGCCGAGCAGGCCCTGCTGCGGGGCAACGTCAACGCGATGTTCACCAACCTCTCGCGCCGCTCCCAGGGCCTCATCCAGCGTCAGCTCTCGCTCATCTCCGAACTGGAGTCCCGCGAGGCCGACCCGGACCAGCTGTCCTCGCTGTTCAAGCTCGACCACCTCGCCACGCGTATGCGCCGTAACGGTGAGAACCTCCTCGTCCTCGCCGGTGAGGAGCCGGGCCGGCGCTGGACCCGTCCGGTCCCGCTGGTCGACGTGCTCCGTGCCGCCGCCTCCGAGGTGGAGCAGTACGAGCGCATCGAGCTGGCCTCCGTGCCGAGCACCGAGGTCGCCGGCCGCGTGGTCAACGACCTCGTGCACCTGCTCGCCGAGCTGCTGGAGAACGCGACCTCGTTCTCCTCCCCGCAGACCAAGGTCAAGGTCACCGGTCACGCGCTGCCCGACGGCCGGGTGCTGATCGAGATCCACGACACCGGTATCGGCCTCTCGCCGGAGGACCTGGCCGCGATCAACGAGCGGCTCGCCTCGCCGCCCACCGTGGACGTCTCCGTCTCCCGCCGCATGGGTCTGTTCGTGGTCGGCCGCCTCTCGCAGCGCCACGGCATCCGCATCCAGCTGCGCCCGTCCGACTCGGGCGGTACGACCGCGCTGGTCATGCTGCCCGTCGACGTCGCCCAGGGCGGCCGCAAGCCGCAGCCCAAGCCCGGTCAGCCCGGCGCGGGCAGCGGCGGTCCGGCCGCCGCGCAGGCCGCCGCCGGTGTCGCCGCGGCCCGCCGCGGCGGACCGGGCGGCGGTGCCCTCGCGGGCGGCGGTGCCTTCGGCGGTGGAAGTGGCGGCGGTGCCCTCGGCGCCGGTGCGCCGGGCGGCCGGCTCGGTGCCGGCCAGGGACCGCGGGCCGCACTGCCCGGGCGCGACGCGGGCGGCCGCCCGGGTGCGCCGGGTGGCGCGCGCGGGCCCCAGTCCCCCGGTGCCCCGGGCCAGCAGAACCGTCCGGCTCCGGCCGGGGCGGGAGCAGGTGCCGGTGCCGGTGCAGGTGCCGGTCAGGCGCCGGGTGCTCCGCAGGGGCTACAGGCCGCGGGCATGAACGCGCCGCAGGGCAACGCGCCGGCGAACAACGCCTCGCAGGGCCAGGACATGTTCGGCGGCTCCCGCACTCCCTCGGCGCCCCCGCAGCGTGCCAAGCGCGGTGGCAACGGCGACGCCGAGCAGGGCCGCCGTCCCCAGCTGCCGCCGCGCGGCGGTCCGCGGGCCGAGCTGCCCGGCGGCAACCCGCAGCCGCGGGTGCCCAGCTGGAGCGACGAGAACGCGCAGCCGCCCGTGCCGCGTGCCTCGCTGGACGCGCCGCGCGGCCACGACGAGCCGGGCGGCTCCCGCGCCGACGAACGGCAGGGTCCCGGCTCGACCGCCGAGATGCCGGCCGTGCCCCGGTTCGGCGAGCCCCAGTCCCCCGCCGCCACGGCCGAGTTCCCCCGCCCCGACTTCGACGCCCCGGCCCCCCGGCGGGACGAGCCGCAGGACACGGGCCAGTTCGCCCAGCCCGCGCAGAACCAGTACGACGGCCAGAACCAGTACGACGGCCGCAGCCAGTACCCGCAGCACGACGACCAGAACCAGTACGGGCAGGATCAGTACGGGCAGGACCAGTACGGGCAGGACCAGTACGGGCAGGACCAGTACGGGTCCGGCCAGTACGGTCAGGGCCGGCCGGGCCAGGACCAGTACGACCGGAGCGGGTTCGGCCAGGACGCGCCGCGGAACGACCAGTTCGCGCGTCCCGAGCCGGCCGCGCCGCAGCAGGGCGGCGGTTCCTTCGTCCGCTCGGACGTCTTCGGCGGGCAGCCCGCCCCGTCGGCCCCGAACGGCTCGGCACCGGCGGACCGGTTCGCCGGTGCCCAGGGCTACGACAACGGCTCGACCGGGCAGCACGACCTGCCGGTCCGTCAGAACCCGGCGGCCACCGGCCAGTTCGAGCGTCCGCAGACGGGCGGCACGCAGGGCGGGAACGACTTCGGCGCCCCGCGTCCGCCGGCCCCGCAGCGGCCGGTCGCACCGGAGCCGGTGGGCCAGAACACCAACGGAACTCCCCCGCAGCGGCCCCAGGACGGATGGGCCCTGCCCCCGGCCACCGGTCCCGGTGACGGACGCACGCCGCTGTACGACACGCTGGAGACCAACTGGTTCCACGGGGACCGCGAGGCGAGGGCGCCGCAGGCCGCCCCGGCCGCGTCCCCGGAGCCGCAGGCCGCCCAGCCCCAGACCCCGGCGGCCCCCCAGCGGCCGGCCACCTCGGCCTGGCGCAGCTCGCCGAACGACGATCTCGTCCGGCAGGCGGAGCGCGTCAGGCAGCCGGCCGCGGGCGGGGTCACCACCTCCGGCCTCCCGCGCCGGGTCCCCCGGGCCAACCTCGTCCCGGGAACGGCTCAGCAGCAGTCGCACCAGAGCGGTCCCGCGGTTTCGCGTGCGCCCGACGACGTGCGCGGCCGGCTGACCAATCTCCGTCGGGGAATCGCACAGGGCCGTCAGGCCGGTACCAACCAGACCGGCAGCTACCCGCGGCCCACTCACCAGCAGGAGCGTTAGTTGAGCCCGATGAGCCAGGCGGCACAGAACCTCAACTGGTTGATCACGAATTTCGTGGACAACACCCCAGGGGTGTCCCACACCGTCGTCGTGTCCGCCGACGGACTCCTCCTGGCGATGTCGGAGGGCTTCCCCCGCGACCGCGCGGACCAGCTCGCGGCCGTCGCCTCGGGGCTGACCTCGCTGACCGCCGGGGCGTCCCGGATCTTCGAGGGCGGCAACGTCGCGCAGACGGTCGTGGAGATGGAGCGGGGGTTCCTCTTCCTCATGTCCGTCTCGGACGGCTCGTCCCTGGCCGTCCTCGCGCACCCGGAATGCGACATCGGCCTCGTCGGCTACGAGATGGCGCTCCTGGTCGACCGCGCGGGCGCGGTCCTCACACCCGACCTGCGCGCTGAACTACAAGGCAGTCTGCTCCACTGATCGGCCCCGGCACCACCCGTGTTACCAAATCACCGTCCGGCCGCCACAATCCCCCCACCGGCCTCGTCAGACGGCTTGACTGACCGACTTGCTGTCCCGCCCGGAGGATTCATGACCCCGCCCACCGCCTCTCATGATCCGTACGCGGAGCCGTACGAGGACGAGGGCGACCAGCCGCTGGTCCGTCCCTACGCGATGACCGGTGGCCGGACCAGGCCGCGCTACCAGCTCGCCATCGAGGCGCTGATCAGTACGACGGCCGACCCGGCAGCGCTCATGGGACTGCTCCCCGAGCACCAGCGGATCTGCCACCTGTGCCGCGAGGTGAAATCGGTGGCCGAGGTGTCGGCCCTGCTGGCGATGCCGCTCGGCGTGGCGCGAATCCTGGTCGCGGACCTCGCGGAGGCCGGGCTCGTCGCCATTCACCAGCCCGGCGGAGACGAGAACAACGGCGGTGCGCCTGACGTGACACTGCTCGAAAGGGTGCTCAGTGGACTTCGAAAGCTCTGACGGAGGGCGGGCGACCACCTCCGCGAAGATCGTGGTCGCCGGCGGCTTCGGCGTCGGCAAGACCACGTTCGTGGGCGCCGTCTCCGAGATCAACCCCCTGCGCACCGAGGCCGTGATGACCTCGGCCAGCGCCGGGATCGACGACCTCACGCACGCCGGGGACAAGACGACCACCACGGTCGCCATGGACTTCGGCCGCATCACGCTCGACCAGGACCTGATCCTGTACCTGTTCGGCACGCCCGGCCAGGACCGGTTCTGGTTCATGTGGGACGACCTGGTGCGCGGCGCCATCGGCGCGGTCGTGCTGTGCGACACCCGTCGGCTGGCCGACTGCTTCCCGGCCGTCGACTACTTCGAGAACAGCGGCCTGCCGTTCGTCGTCGCGCTCAACGGCTTCGACGGCCAGCAGCCCTACTCCCCCGACGAGGTGCGCGAGGCGCTGCAAATCGGTCCGGACACCCCGATCATCACGACCGACGCCCGGCACCGCGCCGACGCGAAGTCGGCACTGATCACGCTGGTCGAGCACGCGCTGATGGCCCGCCTGCGGTAGGCCACCACGGCGGGTCCGCCAACCGCCGCAGCCAAGTCGGCAGGCATCTACGGCACTTGTCGTAGACGGGTCGGAGCCGACTGTGTCCTTTGACACGGTCGGCTCCGCTGTTCATAACGTTTCGGCAGAGGAATCGGGTGGTACCGACACGCGACGCGGTCAACTGGTCTCGCTGCGCGCACGAACGCCCCGTCTTTTGACGGACCTCGCTCTTTATGACCGTTTTACGCGGGGCTTACATCACGTGTAACCCCCGCGTTCCACTGTTTGGAAGAGCGCTGGTCGCCGTGCTGGAATGCCAGAACTGCCCCATGGTCGAAGACGTACTCAGCAGTAGCGCGTACTCGATGACTGACGGAGTGGGTTCTGAGACACCGCGGCACGACACAGGTGCCGACCGCCGAGAGGTTGTTGGTCGAGTGAGGCGAAGCAAGAACAGTCCCGAGCCATCGGCCCGGGGCAACTTCACCCCGCCGCCGCGCACAGCGGCGCCCGCCCCCGCCCCGGCCGCGGAACAGAAGGCCGAGCCGCCCGCGCCGAGCGGTGGCCGTTTCACGCCGCGCAACTGGCGGGTGACCACCCGGCTGAACGCGATCCTGCTCATACCCGTGCTGGTCGGCCTCGTCATGGGCGGCTTCCAGGTGAAGAGCTCGATCGACACCTGGCAGGACGCCGAGGACGCCGAGAGCACCGCGCGTCTGGTGCGTGCCTCCCTCGGCTACGCCAACGCCCTCTACAACGAGCGCGACATCACGGCGGCCCCCCTGCTGCAAGGCAAGGGCGAAAAGGACGCCACCGTCGCCAAGGCCCGCCAGGCCACCGACGAGGCGGCCGACACCTTCGACGAGGCGGCCCAGGGCATGCCCGGCAAGGCCGGCCTGGAGCGCCGGCTGAAGGTGTTCCGCGAGCAGGAGCCCAAGCTCCAGACGCTGCGGGCGGCCGCGTACACCGCCAAGCTGAAGGGCGTGGAGACCGAGGAGGGCTACACCGGCGTCGCCCATCCCCTGATGGAGTTCGCCAACGAGCTCGGTCTGGGCACCGGCAACATCACCTCCTACGGCCGCACCGTCTACGCCATCTCCCTGACCAAGGCCGCGCTCTCCCTGGAGCGCTCCATCGGCATGCACATGCTGGTCAAGCCGGGTCCGGAGCCCAGCCACCTCGCCAGCCAGCGCGTCGCGCTCTCCTCGTACGCGTACCTGGAGCGCATCGCGATCGAGGAGTACATCGGCGGCGGCACCGAGGCTGACGCGCAGAAGCTCGAGGACGCCGAGGCGAAGCTCAAGGAGGACGGCGCGGCCATGGCCAAGGAGGCCAAGGCCAAGGACCCGGACTACGTGCCGCCGCCGTCCGACCCGACCACCATGATCTCGGAGCTGGCCCAGCTCGCCTCCACGGACACCGGCGCGCGGGCGGAGCTCGCCCAGCAGGGCATCACGCCGGAAAACTGGTGGGCGGTCAACACCCTCAAGTTCGACGCGTACCAGAAGATCGAGTCGGACCTGGCCGACAAGGCGGTGTCCGAGGCGTCCGCGATCGCCGACGACGCCGAGCGCGACGCCTACATCACGGGTGCCGCGATCGTCATCGCGCTGCTCGCCGCGTTCATCCTGGCCGGCATGGTGGCCCGCGGGATGAGCCGCTCCATGCGCCAGCTGCGCAACGCCGCCTTCGGCATCGCCGAGCAGCGGCTGCCGATGCTGGTCGACCAGCTCTCCCGCACCGACCCCGGCCGGGTCGACACCCGGGTGCAGCCGATCCCGATCACCTCGACCGACGAGATCGGCGAAGTCGCCCGCGCCTTCGACCAGGTGCACCGCGAGGCGGTCCGGCTCGCCGCCGAGCAGGCGCTGCTGCGGGGCAACATCAACGCGATCTTCACCAACCTGTCGCGCCGCAACCAGTCGCTGATCGAGGGCCAGCTGAGCCTGATCACCGACCTGGAGAACAACGAGGCCGACCCCGACCAGCTGGAGAACCTCTTCCGGCTGGACCACCTCGCCACCCGTATGCGCCGCAACGGCGAGAACCTCCTGGTCCTCGCCGGCGAGGAGCCCGGCCGCCGCTGGGACCAGCCGGTTCCGCTGGTCGACGTGCTGCGCGCCGCCTCCTCCGAGGTGGAGCAGTACGAGCGCATCGAGCTGTCGGGCGTCCCCGAGGCCGAGATCCACGGCCGCGCCGTGACCGACCTCGTGCACCTGCTCGCCGAGCTGCTCGAGAACGCCACCACGTTCTCCTCGCCGCAGACCAAGGTCCGCGTCACCGCGACCCGGCTGCCCGACGGCCGCGTGATGGTCGAGATCCACGACAAGGGCATCGGCCTGACCGCCGAGGACTTCGCGGACATCAACCACAAGCTGGCCAACCCGCCGACCGTGGACGCCGCGATCTCGCAGCGCATGGGCCTGTTCGTGGTCGGCCGGCTGTCCGACCGGCACGGCATCCGCGTGCAGCTGCGCCCCTCCGGGGAGCAGGCGGGCACCACCTCGCTGGTCATGCTCCCGGACGCCATCACCCACGGTGGCGGTGGCGAGCAGCAGCAGCAGCGCGACGAGTTCACCGTGTCGCAGATCATCCCGGAGCAGAACTTCCAGGGCGAGAACCTCGGCCAGGTGGGCCAGGTCGGCCAGCCCATGCGGACCGCCGCCGAGCTGGGCTTCGACGACAGCCGGTACGCCGAGATCCCCGACGACATACGCGAGCTGGACCCGGTCGGCCGCTCGCTGATGCGCGAGGAGCGCCGCGCCGCGCTGGAGGCCCAGTCGCACCCCGAGCTGCCGGGTCCGGTGGACCGGGGTGACGGCGGGAGCACCGACGCCACCGGGTTCCAGGACCAGTTCACCGGCCGGCAGCCGGGCTACGACGGACAGCAGCCGGGCTACGACCAGCCCCTCGACGGCTACCAGCAGCAGAACGGCGCGTACCAGGAGCCGGCGAGCGCCGGGTACGACCAGCAGTCGGCGTACGCGGACCCGCAGCAGGCCTACCAGGAACCGCAGCAGGCGTCGTACGACGAGCAGTACTACGCGCCGAACGGCGGCCCGCAGGAGAACGGGGGCTACTCCCCCTTCGAGCAGCGGCGCCACCAGGACGACTGGCCGCAGCAGGACGGATACCAGAACGGATATCCGGACCAGTACTCCGCGGGTGCCCCGCAGGCGCAATCCGCCCAGGCCGCTGACGTGACCGAGCCGGACCGCGTAGGCTTCGACCGTCCGGGGCCGGCCCCCTCCGCCGCCCACGAGCTGACCGACGCCGGTCTTCCCCGCCGCGGATCCACCGCGAGCGGCGCGGGCGATGCGGAGCACGTGGGCCAGGAGACGCCGGCCGCCGCACCGGGGGCGGGCGGCGAGGACACCTGGCGGTCGGCCAACGACGACCGCTGGCAGCAGGCCTCGGCGCTGCGCAAGCCCAAGGCGGGCGGGGTGACCTCCTCGGGTCTGCCGCGGCGGGTGCCCAAGGCCAACCTGGTCGAGGGCGCGGCCGAGACCACTCCACAGGGAGGCCCCCAGGTCTCCCGCGCTCCGGAGGACGTCCGGGGCAGGCTGAGCAACCTGCGGCGCGGCGTCGAGCGAGGCCGCAACGCAGGCAGTGAAACGAACGGCCAGGACACAAGGAATGAACACCGTGGTCCTGACAGCACCTACAACCAGGAGCGTTAGTGTGAGCCCGATGAGCCAGGCGGCGCAGAACCTGAACTGGTTGATCACCAACTTCGTGGACAACACCCCGGGGGTGTCCCACACGGTGGTGGTCTCCGCCGACGGACTCCTTCTGGCGATGTCCGAAGGGTTCCCCCGCGACCGAGCCGATCAGCTCGCGGCCGTCGCCTCCGGCCTGACCTCGCTGACCGCCGGCGCCTCGCGCATCTTCGAGGGCGGCAGCGTGAACCAGACGGTTGTGGAGATGGAGCGCGGATTCCTCTTCATCATGTCCATCTCCGACGGCTCGTCCCTCGCGGTTCTCGCACACCCGGAGGCGGACATCGGTCTCATTGGGTACGAGATGGCCCTTCTGGTGGACCGTGCCGGCACGGTTTTGACCCCCGATCTGCGGGCTGAGCTCCAAGGGAGCCTTCTCAACTAAAGGACAGACGGTGCGTTTTGGCGTCCCGTGGCCGTAAAGTTTCGGGACGCGGCTCCACAGTGATGGGTGCCAGGCACAGTCGGAGGAGGAAAAAGTGGCAACACCCCCAGGCGGTCCGTCATCGGGCAACTGGTCGTACGGCTCCGGTCAGGGCCAAGGCGACGGCTCGGCGAACGGGTACGGCTACCCCTCCGTGCCGAACCACCGGCAGCCGTACGCGCCGCAGGGCCCCGGCCCTTCGCCGTACGACCAGCCGCACGCTCCGCGCATCCAGCCCGTGCAGCCGCAGCGCCGCACCCCTGAGCCGGCGCCCGCCGGGGCGTCGAACAACCCCCTGGTGCGCCCGTACGCCATGACGGGCGGCCGCACCAGGCCCCGGTACCAGCTCGCCATCGAGGCGCTGGTGCACACCACCGCGCAGCCGCACCAGATGCAGGGCCAGTTGCCCGAGCATCAGCGGATCTGCAACCTCTGCCGGGAGATCAAGTCGGTGGCCGAGGTCTCGGCCCTCCTGACGATCCCTCTCGGCGTGGCCAGGATCCTCGTCGCCGACTTGGCGGAGGCGGGACTGGTCGCCATCCATCAGCCCGGCGGCGACGAGAGCGCCGGCGGCCAGCCAGACGTGACACTGCTCGAAAGGGTGCTCAGTGGACTTCGCAAGCTCTAGCGGCGGTCCTTCCCGCTCCACCACTTCCGCGAAGATCGTGGTGGCGGGCGGCTTCGGCGTGGGCAAGACCACGTTCGTCGGCGCTGTCTCGGAGATCAATCCGCTGCGCACCGAGGCCGTGATGACATCCGCGTCCGCGGGCATCGACGACCTCACCCACACCGGGGACAAGACGACCACGACGGTCGCCATGGACTTCGGCCGCATCACGCTCGACCAGGACCTGATCCTGTACCTCTTCGGTACGCCCGGCCAGGACCGGTTCTGGTTCATGTGGGACGACCTGGTGCGCGGCGCCATCGGGGCGATCGTCCTGGTCGACACGAGGCGTCTGGCCGACTGCTTCCCGGCCGTCGACTACTTCGAGAACAGCGGCCTGCCGTTCGTGATCGCGCTCAACGGCTTCGACGGCCAGCAGCCGTACAACCCGGACGAGGTCCGGGAGGCGCTGCAAATCGGCCCGGACACGCCGATCATCACGACGGACGCGCGGCATCGGGCCGACGCGAAGTCCGCGCTCATCACGCTCGTGGAGCACGCCCTGATGGCGCGGTTGCGCTAGCCGCTCAGCCTGCGGGCAGTCGTGCCGCTGGGGCGATGGGGGTCCCCCCGCTCGAGCGAAGCCGAGAGTGGGGGAGGGTGGGCGCAGGCGGCACCCCGCTACGCCGGGCTGCGATACGCCCCCTGCGGCCACCGGGCTGCCGGGGGCGGTTTCGTTGCCGGGTGCGGGCAGTTCGTGGCTTGTCGCGCAGTTCCCCGCGCCCCTGAATATGCGAGCAGGGCCCCTCCTCACGGAGGGGCCCTGCTCGCATATTCAGGTCAGCGCCAGCTGTGCGGGGCGCGGAAGCCCGGCTCGCGTTCCAGGCGGCGCCAGCCCGCGCGGGCGCGGCCGCCGCCGTGGGTCGGGGCGATCTCGGCGGGGCGGGCGGCGGCGCGGGCCAGGAGGAGGGCCGTGATGGCGGCGACTTCCTCGGGTTCGGCGTGGCCCTTCTCGACGCGGATGTCGGGAGTGGACATGGAAGTGGCTCCTCGGGTCACTGCGGCGGGTTGCCGTGCTTGCGGGAGGGCAGGTCGGCGTGCTTGGTGTGGAGCATCGCCAGGGACTTGATCAGCACCTCGCGGGTCTCGGCGGGGTCGATGACGTCGTCGACCAGGCCGCGCTCGGCCGCGTAGTAGGGGTGCATCAGCTCGGACTTGTACTCCTTGACCATGCGGGCCCGCATGGCCTCGGGGTCCTCGGCCCCGGCGATCTGCCGGCGGAAGATGACGTTGGCGGCACCCTCCGCGCCCATGACGGCGATCTCGTTGGTCGGCCAGGCGTAGGTGAGGTCGGCGCCGATGGACTGGCTGTCCATGACGATGTAAGCACCTCCGTACGCCTTGCGCAGGATGAGCGAGATCCGGGGCACGGTCGCGTTGCAGTAGGCGTAGAGGAGCTTGGCGCCGTGGCGGATGATGCCGCCGTGCTCCTGGTCGACGCCGGGCAGGAAGCCGGGTACGTCCAGAAGGGTGACGATCGGGATGTTGAAGGCGTCGCACATCTGGACGAAGCGGGCGGCCTTCTCCGACGCCTCGATGTCCAGGACGCCGGCCAGGGCCTGCGGCTGGTTGGCGACGATGCCGACGACCTGTCCGTCGAGGCGGGCCAGCGCGCAGATGATGTTGCGGGCCCAGCGCTCGTGGACCTCCAGGTACTCGCCCTCGTCGACGAGTTCCTCGATGACCTTGGCCATGTCGTAGGGGCGGTTGCCGTCCGCCGGGACCAGGTCGAGGAGCGTGTCCGAGCGGCGGTCGACGGGGTCCGAGGACTCGGCGCGGGGCGGGTTCTCCCGGTTGTTCTGCGGGAGGAGGGAGAGGAGGTAGCGGACCTCGGCGAGGCAGGTCTCCTCGTCGTCGTAGGCGAAGTGGCAGACACCGGACGTCTCGGCGTGCACGTCGGCGCCGCCCAGGCCGTTCTGCGTGATCTCCTCGCCGGTGACCGCCTTGACGACGTCCGGGCCCGTGATGAACATCTGCGAGGTGTCGCGGACCATGAAGACGAAGTCGGTCAGGGCGGGGCTGTAGGCCGCGCCGCCCGCGCACGGGCCGAGCATCACGCTGATCTGCGGGATGACGCCGGACGCCCTGGTGTTGCGCTGGAAGATGCCGCCGTACCCGGCGAGCGCGCTGACGCCCTCCTGGATACGGGCGCCGGCGCCGTCGTTCAGCGACACCAGCGGGGCACCGGCCGCGATGGCCATGTCCATGATTTTGTGGATCTTCGTGGCGTGGGCCTCGCCCAGCGCACCGCCGAAGATCCGGAAGTCGTGGGCGTAGACGAAGACCGTGCGGCCCTCGACCGTGCCCCAGCCGGTGACGACACCGTCGGTGTGCGGCTTCTTGGCCTCCAGGCCGAACCCGGTCGCCCGGTGCCGGCGCAGCTGCTCGACCTCGCGGAAGGAGCCCGGGTCCAGGAGCAGCTCGATCCGCTCACGCGCCGTCAGCTTGCCCTTGGCGTGCTGCGCCGCCGTAGCCTTCTCGCTCGGCCCGGCCAGCGCCTGCGCACGGATCTCGTGCAGCTCGGCCACTCGCCCGCGCGCGTCCGTCGGCTCACCCGGCGCCTCGTCCAAAACGGTCATGTAGCGACTCTACGAACCCGACCAAGGATTGCGAGCCGTCGACTCCGTACAGTCTCCGGCCCGTTTTCCTGGTAGCACCGAACAGAACCCCCATCGCATGCAGCCTTTTCGACTGCTCAGAGGGGCTCCTGCTTGTAGAGGTCGCACAAAGCCGTCAGCTGAGAGTCACCTCACATTCATGGGTGGTACATACCACCCCTGGGGTGACGCGGAGGTGCAGTCGGCGGCCCGTCGTGAGGATCTCCACCGTCTCGTCGGCCCGCGACACCGCTCTCACCGGGTGGTCCCAGATGATCTCCAGGGGTTCTCCCGTGCGCGGCGGTTCGCTCACGCAGAGCGTAGCGGTACGGCCCCGGCGGCGGACCAGCACGCTCGCCCCGGCCGTCGCGGTGAGCGGGCCCGCCGTGCCGGCCTGCCAGAAGTTGGCGGCCGTGAGACCGAGGGCGGGGACCGTCACCGCCTGGCGGCGGCCGTCGTTGGCGAGGACCGTGACCCGGCGCTGGTCGGCGGCGCGGCGGGCGACGGCCGCCCGGGAGGCACCCGGCATGACGGTGTAGACGTAGCCGGCGTCGGCCGGGTCGGTGCCGTGGTCGAGCCAGAGGGTCTGCCGGCGACGGGTGCGGCGCTCGGTCGTGCTGGTGGTGTTGATGTCGGACCAGGCGCCGGTGCGGTCCTCGCGCAGGGTCCGCAGGCCGCCCCCGGGCACGATCCAGCCGCCGTGCCCCTCCAGGTGGGCCCAGTTCCGGCCGCGGGCGAGGACCTGGTCGCCGCCCTCCCCCAGATTGCGGTTGTCCACGACCGTCTCGACCGGGACACCGTCCGCGCAGGTGATGCCGGCGCCCAGGCAGACCACGGAGTCGTCGAGGAAGAACCAGGACTTGCGGGCCTCCAGGGTCGAGCCCAGGCCCTTGAGGTGCTGCCCCACGGCCGCGTACTCGCCGTCGGTCGTGCCGCCGACCCAGCGCACGTCGGGTTTGGGGGCGCCCCATTCGCCGCCCGCGCGGTCGGGCAGGCGCTTGGTGGAGACGGTGGTGCCGGGCAGCCGGTACCAGTCGACGGTGGGCCAGAACCAGTCTGTGTACTGACCGGACCGGTCGGACTGACCGGGCCGGTCGGACTCGGTCCCGTTCGCCCACCAGGTGAGCATCCCCGCGCCGGTGTGCCAGCCGCGGGGGTTCTCGCCGTTGCCGCACTCGTAGTGGGCGATGCGGTTACTGGCCATCGCGAGGCCCGCGGTGAAGGCGGGGCGGCGGTGGACGGCGCGGTCCATGGCGGCGAAGAGGTGGTGCCCGGCGGGTTCGGGGGCGGCCTCGCCCGGGGCGTCGGCGATCGCGTGCAGCCGGGCCAGGTCGGCGACCGGGAACTGGGGCGCGGTGAGGAGCGGGGTGACGGTGTCCCGTTCGATCCAGCCCTTGATCCGGGCGTACCAGCGCTCGCGCTCGGCGTCGCTCGCACCGCCCGCGAGGACCGCCATGGCAGCGATGATCTGCTGGCCGTGGAAGTGGTCGCTGCGCATGACGTGCAGGTCGTCGCTCTGGAGGTACCCCCGGCTGATGGCCCGCCCGTTGACGATGTCCATGACCAGTCCGTCGTGGATCAGGGGCGCGTAGGCGTGTTCGACGCTGTCGAGGACGATCTGCCTGCCGGGGTCCTTCACCTCCCACTCGGAGCCGGCCAGCAGGGTGAACAGCCGGCCGAGGCCGTCCAGCATGACCTGGCCGTACGTCCCCGAGTACGCGACCCAGGTGTGCTGGACGAAGGAGCCGTCGGCGTAGAGCCCGTCCCCCTCGGTGACGTAGGGGAAGACCGGCGAGAGGGCGTCGCGGGCCAGGGCGAGCTTGGCGGGGGCCCGGCCCAGGACGCCGCGCAGGGCGACGGAGCGGCACAGGTCGACGCGGTTGGCGCCGGTGGAGGTGCCGGTGTAGTCGCCGAGCATCGTGTCGGGGACGAAGTGGTCGACCGCGGCGCAGGCGGATGTAACGCGATCGGTGCCCAGATGGTCGTACAGGGCGGCCGTGATGTCCATCAGGAGCCGGGGGCTGCCGATCTGCCATTCCCACCAGTTGCCGTAGCGGGTGGTGGCGGGGTTGTAGACGGTGGCCGAGAGGTGGTCGAGGCCGCGCAGGATGTCGGCGAGGAGGGCGGAGTCACCGGTGGAGCCGGTGCCCTCCTGGACGTACGCCTCGGTCATCGTCCACAGGCGGCCGTAGGCGAAGGTGATGCCGGCCGGCGGGTCGAAGGGGTGGCCGGGCCACAGGGAGGAGGAGGTGGGGGCCATGGTGGCGCGGTGGCCGCGGGCGCGTGCGCCGGTCTCGGCGAGGCGGGAGGCGTACGGCTCGGCGGCCGGGTCGTAGCCGGTGCCGAGGGCGATCTCCAGCCAGCGTCGGCGGAGGTCGTCGTAGGGGTCGGCCGCGGCGGCCGCGACGCGGGGGGCGGCGGTGAGGGCGGCGGCCGCGGCCGCGGCGAGCAGGACCGCGCGGCGGGTGGGGGCGGCGGGGCGCTGTGGGGTCATGCTCATGCCGTCTATCACGACGGGGGCGGAGAGGGGAACGGTGCCGCAACACGTGCGGCGCGGGTGGTTGATGACGGCGCGGAATAGCTCTAGAGTCGAACTCGTTGAACTGGTTGAACATTCAACATCAAGGACCTTCCCCGGAGGACACCATGACCACCACCCCCGACCTCTCCACGCTGACCGGCGACTACACCGTCGACCCCGCCCACACGACGATCGGCTTCACGGCGCGCCACGCCATGGTCACGAACGTCAAGGGCAAGTTCCGGGACTTCACCGGCACGCTGCACCTGGACGGCACCGACCCGTCCCGTTCCACGGCGTCCCTGGACATCACGATGGACAGCATCGACACGGGCTCCGCCGACCGTGACGGGCACCTGAAGGGCTCGGACTTCTTCAACACGGACGAGCACCCGACGATGACCTTCCGCTCCACCAAGGCGGAGTCCCTGGGCGGCGACGACTACCGCATCACCGGTGACCTGTCGATCCTCGGCACGACCAGGCCGATCACCATCGACCTGGAGTTCAACGGCGCCGCCAAGGACCCGTTCGGCGCCGAGCGCGTCGGCTTCGAGGGCAAGGCGGAGATCAAGCGCTCGGAGTGGGGGCTGACCTGGAACGCGGCCCTGGAGACGGGCGGCGTACTGGTCTCCGACAAGATCAAGCTGAACTTCGACATCTCGGCGATCAGGCAGGCCTGACGCCCCGCGCCCCCTCGGGGGCACCGAAGTCCACGTCGGCGGCGGCCCGGACCCGGATACGGCGGCCGGGCCAGCCGATCGTGCGGTAGACCGCGTTGTACTGCGCGATCGAGCGGTCCGCCGGGACGAGGTCGGTGTCCGCCCCGGTCCGCACCGACGTGGTGTGCCCGTCGGCGACGACGACCAGGTCGTAGCCCCGGCTCAGCGCCTGCCGCGCCGTGGTGTCCACGCAGACCTCCGTGGCGAACCCGGTCACGATCACCTCGGTGACACCGCGCGCCGTCAGGACCGCGTCGAGGTCGGTGCCCAGGAAGCTGTCCGGGGTGGTCTTGTCCACGACCGGCTCCCCCTCCCGCGGCGCCAGCTCGGGCACGACCCGCCAGCCCTCGGTCCCGGGGACCATGCCCGCGTCCTGCTGCCGCACGGTCACCACCGGCACCCCGGCCGCTCGGGCCCGCTCGCCCAGTCCGGCGATCGCCGCGACCGTCTCGGCGGCCCGGTGCGCCATGGCGACCGTGGTGTTCTGCATGTCGATGACGAGGAGCGCGGTGGTGGGCGGCACGGGCCCACCGTAGCGGGGCGTCCGGCCCGTGCGCCGCCCGTTTTCACCCGCGCAGCAGCTCCCGCACGTGGTCGAGGGCGGTGTCGAAGGGGTCGGGGACCACGCCCACCCCGTGGGCGACCAGCGCCCCCTCGTGCAGCAGCATCAGGGTCCGGGCCAGCCGCTCCGCGCCGGCCGCGTCGATCTCCCGGGCCAGGCCGGTGAAGAGGTCGAGCATCCACCGCTTCTGGCCGGTGATGACCGGGTGGGCCGGATGGGCCGGGTCGCTGATCTCCGCATGCGCGTTGATCATGCTGCATCCCTTGGCGCCGTACCGCGCCGACCACGCGCGCGAGGCCTCGAAGACCGCCTCGATCCGGCCGGCCGCCCCCTCCCCCGCCACCTCCAGCCGTCCGGCGAGCAGGTCCCGCCAGCGCTCGTCGCGCCCGGCCAGGTACTCCACGACGATCTGCTCCTTCGAGCCGAACCGGTCGTACAGCGTCTTCTTGGTCACCCCGGCCTCGGCGGCGATGAGGTCCACCCCCACGGCGTGGATGCCGTGCTCGTAGAACAGCCGCTCGGCGGCCTCCAGCACCCGTCGCGCGCCGGGCGTCAGCCGGACGCGGCGCGGTTTCTCTTCCTGACCCATGTCACCAAGTATACCGGTCTGTATAGTGGGCACCCGAGACTAGTAAACCGATCTGTCTACTCTGGACGGAGTCGACGACATGAACGTCCTGCTCTCGGCCGCCTTCGTGCTGTGCTGGAGCTCCGGCTTCATCGGCGCCAAGCTCGGTGCGGAGACCGCGGCCACGCCCACCCTCCTGATGTGGCGCTTTGTGCCGCTCGCCGTGGCCCTGATCGCCGCCGCGGCCGTCTCCCGGACGGCCTGGCGCGGCCTGACCCTGCGCGGCGCCGGCCGGCAGATCGCCATCGGCACCCTGTCGCAGAGCGGCTATCTGCTCAGCGTCTACTACGCCATCGAGCTGGGGGTCTCCAGCGGCACCACCGCCCTGATCGACGGCGTCCAGCCCCTGGTCGCCGGCGCGCTCGCGGGTCCCCTGCTGCGGCAGTACGTCTCCCGCAGGCAGTGGCTCGGACTGTGGCTCGGACTCTCGGGCGTGGTCACGGTGACCCTCGCCGACGCCGCGGCGGCGGGGGCGGGAGTGGCCTGGTGGGCGTATCTGGTCCCGTTCCTCGGCATGCTGTCGCTGGTGGCGGCCACCTTCCTGGAGAGCCGCACGCGGGAGCCGGTCGCGCCCCGGGTCGGCCTGACGATCCACTGTGCGACCAGCGCCGTCCTCTTCTCCGGCCTGGCCCTGGCCGCCGGGGCGGCGACGCCGCCGGCCGGGTCCTCGTTCTGGCTGGCGACCGCCTGGCTGGTGGTGCTGCCGACCTTCGGCGGCTACGGGCTGTACTGGCTGATCCTGCGCCGGTCCGGCATCACCGAGGTCAACACCCTCATGTTCCTCATGGCGCCGGTCACGGCGGTGTGGGGTGCCCTCATGTTCGGTGAGCCCTTCGGCGTGCAGACCGCTCTCGGACTGGCGGTCGGCCTCGCGGCCGTGGTCGTCGTCCGGCGCGGCGGCGCGGACCGGAGGCGGCGGCCCGTGCGGTCCGGCGCGGACCGTCCGGCGGACCCGAGGCGGGCGGCGGCCGGACGGACGGCCGCCGGGCGCTGACCCGGGCCGCGCGCCTCAGAAGCCACCGCCGAAGTCCCCTCCGCCGCCGAAGCCGCCGCCCCCGCCGAAGTCACCGCCGCCGAAGCCGCCCCCGAAGTCCCCGGGGTCGAAGTCGCCGCCCGACACGTCGCCGCCCTCATGGCCGCCGAAGTCGCCGTACCCGGCTCCGTAGGCGGGGCCCGCCATCATGCTGCCGAGCATGGTGCCGACCAGCAGCCCGGGCAGGATGCCGCCGCCGAAGTAGCCGCCCGCCCAGGGGCCGTAGGCCGGGCCCGCGTCCCAGTAGGGCCGGCGGCCGTAGTCGGTGTCCACCTCGCGGATCATCGGGTCCCGGCCGTCGGACAGCCGGGCCTGGTCGGCCGCGCAGACCGGGACCTGGCGCGTGCTGCCACCCGGCGGGGTCCAGGTGGCGTCGGCGACGGAGGGGCCGTGTCGCGGGTCGAAGAAGCAGGGCGGCCTGCGGTCGGGCAGCGGCCTGCCCTCGCGGCGGGCGGCGAGCTGCGCGAGCGAGAAACGGCCGTCCTCCACCGCCTGGGTGACGGCACGCACGTCCTCGGGTTTGCGGGCGTCGGCCATGAACGTCTTCGCCTGCTCGTAGGCGTCGAGGGCGCGCTCGTAGTCCGCCCGCATCGCGTCGTCGGCACCCGGTTCCCCCGGGTGGAAGTCCAGGCGGTCCAGCTCCTCGCCGAACGCCGTGATGTCCTCGTCGACCACCACCCGCAGCCGCTCCAGCGCCGCCCGCTGCTCCGCCTCGCGGCGGTGGCGGCTGCGCCGGGAGACCGCGTAGACGCCCGCGCCGCCGATGACCACCACCGCGCCCGCGGTGATCAGGGCGCCCGTGGGCGCGGAGCCGCCGCCGGAGTCCCAGGACGAGGGGGCGGAGCCGCGCACGCTGCGCAGCGCGTCGTCGACGAAGTCGTTCAGCTGGGCCTTGGGGTCGCCCGCGCCCTGGACGGCGGTGACCAGGTTCTGCACGCCCTGGCGGCTCAGCACGCTGCTGTCGGCCCGGGCGTCGAAGCGGTCGCCGAGGCGGACGCCGTACAGGCCGGTGATGCCGGTCTGGGTGCGCAGGTTCTGGAAGAGGTTCTCGGTCGGGTAGCCCGCCGGGAGGACCGCCACGAAGACCGGCTCGCCCGCGTCCTCGATCTTGTCGGCGAGGGCGTCCGCGTCCGACTCGGACAGCAGGTCGGAGGCGGCCGGGTCGACGTACACCGGACTCTCGCGCAGGGCCGCGCCGATCTCGGAGACGCCGGTCTCCGCCTGTGCGCCGGGCGCACCGGCGAGCAGCACCGCCAGCGCGGCGACGACCGGCGCGACCAGGAGGCGTATGAGGAACCGAGCACGAACGCCCTTCATACGTTCGAACGTACCCGAACGGGCCTCAATCAGACATAAAGAGTGAAGCCATATGTGCCGGACTCACTCGGCGGGCGTGACCCCCGCCCGCAGCAGCCCGTACGTGTAGGCGTCCTCCAGGGCCTGCCAGGAGGCGGCGATGACGTTCTCCGCGACGCCCACCGTGGCCCACTCCCCCGTGCCGTCCGAGGTGGAGATGAGGACCCTGGTCGTGGACTGGGTGCCGTGCACGCCCTCCAGGATGCGGACCTTGTAGTCGACCAGGTCGAGCTTGGCCAGCTCGGGGTAGATCTTCTCCAGGGCGACGCGCAGCGTCCGGTCCAGGGCGTTGACCGGGCCGTTGCCCTCGGCGGTGGCGACGATGCGCTCGCCCTTGGCCCAGAGCTTGACGGTGGCCTCGTTGGCGTGGCTGCCGTCGGGGCGGTCCTCGGTGATCGCGCGCCAGGACTCGACCTCGAAGTACTTGAGCGGCCTGCCCTCCGCCTCGGCGCGCAGCAGCAGTTCGAAGCTGGCGTCGGCGGCCTCGTAGGTGTAGCCCGCCAGCTCGCGCTCCTTGACCCGCTCGACGACCCGGCCGACCAGTTCGCGGTCGCCGCCGAGGTCGATGCCGAGTTCCTTGCCCTTCAGCTCGATGGAGGCGCGTCCGGCCATGTCGGAGACCAGCATGCGCATGGTGTTGCCGACCAGCTCGGGGTCGATGTGCTGGTAGAGGTCCGGGTCGACCTTGATCGCGGAGGCGTGCAGGCCGGCCTTGTGCGCGAAGGCGGAGACACCCACGTAGGGCTGGTGGGTGGAGGGGGTGAGGTTGACGACCTCGGCGACGGCATGGGAGATGCGGGTCATCTCCCGCAGCCGGCCCTCGGGCAGCACCTGCTTGCCGTACTTCAGCTCCAGCGCGGCCACGACCGGGAACAGGTTGGCGTTGCCGACCCGCTCGCCGTAGCCGTTGGCCGTGCACTGGACGTGGGTGGCGCCCGCGTCGACCGCGGCGAGGGTGTTGGCGACCGCGCAGCCGGTGTCGTCCTGGGCGTGGATGCCGAGCCGGGCGCCGGTGTCGGCGAGCACCGTGGCGACCACGGCCTGGATCTGCGCCGGGAGCATGCCGCCGTTGGTGTCGCACAGGATGACGACGTCGGCACCGGCCTCGGCGGCGGTGCGCACGACCGACTTCGCGTACTCGGGGTTGGCGCGGTAGCCGTCGAAGAAGTGCTCGCAGTCGACGAAGACCCGGCGCCCCTGCGCCTTGAGGTGGGAGACGGTGTCGGCGACCATCGCCAGGTTCTCGTCCAGCGTGGTGCGCAGGGCCAGTTCGACGTGCCGGTCGTGCGACTTGGCGACCAGGGTGATCACCTCGGCGCCGGAGTCGAGCAGCGCCTTGACCTGGTGGTCCTCGGCGGCGGTGGCACCCGCGCGGCGGGTGGAGCCGAAGGCGACCAGGCGGGCGTGCCGGAAGTCGATCTCCTCCCGGGCGCGGGCGAAGAACTCGGTGTCCCGCGGGTTGGCGCCGGGCCAGCCGCCCTCGATGAAGCCCACGCCGAAGTCGTCCAGGTGCCGTGCGATGGCCAGCTTGTCCGCGACCGTGAGGTTGATGCCCTCGCGCTGCGCGCCGTCGCGCAGGGTGGTGTCGAAGACGTGGAACGAATCGTCGAGTTCGCTGGTTGCGGTCATGATCTGAAGGCTCCTGTTGGGGATCTCGGTCTACCGGAATGACCGGTTCCACCGTCCGTCTATGATCCCTCGCGCTCTCTTCCCGGCTCGGGGTGGGCCAGGAAAGCGAAAAACCTCTCGCGGGTGCGAGAGGTCTGCGCGCGGGTCGAGGACGACGGTGTCCACCCGTACCTGGTCGTACGTGGTGGTCACTGCGGACCGGCGCGCCTGCTGCCAATAATCATGGCGAACGAGAGCACGGGGGCAGTCTGGCACATTCCGTCCCCCTGTCCACCGCCCGTCTCAGGATGCGAGCGACGGGCGTCCGGATCAGGACCGCGCCAGGAGCCCCTCGGCGAGGAACTCCCGTGCGTGGCCCAGTACCTGCGCCCGGTCGGTCCCGCGCAGGCCGATCGCCACGTGGATGGCGAAGCCGTCGAGCAGGGCCCGCAGCCGCGACGCGAAGCGGTCGGGGTCGACCGGCCGGAACTCGCCGCGCGAGATGCCCTCCGCGAGCAGGGCGACCAGGTCGCGGTGCCAGGCGCCCTCGATGGCGGCCTGCCGGTCGCGGGCCTCGTCGGGGGCGTTCTGCGAGCGGTTCCACACCTCCAGCCACAGCGTCCAGTGCGGGTCGCGGTGGCCGTCCGGGACGTACAGGTCGACGTAGGCGTCGAGGCGTTCCCGGGCGGTGCCGGGCCGGGTGAGCAGGCGGCCGCGCTCGGCGCCGAGCCGGCCCTCGCTCCACTCCAGGGTGCGCAGCAGCAGTTCGTCCTTGGAACCGAAGTAGTACAGGAGGTGGCCGCTGCTCATGCCGACCTCGCGGCCGAGCGCCGCCATGGTGAGCTTCTCCAGGCCGCGCTCGGCGATCATCTCCATGGCGGCGGCGAGCACGTCCTCGCGCGGCGGGGCCTGCCTGCGCCCACCACCGGCCATCTCCACTCCTAGGTCTTCGGCTGCTGCTGCGTGATGCAGTGGATGCCCCCGCCACCCGCGAAGATCGTACGCGCGTCCACCAGGGTCACCGTCCGGTCGGGGAACAGGCGGCGGAGGATGCCCGCCGCCCGTTCGTCGTTCGGGTCGCCGAAGGCGCACAGGACGACGCCGTCGTTGCACAGGTAGTGGTTGATGTACGAGTAGTCGACCCAGTCGCCCTCCTCGTCCTTGAGGACCGTCGGGGCGGGGACCTCGACCACCTCGAGCCGGCGGCCCTTGGCGTCGGTCTGGCCGCGGAGGAGCTCCAGGTACAGCTGTGAGCGCTCGTGGTCGGGGTGCCGGGGGTCGCGCTGGCTGTGCACGAGGACGGTGCCCGGCCGCGCGAAGGCCGCGACGATGTCGACGTGCCCCTGGGTGCCGTACCTGCCGTAGTCGCCGCTCAGCCCGTGCGGGAGCCAGATCGCCTTGGTGGTGCCGAGCCTGGCGTGGATCTCCGCCTCGACCTCCTCGCGGGTCCGGCCGGGGTTGCGGCCGGACCCGAGCTGGACGGTGTCGGTCAGCAGGACCGTGCCCTCGCCGTCGACGTGGATCGCGCCGCCCTCGTTGACGAGGGTGCTGCTCAGCACGGGGGCGCCGGCGAGGTCCGCGACGTGGCGGGCGATCTTGGCGTCGTGCTCCCAGCGGGCCCAGTCCTGGGCGCCCCAGCCGTTGAACACCCAGTCCACGGCAACCAGTTGGCCCCGCCCGTCCGTCACGAAGGTCGGGCCGATGTCCCGCATCCAGGCGTCGTCCAGCTCGCGCTCCACCAGGTCGACGTCCGGGCCGAGCAGCTCACGCGCCGTGGCGCCCTGGCCGGGTCCGTGCACCATCGTCACCGGCTCGAAACGACGCACCGCGCGGGCGACGCGGGCCCAGGCCGCACGGGCCCCGGCCAGCTCCTCGTCGTCGGTGAACGTCGAGTTGGGGCCGGGCCAGGCCATCCAGGTGCGTTCGTGGGGAGCCCACTCGGGAGGCATGCGGAAGGTCATGGAGGTGTCCCAGGAGGTCGGAGGGGAGGTCGGAGGGAGGCCGGGCGAAGGCCAGGAGAGAGCCAGGAAGGGTCAGGAACAGGTCAGAGGAAGTAGAGGCGGTTGAGCGGGACCGACTCGGCGGGTTCGGAGCACAGCGGGTCGCCGTCGAGGGTGACCAGGCCGGTGCGCTGGTCGACGTCGACCGCGCCGGTCCGGGAGTTCCGGCGCAGGTCGGCCGGGCCGATGCCGCGGGTGCCGCGTACGGCGACCCGGCGGCGGCGGGTCGGCATCGTGTCGTGCCCCTGGTCGACGGCGGCCTGCGCCACGAAGGCCACGGATATCTCGGCGGGCGTGGCACCGTGCGCGCCGAACTGGGGGCCGAGGACCAGGGGTTCGCAGGTGTCGGTGGCCGCGTTCGGGTCGCCGACCACCCCGTACGCCGGGAAGCCCGACTTGAGGACCAGCTGCGGCTTGGCCCCGAAGTACTCCGGGCGCCACAGCACGATGTCGGCGAGCTTGCCGACCTCGAGGGAGCCGACCTCGTGGGACAGGCCGTGGGCGATGGCCGGGTTGACGGTCAGCTTGGCGATGTACCGCAGGACGCGCTCGTTGTCGTCGTCCCCGTCCGCGCCGAACTGGGCCTTCATCTTGCCGGCCATGGCGAAGGTGCGGCGGACGGTCTCGCCGGCCCGGCCCATGCCCTGCGCGTCGGAGGAGGTGATGCCGATGGCACCCAGGTCGTGCAGCACGTCCTCGGCGCCCATGGTCCCGGCGCGGATGCGGTCGCGGGCCATGGCGGCGTCGCCCGGCAGGTCGGTCTTCAGGTCGTGGACGGAGACGATCATGCCGTAGTGCTCGGCGACCGCGTCCCGGCCGAAGGGCAGGGTGGGGTTGGTGGACGAGCCGATGACGTTCGGGACGCCGGCCATCTTCAGCACGTTGGGGACGTGTCCGCCGCCGCAGCCCTCGATGTGGAAGGCGTGGATGGTGCGGCCCTCCAGGACCCGCAGGGTGTCCTCCACGGAGAGGCACTCGTTGAGGCCGTCGCTGTGCAGGGCGACCTGGACGTCGTGCTCCTCGGCGACGCGCAGCGCGGTGTCGAGGGCGCGGGTGTGGGCGCCCATGTCCTCGTGCACCTTGAAGCCGGACGCCCCGCCCTCGGCCAGCGCCTCGACCAGCGGGGCGTCGTGGGAGGAGGAACCCCGGCCCAGGAAGCCGATGTTGACCGGCCAGGCGTCGAAGGCGCCGAACGCGTGCTTCAGCGCCCAGGGCGAGTTGACGCCGACGCCCCACACCGGGCCGAACTCCTGGCCGATGATCGTCGTCACGCCGGACGCGAGCGAGGCCTCCATGATGCGCGGGGAGAGCAGGTGGACGTGGGTGTCCACGGCCCCGGCGGTGGCGACCAGGCCCTCGCCGGACACGATCGAGGTGCCGGTGCCGACCACGACGTCGACGCCGTCGAGGGTGTCGGGGTTACCGGCCCGGCCGATGGCGTGGATGCGCCCCTCGCGGATGCCGATCGACACCTTCCGGATGCCCTGCACGGCGTCGATCACGACCACGTTGCTGATCACGACGTCGCAGGTGTCGCGGACGGCGGCGGCCTTGAGGTGCAGTCCGTCGCGGGCCGTCTTGCCGAAACCGGCGAGGAACTCGTCGCCGTACCGCTGGGCGTCGGACTCGACGCGGACCACCAGGCCCGAGTCGCCGAGGCGGAACCGGTCACCGGCGCGCGGGCCGTGGGTGGCGGCGTAGGCGTACGGGTCGATGTCCGTGCTCATCGGTCTGCTCCCAGATATCCGCAGGCGGCGGCCCTCCGCAGGGCCTCTTCCCTGGCGCCCGGTGCGTCCAGCGGGCCGTCGACCAGCCCGGCGAAGCCGATGGCGACGCGCGCGCCGCCGATCGGCACGAGCCCCACCTCGACGCGCTCGCCGGGGCCGAAGCGGACCGAGGACCCGGCGGGCACGGCCAGGCGCATGCCGTAGGCCCGCTCACGGTCGAAGTCCAGGCGCGGGTTGGCCTCGAAGAAGTGGAAGTGGGAGGTCACGGAGACGGGCACGGTCGCGGTGTTGGTGACCGGGAGCCGCAGCGCCGCCACCGGTTCGGCGTGCGCGCGTCCCGGCAGCAGAGCACCGGGGGCGTCGGCGCCGAGCCCGCCGCCCGCGACGGGGTCGGTGACGACCGCGAGGCGGGAGCCGTCGTCGAAGACGGCCTCCACGTGCACCTCGGTGACCACGTCGGCGACGCCGGGCAGGACGTCGTCCGGGCCGAGGACGGACCGGGCGCGCTCGACGGCCTCGGCGAGGCGGGCTCCGTCGCGGGCGGCCTCGCACACGGTGTCCGCGATCAGCGCGGTCGCCTCCGGCACGTTCAGCCTGAGCCCGCGGGCCCGGCGGGCGCGGGCCAGCTCCGCCGCCCCGAACAGCAGCAGCCGGTCCCGTTCCGTGGGGGTCAGTCGCACGTCACGGCACCTCCTCACTTGTCCGACATTAGAGCGTCGCTCTAAACGAGAACCTCACCCTAGACGGGAATTACAAGCAACGGAACCGTTGACGGACGGCAGGGGCAGACGTCACATTGAACGTCGCTCTAACATCGCTCCACCCCTCTGGCGGCCGTCGAAGGAGACCAGCCATGCCGATAGAACAGCGCGGAGTCGACACCATCCCGGAAGCGGAACGCACCAGCGGGCCCCGGGACCTCGTCTCGATCCTGCTCGGGTCCAACCTCTGCCTGGGCGTGATCGTCTTCGGCTGGCTGCCGCCGTCCTTCGGCCTCGGCTGGTGGGCGTCGGTGAGTTCGGTGGTCGCGGGGACGGTCGTCGGCACGCTGTTCACGGCCCCGCTGGCGCTGATCTCCCTGCGCACCGGCACCAACCTGTCCACGTCCTCCGGAGCCCAGTTCGGCGTGCGCGGGCGGCTGGTGGGCTCGGTGGTCGGACTGCTGCTGGCCCTCGGCTACACCGCGCTGACCGTGTGGATCGGCGGGGACGTGATGACGGGCGTGCTCGGACGGCTGCTCGGCGTGCCGCAGGGCGGTGCCACGTACGCCGTCGTCTACGGCCTGCTGGCCGCCGCGACCGTCGCGGGCGCGGTCTACGGCTACCGGGTGCTGCTCGCCATGTCCCGGGTGCTGGCCTACGGCATGACCGCGCTGCTGGCGCTGGGCGTGATCGCCTACGCGCCCGACTTCACGACCGCCGCGCTGCCGGAGGCGGGCGGGTATCTGCTGGGCGGGTTCTGGCCGACGTGGCTGCTGGCCGCGGTGGCCGCGGGACTGTCCGGGCCGATCGCCTTCATCACGCTGCTCGGCGACTACACCCGCTACATCTCCCCGGTCCGCTTCTCCTCCCGCCGGGTGCTGCACGCGACCTGGCTGGGCCTGACGCTGGGGCTGCTGGTCCCGCAGCTCTTCGGCACCTTCACGGCGTACGCCGCCCGCGCCGCCCTGGACTACGCGGGGCCGCTGGTCGACGCCGCCCCCGCCTGGTACCTGGTCCCGCTGCTGCTGGCCGCCTCGGCCGGCTCGGTGGGCAACGCGGGGCTGATGCTCTACTCGATGGGCCTGGACCTGGACGCCATCCTGCCGCGCGCCTCCCGGGCCCGCGCCACCTGCGCGGTCGCCGTCGTCGCCACGGCCTGCGTCTTCGCCGGGCACTACGCCTGGGAGGCGCAGTCGGCGATGACGTCCTTCGTGCTGCTGCTGACGGCGATCGGCACCCCGTGGGCGGTCATCACGATGATCGGCTCGGTGCGCTGCGGCGGGGTGTACGACGCCGACGCCCTCCAGGTCTTCAACCGCCGGGCCCGGGGCGGGATCTACTGGTACCGCTCCGGCTGGAACGTCCCCGCGACGGCGGCCTGGGCGGTGGGCGCGGCGGTCGGCGTGCTCGCGGTGTCCCTGCCGTCGTACGAGGGCCCGCTGCTGTCCCTCACCGGCGGGGTGGATTGCAGCTTCCTGCTGTCGGGGCTGGTGGGCGGGGTGGTGTACGTGCTGTGCACGCCGGGAGCCGCTGGGGCGGAGGTTCCCGAGGAGGGGCTGCTCACTTCTTGTCCGACCGAGACGGGTGGTGGGCGGATATAGGCCGGGGGTCCGGGGGCGGAGCCCCCGGCGAGGTCCGCCCCCACGCCGGGCGCCTCAGACCAGCGTGTGCATCCACCCGTGCACGTCCGCGACCGTCCCCCGCTGGATGTCGAGCAGCGCGTCCCGCAGCCGCTGCGTCACCTCGCCCGGCTCGCCCCCGCTCTGCTGCCACTGGGCCCCGGTGCGCTTGACCGTGCCGACCGGGGTGATCACGGCCGCGGTCCCGCAGGCGAAGACCTCGGTGAGGGTGCCGTTCTCCGAGTCGCGCTGCCACTGGTCGACCGAGACCCGGCCCTCCTCGGCCTCGTAGCCGAGGTCGCGGGCGACGGTGAGCAGGGAGTCGCGGGTGACGCCCTCCAGGATGGAGCCGGTGAGGGTCGGCGTGATGATCTTGTTGCCGTACACGAAGTACAGGTTCATGCCGCCCAGTTCCTCGACCCACTTGCGCTCGATGGCGTCGAGGTAGCAGACCTGGTCGCAGCCCTTGGTGGCGGCCTCGGCCTGCGCCAGCAGCGAGGCCGCGTAGTTCCCGCCGGTCTTGGCGTCGCCCATGCCGCCGGGGACGGCGCGGACCCGGTCCTCGGAGACCCAGATGGAGACGGGCTTGACGCCGCCCGGGAAGTAGGCGCCGGCCGGGGAGGCGATGACGAGGAAGAGGTACTCGTTGGCGGGCTTGACGCCCAGGCCGACCTCGGTCGCGATCATGAAGGGGCGCAGATAGAGCGACTCCTCGCCGCCGTGCGCCGGGACCCACTTCTCGTCCTGCGCGACCAGCGCGTCGCAGGCCTCGATGAAGGTGTCCACCGGAAGCTCGGGCATGCCCAGGCGGCGCGCGGACGCCTGGAAGCGGGCGCCGTTCTTCTCCGGGCGGAAGGTGGCGACGGAGCCGTCGGGCCGCCGGTAGGCCTTGAGTCCCTCGAAGATCTCCTGGGCGTAGTGCAGGACCATGGTGGCCGGGTCGAGGGAGAGCGGGGCGTACGGCACGAGCTGGCCGTCGTGCCAGCCGCGGCCCTCGGTCCACTTGATCGTCACCATGTGGTCGGTGAAGTGGCGGCCGAACCCGGGGTTGGCCAGAATCGCCGCGCGCTCGGAGTCCGAGAGCGGGTTGGCGGAGGGCTTGAGCTCGATCGTGGGCGTCGTCATGGGTGGCTGTCCTTCACCGGTGTGTGTTGTGACGGGCCGCGGTCACGCCCGTACGGCCGGTGGCCGGTGCTAGGACGTCCGAGCATTCCCTCAAGTCGCGGCTTTCGCGTTCGATTATCGCGCGCGGCCCGCGACGGGTGAAACGGGGTGAATGCGGTCCAGGGTTCGATGGTCGCACCTGGCGGACGCAGGAGAAAGCCGCCGGGTGCCTTGTTTTTCGGACCCGGCGGCTTCGAAAGATTGGATTTCGAGTGCGCCGGGGTCAGCCGGCTACTCGTACGGCGAGCGCGTCGCCGATCTCGGAGGTGCTCCGGGCGGGCAGACCGCCGCGCTCGCCGAGGTCGGCGGAGACGGCGTCCTCGATCCGGGCGGCCTCGTCCTCGTGGCCGAGGTGGCGCAGCAGCAGGGCGACGGACAGGACCGTGGCGGTGGGGTCGGCCTTGCCCTGGCCGGCGATGTCCGGCGCGGAGCCGTGCACCGGCTCGAACATCGACGGGAAGTCGCCGGACGGGTTGATGTTCCCGCTGGCGGCGACGCCGATGCCGCCGGAGACGGCCGCGGCGAGGTCGGTGATGATGTCGCCGAAGAGGTTGTCGGTGACGATCACGTCGAACCGGGCCGGGTCGGTGACCAGGAAGATGGTCGCGGCGTCGACGTGGATGTAGTCGGTGGTGACCTCGGGGAAGTCCGCCGCGACCTTGTTGAAGATGTTGGTCCACAGGTGGCCCGCGAAGGTCAGCACGTTGTTCTTGTGGACCAGCGTGAGCTTCTTGCGGGGGCGGGCCTGGGCGCGGGCGAAGGCGTCGCGGACGACGCGCTCGACGCCGTAGGCCGTGTTGACGGAGACCTCGGTGGCGACCTCGTGCTCGGTGCCCTTGCGGATGGTGCCGCCGTTGCCCGTGTAGGGGCCCTCGGTGCCCTCGCGGACGACGACGAAGTCGATCTCGGGCTGACCGGCGAGCGGGGTGGCGACGCCGGGCAGGAGCTTGCTCGGCCGCAGGTTGACGTGGTGGTCGAAGGCGAAGCGGAGCTTGAGCAGGAAGCCGCGCTCCAGCACGCCGGACGGCACGGACGGGTCGCCGATCGCGCCGAGCAGGATGGCGTCGTGCGCCTTGAGGGCGTCGAGGTCGGCGTCGGTGAGGGTCTCACCGGTGGCGTGGTAGCGCCGGGCGCCGAAGTCGAATTCCTTGGTCTCCAGCTTCACATCCTGCGGGAGGACGGCGGAGAGGACCTTGAGACCCTCGGCCACGACCTCCTGGCCGATGCCGTCACCGGGAATCACTGCGAGATTGAGGCTGCGAGACATGACGGCACCCTATCGCTCGTCCCACGGGATGACATGAGGCGTCCGCCATGCGGACGCCCTGTCGTCCGCGCGGCTCAGTGGCCGGAGGCGCCGCCGTTGTCCCGGCGGTCGAGGGAGCGCTGGAGGGCGGCCGCGGCGTTCTTGCGGTCGGAGTCGCTGGTACGGGAGAGGTGGCGGACTCGGCGGCGGACGGTCGTCTCGGCCATGGGAATCGACTCCTTCGGCACAAAGGGAGCGCGGAAAGCGAGGGTGGGGAGCGACGCCGGAAGGGACGGGGAGCGCGATGCCGCAGGGGTTGCCTGCGCGGGCACGGCTCACGACCGCCATTCGCTCGATCGAGCGGGACGTTCGGCTCCTACAAAGTTAAGGGAGCGCGGAGCGTCTGTCTCCACAATTACTCGGACTTCCTACTATCTGAGACGGCGCCTCGACTCGCACGTCCCCCACCTGCGAAAACGCCCGGCGGGCCAGGTCGGTCGACCTGGCCCGCCGGGCGCTTTGCGCGCGGGCGTCAGCCCATGTGCGGGTACGTGTAGTCGGTCGGCGCGACCAGCGTCTCCTTGATGGCGCGGGTCAGCGTCCAGCGCATCAGGTTCTGCGGGGCGCCGGCCTTGTCGTTGGTGCCGGAGGCACGGCCGCCGCCGAAGGGCTGCTGGCCGACCACGGCGCCGGTCGACTTGTCGTTGATGTAGAAGTTGCCGGCCGCGTAGCGCAGCTTCTCCATCGTGTACGCGGCCGCCGCGCGGTCGTTGGAGATGACCGAGCCGGTGAGCGCGTAGTCCGACACCGACTCCATCTGGGTCAGCATCGCGTCGTACGCGCCGTCGGCGCTGTCGTCGTACACGTGCACGGCGAGGAAGGGACCGAAGTACTCGGTGCGGAAGACCTCGTTCTCCGGGTCGGTGCACTCGACGACGGTCGGGCGGACGAAGTAGCCGACCGAGTCGTCGTAGGAGCCGCCCGCGACGATGGTGCAGGTCTCGTCCTCCTTGGCGCGGTCGATGGCGGCCTTGTTCTTGGCGAAGGACCGCTCGTCGATGACGGCGCCGAGGAAGTTCGACAGGTCGGTGACGTCGCCCATGGTGAGGTAGTCGACCTCGGCGGCGAACTCCTCCTTGAACCCGTCGTTCCAGATGGACGCCGGGATGTACGCGCGGGAGGTGGCGCTGCACTTCTGGCCCTGGTACTCGAAGGCACCGCGGGTCAGGGCCGTCTTGAGGACGGCGCGGTCGGCCGACGGGTGGGCGACGAGGAAGTCCTTGCCGCCGGTCTCGCCGACCAGGCGCGGGTAGGTGCGGTACTTCTCGATGTTGTTGCCGACCGTCTTCCACAGGTGCTGGAAGGTCTTGGTCGAGCCGGTGAAGTGGATGCCCGCGAGGTCCCGGTGCTCCAGGGCGACCTCGGAGACCGCGATGCCGTCGCCGGTGACCAGGTTGATGACGCCCTTGGGCAGCCCGGCCTCCTCCAGGAGCTGCATCAGCAGCACGGCGGCGTGGGTCTGCGTCGGGGACGGCTTCCAGACCACCACGTTGCCCATGAGGGCCGGGGCGGTGGGCAGGTTGGCCGCGATCGCGCTGAAGTTGAACGGCGTGATCGCGTAGACGAAGCCCTCCAGCGGGCGGTGGTCCATGCGGTTCCACACGCCCTGGGAGTTGGCCGGGGGCTGCTCGGCCAGGATGTTGCGGGCGTAGTGCACGTTGAAGCGCCAGAAGTCGATCAACTCGCAGGGGCTGTCGATCTCGGCCTGCTGGGCGGTCTTGGACTGGCCGAGCATGGTGGAGGCCGCGATGGTCTCGCGCCACGGGCCGGACAGCAGCTCGGCGGCGCGCAGGATGATCGCCGCGCGGTCGTCGAAGGACATCGCGCGCCACGCGGGGGCGGCGGCCAGGGCGGCGTCGATCGCGTCCTGGGCGTCCTGCTGCGTGGCGTTGGCGTAGGTGCCCAGGCGCGCCTTGTGGTTGTGCGGCTGCACGACGTCGAAGCGCTCACCGCCGCCCATCCGCTTCACACCGCCGATGGTGCAGGGCAGGTCGACGGGGTTGTCGGCCAGCTCCTTGAGCTTGGCCTCCAGACGGGCGCGCTCGGGCGAGCCGGGGGCGTAGCCGTGCACCGGCTCGTTGACGGGGGTGGGGACCTGGGTCACAGCGTCCATGGGTTCCGTAACTCCTTTAACTGAGCGGTCTTGCGAGCGGGTGGGCTCAGCCCTTGCTGACCATCGAGCGGGCGAAGAACCGGAGGTTGGCCGGCTTCTCCGCCAGACGGCGCATGCTGTGCTTTCCCGGGGGGCGACCCCCGGACCCCCGGCAGTAGCCGCGGCACAGCCCGGTCGTATCAGCCACGGCCGATCACGCTCCGCGCGAAGAACCGGAGGTTCGCCGGCTTCTCCGCCAGACGGCGCATGAAGTAGCCGTACCAGTCGGTGCCGTACGCGGTGTACACGCGCATGCGGTGGCCCTCGGCGGCCAGTCGCAGGTGCTCGTCGCCCCGGATGCCGTACAGCATCTGGAACTCGTACTCGTCGAGCTTGCGTCCGGCCGTGCGGGCCAGCTCCTGGCCGATGGAGATCAGGCGCGGGTCGTGCGACCCGATCATCGGGTAGCCCTCGCCCTCCATCAGCGTGCGCAGGATGCGGACGTACGCCTTGTCGATCTCGTGGCGCTGCTGGTACGCGACCTCGGCGGGCTCCTTGTAGGCGCCCTTCACCAACCGTACGCGAGAGCCGCTGTCGGCGAGCCGGCGCGCGTCGGCCTCGGTGCGGAAGAGGTACGCCTGGATGACGCAGCCGGTCTGCGGGAAGTCCTTCCGCAGCTCCTCGTGGATGGCGAACATCGAGTCGAGGGTGGTGTGGTCCTCGGCGTCGAGCGTGACGGTGGTGCCGATCTCGGCGGCGGCCTCGACGACCGGGCGGACGTTCTTCAGGGCCAGCTCGTGGCCGCCGTGGAATGCGGCTGCGGGTCCGGAGGACCCTCCGTTGAGGGCGGTGGTGGGCGACGGGAGGGCCTGCCCGAACATGGAGAGCTTCACGGACATCTCGGCGCGGGTACCGAGCTCGAGCGGCTTCAGCCGGTCGATCAGCTCCAGGTACGCGTCGCGGGCGGCCTCGGCCTGCGCGGGGGTCGTGATGTCCTCGCCGACGACGTCCATCGTCAGTTCCAGGCCCTGATCGGTCAGCTCCCGGACGATCGGCACGATCTGGTCGACCGTCTCGCCGGGGATGAACCGGTCGACGACCGGCTTGGTCACGGGCGCGGCCGAAACCAGACGACGCATCCGGTCGCTGCGCGACGCGGCGAGAATCACGGGACCCAGCACGGGGCACCTCCACTTACCAACCAACACAGGGGCCGCTGCCCGACGAAGGGGGAACGGCACGGAGAACCACCGTGAAATCTAAGGATCCACCCGATCGTCGGCCATCGACAGCTGTCACGCATCCGTGCCGCGGATCTCAGACACATGTATGAAGGGCGCTCGCATATGCGGCAGAATGCCCGGGTGACGTCCGATTCCCGAGGTTCCGCAGGCGCCGGTGGTACGCGCGGTGACTACCAGGAGCTGATCGACGAGCTCTCCGAGCTGCTGGGCGCGCCCGCCACCCTGGAGAACCGCGACTTCGAGCTGATCGCCTTCGGCGCCTACGACAGCGAGGGCGACCTCGATCCCTCCGTCCTGGACCCGGTGCGCACCCGCTCGATCCTCACCCGGCGCTCCACGGCGGCGGTCCGGGCCTGGTTCGAGAGCTTCGGCATCACCCGGGCGACCGGCCCGGTCCGCATCCCGCCGACCCCCGAGGCGGGCGTGTACCGGGGACGCACCTGCCTGCCGGTACGCCATCGGGGGGTGGTCCTCGGCTATGTCTGGCTCCTGGACACCGACCCGGGGCCGACCGAGCGGCAGCTGGCGGCGGCCATGGCGGTCACGGCGCGGATCGGCGCGCTGCTCGCCGACGAGGCGCAGCACGGCGCGGACCTGAGCCGGGAGCTGCGGGCGGTGCTGACCGCCGAGCGGGACTGGCAGCGGGACATGGCCGTGGCGGAACTGCGCAGCGCCCTGGGACCGCGGGCGGACACCCCGCACGCGGTGGTCTGCGTGGCGCCCTGGCCCTCGGCCGACCCGGACGACGCGCCCTCGGTCCGTACGGTGCCGGGCGCGACGGCGCTGTGCACGGTGCCGTGGGGGGTCGCCGCCGTGTCGCTGGCGCTGCTGGTCCGGTTGCGCTCGGTGGAGGTGCAGACCCCGGCGACGTCGGCGGCGGGGCGGCTGCTGGAGCGGGCGGGAGCCCTGGGCGTGGACGGGCCTTCGGGCGCGGCGGGGGGCGCCGCGGCCGGTGTCTCGGCGCCGCGCACGGGTCTCGCCGACCTGGGGGCGGCCTGGTCGGAGGCCTCGGCCGCGGCCCGGGCGGCGCGGGCGGAGGAGCGGTTCGGGCCGGTCGCGCGGTGGACGTCGATCGGGGCGTTCCGCCTGCTGACCTCGCTGCCCCCGCGCTCCGCCGACGATCCCGCGGTGCGGGCCCTGCTCTCCCCCGCCCACCGCGAACTCGCCCGCACGGCGGAGGTGTACCTGGACTGCGCGGGCCAGGCCGGCCGCACCGCCGCCGAGCTGGGCGTCCACCGCCAGACGCTGTACTACCGGCTGTCCCGCGTCGAACAGCTCACGGGCCTGGACCTGGACGACGGCGAGGACCGGCTGCTGCTGCACATGGCGCTCAAGGCGCGTCGCCTGTAGCCGCCCCGATCACCCGGCGCAGGCCCTCGGTCAGCCTGTCGGCGTCGGGTGCGCTCTTCGGGTCGAAGGTCCACTGGGCGATGAGGCCGGTCATCAGGGTGACGTAGAACATGCCGAGGGTGTCCGTCGTCTCGTCCGTGACGTCCTCCTCCCTGCCGCCCATGAGCAGGGGGATGATGCCGCGCCCGGCCTCGCGCTGGGCGCGGCCGAGGTGGTCGCGCAGCTCGGGCATCCGGTCGCCCATGACCAGCACTTCCATGCTGAGGCGCCAGATGGAGCCGGGCTCCCGCATCGTGCCGATGATGTTCGACCACACCTGCTGGAACCGCTCGACCGAGCCCGGTTCGGTGTCGTCCAGCGCGGGGCCCTCCCCCTCGAAGGCGCCCCCCATCGCCTCGATCAGCTCGATGTACGCCTGTGCGAGCAGGACGTCCTTCGACCCGTAGTGGTAGCCGATGGACGCCAGGTTGGTGCCCGACTCCTTGACGATGTCCCGCGCGGTCGTGCGCGCGAACCCCTTCTCCAGCAGGCAGCGCTTGGCGCCCTCGAGCAGATCCTCACGGTGTCCCATGCGCCCACCCTACCCGCACCTTCATACGCACGTCTTAGACAATGTTCTAGACAGCCGTATAAGACGTGCGTACAGTCGCCGCCATGACAACGAACCCGCCCCGCGCAGGGCGCCGCGAGTGGACCGCGCTCGCCGTGCTGATGCTCCCGTTGCTGCTGGTCTCGATGGACGTCTCCGTCCTGTTCTTCGCGATCCCGGAGATCAGCGCCGATCTGGAGCCGAGCGGCACCCAGCAGCTGTGGATCTTCGACATCTACGGCTTCGTACTGGCCGGCCTCCTGATGACGATGGGATCCCTGGGCGACCGCATCGGCCGTCGCAGGCTGCTCCTCGTCGGCGCGGCGGCCTTCGGCGCGGCTTCCCTGCTCGCGGCCTACGCGCACACCGCCGAGACCCTGATCGCGGCCCGCGCGGTCCTCGGCATCGGCGGCGCCACCCTGATGCCGTCGACGATGGCGCTGGTCCGCACGATGTTCACCGACCCCGCCCAGCGGGCGAAGGCGATCGGACTGTGGTCCGGGGTGATGACGGCCGGGATCGCGCTCGGCTCGGTGATGAGCGGCGTCCTCGTGGAGCACTTCTGGTGGGGTTCGGTCTTCCTGGTGAACCTGCCCGCGATGGCGCTGCTGCTGGTCCTCGGTCCGGTGCTGCTCCCGGAGTCCAAGAACCCCTCACCCGGGCGCTTCGACCTGCTGAGCGTCCCGCTGTCGATGGCGGCGGTCCTGCCCGTGGTCTACGGCCTCAAGGAGCTGCCCTCCGAGGGCTGGAACGTCCGCTACGTCGTCTCCATCACCGTCGGTCTGCTCTTCGCGGCGCTGTTCGTGCACCGCCAGCGCACCGCGGCCTCGCCGATGATCTCGCCCGCCCTCTTCCGCGGGCACGGTTTCACCCCGGCCGTCGTCCTCAACCTGGTGTCGGCCTTCGGGATGATGGGGTCCTCCTACTTCACCACCCAGTACCTCCAGTCCGTGCTGGACAAGAGCGCGCTGGAGGCCGCGCTGTGGGCCCTGCTGCCGTCGGTCTTCATCGGCTTCGCCGCGCCGCTCGCCATCCGGCTGGTCCAGCTGGGTGTGGAGCGGGCGCACGTGGTGGCGGGCGGTTTCGTGGTCGCGGCGTGCGGTTACGCGCTCCTGGCCTGCGCCGGCACCGACTCCCTGTGGCTGGTGCTGGCGGCCTGCGGCGTCATGGCGGGCGGCATTGTCGCGGTGATGTCCCAGCTCACCGACCTGGCGCTCAGCTCCGCCCCGGTGGAGAAGGCGGGCGCGGCGTCCTCCCTGATGGAGACCGGCACCGAGTTCGGCGGCGCGTTGAGCATGGCGGTCCTGGGTTCCGTCGGCACGGCCGTCTACCACCACGAGATGCCGGCCTCGGCACCGGACGCGGCCCGGGAAACCCTGGGCGGCGCGCTGTCGGTCGCCGCGCGGCTGCCGGGGTCCGCGGGAGAGGCCCTGGCGACGGCGGCGCGGGAGGCCTTCACCGACGGCATGCGGGGCGCCTCGATCGCGGGTGCGGTGCTGCTGTTGGCGGCGGCGCTCCCGGCGGCGCGCGCACTGCGCGGCATCCGGGTGCGCGAGAACGCGGACACGCAGAACGCCGGACAGGCCGACTCACTCAGCCCGTCCGGCGTTTGAGGACGAGGCCCGCTCGGGGCCGTGGGCGGGGTCCGGGGGCAGCGCCCCCGGGCCTCACACCAGGTTGACGGACCGGGCGGACGTCGCGCCGATCTCCGCCGAGACCTCCGCCAGCACCCCGGAGGGCACCGTGTCGTCGACGGTCAGCACGGCGAGCGCCTCGCCGCCCACCGTCGCACGGGCGACCTGCATGCCCGCGATGTTGATGCCGGCCTCGCCGATGACGCGGCCGACGGTGCCGACGACGCCGGGACGGTCCTCGTAGCGCAGGACGACCATGTGGTCGGCGAGGGCGAGGTCCACGTCGTACTCGCCGACGGCGACGATCTTCTGGAGGTGCTTCGGGCCGGCCAGCGTGCCGGAGACCGACACCTCCTCGCCGTCCGCGAGGGTGCCGCGCACGGTGACGACGTTGCGGTGCTCGGGCGACTCGGAGCTGGTGGTCAGGCGGACCTCGACACCGCGCTCCTGGGCGAACAGCGGGGCGTTGACGTAGGAGACCGTCTCGTCGACGACGTCCTCGAAGACGCCCTTGAGCGCGGACAGCTCCAGCACCTTCACGTCGTGCTGGGTGATCTCGCCGTAGACCTCGACGTCGAGGCGGACGGCGACCTCGCCGGCCAGCGCGGTGAAGATGCGGCCGAGGCGCTCGGCGAGCGGCAGGCCCGGCTTGACGTCCTCGGCGATGACACCGCCCTGGACGTTGACCGCGTCGGGGACCAGCTCGCCGGCGAGGGCCAGGCGCACCGACTTGGCGACGGCGATGCCGGCCTTCTCCTGGGCCTCGTCGGTGGAGGCGCCGAGGTGCGGGGTGGCGACGACCTGGTCGAACTCGAACAGCGGCGAGTCGGTGCAGGGCTCCTTGGCGTACACGTCCAGGCCGGCCCCGGCGACGCGGCCCTCCTTGAGCGCCGCGTACAGCGCCTCCTCGTCGACGATGCCGCCGCGCGCGGCGTTGACGATGCGGACGCTCGGCTTGACCTTGCGCAGCGCCTCGTCGCCGATCAGGCCGAGGGTCTCGGGGGTCTTGGGCAGGTGGACGGTGATGAAGTCGGAGACCTCGAGGAGCTCGTCCAGGGACAGCACCTTGACGCCCATCTGCGCGGCCCGCGCGGGCTGCACGTAGGGGTCGTAGGCGACGACCTTCATGCCGAAGGCCGACATGCGCTGCGCGACGAGGGCGCCGATGCGGCCGAGGCCGACGACGCCGAGGGTCTTCTCGGCCAGCTCGACACCGGTGTACTTGCTGCGCTTCCACTCGCCGTTCTTCAGCGCGGCGTTGGCCTGCGGGATGTTGCGGGCGGTGGCGACGATGAGGCCGCAGGCCAGCTCGGCGGCGGTGACGATGTTGGAGGTCGGGGCGTTGACCACCATCACGCCGGCCTTGGTGGCGGCGGAGACGTCCACGTTGTCCAGGCCGACCCCGGCGCGGGCGACGACCTTGAGCTTCTTGGCGGCGGCGACGGCCTCGGCGTCGACCTTGGTGGCGGAGCGGACCAGGATCGCGTCCACGTCGGCGATGGCGGGGAGCAGTTCGGCCCGGTCCGCGCCGTTGCACTGGCGGATCTCGAAGTCGGGGCCGAGCGCGTCCACGGTCGCGGGCGACAGCTCTTCAGCGATGAGTACGACGGGTTTCGAGCTCACGTGAGTCCTCACAAGTCCAATGCGGACGGCCGTCCCGACGGCCGCATGCGGAGGGTTGCTAGCCGCGTGGAAGACGCACGACGCTGTGGGCCTGACGCGTATGTGTTCAGCAGTCTAGTGGCGTGGCGGGCAGTGTCCTGCGCCGCTGCGGAAGCATCACCCGGAAGTGGATCCCGCGGGGGTGCCCGGCGCGCCGGGCACCCCCGCGGGGCAAAGACCTACGCCTCTTCGTCGACCCAGCTCATGAGCTTGCGCAGCTCCTTGCCGGTGGTCTCCAGGAGGTGCTCGGAGTCCTGCTTCTTGTACTCGTTGTACTTCTTCAGACCGCCGTGGTACTCGTCCATCCAGTTCTTGGCGAAGGTGCCGTCCTGGATCTCGGCGAGGACCTGCTTCATCTCGGCCTTGGTGGCGTCGGTGATGATCCGCGGGCCGGTGACGTAGTCGCCCCACTCGGCGGTCTCGGAGATCGACCAGCGCATCTTCTCCAGGCCGCCCTCGTACATGAGGTCCACGATGAGCTTCAGCTCGTGCAGGCACTCGAAGTAGGCGATCTCCGGCTGGTAGCCGGCCTCGGTCAGGGTCTCGAAGCCCGCCTTGACCAGCGCGGCGGTGCCACCGCAGAGGACGGCCTGCTCGCCGAAGAGGTCGGTCTCGGTCTCCTCGGTGAAGGTCGTCTTGATGACGCCGGCGCGGGTGCCGCCGATGCCCTTGGCGTACGACAGGGCCAGCGCGAAGGCGTTGCCCGTGGCGTCCTGCTCGACGGCGGCGATGCAGGGCACGCCGCGGCCTTCCTCGTACTGGCGGCGCACCAGGTGGCCCGGGCCCTTGGGGGCGACCATGCAGACGTCCACGCCGGCCGGGGGCTTGATGAAGCCGTAGCGGATGTTCAGGCCGTGGCCGAAGAACAGCGCGTCGCCGTCCTTCAGGTTGTCCTTGATGTCCTTCTCGTAGACCTCGGCCTGGATCGGGTCCGGGACGAGGATCATGATGACGTCGGCCTCGGCGGCGGCCTCGGAGGGGCTCACCACGCGCAGGCCCTGCTCCTCGGCCTTGGCCTTGGACTTGGAGCCCTCGTGCAGACCGACGCGCACGTCGACACCGGAGTCGCGCAGCGACAGGGCGTGGGCGTGGCCCTGGCTGCCGTACCCGATGACCGCGACCTTGCGGCCCTGGATGATGGACAGGTCGGCGTCGGCGTCGTAGAACAGCTCGGCCACTGGGTTCTCTCCTTGTGTGCAGGTGTTGCGTCCCACCGTATGCCGGTGGGGGGAAGGGAAGTTTCGGGGTCTCGGAATGCGGGCGGCCGCCGTGTCCGCGGCCGCCCGTTTCCGTCGTTATGCGGACCGGTCGAGTGCGCGCAGCGAGCGGTCCGTGATCGAACGGGCGCCGCGGCCGATGGCGATCGTGCCGGACTGGACGAGTTCCTTGATGCCGTACGGTTCCAGCATCCGGAGCATGGCGGACAGCTTGTCGCCGCTGCCGGTGGCCTCGATGGTGACGGCCTCCGGGGAGACGTCGACGGTCTTGGCGCGGAACAGCTGGACGATCTCGACGATCTGGGAGCGCGTCTCGTTGTCGGAGCGCACCTTCACCAGAACGAGTTCGCGCTGGACGGCCTGGGTGGGCTCCAGCTCGACGATCTTGAGCACGTTGACGAGCTTGTTGAGCTGCTTGGTCACCTGCTCCAGCGGGAAGTCCTCGACGCTCACCACGATGGTGATGCGGGAGATGTCGGGGTGCTCGGTGACGCCGACGGCGAGCGAGTCGATGTTGAAGCCGCGGCGGGAGAACAGCGCGGTGATCCGCGCCAGGACGCCGGGGGTGTTCTCCACCAGGACGGAGAGCGTGTGCTTGGACATGGTCTCTTCGGTCTCTCTCGCTCAGTCGTCTTCGTTGTCGCCGAAGTCGGGGCGGACGTCCCGGGCGGCCATGATCTCGTCGTTGGAGGTGCCGGCGGCGACCATCGGCCAGACCATGGCGTCCTCGTGGACGATGAAGTCGACGACGACGGGGCGGTCGTTGATGGAGTTCGCCTCCTCGATCACCTTGTCGAGGTCGGCGGGGTCCTCGCAGCGGATGGCGTAGCAGCCCATGGCCTCCGACAGCTTCACGAAGTCGGGGACCCGGGTGCCGCGGGCGTCCGGGTTGACGTCGTCGGGGCCGGAGTGCAGCACCGTGTTGGAGTACCGCTGGTTGTAGAAGAGGGTCTGCCACTGGCGGACCATCCCGAGGGCGCCGTTGTTGATGACGGCGACCTTGATCGGGATGTTGTTCAGGGCGCAGGTGGTCAGTTCCTGGTTGGTCATCTGGAAGCAGCCGTCGCCGTCGATCGCCCAGACGGTGCGGTCGGGCATGCCGGCCTGGGCACCCATGGCGGCCGGGACGGCGTAGCCCATGGTTCCGGCACCGCCCGAATTCAGCCAGGTGGCGGGCTTCTCGTACCGGACGAAGTGCGCGGCCCACATCTGGTGCTGGCCGACACCGGCCGCGAAGATCGTGCCCTCGGGTGCCAGCTGCCCGATGCGCTCGATGACCTGCTGCGGGGAGAGCGAGCCGTCCTCGGGCTGGTCGTAGCCCAGGGGGTAGGTGTCGCGCCAGCGGCTCAGGTCCTTCCACCAGGCGCTGCAATCACCCCTGTTGCCCTCGTCGTGCTCCTTCTGGACGGCCTGCACGAGGTCGGCGATGACCTCCCGGGCGTCACCGACGATCGGCACGTCGGCGGCGCGGTTCTTGCCGATCTCGGCCGGGTCGATGTCGGCGTGGACGATCTTGGCGTACGGGGCGAAGCTGTCCAGCTTGCCGGTGACGCGGTCGTCGAAGCGGGCTCCGAGGGCGACGATCAGGTCGGCCTTCTGCAGCGCGGTGACGGCGGTGACCGCACCGTGCATGCCCGGCATTCCCACGTGCAGCGGGTGGCTGTCGGGGAACGCGCCGAGCGCCATCAGGGTGGTGGTGACGGGCGCTCCGGTCAGTTCGGCGAGGACCTTCAGCTCGGCGGTGGCCTTCGCCTTGAGGACGCCGCCGCCGACGTAGAGCACGGGCCGCTTCGCCGCGGAGATCAGCTTGGCCGCCTCGCGGATCTGCTTGGCGTGCGGCTTGGTGACCGGGCGGTAGCCGGGCAGGTCCATCACGGGCGGCCAGGAGAAGGTGGTCTTCTTCTGGAGGATGTCCTTGGGGATGTCGACCAGGACGGGGCCGGGGCGGCCGGTGGAGGCGATGTGGAACGCCTGCGCGATCACCTGGGGGATGTCCTCGGCCTTGGTGACCAGGAAGCTGTGCTTGGTGATCGGCATGGTGATGCCGACGATGTCCGCCTCCTGGAAGGCGTCCGTGCCGATCGAGGAGGAGACCACCTGCCCGGTGATCGCGACCAGGGGCACGGAGTCCAGGTTGGCGTCGGCGATCGGGGTGACCAGGTTGGTGGCACCGGGTCCCGAGGTCGCCATGCAGACGCCCACCTTGCCCGTGGCCTGGGCGTAGCCGGTGGCCGCGTGGCCCGCGCCCTGCTCGTGACGGACCAGGACGTGGCGCACCTTGGTGGAGTCCATCAGCGGGTCGTAGGCCGGAAGGATCGTGCCACCGGGGATGCCGAATACGGTGTCGGCGCCGACCTCCTCGAGAGAGCGAATGAGGGACTGCGCACCCGTGACGTGCTCGGGGGCGGACTGTCCTCCGGATCGGGGCCGGGGCTGCGGGTGAGCCCCGGTGGCCTGCTCGGTCATCGGCGTTCTCTTCTCGATGCTGAGGGTTTTTGCGAGGTTTGTGCGGGGTGTTTCTGCTGCTCGGCAGGTGCCTGTGCAACAAAAAACCCCTCGTGCCGTAAGGCAAGCGAGGGGAGCGCGTCGGTGTGGGTCGCGGGGAGTCCGGGGTCCGGACGTCACCTGCTTCAGCCGACGCGCTTTCCAAGTACGAGAATTCGGGTGCGCATGGCACTGACCTTCCCTCCGGCGCACACTCACTGTCAAGTGGGTGGGACGGGAGTCTCATTATGTGAGCGCAGCGCCGTGCCACCACTCAGGACGGCCGGCAGCCCGGAGGCGACACCGCCGGCCACCTGCCCGGGGCCGGTGCCGACCCCCTTGGAGTACACCCCTGCGCCGCCGCCCGCGAAGGCCGGTTCGGCCGGTCCGTGCGGCACCGGGTAGTGGCCGGTTCCGAGCGCTCTGCGCAGCCGGTACTCGTCCAGGGCGCCGGAGAACGCCATGCCCTGTCCGTGCGTACAGCCCATCGCGCGCAGGGCGACGATCTGCTCGGGCAGGTCGACGCCGTCGGCTACGGACTTCAGCCCGAGGTCGGTGGCGATGCGCAGCAGACCACTGGTGATCTTGTGCAGCCGGGCGGACTCCACGACGCCCTCGACCAGGCCCCGGTCGAGCTTGAGGACGTCCACGGGCAGCCGCCGCAGCGCGGTGATCGCCGCGTAGCCGCTGCCGAAGCCGTCCAGGGCGATCCGGACGCCGACCCTGCGCAGCGCGTTCAGCCGGCGGTCCAGCTCGTCGAGTCCGACCCGCGGGTCGATGTCCGACAGCTCGATCACGAGTGAGCCGGGCGGCAGTCCGTGCCGGGTCAGCAGGGCCTCCACGGAGCCCAGCGGCATGGAGCGGTCCAGCAGGCGGCGGGCGCCGATGCGTATGGCCACGGTCACCGACAGCCCGGTGGCCGCGCGTTCGGCGGCCTGCTCCACGGCCTCGCGGAGCACCCAGCGGTCGAGTTCGGCGGTTCTGTCGCCTTCCTCGGTCACCCGCAGGAACTCGGCGGGGGTGAACAGCACGCCCTGCGAGGAGCGCCATCGGGCCTGGGCGCAGACCGACGTGATCCGGCCGTCGGTCAGGGAGACCACCGGTTGGTGCAGCAGCGCGAACTCCCCGTCGTGCAGCGCGGCGCGCAGCCGGGTGGCCAGCTCGGCCTTGCGGACGACGTCCTGCTGCATCTGTGGCCGGTACAGCTCGACGCGCCCCTTGCCGCCCGCCTTGGCCCGGTACATGGCGAGGTCGGCGTTGCGCAGCAGCTCGCCGGCGCCCAGGCCCGGTTCGGCGAAGGCGACGCCGATGGAGGCGTTGACCCGGACCTCGTTGCCGTCGATGAGGTAGGGCTGGGAGAGCGTCAGCCTGAGCCGGTCGGCCAGCTCCCGGATGTGGCCCTCACGGGCGGCCCGGTCCCGGGCGCCGTCCCCGACGATCAGGGCCGCGAACTCGTCGCCGCCCAGTCGGGAGGCGGTGTCCCCCTTGCGGACGGCCTCGTGGAGTCTGCGGGCCGCCTGGACGAGCAGCTCGTCACCGGCCTGGTGCCCGATGGTGTCGTTGACGCCCTTGAAGCCGTCGAGGTCGATGAAGAGCACCGCCGTACCGCGCAGGGCGGCGTTCCGGTCGGAGGCGCGGCGGCCGGAGAGCGCCTGCTGGACGCGCCGGGTGAACAGGGCGCGGTTGGGCAGGTCGGTGAGCGGGTCGTGTTCGGCGTTGTGCTGGAGCTGCGCCTGGAGGCGCACTCTTTCGGTGACGTCCCGGCTGTTGAAGATGAGGCCGCCGTGGTGCCGGTTGACGGTCGACTCCACGTTGAGCCAGCCTCCCTCGCCGGACCGGAAGCGGCACTCGATGCGTGTGGTGGGTTCCTCGACCGGGCTGGCGGCCAGGAACCGGCGTACCTCGTGCACCACGCAGCCGAGGTCCTCGGGGTGGATGAGCCCGGCCAGTTCGGTGCCCACCAGGTCCTCCGCGGGCCGTCCGTAGACCCCGGCGGCCGCCGGGGAGACGTAGCGCAGGATGCCGTTGGGCGCGGCGATCATGATGACGTCGCTGGAGCCCTGGACCAGGGAGCGGAAGTGGTTCTCCTTCTGGGCCAGTTCCTGGGTGAGGACGATGTTGTCGAGCAGCATGATGCCCTGCCGGACGACGAGCGCCAGCACGACGGTGCCCCCGGTGAGCAGCACCACGCGGTCGACGCTGCGGCCGTTGAGCACGTTGTAGAGGATGCCCAGGGTGCAGACGGCGGCCGCGAGGTACGGCGTGAGCGCGGCCAGGGATCCGGCGATGGGCCGGGCGGCGGGATAGCGTCCCCGTTCGCCGCCCTGTCCGGGGCCGGGCAGGGCGGGGGGCGTGGTGGACGGTACGGCGGGGGGCGCGGGCCGGTGACCGGCGCCGCGCTGCCCGGGCAGGTGCTCGCGCACCACGCGGGTGTGGCCGCCGGTCCCCTCCTCGTCCGGCGCCTGGCGTCCGCGCCGGGACGCGGCCCAGGGCGCGTACGCGAGCAGCAGGGAGCCGGCGAACCAGCCCGCGTCGAGCAACTGCCCGGAGCGGTAGCTGTTGTGCAGCAGCGGCGAGGTGAACAGGGCGTCGCACACCACGGTCAGGCCGAGCGCGCCGATGGCGGTGTTGACGGCGGACCTGCCGACGGGCGACCGCCTGAAGTGCAGCGCGAGCACCATGCTGACGAGGGCGATGTCGAGCAGCGGGTAGGCCACCGAGAGCGCGGAGTGCGCGACGCTCGACCCGCCCTCGGCCTTGGCCGCCTGGGCGAGCGCCAGGCTCCAGGCCAGGGTCAGCAGCGAACCGCCGATCAGCCAGGCGTCCAGGCCCAGGCAGATCCAGCCGGCCTTGGTCACCGGCCGCTTGGCCAGCACCAGCAGGCCCACGATGGCGGGCGGGGCGAAGCACAGGAAGAACAGATCCGCGTAGCTGGGGCTGGGCACCGGCACGCGCAGCACGACCTCGTACCACCCCCAGACCAGATTGCCCAGGGACGCCATCGCCGAGGAGAGGGCGAACAGCAGCCAGGCCGGTCGGAAGCGGACGCGGCGTCCGCGGGCGTAGAGGAAGCAGGAGACGGCGGCCGTGGCCGCGGCGGCGCTCAGCCCGAAGTCGCCCATGATCTTGGCGACGTACTGCGAACCCCAGCCGAGCGCGGCACCGATGGCGTAGGCCGCGCAGACCAGGGCGAGCACCAGTTGACGGACGAGGGGCGGCCCGCCGGTGGCGGCCGACGGCCGGGGCAGCAGCGGTCCGGGCGCGGTCTGGCCGCGCAGCGCTCCGTCCAGCGTGGTCACGGGGGGCGGACTCACCGGGGCCTCCCGGTCCGCACCGCTCCCGCGTCCCGCGCACACCGGTGGGCGGGGCGGTCCTGCCTTCTGCGGTCGCCCGGCCGGCGCGGGCGGGAGCAGCGCTGGGCGGGCCGGCCGCCGTGGTGGCCGGCCCGACTCCGTCGGCGCGCGGTCGCGGTCGTGCGCCAGGGTCGCCGGCGGCGGCTCCGCCGCGTCGGATCGTTGGTCCATAGGCCGTGCATCGCCCGTCGCCCCCCTCACAGTCTGAGATGTCCATCCCCGGCGCCGTACGGTGCGCGGCGCGTCCCCTGTCGGACGATACACCAGGATCGTCACTCAGGGACATAGGTTCTGTACGCTCCGTGACGACCAGCGGATATGCGCGCACCCACCGCATCCGAAGGGTCGCGGAGGGTGCCCGAAACCGATTACGCGCCCGTCGTCAGAATCACGTTGCGCAGCGGCTCCCGGTTCACGAACCGGGTCAACTGGTCCACCAGCAGCCGCTTGGCGCGCGGCAGGAAGGCGGAGGTCGGACCGCCCGCGTGCGGGCTGACGACTATGCCGGGAGCATGCCACAGGGGGTGACCCGGCGGCAGCGGTTCGGGGTCGGTCACGTCGAGGGCCGCGGTGAGGCGCCCGCTCTCCAGTTCGGCGAGCAACGCCTTCGTGTCGACGACGGGTCCGCGCGCCACGTTGACGAGCAGGGCGCCGTCCTTCATCCGGGCCAGGAACTCGGCGTCCACCAGCCCCCGGGTGGCTTCGGTGAGCGGTGTGGACAGGATGACGACGTCGGCCCGCGGGAGCAGGGCGGGGAGGTCGGTGAGCGGGTGCACGGGGCCGCGCGCCGTGGTGCGGGCGGAGCGCGCGACGCGCACCACCGGCGCGACCTCGAACGGCACGAGCCGGTCCTCGATCGCGGCGCCGATCGACCCGTAACCGACGATGAGGACCGTCCGGTCCGCGAGCGCCGGCCGGAACCCGTCGAGCCACTCACCGCGGTCCTGCGCCCGCACGAAGTCCGGGATGCCCCGCAGCGACGCCAGGACCAGGGCCAGGGTCAGCTCCGCGGTGCTGGCCTCGTGCACGCCGCGCGCGTTGCACAGCCGCACGCCGGCGGGCAGGTGCCTGAGGCCGGGTTCGACGTGGTCGATTCCCGCAGAGAGGGTCTGGACGACCTGGACGGAGCGCATCTCGGGCAGCGGGCGTACGCCGACCCCGCTGGGCTTCATGTAGGGGACGACGTAGTACGCGCAGTCGGCCGGGTCGGCGGGATAGGTGTCCTCGCCGTCCCAGTGGCGGTAGGCGGGACCCTCGGGAAGGCCCTCGATCTCGTCCGGCGGAATGGGCAGCCACACGTCAGCAGTCATGGTCAGGAGGCTATGTCAGGGGGCGAAGCGGCAAAGGTTAGGTTGGGTGGTCCGACAAGGGAGGGTCACGACCGGTGGAGCGCAGGACGATCGGCGCGACGGCACTCGCGGTGGGGGCCGTCGGACTGGGGTGCATGCCGATGAACTGGGCGTACAGCGCCTCGCGGCAGCGTGGCGACGAGTCGCTCAGGGCGGTGCACCGGGCCCTCGACATCGGGTCCTGCCTGCTGGACACGGCGGACATGTACGGCCCGTTCACCAACGAGCTGCTGCTGGGCCGGGTGTTGAAGGAGCGGCGGTCCGAGGCCTTCGTGTCGACCAAGGTCGGTCTGCTGGTGGGTGAGCAGCACATCGTGGCCAACGGCCGCCCCGGCTATGTGAGACGTGCCTGCGACGCGTCCCTGCGGCGGCTCCAGACGGACGTCATCGACCTCTACCAACTGCACCGCGCCGACCCCGAGATACCGGTCGAGGAGACCTGGGGCGCGATGGCCGAGCTGGTGCGGGCCGGGAAGGTGCGGGCGCTCGGCCTGTGCGCGGTCGGGGCGCGGTCGGCCCGGCGGCCCGGGGCGCGGCTGCACGACGCCACGATCCGCCAGCTGGAGCGGGTGCAGCAGGTCTTCCCGGTGAGCGCGGTCGAGGCCGAGCTGTCCGTGTGGTCGCCGGAGGCGCTGCGCACCCTGCTGCCGTGGTGCGTCTCGCGCGGCGTCGGCTTCCTGGCCGCGATGCCGCTGGGCAACGGCTACCTGACCGGCACGCTGACGCCGGGCCAGGGCTTCGAACCGGAGGACCTGCGGGCCCGGCACCCCCGCTTCACCGCCGAGATGATGGCGGCCAACCAGCCGATCGTGGCCGCGCTGCGCCGGATCGCGGCCCGGCACGGCGACGGGGTCACCGCGGCGCAGGTGGCGCTGGCCTGGGTGCTGGCGCAGGGCCGGCACGTGGTGCCGGTGCCGGGCACCAAGCAGGAGCGCTGGGTGACGCAGAACGCGGGGGCGGCCCGGCTGCGGCTGGCCGAGCGGGACCTGGCGGAGCTGCGAATGCTGCCGCCGGCGCAGGGGTCGTGGGAGTGAGGCGCACGGCGCACGGTGCGGGCCGCCGCCCGGTTCGGGATTCGGCGATCGGGAACTTGGGGAGCCCCTGCGGTGTATGACAGGGAGAACCCGCCGCGTCGAAAGGACCAAGATCGTGCAACGACGAGCCGTGCCGGCCGTGCTGGCCGCCGCTCTCCTGCTGACGGCCGGCTGCTCCTCCGACTCCTCCGGCGGCGCGGACCCGTCGGGAACGGACCGCGGCGCCTCCCCGGCCAGTACGGCGGCACAGTCGCCGTCCGCCGGATCGCCCACCGAGCAGGCGCCGCCCGCGAAGGGCTCCGTGAAGGTGCTCCGTACGGTCGCCACGGGGCTGGCCAGCCCCTGGGGTCTGGCCCCGCTGCCGGGTGGCGACCTGCTGGTCTCCTCCCGCGACGAGGCCACGATCACCCGGATCGACGCGAAGACGGGCGAGAAGACCGAGCTGGGGGAGGTGCCCGGGGTGTCCCCGGCCGGCGAGGGCGGCCTGCTCGGCATCGCGCTCTCCCCCGACTACGCCTCGGACCACATGGTCTACGCGTACTTCACCTCCGCCTCCGACAACCGCGTCGTGCGCATGCTGTACGACGAGAAGAAGCCGTCAGGCGAGCAGCTGGGCGCCCCGGACACGGTCTTCCGGGGCATCCCCAAGGGCGTGATCCACAACGGCGGCCGGATCGCCTTCGGCCCCGACGGGATGCTCTACGCGGGCACGGGCGAGAGCGGTGACACCGGTCTGTCGCAGGACAAGGAGTCCCTGGGCGGCAAGATCCTGCGGATGACCCCGGACGGCGAGCCCGCGCCCGGCAACCCCTTCCCCGACTCCCCCGTGTACTCGTACGGGCACCGGAACGTGCAGGGGCTGGCCTGGGACGGCAAGCAGCGGCTGTTCGCCTCGGAGTTCGGTCAGGAGACCTGGGACGAGCTGAACGCGATCAAGCCGGGTGACAACTACGGCTGGCCCGAGGCGGAGGGCAAGGGCGGCGGCTCCGGGTTCCACGACCCGGTCGCCCAGTGGAGCACCGACGAGGCCTCTCCCAGCGGCATCGCCCACGCCCAGGGCTCGGTATGGATGGCGGGGCTGCGCGGTGAGCGGCTGTGGCGGATCCCGTTGAAGGGGACGGAGGCCGCGGCCGACCCGCAGGCCTTCCTGGAGGGCGAGTACGGCCGGCTGCGCACGGTGGCCCCGGCGGGCGGCGACAGGCTGTGGCTGGTCACCAGCAACACGGACGGCCGCGGCGACGCGAAGGGCGACGACGACCGGATCCTGGAGCTGGAGGTGAAGTAGGCGACCGGCTACTCGTCTTCCGGGGACGGGGCCCCCGGGTCCTTCGACTCCTCGTCGCCACGCGGCCGGTGGACGACGACCTTGCCCGAGGTGAGGTCTATGGGGCCGTGACCGGGATCGCCGTCCCCCACGTCCTCGCGGGTCAGTTCGAGGCGGTTCTGTTCGTCGTCGGTGTGTTTGCGGCCGGGCGAGAACAGTTCCTCGAATGCGTTGAACATCGGGCCTCCGTCGGTCGGCGTCCCTTACAGCGTAAGCCTCACTCCGTCGAACCGGACGTGAGCCGTTCGGCGGGGAAGAGCGCCAGCCGGTGGGCGACCGCCGCCGCCTCACCGCGGCCGGAGACGCCGAGCTTGGCCAGGATGTGGGAGACGTGGACGCTGGCCGTCTTGGGCGAGATGAAGAGCTCCTCGGCTATCTGCCGGTTGGTGCGGCCGTCGGAGACCAGCCGCAGGACGTCGCGCTCCCGGCCGGTGAGGCCGAGGGCCTCGGCGGGGTCGGCGGGCTCGGCGGGCGGGGACACGGACGCGGGGAACGGTTCGGCGGCGCCGCCGAGGGTGAGGCGGGCGCGGCGGCCGAGCGCGGACACGGTGTCGGACAGCGGGCGCGCGCCGAGGTGGTCGGCGACGGTGCGGGCCAGGCGGAGCAGCTCCGTGGCACGCGCACGCTCGTCCTCGCCGCCGGTCGCCAGGAGGGCACCGGCCAGCCGGTGCCGGACGCGGGCGAGGTCGTAGGGCCGCTCCAGGCGTTCGAAGGCGGTGACCGCCTCCGACCAGAGGCGCGGCGTGTCGCGGCCCCGGGCCCGGTGGAGTTCGGCGCGGACCCAGTGCTCGTGGGCGACCCAGACCGGGGCGCCGGTCGTCAGGTGCTTCGCGGCCTCGGCGAGGCGGTCGAGGATGTCGGCGCGGCCCTCTTCGGCGGCCGGCAGGGCGCGCGCGTCGGCCTCCGCCGCGGCGGCGGACAGCAGCAGGGGCCAGCCGTAGCGCTGGGTGCCGGGCGGGAAGCCCGTGTCCAGGACGCGGACGAGTTCGGCGCGGGCGTCCCGGAGGCGGCCCTCGGCCGCGGCGACGCCGAAGGTGAGGGCCGCCAGCGGCAGTCGCTGTTGCGGCATGGGGTCGTGGGAGCCGTAGGCGGCGCGGGCCTCGGCGAGCAGCCGTGCGGCCTCTTCCCGCTCGCCGCGGGCGAGGGCCACGGCGGCGCGCTTGAGTGCGGCGCCGCCGCGTGGCGCGGGGCTGCGGCCCGGTGCTCCGGCCCGGTCGGCGGCCTCCAGGGCCTCGTCCCAGCGGCCCAGTGAGATGAGCGACTCGGCCAGATTGCCCCAGACCCAGGCCTCGGACTCCAGCAGCCCTCTCCGCCGGGTGAGGTCGATGCCCTCGCGCAGGATGCCTAGCGCGTCCCGGGAGCGGCCGACGCCTTCCAGGGACGAGGGCAGGTTGACGTGGCTGCGGGCCACCACGGCGGACCGGTTCTGGGCCACCACCAGATCCCTGACCTGGAACATCTCGGCGAGTCCGGCGTCGATCTGCCCGGCGTCCACCATCAGTCCGCCGAGGGTGAGCCGGGCGTTCAGCTCGATCTCGTCGGCACCCACCATGCGCGCGTACTCGACGGCCCGTTCGGCGGCCGTCATCGCGTCGGGGCCGGGGCTGTGGAGCATCGACCAGTTGGCCGACATGGCCAGCACCTCGGCGTGCACCTGGGAGGGCGGCAGACCGCGCACCAGTTCCTGGGCGATGCCCAGCTCCCGCCAGCCGTCGCCGCGGCCCTGGGCCTGGACCAGCAGCGAGCGCTGGGTCCAGAACCAGGCCGCGCGCTGCGGGTCCCGGCCGCTCGCGCCCGCCCCGGTGCCCGTGTCCTGTTCGTCCTCCAGGAGGCGCAGCGCCCGCTTGGTGATCTTCATGGCGCGCTCGCGCTCCCCGCACAGCCGCCCGGCGACGGCCGCCTCGGCCATCAGGTCCAGGTAGCGCAGAGGTGCGGTGGCGGGGTCGCGACCGCAGGGAGGGTAGACCTCGGCGCAGTCGACGGGGCGCAGCGTGGCGCGTACGTCGTCGGGGGCGGAGTCCCACAGCTCCATCGCGCGCTCCAGCAGCCGCAGCTGCTCGGCGTAGGCGTGCCGGCGGCGGGCCTCGACGGAGGCGTCCAGGACGGCGGGCAGGGCCTTGGCGGGGGCGTGGGCGTGGTACCAGTAGCTGGCCAGCCGCATCACGCGCTCGGCGGCGGGCACCAGCGTGGGGTCGGCGTCCAGGGCTTCGGCGTAGCGCCGGTTGAGGCGGGAGCGTTCGCCGGGGAGCAGGTCGTCGCCGACGGCCTCGCGGACCAGGGAGTGCCGGAAGCGGTAGCCGTCGCCGTCCGGCGCGGGGAGCAGGATGTTGGCGTTCACCGCGGAGCGCAGCGCCTCGATGAGGTCGTCCTCGGCAAGCCGCGCGACGGCGGCGAGCAGCCGGTACTCGACGGTGGAGCCGCCTTCGGCGACGATCCGGGCGACCCGCTGGGCGCTCTCGGGCAGGGCTTCGACGCGGACCAGGAGCAGGTCGCGCAGGGAGTCGGTGAGGCCGGTGCAGCTGCCGACGCGTGCGGCGACGGCGAGTTCCTCGACGAAGAAGGCGTTGCCGTCGGAGCGTTCGAAGATCGCGTCGACCTGGAGCGGGTCGGGTTCGTGGGCGAGGATCCCGGCGATCTGGCGGCCCACCTCGTCGCGGGTGAAGCGGCCGAGTTCCAGGCGGCGGACGGTGCGCAGCCGGTCCAGCTCGGCGAGCAGGGGGCGCAGCGGGTGGCGGCGGTGGATGTCGTCGGAGCGGTAGGTGGCGAGGACGACGAGGCGGCCGGTGCGCAGGGTGCGGAAGAGGTAGGCGATCAGGTGGCGGGTGGAGGCGTCGGCCCAGTGCAGGTCCTCCAGGACGAGGACGACGGTGTGCCGGGCGGCGACGCGCTCCAGCAGGCGGGCGGTGAGCTCGAAGAGGCGGGCCATGCTCTCCTCGTCGTGCCGGCCGCCGCCGGTGACCGGAGTGCCCTCGCCCAGTTCGGGCAGCAGCCGGGCCAGCTCCTCCTCCTGCCCGGCGGCCGCGGCGGCCAGCTCCTCGGGCAGGTGGCGGCGCAGGGCGCGCAGGGCGGTGGAGAAGGGTGCGAAGGGCAGCCCGTCGGCGCCGATCTCCACGCAGCCGCCCAGTGCGACGACGGCGCCCCGCCGGTCCGCCGCGGCGGCGAACTCCTCGACGAGGCGGGTCTTGCCGACGCCGGCCTCGCCGCCGAGCAGCAGCGCCTGCGGTTCTCCCCCGGTGGCGGACGCACGGGAGGCGTCGCCGCCCGCGGCGCGGGCGAGCGCGTCGTTCAACGTGTCCAGTTCGCCGGTGCGGCCGACGAACACGGGACTGACGGACCTGGTCTCCACGGACCCGAGCATCGCACGCGGATACGACAGCGGGTCACCGGTTTTCGGCAGGTGGGCAACTCGCGGAACGACGGCGGGAACGGCGGCCGGAACGACGGCGGGAACGACGGCGGGGAGGGAGGCCGTGCGGCCTCCCTCCCCGGCTCCCCCGTTCACGCCGCCCGGGCGAACCGGGGCCGGCGCTGTCGCGGCGTATGGCTCTCCGCCTCGGCGCCGCCGTGCCGGGTTTCGCGGCGGGCGGCGCGCCGGGCCCGGACCGCCTCGCGGGCCAGCCGGGCCTCGTCGGCGCGGCGGATCAGTTCGGCGGAGCGGTACTGCTGGATCTCGTACTCGTACATGGTGTGCCCCTCGGTTCCTCTTCGGTTGCGGATTCGCTCGCTTGCGATGCCTCAACCTTCGTCTCCCAGGGGGGTGGGCCACATCGGGTAAGTTCCGCATCTTCGGCACCGCGTGGGGCCTCAGACGTGCGTAAGGGGCCTTAGGTCGCGCGCCGCGGACGGGCGGTTGCCCTAAGACCCCTGTGAAGTGCCTGGTCAGCCGGTGGCGGGCAGCCCCAGCAGGACGTCCGTGTACTTCAGGACGGCCAGGAGCAGGCCGATGACGCCGAGGGCGACGCCCGCCCAGGCGACCGACTTGATCCACGGGGCCTGCGGGCGGCCGGGCGCACCGAACGCGGGGCGGGCCAGCACGACCACGCCGACGATCAGCGCGACCAGGGCGAAGATGCCGCCCCACATCGCGGTGGCCTGCCAGGCGTTGCCGTAGCCCTTCTCGATCAGCGTGCCGACGTCCGACGAGGAGGAGGTCTGCAACTGGCCCATCAGCGACTCGCGCGCGGAGGCCACGGTGCCGACCCAGCTGCCGGTCAGGGAGACGATGCCGAGACCGGCGGAGACGACTGCGCCCGCGCCCTGGCCGACGCCGGTGGGACCGGTCCCGGACCCGTCCGTGCCGTCGGTCTTGCCGGTGACGTCGCCGTCCTCCGGGCTGTCGGCGCCGTCGGCGTCCTCCGGGGTGTCGGTGCCGTCGGGTGTGTCGGTCCCGGGCTTCTCGGCGGTCCCCGACGCCTCGGCGGCTTCCGCGGCCTCGGTGGACGCGGCGGCCTCGGTCGCCTCGTCCGTCTTGCGCTCGTCGGTCTTCACGCCGGTCTCGTCCACTGTCTTCGTTCCCATGCCTCGCACCGTACGGACGCTGTCTGAGAGGTCCCTTAATGATCCTTGTGAGCGGCACGCGCGCGTGCCGCACGCGCCGCACGCCACTCGGGGGCGAGCACCGCCCACACCTCCATGTCCTGGCGCGTGCCCCGGTAGGGGAAGCTCTCGCGCAGCACGCCCTCCCGCATCATGCCGAGTCGCCGCGCGGCGTTGACACTCGGGGTGTTCGCCGAGGAGGCGTGCCACTCCACGCGGTGCATGCCGCGCTCGTCGAAGGCCCAGTCGATCAGCACGCGGGCACCGCGGGTGATAAGGCCGCGGCCCGTCGCGGCGGGCTCCAGCCAGCAGCCGATCTCGCAGACGCCGGTGGCGGCGTCGAAGACGCGGTAGAGCAGGCCGCCGACCAGCTTGCCGTCCAGCCACAGCCCGTGCAGGAAGCCGCTGTCGGCGGCGTGCCGGTCGGCGTAGGCCTGGAGCACCTCGCGCGCCGAGTCGACGTCGGTGGCCTTCGCGCCGAACGGAATGTGCTGGGTGATGAACTCCCGGCCACGGTCCAGGTGGGCCAGGAACTCCTCGGCGTGCCAGGTCTCCAGGGGGCGCAGTTCGGCTCCGTCGTCACCCAGTGGTATCGCGTACATCCCGGTGTCGCTCCTCCTCCGCAAGGACGTCCGCCACCTCGGCGTCCGTCGCCGCGGCCAGCCTCTCATGGGCCGCCCGGCACTCGGGCGGCTCGATGCTGATGCGCGGCAGGAGGGCGTCCAAACGGCGCGGCAGCCACCAGTTGGCGCGGCCGAGCAGGTGCATCAGGGCGGGCACCAGGAGGGTGCGCAGCACGAAGGCGTCCAGGGCGACGGCGGCGGCGAGCGCGATGCCGAACATGGCGATCACCCGGTCACCGCTGAGGACGAAGGCGAGGAAGACCGAGATCATGATGACGGCGGCCGAGTTGATCACGCGACCGGTCTCGGCCAGTCCGACCCGGACGGCGCGGCGGTTGTCGCCGGTCTCCAGCCACTCCTCGTACATCCGGCTGACGAGGAAGACCTGGTAGTCCATGGAGAGCCCGAAGAGCACCGAGACCATGATCACGGGCAGGAAGGGTTCGATCGGTCCCGCCCTGCCGAGGCCGAGCAGTTCGCTTCCCCAGCCCCACTGGAAGATCGCCACGACCACGCCGAAGGCGGCGGCCACCGCGGCCACGTTCATGGCGGCGGCCTTGAGGGGGATGCCGACGGAGCGGAAGGCCAGCAGGAGCAGCAGGCAGCCGAGCCCGATGACGACACCGACGAAGAGGGGCAGCTTGCCGACGATGACGTCGGCGAAGTCGTCGTAGCCGGCCGTGACGCCGCCCACGTGCACGTCGAGCGCCGTACCGGCCTCGGCGCGCGGCAGCACCTCGGAGCGCAGCCGCTCGACCAGGTCGCTGGTCTGCTCGGACTGCGGCGCCGACTCGGGTACGACGGTGAGGTACGCGGCGTCGCCGCCGGAGTTGTACATCACCGGCGTCACCGAGGAGACGCCCTCGGTGGTGCGCAGGGTGGCGTCGAGGTTGTCCAGGGCGAGGCGGTCCTCGGCGCCGCGGACCTCGGTGACCAGGGTGAGCGGGCCGTTGACGCCGGGGCCGAAGCCCTCGGCGAGGAGGTCGTAGGCCTGGCGGGTGGTGGAGCCCTGGGGGTCGTTGCCCTGGTCGGAGGTGCCGAGGCGCAGGCCGAGGGTGGGCAGGGCGATGACGGTGATGACGACGAGGCCGAGCGCGCCGAGCAGTTTCGGGTGGCGCTCGACGAAGGCCGACCAGCGGGCGGCGAACCCGGTCGGCACCTCGGGCTCGGGACCGTGCTCGGCGAGCCGGCGCCGCTCGCGCCGGCTCAGGGCGCGCGGTCCGATGTACGACAGCAGGGCGGGCAGCAGCGTCACGGAGGCGGCGACGGTGAGGAGCACGGTCAGCGAGGCGGCGACGGCGACGCCGTTGAGGAAGCTCAGCCGGAGGATCAGCATGCCCAATAGGGCGATGCAAACGGTGGCACCCGCGAACACGACGGCGCGTCCGGTGGTCGCCACGGCCTCGGCGGCGGCGTCCGCCACGGACAGGCCCCGCTTCAGCCCGCGCCGGTGTCTGGTGACGATGAACAGGGCGTAGTCGATGCCGACGCCGAGCCCGATGAGGGTGCCCAGCATGGGCGCGAAGTCGGCGACCGTCATGGCGTGGCCGAGGAGGGTGATGCCGGCGTAGGCGGTGCCGACGGAGACCAGCGCGGTGGCGATGGGCAGCAGGGCCGCGGCGACGGAGCCGAAGGCGAGGAACAGGACGACCGCGGCCACGGCCACCCCGACGGCCTCGGCGAGGTGGCTGCCGCCGGGCTCGGTGAGCGCTATGGCGCCGCCGCCCAGTTCGATGCGGAGGTCGTCGGTCTCGGCCGCCTCGGCGGTGTCGACCACGGCCCGCGCCTGGCCCGCGTCGATGTCCTGGGAGGCGGCCCCGAAGGTGACGGTGGCGTACGCGGTGTCGGCGTTCTCGCTGATCAGGGGCGAGTCGGGATCGTCGTACGGGTTGCTGACCGCGGCCACCCCGGGCAGGTCCGCGACGCGGTCCAGGGTACGGGTCATGGTCTGCTCGACGTCGGCGGCGCGGACGGTGCCGGTCGTGGTGTGCCAGACGATCGTGTCGCTGTCGCCGCCGAGGTCGGGGAAGCGGGATTCGAGCAGCCGGGAGGCGCGGTCGGAGCCGGTGCCGGGGATCCCGTAGTCGTTGGAGTACGCGGAGCCGGTGACCGTGGCGGCCGCGGCCACGCCGCCGAGGGCGAGCAGCCAGAGCAGGACGGCTACGAGGCGACGTTGAACACACCAGCGTGCGAGGGCTGCCACGAACGTGCTCCCGGGGGTGTCTGATTGTGGATCTTTGACCGGGAACACCCGTGAAGCCGGGAACGCCGGGAACAGCCGTCCATGGTGTGAACGACCCGCAAAGAATGCATGAGCAATGCGGAATCACTCTTGCAGGCAGAAGTGATCCTTTGCGGACTTAGTGTCGTTCTTCACAACAACGGCCCTGGGGGAACTCGCCGTGCTCGGCGCGTTCCCCCAGGGCTCGTTGTGAACCGGGTGAACCGGGTGAACCGGATGGACCGGGTGGACCGGGCGGACCGGGTGGACCGGGTGTCAGCCCTCGGTGACGCCCAGCTTCTCCAGGATCAGTTCCTTGACGCGGGCCGCGTCCGCCTGGCCGCGGGTCGCCTTCATGACCGCGCCGACCAGGGCGCCGGCCGCGGCCACCTTGCCGCCCCGGATCTTGTCCGCGACGCCCGGGTTGCCGGCGATGGCCTCGTCGACGGCGGCGGTCAGCGCGCCCTCGTCGGAGACGACCTTCAGGCCGCGCTTGTCGACGACCTCGTCCGGCGTGCCCTCACCGGCGAGGACGCCGAGGATGACCTGGCGGGCCAGCTTGTCGTTCAGCTCGCCCTTGGTCACCAGCTCGGCGACGCGGGCGACCTGGACCGGCGTGATCGCCAACTCGTCCAGCGCCTTGCCCGACTCGTTGGCGCTGCGGGCCAGCTCTCCCATCCACCACTTGCGGGCGGAGGCCGCGTCGGCACCGGCGTCGATCGTGGCGACGATCGGGTCCAGGGCTCCGGCGTTGAGGATGGACTGCATGTCGTTGCCGGAGATGCCCCACTCCTCGCGGAGCCGGTTGCGGCGCACCAGCGGCAGCTCGGGCAGGCCGGACCGGATCTCCTCGACCCACTCGCGGGACGGGGCGACCGGCACCAGGTCGGGCTCCGGGAAGTACCGGTAGTCCTCGGCCTCCTCCTTCACGCGGCCCGAGGTGGTGGACCCCGTGTCCTCGTGGAAGTGGCGGGTCTCCTGGATGATCGTGCCGCCGCCGTTCAGCACGGCGGCATGCCGCTGGATCTCGAAGCGGGCGGCCCGCTCGACGGAGCGCAGCGAGTTGACGTTCTTGGTCTCGCTGCGGGTGCCGAACTTCTCCCGGCCGTGCGGGCGCAGCGACAGGTTGACGTCGCAGCGCATCTGGCCCATTTCCATGCGGGCCTCGGACACGCCGAGGGCACGGATGAGTTCGCGCAGCTCGCGGACGTAGGCGCGGGCGACCTCGGGGGCCCGCTCGCCCGCTCCCTCGATCGGCTTGGTGACGATCTCGATGAGCGGGATGCCGGCCCGGTTGTAGTCGAGGAGGGAGTGCGAGGCGCCGTGGATACGGCCCGTGGCGCCACCGACGTGCAGCGACTTGCCGGTGTCCTCCTCCATGTGGGCGCGCTCGATCTGGACGCGGAAGGTCTCCCCGTCCTCCAGCTGCACGTCGAGGTAGCCGTCGAAGGCGATCGGCTCGTCGTACTGGGAGGTCTGGAAGTTCTTCGGCATGTCCGGATAGAAGTAGTTCTTCCGGGCGAAGCGGCACCACTCGGCGATCTCGCAGTTCAGCGCGAGGCCGATCTTGATCGCCGACTCGACGCCGGTCGCGTTGACGGCCGGGAGCGCGCCGGGCATGCCGAGGCAGACGGGGCAGGTCTGGGTGTTCGGGTCGGCACCGAGCGCGGTCGAACAGCCGCAGAACATCTTGGTCTTGGTGCCGAGTTCGACATGGACCTCGAGGCCCATGACGGGGTCGTACGACGCGAGTGCGTCCTCGTACGACACCAGGTCGGTCGTGGTGGTCACGGTGAAACTTCCCTCTCAGCCCAGCAGGACGTCGTCGTCGCCGAGACGCTTCAGCTCGCGGTACAGGATGGCGAGGTTGGTGACGACGGCGGCGCCGGTGACGACGGCGTCGAGCAGTCGCAGCGTGTCGCTCTCGCCCCGGGCCTTCTTGATCTGCTTGTAGACCCCGACGGCGCCGAACGCCGACGTGGCCATCGAGACGTACAGACCGGACTTGGACTTCTTGAAGCCCTTGGCCTTGGTCAGTGCACTCACAGCGACGGTGCCTCCTCGATCAGCGGGTGGCCCCACTTTTCCACGAAGGCGGCCTCGACGGCGGCGCCGACCTTGTAGAGCCGGTCGTCCTTCATGGCGGGGGCGATGATCTGCAGACCCACCGGCAGGTTGTCCTCGGGTGCGAGGCCACAGGGCAGCGACATGGCCGCGTTGCCCGCCAGGTTGGTGGGGATGGTGCACAGGTCGGCCAGGTACATCGCCATCGGGTCGTCGGCGCGCTCGCCGATCGCGAAGGCGGTGGTCGGGGTCGTCGGGGAGACGATCACGTCGACCTGCTCGAAGGCCCGCTCGAACTCCTGCTTGATGAGGGTGCGGACCTTCTGGGCGCTGCCGTAGTACGCGTCGTAGTACCCGCTCGACAGGGCGTACGTGCCGAGCATGATGCGGCGCTTGACCTCGGGGCCGAAGCCGGCCTCGCGGGTCAGGGAGGTGACCTCCTCGGCGGAGTGCGTGCCGTCGTCGCCGACGCGGGCGCCGTAGCGCAGGCCGTCGAAGCGGGCGAGGTTGGAGGAGCACTCGGAGGGGGCGATCAGGTAGTACGCGGAGAGCGCGAGGTCGAAGGACGGGCAGTCCAGCTCGACGATCTCGGCGCCCAGCGACTTCAGCAGCTCGACGGACTCGTCGAAGCGCTGCACGACGCCGGCCTGGTAGCCCTCGCCGCGGAACTGCTTGACGACGCCGACGCGCATGCCGTCCACGCTGCCGTTGCGGGCGGCCTCGACGACCGCGGGGACCGGGGCGTCGATGGAGGTGGAGTCCATCGGGTCGTGTCCGGCGATCACCTCGTGCAGCAGGGCCGCGTCCAGGACCGTGCGGGCGCAGGGGCCGCCCTGGTCGAGGGAGGAGGAGAACGCCACCATGCCGTAGCGGGAGACGCCGCCATAGGTCGGCTTGACGCCGACCGTGCCGGTGACGGACGCGGGCTGGCGGATGGAGCCGCCGGTGTCGGTGCCGATGGCGAGCGGCGCCTGGAAGGCGGCCAGGGCCGCGGAGGAACCGCCGCCGGAACCGCCGGGGATCTTGGTGAGGTCCCAGGGGTTGCCGGTCGGGCCGTAGGCGCTGTTCTCCGTCGACGACCCCATGGCGAACTCGTCCATGTTGGTCTTGCCGAGGATGACGACGTCGGCGTCCTTGAGGCGCTTGGTGACCGTCGCGTCGTACGGCGGGATCCAGCCCTCGAGGATCTTCGAGCCGACGGTGGTGGGGATGCCCTCGGTGGTGAAGATGTCCTTGAGCGCGAGGGGGACGCCGGCCAGCGGGCCGAGCTTCTCGCCGCGCTCGCGCTTGGCGTCGACGGCGCGGGCCTGGGCCAGCGCGCCCTCGCGGTCGACGTGCAGGAAGGCGTGCACCTTCTCGTCGACGGCCTCGATGCGGGCCAGGTGGGCCTCGGTGACCTGGACGGCGGTCAGCTCGCCGGCGGCGATCTTCGCGGCGATCTCGGCCGCGGTGAGCTTGATGATGTCGCTCATGGCTTACTCCTCCCCCAGGATCTGCGGCACCTTGAAACGCTGCTGCTCCTGGGCCGGGGCGCCGGACAGCGCCTGCTCGGGCGTGAGCGACGGACGGACCTCGTCCGGCCGCATGACGTTCGTCAGCGGGAGCGGGTGCGAGGTCGGCGGTACGTCTTGGTCGGCGACCTCGCTGACGCGGGCGACCGCGCCGATGATGTCGTCCAGCTGTCCCGCGAAGTGCTCGAGCTCTTCGGGCTTCAGCTCCAGACGCGCCAGCCGGGCGAGGTGGGCGACCTCCTCGCGCGTGATGCCAGGCATGCAGCGTTCCTCTGGGTGAGTGTGTGGTCGGGGCGGCTCGGCCGGGACAAGTCGCTTGTCCCCGTCGATTCGGCCCAATCGGTTTGGCCCAATCCTATGGGGCCGGGCCCCGTGGCCGTTAAACGGTTTCCCCCGGGGCGGCGCACCCACGCCGCGCGTCCCAGGCGGCGCCGCTCAGGAAGTGGTTGTCGTACGGCTCCTGGACCTCCGGCAGGCCCGCCCGGGTGGCGTCGCCGAGCCGCAGATGCGCGTGCCGCGCCCCGCGACGCCGACATGATCCGAACGGCAAGCCCTGGGGTCGCCGGGGCCCGCGGTGAGGGTGACGGGTCGAACCCCTGGGACGCAACGGCGGACGGACGGCGCGGGGACGCACCCGGACGGCCGGCCCTAGACCGCGAAGAGCAGTCCGGCACTGATCAGGACGACCACCGCGGTGGCGAAGTGGATCCCGAAGGCCACCGCTTTGGTACCCCCGTGGCGCAGCACTATGAGCGTGTCGGCGAGCGGGACGAGGGCGACGCAGAGCATGAACCACGCCTCGGGGCGGGCACCGGCGAAGGCCAGCAGCGCCAGCCCCACCACGCCGAGGGTGCCGTCCCTGACGCCCTTGATCGTCAGGTAGGCGGCGGCGTCGCCGCCGGCGTCGGCCGGCACGCCGTAGCCGGTGGCGGCCGGGCCGGGCTGGAACAGGAAGCGGTACCCCAGGAACAGGCAGAACAGGTTGAGCACGACGGCCAGGGTGTACGCGGTGACGGTCACGACTACTCCTTGCTAGCAGCGCTAGGGACAAGAGTGACGCTATCAGAGCGTCGACAGGATGGCTAGCGCTGCTAGAATCTCGGTCATGACGATCCAGACGCGCCGGGAGCGCGAACGAGCGGAACGCGAGCGGCTGATCGTGACGGCCGCGCGGGACCTGGCCGAGGCGGAGGGCTGGGACGCGGTCACCACCCGCCGGCTGGCGGCCGAGATCGAGTACAGCCAGCCAGTGCTGTACAGCCACTTCAAGGGCAAGGGCGCGATCATGGCGGCGGTCGCGGTACGGGGCTGCGAGGAGCTGGCGGCGGACCTGCGGGCGGCGACGGGGGCGGCCCAGGGCGCGCACGGGAGGCTGGCGGCGGTCGGCCGGGCGTACACGGACTTCGGACGGCGGCGGCCCGCGCTCTACGACGCGATGTTCACGCACCTGGTGGACCTGCCGTTCGCCACGCCCGAGGCCCCGGCCCCCCTCCAGGAGGCGTTCGGCGAGATCCTGCGGGCGGTCGAGCCGGTCGTCCGCGAGGGCGACGACCCGGGCCTGCTCACGGAAACGTTCTGGGCGGGTCTGCACGGACTGGTGACCCTGATGCGCAGCGGCCGCCTGCCCGAGGGGGCCCACGACCAGCGACTGGCCCTGCTGATCGCACGGTTCGCACCGCTGGACGGCGCGACCTGAGCGAACCGGGCCGGCCTGGGCCGGCGGCGGGCCACGCGCCGCCGGGCGGCCGCTCGCCGCGGTCGGCCGCGGTCGGGGACTTGCGTGGCCGCCATGAGCGGGCCGGACCGGCCGGGTCTCCGCCGCGGGCGCGGCGCCTGCTCCCCCGGGTGACCCGGTCGGCGGCCGGACGCGCCATCGGCGCCGACGGTCGCCCGCACGGGGCGGTTGGGGCCGCGCGCAACGAGCCGGGCCGGGGCCTGCGGGTGTGCCGACCGGGCTGGGTGGCAGGCCGAGACGAACGGGCGTGCCGGTCGGGCTGGGTGGGGCCGGTGGCGGCGGAAGAGCCGGGTGCCCGCCCGGCCCGGCACCGGTTGGCGGGGGAACGCGCCGCCGCCGCCCGGGCTCAGGTCACTCGTCGCTCGCCGCCGCGGGCAGGGCGGCGGCGGTTCGTACCCAGCCCCGGGAGCCTCGGGCGAGCAGCCAGGCGGTGGTTTCGTCGGGGGGCATCGCGGCCGCGACCAGCCAGCCCTGTACGGCGTCGCAGCCGAGGTCGCGCAGGCGCTCCCAGGTCTCGTCGTCCTCCACGCCCTCGGCGACGACGAGCAGGCCGAGCGAGTGGGCGAGGTCGACGGTGCAGCGCACGATCTCGGCGTCCTCGTTGTCGATGGCCAGCCGGGCCACGAACGAGCGGTCGATCTTCAGCTCGCTGACGGGCAGCCTGCGCAGGTGGACGAGGGAGGAGTAGCCGGTGCCGAAGTCGTCCAGGGACATCTTGACGCCGTGTCCGGTCAGCGCGTTCAGGGTGTCGGCCGCGCGCTGCGGGTCCTCCAGGAGGACGTGCTCGGTGATCTCGAGTTGGAGCGCTCCCGCGGGGACGCCGTGCCGGGCGAGCCGGGCGGCCACCGAACCCGCGAAGCCGGGGGTGTGGACGTCGCGCGGCGAGACGTTGACGGCGACCGGCACGAACAGCCCCTGGGCGCGCCACCGGGCGACCTGTCCGAGCGCCGTCTCCAGTACGTACTCGGTGAGGTGGGGCATCAGCCCGGAGGACTCGGCGATGGCTATGAACTCGTCCGGCGGGACCCTGCCCCGCTCGGGGTGCACCCAGCGCACCAGTGCCTCCAGGCCCGCGACCTGGCCGTCGAAGCGGACCTTGGGCTGGTAGTGCAGCTGGACCTCGTGGGCGTCCAGGGCCCGGCGCAGGTCGCCGAGGAGGCCGAGCCGGTCCGGGGTGTTGGAGTCCCGCTTGGACTCGTAGACCTCGACGCCGGTGCGGTCCCGCTTGGCCTGGTACATCGCCACGTCGGCGCGGCGCAGCAGCCCCTCGGCGTCCAGCGCGTGGTCGGGGAAGACGGCGACGCCGGCGCTCGCCTCCAGGACCAGGGTGAGCCCGTCCAGGTCCATCGGGGAACTGAGCGCGCCCACCAGGCTCCGGGCGATCCGGGTCGCCGACGTGGTGGAGTCGGCGACGGGCAGTAAGACGGCGAACTCGTCGCCGCCGAGCCGCGCGGCCTCCGCCCCGCGCGGCAGGGCCTGCCGCAGCCGGTCGGCGGTCTGCAACAGCAGCCGGTCGCCGGCGAGGTGTCCGAGGGTGTCGTTGACGGACCGGAAACGGTCGAGGTCGATCAGCATCAGGGCGGCGCGGGCGCCGATGCGCTCGGCGTCGTCCAGCGCGGTCCAGGTGCGCTCCAGAAGCCACTGCCGGTTGGGCAGTCCGGTGAGCGGGTCGCGCAGCTGCTCCTCGGCGCGGGCGCGGGCGATCCACAGCGTGGAGTCGAGGGCGATGAGCGGGATGGCGAACAGCGGCAGCAGCAGCGGCTTGGCCACGGCGACGACGCAGATCAGCGGGGCGATGCCGAGCAGGGCGACCGCGACGAGGCCCTGTCTGACCAGGGCGGTGCGGGCGACGGTGGGCAGACCGGGCCGCGGGGTCTGGATGTACCACAGCAGGGCGCGGGTGACGGCGAGGTAGGCGATGGCGACGAGCGCCACCTTGGGTACCGCGTACACCCCCCAGGTGTCGGGGTCCCAGGGGTGCTCCACGGACGGTACGGAGCCGCAGACGCCGAGGAGCAGGGCGCCCGCGGCGATGCCGAGGATGTCCACCGCGCCGTGCAGGACGCCCTGGCGCCAGCGGCCCCGGCGGGCTATGCCGACCAGGACGACGACGGTGAGGCTGACCATGCCGGCCGGAACCCAGCCGTAGAGCAGCAGGACGGCGAGGGTGAGGGCGGCGCCCGAGCCGGTGCCGCCCCACCAGCGGGAGCGGCCGAGCATGACCAGGTGGCCGACGACGATGCCGGCCAGCACGGCCAGGGACCAGCCGACGGTGCCGGACGGGAAGAGGGCGTGGCCGTCGCTGAACGCCCGGTAGAAGCCGGCGCCCAGGACGAACGCGGCGGTCGCGACGATCGCCGCGGGCAACGCGGGCCAGGACAGGTGCCGTTCGCCGTCCGGGTCGGACGGGCCGTGACCGTGTCCGGGGAGGTGGCCGGCGCCCTGCGGCACGCGGGTGCCCGCCACGGGACGCGGGACGCCGCCATCGCGTTGCCCGAGCCGCCGGCTCACGTGCCACGCGCCCACCATGCGACGCAGGCTCAGCCGTGAGCCCGCGGCGGCGCTCTCGGTCGGTTCCATTCCCGTCCCTCTCACAGCCGGCGGTGCCCACGCCACGCGGCCCCCGCCTCGACCACCTTCAACGGCTCCGCGTCAAAGACCCCTCCCCCTGTCACTGGGGGCAGGGGAGTGCCCCGACCGCAGCTGGGCACGGCGGGCGCACACCTCAACAGTAGGCCGCGGAAGGCTTCCAGGGGCACTGGTCGTCGACGGTTGCCCGAATGCCACCCGGCCACCCGTATGCATCTGATATGCGCCGATCGGGTGGCCTTCAACCGCTATTCCTCAGCCGAAAGCGCGACGCCCGCCGCCGCTTCGGGTCCTTGTTCGAGCAGAACGGCGAAACCGTCCTCGTTCAGAACCGGCACTTTCAGCTGCATCGCCTTGTCGTACTTCGAACCCGGGTTGTCACCGACGACGACGAACGACGTCTTCTTGGACACCGATCCGGTCACTTTGGCGCCCCTGCTCTGGAGCGCGTCCTTGGCGCCGTCCCGGGTGAAGTTCTCCAGGGTGCCGGTGACGACGACGGTGAGTCCTTCGAGCGGGCGCGGCCCTTCGTCCTCCCCCGTCGACCGGTCCTCCAACGGGACGCCGGCCGCCTTCCACTTGCGCACGATCTCGCGGTGCCAGTCCACCGCGAACCACTCCTTGACGGCGGTGGCGATGGTGCCGCCCACCCCGTCCGTGCTCGCCAGCTCCTCCTCGGTGGCCTGCTCGATGCGGTCGATGGAGCGGAACTCGCGGGCGAGGGCCTGGGCGGCGACCGGTCCGACGTACCGGATGGAGAGGCCGTTGATGAAGCGGGCCAGCGGGCGGGTCTTGGCCTCCTCGATGTGCTGGAGCAGCGCGAGGGTGTTCTTCTTCGGCTCGCCCGCCTTGTTGGCGAAGACCGTGGCGATCTTCTCCTCCCCGGTCTCGGGGTCGCGCTTGGGCAGCCCGCTGTCCGGGTCGAGGACGTACGCCTTGATGGGCAGCAGCTTCTCGACGGTGAGGTCGAAGAGGTCGCCCTCGTCCACCAGCGGCGGCTCGGACGGCTCCAGCGGCCCGGTCAGCGCGGCCGCGACGACCCCGCCGAAGTGCTCGATGTCCAGGCACTCCCGGCCCGCGAGGTAGGCGACCCGCTCGCGCAACTGGGCGGGGCAGGCGCGGGCGTTGGGGCAGCGGAGGTCGATGTCGCCCTCCTTCATCGCCTTCAGCGGCGTCCCGCACTCGGGGCACTCGGCCGGCATCACGAACTCCCGCTCGCTGCCGTCCCTGAGGTCGGCGACCGGACCGAGGATCTCCGGGATGACGTCACCGGCCTTGCGCAGCACGACGGTGTCGCCGATGAGCACGCCCTTGGCCTTGACGACCTCCTGGTTGTGCAGGGTGGCGAACTCCACCTCGCTGCCGGCCACCGTCACCGGCTCGACCTGCGCGTACGGCGTGACGCGGCCGGTGCGGCCGACGCCCACCTTGATGTCGACCAGCTTGGTGTTGACCTCCTCCGGCGCGTACTTGTAGGCGATGGCCCAGCGGGGCGCGCGGGCGGTGGAGCCGAGCCGGCCCTGGAGGCGGAGCTCGTCGAGCTTGACGACGACGCCGTCGATCTCGTGCGCGACGGAGTGCCGGTTCTCGCCGTAGTACGCGATGAAGTCCCGTACGCCGTCCAGGCCGTCGACCACCCGGTTGTGCGGGGAGGTGGGCAGGCCCCAGGTCTTCAGCAGGTCGTACGCCTGGGAGAGCCGGGTCAGGCCCGAATAGCCCTCCAGGATGCCGATGCCGTGCACCACCATGTGCAGCGGCCGGGAGGCGGTGACGCGGGGGTCCTTCTGGCGCAGCGAACCGGCCGCGGCGTTGCGCGCGTTGGCGAAGGGCTTGTCCCCCGCCTCGTTCAACCGGGTGTTGAGCTCCTGGAACTTCTCCATCGGGAAGTAGACCTCGCCCCGGATCTCCACCAGGTCGGGGACCTTGTCGCCCGCCAGGCGCTCGGGGATCTCGGCGATGGTGCGGACGTTGGGCGTGATGTCCTCGCCGGTGCGGCCGTCGCCGCGGGTGGCGGCGCGGACCAGGCGGCCGCGCTCGTAGGTGAGGTTGACGGCGAGTCCGTCGACCTTCAGCTCGCACAGGAAGTGGTACTCCTGCTCGCCCAGCTCCCGGGCGATGCGCTCGGACCAGGCGGCCAGCTCGTCGTCGTTGAAGGTGTTGTCCAGGGAGAGCATCCGGCTGGGGTGCTGCACGGCCGTGAACTCGGTCGCGTAGGAACCGGCGACCTTCTGGGTCGGGGACTCGGGGGTGCGCAGCTCCGGATGCCGCTCCTCCAGCTCCTCCAGGGTGCGCAGCAGCCGGTCGAACTCGGCGTCGCTGACGACCGGCGCGTCGTTCACGTAGTACCGGAAGCGGTGCTCCTCGATCTGCTCGGCGAGCTGCGCGTGCCGCTCCCGCGCCTCGGCGGGCACACTCGTCGTCTCCGCCTGCTTGTCGCCCTGCTTGTCGCCGGCCACCGTATGTCCTCCCGTTACTCTGGGTTGTCCGCGAGAGATCTTGCCGCCCGGACGCAGTGGGCGAGCGCGCGCCGGGCGTAGTCCGGGGAGGCACCCGCGAGTCCGCACGCCGGAGTGACGGTGACCGCCTCCGCGAGCAGCTCCGGACGCAGCCCCAGCCTGCGCCACAGCGTTCTGACACCCCTGACGCTACCGGCAGGGTCTGACAATGCGGTGTCCGTGCCCGGCACGACACCGGCGAACAGCCGGGTGCCGCCCTCGACGGCCTCGCCGATCGCGTCGTCGTCACGCTCGGTGAGGAGCGAGAAGTCGAAGGAGATACCCGCGATGCCCGCGCGGCGCAGCAGGGCGAATGGCACGTCCGGCGCGCAGGAGTGGACCACGACGGGGCCGCCGTCGTGCACTCCGGCGACCTCGCGCAGCGTCGCCTCCACGGCCTGGCGGTCGACGGCGCGGTGGGTGCGGTAGCCGCTGGCGGTGCGCACCTGGCCGCGCAGGACCGCGGTGAGGGAGGGTTCGTCGAGCTGGAGGACGACGCGGGCACCCGGCACGCGGCGCCGTACTTCCGCCAGGTGCAGCCGCAGGCCCTCGGCGAGCGAGGCGGCGAGGTCGCGGCGGGCGCCGGGGTCGGAGAGGACCGCCTCGCCGCCTCGCAGTTCCAGGGCGGCGGCGAGGGTCCACGGGCCGACGGCCTGGACCTTGAGCGGGCCTTCGTAGCCCTGCGTGAACTCCTCCAGGGCGTCGAGGTCCTCCCCCAGCCAGGCGCGGGCCCGCTTGGTGTCCCGGCCCGGGTGGTCGCCGAGCCGCCAGCCGCTGGGCTCCACGCGCGCGTACAGCTCGACGAGCAGGCCGGCGGTGCGGCCGATCATGTCGGCGCCGGGGCCGCGGGCGGGCAGCTCGGGGAGGAAGGGGAAGTCCTCGAAGCTGCCGGTGGCGGTTTTGGCGGCCTCGCGGGCGTCGTGGCCCGGGAGGCTGCCGATGCCGGTGGCGGGGGCGAAGGTGTCGTTCACAGGGCAAGCGTACGCAGGCGCGCGGGGCTTGATTTCGCCCCCGCCGCCCCTGCCGAGACGGCGCTCACCTTCCCGGGCGCACCGTGAGGTCGTTGACCTCCGCGTCCCTCGGGAGGTCCAGGGCCATCAGGATCGTGGTGGCGACGGACTCGGGGTCGATCCACTTCGCGGGGTCGTACTCCTTGCCCTCCTGCTGGTGGACCTTGGCCTGCATGGGGCTGGCGGTGCGGCCGGGGTAGACCGAGGTGACGCGGACGCCGTTCGCGTGCTCCTCCTGGCGCAGGGCGTCGGCCAGGGCCTTCAGGCCGTGCTTGGAGGCGCCGTACGCGGCCCAGCCGGCGTGGGCGTTGAGGCCGGAGCCGGAGTTGACGAAGAGCACCTGGCCCTGGGCGACGCGGAGCTGGGGCAGGAGGAGGCGGGTCAGCTCGGCGGGGGCGACCAGGTTGACGTTGAGCTGGTTGATCCAGGTCTTCGGGGTGAGGTCGCCGACCGGGCCGAGGTCGACGACCCCGGCGATGTGCAGCAGCGAGTCCACCCGGTCGGGCAGCGCCTGGTGGGAGAAGGCCCAGGACAGCTTGGCCGGGTCGGCGAGGTCTCCGACCAGGGTCTTCGCGCCGGGGAGCGCGGCGGCCAGTTCCTTGGCGCGGCCCGCGTCGCGCGCGTGCAGCACGATCTCGTCGCCGCGTTCGTGCAGGCGGCGGGCGACGGCCGCGCCGATGCCGGAGCCCGCTCCGGTGATCACATGTGTAGCCATGCCCGCCATGCTCGCACCACCGGTGTCCTACTCGATGCCCTGGCTCTCCTCCAGGTAGGCGAGCGCGCCGACCGGCTCCTCGGCGAAGAACACCAGCTCGGTGAGGGGGCGGGGCAGGAAGCCCTCGTCCTCCATGCGGCGGAACTGCTCCTTGAGGCCGTCGTAGAAGCCCGCGGTGTTGAGCAGCACGACCGGCTTGTCGGTGTGCCCGTGCTTCTTCAGCTCCAGGATCTCGGTGGCCTCGTCGAGCGTGCCGGTGCCGCCCACCATGATGACGACGGCGTCGGCCTTCTCCAGCAGCAGCCGCTTGCGCTCGGCCAGGTCCTTCGCGAACACCATCTCGTCGGCACCGTCGCGCGCCTTGGCGGCCAGGAAGTCCACCGAGACCCCGAGCAGCCGTCCGCCGGACTCCTGCACGCCGTCGGCGACGACCTTCATCAGGCCGGTGTCGGAGCCGCCCCAGACGAGGGTGTGCCCACCCTTGCCGAGCAGTTCGGCGAACTCCTTGGCGGGGCGCGTGTAGCGCTCGTCGAGGTCGGCGGCGGAGAGGAAGACGCAGATGTTCATGGCCTCCACCGTACGGCCCGGTCCGGAGGGGAAGAACCCGGCGTACGGGGACGCTGTAGTACGTGACGCGGACCACTGCCACCAGGAGGACGATCGTGACCAAGGGACTCAAGGGACACGTCATCACCGTCGAGCCGAGCGACCGGCACGTGCGCGCGGTGCACGGCGGGCAGGTGCTGGCGGAGAGCGACGGGGCGCTGGTGCTGCACGAGACGGGCTGTCCCGACCGGTACTACATTCCGGCCGAGGACGTGCGCCTCGATCTGCTGACGCCGTCCGGCACGACCACCCACTGCCCCTTCAAGGGCGACGCGTCCTACTGGTCGCTGCCGGACGCGGCGGATCTGGTGTGGGCGTACCCGGACCCGAAGCCGGAGGTCGCGGAGATCAAGGACCACCTCTGTTTCTACGAAGTCGAGGTGTCCTGAGCGATGAAACACCGCCCGTAGGGCAGTCTCCTCAGGCATGGAGAAGACGACTGTTTCGGGCGACGGTACCCGCATCGCCTACGCACGCTCCGGGCGGGGACCGGCGGTCGTGCTGGTCAGCGGCGCCATGTCGACCGGCGCCACGATGGCGCCGCTGGCCGCCGAGCTGTCGGGGCGCTTCGACGTCACCGTGTACGACCGCCGGGGGCGGGGCGAGAGCGGCGACACGGCGCCCTACGCGGTGGAACGCGAGATCGAGGACCTGGCGGCGCTGATCGAGGCGCTGGGCGGCGAGGTGTCGCTGTACGGCATGTCGTCGGGCGGTGCGCTGGCGCTCCGGGCGGCGGCGAGCGGTCTGCCGGTGCGCCGGGTCGCCGTGTACGAGGTGCCGTACGCCGTGGACGACGCCGCCGTGCGGGCCGGCGCCGAGTACACCGGGCGGCTGGCCGAGGCGCTCGGGCAGGGCCGTCGTGGGGACGCGGTGGAGCTGTTCCTGCGCCACACGGGGCTGGGCGAGGAGATGATCCGGGGTGCCCGGCAGTCCCCCATGTGGGCCGGGATGGAGTCGGTGGCGCCGAGTCTGGCGTACGACGACGCCGTGCTGGGCGACGGCCGGGTGCCCCGCTCCGAGATCGCCGCGATCAACGTGCCTCTGCTGGTCCTCGCGGGCGGCGCGAGCGACGCGTGGTGGCACGCGGCCGCCCGCGCGATCGCGGACGCGGCCCCGGGGGGCGCCTACGCCACCGTGGACCGGCAGACCCACATGGTGGAGCCGGGCGTGCTGGCGCCGGTGCTCGCGGAGTTCCTCGCGGGGTGAGCCGAGGCCGTCGCGGTCGCGGGCGCGGGCGCCGTCGTGCGTGCGGGCGGACGGCTCAGGCCGCGCCGGCCGTCGCGCGCGTGGTGGACGCGATCGTCGCCGAGCCCACCACGCGGGTGCCGTCGTAGAGCACGATCGCCTGGCCGGGGGCGACGCCGCGGACCGGCTCGGTGAAGGCCACCTCCAGGGTGCCGTCGACCAGTTCGGCCCGTACCTCGGTCTCGCCGCCGTGGGCGCGGAGCTGGGCGGTGTAGGTGCCGGGGCCGGTGGGGGCGGCGCCGCACCAACGGGGCTTGATGGCCTGCAGGGCGTCGACGTCGAGCGCCTCGGCCGGGCCCACCGTCACGGTGTTGTCCACCGGGGAGATGTCCAGGACGTAGCGCGGCTTGCCGTCGGGGGCCGGGGTGCCGATGCGCAGGCCCTTGCGCTGGCCGATGGTGTAGCCGTAGGCGCCCTCGTGGGTGCCGAGCCGGTTGCCCGCCTCGTCGACGATGTCGCCCTCCGCCCTGCCCAGGCGGTTGGCGAGGAAGCCCTGGGTGTCGCCGTCGGCGATGAAGCAGATGTCGTGCGAGTCGGGCTTCTTGGCCACCGCGAGGCCCCGTCGCTCGGCCTCCGCGCGGATCTCTTCCTTGGTGGTGGCCGTGTCGCCGAGCGGGAACATCGCGTGGGCGAGCTGCCGGTCGTCGAGGACCCCGAGGACGTAGCTCTGGTCCTTGGCCATGTCGGCGGCGCGGTGCAGCTCGCGGACGCCGTCCTCGCGCAGGATCACCTGGGCGTAGTGGCCGGTGCAGACGGCGTCGAAGCCCAGCGCGAGGGCCTTGTCGAGGAGGGCGGCGAACTTGATCTTCTCGTTGCAGCGCAGGCACGGGTTGGGGGTGCGGCCGGCCTCGTACTCGGCGACGAAGTCCTCGACCACGTCCTCCCGGAACCGGTCGGCGAGGTCCCACACGTAGAACGGGATGCCGATGACGTCGGCGGCCCGGCGGGCGTCCCGTGAGTCCTCGATGGTGCAACAGCCCCGGGCGCCCGTGCGAAAGGACTGCGGGTTGGCGGAGAGCGCCAGGTGGACGCCGGTCACGTCGTGCCCCGCCTCGGCCGCGCGGGCGGCGGCGACGGCGGAGTCGACTCCGCCCGACATGGCGGCGAGGACGCGGAGGGGACGGGTGCGCTGCGGGGTCTCAGTCATAACCCCTCCAGAGTACGGGGGAAGCGGGAACCGGAGCGCGCGAGTATGCGTTGAAGATCGCATGGGGGCGAAGCAGGGATCCACGAGCGGGTCCACATCGGGCGGGCCGGCCGGCGGCGGGTCCGCGGACGGCGACCGGCGCATCGGCCGCCGCGCGCTGATCGTCGGCGGTGCGGCGGCGGCCGTGGGCACCGGTGTGCTGGCCCGCGACGAGCTGTCCCGGCTGTGGTGGCGGATACCGGGCGTCGAGCGGCCCCGCGAGGACGGCGTCGTCGACTACGCGGGCGCGCGCTGGGTGGCGGCGTCGGACGCGAACTGGCGGCGGGCGGACCGGCCGGACGACTTCGGTATCGACATGGTGATCGTCCATGTCACGCAGGGCAGCTTCGACAGCGCGGTGCGGGCCTTCCAGGACCCGGGGCACAAGGCGGCGGCGCACTACATCGTGGGGCAGGACGGGCGCGTCACCCAGATGATCCGCGAGCTGGACGTGGCGTACCACGCGGGCAACCGCGACTACAACGAACGCAGTGTCGGCATCGAGCACGCGGGCTTCGTGGACCGCCCGCAGGACTTCACCGACGCGATGTACGCCGCCTCCGCGCGGCTGACGGCGGGGATCTGCGCGCGGTACGGCATACCCGTGGACCGCAAGCACATCCTCGGCCACGTGGAGGTGCCGGGCACCGACCACACCGACCCGGGGCCGCACTGGGACTGGGACCGGTACCTGAAGCTGGTGCGGCGGGCGGCCACGAGCGGGCCGTCGAAGCCGCCGACCAAGGCCTGAGCCCCAGGGCCCGGCTCTGCGGCAGCCGCGCCGCCCCGGCATCGCCTACGACAGCCCCGCCGCCCTGGCCCGCTCCACCGCGGGGCCGATCGCCTTGGCGAGCGCCTCCACGTCGGCCTCGGTCGAGGTGTGGCCGAGCGAGAAGCGCAGGGTGCCGCGGGCCAGGTCGGGGTCGGTTCCGGTGGCCAGCAGGACGTGGCTGGGCTGGGCGACGCCCGCCGTGCAGGCGGAGCCGGTGGAGCACTCGATGCCCTGGGCGTCGAGCAGCAGCAGGAGCGAGTCGCCCTCGCAGCCCGGGAAGGTGAAGTGGGCGTTGGCCGGCAGGCGGCCCCCGGGGGACGGGTCGCCGCCGAGGATCGCGTCCGGGACGGCCGTACGGACGGCGTCGACCAGGCCGTCGCGCAGGGCGCCGATCTCGCGGGCGAACCGCTCGCGCTGTGCGGCGGCGAGGCGGCCGGCGACGGCGAAGGCGGCGACGGCGGGGACGTCGAGGGTGCCGGAGCGCACGTGGCGTTCCTGGCCGCCGCCGTGCAGGACGGGCACCGGGCTGTACTCCCGGCCGAGCAGCAGCGCGCCGATGCCGTAGGGGCCGCCGATCTTGTGGCCGGAAACGGTCATGGCGGCGAGCCCGGAGGCGGCGAAGTCGACCGGCAGCTGGCCGAAGGCCTGGACCGCGTCGGCGTGCAGCGGCACGTCGAACTCGGCGGCCACGTCGGCGAGTTCACGGACCGGCATGATCGTGCCGATCTCGTTGTTGGCCCACATCACGGTGGCGAGCGCGACGTCGGCGGGGTCGCGGGCGATGGCCTCGCGCAGCACCTCGGGGCGGACCCGGCCGTGGGCGTCGACCGGCAGGTACTCGACGGTGGCGCCCTCGTGCTCGCCGAGCCAGTCGACGGCGTCCAGGACGGCGTGGTGCTCGACGGGGCTGGCCAGGACCCGGGTGCGGGCCGGGTCGGCGTCGCGGCGGGCCCAGTACAGACCCTTGACGGCGAGGTTGTCGGCCTCGGTGCCGCCGGAGGTGAGGACCACCTCGCTGGGGCGGGCGCCGAGTGCCTCGGCGAGGGTCTCGCGGGCCTCCTCGACGGTGCGCCGCGCCCGGCGGCCGGACGCGTGGAGGGACGAGGCGTTGCCGGTGACGCCCAGGTGCGCGGTGAGTGCCTCGACTGCCTCGGGAAGCATCGGGGTCGTCGCGGCGTGGTCGAGGTAAGCCATGGTGCGGCCGATTCTACGGGGCGCTTCCGCCCGGCCTCAGACCACGGTTGGCCTCGTCGCGCGGTGGCCCGGGCTAGGCGGCGAGGCGGCTCACAGGCTCCACGACATCGTGTTGTCGGCGGACATGAAGGCGACCAGGACCAGCAGGTCGGCGACGCCCAGACCGAGACCGAGGAGGGCCCGGCCGCGGCGGGCGGTGCCGCGCCACAGGGCGACGCCCGCCAGGGCGATGGCTACGGGGCCGAGGAAGACGTTGAGGACGAGCAGGCCGAGCAGTCCCAGGACGAACGAGGCGACGGCCATGCCGTCGGTGTCGTGGATGCCGGTACGACGGGTGGAGCCGGTGGTGCCGGTCTTGCCGGCGGTGTCGGTGGTGCGCTTGGCCGGTGCGGTGAGCTGCATGGCGTTCTCCCTGCCCTGCGTCGGTGGACCGTGCGTGGGTGGACCGTGCGTCGGTGGAGGTGTCAGTGGGCGGAGGTGCTGCGTCGGCGGCCGTGCCGCTCGCGGACCGCGAAGATGCCGAGCCAGACGGCGATGACCAGGCCGGCCGCGACGGAGAAGGTGAGCGGTGCGTGGGCGACGGCGCCCAGGACCACACCGAGGAGCAGGAGTGCGACGACGAGAAACAGCATGGAACGGTTCCCCCAACCTTGCGTGGACGCTTCGGTGAACGATTGTGGTTACAGTTGTTCACTGACTTCCCAGTCTAGCGCGCCGCACGGCTTTTCAATTCCGGAGAACAGTTGTTAACTGCATGGCATGAGTCACACCCCAGGCATCCGGCAGGAACAGAAGCGGAAGACCCGGCAGGCGCTCCTCGACGCGGCGCTCGGTCTGCTGGAGGAGCAGAGTCTGAGCAGCCTGGGGCTGCGCGAGGTCACCCGTGCCGTGGGCGTCGCTCCGACCGCCTTCTACCGCCACTTCCACTCCACGGCGGATCTCGGTGTGGCGCTGGTCGAGGAGGCGCTGGGCAGCCTGCACCCGATGATCCGGACCACGATGTCACCGGCCGAGGACGACGACGAACGCATCGCCCGCGCGGTCGAGTTGATCGCCGGACATGTGGCCGCGCACCCGGCCCACGTCCGCTTCATCGCGCGGGAGCGGCACGGCGGGGTGCAGCCGGTGCGCCGGGCCATACGGGAGCAGCTGGCGCGGTTCGCCGAGGAGGTGAAGGCCGAGCTGGCCACGGACGCCTCGGCGGCGGGCTGGAGCGAGACCGATCTGCGGATGCTGGCGGGCCTCTACGTCGACCAGATGCTGATCACCGCCTCCCTGTTCCTGGAGACGCTGGACGCCCCGGAAGAGGAGCGCCGCCGGGCCGTCGAGACGGCACGGCGGCAACTGCGGCTGATCAGCGTCGGCCGCACGCACTGGCTGGACTGAGCAGCCTCCGGGTCAGCCGAGCCGGACCCGGGCCAGCTGGCGGGACTGGGCGACCAGGCGGTCGGCGCTGTCCCAGACTTCCGCGTCCTCCTCCAGGAAGCCGCCGGCGAGGTTGCGGGTGGTGATGGAGACCCGCAGCGGGCCCGGCGCCGGGCGGCACCGCACGTGCGCGGTCAGCTCGACCGTCGGCACCCAGCCCTTGAGCCCCAGCTCGAAGGCGGTCGGGGGCAGTGCGTCCACCGCGAGGAGCAGCGAGAGCGGGTCGGCGTCGCGGCCGTCGGCGAGGCCGAACCAGGCGCGCATCTCGCCCCGGCCCGAGGGCTGCCCCAGCGCCCAGCCCAGGGTGGCGGGGTCGAGCTTGAGCATCAGCCGGTCGGCGATGGCCGAGCTGCCGTCGACCGGAGCGGGGCCGTCCTCCGGGCCGAAGCACTGGTCCATCGGCGGGATCGCGGGCGGCTTCGCCGAGGTGCGGACGTCGTCGGGCAGGGCGCCGAGGTCGCCGTAGGAGGCGAGCACGCGGATGCGCTCGACCTCGTTGCCCTCGTCGTCGTACTGGAAGAGGGAGGCCTGCCCGGTGGAGAGGGTGCGGCCGGTGCGGACGGTCTCGGTGCGCACGACCGCCGGCCCGGGCCGGGAGGCGGTGAGGTAGTGCGCCGAGATGGTGAAGGGGTCGGGGTGCGGGAGCGCGTCACCGAGGGCCCGGCCCAGGACGGCCAGCAGGTAGCCGCCGTTGACGGCGTTGATGATCGTCCAGCCGGCCGAGAGGTCGAGGTCGTAGACGCCGGGCGCGCGCGGGGTGACGGCGGTGTCCCGGTCGAACTCACTGTCGCCGATGGTGGCCCGTACGGCCGCTGCGGAGGCTGCTTCTGGCATGACTGCACGGTACAACAGGGCACTACTAAGCGGTAGCTTTCTCTTCGTCGCGCTCCCGCGCACGCAGATACGTCTCCAGCTCCGCCGCCCCGGCCACCATCGCCCGGCCACGGGCCGACACCCGGTCGTGCCACTCGCGCAGGGCGGCCTCCAACGGCTCCACTCCCCCGGCCGCACGCACCTGGGCGATCACGGACGCGATCCGCTCCAGCGGGTAGCCGCCCCGCCTGAGCTGGTGGGCGAGGCGGGCGTCCCGGACGTCGGCCTCGTCGTAGCGGCGGTATCCGGTCACCGGGTCGCGCTGCGGGCGCACCAGGCCGGCCCGCTCCCACTTGCGCAGGGTCGCGGGACGGATGCCCAGCTCCCCCGCGAGCGGCCCGATGAACCCGCCCGTCCCGCCCGGCGCACCCCCGGCGGGCTCGGGCACCAGGTCCCGCAGCGCACCCGTCACGGCCTCCAGGGTCCGCCGGTCGTCGAGCAGCTGGGCGTGGCTCTCGTCGATGAGCCGGAACGCCTCGTCGAGCGCGCCCTCGTTCACGCCCCGCATCACCGCGGCCGCCGTCCCGTGGCCGTGGCCCGCCACCAGGGCGAGGAACCCGGCCAGGGCCCGCGCGTGCAGCGGGGTGTAGACGCGGTAGCCACTGGCCGTCCGGGCGGCGGCCGGGAGGATGCCGGCCGCCTCGTAGTTCCTGACGGCCTGCACCGACAGGCCGTGCGCGCGGGCCAGGTCGACGGGCCTGAGTCTTCCCCCGTTTTGAGGGTTCGCCACCATTCCGCCCACGCTCCCACGGCAAAGTCTCCACCGAAAGTTCAACGATACCGTTGAAGCCATGGCTGAACGCATCCAGGACATCGCCGTGCCCCTCGACGCCGCCGCCGTTCTGCGGCTCTTCCCGGCCCCGCCCCGGCTGCTCGCCCTGGGCGAGCCCACCCACGGCGAGGACCTCTTGCTCGACGTGCGCAACGACGTCTTCCGGCAACTCGTCGAGCGGCACGGCTACCGGACGGTCGCCGTCGAGAGCGACTGTCTGCGGGGGCTGGTCGTGGACGACTACGTCACCTCGGGCAGCGGCACCCTCGACGAGGCCATGGCGCGCGGGTTCAGCCACGGCTTCGGCGCCAGTGCGGCCAACCGGGAGCTGGTGCGCTGGATGCGCGCCTACAACGAGGACCGGCCCGCGGGCGAGCGGCTCCGCTTCGCCGGTTTCGACGGCCCGCTGGAGATCACCGGCGCCGCGAGCCCCCGGCAGGCCCTCACCGCGCTGCACGGCTACCTCGCGACCTGGGTGGACCCGGCCCTGCTCCCCTGCACCACCGGGACACTGGACCGCCTGCTCGGCGCCGACGAGCGCTGGACCGAGCCCGAGGCGATGACGGACCCGGCGCGGTCCGCGGGACGGTCGGCGGAGGCCGGGGAGCTGCGGACGCTCGCCACCGACCTGGTGTCGCTGCTGGACGAGCAGACACCGCACCTGCTCGCCTGCGCCGCACGGGACGACTGGGAGCGGGCGCGCCTGCACGGACGTACCGCCACCGGACTGCTGACGTACCACTACTGGATGGCCGAAACCTCCCCGGCCCGCATGACCCGGATGCTCGGCGTGCGGGACCGGATGATGGCGGACAACCTCCTCGCGCTCGCCGACCGGGGGCCGACACTGGTCCACGCCCACAACGCCCACCTCCAGCGCGAGAAGAGCTCGATGCGGATGTGGCAGGGGCGGATGGAGTGGTGGAGCGCCGGTGCGCTGGTCGGCGCCCGGCTCGGCGACGAGTACGCCTTCGTGGCCACGGCACTCGGCACGATCCGGCACCAGGGGGTGGACACTCCGCCGCCGGACACCCTCGAAGGGCTCCTGTACGCGCTCGAGCAGGACCCCTGCCTCGTCGGCGCCGGGCGGCTGGCCGACGCCCTCGGCGACCCGCGGCCCGAACCCCGGGTGTCCCCCTGGTTCGGCTACGCCCCGCTCGATCCCGGCCACCTGGACGCCGTCGACGGCGTCGTCTTCGTCAAGGACATGCCGCGGCCCTGACGGGAGCCGGGGGTCAGTCCCCCTCCACCACCGTCGACCTGCGGTTCCAGGCGCGCGGTGCCCGCCAGTGGAAGCGCAGCGCGAGCAGCCGCAGCACGAAGGCCGTGACGACCGCGAGCCCGCTGGTGAACGGGGTGAGCGCCTCGTAGCGGATGCACAGCGCGACCATCGCGGAGCCGACGATCGCCGGGACGGCGTACAGGTCGCGGTCCCAGCGCAGCAGTGAGGGCACCTCGTTGGCCAGCACGTCGCGCAGGACGCCGCCGCCCACCGCGGTGGTCAGGCCCAGGCAGGCGGAGGCGGTCAGGCCGAGGCCGTAGTCGTACGCCTTGGTGGTGCCGGCGACGCAGAACAGGCCCAGCCCGGCCGCGTCGAAGATGTTCACGCCGGTCTGGAGGCGCTCCACGTGGGGGTGGAGGAAGAAGACCAGCAGGGTCGCGAGCAGCGGGGTGAGGAAGTACCCGAGGTCGGTGAAGGCGGCGGGCGGCACCGCGCCGATCACCAGGTCCCGGAACAGCCCGCCGCCGAGCGCGGTGACCTCGGCGAGGACGGCGATGCCGAAGACGTCGAAGTTCTTGCGTACGGCCAGCAGCGCGCCGGAGATGGCGAACACGAAGATGCCGACCAGGTCGAGCGTGTGCTGGACGGTGGGGCTGAAAAGTTGCTCGTACACCCTGCCATTCTTACTCGACAGTGAGCCCCTGCCTTACAAACGAAGGCAGGGGCTCACTGTCGGGCGAGGTGGGCGAGGTCACTTCTCCTTGGCGGGAGGCTCCTCGGCGGCCGCCTCGGTCTCGGCCGCCTCGGTCTCGGCCGCCTCGGTCTCGGCCGCCTCGGTCTCGGCCGCCTCGGTCTCGGCCGCCTCGGCTTCC
>NZ_KZ195574.1:2709551-3029243 GCF_002188365.1 Streptomyces sp. CS113
GGTCTTGGACGTCTCGGCAGTCTTCGACGCCTCGGCGGTCTTCGACGCCTCGGTGGTCTTCGACGTCTCGGTCGCCTCGACCTCCGCGGCCACCGCCGCCGAGGTCGCCGCCGACTCGGCCAGCGCGTCCTCCGACACCAGCTCCGCCGCCTCCTTGGCGGCGGTGAGCAGGACGACGTCCTGCGGGGCCTGGTCCTCGAAGTTCTCCGGGTGGTGGCAGGCCACCTGCTGCCCCGGCCGCAGCTCCTTGAGCGGCGGCTCGGTGGTCGTGCAGATCTGCGTCGCCTTCCAGCACCGGGTGTGGAAGCGGCAGCCGCTCGGCGGGGCGATCGGCGAGGGCACGTCGCCCTTGAGCAGGATGCGCTCGCTCTTCGCGCCGCGCCGCGCCGGGTCCGGGATCGGGACGGCCGACATCAGCGCCTTGGTGTACGGGTGCATCGGCGACTTGTAGAGCAGGTCGCGGTCGGCCAGCTCCATGATCTTGCCGAGGTACATCACCGCGATCCGGTCCGAGACGTGCCGGACGACAGACAGGTCGTGCGCGATGATCACGTACGTCAGGCCCAGCTCCTGCTGGAGGTCGTCGAGCAGGTTGACGACCTGGGCCTGGATCGACACGTCGAGCGCGGAGACCGGCTCGTCGGCCACGACCAGCTTCGGGTTGAGCGCGAGCGCGCGGGCGATGCCGATGCGCTGGCGCTGGCCGCCGGAGAACTCGTGCGGGTAGCGGTTGTAGTGCTCGGGGTTGAGGCCGACCACCGACAGCAGCCGCTGGACCTCCTTCTTGACCCCGCCCTCGGGCTGCACGCCCTGGAGCTTGAACGGGGCGCTGACGATCGTGCCGATGGTGTGGCGCGGGTTCAGCGAGGAGTACGGGTCCTGGAAGATCATCTGCACGTCGCGGCGCAGCGGACGCATGCCGCCGACCCCGAGGTGGGTGATGTCCTTGCCCTGGAACTCGACCTTGCCCGCGGTCGGCTCCAGCAGCCGGGTGATCAGGCGGCCCATGGTCGACTTGCCGCAGCCGGACTCGCCCACGACGCCCAGCGTCTCGCCGGCCCGGACCTCGAAGTCGATGCCGTCGACGGCGCGGACCGCGCCGACCTGGCGCTGCAACAGGCCCTTCTTGATCGGGAAGTGCTTTTGCAGGCCGGTGACCTTCAGCAGGGTCTCGCCGGGAGCGGCGTCCTTGGTGAGGGTGGTGCCGCTGGTCTGTGCGGGGATGGTCACCGCTTTGTCCTCTGCCTGGTCGCTCACAGCTTCGGCGCAATCTCTTCGGTCCAGATACGCTCCCGCTGCTCCTGCGACATGTGGCAGGCGGCCCAGTGCTTGCTGCCGACCTCGGTCAGCTCGGGACGGACCGTGCGGGTGACGTCGTCCTTGGGCACGTCGGCGTACGGGCAGCGCGGGTTGAAGGCGCAGCCGGACGGGAGGTTGATGAGGGAGGGCGGTGAACCCTTGACCGGGATGAGGCGTTCCTGCTGGTCGCGGTCGAGCCGCGGCATCGAGCCGAGCAGGCCCCAGGTGTAGGGGTGCCGGGGCTCGTAGAACACCTTCTCCGCCGGACCGCGCTCGACGCACCGGCCGCCGTACATCACCAGGAGGTCGTCGGCCAGCTCGGCGACGACGCCCAGGTCGTGGGTGATGACGATGACGGCGGAGCCGAACTCCTTCTGGAGGTCGCGGATGAGGTCGAGGATCTGCGCCTGGACGGTGACGTCCAGGGCGGTGGTCGGCTCGTCCGCGATGAGCAGCTCGGGGTTGTTCACCAGCGACATCGCGATCATCGCGCGCTGGCGCATACCGCCGGAGAACTCGTGCGGGTAGCTGTCCACCCGCTTGTCGGGCTGCGGGATGCCGACGCGGTCGAGCATCTCCACCGCGCGGCGCTTCGCGGTCTTCTTGTCCACCTTGTGGTGGATGCGGTACGCCTCCACGATCTGCTGGCCGATCGTGTAGTACGGGTGCAGCGCGGACAGCGGATCCTGGAAGATCATCGCCATCTCGCGGCCGCGCAGCTTGCGCACGTAGTCGGGGTCGGCGGACAGCAGCTCGGTGCCGTCCAGCCAGATCTCACCCGATATCTGCGCCTTGCGCTTGCCGTACTGGCCGGCGGTGTGCAGGCCCATGATGCCGAGCGAGGTCACCGACTTGCCGGAGCCGGACTCGCCCACGATGCCGAGGGTCTTGCCCTTCTCCAGCTGGAAGGAGAGCCCGTCGACGGACTTGACCATGCCGTCGTCGGTCGGGAAGTGGACCTTGAGGTCGCGTACTTCCAGGAAGGCGGTCGGCGCGGGCGAGGTGCCGGCGGGCTCGCCCACCGCGGCCCCGCTCTTGCTCAGTTCGGTCATGCGAGCCTCACTCGGGGGTCGATCACGGCGTACAGGACGTCCACCACGAGGTTGGCGATCAGCACCGCGAGAGAAGTGATCAGGACGACCCCCAGGATAAAGGGCAGGTCGTGGTTCTGGATTGCGTCCAGCACCTTCTGGCCGAGGCCGGGGAGGCTGAACGTGGTCTCGGTCAGGATCGCGCCGCCCATCAGGGCGCCGAGGTCCATGCCGAGCATGGTGAGCAGCGGGGTCAGGGTCGAGCGCATCGCGTGCTTGCTGATGACGACCTGTTCCTTGAGGCCCTTGGCCCGCGCGGTGCGGATGTAGTCCTCGCCGAGGATCTCCAGCATGGTGGCGCGGGTGATCCGGGCGTACATCGCGGCGTAGAGGAAGGCCAGCGTGATCCAGGGCAGGATCATGCCGCCGAGCCATCCGCTGAAGCTCTCCTCGAGCGGTACGAACTCACCGTCGATCCAGCCGAGTCCGTAGGAGAAGATCGCCAGGCTGAGCAGACCGGTGAAGTAGATGGGGAGGGAGACACCCGCCAGGGCGACGACCATCGCGCCGCGGTCCCACAGCGTGCCGCGCTTGAGGGCGGAGAGCACGCCGGCGGCCACGCCGAAGATCAGCCACAGCACGGCGGCGCCGAGCGCGAGAGCCAGGGTCACCGGGAAACGCTCGGTCAGGACCGGCCAGACCGACTGCTCGGTCTTGAAGGAGTAGCCGAAGCAGGGCGCGGAGCAGTGGGTCACGTCGCCGCCGGCCGCGTAGGTGCGGCCCGCGAAGATGCCCTTGAAGAACTCCCAGGCCTGGACGAAGACCGGGTCGCCCAGACCCAGCTTCTGCCGCACACCTTCGACGGCGGCGGGGTCCGCCTGCTTGCCGACGAAGTTCAGGGCGATGTCGACCCCGGCCCACTTGGGGACGAGGAAGAAGATGCAGAAGACCACCAGGATGATGACCACGAGCATCACTGCGGCGGCGAACAGCCGCCTGATGAGGTAAGCGAGCACGGGTTGCGGCCCGCTGCGTCCCGCGGGCCGCCGGAGGTCTTCCGGCGGCCCGCGGTCACGCCGCGCCGGCCTTCACCTGCCTTTCGTGCCGTACGGCGGGTGTACCGGTTACTTCTTGGGGTTCTTCAGGCCGATGTTCACGAAGTCGTACATACCGCTGTAGGCGTCGGTGGTGTACACGTTCGCGATGTTGCTGGAGCGCCAGTTGATGAACTTCTCGAAGACGAAGGGCAGGTAGTAGCCGCCCTCCATCACCTTGTGGTTGATCTCCGTGGCGATCTTCTGCTTGCCCGCGTCGTCCTTCGCGGTCAGGTAGTCGGCGAAGAGACCGTCGATCTTCGGGTCGTCGATCATCGCGAAGTTGTTGTTCGCGCTGTCGAGGATGTAGTCGCTGTGCCACAGCGGCAGACCGTAGCCCTGCACGGACGGGAAGTCCGGGCCCCAGCCCATGATGATGATGCCGTAGCCCTTCTTCTTCACGTTCGAGGGGCTGCCGATGACGCTGGCGTACTGCGAGCCGTCGTACTGGTCGATCTCGACCTTGATGCCGACCTTCTGGAGCGAGGCCTGGAGGGACTCGGCGGTGGCGACCTCGACCGGCTTGTTGTTGCGGACCGCGATGGTGGTCTTGAAGCCGTTCGGCTGGCCGCAGGCCTTCAGCTCTTCCTTGGCCTTCTCGACGTTGCCCTTCTTGTTGGCACCGGCCATCTCGTACGGGTCGTACTTCTGACCCTCGGAGCCCGGGACGGCGGGCGGCAGCATGTTGGTGCCGATGTCACCGCCGGCGACCGGGCCGCCGCGCGCGGTCTGAAGGGAGACGTGGTCGGCCCCGTAGAGCACGGCCTTGCGGCAGTGGATGTTGTCGAACGGCTTCACGTTCTGCGGGAACGCGGCGTACCGGATGTAACCCGAGACCGGGTTGTCCAGGTTCTCCTTGTGCTCCTTCAGCGCCGTGGTACGACCCTGCGGCGACAGACCGGTCTGGGCCAGGTCGATGTCGTAGTCGCCGGCGATCAGGCGGGCGTCCAGGTCGTTGGCGTTGGTGAAGAACTTGATCGTGATCTTGTCCGGGTACGCCTTGCGGACCGGGTCCGAGCTCTGCTTCCACTCGGCGTTGCGGACCAGGGTCAGGTCCTTGCCGGGGTTGTAGGACTCGAACTTGTACGGACCCGAGGAGAACGGGTGGAGGCCGTACTTGGACTTGGTGTCCTTGTCCTGGCGGACCGGGGACGCCGAGGTCAGCGCGAGCATCTCCTCGAAGTCCGAGTTGGCCTGCGGGAGCTTGAAGACGATGGTCTTGTCGTCCGGCGTCTCGATCGCCTTCAGACCGAGCTTGTCCTTGGACGTGTCCTTGTACGGGCCCTTGTACTCGTCCTTGGGGTCGAGCACCTCCTTGAGGTACGTCGGACCGCCGGACAGCACGTCCTGCGCCCAGACGCGCTCGATGCCGTACTTGACGTCCTTGGAGGTGATCGGCTTGCCGTCCTCCCAGGTGACGCCGTCACGCAGGGTGTACGTGTAAGTCTTGCCGTCGTCCGAGACCTTGGCGACGTCGGTGGCGAGGTCGGGGGCGACCTCGGCGCCGGTCTTGCCCGGCTCCGTCTTGTTGGTGACGAGCTGGCGGCTGTAGTAGCGGGAGAAGTTCCACATGAAGCCGTAGTAGCCGCGCGTGGTGTCCCACGAGTCGGCGTCCTGCGTGCTCGCGAACTTCAGCGTGCCGCCCTTCTTGGCCTCGGAGGCCTGGGCGACCTTGTTGTTGGCCGCGTCGAAGCCGGCCGCGCCGTTCTTCGAACCGCCGCTGCCGCTGTCGTCGTCGCCGCCGCCGCACGCCGCCGTGGTCAGCAGCGCGGCGACCACTGCGGCAGCGGCCAAAGCCTGCTTGCGCCGCCCTGAGGTGCGTTGGGTAGTCACGATCTCGGATCCTCCGGATTAGATGAGAGACCCCGTGCAGGTGCCACGGGTCGCTTTGCGGTACGGCAGGGTCAGCGGGAGCCCTTCGGGTCCAGCGCGTCGCGCACGCCGTCACCGAAGAGGTTGAAGGCAAGAACGGTGATGAAGATCGCCACACCGGGGACCACCATGTACATGGGGTCCGACTTGTAGTAGTCGATCGCGCTCGAGAGCATCTGCCCCCACGACGACGTGGGCGGCTTGACGCCCACACCCAGGAAGCTGAGCGCCGCCTCGGTGAGGATGTTGGTGGGGATCATCATCGTGGTGTAGACGATGATCGGCGCCACCAGGTTGGGCAGCAGTTCCTTGAACAGGATGTAGAACCGTCCGGCCCCCAGCGACCTGGCCGCCTCGACGTACTCCCGTTCACGCATGGAGAGGGTCTGGCCGCGGACCACGCGGCCGATGTAGGGCCAGCCGAAGAAGCCGATGACCACGATCATCATGAGCAGGCGCACGCCCGTGCCGCTCAGCCCCAGCATCGAGTCCGGCATCACGGAGACCAGCGCGATGATGAACAGGAGCTGCGGGAAGGCCAGCAGGCCGTCCATGATCCGGCTGATGAGGGAGTCGACCCAGCCGCCGAAGAAGCCGGCGAGCACCCCCAGGACGGTGCCGATGACCACGGCGACCATGGCGGACAGGAAGCCGACGAGCAGCGAGATCCGGGCGCCGTGGACGATGCGGGCGAAGATGTCGCGGCCGTTGACCGGCTCCACGCCGAGCCAGTGGTCGCCGCTGACGCCGCCCAGCGAGCCCGTGGGCGTGCCGAAGAGCGGGTCGATCATGTCCTCGTTGTACGCGTTGGGCTCCTGCCCGTACAGGGAGGTGATCAGCGGCGCGAAGACGGCGACCAGGATGAGGACCAGCACCACGATGCCGCCCGCGAGGGCCAGCCGGTCCTTCTTCAGGCGCTCCCAGGCGATCCGGCCCAGGGAGCGCCCTTGTACCGACTTGGCCTCGGCGCCGGCGACCGCCGCTTCCTCTGCCGCACTCGGGGCCGCTTCCGCGGTCGGCTCGTGCAATGGTGCCGTCATCTGGCAGGGACCCCTCTCAACCGGCGGTAGCCGGCCCGCACTTGCCGCTGTAGCGGCGTGATCAGTCCGTCGTACAAAGAGGCGAGCATCCACCCCTTGTTGCGGGAGTCTTCAATGCATTGGCGATCTGTAGCCAGACTTGACGGGGAATGGATGCGCAACCGTGATGCTGTTTGAGGTGTTCCGTTATCCGGACAGTGGGTAACGGGGGTCGGACGCGGGCAAGTTGGGACATCGGCGACAAAGGGGGGCTTTGCGTCGTCATCTACGCGCGAAGATCGCCTCTGCCGACCGTGTTCGGCGGGGCCCGCGAGAGCCCGCGACCGTCAGTACCGGCTACCGGCCGGAGGGTATCCGTACCCGCCCGCGGGTGCCTGGGCGGGGGCGGCCGCGTGGGCCTCGCGGTCGTAGAACGGGCGCGCGTTGGCCCGCAGCCACAGGGCGACCGGGTCGTGGGCGTCGGTCATCGCCACCGTCGACACCGGCAGCCCGTCCGGCACCGCGCCGACGGACTGCTGCATCATCGCGCGCACCGCGTCGACGGCCGGCGGGGAGGTGTCGTACACGTCCAGGCCGATGGCGAGGTACGGCGCCCCGAGCGCCGGCTGCACCCAGGCGCGGCGCAGCGCGCGGACCGCCGGGGTGCGGTGGGCGTTCTGCGCGAGCAGGGCGTAGAACTGCGGGATCTCGATGGCCGGTTCGGACAGGCGCAGCGGGCCGGCGGGCTGACGGTCCAGGCCGGAGGCGATGCGGCGCAGGTCGAGCCAGGGAATGCCGACGCCGCCGCCGGGGGCGTGCGGGTTGAGCCACAGGCCGTAGTGGTCCGGGTAGAGGGCGCGGGCCACCTCCAGGCCGTCGACCACCTCGTACGACCGGTTCCAGCCACTGGCGGACAGCTCCTGGGCGGAGGTCACGCAGGGTGCGTAGCCGTAGCCGGCGACCTCCATGCTCCCGTACTGGGCGTCCGGGGAGCCGGCCTGTCCGTGCCACAGCAGCATCCAGACCTGGCCTGAGGCGGGGGTGGCGAGGGCGCGCAGCAGGGCCTCGTAGGCGTCGTAGCGCCCGGGCGTCACCTGGCGCAGCATGTGCTCGACCTGTCCGGTCGTGGTGCCGCTGGCGCTCACGCGTATCGCCCCTTCGAGAAGTTCCCCCGGTGTCGGGACCAGCTTAAGGCTCCGCCGGGTGCGGGGAGCCTTCCAGCTCGGGGTGTGCTGTCGTCTTGCGGCAGCGGGTGCGTCGTGGCCCGTCGCGCCCGCGCGGCGGAGCCGCACATGTCACCGCCCCGCGCCCCTTTCGGGGCGCTCACCTGACCGGCGTCTACAAGTCCCGGTCGTAGAAGGGCCTGACCCTTTCCCGCATCCAGTCGCAGACCGGGTCCTGGGCCGCCTCCAGGAGGATCAGGTTGACCTCCCATTTCAGGGGGGACTTGGCGAGGGCTCGGCCCAGGGCGTCCAGCGGGAGGGCGCGGGCGTCGCCCTCCCAGTGGGTGAGTTCGACGCCGACGAACAGGACCGGGTCGGCGGTCTCCACGGCGGCCAGGCAGCGGCGCGCGCTGCGTACGACGCCGGTGGCGGCGAACTCGGCGGAGGCCGCGGCCAGGAAGTCCACCGGGTCGTCCTGCCAGTCCGGCTCGAAGAGGCGGACCCGGCCGCCGGAGGAGGGCCCGTCCAGCGGGGTGCGCCCGGCCCGGCACAGCTCGGCCACGGCGGGCGGCGGCAGCGGGATGCCGACCACGCCCTCCGGGTTCACCGCGATGCCGACCTGCGGGGGCAGGCCGCGGGCGAAGTCCGCGGCGGGGGCGATGGTGTACGCCATGTGCGCCCCGGCGACCTGGCGCAACTGCTCCTCGGAGCTGAACACCGGCACGTAGGCCTGGCCGTCGATCTCCAGCGAGGGCAGGTCGAGCGGGCCGCTGTGCGGGCCGCCGCCGTTCGGCAGGGGTATCCACAGGAAGCTGCGGCCGAGGACCTCCACGATCCGGCCACCGGCCGAGGCGATGCCGAGGGATGCGGACAGCACCTCCTCCAGCTCGTTGCCTGGCCACCCGCCGTGCGGGTGGGGGTGCGCCTGTGCCGGGAAGTCCATCTGCCTACCTACCGCCTGCCTGGTACCGCCGTTCGTGGCTGAAAGGCTAACCCGTTCGATCCCGGTGCCCTACCGTGCGTCACCCCGTGAAGGCGATCCGGCGGAGGGTGTCGGCCGCCGCCCGGTCCAGGACGACCGCCGAGGTACAGCCGGCGGGCAGGGTGCCGTCGGTCACCGCGCGCAGCAGGCGGGAGTTGGCGGTGCGGTGCCGCAGGAACGCGTACCGCGAGACGCCCCGGCCGCGCTCGCGCTGGCCGGCCAGGGCCTCGCCGGGAGCGACGTCGAGGAGCAGCAGGTGCAGGGTGCCCTTCCGGCGGCGGGCCTCGCGGGCCAGCCAGCCGCGCACCCAGGCCTGGGTGCCGCAGTCGTGCACGACGACGCCCTCGCCGGAGCGCAGCGCGCGGCGCAGCCCCGCGTAGTGGGCGAGGCGGACGAGGGGGCGGTAGAGCGCGTACGGCAGGAGACGCGGCATGCGCTGGTCCCAGCGGTCGCGGGTGTCCTGGGAGTCGATGCGAGCGCCGCGCACGGTGCGCCGCATCAGCGTGGACTTGCCGCTGCCGGGCAGACCGGTGATCACCACCAGGTCCCGGGGTCCGAAGAGCAGGGCGTGCGGGCTGCGGCCGTCGCGGTCCCTCAGGTCGCGGACGACGGGTGCGGGCAGTGGGGCGCATGCCTCGGGGGCCGGGGCGGCGGGCTGCTTGGGCAGCGCGAGTCCCGAGGTCGTGGCGTACGCCGTGGTCCTGTTCACCGTGATCGTCCTCCCCTGGGGCGGTACACGAGTACCTCCCCGTCGAGTGTAAAGAGAAGGTAATGCGCGGGTCTCGCGTTTTCGTTCGCTTACTGCCACAAGCCGGTTACAAGAACAGCTCTGCCCACGGATGAGCCAGGCGTGCAATGATGGCGGCGCCAACTGCATACCGGCCGTTTGAATCCGCGCGGGAGAGTCCCCGGCCGCGCCGGGGCGCCGAAGGAGCAAGTCCCTCCCTTGAATCTCTCAGGCCCCGTTACCGCGCGGGCGAGGCACATCTGAAAAGCGGACCGCCCCCGACGGCGGTCCCACCCAAGGTGCAAGCCCTGATCGCCGTACTCCGGTGGCCGCGGCGAACCTCTCAGGTTCCGATGACAGATGGGGAGGACCGACCTCGCCCCGTCCTGTCCTGGGAGACGACCGACCGATGAGCAGTACCGAACTGCGCCGTACCGCGCTCGATGCCACGCATCGCGCCCTGGGCGCGACGATGACCGACTTCGCCGGCTGGGACATGCCCCTGCGCTACGGCTCCGAGCGCGAGGAGCACGTCGCGGTGCGCACCCGCGCCGGTCTCTTCGACCTCTCGCACATGGGTGAGATCACCGTCAGCGGGCCGCAGGCGGCCGAGCTGCTGAACTTCGCGCTGGTCGGCAACATCGGCAGCGTGAAGCCGGGCAGGGCCCGCTACACCATGATCTGCCGCGAGGACGGCGGCATCCTGGACGACCTGATCGTCTACCGGCTCGGTGGGACCGAGGCCGCGTCTTCTCAGTACATGGTGGTCGCCAACGCCTCCAACGCCCAGGTCGTGCTGGACGCGCTGACCGAGCGGGCGGCCGGCTTCGACGCCGAGGTGCGCGACGACCGGGACGCCTACGCGCTGCTCGCCGTGCAGGGCCCCGAGTCCCCGGGCATCCTCGCGTCGCTCACCGACGCCGACCTGGACGGCCTGAAGTACTACGCCGGTCTGCCCGGCACGGTCGCCGGCGTCCCGGCGCTGATCGCGCGCACCGGTTACACCGGCGAGGACGGCTTCGAGCTGTTCGTGAAGCCGGAGCACGCCGTCGAGCTGTGGCAGGCGCTGACCAAGGCGGGTGAGGGCGCCGGGCTGATCGCGTGCGGCCTGTCCTGCCGGGACACGCTCCGCCTGGAGGCGGGCATGCCGCTGTACGGCAACGAGCTGTCGACCGCGCTGACGCCGTTCGACGCCGGTCTGGGCCGGGTGGTGAAGTTCGAGAAGGAGGGCGACTTCGTCGGGCGCGCCGCGCTGACCGAGGCCGCTTCCCGGGCGGAGCAGAACCCGCCCCGCGTCCTGGTCGGCCTGGTCGCCGAGGGCCGCCGGGTGCCGCGCGCCGGGTACCCGGTCGTCGCCGGCGGCGAAGTGATCGGCGAGGTCACCTCCGGCGCCCCGTCCCCGACGCTGGGCAAGCCGATCGCCATGGCGTACGTCGACCCCGCGCACGCGGCTCCCGGCACCGAGGGCGTCGGCGTGGACATCCGGGGCAGCCACGAGCCGTACGAGGTCGTGGCGCTGCCGTTCTACAAGCGCCAGAAGTAGACACTGGGCGGCGGCCCTCCCCGGCAGCCCCCCGCGTCGCACCGGGCGCACCCCCGCCCCACCACCCCCTTCACCAGCCACTTCCTCGCGTACAGGAGAATTCAGGCCATGAGCAACCCCCAGCAGCTGCGCTACAGCAAGGAGCACGAGTGGCTGTCGGGCGCCGAGGACGGCGCCTCGACGGTCGGCATCACGGAGCACGCGGCCAACGCGCTCGGTGACGTCGTCTTCGTGCAGCTTCCCGAGGTCGGCGACTCGGTGACCGCGGGCGAGACCTGCGGCGAACTGGAGTCGACCAAGTCCGTCTCCGACCTGTACTCCCCCGTCTCCGGTGAGGTCACCGCGGTCAACGAGGACGTCGTCAACGACCCGTCGCTGGTGAACAGCGCCCCCTTCGAGGGCGGCTGGCTGTTCAAGGTGCGGATCACGGACGAGCCGGCCGACCTGCTCTCCGCCGACGAGTACACCGCCTTCACCGCCGGCTGAGGAGTCCCGACCGCATGTCGCTTCTGAACACACCCCTGCACGAGCTGGACCCCGACGTCGCCGCCGCCGTCGACGCCGAGCTGGACCGCCAGCAGTCCACCCTCGAGATGATCGCCTCGGAGAACTTCGCCCCGGTCGCGGTCATGGAGGCCCAGGGCTCGGTCCTCACCAACAAGTACGCCGAGGGCTACCCCGGCCGCCGCTACTACGGCGGCTGCGAGCACGTCGACGTGGTCGAGCAGATCGCCATCGACCGGGTCAAGGCGCTCTTCGGCGCCGAGCACGCCAACGTGCAGCCGCACTCGGGCGCCCAGGCCAACGCGGCCGCGATGTTCGCGCTGCTCAAGCCCGGCGACACGATCATGGGTCTGAACCTCGCCCACGGCGGGCACCTGACCCACGGCATGAAGATCAACTTCTCCGGCAAGCTCTACAACGTCGTCCCCTACCACGTCGGCGACGACGGCCAGGTCGACATGGCCGAGGTGGAGCGCCTGGCCAAGGAGACCAAGCCGAAGCTGATCGTGGCCGGCTGGTCGGCCTACCCGCGTCAGCTGGACTTCGCCGCGTTCCGCAAGGTCGCGGACGAGGTCGGCGCGTACCTGATGGTCGACATGGCGCACTTCGCCGGCCTGGTCGCGGCGGGCCTGCACCCGAACCCGGTCCCGCACGCGCACGTGGTGACCACCACCACCCACAAGACGCTGGGCGGCCCGCGCGGCGGTGTGATCCTCTCCACGGCCGAGCTGGCCAAGAAGATCAACTCCGCCGTCTTCCCCGGTCAGCAGGGTGGCCCGCTGGAGCACGTGGTCGCCGCGAAGGCCGTCGCCTTCAAGGTCGCCGCGAGCGAGGACTTCAAGGAGCGCCAGGGCCGTACGCTGGAGGGTGCCCGCATCCTGGCCGAGCGCCTGGTGCGGGACGACGCGAAGGCCGCGGGCGTCTCCGTCCTGACCGGCGGCACGGACGTCCACCTGGTCCTGGTCGACCTGCGCGACTCCGAGCTGGACGGGCAGCAGGCCGAGGACCGCCTCCACGAGGTCGGCATCACGGTCAACCGCAACGCCGTCCCGAACGACCCGCGCCCGCCGATGGTGACCTCCGGTCTGCGCATCGGTACGCCGGCCCTGGCGACCCGCGGCTTCACCGCCGAGGACTTCGCCGAGGTCGCGGACGTGATCGCCGAGGCGCTGAAGCCGTCCTACGACGCCGAGGCGCTCAAGGCCCGGGTGAAGGCCCTGGCCGACAAGCACCCGCTGTACCCGGGTCTGAACAAGTAGACACCGCACCCGAGGGGTGGGACGCCGCATCCGCCACAAGCGGCCGGGCGCCCCGCCCCTCGGCACCCCCTCCGCACCACCCCCGTTCTGAGGAGTCCCCGTGGCCATCTCGGTCTTCGACCTGTTCTCGATCGGCATCGGCCCGTCGAGCTCGCACACGGTCGGCCCGATGCGCGCGGCCCGCATGTTCGCCCGCCGCCTGCGCAACGAGGAGCTGCTGGACTCCGTCGCCTCGGTCCGGGCCGAGCTGTACGGCTCGCTCGGCGCCACCGGCCACGGCCACGGCACGCCCAAGGCGGTGCTGCTCGGCCTGGAGGGCGACTCGCCGCGCACGGTGGACGTGGAGACGGCCGACGACCGCGTCGAGAAGATCAAGGCCGCGGGCCGCATCCGCCTCCTCGGCGAGCACGAGATCGCCTTCGCCTACGACGACGACATGGTCCTGCACCGCCGCAAGGCCCTCCCCTACCACGCCAACGGCATGACCCTGTGGGCGTACGGCGCCGACGGCACCGAGGTGCTGACCAAGACCTACTACTCGGTCGGCGGCGGCTTCGTCGTCGACGAGGACGCGGTGGGCGCGGACCGCATAGTCCTGGACGACACCGTCCTGAAGTACCCCTTCCGCACCGGCGACGAGCTGCTGCGCCTGGCCCGCGAGACGGGCCTGTCCATCTCCGCGCTGATGCTGGAGAACGAGCGGGCCTGGCGCGACGAGGACGAGATCCGCGAGGGCCTGCTGGAGATCTGGCGCGTGATGCGGGCCTGCGTGGACCGCGGCATGACCCGCGAGGGCATCCTGCCGGGCGGTCTGAAGGTCCGCCGCCGCGCCGCGAACACCGCGCGCAAGCTGCGCTCCGAGGGCGACCCGCTGGCCCTGGCCATGGAGTGGATCACCCTCTACGCCATGGCCGTGAACGAGGAGAACGCGGCCGGCGGCCGGGTCGTGACCGCCCCCACCAACGGCGCGGCCGGCATCATCCCGGCGGTCCTGCACTACTACGTGAACTTCGTGCCCGGCGCCGACGAGGACGGCGTGGTCCGCTTCCTCCTCGCGGCCGGTGCCATCGGCATGCTCTTCAAGGAGAACGCCTCCATCTCCGGCGCCGAGGTCGGCTGCCAGGGCGAGGTCGGCTCCGCCTGCTCGATGGCGGCCGGCGCCCTCGCCGAGGTGCTCGGCGGCTCCCCGGAGCAGGTGGAGAACGCCGCCGAGATCGGCATGGAGCACAACCTCGGCCTCACCTGCGACCCGGTCGGCGGCCTGGTCCAGATCCCCTGCATCGAGCGCAACGGCATGGCCGCGGTCAAGGCGGTCACGGCGGCCCGGATGGCGATGCGCGGCGACGGCTCCCACAAGGTCTCCCTCGACAAGGTCATCAAGACGATGAAGGAGACCGGCGCCGACATGTCGGTCAAGTACAAGGAGACGGCCCGGGGCGGGCTCGCGGTGAACATCATCGAGTGTTAGGCGGATGGGCCCTGACCGGCGAGTTCGTAACGTTCGGCGCTGTCAGGGCCTTTCCTGCCCACGCGCCGCGGCTGCGCCCCGCTCGCCGGCACCGCACCTGACGGGCCACCGGGCACGCGCACGCGGTCGGCCGCCGACGACCGGCCGGGTGCCGTGGGCCGGCCTCGCACGGGACACCCGCCTCTCCGCCGGCCGCCGAGCCAGCCCCCGGCGTACGCGGGGCGCGGGACGGGGCCGGATGCAGGGTGCCGTATAGGCCAGATATAGCTCGCGAACACACGCTCGACCCATCCGAACGGATGGGGGGCAAGATGCCGGAACTTGGGGCAGAGAAGCCGGAGCAGTCCGGGCAGATCGCGCTGGTGACCGGAGGGTCACGGGGAATCGGGCGGGCGGTGGCCACCCGGCTCGCGCACGACGGTTTCGACGTCGCGATCTGCTATCGGTCCGACGAGAGCGCGGCCGAACAGGTCGCCAAGGAGATCCGGGCCGCGGGCCGCCGGGTGCTGACCCGCCGCGTGGACGTCGCCGACCGGGCCGGGGTGCGGGCCTTCGTCGCCGACGTCGAGTCGGAACTCGGGCCGGTGACGGCGGTCGTGACGTCCGCCGGCATCACCCGCGACCGGCCGCTGGCGCTGATGCAGGACGACGAGTGGGACTCCGTGCTGCGCACCAACCTGGACGGGACCTACAACCTGCTGCGCTCGGTGGTCAGGTCGATGATCCGCCGCCGCGAGGGCACCGTGGTCACGCTGTCCTCGGTGGCCGGCGTGGTCGGCAACGCCGGGCAGACCAACTACTCGGCGTCGAAGGCCGGCATCATCGGCCTCACCCAGGCTCTGGCCAAGGAATTCGGCCGGTACGGCGTCCGGGCCAACGCGGTCGCCCCGGGATTCATCGACACCGAGATGGTCGCCGGCGTCCCCGAGTCGGTGGCCAAGGACGCCATCGGCCGCATCCCGCTGGCGCGCTTCGGCACCCCCGACGAGGTCGCCTCCCTCGTCTCCTACCTGGTCTCGCCGCAGGCCGCGTACATCACCGGCCAGGTGGTGCGGATCGACGGCGGCATGGCGCTGTGACCGGTCCGGGGATCTGGTTCCGTCACTACCGGGGGGCGGTCGCGCCGCGCGTGCGCCTGGTGTGCTTCCCGCACGCCGGGGGCAACGCCCGGCTCTTCCACGGCTGGGCGTCCCGGCTGCCCGCCGACGTCGAACTCCTCGCGGTGCGCTACCCGGGCCGCCAGGAGCGGATGAACGAGCCCTGCGTCGAGACGATGGACGAACTGGCCGGCCCGATCTCCGAGGCGCTCGCGCTCCACCGCGACCTGCCGCTGGTCCTCTTCGGCCACAGCATGGGCGCGGCGGTGGCCTACGAGGTCGCGGTACGCCTGGAGGGCCCTGCGTCCGACGGCCCAGGACCGGCCCTGCTGCTGCTCTCCGGCCGGACCGCGCCGCACGTCACCAGGCCGACCGCGCTGCACCGGGCGGCGGACGACGTGCTGGTGGCCGGGGTCACCCGGCTGGGCACCCTCGGCGGTGACGCCTACGCCGTACCGGAGCTGCGGGAGCTGCTGCTGCCGGTGCTGCGGGCGGACTACCGGCTCATCGAGACGTACGACAGGAAGCGGCCGCCGGTGCTGCGGGCGCCGATGGTGGCGTACCTCGGCGACCGCGACCCGGGTGTCACCCGGCCGGGGGTCGAGGCCTGGTCGGAGCTGACCGACGGCGACTTCGCCGTGCGCTCCTTCGCCGGCGACCACTTCTACCTCGCGCCCCGGGAGGCCGAGCTGACCGCGGACATCGCGCGGCGGCTGGAGCGGCTCCCGGTACCCCGGCCGGCCTGAGCCGGCGTCCCGTACACACCGCACCGACACGACAGTGAGAGGAGAGGTGACATGGCGAGTACCGCGGCATGGGCACCGACGGAGATCAAGGCGGCCGAGGGCGGCGGCCCCGAGGAGCTGCTGCGGCGGGTGGACGCCCTGGAAGGGGGGCTGACCGGTGCGCTGACGCGGGAGAAGGCGCTGGTGTTCCGCGGTTTCGGCATCACGCCCGACACCCTGGACCCGGTGTTGGACCGGCTGCTGCCGAACCGGCTGGCCTACGTGCACGGCAACTCGCCGCGCACCAAGGTCGGGGGCAACGTGTACACCTCGACGGAGTACCCGCAGGAGTACACCATCTCGATGCACAACGAGATGAGCTACGCCCACGCCTGGCCCGCCCGGCTGGCGTTCTTCTGCCAGATCACCCCCGGCGGAGGCGGCGCCACCCCCGTGCTGGACGCGGCGCTCTGGCTCCGCTCGCTGGACCCCGAGGTCCGGGACGCCTTCGCGGGCGGGGTGCGCTACCTCCAGAACCTGCACGACGGCTACGGCCTCGGCAAGAGCTGGCAGGACACCTTCGAGACGACCGACCGGGCCGAGGTGGAGGCGTTCCTGAAGGGCGCGGGCGCCGAGTGGACCTGGCGGCGCGACGGCAGCCTGCGCGTCGAGTCGCTGCGCCCCGCCACCACCGTCCACCCGGTGACCGGCACCGAGGTCTGGTTCAACCAGTCCGACCAGTGGCACCCGGCCGGCCTCGGTGACGACACCGCGAAGGAACTCGCGCAGATCCTTTCCGAGGACGAGCTGCCGCAGTCGGTGACCTTCGCCGACGGCAGTCCCATCCCCGCCGAGTACGTGGCGCAGATCCGCGACCGGGGCCTGGAGCACGCGGTCGACGTCGACTGGCACGCCGGCGACCTGCTGCTCATCGACAACCTGCTGCTGGCGCACGGCCGGCGCCCCTACACGGGCGACCGCCGGGTGCTGGTCGCGATGTCCGACTGACCGCCCACGGTCCCCGAGCCCGGGCCCTCCCGGTCCCGGACACCGCGACGACCAAGCGAGTTGACCATGACCATCACCTCGGAAGAGACCCCCGCCGGCTGGCTGGGCACCGGAACCGTGCCCGGCCTGGGCCGGCCGAACGCCCCCGGCACCGGCATCCACGCCTACCTCACCGAGCACCGCGCCGAACTGCGCGCGCTGCTCGCCCAGCGCGGCTCGCTGCTCCTGCGCGGCTTCGACGTGGGCGGCGTCGACGGCTTCGACCAGACGGTGCGCGCCTTCTCCGGCACGCCCCCGCTGGCCTACGCCGAACGCTCCTCGCCCCGCTCCACCATCAAGGGCCAGGTCTACACGTCGACGGACTACCCGCCGGCGGAGGAGATCTTCCTGCACAACGAGAACTCGTACCAGGCGGTGTGGCCGCGCACGCTGTACTTCTACTGCGTGGAGCCGCCCACCACGCTGGGCGCGACGCCGCTGGCCGACATCCGGCGGGTGCTGGCCGCGGTCGACCCGCAGGTGCGGGCCGAGTTCGAGGCACGCGGCTGGCAGGTGGTGCGCAACTTCCACACCGGGTTCGGCGTGCCCTGGCAGGAGGCGTTCAACACCTCCGACCGGGACGCCGTGGTCGCGTACTGCGCCGAGCGGCGCATCGAGGCCGAGTGGCGGCCCGACGGAGGGCTGCGCACCACCGCGGTACGGCGCGCGGTGCACCGGCACCCGACGAGCGGCGAGGAGGTGTGGTTCAACCACGCCACGTTCTTCCACACCAGCACGCTGCCCGAGGAGGTCGGCGCGGGTCTGCGCGCGATCTTCGACGACGAAGACCTGCCCACGCACACGTTCTACGGCGACGGCGGCACCATCCCCGACGACGTGCTCGACCACCTGCGCGGCTGCTACCGCGGGGCGTCCGTCCGCTTCGACTGGCAGCGCGACGACGTACTGATCGTCGACAACATGCTCGCCGCGCACGCCCGCGAGCCGTTCACCGGGCCCCGGCGAATCGCCGTGGCCATGGCGGAGCCGTCCGAGTCCTGAGCGTCCGCACCCAGGCACGTCGCGGTCCGCATCACACAAGCCCGTCCACCTGACCCGCAGTTGGGAAGAGAGATGCTCACCACACACGGATCACGCATAGCCGCCCTCGCGGTCTACCGGCCCAGCCGCCTCGTGTCCAACGAGGAACTGTCGCAGCGGACCACCGTCTCCCCGGAGTGGATCGAGAGCCGCACCGGCATCCGGACCCGCCACCACGCGGACGAGCAGGAGACCATCGCCGCGATGGCCGCGGCGGCCGGGGAGAAGGCGGTGGTCGAGGCCGACATCGACCCGGCCGAGGTGGACCTCACCATCGTGGCCAGCGCCACCCGCCGCGTCCGCATGCCCGGGGTGGCGCCCGAGGTCGCCAGCCGCATCGGCCTGCCCAACTCCGGTGCCTACGACCTGAACGCGGTCTGCGCCGGCTTCACCTACTCCCTGGCCATGGCCTCCAACGCGGTACGGCTCGGCGAGGCGCGGCACGCGCTGGTCATCGGCGCCGAGCGGACCAGCGAGTGGATCGACCCGAACGACCCGGACACCTTCGTCATCTTCGGTGACGGCGCCGGCGCCGCCGTGGTGTCCCGCTCCGAGACGGCCGGCATCGGCCCGGCGGTGTGGGGCAGCGACGGGGCGCGGCACGAGGTGCTCGGCATCACGGAGAAGGCCGACGGCCGCGAGTACGTCACCATGAACGGCCCCCTGGTCTACAAGTGGTCGACCGCCACCATGCCGGACGTGGCCCACCGGGCGTGCGCCGCGGCCGGTGTCGCCCTGGAGGACATCGCCTGGTTCGTGCCGCACCAGGCCAACAACCGGATCATCCGCACCCTGACGGACAACCTGGGACTGCCGCAGGACCGCGTCGTCAACGACGTCGTCGACACCGGCAACACCTCGGCGGCCAGCGTGCCGCTGGCGCTCAGCCGCCTCAAGGACAGCGGCCGTGCCACCCCCGGCGACAAGGTCCTGCTGCTCGGTTTCGGCGCCGGCCTGACCTACGCCGGCCAGGTCGTCGACCTGCCCTGACGGCGGCCCGGCGTTCCACGACCCGCCCTTGCGCAAGCCCACTCCACACAGAGAAGGAACGACCATGACCAGAGACGAAATCGTCGTCGAGATCATCAACCTCACCCTGCGCACCGCCCCGGACCTGGAGGCGGGCGAGGTCACCGCCGACGCCAGCTTCGAGAACCTCGGCCTGGACTCCCTGACCCGCATCGACCTGCTGGCGGCCGTCGAAAAAAACTTCGGTCTGTCGGTGCCCGACGACAAGGTCGGTGACCTGCTGAGGGTCAGTGACGTCGCGGACTTCCTCATGGCGTACAAGGCGGGAGTCTGAGCCATGGCCCACACGGACCCCGGGGACGGGACGCTGCCCCTCTCGGTGGGCCAGGAAGGACTGTGGCTGCTGCACAGTCTGGCCCCCGACAGCTCCACCTACCACCTCGCGGGAGGTGTCCGCATGGAGCCGGCGCCCGACCCCGAGATCCTGGCACGGGCCGTCGACGCGGTCACCGAGCGGCACCCCATGCTCCGCTCGGTGTACGCGGACACCGAGCACGGACCGCGCCGCCGGGTCCTGCCGCCCGGCGAGACCGGCCGCCTCACGGTCCGCGACGTGCGCGGAGCCGACGACGAGGAGCTGCGCCGGAGGGTGGACGCGGAGGTCGCCGCGCCGTTCCGCCTGACCGACGAAGGCCCCTTCCGCGCCGTGCTGCTGCGGCGTGCCGAGGACGCCGTGGCCCTCGTCGTCACCCACCACATCGCCACCGACGCCCTTTCCCAGTGGACGCTCTGGCGCGACCTGCTCGCCGCCTACGCGGAGCTCGCCGAGGGCCGGGAGCCGCGACTGGAGCCGCCGGCCACCGACTTCGACCACTTCGTGGCGGCCGAGCGCACCCTGCTGGACTCCTCGCGCGGCGCCCTCCAGGCCGACTTCTGGCGGGCGCAGTGCGCCGGCTCGCAGGCCGCCGAACTGCCCACCGACCGGCCCCGTCCCGACGTACCGGCGAGCAAGGGCACGAGCCTGGTGCGCAGGCTGCCCGACGCGCTGGCGGAGGGCATCCGGCGCACCGCGGCCGACCGTGAGGTCTCCCAGTTCGCGGTGGCGCTCGGCGCGCTCCAGGGCCTGGTGAACCGCTGGACGGGCATGCGGGACTTCCTCGTCGCCTGCCCGGCGTCGGTGCGCCGCTCCGCGGCCCGCGAGGTCGTCGGCTACTACGTCAACCCGGTGCTGGTGCGCGCGGAGATCAGCGGGGACGCCACGCTGGGCGAGGTCGTCGACCGTGCCGCGGAGCGGATCCGGCAGGCCACCGCACGCGCCTCCTATCCGTTCCCGCTGGTCGCCCGGAACGCGGGTGACGGCGGGCCGCTGTACCGGATCGCCATGACGATGGTCTCCACCGAGCGTTTCGACGGCGGCATGGAGGCCGCCGCCGCCGGAGTGCCGATGCGGGTGGGCGGCCTCACCGTCACCTATCTGGAGATCCCGCACTTGGAGGGCCAGTGCGACGTGTCGCTGGAGGTCACCCGTGACGCCCGGGGCCTCACGATCGCCCTGCGCTACGACACGGCCCTGTTCGAACGGGCTACCATGGAGCGGCTGTTCGACCAGTACGTACGGTTCCTCACGGCCGCCGTCGACGACGCGGACCGCCCCCTGGGCCGCATCCGGCTCACCGACGGCGACGACAAGCGGGCCCTGCTCGCCCTCGGCGGCCACCCCGGTGCCGCCTCATGAGCGCTCCCGTGCTCAACGGCATCCTCGACGGCGTCGGCGACACGCCTCTGGTGGAACTCACCGGCCTGCTGCCCCGGTTCGGCTCCCGCGTCTTCGCCAAACTGGAGGCGTTCAACCCCGGAGGCAGTGTCAAGGACCGGTCCGCGCTCTCCATGCTGCTGGGCCGCATCCGCGGCGGTGACCTGGTGCCGGGCCGCTCCACGGTGGTGGAGTCCAGCTCCGGCAACCTCGCCATCGGCATGGCGCAGATCTGCCGCTACTTCGGCATCGACTTCATCTGCGTCGTCGACCCGAAGACCACCGAGCAGAATCTGGCGATCCTGCGGGCCTACGGCGTCACCGTCGACCTGGTCACCGAGGTCGACCCCGAGACGCGCGCCTACCTGCCGGCACGCATCAAGCGGGTACGGGAACTCGTCGCGACCGTCCCCGGCGCCTACTGGCCCAACCAGTACGCCAATCCCCTCAACCCGCTGGCGCACGAGCGGACCATGCGGGAGATCGCCGAGGCCCTGGACGGCCGCGTCGACTACCTCTTCTGCTCCACGGGCACCGGCGGCACCCTCACCGGCTGCGCCCGCTACATCCGCGAACACCGCCTGCCCACCACCCTGGTGGGCGTGGACGCACTGGGCAGCGTGCTGTTCGGCGGGGCGTCCGGGCCGCGGCTGCTGCCCGGTCACGGGGCAGCCGTGCGGCCCGCCCTCTTCGACCCGACGCTGGCCGACGAGGTGGTGCACGTCTCCGACCTGGACTGCGTGGTCGGCTGCCGCACCCTCACCAACCGCGAGGCCATCCTCGCCGGCGGCTCCTCGGGCGCGGTCACCGCCGCGCTCGGCAAGTTCGCGGCCCGCATCCCGGCCGGCCGCAACGTCGTGCTGGTCTTCCCCGACCGGGGCGACCGGTACCTCGACTCGATCTACTCCGACGACTGGGTGCGCGCCCACTTCGGAGAGGTCTCCCATCTGTGGCAGGAACCCGATCTCTACATGGCGGTGGGCGCATGCTGATCATCAAACACGGGCAAGTGGCCGGGCTCCTGACCGGACGCGAGAAGGAGATCGTCGACCTCGTCGCCGATGCCTACGAGCGCCACGACGAGGGGCGCACCGTACTGCCGCACTCCGTCTTCCTGCGCTTTCCCGACCGGCCCCGCGACCGCATCATCGGCCTCCCCGGCTATCTCGGCACCGCGGCCGGCGACACGGCACCGGGCGGTGAGGTCGCCGGCATGAAGTGGATCTCGTCCTTCCCGGGCAACGTCGCGGGCGGCCACGAGCGCGCCAGCGCCGCGATCCTGCTGAACTCCCTGGAGACCGGGCACCCCGAGGCCCTGATCGAGGGTTCCCTCATCTCCGCCCGGCGCACCGCCGCCTCCGCCGCCCTCGCCTCGCGGCTCCTGCTCGACGGGCGCCGGCCCACCGGCGTCACCCTCGTCGGCACCGGCGTCATCAACCGCGAGGTGCTGCGCTTCCTCGCGGTCGTCCACCCGCACCTCGACTCGCTCGCCGTGTACGACGCGGACCCGGCGCGCGCCGCCCGCTTCACCGCCGATCACGCCCGGCTGCTGCCCGGCGCCCGGGTACGGCACTGCGACAGCCTCGACGAGGCGCTGGCCGCACACGACCTGGTGTCCTTCGCGACCACCGCCGCCACCCCGCACACCGGTCTCGACGCCTGCCCGCCCGGCACCGTCGTCCTGCACGTCTCGCTGCGGGACCTGACCGTGCCCGCGGTCCTCGGCTCGCACAACGTCGTCGACGACCCCGACCACGTGTGCCGCGAGAAGACCTCACCGCACCTGGCCGAGGAGCACACCGGCGGCCGGGACTTCATCCACGCCTCCATCGGCGCGCTGCTGAAGGGCACCGCCGCACCCGTGCCCCGGGACGGCAGGCCGGTGGTGTTCTCCCCGTTCGGCCTGGGCGTGCTGGACCTGGCGCTGGCCCGCTTCGTCCGCGACGAAGCACGCGCGCGCGGCACCGGCACCTTCGTCGAGGGCTTCCTGCCCGGTCGTACGCCGTAGCGCGCCGTACGCCGTAGGGACGGTCCTGACGGAGGGGCCGTCCCCGCACCGCAGACCCGCACCTGATCAACACCTCTGGAGAAGAGATGTCTGTCCCGCTGCACGAACTGATCTCCCGTCAAGCCGCCCGTACCCCCCACGCCATCGCGGTCGACGACGCACAGGGGACGCTGACGTACGAGCAGCTGGACCGGCACGCGAACCACGTCGCGCGGCTGCTGAGGGACCGGGGCGTCGTCCCGGAGGACCGGGTCGCGGTCAGTCTCCCCCGCCGGCGCGACCTGCCCGCCGTACTCCTCGGCGTGTGGAAGGCGGGCGCCGCCTACGTCCCGCTGGACACCGCCCACCCCGCGGAGCGGACCGCGTGGATGGTCGAGGACAGCGGCGCCCGGCTGGTCCTGGCGGCGCGCGGCACGGCGCCCGCGGGGCTGGACGACAGCGCCGTGCTGCTCCTGGACGCCCGGGAGACGGGTCTCGACGCCCAGCCGGACACCGCTCCGGAGCCACCCGCCGCCGACCCCGCGAACGCCGCCTACCTCACCTACACGTCCGGCTCCACCGGCCGCCCCAAGGGGGTGCTGGTGGAGCACGCCGGCATCGCCAACCGGGTGTCCTGGACGGTGACGCGGCAGGGGCTCGGCGCGGACGACCGGATGGTGATGAAGACGGTCCTCACCTTCGACGCCGCCGCCCTGGAGCTGTTCGCGCCGCTCGTCGCGGGCGGCACCGTGGTGATGGCGCCGCCGGGCGCCGAGTCCGACCCGGCGCTGCTGGTGCGCACCCTCGCCGAGCAGCGCGTCACCGTGTTGCAGGGCGTCCCGTCGGTGCTGCGGCTGCTCACCGACGACCCCGGCTGGGCCCAGTGCACCGGGCTGCGGATGGTGTTCTCGGCGGGCGAGGCCCTCGACGCCGAGCTGTGCCGCCGCCTGAGCGAGCCGACCGGCGCCACGGTGTGGAACACGTACGGGCCCACCGAGTGCTCCGTCGACGTCACCGCCCAGGAGTTCGACCCGGCGCTCCACACGGAGGCCGTGCCCATCGGCCGTCCCCTCGACGGACTGCGCGTCTACGTGCTGGACGAGGACTTCGACCCCGTGCCCATCGGCGTCGTCGGCGAGGTGTACGCCGCCGGCACCGGCCTCGCCCGCGGCTACGCCGGGCGCCCGGCGCAGACCGCGGAGCGCTTCCTGCCCGACCCGCACGGCGGCGACGGCGGCCGCATGTACCGCACCGGCGACCTGGCCCGCTGGCGCTCCGACGGCAGCCTCGCCTACCTGGGCCGCGTCGACCACCAGGTGAAGGTCAACGGCGTCCGCATCGAACCGGCCGAGGTCGAGGCCGCTCTCCACGCCCACCCCGATGTGCGCGGGGCCGTCGTCGGGGCGTACACCGCCGCCACGGGCACCCGGCTCGTGGCCCACCTGGTGGCGGGCCGCCGCATCCCGCGCGACGAACTGCGCGGCTTCCTGCGGCGCCGGCTGCCCGAGCCGATGATCCCCGCCCAGTTCGTGCCCATGGACGCCTTCCCGCTGACGGCCAACGGCAAGGTGGACCGGTCCGCCCTGCCCGACCCGACGGCCCGGGAGACCGCCGCGCCCGGGGACGCACCCGCGTCGGTGGCGCCCCGCACCCCCGCGGAACGGCTCGTCGCCGACGTGTGGGAGCAGCTTCTCCAGGTGGAGGACGTCGGCGTGCACGACGACTTCTTCGCGCTCGGCGGCTCCTCCCTCGTCCTGACCCGCCTCGCCGTCGCCCTCACCAAGGCGTCCGGCGACGACGTCCAGCTGCGCGGTCTGTTCGGCGCGTCCACCGTGGAGGCGCAGGCCCGCCTCATCGAGGAGTCCCGGCCCTCCGTGCCCGAGGTGGTGCCGGTGGACCGCGGTGTGCCGCTGCCGCTCTCCTTCGGCCAGCACCGCCTGTGGTTCCTGGACCGCATGCACCCCGGCAGCCCCGAGTGGGTCGCCCCGCTGTTCCTGCGGCTGCCCGCCGGGACCACCGAGGCCACCGTCCGCACCGCCCTCGACACCCTGGAGCAGCGCCACGAGGCCCTGCGCACCCGCTACGTCCTCCAGGGCGAGGAACCCCGCCAGGTCGTCGTCGACGCACGGCCCGTCGAACTCCGCGTCGAGGACGCCGGCGAGGGCCAGCTGGAGCGGCTCTTCGACGAACAGTTCCGCCGCGGCTTCGACCTGACCGACGGACCGCTGTGGCGCGCCATGCTGGTGCGGGTCCCGCTCGGCGGCCCCGTCCTGCTCGTCACCGTCCACCACATCGCCAGCGACGGCTGGTCGACGGTCGTGCTGGAGCGGGAGATCCGCGAGCTGTGCGCCGCGGCCGCGCGGAACCGCCCGCACGCGCTGCCCGCACCCGTCGTGCAGTACGGCGACTACGCGGCCTGGCAGGCGGCCCGTTCCGACGACGCCGTCCTGGACCGCGAACTCGACTACTGGAAGTCCGCACTGCGCGGCATGCCCGAACTCCAGCTGCGCACGGACCGGCCCCGCCCGGCCAACCGCGACGGACACGGCCAGGGCGTACGGTTCTCCGTGCCCGCCGGTCTCGCGGACGCCCTCAGCGGCATCGGCCGGCAGCACGGGGCCACTCCGTACGCCGCCCTGCTCGCCGCGTTCGCGGCGCTGCTGGCCCGCTACAGCGGTCAGGACGACTTCGGCGTCGGCAGCCCGGTGACCGGCCGGCTGCGCCCGGAGACCCAGGACACCGTGGGCTTCTTCCTGAACTCCCTCGTGCTGCGCTGCGACCTGACCGGCGACCCGACCTTCGCCGAACTGCTCGCCCGCACCAAGGACACCGTGCTCTCCGGCTTCGCCCACCAGGAACTGCCCTTCGAGCGGCTGGTGGACGAGCTCCAGCCGGTCCGGGACCTGTCCCGCACCCCGCTCTACCAGGTGGCCTTCGACCTCCAGGACGAGGGCGCGACCATGGTGGCCGCCGACGGTGTCCTCATGGACGCCTTCCAGGGGGCCTGGCGGGTGGCCAAGACCGACCTCACCCTGTTCGTCTGGCGGCACTCCGACGGGTCCCTCACCGGGGCCTTCGAGTACGCGACCTCGCTCTTCGAGCACACGACGGTGGAACGCATGGCCGACCACTTCGTCCGCCTCGTCCAGGCCGTCGTCGACGCCCCGGGCACCCCGCTCTCCGCGATCGACCTCACCACCGTCCACGAACACCGGCTGCTCCGCCTCTGGAACGACACCGGGGTGGCGGTGCCGCAGCGGTCCGTGCCGGAGCTGATCGCCGAGCAGGTCGAGCGGCACCCGGACGCGGTGGCCGTGGAATCGGACGGCACCACGGTGACGTACGTCGAACTGGACGCCCGCGCGAACCGTCTCGCCCACCGGCTGCGTGAAACCGGCGTGGGACCCGAGTCGTCAGTGGCGGTCCTGCTGGACCGCTCGGCCGACCTGATCGTGGGCCTGCTGGCGGTGTGGCGAGCGGGAGCGGGTTACGTGCCCATGGACCCCGTACTGCCCGCAGGCCGGATCACGTCCATGGTCACGGACGCCGGCGTGCAGACGGCGGTCACCTCCGCCGCATACGCCGACCGGTTCGACGTACCCGTCGTACGGGTCGAGGACGACCTCTCGCACCTGCCCCAGTCGGCCCCCGACGTGCCAGTGGACCTGGACACGGTCGCCTACACCGTGTTCACCTCCGGCTCCACAGGCCGACCCAAGGGCGTCCAGGTCACCCACCGCAACCTGATCAACCACATCGACTGGGCCGTACGCGAACTGTCCTCCGCAGGCACCGGCGGCGCACCCGTCTTCTCCTCCGTCGCCTTCGACCTCGTCGTCCCCAACCTCTGGGCACCCCTCGCCGCCGGACAACGCACCTGGCTCCACCACGGCGAACTCACCGAACTGGGCTCCGCACTGACAGACGCAGGCCCCTTCTCCTTCATCAAACTCACCCCCGGCCACCTCGACATCCTCTCCGGCCAGCTCACGGACGACGAGATCACCACCCTCGCCGGCAAGATCGTCGTCGCCGGAGAAGCACTCCCCGGCACCCTCGTCGAACGCTGGCGCCAGACCCTCGGCGACGAAAAGGTCCTCAACGAATACGGACCCACCGAGACCACCGTCGGCACCTGCGTCTTCCCGCTCCTGGAAGCCTTCGACGGCGTCGTGCCCATCGGCCGGCCCCTGCCCAACATGACCATGCACATCCTCGACACCCACCTCCGTCCGGTGCCGGTGGGCGCGGTCGGTGAGCTGTTCGTCGGCGGCGCGGGCGTGGCCCGGGGCTATGCCGGGGACTCGGCCCGCACGGCGAGCCGCTTCCTTCCCGACCCGTACGGCCCCGCGGGCAGCCGGATGTACCGCACCGGGGACCTCGCCCGCTGGCGCCACGACGGAGCCGTCGAGTTCCTCGGCCGCATCGACGACCAGGTCAAGATCCGCGGCTACCGCATCGAACTCGGCGAAGTACGCGCCGCACTCGTCGCCCAACCCGGCATCACCGACGCCGCCGTCATCGTCTCCGAGCAGGACCAGCGCCTGATCGCCTACATCGTCGGCGAGACACCCGACCTCACCGACGCCCTGCCCGAGTACATGATCCCGTCCGTCTTCGTCCAGGTGGACGCGATCCCCCTGACGGCCAACGGCAAGCTCGACCGCCGCGCCCTGCCCGACCCCGACGACACCGCCACCGACACTTACGTCGCCCCTCGCACTCCCGCCGAAGAACGCATCGCCGCGATCTGGGCCGATCTGCTCGGCAAGACCGCCGGCGTGCACGACGGCTTCTTCGACGTCGGAGGGCATTCGATCCTTGCCGTACGCCTGGTCTCGCGGTTGCAGCAGGACTTCGACCTCGACCTGCCGATCCGGGTCGTCTTCGAGCAGCCGACCATCGCGCAGATCGCCGTGGAGATCGAGGACCGCGTCCGGGCCGAGATCGACGCGCAGCTCGCCGAATCCCACTGACCGAGGAACGAAGGACGTCCGCATGCGTCACCTCATCTCACTGACCGATCTGACCGACGACGATCTGCGCACGCTGGTCGCCCGCGGGGCGGAGTTCGCCGCCGGGGCGGTCGCCGATCCGCTGCGGGGCGAGGTGGTCGGCGTCTACTTCCGGCGCACCTCGACCCGCACCCGTACCGCCTTCACCACGGGGGCGCTGCGGCTCGGCGCGCAGACGGTGACCTTCGGGCCCGCCGACCTCCAGCTGAACACCGGGGAGACCACCGAGGACACCGGCCGGGTGCTCTCCGGCATGCTGGACATGCTGGTGGCCAGGACGTCGGACGCGACGGCGGAACTGCGCACCTGGGCGGCGGCCGGGCCGATGTCGGTGGTGAACGCGATGACCGCCGAGGAGCACCCGACGCAGGGGCTCACCGATCTCACCACCCTGTACTGTCACTTCGGCCGCGTCGAGGGTCTGCGGGTGCTGTACGTGGGCGAGGGCAACAACAGTGCCGCCGCGCTCGCGCTGGCCCTGACCCGCTTCCCGGGCACCGAACTGGAGCTGCGCACCCCGCCCGGGTACGGTCTGGCGGCGGACGTCCTGGCCACCGCCGGCGAGCAGGCGGCGCGCAGCGGGGCGAAGCTGTCCGAGCAGCACGACATGACGGCCCTGCCCACCGGGTTCGACGTCGTGTACACCACCCGCTGGCAGACCACCGGAACCAGCAAGCCGGACGCCGACTGGCGCACGGTGTTCGCCCCGTTCCAGGTGTCCGGCGCCCTGTGGGAGAGCAGCCCGGACGCGGTGTTCCTCCACGACCTGCCGGCGCACCGGGGCGAGGAGGTCACCGCGGAGGTGCTGGACGGTCCGGCGAGCCTGGCGTTCACCCAGGCCACGCACAAGCTGCACAGCGCGATGGCGGTCCTCGAATGGTGCCGGGCCGTCCGTTCATGAGACGACTGCGCAAAGACCGCCCCGCCGGAGGGGGCAGGCACAAGCTGCCGTCGCTGCGCAGCTACCGGGACTTCCGGCTGCTGTGGACCGGTTCGGCGATGTCGGTGATGGCGGAGCGGTGCTCCGGGATGGCCTTCACCCTGCTGGTGCTCTGGCACACCAGGTCGGGGAGCGCGGCGGGCGTCGTCGGGTTCGCGGGTCTGCTGCCGGCGCTGCTCGTGCAGTTGCCGGCCGGGGTCCTGGTGGACCGGTTGAACCGGCGGCGCGTCATGATGACGTGCGTCGTGGTGCGGATGGTCGCGGTGGCGACGGTCGCCGTCTCCCTGCTGGGAGACACGGTGTGGGTGTGGCACATCGCCCTGGTGGCGTTCGTGCAGAGCAGCATGACCGTCTTCTACCAGCTGTCGGAACGGGCCATGGTGCGCAACGTGGTGCCGTCGCGGCAGCTGGGCGCGGCGATGGCCACCAATGAGGCGCGTTCCCGCGGCGTCAACTTCGTCGGGCACCCCGCGAGCGGGGCGATGTTCGGTCTGTCGGCGTGGGTGCCGTTCCTGACCAGCGTGACGCTCTACGTGGGTTCGCTGGTGACGCTGGTGAAGCTGCGGGGCGAGCGGCAGCCGCCCCGCCGGCCGGGTGCCCGGCGCCGGATGCGGCCCGAGGTCGCGGCCGGGCTCAAGTGGGTATGGGGGCGGGCCTACTTCAGGGCGGCGCTGCTGATCATCTCGGTCAGCAACCTGGTGTTCCAGGGGCTGATCCTGACCGTGGCCGTGGTGATCAGGGAGGACGGCGGAGCCGCCGGCACCATCGGGCTGATCATGGCGGGGGGCGGGATGGGCGGCCTGTGCGGGGCGCTGTCCGGCGGCTGGCTGAACCGGCGGCTGGCCATGCGGCAGATCATGGTCCTCGCGCACACCGCGTGGGCCGTGGTCATGCCCACAGCGGTGTTTTTCCGGCAAGCACTGGCACTTGGCGCATTGTTCTTCATAACGTCGTTTATAGGAGCCACTGTTACGGTCTCCGGCATGTCTTACCAGGTGCGCATCACACCCAACGACATGCAGGGGCGGGTGGGCAGTGTCGTCATGCTCCTGGTGTCCGGGGCGAGTTCGCTCGGCGCGCTCGGTACGGGATACCTGCTGGAGGCGGTCGGCAGCCGCCACACCGTCGTGGTGCTGTCGGCGGTGATGGCGGTGCTGGCCCTGGTGGCCGCCGTCGTGTTCAGCAGGCCCGGCGCGGCCCTCGAGGACCGCGCGGACAGCATGGAACCACTCGGCGCGGGCCACTCCCCGTCGGAGCCGGCGGCGCTGCCGGCCCCGGACGCGCCCGCGCCGGCCTCCGTCCCGGACGGGACGCCGGCCGATCCCCTCAATCACGAAGCGCGGAGAACCGATGGATGACGCAGTGCGGCTGGAGTCGCTCACCAAGACCTACGGGTCCGGCGACAGTGCCGTGAGCGCCTTGCGCGACACCAGCCTGTCCTTCTCCCGGGGCAGCTTCACCGCGATCATGGGGCCCTCCGGGTCCGGCAAGTCCACCCTGCTCCAGTGCGCGGCCGGGCTCGACCGGCCCACCTCGGGCCGGGTGTTCATCGACGGCCAGGACACCTCGGGTCTGAACGAGACCCGGCTCACCGAACTCCGCCGCGCCTCCACCGGGTTCATCTTCCAGTCCTTCAACCTGCTGCCCTCGCTGACGGCCGAGCAGAACGTGGCGCTGCCGATGCGGCTGGCGGGGCGCAGGCCCCCGCGCGGCGCGGTCCGGCAGGCGCTGGCCCAGGTCGGCCTGGAGAAGAAGGCCGGCAGCCGGCCCAGCCAGCTGTCGGGCGGCCAGCAGCAGCGGGTGGCCATCGCGCGTGCCCTGGTGGCCCGGCCCGCCGTGCTCTTCGCGGACGAGCCGACCGGCGCCCTCGACCTGTCCACGGGACGTGAACTCCTCGCCACCCTGCGCGCGCTGGCCGGACCGGGCGGCGCCGCCCCGGACGCCCCGGGCGGCGCGGGCCGGGTGACCACCACCATCGTGATGGTCACCCACGACCCGAACGTCGCCGCCTACGCGGACCGCGTCCTGTTCCTCGCCGACGGCGGTCTCGTCGGCGAGCTGGTCCAGCCGACCGCCGAGGACATCGCCGCGCGCATGACGCACCTGGGGGTGTCGTCGTGATCCGGGTGGCCTTCCAGACCCTGCGAGCGCGCTGGGTCTCCTTCCTCGGCACGGTGGTCGCCCTGGTCCTGGGGGTGGCGCAGGTCGCGGCCATGGGGCTGCTGGTGACGACGGCGTTCGACCTGCCCGACCGTCCGGTGGAGCGCTTCGCCGGCGCCGGCACCGTCGTACGCCCGCAGTCGGACGGCTGGGACCCGGCCCACCACGACCTCGGCGTCCGCTCCCCCGAGGCGGCCCGCGGCCTGAGCACCGAGCTGCGCGACCGCGTCGCCGCGACCGGCGAGACCGTGGTCGACCGCGCCTTCTACGCACAGCTGCGCGGCGGCCCCGAGGACCAGGTCGGACACCCCTGGCCGGTGGCCCGCTTCGGCGGCTACCGCCTCACCGACGGTGCCGCGCCGACGTCGGACGGGCAGGTCGTGGTCCCCTCCGACCAGGCCCGCACCGGTGACGAGGTGACCGTACTGACGGCGTCCACCGTGCGGACGTACACCGTCAGCGGCACCGTCGGCCCCGTCGGCTACGAGGACGCCGTCTTCTTCTCCGAGGCGGAGGCCGCGCGGCTCTCCCCGCGGATCGACTCGCTGGTCGCACTCGGCTCCGCGGACGCGGTCCGGGAGGCCGTCGGCGAGCGGGCCGACGTCCTCACCGGCCAGGACCGGCACAAGGCGGACGCCAGCGAGGCCGAGGACCGCGAGACCCTGGACAACACGATCACGCTGGTGCCGGTGATGGCGAGCGTCGCCGGGACCACCGCGATCTTCGTGGTGGCGTCCACCTTCGCCTTCGCGGTCGTCCAGCGCCGCAGGGAGGTCGCCCTGCTCCGCGCGATCGGCGCCACCCCGAAGCAGGTGCGGAAGATGGTCCGCAACGAGGCCCTCCTGGTCGGCGGCCTCGCCGCCGCCGTGGGCACGGTCCTCGGCCTGTTCGGGGCTCAGCTCCTCGCCGACATGCTGATCTCCATGGGTGTGTCGCCCGACTGGTTCACCGTCACCCCGTCCCTGCACTGGACCGTGCTCGCGCCGCTGGCCGCCGCCTTCCTGGTGGGGCTGCTGGTGTCGGTCGGCGGTGCGGCCGCGGCGGCCCGCCGGGCCGGCTCCGTCCAGCCCGTCGAAGCGCTGCGGGAGGCCGCCGTGGACGACACGGGCGTCACCCCCGGCCGCGCCCTGCTCGGTGCCGTGGCCCTGCTCGGCGGCGTCGGCTGGACCGCCTGGATCGCCACCGGCTCCCCGGTGACGGTCCTCTCGCCCACGGTGTACGTGGTCTCGCTGATGGTGCCGGTACTGGCGGCGGCCGTCCTCGCCCCGATGGCCGTCGGTCCGCTGGCCCGGCTGCTGATGTGGCCGTGGCGGCGGGCGACCGGCCCCACCGCGATGCTGGTCCGGCAGAGCGCGCTGACCGCCCGCCGCCGGACCGCGGCGACGGCCGCGCCGGTGCTGCTCACCGTAGGCCTCGCCTTCTCCCTGCTCGCCGCCACCGACTCGCTGGGCGCGGCCCGGGACAGCGGCCTCCAGAACCGGATCGTCTCCGACTACGCCCTCGCCCCCGACGACACGCCCGGCATCAGCACCGAGGTGGTCGACCGGGTCGCCGAGGTGCCCGGCGTGAAGATCGCCGCGCCGCTGCTCACCACGGTCTACTGGAAGGACGAGGACCGCTACGACGAGAACGACGGCCTGGTCGTCGACCCCGAGGCGCTGAAGCGGACCATGGACCTGAAGGTCGTCGAGGGCTCCCTCGACGACCTCGACGAGAACAGCATGGCCGTCGCCGACCTGTGGCACATGGACCTCGGCTCCACCCAGACCGTGCTGATGGCCGACGGCAGCACCCAGAAGCTGAAGGTGGCCGCCGTGTACGAGGCGCTGCGCGGGGAGGACGTGGCCTACCTGCCGCCGCGGTTCGCCGACACCGCGCTGTTCGCACGCGACGGCCTGGCCCGGCGCGCGTACATCACGCTGGACGAGGGCACCGACCGGGCGCCCGCGACCGCGGCCATCCGCGAAGCGGTCGAGGGCAGCGGCGCGACCTTCATGTCCCGGGACGAACTGGTCGCCTCCGAGGCCGCCTACGCCCGGCACCTGAACGAGGTCCGGCAGCGCTCCACCGCGGTGATCATCATGATGTTCTGCTTCATCGCCATCCTCAACACGCTGCTGATGGCCACCGCGGACCGCCGGCGCGACCTCGCGGTCCTGCGGGCCGCGGGCGCCACGCCCCGGCAGGTGCTGCGGTTCTTCGTCGCCGAGTCGCTTCTCGTGTCCGCGATCGGTGTGGTGCTGGCGCTGGCCGCGACCGCCGTCAACCTGGCCGGACTGTGGGGAGCCCTGCTCCAGCTCTTCGGCACCACGCCGATCGTCGTTCCCTTCGCGATCGTCGCGGGCGTCGCGGTGGTCTCCACCCTGCTGGCGCTGCTCGGCACCGTCCTGCCCGTCGGTGCGGCGCTGCGGGCCCGCGCCGTGCAGCTGATCGGAGACCGCGAGTAGGACACCCGGCACGTCCGGTACACACCCGGTACTGCCTGCCCGCACCACCCCGGACCACACGGCCCGGTCCCGGACCCCCGCCGGGACCGGGCCGTGTGCCGTCTTCGTGCCGTCTTCCGGGGCCTGGGACGTTCTCCTGGCCTCCGGCCGTCCTCCCGGGCGCGGGCCGTCCCGCCCGCCGGGACAAAAGAGAGCCGATAAGAGTCCCGGTATAGGTCGGCGTCGGACGCTGGGCGAGCATCCGACCACCGAAGGGACACCGTCATGGCTGACGAGCAGACCGACCACCGCACCTACCGGGTCGTCCTGAACGACGAGGAGCAGTACTCGATCTGGGACGCGGGCCGGGAACTGCCGGACGGCTGGCGCACCGAGGGCACCGAGGGCTCCCGCCAGGACTGCCTCCAGCGGATCGAGGAGGTCTGGACGGACCTGCGGCCGGCCAGTCTGCGCCGGCGTATGGAGCAGGCCGGCGCCTGAGCGCGCCGCACAGCACCCAGCATCACGCGGCACCACACGAGACACGTCGTACGCAACGAAGGTCGGGAGGGGCGCTCAGTATGACCACGGGCGAAGTCCGCACGGGCGGACAGGTCGACAGCACTGGAACGGCGGGCGACGGCGGATCGGCCGACAGCAGGCGTGAGGAGCTGGTGCGGGCCAGGCTCGCCGGGGGCCGCGGCGGCCGGCGGACCGCCGTCACCCCCGTCGACCGCGACGGCCGCCTCGCGCTCTCCCACGGGCAGCAGCAGATGTGGTTCCTGAGCCGGCTCGACCCGGACAGCTGGGAGTACAGCGTCCCCGTGGCGCTGCGGCTGCGCGGGCGGCTGTCCGCCGAGGCGCTGCGCCGGGGCTTCGAGGAACTGGTGGCCCGCCACGAGATCCTGCGCACCCGCTACGCCCTAGACGGCACCGAGCCGGTCCAGCTGATCGACCCTCCCGGCCCGTTCGACCTCCCCGTCGACGACCTCACCGGCACCGGCGCCCTCGCGGAGCGCGAGGAGCGGGCCCGGCTGCTGGCCGAGGCCGAACCGGGCCGCCCGTTCGACCTGGCCGACGGCGCCCCGCTGCGGGCGCGGCTGATCCGCGTGGCGGAGGACGACCACCTGCTGGTCGTCGTCTTCCACCACGTGGCCTGCGACGAGTGGTCCGTGGGACTGTTCCTCGGCGAACTGGCCGCGCTCTACGAGGCGTTCGGCCGCGACGAGCCCTCACCGCTCGCCCCGCTGCCCGTGCAGTACGCCGACTACGCGGCCTGGCAGCGCCGCCGCCTCGGCTCCGGGGAACTCGACCGGCAGCTCGACCACTGGCGGGACCGGCTCGCCGGCCTCACCCCGCTGGAGGTGCCGACCGACCACCGGCGCCCCTCCACCCGGTCCTACGCCGGAGACGCGGTCCCCGTCCACCTGCCGGCCCCGCTGGCCGGCACGCTGCGCGACCTGGGCGCCGAGCACGGAGCCACGCTCTTCCACACCCTCCTGGCCGGCTACCAGGGCCTGCTCTCCCGCTACACCGGCCGTGACGACATCGCCGTGGGCACGGTGGTCTCCGGCCGTGACCGGCCCGAGCTGGAAGGGCTCATCGGCTACGGGATCAACACCCTGGTGCTGCGCGGCCGGTGGCAGGGCGACCCGACGTTCCGGCAGCTGCTCACCGGTGCCCGGGAGACCGTCCTGGACGCCTTCGACCACCAGGAGTACCCCTTCGCCCGGCTCGTCGACGAGCTGGCCCCGGCACGGGACATGTCCCGCACCCCGCTGTGCCAGGTCGCGTTCACCATGCACCGCGAACGCACCACCGGTTTCTCGCTGCCCGGCGTCGACACCGAGTCCCTGACCGCCACCTCCCGGGTCTCCCGCTTCGACCTCACCCTCCAGCTCCGCGAGGCCGACGACGGCTCCGTCACCGGCACCCTGGAGTACAGCACCGCCCTCTACGAGCGGACGACCGTCGAGCGCATCGCCCGGCACCTGGAGCGGCTCCTGGCGTCCGCCGCGGCCGACCCCGACCGGCCCCTGTCCCGCCTGGAGATGCTCGACGACGCCGACCTCGCGGTACTGCTGCCCGAGGTCCGCACCTTCGACGCGCCCACCCGCTGCGTCCACCAGCTCGTCGAGGAACGCGCCGCCGCCACCCCCGACGCCGTCGCCGTGGTCTGCGGCACCGAGCGCCTCACCTACGCCGAGCTGAACACCCGCGCCAACCGCATCGCCCACCACCTGCGCTCCCTCGGCGCCGCACCCGGCCGCCTCGTCGCCGTCGCCCTCGACCGCGGCCCGCACCTGGTGCCCGCCCTGCTCGGCGTCCTCAAGTCCGGCGCCGGCTACCTGCCCCTGGACCCCGAGCACCCCACCGATCGCATCGCCTACACCCTTCGCGACGCGGGCGCCGACCTCGTCGTCACCTCCGCCGGGCACACCGCCCACCTGCGCGACGCCGCCGAGGGCCGGCTCGTGGTCCTCGACGACCCCGGGGAGGCCGCCGCGCTGGCCGCCGCCCCGGGACACGACCCGGACTCCGGCGCCACCCCCGGCGACCTGATCTACACGATCTACACCTCCGGCTCCACCGGCCGTCCCAAGGGTGTCGGTCTCAGCCACACCAACGTGCTGCGCCTGTTCACCGCCACCGAGGAGCACTTCGGCTTCGACGAGCACGACGTGTGGACGCTGTTCCACTCGTACGCCTTCGACATGTCGGTGTGGGAGATCTGGGGCGCCCTCGCCCACGGCGGCCGGCTCGTCGTCGTACCGCCGGACGTCTCCCGGTCCCCGGAGGACTTCCTGCGCCTGCTGGCCGCCGAGCGGGTCACGGTCCTCAACCAGACCCCGTCCGCCTTCCGCAGCCTGGTCTCCCTGGCCGCCGAAGGCCACCCCCTCATCGACGAACTCGCCGTGCGCGTTGTCTCGTTCGGCGGCGAACGGCTCGACATCCCCGCTCTGCGACCCTGGGTGGAGCGCCGCGGCCTCGACGTCACCGCCATCGCCAACCTGTACGGCATCACCGAGACCTGCGTGCACACCACGTTCCACCTCGTCACCGAGGACGACCTGGACGCCGAGACCGGCAACCCGGTCGGTGTGCCGCTGCGCGACCTCCAGGTCCACCTGCTCGGCCCGCACGGCGAACTCGTGCCCGTCGGTGTGCCCGGCGAGATCCACGTCGGCGGCCCCGGCGTCGCCCTCATGTACCTGGGCCGACCCGCCCTCACCGCGGAACGCTTCGTGCCCGACCCCCACGGCACCCCCGGCACCCGCCTCTACCGCAGCGGCGACCTCGCCTCCCGGCGCCCCGACGGCAGCCTCGACTACCTGGGCCGCATCGACCACCAGGTCAAGATCCGCGGTCACCGCATCGAACTCGGCGAGATCAAGGCCGCGCTCACCACGCATCCGCGGGTCCGCGACGCCGTGGTCGTCGCCCGCGAGGACACCCCGGGCGACCGCCGCCTCATCGCCTACGTCGTGCTCACCGGCGACGCCGTCGCCGCGCCCAGCGAACTGCGCGCCCTGCTCGCCCGCACACTGCCCGACTACATGATCCCGGCCGCGTTCCTCGTCGTCGGCCGCATCCCGCTCACCGTCAACGGCAAGCTCGACCAGGCCGCACTCCCGGCCCCCGACCGCGGCGCCCTCGGCGTGGACGCCGTGCACGTGGCGCCGCGCACACCGGCCGAGGAGGAGATGGTCGCCGTCTGGCGTGACGTCCTCGGGGTGGAGACCGTCGGCGTCGAGGACAACTTCTTCGACCTGGGCGGCGACTCGCTGCGCGCCGTCGCCCTGGTCGGCGCCCTGCGAGGCAGCGAGTACGACGTCACCGTCCGCGACGTCTTCGAGCACCGGACGCCCGCCGAACTCGTCGCCTTCATCACCGGCCGCCCCGCGCCCGCCGCCCCCCGGCAGCCCGTCGCACCCTTCGCCCTGCTCGGCGAGGACGACCGCGGCCGCCTCCCCGAGGGGCTGGTGGACGCCTACCCGCTGGCTCAGGTGCAGCTCGGCATGGTCGTGGAGATGCTCGCCGACGACGGCCGCAACCACTACCACAATTCCACCTGCTTCCGGATTCTCGACGAACGCCCCCTCGACCCGGACGTCCTCCAGCGCACCGTCGACACCGTCCTGGCCCGCCACGAGATCCTGCGGTCCAGTTTCGCCGTCGAGGGCTACTCCGTCCCGCTCCAGCTCGTGCACCCCGCCACCGACGTGACCTCACCCGTCGCCGCGCGGGACCTCACCGGACTGGACGCCGACGCCGTCGAAGCGTCGCTGCGCGCCTACATGGCCGAGGAGCGCACCCGGCTCTTCGACCTCACCCGCGCCCCGCTGATCCGCTTCACCGGGCACGCCTGCGACGACGGCTCATGGTGGCTCACCCTCACCGAGTGCCATGCCGTCCTCGAAGGCTGGAGCCACCACTCCCTCCTGATGGAACTCGTCACCACCTACCACGCCCTGCGCGCCGGCGAGCCCCTTCCGGACCCGGACACCCCCGACATCCGGTACGCGGACTTCGTCGCCGCCGAACTGGAGTCCCTGGCCGCCGACGAGGACCGTGCCTACTGGAAGGGCGTCCTCGACGAGCACACGCCCTTCGAGATCCCCGCCGGCCTCGGCGACGACCCGGCCACCACCCCCCGCGGCCTCAACCGCTCCTGGGTCCCCTACCACGACCTGGAGACCGGCCTGCGCACCCTCGCCACCCAGGCCAAGGTGCCGATCAAGAGCGTGCTGCACGCCGCGCACCTCAAGGTGATGAGCCAGCTCACCCCCGAAGAGGCGTTCTTCACCGGCCTCGTCACCAACGCCCGCCCGGAGGCGGCCGGCGCGGAACGCGTCTACGGCGTGTACCTCAACCCGCTGCCGTTCGCCCACCGGCGCGGCGCCCGCACCTGGCGCGAGCTGGTGCGCCAGGTCTTCGACCAGGAGATCCAGGTCTGGCCGCACCGCCGCTACCCCCTCGGCGCCATGCAGCGCGAACTCGCCGCCGGCGCACGCCTCGTCAACGTCCGGTTCAGCTACCAGAACTTCCGTCAGGTCGACCAGGATCTCGTCGACTACCCGGCCACGATCGACGACAGCCCCACCGAGTTCCCGCTCGGCGTCTCCACCCGCGCCGGGTTCATGGTGATCACCGGCCACCGGCACCACTTCGGCCGGGCGGCGGTGGACCGGCTGGCGGCGATGTACCGGGCGGTGCTGGAGTCGATGGCCGCCGACGTGGACGGCGACGCCCGCGAGACCTTCCTGCCGGCGGGTGAACGCGAGCGGGTACTGACCACCTGGAACAACTCTGGGGTGGCGGTTCCGCAACGGTCCGTGCCGGAGTTGATCGCGGACCAGGTGGCGCTGGGCCCGGACGCGGTGGCCGTCGAGTCCGACGGTGAGGCGGTGTCGTATGCGGAGCTGGACGCCCGCGCCAACCGTCTCGCCCACCGGCTGCGTGAAGCGGGCGTGGGACCCGAGTCGTCAGTGGCGGTCCTGCTGGACCGGTCGACCGACCTCGTGACGGCGCTGCTCGCCGTGTGGCGAGCGGGAGCGGGTTACGTGCCCATGGACCCCGTACTGCCCGCAGGCCGGATCACGTCCATGGTCACGGACGCCGGCGTGCAGGTGGCGGTCACCTCCGCCGCATACGCCGACCGGTTCGACGTACCCGTCGTACGGGTCGAGGACGACCTCTCGCACCTGCCCCAGTCGGCCCCCGACGTGCCAGTGGACCTGGACACGGTCGCCTACACCGTGTTCACCTCCGGCTCCACAGGCCGACCCAAGGGCGTCCAGGTCACCCACCGCAACCTGATCAACCACATCGACTGGGCCGTACGCGAACTGTCCTCCGCAGGCACCGGCGGCGCACCCGTCTTCTCCTCCGTCGCCTTCGACCTCGTCGTCCCCAACCTCTGGGCACCCCTCGCCGCCGGACAACGCACCTGGCTCCACCACGGCGAACTCACCGAACTGGGCTCCGCACTGACAGACGCAGGCCCCTTCTCCTTCATCAAACTCACCCCCGGCCACCTCGACATCCTCTCCGGCCAGCTCACGGACGACGAGATCACCACCCTCGCCGGCAAGATCGTCGTCGCCGGAGAAGCACTCCCCGGCACCCTCGTCGAACGCTGGCGCCAGACCCTCGGCGACGAAAAGGTCCTCAACGAATACGGACCCACCGAGACCACCGTCGGCACCTGCGTCTTCCCGCTCCTGGAAGCCTTCGACGGCGTCGTGCCCATCGGCCGGCCCCTGCCCAACATGACCATGCACATCCTCGACACCCACCTCCAGCCCGTCCCCGTAGGCGCCGTGGGCGAACTCTTCGTCGGCGGCGCCGGTGTGGCCCGCGGTTACGTGGGCGACCCGGCCCGCACCGCCGACAAGTTCATCCCGGACGTATACGGCCCGGCGGGCAGCCGGATCTACCGCACCGGGGACCTCGCCCGCTGGCGCCACGACGGAGCCGTCGAATTCCTCGGCCGCATCGACGACCAGGTCAAGATCCGCGGCTACCGCATCGAACTCGGCGAAGTACGCGCCGCACTCATCGCCCAACCCGGCATCACCGACGCCGCCGTCATCGTCTCCGAGCACGACCAGCGCCTGATCGCCTACATAGTCGGCGAAACACCCAACCTCACCGACGCCCTGCCCGAGTACATGATCCCGTCCGTCTTCGTCCAGGTGGACGCGATCCCCCTGACCGCCAACGGCAAGCTCGACCGCCGCGCCCTGCCCGACCCGGACCAGACGGCCACCGACACCTACGTCGCCCCCCGCACCCCCGCCGAAGAGCACATCGCCGCGATCTGGAGCAAGGTACTCGGCGTCGAACGAGTCGGTGTCGAGGACAACTTCTTCGACCTCGGCGGACACTCCATCAAGGCCATCGCCCTGGTCGGCGCCCTACGCGCCGAAGGCTTCGAAGCCGCCGTACGCGACGTCTTCCAGCACCGCACCGTCGCCAACCTCGCCGCCACCCTCACCAACAGCGGCGACACCACCGACACCCACCAACCCGTCGAACCGTTCGCCCTCATCGGCGACGAAGACCGCGACCGCCTCCCCGACGGAATCACCGACGCCTACCCGCTGGCACAGGTCCAGCTCGGCATGCTGGTGGAAATGCTCGCCGACGACGGGCGGAACAAGTACCACAACACGACGACGTTCCGGATCAAGGACGGCCGTCCCTTCGACGTGGACGCCCTCCGCCGCGCCGGACGGGCCGTGGTGGAGCGGCACGAGATGCTGAGGGCGTCCTTCGACCTCGACACGTTCTCGGTGCCCCTCCAGTTGATCCACGCGACGGCCGAACTCCCCGTCACCGTGCTCGACCTGCGTGGCAAGAGCTTCGAGCAGCAGGCCGAGGCGCGCCGGGCCCACATCATCACCGAGCGGGCCACCGCCTTCCAGCTCGACCGGGCCCCGCTGCTCCGCGTCTCGGCGCTGGTCGAGTCCGACGAGGCATGGTGGCTGTCGGTCAGCGTCTGCCACCCGATCACGGAAGGCTGGAGCCACCGCACCCTCCTCAGCGACATCGTCGAGGGCTACCTGCGCCTGCGCGCCGGCGAGGAACTGCGCGAGGTCACGGTGCCCGGCGTCCGGTACGCGGACTTCGTCGCCGCGGAGCAGGCGTCCCTCGCCTCCGACGAGGACCGCTCCTACTGGCAGGGACTCCTCGCCGACCACGCCAAGTTCGAACTGCCGGCCGGCTGGGGCGACGCCGAGCCCGGCGACCGGGCGGTGACCGTGAAGGTGCCGCTCTCCGACCTCACCCCGGCACTGCGGTCCGCGGCACGTACCACGAGCACCTCGCTCAAGGCGGTCCTGCACGCGGCGCACCTCAAGGTGATGAGCCAGCTCACGGCCGAGGAGTCCTTCTGCACCGGCCTCGTCTCCAGTGGCCGGCCCGAGCTCGAGGGCGCCGAGCGGGTCTACGGCATGTACCTCAACACGGTGCCCTTCGCCCACCGGCGCGGTGCCCGGACCTGGGCCGAACTCATCCACCAGGTCTTCGACCGGGAGACCGAGCTGTGGCCGCACCGCCGCTTCCCCATGCCGGTGATGCAGCGGGAGATGGGCGACGGTACGCGCCTTCTCGACGTCCGCTTCAGCTACCTCGACCTCTCCGACGCCCAGGCCGACAGCGAGCTCGTCGACGCGGACTCCGGGGACGGCGAGGGCGCCACCGAGTTCGGCCTGGCCGTCGCCGCCCGGGGCAGCGGACTGCTGCTCACCGCCGACCCGGCGGTCCTCGGCCGGGCGGCGGTGGACCGGCTGGCGGCGATGTACCGGGCGGTGCTGGAGTCCATGGCCGCCGACGTGGACGGCGACGCCCGCGAGACCTTCCTGCCGGCGGGTGAACGCGAGCGGGTACTGACCACCTGGAACGACTCCGGGGCACCGGTCGCCACGCGCTCCGTACCGGAGCTGATCGCCGAGCAGGTCGAGCGGCACCCGGACGCGGTGGCCGTCGAGTCCGACGGTGAGACGGTGTCGTACGCGGAGCTGGACGCCCGCGCCAACCGCCTCGCCCACCGGCTGCGTGAAACCGGCGTGGGGCCTGAGTCGTCAGTGGCGGTCCTGCTGGACCGCTCGGCCGACCTGATCGTGGCACTCCTGGCGGTCTGGCGCGCGGGAGCCGGCTACGTGCCCATGGACCCCGTCCTCCCGGCCGGACGCATCACCGGCATGGTCACGGACGCCGGCGTGCAGACGGCGCTCACCTCCGCCGCATACGCCGACCGGTTCGACGTACCCGTCGTGCGGGTCGAGGACGACCTCTCGCACCTGCCCCAGTCGGCCCCCGACGTGCCCCTGGACCTGGACACGGTCGCCTACACCGTGTTCACCTCCGGCTCCACAGGCCGCCCCAAGGGCGTCCAGGTCACCCACCGCAACCTGATCAACCACATCGACTGGGCCGTACGCGAACTGGCCTCCGCAGGCACCGGCGGCGCACCCGTCTTCTCCTCCGTCGCCTTCGACCTCGTCGTCCCCAACCTGTGGGCACCCCTCGCCGCCGGACAACGCACCTGGCTCCACCACGGCGAACTCACCGACCTCGGACAGGCCCTGACCAAGGCAGGACCCTTCTCCTTCATCAAACTCACCCCCGGCCACCTCGACATCCTCTCGAGCCAGGTCAACGACGACGAGATCACCACACTCGCCGACAAGATCGTCGTCGCCGGCGAAGCACTCCCCGGCACCCTCGTCGAACGCTGGCGCCAGACCCTCGGCGACGGAGCGGTCCTCAACGAATACGGGCCCACCGAGACCACCGTCGGCACCTGCGTCTTCCCGCTCCTGGAAGCCTTCGACGGCGTCGTACCCATCGGCCGGCCCCTGCCCAACATGACCATGCGCATCCTCGACACCCACCTCCGTCCGGTGCCGGTGGGCGCGGTCGGTGAGCTGTTCGTCGGCGGCGCCGGCGTAGCTCGCGGCTACGTGGGCGACCCGGCCCGCACCGCCGACAAGTTCATCCCGGACGTATACGGTCCGGCGGGCAGCCGGATCTACCGCACCGGAGACCTCGCCCGCTGGCGCCACGACGGAGCCGTCGAATTCCTCGGCCGCATCGACGACCAGGTCAAGATCCGCGGCTACCGCATCGAACTCGGCGAAGTACGCGCCGCACTCGTCGCCCAACCCGGCATCACCGACGCGGCCGTCATCGTCTCCGAGCACGACCAGCGCCTGATCGCCTACATCGTCGGCCAGGCCCCCGACCTCACCGACGCCCTCCCCGAGTACATGATCCCGTCCCTCTACATCCAGATCGACGCGATCCCCCTGACCGCCAACGGCAAACTCGACCGCCGCGCCCTGCCCACCCCCGACGACACCGCCACCGACACCTACGTCGCCCCCCGCACCCCCGCCGAAGAACGCATCGCCGCGGTCTGGAGCAAGGTACTCGGCGTCGAACGAGTCGGTGTCGAGGACAACTTCTTCGACCTCGGCGGACACTCCATCAAGGCCATCGCCCTCGTCGGCGCCCTACGCGCCGAAGGCTTCGAAGCCGCCGTACGCGACGTCTTCCAGCACCGCACCGTCGCCAACCTCGCCGCCACCCTCACCAACAGCGGCGACACCACCGACACCCACCAACCCGTCGAACCGTTCGCCCTCATCGGCGACGAAGACCGCGACCGCCTCCCCGACGGAATCACCGACGCCTACCCGGTCGCCAAGGTGCAGCTCGGCATGCTGGTCGAGATGCTCGCGGGCGACGGTCTGCACAAGTACCACAACACGGCGACGTTCCGGATCAACGACGGACGCCCCTTCGACGCCGAGGCCCTGCGGCGCGCGGCGCGTACCGTGGTGGAACGGCACGAGATGCTGCGGACCTCCTTCGACCTCGAGGGCTTCTCGGTGCCGTTGCAGCTGGTGCATCCGGTCGCCGAACCGGAGGTCGTGGTGCGGGACCTGCGCGGTACGGACGCCGAGGGGTTCCTCGCGGCACGGCAGGAGCACATCGCCGCCGAGCGGGCCGCGCTGTTCGACCTGGACCGGCCGCCGCTGCTGCGGTTCGCCGCGTTGGTCGAGTCGGACGAGGCGTGGCACCTTGGCTTCACCCACTGCCACGCCATCACGGAGGGCTGGAGCCAGCAGTCGCTGCTGCGGGAGGTCATCGACCTGTACCAGGCGTACGCGGCCGGCGAGACGCCCGGTGAACCCGAGCCGGTGGCCGTGCGTTACGCCGATTTCGTCGCCGCCGAGCAGCAGTCCCTCGCCTCCGAGGAGGACCGGTCGTACTGGCAGGGCGTCGTCGACGAGTACGCGCCGTGCCGGCTGCCTCAGGAGTGGGGCGCGGGGAACGGCGCTCCGCGGGAGGACTTCAAGCTGTCCGTGGACTTCCGCGACATCGAGCCGGCGCTGCGCGAGCTGGCCCGGTCCACCGACACCTCGTTCAAGGCGGTCCTGCTCGCCACCCACCTGAGGGTGCTCGCCACCGTCACCGGCGAGGACGCCTTCCACACCGGCGTGGTCTACAGCGCCCGCCCCGAGGCACCGGGCAGCGAACGCGTCTTCGGTATGTACCTGAACACCCTGCCCTTCGCGCACGACCGTTCCGCGCGCACCTGGCGGGAGCTGGTGCGTCAGGTCTTCGACCGGGAGGCCGAGGTGTATCCGCACCGGCGGTACCCGCTGCCCGCCGTTCAGCAACTGGCGAGTGGGCGGCGGTTGTTCGACGTGATGTACCGCTACCAGGACTTCCACCAGACCGCCGGCAGCGCGGTCGATGTGCAGGCCGGTGCGGGCGACAGCTCGAACGAGTTCACGCTGTCCGTGGCCAATGTGCCGGGCCGCCTGGTGCTGCGCGCGGTGAGCACCGGGCTCGACCGGGCGAACGCCGAGCGAGTGGCCGGTATGTACCGGGCGGTACTGGACGCCATGGCCACCGACCCGGACGGCGACGTGCGCGCCTCGCTGCTGTCCGTCACGGAACTGGCCCAGGTACTGGACGACTTCAACGACACCGAGGTGGAGTGGGGATGAGACGCTACGTCCACGAGGTGATCGAGGAGCAGGCCGCGGCCACCCCCGACGCCGTCGCCGTACAGGTGGGCGGGGACACCGTCACCTACCGGCAGCTCGACGAGCGGGCCAACCGGATCGCCCACCGGCTGCGGGAGGCCGGGGTGGGGCCCGAGTCGGTGGTCGGGGTACTGCTGCGGCGGAGCACCGACACGCTGCCGGCCCTGCTCGGCATCTGGAAGGCGGGCGGGTCGCACCTTCCGTTGGACACCGCGCTCCCCGCCGAGCGGCTGCGCTACATGCGCGAGACGGCGGGCGCGCGGCTGACGGTGACGCACGGCGGGAGCGCCGCGCTGCTCGGCCCCGGGCAGGAGGGCCGGACCGTCGACCTGGACGCGGAGCGCGAGCGGATCGCGGCCTGTCCCGCGACGCCGCCCGACCGGTCCGCCGACCGCGACCCGGACGATCCCGCGCGCACCCACCGGCTGGCGTACACCTTGTTCACCTCCGGCTCCACGGGGCGCCCCAAGGGCGTGCAGATCGGCCAGTACGCGCTGCTGAACATGTTGTTCTCGATGCGGCGATGGCACCGTTCGGGGCCGGAGCACCGCTGGCTGGCCATCACCTCGCTCGCCTTCGACGTGTCGACCGCCGAGCTGTACCTCCCCCTGGTCACCGGCGGCCGGGTGGTGCTCGCCGACGACGCGGAGGCCCACGACCCGGTGGCGCAGCTGCGGCTGGTGGAGAGCGCGGGGATCACCCATGTGCAGGCCACCCCGGCCGGCTGGAAGCTGCTGCTGGCCGCGGGGATGGACCGGTTGCCGGTCGTCGCGGTCACCACCGGGGAGGAATGCCCGCCCGGGCTGGCGCGGAACCTCGTGGGGCGTGTCGACCGGCTGAGCAACCTGTACGGGCCCACGGAGGCCACCGTCTGGTGCACCGGCACCGACCTGGCGCCGGACGCCGAGTCGGTGCCGATCGGCCGGCCGCTGCCCAACTACCGGGCCTACGTGCTCGACTCGGGGTTGCGGCCGGTGCCCATCGGGGTGGCCGGCGAGCTGTACATCGCGGGCGCCGGAGTGGCCCGCGGCTATGTGGGCCGACCGGGGCTCACCGCGGAGCGGTTCCTGCCGGAGCCGTACGGCGGCCCGCCCGGCTCCCGCATGTACCGCACCGGGGACCTGGCCAGGTTCCGGTCCGACGGGCAGCTGGAGTGTCTCGGGCGCCTCGACGACCAGGTCAAGATCCGTGGCTTCCGCATCGAGCTCGGCGAGATCGAGGAGGTGCTGCGCGGCGGACCGGACGTGCACGACGCCGCCGTGGTGGCCCGCGACGACGACCAGGGCGAGAAGTGGCTGGCGGCGTACGTGGTCGGGGCGGACGGTGCGCAGCCGGACCCGGCGGCGCTGCGGGACCGGCTGGCCGCCGCCCTGCCCGGGTACATGGTGCCCGCGGCCGTGGTCCCGCTGCCGGCGCTGCCGCTGAATCCGGCCGGCAAGGTCGACCGGGCGGCGCTGCCCGTCCCCGGCCGCGCGGCGCTCGCCGGGGACCGCGCCTACGTGGCGCCCCGCGACGCCACCGAGCGGCAGCTGGTGGAGATCTGCGCGCAGGTGTTGGGCGTGACCGACGTCGGCGTACGGGACCGGTTGCAGGACCTGGGCGCCGACTCCATGCGGATCGTGCACGTGATGGCCGCCGCGCGACGGGCCGGGCTGGCCCTGACCCTGCGGATGCTGCTGGACAGCGAGACCGTGGAGGACCTGGCGCGGGCCCTCGACGGCGCTGCGGCCGAGGGGGCCGGAGCGGACGAGACTCGAGAGGGCGTGGAATCGGCCATGACGTCGACGGCTTCGGCGGGCGGGCCCGTCGACCTGACCCGGACCATGGCCGCGCACCGGGTGCCGGGTGCCGCCGTGGCCCTGCTGCGGGGCGGGCGCCTGGTGGGTGTGCAGGTGTACGGGGAGCGGTCCGCGGAGACCGGGCTCCCGGTGACGCTGCGTACCCGCTTCCAGGCCGGGTCCATCAGCAAGCAGGTCACCGCGTTCGCCGCGCTGCGTCTCGTCGCCCGCGGCGTCCTCGACCTCGACACGGACCTGGACCGGTACCTGAGCGGGCGGCGCGTGCCCCGCACCGCCGGCGGAACCGCCGTGACCCTGCGCCACCTGCTGTCGAACACGGCGGGCTTCTCCAGTGCGGCGGCCACCTGGTGGCGGCCCGGTGAGCCGATGCCGAAGCTCGACACCGTGCTCGACGACGTGACCGCCGAGCACGAACCGGGCACGCTGTTCCGCAAGGCCGGCAGCCAGTGGGCGCTGGCCGAACGGCTCCTGTGCGACGTCACCGGGCAGGACTTCGCGGACCTGGCGCAGGAGTTGGTCTTCGCACCGCTCGCCATGGCGGACAGCTCTTTCACGCCACCCGCCGACGGGCTGGACGCCCGGGACGACTGGGCGGCGGGGCACGACCGGCACGGCGGGCCGCTGCTCGACGGCTTCCGGGTGCGGCCGGTACGGGCCGGCAGCGGGCTGTGGTCCACCGCCACCGACCTCGCCCAGCTGGCCGCGGAGATCCGCCAGGCCCATCTGGGCTGCTCCGACCTGCTGCCGGCCGCGCTCGCCACGCAGATGCTCACCGAGGCGTTCCCCGGCAGTTTCTACGGCCTGGGCACGGTCGTCGACGGGTCCATGGGAGAGGCGGAGTTCGGCCACGGCGGGCAGACCGCCGGGTTCCGCGCGCTGGTCTCGCTGCGGCTGCGTTCCGGGACCGGCTGCGTCGTGCTGACCAACGGCGAGGACGGCAAGCACGTGCACAAGGCGGTCGCCGCGTCCCTGGGCCGTGAGCTGACGGTCGACGACGACTGACCGGTGGGGGACCGGCCGGCGGCGAGAGTGGCCGGTTCCCGACCGTTCGTTCCCGGACGTTACGGTCGTGTGCCGTGGTGTTACCGAACGAATAACACGAGAATAGGGCTCCCGCATAGCTTCGTGGCGATACATCGATCGCACATGCCAGACGGGGGATGTCGCATGGACTTTCGAGTCCTCGGCCCAGTGGAAGCACACAGGGGCGGACTACACATTCCGCTCTCCGGATCCAAGGTTCACACGGTACTGGCGGCCCTGCTGCTCGCGAAGGGTCGCGTCGTGTCGGACAGCAGACTCAACTTCCTGCTGTGGGGGTGGGAACCGCCGGCCACGTCCGGCGCCCAGATCTACACGTACATGTCGCGGCTGCGCAAGCTCCTCGGCGACGAGGTGCGCATCGAGCGCAGACCGCCCGGCTATCTGCTCCAGGCCCCCGACAGTGCCGTGGACCTGCTGGAGTTCGAACGGCTGGACCGGCTCGGCCGGGCGGCGCTGGCGCAGCGTCGCCACCAGGAGGCGGGGGCGCTGCTCGCCGAGGCCCTCGGGCACTGGCGCGGCCCCGCCCTCGCCAACGTCACCGAGCACCTCGCCGACGCGGAGCTGCCGCAGCTGGACGAGGCCCGGATGCACACCCTGGAGAACCGCATCGAGGCCGACCTCGCGCTGGGCCGGCACGAGCAGCTCACCGCCGAACTCACCGGTCTGGTCGCCCAGCACCCGCTGCGCGAGAAGCTGCGGGCCCAGCTGATGACCGCCCTCTACCGCAGTGGCCGGCAGAGCGACGCCCTGCGGAGCTACTACGAGGGCCGCGGCCTCCTCGCCGACCAGCTCGGCATCGACCCCGGCGAGGCGCTCGGCGCGACCTACGCGGCCGTCCTCAAGGGCACCCGGGGGCCGGGCCCCGGCGGCGACACCCGGCCCGCGCGTCAGGAGCCGGCCGTTCCCGTCGCCCCCTGCACGCTGCCGCCGTCCGCCGGGGAACTCGCCGGCCGGGAGGCCGAGATCCGGACGCTGCGCACCCAGCTGGCGGAGTCGGTCACCGGACGGGGGCCGCGCCGTCTCCTGATCACCGGCATGGCCGGCGTGGGCAAGACCGCCCTGGCCGTGCACGTCGCGCACGCGGCGGCCGGGGACTTTCCCGACGGCCGGCTCCTGGTCGAGCTGTCGGAGGCGAACGGCCGCCCCCGCCGGCCGGACGACGTCCTCGCCGCGCTGCTGCGCGACCTCGGGGAGCCGCTGGAGGAGAGTGACACGCCTGCACCGGACGCGGGCGGGCAGGGCGACCGCAGGCAGTGCGAGGACCTCGTGCGGCTGCTCCGCGCCCGTACCGCGGGCCGTCAACTGCTGGTGGTGCTGGACGACGCGGCCGAGGGACGGCTGCTCGACCCGTTGCTGGCGGGCCTCCAGGGCGTCGTGGTGCTGATCACCGGCCGGACCAGACTCACCCAGGTCACCGGCGCCCGCACCACGGCACTCGCGCCGCTCGGTGCCCCCGCCTCCCTCGAGCTGCTGGCCGGCGTCACGGGCCGGGCCCGGCTGGCCGCGGAGCCCGACGCCACGCGGGAACTGCTCGGCCACTGCGGCGGGCTGCCGCTGGCGCTGCGTATCGCCGGGAGCCGTCTCCTCGCCCGCCCGTTCTGGCCGGTGGCCCGCCTCGCCCAGCGCATGGCGGCCCCGGAGAACCGGCTGCGGGAACTCTCCTACGGCGGCATGGACGTCGGCGCGGCCCTGCTGACGTCGCTGCACGCCCTGCCGTCGCCCGCGCGGTCGGCCCTGGTACGGCTGGCCGGTATGGGCGCCGAGCCCTTTCCCGCGCACCGGGCGGCCGGGGTGCTGGGCACGACGGAAGCGACCGCGGAACAGTGGCTGGAGCAACTCGTGGATGGTGCGCTGCTCGACCTGTGCGGCGTCGACCTGATGGGTCGGCCCTTCTACCGCTTCCACGAACTGGTGGTGCTTTTCGCCGCCGGCCTGCCGGCCTCGCCCCACACCGGTACGAGGTCGCCGGCCGGCCGGTGAAACGAGCCGGACACGGCAGCGGCCCCGCCCCGAGCCTTGCTCGGGGCGGGGCCGCTGCCGTGGGCTCAGTGCCAGCTCTCGTCGTCGGAGCCGGTGGCCGAAGCGGCGTGCCGGTGAGTGATGCGGACGTCCATTGTATTCCCCCCATGTACCGAAAGTGACGGTCGAATTCCTGGAGCACACGCTAATGCACTCGGTTTTCCCCTCGTTATCGAACGGATTATCCTCCCTGTTTCCCCGTGGGCCCTCTCTGCTCGGGCAGTTCGGCGATCGCGGCCCGGGCCCTCCGTGTCCACGCGTCGACACCGATACGTTCGAAATTGGCCAATGCTCCGAGGAGATTGCGCCGCGCCTCCTGGAAATCGCCGCATTGCAGACCGGCCGTGCCGAGCGCGAGTTTGATGCGTCCCTCGACGAGCGCGCTGTCCACCAGGGTCGCCGTCTCCAGCGCCTGCCGCAGCGTGATCCGCGCCTGCTCCCACCGTCCGGCGCCCATCCGGGCCTCGCCGAGCGCCAGCAGCCCGTGGGCCAGCCCCAGCATGTCCAGCCGGCCCCGCACGATGTGGATGACCCGGAGCAGGGCCTCCTCGGCGAGGTCGTACTCCCGGCGGGCCAGGTGCACACGGGCCAGCCGGTGGGTGCCCAGTGCCAGGCTGCGGGCGCCGCCCTCGCCGATCGCGGCCGAGACCCGTACCGACTCCTCGCTCAGCCGCAGCGCCTCGTCGATGTCGTCCCGGTCCAGGCAGATCTGCGCCATGTTGTTCAGCACGTGGGCCTCCGAGGAGCGGTCGCCGACCGTGCGGAAGACCTCCAGCGCCTCGGTGCTGTACCGCATGGCGGTGTCCAGTTCGCCGCGCATCTCGTCGATCATCGCCATGTTCCGCAGCACCAGGGCCCCGCCGTGTTCCTCCCCCGCCCGTTTGTGCAGCTCCCGTGCCCGGGTGAACAGGCCGTACGCCGTGGTGAAGTCCCGCTGACGCATGTCCAGCGCGCCGAGAGCGTGCAGCATCGCGGCCTCGCCGCGCGCGTTGCCCGCGGCGCGGGCCGCCGTCAGGGAGCGCTCGGCGCACTCGCGCCAGTCGTCGAGGTAGTTGCGGGTCTCGAAGAGCACAAGGAGGCAGAGGGTGAGGTCCCAGGCGAACTCGTCCATGCCGGCGTCCGCCGCCCGGGTGACGACCGCGCTCAGCGAGAGCCGCTCGGCCTCCAGCCAGTCCAGCGGCCGGGCCAGCAGGTGGTCGGCCGCCTCCGGCGGCAGCCGGTGCGGGACCGAGGCGCCGTGGATGATGCTGAAGTCCCCGCCGAAGGACCGCCGGTGGGCGTCGGCCGCCAGGAACAGGTAGGTACGGAACACCCGGTCCAGCACGGCGCGCCGCTCCTCGGCGCTCTCCTCCTGCGCGCGTTCCCTCGCGAACAGCCGCAGCAGGTTCTGGAACCGGTAGCGCGTGTGCCCGGACAGGTCCTGGCCGATCACGTCGAGGAACTGCGCGTCGACCAGCTCCTCTATGAGCCGTTCCCCGGTGTAGAGGTCGGTGTCGAGCAGGACGGCGGCCACCCAGGAGGAGAAGTCCGGCACGTCCAGCAGACCGAGTCTTCGGTACAGGCGCGCGGTCTGTTCGGCCAGCCCCCGGTAGGTCAGCGCGAAGCTGGCCCGCACCTGCGACTCGCCCTGGCTCAGTTCGTCCAGCCTCATCCGCTCGTCGCTGAGCCGGCGCACCAGGTGCTCGACGGTCCAGTGGGCTTTCGAGGCGAGCCGGGCTCCGGCGATGCGCAGCGCCAGCGGCAGCAGGTCGCACAGCTCGGCGAGGGTGGCGGCGGCGACCGGTTCGGCGGCGACGCGCTCCTCGCCGACGATGCCGCCCAGCAGCTCGACCGCCTCGTAGGTGGAGAGCGGCCCGAGCCGCACCCAGGCGCGCGGCGGCCAGGCCACCAGCTCCGGCAGCTGCTCGCGTCCGGTGACCAGTACACAGCAGCCGTCGCCGCTCGGCAGCAGCGGGCGCACCTGGGCGTAGCTGCGCACGTTGTCCAGTACGACGAGCACCCGGCGGTCGGCGAGCAGGCTCCGGTAGAGCGCGGCCCGCTCCTCCGGCTCGGCGGGTATCTGGCCCGCGGGCACGGACAGGGACCGCAGGAAGCGGCTGAGGACCTCGTCGGCGGTGGTGGGCTCCAACTGCTCGTCGTAGCCGTGGAGGTCGGCGAAGAGCTGGCCGTCGGGAAAGAGGCCGGCGACGCTGTGTGCCCAGTGGATGGCGAGTCCGGTCTTGCCGACTCCGGCGACGCCGGTGATCAGTCCGGTGGCCGGGCCGCGGGTGCCGCCGCCGGTGTCCAGCAGCTCGCCCAGCAGGGCCAGTTCCGCCTTCCGGCCGGCCAGCCTGGGCACGCCGGGCGGGAGTTCCAGCGGGTCGCCGACCGGGCTCGGCCGAGGCACCTGGTCGTCCTCGGGGTCGGGCACCGCCAGCGACCGCTCGTCCTGAAGGATCGCGTCGCGCAGTTCGGTCAGGGCGGGGCCGGGCTCGATGCCCAGCTCCTCCAGCAGCGCCCGTCGCCCTTCCTGGAAGGTCTCCAGCGCCTCGGCCCGCCGGCCGGAACGGTACTGCGCGGTGATCAGCTGGTGGCGGGCGCGCTCGCGCAGCGGGTGGCGCCGGACCATCGCCGCGAGGTCCGGCAGAACCCGCTGATGGTCGCCCAGTTGCAGGCGTACGGCGGTGGCGTCCTCGAAGGCGTTGAGGCGCAGCTCCTCCAGCCGCTGCGCCTCGTCCTCCACGCGCAGACCGCCGACGCCGACGAGCGGACGGCCGCGCCACAGCCGCAGTGCGTCCGCGTAGGCGCGGGACGCCTCCGGCAGCCGGTCCTCGCGCACCGCCGCCTCGGCCAGGGTGATCAGCTCGGTGAACTCGGCCATGTCCAGGGTGTGACGGCCCATCCGCAGGAGGTACCCGGGGTGGACCGTGACGATGACCTCCTCGGCACAGCCCGCGTTCTTGAACGCCTTGCGCAATGCCGCGATGCAGATGGAGATCTGGGTGCGCGCCGTGGCGGGCGGGCGCTCGTTCCACACCGACTCGATCAGCGCGTCGACCGGGACGACCCGGCCCGGGGTCAGGAGCAAAAGGGTGAGAATCGTTCGGTGCCGTGGTCCGCCCAGCGGCACCTGGACATCACCGACGCGTACTTCTGGTGGCCCCAGGATTCGGAACTCCAGCCGCTTCTCCATGCTCCCCTTGATCCCCGTAGACAGCGGACGGGTGGCAGCGGTGTCCCTGTCGCCATCGGAATTCGACGACTCGCCCCCGGAGCACACGATACGACGACGGATGGAGCTACTGCCCGGTAGAAGGTCGCTAACCGGCAGTAACGAAACAGGATTTGCGGAAAATCGCCGCTTCCGGACGTTGCGGGAATGAAGCTGAGTATCGCTCAGCTTTTGGCATACGGCCGGGAGTGCCGGGATCCCGCCGCCCATTTCCCGGACCCCCGGCTTCGCCATTTCTCCGAGCCGCCGGGCGGGCATCCCCTTGCCGGCTTCGCACCGTTCCGGGCCGCCGGCGCCTGTGCGGCCGGGAGGAGGAAGGAGGCGGGCGTCTCACATCGTGACATCCGCTTTCCGAAAAACAAGACGGCTGAGATCGTTGCAGGGCCCATGTTTCGCACGTGAAAGACCGAGCCATGCCCGCACCGGCCTCCGGCCCAGCAGCCCAGACACCCGTCAACCCCCGGTCGCGGGTTCTCGTCGCCAGCCTCATGGGCACGACGATCGAGTTCTACGACTTCTACATCTACGCGACCGCGGCCGTCCTCGTCTTCCCGAAGCTCTTCTTCCCGAGCAGCGACCCCACCACGGCACTGCTGTCGTCGTTCGCGGTCTTCGGCGCCGCGATGGTCGCCCGGCCGATCGGCGCCGTCTTCTTCGGACACCTCGGTGACCGGCTCGGCCGCAAGAAGACGCTGGTCGTCTCGCTGCTCACCATGGGCGTCGCCACCTTCCTCATCGGCGCCCTGCCGACCTACGCGCAGGCCGGCTGGCTCGCCACCGCGCTGCTCGTGCTGATGCGGCTCGCGCAGGGCTTCGCGCTCGGCGGCGAGTGGAGCGGGGCCGCGCTGGTCGCGACCGAGAACGCGCCCCGCGGCAAGCGCGCCCTGTACGGGACCTTCCCGCAGCTGGGCGCCCCGCTCGGCTTCATCATCGGCAACGGCCTGTTCCTGATCATCGGGGCGCTGCTGCCCTCCGACGCCGGCGCCGACCCCACGCAGCCGTCCGAGGCCTTCGCGAGCTGGGGCTGGCGCATCCCGTTCCTGTTCTCCGCCGTGATGGTCGCGATCGGCCTGTGGGTGCGCTCGCGGCTCGTGGAGTCGGCGGTGTTCGCCAAGACCCGGGAGGCCGGCCAGGTGCACAAGCTCCCGCTGGCCACCGTGGTCCAGGGCCACTGGAGGCAACTGGTCCTCGGCACCTTCATCATGCTGGCGACGTACGTGCTCTTCTACCTGATGACCACGTTCTCGCTCAGCTACGGCCGTGCCGCGAAGGACGCCGACGTGCCGGGGCTCGGGTACAGCTACACCACGTTCGTCCTGATGATGATCTTCGGCGTGCTGTTCTTCGCCGTGTTCACCCTGGTCTCCGGCCCGCTCGCCGACAAGTACGGGCGCCGCACCACCCTGGTCTGGATCACCGCCGCGATCGTGGTCTTCGGCCTGGTCTGGGTGCCGCTGATCGGCCTGGGCACGCTCGGTGTGGTGCTGTGGCTGGTGCTCGGCTTCACGCTGATGGGCATGACCTTCGGCCCGATGGGCGCGCTGCTGCCGGAGCTGTTCCCGACGAGTGTGCGCTACACCGGATCCGGTATCTCGTACAACGTCAGCTCGATCCTCGGCGCGGCCGTCGCCCCGTTCATAGCGGTGGCGCTGTGGGAGGCCGGTGACGGGTCGCCGTGGCTGGTCGGCGTCTACCTCTCCGCGATGGCCGTGCTGACGCTGACCGCCCTGCTGCTCGGCAAGGAGACCAAGGACGTCTCCCTGGACGAGGGCGAGCCCGGCTCCGCCGAGGACGACCGGGAGAGCCCCCGGGCGGGCGCGGTCGCCTCCTGAGCCTCCGGGTCCGCCCCTTGATCCCCGCCCGCGCCGTACGCCGGGCGCCTGTGAGCCCGGCGTACGGTCACCGGCGGCTCAGATGCCGCAGTTGGGGGCCGACCAGTACGGCGACGGGTCGAAGGCCACGTGGGTGTGGTCGTTGTGGCCGGGGTAGCCCGGGCCGAGGATCTCCGAGAAGCCGTGGGTCCTGGACTGCTGGGCGAGCCGGCAGAAGCTGGGCGAGCCGGTGAGGTCGGCGGCGTCGCCGTAGAGGTGGCGGCTGGTGGCCGAACCGCCGACCGCGCTGTTGCAGGCGCGGGAGCGGAAACCGCTGGAGATCGTGATCGGCACGTCGCCGAGGGCGTGCCGCATCGCCTCCAGCTTCCACATGGTCTTCAGCGCGTTGGCCTTGGCGGTGGCGGCGGAGACCGCGCCGCCCGACCAGTCCGAGTTGCACTTGTTGAGTTCCGCGTAGGTGAAGTGGACGGGCGTGCAGTCCGCGTCCTGGAGCGCGTAGATCTTGCTGAAGGTCGCCGGGCCGGCGACGCCGTCCGCGCCCAGGCCGTAGGCGGCCTGGAACTTCTTGACCGCGGCGGCGGTCCGGGCGCCGTACTGGCCGTCGTAGGAGAGCCGTTCGCCGGAGGTGACCCAGCCCGCGACGCGGATCTGGAGCTGCGTCACGTCGCTGCCGGAGGACCCCTGGGACAGGGTGCGGTTCCAGGTGTAGCAGGAGTCGGCGTGCGCGGCGCCGGCGGTGGCGCCCACCCCGACCACCGCGCCAGCCATGAGCATGACAAATGAGAGAAGGAGACGTGACACGCGTCTGAACATCCCGGCCTCCCGACCGTCGAGTCGTCCGTGAACCGGAGCCCAGCGTGCGGCACCGTGCTACGCGCGTCAATGGCGCCCGTGCGAAGGGAAGTCGACGTTTCCGCCTCCGACGCGGATCACCCGTGCCATCGTGGGGAATAACCAACTCCCGTCCCCCCACAGCCTTTCAGGGAGGCCCCATGCTGCGTGGCATCGACGTCAGCGCGTACCAGTCCTCCAGCTACGACACGGACGGCCTCTCCTTCGTCTTCGTGAAGGCGACGGAGGGCCGTTCGTACGTCAACCCCAAACTCGCGGCCCAGACCGAGCGGGCCCGCGACGCCGGACTCGTCGTCGGCTTCTACCACTTCCTGTGGCCGGGCAACCTCACCGCCCAGGCCGAGTACTTCGTCTCCAAGGCCCCCGACCGCAAGGGCGACATCCTCGCCGTCGACTGGGAGACGACAGGAGAGGGCACCCATGCAAGCAACGCCGAGAAGGACAGCTTCATTCGCAAGCTGAAGACGCTGCGGCCGGACAACCGGGTCATTCTCTATGCGAACAGAAACTACTGGCTGACCGTGGACACCACGTCGTATGCGGGCGATGGCCTGTGGATCGCCGACTACGTCTCGGCCGGCAAGCCGCGCATCCAGGCCAAGTGGCGCTTCCACCAGTACACGGACGACCCGCTGGACCAGAATGTCGCCGCCTTCGAGAGCAAGTCGACCCTCAAGGCATGGGCCGAAGGCGCTTGATGCACCTATGCAGCTGCGGGTGGCGTCACTTCCATCCGCAGCCGCCTCGCCGGGGGAAGTGACAAGTAACTATTCAGCAAGCCGAACGTGCGGAGCTGGGGCGGCAGGGCCTCGTACCAGCCCAGTCCGTGATAGTTGCATCGGTTGCAGAGCAAGCCCCGTACGCAGGCGCCACAACTGCGCCCGACAGGGCAACACGCATGGTCGTGATCGATGTGCATCGTCACTTCAGCCGGCGCCGGATCGCCACAGATGGCACACTTCCCCTCCTGGATCAGAAGTAGTTGCTCAACGAACTCCCTGGTCACGTTGTAGTGCCGCAGGCGAACACGTTCCGCGTTGCACGGCTTGCAATACGGTCGTGGGTCACCTGAGACATTGAGCTTCGAGAACTCTGACAGCGGTTTGCACTGGCGACAGTGGAGACACTGGATGGCTCCGAGTTGGACCATCTCCCGAATGGCCCCGTTTCACCTCTTCTTCTTCAACGGCGCAAGCGGTTGCCCGCTCCGCTGTTGCTGATAGTGCCCGCTGCAGAGTCGCCTGGCGGACACCGCCCTCTCGCACCCACGGAAGTCGCATGTTCGACTTTCCGCCGAGGCCCGCTGAAGGTTGATCGGCGCCATGATGCCGCGCCTTCGAAGCTGCGCATAGTGCGTCTTGCACAAGCCCTGCGTCAGCGGATATCGGACAGAGGACCGACCACATGCCCACCCGTCCCCCTCAGCACGACACACCTGCATCGGTCCCCACCCACTCGCACTCAATCGGCTCTTCACCGGAGTAACGAGAGATCCGAACACGTGTAACGCCATAGCCACGACGCACGAAGAAGGCGCCCGTCCCGGGTGACCGGCGGGCGCCCCTTCACCGTGCCGTCACTTGTTCAGGTGGGCCCAGAACTCGTCGAACGACAGCTGCTTGTCGCCGTCGAGGTCGCGGCCGGCGATGACCGCCTCGGCCACCGACTCGGTGACGTTCCAGTCGCCGCCCTGGGCGAGCGCGGTCTTGAACTCGGCCGCGGTGATGAGGCCGTCACCGTCCGTGTCGATCCGCTCGAACTGCTTGCGTGCTTCCTCGATGTCGGCCACCGGTCCGCCCCTCGTTGCGTGCATTGGGTCCATCTGACGCAGGTCAGATTAACCGGCCGGCCGAGCGCCCAGTGCGGCGACCACCCACCTGAACTGCTCCTCGTGGGCGGAGGGCGGCTCAGGCCGTGCACGATCGCCGATGGCGGCCGGTTCGCCGATGGTCATGGGGTCGGTGCCGTCGTCGGTCACGTCTGGGAGTGTGTGCCTTCCAGTGGGTGGAGACTCGAGGAGCGCGGTGTGGCGGAGAGCCTGCGGGAGATTCTGGACGCGGCGGCGCGGGGGGTGTTCCCCCCGGCGGACGGCGGGACGAGCGTCGTGCCGCAGCCCGGCGGCCGGGACGCGGGGGTCATCGCCTTCACGGCGCACTCGGTGGTCTTCACCGACGAGGACGAGGGGTGGGTGCGCAAGACCCTGGCGTCGCTGGAGTGCGACCCTCCCCCAGAGGGGGGACCCCCAGCCGCGACGATGCGCGCCCGGTTCCTGACGGCGTTCGCGCAGCGCACGGGACGTGCGACGGACACGATCGACGTGCTGCTGACCGGTGCCCCACTCCCGGGGTGCCCGGAGGTCGCGCTGACGGAGGTCGCCGATCCGGGGCATCCCCGCGTGGTCGCGGCCCGGCGGCGGCGCGACGGGGTGCGGGTGTGGTCGGCGGACGGCGGGGTGCTGGTGCTGGGCCGCGGGGTCGGCGGGCGGCTGGAGGTGGCCGTGGAGGTGGCGGAGGGCGCCCGGCACCGGGGGCTGGGGCGGCGGCTGGTGACGGCGGCGCGGCAGCTGGCCGGGGGTGAGGTGGTGTGGGCGCAGGTTTCGGCGGGGAACGCCCGCAGTCTGCGGGCGTTCCAGGCGGCGGGTTACCGGCCGGTGGGGTCGGAGGCGCTGTTCCTGCGCCCCTGAGCCGGGGCGGTCGGGGTCAGTGCCAGGGCTGGTAGTGCGGGTTGCTCTCGCAGTCGCTCATGATCTCGGTCTTGGTCTGCCGGTCGACCGGGCAGACGCCGATGATGTACTTCCGCTGGATGCCGCCGGGGAAGGCGACCTCGACCTGGTCGGCCCACTTGTGGGTGTCGCCGATGGTCTTGTTGACGTCGATGCCGCCGGGGGCGTCGATGTAGTAGTTGTAGCCGGACTTGTACCAGGTCTTGTAGAGGTCGTGGTCGTAGCTGGTCGAGACGTACGGCGAGGGCTGGTTGACCAGGACGTACTTCTCGACGTCGTACTGGCCGTTCTGGACGTCCTTGGCGTGGAAGCCCTCCTCGAAGACGACCTGCGGGCCGCGGCTGTCGCTGCGGTAGAGGGTGCCGCAGGTGGTGCGCCAGACCGGCTCGGGGGTGATGCGGTCGACGTCGACGCCGCGGTCGGCGGCGGCCTTGGTCTTGTCGTCGAACTGGGGGCAGGCCGGGGCGGCTTTGGCGGGGGCGGCCGCCGGGGCCGGGGCGGCTCCGGGGGCGGTGGCGGCGGTGGTGGCGAGGACCGCGGAGAGCGACAGGACGGCGGCGGCGGTCCGCCGGCGCAGACGAGTGGTGATCATGCGGATACGATCCCGGTTATGGAGGGGAGCGTTCCGGATTCTCACCCTTAGGTGGCGTGTCCGGCGAACCGGCTTGCCTCCAGCGGCAGATGGACGCTCAGCGGTCCACGACCCGCATCTCGAACCAGGTGGTCTTCCCGCGCGGCAGCAGGTCCACGCCCCACCGGTCGGAGAGCTTGTCGACGAGGAAGAGGCCGCGCCCGCTGATGTCCGTCTCCTGCACCGGCATCAGACAGGGCAGCCCGCGGGAGGGGTCGCGGACCTCGACCCGGATCCAGCCGGGGCGGCGGCGCATGTGGAGGCCGAAGACCCGGGCGCCGGTGTGGCGTACGGCGTTGCCGACCAGCTCGGAGACGAGCAGGACGGCGTCCTCCGTGACCTTGGGGCCCAGTTGCCACTGGCGCAGGGCGACGACCTGGGCCAGGCGGCGGGCGGTGGCGGCGGACTCGGGACGGGAGGGTAACGGAACCTCGCGCTCCGTAGGGTTGCCGAACAGCTCCAGCGCCTTGAGTGCGCGCTCGTCCTCGACCGCCGGCGACCAGCGCGCCGCGGTCGCACGTCCGGCTCCCCGCGGCAGTTCCGTACCATCCAGCCCCGCCATGCCCCCATCATGGCCGCCCTCGGGGGCCTCCGGGGCCGTTCCCGGGGAATACGCCCCCGTGGCCGCCGGGCCGGGCGACGGTCCATCGGCATATGCCGCAGGCAGTTCGGGACCGGAAACAGCCCCACTGACCTGGGCGAACGGCTCGGCCGGAGACAAGCGACGGACTCCCTCGACAAGGCGCGCTTAATGGTGCGTTAAGGCTGCCATAAACCGCCCCATCGAGGGACCCGGATCAGACAACGCGTCAATTGCAAGAGGGAGACGCCGACTTCGGGTGCGACATGCGTCCCGTGCGGCAGGTGTCAGAGGAACTTCGCCTTGCCGGGGCCCTCTTCCACGAAGCTGCGCATCCCGCGCTCGCGGTCCTCGGTGGCGAACAGGCCCGCGAACCAGTTGCGCTCGACGGCGAGGCCGGTCTCGATGTCCGTCTCCAGACCCGTGTCGATCGCCTCCTTCGCCGCGCGCAGGGCGATGGCGGGGCCCTTGGCGAGCCGTGCGGCCCAGGCGTGCGCCTGCTCGTAGACCTCGGCGGCCGGGACCACCCGGTCCACCAGGCCGAGCGCGAGCGCCTCGTCGGCCTTCACCTGGCGGCCGGTGAAGATCAGGTCCTTGGCCTTGGAGGGGCCGACGAGCCGGGACAGCCGCTGGGTGCCGCCCGCGCCGGGGATCAGCCCGAGCAGGATCTCGGGCTGGCCCAGCTTGGCGTTCTCCCCCGCGATGCGGAAGTCGGCGCAGAGGGCGAGTTCGCAGCCGCCGCCCAGCGCGTAGCCGGTGACGGCCGCGACCACCGGCTTGGGGATGCGGGCCACCGCGGTGAAGGAGTCTTGCAGGGCGCGGGACCGCGCGATCATCGCCGCGTGGTCCATCACCTGCATCTCCTTGATGTCCGCGCCCGCCGCGAACACCTTCTCGCCGCCGTGGATCACCACGGCGCGCACGTCCTCGCGCCGGGTGACCTCCTCGGCCAGCTCCTTCAAACGGTCCTGGGTGGCGACGTCCAGCGCGTTCATGGGCGGGCGGTCCAGGCGCAGTGTACCGACGCCGTCCGCGACTTCGAGATGTACGGTCATGCTCCGCAGGTTAGCGGGCGTTCACTCGCCGTGGCAGTCGCCCCCGCGCCTTCCCCTCAGGCCTTCCACTTCTCCCAGGACATGTTCCAGCCGTTGAGGCCGTTGTCGGGGGCGATGGTGGCGTCCTCGGAGTTCTTGACCACGACCACGTCGCCGATGATCGAGTTCTCGAAGAACCAGCGGGCCGGCGCCCCTTCGTCCCAGCCGCCGCGCACGTCGCGCAGGCCGATGCAGCCGTGGCTGGCGTTGCGGTTGCCGAAGGCGTCGCCGCCCCAGTAGTTGCCGTGGATGAAGGTGCCGGAGGTGGACAGGCGCATGGCGTGCGGGACGTCCTTGATGTCGTACTCGCCGCCGTAGCCGACGGTCTCGCCGTTCATGCGGGTCACCGCAAGCCGCTCGGTGATGACCATCTGGCCGTTCCAGGTCTCGTAGCCGGGCGCGCCGGTGGTGACGGGGATGGTCTTGACGGTCTTGCCGTCCCGCACGACCTTCATCGTGTGCTTCTTGGCGTCCACGACGGAGACCTGGCTGCGGCCGACGGTGAAGGAGACGGTCTTGGCCTGCTCGCCGTAGACGTCGTCGCGGCCCTCGACGCCGTCGAGGTTGAGGTCGACGGTGACCTTGGTGCCGGCCTTCCAGTACTTCTCGGGGCGGAAGTCGAGGCGGTCGTTGCCGAACCAGTGGCCCTCGACCTCGACGGCCGGCTCGGTCTTGACGGTGATGGCCTTCTCGACGTCCTCCGGGTTGGTGATGCCCCGGGTGAAGCGGATCGAGAACGGCATGCCCACGCCGACCTTCGAGCCGTCCTCCGGCGTGAAGGTGCCGACGAAGGTGTTCTTCGGGGTCAGGGTGGTGAAGCGGGAGTCCTCGGCGGCGGTGCGGCCCTCGGAGTCCTTGGCGACCGCGTGCACGCTGTAGGTGGTGGCGGCGGCCAGGTGGGTGGACGGCGTCCAGGTGGCGCCGTCCCCGGATATCTTCCCGTCGACCTTCGCGCCCTTGCCGTCCTTGACGACGACCTCGGTGAGCCTGCCCTTCGCGGCGCCGACCTTCAGGGCGCCGCTGGTGTCGACGGCCTTGGCCCCGTTGGCGGGGGCGATGGTGACCACGGCCTCGGACTGCTTGCTCTGTGCCGCGGTGGCGTCCTTGGCCTTCTCCCCGTTGCCGTCCCCGGCCCCCGAGCCCGAACCGCTGCCACCGCACGCGGTGACGGTCAGCATCAGCAGCCCGAGTACCGCCCCCGCTATCGGACGCACGTTCACCCTTGTCTCCCCTCGCCGGGCCCGGTCCGGCCCGCACCCCTGTGCGCCCGCGCGCACCGGCGCATCGTAACCGCAGGCCAGGGGGTTGCGGGACAGGTGAATTGTCACCGTTCCGTACCGAGTTGGCGGGAGGGGGCCGCGCGACGCGGCCGGGTCACTTCACCGCGCTGCCCGCCTTCCATTGCTTCCACTTCATGTTCCAGCCACCCAGGCCGTTGTCGGGGGCCACGGTCTTGTCCTTGCTGCGGACCACCTCGACGACGTCGCCGACGAGGCTGCGGTCGAAGAACCAGCCCGCCGGGGTGTCGGAGCCGCCGCCCTTGTCGTCGCGCAGTCCGACGCAGCCGTGGCTGACGTTGGCCCGGCCGAAGGTGTCGGCGGGCGCCCAGTAGTTGCCGTGCAGGAAGGTGCCGGAGCTGGTCAGGCGGATGGCGTGCGGGACGTCGGGGATGTCGTACTCGCCGCCGAAGCCGACCGTGCGGCTGTTCATGCGGGTGACCTCGAGCATCTCGGTGATCACCATCCGGCCGTTGTAGGTGGGGGTCGTCGGCGCCCCCGCGGTGATCGGCACGGTGGCCAGCAGGGTGCCGTCGCGGCGCACCTCCATGGTCCGCTCGACGGCGTCGACGCGGGAGACCTGGCTGCGGCCGACGGTGAAGGAGACCTTCTTGTGCTGGAGCCCGTAGACCCCCTTGGCGCCCTCGACGTCGCGCAGGTCCAGGTCGACGGTGACCTCGGTGCCGGGCTTCCAGTACTCCTTGGGCCGGAAGTCCAGGCGGTCCTTGCCGAACCAGTGGGGGCGGATCTCGGTGGCGGGCTCCGCGGTGACGGTGACGGCGCGTTCGACGGCGGCGCGGTCGGTGAGCTCGCGGTTGAACTCCAGCGAGACGATCATGCCGGTGCCGACGACCGAGCGGTGCTCGGGGGCGACGTAGGCGATGAAGCGTTCCTCGGGGACCTCGGTGGTGAACGTGGTGTGCCGGGCCGAGCGGTGTCCGCCGCCGTCCAGGGCGACGGCGTCGACGGTGTACTTGGCGGCGAGGGCGAGCCGGTCGTCATCGGGCCGCCAGCTCAGGCCGTCCTCGGAGATCCGGCCGGGCACCGGGGTCTCCTGCGCGTCCTGCGACCTGACGACCCGCACCGACTCCAGGCGTCCGTCGGGCACCCGCACCGACAGCTTCCCGTCCGGCTTGACGGCCTTGCTGCCGTCGTCCGGGGTGACGCGGATGACGTCCTCGGCGGCGGGTCGCTTGCCGAACATCTCGCCGATGCCGGAGCCGATGCCGCCGCCGTCCGAGGTGCATCCGGCGGCCCCGGCCAGCAGTCCTGCCCATGTCAGTAGGGCGGCCAGAGCGGCGCCCGCGCGCCGTGCGCGCCCGTGTACGTGCCTCACATCCACCCGTAACGACCGGTCGGCCCTGGGGAAACGTGAGTGCGAGCCACCCGGTGGGCAGAACTGTGGGGAGGACGACGCGACGGGGAGCAGCGGCCGGGACGCCGCACGCCCTCCTGCCGGACGTCATTCCACGAGCCGTGGGAGGCTGACAGGTGTCCAGCGCAGCCGAGCAGGAGGCGGTGCCCGGGGAGCGGGCCGCCGCGGACGGGCGGGGCCTCGCGAAGGGGCGGGCCGCCGCGGACGGACTCCCCGCCGGCGTGGTCAACGGCGCGCGCCGCACCGCGCCGCCGTCCGCCGTGCCGGCCCGGCCGGGCACGCCGGTGCCGCTGGGCGCCCGGTTCCGGACCGGCGCCGACCAGGTGGCGGGGACCAACTTCGCGCTGTGGGCGGGCGGGGCGGAGGCGGTGGAGCTGTGCCTGTTCGACGGGCCGGGTCCCGGTGCGCGGGAGAGCCGGGTGCGGCTGACCGAGCTGACGCACGAGATCTGGCACGGCTTCGTACCGGGCGTCCGTCCGGGGCAGCGCTACGGCTATCGGGTGCACGGCCGCTGGGACCCGTGGACCGGCGCCCGCTGGAACCCGGCGAAGTTGCTCCTCGACCCGTACGCCCGCGCCGTGGACGGCGCCGAGGGCAACGATTACGGCGCGCTGCCGCCCGAGGTGTACGGGCACGTGCGCGACTGGCCGGAGCAGCGGGTCGCGGACACCGTGCGCGACGACCGCGACTCGGCGCCGTACGTCCCCAAGGGCGTCGTGGTCCACGACGACGCCACCGACGACGAATGGACGTACGACCGGCGGCCCAAGACGCCGTGGGCGGACTCGGTCATCTACGAGCTGCACGTGCGCGGCTTCACCAAGCTCCATCCGGACATCCCGCCCGAGCTGCGCGGCACCTACGCGGGGCTCGCGCACCCGGCGGCGATCGAGCACCTGACGCGGCTGGGCGTGACGGCGGTGGAGCTGCTGCCGGTGCACCAGTTCGCGCACGAGAGCCATCTGCTGGAGCGCGGGCTGAGGAACTACTGGGGCTACAACTCGGTCGGCTACTTCGCGCCGCACGCCGCCTACGCCGCCTCCGGCACCACCGGTGAACAGGTGGGCGAGTTCAAGCGGATGGTGCGCGCGCTGCACGCGGCCGGCATCGAGGTGATCCTCGACGTGGTCTACAACCACACGGCGGAGGCGGGCGAGCTGGGCCCGACGCTCTCCCTGAAGGGCATCGACAACCGCGGCTACTACCGCCTCCAGCCCGACGCCCGCCGGTACGCCGACTACACCGGCTGCGGCAACACCCTGCACGTGGTCCAGCCGCACGTGCTGCGCCTGATCACCGACTCGCTGCGCTACTGGGTCACCGAGATGGGCGTGGACGGCTTCCGCTTCGACCTGGCGGCGGCGCTGGCCCGCTCGATGCACGACGTCGACATGCTCTCCCCCTTCCTCGCGGTGATCGGGCAGGACCCGGTGCTGCGCCGGGTGAAGCTGATCGCCGAGCCGTGGGACGTGGGCTCGGGCGGCTACCAGGTGGGTGCCTTCCCGCCGTTGTGGACCGAGTGGAACGACCGCTACCGCGACGCGGTGCGGGACTTCTGGCGGCACGCGCTGCCGGACGTACGGGAGATGGGATACCGCCTGTCGGGCTCCAGCGACCTGTACGCGTGGGGCGGGCGGCGGCCGTACGCCTCGGTCAACTTCGTCACCGCGCACGACGGCTTCACGCTGCGGGACCTCGTGTCGTACGACCGCAAGCACAACGAGGCCAACGGCGAGGGCAACCGGGACGGCACGGACGACAACCGGTCCTGGAACTGCGGCGCGGAGGGCGAGACGGACGACGCGGAGGTGCGCGCGCTGCGGCGGCGCCAGCTGCGCAACCTGCTGACCACACTGCTGCTGTCGACCGGGGTGCCGATGCTGGTCGCGGGCGACGAGATGGGCCGCACCCAGCGCGGCAGCAACAACGCCTACTGCCAGGACAACGAGACGAGCTGGGTGGACTGGAGCCTGCGGGAGGACCCGCAGTGGGCCCCCCTGTTCGCGCTGGCCTCCCGGCTGATCGCCCTGCGCCACCGCCACCCGGTGCTGCGCCGCCGTGCCTTCTTCTCCGGTCGGCCGCACTCCGCGGACGGCCTGCGCGACCTGGCCTGGTTCACCGCGGGCGGCACCGAGATGACGGAGCGGGACTGGTACGCCCCCGCCGCCACGCTGGGCATGTACCTGTCCGGGCGGGACATCCCCGGCCGCGACGAGCGCGGCGACCCGATCACCGACGACAGCTTCCTGGCCGTCCTGCACGCGGGCGAGGAGCCGGCCGGCTTCGTCCTGCCGGGCGCCCCGTGGGCGGAGCGGTACGAGGTGGTCGTCGACACCGGCCGGGAGGAGCAGGACGAGGCACCGGGCGCGGTGCATCCGGCGGGGGCGCCGATCACGGTCGCGGCCCGGACGGTGCTGCTGCTGCGGGCGGGGTGAGGGCCCGGGCCTTCCCCACGGCCCGGCGGCGCGGTCCGGTCAGCCGAGGATGCCCCGGTCGTACGCCGTCGCGACCGCCGCCGCGCGGTCCTTCACGCCGAGCTTGGCGTAGAGGTGGGTGAGGTGGGTCTTCACGGTCGCCTCGCTGATGAACAGCTCCCGCGCGATCTCCTTGTTGGAGGTGCCGCGCGCCACCAGGGCGAGCACCTCACGCTCGCGGGCGGAGAGGGGTTCGCCGCCGGGGGTCCTCGGGGCGCGGACCGCGGAGACCAGCCGGGAGGCGATCGCCGGGGAGAGGACGGTGCGCCCCTGGGCCGCCGCGCGCACCGCGGTGAACAGGTCGTCGCGGGGGGCGTCCTTGAGGAGGTAGCCCGTCGCGCCGGCCTCGATCGCGGGCAGGGTGTCGGAGTCGGTGTCGTACGTGGTGAGGACGAGGACCTTCGCGCGGGCGCCGCGCCGGGTCAGCTCCCGGATGGCGTCCACGCCCGAACCGCCCGGCATCCGCAGGTCCATGAGGATCACGTCGGGGTCGAGCACGGCGGCACGTTCCAGCGCCTCGGCGCCGCCCGCCGCCTCGCCGAGGACCCGGAAACCGGGCGCGGACTCGAACATGCCGCGCAGACCGTCGCGGACGACGGGGTGGTCGTCGACGACGAGCAGCGAGATCACGGCGTCGCCGGTCGTGGTCTCGCCGGTCCCGGTCTCGCCGGTCCTGCTCTCGCCGGTCCTGGTCTCGTCGGTCGTGGCGTCATCGGTCATGGCGGACCAACGGTACGCGAGCCGAGACGGCCGTGCCGTGCCCCGGTTCCGCCTCCACCGTGAGCGAACCGGCGATGCGCTCGGCGCGGGCCCGCATGCCGTCGAGGCCGAAGCCGCCGCCGGGGCTGCACGCGCGCGGGGTGAGCGGGTCGAAGCCCCGGCCGTCGTCGCGGATGTCGAGGGTGACCTCGTCGCCCATGTAGGAGAGGGTGACGCCGACCCGGTCGGCGGCGGCGTGCCGGGCCGTGTTGGACAGGGCCTCCTGGGCGATGCGCAGGAGCGTGGCGGCGACCTCGTCGTGGAGGTGCTCGGCGGTGCCGGTGACGGTGAACCGGGCCTGGACGCCGGTGCTTTCGCCCCACTGGGCCACCGTCTTCTCCAGCGCGTCGGGCAGTCCGTCGTCGGCCAGCGCGACCGGCGACAGGTTGTGCACGGAGCGACGGGCCTCGCCGAGGCTGTGCCGGGCCAGGGCGAGGGCCCGGTCCAGGTGCTCACGGCCGAGGTCCTGGTCGGGGGCGGCCGCCACGACCTGGAGCTGGGCGATGATGCCGGTCAGGCCCTGGGCGAGGGTGTCGTGGATCTCGGCGGCCAGCCGTCTGCGTTCGTCGGCGACGCCGGCCTCCCGGGCCTGGACGAGGAGCTGGGCGTGAAGGGCGGCATTCTCGTCGAGGGCCTGCTGGAGCGCGGTGTTGGTGCGCTCCAGTTCGGCGATGGTCCGGACCCGGGCGCGGCTGCGGGCCTCCTCCGTCTCGGCGAGGCGGGCGAACACCACGAGGAGCACGACGTTGACCGCGAGGATCGCGCCGAACAGCATCCACCCCGTGGAGTCGTCCGGCGGCATCCCGCCCGACTGCGAGCCCGCGATCGTCACGGCCGTCAGGAAGAGCCCCGCCTTGAGCAGCCGGGGCGTCAGGAGCCGGTCCCCGCCGAAGTAGCCGGCGTAGGCGTAGAAGCCGAAGAGCGGGTTGAGCCAGGCCAGCACGAAGGCGACGGCGCAGCGCACGAAGTAGAGGCACCCGCTCACCAGGTTCGGCCCGGGGCGGCTGCGGGCCGTTCTCGTCCACCACAGCTGCGCGCCGACCGCGACCGCGATCAGGGCGGCCGCCAGGTACCACTCGGGCGCGGTCATGCCGACCAGGTCGGAGGCGGCCGCGGCGACGGCCGTGCCGACGGCGAGCAGGCCGTACGGCCCCCACTGGTGGAACGCCGTCCACTGGCGCTCGACGGTGCCTGCTTCGGTCATCGGGCCAGTGTCGTCCATCGGCACGTTCAGTCCCAGCGGAACCAGCGCGTGGCCGCCGACGTGAGCAGCACCGTCCAGGCCACCAGCACCGCCAGGTGGGACCAGCCGGGCCAGTCTCCGGCGGCGGCCTCGTTGAGGGCCTGCGCGGCCGCGCCGAAGGGGGTCCAGCCGACGACGCGGGCCAGCAGGTCCGGCATGGCCTGCACCGGCAGCCACACCCCCGCGCAGAACATCGCCGGGAAGAGCGCGGCCGACCCGAGCGCACCGGCGATCTTCGTGGTGCGGGAGAGCGCCGAGAGCACGGCGCCCAGGGAGAGCGCGGCCGCCACCGCGAGCAGCAGCGCCAGGAGGTAGCCGAGGGGCTGCTCGGGCAGGCCCACGCCGAAGGCGAGCCGTCCGACCGCGAGCGCGAGCAGCGCCGAGACCAGGGCGCCCGCGCCGCACACCACCATCTGCGCGGACAGCAGCGCCGCCGGACGCACCGGGGTGGCGGACATCCGGCGCAGGATGCCGCGCTCCCGGTAGCCGGTGAGCACCTGCGGCATGCCCTGGAGACCGCCGACGGTCAGTCCGAGCAGGACGGCCACCGGTACGTAGGCGTCGACCGGGCGCAGTCCGTCGAAGGAGGGGTCGGCCTCGCGGAAGGAGGGGATGGAGCCGAGGATCACCAGCAGCAGGGTCGGGAACACCAGCATCCAGAACAGGGCGCCGGGTTCGCGGCGGAACAGGCGCAGCTCGGTCCTCAGGACCGCGGTGTCGAAGACGTCGGTGGTCATGCGGTGGCCTCCGTGAGGTCCAGGAAGGCGTCGTCCAGCGTGGTGTCGGTGACCCGGAGCTGGTGGGCGGTGACGCGGGTGCGGGCGAGCAGGGTGATGACGGCGTTGACGGTCTCGTCGGTGCCGGACAGGGTGACGCGGCCGTCCCGGTACTCGGCGGAGGCGAGTTCCGGCAGCGCCCGCAGGTCCGCCTCGTCCAGCGGCGCGGACGGGGTGAAGCTGATGACGGTGCCGCCCGCCGAGCGCCGGATCAGTCCGGCCGGGGTGTCCAGCGCGGCGATGCGGCCCCGGTCGATCACCGCGACCCGGTCGCACAGCCGCTGGGCCTCCTCCATGAAGTGCGTGACCAGCAGCACGGTGACGCCGCCCGCGCGGATGTCCTCGATCAGCTGCCAGGTCTCCCGGCGGGCGCGCGGGTCGAGGCCGGTGGTCAGCTCGTCCAGGACGACGACGCGGGGGTCGCCGACCAGCGCGAGCGCGATGAACAGGCGCTGCTTCTGGCCGCCGGAGAGCCTGGCGAAGCGGGTGTTCAGCATCGGGCCGAGGTCGAGCCGCTCGGCGAGCGGACGCCAGTCGGCCGGTTTCGGGTAGAAGGCGGCGTACAGCTCGAGGGCCTCGCGGACGGTGAGCTTGGGCTGGATCTCGCTCTGCTGGAGCTGGGCGCCGAGGACCTCGGCGACCCGCCGGTGGTCGGCGACGGGGTCGAGGCCGGTGACCCGGACCCGGCCCGCGTCGGGGACGCGCAGTCCCTCGACGCACTCCACGGTGGTGGTCTTGCCGGCGCCGTTGGGGCCGAGGACGCCGAAGATCTCGCCCTCCTCGACACAGAAGGACACACCGTCGACGACGGGACGGCCGCCGTAGGACTTGTGCAGGTCGGTGACTTCGATGACGGGCATGGCACCAGCGTCCCGGCCGGCCCCGGTCCGGCACATCGGCCGACGCGCTCGAAGGCGCATCAGCCGATCGGTGGATGCGCCGGTACGACCCCGGCGGGGCTTCCGTACGACCCCGGGCGGGCCGGAAAACTCGGTGGGCACTGTCAGTGGCAAACCGTAGGCTCGCTGCTGATGCCCACGAAACCTGCCCCCGCCACGGATCTCGCCCCGGACGCCGCCCCGGACCCCGCACCGGACGCCGCCGAGAAGCGTTCCACCGTACGTGCCCTGCTGCGGCTGTGGCCCTATGTACGGCCGGTGCGCGCGCGGTTGGGGACGGCCGCGGTGATAGCGATCCTCGCCTCCTGCGTGGGGCTGGTGATCCCGCTCGTCCTGAAGTGGATGGTGGACGGACCGGTCGCCGACCGCGATCCGGCGGGCGTGTGGCTCGGAGCGCTGTACCTGCTGCTCCTCGGGCTGGCGGAGGCGCTGCTGTTCGGGTTGCGGCGTTGGCTGGTGGCCAGGCCGCTGGCGGGCGTCGAGGCGGGCATGCGGGCGGATCTCTACCGGCATCTGCAACGGCTGCCGGTGGCCTTCCACGATCGCTGGGCCTCGGGGCAGTTGCTGTCGCGCGGGACGACCGATCTGATGCTGCTCCGCATGTTCCTCGCCTTTCCGCTGACGTTCCTGCTGGTCAACGGCGTGACGATCCTGATCGGCGTGGGCATCATGCTGGTCCAGGACTGGACGCTGGGGCTGGTCGTCCTGGGGCCCGCCATCCCGGTGATGATCACTTGCGGGATCTTCGAGAAGAAGTACTCGGCGGTGGCGCGGCGCGCACAGGACCAGGTCGGGGATCTGACGACCGTGGTCGAGGAGAGCGTGCTCGGCATCCGGATCATCAAGGGCTTCGGCCGCCACCGCAGCCAGGCCCGTGCCTTCCACGAGCTTTCCCACACGCTGCGCGGCACGGAGCTGCGCAAGGCGCGGCTGCTGGCCGCCATCTGGGCGGTCATCGTGACGCTGCCCGAGGTGGCGATCGGGGCGGCGCTGGTGGTCGGGTCGGTGCAGGTGGCCGACGGGGCGCTGTCGGCGGGGACGCTGGTGGCGTTCCTGTCCACGGCGCTGGCCCTGCGGTGGCCGGTGGAGTCCATCGGCTTCCTGCTGGCGATGAGCCAGGAGGCGGCGACGGCCACGGACCGGTACTTCGAGGTGATGGACGCGGAGGTCGAAACGCGGGGTCGCGCCGGTGACCCGGCGCCGGTGCGGGGCGGCGGGGAGCGCGGGGGCGGGCTGCGGTTCGAGCACGTGCGGTTCCGCTATCCCGACGCCGCCCCCGGCTCCCCGCCCCTCCTGACGGACGTCGACCTGCACATCCGTTCCGGCGAGTCCATGGCCCTGGTCGGTGCCACCGGCAGCGGCAAGACGACGCTGACCGCGCTCGTGCCGCGCCTGCACGAGGTGACCGAGGGCCGGATCACGCTGGACGGCGAGGACATCACCGCCCTGTCCCGCGAGGAGCTGCGCGCGATGGTCGCCGTGGCCTTCGAGGAGCCGACCCTCTTCTCGGCCACCGTCGGTGAGAACGTGCTGATGGGCGCCGGTGCGGGCGCCGGCGACGAGGAGCTGGACCGGGCCCTCGCCGTCGCGCAGGCCGACTTCGCGCACGCGCTCCCCCAGGGCACCGGCACCGAGGTCGGCGAGCAGGGCCTGAGCCTCTCCGGCGGCCAGCGTCAGCGCCTCGCGCTCGCGCGGGCGGTGGTCGGCAGACCGAGGTTCCTCGTCCTGGACGACCCGCTGTCCGCGCTGGACGTGCACACGGAGGCCGCCGTGGAGGCCGCCCTGCGGCAGGTCCTCGCGGACACCACCGCGCTGATCGTGGCCCACCGCCCCTCCACCGTCCTGCTCGCCGACCGCGTCGCCCTGCTGTCCGAGGGCCGCATCGCCGCCGTCGGCACCCATCACGAACTGCTGCGCACCAGCCCCGAGTACGCCCATCTGATGTCCGGGCTCGACGGGTCCGGGAACGCCGGGGGAACCCAGGAAGGGGACGGCCGATGACCGCGCCCACGGCCACCGCGCCGGACCGGGAACAGCCACGGGACCCGCGGCCCGGGGACCCGGCCGGGGCGGCGGCCGGCACCGCCGACGACGGCTTCGACCAGGACGTCCTGCCCAGCCCGCCGGGCGCGACCGGCGCCCTGCTGCGCTCCCTGCTGGTTCCCATGAAGGCCCGCGTCGCCCTCACCGTCTTCCTCCTGCTGCTCCAGCAGGCGGCCGTGCAGGCGGGTCCGCTGCTGGTGGCGTACGCCATCGACCACGCCGTGCCGGCGCTGCGGGACGACGACCACGGCCCGCTGGTCGCGGTCGGCGCCGGGTACCTGCTGTGCGCGCTGGCGGCGGGCGGTCTCCAGTACGCCTTCATCGCGGCGGCGGCCCGGGTCAGCCAGGACGTGCTGCTCGACCTGCGCGGCCGTATCTTCCGGCACGCGCAGGCGCTGAGCGTCGACTTCCACGAGCGCTACACCTCGGGCCGCCTCATCTCCCGTTCCACCACGGACGTGGAGTCCCTGCGCGAGCTGCTCGACGAGGGGCTCCAGGAGCTGGTGACGGTCATCCTGTCCTTCGTCTACATCGCCGCGCTGCTGCTCTGGCTGGACTGGGGCCTGGGCGCCGTGGCGGTGGCGTCGTTCGTGCCGCTGTACGCGCTGGTGCGGCTCTACCAGCGGCGCGCGGGGCGGGTGTACCGGAAGCGGTCCACGGCGATCGCGGCGGTGATCGTGAAGTTCGTGGAGACGATGAACGGCATCCGGCCGGTGCGCGCCTTCCGCCGGGAGGCCGCCAACGACGCCGACTTCGCGGTGCTGAACCACCGGCACGAGCGGACCAACGGCGACGCGCTGCTGGAGATGGCGCGTTACGTGGTGGGTTCCCGCCTGGTCGCCAACACGGCCGTCGCGGGCATCGTGCTGTGGGGCGCCTACCGGGTCGCCGACGGCACGCTGGCGCTCGGTGTGCTGGCGGCGGCGGTGCTGTACCTGCGCCGGCTGTACGACCCGATCGACCGGCTGGGCATGTTCCTGAACTCGTACCAGTCGGCGGCCGCGTCGCTGGAGAAGATCGCCGGGCTGCTGGCCCAGACGCCGTCGGTGCCGGAGCCGGCCGCGCCGAAGGAGCTGCCGCCGCTGGAGTCGGCGCACCCCGGCCGCGAGGTCGTCTTCGACGCGGTGAGCTTCGGCTACCGCACCGGCGGCGAGGTGCTGCCGCGCTTCGAGCTGACGCTCCCGGCCGGGCAGACGGTCGCCGTGGTGGGCTCGACCGGTGCGGGCAAGTCGACGCTGGCCAAGCTGCTCGCCCGGTTCTACGACCCCTCCGCCGGGCGGGTCCTGCTGGACGGCACCGACCTGCGCGAGCTGGCCGTGCCGGAGCTGCGGCGCGGGGTGGTGATGGTGACGCAGGAGGCGTTCCTGTTCTCCGGCACGGTCGCCGACAACATCGCGATCGGCCGGCCGGAGGCGACCCGGGAGGAGATCGAGCGGGCCGCGAAGGCGATCGGCGCCCACGACTTCATCGCCGCGCTGCCGGACGGCTACGACACGGACGTGCGCAAGCGGGGCGGCCGTATCTCGGCCGGCCAGCGCCAGCTCGTGGCGTTCGCGCGGGCGCTGCTCGCGGACCCGGCGGTGCTGATCCTGGACGAGGCGACCAGTTCGCTGGACATCCCCGGGGAGCGGGCGGTGCAGCGGGCGATGGCGACGGTGCTGAAGGGGCGTACGGCGGTGGTCATCGCGCACCGGCTGTCCACGGTGGAGATCGCCGACCGGGTGCTGGTGATGGAGCACGGCCGGATCGTCGAGGACGGCGCCCCGGACGAACTGATCGCCGGTACGGGCCGGTTCGCGGATCTGCACCGGGCGTGGCGGGACAGTCTGGCGTGAGGATCGACGCGTACGAGGACCCGGGTACTCCGGACCGCCGGGGCGGCTGGCGGTACCTGGGCTGGCTGGTGCGGCGGCAGTGGCCCCGGTGCCTGGCGGGGGCGGTGCTGGCCAGTGTCTGGATGGTGCTGCTGGCGGCGACGCCGTATCTGATGGCCCGCGCCGTCGACCACGGCCTGGAGCCCGGTGACATGGGCGCGCTGGCGGGCTGGACCGGCGCCATGGTCGCCGTCGGCGGGGTCAACGCGTGGCTGGGCGTGCTGCGGCACCGCACCATGACGAAGGTGCGGATGGACGCCAACTTCCGCACGGTCAAGGTGGTCGTCGGGCACGCCACCCGGCTCGGCGCGACGCTGCGCGGGCAGGTGGGGACCGGTGAGGTCGTCACCATCGGGGTGGGCGACGTGCAGACCATCAGCACCTCCCTGACGGCCGTGGGACCGGGCGTCGGCGCGATCGTCGCCTACGCGGCGGTCGGCGGGCTGATGCTGTCGGTGTCGACCCGGCTCGCCCTGGTGGTGCTGCTCGGGGTGCCGGTGCTCGGGGTGCTCCTCGGCCCGCTCATGGGACGGCTTCAGGGCAGGGAGGCCGAGTACCGCGAGCGGCAGTCCGTGCTGACCGCGCGGATCGGCGACCTCGCGGGCGGGCTGCGGGTGCTGAACGGGCTGGGCGGCAAGGGCCTGGTCGCGGACGCCTTCCACCGGGACTCGGGCCGGCTGCGCGAGCAGGGCTACCGGGTCGGCGCGGTGACCAGCTGGATCCAGGCCCTCGGTGTGGGGCTCCCGATGCTGTTCCTGGCCCTGGTGACCTGGCTGGGCGCCCGCCAGGCCGCGCAGGGCCACATCAGCGTGGGTGAGCTGGTCTCGGTGTACGGCTATGTCGTCGCGCTGGGCTGGCCGGTGGCGTTCCTCATCGAGATGGGCCACCAGCTCAGCCGCGGTGTGGTGGCCGCCCGCCGCGTCGTCGCCTTCCTGCGCCTGGAACCGGCCCCGGACGAAGGCACCCGGGACGCCCCCGCGGAACCCTCGGTGCTGTACGACCCGTCCTCGGGCGTACGGATCACCCCCGGCCGCCTGACCGCCCTGGTCGCCTCCCGCCCGTCCGACGCCACCGAGATCCTGGACCGCCTGGGCCGCTACACCCCGTCAGACGCGACCTGGGGAGACATCCCCCTGGCCGACATCCCGCTGACACAGGTACGGTCGCGCATCCTGGTCGCCGACCCGGAGGCCGACCTCTTCGCGGGCCCCCTGAGCGCTGTCATAGGCGATGAGGACACGCCGGCCAGGGGCGCGGGCAGTGTCGATGTGCGGCTCCGCCGCGTGGGCGCGACAAGCCACAACGCACCCGCAGACGCACAACCACCCACCCGGGCGGATGAGTCGGCGCACCTCACCCAGGCCATCCACGCGGCCGCCGCCGAAGACATCATCCGCGCCCTCCCAGACGGACTGAAAACCCCGGTCGCGGCCCAGGCCCGCGACCTGTCCGGCGGACAACGCCAACGCATCCGCCTGGCCCGCGCCCTCCTGACCGACCCCGAGATCCTCCTCGCCGCGGAACCCACCTCCGCCCTGGACGCCCACACGGAAGCCACCGTGGCCGACCGCCTCAAGCAGGCCCGCCGGGGCCGCACCACCGTCCTCGCCGCCACCTCACCGCTGCTCCTCGACCGCGCGGACGTCGTGCACCACCTGGTCGACGGCAAGGTCGCGGCCACCGGCACGCACCGCGAACTCCTGGACACCGAACCGGGGTACCGCGCCCTGGTCGCGCGGGACGACGAGGGCGCCGGGGACACCGAGGGCGCCGAAGAAGGGGAACCGGCCCGATGACACAGCTGCCCGTCGCCGAGGGCGCCGACGTCCGCCGGGCCGCGGTCGACCTCGTGCGCACCGACCGGAGGTCCTTCGCGGTCGTCCTGGGTCTCAACGCCCTAGCCGCGCTGGCCGGTCTCGCCGGTCCGTGGCTGCTGGGCCGGATCGTCGACGAGGTGCGCGGCGGGGGCGGGGTGGACGCCGTGGACCGGATGGCCCTCGCCATCCTGCTGTGCTCGCTGGCGCAGTTGCTGCTGGCCCGCTGGGCGCGGTACGTGGGGCACCGGTTCGGGGAGCGGACGCTGGCCCGGGTGCGCGAGCGGTACGTGGAGCGGGCGCTGGCGCTGCCCGCGTCCGTGGTGGAGCGGGCGGGGACCGGGGACCTGACGACGCGCGGTACGGCGGACGTGACCGCGGTCGGCACGACGCTGCGCGACGCCGGTCCCGAGCTGCTGGTCAACGCGGTGCAGGCGCTGTTCCTCACGGGTGCGGTGTTCGTGCTCGACCCGCTGCTCGGCCTGGTCGGGGTGCTGGGGCTGACGCCGGCCTGGCTGGCGCTGCGCTGGTACCTGCGCCGGGCGCGGGCGGCCTACCTGGCCGAGGGCGCGGCCAACTCGGACGTCGCGGAGAGTCTGGCGGCCACGGTGTCCGGCGCCCGTACGGTCGAGGCGTTCGGGCTGGCCGAGCGGCGCGTCGCGACGAACCGCGGGGCGCTGGAGGTCTCGCGGCGCACCCGGTTCCGGACGCTGTTCCTGCGCAGTGTGTTCTTCCCGGCGGTCGACGTCTCCTACGTCCTTCCCGTGGCGGGCGTGCTGCTGCTCGGCGGGGTCCTGCACGCGCACGGTTCGGCGAGCCTCGGCGCGGTGGTGTCCTGCGCCGTGTATCTCCAGCAGCTGGCGGGACCGCTCGACGAGGTGCTGATGCGGGTCGAGCAGTTGCAGGCCGGTTCCGCCTCCTTCGCCCGGGTGGAAGGACTGGCGCGGGCCCCGCGGGCGACGGCGGACGAGTCGGCGGTGCCCGTGGACGACCGCATCGACGTGTCCGGGGTGCGGTACGCCTACGACCGGGGCGGGGAGGTGCTGCGCGGGGTGGACCTGACCGTGCGGCCGGGGGAACGGCTGGCGGTCGTGGGGCCGTCGGGGGCGGGCAAGACCACCCTGAGCCGGCTGCTGGCGGGCGTCGACGCGCCGACCCGGGGCTCGGTGACGGTGGGCGGGGTGCCCGTGGTCGCCCTGGGTCCGGAGCGGCTGCGGCGTCAGGTGGTGCTGGTCACCCAGGAGCACCACGTGTTCCTTGGCACCGTCCGCGACAACCTCCTGATCGCCGAACCCACCGCCGGGGACGAGGAGTTGTGGGCGGCGCTCGCCGCGGTGGGCGCCGAGGGGTGGGTGCGGGAGCTGCCCGGGGGCCTCGGTGCCGAGCTGGGTGCGAAGGGCCATTCCCCGGACGGTTCGCAGGCCCAGCAACTGGCCCTGGCCCGGGTGGTGCTGGCCGACCCGCACACCCTGATCCTGGACGAGGCGACCGCCCTGCTGGACCCGACGACGGCCCGGCACACGGAGCAGGCGCTGGCCGCGGTGCTCAAGGGCCGTACGGTCATCGCCATCGCGCACCGCCTGCACACCGCGCACGACGCCGACCGGGTCGCGGTGATGGAGGACGGTCTGGTGACCGAGCTGGGCACGCACGACGCGCTGGTGGCGGCGGGCGGGGCGTACGCGGCCCTGTGGGGTTCCTGGCACGGGGAACCGGCCTCCGGTTACTGACTGGCCGGACAGTAACGGGACCGGCACGGCAACGATTCCGTTTATCGAACGTGAACGCCCGGTCAACGAACCATTTCCAGCCAACTTAGTGACGCGCCCCTGACAAGTAGCGCTTTCTCCTGCCAGTCTTCCGTCGGCCCTTCACAGCGCCCCCACTGCTTCCCCACGAGTGCTGTGCGGCGGCCGGCTCGTAGCACGTGGTTTCTGCGTACCGCACAGTTCCGCCCGGTCGGCCACCCGCCGGCCGGTCTCCCCTGGCCGCGCGACCCGCGGCCGCGCAGAAGGAGTCAGTGTTGAGCAGCAGTACTCCCCACAGACGCACCTCCCACACCACCTCCCCCGCCTCCTCCCGCCGCGCCACGCACCGGCGCGCCGCGGCCGTCGCGCTGGCCGGTGTCGCCGCGCTGATCGCCACGGCGGTCCAGTCCGGCACCGCCACGGCGGCCCCCGACCCGTCGCCGGCCAAGGGCAACGAGCTGGTCAAGCTCAGCCCGTCCCAGCGCGCCGAGCTGATCCGCGACGCCGACGCCGCCAAGGCGAAGACGGCCGACGAGCTGGGTCTGGGCGCCAAGGAGAAGCTGGTCGTCCGGGACGTGCTCAAGGACCGCGACGGCACCCTGCACACCCGCTACGAGCGCACCTATGACGGCCTGCCCGTCCTCGGCGGCGACCTCGTGGTGTCCAGTGAGGCGGGGAAGACGGAGCAGGTCGTGAAGGCCGCCGCGAAGGCGATCAGGCCCGCGACCGTCACGCCGAAGATCTCCGCCGCGAAGGCCGAGTCGCAGGCGGTGTCGGCCGCGAAGGCCGCCGGGGCCGAGCAGCCGGACGCCGACCGCGCCCCGCGCAAGGTGATCTGGGCGGCGAACGGCACCCCCGTCCTGGCGTACGAGACGGTCGTGGGCGGCCTCCAGGAGGACGGCACCCCGAACGAGCTGCACGTCGTCACCGACGCCGCCACCGGCGCCAAGCTGTACGAGTACCAGGCCGTCGAGAACGGCACCGGCAACACCCTGTACAGCGGCACGGTCACGCTGGGCACCGCGCAGTCGGGGTCGTCGTACACGCTGACCGACACGGCCCGCGGCAACCACAAGACGTACAACCTCAACCGCGGCACCTCCGGCACCGGGACGCTCTTCTCCGGCTCCGACGACGTGTGGGGCAACGGCAGCGCCTCCAACGCGGAGACCGCCGGCGCCGACGCCCACTACGGCGCCGCGCTGACCTGGGACTACTACAAGAACGTGCACGGCCGCTCCGGCATCCGCGGCGACGGCGTGGGCGCCTACTCCCGGGTCCACTACGGCAACAACTACGTCAACGCCTTCTGGCAGGACAGCTGCTTCTGCATGACGTACGGCGACGGCTCGGGCAACGCCAACCCGCTGACGTCCATCGACGTGGCCGCGCACGAGATGAGCCACGGCGTCACCTCCGTCACCGCGGGCCTCAACTACAGCGGCGAGTCCGGCGGTCTGAACGAGGCCACGTCCGACATCTTCGCGACCGCGGTCGAGTTCTACGCCAACAACTCCTCCGACGTCGGTGACTACCTCATCGGCGAGGAGATCGACATCAACGGCGACGGCACCCCGCTGCGCTACATGGACGAGCCCAGCAAGGACGGCGCCTCCAAGGACTACTGGTACTCGGGGATCGGCGGGGTGGACGTCCACTACTCGTCGGGCCCGGCCAACCACTTCTTCTACCTGCTGAGCGAGGGCAGCGGCACCAAGACCATCAACGGTGTCTCCTACGACTCGCCCACCTCGGACGGCCTCCCGGTCACCGGCATCGGCCGCGCCAAGGCGGAGAAGATCTGGTTCCGCGCGCTGACCACCAAGTTCACCTCGACCACCAACTACGCGGGCGCCCGCACCGGCACCCTCGCGGCCGCCGGTGAGCTGTACGGCACCGACAGCGCCGAGTACACCGCGGTGGCGAACGCGTGGGCGGGCATCAACGTCGGCTCGCGGCCCGGCGGCGAGGAGCCCGGCGAGGGCACCACGTTCGAGAGCACCACGAACGTGAACATCCCCGACTACGGGTCCGCGGTGACCTCGTCCCTCACCGTCTCCGGACGCACGGGCAAGGCGCCGAGCAACCTTCAGGTGGGCGTGGACATCGAGCACACCTGGCGCGGTGACCTCCAGATCGACCTGGTCGCGCCCGACGGGTCGACGTACCGCCTGAAGAACAGCGGCTACGACCCGGCGGCGGACGTGCACGAGACGTACACGGTCAACGCCTCCTCCGAATCGGCCAACGGCACCTGGAAGCTGCGCGTCCAGGACCAGGGCCCGGCGGACACCGGCTACATCGACGCCTGGCGGCTCACCTTCCCGTAGGCCGGCCGGCCCGCGGGTGCGCCACCCCACGACAGGGCGCCGTTCCGGAGGTTCGAATCCTCCGGGGCGGCGCCCTCTCCATGTCGCCCCGACTGCCGTTTTTTGCCAAGCACTTACGCCTGCCTTGTTGCGGCTTGACCGAGGTCACACGGCCTTCACATTCCCGCAACAGACACCCGGACAGCGATTTTCGGCCAACATCATCACGTCCTCCTGACATGTACGCGCCTTCGATGTCAGTCTTCCGTCACCCACAGCACCACTTCGCAGTAACCGGCCGGACACCCCACGCCGTCCGGTACCCCCCACCGAAGGAGCTTGTGTGTCTTCCCTCTTCGCGCGCCACAAGCGCACCACCCTGGCCCTCGCCACCGCGGTCGCCGCCGGAGCGATGCTCACCACCGGCCTGACCGCGGGCAACGCCGCCGCGGACAGCACCGCGCCGTCGGCACTGCCCGGCGCCCCCGTCCTGCTGTCGGCCTCCGCCCGCGGCGCGCTCATACAGGAGCAGCAGGCCGACGCGGCCGGCACCGCCCGGCAGATCGGCCTCGGCGCCAAGGAGAAACTGGTCGTCAAGGACGTGGTCAAGGACCGCGACGGCTCCGTGCACACCCGCTACGAGCGCACCTACGACGGCCTGCCCGTCCTCGGCGGCGACCTCGTCGTGCACCGCTCGGAGTCCGGCGCCACCAGAGGCGTCACCAAGGCGACCAAGGCCGCCATCAAGGTGGCCACCGTCACCCCGAAGGTGAAGGCGGCCAAGGCCGAGCAGCAGGCGCTGTCCGCCGCCGAGGACGCCGGGTCGTCGAGGACCGCGGCCGACTCCGCGCCCCGCAAGGTGATCTGGGCCGCCGAGGGCAGGCCCGTCCTCGCCTACGAGACCGTGGTCGGCGGCCTCCAGGACGACGGCACCCCGAACGAACTGCACGTCATCACCGACGCCGCCACCGGCGCCAAGCTGTACGAGTACCAGGGCATCGAGAACGGCTCCGGCAAGAGCCTCTACTCGGGCACGGTCGAACTGGGCACCACCAAGTCGGGCTCGTCGTACCAGCTGTACGACACCGGGCGCGGCGGCCACAAGACGTACAACCTGGCCCGCAAGACCTCCGGCACCGGCACCCTCTTCACCGACGCCGACGACACCTGGGGCACCGGCGCCGCCTCCAGCGACCCGCAGGACCAGACCGCCGCCGTCGACGCCGCCTACGGCGCGCAGGTCACCTGGGACTTCTACAAGGAGAGCTTCGGCCGCAGCGGCATCAGGAACGACGGCAAGGCGGCCTACTCCCGCGTCCACTACGGCAGCAACTACGTCAACGCCTTCTGGTCGGACAGCTGCTTCTGCATGACGTACGGCGACGGCACGGGCAACACCAACCCGCTGACCTCGCTGGACGTGGCCGGGCACGAGATGAGCCACGGCGTCACCTCCAACACCGCGGGCCTCGAGTACAGCGGCGAGTCCGGCGGACTCAACGAGGCGACCAGCGACATCTTCGGCACCGGCGTGGAGTACTTCGCGAACAACTCCGCCGACAAGGGCGACTACCTCATCGGCGAGGAGATCGACATCAACGGGGACGGCACCCCGCTGCGCTACATGGACGAGCCCAGCAAGGACGGCGCCTCCAAGGACTACTGGGACTCCGGTCTCGGCGGCGTCGACGTGCACTACTCGTCCGGTCCCGCCAACCACTTCTTCTTCCTGCTGGCGGAGGGCAGCGGGGCACGCACGGTCGACGGGGTGGACTACGACTCCCCGACCCACGACGGCTCCACCGTCACGGGCATCGGCCGCGACAAGGCCCTGCACATCTGGTACAAGGCGCTGACCGAGTACATGACCTCGACGACCGACTACGCCGACGCCCGCGCGGCGACCCTGAGCGCGGCGTCCGACCTGTACGGCGCCGACAGCACCGAGTACAAGACGGTGGGCGCGGCCTGGACCGCGATCAACGTGAGCTGACCGCGGGACACACCGGCACAACACGGCGGGGCGGCACCCGGAACCAGCGGTTCCCGGGTGCCGCCCTACCCTTGGGACCCATGTCCTTCACGTACGACGACGTCGGCGCCACCCGCGAGCAGGGCCACTGCCCGCCCGGCTTCCGCCCCATGCACGTACGCACCCGCCTCGGGGAGGGCGAACCGGTCTTCCGGCGGGCGGTCGAGGCCGTGCTCACCTGGGAGATGCACCGCGAGATGGGCGTCGGCATCGACGCGAGCGCGGAGCGCGCCGCGCCCGGCGTGGACGTCACCGTCACCCTCGCCGGCATGATCAAGGCGCCCTGCCGGGTGGTGTGGACCCTGGAGGAGCCGCGCCGGGCCGGCTGGGCCTACGGCACGCTGCCCGGCCACCCGGAGTCCGGCGAGGAGGCGTTCGTGGTGGACCGCACCGGCGACGGCACCGTGTGGCTGACGGTGTCCGCCTTCAGCCGCCCCGCCAAGTGGTACGCCAAGGCCGGCGGACCGGCGGCCCGTGCCTTCCAGCACGCCTACGCCCGCCGGTGCGGCACCGTACTGCGGCGGCTGAGCGGCGGCGACGAGGAGGACTGAGCCCTCCTCGTCGCCCGCCACCCGGCCGCCGCCCCGGCGCTCACCGCATCAGCAGGCCCGCCGCCTCCACCAGGTCGCCCGAGGGCACGGCGACCAGACCGGTCTCCGTGCCGGACGCCAGCAGCCGGTGCGCGGGCAGCACCCGGACCGTGTAGCCGAACGGACCGGTGCGGTCCAGGGCGAGCGGGCCCTCGTACACCCAGCGGCCCTCCAGGTCGGGGCCGCCCACCGGTTTCAGCGGCACCTTCGCCGCGTCGGTGATCCGGTCCTCGGAGTCCACCCGGCCGGAGACCGCCTGCACCTCCACGTCCTCCGGCGCGAGGTCGCCGAGGCGCACCCGCACCCGCAGCGCGAGCGTGGCGCCGAGTTCGGCGGCGGCGGTGGCGGCGGACGTCTCCACGTGGTCGACGCTCACCCCCGGCCAGGCCGCCCGCACCCGCGCCTTCCACTCGGCGAGCCCGCGCGCGGAGTCCGGGTCCATCGCGCGGTGCGCCTCGGCGGCCGGGGCGTACAGCCGCTCGACGTACTCGCGGACCATGCGGCCGGCCAGCACCTTCGGGCCGAGCAGGCTGAGGGTCCGGCGCACCATCTCCAGCCACCGGTCGGGCAGCCCGCTCGCGCCCCGCTCGTAGAAGCGCGGGGTGATCCGCTGCTCCAGCAGGTCGTAGAGGGCGTTGGCCTCTATGGCGTCGCGCCGGTCCGGGTCGGTGCCCGCGCCGTCGGCGGTGGGGATCGCCCAGCCGAAGTCCGGCTGGTACCACTCGTCCCACCAGCCGTCGAGGACCGACAGGTTGAGGCAGCCGTTGAGCGCCGCCTTCATCCCGGAGGTGCCGCACGCCTCCAGCGGCCGCAGCGGGTTGTTCAGCCAGATGTCGCAGCCGGGGTAGAGCTTCTGCGCCATCGCCATGCCGTAGTCCGGCAGGAACACGATGCGGTGCCGCACCCGCGGGTCGTCCGTGAACCGCACCAGCTCCTGCACCAGCCGCTTCCCGCCGTCGTCGGCCGGGTGCGCCTTGCCCGCGACGACGATCTGGATCGGCCGCTCGGGGTGGAGCAGCAGGTCCATCAGCCGGTCCCGGTCGCGCAGCATCAGCGTGAGCCGCTTGTACGACGGGACCCGCCGCGCGAAGCCGATGGTGAGCACGTCCGGGTCCAGGGCGTCGTCGATCCAGCCCAGCTCGGCCGTCCCGGCGCCCCGCTGCCGCCAGGAGGCGCGCAGCCGCTCGCGCACCTCCTCGACGAGCTGGGCGCGCAGGGTGCGGCGCAGCTCCCAGATGTCCTGGTCGGGGATGTCGGCGACCGAGTCCCAGCGGTCCGAGCCGCCGACGGCCAGCGCGTCCTCGGCCCGCTGCACGCCGATCTGCCGGGCGCCGAGCCGGAACACCTCGGGGGCCACCCAGGTCGGGGCGTGCACGCCGTTGGTGACGGAGGTGATCGGCACCTCCTCGGCGTCGAAGCCGGGCCAGAGTCCGGCGAACATCCCCCGGCTGACCCCGCCGTGCAGCAGGGAGACCCCGTTGGCGCGCTGGGCCAGCCGCAGGCCCATCACGGCCATGTTGAACAGGTTCGGCTCGCCCCCGGGGTAGGTCTCCATGCCCAGCCTGAGGACGCGTTCGACGTCGATGCGCGGGAGTTCGGAGTCGGGGCCGAAGTGGCGGGCGACCAGCTCCCGGTCGAAGCGGTCGATACCGGCCGGGACGGGGGTGTGGGTGGTGAAGACGGTGCCGGCCCGCACCGCCTCCAGGGCGGCACCGAACTCCAGCCCCTCGTCGCACAGTTCGGCGATGCGTTCCAGACCGAGGAAGCCGGCGTGGCCCTCGTTGGTGTGGAACACCTCCGGCGCGGCGTGGCCGGTGAGCCGGCAGTACGTGCGCACCGCCCGGACACCTCCTATGCCGAGCAGCATCTCCTGGAGGAGCCGGTGCTCGCTGCCGCCGCCGTAGAGCCGGTCGGTGACGCCGCGTTCGCCGAGGTCGTTCTCCTCGACGTCGGAGTCGAGCAGCAGCAGCGGCACCCGGCCGACCTGGGCCAGCCAGATCCGGGCCCGCAACTCCCGGCCGCCGGGCAGCGCCAGGGCGATGTGCGCCGCGGTGCCGTCGCGCTCCTTGAGGGGGGCCAGCGGCAGCTCGTGGGGGTCGAGGACGGGGTAGTGCTCCTGCTGCCAGCCGTCCCGGGAGAGGGACTGGCGGAAGTAGCCGTGGCGGTAGAGCAGGCCCACGCCGACGAGCGGCACCCCCAGGTCGCTGGCCGCCTTGAGGTGGTCGCCGGCCAGGATGCCGAGGCCGCCGGAGTACTGGGGCAGTGCGGCGGTGATGCCGAACTCGGGCGAGAAGTAGGCCACGGCGGCCGGGAGTCGGCCCGGCTGGGCCTGGTACCAGCGGTCACCGCTCAGGTAGTGGTCGAGGTCGTCGGCCGCCGCGGTGAGCCGGCGCAGGAAGCGCCGGTCCCCGGCCAGCTCCGCGAGGCGCGCGGGCGGCACGGTGCCGAGCAGCCGTACCGGGTCGCGGCCGGACGCGGTCCAGCACTCGGGGTCGACGGACTGGAAGAGGTCGCGGGTCTCCGGGTGCCAGGACCAGCGCAGATTGCGGGCCAGATCACTGAGCGGCCGGAGGGGGTCGGGGAGAACGGGACGGACGGTCAGTCGACGGATCGCCTTCACCCGGACGACGTTACCGCGCGATGTGTCCCTTGTTGGGGCCTTCGCCCTGATCCGCCGGACAGACCTGACACCCTCGGCGTGTCGATATGGCCGGATCTTTCCCCCTCGGCCTTCTTGTGGCACTTCGGCCCGCACGGAAAGCTGCACATGTCGCGACGAACGCTGATTGCGGGAGCGGCATCCGGGAAAGCGACGGTCAGATCGCCGTGTGTGCCGCGTTGTCGACATACGCGCGAGTAGTTAACAAAGTGCCGGATTGCCCACCGGAAGAGTGTGGGAAGGCTCCTGCGGTACGCCCCGCACGCACCTCGCAGGACCCACCTCCCCAGAGTCATCCGCCCACCCAGTTGACGCGGACAGGAGCGGTCATGCCCGCCACGCACCACACGTCAGCATCCCCCGCCTCTCCGGCACCCCCGGCATCCCCGGCTGCCGGCCCGTCCCCCGCGCGGAGCGCCACGGTCGTCGGGCGCATCCCCGTCCTGGACGTCCGTCCGGTCGTCCAGCGGGGGCGCAGACCGGCCAAGGCCGTCACCGGCGAGTCGTTCGAGGTCTCCGCCACCGTGTTCCGCGAGGGGCACGACGCGGTGGCCGCCAACGTCGTCCTACGAGATCCGCGGGGCCGGCCGGGTCCCTGGACGCCGATGCGGGAGCTGGCCCCGGGCACCGACCGCTGGGGCGCCACCGTCACCGCGGGCGGGACGGGACTGTGGTCGTACACCGTGGAGGCGTGGAGCGATCCGGTCACCACCTGGCGGCACACGGCGCGGATCAAGATCCCGGCGGGGATGGACACGGAACTGGTCCTGGAGGAGGGCGCCCGGCTGTACGAGCGGGCCGCCGCCGAGGTACCGGGGAGCGAGGACCGGCGCGAGCTGCTGGCCGCCGTCGACGCGCTGCGGGACGAGGACCGGCCGACCGCGTCCCGGCTGGCGGCGGCGTTGACGCCGGAGGTGGACGCGGTCCTGGCCCGCCACCCCCTGCGGGACCTGGTCACCTCCTCCGAGCCGCTGCCCCTGCTGGTCGAGCGGGAACGCGCCCTGTACGGCGCCTGGTACGAGTTCTTCCCCCGCTCCGAAGGCACCCCCGACACCCCGCACGGCACCTTCCGCACCGCCGCCCGCCGCCTCCCCGCGATCGCCGCCATGGGCTTCGACGTCGTCTACCTCCCCCCGATCCACCCCATCGGCACCACCCACCGCAAAGGCCGCAACAACACCCTCACCGCCACCGCCGACGACGTCGGCGTCCCCTGGGCCATCGGCTCCCCCGAAGGCGGCCACGACAGCATCCACCCCGCCCTGGGCACCCTCGACGACTTCGACCACTTCGTACGGGAAGCCGCGAACCTCGGCCTGGAGATCGCCCTCGACTTCGCCCTCCAGTGCTCCCCCGACCACCCCTGGGTCCACAAACACCCCGACTGGTTCCACCACCGCCCCGACGGTTCGATCGCCCACGCCGAGAACCCGCCCAAGAAGTACCAGGACATCTACCCCGTCGCCTTCGACACCGACCCCGACGGCCTCCACGCCGAAACCGTCCGCATCCTGCGCCACTGGATGGACCACGGCGTGCGCATCTTCCGCGTCGACAACCCCCACACCAAACCCGTCGCCTTCTGGGAACGCGTCATCGCCGAGATCAACGGCACCGACCCCGACGTCATCTTCCTGGCCGAGGCCTTCACCCGCCCCGCCATGATGGCCACCCTCGCCCAGATCGGCTTCCAGCAGTCCTACACCTACTTCACCTGGCGCAACACCAAACAGGAACTCACCGAGTACCTCACCGAACTGTCCGGGGAGGCCGCCGCCTACATGCGGCCCAACCTGTTCACCAACACCCCCGACATCCTGCACGCCTACCTCCAGCACGGCGGCCGCCCCGCCTTCGAGGTCCGCGCCGTCCTCGCCGCCACCCTCTCCCCCACCTGGGGCATCTACAGCGGCTACGAACTCTGCGAGAACACCCCCCTGCGCGACGGCAGCGAGGAATACCTCGACTCGGAGAAGTACCAGCTCACCCCCCGCGACTGGACCCGCGCCGCCCGCGAGGGCACCACCATCGCCCCCCTCATCACCCGCCTCAACACCATCCGGCGCGAGAGCCCGGCGCTTCACCAACTGCGCGATCTGCACTTCCACCCCACGGACAAGGAGGAGGTGATCGCCTACTCGAAGCGGCAGGGGTCGAACACGGTTCTGGTGGTCGTGAACCTCGACCCCCGCCACACCCAGGAGGCGACGGTCTCGTTGGACATGCCGCAACTCGGCCTGGACTGGCACGAGTCGGTGCCGGTCCGCGACGAGCTGACCGGCGAGACCTACCACTGGGGCAGGGCCAACTATGTGCGCCTGGAGCCGGGCCGTACGCCCGCGCACGTCTGCACGGTTCTGCGACCGTCCCACCCGCAGATCGGAGGGTCACCCACCACATGATCGTCAACGAGCCCGTGCCGGACACCTTCGAGGACACCCCTGCCAAGGACCGGGACCCGGACTGGTTCAAACGAGCCGTCTTCTACGAGGTCCTCGTCCGCTCCTTCCAGGACAGCAACGGCGACGGCGTCGGTGACCTCAAGGGCCTCACCGCCAAGCTGGACTACCTGCAATGGCTGGGCGTGGACTGCCTCTGGCTCCCGCCCTTCTTCAAGTCGCCCCTGCGCGACGGCGGCTACGACGTCTCCGACTACACGGCCGTGCTGCCCGAGTTCGGCGACCTCGCCGACTTCGTGGAGTTCGTCGACGCGGCCCACCAGCGGGGCATGCGCGTGATCATCGACTTCGTCATGAACCACACCAGCGACCAGCACCCGTGGTTCCAGGAGTCCCGCACCAACCCCGACGGCCCCTACGGCGACTACTACGTCTGGGCCGACGACGACAAGCAGTTCCAGGACGCGCGGATCATCTTCGTCGACACCGAGGCGTCCAACTGGACCTACGACCCGGTGCGCAAGCAGTACTACTGGCACCGGTTCTTCTCCCACCAGCCGGACCTCAACTACGAGAACCCGGCCGTGCAGGAGGAGATGATCTCCGCGCTGAAGTTCTGGCTGGACCTGGGCATCGACGGGTTCCGGCTGGACGCGGTGCCGTACCTCTACCAGGAGGAGGGCACCAACTGCGAGAACCTCCCGGCCACCCACGACTTCCTGAAGCGGGTGCGCAAGGAGATCGACGCGCAGTACCCGGACACGGTGGTGCTGGCGGAGGCCAATCAGTGGCCGGAGGACGTGGTCGACTACTTCGGCGACTACGCCGCGGGCGGCGACGAGTGCCACATGGCCTTCCACTTCCCGGTCATGCCGCGCATCTTCATGGCGGTCAGGAGGGAGTCGCGCTACCCGGTATCCGAGATCCTCGCCAAGACCCCGGCCATCCCGTCCGGCTGCCAGTGGGGCATCTTCCTGCGCAACCACGACGAGCTGACCCTGGAAATGGTCACCGACGAGGAACGCGACTACATGTACGCGGAGTACGCCAAGGACCCGCGGATGCGCGCCAACATCGGCATCCGTCGGCGCCTGGCCCCGCTCCTCGACAACGACCGCAACCAGATCGAGCTGTTCACGGCCCTGCTGCTGTCCCTGCCCGGCTCGCCGATCCTCTACTACGGCGACGAGATCGGCATGGGCGACAACATCTGGCTCGGCGACCGCGACGCCGTCCGCACCCCCATGCAGTGGACGCCCGACCGCAACGCGGGCTTCTCGTCGTCCGACCCGGGGCGCCTCTTCCTGCCCACGATCATGGACCCGGTCTACGGCTTCCAGGTGACGAACGTCGAGGCGTCCATGGCGTCGCCGTCCTCGCTGCTGCACTGGACCCGCCGCATGATCGAGATCCGCAAGCAGAACGTGGCCTTCGGCCTCGGCACCTACACCGAGCTGCCCTCCTCCAACCCCGCCGTCCTCGCCTTCCTGCGGGAGTACGGGGACGACCTGGTGCTGTGCGTCCACAACTTCTCCCGGTTCGCGCAGCCCACGGAGCTGGACCTCAGTGCCTTCGGCGGGCGTCATCCCGTCGAGCTGTTCGGCGGGGTCCGCTTCCCGGCGGTCGGTGACCTGCCGTACCTGCTGACCCTGGGCGGTCACGGCTTCTACTGGTTCCGGCTGCGCAAGGACGCCGTCTAGATACCGGCCCCGTCCCCGGGCGGCGCGGTTTCCGCCGCTCCGCCCGGGGCACGCATCAGTAACCACCCCGACGATCCGGGGAAAGGACGCGACGACATGTCGGAAGCCGTCATACGCACCGGTACGAGCCCGCCCGGCCTCCTTGCGTCACTTGATCCACTGCTGCGGGAGTGGCTGCCGCGGCAGCGCTGGTTCGCCGGCAAGGGGCGCCCGGTCACCGGCTTCTCGCTGGTCGCGGCCACCGAACTGCTTCCGGCCGACTCCCGCCTCGGCCTGCACCACGTGCTGGTCCGCGCCCACCAGCGGTACACGCCGGCCGGTGGCGCCGCCGAGGAGCCCGGCGACTGCTACCAGCTCCTGATAGGCACCCGCGAGGCACTGCCGCCCCGGCTCGCGCCCGCGCTGATCGGGCATGTGGCCGAGGGCCCGGCGGCCGGACGCACCGCCTACGACGCCCTGTACGACACCCGCCCCGCCGAGGTGCTGCTGGAGGCACTGCGCACCCGGGCCCGCATCGGGGGCCTGCGCTTCGAGCGGGCACCGCAGGACGACATACGCGCCGGTCTGGTACCGCGGCTGATGACCGCCGAGCAGTCGAACTCCTCGGTCGTGTACGGAGATACGTTCATCCTCAAGTTGCTGCGGCGGATCGTGCCCGGCGTCAACCCCGACCTGGAGCTGCCGCTGGCCCTGGCCCGCGCGGGCTGCCCCCGGGTACCGGCACCGGCGGGGTGGATGGTGGCCGACCTGGCCGGGCGGTCCTGGGTGCTGGGCGTGCTCCAGCCCTATCTTCAGGGCGCGACCGACGGCTGGGAGCTGGCGCTGCGCGAGCTGGCCAAGGGCGAGGACTTCACCGCCGAGGCACGGGCGCTCGGGCGGGCCACCGCCGAGGTGCACACCGCGCTGGCCCGCGCGCTGCCGACCGCCACCCTCGGCCAGGCCCAGGTGCGGCAGCTCGCCGACGGCATGAACGGGCGGCTGGAGGAGGCCGCGCGGGCCGTGCCCCTGCTCCGGTCGTACGCGCCCGCGCTGCGGACGGCGTTCACTGCGCTGGCCGACCTGGCCGCCGAGGGCCGCACCTGGACCGCCCAGCGCGTCCACGGCGACCTGCACCTCGGCCAGTGCCTGCGCTCCCCCGACGGCGAGTGGTCGCTGATCGACTTCGAGGGTGAGCCCGCGAAGCCCCTGGCCGAACGCCGGCTGCCGCAGCCGGTGGTGCGGGACGTCGCGGGAATGCTGCGCTCCTTCGACTACGCCGCGCACTCGGCCGAGGTCCGCGTGCCGGGCTGGGCCGAGTCCTGCCGGGCCGCGTACTGCACCGGGTACGCGGAGGGCGGCGGCCGGGACCCGCGCACCGATCCCGTGCTGCTGCGCGCCTACGAGACGGACAAGGCGGTCTACGAGGTCCTGTACGAGGCCCGGCACCGTCCCGACTGGCTCCCGGTGCCCCTGGCGGCGGTGCGCCGCCTGTCCGTACCCGAGCCGGCCTGACGCCCCCGCCCGCCCCCACTTCGCCCAGGAGGCTCCACCCGTGACCCCCCGCCCCTCGTCCAGCGGCCCCGAACCGAGGAAGACGACCGGGAAGAAGACGGCCGGGAAGAAGACGGCCAAGGCCGCCGACAAGCCCGTCGCGAAGAAGCCCGTCTCGAAGAAGGCCGCCGCGAAGAAGGCCGTCTCGAAGAAGGCCGCCGCCCAGAAAGCCGTCGCGCAGAAGGGCGCCGCGCAGAAGGCCGTCGCGCAGAAGGGCGTAGCCAAGAAGAAGGGCACGCCGAAGACCGCCCCGGAGAGGACCGCGACGCAGCAGGCCGCGCCCCGGGAGGCCGCCGCCCCGCCCCGGGCCGAGGTCGCCGTCTCCCCCGCGCTGGACGCCGGTGACCGGGAGCGGCTGCTCGCCGGCACGCACCACGATCCGCACGCGGTGCTCGGCGCCCACCGGGTGCCCGGCGGGGTCGCGTTCCGCGCGTTCCGGCCGTACGCCCTGGCGGTGACCGTGCTGTCCGGGACGCTGCGGGTCGAGCTGCACGACGACGGTGACGGGTTCTTCTCCGGTCTCGTGCCGCTGGGCGAGGTACCGCTGCACCGGCTCCTCGTGGCCTACGAGGGGACGGAACAGGAGGTCGAGGACCCCTACCGCTTCCTGCCCACCCTGGGCGAGCTGGACCTGCACCTGCTCGGCGAGGGGCGGCACGAGCAGCTGTGGCGGGCGCTGGGCGCGCACCCGGCGACGCACGACGGGGTGGCGGGCACCCGGTTCGCGGTGTGGGCGCCGAACGCGCGCGGGGTCCGGGTGGCCGGCGGCTTCAACTTCTGGGACGGCACCGGGCACCCGATGCGCTCGCTCGGCTCGACGGGGGTGTGGGAGCTGTTCCTGCCTGGTGTCGGCGCGGGCGAGCTGTACAAGTTCGAGATCACCCGGCCCGACGGCTCCCGCACCTTCCGCGCCGACCCGCTGGCCCGCCGTACGGAGGTGCCTCCCGCCACGTCGTCCGTCGTGCACGCCTCGGACTACACGTGGGGCGACCAGGAGTGGCTGGCCCACCGCGCGGACGCGCCCGCGCACGAGGCTCCGATGTCCGTGTACGAGGTCCACCTGCCCTCCTGGCGCCCCGGCCTGACCTACCGCGAGCTGGCGGAGCAGCTCCCGGCCTACGTCGCCGACCTGGGCTTCACCCACGTCGAGCTGATGCCGGTCGCCGAGCACCCCTTCGGCGGTTCCTGGGGCTACCAGGTCACCGGCTTCTACGCGCCCACGGCCCGGCTCGGCGACCCCGACGACTTCAAGTACCTGATCGACCGGCTGCACCGGGCCGGGATCGGCGTGCTGATGGACTGGGTGCCCGCGCACTTCCCGCGCGACGACTGGGCGCTGGCCGAGTTCGACGGGCGCCCGCTGTACGAGCACTCCGACCCGCTGCGCGCGGCGCATCCGGACTGGGGGACGCTGGAGTTCGACTTCGGGCGCCGGGAGGTGCGCAACTTCCTGGTCGCCAACGCCGTGTACTGGTGCGAGGAGTTCCACATCGACGGCCTGCGCGTGGACGCGGTCGCCTCGATGCTCTACCTGGACTACTCGCGCGAGCCGGGCCAGTGGACGCCGAACGAGCACGGCGGCCGGGAGAACCTGGACGCGGTGGCGTTCATCCAGGAGATGAACGCGACGCTGTACCGGCGGGTGCCCGGCGTCGTGACGGTGGCGGAGGAGTCGACGGCCTGGGACGGGGTCACGCGGGCCACGCACCACAAGGGGCCGAGCGGCTTCGGCGGGCTGGGGTTCGGGCTGAAGTGGAACATGGGGTGGATGCACGACTCGCTGGAGTACATGAGCCGCGAGCCGGTGCACCGCGCCCACCACCACGGCGAGCTGACCTTCTCCATGGTGTACGCGTACAGCGAGAACTACGTGCTGCCGATATCCCACGACGAGGTGGTGCACGGCAAGAAGTCGCTGGTGTCGAAGATGCCCGGCGACTGGTGGCAGCAGCGTGCCAACGAGCGGGCGTACCTGGGCTACATGTGGGCCCACCCCGGCAAGCAACTCCTCTTCATGGGCCAGGAGTTCGCGCAGGGCGCGGAGTGGTCGGAGGCGCACGGCCCCGACTGGTGGCTGCTGGACCCGGAGTACGGCGCGGCGGCGGACCACCGGGGCGTGCGCGACCTGGTGCGGGACCTGAACACCGTCTACCGGGGCACGCCCGCGCTGTGGCGGCGCGACACCCACCCGTCCGGGTTCGCCTGGGTGGTCGGGGACGCCGCCGACGACGACGTGCTGGCGTTCCTGCGCCTGGACGCCGACGGCACCCCGCTGCTCGCGGTGTCGAACTTCGCCCCGGTGGTCCGCTCCGGCTACCGCCTCGGCGTCCCCGACGACGTCCCGGCCTGGCACGAGGTGCTCAACACCGACGCGGCCCGCTATGGCGGCGGCGACGTGGTCAACCCGGATCCGGTCAAACCGGAGCCCCAGGGGTGGCACGGCCGCCCGGCGAGCATCCGGCTGACCCTGCCGCCCCTGGCGACGGTGTGGCTGCGCCCGGCCTGACCGGGCGGCCCGTCGGTCAGTCCGCGCCCACCAGCCCCTTCGGCAGCGGCTCGCTGTGCAGGACGCCGAGGTGCTGGGTGGCGCGGGTGAGGGCGACGTACAGGTCGCTGGTGCCGTAGCGGCCCGGTTCGACGACCAGGACGGAGTCGAACTCCAGGCCCTTGGACTGCCGCGGGTCGAGCAGGACGACGCGGTGGGTGAGGTCCGGCTCGGCGCCCGCGGTCACGCCGTCGAGCCGCGGCGCGAGCACCCGGTGCAGCTCGCGCGGGGCGATGACGGCGAGGCGGCCCTCGTCGGGGGTCAGCTCCCGGGCCGCCTCGGCCACGGCGGCCGGGAGGTCGCCGGTCGCGCGGACCCAGGGGCGTACGCCGGTGGAGCGCACCGAACTCGGCGGCGTGAACTCCGGGTCCTCGGCGCGGACCACGACCGCCGCGAGGTCCATGATCTCGGCCGGGGTGCGGTAGTTGACGCCCAGGCGGGTGTGCTCCCAGCGGTCCTCGACGTAGGGGGCGAGGATCTTCGACCAGGAGCCGACGCCGGCCGCCTCCGCGGTCTGCGCCGGGTCGCCGACCAGGGTCATCGAGCGGGTGGGGCAGCGCCGCATCAGCAGCCGCCAGGCCATCGGGGACAGCTCCTGCGCCTCGTCCACGATGATGTGCCCGAACGCCCAGGTGCGGTCGGCCGCGGCGCGTTCGGCGGCGCTGCGGTGGTCGTCCTCCTCCTGGCGTTCGGCGAAGCGCTCGGCGTCGATGATGTCGTGCGCGGACAGGACCTCGGCGTCCTCCTCGTCCTTGTCCTCGAACTCGTAGGTGCGGGACGCGTACGACACGTCGAGCACGCCCTGCGCGTACGCGATCTGCTCCTCGCGCTCGCGTTCCGCGCGGGTCCGGGCGATCCGGTCGTCCACGCCGAGCAGTTCGGCCGCCTCGTCCAGCAGGGGCACGTCGGCGACGGTCCAGCGCCGGGTGACCGGGCGGCGGACGGCGGCGGCGTCCTCGGCGGGCAGGAAGGACTCGGGGGCGGCGAGGAAGTCGGCGACCAGGCGGTGCGGGGTGAGCCGGGGCCACAGCTGGTCGATGGCGGACCAGACCTCGGGGTTGTCGGCGAGTTCGTCGCGGATCTGGGTGATGTCGCTCGGGTCGAGGAGGTTGGAGCCGTCGTAGGGGTCGGTGCCGATGCGCTCGGCGACCATGTCGGTGAGGGTGTTGAGGATGTGGCCCTCGAAGTGCTCGCGGGACGCGTTGTGCGGGAGCTTCGCGGCGCGGGTGCGCTCGCGGGCGACGTTCACCAGGTCGTCGTCCAGCATGAGGATCTCGCGGTCGTGCTCGATCGCGATGACCGGGTCGGGCAGCGCCTGCCGGTCGCGGACCACCTCGGCGAGCACGTCGGCCATGCCGGCCCGGCCCTTCACGGCCGCCGCCTCGGGGGTGTCGGCGGCGGTGGCCTTCACCCCGGGGAACAGCTCGCCGACGGTGGCGAGGAGCACGCCGGTCTCGCCCAGCGAGGGCAGCACCTCGCCGATGTAGCCGAGGAAGGCCGGGTTGGGGCCGACGATGAGGACGGCGCGCTTGGCGAGCAGTTCGCGGTGCTCGTAGAGGAGGTAGGCGGCGCGGTGCAGGGCGACGGCGGTCTTGCCGGTGCCGGGGCCGCCCTCGACGACCAGGACGCCGCGGTGCGGGGCGCGGATGATGCGGTCCTGGTCGGCCTGGATGGTCTGCACGATGTCGCCCATGCGGCCGGTGCGCGCCGAGTTCAGCGCGGCGAGCAGCACGGCGTCGCCGGACGGGTCCTCGTGGCCGGTGCGGGTCTCGTCGCCGAGGTCGAGGATCTCGTCGTGCAGCGCGGTGACCGTGCGGCCCTCGCTGGTGATGTGCCGGCGGCGGCGCAGCCCCATCGGGGTGTGGCCGGTGGCCAGGTAGAAGGGGCGGGCGACACCGGCCCGCCAGTCGATGAGGACGGGGGTGCGTTCGGCGTCGTCGGCGCGCAGGCCGATGCGGCCGATGTGGTGGCCCTGCCCGGAGGTGAGGTCGATCCGGCCGAAGCAGAGGGAGCCGTCCACCGCGTTGAGCGCGGCGAGCAGCCCGGAGCGCTCGGCGACCAGGATGTCCCGCTCCAGGCGCGCCTGCTGCGGGGTGTTGCCCTGCGCGAGCGCGTCGGTCACGGAGTCCTCGGCGTCGCCGCGCAGCGCGTCCACGCGCGCGTACAGTCCGTCGATGAATTCCTGCTCGTGCAGCAATTCATTGTCCGGAAATTCGGTGTTTGACAATTCCACTCCCGGCCGCATATACTGTGCCTACTGAACTTCTTCGCGACCTCTTTTTCCTGAAGTCACGAATCAACGAATATACGCAGAGAAATCCCCCGAGCGCAATTGCTCGGGGGATTTTTTCCGTCTCGGCCGGTCCGTGTGCCCGTCCGGGTGCCGGGCCGGTCAGACCACGTCGGCCAGCTCCTCCAGGAGCCGCCGCTTGGGCCGGGAGCCCACCATCGACTTCACCGGCTCACCGTCGCGGAACACGATGAACGTCGGCATCGACAGCACCTTGTACGCGTTCGTGGTCGCCGGGTTCCGGTCGACGTTCAGCTGCACCACCCGCAGCCGGTCGCCCTCCTCCTCGGCCAGGGCGCCGAGCACCGGCGCCATCTGCCGGCACGGCGGGCACCAGTCGGCGGTGAACTCCACCAGCACGGGCAGGTCGGAACCGATCACCTCCGCCGCGAAATCCGCGTCCGTCACCTCGGGCACCCCACTGGAACTCATCCGTGTCCTCCCAGTTCGCACTTGGGCTCCGGACCCCCCGGAGCCGCCGCCTCGGCCCGCGCCAGCTGCGCGGCGACCTGCGCGCGCACCGACGTGAGCTGCTCGATCAGCGTGTCCAGCTCGGCCAGCTTGTGCCGGTAGACCACCAGGGACGCCGGGCAGGAGTCGCCCTCGGGGTGCCCGGCGCGCAGGCACTCCACGAAGGGGCGGGTCTCCTCCAGGTCGAACCCGAAGTCCTGGAGCGTCCTGATCTGCCGCAGCAGTCTCAGGTCGTCCTCGTCGTAGGTCCGGTAGCCGTTGCCGCCCCGCCGTGCGGGCAGCAGGCCCCGTGCCTCGTAGTACCGCAGCGTCCGCGTGGTGGTCCCGGCCCGTGCGGCCAGCTCGCCGATTCGCATACCGACGAACGTAAGCCTTGACGCGGACGTCAAGGCAAGAAGCCCCGCGCCGGGGGGAGGGCGCGGGGCTTCTTCGGGGGACCGGGCGGCTGAGCAACGGGGGGAGCACCTCAGCCGCCCGGCGTGTGCGGGAGCACCCCGAGCCGGTGGGCGTCAGGCCCGCGCCAGCTCCTTCTCGCCGCCCTGCTCGGGCAGGTCCGGGGTGTCGTCGCCGTCCGTGTCGGCGGCGCCGTGGCCGTCGTCCAGGAGCGTCTTCTCGTCGAACGGGGCCCGGCCGGCGAGCACCTCGTTCACCCGGTCCTTGTCGATCTCCTTGGTCCAGGTACCGATGAGGACGGTGGCGACGGCGTTGCCCCCGAAGTTGGTCAGCGCGCGGGCCTCGCTCATGAAGCGGTCGATGCCGACGATCAGGCCGATGCCGTCCACCAGGGCGGGCTTGTGCGACTGGAGGCCGCCGGCCAGCGTGGCGAGACCTGCGCCGGAGACACCGGCGGCGCCCTTGGAGGCCACCAGCAGGAAGAGCAGCAGCGGGATCTGCTCGCCGATCGACATCGGCGTACCCATGGCGTCCGAGATGAACAGCGAGGCCATGGTCATGTAGATCATGGTGCCGTCGAGGTTGAACGAGTAGCCGGTCGGGACGGTGATGCCGACCACCGGCTTGCTGACGCCCAGGTGCTCCATCTTCGCGATGAGGCGCGGCAGCGCCGACTCGGAGGAGGAGGTGGACAGGATCAGCAGGAACTCGCGGCCCAGGTACTTGAAGAGCGAGAAGACGTTGATCCCGGCCACGACGCGCAGCACCGTGCCGAGCACCAGGAAGAGGAAGAGGACGCAGGTCACGTAGAAGCCGAGCATCAGCACGGCCAGGCTCTTGAGGGCGTCGACGCCGGCCGAGCCGGTGACGGCGGCGATGGCGCCGAAGGCACCGATCGGGGCGGCCCACATGATCATGGCCAGGACGCGGAAGACCAGCCGCTGGATGTGCTCGATGCCGCGCAGGACGGGCTGCCCGGCGGAGCCCATGGCCTGGAGCGCGAAGCCGCAGAGCAGGGCGATGAGCAGGGTCTGGAGCACCTCGCCCGCGGTGAACGCCGAGACGATGGTGGTCGGGATGATGCCCATCAGGAAGTCGACGGTGCCCTTGGCCTCCGCGTCGACCTGTGCCTGGCCGGTCTCCTTGACGGCGTCGGTGACCGCGAGGCCCGTGCCCGGGTCCAGGATGTTGCCGACGATCAGACCGATGGCGAGCGCCACCAGCGACATCACCAGGAAGTAGCCCAGGGCGATACCGCCGACCGCGCCGACCTTGGCGGCCTTGCGGACCGAGCCGATGCCCAGCACGATCGTGCAGAAGATGATCGGCGAGATCATCATCTTGATCAGGTTCACGAAGCCGGTGCCGAGCGGCTTCAGCTCGGTGGCGAAGTCCGGCGCGATCAGACCGACGGCGATACCGAGGGCGACCGCGATGATCACGGCGATGTAGAGATAGTGCGTGCGGTCGCGCTTGGCTTTGGGTGCGGCAGGTGCCGTAGCGGCTTTGCTGGTCACGGCGGCCCTCCTTGACGACGTCGTCGGCATCACCGGCGTGCGGCTCACGTCCGGGGGTGTGTAGCGGGGACGGGGTGACTATCTCCCGGTGTGTGAGCGCGGTCACCCTTGCGTTCATTTAGTTCACAATCCAGCCAGGAGAGAGACTGGCGGCATGCACCTCCGCGTCCCGAGACCCCGCAGCCTGGCGGGGCAGCTCTTCGCCATGCAGGCCGTACTCATAGCGGTCGTCGTGGTCGGGTACGCGCTGTTCAGCTACATCAGCGACCGGGGGCAGGCGGAGGAGGCGGCCGGGCGCCAGGCCAGGGCGGTGTCGCTGGCGATCGCCGACTCGCCGTCCGTGGCGGAGGCGATCCGCACCCCGGACCCGACGGCGCGCCTCCAGCCCTACGCGGTGCGGGTGATGCGGGACACGGACGTGGACTTCGTGACGATCATGGATTTCGGGGGCATCCGCTGGACCCACCCCGACCCGAGGCAAATCGGCCATCCCTTCCAGGGCCACATCGAGCGTGCGCAGCGGGGCCAGACCTTCACCGAGACCTACACGGGCACGCTCGGCCCCTCGGTCCGGGCGGTCACCCCGATCACGGACGACGGCCGCATCGTCGGTCTCGTCTCCGCCGGGATCAAGGTCGAGGAGATCAGCAAGCGGGCCCAGGAGCAGCTCACGGCGCTGTCGGGGGTGGCGGCCGGGGCGCTGCTGCTCGGTGCGGTCGGCACGTACGTGATCAACGCGCGGCTGCGCCGGCACACGCACGGCATGAACGCGGACGAGCTGAGCCGGATGCACGACTACCATCAGGCGGCGCTGCACGCGGTGCGGGAGGGGCTGCTGATGCTGGACGGGCAGTACCGTGTCGCGCTGATCAACGACGGCGGACGGGAGCTGCTGGGCGTGCGCTCTGACGTGGTCGGCGCCTCGGTGGCGGACCTGGGGCTGCCCTCGCAGCTGACGGGGGCGCTGCTGGCCTCGGAGCCGCGGGTGGACGAGGTGCACCTGGCGGCGGAGCGGGTGCTGGTGGTGAACACCTCGCCGGTCTCCGGTGGTGAGCGCCGTGGCACGGTGGTGACGCTGCGGGACGTGACGGAGTTGCAGTCGCTGACGGGCGAGCTGAACTCGGAGCGCGGATTCACGCAGGCGCTGCGCTCGCAGGCGCACGAGGCGGCGAACCGGCTGCACACGGTCGTCTCGCTGATCGAGCTGGGGCGGGCGGAGGAGGCCGTGGAGTTCGCGACGGCGGAGCTGGAGCTGGCGCAGGCCCTCACCGACCAGGTGGTGGCGGCGGTGAGCGAGCCGGTGCTCGCGGCGCTGCTGCTGGGCAAGACGGCGCAGGCCAACGAGCGGGGAGTGGAGCTGGTGGTGTCGCAGGACAGCCGACTGGACGACGGACTGCTGCCGCCGTCGCTGCCCGCCCGGGACCTGGTGACGATCCTGGGCAACCTGGTGGACAACGCGGTGGACGCGGCGCAGGGGGCGGTGCCGTCGCGGGTGACGGTGGCGGCGTACACGGAGGATTCCGGCGCCGGCGGCTCAGAGTTGGTACTGCGCGTGTCGGACACCGGAGCCGGGGTCGATCCGGCCCACGCCGACCTGGTCTTCCAGCGGGGCTACTCGACCAAGCCGGCCGGCGAGGGCGGCCGCGGCCTGGGTCTCGCCCTGGTCCGGCAGGCGGTACGGCGGCACGACGGCACCCTGACCGTCACGGAGGCGGAGGGCGGCGGCGCCCGCTTCGAGGCCCGGCTGCCACTGGGCGATGCCGGGGGCGGCGGAGCGGCCCCGGCGGCGGTGACGGGCAGCAGACCGGGGACCGGGGGTGCGGAGTGAGCACCCCCGACGCGCACCCCATCCGCGTCCTGGTCGTCGAGGACGACCCGGTCGCCGCCGACGCGCACGTGATGTACGTCGGCCGGGTCCCGGGGTTCGTCGCGGTCGGCAAGGCGCACACCGGTGCGGAGGCCCGCCGCATGCTGGACCGCACGCCGGTGGACCTGCTCCTGCTCGACCTGCACCTCCCGGACGTGCACGGACTCCAGCTCGCCCGGTCACTGCGCGCGGCGGGACACCACACGGACGTGATAGCGGTGACGTCGGCACGGGACCTGACGATGGTGCGCGAGGGGGTGTCGCTGGGCGTCGTCCAGTACGTCCTGAAGCCCTTCACCTTCGCCACCCTGCGCGACCGCCTGGTCCGCTACGCGGAGTTCCGCGGCACCGCTGGGGAGGCCAGCGGCCAGGACGAGGTGGACCGCGCCCTGGCCACCCTCCGCGCCCCCGGCCCCGCGGCCCTGCCCAAGGGCCTGAGCGGCCCGACCCTGGAACGCGTGACGGGCGCCCTGCGCGGCTCGTCCGAGGGCCTCACGGCGGCCGGGGTCGCCGAGGCGGTGGGCATCTCCCGCATCACGGCCCGGCGTTACCTGGAGCACCTGGTCGACGCGGGCCGGGCGGGCCGGAGCCCGCAGTACGGGCAGGTGGGGCGGCCGGAGTTGGTGTACCGGTGGGTGCGGGGGCGGTGAGCCGCGCCGCCCGGGGGTCCGTTCAGGCCGCTTTCGCGTACCAGAGGATCTGTGCGGCGAGCCCCGCCAGGACAAGCGCCTCCAGGACCGAGAGCCCGATGAGCAGTCCACCGGCGTCCCCGTTCGACCAGAAGACGACCAGCGCCGCCAACGGCACCGCGCAGAACGCCGTCAGGTCGATGACGGTCTGGACCGCCTTGCGGGACCGGCGCCGCGAGTCCCTCCGGTGGTACGCCTCCCACCCGAAGGTCGTGAAACCGCCGCCGCTTCCCGCGAGCTCGGCCAGCCGGGGGCCCAGATCGTCCCGGACGTAGAGCCCGATCGCCGTGATCTTCTCGTCGTTGACGAGGTACGTCCACCCGAGCACGACGCACACCGGCGGCAACGCCAGCAGCATCGAGGGCTGCTTCGCCTGCGCCGTGGCGGCGATGACGGCGGCCACGACGGCCAGTGTCACGTAGAGGAGGTTGTCCCGGAAACCGATCCTCGCCTTCTGCTCACCCTTCACACTCTCGTACTCGGCGAGCAGCAACTGACCTACGGTGACGTCCTGTTCGGGCACGCTGTTCCCTTCTCTCAGGTGATGGCAGACGACTATGCCCGACACCCCACGTACCGCCCAGCCCCGTCCCGAGGCACCACCGCCCACACACGCCGCTCAGCGACACGCACACCCCGTCTCCCGGCGTGAAACGGCAGGCGCAGGCGCCGAGTTCACTCACTCCGAAGCCCGGCTCGCCAAGTACCGGACGCACATGGGCTGGTGGCAGAGCCACACACTCAGTCCCGAGGACTCGCGCGACCCCATCCATTCCTTCGCGCCCGACAGCTCCGACCCCCGAGGCAACGCCTACATCGCCGTCGCCGGGCAGGAGGGCCGCTACCTCACCGACACCGGCGGAGCCCTCCGCGCCCTCATCCGCGAGATCAAGGCCGGCAAGGCCGATCACCTCCTCCAGGGGTAATCCCGCGCACACTCATTGACCTGACTAGACCATTCCTCTTACGTTCGCCACGCAGCCGTCCAGGCCACAGTGTCGTGTGCCCGTAGGAGGTCATGCCCGTGCGTCCCACCGTCCGGTTCACCGCCCTGTTCACCCTCACCGCGCTCGCCTCCACCTCGCTCGCCGCCTGCTCAAGCGGCTCCGGCAGTGATCCGGACACGGTGAAGGTCTCCTTCAAGCAGTCGACGGACAACTCCATCAAGGTGATGGACACCTACCTCGGCGACATCAAGAAGCAGTTCGAGAAGGCCAACCCGGGGAAGAAGGTCGAGCTGGTGCCGATCAAGGCGCCGGACTCGGAGTACTACACCAAGCTCCAGCAGATGCTCCGCTCCCCCAAGACCGCGCCGGACCTGGTCTACGAGGACACCTTCCTCATCAACTCCGACATCACCAGCGGGTACCTGAAGCCGCTCGACGACTACCTGGCCGAGTGGAAGGACTGGGACCAGTTCATCGACACCGCGAAGGCGGCGGCCAAGGGCGAGGACGGCAAGACGTACGGCGTGCCGGACGGGACGGACACCCGGGGCCTGTGGTTCAGCAAGGACGTGTTCGCCAAGGCCGGGCTGCCCGCCGACTGGCAGCCGAAGACCTGGGACGAGGTCCTCGACGCCGCCCGCACCATCAAGGAGAAGGTGCCGGGCGTCACGCCGATCAACGTCTACACGGGCAAGCCCGCCGGCGAGATGGCCACCATGCAGGGCTTCGAGATGCTGCTGTACGGCACGGGGGACGGCGGCGGCGACCCGCTGTACGACAAGGGCGGCAAGAAGTGGATCACGGCGGGGCAGGGGTTCAAGGACTCCCTCTCCTTCGTCGAGACCGTGTACAAGGAGAAGCTCGGCCCCGAGGTCTCCGACGCGCTCGACCCCAACTTCTCCACCAAGATCCGCGGTGAGCTGCTGCCGCAGGGCAAGCTCGGGATCGCGCTCGACGGCTCCTGGCTGCCGCAGGACTGGCTGGAGGGCAGCGGGCACGAGTGGCCCGAGTGGTCGAAGGAGCTGGGCCTCGCCGCCATGCCCACGCAGAACGGGCAGGCTCCCGGCCGGGTCAGCATGTCCGGCGGGTGGACCTGGTCCATCCCGGACAAGGCCGGCAACCCCGACCTGGCCTTCGAGTTCATCAAGACGATGCAGACCAAGGCCAACGCCCAGAAGTGGTACGTCGCCAACTCCGGCATCGCGGTCCGTGAGGACGTCGCGAAGGATCCCGCCTACGTCGACGCCCAGCCCGGCATCAAGTTCTTCACCGACCTCGTCGCCGACACCCACTACCGGCCCGCCTACCCGGCGTACCCGAAGGTGTCCGTCGCCATCCAGGAGGCGATGGAGGGTGTGACGACCGGTGACAAGTCGGTCGAGGAGGCGGCGCGCGGCTACGACGAGGCGCTCAAGGAGGCGACCGGCAACCAGGTGGTGAGCAAGTGACGGCCACCGCGCCGGAGCACGCCGGACCCAAGGTGCGGAAGGCGCCCGCGCCTCCGGCCTCCGGCACCCGGTCCGGCAGCGTTCGCCGCTCCCTCTTCCGCGCCCTGCCCGTCTCCCCCGCCGTCGTCCTGCTGGTGCTCTTCCTCGCCGGCCCGATCGTCTACTGCGTCGTCATCGCCTTCACCGACCTCCAGCTCACCGGGCAGGCCCAGGAGTCCTTCGTCGGGTTCGACAACTTCACCCGCGCCTTCCAGGACGAGGCGTTCCTCAACGCCGTATGGCTGACCCTGGTGTTCACCGTGCTGTCCTCGCTGATCGGGCAGAACACGCTGGGGCTCGCCCTGGCCTCGCTGATGCAGCGGGCGTCGAAGCCGGTCCGCACGCTCACCGGTGGCATCGTTGTCACGGCCTGGGTGCTGCCGGAGGTGGTGGCGGGCTTCCTGCTCTACGCCTTCTTCCGGCGCGAGGGCACCCTGAACGCCATCCTGGACTGGCTCCACCTGCCCTCCCAGAACTGGCTGTTCACGCTGCCGATCCTGGCGGTGTCCTTCGCCAACGTGTGGCGGGGCACGGCCTTCTCGATGCTGGTGTACTCGGCCGCGCTGAACGAGATCCCCAAGGAGGTCACCGAGGCCGCCGAGGTCGACGGCGCGAGCGGCTGGCGCCGGATGTGGCACATCACGCTGCCGATGATCCGGCGTTCCATCGGCACCAACCTCATGCTCAACACGCTCCAGACCCTGTCGGTCTTCGGGCTGATCTGGGTGATGACGCGGGGCGGGCCGAGCGGCAAGAGCCAGACGCTGCCGCTGTTCATGTACGAGCAGGCCTTCCAGAACAGCCTGATCGGGTACGGCACGGCGGTGGCGCTGCTGCTGTTGCTGATCGGCTCGCTGTTCTCGGTCGTGTACCTGCGCCTGCTGCGGACGGAGGTCTGAGATGACGGACACCCTCGCGCCTCGCCCGGCTTCTCCAACGTCCCGGGCCGCCCGCCGTACGACCCCCGCCGCGCGGCGCGACCGGCGCCGCGCCGCCGCCGACGCCGGGCTGCTGGTGGTGGCCGCGGCCTTCGTGCTGCCGCTGGCCTGGGTGGTGCTGTCCGCCCTGGACCCGCACGCGAGCCTGCGGGTGAAGGTGCCCGACGGGGTCACGCTGGACAATTTCGACGCGATCCTCACCCCGGAGATCACCTTCACCCCGCTGCTCAACAGCCTGATCCTGTGCGGCGGGGCGACGCTGCTGACGGTGGTGTGCGCGGCGCTCGCGGCGTATCCGCTCTCCCGCTTCCGGTCGCGGCTGAACCGGCCGTTCCTGCTGACCATCCTGTTCGCGACCAGCCTCCCCATCACCGCGATCATGGTGCCGGTCTACGCCCTGTTCGTACGGGTCAACATGATCGACACCATGCAGGGGACGATCTTCTTCTTCGCCGCCTCGCAGCTGCCCTTCGCGATCTGGCTGATGAAGAACTTCATGGACGGGGTGCCGAAGGAGCTGGAGGAGGCGGCGTGGACGGACGGGGCGTCGTCGTTCCAGTCGCTGCTGCGGATCGTGCTGCCGCTGATGGGGCCCGGGGTGGCCGTGGTGACCGTGTTCTCGTTCGTGATGATGTGGGGGAACTTCTTCGTCCCCTTCATGCTGCTGCTCTCCCCGGACCAGATGCCCGCCTCGGTCAGCATCAACGACTTCTTCGGCAACCGGGGCATGGTGGCGTACGGACAGCTGGCGGCGTTCTCGATCGTCTACTCGACGCCGGTCGTGCTGCTGTACGTGCTGATCTCCCGGCGGCTGGGCGGCGGCTTCGCGCTGGGCGGGGCGGTGAAGGGGTAGAGGCGGGGGCAGGGGCAGGGAGTAGGGGGTAGGGGATGGGGGCGCACCCGGGATCACGCGCTCCCGTACGTTCCTACAATCCGTATCGCTGGCCGAACAGCCCGTAGTCAGCGCCGCCCGGGACCCCTACGGTGTGGCGCGTGCGCCGACCCTCACCCGGCCCGAGCCAGTCGGGCCCCCCGTTCAACGCCCTCGCCGCCCGTCGGCTGCGTGCCGCCCTCAACATGGGGCCCGAGCACGTCGCCCACGGCATACGGGTCTCGTACGGGCTGCCGTACGTCACCCCCGACCTCGTCGTCGCCTGGGAGCGGGGGGCTGCCGCTCCCGAGGGCGCGGAGCTGACCGCGCTCGCCGGGGTGCTGTGGTGCTCGCCCGGTGAGCTGATCGGGCGGCCGCAGTCCCTGCGCGAGCACCGCGTCGCCCGCGGCCTGGCACCCGAGGACGTGGCCCGTGCGGTCGGGCTCGGTCTCCCCGCGTACCTGCGGATGGAGGAGGCGGACGACTGGCGCGGCACCGACCGCCAGTCGGCCCAGCTCGCCGACGTGCTCGGCCTCACGCTGCCCGACTTCGTGACCGTCACGGGGCGTGAGGAGAAGCTGGCCGACCTGCTGACGAGTGCGGTGACCACGCGCTGGCAGGGCTGTGTGCGCCCGATCGCCAAGCTGGCGCCGCTGGACCGGCGCGTGCTGGAGAACGTCCTCCAGGTGCTGCACCAGGACTACCAGGGGCGGATGACCGCCACCCTCAGCTGGGGCGGCGGCGCGGCCGACTCCAGCGCCGCGGGCCGGGACTTCCTCGACCGGATCGTGGACCACTTCTGGTCGGCGGTCGAGAAGCACCCGTAGAGCGGGTCAGACGTCCAGAAGTGCGGGTCCGGTGTCTAGAAGACCGACTCCGCCTCGTCCATCCGGTCCTTCGGGACCGTCTTCAGCTCGGTGACCGCCTCGGCCAGCGGCACCATCACGACGTCGGTGCCGCGCAGCGCCGTCATCCGGCCGAAGTCGCCCCGGTGCGCGGCCTCCACCGCGTGCCAGCCGAAGCGGGTGGCGAGGACGCGGTCGTACGCGGTGGGCACGCCGCCGCGCTGGACGTGGCCGAGGATGACCGGCTTGGCCTCCTTGCCGAGCCTGCGCTCCAGTTCGAAGGCGAGCGCGGTGCCGATGCCCTGGAAGCGCTCGTGGCCGAACTTGTCGATGGCGCCCTTGCCGTAGTCCATGGAGCCCTCGGCGGGGTGGGCGCCCTCGGCGACGCAGACGACGGCGAACTTCTTGCCGCGGGCGAAGCGCTCCTCGACCATCTTGACCAGGTCGGCGGGGTCGAAGGGGCGCTCGGGCAGGCAGATGCCGTGGGCGCCGGCGGCCATGCCGGACTCCAGGGCGATCCAGCCGGCGTGCCGGCCCATGACCTCGACGACCATCACGCGCTGGTGGGACTCGGCGGTGGTCTTGAGGCGGTCCATCGCCTCCGTGGCCACGCCGACGGCGGTGTCGAAGCCGAAGGTGCGGTCGGTGGAGGAGATGTCGTTGTCGATGGTCTTCGGCACGCCGACCACCGGCAGGCCCGCGTCGGACAGCATCCGGGCCGCGGTGAGCGTGCCCTCGCCGCCGATCGGGATCAGGGCGTCGATGCCGAAGTTCTGGATCATGTCCGAGGCGTTCTCGCAGGCCTCGCGGAGCCGGTCGCGCTCCAGGCGGGAGGAGCCGAGGATGGTGCCGCCGCGGGCCAGGATGCCGCTGACCGCGTTGAGGTCGAGGGTGCGGTAACGGCCGTCCAGCAGCCCGGCGTAGCCGTCCTCGAAGCCGATGACCTCGTCGCCGTAGTTGTCGACCGCTCGGTGCACGACCGACCGGATCACTGCGTTCAGGCCGGGGCAGTCGCCGCCTGCGGTGAGAACTCCGATACGCATCGTGCTGTGTCTCCTGCTCGCTGTTGACACCGGTGAGCCGATCCAATTGTTCCACGGCCCGGGCGGCGGCGGACGCTGACGGGCGCCCTAACCGTCGCCGGAGGTACTGTCAAGAGGGTTCCGCCCACCCTCCGCCCGCCCCTCAGCTCACCCCCTCAGCCCGACGAAACGCACACCCCTACGAAACGGAGAGCACGCGTGACGCGCAGCGTGTACGTGACCGGTATCGACCGCGGCGACGGCCGCCAGGTCGTCGAACTGGGGGTCATGGAACTCCTGACCCGGCAGGTCGACCGGGTCGGCGTCTTCCGTCCCCTGGTGCACGACGGGCCCGACCGGCTCTTCGAGCTGCTGCGCTCCCGCTACCGGCTCTCGCAGGACCCGGCGACGGTCTACGGCATGGACTACCAGGAGGCCTCCCTCCTCCAGGCCGAGCAGGGCGTGGACGAGCTGGTGTCCGCGCTGGTCGACCGGTTCCACCTGGTCGCGCGGGACTACGACGTCGTGCTGGTGCTCGGCACCGACTACGCCGACACCCAGTTCCCGGACGAGCTGTCGCTGAACGCGCGGCTCGCCAACGAGTTCGGCGCCTCGGTGCTTCCCGTGGTCGGGGGCCGCAAGCAGAGTGCCGAGTCGGTGCTGGCCGAGACCCACAACGCCTTCCGCGCCTACGACGGCCTGGGCTGCGACGTGCTGGCCATGGTGACCAACCGGGTGGCGCGCGAGGACCGGGACGAGATCGCCGAGCGGCTCGCGCACCGGCTGCCGGTGCCGTGCTGGGTGGTGCCGGACGAGCCCGCCCTGTCCGCGCCGACGGTCTCGCAGATCGCGCACGCCCTGGGTGCCGAGGTGGTCCTGGGCGACGACTCCGGGCTCGCCCGCGACGCGCTGGACTTCGTCTTCGGCGGGGCGATGCTGCCCAACCTGCTGGCCGCGCTGACCCCGGGCTGCCTGGTGATCACCCCCGGCGACCGTGCCGACCTGGTGATCGGCACGCTGGCCGCGCACAGCGCCGGCACCCCGCCGATAGCCGGCGTGCTGCTGACCCTGAACGAGGTGCCGGGCGAGGGCATCCTCACCCTCGCCGCCCGGCTGGCCCCGGGCACCCCGGTGCTCTCGGTCACCGGCAACAGCTTCCCCACCGCCGAGCGGCTGTTCTCCCTGGAGGGCAAGCTGGGCGCGGCCACCCCGCGCAAGGCGGAGACCGCCCTCGGCCTCTTCGAGCGGTACGTCGACACCGCCGAGCTGAACCGGCGGGTCTCGGCACCCAGCAGCGACCGCGTCACGCCGATGATGTTCGAGCACAAGCTGCTGGAGCAGGCCCGCTCCGACCTGCGCCGGGTCGTCCTGCCGGAGGGCACCGAGGAGCGGGTGCTGCACGCGGCGGAGGTGCTGCTGCGCCGGGGCGTGTGCGAGCTGACGCTGCTCGGCCCGGTCGAGCAGATCCGCAAGAAGGCCGCGGACCTCGGCATCGACCTGGCCGGGGCCGAGCTGATCGACCCGGCCGCCAGCGAGCTGCGCGACTCCTTCGCCGAGAAGTACGCGGCCCTGCGCGCCCACAAGGGCGTGACCGTGGAGCTGGCGTACGACGTGGTCTCCGACGTGAACTACTTCGGCACGCTGATGGTGCAGGAAGGCTTCGCCGACGGCATGGTGTCGGGGTCCGTGCACTCGACGGCGGCGACCATCCGCCCGGCCTTCGAGATCATCAAGACCAAGCCGGACGCCGCCATCGTCTCCTCCGTCTTCTTCATGTGCCTGGCCGACAAGGTGCTGGTGTACGGCGACTGCGCGGTCAATCCGGACCCGGACGCGGCGCAGCTCGCCGACATCGCCGCCCAGTCGGCGTCGACGGCGGCGCAGTTCGGGGTGGAGCCGCGGATCGCGATGCTGTCGTACTCGACCGGCACGTCCGGTTCGGGCGCGGACGTCGACAAGGTGCGCGAGGCCACCGAGCTGGTCCGCTCGCGCCGCCCCGACCTGCGCATCGAGGGGCCGATCCAGTACGACGCGGCGGTGGAGCCGTCGGTGGCCGCGACCAAGCTGCCCGGCTCGGCGGTCGCCGGTCAGGCAAGCGTGCTGATCTTCCCCGACCTGAACACCGGCAACAACACGTACAAGGCGGTGCAGCGCTCGGCCGGTGCCATCGCGGTCGGCCCGGTGCTCCAGGGGCTGCGCAAGCCGGTCAACGACCTGTCCCGGGGCGCGCTCGTGCAGGACATCGTCAACACCGTCGCCATCACGGCGATCCAGGCCCAGCAGTCCCCGACCGAGAAGGCGTCCGCCCAGTGAGCTCCACGCGTGTCCTCGTCCTCAACTCCGGCTCCTCGTCGGTGAAGTACCAGCTGATCGACATGCGCGACGGAGAGCGGCTGGCGGCCGGGCTGGTCGAGCGGATCGGCGAGCGGACGTCGCGGCTGCGGCACACCCTCGTGGCCGCCGGCGACACCCGGGAGCAGGAGGGCCCGATCGCCGACCACGAGGCTGCCCTGAAGGCGGTCGCCGCCGAGCTGGGCCGGGACGGCCTGGGCCTGGACTCCCCGGAGCTGGCCGCGATCGGGCACCGGGTGGTGCACGGCGGCGAGTTCTTCAGCGAGCCCACCCTCGTCGACGAGAACGTGCTCACGGAGATCGAACGGCTGATCCCGGTCGCGCCGCTGCACAACCCGGCCAACCTCACCGGCATCCGCACCGCGCAGGCGCTCCGTCCCGACCTGCCCCAGGTGGCGGTCTTCGACACCGCGTTCCACACGACGATGCCGGAGTCCGCGGCGCGCTACGCGATCGACCCGAAGATCGCCGACCGGTACCGCATCCGCCGCTACGGCTTCCACGGCACCTCGCACGCGTACGTCTCCCGGGAGACCGCGCGGCTGCTCGGCCGGGCACCCGAGGACGTGAACGTGATCGTGCTGCACCTGGGCAACGGGGCGTCCGCCTCGGCGGTGCGGGGCGGACGGTGTGTGGACACCTCCATGGGGCTGACGCCTTTGGAGGGGCTCGTGATGGGTACGCGCTCGGGAGACATGGACCCGGCCGTCATCTTCCATTTGATGCGTGTTGGCGGAATGTCCGCCGACGAGATCGACACTCTCCTCAACAAGAGGAGCGGCCTGTTCGGTCTGTGCGGTGACAACGACATGCGGGAGATCCGCCGCCGGGTGGACGAGGGCGACGAGCAGGCGGGGCTGGCCTTCGACATCTACATCCACCGGCTGAAGAAGTACATCGGCGCCTATTACGCCGTTCTCGGACGGGTGGACGCGGTGGCGTTCACGGCCGGGGTCGGGGAGAACTCGGCGCCGGTGCGGGAAGCGGCCGTGGCGGGCCTGGAGGGGCTCGGCCTGGCCGTCGACGGCGAGCTGAACGGCGTACGCGGCGACGAGGCCCGGCTGATCTCGCCCGCGGGGGCGCGGGTGGCGGTGGCGGTGGTACCGACGGACGAGGAAATGGAGATCGCGACACAGACCTACGCGCTGGTAAATGAATCGGGGAATCCGAATCTCACCTGAGCGGCATCCCGCCCTTTTGTATTTTCCGCCAGACGGAATATTCCGCGCCGAAACAAACCGATAGGATGGCACCCATGCGCCGTTCGAAAATCGTCTGTACTCTCGGCCCCGCGGTCGACTCCCACGAGCAGCTCGTCACGCTGATCGAAGCCGGCATGAACGTGGCCCGCTTCAACTTCAGCCACGGCACCCACGCCGAGCACCAGGGGCGGTACGACCGGGTCCGGGCCGCCGCCAAGGAGACCGGCCGCGCCATCGGTGTCCTCGCCGACCTCCAGGGCCCGAAGATCCGCCTGGAGACCTTCTCGGAGGGTCCCGTCGAGCTGGTGCGCGGTGACGAGTTCACCATCACCGCCGAGGACGTCCCGGGCGACCGGACGATCTGCGGCACGACCTACAAGGGCCTGCCCGGTGACGTCACCAAGGGCGACCAGGTGCTCATCAACGACGGCAACGTCGAGCTGAAGGTCACCGAGGTCGACGGTCCGCAGGTGAAGACGATCGTCATCGAGGGCGGTGTCATCTCCGACCACAAGGGCATCAACCTGCCCGGCGCGGCGGTCAACGTCCCCGCGCTGAGCGAGAAGGACGTCGAGGACCTCCGGTTCGCGCTGCGCATGGGCTGCGACCTGGTCGCCCTCTCCTTCGTCCGGGACGCCAAGGACGTCGCCGACGTGCACCGCGTCATGGACGAGGAGGGCCGCCGGGTCCCGGTGATCGCCAAGGTGGAGAAGCCCCAGGCGGTCGACAACATGGAGGACGTCGTGATGGCGTTCGACGGCGTGATGGTCGCTCGTGGCGACCTGGCCGTCGAGTACCCGCTCGAGAAGGTCCCCATGGTGCAGAAGCGCCTGATCGAGCTGTGCCGGCGCAACGCCAAGCCGGTGATCGTGGCGACCCAGATGATGGAGTCGATGATCACCAACTCCCGGCCGACCCGCGCCGAGGCCTCCGACGTGGCCAACGCGATCCTGGACGGCGCCGACGCGGTCATGCTGTCCGCCGAGTCGAGCGTGGGCGCCTACCCGATCGAGACCGTCAAGACGATGTCGAAGATCGTCACGGCTGCCGAGCAGGAGCTGCTCTCCAAGGGCCTCCAGCCGCTGGTGCCGGGCAAGAAGCCGCGTACGCAGGGCGGTTCGGTGGCCCGTGCGGCCGCCGAGATCGCCGACTTCCTGGGCGGCAAGGGCCTGGTCGCCTTCACCCAGTCCGGCGACACCGCCCGCCGGCTCTCCCGCTATCGCGCGGCCCAGCCGATCCTCGCCTTCACCACCGACGAGTCCACCCGCAACCAGCTGGCGCTCAGCTGGGGAGTGGAGCCGCACGTGGTGCCGTTCGTGAACACCACGGACGAGATGGTGGACCTGGTGGACCAGGAGACGGCCCGCCTCGGCCGGTTCAGCGACGGCGACACCGTCGTGATCACCGCCGGTTCGCCCCCCGGCGTGTCCGGCACCACCAACATGGTGCGGGTCCTCCACCTGGGCGAGACGCGGCGCGGCTGACCGCCCCGCACCCGGCGGCCGTACGGCGTCGAGGGCGCCCCCTGCGACAGGGGGCGCCCTCGTGCGTTCTCCGGCTCCGAGCGAGGGAGCGCGCGGGCCCGCTCAGTCGGTCGTGTACTGGTGCAGCCCCGGGATGTGGAGCGTGCCGCCGAACTGGCCGGCCTGCACGACCGTCACCTTGGTGAAGTAGATCAGCGGGATGTCCAGCGGCGGCGGGTGCTCCGGGTCGAAGGTGATCGGGATCAGCCCCAGCAGGTTGCCGGAGATGCTCTCGGTGTACATCACCGTCTCGCCGTCGCGGATCGTGGACGTGGAGCCCTCGGCCGCCTGCACGTGGTACGTCTTGCCGGCCTGCTCGTCCTTCACCGTCTGGTGCAGGTCGCCGATGTCGGTGCCGTTGGAGATGACGTACTTCAGCACCTTCTTGGTGGTGCCGTTGGCCGTCCTCACCTCGACGACGCCCTTGTAGGAGGCGCCCTTCAGCAGCAGCGAGCTGGCGTTGAGGTACCACGGGTCGTCGGGCAGCGGCAGCGGGTTGTCGACGCCGCCCTCCGCGTCGGTGGCGACCGGGCAGTCGTCGGCGTCCTTGGCGGCCTCGTCGGCGCTCTCGGAGGCGCTGGGGCTGGGCGTGGCGGTGGCGTCCTTCTCGGCCTTCGCCGCGTCCTCCTTCGCCTTCTGAGCCGCCTCCTTGGCCGCCTCGGCCGCCTTGTCCACCGTCTCCTTGGTGTCCTCGGCCGCCTTCGACGCCGTGTCGGTCGCGCCCTCGACGGTGTCCTTCGCGGTGTCGGTGACCGTGTCGGTCGTGTCCTTCAGCGCGTCGGACGCGTCGCCCGCGCTCTCGGACGCCGACGGGGTCGGCGTGGGGCTCGGGCTCTCCTCGGCCTTCTTGCCGCCGGTGAAGATGCCCTCGATGGCGTCGCCGAGGCCGTCCAGCAGCCCGCCCTTGTCCTCCGACTCGGAGGGCGAGGGCTCCGCGGCGCTCTGACCGGACGCCTCCTGGCTCTGCGACGCGGAGGGGCTCGGGGCGGGGGCGTCCTGCTCGTCCTTGGCGCCCTTGTCGTCGGAACCTGAATCCGACGAAGAGGAGTCGCCCTGGTCCGAGCCGGTGTCCTCGCCCGCGTCCGCGCCGGTGTCCCCGGTGGAGGCCGAGGGGTCGGGCTCCTTCGCGTCGTCCTTGCCGTCCTCGGCCCCGTCACTCGCCGAGGGCGAGGGGGTGGGCGACTCGGACGGGTCCTTCTCGGCGTCCTCCAGGGCCGCCACGCAGTCCTTGTACTCGTCGGCCGTCAGGCTGTTGGAGGGCGGCGCCGCGTCGTTGCCGTCGGCGAGGGCGAGCGTCGGCGTGAACCCCATCCCCATGAGGACGGCCGTGGGCATCGCCGCGATGGCGATCGCCTTGCCGGCCGGCATGTGGAACCTGGTGAACAACGGCTTCTTGGGTGCCGCGTGGCGCGGCCCGGTTCTCACACGGGACGACTCCACGTCAGTCCCGCGGGTCACCTCGTCAGCCGGCACTGTGCCTCCCGTTCGCCCCGTTGGCCGGGCTCGTTCCTGACAGATCGTGCGCCCCCGGTGCCGTGAAGGCCTGGGAGGGTTCCCCGTCGTCCAGCCCGCCCCGCGGTCCCGGCACCGCGGGGCCGGACGCCTGGGTCCCGGGCTCCGGGAAGCCGGGGAACGCGGTGCCGTCGGCCGCGGTACCGGGGACCGCGCCCTCGGGCGCGCCGTCCGTGCCCTTGCCCTCCAGCGGCGGCTCGGCCCGCGGCGGCTCGCCCGGCACCCACGACACGGCCATGGCCCCGCCGACCATCGCGAACAGGAAGCCGATGAGGAATCCGCCGAGGTTGGACACGGGGAGGGACACCAGCGCCAGCAGGATCGCCGCGACGCCCGCGAAGACCCGGACGTGCTTCTGGAACCACAGGCTGATGCCCAGGACGATCAGCAGCACGCCGATGATCAGGGACCCGGCGCCCGCGGTGGTGGACATCGCCAGCGTCAGGTGGCCGATCTGGAGGTTCGCGTACGGGAAGTAGGCGATGGGGAGTCCGCCGAGCGCGACGAACAGTCCGGCCCAGAACGGCCGCGCGCCTCGCCAGGCACGGAACTGCAGCCTCCGGCGGGTGAACTGGCCGGCTGCGGCAGGAGTCTCGGCGCTCATGGAAAACAGCTCCCTGGTACGGCTTTGCTGTGGTGGAGATGCGGGCCGCGTGTGAAGGCGCGGCCGGAGAGTGGACGGGCGGGGGCGCCACCGGCTCCCCCGCCCGTCAGCGAGTGCTTAGTAGCACTCCTTGACACCCTTGGACAGCGACATCTTCAGACCGCTGAGCTTGAAGGTTCCGGCGGTGGTCGCCCACGCCGTCTGCTTCACACCGGTCAGCGTGGCCGAGTCGGCCTGCTGCGAGAACCCGAAGGGGTTGGTGGTGTCGCCCTTCTTGATGCCGGGACCCTTGTTGGCGTCCTTGGCGGCCACACCGATGTCGATGCCGCGGAACGTGGCATCGGCCTCGAGGTCCTCGACGTCGATGTACAGGTTCTCCGCCTTGACCGGGGTGTCGCCACCGCCGGCCTTCAGCATGAGGCTGACCGAACCGATCAGCGGGATGTCCGGGGTGACCACGGACTGGCACATGTTCTTGATCTGCGCGGACTTGAACGCCGAGACCGCGACGGGGTGAGCCGTCTTCTCGCCCTTCAGCGTGTAGCCCGAGTCGATCGCGCCGTACTGCATAAAGCCGGTGCCGTCGAGGCGGTCCGCCGTCACCTTGAACGACTGACCCGACACGCTGAACGACGCGGCAAGAGCGCCCTGCGCGAGCGCGACGCCTATCGCAGCCGTGGCGGCGACGCTGGGCACCATCACCACAGCGAACCGCTTCCATCTGGTCCCGCCACGCACCTGGGACTCCATATTTCCTCCTTCTCGGACGTACATCTCCTGGCCTCGGCCGACCGCCGGTTCGGCGGTCCGGTCTGGCAGGGATGGGAGAAGTGCTACGTCCTCGGGAAGGAGAGCGCCCGCACTCGGCGGCACGTACAACGCGCCCGAATAACCGGCGATCACCCCCGAGCGACAACCACTGGTCGCGCCTGACACGCATCACGCACAACCCTGCTGGACAGGCTTCGCCGGATGAGCGAAGACCCCCCTGCCCAAGGGCCGGCATCACTGCCGCCGACCCTGCTCGGTGGGGACCCAGGAACCCCCGCCACCCGACCGGCTGTCGGGGTACGGGAATGGACCGAGCGTCGCCGATCGTGGTGCATTCTCGCCGTCGACACAAGGGGGTTCGTTACTGGCTAGTAGCGGGCGGGCGACTGCGGGACGACGCACCGGGCCCGAACGGCGACGCTGGGTGTGCCCTGAGGGCGGAACAAAACTATTGATCGATGGACAGAGTCCGACAGATCGGCGCCACTGACTTACTGGCAGTAACAGCGGCCGCGATTACCAAGTTTTGGCAAAGCGCGGCCGCAGTGACGCCTCTTCGACAGCTCCTTCACACGCGCAACACGTCCACGGCGTTTAGACCACCGATCGGGGGCGCCGGACCGGAAGCGGCCTAGAACAGGGCGCGGGCGAGCGCCCGGCGCGCCGCGGCCACCCGCGGGTCGTCGGCGCCGACCACCTCGAACAGCTCCAGCAGCCGCAGCCGTACGGCGTCCCGGTCGTCGCCCGCCGTGACGCGCACCGTGTCGATGAGGCGCCCGAAGGCGTCCTCCACGTGGCCGCCCACCAGGTCCAGGTCGGCGGCGGCGATCTGCGCCTGGGCGTCGCCCGGCTTGTCGGCCGCCTCCTGACGGACCTTCTGCGGATCGGCGTCCTGCACCCGCTGGAGCAACTCGGCCTGGGCCAGGCCCAGTTTGGCCTCCGTGTTACCCGGCTCCTCGGCCAGCACGTTCTTGTAGGCCTGGACGGCACCGCCCAGGTCGCCCGCGTCCATCGCCTGCACGGCGGCATCGAGGGCCGCGTCGTGCGGACCGGCCGGACGCTCGGGGGCGGCGGGCCGCTCGGCGCCCGGCTCCGCCTCGGGGTCGACGACGAGACCGGTCAGGCCGAACCGCTCCTCGCCGACCTGCACCAGCTGGTCCAGGGTCTGGCGGATCTGCTGCTCGCCCGCGGCCCCCTGGAAGAGGGGCAGCGCCTGTCCGGCGACGACCGCGAACACGGCGGGGATGCCCTGGACGCCGAACTGCTGCATGAGCATCTGGTTGGCGTCGACGTCGATCTTGGCGAGGAGGAAGCGCCCGTTGTACTCGACGGCGAGCCGCTCCAGGACCGGGCTCAACTGCTTGCAGGGCTCGCACCACTCGGCCCAGAAGTCGATGACGACCGGGACCTCGGTGGACCGCTGCAAAACCTCGCTCTCGAAGCCGGCCTCGTCGACGTCGATGACGAGGTCGGCCGGGGAGACGGCGCCCGCGCCGCCGGTCCGGGCCGCCTCGGCGCGCGCCTGCTCCGCCTTGGCCTTGGCCTCCTGGGCCTGCTTCACCGCGGCGAGGTCGACGACCCCGCTCATGGACATGTTCCGTGGCTGCATGGGTCTATCCTCCCCCGTACGGCGCGCGCGTGTGAAAACCGGGTCGAAAGCCCGCCCGGATGTGTGCTGTTCGGCCTGTGTACTGCCCGATGTACGTCCTGCTCGGCGCCGGGTCCCCACCCCACGCCCGTGGTCGTCGCTGGGGCGCGGGCGGACCCGCGCTTTCGCTACGCGTCGTAGCGTAATGCCAGGAGGGCCCGTCGCGACACCCCGCCCCGGTGATCTGTCTCACGAGGGACCGCGTGTTACCCGCCGGTTAAGGTCGGGGGATGCAGAGCAGCACCCCCGCCGGCCGTGCCGGGCGCCCGCGCAGTGCCGCGGCGGACACCGCGATCCTGGCCGCGACGCGGGCCGCCCTGGTGGATCTCGGCTGGTCGAAGCTCACCCTGGGAGACGTCGCCACGCGGGCCGGGGTTGCCAAGACGACGCTGTACCGCCGCTGGGCGGGCAAGAACGAGCTGGTCGTGGACGCGGTGGCGGAGCTCTTCGACGAGCTGGAGCTGCCCGACCGCGGCTCCCTCGCCGCCGACATCGAGGGCGTGGTGCTCCAGTTCGCGGCGATCCTGGCCCGTCCGGAGGCCAGGAGCGGTCTGATGGCGGTGGTCGCGGAGTCCACGCGGGACGACGCGCTGCGCGAGCGCATCCGCACCTCGATCGTCGAGCGGCAGAAGCGCCTGGTGCTGGAGGGCAGGGCACGGGCCCAGGCCCGGGGCGAGCTGCCGCCGGAGCCGGACGCGGCGGAGGCGGCGCGCACCGCGGACCTGATCTTCGACATGGTCGCGGGAGCGGTGGTGCACCGCACGCTGGTCAGCGCGGAGACCGCGAACGAGGAGTGGGTACGCGGTCTGACGCAGGTACTGCTGTGGGGCTTGGCCTCACAGCCGACCGAGCCGGCCGACGGCTGACGGCTGACTTCTCGGCCGACCGAGTCGGGTGGTGGGTGGGCATAGTCCGGGGGTCCAGGGGGCGGAGCCCCCTGGAGACGCCCGCACCGGCTCCGGCAGCTAGAACCCCGCCGGCTCCGTGTACACCCCCCACTCGTCCCGCAGCACCCCGCAGATCTCCCCGAGCGTCGCCTCCGCCCGCACCGCGTCCAGCATCGGCTCGATCATGTTGCCCCCGGAGCGGGCCGCCGCCAGCATCGCGTCCAGGGCGCCCCGCACCGCCGCATCGTCGCGGGCGGCCTTGCGCTCGCCCAGCACCCGCACCTGCTCGCGCTCCACCTCGTGGCTGACCCGCAGGATCTCCAGGTCGCCGGTGACGGAGCCGGTGTGGACGTTGACGCCGACCACCTTCTTGTCGTCCTTCTCCAGAGCCTGCTGGTAGCGGAAGGCCGACTCGGCGATCTCGCCGGTGAACCAGCCGTCCTCGATGCCCCGCAGCAGTCCCGAGGTGATCGGGCCGACGGGGTGCTGCCCGTCGGGGTGGGCCCGCAGCCCCCGCTCCTTGATCTGCTCGAAGATCTTCTCCGCGTCCGCCTCGATGCGGTCGGTCAGCTGCTCGATGAACCAGGAACCGCCCAGCGGGTCGGCGACGTTGGCGACGCCGGTCTCCTCCATCAGCACCTGCTGGGTGCGCAGGGCGATCTCGGCGGCCTGCTCGCTGGGCAGGGCGAGGGTCTCGTCGAGCGCGTTGGTGTGCAGGGAGTTGGTGCCGCCGAGCACCGCCGCGAGCGCCTCCACGGCCGTACGGACCACGTTGTTGTACGGCTGCTGCGCGGTCAGCGACACACCGGCGGTCTGGGTGTGGAAGCGCAGCCACTGCGCCTTGTCGGTCTGCGCCCCGTACACGTCCCGCATCCAGCGCGCCCAGATCCTGCGCGCCGCGCGGAACTTGGCGATCTCCTCGAAGAAGTCGAGGTGCGCGTCGAAGAAGAAGGAGAGGCCGGGCGCGAAGACGTCCACGTCGAGGCCGCGGCTGAGCCCCAGCTCCACGTACCCGAAGCCGTCCGCCAGGGTGTACGCCAGCTCCTGCGCGGCCGTCGCACCGGCCTCGCGGATGTGGTACCCGGAGACGGAGAGCGGCTTGTAGGCGGGGATGCCGGCCGCGCAGTACTCCATCAGGTCGCCGATCAGGCGCAGATGCGGCTCGGGCTGGAAGAGCCACTCCTTCTGCGCGATGTACTCCTTGAAGATGTCGGTTTGCAGCGTGCCGTTGAGCACCGACGCGTCGACGCCCTGGCGCTCGGCGGCGACCAGGTACATGCAGAACACGGGCACGGCGGGCCCGCTGATCGTCATGGAGGTGGTCACGTCCCCGAGCGGGATGTCCTGGAACAGGACCTCCATGTCGGCGGCCGAGTCGATGGCGACGCCGCAGTGCCCGACCTCGCCGAGCGAGCGCGGGTCGTCGGAGTCGCGGCCCATCAGGGTCGGCATGTCGAAGGCGACCGAGAGCCCGCCGCCGCCGTTGCGGAGGATCATCTTGTAGCGCTCGTTGGTCTGCTCGGCGTTGCCGAACCCGGCGAACTGCCGGATGGTCCACGTACGCCCTCGGTACCCGGTCGGATGCAGGCCGCGGGTGAAGGGGTACTCGCCCGGCCAGCCGATCCGCTCGAAGCCCTCGTACTCGTCCCCGGGGCGGGGCCCGTACACCGGCTCCACGGGGTCTCCGGAGAGCGTGGTGAAGTCCGCGTCGCGCTTGCGCGCCGCGTCGTACCGGGCCTGCCAGCGAAGGCGGCCCTCCTCTATGGCGTGAGCGTCCATACCCTCGAATTTACTAGGACGTCCAAGTAAATGTCGATGGGGTACCGCCGTACGGGTGTCCGTACGGCGGTGGGACGGCCCGCGAGGAGCCGGTTACGCCTTGACGGGGGCGGGCGCCTCGGCGGCGGCGGCCTTCGCGTCCAGCTCCTGGGTGACCCTGCGCTCCACGAAGAACGCCGCGGTCGGAACGGTCCCGGCGAGCAGCACCCAGAGCTGCTTCTTCACCGGCCACTTCGCCTTGGAGCCCAGGTCGAAGGCGAAGACCAGGTAGATCACGTACAGCCAGCCGTGGGCGATGCTGACGACCTGGGTGAAGTCCGCGGCGCCGCCCAGATCCAGCACGTACTTCGCGATCATGCCGAGGCACAGCGCGATCAGCAGCACACCGGTGACGTACGCCATGACCCGGTAGCGGGTCAGCACGCTCTTTTTCATGGCTCCGAGCGTAACCGCCCGTTTCGCGCGATCTTCGACCGGGTCGGGCGACTCGCCGGGCCCGCCGGCCCGCGCGCTCAGTCCTCCTCGAAGTCCCCCGCGGCGACCCGCAGCGGCCGCAGCATCGCGAAGATCTCCCCGCACTCCTCGGCGTCGTACGCGCCCAGGCCGAAGTCCATCGCCATCAGGTCGCGGGTGGCCGCCTCGACGACCTCGCGGCCCTTGTCGGTGATGGTGGCCAGGGTGCCGCGGCCGTCGTTGGGGTTGGGGCGCTTGGCCACCAGACCGGAGCGCACCAGCCGGTCGACGGTGTTCGTCACGGAGGTGGGGTGCACCATCAGGCGCTCGCCGATCTTGGACATCGGCAGTTCGCCCGACTTGGAGAAGGTGAGCAGCACCAGCGCCTCGTACCGCGCGAACGTCAGCCCGTACGGCTTGACCACGGCGTCGACCTCGCCCAGCAGGATCTGCTGGGCCCGCATGATCGAGGTGATCGCCGCCATGGAGGGCACACCGCCCCAGCGCTGTGCCCAGAGTTCGTCGGCTCGGGCGATGGGATCGAAGGAGAGACTGAGGGGCTTCGGCACGGCAAGAGACCTTACCGGCCGGTCACATGCCGGTCAGCCCCGTCTCGCCCTTCGATACCACCGACCGCGCAGGGGTGCCGGCCGGGCGCTCATCCGGCGAGGTGGCGCTCGACCGTCTCGACCTTGGACGTGAGGCCGTCCGTCACGCCGGGGCGGATGTCCGCCTTGAGGACCAGGGAGACCCGGGGCGCCCTGGCCTCGACGGCGGCCACGGCCCGCCGGACGACGTCCATGACCTCGTCCCACTCGCCCTCGACGGACGTGAACATCGCGTCGGTGCGGTTCGGCAGCCCGGACTCGCGGACCACCCGGACGGCGTCGGCGACGTACTCCCCCACGTCCTCGCCGACGCCGAGCGGCGTCACGGAGAAGGCGACGATCATGCGTTGACGATCCCTTCCTGGCGGGCGCGGGAGGCGATGACCGCGGTCTCGGCCTCGCGCTTGAGCTTGCGGTCGGCGAAGAAGCCACCGGTCGGCAGGACCGAGAGGACGAAGTAGAGGGCGGCGGTCTTCAGCGGCCACTTGGCGCGGTTCCAGGCGTCCGCCCAGAAGATCACGTACAGCACGAAGAGGACACCGTGGATCATGCCCATCGCCGGCACCGCGTTGAAGTCGGTGGTCCGCTTCAGGACCGAGCAGACGAGCAGGAGGAGGAACGAGATCGCCTCGGGGGCCGAGACCAGGCGGAGGCGGCGGAGGGCGGTGGCGGTCTTGAGGTCCACGGGTCACCTTCGGTGGGAGGGAGTCGCTGACGGCGCGGGTGGCGTGTGCGGTCCGCCTTGTGAACGGAAGCACAATCGTTCGCCCATTGTGGCAAACAATGCCCCAAGGGATGGACTCAGGGTCGGTCTCCACCCGTGGGCCCTGTTCTGTCCACCCGTGGCGGGGCTACTTTCACAGCGTGGCGATGTTCCGACTTCAAGGCAGCAAGGTCCTCGCCGTCGACCTGACCTCGGACGCCGTGAAGGCGAAGAACGGCTCGATGGTCGCGTACGACGGGGAGATGGCCTTCAAGAAGCTGAGCGGCGGTGGTGAGGGCCTCCGGGGGATGGTGACCCGGCGGATCACCGGCGAGCAGATGACGGTGATGGAGGTGAGGGGGCAGGGGACCTGCTGGTTCGCGGACCGGGCCTCGGAGATCACCCTGGTGGGTCTCCAGGGCGACAAGCTGTACGTCGAGTCGAGCAACTTCCTGGCGGCCGACGCCGGACTGCGCACCGGCACCAGCTTCACGGGCACGCGCGGCGCCTCCCAGGGCAACGGGCTGTTCACCACGACGATCGAGGGGCACGGGCAGGCGGCGATCATGTCCGACGGGCCCGCGGTGGTGCTGCGGGTCAGCGCCCAGTACCCGCTGACCGTCGACCCGGGGGCGTACGTGGCGCACCAGGGGAACCTGCGGCAGTCCTTCCAGTCGGGTGTGACCTTCCGCACCCTGTTCGGGGAGGGCGGCGGCGAGGCCTTCCAGATCCGCTTCGAGGGCGACGGACTGGTGTACGTGCAGCCGAGCGAGCGGAACACGATCGCGGGAGACGTCTGACCATGGCCTTCCAGGAGATCAATTCGAAGATGGTCCAGGCGACCGTCGCACCCGGGCAGCGGCTGTTCAGTCAGCGCGGTGCCATGCTCGCCTACCGCGGCGAGGTGTCCTTCACCCCGAATCTCCGCGGCGGCCAGGGCGGGGTCATGTCGATGATCGGCCGCCGGGTGGCGAACGAGGACACCCCGCTGATGACCGTGGAGGGCAGCGGCACCGTGTTCTTCGGGCACGGCGGCCACCACGTCCAGGTGATCAACCTGTCGGGCGACACCCTCTACGTGGAGGCGGACCGCCTCCTCGCCTTCGAGGGCACCCTGGAGCAGAGCACGGTGTTCCTCGGCTCGCAGGGCGGCGTCATGGGCATGGTGCGGGGCCAGGTGAGCGGGCAGGGGCTGTTCACCACGTCCCTGAAGGGCCACGGCTCGGTGGCGGTGATGGCCCACGGCGGCGTCTTCGAGGTGCCCATCACCCCGCAGCGCCCGGTGCGCGTCGACCCGCAGGCCTACGTCGCCCACCACGGCGACGTGCGCAACAAGCTGTCCACGGCCCTGGGCTGGCGGGACATGGTGGGGCGCGGCTCCGGCGAGGCGTTCCAGCTGGAGCTGAGCGGCAGCGGCACGGTGTTCGTCCAGGCGTCGGAGGAGAAGCTGTGAGCACGGTCCACCACGACCCGGCGACGCTGCCGGCCGACGACAACGTCAACCCGTACACCTTCTGCGTGGAGCTCAAGGGGAGCCAGTGGTTCCTGCAAAAGGGGAAGATGATCGCCTACTACGGGACGATCGATTTCAACGGGATCGGGCACGGCCGGCTGGACCGTCTGGTGCGCACGTCGTTCCATTCGCCTCTGCACGCGAGCGACTGGGTCGTGGCGGAGGGCTCGGGCAAGATGCTCCTCGCCGACCGGGCCTTCGACGTGAATTCCTACGACCTCGAAGACGGCAACCTGACCATTCGCTCGGGCAACCTGCTCGCTTTTCAGCCAAGCCTCGCGCTCAAGCAGTCGATCGTGCCGGGCTTCCTGACGCTGATCGGAACCGGAAAGTTCGTGGCCGCGTCGAACGGTCCGGTGGTGTTCGTGGAACCGCCGGTCCGGGTCGACCCGCAGGCCCTGGTCGGCTGGGCCGACTGCCCGTCCCCGTGCCACCACTACGACCACGGGTACATGACCGGTCTACTGGGCGGTCTACGTGCGATGACGGGGCTCGGCGGGGCCTCCGGGGAGGAGCACCAGTTCGAGTTCGTGGGAGCCGGCACGGTGCTGCTGCAGTCGAGCGAGACGCTGATGGCGGAGCAGTCCGTGGGGACTCCTCCGCAGCAGGCGGGGGTACCCGGAGGCGGGCCTTCCGGAGCGCCGGGAGGCCGGTCCGGAGCACCGGGGCTTCCCGGACAGCTGGGAGACCTCCAGCGCCGCTTCGGGCTGTGAGCGGTAATCTGCGGAGTGTGACATCGAACGCGTGCGCACCGTCACCGTCACGGAAAACCCCTCACTAGTTCACCTTTCAACCTTTTAGGTAGACTTCATTCATGGAGACCGAGACGGCCACTCGCTGGCTGACCGATACGGAGCAGTGTGCTTGGCGCACCCACCTGGAGGTCAACAGGCTGTTGACGCACCAGCTCGAGAAGGACCTGCAACCGTTCGGCCTGACAATGAACGACTACGAGATCCTGGTGAACCTCTCCGAGTCGGAGGGCGACAGAATGCGGATGAGCGACCTGGCCACTGCCACGATGCAGTCCAAGAGCCGCCTGTCCCACCAGATCACCCGCATGGAGAACGCGAACCTGGTCCGGCGGGAGAACTGCGAGTCCGACCGGCGCGGGCTCTTCGCCGTCCTCACCGAGCACGGCATGGAGACGATGCGGAAGGTCGCGCCGCACCACGTGGCCTCCGTCCGCAGGCACTTCATCGACCTGCTGGCCCCGGAGGACCTGACGGAGCTGGACAAGGCGCTCAAGCCCATCGCGGAACACCTGCGCGGGCAGCGGGGACGTCCCTGAGCCCCTGAGTCCCTAATCACATCTCCCGGGCCGTGCCGGCCCGGTCACCCGGCAGGCGGAGCTCGAACAGGGCGCCGCCTGCCGGCGCGTCGTGCACCGTGAGCGTGCCGCCGTGCCGTACGGCCACGTCGCGGGCGATGGCCAGCCCGAGACCGGCGCCGCCGTCGTCGCGGCTGCGGGCGGCGTCGAGCCGTACGAAGCGCTCGAAGATCCGCTCCCGGTCGGCCGCCGGCACGCCGTCGCCGTCGTCGGCCACGGCGGCCACCACCGCGTCCCCGTCCCGCCGTACGGACACCTCCACCGCCGACCGGGCGTGCCGCTGCGCGTTGTCGAGCAGATTGGCCAGGACCCGCCCCAGCTGCCCCCGCGATCCGGCCACGCTCACCGGGTCCTCGGCGCCCCGCACGCTCACCCCGGCCCGGCCCTCGGCCGCCTCCCGCGCGAGCGCCGCGAGGTCGACCCGGGCCTCGGCGGGCCGCTCCCCCGCGTCCAGCCTGGCCAGCAGCAACAGGTCGGCGGCGAGCCGCTGGAGCCGTACGGTGTCCGCCACGGCGCCGTCCAGGTCCAGCAGCTCCGGATGGGCGGCGGCCACCTCCAGCTGGGTGCGCAGCGACGCGATCGGGCTGCGCAGCTCGTGCGAGGCGTCCGCGACGAAGCCGCGCTGCCGCTCCACCGAGGACTCCAGCGCCGCCAGCGTCTCGTTGGTGGTCGAGGCGAGCCTGGCCACCTCGTCGTGGGTGCCCGGCACCGGGACGCGGCGGGCCAGGTCCTCGCTGGCGGTGATCGCGGCCATCTCGCGCCGGATGCCCTCCACGGGGCGCAGCGCGCGCCGGGTGACCAGCCAGGTCACCCACGCCACGACCGCGAGCAGCAGCGGGAAGCCGATCAGCATCACGGTCAGCGCGGTGTCCACGGCGCCGTGTTCGGCGGAGAGCGGGGCACCGGCGTAGACGGTGAGCGTGCCCCGGTCGTCGGTCTTCACCGGGACGGCGGCGAAGCGGTAGTCCTCCGTGTCCCCGTCGATGGTCGCCGAGCCGTCGCTGACGGTGATCCGTCCGCCGATCTCACCCGGTTCGAGGGACTCGCCGGAGTCGTCATCGTCGTCGGCGTCGTCGTCCTCCCCGTCCGGGGATGCGGCGGGCCGCGGCTTCACCTGGTCGACGCCGGTGCCGCTGATCCGTTCCAGGTCCTCGCTCGCGGCGACCAGCGCACCGTCCTCGTCGACCACCTGCACCGGCCGGTCGTCCACGTCCAGCGACAGGTCCGCGTACGGCGTCCCGACGGCCAGCTCCGTCGCCACCTCCCGCGCCGAGCGCTCGGCCTGGGTGCCCGCCTCGCCGAGCAGGTTGGAGCGCAGGGACAGCAGGACGGCGGTGCCGGCGGCGACGAGGGCGACGGCGACCACGAGGGTCGCGGCGAGCGTGGCACGGGCCCGCACCGAGCCGAAGAGGCGGCTCACCGCCCGGTCTCCAACCGGTAACCGGCGCCGCGCACGGTCCGGATGAGCCCGGCGCGCAGCTTGCGCCGCAGCGCGCTGACGTACACCTCGACGATGTTCGGGTCGCCGTCGTAGGCGAAGTCCCAGACGTGCTCCAGGATCTCCGCTTTGGACACCACCTGACCGGCCCGCACCACGAGCTGCTCCAGGACGGCGAACTCCTTGGCGGTGAGGGCGACCTCGTCCTCGCCGAGGAACACCCGGCGGGCGCCGGTGTCGACCCTGAGGTCGCCGTGGACGTGCACGGGCGAGGCTCCGGCGCCCTGCCCCCGCCGCCGCAGCAGGGCCTTCACGCGGGCGACGAGGACGACGTAGGAGAAGGGCTTGGTGAGGTAGTCGTCCGCGCCGGTGTCCAGGCCCTCGGCCTCGTCGTACTCGCCGTCCTTGGCGGTGAGCATCAGGATCGGGACCTCGTGCCCGGCGGCGCGCAGGGCGGCGCAGACCCGGTAGCCGTTGAGGCCGGGCAGCATGATGTCGAGGATGACGAGGTCGTACACGCCCTCGCCCGCCCTGTGCAGTCCCTCCAGGCCGTCGTGGACGACGTCCACGGCGTATCCCTCCGCGGTGAGGCCCTTGGCGAGCGACACGGCGAGGCGCTTCTCGTCCTCCACGATCAACAGGCGCATGGGTAGAGGGTCCCAAAGCCGAGCTGAAGATCCCTTCAGGCGGCTTCAGGTTGGCCTCAGCGTCGGTCCGCGACAGTGAACACGTCGAAAACGACGGGACTCTGGACGACTCGGAGGAAACAGCATGAAGCGCAACATCGTGATCGCCGCCGTCACCGCGGCCGCGCTGGTCGGCGGCGGTACGGCGACGGCCCTCGCGACGACGGGGGACGACGACCGGGGTACGGCGTCCCGCGCGGACGTCGCGGACGCCTCGGCCGTCACCGTGTCGGACGACGACGGCGTACGGGACGAGGCCGACGACACCGACGACGACCGGCGCGACGACTCCGGCGCGGCCTCCGCGAAGGTCACGGCCGCCGACGCCGTCGCCGCCGCGCTGGCGGACACCCCGGGCACGGCCGTCTCCGCCGAACTGGACGACGAGGACGACGACGGGGACGACCGCCGGGAGCGCGCGGCCTGGGAGGTCGACGTCCTCTCCGGCGACGGCACCTGGCACAGCGTCCGGGTCGACCCGGCCACCGGCAAGGTGCTGGGCTCGGAGCGGGACGACGACGAGGACGACACCGCCGAGGTGCGCGCGGCCCTGAAGGGCACCTCGGTGGACGCCGCCGAGGCGGCGAAGGCGGCGGCCGGACACGGCACCGTCACCTCCGTCGAGCTGGACGACGACGGCGACCACGGCGACGGCAAGCCCGCCTGGGAGGTCGAGACGCACGCCTCCGGCAAGGGTGAGCAGGACTGGCGGGTCGACCCGAAGACCGGCAAGGTCACGGCCGACCGCTCGGACGACGCGCACGGCTCTCACGACTCGGACGACGCCGACGACTCCGGCAGCTCCGACGACACCGACGACGACTGAGCGGCCCCTCCGGCCCCTGCGGCGGGCCGGGGCGCCCCGCGGCGGTACCCCGGCACCAGTGCCGCCGCCGCGGCGACCGCGCCGGAGAGCGCGAAGCACACCGGCAGCGGCAACCGCTCCACCAGCAGCCCGACGGCGGCGGCCCCGGCGGAACTTCCGGCGTTCACCGCGGTGTTGCACCAGGCGCCCGCCCGGACCCGGAAACCGGCCGGCACGCTCTCGTCGGCGATCAGGTACGCCGTGGTCAGCGCCGGGGCCACGAACAGGCCCGCGCACATGACGGCCGGCACCAGCGTGCCGAGTCCGGGCGCGAGGCCCGCGGCGGCGAGGCAGAGCCCGAGCCCGGCCGCGAAGAAGGGGAGCCGCGCCCGGGTGGGCGAACTCCAGGCGACGGCGCCGTTGACGAGACCGCCGACCGCACTGCCCACCGACAGCGCCGCGAGCACCCAGGCGACCGCGCCGTCTCCGAGGCCGCGTTCTCCCGCGAAGGCCACGACGAGGAGGTCGACGGCGCTCACCGACACGCCGACCCCTGCCGCGACGAGGACGGGCTGCAACAGCGCCCGGGCCTGCCCGTCGGCACGGCCCTTCGAAGCGGGGCCCTCGTTCTTCTCCGGCCCCGCCGGACGCAGCGCGGCGGTCGCCGGCGAGGTGACGAAGGCGAGGGTGCCGACCGCCACCAGCACCGCGCTGAGCACGACGCCGACGGTCGGCGGCGCGACGGCGACGATGCCGCCGACCAGGAGCGGACCGGAGACGAAGAGCAGCTCCTCGGCGACGCCGTCCAGGCTGTAGGCACGCTGCAACAGGGCCCGGTCGGGCAGCAGTTCCGCCCACACCGCGCGCATCGTGGGGCCGAGTGGGGGCGTGCAGGCGCCCGCGAACGCGGCGGTCACCGCGAGGACGGCCTCGGACGTGCCCGGACGCCGGCAGGCCGCCGCCAGCGCGCAGAGCAGGACGGCGTACAGCAGGGCCATGGGCAGCAGGGCCCGGCGCGGACCGTGCCGGTCGACGAGGGAGGCGCGGTAGGGGGACAGGAAGACGCTCGTGGCGCCGAAGAGCGCCATGACCAGCCCGGCCACGGCGTACGACCCGCTGGACCGGGTCAGCGCAAGCATCAGGGCGAGGGAGACCGTGCCGTACGACAGCCGCCCGACGAGGGCGGCCGCGAACGTACGGCGGGCATGGGGGACACGGAGCACAACGGCATACGAGGGCCGCGGAGAGAGCGTGGACACGCGAAAGTTCCTCAGAGGGAGGCAACGGGGGGACGCCGAGGCGCGCGACGGCCGGATCCGGCGGTCGCGTGCGGGGCGGGCCCTATGCCAAGAGGAGGAACATGCGCGTCACTCTAGCCCGTCCGGCGTTTGAGGACGAGGCCGTTCAGGCCGAAAGCGGGGGTCTGGGGGCGGCAGCCCCCAGGGTCGGGAAGGGAAGGGGCGGCGGGGGCGAAGAAACCCCACGCAAGACCCCCCGCACCGCTCACTCCCCGCGTCAGCCCCGCGTCAGCCCCGCCACCAGCTCGTCCGCCGCCCGGTACGGGTCCAGCTCCCCGGCGACGATCCGCTCCGCCAGCGCGCCCAGCCGCCGGTCCCCGTGCAGGTCCCCGATGCGTTCCCGCAGCGTCGTGACGGCGATGGTCTCGACCTCGCGGGCGGCCCGGACGCGGCGCCGCTCGCCGAGGACGTCCCGTTCCTCCATCCACGCCCGGTGCTTCTCCAGCGCCTCGACGACCTCGTCGACGCCCTCGCCGCGCGCGGCGACCGTCTTGACGATGGGCGGGCGCCAGTCGCCGGCGGCGCGTGCCTCGCCGAGCCCCAGCATGTGGTTCAGCTCGCGGGCGGTCGCGTCGGCCCCGTCGCGGTCGGCCTTGTTGACCACGTAGACGTCGCCGATCTCCAGGATTCCGGCCTTGGCCGCCTGGATGCCGTCGCCCATGCCGGGGGCGAGCAGGACGACGGAGGTGTCGGCCTGGGAGGCGATCTCGACCTCCGACTGGCCGACGCCCACCGTCTCGACCAGGACCACGTCGCAGCCGGCCGCGTCCAGCACGCGGATCGCCTGCGGCGCGGCCCAGGCGAGGCCGCCGAGGTGGCCGCGGGTCGCCATCGAGCGGATGTAGACGCCCGGGTCGGAGGCGTGCTCCGACATCCGGACCCGGTCGCCGAGCAGGGCGCCGCCGGAGAAGGGGGAGGACGGGTCGACGGCGAGCACGCCGACCCGCTTGCCCTGCTTGCGGTAGGCCGTCACCAGCGCCGAGGTGGACGTCGACTTGCCGACGCCCGGGGAGCCGGTCAGACCGACCACGTAGGCGTTGCCCGTGAGCGGCGCGAGCGCCTCCATGACCTCCCTGAGCTGCGGGGACGCCCCCTCCACCAGGGAGATCAGCCGGGCCACGGCCCGCGGCCGGCCTTCTCGGGCCTGGGCCACCAGTGAGGAGACGTCCTGCATCACAGCTCCGTTCAGCTCCGTTCGGTGAGGTCTCGTAGCGCCGGCGAGACCTCGGTTCTGAGGGGTCAGGCCCCGGGCACCCGCACGATCAGCGCGTCGCCCTGCCCGCCGCCGCCGCACAGCGCGGCCGCGCCGACGCCGCCGCCGCGCCGCTTCAGTTCCAGCGCCAGGTGCAGCACCAGCCGGGCGCCGGACATGCCGATGGGGTGTCCGAGGGCGATGGCACCACCGTTGACGTTCACCTTTTCGGTGGACACGCCGAGGTCCTTCATTGACTGGACGGCGACGGCCGCGAACGCCTCGTTGATCTCGATGAGGTCGAGGTCGCCGACCTCCAGGCCCTCCTTCTTGAGGGCGTGCCGGATGGCGTTCGACGGCTGCGACTGCAAAGAGTTGTCCGGGCCCGCGACGTTGCCGTGCGCGCCGATCTCCGCGATCCACTCCAGGCCCAGCTCCTCGGCCTTGGCCCGGCTCATGACGACCACGGCCGCCGCGCCGTCGGAGATCTGCGAGGAGGAGCCCGCGGTGATGGTGCCGTCCGTGGCGAAGGCCGGACGCAGCTTGCCGAGCGACTCGGCGGTGGTGTCGCCGCGGATCCCCTCGTCCTTGGCGAACAGCACCGGGTCGCCCTTGCGCTGCGGGATCTCGACCGGGGTGATCTCCGCGTCGAAGACGCCGTTCTTCTGGGCGGCGGCGGCGCGCTGGTGGGACAGCGCGGCGATCTCGTCCTGGGCGGCGCGCTCGATGCCGAGCCGGGTGTTGTGCTTCTCCGTGGACTCGCCCATGGCGATGTCCTCGAAGGAGTCGGTCAGGCCGTCGTGGGCCATCGCGTCGATCATCTGGACCGCGCCGTACTTGTAGCCCTCGCGGGACTTGGGCAGCAGGTGCGGGGCGTTGGTCATGGACTCCTGGCCGCCGGCGACGATCACGTCGAATTCACCCGCGCGAATGAGCTGGTCGGCGAGTGCGATGGCGTCGAGGCCGGAGAGGCAGACCTTGTTGATCGTGAGCGCCGGGACGCTCATGGGGATGCCGGCCTTGACGGCGGCCTGGCGGGCGGGGATCTGCCCGGCACCGGCCTGGAGCACCTGCCCCATGATCACGTACTGCACCTGGTCGCCGCCGATCCCCGCGCGGTCGAGGGCGGCCTTGATCGCGAAGCCGCCGAGGTCGGCCCCGGAGAAGGACTTCAGGGAGCCGAGCAGCCGCCCCATCGGGGTGCGGGCACCCGCGACGATGACGGAGGTGGTGGCGTTCGTTCCAGCGGTTCCAGCGGTTTCAGTGGTTCCAGAAGACATGGGCTGCGGTCCCCTTTTCCGGCCCGCACAGGCCGAGGAGTGAACGAGGGTTTACTCGAATGTACTGAGCGGTATCCCGCCCGTCACCGGGCTGTCGGTGTGATCGCGCGCACGTTGCGTAACCACCTCCGGAGCGCTGCACTGAAACCATGCTGACGCGAATCGACCACATCGGAATCGCCTGCCACGACCTCGACGCGACCGTCGACTTCTACCGTGCCACCTACGGCTTCGAGGTGTTCCACACCGAGGTCAACGAGGAGCAGGGCGTGCGCGAGGCGATGCTCAAGATCAACGATACGTCGGACGGGGGCGCCTCCTACCTCCAGCTCCTGGAGCCGACCCGCGAGGACTCCGCGGTCGGCAAGTGGCTCGCCAAGAACGGCGAGGGCGTCCACCACATCGCCTTCGGCACGGCGGACGTGGACGCGGACGCCGCGGACGTCCGGAGCAAGGGCGTACGCGTTCTGTACGACGAGCCCCGGCGCGGTTCCATGGGGTCGCGGATCACCTTCCTGCACCCCAAGGACTGCCATGGCGTACTGACAGAACTGGTCACATCGGCGGCCGTTGAGTCACCTGAGCACTGACCCTCGTACATAGGGGCCGGTAGGGTTGGGTGCGGTCGCCGCTCAGTCCAGGGTGACCCGGTCCTGTCGTCTTCGGCGCCGGGACCGCCGGGGTCGTGTTTCGGGGGGCGGGCGACGGGGCAGCAGCACATGCTCCGCCGTTGATCTGACACCATTCCCCGGGGGCCCCGTCCGTCGGACGGACGGAGCTCGTTCGGGAAGATTTGCGACCAGGGGACGGATGGGACCGCGCAGTGCGGGGCTACGAGAGCCAGGAGCGAGAGCCGGCGGCTGACGTCGACCACCTCTCTCGGTTCGAGGCCGAGATGAAGCGGCTGAAGACCGAGCGGGAAAAGGCGATCCAGCACGCCGAGGACCTCGGCTACCAGGTCGAGGTGCTGCGCGCCAAGCTGCACGAGGCGCGGCGCACCATCATGTCCCGGCCCGCCTTCGACGGCGGCGACATCGGGTACCAGGCCGAGCAGCTGCTGCGCAACGCGCAGACGCAGGCCGACCAGCTGCGCGCCGACGCGGAGCGGGAGCTGAGCCAGGCCCGGGCGCAGACCCAGCGGATCCTCCAGGAGCACGCCGAGCAGGCCGCCCGGCTCCAGGCGGAGCTGCACCAGGAGGCGGTGACCCGCCGCCAGCAGCTGGACCAGGAGCTGGCCGAGCGCCGGCAGACGGTCGAGTCGCACGTCAACGAGAACGTCGCCTGGGCCGAGCAGCTGCGCGCCCGCACCGAGCAGCAGGCCAGGCGCCTGCTCGACGAGTCCCGCGCGGAGGCCGAGCAGGCCATGAGCGCGGCCCGCGCGGAGGCCGAGCGGCTGACCGCCGAGGCCCGGCAGCGGCTGCGGAGCGACGCGGAGAGCGCGCGGGCCGAGGCCGAGCAGATCCTGCGCCGGGCCCGTACCGACGCGGAGCGGCTGCTGAACGCCGCCTCGACGCAGGCGCAGGAGGCCACCGACCACGCCGAGCAGCTGCGCAGCTCCACCGCCTCCGAGTCGGAGTCCACCCGCCGCGAGGTCCAGGAGCTGAGCCGGGCCGCCGAGCGGCGCATGTCGGAGGCCGAGGAGGCGCTGCGCAAGGCGCAGGCCGAGGCCGAGAAGGTGGTCGCCGAGGCCGAGGAGGCCGCGGCCAAGGCGCTGTCCAGCGCCGAGGCGACCAACGAGCAGCGCACCCGTACCGCCAAGGAGCAGGTCGCCCGGCTGGTCGGCGAGGCCACCAAGGACGCCGAGAGCACCAGGTCCGAGGCCGAGCAGGTGGTCGCGGACGCCCGCGCCGAGGCCGAGCGGATCGTCGCCGAGGCCGCCGAGAAGGCCCGCACGATCACCGCCGAGGAGTCGGCCACCCAGCTGTCCAAGGCGGCCAAGACGGCCGAGGACGTGCTGAACAAGGCGTCGGAGGACGCCAAGCGCACCACGAAGGCCGCCACCGAGGAGGCCGAGCGGATCCGCACCGAGGCCGAGACCGAGGCGGACCGGCTGCGCGCCGAGGCGCACGACATCGCCGAGGAGCTCAAGGGCGCGGCGAAGGACGACACCAAGGAGTACCGCGCCAAGACGGTCGAGCTTCAGGAGGAGGCGCGCCGGCTGCGCGGCGAGGCCGAGCAGCTGCGGGCGGACGCGGTCGCCGAGGGCGAGAAGATCCGCGCCGAGGCCCGCAAGGAGGCCGTGGCGCAGATCGAGGAGGCGGCGAAGACCGCCGAGGAGCTGCTCGCCAAGGCCAAGGCGGACGCCGACGAGCTGCGGCAGAGCGCGACGGCGGACGGCGAGAAGGTCCGCGCCGAGGCGATCGAGCGGGCGACCACCCTGCGCCGGCAGGCCGAGGAGACCCTGGAGCGCACCCGCGCGGAGGCCGAGCGGCACCGCACGGAGGCCGCCGAACGGGTGGCGGAGCTCCAGTCCGAGGCCGAGCGGGCCGCCCGCGAGCTGCGCGAGGAGACCGAGCGCGCCGTCGAGGCCCGGCAGGCGGAGGCCGCCGAGGAGCTGACGCGGCTGCACACCGAGGCCGAGGAGCGCCGCACCGCCGCCGAGGAGGCGCTGGGCGAGGCCCGCGAGCAGGGCGAGCGGATCCGCCGCGAGGCCGCCGAGGAGAGCGAGCGGCTGCGCACCGAGGCCGCGGAGCGGGTCCGTACGCTCCAGCAGCAGGCCGAGACGGAGGCCGAGCGGCTGCGCACCGAGGCCGCCGCGGACGCGTCCGCCTCCCGCGCGGAGGGCGAGGCCGTCGCCGTACGGCTGCGTTCGGAGGCTGCCAACGAGGCGGAGCGGCTGAAGACGGAGGCGCAGGAGAGCGCCGACCGGGTGCGGGCGGAGGCGCAGACCGCCGCCGAGCGCATCGCCGCCGAGGCGTCGGAGGCGCTGGCCGCCGCCCAGGAGGAGGCCGCCCGGCGCCGCCGCGAGGCGGAGGAACTCCTCGGCTCGGCCCGGCAGGAGGCCGACCAGGAGCGCGAGCGGGCCCGCGAGCAGAGCGAGGAGCTGCTGGCCTCGGCGCGCAACCGCGTGGAGGAGGCCCAGGCCGAGGCGGTCCGGCTGGTCGAGGAGGCCGACCGGCGCGCCACCGAGATGGTGTCGGCCGCCGAGCAGCACGCGACGCAGGTACGGGAGTCGGTCGCCGGGCTGCACGAGCAGGCCCAGGAGGAGATCACCGGGCTGCGCAGCGCCGCCGAGCACGCCGCCGAACGCACCCGCACCGAGGCCCAGGAGGAGGCGGACCGGGTCCGCGCCGACGCCTACGCGGAGCGGGAGCGGGCGAGCGAGGACGCCGGGCGCCTCAGGCGCGAGGCGCAGGAGGAGACCGAGGCCGCCAAGGCGCTGGCCGAGCGGACCGTGTCCGAGGCCATCACCGAGGCCGACCGGATCCGCGCGGACGTCTCCGAGCACGCCCAGCGGGTGCGCACCGAGGCCTCCGACGCCATCGCCGAGGCCGAGCAGTCCGCGTCGCGCACCCGGGCGGACGCCCGCGAGGACGCCAACCGCATCCGGTCCGACGCGGCGACGCAGGCGGACACCCTGATCACCGAGGCGCGTTCCGAGGCGGAGCGGCTCACCACCGAGACGGCGGCCGAGACCGACCGGATCCGCACCCGGACGCTCGCGGAGGCGGAGCGCGTCACCGCCGAGGCGGCGAGCGAGTCCGAGCGGGTCAGGACCGAGGCGGCCACCGAGGCGGAGCGGCTGCGCACCGAGACGATCGCCGAGGCCGACCGGGTACGGGCCGAGGCGAGCGCCCGGGCCGAGCAGCTGGTCTCGGACGCCACCGGGGAGGCGGAGCGGCTGCGGGCCGAGGCCGCCGACACCGTCGGCTCCGCGCAGCAGCACGCCGAGCGGCTGCGCACCGAGGCCGACCGGGTCCGGCGCGAGGCGGCGGCCGAGGCCGAGCGGGTCACCACGGCGGCCCGCGAGGAGGCCGAGCGCACCCTCGACGAGGCCCGCAAGGACGCCAACAAGCGGCGCTCCGAGGCCGCCGAGCAGGTCGACACGCTCATCACGGAGACCACCGCGGAGGCCGACAAGCTGCTCACCGAGGCGCAGCAGCAGGCGCAGAAGACCACCGCGGACGCCGAGTCGCAGGCCGACACGATGGTCGGCGCGGCCCGCTCGGAGGCCGACCGGATCGTCCAGGAGGCGACGGTCGAGGGCAACACCCGGGTGGAGAAGGCCCGTACGGACGCGGACGAGCTGCTCGTCGGCGCCCGCCGGGACGCCACCGCCATAAGGGAGCGCGCGGAGGAGCTGCGCGAGCGCCTCACCTCCGAGATCGAGGAGCTGCACGAGCGGGCCCGCCGCGAGGCCGCCGAGACGATGAAGTCGGCCGGCGACCGCTGCGACGCGCTCATCAAGGCCGCCGAGGAGCAGCTCGCCAAGGCGGAGGCGAAGGCCAAGGAGCTGGTGTCGGAGGCCAACTCCGAGGCCGGCAAGGTGCGCATCGCCGCCGTCAAGAAGGCCGAGGGGCTGCTCAAGGAGGCCGAGCAGAAGAAGGCCACCCTGGTCCGCGAGGCCGAGGAGCTGAAGGCCGAGGCGGTCCGCGAGGCCCGCGCCACGGTCGACGAGGGCAAGCGCGAGCTGGAGGTGCTGGTCCGGCGCCGCGAGGACATCAACGCGGAGATCTCCCGGGTGCAGGACGTCCTGGAGGCGCTGGAGTCGTTCGAGGCACCCGGGGGCGCGAAGGACAACGGGGTGAAGGCCGGAGCGACGGTGGGCGCCCCACGTTCGGGTGGCAAGTCGTCAGACGGCTAGCATTCGGGGTGGTTTGGGTGTCTGCTGGAGATCTTTGGCCGAGTCCCGACGGGACCCTTGCCCAAGGCTTTGGCAAGCCATCCGAGGGTCAGCCACTCAAAAGAGGTGTCATTCTCCGTATCAAACGTGCATCCGCTCGATGACACACCGCATTGGCGCCTAGGATTCCCTCTATCACCTCACCCGGTCTCTTTCGACAGGAACCCCATGAGCGACACTTCCCCCTACGGCTTCGAGCTTGTGCGGCGTGGGTACGACCGCGCTCAGGTGGACGAACGCATCTCCAAGCTCGTCTCCGACCGTGACAGCGCTCTCGCCCGCATCACCGCTCTGGAAAAGCGCATCGAGGAGCTCCACCTCGAGACCCAGAACGCCCAGGCCCAGGTCAACGACGCCGAGCCGTCGTACGCCGGGCTCGGCGCCCGGGTCGAGAAGATCCTGCGGCTCGCCGAGGAAGAGGCGAAGGACCTGCGCGAGGAGGCCCGTCGCGCGGCCGAGCAGCACCGTGAGCTGGCCGAGTCCTCGGCCCAGCAGGTGCGCAACGACGCGGAGTCGTACGCCGCCGAGCGCAAGGCCAAGGCCGAGGACGAGGGCGTCCGGATCGTCGAGAAGGCCAAGGGCGACGCCTCCCAGCTGCGCTCCGAGGCGCAGAAGGACGCGCAGTCCAAGCGCGACGAGGCCGACGCGCTCTTCGAGGAGACCCGCGCCAAGGCCGCGCAGGCCGCCGCCGACTTCGAGACGAACCTCGCCAAGCGCCGCGAGCAGTCCGAGCGGGACCTGGCCTCGCGTCAGGCCAAGGCCGAGAAGCGGCTCGCGGAGATCGAGCACCGCGCGGAGCAGCTGCGCCTGGAGGCGGAGAAGCTGCGCACGGACGCCGAGCGCCGGGCCCGCCAGACCGTGGAGACGGCGCAGCGCCAGTCCGAGGACATCGTGGCCGACGCCAACGCCAAGGCCGACCGCATCCGTTCGGAGTCGGAGCGCGAGCTGGCCGCCCTCACCAACCGCCGCGACTCCATCAACGCGCAGCTCACCAACGTGCGCGAGATGCTGGCGTCCCTCACGGGTGCCGCGGTGGCCGCCGCTCCGTCCGTCGAGGACGAGTCGGTCACCCGCGGGGTTCCGGCCCAGCAGTCCCGCTGAGGCGGCTCGGCCCACGCGGGGGCGAACGCCTGCTGAATACGTACGAAGAAGGACGAGGCCTTCTGTCACTGGGGTGGCAGTGGGCCTCGTCCCGTTCTAGCGTGGGCGCCATGATCGAGCTCGAGGGGCTGACCAAGCGGTACGGCGAGAAGGTGGCGGTCAACAATCTCTCCTTCACCGTCAGACCCGGCATCATCACGGGCTTCCTCGGGCCCAATGGTGCGGGCAAGTCGACGACCATGCGGATGGTGCTGGGCCTGGACCGGCCGACCGCCGGCGACGTGCGGATCGACGGCAAGCACTACGACCAGCTCAGGGACCCGCTGACGTACATCGGCGCCCTCCTCGAGGCCAAGGCCTGGCACGGCGGGCGCAGCGCCTACAACCACCTGCTGTGCCTCGCGCAGAGCAACGGCATCCCGGCGAGCCGGGTGCGCGAGGTCCTGGACACGGTCGGTCTCTCGGCGGTCGCCAAGAAGAAGACCAAGGGCTTCTCCCTCGGCATGGGGCAGCGGCTCGGCATCGCCGGCGCGCTGCTCGGCGACCCGCGGATCCTGATGTTCGACGAGCCGGTCAACGGCCTGGACCCCGAGGGCATCCACTGGATCCGCAATCTGATGAAGACCCTGGCCTCCCAGGGCCGTACGGTCTTCGTCTCCTCCCACCTGATGAGCGAGATGGCGCTGACCGCGGACCATCTGGTGGTCATCGGCCAGGGCAGGCTCCTTGCGGACACGTCGATGGCCGAGTTCATCGCGGAGAACTCCCGCAGCTACGTCCGGATCCGCACCCCGCAGCGCGAGCAGCTGCTCGACGCGCTGCACGGCGCCGGGGTCGCGGTCGTCGAGGCGGGCGAGGGGGTCCTGGAGGTGGACGGCGACAAGTCGGAGGCGGTCGGCGAGCTGGCGGCGCGGCAGCAGATCGTGCTGCACGAGCTGAGCCCGCAGCGCGCCTCGCTGGAGGAGGCGTTCATGCAGCTGACCGCGGAGTCCGTGGAGTACCACGCGCACGACGGGCAGCCGTCCGGCGCGGTGCCGCAGCAACAGCCACCGGGGCAGCCTCCGCAGCAGCCGTGGGGCAGCGACTGGAAGAGGGGTTGAGCATGGCGGCGACACAGGTCGTCCGGTCCGAGTGGACCAAGATCCGGTCGGTCGCGTCCACGGTGTGGACGCTGGGCCTCGCCGTGGTCGTCACCATCGCCCTCGGCATGCTGATCTCGGCCCTGTCGAAGAGCGAGTTCGGCGACATGAGCCGGCGCGACCAGCTCTCCTTCGACCCGACCTTCATCAGCTTCGCCGGCACCAGCCTCGGCCAGCTGGCGATGATCGTGTTCGGGGTGCTGGTCGTGGGCAACGAGTACAGCTCAGGGATGATCCGCACCTCGCTGGCCGCCGTGCCGAAGCGCGGCACCTTCCTGTTCAGCAAGATCGCGGTGGCCACCGCCCTGGCCCTGGTCGTGGCCATGATCACCAGTTTCGCCACGTTCTTCCTGGGCCAGGCGATGCTCGGCGACCTCAAGGCGTCGATCGGCGACCCGGGCGTGCTGCGCGCGGTGTTCGGCGGCGGCCTCTACATGACCCTGATCGCGATGTTCTCGATGGGCGTCGCCGCGATGCTGCGCTCACCGATGCTGTCGCTGGGCATCCTGATGCCGTTCTTCTTCCTGATCTCCAACATCCTGGGCAACGTCCCGGCGACGGAGAAGGTCGGCCGGTTCCTGCCCGACCAGGCGGGCAGCAAGATCATGCAGGTGGTCACGCCGATCGACGACGACGTGCCGTACGGGCCGTGGGGCGGCCTCGGGATCATGGCACTGTGGGTGATCGCGGCGCTCGTGGGCGGGTACGCGGTGCTGAAGCGGCGGGACGCCTGACTCCCTCCGTCCGGCCTCCGTACGGCATCGGTTTTTGCCCGGGCTTGAACGGAACCGTCAGCGCCTGGATATCCTCCTAACCCTTACGGGGGCGTGTGCCCTGCTGTCCCTGAACCTTCCGATGGGTGCGGAGCATGATCGAGGCTGTCGGCCTGACCAAGCGATACGGCGACAAGACCGCTGTGTACAACCTCTCCTTCCAGGTGCGGCCCGGTGCCGTCACCGGCTTCCTGGGGCCCAACGGCTCCGGCAAGTCGACGACGATGCGGATGATCCTGGGCCTGGACAACCCCACCGCGGGACACGTGACGATCGGCGGCCACCCCTACCGCAGGCTGCCGAACGCCGCTCGCCACGTCGGGGCGCTCCTGGACGCCAAGGCGGTGCACGGCGGCCGGGCCGCCCGCAACCATCTGCTGAGCCTCGCCCAGCTGTCCGGCATCCCGGCCCGGCGGGTGGACGAGGTGCTCGGCGTGGTCGGTCTCCAGGACGTCGCCAGGCGGCGCTCCAAGGGCTTCTCCCTCGGCATGGGCCAGCGGCTGGGCATCGCCGCGGCGCTCCTCGGCGACCCCCAGGTGCTGCTCTTCGACGAGCCGGTCAACGGCCTCGACCCGGAGGGCATCCACTGGGTGCGCAACCTGATGAAGGCGCTCGCGGCGGAGGGCCGCACCGTCTTCGTCTCCTCGCACCTGATGAGCGAGATGGCGCTGACCGCCGATCACCTGATCGTCATCGGGCGCGGCCAGCTGATGGCCGACATGAGCGTGACGGAGTTCATCTCGGCCAACTCCGCCGACTTCGCGCGGGTGCGGACACCGGACACCGAGCCGCAACTGCGCGAGAAGCTGACCTCGGCGCTGACCGAGGCGGGCGGCCACGTGCTGCCGGAGCAGGACGGCGCGCTGCGGGTGACCGGCCTCGCCCTCCCCCGGATCAGTGACATCGCGCACGACACCGACGTCCGGCTGTGGGAGCTGTCGCCGCACCAGGCCTCGCTGGAGGAGGCGTACATGCGGATGACGCAGGGCGCCGTGGACTACCGGTCGACCGCCGACCAGAAGGCGGGGCTCCAGCAGCCCCTGCCGCCCGGCGCGCAGCCGCCGATGCCGGTGCCCGGACAGGGCCAGCCCGACTGGTACGCCCCGCCGCCGCCCCAGCAGGGCGGTCAGCCCTTCGCCGCGCCGCAGGGCGCGCCGGGTCAGGTGCCGGCGGGCCCGTACGGCGCCCCGGTGGCGCCCGGTGCCGTGCCGGGCGGTCAGCCGGCCAACCCGTACGCGGCGCAGCAGGCGCCCCAGGCCCCGCCGATGCCCCAGGCCCCCGCCGCGGCCCCGGCGCCGCCCGCGGGCGCGCCCGTCACCGACCCGACCAAGCCCGAGGACGCCCGATGAGCACGCCCCAGCCCCCGACGCCGCAGGCCGCGCCCGACTGGCACGCGGCGCCCGGTTCGCCGTTCCCGACGTACACGTCGCCGATCCCGGTGGTGCGCACGACTCTCGCGCACGCGCTGGCCTCGGAGTGGACGAAGATCAAGTCGGTGCGCTCGACGATGTGGACGCTGGGCGTGTTCGTCCTGCTGGTGCTCGGCATCGGACTGCTGACCGGCGCGGTGGTGGCGAGCTCGGACTCCGACCTGGCCGGGGAGAGCGCGCTGAGCCTCGGCTTCTTCGGTCTGCTGCTCGGCAGCATGTGCGTGATCACGCTCGGCGTGCTGACCACCGCCTCGGAGTACGGCACGGGGATGATCCGCACGACGATGACCGCCTGCCCCAGCCGCGGCCGGGTGCTGGCGGCCAAGGGCATCGTGTTCTTCCTGGTGGCCTTCGTGGTGACGCTGGTCTCCGCGACGCTGGTCGGGCTGGCCCACGTGTCCATGCTGGAGGGCAACGGCGCCGAGAACCCGACCGGCGCGGAGTGGCTGAAGGGCACCGTCGGCGTCTCGCTCTATGTCGCGCTGCTCGGGCTGCTCTCGCTGGCCATGGGCTCGATCATCCGGCACTCGGCGGGCGCCATCACCATCATGATCGGCGTCCTGCTCGCCCCGCTGGTGATCGCGCTGTTCATGTTCTCGGAGTCGCTCAAGGACGTGCAGCAGGCGCTGTTCGAGTACTCGATCCCGAACCAGATGAGCATCTTCTACGCCAACTCGCTCTCCGAGTCCGGGCCCTCGGGCTGGGACCCGCTGTGGATCGTGCTGGGCGTGACCGCCGCCGCGTTCGCGGCCGCCTTCGCCCTGCTGGAGAAGCGGGACGTGTAGGGCGGCCGGAGGGGCCTCAGAACCTCGGCGCGTTACGGGACCGCTGCACCCGCGTGGTGCGGCGGTCCTTCGCGTTCCAGCAGGCCTTGTGCCAGTGCCGGCGCTCGTCGACGCCCGAGTGGGCCGGCCAGGCCACGACGTGCGGGACACCGTCCGGAATGAGCTGGTCGCAGCCCGGGCAGCGGTACGACTTGCCCTGCGCGCTCGCGCCCGCCACGTGCCGTACGCTCCACTCCTCGCCCTGCCAGTCCTCCGAGGACTGCCAGCCGCCGTAGCGGCCGGAGCCGTCCTCCTCGGCGCTCCGGCCGGCGAGACCGGCTCCCTTGGGTCGGTTGCGACGCGGGGACACAGGACACCTCACGGAGCTATACAGGAAGCAGGGCCGCATCCAGCCTACGCGGCACGGACACGGGTACGCGTACGGCGCCGAAGACCGCAACTCCCCCGACCGGTGTTGTCCGTCCGGGCCCGGGAACCGCTTCGACAACGGCCGATTCTGCAGACAATCCGCAAATTCCTTCGTCCGGCCGTGTCCTCGGCACGTGTCAGGCGGTTATGCCGTGCGGGGGAGCTCCACGTCGGGGCCGAGGAAGCAGGAAAAGGCAATGCGCGTAGGAAGTTTCGTGTTGGGCGCCCAGTTCCCGGGCCAGGGCCAGGGGGAGGCGCTGCACCGCGCGGTCCGCTCGGCCGAGGTCGCCGAGGAGGCCGGGCTCGACGCGGTCTGGCTGGCCGAACACCACTTCGTGCCGTACGGCACGTGTCCGTCGGCCGTGACCCTGGCCGCGCTGCTGCTGGGCCGCACCCGGCGCATCCGGGTCGGCACCGCGGTCAGTGTGCTGCCCACCGTCCACCCCGTGGCGCTCGGCGAGCAGGCCGCGCTGCTGCACGTCACCAGCGGCGGCCGTTTCTCGCTGGGCGTGGGCCGCGGCGGCCCGTGGGTGGACCTGGAGGTGTTCGGCGCGGGTCTCCAGGCGTACGAGAAGGGGTTTCCGGACTCGCTCGACCTGCTGCTGCGCTGGCTGCGCGAGCCGGCCGTCGGCGCCTCGGGCGACCGCTACCGCTTCCGCGAGGTGCCCGTCGTGCCGCGCCCCTCGGAGTCCCTGTCCGAGGAGCCGGGCCCGGAGGTCGTCGTCGCCTGCACCTCGCCGTCGAGTGTGCGCCTGGCGGCCGAGCGGGGGCTGCCGATGCTCCTCGGGATGCACGTCGGCGACGAGGAGAAGGCGGAGATGGTCGCCCTGTGGCGGCGCCACGCGCGGGCGGCCGGGCGTCCGGCGGCGGAGATCGACGGCGCCGGGCACGTCTCGGCCGGTGTCTGCCAGATCGCGGACCGGCGCTCGGACGCGGCCGAGACCCTGCTCAAGGCGATGCCGGGCTGGCTGCGGCAGGGCCTGGGCGCCCATGTCACGGTGGACGGCCGGGCCCGGCAGATGCGCGACCCGCACGCCTACACCGAACTGCTCTGCGGGCTGCACCCGGTGGGCACCCCCCGGCTGTGCGCGGACCGGCTCGCGGCCACCGGCGAGCGGACCGGCATCTCCCGCTTCGCCCTGCTCGTCGAGGGCTCGGGAGACCTGGCGGCGACCGAGGAGAACGTACGCCGGCTCGGGGCCGAGGTACTCCCCCAGCTCCGCTGAGCCGGCGGGCGGGGAGCTTGCCGCTCCGGTACAGAACTGCACCTCCCGCGTACGGAGCGGCAAGCGGGGACCGCGGGCGTCAGCAGTCGCGCAGTTCCGGCGACTGGTTCAGCAACTGGCTGCGCACCGACGTGAACTTGGTCAGCGTCTCGTCGACAGAGGAGTCCAACGGGAACACCGCCACCCGGTGGCAGTTCTGGAAGGCCAGCCGCACGCCGAAGTGCCGCTGAAGTGCACCGCGTATGGCGTCACTCGCGAGCGCACGCAGGAGCTGACCGCGCGCCTGCTCGTCCGGCGGGGGCGTCTGGTTGTCGGCGAAGGCTCCGCCGTCGACCTTCAGCTGTGCCACCAGGGAGCTGACCATCTCCCATGCGTAGGGCAGGGAGGTCCGGACGCAGTCGACGAAGTCTGCTTCGTCGACCTCGCCTCGCTCGGCCTGTTCGAGTAGGGCCGGTGAGACGTCGAGCGACATGGGTTCTCCTCTCGCACCCCCGACCAGCAGGGGTTGCCGGACAGTTAAGGGAGTGCGCGATTCCGAACACGCTGCGTACACAGTTCGCGACCTCCCGTTCAATACCGTAAGCAACCGATCGTGACGGCACCAGGAGAATGCCCAGATGGACACCATCCCGTAGGCCCACAATCGGCCAGTGCGCAACACGGGGCCAATGGGAGAAGTGGGACAGTGCGCCGGGGTGCGCGGGCACGGGCGAATCGCGTCGGGCCCGGCCCGTCGAGTAGCGTTGCCGACCATGCGTCTCGTCATTGCCCGCTGCTCCGTCGACTACGCCGGACGGCTCACCGCCCACCTGCCCTCGGCCCCCCGGCTGATCCTGGTCAAGGCGGACGGCAGCGTCTCGATCCACGCCGACGACCGGGCCTACAAGCCCCTCAACTGGATGTCGCCGCCCTGCACCCTGAAGGAGGGCACGGGCGACGAGGAGGGCGTCTGGACCGTCGTCAACAAGGCGGGCGAGAAGCTCATCATCACGATGGAGGAGATCCTCCACGACTCCTCGCACGAACTGGGCGTCGATCCGGGCCTGATCAAGGACGGCGTGGAAGCACACCTCCAGGAGCTGCTCGCCGACCGCATCGACACCCTCGGCGAGGGCTACACCCTCATCCGCCGCGAGTACATGACCGCCATCGGCCCGGTCGACATCCTGTGCCGGGACGCCCAGGGCGGCACCGTCGCGGTCGAGATCAAGCGGCGCGGCGAGATCGACGGCGTGGAGCAACTCACGCGCTACCTGGAGCTGTTGAACCGCGATCCGCATCTCGCCCCGGTGCGCGGCGTCTTCGCCGCCCAGGAGATCAAGCCGCAGGCCCGCGTGCTGGCCACGGACCGCGGCATCGGCTGCCAGGTGCTGGACTACAACGCGCTGCGGGGCATCGAGGACGACAAGCTGCGGCTGTTCTGAGGGCGCGGCGCGTCCTGAGGACGCGTCACGTACGACGTGAGGAGGGCCGGGTCCGTGCGGCGGACCCGGCCCTCCTGCGCTGTCACCCGTCCCGCGCGGTCAGATGACCGGGCCCGTCACCGTGCCCGGTCCGCCGGTCGCCGCGCCGCTCTGCGAGGCGGTCGCGGTGTCCGCGGGGGAACCGGCGGCGGTGGGGGTCGACGCGCGGCTCGCCGTGTCGGAGGTCTCCGGCGTCGAGGGCGGCAGCGTGTCCGTGTCGGTGGGGGCGGGTGTGGTGGGGTCGTCGGACTCGGTGGGCGTCCCGGGGTCCGTCGGCTCGGTGTCCGTCGGCTTCGGCGACGTCGGCTTCGTCGTCGGCGCGCTCGGCGACTTGCTCGGCTCGTCCGGCGACCCGGGGTCGTCCGGGCTCTCCTCGTCCCCGGGGTCGGTGGTGCCGCCGGTACTGCTCGGCCCGTCCGAGGGCTGCCCCGACTCCGTCGGTGCCGGGTCGTCCGTGGTCCCCGGGGTGCCGTCCGGGCCCGAGCCGGTCGGGCCGCCGGGCGTCTCCTGGTCCTTGCCGTCGTCGGAGGGCCGGTCCGCGCCCAGACTGCCGTCGTCGATGCCCTGGCTGGCCGACGGGTTGACGCCGACCTCGTTGGAGGGGTCCCCGGGGTCGTTCTCGGAGGTGGCCCCCAGGGTGACCACCGTGCCGAGCACGGCGACGAGCAGCGCGCCCGCTCCGGCGGCCACCAGGTTGCGCCGCGCGAAGCCCTTGATGCCGCCGACGACCGTGCGGGACGGCTCCTCCTCGGGCTCGCGGCGGGTGACGAGGGTGGGGGACTGCGGACGCGGCTGGAGCGGCGGGAAGGGCGCGGGAACGCCCGCGGACGGCGACGCCGACTCCTCGTTGCGGGCGTCGGGCACCTCCTCCCCCACTGTCGGACCGAGCCCGGCGCCGACGGCACCGAGTCCGGCGGCGGGGGCCGCCGCGCCGAACGCGCCCGCACCGCTGCCCAGGCCCGGTGTGTCCCCGGTGCGGTCGGCGACCAGCGCGAGGGCGCGGCGGCCCGCCACGGCGCCGCGCTTGTCGGAGAGCGCGCCGCGCAGCCCGATGGAGGCCTCCAGCTCGGCGCGCGCCCGGTCCAGCTGGTCCTCGCACAGCGCGAGGACGCCCAGCTCGTGGTGGAAGTAGGCCTGTTCGGCGACGTCACCGGCGAGCCGGGAGGCCTCGGTGCCCGAGCGCAGCGCCCGCTGCCAGGCGCCCCAGTGCAGTCCGGCGGCGAACGCGGGCGCCGCGGTGCGGGCCAGCTGGACGGCGGGGCTCTCCGCGTCGTCCGCGGGCGGGGTGGTCGTCGGCACCAGCACGGCGAGGGCGGCCAGGACGGCGTCGGCCTCGGCGCAGACCCGCTCGGGGGTGACCGAGGGGTGCCCGGCCCACCAGGCGTAGTGCTGGGCGGCGGCCTGCGCCCGCTCCGGCACGGCGTCGGCGTACCCGGCGCTCTCCAGCTGGGTGAGCACCCCGGCGGCCAGCCGGTAGCGGGAGCCGACCGGGGAGACCAGCCCGCAGTCGGTCAGTTCCCCGAGGGCGGCGTCCGCGTGGGTGTCGCCGACCAGGGCGGGCAGGTGGGCCTGGTGCGGCACCTCGCCGCCGAGCGCGACGGCGAACTCCAGGGTGGCGCGGGCGGAGGCGCTCAGCCGGGAGGCGAGCAGCGGCGCGGGCGCGGCGGCCTCGCCGAGGGACGGCAGGGGTACGTCGTCGGCCTCGGCGGCGTCGTAGGGGGTGTCGTCGGTGGGGCGGGCGTCGGCGAAGACGCCGAACTCGTCGACGGCGTCGGCGCCGGCCCGCTCCCGGTCCCGGCGGCGCAGCAGGGCACCGGCCTGGACGAAGCGCAGCGGCAGGCCCTCGGACTCGAACCAGAGGTCTCCGGCCCAGTTGGCCTCCTCCTCGGTGAGGGAACGCCCGGCGGCGCGCTCCAGCAGCTCCACGCCGTCCGCGCGGTCCAGGCCGGTGAGGAAGACCTCCTCGACGGCCGAGTCGGCGGAGGGTGCGGCCACCTCCGGGGTCGCGCCGAGGAGGAAGGCGCACTCGGGGGTGGCGTCGAGGAGTTCGTCGAGGGCGGTGCCGCCGAACTCGATGTCGTCCAGGACGACGACCGCGCCGACCTCGCGCAGGTACCCGAGGAGTTCCGTCCGGCCCGGGCGGTGCAGGGGTGCGCGGTGGACGGCGTGGAAGAGGTCGTGCAGGAGGTCGTCGGCGGTGCGGTGGTGGCCGCTGAGGCGGACGACGCCGTCGGGCGCGAGGCCCGCGCAGTCCTCGGCGACGACGTCGAGGAGGCTGGTGCGGCCGGAGCCCGCGGGGCCGGTGAGGCGGACGGAGCGGCCGCGGGCGAGGAGGCGCACCAGGCGCTCGCGTTCGTCCTCGCGGGCCAGCAGGCCGAGGACGGTGCGGACCGGTCCCGGCGGGACGGGCGGCCGCGCGGCGCGCTCCGCCTCGGCGCGTTCGGCCGCGGTGAGCTTCTCGGGCCGGGCGGGCCGCTCGGTGGGCGGGCAGACCTCGATCTCGCTGCCGTCGACGGGGTTGACGGTGAGCAGGAAGTCGCCGGACACCACCTGCGCCGTGCGGGCGAGCGCGGGCGCGTGCTGTCCGAAGTCGGAGGTGATGGGGTCCCTGTGCGGGCGCGGGCGCGGCGCCTGGTGGTCGCCGTCCTGGCCGTACTCCTCAGGGCCCCGGTTGTTCGGGTCCATTGGTTCAAGCCCCCCAAAAGCGTCGTGTGCAGGGCCCCGGCAGGGACCACCCTCCCGGCCTTGCCGCACACCGCGCTGTCGCTTCTGGTCCGGGCCCGCCGGCGGGTTTGCAAAGGCAGCGGGCAGCCAGACCCTAAACCTTCGCCCAGTATCTCCGACAGTCCGGGGTGCCGGACGGCCCGAGAGGTCACGGTCTCGTGAGGATTGCGTGTGTCGGAGGTGTGAACCTTCACTTACACGCGGGGCAGGGTCTCCACACCGATGCCGCCCTCGATGGCGAGGATCCGGTGCAGCCGGGTGGCCACCAGCAGGCGCTGCATCTGCGGCGGCACACCGCGCAGCACCAGCCGCCGCCCGCAGCGGCCGGCCCGCCGGTGGGCTCCCATGATCACGCCGAGTCCGGTGGCGTCCCAGGAGTCCAGCTCTGACAGGTCGAGCACCAGGTCGCCGGCTCCGTCGTCGACGGCCGAGTGCAGGACCGTACGGGCGTCCGCCGCGCTGCGGACGTCGAGGCGGCCCCCGACGACCAGCTCGACGTGGTCGCCCCTGATGTGCATATGCGCTCCCCGGCGTGCGTCTTCTTCGTCGTCTTCTTCGTCTTCGGCGTTGCGTTGCGCGCGTTGTGGTCTCTCGGCGATATCAGGTGTTGCACCCTCTGACTGGCCGAAACGACCGGAGGTTGCCGCCTGTAAGCGAACCGATACCGAATTCACCCCGGCGTGTGACGTTTGCCGGGGCCGGTGCGACCTCAGTGCTTGTAGAAGCCCTGCCCGCTCTTGCGGCCGATGTCACCGGCGTCCACCATCCGGCGCATCAGCTCCGGCGGGGCGAACTTCTCGTCCTGGGACTCCGTGTAGATGTTGCCCGTGGCGTGCAGCAGGATGTCGACGCCCGTCAGGTCGGCGGTGGCCAGGGGTCCCATGGCGTGGCCGAAGCCCAGCTTGCAGGCGAGGTCGATGTCCTCGGCGGTGGCGACGCCCGACTCGTACAGCTTCGCGGCCTCGACGACGAGGGCGGAGATGAGCCGGGTGGTCACGAAGCCCGCGACGTCGCGGTTGACGACGATGCAGGTCTTGCCGGTGGACTCGGCGAACTCGCGTGCGGTGGCGAGCGTTTCGTCACTGGTCTTGTAGCCCCGCACCAGCTCGCAGAGCTGCATCATCGGGACCGGCGAGAAGAAGTGGGTGCCGACGACCCGCTCGGGGCGCTCCGTCACGGCCGCGATCTTGGTGATCGGGATGGCGGAGGTGTTGGACGCGAGGATCGCCCCGTCCTTCACCAGCTTGTCCAGAGTACGGAAGATCTCGTGCTTGACTTCCAGCTTCTCGAAGACGGCCTCGACGACGACGTCCGCGTCGGCGGCGGCGTCCAGGTCGGTGGTCGCGGTGATGCGCCCGAGGGCGGCCTCGGCGTCGTCGGCGGCGAGCTTCCCCTTGGCGACGAACTTGTCGTAGGAGGCCCTGATGCCGTCGGTGCCGCGCCGCAGCGCCTCGTCGGTGACATCGCGCAGGACGACGTCCCAGCCCGCCTGCGCGGAGACCTGGGCGATGCCGGATCCCATGAGACCGGCTCCGATGACGGCGAGCTTCCGTGCCACTGTGCGACTCCCCTGATACGCGCTGATTCTCGTCTCTCGGCCGGAGATTAGCGGGCGTGAGGCGCTGTGTGACCGGTTAGTAACGCGCGTCACGTCTCAAATGACGGACGTCACACCGAGGGGTGCCATTCGGGTGTCACTGCTCGCCTCGTACGGCGTAGTTGAGCACCCTGTCACTCAACAGGTCCTCCATCTCGTCCAGCAGCACGAGGATGTCGCGGGACACTTCGGCGGGTTTCCCGCCGGCCATCAGGCGGCGGCCGATGGTCGCCATCACCGTGCCGTGCAGCCAGTTGATCTGACCGGCCATCAGCGGAGGGACGGGGTCGTCGTCCGGGGCGCCGGTCTCCTCGCGCAGGGTGTGCTCCAGGTTGTCCTGCACCTCCTGGCCGATCGCCCAGAGCCGGGAACGCAGCGCGGGCGAGGAGTGGATGACTCCCATGAAGCGCGCGTACCCGTCCATGAGGCCGATCCGGGGCGAGACCGACTCGACCTCCTCGCGCAGTTCCCGCAGCACGGCCCGGGCCGCCGACTCCCCGTCGCGGCGCCCGCGCACCCAGCGCGACAGCCGGTCGACGACCCCCTTGGAGCGGTCGAGGAACAGGTCCTCCTTGGCCGGGAAGTAGTTGTAGACGGTGTTGACGGAGACGTTCGCGGCGTCCGCGACCTCCGCCACCGTCACGGCCTCGAAACCGCGCTCCAGGAACAGTCCCGTGGCGACATCCGAGATGTACTGCCGGGTCTGCCGCTTCTTCCGCTCCCTGAGTCCCTCGGCCATGTCCGCATCCTAGCTTCGCTGGGTCCGCTGAATACTTGGGGTCATTGCAAAATTTCAGTGACTCTGTTTTTCTGGGGCGCATGGCAATCATCAGTACGGCCCAGCTGGCCCGCACCTTCGCCACGAAGCGCGGACCGGTCGAGGCGGTGCGCGGCATCGACCTCACCGTCCGCGCGGGCGAGATCCTGGGCTTCCTCGGCCCCAACGGCGCCGGCAAGACCACCACCCTGCGGATGCTCACCACCCTGCTGGCCCCCACCGGCGGCGCGGCCACCGTGGCCGGCCACGACCTGGCGACCGACCCGGCCGGGGTGCGCGCGGCCTGCGGGTACGTGGCGCAGTCGGGCGGGGTGGACGCGCAGATCACCGTGCGGGAGGAGCTGGTCACCCAGGGCCGCCTGTACCGGCTGACCCGGGCGCGGGCCGCCGAGCGCGCCGACGAGCTGGCCCGGGACCTGGACCTGACCGAGCTGCTCGACCGCAAGTGCGGCGCGCTCTCCGGCGGGCAGCGGCGCCGGCTGGACATCGCGATGGCGCTCACGCACCGCCCGAAGGTGCTCTTCCTGGACGAGCCGACGACCGGTCTTGACCCGGGCAGCCGCGCCGACCTGTGGGACCTGGTCCGCCGCCTGCGCGACGAGCACGGCACCACGGTCTTCCTGACCACCCACTACCTCGACGAGGCCGACGCCCTCTCCGACCGCCTGGTGGTCGTGGACGGCGGCGTGGTGGTGGCCGAGGGCACTCCGGCCGCCCTGAAGCTGGAGTACGGCGGCTCGCCCGACGCCTCCCTCCAGGACACCTTCCTGGCCGTCACCGGCCGCAGCGCCGCCCCGGCCGACGCCGCCCCCGTCGCCGTCTGACCCTTCGAGGATTCCCCATGCTGCTCCACGACACCGGCCTCATCTACGGCCGCTATCTGCGCCAGTCGCTGCGCTCCCGCTTCGCGCTGCTGTTCGGCGTGCTGATGCCGCTGCTGTACCTGCTCTTCTTCGGCCCGCTGCTGACCGACCTGCCGCTCGGCGGGCAGGGCAGCTCCTGGCAGGTGCTGGTCCCCGGCCTGCTGCTGCAACTGGGCCTGTTCGGCGCCTCCTTCGCCGGGTTCTCGGTCATCATCGAGAACAGCCAGGGGGTGGTCGAGCGGATGCGCGTCACGCCCGTCAGCCGCCTGGCGCTGCTGCTCGGGCGGGTCCTGCGGGACGCCACCGTCTTCGCCTTCCAGGCGGTGCTGCTGGTGCTCGCCGCCCTGGTGATGGGCCTGCGCGCGCCGCTGCCCGGCGTGCTGATCGGCTTCGCGTTCGTCGCCCTGCTCACGGTCTCGCTGGCCTCGCTGTCGTACGCGCTGGCGATGAAGGTGCGTACGCCACAGGAGTTCGGGCCCGCGGTCAACGCGCTGACCATGCCGTCGATGCTGCTGTCCGGCCTGATGCTCCCGATGACCCTGGGCCCGGCCTGGCTGGACGTGCTCTCGCACCTGATGCCGTTCCGCTATCTGGTGGACGCGGTCCGGGACGCCTACGTCGGCTCCTACGCGACGGCGCACATGCTGTACGGCGTCCTGGTGGCGCTGGCCTTCACCGCGCTGGCCGTGACGGTGGGCACACGCGTGTTCCGCACCGCCGGGGCGTAACTACGCTGGTCCCATGGTCAACCTGACGCGCATCTACACCCGGACCGGAGACCAGGGCACCACCGCCCTCGGCGACATGAGCCGGGTCCCCAAGACCGACCTCAGGATCTCCGCGTACGCCGACGCCAACGAGGCGAACGCGGTGATCGGTACCGCCATCGCCCTGGGCGGCCTGTCCGAGGAGGTCGTCAAGGTCCTCGTCCGCGTCCAGAACGACCTGTTCGACGTGGGCGCGGACCTGTCGACGCCGGTGGTGGAGGACCCGCAGTACCCGCCCCTGCGGGTCGAGCAGTTCTACGTCGACAAGCTGGAGGCGGACTGCGACCGCTACCTGGCCGAGGTGGAGAAGCTCCGCTCCTTCATCCTTCCCGGCGGCACCGCCGGCGCGGCCCTGCTGCACCAGGCGTGCACGGTGGTCCGCCGGGCCGAGCGCTCCACCTGGGCGGCCCTGGAGGCCCACGGCGAGACGATGAACCCGCTCACCGCGACCTACCTGAACCGCCTCTCCGACCTGCTCTTCATCCTGGCCCGGGTGGCCAACAAGGAGGTCGGCGACGTGCTGTGGGTGCCGGGCGGGGAGCGCTGAGCGCTCCGCGGGGAGGGGCGTGACGACCCGGCCGCCGATCGTCTAATCACATCGTCGTGGCTGTTCGCCCAGTTCCCCGCGCCCCTTCGGGGCGCTGCCCGCCGGGGCCTTCTTCGGCCAGACCAGGTAGGTGAGGGCGATCAGGCCGTGGATGCCGACGACCTTCAGTACCGCGCCCTGGGTTGCCTCCAGGGCCGAGGCGTCCCCCTCGTCGCCGACGTACCAGACGGCGGCCAGGAGCAGCGCCGAGGAGACGGCGCCACCCACGACCGTCCGCAGCCACATCCGGCCCTCGTGGGCGGCCCGGGGCAGCCCGTGCCGCGGCGGCTTGCGCGGCGGCGGGCCGCCGGCCAGGCGGTGGGCGGCGTGGCCGTCGAGCCAGCGGATCGTGTAGTGGCCGTAGGCGACGGTGTAGCCGATGTACAGCGCGGCCAGGCCGTGCTCCCAGCCGGGCTCGGCGCCGTTCCTCAGGTCGTACGCCGTCACGGCGAACAGCACCAGTTCCAGCACCGGCTCGCACAGCAGCAGGACCACGCTGGTGCGCCGCCACTTCAACAGGTAGCGGGCGCCGAGCCCGAGGGCCAGCAGGACCCAGAAGCCCACCTCGCAGGCGATGATCAACGCGACGACCACGACGCACTCCCTTCGTTCACCCTTCCAGGCTCCCGTGGGGATCCGCCGGGTTCGTCGTCGGCGGTGACGAACCTCCGGTACATCGAAAGATGCAGTGCGGGACCCTTCCCCGGGATCAGGCGGGCGGGGCGCGGGCCGTGTTGGATGGTGGCATGGCCGCACGACTCCCCCGCCCGCGCCGCTTCGACGTGTACGCCGCGTCGGCGGGTCTGCTCGGCGGGCTGCTGCTGTGGGGCATCGGCCTCGGCGTACGGCCGGCCGACGAGCCGATCGTGCTGTTCGACGGCGGCTGGCCGCTGCTGCTGCCGCTCGCCGTCATGGCGGGCTGCGAGCTGCTGCGCCGGGCCGCGCCGCGCACCGGTCTGCTGATCGGCACCGTCGCGCTGGCCGCGGACACGCTCACCCAGGGCAGCCTGGTCACGGTGATCATGTACACCGACCTGATGTACGCCGCCGTGCTGTACGGCCCGCCCGCCTCGGCACGGCGCATCCCGTGGATCACCGGGCTGCTCACCGTCGCCTCGACGCTGGTGCCGTTCGCTGTGTGGCGGGTGCCCGAGACACTGCTCATCGGCGTCGCCGTCGGCGTCGTGTCCTTCGCGCCCGCCTCCACGGGGCTCATCGTCCGCAACCACCGCGAGGCCGCCGACGCCGCGCTGCTGCGGGCCGAGCAGACCGCGCTGCTCGCGGAGATGGACCGGGTCCAGGCGGTGACGGCGGAGCGCTCCCGGATGGCCCGCGAGCTGCACGACATGGTCGCCAACCACCTCTCCGCGATCGCCATCCACTCCACGGCCGCGCTCTCCCTGGACGACGCGGCGACCACCCGGCAGGCGCTCGGCGTAATCCGGGAGAACAGCGTGGCGGGACTGGCCGAGATGCGACGCCTGATCGGCATCCTGCGGGACAGCGGCGGGGACACCGAACCGGCCCCCGCCCCCACCCTCGGCGGGCTCGGCGCGCTGGTCGACGGCGCCCGCGCCAACGGCCTCGACGTCACCCTCGACGTCACCCTCGACGCCGGCCCCGCCGACAACCTGCCCGCGCCGGTCGAGCTGGCCGCGTACCGGATCGTGCAGGAGTCGCTCACCAACGCGCTCAAGCACGCCTCGCGGGGCACCGTCCGGGTCCGGCTCGACCGGCACGAGGGCGCCCTGCGGGTCGAGGTGACCAGCCCGTACGGCGAGCGGGACACCCCGCGCGCTCCCGGCTCCGGCGCCGGTCTGGTCGGGATGCGGGAGCGGGCCGCGCTGCTGCGCGGCACGTTCGAGGCCGGGGCGGTGGCGGACCCCGGCCCGGCGGGCGGCAAGATCTGGGCCGTGCGCGCCACGCTGCCCCTGACCGAAGGAGACCTGGCATGATCCGCGTCCTCGTCGCCGAGGACCAGTCCGCCGTCCGCGCGGGACTGGTGCTGATCCTGGGCAGCGCCCCGGACATCGAGGTGGTGGGCGAGGCCGCGGACGGCGAGCAGGCGGTGACGCTGGCCCGGGAGCTCCGTCCCGACCTGGTGCTGATGGACGTGCAGATGCCGCGTATGGACGGCGTCTCGGCGACCCGGATCGTGGTCGGGGAGCAGCTCGCCGACGTCCTGGTGCTGACCACGTTCGATCTGGACGAGTACGTCTTCGGGGCGTTGCGGGCGGGGGCCGCCGGGTTCCTGCTGAAGAACACCGACGCCAAGGACCTGCTCGCGGCCGTGCGCACGGTGGCCGGCGGCGAGGGCATCGTGGCCCCGGCCGTCACCCGGCGGCTGATCGCCGAGTTCGCCGCGCAGCCGGTGCGCGAACCGACCGCGGACCCGGCGGTGCTGCGGGAGCTGACCCGGCGTGAGCGCGAGGTGCTGTCGTGCCTCGGCGAGGGGCTGTCCAACGCGGCGGTCGCCGAGCGCCTGGACATGGCGGAGGCCACGGTGAAGACGCACGTCAGCCGCCTGCTGGGGAAGCTGGGGCTGCGCAGCCGGGTGCAAGCGGCGGTACTGGCGCAGGAGTTGGGGATCTAGTTTCCCCTCTCAACCACCGGCTCAACCCCCGGGCGCCACATTGGTCCAGACCTATTGACCTATGGTCCAGACCTTTCTATTCTCGCCGCACTGCGGGCATGAGGCTCAGTCATGCCCTCGACAACATCCCCCTATAAGGAGGCGCACATGCGCTTCAGACACAAAGCCGCGGCACTCGCAGCGACCCTGGCGCTTCCCCTCGCCGGCCTGGTCGGCCTCGCGAGCCCGGCCCAGGCGGCCACGAGCGCGACGGCCACCTTCGCCAAGACCTCGGACTGGGGCACGGGCTTCGGCGGCAGCTGGACGGTGAAGAACACCGGCACCACCTCCCTCAGCTCCTGGACCGTCGAGTGGGACTTCCCCACCGGCACCAAGGTCACCTCCGCCTGGGACGCCACCGTCACCAACTCCGGCGACCACTGGACCGCCAAGAACGTCGGCTGGAACGGGACGCTCGCCCCCGGCGCCTCGGTCTCCTTCGGCTTCAACGGCAGCGGGCCCGGCTCCCCGTCCAACTGCAAGCTCAACGGCGGCAGCTGCGACGGCACCTCGGTCCCCGGCGACGCGGCCCCCTCCGCGCCCGGCACGCCCACCGCCTCCGACATCACCGACACCTCGGTGAAGCTGTCCTGGTCGGCGGCGACCGACGACAAGGGCGTCAAGAACTACGACGTCCTGCGGGACGGCGCCAAGGTCGCCACCGTCACCGGCACCACCTACACGGACAACGGCCTCACCAAGGGCACCGCCTACTCGTACAGCGTCAAGGCCCGCGACACCGGCGACCAGACCGGCCCGGCCAGCGGCTCCGTGAAGGTCACCACCACCGGCGGGGACGGCGGCAACCCCGGCACCGGTGACGAGGTCAAGATGGGCTACTTCACCAACTGGGGCGTCTACGGGCGCAACTACCACGTGAAGAACCTGGTCACCTCCGGCTCCGCCGACAAGATCACGCACATCAACTACGCCTTCGGCAACGTCCAGGGCGGCAAGTGCACCATCGGCGACGCGTACGCCGACTACGACAAGGCGTACACCGCCGACCAGTCCGTCGACGGCGTCGCCGACACCTGGGACCAGCCCCTGCGCGGCAACTTCAACCAGCTGCGCAAGCTGAAGGCCAAGTACCCGAACATCAAGATCCTCTACTCCTTCGGCGGCTGGACCTGGTCCGGCGGCTTCCCCGACGCCGTGAAGAACCCGGCCGCGTTCGCGAAGTCCTGCCACGACCTGGTCGAGGACCCGCGCTGGGCCGACGTCTTCGACGGCATCGACCTGGACTGGGAGTACCCGAACGCCTGCGGTCTCAGCTGTGACGAGACCAGCGCCCCGAACGCCTTCAGCAGCATGATGAAGGCCATGCGCGCCGAGTTCGGCCAGGACTACCTGGTCACCGCGGCCGTCACCGCCGACGGCACGGACGGCGGCAAGATCGACGCCGCCGACTACGGCGAGGCCGCGAAGTACCTCGACTGGTACAACGTGATGACGTACGACTTCTTCGGTGCCTGGGCGAAGAACGGTCCGACCGCTCCGCACTCGCCGCTGACCGCGTACGACGGCATCCCGCAGCAGGGCTTCACCACCGCCGACGCGATGGCGAAGTTCAAGTCCAAGGGCGTCCCGGCCGACAAGCTGCTGATCGGCATCGGCTTCTACGGCCGCGGCTGGACCGGCGTCACGCAGTCCGCGCCCGGCGGCACCGCCACCGGCCCGGCCACCGGCACCTACGAGGCGGGCATCGAGGACTACAAGGTCCTCAAGAACAGCTGCCCCGCCACCGGCACCGTCGCGGGCACCGCGTACGCCCACTGCGGCTCCAACTGGTGGTCCTACGACACCCCGGCCACCATCAAGTCGAAGATGGACTGGGCCGAGCAGCAGGGCCTCGGCGGCGCCTTCTTCTGGGAGTTCAGCGGCGACACCGCGAACGGCGAACTGGTGAGCGCCATCGACAGCGGCCTGAAGTAAGAACAGCAGCCGTAGGGACCATTAGGCGACATTGACGCGCTGACCGGGCGGGGCTGCTTCCAGCCACGCGAGGAATCCGGTCAGCGCGTCTTCGCTCATCGCCAGTTCGAGCCGGGTGCCCCGGTGCAGACAGGCCAGGACCACGGCGTCGGAGAGCAACGCCAGCTCCTCCTCCCCGTCCGGCACCCGGCGGCCGGCCACCTCGATCGCGGAGCGCTCGAGGACGCGGCGCGGGCGGGGGGAGTACGAGAAGACGCGGTACCACTCGACCCGGTCGCCGTTGTAGCGGGCCACCCCGTAGGCCCAGCCCTTGCCGTCGGTGGTGTCGCCCTCCTTGGGGGCGTCCCAGCGCAGGGAGCAGTCGAAGGTGCCGCCCGAGCGCTGGATCAGCCGGCGGCGCAGACCGAAGACGAAGAGGCCGATCACCACCACGGCCACCACGATTCCGCACACAGTCAGAGCGAGGGCCATCGACACCGACCTCCTCGTCTCCTAGGTAACGGAACGGAAAAAACACCCGGATCTGCCTCAGCCGCGGCCGGGTCCGGATGGCTCCGGTCCCAGCCGCGGCTGAGTGACGTCATGGCACGACGCTATCGCACTGTGCTGTGGATCAGCGTCCCGCCGCCGCGCGCAGTCGGACGTCCGCGCGGCGCTCGGCGTGGGCGTCGCCCTCCGCCTTCGCCTGCTCGAGCTTGCGCTCGGCGCGGTGGACGTCGATCTCGTCCGACAGCTCGGCGATCTCGGCCAGCAGCGACAGCTTGTTGTCGGCGAACGAGATGAAACCGCCGTGCACCGCGGCGACGACGGTCCCGCCGTCACTCGTACGAATGGTCACCGGGCCCGACTCCAGCACACCGAGCAGCGGCTGGTGACCGGGCATGACGCCGATGTCGCCGGACGTGGTGCGCGCGACGACCAGGGTGGCCTCGCCGGACCAGACCTCTCGGTCGGCCGCGACCAGCGCGACGTGCAGCTCAGCAGCCAAGGTGGCTCCTCGGGTCACCACCCGGCGGGAGAGCCGGGTGTTGGTTACAAGTCTAAGGGGCGTGCCGGAGGGGACGGGACGCGCCCGCCCCCTCCGGGTGGTGAACCGTGCGGCTCACCGCGAGCCGGGGCTCAGGAGACGCCCAGCTCCTTGGCGTTGTTCTTCAGGTCCTCGATGCCACCGCACATGAAGAACGCCTGCTCCGGGAAGTGGTCGTACTCGCCGTCGCAGATCGCGTTGAAGGCCGCGATCGACTCGTCCAGCGGGACGTCCGACCCGTCGACGCCGGTGAACTGCTTGGCGACGTGGGTGTTCTGGGACAGGAAGCGCTCCACGCGACGGGCGCGGTGGACGACGAGCTTGTCCTCTTCGCCCAGCTCGTCGATACCGAGGATCGCGATGATGTCCTGGAGGTCCTTGTACTTCTGGAGGATGTTCTTCACGCGCATCGCGGCCTGGTAGTGGTCCGCCGCGATGTACCGCGGGTCGAGGATGCGGGACGTCGAGTCCAGCGGGTCCACGGCCGGGTAGATGCCCTTCTCGGAGATCGGACGGGAGAGCACCGTCGTCGCGTCGAGGTGGGCGAAGGTGGTGGCCGGGGCCGGGTCGGTCAGGTCGTCCGCGGGGACGTAGATCGCCTGCATCGAGGTGATCGAGTGACCACGGGTCGAGGTGATGCGCTCCTGGAGGAGACCCATCTCGTCGGCCAGGTTCGGCTGGTAGCCCACCGCGGAGGGCATGCGGCCGAGCAGGGTCGACACCTCGGAACCCGCCTGGGTGAAGCGGAAGATGTTGTCGATGAAGAACAGCACGTCCTGCTTCTGGACGTCGCGGAAGTACTCGGCCATGGTCAGGCCGGCCAGCGCGACGCGCAGACGGGTGCCCGGCGGCTCGTCCATCTGACCGAAGACCAGCGCGGTCTTGTCGATGACGCCGGACTCGCTCATCTCGTCGATGAGGTCGTTGCCCTCACGGGTGCGCTCGCCGACACCGGCGAACACGGAGACACCGTCGTGGTTGTTGGCGACGCGGTAGATCATCTCCTGAATGAGCACCGTCTTGCCGACGCCGGCACCGCCGAACAGACCGATCTTGCCGCCCTTGACGTACGGGGTCAGCAGGTCGATGACCTTGACGCCGGTCTCGAACATCTCGGTCTTCGACTCGAGCTCGTCGAAGTTCGGGGCCTTGCGGTGGATCGGCCAGCGCTCACCGGTGTACTGCTCGTCGACGTTCAGCACCTCACCGAGGGTGTTGAACACCTTGCCCTTGGTGAAGTCGCCGACGGGGACGGAGATGGCCGAGCCCGTGTCCGTCACCGCGGCCTGGCGGACCAGGCCGTCGGTGGGCTGCATGGAGATGGTGCGGACCAGGCCGTCACCGAGGTGCTGGGCGACCTCGAGGGTCAGCGTCTTGAGCTCACCCTCCTTGGCCGGGTCGGCCACCTCGACGTGCAGCGCGTTGTAGATGTCCGGCATCGCGTCGACGGGGAACTCCACGTCGACGACCGGGCCGATGACCCGGGCGACGCGGCCCGTGGCCGTCGCGGTCTCAACAGTGGTGGTCATTAGTTGTCACTCCCCGCGTTCGCGTCGGCCAGGGCACTGGCGCCACCGACGATCTCGCTGATTTCCTGGGTGATTTCGGCCTGGCGGGCCGCGTTGGCAAGACGGGAGAGCGTGTTGATCAGCTCGCCCGCGTTGTCGGTGGCCGACTTCATCGCGCGCCGGGTGGCGGCGTGCTTGGAGGCAGCCGACTGGAGCAGCGCGTTGTAGATGCGGCTTTCGACGTAGCGCGGCAGCAGGGCGTCGAGGACGTCCTCCGCCGACGGCTCGAAGTCGTACAGCGGAAGGATCTCGTCCTTCGCGCCGGACTCCTCCGCGACCTCGTCGAGGCTCAGCGGCAGCAGCCGGGAGTCGACCGCCGTCTGCGTCATCATCGAGACGAACTCGGTGTAGACGATGTGGAGCTCGTCCACGCCGCCCTCCGCCGTGTCCTTCTCGATGGCCTCGATCAGCGGCGCCGCGACCTTCTTGGCGTCCGCGTACGCCGGCTCGTCGGTGAAGCCCGCGAACGACTCCGCGACCTTGCGCTCGCGGAAGTTGTAGTGGGCCAGACCGCGGCGGCCGACGATGTACGTGTCGACCTGGCGGCCCGCACGCTCGAGGCGCTCGGTCAGCTGCTCCGCCGCCTTGATGGCGTTGGAGTTGAAGGCGCCGGCCAGACCGCGGTCGCTCGTGAGGAGCAGGACCGCGGCACGGCTCGGGCTGTCCGCCTCCGTGGTGAGCGGGTGCTTCGTGTTCGACCCGGTACCGACCGCCGTGACCGCGCGGGTGAGCTCCCGCGCGTACGGCGTGGAGGCCGCCACCTTGCGCTGCGCCTTGACGACGCGCGAGGCGGCGATCATCTCCATCGCCTTGGTGATCTTCTTGGTCGCGGTGACGGATCGGATGCGACGCTTGTAGACCCGGAGCTGGGCTCCCATGAGTCAGGTCCCTTCCTTACGTCACTTGGCGGCGGACGGGGCGTCCTCGCCGAGCAGCCTGCCGTCCGAGGTCTCGAACTGCTTCTTGAACGACGCGATCGCCTCGGCGACGGCCTGGAGGGTGTCGTCCGACATCTTGCCGCCCTCGCGGATGGAGGTCATGAGGCCCTGCTCCTGGCGGTGCAGGTACTCGAGGAGCTCCCTCTCGAAGCGGCGGATGTCGCCGACCGGCACCTCGTCCATCTTGCCGGTGGTGCCGGCCCAGACGGAGACGACCTGGTCCTCGGTGGCCATCGGCTGGTACTGGTCCTGCTTCAGCAGCTCGACCATGCGCTGACCGCGCTCCAGCTGCGACTTCGACGCGGCGTCCAGGTCGGAACCGAAGGCGGCGAACGCCTCCAGCTCACGGAACTGGGCGAGGTCCACGCGCAGTCGGCCGGAAACCTGCTTCATGGCCTTGTGCTGGGCGGAGCCACCGACGCGGGAGACCGAGATACCGACGTTCAGGGCCGGACGCTGACCGGCGTTGAACAGGTCGGACTCCAGGAAGCACTGGCCGTCGGTGATGGAGATGACGTTGGTCGGGATGAACGCCGACACGTCGTTGGCCTTGGTCTCGACGATCGGCAGACCGGTCATCGAGCCGGCGCCCTCGGCGTCGGAGAGCTTCGCGCAGCGCTCCAGCAGACGGGAGTGCAGGTAGAAGACGTCACCCGGGTAGGCCTCACGGCCCGGCGGGCGGCGCAGCAGCAGCGACACGGCGCGGTAGGCGTCGGCCTGCTTCGACAGGTCGTCGAAGATGATCAGGACGTGCTTGCCCTCGTACATCCACTGCTGGCCGATGGCCGAGCCGGTGTACGGCGCCAGGTACTTGAAGCCGGCCGGGTCGGACGCCGGGGCGGCCACGATGGTCGTGTACTCCAGCGCGCCGTTCTCCTCCAGCGCGCCGCGCACGGACGCGATGGTGGAGCCCTTCTGGCCGATGGCGACGTAGATGCAGCGGACCTGCTTGTTCGGGTCGCCGGTGCGCCAGTTGTCGCGCTGGTTGATGATCGTGTCGACGGCCAGGGCGGTCTTGCCGGTCTGGCGGTCGCCGATGATCAGCTGGCGCTGGCCGCGGCCGATCGGGGTCATGGCGTCGACGGCCTTGTAGCCCGTCTCCATCGGCTCGTGCACCGACTTGCGCTGCATGACCGTGGGGGCCTGCAGCTCGAGGGCGCGGCGACCGCTGGTCTCGATCTCGCCGAGGCCGTCGATCGGGTTGCCGAGGGGGTCGACGACGCGGCCGAGGTAGCCCTCGCCGACGGCCACGGAGAGGACCTCACCGGTACGCGAGACCGGCTGCCCCTCCTCGATGCCGCTGAACTCACCGAGGACGATGGCACCGATCTCGCGCTCCTCGAGGTTGAGGGCGAGGCCGAGGGTGCCGTCCTCGAACTTCAGCAGTTCGTTGGCCATGGCCGAGGGCAGGCCCTCGACCTTCGCGATGCCGTCGCCGGCAAGGGTGACCGTACCGACCTCCTCGCGCGAGGCCGCGTCCGGCTTGTACGACTGGACGAAGTTCTCCAGTGCGTCCCGGATCTCCTCCGGCCGGATCGTGAGCTCCGCCATCTGAGTTCCCTGCTCTCCTTGTTGGGCCCGAAGTTTCACTTGGGGGGTATTCCACGAGTCGGGACTCCCCCCAATGAGAGGTGAATCCTCTGCACGGCCCAACCAGGGCCGTCGTAAGTACGTACTGCTACTGCTCTGTTACTGCTGTCCTGCTGTGCTGTTGTCGCGATCGCCGTCGCGTGAGGCGTCAGCTCGCCAGCCGGCGGCCGGCGTCCTCCAGGCGGTCCGCGATGGAGCCGTTGATGACCTCGTCACCGACCTGCACCCGGATTCCGCCGAGGACCTCGGGGTCCACGTCGAGGTTGAGGTGCATCGGACGGCCGTAGACCTTCGCGAGGGCCGCGCCGAGGCGCTGCTTCTGCGTGTCGCTCAGCGGCACCGCCGAGGTGACCACGGCGACCATCCGGTCGCGCCGGTCGGCGGCGAGCTTGGACAGGGACTCGAGTCCCGACTCCAGGCTACGTCCCCGCGGCGCGGTGACAAGGCGCGTCACCAGACGCTCGGTGGTCTGCTCCGCACGGCCGCCGAGCAGGCTGCGCAGCAGCTCGCCCTTGGCCGCGGTGGTGGCCGACCGGTTGGTGAGCGCGGCGCGCAGCTCCGTGTTGGAGGAGACGATCCGGCCGAACCGGAACAGCTCGTCCTCGACGTTGTCGAGCCGGCCGCGCTTCTGGGCGGCGGTGAGGTCGGCGGTGTTCGCCAGCACCTCCAGCACGTCCACCAGGTCGCGGGGCTGCGACCAGCGGGAGCGCACCATGCCGGCCACCAGGTCGACGGCCGGGCCGCTGACCTGGGTGCCGAGGAGACGCTGGGCGAGCTCGGCCTTGGCCTCGCCCGACTGCGCCGGGTCGGTGAAGACCCGACGCAGCGACACCTCGCGGTGGAGCAGCGCGGTGACGGCGGCCAGCTCGTCGGCGAGCGAGCCGGCGTCCACGGACGTGGAGTCCGTCAGCGCGTCGAGACGCTCGCGCGCGGCGGCCAGGGCCTCGCGGCTCGCTCCGTGCATCCCACTCATCGGGTTGCCTCTGCCGTCGTCGCCTTGTCGTCCAGCTCGTCCAGGAACCGGTCGATCACACGGCTCTGGCGGGCGTGGTCCTCGAGGGACTCGCCGACCAGCTTGCCGGCCAGCTGAGTGGCCAGCTGTCCGACGTCCTGGCGCAGCGCGGACGCGGCGGCCTTGCGGTCGGCCTGGATCTGGGCGTGACCGGCGGCGATGATCTCCTCACGCTGCCGCTGGCCTTCCGCGCGCATCTCGGCGATGAGCGTGGCGCCCTGCTCCTGCGCTTCCTGACGCAGTCGCGCGGCCTCGTGCCGGGCCTCGGCGAGCTGTGCCTTGTACTGCTCGAGGACGCTCTGGGCCTCGGTCTGCGCGGCCTCGGCCTTCTCGATACCGCCCTCGATGGCCTCGCGGCGCTCTTCCAGAACCTTGTTGATGTTCGGGAGGAGCTTCTTGGCGAGGAAGCCGAAGACGATGGCAAAAGCGATGAGGCCGATGACAACTTCCGGCCACGGCGGAATGAGGGGATTCTCCTTCTCACCCTCAGCCGCCAGGAAAACCAGGGCGGAGTTCACATCAGTGCCTTTCGTCGAAAGGGTCGGTCGTCCGTGCTCGTCTTAGTAGACGAACGGCATGACGAGACCGATGAGGGCGAGCGCCTCACAGAACGCGAAGCCCAGGATCTGGTTGGCGCGGATCAGACCGGCCGCCTCGGGCTGGCGGGCGAGGGCCTGGGTGCCGTTACCGAAGATGATGCCGACGCCGACGCCGGGGCCAATGGCGGCCAGGCCGTAACCGACGGAGCTGAGCGAACCTTCGACGGCAGCAAGGGTCTGGGACATGCCAGTTCTTCCTTCTCTTTACGGACCGGTGGGGGTTGGCCACCGGACGGCTGGGGTGTGGTGCGGGACGACTCAGTGGTGCTCGGCGAGCGCGCCCTGAATGTAGGTGCAGGTCAGCAGCACGAACACATAAGCCTGCACGGCCTGGATGAAGAGCTCGAAGGCCGTCATGATGATCGTCATCACGAACGAGACGCCCGCGTAGGCGATGCCGATGCCGTTCAGCATGTACCAGCTGGCGATCGTGAAGAGGAGCAGCAGGGTGTGGCCCGCGAACATGTTCGCGAAGAGCCGGACGGCGTGGGTGAAGGGGCGGACGATCAGGTTCGAGAAGAACTCGATCGTCATGGCCAGCGGCAGCACCGCGCCGAGCGACTTGTCGTAGCCGGTGACGTTCTTGAAGAAGCCGACGAAGCCGTGGCGCTTGAAGGTCAGCGAGACCCACAGGATGTAGACGATCGCGGCCATGCCCGCGGGGTAGGCGATGATCGACGTCACCGGGAACTGGGCGACCGGGATGATCGACCAGAGGTTCATCATCCAGATGAAGAAGAAGAGCGTCACGACGAGCGGGACGTACTTCTCGCCCTCCTTCTTGCCGATCGTCTCGTACACCACGCCGCGGCGGATGAAGTCGTAGCCGGCCTCGGCGACCATCTGGAGCTTGCCCGGGACAACCTTCGGCTTGTTGAAGGCGGCCCAGAAGAAGCCCACGATGATGATCGAGCCGAGCAGGGCCAGCAGCATCGGCTTGTTGAAGTACATGCCGTTGCCGTCTGCGTTGCCCCAGAGCGGCTCGAAGAGGAACGAATGCAGGCCGGGAGCCGGGAAGCCACACCCGTCGAACAGGTGGCAGTCGGTCTCGAAGGCGAGCACCTGCGTCGGGTCAGCACTCACCGCGGGCTCCTTCATCGTGGCGCATGGGTACGGCAACCTCGTTGTGTCGGCGCGGCGCGTAACCGCTGTTCGGCACGGGACTGGTGTTACGGATGTGGGGGCGGCTGTGGGGCATCTCGCCTCGCGATTCAGCAGGCGTCAGCCGAGATGCCCGCGCCCGCGATGCCGCAGTTGGCACCGGACGATAGCAGGACTTCACTTGCCTCTTTATCCCGGCCCTACCCCTCACGACGAGTGGCCCGTCTTTTCGGGCTTTTCGCCCGTCGGATCGGGCTCGACGTAGAGGATCTTGGCCTTCATGTGCGCCCGCGTCTGCGCCGCGATCCACGCGAGCGTGACGGCGACCAGAGTGATCGCGAAGGACCGGGGGTTGAACAGCGTCGTGTTCTTGAAGACGGCGAGGAAGACGAACAGCAGCAGGATCTGTGCCGCGTAGAGCATCAGGCCCATCGCCTGGAAAAGGTGCGGAAGCGATTTGGCGGTGCGCTGAAGGACGTAGAGGCCGATCCCCATGAAGAGCATCGCAACCACGGTCGCGACGACGGCTCCGACCGCGCCCTTGCCACCGGCGACCACGGCACTGACGACGGCGGCTACAGCGCCGACGGCAGCCGTGGGCACGGCAGCCTGAAGCAGGATCCGGACGTCATTGGACGGCATGGCGGCAACTCCGCTTTCAACACACAGGGGGCAGGTGTCGTCATGGACGAGCGTAGCCCCGGGTCGGACGGTGTCCGCACGTTCAAGAGACCGTCGCACTACGGTCCTTGGGCTCTAACCCGGGAATACTCGTGAACCGTATCACAAACTATTTGATGAGGTCTTTACCTGTGGGTGTGCTTGCTGTCACACGTGAGAGTGACAGTGCGCGTTTGTGCAATTACTGCACCCACTTGTCTGGTAATGGGGAGGTTTATCCCCACGCCTTTTCTTACCGTGCCCGCGAACGGGGTCCGACGGCGGTCGCCCCGTTGACGCCCGAGACGCCCACGGTGACGCGCACCCGCTCCTCCTCGTCGTCCTCCTCCGCGACCGCCGGGGCCGCCCCCTCGGCCGCGGTGGCGGTGGCCGCCCGGCGGCGCCGGTAGCGCGGCGGCACGAAGGCCTCGGCCCAGCGGGGGGCGCGCGGGGTGAAGCGCGGCAGCAGGAGCAGGACCAGACCGATCGCGCTGAGGAAGACGACGCCCAGGACGATCCACATCGACGCCGCGTTCACCGAGTAGGCGAGCGCGCCGAAGGCGATCAGCGCCGAGAAGAAGTACATGATCAGCACCGCGCGGCTGTGCGAGTGCCCGATCTCCAGCAGGCGGTGGTGCAGGTGCCCCCGGTCCGCGGCGAACGGCGACTGGCCGCGCCAGGTGCGGCGCACGATCGCCAGGATCAGGTCGGCGGCCGGGATGGCGATGATGGTCAGCGGCATCAGCAGCGGGATGTAGACCGGCACCATCTGGTGCACGGTGTTGCGCTCGGAGCCGCCGAAGAGGCTGTCCGGGTCCACCTGGCCCGTGATGGAGATCGCGCTCGCCGCCAGGACCAGGCCGATCAGCATCGAGCCCGAGTCGCCCATGAAGATGCGCGCGGGATGGATGTTGTGCGGCAGGAAGCCCAGGCACATGCCCATCAGGATGGCGGCGAACAGCGAGGCGGGCGCCGCGGCCTCGATGCCGTACGAGTACCAGATCCGGTAGGCGTACATGAAGAACGCCGCCGCCGCGATGCACACCACGCCGGCCGCGAGACCGTCGAGGCCGTCGACGAAGTTGACCGCGTTGATGGTCACGACGACCAACGCCACGGTGAGGAGCGTGCCCTGCCACTGGGTCAGCGCGACCGTGCCCACGGTCGGGATGGGCAGCCACAGGATCGTCAGACCCTGCACCACCATCACGCCGGCGGCGATCATCTGGCTGCCCAGCTTGATCAGGGCGTCGATCTCGAACTTGTCGTCCAGGACACCGATCAGCCAGATCAGGGCGGCGCCGGAGAGCAGCGCGCGCGGTTCGTTGGACTGCTCGAAGACCTGGTGGAGATTGGTCAGGTGGTCGGCGACCAGCAGGCCCGCGCACAGCCCGAAGAACATGGCGATCCCGCCGAGCCGCGGAGTGGGTTCCCGGTGCACGTCGCGGGCCCGGATCTCGGGCATCGCACCCGCCACGATCGCGAACTTGCGTACCGGCCCGGTGAGCAGATACGTCACCGCGGCCGTGACGCAGAGCGTCAGCAGGTATTCACGCACGGGCTTCCCCACAGGTCTCGCTGGCCATTCCCGGCCTCACAGCCTAGCCATCCACGCATATGGATGAGGACTTCCGGGTAACGACGATGGTTGCACGTGCGGCTGTGCACCCGTGTCCGCCTCCCCCGCCCCGGCCCGGACACCGCGGGAGATCTCAGTCCGGATACGGAGGAAACTCCGTCACCAGGTCCCGTACGTCGCCCCGCGCCGCGGTGGGCTCCGGGTCGCCCCTGAGTACCCCGGCGAGCAGCGTGGCCACCGCCCGCATCTCCCGCTCCCCCATGCCCTGCGTGGTCACGGCCGCGGTGCCCAGGCGCAGCCCGCGGGCGTCGCCGTGCGGCAGCGGGCAGCAGTCCAGGACGATCCCGGCCGCCGCCAGCCGCCCCCGTGCGGCCTTGCCGTCGACGCCGAGCGGGGCGGGGTCGACGGTGAGCAGATGGGTGTCCGTACCGCCGGTGGTGACGACCAGGCCCTCGGCCGCCAGGTGGGACGCGAGGGCCCGGGCGTTGGCGACCACCTGGTGGGTGTACGCGGCGAAGGCGGGGGTCGCCGCCTCCCCGAAGGCGACGGCCTTGGCGGCGATGGTGTGCATCTGGGCCCCGCCCTGGGTGAACGGGAAGACGGCCCGGTCGACCCGCTCGGCCAGTTCGCTTCCGCACAGGATCATGCCGCCGCGGGGGCCGCGCAGCACCTTGTGCGTGGTGGCGCACACGATGTCGGCGTACGGCACCGGGCTGGGCGCCGCTCCCCCGGCGACCAGCCCGATCGGGTGCGCGGCGTCCGCGATGAGGTAGGCGCCCACCTCGTCGGCGATGGCCCGGAAGGCGGCGTGGTCGACGTGGCGGGGGTAGGCGATGGAGCCGCACACGATGGCCTTGGGGCGGTGCGTGCGGGCCAGGGTGCGCACCTGGTCGTAGTCGATCAGCCCGGTCTCCGCGTCCACGCCGTAGCCGACGAAGTCGAACCAGCGGCCGGAGAAGTTCCCCGGCGAGCCGTGGGTGAGGTGGCCGCCGTACGGCAGGCCCAGGGCCAGGACGGTGTCGCCGGGACGCAGCAGGGCGGCGTAGGCGGCCAGCACGGCGGAGGAGCCGGAGTGCGGCTGCACGTTGGCGTGCTCGGCGCCGAACAGGGCCTGGGCGCGCTGCGCGGCGAGCCGCTCGGCGGCGTCGACGATCTCGCAGCCGCCGTGGTGGCGGGCGCCCGGGTAGCCCTCGGCGTACTTGTTGGCCAGCGGGGAGCCCAGGGCGGCCAGCACGGCGGGGGAGGTGAAGTTCTCGGCGGCGATCAGCTGGAGGGTCGTCGACTGCCGGCGGCCCTCGGCGAACAGGATCTCGGCCAGCTCGGGGTCCTGGCTCAGCAGGACGCCGAGCGAGCTGTCCTCGGCCTCGATGACGTCGTGGGTGACCGACATGGTGCGCTCCGGGCATGCGTCGACGGTGACGTACGACCAATGTAGGCCCGCGAGCCCCACCCCGCCTCACGCCCGCGCGGGAACCCCCGTCAGGGCCGTCACCACGGGGTCCAGCGCCTGGTGTATCTCGTCGCCGATCGAGCGGAAGAACGTCAGGGGCGCGCCGTACGGGTCGTACACCTCGTCCGCCTCCACCGTGGGCGCGAGGAGCCAGCCGCGCAGCGCGGCGGCCGCGCGGACCAGGGCGCGGGCGCGGGCGACGACGCCGTCCTCCAGGGGCGGGAGCGTCGCCGGGTCGATGGCGTTCACCAGGCGGGTGAACTCCTTCAGGGTGAAGGTGCGCAGGCCCGCCGAGTGGCCCATGGAGATGACCTGTGCCCGGTGGTCCCGGGTCGCGGTGAGGACCAGGTCGGCGCGGATCACGTGCTCGTCGAGCAGCTCGCGGCCGGTGAAGCCGGCGGGATCGGCGCCGAAGTCGGTGAGGACCGTCTCGGCGTTCGCCTCCATGGGGGCTCCCTCGTGGCCCCAGGTGCCGGCGCTCTCCACGATCAGGCCGCCGCCCAGCACGCCGAGCCGCTCCTGCACCGCGTGCCGGGTCAGCCGCTCGGTGATGGGCGAGCGGCAGACGTTTCCGGTGCTGACGTGGAGGATGCGGAAGCTGTCGCGCGGAAGTCCGACGAACGTGGTCGTGATCTCCGCGGCGCGTTCCCCGTTGCCTATGCCACGCCCCGTCTCAGGGGCCGTCAATTCGCCACCTCGAGGTCGGGTACCACCTTGCGCAGCTCCTCCGCCGACAGCGAGCCCGCGCGCAGCAGCACGGGCACCTCGCGGGTGACGTCGACGATGGACGACGGGACGATGCCGGGGGTGGGGCCGCCGTCGAGGTAGACGGAGACGGAGTCGCCGAGCATCTGCTGGGCCGCGTCGCAGTCCTCGGGGGCCGGGTGGCCGGTCAGGTTGGCGGAGGAGACGGCCATCGGGCCGACCTCGGTGAGCAGCTCGATGGCGACCGGGTGCAGCGGCATGCGGACGGCGACCGTGCCCCGGGTCTCGCCCAGGTCCCACTGGAGAGACGGCTGGTGCTTGGCGACCAGGGTCAGCGCGCCGGGCCAGAAGGCGTCGACCAGCTCCCAGGCCATCTCGGAGAAGTCGGTGACCAGGCCGTGCAGGGTGTTCGGCGAGCCGATGAGGACCGGGGAGGGCATGTTGCGGCCGCGCCCCTTGGCCTCCAGCAGGTCGCCGACGGCCTCCGGGGTGAAGGCGTCGGCGCCGATGCCGTACACGGTGTCCGTGGGCAGCACCACCAGCTCGCCCCGGCGGACGGCGGACGCGGCCTCGCGCAGACCGGTCACTCGGTCGGTCGCGTCGTTGGTGTCGTATCGCCGTGCCATTTAGCGGGCCTCCTCGTACACGTACTGCGGGATCTGCGGGGTCGAAGTCGGCGGGGTGCGGTCGCTCACGGCAGGGCCTTGCGGGCGGTCGCGAACCTGGGCCGGTTGTTGAGGTCGGGGTGGTCGGCCGCGTCGGCCCAGCCCCGCTCCTCGGTGAAGATCCACGGCACCTGGCCGCCCTGGGTGTCGGCGTGCTCGACGACGACCACGCCGCCGGGGCGCAGCAGCCGGTGCGCGGTGCGTTCCAGGCCGCGGATCAGGTCCAGGCCGTCCTCGCCGGAGAACAGGGCCAGTTCGGGATCGTGGTCGCGGGCCTCGGGGGCGACGTACTCCCACTCGGTGAGCGGGATGTACGGCGGGTTGGACACGACCAGGTCGACCTGGCCGTCGAGGTCCGGGAAGGCCGTCAGGGCGTCTCCCTGGCGCAGGTCGACCCTGGACCCCTCCATGTTCTTGCGCGTCCACACCAGGGCGTCCTCGGACAGCTCCACGGCGTGCACGCGCGAGCGCGGCACCTCCTGCGCGAGCGCGAGCGCGATGGCGCCCGAGCCGGTGCACAGGTCGACGATGCATGGCTCGACGACGTCCATGGCGCGCACCGCGTCTATGGCCCAGCCGACGACCGACTCGGTCTCGGGGCGGGGCACGAAGACGCCGGGGCCGACCTGGAGCTCCAGGTAGCGGAAGTAGGCGCGGCCGGTGATGTGCTGGAGCGGCTCGCGCGCCTCCCGGCGGGCGACGACCTCCCAGTACCGGGCGTCGAAGTCCGCGTCCGGCACGGTGTGCAGCTCGCTCCGCTTGACGCCGTGGAGATGCGCGGCGAGCTCCTCCGCGTCGGTGCGCGGCGAGGGCACGCCGGCGTCGGCCAGCCGCTGGGTGGCCTGGGCCACCTCCGCGAGCAGCAGGTTCACGCTGGTCCTCCGGGGCTGAGCTGGTCGTCCGGTACGGGCGTACGGGTGCGGCTACGGGGCTTACGCGGCGGCGAGCTTGGCCGCCGAGTCCGCGTCGACGCAGGCCTGGATCACCGAGTCGAGGTCGCCGTCCAGGACCTGGTCCAGGTTGTAGGCCTTGAAGCCGACACGGTGGTCCGAGATGCGGTTCTCCGGGAAGTTGTACGTGCGGATCTTCTCGGAGCGGTCGACGGTGCGGACCTGGCTGCGCCGGGCGTCCGCGGCCTCCTTCTCCGCCTCCTCCTGCGCCGCCGCGAGCAGCCTGGAGCGCAGGATACGCATCGCCTGCTCCTTGTTCTGCAGCTGGCTCTTCTCGTTCTGGCAGGAGGCGACGACTCCGGTCGGGATGTGCGTGATGCGCACGGCGGAGTCGGTGGTGTTGACGGACTGGCCGCCGGGCCCGGAGGAGCGGTAGACGTCGATGCGGAGGTCGTTGGGGTTGATCTCGACGTCGATCTCCTCGGCCTCGGGGGTGACGAGGACACCCGCGGCGGAGGTGTGGATCCGGCCCTGGGACTCGGTCGCGGGGACGCGCTGCACGCGGTGCACGCCGCCCTCGTACTTGAGGCGGGCCCAGACGCCCTGGCCGGGCTCGGTGGCGCCCTGGCCGCCCTTGGTCTTCACCGCGACCTGGACGTCCTTGTAGCCGCCCAGTTCGGACTCGGTGGAGTCGATGATCTCGGTCTTCCAGCCGATCCGCTCGGCGTAGCGCAGGTACATGCGCAGCAGGTCGCCGGCGAACAGGGCGGACTCGTCGCCGCCCGCGCCCGCCTTGATCTCGAGAATGACGTCCTTGTCGTCGCTGGGGTCGCGCGGGACGAGCAGCAGGCGCAGCTTCTCGGTGAGCTCCTCGCGCTGCTTGTCCAGCTCCTTGACCTCGGCGGCGAAGTCGGGGTCGTCGGCCGCGAACTCGCGCGCGGTCTCGATGTCGTCGCCGGTCTGCTTCCAGGAGCGGAACGTGGCGACGATCGGGGTCAGCTCGGCGTACCGCTTGTTCAGCTTGCGCGCGTTGGCCTGGTCGGAGTGGACCGACGGGTCGGCGAGCTTCTTCTCCAGGTCGGCGTGCTCGGCGACGAGTTCCTCGACGGCCTCGAACATCTTGGGCTCCTGCTTACTGCTTGGGAAGGGGAAGGCGGGCGACCAAAAACGCCGGTCCCGGCGCTCCCCGGGGAGGGGATGCGGCCGTGGACCGGCGGTTGGAGGCTCGCTACTTCTTGGAGCCGGCGGCCTTGCCGAAGCGGGCCTCGAAGCGGGCCACACGGCCACCGGTGTCGAGGATCTTCTGCTTGCCCGTGTAGAACGGGTGGCACTCGGAGCAGACCTCGGCCCGGATGGTGCCGGACTCGATGGTGCTGCGGGTGGTGAACGACGCGCCACAGGTGCAGCTGACCTGCGTCTCGACGTACTCGGGGTGGATGTCGCGCTTCAAGGTGTCTCCTACTGTTCCGGGAGGGCGCCGGGTCGCTTCCACGGGATGCGGGAGCGTGAACCGGAGCCGACGTACCAGTCTGCCAGGACTGGCGCCATCCCCCAAAACCGGGGGGCGGGGTGATCTATTCCCCGGAGTTGACGACGCCCTTGGCCTCACCGGTGGCCGTGCCCTGCGTGGCCGACTCCGGGATCGGGCGGTCGTTCTTGAGGGCCGTCCACACCTGGTCGGCCTTGGTCTTCTCCAGGAGCACCCGGTTCGGGTCCGCGGGGTCGTAGACCACCGGCATGGTGATCATGTGCATCTTGTCCGGGCCGATGCCCTTCAGGCTGCTCGCGAAGGACATCAGGGAGTTGACCGAGCCCAGGTCGGAGTCGGTGGTCACGGTCTTGGTGGCGGTGTCGGCGATGTCGTACAGCTTCTTGGGGTTGCCGAGCAGGCCGACGTCCTTGACCTGGTCGACCAGGGCCTTGACGAAGGCCTGCTGGAGCTGGATGCGGCCGAGGTCGGAGCCGTCGCCGACGCCGTGCCGGGTGCGGACCAGGCCGAGGGCCTGTTCGCCGTCGAGCGTGTGGGTGCCGGCGGGCAGGTCGAGGTGGCTGTCGGGGTCCTTGATGGCCTCGGTGGTGGTGACGTCGACGCCGCCCAGGTCGTCGATGAGGTTCTGGAAGCCGCTGAAGTCGACCTCCAGGTAGTGGTCCATGCGCAGGCCGCTGATCGACTCGACGGTCTTCACGGCGCAGGCGGCGCCGCCGGTGGAGTAGGCGGAGTTGAACATGACGTCGTCGGCGGCGGGGTGCTCGCCGCCGTCGGTGTCGGTGCAGTCGGGGCGGTCGATGAGGGTGTCGCGCGGGATGGAGACCACGCTGGCCTTCTTGTGGCCCTTGTAGACGTGCACGATCATCGCGGTGTCCGAGCGGGCCGTGCCGTCGTCGGTGCCGCCGCCGAGCTTCTTGTTGCCGCCGGAGCGGGTGTCGGAGCCGAGGACCAGGATGTTCTCCGAGCCGTTGTCGGCCTTGTCGGGCCGGTCGGCGCCGAGCGCCTGGTCGATGTCGACGCTCGTGAGGTTGCCGTTGAGCTTGAAGTACAGGACTCCGGCTCCGGTGCCGCCCAGGACCACGATGCCCGCGGCGCTCCAGGCCGCGACGAGCAGGGCCTTGCGCCGCTTGGCCGTGGGCTTGCGGCGGCGGCCCTTGCCCCGGCGGCCGGGGCCGGGGGTGCGGGACTGGCCGGGGCCGGGTATCGCGGGATCCGGCGTGCTCTCGGCGGACATGGGCTCCTCGGTGTTCGTCCGGTCGGTTACCCCCTGCGCTCAGGGTCGGGTCGGTCGGCTCCGGCGGGTTGGGCGCCGGTACCTCACCATGGTCCCTCCGTAGCTCAGACGGCGGAACTCGGGACAGGGTTGCACAACGGTCTGTGGCGACCCGGTGCGGAAACGGTGACGGAGCGTGTTCGGCGATCCGGGGCGCACCTCGCTGACCTGGGCGTCCGCGGGGCCCGGTCCGTACGCGCCGGAGCGGGCCCCAGGCCGGAGCGTGTGGCGAAGGTCGCAGCCGCGGGCCGGACGGACGGCGACGGGGCCGCCCCCGAGGTGGAGGCGGCCCCGTGGGGGATCGTCCGCTCAGCCGAAGAGGTTGAACGCGTTCCAGCCGCCGCCGACCCGGACCCGGGTCTTGAACGTGGCCGTGCCCGACGTGCCGGTGCCCTTGTAGAGCCACATCACACCGGAGCTGTCGCGGGCCAGCAGGTCGGGCCTGCCGTCACCGGTGATGTCACCGGCGGTGGCGAGGGCGCCGTAGGTGTTCCAGCCGCCGCCGACCTTGACCCGGCTGCCCAGCGCCGGTGCGGCCTTCCCGGTGCCCGGGTACAGCCACAGGACGCCCGAGCCGTCCCGCGCCAGCAGGTCGGGCCTGCCGTCGCGGTTGTAGTCGCCCTTGCCGGTGATCGTGAAGGAGGCCCAGCCGCCGCCGATCCGGACGCGGCTGCCGAACGTGCCGTCGCCCTTGCCCGGGTAGAGCCACAGGACGCCGTCCTTGTCCTTGGCGACCAGGTCGGGCAGGGCGTCGCCGGTGAGGTCGCCCGGGACGCGGAGGTCCTTCATCGCGTTCCAGCCGCCGCCGACCCGGATCGACTCGTAGCTGTCGACCCCGTCGAAGGCGAGGGTGTACAGCACGCCGTCCGAGGCGCGGTACACGTAGTCCTGGTAGAAGTCGCGGTCCAGGTCGCCCTGACGCACCAGGTTCACCCCGCCCCAGTCGCCGAGCGAGAGGCGATTGGCCAGGTAGGGCGCCTGGTCGCCGACGGAGTAGTACTCGTACGCCTCGCCGCCGGGGGTGCGTGCGAACAGGTCCGCCAGGCCGTCGAAGTCGAGGTCGGTGTCGTCGACGCGGGAGTTGACCTCGCCGACGTAGGAGCTGACCTTGGCGTAGGCGGCGTAGGCGCCCGAGGCGACGCAGTCCTCGACGCCCCAGGACACCACGCCGGCGATCCGGCCGTTGACCACGAGCGGGCCGCCGGAGTCGCCGTTGCACGGGGAGACCGTACCGGCGTCCTGGCCGGAGGCCGGGTCACCGGCGCAGGCCATCTGGCCGGGCACGAAGTCGGAGCCCCAGTACGAGGTGCAGGAGGCGTCCGAGCGCATCGGCACGGTCGCCTTCCGCAGCGTCGGCGAGATCTCCTGGCTGGTGGAGCTGGTGCGCCCCCAGCCGTAGACCGTCGCCGGGGTCCCGTTGGCGTAGGAAGCGGTGTCGCCGCTCGTGGTGGGCCGCAGGGTCTTGTACGGCAGCGCCTCGGTCAGCGTGAGCACCGCCAGGTCACCGCCCGAGGTGCTGCTCGGCCGGTACGTGGGGTTGACCCACTGGCGCCACACCCCGGTGACCCGGCCGCCGTGCAGGCCCGTTTCGTCGGGCAGCTGGGCGGTGCCGGCGACGATGGTGCCGTGTTCCGTCCAGTCCAGGCCGTACACGCAGTGCGCGGCGGTGAGGACCTTCGCCGGGGCCACCAGGGTGCCGCCGCAGAAGTAGCCCTCGTCGTCGGCGGGGTCGGCGTTGCCCTTGTCGTCGTAGTAGTGCAGCTGCACCATCCACGGCGCCTCGGAGATCGACGCGTCCTTGCCGCCGATGATCTTGGGGTCGACCCTGCCGGACGGGGCCCCGGTGCTCACGCCGGCCTCCGGCTGCGCGCCGGGAGCGGTCGCGGTGCCGTTCTTGAGGGCGGCCCCGGAGTCCAGGGCGCGCTGCGCCAGCTCGGCGGGGGACGCGGTGGCGGGCCGTTCGGTGACGGCCGGCCGGGGCGGGACGGGGGTCTCGCCGGACGCCTGGGCGGGGGCGGCCGCGAGGACCGCGCCCGACAGGGCGAGTGCGGCGGTGGCCGCGGGAAGAGCCAGCCGGGCTCTTCGAGGGGTAGAGGTCACTCAGGTCTCCTGTCGCTGTAGACGCAGGCAGGAGAGAAGCGCCGGGCGGGCGCGGGTCCGTGCGTGCGGACAGCACGGATCACCGATCGCCCCGTGGGCGTATCCGAAAATACGTTCCCCCCCACTGCGGTGCGCTGATCCTACAAGCCCGGCACGCCAGAAGTCCCGCCCCGTCACCTGCGTGACGAAGCGGGACTTCGGGTTCCGGACCGTGAGCGGGCCGGTGGTGACTCAGTCGCCGTTGCCGGGCGTCGGCGTCGTCTTCTGGATCTGCATCAGGAACTCGGCGTTCGACTTGGTCTGCTTCATCTTGTCGAGGAGCAGTTCGATCGCCTGCTGCTGGTCGAGGGCGTGCAGCACCCGGCGCAGCTTCCAGGTGATGGCCAGCTCGTCGCTGCCGAGCAGGATCTCTTCCTTACGGGTGCCGGACGCGTCCACGTCCACCGCCGGGAAGATGCGCTTGTCGGCGAGCTTGCGGTCGAGCTTGAGCTCGGCGTTGCCGGTGCCCTTGAACTCCTCGAAGATGACCTCGTCCATGCGGGACCCGGTGTCCACCAGGGCGGTGGCGAGGATGGTCAGCGAACCGCCGTCCTCGATGTTGCGGGCCGCACCGAAGAAGCGCTTCGGCGGGTACAGGGCGGTCGAGTCGACACCACCGGACAGGATGCGGCCGGAGGCCGGGGCGGCGAGGTTGTACGCACGGCCCAGACGCGTGATCGAGTCGAGCAGCACGACGACGTCGTGACCCAGCTCCACCAGGCGCTTGGCGCGCTCGATGGCCAGCTCGGCGACCGTGGTGTGGTCCTCGGCCGGGCGGTCGAAGGTCGAGGAGATGACCTCGCCCTTCACCGACCGCTGCATGTCGGTGACCTCTTCCGGACGCTCGTCGACCAGGACGACCATCAGGTGGCACTCGGGGTTGTTGTGCGTGATCGCGTTGGCGATCGCCTGCATGATCATGGTCTTGCCGGTCTTCGGCGGGGCCACGATCAGACCGCGCTGCCCCTTACCGATCGGCGCGACCAGGTCGATGATGCGGGTGGTGAGGACGCCCGGGTCCGTCTCCAGGCGGAGGCGGTCCTGCGGGTACAGCGGGGTGAGCTTGTTGAACTCCGGGCGACCGCGGCCGTGTTCGGGGGCCATGCCGTTGACCGAGTCCAGGCGCACCAGCGCGTTGAACTTCTCGCGGCGCTCGCCCTCCTTGGGCTGGCGCACGGCACCGGTGAGGTGGTCGCCCTTGCGCAGGCCGTTCTTGCGGACCTGGGCGAGGGAGACGTACACGTCGTTCGGGCCGGGCAGGTAGCCGGAGGTCCGGATGAACGCGTAGTTGTCGAGGATGTCGAGGATGCCGGCGACCGGGATGAGGACGTCGTCCTCGTTGATCTGCGGCTCCTGGATCTCGTCGCGTCCGCGACGGCCCCGGCGGTCCCGGTAGCGGCCGCGGCGGCCCCGACGGCCGCCGTCGTCGTCGTAACCGTCGTCGTGCTGCTGACGGTCCTGGCGGCCGCCGCCACCCTGCTGCTGGCGGTCCTGGCGGCCGCCGCCCTGGTTCTGCTGGTCGTCGCCCTTGTTGCGCCGGTCGCGGCCGCCACGGTCACCGCGGTCACCGCGCTCGCCACGGTCACCGCGCTCGCCGCGGTCACGGCGGTCGCGACGGCGGCCCTCGCCGCCCTCACCGTCGGAACGGGCGTCGCCCTGACCCTGGTGGCCCTGCGTCTGCTGCTGCGCGGCCGAGGCGTCGGCCTTCGGCTCGGCGCGGGTCTCGACGGCCACCGTGTCGGTGCCGCCGGAGGGGCTGCCCGCGTCGGCGGTGGCCCGGCGACGACGGCGCTCGGAGGGGGCGTCGTCGGCGGGAGCGGCCTGCTCGGCCGAGGCGTTGACCTTGGGGGACGGCTGACCGGGGATGTCGATCTGCTGCTGGGCGGCCTGGTCGGCGGCCGCCTTGTCCGCCTTCTTGCCGGCCTTGCCGGCCTTCTCCGCCTTCTCGGCGGGGGCCTCGTCGCCCGTACGGGTCCGGGAGGTGCTGCGGCGCTTCGGCTTGGTCTCGCCGGCGGTGTCCGCGGCGGCGGGCGCGGCCTTGGCGGGGGCTCCCCCCGCGGCCTGCGCCTCCTTGATGACCTCGATCAGCTGGCTCTTGCGCATACGCGCGGTGCCCCTGATGCCGAGGCCGGATGCGACCTGCTGCAGCTCGGCCAGCACCATGCCCTCGAGGCCGGTACCGCGGCGCCGCCGGGAGCCGGCACCGGTGGCAGGCGCGGAGGCGTCCGTGGCGGGCGCGGCAGCGGTCTCCTCGACACGTGCGCCCATCAGATCGGTGGTGTCGCTCACGAAGGGTCCTTCCCTGGAGCGGACGTCGGCCTGTCTGGCTCGGCGACCGGTTGTGCTGTCCGGCTTCGGTCCTTGCTGTGCGAACCGTGCCGGGGCGGTGGTCCGCCTGAACGGCGGAAGAGATATCTGGTGATGGCGCTTCCCCTAGCCGTGGCACTCGGTGTCTGTGTCATGCGGCGTGGTCGCACCGGTTCCGAAACTCCCCCAGAGGGGGTAACCCCCACCGGTGGGCCGCTCAATGCAGGTGTCGGCCGTACTGATCACGTACGACATCCACTGCACAAGGCGACTTGGGGGGCTCCCGGAAGAATGTCTGTCCCGGACGGGGACACGAGGCACCTCGCCATGGTGGGGTCGGGTGCAGACTTGAGATTAACACTACCGGATCCAACAAACATTCCCCCTCTCGAAATCCGGCAACCGTCCGCGTCAGGTGTCACTGGCGGTCGCCAGGGGCAGGACGCTCGCGCCCTGCTGGTCCAGGCCGAGCCGGTTGGCCGCCCAGTCCGTGCCGGCCAGCGCCTCGACCTTGTCGGCCGTGTCGGCATCGGCCAGTGCCATCACCGTGGGTCCGGCACCCGAGATCACCGCGGGGATGCCGTCGCCGCGCAGCCGTTCCACCAGTGCCGCGCTCTCCGGCATGGCCGGCGCGCGGTACTCCTGGTGCAGGCGGTCCTCGGTGGCCGGCAGCAGCAGCTCGGGGCGCCGGGTGAGGGCCTCGACGAGCAGCGCGGCGCGGCCGGCGTTGGCGGCGGCGTCGACGTGCGGGACGCTGCGCGGGAGCAGTCCGCGCGCGGTCTGGGTCAGTACCGGCTTCCCGGGCACGAAAACCACCGGAACGATGGAATCGGAGGGCTCCATCCTGATCGCCCGGGCGGCGCCGGACTCCATCCAGGACAGGGTGAAACCGCCCAGCAGACAGGCCGCCACGTTGTCGGGGTGGCCCTCGATCTCGGTGGCGAGGTCGAGCAGCGCGGCGTCGTCGAGGCGGGCCTCGCCGCCTATGGTCACCGCGCGCGCGGCGACGATCCCGGCGCAGATCGCGGCGGAGGAGGAGCCGAGGCCGCGGCCGTGCGGGATGCGGTTGGCGCAGACGATCTCCAGGCCGCGCGGCTGTCCGCCGAGCAGGTCGAAGGCGGTGCGCAGGGACCGGACGAGGAGGTGCTTCTCGTCGCGCGGGAGGGTCTCGCTGCCCTCACCCGCGATGTCGATGTGCAGCCCGGAGTCGGCCACCCGGACGACCACGTCGTCGTAGAGACCCAGCGCGAGGCCGAGGGCGTCGAAGCCCGGACCGAGATTGGCGCTGGTGGCGGGGACGCGCACCCTGACGGCGGCGGCGCGGAACGCTGGACCGGCCATCGCTCGATGACTCTCCTTGAGCTGCGTGACTGTCGAAACTGCCGTGACTGTGATGACTGCCGTGACTGCCGTGACTGTCGAATGACATTCGATGACGAGGACGATGACGTACCCGGCCCTGGGCGCGACCGCGGAGACAGCGCGGCACCGCGGCATATGCGGCAGGCGGGTTAGGTACAGCCTATCGAAGGAAGGTTCTGTGGCGACATAGGGCGCACAGGAGGCGCACGATGCGTGTCGTAAGCCCCCTGTGCACCCCCCGTGAGTGACATTCCCGGCTGGGCGTCGCTTACGCCCTCCTGCGCCGGGCGCCTTGCACGGGTGCGGCGCGCAGCGGCGCTCGGACCGGGCCGAGCCGCTCGGGCTCGGACCAGGCCGCTCCGGCTCAGACCAGGCCGAGCCGCTCGGCCGCCGTCGCCGCGTCGACCGGGACGGTGACCGGCTGCGGGGCGCCGGCGACGGCCCAGTCCGGGTCCTTCAGCCCGTTGCCGGTGACGGTGCAGACGATGCGCTGCCCCGGGTCGACCTTGCCCTGCTCGGCGGCCTTCAGCAGACCGGCCACCGACGCGGCGGACGCGGGCTCCACGAAGACGCCCTCCTGGGAGGCCAACAGCCGGTAGGCGCGCAGGATCTCACGGTCCGTCACCTCGTCGATGGCACCGCCCGACTCGTCCCGCGCGGCGAGCGCGAAGTCCCACGAGGCGGGGTTGCCGATCCGGATGGCGGTGGCGATGGTCGACGGGTCCTTGACGACCTCGCCGCGCACGATCGGGGCGGAGCCGGAGGCCTGGAACCCCCACATGCGGGGCCTGCGGGTACTGACCCCGTCGGCGGCGTACTCCTTGTACCCCTTCCAGTACGCGGTGATGTTGCCCGCGTTGCCCACCGGGAGGACGTGTATGTCGGGCGCGTCGCCGAGCATGTCCACGATCTCGAAGGCGGCCGTCTTCTGCCCCTCGATACGCACCGGGTTGACCGAATTGACCAGCGCCACGGGGTAGTTGTCGCTGAGCGCGCGGGCGAGCGTGAGGCAGTCGTCGAAGTTGCCGTCGACCTGGAGGATCTTCGCGCCGTGCACGAGGGCCTGGCCCATCTTGCCGAGCGCGATCTTGCCCTGCGGCACGAGCACGGCGGAGACCATGCCCGCGCGCACGCCGTACGCGGCGGCGCTCGCGGACGTGTTGCCGGTGGACGCGCAGATGACGGCCTGCGCGCCCTCCTCCTTGGCCTTGCTGATGGCCATGGTCATGCCGCGGTCCTTGAAGGACCCGGTCGGGTTCGCCCCCTCGACCTTGAGGTGGACCTCGCAGCCCGTGCGCTCGGAGAGCACCTGCGCGGGCACGAGCGGGGTGCCGCCCTCACGGAGCGTCACGACGGGCGTGCTGTCGGAGACGGGCAGCCGGTCCCGGTACTCCTCGATGATTCCGCGCCACTGGTGGGTCATTGCTGGTTACTCTCCTTCAACCCGCATGATGCTGGCGACACCCCGCACGGTGTCGAGCTTGCGCAGCGCCTCGACCGTACCGCCGAGGGCGGCGTCGGACGCGCGGTGGGTGACGACGACGAGGGATGCCTCGCCGTCCTTGCCGGACTGCCGCACGGTGTCGATGGAGACACCGTGCTCCGCGAACACGGTCGCGACCTGGGCGAGCACGCCCGGTTTGTCGGCCACGTCGAGGCTGATGTGGTAGCGCGTGACGACGTCGCCCATCGGGGAGACGGGCAGCGCGGCGTAGGCGGACTCACCGGGTCCGGTCGCTCCGCCGATCCGGTTGCGGCACACGGCCACCAGGTCGCCGAGGACGGCGGACGCGGTCGGCGAACCGCCCGCGCCGGGCCCGTAGAACATGAGCTGACCGGCGGCGTCGGACTCGACGAAGACCGCGTTGTAGGCCTCGCGCACATTGGCCAGCGGATGACTGAGCGGGATCATCGCGGGATGCACGCGCGCGGTGACCGACCCTCCGTCCGCCGCCCGCTCGCAGATGGCGAGCAGCTTGATGGTGCAGCCCATCTCCTTGGCGGAGGCGAAGTCGGCGGCGGTGACCTCGGTCATGCCCTCGCGGTAGACGTCGTCGAGGCGCACGCGCGTGTGGAAGGCGATCCCGGCGAGGATGGCGGCCTTGGCGGCGGCGTCGAAGCCCTCGACGTCGGCGGTCGGATCGGCCTCCGCGTACCCGAGGGCGGTGGCCTCGTCGAGCGCCTCCTGATACCCGGCACCGGTCGAGTCCATGGCGTCGAGAATGAAGTTGGTCGTCCCGTTGACGATGCCGAGCACCCGGTTGACCTTGTCGCCGGCGAGGGACTCGCGCAGCGGCCGGATCAGCGGGATGGCACCGGCGACGGCGGCCTCGTAGTAGAGGTCCTTGCCGTGCTCGTCGGCCGCGGCGTGCAGGGCTGCGCCGTCCTGGGCGATGAGCGCCTTGTTGGCGGAGACCACGGAGGCGCCGTGCGCGAAGGCGGTGGTGATGAGCGTCCGCGCGGGCTCGATCCCCCCGATCACCTCGACGACGACGTCGATGTCCCCGCGCTTGACGAGGGCGGTGGCGTCGGTGGTGACGAGGGCCGGGTCGATGCCCTCGCGCACCTTGTCGGGCCGCCGTACGGCGACACCCGCGAGCTCCACCGGGGCCCCGATCCGGGCGGCGAGGTCGGCGGCGTGCGTCGTCATGATGCGCGCCACCTCTGAGCCGACCACTCCACAGCCCAGCAGCGCCACCTTCAGCGGACGCGTACGCATCATCCGACCTCGTTTCCTTCATACCGTCTACGGTTGGACCAGTCTCACGCACCGGACGGGATTTTCTGCCTTTCGTCCGGATCGTGAGACGTTTATTTCATTTTCGGAGGGGCCGCGAGCCGGAAGATCTTCGCCGGCCCCCTCCTCGGGCGGGGGGCTCCGCCGCCCGGGCCGCCCCGGGGCGTCACCCGACGTCGAGACGCAGCAGATCCTCCTCGGTCTCCCGCCGCACGATGACCCGCGCCGCGCCGTCCCGCACGGCGACGACCGGCGGTCGCAGCGCGTGGTTGTAATTGCTGGCCATGGAGCGGCAGTACGCCCCCGTCGCCGGTACGGCGATCAGGTCACCGGGGGCCAGGTCCCCCGGCAGGAACGCGTCCTTCACCACGATGTCCCCGCTCTCGCAGTGCTTGCCGACGACGCGCACGAGCATCGGCTCGGCGTCCGAGGTGCGGGAGACGAGGGCGACGCTGTACTCGGCGTCGTACAGCGCGGTCCGGATGTTGTCCGACATCCCGCCGTCCACGGAGACGTACGTCCGCAGCCCGTCGAGCGGCTTGACGGTGCCGACCTCGTAGAGCGTGAAAGCGGTGGGTCCGACGATGGCCCGCCCGGGCTCGACGGAGATGCGGGGGGTGGCGAGCCGGGCGGCCTCGCACTCCCGCGTCACGATCTCGGTCAGCGCCTTGGCGATCTCGTGCGGCTCGCGGGGGTCGTCGTCGCTGGTGTACGCGATGCCGAGGCCGCCCCCGAGGTCGATCTCGGGCAGCTCCACCCCGTGCTCGTCCCGGATGTCCTTCAGCAGCCCCACCACCCGGTGCGCGGCGACCTCGAACCCGGACATGTCGAAGATCTGCGACCCGATGTGCGAGTGGATCCCGATGACCTCCAGCCCGTCGAGCTGGAGCGCCCGCCGCACGGCCTCGGCGGCCTGCCCGCCGGCCAGCGGAATCCCGAACTTCTGGTCCTCGTGGGCGGTGGCGATGAACTCGTGCGTGTGCGCCTCGACGCCGACGGTGATCCGGATCTGCACCCGCTGCCGCTTGCCCAGCGACTGGGCGATGTGCGCGACCCGCACGATCTCCTGGAACGAGTCGAGCACGATCCGCCCCACCCCGGCCCGGACGGCGCGCTCGATCTCCTCCGGCGACTTGTTGTTGCCGTGGAAGGCGATCCGCTCGGCGCTCATCCCGGCGGCGAGCGCGGTGGCCAGCTCCCCGCCGGAGCACACGTCGAGGTTGAGCCCCTCCTCGTCCAGCCACCGCACGACGGCGCGCGACAGGAAGGCCTTGCCTGCGTAGAAGACGTCGGCATCGGCACCGAAGGCGGTGCGCCAGGCCCGCGCCCGGTCCCGGAAGTCGGCCTCGTCGAGGACGTAGGCGGGGGTGCCGTACTCCTCGGCGAGCTGGGTGACGGGGAGCCCACCGACGGTGACGACACCGTCCGCGTCCCGCCCGACGGTGTGGGACCAGACCTTGGGGTCGAGGGCGTTCAGATCGTCCGCGGGCGCGGAGTAGTGCCCTTCGGGAAGGACATCGGCGTGCCGGGGCCCGGCGGGGTGTGCGGAACGGCTCATGGCGTCTTCTGTGCTCTCTCAGAGGTGGTCGGGTGCGTCGATGCCGAGGAGGGCCAGGCCGCCGGCCAGCACCGCCCCGACGGCTTCGGCGAGCGCCAGCCGGGCACGGTGGGCGGCCGAGGGTTTCTCCCCACCGCGCGGCAGCACGGTGGGCAGGAACGGCAGCGCGAGGTCGGCGACGCCGACGAGGTGCCGGGCGAGCCGGTCGGGGGCGCGGTGGTCCGCGGCGGCGGCGAGGACGCGGGGGTGGTCGGCGAGGGCGGCGAGGAGGTCCGGCTCTACGTCTGCGAGGGGGCCGGGTTCGGCGGTGAACCCGAGGTCGGCGGCGTTGCGCGAGGCGGCACGGGCGCGGGCGTGCGTGTACCGCACACGGAAGAGGGGGTTGCTCTCCCGCTGCACGAGGTGCTGGTCACCGACCCGGGGCCGGTCGTGGGCCGCGGGGTGCAGCAGGGCCCAGCGTCCGGCATCGCGCCCGAGGGCGAGCAGCTCGGCGGAGGCGGGCGCGGGTACGGGAACGGGCCGGACGTTGACGGCCAGCTCGGCGGAGGCCGGCACGGGTACGGGAACGGGAACAGGCCGGACGTTGACGGTCAGCTCGGCGGGAGCGCGCCCGACGGCGTCCACGGTGACCCCGAGGACGGAGGTCCAGACGGGCTCGACCCCCTCGGCGGTCACCCGCACGAGGGCCCCCTGGGAACGCAGCATCCGCGCGGCGACCTCACCGACGACGACGGCACGCAGGTCGTGCGGGCAGTGCAGCCGCACGACGCGCCCGCCGGGCTGGTCGGGCGCGTTGACGTACCCGTCGACGTACCCGTACCGGTCCCCCCGGCGCAGGATCTCGCCGACGAGCCCGACACCGGAGGCGGCCCGGTCGAGACTGATGTTGAGGAACCCCGGCCCGGTGAGGACGACGTCGGTGATCCCGTCGACCCCGAGGAGGTGGGGCCGCAGCACCTCGGCGACCTTCAGGGGCGGCTGCCCGGCCGGGCGGGCCAGCTGGAGGGCGATGCTGGTGGCGTAGTCCCCGCACCCGCCGGACCCCGGCGGCGCGACCACGGCACGCGTCGGAACGGCCACGCTCAGCTCCCCCGCGTCGACGGCGCGACGCACCGCGTGCAGCACGGTGCGGGAGAGCTCTACGGGTGTCACGGGACAAGCGTATGGGAGGAAGGGGGTGGGTAAGCGAACCGATTTGCGGCAGTCCCGAGATATGGACGAAAGCCGGGGGGCAAGCGAAAGCCGAGGGGCCCCGATACGCACCCCGACCGCTCCCCGGCCGCACGCGACCACGCCCCGACCGCTCCCCGGAGACACCCGAAGGCACCACCCCGGACGCCTCCGCCTCCAGGACCTCCGATCACGCCTGGGCGGACGCCTCACTCTCCCCGGCGAGCCCGCGCACCCGCGGCAGCGGCGCGCCGGCCCCTGACGCCCCCTTGAGACCCTTGACGCCGCCGGCCCCACCGATCTTCCGCTCGACCAACTGCCGTACGAGACGGATCAGCTCGGCGGGCTCGAAGGGCTTGGACAGGAAGGCGTCGGCCCCCGCGGCGAACCCGGCGTCGACCTCGTACTGCGTACAGGCACTGACGATCGCGATCGGCAGCTCCCGCGTACGCGGATCGGCACGCAGCCGGGCAGCGGTCCTGAGCCCGTCCAGCCGAGGCATGACCACGTCCAGCGTCACCGCGTCGGGCCGCACCTGATGAACGACTTCCAGACACTCGACACCATCGCCCGCGGTCACGACCTCGAAGCCCTCCAGCTCGAGATTGACCCTGATCAGCTGCCGGATGACCTTGTTGTCGTCCACAACAAGAATCCGGCCGGACGCCTTAGGCACAACTCGAGAGTAGGTCCGGACCGGCCACCGCGTCCGGGTTTTCCCCACTTCCACCCCCTGCGGGGGACAACGCCCCGCAGGAGCACTCCCACGACCCGCCAAAACCCGTTCATGACCACCCCGGACGAGCTGGTAGTGTTCTACCCGTCGCCGCGAGCAACACCAACCGCGACGGACACGCCCCCGTAGCTCAGGGGATAGAGCAACGGCCTCCGGAGCCGTGTGCGCAGGTTCGAATCCTGCCGGGGGCACACTGTGTAAGTGTGCCCGAGACCCCGCCCTCAGCGAGTCAGCTGAAGTCGGGGTCTTCGCGTATGTGCAGGCGTATGCCGTTCGGAGCGGGCGTATGTCGGGGCGGACTTGGGCTGTCTCCCCTGGTCGGCCTCGGAGTTCTGGAGCGTCCATCACCCGGCGTTCGGCCAGTCCTGAGGAGGTGGAGGCTGGGTCGGGTCGTTCTGTCGCTCCACTTGGTGCGCGTTCTCCCCTCGTAGGGTCGTCAACCAGGGCCATAGATCCGGCAGAGGTTGTGCGGGGCAGGCGAGGCGGTGCTCGACGCGGCACCGCTGGAACTGGTCCGGCGGGCACACCCCGTAGACCGTCACCCGTCCATCGGACAGTTCGATCCATCGGCGCTCCGCCGGCACCGTGTGAGCCAGGGGTTTCATGTCCGGCTCCAGCAGGACCCACTCCCGCTCGAGCGTCGGCGCCCGGTCTTGCAACAGCCCGCAGTCGGGACACCGGGACTGCCCACCGTTCAGCCACCGCGGTTCCCTCTCCAAAAGCCCCATACCGTGAGGGTCACCAGTCCTTCAGTCCGAGCGTAGAGCGCGAACCAGACGGGACGCCTGGGGCGGCAGTCCATCGGCGATGCACGACGAGACGCGGCAGGTGCAGTCAACAACGACCGACCGACGACACACGGCCGGGACATGGCGGAACCCCTGCAGTTAACGCGGGCTCCCCTCCGGCTTGCGATCGACGAGCTGCCCACAGGGCAGACTGTGCCTCATGGGAACAGAGGGCAGGGCCATCTTGCTGCGGGCCGGACGGTGCTGATGAGTACCGGCCTGCCCTTCTTCCGCTATCACCCAGATCCCATTGCCAGCGGATCGATCTGTGCGGCCGCCGAGAGGTGCGCTCGCTGCCGGCGCGACAGAGGATGGATCTACACGGTCGCTTTCTATTCCGCCCAGGACGTCAGCGGACGGTTCTGTCCGTGGTGCATCGCAGACGGGAGCGCGGCTGAGCGCTTCGCGGGAGAGTTCACGGACTCCTACGGGCTCGACGGTGTCAGCGAGGAGGTCTTGCACGAGGTCACCCGCCGCACCCCTGGTTTCCATGCCTGGCAGGATCCGCACTGGCTTGTCCATTGCCGGGACGCAGCCGCCTTCGTGGGCGAAGTCGGGTACGCCGAGCTCGCGGCACACCCCGAAGCGCTCGACCGGCTGCGGACCGACATGCGCCTCGACGGCTGGCACGACCAGAGCCGGCTTGAGCGCTTCCTGGTCGGCCTGGGCAAGGGGGCAAGCGCGATGCTCTTCCGCTGCACCGGCTGCGGGACCCACCTCGCCTACGCTGACGCGTCCTGAATCGTCCGTACTGAGGTAAGAGCCGTACCGAGCCGCCCAGGGGCTTTTCTGCGTTCCTGTCATGTGGTGGGCGCAAGGGGTGCAGCACTCACCAGAGGTGTGACGCGTGGTGATCTGAGCGGACCGTCGGGGGTGTCCGCGGGATCGGTCACACGGGGGAAGTCCAGCACCCAGGTCCTGTTACCGGTGAAGATGTGCTCCTGTCGGTGCGGGGCTTGCCGGAGTTGTTCGACGGGGTCCCGGGCTGAGAGTTCCCGGGTCCCGCTCAGCGCTCGTAGCCTGGGGCGGTGGAGCGGATTCTGGTGAGTGCCTGTCTGATGGGCAGGCCGGTGAGGTACGACGGGGGTGCCAAGACGGTCGGTGACGAAGTCGTCGGGCGGTGGCGGGACGAGGGGCGGGTGGTCGTCTTCTGTCCGGAGGTGTCCGGCGGGCTGCCCGTGCCGCGGCCGCCGGCGGAGATCGTGGGCGGGGACGGTGCCGATGTGCTGGACGGGGTCGCCCGGGTGCTCACCGCGTCCGGGGAGGATGTGAGTCGGCAGTTCGTTCGCGGTGCCCTGCTTGCGTTGGGGGCGGCTCGTGCGGCCAGCGTTCGCGTGGCGTTGTTGAAGGAGTCCAGTCCTTCGTGCGGTTCGCTGCGCGTCTATGACGGGCGGTTCGCGGGGACGCGGGTGCCGGGGCACGGCGTGACCACGGCGCTGTTGCGGCGGGCGGGGGTGCGGGTGTTCGGGGAGGATCGGATTGCCGAGGCGGCGGCCTGCCTGCGTGAGCTCGAAAGCGGCCATGCCTCGCGCTGACCTCGGCCCCCAAGCGTCAGTCCCACTCCCACTCCCACTCCCACTCCCACTCCCACTCCCACTCCCACTCCCACTCCCACTCCAGGCACACGATGCCCGGGCCGGCTTCCTGTTCCCTCAGGTGCGCGCCGCGGTAGCCGTTGAGGGGTCTGCGGGGGACTCCGACGGCGGCACCGCCTCGGTGTGGACGGGCCGGATTTCCGGTGAGTGGCAGGCGGTCAACTTCGCCGCCGGTGGTGACGAGATCGGCTGCCCCCGCCCGCGCCGAGGCCGACGCGGCGGGCTTCCGGGAGTCCCGGCTGAAACGTACGGTCCCGAGTGACCGGGGGCCGCGCCGACAAGATGCCGGGGCTGGTGCCCTCGTGTTGGCCAGTGCGGCCGGGGTGGCCAGGGTGGCCGGTGGTGTGCTGCTGCCGCGTCGACGGCGGCGGCTCGCCGGGGGGTGAACCGGACCCTGGCCGCGGGCCCCCGATGCGCGTACGGCGGTCGGGGGCCGTCGGGGGCCCGTCAGGCAGCGCCGGGCTCGGTGAGCGCCTCCGACAAGGGCTTGCGGGTCAGGGCCGGGACCTCGCAGTCGGGGGATGCGTAGCCGACAGGGAAGAGGATGTAGGGGCGTTCGTTGCCGGGGCGTTCGCAGATGCGGGTGAGGAAGGCCATCGGGTTGGGGGTGTGGGTGAGGGTGCTCAGGCCCATCGCGTGCAGGGCGGTGATGAAGAGGCCGCAGGCGATGCCCACGCTCTCGTTCACGTAGTAGTTCTTGCGCAGCGAACCGTCCGGCATCGCGGTGCTCTTCTCGGCGAAGCAGACCACGATCCACGGGACGACGTCGAGGAAGCCCTTGTCGGAGTCCGTTTCGAGGGGGGCGAGCGCGGCGCGCCACTCGGGTGGGATGCGTCCGCCCTCATAGTTGACCCGTTCCTCCTCCTCCGCGGCGACCCGGATGCGGTGCTTCGTCTCGGCGTCGCCGATCACGGCGAACTTCCACGGCTGGAAGTGGGCGCCGGAGGGCGCGGTGTTCGCGGCGGCGACCGCGAGTTCGACGCACTCGCGCGGGACCGGCTCGTCGCTGAAGAACCGCACGCTGCGCCTGCGGTCGACGAACGACACGAAGTCCCTTCCCCGCCGGACCATGTCGGCCTCGTCGTAGCGGTCGGGCCGGTAGGGGACGAACGGGTGCGTGTGCTGCCTCACGGGTCTCCTCCTGGACGGGAGCCCTTAGGGTGGGGCGCGGAGTGTCCAATGGGCAACAGATGTATCTTTCAGTTGCTTATTTGGTAGTTGTGGCGGCCCCTTGGTGCCTCTCAGGTGGCAGATCGGCAGGTACGGTGGCACGACAAGGGCTCGACCGGCTCGACGGGCGGATGCTGCGGCTGCTCCGGGAACGTCCGCGGGAGGGGTTGTTGGAGGTCGCCCGGCAACTCGGGGTCGCCCGCGGTACGTTGCAGGCGCGGCTCGACCGGTTGACCGGCTCCGGCGTGGTGACCGGGTACGGGCCGGACGTGGACGTCGCCGCCCTCGGGCACGTGGTCCAGGCGTTCACCACGTTCGAGGTGGACCAGTCGGCCCGGGAGGCCATCGCGGTCCGGATGCGTGCGGTGCCGCAGATCCTGGAGGCGCACGTCGTGACCGGGCCCGGTGACATCTGGTGCCGTATCGCGGGGACGAGCAACCAGCACGTGCAGCAGGTGATCGACCATGTGCTGGAGGTGCCGGGAGTGCGGCGCAGTACGACGGTCATCGCACTGAGCGCGGTCGTGCCGTATCGCGTCCAGCCTCTGGTCGACGAGGTGTCCGGTCTGTCGGAGCCCCGGGGCTGACTCGGCGCTCAGCCCCGCCAGATCTCCCGGATGCGTTCCGCGTGGGCCGTGCCCTGGCGCCGGCCCGCGCGCGCCGCCCCGGGGATGCGGGAGGCGTCCAGGGCGTTGCGGCCGAAGGCGCGGCGGGCCTCCCGGTCGGGGGTCAGCAGGGCGACCCGGGTACCGCGCGCGGAGAGGGTCTCGGCCTGGCTCCGTGCGCTCGGGCTCGCTCCCGCCCCCTTGGGGATCGGGGCCAGCACGACGACGCGCGCGCAGTCGTCGACCAGGTCGGCGTTGGTCGTGGAGCGGACGCCGCCGTCCATCCAGCGGCCCGAGCCGATGGTGATCGGCGGGAAGAGGGGCGGCAGTGCGCAGGTGGCCGACATGGCGTGCAGCAGGTCGGTCCCGCTGTCGGCGTCGAAGGCGGTCGGTTCGCCGGTGAGCGCGTCGACGGCGAACATCCGGACGGCTCTGTCGGGCCATTCCCGTACGGGGAGATGGGGGCCGATGGCGTCGAGGACCGCGGTCTGCGGCACGTCGCGTACGGAGAGCGCGAGCCGTCCAAGGCGCTTCACCACCGTCTCCGGGTCCCGGGAGCCGAGCGCGGCCCACAGGTATCTCACCGTCATGCCGAACGTGAAGTCCACGTCCAGCATGGCGCGTTCGCGGTTGAGCTGCTCCTTGTAGAGGTCGGCCGGGGCCGATCCCCCGGCCAGGTCCAGCGCCAGCAGCGAACCCGCCGACGTGCCCGCCAGGACGTCGGCGTCCGCGAGGTCCACCCCGGCGTCGGCCAGGCCCGCCAGGACGCCGATCTGCCATCCGTACGCGGTCAGGCCGCCCCCGCCCAGCACCAGTGCCGTATCCGCCACGTCCACCCCTTCCCATACTGGGGACCACTCCCCGTTTACTGCCGCGGCCGACGCTAGCAGGTAACCGGGGAGTGGTCCACGTTTAGGGTGGGCGCCCGTATCAGGTGCGGGCCAGCACCGAACCCACCACCTGCCTCAGCATCGACGCCGGGTCGGGGGCGGGCCCCGGGGAGCGCCAGGCCACGAAGCCGTCGGGGCGGACCAGGACCGCGCCGCCCCGGGTCACTCCGTGGGCGCGCGCCCAGTCGGTCTCCTCGTCGTCCGGGACCAGGTCGGCCCCGGGCGTCCCGCCCACGCGGTACGACGTCAGCGGGACGCTCATGCCGGCGGCCACCTCGGCGGCCGCCTCGTGCCAGCCGGTGGGCTGGGCCGCGTCGCTGAGCAGGACCAGGGAGTCCTCGTAGAGGTCCAGGGTGGACAGGCGCTGCTCGCCCCTGCGGAGCCAGAGGTGGGGAGCCCGGCTGCCGGGTGCGCCGGTGAGGTCGAGGCCCTCCGGGACGACCGGCGTCGCCGGGTCGGCGCCGACCACCGCGCCCCGGGGGTAGCGGTAGCCGAGGGCGACGTTGAGGATCCCGCGCTGCGGACCGCCGCCGGGCCCGCGGCCGGGCGCTCCGCCGGGACCGCCGCCACCGGGGGCTCCGCCGGGACCGCTGGCACCGGATGCTCCGCCAGGACCACCGCCACCGGGTGCTCCGCCGGGACCGCCGGCCGCGCCTCCCGGGCCACCGGGACCGCCCGTCGCCCCACCCGGGCCACCGGGACCACCGGGACCACCCGCACCCCCGGCAGCCCCGGGCGCGCTCCCCGGCCCGCCGGGGCCACCAGGTGCCCCCGGCCCGCCAGGTGCCCCGCCCGGCCCCCCGCCCCCCATGACCGGCGGCGGGGCGAAGCCCGGGTGGCTGTGTTCGACCGAGCGGTGGGCGGCGCGGGCGCTGGTGGCCTCCGCGACCGGGCGCCGTTCCATGTCGTACGTGTCCAGGAGCCCCTCGCCCGCCCAGCCCTCGAGGACCGCGGCCAGCTTCCAGGCGAGGTTGTGGGCGTCCTGGATGCCGGTGTTGGAGCCGAAGGCGCCGGTGGGGGACATCTCGTGGGCCGAGTCGCCGGCCAGCAGGACGCGGCCGGAGCGGTAGCTGCGGGCGACGCGCTGGGCGGCGTGCCAGGGGGCCCTGCCGGTGATCTCGACGTCCAGGTCGGGGTCGCCGATCGCGCGGCGGATGTGGGCGGCGCAGCGCTCGTCGGTGAAGTCCTCGACGGTTTCGCCCTGTTCGGGGTGCCAGGGGGCGTGGAAGACCCAGTTCTCCCGGTTGTCGACGGGCAGCAGGGCGCCGTCGGCGTTCTCCTCCGTCAGGTAGCAGACGATGAAGCGGCGGTCGCCCACGACGTCGGCGAGGCGACGGGAGCGGAAGGTGATGCTGACGTTGTGGAAGAGGTCGCCGGGGCCGCTCTGGCCGATGCCGAGCTGCTCGCGGACGGGGCTGCGGGGGCCGTCGGCGGCGACCAGGTAGTCCGCGCGGATGGTGGTGTGCTCCCCGGTCTCCCGGCTCTTCACGATGGCCGTGACGCCCTCGGTGTCGGCCTCGAAGGAGAGCAGTTCGGTGCCGAAGCGGAGGTCGCCGCCGAGGGTGACGGCGTGGGTGAGGAGTTCGGGTTCCAGGTCGTTCTGGCTGCACAGGCACCACGAGCTGGGGCTGAAGCGGGCCAGTCCGTTGCCCGGGTCGATCTGCTTGAACAGCCACTCCCCCGCGTCGCCGACCAGGGTCGGTGTCTGGAGGATGCCGTGGTTGTCGGCCAGGGTGGCGGCGGCCCGGCGGATGTCGGGCTCGGTGCCGGCCACCCGGAAGATCTCCATCGTGCGGACGTTGTTGCCGCGTCCCCGGGGGTGGATGGAGGTGCCGGCGTGGCGTTCCACCACGGTGTGCCGGACGCCCAGCCGTCCCAGGAACACCGACATCGACAGGCCCACCAGGGACCCGCCGACGACGAGGACCGGTACGCGGTGGGTCCGGCCGGCCCCAGGGGCGGCTGTGCCGGACCGGTCGGCTCTTTCGTTCATGGTTGCTCGTCCTCCGTTGCGACAGACATGAGTGACATACGTGGATGAGGGACGTGGGTGACATACGTGGATGAGGGACGGGGTGACACACGTGGATGAGGGACGTGGGTGACGGGCGCGCCCCGCGACAGGTGTGCGCCGGGGCCTTCATGCATGCCCCGTGCGGCCCGTCGGGGCCCGCGGCGGCGCAGGCTTCACCCGCTTAACCCTCCTGGTTCGCGGACCCCGCGGGCACGGCCCACGATCGTGCTTACGCGACCGTCGCACCCCGCCCGCCTGGCGTGCGCCGACGACGATCGCCCCAGTCCACGAGGAAGTTCCCGGAGAAGAGGTGGGCCGGATGACGGTCTCTCCCGTCATAGCGACGGATGCCCCGAGCACGGATGCCAGGGACGCGACGGACGCCGCACGCGCCAAGGCCGCGGCGACGGACGCGGGCGGCGTGTCGATATCCGCGTTCGACGGATCCCGTGTGCGGGTCGTCCTGATGCTGGACGTCCACGACGGCATGCAGCAGGAGTTCCTGGACGCCTACGAGCGCATCCGCGACCGGGTAGCCGCCGTTCCGGGACATGTCAGCGACCAGCTGTGCCAGTCCCTGGAGAACCCGACCCAGTGGCTGCTGACCAGTGAGTGGGAGAGCGCCGCGCCCTTCCTGGCCTGGGTCAACAGCGACGAGCACCTGGACACCGTCGAACCGCTGGCGACGTGCGTCCGCGACACCCACTCGCTGCGCTACAGCGTCCTGCGGGAGACCGACGGCGCCCGGCCCGCACCCGGTGAGCCGCGCTCCGCGCCCCGGATCGGGGGCAACGTCGTACGCCACGCCCTGACCTTCACCGTACGGCCCGGCACCGAGGCCGAGACGGCCCGGCTGCTGTCCGAGTACGTGTCGCCCGACGCCCATGTGGACGGCTCCACGCGGCTGCTGCGCACCTCGCTCTTCATGTCCGGCAACCGGATCGTGCGGGCCGTGGAGGTGCGCGGCGACTTGCAGACCGCGCTGCGCCACGTGGCCCGGCAGCCCGGGGTGCGGGCCGTGGAGGAGGCGCTGAACCCGTATCTGGAGCAGGACCGCGACCTCGCCGATCCGCAGTCCGCCCGGCGCTTCTTCACCCGGGCCGCCATGCCGGCCGTCCACCACGCGACCTCCCCCGGCCCGGCCGGTGCGCGCACCGAGCGGCTCGCGCTGCTCTACCCGGTGCGCGCCGGCGCGGGCGGGGAACTGGCCCGGCTGCTGGCCCAGCAGGACGCCCGCGCCGCGCAGGACCCGGACAGCCCGGTGCTCGCGGCCACCGTCTTCCACCGCGACGACCTCGTCGTACGGCTCGTCGACGTGGACGGCGACCCCGAGGCCGCGCCCGCCGCCGTCCTGGGCCTGCACGGGTCCGAGGGTGCCGCGGCCGCCGAGCGGCTGCTGGACACCGCCGCGGTCGGCGTCGACGGGCCGCCGGCCGAGGCGGCCACGTCGGCCCGGCTGCTGACCCGCATCCGTATGACGCCTCTGACCGACCGGCGTTCGGCCGGTTCCTGAACCACTCTCCCCGACCGCGCGGCCGACCGGGCCCGACGGCGTGCCCGCCGGTGGCGCGCGGCTCCCTCCCCGGCTTCTCCCTGCTTCCCCTCCCCCACTTCCTCCCGTCACCCCGGAGTGAACGACATGACAGACCAGCAGGTACGCATCGTCTCCCTCGGCGACATCGCGCCGAACCGCCGTCGCGGCGGAGACCTCCGCGCCCTTCTCACGCCCACCACCGCCGGGTCGACCAGCGGCTTCATGGGTGTGGCCATCGTGCAGCCCGGCGACCGCATCGCCGAGCACTACCACCCGTACTCCGAGGAGTTCGTGTACGTCACGGAGGGCGCCCTGGAGGTGGACCTGGACGGGGTGCCGCACTCGCTCGCCACCGGCCAGGGGCTGCTGATCCCGCAGGACATGCGCCACCGCTTCCGCAACGCGGGGGACGTCGAGGCGCGGCTCGTGTTCCACCTGGGCCCGCTCGCCCCGCGTCCGGAGCTGGGCCACGTCGACACCGAGGACGCGGAGGGCAACGCCCTCCCCTGCGACGGGACGCACGCGGGCCACGCCGGGCACGAGCGGCCCGCTCCCGCGGCCGAGGTGGTGTCATGACCCGGCGCCGGGTCGCCGTCACGGGCATAGGCGTCGTCGCCCCGGGCGGGATCGGCGTGCCCCAGTTCTGGGGGCTGCTGTCCGAAGGCCGTACGGCGACGCGCCGCATCTCCCTGTTCGACCCGTCCGGACTGCGCTCGCAGATCGCCGCCGAGTGCGACTTCGAGCCGACCGACCACGGGCTCGGCCTCGCCACCGCCCAGCGCTGCGACCGGTACGTGCAGTTCGCCCTCGTCGCCGCCTCGGAGGCGGTGCGGGACGCGAACCTCGACATGGACCGCGAGGACCCCTGGCGGGCCGGTGCCACCCTGGGCACCGCGGTCGGCGGCACCACCCGGCTCGAACACGACTACGTCCTGGTCAGCGAGCGCGGCTCGCGCTGGGACGTCGACGCCCGGCGGGCCGAGCCGCACCTGGAGCGGGCGTTCACCCCCGCCACCCTCTCCTCGGCGGTGGCCGAGGAGTTCGGGGCGCGCGGGCCGGTGCAGACGGTCTCCACCGGGTGCACGTCCGGCCTCGACGCGGTCGGGTACGCCTACCACGCGGTCGCCGAGGGCCGCGTCGACGTGTGCCTGGCGGGTGCGGCGGACTCGCCGATATCGCCGATCACCATGGCCTGCTTCGACGCCATCAAGGCGACCTCGCCGAACAACGACGACCCCGAGCACGCCTCCCGGCCCTTCGACGCCGACCGCAACGGCTTCGTGATGGGCGAGGGCGCCGCGGTGCTGGTCCTGGAGGACCTGGAACACGCCCGGGCCCGGGGCGCGGACGTGTACTGCGAGATCTCCGGCTACGCCACCTTCGGCAACGCGTACCACATGACCGGGCTCACCAAGGAGGGCCTGGAGATGGCGCGGGCCATCGACACGGCGCTGGACATGGCCCGCCTCGACGGCTCGGCGATCGACTACGTCAACGCGCACGGTTCCGGCACCCAGCAGAACGACCGGCACGAGACCGCGGCCGTCAAGCGCTCGCTGGGCGAGCACGCCTACGCGACGCCGATGAGCTCGATCAAGTCCATGGTGGGCCACTCGCTCGGCGCCATCGGCTCGATCGAACTGGCCGCGTGCGTACTGGCGATGGCCCGCCAGGTGGTGCCGCCCACGGCCAACTACACCACCCCCGACCCCGAGTGCGACCTGGACTACGTGCCGCGCGAGGCACGGGAGCGGACGCTGCGGCACGTGCTGTCGGTGGGCAGCGGCTTCGGCGGCTTCCAGTCCGCGGTCGTACTGAGCGGCAGTGAAGGAGGGCTGCGATGAGCGGACCACAGCGGACCGGCAGCGGCGCCGGGACCCGGCGCGCGGTCGTCACCGGACTCGGCGTGGTGTCGCCGCACGGCACCGGTGTCGAGGCGCACTGGAAGGCGGTCGCCGACGGCACCAGCAGCCTCGGGCCCGTCACCCGCGAGGGCTGCGCGGACCTGCCGCTGCGGGTCGCGGGCGAGGTGCACGGCTTCGACGCCGCCGAGACGGTCGAGGACCGCTTCCTCGTCCAGACCGACCGGTTCACGCACTTCGCGCTGGCCGCCACCCAGCACGCGCTGGCCGACGCCCGGTTCGGCCGGGCCGACGTCGCCTCGCCGTTCTCGGTCGGTGTGGTGACCGCGGCGGGTTCGGGCGGCGGCGAGTTCGGGCAGCGGGAGCTCCAGAACCTGTGGGGCCAGGGCTCGCGCCACGTCGGCCCCTACCAGTCGATCGCCTGGTTCTACGCGGCCAGCACCGGCCAGGTCTCCATACGCAACGACTTCAAGGGCCCCTGCGGGGTCGTGGCCGCCGACGAGGCCGGCGGCCTGGACGCCCTGGCGCACGCGGCCCTCGCGGTGCGCAACGGCACCGACACGGTGGTCTGCGGCGCGACGGAGGCACCGCTGGCCCCGTACTCGATCGTCTGCCAGCTGGGCTACCCCGAGCTGAGCCGGGCGGCCGAACCCGACCGCGCCTACCGCCCGTTCACCGACGCGGCCTGCGGGTTCGCGCCGGCCGAGGGCGGTGCCGTACTCGTCGTGGAGGAGGAGGCGGCGGCCCGGGAGCGCGGGGCGGACGTGCGGGCGACGGTGGCCGGGCACGCGGCGACCTTCACCGGGCCCGGCCGCTGGGCCGAGTCCCGGGAGGGCCTGGCCCGCGCGATCCAGGGCGCCCTGGCCGAGGCGGGCTGCCGGCCCGAGGAGGTCGACGTGGTCTTCGCGGACGCCCTCGGGCTCCCGGAGGCCGACCGGGCCGAGGCCCTGGCCCTGGCCGACGCGCTGGGCCCGCACGCCGCGCGGGTGCCGGTCACCGCGCCCAAGACCGGGACCGGCCGGGCGTACTGCGCGGCGCCGGTGCTCGACGTGGCGACGGCCGTGCTCGCGATGGAGCACGGGCTGCTCCCGCCGACCCCGCACGTCTTCGACGTGTGCCACGACCTGGACCTGGTGACCGGGCGGGCCCGCCCCGCCGAACCGCGTACGGCCCTGGTCCTCGCCCGCGGGCTCATGGGGTCGAACTCGGCGCTCGTCCTGCGCCGGGGCGCCGTGCCGCCCGCGAGCCGCTGACCGGGGACCCCGGACCGACAACGACGACCACTGACCGACGACCTACGACCTACGACCGACGGCCACGGAGGACATCCGTGGCCGGCCCACCCGATCCGAGTCAAGGAGGACACCCATGACCGACCAGTTGGACTACCAGGTGACCGTCGAGGAGCTGTCGGCGCTGATGAAGCGCACCGCCGGCGTGCACGTCGACCCCGTCACCCTCCAGCAGCAGGCCGACGACGGCTTCGACACCTTCGGCCTGGACTCCCTCGGCCTGCTGGGCATCGTGGCCGAGCTGGAGAAGCGGTACGGACTCGGTCTGCCCGAGCAGGCCGAGCGCTGCAAGACGCCGGCGGATTTCCTCGCGCTGGTGAACGGCGCCCTCAAGACGGGAGTGTGAACATGGCAGGGCACACCGACAACGAGATCACCATCGCCGCTCCGATGGAGCTGGTCTGGAACATGACCAACGACATCGAGAACTGGCCCCGGCTGTTCAGCGAGTACGCCTCGGTCGAGGTGCTCGACCGCGACGAGGACCGCGTCACGTTCCGGCTCACCATGCACCCGGACGCCGACGGCAAGGTGTGGAGCTGGGTCTCCGAGCGGGTCGCGGACCCCGTCACGCGCACGGTCCGCGCCCAGCGGGTGGAGACCGGCCCCTTCCAGTACATGAACATCGTCTGGGAGTACGCGGAGACCGCCGAGGGCACCGTCATGCGCTGGACGCAGGACTTCGCGATGAAGCCGGACGCGCCCGTGGACGACGCGTGGATGACCGACAACATCAACCGCAACTCCCGTACGCAGATGGCGCTGATCCGGGACCGGATCGAGCAGGCGGCGGGCGAGCGGCGGACCGCTTCGGTGCTCGCCGACTGACACCGGCGCGCCGGCCCCGACCGGCACCGTCCGGCACCGACCGGCCCGACCGGCATCGACCGACACCGACGAAACCCGCGAAGGGCAGCACCCATGCACCACACACTGATCGTCGCCCGGATGGCACCCGGCGCGGCACCGGACATCGCGAAGGTGTTCGCGGAGTCCGACAGCGGCGAACTGCCGCACCTGGTCGGCGTCAACCGGCGCAGCCTCTTCGAGTTCGGTGACGGCGTGTACCTGCACCTCATCGAGAGCGACGAGGACCCGGCGCCCACCATCGGCAGGCTGACCGGGCACCCGGAGTTCCGCCAGGTCAGCGAGCGGCTCGAACCGTACGTCTCGGCGTACGACCCGGCGACCTGGCGTGGTCCGAAGGACGCGATGGCGCGCTGCTTCTACCGCTGGGAGCGGACTCCCGCCGGCTGACGGCACCCCGTCCCCGCGTGCGTCGGGGTCATCCGGTCTCCGCCGGGTGACCCCGACGAAGACGTTCCGGGACCCCGACGAAGGCGTTCCTGGACCGCGACGAAGGCGTTCCTGGACCGCGAAGAAGACGTCACAGGACCGCGAACGGAAGATGTCATGGGACCGCGAACGGTTGCACCCGTGCGCCGTATGTCCGCGTGAGAAGGGACACTTCGGAAACCGTGACGTTTTCGCACGTGCGTCCGCTTGGATCTTGGGGGCACTTCAGCACACCGGAGTCCGCTGTGCGCGCCCGCCGACCAGCAGAGAGGACGCACACCGTGGGCCGATCCACCGCCCGCCGGAGCAGCCGGAGAACCGGGCCGACGGATGGCGGGGGCAGATCCCGTTCCCGCGGACGCAGACGCGGGGGCGCCCGCCGCGGCCCCGCCCGCGCGGTCCTCGCCCTCGTCGCCCTCGGGGCCGTCGTGCTCACCGCGGGTGCCGCCGTCGCGTACTGGCGCGACACCCGGCCGCCGGTGACGGACGACCAGGCGGCCGACGTCGCGGACGCCCTGGACGCCTCGACCCGTACGCCTGCTCCTTCGCCCTCCCCCTCGGCGTCGCCGTCCTCCAAGTCGTCCCCGTCTCCGTCGGCGTCGCCCTCGGCCTCGCCCTCCCCCAGCACCATCGCCATTCCGGCGACCGGGCCCGGTACCTTCGTCACCGCCAAGGCCGACGGCACGACCGTGGGCACCGGCAGCCGCGTACGGCGCTACAAGGTCCTGGTCGAGGAGGGCATCGACGTCCGGCCGAGCGCCGCCGCCGCCGAGATAGCCGACGTGCTCGCCGACGACCGCGGCTGGACCCGGGACCGGACCAACTCCTTCCGGCTGGTCGGCAGCGGCTCGTACGACTTCGTGGTGAAGATCGCCACGCCGGGAACCGTCGACGAGATCTGCGGTGCGGCGGGCCTGCGCACCCGGGGCGAGGTCAACTGCAGCGTCGGCACGGACGTCGTGGTGAACCTCAAGCGCTGGGTGCTGGGCTCCCCCCAGTTCGACGGCCCGATCCACGAGTACCGGGCGCTGATCGTCAACCACGAGGTGGGGCACCGCATCGGTCACGGCCACGAGACGTGCCCCGGCGCCGGCCGGCCCGCTCCGGCGATGATGCAGCAGATCAAGGGCCTCAAGGGGTGCGTGGCCAACGCCTGGCCCTACGCCGAGGACGGCACGTACCTGGGCGGCCCCTCGGTTCCCTGAGCGCGCGCCGGGCGCGGTGGGGCCCTGAGCGCGCCCGGTGCGGCGCTTTCGGCGCGGCGCGTTCGGCGGACGGTTCGCGGGACAGGCCGCGGGGCGGGGGGTGAGGATCGGACCATGACCACCACACCGCGCTTCGACCCGCGCACCCTGCTGGCCGAGAGCCGGCTCGGCGTCCTGGCGACGATCAAGTCGGACGGCCGCCCGCAGCTCTCGCCCGTCATGCCCGCCTACGACCCCGACGCGGGCGTCGTCCGCGTCTCCACCCGCGAGGGTCTCGCCAAGACGGCGAACCTGCGCCGGGACCCGCGGGCCGCGCTGGAGGTGACCGCCCCGGACGGCAGGTCCTGGGCCACCGCCGAGGGCGTCGCCACCCTCACCGGGCCGGGCACCGACCCGCACGGCCCCGAGGTGGAGGCGCTCGTCGAGTACTACCGCGCGGCGGCCGGGGAGCACCCGGACTGGGACGAGTACCGCGCCACGATGGTGTCCGACCGCCGGGTGCTGCTCACCCTCACGGTCGAGCGGGTGTACGGCGCCGACCTCGGCTGAGGCGGAGCGCGCGGGGCGGAGAGCGGGGATCGGGAGCGAGCCCCGCGCGCTCGCCAAGTTTTGTGCCGGAGCGGTGAAGGATCCGCCCGCCGTTCCCGTATCTCCAGGCGTACCCGTACGAGTACGCGCGAGCACGCGTGCGCGTACCCCGCGTCGCCCCTGGAGGCACCATGCGCCTGTCCCGCAGCAGGATCGGAGTCGTCGTCCTGTTCGGTGCGATGACCCTGACCCTCACCGCGCTGGCCTTCCCGGCCGTGCTCGGTCTGGACAAGGCCGACGGCAACCAGAACCGGGTGGTGGCGAGTACGAAGTTCGGTCCGCTCACCGAGGCCGACCGGGACTTCGTGGTCAAGGTCCGCGCCGCCGGGCTGTGGGAGTACCCGCTGGGCGAGATCGTGATGGAGCGCGGCACGACGAAGGCGATGAAGACGGCCGGCGAGCACCTGGTCGTCGGGCACGCCGGTCTCGACGCGATGTGCCGCGAGATCTCCCCCGAGCTGGGCATCACGCTGCCCAACCGGGCCTCCCCGCAGCAGGAGGGCTTCGTGGCCACCGTGGACGCCAAGAGCGGCAAGGAGTTCGACTCGTCGGCGGTCAACATCATGCGGGTGACCCACGGTCAGATCTTCCCGGCCATCGCCAAGATCCGGGCCTCCACCAAGAACACCCTCGTGCGGCAGCTGGCGGACCTGGCCAACGACACCGTCCTGGACCACATCACGGTGCTGGAGAAGACCGGTCTCGTCGAGTACGACCAGGTCACCTTCCAGCAGACCGGCCCGGCGAAGCTGCCCAGGGAGAAGGTCACCCCGCCCCCGCCGCAGCCGGGCGAGCGGGTCCTGGTGCTCAAGCCGCGCCCCGACCTGAACGTGAACACCGCCTCCCCGACGCCCACTCCGTCCCCGGCGGCCCCCTGAGCACCCGGACGGGGGCACGATCACGACCGCGTCACGACCGGTGGCGGGGGGAACGGGCCGGCGGTCGCACACGTTCTTAGGAGATGGCGGCCGACGGAGTCCGCCAGGCCAAGACCATCCGGCGCCGGACCCGGTGGTGGGCGGGCCCACCCCTTGCTCCCGCCCGCGTCCGTTCCGGGGCCGACGACAGGAAGAGCGGGACCATGACCGCTTCCGGGCCGGGCAGCGGCGACACACCGGGCGAGCCGGACGGGACGCCGGCCGTGCCCGAGTACGTCTGGCGGCTGTTCCTGGAGGACGACGAGCGCGCCATCCGCGCCTCCGCCCCCAGGGAACCCTCCGCACGCGACCGCGTCCCCGGATGGCGACCGGAGGAACCCTCCGTCGATCGCCCGGACCACAGCGGTCGCTCCGACCGCCCCGATCGCCCCGACCACGCTGGTCACCCCGCTCACTCCGGTCAGCCCGCTCGCTCCGGCGGTCACGCCGACCGCACCCGCGGCACGGTCGGTGAGGCGTGGCGCCGGGAGGAGACGTGGGCCGGGCCGCGCTGGCGCGAGCTGGACGGCCGGGCCCGGCTGCGGCGCGTCGGCCGGGTGGCCGGCACGGCGGCCGCGGTCGCGCTCGCCCTGACCGCCTGGTCGCAGCTGTCCACCGGTCCGGCCACCCCGGGCGGCGAACCGGCCGAGACCATCGGGCAGCGCCTGGAGGAGAGCCCCACCCTGCCCACGGCGGACTCCGGTGCGAAGCCCCCTACGGACTCCCTCGCGCCGACGGGCACCGGCGCGGCGAGCCCCGCCGTGTTCGAGCCCGCGCCGTCCGCGATACCCCGGGCGTCCACGTCTTCCTGGACGTTCGACTGAACGGCCGCACGCCGCCGGAGGGCACCCGCCGACCGGCGTGAGCGGCTCGCGCCCGTCAGGCGCTGCGCCTGCGGGACGCCGTCTTCTTGGCCGTGCTCTTGGCCGCGGGCTTGTCGCCGCCCCTGGTGGTGCTCTTGGCCGTGGCCTTCTTGGCGGTGCTCCTGGCCGCCGTCTTCTTCGCGGACCCGGCGGACTTCGCCGTCGACTTCTTCGGCTCCGCCTTCTTCGCCGCCGTCTTCTTCGCGGCGGTCGACGTCGACTTCTTGCCGCCGGTCTCCTTGGGGGCTCGCCGGGAGGAGGCCTTGCGCTGCGGCAGGGATCTGACCTCCGCCTCCTCGGCCGCCCCGGCCTCCTCGCCGTCGCGGGACTCCCGGGCCGCCCGCACGCTGCTCTCCAGCGCGGCCATCAGGTCGAGGACCTTCCCGGGCGCCGCCTCCTCACGGACCTCCGGGGGCCGCTCGCCGGCGGCCTTGGCGGCGATGACCTCCTCGACGGCCTCCCGGTACTCGTCGTGCAGGTCGTCCAGGTCGATCTCGCCCAGGGTGTCCATGAGGGCGTCGGCGAGGTCCAGCTCCTGGTCGCGCACGGTGACGCCGGCCTCCGGGGCGACGCCCTCGGGGGCCCGGACCTCGTCCGGCCACAGCAGGCCGTGCATCGCGATGGCGTCGCCGACGACCCGGAGCATGCCGAGGCGCTCCCGGCCGCGCAGCGCGAACTTGGCGATCGCGACCCGGTTGCTCCGCTTGAGCGCCTCGCGCAGCAGCGTGTACGGCTTGGCGGCCGGGGCGCCGCTCGCCGCGAGGTAGTAGGCCGAGCCCATCTGGAGCGGGTCGATGCGGTCCTCGGGCACGAAGGCCACGATCTCGATCGTGCGGGCCGTCGGGATCGGCAGCTGGGACAGGTCCTCGTCGGTGATCGGGATCATCGAGCCGTCGGCGTCCTCGTAGGCCTTGCCGATCTCGGCCTGGGTGACCTCGCGGTCCTCCAGTTCGCACACCTTGCGGTAGCGGATCCGGCCGCCGTCCTCCGTGTGGATCTGGCGGAAGGAGACCGAGTGGCTCTCGGTCGCGTTGACCAGCTTGATCGGGATGCTGACCAGGCCGAAGGAGATGGCGCCGTTCCAGATGGATCGCACGTGCAGCACCGTTCCTTTCGGGCGTTTTGTCACTGTTTCATGAGATTCTCATGGTATGGCGCCGATGACGGAAGTGGAGGGGCGGCGGGTGGCCCTCAGCAACCTGGACAAGGTGCTGTATCCCGCGACCGGCTTCACCAAGGGGGAGCTGCTGCACTACTACGCGACGGCCGCGGACGTGCTGCTGCCGCACCTGCGGGACCGGGCGGTCTCCTTCCTGCGCTATCCGGACGGTCCGGACGGCCAGGTGTTCTTCACCAAGAACGTGCCGCCGGGTACCCCCGACTGGGTCACCACGGCCGAGGTCCCCCGTTCGGAGGGTCCGGCGCGGATGGTGCTGGTGCAGGATCTGGCGAGCCTGATGTGGGCGGCGAACCTGGTCACCGAGTTCCACACCCACCAGTGGACCGCGGACGACCCCGGCGAGGCCGACCGGCTGGTGTTCGACCTGGACCCCGGGCCGCCCGCGACCGTGGTGCAGTGCTGCGAGGTCGCGCTGTGGCTGCGGGAGCGGCTGGCGGCGGACGGGATCGAGGCGTACGCCAAGACCTCCGGGGCGAAGGGGCTGCACCTGCTGGCGGGGGTGCGGGGGTCGCCCTCGGAGCGGGTGTCCGAGTACGCGAAGGCGCTGGCGGTGGAGGCGGAGCGGGCGCTGCCGAAGCTGGTGGTGCACCGGATGACGCGCAGCCTGCGGCCGGGGAAGGTGTTCGTGGACTGGAGCCAGAACGCCGCGCGCAAGACCACGGCCGCCCCGTACACCGTGCGGGCCCGCGACGTGCCCGCGGTCTCCACGCCGGTGACGTGGGACGAGGTCGCCGGGTGCGGACGGGCGGAGCAGTTCGTCTTCCTGGCGCCGGACGTCGGGCCCCGGGTGCGGGACCACGGCGACCTGCTGGCGCCCCTGTTCGAGCGGGGCCGGGCGGCGGCCCTGCCCTGAGCGGCCGCGCCCCTCTCTCCCGACGACGGCCTGCGGCCGGGGTGCCCCGCAGTGGCCCGAGGGCCCGGTGACCCGCCGTGCCCCGGGTGACCCGCCATGCCCCGGGGACCCCGGTGAGCCGCCGTGACCCGAGCACCCCGGCGGCCCGCCCCGGTCCTCAGACGCGCTGCCAGGTGCCCCGGTCCCGGGCCATGGCGTGCAGGGCCTCCACGTCCGCCGGTTTCAGCACCCCGCCCGTGCGGGCCAGCTCGGGCAGCTCCCGGTCCGTGAGGACGCGCACCGAGCGGGGCGGGGCGGTGACGGACACGTGGGCCGGCTCGACCAGGACGAGCACCGGGCGGACCTCGGCCGTCAGGGCGTAGGCGGCCCGGTCGGCGTCCGCGCGGGCCCGGCGCAGCAGGGGCAGGGGTGTGCGGCGGCCCAGCGTCACCAGCGGGTCGCCGACCCGTACCCGCTGTCTGCGGGCGGGCAGCACGTGGAGGGCGAACAGACCGCCGGGCCCGATCAGCAGGTGGTGGACGCGGTCGCCGCCGGGCAGCGGGAGGGAGTGCAGGGTGTGCCAGCCGGCGCCGTCGAGCCGGTCGAGGGCGGCTCCGGTCGCCTGCTCGGCGGCCAGCGCCCGGCGGCGCGGGTCGGTGCGCAGCCGGTGCGCCGGTGCGGGCTCGCGCTCCAGGGCGACGAGGAGGGCCTCACCGGGCCGGTTGGGGGCGAGGTCGTCGTCCGGGTGGAGGCTGAGCCGGGCCAGCTCGGCGGGGGTCGGCACCGGCGGCGGGCCGACGGTGACCGGGCCGGTGACGAAGGGGCCGAGGGCCTGGAGGACCTCGTCCCTGCGGTCGTCGCTCAGCAGGTTGACGCGGGCCGCCTCACGGTCGTACCAGGCGACGTTCCCGCCGTCCGGAAGGCAGACGTAGAGCCGTTCCCGGCCGTGGCGCCGGGCCGGCACGACGCGCAGTCCGTCCATGCCATCACCACCCCCGTCCATGGGACCAGGTGGGGTGCTGCCGGGGCAAGAACCCGGTTACCTTGGGCAGGAGTTGGGCAAGCCCTGGGCAGGACTGGGGAGGCGCCTGTGCGTACCCGTGGGATGGGCCCCGACGTGCCGGCCCCGGACCGGCCGTGGGACGAGATCGTGCCGGGGCTGTGGATGGGCGGGCACGAGTTCCGGCGGCCGGCCGGGCGGCTGGAGTTCGCCGTGGTGCGGGACGAGTTCGACCTGGTGCAGACCCTGCTGCGGCTGCCCGGACACGGACCGGACCGCGGTGTCGAGCACCATGTCTGGCCGATCCCGGACGGACCCCTGGACGGCACGCAGCTCGCCGGGGTGATGCGGCTGGCCGAGGCCGCGGGTGAGGCGCTCGACGGGGGCCGGAAGGTCCTCGTCCGCTGCTATCACGGGTACAACCGCTCGGGTCTCGTCGTCGCGCACACGCTGGTGCGCCGGGGCAGCGGCGCCGAGGAGGCGATCCGGCTGATCCGGGCCCGGCGCTCGCCGTGGGCGCTGCACAACGACCTGTTCGTGGCCTACCTCCGGGCCGGCCTGGCCACCGTGCGGCAGCTGGAGGAACTGGCCGAGTAGCCCGGCGGGCCCGTACGCACGCAAAATGGCCTTCCGTACGACAATGCGTGGGTGCCGCGACGGCCGCGGTGCCGCCCGCTGCCGTGCGGGACCGCCGACGCCGATCACCGAACCCCTGGAGTGCAGTGCTCCCGAGCCGCCGCGGGCGCCCCGCCCGCGTCCCCGCCGCCCTCGCGCTGCTCCTGGCGACCGCGGCGACCGGCGCGCTGGCGGCCTGCGGGGACACCGGCGGCCTGGAGAGTGCCGGGGCGACGCCCGCCGCGCGCCATCCGGCCCGGCTCTGGCCCGGCCTGACCCCGGCGTCGAGTCCGGCGTACGACATCGGCGAGGTGGAGCACGCGCCGGTGGAGGGCGTCGCCGTGCCCGGTGGCGACATCCGCAGGGCGGACCCGGTGGCGGCGGTGCGGGCCGAGATCGCCGCGCATCCGGACGACTACGCGGACGCCGAGGCGCAGTACCACGAGACGTCCGTGCGGATGGCGGACTGCGGCACGGACGGCGCCGGTGCCGAGCGCGGCGGCTGCCCGGTGCTGCGGCCGTACTACCGCGACCTGACCGGTGACGGGCGGCCCGAGATGACGCTGGGTTTCCGGCTGCTGCCGGACCGGCTGACCGCCGTGCGGGTGTACACCGTGGAGCAGGACCGGCTGGTACGGATCATGTCCTACGAGGACGCCGTGAGCGCGGTCGAGCTGGCCGGGCGGACGGTGATCGTCCGTTCGCCCTCGGAGGTCGCGGGGTACGAGTACCGGCTCCAGTGGACCTGGGACGCGGACCAGCGGGCCATGCTGCTGACCAGCGACGAGATGCTGCGCACCGACGACGGCGGACTGCACACGAAGCGTCCGTCCGCCTCGCCGTCACCGTCCGCGTCGCCGTCACCGTCCGCGTCGCCCTCGCCGTCGCCGTCCGCGTCGGCTTCCGGGTCGCCCTCGGCGAGCGCCCGGTGAGGCTCGCGCTCCCCCGGTGGGCGGGGCCGCTCGCGGTGCGGGCGGCCGTCTTCATCACCGTGATGTGCTGCGGGCTCGCCGCGCTGCTCGGCGTCCTGGTGCACGTCTCGGTGACCAACCGGACCGTCGGCCAGGCGCGTGACGCGGCCCTGTCCCGGCTGGGCGAGGCGACGGAGTCCTACGAGGCGGGGGACCCGCTGCGGCGCGGGGCCGGCGTCGACCCGGCGGGGCTGCCGCGGCAGCTGCGCGAGCTGGCCGTCTCGGGCCGGCGCGGCACGATGCTCGCCGAGTACGCGGGGCGCCCCACGATGTGGGCGGCGGGGCCCGCCGACGGCGGCCGGGCGCTGGCGGTGCGGGTCGACCACTCCCGGGCCCAGGCCACCATCGACGGTCTGGACGGCACGCTCGTGTGGGCGTCCGCGCTGGCGATCGGGGCGACGCTGCTGGTCGGCGCGTTCGCGGTGACGCGGGTGACACGGCGGCTGCACACCACGGCGCGGGTGGCCCGGCGGATCAGCGCCGGCGACCTCGACGCACGGGTCGGCGATCCGCGCGCCCAGGATCCGACGCGCCCGCAGGACGAGGTGGCGTCGGTCGCCGCGGCGCTGGACTCCATGGCGTCGTCGCTACAGGGCAAGCTGCTCGCCGAGCAGCGGTTCACCGCGGACGTGGCGCACGAGCTGCGCACCCCGCTCACCGGCCTGCACGCGGCGGCCGAGCTGCTGCCGCCCGGCCGCCCCACCGAGCTGGTGCGGGACCGGGTGGCGGCGCTGCGCACCCTGACCGAGGACCTGCTGGAGATCTCCCGGCTGGAGAGCGGGCGGGAGCGTCCGGCGACGGAGCCGGAGGAGCTGGGCGCGCTGGCCCGGCGGGTGGTGCGGGGCTCGGGCACGGACACCCGGGTGGACGTCGTGCGGGACGCCTGGGCGGAGACCGACCGGCGGCGCCTGGAGCGGGTGCTGGGCAACCTGGTCGCGAACGCGCACCGGCACGGGCGGGCGCCGGTGGTGCTGACCGTGGACGGCGCGGTGATCACCGTACGGGACCACGGGGACGGCTATCCGGCGTACCTCCTGGCGCACGGGCCGCAGCGGTTCCGCACCGAGGGCGGGACGAAGGGGCACGGCCTGGGGCTGACGATCGCGCTGGGGCAGGCCGAGGTGCTCGGGGCGCGCCTCGAGTTCACCAACCCGCCGGACGGCGGGGCGCTGGCGCGGCTGACACTGCCTCAGCAACCCTGACCACGGCTCCTTCCCCGATGGCTCAGTGCGGTGGGCGGTGCCTGCGGGGCGCTCCTAATGTGGCGGTTAGTCACCTGAAGACCCGTTCGCTCCCGGGAGGTACTCCCATGTCGCCACTGTCCGCACCGGCTTCGCGTTCACCCCTGGTCCGCGGCCTCGCCACCGCCCTCGCGGCGGGCGCGCTGGCCACCGCCGTCGCCGTCACGCCCGCCGTCGCGAACGACGAGCGGGGCGGGGACACCGGCTCCACGTCCGCCGTCACCGGCGGCGGCGACGGCGGCAGCGAGTGGGGCGGCGACGGCCGCCAGGAGCAGGGCCGCTACCGGGGCGTCGTGACGGCCCAGCGCCTGGCCCTGCGCACCTCGCCGAGCCGCGGTTCGGACGTCATCCGGTACGCCCGCCGGGGCGAGGTCGTCTCCATCTACTGCAAGACGCCCGGCGACCGGGTGAAGGGCAACCCCCTCTGGTACCTCCTCACGGACGGCACCTGGGCCTGGGGCGCGGCCCGGTACATCGACAACATCGGCCCCGCGCCGCGCTGGTGCTGAGCCGGACACCGCGCACACCACACCATTTGGGTAAGTTCCGGACATGACCAAGGCCGGAACCGGAACCGGGATCACCGTGGCACAGGCGGACACCCCTCCTCCCGTCGCCCGGCTCCCCCGGCGCCGGGGCATCGAACTCGCGCTGATCGTCATGGCCGTCCTGCTGTCGGTCTTCGGCTACTGCAACGTCGGCCTCGCCCAGCAGGGCGCCCTGCCGCCCGGCGCGGCCGGTTACGGCGCCGGACTCGGCGTACTCGCGCTCGTCGCCCATCTGGCGGTACGGCTGCGCGCCCCGTACGCCGACCCGCTGCTGCTGCCCATCGGGGTGCTGCTCAACGGCCTCGGCCTGGTGCTGATCTACCGGCTCGACCTGGAGACGCCGGGCGACCGGGCGGCCCCGACCCAGCTGGTGTGGTCGACGCTGGGTGTCGCGCTGTTCATCGTGGTCGTACTGCTCCTGCGCGACCACCGGGTCCTACAGCGCTACGCCTACGTGTGCGTCGCCGCGGCGCTCGCCCTGCTCACCGTGCCGATCTTCTTCCCGGCGGTGAACGGCGCCCGCATCTGGATCCGGATCGAGGGCTTCTCCATCCAGCCCGGCGAGTTCGCGAAGGTGCTGCTCGCGGTGTTCTTCGCCGCCTACCTGGCCGCCAACCGCAGCGCGCTGGCGTACGCGGGCCGCCGGGTGTGGCGGCTGCAACTGCCCACCGGCCGGGTGCTCGGCCCGATCCTCGCGGTGTGGCTGGTCAGTGTCGGCGTCCTGGTCCTGGAGCGGGACCTCGGCACCTCGCTCCTCTTCTTCGGCCTGTTCGTGGTCCTGCTCTACGTCGCCACCGGCCGCACCGGCTGGATCGCCGTCGGGCTGCTGCTGGCCTCGCTGGGCGCGGTCGCCGTGGGCTGGCTGGAGCCGCACGTGCACAGCAGGGTGGAGGACTGGCTGCACCCGTTCGCGTCCATCGAGGCGGGCGACGGCCCGAACCAGCTGGCCCAGTCCCTCTTCGCCTTCGCGGCGGGCGGAGTGACCGGCACCGGTCTCGGCCTCGGCCACTCCGTCCTGATCGGCTTCGCCGTCAAGTCGGACTTCATCCTGGCGACGGCCGGCGAGGAGCTGGGCTTCCTCGGTCTGAGTGCCGTCTTCCTGCTGTACGGGCTGCTGGTGGAGCGCGGCTACCGGGCGGGCCTGGCCGCCCGCGACCCCTTCGGCCGGCTGCTCGCGGTCGGCCTGTCCTCGATCGTGGCGCTCCAGGTGTTCGTCATCGCGGGCGGGGTGACGGGGCTGATCCCGCTGACCGGGATGGCGATGCCGTTCCTGGCGCAGGGCGGGTCCTCGGTCGTCACCAACTGGGCGATCGTGGCGCTGCTGATCCGGGTCAGCCACGCGGCCCGGCGCGGGACGCCCTCGTGACCCGGAACATCCGGCACGCGGCCGTCTTCTGCGCCCTGCTGCTGGTCGCCCTGGTGGTCAACGCGGCCCGGGTGCAGATCGTCCAGAAGCCGGAGTACGACGACAACCCGGCCAACCGCCGCCCCGACATCGCCCGCTACCAGCAACCGCGCGGCGACATCCTGGTCGGCGGCAGGGCGGTCACCGGCTCCCGGGACACCGGCGAGCACCTGCGCTTCGAGCGGACCTACGCGAACGGGCCGATGTACGCGCCGATCACCGGCTTCGCCTCCCAGGCGTACGGGACGACGCTCCTGGAGCAGGCCGAGGACGGGCTGCTGTCCGGCGCCGATCCGATGCTCGCGCCGCTGCCGCTGTGGAACGACGTCACGGGCGCCCACAGTCCCGGCGGCGACGTCGTGACGACCATCGACGGGGCCGCGCAGCGGGCGGCGTTCGAGGGGCTCGGCGGGCGCAAGGGCGCGGTGGCCGCGATCGAGCCGGCCACGGGCCGCATCCTGGCCCTGGTCTCCACCCCCTCCTACGATCCCCAGCTGCTGTCCGGCAACAGCGCGGCCGCCACCCGCACCTGGAACCGGCTGAACGCCGACCCGGACAAGCCGATGCTCAACCGGGCGGTGAGCCGGACCTATCCGCCGGGTTCGACGTTCAAGGTGGTCACCGCGGCGGCGGCGCTGGACGCGGGCGTGATCCGCGACCTGGACGCGCCGACCCGCTCCCCCGACCCGTACACGCTGCCCGGGACGCGGACGACGCTCACGAACGAGGCCGACGGCTGCCGGAACGCCTCGCTGCGGGAGGCGTTCGAGTGGTCCTGCAACACGGTGTTCGCCAAGCTCGGCGTGGACGTGGGCGTGACGGACATGGCGGCCATGGCGGAGGCCTTCGGCTTCAACGACGACGGGCTGCGGGTCCCCTTCCCCGTCGCACGGAGCACCTTCGACACGGCGGTGGACCGGGCGCAGCTCGGCCTGTCGTCGATCGGCCAGTACAACACGCGGGCGACGCCGCTACAGATGGCGACGGTGGCGGCGGCGGTGGCGGGCGGCGGCCAGCTGCGCTCGCCGTACCTGGTGGAGCGGACGCTGCGGGCGGGCGGCAGCCTGGTCGCGGCGGCCGGGTCGCGGCCCTCCCGGGAGGTGATGCGTCCCTCGACGGCGGCGCTGCTCAAGGAGCTGATGACCGGCGTGGTGGACAAGGGCACCGGCGCGAAGGCGGCGATCCCGGGCGCCGTGGTCGGCGGCAAGACCGGCACGGCCCAGCACGGCGTCGGCAACTCGGGCACGCCGTACGCGTGGTTCGTCTCCTGGGCGCGGGGCGCCGGCGACGTGGAGCCGAAGGTCGCGGTGGCGGTGGTGGTCGAGGGCTCGGCGGCGGACCGGGAGGGCATCAGCGGGGGCGGGCTCGCGGCGCCGATCGCGCGGGCGGTGATGGAGGCGGTGCTCGGGGGATGAGACGGGGGTACCGCCCGCCGAAGCTCCCGACCTAACGTTCGGTACATGACTGAAGACGCCGTGTACGAACTCGCCCAGGTCAACATCGCCCGCCTCAAGGCCCCGCTGGACTCACCGCAGTTGAAGGACTTCGTGGACGCCCTCGATCCGGTGAACGCCGCGGCCGACGCGGCGGACGGCTTCGTGTGGCGGCTCCAGAGCGAGGGCGGGGACGCCACCGACATCCCGGTCTTCGGGGACTCCTGGCTGATCGTCAACCTGACCACGTGGCGGGACGCGGACGCCCTGACGGCGTTCATGTACCAGGGGCGGCACCGGGAGATGCTGGCCCGGCGGCGCGAGTGGTTCGAGCGGCTCGCGGAGGCCGTCACCACTCTGTGGTGGGTGCCGGCCGGCCACCGTCCGACGGTCGCGGAGGCGGAGTCCCGACTGCTGCACCTGCGCACCCACGGTCCCACGCCGTACGCCTTCACCCTGCGGACGTCCTACCCGGCCGGGGCGTCGGAGCCGGTCCCTGGCGAGGTGCCGGAGGGACTGGGCTGCTCGGTCTGAGGAGCTGAACACCTCTCACTTCTTTACTCGCGGTCAACAAGTTCCGCGCAGGGGATTGACGAGCTTGCTGACACGCAGTCTCATAAGAGTCGCACAGTGGAGTGACCGCGGGTAACACGATCCGTTCGACGAGGTGGGACACAGCCATGACGACGCTGACGGAAGCCGACGCGCTCGAGGGCCTGCGCGACGCGCTCGGCCTGCTCAAGGACCGGGAGCAGGTGGCCGAACGGCTGCTCGACTCGTCCGCCAAACACTCCTTCGACCCGGACAAGGAGCTGGACTGGGACGCGCCGTTCGAGGACGGCAAGTGGTTCTGGCCGCCGGAGCTGGTGTCGCTGTACGACACCCCGATGTGGCAGCGGATGAGCGAGGAGCAGCGCATCGCGCTCTCCCAGCACGAGGCCGCCGCGCTCGCCTCGCTCGGCATCTGGTTCGAGCTGATCCTCATGCAGCTCCTGGTCCGGCACATCTACGACAAGGCCGCGACGAGCGCCCACGTGCGCTACGCGCTGACCGAGATCGAGGACGAGTGCCGGCACTCGAAGATGTTCGCCAGGCTGATATCCCGCGGCGAGACGCCGTGGTACCCGGTGAGCCCCGTGCACCAGCACCTCGGGCGCCTGTTCAAGACGATCTCCACCACGCCCGGCTCCTTCACCGCCACGCTGCTCGGCGAGGAGGTCCTGGACTGGATGCAGCGGCTGACCTTCCCGGACGAGCGGGTCCAGCCGCTGATCCGCGGCGTCACGCGCATCCACGTCGTCGAGGAGGCCCGGCACGTGCGGTACGCCCGCGAGGAGCTGCGGCGGCAGATGGTGACGGCACCGAAGTGGTCGCAGGAGTTCACCCGGGTCACCTCCGGCGAGTTCGCCCGCGTCTTCTCCAAGGCCTTCATCAACCCCGAGGTCTACACGAACGTCGGCCTCGACAAGCGGGAGGCCCTGGCCCAGGTCCAGGCCAGCGGCCACCGCAAGGAGATCATGCAGACCGGCGCGAAGCGCCTGACCGACTTCCTGGACGACATCGGCGTCCTGCGCGGTGCCGGCCGCAGGCTGTGGCGGTCGTCGGGGCTGCTGGCCTAGTCCGGCCGGTCCGCTCCGCCGGCATGGGTGGGCGCCCGGTTGTGCGGGTTACGCTGCGGTTCATGACCCCGCAGGCCTCCACCCCCGCCTACCGCCGGCTCAGCGTCGAGGAGCGCCGCGTCCAGTTGCTGGAGGCGGCGCTCACCCTCTTCGCGCACCGGCCCCCGGAGGAGGTCTCCCTGGACGACGTCGCCGAGCAGGCCGGGGTCTCGCGGCCGCTGGTGTACCGGTACTTCCCCGGCGGCAAGCAGCAGCTGTACGAGGCCGCGCTCAGGTCCGCCGCCGACGAGCTGCGGCTCTGCTTCGACGAACCCCGCGAGGGCCCGCTGCTGGCCCGGCTGTCCCGCGCCCTGGACCGCTACCTCACCTTCGTCGACCAGCACGACACCGGTTTCAGCGCCCTGCTGCGCGGCGGCAGCGTGGTGGAGACCTCGCGGACCTCGGGCATCGTGGACGGCGTGCGCCGGGCCGCGGCCGACCACATCATGCGCCACCTGGACGTCACCGAGCCCGGCCCCCGGCTGCGCATGACCGTCCGGATGTGGATCACGGCGGTGGAGGCGGCCTCGCTGATCTGGCTGGACGAGGACAAGCAGCCGCCCGTGGACGAGCTGCGGGACTGGCTGGTGGAGCAGTTCCTGGCCCTGCTGACGGTCACCGGCCGCCGCGACCCGCAGACCGCGACGCTGGTCGAGGCGCTGGCGGCGGATCTCTGACCCGGGGCGGCGGCTTCCGCCCGCGGGGCGCCGATCACCGACACTGGTGCCGTGAAGAGCGAAGACACCCCCTTCGAGGGCGGCCCCATGGACGGACGCGTGCTGCCCGTCCTGGTCGGGATGACCGGGCACCCGCCGAAGACGTACCGCATCCCCGTACCGGACCCGGACGGCGGCCCGCCCACCGTGCTGGTGTACCGGAGGGAACCCCGGGACGCCCGGGGCGGGCTGCGGTTCGCCCGGTGGAAGTACACCTACGACCCCTCGGGCCGGAAGGGCTCGGGCCGCAGGTGGCCGTGGTCGAAGCCGGACCGCCCGGCGGCCGCCGATCCAGACGCCACGCCGCCCGGCAAGCCGGACGACGCGGACGGGTGACCTCGTTGCGCCGATCCGCGCACACTCGGCGCGCGCGGCCCGCGCACCCGCCCCATGCTCACCGTGCGGAGCGGACCCACCGCCCCGCACCGGAGGTGATGGTGTGTCAGAAAGGCTCCTGCGTCTGGTGTGCACGGCCGCGATGGCGGCCGGGATCGTCCTCGCGCCCGTGCCCGCGGCGGCCGAACCCGCACCCGGCACGGCCGACGACCGTACCGTGGCCGGACTGCTGACGGACCTTCAGCGGCTGTACCGGGAGGCGGAGAACGCCACCGAGACCTACAACGGCACCGAGGAGCGGCTGCGCGAGCAGCGCGCCGAGGTGCGGCGGCTGGACGCCGCACTGGCCCGGACCCGTACGTCGCTGCACGACAGCCGGGGCGCGGCAGGACGGCTGGCCCGGCAGCAGTACCAGAGCAGCGGCAACCTCTCCCCCTACCTGCGGCTGCTGCTGGCCCGCGACCCGCAGCACGCGATCGACCAGGGCCGCGTGATCGGCCGGCTGGCCCGGGAACGGGTGGAGACCGTGGGCCGCCTGACGGGCGACGAGAAGAAGGCGCAGGAGCTCTCCCGGCGCTCGCGGGAGGCCCTGGGCCGGCAGGCCGCCCTCGCCGAGCGCCAGGAGAGGGAACGGGACGGCGTACGCGAACGCCTGCGCGCCGTGGAGGAGATGCTCGCCTCCCTCACCCCCGAGCAGCTGGCCGCCCTGGCCGAGCTGGAGAGCAGCGGGATCGCCGAGGAGCAGGAGCGGTTCCTGGCGTCCGGCGCGCTCGGCGACGACGCCAAGCCGTCGGCCGGGGGCGAGAGCGCGGTGCGCTTCGCGGTGGAGCAGCTCGGCAAGCCGTACGAGTGGGGCGCCGAGGGCCCGGCGTCGTACGACTGCTCGGGGCTGACCTCCGTGGCCTGGGAGCGGGCCGGGACGCCGATCCCGCGCACCAGCCAGGAGCAGTGGGCCCGCCTGGACCACGTGCCGCTGGACGAACTGCGCCCCGGCGACCTGGTCGTGTACTTCCCCGAGGCCACCCATGTGGCGCTGTACCTCGGTGACGGCAGGGTCGTCCAGGCACCGCGCCCCGGCGCCGACGTCAAGGTGTCGCCGATCGCGGCCAACCCGGTCCTGGGCGCCGTACGGCCCGACCCCGGCGGGGAGCCGGTGCGGCGCTACACGCCACCGCGGCTCCCCCGGGGAGCGACGGACGGGCCGGACGCGGGGTACGCGACCGCCTACGCGCCCGCGGCGCCCGAGAGCTCGGCCAGGTAGCCCTCGGTCTTCGCCGGGTCGTAGAAGAAGTTCTCGAAGTCCGACGGGTCGTTGAAGCCGTTGGCGAAGCGGTCGGCGATGGGCTGGAGCTGCGTCGCCGCGCCGAACAGGTTCAGGATGTGCTCCGGCGGCGGGGCCAGCATGGTGTTGGTCCACTTGGTGACGTGCTGGGCGGTCTCCCAGTAGCGGTCGAAGGTCTGCTGCATCCAGGTCTCGTCGAACTCCTGCTCGCCGTGCTCGATGATCGAGGCGAGGTAGGAGGCGGCGCACTTGGAGGCGGAGTTGGAGCCCTGACCGGTGATCGGGTCGTTGGCGACGACCACGTCGGCCACGCCGAGGACGAGCCCGCCGCCGGGGAGGCGGCCGATCGGGTTGCGGACGGTGGGGGCGTAGCGTCCCGCCAGGGTGCCGCCGGCGTCGGTCAGTTCGACCTTGGTGGCCCGCGCGTACTCCCAGGGGAGGAACTTCTCCATGAGTTCCAGGGTCAGGGAGAGGTGCTCCGAGGGGTCCTTGACGTCCTTGAAGACGTCCAGCGGGCCGCCGGGTATGCCCTCCCAGAACAGGATGTCGGCGCGGCCCGAGGTGGTGAACGTCGGCATGACGAACAGCTCGCCCACGCCCGGCACCAGGTTGCAGCGCACGGCCTCCGTCTCCGGGTGCTCCGGGCGCGGGGCCATCCCGTGCACGTAGGCGACGGCGAGGGCGCGCTGCGGCTCGCTGTACGGCGACCTCTCGGGGTCCCGGCCGAACATCTGGACCAGCTCGCCCTTGCCCGCCGAGACCAGGACGAGGTCGTAGGCGCGGGAGAAGTAGTCCAGGTCGCCGACGGCCGCGCCGTGGATGACCAGCTGGCCGCCGCGCTGCGCGAAGGTCTCCATCCAGCCGGCCATCTTCACCCGCTGGTCGACCGACTGGGCGAAGCCGTCGAGGTGCCCCAGCCAGTCGATCGCGCGCTGCGAGGGGCCCGGGTCGAAGGAGCCGGGGGCCGCCACGGAGACGCCGAGCCCCTCGATCTTCGGGGCCTGGGACTCCCAGAAGTTCAGCTGGAGATCGCGCTCGTGCTGGAGTGCCGTGTGGAACATGCACTGCGTCGACATGACCCGGCCGGTGCGGATCTCGTCCGCGGTCCGGTTGGACATCAGGGTGACCTCGTAGCCGTGCGACTGAAGGCCGAGGGCGAGCTGGAGACCGGACTGGCCGGCTCCGACGACGAGTATCTTCCGCATGCGGTTTTCCGTCTCCTACTCGGGGGTCGTCTACTCGGGTGTTTCGTCGAGCGCGTGGCCCACGAGGGACAAGAGGGTCTCGATGGCCGAGATCCGACGGCGCGCATCCATGATCATTACAGGTATGTGCGCCGGAATCGTCAACGCCTCCCGCACGTCCTCCGCCTCGAACAGCTCGCTGCCGTCGAAGTGGTTGACCGCGACGACGTACGGCAGCCCGCAGCTCTCGAAGTAGTCGAGGGCCGGCCAGCAGTCCTTCAGGCGCCGGGTGTCGGCCAGCACGACGGCGCCGATCGCGCCGCGCACCAGGTCGTCCCACATGAACCAGAACCGCTGCTGGCCCGGGGTGCCGAACAGGTAGAGCACCAGGTCGTCGTCGAGCGTGATGCGGCCGAAGTCCATGGCCACGGTCGTGGTGACCTTGCCCGGGGTGGCGGTGAGGTCGTCGGTCTCCTCACTCGCCTCGGTCATCAGCGCCTCGGTCTGTAGCGGCGTGATCTCCGAGACCGCGGTGACCAGTGTGGTCTTGCCGACGCCGAACCCTCCGGCGACGACGATCTTCGTGGCGACCGGCGCGCGGGTGGGATCCGTCTGCCAGGGCTGCACGGGCCCGTCGGTGTCGACGAGCGGGGGGACGCCGAACGCGGCGGCGTCAGAGACGACGGAGTCCACTGAGCACCCTTTCGAGCAGTGCGCGGTCCGGGCGGCCCGTGCCGTGGCCGGTCCCGGTGCCGTACACACGGATCTTTCCCTGGTCCGCCAGGTCGCTGAGGAGCACGCGGACCACGCCGAGCGGCATCTTCAGCAACGCGGCGATCTCGGCCACCGTACGCATACGGCGGCACAGTTCGACGATGGCCCGCATCTCCGGCATCACGCGGGAGGTGAGGCCGCCGTTCGTCAGTTCCTTGCGCTCCTCGGCGGCTTCGAGCGCGGCGGTGCCGGCCGTGGCGCCGACGAACGTCTCGACGAGCAGCACATGACCGAAGCGGGTGCGGCCGCCGGTGAGCGAGTAGGGGCGTACGCGGGCCGGTTTGCGGTCGGCGCCGCGCACGGGGAGGTGCCCCCGGCCGTTCTTGCCGGGTTTTCCGGGACTGCTGCTCATCGGGCGCTCCCCGTCGGCTGGGACGACTCGGACTCCAGGGACTTCCGCAGTTCGCTGCGGAGTTCGGGGGTCAGGACGTGGCCGGCGCGGCCGACGAAGAGCGCCATGTGGTACGCCACGACGCTCATGTCGCACTCCGCGGAGCCGTGCACGCCGAGCAGCGAGCCGTCGCTGATCGACATCACGAACAGGCTGCCCTCGTCCATGGCGACCATCGTGTGCTTGACGGGGCCGAAGTCCATCAGCCGGGCGGCGCCGATGGTCAGGCTGCCCACACCGGAGACGACGGTGGCGAGGTCGGCGGCGGAGCCGCGCGGGCCCGCCCGGGGCGTCTCGCGGACCTGCCGGGCCTCCTCGTTGCGGCCGGGGTCGGAGGACAGGAGCAGGAGCCCGTCGGAGGAGACCACGGCGACCGACCGGATGCCGGGCACCTCCTCGACGAGGTTGGTCAGCAGCCAGTGGAGATTGCGGGCTTCACTGCTCAGTCCGAAGGTACTGGGCGCGGTCAACTGCTTGCCTCCTCGACAGTGCCCCCCGTGGCTTCTTCGGTTGTGTCCGCGTCGACCGGCGCCTGCTGCGGTCCGGTGCGGTCCGCGATCTCCGCCTCGACGTCGCGGCGGCCCGCCTCCGCCCCTTGGCGGAATCCGCCCAGCCGGCGGCGGAGCGCGTCGGCGTCGACGGACCCCGAGGTGCGCGGCCGCGGCACCGCGGCGGGGGTGGTGAGCTTCGGGGTCCGCTTGGGCAGACCCTTGTCTGTGACGGGTTCGGCGGGCTCGGAGCCCTCGGCGCGGTCGGCGTCCGGGGCCCGGCCGGTGCCCTCGTCCGGGGTGCGGTCGTGGGCGTCGGGTCCGATGGCGTAGGGGTCGGAGACGGGCTCCGCCGGGGCCTCCGGCTCCGCCAGGGCCGGGAGGAAGAGGGCCATCGTCGCGTCGTCGGGGAGGTCGCCGCCGGGGGCGGCACCGTCCCCGGGGACCTCCGCGTCCTGGCTGTGCGGCTCCGGGGCGGGCGCGTCGTCCGGGGTGCCGGGGCCGTCCGGAGCGGAGTCCTGGGCGCCGGGGTCCGGCGTCTGTGAGCGGGCGGGCTCCTCGGCCTCCTCGGCCCCGGTCGCGTCCGCGTCCGCCCGGGAGGCGTCCTCCTCCGCCCGGGAGGCGTCCTCCTCGGCACGGCGTACGGCGTCCTCCTCGGCACGGCGTACGGCGTCCTCCGCCGAGGCCACCAGCGGGTCGGTGCCGGGCTCCGGTTCCGGGTCGGCTGCCGTCCCGGCGTCCCGGTCCGCCCGCACCGCCTGCTCCGTCCGCCCGTGCAGGACGTTGGAGTTGGCCTCCGCGTCCGCGCCGGGCAGGGAGAAGGAGCCGGTGCCGTCGGACACCGGCACGGTCGGCGCCAGCGCGGCCGGCGGGGCCGCGGCGAGCAGCGGGCCCGGGAGGACGACGACGGCCGCGACGCCGCCCTGCTTCTGCTCCCGCAGCCGGACCCGCGCCCCGTGCCGGTGAGCGAGCCGGGCGACGACGTAGAGGCCCAGCCCGAGACCGTCCTCGCCCTCCTGGTCGAACGGCGCGTCCGGGTCGAAGTCGGTGAGGCGGGCGTTGAGCCGCTGGAGGCGTTCGGTGGCCATGCCGATGCCCTCGTCCTGGACGGAGAGCATCACCTCGCCGTTCTCCAGGAGCCAGCCGGAGACCTCGACGGGCAGGTCCGGCGGCGAGAAGGAGGTGGCGTTCTCCATCAGCTCGGCCAGCAGGTGGGACAGGTCGTCCGCGGCGAACCCGGCCACGTGGGCGTGCGGCGGCAGCGCGGCGATGCGCACCCGCTCGTACCGCTCGATCTCGCTGACCGCGGCCCGGACCACGTCGACCAGCGGCACCGGCGAGGCGCTGTGCTGGACGTGCTCGGTGCCGGCGAGGACGAGGAGGTTCTCGCTGTGCCGGCGCATGACCGTGGCGAAGTGGTCGAGCTTGAACAGGGTGGCGAGGCGGTCCGGGTCCTGCTCGCGCTCCTCCAGGCTTTCGATGACGGCCAGTTGCCGCTCGACCAGGCCGAGGGTGCGCAGCGCGAGGTTGACGAAGGTGGAGCCGATGCTCTTGCGCACCACCTCCAGCTGGGCGGCGGACTCGGCGAGTTCGGCGCGCAGTTCCTCGCGGGCGTCGGCCATCTTCTGCCGCTGGCCGACCAGGTGCTTGCGGTCGGACTCCAGCGTGGCGACCCGCCCGGCGAGCGTGGCGGCGTGCGTGTGCAGGGCGTTGACGGAGCGGACGACCTGCGCGAACTCGTCGTTGCGGCCGGTGAAGGCGATCGCCTCCTGAGCCGTCGGGTCGTCCGCCTCGGCCAGCCTGGCCGAGCCGCGGCGCAGCACCGACAGCGGACGGGTGAGGGTGCGGGCCAGGGCGGTGGCGATGCCGACGGCGAGCAGGATCAGGGCGCCGAGGACGGCGATCCGGATCTCCAGCGCGGTGACGTCGTCGTCGCGCAGCTGCTCCAGGGCCTGGACGCGCTTCTCGTACAGGGCGGACTCGGCGCCGCGCATCGCGTCCACGCGGGCGGAGAGCGCGGCGTCCAGCCGCTTGGTGCTGGTGCGCAGGTCGCCGTCGGAGAGCGTGGGCTCGTCGGTGAGACCGGCGAGGTACTTCTCGGCGGAATTGACCTCGGGCCCGGCGACGGTGGCGTCGAAGCTGCCGCGCGCCTCCTTGGAGGCGCCCTCGCGGAAGTCGGCGAGGGCCGCGTCGGAGCGCACCCGGGCCTGCTGCGCGGCGGCGGCGAGGGCATCGCGCTGCTCGGCGTCGGCGTCCGAGGTGCTGGTCGTCTCGGTCGGCAGGCCGGTGACCGGGTCGATGACGGTCTGGGTGGTGCTCGGCACGTTCAGGGCCGCCAGCAGCAGACCGCGGGTGGCGGCGGCCTGCTGGACGGCGGTGTCCAGCTCGGCCAGCGCGTACGCGCCGGAGCCCGCGCGGGGCGGCATCTCCTCGGCCAGCTTCTCGGCCAGGGCGTGGAGTTCGGTGATGGCCTCCGAGTACGCGTCGTGGGCCTGGAGCGCGGTGCTCTTGCCGGTGAGGGCGGCGCGGCGCAGGGCGGCGACGGCGTCGAGGTCCTCGCGCAGGGCGGCGGGCGTGTCGGGGTCGGCGCGCAGCTCCTCCACCTGCCGGTCGACACGGGCGCTGCGCTGTTCGGAGGGCGCCTTGGACTTGGGGCGGCCCGCCGCGATGTACGGGGTGACCTCGTCCCGCTCGTCGGCGAGGGAGTGGGCGAGGGTCAGCGCGCCCTGGGTCTGCTCGGCGAGCGTCACCAGCTCCTGCGAGTCGTGCAGTTGCCCGGAGGCGGCCACCACCGAGGGGGCTCCGGCCCCGGCGACGGCGGCCGCCACGACCGCCACCGCCACGATGAGGCGGTTGCGTACGTGGGTGGGGCGGCCCTTGCCGACGGGGGCCTCCGGCGGCTGCGGAGGGGTGGAGGTGCCGGGGGTGCGCTCCGCGCTCCCCGAGGGGGCCGTCTGCTTGCCTGTGCGACGAGGCCGCGTCTTCTGCACCGGTGCTCGCATTCCTGACTCGTGTACCCGTGGTTCCGGGTGGCGCTCCGTCAACTGGCCGGCCGGGGGCGCGTGCACCCTCCGCCGGGCGCTGGGCTGTTCCCCGGCCGCCGGCAGCGCGTCGGGCGCGGAGACCGCGTGAGCGGGGCAGTCCCCCCACCGGTTCCCGACCCTCCCAGTGCCGGTGGGCGGTGAGCGCGCATCATCCGACCCGCCACCCGAAGGAGTGAACCCCGGAGGGGAGTTGAGGAGCAAGTTCCCGTGGCTCGTGCCGCACGGTTGTCCGGCGAGCCGGTTGGACGTCTGCGACGGGCGATGGCACTATGTGCCGCCACGCGCCGCCGGTGGATGTGATTCCCCCTCAAATCAGGCGCCTGACCTGCGCCGCCGTATCGATTCCAGGAGAATCCGAGGAAGGTGGCGGCCTTCTGCGAACGCTGTGAAGGCCTCGTGCAGACTGGCCGGATGCGTACGGAACTCGTCTCGGAACCAGGCCTCGCCGACCAGCCCAACGAGGACTTCGCGAGCGTCGGGCTACCGGCCTCGGGACAGGGTGGCTCGCTCGTCGTGCTGGACGGCGTGACACCGCCACGGACCGCGACGGGCTGTCTGCATTCCGTGCCCTGGTACACGGCGCGCCTGGGTGGGGCGCTGACCGAACTGACCGTTTCACTCCCGGATCTTCCCCTCGCCGAGGCCCTGTCCCGCGCCATCGCTCGTACCGCGGCGGCGCATGCGGAAACCTGTGACCTTTCTCACCCGCGCACCCCGCAGGCAACCGTGGTCCTCGCCCGCTGGTCCCCGGCCGCCGTCGAGTACCTGGTCCTGTCCGACTCGGCCCTGCTGCTGGAGGCCCCCGACGGCACCCTCACCCCCGTCCTGGACGACCGGCTGTCCCGGCTGCCCCGCTCGGCCCTCGCCACGGACGCGCAGGTGGACGCCCACCTGCGCAACAGGGAGGGCGGCTTCTTCACGGCCGCGGCCGACCCCGGGGTGGCGGCGCGCGCCGTGACGGGGGCGCTGCCGCGCCCCGGGGTGCGGACGCTGGCGGCGCTGACGGACGGGGCCGCGCGGTGGGTGGAGAAGTTCGGCGAGGGCGACTGGGCCGACTGCCTGGCGCTGGTCCGCAAGCAGGGCGCGCAGGCACTGGTGGACCGGGTGCGGGAGCTGGAGCGCGCGGACGCGGCGGGCGACCGGACGTTCCTCGGGCGCAGCAAGACGCACGACGACGCGACGGTCGTCTACGCCGAGTTGTGAAGCCCTTCCCGCTGCCCGCGCCCCACCGGCCCGGGCCCCGTACTGCCCCTACCTCTCCATCCCCCGGTTGAGTTCGTGCAGCAGCCGGGCCAGTTCCGTCACCTCGCGCGGGTCCCAGTCGGCGAGCCGGCGGGCGTACCGGGCGCGGCGGGCCTCCCGGACCCGGCCGACGCGTTCCTGGCCCTCCGGGGTCAGGGTGACCAGCCAGGCCCGGCCGTCGGCGGGATCCGGCTCGCGGGCGACGAACCCCAGCTCCTCCAGGGCCCGCAGCTGACGGGACATCGTCGCCTTGCCGACACCGATGAAGGCGGCGAGGTCGGTGGCGCGCTGGCCGCCGCACTCGCCGAGCCGGACGAGCAGGCCGTACGCGGACGACTCCAGGTCGGGGTGGACCTCCCGGGCCATCTCGCCCTGGTTGGCCCGGGCCCGCCGCAGCAGGACCGTCAACTCCCGCTCCAGGGCGAGGAACTCGGGTTGGTTCACACCACTGCCGGACAGGTGGGATTCGCCTGCGCGACCGCCGCCGTTCCCGTCTTCGTGCACGTCAGCCCCTGCCTCGATTTTTCCGGTCCTGAAAGTTTCCGCCGCGGGCCGCCATCGCCGCAGCTCGCCAAGTATTTCGCAGGCTTAGACCAACGGCGGCTCCCGGCCCTCTTCCACCCGCTGTTTCTACGTGCGTAGAGTCTTCACCGGACCTCCTGATGGCATGCGCACGCCACTCCCGTGCCGTCCAGGGGTTCTCCCCACTCGCGCATCCCCCACCGAGCACCACCGAGCCATCGGAGGCACGTCATGCTCGTGCACAGATCCGGATCGGCCCGCGGGCGGCGGTTCGCCGTCACCGGGATCCTGCTCGCCGCGTTCTCCCTCGTGTTCACCCTTCCCGCCGGCGCCTCCTCGTCCGCGGACGTCCCGTCCCGCGGCTCCGCCCACATGGGCATGGGCGTCGCGGCCCACGACGGCGAACACGGCACCCCCGTACCGGGCCGCGCGGTCCAGACGGAGGGCGTCGACGTCTCCAGCCACCAGGGCAACGTCGCCTGGTCGACCCTGTGGAACAGCGGCGTCAAGTGGGCCTACGCCAAGGCCACCGAGGGGACGTACTACACCAACCCCTACTTCGCCCAGCAGTACAACGGCTCCTACAACGTCGGCATGATCCGGGGCGCGTACCACTTCGCCACCCCGGACACCACGAGCGGCGCCACCCAGGCCAACTACTTCGTCGACCACGGCGGCGGCTGGTCCAGGGACGGCAGGACGCTGCCGGGCGCGCTCGACATCGAGTGGAACCCGTACGGCGCCACCTGCTACGGCAAGTCGCAGAGCGCGATGGTCTCCTGGATCCGCGACTTCCTGAACACCTACAAGGCCCGCACCGGCCGGGACGCCGTCATCTACACGGCCACCAGCTGGTGGACCCAGTGCACCGGCAACTACGGCGGCTTCGCCGCCAACAACCCGCTGTGGATCGCCCGGTACGCCTCGACGGTGGGCACACTGCCGGCCGGCTGGGGCTTCTACACGATGTGGCAGTACACGTCGTCCGGTCCGACGGTCGGTGACCACAACAAGTTCAACGGTGCGCTGGACCGCGTCCAGGCGCTCGCGAACGGCTGACGCGCAACGCGTACGGCGACGGCCCGGACTCCGCACGGAATCCGGGCCGTCCCCTTTCCTCATCCGGTCGCGCCCGTCACGCCGCGACCGGAACCTCACGCTCCGCACCGTTGGTCGCCGGTGCGAGCGCCAGTTCCAGGACCTGGCGGACGTCGGTGACGGCGTGGACGTCGAGCTTGTCCAGCACCTCCGCCGGGACGTCGTCCAGATCGGGCTCGTTGCGCTTGGGGATGATCACCGTGGTGATCCCGGCCCGGTGCGCGGCGAGCAGCTTCTGCTTGACCCCGCCGATCGGCAGCACCCGCCCGGTCAGGGAGACCTCGCCGGTCATGGCCACGTCGGTGCGGACCAGCCGGCCCGAGAGCAGCGAGGCGAGGGCCGTGGTCATGGTGACGCCGGCGCTCGGGCCGTCCTTGGGGACCGCGCCCGCCGGGAAGTGGATGTGCGCTCCCCGGTCCTTGAGGTCGCCCACCGGCAGTTCCAGCTCGGCGCCGTGGCTGCGCAGGAAGCTCAGCGCGATCTGCGCCGACTCCTTCATCACGTCGCCCAGCTGACCGGTCAGGGTCAGCCCGGACGCGCCCGTCTCCGGGTCGGCCAGCGACGCCTCGACGTAGAGGACGTCGCCGCCCGCGCCGGTGACCGCGAGGCCGGTGGCCACGCCGGGCACCGCGGTGCGCCGCTCGGCCGGGTCCTGGGCGGACTCGGGCACGTGGTGCGGCCGCCCGATCAGCGCGCGCAGGTCGCCCTCGGTGACGGTGAACGGCAGCTCCCGCTCGCCCAGCTCGTGCTGGGCCGCCACCTTGCGCAGCAGCCGCGCGATGGACCGCTCCAGGGTGCGCACGCCCGCCTCGCGGGTGTACTCGCCCGCCAGCTTGCGCAGCGCGCCCTCGTCGACGGTCACCTCGTCGGCGTCCAGTCCGGCCCGCTCCAGCTGGCGCGGGAGCAGGTGGTCACGGGCGATGACGACCTTCTCGTCCTCGGTGTAGCCGTCGAGGCGGACCAGCTCCATGCGGTCCAGCAGGGCCTCCGGGATGGCCTCCAGGACGTTGGCGGTGGCGAGGAAGACCACGTCGGACAGGTCCAGCTCGACCTCCAGGTAATGGTCCCGGAAGGTGTGGTTCTGGGCCGGGTCCAGGACCTCCAGCAGGGCGGCGGCCGGGTCGCCCCGGAAGTCGGAGCCCACCTTGTCGATCTCGTCGAGCAGGACGACCGGGTTCATGGACCCCGCCTCCTTGATCGCCCGCACGATCCGGCCGGGCAGCGCGCCGACGTAGGTACGTCGGTGGCCGCGGATCTCGGCCTCGTCGCGGACGCCGCCGAGGGCGACGCGGACGAACTTGCGGCCCATCGCGTGGGCGACGGACTCGCCGAGGCTGGTCTTGCCGACGCCGGGCGGGCCGACCAGGGCCAGTACGGCACCGCCGCGCCGGCCGCCGACCACGCCGAGGCCCCGGTCGCCGCGCCGCTTGCGCACGGCCAGGTACTCGGTGATGCGCTCCTTCACGTCCTCCAGGCCCGCGTGCTCGGCGTCGAGCACGCGCTGGGCGCCCTGGATGTCGTAGGCGTCCTCGGTGCGCTCGCTCCACGGCATCTCCAGGACCGTGTCCAGCCAGGTGCGGATCCAGGAGCCCTCGGGCGACTGGTCGGAGGAGCGCTCCAGCTTGTCGACCTCCTTGAGCGCGGCCTCGCGGACCTTCTCGGGCAGGTCGGCGGCCTCGACCCGGGCGCGGTAGTCGTCGGACTCCTCACCCTCCTGCTCGCCGTTGATCTCGCGCAGCTCCTTGCGCACGGCTTCGAGCTGGCGGCGCAGCAGGAACTCGCGCTGCTGCTTGTCGACGCCCTCCTGGACGTCCTTGGCGATGGTCTCGGCGACGTCCTGCTCGGCGAGGTGGTCGCGCAGCTGCTGGGTGGCGAGCTTGAGGCGGGCGACCGGGTCGGTGGTCTCGAGCAGCTCGACCTTCTGCTCGGTGGTGAGGAAGGGCGAGTAGCCGGAGTTGTCGGCGAGCGCGGACACGTCGTCGATGGCCTGGACCCGGTCGACGACCTGCCAGGCTCCGCGCTTGCGCAGCCATGCGGTGGCGAGCGCCTTGTACTCCTTCACCAGCTCGGCGACCTGGCCGGGCAGCGGATCGGGGACGGTCTCGTCGACCCGGGTGCCCTCGACCCAGAGCGCGGCGCCGGGGCCGGTGGTGCCGGCGCCGATGCGCACCCGGCCCCGGCCGCGGATCAGGGCGCCGGGGTCGCCGTCGGCCAGGCGGCCGACCTGCTCGACCGTGCCGAGCACGCCGGTGGCGGCGTGGGTGCCGTCGATGCGCGGGACGAGGAGGACGCGGGGCTTTCCGGGCTCGGACCTGGCGGCGGCCTGGGCGGCCTCCACCGCGGCCCGTACCTCGGCGTCGCTCAGGTCCAGGGGGACGACCATGCCGGGCAGGACCACTTCGTCGTCGAGCGGCAGCACGGGCAGGGTGAGCGGTGTGAAGGCGGCGGACTCAGCAGCCATGATCTCCCCTTCGGCAGTCAAGTTGAGTTACATCGACTCAATGAAAGGGAGCCCGGGATTGTTCCCCAAGCCCTGTTCGCTCTGAGCGATCAAGCGTCGGGGGGCATTTCCCGCCTCTCGGGACAGCACCGCCGTACCGGCCCGCATTCCTCGGCCGCGGCGGGTGCCAGGATGGGCCGATGCCCCTCACTACCCACGACTCCCCCGAGGCCTCCGAGGCGCCCGAGGTGCTGGACCGTCGCGAGGGTCCGTACGGCGAGGTGGTCCTGCGCCGACACGGGACGTTGCTACAGATCATCGCGAACGGCTGCTTCCTGATGGACACCTCCGACGGCCGTTCGGAGCGGCGCCTGGTCGACGCGGCGGCCGACGCGCTGGCCGCCTCCGCCGGCCGGGCCGCTCCGCACCTGCTCATCGGCGGACTCGGCGTCGGCTTCTCCCTCGCACACGCGGCCGCCGACCCCCGCTGGGGCCGGATCGCGGTCGTCGAACGCGAGCGCGCCATCATCGACTGGCACCGCGCCGGACCGCTGGCCGCGCTCTCCGCCGACGCGCTGGCCGACCCGCGCGCGGAGATCGTCGAGGCGGACCTGGTCGACTACGTCAATGAGACATCCGACACGTACGACGCCCTGTGCCTGGACATCGACAACGGCCCCGGCTGGACCGTCACCGAGGGCAACGACGGGCTGTACGCGCCGTCCGGACTGGCGGGCTGCGCACGGCTGTTGAGGCCCGGCGGGGTGCTCGCCGTATGGTCCGCACAGCCCTCTCCGGAATTCGAAGAAACCTTGCGTAATGCCGGTTTCCAACAGGTGCGTACCGAAGAGATCCCCGTTGCCCGGGGCGTTCCGGACGTCGTGCACATCGGCGTCGGGCCTGGATAGCAAAGGCGCGGTGACTCCCCGTACGCTGCTGCCCTGACGCGGATCATTCAAGCGTCAAGCGCAGTCATGGGATCACCCCACGGATTCCGGAAAGCACACCTCAGGGGCGGGCGATGGAGCAGACACAGACCTCCCACAACGGCACGGCCACCCAGGGCGCCCAGCGTCGGGTGCTGGTGGTCGAGGACGATCAGACGATCGTGGACGCCATCGCGACCCGTCTGCGCGCCGAGGGATTCCTGGTGCAAACGGCGGGCGACGGTCCGTCCGCCGTCGACACGGCCGAGGCATGGCAGCCCGACCTGCTGATCCTCGACATCATGCTGCCCGGCTTCGACGGCCTGGAGGTCTGCCGCCGCGTGCAGGCCCAGCGGCCGGTGCCGGTGCTGATGCTCACCGCGCGCGACGACGAGACGGACATGCTGGTCGGCCTCGGCGTCGGCGCCGACGACTACATGACGAAGCCGTTCTCGATGCGCGAGCTGGCCGCCCGCGTGCACGTGCTGCTGCGGCGGGTGGAGCGGGCCGTGGTGGCCGCCTCCACCCCGCGCAGCGGCATCCTGCGCCTGGGTGAACTGGAGATCGACCACGCGCAGCGCCGGGTGCGGGTGCGCAGCGAGGACGTCCACCTCACGCCCACCGAGTTCGACCTGCTGGTCTGCCTGGCGAACACCCCGCGCGCGGTGCTCTCCCGCGAACAGCTGCTCGCCGAGGTGTGGGACTGGGCGGACGCCTCGGGCACCCGGACCGTGGACAGCCACATCAAGGCACTGCGCCGCAAGATCGGCGCCGAGCGCATCCGTACCGTGCACGGCGTGGGCTACGCGTTGGAGACGCCGACGCCATGAGCCGGGGACGGGAAGCCGCACGGAGGAGCCCCGGCCCCCGGAGCACCGGGGATCCCTGGGGTGGCGTACGCCCGTTCTCGATCAAGACCAAGCTGGGCGCGCTGGTCGTCACGTCGGTACTGATCACCACCGGCCTGTCGGTGATCGCGGTGCACACCAAGACCGAGCTGCGCTTCATCACGGTCTTCTCGATGATCGCCACGCTGCTGATCACGCAGTTCGTGGCGCACTCGCTGACCGCGCCGCTGGACGAGATGAACGCGGTGGCCCGGTCCATCTCGCACGGCGACTACACCCGCCGGGTGCGCGAGAACCGCCGCGACGAGCTGGGTGACCTGGCCGTCACGATCAACCGCATGGCCGACGACCTGGAGGCCCAGGACCTCCAGCGCAAGGAGCTGGTGGCGAACGTCTCGCACGAGCTGCGCACCCCGATCGCGGGCCTGCGCGCGGTGCTGGAGAACATCGTCGACGGCGTCACCGAGGCCGACCCGGAGACCATGCGCACGGCGCTCGGGCAGACCGAGCGGCTCGGCCGGCTGGTGGAGACGCTCCTCGACCTCTCCCGCCTGGACAACGGCGTCATACCGCTGCGCAAGCGGCGCTTCGAGGTGTGGCCGTACCTGTCGGGCGTGCTGAAGGAGGCCAACATGGTCGCCTCCGCGCGCGCGGGCATCGCCTCCGGGTCCGGCAGCCACTCCCGCACCGACGTGCACCTGGCCCTGGACGTCTTCCCGCCGGAGCTGACCGCGCACGCCGACCCCGAGCGCATCCACCAGGTCGTCGCCAACCTCATCGACAACGCCGTCAAGCACAGCCCGCCGCACGGCCGGGTGACCGTCCGGGCGCGGCGCGGTGAGCTGCCCGAGTCCCTGGAGCTGGAGGTGCTCGACGAGGGGCCCGGCATCCCGCGCTCGGAGTGGCGCCGGGTGTTCGAGCGGTTCAACCGGGGTTCGGTGTCGCGGCCGCACGGTCCGGGCAGCGACGGGGGCACCGGCCTGGGCCTCGCGATCGCGCGCTGGGCGGTGGATCTGCACGGCGGCCGGATCGGGGTGGCCGAATCCGAGCGGGGCTGCCGGATTCTCATCACTCTTCCGGGCCTGCCGTCGACGTCCGGTTGACGTAGGGTTCGAAGCGGAGCGTCAAGATCCACTGCGTCCGCGCTGGCAGACACGTGTGATCAGGCACGGGCCCGCGTTTTCGAGGCGCCGGGTCCCGGTCTCCCGATCCCTCACGCAGCAGAACCTCGCTTGTTTCCCGCCATTTCCAGCGCCGAAACGCGGTCTGCAATGTGACTTACGCGACGATGAACGGGCCCGGTCTGACCTTCCGGGGTCGGTAGGCGTAGCCTTGATTCCCGCTGTCCACCATCTTGTGAAGAAGCGGAAGAGGGCGGTTCTCGCCGTGTCGCCACAGTCCCCCAGTAACTCGAGCATCTCGACCGACACCGACCAAGCGGGCACCGCGGGAAAGAACCCCGCGGCCGCGTTCGGTGCCAATGAGTGGCTCGTCGACGAGATCTATCAGCAGTACCTCCAGGACCCGAACTCCGTGGACCGAGCCTGGTGGGACTTCTTCGCCGACTACAAGCCCGGAGCGGCGGCGACCCCGACCGCCGCCGGTACCGTGCCCACGGACTCCGGCAGCACGCCACCGGCCGCCCCCGCCGCGCAGGCGCAGGCTCCCGCCCCGGCCCAGCCGAAGGCCGCCGCCCCGGCGCCCGCTCCCGCGAAGCCCGCCGCTGCCGCCCCCGCGGCTCCGGCCGCTCCGGCCACCAAGCCCGCCGCCGCGCCGGCCAAGCCGGCCGCCAAGCCGCAGCCGAAGGCCGCCGCGCCCGCCAAGGACGCCGGCGCCGCGCCCGAGGGCCCCGAGCTGGTCACCCTGCGCGGCCCGGCCGCCGCGGTCGCGAAGAACATGAACGCCTCACTGGAGCTGCCCACGGCCACGTCCGTGCGCGCGGTCCCGGTGAAGCTGCTGTTCGACAACCGCATCGTCATCAACAACCACCTCAAGCGCGCCCGGGGCGGGAAGATCTCCTTCACGCACCTGATCGGCTACGCGATGGTGCAGGCCATCAAGGCCATGCCGACGATGAACCACTCGTTCGGCGAGAAGGACGGCAAGCCGACCCTGGTCAAGCCGGCCCACATCAACCTCGGCCTCGCCATCGACCTGGTCAAGCCCAACGGCGACCGCCAGCTGGTCGTCGCGGCGATCAAGAAGGCCGAGACGCTGAACTTCTTCGAGTTCTGGCAGGCCTACGAGGACATCGTCCGTCGCGCCCGCGACAACAAGCTGACGATGGACGACTTCACCGGCGTCACGGTCTCCCTGACCAACCCCGGCGGCCTCGGCACCGTCCACTCCGTGCCGCGCCTGATGCCCGGCCAGTCGGTCATCCTGGGCGTCGGCTCCATGGACTACCCGGCGGAGTTCCAGGGCACCAGCCAGGACACCCTGAACAAGCTCGGCATCTCGAAGGTCATGACGCTCACGTCGACCTACGACCACCGGGTCATCCAGGGCGCCGCCTCCGGCGAGTTCCTGCGCCAGGTCGCCAACCTGCTGCTCGGCGAGAACGGCTTCTACGACGAGATCTTCAAGGCGCTGCGCATCCCCTACGAGCCGGTCCGCTGGCTCAAGGACATCGACGCCTCGCACGACGACGACGTCACCAAGGCCGCCCGCGTCTTCGAGCTGATCCACTCCTACCGGGTCCGCGGCCACGTCATGGCCGACACCGACCCGCTGGAGTACCAGCAGCGCAAGCACCCCGACCTGGACATCACCGAGCACGGGCTCACCCTGTGGGACCTGGAGCGCGAGTTCGCGGTCGGCGGCTTCGCCGGCAAGTCCCTGATGAAGCTGCGCGACATCCTCGGCGTGCTGCGCGACTCGTACTGCCGCACCACCGGCGTCGAGTTCATGCACATCCAGGACCCGAAGCAGCGCAAGTGGATCCAGGACCGCATCGAGCGCTCGCACACCAAGCCGGAGCGCGAGGAGCAGCTGCGCATCCTGCGCCGCCTGAACGCCGCCGAGGCGTTCGAGACGTTCCTCCAGACCAAGTACGTCGGCCAGAAGCGGTTCTCCCTGGAGGGCGGCGAGTCCGTCATCCCGCTGCTCGACGCGGTCATCGACTCGGCGGCCGAGTCCCGCCTGGACGAGGTCGTCATCGGCATGGCCCACCGCGGCCGGCTGAACGTGCTGGCCAACGTGGTCGGCAAGTCGTACGCGCAGATCTTCCGCGAGTTCGAGGGCAACCTCGACCCGAAGTCGATGCACGGCTCCGGCGACGTGAAGTACCACCTGGGCGCCGAGGGCACCTTCACCGGTCTGGACGGCGAGCAGATCAAGGTCTCGCTGGTCGCCAACCCCTCGCACCTGGAGGCGGTGGACCCGGTCCTGGAGGGCGTCTCGCGCGCCAAGCAGGACATCATCAACAAGGGCGGCACGGACTTCACCGTCCTGCCGGTGGCGATCCACGGCGACGCGGCCTTCGCGGGCCAGGGCGTGGTGGCCGAGACCCTGAACATGTCGCAGCTGCGGGGTTACCGCACCGGCGGCACGGTCCACGTCGTCATCAACAACCAGGTCGGCTTCACCGCCGCCCCGGAGTCCTCGCGCTCCTCGATGTACGCCACCGACGTGGCCCGCATGATCGAGGCCCCGATCTTCCACGTGAACGGCGACGACCCGGAGGCCGTGGTCCGCGTCGCGCGGCTGGCCTTCGAGTTCCGCCAGGCGTTCAACAAGGACGTGGTGATCGACCTCATCTGCTACCGCCGCCGCGGTCACAACGAGACCGACAACCCGGCCTTCACGCAGCCGCTGATGTACGACCTGATCGACAAGAAGCGCTCGGTGCGCAAGCTGTACACCGAGTCCCTCATCGGTCGCGGCGACATCACCCTGGAAGAGGCCGAGCAGGCGCTCCAGGACTACCAGGGCCAGCTGGAGAAGGTCTTCACCGAGGTCCGCGAGGCCGTCTCGCAGCCCGCGTCCGCGGAGCCCTCGGAGCCGCAGGCGGAGTTCCCGGTCGCCGTGAACACCGCGATCAGCGCCGAGACCGTCAAGCGCATCGCCGAGTCCCAGGTCAACATCCCCGACCACATCACCGTGCACCCGCGGCTGCTGCCGCAGTTGCAGCGCCGCGCGGCGATGGTCGAGGACGGCACGATCGACTGGGGCATGGGCGAGACCCTCGCCGTCGGCTCCCTCCTGCTGGACGGCGTGCCGGTCCGGCTCACCGGCCAGGACTCGCAGCGCGGCACCTTCGGCCAGCGCCACGCGGTCGTCATCGACCGGGAGACGGGCGACGAGTTCACCCCGCTGCTGTACCTGTCCGAGGACCAGGCCCGGTACAACGTCTACAACTCCCTGCTCTCCGAGTACGCGGTGATGGGCTTCGAGTACGGCTACTCGCTGGCCCGCCCGGACGCGCTGGTGATGTGGGAGGCGCAGTTCGGCGACTTCGTCAACGGCGCGCAGACGGTCGTGGACGAGTTCATCTCGTCGGCCGAGCAGAAGTGGAACCAGACCTCGGGCGTCACCCTGCTGCTCCCGCACGGCTACGAGGGCCAGGGCCCGGACCACTCCTCGGCCCGCCCCGAGCGGTTCCTCCAGCTGTGCGCGCAGAACAACATGACGGTCGCGATGCCGACCCTGCCGTCGAACTACTTCCACCTCCTGCGGTGGCAGGTGCACAACCCGCACCACAAGCCGCTGGTGGTCTTCACCCCGAAGTCGATGCTGCGCCTGAAGGCCGCCGCGTCGAAGGCGGAGGAGTTCACGACGGGCCAGTTCCGCCCGGTCATCGGCGACGACTCGGTCGAGGCGGCCGCCGTCAAGAAGGTCGTCTTCACCGCCGGCAAGGTCTACTACGACCTGGACGCCGAGCGGAAGAAGCGCGGCCTGACGGACACGGCCATCATCCGCATCGAGCGCCTGTACCCGCTGCCGGGTGCCGAGCTCCAGGCGGAGATCGCCAAGTACCCGAACGCCGAGAAGTACCTGTGGGCCCAGGAGGAGCCGGCGAACCAGGGTGCCTGGCCGTTCATCGCGCTCAACCTGATCGACCACCTGGACCTGGCGGTCGGCGCCGACGTCCCGCACGGCGAGCGCCTGCGCCGCATCTCGCGGCCGCACGGCTCGTCCCCGGCCGTCGGTTCCGCCAAGCGGCACCAGGCCGAGCAGGAGCAGCTGGTGCGTGAGGTCTTCGAGGCCTGAGCCCGCCTCACCCGATCCGCCGAAGAGGCCGGCCCCGTTCCCCGGGGCCGGCCTCTTCGTGTCGTGTCCGTGGCCGGGCGCGCCCGGCGTCGCTCAGCCGAGGTAGGGCTCGAAGTCCCAGTAGGGCCGGGTGCGCTGCCGGGCGGAGAGCGTGTGCGGATGCTGGGCGCCCAGGGTCCGGGTCAGGGCCAGCAGCCCGTCCTCCTCCAGCTTCCCGGCCTCCTCGTGCTCCCGGGCGGCCCGCAGATCGGCGGCCAGGGCCACCTGGCAGGACAGGGTCAGCGGGTGTTCGCCGCCCAGTGTGCGATGGGCCCGGCGCACCGTGTCCCGGCCGAGTTCCACCGCGTCGGCGATCCGCCCGTTGAAGTTGCGCGCGCCGGTGGCGCACAGGGCACAGCCGAGCACCCAGGGGTGGTCGGGGCCCAGGATCGCGGTGAGCCCGGCCAGGGCCGCCTCGAACATCGACATGGCCTCGGCCCGCTCGCCGGCCGCCTGCATGACCAGACCGGTGTTGGCGAGCATGCCGGTGGCGACGGGGTGGGCGGGTCCGAGCAGCGCCCGGTACCCGGCCTCGGCCTCCTCGATGAGCTCGCGGGCGTGACTGAGGTCGCCGTGTTCGCGGAGGTAGTTGCCGTAGTTGGTGAGGAAGGCGAGGGTGCGGTAGTGCTCACGGCCGTGGACCTGCGCCAGCTCCTCCAGCAGGCTCGCCATCTCGGGCCCGATGTCCTGCGTGGGCCCGCCCCCTCGGCGGCGGCTCATCACCAGCTGGGTGCGTGCTCCCAGGGTCTGCGGATGCTGCGGGCCCAGCACTTGCAGGTGGAGCCGGACCGTCGGTTCCTGGCGGGCGAGCGCGTCCCGGTAGCGGCCGAGCAGCCGCAGGTCGTGCGTGACGGCGCTCGAGGAGTTGAGCGTGCTGATGTGCCGGGCCCGTAGGACGCTCTCGCGGACGCCGTAGTTCTCCAGGTCGAGTTCGTACGCCTCGGCGAACCGGCCGAGCAGGCGCAGGCTGACACCGAGGTTGTGCCGGGCCACCATGGTGGCGGACTCGTTCGGGCCGAGCAGGCGGTCGGTGCCTTCCAGGACCTCGTGCTGCAAGGCGTACGCCTCGTCGTAGCGCCCCAGGTGGCGCAGGGAGCTGGCCATCGCGCCCTGGGTGGTCAGCTCGGCCAGCGGGTTGGTGCCGGGCGCCGCCCGCAGCCGCTCCAGGACGTCGCGGTCGAGGTCGTAGGCCTCCCGGAACCGGCCGCTGACCCGCACCATGGTGCTCTCCTCCCGCGTCAGGTCCAGCATCTGCGGGGACAGCGGGGGCAGGAACCCGGCCCAGCGCTTACGGGTGCGCCGGGCCAGGTTCAGACCGGTGGTGTACTCCCCGCTGCGGGAGCAGTAGCGCAGGCAGTTCAGCACGGTCTCCTGGACCCGGGGCCGGGTGCTGTCGAGCGCGCCCGAGGGCTCCAGGTGCGGCAGCAGCTCGGCGTACCGGGGCCAGTTCCGGCTGTCGAGGGGGTTGCCGGGGTCCGCCTCGGCCAGCAGGGTGCGCACCGCCCTGCGGTGGCTGTCGCGCTGTTCGTCGCCGGTCAGCTTGGAGACGATGTCGTGGACGAGGCGGTGCATGTGCACCGACTCCTGGTGCGGGCCCATCTCCAGGCCGGCCGGGCCCCGGGTCTCGCGGGTGAGGACCGAGTACTTCACCAGGGTGTCCAGGGCCCGGGACCAGGCGGGCAGGTCCGCCGTCATCCAGCGCAGGTTCTCGGGGAGGTCGGCGTGCGGGTAGGCGCGGATCAGTCCGAGCGGGATCCGCCCCGGGGCGAAGGAGGTGCACAGTCCCAGCACGTCGATGGCCTGCGGCTGGGCCCGGCGGAACCGGTTGAGCAGTATCGACCAGGAGGTCATGGAGGACTGGGGGAAGCCGTCACCGGTGACGGGTTCGTCGACGGTGGAGAGCCGGCGCTCGCGCATCATCCGCAGGTACTCGGACACCTCCATGCCGGACTCGCCGAGCCAGGAGGCCGCCTGGACCAGCGGCAGCGGTACGTCACCGAACTCGGCGGCGACCTCCTCCGCCTCGGCGGCGCTGATGTGGCCGGCCCTGCGCATCAGGTAGGCGACGGACTCGGCGCGCACGAAGCCGGGGACCTCCACCGCGTCCGTCCGCTCGCTCCACGCCCGGTTGCGGGACGTGATCAGGACGTGGCCGGACCCCTGCGGGAGCAGGGCGTCGGCCCCTTCGGTGTCGTCCCAGCCGTCGAAGATCACCAACCACTTCTCGTGCGGGTCGCCGCGGCGCAGGGCGTTGCGGACCGCGCGGATGCGTTCGCCGGGTTCGCTGCCGCTGCGCAGACCGAGTCCGACCGCGAGCTCGCCGAGCCGGTCGCGCTGGATGTTGCGGTCGTCGGAGTTGACCCACCAGACCACGTCGTAATCGGTGCTGAAGCGGTGCGCGTACTCGGCGGCGAGCTGGGTCTTGCCGATGCCCGACATGCCCAGCAGCGTGCAGGCCGCCGCGCCGCGCTCGGCGTCGGCGAGGCGCTGGTGGATGGTGGTGAGCAGGTCGTCGCGGCCGGTGAAGCGCGGGTTGCGGCGCGGCACCTCTCCCCAGACGTCGCATCGCGTGTCGGGGAAGCGCACCCGGCTGACCGGGGTCCGCGGCGTGGCCAGCGGCGCCAGCCCCAGCCGGGCGAGCAGCCGCTCCTCGACGGCTTCCTCGCTCAGTCCCCACAGGCTGGCCGGCTCCAGCACGGCCGTGGCGGGCAGCAGCGGGCGGTTGGTGAGGTTGACGGCGGCGAAGCGGTCGGCGTGCGCGGCGACGAAGCCGCGCAGCGCGTCGTTCCACTCCCCCGCCGGGCGCGGCCCGAGCTCGAAGAACCAGTCGTTGAGGACGAGGAGCACGCGCCCGCTGGACAGCAGCAGGTCACCGAGGGAGTCCTCCAGCGGGATCTCCCGCGGCGGATCCCAGCGGTGCAGGGTGGCCCGGTGGCCGTGGCGTTCCAGACACTGCTCGATCCACGCCGCCCATGAGCGGTGATAGCCGGGGAAGACCACAAGAATGTGCTCGGAGGCCGTCGCACCGCCCCCGCCGGACCGCCGCTGTTCCGCCATCACCGCTCCCTGTCCCGCCGCGTCCGCCGCGCTCGCGCACACGCTAACGCAACGCGGTCACACTCGTGCGCTCCGTCATGTCGAGTTTCGGGCGGCCACGCCGAGACTCTCGTGGTGCCCGTGCATCTCCCGCACGAAACTCCGTCCCACGCAGGTCAGTTCATCGGATTCGCCCAGTACGGCAAGGGCCGCTCCGACCTGTTCCCGGTAGCGTGCGAAGCGCTCGGCGGCCCGCCGTCGCCACTCCTCGGGCACGGCGGCCGCGCGCTCCGCCCGCGCCCACAGATCGAGCAGCGCGAGATGGGCGTAGGCGCCCTGGAGCACCGACGGGACGGGGCGGGGATCCGGCCGCCACGCCACCCGGTGCAGGGCGCCGCCGCCGGGACGGCACAGGGCGACGGCCTCGCCAAGGGCCGCCAGCTTGCTGTGGTGGGTCTCGTGCACCAGCGTCTCCGCCAGGTCCGGCGCGTCGGCCGGCATCCGGGTCAGCACGGCACCCGGGGCGGCACGGAGTGTCGCGCCACTCGGGATTCCCGCGCCGCGCCCGGTGGCGAGCGGCACGACGGAGCGCACCAGCGCGTCCGTCTCGCCGACCCGGCCCGGGTCGGTCGCCGCCAGCAGCGCGCGGGCCTGGCGCCACCGCGCCGCCCACGTGCGGTACTCGGTGCGGGCGCTGTCGGCCGCGGGCGCGGCCGCGCCGCCGATGCCCCGGGACGGCACGCGGTAGGGGTCGAGGTCGTCGAGGACCGTGTCACCGCCGGGCAGCTTCCGCAGCGCCGACCAACCGGCTGCGTCCTCCTCCGGTCCCGGTGCTCCGGCCTCCGGGCGCGTCCGGCGGGAGCGCGGGTCCACCGCGCCGGGGCCGGCCGCCGCGGTGAGCCGCGGCGGCCCCGCACCGCCGCTCGCCCGGGCCCACCCCGAAGGGCTGCGCAGTACGCCCAGGCCGGGCAGCGCCAGCCGGCCCGAAGGGGCCGCGAACCTGCCGGACGGTGCCCGGCCGGACCGGACGGCGGCGGCGACGGCGACGCCCCGCAGGTGGGGCAGATGGGCCTCGAAGGCGGTTCCCGGCCGGGCGGCGAGGGCCTCGGTGAGCCAGGCGCCGACCGTGGGGTAGTCGAGGACGTCGCGCACCGCCGCGCCGTCGGCCCGCTCGGCACGCTCCAGCAGCGCCCAGTCGTCCTCGAAGTCCCGGTGCGCGGCGGCGGACAGCGCGGAACCCTGCCGTTCGACCCGGACCAGCAGGGCCTTGAGGAGCAGCATGCGACGCGCGTGGATCGCGGCACGCAGTGCCGCGGTCGCGGCGGGCAGGGGGCGGGTCCGGGCGAGGGCGACGAAGACGTCGGTCGGTACGGAGGCCGGAATCATCCCCCGGACACCCGAGTCGGCGGGGACTCGGCGAGTGGGGCCGAAAACGTGCACTCCCCCGAGCCTTCCGGCATCAGAGGCTCACTCTCCCCGGAGTGCCAGACCTGCTGGGACTCGTCGGTACCGGCCAGCACCCGGTCGACGGCCGCGATGAGTTCCGGATCGTCCATGGCACGCAATGTCCGCAGGTCGGCATCGGTGAGCCCGGGCAGTAGCACGGTCGGTCCGGCACCCCCGCCACGACCGGGCGTTCCCATCCCCTGCTCCGCCACCCTCGGCTCCTCCCTGCCCACGTCCCGCCCCGTCCCCTCGCGATGGTTGCCCAGTTCTTCCCGACCGGCCGGAGACGGAAACCCTTCACGGATCAACTGCGCGCAAACTCGGCCTCGTTGGACCGCTCCTCCCAAGGGTGCCAAGGCGGCGAAAGCCGCCTCCACTCCTCCTCGGGCATGGCCCGGGACGGGGCCGCGGGTGTCCGTCCCGCCGCGAGGTCGTCCGCCGCGCGGCGGGTCAGCTCCACGTCGTCCCAGTCGACCTCCCGCAGCGACCCCGTGAGCCGCTGCCACTGCTCCCGCGCCGCCCGGTAGGCCGCACCGGCCGCGCTGGGCCGGCCCAGCAGCACCAGCACCGCTCCGCGCCCGTGCCGGGCCCGTGCCACCGTCGCCGGCCCCGGCCCGACCGGGTGCGCCTCCCAGGCCTCGCGCTCGGCGTTCTCGTACGCGTGCAGCGCCTCGAAGAGCACGGGTGCGCCGGCCCGGTACCACCCCTCGAGCCGCACCCTGCCGAGCTGGAGCCAGGCCTCGGCCCGTACGCCCACGTCGGCCGCCGCCCGTACGGCCTGCCCCAGCAGGTGCCGGCTCTCGAACAGGTCCGGCAGGAACCCCAGGTGCCGGAAACGCTGGGCGAGGGCGCTGCCCACGAGCGCCTGTAGCCTGCCGCGTTGCGCGGAGCGGGCCGGCAGCTCCTTGAGCGCCTCCCTCAGTACGGACTCCGCCCGGTCCACGAGTCCCGCGCCGTCCCCCCGGGACGCCCTGCGCAGCAGCGACTCGCCCCAGGTGGTGAGGAGTCCGCAGCGTACGACGCTCTCCGGCGGTGCGAGCAGTACGGCCGACTCGTACGCCTCGTCGGCCTCCCGGGCCTCGCCCACGGTGTCGTGGAAGGCGGCGCGGGCGGCGAGGCAGGGCAGCCGCAGGGCGGGGTCGTCACCGGCGGCCCGCTCCGCCCGCAGCAGCACTTCCCGGGTCGCCTCCTCGTCCGCCGGGGCGCCGCGCAGCGCCCGTGCCAGGTCGAGCAGGGCCCGGCTGCGTACCGGGCCGGGGGCGTCGGACTCGTCGAGCAGGGCGCAGGCCGGGCGCAGCTCGGCGGCGGCCTCGCCGTGGTGCCCCAGGTCGAGCAGGAGCCGGCCGCGGCGCAGCAGCCGGGCCCGGTGGACGGCGCGCCAGGTCTCGGTGCGGTGGCCCTCCGCGGCGGACCCGTCCTCCGTGGGCTCGAAGACGCGGCGGACGGCCGCGGGCCAGGGGGCGATGTCGGGGGCCAGGACGTCGAGCGCGGCCATGAGGCGGTCCGGGTCGCCGGTGACGCGCCACAGCGCGTGCAGCCCGGCGGCGAGTTCGAGCGCGGACTCCGCCTGCGCGAGGCTGTGGTCCGGCGCCGCGCGGTGCGCCGCCGCCAGTTCCCCGGTGGCGGCGGTGAGGAGGTCCGCCCGGCGCTCCGGCGCGCGGCCCGCCACCGTGTCGGCCTCGGCGCGCAGCACGCGGCCGAGGACCAGCCGGGCCCGTACGCCGTCGGCCTCTTCGTGGGCCTCGGCGGCGTCGGCGGCGTCGACGGTGGCTCTGGTGGCGGCCCGGACCGCGGCCTCGGCGTGCTCGCGCGCCCGGTGCAGCACGTCCGGGTCGGCCAGCGTCCGCCACTGGCCGAGCAGCCGCTCCGCCTCCGTCAGGGGCTCGGGCGTGACCAGCTCGGGCAGGTAGAAGCGCAGCACCCGGGCGGGGACGCGGGCGAACAGCTCGGCCTCCGCGCTGTCCCCGGCGTTCGGTCCGAAGTCGTCGTCCGTGCGCGCCCCGGTGTCGACGGGCCCGGCGTCCCGCCCGGCGAGACGGACGGCGGCCAGCGCGGCGAAGTTGCGGGTGCCCTTGCCGAAACGCCGCTCCACGTAGTCCGAGCAGTGCTTGAGGACGAGCCCGGCGGTGTCCTGGTCCAGGGTGGAGAGCAGCAGGTCCTGCACCCGGCCCGGGTAGGTGAAGCACGGCTGGTCCCCGGTGCCGGGCAGCCGCCGCAGCAGCCCGCCCAGCAGGACCTCCGCCAGTTCCATGGGACCGGTGTCGGGCAGCATGGCGCGTTGCACCAGTTGCATCACGGGCAGGGTGAGCGGGGCGGCGGCCAGGTACACGGCGAGGCGCAGTGCCCCCGGCGAGGCGGTCGCCCGGAACGCGCGGACGAGTTCTTCGTCGCCGCGCACGCCCGTGCCGGGCGGGGCCGCGGGCGCGGGGCGGTACGTCGTCCGGGCGGCCCAGGCCCGCTCGCTGGTGGGACCGGTGCCGGCCAGCAGACGCGCCCAGGTCTCGAACGCCTCGGGTGTCGGCTGGAGCACCGGTACCGCGATGGCGGGCGCGGCGGTGGCGGGCTCGTCCCACGGCTCGTCGTCCGGGTGGAAGGCGAGCCGCCCGCCGAACTCGGCCGGCCGGACCAGCAGTCCGGGCTCCGCGGGCAGGGCCGTACGGCCCCACAGCCGCGGCGGCAGCGGCTGGACGATGGCCAGCGGCGAGGAGCGCGGCCACTGCCGCAGCAGCCGTTGCGCACCGCCGCTCTGCCACAGGGTGCCCACGCAGTCGCTGACGAGCAGGGTGACGGAGCGGCCGGAGGGGTCGTGGAGCTCGTCCGGCGAGCGCAGCCGCAGCGGGCGGCCGGGCTCCGCGGCGGGACCGATCGCCGGGCTCCCGGTGGCGTCGGCGTGCAGGTGGTGGACCCGGACGGCGGCGAACGCTCCCGACTGCTGACAGGCCTGGCGCAGCTCCTCGACCAGCTGTCCCCACACGGCCATCGCGGGTCCGGTGTCGACCAGGAGCCGCATGTCGGACCGCCTGCTGCGGCCCGGCCGCGTCACGGGCAGGACGAAGCCGGTCACGGCGGCGCGCTCGGCGGTCGCCTCCTCGTCGATGCCGCCGTCGGTGTACTCGCTGCTCGCGACCCGGTAACGGCCCAGGGTGCGCAGGGCCTTCTCCAGGCCGAGGAGACCGGGCAGCGCGGACGCGGCGGGGGCGCGCACCGGGACGGTGACGCGGGAGCCTCCGTCGTCGCTGCGGCCGGTGGCGGCGCCCGCGGTACGCAGCGGTACCGGGGTGGACGCCCTTGTTCCGGGGCCGGTGTCGTCCGGGTCGTGCCGTGCCGCGCCGTCCGCTGCGGCGGCGGGGTCGGGCGACGCGGTGTCGGGCGAGGCGGGCGTGCTCCTGGATCCGTCCTCCGACGTACCGGCCGACTCGGACTCGTACTCGGCCCCGGAGCCGGTGTCGGAGCCGGGACCGGTGCCGGCGTCCGGGTCCGTGGCGGGGCCGGGGCGGCCGGCGGCGCCGGGAGGTGCGGCGCCGAGCCGTCGGGCGAGCCAGACGGCGTCCGCGACGTCCTCGGCGGTGACGTCGAGGCCGGCGCGGCGCAGCCGGCCGATCAGCTCCTCCAGCGGCGCCCCCTGCATCGGGCCCTCACCTCGACCGGTCGAGCCGCTGCATGAGCAGGTCCGCGATGCGCTCGCGGGTGAGCCGTTCCGCGTGGGGCGTGTGCTGGGTGAGGAAAAGGGCGTTGAGGAGCTGGTCGGCGGCCATCACCTCGCCCGGTTCCCGGTCGAGGAACCTGCCGATCAGGTCCTGTCCCGCGGCGACCCCCTCCTCGCCGAGGTGCGCCTCGACCATGGCGGTGAGCTGCTCCTCCCCCGGTGGCTCCAACTCGAGCTGGACGCAGCGCCTGAGCAGGGGCGCCGGGAAGTCCCGCTCGCCGTTGGAGGTCAGGACGATCAGCGGGAAGTTGGTGCAGGCGATCCGCCCGCCGTGCACCGCGACCCGGCCGCTGTCGTGCGACAGCACCTCGACCACGGGCTGCCGGTCGGCGACGCGTTCCAGCTCCGGGATGGCGAACTCGCCCTCCTCCAGCGTGTTCAGGAGGTCGTTGGGCAGGTCGAGGTCGCTCTTGTCGAGTTCGTCGATGAGCAGGACCCTGGGCAGTTCGGAGGGCAGCAGCGCGGTGCCGAGCGGTCCCAGCCGGATGTACGCCCCGATGCCCGGGTCCCGGTCCACTGCGTCGGGCCCGTCCCCGTCGGCCCGGCCGTCCGCGTCGCTCCCGTTGCCGTCGCCCGCGTCGATCCTGGTCCCGTCACCCGCGCCGCTCCCGTTGCCGCCGGTGTCGCGGACGCCGCGGGCGCGCTCCAGCTGGACGTCCTGGAGCCGTCCGATCGCGTCGTAGCGGTACAGACCGTCCTGGAGGGTGGTCCGGCTGACGATCGGCCAGCGCAGCACCCGGCCCAGTCGCAGCTCGTGGGCGACGGCGTAGGCGAGGGTGGACTTCCCGGTGCCGGGGTTGCCGGTGACGAGGAGCGGGCGGCGCAGGTACAGGGCCGCGTTGACGGCGTCGACCTCGGCGGGGCGGGGCGCGTAGTTCTCCGCACGGCGGCGGCGGACGCCGAGCCGGCGGGCGCCGCTGGGGTCCTGGGATCCGGTCGGCGCGTCGTCCTGCGCGCGCGTGAAGTCGCGCCAGGGAGGCGGTTCCGGTAACCGCCGTACGCCGTCGTGCGGCTGACCCACTCCGCGGTAGATCCGCCAGTCGTTCACCATGGGCTCCTTCCGGCTCTGGTGATCTTGCAGCGGTTCGGGCCGTTCGAGTACGACGTTACCGTCCGGCCGCCGGGCCTGCCGAGACTCCCGGACGCTCCCGCTCGCCCGACGTTCGAAGACCGGCGGGTCGACGGCTTCTGACGCGGCATCAGAGGGCCTGGGGTCCGGCGAGCGGCGGCGGCCGCATCGTTTCCGTGCCGTACGGCGGGCGGTCCGGCGGGTCGTAGAGGACGGCGATCCGGCCCGTGAGTCCCTCGCTCAGGGCGATGTCGGGGTCCGAGGCGCCGATGCGCAGGTCGCGCACGTGCGCGTGCAGGCCCTCGGCCCGGCCGGCGAGGGACAGCAGGCGGGCGGCGCTGCGGTGGAACGTCCGGCACTCGTCGTGGTCGTGGCCGTCCCGGCGCCACAGCACCAGAGGGTGTCCGGCGGCGAGGGCGACGTCCATGGCCTGGCGCCCGGCGCCGCTTCCGACGGGCCCGCAGAAGACCGGCACGCAGCCGTCGCCGCTGCCCGACAGCCGGCGGAGGGTGCCGTACCTGCTCTCCCGGCGCGCGCCGGACGCGTGGCCGGTGTCCGTCGACTCGCCGCGCAGCGGGATGCCGGACAGCGGCCCGCGCGCGGAGGCCGTCCAGCGCCGACGCCATTCGGGAATGGGCGGCTTGGCGTTGCGGCGGCGGTCTCGGAGCAGAACGGTACGACGCAGTCCGAGCGGCATGGACTGCTCGTCGAAGAAGTCGGTCTCCTCGTAGTCGTCCCCCTCGCCGGCCGCGCCGTCGCCGTCCCCCTCGGGGACGAGCCGCCACTCGTCGATCGGCTCGTCGAGCAGGGCGCGGGGCAGGAACGCCTCGACGACCGCCAGGTGTTCACCGCGGTCGCCCAGCCGCAGCGCCTCGGCCAGCGGCTCCCTCAGGTGCTCCTGGAGTTCGTGGCGCCGTACGCCGAGGTCGTTGCTGTAGAGGGGGGTGACGTCCCGGCCGTCGTACAGGAGGCGCACGCTCAGCGGGTACCGCTCCCCGTAGACCGGCTCCCCGATGTCGACGAGGACGTCGGCTCCGGTGCGGGACGGGGGCTCGGACGCGAGGACGGCACCGGGGAACCGGGCGGCTTCCGGCTCGCGCACCTCGTCGAGGAGCCGGTCGATGTCCTCGCGGATCACCGGCTGGGCGTACAGGACCGCCTGCTCCCCGATCCAGCGGGTGAAGTCCCGCAGCCGCTCCGGGTCGGTGTCCCCCGGGCGCGTCAGCACGGTGTGCCGGGCCACCTTGGCGGCGTACAGCAGGACGGCGTCCAGGTCCAGTTCGGGCCTGCCTCCCTTGTCACCGAGGTCGCGCAGCCCGTGCAGCAGGGCCGCGCCCTCCCGCCAGGTGCGCAGGTCCTCGGGGAACGGGGAGCGGAAGTCCGACTGCACCACGCGGGACTTGGCCTCCTGCACGAGGTCCGCGATCTCGCCCGGACCGCTGGGCGGCGGCAACTGGGCGAGGTGGCCGTAGAGGTGGAGACGCTGGGCGGGGGTGAGACCCGGGGCGCCGGGATCGCGCAGCTCGGTCTGGACACGCGTCCAGTCGGTGTCCGCGCCGGGCCGGTTGAAGCGGGCGAGGTGGTGCAGGTCGTGCTCGCGCATGACGCTGTGCAGGATGTCGCCCCCGCGCACGTCGTGCAGCTCGCGCAGCGCGGTGACGGGGACGGCGGCCCCCTCGGTCTGCCGGACGCCCTTGTTCATGGCGATGACGGAGCCGTGGCGCAGGTCGACCACGGGTCCGCCGGACAGGCCCTCGACCGGCAGGGCGCCGGTGAGCAGCAGGGCCTTGCCGTCCCGGCCACTCGCCTCGCCGACACCGTGCCGCAGGCCGAGGGCGCCGGTCTGCCGCGACCAGCCGTGCAGCGAGACCGGGGCGGGGATGGTCGGGGCGCGATCGCTCAGCCAGACGCAACGGGCGTCGTCCGCGCCGTGCACCCGCACGAGCGCGATGTCGGGGAACTCCCAGCGCCCGCGGCCCGCGTGCGCGGGCTCGGGCCGCGGTTTGGCGAGCACCACCTCGCCCGTGGTGGTGCCGCCCTGCCAGGTGACCCCCACGGGGCTCCGACTCCGCCACACCTCCGCTCCCCCCTTCCCCACGACGTGGGCACAGGTCAACAGCCAGCCCGGCGCTATGAAGAATCCCGATCCCCAGTATTCGCCACGCTCCGGTGCATACCCGTCACCCGGTGCGACGATGCGTGCCAGCGAGGGGCGCACCAGATCTTCGAGGGCGCTCATACGGCTCCGGTCGCCGGAGGTCCGGGCGGAGGAACGGCACCGCCGTCCGGTCCGGGCCGCGGCGCGCCGTCCCGGCGGGCGGGTTCGGTCCAGGTCAACGACACCGTCAGCGAGGCGTGGCCGCCGCCCCCCGCGATGGCGCCCACGATGGTGCCCGCCTGCGCCGACAGTTCGATGCCGAAGCCGACGGAGACCTCGACGGATTCCTGGGTGTCCAGTCCGGCGCGCAGGGAGCGCACGACACCACCGACCGTGTCGGCGAGGCCCCCCGCCATGTCGATGACGCGGTCCCGTACGCCGGTGTCCTCGAATCCGTCCCCGGTCGCCGCGTCGTCGGACGCGTTCACTCTGGCCCAGACGACGGTCCCGTCGTCGAGCCGTATCCGTTCGATCCCACCGGCCACGGCGCCCCCGTCCGTTCGCTTCCGGCTCCCCCGCTGCTGTGGAGGTCTCTTACCCCACCGGGGGGAGCAGGCTAAACCCCTGGCCGTGCCGCGCGGGTCCACTCATCGTCGCGGCATGGTTCCGCTCGTCGTCGCCGAGTGGTTCCGCTCCACGTCGCCGAGTGGTCCTACTCCTCGTCCTCGTCCTCGTCGTCCAGCCGGGCGAGCCAGGTGGCGAGGCGTTCGACGGGCACCTCGAAGTCCGGGTTGAGGTCGACGAACGTACGCAGCTGCTCGGCGAGCCACTCGAAGGTGACCTCTTCCTCGCCGCGCCGCTTCTCCAGTTCCTCGATGCCGCGGTCGGTGAAGTACATGTGGTGTTCTCCTGCGTGCGTCCGTGTTCCGAATCCGCCCCCAAGACTATGCAAAGGGCGCCGTGCGGGTGCCGGCGCGGACCAGGAGCGACGTGCCGTGCACGGCCAGCAGGGCGCCCGCCGCGGTCCAGCCGCCGCTGCGGTGCCGGGCGCCCCAGGCCAGGAGCGGGGCCCCGGCCACCACCTCGGCCACGGCGAGGGCCCGGCCGGCCGGGCCGTGCGCGCCGGGCGGCCGGACGGGCGGCGTCGCGTCCGCGCACCGTCCCGGCGGTGCGGCGGGCGCCGGGCAGGGCGCGGGCGCGCTCGCGCAGGCGGTCGGCGGGTTCGCCCGGGTCGAGTCCGGCCGGGAGGGAGACACCCGCGCGCGTGAGGACCGCGATCAGGCCGCGCATCCTCGCGCGGGCGCCGGTCTCGGGGTCGGGCCTCGTCAGCAGCTCCAGCGACTCGAGGTCCAGGACCGGGTCCAGGCCCAGCCGGGCGGCGAAGGTGCGCATCGCCTCGTCCTCGCCGGCCGGGGTGCCGTTCGCGAGCCACACGTAGCCCACCGGGCGGCAGAATCCGGACGCGAGGGTGTATCCGGCCCGGTCGGCGTCCCACCACAGGGCGAGGACGGGCCAGGGGGCCCCGACGGCGAGCGCGGCGGCCCAGCCGGTGGCGACGCGGTCGACCGGTTCGCCCCCGTCCCGCCAGGGCCGGCCCTCGGGCACCAGCGCGCTCCACCGCGCACCGGCCCGGACCAGCGGCATCGGTTCCCCCAGCAGACCGGCGACGAGGGCGACGTCGTCCGGCTCCGCGCGGCAGAGCAGCAGGGCGCCGGTGGCGTGAGCGGGTGCGGACTTTTCCGTCGGCATGATGACAAGTTAGGCCGGATCGCCCCACCCGGCCGATCGCTGATCACCAGAACGGGTGTCTTGACTTTCCCCCTCCGCGATATATCGTGAATTGAGAGTGACGCGATATGGCGCGTTCGGTCGAGGAGGTCTGCACGATGTCCGAGTGGTCCGTCGCGGAGCCCAGGAAGCTCACCTTCGACGAGTCCGTGAGCCGGCTCCACGTACGCATTGTCGGTGGCACGGTGAACGTGGTGGGCACCGACGAAGGTTCCGCCCGTCTGGAGGTCTCCGAGATCGAGGGACCACCTCTCGTCGTGACCCACCAGGACGGCGTGCTCACCGTGGCCTACGAGGACCTGCCCTGGAAGGGCTTCCTCAAGTGGCTGGACAGCAAGGGCTGGCGCCGCAGCGCGGTCGTCTCCCTCGCGGTGCCGACGGGCGCCCGGGTGGAGGTGGGCGCGGTCAGCGCCGCGGCCGTGGTCTCGGGCCTCGACGGACCGACCGAGGTCAAGGGCGTCTCCGGGGACACCACCCTGGTGAGCCTCGCGGGCCCGGTCCGCGCGGACACCGTCTCGGGGAACGTGGAGGCCCAGGCCCTCACCGGCGACCTGCTCTTCAACTCCGTCTCCGGCGACCTGACGGTGGTCGAGGCGGGTTCCTCCGTGCGGGCCGAATCGGTGAGCGGCTCGATGATCGTCGACCTGGATCCGGCCGGCGGACCGACCGACATCAGTATGAACAGCGTCTCGGGCGAGATCGCCATCCGACTGCCCCAGCCGGCCGACGCCCGGGTCGAGGCGAACACGGCCAGCGGCATGGTCAGCAGCGCCTTCGAGGACCTCCGGGTGGGTGGCCACTGGGGGGCCAAGCGCATCACCGGCCGGCTCGGCGCGGGCAACGGCCGGCTGAAGGCCACCACCGTCACCGGCTCGATCGCCCTGCTCCGCCGGCCGGCGGAGCAGGAAGAAGCGTGGGAGCGGGAGCCGGAGTACTCCGACCCGGCGGGCCGGGCGCAGGCCGACTCGGGGGACAATTCCGCTTCCGTCCGGGACGACGGCGCCACCGGCGCCCCTTCCGACGGCACGACCGACAAGAAGGTGCTCTGACATGCCCCCCGTCTTCGCCCACGGCCGCCTCCGCCTCTACCTCCTCAAGCTCCTGGACGAGGCTCCGCGCCACGGCTACGAGGTGATCCGGCTCCTCGAGGAACGCTTCCAGGGCCTGTACGCCCCCTCCGCGGGCACGGTGTATCCGCGCCTGGCCAAGCTGGAGGCGGAGGGCCTGGTCACCCACACCACGGAGGGCGGCCGCAAGGTGTACGCCATCACGGACGCCGGGCGGGCCGAGCTGGCCGACCGCAGCGGTGAGCTGGCCGATCTGGAGCTGGAGATCCGCGAGTCGGTCGCCGAGCTGGCCGCCGAGATCCGGGCCGACGTGCGGGGCGCGGCCGGCGATCTGCGACGCGAGATGCGGGCCGCGGCCACCGCTGCCCGCGGGGGCACCTCCGGGGCGTACGACGAGGAGAGCGGCTCGGCCGGCGGCGCCGGGGGCACCGACGAGAAGGAGGCGTGGCGGGCCGCCAAGGAGGAGATGCGGCGGATCAAGCAGGAGTGGAAGGAGCAGGCCCGCCGCGCCAAGGACGAGAGCCGCCGCGCCCGCGACGAGGCGCAGCGGGCCCGCCGCCAGGCCAAGGAGGCCCAGGAGCGGGCCCGGGCCCAGGCGCAGGAGGAGGTCCAGCGCATCGCCCAACGCGTGCAGGAACAGGTGCAGGGCCACTTCTCGCAGGGCGACTGGCCGACGGGACTGGTCGAGGGGCTGAGCGAGCTGGCCAAGGACGTCGGCGACTTCGGCAAGGACTTCGGCAAGGAGTTCGGCAAGGACTGGGGCTTCGGCCGCTCCGACACCGGGAGCACCGCCCACCAGACCCACCAGCCCGAGTACTCCGGCACACCCGAGGACTTCCCCGCCGGATACGTCCCGAGCTGGGCCCACGAGGACGCCGCGGAGTCGACCGGCGACCCGGCCCGCGACCTGGACCGGCTGCTCGACCGCTTCCGGGACGACATTCGTGACGCGGCCCGGGACCACGGCGTGACGGCGGACCAGTTGCGCGACTCCCGCCGGCGGCTGTCGGATGCGGCGGCGCACATCGGGGCCATCCTGCGCACACCGAAGGCCTGAGCACGGCGCGACGCGGTCCCCACTGCCTCCGGGGCGCCGCGCGCCGGTGAACTGCCGGTGCCGCCGGTCAGGCGCAGGCTTCCCCGGCCCCGTCGCCCAGCACCCTGGACAGCGACGCGTGGGTCACGCCGTGGTCGGCGAGCACCTCGGCGGGCACTCCGGGGCGCAGGACCAGGGCGAGGAGGAGGTGTTCGTCCCCGATGTGCCGGTCACGGCGGGCGACGGCGACCCGCAGCGCCTTCTCCAAGACGTCCTTGGCGCCCCGGCTGAAGCTCCGGTGTCCGGACCACCGGCGCCCGCGCTTGCGGTCGTCGGCAGACATCGCCCCCACACCGTGGGCCTCCTCCACCTTGGCGACGATCTCCGTGACGTCGATTCCCAGTCCGGCGAGGGCCTCCGTCTCGGACTGCGACAGACCCGCACGGCGCCGTGCGTCCCCCAGCGCCCGGCGCACCGCGTCCCGGTGCTCACCGAGGCCGAGGGAGGTCAGCGCGAAGGAGGCGCGGCTGCCCTCCCGGTCCAGCAGGGCGAGCAGCAGGTGCTCGGGCTCGACGGTCTCCGCCCGCGCCTGCTCCGCATGCCCGACGGCCCCTTGCACGACCGCGCGGGCGTCCTTCGTGAATCGCTCGAACATCAATGCCTCCCGTACTTCTTGTGCACGGCCTGCCTGCTGACCCCGAGTTCCGTGGCGATCTCCTGCCAGGACCATCCCTGCCCGCGGGCGCTGCGCACCTGTACGGCTTCCAGCTGCTCCACCAGCTTCCGCAGGGCGGTGACGGCGCGCAGCCCGATCCGGGGATCGCGGTCACCCGCACGCGTGGCGAGATCCGTTGCTTCGCTCATACAGTCAACCTAGGTTGACATGACCCGCATGTCAACCTAGGTTGACATGCGGTTGACATGCGGGCGGGAGCGGTCCGACGGCCCGGAGTCGCCCGACGGCCGGGACCGGCGCCCGGCAACGCGAACGGCGGGCCCGGAGAACCGGACCCGCCGCAGGTGGGGAAACGCGTCAGGAGTTGCTGAGCACGATCTTGCCGAACTGCCCCCCGGAGGCCATCCGCTCGAACCCCTCACGAGCCCGGTCCATCGGGAGCACCTCGTCGATGACGGGCCGTACACCGGTGGCGGCGCAGAAGGACAGCAGGTCCTCCAGCTCGTCCTTGGAGCCCATCGTGGAGCCGACGACCTTGAGCTCCAGGAAGAAGATCCGGGTCAGCTCGGCGTGGGAGGGCCGGTCGCCGCTGGTGGCACCGGAGATGACCAGCGTGCCGCCCGGCCTGAGCGACTTGATCGAGTGCGACCACGTGGCGGCGCCCACGGTCTCGATCACGGCGTCCACCCGCTGCGGCAGCCGCGCACCGGTCTCGACGGCCTCCACCGCCCCGAGCTCCAGGGCCCGCTTGCGCTTGGCCTCGTCCCGGCTGGTGGCGAAGACCCGCAGCCCGGCCGCCTTGCCGAGCACGATCGCGGCCGTGGCGACCCCGCCGCCGGCGCCCTGCACCAGCACCGAGTCACCGGGACGCACCCCGGCGTTGGTGAACAGCATCCGGTACGCCGTCAGCCATGCGGTCGGCAGACAGGCGGCCTCCTCGAAGGAGAGCTCCTTGGGCTTGGGCAGGATGTTCCAGGTCGGCACGGCGACCTGCTCGGCGAAGGTCCCCGGGTAGCGCTCGGTGAGGATGGAGCGGGGCTCCTTGGGGCCGACACCGTGGCCGGTCTGTCCGATCACGGAGTGCAGGACGACCTCGTTGCCGTCCGCGTCGATCCCGGCGGCGTCGCAGCCGAGGATCATCGGCAGCCGGTCCTCGGGGAGGCCGACGCCGCGCAGGGACCACAGGTCGTGGTGGTTGAGGGAGGCGGCCCTGACATCGACGACACTCCAGCCCGGCCGGGCCTCGGGAGCCGGAAGCTCTCCCAACTCCAGGCCGGCCAACGGCTGGTCGCGGTCGATTCGGGCGGCGTAGACAGCGAACATGACCTTGACGATAGGTTCCCCACCGCCCATCCGAAACCACAAGCCCGTGTGACACACCCCCTCTTGCCAGCCCCCCTCAGCTGCGGGCAGTCGTGCCGCTGGGGCGGCACGGGTGGGCGCAGCGGCACCCGCCCAGCACCGGTCAGCGCCCCCACCCCCCACCCCGCGCCCAGCGCACCCGCACCCGCGTCGGCACACGCACCGGCAAAGACAAGCGGCCCCGCCCACCGAGGGACGGGACCGCTCACCACACCGCAGGGATCACACCGTCACCGGCGCGCAACCCCCTCCGCCCGGGCCGCCGCGGCCACCGCCGCCGTCACGGCCGGCGCGACCCGCTCGTCGAACGGGGACGGAATGACGTAGTCCGCGGCGAGGTCGTCCCCCACCACGGAGGCCAGCGCCTCGGCCGCCGCGAGCTTCATGCCCTCGGTGATCCGCGACGCCCGCACCTGGAGCGCGCCCGCGAAGATGCCCGGGAACGCCAGCACGTTGTTGATCTGGTTCGGGAAGTCCGACCGCCCCGTCGCGACGACCGCCGCGTACTTGTGGGCGACCTCCGGATGCACCTCGGGGTTCGGGTTGGCCATGGCGAACACGAACGCGCCCTCGGCCATCGAGGCCACCGCCGGCTCCGGCACCGTACCGCCGGAGACGCCGATGAAGACGTCCGCACCCGCGAGGGCCGCCTCCAGCGGGCCAGACAGTCCGGCCTTGTTGGTGAAGGAGGCCAGCTCCTGCTTCACCGGCGTCAGGTCGTCCCGGTCGGCCGAGACGACGCCCTTGCGGTCGGCGACCGCGACATCGCCGATGCCGGCCTCCACCAGCATCTTGGCGATGGCGACCCCGGCCGCGCCCGCGCCCGAGATCACCGCGCGCAGCTCGCCCAGCGTCCGCCCGCTCAGCCGCGCCGCGTTCCGCAGGGCGGCCAGCGTCACGACGGCCGTGCCGTGCTGGTCGTCGTGGAAGACCGGGATGTCCAGGCGCTCCTGGAGCTTGCGCTCGATCTCGAAGCACCGCGGCGCCGAGATGTCCTCCAGGTTGACGCCGCCGAAGGAGGGCGCGAGCCGGACCACGGTCTCGACGATCTCGTCGGCGTCCGTGCAGTTCAGGGCGATCGGGACCGCGTCCACTCCGCCGAACTGCTTGAACAGGATGGCCTTGCCCTCCATCACCGGGAGGGAGGCCTCGGGCCCGATGTCACCGAGTCCCAGCACCGCCGTGCCGTCCGTCACGACCGCGACGACCGACGACTTCCAGGTGTAGTCGTGGACGAGGTCGGGCTGCTCGGCGATCGCGCTGCACACTTTCGCGACGCCGGGCGTGTACGCCAGGGACAGGTCGTCCTTGTCGCGGATCGGCACGGTGGCCTGCACGGCCATCTTGCCGCCGCGGTGCAGCGCGAACGCGGGGTCGAAGGCGTCGAGCGGCTCGGCGCCCTCCTTCTGCTCCGCACCGGCTTCGCTGTCGCTGCGAGGATTGACGATCTCCGCTGCCACTTTGTCTTACCCCTTAAGAGTTCATGGTTTGAGGGTTTGTCCACTCCTGGTGAGGAATGGGCGGGCACCGCACAGGGAGATGACTGTCTGGGCCACGTGGACCCTGCGCGACGGGCGCGCCGCACACGCGCCCTGAGCCCCTGATGAGGGGTGTAAAGAACCTTCTTACCCGACGGACGCCTCCCGCGACGAGTCCGATAAGCGCAAGCTCACATGCCGGACCTCGAACGCCGCATGTCGGTGACATGACTCATAGCCAGGGTTTTGGACAACCTCCCAGGCCCTCTTGACAGACCTCGGATCGAAGACATCGGCCGCCCTGTACACCCGCGATCCATGGCGGGATAAGGAGAGATTCCGCAGATCTTCCGGCCGGAAGGGCAGATTCCCGCAAAGGTTCGGTCGTGATGTACCGACCTGGTGCGGTTCGGGGGCTGACCCGTTATCCGATTTTGACATGACGGGCCCCCTGAACGGCCGAGTCCGAATGGCAAGATGCCGTAATCACACGAGGTCGCGGCACTCGAAGGTGTGTGCTCTCGTCGACCCACGGCACCGGCCGGTCCCCCGGCCGGCGTCTCGTCAGGAACTCCACCGTCCCCATCGGCAACTCCCTCATCCGCCGGAGGAACCACCATGACCGCACGCTTCACCCGTCGTACGACCGCCGCGCACTCCCGGCTAGCAGCGGTCGGTGCGATCGCGGTCGCCGGCGCCCTGCTGCTCACCGGATGCGGCGACCAGACCGAGAACGGCGACTCCAGCGGCAGCGACAACCAGTCCGCCGCCGGCGCTCCGCTCGCGGACAAGCTGCCGCAGTCGATCCGCGACAAGGGCACCATCAAGGTCGGCTCGGACATCGCGTACGCGCCCGTCGAATTCAAGGACGACTCCGGCAAGACCGTCGGTATCGACCCGGACCTCGCGGACGCCCTGGGCAAGCAGCTCGGCGTGAAGTTCGAGTTCGAGAACGGCACCTTCGACACCCTGATCACCGGGCTGCGCTCCAAGCGGTACGACATCGCCATGTCCGCGATGACCGACACCAAGGACCGCCAGGAGGGCATCGACTCCGACACCGGCAAGAAGGTCGGCCAGGGCGTCGACTTCGTCGACTACTTCACCGCCGGTGTCTCGATCTACACCAAGAAGGGCGACAACCAGGGCATCAAGACCTGGTCCGACCTGTGCGGCAAGAAGCTCGTGCTCCAGCGCGGCACGGTCTCCGAGGACCTCGCCAAGGCCGAGAACGAGAAGTGCCCGGCCGGCAAGAAGATCTCCATGGAGGCCTTCGACAACGACCAGCAGGCCCAGACCCGCCTGCGCGCGGGCGGCGCGGACGCCGGTTCCTCCGACTTCCCGGTGGCGGCGTACGCGGTGAAGACCTCGGGCGGCGGCAAGGACTTCGAACTCGTCGGCGAGCAGGTCGAGGCCGCGCCGTACGGCATCGCGGTGGCCAAGGACAACGCGCAGCTGCGTGACGCCCTGAAGGCGGCGCTGGACGCGGTGATCGCGAACGGCGAATACAAGAAGATCATGGACAAGTGGGGTGTGGCGGAAGGCGCCGTCACCGAGGCCGCCGTCAACGGCGGCAAGTGACCGCGCGGCGGGCGCTGAAAGGCAACATCCGTGACTGTTGACATCGACAAGACGGCGGGCGGCCCGGCGGGTAACCCGCCGACCCCGCCGGAGGCCATCAAGGCCATCCCGGTCCGGCACTACGGGCGGTACGTCTCCGCGGTCGTCGCGATCGCGCTGCTGGCCGCGGTCGTGTACGCGTTCTCGCAGGGCAAGATCAACTGGGGCGCGATCCCGGACTACTTCTTCGACGACCGTGTCCTGACCGGCATGGGCAAGACGCTGCTGATCACCGTCCTCGCCATGCTGATCGGTATCGTCGGCGGCATCCTGCTCGCCGTGATGCGGCTGTCGAAGAACCCGGTGACCTCGTCCATCGCGTGGTTCTACATCTGGTTCTTCCGCGGCACGCCGGTCCTGGTGCAGCTGGTCGTCTGGTTCAACCTCGGCCTGGTCTTCGAGTACATCAACCTGGGCCCGTTCTACCGCGACGAGTGGTCGGACTTCATGACGCCGTTCCTGACGGCGCTGCTCGGTCTCGGCCTCAACGAGGCGGCGTACATGGCGGAGATCTGCCGCGCCGGTCTGCTCGCGGTCGACGAGGGCCAGACGGAGGCGGCGCACGCGCTGGGCATGAGCCACTCCAGGACGCTGCGCCGGATCGTGGTCCCGCAGGCGATGCGCGTGATCGTGCCGCCGACGGGCAACGAGGTCATCAACATGCTGAAGACGACCTCGCTGGTGTCGGTCGTCCAGTACGCCGAGTTGTTCAGAGTCGCCCAGGACATCGGCCAGACCTCGGGCGCCCCGGCCGAGATGCTGTTCCTCGCGGCGGCCTGGTACCTGTTGCTGACCTCGGTCTTCAGCGTCGGCCAGTACTACCTGGAGCGCTACTACGCCCGCGGCTCCAGCCGCAGTCTGCCGCCGACCCCGATGCAGAAGATCAGGGCGAACCTGTTCTCCCTGTCGAACCGCTCCAGCACGACGGGAGGTGCGGCATGACCGCCATGGTCAAGGCCGAGGGCGTCCACAAGTCCTTCGGCGCCGTCGAGGTCCTCAAGGGCATCGACCTGGAGGTGGAGCAGGGCGAGGTGTTCTGCCTCATCGGCCCCTCCGGCTCCGGCAAGTCCACCTTCCTCAGGTGTATCAACCACCTCGAGAAGATCAACGCCGGGCGTCTGTACGTCGACGGCGAGCTGGTCGGATACCGCCAGAAGGGCGACAGGCTCTACGAGCTGAAGGACAGCGAGGTCGCCCGCAAGCGCCGCGACATCGGCATGGTCTTCCAGCGCTTCAACCTGTTCCCGCACATGACGGCCGTGGAGAACGTCATGGAGGCCCCGGTCCAGGTCAAGGGCATGAGCAGGCCCCAGGCCCGGGAACGCGCACGGGCCCTGCTGGAGCGCGTGGGCCTGGGCGACAAGGCCGGCAACTACCCCTCGCAGCTCTCCGGCGGCCAGCAGCAGCGCGTCGCCATCGCCCGGGCCCTGGCGATGGACCCGAAGCTGATGCTGTTCGACGAGCCGACCTCCGCGCTCGACCCCGAACTGGTCGGCGACGTCCTCGACGTCATGCGCGACCTCGCAGAGTCCGGCATGACGATGGTCGTCGTCACCCACGAGATGGGCTTCGCCCGCGAGGTCGGCGACAGCCTGGTCTTCATGGACGACGGAGTGGTGGTCGAGTCGGGCAACCCGCGCGACGTGCTGACCGACCCGCAGCACGACCGGACGAAGGCATTCCTGTCCAAGGTCCTCTGAGACCGCGTGAGCAGAGGTCAGGGGCGGTACGGATCTCCGTACCGCCCCTCGGCGTGTGGTCCTACTTGACCGCCAGCAGCAGGGTGTCGGACGGCGAGCACCACACGGGCCGCGCCTCGCCGAAGCCCTTCTCGCGCAGTACGCGCGCGTGCCAGGCCGCCGAGGGCATGTCGCCGTCGGCGTGCTCGCCGTAGATCTCGAAGCGGCGGGCGGTGGGCCCGGCCAGCACCGGGTCCTTGGCGGCGAGCTGCCACCACTCGGCCCAGTCCAGGGCGCCCTGTTCCTTGGCGGCGTCCATCCGTGCGTGCCGCTGGGCGCGCTCGGCCGCGTTGATCCGGGGCGTCGTGTCGTCGATCATGTGGTCCGCGTTCATGAAGACACCACCGTCGCGGACCAGGTCCGCGACCCGGCCGTAGAGATCCGCGAGGGGGTCGGCGTGCAACCAGTGCAGGGCCGTCGCGGTCAGCACGGCGTCGTACGAGCCGTACGGCAGCTTCGACGGCCAGTCGGGGTCCTTGAGGTCGGCGGTGACGAAGGAGACCCGCTCGTCGCCCGCGAAGGTGCCCTCGGCGATGGCGAGGAGCGCGGGGTCGAGGTCCACCCCGGTGCTCGTGGCCTGCGGGAACCGGTCGAGCAGCCGGGCCGTGATGGTGCCGGTGCCGCAGGCCAGGTCCAGCACGCGCGGCGCGGTGCCGACCAGCGCCTCGACCATGTCGAGCATGATCCGGAACCGTTCCTCGCGGTCCGGCATGTACCACTCCTGCTGCCGGTCCCAGCTCTGCTGCCAGGCCTGCCAGTCGGCACCCGCCGCGGTGGCCGGGGTGGCGGCCGGGGTGGCGGTCGTCGTGGTGGTGGTCGTGTCCGCGTTCGTCATCGAGCCCCTCCGTACTGCGTCGCGTAATACCCTGGAAGCACGATCAGCTGTTACCTGACCGCAGGCACGACCATAGAGCCCCTCCGTAAGGACTACAAGTGGAACTGGCCTATTACTCGGATTACGCCGTACGTCTCGTCAACACCGAGGAACCGTCGCGCGGGCAGGACTCCCTGACCTCGGTGGAGGCCGTCCGTGACCTCTTCGGCGCCAACCAGTCGGCGGCCCGGCGCGCGTCCGACGCCGACGTGACCCGGTTCCGCTCGGTCCGGGGACGGCTGCGCGCGGTCTTCGAGGCGGCCGACGGGGGCGACGAGACCCTCGCCGTGGACCTGCTGAACTCACTGCTCCTGGAGTTCCCGGTGAGCCCGCAGATCTCCGGGCACGACCACCGGGCGGAGGACGGCAGCCCGCTGTGGCACATGCACCTGGCGGACCACCCCTCCAACGCGACCGCCGGTTTCGCGGCCATCGCGGCGATGGGCCTGGCCTTCCACCTCACCGAGTACGGGGTGGACCGGCTGGGCCTGTGCGAGGCGGCCCCCTGCCGCAACGCTTACCTGGACACCTCCACCAACCGCTCCCGGCGCTACTGCTCCGACCGCTGCGCCACCCGCGCCAACGTCGCGGCCTACCGCGCCCGCAAGCGCCTGGAGGCGGACCGGTCGGCCAGCACCGGCCTGACCGCCGACAGCACCCAGCGGACCACGGCGAGCGGCGAACGCTGACCCGGCCGCGGCGGGCGGTAGCGGAACCGGACCCTGCCCAGCACGAGGTCCTGCGGGACCACGCCGTAGTCGGTGCTGTCCCCGCCCGCGAACGCGTTGTCCCCGAGCACCCACCAGCCGGTCCCGCGCCGTTCGGCCGCCCGTTTGACCACGAGCAGGTCCTGCTGGAAGGGGTGCCGCAGGACGACCACGTCACCCGGCCGGACCCGCGCTCCCCAGTGCACGAGCAGCACGTCACCGTGGTGCAGCGTGGGCACCATCGACGGCCCGGTCACCTCGGCCGGCCCGAAGGGCAGCGTCCCTCTCGCGCGCTCGGTCTCCTGCGACAGTTGCTCCGGCATCACCCGGCACCTCCCCGGTCTTTCCTCCACCAGTCTCAGTCTCACCCCGGACTTTTGTCCTAAGCCCACGGGGGCACTCGCGAAATCGGGTCTCCCAGGGAGTAATGTCCCCCCTGAGAAGACGATCACGAGGAAGGAACGCTTCATGCTTTCCCGCCTGTTTGCCCCCAAGGTCACGGTCAGCGCCCACTGCGACCTGCCCTGCGGCGTGTACGACCCGGCCCAGGCCCGCATCGAGGCGGAGTCGGTGAAGGCCGTCCAGGAAAAGATGGCCGGCAACGACGACCCGCACTTCCAGACGCGCGCCACGGTCATCAAGGAGCAGCGCGCCGAGCTCGCGAAGCACCACGTCTCCGTGCTGTGGAGCGACTACTTCAAGCCCCCGCACTTCGAGAAGTACCCGGAGCTGCACCAGCTGGTCAACGACACCCTTAAGGCCCTGTCGGCCGCCAAGGGCTCGAAGGACCCGGCGACCGGCCAGAAGGCGCTGGACTACATCGCCCAGATCGACAAGATCTTCTGGGAGACCAAGAAGGCCTGACGGACGTCAGCATCCTGGGCCGGCGATCGGTGCACCATCGCAGGCCGCAGGACAGCCCGAAGGGGCCCGGCCGCCATCCGGCCGGGCCCCTTCGGCGTTGCCGGGGCCAGGAGGGGCCCACGGTCGGGGCCTGCCCCTGACCGCCCCTCGGTCCTGCGGGTAGCTCAGCGCTTGCGGTGGTACGTCCGCACCACGACGCCGTTGCCGAAGGTCCGCACGGAGTCCGTCACGAACTCGGAGACGGCGAAACCGGAGGCGAACATCGGCATGCCGGTGCCGAGCACCACCGGGTAGCTCTTGATGACCAGCTCGTCGACCTCGTCGGCCAGCTCGCCGGCGACGGCCGCGCCGCCGCACAGGTAGATGTCGAAGGCACTGTCCTCCGCCTTCAACTCCCTGACCCTGCCCACCAGGTCGGTCGAGATGATCTCGACGTTCGGGTCGGGCGACTCGGTGAGCGTGCGGGAGGCGACGTACTCGCGCAGATGCGCGTACGGGCTGGTGACGCCCTCCTTGAGGGCCAGGTCGTAGCTGGCCCTCCCCTGCACGATGGTGTCGAACCGCTTGTTCGGCAGGTCGTCGATGCCCAGCGGCCTACGGCCGTGGGTCGGCAGCGTCTCCGGGTACTCCGACTTCAGGAACGCGAAGAACTCCTCGTCGACGAACGGGACCATGAACGTGGCGTCGCCGTCCGGGCCGCCGATGAAACCGTCGATCGAGCAGGCGACGAAGTACGTGAGTTTGCGCAAACCGGTCTCCCCTTCATGTTGACCACTACGATCACAGTACTCCACCCGTAGTTGTTTGGGGAGGGGATTGTCGGGGCTACCGGGTCTGCGGCTCGCGCCACATGGGCCACATCCGGGGGCCGTCCGGCAGGTCCAGGGCCCGGCCGGTGAACTCGAACCCGAGGCGCTCGTACAGCGCCTTGCCGCGGGCACTGCTCGCCTCGAGGTAGGCGGGCAGCCTCTCGCGGTCGCAGCGGTCGAGCACGCTCTCGATCAGCGCGGTGCCGAGACCCTCGCCCTGCCGCCCGGGGAGCACACCGATCATCCACAGGTACTCATGGGCCCGCCCGGTGGGGTGGATGCCGTCCGTGAGCCGGGCTATCAGCTCCACGCGCTCGTTCTCCGGGTCGACGGCCTCGCGGATCTGCGCGGGAGCGTCCTCGGCGGCCGTGTGCTCGTCCGCCGGGACGGGCAGCCACAACGCGCAGGCGGCGCCGTCCTCGGTGAGATCGATGCGTCCGTCGGCGAACACGGCGTCGGCAAACGCGGCCATGAGCCGGTGGTGCGTCCGGCGCCGGTACTCCTCACCGGGGAAGACCCAACTGCTCACCGGATCGTCCTGGAAGGCCTCGTCCAGCAACCGGACGACCAGATCCCGGTCGTCCTCCCCCGCCGTCCGGATCACCACACCCATACCTCACCCCTCCGACTCAACACCGCTCGTGTGTACGGCGGTTGAGCCTAACGGGTGGCCCCGGGCCCTGACGGGGGAGACAAGGAGGCGGGCCCCGCACACCGTGGGGAAGTGCGGGACCCGCCGGACCGGAGCCGTCGGCGGTGCGGCCGTACGTCGGTCAGGTGCCGTACGGCCCTGCACGGGCTCCGGGGTCTTGCGTGGCGGCGCTCAGGTACTGCGCCGGGTCACGAACTCGGCCAGCGCGAGCAGGCCGCCGGCCGCCTCCGGTTCGGGCACGGCACGGGCCAGCTCCTGCATGGCCTTCGCCATATGGTCGGCCGCCTGGGCCTGCGCCCAGTCCCGGCCGCCGGCCCGCTCCACGGCCAGGGCGGTGCGCTCCAGGTCCTCCTTGCCCTCGTCGTACGGCGCCGCGTACAGCTCGGCCAGTTCGGCGGCGGCCGTGGTGCCGGAGGTGAGGGCGGCGACCACCGGCAGTGACTTCTTGCGGGCGGCCAGGTCGGCACCGGCCGGCTTGCCGGTGTGGCGCGGGTCGCCCCATATGCCGATCACGTCGTCGATGAGCTGGAAGGCCAGCCCGGCCTCGCGGCCGAAGGCGTCCAGTGCCTCGACGTCCTCCGTGGCCGCACCCGCGTACAGCGCACCCAGGGCACAGGCACAGCCCAGCAGGGCTCCCGTCTTGGCCTCGGCCATGGCAAGCGTCTCGTCGAGCGTGACCTCGCCCGGCGGGCGCCGTTCCATGGCCGTGTCCGCGTGCTGGCCCTCGCACAGCTCCATGACGCAGTCGGCGAGCCGGGCGGCCGCCGCCGCGGACGCGGGGTGCGGGTCCGCGGCGAGCAGGCGCAGGGCGAGCGCCTGGAGGGCGTCTCCGGCGAGGATCGCGTCGGCGTCACCGAACACGGTCCACGCGGTCGGCCGGTGTCGCCGGGTGGCGTCCCGGTCCATCACGTCGTCGTGCAGCAGGGTGAAGTTGTGGACCAGCTCCACCGCCGCGGCGGCCCGGCCGGCCGCCGCGCGGGCCGCCGGCCCGCCGAGCGCGGTCGCCGCGGTGAGGACGAGCGCGGGGCGGATCGCCTTGCCCGCGTTGCCCGCCGCGGGCGTGCCGTCCGCGTGCTGCCAGCCGAAGTGGTAGAGCGCGATCCGGCGCATCGACTCGGGCAGCGAAGCGATGGCGGACCGCAGTTCGGGGTCGACCGATGCCCGTGACTCGCTCAGGAGCACGGCCGCCTCGTGTCCTTCGGCCGCCCGTCCCGGACCGTCGGACGACTCCGCCGGCTCCTTCTCGCGCTGTGTACCGATGGGCCCGTGCCTTTCCGGTGCTCCGGTGGGACGACGCGTCGCGGTGCCGCCGCGCCGGGTCTCCGTCATGGACTCACCTTCCCCCTGGGCCCGTCCGTACCCCCGGGGTGTACCCGCCCGGGAGGGCGGGAACACCGCGTTCGGGGCTGCGAGGTCACCGCCAGCGGCCGATCTCGACGTTCTCCAGGACGCCGAGCGCGTCCGGTACCAGGACGGCGGCCGAGTAGTAGGCCGTGACCAGGTACTTGATGACGGCCTGCTCATTGATGCCCATGAAGCGCACCGACAGACTCGGCTCGATCTCGTCCGGGATGCCGGTGGCGCGCAGACCGATGACGCCCTGGTCCTGCTCGCCGGTACGCATCGCGATGATCGACGAGGTGCGGGCCTCGGTGACCGGAATCTTGTTGCACGGGTAGATGGGCACACCGCGCCAGGTCGGGATGCGGTTCCCGGCGACGTCGATCGTCTCCGGGACGAGACCGCGCTTGTTCAGCTCGCGGCCGATGGCGGCGATGGCACGCGGGTGGGCGAGGAGCAGCTTGGTGCCGCGCCGGCGGCTCAGCAGCTCGTCGAGGTCGTCCGGGCCGGGCACGCCTTCGTGCGGCTGGATGCGCTGGTCGTACTCGCAGTTGTGCAGCAGGCCGAACTCGCGGTTGTTGATGAGTTCGTGCTCCTGGCGCTCCTTCAGCGCCTCGACCGTCAGGCGGATCTGCTGTTCGGTCTGGTTCATCGGCTGGTTGTACAGGTCGGCCACGCGCGAGTGGATGCGCAGCACGGTCTGCGCGACGCTCAGCTCGTACTCACGGGGCCGGGCCTCGTAGTCGACGAAGGTGTGCGGGATGTCCGGCTCGCCGCTGTGACCGGCCGCGAGGTCGATCTCCTTCTCACCGTGCTTGTTGGTGCGCTGCTCCGGGATCGAGCGCCGCTGCTCCAGGTGCTCGCGCAGGGACTCCGCCCGCTCCGCGACCTGCTCCACCTCCTGGCGGGGCAGCACCAGCACCGTGCAGGCGGTGACCGTGCGGGCGGTGAACTCCCAGATGGCGTCACCGTCGAGGAGCGCCTGGTCGCCGAAGTAGGCGCCGTCGGCGAGGACGCCGAGCACCGCGTCGTCGCCGTAGGGACCGGTGCCGATCTTCTCGATCTTGCCGTGCGCCAGCAGGTAGACCTCGTCGGCCCGGCCGCCGAACGAGGCGATGACCTCGCCGGGACCGAACTCCCGCTGCTCACAGCGCTGCGCGAGTTCCGACAGAACCTCGTCGTCCTCGTACGACCGCAGGGCCGGCAGCTCGCCCAGCTCCGCGGGGATGACCTCGACGCGGTCGCCGGTCTTCACGAACGTCACGCGACCGTCGCCGACGGCGAAGGTCATGCGCCGGTTGACCCGGTACGTGCCGCCCTGGACGTCGATCCAGGGGAGCGAGCGCAGCAGCCAGCGGGAGCTGATCTCCTGCATCTGAGGAACGGACTTGGTGGTGGTGGCCAGGTTCCGCGCGGCCGCCGTGCCGAGGCTCTGCTGCGGCCTGGTCTGCTCGGTGCGGACCTCTTCGCCTACCGACATAAGGAATTGCCCTCCCGGTCATGCCGGACGGCTGCGCCCGGCATCGATGTGCATGGACCAGCCTTCCTCACGGAGCGTGCCGGTGCTATTACACGAAAGAGCGGGAATGGATCACTTGCGGCCGGGGCAGATATGGGGGCTTGTTCGGCGTCTCGGCGACTTGTCCGACTCGGTCCGCCCCTGTTCGACGCCACTGGCCGGGACGAGATTGGCCGAAACGATTCGCACACCGACCGAGCAAGTAATAGGTGAAGCTCCGGTTCGGTACAAGCTCCGTACGAGGCGGTCGCGTCGGGCGGTCGTCGCGCAGCGTGAAGGAGCCGGCCGTGGCCTCACCCATGTCCGCGAGTAGTTTCCTGAAGGCACTGAAGGCGGAGGGTCTCACCGTCGTCGAGGTGGGCGACTGGCGGGACCACAATCGCAACCACAAGGGCCCCTGGGGCCCCGTCAACGGGGTGATGATCCACCACACCGTGACCCGGGGCAGCGCGCGGACGGTGGAGATCTGCCGCAAGGGGCACGAGAGCCTGCCCGGCCCGCTGTGCCACGGTGTCATCACCAAGGACGGCAGGGTCCATCTGGTCGGCTACGGCCGGGCCAACCACGCCGGTCTCGGCGACGACGACGTCCTGCGGGCCGTCGTCGCGGAGAAGGCGCTGCCCCGGGACAACGAGGCCAACACCGACGGCAACCGGCACTTCTACGGCTTCGAGTGCGAGAACCTCGGCGACGGCAAGGACCCTTGGCCCGCCGCGCAGTTGGACGCGATCGAGCGGGCCGCCGCGGCCGTGTGCCGCCACCACGGCTGGAACGAGCGCTCGGTGATCGGCCACCTCGAGTGGCAGCCCGGGAAGGTCGACCCGCGCGGCTTCACGATGGCGTCGATGCGGGAGCGCATCCGCGACCGCCTGAAGTGAGAGTGATCCAGGGACCGGCCGGAGTGCCCCGTGGACCGACCGCAGCACCTTCCGGACCGGTCGGCGCCATCCGCGCACCGACCGCAGCACCCCTCGCACCGGTCTGCGCCATCCGCGCACCGACGGCAGCACCCCGCAGAACAACCAGAGCGGGCGATCCGGGGACCGGCGGCCGCGGCGGCCCACCGCCGGGCGCAGTGGCTCTGGGACCGGGCCGCGGGAGGTGTGCGCCGGGCGGCGGCGGGACAATGGCCGGGTGACCGGCACCGACACCCGCGACCTCGCCGCCCTGCGGCCCCGTCTGCCCTCCCCCCTGCACGAGGTGGCCGACGGACGGTTCGAGCGGCGCGGCGTCCGGTTGCTGCTCAAGCGGGACGATCTGATCCACCCCGAGCTGGTCGGCAACAAATGGCGCAAGCTGGCACCGGTGCTCGCCGCGGCGGACGGCCGTACCGTCGTCACGTTCGGCGGCGCCTACTCCAACCACCTGCGCGCCGCGGCCGCCGCGGGCCGGCTGCTCGGGCTGTCCACCGTGGGCGTGGTCCGCGGTCAGGAGCTGGCCGGCCGGCCGCTCAACCCGTCCCTGGCCCGGTGCGCCGCCGACGGGATGCGGCTGCACTTCGTCGACCGCTCGACGTACCGGCGCAAGTCCGAACCGGAGACGCTGGCGGCCCTCCTCCGGGCGGTGGACGCCGAGGGCGCCGTCGTCGTCCCCGAGGGCGGCAGCAACACGGAGGCGGTCCGCGGCTGCCGCGCCCTGGGCGAGGAGCTGGGCGAGCACGCCGACGTGGCCGCCCTCGCCTGCGGCACCGGTGGCACCCTCGCCGGGCTGGCCGCCGGGCTTCCCCGGGGGCGGCGGGCCCTCGGCATACCCGTGCTCAGGGGCGGCTTCCTGGAGGGCGACATACGGCGGCTCCAGGAACGCGCGTTCGGCGGGCCGCGCGGCACCTGGAGCCTGGACGACCGCTTCCACCACGGCGGCTACGCCCGCACGACACCGGCGCTGGACGCCTTCGCCGAGGACTTCGAACGCCGCCACGGCCTCCCCGTGGAGCGCGTCTACGTCGCCAAGATGCTGTACGCCCTGCTCGCCCTCACCGAGGAGGGCGCCTTCCCGCGCGGGACGGCCCTGGCGGCGGTCGTCACCGGCCGCCCCTTTCCCTGAGCCGCACCGGACCACCGCACGCACGCCTACGCGCCCGCGTACGCGTGCACGTACGCGTGCGCGTGCTCACGTCGTCTCCCGGTACGCGGCGGCCTCCTCCAGATCCAGCCGGCGCAGCAGGGTCCGGAGCATCTCGTCGTCGATGTAGCGGCCGTCCCGCAGCCGGACGAAGACCTCGCGCTCGGCGCTGATCATCTCCCGGGAGAGTCGCCGGTAGGTGTCGTCGACGGTCTCGCCGGTGACGGGATTGACCTGGCCGAGCCGTTCCCAGACGGCGTTGCGACGGCGTTCCAGGACCATGCGGAGGCGGTCGGCGAGCGGCGCCGGCAGCGCGTTGCGCTCGTCGGCCAGGAGCTCGTCCAGGTGCAGCTCCGCGGCCCGCGAGGCCTGCGCCTGCGCGTTGGCCTCCGCCAGCGTCTCGGCCTGCACGTCGTGCGCCGGGAACTTCAGCAGGCGGATCAGCGGCGGCAGGCTGACGCCCTGGACGACCAACGTGCCGATGACGGTCGTGAAGGTGAGGAACAGGATGAGGTTGCGCTCGGGGAAGGGCTCGCCGCCGTGCACGGTGAGCGGGATGGAGAAGGCGATGGCCAGGGACACCACGCCCCGCATCCCGGCCCAGCCGATCACGAACGGACCCTTCCAGGAGAGGTCGCCCTCGCGCGCGCGTACCCGTGCCGACAGCCGGGGCAGGAAGGTCGCCGGGTACACCCACACGAACCGCGCCACCGCGACCACCAGGAACACGGCGAGGGCGTACCAGGCGGCGTCGATCCCCTCGTACTCGCCGAGGCCCTTGAGGACGACGGGCAACTGGAGTCCGATGAGGGCGAACACGGCCGACTCCAGGACGAAGGCGACCATCTTCCACACCGCCTCCTCCTGGAGCCGGGTGGCGAAATCGACCTCCCACGCGCGGTGCCCCAGGTAGAGCGCGACGACGACCACCGCGAGCACCCCCGAGGCGTGCACCTGCTCGGCGACCGCGTAGGCGACGAACGGGATCAGCAGGGAGAGCGTGTTCTGTAGCAGCGCCTCCGTCAGGTGGGTGCGCAGCCAGTGCAGCGGCACCATCAGGACCAGTCCGACGCCGACGCCGCCCACCGCGGCGATCAGGAACTCGCCGATCCCGCCGGCCCAGGTGGCGCCCTCGCCGACGGCCGCCGCGAGCGCCACCTTGAAGGCGGTGATGGCGGTGGCGTCGTTCACCAGGGACTCGCCCTGGAGGATCGTGGTGATCCGGGAGGGCAGTCCCACGCGGCGGGCGACGGCCGTGGCCGCGACCGCGTCCGGCGGCGCCACCACCGCGCCGAGCACCAGGGCCGCGGTCAGCGGCAGGCCCGGCACGATGAGGTACGCGGCGCAGCCGACGACGAAGGTGGCGAACAGGACGTAGCCCACGGACAACAGCGCCACGGGCCGTGCCTGCGCCCGCAGGTCCAGGTACGAGCTGTCGGTGGCCGCCGTGTAGAGCAGCGGGGGCAGCAGCAGGGGCAGGACGATGTGCGGGTCGAGGGTGTAGTCGGGCACGCCGGGCACGTAGCTCACCGCCAGGCCCGCCGCGACCAGCAGCAGCGGCACCGGCACCGGCACCCGCCGTCCCGCCGCGGCGATCGCGGCGCTCCCCGCCACCAGCAGCAGCAGCGGCATCACGTCCATTGTCCTCGCCCGCCCTCGTCTTCCGCGCGGTCATCCGCACACCCGTCGTAACCTGGCAATCATGAAACAGTGCACGCACGCCGACGCGCTGCCGCACCCGGAACCCGAGCCGTGCGGCGAGACCTGTCCGGAGTGCCTGGCCGAGGGCACGGATCCGGTGCAGCTGAGGCTGTGTCTCAGCTGCGGCCATGTCGGCTGCTGCGACTCCTCGCCGAGGCAGCACGCGACGGCGCATTACAAGGAGACCGGTCACCCGGTGATGCGGACCTTCGAGCCCGGGGAGAGCTGGCGCTGGTGCTTCGTCGATCACGTCCTCGTGTGACCTCTGCCCGGGACGGTTCGACCGTCTGACGTCTGGGTACGTCAACCCGGCGCGCGCTCTTCCGATTTGAGCCCGCCGACCCCCTAGCCACTGTGCGTGTTCGCGTGTTTACTATGAGTGACAGCATGGGCTTGGGGTCTCGGGGACAGGAAACTTCGGAGCGCGATAACGTCACCGCTGAACCACGTATCGCGTTAACCCGAGGGGCGTCCCTCGGCCCTGTAACGCTTGTACCACCTTGGAGGTGAGGGTGTCCCAGATCGCAGGCGAGCCCGCGACCCAGGACTTCGTCGAAGTCCGGCTGCCGGCCGCGGGTGCCTACCTGTCGGTGCTGCGTACGGCGACGGCCGGCCTCGCAGCTCGTTTGGACTTCACCCTCGACGAGATCGAGGACCTGCGCATCGCAGTCGACGAGGCCTGCGCGATCCTGCTTCAGCAGGCCGTGCCCGGCTCGGTGCTCAGTTGTGTCTTCCGCCTCGTCGACGACTCGCTCGAGGTCACCGTCTCGGCGCCGACCACGGACGGCCACGCCCCTTCGCGGGACACCTTCGCCTGGACGGTGCTCTCCGCCCTCGCGGGCAAGGTCTCCTCCGCCGTGGACGAGGACAAAACCGTTTCGATCAGCCTCTACAAACAGCGCGGCGCGGGACCCGGGCCGGCGTGAGGGACGGGGACGGGCCGGTGCGGGACGAAGAGCGCGGGACACGGGAGCTGCCGGCCGAGGGCACACGTTCTCCGAACGAGGCACGGCGCACGGCGGACGGCATCGACGGCATTCCCGAGCAGGCCCGGCCGCATCCGGAGGACGAGACCTCGCCCGAGGCCGTCGTTCCGGGCGACGGGCAGCGGACCGGGGACACCCCCGTCCGTCCCGTCCGAGCGGAGGCGGGGGCTCGGGAAAGGGCAACGGGCGGGACGATGAGCGAGCACGAGCGACACTCCGAGGGGCAGGCGCCGGGCGCACGGGGCGCGCAGGGCACACGGCACGACCCGCAGGACCGCAGCGGTGCGCGCCTCCTCTTCGCCGAGCTGCGCACGCTGACGAAGGACAGTCCGGAGTACGCGGAGCTGCGCAATCGGCTGGTCCGCATGCACCTGCCGCTGGTCGAGCACCTCGCGCGGCGCTTCCGCAACCGCGGCGAACCGCTGGACGACCTCACCCAGGTCGCCACCATCGGACTGATCAAGTCGGTGGACCGCTTCGACCCGGACCGCGGAGTGGAGTTCTCCACGTACGCGACCCCGACGGTCGTCGGCGAGATCAAGCGGCACTTCCGGGACAAGGGCTGGGCGGTGCGCGTCCCGCGCCGGCTCCAGGAGCTGCGGCTGGCCCTGACGACGGCCACGGCGGAGCTGTCGCAGCTGCACGGCCGCTCCCCCACGGTCCACGAGCTGGCCGAGAAGCTGTCGATCTCGGAGGAGGAGGTCCTGGAGGGCCTGGAGTCGGCCAACGCGTACTCCACGCTGTCCCTGGACGTCCCGGACACCGACGACGAGTCCCCGGCGGTCGCCGACACCCTCGGCGCCGAGGACGAGGCCCTCGAAGGGGTCGAGTACCGGGAGTCCCTCAAGCCGCTCCTCGAAGACCTGCCCCCGCGCGAGAAGCGCATCCTGCTCCTGCGCTTCTTCGGCAACATGACCCAGTCCCAGATCGCGCAGGAGGTCGGGATCTCACAGATGCACGTCTCCCGGCTGCTGGCCCGCACACTGGCACAGCTGCGGGAGAAGCTCCTGGTCGAGGAGTAGCCGCCGGGTCGGGCGCGGCCTGGGCGCCGCCGTCCGGCACCCCCGGGGCTACTTCTCGGCGCTGCCGGGCCCCCGGATGCCGAGGGCCTGGGTGGTCGTGGGATTGACGAGCAGCACCAGCGCGGTGACGGCCACGACACCGAGCACGATGCCGGCCGGGACGGCCAGGCTGTCGGCGCGCACCATGTTGTAGGCGACGGGCAGCGCCATGATCTGTGTGATCACGGCGGGCCCACGGCTCCAGCCCTTCCGGCCGATCAGTCCGCGGGCGGCGAGCAGCGGCAGCAGGGCGAGCACGATCAGGGTGACGCCGCCGGTGACGGCCGAGGTCCGGTCGTCGGGGTGCCCGGTGAGGCCCTCCACGAGCATCCAGGCACCGCCGACGACGAGCGCCAGCCCTTCCAGCGCGGCGAGCGCGGCCGCGGCGGTCAGCCGCCCGGGGCGGGGATCCGCCGCTTCGGCACGGGCATCGGCGTCGGCGGCCGCGGAGGCGGGGGTGGTGGGGGTCTGCTCACTGCTCACCCCTGAAGGGTAGCCCTCGGCCCGTACGCGCCCGCCCGGGTGTCGGGCGTATCACGCACCCGGTGCGCCGGTGGCGATCTTCACATCGGTCTGGGCCGAGTACCACCCAGTAGGTACCCTGCACAGCATGCGTGCACTTCTCGTGGTCAACCCGGCGGCAACCACCACGAGCGCGCGCACGCGCGACGTGCTGATCCACGCGCTCGCGAGCGAGATGAAGCTGGAAGCGGTCACGACCGAGTACCGCGGCCACGCGCGCGACCTCGGCCGGCAGGCGGCGCAGAGCGACGACATCGACCTGGTGGTGGCCCTCGGCGGCGACGGCACGGTGAACGAGGTCGTCAACGGTCTGCTGCACGCGGGTCCCGACCCCGAGCACCTGCCCGGTCTCGCGGTGGTCCCCGGCGGTTCCACCAACGTCTTCGCCCGCGCCCTCGGCCTGCCCAACCACGCGGTGGAGGCCACCGGCGCCCTGCTGGACGCCCTGCGTGAGGGCAGCGAGCGGACCGTCGGCCTGGGCCTCGCGTCGGGTACGCCGGGCTCGGAGGACGAGGGGGTGCCGGCCCGCTGGTTCACCTTCAACGCCGGTCTGGGCTTCGACGCCGGCGTGGTCGGCCGCGTCGAGCAGCACCGCGAGCGGGGCAAGAAGTCGACGCACGCCCTCTACGTCCGCCAGGTGGTGCGCCAGCTCATCGGCGAGCCGCACCGCCGCAGCGGGACGATCACCCTGGAGCGGGCGGGCGAGGACCCGGTCACCGATCTGGTGCTGTCCATAGTTTCGAACACCTGCCCCTGGACGTTCCTCGGCAACCGCCCGATCTACGCCTCTCCCGAAGCCTCGTTCGACACCGCGCTCGACGTCTTCGGGCTCAGCCGGCTGTCGACGGCCGCGGTTGCCCGGTATGGCACCCAGTTGCTCACTTCGTCCCCCGAGCGCGGGCCGCGCGGCCGGCACGCGGTCTCCCTGCACGACCTGACCGACTTCACCTTGCATTCGAAGGTGCCTCTGCCCCTTCAGATGGACGGTGACCACCTCGGGTTGCGTACCAGCGTGGCGTTCACAGGCGTACGCCGTGCACTGCGTGTGATTGTGTGAGCAGAAGGGGCGAAAGTCCTTTCACTCGAACGTTTAGACCAGGGTCCACCCCATGGAAGTACGGCTGTGACCTAGTCGACACCGAAGAATCAAAAAAAACTTTCCGGAAGGGGTTGTATCCGCCGCCGAGGTTTGCGAGTCTCTTCTTGGCGATCGGGACAGCCCGCAGGACCGGCATCCACAGATCACCGGAACCCCTCTTCAAACCACAGGACCACGCCAGGGAACCTGGCGGTAGGCCCTTCCCTTGTTGAGGGATTCGTGAAAGCGTTCACATTCACAAGCATCCCAGCATGTAATACCAAGGAGAGGTAGCAGCCATGGACTGGCGTCACCGCGCCGTTTGCCGCGAGGAAGACCCCGAGCTCTTCTTCCCCATCGGCAACACCGGTCCCGCGCTGCTGCAGATCGAGGAAGCCAAGGCCGTCTGCCGTCGCTGCCCCGTCATGGAGCAGTGCCTGCAGTGGGCGCTCGAGTCCGGCCAGGACTCCGGCGTCTGGGGTGGTCTCAGCGAGGACGAGCGCCGCGCAATGAAGCGCCGTGCCGCCCGCAACCGGGCTCGTCAGGCCTCCGCCTGACAACCCACCCCTACTGACAGCCTCAGCTTGGCGGCGCGTACAGCGAGTACGCATCCCCCGCTCCCGAGCCGCAGCGCGCAGTACCCCCCGATGCGCATCGGACGATGTATCGCACGAGCACTGGCCTCGGACCTTCACCGGTCCGGGGCTTTTTGCTGTGCCCACGCCCCGGTCCCGTTGCGCGCCGTTACTTCTCGGCGGGCACCGGGATGTCGAGGATGACCCGGGTGCCGCGCTCCGAGGCGGGGACCATGTCGAAGGTGCCGCCCAGCTCGCCCTCCACCAGGGTGCGGACGATCTGCAGGCCGAGATTGCCGGAGCGGTGCGGGTCGAAGTCCTCGGGCAGGCCGACGCCGTCGTCCTGGACGGTGACCAGCAGCCGGGCCTCCTTCGTCGTACCGCCGCGGACCGCGGAGACCTCGACCGTGCCGGTGTCGCCGTCCCGGAAGCCGTGCTCCAGGGCGTTCTGCAACACCTCGGTGAGGACCATCGACAGCGGGGTGGCGACCTCGGCGTCGAGGATGCCGAAGCGTCCGGTGCGCCGGCCGGCGACCTTGCCCGGCGAGATCTCCGCCACCATCGCCAGCACGCGGTCGGCGATCTCGTCGAACTCCACGCGCTCGTCCAGGTTCTGGGAGAGCGTCTCGTGCACGATCGCGATCGAGCCGACCCGGCGCACGGCCTCCTCCAGCGCCTCGCGGCCCCGGTCGGACTCGATGCGCCGGGCCTGGAGGCGCAACAGGGCCGCCACCGTCTGGAGGTTGTTCTTCACCCGGTGGTGGATCTCCCGGATGGTGGCGTCCTTGGTGATCAACTCGCGCTCGCGGCGGCGCAGTTCCGTCACGTCGCGCAGGAGTACGAGCGAACCGATGCGGGTGCCCTTGGGCTTGAGCGGGATGGCACGGAACTGGATCACCCCGTCGTGCGCCTCGATCTCGAACTCGCGCGGTGCCCAGCCGCTGGCGACCTTGGCGAGTGCCTCGTCCACCGGGCCGCGGGAGGGGGCGAGTTCGGCGGTCGTGCGGCCCAGGTGCTGGCCCACGAGGTCGGCGGCCAGCCCCATGCGGTGGTAGGCCGACAGCGCGTTCGGCGAGGCGTACTGGACGATGCCGTCGGCGTCGACCCGGACCAGGCCGTCGCCGACGCGGGGCGAGGCGTCCATGTCGACCTGCTGGTTCTCGAACGGGAAGGCGCCGGCCGCGATCATCTGGGCCAGGTCCGAGGCGCTCTGGAGGTAGGTGAGCTCCAGGCGGCTCGGGGTGCGCACGGTGAGCAGGTTGGTGTTGCGGGCGATGACCCCGAGGACACGTCCCTGACGGCGCACGGGGATGGACTCGACGCGGACCGGGACCTCCTCGCGCCACTCGGGGTCGCCCTCGCGGACGATGCGGCCCTCGTCCAGGGCGGCGTCCAGCATGGGGCGCCGGCCGCGCGGGACGAGGTGGCCGACCATGTCGTCCTGGTACGAGGTGGGCCCGGTGTTGGGCCGCATCTGGGCCACGGAGACGTAGCGCGTGCCGTCCCGGGTGGGGACCCACAGGACCAGGTCGGCGAAGGAGAGGTCGGAGAGAAGCTGCCACTCCGAGACCAGCAGATGGAGCCACTCGAGGTCGGAGTCGTCGAGCGCGGTGTGCTGGCGTACGAGTTCGTTCATGGAGGGCACGGGGCTGAGCGTACCTGGCGGTACGGACAGCGATCGAAACCAGCCACTCCGCACTGCTCCCCCGCGCGGGACGCGCCCGGAGGACCCCCGGAAACACCCGCGGGCCGCGGCGCCTGAGAGGGACCCTCAACCCTCCCGGCACCGCAGCCCGGAGCAACATCGGCCGTGGGGTGTGCGGTCCCGGTCGGCCGAAGGATGAGGAGCCGGGGCAGTCAGGGCAGAGAGCTCCGGTTCCTCGGTCCGTCCTCCTGTGCGGGGAGGACGGAAGCCTGACGACACCTCGCGCGAGTGACACGGTCGGTGCCTCAGTCACCATTGTGGACTAGACCACTAACCGTGTCCATGCGGTGGACGTTGTTCGTCGTTGGTGGCTTCTGTCGGCCGCACCACTGTCCGGGCAGCCGCCAGAAGCCTAACCCTGTTGGCTCAACCTCGGGGCCAGACGGCCAGGGCAATTTCCGCGAGCGCCTCCAGCTCCGACCGGCTCGCGCCGTCACGTGCCTGCTGGGACATGCCCTGGATCATCGCGCCGGTGTACCGGGCGAGGGCGGCCGCGTCGGTGTCCGGCGGCAGGACGCCCTCCGCCACGTCGGCGCCGATCCGGCGCTCGATGGCCGCGATGTTGGCGTTGCGCCGCTCCCGCAGGGACTCCTCGACTTCGACGGTGGAGCAGTTGGCGGCCGCGTGGATGACGAGGCAGCCGTGCGGCCGGCCGGGGACCGTGTACTCGGCGGCGGCCTCGCGCAGCATCCTCTCTATACCGGCACGTGCGGTCGGCTCCTCGGCGAGGGCGCGGTCGCCGAAGGAGCCGTACCGCGCGCCGTACTCCTGGACGACCTCCTCGAAGAGCGAGCGCTTGTCGCCGAAGGCGGCGTAGAGGCTCGGGGCACCGATGTCCATCACCCGCGTCAGGTCGGAGACGGACGTCGCCTCGTAACCGTGCTCCCAGAACGCCAGCAGCGCCGCCTCCAGCGCCGTCGCCCGGTCGAAGGAGCGCGGACGCCCGCGGGTCCTGGCCGCACCGCTCCGAGCAGGCGCCCCGGACCGTTCACTCTTCTCGCCGCTCACCATGGAGTGCATTTTATAACGGCCACTAGAAAAAAGCTTCGGGGCTCCTGTACGGTCACTTCTGTAGCGACCACTAGCGAATGTGAAGGGGGCGTCACCATGGGCGTGCTTGCGGGCAGGACGGCACTCGTGACGGGGGCGAGCAGGGGCATCGGGCGGGGCATCGCGGAGCGACTGGGCCGCGACGGCGCTCGGGTCGCGGTGCACTACGGGAGGAACGAGGCCGCGGCGAAGGAGACGGTGGTCGCGATCGAGGCCGCGGGCGGCTCGGCGTTCGCGATCAAGGCCGACCTGGGGGCTCCGGGGGCGGCCGAGGCCCTGTGGGAGGAGTTCGACGCACACGCCGACGGCCTGGACGTCCTGGTGAACAACGCGGGGATCGGCAACACCCGCCCCATCGGGGAGATAGGGGAAGCGGAGTACGACGCCGTCTTCACGGTCAACGTGAAGGCACCGTTCTTCATCCTCAAGCACGGCATGGGCCGGCTGCGCGACGGCGGCCGGGTCGTCAACATCTCGTCGGGCCTGGCCCGCACGGCGGTGATGCCGGACAACATGGCGTACGCGATGACGAAGGGCGCGCTGGACGTGTTCTCGCGCGACCTCTCCAAGGTGCTGGGCGCCCGCGGCATCACGGTGAACTCGGTGGCGCCCGGCATCATCGACACGGACAACACGGCCGGGATGCTGCACGGGAGCGAGGGCGGCTGGGAGCGGGCCGCGGCGCTCTCCGCCCTGGGCGGGGTGGGAACGGCGGCCGAGGTGGCCGACGTGGTCGCGTTCCTCGCCTCGCACGGGGGCCGGTGGGTCACGGGCAGCTGGGTGGACGCCACGGGAGGTTCACTGACCTGACACCACCGCCGGCACACCACCACTCGCCTGACCGTTTCGGCGCGACCGCGCGGCTCCGCTCTGTTAGATTGGTCTAAACCACATAGCCAGTCCCGGGCCCCGGGTGAGTCCTCTCTTCGAAACGGCAGGCCAGCGTGGAAGTTGTCATCGTTCCCGATGCCAAGGCGGGCGGCGAACTCATAGCCGAGGCCATGGCACAGCTGCTCCGGCGCAAGCCCGACGCCCTGCTCGGGGTGGCCACCGGTTCGACGCCGCTGCCCGTGTACGAGGCGCTGGCGGCCAAGGTGCGCTCGGGTGCCGTGGACACCGCGCGGGCGCGGATCGCCCAGCTCGACGAGTACGTGGGGCTGCCCGCGGAGCACCCCGAGTCGTACCGCTCGGTGCTCCGGCGCGAGGTGCTCGAACCGCTGGGCATCGACATGGACGCGTTCATGGGTCCCGACGGGACGGCCGCGGACGTGCAGGGCGCGTGCGAGGCCTACGACCGGGCGCTCGGCGGCGCCGGCGGGGTCGACCTCCAGTTGCTGGGCATCGGCACCGACGGGCACATCGGTTTCAACGAGCCCTGCTCCTCGCTCGCCTCGCGGACGCGGATCAAGACCCTGACCGAGCAGACCCGGGTCGACAACGCGCGCTTCTTCGACGGCGACATCGAGCAGGTGCCGCACCACGTGATCACCCAGGGCATCGGCACCATCCTGGAGGCCCGGCACGTGGTGCTGCTCGCCACCGGCGAGGGCAAGGCCGACGCGGTCGCCGCGAGCGTCGAGGGCCCGGTCGCGGCCGTGTGCCCGGCCTCCGCGCTCCAGTTGCACCCGCACGCCACGGTCGTCGTGGACGAGGCGGCCGCCTCCAAGCTGAAGCTCGCCGACTACTTCCGGCACACCTACGCCCACAAGCCGGACTGGCAGGGCATCTGACCCGTCCCGGCAGCTGACCCGTCCCGCCCCCGGGCCGACGGGGCTGACCTCCACGCGCGGAAGGCGCCGGATCCCCTCACAGGGCACCGGCGCCTTCGTTGTACCCGCCGCACCACCACGGGCACGACGCCCACACCCCGGTCCCACCGCCCCGGGTACCGGCACCAGCCCGCCGCCGTACCCGTACTCCCGCCGGCGTACGGCGCCAGTCCCCCGTACCGGTACTCCCGTCGGCGTACCGACACCAACCCGCCGCCGTACCCGTACCCCCGCCGACGTACCGGCGCCAGTCCCCCGTACCCGCACTCCCGTCGGCCTACCGGCACCAATCCACCCCCCGTGCCCGCACTCCCGTCGGCACCGGCAGGTGCCCCGTGCCCGTGCGGCGACGGCCTGCCTCGGCCGCCGTCCGAGGCGTCCGCCCGCGTTCGTCCGAGGCCGGGCGCGGTCACGCGTGCCGAAGGCGCCGGCCCCGTCGGGGGACCGGCGCCTTCGGCGGGGCGACGGGTGGTCGTCAGACGCCCGCGATGGCCTCCGCCGCCACTCGGCCGCAGACGCGGGCCGCGCCGTGGGTGGCCAGGTGGACGGCGCCGCGGGGTTCCGCGCGCGGGACGCCCATCTCGACGACGATCGTGTCGGGCCGGGCCGCCAGCAGGACGTCGAGGGCCGCCGCCATCCACGGATGGCGGTGCTCGTCGCGGACGACGGCGACGATGCGGCGGGAGCCCGCCGCGGCCAGCGCCTCGGAGCCAGCGTCGGCCCCGTTGAAGCTGCCGGTCTCCGTGCCCGGGAGCAGGCGGATCAGCTCGGCGGCCACGCCCCAGGGGGTCTCGTCGCCGACCGCGATGTTCGCCACCGGGGTGAGCGCGGCGACGTACGGCGCCTCGGTGAGCGGCGCGGGCTCCCCCGCGGCGGTGACGCGCAGCGCGCGGCGGGCCGCACGCAGACCGACGTCGCCGTCGGCGGTGTCCGCGGCCTCGTCGCCAGGACGGTTCGCCGCGGCCCAGCGGGCCAGGGACCGGACGCGTTCGGCCGCGTCGGCCAGGCGCTCCTCGGGCAGTTCACCCGCGCGGACCGCCTCGACCAGCGCGTCGCTCAGCCGCCGTACGGTGCCCTCGTCGTGCAGGCCGCCGCCCACGCAGATCGCGTCGGCGCCGGCGGCGATGGCCAGGACGGTGCCGCGTTCGATGCCGTAGGTGCCGGCGATGGCCTTCATCTCGATGCCGTCGGTGACGATGAGCCCGTCGTAGCCCAGTTCGCCGCGGAGCAGGTCGGTCAGGATGCGCCGGGACAACGTTGCCGGAAGCTCCGGGTCCAGGGCCGGGACCAGGATGTGGGCGCTCATCACCGCGCGGCTGCCGGCCGCGATGGCGGCGCGGAAGGGGACCAGGTCGCGTTCGGCCAGCACGTCGGCGCCGACGTCGATGCGCGGCATGGCGTGGTGGGAGTCGATGCCCGTGTCGCCGTGGCCCGGGAAGTGCTTGGCGGAGGTGGCCACGCCCGCGGACTGCATCCCGGTGATGTAGGCGGCGGTGTGCCGGGCGACCAGGTCGGTGTCGGAGCCGAAGGCCCGCACGCCGATCACCGGGTTGTCCGGGTTGGAGTTCACGTCGGCGGACGGCGCCCAGTTGAAGTTGACGCCCGCGGCGGCGAGCCGGCGGCCCAGTTCCGCGGCCACCGCGCGGGTGAGCCCGACGTCGTCCACCGCGCCGAGGGCGTGGTTGCCGGGGAAGGAGGAGCCGGTGCGCACCTCGAGCCGGGTGACGTCGCCGCCCTCCTCGTCGATCGCGACCAGCAGGTCCTCGCGCTCGGCGCGCAGCTGCGCGGTCAGGGCCGCCACCTGCTCGGGAGAGGTGACGTTGCGCCCGAACAGGGCGACGGACGCCAGCCCTTCGCCGATGCGGCGCAGCAGCCAGTCGGGGGCGGTGGTGCCGGCGAAGCCGGGCTGGAGAACGGCGAGCGCGTCGCGCGTGAGGGTGTCGGTGGCCCTCGCGAGGGTCGTCATCGGTGGTGCTATCCCTTCACGGCGCCGGCGGTCAGGCCGCTGACGGCCTTGCGCTGGAGGTAGACGAAGAGGATCAGGATCGGGATGGCGAACAGGGAGGAGGCGGCCATGGTCGCGCCCCAGTTGTCGCCGAAGACGGTCTGGAAGCTGGTCAGCCACAGCGGCAGGGTCTGGGACTCCGCCTCCTTGTTGACGACCAGCACGAGCGGCAGCTCGTTCCAGGCGGTGATGAAGCCGAACATCGAGGTGGACATCAGGCCCGGGGCGAGCAGCGGCAGGATGACGCGGCGGAAGGCCTGGACCCGGGTGCAGCCGTCGACCATCGCCGACTCCTCCAGCTCCTTCGGCACGGCGGCGACGAAGCCGCGCAGCGTCAGGATGGTGAAGGGCAGGATCATCATCATGTAGAAGAGCGTGAGCGGCACCAGGCTGTTCAGCATCGACGCGTCGCGCACGATCATGTAGATGGCGATGACCATGACTTCCCAGGGCGCCATCTGGGCGAGCATGAAGCCGACGATGAAGCCGCGCCGCCCCTTGAACCGCATCCGCGCCAGGGCGAAGGAGCCGGCCAGGGCGATGATCAGCGAGAAGACGACCGCGCAGACGGTGACGATGAGCGAGTTGCTCACGTACGTCCAGAAGTGGTCGGCCTCGGTCGCGGTCTTGAAGTGCTCGAAGGTGATGTCGGTCGGGAACCAGACCGGGTTCTCCGAGATGATGTCCCCGGTCGGCTTGAAGGCCGTGGAGAACATCCAGTAGACGGGGAAGACGAGGCCGATGAACAGGACGACGGCCGTGACGTTGGGCCACACGCGGCCGAAGAGCGAGCGCTTCACAGCTCGTCCTCCTCTTGCTTGAGCACGATCCTGAGGTAGTACGCGGTCAGGCCGAGCAGGATCAGGATGGTCAGGACCGCGATCGCGGCGCCCATGCCGTAGTGCTGGTTGCCGACGCCCTCGATGTAGGCGTAGACGGGCAGGATCTCGGTGAGACGGTCCGGTCCACCGCCGTTGAACGTGTAGACCTGGACGAACGCCTTGAAGATCCAGATGACTTCGAGGAACGTCGTCGCGTAGAGGAATGGGCGCAGGAACGGCAGGGTGACCGAGGTGAAGCTGCGCCACATGCCGGCCCCGTCGAGGGCGGCGGCCTCGTACAGCTCGTCGGGGATGGTGGTGGTCGCCGCGTACAGGTTGATCGCGACGAACGGGACGGACATCCACACGATCAGCACGGTGACGACGAAGAAGGTCGAGAACTGGCTGCCGGTCCAGCTGAAGTCGGCCATGGAGTGCCAGCCGAGCTTGTCGAGCACCCAGTTGACGACACCGAAGCGCTGGGCGAAGAGCCACTGGTAGACGGTGGTCGCGGCGACCACCGGCATGGCCCATGCCAGGACCAGGCCGATCATCAGCACGAACCGCATCGCCCGGCCGAGGCGGGCGAGCAGGAGGCCGATCAGGCCGCCCACCACCATGGTGAGGACGACGTTGACGGCCGTGAAGAAGATGGAACGGACGGTGACGCGCCAGAAGTCCTCGCCGGTGAGGACCTCCTTGTAGTTGTCGAAGCCGGTCCACTCGGTGACGTGCTGGATCAGCTGCGCCATGTTGAGGTTCTGGAAGGACAGCAGGCCGTCCTTCACCAGCGGCCAGCCGAGCAGCAGCACGGTGGCCGCGGCGGCGGGCAGCAGCAGCAGATACGGCGCCAGCGCGCCGGCGCGCGACGCGGCTCTCGCTCTGGACCCGCCGGTTCCCCCACCGTCCGCCTTGCGGACGTCCGACGGGCCTGAGGGCGGCCGTTCGGTCTGCACGGTCATGCTCGCGGTCTCTCTCTTCTCGACCTGTCCACCTCGACGCCGGGGCGGGGGCCGTCGTGTGTCAGCCCCCGCCCCGGCTCACCCGGTGCTACTGCTGCTGCGCCAGGCGCTTGTTGAACTCGCCCTCGACCTGCTTGGCGGCGTCGGCCGGGGACTTCCCCTTCATGACGGCCGTCAGGTACGTCTTGATCGGGTTCGGGTCGTTCTCGACGGCGGCCCACTCCGGGATCAGCGGCGTGGTGTCACCGGTACCGGCGGCCGGCGCGGCGGCCTCGGCGGCGGCGTTGCCCTTCAGGTTGCTCTGCAGCGCCTCCTTGTTCGGGATGACGCCGTTGGCCTTCGCCAGCGCACCCTCGTACTTGTCGGAGAGCGCGAGCTTCAGGAACTCCTGGGCCAGCTCCTGCTTCTTGCTGCCCGCGGCGACGGCCAGGTTGGAGCCGCCGAGGAAGACACCCTCGGGCTTGTCCGCCGTGGCACCCGGGATGGTGAAGTAGCCGAGGTCCTTCTCGATCGCCGGGTTGGTGGCGATCGCCGTGGCGCCCTCCCAGCCCATGCCGATGAAGGCGCCGGTCTTGCCCTTGGCGAAGATCTCGCCCTGCTGCGGGGTGGCCTCGTCCTTGTCCTTGGGGGCCTTGGAGAGCGCCTGGAACTTCTTGTAGGTCTCGGTGGCGGCGGCGACCTTCGGGTCGGACAGGTTGGAGACGTACTTGTCGCCGTCCTTCTTGACCAGCTCGCCGCCCTCGCCGATGACCAGGCCCACGAAGTGGTACCAGTTCTGGCCGGGCAGGTAGATCGGCTCGGCGTCGGTCTTCTCGCCGATCGTCTTGAGGTCGTTGTAGAAGTCGTCGCGGGTCTTGGGCAGTTCCTTGATGCCCGCGTCCGCCCAGATCTTCTTGTTGTAGACGACGACGCGGTTGACCACGAACCACGGGGCCGCGTACTGCTTGCCGTCGAACACGGCGGACTTGTTGAGGGACTCGGACCAGTCGGTGCCGATCTCGCCCTTGAGGTCGCTCAGGTCAGCGAGGCCGCCGGTCTTGGCGTAGGCCGGGGTCTGGGTGTTGCCGATCTCGAAGACGTCGGGCGGGTTCTCCTCGGAGAGGGCGGTGGTCAGCTTCTGCTGGATGCCGTTCCACTTCTGGATCTCGAACTTGACCTTGGCCTTGGTCTTCGCCTCGAACTCCTTGGCGAGGTCCGCCTGCCAGTCGTCCGGCGAGGAGCCGTCCATCACCCACACGGTGAGCGTCTCACCGGCGTAGCCGTCGGCGCCGGCCTTCTTGTCGTCGTCACCGCTGTCGCCCCCGCACGCGGCGATCGAGACCATCATGCCCGCGATACCGATCGCGGCTATAAGCTTGCGCTTCACGCCAACCCTCCTCAGGGATGCCACACAACCCCCCTGCCTCCCCGCGGTTGCTCGTCGACGCGGACCGCCCATGGGGCCGGGACCTGGACCAATGGTGTAGACCAGTACGGGGAGCTTGGCCCAGACCAATAGGACTGTCAAGGGTGTTCAAACCCAGTCCTCGCCTCCGTGATGGGACCGAGATATGCAGGGACCTTTCATTGCGCAAGCGACAGATCGGGCGGACCGGGACCGGGTGTACCACCCCCCACCGAATGACGTGCCACGACGGCTCCGAACGCGCGTACCAGCGACGCCTGACCCATCTGTGGACTAGACCAAGGGTGTTCCCGCGGGTATACAGAGGGGATCACGGAGCGTGCGGGGGCCATCCCGGCACGAAGCCGTGCCACGATGTGAGCCGTGGCCGACAGGGATAGCGGTCGCTTCGGCACCCGGAGCCGGGAAGGCAGAGCATGAGCACCGACGTCAGCAGTGCGGAGAACGAGGGTGGGGCGACCGTCCGTACCGCGCGCGTGCCCAAGTACTACCGTCTGAAGAAGCATCTGCTGGACATGACCCGGACCCAGACCCCGGGCACCCCGGTCCCGCCCGAGCGCACCCTGGCCGCCGAGTTCGACACCTCGCGCACCACGGTGCGCCAGGCCCTTCAGGAACTGGTCGTCGAGGGCCGCCTGGAGCGCATCCAGGGCAAGGGCACCTTCGTCGCCAAGCCCAAGGTGTCGCAGGCGCTGCAACTCACCTCGTACACCGAGGACATGCGGGCCCAGGGCCTCGAGCCCACCTCGCAGCTGCTGGACATCGGCTACATCACCGCCGACGACCGGCTCGCCGGGCTGCTGGACATCACGGCCGGCGGCCGGGTGCTGCGCATCGAGCGGCTGCGCATGGCCAACGGCGAGCCGATGGCGATCGAGACCACCCACCTCAGCGCCAAGCGCTTCCCGGCCCTGCGCCGCTCCCTGGTGAAGTACACGTCCCTCTACACCGCGCTCGCCGAGGTGTACGACGTCCATCTCGCCGAGGCCGAGGAGACCATCGAGACCTCCCTGGCCACCCCGCGCGAGGCCGGTCTGCTCGGCACCGACGTGGGCCTGCCCATGCTGATGCTCTCCCGGCACTCGCAGGACCGCACCGGCCAGCCGGTGGAGTGGGTGCGCTCCGTGTACCGCGGCGACCGCTACAAGTTCGTGGCCCGCCTCAAGCGGCCCCAGGACTAGACCAGCACCCGCCCGCGCGGCCCCAGATTGCGGTTGGGGACCGATATACGGACGAGGTCTTCCGCTGTCTCGACACCGTCACCTACATTTCGTGCGCACTGCACGAGGTGATCAGCGAGGGGACGGAGCCGCGCATGTCAGAAGACACAGAAGTGAGCAGAGAGCCGGTGGTGACGCCGGTGCGCGTCGTCATCGGCATCTGCCTCGTCGCACCGTTCGTCGCCATGCTCTGGGTCGGTTCGTACACGAAGACGGACCCGGCCTTCATCGGCATCCCGTTCTTCTACTGGTACCAGATGGCCTGGGTGCTGATCTCCACCCTGCTGACGATGACCGCCTACAAGCTGTGGCAGCGCGACCAGCGCGGGCGCGCGGCCCACTCCGCCGCCGCCCCCTCCTCGCCGAAGGGCGGTGAGTCGCGATGAACGACGGCGTGAACGGCGTCGCACTCGCCGTCTTCATCTTCTTCTTCGTCCTCGTCACCGCCATGGGCTTCCTGGCCGCCCGCTGGCGCCGGGCCGAGAACGAGCACAGCCTCGACGAGTGGGGCCTGGGCGGCCGCTCGTTCGGCACCTGGGTCACCTGGTTCCTGCTGGGCGGCGACCTGTACACCGCGTACACCTTCGTGGCCGTCCCGGCGGCGATCTACGCGGCGGGCGCGTCCGGCTTCTTCGCGGTGCCGTACACGATCCTGGTCTACCCGCTGATCTTCACCTTCCTGCCCCGCCTGTGGTCGGTCTCGCACAAGCACGGGTACGTGACGACCTCGGACTTCGTCCGCGGCCGGTTCGGCTCCAAGGGCCTGTCGCTGGCGGTGGCCGTCACCGGCATCCTGGCGACCATGCCGTACATCGCGCTCCAGCTGGTCGGCATCCAGGCCGTGCTCGACGTGATGGGCGTCGGCGGCGGCGAGGACACCAACTGGTTCATCAAGGACCTGCCGCTGCTGATCGCCTTCGGCGTGCTCGCGGCGTACACGTACTCGTCGGGGCTGCGGGCGCCCGCGCTGATCGCGTTCGTGAAGGACACGCTGATCTACATCGTCATCGCGGTGGCGATCATCTACATCCCGATCAAGCTGGGCGGGTTCGACGACATCTTCGCGTCGGCGAGCGACAAGTTCACCGAGACGGGCAAGGGCGGGGTGGTGCCGGACGCGGGGGGCCAGTGGACGTACGCGACCCTCGCCCTCGGTTCGGCGCTCGCGCTCTTCATGTACCCGCACTCGATCACCGCCACGCTGTCCTCGCGCAGCCGTGAGGTGATCCGCCGCAACACCACGATCCTGCCGCTGTACTCGCTGATGCTGGGTCTGCTCGCGCTGCTCGGCTTCATGGCGATCGCGGCCGGGGTCAAGGTGGAGAACGGCCAGCTGGCGATCCCGCAGCTGTTCGAGAACATGTTCCCGGACTGGTTCGCGGGCGTCGCCTTCGCGGCGATCGGCATCGGCGCCCTGGTCCCGGCGGCGATCATGTCGATCGCGGCCGCGAACCTCTTCACCCGCAACATCTACAAGGACTTCATCAAGCCCGACGCCACCCCGGCACAGGAGACGAAGGTCTCCAAGCTGGTGTCGCTGCTGGTGAAGGTGGGCGCACTGATCTTCGTCCTGGGCATGGACAAGACGGTCGCGATCAACTTCCAGCTGCTGGGCGGCATCTGGATTTTGCAGACCTTCCCGGCCCTGGTCGGCGGCCTGTTCACCCGCTGGTTCCACCGCTGGGCGCTGCTCGGCGGCTGGGCGGTCGGCATGGTCTACGGCACGGTCGCCGCCTACGGTGTCGCCTCGCCGACGCAGAAGCACTTCGGCGGCTCCTCCGACGAGATCCCCGGCATCGGCGAGATCGGCTACATCGGGCTCACCGCCTTCGTGCTGAACGTCCTGGTCACCGTGGTCCTGACCTTCGTCCTGCGGGCGGCCAAGGCGCCCGACGGCGTCGACGAGACCAAGCCGAGCGACTACACGGCGGACGCCGGCGACCCCGGCGTCCAGGTGGAACTGCCGCCGGCCACGGCGGGCAGCTCGCACTAGCGGCGCCCCTTCAGCGGGCCGTCGGAGAAATCCGGCGGCCCGTTGCCGTACCCGTCGGAGAAATCCGGCGGCCCGTTGCCGTACCCGTCGGGCACACTCGGCGTCATGGACTTCGTGATCCGGCGGGCGACGGCCGAGGAGTACGACACCCTCGGCGAGATCACCGCGCAGGCCTACCTGCGCGACGGCCTCCTCGACTTCGGGGAGAGCGATGCGTATCTCGACGAGCTGAGGAACGTGGCCAAGCGCGCGACCGCCGCCGAGGTGCTGGACGCCGTGGCCGACGGCCGGGTGCTCGGCGGCGTGACCTTCGTGCCGTCCGGCGGCCCCATGGCGGACATAGCGCGCCCCGGCGAGGCCGAGATACGCATGCTCGCCGTCGCCCGCGAGGCGCGCGGCCGCGGGGCGGGCGAGGCCCTCGTGCGCGCCTGCGTCGACCGGGCCCGGGCCGTCGAGGGCTGCCGGAGCGTCGTGCTGTCGACCCAGGCCACCATGCGCACCGCCCACCGCCTCTACGAGCGTCTGGGCTTCGTCCGCACGCCCGACCGCGACTGGAATCCCGTGCCGGAGCTGGACGACATCATGCTGCTCACCTACGAACTGACGCTCTGACACGCTCGCGGCACCCCGGCACGGCACCCCGCCGGGACACAACATCTGGGGGTGCTCGCGCCACCCGGCACAAGATGTATGCTCGTGCTCGCTGTCGCCGCAGGGGAATCCGGTGCGAATCCGGAACTGTCCCGCAACGGTGTACTTGCGTGCATCCGTACGTCTTCGCACGTGCGCGCACGCCTGTCCAGTCCGAGGACCTGCCGACAGTGCGCCCGGCCGCCCTGGCCCGGGTGCCATGACGTCCGGGCCTCGTGGAGTGGGCCGGTGGACGCGACGCCGCGTGCGCTCGTGAGCTGCCCCCTGCCCTCCCTCCGCCAGGCCCCGTGCCGAGCGAGGGAGTGCTCCACGTGACCATCGCGCCAGCCGATCCGGCTTCAGCGACCCCGGCGACGGCGACCGGGGAACCCGACGGACCCGGTGCCGCCCTGCTGCGGACCCTGACCGGGCTGACCGCCGACCTCCAGGGCGCCGACCCCGGCCGGGTGGCCGCCGCCGCGCTGCGCGGCCGGTCCGCCCACGCGGACGAGGCCGAGCTGCGGGAGCTGGCCACCGAGGCGGCCGCCGGTCTGATCTCCGAGGACCCGGTCTACTCCCGGCTGGCCGCCCGCCTGCTGACCATCGGCATCCGCGCCGAGGCGGCCTCCCAGGGCGTCGTCACCTTCACCGACTCCGTCGCCACCGGCCACCGCGAGGGCCTGATCGCCGACCGCACCGCCGCCTTCGTACGGCTGCACGCGGAACGCCTGGACGCGCTGATCGACCGGGCCGCCGACGACCGCTTCGGCTACTTCGGGCTGCGTACGCTCTACAGCCGCTACCTGCTCCGGCATCCGATCACCCGCAAGGCCGTCGAGACGCCCCAGCACTTCCTGCTGCGGGTGGCCGCCGGACTCGCCGAGGACGACACGGTGCGCGCGGTGGACGAGGTCGCCGCGCTGTACGGGCTGATGAGCCGCCTGGACTACCTGCCCTCCTCCCCCACCCTCTTCAACTCCGGCACCCGGCACGCCCAGATGTCGTCCTGCTACCTCCTGGACTCCCCCAAGGACGAGCTGGACTCCCTCTACGACCGCCTCCACCAGGTCGCCCGCCTCTCCAAGCACGCCGGCGGCATCGGCATCGCCTACTCCCGCGTCCGCGCCCGGGGTTCGCTGATCCGCGGCACCAACGGGCACTCCAACGGCATCGTCCCGTTCCTGAAGACGCTGGACGCCTCGGTCGCCGCCGTGAACCAGGGCGGCCGGCGCAAGGGCGCCGCCGCCGTCTACCTGGAGACCTGGCACGCGGACGTCGAGGAGTTCCTGGAGCTGCGGGACAACACCGGCGAGGACGCCCGCCGTACGCACAACCTGAACCTCGCGCACTGGATCCCGGACGAGTTCATGCGCCGGGTGGACGCCGACGGGACCTGGTCGCTGTTCTCCCCGGCCGACGTGCCGGAGCTGACCGACCTGTGGGGCGAGGAGTTCGACGCCGCCTACCGCAGGGCGGAGGAGGCGGGGCTCGCCCGCAGGACGCTGCCCGCCCGTGAGCTGTACGGCCGCATGATGCGCACCCTCGCGCAGACCGGCAACGGCTGGATGACCTTCAAGGACACCGCCAACCGCACCGCGAACCAGACCGCGACCCCCGGCCACGTCGTCCACTCCTCCAACCTCTGCACGGAGATCCTGGAGGTCACCGACGACGGGGAGACGGCGGTCTGCAACCTGGGCTCGGTCAACCTGGGCGCCTTCGCCGACCCCGCGAGCGGCGACATGGACTGGGAGCGCCTGGACGCCACCGTCCGCACCGCCGTCACCTTCCTGGACCGGATCGTCGACATCAACTTCTACCCGACCGAGCAGGCCGCCCGCTCCAACGCCCGCTGGCGCCCGGTCGGCCTCGGCGCGATGGGCCTCCAGGACGTCTTCTTCCAGCTCCGGCTGCCCTTCGACTCCCCCGAGGCGAAGGCGCTGTCCACCCGCATCGCCGAGCGGATCATGCTCGCCGCGTACGAGACGTCCGCCGACCTCGCCGAGCGCAGCGGTCCGGTGCCGGCCTGGGAGAAGACCCGTACGGCCCAGGGGGTGCTCCACCCCGACCACTACGGCGTCGAGCCCGCCTGGCCGGAGCGCTGGGCCGCGCTGCGCGAGCGCATGGCCACCACCGGGCTGCGCAACTCCCTGCTCCTGGCCATCGCGCCGACCGCGACCATCGCCTCCATCGCCGGGGTCTACGAGTGCATCGAGCCGCAGGTGTCCAACCTGTTCAAGCGCGAGACGCTGTCCGGCGAGTTCCTCCAGGTCAACTCCTACCTGGTGGACGACCTCAAGCGGCTCGGCGTGTGGGACGCCCGCACCCGTGAGGCGCTGCGCGAGGCCAACGGCTCGGTGCAGGGCTTCTCCTGGATCCCCGAGGACGTGCGGGCGCTGTACCGCACCGCCTGGGAGATCCCGCAGCGCGGCCTGATCGACATGGCCGCCGCCCGCACCCCGTACCTCGACCAGGCCCAGTCGCTGAACCTGTTCCTGGAGACGCCGACCATCGGGAAGCTCTCCTCGATGTACGCCTACGCCTGGAAGCAGGGCCTGAAGACCACGTACTACCTGCGCTCCCGCCCGGCGACCCGGATCGCCCGCGCCGCGGCCCGCGCCACCACCGTCCCCGTGCAGGCCGGCCCCGACTCCGAAGCGGTCGCCTGCTCCCTGGAAAACCCCGAGTCCTGCGAGGCCTGCCAGTAATGACCACCGAGATCCCCGCGACCCGCGCCACCAAGAACCTGCTCGACCCGGGCTTCGAGCTGACCCTGCGCCCCATGCGCTACCCGGACTTCTACGAGCGCTACCGGGACGCCATCAAGAACACCTGGCACGTCGAGGAGGTCGACCTCCACTCGGACGTCGCCGACCTCGCGAAGCTCAGCCCCGAGGAGCAGCACCTGATCGGCCGTCTGGTGGCCTTCTTCGCCACCGGCGACTCGATCGTCGCGAACAACCTGGTGCTGACCCTGTACAAGCACATCAACTCCCCCGAGGCGCGGCTGTACCTGTCCCGCCAGCTCTTCGAGGAGGCCGTCCACGTCCAGTTCTACCTGACGCTCCTCGACACCTATCTGCCCGACCCGGAGGACCGCGCCGCGGCCTTCGCGGCCGTGGAGAACATCCCGTCCATCCGGGAGAAGGCCGGGTTCTGCTTCAAGTGGATGGACTCGGTGGAGTCGATCGACCGGCTGGAGACGCAGGCCGACCGGCGCCGCTTCCTGCTCAACCTGATCTGTTTCGCGGCGTGCATCGAGGGCCTGTTCTTCTACGGCGCCTTCGCCTACGTCTACTGGTTCCGCAGCCGGGGTCTGCTGCACGGCCTGGCCACCGGCACCAACTGGGTGTTCCGGGACGAGACGATGCACATGTCCTTCGCCTTCGACGTCGTCGACACCGTGCGCAAGGAGGAGCCGGAGCTGTTCGACGACCGGCTCCGGCAGGAGGTCACCGACATGCTGAGGGAGGCCGTCGAGGCCGAGCTTCAGTTCGCGCGCGACCTGTGCGGTGACGGCCTCCCGGGGATGAACACCGACTCGATGCGGCAGTACCTGGAGTGCGTGGCCGACCAGCGTCTGACGCGGCTCGGCTTCGCCCCGGTGTACGGCTCCGAGAACCCCTTCTCTTTCATGGAGCTTCAGGGTGTTCAGGAGTTGACCAACTTCTTCGAGCGGCGCCCCTCGGCGTACCAGGTGGCGGTGGAGGGCACCGTCGACCTGGACGAGGACTTCTGAGGTTCCTGGGTCTTCCGAGGCTCCTGGGTTTCCTTTCCCTGACCCCTCCCCTCCTGGGCCTCCCTGATCTGGCGGTCGATGCGCCTGTCGCGCACGATGCCGATCACGGAGGGGAGGACCATGAGGACGAGGAGTCCGAAGGTCGCGAGCATTCCGACAAGGCCTTCTATCTGGTTTCCGGTCATGACACCACTGTCACGCCCAAGACTCCTTACCGGCAGTGGCAGGACTGCCGTAAGGCCTCGATTTCCTGCCACCGACGAGGCAGACTGGCGGCATGTTGCAGAACGTGGCCGCCGTCCTGCTGGACGGAGCGCACCCCTTCGAACTCGGCGTGATCTGCGAGGTCTTCGGCATCGACCGGAGCGACGAGGGCCTGCCGGGGTACGACTTCGCGGTGGTCTCCGCGGAGGGGCCGCGGCTGAGCACCCACGTCGGCGGGCTGACCGTCTCCACGCCGTACGGTCTGGAACGGCTGGAGGAGGCCGACCTCATCGCGGTGCCGGCCGGCTCCGACTTCGTCCGCCGGGAGTACCCGCCCGAGCTGCTGGAAGCTCTGCGCCGGGCGACGGCCCGGGGCACCCGCGTGCTGAGCGTGTGCTCCGGCGTCTTCGTGCTGGGCGCCGCCGGGCTGCTGGACGGGCGGCGGTGCGCGGTGCACTGGCACCACGCGGCCGAGCTGGCCCGTCAGCACCCGCGGGCCCGGGTCGAGCCGGACGTGCTCTACGTCGACGAGGACCCGGTGATCACCTCGGCCGGGACGGCCGCCGGCATCGACGCCTGCCTGCACATCGTGCGCAAGGAGCAGGGGCCGGAGGTCGCCAACCGGATCGCCCGGCGCATGGTGGTGCCGCCACACCGGGACGGCGGGCAGGCGCAGTACATCGAACGGCCGCTGCCGCGCTCCTCGTGCGACACCGTCGGCGAGGTGCTGGCCTGGATGGAGCAGCACCTCGACGAGGAGGTCACGGTCGAGCAGCTGGCGGTCCGGGCGCACATGTCCCCGCGCACCTTCGCCCGCCGCTTCCAGCAGGAGACGGGGACGACCCCGTACCGCTGGATCCTGCGCCAGCGCGTACTGCTGGCCCAGCGGCTGCTGGAAGCGACGGACGAGACGATGGACTCGATCGCCTGGCGCGCCGGCTTCGGCACGGCGGCGGCCCTGAGGCACCAGTTCACCAGGGCCCTGGGGACCACCCCGCACGCCTACCGGCGCACCTTCCGGGGCCCGGAGGCCGCCGCCTGAGCCGTCGGGTCGTCACCGTGCCACGGGCCTGACCAGCAGATCGTGCGGGCGCAGCGTGATGCCGACCCGGACCGCGTCGTTGGAGCCCGCCACCTGCTCGAAGCGGTACTTCGTGGCGAGCGCGGCCGTGATCAGCGTCAGCTGCGCCATGGAGAAGTGGTCGCTGGGGCACTTCCGCTTGCCCGCACTGAATGGCTTCATGGCGTATTTCGGCACATTCTTCGCGCGTTCCGGGAGCCACCGGTCGGGGTCGAACTCCAGGTTGTCGTCGTACGACTTCGGATCGCGCTGGATTGCGTACGGACTGTAGATGATGTCCGCACCGGCCGGAATGCGATAGCCACCGAGTTCGCTCTCGGCCACCGCGCGCCGCGTCAATACCCATACGGCCGGACGCAAACGCATCGCCTCCACGACGACATTGCCGGTGTGCGTGAGCCCGCGGACGTCCTCGAATGCCACGGGCCGTCCGCCGGTGACCGCTTCGACTTCGTCGCGTATGCGGTCGGCATGTTCCGGATGGTCGGCAAGTGCCTGGAGCAACCACATGATCGTGGACGCGATGGTTTCACTGCCGGGGGTGAGTATCGCGACCACCTGGTCGTGGATCTCCTGTTCCCCGATCGGGTCGCCATTGTCGTCCTTCGCCTCCAGCAATGCCGTGAGCAAATCGTCCGGCTTTTGACCGGATGCGCGGCGCTCGGCGATGATCTCGTCGACCAGCAGATGCAGATCGGCCAACGCGTCGTTGAATCGGCGGTTGGCCGGAAGCGGCAACCGGTACAGCGGCCCGAGCGGGACCACCATCCGCCGGTACATGCCCCGGAAGACGGTGGCGAGCGCGACGCACAGCCGCTCGGCCCGCTCGTCCATGTACTGCCCGCGCAGCAGGCAGCGGGCCGCGACGCGCACGGCGACCCGGAAGGACTCGGAGGTGGCGTCGACGGTCTCGCCCGGCTGCCAGCGCTCGGTGAGCGCGTGCGCCTCCTCCTCCATGATCGGCCCGTAGGCGGGGATGGCGTCCAGCCGGAACGCCGGCTGGATGGTGCGCCGCTGGCGCCGGTGGAGCGGGCCGTTGGCGGTCGCCACGCCCTCCTTGCCGAGCAGGCCCTCCAGTGACTCCCACAGCGGTCCCGCTATGTGGTAGTCGGGGTTCAGGGCAAGGGCGCCGGTCAGCTCCGGGTTGGTGACCGCGTAGACGGTCTTGGGGCCGAGCTTGATGCGCACGATGTCGCCGTGGTCGCGCAGCTGCGACATGAAGGCCAGCGGGTCGCGGGCCAGCCGCCAGCCGTGGCCGAGCAGCGGTACGCCGCCGCCCGCGACGGGCGGTACGCGCAGCTCCCGGGCCGGCTGCGCCCGGGTCTCGGGGTTGACGGACTCGACGGTCATTTCTCACCTGCCGCTTCGTTGTTGACGTACGGGGGCGTCGACCGGTCGTCCCAGCTGTCGACCATGTAACGGCCGGACTCGTGGTGGAACCAGTAGACGGAACTGAACCAGTTCCGCATATTGCCGACGTTGGCCCGTACGGCGCCGCCCAGTTCTTTTCCGCGTACGGTCCCGTCGGCGAGTTCGTCGGCGAACCGTAAGGCGTCCTGCTCCACGGCGAGGAATTCGGTGATGCATTCCTCGACGCGTCGCCTGACTTCTCCGATGGCTTCTTCCAGCGTGAGTGAATGGTGGGTGATGAGACTGATTCCGAGATTGTGGACCTCGTCGCCCGCTATTTCCTTCGGCAGCGAGCAGAGGTCGTTGTACCAGGCGGCGAATTCCTGACTCAGCAGCGCCGCCCGGCGATATGCCGGGTGTTTCCGTACGGCGTCGGGGAGTTCGCAGCCCGAAGCCGGCTCCAGCAGGTCGGTCCAGATCCAGTGCGCGAAGGTGAGCCGGCGCAGCTGGAGGTACTCCTCCACGCCGGGCACGATTCCGCGCGTGCGGTTGTGGAATTCACGGTCGTACGCCTCGATCACCGCGTGGAAGTGCCGGGCGAACCGGGCGTTCCAGGTGCCCGGCAGGAAGGCGTAGAGCCGCCGCACACTGTCGGCGAACCCGGCCACCAGCGTGTCCTCGTGGTGCAGGTGGTCCCCGGGTGAGTCCAGTGCCGTGTGCAGCCGGCCGCGCAGCCGCCGCCAGGCGCCGGGACGGCCGTGGACGATGTCGCGGTCGTGGCGGTCGTCCCAGACGAAGAACCACGCGCTGTAGTCCGCTATCGCCTGCATGACCTCGTCGGGGGCGCCCAGGTAGTAGCCCGCCATGAGGTCCGTGTAGCACAGGCCGTCGGCATATTCCGCGACCTTGTCCGCCGGCATGAGCCGCTTTTCGAGCAGCCAGGTGCGGGTGGTCTCCTGGAGCCTGGGCCAATACGGGTGCAGTTGCCGGGGAAATGCCGCCTCGATCACCGGGAGACGGAGCGATGGCGGTACTGCGATCGCGGTCGGTGTCGCTGTGGTGCCGTGTGAGAAAGCATGCACGAACAAACCCCTCTCAGCCGCCGGTGGCGCACCCCTCTCGCTGAGCGGGGCGTGCGCCGTTGCGTATCCCCGCACTTCCCATTCAGCACCACAACTGACCGTTCTGGGAACGGATTTGCTCCATTCACTACCCCTCGATGCCGGAATTCTCCTGTTGTGTGGCGGCTTTCCATGGATGAACACCGACGCGCACAGACGCACGGCGCCCGCTCGGGGAAGACCCGAACGGGCGCCGTGCGCAAGGGAGATGTGTGACCGGTGGGGCGGTGTCAGTCGTTCGCGACCACGGGGTAGCGCGGCTCGTTCTCGGCCATCTGCCGCAGCGCGTCCTTGCGTTCGCGCTTGGAGAGCCGGTCGATGTACAGGTACCCGTACAGGTGGTCCGTCTCGTGCTGCAAACACCGTGCGAAGTACCCGGTGCCGCGCACCTTGACCGGGTTGCCCTTCTCGTCCTGCCCGGTCACCTCGGCGTAGTCGGGGCGGGCGAGCGGCGCGTAGGCGGTCGGCACGGATAGGCAGCCCTCGTTGCTGTCGTCCAGGCGGCGGCGGTCGGCCGGCAGCTCGACCAGCTTGGGGTTGCAGACGACGCCGACGTGGCGGACACCCTCGTCGTCGGGGCAGTCGTAGACGAAGACCTTCTTGGAGACGCCGATCTGGTTGGCGGCCAGGCCCACGCCCTCGGCGGTGCGCTGGCTGGCGAACATGTCGGCCACCAGCTGCTGGAACTCCTCGCCGAAGTCGGTGACGTCCTCGCACTCCTTGTGCAGCACCGGGTTGCCGACCACCGTGATCGGGCGCGAGGTGCCGCGCCCGCGCCAGTCGGCCTCACGCTCCTCGCAGTCCTGGGTGTCGACGACGAAACCCTCGTCGTCCACGGGGAGCACGCCCGGGTGCTGCTGATCGGTGTCCTGCTGGGCCATGACCGACGTATGCCTTCCTCGTACAACCAAGGGTGATGCTTGATGGCGACTGCTGCTGGAGCGTCCTGACAAAGACTACGGGGCCGCTCAGCAGACCTCTTCCAGGTCCCGCCAGTCACGCGAGTCCGGACTGTCGGCCACCCACCCGTCCAGCAACCCCTTCACCAGCCCGGCCGGCGCGGCCACCCCGCACTCCCGCTCCGGCACCCACAGCTGCCCGTCGGTGCGGTGTCCCAGGGGCCCGGGGTGTCCGGGTTCGCTGTGGTCGTGCGGGTCGAGGTGCTCGCCCTCGCCCTCGTCGGACGGCATCCGGGACTCCGAGCACATCCGGCACAGCAGCCGCACGGAGGACGACCAGTCCTCGGCGGCGAACCCGGCGTCGGAGGCCAGCTGCTCCAGGGCGTCCCGGTCGGCCTCGGTGGCGGCCTCCAGGAGGACCACCCAGGTGGGCACGGGCGACGGCGCCCACAGCTCGATCTCGTCGAAGACGGGGTAGGAGTGCCCGGCGCTGGTCGTCCGCTCCCCGTGCGGCACACCGTCGTGCAGGACGACCTCGCCCCAGCGCCGCCCGGACGACGGCAGCGGGATGGACAGCACCTCGACGCGGGCGGGGTCGAGCCGCCGCCCCCACACCACCTCGGCCTCGCCCTCGGGGGACAGCCGTACGGCCGCGCTGCCGAGGTCCATGCCGAGCGGCTCACCGGCGTCCGTGGCGTCCCCCGGGGTGCGCAGCCCGTAGGCCTGCCAGGCCCGGCGGGCCAGCGGCCAGTCCTGGAGGGCGGTGGCGGCGATGCCGACGTTCCACCAGTCGGGGGCTCCGGTGTCCCGGTCGAGGAGCGCGACGGCTCGGAGTCCGGCCGCCCGGGCCTGCTCCCAGTCGTGCCGGAACTTGTGCAGCAGGGCCAGGTTGAACCAGGACTCCGACAGCCAGGGCTCCAGATCGGCCGCCCGGGTCAGCAGCGCGCCCGCGTCCTCGTAGCGACCGTCGCCGATCAGCGTGAACGCGCGGTCGGTGGCCTGCCGCCAGGAGGCGGAGGGCCGGTGCCGTGCCTTGCCGAAGATCCTCACGATTCCCGCCTGCCAGTTCCGTTCAGTGGGCTGGCTGTGCCTTTCGCGCCCCCGGACACCCTCTCCTGGGCATCAAACCACGTACGGCTGTAGAGGCGCTCATTACCCATGGGTTACCCAGCCGCGGGCCCGGTAAGGCTGCCCCGGGCAAGGACTCGGGCCAGTGCTTCCACCACCTCGGGAGCGTAGTCGCTGGCGGTGGCCAGGCGCAGCTCCTCCAGCGCCGTCAGGACGCCGCCCGGGCCCGCGTCCCGCGCCTTCTCCTCGTAGGCGTTCACGACGCGCACGATCCGCGCGGCGACCGGCTGCTCGCGGCAGGGGTCCGCCTGGCGCTCCACCACCACCGCGACCGCCGCGTCGACCCCGGTCTGGCGGACGACGGCTCCGCCGAGCAGCGCGATCCGCCGCTGCTCCGTGACGGGCAGGCCGGCGGTGGCTCCCGCCGGGACCGGGTCGACCAGGCTGAGCTGGCCGATGTCGTGCATCAGGGCCGCGTACTCCAGCACGGTCAGCTCCGCCCCGGACAGCCCCAGGTCCCGTCCGACGGCCACCCCGAGTCCGGCGACACGGCGGGCGTGCCCGGCCGGGGTGTACCCGGCGATCTCGGTGGCGCGGGCCAGGGAGGCGATGGTCTGCCGGTAGGTGGCCCGGACGGCCGCGTACCGGCGGTAGGACAGCTGGGCGAGCAGCAGGGGCACGCAGAAGACGGGGAGCGCCCACAGGCCCGCGACGCTCACCGCGAGCGCCATCACCGCGCCGGTCGCGCACACCGCCGAGGTGATGCCGACCATGCCGCGCAGTTCCTCGCGCAGCAGCGGTCCGAAGGGCCAGCCGGTGCGCGCGTGCGCGGGGGCGGCGGCGAGCACGGCGTCGCACAGGCTGGTCAGGGCGAGCAGCGCCAGCAGGAGCAGCGCGTGGGCGGGACCGCTCCAGTCGTCGAAAACGCCCTGCTGGGCCAGCGGCCGGAAGCACACGGCGGCGAAGCCGACGGTCAGCACGCGCCGGGCCAGGTGGTCGAGGACGGGTCCGCTGCCGCGGGCGACGTAGGGCACGCTGCCGAGCAGCGAGGCGGCGAGCACGACGGTGACGGTCTGGGCGACACCGTGCTGCGCGGGCTGCCCGGCGACGTCTCCGAGCAGCGCGTACGCCAGCGCCCCCGCGGCTCCGAGCGGTGCGGCCTCCCGGGCCTCGGCGCCGGTGCGCCGGGTCAGCTCACCGAGGACGACCAGGCCGCCGAAGGCCAGCGCCACGGGCCGCTGCACCGGCCCCGACCCCAGCACGGAGGCGAGACACCCGAGCGCGAGGATCCCGGCGCAGCCGGGTACGAGGAGCGGGGCCGCCGACGGCGGGGGCTGGGCCGGTGGTGGCGAGGGCGTCATGGCGCGCCCCTGCCGACACTGTCCCGGGCGCCCTCGCCGCGGCCCGGGGACGGGGCGGCGGGGAGCGCGGGAGTGCCGTCCGCCGTCACCGACGGGCGCCAGCCGTGGCGGCCGAGGGCGTGGACCAGCGCCCGCACCATCCGCGGGTCGAACTGCCCGCCGGCACACCGCTGGAGCTCCTCCAGGGCCGCCGCGACGGGGCGGGCCCTGCGGTAGGAGCGGGTGGACGTCATCGCGTCGAAGGCGTCGGCGACGGCCACCACCCGGGCCGACTCGGGGATCCGGTCGCCGGCCAGTCCGTAGGGGTAGCCGCTGCCGTCCAGCCGTTCGTGGTGGTGCAGGACGGCGGCGCGGGCCTCCCCGAGGAAGCGGATGCCGCGCACCATCTCGTGCCCGTACTCGGGGTGCAGTTCGATCACCCGGCGCTCCTCGGGCGTCAGCGGCCCGTCCTTGCGCAGCAGCCGGGTGGGCACGCCGAGCTTGCCCACGTCGTGGAGGATCCCCGCGAAGCGCAGGGTCTCGACGCGTTCGTCGTCCATGCCCAGCTCGCGGGCGATCATCATGGAGGCCTGGCCGACGCGTTCACTGTGGCCGCGGGTGTAGCCATCCTTGATGTCGACGGCCTGCACCAGGGCGCGGATGGTCGCCTGGTGCGCGGCCCGCTCGCGGTGGTACTGGGCGAAGGCCCACCACGCCACGCACATCGGCAGCAGCACGAGCAGCGCGGCCACCGGACCGTACGGGCTGCGCCACAGGACCGCCATCATCAGCCCGGCGAGCCCGTGCACGGCGATCGGCGCGAGCGACCGGGAGAGCAGCCCCCGCCAGGCCCGGCTCGGCGGCACGTGGTCGGCGAGGGCGCGGATGCCGCCGTCCAGCACCGTGAGCACCAGGCAGAAGGCGAGCACCGCGGCGCCGGCCGGCACGAGGGCGTACGGGAAGGCGGGCTCGACCACCGCGTCCCGGCCGCCGAGCCGCCAGTGGACACCGGCGGCGGCCCACACGGCGAGGGTCAGCTGGGCGGCCCGCCACAGGCGCCGCAGGCCGAAGGGGCGTCGCGGCACCGGGGACAGCAGCGCCCCCGGCAGGGCCACGAGCGCGGCGGCGGGCGGCGGCAGCAGGAAGGCACCGGCGAGCAGAACGGGATAGCAGGTCCCGACGAAGCGGGACCGCGCGACGAGTTCGGAACCCGCGTACAGTCCGGCGAGCAGCAGCACCGCCCACCAGGGCGCGTGCACCGACGGCAGCGGCCACAGGCAGAGCAGTGCGGCGAGGGCGACGCCGGTCACGTAGACCCGTGCCCGCGCCGGTACCGCGTCCATGAGCCCCTCCCCCGGCCACGTCTGTCAGGCTCCGGAGCCTAGGACGGCGGGGGGAGGCCGCGGGCAGATAACCCGCGGATTAGCACGTACGAGTGACTTCTGACGGCGTCAGGACACTCAGGCCGGCTCAGGACTCCTGCGGAGCCGACGACGGCGCGGCCGTCACGTCGTGTTCCGGCACGGACTGCCCGGACCGGATCAGGTCCAGCCGTCCCATGACCTTGGCGCGCAGGTCACCCGGTACGTCGTCCTGTCCGCAGCACCGCTTGACCAGCTTCTTCACGGCCTGCTCCAGCCCGTACTTCTCCAGGCAGGGCGAGCATTCCTCGAAGTGGTGCTCGAACTTCACGCAGTCCGAGTCCGGCATCTCCTTGTCGAGAAACTCGTAGAGATGATCGAGGATTTCGCTGCAATCCGTCTCGTGCGGCTCTCCGCAGCTCATGACCCCGAGCCTTTCGCTTCGTTCGACTCTCCGGCGCCGGCGGGGACCAGGCCGCGGTCGCGGGCGTAGTCCTCCAGCATGCCGCGCAGCTGACGGCGTCCACGGTGCAGCCGGGACATCACCGTTCCGATGGGTGTCCCCATGATGTCTGCGATCTCCTTGTAGGCAAAGCCCTCGACGTCCGCCAAATACACGGCGATACGGAACTCCTCGGGGATCGCCTGGAGCGCCTGCTTCACGTCCGAATCGGGCAGGTGGTCGAGCGCCTGCGACTCCGCGGAGCGCAGACCCGTCGACATGTGCGACTCGGCACGCGCGAGCTGCCAGTCCTCGATCTCCTCGGCCGCGCTGCGCTGGGGTTCGCGCTGCTTCTTGCGGTACGAGTTGATGAAGGTGTTGGTGAGGATGCGGTACAGCCACGCCTTGAGGTTGGTGCCCTCGCGGAACTGGTGGAAGGACGCGTACGCCTTGGCGTAGGTCTCCTGCACCAGGTCCTCGGCGTCGGCCGGATTACGCGTCATGCGCAGCGCGGCCGAGTACATCTGGTCGAGGAACTCCAGCGCGTCCCGTTCGAAGCGCGCGCTGCGCTCCGCGGTCGACTCCGCGTCCGTACCCCGGCCCTCGGGCTGCTCCGCCTGGCCGTGTTCGGTCCCTGCGTCGGTCCCAGTGACCGGACCCACCTCCTCCAGTGACGTCGTGAAACCGAATGCGGTCTCACTCGAATCGGAGGATAGACGACCTGCGGTCGGGGACGCTTGCCGATCCGGTCCGCCCGCCGACCGAATGGGGGCGGTCTTCGCCGCGTGCAGCACCGTCCAGTCCAGATCGGACCGGCTGCTGCGGCTCGGGCAGAAGGCTGAACCCATGCGGCGGACTTCCTCTCCTACGGCGTCGGTGCTGATTCTCAGCAACGTATGCACCGCACAACAGCGGCCGTCCGCCGGTCATTCCCGGGCGTTCAGCCGAGTGAGCCGGTCCACTTCAGGACGCCGTCGGTGATCAGCTCCAGCGCCTCCTCCTGGCCGATCTCCGCCCGCTTGGGCACGGCGAAGCCGTGGTCGCCGTACGGCACCTCGATCAGCTCGTAGGTTCCCGCGGGCGCCTCGGGGAACTCCCGCGGTCTGCCGAAGGGGTCGTTGCCGCCCTGGACGACGAGGGTGGGCACCCCGGACCCCAGCAGCTCTTCGGCACGCGACTTCTCCGGCTTGCCCGGCGGGTGCAGCGGGAAGCTCAGGGCGAGGACGGCACGGGCGCCCAGTTCGGCGGCGGTACGGCAGGCGACGCGGGCGCCGGCGCTGCGGCCGCCCGAGACCACCGGCAGGCCGGGCGCGGTGAGCGCGGGCCAGACGCCCCGCCAGCCGGTGTCGAGGGTCTTCGGCGCGGGCGCCAGCTTCTTGCCGGCCACCCGCCAGGGCTGCTCGACGAGGGCGACACTCACCCCGTGGGCGGGCAGGGCGGCCGCCAGCGCCTTCAGGTCGCGCGCCTCGATGCCGCCGCCGGCGCCGTGGCTCGCGGCGAGGACGAGCCGGGGCCGCTCCGCCGGGTGCCAGGTGATGCGGGCGGGACCCGCATCCGTCTCGACCGTCTCTGTCACAACCTCTGTCGCATCCGTCACGTCAGAAGAGTGTGCCCTCTTCCGGCCCCTCCAGCTCCTTGAGCAGCTCCGGCCCGTTGTTGCGGACGTTGCTCACGGTCGTCGAGACGGGATAGGCCCGCAGCAGTCCGGCGGGCGGCGGCGCCAGCAGCGAGGTCAGCTCGTCGGGGTCGGTGCGCGCCGGGTCGAGCCAGGCGTCCCAGCGGTCCGGCGTCAGCATCAGCGGCATCCGCGGGTGGATGTCGGCCAGCGCGTGCGGGCCGTCGGCCGGGGCGACGGCGAGCGGCGTGGTCTCGGCCTCGGTGGTGATCACCGAGCACGTCACCCACCAGGCCTGCGGGTGGTCGTCGGGCAGGGTCTTGTCCCGCCAGAACTCGTAGAGCCCGGCCATGGCGAACACGGAGCCGTCGGCGGGGGTGACGAAGTACGGCTGCTTGCGCGGCCGCTTCTTGCGCCCCTCGACCTCCAGGTCCCGCTCCTGCTTGCCGGTGACCCACTCGTAGTAGCCGTCGGCGGGCAGGATGCAGCGCCGGGTGCTGAAGGCGCGGCGGTAGGAGGGCTTCTCGTGGACGGTCTCCGCGCGGGCGTTGATCATCCGGGCGGCGCCCTCGGACGTCTTGGACCAGGAGGGGACGAGGCCCCACTTCAGTTTCCGCAGCTGGCGAACCGGCTTCGGGTCCTCGACGTCTTTCAGGGGGCGGTCCAGGACTGCGTGGACCTCCTTGGTGGGAGCCACGTTGTAGTCGGGATCCAAGCTCTCCTTGGGCTCCCACTTCTCGATCTCGAAGATTCCCGCGAGATCCTCGGGTCGACGACTCGCCGCATACCGTCCGCACATACGTGCCACACTGCCAGGCCCGCCCGTCTCCCGACCACCACCCCTCAACGAGGCGCTGCGCGCCACACCCGCACGTCCGCTAGTACGAGGAGCCCTCCCCGAACATGGACCACCTCGCGACGGCCTCGCTCACCTCCCTGTGGGACGAGGTCTCCGGCACCCAGCCCGATCCCGACCTGTGGGTGGTGATCGCGACCCTGGTGGCGGCGCTCGCCGTCGTCGTGACACGCGGGTCGTGGCGGATAGCGCGCAACGCGATCACCATCGCCCACGAGGGCGGCCACGGGCTGGTGGCCCTGCTGACCGGGCGGACCCTGACCGGGATCACCCTGCACTCGGACACCAGCGGTCTGACGGTGAGCCGGGGCAAGCCGCACGGCATCGGCATGATCCTCACCGCGGTCGCCGGGTACACCGCTCCCCCGCTGCTCGGCCTCGGCGGCGCCGCGCTGCTGGCGGCGGGGCGCATCACCCTGCTGCTCTGGCTGGCGACGGCGCTGCTCGTGGCCCTGCTGGTGATGGTCCGCAACGCCTACGGGGTGCTGACGGTGGTGGTCACCGGCGGCACGTTCGTCCTGGTGTCCTGGCTGGCCGGACCGCAGGTGCAGGCGGCGTTCGCGTACGCGGTGGTGTGGTTCCTGCTGCTCGGCGGGGTGCGCCCGGCCTTCGAGTTGCAGGCCAAGCGGTCGCGGGGCGGCGCCGGGGACTCGGACGCGGACCAGTTGGCGCGGCTGACGCACGCGCCCGCGGGGGTGTGGTTCTTCCTGTTCCACGCGGTGTCGCTGTGCTCGCTGATCGGCGGCGGGCGCTGGCTGCTGGAGCTGTGAGGCCTCGGGGGCCGTCTGCCTGCTGCGCATATATGCACGGCAAGTGCACTGTTGCGTTTTCGGTCAGGTTTCGCCGCTTTTGATCAAGATCTCCGATCGTCCTCAGCCATTAAAGTGGGGCCCATGACCGTGAACCCCGCGCACACCACCCTCTGGCCCGCCCCGCACGCGAGCGGGGCCGTCGACGCGACCGTCCACGTGCCCGGGTCCAAGTCGGTCACCAACCGTGCCCTGGTGCTGGCCGCGCTCGCCTCCGAGCCCGGCTGGCTGCGCCGCCCGCTGCGCTCCCGCGACACCCTGCTGATGGCCGAGGCCCTGCGCACGATGGGCGTCGAGATCGAGGAGGGCGTCGGCCCCGAGGGCACCGGCGAGTTCTGGCGGGTCATCCCGGCCGGCCTGCGCGGCCCGGCCACGGTCGACGTCGGCAACGCGGGCACGGTCATGCGCTTCCTCCCGCCGGTCGCCACGCTGGCCGACGGCACCGTCCGCTTCGACGGCGACCCGCGGTCGTACGAGCGTCCGCTGCACGGTGTGATCGACGCGCTGCGCGCCCTGGGCGCCCGCATCGACGACGACGCGCGGGGCGCGCTGCCGATGACCGTGCACGGCGGCGGCGCCCTGGAGGGCGGTCCGGTCGAGATCGACGCGTCGTCCTCCTCCCAGTTCGTCAGCGCCCTGCTGCTGTCCGGACCGCGCTTCAACCAGGGCGTCGAGGTGCGCCACACCGGCTCCGCGCTGCCCTCCATGCCGCACATCCGCATGACGGTCGACATGCTGCGCGCGGTCGGTGCCCAGGTCGACACCCCGGAGTCCGGCGGCGAGCCGAACGTCTGGCGGGTCACCCCGGGCGCGCTGCTCGGCCGGGACCTGACGATCGAGCCGGACCTGTCGAACGCCCAGCCGTTCCTGGCGGCGGCGCTGGTGACCGGCGGCAGGGTGGTGATCCCCGACTGGCCGTCCCGCACCACCCAGCCCGGTGACCGGCTGCGCGAGATCTTCACCGAAATGGGCGGTTCCTGCGAACTGACCGACTACGGTCTCGTCTTCACCGGATCGGGTGCCGTCCGGGGCATCGACGTCGACCTCGGCGAGGTCGGCGAGCTGACCCCGGGCATCGCGGCCGTCGCCGCCCTCGCGGACTCCCCTTCGACCCTGCGCGGCGTGGCCCACCTGCGGCTGCACGAGACGGACCGGCTGGCCGCGCTCACCAAGGAGATCAACGAACTCGGCGGTGACGTCACCGAGACCGCCGACGGTCTGCACATCCGCCCGCGCCGGCTGCACGGCGGCGTCTTCCACACCTATGAGGACCACCGCATGGCCACCGCCGGCGCGATCATCGGCCTCGCGGTCGAGGGCGTCCAGATCGAGAACGTGGCGACGACCGCCAAGACGCTGCCCGACTTCCCCGACCTGTGGACCGGGATGCTCGGGGCGTAGGGACGGTTCGCCATGCGCCGCTACGGCAAGCACACCGACGAGGACGACATCCGCTCGCGCCCCAACCGCAAGGGCAACCGGCCGCGCACCCACATCCGGCCCAAGCACGAGGACGCCGCCGAGGGCCTGGTCCTCACCGTGGACCGCGGCAGGCTGACCTGCCTGGTGGAGGACCGGGTCGTCATGGCGATGAAGGCCCGCGAACTGGGCCGCAAGGCAGCGGTCGTCGGCGACCGGGTGGCCCTGGTCGGCGACCTGTCCGGCAAGAAGGACACGCTCGCGCGGATCGTCCGCATCGAGGAGCGCGTCTCCGTGCTGCGCCGCACCGCCGACGACGACGACCCCTACGAGCGGGTGGTCGTCGCCAACGCCGACCAGCTCGCCGTCGTCACCGCCCTCGCCGATCCCGAGCCGCGCCCGCGCCTGATCGACCGCTGCCTGGTCGCGGCGTTCGACGGCGGTCTCACCCCGTTGCTCGTGATGACCAAGTCGGACCTGGCGCCGCCGGACGAACTCCTGGGCCTGTACGGCGCGTTGGACATCCCGTACGTCGTCACCAGCCGCGAGGAGCTGGAGAACGGCGCGGCCGCGGACCTGGTGCGCGAGCATCTGGACGGGAAGATCACCGCCTTCGTCGGCCACTCCGGCGTCGGCAAGACGACCCTGGTCAACACCCTGGTGCCCGAGGACCGCCGCCGGGTGACGGGTCATGTCAACGCGGTGACGGGCCGCGGCCGGCACACCACGACCTCGGCGCTCGCCCTGCCGCTGTCCTCGGCGGCGGGCGGCTGGGTCGTCGACACCCCGGGCGTACGGTCGTTCGGGCTGGCGCACATCGACCCGTCCCGGGTGATCAACGCCTTCCCCGACCTGGTACCGGGCACGGAGGGCTGTCCCCGGGCGTGCAGCCACGACGAGCCCGACTGCGCGCTGGACGCCTGGGTCGCCGAGGGACACGCCGACCCGGCCCGGCTGTACTCGCTGCGCCGACTGCTGTCGACACGGGAACGCAAGGAAGGGGATTGACCCCCGCGTTGTTTGCCGTGCCGTGCGACAGGTAAGTGCATAATCGCACCAAGCCGGAACCAAGCCTGAGCAAAGCCGGACGACGTCGGGCCGGACGAAGCCACTGATCGACACCGACACAGCGGTCGCGGCAGGGGACCACGGGAGGACAAGACATGGCGTGGCTGCTGGTCATAGTGGCCGGAGTGCTCGAAACCGGCTTCGCCGTCTGTCTGAAGCTGTCGCACGGCTTCACCCGGCTCTGGCCGACCGTCGCCTTCTGCGCCTTCGCGCTGGGCAGTTTCGGCCTGCTGACGATGTCCCTGAAGAAGCTCGACGTCGGCCCCGCGTACGCGGTGTGGACCGGCATCGGCGCGGCGGGCACCGCCATCTACGGCATGGTCTTCCTCGGCGACCTGGTCTCGACCCTGAAGATCGTCTCGATCAGCTTCGTCATCATCGGCGTGATCGGGCTGCAACTGTCCGGCTCGGCGCACTAGGACTCTCCCGGCCCCTTCCCGGGAGCCGTCGGGCCGCCGCTATGCCGTCAACCGGCGCGGCAGGGCGGTGCGCAGGAGGTCCGCCACCCCGCCCTCGGCGGGCGGCGCGGCGACGCAGGACAGGGCGAGCCGCACCGCCAGTTCGCAGGAGCGGGCCAGTTCGGCGGCGTCCGGCGGCGGCAGCGGACCGGCGCCGTTGAGTACGGCCACGGCGCGGTCGCGGACGAGGCCCACGAAGTCGCCGGGCGAGGGCAGCGGACCGTCGGCCCGCCGCTGGGCCGGCACGGCGGAGGAGGACGGCACCGCCGTCAGGGCCGGCGAGGGCAGCCGCTCGCTCCAGCACCCGGTGAGCATGGCCCGCACCAGCGCGTTGTCGTGGGCAGCCGACATCATCCACTCGGCGGTGGCGGTGAGACGCTCGCGCGGGTCGCTGGGTCCGGCGAGGGCGCGTTCCACCCCGGCGAGGTAGCCGTCGGCCTCCCGCCGCACGAGCGCCCGGGCGAGGCCCTCCTTGCTGCCGAACTCGTTGTAGAGGGTCTGCCGGGACACCCCGGCGGAGGCCGCCACGTCCACCATCCGCACGGCGGACCACGGCCGGCGCGCCAGCGCCGTGTAAGCGGCGTCGAGCAGGGACTCCCGGGCTGCAGGCACCCTCGCCTCCCTCGGGCCGAGCGGATTCCGGCGGATGTACCGAGCGGCTTGCTGCCAGATTTGACGGGTGCGGGGGCACTGTCAAGGGTCCTCGCGCCGCCTTCCCACCGCCGTGCCGTGCCCGCCACGCCCGTCAAACCCCTGGTAGCCCCGCCCGGCCCGCGACAGATAGCGTGACGGCATGCCCGATTACCTCGACGACCTCCGCCTCGCCCACGTGCTCGCCGACGCCGCCGACGCCGCGACGATGGACCGCTTCAAGGCCCTCGACCTGAAGGTCGAGACGAAGCCGGACATGACCCCGGTGAGTGAGGCGGACAAGGCCGCCGAGGAACTCATCCGCGGCCACCTCGCCCGCGCCCGCCCCCGCGACTCGGTGCACGGCGAGGAGTTCGGCGTGGCGGGCACCGGCCCCCGCCGCTGGGTCGTCGACCCGATCGACGGCACCAAGAACTACGTGCGCGGCGTCCCCGTGTGGGCCACCCTCATCGCCCTGATGGAGGCGAAGGAGGGCGGCTACCAGCCGGTCGTCGGCCTCGTCTCGGCGCCGGCCCTCGGCCGCCGCTGGTGGGCGGTGCAGGACCACGGCGCGTTCACGGGCCGCAGCCTGACCTCCGCCCACCGGCTGCACGTCTCCCAGGTCTCCACGCTCTCCGACGCCTCCTTCGCGTACTCCTCGCTGAGCGGCTGGGAGGAGCAGGGCCGCCTCGACGGCTTCCTGGACCTGACCCGCGAGGTGTGGCGCACACGCGCGTACGGCGACTTCTGGCCGTACATGATGGTCGCCGAAGGCTCGGTGGACCTCTGCGCCGAACCCGAGCTCTCCCTCTGGGACATGGCCGCGAACGCGGTCATCGTCACGGAGGCCGGGGGCACCTTCACGGGCCTCGACGGCCGCCCCGGCCCGCACAGCGGGAACGCGGCCGCGTCGAACGGCCGGCTCCACGACGAGCTGCTCGGGTATCTCAACCAGCGCTACTGAGCGCCCGCCGACTCGCCCTCCACGCCCCCTTGTTGACCCGTGCTTTACCTGTCACTCTGAGAGTCCCCCCACTTGTGAACTTGTGAATCCATGAACTAACTCATGGATCACCGGCAGGAGGTGGCTCCACCCATGCTCGTCCGCGAAGTCATGAGCACGGTCGTCCTCACCATCGGTCCCGCCCACACACTCCGCCAGGCCGCCGCCCTGATGGCCGCACGCCGCGTCGGCGCGGCCGTGGTGTACGACCCCGACGCCGACGGCATCGGCATCCTCACCGAACGCGACGTCCTCGTCTCCGTGGGCCGGGGCCAGGACCCGGACTCCGAGCGCGCCCACGGCCACACCACCACCGACGTCGTCTTCGCCGCCCCGACCTGGACCGTGGAGGAGGCGGCGGGCGCGATGGCCCACGGCGGCTTCCGCCACCTCATCGTCCTGGACGGCGGCGAGCCCGTCGGCATCGTCTCGGTGCGCGACATCATCCGCCGCTGGGCACCCGCACGCACCCCGCACCACGCGCCGGTGGTGACCGCCTGACGCGACGCGAGGTACCGACCGGCACGGAGCGGTACGGCCGGGACGCAACGGGTACGGCCGGAACGGAGCGGGTACGGCCGGAACGACGAACGGGCCGGACCCCCGTCCCCGGGGATCCGGCCCGCCGCTACGACAAGCGGTCCAGTGCTGGATGTCAGCCGCGCAGGGCCTGGACCGCGGCCTCCAGCCGCTTGCCGAAGTCACCGTCTGCCTGACGGAAGTTGTCGATCGCGCGCTCGACGATGTCCTCGCGCGAGACGCCGGACAGGGCACCGGCCAGGTTGCCGATCAGCCGCTCCTTCTCCGCGTCCGTCATCAGGCGGTAGAGGTTGCCCGCCTGGACGAAGTCGTCGTCCTCGGCGTGCGAGGGCGCCGCACTCTCGCCGGTGACGCCGGAGACCGCGACCGGCTGCCACAGGGCCCGGTCCGTCTGGAACGGGCCGCCGAAGCTGTTCGGCTCGTAGTTCTTCGCGCCCTTGTGCCGGCCGTCGTACAGGTGGCCGTCACGGGAGTTGGTGCGTGCCACGGTGGCGTGCGGGCGGTTCACCGGCAGCTGGTCGGCGTTGATGCCGACGCGGTAGCGGTGGGCGTCGCCGTAGGCGAAGAGGCGGCCCTGGAGCATCTTGTCCGGGGACGGCCCGATGCCGGGCACGAAGTGCGCCGGGGAGAAGATCGACTGCTCGACCTCGGCGAAGACGTTCTCCGGGTTGCGGTTGAGCTCCAGCTTGCCGAACCAGACGATCGGGTAGTCCGCGTGCGGCCACACCTTGGTCAGGTCGAACGGGTTGAAGCGGTACGTCGCCGCCTCGGCCACCGGCATGATCTGCACGCCGACCGTCCACGACGGGTACTCGCCGCGCTCGATGGCCTCGCGCAGGTCGCGCTGGTGGGAGTCGGGGTCCGCACCGGCGAGCCTGTCCGCCTCGGCCTGGGTGAGGGTCTTGATGCCCTGGTCGGTCTTGAAGTGGTACTTGACCCAGAAGGCTTCGCCCGCCTCGTTGTTCCACTGGTAGGTGTGCGAGCCGAAGCCGTCCATGTGGCGGTACGACGCCGGGATGCCGCGGTCACCGAACAGCCAGGTCACCTGGTGCGTCGACTCCGGCGACAGGCTCCAGAAGTCCCAGACGTTGTCCATCTCGGTCGATCCCGTGTAGGGGTCGCGCTTCTGGGTGTGGATGAAGTCCGGGAACTTGATGGCGTCCTTGATGAAGAACACCGGGGTGTTGTTGCCGACGAGGTCGTAGTTGCCCTCTTCGGTGTAGAACTTCAGCGAGAAGCCGCGCGGGTCCCGGACGGCGTCCGCCGCGCCGAGGTTGCCGGCCACGGTGGAGAAGCGGAGGAAGGTCTCCGTCTCCTTGCCGACCTCGGAGAGGAAGGCCGCGCGCGTGTACCGGGTGACATCGGCGGTGACCGTGAAGGTGCCGTACGCACCGGCGCCGCGGGCGTGCACGACGCGCTCCGGGATGCGCTCGCGGTTGAAGTGGGCCAGCTTCTCCAGCAGGAGCTGGTCCTGGACGAGCACGGGGCCGCCGACGCCCGCCGTCTCACTGTTCTGGTTGTCGGCTACGGGAGCACCTGTCTCCGTAGTGAGCGGTCCCTGAGTCACGAGCTCCTCCTGCGCCATTCCTGGCGATCCTGCGAGTCCTGTCGCTTGGCTAATGCCGTTCCCGATCCTACAATAGACAATGTCTAAGTCAAGCAGGACTCCAATTTCACACCCGTTCGGGACCTGGTCCCCCTTGCTGTTAGGCTGATCTGTATGAGTGACCTTCTGGAACGGCTGCGCGGGCGCGGTTGGCGCATGACCGCGCAGCGGCGCGTGGTGGCCGAGGTCCTCGACGGCGAACACGTTCACCTGACGGCCGACGAGGTGCACTCCCGGGCCGTGGACCGGCTCCCCGAGATCTCCCGGGCGACCGTCTACAACACCCTGGGCGAGCTGGTCTCGCTCGGGGAGGTGCTGGAGGTCGCGACGGACAAGCGCGCCAAGCGCTACGACCCGAACGCGCACCGGCCGCACCACCACCTGGTCTGCGCCCAGTGCGGCGCGATCCGCGACGTCCACCCGACCGGCGACCCGCTGGCCGACCTCCCCGACTCGGAGCGCTTCGGCTTCACGGTGTCGGACGTCGAGGTGACGTACCGCGGCACCTGCCCGAACTGCGCGTCGGCGTGAGCGGGATTTGCTTCTCGTCTTCGTGTTGACGTAGTGTTCCATTCATCGACGCGGGGTGGAGCAGCTCGGTAGCTCGCTGGGCTCATAACCCAGAGGTCGCAGGTTCAAATCCTGTCCCCGCTACTGAAGACCTAGGGCCGGGATCCGCAAGGATCCCGGCCCTAGGTGTAATTGCGGACAGTCGCCGCTCGCCCCCGCTGCGGGCAGCTCTGCCGCCGGGGCGGCACGGGTGGGCGTGGGGGGGGTACCTCCCAGGCCATTCAGGCACCGGGAGAGGCACCCGGTGGGCGCCGGCCCGCGTCACCACTCCCGCCCAGCCGAACTCCGGGCACCTCACCACGCGCCCGAGATCAGCGCAGCGTCACGCCGACAGCTCCTGCCGCAACGCGTCCCGCAACCGCGCCGCCCGCTCCCCCACCTCCGCCGGCCCCAGCGACACCGCCAGGTCCGCCCACCGCTGCCCCTCCGCCAGCTCTCCCCGCCGGGCGAACACCAGCGCCAGCCGCAGCGCCGCCCGCCCGTGCCCGGCGTCGGCGGCCCGGCGCCACCACACGACGGCTTCCGGCTCGCTGCCCTCGCGCGCCAGCAGCAGCCCCAGGTTGAACGCGCCGTTGCGCGACCCGGCCTCGGCCGCCTCGCGGTACCACCGCGCCGCCTCCACCACGTCGCCGCGCGCCGCGGCGAGCATCCCGACCCGCACCTGGGCCCGCCGGTGCCCCTGGGAGGCCGCCCGCTCGTACCACTCCTCGCACTCGGACTTCTCCTGCGTCGGCTCGCCCAGCTCGTGCGCGGGCGCGGGCGGCCGGCGCGCGTCCAGCACCGTCGCCAGCCGGTACGCGGCCTCCGCGCTGCCGCCTCCCGCCGCACAGCGCAGGAAGCGCTCCGCCTCGCGCTCGTCCCCGGCGCGCAGCCGCGCCATCCCGACCTGGAGCGCGGCCTCGGTGTGCCCGGCCGCGGCGGCCCGCTCGTACCAGCGCAGCGCCGCCCGCTCCTCGCTCCGCCCGGCGTGCAGGATCCCCAGGTTGAAGGCGGCGTCGACACTGCCCGCCTCGGCGGCCTTGGAGAACCACGGCTCGGCACCGCTCTCGTCACCGGCCCGCAGCAGCAGGATGGCCAGCGCGTTGGAGGCCTCCCGGTGCCCGGCGTACGCCGCCCGCCGGTACCACTGCTCGGCCTGCGCGGTGCGGCCCTGCTCGGCGCAGAGCAGCCCCAGGTTGTACGCCCCGTTGTCGTCACCGGCGTCCATCGCGGCCCGGTACCAGCGCTCCGCGGTCTGCGGCTCGCCGCGCTCGGCGTGCAGCGCGCCCAGGGCGTTGGCGGCGTTGCCGTCGCCGTCCTGGGCGGCGCGCAGCCACCACACGGCGGCGCTCTCGGTGTCCCCGGCGTCGCGCAGCAGGAAGCCGAGCGCGCAGGCGGCACGGGCCTCGCCGTCCTTGGCGGACGTGAGGTACCAGCGGCCGGCCTCCTTGAGCTCGCCGCGCCTCTCGAGGATCGTCCCGAGGTGCAGCGCGCCCCGCCGGTGGCCCCGCGCGGCGGCCTGGCGGTACCACTGCTCGGCCTCGTCGGCCGCGAGAGCGGCGGCCTTGTCGTCGCCGCCGTCCTGCCCGGCCCGCCGGTCCAGCGTCCGGGCCAGCCGGTACGCCGCCTCCCGGTGCCCGCGCTCGGCCGCGGCCCGCATCCACCGCTCGGCCCCGGGGTCGTCGCCGCGGTGCTCCAGCAGGTCGGCGAGCGCGTAGGCGCCCAGTACGTGACCCTGTTCCGCGGACTGGCACAGCCAGTACGCGGCGGCGGGCTCGTCCCCGCGTTCGCGGAAGTGGCGGCCCAGCGCGTGCGCGGCGGCGGCGGAACCGGCGACGGCGGCGATGCGCCACCATCCGGCGGCCTCGTCGGCGTACCCGCGCTGGTGCAGCAGGACGCCCAGGTTGTTGGCGGCGGCCCGGTCGCCGGCCGCGGTGGCGGCCCGCAGGTGGGACTCGGCTCCGTCGAAGTCGCCGCGGCGCAGCAGCATCGCGCCGAGCACGCTCATCGCCTCGACGTCACCACCGTCGACGGCGAGCCGCAGACGCACTTCCTCGGCGGCCTCGTCGGCGGCCTCCTGAGCCTCGTCCGCGGCTTCCTCCTGATCCGACGGCTGACCGGACGGCTGCGCAAAACGCCCCGTCCCGAACAGATTTGCCATGTCCCCCATAACGTTCATCGTCGCACCACCCGCAACCTCGGTACATCCGGTATACCGCAGTGAGTGAGGTCACTTCAGCGTTTTGTCGACATGCCCACAGGGAGACAAGTCAAACACAGATCGGCCCAACTCCCCTTGGCGGCGCGGCCGTCGTGTCCGCCGGTACATGCGTTCGCACATCACGAAGGCCCGGATTCCTTGTGGAATCCGGGCCTTCGTGGTCGCTCGCACGTAGCTCACGACTTCAGTAGCGGGGACAGGATTTGAACCTGCGACCTCTGGGTTATGAGCCCAGCGAGCTACCGAGCTGCTCCACCCCGCGCCGTTGTGTTCACAACCCTAGCACGGCGCGGGATGGGCTTTGACCAGCTCGAACGCCCGTCGCGGACGCCCGGCGCGGCCCCTCGGTCAGCCGGTGTCCGATCCTCCCCCGGCATCACCGGTCGGTGTCGCGCCCGGACTGGCCTTGTCGCCTGCGGCCTTGTCCCCGCTGTTCTTGTCACCGGTGTTCTTGTCGTCGCCGTTCTTGCCGGCGCCCTGGTCGACCTTGGCCTGTGCGTCCTCGGCCCGCTGGAGCGCCTCCTCGAGGTCCTTCTGCGCCTCGGCGTACGCGGCGAGGTCCTTCTGCTCCAGGGCCTTCTGCCCGGCGTCGAAGGCCTTCTGCGCATCGCTCAGCGCTTCCCGGACCGTGGGGTTGGTGGACGTCGGCGGCGGTTCGGTGGTGTCGTCGCCCTCGTCCGGTGGCGGCTGTTCGCTCTCGGCGGCCTGGGCTCCGAAGACCTTGTTCAGGGCCGCGTCGAGCGTGTTCTCGAAGGCGGTGTTGCCCCCGTAACTCACCAGGACCTTGCGCAGCAGCGGGTACTTGAGGTCGCCACCGCGCACGTAGACGGGTTCGACGTACAACAGCCCGCCGTCCAGCGGCACTGTGAGCAGGTTGCCGTACTCCACCTCCGAGTCGCCGCCTCTCAGCAGCCTGATGGACTCGGCGATGTCCTGTTCGGAGTTGAACTGGCTCTGCACCTGTTTGGGTCCGTCGACGGTCGTGCTCGTCGGCAGTTTCAGGATTCTGATCTTGCCGTAGTCACTGGTGCCCGCCTCGGCGTCTACCGCCATGAACGCGCTGAGGTTGTCACGCCCGTTGGGTGTGAACGTCGTCGTCAGCGAGAACGCCTGCGCCTTCTGGTCCGGCATCTTCATACTGAGGTAGTACGGCGGCACCGCGTCGCCCGACTTGTTGGTCGGGTCGTCCGGCACCTGCCACACCTCGCTGCCGCTGAGGAAGGTGTTGGCGTCCTTCACGTGGTAGCGCGTGAGCAGCTCGCGCTGGACCTTGAACAGGTCCTGCGGATAGCGCAGGTGCGCCATCAGCTCCTTGGAGATCTCGCTCTTGTCCTTGACCGTGTCCGGGAACGCCTTCATCCAGGTCTTCAGTATCGGATCCTGGGTGTCCCACTGGTAGAGCTTCACGTCACCGCTGTACGCGTCGACGGTCGCCTTCACGGAGTTGCGGATGTAGTTGACCTGGTTCTGCTGGGCCACCACCGCGCGCGAGTTGTTGTTCGCGGTCAGCGAGTCCGCGGTGGTGTCGCCGAGCGTCGTACGGGAGGCGTACGGATAGCCGTTCGTCGTGGTGTACGCGTCGACGATCCACTGGATACGGCCGTCCACCACCGCCGGATAGGCGTCGCCGTCGATGGTCAGCCAGGGCGCCACCGCCTCGACGCGCTCCTTGGGCGTGCGGTTGTAGAGGATCCGCGAACCCTCGCCGATGGCACCGGAGTAGAGGATCTGCGGCTCGCTGAACGCCGCCGCGTACGCCGCCCGGTTGATCGGGTTGGACAGGTCGACGCCGCCGTCGCCCTTGTAGCTGAACGTCTTCTCCCCGGTGTCGTCGGAGTAGTCGATCTCCTTCTGGGGACCGCCGACGATCGAGTAGGTGGTGGTCTTCTCGCCGTAGTAGACCCGCTGCTCGTACGTGCCGAGGTCGCCCTCGGACGGCAGGTTGGACTCGGTGAAGACCGGGCGCCCCTCGGAGTCGACCTGGGTGCCCTTCGCCGCGACCACGCCGTAGCCGTGGGTGTAGCGGAAGTGGTTGTTGATCCAGTTCTTCTTCGGGATGCCCGCCAGGTTCAGCTCGCGCAGGCCGATGACCGTGTCCTGGTCCTTGCCGTCCTTCGCGTAGCGGTCGACGTCCAGGTTGGTCGGGAACGCGTAGTAGTTACGCATCTGCTGGAGCTGCTGGAACGTCGGCGAGATGATGTTCGGGTCCATGATCCGGACGGAGGCCGCGGCGTCCGCGTCGTCACGGAGCTTGGTCTTGTCCTTGGTCTCGCTCTTGCCCGGGTACTCCGTGACCTGGGTGCCCTCGATGCCGTACGCGTCGCGCGTGGCCGCGAGGTTCTTCTCGACGTACGGCGCTTCCTTGGCCTGCTCGTTCGGCTGGACCTGGAACTTCTGGACCAGCGCCGGGTACAGGCCGCCGATGAGGATCGCGGAGAGCACCATCAGGCCGAAGCCGATCACCGGCAGCTGCCAGGTGCGCCGCCACAGGGTGGCGAAGAACAGCAGGGCGCAGATGACCGCGATGCAGAACAGGATCGTCTTGGCCGGCAGGTAGGCGTTGGCGTCGACGTACCTGAGGCCCGTCCAGTTGTCGGTCGCCTTGAAGTCGCTGGACTTCACCGCGAGGCCGTACCGGTCGAGCCAGTAGGCGACGGCCTTGAGGGCGACGAAGACGCCGATGAGCACCGACAGGTGCCCGGTGGCGGCGGCCGTGGCGCGCGCGCCGGGGCTGGTGACGCGGAGCCCGCCGTACAGGTAGTGGGTCAGCGCGGCGGCGATCACGGAGATGATCACGGCTGCGAAGCCGAAGCCCAGCAGGAACCGGTACCAGGGCAGGTCGAAGGCGTAGAAGGCGACGTCCAGCTTGAACTGGGGGTCCTTCTGCCCGAAGGGCACGCCGTTGACCCACATCAGCCAGGTCCGCCATTGCCCGGACGCCGAGGCGCCGGCGATCAGGCCGACCAGGGCGGTGATGCCGAGCAGCAGCCACTTCTTGTACGGGGCGATGCCCATCCGGTACCGGTCGAGGTTCTGCTGCTCCATCGACATGGCGCTCAGCGGCGGGCGCAGGCGGTGGGCCAACCAGATGTTGAACCCGACGGCGAGCGCCATCAGCAGGCCGAAGACGAAGAAAAGCCCGATCTTGGTCCACAGGGTCGTCGTGAACACCGACGAGTAGTGGACCGACCGGTACCAGAGCCAGTCCGTCCAGAATCCCGCGAACATGGTGAACGCCATGGCGAGCACGGCGAGGACACCAAGTGTCAGCAGCAGGGTTCGGACACGCCGGGACGGGCGGCCCACTCTGATCCGCGGCCCCGACGGGGGGCCTCCGCCGCGGTCCGGCATCTGGAAAGCCAAGGTGCGCACCTCGAAGTTCGCTGTTGATCCGTCAGGCCCTCGGGTTCGCGGGCCCCCCGTGCGCCCCCGTGATCGTGGGCCCACACTTATGCAACTTACTCATCGTTTACTCGGTTCCCGATTCCGGCCATGAACGAGGCAGGATTGTGACCATGTCCAACACCCCCATGGCAGCGAGCCCCCTCACCCGGGCCGTACTCGAGATCGACGAGTACGTCTCCGGCCTCGGCTGGGACCAGCCCGCACGCCTCTTCGCCCTTGTCGACACCGCACGCCTGCGGGCCGACCAGCCCTCGCTCGCGGACCGGCTCGGTCTGCGGGAGGAGTCGGAGACCTCCGGCCTCACACCGATCGAGCAGGACGAGATTCCAACGGGCCAGGCGCTCGACGAGTTCCTGGGCACCATCGCCTGGCCCGACGCCGTGGTGGGCTGCGCGCTCACCGTGGAGCGGCTGATGCTGCCGCCCTCGGCCGAGGCCCAGGTGCCTTCGGGCCTCAACGAGAAGAAGCTCGCGCAGTGGGTGGCGGAGCACCCGGACCGTCAGGAGGTCCGCATGACGGTCGCGGTCCTGCGCGACGGCAGCCGCGACTCGGCCCTGCGGCTGCGGGAGAAGGACGCGGCCACGGAGGTCCTCACCGGCTCCGAGCTGGTGCCGGGTCTTGCCGAGGCGCTGACGGCGACCTTCGAGGAGTAGCCCGCCGGACGCCGATTCCGCCGGGACGGCAGTGCGGGAGGGCTACCCCCGCGTGCACTTCGGCAGGTCGGCGGTCTTGCCGGAACGGATGTCCTTCAGCGCGCCGAGGGCGTCGTCGATGGTGTCGACCTTCACCAGGGTGAGTCCGTCGGGGGTGTCCTCGGCGGCCGCCGCGCAGTTGTCCGCGGGCGTGAGGAAGTACTGGGCGCCCTTGTCGTGCGCGCCGATGGTCTTCATGCCGATGCCGCCGATCGGGCCGACCTTGCCGTTGTCGTCGATCGTCCCGGTGCCGGCGACGAACTTGCCGCCGGTGAGGTCGCCGGGGGTCAGCTTGTCGTAGATGCCGAGGGCGAACATCAGGCCGGCGCTCGGGCCGCCGACGTCGGCGAGCTTGATGTCGATGTCGAACGGGAACGTGTGATCGGTTCCGGCGGAGATCCCGACGACGGCGCGCTTCTCGCCGGCGTCGTCGGAGGTCTCGGTGGTGATCGTGACCCGCTGCGTCTTCGTCGGCGTCCGGCCCTCCTTCTCCGCGGCGGCCTGCTCCTTGGCGGGCACGATCGTGAAGACGGCGTCCTCGCCCGGCTCGTGCTTGGTGACCAGCTCGGCGACGTCCGTGGGCTTCTTGACGGCCGTACCGTCCACGGCCTTGATCACGTCACCGGCGTGCAGCCTGCCCTGCGACGGGGAGTCCTTGACGACGGCGGAGACGACCACCCAGGACTTCACCGGGATGTCGAGCGCCTTCAGCGCGGCCACCTTCGCGGTCTCCTGGGACTGGCTGAACTCCTCCGCGTTCTCCTGGGTGGCCTCTTCCTCGGTCTTGCCGTCCGGGTAGAGGGTCTCGTGCGGCACCACGCTGTTGTCGTGCGCCAGCCAGCCGTAGACGGCCTCCACGAGGTTCATCTTGTACTCGGCGCTGGTGACCCGGACGGTGGTCATGTTCAGATGGCCGCTCGCCTCGTAGGTCTTGTGACCGGAGATCTGGAGCACCGGCTCGCCGTCGTGGTCCCCGAGGGTGTTCACCGTCGGCCCGGGTGACATCTCCGAGTACGGCACGGGGATGAACACACCCGCGCACAGGAGCGCGATCAGCATCAGGGTGGAGGCGAGCATCGTCGCGGTGCGGCGTGGCATGGCACGACAGTACGGGACGTGGCTGTCGGAACACCGTCAGGGCTGCGGTCGTCGGACGGTCGTCACGGGACCGTCAGGCACCCGTGCGGGGCTTCTCCATGGCCTCCCGGAACCGGGCGTACCCGTCCAGCTCGGGGCCGTCGCTCCGGGCCCTGCGGGTCCGGTTGGCCCAGCTTCCCCACAGGCCCGCACCGACAGCGGCCACCAGTGGAATCAGCAACCAGGCAAGCGCTCCCATACCGACCTCCCAACCCCATGAGCGTCCGCGACTGACTGATCAGCAGATTAACCATTCGCAGTGACAACGCTCACGCCGGGGGGCGGGTTACGCAACCGGAGGCGGCCCGGGCGAAAGCGCTACGCGCCCACCCATTCCTCGGTTCCGTCGGAGAACGTCTGGTGCTTCCAGATGGGCACCTCGTGCTTGAGGTCGTCGATCAGTTTCCGGCAGGCGTCGAAGGCCTCGCCCCGGTGCGGGCAGGACACGGCGACGACCACCGCGAGGTCCCCGACCTCCAGGTCACCCACACGGTGCAGTGCCGCGAGCGCCCGCACGGGGTACTCCGCGGCGACCTTCTCGGCGACGCGCCGCATCTCGGCCTCGGCGCTCGGGTGGCACGAGTACCCGAGCCGGTCGACGTCGGTGCCGCCGTCGTGGTTGCGCACGGTCCCCACGAACAGTGCGGTGCCGCCCGAGGCGTCGTCGCCGACCGCGCGGAAGACCTCGTCCACGGACAGGGGCGTCTCGCGGATGCCGATCAGCTTGACGGGGTCCGCTGCGGCCAGCTCGCCGGGGTGGTCCTTCGTGGTTGCCATACGCCCATCGTGCCCCACGCCGCGGACGGTGCGGAATAGCGTGATCGCCCGGCACGCGCGCGTACGGCGTCGGAGCCTCCTACAGGAGTCCTGAGGCCGCCGGCCGGTGTCCGGCTCAGATGCGGCGCCGTGCCTTGCGCGCGCGGCGCACCACCGCGGCCGCGCCGAGCAGCGCCACCGTCGCACCCGCGGCCCCCGCCGCCGTCGCGTCCTTGCGCCCCAGGCGCCGCCCGGCGACCGTGTGCCGCCCCGAGACCTCCTCGAGCAGCTCCGCCAGGACCTCCTCGTTCGTGTGCCGGGGACGCCATCCGGCGTCGTGCAGGCGGCTGCCGCTGACGACCCAGGGGTACATCGTGTACGCCAGGTCCCCCGCCGGGGACGGCGTCAGTCCGATCCGGTGCAGCCGGGCCGCCGCGCCGAGCGCGACCGCGGAGGGCAGCTCCATGCGCCGGATGCCGCTGAGCTCCTCGACCTCCTCCTGCTCCAGCCAGCCGTCGCACCCGACGGCCAGCTCGCCGTCGGCCTTCTCCAGGACGGCGTACTCCAGGGCACTGCACAGGTCGTCGACGTGGCAGAACTGCCACGCGGGCCGCGATCCGGCCACGACCAGCAGCCGGGGCGACTCGAAGTACCTGGTCAGCGCGGTGTCCATGCCTCCGACCAGCACGGCGGGCCGCACCACGGTCACGTTCAGCCCGGGATGCGCCCGGGGGGCGCGCCGCGCGAGCCGCTCGATCTCCAGCAGGTCGCCGACGCCGGTGGCCTCGGCCGTGGCGCGCAGCTCGGCGTCCTCGGACAGCGGCAGCTCGTTGTCCGGGAGGGCGCCGTAGACCATCGCGGAGGTGCACAGCACGACCCGGTGCACGCCGGCCGCCGCGGCGGCGGTCAGCACGGTCTGGGTCCCCCGGACGTTGTAAGCCGTACGGGCGGCCGCGTCGGTCTCCAGGTCGAGATCGAGCGCCAGGTGCACCACGACGTCCGCACCACGCAGTTTCTCGGCGATGGCCGGGTCCCGTACGTCCAGGATCTGCCACTCGGCCGCCTCGCACCCCCCGCGCCGTTCGTCGATGGCCACGACCTGTCTGACCTCGTCGGATGCGGCGAGCCGTGCGGTGAGCAGGGCCCCGACCCCGGACGCGGCACCGGTGACCGCGACGACGGGTCCGCGCGCGCCGGAGCGGGCGGAACTGGTTGACTGGTTTCGCGCTGCGCGAACCTGCGGATCTGGGGAACTCACCGGGCGTCTCCAGAGGTTGTCTTCAGTACGAGCGCGAGCGACGCGTGCGTACCAGGTGGCATCCATCCTGCCGCAGGCCGTCAGTCGGCGAAGCACCGAGGCCCGAACGGCTTCGGGTGTCTACGCTGGGTGGTGAAGTCGGGCAGCCGTGCCGCCGGAAAGAACCGGCGGCCCTACCAGCCGAGGAACCCCGTGAGTGACACCCCATTCGGATTCGGCCTTCCGCCGGAGGAGCCGGACGACGGCGACGAAGGCAAGAAGAAGGACCAGCAGAGCGGCGGTGGTCAGGGACCGGCCAACCCGTTCGGTTTCGGGATGTCCGGAGCCGGAGGCCTGGGCGGCCCCGGCGCGGACAACCCGTTCGCTGCCATGTTCGGTTCCATGAACCCCAACGACCTGGGCGCCGCGTTCCAGCAGCTGGGCCAGATGCTCTCCTACGAGGGCGGCCCGGTGAACTGGGACATGGCCAAGCAGATCGCCCGCCAGACGGTCTCCCAGGGCACGCCTGACGGCCGCAAGGACGCCAGCGTCGGCCCCGCCGAGCGCAATGCGGTCCAGGAGGCCGTGCGCCTGGCCGACCTGTGGCTGGACGACGCCACGGCCCTGCCGTCGGGCGCGGGCACCTCCGTGGCCTGGAGCCGCGCGGAGTGGGTCGAGGCGACCCTGCCGGCCTGGCGCGAGCTGGTCGACCCGGTCGCCGAGCGCGTCGGCAACGCCATGGGCGACGTCCTGCCGGAGGAGATGCAGGCCATGGCCGGCCCGCTGATCGGCATGATGCGGTCCATGGGCGGTGCCATGTTCGGCACGCAGATCGGCCAGGCCGTCGGCGTGCTGGCCGGCGAGGTCGTCGGCTCGACCGACGTGGGCCTGCCGCTCGGCCCGGCCGGCAAGGCCGCGCTGCTGCCGGTGAACATCGAGTCGTTCGGCAAGGACCTCGGCGTGCCGCAGGAGGAGGTGCGCCTGTACCTGGCCCTGCGCGAGGCCGCCCACCAGCGCCTCTTCGCGCACGTGCCGTGGCTGCGCTCGCACCTGTTCGGCGCCGTCGAGGGCTACGCCCGCGGCATCAAGGTCGACACGGCCAAGCTGGAGGACGTGGTCGGCCAGTTCGACCCGCAGAACCCGGAGCAGTTGCAGGAGGCTCTCCAGCAGGGCATGTTCCAGCCGGAGGACACCCCGGAGCAGAAGGCGGCCCTGGCCCGCCTGGAGACGGCCCTGGCACTCGTCGAGGGCTGGGTGGACGCGGTGGTGCACACCGCCGCCAAGCCGCGCCTGTCCTCCGCCGACGCGCTGCGCGAGACGCTGCGCCGCCGGCGCGCCTCGGGCGGTCCCGCGGAGCAGACCTTCGCGACGCTGATCGGCCTGGAGCTCCGCCCGCGCCGGCTGCGCGACGCCTCCCGCCTGTGGGCGTCCCTGACGGACGCGCACGGTGTCGACGGCCGGGACGGTCTGTGGGCCCACCCGGACATGCTGCCGACCGCGACCGACCTGGACGACCCGGACGGCTTCGTGCACCGCGAGCAGCTCGACTTCTCCGAGCTGGACAAGATGCTCGGCGAGGCGGCGGGCAAGCCCGACCTGAAGAAGAAGGACCGGGGCGAGAGCGGAAACGACGGCCGGGACGAGGCCAAGGGCGACGACGGCGAGTGAGTCTCCACGACGACGCGGTCCTGGTCCTGAAGGGGTACGAGGGGGGCCAGGACGAGCTGCGTCAGGTCTACCTGGACCATCTCGCCACCCATCCGGACGGCATGTGGAAGGCCTGCGCCGACGGGCACCTCACCGCGAGCGCCATGGTGATCGACCCGTCGCGCGAGCGGGTCCTGCTGACCCTGCACAAGAAGATGCGCATGTGGCTTCAGATGGGCGGTCACTGCGAGCCGGCCGACGAGACGCTCGCGCGGGCGGCCCTGCGCGAGGCCACCGAGGAGTCGGGCATCGCCGGGCTGACGCTGCTTCCGGGCGGTCCCGTGCGGCTGGACCGCCACCACACGCCCTGTGCCTGGCACCTGGACGTGCAGTACGCGGCCGTGGCCCCCGAGGGGGCCGTGGAGGCGATCAGCGACGAGTCCCTCGACCTGCGCTGGTTCCCGTACGCCGAGGTCGCGGACGTGGCCGACGAGTCCGTCGTACGTCTGCTGGCCGCGACCCGCGCCCGCCTGTGACCGGTAAGGGGTGACCGCCCTGGCGATCACCCCTTACCGAACTGCGGCCGTGCAGGCGCTCAGCTCCAGACGTTGCCCTGGTTCTGACCGCGGGCCCCGTGCTGCCCCATGCCGTACTGGGCGGCGACACCCTGTCCGACCTGGGCGTTCTGCGGCGGCAGCAGCTCGCTGGGCTGGACGAGCGCGAAGCCGCTGCCCATGAAGCTCAGCTCCCAGCCCTCGCCGGTGTTGCCGCGGCGCCGCCACACCCCGGAGGAGTGCGTCTGGGCCTGCATCTGCACGCGCAGGCCGGTGGACCAGGCGACGATCGCGTCGGCGTCGCAGTTGACGTACTTGTCGGGCGTCACCTGGAGGAAGAGCGGGGAGCCCGAGGTCATCAGGGCGACCTTGCCCCGGCCGGTGATGTTGAGCTGGTACTTCCCCGAGCCGGAGATGCCGTAGAGGCTGTCCACCGCGATGACCTCGTGGTGCAGGGACGAGTCCATCGCGAGCACGTAGCTGCTGTCGACGGTGAGGCCGTCCTGGTCGACGTCCACCACGTGGACGCACTGGGCGAGGTTGGAGAAGTAGACCGTGCCCTGCCCGTGGCAGCGCATCAGGTCCAGGCCCTCACCGGTGTGCGCACGCGAGCGCGACTGGCTGTTGCTCTGGTACTCGGCGTCGAACTCGACGAGCCCCTGGTAGGCGACCATCGTGCCCTTGCGGGCGAGCACGTCGTCGTGGCCCGTCAGGGCGACGCGGAGCATGTGCTTGTTCTGCAGGCTCCAGGCTTCCTGGGTCTGCTGGTCGTTGTAGGCGAAAATCGGGCTCTGCATGATGTTCTGGCTCCCCCTCAGCCCCGGACCCGGAGGCGGTCGGTGCTGTCCTCGCTGGGCTGGACGACGACGATGCCCTGACCGGAGAAGGCCATCTGGAAGGCCTCGCCGCTGCCGCGGCCGATCAGCGACTGCGCCTTGAAGCTGCGCTTGCCCTTCACCTTGAGGTTCGGGGACCAGGCGACGAGCGCGTCGGGGTCGACGTAGGTCTCGTCCTCGCCGCCGCCGCAGTCGACCACGATCGGCTTGCCCCGTGAGGTGAGCGCGACCCAGCCCTGTCCGGAGATCCTGGTGTTCCACAGGCCCTGCCCGGCGAACTTCGCCAGGCCCTTGACCCGCTCCACGCCCCACGTCAGGTGGGCGTCGAAGGCGAGCAGGTTGGTGGCGTTGACGGAGATCCCGTCGCCGTTGAGGTTGATGACGACGACGTTGGCACCGTAGTCGGCGAGATAGAGGAGCCCGTCGCCGGAGCACTTCATCAGAGGCGCGCCCTCGCCGGTCATCCAGTCCTTGGCGATCTGCCGGACGGCCGGCGGGTTCGGCTCGTACTGGACGAAGCCCTCGTAGGCGACCATGGAGCCCACGCGCGCGAGGAGGTCGTTTCCGGTCTGCATGGCGACCTTCAGCATGTGATTGCCGTGGTTCTCCATGCGGGCGCCGACGGGTGCGGGAGCGTAACCCGCGAGCGGCTGGTTCATGTCGGGCTCTCCCTCAGATCTCGTACGGCTGGACGATGACGAAGCTGCCGGGCGCGGCCCGGAACTGCAGGTTGACGCTTTCGCCCGTGTCGCCCGCGTAGGAGTTGCGGCGCATCCGCACCTGGCTGGAGACGACCACCTGCGCGGCGGCGGACCAGGCGACCACGGCGTTGCAGTCGGCGAACGTCGTGGGCGTGACCGGCAGCACCACGGGCACGCCGCGTGTCTTGACGACGATCGTGCCGGTGCCCTGGAACTGCATCGTGAACAGCGCGCCGCCCGGGATGCCGTGTCCCTCGATGCGGCGGACCTCGTACTGGAGGCTCTCGTCGAAGGCGAGGACGTTCTCCGCGGAGACGCACACGGCGTCGCCCTGGAGCTCGATGGGGTGGAGCATCGCGGAGTTCTCCGCGAGGAACACCTGTCCCTTGCCGGTGCAGCGCATCAGCTGCATCTCCTGGCCGGTCGCGTTGCCCACGACCCGGCCGGCGAATCCGGCGCCCTTGTAGCTGAAGTCGACCTTGCCCTGGTAGAGCACCATGCTGCCCTGCCGGGCGAGCACGGGCCGGCCCTCGGCACCGAGGTCGACGCGGACCAGCTTCTTGTTCTGCTGGGTCCAGCGCTGTCCGGTCGCCGTCTCCTTGAACTGCTGGAGCGCCGCGGTCACACCGGCGCCCTGCGGTGCACCCTGGGGCATGCCCTGGGGAGGCTGCTGCCCGTAGCCCGGGGGTGGTGTCGGCTGCCCGTGTCCCACGGGAGGGCCGGGCTGCCCGTAGCCGGGGGGCGCAGTCGGCTGTCCGTATCCCGGCGGCGGGGCCGGGGCCTGGGGGGCCTGCGGCTGGCCGTAGCCGGGGGGCGGCGGCGCGGTCTGGCCGGGGATCTGGCCGTACGGCGGCTGCTGCCCGGGCTGGCCCGGCTGGCCGTACGGCGCGGGCGCCGGGGCGGGGGGCGGCACCGGGGCGCCGCCGGACGGCGTGTTCATCGGCGCGACGATGGTCTGCGCGGCGTGCACGTCCGGGCCGGGCGCCGGAGCGGGAGCCGGTGGCGGCGGGGCGGCGGGCGGCGGGGCGAAGCCCTGCGGGGCGGGCTGGGGCACGGGAGCCGGGGCGGGCGCGGACGCGGCGGGCGCGCCGAAGGCCGGCGGCGCCGCGGCCTGCGCGGGCGGGGCGAAGCCCGGGGCGGCACCGGCCTGCGGCTGCTCCGGCTGCTGCGGGGCGGGCGTCTCGTCCTCGGCCACCTCGCCGCCGAAGTTCCTCAGCAGGGCGTCGAGCCCGCCGTCGAAGCCCTGCCCGACGGCGGCGAACCGCCACACGTCCTTGAGATAGAAGTCGCCCAGCATCACGGCGCGCTCGGTGGAGAACTCGGAGCCGCTGAACGGGTACCGGGCCACTTCCTCGCCACCGGCGACGATCCGGATGTACCCGGGCCCCACCTGCGACATCTGTCCGGCGCCGTCGATCGTCGCGGTGAAGGACAGCTTCTGGATCTGCTGCGGGATCCGGTCCAGGGTGACCCGGAAGGACTCCGTGTCACCCGCCTGCGCACCCAGGAGCTGGATGGACTCCTCTGGGGTCTTCGGTTGGTTGAAGAACACGAAGTACCGGTCGTCCGACAACCGCTCGTCGGCGTCGAGACCGAAGCAGCTGATGTCGAAGCTCAGCCCGGGGCCGGAGATCTGCACGCCTACGTACAGATCCGTGCCCGCGGTCAGATCACTGATCCTGGCCTTGTGGCCGCGTTGAAATTCCCTGGCCATGCGTTACGACCGTCCCCCATCCGAATGCGAGTGCGTCGCGACAGGCTAACGGCAAACACCGACACCGGAGGAAGTCGGTACAGACCCGGTACGAAACCCGTGCGGGGCCGTGGCGG
>NZ_KZ195574.1:3029268-3852893 GCF_002188365.1 Streptomyces sp. CS113
AACGCCCGCCCGGGGCTCGCGGGCTACTCGCTGCGGGCGCCCGGTACGTGCGGCAGCCGGTCCGCGGCGACCACACCCTCCAGGTAGCCCTTGGCACGCTCGGTGCGCGGATAGGCCTCCAGGAGCCGCCAGAACCGGGGCCCGTGCCCGGGGACCAGCAGATGCGCCAGCTCGTGCAGGAGGACGTAGTCGACGACGTACTCGGGCATGCCCTGGAGGCGGTGCGACAGCCGGATGCTGCCCTCGGACGGGGTGCACGATCCCCAGCGGGTGTTCTGATTGGTGACCCAGCGGACCGAGGTGGGCCGGGCCCGGCCCGCGAAGTACTGCCCCGACAGGCGCTCCGCACGCTCGGCCAGCTCGGCGTCGCCGAGGACGCGCTTGCTCTCCTGGGCGGCCAGCTTGTCCAGCATGACGCTCACCCAGCGTTGCTCCTCGGCCTCGGACATCCGGGCGGGGATCAGCACGACGGTGCGATCGCCCTCGCGGTACGCGGATACCGTCCGGCGTCGCCGGGTGCTCCTGCGCACCTCGATCGCGCTCGTCCCCGAGCCGTTCGGAGGCGGATTCGTCGGTGTGCGCGGGGGTGCCCCGGCACGGTGCAGTGGGTCGGCGGACACGCCACGACGTTACCCGCTGCACACGGGGAAGTCCCGGCTCCGGGACGCATCGGTGCCGATCCGCCACCCGTCCTGACAGACGTGCGGCCGATTCGTACGACGAATACCCACTGCCTGTGGACAACTTTCGACGCCTCCGAGCGGATCCGGGCATGCTGGCTCTCGTCGCCGGATCCGCGCCCGGATGCGGCGACGACTCCGCAGCCGGACACGGGGCGACGCGCGCCGGCGCGGCCGACCATGCGCAACACGTACGGGGGACCTGGCATGCATCCGATGGTGAAGCCCGCGCTCAGGCGCGGCTGGCGCGATCTGAACACCGTGCAGTTCGGGATGACACCGGCGCACGCACTGACGCTGGCCCCGGTGGACACGGCGACGGGAAGTTTCCTCGACCTGCTCAACGGCACGCGTGGCACGGCGCTCCTGCGGGAGGCGGGGCAGCGCATGGACCTGCCGGACGGGCATGTCGACCGGGTCGTGGAGCGACTGGCGCGGGCCGGTCTCCTCGACGACTCCCGGGGCGGCGGGCCGGCCGCCGACGCTCTGCGGGCGAAGAAGGAGGTCCTCGACCGGCTCCGCCCCGACCTGGCCTCACTGTCCCTGACCACCTCGGACCCGGGCGACGCGATCCGGCACCTGGCCGCCCGGCGGGCCCTGCGGGTGGGCGTGCGGGGTGCGGGACGCGTGGGTGCGGTACTGGCGGGGCTGTTGTCGGGAGCGGGGGTCGGCGGGATCGACGTGCGCGACGTGGGACGCGTCGAGCCGTGGGACGTCGCTCCGGGCGGCCTGCCCACCGAGTCCGTGGGCGACCGACGGGACGAGGCGGCCCGCCGTGTCGTCCGCCGGGCCGCCCCCGACCGGCCGCCGCGCCGGGGCCCGGCCACTCCGCCCGAGGAAGCCGCCCCGGGCCTGTCCCTGGTGGTCGTCGCCCCGCGCGACGACGTCGCGGTGCACACACCCGACCCCGCCGCCGCGGAGTCCCTGATGGCCTCCGGCACACCCCACCTGTACGCCGGGGTCGTGGAGGGGACCGGTGTCGTCGGCCCCCTCGTCCTACCCGGCGAGACGGGGTGCGCCGGATGCCTGCACGCCGACCGCACCGACCGGGACGCGGCCTGGCCGCGACTCGTGGCGCAGTGGCGTTCGGGCCGGCAGCACCGCGTACCGCCCTGCGACCTCACCCTCGCGACGACCGTCGCCGGGTTCGCGGCGGCCCAGGCCCTCGCCTTCCTGGACGGCCGGGCACCGTCGAGCATCGGCGCCCGCTGGGAGATCGCGCTGCCCGGTCTGCGATGGCAACCGCGGCCGGTCCGGCCGCATCCCGGGTGCCCGTGCGGAGCAGCCGGTAAAGGTGGGCAGGAACACAGCCCCGAGGACGGGGCGCGGCGCGCGACAATGGCGGGGCAAGGGCCGTCAACGGAAGTACGCCACGAGGCGGAACCGACACGGCCGGCTGGGACTTGGAGGGCGCATGTCTGATCTTCCGCGCAAGGCGGTCACCCGGACCGCCAAGCTCGCCGCGCTTCCGCTCGGCTTCGCCGGGCGGGCCACCTGGGGGCTGGGCAAGCGGATCGTGGGCGAGTCCGCGGAGATCGTCGGCCAGCAACTTCAGCAGCGCACCGCGGATCAGCTGTTCAAGGTGCTGGGCGAGCTCAAGGGCGGGGCGATGAAGTTCGGGCAGGCGCTGTCCGTCTTCGAGTCGGCGCTGCCCGAGGAGGTCGCCGGCCCCTACCGGGCCGCGCTGACCAAGCTCCAGGAGGCGGCACCGCCGATGCCGACGCGCACCGTGCACGCCGTGCTCGCGGAGCGGCTCGGTGCGGACTGGCAGGAGCTGTTCCTGGAGTTCGAGAACAAGCCCGCCGCGGCCGCCTCGATCGGGCAGGTGCACCGGGGGGTGTGGCACGACGGCCGCGAGGTGGCGGTCAAGGTGCAGTACCCGGGTGCCGGCGAGGCCCTGCTCTCCGACCTGAACCAGCTCAGCCGCTTTGCCCGGCTGCTCGGGCCGCTGGTCCCCGGCATGGACATCAAGCCGCTGATCACGGAGCTGAAGGACCGGGTCTCGGAGGAGCTGGACTACGACCTGGAGGCGCAGGCCCAGCGGACGCATGCCGAGGTGTTCCAGGACGACCCGGACATCGTGGTGCCGGGCGTCGTCCACCAGTGCGAGCAGGTGCTGGTCACCGAGTGGATCGACGGCATCCCGATGTCGGAGATCATCACGGACGGTACGCAGGAGCAGCGCGACCGGGCCGGCCAGTTGCTGGCCCACTTCCTGTTCTCCGGTCCCGCGCGCACCGGACTCCTGCACGCCGACCCGCACCCCGGCAACTTCCGGCTGCTGCCCGGCGGGCCCGAGGGCGAGGACGACTGGCGCCTGGGCGTCCTGGACTTCGGCACGGTCGACCGCCTCCCGGGCGGCCTCCCCGAGCCCATCGGCCAGGCGCTGCGCATGACGCTGGACGGCGAGGCGGAGGCCGTCTACGAGATGCTCTGCGCGGAGGGCTTCGTCAAGGAGTCGATAGAGCTGGACCCCGACGCCGTGCTCGACTACCTCCTGCCGATCATCGAGCCGGCCAGGGTCGACGCGTTCACCTTCACCCGCGGCTGGATGCGGAGCCAGGCCGCCCGCATCGGTGATCCCCGCTCCCCCGCCTACCAGCTGGCCAAGCAGCTCAATCTGCCGCCGGCGTACCTCCTGATCCACCGCGTGACCCTGAGCACCATCGGTGTGCTGTGCCAGCTGGGGGCCACCGTTCGACTGCGCGACGAGCTGGAGGAGTGGCTGGTCGGCTTCCTCGCCGAGGACGAGGCCGGGGAAGTGGAGGAGGACCTCACCGAGGACGGCGAGGACGCCGCCGGGGTGGCGGAGACGGCCGCCGAGGCCTGATCCACCGGGGCCGTGCACGCCGTGGGGGCCGGTCCGTTCGGACGGACCGGCCCCCACGTGCGGAGCTTCGTCTCCCGCCGGGAGACCACCGCTTCAGGTGTGTCGGTTACTGCATGACCGCCATGGCCAGCGCACGCCGGGCACGCAGCGAGGCGCGCTCCGCCCGGCGCTGCATCCGGCGAGCGGTCACCAGGCGCAGCGCCCGGCGTTCCTGCTCGGCCGCATGCAGGCGCTCGTGCATATGCGCACGTGCCAGGGCTTCTGGGATGAGTTGCATTTCACGGGTCCTGTTCTGACGCGAGTCCTTCGCGCCACTGGTGGTGAAGTCTTCAGGCGCGGTGCCTGCGATGTCGTGGGTGGACGGCTTCATCGGGGCCTGCTTCTGGGGGTCGTACGTGAGGGGGCGGTCGATCGTTCCTGCGGTGTTCATGCCGAAACCGGGTTCTTGCGCGGGCGGCCACGGGGCCGCTTCCGGGCTACGACGACACCCTGGACGAACAGTTCGCCACCCCAGACACCCCAGGGCTCACGCCGCTCCTTGGCACCGGCGAGGCAGGCCTCGATCAGCGGGCAGGTGCGGCAGAGGGACTTGGCGTACTCCACGTCCGCCGGCGACTCGGCGAAGAAGACCTCCGGGTCGTAAGAGCGGCAGGGGACGGGCACGCCGAGGTTCTCGATGGCGTCGTCGAGCGCGGTGAGCGCGGTGAGCGGGGTCAAGGTGGAGTCCTCCGTGGAACAGGGCTTGGGGATCGTGTCGGAAGGCGGTACGGACGGGGCGTGCGCTTCGAGTTGCACGGGTGGTCTTCCTCGTCTGTTCGTTCCGGCCGGTTGACCGGGTGGCGGCTTGGTACCGGGTTCTTTTCTTGTCCCGAGGCTCCTTCGTGCTGTCGCCCCCGTTCGGGGACAAACAGAAGGGCCGCGGATCCCGGGTGGGGTTCCGCGGCCCTGAAGGCGCCGGCCTGATCGACGATCAGGCTGGATCACTCCAGGGTTCTGGCCCACGGAAGGCCCACATCAGGTGGTGCTGCGTCGTCTGCTTCCGGAATCCGGCACCGGTCGCGGTAAAGGCATAGGCCTGCGCCTGTGCCGCTACTGCTGCTTCCAGTGCCTTGGTCGGTCGCTCATTGCGCTCGCGGACAGGAAGGCCCGCGGGGGCAGCGGCGGCGGCCGGACGCACGGCACGAATGCCGGACAGACCGGTGCCCGAGTGAGAAGCGCCGAGCGTGCACAGGGAGACGGCCGAGCGATCGGTCATTTTGGCGGTGGAGCTGACGATGAAGCTGCTGTTGATGCTGATCACTGGACTCGCCTCCTCTCGGCGTCTCGGGGGACTGGGACGAACCAGTCCGCGGATATGCAAGTACAACACGGATTCAGGGCCTCCGGGAAGGCCGCTGTTCCCGTGACCAAGAACCTATGGGGATTCCCGGGGCATGCGCAAACTATTTTCTCGACGAGTTTGTATCAGTCGTCCCCGTCAAGCCCCACGCCTTCCTGGCCTGCGCAGATGGCCAGGACGTCGGACCCGTAGCGGTGGAGCTTGCGGGCTCCGACCCCGGGGATCCGGGCCAGTTCCCGCTCGTCCTCCGGGACGGACTCGGCGATCGCCATCAGTGTCTTGTCGGTGAAGACGCAGAACGCGGGCTGTCCGCTGCGTCCCGCCTGCACCGCCCGCCACTCGCGCAGCCGCTCGTAGACGCCCTCGTCCATGTCGGACGGGCAGCCCTCGCAGCGCATCAGCTTCATCTCACCGGCGTCGGTGAGCGTGCGCCCGCAGACCCGGCAGCGGGCCGGTGTCCGCGCGGTCCGTCTCGGCGCGGCGGCCTCCGCACCGCCACCGCCGCCCCGGAACCCGCGCTCCACGCCTGCGGATCCCCCGGCGGCGGCACGCCCGCCTGCCGTGCCCGAACCGGGCCGCAGACCCTTCAGGAAGCGGCTGGGCCTGCGGCTCGGCCGGCCGCCGGGCGACCGGGCCAGCGCCCAGGACAGGTGCAGGCGTTCACGCGCGCGGGTGACACCGACGTAGAGAAGGCGGCGCTCCTCCTCGATCTGCTCGTCGGTCTTTGCGTAGGTGATCGGCATCATGCCCTCGGCGACGCCGACCAGGAACACGACGTCCCACTCCAGGCCCTTGGCCGAGTGCAGGGAGGCGAGCGTGACGCCCTGCACCGTCGGCGCGTGCTGGGCGCCCGCCCGCTCGTCGAGTTCCACGACCAGGTCGCTCAGGGTGGCCCCCGCTCGGGCGGCGGCGAAGTCCTGGGCCAGGCCGACCAGTGCGGCCAGTGACTCCCAGCGCTCCCGCACGGCACCCGATCCGGCCGGGGGTTCGGTCGTCCAGCCCTCCCCGGACAGCACCGCGCGCACCTGCGAGGGCAGGTCGACGACGTCGTCGAGGAGCGAGTCGTTGCCGCCGAAGCGCGCCGCGGCCCGCAGGGCGCTGCCGGCCTTGCGCACCTCGGGCCGGTCGAAGAAGCGCTCGGCGCCCCGCAGCTGGTAGGGCACCCCGGCGTCGGCGAGTGCCTGCTCGTAGGTCTCCGACTGGGAGTTGGTGCGGAACAGGACGGCGATCTCGGCGGCGGGGACGCCGGAGTCGATGAGCTCGCGGATGCGGCGGGCCGCGCCCTCGGCCTCGGCCGGCTCGTCGGCGTACTCGGTGTAGACGGGCTCGGCGCCCGCGGCACGCTGGGAGACCAGCTCCAGGCGGTGGTCGGCGGCCCGGCCCCGGGCCTGGGCGAGCAGCCCGTTGGCGAGGTGGACGACCTGAGGGGTGGACCGGTAGTCGCGGACGAGCTTGACGACGGTGGCGCCGGGATGGCGGACGCGGAAGTCGAGGAGATGGTCGGGGGTTGCTCCCGTGAACGAGTAGATCGTCTGGCTGGCGTCGCCCACCACGCACAGGTCGTCGCGGTCCCCGAGCCACAGCTCCAGCAGGCGCTGCTGAAGGGGGCTGACGTCCTGGTACTCGTCGACCACGAAGTGCTGGTACTGGGCGCGGACCTGCTCGGCGACGTCGTGCCGGTCCTGGAGGACGGCCACCGTCAGCAGCAGCACGTCCTCGAAGTCGATGACGGAGCGAGCGCGCTTGAGATCCTCGTAGGCGGCGTACAGCTGCGCGATCTCCGCCGGGTCGCGGGGCGCCTCCCGGCCGGCCTTGGCCGCCGCCGGAGCGTAGTCGGCGGGGACGGTCTGGGTCACCTTGGACCACTCGATCTCCGCGGTGACGTCGCGCAGCTCTCCCCGGTCGAGGCGGATGCGGCAGGCGGCGGCCGCGTCGGCGACGAGTTGGATCTTGCGGTCGACGAGCCGGGGCAGGGAGCCACCGATCGCTTTCGGCCAGAAGTACTGGAGCTGTCGCAGCGCCGCCGAGTGGAAGGTGCGGGCCTGGACACCGGAGGCGCCGAGCTGGCGCAGCCGGCCGCGCATCTCACCGGCCGCGCGGTTGGTGAAGGTGACGGCGAGCACGCTGGAGGGCTGGAGGATCCCGGCCCGCACCCCGTAGGCGATGCGGTGGGTGATCGCCCGGGTCTTGCCCGTACCGGCTCCCGCCAGCACACACACCGGGCCGCGCAGGGCGGTCGCCACCTCGCGCTGCTCGGGGTCGAGCCCTTCGAGCACCGCGTCGGCCGAGTCCGGTACCTGCGGGAAGAGGGTGGAGTGCGTTGCTGCTGTCACACCGCCATGCTGCCAGGTCTCGCGAGACGGGTGAGTCGGTTGTCCACAGGCACGCACCGATAGTCGTACCGATGCGACCGGCATCACGCCGCGGGCGTCCCGTGACGGGGAATGCGACGGGAATGGTCGCGCCGCCGCGGACGTTCCCCTCCTGCGACCTCACCCCCGAGACGCCGCTTTCCGAGTCGCCGAAGGAGCACGAGAGACATGTCGGGCACTGTGACGATGTACAGCACCACGTGGTGCGGCTACTGCCGTCGGCTGAAGAGCCAGATGGACCGCGAGGGCATCGCGTACACCGAGGTCAACATCGAGCAGGACCCGGAGTCCGCCGCGTTCGTGGAGAAGGCGAATGGCGGAAACCAGACGGTGCCGACCGTGCTCTTCCCCGACGGTTCGACGCTGACGAACCCGTCGCTGGCGCAGGTGAAGCAGAAGATCGGCGCGTAGCCGGCCGGCCAGGACGCAGGCAGGCGCAGAAGTCGAGAGGGGCGGCCCACTCCCGTTGCGGGAGTGGGCCGCCCCTCTTGTGACGTCGGGCTCAGAAGGCGCCGCGCGTCGGCAGCGGCCTGCCGTACCAGAGCTCGATGAGGCGGGCCGCGATCGAGATCCCGTAGGGCGGCAGTACCTCGCCGGACTCGAAGGCGGCGCCCAGTTCCTCGCGGGAGAACCAGCGGGCCTCGTGGATCTCGTCGCCGTCGACGTTGATCTCGGTCGAGGTGGCGTGGGCCATGAAGCCGAGCATCAGGCTGGACGGGAAGGGCCACGGCTGGCTGGCGACGTACTCGACCGGACCGACGGTGACGCCCACCTCCTCCTGGACCTCGCGGCGCACCGACTGCTCGATGGACTCCCCGGGCTCCACGAACCCGGCGAGGGTCGAGAAGCGGCCCTCGGGCCAGTGCACCTGGCGGCCGAGCAGGATGCGGTCCTCCTCGTCCGTGACCGCCATGATCACCGCCGGGTCGGTGCGCGGGTAGTGCTCGGCGCCGCAGGCGGGGCAACGGCGGATGTGTCCTGCCGCGGCGATGACGGTGCGCTCTCCGCAGCGGGAGCAGAACCGGTGCAGGCGCTGCCAGTTCTCCAGGGCGACCGCGTGGGCCATCAGCCCCGCGTCCCGGGGCGACAGCAGCAGGCCGGCCTCGCGCAGGCCCGCGGGCCGGGCGGACTGGTCCATGCGGCCGGGCAGGGAGTCCTTCTGGAGGGCGAAGTAGCTGGTGCCGTCCTCGTCGGTGCCCAGGAAGTAGCGGTGCGCCTCGGTGAGCGGAGCCTCGAAGGAGGGGGTCATGACGAGTTCGGTGGCCCCGTCGGGTGTCTCGTCGATCAGGACCTGGCCGCCGGAGACCACGAAGCAGCGCGTCGAGGGGTGGCTCCACGCCGCCGCGAGCCAGGCCTCGTCGAGGCGGTGATGGGCGGCGCGGTCGATGCCGCTGGGAGCGGTGAGCGAGATGGGACGGTCGGCGGTGTGGTCGGTCCAGGTGGTCACGGGTGCTTCCAACTCCCCCGGTGAGCGGTTCGGTTCGGCAGGCGGGTTCAGCGGTTCGTACGGCGGGCGGTGACCGGGTCCGGGAGGGCTCGGCGGTGCGGGGCGGCCTTTCCAGTGTGCCGCGCGCGACGCCGGTCGGGTCCCGGACCGTGCGCGGCGATCAGGGCACGGGACGCCAGTGCTCCGCCAGGTCGCCCCAGAGGTGGGCGGAGGTTTCGACGCCCTTGAGGAGCAGGTCCAGGTCCACCTTCTCGTCGGGGGCGTGCCAGCCGTCGGACGGGACGGAGATGCCGAGGAACAGCACCGGCGCTCCGAGCACCTCCTGGAGGTCGGCGGCCGGGCCTGAGCCGCCCTCGCGCGTGAAGCGGACCGGTTTCCCGAAGGCCCGGCCCATGGCGCGGACCACGGACCGCAGCGCCGGGTGGTCCAGCGGCGTCAGGCACGGGCGGGTGGCGGAGCTGAAGGTGATCTCCCAGCGGATGCCCGACGGGATCCGGTCGGCGGCCCAGGCGCGGACGGCCTTCTCCACGTCGCCCGGGTCCTGGCCCGCGACGAGACGGAAGGAGAGCTTCACCATGGCGGACGACGGAATGATCGTCTTGCTGCCCGGTCCCTGGTAGCCGCCGCCGATGCCGTTGACCTCGGCGGTCGGACGGGCCCAGATGCGCTCCAGGGTGGTGTGTCCGGCTTCGCCGTGGGCGGCGTACGACTTGGCCGTGCGCAGCCACTGCCGCTCGTCGAAGGGCAGCTCGGCGAAGAGCTCGCGTTCGCGCTCGGTGAGCTCCTGCACTCCGTCGTAGAAGCCGGGGATAGCCACGCGCGCGTGCTCGTCGTGCAGGGCGGCCACGAGGCGGGCGACGGCGGTGGCCGGGTTGGGGACCGCACCGCCGAAGGAGCCCGAGTGGATGTCCTGGTCGGGTCCGTGCAGCTGGATCTCGCACTCGGCCAGGCCGCGCATGCCGGTGCAGACGGTGGGGGTGTCCTCGGACCACATGCCGGTGTCGGAGACGACCACCGCGTCGGCGGCGAGCCGCTCGGCGCGCTCCTCGACGAGGGTGCGGAAGTGCGGGGAGCCGGATTCCTCCTCGCCCTCGATCAGCAGCTTGAGGTTGACCGCGGGGGCGGTGCGGCCGGTCGCGGCGAGGTGGGCGCGGACACCGAGTGTGTGGAAGAACACCTGCCCCTTGTCGTCGGCCGCCCCGCGCGCGTAGAGGCGGTTGTCACGGACGACGGGGTCGAAGGGTTCGCTGTGCCAGCCGTCCTCGCGGGCGGCGGGCTGTACGTCGTGGTGGCCGTAGACGAGGACCGTCGGCGCCTGCGGGTCCCCGGAGGGCCACTCGGCGAAGACCGCGGGGGCTCCGGGGGTGGGCCAGACCTCGGCGGTCGGGAAGCCGGTCTCCTTCAGTTTGGCGGCGAGCCAGTCGGCGCTGCGGCGCACATCGGTCGCGTGCTCGGGCTGGGCCGACACGGACGGGATGCGCAGCCAGTCGACGAGGTCGTCGAGGAAGGCGGCGCGGTGCTGTTCGATGTACGTGCGGACAGCGCTGACAGCATTGTCAACGGGGTGGCTCATGCTGACGAGCCTATCGGCCCGCGCGGACACCCCGATCGTGCGGTTCGTCACCGACCGGCTCGGCCAGCAGCAGCTTCTCCAGCGCCGCCCGGTCCGGCAGCCCCTGGGGGCGGACGACCTCGCCGGTGCGCACGTACAGGAAGGCGGCCGTCACAGAGGTGGCCGGTACGCCCTGCTGCTCGGCCCAGGCGACGCGGTAGAGCGCAAGCTGGAGCGGGTCGGCGGTGGCGGCGCGGTTCGTCTTCCAGTCGACGATCTCGTACGTCGCGGTGTCTCCGTCGCCCTCCTTGTAGACGGCGTCGATGCGGCCGCGTACGACCCGGCCGGCGAGGGAGAGCTGGAAGGGCGCCTCGACGCGGAAGGGGGTGCGGCGGGCGTACTCGGTGCGTTCGAAGGCGTCCTTCAGGAACTCCAGATCCTGTTCGTCGGCGATCTCCGCGTCGCCGCCGGGCAGCTCCTCCGGTTCCAGCAGGGGCAGCGTCAGGGGTTCGAAACGGGCCTCGACCCAGGCGTGGAACCGGGTGCCGCGGCGGGCTGCGGGCTGCGGCGGGCGGGGCATGGGGCGGGCCAGCTCCTGGGCGAAGCCGTCCGGGTCGGCGGCCAGACTCAGCAGCTGGGAGGCGGTCAGCGACGCCGGCAGGGGCACTTCGGTGACGCTCTCGCGGGCGCGCAGGAGCTCGCCGGTGAGCGCGTCCAGGTCGCGGTCCCAGGAGGCGACGGTGCGTGCCTCCTCCGGCGTGAGGCGACCGGGTGAGGGTGCCGGGACGGGTGCTGGGACGGGTGCCGGGAGGGGTGGGGATGCGGGGGCGGCGCCCGGTGACTGTTCGCGGGGCGTCGCCTGGTGCGGAACCGTGGGGCTCTCCCGCTCGGTGGCGGGGCGGTCCGTGGTCCAGGTGTCCCAGTCGGCGGGGTCGCCCGTCGCGTCCCGGTCCGCGGGGTCACCCGCCCAGTCGGGATCCCCTTCCTCCGGGAGCGCCTCGGCGTCCTCCGGGGGTGGCGGCCAGTCCGGGTCGTCGTAGGTGTCGGGGCCGGGGTCGGCGGGGAGGCCGCCTTCCCCGGAGGCGAGGCCGTCCAGGTGGGCGAGGACCGTCTCGGCGGCGGCCCAGCGCCGGGCGAGTGCCTCGTCGTCCAGGGGCAGGGGCCAGACCTCGTCGAGGGTCGCCCCGTGCAGGGCCGGGTTCTCCTCGTCCTCGGCCGGTTCGTCCGCCCAGGCCTCGATCTCGCCGTGTCCGGCGGCGCAGTGCTCGTACAGGGCCGTGAGGAAGTCCGAGGGGCCGCGGGGCTTCTTCTGGCTGGGTCCCCACCAGTGCCCGGAGCCCAGGAGCAGGGAGCGGGGGCGGGTGAAGGTGACGTAGCCGAGGCGCAGCTCCTCGGTGTGCTGGTGGTCCTTCATGGCCTCGTGGAAGGCCTTCAGGCCGCGGGAGTCCCAGGAGGCGACGTCGGGCAGGGTCTCGGCGTCGCCGCGCAGACCGTGCGGCAGGACCTTGCCCTGGGCGGTCCACTTCTCCCGGCCCTGACCGCTGGGAAAGGTCCCGGTGACGAGGCCGGGCACGGCGACGACGTCCCATTCCAGGCCCTTGGACTTGTGCGCGGTGAGCACCTTGACGGTGTTCTCGCCGCCGGGCAGCGCGTTGTCCAGGCCCTTCTCGTACTGCGCGGCGGTGCGCAGGAAGCCCAGGAAGGCGAGCAGGGTGGCCTCCCCGTCGCCCGCGGCGAAGGAGGCGGCGACGTCGAGGAAGTTGGACAGGGTCTCGCGGCGGCGGGCCGCCAGGGCGTGCGGGGACGCCGACAGCTCGACCTCCAGACCGGTGACGGCGAGGACGCGGTACAGGACGTCCATGAGCGGATCGGACAGGGACCGGCGCAGATCGCGCAGCTCGGTGGCCAACCGGGCGAACCGCACGCGCGCGTCCGCCGAGAAGGGCAGCCCGTCGTCGTCCCCGGTGCCGTCCAGCGGCGTCTCCAGGAAGGTGTCCAGGGCGTCCGCCAGCGATATCACCTCGGACGGGTCGACTCCCTCGACGGCCTCGGCGAGCCTCCGGTCGGGGTCGTCGTCGCCCTCCACGCGCGCGTGGCTCACCAGCAGCCGGGCGCGGCGGCCCAGGAGGGCCAGGTCGCGCGGGCCGATGCGCCAGCGCGGGCCGGAGAGCAGGCGCACCAGGGAGGCGTTGGCGCCCGGGTCCTGGAGGACCTCGCAGACGGCGACCAGGTCGGCCACCTCGGGCAGGTGCAGCAGCCCGGAGAGGCCGACGACCTCGACGGGGACGTCGCGGGCCACCAGCGCGCCCTGGATCTCCGCGAAGTCGGTCGCCGTGCGGCACAGGACGGCGATCTCACCGGGCGCCGTGCCGGTGCGCACGAGGTGGCCGACGGAGTCGGCGATCCAGTCGATCTCCTCGGCGTGGGTGCGCAGCAGGGCGCAGCGGACCATGCCGTCGCGTTCGGCGCCGGGGGCGGGGCGCAGGGCCTCCACGCCCGCGTGCATGGCGCGCAGGGGCTCGGCGAGGCCGTTGGCGAGGTCGAGGAGGCGGCCGCCGCTGCGGCGGTTCTCGCTGAGCGCCTGCCGGGCCGCGGGTCGTCCGTCCGCGTGGGCGAAGTGTTCGGGGAAGTCGTCGAGGTTGGCGACGGAGGCGCCCCGCCAGCCGTAGATGGCCTGGCAGGGGTCGCCCACGGCGGTCACGGGATGGCCGGTGCCGTCGCCGAACAGGCCCGCGAGGAGGATGCGCTGGGCCACGGAGGTGTCCTGGTACTCGTCGAGCAGCACGACCCGGTACGCGTCGCGCAGCACGCGGCCCACCTCGGGGAGCCCGGCCAGCTGAGCGGACAGGGCGATCTGGTCGCCGAAGTCGAGCAGGTCCCGTTCACGCTTCGCGGCGCGGTACCGGATCACCAGGTCGGCCAGCTCGCGGCGGGCGGCGGCGGCCTCGGGGACCTTGCGCAGATCGGCGTTGCTGAGCCGGACGCCCTCCAGGGTGTCCAGGAGGCCGGCGTCCCAGGTGCGCAGGTCTTCGGGGCGTACCAGGTGCTCGGCGAGTTCGGCGTCGAGGGCGAGGAGGTCGCTGACCAGGTCGGCGAAGGACCGGGTGAGCGCCGGGTAGGGCCCGGGGGCCTCGCGCAGGACCCGCGCGGCGAGCTGGTAGCGGGTGGCGTCGGCGAGCAGGCGGGATGTCGGTTCGAGACCGAGGCGCAGGCCGTGGTCGGTCAGGAGGCGGCCCGCGAAGGCGTGGTACGTCGAGATCGACGGCTCGCCCGGCGGGTCGTCCGGGTCGATCACGTCCGGGTCGGTCACGCCCGCTCTGATCAGGGCCTTGCGGACGCGTTCGGCGAGTTCGCCGGCCGCCTTGTTGGTGAACGTGAGGCCCAGGACCTGTTCCGGGGCGACCTGGCCGGTGCCGACCAGCCACACCACGCGCGCGGCCATCACCGTCGTCTTGCCCGACCCGGCTCCGGCCACGATCACCTGCGGTGCGGGCGGCGCGACGATGCAGGCCGTCTGCTCCGGGGTGAAGGGGATGCCGAGGAGCTCCTTGAGCTGCTCGGGATCGGTGATGTGGGCGGGCACGTCAGAGAGGCTAGCGGCGACCACTGACAGCGGGTGCCGGACGGCCTCTCGGGCCGGGGGAAGCGCAGGTCAGCGCACGTGGTGCGACGTGTCACACCGGTCGCTCGGCTTCGCCGGCGCGACTTCCGTCTCCTCCGCCGGTCCCCGGCTCCCGTCGCTCACTCGACGACGTGCCGCCCCTCGGGCCGTGCGCTGCATGACGCGCGGAAGGCGCAGTGGGTGCAGTGCTGGCCCGTGGTCGGGGTGAACCGTTCGTCGAGGACCTTGCCCGCGGCCGTGGCCAGCAGGTCGCCGACCCACTCGCCCCCGGGCCCCTCCTGCGAGTCCTGCGCCTGCACCTTGGGCAGGGTCTCGCCGCCGTCCCGCTGGGGCGCGCCCTGGCGCAGGTGGACGAGCTCGGCGCCGCCCGGTTCGGGGCGTACGCCGTCGAAGGCCTCGTCGACGGCACCCTCGCGGACGGCGAGCTGGTACACGGCGAGCTGGGGGTGGCGGGCCACCTCCGAGGACGTGGGGGCGTGTTTTCCGGTCTTGAAGTCGACGACGTAGGCGCGGCCGTCGCCGTCGGCCTCCACGCGGTCCATCTGGCCGCGGATGCGCACCTGGTAGTCGCCCGCCTCCAGGGTCACGTCGAAGTCGTGCTCGCTCGCCACCGGGGTGCGCCCGGCACGGTCCATGACGTGCCACTTCAGGAAGCGTTCGAGCGCCACACGCGCGTTGGCCTTCTCCTGGGCCGACTTCCAGGGCGCGTCGAAGGCGAGCGCGTTCCACACGGAGTCCAGGCGCTCCATGAGGACGGCGAGGTCGGCCGGGGTGTGTCCGGAGGCCACCTCGTCGGCGAGCACGTGCACGACGTTGCCGAAGCCCTGGGCCGTCGTCGCGGGCGCGTCGGCCTTCACCTCGCGGCCGAGGAACCATTGCAGGGCGCAGGTGTTGGCCAACTGGTCCAGGGCGCTCCCGGAGAGGGTGACGGGCTGGTCGCGGTCGCGCAGCGGCACCTTGCTCTCGGTCGGGTCCCACATACCCCACCAGCGGTAGGGATGCGCGGACGGCACCAGGGGGCGGCCGTCCTCGTCGGTCAGCGCGGCGAGGCGGGCCAGACGGCGCGCGGCGGCCTCCCGCAGGGAGGCGGAGACGCGGGGGTCGACGGTGGTGGCCCGCAGTTCGGCGACGAGCGCCGCGACGGCCAGGGGGCGGCGCGGACGGCCGGTGACGTCGGCGGGTTCGACGCCGAGTTCGGTCAGGAACCGGGAGGGCTGGTCCCCGTCGTCGGCCGGTGCCTTCACCGCGGTCACCACGAGTCGCTCACGCGCGCGCGTGGCGGCCACGTAGAACAGGCGGCGCTCCTCGGCGAGCAGGGCTCCGGGGGTGAGGGGTTCGGCGAGTCCGTCGCGGCCGATCCGGTCGGCCTCCAGGAGGGAGCCGCGGCGGCGCAGGTCCGGCCACAGGCCCTCCTGGACGCCCGCGACGACGACCAGCCGCCACTCCAGGCCCTTGGCCCGGTGCGCGGTCATCAGGCGGACGGCGTCGGGGCGTACCGCACGCCGCGCGAGAGTGTCGGCCGCGATGTCCTCGGCGTCGACCTCCTCCAGGAAGTTCAGGGCGCCCCGGCCACCGGAACGCTCCTCCGCGCGGGCGGCCGTCGCGAACAGCGCGCACACGGCGTCCAGGTCGCGGTCCGCGTTGCGCCCGGCCGCGCCGCCGCGCCGGGCGGAGCGTTCCAGGCGGCTGGGCCAGGGGGTGCCGTCCCACAGGTCCCACAGCGCCTCCTCGGCGCTGCCGCCTCCCGCCAGGCGCTCACGTGCCGTGCGCAGGAGCGCGCCGAGCCGCTGGGCCCCGCGCGCGTACGCGGGGTCGTGCACGGCGAGCCGCTCCGGCTCGGCCAGCGCCCGCGCGAGCAGTTCGTCCGAGGGGGGCGGCAGCGGATTGCCCGCGGCGCGCTGCTCGTCGCGCAGGGCGCGGCCGAGGCGGCGCAGGTCCGCGGCGTCCATCCCGGCGAGGGGGGACGTGAGCAGGGTGAGGGCGGTCTCGGTGGACAGCCAGCACGGCTCGTCCGCGCGGTGTGCGCGTTCACCGGGCGCGGGCTTCGCCTCGGTATCGGCGTCCGGGGCGGCGTTCTTGGCAGGGTCCGTGGTGGCGTCGTCGGTGGGGACCGTGGTGGAGGCCGTGGCGGGAGCCGTGGTGGCGTCGGCCTCCGTGTCGGCCGCGGGCTCGCGCACGGGTGCGTCGTTCGACGCCGCCTCGGGTACGGCCTGATCGCCCGCGCCGGTGTCGGCGTCGGTCTCGGTGCTGGTGTCGGCCCTGTCCGCACCGTCGGCCTGTCCACCGGGCGGGCCGTCGGGCTGAGCCTCCCTCGCCTTCCCGGCCGCCGCCTGCCCGTCCTCGCCGCTCCCGGGCTGCTCCCCCGCCCCCGCCACCGCCTCCGCCACGGCTCGCAGCGCCGTCAGCAGGGGCGCCACCGCGGGCTCGTGGCGCAGGGGGAGGTCGTCGCCGTCGATGTCCAGGGGGACGCCGGCCGCGGTGAGGACCCGGCGGAGCGTGGGGATCGTGCGCGATCCGGCGCGGACCAGGACGGCCATCTCGCCCCACGGGACGCCGTCCTCCAGGTGCGCCCGGCGCAGGATGTCGGCGATGTTGTCCAGCTCGGTGCCGGAGGTCGGGTACGTGTACACCTCGACCCGGCCGCCGTCGCGCGCCGGGGTCAGCTCACGGTGTGCCCGGACCTTGTCGGCGGGAAGGCGGGTCAGCGGCATGCGCCGGGTCAGCAGCCGGGTGGCGGCCAGCAGGGCGTCCCCGGACCGGCGTGCGGTCCGCAGCACCTCGACCGGCGCCGGACGGCCGTCCGCGCGCGGGAAGGCGGTCGGGAAGTCCAGGATGCCGTTGACGTCCGCGCCCCGGAAGGCGTAGATCGACTGGTCGGGGTCGCCGAAGGCGACGAGGGTGCGCCCGCCGTCCGCCAGGGCGTGCAGCAGCCGCACCTGGGCCGGGTCGGTGTCCTGGTACTCGTCGACGTATACCGCGTCGTACTGGGCGGACAGGTGCGCGGCGACCTCGGGGCGGCGGGCGAGGAGCACCGCGCGGTGGACCAGTTCGGCGTAGTCGAGCACGCCCTGGAGGTCGAGCACGTCGAGGTACTCGGCGAGGAAGAGGGCGGCGGCGCGCCAGTCGGGGCGGCCGATACGCCGGGCGAAGGCCCCGAGCGCGTCCGGACCGAGTCCCAGTTCGCGGCTGCGGGCGAGCACCGCGCGGACCTCGTCGGCGAAGCCGCGTGTGGTCAGGCAGGCCCGCAGCTCGTCGGGCCAGCGCACATGGGCGAGCCCGAGCCGTTCCAGGTCGACCTGGCCGGCGAGCAGTTCGCGCACGGTCACGTCCTGCTCCGGGCCGGACAGCAGCCGCAGGGGTTCCACGAACAGGTCGCTGTCCTGGTGGGCGCGGACCAGGGCGTAGCCGAAGGAGTGAAAGGTCGTCGCCCGGGGGGCGCGCGCGGCGCCGATGCGCAGCGCCATCCGGTCGCGCAGTTCGACGGCCGCCTTGCGGCTGAAGGTCAGCACCAGGATGCGCTCGGGGTCGCCGCCCCCGGCGATCCGCTCCGCCACCGACTCGACCAGTGTGGTCGTCTTGCCGGTGCCGGGCCCGGCCAGGACGAGCAGCGGTCCGGCCCGGTGGTCAACCACGGCGCGCTGTGCGGCGTCCAGACGAGGGGGGTCCACGCGTGCCGGCGGGGTACGCACCAGCCGGTAAGCACCACGGCTCCCCCGTCGCACCTGGGGGTGCGACGGGTGTCCGGTGGAGGAAGAGGAGCTCACGTGGTTCGCCGGTCCTGGTGGGTGTGCTGGTGGGCCGTCCGCGCCCCGGGTGGGGCGGTGGCCACGGGATGAGGGGGACACGTGCGGCCGACGCTACGCCGACGAAAGAGGCGGAAGCAGTGCTTCCTCTTCTTCCCTCGGGTCACTCCTGGCACGAACGCCCCCTGCCCCACGAACGTACGTCATGCCACGGACATGCCCGAAGTGTCCGGTGTACCTCGTACGGATCACACGTCACACATCGGCCGGTCGCATGGCGGAAGCTGTCGGATGTGACCCCGTGCGCGTCAGCCGTGCTCCGGTGCGCGTGCACCGCCGTCCCACCGCGCCCGCTTCAGGTCGAGGCGCGGCAGGTGCCCCTGGGTGGCTCTGCTCGCCTCCTTCAGGGGCGTGCCCTCCTCGCGGTAGCGGTCGAGGGCCTCCCGCTCGTGCCCCGCGAGCAGGACCCCGTCCGCGCGGACGACACGCCACCAGGGGACACCTCCCCCGTAGAGGGACATCACCCGGCCGACCTGGCGGGGTCCCCCCTCCTCCAGGTACTCGGCCACGTCCCCATACGTCATGACGCGGCCCGGCGGGATCACTTCGGTCACGTCGAGGACCCGCTCGGCGTACTCGGGCAGCGCGTCCGCGTTCTCCGGACGGACGCCGTCCGGCAGGCTCTGCTCGCTCATCCGCCCCATCCTGCCGTACCCCGCCGACAACGCGACGCACTCCCGAAGGCCCGCGTCCCTCGCCCACAAGCAGCTCTTCGGGCAGACTGTGCGGCCCGCACGAGCACCCTGATGCCTGCCGAGTCCGACGCGGCATGCCACCATCGTGCGGGCGGTGACCAGTGATACGAGAGCAAGAAGAGGCGATGAAGCAGCAGGGTGCGCACCCCGAGGACGCCGAGGGCACCTCTGACGCTTCGTCGCGCCCGGACGCCGCGGACGCAGACGCCAGGGAGAGCGGCGAGCGGGTGGCCGAGGGCCCGTCGGCGACCGCCGCCGATCCCGACGACGTGGCGCACATCGACGAGGTCGAGGGCGACGAACCACTGCTCCCCGCGCGCGTGCACCGCCCCTCCGACCTGGTGCGCCTCCTGGTGGGCGTACTCGCCGTCGCCGTACTCCTGGCCATCGCCGCCTTCGCCCACGGCACCACCTCGGGCCTCGAACAGGACATCAACAAGGGCACCGGGCAGGCCCCCGACCTCCTCATCAAGATCGCCGGGCTGGCCTCCAGCATCGCGATCCTCCTGGTGCCCGTCGCGTTCGCGATCGAGCGGCTGATCAAACGGGACGGGCTGCGGATCGCCGACGGCGTCCTGGCGGCGGTCCTCGCGCACGGAGTGACCCTCGCCACCGACCTGTGGGTCGCCAAGGCCGCTCCCGGCTCCATCCAGGAGGCGCTCACCCAGCCGTCCCCGGGCGACATCCACGCCCTGACCGACCCCGTGCACGGCTACCTCGCCCCGGTCATCGCGTACATGACGGCCGTCGGCATGTCCCGCAGACCCCGCTGGCGCGCGGTGCTGTGGATCGTGCTGCTCCTGGACGCCTTCTCGATGCTCGTCACGGGCTACACGACGCCGTTCTCGATCATCCTGACCGTCCTCATCGGCTGGACCGTCGCCTACGGCACCCTGTACGCCGTCGGCTCCCCAAACGTCCGGCCCACCGGCCGGACGCTGATGGCGGGCCTGCGGCACGTCGGCTTCCGGCCGGTGACCGCCGCCCGGCAGGAGGCGCCGTCCGACAGCGTCGAGACCGGGGACCGCGGCCGCCGCTACTTCGTCACCCTGGAGGACGGCCGGCCCCTCGACGTGACGGTGGTGGACCGCGAACAGCAGGCCCAGGGCTTCTTCTACCGCGCCTGGCGCAACCTGACGCTGCGCGGCTTCGCCACCCGCAGCAGCCTCCCCTCGCTGCGGCAGGCCCTGGAGCAGGAGGCCCTGCTCGCCTACGCCGCCATCGCGGCCGGTGCCAACGCCCCCAAGCTGATCGCGACCTCGGAGCTGGGTCCCGACGCCGTGATGCTCGTCTACGAGCACACCGGCGGGCGCACCCTGGACTCGCTGGCGGACGAGGACATCACCGACGACCTGCTGCGCGGCACCTGGGAGCAGGTACAAGCCCTTCAGTCCCGGCGCATCGCGCACCGCAGGCTGGTGGGCGACGCGATCCTGGTGGATCGTTCCGGCACGGTGATCCTCACCGACCTGCGCATCGGCGAGATCGCGGCCGGCGACCTGCTGCTGCGCATGGACATCTCCCAGCTCCTGGTGACGCTCGGCCTGCGGGTCGGCGCCGAACGCGCGGTCGCGTCGGCGGTGGCCGTCCTCGGTCCCGACACGGTGGCGGACTGCCTGCCCATGCTCCAGCCCATCGCGCTCAGCCGCTCCACGCGCGCGACCCTGCGCAGGCTGGCCCGGGAACGGGCCCAGCGCGAGCGCGAGGCGGTGCTGGAGTCGTCCCGGCAGGCCAAGCTGGCCCGCGCGGAGGCGGCCGGTCACGACGTGACGAGCCACGCGCCGAAGGAAGCCGACAGCCCCCCTACAGACAAAGCGGACAAGAAGGCCGTACGCGCCGAGCAGCGGGCCGAGAAGCGGGCCGTGGACGAGGCCATCGAGGAGGCGCGCGAGGAGGATCTGCTCACCCAGATCCGCCACGCGGTGCTGCGCATCAGGCCGCAGGCCCCCGTCGAGCCGGCCCGGCTGGAGCGGGTGCGGCCGCGCACGCTGATCAGCTTCATCGCCGGTGCGATCGGCGCCTACTTCCTGCTGACGCAGCTCACCCACATCGAGTTCGGCCCCCTGATCTCGAACGCCCAGTGGGGCTGGGTGGCGGCGGCCGTGCTGTTCTCGGCGGCGAGCTACGTCGCGGCGGCGATGTCCCTGCTGGGCTTCGTGCCCGAGAAGGTGCCGTTCCTGCGGACCGTGGCCGCGCAGGTCGCCGGGTCGTTCGTGAAGATCGTCGCCCCCGCCGCCGTCGGTGGCGTCGCCCTGAACACCCGCTTCCTGCAACGCGCGGGCGTGCGCCCCGGGCTCGCGGTGGCGAGTGTCGGCGCGTCGCAGCTGTTCGGGCTCGGCTGCCACATCCTGATGCTGCTGTCCTTCGGCTACCTGACCGGCACCGAGAAGACGCCATCGCTGTCGCCGTCGAGGACGGTCATCGCCGGCCTGCTGACGGTGGCGGTGCTGGTGCTCGTGGTGACGTCGGTGCCGTTCCTGCGCAAATTCGTCGTCACGCGCGTGAGGTCGCTCTTCGCCGGGGTCGTACCGCGCATGCTGGACGTGTTGCAGCGGCCGCAGAAGCTGATCACCGGCATCGGCGGCATGCTGCTGCTCACGGCCTGCTTCGTGATGTGCCTGGACGCCTCGATCCGCGCCTTCGGCGACGAGTCGTCGTCGATCAGTCTGGCGAGCGTCGCCGTCGTCTTCCTCGCCGGCAACGCCCTGGGGTCCGCCGCGCCGACGCCGGGCGGTGTGGGCGCGGTGGAGGCGACGCTGACGGTCGGTCTGATCGCCGTCGGCCTGCCCAAGGAGGTCGCCGCGCCCGCGGTCCTGCTCTACCGGCTGCTCACCCTGTGGCTGCCCGTACTGCCGGGCTGGCTCGTCTTCAACCACCTCACGCGCAAAGAGGCCCTATAACCGGACACGGGGGGAGACGCTCCGTACCCCGTACGGCCCTGGCCCCGAGCAGGTGCTCCCGCGCGACCGCACGATGGACGCATGCCGAATCCCTCCCGGCTGCGCGCCGCCGTCCTGACCGCCACCGCCCTCGTGCTGTCCGCCCTGCTGGCGGGCTGCGGCGGCGGGTCGCAGGAGGACGACGAGGATCTGACGGGCCAGAAACTGGACTGGAAGGACTGCCCGGCACCATCCGAGGCCGAGGGCGGCGGCGCGGCCCCCTCTCCGCTGCCGGACGGCGACGCGTGGCAGTGCGCCACGATGAGGGCCCCGCTCGACTGGGACGACCCCGAGGGCGACACGATCGGACTGGCGCTGATCCGCGCCGAGGCCGACGGCGCGGCGGACCGGCGGATCGGCTCGCTCGTCTTCAACTTCGGCGGACCGGGCGGGTCGGGGGTCACCACCCTGCCCGCGTTCGGCCAGGACTACGCGAAACTGCGCACCCGCTACGACCTGGTCAGCTTCGATCCGCGCGGCGTCGGCCGCAGCGACCCCGTGGAGTGCCTGGACAACGAGCAGCTCGACACCTATTTCCAGCAGGACGCCACCCCCGACGACCAGGCCGAGCGCACCGAGCTGGTGGACAACACGGAGAAGTTCAACGCGGCCTGCGAGAAGAACTCCAAGAAGATCCTGCCGCATGTGCGCACCACCGACGCGGCCCGGGACATGGACCTGATGCGCCAGGTCCTCGGCGACGACGAGCTCCACTACTTCGGCATCTCCTACGGCACCGAACTCGGCGGCGTCTACGCCCACCTCTTCCCCGAGCACGTCGGCCGGGCCGTGTTCGACGCGGTGGTCGACCCGACGCAGACGGCGGAGCAGAGCTCGCTGGGCCAGGCGAAGGGGTTCCAGCTGGCGCTCGACAACTTCGCCGAGGACTGCGTGTCCAAGACCGAGGACTGCCCGGTCGGAGACACGGCCGAGGACGTCAAGGCACGCATCGCCCGGCTGCTGAAGGACCTCGACCGCAAACCGATCCCCGGCGTCTTCCCCCGCGAACTCACCGAGACGGCCGCGACCGGCGGCATCGCCCAGGCGCTGTACTCGAAGGACTTCTGGGAGTACCTCACCGAGGGCCTGGAGCAGGCGTACGACGGGGACGGACGGGTCCTCATGGTGCTGTCGGACGCCTTGAACGGGCGCAACGAGGACGGCGAGTACAGCAACATCACCGCGGCGAACGTCGCCATCAACTGCGCCGACGACAAACCCCGCTACGACCCCGCGTACGTGGAGGGCAAGCTGCCCGAGTTCCGGGACGCCTCCCCGCTGTTCGGCGACTACCTCGCCTGGTCCCTGCTCAGCTGCACCGACTGGCCGGTCGCCGGAGCCGCCGGCCATCCGGACGTCAGCGCCCCGGGCGCACCGCCGATCCTGGTGATCGGCAACACCGGCGACCCCGCGACGCCGTACGAGGGCGCCGGGAGGATGGTGGACGCGCTCGGCAAGGGCGTCGGCGTGGAACTGACCTACAAGGGCCAGGGGCACGGCGCCTACGACAGCAAGAACAAGTGTGTGCAGGACGCGGTGCACGGCTACCTGCTCGACGGCCGGGTACCGGCGGCCGGAACTGTGTGCTCCTGACCGCTGACGGCACCACGGATCGGACGAACGGGCAGGTCAGAGCGTTATCCACAGGCGTCGGCGGGCGCTGCCCGGGCCGCCTACCATGGCAGGAACGCCATCCGCCGCACGGCGCGGACGGCTTGCCAGGGGGGAGAGGACATGGCGCGTCTCGTCCGGTGGACGGCTCTGACGGCCGCCGCCGCACTGCTGACGGCGGGCTGCACCGGCGGCTCGTCCGACGAGGACAAGGACGACGGGGGCAGGAGCAGCGCGGGACCTTCGGCGCCGGCCCCGTCCGGAGTGCCGGAGTCCCTGGCGTCCCAGACGCTGGAATGGGGCCGTTGCAAGGGCACCGACGACGCCCCGGCCCCGGACGGCGACTGGCGGTGCGCCACGCTCGAGGCACCGCTGGACTGGTCCGACCCGGACGGCGAGACGATCGATCTCGCACTGATCCGGTCCCGGGCGAGCGGGGACGACCGCATCGGCTCCCTGCTGTTCAACTTCGGCGGCCCCGGCGCATCCGGCGTCTCCATGATGCCGTCCTACGCCGACACCGTCTCCTCCCTGCACGAGCGGTACGACCTGGTGAGCTGGGACCCGCGCGGGGTGGCCGCCAGCGAGGGCGTCCGCTGCCGCTCCGACGAGGCGATCGAAGCCGCCGAGTCGGTGGACTCCACGCCGGACACCCCGGCCGAGGAGCAGGCCTACCTGAAGGACGCCGCGGACTTCGGCCAGGGCTGCGAGAAGGCCGTCGGCAAGCTCATGGAGCACGTCTCGACCACGGACACCGCTCGCGACATGGACCTGATGCGGCATGTGCTGGGCGACGCGAGGATGCACTACTTCGGCATCTCCTACGGCACCGAACTCGGCGGCGTCTACGCCCACCTGTTCCCCCAGCACGTGGGTCGCGTGATCCTCGACGCCGTGGTCGATCCGGGCGCCGACACGATGGGCCACGCCGAGAACCAGGCCAGGGGTTTCCAGCGAGCGCTGGACGACTACCTGAAGTCGACCGGGCAGGACCCCGCGCAGGGCTCCCGGAAGATCGCCGACCTGATGGAACGCCTGGACGCGGAGCCGCTGCCGACCTCCTCGCCGGGGCGGAAGCTGACGCAGACGCTCGCGTTCACCGGAATCGTGCTGCCGCTGTACAGCGAGAGCGGATGGCCGGCCCTGACCAGTGCGCTGGAGGCGGCCGAGGAGGGCGACGGCTCGGAGTTGCTGGCGCTCGCCGACGGCTACAACGAGCGTGATCCCTCGGGGCGCTACGGCACGACGACCCACTCGCAACGGGTCATATCGTGCCTGGACGACAAGCAGCGGCCGACCGTGGAGGAGACGAAGAAGCAGCTGCCGGAATTCGAGAAGGTGTCGCCGGTCTTCGGCGCCTTCCTCGGCTGGGACACCGCGGGCTGGTGCCACGACTGGCCGGTGGCCGGCCGGCACGAGACACCGGAGGTGAGCGCGCCCGGCGCGGCCCCGGTCCTGGTGGTCGGGAACACGGGCGACCCGGCGACGCCCTACGAGGGCGCCCGCAGGATGGCGGACGAGCTGGGCGAGGACGTCGGCGTGGTGCTGACCTGGAAGGGCGAGGGACACGGCGCGTACGGGAGCGGGAGCGACTGTGTCGACTCCGCGGTGGACGCCTACCTGTTGAAGGGGACGGTGCCGAGGGACGGCAAGGTCTGCTCATGACGGCGGCGGGGGCTTCGGGCACCTGCGGTGCGCGAAACCCCCGCCGTCCGGGAAGCGGGTCCGGGAGCCGGTCAGTAGACGGGCTTCGCCGGCTCGATCTGGTTGACCCAGCCGATCACGCCGCCGCCGACGTGGACCGCGTCCGAGAAGCCGGCGGACTTGAGGACCGCGAGGACTTCCGCACTGCGGACACCCGTCTTGCAATTCAAGACGATCTTCTTGTCCTGCGGGAGGTTCTCCAGGGCGGAGCCCATGAGGAACTCGTTCTTCGGGATCAGGCGGGCGCCCGGGATGGAGACGATCTCGAACTCGTTCGGCTCGCGGACGTCGATGAGCTCGATGTTCTCGCCGTCGTCGATCCACTCCTTGAGCTGCTTGGGAGTGATCGTGGAGTCGGCGGCGGCCGCCTGGGCCTCCTCGGACACGACGCCGCAGAAGGCCTCGTAGTCGATGAGCTCGGTGACGGTCGGGTTCTCGCCGCAGACCGCGCAGTCGGGGTCCTTGCGGACCTTGACCTGGCGGTAGGTCATCTCCAGGGCGTCGTAGATCATCAGGCGGCCGACCAGCGGCTCACCGATGCCCTGGAGGAGCTTGATGGCCTCGTTGGTCTGGATGGAGCCGATGGACGCGCACAGCACGCCCAGCACGCCGCCCTCGGCGCAGGAGGGGACCATGCCGGGGGGCGGGGGCTCCGGGTAGAGGCAGCGGTAGCAGGGGCCGTGCTCGGACCAGAAGACGGAGGCCTGGCCGTCGAAGCGGTAGATCGAGCCCCAGACGTAGGGCTTGTTCAGCAGCACGCAGGCGTCGTTGACCAGGTAGCGGGTCGCGAAGTTGTCCGTGCCGTCGACGATCAGGTCGTACTGGTTGAAGATGTCCATCACGTTGTCGGCCTCGAGCCGCTCCTGGTGCAGGATCACCTCCACCAGCGGGTTGATGCCCTTGATGGTGTCTCGGGCGGACTCGGCCTTCGGCCGGCCGATGTCGGCCTGGCTGTGGATGACCTGCCGCTGCAGGTTCGACTCGTCGACCTCGTCGAACTCGATGATGCCGAGCGTGCCGACACCGGCTGCCGCCAGGTACATCAGGGTCGGCGAACCGAGGCCGCCCGCGCCCACGGCGAGCACCTTGGCGTTCTTCAGCCGCTTCTGCCCGTCCATCCCCACGTCGGGGATGATCAGGTGGCGGGAGTACCTGCGGACCTCGTCTACGGTGAGCTCGGCGGCCGGCTCGACCAGGGGTGGCAGCGACACGGGGACTCCGTTGGTCGGTCAGTAATTACGGTTGTTCTCCCAGTAACACTGCCACGGCCTTTTTCATTCCGAGACACCCGTCCCGACCCGCGAGACGATTTCGTCCCAGTAGCCGGGCATCGTCTCCCAGGGGTCGGCCCGGCCGCCGCGGTCCGTGCGGTCGGTGAAGTAGATCGTCGCGGCTCCCTGCCAGCGGGCGATGCGCAGTGCTTCCTCCAGGTGCCCGCGCGGCAGACCGTGCACGAAGTGGCAGAAGCGCTCCGGCGGATAGTCGGCGCTCCACTCGGCCGCCTGGGACCAGCGGTAGTCGGCCCAGGTGCCGGAGAAGGTGACGAGCTGGTCGGCGTTCTCGGCGTAGCCGGGGGCGGGGTGGGTGCCGTGGCCCAGGACGATGTGGGCATCGTCACGGAGTGTCCGGAGGGTGGTGACGGTGCGGCGGACCTCCGGGAGGGCGGCCCGGTCGGACGGGCAGTGGGCGAGGAGAAATCCGTCGACCTGGTACCAGTCGAGGTACCGGTGGGCGTCGGAGAGCTGTTCGCCCAGGCTGCGGGCTCCGTAGGCGGCCTCGAGATGGCCGAGGACACGGACGCCCGCGTTGCGCAGGCGACCGGCGGCCTCCAGGCACCGCGGGTCGGGGTGCGCGCCGGGACCGCAGGCGATGTTGAGGACGACCCAGTGCAGCGGGGTGCCGGGGCAGGTGAGGCCGGCCCACTCGTCGGGGGCGACGAGTGGGTGGGCCAGCCCCGGGACACCGAGGCCGGTCCGGACACCGGTGGTCGCGGTGCCCGCTCTGGTACTGGTCAGATACGGCATGCCGCCTCCATCCAGATGTCGGCGAGGGACTCTTCGAGGGCGATCCGGGGCCGCCAGCCGAGCCGGTCGCGTGCGGTGCGCACATCGGCCTGCTGCCAGCTGCCGCAGCCGTCGGGGTACGGGTGGGGGGCGGCCGGTGCCGCGTGCTCGGAGTCGGTGCGCTCGCCGCGGCTTCCGAGGGGGTCCGGGCGGTGATGGCCCAGGACGTCGGCCCGATGGTGACCGAGGGCGTCGACGCGGTGGCCGACGGACTCCGTACGGGGGTGGCCGATGGTGGGCCGCAACGCACCGGGTGGGGCGTCGAGTTCGTGCAGGGCGCCGCCGTAACCGGCGACGCGGGCGAGGGTGGCGGCGGCGTCGCGCAGGCGGACGGCGCGGCCGGAGCCGATGTTGATGACGCCCTGGGCAGCGGAGAGGGAGGCGGCGTGCACCGCGCGGGCGACGTCGCGGACGTCGATGAAGTCCCGCTGCGCGCCGAGGCCACCGAGCCGCAGTTCGCCGTCGCCGGACTGCATCGCGCGGCGCATCGCCTCGGCGAGCCGGCCCAGCGGGGAACCGGCGGGCGTGCCGGGCCCCGCGGGCGAGAAGACCCGCAGGACGACGGCGTCCAGGCCGGAGCCGAGGACGAGTTCGGTCGCGGCGAGTTTGCTGACGCCGTAGGGGCCGCCGGGGCGGGGCACGGCGTCCTCCGCGGTCGAGGAGCCGGGCTGGCTGGGACCGTATTCGGCGCTACAGCCGACCTGCACCAGGCGGGCGCCGCAGCCGCTGCGGCGCAGGGCCTCGCAGACGGTGGCGACGGCGACGGTGTTGTGCCGGGTGAGTTCGCGGGCGCCGCCCCGGGTGGCGCCCGCGCAGTTGACGACCACTCCGGGGTGCACCGCGTCGAGGAAGCGGGTGAGGGCGCCGGGGCTGCCGGTGGCGAGGTCGAAGCGGACGTCGGCGTCGTCACCCCGGCCGAGGGCGGTGAGCTGGACGGCCGGGTCGGCGAGCAGACGGTCGGCGACGAAGCGGCCGATGTAGCCGTTGGCTCCGATCAGCAGGACTCTCATCGGGCGGCTCCCGGTGCCGAGGCGTCGGGTCGGGAGGTGGTCATCTGGGGGCTCCTTCAAGGGGTGATGCGAGGGGGTTGGGGGCGTGTGGGGGGTTGTCCGAGCGCGCGCTCATCTCGTTCGCTCCGTCGACGCGTGGGCCGACGCCCTGGTCAGGCGACGGCACGCGTGGATCAGGAGAGTCAGTGCGCCGATGCCGCAGGCGGCCGTCGGGACACCGGCCGGGCCGCAGGCGGTGACCAGCGCCTCGACGGGGGCGGTCAGGAAACCGCAGCCGGGGAGGCGGCCGGCGAAGAGGGTGGCCAGGGCGACTGCTTCCGCGCTGGCCGCGGCGGTGAGGACGAGCGTGGGGGCGTGGGCGTGCCCGTGCACGATGAGCAGCCGGGCGAGCAGCAGCAGGGCGCCCAGGCTGAGGCCCTGGGGAAGTCCGGCGGGCTCGCCGAGCACGGCTCCGGTCGCCGCGAGCAGTCCCGCGAGTGCGCCCATGTACAGGACGAACGCGCCGAGCAGCAGGGGGCGTACGGCGGCGGAGAAGTCGGCCAGGCCCCGGCTGGACGTCAGTTTGCCGCGGGCTCCGGCGGCGAAGAGGTGGGCGCATCCGGCCGCGGGGGCGTAGGACAGCGCGAGGGCCAGGACGGGGGCGACGGTGACGGGCCACGGTCCGTCGGCGCTGCCGTCGGGGAGACCGTCGGGCCCGCCGCTGAGCGCGGTGCGCAGGAGTCCGTCGCCGAGGAGGGCGTAGCCGACGAGCCAGCAGGTCCAGGTGCTGGTGGTGCGCGTGGCGGCGCTCAGCGGCCCGCGGCGCAGAGCCGCGCCCAGGGCGAGGGCGAGGGCGAGGACCGCGACGACGGCCGCGATCAGGCGCGGCCGGCCCTCCGTCAGGCGCAGTCCGATCACCGCGGCGGCGCACAGCGCACCGGGCAGCAGCGCGAGAACGACTCCGGCGGTGCGTGGCCGGCGTGGCCCGGGTGTCGGCGCGTCCTCGGGGCTCGCGGGAGTGTCGCGGTCGCGCGGGACACGGGCGTACATCTCCTCCGCGAGGGAGAAGACGTCCCGGTGGCGGAAGCGCGCGGCGGTCCGGTCGGTGACGCCGTGCGCCTCGAGGCCCGCGGCGATCTCCAGCGGGTCCACGGCGCGTTCGCACAGGTCGCGGTGCCGGTGCAGCAGTTCCTTCACGGGGTCCGCGCCGGAACGGCGGACGGCGGACGCGGACGCCGACTTCCCGGCGTCACGGGCCTCCCCGACGGCGACACCCACCGCCCGAGGGTAACCTTCACGACCGGCACCTTCGCGACCGGCACCTTCGCGACCGGCACCTTCGCGATGAGTCGACCCGCGACGATTCCCCTCGCGGCCGGTCTCCTCGCGACCCGTGCCTTCGCCGCCGAGGCCGTTCATCGGGCCGCTCCCTCGCTCGCCGCAACCGACGTCTTCGCACGGTCCGGTCCGGACTCCGTGGCCCAGCCGGGACCGCTGCGAGCGGTGCCGAGACCGCCCCGGGCCGCGATACGGGCCGCGGGGTCACTCCAGCGACCGGGGACGTGGGCCTCAGCGGGGACACCGAAGGGCAGGGGTTCGCCGGTGTCGTCGAGAAGGACGCGGCGCACCGGCGTACGCGAGAGGATCTCCAGGTAAATGCCGTGAAATGCCGTGATGTTCTGCTCGACGGTGAACAGCTCCAGCGCGCGGGCGCGCGCGGCGGCACCCAGTCGGGCCCGGCGCTCGGGGTCGCGCAACAGCGCGACGCATGCCTCCGCGAGCGCCCGCGGATTGCGCGGGGGCACGACGAGTCCGGTGCCGCCGATGGCCTCGACCACCGCGCCGACGTCCGTGGACACCGTCGCCCGGCCGCAGAACATGGCCTCGACGAGCCCGGCCGGGAACCCTTCGACGACGCTGGAGAGCACCACCAGGGCGCCCGAGGCGTACGCGTCGGCGCGGGACGGCAGTTCGGGACCGCCGGTCTCCTCGAAGGAGACCGGGTTGCGGCCGACGGCGTGCGGACCGTCGGCCTCGTCGGGGAACAGCTGCGCGGCCAGTGCCTTGCAGTGGACCAGGTACGCGGCGCCTTCGGGGCCCGAGGGGGCGCCGACGATCCTGAGCCGGGAGCCGGGCTCCGCCCTGCGGATCTCGGCGAAGGCGTGCAGCAGCGAGACCAGGTCCTTGGCCGGCTCGACGCGGCCGACCCAGACGAGGGTCTGCGGGTCGGCGCCTTCCGGGGACTCCCCCGCCTCCGCGAACGGGGCCGCGTCCATGCCCGGGTGGACCGTCCGCAGCTTGGCGCGGTCGGCGCCGCAGCGTTCCTGCCAGCGTCGGGCGTGCGTGTTGCCGGGGGTGATCACGGCCGCACGCCGGTAGGTCTCGGTGGCCAGCCGACCGTGGAAGGCGGCGAGCAGCGACCGTATCGCGGGCGAGGAGTCGGGTTCCGTCAGGTAGTGGGTCCGCAGCCGCACGCCGTACTCGGTCACCAGCAGGGGCACGTCGCAGAAGTGCCGGGCGAGCAGGCCCGGCAGGGCCGCCGTGCCGCCGGAGGCCGCGTGGCACAGGTCCACCGAACCGAGGTCGTCGTCCTCGTACCAGTCGAGGGACAGGGGGCGCAGAGCGCGTTCGAGGCGCGCGGTGACGGTCAGCAGATCGGGAACGCGCGCCTCGCGCGCGGAGCGGTGGGCGCCGGGCGCGCGACAGGCGCGCTCCAGGGCCCGTACGGCGGTCTCCGAGCGGAGTGCGGTGGGCAGGCCGCCCTCGTCGCGGGCGAGTTCGGCGAGGCCGTACAGCGCACTGGCGAAACGGTCCGCCTCAAGGGCCGACTGCCCTTCCGGCTCTCCCTCCGGCCCTCCGGACGGATTCCCCGGGCCCGCCGTGCACAGGGCCGTGGCCAGCTCGCCGTAGCACTCGACGAAGCGCCGGCGCGCACGCCGTCCGAGGACGATGTGGTCGTCCACGGTTTCCCACAGCGGGGCGGTGCGCACCCGTCCGACCTGCGGCGGCAGCGGGACCCAGCCCTCGGTCTCCTCGCTTTCGCTGCGGCTGAGCGCGTAGAGGTCGAACTCGTGCTGCTCCAGGCCGCGTACGAGCCGGTCGCACCAGAGCCCGGCCTCACCGCTCACATACGGATAGCCACCCTCCGTAAGCAGTCCGATGCGCACGCGCGCACCCCCGATCTCCCGTTTGGGGAGCCGCCGTTGGCCCGGCGGCTCGCAGCGGGACGAACGTATGCGGACAAGGAGGTGGCGCGATGGACGGTTGTCCATCGCGCCACCAAAAGGGGTGAACGGTCGTAACTTTCCCGTGCGAGGCGCGTTCGGTCGCGCTAAGAGATCATCCAGTCACCACACGTGACGCCCTGGCCCAACCCGGTCTGGCTCCCCCCGGCTCCTCCGGCCCGGCCCCTCCGGCCGGTCCGGTCCGGCCTGGTGGCGGCCTGGCTCGGTCAGCCGTTCGGGTATGCCCAGGGGTTGGGGCGGCAGTCGATGCCGTCGTGGTCGACGAACTTCGTCTGCTGCTGCATGACGGGGGCGAGTTCGCCGTCCTTGTCGCAGGTGACGTGGTTGTAGCCGATGCGGTGGCCGACCTCGTGGTTGATCAGCATCTGCCGGTACGCGTGGATCGCGTCGCCGTACGGTGCGGCGCCCTGGGCCCAGCGGTAGGCGTTGATCATCACGCGCTGGGTGGCGGCCGAGTCGCAGGACACGTTGTCCTCGGTGGTGTCCAGGCCCGACTTGGCGCACCACTCGGCGGTGGTGCCGGGGCTGGCCAGCGTGATGACGAAGCTGGGCTGCCCCGACTCGATGCGCTCGAAGGTGCGGGCGCCGTTGTGGGCCCAGCTCCGGTCGTCGTTGAGAGTCTTCTGCACGGCCTCGGCGAAGAGTTCGCCGTCGAGGCCGAGTCCCTGCTCCACGTCGATGCGGTAGGTGTACCGCTCCCCCTTCCCGGTCCCCTTGGCGATGCCCGGGATCGCGTCGAACTTCCCGGAGGCCTTGAGGGTGGCGCCGAGCGGGTAGGTCTTGCCCATCTTCTGCTCGTACGTCAGCGGCTTCGCGGTCTCGGACGCGGAGGGCGTCGGGCGTTCGTCGTTCCGTGACGCCGGGTCGTGGGCGCCCCGGGCCTGGTCGGTGGCGGACTGGGCACGCATGTCGCCCCCGTCCGAGCCGTCGGCGACCTGGCCGGCCACCACGACGGCCAACACGGTGGTGACGGCGGCCGCCGCGATTCCGGTGAAGGCCCGGCCCTTGGCGCCCTTGACCAGTGCGGGGTCCCCCGTGGGCGGCTGGTCGTCGGCGTCCGCATCCGCGTCGGCGGGAATGCCGCCGTTCCCGGCGCCGCCTCCGTCGGCGGCGCTCCAGTCGGTGACCGAGGCGTACGGGTCGGCGGGCCGCGCCGCACCGGGAGCACGTCGCTGGGGACGGGTCGCGAAGACGTCGTCGTCCTGACCGAACGCGTCCAGATAGTCCTGCCGCGGTCCCTCTGCGGGCGCCCGCCGCTGCCGCGGGAAGGGCGCCGACGGCCCGGACGGCGACGACGGCGCGAAGGACGCCGGAGACCCGGCGGCCCCGGGCGTCGCGGCACGCGGCCCCGCCGACGGTCCGTACCCGGCACCGGGCCGCCCGCCCGACTCGCCCCAGCCTCCGCCGGGTTCCCGCTGCTCGGGGTGACCGCCCCGGACCCGCGGCACACCGTGCGCCGGGGTGCCGTCGGGAAACCTCGGGACACCGTGCGCCGGCGTGCCGTCGGGGAGCCTCGGGACGCCCCGCGCGGGCGTGCCGTCCGCCGTTCGCGGGAAGCCGTGGGCCGGTGTCGCGTCCGGGAACCGCGCTCCCGGGAACCGCCCCGGGCCGGGGCCGGGTCCCGGGTACCCCTGACGGACGCCGGGAGCGTCGCCCGGCACCGCCCCGCGGGGCGTCGACTCGGGCCCCTGCGGCCGGTACGGCGCCTGTGGTTCCTGCGACGGGCCGTTCGCCGGGCGCGGCCCTTGCGGATCCCGCGACGGGCCGTTCGTCCGGCGCGGATCGGGCGGCCCGGACCGGTTCTCACGTGTTGCGGCGGTGTCCGCGGCATCTGCCTTGGGGGCGGGCCCGCGGCGGCTGTGGCGTCCCACGTCGCGCCTCAGCCTCCTGTGGTCTGGTTGGCGGGCTCGCCGTCGACGGCCCCGTCGGTCCTCTCGCCACCCGCCGGCTTCCCGGTGCCCACCGTGTCCGCGGTGTCCGCGGTGTCCGCGAGGAGTTCGCGGAACGCCGTGGCCACGGCCTCCGGATACTCCATCATCGCCACGTGTCCCGCGTCCGGCAGGGTCAGCAGCCGGGAGTCGCGGAACGCGCGTGCGGCCCGTTGGGCCATGCGGTAGCCGACGAGTTGGTCCCGTCCACCGTAGACCAGGAGCGTGGGTGCGAGAACCCGCTCGGCCTGCCGCCACAGCGCGTGCTGGCCGCCGAGCGTGTAGGCGTTCACTATTCCCCGCGCGGAACGCGCCATCGCGTCCCAGAAGTACGGCAGTTGCAGCCGCCGCTCCATCTCCTCGACGGCGTTGCGGAAGCCCTCCTCGCTCACCCTCTCCGGGTCGCCGTAGCAGAGCGCCCTGACGCCGCGCACCCGCTGCTCCGCGGTCCACTCCCGGGTGAGCCGGGTGAACAGCGCCGCCACCCCCGGCACCGCCAGCAGCCCCGTGGGGACGGCGCTGCGCTGCACGCGGATCTCCGGCAGTGCGGGCGACACGAGGGTCAGCGTCCGCACCAGGTCGGGCCGCGCCGCGGCCACCCGGGTGACGACGGCGCCGCCGAGCGAGTTCCCGACCAGGTGCACGGGACCGCGCCCGGACGCGTCGAGGTGACGGACGACCGCGCGCGCGTGACCGGTGATCGAGTAGTCGCCGTCGTCCGGCGGCGGGGAGTCGCCGAAGCCGGGCAGGTCGAGGGCCTCGCTGTGGACGACGCCGTCCAGCAGCGGCATGAGCGCCGACCAGTTCTGCGAGGAGCCGCCGAGGCCGTGGACGTACAGGGCGGGCGGCAGCCCCTCGCGAGCGGGCCGTCTCGACCGCACCGTCAGGGTCATGCCGGGGAGGTGCACCGCCCTGAGCCGCTCGCCGTCCGTAGCCTTGACGGCCGCGACCTTCGGCAGCACGTTGGCGGGCGGCACGGACGGCGGCTCGGTCGAAGGCATGTGGCAATGTTACGAGACGATCACGCACTGGTTCATGTGTTCGCCGCCACAAGCGGCGCTGAGGCGGCGCGCCCGCGGGGTACGGATGCCGGCGAGGCATGGCGTCCGGATCGGGTGTCTCCTAGGCTCGTGAGGTGGGCACCCGCGTGTGACCCCCGCATCCCGGGGACGTCCGCAGGAAGCAGGAAGGGAGCCCAGCATGACCGTCGACCCGACCGACCCCGAGACCTTCGACGACGAGGCACAGGCACCGGACCCCGAGGACCGCGACGTGGAGGCACCCGAGGCCGACACCGCCGAGCAGCGGGCGGACATCGGACAGGAACGCGACGATCCGCTGACCGGCGTCGAGCCGGACCGCGCCAACGAGGCCGACCTGGCCGAGCAGGCCCGGGTCGTCCCGCACGACGAGGACGACTACCGCTGAGACGAGCCTCGTCGGACAGGAAGGGAGGCAGATCTTTGCCCGGCCTGGCCCCTTTTGAAACCTGTTGTGCGGCTATCGCCACCGTCCGGTCCGTGAAATTCTGCGCTCGCAGCACACACACCACGGTTACCGAAAAGTACGATGTCGACGCGGCGCACACCGCACGAGGACGACTATGGGAGGCGGCGTGACAGCCATCGAGCAGACAGAGGCGGTACGCCCGCGGGGCACACGCCTTCCCCGCCGAGCCCGACGCAACCAGCTGCTGGGCGCCGCACAGGAAGTGTTCGTGGCCCAGGGGTACCACGCGGCCGCGATGGACGACATCGCCGAGCGCGCCGGCGTCAGCAAGCCGGTGCTCTACCAGCACTTCCCCGGCAAGCTCGACCTCTACCTCGCCCTGCTGGACCAGCACTGCGAGGCGCTGATCCAGTCCGTGCGCAGCGCGCTCGCGTCGACCTCCGACAACAAGCAGCGCGTGCGGGCGACGATGGACGCCTACTTCGCCTACGTCGAGGACGACGGCGGCGCCTTCCGCCTGGTCTTCGAGTCGGATCTGACCAACGAGCCCGCCGTGCGCGAGCGCGTGGACAAGGTGACGAACGAGTGCGCCGAGGCGATCTGCGACGTCATCGCCGAGGACACCGGCCTCTCGCGCGCGGAGTCGATGCTGCTGGCCTCGGGCCTGGGCGGCCTCGCGCAGGTGGTGGCCCGCTCCTGGCTGCACAGCGACCGCAGCGTGCCCCGCGACCAGGCGGTCCAGCTGCTGACCTCGCTGGCCTGGCGGGGCATCGCCGGCTTCCCGCTGCACGGCACCGAGCAGCACTGACCGCCACGGCGCCGGTGCTGTTCCCGTCGGCTGTTCGCTCCTGGCGTTCTCCGACGCAGCGTGTACGTCCCCTCACCGGGCTAATGTGTGCTGGTACGGCGCGGAAGATCGCGCACTTACTGACCGTCGGAGGGACATAGCCGTGGAGGTCAAGATCGGCGTGCAGCACGCGCCCCGCGAGATCGTTCTGGAGAGCGGTCAGAGCGCCGAGGACGTCGAGCGCGTGGTGGGCGAGGCACTGGCCGGCAAGTCGCAGCTGCTGAGCCTGGTGGACGAACACGGCCGCAAGATCCTGGTGCCGGCCGACCGGCTCGCCTACGTCGAGATCGGTGAGCCGGCCCCGCGCAAGGTGGGCTTCGGCGCGCTGTAGCCGCCGACGCGGGACGACTGACGAAGACGGGTGGGGCCCGGCGGTGACACACCGCCGGGCCCCACCCGTCTTCCCGTCCCCACCCTGCCCCCCTCCCGTTTCGCCGCTGTAGGCCGTTCACGGGCGAAGCACAGTTCACCCACAGGGGGAGGATTGCATTCCGCAGGTCAGGGGTAAGTCGGCTGTGACCGTTTGGGGCAGGCAGGCCATGTGGGAGGGACCCCGACATGATCTTGGAAGCGCTCAGCGCCGTAATCCTCGGCCTCGCCCTGGCATGGGCCGCCGCGCACCGTCTGCCCCACCGCCTGCCCGCCCCGCTCCTGGTCCTGCCGACCGGCGTCGCCGGGGCCCTCTTCGGGGCGTTCGTCACGCACTCCGCGCTGGGCGCCGGAGGGTTCGTGCTGGTGCTGCTGGGCTCGGCGACGCTCTCCGCTGCCTCGCTGTCGCTGTTGCTGCGCCCCGCGGGACGACTCCGGCGCAGCTCGGCGGCCGCCTGACCGGCGCCGCCCGACCGGCAGCCCTCCACCCGACGCCCCCGACCAGCGACCCTCTGCACGGCGGCCCTCCGCACGGCGGCCCTCAGAAACCGACCCTCGGACCGGCGACTGTCCGGCCCTCCGACCGGTCCGGCGGGCGCATGACCGACGGCCGCCGGACCGCGCCGGATCCGTGTCCGACGGAGCCAGGGGAACCGGCCGCGCTCAGGCCGCCAGGCCCAGGGCCGCCATCCGCTTCGTGTGCGCCTCGGTGATCCGGGAGAACATCTTGCCGACCTCGGCCAGGTCGAAGCCGTCCGCGACCCCGCCCACCAGCATCGTCGACAGCGCGTCCCGGTCGGCCACCACCCGCTGGGACTGCGAGAGCGCCTCCCCCATCAGCCGCCGCGCCCACAGCGCGAGCCGCCCGCCCACACGCGGGTCGGCGTCGATCGCCGCGCGCACCTTCTCCACGGCGAAACCGGCGTGCCCGGTGTCGTCGAGCACGGCGAGGACCAGCTCGCGGGTGTCCGTGTCCAGGCGGGCGGCGACCTCGCGGTAGAAGTCGCTGGCGATGGAGTCGCCGACGTAGGCCTTGACGAGACCCTCCAGCCAGTCCGAGGGGTCGGTCTGCTTGTGGAAGCCGTCGTAGGCGGCCACGAACGGCTCCATGGCACCCGTCGGCTCCTCGCCGATCTCGGCCAGCCGGTCGCGCAGCCGCTCGAAGTGGTGGAACTCCGCCGACGCCATCTTCGCCAGCTCCGCCTTGTCCGCCAGCGTGGGCGCGAGCTTGGCGTCCTCCGCGAGCCGCTCGAACGCCGCCAGCTCGCCGTACGCGAGCGCGCCGAGCAGGTCCACGACCGCGGCGCGGTACTGCGGGTCGGACGCGGCCGTCGCCCAGTCGCGGGCGGCGACCGACGTGCCTCCGGCGGCACCGGTGGTTCCGGCGGTCTCGGCGGGGGCGTCTGCGGCGGTGCCAGGCTTGTCAGAGCTCGTCATGCAGCGCACAATAGCCCGCTCTTCGCCGGTGGTAAGTCCCTGGTCAATCAGTGTGACGACGACTACGTGAGCAAATCGGCCATCGCGTGTGCGCGAATCCGGGGTATGGTGGTAATGCGCCTGCCGAGTATGTGACGTACGGGTACGTGACATCGTCGTCGGGCCGCACGCATGAGGATGCCCGGTCGGTGGCCCGATCGGCTCCGACCCGACAGCCCTCCCTGCCGTACGCCACACTGCGTACGGAATCCGGAGGGGGACCCTCAGTGGTACGAGCGCTGGAGCGTCGACAGAGGTCCCGTGTCCTACGGCTCACCCGTAAGGCAGCCGACGTCCCCGACACGGTCCGGCACGACCCGCGCGCTCGCCTCGCACCACGTACACAGAAGAGGCAGCACCCTGACTACGACGTTCCGATCCCTCGGGATCCTCCCCGAGACCGCCGAAGCCCTCGAAGCCGTCGGCATCACCACTCCCTTCCCCATCCAGGAGCTGACACTCCCCGTGGCCCTGTCGGGCACGGACGTGATCGGCCAGGCCAAGACCGGCACCGGCAAGACGCTGGGCTTCGGCCTCCCGCTCCTCGAGCGCGTCACCGTTCCCGCCGACGTCGAGGCGGGCCGGGCCGCGCCCGAGTCGCTGACCGACGCTCCGCAGGCCCTCGTCGTCGTCCCGACGCGCGAGCTGTGCCAGCAGGTCACCAACGACCTCCTCACCGCCGGCAAGGTCCGCAACGTGCGGGTCCTCGCCATCTACGGCGGCCGCGCCTACGAGCCGCAGGTGGAGGCCCTGAAGAAGGGCGTCGACGTGATCGTCGGCACCCCGGGCCGTCTGCTGGACCTCGCGGGCCAGAAGAAGCTGAGCCTGAAGCACATCAAGAGCCTGGTCCTGGACGAGGCCGACGAGATGCTCGACCTGGGCTTCCTGCCCGACGTCGAGAAGATCATCAACCTGCTTCCGGCCCGGCGCCAGACGATGCTGTTCTCGGCGACCATGCCGGGCGCGGTCATCGGACTCGCCCGCCGTTACATGTCGCAGCCCACGCACATCCGCGCCACCTCGCCGGACGACGCGGGCGCGACGGTCGCGAACACCAAGCAGTTCGTCTACCGCGCGCACAACATGGACAAGCCCGAGATGGTGGCCCGGATACTGCAGGCCGACGGCCGCGGTCTGGCCATGGTCTTCTGCCGCACCAAGCGCACCGCGGCCGACCTGGCCGACCAGCTCAAGCAGCGCGGTTTCGCCTCCGGCGCGGTCCACGGCGACCTCGGCCAGGGCGCCCGCGAGCAGGCCCTGCGCGCCTTCCGCAACGGCAAGGTGGACGTCCTCGTCTGCACCGACGTCGCCGCCCGCGGCATCGACGTCGAGGGCGTGACACACGTCATCAACTACCAGTCGCCGGAAGAGGAGAAGACGTACCTGCACCGCATCGGCCGCACCGGCCGCGCGGGCGCGAAGGGTACGGCGATCACGCTGGTCGACTGGGACGACATCCCGCGCTGGCAGCTGATCAACAAGGCGCTGGACCTGGGCTTCAGCGACCCGGCGGAGACCTACTCCACCTCCCCGCACTTCTACACCGACCTCGGCATCCCCGAGGGCACCAAGGGCGTCCTGCCGCGCTCGGAGCGCACCCGCGCCGGGCTCGAAGCGGAGGAGCTGGAGGACCTGGGCGAGCCCGGCGGCCGCGGTGGCCGCGGGCGCGGCGACCGGGGCGACCGCGGTGGCCGTGGTGGCCGCGACGACGCGCGCTCCGGCGACCGCGACCGCGACCGTTCCTCCCGTACGACACCGCGCCGCCGCCGTCGGATGCGCGGCGGTGCGCCGGTGGACGCGGAGAACACCGCCACCACCGCGACGGCCGCGGCCGAGGCCGTGACCGGCGGTGCCGACAGCGCCGTCGACGCGGGCACCGACGCCGCGCAGGGTCCCCGCACCCTGCGCCGCCGGCGCCGTACGCGCAATGGTGAGCCGTCGCGCCGCCCGGAGGCCGCCGCGACGGTCGACACCCCGGCGGCGCAGACCGTCGAGGAAGCCGCGCTCGCGCCCTCCGAGGCCACGGTCGTCGAAACGGCGGAGGCCACGGAGGTCGTGGAGGCCCCGGCGAAGCCGCGCCGCCGCCGCACCCGTAAGTCCGCTGAGGCCCCGCTGGAAACCGCTGCGACGGCGACCACCGAGGCGACGGTCGTGGAGACCCCCGCGGCCGTGGCGGCCCCGACGGTCGTCGAGGCACCCGGCGCCGAGGCGCCCGCCGAGAAGCCGCGCCGCCGCACCCGCAAGGCCACGGCCGCCGAGGCCGCGCTCGACACGGCCGAGGGGGCGACCGAGCCCACGTCCGACCCGGCCGAGACCAAGCCGCGCCGCCGCACCCGCAAGGCGGCCGCCGCCGACGCCGAGGCCGTACAGGCTCCGGAGGAGGCAGCGGCCGAGGCCAAGCCCCGCCGTACCCGCAAGACGGCCGCCGCCAAGGCGGAAGCCGCCGCCGACACGGTCGAGGCCACGGAGGCGAAGCCGAAGGCCCGCCGCACCCGCAAGACCGCGGAGCCTGCCGAGGTCACCGAGGCCGCGGCCGACATCCCGGCGCAGGCTCCGGAGGAGGCAGCGGCCGAGGCCAAGCCCCGCCGCACGCGGAAGACGGCTGCCGCCAAGGCGGAGGCCGCAGCGGACACCGCCGAGGGCGCCGAGGCGAAGCCCAAGACCCGCCGCACCCGCAAGACCGCCGAGCCTGCCGTGCAGGCTCCGGAGGAGGCAGCGGCCGAGGCCAAGCCCCGCCGTACCCGCAAGACGGCCGCCGCCAAGGCGGAAGCCGCCGCCGACACGGTCGAGGCCACGGAGGCGAAGCCGAAGGCCCGCCGCACCCGGAAGACCGCCGCGGCCCCCGAGGCCGCCGCCGAGATCCCGGCCCAGGCCTCGCAGGAGCCGGAGGCCGCACCGCGGCGCCGGACCCGTAAGGCAGCGGCAGCCGTCGAGGCGCCGGCAGCGGCCGCCGACCCGGCGGAGGCGAAGCCCAAGGCCCGCCGCACCCGCAAGGCGGCCGCCGCCACCACGCAGCCCGCGGAGGCCGGCGAGAGCTGATCCTCACCGCTCGACCCAGACCGTCGGCCCGGTCCCGCGATCCACGCGGGGCCGGGCCGACGGCGTTGTCACCCCCGTGCCACCCCGTGCCACCCCATGCCGCCACCCCTGCCACCGCCCCTGCCACCCCGTGCCACCGCCCGTGTCACCGCCCGGCGGTCCCCGCCCGATAGCCTCTGTCCGTGAGCAGGAACGCCGCCTTCAGCCCGCCCCCGGACGCCCGCGCGTACCGACTGCGTACCGCGCGCGGTGAGTTCGCCGTCGTCGACTCGCCGGTGGCCGACGGGGTCGCGCCGAGGGGCGTGGTGATGCTGCTGCCCGGGTTCACGGGCAGCAAGGAGGACTTCACGCTGCTGCACCGGCCGCTCGGCGCACGCGGCTACCGCACGGTCGCCGTGGACGGACGGGGGCAGTACGAGTCGGACGGGCCCGAGCACGACGAGTCCGTGTACGCGCGGCCCGAGCTGGCCCGGGACGTGCTCGCGCAGGCCGCCGTCCTCGGGACGCGCGTGCATCTCGTCGGGCACTCCCTGGGCGGCCAGATCGCCCGGGCCGCCGTCCTGCTCGACGCCGCCCCGTTCCTGTCCCTCACCCTGATGTCCTCGGGCCCGGCGCGGATCTCCGAGTCGCAGCGGCAGCGGGTGAAGCTCCTGCGGGACGCGCTGGACACGATGACGATGGCGGAGGTCTGGAAGGTGATGCAGGCCATGGGACCGCCGGAGGAGGCCGGCGCCCCGGACCCCGCCCACGGCACGGAGGACCCGCGGCGGCTGCGCGACCGCTGGCTGGGCACCAGGCCGGCGCAACTGCTCGCCACCGGGCGCCAGTTGTGCACCGAGCCGGACCGTGTCGCCGAGCTGGCCGCCGCACCGCTGCCCTTCCATGTGCTGTCGGGCGCCTTCGACGACACCTGGCCGGTGCCCCTTCTGGACGAGATGGCGACGCGACTGAACGCGCGCCGTACGGTCGTCGCGGGCGCCGAGCACTCCCCCAACACGGACCAGCCCCTGCCCACGGCCCGCGCGCTGGCCGACTTCTGGGACGACCACCCCGCACCGCCCCGGCCGTACGTGCGCTGAGGCCGCGGCGGCGCTCCCGCGCCCCACTCCCCGCTCGCCGCGCCCCACTCGCCGCACCCCGCTCGCGGCTCGCCGCCGGACAGGCCCCAGGCACTCCGCGGACATGCCCTAGTACTGCGCCCGCAGATGCTCCCAGAAGCCGTCCCGCAGCGCCCGGCGCAGGTCGGCCTGGCCGCGCAGCGAGTACTGGAGCAGTCCCTCGGCCTCCACCAGCAGGTCCTGGTCCACGGAGCCGGGGAGGTAGGGGTGGCCCGGGAGCAGCTCCACCAGGGAGTCGCGCCCTCGGGACGCCAGCCACTTCGCCGCGATCTGCGCGCCCACGAAGCGGACGTCCTCGCGGCCGGGGCGCAGTGCCCCGGGCGCCTCGCCGGTGTGGGTCGTGCGCCGGGAGACGTACGGCTTGAAGAAGTCGAGGTCGAGGGTGCGCTGGCTGTCGACCTCCCAGAGCAGCGGCTCGGCCTGGTTGCGGCCCTCGGGGGCCTCGATGCCCCACAGGTGGACGCGGGCGCCGAACCCCTGGGCGGCCTCGACCGCCGACACGAGGTCCTCGTCGCCGCCGAGCAGGGCCGCGTCGCTGATGGCGCGGTGCCGGGCGAGGGACTCCAGGTCGGTGCGGATGAGGGAGTCGACGCCCTTCTGCTGGTTGTTGGCGTTGAGGTTGCCCAGGCGCACCTTGACGTCCGGCAGCTCGGCGATGGACTGCTGCTCGGCGGTGTGGATGCGGCGACGGGCGCCGTCGTACCAGTACACGCGCAGCAGGCGGCTGTCCGCGAAGATGGTCCGTGCCCGGTCGATGAGAGCCTCGATGAGCCCCTCGGCGTCCAGGTCGAAGGCCCGGCGGTCCTCGGTCCCGGCCACCAGCCGCCCCGCCGCCGCGTACAGATAGCCGGCGTCGACGAAGATCGCGTGGGTCGAGGGGGTCTTGGCCACCTCGGCGAGCATGCGCTGGAGCAGCTCGTTCGTGCGATCGATACGAGCGTTGAGGGGCGCGAGGTCGTCGTTCATCGCCTCCATTGTCCCGGCGGTCACGCTACGAACACAACCGGTCCCGGTCAGTCTTGTACGAGACACCTATCGCGCGGTAACAAGCCACTTATCTGTCAGTAATTAGTCGTGCGAAAAATTTCCTTAGCGTAGGGAATGTTTGCAGAGGGCATGCCGTTGATCCCTACGGAAGCCCGGGCACCGACGACCCAGGAGCCACACCAGTAGTTCTCCGCAGGAGGATGACCAGATCAAGGGAGAGGCCATGCGCTTTGAAGTCATGCGACTCGACGACGTCGACGGGACCCCCGTGGACACGACTGTCGTGGACGCCGCCTCCGTGAACCGCATCGTTCAGCAGGCCGCCGCCATCGGGCAGCGCCTGTGGATCCGCCCCGCCGAGCCCTCGGCCTTGTAGCGCGGACCTTCGCACACGAGAACAGGGCCCCGCACGGAACTCCGTGCGGGGCCCTTTCTCGTGCTCACGCGCCCTGGATCACCTGGGTGACCCCGTTGATGATCTGCTGTACGGCGATCGCGGAGAGCATCATGCCGGCGAGGCGGGTCACCAGGACCACACCGCCGTCCTTGATGACCCGGATGATCAGCAGCGAGTACCGCATCACCAGCCACAGCACCACGTGGATGGCGAGGATCGCAGCCCACACCGAGACCTGCGTGGTCACGCTGTCCGCCTTCTGCACGGCCAGGATGACCGACACGATCGCCCCGGGCCCGGCGAGCAGCGGCATGCCCAGCGGTACGAGGGCGACGTTGACGTCCTTGGTCTGCTTCGGCTCGTCCGTCTTGCCGGTGAGCAGGTCGAGGGCGATCAGCAGGAGCAGCAGCCCGCCCGCGATCATCAGGGCGGGCACGGACACGTGCAAATAGTCCAGGATCTGGTGCCCGAGCAGGCCGAACACCGTGATCACGCCACCGGCGACGCAGACCGCCTGGAGGGCCATCCGCTTCTGCACCTTGGCGGGGCGGCCGGAGGTCAGCGCGAGGAAGATCGGGGTGATCCCGGGGGGATCCATGATGACAAAAAGGGTCAGGAAAAGGGAGCCGAAGACGGCGACGTCGAACATGGGTGAGCTACTGGCCTTGCGGAGGAGTGGGAAAGGTGGAAGGGGTCGCGCGGGAGGTGAGGCTCAGGCCCCGCCGGCCCCCGGCACGGGGAACGCCCCGAACGCCCGTCGCGTGATCTCCCCGTACACCTCGGGGTCGGTCGTGTACTCGCCGAGCACACAGGTCTTCCGGCTGCCGTGGTAGTCGCTGGAGCCGGTCACCAGGAGGCCCAGTTCCTTCGCCGTCCCGCGCAGCCGCGCCCGCGTCGCCGCGTCGTGGTCCATGTGGTCGACCTCGATGCCGTCGAGCCCGGCGGCCGCCAGGCCGGCGATCGCGGCCTCGGGCACCGTGCGGCCGCGCTTGGCGGCGGCCGGGTGGGCGAACACGGCGACCCCGCCCGCGCCCTTGATCAGCCGGAGCGCCTCGAAGGGGTCGGTCTCGTGCTTCGCCACGTGCGCCCGGCCGCCGTCGGCCAGCCAGTCCTGGGTGAAGGCGTCGTTCACCGTCGGGACGACGCCCAGTTCCACGAGGGCGGTGGCCACGTGCGGCCGGCCGACCGAGCCGTCCCCGGCGATCCGGGCGACCTGCTCCCAGGTGACGGGCACGCCCAGTTCGTTGAGCTTGGCGACCATGGCCCGGGCCCGCGGCACCCGGTCGTCCCGGACCAGCTCGCGCTCGGCGAGCAGGGCGGGCTCCTCGGGGTCGAAGAGGTAGGCCAGCATGTGCATGCTGATGCCGTCGAGGCGGCAGGACAGCTCGGCGCCGGTGACGAGGGTGAGTCCCTCGGGCAGCTCGGCGGCGGCCTCGGCGTGGCCGCGGGTGGTGTCGTGGTCGGTCAGCGCGACGACGTCGAGACCGGTCGCGGCGGCCTTGCGCACGAGCTGGGCCGGTGTGTCCGTGCCGTCGGACGCGGTGGAGTGGGTGTGCAGATCGATGCGCACGACGCTGACTCCAAGCGGTGACGGGACGGACGGGGACGCTCAAGGATAACCGGAACTCGGCCCCCCGCCGTCACACCCGCAGCACCCCTGCACCCCCTACGCCCCCTGCCCCGCACGTCGAGGAACCCCCGCTACTCCCTGCCCCGCACGTCGAGGAACCCCCGCTACGCCCTGCCCCGCACGTCGAGGAACCCCGCGCGGCACGGCACTACGGCACCGTCGGCTCGATCAGCCGGGGCGACAGCGCCCCGCAGGGCACCAGGTCCACCTCGGCGCCCGCGTCGCGCAGGTCGGTCAGCACCAGCTCCTCGTACATCAGCAGCCCGGACCGCTCGGGCCACACGACGGCCCACAGCCACATGCCGAGGGCCTCCCCGGCGAAGACGGCCCGGTCGACCGGACCGCCGGAGACGTGCCAGAGGGGGGTGGGGCGGCCCGCGGCCAGGACCTTGACCTGGGGCGGCTTCCCGACGTCCAGGTACGGCCCGGGGTCGGGGGCGTCGAGGCCCGCGTACCGGGCGCCGAGGCCGACGCCGAGCTCCTCGGCGACCAGGATCAGCTCACCGATGCCCCCGAGCGGACCGGGTCCGGAGCAGGCGACGGCGGTGGCCCGGCCCCCGCTGCGGTCGTCGCCCGCGCAGGCCACGCCGGTGAACAGCCAGCCGACCGGCAGCGGCCAGGGCATCCACACCGGCACCTGCGTGCGGTGCACCACGACGCCGAGCGCCTCGACGCTGGGCGGGATCACGGGCTGGACCGGGTGCACGGTGCCGTGCAGGTCGCACTGCCAGAAATCGGCGAAGAGGCCGGGAGCCCTGACCCGGCCACCACACTTCGGGCAACTGGGTTCGCCCCTCATAGAGCCCCACGGTCCTACCCTCGCTCCCCCACGTCAAGGACGATCACCCATCCGGACGGAAGGGCTCCGACCAGGCAGCCCCCCGAACAACTAGGTGCATGTTGCATTAATTAGCGGAGCTAACTTACTATGTGTATACACCAACCATTTGGCATCGACCTCTCGGTATTGGAGAGCAAGCATGGATCCCTTCGACGCCGGTGCGGGCGGCATCCTGCGGCAGCCCAAGGCCGTGTGGGCGACCGCGGGCGCGTCCGTCGTGGCCTTCATGGGCATCGGGCTCGTGGACCCGATCCTCCCGTCCATCGCCAAGGGCCTGGACGCGAGCGCCGGTCAGGTCTCCCTCCTGTTCACCTCGTACTTCCTCATCACCGCGCTGGCGATGCTGGTCACCGGCTTCGTCTCCAGCCGCATCGGCGGGCGCAAGACCCTGCTGCTGGGCCTGGCCTTCGTGGTGGTCTTCGCGGGCCTCGCCGGCACCTCCGACACCGTCGGCCAGCTCGTCGGCTACCGGGCCGGCTGGGGCCTGGGCAACGCGCTGTTCGTCTCGACGGCCCTCGCGGTGATCGTCGGCGCGGCCGCCGGCGGGAGCGCCGCCGCGATCCTCCTCTACGAGTCCGCCCTCGGCCTCGGTATGGCCTGCGGCCCGCTGCTCGGCGCGCTGCTCGGCGACGCCAGCTGGCGCTACCCGTTCTTCGGCACGGCCTTCCTGATGGCGATCGGCTTCCTGTGCATCACGGTGTTCCTGAAGGAGCAGCCGAAGCCGGCCCGCAAGACCTCGCTGCTCGACCCGATCAGGGCACTGGGCCACGGCGGCCTCGCCTCCGCCGCGGTCTCGGCCTTCTTCTACAACTACACGTTCTTCACCGTGCTGGCCTTCACCCCGTTCGTGCTGAACATGACGCCGTACAAGTCCGGCGCCGTGTTCTTCGCGTGGGGCGTGCTGCTCGCCGTCTTCTCGGTGCTGGTGGCGCCGCGCATGCAGCGGCGGTTCGGCTCGCTCAAGGTGCTCGGCGGCTCACTGGTGCTGCTCGCGGCCGACGTCCTGGTCCTCGGCTACGGCAACCACACCGCGGCGATCGTCTGCACGATCCTGTCCGGCGCGTTCATCGGCGTGAACAACACCGTCTACACCGAGCTGGCCCTCGGGGTCTCGGACGCGCCGCGTCCGGTGGCGAGCGCGGGCTACAACTTCGTGCGCTGGTTCGCCGCGGCGGCCGCGCCCTACTTCGCGCCGAAGATCGAGGAGTGGACCGACGTCCACATCCCGTTCGTGGTGGCCGCGGTGACCGCCCTGCTCGGCGCGGTCGTGGTCGTCGTACGGCGTCGCGCGCTCACGCACGAGGCCGAGGAGCTGGAGCCGAGGCACGCCAGTGAGGACTCGGTCACGGTCTTCGCCAACTGACGAGACGGGGCCGGTGAGTTGCGTCACCCGGTCCCGTGACTCGGCTGCCTCAGTCCAGGGGGACGGACCTGCGGGACGGATCGCGCAGGTCCGTCCCGTGGTTCAGCCAGCGCTCCTGGAGGGCGGGCGCGCCGTGCACCCGTTTCCAGGCGGCCTCGTTCGGCGTCATCGGCAGCAGCGGCAGGAACCGCACGGGGTCCAGCGGGGCGTCCAGCTCCAGGTCCTCGACCAGGCCCCCCGGCTCGGCGACCAGCACCGAGGTGAACGGGGCCCCGGGCCACAGCGGCTCCCCGACGTCGAGGGACGCGCCGGGCGCCACGATCACACCCTCGACCTGCGGGGACGCGGCCAGTACGGCGAGCGGGCGGAGCACCTTGTCGGTGTCGGCCGCCCCGGCCCGCACGGAGAGCAGCAGCTCGGCGCGGGGGCCCTTGACCGGGTCGGCGAGCGCGGCCGTGGGGTCCGCCATGGGCTGGGCCGACATGCCGAGGGTGGCGTAGCGGACGACGTCGCCCTCCTGGCCGGAGGCGGGGAACCGCAGCACCTCGATGCGGTCGGTACCGAGGAAGGTGACCGCCGCGCGCGCGTCCGGCTCGCCCAGCGCACTGTGCAACCGGGCCTCGACCAGAGGAAGAACATCAGCCATGCGGCGAGCATAGAACTCGTCCTGAAGAGGCAAAGCGGCGCCTTGACACGTCGCACGGCTGGTACTGTGGGCCAGCGGTTCGGGGCAGCACGCAGCGCGTCGCGATCAAGCCCCCGACGCTGTGAACTCTCCCCTACGGGGAACCCCTTCAAACAAGGGGAATGGATCGTCCCTCACGAGGGACCGACCGGAGGAGGTGGGCGGCATGGACCGAAGTCGACCGTGCAGTACCACCCGCTCTTCCGACCGCTGACGCGGCTGTTCCGGCCTTCCTGCCGCAGCGTCTCCTGCGCGCCTTCCCACGGAAGAGCACTTCGTCCCGTTTTTTCCTGATCTTTTGTCTGATCCGATCCATCGATGCGTTCACCGTCGATCCGCGTCGACCGCATCGATCCGTGTCAGCAGCTGAATCAGCAGCGAAGTCGGCCACCGCGACGGCGCGGTGCCCCCCGCTTTGTGGACGCGCCGAGCACGCGTGGTCAGGACGTCCTCATTCCGGGTGGTTCCACCCGTCACCGGCCTCGTTCGCTGCCTGCCGCGAAGGAGCCTGCCATGTCGATGATCCGTGACCTGCGCGCCGCGGTCCGCCCGTCCCGCGTCTCCCTGCACAAGGACAGCGGCCCCTACGACACCACCCGGGACCCGGCGGCCACCTCGGCCGTCGTCGACTGCGCCGTCTACCGCGACGGCCGCCGCGTCGAGACCGACGTCCCGCTGACCCCGCACACGGCGATGCGCCAGGTGCGCCGCGACGGCGGGTTCGTGTGGATCGGTCTGCACGAGCCCACCGAGGACGAGTTCGCCGGTATCGCCCGGGAGTTCGGGCTGCACCCGCTGGCCGTGGAGGACGCGGTCCAGGCCCACCAGCGGCCCAAGCTGGAGCGCTACGACGACTCCCTGTTCACGGTGTTCAAGACCGTGCACTACGTCGACCACGACCAGCTCACCGCCAACAGCGAGGTGGTCGAGACCGGTGAGGTGATGTGCTTCACCGGGCGGGACTTCTTCATCACCGTCCGGCACGGCGGGCAGGGCTCGCTGCGGGCGCTGCGCCGCCGGCTCCAGGAGGACCCCGAGCTGCTGCTCAAGGGCCCCTCGGCGGTGCTGCACGCCATCGCCGACCACGTCGTCGACGGCTACATCGCGGTCGCCGACGCGGTGCAGGACGACATCGACGAGGTCGAGACGGAGGTGTTCTCGCCGGGCCGCAAGGGCAGCCCGCGCGGCACGGACGCCGGCCGGATCTACCAACTCAAGCGCGAGGTACTGGAGTTCAAGCGGGCGGTGGCGCCGCTGCTGCGTCCCATGCTGCTGCTCAGCGAGCGGCCGATGCGGCTGATCGACCCGGAGATCCAGAAGTACTTCCGGGACGTCGCCGACCACGTGGCGCGGGTGCAGGAGCAGGTCATCGGCTTCGACGAACTGCTGAACTCCATCCTCCAGGCCAACCTGGCCCAGGCGTCCGTCGCGCAGAACGAGGACATGCGCAAGATCACCTCGTGGGCCGCGATCATCGCCGTGCCGACGATGGTGTGCGGGGTGTACGGCATGAACTTCGACCACATGCCGGAGACGCACTGGAGGTACGGCTATCCGCTGGTCCTGTCGATCACGGTCGGCATCTGCCTGGGCATCCACCGCACGCTCAAGCGCAACGGCTGGCTCTGAAGCCGTGCCCGGGCCCCTGGATAGGCTGAGCGCATGACAAGCGAGCTGCTGGCACAGGTCCTCGTCGAGGAGGCCACGAAGAAGTCCGGGCTCATCTGGGTCAAGGGCCCCGGGGTGCCCGCCCGGGCGCTGTGGCACGTCTGGCACGAGGGCGCGGCCTGCGTCGTCGGCGACGGGCCGGGCGAGCAGCCGCTGCCGGGGCTGTCCGACGGGGCGGCGGCCGAGGTGACGGTGCGCAGCAAGGACAAGGGCGGCCGGCTGGTCTCCTGGGCCGCGCGGGTCGTGGAGCTGCCGGCCGGTTCCGAGGCGTGGCAGGCGGCCGTCGGCGACCTCAAGGGCAAGCGGCTGAACGCCCCGGACGGCGAGGCCATGACCGACCGCTGGGCCCGCGAGTGCCGGGTGCTGCGCCTGGAGCCGACGGGGACCACAGCGCCGCTGCCCGACGCCTCGCTGGCCGAGGCACCGCTGCCGAGCCCGGCGACGACCCGGCAGCCGGCGCCGGCAGGGCTGCCGCGCCTGCTCCTGAAGCGCCGCAAACGGCGCTGAGGGCGCTGACGGCGCTGACGGCGCTGACGGCCGCGGGCGGCCGCGGGCGGCCGGCCGCGGGAGGTCTCAGGACGACGGCAGTTGCTTGCCGTAGTCCAGGGTCTCGTCCTTGGCCGGCTGCTCCAGCGCGAAGTCCTTGTTCCAGTCCGAGAAGCCGATCGTGCCCGCGCTGCCCGCCCGCACCAGGCGCAGCGGGTAGGGAGTGCCCTCCAGGGAGACGTCCAGCGAGCCGCCGTCGCCGTCGTCGCCGGTGATCCGGATGGTGCGCACGCCCGCCTGCTCGTGGCGGCCGTCCGTCTTCACCGTGCCGTGCAGGGTCAGCAGACCGCCGAGGAGGACGTCCTTGTCCGTGAAGCCGCTGAACTTCTTGTACACGGGGTCGCTCTGCGGCACCTTCACGTACTTGCCGGCGAGCTTGTCGGCCGCCTTGGCGTCGCCGTCGTCGTGGCTCCAGAACCCGGCGTCGGCCTTGAGGAAGAGCTGCTCGCCGACGCGCAGCAGTCCGAACGTGGTCCCCTGGGCGGCGACCGAACCGGTCCCGCCGTCGGCCTTCAGCCGCATGTCCAGGGTGTACCTGTTGCCGCCCGCGTCCACCGTGCCGTGCAGGCGCACCGTGTCGGCGGCCTGCGCGGCCGCGCCGGCCTTCGCCTGGATCTTGTCGGCCGGGAGCTTCCCGATCCCGTTGGTGCCCGCGTCGGGGTCCTCGCCGCTGCATCCCGTCAGCCCGGCTCCCGCCACGGACAGGGCGCACACCGCGCCCAGCCAGGCGGCCCTGCGGATTCGGCGCCGGGGAGTCACAGACACAGGGAGGACTGCCTTTCTGACAGGGCGGACACGGGGCCGACGGACGTCGGCGGCGAACCGACCGGGCCACGGCGCAGCGTACCGGGGCCGTGCGGGGCGAACGGACCCAGTCCGTCCGGACCGGCCACCAGGGCGAGGCCGATCGGGACGGGCTAGCCTGAAGCGCGTCCGAGCGGGCAATTCGGAAAAGAGACACCGTACGAATCAGCCTTCACGCACTCCCACTCGACTTTCACGCACTCCCACTCGACTCCGCGCAGCGTGAGGAAAGGAGGCCGCGGCCATGGCAGCGGGCGCCCCCCGGATCTTCGTCTCCCACCTCTCCGGCATCGCCGTCTTCGACCCGGCCGGTGACCAGGTGGGACGCGTCCGCGATCTGGTCGTCATGCTCCGCGTCGGCCGCAAACCCCCGCGCGTCCTCGGGCTGGTCGTCGAACTCACCACCCGCCGCCGGATCTTCCTGCCCATGACCCGGGTCACCGGCATCGAGTCCGGCCAGGTGATCACCACCGGCGTGCTCAACGTCCGGCGTTTCGAGCAGCGGCCCACCGAGCGCCTCGTCTTCGGCGAGCTGCTCGACCGGCGCGTCACCCTCACCGAGACGGGCGAGGAGGTCACGGTCCTCGACCTGTCGGTGCAGCAGCTGCCCGCCCGCCGGGACTGGGAGATCGACAAGGTCTTCGTCCGCAAGGGCAGGAAGGGCGGCGCCTTCCGCCGCAACAAGGGCGAGACGCTGACCGTGGAGTGGTCCGGCGTCTCCGGGTTCTCCGTCGAGGAGCAGGGGCAGGGCGCCGAGAACCTGCTGGCCACCTTCGAGCAGCTGCGCCCCGCCGACCTCGCCAACGTCCTGCACCACCTGTCCGCCAAGCGCCGCGCCGAGGTCGCCGCCGCCCTCGACGACGACCGGCTGGCCGACGTGCTGGAGGAGCTGCCCGAGGACGACCAGATCGAGATCCTCGGCAAGCTCAAGGAGGAGCGCGCCGCGGACGTCCTGGAGGCGATGGACCCCGACGACGCGGCCGACCTGCTCGGCGAGCTGCCCGAGGCGGACAAGGAGCGGCTGCTGAGCCTGATGCAGCCCGACGACGCGGCCGACATGCGGCGCCTGATGGCGTACGAGGAGCACACGGCCGGCGGTCTGATGACGACCGAGCCGATCGTGCTGCGGCCCGACGCGACCGTCGCCGACGCCCTGGCCCGCATCCGCAACCCCGACCTGTCTCCGGCGCACGCCGCCCAGATCTACGTCTGCCGGCCGCCCGAGGAGACGCCGACCGGCAAGTACCTGGGCACGGTGCACTTCCAGCGCCTGCTGCGGGATCCCCCGTACACGCTGGTCGGCTCGATCCTCGACGACGACCTGCAACCCCTGGAGCCGGACGCCGCGCTGCCCGTGGTCGCCGGGTTCTTCGCCGCGTACGACATGGTCGCGGCGCCCGTCGTCGACGACTCGGGGGCGCTGCTCGGCGCGGTCACCGTGGACGACGTACTGGACCACATGCTTCCCGACGACTGGCGGGAGACCGAGTACCACCTGGACGACACGGCCGAGGCGACGGGGGAGGTGGGCGCCGATGGTGCCTGAGCGCGAGACGACGACCCGGGAGCGCGCCACGTCGGGGGCCACCGCGTCCTCCCGTGCCCGGGCCCGCCTCGACCAGCCCCGCGCGCCGCGCCGCAGGCTGCTGCCCGAGTGGGACCCGGAGTCCTTCGGCCGGCTCTCGGAGCGCGTCGCGCGCTTCCTGGGCACCGGACGGTTCATCGTCTGGATGACGGTCGTCATCATCCTGTGGGTGGTGTGGAACGTGTCCGCGCCGAGCGGGCTGCGCTTCGACGAGTACCCGTTCATCTTCCTGACGCTGATGCTGTCGCTCCAGGCCTCCTACGCCGCCCCGCTGATCCTGCTCGCGCAGAACCGGCAGGACGACCGGGACCGGGTCAACCTGGAGCAGGACCGCAAGCAGAACGAGCGGTCGATCGCGGACACCGAGTACCTGACCCGGGAGATCGCCGCCCTGCGCATCGGGCTCGGCGAGGTCGCGACGCGGGACTGGATCCGCTCCGAGCTCCAGGACCTCGTCAGGGACCTGGAGGAGCGGCAGAACGGCCATCACCCCGACCGCGGGGTATTCCCGGCGGATCGGTCCGCGGGGCGTGACGTACGCGACCGCTGACGGGGCTTTCCGTGCCCCGTGGGCGGCGCCGTACCATCGACCCCATGGCTACGGAAGACGCGGTGCGCGAAGCACTGGCGACGGTGAACGACCCCGAGATCAACCGGCCCATCACCGAGCTGGGGATGGTCAAGTCGGTGGAGATCGGTGCGGACGGAGCGGTCGCGGTCGCCGTGTACCTGACGGTCTCCGGCTGCCCCATGCGGGACACCATCACGCAGCGCGTGAGCGACGCGGTGGCGCGGGTCGAGGGCGTCACGCGCGTCGACGTCGAGCTGGACGTGATGAGCGACGAGCAGCGCAAGGAGCTGGCCACCGCGCTGCGCGGCGGGCAGACCGAGCGCGAGGTGCCCTTCGCCAAGCCGGGCAGCCTGACCCGGGTGTACGCGGTGGCGTCCGGCAAGGGCGGTGTCGGCAAGTCCTCGGTGACGGTGAACCTGGCGGCCTCGATGGCGGCCGACGGCCTGAAGGTCGGTGTCGTGGACGCCGACATCTACGGCCACTCGGTGCCGCGCATGCTGGGCGCCGACGGGCGGCCCACCCAGGTCGAGAACATGATCATGCCGCCTTCGGCCAACGGCGTGAAGGTCATCTCGATCGGCATGTTCACCCCGGGCAACGCGCCGGTGGTCTGGCGCGGCCCGATGCTGCACCGCGCGCTCCAGCAGTTCCTGGCGGACGTGTACTGGGGCGACCTGGACGTCCTGCTGCTGGACCTGCCGCCCGGCACCGGCGACATCGCGATCTCGGTGGCGCAGCTCGTGCCGAACGCCGAGATCCTGGTCGTGACGACCCCTCAGCAGGCCGCCGCCGAGGTGGCGGAGCGGGCGGGCGCGATCGCCGTGCAGACCCACCAGAAGATCGTCGGCGTCGTCGAGAACATGTCGGGGCTGCCCTGCCCGCACTGCGGCGAGATGGTCGACGTCTTCGGTACCGGCGGCGGGCAGACGGTCGCCGACGGCCTGACCCGCACGACCGGCGCGTCGGTGCCGGTTCTCGGCGCCATCCCGATCGACGTGCGGCTGCGCGAGGGCGGCGACGAGGGCAAGCCCGTCGTCCTGTCCGAGCCGGACTCCCCGGCGGGCGCGGCCCTGCGCTCGATCGCCGGCAAGCTCGGCGGCCGCCAGCGCGGCCTCTCCGGGCTGTCGCTGGGGATCACGCCGAAGAACAAGTTCTGACGACCCGTACGGGACGCTCGTACGGGACCCGCGTACGGCACGCAGGGGCGCTGTCCGGCAGGACGGCGCCCCTCGTCGTACGCGCGACCGACGGCTAGGCGTAGGCCGCGATGTCCTTGACGACGGCGAAGGCCAGCCCGTACGCGCTCATGCCCCGCCCGTACGCGCCGAGGTGGACGCCCTGCTCGGTCGAGCCGGCCAGCACCCAGCCGAACTCGGACTCCCGGTAGTGGAAGGGCGTCGGCACGCCGTCCACCGGGAGAGACAGCGCCGTCCAGTCCTCGCCGTCGAGGTCGTCCGCGAGGACCCACGCGGTCTCCGTCTGCTGCTCCAGCCAGTCGTCGCGCAGCGAGTGGTCCATCTGGCCGGGCCAGGTGAAGGACAGCAGGCCCACTCCGGCGAGCCAGGCCGCCGAGGACACCGAGGTGGCCTCCAGCAGGCCGGTGCCGTCGGCGCTGCGCCGGTCGGGGTTGGCCGCGACGGTCACGACGACCGCGAACTTCTCCTTGGCGTCCTGCTCGTCGCCCGCCACGTGCTCGTTGCGCACCGACGGTTCGTCGCCGTGCCCGATCGAGCCGTGCTCCACGGCCCCGTCGGCCGCCGTACCGATCTGCATCAGCCAGCGCCGTCCCGTGAAGGCCTCGTCGAGGCCGTACCACGGGAAGGGCGCACGCAGGTAGCCGTCGACCGTACGCCGGCCGGAGGGGGACTGTGGTCCGCCCTCCGCGGCCGGCGCCTGCGCGACTGCCCGACTCGTCGTCTCCATGTGCCCGGACGCCTCCTCGCTCTCGTCGGGCCGGAACGGCCCGCCCCCCTTCGGGCGCACTCGTCCGGTCCGCACAACAACTCGGGCAGCATAGCCACCCCGCTGGCGGCAGCCGGGAAATCGCCCGGCGCGTGAGCCGCGCGGGCGTCGCCTTCGGGGCCTGTGCGCCCCGTCCGGAGTATGAGACACGTCACGTTCGCGGCCGACGGGCCGGCCGCGGACGGGTGGGATCAGGTGGCGTCCATGTCGAAGGGCGGACGGTCGTCGCCGGGCTTGTCGGTCCTGCCCGGCGTCTCGGGCTTCTTCGACATGTCGATCCGACCGCCGCCGGAGCCGGAGGACGCGGAGGACGACGATCCGGACGACGAAGATCCGGACGACGACGATTCCGGGTCACGGCCGTGGACCGCGTCGGTGACCTCGGCCATCTCCTTCTTCAGGTCGAAGCCGTTGCGGATCTCCTTGAGCCCCAGCTCGTCGTTGTCCAGCTGCTTGCGGAGGAACGTCTTGGGGTTGAGGTCCTCGAACTCGAAGTCCTTGAACTCGGGGCCCAGCTCCTCGCGGATGTCCTGCTTGGCGCTGTCCGAGAACTCCCGGATCTTCCGGATGGTGCGGGTCACGTCCTGGATGACCTTGGGGAGCTTGTCCGGACCGAAGACGAGCACGGCGAGGACGACGAGCGTCACCAGCTCGAGTGCGCCTATGTCATTGAACACCTGAAGCTCCTTGGGATGCCGGGCCGCCACCACGGTACCCGCCGACCCCGTCCGACCGGTACTGTCCCGAGAGCCCTGACTGGGTGTACGTGACCGCTTTCCGAATTATTTGCCTTCCTGGCACGTTGTCGGGGCCTTCCGGACGGTCAGTCGCCGCCGGAGGAGCCGAGTACCAGTGAGACCTTCGTCTCCTTGCCGCCGCGTTCCAGGGTCAGCTCCAGGCGGTCGCCGGGGCGGTGGGCGCGGGTCTTGACGATCAGTTCCTCGCCGGAGTGCACGCGCTGCCCGTCGACGGCGGTGATCACGTCCCCGGGCTTGATGCCGGCCTTGGCGCCGGGGCCGCCGGTGGTGACCGCGGGGCCGCCGTCGCCGTCCTTGGCGCTCACGCGGGCGCCGTCACCCGTGTAGTTCATGTCGAGGGTGATGCCGATGACCGGGTGGGTGGCCCTGCCGGTGTTGATCAGCTCCTCGGCGACGCGCTTGCCCTGGTTGATCGGGATGGCGAAGCCCAGCCCTATCGAACCGGCCTGGCCGCCGTCCGACTCGGCGCTGCCGCTGTCGGCGGAGCGGATGGCGGAGTTGATGCCGATGGCCCGGCCCCGCGTGTCCAGGAGGGGGCCGCCGGAGTTGCCGGGGTTGATGGGCGCGTCGGTCTGAAGGGCGTCGACGTACGAGACGTCACTGGCGTCGCCCTCCTCGCCGCCCGCGGTAATGGGCCGCTCCTTGGCGCTGATGATGCCGGAGGTGACCGTGCCGGCCAGGTCGAACGGGGCGCCGATGGCGACGACGGGGTCGCCGACGCGGACATTGTCGGAGTTGCCGAGGGGCATGGGGGTGAGGCCGGTGACGCCCTTGACCTTCACCACGGCCAGGTCGTACCCGCTGTCCCGGCCGACGACGGTGGCCTCGGCGGTGTCGCCGCTGTTGAAGGTCACGGTGATCTCGCCGCCGGAGCCGGCCGGCTCCACGACGTGGTTGTTGGTGAGGATGTGACCGCGGTCGTCGAGGACGAACCCGGTGCCGGTGCCGGCCGCCTCGCTGCCGCTCACGTGCAGGGTCACCACGCTGGGCAGGGCGCGCGCGGCGATGCCGGCGACGCTGTCCGGGTCCCGCCCGGCGGCCTCGGGTCCGGCCTGGGGCAGCTCCACGGTGCCCACACCGCCGTTCCGTTCCAGGTGGGCGCCCACGGCGCCGCCGATGCCGCCGGAGACCAGGGCGATGAGCAGCGCCCCGCCGACGAGCACCTTCGCGGCCGGACGCCGTCGCCGCCCGGGTGCGCGGTCGGCCGCGTCGTGGTGCTGGGCCGCGGCCCAGGGGTCGTAACGCCCCCACGGATCGGCGGCGGGTTCGGCACCGGCCGCCGGGGCCGCCGGCCCGGCCCACGGGTCGGAGGGCGGCGCGGCGGACGCCGCGGCAGCCGCCGGGGCGAGGGGGTGAGGCGCAGTGTCGTACGCCGGAGCGACGGCGTGGGGCGCCGTGTCGTACGCCGGGGCAGCCGCCGGGTGCTGCCCCTGTGCGGCCCGCTGCACCGGAGGCGGGGCGTCCGCGAACGCCGGGTCGGGTGCCGCCCCGGGAGTCGGGGACACCGACGACGCGCTCGGGGGCGGAAGCGGGGCCGGGGCGTGCGAGTCCGCCGTCGCGGACGGGACCGGGGCAGGCGGCACCGACGCCGTCACCCTGCCGTGCGCCGGGGTGGGCCCCGCGTGCTGCCCCCGCGCCACCGGAGGCGGAGCGTCCGCGAACGCCGGGTCCGGCACCGCGCCCGGAGGCGGAGACACCGGCGCGGGTGCGGGTGGTGACGCCGTGCCGTGCGCCGGGGTGGCCGCGGGGTGCTGAACCGGCGGCGCGGGAGCCCATGGACCGGGCTCCCCGTACGGCGGGGTGCTGTACGGATCAGGTTCGTGCAACGGCTTGGGCCGCTCGACGCCGGACGAGCCGCCGGCGTCCGATACGGACCCAGCCGTGCCGTCAGCGGCAGGCACTGCCCCGGGCGTGACATCGGCAGCCGGTACGGACCCGGACGCGCCGTCGGCGAGCCACGCGGAGCCAGCCGTGGCGTCGGCGGCAGGCGCGGCCCCGGGCGCGGCATCGGCAGCCGGTGCGGAGTCGGGTCCCGTGTGGGGTGGCGGCACCGCGTCCGCCGGCGGGGTGGCGAGCCGGTTGCCCTGCCGGGGGAGACCGGCGTCCTGCGGCGGCTCGGGGATCTCGGCGCCTTGCTGCCGCTGAGGACCGGAGGAAAGGCCGTCCCGCCCGAGCCCAGCGGCCTCCGCCGGCTCGGGGGCGCCGCCGCCCGGCTGACGGTGCGGGTCCGGGGCTGCCGCGGGGTCGGCGTCGCGGGCCGTGCGGGGGTGCGGGGGTGCGCCCGTCGGATCGTCGCGCTCGGGCGTGGGCAGGTCCAGCTCGTAGTCGCCGTCGTCGGTCGCGCGAGGTGCCGCCGGGCGTTCCAGCTCGAAGTCGCCCCCGTCGGCCGCCCGGTCGCCGGGGGCCGTGCCCGTGGTGTATGGCGGGCGGGGGCGTTCCAGTTCGAAGTCGCCGTCGGGTGCGTCTTCGGACGAGCGGGGACGACTCCACCACTTCGCCTTCGTGGGCTTCCCCTCGTTCATGTTCTCCCCCGCAGCTGGCCGCAGATCGTCGGCTCCAAGGGCTCTGGCGCCACCCCGGATTCAATCAGGTCCGCGGACCGGCGCGCAGATCCCGTCAGCGAACCGGAGGGTAGGAGGCGGCCGGGGAAGCCGCGGGGTACGGCGACGGAGCCGGGTCGGGGGCGGCGAGCAGGCCGGGTGGCCCGGCCTCCGGGGCCGCCGGCCAGGAGGAGCTCAGGGAGAGCGGCGGGACGGCCTCCAGCGGACGTATCAGCGGGGACATGGCGGCGGCACCGGCCGTCACCGGAGTGGTCAGCGCCCGTACGGCCTGCTGCCGCGCGTCGTTCCCGGCCGGGGCGGGCATCCCGGGCAGCAGCGGCGCGGAGGCCGTGGTGGAGGCGACGGGGGTGTCGCCCAGTGCGCGCTGGCCCTGCTGGAGCAGCGGAGCACCCGTGCGCCGGCGCTGGCTCTCGGAGCCGGTGGCCGCGGTCGAGCCCGGGGTGCGCAGCGGCGTCGCGTTGCTGCCGCTGCCCGAGCCGCGCGCCTCGGTGGTGGTGTCCGGTGTGCCGAGGGTGACACCGCCCAGCGCGATCGCGGCCAGCGACACCGCTCCGGCGGCGGCGAAGGCGAACCGCAGGCCGCGGGAGGCCGAGCGGTCGGACTCCTGCCGGTGCACGTCCCTGTGCAGGTCGTGGATGCGGAAGCCGCGCCCCGACGAGGAGGGCGGCAGCACCGAGGCGTGCGGCCGGGCCGGGACGTAGTCGAACTCGAAGCGCCCGCCCCGCCCGGAACCGAAGACGCCGGAACCCGCGGACGTGCCGAAGCCTCCGGCCAGTCCGGCGAACGGTGAGCCGCCGTCGTCCGCGTCACCGCCGCCGGGGAGGCCCTGGAGGCGGGCCAGGAAGCTCTCGGACGGGGCCGGTGGGGCCGCTTGGGCGAAGACGTCCTTCAACCGGCGCTGGGCGTCGACCTCCGCCTTGCACTTCGGGCAGGTCGCCACGTGCGCCAGCACGCGCTCACGCGCGTCATGACCGAGCTCGCCGTCCACCAGGGCGGAGAGTCGGTCTCCCAGATGCTGCTCTGCGAGGTGTCCCTCGGGCTCAGGCCGTGACCCACTCACGCGCTCGTGCCCCCTCCTCCCAGTGCGGGAACGCCGGCCGCGAACGAGCGGCGTTCGGCCCGCGCCTTCGGGGACCGGTGCGCGAGCGCCTTGCGCAGCTGGGAACGGCCGCGGTGGATGCGGGAGCGGACCGTGCCGAGCTTGACGCCGAGGGTCGCGGCGATCTCCTCGTACGACAGCCCCTCGATGTCGCACAGGACGACGGCGGCGCGGAACTCGGGCGCGAGGGTGTCCAGGGCCTGCTGGACGTCCGCGTCGAAGTGGGCGTCGTGGAAGAGCTGCTGCGGGGTGGGCTCCCTGCTGGGCAGGCGCTCGGCCGCGTCGTCACCGAGCGCGTCGAACCGGATGCGCTGCTTGCGGCGGACCATGTCCAGGAAGAGATTGGTGGTGATGCGGTGGAGCCAGCCCTCGAAGGTGCCCGGCGTGTAGGTCGACAGGGACCGGAAGACGCGGACGAAGACCTCCTGAGTGAGATCCTCGGCGTCGTGCTGGTTGCCCGTGAGGCGGTAGGCGAGGCGGTAGACCCGGCCGCTGTGGGTGCTGACGATCTCCTCCCAGGTGGGCGGAGTCCACGCCTGTCCGTCCGCGTCGCTGGAGAAGGTCGCGGTCTGGGCGGGTCCCGTGGCGGGACCGTCGGAGTGGCTGTGGTCAGCAGCGGTGTCGTTCACGGATTTCGGCCTGCCTGCCGATCCGAGGAAGCGCCGCAGCACTCCGCCCCGATCCGCGGGTGCGGCCGCACCTCCCCTGTCGGCTCTGGTGGTGTCCAGTGGAGCCCCTACCATAGCCACCTCGCCCGTTAGCTCCGGATAAGCGGTTTTACGAGAATTTGATCTGAGCCGGTACGGCTCGTCCCCGGCCCGCTCGGCCGTCTCCTCGTTCCGCCTTCTTGCTTCCCCTTTTAACGACTGGTCCCATCTGCGGGTTCCCGACGCCAACGGATACAGTCACGCCGAGGCAACGACGGGGACAGGAGAGGGTCATTACCGGCAACCGGCAGACGAGCTGGGCGTTCGCCGACGCCTATGTCGCCGAGGACGACGCGCTGCTCTGGGCACGCGACCGGGCCCGCGAGGCGGGTCTGCGCTCGGTGACCCCGGGCACCGGCTCCGCCCTGGGGTTGCTCGCCGCCGCCGTGGACGCCAAGGCGGTCGCGGAGATCGGCACCGGCTGCGGTGTGTCCGGGATCCATCTGCTGCACGGCATGCGGCCGGACGGGGTACTGACGACGGTCGACCCGGAGCCGGAGCACCAGCAGTTCGCCCGGCAGGCCTTCCGGGCCGCGGGCTTCGCCAGCAACCGGGCCCGGTTCATTCCCGGGCGCGCCCTGGACGTGCTGCCCCGGCTCGCGGACGCCGGATACGACCTGGTCTTCTGCGACGGCGACCGGCTGGAGTACCTGGACTACCTCGCTGAATCGTTGCGCCTGCTGCGTCCCGGGGGCCTCGTCGCCTTCGAGGGCGTCTTCGGCGCCGGCCGCACGATCGACTCGGGACCGCAGCCCACCGAGGTGCTGCGGGTGCGGGAGCTCCTGCGCGCGGTGCGGGAGAGCCAGGAACTGGTGCCGTCACTGCTCCCGGTGGGCGACGGACTGCTGTGCGCCGTGAAGCGCTGAGGAAGAGCACCGGCACGCGAGAACGAGGGACCGGCGCGCGAGAACGAGGGACCGCCGCCCGGGAGAGGCCGTCGCACGGCACCGGGAAAGGCGCCGCACGACAGCCGCCCCGGCACCAGGAGCGGTACCGGGGCGACTGAACGGGTATGGTCGCTCGCGCGTCAGCCGACGACCTTCTTGAGGGCGTCGCCGAGCGCGTCGGCCTCATCGGGGGTCAGCTCGACGACGAGCCGCCCGCCGCCTTCGAGCGGAACGCGCATGACGATGCCCCGCCCCTCCTTGGTCACCTCGAGCGGGCCATCGCCCGTCCGCGGCTTCATGGCCGCCATGCTCGTTCCCCTTCCTGATACCAGCTCACCGTCACCGCCGACGGCCCGTGAGGGCACGCGCAGTCCGGCATGGACGCGCGACACCGGCATCGAACACATTGCTTCCCAGCCATTATCCCGCATCCCAGGACCCGATGACCAACATCGGTCGGCATCGCTTGGGCAACGCGCGCGATCAAAACCACTCAATTCGGCGATGTGACTGCGATACTGCGCGCCCTCGACCACTTCCACCGAATGGATACGGACCGGTCTTCTTTGACGCAGGTCACACCTCATGAACGATCCGTTCCCGGTGATCTCCGTCATGCTGTCTCCCGGACGCGTGCCACCGCATGAGACCGCATGGCACCGCACGACACGACGCGGAGGGGATTTCCCATGGCCGACACCGTGCTCTACGAAGTGAGCGACGGGCTCGCGACGATCACGCTGAACCGCCCCGAGGCGATGAACGCGCTGAACATCGAGACCAAGGTCGCGCTCCGGGACGCGGTGCGCTCCGCGGCTGCGGACGACGCCGTACGGGCGGTGCTGCTGACCGCGGCCGGGGAGCGGGCGTTCTGCGTGGGCCAGGACCTCAAGGAGCACATCGGGCTGCTGGCCGCCGACCGGGAGACGGGCTCGGGGCAGACGATGAGCACGGTGCGCGAGCACTACAACCCGATCGTCCGGGCGCTCGCCGGGGCCGAGAAGCCGGTGGTCGCCGCCGTGAACGGCGTGGCGGCGGGGGCGGGCCTCGGTTTCGCGCTCGCGGCGGACTACCGGATCGTCGCGGACACGGCGGCGTTCAACACGTCCTTCGCGGGCGTGGCGCTCACCGCGGACTCCGGCATCTCCTGGACGCTGCCGCGCGTCGTCGGCCCCGGACGCGCCGCCGACCTGCTGCTCTTCCCGCGCAGCATCGGCGCCCAGGAGGCGTACGAGCTGGGCATCGCCACCCGGGTCGTCCCCGCCGCCGACCTGCGCGCCGAGGCGGAGAAGACGGCGCGGGCGCTGGCCGGGGGTCCGACGGTGGCGTACGCGGCGCTGAAGGAGGCGATGGCGTACGGCCTGACGCACTCGCTCTCCGAGACGCTGGACAAGGAGGACGAGCTCCAGTCGCGGGCCGGGGCCTCCGAGGACCACGCGATCGCGGTCCGGGCGTTCGTCGAGAAGGAGAAGCCGAAGTACCTGGGCCGGTAGTCCCCCCTCAGTTCCGGCGGGCGACGCAGGTGGCCAGGTGGTCGTCGACCAGGCCGCAGGCCTGCATCAGCGCGTACGCGGTCGTCGGGCCGACGAAGCGCAGGCCCCGCTTCTTCAGGGCCTTGGACAGGGCGGTGGACTCCGGGGTCACGGCCGGGACGTCGGTGAGGGTCTTCGGCGCCGGGCGTCCGGCCGGGTCCGGGGCGTGCGACCAGATCAGCTCGTCCAGGTCGCCGGGGGCCCACCCGGCCAGCACCCGCGCGTTGGCCAGGGTCGCGTCGACCTTGGCCCGGTTGCGGATGATGCCGGCGTCGGCGAGGAGGCGCTCGCGGTCGGTGTCGGTGAAGGCGGCGACCTTGGCGATCTCGAAGCCGGCGAACGCGCTGCGGAAGCCGGTGCGGCGGCGCAGGATCGTGATCCAGGACAGGCCGGACTGGAAGGCCTCCAGGCTGAGCCGCTCGTACAGGGCGTCGTCGCCGTGGACCGGGCGGCCCCACTCCTCGTCGTGGTACGTGACGTAGTCCGCGGTGGACAGCGCCCAGGGGCAGCGCAGCGCGCCGTCCGGGCCCGCGACAGCTTCCCCGGCGCTCACTGCTGCTCCTCCTGGGCCGGCTTGTCCATGATGACGTGGCGGTGGACCGCCGCGGCCCGGGCACCCGCCAGCGCGGACTCCAGGTCGGCGATCCGGGCGTCCCGCTCGGCCAGCTCGGCGCCGAGGCGGCCGAGGGCGTCGTCGACGTCCGCCATGCGGTAGCCGCGGACCACCAGCGGGAAGCGCAGCCGCTCCACGTCGCCGCGGTCCACCGGACGGTCCGGGGGCAGCGCGTCCCGTACCCGCTCGGGTGCGGCGTCGGGCAGCGGCCCGCTCTCGCCGCCGCCCACCACGGCGAGCGTCACCGCGGCCACGACGACGGCCAGCGCGATGACGAGGAACAGGAACATGACCATCGCTGGGGCCCCCATGGTCGGGTCGGAGTCGGTCGGAGTCCGGCAGGAGTCGAGCCGGCGGTTGTGCCGGAGTCGGTTGTGTCGGGTCCGATCGTGCCATGCGAGTCTGGCAGTCGGGGCCGCGGCCGTCGAAGGACCGCGCGCCCGAGGTCGGGAACGGCACGAGAGAACGGTGTGGACGAGAAGATGTCGCAGGGGATGCTCAGGCTGGGCAGGCGTGAATTCGCGGCGCACGAGCCGGTGGTCATGGCGATCGTGAACCGGACCCCGGACTCCTTCTACGACCAGGGGGCGACCTTCCGCGACGAGCCCGCCCTCGCGCGCGTGGAGCAGGCCGTGGCCGAGGGCGCCGCGATCATCGACGTCGGCGGGGTGAAGGCCGGCCCCGGGGACGAGGTGTCGGCCGCGGAGGAGGCGCGGCGCACGGTGGGCTTCGTCGCGGAGGTCCGGCGGCGCTTCCCGGACGTCGTGATCAGCGTGGACACCTGGCGGCACGAGGTCGGCGAGGCCGTGTGCGAGGCGGGTGCGGACCTGCTGAACGACGCGTGGGGCGGCGTCGACCCGAAGCTCGCGGAGGTCGCCGCCCGGTACGGGGTGGGGCTGGTGTGCACCCACGCGGGCGGCGCCGAACCGCGGACGCGTCCGCACCGGGTGACGTACGAGGACGTCATGGCGGACATCCTCCAGGTGACCCTGGGGCTGGCCGAGCGGGCGGTGGGGCTGGGCGTGCCGCGGGAGTCGGTGCTGATCGACCCCGGGCACGACTTCGGGAAGAACACGCGGCACAGCCTGGAGGCGACCCGGCGGCTCGGGGAGATGGCCGAGACGGGGTGGCCGGTGCTGGTGTCCCTGTCGAACAAGGACTTCGTCGGGGAGACGCTGGACCGGCCCGTGAAGGAACGGCTGATCGGCACGCTGGCGACGACCGCGGTCTCGGCGTGGCTGGGCGCCAGGGTGTACCGGGTGCACGAGGTGGCGGAGACGCGGCAGGTGCTGGACATGGTGGCGACGATCGCCGGGCACCGGGCGCCGGCGGTGGCCCGGCGGGGCGTGGCCTAGGGCTTCGGCGAGGCTCGGCCCAGAACTTCGGCGGAGTCGGCCCAGGACGTCGGCGGGGGTCGGCCCAGGGCTTCGGCGGGGGTCGGCCCAGGGCTTCGCCCCGCCCGTGACCTGCCGCTAGCGGCCCGCCTCCTTGGAGACCAGGGCCACGGCCTCGTCCACGTCGTCCGTGACGTGGAAGAGCATGAGGTCCTTCTCCGCGGCCTTGCCCTGGGCCACCAGGGTGCCGCGGAGCCAGTCGACCAGGCCGCCCCAGTACGCGGAGCCGAACAGGACGATGGGGAAGCGGGTCACCTTCTGGGTCTGCACCAGGGTGAGGGCCTCGAAGAGCTCGTCGAGGGTGCCGAGGCCGCCGGGCAGGACCACGAAGCCCTGCGCGTACTTCACGAACATCATCTTGCGCACGAAGAAGTAGCGGAAGTTCAGGCCGATGTCGACGTAGGGGTTGAGCCCCTGCTCGAAGGGCAGTTCGATGCCCAGGCCGACCGACGTGCCCTTCGCCTCCAGGGCGCCCTTGTTGGCCGCCTCCATGGCGCCGGGCCCGCCGCCGGTGATGACGGCGAAGCCCGCCTCCACCAGGCCGCGTCCCAGCCGCACGCCGGCGTCGTACTCCGGTGAGTCCGCCGGTGTGCGGGCGGAGCCGAAGACGCTGATGGCGGGCGGCAGTTCGGCCAGCGTGCCGAAGCCCTCGATGAACTCCGACTGGATGCGCAGGACGCGCCAGGGGTCGGTGTGGACCCAGTCCGTCGGGGCACGCTCGTCCAGCAGGCGCTGGTCCGTGGTGCTCTCCTGCACCTGGCCCCGCCGCCGGAGGACGGGGCCGAGGCGCTGCTCCTCCGGTGGCCGCTTCTTGCCCTCGGGGTTGCCGGTAGCCATGCGCGCTCCCTCCAGTTGCGGGTTCTTCCACCTCAGCGTAGATCTACGCGGGTTACGTACGAGGGACCTCAGCATGTCCGCCACGCAGCGGCCCAAACCCGTAGTGGATCAAGCCGTCCCGTAGCGGATCAAGCCGTCAGCCACGCCCGCAGGCGCTCCTCGCCCGCGAGGACCTTCGCCACCTCGACCCGCTCGTCGCGCTTGTGCGCCAAGTGCGGGTTGCCGGGGCCGTAGTTGACCGCCGGGACGCCCAGCGCGGAGAAACGGGACACGTCCGTCCAGCCGTACTTGGGCTGCGGGGTGCCGCCCACCGCCTCGATGAAGGCCGCCGCGGCCGGGTGGGACAGCCCCGGCAGGGCCGCGCCGCTGTGGTCGTCGACCACGAACTCCGTCACCCCGCAGTCCGCGAAGACCTCGCGCACGTGGGCTAGGGCGTCCTCGGGGCTGCGGTCCGGGGCGTAGCGGAAGTTCACCGTGACCACGCACGCGTCGGGGATGACGTTGCCCGCGACCCCGCCGCTGATGCCGACCGCGTTGAGGCCCTCGCGGTACTCCAGGCCGTCGATGACCGGGTACCGCGGCTTGTACTCCGCCAGGCGCGCGAGGATCGGGGCGGCGGCGTGGATGGCGTTGGAGCCCATCCAGGAGCGCGCCGAGTGCGCCCGCTCCCCCGCCGTCTTCAGCAGCACCCGCAGGGTGCCCTGGCAGCCGCCCTCCACCTGGCCGTCGGACGGTTCGAGGAGCACCGCGAAGTCGCCCTCGAGCCACTCCGGGTGGGCCTCGGCGACGTGCTTGAGGCCGTTCAGCTCGGCGGCGACCTCCTCGTTGTCGTAGAAGACGAAGGTCAGGTCGCGGTTGGGGGCGGGGACGGTGGCCGCGATGCGCAGCTGCACGGCGACGCCCGCCTTCATGTCGCAGGTGCCGCAGCCCCACAGCACCCCGTCCTCGTCCAGCCGGGAGGGGACGTTGTCGGCGATCGGCACGGTGTCGATGTGGCCGGCCAGGATCACGCGCTCCGCGCGGCCCAGGTCGGTGCGCGCGAGGACGTTGTTGCCGTACCGCTCGACCGACAGGTGGGGCAGGGACCGCAGCGCGCTCTCGATCGCGTCCGCCAGCGGCTCCTCGGTGCCGCTCTCGGACGGGAGGTCGACGAGCCGCGCGGTAAGCTCCGCGGCGTCCAACGTGAGGTCAAGCGGGGTATCGGCCATGGCCCCGACCCTAACGCGCTGCCCTTTCGGGCAGAGTGCGTACCCGGCGGACACCGGACCCTACCCTCCAGTACCTTGTACGCGTGCTCCAGCCGTCCCCACCCCGCAAACGCCGTGGCCGCCTCGCCCGTTCGGGCGCCGCCTCCATGGTCCTGCTCGCGGTCGCCGGATATCTGGCGGTGCAGTACGTCACCGGGGGCGCGGGCGCTCCGGGGTGCAAGGTGGCCGGCGGCAAGGGCGACCGGAAGACCTACGAGTTCACCCCGGAGCAGGCGGTGAACGCGGCGACGATCACCGCGGTGGGCACCGCGCGCAAGCTGCCCGACCGGGCCGTGACGATCGCGCTGGCGACCGCGCTCCAGGAGTCGACGCTGCGCAACCTGGACCACGGCGACAAGGACTCGCTCGGCCTGTTCCAGCAGCGGCCCTCGCAGGGCTGGGGCAAGCCCGAGGAGATCATGGATCCGGCGTACTCGGCGGGCCTGTTCTACGACCACCTGCTCGAGGTGCCCGGCTATCTGGACCTGCCGCTGACCGAGGCCGCCCAGCGGGTGCAGCGCAGCGCGTTCCCGGACGCCTACGCCAAGCACGAGCCGGACGCCGAGCTGCTCGCCGCCGCGCTCACCGGACGGTCCGCGGCGACCCTGACCTGCGACGGGCGCCCGGGCACGACCCAGGAGAAGGGGCCGGACGCGGTACGCGCGGCGCTGGTACGGGACTTCGGGCACGACGTACTCCGTCCCGCGGGCGCGGAGGTGGGCGGCGACTCCGCCTCTCCCCGGCCCGCGGCCGGCTCCGACGAGCGGACCGTGACCCTGCCGGTGACCGGCGGGACCGGTTCCGGGGCGGACGGGGCGGACGGGACGGCCGGGGAGCGCGGGCGGCGCGGCTGGCAGCTGGCGCACTGGGCGGTGGCCAACGCGTCCTCGCTGCACATCCAGCGGGTCACCTACGCGGGCCGGGAGTGGACCGCGGGCAACACGGACAGCAAGTGGAACCCGACCGGCACCGCGGGCGCCAAGGGTGCGGAGCGGACGGCGGGAGCGGTGCGCATCACGTCCACCCCGTAGCGCGCCTGTACGAAGCGTCATCTGCGCGAGTGACCCGCGTCGGCGCGAAGTCGACGCGGAGCACGGGTTTTCGCACCCTCACCCCGGAATGCGTCGGAGCCCAGGGAAATCAAGGGCCGTAAGGATTCAGCAGACTTTCCGACCGGCGCCCTTTTGCCCGTTTTTCCGTGCACCTGATAATGCGACGCATTACCAACTCTTTACGTTGGGTCGCCGCAACCTTCGTCGCCTTCGAGCGGTAGTCACTGCGTCCGAGCCCGGTCGACCGCTCTCCGGTCACGCACCGGTCGTCCTCCGGGCCCGGTCGGATTTCCCATCGTCGTTGTCGACTTACGTCCAAGGAGCATCATGTCCCTCCCCCTGACCCGCCGGATCGCCCGTGCCGCGCTGCTCGTCGCTGCGGGAGCGGCCGCCGGGGTCGGTGCGGCCGGCTCCGCCAGCGCGGCTCCCGAACTGCCTGCCACCCCGAACCTCGGGGGCCTGACCGCCCTGGACGGGGCGAACGTCGGCAACACCGCCGCCTCCGCGGCCGAGAGCGTCACCGAGACCGCGGGCGACACCGGCGGCAAGGCCGTCAAGAAGGCCGTGCCGACCGCCGGCAAGACCGGTGGATCGGTCGTCAAGAAGGCCACGCCGGCGGCGCAGAACGCGGCCGGGGACGCGGCGGGCTCCGCCGGGGACATCGTGGGTGACACGGCCTCCACCGCCACGAAGGGTGGGCTGCCGACGGACGCGCTGGGCAAGGGCGGGCTGCCGGTGCAGGGGCTTCCGCTCGGCTGACGGCGGCTGCGCCGGGCTGTACGGCGCCGGGTCCTGGGATTCCCAGGGCCCGGCGTTTTGGTGTCCTGCGCCGGTGCGGCGGTCAGCCTTTCAGGCGCTCTACCGCCGTCTGGACGCGGTCGTCCGTGGCTGTCAGGGCTACGCGGACGAAGTTCTCGCCTGCGGGGCCGTAGAAGTCGCCCGGGGCCACCAGGATGCCGCGGTCGGCCAGGTGGGCGACCGTGGTCCAGCAGGACTCGTCGCGGGTGGCCCAGAGGTAGAGGCTGGCCTCGCTGTGCTCGATGCGGAAGCCGGCGCCCAGCAGGGCCTCGCGCAGGACCGTGCGGCGGGCCGCGTAGCGCTCGCGCTGGACGCGGACGTGCTCGTCGTCGCCGAGGGCCGCCACCACGGCCGCCTGGGTCGGCGCCGAGGTCATCATGCCGCCGTGCTTGCGGATCTCCAGGAGCGGCCCCAGGACGGCCGGGTCGCCGGCCAGGAAGGCCGCGCGGTAGCCGGCGAGGTTGGAGCGCTTGGAGAGGGAGTGGACGGCGACCAGGCCGTCGTACGAGCCGCCGTTGACGTCCGGGTGCAGGACCGAGACCGGGTCGGCCTCCCAGCCCAGCTCCAGGTAGCACTCGTCGGAGACGACGAGGACGCCGTGCTCGCGGGCCCAGGCCACGATCCGGGTCAGGTCGGCCTTGGACAGGACCTTCCCCGTCGGGTTCGACGGGGAGTTGAGCCACAAAAGCTTCAGGCCGGCCGGGTCCAGCTCGGTCGGGTCCTCGTACGCCTCGTACTCCGCGCGGGCCAGACGCGCGCCGACCTCGTACGTCGGGTAGGCCAGGCGCGGGAAGGCCACCCGGTCGCCGGGGCCGAGGCCCAGCTGGGTCGGGAGCCAGGCGACGAGTTCCTTGGAGCCGACGATGGGGAGGACATGGCGGTGGGTGACGTCGCGGGCGCCGAGGCGGCGCTCCACCCAGCCGGTGATCGCGTCGCGCAGCGCCGGGGTGCCCCAGACGGTCGGGTAGCCCGGGGAGTCCGCCGCGTCCACCAGGGCCTTCTGGATCAGCTCGGGGACCGGGTCGACCGGGGTGCCGACCGAGAGGTCGACGATGCCGCCGGGGTGCGCCGCGGCCGTCTTCTTGTACGGCTCCAGCTTGTCCCAGGGGAAGGTGGGAAGTCGGTCGGAGACTGATGACACGGTGGGTGGCTCCCTTTCCTCGTCGGCGCCGGTACGGCAAACGCCTCGGTCCCGTGCGGCGCCGATCGATGCGATCAGGCCGTACGGGACCGAGGCGGCGCGGGTGCGGGCCGCTCTTACTGGTTCTGCGGCGGCAGCGCGGCGACGAAGGGGTGGTCGCGCTCGATCAGCCCCAGCTTGCTGGCCCCGCCCGGCGAACCGAGCTCGTCGAAGAACTCGACGTTCGCCTTGTAGTAGTCCTTCCACTCCTCGGGAGTGTCGTCCTCGTAGAAGATCGCCTCGACCGGGCAGACCGGCTCACAGGCACCACAGTCGACGCATTCGTCCGGGTGGATGTACAAGGACCGCTGGCCCTCGTAGATGCAGTCGACCGGGCACTCCTCGATGCACGCCTTGTCCTTCACGTCGACACAAGGCTGCGCGATGACGTAGGTCACGCTGTCGTTCCTCCTCGATAGGGCGCTGGCGGGCCTCCTCAGGCTCCGCCGCCTGGCGCGCGGGAGCGCGGCGTCGTCGATGCCCACCCCTAGTATCTCCGTTCTTGGGCATGATCCGAACAGGAGGGGTGGACAGACCCGTGGAAATCTCTGCCGCAGGGCGACTTGAGGTCCGTATCACCGCTGCTGACGTGGGCAAACGAGTCTCCGTACGGCGCTTGAGCGAAGCTGGTGTCGCGGGCGAGAAGTTCACCGACACGGTCGGCGTTCTCACATCATGGACCGACGGTGTGCTGCTGATCACACGAAAGAGTGGCGAAGTCGTCCGTGTCGCGGAGTCCGCCCTGGTCGCCGGAAAGGTCGTGCCGGCCGCGCCCGCCCGCCGTCGCGGTCCCGCCGCGTCCTACGAGGAGCTGGCGCGGGTCGCCGCGCGGGCCTGGCCCCCGGTGGAGAGCGAGCGGCTCGGCGCGTGGCAGCTGCGGGCGGCCGGGGGCTTCACCCGGCGGGCCAACTCCGTGCTGCCGCTCGGCGATCCGGGGCTGCCGCTGGACGAGGCGCTGACCGCCGTACGCCGGTGGTACGGCGAGCGCGGGCTGCCCGCGTACGTCCAGACCGCCACCGGCGCCGAGGGCACGCAGGAGCTGCTGTGCGCGGAGCTGGAGGGGCGCGGCTGGGTCCGGGAGGTGACGGCCGAGGTGTGGACGGGCGGACTCGCGCCGGTCGCCGATCTGGCCGAGGGCACCGGTGTGGTCCTGTCCCGGGAGGCGGACGAGGCGTGGCTGGCCCGGTACCAGCGCAAGGGCGTGAGCGACGTGGCCCTGCGGGTGCTGGGGGCGGGGCCGTCGGTGTGGTTCGCGACGGTGCCGGGTGCGGACGCGGCCGGTGTCCCGGCGGCGATCGGCCGGTGTGTCGTGGACGGGCGCTGGGCCTCGTTCGCGGCCGTCGAGGTCGACCCCGCGCAGCGGCGCCGGGGGCTCGCGACCGAAGTGATGGCCGCGCTGGCCCGGCGGGCGCTCGACGAAGGCGCGTCGGCGGCCTGGCTCCAGGTGGAGACGGACAACGCGGGGGCCCGGGCGCTGTACGCCGGGATGGGCTTCGCGGTGCACCACGCCTACCACCACTACCGGGAGCCCGGGGATGCCGGGACCGACCGGTGACCCGTTGCCGTGAGATCGCTGTGACATCGCTGTGAAAGGGCACGATCCGGCCATGCGTCATCCTCATCCGCCCCAGCCCCCGTCGCCGGACCGTTCGGCCGAACTGCGGCGGCGGTTCGCCGAAGAGGCCCGGTCCGAGCGGCCCGACCTGGCCACGCTGTGCCTGCTGGTGGGCGCGGAGGCGGACGGGACGCTGGACGAGGCGGGGCTGGACGCCGCCCAGGTGGAACTGGACCGGCTGGCCGGGCAGCTGCCGTTCCGGCCGGGCTCGCCGCGGGCCTGGGCGGTGGCGCTGCGGGACCTGCTGGGCGAGCGGTACGGGTTCCACGGGGCCGCGGCCGACTACCAGCGGCTGGAGTCGTCGCTGCTGCACGAGGTGCTGCGGCGGCGGCGCGGGCTGCCGATCCTGTTGTCGGTGGTGTGGCTGGAGGTGGCCCGGCGGGCGGGGGCTCCGGTGTACGGGGTCGCGCTGCCGGGGCACTTCGTGGTCGGGCTCGGTTCGGAGTCGGGGCCGGAGCCGGAGCCGGAGTCCGGGTCGCACTCCGGGGCGTCGGAGGAGCGGGTGCTCGTCGACCCGTTCGACGGGGGCCGGGTGCTGAGCGGGCAGGACGCGGAGGTACTGGTCGCGGGGGCGACGGGGGCGCGGCTGCGGGAGTCGATGCTGGAGCCCGCGGCGCCGTTGGACGTCGTGTCCCGGGTGCTGAACAACATCCGGGCGTGGGCGGCCAGGCGGCCGGAGCAGTCGGCGGTGGGTCTGTGGGCGGTCGACCTGGCGCTGCTGTTGCCGGCGCATGCGGCGCGGTTGCGGTACGAGCGGGCGCGGCTGTTGGTACAGCGGGGGGAGTTCGCGGCGGGGGCCGGGGAGTTGGAGGCGTACGCGGAGGTGGTGGGGGCGGTGGATCAGGCGGTCGCGGAAGAGGTGCGCGGGGAGGCCCGCGCCGCTCGGGCGATGTTGAACTGAGCTTCGGTGGGTGGCGGCCGGGGGGCCGCCCGGCGTCAGCGGGGGGGCGCCAGCGGGGTGCCTCCGCGCCCACCCGTGCCGCCCCAGCGCCACGACTGCCCGCAGCTGCGGGGCGCCAGCGGCGGTGGCTGGTGCTACAGCCAGCCCTTGTTTCTGGCCACCTGGACTGCTTCCGCTCTGTTCCTCACCGCCAGTTTCTGGATGGCCGTGGAGAGGTAGTTGCGGACCGTGCCCTGGGAGAGGTGGAGGGCCGTGGCGAGTTCGGCGTTGGTGGAGCCGTCGGCGGCGGCCCGGAGGATCTCGCGTTCGCGGTCGGTCAGGGGGTTGGCGCCCTCGGCGAGGGCCGCCGCGGCCAGGGTCGGGTCGATCACCCGCTCGCCCGCCAGCACCTTGCGGACCGCTTCGGCGAGCTGGGCGGCCGGGGCGTCCTTGACCAGGAAGGCGTCGGCGCCGGACTCCATGGCGCTGCGCAGATAGCCGGGGCGGCCGAAGGTGGTGAGGACGACCAGCTTCACGGCCGGGAGTTCCCGGTGCAGCAAGGCCGCCGCCTCGATGCCGGTCGCGCCGGGCATCTCGATGTCCAGCAGGGCCACGTCCACACCGTGCGCACGGGCCGCGTCCAGTACCTCGTCGCCCCGCGCCACCTGGGCGACGACCTCGATGTCCTCCTCCAGGCCGAGCAGCGCGGCCAGTGCCTCGCGGACCATCGCCTGGTCCTCCGCCAGCAGGACCTTGATCGTGCGGCTCATGCCCCGGATCCTACGTCGGCGGCCGCGCCCGCCGGGACGCGCGCGACCAGCCTGAACCCCCGGTGGGACCCGCCCGCCTCCAGTGTGCCGCCGGCCTTCTCCAGGCGTTCGGCGAGCCCGGTGAGGCCGTTGCCCGGGGCGGGCGCGGAGGCGGGGCGGCCGGAGCCGTTGTCCTCCACGGACAGCTCCAGCATCGCGCCGTCCAGCGTCTGGCGGCCCAGCAGCTCCACCGCGCAGCGCCGGGCGCCGCTGTGCCGTACGACGTTGGTGACCGCCTCGCGCAGCGCCCAGGCGAGGGCCGTCTCGGACTCCTCGGGGACGCCGGTCAGGTCCGGTGCGGCGGGCAGCTCGGCGACCACCCCGGCGGCCGTCAGGGCGACCTCGGCGCCCGCGAGTTCGGTGGCGAGACGGGCGCGTCGGTAGCCGGTGACGGCCTCGCGGACGTCGACGAGGGCCTGGCGGCTGACCTGTTCGATGTCGGCGACCTGCTGGGCGGCCTTGTCGGGGTGGTCGGGGAGCATGCGGCCCGCCAGCTCGCTCTTCAGCGTGATCAGCGAGAGCGAGTGGCCGAGCAGGTCGTGCAGGTCGCGGGCGAGGCGCAGCCGTTCCTCGTTGGCGGCGAGCTGGGCGACGGTGGCGCGGGCCTCGCGCAGCGCGAGGGTGGTCCGGATCAGCTCCCGCACGCCGGTCATGGCGAAGCCGCCCAGCAGCGCCGGGAGCAGCAGGGCGGCGATGAAGGAGGTCCCGTCCGGCACCGCGAGCGCGACGGCGGTCAGCAGCGCCGAGGCGCCCGGGATCGCCCAGCGGGCCAGGCGCGGCGGCAGGGCGGCACCGGACGCGACCGCGACGTACACGAAGAGGACCAGCCACGCGCGGCCCAGGGTGACGGCGAGGAGCGTGGACTGGGCCGCGAGGACGGCGAGGGAGCCGAGGACGAGGTGGGTCCCCTCGCCGCGGCCGGTGCGGAAGAGCAGCAGCATGTACCAGGTCACGAAGGCGGCGAGGCCGAGCCAGCCGAGGACCTGGACACCGGCGGCGTGACCGCCGTGCAGCAGGTCGCCGACGGGCGCGCTCAGATAGGCCAGCCAGATGGCCGTCCACATCACCTTGACGGTCTTCTGCCTGCGGTTCTCCGGGCGCTGCCCGATGCCGACGCCGCTCACGCCTTCAGCGTGTCCTTCCCGTACAGCCAGGCCGCGCCGCCCGCGAAGGGCACGAAGGAGACGGCGAGGACGGCGAGGTCCTGTGCGTGCGGGGCACGACTCCGTTCGATCGACTGCCCGAGCGCAGCGTACGCGTGCGTCGGCAGCCACTCGGCGATGTCCCTCAGCCACTGCGGGAAGGTGGTGGTGGGCATCCACAGGCGCGGTCGGGCGGGGGCAGTGCCGGTGGTCCCGGGTGCCGGATGACAGAGGTCATGCGGTCCCCGGCCGCGTACGACGAGAGGGGCGCCCGGCGGGTGCCGGGCGCCCCTCTCGTCGGTGCCCGCGTCAGCTGGGGTCGGTGTCGATGACGGCCACCCGGTCGGTCTTGCTCTTCAGGGCCTGGCGCATGGCGCCGTAGACGTCCTGGGGGGTGACGGCGGTCTTCTCACCGTTGGCCCGGGTGATGAGCACACCGTCGAAGGTCTGGCCGTACAGCTCCTTGAGGGCGTTCAGGTCGGGCTTGTCGACGAGCTTGCCGTTGACGGCGGTGACCCTGAGGAACTTCCACAGCGACTTCTCGGGGCTCATCGGGATGGAGTGGGCCGGGTCCGTCTGCACGGTCACGCGGTCCGACATGGCCGGCTCGGCGAACTCCTTCAGCATCCGGTCGACCTCGGCCTTGGAGACCGTGGGCTCCTTGGTGGTCGTCGGCACGTTCACCGCGGTGGCGGTGCCGGTCTCCACCTGGGCGCGGTAGGCGGCCTGCACGGCCTCGGTCGACTTGGCCACGTCTATGCCCTTGCCGGTCTTGCCGTACACGGGGACGGCCTTGCCCGACTCGAACTTGATGGTGCCCTCGGTCGCCGAACCGGCCCCGCCCGCGGCGTTCTCCAGGGCCGCGTGCAGCTTCTCCTCGTCGACGGGCATGACCGGGTCGACGACCCGCTTCTGGCCGAAGAGCGAGCCGATCACGGACATCGGGTTGTAGTCGCTGGTCGCCGCGTCGCTGGCCGTGGCCTGGGTATCGAGCTGGAGCCCCGCCTGGTCCGGCTTCAGGGAGACGGTGTCGCCGCCCACCGTGAGCTTGAGCGGTTTGGCGGCACGCTCGCCCAGGGCCTTGTCCAGCTTCTCGACGGCGTCGTCGCGGGTGCCGCCGCCGATGTCGACGCCGAGCACGGTGGTGCCCTTCGGCACGTCGGAGCGGTTCATCAGCAGGCCGGCACCGTAGGTGACACCGGCGACGACGACCAGAGCGCCGACGAGCAGCGGGAGCTTCCCGCGCCTCTTCTTCTTGGCGGGCTTGGCGGGGCTCGCCGGCGGCGCGGCGACCGGCTCGGGCAGCTTGGGCGGGTTGTGCGGCAGCGGTCCGTCGCCGGATCCGCCCGGGAACGGCCCGGTGCGCTCGCCGGGTACGACGGGGATGCCGCTGGTGACGGTGTTGCCGGAGATGTTGTCCGGGTTGCCCATGCCGGGGGGCACCGGCCGCTGCGGGGTGAGGATCGCGGTGTCGTCGCTGAGCCCGCCGCCGGGCCCTGGACGCCCGGCGTCCGGACCCGCGCCGGGGCCCGCCGGCCTGCCGGGGCCGCCCGGCCCGCCGAGGTTCCCCGGGCCGCGCAGGCCGTTCGGGGCGGATTCGCGCTGCCCGGCCGGTGCTCCGGGGCCGCCGGACATGCCCAGGTCGCCGAGGTCGCCGGCCGGGGGCGGCGACAGCCGGCCGTCCCCGGTGACCGGGCCGCTCGTCGGGCCCGCGGGGCCCTGGGGGCCGTTGCCGTACGGGGACTGCCCGTTCAGGCCGTTCTGCTGTACGCCGGGGGCGCCGGGGCCCGGGTCGCCCTGCCCCTCCCCCGCGAAGTACGGCAGGTCGTCGCGGCGCGGCCCGGTACCGGCGTCGGCGCCCGGCCGGACGCCGTTGCCGTTGCTGTTGCTGTTGCCGTTGCCGCCCAGGGGGCCGGCCGCCAGCGCCTCGGTGACGTCGAAGGAACCGGTGCCGCCCCCGTGCCCGGGCGCCACCGGCCCGCCGGTCGCACCGGAGCGGGCGGCGCCGCCCGCGGGCCCGGGCCGGGAACCGCCGGGCGCGCTCATGGAGCCGACGACGCCGCCAGGACGGCCACTCCCGCCGCCCGGCCGGCCACCGGCACCCGCAGCACCCGCACCGCCACCCGCGCCGGGTCCGCTCTGCGCACCCGGTGCGGCGGGGGCCGCCGAACCGCCCGGCAGACCGGCACCGTTGGTGGAGCCGCCACCCGGAGTGCCCTTGCCCGGACCCGACTTGCGTGGCGCGAACCAGTCGCTGGTCGGCTTCTCCTCGGCGGACTGCGCGCTCTCGGCGGGAGCCTCGGGGGCGGCGGCCGCGGGCGCGGCGGCGCTCGGCGCCGGCGCGGGCCGCTCGCCCGTCGTCTCCGTGTCGTCGGCGGCGTCCGCGCTGTCCGCGCCGTCCGCGACGGGCTTGCGCACGACGACCGGCGGAATGGGCCGCGACCCGGGAATGTTGATCCGGATCCGGGTCGTCAGCGTCGTCTCGGTCTTGCGCTCCTCCGGTCGGGCGGCCGAACGGCTCGCGTCCGCACCGGCGTCGGAAGCCGTGGGTGTCCCGTAGGGCGGGGTGCCCGACGGGTATGCGGCTCCGCCGCGCCCGTGGGGCCCGGAGGACGAACTGTCAGTTTCACGACTCAAGGCAGGTTCTCCCGGTTGGCTCCGCCGCCCGTCACGCCATCAGCGGGCGGCTCGGCGGCGCGCACCACCATACTGGCCACTTCTCGCGCGTATCCCGTGACCGCCGGGGAAACCCACACGGGACTCGCACGCCCGCGGCACGGCGAAGCGGTACGTCACTTGCGAAGTCGGGCGGAGCCGCCGTCCGGTTGCCGCACCGGCGCGAGGGTGGCGCAGATCACAGCAACGGCGATCCCGCCGAGCAGAAAGAGATAGGAGCCGGCTCCGGCGGCGAAGAGGAAGTCGCCCTCCGGCCGGCTGGTGGTGAGCAGCACCACGGCGAGTGCCCAGCCGAGGGCCGGCGCGACGGCCCCGCCGCGGCGCCCGGCGGCCCGGCCCGCGCCGAGGCACAGCCCCGCCTCGGCGGCCAGCGCGAGCAGCAGTCCGCCGGGGAACCAGGCCGGTTGCAGCAGCGCGCCCGCCACGCCCAGGACGGCGCCGAGCACGAAGAGCCCGGCGTACAGGGCGGCCCGCCCGGGCGAGGGCGGGCGCAGCGGCTGGGCGAGGGCGGAGCCCGGGGGCTCGTTGCGGCCGCCGCTCACGAGGCCACCCCGCTCTCGTGGGTCGCGGTGATTTCGCCGACCCCGGCGAACAGGTCGCTCTCGCGCCCGTCGCCGCCGCCCCGCTCGCCGCGCACCAGCTCGTAGTGTTCGGTGGCCAGGAGGGGCTGGGCTAGGTCGTTGGAGAGGACGAAGTACGGTTCGGCGACGGTGATCTGGGTGGCGTGCGCGCGCATCGCGGCGGCCTTGGCGGCGGCGTACGCGGTGCCCTCGCCCTCGATCTCGGTGGTGATCCGCTCGTCGTCGACGACACCCGGAACGTCCTCGACGCCGGCCGCCTTCTCGAACGGCAGGCCCGGCAGGGCGTCCCGGAGCCGGGCGAAGGCGTCCTCCACCCGGGAGCGCGGCACGCGGTTCCAGTAGACCTTGGCGACGGGGCACCCGGCCTCGTCCGCCAGCTCCACCGCGCGCATGGCGATGCGGTGGGCCTGGATGTGGTCGGGGTGGCCGTAGCCGCCGTCCGGGTCGTAGGTGACGAGCACCTGGGGGCGCACCTCGCGGATCACGTCGACGAGCAGGGCGGCGGCCGCGTCGACGTCCGCCTGCCACAGGCAGCCGGGGTCGTCGTTGTCGGACAGTCCCATCATCCCGGAGTCGGCGTACCGCCCCGGTCCGCCGAGCAGCCGGAAGTCCTCGACGCCGAGCGCGCGCATCGCGTCCGCCAGCTCACCCCTGCGGTGCCCGCCGAGGGCGGCGCCGGAGAGGTGGGCGAGCGCGGGCGGAATGACCTCGCCCCGCTCGCCGAGGGTGCAGGTCACCAGCGTCACGTGCGCGCCCTCGGCCGCGTACCGGGCCATCGTGACGCCGTTGTTGATCGACTCGTCGTCCGGGTGCGCGTGCACCAGCAGCAGACGCCGGCCGGGGAGTTCCGTCATGGGGTCCACCCTATGAGGCCCGGCTCCCGTCCTCACGCCCGCACGGGCCGTACGGAACCCGTCCCGGGCCCCTCCACCGGCTACGGCAGCCGGGCGGGCGGCTTCCGCGTCGAGGCCGCCCGCGAACCCGGCCCGGTCAGAAGTTGATGTCGCTGATCATCCCCGCGATGTTGGTCGTCAGGTCAGTGATCGTGGGAGCGATCGTCGAGGAGGCCAGGTAGAAGCCGAGAAGCATGCACACGATCGCATGGCCCGCCTTCAAGCCTGACTTCTTGACCAGCAGGAAGACGATGATCGCCAGCAGCACAACCGCCGAAATCGAGAGTGCCACGGCGGCTCACCTCCAATGGGCCCAGGGACACGGGGGGGGTCGGTCGCAGTCGAGCTCGAAGCAGATAAATCCACGCAGCGGGGCACCTGGTTGATACCCACTATGCGCTAGTGATCATAACTATCCGTGCGCGCGCATCTCTCGGCGCACGGCCGCACAAGGGGGCGCATGGCCAATATGGTCGAGGCATGACGACCGAGTCCGACTCCTTCCCCAAACGGCACGCCCGCACCCAGCGGTTCACGCTCGGCGCGCCGCGTTCGTTCACCGTGGCACCCGATGGTTCACGGGTCGCCTTCCTGCGCTCCGGTACCGGTACGGACCGGGCGAATGCCCTGTGGGTCCTGGACGTCGAGGAGGGCGGGGAGCGCGTCGCCGCCGACCCTCGCGCCCTGCTCGGCGGCACCGAGGAACGCCTGTCGCCCGAGGAACGGGCCCGGCGCGAGCGCAGCCGCGAGGGCGGTGCCGGGATCGTCGGCTACGCCACCGACGCGGCGGTCGAACTGGCCGCCTTCGCGCTGTCGGGGCGGCTCTTCGCGGCCGAGCTGCGGGTCGGCACCGCGCGCGAACTGCCCACCCCCGGGCGGGTGATCGACCCGCGCCCCTCCCCCGACGGCCGGCACGTCGCGTACGTCGCCCAGGGCGCCCTGCGCGTCGTGGGCGCCGAGGGGGACGGCGACAGGGCGCTGGCCGAGGCGGACGGCGAGGGCGTCACCTACGGGCTCGCCGAGTTCGTGGCGGCCGAGGAGATGGCGCGCAGCCGGGGCTTCTGGTGGGGTCCGGAGTCGGACCGGCTGCTGGTGGCACGCGTGGACGACACGCCGGTGCAGCGCTGGTGGATCTCCGACCCGGCCCACCCCGAACGTGATCCACAACACGTGCCGTACCCGGCCGCGGGCACCGCCAACGCGGACGTACGGCTGTTCCTCGTCGGCCTCGACGGGGGGCGCACGGAGGTGCTCTGGGACCGGGCGCGGTATCCGTATCTGGCGCGAGTGCACTGGTCAGCGGCGGGTGCTCCGCTGCTCCTCGTACAGGCGCGCGACCAGCGCAGCCAGCTTTTCCTGGCGGTGGACACCGAGTCGGGCACGACCCGGATGGTGCACGCCGACGAAGATCCAGTTTGGCTGGAACTCTTCCCCGGGGTGCCCTGCTGGAGCCCTTCGGGGAACCTGGTGCGGATCGCCGACGAGGGCGGCGCGCGGGTGCTCGCGGTGGGCGAACGACTGCTCACCGGGGCCCAGTTGCACCTGCGGGCGGTGCTGGACGTCGGTGCCGACGACGTGCTGGTCTCCGCCTCGGCGGGCGAGGAGGCGACCGAGGCGGAGATCGGCGAGGTGCACGTCTACCGGGTGAACGAACTGGGCGTCGAACGCCTGTCGCAGGAGCCCGGTGTGCACTCGGCGGTACGCGCCGGGGGCGTGACGGTGCTCGTCTCCGCGACCCTCGACCGGCCGGGAGCCCGGGTACGGGTACTGCGGGATGGGAAGCACGCGGCGACCATCGCCTCGTATGCGGAAGACCCCGGTTTGTCCCCGCGCGTGACCCTCACCCAGGGGGGCGCACGGCGCGTCCCGTGCGCCGTGCTTATGCCAACGGACTACCACGGTGACACCCCCCTCCCGGTCCTCCTGGACCCCTACGGTGGCCCGCACGGCCAGCGCGTCGTGGCCGCGCACAACGCCCATCTCACCTCGCAGTGGTTCGCGGACCAGGGGTTCGCGGTCGTCGTCGCCGACGGGCGGGGCACTCCGGGACGCTCCCCGGCCTGGGAGAAGGCCGTCAAGGACGACATCGCCGCCGTCGTGCTCCAGGACCAGGTGGACACGCTGCACGCCCTGGCGGCCGACTTCCCGCTCGACCTGAACCGCGTCGCCGTCCGGGGGTGGTCCTTCGGCGGCTACCTGGCGGCGCTGGCCGCGCTGCGCCGGCCGGACGTCTTCCACGCCGCCGTCGTGGGCGCCCCGGTCACCGACCTCAGGCTCTACGACACCCACTACCAGGAGCGGTACCTCGGCGACCCCGGCGAGCAGCCGGACGTCTACCGCCGCAACTCGGTGATCGACGACGCCGGCCTGGTCGACGCCGCCGAGCCGCACCGGCCGATGATGGTCATCCACGGCCTCGCGGACGACAACGTGGTGGTCGCCCACTCGCTGCGGCTGTCCTCGGCCCTGCTGGCGGCCGGCCGCCCGCACGAGGTGCTCCCCCTGTCCGGCGTCACGCACATGACCCCGCAGGAGTCGGTCGCGGAGAACCTGCTGCGGCTCCAGGTGGACTTCCTCAAGCGGTCGCTGCCCGCCCCGGCGTGACGCCCCCGCGTCACCCGTACGCCAACGCCTTTGACACGCGGGTAACTTCGGCGAAGCGGTCCCGACACACGGGCCCGCGACGCTGATCGGCGTACGGCCGTGCGGGTGCCGTAAGCGGGCCGGGGACCATGTCACCCCGGCCCGCTGCCGTCGCCGCCGCCCTCGTCCCTGCCGTCGCCCTCGCTCTCCCCCTCGGGCGGCACCACCTGCTTCTCCTCCGCGAAGTGGCAGGCGGAGTCATGCGCCGCGGGCCCGGAGACCGAGCGGAACTCGGCGGGGACGGCCAGGGCCGGCACCTCCAGCGCGCACCGCTCGCGCGCCTTCCAGCAGCGGGTGCGGAAGCGGCAGCCGGAGGGGATGTTCGTCGGGGACGGGACGTCGCCGGCCAGGATGATCCGCTCGCGGTGCTCCCGGGCATCCGGGTCGGGCACCGGCACGGCGGACAGCAGCGCCTGGGTGTAGGGGTGGGTCGGGTGGTCGTAGATCTCCGCGTCCCGGCCCGTCTCCACGATGCGGCCCAGGTACATCACGCCGACCCGGTCGGAGATGTGCCGGACGATCGACAGGTCGTGGGCGATGAAGATGTAGGACAGGTCGAACTCGTCCTGGAGGCGGCCCATCAGGTTGATCACCTGGGCCTGCACGGACACGTCGAGGGCGGAGACCGGTTCGTCGGCGACGATGATCTCCGGGCGCAGCGCCAGGCCCCGCGCGATGCCGATGCGCTGGCGCTGGCCGCCGGAGAACTGGTGGGGGTAGCGGTTGATGTACTCCGGGTTCAGGCCGACCACGTCCAGCAGGTCCTGGACCCGCTTGCGCCGGTCGCCCTTCGGGGCCACCTCCGGGTGGATGTCGTAGGCCTCGCCGATGATGTCGCCGACGGTCATACGGGGGTTGAGGGAGGTGTAGGGGTCCTGGAAGACCATCTGGATGTTCCGGCGCACGGACTTCAGGGCCCGGCCCGACAGCCGGGTGATGTCCTCGCCCTTGTAGCGGATCTCCCCCGCCGTCGGCTTCTCCAGGTTGACCAGCATCTTGGCGACCGTGGACTTGCCGCAGCCGGACTCGCCGACGATGCCGAGGGTTTCGCCGCGGGCCAGTTCGAAGTCCACGCCGTCGACGGCCTTGACCGCGCCGACCTGCTTCTTGAAGAGGATGCCGGAGGTCAGCGGGTAGTGCTTGACCAGGCCGCGGACTTCGAGGATCGGCTCGGTGGTCTCAGGCATGCAGGCACTCCCTCCAGAAGTGGCAGGCGCTGCCCCGCTCGGCGTCGGACTCGGTGACGTCGTACAGCGGCGGTACGTCGGTGCGGCAGACGTCCTGGGCCATCGGGCAGCGGGGGTGGAAGGCGCAGCCGGGCGGGATGCGGGTGAGGTTGGGCGGCAGGCCCTTGATGGCGTACAGCTCCTGGCCCTTCTGGTCCAGGCGCGGGATCGACTCCAGCAGGCCGCGGGTGTACGGGTGGGCCGGGGCCTTGTAGATGTCGTGGACCGGGGCCGTCTCCACGATCCGGCCCGCGTACATGACCGCGATCTTGTCGGCGACGTCGGCGACCACGCCGAGGTCGTGGGTGATGAGGATCAGCCCCATGTGCAGCTCGCGCTGGAGTTCCGCGAGCAGGTCCATGACCTGGGCCTGGACGGTGACGTCCAGGGCGGTGGTCGGCTCGTCGGCGATGATCAGCTTGGGTTCCAGGGCCATCGCCATCGCGATCATGATGCGCTGGCGCATGCCGCCGGAGAACTGGTGCGGGTACTGCCGCACCCGCTCCTTGGCGGCCGGGATGCGGACCCGGTCCATCAGCTCGACGGCCTTGGCGCGGGCGTCCTTGCGGGACATGCCGCGGTGCACGGTGAACATCTCGCCGAGCTGGTCGCCCACGGTCAGGACGGGATTGAGCGAGGACAGCGCGTCCTGGAAGATCATCGCCATCTCGGCACCGCGGATCTTGCGGCGCTCCTCCTCCTTGAGCTTCAGCAGGTCCCGGCCCTCGAAGAGGATCTCTCCGGCGGTGACCCGGCCGGGCGGGACGTCGAGGATGCCCATGATCGTCTGAGCGGTGACGGACTTGCCGGAGCCGGACTCGCCGAGCACCGCGAGGGTCTCGCCCGCGTCCACGCCGTAGGTGACCCCGTTGACGGCCTTGGCGACACCGTCGCGGGTGCGGAACTCCACGTGCAGGTCGCGCACTTCGAGCAGCATGCGGTCGCTCACCTCAGCTTCGGGTCGAGGGCGTCGCGCACCGCGTCGCCGAGCATGATGAACGCGAGGACGGTGATGGCGAGCGCCCCCGACGGCCACAGCAGCGCGTGCGGGGCGTTGCGCACGTAGGGGGCGGCGGAGGAGATGTCGATGCCCCAGGAGACGCTGGGCGGCTTCAGGCCGACGCCGAGGAAGGACAGGGTCGCCTCCAGGGAGATGTAGGTGCCGAGCGCGATGGTCGCCACGACGATGACCGGGGCGACGGCGTTGGGCGCGATGTGCCGCAGCAGGAGCCGGGAGTTGGAGGCGCCCAGCGCCCGGGCCGCCTGTACGTAGTCGTTCTGCTTGGCGGTGATGACGGAGCCGCGGGCGATGCGGGAGATCTGCGGCCAGCCGAGCAGCACGATGAAGCCGATGACCGGCCAGATGGTGTTGCTGGTGATGACGGAGAGCAGGACGAGACCGCCCAGGACGACCGGGATGGCGAAGAAGATGTCGGTGATCCGGGACAGGACCGCGTCCCCGCCGCCGCCGAAGAACCCGGCGAGGCCGCCGAGGACGCTGCCGAGGATCGCGACGCCGAGGGTGGCCAGGATGCCGACCGCGACCGAGGTGCGGGCGCCGTAGACGGTGCGGGTGTAGACGTCGCAGCCCTGGCCGTTGAAGCCGAAGGGATGGCCGGACTGGGAGCCCTCCTGCGCCTTGGCCAGGTCGCACTTGAGGGGGCTGCCGGAGGCGATCAGGGACGGCCACAGGGAGATGACGATCAGGAAGAGGATCACCAGCGCCGAGATGATGAAGACGGGGTTGCGGCGCAGGTCGTGCCAGGCGTCGGACCACAGGCTGCGCGGCTTGTCCCGCGGGTCGGCCCCGTCCGGGCCCGGCGGCTGCTCCAGCGTGACCGCCTCGCTCGCGCCGAGGTCCATCGTGCCGCCCATGCCGGTGCCGGCGATGGCGCGTTCGGGCTCGTAGGGCTCCTGTTCAGGCATAGCGGATCCTCGGGTCGAGTACGGCGTACAGGAGGTCGACGACGAGGTTGGCGACGAGGAAGACGAGGACCAGGACGGTGACGAAGCCGACGACGGTCTGGGTGTTCTGGCGCAGGATGCCCTGGTAGAGCTGGTAGCCGACGCCGTGGATGTTGAAGATCCGCTCGGTGACGATGGCGCCGCCCATGAGCGCCCCGATGTCGGTGCCGATGAAGGTGACGACGGGGATCAGGGAGTTGCGCAGCAGGTGCCGGGTGATGACCCGGTGGCGGGGCAGCCCCTTGGCGATGGCGGTGCGGACGTAGTCGGAGCGCCGGTTCTCGGCGATGGAGGTGCGGGTCAGCCGGGTGACGTAGGCCAGCGACACCGAGGCGAGGACCAGGCCGGGGACGATCAGCTCGCCGAAGGCCGCCTCGGAGGAGACGGCCGGGTCGATCCAGCCCCACTTGACGCCGAGCAGCAGCTGGAGCAGCAGGCCGGTGACGAAGGTGGGGACCGAGATGACGACGAGGGTCAGCAGCAGCACCCCGGTGTCGACGGGGCGGCCGCGGCGCAGGCCGGTGACGACGCCCAGGATGATGCCGACGACGATCTCGAAGAGGATCGCGACGATGGTGAGCCGGATGGTGACCGGGAACGCCGTCCCCATCAGCTCGGTGACCGGCTGGCCGTTGAAGGCGGTGCCGAAGTCGCCGGTGAAGACGTTGCCCATGTAGGTGGCGTACTGCTGCCACACGGGCTGGTCGAGGCCGAACTCGTGCCGCAGCTGCGCGGCCGTCGCCGGGTCGCACTCCCGGTCGCCGCACAGACCCGCGATGGGGTCGCCCATCACGTTGACCATCAGGAAGATCAGCAGCGTGGCCCCGATGAAGACCGGGATCATCTGGAGCAGCCGCCGGACGACGTAGCGTCCCATGGAGCCCGCCCCCTCAGCCGACCTTGATCTCGTTGTAGACCGGGACGCTGAACGGGTTGAGCTTCACGTTGGAGAGCCGGTCCGAGTAGCCGGCGCTGCCGTTCTGGTACCAGAGCGGGATGGCGGCCATGTTGTCGCGGACGACCTCCTCGGCCTGCTGGAAGGTCTTGACGGCCTCGGCGGTGTCGGTCTGGCCGTTGGCCTTGTCGACGAGCCCGTCGAACTCCTCGTTGGACCACTTGCCGTCGTTGGAGGAGGCGTTGGTGTAGTAGAGCGGCTGGAGGAAGTTCTGGATGAGCGGGTAGTCCATCTGCCAGCCGGCGCGGAAGGGGCCGCTCATCTTCCTGTCGGTGATCTGGTTGCGGAAGTCGGCGAAGGTGCCGACCGGGTTCCCGGCGCAGGCGCGGTCGTTGTCCAGGGCGTTGTTGATGGAGTTGCAGACCGCGTCGACCCACTGCTTGTGGGAGCCGGTGTCGGCGTTGTACGTGATCTTGACCTGGCCGCCGGGGAGTCCGCCGCCCTCCTTGACCAGCTTCTTGGCCTCCTCGGCGTTGTACTCGCAGGCGTCCCCGCACAGGCCCGGCTTGTAGCCGCCCTCCTCGCCGAGGACCGGTGAGGTCCAGTCGGTGGCCGGGGTCCGGGTGTTCTGGAAGATCGTGTCGGTGATCTGCTTGCGGTCGATCGCCATGGACAGGCCCTTGCGGACCTTCTCCGAGCCGGACTTGTTCCAGTCGTTGTCGTAGAACGGGAAGGCGAGGGTCTGGATGATGCCGGCCGGGGTGTTGATGTACCGGTCGCCGAGGTCGTTCTTGACGTTCTTGAGCTGGGAGGCCGGGACGTCGTCGACGAGGTCGAGGTTGCCCGCGATCAGGTCGGTGTAGGCGGTGTTGTTGTCGGTGTAGACCTTGAGGTCCACGCCGCCGTTCTGCGCCTTGTCCGGGCCGGGGTAGTCGTCCCACTTGCGCAGGGACATCTGGGAACCGCGGGTGTAGTTGTCGACCTGGTAGGGGCCGTTGCCGACCGGCTTCTTCAGCCAGGCGTCGTGGTCGTCGAAGAACGCCTTGGGCAGCGGCGCGAAGGCGGCGTAGCCGAGGGTGTCGGGGAAGCTGGAGAACTTCTGGTTGAGCTTGATGGTGAAGGTGCGCGGGCCGGTCACCTTCAGCCCGGAGAGCGTGTCGGCGCTCTGCGAGCCGCTTTCGGGGTGCACCTTGTCGTAGCCGTCGATGTACGCGAAGAAGTACGCGTTGCGCTGGTTGTTCTTCAGGCTCGCGCCGTAGTTCCAGGCGTCCACGAAGGACTGCGCGGTGACCTTCTCGCCGTTGCTGAAGGTCCAGCCGTCCTTGACGGTGACGGTGAAGTTCTGCGAGTCCGAGGTGTCGATCTTCTCGGCGAGCATGTTCTTGGCCTCGCCGGTCTCGGGGTCGTACTTCTTCAGCCCCCGGAAGATCATGTCGAGGACCTTGCCGCCCTGCACCTCGTTGGTGTTGGCCGGCTCCAGCGGGTTCTGGGGGTCGCCCCAGGAGGAGCTGAGCACGCCGCCACCGCCCCCGCCGCTGCCGCCGTCCCCGCCTCCGCCGCCGCAGGCCGTCGCCGCGAGGACTACCGCCGCCGCGCAAGCGGCCCATTTGGCGTGCGTGGCTCCGCGCATGGAGTGCCTCCTCGTGCCCTGACTCGTCCGTTGCCCCATTTCAGTCAATATCGGCGGATTGCAGGCACTCCGCACGTTCAGTCCCACCATCCGGGGTGCCCCGCGGCCCGGGGGCGGCCGCCCACCGGCTCCGCCACCCGCTCACGGCGCCGGAAAGGCCGCTGAAAGACGACGGAAAGTCCGCCGGTGGAGCCTGGGGACCGAGGCCGGGCGCCCGCCTGACGCCCCGACGGAGAAACACGACAAGGAGAACTCCATGTCCAAGATGCTGAGCCGTATCGCCGACAAGCTGCTGCCCCAGACGTCCGCCGCCGCCGGCTGCGCGCCGGGCTGCTGGATGGAGCGCAGCAGCTCGGGTGGCCAGTTCTACGAGTACAAGTGCTGCTACAACCCGAACTGCTCGGTGCGCTGCTACGTCTGAGACCCGTGGCCGCCGTGCCCGAGCAGGTGCACGGCGGCCATCGGCCACCCGATCCACATCTAGCGGGAATGGACAGACATGGCAGTAGCATTCGGCCAGTTGTGTCTGGCCACCGTGCTCTTCTGGTCGGGCCTGCTCAAGCTCCGGGACGTCTCCGCCTTTCGCCGGCACGTCGCCACCACCCTGCCGCGGCTCGGGGGCGGCCTCTCGGCGGCCCTGGCCCTCGCGGTCCCCGCCGTCGAGGTGGCCGCCGCGGGACTGCTGCTGATCCGCCCGTGGGCCTGGCTCGGGTGTGCCGCGGCCACGTTGCTGCTGCTGGCCTTCACGGGATACCTGATCGGCCTGATGCGGTCGCGCCCGGACGCGTCCTGCGGCTGCGCCGGAGCGGACGACACGCCCGTCTCCGAAGTGCACGTCCTGCGCAACGTCCTGCTCCTGACCGTCTGCGTCCTCACCTGGTGGGCCACCGTGCGCACCGGCGGCGGTCCCGGCCCGGTCTCCTACGCCGTGGTCGTGGCACCCGCCGCGGTCTTCGGCGTCGCCCTGCTCCACCTCGGGGAACTGGTCTCCTTCTTCCGCCCCCCGCGCACCACCTGAGAACTGGAGTCCCTATGAGCATCGCGCTCGCCGTCCTCGCCCTGCTGGTCGCTTCCGCCGCGTGCGGTCTCTCCGTGGCCGTCGCGCTGCGCGTCAAGAAGCTCCTCGATCCGCTGACCCAGGAGGGAGCGCTGAGCCGCCGCCGCCCGGACGAGCTACCCGCCGTGGGCACCGTCGTCCCGCCGGTGCCCGGACTCCTCGACATGGACGGGACCGAGGTGCGGCTGCCCGTTCCCGGCTCGCAGCCGTGGATCCTCTCCTTCCAGTCGGTCGGGTGCAGCGGCTGTGAGCAGCAGCTGCCGGGATACGCGAAGTTCCTGCGCGACGCGGGTGTCGACCGGGACCGCGTCGTCTCCTTCGTCGTCGGGGACCCGGACGGCGCCGCCCTCTACCGGGACCAGCTCGGCGACCTGGCCCACGTCGTCGCCGGCGAGAAGCAGGCACCCACTCTGATCGGCGAGTTGGGGGTGTCGATGTTCCCCACGTACCTCGTGGTGGACGCAGAGGGCAGGGTGACGGTGGCGTCCGGCAGTTCGGCCCGGCTCGCCGGCAGCGTCTCCGAGCTGTCCGCGTCGGCCCTCGCCCGGAGTTAGCGCTCATGTTCAGACAAGGGCTCGTCCCGGTCCGGGGCGTTCTCTCCCTCGCCCGCGAGGCCGCCCCGTTCCAGCTGGCCGCCTATGCCGCGCTCGACCTGCTCAGCGGGGCCTTCCCGGTCGCCGCCGGCTGGCTCACCAAGCTCGCCCTCGACGAGCTGGGCGCCCAGGCGCCGGTGAACACGCTGGTGGCGCTGGCCGTCGGGCTGGCCCTCGTCGGCGTCGTGCAGGCCGTCGTCCCGCACGTCTCCGGCTATCTGCAGGCGGAGGTCGAGCGGGCCACCGGAACCCTGGCGCAGGGGCGGCTGTTCACCGCGGTGGGCCGGTTCGTCGGAATCGGGCCCTTCGAGGACCCGCGCTTCCTGGACAAGCTGCGCCTGGCCAAGCAGTCGGGCAAGAGCGCGCCCGGCCAGGTGGTGGCAGGGATGCTGGGAACCGTGCGCGCGGGCGTCACCATCGTGGGCTTCCTCAGTTCCCTCCTGGTCCTCGCGCCGCTGATGGCCCTGTTCGTCCTGGTCTTCGCGGTGCCCGTGCTGGTCGCCGAGATCGTGCTGTCCCGTCGCAGGGCGGACATGATCTGGCGCATCAGCCCGCGGGAACGCCGCGAATTCTTCTTCGACCAGTTGCTCTCCAACGTCGAGGCCGCCAAGGAAGTACGGCTGTTCGGCATCGGCGGCTTCCTGCTGGGCCGGATGCAGACGGAGCGGCTCGCCTCGAACGCCGCGCGGCGCGGGATGGACCGCCGTGAGCTCTCGACCCAGTCCCTGCTGGCGCTGTTCGCGGCGCTGGTGTCCGGGACCGGCCTGGTCTGGGCCATCCACAGCGCGCTGTCCGGCGGGCTCACGCTGGGAGACGTCGCGATCTTCATCGCCGCCGTCGCCGGGGTGCAGAGCTCCGTCGGCCAGCTGTCGGCCGGCGCGGCCCAGGCCCACCAGGCGCTGGTGCTGTTCGGTCACTACCAGGACGTCGTCGGCACGGAACCCGACCTGCCGCGTGCCGCCGCTCCGCTGCCCGCCCCCGCCCTGGCACACGGACTCGAACTGCGCGACGTCTGGTTCCGCTACGGCCCGGACCAGCCGTGGATACTCCGGGGGGTCGACCTGTTCATCCCCCAGGGACGGAGCACCGCCCTCGTCGGTCTCAACGGAGCGGGCAAGTCCACGCTGGTCAAGCTCCTGTGCCGGTTCTACGACCCGACGCGCGGCGCGATCCTCTGGGACGGCGTCGACCTCCGCGAGTTCGACCCGGAGGACCTGCGCCGGCGGACGAGCGCGGTCTTCCAGGACTTCATGCACTACGACCTCACCGCACGGGAGAACATCGCGCTCGGCGACCTGGACGCGCTGGCTTCCTCCTCGCGCGTCGCCGAGGCGGCCCGCAACGCGGGCATCGACCGGACGCTGGAGGGCCTCCCCCGCGGATACGACACCCTGGTCACCCGGACCTTCTTCCCGGGCGAGGAGCAGGACGACGCGACCACCGGCGTCCTGCTGTCCGGGGGCCAGATGCAGCGGCTGGCCCTGGCCCGTGCCCTGGTGCGCGAGCAGCGCGACTTCCTGATCCTGGACGAGCCCACCTCCGGTCTCGACGCCGAGGCCGAGCACGAACTGCACGCGCGGCTGAGCGAGTTCCACCGCGGGCGGACGAGTCTGCTCATCTCCCACCGGCTGGGTTCCGTACGGGAGGCCGACCTCATCGTCGTCCTCTCCGAGGGACGGATCACGGAGAGAGGTGACCACGCCGCCCTGATGGCCCGTGACGGCTCGTACGCCCGGCTCTTCGGGCTCCAGGCCGCCGGGTACACGGGGGAATCCGCGCACCTGCCGGAACATGGGCCGGCCGCCGTGGAAGGAGCGGTGTCGTGAGGTGGGCCGTGGTGGGCGGGTGCGCGGGACTCGTCGTCGCGGGGACGGCACTGCTGCGCCGGCGCCTCGTCTCGGTCACCGTCACGGGACACAGCATGCTGCCGGCGTACCGGCCCGGCGACCGGGTCCTGGTGCGGCGTGGTGTCGTCCCGCGCCGCGGCGGCGTGGTCGTCGTGGAGCTCCCGGACACGGAGCACCGCAGCTGGATTTCCGCGCCGGCCGGACTGGGCAGTCCCGGAGCGCCGGTGACCGAGCGTCAGTGGCTGCTCAAACGGGTCTCCGCCGTGGCCGGCGATCCGTGCGGCAGCCGGGACGCGGCGGCCGGCCGGGTACCGCCGGGCCATCTGCTGCTGCTCGGGGACAACGCGTCCGTCAGTTTCGACTCGCGCCAGATGGGGCCCTTTCCCGTGGAACGGGTTCTCGGCGCGGTGTGGCGGCGGCTGTGACCTTCGGGGCTGCTCCGGGGCTGCTCCGGGGCTACCTCGGGGCTCCGTTCGGAGCTTCGTCGGAGGATCACGGCGGACCAGGGAAACGCACATCCAGGAGAGAGGAAGACACATGCAGGACAGCACGCGCGGCACGCAGGACGACGAGAGGGCGCTCCCCGTGGTGACGGAGCCGGAGGGGCAGACCGAGCTGATCGAGATCCGCCTGCTCGACAAGATCGAGACCATCGACAGCAAGGCAGTCGCCAGGTAGTCGCCGGGTAGCCGCCGGGCAATCACCGGCCCACGGCGGACCGTTGCGTCGCAGAAGCACTCCGGGAAGGCTGGTTGTGAGACGTCCACGAGTGAAACGGGAACACATCCCGCACCGGTTCGACGACGGAACGGTCCGCCTCGGCGGCGAGGTCTACGGAATCGCGGCGGAGATCACCGACCCCCACGGCTGGGCATGGGACGCCCTGACCCGGATGGACGGGACGGCTCCACGCCGGGACATCGAGACGGCGCTGGCCGAGCGGCACCCCCGCCTCGGTGCCGACGGAGCCCGGCGGCTGGTGCGGGAGCTGATCGGCACCGGGTACGTGGAAGACGCGGCCACCGGCCGTCCCGAGGGGTTCACGGACGGCGAGCTCGAGCGCTACAGCCGCAACCACGACTACTTCCGGCGCGTCGATCTGCGTCCGGGGAGCGACCCCTGGGAGGCCCAGCGGCGCATCGGACGCGCCCGGGTGACCGTGCTGGGCGTCGGAGGCGCCGGCAGCCACGCCGCCTGGGCGCTGACCGCGGTCGGCGTCGGGTCCCTGCATCTCGTGGATCCCGACCGTGTCGAGGTGTCCAACCTGACCCGGCAGGCGCTGTACACCGAGGCGGACGTGGGCCGGGCCAAGGCACGGGTGGCCGCCGAACGCCTCGCCGCGGTCAACTCCGCGGCGACGTTCACCTACGACGTGCGGCGGGTGGACACGCAGGACGCGCTGCGTGAACTCGTCGCCGGCTGCGACGTCTTCGTACTGGGTGCGGACGAGCCGCGCAACGACGTCATCAACACCATGACCAGCAGGGTCTGCGCCGCACTGCGGATTCCCTGGGTGACCGCCGGCTACAACGGCCCGCTGGTGACGGTCGGTGTCTACGGTCCCGAGGGTCCGTGCTTCGCCTGCGTCGGTGCCGGCGAGGAGGCCCGGCTGAAACCGGGCTGGCATCCGGACCTGGGCGGCACGGGAGCCCTGGCACCGGCCGCCGGGATCTCCGGGCAGCTGATCGCCAACGAGGTCGTCTCGCTGATCACGGGTACGGGCTCGACCGCTCCCGGTTACGTGCGCGGCCTGAATCTGATCGCCCCCGACCACCTCGTCCACGTGCGGCATCCCGCCCGGCCCGAGTGCCCGTTGTGCAACCCCTGACCGGTGGTCCGGAAGGGCTCCGGGTCTCCTTCCACGGCCTGGAGTTCCGCCCCGACCGCGACGAGTGGATCGTCGGACGGCAGGGCACCGACGAGATCGTCGCCCTGCCCGCGATCGGCATGGACGCGGTACGGCTGCTGTCCGCCGGCCGGACGGTGGAGGAGACCAGGAGCAGCCTGCGTACGGCCACCGGCCGCGACGTCGACGTCCGGGCGTTCGTGGAGCGGCTCGCGTCGGCCGGGCTGGTGGCGTCCATCGGCGAGCGGCGCTTCCCCGTCGCGCCGGCCGCGGTCTCGTTCCCCCGGGTGCGGCCGCACCATGTGCGCCTGCTCCTGAACCCGGTGCTGCACGCCGTCCTGCTCCTGGTCCCGGTCGCGGGTCTCGCGGTCGCGCTGACGCGTCCGGGCACCTTCCCCTCCTGGGACAGCTTCCTGTGGACGGAGTACGGCACCTTCACGGTGCTGGTCCAGTGCGTGATCGGCTGGTGCCTCATCGCCCTGCACGAGGCGGCGCACCTGCTGACGGCCCGGGCGGCGGGCGTGCCCGGCCGGATCCGGCTCGGCACCCGCCTTCAGTTCCTGGTGGCGCAGACCGAGGTGTCGGGCATCTGGCTCAAGGGCCGGCGGGAGCGGCTGACGGTGTACCTGTCGGGCATCGTCCTGGACGCGGTGATCTGGGGCGGCTGCCTGCTGGCCCGCGGCTGGGGAGCGGACGGGGTGCTGCTGCCGGTGATCGTGGCGACCCTGTTCCTGGCGCTGGCGAACCAGTGCCTCGTGTTCATGCGCACGGACCTGTACTTCGTCGTCCAGGACCTGACGGGCTGCCGCAACCTGTTCACCGACACGGCCCGCTGTCTGCGCCATGTGGCCGCGCTGCCCTTCGGCCGCCGGGCCCCGCACCCCCTGCGGTCGCTGCCCTCCCGCGAGCGGCGCTTCGTCCAGGCGTACGCCGTCGCCGTGGGCGTGGGCAGCGTGGTCTGCCTGGCCATCGGCTTCCGGGTGCTGACCGAGGTCACCTGGCCGCTGCTGCGCCGGTCCCTCGTACACCTGGTGGACGGATCCGGCTGGTGGCTGCGGCTCGACGCGCTCACCACCGTCCTGGTCCTGTGCGGCATGCAGGCGCTGTGGGCCCGCCTGTGGTGGAGACGCCACGGCGAACGGGTCAAGCGCGTGCGGCTGGCGGCACGCGCGTGGCGACGCGGTTACTGAGAGGAGCCTCATAGCCCGCGGGCGCGGTGCTGGTCTACCTTTCCCCGATGCACAACCGCTCGCCCCGGTTCCGTCTGCTCGGCCCGCTGGAGATCCGCGTCGACGAGACCGCCGTCCTTCTCACCGGCCGTCAACGCGCCCTGTGCGCGGTCCTGTTGCTGCACGCCGACCGTGTCGTCTCCGTGGACCGGCTGGCACGGGGCCTGTGGGACGAACGGATGCCCAGCGCGTCGGCCGCACGGATCCGTGCCCTGGTCTCCGAGGTCCGGCAGGCCTTCGGCGTGGACGGAGCCGCCCTGCTGGCCACCCAGAAGCCCGGGTACGTCCTGCGCGCCGCTCCCGCGGAGGTCGACGCGTTCCTCTTCGAAGCGCTGATCAGGGACGGGCTGCGGGCGCTGGCGCACGAGGAGTGGGCGCAGGCGTACCGCTACCACGACGACGCCCTCGCGCTGTGGCGCGGCGACCCGCTGCCCGATCTGCCGACCATGGAAGCGGAACGCCGGCGCCTGACCGAACTGCGCATCGCCGCCGAGGAGGGCAGGGCGGAGGCCGAACTGGAACTGGGCCGGCCGCGCTCCGCCGTCGCCGACCTGGTCCGGCTCACCTCCGAGCACCCGCTGCGCGAACGCCCGCACGCGCTGCTGATGCGCGCCCTGGCCCTGGACGGGCGGTCGCCGGACGCCCTGGCCGTCTACACCGGCCTGCGCAACCGCATGGTGCGGGAACTCGGCGTCGACCCCTCGGACGAACTCACGGGACTGCACCGCAAGCTGCTCGCCGGAGGTGCCGCCCCCCGGACGGCGGCGCCGGCCCCCGCCGAGCCCGCCAGGTCCCGGCGGGTGCCCCGCCAGTTGCCGCGGGCCCCCCACCGCTTCGTCGGCCGGAACGCGGAGCTGCGCCTGCTCGACGCCTGCCGGCGGGACGGCGGTGCTCCCGCCGTGCTCGTGGGGCCCGCGGGCGCCGGGAAGACCGCGCTGGCCCTGCACTGGGCGCACCGGATAGCCGACGACTACCCCGACGGGCAGCTCTTCCTGGACATGCGGGGCTTCGACAACGCCGAACCCATGTCCCTGGAGGAGGCGCTGCCCCTGCTGTTGCAGGGCCTGGGATGCGCGCCGCACGACATACCGCTGGGCCTGGACGCGCAGACCGCGCTCTACCGCACGCTCCTGGCGGACCGCCGGGTCCTCGTCCTCCTCGACGACGTGGCCGACGCCTCGACGGTACGCCGGCTCCTCCCCGCGGCCAGCGGGTCGCTCGCGCTGGTGACCAGCCGGCGGAAACTGAACGGGCTCGTGCTGGACGGGGCCCACCGGGTGACCTGCGACGTGCTGTCCCGCGAGGAGGCCCTGGAGCTGTTCGGCGCCTCGATCGGTGCCGAGGCCGTAGCGGCCGACCCCGCGGCGGCGGCCCACCTGGTGGAACTCTGCGACCACCTGCCCCTGGCCCTGTGCGTCGCCGGTTCCTGGATCGGCGCCGGGTCCGGGAGCGTGCGGGCCTACGTCACGAGCCTCGCGGAACGCGGCCGGCTCGCCCGGTTGCACGTCGAGGGGGAGGAGAGCGTCGCCGTCCGGGCCGCGCTCGACCTGTCGTACGGAACGCTGCCCGACGAGGCCAGGTGGGCCTTCCGCTCCCTGGGTCTGCTCCCGGGCACCGGCCGCTCGGTCGCGGCGGCCGCGGCCGCCGCGGGACTGGACGAGACGCGCACCGCCGACCTGTTGCGGCTCGCCCAGCGGGTGCACCTGCTGCGCGACGACGCGTACGGCCGTATGACCTGGCACGACCTCGTGCACGAATACGCCGCGGAACGGGTGGTGGCGGAGGACGCCGAGGCGGAGCGGGCCCGGGCGGTCGACCGCCTCCTCGACCACTACCTCCAGAGCGTCTCCCGGGTCGCGGCGACGTGCCGCCTGTACTGCCCGCAGCCCCTTCCGGAGCCCGTCGGCGGGTCCGCCCCCCGCACGTTCCGCACCCCGGAGGAGGCCTTCGCCTGGTTCGACGAGGAGTGGGAGGACATCGCGGCGGCGATCGCGTACGCGGCCGAGCACGGACCCGCCCGGTTCGCCTGGCAGATCGTCGACGCGCTCCAGGACCTGTTCCACCACCGCCGCCCGCTCGCCGACTGGCTGCGGCTGGCCGCGCTCGCCGGCCGGGCGGCCGAACGCGGCGGCGACCGGCGGGGCCAGGCGGTCGTCCACCTCTCCTCCGGCCACGCCCGGTGGCGCAGCGGAGACTTCAGAGGGGCCCTCGGCGCCTACGAGAGTGCGCAGGCCGCGGCACGCGACGCCGGGTGGCTGTCGGGAGAGGCGCGGAGCGCTCAGGGCAGGGGGGTGACGCTGAAGCTGCTCGGCGAGCCGAGCGAGGCACTGCCCTTCTACGACCGCGCCCTCACCCTCTACCGCTCCCTCGGCATGACGGAGCCCGAGAAGATCATGCTGACCAACACGGCGTCCCTGAAGCTCGCGCTGGGACGGCTCGCCGAGGCCGAGGAGGCGGTGACCGCGGCGCTCGCGCTGCACGACGGGCGGCAGGAGCACCTCCACTCGATGACGCTGGTGAACCACGCGCTGGTGCAGCAGAAGCAGGCGAGGTTCCGGGAGGCCGCCGCCACCTTGTGGCAGGGCCTGGAGGTCTCCCGCGGCGCCGCGTCGCTCTACGCGGAAGCCGTGATGCTGGAGACCCTCGGCCGGGTGCGCGACGACGCGGGCCAGGACGCCCGTGCCCTCCTCGCCTACGAGGACGCGCTCGGGCTCGCCCAGCGCGTCGGCAACCGCAACTGCCAGGTCGACTCCCTGGTGGGTCTCGCCGCCGTGAAGCTGCGCACGGGCCGCACGCCGGAGGCGGCCGCCCACCTCGACGAGGCCCGGACCGTCGCCGAGGAGACCGGGCACCGGACCGGCCTGATCGAGATCCTGCTGGTGCGCGGGGCCCTGCACTGCGCGCAGGAGCGGTACCGGGAAGCGGCGGCGGTACTGGAGACGGCCGGCCGGCTCGCGGTGAACGGCAGTCCCCTCACGCTGCCCCGGATCCGGACCCTCGGCGCCGTGGCCCTCCGGGAGACCGGTGAGACCGGCGCCGCCCTCGAGGCGGCACGCGAAGCGGTCGGCCAGGCGCGCAACTCGGGTCAGCGCCTGGTGCTGGCCCGTGCGGCGACCGCCCTCGCGAGCGTCTGCGAGGCCGTCGGCGACACCCGGGCCGCCGCCGGGCACCGGGACGAGGCCCGCGTCCTGTTCGACGAGATCGGCGTCCCGTCCTCCCACCGGACGGCCACCGGACACCCGGGCGCCGGCACCCCGCCGGACCGGGGCCCCCGCGCCCGGGGTGCGCGCCCCTGCCTGCCGGACGACACGGAGGAGCGCTTCGCGCGCTATCTCGCCGACCACTTCGACGACCTCGCGGGCCAGCAGGTGCCGCGGCCCTAGGACGCCATGGCCGCCCACACCGGACGGCCGCCCTGCACGACCTCGTCCCTGCGCAGGATCCGCTCGTGCAGCATGCGCAGCCGGCTCCCGGGCTCGACGCCGAGCTCCGCGACCAGCCGCGCGCGGGTGGAACGGAAGCAGCGCAGCGCCTCGTCCTGGCGCCCGCTGCGGTAGAGCGCCAGCATCAGCAGGCTGGCGATCCGCTCGTCCAGGGGGTGGGCGGCGGCCAGCTCGTGGAGCAGCGGCACGTAGTCGCCGCAGCGGCCGAGCCCGAGCGCCAGTTCCGCGCTGTTGGTCCGGACGGTGCGCAGTTCCCGCTCGAACGTGATCCGGGCGGCGTCCGCCCACGCCGTCCGGACATCGGACAGCGGCCGGCCGTGGCACAGGGCCAGCGCCTGCTCGTAGAACTGCAAGGCCGCCTCCTCCGCTCCCCGGCACTGCGCGTTCCTGGCCTGCCGCACGAGGGCACGGAAGCCGAGGACATCGACGGCCTCCTCCGCCGCGACCATGGTGTAGCCGCCCGGCCTGCGGACCACGTCGCACGGCGCACCGGGGGCGCCGACCGCCCGCAGCGCCTTCCGCAGCCGGGTCACCAAGGTGTAGAGGGCGTCGCGGGGGCGGACCGGGACCCTGCTCTCCCAGACCCGGCCGATCGTGTCCTCGTCGGTGACGAAGGAGTTGGCGGACCAGGCCAGCGTGGCCAGGAGGCGACTGACGGTGGGACTGACCGCAATGTTTTGGCCATCGGCGGCACGAAGCTCGGTACAACCCAGGATCTGTACGTTCACGCGGTCCCCTGAAGGTGTCGTCGGTCTGCTGTCACCAGCACCTCCCACTGTGGGGACCGGGCGTTCGTTTTCCGCATGGATCACGCACGGGCGGGCTGCGCCGGCGCGCCCAGCGGCCGTACTCGCGGCCCGGCGGCGGGGGCCGGCGGCGAGGGCGGGAATTCCCTCGATCGACCGCGCAATGGATCACCGAAATGAGATGCGAAGTCGTTACTTTGCGACCCTCCGGTGTACGCATTCCGACGACTCGGCGTCCACATAACGAACACCTTGCCTGATTCGTCCAGTTGGCCCGATGTAAAGCACGGATCGATCACGGCGCGCTACACGCGTAGCTACGGAATGATCAAGATGAAGCAAAGAAGGTAAAGAGAAAGTCAACTCGAGCCAGATTTTATTGACCTTGAACGAATTGCGTTGAAAAAGTCCGGCGTAGCCCGTAGGGGGACGCCCTGCGGAGTCATCAGACCCTCCCTTGGGCCAGGAGCACCATGACCCCCCCAACTCCATCAGCGGCCGCCCCGCTCGAGGTGACCGACGAAACCGTCGACAAGTCACCCACGCCCGCCACCCCCAAGGGCAGCGAAAGCCGTTCGCCGGGCCGACTGGCCTGGAAGCGCTTCAAGCGTGACCGCACGGGCGTCATATCGGCGTGCATCGTGATCTTCTTCTTCGTGATCGCGCTCGCGGCGCCCCTCATAGCCAAGCTGTACGGCAAGGACCCGTACACCACGTACGCCAGCCAGCGCCCCGAACTGCTCGACGCCTTCTCGTACCCGGCCGGTCCCAACGGCGGTATGAGCTCGGAGTTCTGGTTCGGCATCGAGCCGCAGCTCGGCCGGGACGTGTTCACCTTCCTGCTGTACGGCATCCGGACCTCGCTGGGACTCGCGCTGGCCGCCACGGTGGTCACGGCCGTCCTCGGCGTCGTGATCGGCACCACGGCGGGCTACCTCGGCGGCAAGACGGACTACTTCGTCGGCCGGATCATCGACATCCTGCTGTCGTTCCCGTCCACGCTGTTCTTCATCGCGTTCATGCCGGTCATCTACGGCCTGTTCGTCGCGCCGGACGAGAACATCCCCACCTCCCTGCGGGCCATCTCCCTCATCATCGTGCTGTCCGGCTTCGGCTGGGCGTCCCTCGCCCGGCTGCTGCGCGGCCAGGTGCTCGGACTGCGCGAGCGGGAGTTCGTGGAGGCGGCGAAGGTCACGGGCGCGTCTCCCTGGCGCATCGTCTTCAAGGAGCTGCTCCCGAACCTCTGGACTCCGATCATCATCCAGACCACGCTGATGCTGCCGATGTTCGTCACCGCGGAAGCGGGGCTGGCATTCCTCGGCGTCGGCATGATCGACCCGACGCCGGACTGGGGCGTAATGATCCAGCGAGGCGCCCAGTTCTACACCGAGGACATCACCTTCATGCTCTTCCCGGGCCTCTCCATGGTGATCTTCGTTCTCGCCTTCAACCTGCTCGGCGACTCGGTGCGCGACGCGCTCGACCCGAAGACCAAGCGCTGATCCGTTCCTTCCCCGGTCCGTACACAGGAGTCCGGCCGGCCATCTCCGTCCCGTATGACCACCCTTGGTAGGTTCTCCATGGCTTTCTCCCGCAGAAACTTCCTCATAGCGACCGGTGTCGTCGCGGCCTCCTCCTCGGTCCTGACCGCCTGTGGCGGCAGCGACAACAAGGGCGGCGGCAAGAGCGACGCCCCGAAGGTCAGCGGCTCCAAGACCGTCGAGATCCTGGTCGGCACGAAGGCCGACTCGACCGGTCCTGCGCCGGAGGTCAAGGGCGCGGTGAAGGGCGGGATCATCCACTCGCTCGACCAGTTCGACATGGACCACATGGACCCGGCGCAGATCTACGTCTCGACCGAGGGCGCCATCACCGTGCCGATCATGCGCGGTCTGACCGGCTACAAGATCGACGACAAGGGCGGCTGCACCCTGGTCGGCGACGTCGCCACCGACGCCGGCACGATGAAGGACGGCGGCAAGACCTGGTCCTTCACCATCAAGGACGGCGTGAAGTGGGAGGACGGCTCCGACCTCTCCATGGACGACGTCCGCCACACCTACGAGCGCCTCTTCGCGGACTTCATCACCGAGGGCCCGCGCTACGTGCAGCAGTTCCTGGTCGGCGGCGACAAGTACAAGGGCCCCTACGAGGGCAAGCACCTCGACTCCATCGAGATCGACGGCAAGACCGTCACCTTCCGCCTCAACGAGCCCCGCGCCGACTTCAACTTCACGCTGGCCATGCGCGGCTTCTCCCTCGTGCCCAAGGCGAAGGACACCAAGCAGAAGTACGACAGCCGTCCGTTCTCCTGCGGTCCCTACAAGATCAGCGAGCGCAGCGTCGGCAAGTCCCTGACCTACGTGCGCAACGAGCACTGGGACCCGAAGACGGACGCGATCCGCAACGCCTACCCGGACGAGTACCGCTTCCGGTTCGGCTACCAGCCGCTGGCCGCCACCGACCGCTTCATCGCCGACTCCGGCGAGGACCAGCAGGCCATGGCGATCTTCAACGAGGTCGCGCCGGAGCGCATCGCCAAGGTGCTCACCGACCCGAACCTGAAGAAGCGCGTCCTCACCGCGGTGGACACGGTCACCTACTACTGGCCGATCAACACCACCCGCATCAAGGACGTCAAGGTCCGTCAGGCCATCAACTGGGCCTGGCCGCACCAGCAGCTCCAGACGATCCGCGGCGGCGCCTCCACCAGTGAGCTGGCCACCACGATCCTCAGCCCGGTGACCCCCGGCCACGAGGAATTCGACCTGTACGGCGTCGACAAGAAGCCCGGCGGCGACCCGGAGAAGGCCAAGGCGCTGCTGAAGGAGGCCGGCAAGGTCGGTCAGAAGCTGGTCATCGCGTACCAGACCTCGGACAACGCGCTGAAGCAGGCCGTCGCGATCAAGAACGCCCTGGAGGCCGCGGGCTTCGAGGTCGTCAACAAGCAGCTCGACAAGTCGACCTTCTACACCCAGATCGGCAAGATCGACAACGGCTACGACCTGTTCGCGGCCGGCTGGAGCCCGGACTGGCCGAACGGCTACTCGGTCTTCTACCCGTGCTGGAGCGGCGAGAACATCGGCGACGGCCGCAGCAACTACGCCCAGCTCGACGACCCCAGCGTGAACAAGGCGATCAACGCCGCGTCCAAGATCGCCGACGCGGAAGCGGCCAACAAGGCCTGGGGCGCCATCGACCGCCAGATCATGGAGCTCGCGGCCGTCGTGCCCGACTACCACTCCATCCGCAACTGGATGTACGGATCGAAGATCGGCAACGTGGTGTTCGACTACGGCAACACCTGCATCGCCCTCTGCAAGCTGTACGTCAAGAAGTAAGCGCGCAGACGCACAGGGGGGCGGCCACACCCATGGCCGCCCCCTTGAGGCCCACCCCCCTCTCACCCCGGCGACGGCGCCCCGTCCGGAAAGTCACGCCCCATGTTCCGCTTCCTAGTCCGCCGAGTCTTCGGCGCGTTGGTCATTCTGTTGATCATCAGCGCCATCACCTTCTGGCTCTTCTACGCCGTGCCGCGCGACCCCGCCATGATGTCCTGCGGCAAGAACTGCACGCCGGAAAACCTTGAGCAGATCCGGAAGAACCTGGGCATCGACGAGTCGATCGTCATGCAGTACTGGCACTGGCTCACCGGTATCTTCGCGGGCCGCGACTACGCCGGCTACGGCCGCTGCGACGCTCCCTGCCTCGGCTACTCGTTCGCCAACAGCGAGCCCGTCTACGGCACGATCATGGACCGGCTGCCCACGACCCTGTCGCTCGCCTTCGGCGCGGCCATCTTCTTCCTGATCATCGGCATCGGCGCCGGCATGCTCGCGGCCTCGAAGCAGGGCAAGTTCCTGGACAAGTTCGCCAGCTCCGTGTCGCTGCTCGGCTCCTCGCTGCAGATCTACTTCGTTGGCTACATCGCCATGTTCTTCCTGGTCGGTGAGCTCGGCATCCTGAGCCAGCCGTCGTACACGCCGCTGACCGACGACCCGGTCGCCTGGATGTCCGGCCTGTTGCTGCCCTGGCTGGTGCTGTCGATCATCTTCACCGCCAACTACACCCGTATGACGCGCTCCCAGATGGTGGAGCAGCTCAGCGAGGACTACGTGCGCACCGCGCGGGCCAAGGGCCTGTCGAGGCGCAACGTCTTCTTCCGCTTCGCCTGGCGCGGTGCGATGGGCCCCATCGTCACCATCTTCGGCGTCGACCTCGGTGTGCTGATCGGTGGTGCCATCATCACCGAGACGACCTTCAGCATCCAGGGCATCGGCCGGCTCGCGATCGAGTCCGTGTTCAAGAGCGACCTGCCCATGCTGCTCGGCGTCACCGTGCTGGCGGCCGGCGCCATCGTGATGTTCAACATCGTCGTCGACGCGGTCTACGCCCTCATCGACCCGCGGATCCGGCTCGCCTGATCTCCGCCCGCCACAGTCGCCTCTCCCACCGCCTCACCCGGCTACCCCCCGCATCACCTCCTGGAGCGTCCCCGTGACGAGCACCGAACAGCAGCCCTTCCTCTCCGTCAGGGACCTGAAGGTCCACTTCTCCACCGAGGACGGCATCGTCAAGGCCGTCGACGGGCTCTCCTTCGACCTCGCCAAGGGCAAGACGCTCGGCATCGTCGGCGAGTCGGGCTCGGGCAAGTCGGTCACCAACCTGACGATCCTGGGCCTGCACGACCGGGACCACACCTCGATCGACGGCGAGATCCTGCTCGACGACAAGGACCTCCTGACCGCCACCGAGCGGGAGCTGGAGCGGCTGCGCGGCAACAAGATGGCGATGATCTTCCAGGACGCCCTGGCCTCGCTGTCGCCGTACCACACCATCGGCAAGCAGATCGGCGAGACGTACCGCAAGCACACCGGCGCCTCCAAGAAGGAGGCGCGGGCGCGGGCGATCGAGATGCTGCGCCGGGTGGGCATCCCGCAGCCGGAGATGCGGGTGGACGACTACCCGCACCAGTTCTCCGGCGGTATGCGCCAGCGCGCGATGATCGCCATGGCCCTGGTCTGCGACCCCGAGCTGCTCATCGCGGACGAGCCGACCACGGCCCTGGACGTGACGGTGCAGGCGCAGATCATGGACCTGCTCAAGGACCTCCAGCAGGAGTTCGGCACGGCCATCGTCTTCATCACGCACGACCTCGGGGTCATCGCCGACATCGCGGACGACGTCCTGGTGATGTACGGCGGCCGGTGCGTGGAGCGCGGTACGAAGGAGGAGGTGCTGCGCGACCCGCAGCACCCCTACACGCTGGGCCTGATGAGTTCCATGCCGAGCCTGGACGGACCGGTCGACGTACCGCTGGAGCCGATCCCGGGCTCGCCTCCCTCGCTGCTCAACCCGCCCTCCGGCTGCCGGTTCCACCCGCGGTGCGCCTTCGTCGAGAAGGTCGCGGGCGGGCTGTGCTCCTCGGAGCAGCCGGTGCTCGAGGTGCTCGACGGCCGCGGCTCCGCCTGCCACCTGCCCAAGGAGCAGCGCAAGGAGCTGTTCGCCGACTCCCTCGCCTCGCGGCACAACTGACGTACAAGAGACAGGACTTCACCATCATGAGCAACGCGGAAACGCTCCTGGACGTCAGCGGCCTGACCAAGCACTTTCCGATCAAGGGCGGTTTCCCGATCTCCCGCACGGTCGGTGCGGTCCGGGCCGTGGACGGCCTCGACTTCACCGTGGGCGCCGGCGAGAGCCTGGGCCTGGTCGGCGAGTCCGGGTGCGGCAAGTCGACGACCGGCCGGCTGATCACGCGCCTGCTGGAGCCCACGGAGGGCAAGGTCCTCTACAAGGGCCAGGACATCACGCACGCGGGCCGCAGGGCGCTCGCGCCGATCCGGTCCGAGATCCAGATGATCTTCCAGGACCCGTACGCCTCCCTCAACCCGCGGCAGACGGTCGGCAAGATCATCGCGGGTCCGATGGAGATCAACAACATCAACCCGGCCGGCGGCCGGGAGAACCGCGTGCGCGAGCTGCTGGAGATCGTGGGTCTCAACCCCGAGCACTTCAACCGCTTCCCGCACGAATTCTCCGGCGGCCAGCGCCAGCGCATCGGCGTGGCCCGCGCCCTGGCCCTCGACCCGAAGCTGATCGTGGCCGACGAGCCGGTCTCCGCGCTCGACGTGTCCATCCAGGCCCAGGTCGTCAACCTGCTCCAGAAGGTGCAGCGGGAGCTGGGCATCGCGTTCGTCTTCATCGCCCACGACCTCGCCGTCGTGCGGCACTTCTCGCAGCGCGTCGCGGTCATGTACCTGGGTAAGATCGTGGAGATCGCCGACCGCGACGACCTGTACGACAACCCGCGTCACCCCTACACCCGGGCCCTGCTCTCCGCCGTGCCCGAGGCCACGGTGGAGGACACGCCCCGCGAGCGCATCCGGCTCGTCGGCGACGTGCCCTCGCCGATCAACCCGCCCTCGGGCTGCCGCTTCCGCACCCGGTGCTGGAAGGCGACGGAGAAGTGCGCGTCCGAGGCTCCGCCGCTGGTGCAGGTGGAGGGCAACAAGGCCGGACACCTGACCGCCTGCCACTACCCGGAGACGGATGACGTACCCTCGCCCCGTCTGACCAAGAGCCCCCGGGCGGCCGCCTGACAACACCCCTTTCTGTCGGCACCGCCCGCGGAAGGGACCGTCCATGGCCCATTGACCCGAGCCCGGACTCGTCCGCTTCCAGGGAAACCGAGGGCCCGTGCCTCCCCAGGCGCGGGCCCTCGGTCTGTGTCGCCGTGGCGGGGTCAGTCCTTCTCCACGTCCTCCAGGGCCACCAGCGCCGGGTCCAGGACGATGTCCTCGTCGCGGGCCGCGGTCGTCGGCTCCTCCGGGAAGTGGCAGGCGGTCAGGTGGCCCTCGTGGTTGCCCGCGACGCGCACCAGCGGCGGGACCTCGTTGGCGCACTTGTCCTGCGCCTTCCAGCAGCGGGTGCGGAACCGGCAGCCGGACGGCGGCATGATCGGGGAGGGCACGTCGCCGGCGAGGCGGATGCGCTCGCGGTCCTCCGGTTCGTCGAACGTCGAGACCTCGGGGACCGCCGACAGCAGGGCGTGGGTGTAGGGGTGCCGGGGCCTGCTGTAGATGGAGACCCGGTCGCCGACCTCGACCACCTTGCCGAGGTACATGACCGCGACGCGCTGCGAGAAGTGCCGTACGACGGCCAGGTCGTGGGCGATGAAGAGGAAGGCGATGCCCAGTTCCCGCTGGACCTCCTGGAGCAGGTTCACCACCTGTGCCTGGATGGACACGTCGAGCGCGGAGACCGGCTCGTCGGCCACGATCAGCTTCGGGTTGAGGGCCAGGGCGCGGGCCACGCCGATGCGCTGGCGCTGGCCGCCGGAGAACTCGTGCGGGAAGCGGTTGAAGTGCTCGGGGTTGAGACCCACGAGTTCGAGCAGTTCGCGGACCTTCTTGTCCCGGCCGCCCTTCGGGTTTATCCCGTTGACCTCCATGGGCGACTTGATGATCGTGCCGACGGTCTGCCGGGGGTTCAGCGAGGAGTACGGGTCCTGGAAGATCATCTGGATCTCGGAACGGACGGGCGCCAGTTGCCGGCGTGAGGCGTGGCTGATGTCCCGGCCCGCGTACTCGATCTTCCCCCCGGTCGGCTCCAGGAGCCGGGTGATGAGCCGGCCCGTGGTGGACTTGCCGCAGCCGGACTCGCCCACCAGGCCGACGCTCTCCCCGGCGCCGACGGTCAGGTCGACGTCGTCCACCGCCTGGACGGCGCCCACCTTGCGTTTGATCGGGAAGCCGCCGTAGACCGGGAAGTGCTTGGTCAGGCCCTGGACCCTCAGCAGCGCCTCGGGCGGGGCGGCAACGGGGCCCTGCTGCGCGGGAAGGGTGAGTTCGTCGCTCATGAATCGGTCTCCCTAGCGCAGCCGGGGCTGGATCTTGTCGATGAAGATGGTCTGCTTCTGCTCCGCCGTCAGATGGCAGGCCGCGGCACGTCCCTCGCCGAGCGGGGGACGCACGGTGGCGCACCGGTCGCCGCCCACCTCGCCCTTGAACGCGCAGCGCGGGTGGAAGGGGCACCCGGACGGCGGGTTGAGCATGCTGGGCGGCGTGCCCGGGATCGGGCTGAGCGGCTGGTCGAGGCTGCCGCCGAGGCGCGGCATCGAGCTGAGCAGGCCCCAGGTGTAGGGGTGCCGCGGGCTGCGCAGCACCTCGGCGGCGCTGCCGCGCTCCACGGCCCGTCCCGCGTACATCACGAGCAGGTCGTCGGCCATGTCGGCGATGACCCCGAGGTCGTGCGTGATGAAAACGATGGCAGAGCCGAACTCCTGCTGGAGGTCCTTGAGGAGGTCCAGGATCTGGGCCTGCACCGTGACGTCCAGGGCCGTGGTCGGCTCGTCGGCGATGAGCAGGTCGGGGTCGCAGACCAGGGCCATGGCGATCATCGCGCGCTGGCGCATACCGCCGGAGAACTGGTGCGGGTAGTCGTCCACGCGGCTCTTGGGCTGCGGGATGCCGACCTTGGTCAGCATCTCGATCGCCCGCGCCCGCGCTTCCTTCTTGGACGCGCCGGTGTGCTTCATGAACGGCTCGGCGATCTGCCGGCCCACCGTGTAGTACGGCGACAGGGCGGTCAGGGGGTCCTGGAAGATCATGGCGACCTTGTTGCCGCGGAGCTTCTCCAGCTCCTTCTCGGTCGCCGTGACCAGTTCCTTGCCGTCGAGGACGATCTCGCCGTCGACCGTGGTCGTCTTGGGATTGTGCAGGCCGAGCACGGTGAGGTTGGTGACGGACTTGCCGGAGCCCGACTCCCCCACGATGCCGAGGGTCCGGCCGCGCTCGACGTCGAAGGACAGGCCGTCGACCGCCTTGACGACGCCGTCCTCGGTGGAGAACCGCACCTGGAGGTCGCGGACCGAGAGGAAGGACTCCGGCCCGGCCGGGGCCGCCTCGCCTTCGGTCTTGGTCAGAGTGCTCACGGAGTTCTCCTAGCTGAGCCGCACGCGCGGGTCGATGAAGGCGTAGGCGAGGTCGACCAGGATGTTCAGGAGCAGGATGAAGAAGGCTCCGAACAGCATGACGCCCATCGTCACCGGCAGGTCCTTGGTCAACGACGAGTCGACCGCGAGACGGCCGATGCCGGCCAGGTCGAAGGTGAACTCCGTCACCACCGCCCCGGACAGCAGCGCGCTGAGGTCCATGCCGAGAATCGTGACGATCGGGATCAGCGAGCCGCGCCAGGCGTAGCGGAAGAAGACGTAGCGCTGCTTCATGCCCTTGGCCCGTGCGGTGCGGACGTGCTCCTCCTGGAGCTGCTCGATCATGGTCGACCGCGCCATACGGGTGTACTGGGCGGTGAAGATCGTGGCCATCACGCACCAGGGGATGATCATGCCGACCACCCAGGCGATCGGGTTCTCCGTGAACGGCTCGTACTTCGGGTTGTCCATGATCCCCGACTGGTAGACGAGGATGCCGAGGACGATCGGGCCGAGGAAGTAGATCTGGAAGGAGCTGAGGACGATCGAGGCGCCACTGACGACCTTGTCCACGACGGTGCCGCGCTTCCAGGCTGCCATCAGACCCGAACCGAGGCCCAGGATCAGGAAGATGACCAGGCCGCCCACCGTCAGCGAGAGCGTGAGCGGGAACCGGTCCATGATCGAGTCCCAGACGAACTGCCCGGTGTCGAAGGACATGCCCAGACACGGTGCCGAGCAGTGCCCCTGGTTGAAGTCCCGGCCGCTCACGATGCCCGACATGAACTCCCAGAACTGGGCGGCGATGGGCTTGTCGAGGCCGAGGTTCTCGCGGATCACCGCGATGTTCTCCGGGGAGCAGTTTCTGCCGCAGGACAGCTCGGCGAAGTCCTGGGGGATCGTATAGAACAGGAAGAAGGTGAAGGCGCCGATCAGGAAGATGATCACGCATGCGCCGATCAGCCTGCGGACGAGGAACTGAAGCATGGCAGGTGGATGCTCTCTTCGGGACAGCGGCGGCAGGTGGAGAAGTCCTCCGTGGGGGTGCGCCCCGCGTGGCGCGCACCCCCACGGTCAGCCGAACCGACGGGCTACGGCTGCTTCAGGTACAGGTCGTTGATGTCGATGTAGCTCGACTCGTTGCTGTACCGCGCGCCGCCGATGTTCGACCCGTAGAGCTGGATCTGCTTCGAGTAGTAGACCGGGGCCGCCGGGTTGACCTCCTCCACGATGCGGTGGTGGGCCTTCTCCCAGGTCTTGGCCGCCTCCTCGGGCTCCTGCGTCAGGGCCGTCTTGATGAGCTGGTTGACCTGGGCGTCGTCGATGTGCGAGTAGTTGGACGCGCCGTCGGCGACCAGTTCACCGTCGTAGACCGGGGTGATGACCGTGGACGCGTTGGGCCAGTCCTGGCCCCAGCCGGTCATGTACAGGTCGTACGGGTTGTTCAGCTTGCCGACCTGCTCGTAGAAGCTCGCCCGGTCGATCTCCTTGGCCTGGACGTCGAAGCCGATCTTCGCCAGGGCGTCCTTGATGATGACCATCTGGGCCTGGCCGCGCGGGGTGTTGGAGTAGGCGTAGGTGAGCTTGGTGCCCTCCTGGACGCCGGCCTCCTTGAGCAGCGCCTTGGCCTTCTCCGGGTCGCCGTTCGGGTTCTTCAGCTTGCCGAACGGGTCGTACTTCGGGTCGAAGTTCGGCAGGGTGGGCGCGAGCAGGCCACCGGCCACCTCGCCGCCGTAACGGCCGCCGTCCGCCTGGACCATGGACTGGTTCGGGATCGCGTAGGTGATCGCGTCGCGGACCTTCTTGTCCTTCAGGCGGTCCAGGTTGAAGCTGAGCTGCCACACGTAGACCTGGTAGCCCTGGATGGTGCGCTTCTTCGCCGCCGGGTCGCTGATGACCTTCGACATCTGGGCCGGGTCGACCGAGTCCGTGAACTGGATGGCGTTCTTGGCCTCGCCCTGGTCGGCGATGAGCCGCTTGGTCTGGCTGGCCTGGTCGATGGTGCTGCTGAAGTTGTAACCGTCGACGTACTGGTGGCGCACCGAGTCCGTCTTCGGGTCCCACTGCGTGTTCTTGACCAGCTTCATCGACTTGCCGGGCTTGTACTCCTCGATCTTGTAGGGACCGAGGGAGGCCGGGGCGTCGTCGTACTTCTCCTTCGTGTCCCGCTTCTCGGGCACGATGGCGTAGCCGGCCATGGCGAGGGCCTGGGGCAGGTCCGGGCGCGGCTGGGAGAAGTGGAAGACGACCGTCTTGTCGTCCGGCGTCTCCAGCACCGAGTCCGGCAGGTGCTTGCCCTTGTAGGGGCCGTCCGGCAGCGCCTTGCGGTAGTCGTTGCCCGAGAGCCAGGACTGGACGTAGGTCGGACCGTCGAAGATCACCTTCGAGTACTGGCGCTCGATGGTGTGCCGGACGTCCGCCGAGGTGATGGGGTTGCCCTGGTCGTCCTTGATGTTGTCCTTGAGCTTGTACGTCCAGGTCTTGCCGCCGTCGGAGGACTGGCCGGAGTCCGTGGCGATGTCGCCGACGACGGTCAGGTTGCCCTTGTCGTCCTCCTGGAAGTTCGTCAGACCGCGGTGGATCAGGTTGGCGAACTGGCCGGCGTCGCTGACGTAGATCTGACCCGGGTCCAAGTGGGTCATGTCCGACTGCATGTAGACGTTGATGAATCCGCCGGATTTCGATCCGGTGACGTCTTCGGCCGGACCGGTGGACGCCGCTGCGTCGCCGTAGGCCACCGGGTCCTGCTGCTGCGCGGCGTCCTTCTGGTCCTTGGCGTCGCTCTTGCCCTTGCCGCTGCCGCCGTCGTTGTCGCCGGAGCAGCCGGTCAGCACCAGCGCGCCGGCCACGATGGCCACGGCTATGGCGCGCGTGGTGCGCGTGGTGCGGGTTCTGATGGGCTTCATGATGCCGGTCCACCTGCCTGTCGATAGTTGTCCACGAGTGCTGCCTGACGGTCCGGAAGCCCGGCCCGGGGGTGGCAGCGCCCCCACCCACCAATGGACGGTTACCGTCCGGTCTTGGGGTCGAAAGCGTCCCGGACGGAGTCGCCGAGAAGGTTGAAGGAGAGGACGAAGACGACCAACGCCACTCCGGGGAAGAACATGAACATCGGGTCCTGCTCGTACACGTCGGCACCGATGGCGAACATGCGGCCCCAGTCCGGGGTCGGTTCGACGAAGCCCACACCGATGTACGACAGGAAGGCGATGGACAGGATCGTGCTCGGGAGGATGTAGGTGGCCTGCACCAGGATCGGGGTGACGATGTTCGGCAGGATCTCCTTGCGCACGATGCGCCAGGGAGAGGCCCCGGACACCTTGGCCGCCTCCACGAACTCCCGCTCCCGCAGCGTCAGTACCGACCCGCGCACCAGACGGGCCAGACCCATCCAGCCGAGGAACCACATCACCAGCGTGATGGCCACGGCCCTGAGATAGGTGGGGGTCTCGTCCTGCGGGGAGACGAACATCGCGGTCACGACGGGCATGAAGGCGATGAAGAAGAGCTGCTGCGGGAAGGCCAGGAAGAAGTCGGTGACCCGGCCGAGCCAGTAGTCGACCCGGCCGCCGAAGAAGCCACTGACCATCCCGATGAGCACGCCGGTGACGACGCAGAGCGTGGTGACGAGCACGGCCATGTACAGGGACGTGCGCATGCCGTACAGCAGCATGGTGAACACGTCACGGCCCAGCTTGGGTTCGACGCCGAACCAGAAGTCGCCCGACATGCCGCCGAAGGAGCCGGTGGGCATGGCGAAGTCGTCCAGGAGGAAGGGGTATTCGGGCTCCCGTGCGTACAGCGTGTAGGGGTTCTTCCCGTACACCTTCGCGATGAGCGGGGCCAGCGCGGAGACGGCGAAGTAGAGGATCACGATGCACGCGGAGACCACCCCGGTCCGGTCGCGTTTGAACCGGATCCACATCAACTGCCCGGGTGACCGGCCTTCGTGCCCCTTCTCCTCCCCCGCCTTGGCGGGCTGCGGAGCAGCGTCGGCGACGGCTGCCGTTCCGCCGTCCTCAATGTCGATTGGACTCGTCACAATTCGTCCGTTTCACAGGTGTGGGTGTGCCGGACCGGGCGACGGGCGCGGGGTGTGCGCCGTCGCGGGTACGGATCATGAAGAAGCGTCGGGACGTTCCGGAGGACACCGGAAACCCGCAGCCGGACGCGCGTAGCCGGATGCCCGGACTTCAGCGGCCGGCCCGCTCCTCAGAGTCGGTCGCCGTCCGACGGTGCACAGCTACGGACGACGGACCGTGTGACCCACCTGGTGTTCGTGACACCGCGCATGGGACTCCTCCTCATGACTCCACGTGTTCACCGACAGGAGGGGCAATTCATCTGGCTTCCGACACCCCTGACGGAAGCTCAGTCACCCCTTGGTGCTCGTGAGTCGGCACTGTCCCCACAGCGCTTGACCCATTGACCCGAGCGTTACGCGGCTAACTATCTGCCATGAGCAGAAGAACCGACCACCGTCTTTAAATCTCAATTCGGTCACGGCTGAGGGGTATCTCTTCCAAAATCTGGACAAACCGTTCGGGACGAGAAGGCCGCGAAACGGACGTGTTACATGGCTATCGGGCGCCGATCTCCGCATGTCGGACACATGGGAGGGCTCGGGCGGTCGGAACGGACGCCCGGCGTCCGAAAAACCGGTTGAAAAAAGCCCGGGTGCCCCCATGATGGGGGCACCCGGGCTACGCCGCCGCCGGAGCGGCGGGCGGGTCAGCCGTGCTTGGCGCGGCTCGCGGCGCGGGCGCGCTCGCGGGCGTCCAGGTTCACCTTGCGAATGCGAACGGCCTCCGGGGTCACCTCGACGCACTCGTCGTCGCGGCAGAACTCCAGGGACTGCTCCAGGGAGAGCTTGCGCGGCGGGACGATCGCCTCGAACGAGTCGGCCGAGGACGACCGCATGTTGGTGAGCTTCTTCTCCTTGGTGATGTTCACGTCCATGTCGTCGGCGCGGGAGTTCTCGCCGACGATCATGCCCTCGTACACCTCGGTGCCGGGGTCCGTGAAGAGCACGCCGCGCTCCTGGAGGTTCGTCATCGCGAACGCGGTGACGGCACCCGAGCGGTCGGCGACCAGCGAGCCGTTGTTACGGGTCGTGAGGGTGCCGAACCAGGGCTCGTGGCCCTCGTGGATGGAGTGCGCGATGCCGGTGCCGCGGGTCTGGGTGAGGAACTCCGTACGGAAACCGATCAGGCCGCGCGAGGGCACCACGAACTCCATGCGGACCCAGCCGGAGCCGTGGTTGGACATGTTGTCCATCCGGCCCTTGCGTACGCCCATCAGCTGCGTGACCGCGCCCATGTGCTCCTCGGGCACGTCGATCGTCATGCGCTCGACGGGCTCGTACGTCTTGCCCTCGACCTCCTTGGTGACGACCTGCGGCTTGCCGATGGTCAGCTCGAAGCCCTCCCGGCGCATCTGCTCGACCAGGATGGCCAGCGCCAGCTCGCCGCGGCCCTGCACCTCCCAGGCGTCCGGGCGCTCGGTGTCCAGGACGCGGAGCGAGACGTTGCCGATCAGCTCGCGGTCCAGCCGGTCCTTGACCTGGCGGGCGGTGACCTTGCGGTCCTTGACGGCCGCCTTGTTGTCGGCGCCCTTGCCGGTGGCACCGCGGCCGACCAGCGGGGAGGTGTTGGTGCCGATGGTCATGGAGATCGCGGGCTCGTCCACCGTGATCAGCGGCAGCGGTACCGGGTTCTCCACGTCGGCCAGGGTCTCGCCGATCATGATGTCCGGGATGCCGGCGACCGCGCAGATGTCACCGGGGCCGGCCTTCTCGGCGGGCTTGCGGGTGAGCGCCTCGGTCATCATCAGCTCGGAGATCCGCACGTTCTGCACGGACCCGTCGCGCTTCATCCAGGCGACGGTCTGGCCCTTCTTCAGCTCGCCCTGGTGGACGCGCAGCAGCGCGATGCGGCCGAGGAAGTTGTCGGCGTCGAGGTTGGTGACGTGCGCCTGGAGCGGGGCGTCCGCGTCGTAGGTCGGCGCGGGGATGTAGTCCAGGATCGTCGAGAAGAACGGCTCCAGGCTGGTGGAGTCGGTCGGAACCGTGCCGTCCTCGGGCTTGGTGAGGGAGGCGACGCCGTCCCGGCCGCAGGCGTAGACGATCGGGAACTCGATCTGCTCCTCGTCGGCGTCCAGGTCGAGGAAGAGGTCGTAGGTCTCGTTGACCACCTCGTCGATCCGGGCGTCCGGACGGTCCGTCTTGTTGATGCACAGGATGATCGGCAGCCGCTGGGCGAGCGCCTTGCGCAGCACGAAGCGGGTCTGTGGCAGCGGGCCCTCGGAGGCGTCCACGAGGAGCACGACACCGTCGACCATCGACAGACCGCGCTCGACCTCGCCGCCGAAGTCGGCGTGGCCGGGGGTGTCGATGATGTTGATGGTGATGACGTCGCCGCCATCCTTGGGGTGGTACTTCACCGCCGTGTTCTTGGCGAGGATCGTGATGCCCTTCTCACGCTCCAGGTCGTTCGAGTCCATCATGCGGTCGTCGACGCCTTCGAGCTGGTGCGCGGCGAAGGCACCGGCCTGCTTGAGCATTCCGTCGACGATCGTGGTCTTGCCGTGGTCGACATGGGCAACGATGGCGACGTTGCGGATGTCGTGACGCGTTGTAGACGCGGTCATGTGAGGCGTACTCCCGGAGCGTGTGAGGACGGCCCTCGCGGACGTCCGTGTCACGCGGGCCTGCCGGGCGGTACATGCCACGGCCTCACCCAATGGTACGGGGCTCCGGAGACTGCGGCTTGCCGGGAGGGTTCAGGACGAGGGCGAGGACGGGGCCGGGGCGGAGGGCCGGGACCCCTGGGCGCCCTTCTTGAGGAAGCCCATGTCCTCGTAGACCGGCGTCTCGAAGCCGAAGGCTCCCGCGTTGGCCAGGTTCTCGCGGGCCGCCACCAGCTGGGGGCGCTGGTAGAGGGGGACGGAGCCGGCCGCCGCCCAGATCCGCGAGTCCGCCTTGCGCAGCAGGTCCCGGGCCTCCTTCTGGTCCAGGGTGGTCATGGCCCGGTCGAAAAGCTGGTCGACCTGGTCGGTGCCGACCCGGGTGTAGTTCTGCGCGACGTTCAGGGAGCCGTCGGCGGCCGGGACGGGCTTGGCGTAGATGGGGCGGGCGTCGGTGGCGGGGAAGGCGGAGGCGGGCCAGGAGTAGAGCGCCAGGTCGTACTCGCCGGCGGCGATGTGGTCCTTGAAGTAGCTCTCGTCCGACACCTTGGTGACCTCGGTGCCGATGCCGATCTCCTCGAGCATGTCCGTGATGCGGTCGGCCACGGTGCGCAGGGTCCCGGAGCCGGGGCCGGAGGGGAGCACGAAGCGGAGGGTGAGCGCCTTGCCGTCCTTGGCGAGCGGGGCGGCCGCCGCGCCGGCCGGGGCCGCGGTGCCCTTGGGGGCGTAGGCGCCGGGCGCGCCGCCCTGTGCGGTGTTCTTGCCGCTGCTGTGCTTCTCGCCGCTCTCCCGGTCGGCGCCGTCCTTGGCGTCGTCGCCGCCGTCGTTCCGGTCGCCGTCGCTCTTGTCGTCCTCGTTCTTGTTGTCCTCGTTCTTGTTGTCCTCGTTCTTGTTGTCCTCGCCGACGATGTACGTGCCGTCGTCGTCGCCCTCGGACTTCTTTCCGTCCTTCTCGCCTTGGTCCTTCTCGTCCTTCTCGGCGCCGGCCGCCTCCTCGCCGTCCTTCTTCTTCACCGGACCGCCGGGGACCCAGCCGGCGTCCGCGAGCAGGGCCCGGGCCTCCTTGGCGTTCTGCTCGCCGAGGGCGCCGCTGCCGTCGGCGTAGGCGGGCTGGCCGGACAGCGCGAGGTGGCTGCCCACGGGCTCGGTGGGCAGGCCGAGCGGCTTGAGCACCGCCTCGGCCAGCTTCTGGCGGTCCAGGGCGCGGGCCACGGCCCGGCGGACGCGCTCGTCGGCGAGGGGGCCGTCGGCGCCGTTGAGGGCGAGCTGGGTGTAGGCGGGCTCCAGCGACTTGCGGACCTCGAAGCCGCTCAGGGCCTGCTGGCGGCGCCGGGCCTTCGCCTCCGCCTCGCGCCGCTCCTCGCGGGCGAGGACCTCCTCCTCGGCGGCCTCCTCGTCGGAGCCGTTGGCGACGGCCCAGGAGCGCAGCGCCTCGGCGGCCGACTTCCCCTGGGCCCCCGGGGCCGGGGTGCCGCCGGGGCCCATGAGCGGGGTGCCGGTGGCGGGGCCGCGGGGCCCTGCGGCCAGGCCGACCTCGTCGGCGGTCTCCGGGTCGATCTCGGCGAGGTCGAGCTCGCCGGCGACCAGTTCGGAGACCCGCTCGTCGCGGGGGACGGCGCGCAGCACGATCTGGTCGAGCTTCGCCGGCTCGCCCCACCAGCGCGGATTGCCGGTGAGGACGACCTGGTCGCCCTTGGTGTCGACCTTCTTGACGGCGAAGGGGCCGGCGCTGACCTTGAGGGTCCGCCGGGCGCCGTCGTTGAAGGCGTCGGGGGTGCCCGTGACGTCCTTCGGGTACAGGGGCGTGAACAGCGCCTTCCAGTCGGCGTAGGGCCGGCTGAAGGTGACCTTGACCTCCAGGTCGTTCGCGCCGCGCTCGATCTTCTCGATCCGGTCGTAGCCCGCGTTGCGGGCGGTCCAGTACGCGCTGTCCTTGCCGGACAGGGCGCGCCACTGGGCGGCGAAGTCCGCGGCGCCGATCTCCCGGCCGTCGCTCCAGACGGCCTGCTGGTTCAGCTTGTAGACGACGACCTGCTTGGGCTCGGTGTCGACGACCTCGGCCGATTCCAGGTAGTCGGGGTTGCGCACCGGGCTGCCCGTCTCGTCCATCCGGAACATCGAGGGCAGCACGGCCTGCGCGACGCGGGTCGTGGTGGCGTCGGCGTCGGACTGGAAGGCGTTCAGCGTGTCCGGCACGGAGTCCACGGCCCAGCGCAGGGTGCCGCCGTCGGAGATCCGGGCGCGGGCCGCGGCGGCGACGTCCTGTTCGGCGAGCGGCTTGCCCGACGGGTCCTCGGAGGTGCAGCCGGCCAGCGCGGGGACCGCGAGGACACCCGCGGTGAGGAAGGCGACCGAACGCATGACCGCGCGCGGTCCGACGCCGACGTGGGACATCTCTGCTACCTCCGGAAGGCCGCGTTTGCTGCGTGGTGCCGCATTTGCCGTATGTGCGGTATTCAAGTTGATCATTTGTATCCGGACGGGGATGCGGCCACTGAAGGGGAAACGGTTCCGCCACGCTGGGAGACACGGCGACGACGGTGCGTAACGTCACCCGTGCGGCGCAACGCCACCCGCGGTGCACCGACACGCCCCGGCCAATCGCTGCACATCCCTTCCCAGCGACTGGTGTGACGCGCGACACTCTCAGGCGCATGAACGTAACCCCCCAGGGCCGGCCGGCCGCTGCCGTGTCCGACGGAAGTGAGGTCACGTCTTGTCCGTGCACGACGATCTGTCATCGGCACAGCGCAGCCTGGACGACCTGTCCCGGACGGTGACCCGGCTGGAACAGCAGTTGGGCAGCGGTGGCCTGGACGTCCGCCGGGTCCGCGCCGACGCCGACCACCTGCGCGAGAGTGTCGCGCTGCTGCGGGCGGCGGTCGCCCCGCCGGACGCGCCCAGGCGTCCGGACCTCGTCCCGATCCCCGACACGCCGTACGACGGCTCACTGTGGACGGATTCGGACGACGAGGGTCTCGGCGCCCGCGACCGCCGCGCCCCCTAGGCCGTCCCGGGGACTCGAGACAGGTCCTCAACCCGACCCGACCGACCGGAGTCGCCCGTGGCCACTGGCACCGAACCTCCAGCCACCGAAGACCGGCCCCCGGACGGTGGCGTCCACACCCCGACGCGCGCCGCCATCCGCGCCCCGCACCTGCGCACCGACCGCTGGTGGCTGGCACCGGCCGCCACCGCCGCGGGCCTGCTGGCCTTCGTCGTCTACTCGACCTGGCGGGCCTTCGCGAACGCCGACTACTACGCGGCGCCGTACGTCTCGCCCTTCTACTCCCCCTGTCTGGCGGAGAACTGCGAGCCGATGCGCGGCGGCCCCAACTGGGAGCTGTTCGGCACCTGGTGGGGCATCTCCCCCGCGATCATCATTCTGATCTTCCCGCTCGGCTTCCGCCTGACCTGCTACTACTACCGCAAGGCCTACTACCGGGGTTTCTGGGCGTCCCCGCCGGCCTGCGCGGTGGCCGAGCCGCACAAGAAGTACACCGGCGAGACCCGCTTCCCGCTGATCCTCCAGAACGTCCACCGGTACTTCTTCTACGCGGCGCTGCTGGTCGCGCTGATCCTCACCTACGACACCGTGCTCGCCTTCCGCGACGAGCACTACGCGTGGGGCCACATGGGGCTCGGCACCCTGGTGTTCCTCGCCAACATCGTGCTGATCTGGGCGTACACCCTCTCCTGCCACTCCTGCCGGCACATCGTCGGCGGCAAGCTCAGGCACTTCTCCCGGCACCCCGTGCGCTACCGGATGTGGCAGCTGGTCGGCCGGCTCAACGCCCGGCACATGCAGCTCGCCTGGGCGTCGCTGGTGAGCGTGGCGCTCGCCGACTTCTACGTGTATCTGGTCGCGTCCGGTGCCTTCGACGATCCGCGCTTCTTCTGATGAGTGAGGCCTTCTGATGTCCGTGGTCGACCGGCAGGAATGGGACGTCGTCGTGGTGGGCGCGGGCGGCGCCGGGCTGCGCGCCGCGATCGAGGCCCGCGAACGGGGCGCCCGTACGGCCGTGATCTGCAAGTCGCTGTTCGGCAAGGCGCACACCGTGATGGCCGAGGGCGGCATCGCCGCTTCCATGGGCAACGTCAACTCCGGCGACAACTGGCAGGTCCACTTCCGCGACACCATGCGCGGCGGCAAGTTCCTCAACCAGTGGCGGATGGCCGAACTGCACGCCCAGGAGGCCCCGCAGCGGGTGTGGGAGCTGGAGACCTGGGGTGCGCTCTTCGACCGTACGAAGGACGGCCGGATCTCGCAGCGCAACTTCGGCGGCCACGAGTACCCGCGCCTCGCCCACGTCGGCGACCGCACGGGCCTGGAGCTGATCCGCACCCTCCAGCAGAAGATCGTCTCGCTCCAGCAGGAGGACTTCCGCGAGACCGGCGACCACGAGTCCCGGCTGAAGGTCTTCCAGGAGTGCACGGTCACCCGCGTGCTCCAGGAGGGCCGGACGGTCTCGGGCGTCTTCGGCTACGAACGCGAGAGCGGCCGCTTCTTCGTCCTGGAGGCACCGGCGGTGGTGATCGCCACCGGCGGCATCGGCAAGTCGTTCAAGGTGACGTCGAACTCGTGGGAGTACACGGGCGACGGTCACGCCCTGGCGCTGCTGGCCGGGGCGCCGCTGCTGAACATGGAGTTCGTGCAGTTCCACCCGACGGGCATGGTCTGGCCGCCCTCGGTGAAGGGCATCCTGGTCACCGAGTCGGTGCGCGGCGACGGCGGGGTGCTGCGCAACTCCGAGGGCAAGCGGTTCATGTTCGACTACATCCCGGACGTCTTCAAGGAGAAGTACGCCGAGTCGGAGGCGGAGGGCGACCGCTGGTACGACGACCCGGACCACAACCGCCGCCCGCCCGAGCTGCTCCCCCGCGACGAGGTCGCCCGCGCGATCAACGCCGAGGTGAAGGAGGGCCGCGGGTCACCGCACGGCGGGGTGTTCCTCGACGTGTCGACCCGGATGCCCGCCGAGGTGATCCGGCGCCGGCTGCCCTCCATGTACCACCAGTTCAAGGAGCTGGCGGACGTCGACATCACGGCCGAGGCGATGGAGGTCGGGCCCACCTGCCACTACGTGATGGGCGGCGTCGCCGTCGACTCCGACACCGCGGCCGCGCGCGGCGTACCGGGGCTGTTCGCGGCCGGTGAGGTGGCCGGCGGCATGCACGGCTCCAACCGGCTGGGCGGCAACTCGCTGTCCGACCTGCTGGTGTTCGGGCGCCGGGCCGGGAGGCACGCCGCCGAGTACGCCGAGGGGCGGACGGACGGGGGCGCGCGCACCCGGGTCGACGACGCGCAGGTCGCCGCCGCCGCCGCGGAGGCGCTGCGGCCGTTCTCCGCCGAGGCGCACGAGCCCGGCGCCGGGCCGCCGGAGAACCCGTACACCCTGCACCAGGAACTCCAGCAGACCATGAACGACCTGGTGGGCATCATCCGCCGCGAGGCGGAGATGAAGCAGGCCCTGGAGAAGCTGGCGGAGCTGCGGGTGCGCGCCCGCCGGGCGGGCGTGGAGGGGCACCGGCAGTTCAACCCGGGCTGGCACCTCGCCCTGGACCTGCGCAACATGCTGCTGGTCAGCGAGTGCGTGGCGCGGGCCGCGCTGGAGCGCACCGAGTCGCGCGGCGGGCACACCCGCGAGGACCATCCGTCGATGGACCGGCGCTGGCGCCCGGCCAACCTGCTCTGCTCGCTGGCCGACCCGACGGGCGAACGCGCGGAAGCGGACCCGGAGCGCGGCCGGATCGCCCTGGAGCGGCAGACCACCGAGCCGATCCGGCCCGACCTGCTCGCCCTCTTCGACAAGGAGGAGCTGGTGAAGTACCTCGCCGACGAGGAACTGGAGGGCCGGTCCGAATGAGCGGCTACGAGGCCCGCTTCAAGGTGTGGCGCGGTGACGTGGAGGGCGGCGGCCTGGAGGACTTCACGGTCGAGGTGAACGAGGGCGAGGTGGTCCTCGACATCATCCACCGCCTCCAGGCCACCCAGGCCCCCGACCTCGCGGTGCGCTGGAACTGCAAGGCGGGCAAGTGCGGTTCGTGCTCGGCGGAGATCAACGGGCGGCCCCGGCTGCTGTGCATGACCCGCATGTCCGTGTTCACCCGCGAGGAGACGGTCACCGTCACGCCGCTGCGCGCCTTCCCGGTGATCCGCGACCTGGTGACCGACGTCGGCTTCAACTACACCAAGGCCCGCGAGGTCCCGGCCTTCGTACCGCCCGCCGACCTCGGACCGGGCGAGTACCGGATGATGCAGGAGGACGTCGACCGCTCGCAGGAGTTCCGCAAGTGCATCGAGTGCTTCCTGTGCCAGGACACCTGCCACGTGGTCCGCGACCACGAGGAGAACAAGCCCGCCTTCGCAGGCCCGCGCTTCCTCATGCGCGTCGCCGAGCTGGACATGCACCCGCTGGACGCCGCCGGTGACACCGGCCTGGACCGGTCCCGCACGGCCCAGGACGACCACGGCCTCGGCTACTGCAACATCACCAAGTGCTGCACGGAGGTCTGCCCCGAGGGCATCAAGATCACGGACAACGCGCTGATCCCGCTGAAGGAACGGGCCGTCGACCGCAAGTACGACCCGCTGGTCTGGCTGGGGTCGAAGATCGGGCGCCGGTCCCGGGACGGCGCCTAGCGGACCCAGCCGTCGCGGTACGACTCCCAGTCCTCGTCCGTCGCCGCGAAGTCGATGTACGCGGCGACGCCGAAGCTCTCGCGGCCGGCGTCCGTGCGGGACAGGCCGAGGCGGACGCCGCGGACGGCGGCGGCGACGGTCTCCGCGTGGTTCCAGTGGCCGAAGCGGTTCTCGTGGTAGAAGGGCAGGCCCATCAGGAGGTGGGTGGTCGGCGGGGTGGCCTCCAGGGCCAGCGAGGTCTGCTGGGCGACGTAGCCGCCGTACAGGCTCTCCAGCGGCTGCATGGTGTCGTACGACATGACGGCGATCTGGTCGACGCGGCGGGCGACCTGGCCGAAGAACTCCTGGGACCACCACTTGGGGTGTCCGGCGACCGTGCCCCAGAAGGAGTGGAAGCCGGGCAGCGGGTCGATCTGGTGGGCGGCGACGGAGAGCTGCGCGTCCCGGGCGCGGGTGACGGCGCGGACGTCGTCCAGGAGGGAGAGGTAGTTCCGGTCGCCCGAGTGCAGGGGCTCCAGGTCGAGGTGGACGCCGTCGTAGCCCACGTCCAGGACCTGGCGGGCCGAGCCGACGACGGCGGCGCGGGTGTCGGCCTTCTCCAGGCGCATGCCGTCGGGGCTCTCGGTGGCGAGGACGTCGCCGAGGAAGGCCTGGACGCGGACGCCGGGCATCTCGCGGTGCACGGCGTCCACCAGCCAGCGGGCCCTGGGGTAGAGGGACTTCGGCAGCGTGCCGTCGTGCTCCATCGGGCCGGTGTGGACGTAGAGGTCGCGGATGCCGGTCGCCTTGACGCGGCGGGCGAAGGCGGCGAGGTCCGCGTCGTCCTTGCGGCCGTCGACCCACGCGTGGCCGAGCCAGATCGCGTCGCGGTTCCTGGTGTAGGTGCCGTCGGCGGGGTCGCCCATGTAGTTGATGCGGAGGGCTGTCTCGGCGGTGAGGAGGGGGACGAGCAGGACCAGGAGGACGGCTAGGGCCGTCCGGCGGATGCGGGTGCGGGTGCGGGTGCGGGTGCGGGTGCGGGTGCGGGTGCGGCGGCGTGTTCGTCGGGTCGCCTCGGCTTCGCCTTCGGCGTCCCGGTTCCCATCCGCACCATCCGTGCCGCTTTCGTCGTCGGGTGCGGGTGGCCCCGGTGGCCCGTCCTCGCCGTCGGCGGCTTTCGGTCCGGTGCTTCCCGGTTCGGTGCTTCCCAGTTCCGTGTTTCTCGGTTCGATGCTTCCCGGTTCCGTGTTTCTCGGTTCCGTGTCCTCCACGGTGTCCCCTCCCTGTGGCCCGGCTCCGGTCGCGGTGGCCGGTCGCCGTGCATACGCTGCGAGCGTGGTGCCAGCGGGGACGACTCGAACCGGTCTTCCGGTTGCGGTCGGGGGTGCGTGGCGATGATCTCCGGCGATCTGGTGCCGCCCCTGGTCGCGGCCGGGGCGGCGCTGCTGCTGGCCGGGTACGGGCATGTGCGCCGCACCCGGCGGGCCCGCACCCGGACGACTCCGGGCCGGGTCAGAACAGGCTCAGCAGGGCCTCCGCCGGGTCGGTGAGCTGGGTGTCGGCACCCGGCAGGGGCAGCTCGAACCAGACCGTCTTGCCGCGTGGCGTACGCCGTGAGCCCCAGGCCGCGCTGAGCAGGCCGACCAGTTGCAGCCCGCGGCCGCCCTCGTCGGTGTCGCGGGCGCGGCGCCGGCGCGGCTGGACCAGGCCGGAGTCCCAGACCTCGCAGACCAGGGTGCGGTCGAGCAGCAGGCGGAGCCTGATCTCGCCCTCGCCGTACCTGAGCGCGTTGGTGACCAGCTCGCTGACGAGCAGTTCCGTGGTGTCGACCAGCGGCTCCATGTCCCAGGCGAGCAGCTGGGCGCGGGCGTACTCGCGGGCCCGGCCGACGCTGCGCGGCTCGCGCGGCAGGGTCCAGTCGCCGACGCTCTCGCTGGGCAGGCCCTGGACGCGGGCCATGAGCAGCGCGATGTCGTCCTCGCCGTGGTGGCTGTCGAGGGTGTTGAGGACCTGGTCGCAGACGTCCTCCAGGGGCTGGGCGGGGTCGGTGAGGGCGCCCACGAAGGCCTGGAGGCCCTCGTCGAGGGGGTGGTCGCGGCTCTCGACAAGGCCGTCGGTGTAGAGGGCGAGCAGGGCACCCTCGGGCAGTTCGACCTCCACCTCCTCGAAGGGCTCCCCGCCGACGCCCAGCGGCAGGCCGGGCGGCACGTCCAGCATCAGCGCGGTCTCGCCGGGCTCGAGCAGGACGGGCGGCAGGTGGCCCGCGTTGGCGAAGGTGCAGCGCCTGGTCACCGAGTCGTAGACGGCGTACACGCAGGTCGCCAGGTAGACCTCGGACAGGTCGGCCTCGCGGGGGCGGCGGGCCGCCCGGGTGGCCTGCTGGACCCCTCCGGGCGCGCCGAGGCCGCGGGCGATCTCGTCCAGCTGGGAGAGCACCTCGGCCGGTTCGAGGTCGAGCTGGGCCAGGGTGCGTACGGCGGTGCGCAGTTCGCCCATGGCGACGGCGGCGCGCAGACCGCGGCCCATGACGTCGCCGACGACGAGCGCGGTGCGGTGACCGGGGAGTTCGATGACGTCGAACCAGTCGCCGCCGACCTCGCTGGCCCGGCCGGTGGCCGCCTCGCCGGGCAGGTAGCGGCAGGCGATGTCGAGACCGGAGGCCTCCGGGTCCCCGGGCGGGAGCAGGGAGCGTTGCAGGATCAGCGCGCGTTCGTGCTCGCGCCGGTAGAGCCGGGCGTTGTCGATGCAGACGGCGGCGCGCGCCGCCAGTTCCACGGCGAGGTCGCGGTCGCGGTCGCCGAACGGCTCGCTGCCCTTGGTACGGGCGAACTGGACGAGTCCGACGACCGTGTCGTGGGCGACCATCGGCACGGCGAGCGTGGACTGCACGAGGCCCCCGTCCTCGGCGGGGACGGAGCGCGGCCGGGCGGTGCGCAGGGCGTCGGCACAGGGCGAGTTGAACGGGTAGTGGTGGACGGCACCGAGCTTGACCCGCTCGCCGGTGCCGAGGAACGGGGCGTCGGAGACGGCGCTGGAGAAGGCGACGCGGCGCAGTTCCGCGCTGCCGTCGGCGAGTCCGGGCGGGGTCTCGTCGCCGACCAGCAAGCCCTGGTAGAGGTCGACGGTGGCCAGGTCGCAGAAGCCGGGGACGACGACGTCGAGGAGTTCGCGGGCGGTGGTCTCCAGGTCGAGGGAGTTACCGATGCGGGCGCCGGCCTCGTTGAGGAGGGCGAGGTTGCGCCGGGCGTTGGCGGCCTCGCGGGCGGCCTGGCGGCGGGCGGTGATGTCGGTGCCGAGCCAGGCGACGCCGATGGGCCGGCCGGAACCGCTGTGCACGCGGTAGAGGTTGACGGACCAGTGGCGGCGTTCCTCCGAGCTCGGCACGAAGCCCGTGACGTGCATGTCCGTGATGGAGTCGCCGGTCTCCAGGACCCGGCGCAGGGTCGCCGAGACCCGGTCGGCCTCGGCGCGCGGCAGGTAGTCGTGGACGCCCTTGCCGCGGTGGTCGTCGGGGGTGCCGCCGAAGATGGAGGCGAACCGCTGGTTGGCGCGGCGCACCCGCAGGTCGGGGTCGATCAGCAGGAAGCCGAACGGAGACTGGCCGAATATGGCCTGCGACGCGGCCAGATCGGTCTCGATGCTGCGCAGGACGCGGACGTCGACGACGATGCAGACGGCGGCCTTCTCCCCGTCCTCGGTGCGCGTCGGCATGACGTACACCTCGGCCAGCCCGCGCCGTCCGCGCCGCTCTCCCGGCTGCCGGCCGGTCTCCTGCCCGCCGGTCTCCTGTCGGTTGGTCTCCTGTCGGCCGGTTCCTTCGTCCTCGTCCGGGGTCCGGAAGGGGACCACGCCGGTCCACTCCCGCCCGTCGAGGATCTCGGTCATCTTGCGCTGGCCGCGCTCGCGCAGGTCGGGATCGATGAAGGCCTCGATGGGATCGGTGCCCACCGCGTCCTCGGCCCGGATGCCGAGCAGTTGCTCCGCACGCAGGCTCCACTGGTCGACGAGCCCGTCGGGGCCGATGGAGAAGGAGGCGACCTTGATGTAGTCGTAGATGGAGCCGGGCGGGCTGCTCTGCCACACCGCGTCACCGAGTGGCGCGTCTGCCGACGGGCCCTCGGACTCCGTGGACTCCGTGGGCTCCTTGGCCCTCGCTGGTATCTCGCTCACGCGAACCGTCCCCTCCAGCTCACCGCATCCGGCACCGGTCACCGGAGGCGGCTGCCCGCAGTATCCAGCACTACGGCGCCGCACGACACGGTGTTCACGATCACAGCACGGTCCCGATGGTTTTCGGTCCGGACCGCGACAACACTTCCAGTCTTCTAACCAGCGGACACGGCATCGAATCACGCAGTTCCACAACTGCCACTGGCCTGAACCGGTTGACGGCCGGGGCCAGGGACGATGTCGGGACATTACGGACGTTCGACCGGCGCGACGGCGACGGTGCGTCACGGGACTGTCGCGCTAGCGCGGCAGGGCGAGTTCGAACCACACGGTCTTCCCCGCCTCACCGGGGCGGGTCCCCCAGCGGCGCGCGGCGGACGCCACCAATTGCAGACCCCGGCCGTCCTCGTCGTCGGGGCGGGCGACGCGCTCGCGGGGCGGGTCGGGCAGCGGGTCGGAGACCTCCACCCGCAGAACCCCGGCAGCCCCGGCGGCTCCGGCGGGGTCGCACACCAGGCGGACACCGATGGGGCCGGTGGCGTGCCGCAGCGCGTTGGTGACCAGCTCGCTCACCAGCAGGGCGGCGATGTCCCCGATGCTGTCGAGCCGCCACTCGCCCAGCGTGCGGCGGACCAGGGAGCGGGCGGTGCGCACGGCGTCCGGCGCCGCGGGGAAGACCCACTCGGCACAGTCGCCCTCGCCGTCACTCACGCCGATCACTTCCCCGGCCGACGACCCCACCCTGTCCGTTTTCATGGGGTTAATGGGCACATACCCTTTATCCGGGCGCGGTACCGCTCACCGGGGCCCGACCTCGCGCCCGAGGTGGGCGAGCACCCGCTCGACGGCCGGTACGTCCTGGTCGAGCCAGGGCACGTCCCAGACCTGGCCGGGGGTCAGCCAGCGCAGTTCGTCGTGGTCCTCAAGGGGTTCGGGGGCGGCGGAGCCGGGGCGCAGGCGGGCGGTCCACACCTGGAGGACGAACGGCGCCCTCAGGGGCCACTGCCCCGGGACGCGCTCACCGGGCTCGGCCGCCACCCCGAGTTCCTCGCGCAGTTCGCGCACGAGTGCCGCCTCGGGCGTCTCGCCCGGCTCGACCTTGCCGCCGGGCAGCTCCCACCGTCCGGCCAGTTCGGCGGGTGCGCTGCGGCGCGCGGCGAGCAGGCGCCCGCCGTCGACGAGGGCGGCGCCCACCACGATCCGTTCCGTCATGCGCCGGAGCCTACGGCCTGCCCGGCCCGCCGCCGTGGGTCGGTCCGCGGCAGGTCGGTCCACGGTGGGTCGGTCCGGGGTCGGCCGGACCAGGGTCGGCCGGTCCGCGGTGATCGGTCCACGGTGGGTCAGTCCGTCGTGGCCGTTCCGGCCGTGCCGAGCTTCTCGACCCAGTAGAGCTGCTTGTGCCCGCGACCGTCGAGGGTGTCCGCGATCTGCTGGGCCTCCGCCCGGGTCGCGTACCTGCCCACGCGGTAGCGATTGCCGTTGTCGTCCTGCCGGAAGACCAGCCAGGGAAGAGTGACCGTGCTGTCGTTCATCGCGCCCCTCCGCTTCCCGTTCCCGCCGCCCGCGGCACCCGCCGCGCCCCGCCCGCCAAGGAAACCGCAATCCGCATATGCCCGAGCCTACGCCCAACCTTCACGGAGCGAATACGGCTTTACACAAAGAGGTACGCAACCAGCCAGAACGCAGGGGGCGCACGATGCGGAACGCGCCGTCTGCGCACCCCGACACCTCCGGTCGCGGGCATGACGGGACCGGGCGAGGCGACCTGGGGAAACGGCCGGATCGCGGCGCCGGCGCGTGCGGCGCCGCGGGCCCGTGAGGCCGTGCGGGGGCCGGGCTGGAGCGCGGGAGGCGCACGACAGGCGTGCGCCATCTCACACCGGCTCAGGTCGCGGCCGGGCGGTTGAACTCCCCCGGCCGTGGCGCTGGTTGACGGACTACCGGACCGGCAGGTGGTACGCCACCCGGTAACGGTCGGCCGGGACGACCACGTCGGCGGTCTCCACCGCGCGCCCGGAGGCGTAGAACGTGCGGTGGACGACCAGCACCACATGCCCCGGTACGCCGCCCAGGGCGAGCAACTCCTCGGCGAGGCCGGGACGGGCGCCGACCTCCTCGGTGACGTTGTCCACGACGACGTCGATGGCGGCCATGCGCTCGACGACGCCCATGCCGCCGAGCGGCCCCTCCTCGGGCAGCATCACCGGGGTGCGGCCGGTCAGGTCCAGGGGCTCCCACGAGGTGGAGAGCATCACGGCCTCACCGGCCTCCCGGAAGACGTACCGCGTGCACATCACCCGGTCGCCGGGCTTGATCCCCAGCCGCTCGGCGACGGCCCCGCTCGCCTCGGCCTGCTCGCTGCGCGACTCCCAGGTGCCGCGCCCGTCGCCGTCGGCCTGCTCCTGGCGGAAGGGCGTGGCGCCGCCCGCCGGCCGGTACCCGGAGCGGGCGACGCGGCGCGGGACGGGCCGCTCGCGCACATAGGTGCCGGAACCGGAGCGGCCCTCGACCAGCCCCTCGGCCATCAGCACCTTGCGGGCCTCCAGCGCGACGGTGTCCGAGACGCCGTACTCCTCGCGGATCCGCGCCTGGGACGGGAGGCGGGTATGGGGCGGCAGCAGGCCGTCGGCGATCTTCTTGCGGAGATCACCCGCGACACGCAGATACGCCGGCTGCTCACCGAATGTCACTGGCCGCTCCCATCAGGTTGTACAGACAGCAACAGCGTGGCAACCGTAGGTTGGCTCAGGCAAGCAAAGGCCAAAGAATCACTCGATGTGATGACTTGTGCGGCCCGAGGGCTTTACGCAGGCACTTTCTCCCCACTGAGGCCGCTCTCACACCTCCACGCCGGGGTCGTCTCCCCCGCCGTCGCTCCCGCCCTCGTAGTCCGGCTGCGTGGTGGCAAGGCCCAGAGCCTTGCGGGCGGTGACCGTGCTGTCGGCCACGACGAGGTCGTAGCCCTTGCTGTAGTGCTCGAAGTACGCGTCGAGACCGGTGGCCTTCGCCGCCAGGCCCCACTCCCGCTGTGCCGACCGCAGGTCCTCGGTCAACTCGGCGACCGGACGCCGGGCACCGGCGGGCCAGTCGTGCCCGTCCAGCATCGCGATCTCCTCCCTGAGCGCCTCCGAGACCTGCCCCGCCCAGACCCGGTAGCCCGAGAGATCCTCCTCGACGGCCTCCGCCGCGGGCACCTCGTCCATGGCCCGGTTCAGGTGGCCCTCCGCGAGGAGGTACGTGTGCTGGTCCGGGTCGAGCCGCGCGCCGTCGTTGCGCAGCGAGCCGGTCAGCGTGTCCCGCTCGTCCGTGTTCCCGAACAGGCAGGTGATCTCGCGGTCACCGGTCCGCCAGCTCGCGGAGGTCGGGGTCAGGTAGTACACGTCGACGTCGGCCGGCAGCGCCCAGCGGTCCATCGCGTAGGCGTCCTGGAGGGCGTAGCACCGGTCGTCGGCGGCGCGCGTGATCTCCGTGTCGCCCGGGTAGGACCCGTCCGGCAGGTCGAAGGCGGCGAACACCTCGCCGTCGTGCTCCTGTGTGCAGGGCACCTCGTCGACGTCGTACGTCACCCCCTGGAGGGAGCCTCCCGGGGTGGTGAAGCACTGGCCCTTCTCCAGGGAGTAGGCGGTGCCCTCGCCGCGCGCGGCGTCCCGGAAGCCGTCCCAGAAGTCGGCGGCGGCGCCGGTGGCGAGCGTCAGCGTCCACAGGGCCAGCCCCACGGAGGACAGCACGCACCCGGCCACCGCGAACCCCTTGCCCCGCTCGCCGCGCTTGCGGATCCGGGCCAGCGCGATCAGGCCGAGCACGAGCCCGACCGCCGGCACGAAGCACAGCACGCCGAGCACGAACGCGGCGATGGCGAGCCCGTTCACGGGAGCCTGCCGGGGGTACGGCGCGAGCGGGTGGCCCCACTGCGGAGCGTACGGGCCCTGGGGGTACTGCCCCTGGGGTCCCGGCGGTGGCGGTATCGACACGGGAACCGTGCTCCTGTTCGAGAGGCTGGTGCGGCGACGGGTGCGGCCTCGCGCATCGTAAGGGGGCGCGCACAGGGAGCGCTGCGCGGGGCGCGCCGCGCGAGGAGCGGGCGCGCGGGGCGCGGGGCGCGGGGCGCGGGTGCGCCGGGAACGGGTGCGCCGGGCGTCACTGCCTCCACAGCCGTCTGAGCGCCGCGTTGACCAGGAAGACGCCGGCGAAGACCGCTGCCCAGCGCGGTCTGCCGGAGGCGGCCAGGGCGGCGCCACCGGCGCCGAACCACAGCACTTCCAGGACGATCCGTCCGCCTCCGCGCGCCGGGTACCGGGCGCGCGGCGATCCGAACAGCGCCCACACCGTCATCATCACGACCGGCGCGCCCACGCCGAGGGCCACCTCGACCGGCCGGGCGTCGCCGACGGCGACCCCCCAGAGCACGACCGCGGCGTACACCGCGAGTTCCAGCAGGAACATCACCAGCAGGTTGAGGGCCTTCAAGGACGCGAGCACGAGGGACTCCTGGTTCGGCACGGATCGGTCGGCACGGATCGGTCGGCACGGACACGGTCGGGCGGGGAGTCCGGGCACCGGCCTCCCCGCCGTGTACCGAACCATGCCGGGGATTCCGTCGCGCCGGGGCTCAGTCGTCGAACGCGGTGGCCCGGGTCTGCTTCTCCCAGGCCTCGACCTCCTCGCGTACCCGGCCGAGGTGGCCGAGGACCGCGCTGACGCCGTCGTCCCCCAGCGGCAGGTGCAACGGGGTGTGCTCGGCCGCGAGGGCCGCGCGGATGACCGCCGCCGCCTTGGCGGGGTCGCCGGGCTGGCTGCCGTCGCCCGCGGCGATCATCCCGCGGGTCTCGCCGACCTTGGGGTACGCGCCGCCGTCCGCGCTGATCCCGGCGTTCCCGGCCTCGAACAGACCCGTGCGGAAGGAACCCGGCTCGACGATCAGCACTTTGATCCCGAAGTCCCGGACCTCGTCCGCGAGCCCCTCGGACATGCCCTCCAGGGCGAACTTGGTGCCGCTGTACGCCGAGAAGCCCGCGAAGGACATCTGCCCGCCCATGCTGCTCATCTGCACGATCGCTCCCGAGCGGCGCTCCCGCATGGACGGCAGCACCGCGCGCGTCAGCGCGGCCGGTCCGAAGACGTGCACGTCGAAGAGCGCGCGCAGCTCGTCCTCGCCGGTCTCCTCCAGGGCGCCCACGTGCGTGCGGCCCGCGTTGTTGACGAGCACGTCGATCCGTCCGTGCCGCGCCAGCACGTCCCGTACGGCGTCCCCGGCGGCGGCCGTGTCGGCGACGTCCAGGCGCAGCGCCTCCATCTGGTCCGGGTGCGCGGCCACGAGGTCGTCGAGCGCCTCGGGACGCCGTGCCGCGCCGACCACGACGTCGCCGTCGGCCAGGGCCGCCTCGGCGATCGCCCGCCCGAAGCCGCTGCTCGCACCGGTGATCAGCCACACCTTGTTCATTCCGACTCCCTGGTCCCCTCGGTTCCCCTGCTCCGACGCCAACCACCCTGGGCCACACGGCGGTTGCCGGTCCAAGACCCGCGGTGATAACCCATGGGCATGACGACGGACGTCCACGTGCGGGAGCTGCGCTACTTCGCGGCGGTGGCCGAGGAGCTGCACTTCACGCGGGCGGCCGAGCGCCTGTACGTGTCGCAGCCCGCGTTGAGCAAGCAGATCCGGGCGCTGGAGCGGCAGTTGGGCGCCGAGCTGTTCCGCCGTGACCGCCAGGGTGTGACCCTCACCGAGGCGGGCACGGCTCTGCTGCCGCACGCCCGGCGCGTGCTGGCCGACTGGACCGAGGGCGCGGCGGCGGTGGAGGCGGCGCGTGCGGCTCGGCGCGGCACCCTCGTCGTCGGCATGAGCACCAGCCCCGGTCGCGGCGGTCTGCTGCCGGCGATCCGCTCCCGCTTCACGGCGGCCCACCCGGAGGCGGTCCTGCGGCTGCGGCAGGTGACCTGGGAGGACCCGACCGCGGGCCTGGCCGACGGCACCGCCGACGTCGCGTACGTGTGGCTGCCGCTGCCCGACGCCGACCGCTACGCCTGGACGGTGGTCGCCGAGGAGCCCCGCCTGGTCGCCCTGCCCGACACCCACCCCCTCGCCGCCCGCGAGGAACTCGACTTCGCGGACCTGGCCGACGAGCCGTTCCTCGCCCTGCCCCCGGAGGCGGGCGTGCTGCGCGACTTCTGGCTGGCGCTGGACGAACGGCGCGCACTGGGCGGACCGGACGCCCGGCCGCCGCGCGTCGGCGCCGAGATCTCCGGCACGGAGGAGACGTACGAGGCCCTGGTCGCGGGTCTCGGCATCTGCTTCGTGGCCACGGGCAACGCCCCGCTGATCACTCTGGGCGGCGTCGTCACCCGCCCGGTCCGCGGCGTGGCCCCCAGCCGCTACGCTCTGGCCCGGCGCCGCGAGGACGAGGGGCGGCCGCTGGTGCGCGGGTACGTGGAGGCGTGCCGCCGGGTGGCGGGCCGGGCTTGACCGCCCCTCAGGACGGCCGCGCGGACCGTTCGTCGGGGGCCTCTCGAAGCCGTGTCCCACGGGACGGCCGTCTCCCGCTCAGCTCGTCCCCTCGCGCACGGCGTCCCCTCCCGGCCCGGTCCAACGGCCCTCAGCCGCTGCGCACATGGGCCCGCACGCCCTGAAGACCGAACAGCACGAGCAGTTCCACCGCGCCGCCGTCGGCGCTGCCCAGCCAGTGCGGAAGGGAGGTGTCGAACTCGGCCGCCTCGCCGGGCGACAGCGTCAGGTCGCGCTCGCCGACCAGCAACCGCAGACGGCCGCCGAGCACGTACAGCCACTCGAAGCCCTCGTGGGTCTGCGGGGTCGGTTCGAGCGGCGCGGGACGGCTCGGGATGATCATCTTGAACGCCTGGGTGCCGCCCGGCCGCCGGGACAACGGCACGAAGACCATGCCGTAGCGCTTGATCGGCTTCAGGTGGATACGGGGGTCGCCCGTGCGCGGGGCGCCGACGAGGTCGTCCAGCGGGACGTCGTAGATCCGGGCGAGCGGCAGCAGCAGTTCCAGGGTGGCGCGGCGCTGCCCGCTCTCCAGCCGGGACAGCGTGCTCTCCGACACGCCGGTCGCCGCCGAGAGGTGGGCGAGGGTGATGCCCCGCTCGCGGCGCAGCGCGCGCAGGCGTGGGCCCACCGCGTCGAGTACGTCGTCCGTTCCGGCGTCCATCGGGCCACCTTGTCATAACGGCAAGTTTTCGTGCCGGATCGGGCGGTCGCTGCCGAGACTGGCCACGTCAGTCCGTCGCTCGCGCCCGACCGGGCCGGCCGAAGGCCGGGGAACAACCGGCCGAAGGCCGCACAACAGCCGACGGGGCCAAGCGAAAGCCGACCGAAGGAGTTCCGATGAGTGCCACCGACGCGGTCACGTTCTGGGACGGCGTGTACGCCGCCCGTCCGGCGCCCGACGCGCCGCGCCCCAACGTCCGCCTGGTCGAGACGGTCACCGGCCTGCCGCCCGGCGACGCGCTGGACCTGGGGTGCGGCAGCGGCGGCGACGCGCTGTGGCTGGCCCGGCGGGGCTGGCGGGTCACGGCCGTGGACATCTCCGGCGTGGCGGCCGAGCGGCTCGCCGGGCACGCACGTGCGCACGCCCTCGGCGACCTGGTCGACGCCGTACGGCACGACCTGCGCGCGTCCTTTCCCGAGGGCCGGTTCGACCTGGTCTGCGCCCACTACCTGCACACCCCTTTCGACCTGGACCGCGCGTCGGTCCTGCGTACGGCCGCGCACGCGCTGCGTCCGGGCGGGCGGCTGCTGGTCGTCGACCACGGTTCGACCGCGCCGTGGTCGTGGGACCAGGACCCCGACGCGCGGTTCCCGTCCCCGGAGGAGGTCGCCGCGGACCTCGCCCTGGACCCGGGGACGTGGCGGGTCGAGCGGGCCGACGCCCCGCGCCGGACCGCGACCGGCCCGGGCGGGCGCACCGCCGAGGTCGTCGACCACGTGCTGCTCGTCCGCCGCGCGGGCTGACGGGCCGTACGCCGCGGCTCCGCCGGCGCCGCACAGGGCACGCCCTACGCCCCAACGCCAAACGCCCCACGTCGCACGCCACGCCAAACGCCTCACGCCTCACGCCTCAAGGAGGCCGGTCACCATGTCGACCACCCCCCGCACCCACCGACGGGACACCCCGCCGCCCCGGACCGGCGGCAGCGAGGCCGAGACCCTGCGCGGGTTCCTCGACTATCTGCGGACCTCGATCGCAGGCAAGGTCGAGGGCGCCCCGGAACCACGGGTCCGCACGGCCGCCGTGCCGTCGGGCACCAACCTGCTCGGGCTGCTCCACCACCTGACCCACGTCGAGCGCGCCCTCTTCCTCGGGGAAGAGGTGCGGAGCTGGCCGGCCACCTTCCGGGCCGCTCCCGAGGACGGCGTGGCCGAGGTCCTCGCCCGCTACCGCGCAGCCGTCGAACGGGCGAACCGCGTGCTCGACGCCTGCGCCGACCTCGGCGCACCACTCCCCCGGGCCCGTCCCGGCCGCCCCGCGCCCAGCGTCCGCTGGGCCCTGACGCACATGATCGAGGAGACCGGCCGACACGCCGGCCACGCGGATATCCTGCGCGAACTGATCGACGGTACGACGGGGCGCTGACGGGGCCCGTACGGTCGAAGGGGCCGGGAGCCGTCAGGTCGCGCCCGCGGACCGGCGTGAGCGGCGGTTGCGCCACCAGGTCACCAGCCAGAGGACGTTGACCCCGCCCAGGACCACCAGCACCGTCACCGCGTCGGCGTTCCCGGCGAGGCCGTGGCCCGGCCCCAGGCCGCGCACCGCGCGGACCAGGAGGGCGAGGTCGACGGGCAGCGTGACCGCGGCCATGAACGCCAGGCAGGCGGCCGTGCCGACCACCAGGACGACGCTGTAGACGCGCACGGCACGGCGCTCGTGCGCGGGCAACCGGGCACTGGGGTCGTCGTCCCGGCCCCCCGCACGCACCCCGCGGCGTACGCTCCGCACGGCCCGCACCGATCGGCGGGCCCGGTAGCGGGCGTACGCTAGACCGTCGCCGTACAGGTCGCGGCAGCCGGTGAGGTCCTGGAGGACGAAGTACAGGTCCGTGCGGGTGAAGACCATGCACTGGAAGGGCAGGGGCAGCAGGGCCAGCAGCAGGGCCGCGGCCAGCAGTCGGTGGGCGGTCGTGCCGGTCTCCGTCAGGGCGAGGGTCAGGACCAGGGACGAGGCGACGGACAGATTGAGGGCGATTCCGGCCAGATAGGCCGTCAGCCGGTGCCTGCGGGGAGCGAGTTCGATGCCGCTGATGTCGGTCTGCATGACGAGGAACTGGAGCCGGGTGCCCAGCCGCATCTTCCCCGGCACGCCCGCCGCACGGGCGGTGACCAGGTGTGCCAGTTCATGGGCCAGCAGCAGCGTCCACCCGGCCGCCGCCCCGCTCAGCAGCACCACGCTGCCGTGGCGGCTCCACAGCAGGTCGCGGTAGCCCGGCAGCAGATCGGGGCGGCGCACCAGGACGACGACGGCGGCCACCAGCAGCGCCCCGACGAGCAGCGGGAGCACCGGGTGCAGGGCGAGGCGGACGTGGCGGGGGCGCAGCCACGGCAGGGACGCCCGCGGCGGTTCGGCATCCGGCACGGGGTGGTCGCCGATCCGGGCCACGAACCCCAGCGCGGCCAGGTCCCCGACGAAGTCCGCGATGTCGAACTCCTCCCCGGTCTCCGCGCGCAGCGACTCCTCCGTGCGCCGCACGCTCAGCCCCGCGCCCAGGAGTTCCACCGCACGCGCCCCGGCCGCGGGCAGGGCGACGAAGGTCCGGGTGGTCATGCGGCCCACGATCCACTCGTCCCGGTCCCGTCGTACGGCCAGGTCGTGCAGGAGGACACGGGTCGTCGGCGCGATCGGGGGCGGGCCGTCGGCGTCGGTGCCCACGGCGGCGGCGTCGGCGGCGGCGTCGGCCTCGCTGGCGGTGTCGGAGGTGTCGGCCTCGGAGGTGTCGGCCGCGGGGCCGGCGGTGTCGGTCACGACGGACCCCGGTCGCCCGAGCCGGGACGCGCGGCCGGGGCCGGATCGGGCTCCACCGGGCGGCAGGCCGGGCAGTCGGGGCGTCGCGGTGAGCGTTGCAGGACCGGGTCGCCCGGCACCATGAGGTTGAGGCCGAACCGGCAGCCGGGTTCCACGGGCGGGACGCCGCACAGCAGCATCAGGGCGGCGTGGGCCAGCAGCCCGCCGGACAGGCCCGCGGTCACGGCGTTGGCCGGATTCCACGGCATCCGGGGCGAGGCCACGTCCTCGTCCTGTCCCGGGGCGAGCCGCAGGTCGCGCCGCTCGATCTCGGCGTCGCGCAGGCACTGCCAGCACGCGCCCCGGCCGGGCGTGAAGACCCCCACGCTGACCAGCGGCCCGCGGTAGCCCGCCTCCGCCCACGGCGTCCCCGAGGCCAGGCAGACCTGGTTGGCCCACCTGCGGATCGTGGCGGGCCGGTCGGCGGCGAGCAGCAGCGCGTCGTAGCCCGGGGAGCCGTCGGGGCCATCGGCACCATCGGCATCGCCGGAACCATTGGCACCGCCGGCACCGGTCAGCAGGTCTTCGAGGTCCGCCGGGCCGCGCACCTCGCGCCGCTCGCCGGTGACCTCGGCGTCCGCGTTGAGCGCGCGCAGCCCGGCGAGCACCGCGTCGATCTTGGGTCTGCCCAGGTCCCGTTCGCCGAAGAGAGTCTGCCGGTTGAGGTTGGACAGTTCGACCACGTCCGGTTCGACGCAGTGCAGCCGCCCCACCCCCGAAGCCACCAGGTCGCGAGCGGCGGCCGAGCCGGTGCCCCCGGCGCCGACCAGCAGGACCCGGGCCCGGCGGAGCAGCACCTGCGGCTCCCAGGCACTGCTCCTGGGCCGCAGGTCCATCCAGCGCAGCAGGGTCATGCCCCTGCTGTGACGCTCGCGGTCCCGCTCGGACAGTTCCGGAGGCGGCGGCGCACCGGCGTCCTCGACGTACCCGGCGTCGGTCAGGTCCGCCATCGCCTGGACGATGTCAGGGGCGGGCAGCCGCAGTTCCGGGTGGCGCCCGGACACCTCGGCGACGACGTCAGCGGCCTCCCGCGTCCCGTCCATGGCCCGGACCAGCGTCCAGACCCAGCCGTCGGGGTCCTTGACCTCGGCACCGATGCCGTGGACGACGCTGCCGATCCGCACGTGACCGTCCACGGTCCGGTAGGCGCGGTGCTCCGGCTTGATCCGGGGCCGCCGCATCGCGTGCACCGTCATTTTCGCGCCAACCTCGCATTTCCCAACCGCACGGTCGACAAGGGACGTTGACAACAGTGACGGGGTGGGCGAACGCTGGCAAGGGCACAGAGTGCCCCGCACACCCACAGGCACCGCGTGTGCCAGAGGCACGACGGGCACCACGGGTGCCCCGGGCACGGCGGGCATCGCAGGCACCATCGGAAGGAGACGGCATGGCGAACAAGATCGAGATCCGTCCGCTGGACAAGAAGGAAACCACCGGCGACAGCGGTGGCAACGGCGGCGCCTGACCGGACGCGCCCGATGCACCGCTACCTCACGGTCGCGGAAGTCACCGAGTCGGCGCGGCGGCTGGTCTCCCGGTTCCCCGGGTCCTGCCGCCTGCGCCGGATCGGCACGTCCCGGGCCGGCCGGCCGATCCTGATGCTGTCCGTGGGCCACGGGCCTCGGCACGTCCTGGTGGTGGCCCGGCCGCACTCGGACGAGCCGGTGGGCGGCGCGACCGCGCTGGCCTTGGCGGAGCGCGTGGCCGACGGCGACCGCCGGTCCACGGCGACCGACCCCGACACCGTCACCTGGGACATCGTCCTGTGCCTCGACCCGGACGGCGCGGCCCTGAGCGAGGGCCTGGAGGCGGCGACGGCCGGTCCCGGACACACCCTGGACCGCTACTACCGCACCGCCTTCCGCCCCGTCGCGGCGGAGCAGCCGGAGTGGGCGCCCATCGAGGGGTGGCGGCTCCCGGAGAGCCGTGCGCTGTTCGACGCGATCGACGAGCTGCGGCCCGTCCTCCAGTGCTCGCTGCACAGCGTCGACGCCGGTGGCACGTGGGTCCAGCTGACCCGTGGCCTTCCCGGCCTCGCGGCGCCCTTCCGCGCGTCCGCCACCTCGGTCGGCGTCCCGGTCCAGCACGGCACGTACGACGCCCTGTACTGGGAGAACCCGGCCCCCGGCATCCACGTCCTGCCTCCGCCGGACAGCACCGCCCGGCTGGCGGCCGGGTCCGAGAACATCGGCCTGTCCACCTGGTGCGCGCCCCGGAGGTACGGCGGTGTCACGGCGATCGTCGAGGTCCCCCTGTGGGCGACCGGTACGGCCGACGACCTGTCCCCGCACCCCGACCCGGCCGGTGCCCTGCGCGAGCTGTCGGGGCTGGTGCGGGAGGGCGGACGGCAGGTGACCGCCGTCTTCGAGAAGGCCCGGGGCTTCCTGCCGCCGGCCGGGGACAGCCCGCCCAGACGCGTACTCGAGTGGATGGCCGACGGCCTGTACGACCTGGTGGCCGCATCCTGGGAGCCCCTGCTCCGACAGCCGGACGAGGATCCCCGCACGACGACCTCACCCCGGCTGACGACGGCCGGGATCAGCGCCCTCGAGGTGGTCGCGCGCCGCCAGCCGCTGCGCGCCGCGGGGCTCCTGCTGCGGCTCCTCCGGGAGGCCGACGACCCGGCCGCCGCCGGACTCCGCCACGAACTGGACGAACTCTTCACCACCTGGTGCACGGAGTTCGAGCAGTCCCTGCGACTGCGCTGGGTGCCCGTGGCCGACCAGGTGGCACTCCAGACCGGCACGGTGGTGGCGGCGGCGGAGTGCGCGCTGAGACGCTGACACGCCGTCCCACAGACCGGCTGGCCCACTCGCCCACTCGCCCGCTGGCCCAGTCGCCCGTTGCCCCGCTGACGCGCCGGCGCGGTCCTGGACCGGCGGCGCGGGTCATCGCGCCGGCGTGCCGGTCCGGCCGGTTCAGGGAAGCCGCATGTCGATGACGTACTTGCCGCGGACACCGCCGGATTCGAGCCGACGGTGGACCGCCGCGATGTCCCCCACGGGGAAGACCGTGTCGACGACCGGCCGGATCGTTCCCGCCTCGACGGCCCGGGTGAGGTCGGCGATGCGGTCGGCCGACGGGTTGTTGCTGAACATCTTGACGCGCCGGGGAGCGGCGGCCGCCCGCAGGGCGATGCCGAGCATCGAGGAGACGACGCGGTCCGAGTCGAAGGAGAGGGCGACCAGACGCCCTCCGCGGGCCAGCCGCGCCTGGTAGGCCCCCAGGTCGGTGCCGACGACGTCCACGATCACGTCGAAGCGGTCGAGGTCGCCGGGCCGGGTCGTGCGGTAGTCCACGGCCTCGTCCGCACCGAGCCGGGTGATCCAGTCGAGGTTGCGGGCGCCGGCGAGGGCGGTCACGTGCGCACCGAGCGCTTTGCCCAGTTGTACGGCGATGCTGCCGACGCCGCCGGTGGCGCCACGGACCAGGAGCCTCTCGCCCGGCTGGAGTCGCGCCTTGCCGATCAGGGCCGTCATCGCCGTGGTGCCCACCACCGGCAGGGCGGCGGCCTCGACCGGGCTCAGGTTCTCCGGAGCGCGGGCGAGCCGTTGTTCGGGCACGGCGACGTGGTCGGCGATGGCGCCGAAGGTGAGGTGCGGCATGAGGCCCCACACCGCGTCGCCGACGGCCCAGGCGCGTACGCCACTGCCGACGGCCGCGACCCGGCCGGCGAAGTCGCTGCCCAGGCCGCGCGGGAAGCGGGCGCGGGTCACCCGGCGCATCCTGCCCGCGCGGAAGGCGGTCTCGCCGGCGTCCACGCTCGCGGCGTGCACGTCGACGAGGACTTCTCCGGGTCCCGGCCGGGGCGCGGGGATGTCGTCGACACGCAGAACGTCGGGCGGGCCAAATCGGTCGAACTGTACGGCGCGCATGCCTTCGTCTCCTGTGTCGTGGACAAAAACGGGGTGCCCCTCCGTTTCTCTGAATATGGGGGCACCCCCCACTTGTTGTCAAACGGTGGAGTCCGACGGCGGTGCGAGAATGGGGTGGCACCCCGTTTTGCCGGGGAGGAAGGAGACCACGAGCGTGACCAGGGAGAACCCGGGCCCGCCCAAACGCGCGGACGCCCGCCGCAACTACGACCGGATCCTGGAGGCCGCCGCGGCCGAAGTCGCCCGGCGCGGAGCCGACGCCTCCCTGGAGGAGATCGCCCGGCGGGCCGGCGTCGGCTCCGCCACGCTGCACCGCCACTTCCCGTCCCGCTGGGACCTGCTCCAGGCCGTCTTCCAGGAGCGCGTGGCACAGCTCTGCGGCGAGGCCCGGTCCCTGGCGGGCGAGCACCCGCCCGCGACCGCCCTGACGACCTGGCTGACGTCCCTGGCGGTCTTCGGCGCCGTGACGCGCGGCGCCGCCCGTGCCCTGCTGCGGGCAACGGGCACGACCGCGTCGACCGCGTCGACCGCGCCGGATTCGCACTGCGAGCAGCTGCTGATGGACGCGGGCGGCGACCTCCTGGCCCGCGCCCAGCACGCCGGAACCGTCCGCGACGACGTCACCGTCGTCGAACTGGTCTCCCTCGCCAACGCGGTGTCCCTCGCGGCCGAGCACACCCCCGACGCCGCGCGGCACGCCACGCGGCTCATGGAGATCGCCGTCGAGGGCCTGGGCGTGTCGGGACACCGCGCCCCCGAGTGACCCCCGGTCAGCTCCAGACCCGCCGTTCCCGGCCGCGGGGGTCGTCGGCCTGGGTCCACTCGGCGTCGATGCACATGGTGGCCCGGCGGTCGGTGTCGTACGGGTCCCAGCCGGGGTCGCCGGTCCGGGCGAACCGGACCCAGGTGTCGTGGACGCGGCCGGCGAGGTCCGCGGGGGCCTCGTCGGGGCCGAGCAGGGCGTCCGGGCCGTGGAGTTCCGGCCGGTCCGCGAGGTCGAAGACGAAGGGCAGTTCGACCCCGTGGGTGGCACCCAGTTCGCCGTCCAGGGCATGGGAGCGCCAGGCGAACCGGTAGGCATACGTGGCGGAGCGCGGGTGGGCGGCATGGGCGTCGGCCAGCGCGCGGCTGCCCGCGCCGAACAGGGCGTCGGCCATGATGGCGGAGCGCAGTTCCGCGAAGGACGCCCCGGGGCGCGCCGCGCGGTAGGTCTCGACGAGCCGCTCGGGATCGGGGTGCGAGCGTGCGGCGGCCTCGTCGACGTCGGCGGCGGTCGAGGTGGCGTACGTGCCCACCGGGACCAGGTAGAGGTTGCCCTCCTCGGCGTTGGTGCCGACGAGCAGGTCGACGTCGGCGGCGAGACCGGCGGCGACGGACGCGGCGGGCTGGGTGTCCAGGACCAGGCTGAAGGGGCTGAGGCCGATCAGCGGGTCGCCGTGGGTCCCGGTCCGCAGGTCGATGCCCGTCAGCTGCCCGGCCGCCTCGACGAGCCGCTCGTCCGGGATCGCGCCGAAGGCGTCCACGTGCGGCTCGATGCCCAGGGCCCCGGCCGCGGCCCGGGTGACACGGGCGGCCTGCTCGGGCGTGAACGCGCCCCGGCCGCTGCCGCTCTGCACGATCGCCCGGCGGAACAGCCCGGCGGCCTCGGGGGTGGCGAGGACGCCGCCGACGATGGTCGCCCCGGCCGACTGGCCGAAGAGGGTGACGTTGCGCGGGTCGCCGCCGAAGGCGGAGACGTTCTCCCGCACCCAGCGCAGCGCGGCGACGACGTCGAGCAGACCGCGGTTGGCGGGCGCCCCGGGGACGTCGAGGAACCCGGCGATCCCGAGCCGGTAGTTGAGGGTGACGAGGACGACACCGTCACGGGCGAACGCGGAACCGTCGTACAGGGCGGCCCGCGTCGATCCGGCGACGAAACCGCCGCCGTGGACGAACACCATGACCGGCAGGGCGTCACCCCCGGCGGCGGGCGCGAAGACGTTGACGGTGAGGTAGTCCTCGCCGCGGCTCCAGCCGGGGCCGAAGTAGGGGGTCATGTCGATGTCCCCGAGCCTGCGCGCGGACTGCGGGGCGCTGGGTCCCGGCGCGGTGGCGTCCAGTACGCCGTCCCACGGCTCGTGCGGCCGTGGCGGGGCGAACCGGCCGGCGCCGCGGGGCGGGGCGGCGTAGGGGATGTTCAGGAAGGTGAGGGTGCCGTCCCGGCGCAGGCCGCGGACGGCGCCCTGCGCGGTGGTGACGACGGGCCCGGAATGCTGGTTCATCTCGCGTGTCTTTCTCAGGCCTGCTCGGTCTCGGTGTACTTGGCGAAGGGCGCCCAGCCCTTGATGGCGAACTTGCTCCCGGAACGGACGACTTCGGCGGCGCCGTGGCCGCCGAGGTGCGCGGGGAAGACGAGGGCGTTGCTGTCGACCGCCGCGCCCAGGAGCTTGTGGCGGGTGGCGCGGGCTTCGGCGGGGTCCTCGCAGAAACAGCTGTTGGCGTCGGGCTCGTGGATCTGGATCGGGCTGTGCATCAGGTCGCCGACGAACAGGGCCCGGTCGGAGCCGGACTCCAGCCGCAGCACCGACGAGCCCGGGGTGTGGCCGGGGGCGAGGTCGAGGCGCAGGTGGGAGTCGATGCGGTGGCTGCCCTCCCACAGCAGGGCGAGACCGGCCTCGTGCACGGGGGCGACGCTGTCCTCGAAGACGTTCTGGTTGCCGCGGCCCAGCAGGGTCTTGATCTCGTTGGCGGGGTTCCAGTAGTCGAAGTCCGCCTTGGCCATGAGGTAGGTGGCGTTGGGGAACGTCGGTACCCAGGTCCGGCCGTCGAGGTAGGTGTTCCAGCCGACGTGGTCGACGTGCAGGTGGGTGTTGATCACGATGTCGACGTCCTCGGGGCGCACCCCGGCGCGGGCGAGATTGCCCAGGAAGTCGGTGTCCAGGCGGCTCCACACCGGCGCGTACGGCCGGTCCTTGTGGTTGCCGACCCCGGTGTCGACCAGGATGGTCCTGCCCTCGCTGCGCAGGACCCAGGTCTGGATCGCGGTGTTGACGATGCGGGTCTCGGCGTCCAGGAAGTCCGGGACCAGCCAGGACCGGTGCGTGTCCCACGCCTGGGCCGGGCTGTCCGGGACGAACGCCTCGGGCGTCAGGTCGACGGGACCGTAGTACTCCCGGACCCGGGTCACGGTGACGTCGCCCAGGGTGATGGTGTCCATGGTGCGCTCCAGTTCGATCAGTTCTCCCGCAAGGGTGCGTCGGGGTGCCGGGCGGCGGTATGCGTCAGGTGACTGCACCTGGCTGCGGCGGGCTGCACCTGGCTGCGGCGGGCCGGCGTACTGGGCCGGCGGGCCGGCCCGGCCTGCGCCGTGCGGGTCCGGGGCTGGGCGGAACCGGGGCCGGCGGAACCGGGGCTGGGCGGAACCGGGGCGGGGTGGCCCCGCCGCCCCTGCCGCCCCCACCGCCCCCGCCGCCCCTGCGCCACGACCGCGGCGCCGTCCGGCTACTGTCGGAGAAGTGCCAGTTTCTGGAGCAGCTGTGGCGAACGGTGGAAGCGCTCGAGCGGGCCGGAGTCCGGCCGCGGACCCCGGCCCGACCGTGCTGGGCCGGGAAACCGAGACCGCGGACCTCATGCGGCGCGTCGCCGACGGCCGGTCCCGCAGCGCGGTGCTGGTCGTCGAGGGCGAACCGGGTGTCGGCAAGAGCGCCCTGCTCGACCTCGCCGTACGGCGGACGCGCGGTGCCGGCCACCGGGTGCTGCGAGCGGTCGGCAGCGAGTCCGAGCAGCATCTCGCCTTCGCCGGTCTGCACCAGCTGCTGCGCCCAGTACTCGGCGACCTGGACGCACTGCCCGCACGGCAGCGTTCCTCGCTCGGGGCCGCTCTGGGACTGGCCGACCCCGCCGCGCCCCCCGAGGCCCTGCTCGTCGGCCTGGCGGTGCTGACCCTGGTGTCGGACCTCGCGGAACCGGCGCCGCTGCTGGTGGTGGTCGACGACGCCCAGTGGATCGACCGCGCGTCACTGGACGTTCTCTCCTTCGTGGCGCGGCGCATGGACAGCGAGCCCGTGACGCTGCTGATGGGCGTGCGTGCCGCGGCCGTGCTGCCCGGGTTCGACAAGGGGTACGAGCGCCTGGTGATCGGTCCCCTGAGCGCGGATGCGGCGAACCGGCTGCTCGACGAGCAGCCGGGGCGTCCCACCGGCCGTACCCGGGCCCGGATCCTCCAGGAGGCGGCGGGCAACCCGCTGGCCCTGGTCGAGCTGGCCCGTGCCGCCGCGAGCGGACAGCCGGAGGGCGCCGGTCGGGAGGGCCCGCTGCCCGTCACCGACCGGCTGGAGGGGGTCTTCGCCCGGCACCTGCGGCACCTGCCCGACACCACCCGCCGCGCCCTGCTGCTGCTCGCCGCCACCGACGCGGCGGACGCCCCGGCGGCCGCACGGGGCCTGCCCGAGGCGGCCGACACGGTGTGGGCGCCCGCCGAACGGGCCGGTCTCGTACGACGGGACAGCCGCGGGGTCTCCTTCCGGCACCCGCTCGTCCGCTCGGCGGTCTACCACGCCGCACCCTTCGAGGAGCGCAGAAGCGCGCACCTGGCGCTCGCCGGGCTGCTGGGCGAGGAGCCCGACCGGCGTGCCTGGCACCTCGCCGCCGCGACCGTGCGCCCCGACGCGCAGGTGGCGGCGGCCCTCCTGGAAACCGCCGGCCGGGCCCGGCGCCGGGGCGGCCACGCGGCCGCTGCCGCCGCCTTGGAGCGCGCCGCGCACCTCAGCCCGCGCCGCGCGGACCAGGCGCGGCTGCTGGCCGACGCCGCGGGCGCGGCGGTCCTCACCGGCCAGCTCGGCTGGGTGGAACACCTGGCCGCCGAGGTCGGCAAGCGCACCGACGACCCGGCGCTGATCAGCCGGGCCGCGCTGGCGACGGGGCAGCTCATGACCGTGGGTGCGCACCACACGGCCGCCTTCGCCCTGCTGTCGCGCATTGCCGGGGAGGCGGCGGACGCCAGTTCGCCCCACCTGCTGGACGCGCTCGCCGCGGCGGCGGTGGTCCGCTACTACTCGGGCGAGGAGTCCCAGCGGCAGCGCATCGAGGCCCTGCTCTCCCAGGTGCCGGACTCCCCGGCGGGTGGTGCGCTGCGGGCCTGGACCCTGGCCGTCTCCGATCCCACCGGCGCGGGAGCGTCCCTGGCCCCGGCGCTGCCCCGGCTGATCGCCGCGGCCGGGGACGACGCCGGATCCCTGATGGCCCTCGCCGTGGTGGCCTGGATCCTCGACCGGACCACGCTGGCCGCCAGGACCTTCGACGAGGCGTTCGGCCGCTGGCAGGCCCTGGGACCGCTGCCGGCCGGTCTGGCCTGCGCGGCCGGCTGGACCTATCTGGAGCAGGGCCGCTGGGCCGAGGCCCGCTCGGTGGCCGCCGAGATCACGGAGGTGGCCTCGCAGGCCGGACTGGTCCACGCCGAGGCATGCGCACGAGCCCTCGACGCGACCGTGCTGGCGCTGCTCGGTGACCCGGCCGAGGCCCGCCGGAACGCCGAGCGGGCCCTGGCCCTCGTCGATCCCCTGGAGAGCCGCTCCGTCGCGGTCTTCGCCCGCCGCGCCCTGGGCCTCGCGGCGGTGGCCGAGGGGGACTACGACACCGCGTACGCGCAGTTCCGCGCCGCCTTCACCGAGGACGGCGACCCGGTCCACTACCACGTATCCCCCACCGTCCTGGCCGAACTCGCCGCGGCGGCCGTCCGCGGGGGGCGGCGCGAACCCGCCGCGGTCCTGCTGGAGCGATCGGCACGGCGCACGGGCACCAGCCCGTCGGTACGCGCCTCCTCCCTGGTCGAACGAGGCCGCGCCCTGCTCGCCGAACCGGAACACGCCGAACGGCACTTCCGGGCGGCGCTGGCGGACGAGGCGGGCGAGCAGTGGCCCTTCGAGCGGGCCCAGACCCGGCTGGACTACGGAGAGTGGCTGCGCCGCCGGCGTCGTATCGCGGAGGCCCGCCCGCTGCTGACCGGAGCCCTCGACACGTTCCGGCGGCTCGGCGCCCGCCCCTGGATCGAACGCGCGAAGGCGGAACTCCGGGCCGCCGGCATCGAGGCGGACAGCGCCGCCCCCGGCGCGCTCACCGAACTCACCCCGCAGCAACAACAGATCGTCCGGCTCGCCGCCCGCGGCCTGACGAACCGCGAGATCGGGGAGAAGCTGTTCCTCTCCCCCCGCACGGTCGGCTCCCACCTCTACCGCGCCTTCCCCAAGCTCGGCATCACCGCCCGCGCCCAACTCCGCGACACGGTCGACGACGCACTGGCGGACGCCGGATCAGCGCACTGGCGCGGGTTTCACCCGTAGTCCGCCGCTCACAACGTCCAGGCGGTGAGCAGGTCGCCGGGGCCGTACGCGGCGTCGAGACCCGGAGAGTCCACGCCGCTGCGCGAGACCGCCACCACCGGGACGGGCTCGTCGGTGAGAGCGGCCCGGTGCCGAAGAAGTGCTGCCAGGTCGTGCCGGTCGAAGGACGACCGCTCCAGCCACTTGATGGAACCGACGAAGAAGAGCTCCTTGGCGACGGGAGCACGGTCCGCCCCGACGACATCGATCTCGACGTCGTTGGTGCGGGTCCAGTAGCCGCCCACTGCGGGGGCCGCGGGTAGCCGGTCGTCGGGCAGTACGCGGACCAGCGCCTCGCGGATGAGCGGCTCGACCGCCCGGCCGCGCCAACTGGTCCAGCTCTCCCGGATCCGTGCCAAGGTCAGATCACCTCGTCCGCGCTCGATCTCCTCCATGGACGGGCCGAGCAAATGCAGCCAGAACCGCAGGTAAGGATCTGCCACCCGGTAGCGACGATCCTTGGACGGACGCAGCGACACGGGCAGCTCCGCCGCAATGACCCGCTTCTCGGCGAGCAGCTCCAGCGCTCGCTGAAGCGGTGTCGCCCCGATTCCGCCGGCGGCACGGGCGATGTTGGTGAAGGTCCGCTCACCACTGCCGATGGCCGCCAGCACCGTACGCGCCTGGGCCTGAGGCGGAAACTCGGCAGCCAGCGAGCGTTCGGCCGACACCAGCAGGGCCGAGACCGGATCGCTCAGCGCCTCCCCGAGGAAGTCCCACATCCCCGCTCCCGGTGGCCACTCCGCGCAGATCAGCGGCAGCCCGCCGGTGACCAGCGCGGCGTCGAAGGCTTCCGCCGGATCCAGGCCGAGCATCTGCCCCACCTCGGCAGGGTTGAGCGGCCCCAGCACCATCTCACGGCCGCGCTGGTGGAAGGGGCGTCCGTAGCTGTTCAGTGCCTCCATCATCGACAGATCGGAGCCGATGAGGACCAGCAGTACCGGCTTCGTCTCCAGTACCCGGTCCCAGGCCCGCTGCAGCACCCCCTCAAAGGCGCCGTCAGCATCCATCAGGTAGGGCACTTCGTCGATGACCAGCACGCTTGCCCGGTCGGCCGGCAGCGCAGCAGCCAGTACGTCGAACGCGGCGTCCCAGTTTTCCGGCCGCGCGGCGGCCACCAGTCCCGCCAAGGGCAGCGTCGATGCCTGGGCGTCCCGAGCCAGCCGTGCCAGATCGTCCTTGGCCGACGCGCCGGTCGCCGCGTAGAACAGGAACGGGACCCCGGAACGCTCCGCGAACCGCTCGACCAGCCGCGACTTACCCACCCGCCGCCGTCCACGCAGCATCACGCACCGCCCGGGCCGCTCGCCGTCGGCACCCCCGGCGACCTTCTGCAGTTCACGCTCAAGCGTCGCCAGTTCCTGCCGACGACCCACGAAATCGACCATGCCCTACAACCTCCACAGCACTAACGAAAATGTTAGTAACATTGACATTAGTGACCCACTCCCGCCCTGTCACCTCCGGCTCGCGGACCCGTCGAGAACCGAAGAAGGCAAAGAGGCAACGGGCAACCACGTCGAACCCCGATTCCGCGAGCGCCCCGCGTGTCAAACTCACTCTCGGACGCGAAGAGACACGGACCCGTCACGGCGGGTGTCCATCACGGTCTTCGCGTCGGCCAGTGAACGACGAACGAGAGTTCCTCACGAGGGCGCACGACCCTCGTGGTCGCTGTCCAGGTGGGGGTTGACGATGAATACAAGTCGACGTTTCGGTCCGGAGCTTCGCCGATTACGACTGGGCGCGAGGCTGTCCCTGACCGAGTTCTCCGTGGCGCTCAACTACGACAAGGGACACCTCAGCAAGGTGGAGCGCGGTGAGCGCTCCGCATCACCCGAACTGGCGCGGCGGTGTGACGCCTTCCTCGGCGCGAACGGCGAACTGCAGCGCCTCGCCATCCGCGCCGACACCGACTCGGAAAGCGGTGAATTCCATACCTCGCCGAGTCTCTCGAGCGTGGGGCGCCGGGCTGTCCTGGCAGCGGGTACCGGGTCGCTGGTCGACTTCGGCCTCAGGCGCAGCAGTGAAGCGTCCTTTGCTGCCGGGCCCCTCCTGCACTCCTTCCGAGCCCAGCTCGACCAGTTGCGAACCCTAGGCCAGTCCACCGCGCCGAAGGTCCTGCTCCCCCTGTTGGAGACGCAGACGCGCATGGTCGCCGGACTGGCCGCCGAGACTCAGTCCGCCACTCGGGCCCACGCGCTCCTGCTCGCCTCTCGGTTCGCGGAATTCACGGGCTGGATGGCCCAGGAGTCCGGGGACAGCCGCACGGCGCTCGTCCGGACAGGCGAGGCGGCGGAACTGGCGCGCGCCGGAGGAGATCCGTCCCTCGGTTCCTACGCACTCGTAAGGCGCGCTCTGGTTACGCTCTACAGCGGTGACGCCACAGGTACCGTGGCCCTGGCCCGCCGAGCCCAGAAGGACGGACTCCCGGCCCGCATCCGGGGACTCGCGGCCCAGCGAGAGGCGCAAGGACACGCACTCGCCGGCGAGGAAGGCGCCTGCCTCGGCAGCCTCGACAAGGCACGAGACCTCCTCTCTCGCGACGACGCCCCCGACAGCACCGAGCCCGTGATCGGTACCACTCACGTGACCGACCCGGCGGCCATGACAACCGGCTGGTGCCTGTACGACCTCGGCCGCCCCAGGGCTGCAGCCGAAGTCCTCGACCGGGAATGCCGCCGTCTCCCGCCTCACGCGCTGCGCACGCGTGCCCGGTACGGCTTCCGCAGGGCCTTGGCCCACGCAGCCTCGGGCGAGATCGAACACGCGTGCGCGATCGCCGGGGAACTGCTGGGGATGATGCCGGCCGTGCCGTCGGCGACGGTCGACAGTGACATCCGTCGCCTCGCGCGGGAACTCTCCCGATTCAGGAGCAGCAAGGCCGTGCGCGACCTGCAGCCGACGTTGGCACGAGTGACGGCTCGCACGCACGGCTGACACGGACCCTCCCCCCGACGCCGCCTCGTCCGCCCCGAAAATCGGGCGACCCCAGGGCGGCCCGCGGTACAGCTCTGACCCCGGCCGACGCGCTACACCACGCTCCCCGGCCCCTCGGACCGTTCGCAGCACCTGACGCGCGCGACGGTGCTCCACCCACACACTCCCGTGGACCCGCTATGCCGTCGCACGGTCAGGACTTCACGGTCCGGCCCGGCAAAGGTCACGAAGTCCTGGCGCCGTGCCGCTTCGACCGTCCTCCTCTCAGGAAGGGAACCTTCATGCCCGACGTCTTCGTCAACTACCGGACAGGCGATGAGGAGTCCGCAGCAACCATGATCGCCCGGGAACTGGCCCGGCGGTTCGGCCGCGAGCGGATCTTCTTCGCCAGCGACTCCATCGAGCCCGGACGCCGCTTCCCGGCGGAACTGATCAGGGCGGTGGAGGAATGCAGTGCCCTGCTCGCCGTGATCGGCCCGCGCTGGGCAGAGGTGCGGGGGGCCGACGGCCGTCCCGCCATCGAGGCCGAACAGGACTGGACACGTCGCGAGATCCGCACTGCGCTCGACCGGGGAATCCTCGTGTTTCCCGTCCTCGTAGGCAAGGCCACCCGGATCGACCCGGCCGTGCTCCCGCGGGACCTGCGGGAACTGGCGGAGTGTCAGTACAGGCGGTTCGACCACCGCAACGCCGAGGCGGACCTGGCCGCGCTCGGCGACGCCCTCGGCCGGCTGCTGCCCGAACTGGGCGACCTGGACCGCGATGCCCGTGCGACACGCGAGCGTTCGCAGGCGCAGCCCCGTAAGCAGACGTCCGGGAACGCCCAGCCCACCAGGATGCAGGCGCGGGACGTCGAGCAGCGCGTGCGCGGCGGCATCGGCAACCTCAACGGCGACCTGTCCGGGACCTTCGTCAACGAGCCGCAGGGCCCCGTGCACACCGGCCGGGGTCACCAGTACAACGCGCCCCACTTCGAAGGCGACAACACCGGGGTGCAGTTCACGGCTGGAGACAACAGCGGCACGGTCCATCAGCGCTTCGAGCCCAAGCGTCGGCGTTCGGACAACGGACGATGACCGAGCGGGACCATGTCACCGTCAACGACCCGAGCGGACCGGTGTACAGCGGCGGCGGGCACCAGTACGTCTTCTACGGCGGGCCGGACTGGATGATCCGCAGGGGAGTCGAGCCTCTCCGCATCGTCCGCGAGGACCGGGTGCGTCTGGCCGACCGGTTCGTCCGGCCCTCGGGCTACCGCGCCGCCGCCGAGCGCTTGGTGAAGCCCGGATCTGTGGTGCTGCTGGAGGCAAGGCCGGGCAGTGGCCGCCGCGCCGCGGCGATCATGCTGCTGCACGAACTCGGGAAGGACGGGGACACCATCGAGGAACCGGTCCGCTTCGACGAGCTTCCCGCCACGGACAAGGACAAGGACAGGGGTGAGGTCTCGTTCTCGCCTGCAGAGGGCGACCGCTACCTCCTCGACCTGTCCGGCATCTCCGGCGACGAGTCGTACGCCGAGGCCCAGCACCGTCTGGCCGTTTACCGGTCGCAGGTTCAGGAGGCGGACGCCCACATGGTCGTCGTCCTTCCTTGGGGCATGGCGCACGCCCCCGTGCCGGACCTGGAGCCGCACACGGTGCGGCTGGGCCGTCCTCGGGGGGTCGCCGTGGTCACCCGGTACCTCCGCATGGACGGAATGTCGTTCCGCTCCGGCGACCTGAGGAGTGCCGGCCTCCAGCGCCTGTTCGACCGCTCGCCCATGCGGGAACTGGCCCGGTTCGCGGGGCTGGTGAGGATCGCTCGCGACAGCGACCGATTCGGCACCGACATCACGGGATGGTGCGACCAGGCCATGCACGCGGTGGCCGACCGTGCGGCCGAGGTGCGTGAACAGATGGACACGGTTCGCACCACGGCCGAGCGTGCCCTGCTGATCACCACAGCGGTGTTCGAGGAGGCTCTCGCCGACACCGTCTACGAGGCGTGGCACGTGCTGCTGAGAACGGTGGGACATGAGGAGGACGGGAAAGCCACCGAATTCGAGCGAACCGACTTCGGAGCGAGCCTGGAGGCGCTGGGGATCGAGCGGGGCCCCGACGGCCGGATCCGCTTCGAGCGGCTGGCCTACGCCGATGCCGTGCGATCGTACTTCTGGACGAACTTCCCCGGGGTGCGCGACGACCTCAGGGACTGGATCGGCCAAGCCGCCGGCCTGCACGGCCTGACGACCGACGACCGGATGAACGTCGTTGTCCGCTTCTGTGAGGGCTCTCTCGCCGTCGCACGCCCCGATCACCTCTTCGATCTCGTGGCACGCTGGGCCGACCGCGCGGCCGGTGCGTCCTGTGACCCACTGGCCGTACGGGCCCTCGAACTCGGGCTCAGCCACGAGCGTTGTGGCGGATGGTTCCGCAAGCGGATGTACGACTGTGTGCGGTCAGGGCCCCTGTCGGACGGTCTCGCCCGCGTGCTCATCGCCGCCTGCGTCCAAAGCCTCGCATCGACCCACCCGGATCAGGCGCTGGTGCGCCTCCACCACCTCGCCCTGCGTAAGGGCCAAGTAGGGCTCGAAGCCGGGGAGGGACTTCTCGGCCTTGCGGGCCGTGACCGCCGCCTCTACCGGCTGCTGGTCGACCGCCTGCGAGACCGGACGCGCCAGGCTGAGCAGCCCCATCTCCGGCTGCTCACCGAGCTGATGACGAGCGGCCGGTCCCCCGATCCGCCGTCGTGGCCGGACCTGTTCCTGGGCTGGGAGGCGATCTTCTCCCAGCCGCCGACGACGCTGTGGAACCCGCTGGTGAGGAGCTGGCTGAACATCGCGGCGGCCGACAGGACGCGGGAGACGGCGCTGGACGTGATGGTCCGGGCGACGCACGGCCGTACAGCGGCTCTCCACCGTCTCTACGCCATCGCATGTGACTGGGCGAGCTCCGCGCGCCACCCGCCCCGGGCGGCCGTCGCCGCCGTCTTCTGGCAGCACATCGACGACGCACAGTACGCCCGCACGCAGAGCACGGAGCAGGCGGGCGCCGGACCACGAACCATGGAAGAGGCCTGATGAAACACCGCTTTCCCAGCCTGCTGTTCGTCGCTATGGGCGGCCTCGTACCGGCTGTACTCGGACATCTCCTGCACTGGTCAGCGTGGATGTGGGGCTTCATGTCCATGGTCGCCCTCTCGGGCTGCCTGTTGATGGTGATGACGGCCTCCGGCGACGACCGAGTGCCCGCCGGCCGGCACGATCCCGGGGGGCCCGAGCCACCCGCCGCGCCGGCGGAACCGCCGTACCGGGAGACGCGGGTGATCGACGCGGCACTGCCGAGTGCCACAGAAGGCTACGACTTCCTCTTCTCGGCCACCGTCTGGTGGCAGCCGCTCCCCGATCACGCCACCGACCGCTCGGACGGCGCATTCCCGGCACTCGCCGCGTCCTCGATCGTCAGCCGGGCCGTGCGGATCCTCCATCAGGAGGAGCCCGAGCGGGCGAGTTTCGCGCGGTACGTCCTCGAGGGCGAACTGGCCGTCGCGCTCCCCGACCGGAGCGGACGGGTAACCGCTCTCGCGGCCGATGTGACACTGACCCTTGCCCACGCCGACCGTGAACGTCTGCGCAAGCTCCAGGATCTCCGCAAGGATGAGGAGATCTGGGAGTACGAGCGCCGGCGCGAGCGCAGCATGCGGCACTACCTCGGAGACGACGTGCTCAAGAGCGCGGGCAGCGCGGTGGTGTGGTGGCTCGCCCGCCACGAGGACGAGATCGAGAAGGCGGTCGCCATGATTGGCCCACTCGCGCAGATCGCGGCAGCGGCCAACGACGAGGAGGTGCCCGAGCTCTTCCGCCACCTGCTCGTCCCGCCCGTAGGCGTGGGCAGCGAGACGACGTCAGGAAACCCGATGTGGAGCGGAGGCGACGGCTACGGAGGGGGAACATCCGACTTCGAGGACGAAGTAGGGGTCTCGGACCGGCTGGGCCTCCTGTTGGCGACCCTGGGCCTGAAGTCGGAGATGGACGAGTACACGGTATTCGTGCATCGCGTGGTACGGAGCCTGGAGGCCACCGGGCTGGAAGAGGCCGCCGAGGAAATCAGGCAGGCGTTCCTGACGCCGGCCCAGGGAGAAGAAGGGGTCGAGCATCCGGAGGCGGAGGCCTGGACCGACCGAGGGACCACGGGCCCCTGGGCGCCCGGCACGCGATCGGCTGACGACCCAGCGTCCACCGACGCGGCCGCGGAGCCTGAAGTCGAGACGGACACCAACGCGCCGGGGACGGGGGACAGCTCCCCACGCCCACAGGAACGAGGCTGGTGGGAGGCGCGCGATGACATCACACAAAGCCGGAACCTCTGGGACGACCCTCACGACACTCACCGGCCTGCCACGCCCCAGGAGCGGTCCGAGGACGACCAGGACGACAACTGATCCGGTAGCCCGTTCCTCGACGAGGCGCACCACAACAGCAGGACGGCCGCCGCCGGGGTCGAGTGCCGCAAGCGGACAGGCACCGTGTTCGCTGATTGAACGGCAGGAACGTCGACAGCCGCGCCCGCCGGGGAGGAAGGCCAGTCGCTGACTCGTTTCCGGCGGAGCTAAATAACATGAATGAAGGCGCGATACTCCCTGGCTACCAGCTCTACCTCACGAGAATGCTTGTTGAGGTACTGCGTGACGGAGATAATCTCTCCGTTCGCCGCTATGTCCGCACATGCCTGTGCGTATGCGGATGGGTTCGCGCGTGCGGAGTAGGCGCGAGCGCCCTGCGTGTGTCGCACCCATACACGACGCTCATCGACTGCAGATGTCTCGGCTTGGCCCGGGCCGATCTTCTCCAAGAGCACATATTGAAGCCCGAGAAGTTCCAGCAGCTCTCGGTCACGCTCCCACATGGTCCCCCCGTACATGTTGCTCATCAGGGCCAGAGAGTCCTGATGGACGAGCCGCACCGCCTCAGGGAGGGACATACCTCGACCGTTCCAGCACAAGGCGCCCCGCACTGAACTGTGCTGCCCCTCATCGGATACAGCTTCCCCCATGACCATAGGAAGGAACTCCTCCAATCGGCTCGGCCATCCATGGATGATCGCTTGCAGGAGGTTGCAGGGGTTGTAGATGTGCAGGCCAATGTCCCCGTATCCGACCTTCTCACTCGCCTCATCAAGCCAACCTGCAACCAGCGACTCCCACACCGGGTTGCCGGCCAGACTCTGTCGGATCTCTCTCCGGAACCCTCGCCAGCGGCTTGCTACCCGCGGGCTCGCCGACCCCGTGTAGAGAACCTGACCGTCACCTCGATCGTCCCCGGAGAGAAACCGAAATAGGTCTCGGTCTTCATAAGCTGCTGTGCCGTCGAAAGCTCCAGTGCCTCGGAAGCCTTGAATGGCCCAGTTGGGATCGTCAGCAAGGTTGGTCAGCAATCCCGGCCGAGCTCCTTCCATAGTCATGCCCGGTATCTCGCTGCGCGCCAGGCGGTTACAGATCGCGCAAAGGGCCAGATACTCGGCAGGATGCTCGGCGGCAAACGGTTCCGGACCGTCATAACCATTCAGAAGGTCCACCGATGCGCTTGCCTCATCGACGCGGCCTACCGCCAGGTAGAGGCCGAACGGGGCAGGGATCCCTTGCTTCTGCGCCACGCGGTCGAAGTCCGCCGCCAGTAGATCCAGCGCTCCGAGATCGGCGGCAACCTTGCTGATGAGGTTCCAGCCGTGCAACCGCTGTTCCTCTGCTTTGAAGAAGAACAGGTTGTGAATGGGGGTGATGCGGGGCTCGAAGGCTCGCGGCAGCAGTTGTACCCGCTCGGCAGCGATGGGATGACCACCATCATCCAGGAGGAGCCGGTAGCCACGAAGGTCATGGCTCCAGTCTCGCGCTGCGTTGCTGACGGCCGTCAGCAACTCCTCCCAGTCATCTGGCATTGCCACGATCACAGCTCGGATACGGTCAGATGCGAGATGCTTCTCCCGACAGAGGAGCTCGGCGTACTTGTTCACTTCATGCAGAGCCTGCCGCGCGCTGGACCGCGACCGCTTCAGCTCGACGACCACCCACATCTGGTGACGGTCTCGAGCCAAGATATCGATGCTGCCCTTGGTGCCGTGGGCATTGGGCAGGGGGTACTCCTTGAGTTGAACCGGCCGGAGGCCCGGCTCGATCAACTCCAAGTTACGTACGAGCGCTTCACGCAGCTCGTGTTCAAGTGGCGGCCGCATGATCGAAGGCAAAACCGTAGGGCCGACAACAGCCCTGCGGATGTGGTCGATTGGCGAGACTCCTACTCACGGCAGCAGGTCTTCCGGTGACGAGACGCAACCTGTCGCCCAGCTCGTCAGCAATGGAAGCGCCGGGCGGCTGATGTTCCACCTCGCCTTGACTATGGACTCAAGTCGAGACGCTCTGGGCCCGTAAGCGAGCTGATATGCATCGCATTATCGAGAAGTACGGCGCTCAGCCGTCAATCTGGCCAGCCAGGGCCGATGCGCTGACGACAGGGGTCGAGCTCAAGAGAGCTCGACCCCTGTTCTGCACGTCAAACGAAGTGCATCAACGTTCAGTAATCGCTCGATTACACGTTGAAGCGGAACTCCACCACGTCCCCGTCCTGCATGACGTAGTCCTTGCCCTCCATGCGGGCCTTGCCCTTGGCGCGGGCCTCTGCGACCGAGCCCGTTTCGACCAGGTCGTCGAAGGAGATGACCTCCGCCTTGATGAAGCCCTTCTGGAAGTCGGTGTGGATGACACCGGCGGCCTCGGGGGCGGTGGCGCCCTTCTTGATGGTCCAGGCGCGGGATTCCTTGGGGCCGGCCGTCAGGTAGGTCTGCAGGCCGAGGGTGCGGAAGCCGACGTGGGCGAGGGTGGCGAGGCCGGGCTCCTCCTGGCCCACGGACTGGAGGAGCTCCAGGGCCTCGTCCTCGTCCAGCTCGGCGAGGTCCGCCTCCAGCTTGGCGTTGAGGAAGATCGCCTCGGCGGGGGCGACCAGGGCGCGCTGCTCGTCCTTGAAGTCGTCGTCGGTCAGCTCGTCCTCGTCGACGTTGAAGACGTAGAGGAAGGGCTTGGTCGTGAGGAGGTGGAGGTCGTGGAGGAGCTCCGCGCGCTCGGTGCCCTGGAGGATGCCCTGGGAGAAGAGGGTGTCGCCCTTCTCCAGGATCTCCTTGGCCTCCTCCACGGCCTTGACCTTGGGAGCGATGTCCTTCTTGATGCGCGACTCCTTCTGGAGGCGCGGGAGGACCTTCTCGATGGTCTGGAGGTCGGCGAGGATCAGCTCGGTGTTGATCGTCTCGATGTCGTCCTTCGGCGAGACCTTGCCGTCGACGTGCACGACGTTCTCGTCCTTGAAGGCGCGGATGACCTGGCAGATCGCGTCGGACTCACGGATGTTGGCCAGGAACTTGTTGCCCAGGCCCTCGCCCTCGCTCGCGCCGCGCACGATGCCCGCGATGTCGACGAAGTCGACCGTCGCCGGGAGGATCTTCTCGGAGGAGAAGATCCCGGCCAGCTTCGCCAGGCGGGGGTCGGGGACGCCGACCACGCCGACGTTGGGCTCGATCGTGGCGAACGGGTAGTTGGCCGCGAGCACGTCGTTCTTGGTCAGGGCGTTGAACAGGGTCGACTTGCCGACATTCGGCAGACCGACGATTCCGATCGTGAGCGACACGTTGCGACTTCCCGTACGTGAGATGCGGAGGAGCGGGTGGGATGGGGCGGGCCACGCATGGGCCGATCCACCAGTCTACGGGGTGTGCCGTACCGGACCCGCGCGGAGTCGAACGCTTGGCCAAGACACGCCCGGCGGCGTGTCTGTCGGCCTATTCGGCACATAAACCGACCTAAGTTGGTCCAGTGGAGCAACACAGGACGCGACCTGCCCAGTACGGACCGCGACGAAGCGGGGCGCCGCTGCCCGCCCAGGGGCGGGGCGGTGCCGCCGCCGCGCGGCCGCCGGTGGGCCGGGGGGCCGGGCGGCCGGTGGGACGGCCCGCGCAGCCGGTGCGCCCGGCTCCGGGGGCGGGTTCACCGGTGGCCCGGGTCGTGCGTGCCCTGCGGGGGATGCCCAATCCGCGGTTGACCGGGCTCGGCAGCGGTCTCTTCTGCGCTGCCGTGATGACCCTGCTGGGCTTCCTCGACGACCTGCTCTTCGGCGCGTCCCTGACCGTGTACGGGGTGCTGTTCGTGCCGGTGAGCCTGCTCACCGCGCTGTGGGTGCGCCGGGGCGACCTGCTGACCGCACCCGTCGTCGTGCCGATCGCCTTCGCCGTGGGCCTGGTGCCCGTGGCGGAGAGCGGGGACGGAATCGGCGGGCGGCTGATGGGGCTGGTCACCGCGCTGGCCACCGAGGCCGGGTGGCTGTACGGCGGGACGCTGGTCGCCGGGTCGGCCGTGATCGTCCGCCGGATCCGGTTGGTACGGCGACGGGCCGCCGCCCGCAACCGGCCCCCGGCCTGACCGGCCCCCGTCCGGAGTAGCCCCTGTCTGGAGTGGCCCCTGTCCGGACCAGCCGCATGCCTCACTGGCCTGCCCCTGTCCGGACCGGCCGCCTGCCTGACCCGGGCATCCTGTTCGGACCCGGACCCGGACCCAGACCCGGCCTGCCCGGCCTCTGTTCGGACCCGGCCGCATGCCTGACCAGCCGACCAGCCCCTGTTCCGACCGGGCCCCGGCCCGACCACCCCGCTCGGCCCGCTCCCGCTAGGACGGACGCCCGCCCCCGCTCAGCCCGCCGCGCGCATCGCCGCTCCCACGATTCCCGCGTTGTTCTGGAGCTGGGCGGGGACGATCTCCGCGCGGATGCCCTCGATGTGGGGCAGGAACTTCTGGGACTTGCGGCTGACGCCGCCGCCGATGATGAACAGCTCGGGCGAGAACAGCATCTCGACGTGTGCGAGGTACTTCTGGACGCGGTGGGCCCAGTGCTCCCAGGACATGTCGTGGTCGTCCTTGACCTTGCTGGAGGCCCGCTTCTCCGCGTCGTGGCCCTCCAGCTCCAGATGGCCCAGCTCGGTGTTGGGGACCAGGACCCCGTCGGTGAACACCGCGCTGCCGATGCCGGTGCCGAAGGTGAGCAGGATGACCGTGCCCTTGCGGCCGCGCCCGGCGCCGAAGTGCATCTCGGCGACGCCGGCCGCGTCCGCGTCGTTGACCACCGTCACGTCGAGCCCGCCCAGCCGCTCGCTGAACAGGGCGCGCGCGTCGGTGTCGACCCAGCTCTTGTCGACGTTGGCCGCGGTGCGCACCGTCGCGCCGCCCGTCACCACGCCCGGGAAGGTGAGCCCGACCGGGCCGGTCCAGCCGAAGTGCTCGACGACCTCCTTGACCCCGTCGGCCACGCCGTCGGGGGTTGCCGGGTGCGGGGTCAGCACCTTGCAGCGCTCCTGGGCCAGGTCGCCCCTGTCGAGGTCCACAGGGGCGCCCTTGATCCCGGATCCGCCGATGTCCACGCCGAAGATCTGCATGGCCCTACGTTACGACGGACGACTGACAGTCACCCAGGCGGTGCCCCGGTCGGTGGTCAGTCCCCCGCCGTCCCCGAGCCGCCCCGCTCCGCCACCAGGGAGGCCGCTTCTTCGCGCAGGTCGCGGCGCAGCTCCTTGGGCAGCGAGAAGGTGATCGACTCCTCGGCGGCCTTGACGATCTCCACGTCCTCGAAGCCGCGCCGCGAGAGCCACTCCAGGACCTGCTCGACCAGGACGTCGGGGACGGAGGCACCGGAGGTGACACCGACCGTGGTGACGCCGTCCAGCCAGGACTCGTCGATCTCGTCGGCGAAGTCCACCAGGTACGCCGCGCGGGAGCCGGCCTGCTTGGCGACCTCGACGAGGCGCTTGGAGTTGGAGGAGTTGCGCGAGCCGACGACGATCACCAGCTCGGCCTCGGCGCCCATCTGCTTCACCGCGAGCTGGCGGTTCTGCGTGGCGTAGCAGATGTCGTCGCTCGGCGGGGAGATGAGCTGCGGGAACTTGTCCTGGAGCGCGTCGACGGTCTCCATCGTCTCGTCGACGGAGAGCGTGGTCTGGGAGAGCCAGACGACCTTCGACGGGTCGCGGACCTCGACCTTCGCGACGTCCTCGGGGCCGTCGACGAGCTGGATGTGGTCGGGGGCCTCGCCGGAGGTGCCGATGACCTCCTCGTGGCCCTCGTGGCCGATCAGCAGGATGTCGTAGTCGTCGTTCGCGAAGCGGACGGCTTCCTTGTGGACCTTGGTGACGAGCGGGCAGGTGGCGTCGATGGTGGCGAGCTTCCCGCGCTCGGCCTCCTCGTGGACGACGGGGGCCACGCCGTGCGCGGAGAACATCACGATGTTCCCCGGGGGGACCTCTTCCGTCCGCTCGACGAAGACGGCGCCCTTCTTCTCCAGGGTCTGCACGACGTACTTGTTGTGGACGATCTCGTGCCGGACGTACACCGGAGCCCCGTACTGCTCCAGGGCTTTCTCGACGGCGATCACGGCGCGGTCCACACCCGCGCAGTAGCCACGGGGGGCGGCGAGCAGGACACGGCGGCCAGGCGAAGCAGTCATGGCACCCATCGTAAGGCCGCGTTCGGCGGGTCAGAGATCGCGTGGGTACGGCGTTGCCGGGGAGACTGGCGGGAACGTTCCGATGCGTGGCCCGAGGCGGAAACCCGGGCGGGAACCGAAGTACTGGCGGAGGCACGATGTCGCAGGCGGATACGACGGCCCCGGGGGCCGGTGGTGAGCACCAGCTCAGGCGCACTCTGGGCTTCAGGGACCTGGTCGTCTACGGCCTGCTGTTCATCGCGCCGATGGCGCCGGTCGGCGTGTTCGGCACGCTGGACGCCAAGTCGCACGGTGCGGTGGCGCTGGTGTACCTCGTCGCCACGGTCGCGATGGCGTTCACCGCATTCAGCTACGCGCAGATGGTGCGGGTGGTCCCCCAGGCTGGCTCGGTGTTCGCCTACGCGCGCGCGGGGCTCGGCAACGGGGCCGGGTTCGTCGCCGGGTGGATGGCGATGCTGGACTACATCCTCATCCCGGCGGTGGCGTACCTGTTCTCCGGCATCGCGATGGAGGCGCTGGTTCCCGAGGTGTCGCGGTGGGTGTGGACGGCGATCGCGGTGGTCGTCACGACGCTGCTGAACCTGTGGGGGGTGCGGACGGCGGCCCGGGTGGGTTTCCTGGTGCTCGCCATGGAGATCGTCGTCCTGCTCGTCTTCGTGGCGACCGCGATCGTGGTGCTGGCGCAGGACGGGGCGGAGCGCGACTGGCTGTCGCCGCTGTCGGGGGACGGCACCCAGGGGGCGTTCGCGCTGTCGGCGGTGGTCGGGGCGGTGTCGGTGGCGGTGCTCTCGTATCTGGGCTTCGACGCGATCGCCACGTTCGCCGAGGAGGTCACCGGCGGTTCGGCGAAGGTCGCGCGGGCGCTGCTGTTCTGCCTGGCGCTGGCGGGTGTGCTGTTCGTGGCGCAGACGTACCTGGTGGCGCTGCTGGAGCCGGTGTCGTCGGCGCAGCTGGCGGCGGAGCCGGAGCGGCAGGGCTCGGCGTTCTACGACGCGGTGGACGCGTCGGTGGGCACCTGGCTGCACGATCTGGTGGCGGTGAGCAAGGCGATCGGCGCGGCGTTCGCGGCGCTGGCCGGGCAGGCGGCGGCCGGGCGGCTGCTGTTCGCGATGGGCCGGGACCGGCGGCTGCCGGGGGTGCTGTCGCGGACGGACGCCGGGGTGCCGCGGGTGGCCCTGCTGGTGTCGGCGGTGATCACGATGGCGGCGGCGGTGTGGGCGGCGCGCCGGGACGACGGTCTCGACCACCTGGTCTCGGTGGTCGACGTCGGCGCGCTGACCGCGTTCACGCTGCTGCACGCGAGCGTGGTGGGCTGGTTCGTGGTGCGGCGCCGCGGGGACACCCTCAGCTGGTGGCGGCACTTGGTGGTGCCGGTGCTGGGCGCGGCGATCACGGTCGCGGTGATCGTGGAGGCGTCGGGGACGGCCCAGGTGGTCGGCGCGATCTGGCTGGCGGTGGGTCTGGTGGTGCTGGCGGTGCAGTGGAGGGGGCGGAGGGACACGGACCGGGCGGGCGCGTGAGGGGGGACGGACGCGAAGGGCCGGATTGTCGGACCCGGCCGTTACGCTCGGGCGCATGGCTGCCAACTCGACTCCCGAAAGCCCGCTGCCCGTGGGCGAGGTGTCCCGGCTGATCGGGGGCTGGATCGACCGGCTCGGCGCGGTCTGGGTCGAGGGGCAGATCACCCAGCTGTCGCGCCGGCCGGGCGCGGGTGTGGTCTTCCTGACGCTGCGCGACCCGTCGTACGACATCTCGGTGAGCGTGACCTGTTACCGGCAGGTGTTCGACGCCGTGGCGGACGTGGTCGGCGAGGGCGCGCGGGTGGTCGTGCACGCCAAGCCGGAGTGGTACGCGCCGCGGGGGCAGCTGTCGCTGCGGGCCGCCGAGATCAAGCCGGTGGGCGTCGGTGAGCTGCTGGCGCGGCTGGAGCAGCTGAAGAAGGCGCTCGCGCGCGAGGGGCTGTTCGCGGCCGAGCGGAAGAAGCCGCTGCCGTTCCTGCCGCAGCTGATCGGCCTGGTGTGCGGGCGGGCCTCGGCCGCCGAGCGGGACGTCCTGGAGAACGCCCGGCACCGCTGGCCGGCCGTCCGCTTCGAGGTGCGCAACGTCCCGGTGCAGGGCGTGCACGCGGTGCCGCAGGTGGTGCAGGCGGTGAAGGAGCTGGATGCGCTGGACGACGTGGACGTCATCGTCGTCGCGCGGGGCGGCGGCAGCGTGGAGGACCTGCTGCCGTTCTCCGACGAGCAGCTGGTGCGGGCGGTGGCGGCCTGCCGTACGCCGGTCGTCTCGGCGATCGGCCACGAGCCGGACAGCCCGCTGCTCGACCTGGTCGCCGACCTGCGCGCCTCCACACCGACCGACGCGGCGAAGAAGGTCGTACCGGACGTCGGCGAGGAGTACGAGCGGGTGCGGCTGCTGCGGGACCGCGCCCGGCGGTGCGTGGCGGCGTTCGTCGACCGCGAGGAGCGCGGGCTGGCCCACGCGCTGGCCCGGCCGTCGATACAGGACCCGCACCGGATGATCGAGGAGCGGGCCGAGCAGGTGACGGCGCTGCTGGAGCGTGGCCGCCGCTCGCTGCGGCACCACCTCGACCGGGCCGACTCCGAGCTGACGCACACGCACGCGCGCGTGGTGGCCCTCTCCCCCGCCGCGACCCTCAAGCGCGGGTACGCGGTGCTCCAGCGGGCCGACGGCCACGCCGTCCGCGACCCCGGCGAGGTGGAGCCCGGCGAGACGCTGCGCGCTCGGGTCTCCGAGGGCGATTTCTCCGTACGAGTCGACGCATAGGGTGGGTGGATGACCAGCGAGGTGGAGCAGCCGACGGCGATGTCCGAGGCGCTCGGTTACGAGCAGGCGCGGGACGAGCTGATCGAGGTGGTCCGGCGCCTGGAGGCCGGCGGTACGACGCTGGAGGAGTCCCTGGCCCTGTGGGAGCGGGGCGAGGAGCTGGCGAAGGTCTGCCGCCGCCGGCTGGACGGCGCGCGGGCCCGCCTGGACGCGGCGCTGGCCGAGGAGGAGGCGGGCGCCGAGGACGCCGCCGCCGCGGGCGGCGACACCCCGGGGGCCTGACCGGCTAGGCGTCCTTCGCCGTGTCCTCGGCCAGGGTGTGCGCGACGAGCGCGTTGGCGTGTCCGTGGCCCAGGCCGTGCTCGGTCTTGAGCCAGGCGACGAGTTCCATGTGCTTGGTGAGTGGCGAGGTACGGATGAGGTCCTTCCACTCCTCGACCGGACGGCCGTACTTCTTCTCGATGGACGGGAAGTAACTGGCCGGGCCCTTCACGGTGGCGGTCATGTCGATGCGCTCCCTGGGACGACGTACGAGTGGCGATGTGCTCCTGCATCCTGTCGACCGCGGCCGGCGCGGAAAGTGATCGCGGAACGCCTGTGAGGCACGTCACTCCACCTGCAACGAGGTGAAGCGGGGCCACTGCCGCTCGGGCCCGTCGTTGCGCACGTTGAGGGAGAAGCCCCCGGCGCCCTCCGCGACCCGCCACCGACCCGCGCGGAACGCCGTGCAGGTCTTGCCGTCGACGCTCACCCGCACCTGCCGCGGGGTCACCAAGACGGCGATCCGGTGGGTGGCGGAGGGGTCGAGCCGGCAGCTGCGCCGGTCGCCGGTTCCCGCCGGGCCGTCCGTGGTGAGGCTCGCCGTGTGGTGGCCGACGGAGAGCGACACGGGATGGTCGCTGCCCGCCCCCACGGTGATGCCCACGCCGTTGGAGGTGCCGTGCAGGCCGCCGACGGTGGCGCGCAGGCGGTAGTCGGTCCAGTCGGCGGTGGCCAGCGGGCGGTAGTCGGCCGAGACGTACGCGGTGCCGTCCGGGGGACGGCTGTCGCCGGTGAGCATCCCGGGCCCGGCCTGCTCGGAGGCACCGGTCGTCTGCCAGTGCGCCGGGTGGGACAGCGGCCGGCCGGCGTCCCGCGGCGCCACCGGGTCCCAGCGGGCCAGTTCGCGCAGCAGACCGGCCGCGGTGGTGTCCCGCGTGACCTCGAGGCGCTGCACCTCTCCGACGGCGGCCGCCCGCGGCCCGGCCGGCGACGGACGCGCCGCGCTGTTGGTGAGGGTGGCGGTGAACCGCTGCCGCAGCGCGGACCGCAGGGCCTCGGCGTCGCGCGCGCCCAGGTTGGACTCGTCCAGCCGTTCCGAGAAGGGGTAGGCGAAGAGCCGCGGTCGGGGCAGGCCGTGCCGCACGAGGGTGCGGGCCGACCGGTCCAGGTCCGCGGCGATCCGGCGCCGGTACTCGTCGGGGGTCTCGGCGCGCCCCTCGTCCGCCAGCCACCGCCGGTTGGTGAACACCGACCGCTCGTGTCCGGCGGCGTCCACCGCCGCGCGTTCGTGGCTGAGGTGGGTGTGGGCCTGGAAGTCCCAGCGTCCGGAACGCGCCATCCGTTCGATCTCGGGCCAGGAGAGGTAGTACGGCCGGTGGGTCCCCACCTGCCCGGTGATCAGATAGGCGGCGGCCTTCATCCCGTACCTGGCCAGGACCGGGTCGGCGTGCGTCCACAGTCCGTGCGTGCCGTCGTCGAAGGTGAGGTAGACGGTGCGCGGCTGCGGGGTGCGGGCGGTGCGCAGGAAGTCGGTGAACTCCCGGGTGGACAGCGTCCGGTAGCCGGCGTCGCGCAGAGCGCGCAGCTGGGCGTCGAAGTGCTCCAGGGAGACGGTGTAGCGGCTGCGGTCGTCGGGGCCGATGTCGTGGTAGGCGAGGACGACCGGCGCGCTCCCGGCGGGCGGCGTCGCCTTGGCGTCCGCGCCGGCGCCAGAGTCGCCGCCGGGCAGGGGCGGCGCGGTCTGTTCGGCCACCGCGCGCCGGAGGGCGTCGTACTGCCAGGCGACGGTGAAGGGCAGGGCCACGACGGCCGCCGTGAGCAGTCCGAGGGCGGCGCGCAGGAGGGGGCGTACGTCCCGGCTCCGACGGGGCAGGGTCGCAGGGCAGTCGTCGCTCTTCACATCCACCGTCCCCGGGTGACGACGAACAGGTACACCAGGGCGATGACGGCGCAGGTGAGGCCGACGGCGAGCGAGCGGCCCAGCCCGCGCAGCAGGACTCTCATGCGGCACTCCTCGACCAGACGCCGCGGCGCAGCGTGAGCAGGGCGTACGGCAGCAGCCAGGCCAGTACGCAGCAGGACAGCAGACTCATCAGGGGGCGGCAGCGCCAGGCCCGGTCACCCGGGTGGTCGAGCCGGTAGGCGAGGCCCCAGACGCAGCCCTTGAGGACGACCCCGCCCAGGTACAGCAGGGTCAGCAAGCCCGCCAGGTGCAGCGGGGCCCACAGCAGGTGCCGTACGACCAGGGCCGGTGCGGCGATCACCCACAGGGCGTGCCCGTAGTACAGGGCGGCGGCGGCCGGGCCGCGGCGCCACATGAAGCCGCCGGTGAAGAAGAGGTTCCTGATGAAGCTCTTCTTCCAGCGGATCTGCTGGCGCAGGAAGGAGCCGGGCCGGGACGGCACCCGGGTCCACACGCGGGCGGACCGGGTGTAGCCGACCTCCCAGCGCAGTTCGGGATAGTCGTGCGCGCGGACGAAGGGGGAGTCGGCGTGCCGGTCCTTGAGCGCGCGGCCGTGCCAGGCCTGGCCCAGGACGTAGCCGGTGAGCTGGCGATCGGTGGCGAAGCGGAAGGGGGCGCCCAGGAAGCGGTCCTCGGCCCAGGCGGGCAGGTAGTTGTAGATCGCCTCGCGGCGGAAGGCGGCGAGCGGCCCGGAGACGCAGGTGACCGCGCCGAAGGCGGCCTCGGCGGCCTTGCTGATCCGGAACTGCCCCTCGTACCAGATGTCCTGGACCCGTGCCAGCAGACCGGCGTCGGTGTTGAGCGCCCGGCAGTGTCCGCTGACGGCGCCCAGCTCCGGGTGCCGGACCAGGGCGGTGACGCAGTGCCGTACGGCGTCCGGCGCGACGACGCAGTCGGAGTCGGTGAACAGCAGCACGTCCCCGTCGGCGACGGCGCAGGCGCGGACCAGCGCGCCCTTCTTGCCGAGGTTCTGCTCCAGCCGGATCAGGGTGAGCGGCAGTTCCTCGGCGAGGCGTTCCAGTACGGCGGGTGTGCCGTCGTCGGAGGCGTCGTCGACCACGACGAGCTGGAGGTCGGGGTAGTCCACGGCGGCCATGGAACGCACGCAGGCCTCGATGTGCGCGCGTTCGTTGCGCACGGCCAGCAGGAAGCTCACCCGGGGCTGTGCGGGCAGGGCCGGGAAGGCCTCGGCGTCGCGCGGGCGGCTGCGCAGCGGGCGTACGGCCGGGTCGTCGTAGCGGCTGTAGGCGAGGTGGAGGAGGCAGACGGTGCCGGCCAGGACGGCCAGGCCGTACAGCGCGAGCGGGTCGAAGGCGTGCGGCAGGCGCACCGCGCCGCGGGCCAGCAGCAGGAGCAGGGGCAGCAGGGCGAGGAGGGTGAGCAGCCGTACGACGTCGCGGCGGACGCCGGGGTGCAGGGTCTCGAGGCGGGCGCCGAGGCGCCGGCGGGCGGCGGAGCGGGGCGGGACGGCCGGGCCGTGGCCGGGGCGCAGGACGGTCATGCGGTGGCCTCCGCCGCGGGCGGGACGCCGGTACCGGCCCGCGCCGCCGCCTTGGTGAGCGGGCCGCGCTGGCGGGTGTCCAGGACGGGCGGGGCGCCGGCGGCGCACAGCCACGTCAGGTCGTGCACGGGATGGACGGTGTGCAGGACGACCAGGTCCCAGGGGCGGGTGTGCGGGTCGGGTACGTGGTGCAGCGCGTCCGCGCCGACGTGGAGCGAGGGCACCAGGGGGTCGCAGTACGCGACGTGCGCGCCGGCCTCGGCGAGCCCGGCGAGGATCTCCAGGGCGGGGCTCTCCCGGACGTCGGCCACGCCCTCCTTGTAGGCGACGCCGATCAGCAGGACGCGGGCGTCGCGCGCGGGGACGCCGGAGTCGGCGAGCAGGTCGAGGGCGCGTTCGGTGATCCGTGCGGGCCGGCGGCTGTTGGCCGCGAGAGCGGTGGCGACCAGCGGCGCCTGTTGCCGGGCCTTGGCCAGCTGCCAGAGCAGGTAGTGCGGGTCGCACGGGATGCAGTGACCGCCGACACCGGGACCCGGGTAGAAGGGCATGAAGCCGTACGGTTTGGTCGCCGCGGCCTCGATCACCGGGACCGGTGCCAGACCGAGGGACTGGCAGGCGTCGGCGAGTTCGTTGGCCAGGGCGATGTTGACGGCGCGGTAGGTGTTCTCCCAGAGCTTGGCCATCTCGGCGGTCTCGGGGTCGGGCACCGTGCGGACGACGGAGGCCGTCGGGGCCAGCAGGTCCGCGGCGGCGCGACTGCTGCGCGGTCCGGCGCCGCCGACCAGGCGCGGGGTGCGTTCGGGGGTGTGGCGTTCGTTGCCGGGGTCGATCCGCTCGGGGGCGAAGGCGACGTAGACGTCCTCGTCGGCGGTGAGACCGCGGGCCCGCAGCGGTTCGACCAGCAGGTCGCGGGTGGTGCCGACGTAGCTGGTGGAGGTGAGCACGATCAGCTGGCCGGGCACGGCGTGCTCCACCACCGAGGCGCAGGCGGAGGACAGCGCGGTGAGGTCGGGCCGGCGCCGGGCGTCGACGGGGGTGGGCACACAGATGACCACGGCGTCGGCGTCGCGCACCGCCGTGGCGTCCGGGGTGAGCCGGAAGCGGTCGCCGGCCGAGGCGCAGGCGAGCTGCGCGTGGTGCAGCGGGAGCAGGTCCACGGCTCCGCGTGCGATGTCCCGCAGCCGGTCCGGGCTGCTGTCGACGCCGATGACGGTGGCGCCCGCGTCGGAGAGGGCGAGTGCGGTGGGGAGTCCCACGTAGCCGAGTCCCACGACCGCGACGGTTGGTCCGGATGCATCAATGCCGGAGCTGGCTGACTTGAATTTCACATCGTCATATAGACGCGCCGCGCGGAAACCGCGCCCTATCGACACACGCGCCGCCGCACACGCCAGGGCCCCGTCACCCGGGCGGACGTGTGAAGCGGATCACCGCAATCCCGTTTTGGTTGAAGTTTGAACTTCTTTGCCGTAGTGTCGTCAGCGCCAAGGGCTCCCGGTCCCACGCCGCGCGGAGCCGACGCACCCCCGGAGAAAGATCACGCATGTCTCTCGTTCTTGACCCCGCCGCCCAGGACCTGCTGTTCCGCGAGGCCCGCACGGCGAACACCTTCACCGACGAGCCGGTGACCGACGAGCAGGTGCAGGCGATCTACGACCTGGTCAAGTACGGCCCGACCGCCTTCAACCAGTCACCGCTGCGCATCACGCTGGTCCGCTCCCCCGAGGCCCGCGAGCGTCTGGTCGCGCACATGGCCGAGGGCAACCGGCCCAAGACCGCCACCGCCCCGCTGGTCGCGATCCTGTCCGCGGACAACGAGTTCCACGAGGAGCTGCCCGAGCTCTTCCCGCACTTCCCCGCCGCGAAGGACGCCTTCTTCAGCGAGCGCCCGGTCCGCGAGGGCGCGGCCACCCTGAACGCCGCCCTCCAGGCCGCCTACTTCATCGTCGGCGTCCGCGCCGCGGGTCTGGCCGCCGGACCGATGACCGGCCTCGACTTCGAGGGCGTGCGCAAGGAGTTCCTGGACGACGACCACACCCCGCTGATGGTCGTCAACATCGGCCGTCCGGGCCCGGACGCCTGGTTCCCGCGCTCCCCGCGCCTGGCCTACGACCAGGTCGTCACCACGGTCTGAGGCACGCGGCACCGCACGCGCGACGAAGCCCCCGGCATCCCGCCGGGGGCTTCGCCATGACCTGTGAGGGCGGCGGGCCGGGCCGCTCGGCCCGCCCCTCGGGCGGTCACGTCAGCTTCAGGGCCGCCGCCATTTTGCCGAGCTGCTCGAACGACCCGGTGCCGGCCACGACCGTCGTCGCGCCCTCCATGTCGTCGGTGCCGTGCAGCACCAGCGCGTCGTACCGGCCGCCCGTGTACCGCGTCCAGGTCCGGCCGCCGATCTCCTCGGTCCGCTCGGTCGCCCGCGCGCCCTGGCTGGCGTCGTGGATGAACGTGGCCGGCTTCTTCGTGGACTGCTCGATCGCCACGTACTCGCCGTCCGGGGCGCTGAACCCGAGGTGCCAGGCGTCGGAGTCGTCACCCCGGAAGCGCACGGAGGTCGGCTTCCAGTCCTCGGACAGCCCCTCGGGCGCGGCCACCGGGTAGGACGCGGCGCGCTGCGCGGTGAGCAGCTCGACCCGGTAGTCGACCCGCTTGACGTCCGGTTCGCCGTCGTCGTGCGGGATGAAGATCCAGATCACGCCCGCCGCGAGGACGATGACCCCGAGGGACAGAATCATGTCCCGGGCCGACTTCTGCTTGCCTTTCATACCTGCCACGCCCCCTATCGTCGCAGGTGCCTGATCCGCTCATACGTGGGGTCCCCTGCTCATTTTGTCGGACTGACGATAGAGTCGTGGCCATACCCTCATCCGGCCGTCGTCGTATCAGAAAGGTGCGTTCCGATGACCGAGCATCATCTCCCGTCCGAGCTGGACGTCCCCTCGGAGGCCCCCGACCGCAACCTCGCCATGGAGCTCGTGCGGGTCACCGAGGCCGCGGCGATGGCCGCCGGCCGCTGGGTCGGGCGCGGTGACAAGAACGGCGCCGACGGTGCCGCGGTGCGCGCCATGCGGACCCTCGTCCACACCGTCTCGATGAACGGCGTCGTCGTCATCGGCGAGGGCGAGAAGGACGAGGCCCCGATGCTCTTCAACGGGGAGCGGGTCGGTGACGGGACCGGGGCCGAGGTCGACATCGCCGTCGACCCGATCGACGGCACGACGCTGACCGCCAACGGCATGACCAACGCGATCGCGGTGCTCGCGGCCGCCGAGCGCGGCTCCATGTTCGACCCGTCCGCAGTCTTCTACATGGACAAGCTGGTCACGGGCCCCGAGGCCGCCGACTTCGTCGACATCAACGCGCCCGTCGCCGTGAACATCCGCCGGATCGCCAAGGCCAAGCGGCGCACGCCCGAGGACGTCACCGTCGTCATCCTCGACCGGCCGCGGCACCAGGGCCTCATCAAGGAGGTCCGGGAGACCGGCGCCCGGATCAAGCTGATCTCCGACGGCGACGTGGCCGGCTCCATCCTGGCGCTGCGCGAGGGTACGGGCATCGACCTGCTGCTCGGCATCGGCGGCACGCCGGAGGGCATCATCTCGGCCTGCGCCGTGAAGTGCCTGGGCGGCACGATCCAGGGCAAGCTGTGGCCCAAGGACGACGAGGAGCGGCAGCGCGCGGTCGACGCGGGGCACGATCTGGACCGGGTGCTCACCACCGACGACCTGGTCTCCGGGGACAACGTCTTCTTCGTGGCGACCGGCATCACCGACGGGGAGCTGCTGCGGGGGGTGCGGTACCGGTCGGAGACGGCGACGACCGACTCGATCGTGATGCGGTCGAAGTCGGGGACGGTGCGGCGGATCGACTCCGAGCATCGGCTGAGCAAGCTGCGGGCGTACAGCGCGGTGGATTTCGACCGGGCGAAGTGACTCCGTCGGGTTCGCGGGGCGCCTAGTGCGTCGGGGGTGCCTGGTGTGTGGCGGCTGCGGCGGCGTCGTGGCTTGTCGCGCAGTTCCCCGCGCCCCTGCTGGTTGGCTGCGGGCCCCCGGCAATAGAAAGCGCCGTCAGTCGCGCCCACGCGGCGGGGCCGCAGATCGGATACAGCCCCGCGCCCCTGCTGGTTGGCTGCGGCCCCGGAATTAGAAGGCGCCGTGGGTCGCGTCCACGATCGGGTACAGCCCCGCGCCCGTTTGGGCGGCTGCGGGCCCCGGCATTAGAAGGCGCCGTCGGTTGCGGCTGCGGGGCGGGCCGCGGGTTGGGCAGGGGCCGTGGGGCCTCCGCGTCGAAGGGGCGCCCTCTGTGCGGAGAGGGTGCCCCTTCGGGTGTCTGTGGGCTAGCCGGCCGCCGCTATGCGGCCCGTCGGGCGGGCGGCCTTCTTGAGTTCGACGTCGCGGCGGCGGCGCCGGGCCAGGACCACGCGGCGTTCGGCGGCGGTGAGGCCGCCCCAGACGCCGTAGGGCTCGGGTTGGAGCAGGGCGTGCTCGCGGCACTCGACCATGACCGGACAGCGCGCGCAGACGCGCTTGGCGGCCTCTTCGCGGGAGAGACGCGCCGCGGTCGGTTCCTTGGAGGGGGCGAAGAACAGTCCGGCCTCGTCGCGCCGGCACACCGCCTCGGTGTGCCAGGGAGCGTCTTGGTCCCTGTCCCGCACGGGCACCCGCTGGGCCGGAACGGCAGCTACCTGCAGGGACGAATGCGGCGGTTGCAGCACGGGTCTACTCCTGACGACGGCTTCGCTAGCGAGAGACGATGCGTCAAGGCTTACCCGTTGTACGCGCGCCTATGCACTGGGTTCGCAACCGCTGCCGGTGCCGCGCTACACGTGCTTGCGCAAACCCTTCTCGACCCGGCGGTGCACCCGGTCGAGGATGTCCGCGACGATCTTTCCGCGCTTGGGACGGGCCTCCACGCTGCCCAGCACGGCCCAGCCGTCGATGTAGATGACGGGGGCCTCCGGCTCGCTGGAGTCGAGGGTGTGGACCTCGAAGCTGCCGAGCACGCTCCCGCCCGCGCCGCGCACCGACACGTTCTCCGGGACGCGCACCTCGACGCTGCCGAAGACGGAGAACGCCTTGATGACCACCTGCTGGTACTCGAAGACCGCCTCGCTGAGGTCGATCTCGACGCTGCCGAAGACCGCGTAGGCGTGGATGCGGCGGTTCGCCCGCCAGCGGCCCTTGCGGACGGCGCTGCTGAAGACCGCGACCACGTTCTCGTCGGGCTCCGCCGGGATGGCGCCGGCGGTGGGGCGGTGGGGGGCCGGGTCGAAGGTGTCCCGGCCGCGGTGGCCGGCGGGCAGGTCCCGCACGAAGACGTCCAGCTCGCCGACCGTCTTGGCGGCCAGCACGCCTTCGACGCGCTCGGCGTGCTCGTCGGCGGTGAGCCGTCCCTCGGCGAGGGCTTCGCGCAGCATGTCGGCGACACGGTCGCGGTCGGCGTCCGAGGCGCGCAGCTCGGAGGTGCGCGGTGCGGCTGGGGCGTGCTTCTGAAGGTCCACGGCAGTAGCGTACCGAAACGCGATAGATCGCGACTAGCCCTGTGGACAACCTTGTCGCGGACCCGGAGCGGCCAACTGAGTCTTACCTCACCCGCTCGGCGTCACGGGCAGGTTTTACGCTGGTTGGCGCTGCCAATGGAGGCCAGCCGTCGTTGCTGAGGAATCCAGCCGCGCGTGATGTCGAGTGAGGAATGGGCGAGATGCCTGAGTTCGCGTACACCGATCTGCTCCCCCAGGGCGAGGACACCACTCCGTACCGGCTGGTGACCGCCGAGGGTGTCTCCACCTTCGAGGCCGACGGGCGGACCTTCCTCAAGGTGGAGCCGGAGGCGCTGCGCAAGCTGGCCGAGGAGGCCATTCACGACATCCAGCACTACCTACGCCCGGCGCACCTGGCGCAGCTGCGCCGCATCGTCGACGACCCCGAGGCGTCCGGCAACGACAAGTTCGTCGCCCTGGACCTGCTGAAGAACGCGAACATCGCGGCGGCGGGCGTGCTGCCGATGTGCCAGGACACCGGCACGGCGATCGTCATGGGCAAGCGCGGCCAGAACGTGCTCACGGCGGGCGGCGACGAGGAGGCCCTGAGCCGGGGCATCTACGACGCGTACAAGAACCTGAACCTGCGCTACTCGCAGATGGCTCCGCTCACCATGTGGGAGGAGAAGAACACCGGCTCCAACCTCCCGGCGCAGATCGAGCTGTACGCGACCGACGGCGGCGCCTACAAGTTCCTCTTCATGGCGAAGGGCGGCGGCTCGGCCAACAAGTCGTTCCTGTACCAGGAGACGAAGGCCGTCCTGAACGAGTCCTCCATGATGAAGTTCCTGGAGGAGAAGATCCGCTCGCTCGGTACGGCCGCCTGCCCGCCGTACCACCTGGCGATCGTGGTCGGCGGCACGTCGGCCGAGTACGCGCTGAAGACCGCGAAGTACGCCTCCGCGCACTACCTGGACGAGATCCCGGCCGAGGGCTCGGCGCTCGGGCACGGCTTCCGGGACAAGGAGCTGGAGGAGAAGGTCTTCGAGCTGACGCAGAGGATCGGCATCGGCGCGCAGTTCGGCGGCAAGTACTTCTGCCACGACGTGCGCGTGGTGCGGCTGCCCCGGCACGGGGCGTCCTGCCCGGTCGCCATCGCCGTGTCCTGCTCGGCCGACCGGCAGGCGGTCGCGAAGATCACCGCCGAGGGCGTCTTCCTGGAGCAGCTGGAGACCGACCCGGCGCGGTTCCTGCCGGAGACCACGGACGAGCACCTGGACGAGGCCTCGGACGTCGTCAAGGTCGACCTCAACCAGCCCATGGACGACATCCTGGCCGAGCTGACCAAGCACCCGGTCAAGACCCGGCTGTCGCTGACCGGTCCGCTGGTCGTGGCCCGCGACATCGCGCACGCCAAGATCAAGGAGCGGCTGGACGCGGGTGAGGAGATGCCGCAGTACCTGAAGGACCACCCGGTGTACTACGCGGGTCCCGCGAAGACGCCGGAGGGGTACGCGTCCGGGTCCTTCGGTCCGACCACCGCCGGGCGCATGGACTCCTACGTGGAGCAGTTCCAGGCGGCGGGCGGCTCCAAGGTGATGCTGGCGAAGGGCAACCGGAGCAAGCAGGTCACCGACGCGTGCGACGCGCACGGCGGTTTCTACCTGGGCTCGATCGGCGGTCCCGCGGCCCGGCTCGCACAGGACTGCATCAAGAAGGTCGAGGTCGTCGAGTACGAGGAGCTGGGCATGGAGGCGGTCTGGAAGATCGAGGTCGAGGACTTCCCGGCGTTCGTCGTGGTGGACGACAAGGGCAACGACTTCTTCCAGGACCCGGCGCCCGCGCCGACGTTCACGACGATTCCGGTCCGGGGTCCGGGGCTGGCGTAGCCCGCCGGAGGGGGCGGCCGAGGGTTTCTTCGCCCCCGCCGCCCCTTCCCGTCCCGTCCCCGGGGGCTGCGCCCCCAGACCCCCGTTCGGCCTGGACGGCCTCGTCCTCAAGCGCCGGACGGGCTGGTCTGTCAGCCCCTCCGGCGTTTGAGGAGCGGGGTCCGGGGCGGAGCCCCGGAGACGGGACGGGAAGGGGCGGCGGGGGCGAATGCGGCCCGGGCCCGGAACATCCGCACCGTCCCGCACGCTGTACCCGGTATGAGCGACTACCGCATCGAGCACGACTCCATGGGCGAGGTCCGCGTGCCCGCCCACGCCAAGTGGCGCGCCCAGACCCAGCGGGCGGTGGAGAACTTCCCCGTCTCCGGGCAGCGCATCGAGCGCGCGCACATCGAGGCGCTCGCGCGGATCAAGGGCGCGGCGGCCAAGGTCAACGCCGAGCTGGGGGTGCTCGACGCGGACGTCGCCGGGGCCATCCGGGAGGCGGCCGCCGAGGTGGCCGAGGGGAAGTGGGACGAGCACTTCCCCGTGGACGTGTTCCAGACCGGGTCCGGGACCTCGTCCAACATGAACACCAACGAGGTCCTCGCGACCCTGGCCACCGAGCGGCTCGGCCGGGACGTGCACCCCAACGACCACGTCAACGCCTCCCAGTCGTCCAACGACGTCTTCCCGTCCTCGATCCACATCGCGGCCACCGCCGCCGTCACCCGCGACCTGATCCCGGCCCTGGACCACCTCGCCGGCGCCCTGGAGCGCAAGGCGCGGGAGTTCGCCGACGTGGTGAAGTCGGGGCGTACGCACCTCATGGACGCCACGCCGGTCACCCTGGGGCAGGAGTTCGGCGGGTACGCGGCCCAGGTGCGGTACGGCATCGAGCGGCTGAACGCGTCCCTCCCCCGCCTCGCCGAGCTGCCGCTGGGCGGCACCGCCGTCGGCACCGGCATCAACACCCCGCCGGGCTTCTCCGCCGCCGTCATCGAGGAGGTGGCCCGCGCGACCGGGCTGCCGCTGACCGAGGCGCGCGACCACTTCGAGGCGCAGGGCGCCCGGGACGGCATCGTCGAGACGAGCGGGCAGCTGCGGACCATCGGCGTCGGGCTGACGAAGATCGCCAACGACCTGCGGTGGATGGCGTCCGGGCCGCGCACCGGACTCGCGGAGATCTCGCTGCCCGACCTCCAGCCGGGATCGTCGATCATGCCGGGCAAGGTCAACCCGGTGATCCCGGAGGCGGTCCTCATGGTCGCCGCCCAGGTCACCGGCAACGACGCGACGGTCGCCGCCGCCGGAGCGGCCGGCAACTTCGAGCTGAACGTCATGCTGCCGGTCATCGCCAAGAACGTACTGGAGTCGGTGCGGCTGCTCGCCAACGTCTCCCGGCTGCTCGCCGACCGGACCGTGGACGGGATCGTCGCGCACCGGGAGCGGGCCCGGGAGTACGCCGAGTCGTCGCCGTCCGTGGTCACGCCGCTCAACAAGTACATCGGGTACGAGGAGGCCGCCAAGGTGGCCAAGAAGGCGCTGGCCGAGCGGAAGACGATCCGTCAGGTCGTGCTGGAGGGCGGATACGTCGAACGCGGCGACCTGACGAACGAACAGCTGGACGAGGCGCTGGACGTGCTGCGGATGACCCGTCCGTGACGGCGCCCGGCGGAACGCGGGGGCGTGCGCCGGCGCACGCTCTCGCGATCTTCGGCGCGGCGATTGGCCATGGCACCTAATATCTCTCCATGGCAGACGGAGAAGCGGTGAGCGCGGCGACGGGGCCGGGAGCGGACGGTCCGGCGGGCCCGGTGGACCACTGGGCTCCCGGCAGCCGGATCCTGTGGCGGTACCGGGAGAACGGCGGACCGCACGTCCACATCGCGCGCCCCGTCACCGTCGTACGGGACGACGCCGAACTGCTCGCCGTGTGGCTGGCGCCCGGCACCGAGTGCGTGAAACCGGTCCTCGCCGACGGCACGCCCGTCCACCTGGAACCGCTGGCCACGCGGTACACCAAGCCGCGCACCGTGCAGCGCGACCGGTGGTTCGGCACGGGTGTGCTGAAGCTGGCGCGGCCCGGCGAGGCGTGGTCGGTGTGGCTGTTCTGGGACCCGGGCTGGCAGTTCAAGAACTGGTACGTGAACCTGGAGGAGCCGCTGGCCCGTTGGGAGGGCGGGGTCGACTCGGAGGACCACTTCCTGGACATCTCGGTCCACCCCGACCGCAGCTGGCACTGGCGGGACGAGGACGAGTTCGCGCAGGCCCAGCGGGACCGGCTGATGGACCCGGCACTGGCCGGGCGGGTGCGCCGGGCGAGCCGGGCCGCGGTCGCGGAGATCCGTGCCTGGGGGTCCCCGTTCGCCGACGGCTGGGAGCACTGGCGCCCCGATCCGGCGTGGCCGGTGCCGCCCCTGCCGGGCGACTGGGATCGCACGCCCGCGCACGTCTCCTCATGAGACCCTTGATGTGCCCCCCGGCAGGAAACGTAGGATCGTCCTCCGCAAAGAGCGCGGCAACGGCAACCGGCGGAGCGTGCGCTGTGCTTGACCGATCGTCACCGAGGGGCGGCAGGACGTGAGCGAGGGGTACGAGGGCAACACGCAGACGGACCGCGGACGGTCCGCCGGTGACACAGGAACAGCCTCTGACCACGCGGGAACCCCGTTCCTTGGGCACGGATTGCGGGTATCGGGATTTCTGCGGGACGAACTGCACGCGCCGCGCGCAGTCCCGGACGGATGGATTCGACACGCGTGACGGAGCACCCGACCTCCTTCGACCGCCCCTCGACGGGCGCCGACCCCACGGATCCCCGCGGGGCGCTCCTGCGTACCCCCGTGCCGCCGCGGGCCTCCGGGTCCGCGTTACCGGCTCAGGGGGCCGCCGGTCAGACGCCGCCCGTCGCGGGCGAGGACGCCCCGGGGGCCTTCGAGCACTCCCAGCCGGGCGCCGAGCAGGCCGCCGAGCCGGACACGCACCGGCCGCGGCCCGCGTCCGAGGGCGTCCCGGCCCAGCCGGACGGCGGGCAGCCGGGCGGTGCGCCGTCGGGCGACACTTCCTCGACGGGCGGTGTCCCGGGCGGCGTGACCTCGGACGGGGTGGCCGCGGGCGGCGCGTCCGCGAGCGGCGGGCAGGCCGGTGTCGTACAGCCGGGTTCGGGGGCGCCGGCCGGTGCCGGGGGCCCGGGCCGCCTTGACGCGCCGTCGGAGCCGGACCGGCGTACCGGGCAGCCCACCGCGCCCGGCCGGCCCACGCCCATGCGGCGGGACGGGGACCGGCTGCGGTTCGTGGGCGCCGCGACCCGGCGGATCGCCCGGGGCATGGACCTCGACGAGATCGTGATGGGGCTGTGCCGGGCCACCGTGCCCACCTTCGCGGACGCCATCCTGGTCTATCTGCGCGAGCCGCTGCCGGTCGGCGACGAGCGGCCCACCGGCCCCCTGGTCCTGCGGCTGCGGCGCACCGACCGCATACCGGCCGAGCGGGACACCGAGGGCGGTTTCACCCCCGCGCCCCAGCCGGAGCCGTCGGAGCTGGAGACGGTCGGCGCCGAGCTGTGCGAGGTGCGGCCGGGCAGCGCGCTGGCCGAGGTGCTGCGGGGGGTGCGCCCGGTGTTCACGGACACGCCCGCCGCCCGCGCCGCGCTGCCGGAACTGCTGGGCGAGGAGCGGGACTTCGCGCTGCCCGACGGCCGCAGGGCGATCCTCGCCCCGTTGCGCGGACGGCGCCGGGTGATCGGCGCCGCGCTGTTCCTGCGCGGTCCGGAGCGCATCGCCTTCGAGGCCGACGACCTGCTGGTGGCGGCGCAGCTCGCCACGCACAGCGCGCTGGGCATCGACAAGGCCGTGCTGTACGGGCGTGAGGCGTACATCGCCGACGAGTTGCAGCGCACGATGCTCCCGGAGAACCTGCCGCGCTGCACCGGCGTGCGGCTGGCCTCCCGCTATCTCCCGGCCGCCGAGACCGCGCGGGTCGGCGGCGACTGGTACGACGCCATTCCGCTGCCGGGCAGCCGGGTCGCGCTGGTCGTCGGGGACGTGATGGGCCACTCCATGACGTCGGCGGCCATCATGGGCCAGCTGCGGACCACGGCGCAGACCCTGGCCGGCCTGGACCTGCCGCCGCAGGAGGTGCTGCACCACCTGGACGAGCAGGCGCAGCGGCTGGGCACCGACCGGATGGCGACCTGCCTGTACGCGGTGTACGACCCGGTCGCGCACCGCATCACCGTCGCCAACGCCGGCCACCCGCCGCCCGTCCTGCTGCACCTGGGCGGCCATGCCGAGGTGCTGCGGGTGCCGGCCGGCGCCCCGATCGGGGTGGGCGGCGTGGACTTCGAGGCCGTGGAGCTGGACGCCCCGGCGGGCGCGACCCTGCTCCTGTACACGGACGGGCTGGTCGAGTCCCGGCTGCGGGACGTGTGGACCGGCATAGAGCAGCTGCGGGAGCGGCTGGCGGCGACCGCGCAGCTCACCGGTCCCGACCATCCGCCGCCCCTGGAAGCCCTGTGCGACGAGGTGCTCGACATGCTCGGCCCGGGCGACCGGGACGACGACATCGCGCTGCTCGCCGCCCGCTTCGACGGCATCGCGCCCAGCGACGTGGCGTACTGGTTCCTGGATCCGGAGGACGCGGCCCCCGGTAAGGCCCGCCGGCTGGCCCGGCGTGCGCTCGCCCGCTGGGGCATGGAGGACCTCACGGACGCCGTGGAGCTGCTCGTCAGCGAGGTCGTGACCAACGCGGTGCGGTACGCGTCGAAACCGGTCACCCTGCGGCTGCTGCGCACGGACGTGCTGCGCTGCGAGGTCGGCGACGACGTGCCGCAGCTGCCCCGGCTGCGCCAGGCCCGCGCCACCGACGAGGGCGGCCGCGGACTGTACCTGGTGAACCGGCTGGCCCGGCGCTGGGGCGCGACGCGGCTGAGCACCGGCAAGGTGGTGTGGTTCGAGCTGAACCGCGGCTGAGTCCGAGGAACGGCGAACACGCGCGAAGGGGCGCCCGGTGAGCACCGGGCGCCCCTTCGCGTGTTTCCGCGACTCGCTGACGGTCTACGGCAGCCGGTCCCCGCCGGGGAACTCGGGCTCCCCCGACTCGGTGGACCCGCCGCCGTCCGGCGGTGGCTCGGTGGACGGGCTGTTCGACGGCGAGTTCGTCGGCGACTCGGGCGGTTCCTGGGTCGTCGGGCCGGTCGACGGGGGTGCCTCGGTCGTCGGGTCCTTGGAGGGGGGCGGCGCCTCGGTCGTCTCCTCCCGGGTCGGCGACTCGCTCGGCGACTGGGAGGTGGTCGGCGACTTGCTGGGCTTCACGGCGGCGCCCTGCTTGGTGTCCAGGTCGAACTTGGTGACCTCGTCCATGACGCCGAAGGTGTACGCGGCCCAGATCTCCGCCGGGGGGCCACCACCGTTGACGCGGTAGTCGACGCCGGCGGCCTTGTACATCGGCACGTGGTCCTGGGTCTTGTCGTCCTCGCCGAACAGGCCGACCGAGGTGACCAGGCCGGGGGTGAAGCCGGTGAACCAGGCCGACAGGTTGTCGTCGGACGTACCGGTCTTGCCGGCCACCTGCTGTCCGTCCCGCAGCGGGTTCTCCCGTACGGACCTCTTGGCCGTACCGTCGTCGACCACGCCGGTGAGCACGGAGGTCACGGTGTCGGCGGCCTCCCGGCTGATGACCTGCTCGCCGACGGGGTCGGGCATCTCGATCGTGCGGTCCTTGTGCTCGACCGACTTCACGATCGCCGGGGTGACCTTCTTGCCGTGGTTGTCGAGGGTGGCGTAGACGCCGGCCATCTCCATCGGGCTGGCGCCCATACTGCCCAGGGTCTGCGCGGGGACGGGGTCGTCGCCCTCGGTGTCCATGCCGAGGTCGGCCGCGACCTTCATGACCTCGGTCATGCCGACGTCGATGCCCATCTGCGCGAAGACGGAGTTGACGGACTTGTTCATCGCCTCCTGGACGTCGATGTCGCCGTAGTCGACGTCGTCCTCGTTGGGCGGTGCGAAGCCGACCTTCTGGTCCCCGTCCATCGCTGGGCGCTTGCTGTCGCCGTTGTAGATCGTGTTGGCCGTGATCGGCACGCCGTCCTGGGTCTCCGCGTCGTGGTCGACGGCGGCGGCGAGGATCACCGGCTTGAAGGTGGAGGCGGGCTGGTAGTCGTCGCGGGTGGCGTTGTTGGTGTAGTGCTTCAGGTAGTTCACGCCGCCGTACATCGCGACGACGGAGCCCGTCTTCGGGTCGACGGAGACGGCACCGGCCTGGACGTCCGCGTCGACCTTGCGCTTGTCGGGGTCCAGCTTGCTGGTGAGCTTCTCCTTGACCGCCTCCTCCAGCGCGGCCTGCTTCTTCTTGTCGACGTTGAGGGTGACGGTGTAGCCACCGAGGTCCACCAGGGCCTTGGCCTGCTCCATGTCCTCGGCGGCACCCTGCGCGACGAGCTGCTTCTTGAGCGCGGAGTTGGCCGCGTCCACCAGGTAGCCGGTCTGGCCGTCCATGCCGGCGGCGGCCTTGGGCTCCTTGGGCGTCGGGAACTTCATGCCCTGCCGGTCGCCCGAGTTCAGCCACTTCTGCTCGACCATGTTGTCCAGGACGTAGTTCCAGCGCTCCTGGACGCGCTTCTTGCCGGCCTCGCTGGCGATCGCCCAGTCGTACTGGTTCGGCGCCTGGAGCAGCGCGGAGAGGTACGCGCCCTGCTCGACCGTCAGGTCCTCGGCGTCGACGCGGTAGTAGGCCTGGGCGGCGGCCTGGATGCCGTAGGCGCCGCGGCCGTAGTAGCTGGTGTTGATGTAGCCGGCGAGGATGTAGTCCTTGGACTTCTCCCGGTCCAGCTTCAGCGAGATGACCAGTTCCTTCAGCTTGCGCGAGACCGTCTGGTCCTGGGTCAGGTAGTAGTTCTTGACGTACTGCTGGGTGATCGTCGAACCGCCCTGCGCGCCCTTGCCGGAGAGGGTGTTGAGCACACCGCGCGCGGTGCCCTTCAGGTCGACGCCCGCGTCCTTGTAGAACGTCTTGTTCTCGGCGGCGACGAAGGTCCGCTGGACGTCCTTGGGGATCTTGGCGAGGTCGACGATCTCACGGTTGCGCTCGCCGGTGCGGGCCATGATGCTGCCGTCGCTGTACTTGTAGACGTTGCTCTGCAACTCGGCATCGGGGTTGCCCTCGGGGATGTCGATCATCATGTACAGCACGATGAAGGCGCCCATGCCGAGCAGGCAGAGGCCGAAGAAGGTGCCGAGGATCTTCTTCCACGTGAACAGCCGGCGTATCCGGCCCTTCCCGCCCGCGCCCTGGGCCGCACCCGACGAACGGCGGCGTTTCGGCGCCGCGCGGCGTCCACCGCGCTGTCGCGCTTTTCTCTCTTCCGCTCGTCCCATGGGTCCGATCCGCTCCGCTTCGGTCATCTGTGGGCACGCCTCGCTCACGTGTCACACAGGTTCGTCGCTCAGGTCAGCTCAGAAAGCTAACACCGGGAGATGTGACAAACGGCAACCGATCCGGCCTTGTACGGACGTGAGAATCAGCACCCGTTCCACAGGAACCGACGTACGAGAGGGGTTCAAGGTTGTGATCGGCGGGTAAAGTGATATCACTTAGTGAGCAAAGAGAGAACGGGAGACCACCCATGTCCACGCACGATGCCCCGCAGGTCACCGCCGATGTGCCCGAGATGCCGACACCCCGGGTGCGCGAGAACCAGGCACACAGCATCGGCGGCGGCTTCGCGCTGCTGCTGGGGCTGGTCGGGCTGCTGGTCGGCGCCGGCCTGATCGTCACCGCGACCGCGGTCGCCTCCACCGGCGGGAAGGCGGCGCTGATCATCGCGGGCATCGTGATCGCCCTGGCCGCCTTCCTCGCGATGTGCGGGCTGAACATGGTGGCGCCGGGCGAGGCCCGCGTGGTGCAGCTCTTCGGGCGCTACCGGGGGACGATCCGGCAGGACGGCCTGCGCTGGGTCAACCCCTTCACCTCCCGCACCAAGATCTCGACGCGGGTGCGCAACCACGAGACGGCCGTCCTGAAGGTCAACGACGCCTACGGCAACCCGATCGAGCTGGCGGCGGTCGTGGTGTGGCGGGTGGAGGACACCGCGCAGGCCACGTTCGAGGTGGACGACTACATCGAGTTCGTCTCCACCCAGACCGAGGCGGCCGTGCGGCACATCGCCATCGAGTACCCCTACGACGCCCACGACGAGGACGGCCTCTCGCTGCGCGGCAACGCCGAGGAGATCACCGAGAAGCTCGCCGTCGAGCTGCACGCGCGCGTGGAGGCGGCCGGGGTGCAGATCATCGAGTCCCGCTTCACGCACCTCGCGTACGCGCCGGAGATCGCCTCGGCGATGCTCCAGCGCCAGCAGGCCGGCGCGGTGGTCGCGGCGCGGCGGCAGATCGTGGACGGCGCGGTCGGCATGGTCGAGGCGGCGCTCGCCCGGATCAGCGAGCAGGGCATCGTGGAGATGGACGACGAACGCAAGGCGGCGATGGTGTCCAACCTGATGGTCGTGCTCTGCGGGGACCGCGCCGCCCAGCCGGTCCTGAACACGGGGACGCTCTACCAGTGACCACCCCGCCCGAGGGTTCCGCGCCGTCCGAGGACCCGGCACCGGCGCGTCGGCCGCGGCAGCGCAAGCAGGTGCTGCTGCGGCTCGACCCGCAGGTGTACGAGGCACTGGCCCGCTGGGCGGGCGACGAACTGCGCTCGGCCAACGCCCAGATCGAGTTCCTGCTCCGCAGGGCGCTGGCGGAGGCCGGCCGGCTGCCCGGCGACACCGGGCCACTGCCGCGCCGCGGCCGCCCGCCGAGGGGCGGCGGCCCGGGGGCCGCGCCACCACCGTGACCGCACCGCGCGGGCCGCACCACCGCAGCGATGCGGAGGTGCGGCCTCCGTCGTAGCGGAACCGTGACAATCGCCTCCGACCTGCGGCGCCGTGGCCTTGGTGAACGCCTCGCCACGACCTCTGCACGGTGCGTATACATAGGGCGTATACACCGTGTGTAGAGTGCTCCGCATGTCCATCGGTCACACCCTCCTGGGGCTCCTTGAGTCCGGGCCGCGCCACGGTTACGACCTCAAGCGCGCCTTCGACGAGAAGTTCGGTCACGACCGGCCGCTGCACTACGGCCAGGTCTACTCGACGATGTCCCGCCTGCTGAAGAACGGCCTCGTGGTGGTCGACGGCATCGAGGCGGGCGGCGGTCCCGAGCGCAAGCGGTACGCGATCACCGACGAGGGGATCACCGACGTACAGCGGTGGCTCGCCACGCCGGAGAAGCCCGAGCCGTACCTCCAGTCGACGCTGTACACCAAGGTCGTCCTCGCGCTGCTCACCCACCGCGACGCCGCCGACATCCTCGACACCCAGCGTTCGGAGCACCTGCGCAGCATGCGCATCCTCACCGACCGCAAGCGCAAGGGCGATCTCGCCGACCAGCTCATCTGCGACCACGCCCTGTTCCATCTCGAGGCCGACCTGCGCTGGCTGGAACTGACCGCCGCGCGCCTCGACAAGCTCCGTGAGGCGGTAACCCGATGACTCCCCCCGCAGGCTCCCTGCTCTCGGCGGACCAGCTCCGCAAGGCCTACGGCCCCACCCTCGCCCTCGACGGCGCCGAGTTCTCCATCCACCCCGGCGAGGTCGTCGCCGTGATGGGCCCCTCCGGGTCCGGCAAGTCCACGCTGCTGCACTGCCTCGCCGGCATCGTGACGCCCGACTCCGGGACGATCACGTACAACGGTCGGGAGCTGTCGGCGATGTCCGACGCCCAGCGCAGTGCGCTGCGCCGCTCGGACTTCGGGTTCGTGTTCCAGTTCGGCCAGTTGGTGCCGGAGCTGACCTGTGTCGAGAACGTCGCGCTGCCGCTGCGCCTGAACGGCACCTCCCGCAAGGAGGCCGAGCGGGCCGCGCTGACCTGGATGGAGCGGCTGGAGGTCGACGACCTCAGGAAGAAGCGGCCCGGCGAGGTCTCCGGTGGCCAGGGGCAGCGGGTCGCGGTGGCGCGCTCGCTGGTCACCAACCCGCGGGTGCTCTTCGCGGACGAGCCGACCGGCGCGCTGGACTCCCTCAACGGCGAGCGCGTGATGGAGCTCCTCACGGACGCCGCCCGCTCCACCAACGCCGCGGTCGTGCTGGTCACGCACGAGGCACGGGTGGCCGCCTACTCCGACCGCGAGATCGTCGTACGGGACGGCAAGTCCAGGGACATGGAGCGGGTCGTATGAGCGTGCGCCAGTGGGCGGCCGACCTGACGCTGGGCGTCCGCTTCGCCTTCACCGGCGGCCGCGAGGGCTGGACCCGGGCCGTGCTGACCGCCGTCGGCGTCGGGCTCGGCGTGGCCCTGCTCCTGCTGACGACGGCGATCCCGAACGCGCTCTCCGTCCGGCACGAGCGGGAGGCGGCGCGCTCCGACATCGCCTTCGCCATCGACACGATGCCGAAGGCGAACGACACACTCGTGGTCGCCGACCTCGACGAGGACTTCCGCGACGACACCGTCCGGGGCCGGGCCCTGGAGCCCGAGGGGCCGCGGGCACCGCTGCCGCCGGGAGTGGACAAGTTCCCGGCCGTGGGCGAGATGGTGGTCTCCCCCGCGCTGAAGAAGCTGCTGGAGTCGGACTCCGGCGCGCTGCTGCGCGAGCGGCTGGCGGACCGGATCGTCGGCACGATCGGGGAGAGCGGGCTGATCGGCTCGGCCGAACTCGCCTACTACCGGGGCGCGGAAGGGCTCGCCGAGCACATCACCCCGGGCCGGGTCGAGCGCGTCGACCGGTTCGGCGACCCGGAGCCGGGCGAGGAGCAGTCCGACCCGGTGCTGCTCCTGCTGATCCTCGTCGTCTTCGTGGTGCTGCTGATGCCGGTCGCGGTGTTCATCGCCGCCGCCGTGCGGTTCGGCGGCGAGCGGCGGGACCGGCGGCTCGCGGCGCTGCGGCTGGTGGGCTCCGACAGCCGCATGACCCGGCGCATCGCCGCCGGTGAGGCCCTGGCCGGCGCGGTGCTCGGGCTGCTCTTCGGCGCCGGGTTCTTCATGGTCGGGCGGCAACTGGCGGGCAGCGCCGAGGTGTTCCGCATCAGCGTGTTCCCCAGCTATCTCAATCCCTCGCCGCTGCTGGCCCTGCTGGTCGCGGTGGCGGTCCCGGCGGCGGCGGTGCTGGTGACGCTGTTCGCGCTGCGCGGGGTGGTGATCGAGCCGCTCGGCGTGGTGCGCGCGGGCCGGCCGGCCCGGCGCCAGCTGTGGTGGCGGCTGATCCTGCCGCTGGCCGGCCTGGCGATGCTCTACCCGATGATCGGCAACGGCCGCGAGAACGGCGACTTCAACCAGTACCTGGTGACCGGTGGTGTCGTCCTGCTCCTGGTGGGCGTGACCGCGCTGCTGCCGTGGGTCGTGGAGAGCACCGTCGCCCGGCTCGGCTCCGGCGGCGTGGCCTGGCAGCTGGCCGTGCGCAGGTTGCAGCTGAGCAGCGGTACGGCCGCCCGTATGGTCAACGGCATCGCGGTGGCCGTCGCCGGGGCGATCGCGCTTCAGATGCTGTTCGCCGGGGTGGACGACGACTACACCAAGTCCACCGGGCAGGACGTGTCGCGGGCGCAGATGGAGGCGCAGCTGCCGACCGGGGTCCCGATCGCCCCGGCGGCCGAGAAGTACCGCGACACCAAGGGCGTGGCGGCGGTCTACGCCTACTCCGAGGGCTATCTGGGCAGCAGTGCCCAGGACCCGGACCACGGCTCGACGGTCACCGTGGGCGACTGCGCGTCGCTGCGGGAGGTCGCCAGGCTGACCTCGTGCGCGGACGGGGACGTGTTCGCCGTGCACGGTGCCGAGTGGGACACCGGGGAGGACATGGCGAAGCTCGCCGCGCCCGGCCGGAAGCTGTACGCGGACCCGTCCTACGAGGGCGGCCCGAAGAGCCTGGAGATCCCCTGGACGGTGCCGCAGGGCATCAAGAAGGCCAAGCCCCGGCCGAGTCTGGTGGGCGGGATCGACACGGGAGGCTTCCTGATCACGCCGAAGGCACTGCCGGACGCACTCGTGCCGGCGCTGGACGGGCACGCCTACCTCAAGCTGGACGAGTCGGTGCCCGACGTGCACGAGCTGGTGCGCAACACCACGACCGGCATCGACCCGCTGGCGTCCACCGTGACCTGGGCGGCGACGGAGCGGACGGACCGGTTCGACGCCATCCGCACCGGTCTGTTCGTCGGCGCGGCGTGTGTGCTGGCCCTGATCGGCGCCAGTCTGCTGGTCTCGCAGCTGGAGCAGCTGCGCGAGCGCAAGAAGCTGCTGTCGGCGCTGGTCGCCTTCGGCACCCGGCGCCGCACGCTCAGCCTGTCGGTCCTGTGGCAGACGGCGATCCCGATCGTGCTCGGCCTGCTCCTCGCCTCCGCGGTGGGCCTGGCCCTGGGCACGGTGCTGCTGAAGATGACGAGCACCCCGGTGCACGTCGACTGGACCGGCGTCCTGTCCATGACCGGCATCGGTGCCGCGGTCGTCCTGGTGGTGACGCTGTGCAGCCTGCCGCCGCTGCTGCGGCTGATGCGGCCGGAGGGGCTGCGCACGGAGTAACCCGCCCGGGCGTCGCCGAGGGGCCGAGGGACCGCCGGACCGGGCGGTCGCCCGGCCCCTCAGTCGTGCACCGTGCGGACCGGCAGGTCCGCCATCGCCTCCCGCAGGGCCGCCGCCAGTTCCTCGTACTCCGCCGAGCGGGCCGCGCCGGTGCGCATGGCGAGGGCGATACGGCGGGTGGGGGCCGGGTCGGTGAAGGACGCGGTGAGGAGCTGGCTGGAGCGGGAGGTCTCCACCCGGACGGCGGTGCGCGGCAGCAGCGTCACCCCGAGGCCGCCCGCCACCAGCTGCACCAGCGTCGACAGACCGGCGGCCGTCGTCGTCGCCGGGACGCCCGCGCGGCCGGCCTCGCGGCAGATGTCGAGCGCCTGGTCGCGCAGGCAGTGGCCCTCGTCGAGCAGCAGCAGCTTCAGCTCGCGCAGCACCGAGCGCTCGATGCCCTCCCGGCCGCCGAGCCGGTGGTCGAGCGGCGTGACCAGGACGAAGTCCTCGTCGAAGAGGGGGAGTTCGGTGACGCCGGGAACCCCGAGGGGGACCGCGAGCAGCAGCAGGTCGAGGCGGCCGGTCGTCAGGCCCTCCAACAGGCTGGCGGTCTGCTCCTCGTGGACCTGGAGGTCGAGGTCGGGGTAGCGGTCGTGGACGAGGCGCAGCACCGTCGGCAGCAGGTACGGCGCCACGGTCGGGATGACGCCGAGCCGCAGCGCGCCGGTGAAGGGCGCCCGGACCGCCTCCGCCTCCTCGAGGAGCGCGCCGACCTCCGCCAGGACCGCCTTGGTCCGCACCGCCAGCCGTTCCCCGGCCGGCGAGAGCAGCACCTTGCGCGTCGTACGCTCCAGGAGGGTGACACCCAGTGCCTCCTCCAGGGCGGAGACGGCGCCGGAGAGCGCCGGCTGGCTCATGCCGATCGCGGCGGCGGCGTCGCGGAAATGCAGGTGCTCGGCGACCGCGTCGAAAGCCCGCAGCTGGGCGAGGCTGGGCTGCCTCTTCTTACTGGACACTAATAGCCACCTCCGATCAACTCGACCGATTGTAGCTATTTCACTAATCAATGCACTCTGTGCCAGCATCACTGACGTCCAACCCATGGGAAACACTCGCAATATGGGTGTTTTCTCGCTGCACTTTTTGGAGAGCGCGTGCTCACTGTCGGTGACAAGTTCCCCGAGTTCGACCTGACCGCCTGCGTCTCGCTGGAGAAGGGCGAGGAGTTCCAGCAGATCAACCACAAGACCTACGAGGGTCAGTGGAAGGTCGTCTTCGCGTGGCCCAAGGACTTCACCTTCGTGTGCCCGACCGAGATCGCCGCCTTCGGCAAGCTGAACGACGAGTTCGCCGACCGTGACGCCCAGATCCTCGGCTTCTCCGGCGACTCCGAGTTCGTGCACCACGCCTGGCGCAAGGACCACCCGGACCTGACCGACCTGCCCTTCCCGATGCTGGCCGACTCGAAGCACGAGCTCATGCGCGACCTCGGCATCGAGGGCGAGGACGGCTTCGCGCAGCGCGCCGTCTTCATCGTGGACCAGAACAACGAGATCCAGTTCACGATGGTCACCGCCGGCTCCGTCGGCCGTAACCCCAAGGAGGTCCTGCGGGTCCTCGACGCCCTCCAGACCGACGAGCTCTGCCCGTGCAACTGGAGCAAGGGCGACGAGACCCTGGACCCGGTCGCGCTGCTTTCGGGAGAGTGAGCTGACATGTCCCTCGACTCCCTGAAGTCCGCCGTCCCGGACTACGCCAAGGACCTGAAACTCAACCTGGGTTCGGTCATCGGCAACTCCGACCTCCCGGCGCAGCAGCTGTGGGGCACCGTGCTGGCGACCGCCATCGCCTCGCGCTCCCCGATCGTGCTGCGCGAGCTGGAGCCGGAGGCCAAGGCGAACCTCTCGCCCGAGGCGTACTCGGCCGCCAAGTCGGCCGCCGCCGTCATGGCGATGAACAACGTCTTCTACCGCACCCGGCACCTGCTGTCGGACCACGAGTACGGCACCCTGCGCGCCGGTCTGCGGATGAACGTCATCGGCAACCCGGGCGTCGACAAGGCCGACTTCGAGCTGTGGTCCTTCGCGGTGTCCGCCATCAACGGCTGCGGCATGTGCCTGGACTCGCACGAGCAGGTGCTCCGCAAGGCCGGGGTGGACCGCGAGACGATCCAGGAGGCGTTCAAGATCGCCGCCGTGGTCGAGGCCGTCGGCGTCACGCTGGACGCCGAGGCGGTCCTGGCCGACGCCCAGTAGTCCCCCTGTGCCCGCGCGGGATTCGTCCCGGCGCGGCGCACACGGCACGGGCCCCGCTCACCGAGAGGTGAGCGGGGCCCGTTCGCGTCGCTACGCCGGGGAGGGGTCCGACGGCGGGCCGTCGGCCGGGGGATCCTGCGGCTCCGGGGTCTTCGGCGGCCCCGGAGGCCGGTCGGCCGCGGGAGCGGCGTCGGAGGAGGTGGCACCGTGCGGCCTGGGCGTCTGCCGCAGGGCGGCCTCCCGCGAGTACGCCCGCAGATAGCCCACGACGGTGTTGGTCACCGCCACCAGCGGCACGGCGACCACGGCGCCGCCGATGCCGGCCACCATGCCGCCGGCGGCCACCGACAGCACCACCGCCAGCGGATGGACCCGCACGGCGCGCCCGAGGATGAACGGCTGGAGGATGTGCCCCTCGATCTGCTGCACCGCCAGCACCACGACGAGCGTCATGACCGCCGCGAACACGCCCTGCGTCACCAGCGCCACGACGACCGCGAGGGCGCCCGACACCACCGCGCCGACGAGCGGGATGAAGGCGAACAGGAAGATGAACACGGCCAGCGGGACGGCCATCGGCACGTCCAGGAAGTAGATGCCGAGGCCGATGAAGATGGCGTCGATCAGCGCGACGATCACCGTGCCCCGCACATAGGCGGTCAGTGTCCGCCACGCGCGCGGGCCGGCCCCGGCCACGCCCGGCCGGGCGGCCGCGGGCACCAGCTTCAGCGACCACTGCCAGATGCGCTTGCCGTCGTAGAGCAGGAAGAGCGTCGAGAAGGCGGCCAGCAGGATGCCGGTGAGCGCCTCGACGACGACCGTGACGCCCTCCAGCCCGGCCGACGTGATCTGGTCGGTGTTGGCGCCGACCGCGTCGCGCAGGTTCTTGGCGATCTCGTTGATCTGCTTGTCGGTGACGTGGAACGGGCTGTTCAGCAGCCAGTTGCGCAGTTCGTCGATGCCATCCTGGACCTGGTCGGAGAGGTTGTCGATGTTCTCCATCACCTGCCAGGTGACGAACCAGCCGATCAGGCCCATGATCACGAAGCCGAGGATGGCGGTCAGCGCGGTGGCCGGCCCCCGCGGCACCCCGTGCCGGCGCAGCCACGCCACGGCCGGCTGGAGCAGCGCGGTGATCAGCAGCGCGGCCACGAAGGCCAGCACCACCAGTTGTACGGCGCTGATGACCCGCATCAGCACCCACACGGTGCCCGCGAGCACCAGCAGCCGCCAGCCGGCCTCCGCGGCCACCCGTACTCCCCAGGGCACGGCCTGCGCCGGGTCGGGACGGTCGACGACCACGACGGAACGGGACGCCCGGGTGTGCTCCGCGCCCGCACCCTCCTCGGTCGGTCCCTCGATGGGTCCCTCGGTCGGGTACGCGGCCGGGTCGTCCAGGGGGCGTCGCGCGTGGCCGGAGTGGGTCACCGGTCCGTCGTCGGCGTCGTCGTCCCGCCGCGCTTCCTCCCGGCGCTGCTCCAACCGCTCGCTCATACGGGTCAGTCCGGCGCCGACCCGGCCGAGCCACCCTGGCACTCGTGACATGATCCGTCCTCTTCCCCCGTCTTTCCCCACCACTCCCCCCTGGAGTCGTACCGGTCCGACCGTACATGGCAGGAGCGCGAAAGCCCCTCACCCTAGGACGGTGAGGGGCTGCGCGGGGTTGAGCGTGGGCCGCGCCGACGGGGACGACGGGCGGACGGCGGGCTCAGTACCAGTGGTTGGCCTGCCAGAAGGTCCAGGCCTCGCACGGGCTGCCGTAGCGGTTGTCCATGTAGCTGAGGCCCCACTTGATCTGGGTGGCCGGGTTGGTCCGCCAGTCGGCGCCCGCGGAGGCGTACTTGCCCGCGGGCAGGGCCTGGAAGAGGCCGTAGGCACCGGAGGAGGGGTTGACGGCCTGGTAGTTCCAGCTGGACTCGTGGTTCACGATGTTGCTGAAGCACTGGAACTGGCCGCTGGGCACCATCTGACGGGCCATCGCCTGGATCTGGCCGGTGCTGTAGGAGCTCTGGACGGCGAAGCTGGTCGACTCGCGCTTGGCGTCGCGGCTGGCCGCTTCCTTCGCCTCCTCGCGCTGCTTCGCCGCTTGGGCCGCCTTCTTGGCCTTCTCCTGCTTGTCCACGGCGGTCTTGGCGGCTGCCTTGCGGGCCGCCTCCTCGGCGTCCTTCTTGGCGCTCGCGTCCGCGGCGATGGCCTGCACGTCGGCCTGCTGCGTCAGGGACGCGGTCTGCACCTGCGCCTGCTCACCCATGGGGATGTCGGCGAGCAGGGTCGTGCCTGCTGCCGTCGCCTCCGCGTCGTCGTTGCTCTGCGCGACGCTGCCCGAGGCAACTCCGACGACGCTTCCGACGGCGGTGACCGCCGTGGCCGAGGCCACTGCGAATCCCCGGACCGAGATCCGGCTCACACGGTTTCCTTCCAGCATCGCCCGCTTCGGTGACCCTCGCGGACGCAATCGTGCCCCTGGCACTGGCCTCCCCAACTACGGGTCACGGGAGGCACGGGCCCGGTGGACAACTCCCTCGGCGGGAGCGCCGCGTGGTGCTCGGGCGGCATACGACTCTGCTATGGAGTTGGATCTGGTGCTTCTGGGGCGCCGTACCGCTGGGGGTACGCCTGTGTCGTATGCGGGGCCTGACAGGAATGAGACTCTGCCGTAACCCGGCGGGTGAGGCAATTCCGTGTTGCGTGTGAAAGCTCACATCCCGTTTGGCCCACGGGATTCTCGGAAATCCGCACACGCCGAGGCGCCGCCCGGCTAGGCTCTGGGCCTTTCCGGACGGCGCCGAACTGACGGGTAACCGGCCTTCCTGCGGGCAATCGACCCTTCACGGGTCGGACTTCACGGAAGCGTCAGATGTGACCGTCCTCCAGCATTTCGGTCACGAGCGCCGCGATCTGGGACCTCTCGGAGCGCGTCAGGGTGACGTGCGCGAAGAGGGGATGCCCCTTCAGCTTCTCGACGACGGCGACGACTCCGTCGTACCGGCCCACCCGCAGATTGTCCCGTTGTGCCACGTCGTGGGTGAGTACGACCCGCGAGTTGGCCCCGATCCGGGACAGCACGGTCAGCAGGACGTTCCGCTCGAGCGACTGGGCCTCGTCGACGATGACGAACGCGTCGTGCAGCGAGCGCCCCCGGATGTGGGTGAGCGGCAGCACCTCCAGCATCCCGCGGGCGGTCACCTCCTCGATGACCTCCCGGCTGGTGACGGCCGACAGCGTGTCGAAGACCGCCTGCGCCCAGGGGCTCATCTTCTCGGCCTCGGAGCCGGGCAGATAGCCGAGCTCCTGCCCGCCCACCGCGTACAGCGGACGGAAGACCATCACCTTCTGGTGCTGCCGGCGCTCCAGCACGGCCTCCAGCCCCGCGCACAGCGCGAGCGCCGACTTGCCGGTGCCGGCCCGGCCGCCCATCGACACGATGCCGACGTCCGGGTCGAGGAGCAGGTCGAGCGCGATCCGCTGCTCGGCGCTGCGGCCCTTGATGCCGAACGCCTCCCGGTCGCCGCGCACCAGCCGCACGTTCCCGTCGGGCGTGACCCGGCCGAGCGCCTTGCCGCGCTCCGACTGGATGGTCAGACCGGTGTGCACGGGCAGGCCGGCGGCCTCGGGGACGTAGACCCGGCCTTCCTCGAAGAGCACGTCCACCTGCTCGCCCGGCAGGGTGAGTTCGGACATCCCGGTCCAGCCGGAGGCGTCCGTGATGGCCAGCTCGGCGCGGTACTCCTCGGCGAGGAGTCCGACGGAGGACGCCTTGATCCTGAGCGGCAGGTCCTTGGAGACGACGGTGACGTCGAATCCCTCCGCCTGGAGATTGCGGGCGACCGCGAGGATGCGGGAGTCGTTGTCCCCCAGGCGGTAGCCGGTGGGCAGCACGCTGGGGTCCGAGTGGTTGAGCTCGACACGGACGGTACCGCCGAGGTCCCCGATCGGGATGGGGGCGTCGAGGCGACCGTGCCGCACCCGGAACTCGTCGAGCAGGCGCAGGGCCTGCCGGGCGAAGTACCCGAGTTCGGGATGGTGCCGTTTGGCCTCCAACTCCGTCACCACGACGATGGGGAGCACGACCTCGTGCTCGTCGAAGCGGCTCAGGGCGTTCGGGTCGGCCAGCAGGACGCTGGTGTCGAGAACGTAGGTGCGCCTGTCGGGCTTGTGGCGCTTTGTGCTGGTCACCACGGAAGGACGTACCCCCTCGGAAGAGGTCGGGGAGCGACGGAGTGGACGCTGGGCCGGGAGGGCGGAAACGGGCCGCGCCGGGAAGGCGGGAACGAGCCGCGCCGGGCGGGCCGTAACGAGCCGGCCGGTCGAGGGCCGCCCTGCACTGGCGCGGGCCGTGGACCGGCCCTCCGCCGCGTCTTCCGTGCCGTGACCGCACGGTGGGGCTGGTGCAAAGGGCCTCCCGGGCGGACGGCTCCGTGCCGTCCGCTGAGAACCGACGCCCGTGGTTCGGGCGTCGACCTGCTTGGCTTATGCCCTCGAACAAGCGCAGCCATGCCACGACACAGGACGGCGCACCGGTGAACTCCTCGTTACGGGCGTACCGCTCGTGGGGACGCCCGGGAGGACAGAAAAAACGGGCCGGTCCGTGGGGGGGGATACGGACCGGCCCGAGGGGGGGTTTCCACCATAACCCTTCGTAAGTGATGCTGCGTGCATCGGCGTGCCACAACTACTCTCCGAAGTCACCCGGCGACGCCCGGATGACCACGGAACCCCTTATTCCGCCTCGAACGGTGGCCAAATCACCCCGCATCTCCAGGCGGGCGGCCGATTCGCGTGTGACGGGAGTGACCCGGCCGGGCCGACGGCGGGCGTGCGGCACGGAATCCCGCTTCGCCCGTCCGGGTGACGCCACCGCCCTGCACGGACTTGACCCGGCACCCGGTCCCGCTCGACCGGCGTGCGACTGGCGTGCGACCGGCGCCTGATCCGGCACCGCGCAGCCCCCTCCACTGCGCGGTGCCACGCGCGTAGCTTTGCTCACGCGAATTACCTGGGTGTGAACTTACGCGACCAGGTGGCCCGAGTTCGACCCGAGAAGGACAACGGTGAATAACGATGTGGAAACCCTGTGAGGATTGACTGGTGATGGACGGGTGATCGACGCGTGACCGACACCACGCCTCCGAGCGCGCCGGCATTTGCGAAAGTGTGCCCTTTAAGCCCGAAAGATCCCTCTCTCCGCTCCCGCCGGACGGCCGAAGCGGCCGAGGGTGCGACAGAGGGTGACAGCGGGCGACAGAGGACAGTTCTTGTCCTACTTCTCACCTAACGTCGCCTCATGACGAAGACCACGGGGATCACTTGGGCCGAGGCAAGCGCACGGCGCCACGAACGGCAGTTCCTGGCCATGCCCGCCCGAACGGGCACGCCCGTAGCCGACGTGGCCGCCGCGATGCTCGGCGTCCACGCCCAGGTACTGTCGGCGGCCGAGCTGTCGCTGGGCCTGCGGACCGACGGCGTGACCCGCGCGGACGTACGCGAGGCCCTGTGGCCGACCGCCCCACCCGCCGCGCCTGCGCCTCCCCCACCGCCCGCACCCTCGTCCTCGCTGGTGAAGACGCACGGCCCGCGCGGCACGGTGCACCTGCTGCCGGCCCGCGACCTGCCGATGTGGTGCGCCGCCCTGCCCGCGATCCCGGACCGCACGGCCGGCTTTCCCAACGGCGTACGCCTCACGGGGGAGCAGACCGAGCAGGTCGTGGCGGCGATCGCCGACGCGCTCGACGGCGCCTTCCTGACCATCGACGAACTCGGCGAGGAGGTCGTCGCCCGCACCGGCTCCTGGGCCGGCGACCTGGTCATGCCGGCCTTCCAGACCATGTGGCCCCGCTGGCGCCAGGTCCTGCACCGGGCCGGCCAGTGCGGAGCCCTGTCCTTCGGCCCGAACCGCGGCCGCCGGGTGACGTACACCCGCCCGCCCCGCTTCACCCCGCTGCCGCCCGAGGAGGCGTCCCGGCTCCTCGTACGCCGATACCTGTACGCGTACGGACCCGCGACCCCGCAGCACTTCGCCCGCTGGCTGGCCGCACCGCCCGGCTGGGCGCAGGCCCGCTACGCCGAGCTGGCCGCCGCGGGCGAGATCGAGGAGGTCCGCTTCGAGGGCACTCCGGCGTGGGTGGTGGCCGGCGACACCGTCTTCCCGGACGCCGCGGAGCGTGACGAAACGGCCCGGGGTGTGCGCCTGCTCCCCTACTTCGACGCGTACGTCGTCGCCGCGCAGCCGCGGGAGCTGCTCTTCCCCGGGGCCGCGTACCAGCGGGCGCTGGCGGGCGGGCAGGCGGGCAACTTCCCCGTGCTGCTGGTGGACGGGGTCGTGGCGGGCGTCTGGCACCAACGCCGCCGGGGCCGGCGTACGACGGTCACGGTCGAGCCGCTGGGCCGCCTGACGGCACGGCAGGAAAGCGAGCTGGCGGACCGCGTGGAACGGGTGGGTGCCGTACTGGAGGCGGCGGCGGAACTGGTGATCGGGGAGGTGACGGTGGGGGCGCACGCGTGAGACCGCGGCCACGGCGGATGGCCGGGACCGCGGCGGGTGGCCGGGACCTCGGCGGGGTCGGGTCACGGCTCACGGCCTATCAGGGCATGGCCTGCGGCTTGCGCACGTCGAAGAGATGACGGGAGCTGTGGGCGACGAAGGGCCCCTCGTCCTCGATGCGCTCGTGCAGCTCGCGCAGCCGGTCCCGGTACGCCTCTACGGTGAACCCGGGCACCATCCACACCACCTTGCGCAGGAAGTGGACCACGGCACCGACGTCGAAGAACTCCATCCGCAGCCGTTCCGTCCGCAGCTCCACGACCTCCAGCCCGGCCGCCTCGGCCCCGGCTCGCTCGCGCTCGGGGTCACGGGCCCGGTGGTTCTCCTCCGGCAGCGGCCCCAGGAAGTACTCGATCAGCTCGAAGACGCTGGCGGGCCCGACGTGCTGGGCGAAATAGGTGCCGCCGGGCGCGAGCACACGGGCGACCTCGTCCCAGTGCGGCTCGACGGGATGCCGGCTCACGACCAGGTCGAAGGCGCCGTCCGCGAAGGGCAGGGGCGCGTCGTCGGCCGAGGCGACCACCGGGACGCCGCGCGGTCGCAGCAGCCGGGTGGCCTCCGCGACGTTGGGCTCCCACCCCTCGGTGGCGACGACGAGGGGGGCGCGCTGAGCCCCGGCGGCCGCGAGGGCGAAGTCCAGCACCTCCCCTCCCCCGGTCTGCACGTCCAGTACGGCGGTGGCCCCGGCCAGGCGCTCCCCCATGGACCGCGCGTACCCCCAGGACGGCCGCGCCTCGGTGGCCCTCCCCTCGAACCAGGAGAAGTCCCACCCTTCGGTGGGAACGGCGGCGCCTTCGGCCACGAGGTCATCGAAGGTACGGCGGTCAGGACGCTGCGAGGAACGATCGGAGGGACGACCGGAGGGCCGGTGCGATGAGCGACCGGAGGAACGATCGGAGGGCCGGTGAGCGGACATGACTACGCTCCCACCAGGGGCCGGACCCGCTCGGCGGCGAACCGCACGAATCCCTCCGGGTCGGGCTCGTCGCCGGTCGGCTGAAGGATCACGGTGTCGGCCCCGGCCTCGGCCAGCCGCCGCACGGCGTCGGCGACGGCCTCCGCGTCCCCGGCGGCTCCGAGCTCGGGGACGTCCCCGACGCCTTCGCCGACCAGCTCGTTGCGGAGTCGCTCACCGGCGCCGGGGCCGGTGGCGGCGAGGAGATACACGACCATCTTGTGCGCGTCCGTCCGTCCGGCGGCCGCCCGCCCTTCGTCGATGAGTCGCCGGGCGCGCCGCACCCCGTCCGGCGGGGTGTTCGCGGTGAGCACGGTCCCGTCGGCGGCCTCACCGGCCAGCCGCAGCGAACGGGGCCCGGTGGCGCCGGCGAGCACCTCGACGGCCCGCTCCGGCGGCCAGTCGAGCGCGACGTCGTCGAGCCGGACGTAGCGCCCCTTCGTCGTCACCCGCTCCCCGCTCAACAACGCCCGCAGCGCGACGAGATGCTCCCGCAGCAGCGTGAGCGGCGACTCGGCCCGCGCCCCGACCTGCCCCATCCAGTCCTGCACCCCGTGCCCCACGCCGAGGACGGCGCGGCCGGGGAACATCCGGTGCAGCGTGGCGGCCTCCATCGCGGTGACGGCCACGTTCCGCAAGGGCACGGGCAACAGCCCGACCCCGACCCGCACCCGCTCGGTCCACGCGAGGGCAGCGGCGGCCGTGGAGATCCCGCCCTCACGGAAGCAGTCCTCCCACAGCCACAACTCCTCGAGCCCCACCTCGTCGGCCACACGAGCCACGGCACGCAGCCGCTCGGGGGCGAGCTGGGGGCGGAATACGGCACCGAGTCCAGTCATGGTGTCTTCCTACCTCCGACCGAGGCCCCGCTCAACACGATTACAGGGCCCACGCGACCTACGAGGCCACCCGCATCGGATCCTCGAAACGAACGGTCTCGACGATCCCCCTCAACAACGCCCGGTACTCCTCCCGACGCGCGACCGCGGTACTACTGATCGTCAACACGACCAGCCGCTTGCAGTCGGGGTGCGGGAGGTGAGCGTGGACCTGGAGGAGGGGAAGCTGGGGGAGCCCGCTCTCCAACCCGCTGTCCGTAGCCGGACGGCGCAGGACCTCGCTGATGGTGAGGGGGCCGCAGGGCAGTTCGAGGTACTCGAACTGCCGGTGACCGGCCGATGCGGCAACGGCCCGGGCCGCGGTCGCCGCACGCGGAGCCGTTGCGGTGTCCCGCCAGGTGATGGTGAACATGGAGAACAGCGGAAGTACGCCGCCGCCGACGTCGTCACGATGCAGACCCACCGAACAGTGCACCGTCCCGACCTCGCGCAACGCTCCCAGCATCCGCTGTCCCGAGGCAAGGAGCGCGATGAACTGCTGTCGGGCCATTTCGTGCGGGGCGGACGCGAGGAGGGGCGCAGCGGCGGCGTGCAGAACCTCGGCCTCAGGCGTGTCCGGGTCTGCGAGAAGAGCGGTCAAGGGCAGGGACGTGAAACCTGAGGGTTCAGCGAACCACAGTTCTGCGTATGGGTCCTGAAGCGACTCATGCGCGAAGATCGCAGCGAAACTCACGGCACGGCTCATCTCATGACTCAAGGATTGACGGGATAAACGCCGGCGCGTCGCCCACGCTCGATGTCATGGGGCGTAGCACCCCAGTCGGCAAAGTGCTGACCACTCCGTGCGTCGGTCCGCTGCTCGACGACATGGAGTCGACGGGGGCCTGCTCCCCAGCGAGGTGGCGCGGCGACAACTCCGATGAACCGAGGATCACCGGCAAACCAGATGGTCTCGATCTCCGCCCTCAAGCAAGCTTTGGCGCGAGGCGCCATCCGACGGGACCACCATCGTCGCCGCAGGTGACTGGGAAAAACGAGCGGTAGTCGCTGTTCAGGGCGAGCCGGATTGAGGAACTCGAACCATCCATATTGCTTACTCATCACTTCTGGGCGCCTGGTCAACCCTCGCGGAGCATCTCGCACAATCTCCCATGGGTATGCGCGCAGGATGCGCCGTATCAAGAATGCCGATGGGAAGTACTTGAACTGGGTCAGCACCCGATACGGGCCGTAGATAAAGTACGGCATGAAAATCCATGCGACCCAGTTGGGAGTCCAGAGCGACACCTGCAGCAACGCGATCCAGCCAACGATCCAGCAGATCAGTCCAACGACGTTCATAGTCATGTGCAATGCCCACGACCATCGCGTTGAACGAAGACTCCAGGCAGTCGAACTATCTACAGACTGCAGCATGACACTCCCGAACGAGCTTAGAATACGTGACGAACTAGGCCAATAATCCCGCCGTTGTCGAGAATGAGACGGGATCCGCCAATTCCGGCTACGGCACCGTCCTTGATGCCGTCGTCGTCTGCGTTGACAGCCTTGCCGTACAAGCCGAACCCGCCGGTGCCGATCCCAGCGATGCCGGATGTCGCAGATACGGCCTTAGCCGCCTTTTCCGGATCGCTGAACCCGCGCACCGCTCGCGCAATCAGTCGATTCTCCAGTCCAGCAATTTGCCCAGCTTCATCCAGCGACTTCGACCCGTAGGTGGCAAGCTTCTGCCACACGCCCATCGACCCGGCAGTCGTTTGAATAGCATCTGCCGCTTCGATACCGCCCTTGGATACAGCACCCAGCCCAGGCAGAACTCCCATGAAATCGGCCCCCACCGAGACCGCGTTACTCCAGAAGTCCGCGTCGAGTTCGCCCTTGGTGATGCCGTCCATCAGAGACGCTCGCACCTCGGCGTCCCCGAGCCGCAGACCAAGAGCCGTAGCACTCAACCCGGAAGCCGTCAGCAGCAACGCCGCTACCGTCGCCAGCCCCAGAGGCCCGGCGAAAAGAAGCGCCACAACCCCGATCACCCCCGCCACGAAGCTGAGGATGTCCGGGAGGTTGTCGCCCAGCCAGTCGAGCACCTCGTCGAACCAGCCCGGCTCGTGCGGTACCAGCTTCTTCGTGGCGTCGCGGATCTTCCGCGCCCGGTACCCGGCCTTCTCCTCGTGCTCCTCGGCCAGCCTCTCCGCCTTGCCGATGATCTTCTTCAGCTCGGCCCGGGCATCCTCGAGGTCACCGTTCGCCCGCGTGAGTGCCTTCAGCGCGGCGTCGCCGTCGGCCCCCTCCTTCTTCAGGTCGGGGTCGTGGCCTGCCGAGTCCGCCCGCCCCTGTGCACGGTCGACCGCGGCCCGGGCATCCTTCGCGTCGTCCTCCAGCTTCCTCGCCCGCCGCTGGAAGTCGTCGAGCTCGCCCTCCCAGCGGTCCAGCTGCCTGGCCGCCTTGCGGATCGAGTGCGCGGCGTTCTTCAGGTTCAGCGGCAGGGGCCCGCCGTCCAGCTGCTCGCGAAAGGCGACGGCGGCGTCACCCTTCCAGTAACTGCCGTCAAGGAGCTTGGTGACGAGGTCGTACGCCTCCTGGAGCACCTTCGCGCATCCGCTGAGCTTCTTCTCCAGCCCCCGCACGGTCTCCGTGTCCCCGGGCACGGGATTGAAGCCGAGGTGCGGATACGCGGGGTTCGGGATGGGCGGCGCGGACTTGAGCCCCTGCGGCTTGCCCAGGTCCGCCCGCGACTGCGGGTCGAGAGCGGCACCGTACGGGTCATGGCCGGCCGTGACGGTCACTTGCGCGACTCCCGCACCGCCGCCTCGAGCGCCTTGTCGACCTCGAGGTAACTGTCCTTGCTCTTGCCGATGATGTCGGCAAGGTCCTCGGTCTGTTTGCCGATCTCCTCGGAGCCGTACTTCCAGTCCTCCTGGAAGGCCTCGCACGCGGAGTCGAGCTCATCCGTGCCCAGCCCGACGATCGTCGCGTCCGACAGCGCCTTCCGCACTCCCCTGAGCGAAGTCGACGACTTCTTCAGCGATTTCATGAACCGCCCGAGCTCGTCCCCGTCCACGGCAAGCCGCTCCGCCACCGCCCGTCCCCTCTCACCGGTCCACCGCACCGATGAGAGGAACGACGCCATCCGGTTTTCGTGACGCCCCGGGGGCTGCCGCCGCCCTGAGGACTGGCGGGACCGCTCAGCGGTTGACGGCCTGGATCTCCTGGACGACGACGTCCTGGGTGGCGCCGAACGTACCGTCGGGAAGGTCGCCGCTCGCGCCGCCACTGCCCGTCCAGTGGATCTCCCACGTGACGGTTGCCTGAAGCGGGAAAGTCCCCTCACCCGAGGAGCGCAGGTACTTCACCCCGCACGCCGGCGTGTCGTCCGCCTTCCCCTTCTCGTACGGAGCGCCGATACGGCCGTCCTTGATCTCACAGACACCCGACGCGGGGTAGGTCTCGGCATCCGGGGTGCCCGGTTCGATCCGCAGCGACACCGGCTCCGCCGTGGCCGTCGCGGTGATGGGGATCGCCTCCACGGACGCGGTGACCGACACCGGCTTGAACTCGGCCCCGTCCAGCCACGCCCACGTCGGAAGGTTCACCTTGGTCGCCTCGGCGGGCGCCAGCGTCACCTCGGTACCGGGGACGCGGATCTCGGCGTAGGCGAGCTCGGCGAGGACCTTCGGGGTGACGGCGTTCTCCTTGTCCGCGGGTGGCGGGTCACCGATGTCCACCCAGAAGTAATCCGTGTCGCACTTGTCCCAGCCCGGCGGGAAGCTCTTGTTCACATACGAGCCCCACCAATACCCCTTGCCGGTCTTGTCCTTGTTGAAGCCCTTCTTCTCATCCTTCGCGTTGTACTTCTCCCGCTGCTTGGCATCCCACTCATACCCCGTGGACTCCGCCTCCCAGATCGGCTCCAGGTAGTCCTGAAGCTCCTGAGGGTTGAACTTCGGGGCATACCAACACGCCGGCGGACTCCACGAAGTCGAAGACTTCACCGGCCCAACCGAATCACCCCTGCCGTTCTTCGAACGGTCAAAGACGACACCACCCACGGTGACCGAAACGGTCCCGTCATCACCGGTGTCGGCACGCTGCTCCGTCTGACCATTACTCCCATGTTTTCCACGCTCTGCAAATGCCGAGGGCGTGACTAGTACAGGAACACAGACAAGAGCCAGGACGGTCAACGTCCTGCCCAACGTTCTTACGGCTGACACGCCTTGTCCCCCCGGTTGGAAGCGATATCGGTGGTCTGCCAGACACCGACGGCGTTCTTGGCGAGCTTGGTGTTGTAGAGCACGTAGCTGTCAGCCGTCGCCGCCGACCTGTCGACCTTGCCGGTCTCCTTGTTCTTGATGTACGACTTGCTCTCGTCCGAGCAGTAGGTTACGTAAGCTTGGTCCTCGCCTGAGAAGGTGACCTTGCGGTTGAAATACCGGGTCACACCGATCCAGGTGTCGTTGTCGTCGATGTAGCCCTGCACGTACGTAATCGACGAACTCAGGGCCTTCTCCGTGTTGTAGTAGCCGAGCGCCTTCGTACCGGTACTGCCCTTGAAGATGGCTTCGTCGACCGCGTTCACCGCCAGCGAACTGTCCTTGAGCACAGCATCCTTCTTGGCGTCTCCGGTGCCGCCGCCCTCGAAGACATTCTTCACATCGGAGGGGAAGGTGATCTCCGGTCGACTTCCCGCGGACGTCTGGCTCGGGCTCGGACTCGGTGAGACGGATGCCTTGTCCCCCGTGTCCGCTCCCGCGATCTTGTCCTCTCCCTTGGCCGGGCTGTCGTCGTCGCTGCCGCACGCGGACAGCGTCAAGGCCGCTGTGGCGGTCAGCGTGAGCGCTGCGAGGAGGGTGGGGCGGCGGCAATTCACTGTCGACTCCTGGGTGGGACGAGGCTTCTGCTCAGCAAAGCCACGCTATCCACCGGGGCTGGAGGACACCAGAGCGAACCTTCGTGGCAACACGTGGACAAGCCGCTGGACTCGCCCCTCCACCCGCATCCAGGCGATGGGAAGCAGGGAGTCCGCCACCGCCCGACGCGCCACCGACCCTCTGGCACCGACGGCAGTCCGGAACTGTCCTCACTGCGACCAGCGCCACACGATCGTCGCCCTGCTCGCCCCCTCCCCTCAGGAAGCCGCCCGCCCGCTCAGACACCTCCAGTGAGCTTCGGCTGGCCGTCACCGATCTGCGGGCCCGCAACACTCAGGTCATCGACGGAAGTTGGCTCAGTTCGCCGCTGATCGCATCCCGCAGCGCGTCGTGCTGCGGGCCGAGCTTGAACTGCTCGTCACTCCACCGTTCACGCGGATAGAGCCACACTGGCTTGCCCACCACATCGGCTGGCTCCCACTCGAACCGCGGCCAGACATGCGCGTGCAAGAACGGGTCCGTGTTCCCCAGGATCTCCAGATTGACCCGGCGAAAAGCCGGGTCCAACCGCCGGCAAGCACGCTCGACCGCTTCGCCGAGCCGGTCCATGTCGGACAGGAACGACAGTCGCTTCGCCCTCGGCAGATCCGACAGCCGCTGCACATCCGGTTCGTCCACCAGCAGAACCGAGTAGCCGGGCAGGAACTGAACGTCCCCGATCACCGCGAACCCCGACCTCAGCCGTCGCAGGACGGTCGGGTTCTCGCCCCTCAGCGCAGTCCCGATCCGGTCCATCCGCCAGTCACCAGCCATGGCCAAAACCTACATTCTGGTGATCAAAGACCGCTCTTCGATCCCCATCATTCCTGGTCGGTCAGTCTGTGCACACGGACGGGCTCGGCCACCGCGCCTCCAGCGGTCGGACACTCACACTATGGCTGACACTGGGCCGCCCCCCTCGTAGAGAGGATCTGCGACGTCCGCCAGACGCCGTCGGCATTCCTGTCGAGCCTGGTGTTGTACTGGACGTAGCTGTTCTTCGTGACCGGCGTCTTCGCGACCTTGCCGGTCTTCTTGTCCTTGCTGAAGCCCTTGCTCTCGTCCGCGCAGAACGTGAGGACGGCTGAGGTCTTGTCCCTGAGTTCCACCTCGCGATCGAAGTAGCGGACCTGACCGGTCACCGTGGCATTGGCCTTTTCGAACTGCCCGACCCACGACACCGCTGCCTCCAGGGCCTTGCCCGTGTTGTAGAAGCGGAGCGCCTTGCCCTCAGGGTCCGTGCCGGCGATAGCGGCGTCGACCGCCCGCATCCGCTCCGCGTTGTCGGCGAGAACGGCGTCCTCAGCCGAGTCTCCGGTCTCAGCGCCCTCGAAGGTCAGCTTCAAGTCCGACGGAAGCTCCACCTTGGGGCGGTCCGCTGCCGCAGTGGACGAGGAGGGCGGTGTCGGCGAGGCGGACGGCTTGTCACCCGTGTCTGCGTTCGCGATCTTGTCCTTCCCCTTGCCGGATTTCTCGTCGCTGCCGCACGCGGACAGCGTCAAGGCCACTGTGGCGGTCAGCGTGAGCGCTGCAAGGAGGGTGGGGCAACGGCGATTCACTGTCGGCTCCTGCGTGGGACGAGGCTTCTTTCCAGCGTCACCCGCGTCAGCGGTTGACGGCCTGGATCTCCTGGACGACGACGTCCTGCTCTCCGCCGAAGTCGCCGTCGGGCAGCGGTTGTTCTTCGGCCACGCCGGTACCGGTCCAATGGATCTTCCAGGTGACCGTGGCCTTCAGCGGGTACGACCCCTCGCCCGACGAACGCAGGTACTTGACCCCGCAGGGCGGCGTTTCATCCGCCTTCCCGTTGGCGTAGGGCTCACCGATGCGACCGTTCGCGATCTCGCACACCCCGGATGCAGGGTATGTCTCAGCGTCCGCTGTACCGGGATCGATCTTCACCGACACTGGCGTTGCCGTGGTCGTCGCGTTGACTTCCAGCAGAGGCACGGAAGCCGTCACCGACACGGGTTTGAAGTCCGTTGCGTCGAGCCAGGCCCAAGTCGGGAGGTTCACCTTCGTCGCCCCAGCGGGCCTCAGCTCCACCTCCGTGGTGGGGACGCGGATCTCCGCGTAGGCGAGCTGGGCGAGGACCTCAGGCGTGATCGCCTGCGGGATGTCCGCGGGCGGGTCGTCGCCGGTGTCCACCCAGAAGGTCTCCTCCTTGCAGTCGAGCGCCCCCGGATCACCCTCCCGGCCCTGTGTGACGTAGGAGTCCCACCAGTAGCCCTCGCCGGACTTCTCCTTGTTGAAGTCCTTGTACGGCTTCCCGTTCACGTACCTGTCGCGCTGCTCCGCATCCCACTCGTAACCCGTCGACTCGGCTTCCCAGACCGGTTCCTTCACCTTCTGGAGCTGCTCCGGGGAGTACTTCGGCGCGTAGTAGCAAGCGGGAGGCGTCCAGTTGGTCGCAGCGGCCACCGGGCCCACGGACGCCCCCGAGCCGTTCTTGGAACGGTTGAAGACGACCGCGCCGGCGGTCGCCGAGACCGTACCGCTTCCGTCGGACTCACCGTGCGCGTCCGTGCTGGGCGACTGAGCACCGCCCCCGATCTTGTTGTCGGCAACGGCTGCGGCTGTCGCGCCTACGAAGACAGCAGCGGTCACGACTTGCACAACTAGAGCACGCGCGACGGGAGTCAGGGCTGGCACTTGTCGCTCCCCCTTTGGGACAACATCTTCTGTACAACCCAGACGCCCTTGTCATTCTTAGTCAACTGCGTGTTGTACAGCACGTAACTATTCTTGGTTACCGGTGTTTTGTTGACCTTCTTCGGCTTCAGGTACATGTCGTAGGCCTTGCCCTGATCTTCGCAATACACGAGCGAGGCACTGTCTTTTCCGCGCACGTTGACCACAGCGTCGTAGAAGCGGTACGCACCAGTCACCCGCGCGTTCTCTTTCACGTATGCCTGGATGAACTCCTGCGTACCGGCCGCAGCTTCGCCCTCGTAGTAGTAGAGGTAGGCCTTGTCCAGTGGGTCCTGATTGACGATCGCGAGGTCCACGGCCTTGATGGACTGCTCCCCGTCGGCGAGGACGGCGTCCTTTTCCTTGTCCCCAGTCTTGGGCCAGTCGAAGGTGTAGGAAAGATCATCCGGCAGTTCGATCTCCGGCCGGTCGGGCTCCGTCGACTCGGACGCGGTCGGTGACGCCGACGGCTCACTGCTTGTGTCCGCACCCGCGATCTTGTCCTCACCCTCCCCCTTGCCGGAACTGTCGTCGCTGCCGCACGCGGACAGCGTCAAGGCCGCTGTGGCGGTCAGCGTGAGCGCTGCGAGGAGGGTGGGGCGGCGGCGATTCACTGTCGGCTCCTGGGTGGGACGAGGCTTCTCTTCAGCGAAGCAACGCTATCCACCGGGGACGGGCTGCACCAGGGTGACACCTGTCTCCCCCCGGCCGCCCGGGAGTTCAAGCCCCTTGCACTGGTGGCTTCTTGGGCCATAACAGTTCCGTAACGCACCGGAAGCAGCAAAGGAAGCCGGTGGTCACCAGCTCCGGTGCGGATACCTTCGGCGGGGGCGACGGGGCGTAGGGAGGGCACCTGCATGGGACGGCGGCGGTGGCGGGACGGGGTGGGGGTTCTGGCCGTGGTGGGGGCGGACGGCGAGGGCGTTCGTGTTCCACTGGAGGTCGCGAGTTCCTACCGTGCGCGGACCAAGGGGCTGTTGGGGCGCGACTCGGTCGACGGGGTGATGTTGCTGACCCCCGCCAGCGGTGTGCACACGTTCCGGATGCGGATGGCCATCGACGTCGCCTACCTCGACCGGCGGCTCAACGTCATCGCCGTGCGCACGATGCGGCCGGGCAGGATGGGGCTGCCCCGGTTGCGGGCGCGGCACGTGCTGGAGGCGGAGGCCGGAGCCATGGGTGAGTGGGGCCTCCGGGTGGGAGCACGGGTGGAGGTCGTCGAGGGCTCGGCCGAGTCGGCCGGCGGTGCCGGTCGGCAGGACTAGTCGTCCGTGACGTCGACGGCGTGGTCGCCGCATCCCTCGAAGACGCTCGGGGTGCCGTGCGTGATCACGAGCATGTACGAGGTCGGCACCAAGGCGCAGTCCTTTTCCTTCCACTGCACGGCGAGGACCGTCCAGATGACGATGAGGGCGACGACCACGATGGACGGCACGCTGCGCGTCCTGTGCCATGAGCTGTCGCCGTGCGGCGGGTGCGGGTCGCCGGGGCCGGCCGGGCCCCCGGGGCCCGCCGCCGGTGGTCCGCCTCGGCCCGGCGTCCGTTCCCAGGGGCGTCTGCTCTCCGGCTCCCCCGTGTCGTTCGGTCTCATTTCCCGGACCTCTCCCCCGCTCGGTGCCGTTGCGCCGCTTCACTGTGCCGGGGATCGGTGTCCCGGTCCTCGGCGGGGAGTGCAGGGTTGTTCGGCGTGGGGTGCAGTCCGCGCTTCGGTCGGCGAGATGCCGTACGCCTCGCGGAAGGTGCGGCTGAAGGCGGCGGGGTGGCGGAAACCCCAGCGGTCGGCGATCTCGCCGATGGTGCGGTGGCGTAGGCGCGGGTCGACGAGGTCGGTCCGGCTGCGTTCGAGTCGGCGGTGGCGGATCGTGGCGCTGACGGTTTCCGGCTCCTCCTCGAAGAGGGCGTGCAGGAGGCGTACCGATATGTGGTGGTGTGCCGCTATCGTCGCCGGGCCCAGGTCCGGCTCGTGCAGGTTGTGGTCGATGAAGGCGTGGATGCGGGCGAGGAGCACCCGCCGACGGCTTTCGATCGGGAGCGTCGGAGCACTGTCGAGGCGGGCGCCGAGGAAGGTGACCGCGAGTTCGAGGGCCATGGTGCCCAGGCGGCGCAGCTCCGTCGGCCCGCAGTGCTCGGCGTTCTCGCGCAGTCCTGCCAGGTAGGAGGTGAGCAGGGCGCCGGAACCGGTACGGGTGGGCAGCGGCGTGGCCACCAGGTGGTCCGTCTTGTCCCAGGGCAGCGGCACGGCCGCTCGGGGCAGCCGCAGCACACTCACCCGCGAGTGCCGGCCCTGGTCCTGGAACTCGCAGGCCAGGGGCTGTGATGTGTCGAACAGAGCCACGTCCCCGGCGCGCAGCAGAGCGTTGTTGCGGCGCTGCTCCAGACCGATGGGCTGCCGTGGACGAGGAAGAGGTAGTAGTTCTCCGGGTCGGACGAGCGGATGTGGTCCGGTGTCCGGCGCGCCGACATCGGCGAGAACGAGAAGGCCGAGAACTCGGTGTCCACGAGTTCCAGCAGGGCGACCTCGCCTTCGAAGTGGTCGGCGTGCGCGCTCGCCAGCGACACCGGCATCACCGCCCTGCTGACCATGTCCCCCCACCAGCCGAACCCCTCGGGGCCGCTGACGCTGTCCGTGGAGAGGTGCACCGACGCTCCCGCCCCGGTCTTCCCCACCGCTGTCCCCCGTCCCATGCCCTCCACCCCCGCAGCCGTCGCGCCCGTGCCGACTCTGCCGACATTCTGCGCCGCGGTCCTGGGACGCGGGAGCTCTCGACCGGTCAGTTCGGGTGGGGTTTGCGCCCATCGTCAAAGGACTCTGCGCGCTCGGGCGAGGACGAGGGGGCGCGGGTGTCGGACAGTGGTGAGCCCGGTTCGGTGACAGAGAGGCGTGGTAGGCAGTTGAGCAGTTCCGGTGGCGGCGCCTCGCCAGGGAGGCGGATGGGGGAGGTGGCGGCCGTGGTCTCGGCGATCACCGCTGTGGCGGGGTTGCTCCTGGCAGTCTTCGGGATACCCCTCGTGGGAAACTCTTCGCCGCTCGGCCGGAGTGTCGCGGGGGCCGGGGCGTCGTCGTCCTCGGATGGGGGCACCGCCGCATCGCCGTCGCCGTCGCCGTCGGTGTCGGTATCGGCATCCCGGTCGGTTTCGGCTTCGGGTGCGGCGTCCGGTTCTGCTTCCGCTTCTGGGTCGGAGCGGGCTTCGGCTCCCGCCTCGTCCTGTTCGTCGTCTCTGCCCAAGTCCTGGCGGCGGGTCGAAGCAGTCCCTCTGACCGTCTGCTTCGGCAGGCCCGACGGATGGGACGAGGTGCCCGCCAGTGAGCTGCACAGCACCTGGCGTTCACCGGACGGCGCGTACGACCTGAGCGTCAAGCGGGACAGGTCGTACGGGTCGACCCCGCAGGCCGCCTCGGCGGGGCAGTTGGCCTGGTACCGCGACACCGCCGCGTCGTCGATGGCCGGCATCGAGGTCACCACGCACCGGACGCGCCAGAACGGGCGGGACGCGCTCTGGCTGGAGATCGACTATCACTGGGCGCAGCAGAGCGAACCCCGCAAGCGTCTGGAGGTGTTCGTCGCCGGGCGGGCCGGCTACGTGTACCAGTTGCTGGTCGACACCGAGGCGACCGCGCGGCGCCTCGCCGAGCAGAGCCGTCTGTTCGCGACCGCGCGGGAGAGCCTGCGGATCGATGTCTCCACGGCGTGACGTACGTGAGGGGGTTTCCCCCGTCAGGGCGAGACGATGTGCAGGAGTGCCGTGCCGTCCGTGCCCGTCGCCGCCTGGATCACCACGGCGCCGGGCTGCGGGCTCGGGCGGGTGGGGTCGAGGGTGCCGCAGGAGTTGCCGCTGCCGTGGTCGCGGAGGTACGTGAGGCAGCCTTGGCCGGGGCCGCGGGCGCCGCCGGAGGAGCGGTTGTTGCCGGACTTCACCTCGTACTCGATCTCGTTCGGGCCGACCTTCGTCACCGACAACGTTGCCCGGCCGGCGTCGCCCGGGGCCGGGAAGCGGATGGTCACGGGCTCGGTCACCGTGATCTCGCAGTTGCCGTCGGTGCAGGCGCCGACGTCGGTGCCGTCCGCCGGTGACGAGGAGGGGGGCTCGGGTGCGGAGCGGGACGTCGTGGGGCGGTCCCGGGGAGTGCGGGGCGGCTCGTCGTCCTTCGGTTCCTGGGTGTTGCCGCACGCGGTCGTCGACAGGGCGGTCAGCGCCGCGAGGGCCGTGAGGAGTGTGCGAGCGGAGCGTGAGCGGCGCATGTGCTTCCTCGTTCGCGTCAGGGCTCGGTGCGGGGGAAGGAGACCTCGACCCTGCGGTTCTTCTTGCGGCCGGCCTCCGTCGCGTTGTCGGCGATCGGGTACTGCTCGCCGTAGCCGCGGACCTCGTAGGTGATGCCGGCGTCGTTGAGGGACTGGGACAGGACGTCGTGTACGGCGTTGGCGCGCCGCTTGGAGAGTACGTCGCCGTGGGCGGAGGAGCCGAGGTCGTCGGTGAAGCCGAAGACGCGGACGCGTGTGGCGTTCTGGGTTCTGATCTCGTCGGCGATGCCCCTGATGCGGGACTTGGCCTCGGCGCCGAGCTTCGAGCTGTCCTTGCCGAACAGCACCTCGGCCTGGAGGGCGAGCGTCACGCTGGTGTTGGTGTCCTCGCGGCGCTCGTCGCCGCTCTGCTCTTCGACGACCGACTTGATGTCCAGCACCTTCGCCTGGGCGAGCGTGGCCCCGTCCGGGAGCTTCAGGTCGGGGTCGTTGGGGTCCACGTCGACGGGGGCGGAGGCGGAGGGTTCCGTGCCAGGGGGGTCGTCGGCTGCGTAGGAATGGCCCGTGCCAAAGCTTGCGGCCGTCAGGACGGACGTCGCGAGGAGCACCGTGACGCGGCTGTGCTTCGTCATGTGCCTCATCCGGAGATCTCAATGAGTGCGGAGGCAAAGGTGGGGAGTTGAAAGGTGACCTTGCCAGTATCGGTAGGGGGCGCCGGAAACTGCATGAAGACGGGGATGGACGCTCCTGGTTTGATCCGAGGCATGTCCGTCGTCGTCAAAGGGCGGCCGTCTGTGTCCCGCAAGACGTAGTAGCGCTTCTTCTTCGCAGGGTCCACGAGTGTGGCGCCGCCGAGTGAGCCACCGTGGCGCATGATCTCCGTCTCGTCACCCCTGGTCTGAATCGGGACGCGAGCCGCCTCAGCACCGTCGTTCTTGATCTCGCCGCTCACCGTCACGAACCCCCCTGCGTCACGTTCCGCGGAGTCGATAGTGAGCAGTAGACCGTCCTGACCTTTGAGTTCGGCCAGCGGAGAGTCGGTGCCTTCCTGAGCCGAGGGGTCCGACTGCTTCTCTGCGGTGGCGGATGCCGACGTCTCGGCCTTGTTGTCGTCACCACCCCCGCTACTACAGCCGACCATGCAGAGAGCCAGGCCGGCCGCGACAGTCAGCGCGGTCGCTCCTTTGCGGATCTTCACAGCGAACCGGATGCCCATGGCTCGGCTCCCTCCATCACTCGTCGTCCCGATTAGCTGTCGGCCAGATGAACGTCGAACAGGTCCTGGGGCTGCGGCAGCTCGGGGAGGTCCTCGGGATCCAGTTCCCAGTCCTGGTCGTTGCAGGTGATCGTGAGAAGCACATCGTCCTTCTCCTCCACGTCGGGCAGCTCGAATTCACAGTTGGGTTCGATCACGGCTGTGGCAGACGCATGCGCGTGCTTGTTCTCTGTGCCGGGAACGATCGACTCCCCGACAGAATCTTCCGCGGTCACCTCGACCCTGAACCCGAGCGGCCCGTCCGGTTCACAAACATCGACCTGGGCGTCGTTTCGGGAGGCGAGCTGAGCAGCACGCCGGCACGAGTCGCCCGGACCCGCCCCCAAGCCGTCGAAGATGCGCTCCCAGGAGGAGGGGTCCGCAATGTTGTCCACCCACTCCCCCGCAAGTTGATCGCGGGTTTCCTGCGCTGCGGCGAGCGCGGCGGCATCTGCTGCCGTCTGCGCGCCGTTGCGGTTGGTCGCCGCTTGACCGACCGCGAGATATGCGAGCGCGAGGAAGAGCAGGCCTGCGACCACGGTGACGTAGATCGGGAAGGCCTGCCCCAGATCCCCTTGACCGCGATGCCACGTCAGTCGATGACCTCGTCGATCTTGTCCGTGATCGCGTTGTAGATCGTCTCGCCGATGTCCGTCCCCGTGATCGCCAGCACGATGGCCACCACCACCGCGATGATGCCCAGGTACTCCACCGCCGTCTGGCCCTTGTCGTTGCGGGTGGTGGTGTGGGTGTGCAGGTAGGCGGCGACGGTGTGCAGCCAGTTGGTCATGGTGTTCCCCTCCAGGTTGGGCGAAGCCGTGTTCCTCGTGCCGGTGGGCGGTGGTGATCTGCGGGCTGGTCGTGCCGGTCTTCACGGCGTCCACGATCTCCACCTCCCTTGCGCTCGGTTGGGACCTCGACCTGTCGGGAGTACCAGGTGACGACTGTCCCACAGTGGATTGCAAATGCGAAAGGTATTGCGGCGAATTGAAGCCAACGAGTCCTTGGGTGCCGGTAGTTGTCGTCTCCTGTTCATGTGCAGTCGCACTCCCTACTCGCCCGTGATCGTGCCGAAGTCCGTCCCCGAGCCCAGGATCAGACCCGCGCCGAGGAGGATCATCGTGGCCGGGACCATGAAGGTCGTGATCATCAGCGTGGCCTTGGGGACCGCGCGGGCGGCCTTGCGGCGGGCGTTCTGGGCGTCGGTGCGGCGCATGTCCTTGGCCAGGGAGACCAGGGTGTCGACGATGGGGGCGCCCAGTTCCTCGCCCTGCTGGAGGGCCGTCACGAACATCGCCACCTGCTCGGAGTCGTTGCGCCGGCGCAGCTCCGTGAAGGCCTCCCGGCGGCTCATGCCGAGGTCCATCTGGCGGAGCGTGATGCGCAGTTCGTCGGCCCAGGGGCCCTCGTAGCGCGTGGACACCCGGTCCAGGGCCTGGCGGAAGCCCAGGCCCGCGCTGACCACGACGGCGAGGACGTCCAGGAAGTCGGGGAGCGTGCGCTCGATGACGTCCTTGCGGATGCGGATCGCCGACCAGATGCCCACCTCCGTCCAGAACGCGCCGAAGGCCAGCAGGAGGAGGGCCACCAGGTACTGGCCGCGCAGGAGGAAGACCAGGAAGCCCAGGGCGCCCAGGGCGCCGTAGACCGCGCGGCGGGCGGCGTAGCGGTCGATGGTGAGGCCGCCGGGGTTGCCGGCCAGGTCGATCCTGCGGCGGTACCTGGCGACCAGCGCCGGGCCCATGAGGCGCAGTACGGCGGGGGCGTAGCGCATGCCCATGCGGTCGATGAGGGAGTGCGCCGCGCCGGTGCGGGTGGCGCCGACCTCCAGGGCGAGGGCGAGGTCGTCGGGGAGTTTCGCCTCCGCGCGGTACATGCGGATGCCGGCGAAGACGCCCCAGACGGCCAGGGCCATGAGGAGGGCGAGGAGTATGCCGGGCAGTTGCGGACCCATGTCCTTGTCTCCCCTCCTCTCAGACGTCGATGCGGGACAGGCGGCGGATGAGGACGAACCCGACGGCGTAGAGCGCGAAGGCGGTGATCACCGCGGCCTGGCCGGCCGGGGAGCCGGTCATGCGTTCCAGGGCGCCGTCCTTCACCCCGTTCATCAGGAGCAACGAGCCGATGCCCAGGACGGGGACGGCGTACGACGTCATCGTGACCTGGGAGAGCTGGGTGCGGACCTCGCGCCGGGTCTCCTTGCGTTCCTCCAGGGTCTCCGTCAGATTGCGCAGCGCGCCGACCACCTGGCCGCCCGCCCGGTTGGACAGCACGAGGGTGGTGACGAGGACCACCAGTTCGCGGGAGGGGAGGCGGTCGGCGAGTTCGCCGAGGGCGTCGTCCATCGAGGCGCCGATGGCGAGTTGGTCGGCCACCTTGCCGAGTTCCTCGCCGGCCGGGGCCTCCAGTTCCTCCGCGGCCATGCCGATGGCGGTCCGCAGGGCGAGTCCGGCCTGGGTGGCGTTGGCGAGGATGCGGGCGAGTTCGGGGAGCTGGTTGATGAACTTCTCGATGCGTTTCTGGCGTTGCCAGTTGAGGAACTGGATCGCTGCGCCGATGCCGAGGAGGCCCGCCAGCGGGCCGAAGAAGGGGGCCAGGGCGGCCTGGCCGATCAGCCACAGGCCCGCGACCGCCGCCAGCATGTACGCGAAGAACTCGCCCGGGGTCACGTCCAGGCCGGTGGCCGACAGGCGCCGCTCCAGGTTCCGGCCGAGCTTGGTGCGGCGCAGGCGGCGGTCCAGGCCCGGGAAGCGGCGCCGTCGTCCCGGCGCCGAGGTCTGGCCGGCCGCGGTGAGGCGGTCGACCAGGGCCGCGCGCTGGGCCTTCCCGGCGGCGTACGAGTGCAGGCCGACGACCGCCAGGACGCAGGTCAGCAGCGTGACACCGGTGGTGAGCGTGACGAGCGTGTCGAGTTCCGGTTCCATCGGGCGGTCCTACCTGGCTTCTCGGGTGGTGAGCTGGTCCGGGGTGTGGGCCACGCCGAAGGCCTGCGGGATGGGCTGGCCCGCCATGTAGAGGCGCTCGGCGGTGCGGTGCGGGAGCGGGTGGTACTCGTACGCGCCGACGACGCGGCCGTCGGCGGCCATCGGGCGGGCGTTGAAGCGGGCGACCGTGGCCAGGCGGTACGGCTCGCCGCCGTGGCTGGCCAGCAGGGCGATCTCGGTGATGCGGCGGGCGCCGTCGGCGAAGCGGGTGAGCTGGATCAGGACGTCGACGGAGCTGTTGATCTGGTCGTGCAGGGCGACGAAGGGGATCTCCACGTCCGACATCGAGGCCAGGGTCTGGAGCCGCATCAGGGCGTCCTCGGCGCTGTTGGCGTGGACGGTGGCCAGCGAGCCGTCGTGGCCGGTGGACATGGCCTGGAGCATGTCGAGGGACTCGCCGCCGCGCACCTCGCCGACGACGATGCGGTCGGGGCGCATGCGCAGCGAGTTGCGGACCAGGTCGCGGATGGTGATGCGGCCCTGGCCCTCGACGTTCGGCGGGCGGGACTCCAGGCGGATGACGTGCGCCTGCTGGAGCTGGAGTTCGGCCGAGTCCTCGATGGTGATGATGCGGTCGGACTCGGGGATGAGCCCGGAGAGGGCGTTGAGGAGGGTGGTCTTCCCGGTGCCCGTCGCGCCCGAGACGATGATGTTGAAGCGGGCCTGCACGAGACCGGCCAGCAGGTAGAGCATGTTCTCGTCGAGCGAGCCGAGGCCGATCAGCTCCTGGAGGGTGAAGGAGCGCGGGAAGCGGCGGATGGTGAGGGTCGCGCCGGTGAGGGAGAGCGGGGGGATGATGACGTTCACGCGCTCGCCGGAGGGCAGGCGGGCGTCGACCATCGGGTTCGACTCGTCCACGCGGCGGTTGACCGTCGAGACGATGCGCTCGATGGTCTGCATCAGCTGGTCGTGGGAGGCGAAGCGGAGCGGGAGCTGCTCGACGCGGCCGGCCCGTTCGACGAAGATCGCGTCGGGGCCGTTGACCATGATCTCCGTGATCGACGCGTCTTCGAGGAGGGGTTCGAGGATGCCCAGGCCGAGGGCCTCGTCCACGACCCGGCGGATCAGCTGGGAGCGTTCGACCGTCGACAGGACCGGGCCCTCGCGGCTGATGATGTGCCCGAGGACCCGCTCCAGGCGGGCCCGGCGCTCGGCCGTCGCGAGCGCGCTCATCTCGGCGAGGTCGATCTCCTCCAGGAGTTTGGCCCGGTAGGAGGCGACCAGGTGTCCGTCCTCGCCCCGGCTGCCGTGCTCCTCGGGGGAGTGGATGCGTGCGCGCAGGCTCATGCGTCCTCGGCTCCTCGGTCAGTGGTCCAGCGGCATGGTGGCGGTCTTGCGGGCCGGGTCGAAGTCCCACCCGGGCACGATCGACGGGATCTCGACGGTGGCGGTGACCGTCACCTCGTCCCCGCCGTACGACTCCGGACAGGCGGTGCCGTCCGCCAGCCAGCTGCTGACGGCCGCCGCGCACGCCGCCTGCGCGCTCTCCTGGAGCGAGGCGCTGCGCGCCCCCGCGCGGGCCGCCGTACCGGCCTGCTGGGCGGTGTACGCGATCAGGCCGAGCTGTACGACCGCCATGCCGACGAGGACCAGGATCGGGAGGAAGCCGAGGTACTCGACGGCCACCTGGCCCCGGTCCCTGGCGCGCCCCCTCGGGGAGTACGGCATCTCAGTCGTCCTCCTCTTCCACGGCCCCCGCGTGTCCGTGCACGGTGAAGGGGACGCTGAGGGTGCCCGGGAAGAGGAGGGGGACCTCGATGCGCACGTCGGCGGTGACGTATCCGCCCGCGGTACCGCAGTTCACCTCGGCACCTCCCTCCCACGAGCCCGGAAGCTTGTCCAGGCCCGCCTGTCGGCAGGCGCCCTCCCGCGCGCCGCGCTCGGCCGCCGTCGCCGCCCGTACCGCCTCGTCCGCAGCATTCCCCGCGAGCGTGTACGTGTATCCCACGAGCACGAGCTGCCACAGCACCACCAGCGTCGCGATGATCACCGGCGTCATGCCGAGGAACTCGATGGTGACCTGACCGCCGTCCCGGACACGGTCCCGGCCCCGGGCACGGTCGCGGCCCCGGGCACGGTCGCGGCCCCGGGCACGGTCCCGGCCGCTCAACCCGCTCACCGCGCACAGGCCGCTCACCCCGCACCGTCCTTCCGGCGCCGGAAGCCGGCCGCGCCCCGGTCTCCCCGGCCTCCCCGGTCCCCGCGGACGCGGCCGTGGCCCTTCCGGCCCCCGTCGGGCGGGCCGGCCAGGCCCAGTTCGCCGGCGAGGGTCCACAGGGCCTGCTTCACGGTGCTCCTGCCGTCCAGTTCGTGGACGCGACCCGCGTCCACGGCGCCCTGGAGTTCCTTGAAGTTCGCCGGGACCGTGGTGGCGGCGATCGCCGTGCCGGTGATCCGCTGGATCAGCGGGGGCTGGATCTCCGTGCCCCGGGTGAGCCGGTTGACGACCACGGTCGTCTCCTGCGCCTTGCGGATCTGCAACCGCTCCCACATCCGCACCGCCCGCTTGGCGCCCCGTACGGCGACCACGTCCGGGGTGGTGACCAGCAGCGCCGTGTCGGCGCTCTCCACGGCGGCCGCCCCCGCCCCGCCGAGCTGGGCGCCGCAGTCGATGACGACCACCTCGTACCGGGAGCGCAGGGCGGCGACGATCTGCCGGGCGGCGCGGTCGGTGACCTCCTCGCCGCGTTCGCCCTCGCCGGGGGCGAGCAGCAGGGCCAGCCCGCTGTCGTGGCGGAAGACGGCGTCGGCCAGGACGCGCGGGGAGAGGTCGGTGATGGCGGCCAGGTCGGCCACGGAGCGGCGGAACTGGACGTCCAGGTAGGAGGCGACGTCGCCGGTCTGGAGGTCCATGTCGAGCAGAGCGGTGGACCGGCCGGACGCCTGGGCGGCCAGGGCGAGTTGGACGGCGGTCAGGGTGGCGCCCACGCCGCCCTTGGCGCCGCTGACGGTGACCACGGTGCCGCCCGCTCCGGTGAACACGTCGACGGCGCCGCCGAGGTGCCGGCGTACGCCCACCGACCACTGGGCCACCGCCTGGACGCGGCTGACCAGTTCCTCGTAGCCGAGCGGGAGGGCGACCAGGCCGCGGGCGCCGTGGTCCATGGCGGCCTGGAAGAGGCCGGGACCGGGGTCCGAGGTGACGAGGATGACGCCGACGGCCGGGAAGCGGAGGGCGACCTCGCGGATCAGCTCCAGGGCCGGGACCGGTCCGATGCGCTCGTGGACGATCACGACCTCGGGCAGTTCGTCGACCGACTCGGCGGCGAGCCGGGCGAGGGTGTCGACGAGCTGGGTGGAGTCGGCGACCGGCGCGACCGGTTCGGCGTCCGGGAGCTGGCTGAGCAGCGACGTGAGGGACCGTACGGCGTCCGGGTCGCCGACTGCCGGGAGGATCCTCGTGGCCATGCGGCTCTCACTTGTCCTTCGCGAGTTCGTACGTCCGGTCCTTGTCGGGGACCGTGGTGTCGCCGCCGGGGGCCACCAGCGCGAGCCGGACACGCCGGGCGAACGACTCGGCGTAGGTGATGCGCTGGGCGTCGATGGTGGACAGGGCGAAGGTGATGGGCACGGCGTCGGTGGGTTCGCGGTCGCGGCTGTCCTCGTCGGGCTCCAGCGAGGTGAGTTCGCCGACGTCGATGACCCTGGCGTTGGTCACGATGATCTTCGACTGGTCGGGGTCGCCCTCGCGCGGGCCCTCGAAGGTGGCGTACACGTTGACGGCGGAGCCCGGGGTGATCTTCCCGGCCACGCCGGTCGCCGCGTCGATCATGATGGCGACCTCCTGCTGTCCCGGCCGCAGGGCGGGCGTGTCGACGATCATGTCGGTCTGGAGCAGCGAGCCGGCCTTCAGCCTGGTCACGGCTATCTTCCCGCGGACCTGGGAGAGGTCGGTGACGGCGTTCTCGGACAGCCAGCGCTCGGGCATCTCGATCTTCTCGAACTGCCCCGCGCCCAGCTCCGTGTAGGGCTCGATGTCGGACCTCAGCCGGTACGCGCTCACCTCGGGGCCGACCTTGGACTTCACGTCGTTGACGACGGAGAGCACGCCGGCGAAGGCGCCGAGGGCGCAGAGGACCGAGAGGACGAGCAGGATGATGCCGCGGCGCTGACGGGAGTTCATGGGCCGTGCAACCTCATTGGGGGGTCGGATGTCCGGCGGACGGCGGATGGCGGATGGCGGATGGCGGACGGCGTACGGACGGGGCGGGGCGGACGGGGCGGGACGGGCGGACGGGGCGCTACGGGCCTACCCAGTCAGGGCCCGTCTCTCACGGCGGCGGCCCAGGGCGGGGTCGCGGCGGTGGCCCAGCGCGCGGTCCCGGGCGCCGCCCCTCCCGTCCCCGGCGCCCTCGTCGTGGTCCGGTGGTGTCGCGGAGCAGAACACGCAGCGGTCGCCGATGACGTCGATGCCGCACCAGTGGCAGGCGCTTCGCCGTACGGACGTGACGAGTTGGTAGAGGACCGAGAGGTCGGGGAGGTACGCGCAGAACTCGGTCAGCCGCGCCGTCCCCCACCAGTCCGCGGACTCCGCGGGCAGCGCCGCCTCGCGCAAGCCCTGCACGCGCCAGGACGGGGCGAGGGTGCCGGTGACCCAGTCGGGCGCGAGCTGCCCCTTGGCCACCAGCAGCGAGGTGCCGAACTCGGGTCCGGCCAGGGCGGCTTCGGGGCCTACCTTCACCAGTTGGGGCACGGGGTGGGCGACGACGCCGAACTGGCTGCCGGGCACCCAGGACCTGGCGTGCGCCTTAAGGTCCACGGGAACGCGGTCGAGCCGGGCGACGGAGCCGAGCAGGGCGCCGGCGTGGAGGTAGTGGGTGAGCAGCCGGCCGGCGGAGGCGAGGACGCCGGGACCGAGGTCGCAGGAGGCCAGCTGGCGCAGCTGGCGGGCGAGTACGGCGATGCCCAGCGGGGGCAGGGGCGGCCGGAACAGGGCGATGCGGTCGGTCTCCAGCAGGGCGCGGACGGTGTGCAGGCGTCGTTCCACGCCCGCCGGGACGGCCTGGGAGCACACCACGATCACGTGCCCGTGCTGGTCGACCAGCGTCTGCAGCTCGGCCAGCACCTGTTCGAGCGGGCGCCGGTCGGCGTCCTGGAGTACGGCCGCGGGCAGCGTCCGTTCGTCCTGCGGCGGCAGTGCCATGTCGGCACTGGTCACGGCAATGGCAGTTGGCACGCGCGGCTCCCCGTCTCCCATGCCCGTCGGTCCGCCGGTGTTACTCCGGCACACCCGGATGACTTCACTGCGTGACTACCTGAGCACTGTATCCACGCGTCTGTGACCGGAGAACAGCGTTTCTCCAGCCTGTGGAACAACTTGTGTTGCACAAGACGCGCCAAATCAGGGCAGGTTGAGCATTTTCGAGGCCGGGCCGCCGCGTCCCGGAGGGTGCGGCCCGGCCCGTCAACTTGGTCCGTACCTACCTCTTGACACCTTCAATTGGTCTGGACCACCTTGTACGTCAGCGGTGGCCGCCGTCCCCCATTCCGCCCCACCCCACCCCCGGAGGCAGCAGTGGACCCCGTACGCAGACGCAGCCGCGGAAGACGTCTCGGATCCTTGACGGGCGCCGTCACCGCCGCCCTGGCTCTCGCGTTCACGGCCGTCGGCCCCGCCTCGGCCGCCGACGTCAACAACGCCAAGAACGCCGGTTTCGAGTCCGGGCTGAGCAACTGGACCTGCTCGGCGAACAGCGGCACCACCGTCGCCTCCCCCGCGCACGCGGGTTCCGCCGCGCTGAAGGCCACCCCGGCGGGGCAGGACAACGCGCGCTGTGCGCAGAGCGTCGCGGTGCAGCCCAACTCGACGTACACGTTGAGCGCGTGGGTGCAGGGCGGCTACACCTACCTGGGCGTGACGGGCACGGGCACCACGGACGTGTCGACCTGGACCCCGGACGCGGCCTCCTGGAAGCAGCTCAGGACGACCTTCACCACCGGCTCCTCGACGACCTCCGTCACGGTGTACACGCACGGCTGGTACGGGCAGTCGGCGTACTACGCCGACGACCTGTCCGTCTTCGGCCCCGACGGCGGTGGCGGCGACGGGGACCCCGACCCCACGGTCCCCCCGGCCCCGGCCGGCCTGAGCGTCTCCGGCACGACCCCGAACTCGGCCTCCCTCCGCTGGAACGCGGCGTCCGGCGCCACCGGTTACTCCATCTACCGCGACGGCACGAAGGTGACCGCGGTGACCGGCACGTCGGCGACGGTGACCGGGCTGGCGGCCTCGACGTCGTACTCCTTCCAGGTCACGGCGACAAACACGGCCGGTGAGTCGGTGAAGTCGGCGGCGGTCACGGCCCGCACCACGGCCCCGGACGACGGCGGCAACCAGGGCCACCTGCCCAAGCACGCGGTGACCGGCTACTGGCAGAACTTCAACAACGGCGCGACGGTCCAGAAGATCTCCGACGTGCCGTCCGCGTACGACATCATCGCGGTGGCCTTCGCCGACGCGACGACGACGCCGGGCGCCGTGACCTTCAACCTGGACTCGGCCGGGCTGGGCGGCTACACCGTCGACCAGTTCAAGGCGGACGTGCGGGCCAAGCAGGCCGCGGGCAAGAAGGTCATCATCTCGGTGGGCGGCGAGAAGGGCACCGTCTCGGTGAACAGCTCCGCCTCCGCGACGAACTTCGCGAACTCCGTGTACTCGGTGATGCAGGAGTACGGCTTCGACGGCGTCGACATCGACCTGGAGAACGGGATCAACCCGACCTACATGACCCAGGCCCTGCGCGCCCTGTCCGCGAAGGCCGGCCCGGACATGATCCTCACCATGGCCCCGCAGACGATCGACATGCAGTCGACGCAGGGCGGCTACTTCCAGACGGCGCTGAACGTGAAGGACATCCTCACCGTCGTCAACATGCAGTACTACAACAGCGGCACGATGCTGGGCTGCGACGGCAAGGTCTACGCCCAGGGCACGGTCGACTTCCTCACCGCGCTGGCCTGCATCCAGCTGGAGGGCGGCCTCGCACCGTCCCAGGTGGGCCTCGGCCTGCCCGCCTCCAGCCGCGCGGCGGGCGGCGGCTACGTCGCCCCGTCGGTGGTCAACGCCGCCCTGGACTGCCTCACCAAGGCGACCAACTGCGGCTCCTTCAAGCCGTCGAGGACGTACCCCGACCTCCGGGGCGCGATGACCTGGTCCACCAACTGGGACGCGACGGCGGGCAACGGCTGGTCGAGCGCGGTGGGCGCGCACGTGCACGCGCTGCCGTAACCCACGGCCGACCGGCTCCCCCGCCCGCGAAGGTCCGGGCGGGGGATGCCTGTGTGCGGCCGTCCCCGCTCGCGAGCCCTCCCTCCGCCGGGCGCTACCAGAACCCCGCACCGGATGACGAAATCACCTCCGTCCTGGGTAGCTTCCTGTCGTCCGATTGCTCGGTTCTTCCAACGGGTTCAAGGAGTTCTGGTCCGACGCCTGGGAGACCCTGTCGGACCCCAACTTCTGGAAGGCGGTCGGCGACATGCTCGCCTACCTCGCCATGGTGATCGGCGTACCCAGCCTCGGACTGATCGGGCTCGTGATCGCCGGGGGCGCGCTGCTCGCCCACACCGGGGCGATGCTCGGCGGCGCCGACGGGGTGACCTGGCAGACCCTGGCCAGGCCAATGCGCGGGCGGGTGAGGCCCTGCGCATGGGCCAGGGGTTTGCGGCGTCACCGGGCAAGGCCGGCCGGAACATCTTCAAGCAGAGCCCGTGGAAGAACCTGAAGGGGATCGGCGACGGCATGCGGAACTCCGTGAAGGGGTTCCGCCAGACCAACCTCGGCTACCGGCAGATCGGCCAGGGCGAGCGCCAGATCGCGGCAGGCCGGAACATGATCGCCCGGGGCAACACGATGGACGCCAGGTGGACACAGGCGGGCGTTGGTCTGGCCGGCGGCTCCAACCTGAACGGCGGGCGCCGGCTCGACGGGGACTGGAACATGGCCGACATACCCGTGGTGGGGACCGCCCCACCGCTGCTGGACCACGACTACGGCCACCACTCCGGCCCGTCCCAGGCCCTGTCCTCGGCGGGGGGCACGTTCACCGACGGGCTCCAGCCCTCGGCTCCCGGGGTGGCGTGATGACGACGCTCCCGCCCCGGACCGGGCGGACCGCGCAGTAGTGCCGTACGCCTTCCGCTACCGGCTTCCGGAAGAGTTCGTGACGGTGCCGGACCCGACCACCGTCGAGGGCTGGGAGTCGGCCCTGGCCGAACTGCGCGTACATCACGATCGCGACACCGTCGGTCTACCTCCTCGACTCCTACAGCGAGCGCCTCGCGCACATCGGACGGACCTTCGTCTTCGAGGCACCGACCCCGCTCACGGGGGCGGGCGGACCCCCGACTGCTCGAGCAGCCGCCGGTACGTCGCACGGCGACGGCGCATGACGAACCTGGAAGCCGTCAGCACCAGGATCAACGCCACGGCCATACCGGCCGCCACTCGCAGCCCTGTCGCGTGCAGTTCGCCGTTCACCAGCAGAAAGAGCACGAACACCACCGGAATGCCGATGAGCCACGGACGCATCCGCTGCCGTCCCAGCGCACCGTAGTAGTCGACGACGATCCGGGCGTGCAGCAGCTTCACCTCGCTCCGTGCCGCCGGCCGCGTCAGCACGGGCAGCGGCCACGCGCGCATGCCCGGCAGTCGGCCGTTTCCGGGGGCGCCGGGAAAGCTCTCCCTCGTGCGCGCGGCGCGTTCGCCCGCGTCCGGCAGGCGCCGGAAGACGAAGAACGGCGTGCCGGAGTCCCGCAGGTCGGGATCCAGGCCGGAGTACCGGTATCCGTACTGCTCGGCGATGTACGCGAACTGAGCGAACTTCCGCAGCGAAGGCCACGGGACCTCTGTCGTGAAGGACGCTTCGGCCTCACCCGACGGGCCGGGTGCGTGAGCGGACCCACTGGGCCGGCCATCCTCTCCCGTCGCGCGCAGGAGCTTGCCGAGGTGGCGCCGAAGGCTCACTTTGTGGAGAGCTGCCCGAATCCGTAGTCCCACGAGTCCGCGAAGTCGTCACACGCGGACTCCAGACCCGAGTGACCGACCTGCTTCGTGTCGGCAGTCTTCATCTCCTTCGACGCGCTCTTCATATGGCTTCCGCTGGTCTCCAGCTTGGTTGCCATGTCCTTTACCTCGGCTTCCGCGAACTTCAGAAAGGACATCCGGTTCCCACCTTCCCACTGGCTGACTGCGCTCCGGTCGTCCGCCGACCCCGATCGAACAGTAGCGAACGCGACCGCAGGTCACGAGCGGGACGCAGAAGCGTCCCGGGCGTCACCGGACGCCGCACGCGGCTCAGCCTCCTGTCTCCATGGGCTCGCCCGGCAGGAACTTCTGGCGTACCCAGAGACTGAGCAGCACCGTCCCGCCCACCACCAGCGGCACCGGATCTTGTGCGGTGGGGGCCAGCACGTGTCCCAGCGCCATGACCGTGCAGACCGTCAGGGGAACGAACGCCGCCGCACCCTCCATCCCCCAGCGCAGCGCGGGCCGGGCCATGCCCAGGACGCTGGCCCCGCCGGGCAGCCACGGACCGACGGCGATCACCAGCAGGCCCGCGGTCCTGCACCCGACGACCAGCTGCGCGGCCCCCGCCCCGAGTCGGTGCGGCCCAACCGTCCACAGCTGCATGGTGTCGCCGAGCAGCATGAGGGACAGTCCGACGACCCCCGCCCACAGCGTGGCTCTCTGGTCACTGCGCACGAGGCGGCACAGGGCCAGCAGAAAGCTGAGGAAGACCAGTTCGGCGGCCCACAGGAATCCCACCATTCCCTCCCCCAGCCGCCAGCCGCCGCCTGCCCCGCTCAGCAGGACCCATCCCGCCATGAACAGGGCTCCCGCCGCGACGAACCCGTCGAGCACCCTCCGCAACAGCTCGGGCCGACCGGCGCCGGCGTCGGCGGCGACCACCAGACCGGCCGCCGCCAGGCCGACCGCGAGCGGCGCTCCGACCGCCACCACCGGTTCCAGCAGTGGCCGTTCGTGCTGCCCGGAGTCAGAGGCGTGCACCGACAGCGCCTCGGCCAGCAGCCGGTACGCGCCTCCCGCCATCGCGGAACCCGCCAGCAGCAGCAGTCGCGTTCGCACCCGGCCGTCGGCCCACCGCGCGCGCAGCGCCAGCGAGACGGCCAGCAGGCAGCATCCGACGGACGGCCCGAAGACCACCGTCCGCGCCACCGCGCTCCCCAACCCCGACATCAGGTGCGCCTTTCGCCGGTCCCGGTCCCCAGGACCTCCTCGAGGCCCGGGAGCTTCCCTCACCGAACGTAGAAGACCCGCCACCTGCCCCGACCTGGACCGCGAGCCCATTCACCCGTACCGCGTACGACGAGGGACCCAGGCTGCCGCCGCGCCGACGCGGCCCACGGCGAGGCGCCCGTCCGCACGGCCCCGGCCGGGCGGGTCCGGGCGCGGAGGGGTGGGAACGGTACCGGGGCGGCCGGCTCTCCGCCGGGCTGTGAAGTCCGTATGAAACATTTCCCGGGCCCCGCCGCATCAATGAGGTGGAGGCGGTACACGACGGCGGCTTCGGGGGAGCGCGGACATGAGGCAGGGGCGGGCGGACGAGTACGCCGAGTTCGCGGTGGCGCGGGCCGGGCACCTGTACCGGTCCGCGTGTCTGCTCACCGCCGGGGACACGCACCTGGCCGAGGATCTCGTGCAGGAGACCTTCGGGCGGCTCTACGTGCGGTGGGGACGGGTGTCGCGGGCGGAGAACCCGGCCGCCTACGCGCAGACCGTGCTCACCCGCACCTTCCTCGCCCATCAGCGGCGGCGCAGCAGCGGGGAGCGGGCGACCGACGTGTTCCCCGATCTGCCCGGCGCCGGTGACGGGGACGCGTCCCTGCGGCTGACGCTGCTCGACGCGCTCGCGCGGCTGCCGGCCAAGGACCGGGCCGTCGTGGTCCTGCGGTACTGGGACGACCGCTCGGTCGAGCAGACCGCCGACGTGCTCGGCGTCAGTTCGGCGGCGGTGCGGACCCGGTGCTCGCGGGCGCTCGGCCGGCTGCGGCAGCTGCTGGGCGAGGACCTCTCGGAGTACGCCAGACCGTAGGCGGCCCCTGCCCGGACCGTCTCTTGTCCGCCGCTCTTCGCGGCTCGTTTCGACTCACGTATGGAAAGGGTGGTTCACCATGCTCGAAAACGATCGTCAGGACCCCTTCGAGGACCGGCTGGGCACCGCCCTGCGCGACGCCGGTGACGGCTTCGAGACCGATCGGGCGGCCCTCGTCACCGCCGGGCGGGTCCGGGGGAGGCGGGCCCTGCTGCGGCGCAGGGCGGCCGTGGTGAGCGGGGTGGCCGGGGTCGCGCTGGCCGGGGTGGGCGGGGTTCTCGTCCTCCCGGCGGACGGCCCGGCCGGCCCCGACCGGTCCCGGACGGCCTCCGCCGCCTCCGCCAGCACCGCGCCCGCCGCCGCGGCCGCCTTCTCCGGCGACGACCTGCTGCGCGAGCTCAAGGGCCTGCTCCCCGGGGGGACGTATGGCGAAGAGTCGGCCCGGGGCTCGGACCACCGGCTGGGCCCGGCCGCGCACCTCGTGTACGACGACGGGGCCGGGGCGGGCGCCATCGGCATGGGGTTCGCGCGGGTGGAGCCGGGGAGCACCCAGGTGCGGGAGCTGATGGCCTGTCCCGACCACGCCATGACGCCGTACGACGACTGCACCTCCGTCCGGCTCCCCGACGGTTCGCTGCTCAAGCTGTACCAGGGCTACGAGTATCCGGACCTGCGCGTGGACACCAAGCTCTGGACCGCCGACCTCGTCACCGCCGAGGGACAGCACGTCAGCGTCTCCGAGTGGAACTCCCCGACGCAGAAGGGCGCACCGGTCAGCCGTGACGAGCCTCCCCTGTCCACGGAGCGGCTGCGGGCGCTCGTCACCGCCGGGGTGTGGCGCGAGGTGGTCGACGCCATTCCCAAGAGCCCGAAGCGCTCGCGGTCGGCCGCGCCCCGTACCGAGCGGCCCGAGGTCGCCGGGAAGTCGGTCGGCGACACGCTCGCCGGGCTGCTCCCGGGGAAGCTGGACGTCGTCGCGCGCGGCGGGCAGGAGTCCGAGTACGCCTACGTCGTCGTGGACGACGGGCGGGGCCGCAGCCTCGTCCAGATCAACGTGCAGTACGGCATGGCCGACGCCGCCGGGCAGTTGTACTCCGGCGGGGAGATCCTGCCCGACGGCACCCGCCTCGTCACCCGGCAGGAACCCGGCGAGAAGGCCGGTTCCGGCGTGGTGATGTGGACCGTGGACACGCTGCGCCCCGGAACGGCGGGCCTCCGCGTGGTGATCAGCGCCTTCAACACCGGCGACCAGAACAAGGACGCCACCCGCGACGCGCCCGCTGTGAGCATGGAGCAGCTGCGTGAGATCGCGCTCAGCGGGCAGTGGGACGCGCTGCGGTAGGCCGGGCTCCTTCGCCGGTGCCGGGTCAGGGCAGCTGGCCGTGCTTCTGCTCGAACTCCTTCTTCTGCTCATCGGTCGGTGTCGCGGGGCGGTTCTCGCTGATCGGTTCCGGCGGGTTGCCCGGAGTGCCGGTCAGGGCCTGCTGCACATCGGTGCTCATCCGGATGTGATCCGTGTCGAAGCCGCGCACGGGACCTCGGATCTGGACCTCGCCTCCGTTGAAGAAGCCGACGTCGAGGTTGGGTCCGGCCACGACCGTCGCGACCAGGCCGACGAAGAAGTTCTCGTTGCTCCGCGTGTAACCCCGCACGTACTCGGCGCGGTTGCGTTCGGCCATCCCCCTCGTGGCGACCGCGGCCGCGCGCGCGATGCCCTCGCTCGGGCTGAACGGGATGAACGACGTGTTGTTGGTGAGGTAGTCGGGAAGCTCTCCGCTGCCCAACGGGGGAATGACTCCGGCGCCGTTGACGTCGTGCCAGGTCTCGTGATGGCGGGGGATCCCGCGGTACAGGGCGAGGCCGCCCATCCGGTACTTCATCACATGCGGTGCGAGGTCGTCGTTGACCACCCCGTTGACGACGGCGACATCGTGGATGTACGCCCTGCCGCCCTGGGGCGTCCGAAAGACGTAGAAGGCACCCTGTCGCGTCATGGGCAGGGTCTCGTCCCCCACGCGCACATTCTCCTGCTGTGGCGCGGAGCGGCCTCCGCTCACCGCGTCCTTCATCTTCTTGAGCATGCGCTGCACCGTCGGCTGCTGCCCCTGCTGCTGGCGCTGCCCGGCCATGGACGCCACGGCGGCCTTGTTGCCCGCCGAGTGCTGGAGTTCCGACATCGCGCCGGCCGAGATGTTGTCGGCCGACCACGCCTGACCGGCCGTCGACGCGGACCGGTCCGTCCGGACGACAGGGCCGCGGTCCCCGGCGCTGCGCCCGCCCGCGAGCTCGAGATCGGACTGCCGGTCGTGTCCTCGCATGCTGTTCCCTCCGAGGGACGCCAGTGCCTGGCCCGGGTGGCCAGAGTTCTCCAGCGTCAGACCTATACGACTCGTCGGCACCCGGGAAGGACGGGAAGAGCACCCTCCGGGACATGTCCGCCTGCCCGAAAGTGCAGGTGCGCCTAGAAGAACTCCGACCACGGCTGGTCCCAGATCTGCTTCACGCACAGGACCAGGAACAGCAGACCGGCCACCGTGAGCATGCCGTTGCTGAGGTTGCCGTTGCGCCACTCGCGCGGGGTGCGGGAGGAGTTGAGGAGCCACATCAGGGTGAGGGCGAGGAAGGGCATGAACGCGGCGCCCAGGACGCCGTAGATGATGATCAGGCGGAAGGGCTCGTCCTGGAAGAGCAGGATGATGGGCGGGAAGGTGAGCCAGAGCAGGTAGGCGCGGAAGGCCCAGGAGCGCTCGCGGCGGCCCGAGGCCAACTCGTCGCCCTTCGCCTCGCGTTCACCCCGCCGGCGGGCCAGGAAGTCGGCGAACATCAGGCTCACGCCGTGCCAGACGCCGATCAGCGAGGTGAAGCTGGTCGCGAAGAAGCCGATCAGGAAGAGCTTGCCGGTCGCCGTGCCGTACTCCTGCTCCAGGATGTCGCCGAGCTGGATCAGGCCCTTGTCGCCGCTCGCGATCGCGATGTTGGCCGAGTGGAGCAGCTCGGCGCCGACGAAGAGCATCGCGACGACGAAGATGCCGGTGGTGGCGTAGGCGACCCGGTTGTCCAGGCGCATGACCTTCATCCAGCCGGTGTTGGTCCAGCCCTTGGCGTTGACCCAGTAGCCGTACGCGGCCAGCGTGATGGTGCCGCCCACGCCGCCGATCAGGCCCAGGGTGTTGAGGACCGAGTCCTTCTCGTCCGGGAGGACCGGGAGGAGGCCGGCGAAGGCGTCGCCCAGGTTGGGCGTGACGCGGATCGCCAGGTACACCGTCACCACGAACATGACGCCCACCAGGACCGTCATGACCTTCTCGAAGACGTTGTACTTGTTGAACCAGACGAAGACCAGGCCCACCAGGCCGCAGGCGATGCCCCACCATTCGAGGCCCATCACGTCCGGGAAGAGCGCCTGGAGGGGAAGCGCGCTCGACGACATCGCCGCCGCGCCGTAGACGAAGCCCCAGATCACGGCGTAGACCGCGAAGAACCACGTGGTCCAGGAGCCGATGCTCGCCCAGCCGTCGAAGAGGGTGCGGCCGGTGGCCAGGTGCCAGCGGCCGCAGGCCTCGGCGAGGGAGATCTTCACCAGGCAGCCGATGACCGCGGCCCACAGCAGTGTGTAGCCGAAGTTGCTGCCCGCGATGAGGGTGGCCACGAGGTCGCCGGCGCCCACACCGGTCGCCGCCACGACGATGCCGGGGCCGATGTAGCGCCAACTGGACTTGCGGGGGGCCGGGGCGGCGCCCCCCGATACGGCTGCGTCTGCGGTGTTGCCCGTGGTGTCGGCCATGGGGGTCAAGAAAGCCCATGGCCGCCGGTGCGGCAAGAGGGCGTGCACGGATCTTCACCCGATGCGCTTACTCAGCGCGGGTCTTGGTCTCCTTGACGTCCTTCTCCGCCGCGTCCGCCGCGTCCGCCGCGTCCGAAGTCTCTGCTGCCTCCGTCGTGTCCGCCGTCGCTGCCGCCGCCTCTTCGGCCTCCGCCTCGGCCGCGGCCTCCGCCTCGCCGTCCTCGAAGTACGCGTCGAGGACCTCGTCCAGGGCCGACTCCCACTCCGGGAAACGGCTTCGGGACGCGGCCTCGATCTCGATGGGGTACCAGCGGCGGTCCGGCGTGTGCACGGTCACCGTGAACCGCTTGCCGAAGCGTCCCGTCTCCGTCTCGACGGCTCCGACCTCGTCCCAGCGGAACTCGCACTTCTGGTCGTCGAGCGAGAGACGTACGCCCTTGTGGTCGGCCACGATCCGCGCGCGGCGGTCGGCGGCCTCGAAGACCGGGCCGTCCACGGGGGCCTCGTCCTCCGGTTCCGAGGCGTCCGCAGCGTCCTCTGCGGCCTCGGCGGCCGGGTCGCCGGCGGCCGGGGAAGGCGTCGGCTCCTCGGTCTCCGCGTCGGCGTCCTTCTCCGTCTCCGCCCGGTCGCCTCTCACGTCCTCCGGCTCACCGGACACGGGTGCGGTGAGCCCGGGGATGAAGGCCGGGTCGAATCCGGCGCCTTCCAGGGGCTGGCTCGTCGATCCTCTGCGCTGCTCCACACCGCAGGAGTATGGTCGACAAACCTGTGCCCGACACAGTCGGCCCCAACTTTGTTATAAGACGCCTACACGGGCCTCCGGCGCACGGGTGCACGGGCACTCGGGTCCACGGGTCCACCGGCTCCTCCGGATCACTCGTCCATGAACACGATCCTTCGCGACGGCGTCGCCACGCCCGCGCCCGCGGTCGTCGCCGCGCGGCCGGCCGGCACCGCGCGCTCGCGGCCCCAGGCGCGGATCTCCTCGATCTGCTCGGGGTTGACCCGGCTCAACGGCACCGTGTTGGCGAAGGTGTCCAGCAGGAAGGACGGCCGGAGGCGCTCGGCGCCGCCGCAGCGGTACGCCTCCTCGCCCACGTCGTGCAGGGTCGACTCGATGTCGGAGCCCGCGAAGCCCTCGGAGAGATCGACGAGCCGGTCCACCTGCTCGGGCTCGGGGTCGACCTTCAGATAGCGGCGGAAGTAGAGCTCGATGATCTCCCTGCGGTCCTGGCTGTCGGGCAGGTCGACGAAGAACAGTTCGTCGAACCGGCCCTTGCGCAACAGCTCGGGCGGCAGGCTGCGGACGTCGTTGGCGGTGGCCACGACGAACGCCCGCGACCGTGACTCCTGGAGCCAGAACAGGAACTGCCCGATGATCCGCTGCGGTACACCGGACATGTCGTCCTTGCCCGCGAGGCCCTTCTCGATCTCGTCGATCCACAGGATGCAGGGGGCCACCCGGTCCGCCATCGCCAGGGCCTCCCGGAACCGGCCCTCGGACTCGCCCAGGTACTTGCCGTGGATGCTGGCCATGTCGAGCCGGTAGAGCGGCAGCTGCCACTCGTGGGCGACGGCCTTGGCGGACAGGGACTTCCCGCAGCCGGGCACCCCGACCAGCAGGACGCCCCGGGGCGGCCGCAGCTCCGAGTCGCGCAGGTCGGCGTGCATCATGTCGTGCTTACGCTTCAGCCACTCCCGCAGACTGGTCAGTCCGCCGACGGTGTAGTCGCTCTCCCTGAGCTGGACGCGTTCGAGACCGGTGAGATTGCTGAAGATGCGGTCCTTGGCCTGGGCCAGGCCGAGGACGTCGGCCTTCCCGATCGAGCCCTTGGCCGTGATGGTGGCCATCAGGTTGATGCACTCGGCCTCGGTGACACCGCGCAGGAACTCGGCGGCGCGGCGGGTGTCGTTCTCGTCCCACTCGATGGGGATGTGCCCCCGGTGGTCGGCCAGGAAGCCGGCGAGGGTGCCGTGCATCTCCTCGGCGTCCGGCAGGTCCAGTTGCAGGCTCATGCCGAGCCGCTGGAGCCCGCTCCAGATGGGCGCGTCCGTGATCAGGACGATGCTGCCCATGTTGTTGTCGGCGAGCCGGGCGAGTTCGGCGATGTGCCGGGTGACGGGGGTGTCGTCCTCCAGGTGGTCGGGGTCGACGAAGACGACGGTGGCGTTGGCGCGGCTGCTGAACTGGCCGGCGGCGAAGTCCATCGCCCCGGTCAGTGAACGGTCGTCCTGCACGGGCGCGTTGGTGCGCAGGTCGCGCAGCCCGGTGGCCCGGGTGTAGATCCAGAACGGCATGCTGCTGCGGCGGTGCTGGAGGGCCGCGTCCCTCAGCAGGCGGAGAGCGCGTTGCTGCTCGATGGTGCGCATGCCGATCACTGGGACACGGGCGGAGATGTAGCTGTCCAGGTGATGGAGGCTTTCGCTGTAATTCGACATACGGGCCTTCGGATCGGTTTTCGGATGCCTCTGGTGCCCGCCCGGTCGCGGTTCTTCAGTCCGTGACGACGCGGCGGCGGGGACGGTCTGCGGTGTGCGTCTGCGCCCATGGATCGGCCGTGCCGGGGTGCGAGGGCGAGGGCGAGGGCGAGGGCGAGAGCGTTGCGGTGAGGGCGTTGTCGCGGACCGTGCGGCGGCGCTGTTCCACCCAGCGGGGGTCGGAGCCGTTCGCGGCGGCCAGGTCGTCCAGCCGGCGTTCCAGTTGCCGCTGGAGGTCCGTGATCTGGCCGTCGACGAGTTCGCGGAACCTCGTCCGGAGCGTTTCGGGCAGGCCGGGATGCCCCGCCACCGCCCGTACCGTCCGGAGCCCTGCCCGTGCCTGGGCCAGTTCGCGGCCCGCCGAGAATTCGTCCGGGGCGGCGAGGACCGCCTCGCTGAGCCGCTCGGCCCAGGACTTCAGCCGGGTGTCGAGGGCCTCGCCGAGGTGGAGGGCGAACCGCTCCCAGGTCTCGCCCGGGAAGTCCTCCTGGGCCAGCGGCGGCAGGGCGGCGGGGTCGGGGTTCTCCTCGGCGGCCCAGCGGCGCAGGAAGTCCACCCAGGTCTCGTAGGGGCCGCCGTGCCCCCAGTACCCCGTCACGCCCCGCCGCCCGGCCGGCGTACGACGGTTTCACCGGGTGGCAGCGGCTCCCAGTCGGGCAGCCCCTCGGCGATCTTGCGCACCCGGCTGGTGGCGCGCTCCCCGGTGGGCCTGCGCGAGGAGCCCCAGGGCGAGTCGCCGACGGGCGTGCCGGGGGCGGACCACTGGGGGTCCCCCGAGGGCCGGCGGGGCGGAGGCGGGGCCGCCGGGTGCTGACCGGGTGCGGTGCTCATGACGCGGTTTCCTCCTTGGCCACGGTCCGGCCCTCGAACGGCGAGCCGCCCCGGGAGACGGTGTCGAGCGACTTGATCAGCTCCCGGCACCGGGGCTCGACGGCGTCGGCGGCGCGCTGCTTGGTGTTCCAGTCGGTGAGTTCGGCGGAGGCCGCGCGCAGATGGTGCAGTGACTCCAGCTTGGCCTGTTGGAGGATCTGGCGGGCGTTGTCCTGGAGGCGTTGCGCGGCCTGCGCTCCGTTGCGCAGGACGAGTCCCCAGACGCCTCCGACGACCGCGGCGGCGATCAGCGCGGTGGCGAGGGAGAAGGACCCGATGATCAGCAGGATGCCGACCAGGACCATGGCGAGCGGCGCCAGCTTCTTCCCCCAGGGGAAGGCGTAGCCGGCGATGAACGGCTCCATGTGCTGGTCCCAGTGGGTGGTCAGCGACAGCTCCAGGTCGGTCAGCGGCCGCGTGAACGAGCCGTGCCAGGGCGGCAATTGAAAGGTCTGGGCGGCCACCGTGTACGCCGTGCCGAACCGGGCCTGCACGTCCTGCGGCACGCCGGCCCGGTAGTCGCGGGTGAACCCGGCGTGCGCCTGTAGGAACCACTCCTGGCAGGCGGCGACGGAGAGCCGCTGGGTGGCGGGCGAGGTACCGATGGCCGCCGGGTTGAGGGCGGCCGTGGTCTGCACGGTCAGATAGTCGAGGGTCTCCTCGTACGAGGCGGAGTCCGCGTCGGCCGCGTGGCGGGCGGCGTCCAGGTCACCGCCGTGGTCGATGACCGCGTGGTTGAACGCCAGGTCGCGGCGGAGCGGCAGTTCCTCGTTGTCGTACTCGGAGACGAGCCGGTCGAGGATGTCGTCGACCGCGTCCTCCAGCCGGTCCGAGGGCTGGAACTCGCGGTCCATGACGGCCCGGTACTTGTCGAGCACCACCTGCTGGGTGCGGGCCCGGGCCAGCACCCAGTCGAGCTGCGGCCACTGCGGGCAGACCTGGACGAGGCGCGGGAACTCGGCGGCCGCGGAGGGCACCACGAGGGAGTCGATCTCCTCGCGCCAGCGGGTGATCTGCTTCTGCTGGCCCTCGGCGCTGTCCATGAGCGTCTCGCGCCAGCCGGCCAGGGTGTTGTTCAGCAGCTCGCGTCCCGCGAGCCCGAACGCGCCCTGGGCGATGGACTCCAGGATGACCGCGAACTCCCGGCCGAGCGCCGCCGGGTCCTGGGCGAGCAGGTAGTGGCGCAGCCAGCGCACGGACGCCTCCCTGCGGTTCTGGCGGCGCAGCACCAGGGCGAAGAACAGGGAGGTGCGGTCCGGTGAGCGGCGGAACGCCTCCTCGACCGCCTTCTCGCACAGCGTGCGGTCGTCGGCCGACCAGGAGGCGAGTGCCACCAGGGCGGGTGCCAGCCAGTAGCGGGGCGTCTGGATCATCAGCTGGTCGCCGACCGTGCGGACGTTGTCCTCGGACACCAGCCCCAGGTCGAAGGCCTGGAGCATGCCGACGGCGGTGCGCCGTACGGTCTTGTGGTGGCCGAACTCGTGGTCGACCTGGTCCTGGATCACGCCGACGCGGGTCTCGGCGCGCTGGACGTTGGCGGTGAGCTGGGCGGTCCTGACGAAGGCGAGGAACTCGTCGCGCAGTTCCTTCAGTTCACTGCGGGTCTGCTGCTGGTTGACCTCGACGGCCTGAACCTGGCCGGACACGGAGCCGACCTGCTCGCTGAGCCGGACCACGAGGTTGCTGACCTGCTGCACCTTCTGGTGCAGCGCGTAGTCCACCTCGGACATTCGGGTTCTCCGATCACATGGGTCTGTGGCGTGGTCACGCGGTGCGGGGCGTGCGGGGCGTGCGGGGACTCAGGGGCGTACGACGGTCCCGTCGTCGAGGACCGGCAGGAGCAGGCCGTCGGAATAGACCTCGACGAAGGCGTAGCCGCCGGAGCGCACCAGCATCCGGGCGCCCGAGAACGGCTCGGGGACCTGGTCGGACGGGGCGAAGTGCCGGACGATGACCTGGAACAGGTTGAGCTGGTGGTCCACGTAGGGCGGGCCGAGGTGGCAGCGGGCGAAGAAGCCGAGCGGGATCCCGCCGTAGTGGGCCCGGTACTCCTCGCCGATCCACTGGGCCAGCTGCCTGCGGCCGTGCTCGTCCAGGCCCGCGTCGAGGCGGCCGACCGCGTCGCGCAGGCCCTGCGGGCGCGGGGCGAGGCGCTCGCGGCGCAGTGGTGCGGCCGGGCCGGGCGCGCCGACGGTGCGGCGGGGGCCTGCCCCGGCGACGGGGCCCCGGTCGGTGCGGCGCAGGGCGTCCGAGGAGGTGGACGGCGTCCCGGCCGGTCCGCCCGGCTGCACGATGCGACGAGGCCGCTCCAAGTGGCTCATGTGTCCCCCGACGTGAGTGCAGCGTTCTGCGAGAAGTGAAGACTAATGACGTCGAGTCAATACTGCGAGTGTTCACGCCACTTGTGGCCCGCGAAACCCGTTTCGGCCCCGAACTCGCCCCGCACTCGCCCCGTTCCCGCCCGGTTCACCCTGTCACGGCCCGGTACGGCTGACACACTGCCCGGCATGGGGTCGATCTACACGTTCATGGCGGGCATCAACGACTACCCGGAGGAGATCGCGTCGCCGCTGGCGGGGTGTGTCAACGACGTCACGGAGGCCCAGCGGCTGCTGACGGACCGGACGGCGGGCGCGGCCAAGGTGCGGACCGTGCTGAACGGCGCGGCGACCATGGCCGCGGTCGAGGAGGGGATCCTCACGTTCCTCGGGGCTGCCGGGCCCGGTGACACGGCGGTGTTCTGGTTCTCCGGACACGGCTCGCAGTCGGCCGCCGCGGGCCCGGACCTGCTGATCGAGGCCACCGGCTGGAACCAGGCGCTGGTGTGCGCGGACGGACCGCTGCCGGACAAGCGGCTGGGCGCGCTGCTCGACGCGGTGGCCGCGGGCGGGGCGCATGTGGTGGCGGTGCTCGACTGCTGCTATTCCGGGGGCGCCACCCGCAAGAGCGTCCCCGCGGGCCTGACCGCGCGGTTCGCGCCACCGCTGCCCGGCTGGCGGCCGCCGGTGGCCGGACGGGAGCTCGCCCTTCCCGAAGGACCCCGGCGGCACGTGCTGCTGGCGGCCAGCCGGCTCGACCAGCTGTCGTACGAGGGATTCTTCGGGGGCCGACGGCACGGGGCGTTCACGCACGCGCTGCTGAGCGCGGTTCGGGCGGCCGGCCCGGACACCACCTACCGCCAGCTGCTGTCCGCGGCCGCCGCGGAGGTGCAGCGCGCCGGCGGCCGCCAGCGGCCGGTGCTGTTTCCCGAGGTGCCGGGCGGCGCCGCGGATCTGCCGTTCCTCGCGGGCGCGGTGGCGGGGGTCGCCGGTGAGCATCTGCTGCGGTTCGCGGCGGACGGCTGGGAGGTGGACTGCGGCAGCGGTCACGGGCTGCGCGGCGGGGACGGCGCCGACGGCACGGAGTTCGGCGTGGTCGGGCCGCAGGGGGCGGCGCCGGGCACCGTCCTGCGGGCCCGCGTGGTGGGGACCGAGCGGACGCTGGTGGACCCGGTCGGCTGGGCTCCCGACGCCGAGCGGGTGTACCCGGTGAGCCTGACCGCGCTGGCCACCCCGCTCGCGACGGTGAGTGTGGACGACACGGGCAGGCCCGGGGCGGCGGACCTGCTGCGGGCGGCGGTGGCGTCGTACGGCCCCGGGGGCGGGCCCGCGCCGCTGGTACGGGTCGTGACGGCGCCCGAGGAGTACGGGGACCTGCACATCAGGGTGGTGGTGCGGGACACCACCGCGCGGGTGCTGGGGCGGGACGGGACCGCGTTCGTGGAGCCGCTGCCGTTCACCACGGACGCCGACGCCTGGCGGGTCGTGGACTGCCTGTCCCATCTGGCCCGCTGGTACCAGCTGCGAGACCTCACCTCGCGGCCCTCGGTGCTGGACAACCTGGTGCAGGTGGAGGTCGTCCCGTGGGACGCGGCCGACGGCCGGGCCCTCCTGCCGGACGGGAGCGGTGACCTCGTCCTGCCGTATGCGCCGGAGAGCGCACGCGGGCCACGGGAGCCGCGGGTCTCCATCCGGCTGCACAACCGTTCGCCGCACCGCTCGCTGTGGTGCGTGCTGCTCGACCTCACCGACCGCTACGCCGCCGACCCGGCGCTCTTCCCCGGCCACTTCATCGGCCCCGGCTCCACCGGCTACGCCCTGGACGGCGACCCCGTGCAATTCTCGCTGCCGGCGGACCGGGAGACCGTACCGGGAGCCGACTGCCGTGACTGGCTGAAACTCGTCGTCGCCGAGGACGAGCTGAGCACGGTCCCGTTCCGGATGCGGGCGTGGAACCCGGACGAGGCGGGGAGCCGGGACGACGCCGCGGCGGGCGGTCCGGCCGCCGACGGGGTGCTGCGGTTCGGCACCCCGGCGACACCGGCCGGCCCTCGTGAGGCGGGCCCGGTGGCGCAGGGCGCGCCCGGACGCTGGGCGACGCGCACGATCGCCGTGCGGACGGTCGTACCACCGCTGCCGACGGCGGCTACTGGCCGAGGTGCGTGAAGCCCGCCCAGGCGCTCAGGTCGTCCGGGTCGATGTGCCGGGCCCGTTCGGCGAGCCGGGCGGGCAGGCCGGGGGGCAGTTCGCGCTCGGGGTCCAGCATCCACAACTGGGCCCGGCGCAGCGCCTTGGCGGGCGGTTCGTCCTCGACACGCAGGAAGTGGTGGGTCAGGAACATCAGGACCGAGGTCGCGTCGTCCGGAACCGGCCACAGCGAGCCGACGACCGAGCGGGCGCCGGCCACCAGGAAGGACGTCGCGAGGCTGTACGCCTCGTTGTGCCCGCGCCCCGACACATGGCTGCGGCAGGCGGCGAGCAGCACCAGACCGAGCCTTCCGCGCCCGCCGCCGACGGCGTCCGTCAGCTCCTCGGCCGACAACTCTCCTCCGTACAGGGAGAGGTGGGAGCTGCGCCCGGCGGTGGGCGCGACGGTGGCGTGGCAGGCGAGGTGCAGCACTGCGCCCTCCACCGCGTGGTCCGGGTCGTCCGGGTCCGTGCCGTTCAGCCAGGAGAGCACCTCCTGCGGGGTGCCGGGGCCGTCGGCGGCGCCGCCCTCGCGCCGTCCGAGGAACCGGCCGCGCGGGTAGAAGGACCGCTGCACGGCGTCGGCCTCGGCTCCCGCCCAGCCGAGATCTCCGGTCGGGTTGCCCACGACGAGCGCGGCCCCCGTGTGCGCGGTCTCGGGCCGGTCGGCGACGTCGCACAGCAGGCGCGCGGAGGCGGCGTACGAGATCTCCGCCTCGTGCAGCGCGTAGTGGCGCCGTCCGTCCGGCTCCAGCTCCCAGGCCGCGTGCCAGGGCACCAGGCCCAGCGTTCCCATCGGCAGGAACACCAGCCGGGGCGCCCGCCCGGTGCGGGTGGCGAAGACGTCCAGCAGCGGCCGCATCCCGGCGTACCAGGCCCATCCGCACAGCCGGTCGAGCCGCTGCCGCAGGGACGGGATGCCCGGCCGGGCACCGGCCGAGGCCCAGCCGGGGACGGGCCCCGCGTCACGCTCGTCCGTCGCGGACTCGCCGAGCCGGACCGCGCCGGGGGCTCTCGCGCCGACGTACTCGCGCAGGGGTGCCGCGTCCTCGGTGAGGGTCGGCAGGGGCACGGAGTGCACGGCGCCAGTGGTGGTGACGACGACGGCGGTCCCGGGGGTGTCGTCGCCGGCCGGGACCAGGTAGACGAGGGCGTCCTTGCGCAGGGTGCGCAGCGCGGCGGCGATCTCGTCCGGCTCCGGAGGTTCTAGGAGGCGGTCGTGCAGCAGGTCACCGCCGGTGAGGGCGGCCAGGACCCGGCGGCGCAGGGCGCTCGGCACGGCCAGCGGCGTCCGTACGGAGGCGAGCGGGTCGGCGGGTGCGGCGGCGAGGCCCGCGGCCCGCCACTCCTCGGCCAGGGCGTCGTGGCCCGCGGCGACGAGACGTTCGGGCACCGTACGGGATGTGGTCGCCGCGTGCAGGAGAAGGCCGCGGCAGGCGTCGAGGGCCTGGACGGCCTCGTCCAGGGCATGGTCGCGCAGACACCAGCCGGCGACCTCCAGGGCCGTCGAGGTGGCCTGCTTCACGGCCTGCGCGGCATGCTCGGTGCCGGATTGCAGCAGTGCCGCCCAGGCGAGCCCGCGCAGCGCGTCGAGCCCGGTGCGGCGGCCCGTGCCCTTGTCGTCGTGGCGCAGTTCGCCCCGGGTGCGGTAGGCGCGGCCGAGGGCGAGTCCGGCGGCCGCGTAGAGCCGGTGCTCGGGGCCGCCGGCGGCGTCGAAGGCGGACTTCAGCAGGGTGATCCCCTGAGCGAGGTGGCGGGCGCGGGCCGTGGGCAGCACCTGCACCTCGGCCAGCGCGCAGTGGCCCGAGCCGAGGCAGTGGGCGTAGCGCAGCCAGCTGTCACTGCCCTCGTCGACCAGGTCGTACGCCTCCTGGAGCAGCTCCATGGCCTCCCCGATGCCGGTCGCGTCGCGGGCCCGCAGGAACCGGGTGATGCCGTTGTCGCCGAGCACCCAGGCCCGGTGGTCGCGCGGCAGTTCACGGGCCGCGCGTCGCAGTTGGGTCACCGAGGGGCGGCCGGTCAGGGGTGGTGCGGGTGGCGCGCCCCGTTCGTCGGCGAGGCGGTCGCGGGCCGAGCGGGCGTTCTCCAGCAGGGTCCACAGTTCGATGCGTGTCGAGTCCTCGGGTTCGAGGTCCGCGTGCACGGCGAGCATCTGGGCGATGTGGTCGTCGGCCGCCGCGAGGTCGCCGCGCTGGACGGCCGCCTGGGCGTCGAAACCGGCCTGCTGGGCGGACATGACCCGGCGGTGGTACGGGGACAGGCGAGGGTCGTCGCGCAGTTCGCGCCACAGCGCGCCGGCCGCCTCCAGGTCGTCGGCGGCGCCGGCGGTCTGCCCGCGGTGGGACATGGCGGCGAACCGGAGCAGGTCCATGCCGTGCCCGAGTCCGTCGTCCGTGCCCCCCGCCGCACCCGCCGCCTCGGCCTGCGTGAGGTGGTCGAGGACCGCGTCCATGCCGCGGCCCGTGCCGCTCAGCTCCTCGCGCAGCCGGGCCTGGGCGACGACGGCGTGCGCCTTGCGCTGCCAGGCCGGATCGTCCTTCCCGTGGGACAGGACGAAATCGATCAGTTCCGCCTTCTGCGCCTCGGTGACGTGGGTGCCGTGCGGGTCGAGGAGCAGGCCGTGGGAGAGCAGGTTGAGGGCGAAGAAGGCGCGTTCGCTGCCGTCCTCCAGGGTCGTGAAGCGCTCATACCCCAGGTCGAAGGCCTCCGCCCCCCGGGCGATGCCGTCCATGCCCTTGATGATGCCGGGCAGGTCGTCGTCGGTGTCGCTGAAGTCCAGGAAACCGCGCCCCTCGACGAGGTCGCCGAGCATCCCGAGGTAGGTGCTCCGTGCGTTCTCGACGCGCATCGCTTCCGGGATGTCCTCCGGGGATCCCGGGGTGATGCCATGGTCCTGCTCCAGGGCGAGCCAGGCCCAACTGCCCATTCCCTGGGCCATCTTGTGCACACTTCCCGCGAGGGCCAGGTCGTCTTCCCCGAGGATCAGCGCGCAGGCCCGGGTGACATCGTGGAGCCGCGCCGGATCGGGGTCCTCCCGGTACCGGCTCATCTGGAAGACCGCGAGGAACAAGGCGGTGACGGTGACCACGCCGTCGCGTTCCGGCGTCCAGTCGTCCAGCGCCCGCCGGATCAGCCCGATCGCCCGGTCCTGGCCGGCGCCGTCGCCCCGCGCGCTCGCCCGCTCGTACAGCAGGCGCCCGAAGCTGTCGAGGAAGACCGGGGTGAGCCGCTCGACGTCGGCCGGGTCGGCGAGCAGCTCGGTCAGCTCCACCTCGGCCGCGGCGGCGTGCGCCTGGTCCTTCCAGTTGGCCCAGATGACGAAGCGGATGAGGGCGCTGCGGATCCCGGCCTCCCAGGCCCAGGACGGCTGCTGCCCGGTCGCCCGCCGCGCCTCGAGCAGCGCGGTGCCGAACTCCTCGCGGGCCTGCTCCAGTTCGGCGCGGTCGGTCCGCGCCCGGCCGTGCACCATGAGGGCGAATCCCAGGCTGTAGCGGACGAGGGGCAGATCGCTGGTGGGCAGTCCGGCGTCGAGGACGGCCCGGTAGTGGACGGCCGCGGCCTCGGCGTCCGCCGGGTCGCGCAGCAACTCGCTGCGTTCCAGGTGGAGGTAGCCCCGTGCCTCGGTCAGGTCGACGGCCTCCTCGCTGCCGGGCTCCAGCGTGCCGGCCGCCGCCTCGTGCCGGCGCAGGGCCTCGTCCAGGAGCCCGACGCGCTGCGGGACGGGTCCGTCGCAGTGCAGGTAGCGCTGTTTGGCGCAGGCCGCGAGCAGTTGCCGGCCCAGTCCCCTGACGAGGTCGTGATCGGCATCGTCCGCGGGCAGCGCCGCCAGCCCTTCGGTGAGCAGCTCCCCCACCGCGTCGAGGAGTTCCGCACCGGGTTCGCTGTCGTACTGGAAGGCCCGGACGTGCCCGAACATGATCCGCCAGGCTGCCCAGTCCCCGCCGTCTCCGGGTGCCTCGAAGGCGAGTTCGAACGCCTGGGCGGCCAGCTGGAGGTCGTCCTCGCTGCCCTCCGTCACCAGGTGCAGCCGGTAACTGAGTTCGCCCGCCAGGGCGCACAGCGCGGGTGTCTCCGGGTCGCCGGACTCCATGGTGGCGAGCGTGTCGAGGAGCTCTTCGCGCCTGGCGCGGAGTTCGGCGACGAGGGCGTCGTCCGGGGTCGGGGCTGCAACGGTCACGGGCGAGCTTCCCAGGGTTGTCGTGGACGCGCGCCGTCAGGGCGCGAGGTGGACGTAGTAGGGCAGCAGCATCGAGTTGAGCCAGTCCCGCCCCTCGGCCGTGTCGAAGTCCACCGCACCCTCCTCCTCGCAGCGCAGCGTCCCGGGCCGGCAGCGGTCGCCGAACAGCACCACCGTGCGGTCCGCCGGTTCCCGCTTGGACGACCACACCAGCCCCTGTGCCCACGGCTCGGTGTGGCGGCGGATCCAGTGCGCCCAGTCACGGGTGTACGGGTATTCCTGGGCCTCCGTGTGCACGAGCCAGGTGTCCTGGTGCACCGCGGCCAGGTCCCGCGCGCTCATCAGGGGCAGCACGCACAGGTCGGCGGTGAGCCGCAGCGTGCTCAGGCGGCGCCCCCGGACGGCGGCGCGGGGCAGCAGCCGGGGCCCTCCGAGGGGGTCGAAGGGCAGCGACCGCAGCAGCGTCTCGCACACGGCGGCAGCCCCGCTCAGCCCGGTGTACAGGTAGCCGTAGGGATCGTGCGCGGTGGCGTCGAAGCGGCCGCCTCCGTACAGGCAGTGCGAGGGCTTCGGGTTGAAATCGGCGGCGCCGCGGTGCGAGCCGTGCACGCGGTACAGCAGGGTGCCGCGGGCCAGCGTGACCTTGCCGGGGTCGCCGGTGAGCTCCTCGGGCGGCCGGTAATTGGGCACGGCTACTCACTCTCCACTGAACGCGGCACGGCTAGTAGTCACTCTCCATCAGGAACCGTGCGGTCTCCACGAGCTGGGCGTCCCGCCCGGTGCCGAGCAGCCGGACGGGGCTGGTGCCGAGCCAGGCGTTGGCCGACAGCCACCAGTCGGCCGCTCCCCAGGGATCGTGGTCGGCGTCCAGCAGCGCGTTGACCTCCAGGACGGCCAGCCAGGGCAGGGCGTCCTCGGAGAACTGGAAGCGCGGCAGCCGAAGCCGGCCACCGGTGCCGCGCAGCCGGATCAGGTCGGGCGCGTAGGGGGAGCCGCCGTGCCGCTCGACCGTCTCGGGGTCCAGCGCGGGCTCCGCGAGCAGCCGTTCGCGCACCGGGCGCAGGAGCGGCCCGACCATGCGGTGCCCGTCGATGAGCAGCACGGCCAGGTCCTCGGTGGCGAACCCCTCCACGGTCGGCGGTCCGCCCGCGGTCTCGTGGACGGCGACGAGCCGCGCCGGTCCGGCCTCCCCGAACTCCTCGGGCAGTCGCTCCCGCAGCAGCCGGGCGGCCCGGTGCGCGGCGCCGCGGGCCTGTTCGTCCTGCTCCGGGGCGCGGGCCACGGTGAGCAGCTCGGCCAGCCGGGCACGGACTTCCGGCCCCAGCCGCTCCGAGAGACGGTCCCAGCGTGCCGCGGCGGCGGCCAGGACGACGTGCGGATCAGACGGGCCCCTGCGGCCCGGCCGAGGCGATGCCATCACTCCTCCTCCCTGCGGTGGCCAGCAGCCGTTCCAGCAGATCGGCGCGGGCATGGCGGCGTACGACGAAGTGGATGTCCCAGTCGGCTCCGCGGGCCAGTTCCGCCTCCACGGCCGTCCACAGCGCGCCGAAGCTCTCCAGGGCCGGCAGGCCGCCGCGGCCCGCCCCCAGCAGGGGCAGGCAGATGGAGGTGAGGGGCGGATCGTGGCGCCCGGACTCCTCGGCGAGCTGCCGGAAGGCCCGGTCGACGGCGCGGGTGATGTCGGCGGGCTGGACGTCGTAGTCGTTGGTGCCGGGGCGGGGCACGGCCACGGCGAGGTGGTAGATGCGGCGTACGCCCTGGTCGGCGAGGGCGCCGGCGGAGGTGACGGCGACCGTGCCGGGCAGGGCCGCCCGGCCGGGGAGTCCGTGGCGCGCGGACCAGTCGCGCAGTTCGTCGTGTATCCGGTCCTCGACGACGCCCCCGGTCGCGTCGGTGCGGGCCCCGGCCCGGCGCAGCGTCGCCGCGACGGACGACTTGTACGGGGCGGGGAGCACGAAGTACGTGTTCGACGGGGAGACCACGACGTCGACGTCCCGCAGGAGGTCCACCGAGTGGACGTGCAGGGTGACCGGGACGGCCCGGCCGTGCACGCGGGGCTCGACCACGCGGTGGGCGGCGGCGAGTCCGGGCCGCCCGGCGGCCGCCGGGCCCTCGTGGGGCGGCGCGGCCGCGGGAGCGCGGCCGGCCAGGCCGACGATCTGTTCGGTGACCTGGTCAAGCACCATCAACTCGTGGTGCTTGCGGAACCGTTCGACGCTGACGCCGTACACCTCGGCGGCCCGGCGCCGCCGGTCGGCGGGGGGCCAGTCGCGGGTGCCCTGGGCGAGGCCGAGGGTGTACTCGGCGGCCGCCTGGAGGGTGCCGCCGCCGATGCCGGTGACCGCGTCCCGCAGCAGCCGCTCGACCGCCGGGCCGGTGGGCTCCCCCCGGGCTCCGGGGCGTTCGCGGGCGATGCGGAGCAGTTCCGGGACGGCGAGTCCGCGGAGCCGGACGACGCCGGCCCGTCGCACCGCTCTCACCTCGGCGAGCACCGCCGCGTGATCGGGCTGGTGAGGGGGAGGCGGCATGGCATGAAGAATCCCATTGCCGCCTCCGTCCTCACAAGCCCGATCCGGCGCTCCCCCCGGTTCTTCCATTGCACCGCACGGCCCGGTCGCGGCCGGGTCTCTTTCCGGGCGGTTCCGGGGCGGCGCCCCGCTCCGGGCGCCGGGGCGCCCGTGCCGGGCGCTACACGAACAGGCTCACCACCGCGGCCACCACGAACCCGGCGACGGACAGCACGCTCTCCAGCACGGTCCACGTCTTGAGCGTGTCCCGCTCGCTGATGCCGAAGTACTTGGCGACCATCCAGAACCCGCCGTCGTTGACGTGCGAGGCGAAGATGGAGCCGGCCGAGATGGCCATGATGACCAGGGCCACGAACGCCTGCGAGTGGTCGCCCTCGGCGAGCAGCGGCGCCACGATGCCCGCCGTCGTCACGATGGCCACCGTCGCCGAGCCCTGGGCGACCCGCAGCACCACGGAGATCAGGTAGGCCAGGACGATCACCGGCAGGCCGACGTCGTTGAAGGTGTCGGAGAGGGCCTGGGCGACGCCGCTGGCCTTGAGGACGGCGCCGAAGACCCCGCCTGCGCCGACCACCAGCAGGATGTTGCCGACCGGCTTCAGCGAGGCCGTCGAGACGGTCTCCAGGGACTTGCGGGACCAGCCGCGCCGGATGCCGAGCAGGTAGTAGGCGAGGAGCAGGGCGATGGTCAGCGCGACGAACGGGTTGCCGAAGAACTCGATCACCGAGCGGAGGGTGGACGGGTCCAGGGCGATGGAGGAGAAGGTCGCGGCGAGGATCAGGACCAGCGGGGTGCCGATGATGCCGAGGACCGTGCCGAGCGCGACCGGGGTCTCGGTGGGCGCGACGCCCGCCGTGCGCTGCTCCTCGATGACGGCCTGCTTGGCCTCCTCGGAGGCCTCGACCATGTCCTGCGGCACGGGCACGAAGATGCGGCGGCCGATCCAGGCGGAGAACACCCAGGCGGCGAGGACGGCGGGGATGCCGCAGACGATGCCCATGAGGATGATCCAGCCGAGCTTGACGTTCAGCAGTCCGGCGGCGGCCACCGGGCCGGGGTGCGGCGGCAGGAAGGCGTGGGTCATCGACAGGCCGGCCAGCAGCGGCAGGCAGTAGAGCAGGATCGACTTGCCGGAGCGCTTGGCGGCGGCGTAGACGATGGGCGCGAGGACGAAGATGCCCACGTCGAAGAAGACCGGGATGCCGAAGATCAGGCCGGTGAGGCCCATGGCGAGCGGGGCGCGCTTCTCCCCGAAGAGGCCGAGCAGCCGGGAGGCCAGCACCTGTGCGCCGCCGCTGACTTCGAGGATCGCGCCGAGCATGGTGCCCAGGCCGATGATGATGGCGACGTGGCCGAGGATGCCGCCCATGCCGGACTCGATGGTGGAGACGGCGTCCGACTTCTGGACGGTGCCGAAGAGTTCGGTGACCGACAGGCCGGCGAGCAGGCCGACGGCTATGGAGACGGCGAGCAGCGCGACGAAGGGCTGGAGCCGGACCTTGATGATGAGGAAGAGCAGCAGCGCGATGCCGATGGCGGCGACGGTCAGCAGACCGGCGGTGCCGTCGATCAGGGTGAGCAGGCCGCCGGTGTGGGGTGGGGTCTCGGCGGCGGCAAGGGGGAGGGACGAGTAGGACATACGGGGGTCCTCTGGATAAGTACATGGAGCTTTCGGGCAGGGTGGAGCGCGGCACGGCGCCCCCGGGGGCGGGGAACGCCGTGCCGTTCACAGACAGTCGGTAGACAGGCGGGGTGGCGCGACGGTCAGCCGAGGACGGCGAGCGCGTCGATCTCGATGAGGAGGCCGGCGGGCAGCCCGACGTACACGGTCGTGCGCGCGGCGGGCGGCTGGGTGAGGCCCTGCTCCTCGAAGTAGGCGTTGTAGATCTCGTTCATCTCGGCGAAGTGGTCCACGTCCGTGAGGTAGACGCGGAGCATCATCACGTCGTCCCAGGACGCGCCGCCCTCCTCCAGGATCGCCTTGACGTTGGCGAGGGTCTGGAGGGTCTGCTCGCGCAGGGTCGGGCCGGCCGGGGTGGGGGCCTTGCCCTCCTCGTGGGGCAGGAAGCCGACCTGGCCGGCGACCTGGAGGATGTTGCCCTTCTTCACGCCGTGGCTGAACTTCGCCGGGGGGACGGTGTGGGTCGCGGGGACGAGAGCGATCTTGTCGGTCATGCGGTGACTTCCTTGACTGGGGTCCTGCCGGAGTACTCGCCGCTGATGGCGTCCGCCGTACGGCGCACCAGCGGGAGCAGGGTGAGGAGTTCCTCGGCGGTGACGACCACGTTCGGCGCGGAGACCGACATGGCGGCGACCACCCGGCCGTCGGCGCCCCGGATGGGCGCGGCGACGCAGTTGATGGACTCCTCGTGGCCACCGAGGTCGGTGGCCCAGCCCTGTTCGCGCACCTTGGCGAGTTCCTTGAGGAACCCGTCGGCGTTCGGTGTCGAACGGGCCGTGTACATGGGGTAGTCGAGCTGCTCGGCCACGGCCCGGCGCTCGTTCTCGGGGAGGTCGGCGAGCAGCAGCTTGGCGACGGCCGCGACGGTGATGGCGACGGGCTTGCCGATCCGGGAGTACATGCGCACCGGGTAGCGGCTCTCGACCTTGTCGATGTAGAGGACCTCGTCCTCCTCGTGGACGGCGAGGTGGACGGTGTGTCCGACCTGTTCGTTGAGGCGTACGAGGTGGGGGTGGGCGATCTCGCGGACGTCCAGGTTCTCCATCGCCTCCTGGGCGAGGGAGATCAGCCGGGCGCCCAGGCGGTAGCGCTGGTCGGACTGGCGGTAGACGAAGCCGTGGTCGTGGAGGGTGCGCAGTAGCCGCAGGGCCGTGGACTTGTGCACGTCCAGGCGTTCGGCGACCCGGCCCAGGTCGGCGGGGCCCTCGGCGAGCAGCGGCAGGATGCTCAGCGCGCGGTCGACGGTCTGGCTCATGGTGTGCGTACCTCCTCGTCGGCCCCTCGGACGTCCTGTGTCCAGCCGGGGCCGAGTCGCAGTCTCCCCCACGCGGCGTCGTCGAGGGCGGCCAGGCGGTCGGCGTGATCGCGGGCCGGGGGCGTGGCGAGGTCGCCGGGGACGGTGAGGGCGGCGGCGGCCATGAGGTGGCCGTGGCGCAGACGCTCGCGTACGGGCTTCTCGCGCAGGGTGGCGGAGAGGAACCCGGCGGCGAAGGCGTCGCCCGCGCCGACGGCGGCGACGACGTCGACGGTGAGCGCGGGGACGGAGGTGACCTCGTCGGCGTCGGTGCCGGCGGTGCGGTGGAAGGCGGTGGCGCCGCTCGCGCCCTGTTTGACGACGAGCAGCTCCGGTTCCGGCAGCGCGGCGCGCACGGCCTCGGGGCCGCCCAGGCCCCAGGCCTCGTCCTCGCCGACGAAGACCAGGTCGGCGCCGCGGGCCAGGTCGAGGAGCACCTCGGGGCCGTGTCCGTGCCCGGCGTCGCGCCACAGGCCGGGGCGGTGGTTGACGTCGAAGGAGACGAGGGGGCGGCCGGGGCGGCGGGCGGTCAGCTCGCGCATCAGGCCGAGGCAGTCGGCGGAGAGCGCGGGCGTGATGCCCGACAGGTGCAGGACGCGGCCGGAGCGGATCGCGTCGAGGTCCATGGTGTCGACGGACATCGCGGAGGCCGCCGAGCCCGCCCGGTAGTAGGCCACCTCGTGGGCGTCGGTGGCGCGGTCCCCGGCGGTGCGGAAGTAGATGCCGGTGGGGCGGGCGGGGTCGCGGCGCACGGCGGAGACGTCGACGCCGTAGGCGCCGATCGCCTCGACGAGGTGGTCGCCGAAGCCGTCGGCGCCGACCCGGCCGACCCAGCGCGCGGAGTGTCCGGCGGCGGCGAGCACGCAGGCCACGTTGGACTCGGCACCGCCGATGGCCCGGTCGAAGGAGGGGACGTCGGCGAGGCGCCCGGGGCGGGAGGGCAGGAAGGTGACCATGGACTCGCCGAGCGCGACGACGTCCACGACGTCGGGGGCGGTGCTGGTTCGTCCGGTGGCGGTCACGATGGTGGGGGCTCCTCGTCTGCGGCGTCCGCGCTGTCCGTGCTGTCTGCGCTGTCCGCGCTGTCTGGGGCTTGTTCTTCGCGTCTCGCGGGCGGCTGCTCCGTTGACCCCGCGTTCGCCGAGATGTTAGACAGCAGTAAGCGATATACGCAACGATCGTTGCAGATTTTGCAACGGATCAGACCAGGGAGGCTCCATGGCCCTCGACTCCGGCCCCGACACCGGCCGCGACGCGCTCGCCAGGCTGGCCGAGGAGCACGTCGACCACCGCTTCAAGGGTCTCCCGCCGGACGCGTACGGCCTGACCGTCGCCGAGCTGGCCGGACAGCGCCGCAACCTCTTCACCGGCGGTTTCACCACCCCCGTGCTCGCGCTGTCCGCCGAGCGCCTGGAGCACAACCTGAAGCTCATGGAGACGTACTCCGCCCGGCACGGCCTCGCCTTCGCGCCGCACGGCAAGACCTCCATGGCCCCGCAGCTCTTCCACCGCCAGCTCGAGCACGGCGCCTGGGGCATCACCCTCGCCGTGCCGCACCAGGTGCGGGTGGCGCGGGCCTTCGGCATCCAGCGGGTCTTCCTGGCCAACGAGCTGGTCGACGCCGCCGCCCTGCGCTGGATCTCCGCCGAGCTGGACGCCGACCCGGACTTCCGCTTCGTCTGCTACGCCGACTCCGTGCGCGGCGTCGAGCTGATGGACGCGGCCCTGACGGACGCGGGCGCCTCCCGTCCGCTGGACGTCGTGGTCGAGCTGGCCGCCGGCGAGGGCGCGCGGACCGGCGTGCGCACCGAGGCCCAGTGCGCGGCGGTCGCCGACGCGGTGGCCGGGGCGCGGACGCTGCGGCTGGCCGGGGTCGCCGGGTACGAGGGCGAGGTGCCGGACGCCGACCCGGAGCGCGTGCACGCCTGGCTGCGGCGGCTGGTCGCGCTCGCCGTCGACTTCGACAAGGCCGGGCGGTTCGACGGCCTGGAGGAGATCGTGCTGAGCGCGGGCGGCAGCGCCTGGTTCGACGCGGTGGCCGACGTGTTCGCCGAGGTCCCCGCCCTGTCCCGGCCGGTGCTGAAGCTGCTGCGCTCGGGCGCGTACGTCTCCCACGACGACGGCCACTACCGCGAGCTGACCCCCTTCAACCGGGTCCCCGGGGAGGGCGCCCTGGAGCCCGCCTTCCGGCTGTGGAGCCAGGTCGTCTCCCGCCCCTCCCCCGAGCAGGCGTTCACCAACGCGGGCAAGCGGGACGCGGCCTACGACCTGCACCTGCCCTTCGCCCAGGTGGTGCGCCCCGCCGACGGCGGTCCCCAGCGCCCGGCGACCGGGATCACGGTGACCGGCCTGTCCGACCAGCACGCCTGGCTGCGCACCACCGCCGAGGCGGACCTGGAGGTCGGCGACTGGCTCGGGGCGGGCCTGTCCCACCCGTGCACCTCCTTCGACAAGTGGCAGCTCATCCCGGTCGCCGAGGCGGACGGGACGGTCGTCGACTACATCCGCACGTTCTTCTAGAGGACCGGGTAGAGGACCCGAGCAGCGGGTCCAGGAGGAGTCAGGCATGGAAGAGCTGGTCATCAGGGACGCCGACGTCGTCGACGGTTCCGGCGCCGACTCGTACCGCGCGGACGTCGTGGTCGACGGCGGCCGGATCGTCTCGATCGTCAAGGAGGCGGCCGCCTCGGGCTGCCAGCGCCCGAAGGCACGCCGGGAGCTGGACGCCGAGGGCCTGGTCCTGGCCCCCGGCTTCATCGACATGCACGCCCACAGCGACCTGGCGCTGCTGCGGGACCCGGACCACAGCGCCAAGGCCGCGCAGGGCGTCACCCTGGAGGTCATCGGCCAGGACGGGCTGTCGTACGCGCCGGTCGACGACCGCACCCTCGGCGAGGTGCGCCGCGCGATCGCCGGGTGGAACGGCCCCGGCGACGACGTCGACTTCGACTGGCGGTCGGTCGGCGAGTACCTGGACCGGCTCGACCGCGGCATCGCCGTCAACGCCGCCTACCTGATCCCGCAGGGGACGGTGCGCGCCCTCGCGGTCGGCTGGGACGACCGGGAGGCGACCGAGGCGGAGCTGGAGCACATGCGGCGGCTGGTCGCCGAGGGCCTGGAGCAGGGCGCGGTCGGCATGTCGTCCGGGCTGACCTACACACCCGGCATGTACGCCAAGGACGCCGAGCTGACCGAGCTGTGCCGGGTGGTGGCGTCGTACGGCGGCTACTACTGCCCGCACCACCGCTCCTACGGGGCCGGGGCGCTCCGGGCGTACGAGGAGATGGTGGAGCTGACGCGGGAGGCGGACTGCCCGCTGCACCTCGCCCACGCCACCATGAACTTCGGCGTCAACAAGGGCAAGGCGCCCGAGCTGCTGACGCTGCTCGACGACGCGCTGGCCACCGGGGCCGACATCACCCTCGACACGTACCCCTACACCCCCGGCTGCACCACCCTCGTGGCCATGCTGCCGAGCTGGGCGAGCGAGGGCGGCCCGGAGCAGATCATGAAGCGGCTGTCGGACGACGACACCGCCGAACGCATCCGCCACCACATCGAGGAGATCGGCTCCGACGGCTGCCACGGCGTGCCCATGGAGTGGGACACGATCGAGATCTCCGGCACGGGCGACCCCGCACTCGGCGAGTACGTCGGCCGTACGGTCATGGAGTCGGCGCGGCTGCGCGGCGAGACCCCGTGGACGACGGCCCGCCGCCTCCTCCTGACCGACCGGCTGGCCCCGACCATCCTCCAGCACGTCGGCCACGAGGAGAACGTGCGCGCGATCATGCGGCACCGGGTGCACACCGGCGGCTCGGACGGCATCCTCCAGGGCGCCAAGCCGCACCCGCGCGCCTACGGCACCTTCCCGCACTACCTGGGCCACTACGTGCGCGAGCTGGGCGTGCTCCCGCTGGAGGAGTGCGTCGCCCACCTGACCTCGCGCCCGGCGGCCCGGCTGCGGCTGCCCGACCGCGGCCTGGTCCGCGAGGGGTACCGGGCCGACCTGGTGCTGTTCGACCCGGCGACGGTCGCGGCGGGCAGCACCTACGAGAACCCGCGCGTCCTGCCCACGGGCATCCCGCACGTGCTGGTCGACGGGCGGTTCGTGATGGAGGACGGGCGGCGCACCGACGTGCTGGCCGGGCGGTCGGTGCGCCGGGTCCCGCGCTGAGCCGGGGCCGGCCCGGCGCGACCCGCCGGGCCGGGCCGGGGCCCTGCCGTCAGGGCTTGGGCAGGACGCAACCGCTGCGCGAGAGGTCGAGCTTGCTGTCGAGGCCGAAGCAGGCGGGGATCTGGTAGGTCTGCTGGCCGTAGTTGATGCCCTCGCGGACCGTCACGGTGCCGTCCTCGGCGACCTCGCAGGGGTTGTTGTCGGTGCAGCGCCCGCCGTCCTCGTTGCCCGTGTTGTTGACGGCGACGACCTTGCCGGTGGCGTTGTCGACGACGGGCGATCCGGAGGTGCCGCCGATGGTCCGGCAGGCGGAGGTGTAGCGGACCGAGTCCTTCCAGGTCCACTCCCCCTCCTTCAGGCGGTACGCGAACCCGTCGACGTTGCAGGCGTAGGTGCGCTTCCAGTAGCCGGAGACGACGGTGATCGCGGTGCCGGCCGCGGGACGGGTGTCGTTCAGGGTGAGCGGGCTGATCCCGTAGGAGCCGCGGATCTGGGCGTAGGTGCTGGTGAGCTGGTAGAGCGAGACGTCCGTGTCGGTCATCGTCGCGTAGGCGATCTTGCTGGCCCGCAGCGTGCCGACGCGGGTTCCGGAGGCGTTGAGCAGCCCGAAGGTGCGGCTGGAGGGCTGGTCCACGACGACCTCGCCGGCGGCCGGGAAACCGGTCTCCAGACAGTGGCCGTTGGACATGACCAGCGCCGGGTCGTCGTCCTCGGAGGCGGGCAGGCGCACGACCGAGCCGGAGCAGTTGCTGAGCGCGACGGTCCCGGCGAAGGACACGGCGCGGACGGCGGGAGCCGCGGGTGAGGCGGGAGCCGCGGGTGACGCGGCCGCCGGTGCCACGCCGACCCCGGTGACGGCCAGGGTGGCGAGCGCGGCAAGGAGAGGCTTGTTCATGTGGGGGTCCCCTCTATGGAGGGCACCGGCCGGAGATCGTCCGGGACGGCGCCGTATTGTCATGGGCATTCTCATGACGGGGAGGGGTGCGGACAAGGGCCGGTAACCGGCCGCCCGTTGGCGCGAACCGGCCCACCGGGCCCCGCCGCGAGCGGCCGCGATCACCCGGATGGGCCCGTCTCACGTGGTGGAAAACACGGCCCATGGGTCGTAACCGGGTCGTAAGCTCGCGGACATGCAGGTGATCCAGTCGACCAAGCTCGCCAACGTCTGTTACGAGATCCGGGGCCCGGTGCTCGAGGAGGCGATGCGGCTGGAGGCGGCCGGGCACCGCATCCTGAAGCTGAACACCGGCAATCCGGCCGCCTTCGGCTTCGAATGCCCGCCGGAGATCCTGGAGGACATCCTCCGCAACGTCTCCACGGCGCACGGCTACGGCGACGCGAAGGGCCTGCTGGCGGCGCGCCGGGCGGTCGTCATGCACAACCAGACCCTCGGCATCGAGACGGACGTCGAGCACGTCTTCATCGGCAACGGCGTCTCCGAGCTGATCGTGATGGCCATGCAGGGCCTGCTCGACGACGGCGACGAGGTCCTCGTCCCGGCCCCGGACTACCCGCTGTGGACGGCCGCCGTGTCGCTGTCCGGCGGCACGGCGGTGCACTACCGCTGCGACGAGCAGTCCGACTGGATGCCCGACCTCGCGGACGTGGAGCGGAAGATCACCGACCGCACCAAGGCGCTGGTGATCATCAACCCGAACAACCCGACGGGCGCGGTCTACGACGACGCGATGCTGCGCGGGCTGACGGACATCGCCCGCCGGCACAACCTGCTGGTCTGCTCCGACGAGATCTACGACAAGATCCTCTACGACGACGCCACCCACACCCCGACCGCCGCGATCGCCCCCGACCTGCTCACCCTCACCTTCAACGGCATGTCGAAGGCGTACCGGGTGGCCGGCTACCGGGTCGGCTGGATGTCGATCTCCGGGCCGCGCGCGCACGCCGAGTCCTACATCGAGGGCCTGACGATCCTGGCGAACATGCGCCTGTGCGCCAACATGCCGGGCCAGCACGGCGTGGTCGCGGCGCTCAGCGGGCGGCAGACCATCAACGAACTGGTGCTGCCGGGTGGACGGCTGCGCGAGCAGCGGGACGCCGCCCACGAGGCGCTGACCAGCATTCCCGGTGTGACCTGCGTGAAGCCGAAGGGCGCGCTGTATCTCTTCCCACGGCTCGACCCCAAGGTCTTCAAGATCAAGGACGACCGGCGGATGGTCCTGGACCTGCTGCGCCAGGAGAAGATCATGGTCGTGCAGGGCACCGGCTTCAACTGGCCCGAGCCCGACCACTTCCGGGTGGTGACCCTGCCGACGGCCGCCGACCTGCGCGAAGCGGTGGACCGGATCGGGAACTTCCTGGACGGATACAGCCAGCCCTGAATCCCGAACACCGTCAACTTTAGATTCAATCCAATGTAGGATGGTTTCCTGAAGCACTCAGGAGGCCATCCCATGTACGAGCCGATCCGCAGCAAGTCGGTCCACAGCACGATGGCCGGCAGCACCACGGACTTCCCCCACCGCACCCGGGACGAGGAGCTGGACATCCAGCTCGCGGGTCATCTCGCGGCACTGCTCGCCGTCACCGACGAGCTGCGCGCGCTGACGCCCGACACCGGTCTGGACATCGCGGCCGACCGGCTCGGCGAGCAGGTGACCCGGCTGCGGGGAGGTCGGGCGCCGGTCCGCCTGCACGTGGCCGCCACCCCCGCCGAGCCGCGTCCGGCGGCCCTGCACCGGCGGGCGCACACCCTGGCGGCGCGCGCCCTGGTCGTCGCGGCCTCCCGCGCCGACACGGCCGCCGCGATCCTGTCCGCCGAGCGCATGGACGCGCACGCCGCGGCCCTGGAGCCGCGCGAACTCGCGGCCGGCTGAGCCCTCCCGGGCCCCCCTACGGCCCCGGTCCGCGCGCACCCGCAGCGACGCGCGGACCGGGCGCCACACACCCGCACGCGGAGCGGCACCCGCCCGCCGCCGCCGGCGCCCCGGAGTGGCCGGTTCCCGTTGCATACCGGTATCGGGCGGTCACCTGCCGTTCACCGGGACCCGCCAGGAACGTCTGATTCCGGGAGCACGCTCACCGCGTGAGACGCATCGCTGGAATCGTCCTCGCGGTCCTGCTGATCGGTGGCGTGGTGGCCGCCGTCGTCGCGGGCCGGGACAACGAGGAGACGGGCACGGCAACGAAGACCGTGCGCATGGTCATCGGGTCGGAGAAGGCGCAGTTCTTCGCCGACCCTGACGTGGTGAAGGCCCTCGCCGCCAAGGGCTACACCGTGCGGGCCGAGACCTCCGGGTCCTGGGCCATGGAGGAGCTGGACCTCAAGGGCTACGACCTCGCCTTCCCGTCCAGTCAGGCACCGGCCGACGAACTGGCCGACAAGTACGGCGTCCGGGGGCCGCTGCCCCGGCCCTTCTACTCGCCCCTCGTCGTGGTGACCCACCGCTCCACCGCGGCGGTCCTCGCGGCGAACGGGCTCGTCACCCTCGACCGCAGCCGGGGCGGCACCCTCCGGATGGACGCCTACCTCGACGCGGCCCGCGCGGGCCGCACCTGGCAGCAGCTCGAGGGCGCGGAGAAGCACACCGAGCTGACCGGGACCCTGTACGTCGCGACCACCGACCCGGAGACCTCCAACTCCGGCGCGCTCTACCTGGCCGCCGCCTCCTACGTCGCCAACGGCGACCGCGTGGTGTCGGGCGACTCCGGCCTGGACCGCACGGCGCCCCTGCTGCGCAGGCTGGTCCAGGTCCAGGGCGCCCAGAAGTCCAGCTCGGACGCCACCTTCCGGGACTTCACCAGCGGCGTCGGCGAACCGCTGGTGCTGGTGTACGAGTCACAGGTCGCCGCGCTCCTCGCGGAGGGCGGGGACGCCGTCTCCGACCTGGTCGTCCTGTACCCGGACACCACCGCCACCAGCGACCACACGGTCGTACCGCTCACCGACGCGGGACGGGAACTCGGCGACCTGCTCTCGGCCGATCCGCGGCTGCGGCAGCTGGCCGTGCGGCACGGGTTCCGGCCGCAGGGCGCGTCCGCCGAGTTCACCCGGGCCACCGAGGCCCACACCGCGTATCTCAACCAGCGGCTGACCGGCGTCCGGCAGGCGCCGGTGCCCACGTCCGAGGTACTGCGCCAGATGGCCGTCAGGGCGCGCGGATGACGGCCCGCGGCCACCGGCCGGCCCGGCCACCGGCGAACACGCCCGGACCAGCAACGGAACACCAGCGGACCACAGGGGGATTCGGCCACGTGACCGGCACCGACCACGACCTCACGCTCACTCTCACCCCGCCCGAGCCCGTCGCCCCCGTACCGCGCGAGCGGGCCGGCGGCCTCGTGCCCCTCGACGACGCGACCCGCGCGGACATGGCCCGCAAGGCCGCCGCCTACGTGGACGGACTCGCCGCGCTCGACGCCCGCTCCCCCGAGTTCGCCGGCAAGGTCGGCGAGATCACCGGCCTCGGCGCCGCCGAGATGCGCACCGCCGCCGCCCAGTCCAACCGCATGCTGGAACGCACGGTACGCAGCCTGCCCGACCAGGGCGGTGACGCCCAGACCCGGGTGGCGGGCTCCCTGGTGGAGCTGCGGCGCGTGGTGGAGGACCTGGACCCGCGCGACCTGCCCGCCTCCAGGGGCCGCAAGCTCCTGTCCCGGCTGCCCGGCGGCAACCGGCTGCGCGACCACGTCGCCAAGTACGCCTCCGCCCAGGGCACCCTGAACCGGATCGTCGGCTCGCTGCGCGGCGGACAGGACGAACTGCGGCGCGACAACGCGGCGTTGCAGACCGAGCGGGTCCGCCTGTGGGAGACCATGGGCAAGCTCCAGGAGTACGTCGTGCTCACCGAGGCGCTCGACACGGCCGTGCAGGAGCACGTCGCCGGGGTCGAACCGGGCGACCCGCAGGCCGCCGACGCCCTGCGCGCGGACGTCCTCTTCCCGGTCCGGCAGAAACACCAGGACCTGCTCACCCAGCTCGCGGTGTGCGCCCAGGGCTACCTCGCGATGGACGTCGTACGCCGCAACAACGAGGAGCTGGTCAAGGGCGTCGACCGGGCGGCCACGACCACCGTGTCGGCGCTGCGGATCTCCGTGATGCTGGCCACCGCCCTGGACCACCAGAAGAAGGTGGTCGAGCAGGTCGACGCGTTGCGCGGCACGACGGAGGAGCTGATCCGGGGCAACGCGGAGATGCTCGCCACCCAGACCGGCGACATCCAGCGCATCGCCGCCGACCCCGCGGTGGGGGCGGAGACCCTGCGCGCCGCCTTCCAGCAGATCTACCGCACCCTCGACACCATCGACTCCTACAAGGCCCAGGCCACGGAGGCGATGGCGGCGACCGTGGAGTCCCTGACCGGTGAGCTCCGGCAAGCGAACGCGTACCTGGAGCGCAGCCGTTCACGGGGCGCCCTGGACACCTCCCGGGACGGGGGCCTCGCATGAGACACGGCCGTCGCACGAGACGCGCCCTCGCCGTCTGGCTCGCCGCGCTCGCCCTCCTCACCGCCTGCACCTCGCACGGGGACGGGGACGGGGACGGGCCGGACGGGCCGGCGACCCCCGGGGTTGCGGGGAGCGCCGAGCCGGGCACCCTGCGCGTGCTCGCCTCCAGCGAGCTGAGCGACATGCGGCCGGTGCTCGACCGGGTCCGCGAGGAGACCGGCCTCACCGTCCGGCTCACCCCCATCGGCACCCTCGACGCCGTCGACCTGCTGGCGAGGGGCGGGACGGACGGGACGTACGACGCGGTGTGGCTGTCCTCCAACGACTCGCTGCGACTGCGTCCGGAGGCGGCCGGGCGGATCGTCTCCGAGACGCCGGTGATGGCCAGCCCGGTAGCGATCGGCGTCAAGGACGCCACCGCCCGGCGGCTGGGCTGGCGGCCCGGGTCGGTCACCTGGTCCCGGGTCGAGCAAGCCGTCGCCGACGGGAAGCTCACCTACGGCATGACCGACCCGGCCCGCTCCAACTCCGGCTTCGCCACCCTCGTCTCGGTCGCCTCCGCGCTGTCCGGCGCCCAGTCCGCGCTCACCGACGCGGACGTGGCGAAGGCGACGCCCAGACTGCGGGAGTTCTTCACCGGGCAGCAGCTGACCTCGGGCTCGTCGGGCTGGCTGGCGGCGGCGTACGAGCGGCGCGGGAACGTGGACGCGCTGCTGAACTACGAGTCCGTCCTGCTGGGCATCCCGGGCCTCACCGTGATCCGCCCCACCGACGGCGTCCTCACCGCCGACTACCCGCTCTCCACCCTCGCGTCGACGGACGACGCGACCCGCGGCGACGTCCGCCGCCTCGCCGAGGCGCTGCGCACACCGGAGATCCAGCGGGAGATCACCCGCACCACGCACCGCCGCCCGGTCCTCACCTCCGTGCCGCCCGCGGCGGGGCTGGACACGAGCCGACGGCGCGAACTGCCCTCCCCCGGCTCGCGCTCCGTCGCCGACGGGCTGCTCGACGCGTACGAGAACGAGCTGCGCCGCCCGTCCCGGACGGTGTACGTCCTCGACACGTCCGGCTCGATGGCGGGCGAGCGGCTGACCCGGCTGAAGGCGGCGCTCACCACCCTCACCGGCGACTTCCGCGACCGCGAGGAGGTGACGCTGATGCCGTTCGGCTCGGACGTGAAGCGGGTGGCGACCCACGTGGTGGACCCGGCCGACCCCGAGTCCGGTCTCGAGGGCATCCGCCGGGACACCGCGCGCCTGACCGCCGAGGGCGACACCGCGGTCTACACCTCGCTGGAGAAGGCGTACGACCATCTCGGCGGCGGGCGGGACGCGTTCACGTCGGTCGTGCTGATGACGGACGGCGAGAACACCACCGGCACCGACGCGGCCGGCTTCGACCGCTTCTACGCGGCGCTGAGCGAGAAGCGGCAGCAGATCCCGGTGTTCCCCATCCTGTTCGGCGACTCCGACCGCGCGGAGCTGACGCACATCGCCGAACTCACCGGCGGCCGGCTCTTCGACGCCCGGAAGGGGTCGCTGGACGGCGCCTTCGAGGAGATCCGTGGCTACCAGTAGGCTCATCGGCTTCCTGGAGTCCCGCAAGAACCTGACCGGTGGCGCCTGCGGGCTGGCCGGACTGGTGCTGACCTTCACGGGCACGGCGGGGCCCTACTGGCCGGTGGTCGTCGCGGGTCTGTACGGCGCGGGCGCGCTGCTCGCCCCGCCGGAGCGGCCCGCACTACCCGACTTCCCGGACCCGTCGGCCCAGTTGGAGGAGGTACGCGGCGACTTCGGCCGGCTGCGCGGCTATCTGACGGACGTGGAACTGCCGCAGACCGCCGAGGAGCGGCTGGCCGGACTGACCGGGCTGCTGGCAGCGCTGCTGGAACCCGGCTGGGTCGCCGAGGTGCTCGCGGCCGACCCCGAGGGACTGCACACCGTGTCGCGGGCGGTGCGGCAGGACATTCCGGAGGCCGTCGACGCCTACGTGCGGACCCGCTGGTGGACGCGGCTGACGCCCGGGCAGGAGCCGCCGGAGCGGCATCTGGAGCGACAGTTGGCGCTGCTGCGGGAGGAGGCGGAGCGGCTGACGGACCGGCTGCGGGACGCCGAGGCCCGACGGCAGGAGCCGCACACGCGGTATCTGCGGGACCGCTCGGAAAGCTGACCCGCGTGCCGAAGGGCCGGGTCCGTCGCACGCCGTTGTGCGGGGACCCGGCCCGAGCGGGGCTTCCCCGCGCTCCGGGGTGCGAAGAGCTACTGGAGCGCGGGAAGACCCCCTACGTGACCGGCCTTCGTGACGACTTCGCGGGTCAGGGCTAGTCGGACCGGCCACGGAGCTGGGTGGGGACGGCTCAGCCCAGGCGCTCCACCAGCGCCCGGTACTGGTCCCACAGCTCGGCGGGCGTGTGGTCGCCGAAGGTGTTCAGGTGCTCGGGGACGAGCGCCGCCTCCTCGCGCCACACCTCCTTGTCCACGCTGAGCAGGAACTCCAGGTCGGCGTCGGCGAGGTCGAGTCCGTCGGTGTCCAGGGACTCCTTGGTCGGCAGCACGCCGATCGGGGTCTCCACGCCCTCCGCCTTGCCCTCCAGGCGCTCCACGATCCACTTCAGGACCCGGCCGTTCTCGCCGAAGCCGGGCCAGACGAACCTGCCCTCGTCGTCCTTGCGGAACCAGTTGACGTAGTAGATCTTCGGCAGCTTGGACTGGTCCTTGTCCTTGGCCACGTCGACCCAGTGGCCCATGTAGTCGCCCATGTTGTAGCCGCAGAACGGCAGCATGGCGAACGGGTCGCGGCGCAGCTCGCCGACCTTGCCCTCGGCGGCGGCGGTCTTCTCGGAGGCCACGTTGGCGCCGAGGAAGACGCCGTGGTTCCAGTCGAAGGACTCGGTGACCAGCGGGACGGCGGTGGCGCGGCGTCCGCCGAAGAGGATCGCCGAGATCGGCACGCCCTTGGGGTCCTCCCACTCCGGCGCGATGATCGGGCACTGCGCGGCGGGCGTGGTGAAGCGGGCGTTGGGGTGCGCGGCGGGCGTACCGGACTCGGGCGTCCAGTCGTTGCCCTTCCAGTCGGTGAGGTGGGCCGGGGTCTCCTCGGTCATGCCCTCCCACCACACGTCGCCGTCGTCGGTCAGGGCGACGTTGGTGAAGACCGAGTTGCCCCAGAGGGTTTTCATGGCGTTGGCGTTGGTGTGCTCACCGGTGCCGGGGGCGACGCCGAAGAAGCCGGCCTCGGGGTTGATGGCGTACAGGCGGCCGTCCTCGCCGAAGCGCATCCAGGCGATGTCGTCGCCGATGGTCTCGACGGTCCAGCCGGAGATCGTGGGCTCCAGCATGGCGAGGTTGGTCTTGCCGCAGGCCGACGGGAAGGCGGCGGCGACGTACTTGGGCGCGCCGGTGGGCGGGGTCAGCTTCAGCACCAGCATGTGCTCGGCGAGCCAGCCCTCGTCGCGGGCCATGACGGAGGCGATGCGCAGGGCGTAGCACTTCTTGCCGAGCAGGGCGTTGCCGCCGTAGCCGGAGCCGTAGGACCAGATCTCGCGGTCCTCGGGGAAGTGCGAGATGTACTTGGTGCTGTTGCAGGGCCAGGAAACGTCCGCCTGGCCGGGCTCCAGCGGGGCGCCGACGGAGTGCACGGCCTTGACGAAGAAGCCCGACTCACCCAGCTCGTCCAGGACCGGCTGCCCCATGCGAGTCATGGTGCGCATGGAGGCGGCGACGTACGCGGAGTCGGTGATCTCGACGCCGAGCGCGGAGAGCGGCGAGCCGAGGGGGCCCATGCAGAAGGGCACGACGTACATGGTGCGGCCGCGCATGGAGCCGCGGAACAGGCCGCCTTCGCCGCCGGTGCCCCGGAAGATCTCCCGCATCTCGGCCGGGTCCTTCCAGTGGTTGGTCGGCCCGGCGTCCTCCTCCTTGGCGGAGCAGATGAAGGTCCGGTCCTCGACGCGCGCGACGTCGGTGGGGTCGGAAGCCGCGTAGTACGAGTTGGGGCGCTTGATCGGGTCGAGTTTGCGGAAGGTGCCCTTCTCGACGAGCTCCCCGCACAGGCGCTCGTACTCGGCCTCGGATCCGTCGCACCAGACCACTGCGTCCGGCTGGGTCAGTTCGGCGATCTCGTTCACCCACGAGATCAGTTCCTGGTGGTCGGTGGGGACGGGGGGAGCCGCGATGTCGCGCGCCACGATTGCTCCTAGATGAGGGGTTTTTTGTTGGAGGCCCCGTGGGGGCTGCGACCCGGACGCGTGACGTCTGCCTCGTGGGCGCTCATCCGGTGTCGACCGCACTCATTTGATCATCCGACGTGTGCGCCCATCTGTCCAGAGGGCGTCACAACTGAGCGGCGTGAGGATCGCCACGTGTCCGGACCGGAGGTGCCGCACCGGGTCACCCGTGAGACGATGGCCACTCGCCGTTCGTCATACGTCCGTACTGATACGTAACTTACGGAACCGTAGGTACGATGCGCCCATGACTGCGTCCGTCCCCGACGCGCCCAGGGACCTGCCGGCCGACGGCCGCGGGCCCGTCGCGCTCTCCCTCCCGCATCCGGTCAAGCCGAAGCTGCGCGGTTGGCTGCACCTCGGCATGTTCCCCGCCGTCCTGGTCGCCGGACTGGTGCTCACCGCGCTCGCCGAGACGTCCGAGGCCCGCATAGCCTGCGGTGTCTACGTCCTCACCGCCTGCCTGCTGTTCGGCGTCAGCGCGCTCTACCACCGGGGCGACTGGAGTCCGCGCATGGACGGCGTCCTGCGCCGCCTCGACCACGCCAACATCTTCCTGATCATCGCGGGCACCTACACCCCGCTCACGATGCTGCTGCTGCCCGGCGCCAAGGGCGAGTGGCTGCTGTGGGGCATCTGGGCGGCCGCCGCGGCCGGCATCGTCTTCCGCGTCTTCTGGGTCGGCGCCCCGCGCTGGCTCTACACCCCCTGCTACCTCGCCATGGGCTGGGCGGCCGTCTTCTACCTGCCCGAGTTCATGCGGGCCGGCGGCATCGCCGTCCTGGTCCTGGTGATCGTCGGCGGCCTGCTCTACAGCGCGGGCGGCGTGATCTACGGCCTCAAGCGTCCCAACCCGTCACCGCGCTGGTTCGGCTTCCACGAGGTGTTCCACTCCTTCACGCTGGCCGCCTTCATCGCGCACTACGTGGGGATCTCGCTGGTCGCGTACTAGCCGCCACCGGGTCTCGCGCCGCGTCGTCGCACCGCATCCGCCGCCGCGATCCGTCGCCGCGCCGCATCCGTCGCCGCACGGTCGCCCGGCGGTCGCACGGTCGCCCGGCCGCCGCCTCGTGGCCGACAATGGCCGTATGGCCGCCGCGCGTTCCGCCCTCTCCCCCGCCGACGTCCCGCGGCCGGGGCTGCGGGAACGGAAGAAGACCAAGACCCGTGAGGCGATCCGCGCCGCGACCTACGGACTGATCCGTGAGCAGGGGTACGCGGCCACGACGGTCGAGCAGATAGCCGAGCGCGCCGAGGTGTCGCCGTCGACCGTGCTGCGCTACTTCCCGGCCAAGGAGGACATCGTCCTCACGGACGAGTACGACCCGCTCATGGCCGCGGAACTGGCCGCCCGGCCCGCGGGCGAGCCGTGGTCGGCCTCCCTGCGGCACGTCCTGCGCAAGGCGCTCGACCTCGGTGCCGGCGAGGAGGCCGAGCTGACCCGGCTGCGGACGCGACTGCTGGCCGAGGTGCCCGCGGTGCGCTCGCGCATGCTGGAGAACATGTCGGCCACCGGCCGGGTGCTCGCCCGCGCCATCGCCGAGCGCACCGGCCTCGACCCGGCCGGCCTCGAAGTCAGGATCGTGTCGATGTCCCTGGTCGGCGGTCTGATGGAGGTCTCGCGGTACTGGGCCGAGCACGACCACGAGGAAAGCCTGGCCGAGCTGGTCGACCGCGCCCTGGACACCCTGGAGAACGGGTTGCCCGCCCTCCGGGAAGGTGCCCGAAAAGACTGAGGCCCGGACCCCGCCCCGTGGCATCCTGACCGGGTGAACGGTCCCGAGATCCACGTCGAGTTCGCCCCCGAGCTGCACCTGTTCGTCCCGCGCGCCCGCCCCACCGGCACCGCCCGCACGGCCACCGACGGCGTCTCCACCCTCGGCCACCTCGTCGAGTCCCTCGGCGTGCCGCTGACCGAGGTGGGCACCCTGCTCGTCGACGGCCGCGAGGTGCCGCCCGGCCACGTCCCGGCGGGCGGTGAGTCGGTGCGCGTACGGCCCGTCCGGCACCCCCAGCGGGTCCCGGGCGCTCCGCTGCGGTTCCTGCTCGACGTGCACCTCGGCACCCTCGCCCGCCGGCTGCGGCTGCTCGGCGTGGACACGGCGTACGAGTCGACGGACCTCGGCGACCCGGCGCTCGCCGCGCTGTCCGCGGCCGAGAAGCGGGTCCTGCTCAGCCGCGACCGCGGCCTGCTGCGCCGCCGCGAGCTGTGGGCCGGCGCCTACGTCTACAGCACCCGCCCCGAGGAGCAGCTCCAGGAGGTCCTGGACCGGTTCCGGCCCGCACTCAGCCCCTGGACGCGGTGCACCGCCTGCAACGGACTGCTCAGGACGGCCACCAAGGAAGAGGTGGCGGAGCAGCTCGAGGGCGGCACCCGGCGCTCGTACGACGTCTTCGCCCAGTGCACCGCCTGCGGCCGCGCCTACTGGCGGGGCGCGCACCACGAGCAGTTGGAGGCGATCGTGGAGCGCGCCGTGAGCAGGAGTACTCAGGACGGTTGAGCACTTCGGCCGATCACCGGCGGCCGGGCCGCACGGTGTGATGGTCGGCATGACCACCGCCTCCCGGCTTCCCTCCGCGCAGCTCACCCACGCGCGGCTCTCCGCCCGCGCCCTGACCACCGGCGCCGTGGCCGGACTCGTCCTGCTCCTGCCGACCGTCGTCCTCGCGTGGCTCGTCGTGCTCGCCTCCGAGCGCGGCGGCCGCTGCCTGACCTACGGCGAGCAGTGCTCGGGCGTTCCCGGCGGGGCGCTGTGGGCGTGCTTCTGGGCCTCGGCCGCCCTGGGCGCGGTGGCCCTGGCCTGGCCCCGCACCCGGTGGGCGCCCGCCAGGTGCGCGGCCGTGGTCCTGCAATGGGGCACGCAGCTCACGCTGGCCGCGCTGATCCTCGCCGGCGCCTGACGCCCCCGGTGGGCCCGGCGCGCCGTCTCAGCCAGCCGGGGCGGCGCCCAGTGCGGTGCGCAGGCGGTCCGGGTCGGTGGTGGGCGCGTCGCAGGTGAAGTTCCGGCAGACGTACGCGGCCGGCGCCCCGCCCACCAGCGGCCGGTCGGCGAGCAGCGGGAACTCGTCGCTCCCCTCGGTGCCGAAGGCGACCACCGCTCCCGGCGCGGTACCGAGCAGCGCCGTACGGTGCAGCCCGCGCGCCGCGCCGTCGGCCGGCTCCGGCGCGACCACGGCGACTTCGCGGGGGCCGTCGAGCAGCGCCTCGGCGGCCGCCAGTCCCCAGCCGATGAAGCGCGGGACGCGCGGGCCGAGCGCCTTCACCACGCCGAGGGCGCGTTCGGCGGCGGTGCGGTGGGGTGCGGAGCCGGTGTGGGCGGCGTACGACAGCAGGGCGCCCGCGGCGGCGCTCCAGCCGGACGGGGTGGCGTTGTCGGTGGGGTCCTGCGGGCGGCGGATCAGCTGCTCGGCGTCGGCCGCGGTGTCGTACAGCGAGCCGGACTCGTCCGTGAAGCGGACGAGGACGTGGTCGAGCAGGAAGCCCGCGAAGTCCAGCCAGACGCCCTCGCCGGTGACCGACGCCAGTGCGAGGAAGCCCTCGGCCACGTCGGCGTAGTCCTCCAGCACCCCGGCGTTGGCACCGGCCCGGCCGTCCTTGCTGGTGCGGGTGAGCCGGACCTGCTCGTCCAGGTGCAGGCGGACCAGCAGGTCGGCGGCGGCGACGGCGGCCTCGACCAGGTCGGGTCGTTCGAAGTAGGCGCCGGTCTCGGCGAGCGCGGCGATCGCCAGGCCGTTCCAGGCGGCGACCACCTTGTCGTCCCGGCCCGGGGCGGGACGGCCGTCCCGCGCGGCGAGCAGCCGCTCCCGCACCGACGCGATCCGCGCGGCGTCGAAGACACCTTCCTGCTGCGGCAGTTGCAGCACGGAGGCGCCGTGCTCGAAGGTGCCCTCCTGGGTCACGCCGAAGTACTGCGCGGCCAGCTCCGCGTCCTCGGCGCCGAGGACCTCGGTGAGCTGGGCGGGCGTCCACACGTAATAGGCGCCCTCGACGTGCTTCCCGGTCCCGTCGTCGCTGTCGGCGTCCAGCGCGGAGGCGAACCCGCCCTCGGCGGTGCGCAGTTCCCGCACCATGAAGTCGGCGGTCTCCAGAGCGACCCGGCGGGCCAGGTCCGACCCGGTGGCCCGCCACAGGTGGGCGTACCCGCGGCACAGCAGCGCGTTGTCGTACAGCATCTTCTCGAAGTGCGGCACGACCCACTCGCGGTCCACGGAGTAGCGGGCGAAGCCGCCGCCCAGCTGGTCGTAGATCCCGCCGCGGGCCATCCGCTCGCAGGTGTCGGCCGCCATCTGGAGGGCGCCCTCGGCGCCGGTGCGGGCGTGGTGGCGCAGCAGGAACTCGATGACCATGGACGGCGGGAACTTCGGCGCCCCGCCGAACCCGCCGCGCTGCGCGTCGTACTCCCGGGTGAGTCCGAGCAGCGCCTGCCCGAGCTGCTCCTCGCCCGGTGCCTGGGCGTCGCCGTAGGAGATCTCCCGCCCGGCGAGGTCCCGGACGATCTTCCCGGCGACCTCGCCGACCTCGTCGCGCCGTTCGGCCCAGGCCTGCTGGACGCCCTGGAGCACCTGCCGGAAGGAGGGCATGCCGTGCCGGGGCTCGGGCGGGAAGTAGGTGCCGAAGTAGAAGGGCTCCGCGTCCGGAGTGAGGAACACGGTCATGGGCCAGCCGCCCTGCCCGGTCGCCGCCTGCACGGCCTCCATGTAGACGGCGTCGATGTCGGGGCGCTCCTCGCGGTCGACCTTGACGCTCACGAAGTGCGAGTTGAGGTACTCGGCGGTGGGCCCGTCCTCGAACGACTCGTGCGCCATGACGTGGCACCAGTGGCACGCGCTGTAGCCGACGCTCAGCAGCACGGGGACACCGCGCCGCCGGGCTTCTTCGAACGCCTCGGCCTCCCACGGCCACCAGTCGACCGGGTTCTCCGCGTGCTGGAGGAGGTAGGGGGACGTCGCCTGCGCAAGTCGGTTGGGCATGCCTCCATCCTTGCGCACGCGCCGCTGCCCCGCCCATACGCCACGGGTGGAGGGGCGCACGGACGGGGCAGGACGTACGGACGGGCAGGACGCCCGGACGGGGCAGCCGGAGCCTCGGGGAGGCCTGTGCTCAGTAGTCGACGCGGTCGGTCTTGGCGATCCAGGCGTCGAACGGCTGGGTGCGGTGGGGCAGGTCGAGGTGTTCCACGGTCATGGGCCAGTTCGCCTGCGGCCGCTTCTCGAACAGGTCGTAGAACTTGCGGTCGTCGAAGCCGGCCACGGCGGCGTCGTGGCGGTCGGCGGAGAAGACGAGGCGGTCCACGCGGGCCCACAGGGCCGAGGAGAGGCACATCGGGCAGGGCTCGCAGGACGTGACGAGGGTGCAGCCCTCCAGGCTGAACGTGTCGAGTGCCTTGCAGGCGGCGCGGATGGCGCTGACCTCGGCGTGTGCGGTGGGGTCGAGGCCCGCGGTCACCTGGTTGCTGCCGAGGGCGACGATCTCGCCGCCCTTGGCGATCAGGGCGCCGAAGGGGCCGCCGCCGTCGCGGACGCTGGTGGTGGCGAGCTCGATGGCCTTGTCCATCCAGGCGCGCTCGAACTCGCGGATGCCGGTCTCGAGGGTGTCGGTGGTCATGCGTGCTCCTTCTTGGGCGGGCAGCGTGCGGGAGTACGGCGTGCGGGCCTGTGCGCTTCACGGGGAGGATGCGTAGGAGCAGTACACAGCTCGCCGACGAGACCCGGCCAGGGGCCGAAAACATGAACTACGGACTGGCCGCGACCGCTGCTTCGTAGATTCCTACGAGGGCCGGACACGGGCCGGACTTTGGGCCGGACAAGGGACCGGACGAGTGCCCGACATGGACCGGACGAGGGCCCGACTGGACCGGACAAGGCCCGCACTCCCGCCCCGGCGGGGGTCAGTCCCCGTCGGCCTCGAAGGTCCGCAGCAGGTCCGCCGCGACGCTCACCGCGATGGTCGCGGGCTCCTTGCCGGTGATGTCGGCCAGCCCGATCGGGGTCTTGATCCGGTCGATGACGGAGTCGTCGTGGCCGCCCTCGGTGGCCAGGCGTTTGCGGAAACGCGCCCACTTGGCCGCCGATCCGATCAGCCCGATGGACCCGAGGTGGCCGGTGCGCAGCGCGGCGTCGCACAGGGCGGCGTCCTCGGCGTGGTCGTGGGTCATGATCAGGACGTGGGTGCCGGGCGGCAGCTCGGCCAGCACCTCCTCCGGCAGCAGCGGCGTGTGGTGCGTGTGCACCTGCGCCACCGCATCCCCCAGCACGCCGAGGCGCTCCTCGGTGAGCATGTCGGCGCGGCTGTCGATCAGGTGGAGGTCGAGGTCCTGACGGGCCAGAACGCGCGCCAGCTCCAGTCCGACGTGCCCGACGCCGAAGACCGCCACCGCCCGGACCACCGGCAGCGGTTCGAGCAGGACCGCGACGGTGCCGCCGCAGCACTGCACGCCGTGCCGGTTGGTCACCTTGTCGTTCAGCGCGAAGTCGAGCAGCTCCGGTTCCGGCTCGGCCGCCGCGATCATCTCCCGGGCCCGGTCGATGGCGACGGCCTCGACGTTGCCGCCGCCGATCGAGCCCCAGGTCCCGCTCCGCCCCACGACGAGTTTCGCCCCGGCGTCGCGCGGGGCGTGCCCGCGCACGGTCGCGACGGTCACCAGCACGCCGGGCTCCCGGCGTGCCCGCAACCGCGCGACCGCGGCGATCCAGGTCATGTCAGGCACCGCTCAGCGCTTCCACGCCGGTGCGGGCCGCGCCGCCGACGGCCGCTGTGTCGCGGACGCGGTCCTCCCCGGCGGTGCCGCCCTGCCGGGCCGACTCGATCGCCCAGTACACCGCCTCCGGGGTGGCGGGCGAGGCCAGCTCGACGGCCGTCCCCTTGGGCCCGAACGCGGCGGCCGCCTGCCGCAGCGCCTCGCGCACCGAGAACGCCAGCATCAGCGGGGGCTCGCCCACCGCCTTGGACCCGAACACCGCGCCTTCCTCGGTGGCGTTCTCCAGGAGGGTGACGTTGAACTCCTCGGGCATCTCCGAGAAGCTCGGCAGCTTGTAGGTGCTGGCGGCCTGGGTCAGCAGGCGGCCGCGGTTCGGGCCGTCGCCGGTGTCCCAGCGCAGGTCCTCCAGGGTCAGCCAGCCCGCGCCCTGCACGAACCCGCCCTCGACCTGGCCGATGTCGATCAGCGGGGACAGGCTGTCGCCGACGTCGTGCACGATGTCCACCCGGCGGATGCGGTACGCGCCGGTGAAGCCGTCCACCTCCACCTCGGTCGCGGCGGCGCCGATGGCGAAGTACTTGAACGGCGCCCCCCGGAACGTCTGGGCGTCCCAGTGCAGCCCCTCGGTCCGGTAGTAGCCGGCCGCGGAGAGCTGGACCCGCTGGAAGTACGCGGTGCGGACGAGGTCGTCCCAGGCCAGCTCCTCGTCACTGCCCAGGGTGCGCGCGACGCCCTCGACGATGCGCACGTCCGACGCGTTCGAGCCGAGCTGCGAGGCGGCCACCCGCAGCAGCCGTTCGCGCAGCTGCTCGCAGGCGTTCTTCACCGCGCCGCCGTTCAGGTCCGCTCCGGAACTGGCGGCGGTGGCGGAGGTGTTGGGCACCTTGTCGGTCCGGGTCGGGGCGAGGCGCACCTTGTGCAGCGGGATGCCCAGCGTGGTCGCGGCCACCTGGAGCATCTTGGTGTGCAGGCCCTGGCCCATCTCGGTGCCGCCGTGGTTGATCAGGACGGAGCCGTCCTTGTAGATCAGCACCAGCGCGCCGCCCTGGTTGAAGGCGGTGAGGTTGAACGAGATGCCGAACTTGACGCCGGTGACCGCGAGGGCCCGCTTGGTGTGCGGGTGCGCGGCGTTGAAGGCGGCGATCTCGCGCTCGCGGTCGGCGATGTGGCCGTTGTCCTGGACCTGCTGCCAGACGGCGGCGATCCGCTCGGGCTGGGTGACCGGCTGCCCGTACGGGGTGGTCTGGCCCTGGCCCGGCCGGTAGAAGTTGCGCTGGCGCAGCTCCTTGGCGTCCAGGCCGAGCCGCGGCGCGCAGCGCCCCAGGATGTCCTCGATCACCAGCATGCCCTGCGGTCCGCCGAAGCCGCGGAAGGCGGTGTTGGAGACCGTGTTGGTCTTCGCGATGCGCCCGGCGACACGGGCGTGCGGGATCCAGTAGGTGTTGTCGATGTGGCACAGCGCGCGGGCGAGCACCGGCTCGGACAGGTCCAGGCTCCAGCCGCCGTCCGCGGTCAGCGTGGCGTCGAGGGCCTGGATGCGGCCCTCGGTGTCGAAGCCGATCCTCCACGTGGCGTGGAACCCGTGCCGCTTGCCGGACATGGTGAGGTCCTGGGTGCGGCTGAGCCGGAACCGCACCGGGCGGCCGGTCAGCTTGGCCCCGAGCGCGGCGATTGCCGCGAACCCGTGCGGCTGCATCTCCTTGCCGCCGAAGCCGCCGCCCATCCGCAGGCACTGCACGGTCACCTCGTGGGCGGGCACCCCGAGCACGTGCGAGACGATCTCCTGGGTCTCGGACGGGTGCTGGGTGCTGCTCTGGATGAACACCTGCCCGTTCTCGTCGACCTGGGCCAGCGCCGCGTGCGTCTCCAGGTAGAAGTGCTCCTGGCCGGAGAACTGGAACTCCCCGGTGAACACGTGTGCCGAGTCGGCGAAGCCCGCGTCCACGTCGCCGTGCGTCATGACGGGCCGGGCGCCGTGGTAGCTGTCCGCCGCGACGGCGTCCTGGAGCGTGATCACGGAGGGCAGCTCGTCGAGGTCCACCTCGACGGCCGCCGCGCCGATCCTGGCCGCCTCCAGCGTCTCGCCGAGCACCCAGGCGACCGCGTGGCCGTGGAACATGACCTCGTCGGGGAAGAGCGGTTCGTCGTGCTTCATACCGGCGTCGTTGACGCCGGGCACGTCGGCGCCGGTCAGCACCCGCACCACGCCGGGCACCGCGAGGGCGGGCCCGGTGCGCAGGGCGGTGATCTTCCCGCGGGCCTTCATCACCTGGACGGGGTAGGCGTGCAGCACGTCCTTGGTGCGCTGGACCAGGTCGTCGGTGTACAGCGCGGCACCGGTGACGTGCTGGACGGCACTCTCGTGCGGCATCGAGACGCCGACGACGGGCTTCTCGGGACGCTCGGACAGATGGCTCATGACGGCACCGCCTCGGTGGTCTGTGCGTACAGCTTCAGCAGGCTCTGGCCGAGCATCGCGGCCCGGTAGCGGGCGCTGGCGCGGTGGTCGCTCATCGGCGTGCCCTCGCCCCGCAGCACCTCGGCCGCGGCCTCGGCGGTGCCGGTGGTCCACGGCAGGCCCTCCAGGGCGGCCTCGGTGGCGAGCGCGCGGACCGGGGTGGCGGCCACGCCGCCGAGTCCGATGCGCGCCTTGCGGACGGTGCCGTCCTCGACGTCGAGCGCGAAGGCGACCGCCACGCTGGAGATGTCGTCGAAGCGCCGCTTGGCGATCTTGTGGAAGGCCGTGACCGGCGACAGCGGCAGCGGAACGCGCACGGCGCGGATCAGCTCACCGGGACGGCGCACGCTCTGCCGGTAGCCGGTGAAGTAGTCGGCCAGCGGGACCTCGCGCTCCCCGTCGGCGTCGGCGAGCACCAGCGACGCCTCCAGCGCGAGCAGTACGGGCGGGCTGTCGCCGATGGGCGAGCCGGTGCCCAGGTTGCCGCCGAGGGTCGCGCCGTTGCGGATCAGCCGGGACGCGAACTGCGGGAACAGCTGCGCCAGCAGCGGCACGGTGCCGTCGAGGCGGCGTTCGATCTCGGTGAGGGTCAGCGCCGCCCCGATCTCGACGTGGTCGGACTCGACCCGCAGGTCCCGCAGTTCGGGCAGCCGGTCGACGGCGACCACGCAATCGGCCCTGCGGGAGCGGATGTTGACCTCGACGCCCCAGTCGGTGCTGCCCGCGACCACCACCGCGTCGGGCCGCTCGCGCAGCAGCCGCAGCGTCTCGGCCAGGGTGCTCCTGCGCAGGAAGGCGCTGTCGTCCTGGCGGTACTCGGTGGCGACCGGCGCGGGCGGGTCCTGCTCGCGGCGCCGGGCCAGCGGGTCCTCGTCTGCGGGCGTGCCGACGGCGAACGCGGCGTCGCGGATCGGCCGGTAGCCGGTGCAGCGGCACAGGTTGCCGCTGAGCGCGTGCAGGTCGAAGCCGTTCGGACCGTGCTCGGCGTCGCCGCTGTCGCCGTCGTCGGCGCCGGCGGTCGCGTCCGGGCCCCGGTCCGCGTGCGCGCAGCGGTCGGGCCGGTAGTACTCGGCCGCCATGCTGCATACGAACCCCGGCGTGCAGTAGCCGCACTGGGAGCCGCCGCGGACCGCCATCTCCTCCTGCACCGGGTGCAGGACGGGCGGCGTGCCGGGCGCCTCGACGGTGGCGAGGCCCTCGGAGGTGACGACCTCCTGCCCGTCGAGCGCCGCGACCGGCACCAGGCACGCGTTGACCGGCACCCAGTCGGTGGGCTTGTTCACCCCCGGGCGGGCCACCAGGACCGAGCAGGCGCCGCACTCGCCCTCCGCGCAGCCCTCCTTGGTGCCGGTGAGGCCGCGCTCGCGCAGGAAGTCGAGCACCGTGGTGTGGGGTGCGGCGGGGGCGATCGGTGCTTCTTTTCCGTTGACGGTGATTCGTGCCGTCACCATGACAGACCTTCATTTCGACGCGGGGCGGGCCGATTCGGGGCAGGTCGATTCATCATGTTCGCCAATTTCGGGCAGCCTTCTGTGTTCGGACGCGCCGCGTGAGAATCAGCGAGCGCGGAACGGCACGCGACAGGGGCATGCCGTGACGGGGAGAAAGTGCGGGAAAACCCGGAATGTGCCGCGCGAGAGCACGGCGGAACGGCGTGTCAGCAGCCGTGCGCGACCCGACCCGAAACCCACACCGTGCGGCGGGCGAGGCGGCTCAGGTCAGAGTTCGTGTACATCTGCCGGTCGCCTCCTGTCGGTAGTCATGGGTCTGCTTCCTTCGAAAATTAGTGGGTGGGGTCACCGGGGGTCAAGAGCGGAATGCGTCGTTTTCCGCGGCCGGTGCGAACCACCCCTCCCCAGGGTCTCCTCGCCGCCGCACACTTGACCCACGCATAACCGGGGAAGGACCCGGGGATGGGCCGGGAGGGCCCCTGGGACACCTGGGGACACCGGGGCGCCCGGGGCGACCCGGCAGGACACCGATGCCGCCGGAGGGGGCGCGACATGCGGGACAGTCATCGGGCGGAGGCCGAAGGGCTGCTCAGGCGAGCCGTGGAGGAGGAGGTACGGCGTTCGGGCGGACGCACGGACGGGAACGTTCTGCTCTCCCGGGCCCGCGCGGCGCTGGACGCCATGGCGGGGACGGCCGGCGAGGAGTACACGGCCTACACCCACGCCCTCGACGAGGCCGCGGCCGGGCAGCTCACCTTCCGCCAGCGCTACGCCCGTGAGGGCGCCGGCACTCCGCTGCTGGTGGCCGCCGTGGCGGCGGTCGCCGCGGTGGTGGCCGACGTCGCGCTCGGCACCGGCACCGGTACCGCGGTGGGCGCGGGAGTGACGGTCGGGGTCGTCGCCGCGGCGGCGACCGTGGTCAAGGTGGTCGGGGCCCATGTGCCGGCCGCCCACCACCGCGCCGGGGCGGTCAGCCAGCCCGGCGGGCCCGAGCAGCTGCGGCTCCAGTGGCTCACCGCGCTGGAGGTGCGCGGCATCCGGCCCTTCCTCGACCAGCAGCGGATGCTCGCCGCGTCCACCGGCCCGGCCAAGACCGGGCCGAAGCTGCGGGGTGCCGACAAGAGCGCGGCCGCCCGGGGACGCAGCGCGCTGGAGCAGTCGTTCGGGCAACTGCCCGAACCGGAGGGCGTGTTCGCGGGCCGGCGGCAGGAGATGGCGCGGCTGCGGCAGTGGGTGCAGGCGGCCCGCGCGAGTACGGAGACCAAGCCGACGGTGGTGGTGCTGCACGGGGCACCCGGCAGCGGCCGTACGACGCTGGCGGTCCGGGCCGTCCATGAGCTGCGGGACTACTTCCGCGGGGCCTGCCTGGTCGATCTGCGCGGCGCCGGGTCCGGGACGGTCGCCTCGGGGACAAGCGGCTCCAGGGCCGGCGCCACCGGGACGGGCGCCACCGGGCCAGGCGCCACCGGGGCGGGCGGCTCCGCGTCAGGCGCCTCGGCGTCGGGCGCCTCGGCGGAGGGCGGGGAGTCGCCGCTGAGCACCCGGGACGCCCTGCTGCACCTGCTGAACCGGCTCGGGGCGCCGCGCGAGCAGCTGCTGTTCCGGGAGCGCTCCTCCGCGGACCACCAGGTCAAGCGGCTCAGCGAGCTGTACCACCAGCATCTGACGGGCGTCCCGGTCACCGTCGTCCTGGACGACGCCTCGGACCCCGAGCAGGTGTGCTCGCTGGTGCCGGAGCGCTCGGACAGCCTGGTGCTGGTCACCGCGCGGGAGCCACTGCGACTCCCGCCCGACCTGCCCGCGCGGGTGTACGACCTGCCCGTGGAGGCGCTGGACGCGGCGGGCGCGGAGGAGCTGCTGGGCGCCGCGGCCGAGGCCGACTCGGGGCCCTACGACGCCGAGTCGAGCGAGCTGATCCGGCAGCTGTGCGGCGGGCTGCCGCTGGCGCTGCGGGTCGCCGGGTCGTCGCTGGGCCCGCGCTCACCGCGCGCGCTGGCGACCGACCTGGGCGCCTACGGGCCGGTGGAGCCGATCGAGCGGGCGCTGTGGCTGCGCTACACCGACCAGCCGGAGCCGGCCCGGCGGCTGCTGCGCCGGCTGGCACTGGCGGGGCGCACCTCGCTGGGCGCCGCGGCCGCCGCCGCGCTGCTGGCCACGGACGAGGCGGAGGCGACCCGGCAGCTGACGGCGCTGTCGCGGGCGGGGCTGATCGACCATGTCCGGGGCAGCCGCTACCGCCTGCACGACGTGGTGCGCGCCTTCGCCCGCGCCCGGCTCGCCGACGAGGAGGAGCCCGCCGACCGGACGGCCGCGCAGGAACGGCTCATCGCCAACTACGCCGAGCTGGCCGACTCCGTGCTGCGCCTGGTCGACGGGAACATGTCGACCCGCTCCAACCAGTTCGGGCAGTACGGCTTCACATCCGTGGACGAGGCGCTGCGCTGGCTGGACGACGAGTCGAGCTTCATCACGGCGGCGCTCAGGCACGCGGAGGGCGTCGACCAGGGCGCGGTGCTGAACCTGCTCGGCGCGCTGTGCGACTACTGCCTGCTGCGGGGCGACCTGTACCGGCTGGGTGAGATCAGCGAGCTGGCGCAGTCCGTGGACCAGGGACTGCTGGTGCGCTCGGTGCAGTGGCGCACCGGCATCGCGGCCCGGCAGCTGGGCGACCTGGACAAGGCGCGTACGACGCTGGCCTCCGTGGTCGACCTGTACCGGGACGCCCACCACGACGCCGGTGCCGCGCGGGCCCTGTGTTCGCTGGGGATCACGCTGCACCACCAGGGGAACCTGACCGACGCGGCGGCCAAGCTCCAGGAGGCGCTGGACCTCCAGGCCGTGCCGGAGCTGGCCACGGACCGGGCCTGGACGCTGCACGCGCTGGCGGCGGTGCAGCGGGACCGGGCCCGGCTGGCCGAGGCCCTGGAGCTGCTCACCGAGTCGCTGGTGCTGCACCGCGCGGGCGAGTCGGTGCACGGCCAGGCGTGGGCCCACTTCCAGCTCGGCCAGCTGCACCTGCGGATGGGCGACGTGCCGGGCGCGGAGTCGGATCTGCGGGTCGCCCTGGACCTGTACGGCCGCACCCAGGACGCCCGCGGCGAGGCCTGGGCGCTGACCCAGTTGGCGCGGGCCCGGCTGGTGGACGGGGACGTGCCCGCGGCGGTGGAGGGGCTGCGACGGGCGGAGACCCGGCACCGGGAGAACGCGGACGCGCGCGGCAAGGCGTGGAGCATCTACTACCTGGGCCAGGCACTGGAGGAGACGGGCGCCCTGGACCAGTCGGTGCGCGCGCTGGAACGCTCCCGCACGATGTTCTCCCGGATGCGGGACGTGTACGGCCTGGCCTGCGCCCGGCACCACTCGGCGCGGGTCACCCGGGACCAGCGCGCCGCCCAGACCGGTTCCCTGCGCAACTCGGGCTTCGCCCGGCAGCTCCTGGTCGACGCGCGCGCCGACTTCCAGCGCATCGGCGTCGGGCACGGCGAGGCCTGGACGTGCCTGGAGCTGGCGGTGGTGGACGCGGGCAACGCGCGCACCCCGCAGGCGCTGGCCCTGTGCGACGAGGCCGCCGCCCTCTTCGCCGGGTACGGCGACCGGCGGGGCGAGGACTGGGCCCGCTTCCTGCGCTGCACGCTGCTGCCGTACGCCGCCCCCGGCGGGGTGGAGATCGGCACGGCGGTCGCCCAGGAGGAGCTGACCCAGTTGTCCCGCGCCCGCCATCCCGCCCGTGACACCAAGCTGGACGACTACGTGGACGCCTACCAGCTCCTCCTGGAACGGGGCGTACAGCTGGAGGCGGGCTGGCAGGCGTGGCGCCTGGGCATGGTCCCGGGCCGCCAGGCGAGGGAGGTGATGGGCGTGGCGGTCACGGCCTGAGGCCGGGGCCGCCCGCCCTCTGGGCGGCCGTCCGGGGTCAGCCCCGCTGGGGCTTCGCCTCCGGGCCGCCGGAGGCGTCCTGCTCCGCCGCCTCCTTGAAGTCCACCTTGCCCATGTGCCGGTTCATGGACTTCATCAGACCCCACACCGCCAGAGCCATCACCGCGAACACGATGAACCCGAGGACACCGGGGGTGACCTTGTCCTCGTCCAGCTCGGCGAGAGTGACGAGGTGCGTCATTGCCAGGCTTGCGCTTGCACTCATGTCAGGCATTGTCCCGGATGCCCGCGAAGAGGTCGTCCTCGGGGAGGGAGGTTTCCACGAGGGACTTGGCCAGCTCGTACTCCTCGGTGGGCCAGACCTCCTTCTGGATCTCCATCGGCACCCGGAACCAGCCCCCGTCGGGGTCGATCTGCGTCGCGTGCGCGATCAGCGCCTTGTCGCGGGTCTCGAAGAAGTCCGCGCAGGGCACGTGCGTGGTGAGGGTGCGCTCCTTGCGCTCGAACTCCGACCAGCGCTTGAGCCAGTCGTGGTACGGCGACTCCAGGCCGCGGTCCAGCAGCGCGTTGTGCAGCGCCTCGGTGCGGGGCCGGTTGAAGCCCTGGTTGTAGTACACCTTCAGCGGCTGGTACGCCGGTCCGTACTCGCCCTCCGGGTACTTCTCGGTGTCGGCCGCGCCCTCGAAGGCCACCATCGTGATCTTGTGGGTCATGATGTGGTCGGGGTGCGGGTAGCCGCCGTTCTCGTCGTAGGTGGTGATCACCTGGGGGCGGAAGGCGCGGATCTTCCGCACCAGCTCACCGGCCGCCTTGTCGACGTCCTCCAGGGCGAAACAGCCCTCCGGCAGCGGCGGCAGCGGGTCGCCCTCGGGCAGCCCGGAGTCGACGAAGCCGAGCCACTCCTGCTTCACCCCGAGAATCTCCCGGGCCTCGTCCATCTCCTTCTTGCGCACCTCGTGGATGTTCTCCTCGATGTACGCGTCACCCTGGAGCTTCGGGTTGAGGATGGAGCCGCGTTCCCCGCCCGTGCAGGTCACCACCAGCACGTCCACCCCCTCGGACACGTACTTCGCCATGGTGGCCGCGCCCTTGCTCGACTCGTCGTCGGGGTGGGCGTGAACGGCCATCAGTCGCAGCTGGTCAGTCAAGACTCAATTCCTCGGTCAGTCGGCGCCCGTGTGCAGCGGCGCAGTTTGAAGGTGCCGCCCCGTAGGGGCGTCGTTGAGGGGCGGCGGTCGGGTGGCGGGCGGGCGGCTTCTATAGTGACCGAATCGGGGGCGGAATAATTCCGGGGCCCGGCAACCGGACCCGCTCCCGCGGAGAGGACGATCATGAGTACGGCGAGCACGCGGACGCCCCAGGGCCGCTACGGCCGCTCCTCGGACGAGCAGGCCGACCGCACGCTCAAGATCGTCGGCGCCATGCTCGGCGCCCTCCTGCTCGCCCTGATCGGCTGGTTCGGCTATCACTACGTCGGCCAGAACAAGATCAGCGGCGAGCTGATCGGCTTCGAGCTCGCCGAGGACTCGGTGCAGGTGCACCTGGAGGTCCGCAAGGACGCCGGCGTCACCGGCTACTGCACGGTGCGCTCCCAGGCGGAGGACGGCGACGAGGTCGGCCGGGCCGATTTCCGCTTCGACGGGGACGACACCCGCATCGACAAGGTCGTCACGCTGCGGACCAAGGCCGCCGGGACGACGGCCGAGCTGCTCGGCTGCCATCCGGAGTGATGCGGCGAGGCCCACTGCCGCCAAAACCTGCCGCCTGACCTGCGGTGACAGGAATCTGGTGGCTTATGTCCTCCCCCTTTGGCCACTGAATTGTTAGGCTCGTGGTTTCGCCCTTCCGTGAAGGAACATCCTTCTGGGTAGGGCGTTGATTTGTATTCCCAGTACCAACGAGGAGCACCCGTGACCCAGACCAGCGAGAACGTCACCTGGCTGACCCAGGAGGCGTACAACAAGCTCAAGGAGGAGCTTGAATACCTTACTGGTCCTGCGCGCACCGAGATCTCTGCCAAGATCGCCGCGGCTCGTGAGGAGGGGGACCTGCGTGAGAACGGCGGGTACCACGCGGCGAAGGAGGAGCAGGGCAAGCAGGAGCTCCGCGTGCGCCAGCTGACCCAGCTGCTCGAGAGCGCCAAGGTGGGTGAGGCCCCGGCCGCCAACGGTGCGGTGGCGCCCGGCATGGTCGTCACGATCGCCTTCGACGGTGACGAGGACGACACGCTGACCTTCCTGCTCGCCTCGCGCGAGTACGCGAGCTCGGACATCGAGACCTACTCCCCGCAGTCCCCGCTGGGCTCGGGAGTCCTCGGCCACAAGGTCGGCGAGGACGCCCAGTACGAGCTGCCCAACGGCAAGCCGGCCTCGGTGAAGATCCTCAAGGCCGAGCCGTACAACGGCTGACCCGCCGCCCCTTCGACGAGCCCCCGGTGTCCCCGTGACGCCGGGGGCTCCTCGCGTCGTCTGCCAGGAGGAGCGGCCGGGCGGCCGACGAGGCCCTGCTCCGGATGCCGGCGAAGCGGCCGCCGAGCCCCGCACCGGGCCCTGAGGGCCCAGGACCCCGGGGCCCTCGGGGCGCTCAGGGCGCTCAGGGCGCTCAGGGCGCTCAGGGCGCTCAGGCGATGACGGTGTATCCCGCTTCCCGCAGCGCCCGGCCGACCTCGGCGCAGTGCTCCGGGCCCTTCGTCTCCAGGTGCAGCTCGACCTCGGCCTCCGTGAGCCCGAGCCGCGGATGGGTGCGGACGTGGCTCACGTCGAGGACGTTGGCGTCGACCACCGACAACACCCCGAGCAGCGTGGCCAGGGCGCCGGGCCGGTCCGTCAGCCGCAGCCGGACCGCCAGGTAGCGGCCCTGCGCGGACATGCCGTGCCGCAGCACGCCCTGCATCAGCACCGGGTCCACGTTGCCGCCGGACAGGACCGCGACGACCGGTCCCTCGAAGGCGTCCGGCGCGCTCAGCAGCGCCGCCACCGGGCTCGCCCCGGCCGGCTCCACCACCAGCTTGGCCCGCTCCAGGCACAGCAGCAGCGCGGTCGACAGCTCGTCCTCGGAGACCGTGCGGACCTCGTCCACCAGCTCGCCGACGATCCCGAACGGCACGTCGCCCGGCCGCCCCACCTTGATCCCGTCGGCCATCGTCGCCGGGTTCTCGACGGCGACCGGACGCCCCGCGGCCAGCGAGGGCGGGTAGGCGGCCGCGCCCCGCGCCTGCACGCCGACGATCCGCACGTCCGGCCGCAGCGCCTTCACCGCGACCGCGATCCCGGCCGCCAGCCCGCCCCCGCCGATACCGACGACGATGGTGCGCACCTCGGGGCACTGCTCCAGGATCTCCAGCCCGACCGTGCCCTGGCCCGCGATGACGTCGGGATGGTCGAAGGGGTGGATGAAGACCGCGCCGGTCCGCTCCGCGTACTCCTGCGCGGCGGCCAGCGTCTCGTCCACCACCTGCCCGTGCAGCCGCACCTCGGCGCCGTAGTCCCGGGTCGCGCTGATCTTCGGCAGCGGCGCGCCCTGCGGCATGAACACGGTCGAGCGCACACCGAGCAGCGACGACGCCAGCGCGACGCCCTGCGCGTGATTGCCCGCGCTCGCCGCGACCACGCCCGCGGCCCGCTGCTCGGGCAGCAGCCCGGAGATCCGCACGTAGGCGCCGCGCAGCTTGAACGAGCCCGTCCGCTGGAGGTTCTCGCACTTGAAGTGCACCGGGGAGCCGACCAGCTGGGACAGGTGTCTGCTGCCCTCCATCGCCGTCACCCGCGCCACGCCCGAGAGCATCTTCTGGGCTCCGCGCACGTCGTCGAGGGTGACGGGAGCGACCAGGCGCGTTGTGCTGTAGCTCATACCCTCCAGCATCGCAGTTCCCGGACGTCCCGCACCGTTGTGACCAACCTCCGAGACCCGCTTTGCCCAGCGCCGGTACGCCTTGCCGCCCGGCCGCGTACCCTGTCCCCCAATTAGCAGCCCTCCACGAAGTGAGCCCCCGGCCATGCCCACAACACCTGAAATGTCGATGGACATGACGACCGCCGGTGACACCGGTCTTCTCGAGACGCTCCAGCACGAGGTCGCGCTCTTCGCCCGACGCGCCGAACAGACCCGGCTCGGCGGGGTCGGGCAGGTGCGCAACTCCATGGACCGCGCCGCCTACCTGCTGCTCAACCGCCTCGACAAAGAGGGTCCGATGGGCGTGAAGGCGCTCGCCGCGAGCATGGGGATCGACTCCTCGACGGTCACCCGGCAGGTGGCCCCGCTCGTCGACACCGGACTGGTCAAGCGGACCTCCCACCCCGAGGACGGACGCGCGGTGGTGCTCCAGCTGTCACCGCGCGGCGTGGCGCGGCTGGAGGAGGTCCGTTCCTCCCGGCGTCAGCTCATGGCCGAACTGACCCACGACTGGGCGCCGCAGGAGCGCGAGACGTTCTGCGCGCTCCTCGCGCGCTTCAACGGCGCCCTGTCCGCCCGTATGGCCCCGTCCGGCGCGACCTCCAGCGATGCGCCGGCGGGCTCCTGAACGATCCCTCCCCCGCTTTCCGGGCATTCCGGAGGGGGTTCGCACCGAACCCTTGACCGGCGGCCCGCCCCTGGCCTGATATGAGACCTCAGGGGTCGTCGCCGTCTGGGCGGGAGGCGCGGTGCGAGAACGGCATGCGTCCCGGGATGCCCGCCGGGCCCGCGAGTTCGAGGCGTTCGTCGCGGGTGCGGCAGGGCGGCTACTGCATGCCGCCACCCTGCTCACCGCGGAGGCCCCGGACGCCAACCCGCGCGCGCGGCGCCTGCTGGCCGTCGCTCTGGCCCACACGTACGCGTCCTGGGACCGGCTGCACGGGGAGGACCCGTACGACCGCGCCCGCCAGCACCTGGCCACGCGTTTCGCCCGCGAGGCCTGGCACCGGTACGGCGTCCTCGGCGCGGCCCGCCGGCGGCCCGCGGGCACCTTGGGCGGGCTCTCCCCGCAGGAACGCCTGATCCTGGTGCTCAGGCTGTACGAAGGCGTCGCCGAGGAGCAGACGGCCGCGCTGCTGGGGCTGCCGGTGGAACGGGTACGGACGATCTGCGACCGCGCGACCGCCACCCTGCTGCACCCGCGGCCGGCGCCGGCCCCGCCGGTCGCGGCGGAAGCGAAGGCGGCGACCCCGTGACCGGCCCGGCGAGCGGCCGGATCAGCCGTACGACGACGTGCGCGCCGACCGTCCCGCCGAACCGCGCGGCTGACGGCAGGACCACCGCCGCGGCGAACGGCACGGCTACTGGCAGGACGACCGCCGCGGCGCCCGGCACGGCGACCGGCGCGGCGAACGGCAGCACGAACGCCACGGCGCCCGGCGGCACGACCGGCACGGCGACCGGCGACACGACCGCCGCGGTGACCGGCACGCGCGGGTGGCGGCGGTCCGGGTGGTGCCGGTGAACCGCCCCGGGCGCGAGGCCGCCGCGCGGCAGATCATGGAGCAGTCGCCGCCGCGGGTACCGCCCGACCTCTGTGCGGAGGCCGTCCGCCGAGGCGGCCGCATGCTGCGCCGCAGGACCGCCGCCCGCCGCCTGATGTGGCTGCTGCTGGGCGCCGCGGCGGTGGTGTTCACCGTGTGGGCGCTGACCGCGCAGCCGTGGGTGGAGCCGCCCTCGGAGACGACCCCGCCCGTGACCGGCTGGGAGGGCTGGTGAGCCCCGCTTTCTAACCGAGCGCCTGCTGGAGGTCGGCCAGCAGGTCGTCGGCGTTCTCGATGCCGACCGACAGCCGCACCAGGTCGGCGGGCACCTCGAGGGCGGAGCCCGCCGCCGAGGCGTGCGTCATCCGGCCCGGGTGCTCGATCAGCGACTCGACGCCGCCCAGGGACTCGCCGAGCGTGAAGACCTTCGCCCGGTTGCAGACCTCGACCGCCGCCTGCTCGCCGCCCTCGACGCGGAAGGACACCATGCCGCCGAACGCCTTCATCTGCTTGGCGGCGACCTCGTGCCCCGGGTGCTCGGGCAGGCCCGGGTACAGCACGCTCGTCACGCGCGCGTGCCGGGAGAGCATCTCGGCGACCTTGGTCGCGTTCTCGCTGTGCCGGTCCATGCGCACCGCGAGGGTCTTGGTGCCGCGCAGCACCAGCCAGGAGTCGAAGGGCCCGGCGACCGCGCCCATCGCGTTCTGGTGGAAGGCCAGCTCCTCGCCCAGTTCCTGGTCGCCCACGATCAGCGCGCCGCCGACCACGTCCGAGTGGCCGCCCATGTACTTGGTCAGCGAGTGCACGACGACGTCGGCGCCCAGAGCCAGCGGCTGCTGGAGGTACGGGGTGGCGAAGGTGTTGTCGACCACGAGCCGGGCCCCGGCGTCCCGGGCGACCTGCGCGATCTGCGCGATGTCGGTGATGCCGAGCAGCGGGTTGGAGGGCGTCTCCACCCACACCGCCTTGGTCTTCGGGGTGAGGGCGGCCCGCACGGCGGCGGCGTCGCCCGTGTCGGCCACGGACCACTCCACGCCCCACCGGGTGGCGACCTTGGCGAAGAGCCGGAAGGTGCCGCCGTACGCGTCGTTCGGGATCACCACGTGGTCGCCCGGGCGCAGCAGCGTACGCAACAGGCAGTCCTCGGCCGCCAGTCCGGACGCGAACGCGAGGCCTCGCCTGCCGCCCTCCAGGGCGGCGAGGTTCTCCTCCAGGGCCGTACGGGTCGGGTTGGCGCTGCGGCTGTACTCGTAGCCGCCGCGCAGCCCGCCGACGCCGTCCTGCTTGTAGGTCGACACCTGATAGATCGGCGGGACGACCGCGCCCGTCAGGGGATCGGCGGTGTTGCCCGCGTGGATCGCGAGCGTCTCGAAGTGCTGACTGATGTGCCTGTCGCTCATGGGCACCGAGGGTAGCCGTGCGGAACGCCTCGCGGGTTTTCCACAGGGCGGGGGACGGGTTGGCCAATTGTCGGCGGCGTCTGGTTCGCTTGAGACATGGAGATTCTCTGGGTCCTGATGGCACTGGTCATGCTCGGCTTCGTGCTGCTCCAAATCTCGCGGCGCCGGCGCGGCGCGGTCGGCCTGGTCGAGCCCGGCCACCCGGACGCCGCCGACCCCGCGAACTACGGCTTCGCCCGTGAGGAGGAGCTGGACATCCGCATGCCGGGTCCGGACCAGGACCTGCTGGACGTCCTGGACCTGGTGCAGCGCACCCAGGACTACCGGGGGGCGCAGCAGCTCCTCGCCGGTACGGAGGCGAAGGGCGAGCGGCGCTGGCAGCGCGTGCAGGCCTTCGCGGGCGCCGCGTCGCTGGAGCTGCGGCAGCGGCCCGGCGGGGTCGGGGAGACGCCGGGCGGGCAGTGGCTGCGGGTGTGGCGGGCGGAGGCGCCCAAGGACGCGGGGGGCGCGGCGGTGCACGCCGAGTTCCTGGTGCAGCAGGCGTGGCGCACGGCCACGCCGGGCTCGGACGACTTCCGGATCATCATGGAGGAGGCGAAGGCGGCCTGCGGCGAGGCGGCCCTGCTCGCACCCGGGGACCCGGTCCCGTACATCGTCGAGCTGTCGGTGGCCCGCGGCCTCGGGTACTCGCGCGAGGAGTTCGAGCAGCTCTGGCTGAAGATCCTTGACCGCGCTCCGAACCACATGGGCGCGCACCTGGCCGCCCTCCAGTACTGGTGCGAGAAGTGGCACGGCTCGCGCGAGCTGGCCTACTCCTTCGCGGAGGCGGCGGCCGCCCGTGCCCCCCGGGGCTCCCTGCTGGCGGCGATGCCGCTGTTCGCGGTCTTCGAGCACCTGCCCGAGGTCAACCTGGTCAGCGGTTTCTACCAGAGCGAGGTCGTCACCAAGGCCGTCCACGGCGCGCTGCACGCGGTCCACTCGGCCGGCCGGGACGACCCGATGCAGGCGCACGTCCGCCACCTTCTGGTCTTCTTCCTGGTCCGCGGCGAGCGCTGGGCCGAGGCGATGAACCAGCTGATGGTCATAGACGGCCACGTCGGCGCCCTGCCCTGGACGCTGTCGAGCGACCCGGCGGCGGAGTTCGCGGTCTACCGCGCGCTGGCGGTGGCGGGGTACGAGGCGAACGGCGGCAGCCCGGCGACGCTGCCGCACTGAGCGGCCGCCGCACGACGAACGGTCCGGCCGCAACCGGCCGGACCGTTTCACAGGTGAGCCTCTCGGCCCTCGCTAGCCCTCGCTGCGGGCGGGCAGCCGCCATCCCGGACGCGGGAAGTGGCAGGTGTACCCGTCCGGGTAGCGCTGCAAGTAATCCTGGTGCTCCGGCTCGGCCTCCCAGAAGGGTCCGACCGGCTCCACCTCGGTGACGACCTTGCCGGGCCACAGTCCGGAGGCGTCCACGTCGGCGATCGTGTCCTCGGCGATCCGCTTCTGCTCGTCGTCCACGTAGTAGATCGCCGAGCGGTAGCTGAGACCGATGTCGTTGCCCTGGCGGTTCTTGGTGCTCGGGTCGTGGATCTGGAAGAAGAACTCCAGCAGCGCGCGGTAGTCGGTCGCCTCGGGGTCGTAGAGGATCTCGATGGCCTCCGCGTGCGTGCCGTGGTTGCGGTACGTCGCGTTCGGCACGTCACCCCCGGTGTAGCCGACCCGGGTCGCGGTCACGCCCGGAAGCCGACGGATCAGCTCCTCCATCCCCCAGAAGCACCCGCCCGCCAGCACGGCCCTCTGTGTCTGCGCAGCCATCGCGGCCCTCCAAAATCTCTCGGCTCGGTCGTCAGGGCCCCTCGGCCCGCACGTCACCGGCCTCCATGCCCACGCTGTGTGCAACACGCGGGGGTCCACAAGGATTCCACGTCACCAGACGGGCGGATCGGTTCTGCCTCACCCGTTCGAGCGGTGGGACGGCTCTCCCGCCGGATAGCCTGATGTGCGGGACCAGAATCGCGCCCATGGGAGTAGCAATGACCACCTCCGCCGCCGGGCAACCACTCATCCCGCAGCCTCCCGCAACGGTGGCAGCGCTGCGTCAAGCCGTCAGGCAGATCACGCCGGCGGCGTTGCCCGCGTTCACACGCGAGCTCGATCAGGCGGCGGACCAGTCCCGGCAGGGCTCAGATCTGGCTCCCCTGCAACGGTTCATCGCCCAGTGGGCCGCTTATGTCTACATCCAGCGCCAACCGGGCCTGTCGGCAGACCTGCGCAGCTGGGAGGAGCGCGCCGCGTCGGGTGACGCTGCCCAGGCGCGACAGGCAGCAGCCGAGATCGGACGCATCCTCGACCAGGCGCACGCTGCCGTCGGGCTTCACTCCCGGTGACCAGGGAATGGCGGTGGGAGTACGACCCCGACCACGACCACGTGGCCGGCGGTGTCCCGGCCCATGTCGTGGCGGAAGTGGAACGCCTGACGGGACAACTCGTCGACCTGGCCAGTACCGGCGTCGACATCAGCGACCTCGGCAACGGGCCACGCCCGGGCGGCCTGCGACGGATGGATGCAGCCGGCGGATGGTTCTACTTCCTGGTCGCTCCGCGCGAACCCTTGATCATCGTCGTCCGCATCATCCCACCGTTCGACGCGCTGTAGCCAGGCCGAAAACCGGTGGCCCTGGTCGAAGCCCCCGGCCCACGCTGGACGCCATGCAGCAGCCCCAGCACGAGATCAGAGCGTCCCGCACGGAGTCCACCGTCACCGTCTACCAGGCCTACCGCCCGCAGATAGGCGGCCCCGCCGCCCGCACGGGACGTTTTCCCGCCACCTGGAAGCGGGACAGGATGACATGGATCAAGCCGTCGTTCCTGTGGATGATGTACCGCTGCGGATGGGCCACCAAGGAGGGCCAGGAGACCGTCCTGGCCGTCGAGATCAGCCGAGAGGGCTTCGAGTGGGCCCTGCGCAACGCGTGCCTGTCGAGCTACAAGCCCGGCGTGCACCCCGACCGAGCCGCCTGGCAGCGCGAGTTGAAGGGCTCGCCCACCCGCGTCCAGTGGGACCCCGAACGGGACCTGCACCTGCGGCCCCTGCCCTACCGCTCCCTGCAACTCGGCCTCTCCGGCGAGGCCGCACGCCGCTACGCCGACGAGTGGACGGTCGCCATCCGCGATGTGACCCCTCTCGTCCACGAGATCCACGCCCTCGTACGCGACGACGACCTCGACTCGGCGCGGGGCCTGCTGCCACGGGAGGAGCCGTATCCCGCCGCGGAAGGACTACTGAGGAGCCTGCGACCGTGACGGACCACTCCCCCCGCGCACTCGCCGACCTGTGGCGGGCCCGGCGCCCGTCGGGACCGCCCGTCACCCACACGTTCCGCAGCACGTATGCCGACCGTTGGGTCCGTTTCCACAGCCTCCCCGGCTCGAAGCGGTATCCGGAGTCCGAGGGCGAGTACGCGGTCGTGCTGCACCGGTACAACACCGTGCTCGACGAGTTGTTCGCGCACGGCGAGGTGTACGTCGTGACCTCGGACTGGTCCTGTACGCCCGACGGACCGGCCGCCTTCCCGACGCCACGGCGGGAGCTCCACCCCGACGGCGTCCACTGGTGGACCGAGTCGGACGAGGACGACCCCGACCCGGCCTTTCACACCCACACGCGCTTCTACGCGGACCGGCGGCCCTGGCGAAACGGCTGCGTCGACGCCCTGCTGCGCGCGGTGGCCGACGAGGCGCTCGTCGAGGTGTTCGTCACGGACACGGAGCTCCGCCGCATCCACGCCCCTTACGACGGCGGGGCGGACGTCGTTCTGGCCACGCCCGGCGAGCGCGACCGGCTGCGCGGCCGTCACGTGGACTGGCTGTCCAGCACGCCTTCCGGACTGTGAGGGAGTCACGATCTCCCGGGCCGAGAAGCCGGCTCCCACCGAGCCGCCGGAGCCCGCGCCCGGGCTCCCGCCGTATCGGCGCGCGGCGCTGGGCCCGCCGCTCGCGGCGCCGACAGCCGCGCAGACATCGCCGGGCCCTTTCGGCGGGGGTGTGCAGACCATGACCGGCGACGGCTGGACCCTCGAGGCCGTCACACCGCCATGGCCCAACGACCGCGTGCTCCTCTCGCCAGAGATCAGGTCCCCTCGCGCAGCCCCGCCACCAGCACCCCCACCAGTTGCCGGGCGTCGTAGCGCGGGTCGGGGGTCTCCGCGCCGATGCAGAGGTTGCCGACGCCGCGCATGAGGGCGAGGGCCGGTACGTCGGTGTGGATCTCGCCGGAGGCGGTCGCGGCGGCGAGGAGGTCGGTGCACACGGGGACGAGGCGGTCGAGGAAGTAGGCGTGGAGGGCCTCGAAGCCCGCGTTGTCGGACTGGAGGACCGCGGCGAGGCCGTGCTTGGTGACCAGGAAGTCGACGAACAGGTCGATCCAGCTCGCGAGCGCGGCGTACGGGGTGGGGCTGCTCGCCAGTAGCGCGGGGCCGGCCTCGGCGCAGGCCTCCACCTGGTGCCGGTAGACGCCGATGATGAGGTCCGCCCGGGTCGGGAAGTGGCGGTAGATCGTGGCCGTGCCGACGCCGGCCTCGGCCGCGACGTCGCGTACGGGGGCCTCCACGCCCGACCTGACGAACACCGCGGCGGCCGCGTCGAGCAGGGTCTTCTCGTTGCGCCGGGCGTCCGCGCGCTTGGGGCGGGAGGCTGCCTGCCCCGTGGCCGCTTCGCCGTCCTTCACCGTGCCGTTCCCTTCGCCGGTTGATAAACGGGACAGCGTTCCGTATCGTTGGCCGAGTAAACGGGACGGTGTTCCGCTTGGTTTCTCCATGATGCCAGAGCGTCGAGCCCGCCACCAAGTCGTGCCCCGACCCCTACGCAAGCCACCCCGTACGGGGGCCACCCCGTACACAAGCCACCCCGTACGGGGGCCACCCCCGTACGCAAGCCACCCCCGTGGAGGAACCGTCATGCAGTACCGCACCTTGGGCCGCACCGGTGTGCAGGTCAGCTCGCTCGCGCTCGGCGCCATGAACTTCGGCAGTATCGGACGCACCACCCAGGACGAGGCCACCGCCATCGTCGACGCCGCCCTGGAGGGCGGGATCAACCTCATCGACACCGCCGACATGTACGGCCGCGGCGAGTCGGAGGAAATGGTCGGCAAGGCGATCGCCGGGCGCCGCGACGACATCGTGCTGGCCACGAAGGCGTACATGCCGATGAGCGACGAGCCCAACCACCAGGGCGCCTCGCGCCGCTGGCTGGTCACCGAGCTGGACAACAGCCTGCGCCGGCTCGGCGTCGACCACGTGGATCTCTACCAGATCCACCGGTGGGACCCGAACACGAGCGACGAGGAGACCCTGTCCGCGCTCACCGATCTCCAGCGCGCCGGGAAGATCCGGTACTTCGGGTCCTCCACCTTCCCCGCGTATCGGATCGTCGAGGCCCAGTGGGCCGCCCGCGAGCACCGGCTGGGCCGCTACGTCACCGAGCAGCCCAGCTATTCCATGCTCCAGCGCGGGATCGAAAGCCATGTGCTGCCGGTGACCGAGCAGTACGGGCTCGGCGTGCTGGTGTGGAGCCCGCTGGCCTCGGGATGGCTGTCGGGGGCGGTGCGCGCGGGTCGGGAGGTCGACACGCACCGGTCCGTGATCCTTCCCGAGCGCTTCGACACCGCACTGCCCGCCAACCGCGCCCGGCTCGACGCCGTGGAGAAGCTGGCCGCGGTCGCCGACGGGGCCGGGCTCACCCTGATCCAGCTCGCGCTCGGATTCGCCACCGCGCATCCGGCCGTCACCGCCGCGCTCGTCGGGCCGCGCACCGTGGACCACCTGCGCTCCCAGCTCGCCGCCGCCGACACCGTGCTCTCCGACGACGTCCTCGACGCGATCGACGCGATCGTCCCGCCGGGCACGGATCTGGCCGCGCACGAGAAGTTCGACACCACGCCCGCGCTGCTCGACCCGGCGCTGCGCCGCCGGCGCCACCCGGCGGCCCGCTGAGTCCGGCCAGGAACGCCGGGAGAAGTCACCCGGCCGTCCGCTCCGCCAGGAATTCGGCCCACGTCAGCTTGCCGACCAGCGCGCCGTCCAGGGTGAGGTTCGCGCCAGAACGGTACGCGCGTCCCGCCTTCCCGGGGATGCGCACCGGCAGCTTCGGGCGCCGGCGTCCACCGCGCACGTCGAGGTAGGAGCGGGCCAGCGCGGCCAGGTCGTGGACCTCGGGGCCGGTCATGTCGGGGACCCGGCCGGCCGGCTCGGCCAGGGTCAGCTCGGCCAGGCGCGCGGCGACCTCGCGGGCGGCGACCGGTTGCAGGCGCAGCCCGCCCGGGGCCGGGAGGACCGGCAGCCGGGTCATCTTCTCGATCATCGTGAGGGTCAGCTCGTGGAACTGGGCCGCCCGCAGCACCGTCCAGCCGAGGCCCGAGTCGGCGATCGCCCGCTCCGACTCCAGCTTGGTGCGCAGCCAGGCCAGCGGGACCCGGTCGGCGCCGACGACCGAGATGTACGCGAGGTGCCGCACGTCCGCGCGGCCGGCGGCGCGTACCAGGGTGCGGGTCGCCTCGTCGTCGCCCTTGGGGCCGCCCGCCAGGTGCAGCACGGTGTGCACGCCGTCGACGGCGGCCTCGACGCCCTCGCCGGTGCGCAGGTCACCGGTGACGTACGTGACGCCGTCCGCGTCGGGGCGGGGGCTGCGGGTGAGGACGCGTAGGTCCCGGCCGGCCGTCCGCAGCAGCGGGACCACATGGCCGCCGAGGGTTCCCGTGCCGCCGGTGACCAGGAGGGGCGTCGTGGAGGTCGAGGGGTGGGTCATGGCTGCTGCTCCCGGTGTCCGTGGCGTCCGGGAGGCGGGGTGGGGGCCGCTGGGGGACCGCCCCGCCCGGACGTCCGCCGTATGTGGTGGCGGTATGACCCGGGGCGGGGCGGCTGTGTGACAGGAGGGAGGAAGTAATCCGGAAGAATCTTCCTCCGGGATCAGATCGTCCTCCGGGATCAGATCGTCGCGGTGTCGATCACGAAGCGGTACCGCACGTCACTCGCGAGCACCCGCTCGTACGCGTCGTTGACCTCGGACGCGGCGATCAGCTCGATCTCGGCGCCGATGCCGTGCTCCGCGCAGAAGTCCAGCATCTCCTGGGTCTCGGCGATGCCGCCGATCATGGAGCCGGTCAGGGACTTGCCGCCGCCGAGCAGCGCGAACAGGTTGAGGGAGACCGGCTCCTCGGGGGCGCCGACGTTGGCCAGCGTGCCCTCCGTCTTCAGCAGCCCCAGGTAGGCGGCGAAGTCGAGCGGGGCCGAGACCGTGGAGACGATCAGGTCGAAGGTGCCGGCCAGCTCCTCGAAGGTGGCCGGGTCGCTGGTGGCGTGGTAGTGGTCGGCGCCCAGCTTCAGGCCGTCGTCCTTCTTGCGCAGGGACTGCGACAGCACGGTCACCTCGGCGCCCAGGGCGTGCGCGAGCTTGACGGCCATGTGGCCGAGGCCGCCGAGGCCGACGACGGCGACCTTCTTGCCGGGGCCGGCGTTCCAGCGCCTGAGCGGGGAGTACGTGGTGATGCCGGCGCACAGCAGGGGCGCGGCCTCGTCCAGGGAGATGCCCTCGGGGATGCCGAGGACGAAGTTCTCGTCGACGACGACCTTCTCGGAGTAGCCGCCGTAGGTGGGCTCGCCGTCCTTGCCGACGCCGTTGTACGTCATCACGTTGCCGCCCGTGCAGTACTGCTCACGGCCGGCCTTGCAGTTCTCGCACTCGCGGCAGGAGTCGACCATGCAGCCGACGCCCACCCGGTCGCCGACGGCGAACTTGGTGACGCCGGGGCCGACGGCGGAGACGATGCCCGCGATCTCGTGGCCGGGGACCATCGGGAAGATGGCCTCGCCCCAGCCCTCGCGGACCTGGTGGATGTCGGAGTGGCAGATGCCGGCGAACTTGATGTCGATCAGGACGTCGTGTTCCCGCACCTCGCGCCGCTCGATGGTAGTGCGCTCCAGCGGCGCCTTGGCGGCGGGTGCTGCGTACGCGGCGACAGTGGTCATGCCGGGTTCTCCGGGATTCTCTTGGCGTGACTGGGTGATGCTTCCACCCTGCCTGCGACCTGCGGATCCACCCAGACCACGGCTTTGCGTACGACCGGCGCGCGTACTACCGACGAGGACAGGCTCGTGTGCGTACGACCGGGAATACGTCCGGTGATACTGGAAGCATGGATGGACAGCTAGACCGGCGGGCCGAACTGAGCGAGTTCCTGCGCACCCGGCGGGCCCGGCTCCAGCCGGAGGACGTGGGCCTGGAGTCCTTCGGGCGGCACCGCAGGGTGCCGGGGCTGCGGCGCGAGGAGCTGGCGCAGCTGGCCGGGGTGTCGGTGGCGTACTACACCCGTCTCGAACAGGGCAACGGGCAGAACGTGTCGGCGGAGGTCCTGGACGCCATCGCCCGCGCGCTGCGGCTGACCGACGCGGAGCAGGCGCACCTGACACATCTGGCGAAGCCGAAGCAGCAGCGCCGGCGGGCCGGGGCCCCGCGGGGCAAGCAGCCGGTGCGGGTGGCGCTGCTCCAGCTCCTGGACTCGATCGACACGGTGCCCGCGTACGTGACGGGCCGCCGCTCGGAGATCCTCGCCTGGAACCGGATGTCCGCGGCCCTCTTCGGCGACTGGGGCAAGCTGCCGGCCGCCGAGCGGAACTGGGCGCGCCTGGTCTTCCTGAACCCGGACTACCGCGAGCTGTTCGTCGACTGGGACCAGAAGGCCTACGACATGGTCAGCTTCCTGCGCATGGACGCGGGCCGGCACCCGGACGACCCGCGACTGTCCGCGCTCGTCGGGGAGCTGTCCGTGAAGAGCGAGGAGTTCCGCCGTTTGTGGGCCACGCACGACGTCAAGGAGAAGAGTTACGGCGTCAAGCGGATGCGGCATCCGCTGGTCGGTGACCTGACGCTGTCCTTCGAGACGTTCCGCCTGGTCGACGACGACGAACAGGCCTTCATCACGTACCACGCGGAGCCCGGCTCCCCGTCGGCGGACGCGCTGCGGCTGCTGGCGAGCTGGGGGACGGACGCGCCGGCTTCGCTGCCCAGGTGACAGAGCCCCGCCGCGGCCGCGGAGATCCTCGACGCCCGGTTCCCGGTGCCGATCCACTACGAGCCGGAGCGGCCGGACAAGATCGCGGGCTACGTCGAGGTGGCCGACCCGGAGGCCGGGTTCCGCGCGCACGCCGGGCGGCGCGCACGCGTACGGGCCGTCAGGGTGTGGCTCGGCCCGGCCACGTGACCGGACACCGTGCGCCCGGCCCCCTCCGGCTCACGCGGCCGGGGCCGTCGCCCAGGAGCGCAGCTTCTCGGGGTTGCGCATCGCCCACAGGTGGCGGACGCGGTGGTCCGAGAGGCCGAAGGAGTACACCGTGACGACCGCGCCGTCCTGGCAGCCGACCAGTCCCGGACGCCCGTTGACCGTGCGTTCGAGCAGCGTCTGCCCGGACTGCCGCGGGCCGAAGCGGAGCAGGCCGCGCACGATCCGCTCGCTGCCCCGCAGCGGGTACTCCAGGGCACGCACCACACCGCCTCCGTCGCCGACCGCGGTCACCTCGGGGTCGAGGAGCCGGATCAGCGCGTCGACGTCGTTGGTCTCCCAGGCCCACTTGAGCTCGCGTACGACGACCGCGTCCTGCGCCGTCGACGCGGCGGCGGACTCCTGTGCGGTGCGGATCCCCCGGCGCGCGGTGGACGCCAGCCGGCGGCAGGCGGCCGGCGTGCGGCCGACGATCCTGGCCACCTCGGGGAACGGATAGCGGAAGACGTCGTGGAGGACGAAGGCCACCCGCTGGGCGGGGGACATCGAGTCCAGGACGATCAGGAAGGCCATGCCGACCGACTCGTCGAGGGTGATCAGGTCGGCCGGGTCGGAGGCGATACCGGGTGTCCGTGCGGCGTTCCGCTCGGCGGGGTCGGCCAGCGGCTCGGGCAGCCACTGGCCCACGTAGTGCTCCCGCCGGGCCCGCGCGGAGCGCAGGTGGCTGAGGCAGACCCGGCTGACGACCGTCGTGAGCCAGGCCCCCGGGGACAGCACGGCCTCCCGCCGGTCCGCGGGCATCGCGTACCAGCGGGCGTACGCCTCCTGGACGGCGTCCTCCGCGTCGGCCAGCGAGCCGAGCATCCGGTAGGCCACGTTGATCAGTTGCCGCCGCTCGCCGGTGACCGGCGCGGGTCGGGTGGTCATTGCTTCCGACGCTCCTTCTGCCGCGTGCGCGCGTGTCCTCACTCCCCTACGACGCGACAGCGCGGCCATGTGTGACATGCGGGCCGGGGCACGGGTCCGGGCGCCAGGTCCCGGGCGCGGGCTCACACTTCGGGGCGCCACGGCGTCGGAGAGGTGGAACGACGTCCGACCGACTCGAAGGAGCGACTCAGTCATGACCACCACCGAGGCCACGGCCACCAAGGCGGACCCGACCATCGCCGAGGACACGACCACCACCGCGGGACCGGACGGGACACGGTCCCGCCTGCCCGACCCCACCGGGCTGTACCCGGAGCTGACGGCCCTCTCCGCGGCCGTGCAGAAGGCCCTCCGTGACGGTCCCGTCCCGCAGGCCACCCTCGCTCTGATGCGCCTGCGCACCGCACAGGTGATCGGCAGCACCTACCACGGCGTCGCGGCGACCGACGCCCTGCGCAAGGCCGGCGAGGAGGAACGGCGCATCACGGCCGTGGCCACCTGGCAGAGCGCCCCCTGCTTCTCCGGTCCCGAGCGGGCCGCGCTGGAGCTCGCGGAGGCCGTCCTCACCCCGAACCCGTTCGGGGACCGGGTGAGTGACGACCTGTTCGCCCGGCTGTCCGGGTACTACGACACCGACGAGATCTGGCACCTCACCCTGTATCTGGGCCACGTCAGCCTGTTCACCCCGGTCGCCCTCGTCGGCAAGCCGGTGCCCGGACGGCCCCCGGGGAAGAACTACACCGCCTGACGCGCCGTCACCGTCCGCGGCCCGGTCAGGCCGACGCGTTCTCCTTGACGGTGATGCGGCCCTTGCGGATCGTGGCCACGCGGGGGGCCTTCCTGGCGATCGCCGAGTCGTGGGTGACCATGACGAAGGTGAGACCCAGCTCCTTCCACATGCGGTCGAGCACGTCCATGATCTCGTCGCGGGTCGACTCGTCGAGGTTTCCGGTGGGTTCGTCGGCCAGGAGCACCTTGGGCTGCTTCACCAGCGCGCGGGCGATGGCGACGCGCTGCTGCTGGCCGCCGGACATCTCGCCGGGGAGGTGGCCGAGACGTTCGCCGAGGCCGACGGAGGCCAGGGCCTCGGCGGCCTTCTCGCGCCGCTCCTTCGCCTTGACCCCGAGCGGGACCAGGGCGGTCTCGACGTTCTCCTGGGCGGTCAGGGTCGGGATCAGGTTGAAGGACTGGAAGACGAAGCCGATGCTCTCGCTGCGCACCCGGGTCAGTCTGGCCTCGGGGAGCGTGGCGAGGTCGGTGCCGTCGAGGACGATCCGGCCCGAGCTGGGCCGGTCGAGGGCGCCCAGCATCTGGAGCAGGGTGGACTTGCCGCCGCCGGTGGGGCCCTGGATGACGAGCCGGTCGCCGTCGGCGATGGTCAGGTCGACGCCGTCGAGGGCGTGCACGGTGGCCTTGCCGCGGGTGTAGTGCTTGGTGACGTCGCTGAGTTCGTACATGGTGCAACTCCTGGAGTACGGGGGGAGGGTGGCGCTACTCGACGCGGCGCAGGGCGTCCGCGGGGCGCAGTCGCGAGGCGCGCCAGCCGCCGAAGCCGCCGGCGACGAGTCCGCCGGCCACGGCGAGGGCCACCGCGAGGGCGATGGTGGTGAGGCTGACGGGGGCGGTCAGCGCGATGTCCAGGGTCCTGGCGGCGGCCTGCCGGCCGGGGCCGCCCATGCCGCCCCCGCCGAGGCCGCCGGGACCGCCCGCACCGCCGCCCGTGCCCGTGCCGCCGCCCAGTTGGGCCTCCAGCGTCGGGCTGACGGCGGTGACGGCGTAGGCGCCCGCGAGGCCGAGCGCGATGCCGAGGGCGCCGCCGACCAGGCCGTTGACGACGGCCTCGCCGATCACCTGCCGGGTGACCCGGCCCGAGCGCCAGCCGAGCGCCTTGAGCGTGCCGAACTCGCGCACCCGGCGGGAGACGGCGGAGGAGGTGAGCAGACCGGCGACCAGGAAGGCGGCCACGAGGACGACGATCGACAGCCACTTGCCGACGCCGGTGGCGAGCGAGGAGGCGGTGGACAGGGAGCCGGAGACGGTGTCGGCGAGGTCGGCGGAGGTGGTGACGGTGGTACCCGGGATGTTCTTCTGCACCGCGGACTTGACGCCGTCGATCCGCTGCGAGTCGGTCGCCTTGACGTAGATCGTGGTGACCTTGTCCTTCGCGTCGCCCAGCGTCTGGGCCTGCTTGAGCGGCACGTAGAGGTTGGCCGCCGCGTCGCCGCTGTCGGCCGTGGCGATGCCGACGATCTCGAACTTCGTGTCCTTGACGGTGACCGTGCTGCCGGTCTTGAGCTTCTTCTCCTTGGCGTACGCCGAGTCGGCGACGGCGACCCTGGCGTCGGTCTCCGACTCCTTGAAGGTGCGTCCGCTGGTGATGGTGGACGTGGTCAGCGGGCCGAGGGCGGGCTCGGTGACGTCGGTGCCGTAGACGGAGTAGCTGTTGACGTCGAAGTCGGCGCCGCCGCCCTGGACGCGGCCCTGCGGGGACTGGCCGCCGCCCGGGCCGCCGCCCTGACCCGTGCCGCCCGCTCCGCCCGCGCCGCCGCCGGAGGCGTCCTGCTGGAACTGGCCGCGCGAGAACTCGCCGCTGACCTTGACGACTTGGAGGCTCAGGCCGCCCACCGCGTCGGCGACACCGCTCTGCCCGGCGACCTTGCCGACGGTGGAACTCGCCAGCGTCTGGAAGCCCTGCACCATGACGCGGTCGGTGCTCTGCTCCTCCTCGGAGCCGTCGTCCTGCGCGTCGAAGCGGAAGCGCGGCCGTTCGGCGGTGCCGCCGGAGGACGCCTCGGCGGCCTTGGTGACCGTCATGTCCGTGCCGAGCCCGTACAGGGATTGCAGGACCTTGTCCTGGGCCCGGCCCATGCCGGAGGAGACCGAGTCGACGACGATGACCAGCGCGATGCCCAGGGCCAGTCCGGAGGCGACGACGAGGGCCGCCTTTCTGCGGCGGCGCAGCTCGCGCCTCAGGTAGGTGAAGAACATGGGCGCAAGCTAGGCACGGCCCGTGATGGCGGGATAAGGCCCGCGTAAGAGGAGGATGAGAAGCCCGGGAAACGGCGGGCGCCCGCCGCCCCGTCGAGGGGTGGCGGGCGCCCGTGCGAAGTGCGGTCGGCCCGGCGGGAGTCGGCGTCAGACCGCCGAACCCGCCTTCCACTGGGCCCAGTCCATGTTCCAGCCGTTGAGGCCGTTGTCCGGGGCGATGGTCTTGTCGCCGGTGTTCTGGACGACGACCACGTCACCGATGATCGAGTTGTTGTAGAACCAGGCACCCGGCGTGTTCGGGTCGTTGGCGCCCTTGGCGTCGGCGAGGCCCACGCAGCCGTGGCTGGTGTTGACGCTGCCGAAGATGCCCTTGCCCCAGTAGTTGCCGTGGATGAAGGTGCCGGAGGTGCTCAGGCGCATGGCGTGCGGCACGTCCTTGATGTCGTACTCGCCCTTGCCGTCGTCGTCGGTGAAGCCGACGGTCGAGCCGTCCATCCGGGTCTCCTTGAACTTCTCGGAGATCACCATCTGGCCTTCGTAGGTCTTGTTCTCCGGGGAGCCGGCCGAGATCGGGATGGTCTTGACGGTCTTGCCGTCCTGCGTGACCTTCATCTGCTTGGTCTTCGCGTCGACGTAGGAGACCTGGTTGCGGCCGATCTTGAAGGTGACCGACTTCTGCTGGACACCGTAGACGCCGTTGGCGCCCTCGACCCCGTCGAGCGCCAGCTTGAGGGTGACGGTCGAACCCTCAGTCCAGTACTTCTCGGGGCGGCAGTCCATGCGCTGGGTGGAGAACCAGTGGCAGGCGACCTCCTGGCCGCTGCTGCTGTTGACCGTGATGCCCTTCTGGACGGCGGCCTTGTTGGTGATCTCCTTGTCGAAGCTGATCGACACGGGCATCCCGACGCCGACGGTCTTGCCGTCGTCCGGGGTGAAGGTCCCGATGAAGCTGTTCTGCGGGGAGACCGTGGTGAACGACGCGTTCTCGTGGGCGGCACGGCCCTCGGAGTCCTGCGCGGTCGCCGTGATCTGGTACTTGGTGGCGCGCTCCAGCTGGCCGCCGGGCTTCCAGCTCGTCTTGTCGGCGGATATCTCGCCCTTGACCTCGGTGCCGTCCGAGGCGGTCATCTTCACCTCGGTGAGCGTGCCCTTGCTCACGGTGACGCCGGCGGAGTTGTTGATGGAGGCGTTGTCCGAGCCGCCCTTGGGTGTGATCTTGATCTGGGCCTCGGACGTCTTCTTGGCCGCCGCTTCGTCGACCTCCGCCTGCGAGGTCTTGTCCCCACCCCCGGAGGTGTCGGCGTCGCTACTGGAACATGCAGAGAGCACCAGCACACCGCCGAGCAGTGCGGACGCGGCCGCCAGGCCCTTGCGCCGCTTACCGTCCGTCATCACACGCTTCTCCATCGTTGCCGATTCCCGAAACCCCGAGATACCCCGTCAATAACTTTCAACGCTACGACCGGTTCGTCCCGTTCCACATCGCTCACGGGTGTGGGGCATGCCACGTTTGCCGTAGAAGGCGGGAGGCGGTGCGGGGAGGTGTCGGTCAGTGCGCACCGTGAGACGACGAAACCCCGGGCGGCGGTTGCCGCCCGGGGTCAGGATTTTCCCCACACCGCGTCAGCCGACCGTCATTTCCTCGTCTTCCGGGTCGTTCTCGCCGCCATCATCCTCGCCGAGGTCCCACTCGGGCGAATCGGGGTCGTAGTCGATCTGCTCACTGCTCCAGGAGGCCTGCCGCAGCTCGACCCCGGGCACCACGCTGACCAGGTCGAACGGGTCCACCAGATGAGCCAGGGCCTCGGCGGTGTCCTCCGTCACAGCGCGCTCGGAGTCGGCCCGTTCCGCGTCGGACAGCTCGGTGTCGTCGGCGAGGGCCTGGAGCGCGGCCCCGGTGACGGCCTCCTCGTCGTCGACCTCGAGAACCAGCTCGACGCGAACACGTACAAACCGTGATGTCTCAGGAGTACTCATGTCCGGAGCGTAAGGCCGACCGCTCCCGTGACTTTCCTGTGACCCGCGCCTTTCACTAACATCTGCCCACACGGCCAATTCGCCAGCGCCACAAGGGGATCGATATTCCGTGTCATCCGCTCGCCGTTCGTTGCTGACCGCCGCCGCCGCGGGGGGCCTGCTGTGCGCCCTGTGGTTCGTCCCGTCGGCCACCGCGACACCTGGGACACCGGTCCTCGAGTCCGCGGCCGCTGCCCCGTCTCCGCAGGTCACAGCCCAGGCGAGAGCAGCCTCGGCGGACACGGCGACGGACACGGCGGCGACCGGCGAGGGCACCACCCGGCTGGCCGACACCGGCAGCTTCGACAGCACGCCGTACGTCGTCGGGGGCGCCCTCTGCCTCGGACTCGGCGCCGGCTTCGTGGGCTACTCGGTCCGCCGGGAACGCCTCGGCCTTTGAGAGAACTTGACGTTCTTTTGGCCCCTTTGACTCTCCGGGCGCCTCCCGATCACCGGGAGCGTCCCGGGACGGCACGCGGGGGCCCCGGCGTCGTCCCGCCGGAGCCCCCGGAGTACGTCACCCGCTAGCGCAGCGGCCCGGTGACCGTCTCCGCCGCCGCGACCAGGTGCCCGGCGCGCACGAACGCGTCCGCCGCGGCGAGGTCGGGCGCCAGGTAGCGGTCGGGTCCCGGCCCCTCCACACCGGCCGCCCGTACGGCGTCGATGACGGCCTGCGACGCGGGCGCCGGGGTCAGTCCCTCGCGGAGCTGGATCGCGCGCGTGGCCGCGTACAGCTCGACGGCGATCACCCGCGCGAGGTTGTCGACGGCCGTGCGCAGCTTGCGCGCCGCCGACCAGCCCATGGACACGTGGTCCTCCTGCATCGCGGAGGAGGGGATGGAGTCCGCCGAGGCCGGTACGGCCAGCCGCTTCAACTCGCTGACCAGGGCGGCCTGCGTGTACTGGGCGATCATCAGGCCGGAGTCGACGCCCGCGTCGTCGGCGAGGAACGGCGGCAGGCCGTGGCTGCGGTTCTTGTCCAGGAGCCGGTCGGTGCGCCGCTCGGCGATGGAGCCGAGGTCGGCGGCGGCGACGGCGAGGAAGTCCAGGACGTAGGCGACCGGGGCGCCGTGGAAGTTGCCGTTGGACTCGACGCGCCCGTCGGGCAGGACCACCGGGTTGTCGACGGCCGCGGCCAGCTCCCGCTCGGCGACGAGACCGGCGTGCGTCATGGTGTCGCGTCCGGCGCCGGCGACCTGCGGGGCGCAGCGCACCGAGTAGGCGTCCTGGACGCGGGGCGCGTCGTCCTGGTGGTGGCCGGTCAGGCCGGAGCCCTTGAGCACGGCGGCCATGTTGGCGGCGCTGGCGGCCTGCCCGGGGTGCGGGCGGATGGCGTGCAGCTCCGGGGCGAGCACGCGGTCGGTGCCGAGCAGCGCCTCCATGGTCAGCGCGGCGGTGATGTCGGCCGACTTGTAGAGGGTGTCGAGGTCGGCGAGGGCCATGACCAGCATGCCGAGCATGCCGTCGGTGCCGTTGAGGAGGGCGAGGCCCTCCTTCTCGCGCAGCTCGACCGGGGTGATCCCGTGCGCGGCGAGCAGCTCACCGGCCGGCCGCACGGTGCCGTCGGGGCCCTCGGCGTCGCCCTCGCCCATGAGGGTGAGCGCGCAGTGCGACAGCGGGGCGAGGTCCCCGGAGCAGCCCAGCGAGCCGTACTCGTGCACGACCGGGGTGATCCCGGCGTTGAGCACGTCGGCCATGGTCTGCGCGACCTCCGGGCGGACCCCGGTGCGGCCGGAGCAGACGGTCTTCAGCCGCAGGAACATCAGCGCGCGCACCACCTCGCGCTCGACGCGCGGGCCCATCCCGGCGGCGTGCGAGCGGACGATGTTGCGCTGGAGCCGGGCGCGCAGTTCGGGGCTGATGTGCCGGGTCGCCAGGGCGCCGAAGCCGGTGCTCACGCCGTAGACGGGATCCGGCTTGGCGGCCAGCGCGTCCACGACGGAGCGGGCCGCGACGAGGGCCGCCACCGCCTCCTCGGAGAGCTCGATCCGGGCGCCCGCGCGCGCCACGGCGAGAACGTCGGACGCGGTGACCCCCGACGTCCCCACCACCACAGTGTGCATATCCATATTCAGGAGCGTACGCAGTGAATTCGATGATGTCACGAGGGGATGCGTCACGGATGGGGACGGTCTGCGCCCCTTACCGGCTCGGCGTCACGGCGAGTGCCGCCCGCGGAACCGCCGGCGCTCCCCGTCCTCCTTCCGGGAGGGCTCGTCGGCGAGTCGTACGACGGGGTCGTCGGGCCCCTCGCGCCCCGCGACGACCGGCCCGGCCGCCCGCTCGGCCTTGGCCCGGTACTGGGCGGCGTCCGCGAGCCGGAACAGCCGGCGGGCGGACCGGACGGGTCCGACCGGGTCCTCCGTGGACGCGACCCCGCAGGCCACGCCGTCCCCCAGCTCCAGCTCGGCCGCCCGGCGGCACAGCTCCTCGGCCGCCTTGACCACCGCGTCGGCGGGCGGCCCGACGGCCAGCAGACAGAACTCGTCCCCGCCGAGCCGCGCCGCGAGCGCCCCCGGCAGCATCGCCCCGCACAGCGACAGGACCGACCCGAACCGCTCCAGGAGCCGGTCCCCGACGGCGTGGCCGTGCGTGTCGTTCACCCGCTTGAGGCCGTTCAGGTCGCAGACGACGAGGCTGACGACGACCGCCTCCTCGCGGTGCCGTTCGACGGCCTCGTCGAGCGCGGAGTCGACGGCGCGGCGGTTGGCCAGCCCGGTGAGCGCGTCCGTGAACGCGAGCCGCCTGACCTCCTCAAGGCGTTCGGTCTGCGCGATCCCGGCGGCGACGACGGACGCCAGCACGGTGGCGAAGTCGGCGTCGGCCCGCTCGAAGACCCGCTCCCCCACCGGCCGGGCCACGTACAGCTCGCCCCACGCCCGCCCGTGCAGCACGATCGGCGCGACCACGCAGCAGCCCCGGCCCCGGCGGCGCAGGGCGGCGACACGCTGGTGGACGTACCCGGGGCGCCCGGCGGCGGGCCCCGCGGCCGTCTCGACCCAGGCGTCGGGCTCACCACCGCCGGCCCAGCGCTCGTGCAGGAACTCGGTGATCTCCGCGAACTGGTGCACCGGGTAGGACTCGTCCTCCGGGAACTCCTCCTCGTCCTCGGCCCGCCTGCCGACGTTCACGAGCACCCGGAGCCGGCCCAGCTCCCGCTCCCACACCGACAGCGCGGCGAAGCTGCCGCCCAGCGCCAGGCATCCGCCGACGGCCGCAGCCCGCCACGCCTCATGCGCGCTCTGCGCGGCGGCCATCCCCTGCGCAAGCGCCACCACGGCCGCGAGCCGCCTGTCGTCACCCATCACTCCAGGCTAGGGAGATTCACGAAGAAACGTTACTCAAACGGGGCGAACCGGGCGATTACCCGCGCCCCTCACGGCACTCCCCGCGCCGGATCGCGGCAAGCGGGGCGGACCAAGCCCGGTGCCCCCGCCCGTGCGACCGGACGTACGCCGCGCACCACGGCCACGGCCGGGCGATCCCTGGGCCAGGACAGCACCTCGGCGTCGGCACCGCGCGGCGCACCACGACCACAGCCTGCCGACCGCCACCTGGGCCCGGGCCGCTCCCTCGGTCACGACCACAGCCCCGGGCCGGCGGCCCGCTGGGTCCGGGCCGCACCCTCGGCACCACGCGGTGCCTCACGACCCTAGCCCCGGGCCGGGCGACCCCAAGGCCCCGGCAGCACCCTCACCGTCAGCACCACACGGCGCACCACGACCACAGCCCCCGGCCGGCCACCCCCCTGAGTCCAGGCCGCGCCCTCGGCGCCGCACGGCGCACCACGACCGCACCCCCGGGCCGGCCGCCCCCCGGACGGCCCGGGGCGCGCCCGTACCGTCGGCGCGTTCGTGTGACCGGCTCACTCACCCGGCCAGCGCGGTGCCCGCTTCTCGTTGAACGCCGCCACGCCCTCCGCCCGGTCCCCCGAGAACGCCACCGACCGCCACGCCGCGTCCTCGACCTCGAGACCCGCCCGGAGGTCGAGGCCGTGCCCGAGGCGCAGCGCACGCTTGGCCGCGCGCAGCCCCACGGGCGAGTTCGCGGCCATCCGGGAGGCCAGCTCCAGCGCCTCCTCCCGGTCCCGGCCCTCCTCCACCAGCTGGTCCACGAGCCCCAGCTCGCGCGCCTCCTCGGCCGCCACCCGCCGCGCCGTGAACACCAGCTCGGCGGCGCGCGCCGCGCCCACCCGGCGCGGCAGCAGCTGCGTACCGCCACCGCCCGGGATCACCCCGACCGACACCTCGGGCAGCCCCACCACGGCCGTACGGTCGGCCACGATCACGTCGCACGACAGCGCCAGCTCGAACCCGCCGCCCAGCGCGAACCCGTGTACGGCCGCGACCGTCGGCACCGGCAGCTCCAGCACCGCGGTGTACGCCCCCCGCGCCACCGGCCGCTGCCGCAGCAGGTCGGCGTCGGAGAAGGAGTTGCGCTCCTTCAGGTCCGCCCCGACGCAGAACGCCCGTTCGTGCGTCGACGTCAGCACCACCACCCGTACGTCCCGGTCCTCGCCCAGCGCCGCGCAGGCCGCGCCGACGGACCGGGCCATCGCGGTCGAGACGGCGTTCATGGCCTTCGGCCGGTCGAGCGCGAGCTCCGCGACATGCCCGTCCGCGTGCCGCCGCACCAGGACGAACTCTCCGAACCGCTCCTCGCTCATGACACCCTCCGGTTAACGCGTGTTAACTACTCGACCGCCCGATCATCGCAGGCGGACCCGCGCGGGGAAAGACCGGACCCGCACGCTCCGCGCACCGGCCCCCGCCCACCCGTTCGAGTGACATGTGAGCGACCGCCGTACCCCGGCCCGCGGCAGACCATAGCCTCGCTCCGCCACGGCGCAGCGGGGGCGCGTGCGCACCGGGGAGGGATCATGACGACGACCGGCACACCGACGGAGCCGCGGTACGCGTGGGGCCGCCGCGGCCGGCACCGCCGCCCCCGCCCCCGCAAGGTGCTGCTGGCCGCCGGCGGCCTCGCCCTGGCGGCGGGCGCCCTGAGCGTCGTACGCCTGCTGCCCGAGCCCGGCGGCGACCCGGGGGCCTTCGGTGCCGGGGCCGGTCCGCGCGTGGAGGGGCCGGGCCGGGGAGCGGCACCGGACCGGGCCGCGTCGCCCGGCGCCGCGGCCACCGGCGGCCGGCCGCCCGGAGCCAGTCCTTCGGCGACGTCCGCCATGGGCGGCCTGAGCGGCTCCCCCGCACCCGATCACGTCCCCGGTCTCGTGCCCGGCCCGTCGGCGAGCGACCCCGCGGCCCCCCGGCCCGCCGCCACGACCGGGCCGGACGGTCCGGGCGCCCCCGAGGGGCGGAGCCCGGGACAGGGCGAACGAACGGAAGGGGAGGGGGAGGGCCGAGACCCGGACGACCCCGGCGACCGGGCTCCGGCCCCGGGGACGCCGCAGCCGTCGCGGTCCGACCGCACCACTTCGCCCCCTCCGCCGGACCGCGGCACACCACCGACGTCCGATCCGGAGCCGGAACCCGACGACCCCGGCCTGTGCGTGCCGGTCATCGGCCTCTGCGTGGACCTGCTCCGCGGCTGACGGGCGACGGCCGCGCCCCGCGACGGCCTACGACCGCGGACGCCCACGACCGGGGGGCTACGACTCCCCGCCGCCACCGTCCCGGCGGGTGAGCAGCCACGGCTCGACCACGCCGAGACCGCGCACCGGGCGCTGCCACATCGGCTGGAGTGCGAAGCGGTACACCGGCGGCTCCTCGCCCTCCTTCTCCGCGGCCGCGGCCTCCTCGGCCGCGGCGGCCTCCGAGGCGGGGGCGTCGCGGGTGCGGATCAGCTCCTCCGCGAAGGCGGTGTCGACGAGGACGGCGTCCTTGGGCGCTATCGAGGTGAGCCGGGAGGCCAGGTTGACGGTCGTACCGAAGACGTCGCCCATCCGGGTGGTGACCGTGCCGAAGGCGATGCCGACGCGCAGCTCCGGCATGGTCTCGTCGTTGGCCATCGTCTCGATGAGCCGCAGGGCGATCTCGGCGGCCGTACCGGCGTCGTCGGCGGCGTAGAGCACCTCGTCGCCGAGGGTCTTGACCAGCCGTCCGCCGCGCGCGGCCACCAGGTCGGCGGAGGTGGTCTCGAAGGCCTCGACCAGCTCGCCGAGCTCCTCCTCCTCCATCCGCCGGGTCAGCCGGGTGAAGCCGACGAGGTCCGCGAAGCCCACCGCGAGCCGCCGGTCCACCATCTCCTCGTCGTCCCCGGCCTGGATGACCCGGCCGGCCGAGGCGGCGAGCTGGCGCCGCCAGACGTAGACGAGGAACTCCTGGAGCTCGGGCAGGAGCAGCTCGACGATCGGATACGTCACCTCGGTGCGCGTCATCCCGGGCTCGGGGGGCTCGGTCAGGCCCTCCAGGAAGGAGTCGATCTGCCACTCGGCCAACCGGGCGGTCGTCTGCCCCGTGGACCGGGCGACCTGGACGGCCATCGCCTCGCTGAGCAGCCCCGCCTCCACCAGACCGGCCAGCCGCCGCAGGGCCAGGACGTCGGCCTCGGTGAGCGCCTTGGCCTGGCCGATGTCGGCGAAGCCCATGGCCCGCCAGAACCGGGAGGCCAGCTCCATGGAGACGCCCGCGCTGCGGGCGGCCTGGAAGGGCGTGTAGCGGCGCTCGGCGCCCAGGATGAGCCCTTCGAGGCGTAGCGCGAGCGGGTCCTCGCCGGGGTCGGCGGAGTCCGGGGCGGGCTCGGGGTCCACCCGGCCGTCCCCGTCCGCGCCGGAGCCGGTGTCGTCGACGGTCACGCCTGTTGCCTTTCCGATCTGCCGCGGTCAGGTTCGACCGGCCCCAACTTTACGTCAGGTGTGCCCCAGCTCACTCCCGTGCGTCCCGTACTCCGAGAGTGCCCCGGGGCCGCGCTCACGCCAACCGCAGGTGCACGATGTCCCCGGCCCCCACCGGCTCCTGCACGCCCGCCTCCGTCGCCAGCACCAGCCGTCCGTCCCCGTCCACGGCCACCGCCTCCCCCACGAGCGACCGGTCCCCCGGCAGCTCCGCCCGCACCATGCGCCCGAGCGTCGCGCAGCCCGCCGCGTACGTCTCCTGGAGGCCGCTGGCCGCCGGGTCGCCGCCCGCCTCGCGCCAGCGCCCGTACCAGTCCTCCAGCGACCGCAGCACCCCGCGCAGCAGCGGGTCCCGGTCGGTGTTCGCGGCCCCGGCGAGCGCCAGCGACCCGGCCCGCGGGACCGGCAGTTCGTCGGCGCGGAGCGAGACGTTGATGCCGACACCGATGACGACGCCGTCGCCCCCGGCGCGCTCGGCGAGGATGCCGCCGGCCTTGCGCTCCTCGTCGCCGACGGTCACCAGCAGGTCGTTGGGCCACTTCAGGGCGGTGTCGACGCCCGCGACGCGGGACAGCCCGGTCGCCACGGCGACGCCGGTGAGCAGCGGCAGCCAGCCCCAGCGGGCCACGGGGATCTCGGCGGGCCGCAGCAGGACGGAGAAGAACAGCCCGGAGCGGGCGGGTGCCGTCCACTGCCGGTCGAGCCGCCCCCGCGCGGCACTCTGCTCCTCGGCGACGAGGACCACGCCCTCCGCCAGGTCGTCCGCGGCGGCCCGGGCCACGAGGTCGGAGTTGGTGGACCCGGTGCGCTGCACGACGTCCACCCGACGCCACAGTCCTCCCTCCCGCACCAGGCCCCGGCGCAGGGCCGTGCTGCTGAGCGGCGGCCGGTCCAGGTCGGACCACCGGCTGTTCGGAGCGTCGTTCGGTGCGTCGGAGGAATCTCGGGGCGTCATGCAACCCACCCTAGGTGTGGGAAAGACCGCACTGCCGAACGGAAGGCCCCCTACTACTCTACGAACGAGTAACCGTCCCCCCTTTTGAGCAGGCAGGGAGCCGCATCCCGATGTCCGAGCCGGAAGAGCAGCAGCCCGACATCCACACGACCGCGGGCAAGCTCGCGGATCTCAGGCGCCGTATCGAGGAGGCGACGCACGCCGGTTCCGCGCGCGCCGTCGAGAAACAGCACGCCAAGGGCAAGCTGACGGCTCGTGAACGCATCGACCTCCTCCTCGACGAGGGTTCCTTCGTCGAGCTGGACGAGTTCGCCCGGCACCGCTCCACCAACTTCGGCCTCGACGCCAACCGCCCCTACGGCGACGGCGTCGTCACCGGCTACGGCACCGTCGACGGCCGCCCGGTCGCCGTCTTCTCCCAGGACTTCACCGTCTTCGGCGGCGCGCTGGGCGAGGTCTACGGCCAGAAGATCGTCAAGGTGATGGACTTCGCCCTCAAGACCGGCTGCCCGGTCATCGGCATCAACGACTCCGGCGGCGCCCGCATCCAGGAGGGCGTCGCCTCCCTCGGCGCCTACGGCGAGATCTTCCGCCGCAACACCCACGCCTCCGGTGTGATCCCGCAGATCAGCCTGGTCGTCGGCCCGTGCGCGGGCGGCGCGGTGTACTCCCCCGCGATCACCGACTTCACGGTGATGGTCGACCAGACCAGCCACATGTTCATCACCGGACCCGACGTCATCAAGACCGTCACCGGCGAGGACGTCGGCTTCGAGGAGCTGGGCGGCGCCCGCACCCACAACTCCACCTCGGGCGTCGCCCACCACATGGCGGGCGACGAGAAGGACGCCGTCGAGTACGTCAAGCAGCTGCTGTCGTACCTGCCGTCCAACAACCTCTCCGAGCCCCCCGCCTTCCCGGAGGAGGCGGACCTCGTGGTCACGGACGAGGACGCGGAGCTGGACACGATCGTCCCGGACTCGGCGAACCAGCCCTACGACATGCACACGGTCATCGAGCACGTGCTGGACGACGCCGAGTTCCTCGAGACCCAGCCGCTGTTCGCGCCGAACATCCTCACCGGCTTCGGCCGCGTGGAGGGCCGCCCGGTCGGCATCGTCGCCAACCAGCCCATGCAGTTCGCCGGCTGCCTGGACATCACCGCCTCCGAAAAGGCCGCCCGCTTCGTGCGCACCTGCGACGCCTTCAACGTCCCCGTGCTCACCTTCGTGGACGTCCCCGGCTTCCTGCCGGGCGTGGACCAGGAGCACGACGGCATCATCCGCCGCGGCGCCAAGCTGATCTTCGCCTACGCCGAGGCCACGGTCCCGCTCATCACGGTCATCACCCGCAAGGCCTTCGGCGGCGCCTACGACGTCATGGGCTCCAAGCACCTGGGCGCCGACCTCAACCTGGCCTGGCCCACCGCCCAGATCGCCGTCATGGGCGCCCAGGGCGCGGTCAACATCCTGCACCGCCGCACCATCGCCGAGGCCGGTGACGACACCGAGGCGACCCGCGCCCGCCTGATCCAGGAGTACGAGGACGCCCTGCTCAACCCCTACACCGCCGCCGAACGCGGCTACGTGGACGCGGTGATCATGCCGTCCGACACCCGCCGCCACATCGTCCGGGGCCTGCGTCAGCTGCGCACCAAGCGCGAGTCGCTGCCGCCGAAGAAGCACGGCAACATCCCCCTGTAAGGAGCCGCTGTGACCATCAAGGTCGTACGGGGCAACCCCACCCCCGAAGAACTGGCCGCCGCCCTGACGGTGGTCAGGGCCCGCGCGGTGACGGCGGCTGCCGAGCCGTCCACCACCGACCGCCCGCACGACGCCTGGTCGGACCCGTCCCGCATCGCGACCCACCACATGCCCCACCCGGGCCCGACGGCATGGGGCCGCACCTACTGGCCGACCTGAGGCCGGTCGTCCCAGGGGCGCGGGGCTGTGTCGATCTGCGGCTCCGCCGCGTGGCCGCACGGAAGAGGAACCCCGCGCCCCGATTTAAGTACCCGTACTCAAGTCACCTCCACGGCCAAGCCCCACGCTGGTGACATGCTGTGGTCCGACCCCGAGAACGAGCCGCCCAAGGAACTGCGCGACATGCAGGACATGCTGCGGCGGCTGAGCGTCTTCCTGGCGCTGGCCATGGTCCTCGCGATGATCGTCCTCGGCCTGGGGTGAGCCGTGCCCGCCCCCGGTGGCTAATGTGACCCCATGACTGCTGCTCAGCCCCGCCGCCGCCTCGTTCTCGCCTCCCAGTCCCCGGCCCGGCTCGGCCTGTTGCGCCAGGCCGGACTGGCCCCCGAGGTGCTCGTGAGCGGTGTCGACGAGGAGGCCGTCACCGCCCCCACCCCCGCCGAGCTGGCCCTCGCACTGGCCGAGGCCAAGGCGTCCGTGGTGGCCGCGAAGCCGGAGGTGCAGGGCGCCCTGGTGATCGGCTGCGACTCGGTGCTCGACCTGGACGGCCGGGCGCTCGGCAAGCCCGCGGACGCCGAGGAGGCCACCGCCCGCTGGAAGGCGATGCGCGGCCGGGCCGGCACGCTCCAGACCGGCCACTGCGTCTGGGACACCGCCTCCGGCCGCCACGTCTCGGCGACCGCGTCCACCGTCGTCCGCTTCGGCGAGCCGACCGACGACGAGATCGCCGCCTACGTAGCCTCCGGGGAGCCCCTGTACGTCGCCGGGGCGTTCACCCTGGACGGCCGCTCGGCCCCCTTCATCGACGGCATCGACGGCGACCACGGGAACGTCATCGGCCTCAGCCTGCCCCTGCTGCGCCGCCTCCTCGCCGACCTCGGCACCGGCATCACGGAGTTGTGGGCGCCGGCGGAGGGCTGACCGGCGAGCCGTCACCGCCCTGACCCTCCTCGGGCCGCTGCCCGGCGGCCGCGGGCGCTTCCCGGGCGTCGTACGTCATCAGCAGCAGCACGATCAGACCCAGTACGACGATCATGAAGACGAAGGCGCCGGGTCCCACCAGCCCCCAGGTGAAGGCGCCGAGCAGCCCGTGCACCACGGCGGCGCTGATCAGGAGGATCCGGCCGAGCCCCGCGGGCGCGCGGTCGCGCAGCGCCACGAGCAGCGCGACCAGGCCGCACAGCGCGAAGTACAGCCCGAAGACGACCCCGCCGATCTTCGAGGAGAGGGACATCATGTGGGGGTCGAGACCGGCCAGGGACATGTCCTGACGGTCGACGACCATCCCCAGGAACCAGTTCAGCGCCGCGACGCCGAGCGCCTCCACGAAGAGCACGACCGCCACGGTCCACGCCACCGGCCTGCGCACTGACACCGGTCCCCACCCACCTTCGACCGCTGCCGCACAGGACAGCTGTTACCCCAAGTACGCCCGCCCGTCGCCCGACCGCCACCCCTCATGGAGGCCCTCCGGGCCACGTCCTTTCTTCAACCCGAGGAACGCTACTAACGGGTAAACCTCGCCACAAGGGTTCCGGCACGAGCAAAGAATCATTGGGCCATTAGTAGGGACTCCACAAAGAAACCGAGTGGCCCGCAGCACGCTCTTACAGAGACCTTGACCACACAGGAGGGCTAGGGTTTCCCCCAGGAGCCCTGCGTACCGCGGTACTACAAGGGCTTTCGGGGGTCGAGCGAGCCTCGAATCACGCTCCGTGTGGGCAAGCTCACCATTGGGGACGGGTCGAAGTGCCGTGTCGGCAGTCCCTAAACTCGGCTTGTTTCAAGGAGGGAGCCTCAATCGTGCGCAAGGTGCTCATCGCCAATCGTGGCGAAATCGCTGTCCGCGTGGCCCGGGCCTGCCGGGACGCCGGGATCGCGAGCGTGGCCGTCTACGCGGACCCGGACCGGGACGCTTTGCATGTCCGCGCCGCTGATGAGGCGTTCGCCCTGGGTGGTGACACCCCCGCGACCAGCTATCTGGACATCGCCAAGGTCCTCAAAGCCGCGCGTGAGTCGGGCGCGGACGCCGTTCACCCCGGTTACGGGTTCCTCTCCGAGAACGCGGAGTTCGCGCAGGCGGTCCTGGACGCGGGTCTGATCTGGATCGGTCCGCCCCCGCACGCCATCCGCGACCTGGGTGACAAGGTCGCCGCCCGGCACATCGCCCAGCGGGCCGGTGCCCCCCTGGTCGCCGGCACCCCCGACCCGGTCTCGGGCGCGGACGAGGTCGTCGCCTTCGCCAAGGAGCACGGCCTGCCGATCGCGATCAAGGCCGCGTTCGGCGGCGGCGGCCGCGGCCTCAAGGTCGCCCGCACCCTCGAAGAGGTGCCGGAGCTGTACGACTCGGCGGTGCGTGAGGCGGTGGCGGCGTTCGGCCGGGGTGAGTGCTTCGTGGAGCGCTACCTCGACAAGCCCCGCCATGTGGAGACCCAGTGCCTGGCCGACACCCACGGCAACGTGGTCGTGGTCTCCACCCGTGACTGCTCGCTCCAGCGCCGTCACCAGAAGCTGGTCGAGGAGGCCCCCGCGCCCTTCCTGTCCCAGGCGCAGTTGGAGGAGCTGTACGCGTCGTCCAAGGCGATCCTGAAGGAGGCCGGCTACGTCGGCGCCGGGACGGTGGAGTTCCTGGTCGGCATGGACGGCACGATCTCCTTCCTGGAGGTCAACACCCGCCTTCAGGTCGAGCACCCGGTCACCGAGGAAGTCGCCGGTATCGACCTGGTCCGGGAGATGTTCCGCATCGCCGACGGTGAGGAACTGGGCTACGACGACCCGCCGCTGCGCGGTCACTCCTTCGAGTTCCGGATCAACGGCGAGGACCCCGGCCGTGGTTTCCTGCCCGCTCCCGGCACCGTCACCCGTTTCGAGGGCCCGACGGGGCCCGGGGTGCGGCTGGACGCGGGGGTCGAGTCCGGGTCGGTGATCGGCCCGGCCTGGGACTCCCTGCTGGCGAAGCTGATCGTGACCGGCCGCACCCGCCGGGAAGCCCTCCAGCGCGCGGCCCGCGCCCTGGACGAGTTCCAGGTCGAGGGCATGGCCACCGCGATCCCCTTCCACCGCACCGTCGTCCGCGACCCGGCCTTCGCCCCGGAACTGACCGGCTCCAGCGGCCCGTTCACGGTCCACACGCGCTGGATCGAGACGGAGTTCGTCAACGAGATCAAGCCCTTCACCGCGCCCGCGGACGGTGAGGCGGACGAGGACAGCGGGCGGGAGACCGTCGTCGTCGAGGTCGGCGGCAAGCGCCTGGAGGTGTCCCTGCCCTCGAGTCTGGGGATGTCGCTGGCCCGCACCGGCCTGGCGGCCGGGGCCCGTCCCAAGCGCCGCGCGGCGAAGAAGTCCGGCCCCGCGGTCTCCGGTGACACCCTCGCCTCCCCGATGCAGGGCACGATCGTGAAGATCGCCGTCGAAGAAGGCCAGGACGTCGCCGAGGGCGACCTGATCGTCGTCCTTGAGGCGATGAAGATGGAACAGCCGATCAACGCCCACAAGTCCGGCACCGTCAAGGGCCTGGGCGCCGAGGTCGGCGCGTCCATCACCTCCGGTGCCGCGATCTGCGAGATCAAGGACTGAGCACCACCCGCACCACACGACAGGGGCGCCCGGCGGACCACCTCACACGGTCCGCCGGACGCCCCTGTCACGGTCCGGCGGGACCGCCGGGCGCCTACCGGCGACGCAGGTCGGCGACGCGCGCCCGCTCCGTCCCGCCGTTCTGCTCACTCAGAGCGGTTGCCGAGCGCAGCCCCGCCGCCGCACCCGGAACCTGACGGCGTGGCCCCGGGAGCGGCACGTCCCGACGCTGCTGACGCGCCACCGCATCACCCCCCGAGGCACCCGGTGTCCCGGTGCCATCAGCCGTACCACCCCCCGACGCCCCGGCCACGGCGATCTGCACGCCCTGGTCGGCCAGGGCCTGGAGCTCGGTGGCGGCACGCTCGTCGTGGACCGGCGACTCGTCGGTGACCAGACGGGTGATGACGTCGGTGGGCACGGTCTGGAACATGGTGTCCGTACCCAGCTTGGAGTGGTCGGCGAGGACGACGACCTCGGCGGCGGCCTGGACCAGCGCCCGGTCGACGGAGGCCGACAGCATGTTGGAGGTGGACAGCCCCCGCTCGGCGGTCAGCCCGCTCCCGGACAGGAAGGCCTTGGAGACCCGCAGCCCCTGGAGGGACTGCTCGGCCCCCGACCCCACCAGGGCGTAGTTGGAGCCCCTGAGGGTGCCTCCGGTCATCACCACCTCGACCCGGTTGGCATGGGCGAGTGCCTGGGCCACCAGCAGCGAATTGGTGACGACGGTCAGCCCGGGCACCCGCGCGAGCCGGCGGGCCAGCTCCTGCGTCGTCGTACCCGCCCCCACCACGATGGCTTCGCCCTCTTCGACGAGGCCCGCGGCGAGATCGGCGATGGCCGTCTTCTCGGCGGTCGCGAGATGGGATTTCTGCGGAAAGCCGGACTCTCGCGTGAACCCGCCCGGCAGTACCGCACCGCCGTGCCGGCGGTCGAGGAGTCCTTCTGCCTCCAGTGCGCGCACGTCCCGCCGTACGGTCACTTCGGAGGTCTGGACGACGCGGGCGAGCTCACGGAGCGACACGGCCCCGTTCGCTCGCACCATTTCGAGGATCAATTGGCGACGTTCTGCAGCGAACACGAAACTGACAGTAACCCCAACGACCGTCTGCTTTCAGCAGTATGCGCCGAATAACAGAAGTTGTTCGCATGCCACCACCGGAAGTGGTATACGGGTCTACCCCGGCCGCCTATGCCGCTCGCAAGCGCCGCAACTCCCCGTGACCAGCGGGGAGTCATTTCAAGCCGCGTCCGCCGGACTACTGCTCCCCGCCGGCCTTCCGGGTGTGCAACTGCCGTGCCACCTCCGCGATCGACCCCGAGAGCGAGGGATACACGGTGAAGGCGTTGGCGATCTGTTCGACCGTCAGGTTGTTGTCGACGGCGATCGAGATCGGATGAATCAGCTCCGAAGCACGCGGCGCCACCACCACACCCCCCACCACGATCTCGGTACCGGGCCGGCAGAAGATCTTGACGAACCCGTCCCGGATGCCCTGCATCTTGGCGCGCGGGTTGCGCAGCAGCGGCAGTTTCACCACGCGGGCGTCGATCTTGCCGGCGTCCACGTCGGCCTGCGAGTACCCGACGGTGGCGATCTCGGGGTCGGTGAAGACGTTGGCGGACACGGTCTTCAGATTCAGCGGGGTCACGGCGTCCCCGAGGAAGTGGTACATGGCGATCCGCCCCTGCATGGCCGCCACCGAGGCCAGCGCGAAGACGCCGGTGACGTCACCGGCGGCGTACACGCCGGGGGCCGAGGTCCGCGAGACCCGGTCGGTCTTGATGTGCCCGGAGTCCTTGAGCCGGACTCCCGCCTCCTCCAGCCCCATCCCCTCCGTGTTGGGAATGGCGCCGACGGCCATCAGGCAGTGCGACCCGCCGATGACCCGCCCGTCCGACAGCGTCACCTCGACCCGGTCCCCCACCCGCTTGACGGACTGGGCCCGCGACCGCGACATGACGTTCATCCCACGCCGCCGGAACACGTCTTCCAATACGGCTGCCGCATCCGGGTCCTCACCGGGCAGCACCCGGTCCCGCGACGACACGAGGGTGACCCGCGACCCGAGCGCCTGATAGGCCCCGGCGAACTCGGCACCGGTGACACCGGACCCCACCACGATGAGCTCTTCGGGCAGCTCGTCCAAGTCGTAGACCTGGGTCCAGTTCAGGATCCGCTCCCCGTCGGGCCGCGCGTCCGGCAGCTCCCGCGGATGCCCACCCGTAGCGATGAGCACCGCGTCGGCGGTCAGCGTCTCCTCGCTCCCGTCGGCGGCGCGCACCACGACCTTCCGCGAGCCGTCGAGCCCCTGCATGCCCTCCAGCCGACCGCGCCCGCGCATGACCCGCGCACCCGCACGGGTCACGGAGGCGGTGATGTCGTGCGACTGCGCCAGCGCGAGCCGCTTCACCCGCCGGTTGACCTTGCCCAGATCGACGCCCACCACCCGGGCGGCCTGCTCCATGGGCGGGGTGTCGTCGGCGACGATGATCCCCAGCTCCTCGTAGGAGGAGTCGAAGGTGGTCATCACCTCAGCCGTGGCGATGAGGGTCTTGGACGGCACGCAGTCGGTCAGCACCGACGCCCCGCCCAGACCGTCGCAGTCGACGACGGTCACCTCCGCGCCGAGCTGCGCGGCCACCAGCGCCGCTTCGTATCCGCCGGGTCCGCCGCCAATGATCACGATCCGAGTCACGTACCCCATTGTCCCGCACCCTTCAACGAGAGGCCGCCCGGGGCCACCACCGCGACGACGGCGATGCCCGACACCCCTGCCGTACCCTTCCCCTCATGTCGCTCTACGCCGCCTACGCCGGCAACCTCGACGCGCGGTTGATGACCCGCCGCGCCCCGCACTCGCCGCTGCGCGCCACCGGCTGGCTGAACGGGTGGCGGCTGACCTTCGGGGGCGAGCACATGGGCTGGGAGGGCGCACTGGCGACCCTGGTCGAGGACCCGATCTCCCAGGTCTTCGTCTCCCTCTACGACATCGCTCCGATGGACGAGGACTCCCTGGACCGCTGGGAGGGCGTGGGCATGGACATCTACCGCCGCACCCGGGTCCGCGCGCACACCCTGGAGGGCGAGGAGGGCGCCTGGACCTACGTCCTGAACGCGTACGAGGGCGGCCTGCCCTCCGCCCGCTACCTGGGCGAGGTGGCGGACGCCGCCGAATCGGCCGGCGCCCCCCACGACTACGTGATGGAACTCCGCAAACGCCCCTGCTGAGCGCCGTCCCGTCAAAACCTCCAACCCAAAAACCCGCATCCCGTGACCTCCGCCATCTACGCGCGTAGCCGTAAACCGGCTACCCTCTTCGGCGTGAACGCATCTCTTCTTCCGGACGACATCCAGGGCGACCCCTACGCCGCCGCCGACGCCGCCGCGGCCCGGCTGCGCGAACTCACCGGCGCCGAGACCCACGACGTCGCCCTCGTGATGGGCTCCGGCTGGGCACCGGCCGTGGACGCCCTGGGCGCCCCCGAGGCCGATCTCCAGGTCACCGACCTCCCGGGCTTCCCCCAGCCCGCGGTGGAGGGCCACGGCGGCAAGGTCCGCTCGTACACCCTCGGCGACAAGCGCGCACTGGTCTTCCTGGGCCGCACCCACTACTACGAGGGCCACGGGGTGGCCGCCGTCTCCCACGGCGTCCGCACGGCCGTGGCGGCCGGCGCCAAGACGATCATCCTGACCAACGGCTGCGGCGGCCTGCGCGAGGGCATGCGCCCCGGCCAGCCGGTCCTGATCAGCGACCACATCAACCTGACCGCCACCTCCCCCATCGTCGGCGCCAACTTCGTCGACCTCACCGACCTCTACTCCCCTCGCCTGCGGGCGCTGTGCAAGGAGGTCGACGACACGCTGGAGGAGGGCGTCTACGCCCAGTTCCCCGGCCCGCACTACGAGACCCCGGCCGAGATCCGCATGGCCCGCGTCATCGGTGCCGACCTGGTGGGCATGTCGACGGTCCTGGAGGCGATCGCGGCCCGCGAGGCCGGGGCGGAGGTGCTGGGCATCTCCCTGGTCACCAACCTCGCCGCGGGCATGACGGGCGAGCCCCTCAACCACGAGGAGGTCCTCCAGGCGGGCCGCGACTCCGCCGCACGCATGGGGAAGCTGCTCACACAGGTCCTGGCCCGGCTGTAGCCGAGGCCCAGGTTCCCCGGCATCCGGCGCGGGGGTGGGTCGCGTGGCCCGGCGCTGCCGGGGTACCGCCGCGCCCACCCGTGCCGCCTGGGGGTACCTCCCAGGCCGTTCAGGCACTGGGGGAGGCACGACTGCCCGCGGCGACGGGGCGACGGCCCGCAGCCGCGTACGGCGGGAAGGGGACGTGTCGGGGGGTGTTCGCCCGCAGCGGTTGGCGCGTCAACGCCGGAAAGATCTGTGGCCAACCGATTCCGCGCCGTTCCGAGGACGAACACCCGCCGGCGCGGCCCCGACCCACCACCGAACGCACCGCGCTACGCGCACCCCCACCGAACCCGCACAGGCGCCGCAGGCATGGCGCGCACCCCCACCACCCCGCACAGGCGCCGCAGGCACCCGCACCACCGACCCCCGAGAGGCTGACCGACGTGCAAGACGTGCAAGACGACCTCCTCGCACGAGCCAAGGCATGGCTGGCCGAGGACCCCGACGCGGACACCCGCACGGAACTCGCCCGCCTCATCGACGCCGGGGACCACGACGAGCTCACCGCACGCTTCGCCGGCACCCTCCAGTTCGGCACCGCCGGCCTGCGCGGCGAACTCGGCGCCGGCCCGATGCGCATGAACCGCTCGGTGGTCATCCGCGCCGCCGCCGGACTCGCGGCGTACCTCAAGAAGCAGGGCCACACCGACGGCCTCGTCGTCATCGGCTACGACGCCCGTCACAAGTCCGCGGACTTCGCCCGCGACACCGCCGCCGTCATGACCGGCGCCGGCCTCAGGGCGGCCGTACTCCCCCGCCCCCTCCCCACCCCCGTCCTCGCCTTCGCGATCCGCCACCTCGGCGCCGTCGCCGGCGTGGAGGTCACCGCCAGCCACAACCCGCCCCGCGACAACGGCTACAAGGTGTACCTCGGCGACGGCTCCCAGATCGTGCCCCCCGCCGACGCCGACATCGCCGCCGAGATCGACGCCGTACGCACCCTGCGCGACGTCCCGCGCCCCGACACCGGCTGGCAGACCCTCGACGACGACGTCCTCGACGCCTACCTCACCCGCACGGACGCCGTCCTCGCCCCCGGCTCTCCCCGCACCGCCCGCACCGTCTACACCGCGATGCACGGCGTCGGCAAGGACACCCTCCTCGCCGCCTTCGCCCGCGCGGGCTTCCCGCGCCCCACCCTCGTCACCGAGCAGGCCGAGCCCGACCCGGACTTCCCCACCGTCGCCTTCCCCAACCCGGAGGAGCCCGGCGCGATGGACCTGGCCTTCGCGGCGGCCCGCGAGTCCGCCCCCGACCTGATCATCGCCAACGACCCGGACGCGGACCGTCTCGCGGTGGCCGTACCCGACGCCGCGGAGGCCACCGGCTGGCGCATGCTCCGGGGCGACGAGGTGGGCGCCCTCCTCGCCGCCCACCTGGTCACCCGCGAAGCGCACGGCACGTTCGCGGAGTCGATCGTCTCGTCGTCCCTCCTGGCCCGCATCGCCGCGAAGGCGAACCTCCCGCACGTCGAGACCCTCACCGGCTTCAAGTGGATCGCCCGCGTCGAGGACATCCGCTACGGCTACGAGGAAGCCCTCGGCTACTGCGTCGACCCGGAGGGCGTCCGCGACAAGGACGGCATCACCGCGGCCCTCCTGATCACCGAGCTGGCCTCCACCCTCAAGCAGGCGGACCGCACGCTCCTCGACCTCCTCGACGACATCGCCGTGGAACACGGCCTGCACGCCACGGACCAGCTCTCGGTCCGCGTGGAGGACCTCTCCCTCATCGCCGCGGCGATGAACCGCCTGCGCGAACAGCCCCCGTCGACCCTCGCGGGCCTGCCCGTCACCACCGCGGAGGACCTCACCCGGGGCACGGACACCCTCCCGCCCACCGACGGCCTGCGCTACACGCTCGACGGTGCCAGGGTGATCGTCCGCCCGAGCGGTACCGAGCCCAAGCTGAAGTGCTACCTGGAGGTGGTCGTCCCGGTCGCCGCGCTCGCCGACCTCCCGGCGGCCCGGGCCAAGGCGGCGGACCTGCTGACGGCGCTCAAGCGCGACCTGTCGACGGCAGCCGGCATCTGACGCGACCGGGGGCCCGCAAGGGCCCCCGGACACCACTCACCCACCACCTCGGAACACTCACCGCCGCCCCGGGACAGTCACCCCACCCCGAGCAGCACCGCCAGCCCCACCGCCCCGGCCACCACCGGCACGAGGATCTCGTAGGCCCACCGCACCGTCACCTCGCCCTTGGAGCTCGCGGCGTCCTTGCGCGCCTCCCACAGCTCGCGCAGCTCGTCCATGGTCTTGTCGCCCTGGGCCCGTACCGGCCCCTCCGCCTGCACGGCGGTGGCCCCGGCACCGTCGGTGCGCCCACCGGGCTGCATCTGCCCCATGCCGCCGAGGATGCCGCGCCCGCGCCCGCCGCCGGCCGCCCGCCGGTCCTCCCGCCGCGCGGCCTTCTTGCGGCCCCGCAGCGAGACGGGAACGGACCACAGCTGGTACTTGTCGCCGCCCTCGGCGAAGACCTCGTTCGAGTAGGCGGACCGGAACGAGGCGACCTCCCCCCAGGGGAGCACGATCACGCGGAACGGATTGCGCACCCGCAGCCGGTCCTCGTTCGCGAAGACGGCGGGCCGCACGGTGTAGGCGGCGACGAGCGGCACCAGGAAGACCAGCGCCGCGAGCGCCTTCCAGCGGGTGTCCCCCTCGCCGGTGACCAGGGCGTCGATGCCGAGCCACAACGCGAGGGCGAGTACGAGCACGCCTCCGGAGATGCCCGCGGGCGAACGGTAGACCCGGTCCTTGGACACGGGTGCCGACGGCTGCGGCGAGGGCGACTGAGGCTCCGGGGTCGTCATGCAGCCGATTGTGCCCGACGGCCCGCCGGCCGGTCACGGGCGGTGCCATCGAACCGCCGGACGGCACAGGCGGTGCCATGGAACCGCCGGACGCCACAGGCTGTGCCATCGAACCGCCGGACGGCCACGCGGTGCCGGTCCATCGAACCGCCGGACGGCCCACGCGGTGCCGGTCCATCGAACCGCCGCCCGGGACTGTACAGACCGCTACGCGCGTAGATATGCTCACCTGGTGACCATGCCCACCACCGCACCCGCCGCACAGGGCCCCGTGAACGGCCCCGCACACGGACTCGCCGACGTCACCGCGTCCGACAGCACGCTGCGCCGCTTCCTCCACGGGTTGCCCGGCGTCGACACGGTCGGCCTCGAGGCGCGCGCCGCCTCCCTCGGCACCCGTTCCATCAAGACCACCGCGAAGGCGTACGCCCTCGACCTCGCCATCTCGATGGTCGACCTGACGACGCTGGAAGGCGCGGACACCCCGGGCAAGGTCCGGGCGCTCGGCGCGAAGGCGGTCCGCCCCGACCCGACCGACCGCACGGCGCCCGCCACCGCCGCCGTCTGCGTGTACCCCGACATGGTGCCCACCGCCAAGGAGGCCGTCGCCGGGTCCGGCGTGAAGGTCGCCTCGGTGGCCACCGCCTTCCCGGCCGGCCGCGCCTCGCTGGCCGTCAAGCTGGCCGACGTGCGCGAGGCCGTGGCGGCGGGCGCGGACGAGGTCGACATGGTCATCGACCGCGGGGCCTTCCTCGCGGGGCACTACAGGAAGGTGTACGACGAGATCGTCGCCGTCCGTGAGGCCTGCGGCACGTCGGCCCGTCTGAAGGTCATCTTCGAGACCGGCGAGCTGTCGACGTACGACAACATCCGCCGCGCGAGCTGGCTCGGCATGCTGGCCGGAGCGGACTTCATCAAGACCTCCACCGGCAAGGTCGCGGTCAACGCCACGCCCGCCAACACGCTCCTCATGCTGGAGGCGGTCCGCGACTTCCGCGCGCAGACCGGCGTCCAGGTCGGCGTGAAGCCGGCCGGCGGCATCCGCACCGCAAAGGACGCGATCAAGTTCCTGGTCCTGGTCAACGAGACGGCGGGCGAGGACTGGCTGGACAACCACTGGTTCCGCTTCGGCGCCTCCTCGCTCCTCAACGACCTGCTGATGCAGCGCCAGAAGCTGGCCACAGGCCGTTACTCCGGCCCCGACTACGTGACGGTGGACTGATCCCCATGGCATCCGCACCCGCATTCGACTACGCACCGGCGCCCGAGTCCCGAGCGGTCGTCGACATCGCCCCCTCCTACGGCCTGTTCATCGACGGCGAGTTCACCGAGGCGGCCGACGGCAAGGTCTTCAAGACGGTCTCGCCGTCCACCGAGGAGGTCCTGTCCGAGGTCGCCGAGGCCGGCGAGGCGGACGTCGACCGCGCCGTGAAGGCCGCCCGCAAGGCCTTCGAGAAGTGGTCGGCGCTGCCCGGCGCGGAGCGCGCGAAGTACCTCTTCCGCATCGCCCGCGTCATCCAGGAGCGCAGCCGCGAGCTGGCCGTCCTGGAGACCCTCGACAACGGCAAGCCCATCAAGGAGACGCGCGACGCGGACCTCCCCCTGGTGGCGGCGCACTTCTTCTACTACGCGGGCTGGGCCGACAAGCTGGACCACGCGGGCTACGGCGCCGACCCCCGCCCCCTCGGCGTGGCCGGCCAGGTCATCCCGTGGAACTTCCCCCTCCTGATGCTGGCGTGGAAGATCGCCCCGGCGCTCGCCACCGGCAACACGGTGGTGCTGAAGCCCGCCGAGACGACCCCCCTCTCCGCCCTGTTCTTCGCGGACATCTGCCGCCAGGCCGGACTCCCCAAGGGCGTCGTCAACATCATCACCGGCGACGGCCGAGCCGGAGCGGCCCTGACCGCCCACCCGGACGTGAACAAGGTCGCCTTCACCGGCTCCACCGCCGTCGGCAAGCAGATCGCGCGCACGGTGGCGGGCACCCGCAAGAAGCTCACGCTCGAACTGGGCGGCAAGGGCGCCAACATCGTCTTCGACGACGCCCCGATCGACCAGGCCGTAGAGGGCATCGTCAACGGCATCTTCTTCAACCAGGGCCAGGTCTGCTGCGCGGGCAGCCGCCTCCTGGTGCAGGAGTCGATCCACGACGAGCTCCTGGACTCCCTCAAGCGCAGGCTCACCACCCTCCGCCTGGGCGACCCGCTGGACAAGAACACGGACATCGGCGCGATCAACTCCGCCGAGCAGCTGGCCCGTATCACCGCGCTCGCCGACCAGGGCGAGGCGGAGGGCGCCGAGCGCTGGTCCCCGGCCTGCGAACTGCCCTCCTCCGGCTACTGGTTCGCCCCGACGCTCTTCACGAACGTCACCCAGGCGCACACGGTGGCTCGCGACGAGATCTTCGGCCCGGTCCTGTCCGTCCTCACCTTCCGCACACCGGACGAGGCGGTCGCCAAGGCCAACAACACCCCGTACGGCCTGTCGGCGGGCATCTGGACGGAGAAGGGTTCGCGCATCCTGGCGGTCGCGAACAAGCTCCGCGCGGGTGTGATCTGGTCCAACACGTTCAACAAGTTCGACCCGACGTCGCCGTTCGGCGGCTACAAGGAGTCGGGCTTCGGCCGCGAGGGCGGCCGCCACGGCCTGGAGGCATACCTCGATGTCTGACGCACGACTCAGTGTCCTCAAGACCTACAAGCTGTACGTCGGCGGGAAGTTCCCGCGTTCCGAGAGCGGCCGGGTGTACGAGGTGACCGACGCAAAGGGCAAGTGGCTGGCGAACGCCCCCCTCTCCTCCCGCAAGGACGCCCGTGACGCGGTGGTTGCCGCGCGCAAGGCGTTCGGCGGCTGGTCCGGCGCGACGGCGTACAACCGCGGGCAGGTCCTCTACCGGATCGCCGAGATGCTGGAGGGCCGCCGCGACCAGTACGTCGCGGAGGTCGCCGACGCGGAGGGCCTGTCGAAGTCGAAGGCGGCGGCCCAGGTGGACGCCGCGATCGACCGCTGGGTCTGGTACGCGGGCTGGACCGACAAGATCGCCCAGGTCGTCGGCGGCGGCAACCCGGTCGCGGGCCCCTTCTTCAACCTCTCCTCCCCGGAGCCGACCGGCGTCGTGGCCGTCCTGGCCCCGCGGGAGTCGTCGTTCCTGGGCCTGGTGTCCGTCGTCGCCCCGGTCATCGCGACCGGCAACACGGCGGTCGTGGTGGCCTCGGAGAAGTCCCCGCTGCCCGCCCTCTCCCTGGGCGAGGTCCTGGCCACCTCCGACCTGCCCGGCGGCGTGGTCAACATCCTCTCCGGCCGTACGGCCGAGATCGCCGCCCCGCTCGCCTCCCACCAGGACGTCAACGCGATCGACCTCGCGGGCGCCGGCGAGGAACTGGCGAAGGAACTGGAGATCGCGGCGGCGGACAACCTCAAGCGCGTCCTGCGTCCACAGCCTGTGGACGGCGCGCACGCGGACTGGTCCGCGACGCCGGGCACCGACCGCATGACGGCGTTCCTGGAGACGAAGACGGTCTGGCACCCGACGGGCGCACTGGGCGCGTCCGGTTCGTCGTACTGACCGGCTCCCCGTCACCCGACGCCGACGCCGACGGGCCGCGGCTCCTCCCCGTCCGGAGGGGCCGCGGCCTTCACTCGGCCGCGCACGGCCTCAGCTCCGGCCTGCTCGGCGCGGTCTTCCGTCCCGTCAGCGGGGACAGGTCCTTCATGTACATCTCCGACCACTCCTTTCCGGCCAGGATCTGCTGGAGCCCCGAGCACACCTTGCTGTGCAGGAGCGGGTCGTCCGTGCGCATCGCCACCCCGTAGGGCTCCGTGCCCGCGCCGCTGGGCAGCAGCTTGAGATGCGCCGGATCGTTCCGGGCGTACCCGGCGAGAAGGACGTCGTCCGAGGCGACCGCGTACACGCTCGAGCGCTTGTCCAGCAGTCTCTCCACGCACTCCTTGTAGGTGTCGGGCTGCCACTTCCCCGTGGTGTAGCCGTCCTCCTGCAACTTGTCCGCGTACGTGGAGTCCCGCGCCGTGCACACCTCGACGTGGTTCCGCTTCACGTCGACGGCTTCGTCGAGGTCGTACTTCGCGGAGTTCTTGCGGACGAGGAGGCTGCTGCCCGCCTTGTAGTAGGGGCCGACGAACCTGATGCCGTCCCGCTTCTCACGGGCGGGCGTCATGCTGTACGAGGCGACGACCAGGTCCACTTCCCCGTTCTTCAGCTTGCTCGCCCGGTTGGCCGTGGTCACTCCGTAGAAGTCCACCTGCGTCTTGTCGTAGCCCAGTCGCTCGGCGAGGGCATAGGCGATGTCGACGTCGAACCCGCTCCACACGCCGGTGTCCTCGTCGTGGAAGCTCAGCCCGGGCTGGTCCTCCTTGGCCCCGATCGTCAGCCGCTTCCTGGCGCTCTTCCACTGCTCCCACGCCTGCTCCGCGTCACCCCCGGCCGAGCCGGAGCCCTGCTGCCCGGAGGCGTCGTCGTGCTTGCCTCCGGAGTCGCCCCGCGAGACGAGCCAGCCTCCGCCGGCCAGCAGTACGACGCACGCCGCGGCCGCCGCGATCTTCCAGCCCCGGAACCGGCCGCGCCCCTCGCGCGCCGCCGGCGACGCCGACGGCGACCCGGAAGGCGCGGTTCCGGAATGGACGGGTCCTGGAGGGACAGTTCCGGAAGGGACAGATCCGGAAGGGACGGCTTCGGCGGGCGGCGCGGCGGGCGGCGTGGGCCGGGCCGTCGGCGGGGGCGCGGGGGTGGCGGCCCGCGTGGGGGTCGGCGTGCCCGGGTCGGCGAGGACCTCCCGGAGCATCGCCTCCGCCGCGGCCGCGTCCAGGCGACCGTTCGGGTCCGTGGCCAGCAGTCCCTGGATGACGGGGCCGAGGGGCCCGGCGTACCGGAGCACGGGGTCGGGCGACTCCTGGATGTTCGCCTGCACCTCCCAGACCTCGTTGCCGGCGAAGGGCAGACGTCCCTCGACCATCTCGTACAGGGTGACGCCCAGCGCCCACAGGTCGGAGGCGGACGTGGGGCCGTGGGCGGTGGGGACGAAGAGTTCGGGCGCCAGGTAGGGGGGTGTGCCGATGACTCCGCCGTACCGGGTGACCCGGTCCGCGCCCTCGAAGGTGGCGATGCCGAAGTCCACCAGGACCACCTGGCCGCCGTCCCGCACCAGGACGTTGCCCGGCTTGACGTCGCGGTGCAGGACCGACGCCTCGTGGACCGCCCGCAGGCCCTGGGCCATCTGGAGGCCGATGTCCGCGGCCCTGGGCACGCCGAGGACCCCGTCACGGCTCAGCAAGTCGGCCAGCGACCGCCCTTCCAGCAGCTTCATCACGATCCAGACCTGGTCGGCGGTCTCGATCTGGTCGTGGACCGTCACCACGTTCTGGTGCTCGATCTTGGCGAGCGCCTCCGCCTCGCGGCGGGCGCGCTGCATCGCCGCCTTCTGCGTGTCCGGGGTCATGGCCCTGCGGTCCAGGAGCCCCTTCACGGCGACGAACCGGCGCAGCCGCCGGTCGTGGGCCTTCCAGACCTCGCCCATGCCGCCGCTGCCGATGGGCTCCAGCAGCTCGTAGCGGCCCTCGATCACGGTGTGGGGGACGGGGGGACGATCCTCGGGATGCCCGTCGGCTCCGCCGCCGGCCCCGTTGATTCCGTCGTCGTTGTGCACTCGGCCCCCTAGCACCACTTGCGCGAAACGTGAGTCACCACAGATTAGACGGCCGCCCCGCAAAGCCCCCGCGACGAACGGGCAGGGCGGACCACCGTGACGGAAACGGGCCGCGACCCCCCGCTCGGAGGGATCGCGGCCCGGCGTGCGCGACACCGCGTCAGCGCAGCAGCTCCGTCGCCTGGCCCAGCACCGGCACGGCGCCCAGCGACTGGGCCTGGGCGACCGGCCCGGTGAGTGCCGTCGAGGTCAGCGGCTGGAAGTCGGCGACCTTCGTGCCGACGCCGTTGTCCAGCGGGTCGACGCCCGTGCCGGCCAGCGGGTTGGGCTTGAGGTCGGCGACCGGCCCGGTGACGTAGCCGACGGTGCCGGTCACGGCCGCCAGGCCCGCCTGCGGGTCGATGTTGCCCAGCGAGGTGGGACGGGTGTGGGCCAGGCCGGCGATGGTCTCGCCGCCGTCCGCGGAAGCCGTCGCCGCTCCTGCTGCCAGGGCGGCCCCGGCGGTCGCGAGAGCGACCAGGGCGCGCTGTGCGTGCGGGGTGCGGGGGGACGCGTGTCGGGCCATCGCTGCTGCCACCTCTTGGTGTGGATTGCTACGGACTGCCCTGATAACAGCGCACACCGTGATCAGGTCACCGCACAAACCGCACGGAGCGCAACCGGCGTGTGACGCGTGCTGCAAAGTGCACCCGCGGGGTCGTCCGGCGGCCGTCCGATGCCTCAGACTGGTGTCCCGTGAGCTCCCATCCGCCCATACCGACGCGAGTCGTGCTGCTCTGCGGCCCCTCCGGCTCCGGCAAGTCCCTCCTCGCCGCGCACTCCGGCCTCCCGGTGCTGCGCCTCGACGACTTCTACAAGGAGGGCACCGACCCGACGCTGCCGACGGTGCCGCTCGGTTCCGACATCGACTGGGACCATCCGGCGTCTTGGGACGCGGACGCGGCCGTCGCCGCCATCGGGGAGCTGTGCCGCACGGGGCGTACCGACGTGCCCGTCTACGACATCTCGCTGAGTGCCCGCACCGGCGAGGGGACGGTCGACATCGGGCGGACGCCGCTGTTCCTCGCGGAGGGCATCTTCGCCGCGGAACTGGTGGACCGCTGCCGGGAGCTGGGCGTGCTGGCCGACGCGCTGTGCCTGAGCCGGGGCCCGTTGAGGACGTTCCGGCGCCGCTTCCTGCGGGACCTGCGCGAGAGCCGCAAGTCCGTGCCGTTCCTGCTGCGCAGGGGCTGGCGGCTGATGCGGCTCGAGCGGTCCCTCATCGCCCGGCAGACGGCGCTGGGCGCCCACGCCTGCGACCGGGACGAGGCGATGGGCCGGCTGGCCGCCGCGGCCGCGGGCCGGTGCGCCACCAGCCGTACGACGGTGTAACGCCCGCCCCCGCACGCGGAAGCGGGACTGGACGGACCCCCCGGCCCTCCAGTCCCGCTCCCTTTCCACTCCCCCGTGGATCCCCCGTGATCCCCGTCCCCCGTGTCCCCCGTTGTTCCCCCGTGGTGCTTCCCCGTGAGTAAGAGCCCGGGTTGCTCCCCCTGATACACCCCGGCTCCGAATTTCTTTTCACGGGGCCCCGCCCCCGGGCCGGTGCTCCCGGCCCGTACCTTCAGGCGACCAGTTCGCCGAAGGCGTCCTCCTGGTCACGGCCGAAGCTGAGGACCTCGTCCTCGCGCAGCCGGCGCAGCGACCGCCAGATGCTGGACTTCACCGTGCCGACGCTGATGTCGAGGATGTCCGCGATCTCCGGGTCCGTACGGCCCTCGTAGTAGCGCAGCACCAGCATGGTGCGCTGGAGCTCGGGCAGCCGGGCCAGCGCCTGCCACAGGACCGTACGCAGCTCGGTGCCGCGCATCGCGTCCATGTCGCCGGGCGTCTCCGGCAGTTCCTCGGTCGGGTACTCGTTGAGCTTGCGGCGCCGCCAGGCGCTGATGTGCAGGTTGGTCATGGTGCGGCGGAGGTAGCCGCCGACCGCCGCCTTGTCACTGATCCGGTCCCACGCCCGGTAGGTCGAGAACAGCGCGCTCTGCAACAGGTCCTCGGCCTCGAAGCGGTCGCCGGTCAGGTGGTAGGCGGTCGCGTACAGGGAGGAGCGGCGCTCCTGGACGTAGGCGGTGAACTCCGCCTCCGACAGGGAGCGGCGCTCCCCCCGGGCCTCCCCGTACGCGGTTCCCCCGTGCGTCTCCCCCCGGTCCCCCGTGTTCCCCGTTTCCCCCGTGTGCGCGTCAACCACCGTCATGTACACGGTGTGCTGACGCCCGGTGCCGCGAGCGCACCCCCGCCCGCTCACGGCACCGGACTTCTCGGCACCCCGGTGTCCGTGCACGTCGTGCAGACGCGTGACCACTGCGCTGGTGTTGGTGCCCTTCAGCGTGTTCATCTCGCGCCCCCCGTCGTGGACTGCCGGTTGCTTGTGACGAAAAGCTTGCCCCGGCCATTTCATGGCCGTGTCCGCCGACTGTCACAGAGCTGTCACAGGGGTCCGTCACGTCTGCGCCACGCTTCCTTCACAGGGTCCGGCGGCGTCGTGGGACCCCAACCGCACCCGCAGGTCGAACACCCACCCCCTCATGGGCCAGAATGAGCGCGTGCCTTCCCTGTTGCTGATCGAGGACGACGACGCCATCCGCACGGCCCTGGAGCTCTCCCTGACCCGCCAGGGCCACCGGGTGGCCACCGCTGCCAGTGGTGAGGACGGTCTGAAGCTGTTGCGCGAGCAGCGGCCGGACCTGATCGTGCTGGACGTGATGCTGCCCGGCATCGACGGTTTCGAGGTGTGCCGCCGCATCCGGCGCACCGACCAGCTGCCGATCATCCTGCTGACCGCGCGCAACGACGACATCGACGTGGTCGTCGGTCTCGAGTCGGGCGCCGACGACTACGTCGTCAAACCCGTCCAGGGCCGGGTGCTCGACGCCCGGATCCGGGCCGTGCTGCGGCGCGGGGAGCGGGAGTCCACCGACTCGGCGAGCTTCGGCAGCCTGGTCATCGACCGTTCCGCGATGACCGTGACGAAGAACGGCGAGGACCTCCAGCTCACGCCGACCGAGCTGCGACTGCTCCTCGAACTGAGCCGGCGGCCCGGACAGGCGCTGTCCCGGCAGCAGTTGCTGCGGCTGGTGTGGGAGCACGACTACCTCGGCGACTCCCGGCTGGTGGACGCGTGCGTGCAGCGGCTGCGCGCCAAGGTCGAGGACGTGCCGTCGTCCCCGACCCTGATCCGTACCGTGCGCGGTGTCGGCTACCGGCTGGATCCGCCTCAGTGACACGGGAACACCAGGGGGGTACCCGCGGCCTGGCCGCGGCGCGCAAGGGATTCTGGTCCGGGCTGCGCTTCACCAGCCTCCGGCTGCGGCTGGTCCTGGTCTTCGGCCTGGTCGCGCTCACCGCCGCCGTGTCCGCGTCCGGCATCGCGTACTGGCTGAACCGGGAGGCGGTGCTGACCCGCACCCAGGACGCCGTGCTGCGCGACTTCGAGCAGGAGATGCAGAACCGGGCGGGCGCGCTGCCCGAGCACCCCACGCAGGACGAGGTGCAGCACACCGCGGGGCAGATGGCCAACAGCAGCCAGCGGTTCTCGGTGCTGCTGGTCGCCGAGGGCACCGACGGCGGTGCCGTGTACGGCAGTTCGGGCGGCCTGGGCGGCTTCGCGCTGTCCGACGTGCCCGAGTCGCTGCGCACCGCGGTGAACAAGGAGCAGAAGGTCACCTCGGCCAACAAGCACCCGTACCACCTGTACTGGCAGCGGATCACCGACGACGGTACCCCGTACCTGGTGGCCGGCACCCGGGTGATCGGCGGCGGTCCGACCGGCTACATGCTCAAGTCGCTGGAACCGGAGGCCAAGGACCTGAACTCGCTCGCCTGGTCGTTGGGGATCGCCACCGCGCTCGCCCTGCTCGGCTCCGCGCTGCTCGCGCAGGCCCTGGCGACGACCGTGCTGAAGCCCGTGCAACGGCTCGGGGCCGCGGCGCGGCGCCTGGGCGAGGGCAAGCTGGACACCCGGCTGCGCGTGTCCGGCACCGACGAACTGGCCGATCTGTCCCGGACGTTCAACAGCGCCGCCGAGAACCTGGAGAAGCGGGTCGCGGACATGGCCGGCCGGGAGCAGGCCTCCCGGCGCTTCGTCGCGGACATGAGCCACGAGCTGCGTACGCCGCTGACGGCGCTCACCGCGGTGACGGAGGTGCTGGAGGAGGAGCTGGAGTACGCGGGTGAGGGCGAGGGCGGCAGCTTCGACCCGATGGTCGAACCCGCCGTACGGCTGGTGGTGAGCGAGACCCGGCGGCTGAACGACCTGGTGGAGAACCTGATGGAGGTCACCCGCTTCGACGCGGGCACCGCCCGCCTGGTCCTGGACGACGTGGACGTCGCCGACCAGATCACCGCCTGCATCGACGCCCGGGCCTGGCTGGACGCCGTCGAACTGGAGGCCGAGCGCGGCATCCACGCCCGGCTGGACCCGCGCCGCCTGGACGTCATCCTGGCCAACCTGATCGGCAACGCCCTCAAGCACGGCGGGTCGCCGGTCAGGGTGTCCGTGGCGCGGGCGGACGACGAGGTCGTCATCCGGGTGCGGGACAACGGCCCCGGTATCCCCGAGGACGTCCTGCCGCACGTCTTCGACCGCTTCTACAAGGCGAGCGCCTCCCGGCCGCGCTCCGAGGGCAGCGGGCTCGGCCTGTCCATCGCCATGGAGAACGCGCACATCCACGGCGGCGAGATCACCGCCGAGAACGCCGCCGAGGGCGGTGCGGTGTTCACGCTGCGGCTGCCGCAGGACCCGTCCCCGCCCGCGGACGAGGACGCCGAGGACACGGCGGAAGCCGCGGGCGACGGGAGCAAGGGCAAGGACGCGAAGGGACAGGTCTGATGACCGTACGCCGGCTGCCGGCCCTGACCGGGCTCCTGGTACTGGCCGTGCTGCTGACCGGGTGCGGCATCCGCGCCACCGAGGTGCCCACGGACTACGGTCCGGCGCCCTCGCGGGTGCGCTGCTCGCTCCCCGAGCCGGACGTGTCGACGCAGGCCGCGCCCGGTCTGCCCGCGCAGGTGTTCCTGCTGTGCGGTTCGTCGCTGGTGGCCGTGGACCGCACGGTGCGGGTGGCGGACGGCGCCTCGGACTCGGGACGGCGCGTGCTGGTGGCCCAGGGGCTGCTGGACGAGCTGGCGGCACAGCCGTCGGCCGCGGAGAAGGAGGCCGGGTACACGTCGGACGTGCGCCGCGGGATCAAGGTGACGGGACCGCGGTCCGGCGACCCCGAGGACGCACTGCGGCTGAGCGCCGATCCCGACGACCTCACCTCGTACGCCCTCGCGCAGGTCGTGTGCACCTTCTCGGACTCCGCCGCGGCCGAGGGCGACGGCTCCGTGATCCTGGCCGGGCCCACCGACCGGCCCGCCCGCCGCTACTCCTGCACGGACGAGGTCCGGGCCCGGCCCGGCAGCAACGAACCGCCGGCCGACGAGGTCACCGACGGCTGAGGGACCGCCGCGCGGCCCCCGCGGGGCCATGTGGCGCAAGCCTCACCCTTGCGGGCGAGAGCCCGGAACCGCGCACGGCGGGGGGTGCGTCTTGGGGTACGTGCAGCGTCTTGGGTTCCTCGGCGGCAGCGCCGCGCTCCGCATCCGTGTGACAGGAAGTGTTCTCCTCGTCGCACATTTCGCGTTCGTCGCCTGGTACGCGCTGCGGCCGCTGGACGTCCCCTGGGTGCTGCCGCCGAACCTGGAGCCCTTCGCCGGGATCCGCGCCGACCTGGCGCTGGGCGGGCGCGAGGCGGCCCGTTCGCTGGGCGGGTCGCTGGTCCTGCTGGCTCCGCTCGGCGTCCTGCTGCCGATGGCCGGCGGGCGGCTGCACGTCTCGCCGCTGGCGTCCCTGCTGCGCACCACGGCCGCCGCCGCGCTGCTGTCGGTGGGCATCGAGCTGCTGCAAACCGGGGTGCCCGGTCAGGTCGTCGACATCGACTCCGTGCTGCTCAACACGGTGGGCGTGGCCCTGGCGCACCTCGCCGTGGTCCCGGCGGGCCGGGCCCGGCTCCGTCGCCGGTACCGGCGGGCCGGGTGCGAGGGCGTCCCCCAGGAGGAGCCCGCTCAGGGTCGGACCCCGACGATTCCCAGGGTCGGTATCGCCCCGTAGAGCGACGCTTTGTGCCGTTCGTCTCCGTAGCGTGGAGGGCAGATGAAGGGGAAGCCGAAGGGCGGCCCCACCCACACGCTCACGAAGGAGCCGCGATGTCCCGCCTCGCCCGCCCCACCCACGGCCGCATGATCGGCGGAGTGTGCGCCGCGCTGGCCCGGCGCTTCGGCACCTCCGCCGGCACGATGCGGGTGATCTTCCTGGTCTCCTGCCTGCTGCCCGGCCCGCAGTTCCTGCTCTACCTGGCCCTGTGGATCCTGCTCCCGTCCGAGGAGAAGGCCGCCCGCACGGCCTGGTGAAGGACGTACCTCCCCTCTGGTACACCGATGGGGCGCACCCGGCGACCGGGTGCGCCCCTTCGGCGCGTACGGGGGGGGAGGCGCTGGTGCTCAGCCGCCCAGCGGGAGGCCGTTGACCGGCAGGCCCTGGGTGGGCAGCCCTTGCAGCGGCACCCCGCCGAGCAGCTTGGCGACCGGCTCGGTCGGGCCCTCGGCGAGCTGCTCGGCGACCAGCTGCTCGACGACCGGCTGCGCGACGGTCAGACCGGTGTGGGAGATCCTGCGGCCCTGCTCCAGCGCGTTGCCCGCGCCGGGCGCCACCTGGGAGACGGTCTCCGCGGGGAGGGTGCGGGCGACGGAGTCCACCGTCTGCGCGGTGTCGGGGAGCCCGGGGGCCGCGGTGGCCGCGCCCGCGCCGGCGGCGGCGAAGGCGGCACCGAGGGCGGCGACACCGAGGGTCTTGGCAGCAGACTGCTTCATGGAAATGCGTCCTCGTAAATGGGGAGACGGGGATGTGAGCGGTCCTCGACCGTAAACACGCCCGCCCCCCGACGGCAAACATCGAAATGCGGAAGGATTGTGAAAGCCCGCCCGCGTTTCCCTGTGACCGCCATCCCGTACTCAGCCCTCGGACTCCGAAGAACCGCTGGTCGAAGCCGTCTGCTGGAACAGCCATTCGGATTTCAGCTCGGCATATCCGGGCTTGATGACGTCATTGATCATGGCCAGTCGTTCATCGAAAGGAATGAACGCTGATTTCATCGCATTGACGGAGAACCACTGCATGTCGTCGAGCGTGTAACCGAACGCGTCGACAAGGTGCTCGAATTCCCGGCTCATGCTGGTGTGGGACATCAGCCGGTTGTCGGTGTTGACGGTGGCCCGGAAGTGCAGTCGCCGCAGCAGCCCGATGGGGTGTTCGGCGTAGGAGTCGGCGGCGCCGGTCTGGAGGTTGGAGCTGGGGCACAGCTCCAGCGGGATCCGCTTGTCCCGGACGTAGGAGGCGAGCCGTCCGAGCTTGACCGAGCCGTCCTCGTGGACCTGGATGTCGTCGATGATGCGCACCCCGTGCCCGAGCCGGTCGGCGCCGCACCACTGCAAGGCCTGCCAGATGGACGGCAGCCCGAACGCCTCGCCGGCGTGGATGGTGAAGTGGTTGTTCTCCCGCTTCAGGTACTCGAAGGCGTCCAGGTGCCGGGTGGGCGGGTAACCGGCCTCGGCGCCCGCGATGTCGAACCCGACGACGCCGAGGTCGCGGTAGCGGTTGGCGAGTTCGGCGATCTCCAGGGAGCGGGCCGCGTGCCGCATGGCGGTGAGCAGGGCGCCGACCCGGATGCGGTGGCCGTTCTCCCGGGCGCGCCGCTCGCCCTCCCGGAAGCCCTCGTTGACGGCCTCGACGACCTCTTCGAGGGTCAGCCCCTTCTCCAGGTGCTGCTCGGGCGCGTACCGCACCTCGGCGTAGACGACGCCGTCCTCGGCGAGGTCCTGCGCGCACTCCGCGGCGACCCGGACCAGGGCGTCACGGGTCTGCATGACGCCGACGGTGTGGGAGAAGGTCTCCAGGTACCGCTCCAGGGACCCGGAGTCGGCGGCCTGCCGGAACCAGGCGCCGAGCAGGTCGGCGTCGGTCTCGGGGAGGTCCGTATAGCCGGTCTCGCGGGCGAGTTCGACGACCGTGCCGGGGCGCAGCCCGCCGTCGAGGTGGTCGTGCAGCAGGACCTTGGGCGCCCGGCGGATCCGGTCCGGCGACGGTGTCTTCGAGACCGCCGCGGTGTTCGCCGCGGCGCTCTTCTCGGTGCTTCGGCTCGTCATTTCCGCACTCTAACTCCTACGCGCGTAGAACACCGGGCGAATGCCGGGACCGGGCGCGGTGTACGGACTCCCCGATATGTAACGGTGACTGCGCGGACGGGTTCCGTACACCCGGACTTCTGAGAATCTTCTGCCATGGCACAGCAAGCGACGCCGGTCCGTCGGGCCCGGCTGGGGCGGACGCTCGGTCCGGAGGGGACGGCGGTGAGCGGTGTGGTGCTGCTGCTCCCCGAGGGCGACGAGGTGTCCGACCGCAGGCCCTCCGCGCTGCTCGCGGCCGCGTCCGTACGCGCGTTGGGGCGCAGGCTGGCACGCGCGGGCCGGGAGGAGGGGCTGGCCACGCACGTCGTGCACTACCGCTACCGCGGCTGGAACGGCGCCGAGGCGCACCTGGCCCGGGATGCCGAGTGGGCCGCCGACGAGGCCGTACGGCGCTACGGGGACGTACCGGTCTGCCTGGCCGGCGTCGGCATGGGCGGCCGGGCGGCGTTGCGGGCGGCCGGGCACGAGGCCGTCAACTCGGCACTGGCGATCGCTCCCTGGCTGCCCGAGGACGACGTGGCCGCGCCACCCGAACCGGTGAAGCAGCTCGCCGGACGCCAGGTGCTGCTCGTGCACGGCACCAACGACGTGCGCAGCGACCCGGAGTTGTCGTTCCGGCTCGCGTCCCGGGCGAAGAAGGCGAACCGCGCCGTGTGCCGGTTCGAGGTGCACTCCGACGGCCACGGGCTGCGCCAGTACCGGGACGAGGTCGCCGCGCTGGCCGTGGACTTCGTGATGGGCGTGCTGTTCGGGCAGTCCTTCTCGCGTCCGGTGGAGGACGCCCTGGCCGCTCCCCCGCCGCTGGGGCTGCGGATGCCGTTGGCGGCGGGGTTCGGGAAGTCGTTGCGGCGGTAGCGCGTCAGCGGCCCGGCTGCCGCCGGGCCGGCCAGTGCGTCGTGGTGCCGCCGTGGCGGAGCAGGACGGTGATGGCGTAGACCGGGAAGAGCAGCAGGGCCAGGTTCGGGATCCACCACGTCGGGGACCAGTCGCCGCGCAGCGCCCAGAAGACGACGGCCTGTAGTCCGGCCGTGCTGGTGAGGGTGAGCGAGACGAGCATCAGGGGCAGCCAGAGCGGTCGGTGCCGGTGTGCGCGGCGTCCCAGTGCGCCCCGGGAGAGCGCCAGGGAGAGCAGTCCGGTGACGCTGGCGGCGGTGTCGAGGGGCAGGAACGAGTAGTTCCAGTCGCTCATGACCGGGTCGTCGTAGTCCTTGTAGGCGTACTCGGCCGGGATGAGCGCCAGCAGGGCCACCGACCAGTACAGCAGGAAGCCCAGGTCGGTCACCAGCATCGCCGTCTTGATGCCGGTCAGGCAGGGGGCACGGGTGGCGGATTCGGTGTCGGTCGCGGCGCTCATCAGTGCTCGACGCCTCCGCCCAGGTACATCACGGCCACTCCGCCGACGATCATCACCATGCCGACCAGGGTCGCCGTGCGCAGCTGCTCGCCGAACAGGAGGACGCCGCCGACGAAGGCCCCGACGGTGCCCACGCCGGACCACACGGCGTACACCGGCCCCACGTTCAGCGACTTGAGCGCCTGGGCCAGCAGGACGAAGGCCGCCGCGTAGCCGGCGACCACGAGGAGGCTCGGGGCGAGGCGGGTCAGTCCGTGCGAGGCGCGCAACGCGAGGGTCGCGGCCACCTCGGACACGATCGCTCCGGCCACCAGCAGGAATCCCATCAGCCGTCCCCCTGATCCTGTCGGGTCGTCAGTTCCTCCACCAGCGCCCGCAGCCGGCGGTGCTCTTCGCCGTGCGGCGGGGCCAGGCCGAGCAGCCGTGTGGTCCACCAGCCGTCCACGGCCATGCGGACCAGCGTCGCCACGCCGGGTGCCAGCCCGTCCTCGTCCAGCCGGCGCTGCCAGGCCTCGTAGCGCTCGCGGAGGATGTCGAGGACCTCCGGTCCGCCCGCCGCGGCGAGCAGGGCCACCGGTACGGCGGAGGCGGCCGGTTCACCGTCCTCCGAGACCTCCGGCGGGATGGAGGCGTCGAGCCATGCCTTCGCGAAGGCCCCGGGCGGCGCGTCCGGCCCCGGGAGTACGGCCTCGAAGCGGTCGACCAGCCGGGTGACCACGCCCTCCACGAGCGCGCGCTTGGAGGGGAAGTGGTGGAGCAGGCCGCCCTTGCTCACCCGGGCCTCCGCGGCCGCGGCGTCCAGCCGGACAGCGTCCACCCCGCCCCTGACCAGCAGGCGTTCCACGGCGTCAAGGATTCGGTCGCGCACGTACTCATCCGTTTCCGAAAGGGCTTACCAGCATTCCCGACCGTCTGGACGGTCGAATGAACCGTACCACACGCAACGCGCCCTGACCTGCGACATCAAGAAGGCCGGAACCATGAATTCCGTGCAATATTCTACGGCTTAAAATGATTTCGTTGACACACTTGACGGCGACCGGTTATGTTCGCCCTCGCCTGCCCAGACCGGCCGGCGCATACGATCATTCGGGGGAATACATGATCGAATCGAGCGCTTAGCGAACCCTGCGGGCCCCGTGGTCCACGGCGCTGCCCGCCCTTCTTCGCCTCACCTTCATCGCCCTCGGTCAACGGTGACCCGATCAGGGCGAAACGGCATCCTGCCCTGGCCGCATGCGCTCATCCGCGCCCTTCGGCATTCCTGCACGCCCTTTAGTGACTTGAATTCAACAAAGGGAAAGTTCGTGACAGCTGAACTCGGCACCAAAAGCGGAACCGTGAAATCCCCGCCCGACATATACTCCCGGTTCGCCGCATTCACTGCGGCCGACGACCTGATCGCGGCCGGGCTCTATCCGTATTTCCAGGCCCTCCAAAGCGGTGAGGGCAGCACGGTGCGCGCCGGCGGCCGTGACCTGGTCATGTGCGGTTCCAACAACTACCTGGGCCTGACCGGCGACCCCCGGGTCCTGGCCGCCGCCCGCGGCGCCACCGAGCGGTACGGCAGCTCCAGCACCGGATCGCGGTTCCTCAACGGGAACACCGAACTGCACGAGGAACTGGAGGTGGAGCTCGCCGCGTTCCTCGGCAAGCCCGCGGCGCTGGTCATGTCGACGGGCTACCAGACCAACCTCGGCGTCCTGGCCGCCCTGCTCACCCCGCGCGACTACGTGCTCATCGACCACGACGCCCACGCCTCGCTGGTCGACGGCTGCCGGCTGAGCGGCGCCCGGATGCGCAAGTTCCCGCACAACGACGCCGCCGGGCTGCGACGCGTCCTGGAGCGCCTGCCCGACGACGCCGGGCGCCTCGTCGTGGTGGACGGCGTCTACTCGATGGAGGGCGACATCTGCGACCTCCCCGCCGTCACCCGCGTCTGCGAGGAGTACGGAGCGCGTCTGCTCGTGGACGACGCGCACGGCCTCGGGGTGCTGGCGGGCGGCCGGGGCACGGCCGCGCACTTCGGGCTGACCGACCGGGTCGACCTGATCACCGTCACGTTCAGCAAGTCGCTCGCGTCGCTGGGCGGCGCCGTGCTCGGCAGTCGCGAGGCCATCCACTACCTCAAGCACAACGCGCGCAGCCTGATGTTCAGCGCCTCCATGACCCCGTCCAACACGGCGTCCGCCCTGGCGGCGCTGCGGATCCTGCGCGCCGAACCGGAGTTGCCGGCGACCGCGCTCGCCAACGCCGACCACGTGCGGCGCGGTCTGACCCGCGCCGGAGTGCTGGCCGGTGAGAGCAGCACCCCGATCATCCCCCTGCCGACCGCCGGCGCGACCGACACCGTACGGATCTGGCAGCGCCTGGTACAGCGGGGCGTGTACGTCAATCCCGTACTGCCGCCCGCCGCCTCGCCGCGGCTGCGCACCAGTTACACCGCGGCCCACACCGTCACGCAGCTCGACCGGGTCGTCGACGCCTTCGCCGCCGAGGTCGCACCGCACCAGCGGGCGCTGCGGCCGGCCGCGTCGACCAGCGTGGCATGACCGGCGTGGACACCGGCGCCGCCCCGGGGCCCGTCAGCGCCCGCGCCGGGGCGACGTCGGCGCTGGCCGCGGCCGGGCTCGCGCTCGGGGTCAGCGCGGCGGCCCAAGTGGTGCGACACGACGGCCTGGTGACGTCGGCACTGCTCCTGCTCGCGTTCCTCCTCACCGCCGGCGCGGCACACACCCTGGGCGGCACACCGCCCCGGTCACTGCCGACCGCACTGCTCGCCCTGGGCCTGGCGGTCGCGTGTCCGGGCGGCCGGTGGGGACTGCTGCTGGGCGGGGCGTGCTGCGCGGTGGCGGCGGGGCTCGTGACGGCCGCACTGGTGGGCCCGGCGCGCGAGGGCGGTGCTGGTGCTGGTCCGGGTGCTGGTGCTGGTGCTGGCTCTGGTCCGGACTCAGGGCCGGGCCGGGGTTCGGGTTCGACCCCAGCCTCCGGCCCCGGGGGTGGTGTGCCCGTGCGGAGTGCGGTGGTCCTGTTGTGTCTGGCCGTCGCTCTCGGGTGTGCGGCCGCGGCCGTCCGGCTGCCGGAGGCCCGTGCTGCCGCGAGTGCGCTGGCCTGCTGCTGCGGCCTGCTCCAGCTGACCCGTACGCCCGTGCCCGGGTGACGGGCCCGGCGGCCTTGTGTCCGCGGGCCGCCGGCCCGCCGGCCCGCCGACCCGCCGTCCCACCGCCGTACCGCCCTACCGCCCTACCGCCCCACCGCCGCGCCGCCTCGTCCCCTCACCTCGCCTCCCCTCCGCTCCTCCCTCCGGCCTTCCCGCCCACGCCCTGTCTCCGAAGGAGTCCGCATGTCACGAATAGGCCTCGCCGTCCGCGCGCTGCGCCTCGCCGCCACCAAGGCGCACGCAGATCCCACCGCCGACTACGACGCAGCCAGCGGTGACTACGACACGTTCTTCAGCCCGGTGATGGGAGGACACTCCGTCGCCGCCCTCGACGACGTACCGGTCTCCCCGGGCGACACGGTCGTCGAACTCGCCTGCGGGACCGGCCACCTGACCGCCGAGATCACGCGCCGGCTGCGCGGCCGCGGCACCGTGCTCGCCGTCGACAAGTCGCCCGGCATGCTCGACGTCGCGAGGCGGAAGGTGCTGCCGCTCGCCCAGGACGCACCGGACCTGCGGGTGGAACTCTCCGAGGGAGACATGGACGGCTTCGTACGGGGCATCCCCGCGGGCCGGGCCGACCTCGTCGTGGTGGGGTGGGCGATCTGCTACACGAAGCCGCCTCGGCTGCTCGCCGAGATCAACCGGATCCTCCGGCCGGGCGGACACGTCGTCGTGATCGAGACCCGGGCCGACGCGCACCACGCGCTCACCGGTGCCCTCGAGCGGGTCTTCGCCGACGACCCCTCCCTGCTCACCGGCCTGATCAGGGTCTCGCTGCCGAAGGACGCGGCGACGGTGGCCCGCTGGTTCGCCAAGGCCGGGCTGACCGTGCGCACCCAGCGGGACGGCGCCCAGACGATCCCGGCGCACACCCCGGCCGCCGTCATGGAGTGGGTGCAGCGTTCCGGCGCCGCGGCCGGCTTCAAGACCGCCGTGGACAGCGACCGGGAGCAGCTCGTGCTCAGCCGGATCGAGGACGGACTGGCCGAGCTGCTCCGCCGGCAGGGCACCCTGGACATCGAGCACACCTTCGTCGTGGTGACCGGCGCCAAGCCCGCCGACGTCCGCACGGGGCACGCCGACCGCCCGGACGGGGTCGTGCCGGCATGACGGACACTCCGACCTCCCCTGGCGCGACCGGCACGGTCCACGTACCGTCTCCGCCCGATCCCTCGCCCGGACCGGCACCGGCACGGTCCCCGGTGCAGCGCGCCCTGTTCCGGCTCGCCGAGGGCCTCGCCCGGCGCCCGAAGACGGTGATCGCGGTGTGGGCCGTACTCATCGCCCTGTGCACACCGGTCGCGGGACAGCTGCACTCGGTCCTCACCGACCAGGGCGCCTCCAAGGTGGTGCCCGGCACCACCAGTGCCCGCGCCGACGAGCTCACCAAGCGGGCCTTCCCGCAGCGCTCGGAACGTGAGGTCACGGTGGTGGCCGAGGCCACCGAGGCCTACGGCCCCGGCCTGCGCGCACTGCTGGCCGCTCTGGACGCCCGCCTGGCCGGCCCCCTGCGCAGCGGCGAGGTCCAGAGCACCGCGTCCGCGTTCACCCTGTACCGGGACGCGACCGCCGCGCTGCTGGGCGGGGTGCGCGAGCAGGCCCGCGACCGGGGCGACTCCGCCGCCGGGCGCCGCGCGTACGTGGACGCCGAGGTGGCCGCCGGGCGCGTCCCGGCCGCCCTCGCGCCCACCGCGCGCAAGGCGGTCGAGGCCGCTTCGCGCCAGGAGGTCACGCGGCTGGCGGGCGACTTCACCGTCGCCACCGACTGGCGCGACTTCCCCGTGGACGTCCCCGGCGGCGCGGCGGCCCGGCTGCTCTCCCAGGACGGCGGCACGGCGCTGGTGTCGGTCGCCTACGCGGCGGACGGCCACGGCGACCCGGACGTGGAGGGGCTGCGCACCTCGGTGCGCGACCTGGCCGGCGACCGCGACGGCTTCACGGTGCACGTGACCGGGGAACTGGCGCTCATCCACGACACGTACGCCAAGGCCGAGGCGGACAACGCCCTCATGGAGTCGGTGGCGTACGTCATCATCTTCGTGATCCTGCTGGTCTTCTTCCGGGCCGTGGTGCCGGCGGTCCTCACACTGGCGGTCGTGGGCCTGTCCATGAGCGTCAGCCAGGCCGCGCTGTACGGACTGGGCCAGCAGGTGACGCTCACCCAGTTCACGGTGACCATCATGCAGTTCGTGATGCTGGGCGCCGGCGTCGACTACAGCATGCTGCTGTCGTCCCGCTACCGCCAGGAGCGGCTCGCGGGGCGGCCTCCGCGCGAGGCGGCGGTGCACGCCACGGTGCACGCCGGCGAGAGCATGCTGCTGGCCGCGGTCGCCGTGGCCCTCGCCTTCGGCGCCACGCTGCTGTCCCCGGTGGACTGGATCCCGCCGCTGGGCTACGGCGGGCTCCTCGGCATCCCCATCGTGCTCGCCGCCGCGCTGACCCTCACCCCCTGTCTGCTGGTGCTGCTCGGCGACCGGTTCTTCGCGCTGGGGCGCGGCGCGCTGGCCGATCTGGAGCACGAGGGGGCGATGGGCCAGCACCTGCTGCGCACGGCGCACTTCGCCCGCCGCCGGAAGGTGGCGATCGTCGCCGTGTTCCTCGTGGTGACGGCTCCGCTCGCCCTGCTGGTGGCGGGCAACCGCTCCACCTCCGACCCGGTCGCGCTGAGCCCGGTCACCGACGCCCGGCAGGGCTTCGAGACGCTGGCCGGCGAGTGGGGCAACAGTGCCGCGCTGCCCACCACGGTGCTCGGTCCTGCCGCGTCCGGCGTCGTACGCGACGGTGCGCTGACCGACGAGGGGCGGGCCGCGGTCGCGCGGTTCACGGAGCGGCTCGCCGCCACCGACGGGGTGGCCTCCGTGGACTCGGCGACGCAGCCCTTCGGGACGCCCTGGTCCGCCGAACAGGCCGCCGCCGGACCGGCCTTCCTCACCGACCACGTGGCCCGCGACGGCACCCTGCGGTTCGTCGTGGTGCTGGACGACGACCCCTACTCGGCCGCCGCGGCCGACACCCTGGACCGGCTGCGGGACACCGTCCGGGAGACGGACGCGGGTGTCGGGGAGCTGGTGGTCGGCGGGGCCACGGAGGTGGACCTCCAGTACGGGGCCGCGCTGCGGTCCAGTTTCTGGCAGATGGTGGCCCTGGTCAGCCTCGGGGTCTTCGTGATGCTCGTGATCACGCTGCGGTCGCTGTTCGTCCCGATCCGGCTGATCGCCACGATCATGCTGAGCAACGTCTGGGCGATCGGGCTCACCGTCCTGATCTTCCACCACTGGCGCGGCGAGGCGGTCATCGACGACCTGCCGATCTTCCTCACGGTCCTGATGATGGGCCTGGGCATGGACTACGAGATCTTCCTGGTCACCCGGGTGCGCGACCTCGTCCGGGCGGGCGCCTCCCAGGAGGAGGCCACGGTGAACGCGGTCGTGGACACCGGCCGGGTCATCAACGCGGCGGGCCTGGTCATGGCGGGCAGCCTCGGCACGATGGCGTTGTCGTCCACGCTGATGCTCCAGGAGTACGGCGCGGGCCTCGGCCTCGCCGTCCTGCTCGACGCGACGGTGATCCGGATGCTGTTCGTGCCGGCCACGCTGCTGCTCCTGGGCCGGTACAACTGGTGGCTGCCCCGGTTGCGCCGGGGCGCCAAGCACCGTACGGCGGACGCGCGATGAGTGGCCTGCCCGCGCCCGCCCACCGGGCCCCGGGGCTGCGCGGCCGGGTGGCCGCGGCCCCGGTGGCCTCGGCCGGTGCCCTCTTCGCGCTGCTCGCCGCGGTGCGGATCGGCGGCGCCTTCAGCGTGCCGGTGATGGTCCTGGCGGTCGCCCTGAGCGCCGCGGCCCTGGGACTCGTGCCCCGCTCGCGGTGGGCGGACGCCGGGATACGGGGCTTCACCGGGTGGGGGCCGCTGCTGTGGTGCACCGCCGTGGTGGCCGTGGTCTACGCCCAGACGTTCCTCGCCACCCGCGCCGCCTTCGGCACGGACGAGGACAACTGGACGCGGTGGGTGCCCAAACTGTTCGAGGGCCTGGTGCCCGGCGCGCCCTGGGCGGACGTCGTGGCGATGGTGCTCGCCATGGGTGTCCTGGTGCCGCTGGTGGAGGAGGTCTGCTACCGCGGTGTCCTCTTCCGCGCGGTGGAACGCCCCTGGGGCACCCGCGCCGCGGTGGTCCTCACCGCCGCCGGGTGGGCCCTGGTCCACCTCGGCGACTACGGGCTGCGGCCCTTCAACCCCCAGGTGATCTGCGGCGTGCTGCCGTCCGTCTTCCTCATGGGCCTCGCCCTGGGCGTGTGCCGCGCGGTCACCGGTTCCGCGGTGGCCTGCGCGGTGGCGCAGGGCGTGTGCAACCTGCTGCTGCTCGGCGCCGTGCACCTCTGGCTCTGACCCGCCCGCGCCCGGCTCCGCCGGCCTGCCGCGTACGGCCTGCGCGTGCGGCCTGCGCGTACGGCCTGCGCATGCCGCTGCCTGTGCCTGCGGCTGCCTGCGCGTGCGGCTTGCGCGTGGGGCCCGCGCGTACGGCCTCCTCGCCCGACCCTTCCCGTCCGCCCGATCCCGACCGACAGGAACCCGTCATGCCCAGCCGCCTGTTCACGTCCGAATCCGTCACCGAGGGCCACCCCGACAAGATCGCCGACCAGATCAGCGACACCGTCCTCGACGCCCTGCTCCGCGACGACCCGGCCGCCCGCGTGGCGGTGGAGACGCTGATCACCACCGGCCAGGTCCAGGTGGCCGGCGAGGTCTCCACCACGGCCTGGGCCGACATACCGGCGCTCGTCCGGGCCAAGATCCTGGAGATCGGGTACGACTCGTCGGCGAAGGGGTTCGACGGCGCCTCCTGCGGCGTCAGCGTCTCCCTCGGCACCCAGTCCCCGGACATCGCCCTCGGGGTGGACGCCTCGGGCGACGACGGCGACCCGCTCGACGGGCAGGGCGCCGGCGACCAGGGCCTGATGTTCGGCTACGCGACCGACGAGACGCCGCAGCTGATGCCGGTGCCCATCCAGTTGGCGCACCGGCTCGCCGAACGCCTCACCGAGGTACGGCGGGACGGCACGCTGCCCTATCTCCGTCCCGACGGCAAGACACAGGTCACCGTCGAGTACCTGGGCGCCCGTGCCGTACGCCTGGACACCGTGGTGGTCTCCGGCCAGCACGCGCCCGGCGTGAGCGTGGACGGGCTGCTCACGCCCGACGTCCGCAAACACGTCGTCGACCAGGTGCTGGCCGACGCGCGCGAGTCGGGGCTCGACCTGGCCGCCGACGACTACCGCCTGCTCGTCAATCCCACCGGCCGGTTCGAGACCGGCGGGCCCATGGGAGACGCCGGTCTGACCGGCCGCAAGATCATCATCGACACCTACGGGGGCATGGCCCGGCACGGCGGCGGGGCCTTCTCCGGCAAGGACCCCTCCAAGGTGGACCGCTCCGCCGCCTACGCGATGCGCTGGGTCGCCAAGAACGTCGTCGCGGCCGGCCTCGCCCGGCGCTGCGAGGCGCAGGTCGCCTACGCCATCGGAGTGGCCCGCCCCGTGAGCCTGTTCCTGGAGACCTTCGGCACCGCCGCGGTCCCGGTCGCCCGGATCGAACACGCCGTGCGGGAGGTCTTCGACCTGCGTCCCGCCGCCCTGGTCCGGGACCTGGACCTGCTGCGGCCCCGCTACGCGCGCACCGCCGCCTACGGCCACTTCGGCCGCGAGCTGCCCGAGTTCACCTGGGAACGCACGGACCGGGTGGACGCGCTGCGCTCGGCCGCCGGACTGTGAGGGGCCACGCCATGCGCATCGCCGTCACGGGTTCCATCGCCACCGACCACCTCATGACCTTCCCCGGCCGGTTCACCGAGCAGCTCGTCGCCGACCGGCTCGACACCGTCGCGCTGTCCTTCCTCGTCGACGACCTGACCGTCCGCGACGGCGGGGTCGCGGCCAACATCGCCTACGGGCTCGGCCTGCTGGGCATCGGCGCGCTCCTGGTCGGCGCGGCGGGCGCGGACTTCGACGGCCCGGCGCGGCGGCTGCGGGCGGTGGGCGTGGACACCTCCGCGGTCAGCATCAGCGCCACCCGGCACACCGCCCGTTTCGTGTGCACCACGGACCTGGACCAGAACCAGATCGCCACTTTCTACGCCGGTGCGATGGCGGAGGCGGAGGCGATCGACCTGGCGGCGGTCGCACGCCGTCACGGCCCCTTCGACCTGGTGCTGGTGGGCGCCGACGCCCCGGCCGCGATGGTGCGGCACACCCGGGCCTGTCGCTCCGGCTCCGTCCCGTTCGCGGCGGACCCGTCCCAGCAACTGGCCCGGCTCGGCCGCGCCGAGACCCGCGAACTGGTGACGGGCGCCCGGTTCCTGTTCACCAACGCCTACGAGGCGGCCCTGTTGCGGGAACGCACCGGCTGGACCGAGGCGGAGGTGCTGGAGCGGGTCGGCGTATGGGTGACGACGCGGGGCGCGGACGGCGTCGACATCGCCCGCCGGGGCACGCCGACGCAGAGCGTCCCGGCCGTGCCGGTCGCCGAGGTGGTCGACCCCACCGGCGGGGGCGACGCCTTCCGGGCCGGTTTCCTCGCGGGGCTCGCCCACGGTCTGCCCCTGGACCGGGCGGCCCGGCTCGGCTGTGCCGTGGCGGCGCGGGCCCTCGGCTGCGCGGGCACCCAGGAGTACACGCTGGACCCGGCGACGCTGCCGTCGTTCGCCGGGCGGGGCGCGCTCGCTACGCCGGCAGCAGGCTCCCCCGCCGCGACAGCAGGAACCTCTTGAACGCCGCCACCGGCGGGGTGTCCGTGCGCCCCGCCAGCCAGGCCACGCCGATCTCGCGGGCGGCGCGCGGGGCGGTGACGGTCAGTTCGACCACGCCGGGGCGGGGCACGGCGGGCGGCGGCAGCAGGGCGACGCCGAGTCCGGCCGCGACCAGGCCGCGCAGCGTCTCCGCCTCCTCCCCCTCGAAGGCCACCTTGGGCCGGAAGCCGGCCTCCTTGCACAGGGCGTCGGTGATGCGGCGCAGCCCGTAGCCCGGCTCCAGGGTCACGAAGATCTCGTCGGCGGCCTCGGCGAGGCGGATGCGTCGGCGCCCGGCCAGGGAGTGGTCGGCCGGGACGACCAGGCGCAGCTTCTGCTCGTCGAGGCGGCGGGCGACCAGGTCGGGTGCGTCGGGGACCGGGGAGGTCAGGCACAGGTCCAACTCCCCCGCGCGCAGCCGCTCCAGCATGGCCTCGCCGTAGTTCTGGACGAGGCTGAAGCGGACGCGGGGGTGGTCGGCGCGGAAGGCGTGCAGCAGGCCGGGGACGGTCTCGGCGCCCATGGTGTGCAGGAAGCCGAAGGCGACCTTGCCGGTGGCCGGGTCGGCGTCGGCGCGGACCTCGTCGGCGGCGCGCTCCACCTCGGCGAGGGCGCGTTCCACGGAGCCGAGGAAGGTGCGCCCGGCGACGGTCAGGGCGAGGGTGCGGCCGCGGCGCACGAACAGGTCGACGCCGAGGTCCTCCTCCAGGCGGACGAGGGCGCGGGAGAGGGTCGACTGGGGGACGTTCATCTCCTGGGCGGCCCGGGTGACGTGCTCGGTGCGGGCCACGCCGGCGAAGTGCGCGAGGCGGGGCGCGAGCAGCGCGACGATGTCTTCCGTGTCACCGGACGGTGACAGGCGGGGCCGTGAGCTTGACTGATGCACCATGGGAACGATTATGGCCATTCCATGCATTGGACGGATGAGTAAGGGGCTTCGTACCGTCGTGGCATGACTCCCGCCGATACCGGGGCGTCCACGGCCGTGGACGCCGCATCCGCCGCCTCCGCGGACCCTGCCGCCTCCGGCTCCTCCTCGGCCGACTCACGCATGACACCGGGCGGTCCCGGCTACCGCCGGATGAGCTTCGCGCTGTTCCTGGCGGGCGTCGCCACCTTCGCGCTCCTGTACTCCACCCAGGCCCTGCTGCCGCTGATCTCGGGCGACCTCGGCGTCACGGCGAGCGACGCCAGCTGGACGGTGGCCGCCGCGACCGGTGGCCTGGCGGTGTTCGTGCTGCCGATGAGCGCGCTGTCGGAGCGGTTCGGACGGCGGACGGTCATGACGGCGTCGCTGGCGGTCGCGGTCACCGTCGGGCTGCTGGTGCCCTTCGCGCCGTCGCTGCCGGCGCTGGTCGCGCTGCGGGCGGTGCAGGGCGCGGCCCTGGCCGGGCTGCCCGCCTCGGCGACGGCGTACCTCGCGGAGGAGGTCCGGCCGCGGGCGCTGGTCACCGCGATCGGCCTGTTCGTGGCGGGCAACAGCGTGGGCGGGATGAGCGGCCGGATCATCACCGGCTGGGTCGCCCAGGAGTGGGGCTGGCGGGTCGCCGTCGGCGTGATCGGCCTGGTCGCGGTGGCGTGCGCGGTGGCCTTCCGGCTGCTGCTGCCGGCGCCCGAGCACTTCACCCCGGGCTCGCTGCGCCCGCGCGTGCTGGTCCGCACCGTGCGCGACCACCTGTCCAACCCGCTGCTGCGCCGCCTGTACGCGATCGGCGCGCTGTTCATGACGGTGTTCGGCGGCGTCTACACGGTGATCGGCTACCGCCTGGCGCAGGCGCCGTTCTCCCTGCCCCAGGGTCTGATCGGCTCGATCTTCCTGGTCTACCTGGTCGGTACGGTCTCGGCCTCGACGGCGGGGCGTCTGGTGGGCCGCCTCGGCCGTCGCGGGGCGCTCTACCTGGGCGCGGGGACGACGGCGGCGGGCCTGCTGCTGTCCCTGGCGCCGTCCCTGCCGCTGGTCCTGCTCGGCCTGGTGCTGATCACGGCGGGCTTCTTCGCCGGGCACGCGGTGGCCTCCTCGGCGGTCGGCAAGACCGCCCGGCACGGCCGCGCCCAGGCCTCGGCGCTCTACCAGTCCGCCTACTACGTGGGCTCCAGCGCGGGCAGCACGGTCGGCGCGGTGGCCTTCCACTCCGGCGGCTGGGCCGGGACGGTCGGGGTGGGGGTGCTGGCGGTGCTGGGCGTCGTGGTGATCACGGTCTCCGGATCACTCGCGGCCCGCCGCGCGGCCGGCGACGCCCCGGTGCGGACGCCGGGCCTGTCCCACTGAGCTTTCCGCCCCTCTCCGACCTGCGCTTTCATTGACTGCACAGGCCATTGTCAGTCCCCTGCGGTAGCTTCCGAAGTGCGAGGCGCGAAGACGCGCACGACGGGACGCCACAGGGGTGGGTGGACGATGACCAACGGCACCGTGACGACGGAGCTGGACTCCGCACTGGAGAAGCACCGGCCCGAGCTGACGGGGTACTGCTACCGGATGCTCGGTTCCTCCTTCGAGGCCGAGGACGCGGTGCAGGACACGCTGGTCCGCGCCTGGCGGAGCTACGACAAGTTCGAGGGCCGCTCCAGCCTGCGTTCGTGGCTGTACCGGATCGCGACCAACGTCTGCCTGGACATGCTGACCGCGGGCAACAAGCGGGCGCGTCCGATGGACCTGACCGAGTCCACCCCCCTCGCGCAGGCGGCCCTGTCCCCCCGCCCGGACCACACCTGGCTGGAGCCGATGCCCGACGCCCGTGTGCTGCCGCAGACCGCCGACCCGGCCGAGGCCGCGGTGGCCAAGGAGTCCGTGCGGCTGGCCTTCATGGCGGCCCTCCAGCAGCTGCCGCCCAAGCAGCGGGCGGTGCTGATCCTGCGCGAGGTGCTGGCGTGGCGGGCGAGCGAGGTCGCCGAGCTGCTCGGCACGTCGGTCGCCTCGGTGAACAGCGCCTTGCAGCGCGCCCGCGCGACGCTCGCCGAGCGGGCGGACCGGGGGGCCGACGCGGCGGTGTCGGACCCGCTGGACGAGGAGCAGCAGAAGCTGCTGGAGCGCTATGTCGCGGCCTTCGAGGGGTACGACATGACGGCGCTGACGGCGCTCCTGCACGAGGACGCGGTGATGACGATGCCGCCGTTCGACCTGTGGCTGGCCGGCCCGGCGGACATCACGGGCTTCATGACGACGCTCGGCGCCGCGTGCGCCGGGTCCCGGCTGCTGCCGGTCCAGGCCAACGGGCTGCCGGCCTTCGCGCACTACAAGCCGGACCCGGAGGCGGGCGGCTTCTCGCCGTGGGCGGTCCAGGTGCTGGAGATCTCAGACGGCCGCATCACCGGGTTCCACTGCTTCCTCGACACCAAGCGGTGGTTCCCGCTGTTCGACCTGCCGCTCCGTCTCGAAGCGGAGGCCGACGAGGTCCAGTAGGGCATGTAGGGCCGGGTCGGGGTCGCGCAGTCTGATCCGGCCCCCGGCCCGCCGGGCGGTGAGTTCCAGCCGGGCCAGCAGGTCGACGACGGCGAGGCCGGGCGGTCCGAGACCGCCGACGTCGCAGACGACCACCCCGGCCCGGGTGGCTTCCAGCAGCGCGCGCACCTCGTCGCAGAACCGGGGCGTCTCCCCTCGGGAGACGGGCCCCGGCAGCACGAGTACGGCGGGTGTCACGGCGTCCACGTGCGGTAGACCGGGCTGGCCGGCGGAACTCATCGGTGCCGGGGCCGTCGGGGATCACATTGACCTGCGCGTGCCCTCCGGCAGAGGGTTCGCTGTATGCCCCACATACCCGGTCCCCGCTCCGCCGCGCCGCCCGGCACCCGCCGCTCCGTGCGAGAGGGGGCGCCGTGCAGGGGGTGCTGACCGGGTTCGCGGTCATCGCGGTGGTGATCGGGGTCGGCTATCTGCTCGGCCTGCGCGGACATCTCGGCCCGCAGGGCCGCGAGGTGCTGACCAAGCTCGCCTTCCACGTGGCCTCCCCCGCCCTGCTGTTCACCACGCTGGCGACGGCCGACCTGTCGGTGGTCTTCTCCGCCCGGCTGCTGGTCACGGCCCTGTCCACGCTGGCCGTGGCCGGAGCGTTCGTCGCGGTCGGCGTCGTACGCGGCTGGGGCGTGGGCCGCACGACGATCGGCGCGCTGTGCTCCGGCTACGTCAACTCCGGCAATCTCGGCATCCCGATCGCCGTGTACGTCCTGGGCGACGCCTCACTGGTGGCGCCGGTGCTGCTGTTCCAGCTGGTGCTGGTGACGCCGGTGGCGGTGACGATCCTGGACCTGTCGCGCGGGGGCGGCGAGGGCACGCTCTGGCGGCGGCTGCTGACGCCGCTGCGCAATCCGATCGCGCTGGGTTCGCTCGCCGGGGTCGCGGTCGCCGCGAGCGGCCTCCACGTGCCGGACGCGGTCATGGACCCGGTGACGCTGATCGGCAACATGTCCGTCCCGGCGGTGCTGCTGGCCTTCGGCATCGGCCTGTGCGGCTCCACGATGCCGCTGCGAGGCGTGGAACGCCGGCCGGTGCTGCTCGCGGTCGCGCTGAAGGCGGTGGGCCAGCCCGCGGTGGCCTGGGCGCTGGCGTCGGGGGTCTTCGGCCTGCGGGGCCCCCAACTCCTCGACGTGGTGGTGACGTCGGCACTGCCGGCCGCGCAGAACCTGTACACGTACGCGTCCACCTACGGCGTCGGCGAGCGCCTGGCCCGCGACGCGATCCTGGTCTCGACGGTGGTGTCCGTGCCGGTGCTGGTGGGGGTGGCGGCGGTGCTGGGGTGACGAGCCTCAGCCCGTGGGGAAGGGGCCGGTGTCGATGCCCAGGCCGAACGGGACCGGTACTGGTCCACCGGTCCCGTTCACCCGAATGGGCTGTGACATCAGCGGCCTCCGGCCGCGGGCGCAGGTCAGGCGATGCGTTCCCGCACCACCGGCGAGGCGGTGAAGGCCGTGCCCGCCGGAGCGACGTCGTACGCGCCCTCCACCGCCGCGAGCGCGTACTCGAAGCGGTCCGGGGTGTCCGTGTGCAGGGTGAGGAGGGGCTGGCCCGCGGTGACCGTGTCGCCGGGCTTGGCGTGGAGTTCGACGCCCGCGGCGGCCTGCACCGGGTCCTCCTTGCGGGCGCGGCCCGCGCCCAGGCGCCAGGCGGCGACGCCGACGTCGTAGGCGTCGAGGCGGGTCAGGACGCCGGAGGCGCCCGCCTTGATCACGTGCTGTTCCTTCGACGTGGGCAGGGCCGCGTCCGGGTCGCCGCCCTGGGCCGCGATCATGCGGCGCCAGACGTCCATCGCGGAGCCGTCGGCCAGGGCCTTCGCCGGGTCGGCGTCCTTCAGGCCCGCCGCGTCGAGCATCTCGCGGGCCAGGGCCAGCGTCAGCTCGACCACGTCCGCCGGGCCGCCGCCCGCCAGCACCTCGACCGACTCGCGGACCTCCAGGGCGTTGCCCGCGGTCAGGCCGAGCGGGGTGGCCATGTCCGTGAGGAGCGCGACCGTCTTCACGCCGTGGTCGGTGCCGAGGCCGACCATGGTGGACGCCAGTTCGCGGGCGTCCTCGATGGTCTTCATGAAGGCGCCGGAGCCCACCTTCACGTCGAGGACGAGCGAGCCGGTGCCCTCCGCGATCTTCTTCGACATGATCGAGGAGGCGATCAGCGGGATCGCCTCGACCGTGCCGGTGACGTCGCGCAGCGCGTACAGCTTCTTGTCGGCGGGCGCGAGACCGTCGCCCGCCGCGCAGATCACCGCGCCGGTGGTGTCCAGGACGTCCAGCATCTCCTCGTTGGAGAGCAGGGCGCGCCAGCCCGGGATCGACTCCAGCTTGTCGAGCGTGCCGCCGGTGTGGCCGAGGCCGCGGCCGGAGAGCTGCGGGACGGCCGCGCCGCACGCCGCCACCAGGGGCGCGAGCGGCAGGGTGATCTTGTCGCCGACGCCGCCCGTGGAGTGCTTGTCGGCGGTCGGGCGGGACAGGGCCGAGAAGTCCATGCGCTCGCCCGAGGCGATCATCGCGGCCGTCCAGCGGGCGATCTCGCCGCGGTTCATGCCGTTGAGCAGGATCGCCATCGCGAGCGAGGACATCTGCTCGTCGGCCACCGCGCCGCGCGTGTAGGCGTCGATGACCCAGTCGATCTGCTCGCCGCTCAGCTCGCCGCGGTCCCGCTTGGTGCGGATGACGGAGATGACATCCATGGCCATGTCTGGCTTTCCTAACGCGAGTTACTACTTGGTGAGGTGGTCGGGGCCGAAGGCCTGCGGGAGCATCCGGGACAGCGGGAGGACGCCCTCCGGGGTCTCCAGGAGCAGCTCCGGGCCGCCGAACTCGTACAGGAGCTGCCGGCAGCGGCCGCAGGGGACGAGTACCGCGCCCGCGCCGTCGACGCAGACGAAGTGCGTCAGCCGGCCCCCGCCGGTCACCTGGAGCTGGGAGACCAGCCCGCACTCGGCGCACAGGCCGATGCCGTAGCTGGCGTTCTCCACGTTGCAGCCGGTGACGGTGCGGCCGTCGTCGACCAGGGCGGCGGCGCCCACGGCGTACCCGGAGTAGGGGGCGTAGGCCCGGGCCATCGCCTCCCGGGCAGCCGTGCGCAGCGCGCCCCAGTCGACGTCCGTCATTTGCCCTGTCCCTTCCGGTACTGCATGCCGTCCGCCTTGGGCATCCGCAGCCGTTGCGCGGACAGGGCGAGGACGACGAGGGTGACGACGTACGGCGTGGCGGAGACGACCTGGTTGGGGACCTCGTTGGTGCCGGCGTACCAGGCGAAGACCAGGGCGCCGACGACGAAGGTGATCGCGGCCTTGACGTACTTCTTGCGGATCACCAGCCAGATGGCGCCGGCGACCAGCAGCAGCGCGCCGAGCAGCAGCAGGGCGTGCACGTTGGCCGAGCCGCCGCGCAGGTTGAGGCTGTCGGTGTAGCCGAAGAGCCCGGCGCCGATGGCGAGGCCGCCCGGCATCCAGTTACCGAAGATCATCGCCGCGAGGCCGATGTAACCGCGGCCGCTGGTCTGGCCCTCCAGGTAGAAGGGGTTGGCCACGATGGACAGGAAGACGCCGCCGAGGCCGGCCAGGCCGCCGGAGATGATCACGGCCAGGTACTTGTACTTGTAGACGTTGACGCCGAGGGACTCGGCGGCGATCGGGTTCTCGCCGCAGGAGCGCAGCCGCAGGCCGAACGGGGTGCGCCACAGGATCCACCAGGTGGCGGGGATCAGGGCGACCGCGATCAGGGTGAGCCAGGAGACGTCGGTGACCAGGCCGCCCAGCAGGCCCGCGATGTCCGAGAGGAAGAACCAGTGCTGGTCGTTGAGGCTGTCCAGCCAGCCGGACAGGCCCGGGATCGAGAAGTGGCCGAGGGAGTCGACCGGCGGGGACTGCTTGGCCGAGCCGCCCTGGTGGCCCTCGAAGGCGAGCGGGGCCAGGTAGCGGGTGGCGCCGAGGGCGAGGATGTTGATGGCCACACCGGAGACGATGTGGTTGACGTTGAAGGTGATCGTCACGATGGCGTGCAGCAGGCCGCCGAGGCAGCCGCCGATGATGCCGACGAGGACGCCGGTCCACGGGCCCCACTGGAAGCCGGCCCAGGCACCGAACCAGGTGCCGAGGATCATCATGCCCTCGAGGCCGATGTTGACGACGCCCGCCCGCTCGGCCCACAGGCCGCCGAGACCGGCGAGGCCGATCGGCACGGCGAGCTGGAGCGCGGTGGACATCTGGCTGACGTTGGTGATGCCGTTGGCGCCGGTGATCAGGCGGACGATCGAGGTCAGCGCCAGGGCTCCGGCGATGACCAGGAGCAGCACGGGCCACGACATGCGGCGGCCGGTCGGTGGTGCGTGCTCCAGCGACGGCTGGTTGACGTCGGTCGCTGTGGTCGGAGCGGTCATCGGCCGGCCACCTCCTTCTTCGGGTTGTCGGTGGCGCCGAGGACGTGTCCGGCGGCCAGCTCCGCGCCGACCCGGCGCTGCTGGCGGCGCAGACCCCACTCGCGGACGGCCTCGTAGGAGACGACGACGGAGAGGACGATCAGGCCCTGCATGATGACCGCGATCTCCTTGTCGTACCCGTGGAAGTCCAGCTCGGGGCTGGCCTTGTCGAGCCAGGCCCACAGCAGGGCGGCGAAGGCGATGCCGACCGGGCTGTTGCGGCCGAGCAGGGCGATGCCGATGCCGAGGAAGCCGATGCCGGTGGGGAAGTTGAGGCTGTAGGTGTGCGTGTCGCCCATCAGGATGGGCAGGCCCGCGAGACCGGCGAGGCCGCCCGAGATGAGCATCGCGGTGAGCACCATGCGCTTGGGGTCGACACCGCTGGCCGCGGCGGCGGACTCGGAGGCGCCGGAGGCGCGCAGGTCGAAGCCGAAGCGGGTGCGGTTGAGGACCAGCCAGTAGCCGATGCCGAGGAGGACGGCGAGGATCACCAGGCCGTAGATCTCGCCGGCCGCGCCCATGTCGATGCCGGGGATCCAGCCGGACTCGTGCATCTCGCCGGTGGTGTTGTTGTTGCCGATCTTGACGCCGAAGACGTCGGGCAGCCACAGGTAGCCGATGACGGCGGTGGCGATGGAGTTGAGCATGATCGTCGCGACGACCTCGCTGACGCCCCGGGTGATCTTCAGGACACCGGCGATGCCGGACCAGAAGGCGCCGGTGAGCACGGCGGTCAGGAGCAGCAGCGGGATCTGGAGGCCGGCCGGCAGGTTGGCGTGGGCGCCGACGATCGCGGCCATCATGGCGGCGAGCTGGTACTGGCCGTCGACGCCGATGTTGAACAGGTTCATCCGGAAGCCGATGGCCACCGCGAGGGCCGCGATGTAGTACATCGACGCCTGGTTGACGATCAGGACCTGGATGTCGGAGAAACCGGCCTGCTCGAACATGAGGGCGAACGGTTCGACCGGGTTCTTGCCCGAGGCGATCAGGACGATCGCACTGAGCACGAAGGCCACGGCGAGCGCGATGACCGGTCCGGCCACCGCGAGGAGCACGCGCTCCTTGTCGAACTTCTTCATCAGCGGGCCTCGTCTTCCGCACCCGGGCCGCCGTCGGCCGGGGTCTCGGGGTTCTCTTCGTGTTCGAGGTGTCCGGAGGCGGCGCCGGTCATCGCCGAACCGAGCGCCTCGGGGGTGATGCCGGCCGGGTCGGCGTCCGCGACCAGCTTGCCGTCGTAGATCACCCGGAGGGTGTCGGACAGGCCGATCAGCTCGTCCAGGTCGGCGGAGATCAGCAGCACGGCCAGGCCCTCGCGGCGGGCCTCGCGGATGTGGTCCCAGATCGCGGCCTGCGCGCCGACGTCCACACCGCGGGTGGGGTGGGCGGCGATCAGGAAGCGCGGCTTGTGGCTCATCTCGCGGCCGACGATCAGCTTCTGCTGGTTGCCGCCGGACAGCGAGGCCGCGGTGACGTCGATGCCGGGGGTGCGGACGTCGTACGTCTCGACGATGCGGCGGGTGTCCTGCTGGGCGTTCTTGAGGTCCAGCCAGACGCCCTTGCTGTTGGGCTTCTCGGTGACGTGGCCGAGGATGCGGTTCTCCCAGAGCGGGGCCTCCAGGAGCAGCCCGTGGCGGTGGCGGTCCTCGGGGATGTAGCCGACGCCCTGCTCGCGGCGCTTGCGGGTGGGCAGCGCGGTGATGTCCTGGTCGAGGAAGCGGATCGAGCCGGAGTCGGCGTGGCGCAGGCCGATGAGCGCGTCGACCAGCTCGGTCTGGCCGTTGCCCTCGACGCCGGCGATGCCCAGCACCTCACCGGCGTGGATGGTGAAGGAGATGTCGTCCAGCAGGGCCTTGCCGCCGGGCGCCGCCAGGCGCAGCGCGTCGACGGTGAGGACCGCGCGGTCGGTGACCGTGGACTCCGCGGTCTCCGGGGTGGGCAGCTCGCTGCCGACCATCAGCTCGGCGAGCTGGCGGGGCGTGGTCTCGGCGGGGACGGCCGTGCCGACCGTGGTGCCGCGGCGGATGACGGTGATCTCGTCGGCGACCGAGAGGACCTCGCCCAGCTTGTGGGAGATGAAGATGACGGACAGGCCCTCGGCCTTCAGCTCGCGCAGGTTGTCGAAGAGGGCGTCCACCTCCTGCGGCACCAGGACGGCCGTGGGCTCGTCGAGGATCAGCGTGCGGGCGCCGCGGTAGAGGACCTTGAGGATCTCCACGCGCTGGCGGGCGGCGACGCCCAGCTCCTCGACGAGGACGTCGGGGCGCACGCCCAGGCCGTACCGCTCGGAGATCTCCTTGATCTTCCGGCGGGCCTTGGAGCCGATGCCGTACAGCTTCTCGCTGCCGAGGACCACGTTCTCCAGGACCGTGAGGTTGTCGGCGAGCATGAAGTGCTGGTGGACCATGCCGATGCCGCGCACGATGGCGTCGGCGGGCGAGGAGAAGGTCACCTTCTCGCCGCCGACCGCGATGGTGCCCTCGTCCGGCTTCTGCATGCCGTAGAGGATCTTCATCAGGGTCGACTTGCCGGCGCCGTTCTCGCCGACGAGGGCGTGGACGGTGCCCTTGCGGACGGTGAGGTGGATGTCGTGGTTGGCCACGACTCCGGGGAAACGCTTGGTGATCCCGGCGAGTTCGACGGCGGTCACCGGTTCGTTGACCGCCGCTTTCGCCGGAGGGCTGCTGGACGCGTTGATGGCGCACTCTCCTGGGGACGGGGGCCGTCTACGCGCGTAGCGCCCCTACGGCATCTGAAAGCGGCGGCGACACATCGACGCGACGGGGTACGGGGAGGGCGACTTCGAGGGCGCTCTCCCCGTACCCCGCCGTGCGGCTGGGCCGGCGCGGTTACACGCTGTTCGAGGTGTTGCTGGTGCTACTCAGCCGTTCAGCTGCTCTTGACCTTGATCTCGCCGCTGATGATCTTCTCCTTGGCCGTCTTGATGGCTGCCTGGAGCTCGGCGTCGTCCGCGAACTTCGGGTTGGAGTCCGAGAGACCGACCTCGCCGGACTTCAGATCGCCCCGAACGATACCGGTCTCCGGCTTGCCGTCCTCGACCGACTTCGCAAGGCTGTAGACCGCCTTGGCGACGTCCTTGGTGGCCGACGTCAGGATGGAGTCCTTGTACTTCGCGAGGGCTTCCTGCTTGTACTGGTCGGAGTCGACGCCGATCGCCCAGACCTTGTTGGCGGCGGCGGCCTCGATCACGCCCTGACCGGAGAGACCGGCCGCCGCGTAGACGACGTCGGCCTTCTTCTCGATCTGGCCCTCGGCGGCGGTCTTGCCCTTGTCGGGGCTGGAGAAGCCGCCCTCCTCCGCGGTCTGCGTGAGGTACTGCGAGATGACCTTGATCTTCGGGTCGGTGTCCTTGACGCCCTGCTCGTAGCCGGCCTGGAACTTGTGGATCAGCGGGACGTCCACACCGCCCACGAAGCCGACCGTGTTGGTCTTGGTGCTCTTGGCGGCGGCGACACCGGCGAGGTAGGACGCCTCCTGCTCGTTGAAGACCAGGTCCGCGACGTTCTTCGCCTCGATCGTGGCGTCGTCGACGATGCCGAAGGTGGTGTCCGGGTACTTCTCCGCGACGTTCTTCATGGCGGAGGCGTAGGCGTAGCCGATGCCGACGACCGGGTTGTAGCCCTGCTTCGCCAGCGAGGACAGCCGCTGCTCCTTGTCGGCGTCGGTCTCGCCGTCGGTGGGCTCGACGTCGGCCGTCTCGTAGCCGAACTCCTTCTTGGCCTGCTCCAGACCGGCGTACGCGGCGTCGTTGAAGGACTGGTCGCCCTTGCCGCCGACGTCGTAGGCGATGGCGAGACCCTTGTCCCCCTTGGACTCCGAACCGGAGTCGGTCGAGGTACCACCGCAGGCGGCGAGGGCGAGGGCCAGGGAGGCGGTCGCTGCGCCTGCGACCGTGATCCGGGAAATCCGGCGCATGTCTGGTGCTCCTGTCGTACAAGCGCCGGGGACGGTTCGGCTGCGGCGCTGGCTTCGCCGCAGATTAACGCGCGTAGACCTGCCTGAAAACCCCTTCTGTCCACCTTGTTATCCGCCCGTGAGCAAGGCGACGCGAATGGGGGTACGGGGCTTGCCGGACGCAAACGGCAGGTGGCGCAGGGTGACGCCGGGGCGTTGCCGGTCGGGGGACGCGGAAGCGGACGGGCACCCGGGGGCGCCCGTCCGCTTCGTCAGGTCCATCGGCTCGCGTGCCGCGGGGTCACGGCTGCTCCGACTACTCCGTCGCGACCTTGATCGAACCGTCCACGATGCCGGCCTTGGCCTTCTCCACGGCCTCCTGGGCGCCCTGGACCTCGGCGAACTTCGGGTTGCTGTCGGACAGGCCCACGCCGTCGGACTTCAGGTCGAAGGTGTGGGTGCCGGTCAGCGGCTTCCCGTCCTCGACGGACTTGGCCAGGGCGAAGACCGCGCCGTTGATGTCCTTGAGGGCGGAGGTCAGGATGGAGTCCTTGTAGGCCGCGAGGGCCTCCTGCTGGTACTGGTCCGAGTCGACGCCGATCGCCCAGATCTTCGCCTTCGCGGCGGCCTCGATCACACCCTGGCCGGAGAGACCGGCCGCCGCGTACACGACGTCGGCCTTCTTCTCGATCTGGCCCTCGGCGGCGGCCTTGCCCTTGTCGGGGCTGGAGAAGCCGCCCTCCTCCGCGGTCTGCGTCAGGTACTGCGAGACGACCTTGATCTTCGGGTCGGTGTCCTTGACGCCCTGCTCGTAGCCCGCCTGGAACTTGTGGATCAGCGGGACGTCCACACCGCCCACGAAGCCGACGGTCTTGGACTTGGTGGCCTTGGCCGCGACGACGCCGGCCAGGTAGGAGGCCTCGTTCTCGGCGAAGACGAGGGACGCCACGTTCTTGCCCTCGACCACGGAGTCGACGATGCCGAAGGTGGTGTCCGGGTACTTGGCGGCGACGGCCTTCATCGCCGGGCCGTAGGCGAAGCCGACGCCAATGACCGGGTTGTAGCCCTGCTTGGCCAGGGAGGTCAGGCGCTGTTCCTTGTCGGCGTCCGTCTCGCCGTCGGTGGGCTCGATGTCGGCGGTCTTGTAGCCGAACTCCTTCTTCGCCCGCTCCAGACCGGCGTACGCGGCGTCGTTGAAGGACTGGTCGCCCTTGCCGCCGATGTCGTACGCGATGGCGAGGCCCTTGTCGTCACCGCCGTCGTCGCCGCTCTCGCCGCTGGTGCCGCCGCAGGCCGTGGCCGCGAGCGCGAGCGACGCGACCCCCACCGCGACGCGGGTCAGTCTCGATATCCGACGCATCTGAAGTTCCCCATTCTCCAAAGCCCCGCAGCGGGCGCTCGGTTCGGCGCACAGTAACGCGCGTAGAAACTCCTGGGAACGGGGTTGCGCGGCGCCGTTATCCATTCGTGCCGCTGGCCGGTTACCGCCCTGTTAACGACCGGTTCGAAGGGGGACTTACCACCGCACCGGCCACCGCACCGGCCACCGCACCGCCCGCCGCACCGCCTACTGCACGGCGTCGATGAGGGCGGCCGCGGTGAACATCTCCACGCCGACCGTGATGGCGTGCTCGTCCACGTCGAAGTCGCCCTGGTGGAGGTCGCGGACCGTGCGCTCGCCGGGCGGGCGGACGCCGAGGCGGGCCATGGCGCCGGGCACGTGCTCCAGGTACCAGGAGAAGTCCTCGCCGCCCAGGCTCTGCTCGGTGGACTCGACGGCGTCGGTGCCGCGCCGGGCGACCATGGCGGCCTGGAGCAGCTCGGTGCTGGTGACCTCGTTGACGACCGGGGGGACGCCGCGGACGTAGGTGATCTCGGACTTGGCCCGGTACAGGTCGGCGATCTCGTCGATGGCGCCCATCACCAGGTCCGGCGCCTGCCGCCAGGCGTCGAGGTCGAGGCAGCGCACGGTCCCGGCCAGTTCGGCGTGCTGCGGGATGACGTTCGGGGCGTGCCCGGACTCGATCCGCCCCCAGGTCAGGGCGAGCCCGCTGCGGCTGTCCACGCGCCGGGCAACCAGCGGGGGAACGTCGGTGACCACCCGGGCGGCGGCGGTGACGAGGTCGGTGGTGAGGTGCGGGCGGGCGGTGTGGCCGCCGGGGCCGTTCAGCGCGATCTCCAGCCGGTCGCAGGCGGAGGTGATCGGGCCGACCCTGAGGCCGATCCTCCCGGCGTCCACCCGGGGGTCGCAGTGCACGGCCAGGATCCGGCGCACCCCGTCGAGCGCACCGCCCTCGATGGCGTCGGCGGCACCGCCGGGCAGCACCTCCTCGGCGGGCTGGAAGACCAGCCGCACGGGCCGGGGCAGCAGGCCCTGCTCGTGCAGGGCGGCCAGCACGAGCCCGGTGCCGAGGACGACGGTGGTGTGCACGTCGTGTCCGCAGGCGTGGGCGCGGTCGGGCACCTGGGAGCGGTAGGCGCACTCGGTCTTGGTGTCCGGGATGGGCAGGGCGTCGATGTCGGCCCGCAGGGCGAGCATGCGGGGTCCGCCGGACCACTGGCCCGACTCGGTGCCGATGTCGCAGACGAGCCCGGTGCCGATGGGCAGTACGCGCGGCTTGAGACCGGCCCGCTCCAGCCGTTCCTTGATCGCGGCGGTGGTGCGGAACTCCTGGTTGCCCAGCTCGGGGTGCATGTGGAGGTCGCGACGGAAGGCCACGAGCTCCGCGCGCAGCGCGTCCGGCAAGGTGCCGGGCAGCGCGGCTTCACCGGGAGTGTCGGCCTCGGACTCTGGGGACATCAACACGTTCACCCTCTGAAGGGTAGGACGCCGGGGTAGTCAACTGCCCCTCGATCAACAAAATTTCAGCCCGTTAGGGGAAGAAAGTTGGCCGCTCGGCGCATGGCTCTCAACGGGGGTGGGTACGCTCACCCGTTTCCGGCCTCGGCACCCGGCGCTCCGTCCTTCCTGTTTACTTGCTCCCCTCACGCATACCACGCCACGGCGGAGCCACGCCGGAACCGTCCGTATGCCGAGCCTGCCGGCCACCGCCGCGCCACCTTCGCGCCGCGTCCGCCCGGCGCCCGGCTACCCCGTGCTTGCCACCGCCGACAGCCGGTGCACGTCCCGGGCCGAGCCGGTGACGCCGCTCAGGAATCCGCGGGCCCGCGGTGAGGCCGACTCGGTGAGCCAGGCGGGGTCGATGTCGCAGACGGCGACGCGGACCTCGGTGCCGGCCAGGGCCAGCGGGAGGGTGTGGACGACGGTGGAGGGGAAGCTGAGGACGGTGCGGCCGATCGGCCCCCGGCGGGCGATCAGCTCCAGGGGCAGGTCGGGGCGGACGATCTGGAGGCCCGTCTCCACGGCCAGCCGGTGCAGCTTCTCGGCGCTCTCGCGGCGGTGGGCGAAGTAGCGGGCCGCCCCGTGGGTCTTCGCCAGGGCGCGTACCGCGTCCACATAGCGGTCGGCGTCGACGACACCGGTCTCCACCAGGGAGGTGCCGACCATGTCGGCGCCCTTGGTGATGCGGGGCGGCCCGAAGCGGTCCCTGGTCCAGGAGAAGTCGTTCGCGGCGACGGCGACGCCGTCGGGCACCTCCTCGATGGGCATGGAGGAGAAGACCGAGACCTGCCGGTCGGGGGTCGGGGTGAGGCGGTGGCGGGCGGACCGGGAGACCGGCGCGAAGAGCAGGTCGCGCGGGCCGGGGCGGCTGCCCTTGCGGTGCCAGCGCACCAGGCGTTCGCCGTGGGCCAGCTGGGTGACGAACTCCATCGTGGCGGTGCCGTCGTCCACCACGACCAGGTCGTGGGCGCGGGTGATGGTGAGGAGCAGCTGCACGTAGCGGGAGAACGGGTCGCCCATGACGACCCGGTCCGCCTGGCGCAGCGCGGTGGTCAGGCCGCCGACCGTACGGAAGGGGGCGGTGGCGCCGCCGCGCGCCTCCTCCCAGCGGATCTCGTGGCCCTCCTTGCGGGCCAGTTCCGCCATGCGGCGCAGCTGGCCGCGGGTCATCGGGTCGACGGGCGAGAGGACCACGAGGGTGAGCTCCGCGCCGGGGGCGCGGGTGTGCGCCCACTCCAGCACGTTCAGCAGTTGTACCGGGCTCTCGACGAAGGCGAGAGTGCGGGGGCCGGCGTTCCCGGCGCGGGGGCTCATCGGTGGGGGACCGTCCCGTGGTGAGTGACTCGGTGGCCGGGGATCAGACGGTGACGGGCTCGCCCGCGGCGGCGGCGATCTCCGCCTCGGCGACGACGCCGGTGACGCGGCGCAGCTTCTTCATCGGGCCGAGCTCCGAGTCGTAGACCTTCTTGACGCCGTCGCCGAGGGAGGCCTCGATGGTGCGGATGTCGCGCACCAGGCGGGTCAGGCCCTGCGGCTCGACGGAGGCGGCCTGGTCGGAGCCCCACATGGCGCGGTCGAGGGTGATGTGGCGCTCGACGAAGGTGGCGCCGAGGGCGACGGCGGCCAGCGTGGTCTGGAGGCCGGTCTCGTGGCCGGAGTAGCCGATCGGGACGTTCGGGTACTCCTGCTGGAGGGTGTTGATGACGCGGAGGTTCAGCTCCTCGGCCTGCGCCGGGTACGTCGACGTGGCGTGGCACATGAGGATGTTGTCGCTGCCGAGGACCTCGACCGCGTGGCGGATCTGCTTCGGGGTGGACATGCCGGTGGAGAGGATGACCGTCTTGCCCGTGGCGCGCAGGGCGCGCAGCAGCTCGTCGTCGGTCAGGGAGGCGGAGGCGACCTTGTGGGCGGGGACGTCGAACTTCTCCAGGAAGGCGACGGCCTCGGTGTCCCACGGGGAGGCGAACCAGTCGATGTTCTTGGTCTTGCAGTACTCGTCGATCTGCCGGTACTCGTCCTCGCCGAACTCCACGCGGTGGCGGTAGTCGATGTACGTCATCCGGCCCCAGGGGGTGTCGCGCTCGATGTCCCACTGGTCGCGCGGGGTGCAGATCTCCGGGGTGCGCTTCTGGAACTTGACGGCGTCGCAGCCGGCCTCGGCGGCGGCGTCGATCAGCTTGAACGCGTTCTCCAGCTCGCCGTTGTGGTTGATGCCGATCTCGCCGGTGACGTAGACGGGGCGGCCGGGACCGGCCTCGCGGGTGCCGAAGGTGCGGATGCGGGAGTTGGTGCTCATGGCAGGGGGTTCCTTACGTGGACTGGGTGAGCGTGGGGGTGGTTTCGACAGCGGGGTCGAGGGCGTCCAGGGACGGACCCAGGAGCCAGGTCGCGATCTCCCGTACGGCGCCTTCGCCGCCGGGGACGGTGGTGACCGCGCGGGCCGCGCCGCGTACGGCGTCGTGGGCGCTGGCGACCGCCACGGGCCAGCCGACGAGGGCGAAGCACGGGAGGTCGTTGACGTCGTTGCCGACGTAGAGCACGCGTTCGGGCGCGATGCCCTGTTCCTCGCACCACTGCTTGAGGGCGAGGTCCTTGCGGTCGATGCCGTGCAGCACGGGCAGCTTGAGCTTGCGCGCGCGGGCGGCGACGACCGGGTTCACCTCCGTGGACAGGATCAGCATCGTCAGGCCGCTGCGGCGCAGGGCGGCGATGCCGAGTCCGTCGCCGCGGTGCACGGAGACGAACTCCCGTCCGTCGGAGTCGATCAGCACCCGGTCGTCGGTCTGGGTGCCGTCGAAGTCGAGGACGACCGCGTCGATGTCCTGCGCGGTCGGCAGGGCGCCGGGCCGGGCCGCGTCGAAGTGCGGTGCCAGGGCGCGGGCGCGGGCCAGGTCGTGCGGGTCGTCGATCTCCAGGACGCGGGCCGGGTCGGTGCGGACCAGTTCGGTGCGGCCGAAGAAGCGGTGCTGGTGCTTGCGGAAGCCGGGGGCGGCCATGGCGTAGGCGGCGCCGGTCTCCAGCAGGTCCTGGGGGCGGTCCTGGCGGCGGGGGCGGTACGACTTGTCGTGGTTGACGCCGTGGCCGCCGTCGGCCCCGCCCGTCTCGTCGGCACCGTCGCGCCAGACGAAGCCGTGGAACGGGGCGACGGTGACGGCGGTGTCCGCGCCGTCCTCGACGACCGCGCCGGCCACCCCGTCGACGTCCTCGCGGACCAGGAAGGGGCTGGTGCACTGGACGAGCAGGACCACGTCGACGGCGGCGCCGTGCAGGGCCTCGTGGGTGTCCATGGCGTGCAGCACGGCGGCCTCGGAGGTGGCCGTGTCCCCGGCGATGGCCGCGGGCCGCAGGACGACCTCGGCACCCGCCTCCCGGGCCGCCGCGGCGATGGCGTGGTCGTCGGTGGAGACGACGACGTCCGTCACGAGGCGGGCGCCCAGGCACTCGCGCACCGCGCGGACCACCAGGGGGACGCCGCCGACGGGGGCGAGGTTCTTCGCGGGCACTCCCTTGGAGCCGCCGCGCGCGGGGATCACGGCGAGCACCCGGCGCACCGAAGCGCCCTGGCCCGCTTCCGGGTTGGTCATGGGCTGTACTCCTTGGAGACGGTTCGGGCCGGTCACAGCTCCCCCATCCGCCGGATCACCGGGGCGACCCGCTGGACGCCGTGCCGGTAGGCGCCGCGGGCCGCGCGGCGCACGACCTGGCGGACCGGGCCGGGCGCCCGGTCGGCGGCCGGGGCGCCGGGCAGCGGGGTGCCGTCGGGGGCGAGGTGGTGGCGGGCGAGGATGCCGGGGAGGTATCCGGGGGCGGTGACCGGTGTGTAGTACGGGGCCAGCGGCGGCAGCCCCCCGGGCCGGGCCAGCAGGGCGGCGATGCGCGCGCGGGCCTCGTCGAAGGCGGTGTCGTAGCCGCCGTCCGCCGCCACGCCCTGCCGGGCGACCCACTCGGGGTCGGGGGCCGGGCGGTGGCCCGCGTCGAGCTGGTCCCAGGAGGCGAGGCAGCCGGAGCCCACGAAGTGGTGGTTGCCGAGCGCCTCGCGCACCCCGAGGTCGCTCAGGACGACCGTGGGGATGCGGCGGTGCAGGGACTCCAGGGCCGCCGTGGAGCTGATGGTGACCAGCAGGTCGGTGCGGTCCAGGACCTCGCCCATGTGGCCGTAGACCAGGCGGAAGTTGGGCGGCGGGTCGGCCCGCTGCACCAGCTTCTGGTAGGGCAGCTCCTCGATGTGCGTGGTGTGTTCGCCGGGCTTGGAGCGCAGCTTGAGCACGACCTCCCGCTCGGGGTGGAGGCGGGCGTGGCGGATCAGCCGTTCGAGGAGGTACGTACGGTCCTTGCGGTTGTCCGGCACCGAGGGCTGCGCGGCGAAGACCACCGTGTAGGGGCGGTCGCCGTCGGGCTCACCGGCGTAGCCGGCCCCGCCCAGGAAGGGCAGGGCGACCTCGGTCACCGCGGCGGCGTCGGCGCCGACTCCCTCGTACACCGCGCGGAAACGGTCCGCGTCCTGGCGGGAGTTGGCGAGCACGAGGTCGGCGCCGTGGCGCAGCAGCAGGCCGTCGGCGAGCTTCTCGTAGACGACGCCGACGTAGCCGGTGACCACCACGGGCCGCTCGGCGCGGTCCTGCCAGACGCGGCCGAGCCCGTGCAGCATCGCCTGGACACCGCCGCCGACCAGGGCGAGCACGAGGACGTCGTAGGAGTCCTCGCCCCGCGCCCCCTCCATGGCGCGCAGGAACTCGACGGCGGTCACCTCGCGGAGCGAGTCCGCGCTGACGCCGACCTCCTGGAGCTGGCGGGCGGTGGGGGTGGCTCGGCCGCGCAGGAGGTAGCCGTCGAGGTGGATCTCCGTGTCCCCGGGGCGGACCCGGGTCGCGGTGAGCGCGCCCCATTTCCACCGGGTGTCGGAGTCCGCCAGGACGGCGACTCGCAGGGCCTTCGTTGCACTTGCTGGCACGTCGTAGACGCTAGGAAGCCATTTCTAGGAACCGCCCAACCGGAATCCAACAAATGGTGAACAGCACATCGCCGAATGGCGAATCGGCCCGCCCTGGCCCCGGAAAAGGATCCGCTTCACCGCTTCGCCACGCCGCGTTCACCGGGAATAAAGGAACCGGTAAAGCCGAATGCCGGACCGTCGCATAACGTCGCCGACGTGCCCAAGCTCTCCGTCATCGTGCCGTTCTACAACGTGCGGCAGTACGCCCCAGACACCCTGCGGAGTCTGCGCGCCAACGCGCGGGACGACTTCGAGTTCATTCTCGTCGACGACTGCTCCACCGACGGGACCGTGGACCTCCTCGCGCGCGCGGAGCGGGAGCTGCCGGGGGCGGTGCTGGTCATACACGAGAAGAACGGCGGCCTGGCGACGGCCCGCAACACCGGCATCGACCGGGCGCGCGGCGAGTACCTCGCCTTCCTGGACGGCGACGACTGGCTGGCGCCGGGCCACTGCGCCGACCTGGTGACCGCCATCGAGAAGCTGGACGTCGACTTCGTGCGCACCGACCACGTGCAGTGCACGGGACGCAACCGCACCCTGCACCGGGTCCCGCACGGCCGCCGCAACAGGGCCCTGCGCCCGCGCGACGCGATCCTGCCCGCGCACCGCACCACCTCCGTCGACTACGCCTACGCGTGGGCGGGCGTCTACCACCGCCGGCTGGCCGAGCGCGGTCTGCTGCACTTCACCGACGGGCTGCGCACGGCCGAGGACCGGCCGTGGATCTGGAAGCTGCACCGGGAGGCGGAGTCCTTCGCGGTGACCGGGCTGCTCGGCGTGTTCTACCGGCGCGGGGTGGCGTCCTCGCTCACCCAGATCGGTGACGTGCGCCAGCTCGACTTCATCCGCGCCTTCGACGAGGTGCTCGCGGGGGCGGCCGGGGACCCGGACGCCGCGCGGCTGGTGCCGAAGGCGGTCCGGACGTACTGCGCGATCATCTCCCACCACCTCGGTTCCATCGAGCGGTTCGAGCCCGGTGTGGCCCGGATACTGAAGGAGCGGAGCGCGGCGGCGCTGCGGCGGATGCCGCAGGACGCGCTCGACGAGGTGCTGGACACGATGGACGCCGAGCGCGCCACGCGGTTGCGGCGGCTGCGCCGTCGCGCGGGCGCGGCGGCCACCGGCCGGCCGGCCGAGGAGGCGGCGGCATGACCACGCAGATCTTCCTGGCGTCGACGCTGTACGGCACGGCCACGCTGGCCGCGGCCCTGGACTCCGGCTGCTTCGACGCGGCCGACCGGCGGATCCTGCTGGTCGCCAACAACGCGGCGACGCCCGAGACGACCCCGGCCCTGGACGCCGCGCCGGGGTTCGAGCGGCTGCGGGGCCGGTTCGACGACGTGGTGTCGTGGAACGAGGCGATCTCTCCCTTCCACCCCGGCGACTGGTCGCCGCGGGCCGGGGACGTCCCGCTGTGGGAGCGGCACCTGCGGCTCGCCTGGGGGCTCGGCGACGACGACGTGGCGCTGGCCGTGGAGTCGGTCCACGTGCCCCCGGCGATCGGCGTGGCGCAGATCTTCACCGACGCGCCCCTGACCGTCTACGCGGACGGTCTGATGAGCTACGGGCCCACCCGCACCAAGCTGGCCCCGCTGGTCGGCACACGGGTGGAGCGGCTGCTCCACCTGGACCTGGTGCCGGGGCTCGCGCCGCTGCTGCTGACGGAGTTCGGCGTCGAGCCCGAGGTGGTGCCGTCCCCGGCGTTCACCAAGGTGCTGGCCGAGTTGGCGGACACCGGCCCCGGGCTGCCGGACGTGGAGCGGCCCGCGGTGCTGCTCGGCCAGTACCTGTCGGCGCTGGGCATCCTCTCCGCCGAGGAGGAGGAGGACCTGCACGTGCGGATGCTGACCGGCGTCGCCGGGCTCGGGCACACGCGCGTGGTGTTCAAGACGCACCCCACGGCCCCGGCCCGCTTCACCCGGGTGCTGGAGGAGGAGGCCGGGCGGCTGGGGGTCGACCTCACCGTGGTGGAGACACCGGTGCTGGCCGAGGTGCTGTTCCGGCGGATGCGTCCGGCGCTGGTCGTCGGCTGCTTCTCCACGGCCCTGCTCACCGCGTCCGCGCTGTACGGCCTGCCGGTGGCCCGGGTCGGCACCGAGCGGCTGCTCGACCGGCTGACGCCGTACGAGAACAGCAACCGCGTGCCCGCCACGCTCGTGGACGCGCTCCTGCCGGACCTGTCGGACCCGGCCGCGGTCGCCGGTGGACTGCGGGACGCGGACGCCGAGGAGCTGGCCGCGCTGGTGCGGACCGTCGGGTTCGCCATGCAGCCCAAGGTGCTGCCGGAGCTGCGGCCGGAGGCGGAGGCGTATCTGCGCGCGCACCTGGACGCCCGCACCTGGCGGTACTTCAAGAAGCGCAGGCTCACCTCGCTGGGCCTGCCGGGCGGCATCCCGGCCCGGCTGGGATTCCTGCCGCACAACTCCACGGCCCGCAGGGTGGTGCGCCGGGCGCGGTCCATCCGGCGCTCGATCGGGCGGTGACGGCCGGCCGGACGGCCACCGGAGGGTGAGTGTTCACCCGCCGTCCGCCCGCAAGCCACCCGCGGACCGTCGCCCTGGGGCACATTCGGCGTCCGGTCGGAGAACGGTGGAACGCGTGACGAAGCCCCTGGCGGGATTGTTCAAGGCACGGCAGCGGGAGGCATCCTGGCCCGGCCCGTACGCCCGGAGCATGCGCCTGTGCGGCGAGCACCTCGCCGCACAGGAGCCCGGGGCGGCCGGGGCCACCGGCCCGCAGGTCCGGCTGACCCGGGCGATCGGCGCCTTCGCGGCCTCGCTCGACGGTCCGGCGGCGGACCCCTTCGACGCCCTGCTCCAGGTCGGCGAGCGCGCGCTGGAGGCGGGCGGGGAGCACGGCCTCGGACTCGCGCTGGGGCTCGCCGAGTCGGCGGCCGGGATCCGGCGGCGGTCCAAGGGGGCATGGCGGCTGCGTGGCCTGGCGCTGGACGGGCTGGGCCGCGACGCCGAGGCGCTGGAGTGCTACGAGCGCTATGCCGCGCTGCTGTCCGACGGCCGCCCGGCGCCCGAGGTCGCCCGCCGGACGGACACCCTGCACCGCCGCCGGGCCTGCCTGGAGGCGGCCGTCGCGCTCTTCCCCGCCGAGGGTTCCGAACTGCGCGAGCTGCTCGCGGAGCCCACCGCGACCACCGCGGTGCTGGCCCCGCGCTTCGACGCCTACGTGCGGGCGGTGGTGGCCGCACACGGCCCGGCCGACCCCGCGGTGCGGCGCCTCCTCGCGCTGTACGGCTCCTACCGGCGGCTGGGCGAGCGGGACCGGGTACCCGACCCGCTGCTGGGCGGCACCACCCCCGTCGACGTCGGCGGTCTGCGGGCGCTGGTCGCGGGACGGACGGTGTGCGTCGTCGCGAACGCCGGCGACGTGTCCGGGAGCACGCTGTGCGCCGAGATCGACGGCTACGACCTGGTGGTGCGCTGCGACTCGTTCCGCCTGCGGGCCGAGGGCACCGGCGGGCGCACCGACCTGCACGCCGTCACGCTGCGGGGCGACACCCCGTGGGATGGACCGGCGTGGACGCAGCGGGCCGGGGTCCGGCTGGTGTTCGGCGACCCGGTGGCCGGCTGGCGCCGCGCCGTCCGGGAGCGGATCGTGCCCGGCGCGCAGGACCACCTCGCGGACGCGTCGCTGCGCCGCCCCCTGAGCGACCCGGCGCTGCTGGGCGAGGGCGACTGGGGTGCGGCGCCGACCACGGCCTTCACCGTGCTCCGCCTCCTGGACTTCCTGGACGCGAGCCCCCGCCTCGATCTCGTCGGCTTCACCCCGGCCGGCCGGCTGCGGCCCCGGGAGGCCGAGTGGGTCGCACGCCGCGCCACGCACGTCGACGACAGCAAGATGAGGACCGCCCTGCGATGACCCACCCCTCCGCCTCGACGCCCCCCAACGCCTCGACCACCTCGACCGCTGCGTGCTCCCCCACGGCGCCGACCGCCCCGGGCGCCGCCGCCGCTGCGGCCGCCACCACCGCGGGCACCCTCTCCGCCTCGACGTCCCCCAACTCCTCGGCCGCCTCAGCCGCCTCGGCCGCTGTGGGCTCCCCCACGGCACCGACCGCCACGGGCCCCGCCACCGCCGCGGGCGCCCTCTCCGCCTCGACGTCCCCCAACTCCTCGGCCGCCTCGACCTCCTCGACCGCTGCGGGCTCCCTCGCGGCACCGACCTCCACGGGCTCCGCCACCGCCGCGGCCGCCGCCACCGCGGGCGCCCTCTCCGCCTCGGCCGTCTCGGGCTCGGCCGACTCTGCGGGAGCCCTCGCCTCGTCCGCCTCCCACGCCGCCCCCGCCTCCCACGCCGCGTCCGCCGCCGCGTCCGCCGACGACCGGAGTGCCGTCACCGGTCGGCGGCGGATCGCGTTCGCCGTGTACGTCGACGAGGGCGGCCTGGCCGGTCTGGCCGTGCTGGTCCGGAGTCTGGTGCTGAGCAACCCCCGAGTGTGCGAGGACGTGGTGGTGTTCCACCCCGGGCTGCCCGAGGCCTCGTTCGACGCGGTGCGGCGGCTGCACCCGCGGGTCGTCACGCGCCGCGCCGGGGACCGCGGCGCCGTCCTGCGGCCGGCGGGGTACGACACCGTCGTCGCCCTCGGCACCGCGTCCGTCGTCCTGGGCGACCTCGGCGAGCTGCTGCGGATGCGGTTCGGCGTGGCGGCCGTGCCGCAGGTGCTGTCCCCCGGGGAGGACGGGGAGCGGCGGGCGGTGCTGCCGGACGGTCTCTTCGTGGTCCAGTGCGCCGACCTGGACGAGGCCCTGGCCGAGCGGCTGGGCGACCCGGGCGGCGCCGACCCGGTGGCCGACGGCGACGTGACGCCACTGGACGCGCGCTACGACTTCCTCGCCCGCCGGCTGTACGGCGACCTGCCGGTGCCCGCCCCGGTCGCCGTACTGCGCTTCACGGGGCCGGCCGACGCGCCGGGGTACGGTCCGGCCACCGAGGCGTGGCGCCGTTTCGAGATGGGCGACGAGGAGTTCCGGGCCGCCTACCGCGCCCTGCCCGGCGGCAAGCACCCCGACCTGCTGGCGCACCTCGCGCCGCCGCTGCTCAGGGCGCGGCCCTCGCTGGACCTGGCCCGCACGGTCGCCGACGTGTACCGGGGGCAGGGCCGCTACGACGAGGCCGTGGAGGTACTCGCCCCGGTCGTCGCGGACCGGCTGGACGCGCCGCGCTGCCACGAGACGCTGGGCGTCTGCCTGATGGCACTCTCGCGCTACGACGAGGCGGAGGCCCACCTGCTGCTGGCCGCCGCCTCCCCCGACCTCGCCCCCCGCGCCTTCGCCCAGCTGGCCCGGCTGGCCCACCTGTGCGGGCGGGAGGCGGACGCGCACGCCTACGCCCGCGAGGGCCTGGCCGCCGACCCCACCGACGCGGGCTGCCACGCCTGGTACACCCGCACCCGTCCGGACGTGCCCGGGCCGCGCCGGCCCGAGGGCGCCGCCGCCGAACAGCTCGCGCACGTGGCGCTGTTCGCGGAGGGCCGGGAGAACGCCGGGGACCGGGTACTGCCGGAGGCGGTGCGCCTGTGCTTCGGCGCGGACACCGGCCCGGGCCGCTGGCACCCGCAGCCGGTGCACCGGCTCGTCGACGAGGCGGCCCTGGAGGAGCTGAACGCGCGGCGCGGGGTGGTCGTCGGCGGCGGCGGGCTCTTCCTGCCGGACACCTCGCCCAACGGCAACAGCCACTGGCAGTGGAACGTGCCGGACGCGCTGCTGGCCCGCGTGACCGCGCCGCTGGCGGTGTTCGCGGTCGGCTACAACTTGTTCGACGGGCAGCGCTACCGGCGGGGCCGGTTCGCGGAGAGCCTGCGGGTGCTGGTCGAGCGGTCGGCGTTCTTCGGGCTGCGCAACCACGGTTCGATCGAGCGGGTCCGGGAGCTGCTGCCCGCCTCCCTGCGCGACCGGGTGCGCTACCAGCCCTGCCCGACCACGGTCGCCCGGCACCTGGTCCCGGGGTGGACGGATCCGGCCGAGCGGTCGGACACCGTCCTGATCAACTGCGCCTACGACCGAGCGGGGCTGCGCTTCGGCCACGACTACGGCCACTTCCTGGCCCAACTGGCCACCGCGCTGCGCACCCTGCGGGACCGGGCGGACGTCCGGTACGCGGCGCACATGCCGGCCGACGAGCGCTTCGTGCACGACCTGCGGCGCGAGCACGGCATCGCCCTGCCCGTCGAGCAGCTCTACGACATGCCGAACGACGCGATCCGCGACCTGTACCGGCGGGCCCGGCTGGTGATCGGGATGCGCGGGCACGCCGGGATGATCCCGTTCGGCTGCGGGACGCCGATCCTGAGCCTGGTGTCCCACCCGAAGCTCGCCTACTTCCTGACGGACGTCGGGCACCCGGAGTGGGGGCTGTCGGTGCACGACCGGAGGCTGGGCCCGCGGCTCGCGGAGCGGGCGTCCGCGCTGCTCGACGACCACGCGGCGGCCGTGGCCGACGTGCACGGCGCGCAGGAGGCCCTGTGGCGGACCACGCGGTCGAACATCGCGGAGCTGCGGGACACGTTCGGTCTCGGTAAAACCCCGGAACGGGCCTGAAACACCAAGAATTCACTTCCGCTGCGAACGGAGTTCTCCTTTCCGAGCCCGCACGGCCACCGCCGGATCCGGGCGCCTGGTTAGCCTGTTCCAATCTCCCCTCATCTCTCCCACCCTCGAACGTGAGAGGCACGCGTGCCGAAACTGTCCGTCGTCGTTCCCATGCACAATGTGGAATCTTTCGCCGAGAGCACTCTGAGAAGTCTCGCCAACAACGCGGACCCGGACTTCGAATTCCTGCTCGTCGACGACTGCTCCACGGATTCCACGCCGTGGTGGATCGACCGCTGGACGGACGGGCGCACCGACACCCGGGTGATCCGGCACGAGACCAACCGAGGCATAGCGCAGGCCCGCAACAGCGGTATCGACGCGGCCCGGGGCGACTTCGTCACCTTCCTCGACGGCGACGACTGGTACGGGCCCGGTTATCTCACCGAACTGGTGCGCTGGGTGGAGGAGTTGGACTGCGACTTCGCCCGCACCGACCATGTGCAGGCCACCGGCACCGAGCGGGTGGTCCGGCGGCCCCCGGCGCCCGCGCGCAACATCGTGATGGACCCGCGCGACGGCATCGCGCCGCCGCACATGGAGACGATGGTCGACTACCCCTTCGTCTGGGCGGGGATCTACCGGCGGCACCTCTTCGACAACGGCGGCATGCGCTTCGCCACCGAACTGCGCACCGCCGAGGACCGGCTGTGGATCTGGCGCCTGCACCTGAAGGCCGCCACGTACGCGTCGGTGGGCCTGCACGGGGTGTTCTACCGGCGGGGCGTCGCCACCTCGCTCACCCAGATCAAGGACTCCCGGCAGCTGGACTTCATCCCGGCCTACGACATGCTCCTGGAGGACCTGGCGCAGGACCGGGAGGCCGAACGCTTCCTGCCCAAGGCGGTACGGACGTACTGCGCCATGATCGCCTTCCACCTCGGCAAGGTGGACGAGTACGAGTCCTCGGCGGCCCAGCGGCTTCGCCGGGAGGCGCGGGACGCGCTGCACCGCATGCCCCAGCACGTGTTGGAGGAGACCCTCCGGACCATCGACAGGACTCGCAGCAGGCTGCTCGGCCGCCTGCGTGACGGGCGGAAGGCTGCCTGATCCATGCCCCACAAGACCCAGATCTTCCAGGTCTCCACGCTCTACGGCGCGGCCACCCTCGCCGCGGCGCTCGACGCCGGCCTGTTCGGGCCGCGCGACAGCGCCCGGCGCGTCCTGCTGGTGTCCAACAACGCGGCGATACCCGAGACCGCCCTGCGCCTGGACGAGATGCACGGGTACGGGCGAATAACCGGCCGGTTCGACGACGTGGTGTCGTGGAACGAGGCGATCCGCCCGCACCACCCCAGCGCCTGGGGCCCGCGCGGCAACGACGTGTCGCTGTGGCAGAAGGCCTTCCGGCTCGCCTGGGGCATCGGCGAGCGGGACCTGATCGAGCTGGCCGTCGAGTCGATCCAGGTCAACCCGGCCCGCGCGCTGGCCGCGATCTTCTCCGAGGCGAGCCTTCACGTGTACGCCGACGGCCTGATGAGCTACGGCCCGACCCGCGAGAAGCTGCCGCTGACCCTCGCGCGCCGCATCCGCCGCCTGCTCCACCTCGACCTGATCCCGGGCCTGCGGCCGATGCTGCTCTCGGAGTTCGGCGTGGAGCCCGAGGTCGTCCCCGACGCGTCGTTCCGCGCGGTGCTCGACGAGATCTCCCGGGAAGCGGCCGACGGCCCCGAACTGGCGCCCGTGGTACGGGAGAAGCCGACGGCCGTGCTGCTCGGCCAGTACCTGGCGGCGATCAACATCCTCACCGCGCAGGAGGAGGAGGACCTCCACGTCCGGATGCTGACCGGGGCCGCGCGGGCCGGGCACCGCTCCGTCGTCTTCAAGCCCCACCCGACGGCGCCCGCCGGCTACACGGCGGCCCTGAGCAAGGCGGCCGCGGACGCCGGCGTACGGCTCACCGTGCTGGACGCGCCCCTGCTGGCCGAGACCCTGTACGACCACTGCGCCCCGGAACTCGTCGTCGGCTGCTTCTCGACGGCGATGGTGACCGCCTCCGCCTACTACCGGGTGCCCGTCGCGCGGGTCGGGACGGCGCTGGTGATGGAGCGGCTCAAGCCCTACCCGAACAGCAACCGGGTGCCCCTGGCCGTCGTCGACCACCTGGTGCCCGACCTGGAGGGCGGCCGGGAGCCGGCGCTCGTCGGCGCGGCGCCCGAGTCCCTGGCGCCGCTGGTGCGGGCCATCGGTTTCTGCATGCAGCCCAAGACGTACGCGGAGTTGCGCACGCCGACGGAGGACTGGCTGCGCGGCCACCTCTCCGCCGTGCCCGGGTACTACTTCCCCGAGCTGCGGCTGACCGAGCTGGGCCTGCCCGGCAGCCGCCCGCAGCTGCGCGCGAAGCTCCAGGTGCGGCGGGCCAGGCGGGTGGTGCGCCGGGCCGTGCGGCGCGGTGCCGGAAAGAAGTAGGAGGAAGTAGCAGGTGGGCCGGAGCCCCCGCCCGGACGGCGGGGGCTCCGGCGTCCTCGTGCCGGGTCAGCCCAGCCAGCGGCCCAGCCGCAGCCGCGTCCACGCCAGGGCGGCGGCGAACGACAGCACGACCGTGACGGCCGTCAGACCGGCGAGAGCGCCCGCGGCGCCCGCCCAGCCCGCGTCCGCCGACACCAGCCGCGGGGCGAGCGCCTCCAGGAAGACCAGATGGACCAGGTAGGCGCCGAAGGAGGCCCCGGCGAGCCTGCCGAGCAGCGGCCGCAACCGCTCGGGCACCCTGATCCGGTCGAGCGCCATGAGCAGGGTGCCGGCCAGCAGCGCCACCACCACGGAGGCGTACGGGCTCGGGAAGTGCACCCGGTGCTCGTAGACGGCGACCGCGGCCCACGCGCAGAGCCCGCCGGCCAGCCACAGCAGGCGTCGGCGCCGGCCCGCGACCGCGGAACCCGGCAGCGACAGCAGGACGGCCCCGGCCACGGCGTACGCGATCTGGTAGACGCCGAACTGCCAGGCGAACGGGGGCACGCGCACGTCGAGGAGGCGCCCGAGGTCGCCGAGGAGGGTCGGGGCGAGCGCGAGGCCGAGCAGGGCGGCGCCCGCGCCCCAGGGCCGCTTGCCGTTCCTGACCAGGACGGCCACCGACAGCAGCAGGATCACCGGGACGTAGGCGTACAGGTACCAGAGGTGGAAGGCGGGCCGCACGGAGGCGAACACCGCGTCCCGGGCGAGCTGCGCGGTGGGTTCGGTGTTGGCGTCCCGCGCCCAGTCCCACAGCAGGTAGAGGGCGGTCCACACGGCGAGCGGCACGAGGATGCGGGTCAGCCGCTTGCGGACCTGCCGGCCGTCGCGGGGCGGGGCCCCGCTGAGGACGACCCAGCCGGCGATGGCGAAGAACAGCGGTACCGCGCAGCGGCTCAGCGCGTCCCCGGTGAGCCCCGTCCAGTAGACGGGCCCGCCCTGCGCGGGGTCGCGGTCGACGGCCTTCATCAGTTCGCCGGCGGCGTGGCAGACGATGACCCCGACCGAGGCCAGCACCCGGACGAGGTCGACGTCGTACCGGTGTTCCCCGCGGGGGCGTGCCGCCCGCTCCTGGGCGGCGGCGGGGGTGGCGGGGCGGACCGGCTCGGTGGCGGTCAGGGGCTCGGCGGCGATGGGTGGTCACTCCCGGGTTGGACGCACGGGCCCGGCGCCGTGGGCCGGGCCGGGGGATCGGCATGCCGCGTCGCGCGCGCTCGCACCGCGGCGCCGCGCGGCGCGTCGGTGCAGGCTATGAGAGGCCCGCGAGCGCCGGAAAGCGGCGCCGGATGAACATCGGCGACATGTGCGTGACCCCCCGGTGAACACCGGGAGCCGCCATCGTCCGGCCATCCGCCGTTCCGCAGAAGTTCGCCCCCTGGTCCCGTCCGGAGGCTGCGTCCCGGGCGCGGTACCTCCCTAGTCTGGCCTCACCCACCCCACTGGCGTTCCACGCACCCACGTTCACTTCCGTGACGGATAGAGGTCGTTGACCCATGAACAGCCGTACCCTGATCCGCAGTTCCGCCGGCCGGCGCCTGTTGCGTCCCGTCGCCGATCTCATCGATCAGCGCATCGAGCGGCGGATCCGCGCCGCGGAGTCCCGCCGGCCACCGGTGCCCGACGCCGAGGTCACCGAGAAGCAGCAGCTCACCTTCGAGCTGCTGGTCGGACCGTCCGGGCGCGGCATCTCCCGGATGGTGGCCAAGGGGTCCCTGGAACGGCTGCACCGCGAGGTCGCGGCGCTGGCCGGGGACCGGATCGCGGCCGAGCGCAACGTGGCCACCGCGTACCGTCTGCTGATCGCGCTGGAGTCGCTGGGCGTGGGCCGGGTCGCGGGCGGCACCATGAACATCTGCGGCAAGCTCGCCTCGATCCCGCTGCTCGGCCCGCCGAACGACGAGGTCCTGGAGATAGGCACGCTGTACGGCATGTTCTCCACCGGTCTGCTGCGGATGCTGGAGCGCGACGGCCGCAGCCCGGCGCTGACCATCGTGGACCCGTTCGCCGGTGTGCAGCTCCAGCCCGGCACCACCGTGCGTCCCGACCCGACGGGCACGCCGGTCGACGAGCACGCCGTGCGCACCAACCTCGCCCTGGCCGGTCCGGCCGGCGCGGCCGCCCGCGTCCGGCAGGGGTTCTCCGAGGACCCCGACACCCGAGCGGCCGTCTCCGACCGCTCCTACGGCGTGATCGTCATCGACGGCGACCACTCGGCGAAGGGGGTGCGCCAGGACCTCCAGTGGGCCGAGGAGATCGCCGCGCCCGGCGCGATCGTCGTCCTGGACGACTTCGGGGACCCGAGCTGGCCGGGCATCGAGGAGGCGCTCGACGAGCACCTGAAGGACGACACCCGCTTCACCTACCTCGGCAAGGCGGCCCACTCCGCCTTTCTGCGGGCTTCCTGAGGGGCTCCCCGCGGGTTTCGCGGAGGCCTCCCGGGCGGGCTGCGCACGGTGGCGCACCGGACCCATTGGGCGATACGTGCGATTTTCCGACCGTCGGATCGCGTGTGCCGACTCCATTTCCGGCGTCGAGGGGGCATCCTCGCCTCATGGCCACTGCGCAAGTCACGCACGAGTACCCCGGTGAGCTGAACGACGTCCCCGGCTGGTTCTGGCCGCTCGACCAGGTGCTTTTCTCCTGGTTCCTGGAGCGGCAGGAGCGGCTGGACACCCGCGGCGACCTGCTGGAACTGGGCGCCTACCTGGGCAAGAGCGCGATCCTGCTCGGGCACCGGCTGCGGGACGGCGAGACCCTCACGGTCTGCGACCTGTTCGGCGCCGAGCCGCCGGACGCGGCCAACCGGGCGGAGGCGGCGAAGTCGTACTCCTCCCTCACCCGCCAGGCCTTCGAACGGAACTACCTCGCCTTCCACCCCACCCTGCCGACGATCATCCAGGCGCCCAGTTCCGCGGTCGTCGACGAGGTCGCGCCGGGCACCTGCCGCTTCGTCCACATCGACGCCTCGCACCTGTACGAGCACGTCGAGGGCGACATCGGCGCGGCCAAGGAGCTGCTGGTGCCCGACGGCATCGTCGTCCTGGACGACTTCCGCAGCGAGCACACCCCGGGCGTCGCCGTCGCGGCCTGGGAGGCGGTGCTCAACCGCGGGCTGCGCCCGGTCTGCCTGAGCAGCCAGAAGCTGTACGGCACCTGGGGCGATCCGGAGCCGGTGCGGGAGGAGCTGCTGGCGGCGCTGGGCGGGCGCGACGACATCGCCGTGACCGTGGAGCGGGCCGCCGGGCACCGGCTGGTGCGAACCCGCGCCCGGGGCAAGCGGCTGCGGCCGCCCTCGCTGCCGTCCTCGCGGCACCCGGCGCCCGCGCCGGCCCCCGCGGCGGGCCCCGAGGCGGGCCGGACGGAGGCCGTCCCGGTGCCCGGCCGGACCCCGCAGGCCCGGCCGGCGGCGCGGCCCGCCCGGACGGCCCGGCCGGCGACCCCGCGGGACCGCACCCGGCGGCTCGCCCTGGACCTGCTGCCGCCGCTCGTCACGCGGGCGGTGCGCCGGTACCGGGCGGCGCGGCGGGCGAAGGCGGGCAGGACGCCGGGGACGGCTCAGTCGAGGCCGTAGGACGCCGCGACACCCGCGATCACCAGGGCCAGCGACTCCTCGAAGTGCCGGTCGTAGTCCATGAAGATCTCCGCGCCCGCCGCGGCCGTCAGCGGGTAGTCGGCCAGCAGGCGGGCGCGTTCGTCCACGTCGAAGCCCTCCCGGCGCTCGCCGGGCAGGGGCTCGACGCCCTGCTCCTCGGTGACGAAGCCGAGGGTGAACAGATACGTCGTGTTGGTCGCCCGCACCGCCTGCGCGAGGGTGAGCCCGGCGGCGGTGAACAGCCGCAGGGTCCCCTCCATCTGCTCGGCGTGCACCGCGCCGGTGAAGCGTGAACCGCTGAACACCTTGGCGCCGTCGCGGTAGGCGAGCAGGGCCGCGCGCAGCCCGCGGTTGGCCTTGAGCAGCCGCTCCCGCCAGGTGTCGGCCGGGTCGAGCGGGGTCCCGGCGACCATCCGCCGGTACATCTCGGTGGCCATCTCGTCGAGCAGGGCCTGCTTGTCCTTGAAGTGCCAGTAGAGGGCGGGCGCCTTGACGTCCAGCTCCCTGGCGATGGCGCGCAGGGTCAGGCCGTCCAGACCGACCTCGTTCAGCAGCTTCAGCGCCGTGTCCGCGACCCGTCGGCGGTCGAGGGGGGCGCGTCGTTCCGTACTCACACTTGACAGCTTAACGACGTTAAGGCCATTCTCGAACCCGGACGGCACTTAACAAAGTTAAGGAGACTTGTCATGAATGTCGCGGATGTACGGGAAACCGAGGTTCTGATCGTCGGCGCGGGCCCCACCGGCCTGGCCCTCGGGATCGACCTGGCCCGGCGCGGGGTGGACGCGCTGGTCCTGGAGAGCGCGGGCAAGCTGTTCCCGGGTTCGCGGGGCAAGGGCTTCCAGCCCCGCACGATGGAGGTCTTCGACGACCTCGGCGTCGTCGACGCGATCCACGCGGTGGGCGGCACCTACCCGATCGGCATGATCTGGAAGGACGGCGAGCGGGTCGGCGAGCACCACATGTTCGAGCCGGCCGAGCCGAGCGAGGACTCGCCCTACAACAGGTCGTGGATGGTGCCGCAGTGGCGCACCCAGGAAGTCCTGGCGGAGCGCCTGGCGGAACTGGGCGGCACGGTCGCCTTCCACCACGAGGTCACCGGTGTCGTGCAGGACGCGCAGGGCGTGACCGCGCACCTCGCCTCGGGCCGTACGCTGCGCGCCCGCTACCTGGTCGCGGCGGACGGCGGCCGGTCGGCGGTGCGCCGGGCGCTGGGCATCGGCATGACCGGCGAGGACGTCGACCCGAACCCGACGCTGGTGGCGGACGTGCGGATCAGCGGCCTGGACCGGGAGAACTGGCACGTCTTCCCGCCGCGCGGGGGCGACGACCTCCTTGCCGTCTGCCCGCTGGCCGGCACCGAGGACTTCCAGGTGATGGCGCGGTTCCCGGCGGGCTCGGAGGTCGACACCTCCCCCGACGGCATCCGCAAGGTCGTCGCGGAGCGCTCGCACATAGCCGCCGAGGACGTCACCGAGGTCCGCTGGGCCTCCGACTTCCGGCCGCGGGCGGCGCTGGCCGACCATTTCCGCGCGGGCCGGGTGTTCATCGCAGGCGACGCCGCGCACGTGCACTCCCCCGCGGGCGGTCAGGGGCTCAACACCAGCATCCAGGACGCCTACAACCTGGGCTGGAAGCTGGACGCCGTGCTGAAGGCGGCCGCCCCGGCCGCGCTCCTGGACAGCTACGAGGAGGAACGGCGCCCGGTCGCCGCGGACATGCTCAACCTGTCGACGGCCGTCCACCGCGGCGAGGTGCAACGCGGCAAGGCGACCCGGCAGCTGGGGATCGGGTACCGGGACTCGTCGCTGACGGTGGAGTCGCGGGACGCCGTCGGCGAGGACGCGGTGCGGGCCGGGGACCGCGCGCCGGACGGGACGGTGGCCGGCGTACGGCTCTTCGACGCCTTCCGGGGACCGCACTGGACGCTGCTGGCGCTGGGCGTCGACGCGCCCGGCGGCGGCGTGGGCGCGGCGGTGCCGGTGGTGCACGGGGGCGCGCACGGGGCGTACGGGACGGGGCTGTTCCTCGTACGGCCGGACGGCTACGTCGGGTGGGCCGGCGACACGCCGGCGGGGCTCGACGCCTACCTGGGCCGGTTCGGGCTGAGCGCCTGAGGCCCGAACCGGTTCCCGCGTGCCCTCAGAAGGCGTCCGAGGGCACGTACGTCCCCCAGACCTCCCGCAGCGCGTTGCACACCTCGCCGACCGTCGCGCGGGCCCGCAACGCGTCCTTCATCGGGTACAGGACGTTGTCCTCGCCCTCGGCGGCCTTCTTCAGCGCCGCCAGGGCCGAGTCCACCGCCGCCCGGTCGCGCTCCGCGCGGAGCCCGGCCAGGCGTTCCGCCTGCTGGGCCTCGATGGCCGGGTCGACGCGGAGCGGCTCGTAGGGCTCCTCCGCGTCGAGCTGGAAGCGGTTGACGCCGACCACGACCCGCTCGCCGGAGTCGGTCTCCTGGGCGATGCGGTAGGCGGAGCGCTCGATCTCGCCCTTCTGGAAGCCGTGCTCGATCGCGTTGACCGCGCCGCCCAGGTCCTCGACCTTGCCCATCAGCTCGAGCGCCGCCGCCTCGACGTCGTCGGTCATCCGCTCCACGACGTAGGAACCGGCGAAGGGGTCGACGGTCGCCGTCACGTCCGTCTCGTAGGCGAGGACCTGCTGGGTGCGCAGGGCGAGCCGGGCCGACTTGTCGGTGGGCAGTGCGATGGCCTCGTCGAAGGAGTTGGTGTGCAGGGACTGCGTGCCGCCGAGGACCGCGCCCAGGCCCTGCACGGCGACGCGGACCAGGTTCACCTCGGGCTGCTGGGCGGTCAGCTGCACGCCCGCGGTCTGGGTGTGGAAGCGCAGCATCAGCGACTTGGGGTTCTTCGCGCCGAACTCCTCGCGCATCACCCGCGCCCAGATCCGGCGGGCCGCGCGGAACTTGGCGACCTCCTCCAGGATCGTCGTACGGGCCACGAAGAAGAAGGACAGGCGGGGCGCGAAGTCGTCCACGTCCATGCCGGCCGCGACCGCGGTGCGCACGTACTCGATGCCGTCCGCGAGGGTGAAGGCGATCTCCTGCGCGGGAGACGCGCCCGCCTCGGCCATGTGGTAACCGGAGATCGAAATGGTGTTCCACTTCGGGATCTCGGCCCGGCAGTACTTGAAGATGTCGGCGATCAGGCGCAGCGAGGGCTTGGGCGGGAAGATGTACGTCCCGCGCGCGATGTACTCCTTCAGCACGTCGTTCTGAATCGTGCCGGTGAGCTTGTCCGCGCTCACGCCCTGCTCCTCGGCGACGAGTTGGTAGAGCAGGAGCAGCAGCGCGGCCGGGGCGTTGATCGTCATCGACGTCGAGACCTTGTCCAGCGGGATCCCGCCGAACAGCACCCGCATGTCGTCGATGGAGTCGATGGCGACGCCGACCTTGCCGACCTCGCCGCTCGCGATCGGCGCGTCGGAGTCGTGGCCCATCTGGGTGGGCAGGTCGAAGGCGACCGACAGGCCCATGGTGCCGTTGGCGATGAGCTGCTTGTAGCGGGCGTTGGACTCCGTCGCCGTGCCGAAACCGGCGTACTGGCGCATCGTCCACGGCCGGCCCGTGTACATCGACGGGTACACGCCCCGGGTGAAGGGGTACTTCCCGGGCTCGCCCAGCTTGTCGGCCGCGTCCCAGTCCGTCAGGGCGTCGGGCCCGTAGACCGGTTCGATGGGCAGCCCGGACTCGGTCTCGCGCGTCATGGTGTGATGCCTCCCGCTGAGCACATGTGCGTACCGCTCGGACTACCCGTCATTTACCCGCCGGTACAGTCCGGCACTTCGACGGACTGTATCCGCGCGCGTGCACCCGGTGGAGAGGCCCACGCTGGGACCTTCCTCACAACCTCGGTGCGGTCCCGGTCACAACGATGCCGTGCCGTTCGCGGCGCGTCATCCGGGGGAACACATAGAGGACGTCGGTGCGGGACCGTGGGACGACGGGGGGCCGTGATGCGTGGGGCGGGCATGGGGAGCGCGGGACGGGCGGGCGCCGTCGCGCTCGGGGCCGTGCTGGTGGCGGGCGGCTGCACCGTGCAGGGCACGGGGCCGGACGGCAAGGGGCGCGCGCCGGTGCGCATAGAGGTCACCACCGGGGCGCCGTCGAAGAGCCCGTCGCCCCGGGACCGGCGGTCGCCGGCCGCGCCGCCGGCCGGCACGAAGGCCGCGCCACCCCCGGCCGGGACGAAGGCCGCCAGGGTGCTGTGGGAACGGGGCGACAGCGGCCGCGACGTCCGTGAGCTCCAGGCCAGGCTGCGCCAGGTCGAGTGGCTCGTGGACGGGCCGACGGGCACGTACGACGACCTGACCGAGCGCGCCGTCAGCGGTTTCCAGGGTAAGCGCGGGCTGCCGCGGACCGGCCGCGCGGACACCGTCACCTGGCAGCGGCTGCTCGGGATGTCGCACGAGCCGGGCAAGTGGGAGCTGTACCTGATGGGCGGCCAGCCCGCCGCCGCGCCGGACCCGCGCTGCACGAGGGGCCGGGTGCTGTGCGTCAGCAAGTCGAGCCGGACGCTGCGCTGGATGGTCGACGGGCGGACCGTGTCCACGATGTCCGTGCGCTTCGGCTCGCAGTACACCCCCACCCGGGAGGGCGTCTTCGAGGTCTACTGGAAGTCCCGCCACCACGTCTCGACGCTCTACGACTCGGCCATGCCGTACGCCATGTTCTTCAGCGGCGGCCAGGCCGTGCACTACTCCTACGACTTCGCCGCGCACGGATACGCGGGTGCCTCGCACGGCTGTGTCAACGTGCGGGACGAAGCGGCGATCGCGGATCTGTACGCACAGGTGAAGAACGGCGACAAGGTCGTCGTGTACTGGTGAGGGGCCGAGGCGGTGACACCGCCGTACGGCGAAGGGGGCGCGGGCGGGACCGGGGGAACGTGTCCCGCCCGCGCCGAGGTGCACGAGCCGCAGGTACGGGGGGAACCCCGGCTCGGTGCGAAAGCCGATGACCAGTCGGCTCACTCATTACTGCGCCACGGCGGCCGAAAGTGTCACACCTCCCGGCGAGAAAAGCCTCGCCGTCCACGAAAGCGCAGGTCAGGCGGCATTCGCGGGGGACGGTGACGCATGGGTCGGATAGGCGTGGGGTGCGTAGGTGAGCCGCTGCGGCGGGCGGGACTCGTGGGCCGAGGGGGCGTGCGGGCCGGGGCGGCGGGGACGGTCGGGGCGGTCGGGGCGGTCGGGGCGGTGGGGATCGCGGGCGGGCGGGGCTATGCCGGCCTCGTCGTCGGCGTCGTCGCCGCTGCCGCCGTCCTCGCCGTCGTCGCCCTGGCCTCCGTGGCCGTGCTTCTTCCCGCCGTTGCCCTTGCCGTCCTCGCCCTTGCCGCCGTTGCCGTTCTTGTCGCCGTTGCCGCTCTTGCTGCCCTTGCCGCCCTTGCCGCCCTTGCCGCTCTTCTCGTCCCGGCCGTCGCCGTCGCCGGTGGCCCCGCGCAGCTCGCCGTCGCGGGTCCTGTCCGCCGCGTCGCCCTGGTCGCCGCCGTCCCGGCCGCCGCCGTCGGCTCCGGCGAGGAGGCTGCCGCAGTACTTCATGACCCGCGCCGCTCCCCCGGCCGCCTCCTTCAGGGCGCGCCGGTGGGCGGTGTCGAGTTCCTTGCCGGCGCGCACCTTGCGGCAGGACGCGGCGAGGCTCGACCGCCGTCCGTCCAGGCCGCCCGCGTCCCGGTCGTCGGCGTCGGGCCCCCGGGTCTCGCCGCCGTCCCGCGCGGTGCCGCCGCCGGAGGCGCCCGGGGTGCTGCCGGGTGCCGCCCCGCCCTGCACGCCCTCGAGCGGCGACGGCGGGACGGAGGGACGCCCGGAGGAGGCCGCGGCCGAGACGGTGGCGGCGGGTTCCGCTTCGCCGCGGTCGAACGGCGTCGGCAGCACTCCGGTTCCGGCCGCGGCCGCCACGCCGCCGATCATGCCGACGGTCAGCGCGGCGGCCAGCCCGAGGCGCAGGGGGCGGCTCCGGCGCGGACGCCGGGCGCCCTCGCCGCGCGTGCCGATGCGGACCAGACCGGCCTCGGGGGGCCGGGGTACGACCCCGTGACCGAGGGCGCCCGCGGCCGGTGCCGCCTCGTCGGCCCGCTCGGCGCGCACCTTGCGGAAGGCGGCCAACGCGGCGGCCTCGCCCGGGAGTTCCTCGCCGGTCGGCACCGGTGGGGCGGAGAGCGCACCGAGGGCCACGACGAGTCGTCCGGCCCGGTCGCGGGTCGCCGGGTCGGTGCTCTCCAGCCCCTCCAGCGGCTCTCCGCGCAGCAGGAGCTCCGCCGTTTCGCGGTCCAGCCACTTGTCCTGCTCGTCGGCCATCACATGTCCTTCTGCGTCCGCGTACGCGTATGCGTCACACTCGCGGACGTCACCGCACGGCCGTGCGGTTCTCGCTGCGGCGGCAGGGCGTCGAGCCCGCCGCCGGATTCCGGATCGCCGCCGAGCAGTTCGGCCAGGCGCTTCAGGCCGCGGTGCGCCGCCGTGCGGACGGCGCCCGGCCGTTTGCCCAGGGTCTCGGCGGCGCTCTTGGCGTCGAGGCCCACCACCACGCGCAGGACGACCGCCTCGGCCTGGTCCTGGGGGAGCCGGGCGATGAGGGAGAGGGTGCTGCCGGTGGCCAGTGCCTCCATGGCCTCGCCCGCGGTGTCGGACTCCGCGGGTCGGCCCGTCAGCTCCGTCTCGTCGCCGCCGATCGCCGGCCGGCGGCCGCGCATGCGGATGTGGTCCAGCGCGCGGTTGCGGGCGATGCGGGCGGCCCAGCCGCGGAAGCGGTCGGCGTCGCCGTCGAACCGTTCCAGGTCACGGGCTATCTGGAGCCATGCCTCGGAGGCCACGTCCTCGGCGTCGTGATCACCGACGAGCGTGCGCACGTATCCCAGCAGCCGCGGCTGCACGGCGCGGTACACGGTCCGGAACGCGGCCTCGTCCCCGTCCTGTGCCGCACGCACCGCGGCGGTCAGCTCCGCGTCGTCCCCCAGCACCGAGAAGCCTTTCTGCGCCTGAGCCGGCGCCGCTCTCGCGGACGTGGTCCTCGCCGTCGTGGTTTCTCATCGATGGTTGCGGTGGTCTCCCGCAAGCCCGTGGCGGGAGCGAGCCCCCGCCGCATCGGCGCGAATGGCACGTTACGTCTTGAAACCGCCACTCGTCCATGTCCCCCTCGCATTGCCGTACAAGATGCAACTAACCCGTGACGCGGTGAGGTGTGACAGAAAACGCAGTCTCGGCGCTGAAGGGAGTACGGGCCGCCGCGCGGCCCGTGCCGCGCGACGGCCGGGGCCTCTCCTGTGGGGGGTGGCGGCCCCGGCCGTTGCCTTGGCCACCGCGGTCGTGCCTGGTGGGGGGCCTACCGGTGGTCCAGGTCCGGAACCTGTGTCGGGACGCCGCCCTCGCCGGACTCCAGGCCGATGCCTCCTTCGCCGGCGATCCCGTCGGCGCCCGTTTCCGCGCCGGTGTCTCCCGTACCGCCGTTCTCCGTGTCGTTCCCGCCGGCGCCGTTTCCGGCTCCGGTCGACGGTCCCGGCCCGGTGGGCAGGCCGAGCCGGTCGGTGCAGTACGCCTCGACGCGCTCCGCACCGCCCGCCGCCGCGACCAGCCGCTGCCAGGCCGCGGCGTCCAGCGCCTTGCCGCGGCCGGTCAGCCGCTCGTAGGCGCGGCACTGGGCCTCGGTGTCCCGGCCGGTGGCGGGGTGGTCCGGGGGCGTGGAGCCACGGGGAGGCGCCGATGCCCCCGAGGACGCGGCGGCTCCCGGGGAGGTGGTCGCGGGGTCCGGAGTGCCGGGGCCCGGCACGGCGTCCGGCGGAGTGGCGACCGGCCGGACACGGGCGCTGTCGGAGGCGGCGGGCGGGCGGGTGCGGTCCGGGCCGTCGTCGGACGCCGTGGAGCCGCCGCCCCCGCCCATGGCCGCGTAGGCGACCCCGCCCAGGGTGAGGCTCGCCAGCAGGACGGAGAGGGCGGTCTTCAGCGTGCGCCCCGGGTGCCGCGCGTCGCGCGGCCGCCAGTCGTCCCGCCGCCGGGTGCGCGCGGCGCGGGCCGGTTCCGCGTCCCGGGCGGCCCGGAACGCGGCCAGGGCACGGTGCTCGCCCTCGGCGTCGGCGCCGTCCGCCCGCAGCGCCGCGGCGAGCAGCGCCTCCGTGCCGGGCACGCCGCCGGGGGCGGGCCGGGGACCGGTGTCGCGGCCGTCACCCGCCTCGTGCCGTGCGCCCATGCCCGCCTCCGCTCCCGCTCGGTCCGCGGGGCCGCCGTTCTCGGCGCCCCTCATGTCGACTCCCCCAGCGTCCTGGGAGCGTCATCCGTCACACCGCCGGCCCCCAGCTGCCGTGCCAGCCGCTTCAGCCCCCGGTACGTCGCCGTACGCACCGCGCCCGGCCGCTTGCCGAGCACGCGCGCGGCGGAGGGCCCGTCGAGGCCGACGACGACCCGCAGCAGGACGGCCTCGGCCTGATCGCGCGGCAGCCCCGAGACCAGGGCGAGCGCGGCCCGGGTGGAGAGCGTCTCCAGTGCCTGGTCGTGCGTGCTGTGCGGGCCGGGCAGGTCCAGGATGTCCTGCTCCAGCCCCGTGGGCCGGGGCCGTACCTTCTGGCGGCGCAGGTGGTCCAGGGCCCGGTGCCGGGCGATCGTCGCCGTCCAGCCCCGGAAGCCGGCCCCGTCGCCCTTGAAGCGCCGCAGGTCACGGGCTATCTCCAGCCAGGCGTCCGCCGCGACGTCCTCGGCGTCGTCCCCGACCAGCCCGCGCACGTAGCCCAGCAGTCCGGGCTGCACGAGCCGGTAGGCGACCGCGAAGGCGGCCTCGTCACCTTGCTGGGCCCGCGCGACGGCCGCGCCCAGTTCCCCGTCGTACGCCTGTACGCGCCGGGGTTCCCCTCGCTGGCCCAAAAACCGTCCTCGTCCGTACCGAGTCCTGCGCGCGCTCGGGTGAGCCCGCTCCCCAAGGTCATCAGCGCCGGAGCGCACAGAAGTGTCACAGGGAAAGAGGGAGAGTCAGGGTGCCGCCGTCGCGTCCCGGCACAGCAGGCGCAGCGACCCGTCCCCGGCGAAGCAGCGGCGGGCCTCGTCGACCGGGTCCCACAGGCGGCCGTCCGGGGTGCGGACCCAGTGGTCGCCGCCGGTGGCCCACCACTCGCCGCCGGACTCACGCACGATCACCTCCCCGGCGTACGCGCCGAGTCCGCGCAGTGCCGTCTCCACGGCGGCGTACGGCGCCCGCTCGCGCCGGATCGCGTCGATCACCCGGTCCACGCGCCACAGGCTCTGCGCCGAGTAGTCCAGACGCAGCCGCGCGCCCTCGCGCATCGTGGCCACCGCGTCCGCCGCCCACCGCACCGGCTTGGCGGCGGCCGACGGCCGGGTCTGCTGCGGGCTCGTCGTCCCGCTCGTCCATCCGCTCGTCAATCCGCTGGTCACAGTCGTCACATGGGCTATAGCGCCGTGCGGCGGGCTCGCGTCACACATGGGAGGCGGTCGTTCCGCAACCGGCGCAGGACCGCCCCACCTCCCCCACGTCCACCGCACCGCCGCCGCGCCTTCCCCGCACGACGGGCACACCGGCCCCAGTACCGGCGGCCCCGGGTCAGCCCCGTCCCCGGGCCCGGCGGGAGACCACCGCGCGCAGCACGCGGCGGCCCTCCGTGGAGACCTCCAGGGCGGGCCGCAGCCCGGCCGCGCCGTGACCGGCGAGCAGTTCCAGGACGCCGACCTGGCGGCGCAGTTCGGCGGCGACGAGCGGGGGCAGTCCCCGCGCGTCGCCGTCGCGCGGGACCTCGCCCTCCGGGCCCGGGTCCGCCCCCGGGTCGAGCAGCCGGTGGATGCGGAGCGAGGCGACGGAACAGCCGTCGGCCCAGGTCCGCAGTCGCGGTCCGGAGCACTCGGCGGGCGCGGCCGCGAGCATGCGGCGGACCAGGACCACGGCCTCGTCCTCGCCGGCGGCGTCGGGGCCGGCGAGCTTGTCCCGCACCTGCGTCAGCCCCTGCGCCCAGTCGCGTCCGGCCGCGTCGCCGGTGCCGTCGGCGAGGGTCGCCCACAGGGGTCTGAGGGCCTCGTCGTCGCCGTCCAGCAGCGGGACGCACCGATCCAAACAAGCCAGTCCGCTCGCGGCGAGTCCGCGCGCGTCGGCCCGCGCGATCAGTTCCACCAGGCTCATCGGGCGCCTCCCTGTTCCCACCGCTTCGCCCCGCTCACCACCACGGAGCCCGCACTGCCCCTTACTGCGTGCGACGGCCCGGGAGTGTCACAGCGGCACGACGCCCAGCCGGTCGAGGAACCGGAAGAAGAGGGTTTCGGCCACCGGGCCGTCGCCGTGGCCCACGCCGAGGTCCGTGACGCGACCCGTGACGCGGCCCGTGTCGAGGTCCGTGTCGAGGTCCGTGTCGAGGTCCGTGTCGAGGTCCGTGTCGCCCTCCGCGCCACGCTCCGCGTCGGGAGCGCCGTCCGCGGCCGCCGCCGGGTCGTCCGACAGCACCTCGGCCAGTTCACCCGCGCTCGCGACCCGCCCCGCCTCGGCGGCCCAGGCGACGGCGCGCTCGGCGGCGTCCCGGGGCTCCAGGAAGTAATCCTCCAGGGTGAGCCCGTCCCGCTCGGCGCCCAGGTAGCCGGCCATGGCGGTGCGGGCCAGGCAGGTCGTCCACGCCCCGCTGTCCGGCGCCGCCGCCTCCACGACCACGCAGTCGCTGTCCATCACGTAGCCGAACAGCGCCGGGGCGCCGGTCTGCCCGGCCAGGTCGTTCATGTTGCCGACGTCTCCGTCGCCGCCCGCGAACTCCCACACCTGCCAGCCGTCCGGCGCGGACTGGCGCAGGGTCATGTCCGCGGCGCCGGACAGCGCCTCCAGTTCCGCGAGCGGCCGCTCGGCGCGGCCGACGACGAAGTACCCCCAGTAGCCCATGTCCCGGTTCCCCCCGGCGTGTCGGTTCGGCTCGGTCAAAAGACCACCACAGCCGTACGGGAGTTCGCAGCAGGATCGGTCAATCGGCGCGCCGCGACCGGGCCCTGCCGCGACCGGGCCGTGCCGTGCCGTGCCGTCCCGGGCATGCCCGGGACGTCGGGACTCAGTCGAGCCGGTTCGCCAGGGACCTGAAGTCCGTCCAGGACAGCTCGGGCTTGCCGGGGTCCCACAGCTTCTGGACCGTCGCGGCCAGCGGCAGCCGGATGCCCTCGGCGACCTGGGCCTGGGTCTGGGCGTTCGGGAAGTCGCCCCAGACGGCGAAGCTGCCGCCGAGTATCTGGTCGTCGTACTTGGCGTCGACGGCGGTGGTGCCGCGCAGGACGCGCGGGGTCCACTGCTCGTAGATGCGCTGCCCCGTCGGGTAGACGAAGGTCTGCGGCTGCCCGAGCACGTAGTAGAGGAACTCGTCGTTGTAGTTGAGGACCTGGCGGCCCTCGCTCAGGTACTCCGTCGGCGGGCGGGCGCCGATCTCCTTGCCGGTCCAGTAGGCGACCTTGATGTCCTCGAGCGGCTCGACGGAGGTGTCCTTGAAGAAGCCGTCGTTCCACGCGCGCGGGGTGCGGTCGTGCGCCATGACCGTCTTGGCGCGGCCGTTGAGCCAGCCGGTGGTGAGGTCGGCGACGTTGCCGCCGGAGCCGTAGGCCTTGCGGGCCGCGGCGGCCAGCGTCGGGTAGGACGCCTCCGGGTCCGGCACCACGAGTGCCTGGTACTCGTCGGCGCCGAGGTGGAACTGGGAGCCGGGGAAGAGGTCGGCGTACTCGTTCAGCAGGTCGTCGACGATCTTCGCGGCCTCCGGCTTGGAGATGTCGATGGCGCCGCGGGTGGCCGTGCCCTGCGCGTTGCGCAGCTGGAGGTCGGGGTGCGCGGCGATCACGGCGCCGAGGTGGCCCGGCGAGTCGATCTCGGGGACGACGGTGATGTGGCGCGAGGCGGCGAGATCGATGATCTCCTTCGTCTCGGCCTTGGTCAGGTGCTCGTCCGAGACGATCTCGGGGTGCGAGTCGGACTCGATGCGGAAGGCCTGGTCGTCGGAGAAGTGCAGGCCCAGCTCGTTGAACTTCAGGTCGCCCAGCTCGCGTATCCGGTCCTTGATCCAGTCGGCGCTGTAGTGCTTGCGGGCGATGTCGAGCGAGAAGCCGCGCTTCGGTTTGGCCGGCTCGTCCTTCACCACGCCCTCCGGCGCGGTGCCGCCGCCGTCCACCGCCTGCTTCAGGGTGCGGGTGCCGTAGTAGACCCCGGCCTCGGCGGGCCCGGTGACGGTGACCCGGCCGTCCCGCACGGTCATGGTGTACGACTCCGGGTTCGCGCCCTTGTCGGCCTTGACGTCGAGCAGCAGGTCCCCGGCGCGCTCGTCGTCCTTCTCCCCGGCGTACGTCATGCCCAGGTCGCCGGCGATCTGCTTGCCCTCGTCGGCGAGTCCGGAGTCGGCGACGACGACGCGGTTCCCCTTCTCGGGCTGCCAGCCGGGGCCGCGGGCCGCGGTGTGCTCGCGCACGGCGGGTATGGTGCGCGGCGCCTTGGACAGCGGGTAGGACCTGCTGGGGCTGGGGGCGGCCGCCTCACCGGTGGACGACCGGGTCGCCGAGCCCTGTGGGCCGCCGCCGTCACCGTCGTCGCCGTCGGTGGCCCAGAGGCCGACTCCCACGCCGAGCGCGGCGATCACCGCGCCGGCGATCACGGCCCGCTGTCTCACCTTGTGCGCCGGTATCCGGCCTCTGTGCTGGCTCACAGCGCCAACCTAAGGCCGCCGTTGCCGTCATGCGTCCACCACATGTTCTGAAACTCTCCCGTTCGGGTGAAATTCGGGCATCGGACGGACACGCGTTGCCGTCACTCGATAACGTGACGCCACATCTTTCGCACAATCCCCTGCCGACACACACGTGAAGCCCACGAGGACCCACGCTGCCTGCGCACCGTCTCCCAGACCTCCACCGCCGAGTGGCCATACCGGTACCGGTGCAAACACGCGCCACACCGGCAACAGCCATCCCGCTGGAGCGCTTCAACGCGGCCCCCGCCGAAGATGCCGCCCAGACCCTCCTCGTCTGCCTGCACAGCCACGCCTGGGCCCACCGCCTCATCGCCCACCGTCCCTACCCGGACCTCCCCGCCCTCCTGGCGGCTGCGGACGAGGCGGCCTACGACCTCTCCCCGGACGACCTGACCGAGGCCCTGGCCGCGGAGACGCTGCCCGCACTCCCCGAGGGCACCTACGCGGCCGCCCACACCGCCCTGAACGCGGCCCACGCGGCCTACGAGTCCCGCTTCGGACACGTGTTCGTCATCTGCCCGGCGGACCTGCCCCCCGACGAGGCCCTGGACCACGTACTGACCGCCATCCGGTCACGTTTGGCAAACGATCCGGACGAGGAACGTCTGGTGACGGCGGAGGAACTCCGGCGCCTGGCAAAGACACGGCTGAGCAACGCCTTCTCAGGGGCGCGGGGAACTGCGCGACCAGCCACCGACGACCCGCACCCGGCAAACCCCACCAAACCCCCACCCCCGTAGCCGCCCCCGCTCAGCCCCACTGCTCCTTTGAGTGCAAGTTTGATCACAACGGCAGGCCCCCCGTAAGCGCCGCAGGCAACCGTCGCTACCATGCTGGGGGCCGGTGGACCGTACCCGGCCGGGCCCGACCGACAAGGAAAGCCGGCGCGGCCCCAATCCCCGCTCCCGGAGGAAATTTCCGTGCCGGCTGGAACGCTGTACCGCGGCCGGGAAGGAATGTGGTCCTGGGTGGCTCATCGAGTCACCGGCGTCCTCATCTTCTTCTTCCTGTTCGTTCACGTGCTGGACACCGCTCTCGTGCGGGTGTCCCCCGAGGCCTACGACACCGTCGTGGCCACGTACAAGACGCCGATCGTCGCGCTGCTGGAGTACGGCCTCGTCGCGGCCATCCTCTTCCACGCGCTCAACGGCCTGCGTGTCATCGCCGTCGACTTCTGGGTCAAGGGCGCCCGCTACCAGAAGCAGATGCTCTGGACCGTCGTCGCCCTGTGGGTCGTGCTGATGCTCGGGGCGATCTACCCCGTCCTCGGCCACGCCGCTCGTGAACTGTTCGGGAGCTGACGCCAATGTCCACGACTGAATCCCCCGCTTCCGGGATCGGCCCCGTCGAGGGCGCCTCCCTCTACACGGTCGACAACCCGGCGCCGCTCATCGAGGCGCCCCGCGCCCGTACGAAGAAGACCCCGAAGTCCACCCGGGGCAACTTCGAGATGGCCGCCTGGCTGTTCATGCGCCTGTCCGGCGTGGTGCTGGTCGTTCTGGTCCTCGGCCACCTGCTGATCCAGCTGGTGCTCGACGGCGGCGTCTCCAAGATCGGCTTCGCCTTCGTGGCGGGCCGCTGGGCCTCGCCGTTCTGGCAGGTCTGGGACCTCCTGATGCTCTGGCTCGCGATGCTGCACGGCGCGAACGGCCTGCGCACGGTCATCAACGACTACGCGGAGCGCCCCAACACCCGCCTGTGGCTCAAGGGCCTGCTCTACACCGCCACGGTGTTCACCATCCTGCTGGGCACGCTGGTGATCTTCACCTTCGACCCGAACATCCGCTAGGCACGGGGCTGCGAAAATCATGAAGGTACACAAGTACGACACCGTCATCGTCGGCGCCGGTGGCGCCGGCATGCGCGCGGCCATCGAGTCGACCAAGCGCAGCCGCACCGCCGTGCTGACGAAGCTCTACCCGACCCGCTCCCACACGGGCGCCGCGCAGGGCGGCATGGCCGCCGCGCTGGCCAACGTGGAGGAGGACAACTGGGAGTGGCACACCTTCGACACGGTCAAGGGCGGTGACTACCTGGTCGACCAGGACGCCGCCGAGATCCTGGCGAAGGAGGCCATCGACTCGGTCCTCGACCTGGAGAAGATGGGCCTGCCGTTCAACCGGACGCCCGACGGCACGATCGACCAGCGCCGCTTCGGCGGTCACAGCCGCAACCACGGCGAGGCCCCGGTCCGCCGCTCCTGCTACGCGGCCGACCGCACCGGTCACATGATCCTCCAGACGCTCTATCAGAACTGTGTCAAGGAGGGCGTGGAGTTCTTCAACGAGTTCTACGTCCTGGACCAGCTGATCACCGAGGTCGACGGCGTCAAGAAGTCCGCCGGTGTGGTGGCCTACGAGCTGGCGACCGGCGAGATCCACGTCTTCCAGGCGAAGTCCGTGATCTACGCCTCCGGCGGCACCGGCAAGTTCTTCAAGGTGACCTCCAACGCGCACACGCTCACCGGTGACGGCCAGGCGGCCGTGTACCGGCGCGGGCTGCCGCTGGAGGACATGGAGTTCTTCCAGTTCCACCCGACCGGCATCTGGCGCATGGGCATCCTGCTGACGGAGGGCGCCCGCGGTGAGGGCGGCATCCTGCGCAACAAGGACGGCGAGCGCTTCATGGAGAAGTACGCGCCGGTCATGAAGGACCTCGCGTCCCGTGACGTCGTCTCGCGCTCCATCTACACGGAGATCCGCGAGGGCCGCGGCTGCGGTCCCGAGGGCGACCACGTCTACCTGGACCTCACCCACCTCCCGCCGGAGCAGCTGGACGCCAAGCTGCCCGACATCACGGAGTTCGCGCGGACCTACCTCGGCATCGAGCCCTACACGGACCCGATCCCGATCCAGCCGACCGCGCACTACGCCATGGGCGGCATCCCGACCAACGTCGAGGGTGAGGTCCTCGCGGACAACACCACCGTCGTGCCGGGCCTGTACGCGGCCGGCGAGGTCGCCTGCGTGTCGGTGCACGGCGCCAACCGCCTGGGCACCAACTCGCTGCTCGACATCAACGTCTTCGGCCGCCGCGCGGGCATCGCTGCCGCGGAGTACGCGCAGAAGGCGGACTTCGTCGAGCTGCCCGAGGCCCCGGAGTCCCAGGTCGTCGAGCAGATCGAGCGGCTGCGCTCGTCCACCGGCACCGAGCGGGTGGCGACGATCCGCCGCGAGCTCCAGGAGTGCATGGACGCCAACGTCATGGTGTTCCGCACCGAGCAGACGATCAAGACGGCCGTCGAGAAGATCGCCGAACTGCGCGCCCGCTACAAGAACGTGTCGATCCAGGACAAGGGCCGGCGCTTCAACACCGACCTGCTGGAGGCCGTCGAGCTGGGCAACCTGCTCGACCTGGCCGAGGTGATGGCCGTGTCCGCGCTCGCCCGCAAGGAGTCCCGCGGCGGTCACTACCGCGAGGACTTCCCCAACCGCGACGACGTCAACTTCATGCGCCACACCATGGCGTACCGCGAGGTGGGCGACGACGGCGCCGAGTCCATCCGGCTCGACTACAAGCCGGTCGTCCAGACCCGCTACCAGCCGATGGAGCGTAAGTACTGATGGCTACCCCTGTCATGGAGAAGAGCGACCAGGCCCCCGAGCCGGGCTTCGCCGACTCCCCCTACATCACGGTCACCTTCCGCGTCCGGCGGTTCAACCCGGAGGTCGCGGCCGAGGCCACCTGGGAAGACTTCCAGCTGGAGATCGACCCGAAGGAGCGCGTCCTCGACGCGCTGCACAAGATCAAGTGGGAGCTGGACGGAAGCCTGACCTTCCGCCGCTCCTGCGCGCACGGCATCTGCGGGTCGGACGCCATGCGGATCAACGGCAAGAACCGCCTGGCCTGCAAGACGCTGATCAAGGACCTCAGCCCCGAGAAGCCGATCACGGTCGAGGCCATCAAGGGCCTGACGGTCCTCAAGGACCTGGTCGTCGACATGGAGCCGTTCTTCCAGGCGTACCGGGACGTGATGCCCTTCCTGATCACGAAGGACACCAACGAGCCGACGCGTGAGCGCCTCCAGTCCGCCGAGGACCGCGAGCGCTTCGACGACACGACCAAGTGCATCCTGTGCGCCGCCTGCACGTCCTCGTGCCCGGTGTTCTGGAACGACGGCCAGTACTTCGGCCCGGCCGCGATCGTCAACGCCCACCGCTTCATCTTCGACTCGCGCGACGAGGCCGGCGAGCAGCGGCTGGAGATCCTGAACGACCGCGACGGCGTGTGGCGCTGCCGTACGACCTTCAACTGCACGGACGCCTGCCCGCGCGGCATCGAGGTCACCAAGGCCATCGCGGAGGTGAAGCGAGCGCTGATCACGCGCCGCTTCTGACTCCGTCGGTTACGCCGGTTCACGGCTGTGAGGGCCCCGTTTCCTGTGGAGACGGGGCCCTCACACGATGGAGTGAGAGCGCCCTCTCAAGGGGCTGCGGTGCGGGCCCCCACGGCACGATGGACCGAAGTCCATGTGTCAGGAGGGGTTGATGGTGCTCACCGCGATCGCCGACGAAATCATGGAACGCCATCCGGGTTATCGCGTCGAGATCATTCGTGGCCAGCTTCTCATCAGCCCCTTGCGGGACGCTCACCACGGCTGCACCTTGACCACACTCACGATCAAGCTCGCGAAGGCCGGACTGCACGACGACATCGTCAACGTCCTGCAAGGCGTCGGTCTGTGGCTCCCCCTCGAAGCCGAGGACTACGCCGTTCCGGATCTGTCCGTCGTGGACGCCGACATCGAGCAGCACCACGTCCGGAACAATACCTACGCCCCTTCCAGTTTCAGGCTGGTCCTGGAAGTGACCTCTGAGAACTGGAAGTACGACCTCGAGACCAAGGTCGCCGCCTACGCCGAGGCCAAGGTGCCGATCTACCTGATCGTCAACCGCAGGCACAACCGCCTCCATGTCCTCACCGACCCGACCGGCGCCGACTACTCCACCCACCGCGTCCACTCCCCCGGCGAGACCGTCACCCTGCCCGACTCGCTCGGGGCCGAGGTCACGCTGGACGTCGGCGGGATCCTTGCCGCCGGACGGACGAAGAGCGCGCCCGGCGAGGGCTGACAATCAGCCGATCCGGGCGATGAGCGTCCTAGCCTGACGCCATGTCAGATGACGAGTCGTACGAACTGCTCGGGTTCGACAACGTACTGCTGCCCGTCGGGGACCTCGCCGAGGCCGTCGGGTTCTACGAGCGGGCCGGTTTCCCGGTCGCCTACCGGCTCGACGAGGCCGGGATCGCGCTGCTGAAGGTGGGCGTCGAGACGCCGGGGCTGCTGCTGCGGGCGGAGGAGGAGTTCGGGCGGCAGCCGCCGATGTGGCCCTCCGCGCGGGTGTGGCTGGAGGTCACCGACGCCCGCGCGGCCGCCCGGGAGCTGCGCGAGGCGGGGGTGCCGCCGCTCGACGAGCCGTTCCCCGTGGCCACCGGCTGGACGGTCGAGTTCGCCGACCCGTGGGGCAACGTCATCGGCCTCACGGACTACTCCAAGCGCCCGGAGCTGGGCCGCCGCCCCTGAGAGTCCCTGAGCGGAACTCTCGCTTGAACGTGTTCAAAAACAGGTCTACAGTCAGTCCTGTCAGCGTTTTGAACGCGTTCAAGAAGGGGTGGGGCATGGACCGCACCGTCATCGCCTACGTCATCTACCTGGCCGTCAGCATCGGTCTGACCGTCTGGGTGGCCCGCACGCTCAGCCGCAACGGACGGGTCTTCCTCTCCGACGTCCTGCACGGCAACGAGAAGCTCGCGGACGCCGTCAACCACCTCCTGGTGGTCGGCTTCTACCTCGTCAACCTCGGCTTCGTCGCCCTCTACCTGAGCGACGACGAGACCATCACCAACGCCCGGGGCATCTTCGAGGCGCTGTCGACCAAGCTCGGCGTGGTGCTGCTGGTGCTCGGCGTGATGCACCTGGGCAACGTGTACGTGCTCAACAAGATCCGGCGGCGCGGGCTGATGGAGCGCGAGCAGGTGCCCCCGGTCCCGCCGCAGGGCTGGGTGGCCCCGACGGCCGGGGCCTGAGCCGATGGCTCCCGCTCCCGGGACGACGGCCGGCGCCCCCGTGCGCCGGCTCACCGTCCTCTACGACGCCGAGTGCGCCCTGTGCACGCATGTACGGGACTGGCTGCTGCGCCAGCCCCGGCTGGTGCCGCTGGAACTGGTCCCGGCCGCCTCGGACGAGGCGCGCAGGCGCTTCCCCGGCCTCGACCACGGGGCCACCCTGGACGAGGTCACCGCCGTGGGCGACGCCGGGCAGGTCTACCGGGGCGCCGCCGCCTGGGTGGTCGTCCTGTGGGCGCTGCGCCGGTACCGCAGGCTCGCCCACCGGCTCAGCACGCCCAAGGGCGCCCTGCTGGCCCGCGGGGCCGTCCTGGCCGCCGCCAAGTGGCGCGCCGGGCAGCGGCAGTGGGGCGGCAACGGGTACCGGCGAGCCGACGGCTGGGTGTACGAGCCGGGCCTCGGGTGGATCTACGCCGGGCCGGGCTGTGCCGACGGCGCCTGCGCCACTGGATAGGCTCTGGACCCGTGCCTGCGACCCACGACGGCCCCGACGACGGCGCCCACCTCAGCAAGTCCGAGCAGACCCGCGCGCTGATCCTGGAGACGGCCATGCGGCTGTTCCAGGAACGCGGTTACGACCGGACCACGATGCGGGCCATCGCCCAGGAGGCCGGGGTCTCCGTCGGCAACGCGTACTACTACTTCGCCGGCAAGGAACACCTGATCCAGGGCTTCTACGACCGGATCGCCGCCGAGCACCGGGCGGCGGTCCGCGAGGTGCTGGCCAGGGAGACCGATCTGGAGGCCCGGCTGGCGGGCGTGCTGAAGGTCTGGCTGGACATCGCCACGCCGTACCACGAGTTCGCGGTGCAGTTCTTCAAGAACGCCGCCGACCCGGACAGCCCGCTCAGCCCCTTCTCCCCGGAGTCGGAACACGCGCGCGTGGAGGCCATCGGCATCCACCGCGCGGTGCTCGCCGGGGCCAAGACCAAGGTGCCCGAGGACCTGCGGGACATCCTGCCGGAGCTGATGTGGCTCTCCCAGATGGGCCTCGTCCTGTACTGGATCTTCGACCGCACCGAGGGCCGTGAGCGCAGCTACCGCCTCGCCGAGCGCGGCGCCCGGCTCACCGCGCGGGGCGTCGTGCTGGCCCGCTTCCGGGTCCTGCGTCCGCTGGTGCGCGAGGTGCACGAGCTGTTCACGGACTTCCTGCCGGGGATGACGCGGATGATGCCGGACCCCGCGAAGAAGCCGACGCGGGATTCCGGTCCTCAGGCCTGACGGGACGCCAGCTGGATCACCGTGATGTCCGAGGGCGCCCCCACGCGCGTGGGAGGCCCCCAGGCGCCCGCGCCGCGGCTGACGTACAGCTGGGTGTCGCCGTAGCGCTCCAGGCCCGCCAGCGTCGGGTTGGCGGCGCCCGCGATGAGGTTGCCCGGCCAGAGCTGGCCGCCGTGGGTGTGACCGGACAGCTGGAGGTCGACGCCGTGGTCGACGGCGTCGTGGATCTGCACCGGCTGGTGGGCGAGGAGCACGCAGGCGCGGGAGCGGTCCCGGTCGCCGAGGGCCTTGGCGTAGTCCGGGCCCTGGCCCTCGTCCTCGCCCGCCACGTCGTTGACGCCGGCCAGGTCGAAGTGGGGCAGCTCGGTGCGGGCGTTCTCCAGCGGGAGCAGCCCGAGCCGCCGCACCTCGGCGACCCACTGCTCGGCGCCGGAGAAGTACTCGTGGTTGCCGGTGACGAAGAACGCGCCGTGCCGCGCCTTGAGCTGGGCCAGCGGGGCTGCGGCCGGACCGAGGTCCTTCACACTGCCGTCGACCAGGTCGCCGACCACGGCGATCAGGTCGGGCTGCGTGGAGTTGATCGTGTCGACGACCTTCTGCGCGAAGCCCCGGCCGAGCACCGGGCCGAGGTGGATGTCGCTGACCACGGCGATGCGGAACCCGTGCGCCGCGCGCGGGAGCCTGGCCAGCGGCACGGTGACCCGCTTCACGCTCGGTCCGTTCAGCACGCCGTACGTGCCGTACCCGACCGTCCCGACGGCCGCCGCGGCGGCGGCACCGGCGACGACGCGGGAGACGAAGAGGCGGCGGGAGGGGACGGCGAGGGGGCCGCCCTGGGCCGGGGCTCCGGTCCCCGGCGCCTCGGGCGCTTCAGATGCATCAGGCGTCTCAGGCGCCTTCGGCGGGGCGGTACCGGCCGGTATGCGCGAGGTGTCCGGGGCCGGGGCGACCGAGGGCTGCGCCCCCGCCGTCCGCCGGGCGGCCGCCCGGCGTTCCAGGAGCCGCCGCAGCAGCGGCCGGACGACCTCACCGGCGAGTACGGCGAGCAGCAGGTAGATCGACAGGGCCAGCCACAGGAAGCCCGGCCAGGCCAGGACCCGCTGGAGCCAGAACGGCGCGCCCGCGCGCTCGGCGACCAGCGCGCCGACGGCCAGCAGCCAGCCCCCGGCGATCACCGCCGCGCCGATCCGGCGCACGGGTCCGGGAGCGCGGGTCGTGTCGCGGAACAGGCGCCGCCACACGTACCAGTTGGCCGTCACCAGGACGCCCACCATCATCAACGCGACCAGCACGAAGACGACCACCATGCCGTCGTATCCCCTCGATTGGGACGCCCGGGGCGTCCGTGACGTCCTCGTCGCCTATGACGTTCGGCGCAGTGCGCGCACCCCGCGCAACCCGATGACCCCGACGACCGTCCCCAATACGAAGGAGACGATCGCGAGCAGCAGGTGCACCCAGAAGTACGCCGTGGGGTCGCCGTCCTCGAAGGCGAGCCCGCTGCCGTCCTTGACCAGGTTTTTGACGAAAGTGATCCAGATGATCCAGCTCCACACCCCGAAAGCGAGCAGGAACCAGGAGACGGGGCGGCTGAGCTTCATGGGTTCAGTATCGTCGCACGCTGTCCGGATCCGTGCCCGGGGTGGGAAGGCGCCGCTCGCGGACGGTACGTTTCCGCTCGTGTCCGCTCCCAAGAAGGCCCTCAGGCGATCCCTGACGGTCACCTCCGCCGCCCTGACCGCGCTCGCCCTCCTCTCCCCCGCCGCGCTCGCCGCTCCGAGCCCGTCGACGAGTCCGTCGGCCACTCCGCCGGAGGCGATGTCGATCGTGGGCGGCGCGCGGCTCGGCAAGCCGGGGACGCAGGTGGAGCTGGCGGGCGGGGCGCCCGTGCTGCCGAAGGACCTCACGGCCCGGTCGTGGATCGTCGCGGACGCCGAGTCGGGCGACGTGCTGGCCGCGCACAACGCGCACTGGCGGCTGGCCCCGGCGAGCACCCTGAAGATGCTGTTCGCGGACACGCTGCTGCCGAAGTGGCCGAAGACGACGAAGCACAAGGTCGAGCCCTCCGACCTCGCGGGCATCGGCTCCGGATCCAGCATGGTCGGCATCAAGGAGGGCGAGACCTACAGCGTCCACGACCTGTGGCTGGGGGTCTTCCTGCGGTCCGGCAACGACGCGGTGCACGTGCTGTCCGCGATGAACGACGGCGTCGAGCAGACCGTCGAGGACATGAACGCGCACGCCGAGGAGCTCCAGGCCCTCGACACCACCGCGGTCAGCCCCGACGGCTACGACATGCCGGGGCAGGTGTCGTCCGCGTACGACCTGACGCTGTTCGCCCGTTCGGGGCTTCAGAAGAAGGACTTCCGCGAGTACGCCTCGACGGTCCGGGCCGAGTTCCCGGGCGAGACCACGAAGAACAAGAAGGGCAAGACGTCCCGCGAGTCCTTCGAGATCCAGAACACCAACCGGCTCCTGGCCGGTGACTCCGACGTCGACGTGTACCCCGGCATCGCGGGCGTGAAGAACGGCAACACCACCAACGCGGGCGCCACCTTCACGGGCGTCGCCGAGCGCGGCGGCCGGGTGCTGCTCGTCACCGTGATGAACCCGGCGAAGGACGAGCACAACGAGGTCTACAAGGAGACCGCCCGCCTCTTCGACTGGGGCTTCAAGGCGGCCGGCAAGGTGCGGCCGGTCGGGGAGCTGGTGGGGCCGAGGAGCGCCACCGAGGCGAGCCCCTCGGCCGGGGCCTCCGGTGAGGCCGGCGGCACCGGGAAGGGCGCGGGAGGCACGAAGCCGGTGGCGGGCGCCGCGGCCGCGGACGGATCCGGTGGCGTGGGGATCGCGGCCGGCATCACCGCGGGGGTGCTGGTGCTGCTCGCGGGCGGAGTGTTCCTGGTCAACCGGAAGTGGCCGCTGCCGGACCTGGTCCGCCGCCGGACCCGTCCCTGACGTCCGGGCCGCCCGTGCCGCCGTCGTTTCCGGCGCCCTCCTCCCCCAGCTCCTGCGCCTTGCTGCCCGTCGCGGTCCAGGCGGCGCAGAACAGCACCAGCTTCGCGGTGAAGTTGATCCACAGCAGCAGGGCGACGGGGACGCCGAAGGCGCCGTACATGCTCTTCGCCGCGACGCCCTGGATGTAGCCGCTGAGCAGCAGCTTCAGCAGTTCGAAGCCGACCGCGCCGATCAGCGCGGCGACCACCAGGCGGCGGCGCTCGGGCTGGACGCCGGGCAGCAGGGTCAGCACGTACAGCAGCAGCAGGAAGTCGGCGAGCACGGCCACGGCGAAGGCGGCGACGTAGAGCAGGACGCCGCCGACCCCACCCTCGGCGAGACCGACCGTGCGGATGATCCAGCCGACCAGCGCCGAGGCGACGGTGGAGATGCCGACGGTGATCAGCAGCGCGCCGCCGAGGCCGACGAGGACGCCCGCGTCCTTGGCCCGGTGCAGGACCGGGTTCTCCTCCTCGTCGGGCAGCTCCCACACGGCGCGCAGACAGCCCCGGGTGGCCTCGACCCAGCCCATGCCGGTGAACAGCAGCAGGAGCGCGGCGATGACACCGACGGTGCCGGCGTTGTCGACGAGGCCCTGGATGTTCAGCTGGTCGGAGATGCCGGGGATCTGCTCGGCGAGCTTGTCCTGGAGTTTGTCCTGCTGCTTCGTGGTGAGCGTGGCGGCGGCGACGGCGGCGGCGAGGCTCAGCAGCGGGAAGAGCGCCACGAAGCTGGTGAAGGTCATGGCGGCGGCCAGCCTCGACCACTTCACCCGGTCGAGCCGCTCGTAGGAGCGCCACGCGTGGGTGGTCATCAGGCGGGCGATCCACGGTCCCACGACGGGGAGCTTCTTCAGCCAGTCCATGATCCGACCCTGCCCCCGTTCGTCCCGTTCCATGATCCGGACCGGTCTCCGGATCCGGCCGTGGACCGGAAGACCAGTGTTCTTGTGCCCCAGAAGCGCAGGATCGTGCCCAGGAGCATGCCGACCCCGGCGCCGGAGACCGTGTCGGCGCGCTGCGAGGTGAGGCCGAGCCCGTAGTGGCTGACGGCCAGGCAGAGCAGTTGTACGGCGGCGCCGGCGGCGTTCACGGCGAAGAACACCGCGCAGGGGCGCAGGCCCCGGGGGCGGCCGAGGTGGCGGTAGGTGCCCAGCGCGTTGCCCGCGTAGGCGACCGAGCACGCGGCGACGAAGGAGAGCGTCTTGGCGGTGAGCGGGCCGAGGCCGGCCGGGCCGCGCAGGCAGGTGAAGAGGCCGAGGTCGACGGCGTAGGCGAGCAGCCCGGCACAGGCGAAGCCCAGCAGTTCGCGCCGGTCGGCTACCAATTGGCCACCGCCAGGCCGTACATCGCGAGCCAGACCACGCCGATCAGGGCGAGGGCGCGGTCGCGCAGGACGACGTCCTCGGGTTCGCCCGCGGTGCCGCGGTCGGCGAAGACGGCGTAGCGCAGCACGGCGAGGACGAAGGCGATCATGGAGAGCTGGCGCCAGGGCAGCACGCTGGTGTGCGGGACGCCGCCCTCCTCCATGGCCCACAGGCAGTAGCCGAGGACGGCGACCCCGGCGGCGAGCTGCCAGACGAAACGCAGGTAGCCGGTGGTGTACTCGGTGAGCAGCGCGCGCGTGGCGCCCTGTTTCCCGTCCATCTGCACGGCCTCGGAGTACCGCTTGGCGGCGACCATGAACAGGGCGCCGAAGCCGGTCGTGATGAGGAACCAGCGCGACAAGGGGATGCCGAGCGCGAGTCCGCCGATCATCGCGCGCATCAGGAAGCCGGTGGTGACGACGGCGAGGTCGACGACCAGGACGTGCTTGAGGCTGACGCAGTACGCCAGTTGCATGGCGAGGTAGGCGGTCAGCAGGGCCGCGACGGGCGGGGGGCACAGCCAGGCGGCGAGGACGGGCGCGAGGACGCCCAGGACGCCTCCGACGGCGTAGGCGAGCGGCACCGGGACGTCTCCGGCGGCGACCGGGCGGTGCCGTTTGACGGGGTGGGCGCGGTCGGCCTCGGCGTCCCGGGCGTCGTTGACCAGGTAGACGGCGGCGGCGCAGGCGGTGAACAGGACGAAGACCAGGGCGAGCCGGCTCAGCGCGGGCAGCGAGAACAGTTCACCGGCGGCCGCCGGGGCGGCGACGACCAGGACGTTCTTGATCCACTGGCGGGGGCGCGCGGTGCGCAGCAGCCCGGCCGGGACCCGTCTCGCGCGGCGCGGCGGGTCGGGCTCGCGCTGCTGTCCGGGGGCCCGTTGACGCAGGACGGCGGTGTCGGTGACGGCCGTGTCAGTCACGAGTGCCTCCGCGCATCCAGTCGGCGCCGAGCCGGGCCGTCAGCGCGCCCAGGGCGGCGCCCGCCGCGACGTCCGAGGGGTAGTGGACGCCGACGACCAGGCGGGAGGCGCACACGGCGGCGGCGAGCGGCCAGGCGGCCCGTACCCCGAGCGCGCCGAAGACGACGGCGGCCGCGGCGGCCGAGGTGGCGTGGGAGCTGGGGAAGGAGTGCCGGCCGGCGGTGCGCACCAGGGGGACGACGTGCGCGGGGCGGGGGCGGCGCACGACCCGCTTCACGCCCATGCTGGCGACGTGGGCGCCCGCGGTGAGGGCGGTGCCGCGCAGCCAGGCCGTGCGCCGGGGGGCGTCCACGGCGGCCGCGGTGAGTCCCGCCGCGAGCCACAGCGCTCCGTGCTCCCCGGCCCAGGACAGGGCGCGTGCGGCGGCGGCCACGCGCGGGTCGGTTCCGCAGGCCCTGAGCGCGCTGACGATCCGGTGGTCCATGTCGTCGAGGTCGTCCATGTGGACTCACTGTCCACGCCCGCGGCACGCGAGGACGGGCACGCCGGAGCGACATACCATTAATCACCCGTTTCAGGGATGCTCCGGATGTCCTGGAACCAATCCTCCAGTCGGGGACGGACGGGGCGATACGGTCACCGCCATGTCTGCCGACACCGTTCCCGACGCCGACTGGGGCACCGTCACCGGCTGGGGCCGTACGGCGCCCACCGGAGCGCTGGTCGTCCGTCCGCGGACGTACGAGGAGGCGGCCGTCGCCGTCCGGGACTGCGGGGTCCGCGGCGCCGTCGCGCGGGGACTCGGGCGGGCGTACGGGGACGCGGCGCAGAACGCGGGGGGAGCCGTGCTCGACATGACGGCCCTGGACCGCGTGCACGCCGTCGACGCGGCCGGCGGCACCGTGCTGTGCGACGCGGGTGTCTCCCTGCACCGGCTGATGGAGGTCCTGCTGCCGCTCGGCTGGTTCGTGCCGGTGACGCCCGGCACCCGCTACGTGACGGTCGGCGGGGCGATCGGCGCCGACATCCACGGCAAGAACCACCACGTGTCGGGGTCCTTCGCGCGGCACGTGCTCTCCCTGGAGCTGCTCACCGCCGACGGCCGGGTCCGCACCGTCACCCCGGGCACGCCGCTGTTCGACGCGACGGCGGGCGGCATGGGGCTGACCGGGGTGATCCTGACCGCGACGCTGCGGCTCCAGCCGGTCGAGACGGCGCTGATGTCGGTCGACACCGAACGCGCCGCCGACCTGGACGACCTGATGGACCGGCTGACCGCCACCGACCACCGCTACCGCTACTCGGTCGCCTGGATCGACCTCCTCGCGCGCGGCCGGGCCACCGGCCGCGCGGTGCTCACCCGCGGCGACCACGCCCCGCTGGACGCGCTGCCCGCCCGCTCCCGCGCCCGGCGCGCGCCGCTGGCCTTCCGCACCTCCCGGCTGCCGGCCGCACCCGACCTGGTGCCGGACGGGCTGCTCGGCCGGACGACGGTCGGCCTGTTCAACGAGGTCTGGTACCGCAAGGCCCCCCGGTGCAGCCGGGGCCGGCTCCAGCGGATCTCCACCTTCTTCCACCCGCTGGACGGCGTCCCGCACTGGAACCGGGTCTACGGCCGCGGCGGTTTCGTGCAGTACCAGTTCGTCGTCGGGCACGGCCGGGAGGAGGCGCTGCGCTCGATCGTGCGGCGCATCTCCGCCCGCCGCTGCCCCTCCTTCATGGCCGTCCTCAAGCGCTTCGGCGAGGCCGACCCGGGCTGGCTGTCCTTCCCCGTCCCGGGCTGGACCCTCGCCCTGGACATCCCGGCGGGCCTGCCGGGGCTCGGCGCGTTCCTGGACGAGCTGGACGAGGAGGTCGCCCACGCGGGCGGCCGGGTCTACCTCGCCAAGGACTCCCGGCTGCGCCCGGAACTGCTCGCCGCGATGTACCCCCGCCTGGACGACTTCCGCGCCCTGCGCGCGGAGCTGGACCCGCGCGGGGTGTTCGTGTCCGACCTGGCCCGCCGCCTCGCCCTGTGACTCCCCCGCCACCCCCGACCTGTCTGGAGCAGCCGTGAAGGACGCCTTCGGCCTTCCCCAGTCCCTCCTCGTCCTCGGCGGCACCTCCGAGATCGCGCTCGCCACCGTGCGCCGTCTGGTGGCCCGCCGCACCCGTACGGTGTGGCTGGCCGGGCGCCCCTCGCCCGCCCTGGAGGCGGCCGCCGAGGAATTGCGCGGCCTCGGCGCCGAGGTGCGCACGGCCGCCTTCGACGCGCTGGACCCCGAGTCCCACGAGGCGGCGCTCGGCAAGGTGTTCGCCGAGGGCGACATCGACCTGGTGCTGCTGGCCTTCGGCATCCTGGGCGACCAGGCGCACGACGAGCGCGAGCCGCTGAACGCCGTACGGGTCGCGCAGACCAACTACACCGGCGCGGTCTCGGCCGGGCTGGTCGCCGCCCGCGCCCTCCAGGCGCAGGGGCACGGCTCGCTGGTGGTGCTCTCCTCCGTGGCCGGGGAGCGGGCCCGCCGCGCCAACTTCATCTACGGCTCCAGCAAGGCGGGCCTGGACGCCTTCGCGCAGGGCCTGGGCGACGCGCTGCACGGCACGGGCGTGCACGTCATGGTCGTACGGCCCGGGTTCGTGCGGTCGCGGATGACCGAGGGGATGGAGGAGGCGCCGCTCGCCACGACGCCCGAGGCGGTCGCCACGGCGATCGAGCTGGGGCTGCGGCGGCGCTCGGAGACGGTGTGGGTGCCGGGCGCGCTGCGGGTGGTGATGTCGGCCCTGCGGCACCTGCCGCGGACCGTGTTCCGGCGGCTGCCGGTGTGAGGCGCGGCTACCGGGTGGGCAGGGTGCCGCTCTCCACGCGGCCGGCCTGCGGGGGCACCGTGGCACTGCCGAAGGGGAACTCGCGCAGCTTGCGCCAGACCGCGTCCGGGCCCTGCTCGTACAGCGCGAAGCCGGTGCAGGGCCACTGGGCCTCGTAGTCGGACAGCTCCTCGTAGGCGCGGTCCATCGCCGCCTCCTCGATGCCGTGCGCCACGGTGACGTGCGGGTGGTACGGGAACTGCAATTCGCGCGGGACCGGGCCGGACGCGTCGCGCACCCGCTTCTGGAGCCAGGAGCAGGCCGCCGCGCCCTCGACCACCTGGACGAAGACGACGGGCGAGAGCGGGCGGAAGGTCCCGGTGCCGGACAGCCGCATCGGGAAGGGCCGGCCGCGCGCCGCCACCTCCGCCAGGTGCGCCTCGACCGCGGGCAGCGCGGCGCCGTCGACCTCGGTCGGCGGCAGCAGGGTGACGTGCGTGGGGATGCCGTGAGCAGCGGCGTCGCCGAAGCCCGCGCGCAGCTGCTGGAGCTTGCTGCCGTGAGGCTCCGGGACCGCGATCGACACGCCGATCGTTACGGTCCCCACTTCGTCTCCTGTCGTTGTGTGCCCTTCGGTCGGACACCCGGATATCGACTGTACGGCCACCGCCGTGCCGTGGGCAGGCGCAACCGGAGTGATGTGCAGCGCTACGGCGGCGTACCGGGGCGCACGGACGCTGCCGGGGGCACCGCGTGCGGGGGCGCCCCGGGCGGCGTCGCGGTTCAGTGCTTGGCGGGCAGGAAGCCCACCCTGTCGTACGCCCGGGCGAGGGTCTCCGCGGCGACGCTCCTGGCCTTCTCCGCGCCCTTGGCGAGGATCGCGTCGAGCGTCTCCGGGTCGTCCAGGTACTGCTGGGTCCGCTCCCGGAAGGGGGTGACGAACTCCACGACGACGTCGGCGAGGTCCGTCTTGAGCGCGCCGTACCCCTTGCCCTCGTACTTCTGCTCCAGCTCGGCGATCTCGGCGCCGGTGAGGGTGGAGTAGATCGACAGCAGGTTGCTGATGCCGGGCTTGTGCTCGCGGTCGAAGCGGATCACGGTGTCGGTGTCCGTGACCGCGCTCTTCACCTTCTTCGCGGTGGCCTTCGGTTCGTCGAGGAGGTTGATCAGGCCCTTCGGGGCGGCCGCCGACTTGCTCATCTTGGCGGTCGGGTCCTGGAGGTCGTAGATCTTCGCCGTCTCCTTGAGGATGTAGGCGGAGGGAACGGTGAAGGCCTCGCCGAAGCGGCCGTTGAAGCGCTCGGCCAGGTCGCGGGTGAGCTCGATGTGCTGGCGCTGGTCCTCGCCGACGGGGACCTCGTCGGCCTGGTAGAGCAGGATGTCGGCGACCTGGAGGACCGGGTAGGTGAACAGGCCGACGGAGGCGCGGTCGGCACCCTGCTTGGCGGACTTGTCCTTGAACTGGGTCATGCGGCTCGCCTCGCCGAAGCCGGTGAGGCAGTTCATGACCCAGGCGAGCTGGGCGTGCTCGGGGACGTGGCTCTGGACGAAAAGCGTGCAGCGGTCCGGGTCGAGTCCGGCGGCCAGCAGCTGGGCGACGGCGAGCCGGGTGTTGGCGCGCAGCTCCTTCGGGTCCTGCGGGACCGTGATCGCGTGCAGGTCGACGACCATGTAGAACGCGTCGTGGGACTCCTGGAGGGCCACCCACTGGCGGACGGCGCCCAGGTAGTTGCCGAGGTGGAACGAGCCTGCGGTGGGCTGGATCCCGGAGAGCACGCGGAGACGATCGTTGGCCATGTCCACCATTCTCTCAGGCTTCGCGGGGCGGTCGGGCACTGGTTCGGCACAGGAGGGCTCCGTTCCGGGCCCGGCGGTGTAACAAGGGCGGGGAGCACCGGCGGGGACGGAGGGGGTGCGGCGTGCGGTGGTGGGCGAGAGCGGGGGCGGCGCTGGTCTCGGTGCTGTGGGCGGGGGTGCCGGGGACCGCGGTGGCGGACGGTACGGCGCCCCTGGTGGAGCCGGACGTGGCCGTGATCGTGTGGACCGGGACCGGGCGGACCGCGTCCTGGCACGCGGGTGAGCGGGACTTCGACCACCGGCTGCGGAGCCTGCTCGACCCGTCGTACTCGGGGACGGAGCCGGTGCCGGAGGACTGGACGCGGGACCGCCGTCCGCCGGTGCGGTTCACGGTGCTGTGGGGACAGACCGGCGTCGGGGGCTGGCCGCAGACCGAGCGGGCGCCGGGCGGGGACGTGGCGATGCTGCGGCAGGACCAGCTGTTCCTGGCCGAGGACGGCACGCCCTGGGTGCGCACCGATCCGGCACCGGACGTGGCGGACGACGACATCCGCTGGCACCGGGTGCCCGGGGACACCTACGCGTGGCTGGCCGACGAAGGCTTCTTCGCGCGGGACGCTGCCGGGGACACGCAGGAGGACGGCGGGCCGGCCGGGGTGTGGTGGGCCGTCGCCGGGCTCGGGGCGGGCGTCGCGGGGACGCTGCTGGTACGCCGCGCGGCGGACCGGTACCGGACCGGACCGCCGCGCGGGGAGCCGCGTCAGGAGCTGATCGACCTGTAGCTCGCGCTCCGGGCGGCGGGTCAGCCGAGGTCGATCTCCGGGTACAGCGGGAAGCCGGCCACCAGGTCGGTCGCGCGGTGCGCGATCTCGTCGGCGACCTTCGCGTCGAGGACGTGGGAGGCCTTGGAGGGGGCGCCGGACTTGGTGGTGCCGGGCTCCGTCGTGGTCAGGACGCGGTCGATCAGGCCCGCGACCTCGTCCATCTCCGCGGTGCCGAGGCCGCGCGTGGTCAGCGCCGGGGTGCCGATGCGGATGCCGGAGGTGTACCAGGCGCCGTTCGGGTCGGCGGGGATGGCGTTGCGGTTGGTGACGATGCCGGAGTCGAGGAGCGCTGCCTCGGCCTGGCGGCCGGTGAGGCCGTAGGAGGACGCCACGTCGATCAGATTCAGGTGGTTGTCCGTGCCGCCGGTGACCAGGGTGGCGCCGCGCTTGGTCAGGCCCTCGGCGAGCGCGCGGGCGTTGTCGACGATGCGCCGGGCGTAGTCCTGGAAGGCGGGCTGCCGGGCCTCGGCGAGGGCGACGGCCTTGGCGGCCATGACGTGCGGGAGCGGACCGCCGAGGACCATCGGGCAGCCGCGGTCGACCTGGTCCTTGAGGGAGTCGTCGCACAGGACCATGCCGCCGCGCGGGCCGCGCAGCGACTTGTGCGTGGTGGTCGTGACGATCTGGGCGTGCGGGACCGGGTCGAAGTCGCCGGTGAGCACCTTGCCCGCGACGAGGCCCGCGAAGTGGGCCATGTCGACCATGAGGGTCGCGCCGACCTCGTCGGCGATCTCGCGCATGATCCGGAAGTTCACCAGCCGGGGGTACGCGGAGTAGCCCGCGACGATGATCAGCGGCTTGAACTCGCGGGCGGAGGCGCGCAGGGCCTCGTAGTCGATGAGGCCGGTGGAAGGGTCGGTGCCGTAGGAGCGCTGGTCGAACATCTTGCCGCTGATGTTCGGGCGGAAGCCGTGGGTGAGGTGGCCGCCGGCGTCCAGGGACATGCCGAGCATCCGCTGGTTGCCGAAGGCCTGCCGCAGCTCGGCCCAGTCGGCGTCGGTGAGGTCGTTGACCTGGCGGGCGCCGGTCTTCTCCAGGAAGGGCACCTCGACGCGGGCGCCGAGGACGGCCCAGAAGGCGACCAGGTTGGCGTCGATGCCGGAGTGCGGCTGGACGTAGGCGTGGCGGGCGCCGAACAGCTCGCGGGCGTGCTCGGCGGCCAGCGACTCGACGGTGTCGACGTTGCGGCAGCCGGCATAGAAGCGGCGGCCGACGGTGCCCTCGGCGTACTTGTCGCTGAACCAGTTGCCCATCGCCAGGAGCGTGGCCGGGGAGGCGTAGTTCTCCGAGGCGATCAGCTTGAGCATCTCGCGCTGGTCGGCGACCTCCTGGCCGATGGCGTCGGCTACGCGGGGCTCGACGGCACGAATGACGTCGAGGGCGGCACGGTAGGCGGTGGACTCGGTGGAGAGGGGCTGCTGGTCGGACATGTCGGCCTCCGGATGGCGTGGCTCGCGGCGTACACGGTTCACGGTTCGGCCCAGGCGCACGGCACTGTCTGCTCCGGGACCGCTCCCCGATGGTCCATCCCATCCCAGCGCGCCAGTCACGGCCCGCGATCAGCCTACCGGGCGCGTCGGGCACGAGGCGCCGACGTCCACCGACCGAGAAGGCGGGGCGGTGGGAAAAGGCGTCCCGCGCCGGCAACGGCCCTCTGTACGCGGGGCAGGAAGCGGGTGTGTTCGTCCGTCACCGGGTCGGTCGGCTCCCTGATCGCCGGGGCCGCCGACTCGTGTTCCACCACCCGGGCGCCCAGGACGGCGCGGTTGCCGTCGGAGCCGGGCGCGGGCCTTACGGCAGTGCCCGGCACAGCGCGTCCAGGGCCCCCGCCCAGGCGTGGTCCGGCGGGGTGCCGTAGCCGACGACGAGGGCGTCCAGCGGGGGGAGGGACGCGTCCGGGTGCCGGAACATCGCCAGGCCGTGGACGGCGAGTCCGTGCCAGGCGGCGGCCCGCATGACCTGCCGTTCGGTGCCGGACGGCAGCGGGAGGACGGCGTGCAGTCCGGCGGCGATGCCGGTGACGCGGACCGCGGGGGCGCGCTCGGCGAGGGCGGCGACCAGGGCGTCGCGGCGGCGCCGGTAGCGCAGGCGGGCGGACCGCACGTGCCGGTCGTAGTCGCCGGAGTCGAGGAACTGCGCGAGGGTCAGCTGGTCGAGGACGCCCGGGGTACGGCTCGCCAGGTCGTCCAGGGCGGCCCCGACGAGCGACGGCGGCAGCGCCATCCAGCCCAGGCGCAGTCCGGGGGCCAGGGACTTGCTGGCGGTGCCCAGGTAGACGACGTGGTCGGGGTCGAGTCCCTGGAGGGCGCCGACGGACTGGCGGTCGTAGCGGAACTCGCCGTCGTAGTCGTCCTCCAGGATCAGGCCGCCGGTGCGGTGCGCCCAGGCCACCACCGCCGCTCTGCGGTCGGGGTGCAGGGGGACGCCGGTCGGGAACTGGTGGGCGGGGGTGAGGAGCACGGCGCCCGCGTCCGTGAGCGCCCCGGGGTCCGCGCCCCGGTCGTCGACGGGCAGCGGCACGGTCCGCAGGCCGGCTTGGGCGAGCAGGTCGCGGTGGACGTGGAGGCCGTACGACTCGACGGCCACGGTGTGCACACCGCGTGCCCGCAGCACACCGGCCAGCAGTACGAGGCCGTGCGCGACGCCGCCGCACACCAGCAGCGTCTCGGGGTCGGCGCGCACGCCCCGGGCCCGGGCGAGGTAGCCGGCCAGCGCGGCGCGCAGCTCGGGCCGGCCGCGTCCGTCGCCGTAGCCGAGGGCGTCGTGGGGAGCGGCGGTGACGGCGCGGCGGGCGGCCCGGAGCCACGCGGCGCGCGGGAAGGAGGCGAGGTCGGGGGTGCCGGGGCGCAGGTCGTAGGTGGGCCGGGCGTGACCGCCGGGGCGGCGGGCCGAGGCGCGCCGCGGCGGGGCGGCGACGCGTTCCGCGACGCGGGTGCCCGAGCCCTGGCGCGCGGTGAGCCAGCCCTCGGCGACGAGGTCGGCGTAGGCGTCGGCGACGGTGTTGCGGGCGATGCCGAGGTCGGCGGCGAGGACGCGGGACGAGGGCAGCCGGGTGCCGGCGCCCAGGCGGCCGGTGCGGACGGCCTCGCGCAGGGCGTCGGTCAGGCCGCGGCGCAGGCCGGGACCGGTGGGTTCCAGGTGCAGGTCGACGCCGAGAGTGGCCCATGATCTCGCCATGGGAATGGACCATACCGCTGGGCTGCTTCCTTCCTAGGGTCGAGGTATGACGACACACACCGATGACACGAAGTCCCAGGGCAACGCCGCCGAGGTGCCCGTCCGGCTGAACTGGTCCCAGCACGCGCCCGAGGTCTACAAGGCGATGATCCGCCTGGAGACCGCCGCCAAGCGGGGGCTCGACCCGACGCTGTACGAACTGGTGAAGATCCGCGCCTCGCAGATCAACCACTGCGCCTTCTGCCTCGACATGCACACCAAGGACGCCCTCGCCGCCGGTGAGAGCGTGGCGCGGATCGTGCAGCTGGCCGCCTGGGAGGAGTCGCGGCACTTCTACACGGAGAAGGAGCTGGCGGCGATCGAGCTGACCGAGGCGGTCACCGTGCTGACGGACGGCTTCGTGCCGGACGAGGTGTACGAGAAGGCCGCCAAGCACTTCGACGAGCCGGAGCTGGCGCAGCTGATCGCCGCGATCACGACGATCAACGCCTGGAACCGGTTCGGCGTGACCTGCCGGTTGACGCCGGGCCACTACACGCCCGGACAGCACGCGTGAGCGCAGCACGCACCCAGCTCCTGGACCGGGGGGTCGCGCAGGCCCTGTCCGCGCTGAGCGCGGCGGCCAAGCGGGGGCTCGGCGACCCCGTGCTCGCCGAGCTGGTGATGATCCGGGCCTCGCAGCTCAACCACTGCGCGTTCTGCCTGGACATGCACCTCACCCTGGCCCGCAAGAACGGGGAGGGCGAGGAGCGGCTCGGTCTGCTCGCCGCCTGGGAGGAGGCGGAGGACCTGTACGACGGGCGGGAGCGGGCCGCGCTCGCGCTGACCGAGGCGATGACCGTCCTGACCGAGGGCTTCGTTCCGGACGAGGTGTACGAGGGGGCCGCCGAGCACTTCGACGACGGCGAACTGGCCCATCTGATCGGGCTGATCACCGCCATCAACGGCTGGAACCGGCTGATGGTCAGCCGCAGGGTCGCACCGGGGGGTTACACACCGTGAGTCACGCCGTCGCCTTCCGCGCCCTGCACCACGGCCGGGCCCCGGACGACCCCCTGGTCCTGCCGGGTCCCTGGGACGCCGCGAGCGCCCGGGCGTTCGCGGCGGCCGGGTTCCCGGCGCTGGCGACACCGAGCGCCGGGGTCGCGGCCTCGCTCGGATACGAGGACGGGCGGACCCCGGCCGACGAGATGTTCGCGGCCGTGGCGCGGATCGTGCGCGCCGTGGACGTCCCCGTGTCGGCGGACGTCGAGGACGGCTACGGACTGGCGCCGAAGGAGCTGGTGGAGCGGCTCCTGGAGGCGGGTGCCGTCGGCTGCAACCTGGAGGACTCCACCCGCGAGGGGCTCAAGGACCCGGCGGAGCACGCCGAGTGGCTGGCCGGGGTGCGGGAGGAGGCCGGCGACCGGCTGTTCCTGAACGCCCGGATCGACACGTTCGTCCGGGGCGTGGAGGATCCGGGGGCGGCGCTCGAGCGGGCCGCCGCGTACGTCGCCGCGGGCGCCGACTGCGTGTATCCCATCGCCGCGCCCGTCGCTGTACTGCCGTTGCTGCGGGCCGGGATCCAGGGGCCGGTGAACGTGCTCGCGCGTCCCGGTGAGGGCCCCTCGCCCGCCGGACTCGGCGGACTCGGGGCCACCCGGATCACCTTCGGGCCGGGGCTCCAGCGGCAGGCCGAGCAGGCGGTGCGGGAGCACGCCGACCGGCTCGCGGCCCGGCAGGGGCGATGAGGGTCAGGGCAGCCACGTCTTCCAGACGGACTCGTGGCTGTCCACCCACTTCTTCGCGGCCTCCTCGGGCCGCATCTTCCGCTCGGCGATCATCAGGGACACCTGGTTCTGGTCCTCCGTGGTCCACTCGAACCTCTTGAGGAACTCGGCCGCCTTGCCGCCGTCCTTCGCGAAGTCGGCGTTGAGGTACTTCTGCAGCGGCGTGACGGGGTAGGCGCAGTCGACCTTCGCCGGGTCGGCGTCGCAGCCCTCCTCGTACGGTGGCAGCTTCACCTCGGTCATCGGGACCTTCTCCATCAGCCACTGGGGGGTGTACCAGTAGCTCAGGAAGGGCTTCTTCTCCTTGGCGAACTGCTGCATCTGGGTGATCTGGGCCGCCTCGGAACCGGCGAAGACGACCTGGTAGTCGAGGTCCAGGTTCTTCACCAGGGCCTTGTCGTTGGTGACGTAGGACGGGGAGCCGTCCAGGAGCTGGCCCTTGCCGCCGCTCTCCGCGGTGCGCAGCAGCTCGGCGTACTTGTTCAGGTTCTTCCAGTCCGTGACGTCCGGGTGCTTCTTCGCGAAGTACGTCGGGACGAACCAGCCGATGTGGCCGGTGACGCCGAGGTCGCCGCCCGCGGCGATGGTCTTCTTGTCCTGGACGTAGCGCTGTTCCTGCTCGGGGTGGCCCCAGTCCTCCAGGATGGCGTCGACGCGGCCCTGGCTGAGCGCGTCCCAGGCGGGGACCTCGTCGACCTGGACGGTGTCGACGCGGTAGCCGAGTTCGTGTTCCAGCAGGTACTGGGCGACGGCCACGTTGGCCTGGGCGCCGACCCAGGACTGCACGGACAGGGTGACGGTCTTGGCGCCCTGGGCGTTGGCGAACGGGGACGCCTGCTTGGTCATGTCGGCGGCGCCGCAGCCGGTGGCCAGCACCAGCACGGCGGCGGCCGCCGTGATCCGCTTGCGGGACATCTCAGGCCCCCTTCCTCGTCGTACGGCGTTCGGTGGGCTGGGTGACGCGGTCGAGCATCAGGCCGAGGCAGACGATCGCGGCGCCCGCCACCAGGCCGGTCGCCAGGTCGCCCTGGGCGAGGCCGAAGACGACCTGGTAGCCGAGCGCGCCACCGCCGACCAGGCCGCCGATGATGACGACGGCGAGGACCAGGACGACGCCCTGGTTGACGGCGAGCAGCAGGGCCGGGCGGGCCAGCGGGAGCTGGACCTGGCGCAGTTGCTGGCCGCTGGTGGCGCCGAGCGAGCGGGCCGACTCCAGGGCGGCCGGGTCGACCTGGCGCAGCCCCTGGGTGGTGATGCGGACGACGGCGGGGAGGGCGTAGACGACCGCCGCGGCCACGGCGGGCGCGCGGCCGACGCCGAACAGGGCGACGACCGGGATCAGGTACACGAACTGCGGCATCGTCTGGAAGACGTCGAGGACGGGCCGCAGCAGGCGTTCGAAGCGGTCGCTGCGGGCGGCGGCGATGCCGGTGGCGATGCCGAGGACCAGGGTCACGGCGACGGCGGCGAGCACCTGCGAGAGCGTGTCCAGGGACGGGTTCCACACGCCGAGCACGCCGATCGCGGCCATCGCGAGGACGGCGGTGAGCGCGGTGCGCCAGGTGCCGATCAGCCAGGCCAGGACGGCGACGATCAGCAGTACGGACCACCAGGGCAGCCACTGGAGGCCGTCGCGCAGGGGGTTGAGGACCCAGCTGGTGAAGTGCGCGGCCCAGTCGGCGGTGCCGCCGACGACGGGAACCCCGGAGTAGAGGTGGGCGGTCATCCAGTCGACGGCCCGGTTGACGGGCTCGGCGATGTCCACCTCCCACCCGTCGGGCCAGTCGAGGAGGCCGGCGAGGCGTCCGGCGAGCGCGACGGCCGCGGCGACGACGAGCGCGTACAGCCAGGTCACCGGGGATTTCCCGGCCTCGCCGAGCCGCTCCCCCGCCGCGCCGGTGACGCGGTCCAGGACGACGGCGAGCAGCACGATCGGGATGCCGGCCGCGAGGGCCGCGCCGACGTCGACGGAGGCGAGCGCCTGGTAGACGCGGTCGCCGAGGCCGCCGGCGCCGATGACGGAGGCGATGACGGCCATGGACAGCGCCATCATGATCGTCTGGTTGACGCCGAGGAGGAGTTCCTTGCGGGCCAGCGGGATGCGGGCGGTCAGCAGCCGCTGGCGGGCGGTGGTGCCGAGGGACTCGACGGCCTCCAGCACCTCCTTGTCCGCGCCGCGCAGGCCCAGCGAGGTGAGCCGGGCCATGGGCGGGGCGGCGTAGACGACGGTGGCCAGGACGGCGGCGGGGACGCCGATGCCGAAGACCAGGACGACGGGCAGGAGGTAGGCGAAGGCGGGCAGCACCTGCATGGTGTCGAGCACCGGGCGCAGCACGCGGTCCAGCCGGTCGGAGAGGCCCGCGGCGAGGCCCAGCAGGGCGCCGACGACGACCGACGCGAGGACGGCGACGACCATCAGGGCGAGCGTCTGCATCGTCGGCACCCACATGCCGAGCAGGCCGCAGGCCAGGAACGCGGCGGCGGTGCCCGCGGCGAGCCTCACTCCGGCCACCCGCCAGGCGACCAGGGCGCCGATCGCGGTGACCCCGGCCCAGCCGACGGCGAGGAGGGCGAGGTACACGGCGCGTACGGCGATGACGACGACGTTGCTGACGTGGCCGAAGAAGTAGAGGAACAGGGGGTGGCTGTCGCGGTTGTCGATGATCCAGTCGCTGGCCTTGCCGAGCGGTTCGGAGACGTCGACGGTGAGGGGGGCGGGCCAGGTGCTGCCGCCCCACTGGGTGACGGCCAGGGGGACGAGGACGGCGGCCAGTGCGGCCAGGGCGAGGAGCTTGCGGACGGCTCTGTGGGTGAGGATGCCCGGCGGGGTGGCCTTTCGGGGCGCCGCGGTGATCGTTGCCATCAGACCGGCTCCTCGGTCGCGGCTGGGCGTGGGTCGGTCGGCTCACGGCGCTCGCCGGTTGCCTCCCCCACGCTCGGCTTCGCTCGCGCGGGGGGACCCCCATCGCCCGCCCGTGCCGCCCCGGCGGCACGACTGCCCGCAGCGGAGGCGGGCTCGTCTGCCGTGCCTGCCACCACCGACAGGAGGTCGGTCGCGTCGACCATGCCCAGGCAGCGGCCCTCGTCCATGACGCGGGCCGGGGTGCCCGCTCGTGCCACCGCCTCGATGGCCTCCGAGACCGTGGCCTCGGGGCGGATCGCCGGGCCCGTGCCCGCCTCGTCGGCGGAGGTCGCGGGGCGCATCGCCGTGCGGACGGTGAGGACCTGTTCGCGCGGGACGTCGCGGACGAACTCGCGGACGTAGTCGTCGGCGGGCGAGCCGACGATCTCCTCCGGGGTGCCGAGCTGCACCACGCGGCCGTCGCGCATCAGGGCGATGCGGTCGCCGAGCTTGAGGGCCTCCTGGAGGTCGTGGGTGATGAAGACCATCGTGCGGCCCTCCTCGCGGTGCAGCCGGACGACCTCCTCCTGCATGTCCCGCCGGATCAGCGGGTCCAGCGCGCTGAACGGCTCGTCGAAGAGCAGCACCTCGGGGTCGACGGCGAGGGCGCGGGCCAGGCCGACGCGCTGGCGCTGGCCGCCGGAGAGCTGGCCGGGGCGGCGCTGCTCCAGGCCCTCCAGGCCGACCTTGGCGACGATCGCGCCGGCGCGCTCGCGGCGCTCGGCGCGGCCCATGCCCTGGACCTCCAGGCCGTAGGCGACGTTGTCCAGGACCGTGCGGTGCGGGAGCAGGCCGAAGTGCTGGAAGACCATGGCGGCACGGTGGCGCCGCAGTGCGCGCAGCCGGGACCTGTCCATCGCGCGGACGTCCTCGCCGTCGATGGCGATGGAACCGGCCGTCGGCTCGATGAGCCGGGTCAGGCAGCGTACGAGGGTGGACTTGCCGGAGCCGGACAGGCCCATGACGACGAAGACCTCGCCCTTGCGCACGTCGAAGGAGACGTCCGCGACGGCGGCGGTGCAGCCGGTGCGGGTGCGCAGCTCGGCCGGGCTCAGGGCGGCGAGGTCCGGGTCGGCGGGGACGCGGGCGGCTTTGGGTCCAAAGACCTTCCACAGGCCGTCGACGGAGAAGACCGGGGGCCGCTCGGCCACGGTGTCGGTGGCGGCGGCGGTGGTGTTGGAGGTCGTGCTCATCGGGCGTCACCGCCGATCAGCTCGACGGCGCGCTCGCCGACCATGAGGACGCCGATCATCGGGTTGACGGCGAGCATGGTCGGGAAGACGGAGGCGTCGGCGATGCGCAGGCCCGTCAGGCCGCGGACGCGCAGCTCGGGGTCGACGACGGCCTGTTCGTCGCCGGCGGCGCCCATGCGGCAGGTACCGGCCGGGTGGTAGACGGTGTGAGCCACCTTGCGGGCGTACTCGCTCAGCTCCTCGTCGCCGGTGACGTCCGGGCCGGGGCAGACCTCGCGCTTGAGCCAGCCGGCCAGCGGCTGGGACTGGGCGATCTCGCGGGCGATGCGGATGCCGTCGACGAGGGTGCGGCCGTCGTAGTCGTCCTCGTCGGTGAAGTAGCGGAAGTCCAGGGCGGGCTTCACGGACGGGTCGGCGCTGGTGAGGTAGAGGCGGCCGCGGGACTTCGGCTTGGGGATGTTCGGGGTCATGGAGACGCCGAACTCGGGGCGTTCGTAGCCGAGGCGCTCCGGATTGTCCGTGAACGGGATCTGGTAGAAGTGGAACATCAGGTCGGGGCCCGCGTGTTCGGGGTCGCGGCGCACGAACAGACCGGCGTCGGAGTCCATCGCGGAGTTGTCCGGGATGGGGCCGTTGGTCTCCCACACGATCACCGACTCGGGGTGGTCGAGCAGGTTCTCGCCGACGCCGGGCAGGTCGTGCGCCACGGGTATGCCGAGGGCTTCGAGGTCCTCGCGAGGGCCGATGCCGGAGTGCAGCAGCAGCCGCGGGGAGTCGACGGCGCCGGCGGACAGGACGACCTCGTTGCGGGCCTTGACCAGGATCTCCTCGCCGTCCTTGGTGCGGACGTGGACGCCCTCGGCGCGGGTGCCGTCGAGTTCGAGCCGGTACGCCCAGGTCTCCAGCATCAGCGTGAGGTTGGCGCGCTCGTCCATCACGGGGTGCAGGTACGCCACCGACGCCGACGAGCGCTTGTTGTTCTCGGGGTGGTAGGCGAGGTCGAAGAAGCCGACGCCCTCGGTGAACGGCTTCTTGTTGAAGCCCTCGATCCGGGGGACCTCGAGCGTCTGCTGCGCGGAGTCGACGAAGTCGCGGGCGATGGCGTTCCGGTCCTTCTCGTCGACCGGGACGATGTTGTTCTTCAGCCGGGCGAAGTACGCCTCCATCTGCACCGCGCCCCAGCCCTTGGCACCGGCCGCCTCCCACTCGTCCCAGTCGGACGGCAGCGGCTTGAAGGCGATGAGGGTGTTGTGCGAGGAGCAGCCGCCGAGGACGCGGGCGCGGCTGTGCCGGATGTGCGAATTGCCGCGCGGCTGCTCGGTGGTGGGGTAGTCGTAGTCCAGTTCGCCGCCGAGCAGGCCCATCCAGCGGCGCAGGGTCAGCACGTCGTCGCGGCCGACGTCGCTGGGGCCGCCCTCGATGACGGCGACGGTGACGTCCGGGTTCTCGGTGAGCCGGGAGGCGATCACCGAGCCTGCCGTGCCGCCGCCGATGACGACGTAGTCGTAGACCTGGGTGGTTTTGGACATGGGCGTACTCCAGAGGGGGGTGGGGACGGGGTGCGACGGGAGTGGACGGGAACGGGCGGGCGGGTCAGCCGGCGAACCAGCGGACGGGCTTCGGCGCGAGGTTCTGGTAGACGTGCTTGCTCTCGCGGTACTCGGCCAGGCCCGCGGGGCCGAGTTCGCGGCCCACACCGCTCTTGCCGAAGCCGCCCCACTCCGCCTGCGGCAGGTAGGGGTGGAAGTCGTTGATCCACACGGTGCCGTGCCGCAGCCGGCCCGCGACCCGGCGGGCCCGTCCCGCGTCGGCGGTCCAGACGGCACCGGCCAGACCGTACTCGGTGTCGTTCGCGAGGGCTACGGCCTCGTCCTCGGTACGGAAGGTCTCGACGGTGAGGACCGGCCCGAAGACCTCCTCCCGTACCACCCGCATCTCGCGGTGGCAGTGGTCGAGGACGGTCGGCTCGTAGAAGTAGCCGGACTCGGGCCGCTGGGGCGACGGCTCGGGACGCTTGCCGCCGCAGCGCAGTTCGGCGCCCTCGGCGAGGGCGGAGGCGACGTAGTCCTCGGTCTTGGCGCGCTGCTGCGCGGAGACGAGCGGGCCGCACTCGACACCGTCCTCGGTGCCGCGGCCGAGGCGGATCTGCCCGGCGCGGCGGGCGAGTTCGGCGACGAAGCGTTCGCGCACCGACTCCTCGACGATGAGCCGGCCGCCCGCGGAGCAGACCTGGCCGCTGTGGATGAAGGCGGCGTTGAGGGCCTGGTCGACGGCGGTGTCGAAGCCCTCCTCGGTCTCGCACGCGTCGGCGAAGACCACGTTGGGGTTCTTGCCGCCGAGTTCGAGGGCGACCTTCTTGACGGTGACGGCGGCGGCCTGGGCGACCTTGATACCGCTGGTCAGGCCACCGGTGAAGGAGACCAGGTCGACGTCGGGGTGCTCGGCGAGCCGGGCGCCGACGGTGTGCCCCGGGCCGGTGACGATGTTCGCGACGCCGGTGGGGAGGCCGGCCTCGACGAGCAGGTCGATCAGGGCGATCGTGGTGAGCGGGGTGATCTCGCTGGGCTTGATCACGAAGGTGTTGCCGGCGGCGAGGGCCGGGGCGATCTTCCAACTGGCCTGGAGGAGCGGGTAGTTCCAGGGCGTGATCATCGCGCAGACGCCGACCGGCTCGTGCACGACGACGCTGTGCACCTCGGGCGAGCCCGCGTCGACGACCCGGCCGGGGGCCTCGCCCGCGACCAGGTCCGCGAAGTAGCGGAAGGCGTCGGCGACGCAGTCGATGTCGACGCGCCCCTCCTCGACGGTCTTGCCCGCGTCGCGGCTCTCCAGCAGGCCGAGTTCCTCGCGGTCGCGCACGAGGAGGTCGGCGACCCGGCGCAGCAGGGCGGCGCGCTCGGCGACCGGGGTGTGCGGCCACTGGCCGGTGTCGAAGGCGCGCCGGGCGGCGGCCACCGCGAGGTCGGTGTCCTTCTCGTCGCCCTCCGCGACCACGGCGAACGGCAGGGCGTCCGCGGGATCGAGGATCTCGCGGGTGGCGCCGGAGGAGGCCGCGAGCCACTCGCCGCCCGCGTGGATGGTCCGGTGGGCCCGCTCAGTCCGGGTTTCCGATCTGTTCGCCATGGTGGGATGTGCCTTCCGTTCCTGGTCAACGCCCCTGCGTCACACGCATGTCACTCTCGGGGACCGTGAGCCCCTGCCCCACTGCCCGGCATGCATGCCGATTCGGCCGTGGAAAGTGCGGCGCATCACTGAGAAAAGGGAGGAAAGGGAGGGAAGCGGGCAGGGGTCTGCCGTTTCCTCCGGGTTTCTTTGACCCAGGTCAAGCAATATCCTCGGGGTATGGAGTCCGTACCGGAAGACGTCACGGCGTTGCGGCGCTTCAACCGCTACTTCACGCGCCGCATCGGCGCCCTGGACGACCGCTACCTCGGCCAGGACCGGCCGCTGGGCGAGGCCCGGCTGCTCTTCGAGATCGCCGAGAGCCGCACGGGGGTGCCACTGCGCGAACTGCGCGGCCGCCTGGGACTGGACGCCGGATACCTGAGCCGGATGGTGAAGGCCCTGGCGGCGCAGGGCATGGTCCGGCTGGGCACGCACCCGGACGACAGCCGGATGCGCACGGTCGAGCCGACCGACGCCGGGCGGGCCGAGGTCGCGGAGCAGAACCGCCGGGCCGACGTGCTGGTCTCCGGGCTGCTCCGGGGGCTGGCCCCGGACCAGCGCCGGCGGCTGACCGACGCCGTCGCCACCGCCCAGCGCCTGCTGCGGCTGGCCGCCGTCACGGTGGTGCCGGTCGACGCCCGCACCGCGGACGCCCGCGCCTGCCTGGACGCCTACGCCGCCGACCTGGACACGCGCTTTCCCGAGGGCTTCGACCCGGCCGACCTGGTGGGGCCCGGGGAGGTGTCGGGGGACGCCGGGGCGTTCCTCGTCGCGTACGAGGAGGGGCGGCCGGTGGGCTGCGGTGCGCTGCGGCGTACGGAGCCCGGGGTCGGCGAGATCAAGCACGTGTGGGTGCGCGCCGACGCCCGGCGGCTCGGGCTGGCCCGGCGCCTGCTCGACGCGCTGGAGGCCGAGGCCGCCGCCCGGGGCCTGGGCGTCGTACGGCTCGACACGCACCCCGCGCTCACCGAGGCGCGGGCGATGTACGAACGCGCCGGCTACACCGAGATCCCGGCGTACTCCGACCACGTCTACGCCGGGCACTGGTTCGAGAAGCGGCTGCCGGGAGCCTGACCTCGCGGCGGCCGCCGGAAGCCCGGGAACGGGCACGGGCCCCGTACCCGCCGGAGCGGAACGGGGCCCGTGCGGGCGTCGGGGGCGGGCTCAGATGAGGCCGAGACCGCGGACCGCCTCGCGCTCCTCCGACAGCTCCTTGACGGAGGCGTCGATGCGGGCGCGGGAGAACTCGTTGATGTCCAGGCCCTGGACGATCTCGTACGAGCCGTCCTTCGTGGTGACCGGGAAGGAGGAGATGATGCCCTCCGGGACGCCGTAGGAGCCGTCCGACGGGATGCCCATGGAGGTCCAGTCGCCCTCGGCGGTGCCGTTGACCCAGGTGTGCACGTGGTCGATGGCGGCGTTGGCGGCGGAGGCGGCCGAGGAGGCGCCGCGGGCCTCGATGATGGCCGCGCCGCGCTTGGCGACGGTCGGGATGAACTCGTCGGCCAGCCACTTCTCGTCGTTCACGGTCTCGGCGGCATTCTTGCCGGCGATCGTGGCGTGGAAGATGTCCGGGTACTGGGTGGCGGAGTGGTTGCCCCAGATGGTCAGGCGCTTGATGTCGGCGACCGTCGAGCCCGTCTTCTTCGCGAGCTGGGTCAGCGCGCGGTTGTGGTCCAGGCGGGTCATCGCGGTGAAGCGCTCGGCCGGTACGTCCGGGGCGGCGGCCTGGGCGATCAGGGCGTTGGTGTTGGCCGGGTTGCCGACGACGAGGACCTTGATGTCGTCCGCGGCGTGGTCGTTGATGGCCTTGCCCTGCGGCTTGAAGATGCCGCCGTTGGCCTCCAGGAGGTCGCCGCGCTCCATGCCCTTGGTGCGGGGGCGGGCGCCGACGAGGAGGGCGACGTTGGCGCCGTCGAAGGCGACGTTCGGGTCGTCGGTGATCTCGATGCCCGCCAGGAGCGGGAACGCGCAGTCGTCCAGCTCCATCGCGGTGCCCTCGGCGGCCTTGAGCGCCGGAGTGATCTCCAGGAGGCGCAGCTTGACCGGCACGTCCGCGCCGAGCAGCTGGCCGGAGGCGATGCGGAAGAGCAGGGCGTAACCGATCTGGCCGGCCGCGCCGGTGACGGTGACGTTCACGGGAGTGCGAGTCATGGCGTTCTCCGTATGACAGCTGGCGGTGGGGCGTCCCGGCCCCGGGCGTTTGATCGATCTCTTGGTATCAAGAGATCGATCCAGCCGTCAGGCTATCGCGCCCGTGGTGTCCGGCACGTCCGGGTCGGTGTGGCCCGGCCCACAGGGCCGCCGCCGGGTCACCCGTGCGCGCGGGAGCGGGGTACGGAAGCGGGTGCGACCGGCCACGAGAAGGAGGCGGCCGCCTGTCCGGGAGAGGGGGGACGAAGGCGACCGCCGTTCGGGGATACCGTTGCCGGACTCCCGTGGGGGTACTTCTCGCGTGCCCGTGACGCCGCGGAGCATGCCTGCCGCGGGCGAACTTTTCTTCGTCGGCCCCGCCCGCTCCCCCGCGCGCCCGCGCCTACTTGGTGCAGCCCTGCTGCCCGGAGGCCAGCGCCGCGCACGCGGTGGCGTCCGCCGCGGAGTCCACGGCGACCATCATGGTGTACGCGACGGTGGCGCCGGCGTTCCCGACGGTCGCCCGCTGCTCGTTCGCGCCGCCGGCGTTCACCCGGACCTCGTCGCCCTGCGCGGCCTGGGTGACACGGGCCCACGCGGCGCCGCAGACCTTGCTGTAGCGGACCTCGACGGCGGCCGTGCCGACGACGGCGGTCGCGCCGGTGGTCACCAGGTCGCCGCCGCAGCCCATGACCTCGGGGTCCTTGCCGGTGCAGGCGTCGCCGCCGCACTTCACGCCCGGCGGCAGCTTCGGCTTGCTGCTCACGGTGGGCGACGGGGAGGGCTTGGTGCCCTCGTTCTTCTTGTCCCCGCCGTCTTTCAGGAGGAAGAAGGCGCCCGCGATCACGACGAGGACGCCGACGACACCGGCGACGAGGGTGGCCGTCCGCTTGGTGCCCCCGCGCGGGGGCCGGCCGGACGAAGGGGGGCCGCCGTGCGGGGACTCGCCGCGCGGCGGCTCGCCGTACGCGCCCGACTCGCCGTACGCGCCCGACTCGCCGTACGCGGCGGAAGTGCCGTACGTGCCGGGAGTGCCGGGAGTGCCGTAGGCGACCGCAGGGCCGGTGCCGGGGTGGGGGCCGTGCGGCGCGGCGGGTGCGGTCGGCCGCGCCGCCTCACCGGTGCCGGTCCGGGGCCCGGAGCGGGACGCGCGGTCGCCGGTCGGCGCGGGGCCCCGGTAGCCGGCGAGGCCCCACGAGTTGCCGTCGGTCGCTCCGCCGGAGGACGGCGTGGAGGCGGTGCCGGGCCCGCCGCCGTCCCTGGGTGCGCCGCCGTCCCGGGGCCCGCCGCCGTCCCGGGGTGCGCCGCCGTCCCGGGGTGCGCCGAGCGCCGAGTCGGGGCTGTCGGCGGCCGTCGGCTGGGCCGGGACCGTCGGCGGCAGCGTGGGCGACACACCCGCCGGTCCGGCGATTCCCGCGGTCGCACCGCCGCCGTGCCGGCCGGTCCGGCTCCCCTTGCCGTTCCTGCCGCCGCCGACCGGCTTGGCCCCGGAGCCGCCCGACTTGGCCGCGGGCGTGCCCAGTTCGCCGAGCGCGGCGCGGGCCTGCGAGATCCGGATGGCCTCCATGGTCATGTCGTGGCGCATCTCCGAGCGGCTCCAGGCGCGTTCGGCCAGCTCCCACATGGTGGTCAGGTGGATCGGGTTGGTCCGCGTCACCTCGGCCAGGGCCACGATGGCGCCCTTCGGCGCCAGCAGCCGGCCGTTCAGATAGCGCTCCCAGGACGTCTTGCTGTAGCCCGTGGCGTCGGCCACCGACGCGACACTCAGCTCGCTGCGGTCCACGAGCCGACGCAGCTGGCTGGTGAACTCCCTGATCTGCGGATCGAGTTCATCCGGCAAGGCCTTCCAACGAGGCACTGCTTCCCCCTCTTCCCCCGGTGACGTGCTGGTCGTTCCCCCGCTGGTCCCCGCGCGCGGCGTCCCCCCGCGCGGTACCCGGTTCTGGCTACCCACAGGGATGCGCCCGGTCAGGATCCCAGTTCCCGGGGTGGGGGCGCACAGGAGCACAGAGGCCGCGAACGTGCACCGTCGCACGCCCACCGACCCGTGGTCCAGTGTCCCATCGGCGTTCCCGTAACCGGAACGGAACCCCCGAGAACGGCTCGCGTAGCGGAGTAGCGGAACGGTCACTTCCGTGCCACAGCGCCCTGACAGGCGTTGAACAGGGCGTTCGCCGTGCAGGAGTCTTGGTGTCGACGGCGGCCCGTCCTTCCACGGGGGTGAGGACGGGCCGTCGTTCGTTCCGGGTCAGCTGACCGTGAAGTGCAGCGTGTCCTTGAGGAACGGAATCTCGAGCACCGGGTTCGGCTGGGCCATCAGCGCCAGCAGGGCGATGGAGAGCCCGAAGACGCCGTAGGTGGCGATGTCCGTGAAGCGCGAGCGCACGGCGAGCATGCCGACGCGGGGCATCGTCCAGCGGAGCACGGCGCCGAGCAGCAGCGCGGCGCCGACGAGGACCAGCCCCCAGCGGAACACGCCCAGCGAGGTCAGCAGCAGGCCGAGTCCGACCAGCAGCACCACCGCGAGCACCGGCCACTGCCGGGCGGGCGCCGGGGCGTCCCCGGCCGCGGCCCTGCCACCGCCCTCGGGGCGGGCGGTGTCGCGGGTGAAGAGCGGGAACCGGCGCGTGGTGCGCCGCGGCCGCCCCTGGGCGTCGGGGGCGCTGACGGGATCGCGGACGGTGATGCCGTCCGGGTCGTCGGAGACCCGTGAGGCGGGCGCGGTCCGGGGGGCCGGGTCCTCCGCGGTCCGGGGGGCCGGGTCCTCCGCGGCCCGCGCGTCGCCCGGCCGCTCGGCGTTGGTGTCCTCAGCCGGCACTGCGCTCCGCCGCCTCCACCACGTTGACGAGCAGCTGGGCGCGGGTCATGGGGCCGACGCCGCCCGGGTTCGGGGAGATCCAGGCGGCCACCTCGGCCACGCCGGGGTGCACGTCGCCCATGATCTTGCCCTCGGCGTTGCGGGAGACGCCGACGTCGAGGACGGCCGCGCCCGGCTTGACGTCCTCGGGGCGGACCAGGTGCGGGGAGCCGGCCGCGGCGATGACGATGTCCGCGCGCTTGAGGTGGGCGGCCAGGTCCCGGGTGCCGGTGTGGCACTGGGTCACCGTGGCGTTCTCGCTGCGCCGGGTGAGCAGCAGCGGCATCGGGCGGCCGATGGTGACACCGCGGCCGACGACCACGACCTCGGCGCCCTTGATCTCGACGCCGTAGCGGCGCAGGAGGGTGAGGATGCCGTTGGGGGTGCAGGGCAGCGGCGCCGGCTCGTTGAGGACGAGGCGGCCCAGGTTCATCGGGTGCAGGCCGTCCGCGTCCTTGTCCGGGTCCATCAGTTCGAGGATGCGGTTCTCGTCGATGCCCCGGGGCAGCGGCAGCTGGACGATGTAACCGGTGCAGGCCGGGTCCTCGTTCAGCTCGCGGACGACGGCCTCGATCTCCTCCTGCGTGGCCGTGGCGGGCAGCTCGCGCTGGATGGAGGCGATGCCGACCTGGGCGCAGTCGCGGTGCTTGCCGGCGACGTACTTCTGGCTGCCGGGATCGTCGCCGACCAGGACGGTGCCGAGGCCGGGTGTGACACCCCTCTCCTTCAGCGCCGCCACGCGGGCGGTCAGTTCGGACTTGATCGCGGCTGCGGTGGCCTTGCCATCGAGAATCTGGGCGGTCATGCCCCCATCCTCGCGGATGACCGGCCCCCGGTTCCAATCAGGTCGGCATGCGGGCACCGCTCCGGTCGGCAGGCGGCCACCGCGCGGGCCGGCGGGCGGGGCGGCGGGCGGGGCGGCGGGCGGGTCACCGCGCGGGCACCTTCGGGACGTCGTGGGACACGTCCCGCCCTATCCGCTCATGATCAGCGTTGTTGCACTTGCACAACGCCTTGCGAACGGGCTGGACAAGTAAGAGTTCGGTCAAGAACGATTGGGCTGCACAGTGCCGCGGGGCCGTACCGGGGGGACGAACCGCTCCAGAAGAATCTCCTCCGAGTCGAGCCGCGCGTCGTCCCCGCACTTGACAGCGACGGAGGAAGACCCGCCATGAGTTTCGGCGATCCGAACAACCCCTACGGCCCGCCGCAGGGCGGCCAGCAGCCGAACTACGGCTACCCGCAGCAGCAGCCCCAGGGCCAGCCCGGCTACGGCTACCCCCAGGCTCCCCCGGTGTCGCCCGGCGGCTACGGCTACCCGGCCGCCCCGACCTCGATGCCCGGCACTGTCAGCGCGGCCCGCGTCATGCTGTGGGTCATCTTCGGCCTCCAGCTCGTCGGCGTGGCCCTGTTCGCCATCAGCGCCGCGAGCGTGGACGCCGCGAAGAACGACGAGCAGCTGAAGGACGACGCCGCCTTCCAGCAGCTGGCCGACTACTCGTCCGGCATGCTGTGGGGCCTGATGGCGTTCGCACTGGTGTGGGGCGTGATCGCGCTCGTCTTCGCGATCAAGGTCGGCAGCGGCGGCAACGGCATCCGCATAGCGACCATGATCTTCGCCATCATCACCGCGATCCTCGGCCTGTACCCGTTCATCGTCGTGGGCCTGGTCCACACGGTGCTCGCCATCCTGGTCGCCGTGTTCGTCGGCAACTCGAACGGCTCGGCCTGGTACAAGCGTCCCCGCTACTGACGACCGGGCGCCGGGTACCGCGACTGAACAGTTCGCGCCAATCACCACACAGGGCCGTGTCTCACCCGTACGAGGGGGGCACGGCCCTGGTGCGTCGCCCTAGTCTGGCGTGGGTAGCCGTCAGGCACGGGGAGACGCACCTTGTACAGCATCATCGTGGTACCTCCGCCGACCACGGAGGACGAAGCCACCCGCACCCAGTACCGGCTCGCGCCCGGCGAACGGCTCGTCTTCGGACGGTCGGTGCCCGAGGGCGGGCTGCGGATCGGGCACGACGGGGTGTCCCGCAGAGCCGGTGAGATCGCCGCGCACGGCACCTTCTGGACCCTGAGCAACCTCTGCGCCCACCAGACCTACGTCGTGGAGAACCCGGAGGGCGCGGGCGAGCACATCAAGGTGGCGCCGGGGCGCCTCGACGCACCGGTGCCGTTCGAGTTCTCGCGGATCGTGCTGCCCGCCGCCGGCGACCTGCTGGCGGTCGAGGTGTGGGCGCCGCGCCACGACTATCTGCGCGGCGAGGACGGCACCGACGGCGAGCCGACCGCGCCGGCCTTCTCCGTGGACCGCACCAAGCGGTACTTCGCGGTGCTGGCCGCGCTGTGCGAGCCGAGGCTGCGCGGGGCGCCGCACGCGCCGCTGCCGACCATGGACCAGGTCGTCGAGCGGCTCCGCCCGTCCTGGCCGGCCGCCTCGCGCACGTCGGTGCAGTGGAACATCGACTACCTCGCCGTGAAGCTGCGGCTGAAGCCGGGCCCGGAGACCGCCGAGCCGGGTCCCCGGCTGAACGGCAAGAAGGAGTCGCTGGTCTCGCTGGCGCTCCGCTTCGACCTGGTCCGCGAGGACGACCTGGTGGTCCTCGCGGCACCGTCCGGACGGGCGCTGCGGTGAGCGAGCCGTACGCCGTCCCGGTGCCCCGGGGGTACCGGGTGGGCGCCTGGGAGGTGCGCGAGCCGCTGGCGACCGGCGCCTTCGGCAGCGTGTACGCGGCACGGCACACGGGCGGCAGGGACGGCACCCCGGGCGCGGGCGGCGGCGGGGGCCTGCCGGAGACCGTCGCGCTGAAGTTCCTGCCCACCGGCACCGGCACGCCGCGGCAGTTGTCCCACCTGCGGGACCTGGTCGAGCGCGAGGTGGAGCTGCTGCGCCGGCTGCGGCGGCCCCGTCTGATCCGGATGTACGAGACCCTCACCGTCGACGACCCCGCCCACCCCCGGCTCGACGGCGCCACCGTCCTCGTCCTGGAGCGGGCCGAGGGCTCGCTGGCCGCCCTGCTCGCCGCCGCGCCCCGACCGCAGGCCGGGCCCGCGCTGCTCGCGCAGGTCTGCGAGGGCCTGCACCAGCTGCACCGGGCGGGCTGGGTGCACGGCGACCTGAAACCGGCCAACGTGCTGCTGATGGCGGACGGTTCGGCCCGCCTCGCCGACTTCAACATGGCCGCCGAGCTGGAGGGCACCCACGCCTACACGCCCGCCTTCGCCACCCCGGACTACACCCCGCCCGAGCTGCTGTGGTCCGAGATCGGCGAACGGGGCCGCCGGATCCGTCCCTCCGCCGACGTGTGGGCCTTCGGCGTCCTGGCCCACCTGGTGCTCGCGGGTGGCTTCCCGCTGCCCGGCGGCACCCCGGCGGCCCGGCGCGACGCCGCCGTCGCCTACGCCCGCGGCACCCACGAGCTGCGCCTGTCCCCCGAACTCCCGGCGCCGTGGCGGGAGATCGTGCGGGCGTGCCTGACCCGTACGCACGCCGACCGGATCGGCACCGACGCCCTGTTGCGCCGGGTGACCGGCGCGTCGGGGGCCGCGGACGGCCCGGCGCGGTTCTCGCTCCGGTCCGGCGCACGCCCCCGGCGCGGGATTCCGGCCGCCGCGGCGGCGGCACTCGTCACCCTCGCCGCACTCGGATACGGCGTCGCCCGCTGGGCCGACGACGGCCCGGACCCCGGCGCGGGCCCGCGCCCCGGCGGCACCGCGAGCGTGGCCGCCGCCTCCTACGGCGCGGCCGAACTGCGCACCGACCGGGACGTGCCGCCCGCCTACCGCCTGCTGATCGTGGAGACGGCGCACGACTGCGGGCACAAGGAGGTCAGCCCGGCCCTGATCGCGGCCATGCTCAAGGTGGAGAGCGACTTCGACCCGGACCTCGCCGACCCGGCCAAGGACGAGTACGGCATCGCCCGCTGGACGCCGAGCGTGCTGCGCTGGTGGATGAACGAGGACGGGACACCGGGTGAGACCGTGCCCCAGCCGCCGTTCCCGCCCGCCGAGTCCATTCCGGCGATGGGCCGCTACCTGTGCTGGATCACGCCCCGCCTCGACGCCGGCCTGCGGGGCGACCGCGGCGTGCTGGTCGCCGTCGCGTACCGGACGTCGTACCGGAAGGTGAACGACGCGGGCGGGGTTCCCCCGAAGTACCGCGACTACGCCGACCGCGTCGCTCACCACCTCAAGGAGTACACGCCTTCCGGCGCGGAGTGACCCTGGGAAGTTCCAGGTACCGCTCTGCGCCGGTGGCGTGCCGTCAGGTGTACCGCTCCGCCACCGTGACGGCGGAGAAGCCCCAGGACGACCCGGTGGACGCCCAGCCTCCGGTGTACCCGCCGAACGTTCCGTCCCTCAGGGCGGGGATGGTCCACATCCGCACGGTGCCGTTGCCGTACCCGTGCATGAAGCCCAGGTCGTCCCGGCCGTCGCCGTCGAAGTCACCGGCGGCGATCTTCATGGCGGTGCGGGTGAGTTTGCCGGCCGCGAACCGCCCGGACTCCTTGTGGGTGCCGAGAACGCCCTCGTCGTCGGACAGCCAGGTGTGCGCTCCGTCCGTGCCGTCGCTGTAGTCGTACCAGGTCGCGAGGTCGTCGCGGCCGTCCCCGTCGAAGTCGCCGGAGTAGACGGAGGTCCGGGCGCGGGAGCCCCAGGTCGCGCCCTCCCAGCCCTTGACCCCGGAGGCGAAGCCGCCCGACGGCGTGGAGAGGTAGGTGTACGTGCGGGCCAGTCCGCTGTCGTAGTTGTAGAAGATGCCGATGTCGTCGCGGCCGTTGCCGTCGTAGTCACCGGTGACCAGCTTGGCGGCGGCGGCCGTCCACTTGCCTTCCGCGAGGGTCAGGGAAGCGGTGGGCGCGGTGAAGTGGCCGGTCTCGTCGGACCGGAAGGTGAAGAGCCGGTCGTGTCCGGCGGCGTAGTCGTACCAGGCGGCGATGTCGTCCCGGCCGTCGCCGTCGAAGTCGCCGCTGACGAGGGTGGACCGGGCGTAGGTCCAGTTGTCGTCCACGGACCGCCAGGAGCGGAAGGGTGTGCCGTACCCGCCGTCCCGCTCGGCGAGCCAGGTCCACATGCCCATGGTGCCGTCGGAGTAGTCGTAGGCGGCGGCGAGGTCGGACAGGCCGTCGCCGTTGTAGTCGCCGCGCAGCAGCTTCGCCCTGGACGCGGTCCAACTGCCGGCGGGGGCCTCCCAGGAGCGGACGGGGGCCTTGAACGAGCCGTCCGTTCCGGTGGGGAAGCTGAAGGCGGCGTCCCGTCCGTCGGAGTAGTCGTACCAGGTGGTGACGTCGGAGCGGCCGTCGCCGTCGTGGTCGCCCCGCACGACCGTGTTGCTGGACCAGACGTTCTCGCCGGAGGCGGTCCGCACGACCATGTTGCCGCGGTCCTGGAGCAGCACCCGGCCGCCCGAGGCGGAAATCTTCGACTCCCACAGGACGGCGCCGTCGGGCGACTTCACCGAGAGGTTCCCGGCCTTGCTCAGGGCTGCGGTGGCACCCGGGTGCCCGGCGGTCCCGGAGGACCAGAGCGTCTTTCCGGCGTTGGAGGACACGGTCAGGTCGCCGTCGGTGCCCATGGTGACCTTGGCGGCGTTCGACAGCAGTGAGTCGCCGGAGCGCAGCGTCTGCCCGGCGGTGAGGGTCGCGCCGCCCGGTGAGCCGTCGGCGCGGGCGGCGACGGCGCCGCGGCGGGTCTCCGTGCTGCCGAGGCATCCCCCTTGCCAGGACCGGGAGTTGACCGCGACGAGCGCGTACGTCCCGTCGTCGGCCCGGCGCAGGACCGGCCCGCCGGTGTCGCCCTTGCAGACGGCGTCGTCGTCGGTCTTGCCGGTCATGGCCAGGGTGTCGGCGGTGACCGCGTCCAGGGTGAAGTCGGCCTCGTTGAGGCGGTCGGGCACCCATGCGGTGCTGGTGCGGCCGTAGCCGAGGACGGTCAGCGTGTCGCCGGCGGCCGGGGCGCCGGCCGCGAGTTTCACCGGGGTGATGCCGGTCGCCGGTGTGGCGAGGCGGGCGAAGGCCAGGTCGCGGCCGGCCCGCGGCACGATCAGCGTGACCTCGGCGACGTGGCCGCCGGTGCCGGTCGGGTCGGTGCGGCCGATGGTGGCGACGGTCTTCAGCGCGGGCTTGCCGGCCGCCGGGCCGGTGCCGGACTGCGGGTCGGCGGCGAAGCACGAGGCGGCGGTGACCAGCCACTCGGCGGCGACGAGGGCGGCGGAGCAGGACCGCTTGCCGTCGCCGATGTCGAGGCGGGCGGCGAAGGAGTGGGTGCCGTCGGGGGTGGGGGTGCCGCCGGCCACGGCGTGCGCGGCGGGGACCGGCGCGGCCAGGACGGCGCAGGCGGCGAGCAGGGAGAGGCCGAGTCTGAGGCGGCCGGGGCGGCCGGGGCGGCGCGGGACGGTGAGCATGGAATCCCTCTCGTGGAACGGTCGTGGCCTACTTGGCGGCGTGCAGTTCCACGAGGGTGTGGTCGCGGCCCTCGGGGTCGGCGGTCTCGCCGACGGCGGTCCAGCTGTTCGGGGTGATGTCGTAGGAGGTCTCGGCGCCGTCCACGGTCATGTCGGCGACGATCCGGTAGTCGTTGCCCTTGATGCCGTAGACCTGCGGCACCTCCAGGGCGAGCCGGCCGGAGGCGCCCCGCACGGACAGGCAGAACCGGTCGTCCCTGCCGCGCGCCCAGACCTCGATCAGGCCGGCGGGGCCGCATTCGGCGAGCAGGATGTGGCCGTCGCCGCTGATCAGCCGGATGCCGGTGTCCTCGTGGATCCGGTCGGCGTCCGGGTAGGCGAAGTCCTCGACGGCGACCGGCGGTACGTCGTCGGCGGCGGCCTGCGGGGCGGGGGTGAACAGCATCGATGCGGCGGCGACCGCGGCGGTGACCGCGGCACCGAGGCCCAAAGGCACCCAGCGTCTCACAACAGCTCCTCCGTACGGGAGTTGACGGACATGACGGCTCAAGACGTATCAACGAACCCGCTCCGCACCACCCTCGAAAGTTCCAGGATGTTCCTCCCGGTACGGGTGATTAGCGTGCGACGCCCAGACCGCATGCCCGGATCCGCACGGAAGGACCTTCGCCTTGCCGCCTTCACTGTGGAGCAGACGCCGCTTACTGACGTCGCTCGCGGGAGTCGCCGCCGCCCCCGCCCTGCCCGCCGCCCTCGTCCTGAGCACCGCCGCCCCCGCCCGGGCCGCCGACCCGGAGGGCACCTACCACGGCCTGCCCGACACCGAACGGGGCCGGGCCGTATGGGCGTACAAGATCGGCGGGCGTGCGGTGCGCGAGGCCGCGACCGCCGCGCTGGCCGCCGGCACCCCGGCCGCCGTGTCCGACTTCCTCACCGGCCGGCTGCCGCTCGCCCGGGCCGAGGACAACCGCCTCGCGGTCATCTCCAGCCTCGCCCACGCGGGCCGGGCCACCCGGGCCGGCGCCGACACGGCGCTGGCCGCCGGGGACGACGCGGTGTCCGCCTTCCTGGGGGGCGGCTACGAGACGCCCGTCCTGGAAGACCTGCGGGTGTCGGTCCTCACCGTCATGAACCACGGCGGTGCCGCCGTGCGGCGGGAGGCCGGCAAGGCGCTGGGGACGGGTACCTGGAAGGCGCTGCGCACCTTCCTGACGGAAACTCAGCACACCGCGCAGCAGGAGGACGACCGGGTCGCCGTCCTCGGGATGCTGGGCTCCGCCTCCCCGGAGGTGAAGAAGTACGCCGGGCGGGCCCTGGACGACGGCTCGCCCGAGGCGATCACCCGGTTCCTGGTCTCCGGCCAGTACATCGCCCGGGCCCGGGACGAGGAGGCGGCGACGATCGACCAGTTGGTCGCCGTCGTCGAGCGCGAGGGGCGGCGGGCCCGGCTCCGCACGGACCAGGCCGTCGCCGCCTCGGCGCAGGCGAAGGAGGCCGCGGCGAAGGCCAGGGCCGCCGCGTTGAAGGCGGCCGAGGAGGCGCGAGCGGCCAAGGAGGACGTGGCCAGGTCGGCGAAGGCCGCGAACGCCGCGGCGAGTGCGGCGCGCGGCGCCGCGAACGCGGCCAACACCGCGATCGCCGCGTCCCGTACGGCGCAGGACGCCTCGGGCCGCGCCGCCCGGGCCGCGCAGGCCGCCGCCGCCGCGGCGGCCTCGGCCGGGAACGCCGCCTCCCGCGCCTACCACGCCGCCATCGCCGCCTCGGCCGACGCCTCCAAGGCCGGTGCCACCCGGGCGGCCGCCGAGACCGCCCGGGCCGCCGCGGGGCGGGCGCGCACCGCCGCCGCGGCCGCGGACCAGGCCGCCGTCGCCTCCGCGGAGGCCTCCGCCGCCGGAGACGCCGCCGCGAGCGCGGCCACCAACGCCGCCGCGGCCGCCCATGCCGCCGCCGACGCCGCCGACTCCGCGGGCGTCGCTCAGTCCCAGGCCGCCAGGGCCCGGCAGGCGGCGGCCGAGGCGGACGCGGCGGCCGCCCGGGCCACCCGCGCCGCGAGCACCGCCCAGACGCTGGCCCACCGCGCCGCGGCCGCCGCCCGGGTGGCCCGCGACGCCGCGAACAGCGCCGCCGGCCACGCCGAGGCCGCCGCGGACGCGGCCGAGGAGGCGGCGGCGAACGCGGGCAAGGCGATCGAGTACGCCAAGCGGTCCACGGCCCATGCCGCGGCGGCGCTGGAGGCGGCGACGACCGCCTCGAACGCGGTGCGGGAGGCGCAGGAGGTGGAGCAGGCCGCCCGCGCGGCGGAGACCGCGCTCATCGCCCAGGACACCGAGCTGGGCATCGCGGAGGCCCGGCTGCACGCGCGGACCGAGATCGAGGAGGCCGAGCGGGCCAACAGGGAGCGCACCCAGGCCGACAAGACGGCATCGGAGACCAAGGACCTGATCGCGGCCGCCGAGGCCGCGCTGCGCGACGGGGACGTCGCGACGGCCCTCGCGTCGGGCCGCAGAGCGGCGGTCGCGCTCCTGGGCTCGACCGGTACCTGGACCCGGGAGGCCGCGGAGTACGCGCTGGCGGGCGGGGACGAGTCCGTCCTGAACTGGGTCGACGCCGACCGTTCGCTGGCCCGGCGGCAGGACGACCGGGAGACGGTGGCCGCCGTCGCCAAGGTGTCCGCGGCAGCCGTCGCCACCGCCGCACACACCGCCCTGACCAGCGACGATCCGGACGCCGCGGCCGACTTCCTGAGCACCGGGGCCGTCGTTGCGGCCCAGGCCGAGCACCGCGTCGCCGTGCTGCGCGTGCTGAACGACGACCCCGGCGCCGCCGTCCGCGCGAAGGCGCAGGCCGCGCTCGACGACGGGAGTGCCACGGCCCTGCACCGGTTCCTCACCGTCGAGCTGCCCCAGGCGGTCAAGGAGGACGACCGGGTCGCGATCCTCCGCCTCGTCGGCTCGGCCGGCCCCTACCTGGAGTCGGCGGCCCGGGTCGCGCTGGAGGGCCCCGCCCGGATGCGGCGGAACTTCGTCGTCCACGACCGGTTCGCCATCGCCCGCCTCGACCACGACCACGCCACCCATGTCGCCGCCGTACGGGCCGCGATCGCCCACGCGGCGAAGACCGCCGCGCAGGCGCTGCGGGACGCCGCCCTGGCCTCCAAGGCCGCGGCCGAGGCCCGCAAGGCGGCGCAGGAGGCGACCGAGTGGGCGGCGAAGGCGAAGGGGTACGCCGAGGACGCGGCGGACTCCGCCGAGCAGGCGCTGGCGAACGCGGACGCCGCCGACCAGTCGGCCGCGGACGCCGCCCAGTCGGCCGCGAGCGCGAAGCAGGCCGCGTCGGTGGCCCGCGGCGCGGCCCGCAGCGCCAACTATTCGATGCGGCGGGCGACGGCCGCGGCCCAGCAGGCGGTGAGCGACGCGGCCGGCGCCCAGAGTTCGGCCGCCCGGGCGCAGGCGTCCGCCGGTCAGGCGGGCCAGGACGCGCAGGCCGCGGCCGACGCCGCCAGCCAGGCCCAAGAGACCGCGGCGGCGCTGCGGCAGGCCGAGTTGGAGGCCGAGGCGCTGCGCGCGGCCCAGGAGGCGGCCGAGAACGAGCAGAACGGCACGGACCCCGCGCAGAGCGGCGACCAGGACACGCCCTTCTACGTGGACTGGGGCCTGTGGCCCGAGGACGTCGAGGACCCCAAGGACTGGGCGAGCGTGACCAGCCACTGGGCCACCATCCTGGGCACCGCGGGCACGGTGGCGTCCCTCATCCCGGGCGGTCAGGCCATCGGCCTGGGGCTCGGACTGGCGGGACTCGCCCTGTCCGCCACGAGCGCCGTCCTCAACGGGGTCGGGTACGGCTGGGACAGCAGCGAGTTCAAGACCTCGCTGGGTCAGTTCCTGGTCGGCGGGATCTTCATGGGCAAGGGCGCGATGTTCAAGAAGTTCGGCTTCGCGGACGAGGTCGGCGCCAAGGTGTCCGAGTTCACCGGCGGGGTGATCGACTCGGCCATCGGCTGGCTCACCTGGTAGCGGGGGCGGGGTGAGCGACGCGGGCGGGCTGCCCCGGAGTACCGCGACCGCGCCACCGCGTCGCTCACCGCCTCCAGACGTACCCGCCGCACGACGGGAAGTGACCCTGGGAATTGCGAGGTTCCGTCCCGCGGCCGTCCGGGGGCACGGTGGGGGCACACCGCTTCGGCGGGACGACACACCGACGTTCACGGGGGAACAACGATGAACCTCATCAAGCCCGCAGCACTCCTCGTCGCGGCCGCGGCCCTCGCCGCCGGCTCCACGGTCGCGGCCACGGCCGCCGACGACCCGGACGGCACCCGGGTGACCGGCCTCCAGCAGAAGGCCGACCAGGTGCTGGCCGGCAGCCCGAAGCCCCTGCGCGTGACCGCCGACGCGGTCGAGTACCGGGGCCTGACCGTGACGGACGCGCCGAAGACCCTGGGCGCCCGGGACCTGGCCTGCGACTACGGCCACCTGTGCATGATCGTCAAGGACACGAAGTTCGACTTCTACAAGTGCCAGACGTGGAACCTCACCAACTGGACCGGCGACGGACCGTTCACCAACAACCAGACCCCGGGCACGGTCGCCAAGTTCTTCAACAAGGACGGCAGCGTCCGCTGGACGTCGGAGGCCTACGACGCGGGCACGGCGACTTGGGACCCGATCTGGTCGCTGCGCCCCTGCTGATCCGCCCGTCCGGGTCAACCGTCCGGGTCATCCGCCCGGGGCAACAGCCCGGGGCAACCGTCCGGCGGCCGCCGGTCTCCTCCGCGCGGAGGGGGCCGGCGGCCGCCGTTCCGCGTCCGTTTCGCGGTCCCGGCGTCGCCGACCCGCCGAGGGGTCCGAATACTTAGGTGGCCCTCACCCGCTCCCCGTACGCTGCCCCTTGTTGGACTGGGGAAAGTTGACCCCGAGGGGAATCGGGGGAGGGGGACGACTCCATGTACAGCGTCATCGTCGTGCCGCCGTCGTGCGGCAGCGTCGCCGAACAACTGAGGATCGGCACCGGAGACCGCATCGAGTTCGGCCGGGCGGAATCCAGCGGCGGACTCGCCATCGCGCACGCGGGAGTGCCACGGGTCGCCGGGGAGATCGCCGCACACCGGACGTTCTGGCTGCTGAGCAACCTCAGCGAGGACCAGACCTACGTGGTGGAGAACCCGGAGGGGGCCGGCGAGCACATCAAGGTCGCGCCGGGCCGCGTGGAGGCACCCGTGCCGTTCGAGCTGTCGCGCGTGACCCTGCCCGCCGCCGGGGACCTGCTCAGCTTCGACGTCTGGGCACCGCGGCACGCCTTCCGCAGCGTCGAGCGCCGGGGCCTGGAGGGGACCGGCACCGTACCGGCGTTCGCGCTGGACCGCACCAAACGGTACTTCGCGGTGCTGGCCGCCCTGTGCGAGCGCCGCCTGCGCGGAGAGCCCCGGGCGCCGCTGCCCGCGGTCGAGGAGATCGTGGAGCGGCTGCGGCCCAGCTGGCCCAAGGTCAGCCGCTCCGCCGTGTACTGGAACATCGACTACCTCGCCGTCAAACTGCGGCTGAGACCCGGCCCGGAGACCGCCGAGGCGGGCCGGCGCACCCACGGCAAGAAGGAGTCGCTGGCCTCCCTCGCCCTCCGCTTCGACCTGGTCCGCGAGGACGACCTCGTGGTGCTCGCGCCGGTCCCGAGCGGGGCGAAGCGGTGACCGGGCGGCCGTACGCGGTCCCGGTGCCGAAGGGATACCGGGTCGGGCCGTGGGAGGTGGGCGAGCCGGTCGCCTCCGGCGCGTTCGCCACCGTCTACGAGGCGGTCCGCGACGCGTCCGGCGCGCCGGGCACCTCCGACGGCGGCGAACCGCCGCGACGGGCGGCACTGAAGTTCCTGCCCACCGGCACCCGTACGCCGCGCCAGCTGCACCACCTGCGCGACCTGGCCGAACGCGAGGTGCAGGTGCTGCGGCGGCTGCGCGCGCCCCGCCTCATCCGGATGTACGACGCGCTGACGGTCGACGATCCGGACCGTCCCGAACTGGACGGCGCGACCGTCCTGGTTCTGGAGCGGGCCGAGGGATCCCTGGACGCCGTACTGGCGCGGACGCCGGTCCCGGAGTCCGGGCCGGCCCTGCTGGCCCAGATCTGCGAGGGCCTGCACCAGCTGCACCACGCGGGCTGGGTGCACGGCGACCTGAAACCGGCCAACGTGCTGCTGATGGCGGACGGTTCGGCCCGCCTCGCCGACTTCAACCTGGCCGCCGAGCTGGAGGGCACCCACGCCTACACGCCCGCCTTCGCCACCCCGGACTACACCCCGCCCGAACTGCTGTGGCCCGAGGTCGACGAACGCGGCACCCGCATCCGCCCGTCGGCCGACGTGTGGGCCTTCGGCGTCCTCGCGCACGTCGTCCTCACCGGTGCCTTCCCGCTGCCCGGCGGCACCTCGGAGACACGCTCCGACGCCGCGATGCGCTACGCCCGGGGCCGTGAGGAACTGCGCCTGTCCCCCGCCCTGCCCGACGCCTGGCGGGACATCCTGCGGGACTGCCTGGCCCCGACCCACGCGGAACGCGCCACCGACACCGCCGTGCTGCTGCGCCGGGTGGAGGAGGCGACGGGGGCCTCCCGGTCGGCACGGCTGCCCAGGCTGCGCCCCCGCCGGTGGCGGCGGCCCGTCCTGTCGGCGGCGGTCACGGCGGCGGTCGCGGCCGCGGTGAGCCTCGCCTACACCGCCCCCTGGGAGCCGGCCCCGGCCGCCGCGGCGCCTCCCACCTGCGAGAAGCCCGTGGTGTACGAGGACGCCGCGCACGGCGCCGGCTACATGGCGGGCCACAGCGGCACCTGGGACTTCACCATCAAGCGGGGAGACGGCGGAAGCCAGGTCAGGGAGTTGCAGTGCCTGCTCCGCCACCTCCACGGCATCGAGGAGGTCGGCGAGGTGGACGGCGACTTCGGTCCGAAGACCCACGGCGCGGTCGTCACCTTCCAGCAGCGGGCGGGCCTGGACGCGGACGGCATGGTGGGCCCGGCGACGTGGCGGGCGTTGCGCAAGAGCGAGGAGTCCCGGTGACGGCCCCGGGGCAGCGCCGCGGCCCGTCCTCTCCCTGAGGGAGGACGGGCCGCGGGGTGGGCGTGGCAGCGGGGCGGCTCAGCAGCGGTGGCGGGTGCTACCGGCGGGCGGCCCCGCGTGTACCGCTCAGTGGAAGAAGTGCCTCGTCCCGGTGAAGTACATCGTCACGCCGGCCTTCTTCGCGGCCTCGACGACCAGTTCGTCGCGGACCGAACCGCCGGGCTGGACCACGGCCTTCACGCCGGCCCCGGTGAGGATCTCCAGGCCGTCCGGGAAGGGGAAGAACGCGTCGGAGGCGGCGTACGCCCCCTGCGCGCGCTCGGCTCCGGCCCGCTCCACCGCGAGCTTCGCGGAGTCGACCCGGTTGACCTGGCCCATGCCGACGCCGACCGAGGCGCCGTCCTTGGCGAGGAGGATGGCGTTGGACTTGACGGCCCGGCACGCCTTCCAGGCGAAGGACAGCTCGGCCAGCTCCGCCTCGGACAGCGCCTCGCCGGTCGCGAGGGTCCAGGTGGCCGGGTCGTCGCCCTCGGCCTGGAGGCGGTCGGTGACCTGGAGGAGGGCGCCGCCGTCGATCGGCTTGACCTCGACCGGGGCGGCGGGCGCCTCGGGGGCGCGCAGCACACGGATGTTCTTCTTCTTGGTGAGGGCTTCGAGGGCGCCGTCCTCGTAGTCCGGCGCGACGATGACCTCGGTGAAGATCTCGGCGACCTGCTCGGCCATCTCCTTGGAGACCGGGCGGTTGACCGCGATCACCCCGCCGTACGCGGAGACCGGGTCGCAGTCGTGCGCCTTGCGGTGCGCCTCGGCGACGTCCGCGCCGACCGCGATGCCGCACGGGTTGGCGTGCTTGATGATCGCGACGCAGGGCTCGGCGTGGTCGTACGCGGCACGGCGGGCGGCGTCCGTGTCCGTGTAGTTGTTGTACGACATCTCCTTGCCGTGCAGCTGCTCGGCCTGGGCGAGGCCACCGCCCTCGGGGGAGGTGTAGAGCGCGGCGGGCTGGTGCGGGTTCTCGCCGTAGCGCAGGGTGTGGGCGCGCTCGTAGGTGGCGCCGAGGAAGTCGGGGAAGCCGGACTCGTCGACGGGGGCGTACTCGGCGGCGAACCAGGAGGCGACGGCCACGTCGTACGCGGCGGTGTGCTGGAAGGCCTCGGCGGCCAGGCGCTTGCGGGCGGCCAGGTCGAAGCCGCCGTCCTTGACCGCGGAGAGCACGTCGGCGTACCGGGCCGGGCTGGTGACGACCGCGACGGAGGGGTGGTTCTTGGCGGCGGCGCGCACCATGGAGGGGCCGCCGATGTCGATCTGCTCGACGCACTCGTCGGCCGTGGCGCCCGAGGCGACGGTCTCGCGGAACGGGTAGAGGTTGACCACGACCAGGTCGAACGGTGCCACGCCCAGCTCGTCGAGCTGCTGACGGTGGCTCTCCAGGCGCAGGTCGGCGAGGATGCCGGCGTGCACCTTGGGGTGCAGGGTCTTGACCCGGCCGTCCAGGCACTCGGGGAAGCCGGTCAGCTCCTCGACCTTGGTGACGGGGACACCGGCGGCGGCGATCCGCCCGGCGGTGGACCCGGTGGAGACCAGCTCGACGCCGGCCTCGTGCAGCCCGCGCGCGAGCTCCTCGAGCCCGGTCTTGTCGTAGACGCTGACGAGTGCGCGACGGATGGCCCGCTTGTTGCTTCCGGCGGTGGCGGTCACTGGATAACTACCTTTCGTCCCTCAATGCGATAGCCGTTGCGGGCGAGCCGCCCCACGACATCGACGAGCAGCCTTCGCTCGACTTCCTTGATGCGCTCGTGCAGAGCGGCACCTTCGTCTTCGTAGTCCTCGTCCCGGACCTCCACCACGCCCTGCGCGATGATCGGCCCGGTGTCGACGCCGTCGTCGACGAAGTGGACGGTGCAGCCCGTGACCCTGGCGCCGTACGCGAGCGCGTCCCGCACACCGTGGGCCCCCGGGAAGCTGGGGAGGAGGGCGGGGTGGGTGTTGACGAACCGCCCGCCGAACCGCGCGAGGAACTCCTTCCCCACGATCTTCATGAACCCGGCCGAGACGACGAGGTCCGGCTCGTGGGCCGCGACGGCCTCGGCGAGCGCCGCGTCCCACTCCGCACGGGTCCCGTAGTCCTTGACCTTCCGTACGAAGGTCGCCACCCCGGCACGCTCGGCGCGGGCGAGCCCTTCGATGCCGTCGCGGTCGGCGCCGACGGCCACGATCTCGGCCCCGTAGGCGCCGGCGCCGGCGGCGGCGATCTCGTCGAGGAGTGCCTGGAGGTTGGTGCCGGATCCGGAGACCAGCACGACGAGGCGCTTGGCTCGCCGGTCCACGGGCTTGGCGGCCACGGTGGGGGCCTTTCTCGGGAAAGCGATCTCTTTGTACGGTCGTACGAATGCTTCGCGACCCGGGATACGGGGAAGTCTACGAAGCGGCCGACCGTCAGCAAGGATACCGGCACACCGGACGGCCCCCTCGGGACGGGGGCGTGGCCGGAAGGTAGCGTCTGCGTGGAGCCGGTGCGGGAACGCGGCCTGCGTGTCGGGCGTTCACCAGACGTACCGACTCGTTCGCCCGTTCCACCAGCTCGCCCGTTCCACCAGCCGCCCGTTCATCGTCGCCAAGGGGAAGACGCTCAGTTGATGCCGGACCGCAGCCTGCGACTGCTCACGCTCCCCCAGCAGTCGGCGCAGCCAGGGGAGCGCAGCACCGTGTTGCTGCGGGAGCGCCCCTCGTCACCGCCCGACACGCCCTCGGACCGGAGGAGCGGCGGCGGGCAGGACGGCTCCTCCGACCAGGACAACCCCTTCGCACCGCCCCCCGAGGGCACGCCGGACCGCCCCTGGCAGCCGCGGCACCCGTCGGGCGACGGCGATTCCCAGGACGCGTCCGGCTCCCAGGGCGAGGGCGGCCGTTCCCCGTGGGGCGGCCGGTGGAGCGACCGGCAGCCCGGCCGGTCCCCCGGCGGCTTCGGCGAGCGACCCGGCGGTTCCGGTGGCCCCGAGAGCCCGAGCGGCGGTCCCGGCCCCCGCTGGGACCCGACGGACCCCGCCCAGCGGCGCGCCCGCTACGCCCTGCTGAGCGGCATGTGGGCCCTGTTCTTCGCCCTCTTCACCTGGCCTTACGTGGCCCTGCTGCTCGGCGCCCTGGCCCTGTACTGGGGCATCAGCGCGCTGCGCGCCAAGCCCCGCACCGCCTCCTCCGACCCGGACACACCGGCCCCGCCCGAGCAGCAGACGGGCCGCCCGCAACGCACCGCCGCGATCAGCGGCCTGGTCACGTCGTCCCTGGCCATCGTCCTGGTCGCCGCGTCCTTCGGCGCCCAGTTGATCTACAGCGACTACTACACCTGCCGCGAGGACGCCCTGACCAACGCGGCGGAACAGTCCTGCGAGCGCCACCTGCCGGAGCAACTGCGCCCCCTGCTGGGCACGGAGGACTGAGCTCCCCTCTCGCCACCGGACGCGCCTCTCAGCCCGTCCGGCGCTTGAGGACGAGGCCCGTCCAGGGCCGAAGCGGGGGTCTGGGGGCGCCAGCCCCCAGGGACGGGAACGGCCGGACGTGCCTCTCAGCCCGTCCGGCGCTTGAGGACGAGGCCCGTCCAGGGCCGAAGCGGGGGTCTGGGGGCGGCAGCCCCCAGGGACGGGAACGGGAAGGGGCGGCGGGGGCGAAAAGGCCCGGTCGGCACCGACGTCACTCCCCACCGCGAGGCGACGACTGCCCGGGCCCGTCGGCCGGCAGCAGGTCGTACGCGCCCCCACCGTCACCGTCGTACAACCCGAACGGCACCGCGTCCGCGTCCACATCCACCCCCGCCCCGGCCCCGGCCCCGGCGTCCTTCGCCTCCCGCCCCCGCCCCAGGGACGGCACCGGGACCCGCGCCCACCACCGCCGACGCCCACCTCCGTCGGCCGACTCCTCGTCCCCGGCCGCTTCCCCGGCCCCGGACGCCTCCACCACCGTCTCCCGCACGGGAGCGCTCCGACCCCGCCACGCCCGCGCCGTCACGGCCACCGGGACCGCCACCATCCCGATCCACACCAGCGTCGCGGCCCCGGCCTGCCACCAGACCGGCCCGAACCGGGCGAGCGCGGCGCTGCCCAGCGGCCCGCCGGCGAACGCGGCCAGCAGGGCGACGAGCACCGCGCACAGAACGGCGGCCACGACGGCGGCGGCAGCGGTCCGCCGCCACGACCACCCCCCGGCGACGGGGCCGGCCCCCGGCACGTCCGGCACGTCCGGTGCGGCCAGCACGTCCGGCCCGTCCGGCACATCCGCACAGGCCGCCCGCGCCGTGAACCACCCCACCACCACCCCCGCCACCAGCGGCACCGCCCCGGCCGCCCAGTGCAGCGGCGTACCGGGCCCCGCGTCCGGCACCGCCGCCAGCAGCGGGAACGGCGGCAGCAGCGCGGCGGGTGCGGAGGCGGTCGGCGCCACGACATGCCCGGCCCCCAGGACGAAACCGGGACCGAGGGCGTACACCGCCGCCCACACCGCCGCGTTCGGCACCAGCGCCAGACAGAGCAGCAGGACGGCGAACCTCCCCGACCACCCCTCCGTCAGCCGCAGGAACGCCTCCCCCGCGGCGGCCGAGTGCCATACGAGCGACACCGCGAGGAGCAGCGCGCCGCCGCCGACCAGTACCGCCGCACCGGCGCCCGCGGCGCGCGTCGCGGCGCCCAGGCGCGCGTCCGGCTCCACCATCAGCTCCCGCAGCTTCCGCGGCAGCACCCGCAGGGCCCGTCCCACGGGCCCGCCCGGCCGGCCGAACGCCGTCCACACACCGGCGCCCGCCGCTCCCATGGCGACCAGCGGCAGACACACCGCCGCCCACCACGCCGAGGGGCGCAGCGCGCCGCCCTGCGCGTACAGCACGACGGGCCCGGCGACGGCGAGGTAGCCGAGGACGACCCCGGTCCAGGCCACGCGTGCGGAGACGGGCGGCGGCCCGGCGTCCGGGACTCCCGCCAGCCACGCGGGGCGTCCCCCGGCCCCCGCCTTGGGAGCCGACCCCACGGCCACGCCCACACCGTCCCCGGGGTCCGTGGCGTCCCGGGCGGCGCGGTGCAGCAGCCACACCGGCAGCAGGAGGAACAGCAACGGGGTGACGCCGACGGGAGCGGGGGTGCCGGAGAGCGTGTCGGCGCGCACCAGTTCCGCACCGTGGGCCAGCACCCACAGCGCGGCGGCGACGTGGAGGGTGCCCCCGGGCCCGCTGTCGGGGTACGGCGAACTGATCCACAGCAGCGTCACGAGCGCGGCGCACGCCGCGAGCCCCAGCACCGCCGCGACCACTCCGCCGAGGAGTCCGGCGGCCAGCCCGGGCGACCGGTCGCGCCAGCGAGCGCGCAACAGGGAGAGCGGGGCGGGTCGAGCGGTCGTCTGGATCACGCCCGCCATGCTCCCAACGACACGCGCTTTCCCGGTGTAACGGGCGAAGCCCCGTTGTGTCGCTCAATATATGCTTATGTACTTTTTCGTACGAAGGGGTGCCTTGTGACACGCAGCCCCGCGACCCCGCTCCCCCCTCCCAAGGCCCGCCGACGCCTGCGTGAGACCGCCGCTCTGACACAGACTCAGCTCGCGGACCGGGTGGGCGTCACCCCCGGGACGGTCCGTGCGTGGGAGAGCGGCCGCACGACTCCGCGAGGCCGGAAGCGGGAGGCGTACGCGAAGCTGCTGAAGACGCTGGCCGAGGAAGAGACGGCACGGCAGGCGCGGCAGGAGCAGGAAAAGCAGGAAGAACAGGCGAAACGGAATCAAGAACGGGAGCAGAAGCAGGCGCAGGCACAGGCGCAGAAACAGGATCAGGAAGGGCTACGAGAACCGGAGCTGAAGCCGGAACCGGAACCGGAGCCGAAGCCCGAGCCCGTCGCGCTGACGCCCGCTCAGGCCTTCGACGCGCTCTACGCGTTCAGCGCCCCCGCCCTCGTACGGCAGACCTTCCTGCTGACCGGCCGGCGCGAGCAGGCGCGCGAGTCGGTGGAGCGGGCCTTCCAGGCCGCCTGGGAGCGCTGGCCCGAGGTGGCCCGCGACCGGGACCCGGTGGGCTGGGTGCGGGCGACGGCGTACGAGTACGCGCTCTCGCCCTGGCAGCGACTGCGCCCGCGCCACCGGCATCCGGAGCCGCCGCCCGCCGACCCCGGAGACCGTACCCTGCTGAACACCCTGCTCAGGCTCCCCCCGCGGCACCGCCGCACGCTCGTGCTGTACGACGGTGTGGGCCTGGACCTGCCCGAGACGGCGGCGGAGACGGAGGCGAGCACCCCGGCGACGGCGAACCGGCTGCTGCGTGCCCGCGAGGCCGTCGCAGGACGGCTGCCCGCACTGGCCGACCCGCAGGTGCTGCACCGGAGGCTGGCCGAGCTGGCGTCGAACGAGCGGCTACGGGCGGCCGAACCGCCGACCGTGCGCAGGGGCGGCGAACGGCGGGCGCGGTTCTGGACCCGGGCCGCGATCGCGTTCACGGTCGCCCTCATCGGGACGACGGCCCTGACCGTGCGCACCGCGCCCACGCACTACGAACCGCCCGTCTCCCCCGGCCAGGCGGTGCGCGGCGTGCCCCAGCGGGTGGCCCCGGGCGCGCTGTCGGACGAGGAGCTGGAGCTGCGGCAGAAGCTGCGGGACCAGTTGCAGGACGGGCCGGAGCGGCTGAGCCCGAGGCTCGAATGACGTGGCTGGGCGCACGGAGACGCCGAGTGGCCCGACCCCTGTGGACAGAGGGCGGGCCACTCGGTGCGGCACAGGCGCTCGGCCTGCGCGCGAGGCGGTGTCAGCCGGCCAGGATGGCGCGGGCGAGCTTCGCCGTCTCGGTCGGCGTCTTGCCGACCTTGACGCCGGCGGCCTCCAGGGCCTCCTTCTTCGCCTGGGCGGTGCCGGACGAACCGGAGACGATGGCGCCGGCGTGGCCCATGGTCTTGCCCTCGGGCGCGGTGAAGCCCGCGACGTAGCCGACGACCGGCTTCGTCACGTTCTTCGAGATGTACTCGGCCGCACGCTCCTCGGCGTCGCCGCCGATCTCGCCGATCATGACGATCAGGTCGGTCTCGGGGTCGGCCTCGAACGCGGCGAGCGCGTCGATGTGCGTGGTGCCGATGATCGGGTCGCCACCGATGCCGACGGCGGTCGAGAAGCCGATGTCGCGCAGCTCGTACATCATCTGGTACGTCAGCGTGCCGGACTTCGAGACCAGGCCGATGCGGCCCGGCTTGGTGATGTCGCCCGGGATGATGCCGACGTTGGACTGGCCGGGGGTGATGATGCCGGGGCAGTTCGGGCCGATGATCCGGGTCTTGTTGCCCTTCTTGCCGGCGTACGACCAGAAGGCGGCCGAGTCGTGCACGGCGATGCCCTCGGTGATGACGACGGCCAGCGGGATCTCGGCGTCGATGGCCTCGACGACGGCGTCCTTGGTGAACTTCTCCGGCACGAAGATGACGGAGACGTTGGCGCCGGTCTTCTCGATGGCCTCCTTGACGGTGCCGAAGACCGGTACCTCGGTGCCGTCGAAGTCCACGGTGGTGCCCGCCTTGCGCGGGTTCACGCCGCCCACGACCTCGGTGCCGTCACCCAGCATGAGCTTGGTGTGCTTCATGCCGGTGGCGCCGGTCATGCCCTGGACGATGACCTTGCTGTCCTTGTTGAGCCAGATAGCCATGGTGTGTTGGTGTCCTCGTCCTGAGTGCTTACTTGGCGGCGGCGTGAGCCAGCTCGGCGGCCTTGTCGGCCGCGCCGTCCATGGTGTCGACGCGCTGGACCAGCGGGTGGTTGGCGTCGGTGAGGATCTTGCGGCCCAGCTCGGCGTTGTTGCCGTCGAGACGGACGACGAGCGGCTTCTCGACCTTCTCGCCGCGGTCCTCCAGGAGCTTCAGCGCCTGGACGATGCCGTTGGCGACCTCGTCGCAGGCGGTGATGCCGCCGAAGACGTTGACGAACACGGAGCGGACGTCCGGGTCGCCGAGGATGATCTCCAGGCCGTTCGCCATGACCTGGGCGGAGGCGCCGCCACCGATGTCCAGGAAGTTGGCGGGCTTGACGTTGCCGTGCGCCTCACCGGCGTAGGCGACGACGTCCAGGGTGCTCATGACGAGACCCGCGCCGTTGCCGATGATGCCGACCTCGCCGTCGAGCTTGACGTAGTTGAGGTTCTTCTCCTTGGCGGCGGCCTCGAGCGGGTTGGCCGCGGCCTTGTCGTGGAGGGCCTCGAAGTCGGGGTGACGGAACTCGGCGTTGTCGTCCAGCGACACCTTGCCGTCGAGGGCGATGACGTCCCCGGAGACGACCTTGGCCAGCGGGTTGACCTCGACCAGGAGGGCGTCCTCCTTGATGAAGGTGTCCCACAGCTTGACCAGGATGTCGGCGACCTGGTCGGCGACCTCGGCCGGGAACTTCGCGGCCTCGACGATCTCGCGCGCCTTCTCCGGCGTCACGCCGTCGATCGCGTCGATCGGGGTCTTGGCGACGGCCTCCGGACGGGTGGCCGCCACCTCCTCGATCTCCATGCCGCCCTCGACGGAGGCGATGGAGAGGAAGGTGCGGTTGGCACGGTCGAGGAGGAAGGAGACGTAGTACTCCTCGACGATCTCGGGGGCGGTCTCGGCGATCATCACCTTGTGGACCGTGTGGCCCTTGATGTCCATCCCGAGGATGTCCGTCGCGCGGGCGACGGCCTCGTCCGCCGAGGCGGCCAGCTTCACGCCACCGGCCTTGCCGCGGCCACCGACCTTCACCTGGGCCTTGACGACGGACTTGCCGCCCAGACGCTCGGTGATCTCGCGCGCCGCCTCAGGCGTGTCGATGACTTCACCGGCCAGCACCGGTACATCGTGCTTGGCGAAGAGGTCCCTCGCCTGGTACTCGAACAGGTCCACGCGCTTCCGTCCCTATCAGTGATCTCGCGGTTCGTTGGATGCGTGGGCGTGCCGCGAAGGGCAACGTGACGTCCGCTGTGAGTCACAAGGGGGGCGCACACGGTGTCCGAGCGCGCGGCATGTCCGTCTCGCAGGTTATCGCCGCTTGCGGAGGGTCTCTAAATCGTGGGTCACACCTGAGCGGTGATGCCTGTCACATGATGCCGTACTCACTGGCACGCGGTGCCGTGTGTGAGCCGGACACGGAGGGTCCCGAGACCCGGTGAAGGGCCTCACCGGGCTGGGGTATGACCCGGTGAGGCCCGTGGGCTCCCCGGCGGCCGCACGGGTGCGGGTCCGCCGGGGTGCGGGCCGGACGATCCCCACCCCAATGGGGATCGTCCGGCCCGGACCGCGGGGTTTCGGCCGGACGGAGGCCGACGGCTTTCGGCCGTCCGGGGCCTGCCGCCCCGCGGGGTCTGTGTCCGCCTGCCCGCCTGCCGCGGAAACGGGCCCTGAGGTGCCCTGAGGTGCCAGTGCCCGCGCCCGGTCCCGTGCGCCGCGCCCGGTACGCCGTCCGCGGGGCCTCGGGCCTCGGGTCTCGGGCCTCGGGCCGGGTGATCGGCGCGCTGGGACGGGACGCCCGGACTGTGAGGAGTCGTCTCGGGCGATCCGCGCGGTACCTGCGGACTCGGGGTGCAGGGCGTACACGGGGTACGGGGCGGAGACGGCGGACGCGGCATCCGGAACGGACGTACGGAAGGGCGGGTGCGCGACAGGGACGCGGCGGAGGCGCCGCCCCGTTCTAGGCAGGGGAGACCGGGATGTCCCGGTACGGCTCGCGGACCCCGGCCGTGTCGGACCGCTCGGCGGCGCCGGGGACGAGCCGGAACGTGAACCGGTACTGCGGGGCCACCGCGCGGGTGTCCCCGTGGCGCGGCGTGCCCTGGTCGGCACCGGACGCGGTGCCGAGCGTGCCGTCGGGGTCGCCGTGGGGCGCGGGGTGGGTGGGGGCGTACTCGGTGTGCTCGGACCCGGCTGCCCGGTGCGTGCGAGGGTGCGCGTCCGGCGCCGCTCCGACGCCGGACTCCGGCCCGTACCCGACGACGCCTGCCGGCGTTCCGGCTCCCCCGGCGACCGGGGTGTTAGCGGCATCGGAGGCATCGGCGACATCGGACGGGTCCGCGGAACGGGAGGTGTCCGTCACCGTCGGCGCGGGATCGGCCGGCGGATCCGGAACGGCCGGCCGTGCGCCACCGGAAGACTCGCTCCGACCGCCCGGGTCCGGCACGTCGCTCAGGCCCGACAGGTCGATGAGGTCCGGCACATCGATGAGGTCCGGCACGTCGACCGGGCCCGACGGATCCGTCGGGCCGGACGGGCCCGGGAGCCCGGCTGCTCCCTCGGCCGCCGTCACCACCGTCGCCACCGCGTCACCGGCCGGTCGTACGACCTGGTCGTCCACGGTCCGGACGAGGTTCTCGGTGACGGGACGGAGGTCCGGAAGCAACGCGCCGGAGCCCGGCCCCGGCACCGCTTCGGCGGCCCGGGCGGATCCCCCGGCCGACGGGCGGCTCCGTGTCTGCGCGGAGACGTCGAGGACCCGGCCGACCGCGTCCTTCAGGTTCCCCGGCTCCTCGTCCGCCGCATGGGCCCGCCCTCCGCAGAGCAGCCCGAGTACGCACAACCCGCCCACCAGCAGCGCCACGTGCAGCGCACGCCGCCCGGCCGCCGTGCGCAGGACGCGCAGAGCGGCACCGGGCAGGGCTGCTGACCAGATCAAGAGGGGAAGGTTCCTCCCGTGCGGCGGAACGGGCCGCGCGTCGAACAACGCATCGACACGCCGCGCGATACTCGCACGGGGATCCAGAGGTTGCGCAAGCCCGGTCATGCCGATGGCCCGTCATATCCGTTTTGCCCGCGGGAATCGGGGCGCCTCGGATCGACACCTCGTCATCCGGCGTCCGGAATCGGCAGGGGTCTCCTCTCGATCGCCGCCGCCATCACCTCCGGGAAGAGGTCGGGCGTGCAGGCGAAGGCCGGTGCGCCGAGCGCCGCGAGGGCCGCCGCGTGTTCCCGGTCGTAGGCGGGCGTCCCCTCGTCGGACAGGGCCAGCAGCGTCACGAAGCGCACCCCGGCCGTCTGCATCGCCGCGACCCGCTTGAGCATCTCGTCGCGGATGCCTCCCTCGTACAGGTCGCTGATCAGCACGACCACCGTCTCCGCGGGCCGGGTGATCCGCGACTGGCAGTACGCCAGCGCGCGGTTGATGTCCGTACCGCCGCCGAGCCGGGTGCCGAAGAGCACGTCGACCGGGTCGTCGAGCTGGTCGGTGAGGTCGGCGACCGCCGTGTCGAAGACGACGAGCCGGGTCTCCAGCGAGCGCATGGACGCCAGCACCGCGCCGAACACGGACGCGTACACGACGGACGCCGCCATCGACCCCGACTGGTCGACGCAGAGGACGACCTCCTTCTTCACCGAACGCGACGCCCGCGCGTAACCGACGAGCCGCTCCGGCACGACCGTGCGGTGCTCCGGCAGGTAGTGCTTGAGGTTGGCCGCGATCGTGCGGTTCCAGTCGATGTCGTGGTGGCGGGGGCGGCCGGTGCGGGCGCTGCGGTCCAGCGCGCCGGTCAGGGCGGCGCGGGTGCGGGTGGCGAGTCGCTTCTCCAGGTCCTCGACGACCTTGCGCACGACGGCCCGCGCCGTCTCCTTCGTCGTTTCCGGCATCGCCTTGTTCAGGGAGAGCAGGGTGCCGACGAGGTGCACGTCGGGCTCCACCGCCTCGAGCATCTCCGGCTCCAGCAGGAGGGTGGCGATCCCGAGCCGGTCGATCGCGTCCCGCTGCATGACCTGCACGACGGAGGAGGGGAAGTAGGTCCGGATGTCCCCCAGCCAGCGTGCCACGGCCGGTGCGGACGCCCCGAGCCCCGCCGCACGGTCCCGGCTCGCCCGCGGGGCGTCCCCCTTTCCATAGAGGGCGGTGAGCGCCCCGTCCATCGCGGCGTCCCGTCCGGCGAGCGCGTGGCCGGTGCCGTCGGCCGGGTCGCCGCCTAGTACGAGGCGCCACCGTCGCAACCGCTCCGCTGCCGCGTCGGCGACCACCGCCCCGGTCGCCGACTCCCGTCCCGTGACGGGCCCGGCCAGGTCTCCCGCCGCGAGTCCGCTAACGCGTCCAGTCGCGTGCCCGGTCGCGTGTCCAGTCTTGCGTTCGGTCGCGTGTCCGGCCGTACGTCCGGTCGCGTGTCCGGTCGTACGTTCAGTCATGTGTCCGCCCCCACCAGGTCGTCGTCGTCCGGCGCCGGGTCCCGGCCCAGCAGCAGCCGGACGACCGGCAGCACCGCGTCGGCCCGCTCGGTGTCGAGGCCGGTCGCGAAGCCGGGTATGCCGGAACCGGCCCGGGTCACGCTCCCCCGTGCCGCCGGTCCGCGTCCGACCAGCTCGCCGAGGCTGCGGCGCACGCCCGGCTCGAAGGCGGAGAACGTACGGCGCAGCAGGGGCAGTACGTCCGTGAACGCGTCGGCCGGTACGCCGGTCAGCCAGGAGTCGACCAGGGCCAGCAGCCGGTCGTCGTGCAGCAGGAGCATGCCGCCGCCCGAGCCGGCGCCGACGAAGCCCTCGATCCAGGCCGCCGCGTCCGCCGGGGGCGTCCCCGGGGACAGCACCAGGCCCATGAGCCGCGCCGCCTCCTCCGGTGCCAGCTCGCCGTCGTCCAGCAGGAGCCGTACGGCACGCCCGCGCACGGAGCCCGGCACGGTGTCCCGCGCGGAGAGGGCCCGCAGCACGGCCCGCCAGCGGGACCCCAGGTCGCTGCGGCCCGGCGCGAGGGCGTCGCCGAGCAGGCTCACCGCCGTGTGCACGGCGTCCACGTGGCGGCGCATCTCCTCGGCCGCGTCGGCGTCCAGGGCGGCGCAGGCCGCGGGCAGGCCGACGAAGACGCGCTCGGCGAGCCCCGCGGCGACCTCGGCCAGCGCGCCGGTGTCCGTGCCGCGCACATCGCCGTAGCGCAACGAGCGGACGAGGGCGGGCAGCGCCTGGGCGAGGTGGCCGACGTCCGTGTCGAGCGCGGCCCGGTCGGCGAGTATCCGCATCACCGGCGCGAGCGTGTCCGGCAGTTCGGCCAGCAGGCAGCGTTCGGCGAGGGCGGTGAGCCCGGCGAGGTCAGGTGCGGTGACGGCGTCCGCCTCAGCCCTGGCGGTCGCGGCGGACCGCACGGTCGTGCCCCACACCCCGGCCTCGGCGACCCGCACCGACAACTCCGGCTCCCACCGCAGCCGCCACGTCTCCCGGAAGGTGCCCGTGCTGCGTGAGGCGACCGGCTCGCCCCAGCCGACACCGAGCAGCCGCAGCCGGTGCAGCAGTCTGCTGCGCCCGGCGTCGGTTTCCCTGCGCAGGTCCAGTTCCAGCTCCCGTTCGGCCGGCTCGGGGTTGAGCCGCAGCTGCCGCTGGACACGGGTCAGGTCCCGCTGCAACGGCACCGCGGGCGCCCCCGGCGGCACCTCCCCCAGCACGTCGCCGACCACCAGACGGTCGTGCACCAGCGCCAGCGGCACGTCCGAGCCGTCGCACATCACCGCCCGCACGGCGTCCGTCGTCTCGCCCAGCCCGGGCAGCGGGCGTCCCCGGATCACCGCGAGCGTCTCGGCCAGCCGCGCCGCCTCGATGACGTGTGCCGGGGAGACGATCCTGTCCTCGTCCCGGAGCAGTCCCGCCACCTTGGTCAGCCACCGCTCGACGGGCCGGTCGGCCGCCGCGAACAGATGCGCGTACCAGCCCGGTGACTCGATGCCCGCCCCGTAGCCACCCGCGCGGGACAGTCTGCGATGGGTCCAGGGCACCCAGGTCATCTCCACCTTCGCCCTGGGCAGCCCCTTCAGCAGGGCCCGGTCGGCGGCGACGGTGGCCGGACGCCGCAGTGCGGGCACGTGCCACGCCCCGCAGACCACGGCCACCCCCTGGGCGAACTCCCGTCGCGCCGCCCGGACCTGGAGCCGCATGTGGGCCTCGCGCACGAGGTCCCGCGCGTCCACGGCACCCCGCTCGCCACCCTCCCCTTCTCCCTCGTCGCCGTCGTCCCCTTCTCCCTCTTCGCCGTCGCCCCGGCTCTCCCCCTCGGTCTCGCGCAGCGCCGTCATGGCCTCCTCCACCGCCCTGAACGGAGCGAGCACATCCCCCTCTCCCGGGCCCCGGTGCTCGATCACGTCCTCCCACCAGCGCTCGGGGTCGTCGTGTCCGGCGGCCGCGGCGAGGGCGGCGAGCGGATCACCGCGCACGTCGGGGGACGCGGTGCCCGGCCGGTCTCCGGGGTCAGGGCCGGCCGCCCGGCCGTCCACGTGGTCCTCCGCCTGGTCCTCCGCAGCCCGCCACGCCAGCGTGTGGGTGGCCGGGAGGTCGATGAAGCGGGCCGGGACGTCGTGCTCCAGGGCCCAGCGGAGGGCCACCCACTCCGGAGAGAACTCGGCCAGCGGCCAGAACGCCGACCGGCCGGGCTCGTCCACGGCGTGGGCGAGGAGCGCGACCGGCGGCCGCATGTCCTCGTCGGCGGCCAGCGGGATCAGGGCATCGGCCTCGGGCGGCCCTTCGACCAGCACGATCCCCGGCCGCACCGCGTCCAGCGCGGCCCGCACCGCCCGGGCCGACCCCGGCCCGTGGTGGCGTACGCCGAGCAGGACCGTCCGGCCACCGGGCTCCCGGGCACCGCCGCCCGGCCCGCCGGATCCGCCGCTCCCGGCCCGGTCAGTGCCCGTCACACCGTCCTCCTCGCCTGCGGGTCCAGCTCGAGTCCCCGTCGTCGCCCGTCGCACCGGCCACCGCCGCGCCGGTCACCGCCGTACCGGCCACCGCCGCGCCCGCCCGTCCCCGACTCGTCCGCATCCCCGTGCCGTTCACGCGGTCACCTCCCGGCAGGCCCGGTAGAAGTCCTGCCAGCCGTCCCGCTCGCGCACGACGGTCTCCAGGTACTCCTGCCAGACGACCCGGTCGGTACCCGGGTCGCGGACCACCGCGCCGAGGACGCCCGCGGCGACGTCGCCGGGCCGCAGCACCCCGTCGCCGAAGTGGGCGGACAGCGCGAGGCCCCCGGTGACGACCGAGATGGCCTCGGCCGTGGACAGCGTGCCGCTGGGCGACTTGACCTTCGTACGGCCGTCGCTCGTCAGCCCGTCCCGCAGCTCGCGGAAGACGGTGACGACGCGTCGGATCTCGTCGGTGCCGTCGGGCGCCGGCGGCAGGTCGAGGGAGCGGCCGATCTGGTCGACGCGGCGCGTGACGATGTCGACCTCGGCCTCGGCGCTGGCCGGCAGCGGCAGCACGACCGTGTTGAAGCGGCGGCGCAGGGCGCTGGACAGGTCGTTGACCCCGCGGTCGCGGTCGTTGGCGGTGGCGATCAGGTTGAAGCCGCGCACCGCCTGCACCTCCTGGCCCAGCTCCGGTATCGGCAGGGTCTTCTCCGACAGGATCGTGATCAGCGTGTCCTGCACGTCGGCCGGGATGCGGGTCAGCTCCTCCACGCGGACGGTCGTGCCCTCCGTCATCGCCCGCATGACCGGGCTGGGCACCAGGGCGTCCCGGCTGGGGCCGTGGGCGAGGAGCCGCGCGTAGTTCCAGCCGTAGCGGATCGCTTCCTCGGGGGTGCCTGCCGTCCCCTGCACGAGCAGGGTCGAGTCGCCGCTGACGGCGGCGGCGAGGTGCTCGGACACCCAGGTCTTCGCGGTGCCGGGCACGCCGAGCAGGAGCAGGGCGCGGTCGGTGGCGAGCGTGGTGACGGCGACCTCGACGATGCGGCGCGGGCCCACGTACTTCGGGGTGATCACCGTGCCGTCGGACAGGGTGCCGCCGAGCAGGTAGGTGGCGACGGCCCACGGCGACAGCTTCCAGCGGGCCGGGCGCGGGTGGTCGTCCCGTGCGGCCAGCGCGGCCAGTTCGGCCGCGAACGCGTCCTCGGCGTGCGGCCGCAACACGTCGGCCGCCGACGTCTGTTCTCCGAATGCGGGCATGGCTGCTTCCCCCTCCAGCTAGGCCGGTCCGAACTGTCATCCACGGTGCACCACGCCACTGACAATCGCTCTGACCTGCGGAAATGTCGTGGCTGAGGTCATTGTCAGTGGGGGGATCTACCTTCGATGGCATGGCTCGGCACGGGGCGGGCCGGGGTGGGGAGTCGGCGACGAGGGGGACGGTGTGAGGGCTTTGCGAGAGCCGGGCGGCGAGGGCGGGCGCGAGCCCGCGGTGGAGGGGACCGCGGGTCCGTCCGCCCCCGCGTCCGGCGACCCGGAGGCGGCACGGCGCCGGGCGGAGCGGCGGGCCGAGCGGATCACCGCGGGCGCCACGGAGCTGGAGCAGCGGCTCGCGGACCTCCTGCGCGCCGGTCTGGCCGGCGCCGAGCAGACGGGAGGCGGGCCGTGGGAGGAGACGGCGGCCCGCATGGTCGACGCCCAGGCGCCCGGTCTGGCCTCGCGGGTGCGGGAGTTGGGCGCCATCCCCTCCTCGGGTCCCGGCTGGCCGGTGCGGCTGCTGGAGGAGTGTGCCCTGCTTCATCTGCTGGACCGGGGGTGGCTGCACCGCGAGCGGCTGCCGGACGGCCTGGCGGCGACGGTCCGTTCACGCGTGGGTCTGACCACGTCCGCGGACGGCCCGCCGGTGCGGGACCACTGGCTGGTCCTCGCCCAGTACGACACCGCGGACGCCCGGCTGACGACCCGTCGCGTCTGGTTGTACGGCGCGCAGACGGATCGCACGGTGCTGCTCCTCTCCTACGGCGCCGCGGGCCGGTCACCGGAGCTGGCGCTGCCGGTGGGGCTGGCCCTGGAGGCGGAGGTCTCCGCGTATCCGGACGCGGGCCGGCAGCGAGTGGCCCTCGGCCGGAGATTCGCGCCGCCCGAGCCGGCCCGGACCCGTCCGAGGGGGATGACGACGTCGCGGGCGGCCGTCCGGTACGGCGAGGCCCTCCGTGACGATCCGTGGCTCGACTCGGTGCCGGTGGTCCTGGATCGCGTCGTCCCCGTACCGGACGGCGACGGCTGGCAGTTGGCGGACGCCGACGGGGACACGGCGCTGCCGCTCTCCCGGACGACTGGCGGCCAACCGGGGCTATGGCGGCTGGTCGCGCTGTCGGGCGGTGCGCCCGTCACGGTCTTCGGCGAGTGCGGGCACCGCGGCTTCGCGCCGCTGACGGCCTGGCCGGCCGGACCGGGTACGGCGGTGCCGCTGTGCTGACCCGTCCCACGGGATTGGAACCGGAGGGGAACGACATGACCAGGACGCCCGCTCCCACGGACCCGTCCGTACCGACACCGACCACCGTGCCGTGGCCGTCCGTTGCCCCCACCGGCTCCCCCACGCCTGACGCGACCCCAGCCCCCGCCCAGCCCCGCGCGAGCACCGGCCCCGGGGCCGGCACCGAGCCCGCGACCGACGCGGACACCGCCGGCTCCCCGCCCGGAGCCGACTCCGTCGCGGGCGCGGGGACCGGCGCACGGCCGGATCCCGCGGCGGAGGTCACCGCCCGGCCCGCGTCGGGCCGCCCGCCCGCGGTCTCCTCCGCGCACGCGTCGGCTCGCGGACCCGGTGTCTGGGAGGAGCTGGTCACCTCGGCGCTGCTGGGCACGGACCGGCGTACGCCGCCGGGCGGGGAGCGCGGGCCGGGGGCAGCGGCCGCGTTGCTGGACGCGGCCGCGGCGGAGACCGTACGCCGTCGCGCGGGTCTGCGACCGGCCCGCGCGGCCCGTCGCCCCGAGCCCGCGCCCGAGGACCCCCGCCCGGCGCTGCCGGAGGCGGCCGCCCGTCGGCTCGCGACGCTGCTCACCGACCGCCCCGGGACGGCGGGCGGCGGCCGCAGGGGCAGCGCGCCCGATCTGATGGAGTTGCTGCCCCAGTGGCTGGCGACGGCGAACGCCCGCGGTTTCGCGGCCCCGCCCCAAGCGCTTCCGGCGCTGCTGGACGCGGCGCGGGGACGTACGGACCTGCGGCCGGCGGCGCTGAAGTTCGCGGGGCCGCGGGCCCTGTGGCTGGCCGGGTTGAACCCGGACTGGCGGTTCGCCCTGCGCGCGACGCCCGGCGGCGGGGCCGCACCGCCGGGCTCCGGTGCCTCGGAGCGGGCGCGGAAGCTCTGGGCGGAGGGCCTGTTCGCCGAACGGGTCGCTCTCCTGGCGTCCCTGCGCGCCCGCGATGCCGTCGGCGCACGCGAGCTGCTGGCGTCGACCTGGGCGACGGAACGGGCCGAGGACCGGCTGATGTTCCTCGACTCGCTGCGGACGGGACTGGAGGCGGCGGACGAGCCTTTCCTGGAGCAGGCGTTGGCCGATCGCAGCCGCAACGTACGGGCCACGGCGGCGGAGTTGCTGTCGGCGCTGCCGCAGTCGGCGCTGGCCGCACGGATGGCGGCGCGGGCCGCGACATGCGTGTCGCTCGACCGCACCCGCACCCCGCCGGGGATCGCCGTCGAGGCACCGCACGAGTGCGACGCGAGCATGGAGCGGGACGGCGTGGTGGCCAAGCCGCCCGCCGGGCGCGGGGAAAGGTCGTGGTGGTTCGGCCAGTTGGTGGAGGCCGCCCCGCTGGCCACCTGGCCGGCCCGGCTCGGGGGCCGTACGGCCGAGGAGATCGTCGCCCTGCCGGTGTCGGACGGCTGGCAGGGCGAGCTGCACGCCGCGTGGTGCCGCGCGGCGGTGCGCCAGCGCGACGGCGTGTGGGCGAGAGCGCTGCTGGGCGCGCCCACGGCGCCCGAGGCGGGCGGTCCGGGCGCGGTGTCCCTGGCCGAGCGGGCCAAGCTGCTCGGCACACTGGGCGCCGGCGAACGCGCCGAGTGGGTCGCCGGGTTCATCTCGACGCACGGGCTGTCCGAGGCGTTCCAGCTGCTCGGCATGTGCGGCGTGCCGTGGGCCACGCCGCTCGGCCGGGCGGTGGTCGACGCGCTCAACATCGCCCGGGACGCCGGGAGCTACCCGTGGAGCTTCAGCGGCGTCATGGGTCTGGCCGAACGCTGCCTCGATCCCTCGGAGGCGGGCCGCCTCGACGGCCTGCTGGCGATACCCGACGAGCCGGAGGACGCGTCGCCGGGGGCCGGGGGGTATTGGGCGGAGGCGTTCCAGCGGCTCGTCACGACGTTGCGTCTGCGGGCGGCGATGGCCGAGGAACTCCGGGCGGGCTCGTGCGGCACCGCCCCGCAAGGCACCGCTCCGTGAGGCACCGCACCGCAAGGCACCGCTCCGTGAGACACCGTCCCGTTGCCCGCAGCCCGCGCTCACGGCGGTCCGAGGCGCGCCCGGCGGACGCCCGCGCGGGCCTCGTACCGGCGAACCGGTCGGCGGCCAGGCCCGACGAACCGGCCTCACGGACGCGCCTCACGGACGGGTCTGACGGACAGAACCGGGCGGACAGAACCGGACTGACAGTCCCTGCCCTGGGCCGGGACGGACGGTCCCGCCTAGGCCCCCGCGGGCTCCCGCACGTTCGCCCGGACCCAGTCCACGATGGACGCCGTGGTCGCGCCTGGCGTGAAGATCTCCGCGACGCCCTTCTCCTTCAGCGGGGCGATGTCCGCCTCGGGGATGATCCCGCCGCCGAAGACCAGGATGTCCGCGGCGTCCCGCTCCCGGAGCAGCTCGATCACGGCGGCGAAGAGCGTGTTGTGCGCACCGGAGAGGATGGACAGCCCGATCGCGTCGGCGTCCTCCTGGATCGCGGTGTCGACGATCTGCTCGGGCGTCTGGTGGAGCCCCGTGTAGATGACCTCCATACCGGCGTCGCGCAGGGCCCGCGCGATCACCTTGGCCCCGCGATCGTGGCCGTCGAGCCCCGGCTTGGCCACCACCACGCGGATCGGACCGGCTGCCACACCCATCACTGCCTCCATGAAGCGACTACATCCATCCGTACGACAAGTACCGCACACTCCACGTCCTCGCGGCGCGCGAACCCCGCACCACAGTGTCCGGGGGAAGTGAACGAACGTTATCGCCAGCATCCCGCAACCGGCAGTTTCGCGGTGGATACAGAGGGGGAAATCACACGGTGGGACATGTTCGCCGCGCACCGCTCCAGGGCGCGGCGGCACTACGCGCACGGAGAGCCGCAGCGGGGCAGTACGGGTCGGCAGCGAGCCGAGCCCCACCGCCGTTTCACCGACACCACAGGCCGCATACGGCCCACAGGACTCTGATACGGCATGCCGACACACGGGTAGGCATAAACCTCGCACACAGCACCAATCCCTGGTGTCACGGCGCTCCACGAGGGCACACGGGGGACAGAGGCGTCCCTGCGCGTGCCGACAGGAGGACGGCCCATGAAGGTCACCACGGCAGCACTGCCCCTTCTCCCGCTCTTCCAGCGTCTCCTGCCCGGACTTCCGGGTCTCCCCGGACTTTCCGGCCTCCCCTCGGTCCCCGGACTGCCGGACCTGGCGGGCCTGCCGGGCCGACTGACCGGTCTCTCGCTGACCCTCCTGAAGGCAAGCGCCCTGGAGGCCGCGATCCTCGCCGGGCACCTCCTCCTCTACCCGTCGGGGATCATCCAGGAGCGACACCCGGTCCAGGCCCTGCGCCCGACGAACGACCGGGACGACCGGGACGACCAGGACGCCCGGGACGCCCGGGACCGGGATCCGCAGCCGTCCCCGCCGCTCCCCCGGCTCCCGGCTCCGGTGAGCCCGCCGGTCGTGCTGCTGCACGGCTTCATCGACAACCGCTCGGTCTTCCTGCTGCTGCGCCGCAGCCTGGCCCAGCACGGCAGGCACGAGATCGAGTCGCTGAACTACTCCCCCCTGACCTGCGACATCCGCACGGCGGCCGAGCTGCTCGGCCGGCACGTCGAGGAGATCTGCGAGCGGACGGGCAGCGAGCGGGTCGACGTCGTCGGGCACAGCCTCGGCGGGCTGATCGCGCGCTACTACGTGCAGCGTCTCGGCGGAGACCTCCGCGTCCGCACCCTGGTGACGCTAGGCACCCCGCACGCCGGTACCAAGGTGGTACCGCTGGCGAACGCCCACCCGATCGTGCGCCAGATGCGCCCCGGGTCGGCGGTGATCGAGGAGCTGACCCGCCCGGCGCCCGGCTGCCGTACGCGGTTCGTCAGCTTCTGGAGCGACCTGGACCGGGTGATGGACCCGCTGGAGACGGCCTGTCTGGACCACCCCGACCTGAGCGTGCAGAACGTACGGGTGAGCGGCATCGGCCATCTCGCGCTGCCCGTGCACCCCACCGTGGCCACCGGGATACGGCAGGCACTCGACACGGCCGGACCGGAGACAGATGGGGAAACGAGCACAGACACGGGCAAACACTCCGGCGGGTTGACCGTCGCCTGAGCCCGGAGCAACCCGTTCGGACTCGAACAACTCTCGAACACAAAGCCAAACTCGTGCCCGCCGTCCCCCAAATCACGGCCGATTGCCCGTTTCCTTCGCACGCGAAACCTGACGAAGATTGTCGTGCCCGTATACCGCCGGGTACAGTCGCCGCACTGCTCTGGCAGCCCCTGTTGTCGAGGCGAAAGAGAAGTTGGTGAACGACCGTCACCCGTCGGGGACAAGTACCACCCCGGCTCCGGCTTCCGACGCCGCTTCGGCGCAGTACGTGTCGTACGGCACGGGGGAGGCCCAGTACGGCGACCTCACCACGTTCGGCGACTACACCACCACCGGTTTTTCCACCGGCACCGCCGACACCTCGGCCTTCGACGCGGACCCCCTCTTCGGCAGCATGCCGGGCCACTACACCGGCACCCACGAGGCGACCGGTTCGTACGACGCCACCCAGTGGTCCACCGGCGGCGAGCAGGCCCTGCACTACGACGCGTACGCGGCCCAGCACCACGCCGCCTACGACACCGGCGCCTACGACACGACGACGTGGACGTCCGGGTACCAGCAGCACGAGGCCGCACCGCCGCACGGCGCGGGCACCGAGGCCACCGGGCAGTGGGACACCGGCGCCTGGAGCCACCCGGACCTGTCCGGCGCTCCAGCCGACGCGACCCAGCAGTGGACCTGGGACACGCAGACCTTCGACACCGGCGCCCACGAGACGAGCACCTTCGCGACTGGCACCTTCCACACCGGCGCGTTCGCGGGCGGCCCCGTGGACACCGGCGCCTACGACGCCACGCAGTGGAACGCGGGCCCCGCGGCCACCGACGCGCTCGAGGATTCGGCCCGCCCGGCCGAGCACCCCGCACCGGACGACGCCGCGCCCGTCGACCACGGCACCGAGCCCGGCCCGTACGACGGCGAGTTGGCCGCCACCGGCGAACTCCCCACCGTGACCGCCCTGCTGGACGACCAGGAGGAGGTCACGCCGGCCGCCCGGGTCCCGGCTGCCCGCACCGGCTCGCGCGCCGGAGCGCGTTCCCGTCGCCGCCAGCCCGCCAAGCGCTCCGCGCTGCTGACCATCGCCGTGCCGTCGGCCTGCGTGATGAGCGTCGCCGGTATCGCGGCCGCGTCCGTCGGCAGCCTGACCGGCGACGAGGGTGCGGACACCGCGGCATCCGCGCCGGACCCCGGCAACGCGAAGGCCGCGCCGGTGAAGCCGTCCGCCGCCAACAACAAGCTGGACACCCAGCTCACCAGCCTGGCCGCCGGAGCGGACGACTTCGCCGACCGGGCCAGCCGGACGCAGGAGCGCATCGACCTCAAGGCCGAGCAGGCCGCCGAGAAGAAGCGGGCGGCGCAGGAAGCGGCCCGCAAGGAGCGGCTGCGCCCCAAGTTCGCGCTCCCGGTGAAGCAGCACGGCCTCAGCGCGTACTACGGGCAGGCCGGCATCAACTGGATGTCCTCGCACACCGGTATCGACTTCCCCGTGCTCCAGGGAACGACGGTGATGGCGGCGACCGACGGTACCGTGCGGACGCAGTTCAACAGCGCGTACGGCAACATGATGATCGTGACCGCGAAGGACGGCACGGAGACGTGGTACTGCCACCTCTCCAGCTACCAGGTTCCCTCCGGCACCACCGTGAAGGCCGGCGACGCGATCGCGTACTCCGGCGACTCGGGCAACTCCACCGGCCCGCACCTGCACTTCGAGGTGCGCCCCGCGGGCGGCTCGTCGATCGACCCGCTCCCGTGGCTGCGCAGCCACGGCCTCAACCCGACGTGACGCCGTAACGTCTCAGCAGATCGCCGGGCCCGTCCCCGAGCCGGTCCCGGGCCGGTCCCGGACCGGTCCCGGACGACCGTCCGGGACCGTGCCGCGTGGCGTCGAACCGCCCCTCAGAGCTTCTCCACCGGCGCGTACCGCAGCAGCAGCCGCTTCGGCTTGGTGTCCCCGAAGTCGATCGTCGCCTCGGCGTTGGACCCGGTGCCCTTGACCCCGACGACCGTGCCGAGTCCGAACTGGTCGTGCGTGACGCGGTCGCCGACCGCCAGCGAGACCGTCGGCTGCTCGGCGCCGGCCGACCTGCGGGTGGCGAAGCCGGACGCGCCCGACGCCGACGAGCGGGAACGCGACGACGACAGCGACGCCGCCACGCCCGAGACCGGCGCGGAGGGCGCGGGACCGTTCGCCCCGGTCCGCTTCCACTCCAGGTGCGGGGCCGGGATCTCCTCCAGGAACCGCGAGGGCGGGTTGTACGACGGCTGGCCCCAGGCGCTGCGCAGCGTCGACCGGGTCAGGTAGAGGCGCTCACGGGCGCGCGTGATGCCGACGTAGGCGAGGCGCCGTTCCTCCTCCAGCTCCTTGGCCTGGCCGAGGGCGCGCATGTGCGGGAAGACGCCGTCCTCCATGCCGGTGAGGAAGACGACCGGGAACTCCAGGCCCTTGGCGGTGTGCAGGGTCATCAGGGTGACGACGCCGTCGCCGTCCTCCTCGTCCGGGATCTGGTCGGAGTCCGCGACGAGCGCGACCTTCTCCAGGAAGTCGGCCAGGGTCCCCGACTCCTCGCCCTCGGCCTGCTCCTGCTCGAACTCCAGGGCGACGGCCGCGAGTTCCTGGAGGTTCTCGATGCGGGTCTCGTCCTGCGGGTCGGTGGAGGCCTGCAACTCCGCGAGGTACCCGGTGCGTTCGAGGATCGCCTCCAGGACGGTCGCCGGTCCGGCGCCGGACTCGACGATCGTACGGAGGTCCTCCATGAGCGTGTTGAACCGCTTGACGGCGTTCGCGGAGCGCGCGGCCATGCCGTACGCCTCGTCGACGCGCCTGAGCGCCTGCGGGAAGCTGATCTTCTCGCGCTGGGAGAGCGCGTCGATCATCGCCTCGGCACGGTCGCCGATGCCGCGCTTGGGGACGTTGAGGATGCGGCGCAGCGGCACCGAGTCCTCCGGGTTGGCCAGCACCCGCAGGTAGGCCAGGACGTCCCGGACCTCCTTGCGCTCGTAGAAGCGGACGCCGCCGACGACCTTGTAGGGCAGGCCGGTGCGGATGAAGACCTCTTCGAAGACACGGGACTGCGCGTTGGTCCGGTAGAAGACCGCGACGTCTCCGGCCTTGGCCTCGCCCGCGTCGGTGAGGCGGTCTATCTCGTCGGCGACGAACTGCGCCTCGTCGTGCTCGGTGTCGGCGACGTACCCGGTGATCTGCGCGCCGCTGCCCTGGTTGGTCCACAGGTTCTTCGGGCGGCGGGACTCGTTGCGCTCGATGACGGCGTTGGCGGCGCTGAGGATGGTCTGCGTGGAGCGGTAGTTCTGCTCGAGCAGGATCGTCGTCGCGTCCGGGTAGTCCTCCTCGAACTGGAGGATGTTGCGGATGGTGGCGCCGCGGAAGGCGTAGATCGACTGGTCGGCGTCGCCCACCACGCACAGCTCGGCGGGCGGCACCTCGGCCTCCGGCGGCACGTCGACGGGGTGCTCCGAGGGCACGCCGACCAGCTCGCGCACCAGGGCGTACTGGGCGTGGTTGGTGTCCTGGTACTCGTCGACCAGGACGTGCCGGAAGCGGCGGCGGTAGTGCTCGGCGACGTCCGGGAAGGCGCGCAGCAGATTGACCGTGGTCATGATCAGGTCGTCGAAGTCGAGGGCGTTGGCCTCGCGCAGCCGCGACTGGTACATCGCGTACGCCTGGGCGAGGGTCTTCTCGAAGCCGTCGGCAGCCTGCGCGGCGAAGTCCTCCTCGTCGATCAGCTCGTTCTTCAGGTTCGAGATCTTGGCGCTGAAGGACTTCGGCGGGAACTTCTTCGGGTCCAGGTCGAGGTCGCGGCAGACCAGCGCCATGAGCCGCTTGGAGTCGGCGGCGTCGTAGATCGAGAACGACGAGGTGAAGCCGAGCCTCTTCGACTCGCGGCGCAGGATGCGCACGCACGCGCTGTGGAAGGTCATCACCCACATCGCGTTGGCGCGCGGGCCGACGAGCTGCTCCACGCGCTCCTTCATCTCGCCCGCGGCCTTGTTGGTGAAGGTGATCGCGAGGATCTGCCCGGGGTGGACGCTCCGCTCGGCCAGCAGGTGGGCGATGCGGTGGGTGAGGACGCGGGTCTTGCCGGAACCGGCACCGGCCACGATGAGCAGCGGGGAGCCGGAGTGGACGACGGCGGCCCGCTGGTACTCGTTCAGCCCCTCCAGGAGCGCGGCGGCGTCCAGGGCGGGGCGCGGGGCGCCGTCCCGGTAGTGGGTCTCCCGCTCCGGAGGCGCGTCGAACTTCCCGCCGAACAGATCGTGCGGCACCGGCTCCGGTCCGTGCTCGTCCTCGGGCGGCGGCGGGGGTTCCTCCTCGTGACCCCGGGGGGTCTGGAGGCTCGCCAGGAAGCTGTCGTCAAAGAGGCTGCTCATCGCTCTCCGAGTCTAGGGCGCCCCACCGACAACCCGGTGCCACCCCGGAAAATGCCCACCGCTCCCGGGCGCGGACACGCCCTGCGACCAGCGGAACCACGAAGAGTGACGCCCATGACCGCCCCGGAGGCACCCGAACAGAAGGTCACGAAAATGTATCGGGCATATCACCCACCAACCTTCACAGCGGCCACACGAGTTGGCTACGGTGCGGGGCAGGCCGCTCGACCCCCTCCGGCGAACCTCGCCGGGCCGCGCGGCCTCCGCCGAGTCCGGTACGCCGCACGGCAGCCGGAGCCGGGGACCCAACCGAGAACTTTGGGGTGAATCGGCGACACCGCCCTCCGTGAGGGACGGACTCGCCGTAGGGCAACCCTTCCGCATCACACCGCCCGAACCCGACAGCTAACCCGGTAGGCGGAGCACTGGAAGGAGTCGCCTCCTTGGCGTCGCACCGCAAGTCGCGTCCCACCGGTCCCCGCGTCGCGGGCATACGGACCCCGGCCCTCGCCACCGCGGCCCTCACCTCCGTCGCCCTGCTGTCCCAGACGGCGAACGCCACGCCGTCGGACGACCGGCCGACCCTCGAAGAGGTCGAGAAGAAGGTCGACGACCTCTACCGCCAGGCCGGGTCGGCGACCGAGAAGTACAACGCGGCCAAGGAGAAGACCTCCAAGCAGCGCAAGAAGGTCGACACCCTCCTCGACGACGTCGCCCAGCGCACCCAGAAGCTCAACGACGCGCGCGAGGAGCTGGGTTCCTTCGCCTCCGCCCAGTACCGCACGGGCGCCTCGGTCCCGGAGACCGCGACACTGCTCCTCGCGGACTCGCCGCAGGACTACTTCGACCAGAACCAGCTGATGAACCGGCTCACCGGCCGGCAGAAGACCGCCGTCGACGACTACGTCACCCAGCAGTCCGACACGATGAAGAAGCGCCGCGAGGCCACCGAGAGCCTCGAGACGCTCACCGACTCGCAGAAGGACCTGAAGACGGCCAAGGCGACCGTCCAGAAGAAACTCGCCACCGCGCGGGAGCTGCTCTCGGAACTGACCGCCGAGGAGAAGGCCCGGCTCGCGGCGATCGAGAAGAAGAAGCAGCAGGAGGCCGCCCGCAAGGCCGCCGAGCTGGCGAAGCGGCAGGCGGCGCAGGAGGAGGCCGAGCGCAAGCGCCGGGAGGAGGCCGCCGAGCAGGAGAGCGGCTCCGGATCCTCGGGAAGCTCCGGCGGCACCGGCACGTCGGAGTCGGGCTCGTCGACGCCGGGCACCTCGAACGGCACCAAGGCCGAGAAGGCGATCGCCTTCGCCCGCGCCCAGATCGGCAAGCCGTACGTCTGGGGCGCCACGGGCCCCGGCTCCTACGACTGCTCGGGCCTCACCCAGGCCGCCTGGAAGGCCGCGGGCGTGACCCTGCCGCGCGTCACCTACGACCAGGTCAACGCCGGCACGACCGTCTCCGTCTCCCAGGCACAACCCGGTGACCTGGTCTTCTTCTACGACGACATCAGCCACGTCGGCCTGTACATCGGCGACGGCATGATGATCCACGCGCCGAAGCCGGGCGCGTACGTCCGCGAGGAGTCGATCTTCTACGACGGCGAGTCGTCGATCTACAGCGTGGTGCGCCCGGCCTGATCGCCGCGGGTCCTTAGCATCGGGCCCATGTCATCGGCCACCCATCCCTCCGCGCTGCGCGCCTGGTGGGCGCAGCGTCCACCGGCGGCCGGGGCCGCGGTGATGGCGACCGGCATCGTGTCGGTCGCCCTGCATCTGACGGGCCGCGAGGTCCTGTCCCGGATCGCCCTGGTCCTGGCGTGCGCCGCCTGGCTGATACTGGCCGCGAACTTCGTCTACCTGCTGCTGGCCGACCGGGCGCAGTGGGTGAAGCGGGCCGGGACACCGGGGGCGCTCACCGCCGTCGCCGCGACGACCGTGCTCGGCACCCGCTTCTCGCTGCTCGGCTGGTCGCTCCTGGCGGCGGTGCTGCTGGCCCTGGCCGCCCTGCTGTGGCCGTGGCTGCTGCTCCTGGTGGTGCGGCACTGGGGGCGGCGGATGCCCGGGGCGGTGTTCCTGAGCTGCGTGGCCACGGAGGGGCTCGCCGTGCTCGCCGCCACACTGGCCGCGGCCACCTCGACGCCCTGGCTGGCGCACGCGGCGCTGGTGCCGTTCTGGCTGGGCATCGTGCTCTACCTGATCGCGCTGTTCCGCTTCGATCTGCGGCAGGTGGCCCGGGGCTCGGGCGACCACTGGGTGGCGGGCGGCGCGCTCGCCATCTCGGCCCTCGCCGGCGCCAAGCTGCTCGCGGCGGCCGGGACCGGCATGTACCTGTGGAACGCCGACGACCAGGCCGTCCTGCACGACGTGACGGTCTTCCTGCTCACGCTCGACCTCGCCTGGTACGCCGTGCTCCTGGCGGCGGAGATCGCCTGGCCCCGCCTGCGCTACGACGTGCGCCGCTGGTCGACCGTCTTCCCGCTCGGTATGACGGCGGCGGCGACGCTGTCGGTGGCCGCCGTCGTCGACGTCCCGTGGCTGGACGTGCCCGGCCGGGCGCTGCTGTGGATCGCGGTGGCCGGGTGGCTGGCGGTCGCCGCGGGCGCGGTCGTACGGGCCCGGGCGGGGCTGCGGTCCGCGGCAGCGGACCCCGGTGCGACGGTCAGGTCCACAGCACCGCGATGAAGACGTTGACCAGGGTCAGCCCGCCCACCAGCGCGAACAGCGGCTTTTCCACCTTCTCCTCGTCCCGCTTCACGTAGACCAGGCCGAGGATCACGATCAGTACGGCGAGCTTGACGCCGATCTTGACGTTGTCGACGGAGTAGTCCTGGGCCTGGTTGAGGCCGACCAGGACGGCGCCGGTGACCAGCATCGTCAGCGCGCCGTGCAGCATCGCGGGGGTGAACCGGGCCGTGCCCTGGCCCATCGCCTTCATCTGGGTCAGGAAGCCGCCCAGGAGCGAGGCGATACCGATGATGTGCAGGCCGACGAAGATGTGGATGAGTACGTCCATGGGGCCGGAGCCTAATGAGGGGCCCGCCACGCCCGGACACCGGCCTGCCCCGCAGCCGGACACCGGCTTGCCCCGCCGCCGCCGGACACCGGCCTGCCCCGCCGACCCCATAACAGCTCCCCACCCCCACCCGCCTCCGATCCGGCACATCGGTCATCACCCTGTGTGAAGACGACGCGCCCTGGAGGCGCCGGCGGTCACGTGCGGTCGCCGTGCGATCCGGTGCCGCCACTTCCGCGCATTCCGTCACCGGACCGTTACCGACCCGCCTAGCGTCCTCGCTCAGGCAGCCGGAACGGACCGGAGCCGACCCGGCACGGACCGGAGTCGAGTCGTACGGAAGGACGTGGATCGCAGGTGGGAGCGCACCGCAGGCCGCGACAGCGCGCGACGGGCGGCGGCAGGGCCCGTACGGCGGCCACCATCACCCTCGCGGGCGCGGCCACCGCCGCGGGGCTGGGCGGCGGCACCGGACACGCCGACCCGCAGCCGACGGCGGCACAGGTCAGGGACAAGGTGGACAAGCTCTACCAGGAGGCCGAGGTGGCCACGGAGAAGTACAACGGCGCGAAGGAGAAGGCGGACGCCGCCGAACGGCGCCTGGAGGAACTGCGGGACGCCGCCGCCCGCAAGGAGGACCGGCTGAACTCGGCCCGGGAGGCGCTCGGTTCGGTGGCGGCGGCGCAGTACCGCAGCGGCGGTCTGGACCCGGCGCTGCAACTCGCGCTCTCCTCCGACCCGGACCGGTACCTCGACGGGGCCGCGTTCGCCGAGCGCGCGGGCAGCCGGCAGCAGGCCGCGGTGGGCCGCGTACGCAAGGAACTCCGGGAGATCGAGCAACTGCGCGGCGCCGCCCGCGTCGAGGTGTCCTCGCTGAAGTCGCGGCGCGCCGAGCTGAAACGTCACCGCGAGACCGTCACCGGCAAGCTGGCGGCGGCCCGCCGCCTGCTGTCCCGGCTCACCGCCGATGAACGCGCCGACGCCGGCGACCGGGCCTCCCGCTCGGCGCCGGGTCCCCGGGAGAGCCTGTCCGCCTCGGCCCAGGCCCCCAACTCCCGCGCCGCGGCGGCCGTCGCCTACGCCTACCAGAAGCTCGGCAGCCCCTATGTGTGGGGCGCGACCGGCCCGAACGCCTTCGACTGCTCGGGCCTCACCCAGGCCGCCTACCGCGCCGCCGGGGTCTCCCTGCCCCGTACGACCTACGCCCAGATCGACGCGGGCCGCCGCGTCCCACGGTCCGAACTCCTCCCGGGCGACCTGGTCTTCTTCTACTCGGGCATCAGCCACGTCGGCATCTACGTCGGCAAGGGGCAGATGATCCACGCCCCGAACCCCTCGGCGCCGGTGCGCGTCGCCCCGGTCGACGAGATGCCGTTCGCGGGGGCGACGCGGGTGGTCTGAGACGCCGCCCCGTGCGGGCCGTCAGACCAGGCGCCGTGCCGTCGCCCACCGGGTCAGCTCGTGGCGGTTGGACAGCTGGAGCTTGCGCAGGACCGCCGACACGTGGGACTCGACCGTCTTCACCGAGATGTAGAGCTGCTTGGCGATCTCCTTGTACGCGTAGCCGCGGGCGATCAGGCGCAGCACCTCGCGCTCGCGCTGGGTGAGCCGGTCGAGGTCCTCGTCGACCGGCGGCGCGTCCGTGGAGGCGAACGCGTCGAGGACGAAGCCGGCCAGCCGCGGGGAGAAGACGGCGTCGCCCTCCTGGACGCGGAAGACGGAGTTGACCAGGTCGGTGCCGGTGATGGTCTTGGTGACATAGCCCCGGGCGCCGCCGCGGATCACTCCGATCACGTCCTCCGCCGCGTCCGAGACGGACAGGGCGAGGAAGCGGACGGGCCGCTCGGCGTCGCTCATCAGGGGCGCGCACCGGCGCAGCACCTCCACCCCGCCGCCGCCCGGGAGGTGGACGTCGAGGAGCACGACCTCGGGGCGGGTCGCGGTGATGACCGTGACGGCCTGGTCGACGTCGGCGGCCTCGCCCACGACCTCGACCCCGGTCTCGGCGGTCTGGCCGATCTCGGCCTGGACACCGGTGCGGAACATGCGGTGGTCGTCGACGAGCACCACGCGCACGTGGCGCTCCGCCGCGCCGCCACTCGCCGCCTGCGCGGGCTCGGCCGCCTCGTCCGCTCCCGCCGTTCCCGCCGTTCCGTTCGCCTCGGTCGGGTCGCTCATGACGTCTTCTCCGCCCTCTCCATTTCCAGTTCGACCTCCGTGCCGCCGTCCGGCACCGCGCGCAGCCGCGCCGTGCCGCCGTTGCGCTCCATGCGGCCGATGATCGATTCTCTGACGCCCATGCGGTCGGCGGGTATCGAGTCGAGGTCGAAGCCGGGACCGCGGTCCCGGACGGACACGAAGACCGTCCTGCCCTCGACTTCGGCGTAGACCTGTACGGCGCCGCCCTCGCCACCGTACTTGGCGGCGTTCACCATCGCTTCGCGCGCGGCCTGCATCTGTGCGCTGATCCGCTCGTCGAGGGGGCAGTCGCCGACGACCACCACCTCGAGGGGGACGCCGTGCTTGTCCTCGACCTCCGCCGCGTTGCGCTTCACGGCCTCGGCGAGGGTGGTGGGCTCGTCGTCCTCGTCCTTGCCGTTGCCCTCCGGTTTGTAGAGCCAGGAGCGCAGGTCCCGCTCCTGGGCCCGGGCCAGGCGGCGGACCTCGCCCGCGTTCTCCGCGTTGCGCTGGATCAGGGTCAGGGTGTGCAGCACCGAGTCGTGGACGTGGGCGGCGACCTCGGCGCGCTCCTGCGCGCGGATGCGCATCAGCCGCTCCTCGGAGAGGTCCTGCGTCATCCGCACCAGGTAGGGGCCGGCGAGGAGGGTGATGCCGACGAGGACGGCGAGGGCCGCCTGGAGGACGGAGCCGAGGTGGGCCGCGGAGCCCTGGAGGACGAAGATGCCGGTGACCCCGGCCGTCACCAGCAGGACGCCCGCCACCGAGCGCAGCAGGGTGACCGTGCGGCGGTGGCGTCCCACCTCGGCCCAGCGGGCCCGGCGCGCGTTGTCCGCCTGGCGCCAGACGAGGGCGACGCCGGCGCCGACGAGCACGGTCGGCCACAGGTAGGCCTTGGCGCCGCCGCCGAGGTCGACGTTGCCCACGAAGACCAGGGCCACGACGACCATCAGCAGCAGGGCGACCAGCTGCCCCTTGTCCGGCTTGCGGGCCACGAGTCTGCGGCGGCCGTCCGGCCCGGTCTCGGAGGTGACGAGGGACGGCGGCTTCTGCGCCTCCACTCCACCGACGCCCAGCGGCACGAAGAACCAGAAGGCGGCGTACAGCAGGGCGCCCAGGCCGTCGGCCATGAACAGGCCGACGAAGGCGAACCGCACCCAGATGACGGGCAGCCCGAGATGCCCGGCGAGCCCCCGCGCCACCCCGCCGAGCCAGCGTCCGTCGCTGCTTCGGTAGAGCTTGCGCGGCGGCCGCGGTTCGACGACGGGTGCTGCTGCGGCTTCCGGCATGACACCGATGGTCACACGGGGGCGGGAGCCGGAGCATCAGGGTCGTTCCCCCAATCACCCCTGATCTTCGGACCGGGCAGGGCCGGGGTGGTCTCGAACGCTCCCCGGGCCCGGAGTCAGGGCCGATATCAGGGTCCGACCAGGGTCGAACCGGCTGCCGTCACGGCGCCGCGCCCGTCACCATGGACTCATGACAGATCACGAGCGCGCCGCGACGGGTCCGGGACCCGGCTCCGGCCCGCGCCCCCCGCTGGGCGCCGGGCCGCGGGATGCCGCGCCCGCCGCGGATGCCGGTGCGGCCGACCCGGGTCCACCGGGCGACCCGGGCGACGCGGGAGCCGCCGGCGGCGCGGACGCCCCCGGGCCGCCGCACCGGTTCCGGCGGGACCGGCGGCACAAGGCGCTCGCCGGAGTGTGCGCCGGCCTGGGCCGGCAGTGCGACCTGGACCCGGTGATCTTCCGGATCACGCTCGCGGTGCTCTCCGCGACCGGCGGCATCGGCCTCCTCTTCTACGGCTTCGCCTGGCTCTTCGTCCCCTACGACGACGAGGAGGAGAACGAGGTGCGCAAGCTGCTGACCGGCCGGGTCGACGGCCAGGCGCTCGCGGCGGTGCTCTTCGCCCTGGTCGGCTGCGGGGTCTTCCTCACCATGCTGCACAACGGCGGCGTGCTGACCTTCGCCGTCGTCCTCTCCCTGCTCCTCGCGGGCGCCGGGTACTGGTCGCGGCACCGCAGGGCCCCCGAACCGGACCCGCTCTCGGCCCAGGCCGTCGCCGACGCCCCGCCGGAGGCCCAGGCGCCGCCGATCATGTACACCTGGCCCTCCTGGTGGCGCGACCCCATCGTCAAGGACGGCACCCACGACGGCGGGACGGGCTACATGTGGGGCCCGCCGGACTCCGCGGAGCGTGACATCGCGGCGGCCGTCAACATCGGCCGCGGCATCCCGGGGCGTGGCGACCGCGGCCCCGCGGGCGACCGGCGCCCCTGGTCCCCGCAGACCCGCGGGCCCCGCGGCATCGGCGGCTGGGTGTTCCTGCTCGCCCTGCTCGCCGGCTTCCTCGGGACCCGGCTGACCTGGGACGACCATCCGCTGGGCAGCAGTTTGCAGACCGGTCTGGCGTGCGCGCTCGCCGTCTTCGGCCTCGGTATCGCGGTCAGTGCCTTCCTCGGGCGCACGGGCGCCGGTTCGATCTTCCTGGCGGTCGTCACGGCGGGCCTGCTGGCCGGGTCGGCCGCCGTGCCGGAGAACGTCGGGACGGAATGGGTCCGGACCACCTGGAAGCCCGTGGTCGCGGCCGACGTGCGCGACCAGTACGAGGTCGGTGCGGGCAGCGGCACCCTCGACCTGTCCCGCCTCGACCTGGCCGGGGGGCAGACGGTGAGCACCCGGGCCGACGTGGGCCTGGGCCGAATACGGGTGGTCGTGCCGCAGGACGTGACCGTGCGGCTGAGCGTCGAGGTGGGGGTGGGCGACATCCAGCTGCCCGGCGACGACGAGAAGGACGTGGACGTGGCACCGGGCAAGCACAAGGAGATCACCCTGTCCCCCGCCGGGGGCGGCAAGGACGGCGGCACGCTCGACCTCGACCTCCAGGTCGGCGTCGGTCAGGCGGAGGTGGCCCGTGCTGCGTCATAGGTTCCAGCCGGGGCGCCTGGTGGCCGGCCTCTTCCTGATGCTGGCCGGCGTGCTCTACGCCGGTGACGCGGGCGGCGTCTGGGAGACGCCGTGGTTCGCGGTGATCCCCGTCGTCTCGGGCGGGCTCGGCATCGCGGGCGCGGTCGGCGTCGTGGCGCGGGCCGTGCACCGACGCCGCGGGGAGCCCGGCGCGGCGACGCCGGACGCGCCCTCGGCGGACCTCCCCCGCTGACGACGCCGGACGGGTGTCAGCGGTACCCGCCCGTCCGTCGCCTGCGCCGGGTGCGCAGTACGGCGTCCAGCGACAGCAGCGGGGCGCCGGCGAGGACGAGGGGGAGCCAGGCCATGAGGTAGGCGAGGTCGTTGCCGTAGTAGTAGGGATCGGAGGCCCAGCTGACGGTCAGCCACAGGCTGAGGGAGATCAGCGCACCGCCCAGCGCCGCGAGGCGGGTGAGCAGCCCGAGCAGGGTGCCGATGCCCACGGCCAGCTCGCCCAGGGCGATGGCGTAGCCGAACCCGGCCGGGTTCTTCAGGGCGAGGTCGACCAGGGCGGGGACGGCCGAGGAGTCGCGGACCGTCCGCATCATGTCGCCGATGGAACCGGCGCCCGCGTCCTTCATGAAGGCGCTGTCGGTGAGCTTGTCCAGACCGGCGTAGACGAAGGTGACACCGAGGAAGATCCGCAGGGGAAGGAGGGCGTAGCGGGCGGCGTTGTCCCGCCAGTCTCCCCCGCCCCCGGGTGAGATGTCGACATCCGTCCGCATACCGTGAGTCATCACTGCCAGCCGCCTCTCGCCGCGCATGCCCAGAGCCCCCACAGACCATACGTACGAAACCCGGGCTCCGCTCAACCCCGGCGACCGGTTTCTCGCTGCGGGTTGCGCGCGAGGGGTCAGTCCGTCACGTCGATCGGGTAGCGGTTGGTCTCCACGCCCGCGCCCGTGACGACCTGGACGTCCACCCGGCCCGGTTCCACGTCCGCCGGGACGGGGACCGTCAGCAGGTCGTCCGCGGGGTTGCTGAAGCCGCCGGTCACCGGGACCAGGGGGACGTGGACGTGGACCGCGCCGATGCGGACGACCATCCGCGACAGCCGGTCCGCCCGCTGGGCGCCCGGCGGCACGAAGCCCGCGCCGCGGATCTCGATGTCGTCGCCGGTGCGGATGGGTGCGTCCAGGTCGCCGGCCTCCCGGGCCCGGACCACGGAGAGGATCACCGGCCGGCCGCCCTCGGCGTACTTCCCGGCCACATAGGTCGCCGCCGAGATCAGCACGATCACCGCGAGGCCCCAGGGCAGATCGGGCAGTTGCTCCGGACGCCGGGCCAGCCGTACCGCCGCGAACACCATGGCCACGCCGCTGATCACGACGTACTGGATGTCGGCGAAGGTGCCGCGGCCCGCGTCGTCCGTCAGCAGGTCGCAGGCGCGCGGCCGGTCGGCCCGTACCTTCTGCAACCGCTGCCCCAGGACACGCAGGCCGACCACCCGGCGCACCAGGACCGCGATGCCGCAGACCACCGCGAGCACGGTCACCGCGCCGGTGCCGCGCCCGAGTTCGAGACCGGAGATCAGCGCGTCCCGCCGGTCGTGCCCTGAAGCGACGGCCAGTTGCCCGGCGAGCACCAGGACGGCGTAGGCGACGAAGAGGACCCAGGCCGCCGCCACCGCACGGGAGGTGGACAGGCGGTTGTCCTCGCCGATGACCGGTGCCAGCGCCCCGCCCCGGGCCCGGTGGAACCACGACGCGGCCGTCAGCGCACCGGCCACCACCAGGGCCGCCGCGAGTCCGGCGGTGCGCGCCGCCGACCAGCCCGCGCCGACCGCGGTGAGCGACTGTCCCAGCAGCAGGAGGACGACCGCCGCCCACACGACGGCCGTCGTGCGCCGGCCCAGCGCGGCGAGCCACGCGTCGCCCTCGGCGCGGCCGCGTTCGGCGACGGCTTCCGCCGACTGGGTCAGCTCCTCCGAGACCCACTGGCGGGACGCGGAGGCCGAGTGGGCCACCGCCGCCGGCAGCCCCTGCCCGGCCGCGAACTCGTCCCGTCGCAGCAGGAACGCGGCGACCGCCCTGCGGTGCCCCTCACGGGCACCGTGCGGGCAGTCCCCGCAGGTGCAGCCACCGCCGTGCGCCGCCTCGTACGCACCCCTGTCCGAGCCGCTCCCGCGTCTCGCCTCCTGCACCGCCACGCCCGACGCCCGCCTTCCCGCACCCGGTAAGTCCCTTGGAACGACAGCGAATTGTGCCGTACCCCGGCCCGTGCCCGCGCGCCGCCCCGTCTTACGTCTGCTCAGCACGGGTGATGCGCGGACCGCCGTGTTGACGCCGCACCGCACCGCCCGGGACAAGGTCAGTCGAACAGGTCCGGTTCGCGGCGGCTGACCTCCTGCCACAGGGGCTGGTAGTTGATCCACGCCACCAGGTCGCCGCCGAGCTGTTCCCGGGTCGCCACGGCCTGCCGGTGGTCGATCCGCACCGGCCGGCCCGCCGCCTCGGCCAGCAGCTGCACCTGGCAGGACCGCTCCAGCGACAGGAACCACCAGGCCGCCGCGTCCACCGAGTCGCCGACCGTCAGCAGCCCGTGGTTGCGCAGCACGAGGGCTTTGCCGGAGCCGAGCACCCGTGCGATGCGCCGCCCCTCCTCGGCGTCGACGGAGACGCCCGAGTAGGAGTCGTACAGCGCGTGGTCCTCGTAGAAGGCGCAGCTCTCCTGGGTGATCGGTTCGAGCAGCTCGCCGAGGGCCGACAGCGCGCGCCCGTGCACCGAGTGGCAGTGGGCGACCGCGACGACGTCCGGGCGGGCGGCGTGGACCTGGGAGTGCACGGTGAAGGCGGCCTGGTTCACGTGGTGGCCGCCCTCCACCACCTGCCCCTCGGAGTTGACCAGCACCAGATCGCTCACCGTGATGTGGGCGAAGGGCACACCGAACGGGTTGACCCAGAAGCAGTCGGTGTACTCGGGGTCGCGGGCGGTGATGTGCCCGGAGACCCCGTCCTCGAACCCGTGCCGCCCGAAGAGGCGCAGCGCGCAGGCGAGCCGCTCCTTGCGGTGCCGGCGTTCGTCCTCGACCGAGTCGTGCCGGGGCGGCATGGCGAACCGCAGCCGGTCGGTGGGCAGCGGCGGGGGCTCGGTGGCCCCGGGCGTCCCGTGCATGTGTTCTCTGTCCTTCGGCGCCGGATGTGCCCTACGGGCCGGAAGTTACCGGCGGTGCGGCCGGGAGGACAGGTCCGGGGCCAATACGCGACAGAGGATGTCGGTTTTGGCGTTCACACTCGGTGCATGACTTCAGGCACCGCTGTGAACTGGGCCGGTTTCGCCGCCGCGGAACCCGCCCTGGCCGCCACCGCCGAAGCGCGCTTCGGCGCGTACACGCACCACGTCCTCGCCACCCTCCGCAAGGACGGCTCGCCCCGCACCACCGGCCTGGAGGTGCGGTTCCTGGGCGGCGAGCTGTGGCTCGGCATGATGCCGGGCTCGCTGAAGGCGCTCGACCTGCGCCGCGACCCGCGCTTCGCGCTCCAGGCGAACCCGGGGGACGGCACCGGCATGGGCGGCGGGGACGTGCGGATCGCCGGCCGGGCGGTCGAGGTCGAGGACCCGCAGGCCCGGGCCGGATACGCGGAAGAGGTGAAACCGCCGGAGCCGTTCCACCTCTTCCGTACCGAGCTGACGGAGGTCGTGCGGACCCGCGTCGAGGACGACACGTACCTCGTCGTCGAGATCTGGCAGCCCGGTCAGCCCGTGCGCACGATCAGGCGCACGTAGGGAGCACCCTCGGTCTCACTCCCACTCGATCGTCCCCGGCGGCTTCGAGGTCACGTCGAGGACGACGCGGTTGACGTCCGCGACCTCGTTGGTGATCCGGGTCGAGATCTTGGCGAGCACGTCGTACGGCAGCCGGGACCAGTCGGCGGTCATGGCGTCCTCGGACGAGACCGGCCGCAGGACGATCGGGTGGCCGTAGGTGCGGCCGTCGCCCTGGACGCCGACGGAGCGGACGTCCGCGAGCAGCACCACCGGGCACTGCCAGATGTCGCGGTCGAGGCCGGCCGCGGTCAGCTCCTCGCGGGCGATGGCGTCGGCCTCGCGCAGCAGGTCGAGCCGCTCCTTGGTCACGTCGCCGACGATCCGGATGCCGAGGCCGGGGCCCGGGAAGGGCTGGCGCTGGACGATCTCGTCCGGCAGGCCCAGCTCCTGGCCGACCATCCGGACCTCGTCCTTGAACAGCTGGCGCAGCGGTTCGACCAGCTCGAACTCGATGTCGTCGGGGAGGCCGCCCACGTTGTGGTGGGACTTGATGTTGGCGGTGCCGGTGCCGCCGCCGGACTCGACGACGTCCGGGTAGAGCGTGCCCTGCACCAGGAAGGCGACCTCGGGGCCGTCCTCCCGCATGATCTCCAGCTGCGCCTGCTCGAAGACCCGGATGAACTCGCGGCCGATGATCTTCCGCTTCTGCTCGGGGTCGGAGACCCCGGCCAGCGCCTTGAGGAAGCGCTCCTCGGCGTCCACGACCTTCAGCTGCACGCCGGTCGCGGCGACGAAGTCCTTCTCGACCTGCTCGGTCTCGCCCTTGCGCATCAGGCCGTGGTCGACGTAGACGCAGGTCAGCTGGGAGCCGATGGCCTTCTGGACGAGGGCGGCGGCGACGGCGGAGTCCACACCGCCGGACAGGCCGCAGATGGCCCGCTTGTCGCCGACCTGCTCGCGGATGGCGGCGACCTGCTCCTCGATCACGTTGCCCGTGGTCCAGTCGGGGCTCAGGCCCGCGCCCCGGTACAGGAAGTGCTCCAGCACCTGCTGCCCGTGCGTGGAGTGCATCACCTCGGGGTGGTACTGGACGCCGTAGAGCTTCTTCTCGTCGTTCTCGAAGGCGGCGACCGGGACGACGTCCGTGGAGCCGGTCACGGTGAAGCCCTCGGGGGCGGCGGAGCAGGCGTCGCCGTGCGACATCCACACCGACTGCTCGGCCGGGGTGCCCTCGAAGAGGGTGGAGGAGGGCTTGGAGACGGCCAGCTCGGTGCGGCCGTACTCACGGGCGCCGGAGTTGTCGACGGTGCCGCCGAGGGTCTGCGCCATCAGCTGGAAGCCGTAGCACATGCCGAAGACCGGGACGCCGGCCTCGAACAGGGAGCGGTCGAGGGTCGGGGCGCCCGGCTCGTACACCGAGGAGGGGCCGCCCGAGAGGATGATGGCCGCCGGGTTCTTGGCGAGGATCTCCTCGACCGGCATGGAGCTCGGCACGATCTCGCTGTAGACCCGCGCCTCGCGGACACGACGGGCGATGAGCTGGGCGTACTGCGCGCCGAAGTCGACGACCAGGACGGTGTCGGGGGCGGCGGCAGCGGGAGTCGCTGATGACACGGGGTGCCTTCCGGCGGGTCGGGCGGGGGGCTTGTGCTCCCGATTCTACCGAGCGGGGCGGGTGGCCCGGCCCCGCCGTCGGCCGCCACCGTCGCTGCTCCCCCGTCCCGCCCCGGGTCTCACCATGCGAACCGGGTTGGACACCGACCGTCGCCGGGGCATACTTGGGCCCATGCTCAAGCACCAGGCGTTCCTGTTTACCTATGGCAACCGGCCCACCGGCTGCCATGGTCGTGCTGCTTGAGCAACTGACAAGCGACTTCCCAGGCGCCCCGGGCCGACAAGGTCCGGGGCGCTTGGCGTTCGCGGACCGTGCCGGTCCCGGGTGCCGCCACTCTTCGGCGAGGAGACACCGACATGACCGTCACCGCAGCAGACAAGACCGGCGCCCACACCCCCGAGGCCGCCGACGTGATCACCGGCGCCCGGGAGCGCATCGACGCCCTGGACGACCGGATCATCGGGCTGATCCAGGAACGGATGGCCGTGTCCGCCGTCATCCAGGAGGCGAGGATCACCTCCGGCGGCCGGCGGGTGAACCTCTCCCGCGAGATGGAGGTGCTCGACCACTACCGGCAGGCGCTGGGCAAGCCGGGCACGGCGCTGGCGATGACGACGCTGGAGCTGTGCCGCGGGCGCGTCTGAGACCCGCGGCCCGCCCGGGTCCCGTCCGCGGCCCGACCGGGTCCAGGTCCGCGGCCCGGTCGGACCCCGTTCGCGGCCCGACCGGTCGTATCTGAGTTCGGGCCCCTTCTCACCCGTACGGAGCGTGACCGGTGCGCGAGCGGCTTCGTTGGTCCCGGTGTCCGTGTCAGCCAGGGGCGGGCCCGAAAGAACCACGCGTGGCTCGCTGGAGCGATGAGACGTACGGCTGTGCCGGACGTCGTGGGACCTCGCTCCAGGAAGTGACCGGACGGCAGGGGACAGCAGCCCGGTCACCCAAGAGAACGGCCGGCTCCGGGGACGCCCGGGGCCGGCCGTCGGAACGTGTCCCCCCGTTCGACACGAGCCTGTCTCCGCGGGCGCCGCCCGCCACCCCCTCCTGCCTCCCACACCCCTCGAGTGACACAGGCCACATAAGGATTCTGTGAATGTGGGGACAACCATTCACAGGCTTCGCCGATCAGAACAGGCATGGAGTGGGGACCCGCGCTCGGAGGGGGGTGCGGGTCCGCTACTTCTTCGGCGGCACGGTCGGCAGGTCCAGGAACGGCAGTCGCAGCGCGCCGAAGGCCTTCTCCGGGACCGCCGGGGAGCGGGGCTCGACGGCGGCCACCCGCTCGTAGCCGGCCCCCTGCGCGGGACGCGGGTCGCTCTCGCCCTTGTTCGGCCAGTACGACATCGCGCGCTCGGCCTGCGCCGTGATGGTCAGGGACGGATTGACCCCGAGGTTGGCCGAGACGGCGGCGCCGTCGACGACCGAGATGCCGGGGTGGCCGTAGAGGCGGTGGTACGGGTCGATGACGCCGGTCTCGCGGGAGGCGCCGATCGGGCAGCCGCCGAGGAAGTGGGCGGTGAGCGGGGTGCCCATCAGTTCGCCGACGTTGGACCCGGCGAAGCCGTTGATCTCGGCGGCGAGGGCGGAGGCGCCCTCGGTCGCGGCCTTGATCTGCTTCGGATTGGGCGAGCCGTGGCCCTGGCGCGCGGTGAGCAGGCCCTTGCCGACACCCGCCGGTTTCAGGTGCGTGGACAGGGAGTTGTCCACGGACTGCATGACCAGGCCGATGATGGTCCGCTCGGACCACTTGCGGTTGGACAGGGACCGCAGGACCAGCAGCGGGTGCTTGGCCGCATGGCCCAGGAAGCCCAGGACGCGGGTGGCGCCGGACGCGGTCTGCCCGGCGTAGGGGACCTGGAGGATCGACAGGCCGCCCATCGAGTTCGAGCCCTTGCCGTAACGCACCGGTTCGATGTGGGTGTTGGCGTCGGGATGGATCGAGGACGTGATGGCGACGCCGCGCGTGAAGTCGGCCCGGGGCTCGCCGGTGGCGCCGCGGTAGCGCCGGTCGTCGGTCTGGGCGCCCACCAGTGCCTCGGAGTTGGTGCGGGTCAGCTCGCCGAGCTTGTCGGATATGTGGGGCAGCTGGCCGCCCGCCTTCATGCGGTGCAGCAGGGTCTGGGTGCCGTAGGTGCCGGCGGCTATGACGACCCGGCGGGCGGTGAAGGTGCGGCCCGCGTCCTGCTTCCCGCGCTTGCCGCGCTTCTTGTGGTCGGTGGGGAGCGTGGCGATCGCGAATCCGCCGCGCGAGTCGTCCGTGACGGAGACGGCCGTCGTCATCGGGTGCACGACGGCGCCGGCCTTCTCGGCGAGGTACAGGTAGTTCTCGTTGAGGGTGTTCTTCGCGCCGTGCCGGCAGCCGGTCATGCACTCGCCGCACTCGTTGCAGGCCTTGCGGTCGGGGCCCGCCCCGCCGAAGTACGGGTCGGGCACCTGCCGTCCCGGCTCGGCCTTCGCCCTGCCGTCGGCGTCCTCGCCGTCGCCGAAGAAGACGCCGACCGGCGCCATGTGGAAGGTGTCGCCGCAGCCCATCCGCTCGGCGGCCGCCTTCAGGTGCACGTCGGAGGGGGTCATCGTCGGGTTGAGGCGGACCCCGAGCATGCGCTTGGCCTGGTCGTAGTACGGCGCCAGCTCCTCGTGCCAGTCGGTGATGTCGCGCCACTGGGGGTCGTCGAAGAAGGGCTTCGGCGGCACGTACAGGGTGTTGGCGTAGTTGAGCGAGCCGCCGCCGACCCCGGCTCCTGCCAGGACCATGACATTCCCGAGCAGGTGGATGCGCTGGATGCCGAACATGCCGAGCTTCGGCGCCCAGAGGTAGTTCTTCAGGTCCCAGGAGTTCCTGGGCAGCGACTCGCGGGTGAAGCGGCGGCCTGCCTCCAGGACGCCGACGCGGTATCCCTTCTCGGTGAGGCGCAGGGCGGAGACGGAGCCGCCGAAGCCGGATCCCACGACGAGGACGTCGTAGTCGTACCCGTTCTCGTCCCGGGTCTGGACAGAGTTCTCCTGCGACACGTGCTCTCCTCGTTGAGAACGGGCGGTGGTGGGGTGGGGGCCGGCGGAGGGGGTCAGCGGAGGCGGAACGCCTTCATCAGACGCAGGCTGCGGCTCATGAACGCCGCGTACTTCTCGTCGTCCATGCCGAGCGAGGGTGCCATCGGGAGCAGGCGCTGGTGGGCGACGGTCTGGGCCTCGGTGTACTTGAGGATGCCCTCGGATCCGTGCCGGCGGCCGAGGCCGGAGTCCTTCATGCCGCCCATCGGGGACTGGACGCTGCCGTAGGCGGGGGCGTACCCCTCGTTGATGTTGACGGTCCCGGTGCGCATCCGCGCGGCGACCTCGTGGCCGCGCCGGGCGTTCTTCGTCCACACCGAGGAGTTCAGGCCGTACGGCGTGGAGTTGGCCTGCTCGACCGCCTCGTCCTCGGTCGTGAAGCGGTAGACGGAGACGACCGGGCCGAAGGTCTCCTCGGTGCACACGGTCATGGGGGCCGCGACGCCGTCGAGGATGGTCGGCTCGTAGAAGTACGGGCCGATGTCCGGGCGGGCGACACCGCCCGCGACCAGCTTCGCGCCCCGCTCCACCGCGTCCGCGACGTGCGCCCGCACGGTCTCCAGCTGCCGCTCCCCCACCAGCGAGCCCATGTCGGCGCCGTAGGAGAGGGAGGTGCCGAGCCGCATGGCCCTGGTGCGGGCGGCGAACCGCTCCAGGAAGGCGTCGGCGACGGACTCGTGGACGTAGAGCCGCTCGATGGAGATGCACAGCTGGCCGGCCGAGGAGAAGCAGGCGCGTACGGCGCCCGCCGCGGCCTTCTCGATGTCGGCGTCCTCGAGGACCAGCATGGCGTTCTTGCCGCCGAGTTCCAGGGAGACGCCGACCAGGCGGGCGGCGGCACCCTGGGCGACCTCGCGGCCGGTGCGGGTGGAGCCGGTGAAGGAGACGTAGTCGGCGTGCTTGACGACCTCGGGACCGACGACCGGGCCGTCGCCCAGGACGACCTGGAAGACGTCGGCGGGCAGTCCGGCCTCGATGAGCAGGTCACGGGCCCACAGGGCGGTCAGGCAGGTCTCGGTGTCGGGCTTCATGACGACCGCGTTGCCCGCGACGAAGGCGGGGAGCGCGTCGCCGACGGACAGCTCCAGCGGGTAGTTCCAGGGGGCGATCTGGCCGACGACGCCGCGCGGGTGGCGCAGCTCGGTGACCTTGGTGAGGGTCGGTACGGCGCCGGTGTGCCGCTTGGGGCGCAGGTACGCCGGGGCCTTGCGGCCGTAGTGCCGGGCGGCGACCGCGACGGCCTGGACCTCCTCGTGGGCGTGCAGGCGGGCCTTGCCGGTCTCCAGCTGGATGAGGTCGAGGACCTCGGCCTGCCGCTCCAGGACCAGGTCGTGGAAGCGCAGCAGCACCGCGGTCCGCTGCCGCACCGGCACCTGCGCCCACACGGCCTGGGCGGCGCGGGCCCGCTCGAAGGCGCCGGCCACGTCCTCGGGTGTCGACTCGGGCAGGTCGGCCAGCTTCTCGCCGGTGAACGGGGTGTGGTTGGCGGTGCGGCCGGACCCGGCCACGCCCTTGGTGAGCTGGGCGACCAGCTCGGGCGTGACCACGTCGGCAGCGGTGCGGGCGCCCTCCGGGGTGGGGGCGAGGGGGTTCGTGCCGGTGAGTTCCGGGGCCTGCGCGTCCGTCATGAGCCGCAGGGTATGACGCCGGGCGGGCTTTGTGTACCCGTCGGTAACGGTGATTCACGGTGATTCACCGAGTGCTCACATGCCGCCAGTGATCGCTGGCAACAAACCCGCTGATCAGGGCGTTGTGCGAGCGGAGCGCTCAGGTGCCGTCGATGTCCAGATTGGCGACGGCCGTACTGGCCACCTCGCGCCCACGCTCGGTGAAGTCGCCCTTGCCCGGGTAGCTGACGGTGAGCTTGTACATGTCGCCCGCGGACGTCCGGTAGTAGAAGATCCGCAGTTCGCGCGGGCGGGGGTTCTGACTGTCGGTGGTGGTGTAGACCACCGTGTTCTCGGCGGACTTGCCGCCCCGGTACTCGGTCTCCTTGGGGTCGGTCTTCGGGCTCTTGGGCGGCATGGAGAGGTCGAACTCCCCGCTCTCCTTGAACTTCCCGTCGTCGTCGTACATCTCGGCCGCGGCGGACCCGGCGATGTTGCCCAGGGTGTCCTCCCGCTTCTTGTCCAGGGTCAGACCGATCCAGACGGCGCCGCTCTCGTCGGTGTAGGTGACCCAGTGCTGGCCGGCCTCCTCGGGAGCGGTGCGCTTGTAGCCCTCGGGCACCGCCAGGGTCGCGGCGAGCTGCTTCTCGTGCGGGGTGTCCCAACCGTCCGGCAGCGGCCCCGCGAAGGGGTCCGCGAGCACCAGGTACGAGGCCACCGCCGCCGCGACGACCATCGCGCCGAGGGCGATCCACGCGTTGCGGCCCAGCCGGACGCTCCAGCGGGACGCGGGCGCCGCGCCCGGCCCCTCGGGACCGTCGACGCGGACCACCTGGGTGGGCGGCGGAGCGGGCGGGTTCACCGCCGCGTCCAGCAGGGCGCGGACCCGGGCGGCGTCCGGGCGGCGCGCGGGGTCCTTGGCCAGCAGGCCCGTGATCACCTCGGCCAGCGGGCCCTGCGCGGAGGCGGGCGGCGCGGGCGTGGCGTTGAGCACCGACTGGAGGGTGGCCGGGGTGTTGCTGCGGCGGAACGGCGAGACGCCCTCCGTCGCCGCGTACAGCACCACGCCAAGGGACCACAGGTCGCTCGCCGGGCCGGGGCGCTGGCCCAGCACCCGTTCCGGGGCGATGTACTCGGGCGAGCCGACGAAGCCGCCGGTGTCGGTCAGGCTGGTCTCGCCCTCGATCTGGGCGATGCCGAAGTCGGTGAGGACGACCCGGTCGTGCCGGCCGAGCATGACGTTGTCCGGTTTCACGTCCCGGTGCAGGACACCGGCGGCGTGCGCGGCCTCCAGCGCGCCGAGCACCTCCAGGCCGATGCGGGCCGCCTCGCGCGCGCCGAGGGTGCCCTCCTGGAGGGCGTCGCCGAGCGAGCGTCCGCGCACGAGTTCCATCACGATCCACGGCTGCCCGTCCACGACCGCCACGTCGTGCACGTCGACCACGGCGGGGTGGTCGAGCCGGGCGGCGGCGCGCGCCTCGCGGCGCATCCGCTCGAAGGCGTTGGCGCGTTCGCGTTCGGGAAGGTGGTCGGGGACGCGGGGTTCCTTGACGGCGACCTCGCGGTCGACGGTCTCGTCCTTGGCCCGCCACACCGTGCCCATGCCGCCGTGCCCGAGCTTGGCGATCAGGCGGTAGCGGCCGGCGATGAGCCGCCCGGCACCGGGGTCCGGCGCGGCGGGGGAGGACGCGGGCGCGGGCGCCGGCACGACCTGCGTGGGCACCGCGTACGGATTGCCGGGATGCGGCACCGCGACCGGCGGGTTCGGTGGTTGCAGGTCAAAACTGGTCGGCTCGTCCGCCCCGCTGCGGGGCCCCCCGTTGCTGCTCATGGGTCCATCCATACCGCGCCGGGCGCGCCCCTTTCCACCGCCGGTGCGCGGCGGTCACAGACCCGTGACGCGGGGTGCCGCTTATCTACCGTTTAGGTACCGGTGCCGGATCCGGACGCGGTCGGCGACACGGGCTCCGCCGTCGGCGACGCGGGCTCCGCCGTCGGCCGCGTGGGGGTGGGCGTCGGCCGCGTGGGGGTCGGCGTCGGCGTGGCGGGCACCGAACGCGTCGGCGTACCGCCCCCGTCGTCGCCTCCGTCCGCGAGCAGCGCGGCCGCCGAGACACCCGCGGCCGCCGCCGCGACGACCAGCAGCGCCGCCATCAGCACGCTCCGCTTCACGCTCCGTCGCGCGCGCAGGGGCTCGGGGACCGCGGCCTGTGCCGCTGTCGCGGGCGTACGGCCCGTGCTGAGGAAGGCGCGCAGCATCCGCTGCGCCGACGCCGCGTCCAGCCGCCGGCGCGGATCGCGTTCCAGCAGGCCCCGTACGACCGGGAGGAGCGGTGCGGCCTGCGCGGGCGGGCGGATCTCCTCGGTGACCACGGCGTGCAGGACGCCGCCGAGCGAGTCGCGGTGGAAGGGGGACGCGCCGCTGAGGACCGCGCACAGCAGCACACCCAGCGACCACAGGTCGGACTCCGGCCCGGTCCCGGCCCCGGACATCCGCTCCGGAGCGGTGTACTCCGGGGAACCGACGAAGGAACCGCTCTCGGTGAGCGTGGTGGCGCCCGCGACCTGGGCCACTCCGAAGTCGGTGAGGACGACCCGGCCGTCGTCGGCGACCAGCACGTTCGACGGCTTCACGTCCCGGTGCAGGATCCCCGCCGTGTGGGCCGTGCCCAGGGCGTCGAGCAGGGCGATGCCGATACGGGCGGCCTCGGCGGCGTCGACCGGGCCGCGGCTGACGACGCGGTCGGCGAGGGAGCCGCCGTCGACCAGTTCCATGACCATGTACGCGCGTTCGTCGTCCTCGACCACGTCGTGCACGACGATGACGTGCGGGTGCCGCAGCTGCGCGACCGCGCGGGCCTCGCGCAGGGTGCGCTCACGGCGCCGCCGGGCCTCGGCCGCGGAGAGGGTCTCGTCGAGGGGGAGCGCCTTCACGGCCACCTCGCGGGCGAGCAGTTGGTCGGTGGCCCGCCACACGATGCCCATGCCGCCGCTGCCGAGCCGCTCGTGGAGCCGGTAACGGCCCGCGATGACACGCCCGCCCGCCCCCTCGGTCACCATGCGTCCCATCATGCCCCACCGGACGCAGCGGCTCCGGACCGCTGTCACACGGGTGGCCGACAACCGACGGGCGCGGGTGCGCCGGCACCGCCGCCGCAGGGCTCAGCCGGTCTTCTCCTGCCAGCTCTGCAACACCGCTGTGAACCGCCGCTGGGTGGTGGGCCAGTCGCTCGCCGGTCCCGACATGTTGAGGGCGTACTCGACGCCGTCGCGGGACATGTACGTCTGCGACACGGCACGGCGCGGGCCGGGGAACTCGGTGTCCTTCGCCAGCGCGGTGAAGGTGTACTCCCACCGGGCACTGTCGCGATCTCGGTAGCCGACGCGTTCCAGTCTGACGCGCTGGTAGTCGACGAGCCGCTGGCGGAGTTGCGCGTCCAGGTCCTCCAGGTGGACGTACGGGTCGTTGTAGTCGGGCGCGGTGTCGACGGATATGCGCAGGAAGTGTTCGCCGCCGTCGGGGGTGTAGTCGATCTGCCGCAGTTCGCCGCTGTCGCCGCCGAAGTCCGTCCGCTGCCAGTTCTCGGGCAGGTAGAGGCTGAAACCCAGCGGGTCGTCGCGGCGTGTCCAGTCGGCCGGGACGGAACCGCCGGGGCCCTTGTCGGTCGTGGCGGAGGCCGAGGGGGAAGGGGAGGCGGTGGCGGACGACCCCTGGGTGGGGTCGCCACCGGCCGACGAGCCTGTGTCGTCGCGCTGTTGCAGCACCACGGCGGTGCCGGCGCCGATGAGCGCGGCGACGGCGACGACCAGGGCGAGGGTGCGCACGCGAACCCGGCGGCGTCCGGGAGCGGCGCCGCCCGCCGCCGGTGCCATCGGGTGACCGGACGCGGTGTGCCCGGCCGGGGCGGGGCCGATGGTCGTGGGACCGGTCACCGTGGGACCGGGGGTCGGCGGGTAGGGCGTGGCGGGGGTCTCGCCGGTCCACCCCGGTGCGCCCGGCATCCCCGGTGCGCCCGGCATCCCGGGTGCCCCCGGTGTCCCCTGGTGGGTCGTGTCGCCCGCCTGCGGCGGGGGCCCCGCGTACCGGGTGGTCGGCACATATGCCTGGGCCGCGTCCGGGCGCCGGCCCTCGGCCGCCTGGGCGAGCAGATGCTCGGCCTCGGTCGCGTCGGGCCGCCCGGCCGGGTCCTTGCGCAGCAGAGCGCTGATGACGGGCGCGAGCGCACCGGCGTACCGGGGTTCGGTGGCCTCCTCCTCGACGACCGCCTGCATGGTGGTCAGCGGGGAGGTGCGGCGGAACGGCGACCTGCCCTCCACCGCCGTGTACAGCGTCGCGCCGAGCGCCCACAGGTCGGAGGAGGGGCCGGGGTCGTGGCCGCGGACGCGCTCGGGCGCGAGGTAGTCGACGGAGCCGACGACCTCTCCGGTGCGGGTGATGGTGGAGTCGCCCTCGATCTGCGCGATGCCGAAGTCGGTGAGCAGCACCCGGCCGTCGTCGGCGAGCAGGACGTTGCCCGGCTTGACGTCGCGGTGCAGGACTCCGGCGGTGTGCGCGGCGCGCAGGGCCCGCAGCACCCACAAGCCGATCCGGGCCGCCTCCCGCGGGTCGACCCGCTCCTCGTCCTTGACGGCGTCGGCCAGCGAGCGGCCCTCGACCAACTCCATGACGATCCACGGCCGGCCGTCGTGTTCGAGTACGTCGTGCACGGTGACGACGGCCGAGTGGTTGATCCGTGCCGCCGCGCGCGCCTCGCCCCGGGTGCGCGCCAGGAGGATGGCCTGGTCGCTCTCGGAGACATAGAGCGCGGCGGTCAACTCCTTGATGGCGACGGTCCGGTGCAGCACCTCGTCGTGTGCGCGCCACACCCGGCCCATGCCGCCGCTGCCGATGGCTTCCCCGAGCCGGTAGCGTCCCGCGACGAGCCGGCCCTGCATCTGATTCACGTTGCCCCGCAATGGTCTTGTCAGGGCCACACTAGGGACCGGCCCCCGTCGAAGGAACGGGTGGGGTGGTATGGAAACCGCTCTGTGACGGTTGTCGCTTTCCGTGACAGGAGGCAACCATCGGGCCGCACCGCGGTCAGCGCGTGTACTGGTAGCTGGCCGAGGCCTGTTCGAACAGCCGGGTCACCTCGTCACGCTCCGCCTCCGGGCCGCGGACCTGCACCACGTGGTAGCGCCCGTCGATGAGGATCGCGACGTTGCGCACGTACAGCTCACCGCCGTCGGCGGCGGTCCAGGTGAACTGCCCCTCCGCCATGGTCCGTCCACCGACCTCGATGGTTTTCAGGCCGCTGGAGGTGGCCCAGCTGGAGGCCCGGTAGGAGGCCAACTCGGGTTCGCTGTCGCGCTGGTAGGTCATCGGGTCGTCGCCGAACTCGGCGGCGCGGTCGCGGCCCGGCACGACGATCAGCTCGAAGTCGCCCTTGCCGTACACGACCTGGCCGCTGCCGTTGCGGGGCGTGCGGTTCCAGCCCTCGGCGACGGCGACGCGGAAGCCCTCGGCGTCCTTGCGCAGGGTGAATCCGTCGGCGACGTTGGACTGGGGCTCGGTGGAGCCGCCCGCCGTCCGCGAGGCGTCGGGGTCGGGCTCCGGGGAGGTTTGGTCCGGCCGGGGCTCGCCGCCGGCGTCCGGTGACTGCGCGGGCGGTGCCTGGCTCACCTCGCTGGCGGCGCCGGTCCGGTCGGCGGTGCCCGTGCCGCTGGTGTCGCTCTTGGGCATGAAGAACATGGCGTAGGCGACCGCGCCCGCCAGCGCCAGCAGTATCAGCAGGAGCAGGGTCCGGCCGAGGCTGCGTGGGGAGCGGCCGGTCTCCGGCCTGCCCCGCTTGTGCCGTCCGTGGTGCGCGGGCAGACCGGCGCGCCGCCTGCGCACCAGCTCGCCGCGGCGGCGCACGATCGGCAGCCGGCCGGTCTCGACGGGGGGCGCCGAGACGACGTGCAGGCCCGCTTCCGGCTCGGGCGCGGAACGCACCAGGGAGCGCAGCCAGCCGCTCAGTTCCTCGAAGTCGATGCGCTCGGTGGGGTCCTGACGCAGCAGCGACTCCACGACCGGCCGGAGCGGCCCGCACTCCTCGGCGAACGCCGGGGGCTCCGCGCACACGATCTGCACCAGCTCGGCGGTCGCCTCCTCCGGGTAGGGCGCGTGTCCCTGTACGGCGCGGAAGAGCAGCGCGCCCAGGGCCCACAGGTCGGTGGCGGGGCCGATGGGCGCGGCCAGCTGCCAGTTCTCGTGCACCGGTCCGGCCTGTTCGGGCGCCCAGCGTTCGGTGACGGGTCCGACCACGGCCATCCGCGTCTGCCGGGCCCGCTCGGCGTCGAGCGCGGTGGCGGGCCCGCGCGGCACGGCCGCCCGGCCGCCCGGGCCGTCCCAGCCCCCGGCCCCGCCCTCGCGCACCGGCCCGGCCACGTCGGAGCCAGCCCCGTACGACCGCGCCACCTCCCCGGAGCCGGCCTCCCACGGTCGGGCCGCGGCCCCGGAGCGAGGGGCGGCTTCCCCCGGCCGGACCGCGGCGGCCCCGGAACGGGTCTCCCATGCCCCGGCGGCTGTCCCGGAGGCAGCCCCCCGGGGCCCCGCGGCGCTCCCGGGCGCGGCTTCCGACGGCCGTGCCGCCGCTCCGGGGCCGACCTCCCAGGCGCCGGTGGCTCCGGGGCCGGCTTCGCGCGGTCCTGGGGCGGTTCCGGGCGCGGCCTCCCGCCATGCGGCGGTGGGCTGCGCGGTGTCCTCCCGGCGTGCGGCGGGCAGGGACCGCCCGGCCGCCGGGCCGGAGCCGGGCGCCGGTTCACCGGCCGGTCGCGGGGCGGGGAACCCCGGTTCGCCGGGACGAGGGTGCGCGGCGGACGCCGGGTCGCCGGGGCGAAGGTGCGCGGCGGACGCCGGGTCCCCGGGGCGGCGGGGTGTGGCGCCGTGCCAGGAGGTGGTGCGTACGCCGTAGGGGTCGGTGATCTGGCCCGGCGGGGCGACGTCACCGACGCCCTCGTCGTCCCACGGGGCACCGCCGGACGCCGCGTCGGGGCCCTCGGGGCCGCCGGAGCCCTCGGGGTGCGCCGCCCGGCCGGGGCCGGTGGCGGGACCCGGACGTCCGCTCACCGTGCCGGGACCATCGGCCCGCGAGGCGTCGTCGGGGGCGGGGCGGGCGCCCGGCAGGGCCGCGCGGCCGGTCTGGGCCTCCTGGACGCGGGCGGCGGCCCTGGCTCCCGCGCGGTAGGCGGCGATCGCACCGGCGCGGGCGGCACGGGCGTCCCCGGCGGCGTCGAGCGTCGCGGGTGCGAGTCCGGCGGGGGCGGGGGCTCCGCCCGGCCCCGGACCCCCGGGCGCGGGGAGCGCGCCGACACCGCGCGCCTCGATGGCGGCGCGCCGGGCGGCCTCGGGGTCGACGCCGGGGTCGGCGCCGCCCGGACCGAGGGCCACGGTCCTCGAAACGCCGCCGCCCGGGCCGAAGGTGCCGTCCGGGTCGACGGCGGTGCCCGGCTCGTCGTCGGGCGGCGGGGGCACGGGGTCGTACCCGCACAGCGCCTCCTCCGCCGCTCCGACCGCCAGGCCGGTCAGCATGACCCGCCCGTCGTCGCAGACGAGCACGGTGCGTGCGGTGATGTTGCGGTGCACCCAGCCGTACGAGTGCAGCACCCGCAGGGCCAGGAGGACGTCGGAGGCCACCTCGGCCGCCCGGTACGGCGTCAGGTTCTGTTCGGCGAGCAGCGCGGCCAGCGGCCTCGCGGCCACCAGCTCGCTGACGATCCACAGCGAACCGCCCTCGGCGAAGACGTCGAAGACCTGGTCCAGGCGCGGATGGTCGGGCACCGCCGCCGCGGCCTGCGCGGCCTCGACGGCACGCCGTACCACCGGATCGGCCGGCCGCCTGATGCCGCCGCCCGCGGCCGGTGTCCGCCTGCCGGGGTGCCGGGCGCCGCCGTCGCGGGCCGTGAAGCCGTCGGGCAGACCGTCCGCGTCGAGCACCTCGGCCTCGACGACCTCCGGCAACGGGATTTGGCGGACCAGGACTTCCTGACCGCTGTAGGTGTCGAAGGCCCGGGTCTCGGTGAGTTCGTACTCGTCGGACGGCGGCAGGGGCAGGCGGTAGCGGTCGGCGAGCACCCGTCCCGCGTAGTCGTCCACGTCGCCACCCCCGGCAGCCGTCGGTCAATTCCGTTCGTCCGGCGGGCCGTTCCGGCTGCGTACGGTCCGCAACCACTCACGATACGTGCCGGAGGCAACCCGCAATGAGCTGATGCCAGATATCGCGCGGCTGAAACCCGTGGCCCGGCACCCCGGGCACCGGCCCCCTCCGCTCAGGACTTGGGTACGAAGGTCTTCGACAGGGTCCGCCAGGTGTCCCGGCGCAGGTCGTCCCCCCAGTCGGCGGCCTTCGCGGTGTACATGAGCGCGTAGCCCTGGTGGTCGTTGACGACGAAACCCCGGTCCACGGTGCGGTACTTGGTGCCGCCGTCGGTGTAGGTGAACTCCCAGTCGGCCGTGTTCCAGTCCCGGTAGTCCACCTTCTCTATGCGGATCTTCTGGTAGTTCGAGCGGACCATGTACCGCTCCTGGTTCTTCCAGTCCGCGACCGGGTCGCCCTTGGGGGTGGAGGTCCAGGCGACCAGCAGCTTCTGTCCGCGGGGCCCGGTGAACCGGTCGCCCGAGGAGCCAGTGGTGGTGAACTTCCAGCCCTCGGGAAGTCCGATGCGGTAGCCCTGGCCGCCCTTGTGGGTGGTGGCCACGTCCTCGTCGTCGTCGGACTTCCCGGCGTCGTCCGACGTGTCGCCGGCCTCGCCGGACGCGCCCGGGCCGGCGTCCGGGGCGGCGCCGGACGCCTCCTCGCTCGCCGCCGGGTCGGAGGCGGCGCCGTCGGTGCCGGTGCCGCTCTCGTCGTCCTGCTTGGTGTCGCCGCTCGCACCGGCGGAGGCGACGGCCTTGCCGCCGCTGCCGCCCTCGGCGCCCTTGTCGTCGTCGCCACCGCCGAGCGTGAGCGCCAGCACGGTGCCGAGCACCGCCAGTGCCACGACCACCGCGATGATGATCAGCGTCCGGCGCGGCACCACGTCGGTGAGCGGGGCCCGGGGCACGGGCCGGGCGGGCAGGTCCGGCGGCGGCACGACCGGCCAGCCGGAACTCCGCGTTCCACCGGCCGGGTTCGCCGCACCGGTCCCCGCGCCGAACGTCCCGGCGCCACTGCCCACGGCACCGGGACGCGCACCCGTACGTGCACCCGCACCCGGTCCCGAGACCGGGCCCGAGGCCGATCCGGTCCTCGGCGCCGGCGGGGCGGCGGCCGTCCCGCCGGACCCGTGGGCGGCCCTGGCGCCCTCGGCTCCGGTCGCCGTCCGGCCGCCGTCGCCCGGCTTGGTCCGCGAGGCGGCCGCCGCACCGGCGGCACCGGCCCCGACGGCGGCCTTGCGCACGGAACGCAGCGCCCCGCGAAGCTTCTCCCCGGCCTCCTCGCCCAGCTTGCCGCCGGAGCCCTGGGCACCGCCGCGACGCCTGCGCCCGTCCGGCTGCGGGGGCAGCGGCACGACCTTGGTGGCGTCGGCCGGTTCGTCCCCGGCCGCCTGCTCCGGGGCGTGGATGACCTTGTTGAGCATCGCGCGGGCGCCCGCGTCGTCCAGCCGCTGGTCGGGGTCCTTGGTGAGCAGCCCGTAGATGACGTCCCGCAGCGGGCCGGCGTTCTTCGGCTCCTCCAGGTTCTCCGTCATCACCGCGGTGAGCGTCGCGATGGCCGAGCCCCGGTCGTAGGGCGGGGTGCCCTCGACAGCGGCGTACAGCAGTCCGCCCAGCGACCACAGGTCGGCGGCCGGGCCGGGCTTGTGGCCGCGTGCACGCTCGGGCGAGATGTAGGAGGGGGCGCCGACGAGCATGCCGGTGGAGGTGATGGAGGGGTCGCCCTCGACCTGGGCGATGCCGAAGTCGGTGAGCACGACCCGGCCGTCCTCGGCGATCAGCACGTTCGACGGCTTCACGTCGCGGTGCAGGATGCCCTCGCGGTGTGCGGAGCGCAGCACGTCCAGGACGGCCAGGCCCACCTCGGCGGCGCGCCGGGGCTCCAGCAGCCCGTCCTCACGGATGGCCTCGGCGAGCGACTTGCCCTCGACCAGCTCCATCACGATCCACGGCCGGTCGTCCTCCTCGACCACGTCGTAGACGGTGACCGCGCTGTTGTTGCGGATCCGCGCGATCGCCTTGGCCTCGCGCAGCGTGCGCGTGATCAGGCGCCGCTTCTCCTCCTCGTCGATGTTCCCCGGGAACCGCAGCTCCTTGACGGCGACCGTGCGTCCGAGGGTCTCGTCCTCCGCCCGCCACACCGTCCCCATGCCGCCGCGGCCGAGCACGTCTCCCAGCCGGTACCGCCCGGCGAGGAGACGTGCGCTCTTGTCCGTACGGGATGTCCCCGCCCGCTCCGCCTCCGACATGCGTCCCCTCATGCAACCCGCCCTGACAGAGCCTTCATTGTCCCTCACCCGACAAGTGCTCTACGCCCAGGGTGCCCGCAGGGTTCCCTCCCCGCCCTCCTTACCGCGCCGCGATGTCCGGCGCCCCCAGCCGGGCCGCGTCGGCCGTCAGGTCGTCGGGCTGGCGCTGCGACTCCCGCTCGGCCTCGACCCGCTTCTCGTAGTGCTCGATCTCCCGCTCGACCTGGCCCTTGTCCCAGCCGAGGACCGGCGCCATCAGCTCGGCGACCTCGCGGGCGCAGCGCGTGCCCCGGTCGAAGGTCTCGATGGAGATGCGGGTGCGCCGGGTGAGTACGTCGTCCAGGTGCCGTGCGCCCTCGTGCGAGGCGGCGTAGACGACCTCGGCGCGCAGGTAGTCGTCGGCACCGGTGAGGGGCTCGCCCAGGGAGGGGTCGGCGGCGACGAGTTCGAGCAGTTCCTCCGTCAGCGAGCCGTAGCGGTTGAGCAGATGCTCGACGCGTACGACGTGCAGTCCGGTGCGGGCGGCGATCCGGGCCCGCGCGTTCCACTGCGCGTGGTAGCCCTCGGCGCCGAGCAGCGGGGTCTCCTCGGTGACGCAGTCGGCGACCCGCAGGTCGAGCCCGTGCACGGCCTCGTCGACGGCGTCCTTGGCCATCACCCGGTACGTCGTGTACTTGCCGCCCGCCACGACGACCAGGCCGGGCACCGGGTGGGCGACGGTGTGCTCGCGCGACAGCTTGCTGGTCGCGTCCGACTCCCCGGCCAGCAGCGGGCGCAGCCCGGCGTACACGCCCTCGACGTCGTCGCGCGTGAGGGGCACCGACAGCACGGAGTTGACGTGTTCCAGCAGGTAGTCGATGTCGGCGCTGGAGGCGGCCGGGTGGGCCTTGTCCAGGTCCCAGTCGGTGTCCGTGGTGCCGATGATCCAGTGCCGGCCCCAGGGGATGACGAACAGCACGGACTTCTCGGTGCGCAGGATCAGACCGGTGCTGGAGTGGATGCGGTCCTTGGGCACGACCAGGTGGATGCCCTTGGAGGCCCGGACGTGGAACTGGCCGCGCTCGCCCACCATCGCCTGGGTGTCGTCGGTCCACACCCCGGTCGCGTTCACCACCTGCTTGGCGCGGACCTCGTACTCGCCGCCCGCCTCGACGTCCTGCACCCGCGCGCCGACCACCCGTTCGCCCTCGCGCAGGAAGGAGGTGACCCGGGCGCGGTTGGCGACCTTGGCGCCGTACGCCGCCGCGGTGCGCACCAGGGTGGCCACGAACCGGGCGTCGTCCATCTGGGCGTCGTAGTACTGCAATGCGCCGACCAGCGCGTCCTTCTTCAGTGCGGGCGCCACGCGCAGGGCGTGACGGCGGCTCAGGTGCCGGTGCAGCGGCAGGCCCCGCCCGTGCCCGCGGGCCATGGACATGGCGTCGTAGAGCGCGACGCCCGATCCGGCATACAGCCGCTCCCAGCCCTTGTGCTGGAGCGGGTACAGGAACGGCACCGGCTTCACCAGGTGCGGCGCCAGCCGTTCCAGCAGCAGTCCGCGCTCCTTCAGCGCCTCGCGCACGAGCACGAAGTCGAGCATCTCCAGATAGCGCAGGCCGCCGTGGATCAGCTTGCTGGACCGGCTGGAGGTGCCCGAGGCCCAGTCCCGCGCCTCCACCAGGCCGACGGACAGGCCGCGTGTCACGGCGTCGAGGGCGGTGCCCGCACCGACCACACCCGCGCCCACCACCAGTACGTCGAGTTCGCGCTCGGCCATGGCCGCGAGTGACTCGGCGCGCTGCGCCGGCCCAAGGGTCGCTGTCCTCACTGCTGCCTCCCGCTGTCGGTCGCGTCGGCCGCGCCCGTCGGGCGAGCCCGGTTCCTGGTACCCACCATGCCCAGATTCTGACCGGCCTGCCCGACTTCGGCAGCCGCGGTCCCGAACCTGTGGACAACTTCCCCACCGGCCCGTACCGGCAGGCAGCGCGCCGTCGACACTCGCCGAAACTCCGCAGACCAATACCGCAAATCGGTCATATTTACTCCTAGTCTGACGTTGTGCTCGCCCGTCCTGTCCACCGGGCTTGCGCACCTGTCCCGCTTCGGCTACTGGGAAGGACGGCCCACGCCATGCCCGCAGATCTCGCCGTCATCGGACTCGGCCCGTACGGCCTGCCGCTGGCCCAGGCCGCCGTCGCCGCCGGCATCCCCACCCTCGGTTACCGCACCGGACCCGAGGCCGACCCGCTCACCCCCGCCGAGGTGCGCCGGATGCTCGCCACGGGCTTCCGCACCCCGACCGGACCGGCCGGACCGGCCGAGCTGGGCCGGGTCCGCACCGCCGTCATCTGCGCGCCCACCCCGCCGGGCGCGGACGGCGGCCTGGACCTCACCCAGGTGGAGGCCGCGGCCCGCACCCTGGCCGCCCATATGCGCCCGCACACCACGGTGATCCTGGAGTCGCCCGTGCGGCCCGGCACGACGGAGGAGTTCCTGCGCCCGCTCCTGGAGCAGGACTCCGGGCTGCGCGCCGGCCGCGACTTCCACCTCGCCTACTCCCCCAGCCGCGTGGACCCCGGCAACCGCGACTTCACCCCGGCCAACACGCCGAAGGTCATCGGCGGCCTCACCCCCGCCTGCACCGAGTCGGCCGCCGCCTTCTACAGCCGCCTCACGGACAAGGTGGTCCGCGCGCGGGGCCCGCGGGAGGCGGAGACGGTGCAGCTCCTGGAGACCAACTTCCGGCACGTGAACATCGCCCTGGTCAACGAGATGGCGGTGCTCTGCGACGACCTCGGCGTCGACCTGTGGGACGTCCTGCGCTGCGCGGAGACCAAGCCCTTCGGCTTCCAGGCCTTCCGCCCGGGACCCGGCGTCGGCGGCCACTCCGTCGCCCAGGACCTGACCGGCCGGGCCCCGCACAGCCTGCGCATGGTGGAGCTGGCCCAGCGGGTCAACTCCCAGATGCCCCGCTACGTCGTCCAGCGCGCCGCCGCCCTGCTCAACGAGCACGGCAAGTCCGCACGCGGCGCCCGGATCCTCCTGCTCGGCGTCACCTACAAGGCCGACCTCGCCGACCAGCAGGCCACCCCGGCCGAGGAGATCGCGACCCGCCTGATGTCCATGGGCGCCGCCGTGAGCTACCACGACCCGCACATCCCGTCCTGGAACGTCGCCGACCGCCCCGTCCCCCGCGCCGACTCCCTCTACGAGGCCGCCGCCGACGCCGACCTCACGATCCTCCTCCAGCAGCACCGCACGTACGACCTCCAGGGCCTGTCGGTCAAGGCCCAGCTGCTCCTGGACACGCGAGGCGCCACACCGACGGGGGCGGCGCACCGGTTGTGAGGCGGGGGCGCACGGGGGTGACCGTGCCACGGGGCTGGTGGTGGGAGGGCGGCTGCGCCGGTACGGTGGGGAGCGGATGGCGCCCTCCGCAGTGGGCCTGTGGCCGGGTAACGGGTGTCCGCCCCTAATTCTCGTAGGGACGGTCACTCACCGTCCGAAAGGGTGGAGCCCACCGCAGGGGATTTGCGGCAGGCTCCAGAAAAGTGAACGGAGTGTCCACCCCTATGTCTTCTAGGGGTGGCCGCTCACTTCCCGTAAATCCGCAGAATCCACCTCCTCCGGAACTTCACCATCCGCAGACGGATCCGGTCCCAGCGGGTGGGCTTGCGGTGGCGGCCCATGGCGCGCCCCCTTCCACGATGCCGCCCATATCCCGGTGAGGCGGTCCGTCTGGAATTCGGGCCGGGCCCCGAGGAGCGGGGTCCGGAACGGTTCCTTGGAAGGGGGCGCCCCAAAGACGGGGTCGCCGAGCAGGGACATTACCGATCCGGCACGGCCCTCCCGGGCGTATTCACCCCGAACACCACCGCACGCCCTCGCGCCGCGTCACGCGCCCCCTCAAGAGCCCCCGAGCACGCGAAAGGGGCCGGTCACCCCACCAGGTGACCGGCCCCTTCACATGCCGTGAGGACTACCGCCGGTGCTGCGAGTCCGCGACCGTGACCTCGACGCGCTGGAACTCCTTCAGCTCGCTGTAGCCGGTGGTGGCCATGGCGCGGCGCAGGGCGCCGAAGAAGTTCATCGAGCCGTCGGGGTTGCGCGACGGGCCGGTGAGGATCTCCTCGATGGTGCCGACCGTGCCGAGGTCGACCTTCTTGCCGCGCGGCAGCTCCTCGTTGACGGCCTCCATGCCCCAGTGGTTGCCCTTGCCCGGCGCGTCGGTGGCGCGGGCCAGCGGGGAGCCCATCATCACGGAGTCGGCGCCGCAGGCGATGGCCTTGGGCAGGTCGCCGGACCAGCCGACGCCGCCGTCGGCGATGACGTGCACGTACCGGCCGCCGGACTCGTCCATGTAGTCCCGGCGGGCCGCCGCCACGTCGGCGACCGCGGTGGCCATGGGCACCTGGATGCCCAGCACGTTGCGCGTGGTGTGGGCGGCGCCGCCGCCGAAGCCGACGAGGACGCCCGCGGCGCCGGTGCGCATCAGGTGCAGGGCGGCGGTGTAGGTGGCGCAGCCGCCGACGATCACCGGGACGTCGAGCTCGTAGATGAACTGCTTCAGGTTCAGCGGCTCGTGCGAGCCGGAGACGTGCTCCGCGGAGACGGTGGTGCCCCGGATGACGAAGATGTCGACGCCCGCGTCCACGACGGCCTTGGAGAACTGGGCGGTGCGCTGCGGGGAGAGCGCGGCGGCGGTGACCACGCCCGAGTCGCGCACCTCCTTGATGCGCTGCCCGATCAGCTCCTCCTTGATAGGAGCCGCGTAGATCTCCTGGAGGCGGCGGGTCGCGTTGTCGGTGTCCAGCTCGGCGATCTCGTCGAGCAGCGGCTGCGGGTCCTCGTGCCGGGTCCAGAGCCCTTCCAGGTTGAGGACGCCGAGGCCGCCCAGCTCGCCGATGCGGATGGCGGTGGCCGGGGAGACGACCGAGTCCATGGGAGCGGCCAGGAACGGCAGCTCGAAGCGGTAGGCGTCGATCTGCCAGGCGATCGAGACCTCCTTCGGGTCCCGCGTACGGCGGCTGGGGACGACGGCGATGTCGTCGAAGGCGTACGCCCGGCGGCCGCGCTTGCCGCGCCCGATCTCGATCTCAGTCACGTCTGTGGCCTTTCCCTGATGCGTTGCAGCGCCTTCCAGTATCCCCGACGGACCCGCCGGGGCACCGCTGAGGGCGGCCCCGGATGCTCCGGAGCCGCCCTCGGGAGGCTGCTGCCCGTGTGCTTGCTTGCTGCGTCCGCCTACTTGCTGCGGCTGTAGTTCGGCGCCTCGACCGTCATCTGGATGTCGTGCGGGTGGCTCTCCTTGAGGCCCGCGGAGGTGATCCGGACAAAGCGGCCCTTGGACTCCATCTCCTCGATGGTGGCCGCGCCCACGTAGCCCATGGTCTGGCGCAGGCCGCCGACGAGCTGGTGCAGGACGTTGGCGAGCGGACCCCGGTAGGGGACCTGGCCCTCGATGCCCTCGGGGACGAGCTTGTCGTCGGAGGCGACCTCGGCCTGGAAGTAGCGGTCCTTCGAGTACGACCGGCCCTGGCCGCGGGACTGCATGGCGCCCAGCGAGCCCATGCCGCGGTACGACTTGAACTGCTTGCCGTTGATGAACTGCAACTCGCCCGGCGACTCCTCGCAGCCCGCGAGCAGGCTGCCCAGCATCACGGTGTCGGCGCCGGCGGCGAGCGCCTTGCCGATGTCGCCGGAGTACTGGAGGCCGCCGTCGCCGATCAGGGGCACCCCGGCGGCGCGGGCGGCGAGGGAGGCCTCGTAGATCGCGGTGACCTGGGGGACGCCGATGCCGGCGACCACGCGGGTGGTGCAGATGGAGCCGGGGCCGACGCCGACCTTGATGCCGTCGACGCCGGCGTCGATCAGGGCCTGGGCGCCGTCGCGGGTGGCGACGTTGCCGCCGACGACGTCGACGCCGACGCTCGACTTGATCTTCGACATCCAGCTCAGCGCGTTGCTGTTGTGGCCGTGCGAGGTGTCGACGACGAGGAAGTCCACCCCGGCCTCGGCGAGCGCCTGGGCGCGGTCGAGGGCCTCGGGGCTGGCGCCCACGGCGGCGCCGACGAGCAGGCGGCCCTTGGCGTCCTTGGCGGCGTGCGGGTACTGCTCGGCCTTGACGAAGTCCTTGACCGTGATCAGGCCCTTGAGGACGCCGTCGCCGTCGACCAGCGGCAGCTTCTCGATCTTGTGGCGGCGCAGAAGCTCCATGGCGTCCACGCCGGAGATGCCGACCTGGCCGGTGACCAGCGGCATCGGCGTCATGACCTCGCGCACCTGCCGGGTGCGGTCGGTCTCGAAGGCCATGTCGCGGTTGGTGACGATGCCGAGCAGCTTGCCCGCGCCGTCGGTGACCGGGACGCCGCTGATGCGGAACTTGGCGCACAGGGCGTCGGCCTCGCCGAGGGTGGCGTCCGGGTGGATGGTGATGGGGTTGGCCACCATGCCGGACTCGGAGCGCTTCACCAGGTCGACCTGGTTGGCCTGGTCCTCGATGGACAGGTTGCGGTGCAGGACGCCGACGCCGCCCTGGCGGGCCATGGAGATGGCCATCCGGGACTCGGTCACCTTGTCCATGGCCGCGGAGAGCAGCGGGATGTTGACCCGCACGTTGCGGGAGATGCGGGACGAGGTGTCGACCGCGTTCGGAAGCACCGCGGAGGCGCCCGGCAGCAGCAGCACGTCGTCGTAGGTCAGCCCGAGTGTCGCGAATTTCTCGGGCACTCCGTCGACGTTGGCAGTCATGACACCTTCCCCAAATGGCCTTGATCGGTGCGGATGTCCATGCTAACGGGAAGTGGACGTGGGTCATTCCACGATCAAGGAAGCGTGCGGCCTTCGTGCTTTTGTACGAGAGGGGCCGCCGCGCAAGTGGTCGCCCGGACTACTGCTCCGCCAGCGCCCGCAGCCGGCTCAGCGCCCGGTGCTGGGCGACCCGTACCGCCCCGGGTGACATTCCCAACATCTGCCCGGTCTCCTCGGCCGTGAGCCCGACCGCGATGCGCAGCAGGAGCAGCTCGCGCTGGTTCTCCGGCAGGTTGGCCAGGAGTTTCTTGGCCCAGGCGGCGTCGCTGTTGAGCAGCGCGCGCTCCTCGGGGCCCAGCGAGTCGTCCGGCCGCTCGGGCATCTCGTCGGACGGGACGGCCGTCGAGCCGGGGTGGCGCATCGCGGCGCGCTGGAGGTCGGCGACCTTGTGGGCGGCGATGGCGAAGACGAACGCCTCGAAGGGGCGTCCGGTGTCCTTGTAGCGGGGCAGCGCGAGCAGCACCGCGACGCAGACCTCCTGGGCGAGGTCCTCGACGAAGTGCCGGGCGTCGCCGGGCAGGCGGGACAGACGCGTACGGCAGTAGCGCAGCGCCAGGGGGTGGACATGGGCGAGCAGGTCGTGCGTGGCCTGCTCGTCCCCGTCTACGGCGCGGTGGACGAGCCCACCTACCGTCCCCTGGTCCGGGGGCGTCTCGTCGTCACGCATCGGTCCATCGTGCCTTGCGGCCGTCCGATCCGTGGCTTCGTGCCCGTTGTTGTGCACCGAAGCGTTATGAGCAGGTGCGCCGGAACTCATCCCCTGCGCCCTCCCCTTCCGCTCGACCGACTCGTCCCCGAGGAACTCCACACCTCAAGGATGCGTCATCCGCGGCGAAACGAGCAGCGGGCACCCGGCGGGTCGTCTTGTCACCCCCGCTCACCTCGCGATAAGCGGGGACCGTCGCGTCCCCGACGGGTCCTTTCGGACTCCCTCGCACGGGGGCGCTCCTAGCGGACCAGGCCCCACCGGAAGCCGAGCGCCACGGCGTGCGCCCGGTCCGAGGCGCCGAGCTTCTTGAAGAGCCGCCGGGCGTGGGTCTTGACGGTGTCCTCGGAGAGGAACAGCTCGCGGCCGATCTCCGCGTTGGAACGGCCGTGACTCATGCCCTCGAGCACCTGGATCTCACGCGCGGTGAGGGTGGGCGCGGCGCCCATCTCGGCCGAGCGCAGCCGGCGCGGGGCGAGCCGCCAGGTCGGGTCGGCGAGGGCCTGGGTCACGGTGGCGCGCAGCTCGGCGCGCGAGGCGTCCTTGTGCAGGTAGCCACGGGCACCGGCGGCGACCGCGAGGGCCACGCCGTCCAGGTCCTCGGCGACGGTGAGCATGATGATGCGCGCGCCGGGGTCGGCGGACAGTAGCCGCCGGACGGTCTCGACGCCGCCCAGACCGGGCATGCGCACGTCCATCAGAATCAGGTCCGAGCGGTCGGCTCCCCAGCGGCGGAGGACTTCCTCGCCGTTGGCGGCCGTCGTCACGCGCTCGACGCCGGGCACGGTCGCGACCGCGCGGCGGAGCGCCTCTCGGGCAAGCGGGGAGTCGTCGCAGACGAGGACGGAAGTCATGGCCGTCCTCCGCAGCTGATGCGCGTCACGTTGAGCCTCCAGGCTGGTACGAAATCGTCACCTGTGCGGTCGACCGTCCCGGACGCCCGCCCGAGCACTTGTTCCTTCAACCGCCTCCGCACTCTCAACGATGGTCACTCGAAAGAGTTACGGGGCTGTGTGTCGTCTTCGGCACTCTACGTGAGGGGGCCGCCACGCAGCAGACATGCGCGTCGGACCCGCGCCGTTTCATCACAAGCGGTGCCCCATTCAGCCGCTTTTCTTCCACTTCGCTGGTGTCTGCGGCTAGATTCGCAATGAGTCATATTTTCATCTCCTTAGATCGTAGTTGTACGGTCGTGGACACCGTATCCACCCAGAACGGCTACAAGGGGTCACGCAATGGCAGATTTCTCCCGCCTTCCCGGACCGAACGCGGACCTGTGGGACTGGCAGCTCCTGGCCGCGTGCCGCGGGGTGGACAGCTCGCTCTTCTTCCATCCGGAAGGCGAACGCGGTGCGGCACGGAGCGCTCGCGAGAACTCGGCCAAGGAGGTCTGCATGAGGTGCCCGGTCCGCGCCGAGTGCGCGGCGCACGCGCTGGCGGTGCGTGAGCCGTACGGCGTGTGGGGCGGGCTGACCGAGGACGAGCGCGAAGAACTCATGGGACGGGCCCGCAACCGCCTGGTCGCGGCGACGGCCTCGGCGTCGGCCGGCGGGGAGACGGCCGCGCCTCACTGAAGGAACGTTTCTCTGGAAGAAGGCGACGAAAGGCTTCCGACAACCGGGCGCAGGACACCGCGATGCGGTTGGGGGATACCCGGCGGCGCGTGACTCCCCGGTGCGCTCAGCGCGCCGCCGACTGGCGTGCCCCCGCCCGGGCCAGCTCGTCCAGGGTCGCCGCCACCGCCGGCACCTGCGCCAGGTCGGGCAGCGTGAGCGCGACGATCTCCCGCCGCACGGCCGGCTCCAGCGCGACCGTCCGCACCCCCCGGGGCCGTACGGACTCGACGGCGAGCTGGGGCAGCACGGCCACGCCGAGGCCCGCGCCGACCAGGCCGACCACCGCCGGGTAGTCGTCGGTCGCGAAGTCGATGCGGGGAGAGAACCCGGCCCCCTCGCACACCTCGACCAGCTGGCCCCGGCAGCGCGGACAGCCGGCGATCCAGGACTCCCGGGCCAGCTCCCCGATGGCCACGGACCCCTCGGTACGGGCCAGCCGGTGCCCCTCGGGGACCAGCGCCACCAGCCGGTCGGTCAGCAGCGGCCGTACCACGAGGTCGTCCCACTCCTCGGCGCCGGCCGCGCCCTCGTAGCGGAAGGCGAGCGCCACGTCGCAGTCGCCCTCGCGCAGCAGCTCGACGGAGTTCGGCGGCTCGGCCTCCTCCAGGGAGACCCGGGTGCCGGGGTGCGCGGCGCGCAGCGCGGCCAGGGCGGTCGGTACGAGGGTGGAGCTGCCGCTGGGGAAGGAGACCAGCCGGACCCGCCCGGCGCGCAGCCCGGCGATCGCGGCGACCTCCTCCTCGGCCGCCGTGAGCCCGGCGATGATCCCGGCGGCGTGCCGCACCAGCGCCTCTCCGGCCTGGGTCAGCCGCATCTCGCGTCCGGTGCGCACGAGCAGGGGCGTGCCGACGGAGGACTCCAGGGCCTTCATCTGCTGGCTGACGGCCGGCTGGGTGCAGCCCAGCTCGCGCCCGGCGGCGGAGAAGGAACCGGTGGATGCCACGGCGCGCAGCACGCGGAGATGACGAGCCTCGATCACACCGTCGAGGATAAGCGACCCTTTGACCGGGCGACGAATAATGCGTCGCCGCTTTGACCGTGCGTGTCCTACCGTTCTCGCATGCACCTTCCCGCCATGAGGCTTCTGTCCGTCAACCTGGGACGCGCGAAGGCGGTGCCGTACACGGACCAGCCCGAGGGCGTCACCGGCATCGACAAGCGACCCGCCGAGGGCCCCGTGCGGGTCGCGGCGCCCGAAGCGAAGGGGGTCGGGGCGAGCGGCCTGGCCGGCGACACCGTCTGCGACACCCGGCACCACGGCGGGGACGACCAGGCGGTGTACGCGATGGCGCGCGAGGACCTGGACGCCTGGGAACGCGAACTGGGCCGCGCGCTGCCGAACGGCTCGTTCGGCGAGAACCTCACCACCACCGGCCTCGACCTCGCCGGTGCCCTCGTCGGCGAACGCTGGCGGGTCGGCCCCGAGCTGCTCCTGGAGGTGACGTCCGGGCGCATCCCCTGCCGCACCTTCCAGGGCCACATGGGTGAACCGGGCTGGGTGAAGCGCTTCACGGAGAAGGGCGCGCCGGGCGCCTACTTCCGGGTCCTGGAGCCGGGCGAGATCCAGGCCGGCGACCCGGTGCGGATCGTGCACCGGCCCGCCCACGAGGTGACGGTGGCCCTCCAGTTCCGCGCGGTGACCACCCAGCGGGAGCTACTCCCCCGGCTGCTCGCGGCGAGCGACGCGTTGCACGGGGAGGCGCTGGCGTCGGCACGGAAGTACGTGGCGCAGTACGGCGCCCGAGCGAAGCGGACGAGCTCGGTCCGCACCGGTGACGACGCGCCCTAACCTTGCGCCATGACAACGGCATTGATTACGGGATCGACGGCGGGCCTCGGCGCCGCGTTCGCCCGGCGGCTGGCGGCCGACGGACACGACCTGGTGCTGGTGGCCCGCGACACCAAGCGGCTGCGCGAGCAGGCCACCGAGCTGCACGACCGGCACGGCATCGAGGCCGAGGTGCTGACGGCGGACCTGTCGACGGACGCCGGCATCGACGCGGTGGCCGCCCGGCTGTCCGACCGCAGGAACCCCGTCGACCTGCTGATCAACAATGCCGGTTTCGGCAACAAGGGCCGTTTCCTCGACGTCTCCATGGCCGACGAGCTGACCATGCTCAAGGTGCACTGCGAGGCGGTGCTGCGGCTGACCTCGGCGGCCGTGGAGGCGATGCGGGAACGCGGCCGCGGCGGCGTCGTCAACGTGGCCTCGGTCGCCGCCTTCGTCCCGCGCGGCACCTACGGCGCCTCCAAGGCGTGGGTCGTGCAGTTCACCCAGGGCGTGGCGAAGGACCTGGCCGGCAGCGGCGTACGCCTGATGGCCCTGGCCCCCGGTTTCGTGCGCACGGAGTTCCACGAGCGGGCCGGCATGGGCACGGACAACATCCCGAACTGGATGTGGCTCGACGCGGACAACGTCGTCGCGGCCGCCCTCGCCGACCTGTCCCGCGGCAAGTCCCTGTCGATCCCCGACCCCCGCTACAAGACCCTGATGGGCGCGGCGAAGCTGGTGCCGCGGGGCCTGCTGGGCGGGATCACGTCACGGACGGGACGCAAGTACGGGCCGCAGTAGGGCCGCCGGGCCGCTGAGCGGACTGCTCCGACGGCTCCTCGTTGAGGGACGTGAGGGAAAGCGCCCCAAGGGGCGCGGGGAACTGCGCGACCGGCCACGACGGCGCCGCACCCGGCAACGAACCCGACGGGGCAGACGCGCCCCCGGCACGGCGCCCGGAAGCAACGGTGCCCGGCCCCCCGCAGGGGACCGGGCACCGTTCGCTCAGCTCAGCTCAGCTCAGCGCAGCGCTCAGTGGGAGTGGCCGTGGCCGTGGCCCGCGGCGGCCGGCTCTTCCTCTTCCTTCTTCTCGACGACCAGGGTCTCGGTCGTCAGCAGGAGGGAGGCGATGGAGGCGGCGTTCTCCAGGGCGGAGCGGGTGACCTTCACCGGGTCGATGACGCCGGCCTTGACCAGGTCGCCGTACTCGCCGGTGGCGGCGTTGAAGCCCTGGCCCTTGTCGAGCTCGGCGACCTTGGAGGTGATGACGTAGCCCTCCAGGCCGGCGTTCTCGGCGATCCAGCGCAGCGGCTCGACCGCGGCGCGGCGGACGACCGCGACACCGGTGGCCTCGTCGCCGGTCTTGCCGAGGTTGCCCTCGAGCACCTTGACGGCGTGGACCAGCGCGGAGCCGCCACCGGAGACGATGCCCTCCTCGACCGCGGCGCGGGTCGCGGAGATGGCGTCCTCCAGACGGTGCTTGCGCTCCTTCAGCTCCACCTCGGTGGCGGCGCCGACCTTGATCACGCACACGCCGCCGGCCAGCTTCGCGAGGCGCTCCTGGAGCTTCTCGCGGTCCCAGTCGGAGTCCGTGGACTCGATCTCGGCCTTGATCTGGTTGATGCGGCCCTCGACCTCGTCGCGCTTGCCGGCACCGTCGACGATCGTGGTGTCGTCCTTGGTGACGGTGATGCGGCGGGCGGTGCCGAGCACGTCCAGGCCGACCTGGTCGAGCTTGAGGCCGACCTCCTCGGAGATGACCGTGGCGCCGGTGAGGACGGCCATGTCCTGGAGCATCGCCTTGCGGCGGTCGCCGAAGCCGGGAGCCTTGACGGCCACCGCGTTGAAGGTGCCGCGGATCTTGTTGACGACGAGGGTGGAGAGCGCCTCGCCCTCCAGGTCCTCGGCGATGATCAGCAGCGGCTTGGAGGCGTTGGCCTGGATGACCTTCTCCAGCAGCGGCAGCAGGTCCGCGATGGAGGAGATCTTGCCCTGGTTGATCAGGATGTACGGGTCGTCGAGGACGGCCTCCATGCGCTCCTGGTCCGTCACGAAGTACGGCGACAGGTAGCCCTTGTCGAAGGCCATGCCCTCGGTGAAGTCCAGCTCCAGACCGAAGGTGTTGGACTCCTCGACGGTGATGACACCGTCCTTGCCGACCTTGTCCATCGCCTCGGCGATCAGCTCGCCGACCTGCTGGTCCTGGGCGGACAGCGCGGCCACGGCGGCGATGTCGGACTTCTCGTCGATCGGGCGGGCGGTGGCGAGAAGGTCTTCCGACACGGCGGCGACGGCCGCGTCGATGCCCTTCTTCAGCAGCGCCGGGGAGGCACCGGCGGCGACGTTCTTCAGGCCCTCGCGCACGAGCGCCTGGGCGAGCACGGTGGCGGTGGTGGTGCCGTCACCCGCGATGTCGTTGGTCTTGGTCGCCACCTCCTTCACCAGCTGGGCGCCGAGGTTCTCGTACGGGTCCTCGACCTCGACCTCGCGGGCGATGGTGACGCCGTCGTTGGTGATGGTGGGGGCGCCGAACTTCTTGTCGATGACGACGTTGCGGCCCTTGGGGCCGATCGTCACCTTCACGGTGTCGGCGAGCTTGTTGACGCCGCGCTCGAGGGCGCGACGGGCGTCCTCGTCGAACTTCAGGATCTTCGCCATGGGAGCGTGAGCCCTCTTCCGGAAATCTTGGGGTTATACGGCAACTGCGCCCCCGACGCCCGGCTTTTTAAGGTCGCGGGAGCCAGGGGCGCAGCTGGAAAGCAAGGTGCTTCGGTGAAGCGAAGTACTACTTCTACTTCTCGACGATCGCGAGCACGTCGCGGGCCGAGAGGACGAGGTACTCCTCGCCGTTGTACTTCACCTCGGTGCCGCCGTACTTGCTGTAGAGCACGACGTCGCCGACGCTGACGTCGAGCGGAAGACGGTTGCCGTCCTCGAAGCGGCCCGGGCCCACGGCCAGGACGACGCCCTCCTGGGGCTTCTCCTTGGCGGTGTCCGGAATGACCAGGCCCGAAGCCGTGGTCTGCTCGGCGTCGAGCGGCTGGACCACGATGCGGTCCTCGAGCGGCTTGATGGCAACCTTGGAGCTGGCGGTCGTCACGATCCGACCTCCCCCTTCGGAGATCTCACGGGGTTAACTGTCTGAGGTGGCGACCAGGTCGATCCGTCGTCGCGGGTGCCGGACCTGCCCGTCGCTGTGTTGGCACTCTCCGGTGGGGAGTGCCAGACCCGAGACTATGACCGCGATTAGCACTCGGTCAAGCGGAGTGCCAATGCCGGCGGCGCGTCGGCACGGATTTCGGGTGAACGCCGGGTCGTGGAGGCACCCTGCGCGGGTGTGGGCGTCACCGGGGGCTGCCGCCCCCAGGCCCCCGCTTCGGCCCTGAACGGGCCTTGTCCTCAAACTCCCCCAGAGGGGGCACCCCCAACGGGCTGGAATTACAGGTAGTCCTCCAATGTGCCCACCCTGAGCCCCTGCTCCTCGATCGTCCTCAGCAGGTGTTCCGTGCGGGCCGTCAGGTTCGTGGCCGTCGGGTGGTCCGGGTCCACGGCCACGATGTCGCCGGGGTGGAGGCGGTGGTCGCCGCGCGTGTAGGTGAGGGCGCCCCCGGCGTCGAGGGTGGCGCGCCACAGGACCAGGGCCGTGATCCCGCAGTCGGCGGCGGCGCGCAGGGTCGTGGTGTCGTACGTGCCGTGCGGCGGGCGGAAGAGGTGGGCGCGGACGCCGAAGCGGGACCTGAGCTTGGTCTGCTGGCCGCAGATCTCGGCGCGCTGCCCGGCGTACGGCAGGCCGCGCAGGGAGCGGTGGTCGAGGGTGTGGTTCTGCAGGCTCGCGCCGAACGGGCGCAGCCGGGCGAAGTCGCCGTAGGCCGGTCCGGCGACGGTGTCGGTGAGGAACAGGGTCACCGGGAGCCGCCGTTCGCGGACCAGGCCGGCGAAGGCGGGGTCGCGCTCGGCGCTGTCGTCGTAGGTGAGGAAGACGACCGGGTCGTCGGTGCGGACGTGGTCCACGACGGACGGCATCCGACGGCCCCGGTCGGCGTCCTGGGCCGGGTCCCCGGCCGCCGCCGCGTGCGTGGCGGGGGCGGCGGCGGGCCGGTCGCAGGCGGTGAGCGGGAGCAGGGGGAGCACGAGGGCGGCCAGGGCGGCGCCGGCCGGGCGGAACCGCCCTCGCCTCACAGGTAGTCCTCCAGTCGGGCCACCGCGTATCTGTCGGCGGTGATCCGGTCCAGGAAGCGGCGGACCATGTCGGTCATCGTGCCGTCCCAGTCGTCGGTGCCCCGGAAGTGGGTGAGGACGATGTCGCCGGGGTGCAGGTCCTGGTCCCACTCGCGGTACTCCCAGTGGTCGACGTACACCTCCTCGCTCCAGATCGGGGCGTACTCGATGCCGCAGGACTTGGCGGCGCGCAGGGTGTCGCGGTTGTAGTTGCCGTAGGGCGGGCGGAAGAGGACGGGGCGCTTGCCGTAGCGCTTCTCCATCACGTCCTGCATCCCGCAGATCTCCCGCTTCTGGTCCTCGTAGGAGAGGCCGGGGAGGTAGGGGTGGCTGAGGGTGTGGTTGTTGAGGGTGATGCCGCGGGCCTGCATCTTCTTGAAGTAGCCGTAGTCGTCCTTGATCTCCTCGTCGGTGAGGAAGACGGTGTACGGGATCTTCAGTTCGCTCATCATCTTCAGGAACGCCGGGTCCTTCTCGGCGCCGTCGTCGATGGTGAGGAAGACGATCTTCTCCTTGGTGGGCACCGTGGTGAAGACCGGCGGGAGGTCGTCCGACTCCTGGCCGTCGACCTCGAAGCCCTCGCGGGCCTTGATCTCCGGCTTCTTCGCGGGGGGCGCGGGAGCCGTCAGCGGGACCTTCCTCAGGTCCCAGCGCTTGGCGGCGGCGACGAGGGCGGCCCGGGCCTCGCGCGCCTCGGCCGCACCGTCGACCGCGCGGGCGGGGGGCGCCTTCGGGGCCTGCTGGCCGGCCGCGCCGCGCACCCCCTGGTCGTCGCCCTGCGCACAGCCGGCGGCGAGGGCGGCTACGGCGACGGCGAGCACGGCGGTGGCACGAGGCACCCGGGAGACGCGACGCGACGCCCGACTTTTGTCATTTTGTACGACTTCTCGCATGGTGCCGGATCCTCGCAGTCCCCCGCCGCCGAACCCGGCCCGACACCGCGCCGGAGGCACACCATCCACCGACTGGCCCACAATGACCCGGTGAACGACCTCGACTTCCTCCTCACCCCCGAAGGCCGCGCGCTCCTCGACGAGGTGCGCGACACCGACCCCGCACGGGAGTTGGCGGTCGCGACCCGGCTGCGCCGCACTCATCCCGCCGAGCTGGTGTCGGCGGCGCTCGGGCAGGCGCGGCTGCGGCAGCGCGCGGTGGCGAAGTTCGGGGCCGAGGACGCCGGACGGATGTTCTTCACGCCCAACGGGGTCGAGCAGTCCACGCGCGCGAGCGTGGCGGCGTACCGGGCCGGGCGCTTCGCGGCGCTCGGCGTGACCTCCGTCGCCGACCTGTGCTGCGGGATCGGGGGCGATGCCGTCGCGCTGGCCAGGGCCGGGATCCGGGTGCTCGCCGTCGACCGGGACCCGGCCGCGGCCGCGGCGGCCCGCGCCAACGCCGACGCGCTGGGACTCTCCGACCTGATCGAGGTGCGCGAGGCCGACGTGACGGAGGTGGACACCGGGGCGTACGACGCGGTGTTCGTCGATCCCGCGCGCCGGGGCGGGCGGGGCCGGATCTTCGATCCCGAGGCATACTCACCGCCGTTGTCCTGGGCCGTGCGGGCGGCCCGTACGGCTTCCCGGGCCGCCGCACTGAAGGTCGCGCCCGGCATCCCGCACGAGGCGGTGCCCGAGGACGCCGAGGCGGAGTGGATCTCCGACGGCGGGGACGTGAAGGAGGCCGTGCTGTGGTTCGGGGCCGGCACGGCGCCCGGGGCGGTGCGGGCCACGCTGCTGCCCGGTGCGCACACCCTGCCCGGCACCGGTCTGCCCGACCCCGAGGTGCGTACGCCCGGCCGGTACCTGTACGAACCGGACGGCGCCGTCATCCGGGCCCACCTGGTCGCCGAGGTCGCCGCGCAGGTCGGCGGCGGGCTGCTCGACGCGACCATCGCGTACGTCACCGCCGACGAACTGCTGCCGACGCCGTACGCCACGGCGTACGAGATCACCGACCGGATGCCCTTCGGCGTCAAGAAGCTGAAGGCGCTGCTGCGGGAGCGCGGGGTCGGGACGCTGACCGTGAAGAAGCGGGGCTCGGCGGTCGAGCCGGAGGAGCTGCGGAAGAAGGTCAGGCCGCAGGGGCCGAACGCCGCGACCGTGTTCCTGACCCGGGTCGCCGGGGCGCCGACGATGCTGATCGGACACCCCGCCCGCTAGCGGGTGCCGGCCTCCCGCGCCCGGTCCAGCAGGAGGGCGCGTTCGCGTGCGTTGCGGGTCAGGGACGCGGCCCGTTCGAACTCGGCGCGGGCCTCGGCCGTACGGCCCAGGCGGAGCAGGAGGTCGCCGCGGACGCTGGGCAGCAGGTGGTAGTCGCGCAGGGCGGGTTCGGCGACGAGGGCGTCGACGAGGACCAGCGCGGGGGCCGGTCCCTCGGCCATCGAGACGGCGACCGCGCGGTTGAGTTCCACGACCGGGGACGGGGCGCGGGCCGCGAGCAGGCCGTAGAGCTGGGCGATGCGCGGCCAGTCGGTCTCCTCGTAGGTGTAGGACGTCGCGTGGCAGGCGGCGATCGCGGCCTGGAGGACGTACGGGCCCGGGGCGCCGGAGCCGGCGGTGGCGCGGGCGTGGTCGAGGGCGGTGACGCCGCGGGCGATGAGCAGGCGGTTCCACCGGTGGCGGTTCTGGTCCCGCAGGAGGACGGGCTCGCCGTCGGGGCCGGTGCGGGCGGCGGTGCGGGAGGACTGGAACTCCAGCAGCGCGGTCAGGCCGTGGACCTCGGGTTCCTTCGGCATCAGGGCCGACAGGACGCGGGCCAGGCGCAGGGCGTCCTCGCACAGGGCGGGGCGGAGCCAGTCGTCGCCGGCGGTGGCCGCGTAGCCCTCGTTGAAGATCAGGTAGATGACCTCGAGGACCGAGCCGAGGCGGGCCGCGCGGTCCGGTCCGTACGGCACCTCGAACTCGACGTTCTTCCTGGCCAGGGTGCGTTTGGCGCGCACGATGCGCTGGGCGACCGTCGATTCGGGGACGAGGCGGGCGCGGGCGATCTCCGGGGTGGTCAGGCCGCCGAGCAGGCGGAGGGTGAGGGCGATGCGGGCCTCGGCGGACAGCACCGGGTGGCAGGCGGTGAAGACCAGCCGGAGCAGGTCGTCGTCGATGTCCTCGGGGTCGGCGGGCTCCTCGGGCGGGGGCGCCGAGGCGGGCAGGTCCCGGCCGATCTCCGCGAGCTTGCGGGCGTAGGTCTCCCGGCGCCGGATCAGGTCGACGGCGCGGCGGCGGGCGGTGGTCATGAGCCAGGCGCCCGGATTGTCGGGCACTCCGTCCCTCGGCCACTGCTCCAGGGCCGCGAGCAGGGCGTCCTGGGTGAGTTCCTCGGCGATGCCCACGTCCCGGACGAGCCGGGCCACGCCGGCGATGACGCGGGGCGACTCCAGCCGGAAGACGGTTTCGAGGGCGGCGGTGGGCTGCGGTTCCACAGCCCACCATGCAACACCCTCGGGACGCCGGGGCAAAACGGGGCTCTGTCCGCCCTGCGCGGGCTCAGCCCTCCATCAGCTCCCGCACCTCGCAGGTCACCGTCCAGTACTCCTCGTGGGTCTTCAGGAACCGCTTGGTCCACTCGATCGCCTCGGCCCGGTCCTTGGCCTGGAGGAGGGAGTAGCCGCCGATGACCTCCTTGGTCTCGGTGAAGGGCCCGTCGGTGACGGAGAGCTGTCCGCCCTCGTAGTGGACGCGGGTGCCCTGGCTGGTCGGGGTCAGCCCGGCCGTGTCCAGCAGGACGCCCGCCTTGGTCATCTCCTCCATCAGCTTCTCCATCCGCTGCACCAGCTCGGGGCTGGGGCCGCCGGGCATGGCGTCGGACTCCTCGATGCGGATCAGCGACAGGTAGCGGGGCATGGTGACTCCTCGGACGGTTCGGCTGCCGGGCTTCTCCCGGCCTCTCACCCCTGCGTCGAACGGGCCGGCCGCGGATCGACACACACCGGAAAGATTTCTGCGCCCTCTCTCAGCGCAGCGATTCCCACAGGTCGGCGGCCTCCGGCTGGTCGGCGACCACCCGGTTGGGGTCCGAGGGCGCCGGCAGCACCGGCATCGTCAGGGTGCGTACGTCGTCCGCGGCGAGGTCCCCGAGGCTGCGGCCCAGGTCCGCCAGCTCGCCCAGCGAGTCCAGGCCGGTGTCGGTGGTGAGGCTGCCGGTGAGCGCGTCGGCGACCTGGTAGAGCCGGGCGGGGTCGGTGAGCAGGTCGGTGGCGGAGACCTGCTCGAGGAGTGCCTTCACCAGCTTGTGCTGGAGCTCTATCCGGGCGAGGTCGCTGCCGCCCGCCAGCCCGTACCGGGTGCGGGCCAGGCCGAGCGCCTCGGTGCCGTCGAGGCGGTGGGTGCCGGCGTCCAGGTGGAGGTGGCTCTTGTCGTCGTCGATGTCGACGTCCGTGGTGACCGTGACCCCGCCGAGCGCGTCGACCAGGTCGGCGAAGCCCGAGAAGTCGACCTCGACGTAGTGGTCCATGCGCACGCCGGTGAGCGTCTCGACGGTCTTGACGGCGCAGACCGGCCCGCCCAGTTCGTAGGCGGTGTTGAACATCGCGCCGCTCGCCTCCCGGGTCGTCCCGCCGGACGGCAGCGGACAGGAGGGCCGTTCGACGAGCGTGTCGCGCGGGATGCTGACGACGGTGGCGGCGGTGCGGCCCGCGTCGAGGTGGACGACCATCGCGGTGTCCGAGCGGGCTCCGCCGCTGTCGCCGCCGCCGAGCTCCTGGTTCTCCTCGCCGCTGCGCGAGTCGGAGCCGAGGACGAGGACGTTCAGGGCGCCGGTGGGCACCGGGGAGGCGGTGGGCGAGGCGGAGGGGACGGTGGCCGGTCGCGCGGGGCGGTCGTCCCCGAGGGCGCCGTTGATGTCGACGCTTTTGATGTTGCCGTTCAGGTGCCAGTAGGCCCAGCCCGCCGCCCCGGCACCGAGCAGCAGGGAGCCGGCCAGGGCCAGGCCGGCTACCTTCAGCCCCTTCCGGCGGCCGCCCCGCCCGTCCTGTCCGCCCCGTGCCGCCATGCGCCAGCCCCCGCCCGTCCCGTCCGCGTCCCCACCCGGATGCCCCGCCGGAAGGAACATAAGTCCGAATTATTGAAACTGGAACAGGTGGGTCGGGCTTCTGCGGAAATTCTCAGACTGGGGGCTTATCCGCTCATCCCGCCGCGGCTTGCCGCTCCTGGGGCGGCGCCGTGCTGCTGCGCACTTCCAGGCTGGTGGCCAGCTCCACCCGGGTCGCCGTCGACGAGCCGTCGTCCCGCCCGAGGTCCAGCACCAGCCGGGCCGCCGCCTCGGCCATCTCCATCAGCGGCTGCCGTACGGTCGTCAGCGGCGGCCCCACCCAGCGCGCCACCGGCAGGTCGTCGAACCCGACCACGCTCAGGTCGTGCGGGATGCGCAGCCCCAGCTCACGCGCGGCCTCGTACAGGCCCAGCGCCTGGAGGTCGTTGCCGGCGAAGACGGCGGTCGGCCGGTCCGGGCGGCGCAGCAGCTCCAGGCCCTGCCGGTAGCCGGCCTCGTGGTGGAAGTCGCCGGTGACGATCAGGTCCGGGTCGACCGGCAGCCCCGCCGTCTCCAGCGCGGCCCGGTACCCGTCGACGCGGGCGCGGCTGCACATCATGCGGGTGGGCCCGCTGATCGCGCCGATGCGGGTGTGCCCGAGGTCGACCAGGTGCCGGGTGGCGGCGAGGCCGCCCTGCCAGTTGGTGGCGCCGATGGACGGCACGTCGGCGCCCGGGTCGCCGGCCGGGTCCATCACCACGAACGGGATGGAGCGGCTGGTGAGCAGCGCCCGCTGGGACTCGTCGAGGCCGGACAGCACGAGGATCACCCCGTGCGGGCGGCGGGCGGCGACCTGGTCGGCCCAGGTCCGGCCGGGGGTGAGGCGGCCCGCGCTCTCGGAGAGCACGACGCTGAGCCCGGTGTCCCTGGCCACGTTCTCCACGCCGCGGATGACCTCCATCGCCCAGGCGCTCTCCAGCTCGTGGAAGACCAGGTCGATCAGGGGCGAGCGGGTCGACTCGGCCCGCCTGCGCCGGTAGCCGTGGACGCGGAGCAGCTCCTCGACGCGGGCCCGGGTCGACGGGGCGACGTCGGCGCGGCCGTTGAGCACCTTCGAAACAGTCGGCGCCGACACACCGGCCTCACGCGCGATCTCGGCGAGGGTCGCGGTCTGCGGTGACCGCTTTTGCGTCCGGGTTTCAGCGGGCTGCGGGGATGTCATGGCGGCGATCGTAACCCCATGAGGCCGCCTGACGAAGGGGGCGGCGGACCGAGAGCCCTCGGAACATTCGACGCAGGCCCCGAATCATTCGCCCGACCGTCGCCGTCGCCATCGCCGTCGTCGGTGTCGCCGCGGCCCTTGGCCCTAGTCCTCGTTCTAACCCTGGCCCTGGCCCTAGCCCTCGCCCTCGTCCTCGTCCTCGTCGTCGTCCTCGACCGACTCGAACCGCCACCGGTGCACCGGCCGCGTCACCAGACCTTCGTCCGGCTCCGGCAGTTCCGGCAGTTCGGCGTCGAGGGCGGCGTCCCACCAGGTGATGACGAGGACGCGGTCCTGCGGGGCGCGCAGGGTCTCCCGGCGGAGCGGGGTGCCTGCGAGTGCCTGGGCGCGGGTCCAGGTCAGCAGCTCCTCGCCCCGGCCGGGCAGGGCCCGCGCCTCCCACATCAGCGCGACGGTCACGAGTACAGGTTCTCCTTGCTGACCTCGTGCACGTGGTCGTGGCCGTGATGGCCGTGCGTGTGTCCCCGTCCCGGCACGTGCGGGTCGGTCACCGGGAGGGAGGAGTCCGCCGAGAGGTCCCAGTCGGACGCGGCCCGGTTCCGGGCGACCATCTCGGCGCCGAGCGCGGCGACCATCGCGCCGTTGTCCGTGCACAGCTTGGGGCGCGGCACCCGCAGCCGGATGCCGGCCGCCTCGCAGCGCTCCTGGGCCAGTGCCCGCAGCCGCGAGTTGGCGGCCACACCGCCGCCGATCATCAGGTGGTCGACGCCCTCGTCCTTGCAGGCCCGCACCGCCTTGCGGGTCAGCACGTCCACGACCGCCTCCTGGAAGGAGGCCGACACGTCGCGCACCGGCACCTCCTCCCCCGCCGCCCGCTTCGCCTCGATCCAGCGGGCCACGGCCGTCTTGAGCCCGGAGAAGGAGAAGTCGTACGCCGGGTCGCGCGGCCCGGTCAGACCGCGCGGGAAGGCGATCGCGTTCGGGTCGCCCTCGCGCGCGTACCGGTCGATGACCGGACCGCCCGGGAAGCCCAGGTTGAGCACGCGGGCGATCTTGTCGAAGGCCTCGCCGGCCGCGTCGTCGATGGTGGCGCCCAGCGGGCGGACGTCGGAGGTGATGTCCGTCGACAGCAGGAGCGAGGAGTGCCCGCCGGAGACCAGCAGCGCCATCGTCGGCTCGGGCAGCGCGCCGTGTTCGAGCTGGTCGACGCAGATGTGCGAGGCGAGGTGGTTGACGCCGTACAGGGGCTTGCCGAGCGCGTAGGCGTACGCCTTGGCCGCCGAGACGCCCACCAGCAGGGCGCCGGCGAGGCCGGGTCCCGCGGTGACGGCGATGCCGTCGAGGTCGCGCGCGCTCACCCCCGCTTCCTTGAGGGCGCGGTCGATGGTCGGCACCATCGCCTCCAGGTGGGCGCGGCTCGCCACCTCCGGCACGACGCCGCCGAAGCGGGCGTGCTCGTCGACGCTGGAGGCGACGGCGTCGGCCAGCAGGGTGGTGCCCCGGACGATGCCGACGCCGGTCTCGTCGCAGGAGGTCTCGATCCCCAGGACGAGAGGCTCGTCGCGTGAGTCAGCCATGGTTCTCGGTTCCTCGTTCGGTTCCCGGTACGGAGGTGGACGGGTCGGTCAGGCGCATCACCAGGGCGTCCACGTTCCCCGGCTGGTAGTAGCCGCGCCTGAAGCCGATGGGCTCGAAGCCGAAGCGCTCGTACAGCCGCTGGGCCCGGGTGTTGTCCACCCGGCACTCGAGGAGCACCTCGGCGCACTCGAAGTCGGTCGCCGCGCGCAGCAGCTCGGTCAGCAGCCGCGCGCCGAGGCCGGTGCCCCAGCGGTCGCGGGCGACGGCGATGGTCTGCACGTCGGCCTGCTCCCCGGAGGTGACCAGGCCGGCGTAGCCGACGATGTGGCCGTCCTCCTCGGCGACGAGGTAGCGCCGGGTCGCGCCGGGCCCGCGCGCGTGCGCCAGCTCGGACCAGAACATCCCCCGCGACCAGGCGTCCTCCGGGAACAGCTCGCGCTCCATGCGGAGCACGGCGTCGATGTCCCACCAGCGCATCTCGCGCAGGACGGCGGGTGCGGACTCGGCGGTGGCTGGCTCGGTCACTTCGGGGTGACCACCTTGTAGTTCTTGGGGACCTGGGCGTCGGGCCGGCGCAGGTACAGCGGCCGGGGCGCGGGCAGCTCCTCCCCCGCCGCGAGCTTCTCGGCGGCCAGCCGGGCCAGGGCGGCGGCGGACACGTGCTCCGGCTCGTGCGCCCGGGGGAAGGTGTCCGGGTACAGCAGCGCGCCCGCGCCGACGGCCGGGAGCCCGGCCACCTCGCCGGCGATGTCGGCGGGCCGGTCGACGGCCGGGTCGGTGAGCCGGGTGCGGGAGTCGGCGTACCGCGCCCAGTACACCTCTTTGCGGCGGGCGTCGGTCGCCACCACGAAGGGACCCTCGAGGTCGGCGGCGAACGCGAGGCCGTCCAGCGTGCACAGGCCGTGCACGGGCACGCCGAGCGCGAGTCCGAAGGCGTCCGCGGTCATCAGGCCGACGCGCAGCCCCGTGTACGGGCCGGGGCCGACGCCGGCGACGATGCCGGTGACGGCGTCGAGCCGCAGACCGGCCTCGGCGAGCACCCGGTCGACGGCGGGCAGCAGCAGCTCACCGTGCCGGCGCGCGTCGACCTGGCTCGACGAGGCGATGACGTCCGTACCGTCGTGGAGCGCGACGGTGACGGCGGGCGTGGCGGTATCCAGAGCGAGCAAGAGCACGCAAACAGCCTACGGCGCCGCGGGGCCCGCGTCGGACGCCCTGTGGACAACCCGGGGACACCCGCCGGGCCCGGCACGACCGCCCCGTGTCGCACACCGCGTTCACGCACTCACGTACTGCTACCGTCGCCCGGAGCACGAGACGCGGCACGCGACGCACGACGCGCGGCACGCACGCAGCCCTCGGCACGCGGCACGCGCCGCGGGGCCGCAGGACGCAGGACGCCATACGCACGAGTACGACGACGAGGTGGTCGCCAGTGGCAAGCAGCAGCGCCGGTATCGTCACCGGCCTCACGGCGGCGGCCCTCGTGACCATCGGCGTCCTCGCCCACCAGGCGTCCGTCAGCGCCCCGGGCGACCTCGGCCGAACCGGCGCGACCGTCAGCCCGGCCCCGGGCGCCGCCAAGGCGCCGCGCGACCGGCGGCACCCGGACGCCCTGCCCGCCCTGTCCGGAAGGGGTGAACGGGTGGTGTACTCGGTGGACGACGACCGGGTCTGGCTCGTCGGCCCCGGGAACACGGTGCGGCGCACCTTCGAGGTCACGCCCAGCACGGTCGATCCGACCCCGGGCGCCTACACGGTCACCTCCCGGTCCAACCGGATCACCGGGTCCGACGGCATCCCGGTCGAGCACGTGGTGCGCTTCGCCGGCGCGCAGGGCGTGGCCATCGGGTTCAGCGCGGCGGTCGACGGCTCGACGGCCGCGCCCGACCCGGACCGGCCCACCGGCGGCATCCGCGAGTCGCGCGCCGACGGCGACGCGATGTGGAAGTTCGCGACGATCGGGCGGCCGGTCGTCGTCGTCCCCTGACGACGCGCGGAGCCCGCGCGGGGTGCGCAGCGCGCGCGGGGTGTGAGGCTCCCGCCAGGCGTCAGGCGGCCTCGCGGTGGCCGCGGTGGCGCCTCTGCTCGCGGTGATCCGGCTGTTCGAGGCGGCCCTGCCGGTCGCGGACCGGTTCGCGACCGGCGTCGGGTTCCGGGGCGCGGGGCGGCGTCGAGACCGCCGTCGCGGCGGCGCAGGAGGCGAGCAGGTCGCGCATCGACACTCCGGCGGGCGCGGGCGACTGGGGCCTCGGGCGGCCCTGCGGCTGGGCCTGGGACGTGGATGACGTGGACGACATGGACGCCTCCTGAAGCTCGGGGGCGGCGTAGTAAGGCATGCCTAACTACGAGCTGAGTACCATGTGACCACGCGCATGTCCCGGAGCGCAATCTTTTGCCGACGCCTTGTCGGAAATCCGGCGGGCGGTGGCACCGGTGGCACCGCCCGGGCGGTTCAGCCGGCGAGGACGCTCACGTCGGCCGTGGTCCAGCGCTCGCCGAGGCCGGTCACCGTCACGTGCCGCACCTCGTCGGTGGTGTCGCCGACGGCCCGGTCGATCCGGACTCGCAACCGGTCCTCGGTCAGCTCCTCGACCTTGCCCTCGCCCCACTCGACCACGATCACCGAGTCGGACAGGGACACGTCGAGGTCGAGGTCCTCCATCTCGTCGAGGCCGCCCGACAGCCGGTAGGCGTCCACGTGGACGAGCGGCGGGCCGTCCCCGAGCGGCGGGTGCACGCGGGCGATCACGAAGGTCGGGGAGGTCACGGCGCCCCGCACGTCGAGGCCCTCGCCGAGGCCCCGGGTCAGCGTCGTCTTGCCCGCGCCCAGCTCCCCGCTGAGCATCACCAGGTCACCGGCGCGCAGGAGCCGCGCAAGCCTGCGGCCCAGTTCCCGCATCTGCTCGGGAGAGGTGACGGTGATCTCGACGCCGGAGGACGGGCCCTCGGCGGCCGGGCCGGAGGAGTGGCCGGAGGACTCAGCCGGGCCCCGCGCTGCTGCTGGTGCTTCCATAGCCGTCCACGGTAGCCGCTGTCGGCACGGCGCCCGCGCGGGCGAGCAGGTCGGCGAGGCGGTCGGTGACCAGCTCGGGGTGTTCCAGCATCACCAGGTGCCCCGCGTCGGGGACCAGCACCAGCTCGGCGTCCGGCAGCAGGTCGGCGATCGCCTCGCTGTGCTCGCTCGGCGTCACCAGGTCCCGCACCCCGGCCAGGACCAGGACCGGGAGGCCGGCGAAGTGGGCGAGGGCCTCGGTCTTGTCGTGGTCGTTGAAGGCCGGGTAGTACTCGGCGACGACGTCGATCGGTGTCGACTCGATCATCCGCTCGGCGAACCGGGCCACGGCCGGGTCCACGTCCCGGGACGCGAACGAGTACCGCTTGATGATCCCGGCGAACAGGTCCGCCGTCGCCCGCCGTCCCCGCTCCACCAGCTCGGCCCGCTGCCCCAGCGCCCGGAGCACGCCCGGCAGCACCCGTCGCACCGCGTTGACGCCGGCCACCGGCAGCCCGAAGTTGACCTCGCCGAGCCGCCCGGACGACGTACCGACGAGGGCGACGCCGACGACGCGCTCGCGGACCAGGTCGGGGAAGGCGTCGGCCAGCGCCATCATGGTCATGCCGCCCATGGAGTGCCCGACCAGCACGATGGGGCCCTCGGGTGCGGCCGCCTCGATGACGGTCTTCAGGTCGCGGCCCAGCTCCTCGATGGTGACCGGCCGGTCGTCCCGCGTCTGGGCCACGCCCCGCCCGGACCGGCCGTGGCTGCGCTGGTCCCAGTAGACGGTGCGGACGACGCCCCTGAGGGCCGCCCGCTGGAAGTGCCAGGAGTCCTGGTTGAGGCAGTAGCCGTGGCTGAAGACGACGGTGACGGGCGCGGGCGCCTTGCGGCCGAACAGCCGCCTGCGGCGCGGGGCGCGGTCGGCGTCGGCCGCCGGATCGACGTCGTCGACCTCGTAGTACAGCTCGGTGCCGTCCTCGGCGTACGCCGTGCCCGGGGTGCCGCGCAGTCCGCCGTAGGGACCCGCCGAGTCGAGGGCGAGGCGGGCCTTCTGACGCATCCCGCGGCCGACGGTGAGCCGCTCTATCGCCACGCCGGCCGCGGCCCCCGCCGCGACCACGCCTATCGCGACCCCGGCGATGCCGGTCGCCCGGCGCCAGCCGCCGGCGGCGGCCTCGGTGGCGGCCTCCGTGGCGGAGGCGACGACCGCCGCGACGGCCTCCCCGCTGCTCTCGCTCACGTGCACCGCTCCCCTTCGCGTGGTTCGCCTGGTCCGCCCGGTCCACCGGGCCGCTGTGCGTCTGCCCGCCGCTGATCGCCTCCCACCCGGACGGGCTTCGGGCGGGGATCCGTCACTCGTTGACGTAGACGCGCGGAACGCGGCTTCCGATCCGGGTGACGATCTCGTACGCGATGGTGCCCGCCGCCTGGGCCCAGTCCTCGGCGGTGGGCTCGCCGCGGTCGCCGGGCCCGAACAGCACCGCCTCGGCGCCCGGTCCCGGCCGGTCCCCGCCCAGGTCGACGACGAACTGGTCCATCGCGATCCGTCCCGCGACCGTGCGCCACTTGCCGTCGACCAGGACGGGCCCGGTGGAGGAGGCGTGGCGGGGGACGCCGTCCGCGTAGCCGAGCGGGACGAGGCCCAGGGTGGTCGCGCCGGGGGTGGTGTAGTGGTGCCCGTAGCTGACGCCGTGGCCGCCGGGGACCTGCTTGACCAGGGCCAGCGAGGCTGCCAGCGTCATCACGGGCCGCAGCCCGAAGTCGGCCGGGGTGCCGATCTCGGGGCTGGGCGAGACGCCGTACATCGCGATGCCGGGCCGTACGAGGTCGAAGTGGGCGTCGGGGAGGGTGAGGGTGGCCGGCGAGTTGGCGATGTGCCGCACCTCGGGGCGCAGGCCCTCACCCTCGGCGTACGCCGTCATCTCCCGGAAGCGGGTGAGCTGCGCGGCGATGGAGGGGTGGCCGGGCTCGTCGGCGCAGGCGAAGTGGGACCAGAGGCCGGTGACCCGCAGCAGTCCCTCGCCCTCGGCCCGCAGGGCGGCCGCGACCAGTTCCTCCCAGTCCGCGCCGGGCTGGCAGCCGCCCCGGCCGAGCCCGGTGTCGGCCTTGAGCTGCACGCGTGCGGGCATCCCGGCCGCCCGTGCCGCCGCGACGACCTCCGCCATGGCCCACATTGCGCCGACGGACACGTCCAGGCGCGCCTCGACGGCCTCCCGCCAGGGCCCGCCGGGCGTCCACAGCCAGCACATGACGCGTACGTCGTCCGGCAGTCCGGCGTCGGCCGCCCGCAGCGCGAGGGCCTCCTGGGGGGTGGCGGTGCCGAGCCAGGTCGCGCCGGCCTCGACGGCGGCGCGGGCGCAGGGGACGGCGCCGTGGCCGTAGGCGTCCGCCTTGACGACGGCCATCAGAGCCGCCCCGGGGGCCCGTTCGCGCAGGGCGCGGACGTTGGCCCGCAGGGCGGCCAGGTCGATCTCGGCCCGGGCGCGCAGTACCGCGTCCGGCCGAGCAGGTGTCTCGCTCATCGTGCCCCCAGTCTCTCAGAGCCCCCGGCCGCCCCGGCCGCACGCCGCCGGGGAGGGACGGCGGCCCGGCGGTGGCGGGCGGCGGCCCGGCCGTGGATGGTGGCCCGCCGCTCCCCGGAATCCGTGATGGGGGACAGTGGTGCCATGAGCGGCGGCGACGACGAGACGGCACAGGTGATGACCTCGCTCGGGGCACGCCTGCGCGCGATTCGGCAGGCCCGCGGGCTCACGCTCGCCCAGCTCGCCGCCGTCACCGGCATCTCGGTGAGCACCCTGTCCCGGCTGGAGTCGGGGCAGCGCGAGCCGGGACTGCGGCACCTGCTGCCGCTGGCCCGGGCCCACCGGCTGCCCCTGGACGAACTCGTCGGCTCGCGCACCGGCGACCCCCGCGTCCATCCCCGCCCCTTCACCCGGCACGGGCAGACGTGGATCCCGCTCACCCGCAACCCCAACGACGGCCTGCACGCCTACAAGCAGATCCTCCCCGCACCGGCCGCCCCGCGGACCGAGTGGTCGCCCCGGCCCGCACAGGGGTCGCACGAGGGCCACGAGTGGCTCTACGTCCTCTCCGGCCGCCTGCTCCTCGCCCTCGGCGAGCACGACCTGGTCCTGGCGGCCGGGGAGACCGCGGAGTTCGACACCCGCGTCCCGCACGGCATCGCCAACGCCGGGGACCAGCCCGTCGAGTGGCTCGCCCTGTACGGCTCACAGGGCGAGCGCATGCACATCCGGGTCCGGCCGACCGCCGACTGACCCCGAGGGCCGAGCCGGGGGCCGACCGCGGGACTGCCCCGTGGGACTGCCCTGAGGGCTGCCCCGTGGGAGGGCCCTGGGGGCTGCCCCGTGGGGGTTATCCCTCCGCGATCACCACCGCCGACGCGATCCCCGCGTCGTGGCTCAGCGACACGTGCCAGGACGCCACACCCAGCTCCGCCGCCCGCGCCGCCACCGTCCCCGACACGCGCAGCCGCGGCTGCCCGCTCTCCTCGACGTACACCTCGGCGTCCGTCCACAGCAGCCCCGCCGGTGCGCCCAGCGCCTTGGCCAGCGCCTCCTTCGCCGCGAAGCGGGCGGCGAGCGAGGCGACGCCCCGGCGCTCACCGCTGGGCAGCAGCAGCTCGCGCTCCAGGAACAGCCGCCCCGCCAGGGCCGGTGTGCGCTCCAGCGACGCCCCGAACCGCTCGACCTCGGCCACGTCGATCCCGACCCCGATGATGCTCATGCCGGGCACCCTAACCACTGCCGGGCCGCCGCTCGTGCGTGTTCCGGGCGTACGGGGAAGACTCGACGGCATGCGGACTGCGTACAGCGTGGAGACGGTCAGGAACGCCGAGCGGGAGCTGATGGCACGGCTGCCGGAGGGGGCGCTGATGCAACGGGCCGCGGCCGGGCTGGCCGCCGCCTGCGCCGAGGTGCTGGTCCGGGTGGCCGGGCGGGTCTACGGCAGCCGGGTGGTGCTGCTGGTCGGCAGTGGCGACAACGGCGGCGACGCCCTGTACGCGGGCGCGCGGCTGGCCCGGCGGGGCGCGGGCGTGACGGCGCTGCTGCTCGCGCCGGAACGGGCGCACGCCGGCGGTCTGGCGGCGTTGCGGCGGGCGGGCGGACGGGTCGCCGACGGCGACGCGGCCTCCGGCCGGGCCGGGGAGTCGATCGCGCGGGCCGACCTGGTCCTGGACGGCATCGTCGGGATCGGCGGCAAGGGCGGGCTGCGGGAGTCGGCGGTGCCGCTGGCGGACGCGGCCGCGCGGTCCCGGGCCGCAGTCGTCGCCGTCGACCTGCCGAGCGGGATCGACGCGGACACGGGCCAGGTGCGCGGGGACGTGGTCCGCGCCGACCTGACGGTGACGTTCGGGACGCACAAGCCGGGGCTGCTGATCGATCCGGCGCGGGAGTACGCGGGTGCGGTGCGGCTGGTGGACATCGGCCTGCCGCTGCCCGCCGAGGCGGCGGAGCTGGAGGCGTTGCAGCACGCGGACGTGGCGCGCCTGCTGCCGGTGCCGGCGGCCGAGAGCGACAAGTACCGGCGCGGGGTCGTGGGCATCGCCGCCGGCTCGGCCCGCTACCCCGGCGCCGCGGTGCTCGCCGTCGCGGGCGCGCTGCGGGGCGGGGCGGGGGCGGTGCGGTACGTCGGTCCGGCCGGGGACGCGGTGATCGCCCGCTTCCCGGAGACGCTGGTGTCCGACCGGGGGCCGGAGCGGGCGGGGCGGGTGCAGGCGTGGGTGGTCGGACCGGGCGCCGGTGACGACGCGGCGACGGTGGCCGAGGTGCTGGCGGCCCAGGTGCCGGTGCTGATCGACGCGGACGCCCTGCGGCTGGCCGACGCGGACGCGGTACGGGCGCGCACGGCACCGACGCTGATGACCCCGCACGCCGGGGAGGCGGCGGCACTGCTCGGGGTGGCCCGGGAGGAGGTCGAGGGGGCCCGGCTGGCCTCGGTGCGCGAGCTGGCGGCGCGGTACGGGGCGACGGTGCTGCTGAAGGGCTCGACGACCCTGGTGGCCAGTGCGAAGGGCGGCCCCGTCCGGGTCAACGCGACGGGGACCTCGTGGCTCGCCACGGCCGGCAGCGGGGACGTGCTGTCCGGCCTGGCGGGGTCGCTGCTGGCGGCGGGCCTGTCGGCGATGGACGCGGGGAGCGCGGGCGCGTACCTGCACGGCCTGGCGGGACGGTTCGCGACGGAGGGCGCGCCGGCGGGAGCGCACGACGTGGCGGCGGCGATCCCCCGGGCCTGGCGCGACGTGCGGGAGGCACGGGACGTACGGGAGGCACGGGAGGCGCGGGAGGACTGAACCGGCAGTCCGGGCCCGGGCCCCCAGTACGGTGATCACATGACCTCCGCACCGGACCCGGCCCCGCCCCTCTCGGACCCCGACGCGCTCCCCAGGGCCGAGTTCGGCTTCCCCGGCCCGCTGCGCGACCGGCTCGTCGCGGCGATCCTGGACGGTTCGAAGACCACCACGACCGGGCTGGTCGCCGACTACGCGCACGAGGGCGAGCCGCTGCCGCGAGCCGGGCGCCGCGAGGCGGTCGTCGACTCGCGCGGACTGCCCGTCGCCGTCATCGAGGTGACGGAGGTGCGCGTCGTCCCGCTCGCCGACGTGGACCTCGCCCACGTGGTCGACGAGGGCGAGGGGTGCACGAGCGTGGCCGAGTGGCGTGCGGAGCACGAGCGGTTCTGGCACGGCGCGCAGCTGCGCGCGGCGCTGGGCGACCCGGAGTTCACGGTGGACGACACGACACCGGTGGTCCTGGAACGCTTCCGGGTCGTCACCGTGCCGCCCGCGACCGGCCGCTGAGGAACCGCCGCGGGGCACGCGCCGGGCAGGCCTACTCCACCGTCACCGACTTCGCCAGGTTCCGCGGCTGGTCCACCTCGTTGCCCCGCGCCGTCGCCAGTTCGCAGGCGAAGACCTGCAACGGCACCGTGGCCACCAGGGGTTGCAGCAGGGTCGGGGTGGCCGGGATCCGGACGAGGTGGTCGGCGTAGGGGACGACCGCCTCGTCGCCCTCCTCGGCGATGACGACGGTGCGGGCGCCGCGGGCGCGGATCTCCTGGATGTTGGACACGATCTTGTCGTGCAGGACCGACCGGCCGCGCGGCGAGGGCACCACCACCACGACCGGCAGGTCCTCCTCGATCAGCGCGATCGGCCCGTGCTTCAGCTCGCCCGCCGCGAAGCCCTCGGCGTGCATGTACGCCAACTCCTTGAGCTTGAGAGCGCCTTCGAGGGCGACGGGATGGCCGACGTGCCGCCCGAGGAAGAGCACCGTGTTCTTGTGGGCGAGCGAGCGGGCCAGTTCACGCACCGGGTCCATGGTCGCCAGGACCCGTTCGACCGCGTCGGAGATGCCCGACAGGTCGCGGACGACGTCGCCGATCTCGTCGCCGAACTTGGTGCCGCGCACCTGACCGAGGTACAGGGCGACCAGGTAGCAGGCCACGAGCTGGGTGAGGAAGGCCTTGGTGGACGCGACGGCGACCTCGGGGCCGGCGTGGGTGTAGAGCACGGCGTCGGACTCGCGGGGGATCGTGGAGCCGTTGGTGTTGCAGATGGCGAGGACCTTGGCGCCCTGCTCACGGGCGTGGCGCAGGGCCATCAGGGTGTCCATGGTCTCGCCGGACTGGGAGATCGCGACGACCAGGGTCTGCTGGTCGAGGATCGGGTCGCGGTAGCGGAACTCGCTGGCCAGCTCCACCTCGCAGGGGATCCGCGTCCAGTGCTCGATGGCGTACTTGGCGATCAGCCCGGCGTGGAAGGCCGTACCGCAGGCGACGACGACGACCTTGTCCACCTCGCGCAGGACCGCCGCCGGGATGCGCACCTCGTCCAGGCTCAGCGTGCCGGAGCCGTCGATGCGGCCCAGGAGGGTGTCGGCGACGGCCTTCGGCTGCTCGGCGATCTCCTTGAGCATGAAGGAGGCGTAGCCGGACTTCTCGGCGGCGGAGGCGTCCCAGTCGACGTGGTAGGAGCGGACGTCCGCCGGGGTCCCGTCGAAGCCGGTGACGGTGACGCCGTCCCGGCGCAGTTCGACGACCTGGTCCTGGCCCAGCTCGACGGCGTCCCGGGTGTGGGCGATGAAGGCCGCGACGTCCGAGGCGAGGAAGTACTCGCCCTCCCCCACGCCCACCACGAGCGGCGAGTTGCGGCGGGCGCCCACCACCACGTCCGGCGCGTCCGCGTGCACCGCGACCAGGGTGAACGCGCCCTCCAGCCGCCGGCACACCAGGCGCATCGCCTCGGCGAGGTCGGCGCAGGCCGAGTACTCCTCGGCGAGCAGGTGGGCGACGACCTCGGTGTCGGTCTCGGAGGGCAGTTCGTGGCCGCGCTCGGTCAGCTCGGCCCGCAGCGGCGCGAAGTTCTCGATGATGCCGTTGTGGACCACGGCCACCCGGCCCGCGTTGTCGAGGTGCGGGTGGGCGTTGGCGTCGGTGGGGCCGCCGTGGGTGGCCCAGCGGGTGTGGCCGATGCCGGTGGCCGCGGACGGCAGCGGGTGTTCGGACAGTTCCTTGTCGAGGTTGACGAGCTTGCCGGCTCGCCTGGCGGTGGCGAGGCCGCCGTCCGCGAGCACGGCGACGCCCGCCGAGTCGTATCCCCGGTATTCGAGCCGCTTCAGTCCGGCCATCACGACGTCGAGTGCCGACTGAGGCCCTACGTATCCCACGATTCCGCACATAAGCGGCAGCCTACGAGCAGGATCGGCCACTCGGCGGCCGCAAAGCGGGCTCCTCGTGCCCGAAATCGGAAATTCCCACCGGGGTACGAACGCCGTCCGCGGGGGCGCGGTGTCAGCCGAGCTTGGCGACCTGCGCGTCGACGACCTCGGCGGGGACCTCGAACTCCGCGCCGGTCATCATCGAGGAGAGGTTGACGGCGCTGAAGGTGGCGAGGGTGGCGCCCTTGCGGACCACGACGAGCTTCATGAGCCCGCTGCCGTCCCCGCCGGTGGCCACCCCGAGGTTGACGGTGAACCCCTCGTCACCGGCCTTGAGGCGGTCCACGCCGCCCACCTTGGTGATCCGCATCTTGTCGCTGCCCACGGTCGCTTCGAAGCCGCCCGCGCACTTCTCGACGGCCGTCTTCAGACCCGCCACCGCCTGCTCGGCGCCGCCGTCCGCGTAGGAGGCGACATTCAGCAGGATCTTGTTGACGTCGATGTCGGTCATGTCCTGGCCGTCCGGGCCCTTGCTCGCGGAGGGCGCCTCCGACTGCCCCTGCCAGGAGCGCTGCACGTCCGCCGCCGGCTCGCCCTGGGCCACCGCGCCCTGGCCGTGGACCAGCGGCAGACAGGCCTTGTCGTCCGCCGAGATCTGGTCCTTGGCCACCCGGTCGTCCGCCGACAGTTCGGTGGCGACCTCGCCGTTCTTGACGTCGGCCTGGGCGAGGGCGACCTTCTCCAGTTCGGCGGCGGTCAGCGCCTTGCCCGCCGGCGCGGACGCCCCGGCGTCCTCCGCCGGGGCGGACTGCTCCGTCCCGGCCGTCTCCTCCCCGGCCGCGCCGTCGTCGTCGGACGACCCGCCGCAGGCGGTGACGAGCAGGGCCAGGGCGGCGGCGGAGGCGGCGAGGGCGGTACGGCGGACAGCGGTCGAACTCACGGCGGCACTCTTTCGTCGGGTTGCGGGTGGGACCGAAGGGTCCGGTGATGTCTGATCGCGCCGGATTCTGTCGAGTCCCATCAGGACAGAAGTTCGAATCCGGTCGACTTTGCCCGCACCTTACCCAGGGCAATCGCACGTACGATCGAAACCGGCCAGCCGAGACCCGACCGTGATCTCCCCGGGGCGTGACACACCCCACCTGCCGCCCCGTTCGTACTCCGTTAACAATGGACTGTGATCTCTCCGGTCCCCTCGATCCCCCGGAGCGCCCACCGGCATCGGCCGGAGGCGACTCCCTACGTCGACCTCACCCGCCCCGAGTGGAGCGCGCTGCGCGACAAGACGCCGCTGCCGCTGACCGCCGAGGAGGTCGAGAAGCTGCGCGGCCTCGGCGACGTCATCGACCTCGACGAGGTGCGGGACATCTACCTCCCGCTGTCCCGGCTCCTCAACCTCTACGTCGGCGCCACCGACGGCCTGCGCGGCGCGCTGAACACCTTCCTCGGCGAGCAGGGCTCCCAGTCCGGCACCCCCTTCGTCATAGGGGTCGCCGGTTCGGTCGCGGTCGGCAAGTCCACCGTCGCCCGCCTGCTCCAGGCGCTGCTCTCGCGCTGGCCCGAGCACCCGCGGGTGGAACTGGTCACCACCGACGGCTTCCTGCTGCCGACGCGGGAGCTGGAGGCGCGCGGCCTGATGTCGCGGAAAGGTTTCCCCGAGTCGTACGACCGCCGGGCACTGACCCGGTTCGTCGCCGACATCAAGGCGGGCAAGGCGGAGGTGACGGCCCCGGTCTACTCCCACCTCATCTACGACATCGTCCCGGACCAGCGGCTCGTCGTCCGCCGCCCCGACATCCTGATCGTCGAGGGCCTCAACGTGCTCCAGCCCGCGCTCCCCGGCAAGGACGGCCGCACCAGGGTCGGGCTGGCCGACTACTTCGACTTCAGCGTGTACGTCGACGCGCGCACCGAGGACATCGAGAGCTGGTACCTCAACCGCTTCCGGAAACTGCGCGCGACCGCCTTCCAGAACCCGTCCTCGTACTTCCGCAAGTACACGCAGGTCTCGGAGGAGGAGGCCCTCGACTACGCCCGCACCACCTGGCGCACCATCAACAAGCCCAACCTGGTGGAGAACGTGGCCCCCACCCGGGGCCGGGCCACCCTGGTGCTGCGCAAGGGCCCCGACCACAAGGTGCAGCGCCTGAGCCTGCGGAAGTTGTGACGACGACCGCCCGCTGCCTGTAGAAATACCGGATGCTGCATCTGCGTCTGATCACCCCGGCCGACCGGACCGACGAGGTGGTCCGGCTGATCGACCGGACGGTCGGCACCACCCACCTCGTCGTCCTGCCCGGCGCCGCCCGCGAGCCGGCGGGCGACGTCGTCATGTGCGACGTGGCCCGCGAGGCGGGCGACGAGATCATCAGCCGGCTCCGGGCCCTGGGCATCGACGACTGCGGCGCCATCACCGCCGAGAGCATCGACCTGTCACTGTCCAGGCGCGCCGAGAAGGCGGAGCGGGACGCCCCCGGCGAGCCCGCGGACGCCGTGCTGTGGGAGCAGTTGGAGGAGGCGACGCACGAGGAGTCGACGCTCTCCATCACCTACGTCGCCTTCATCACACTGGCCACGATGATCGCGGCCTGCGGTGTCGTCCTCGACAACGCGATCCTGATCGTGGGCGCGATGGCGGTCGGCCCGGAGTTCGGTCCCCTCGCCGGCATCTGCACCGCGATCGTCCAGCGCGCCCCGCGTCTCGCCCTGCGTTCGGCGATCGCCCTGCTGGTGGGCTTCGCCGTGGCGATGGCGGTGACGGTGGGCTTCAGCTGGATCATGGCCGCCCTCGACCTGTTCAGCGAGGGCAAGCTGGAGGGCGACCGCCCCAACACCGGCTTCGTCTACGCCCCCGACGCCTTCTCCTTCGTGGTGGCGGTCCTCGCCGGCATCGCGGGCACGCTGTCCCTCACCTCGGCGAAGTCCGGCGCCCTGGTGGGCGTCGCCATCTCCGTCACCACGGTCCCGGCGGCCGCGAACGCCGCCGTCGCCCTGAGCTTCGGCGACACCAACCAGACGGTGGGCTCCACCGAACAACTCCTGCTCAACCTGGCAGGCATCGTGGTAGCCGGAACCCTCACGCTCCTGGCCCAGAAGGCCCTGTGGTCCACCCAGCGACGCCGGATGACCAAACCTGACAACGCCGGGCGAGGAAACTGACCCAAGGGGCGCGGGGAACTGCGCGACAAGCCACGACGGCGCGGCACCCCGCACCACGCAGCACCCCCACCCCGAACCCGGCGCAGAAAACTACCCCAGCGCGGACTTCACCGAATCGGCCAACCGCCCCGCCACAGACCGAGCCTGCTCGATATCGGCAGCCTCCACCATCACCCGCACCAAGGGCTCCGTCCCGGAGGGACGCAGCAGCACCCGCCCGGTGCTCCCCAGCTCCCGCTCCGCCTCGGACACCGCTGCGGCCAGCTCGGCAGAGGTGCTCACCCGCGACTTGTCCACGTCCGGCACATTGACCAGCACCTGCGGCAGCCGCTCCATCACGGACGCGAGGTCCCGCAGCGTACGGCCGGTCTGCGCGACCCGCGCCGCCAGCATCAGGCCGGTCAGCGTGCCGTCCCCGGTGGTGGCGTGATCGAGGATGATGACGTGCCCGGACTGCTCGCCGCCCAGCGCGTAGCCGTGCTCCTTCATCTCCTCCAGCACATACCGGTCGCCGACGCCGGTCTGCACGAACCGGATGCCCTCGCGCTCCATGGCCAGCTTGAAGCCCAGGTTGGACATGACGGTGGCGACGACGGTGTCCGAGCGCAGCGCGTCCCGCTCCCGCATCGCCAGGGAGAGCACGGCGAGGATCTGGTCGCCGTCGACCTCCGCACCGGTGTGGTCCACGGCCAGGCAGCGGTCGGCGTCGCCGTCGTGGGCGATGCCGAGGTCGGCGCCGTGCTCGACGACGGCGGCCTTGAGCAGGTCGAGGTGGGTGGAGCCGCAGCCGTCGTTGATGTTGAGGCCGTCGGGCACCGCGCCGATGGTGACCAGTTCGGCACCGGCCCGCGCGAAGGCCTCCGGCGAGACCCGGGAGGCCGCGCCGTGCGCCTCGTCGAGGACGATCTTCAGTCCGTCGAGGCGGTTGGGGAGCACGCCGACGAGGTGGGCGACGTACTGGTCGAGCCCCTCGTCGTAGTCGCGGACGCGGCCGACACCGGCGCCGGTCGGGCGCTCCCAGGGGGCGCCGGTGCGGTGCTCGGCGTAGACGGACTCGATGCGGTCCTCCAGCTCGTCGGCGAGCTTGTGGCCGCCGCGGGCGAAGAACTTGATGCCGTTGTCGGGCATGGCGTTGTGGCTGGCGGACAGCATCACGCCGAGGTCGGCGCCGAGCGCGCCGGTGAGGTGGGCCACCGCGGGCGTCGGCAGCACGCCGACCCGCAGCACGTCCACACCGGCGCTGGCCAGGCCCGCGACCACGGCGGCCTCCAGGAACTCCCCGGAGGCGCGCGGGTCCCGGCCGACCACCGCGGTCGCCCGATGCCCGGCGAAGGTGCCCGCCTCGGCCAGTACGTGCGCCGCGGCGACGGAGAGTCCGAGCGCCAGCTCGGCCGTCAGATCCGCGTTGGCGACGCCGCGCACGCCGTCCGTGCCGAAGAGTCGTCCCACTTGTCCTCCTGAGGAAACGTCAACTCCGGGAGCGGCTGCCGATGAGTGCGGCCCACGCAGCCGGCTCCCGAAGACCCGGGCACGCATCGCCCGACCAACGATCACATAAGCCTTAGAACGTCTTGTGCCGTTATACGCCCAACGGCTGGGATAAACGAATGCCCCGGCAGCACAGTGGCGTGCCGCCGGGGCGTTCGGAGTACAGCCGGTACCAGCCGGTACGACTTAGCGCTTGCTGTACTGCGGAGCCTTGCGGGCCTTCTTCAGACCGGCCTTCTTCCGCTCGACCGCACGGTCGTCGCGGCGCAGGAAGCCGGCCTTCTTGAGGGCGCCGCGGTTGTTGTCCACGTCGGCCTCGTTCAGGGCGCGGGCGACACCGAGACGGAGCGCACCGGCCTGGCCGGAGACGCCGCCACCGGCGATGCGGGCGATGACGTCGTAGCGACCGTCGAGCTCGAGCACCTTGAAGGGCTCGTTGACTTCCTGCTGGTGCACCTTGTTCGGGAAGTAGTCCTCGAGGGTGCGGCCGTTGATCTTCCACTTGCCGGTGCCCGGGACGATCCGGACACGGGCGATGGCGTTCTTGCGGCGGCCCAGGCCGGCGGCCGGCTGGGGCTCGCCGAACGCGGAGGCCATGGACTCCGAGGTGTACTCGCCCTCGACGGGGACCTCGGACTCGGTGGTGTAGCTGTCGATGTCGATCTCTTCGAGCGGCTGCTCGGCAGTGGTCTCGGCCACGATGCTCCTCAGATTCTCTTCAGTCTTAGGGGGTGGCCGGAACTACTGCGCGACCTGGGTGATCTCGAACGGCTGCGGCTGCTGCGCGCCGTGCGGGTGCTGGTCACCCTTGTAGACCTTCAGCTTCGAGAGCATCTGACGGCCCAGGGAGTTCTTGGGGAGCATGCCCTTGACGGCCTTCTCGATGGCCTTCTCCGGGTTCTTGTCCAGGAGCTCGTCGTAGCGCACCGAGCGCAGACCGCCCGGGTAGCCGGAGTGGCGGTACGCCATCTTCTGGGTCCGCTTGTTGCCGGAGAGGTGCACCTTGTCGGCGTTGATGATGATGACGAAGTCACCGGTGTCGACGTGGGGCGCGTAGATCGGCTTGTGCTTGCCGCGCAGGATGGAGGCCGTGGTGGAGGCCAGACGCCCCAGGACGACGTCCTGAGCGTCGATGACGTGCCACTGGCGCGTCACATCGCCGGGCTTGGGGCTGTACGTACGCACGGTTCGTAGCCTTCGCTTCTTCAGTGAGTGGTCCTGACATTGGTCACCGAAGACGATCACGACAGCCCTGACCGCACTGCGGTGACGCATACCGCGTGCAGGTCGCTGGTCATCGGTCCCGGTGGACCGGTGTAAGGGCCCCTCACGTGAGAATGAGCAAGCCAATACACATACGACTGTGCAGAATACCCGGGCCCCGGCGGCCGGGTCAAAACGGGGCCGCGGGGGCACGCTCCCGCTCCGGCGCACGCCCCTGGGGCACCCGGTCGCCCGCGCCCGTCGGACCGGTCCCGGCCTGCCGGGCGACCGTCACCGCCAGCACGCAGAGCGTGAACGCGTCCCGGAAGGCCCGCCGCCGCTCCCCCTCCAGCCAGGGCCAGGTCAGACCGGGTGCCTGGGGCACCAGGGCGATCCAGAACCACACCCCGCGGGCCGCCGACCCGGCGTACGGCAGCCCGGCGAGCAGCAGCGGCAGGGCGACCAGGAGGTAGTGGTCGTAGGACGGCCGGGAGACGAGGAACGCCGAGAGCATCAGCCCCGCGCCGGTCTCCGCGAGCCGCAGCGGACCGGGGTCGGCGCGGCGCCAGCGCCGGTACGCGCAGAGCACCCCGGCCGAGGCCGCCGCGACCGCGAGTCCCTGCGCGAGCGCCGGTGGCACCCCGAGCCGGGGCAGTACGGCCGCCGGGGACGCCTCGTAGAGCCGGACGAAGCCGTCGTCGCCGTGCAGCAGGAAGGGCAGGGTGCGGGTGAAGAAACCCGCCGGGTCGGGCATCGCCAGGGCGGCCGCGGCGGAGGCCAGCGCGGGCACCAGGACGGCCGCCGCCAGCGCCCGCCACCGCCCGGCGAAGAGGAAGAGCAGCACGACCGGCGCGAGCAGCGGCTTGAGCGCCACGGCCGCCCCGATGACGGCCCCCGCCCCCGTCCAGCGCCCCCGGCTCGCCAGCAGCAGGGCCAGCGGCAGCGCCACCGTCGCCGTCACCGTCCAGTTGCCGAGCCGCACCAGGTGCCCGAACGGTGCGAAGCCCAGCGCGAGCCCGGTCAGCCCGAGGACCGCGAGCCGGCTGCCGAGCGGCACCCGGTGCAGGCGCAGCGCGCAGGCCCAGGCCAGCGCCAGCAGGGCCGTCACCGCGCACGGCACCAGCACCCGCAGCAGGGCCCCGGGCAGCAGCGCCTGCGGGACGGCGGCCAGGACGGCGCTCGGCAGGTAGAGGAAGTGCGGGTCGTCGTAGGGGGAGCCGCCGGCCAGCCAGGTGCGGGCGGCCCGCACGACGATCGCGTTGTCCATCCCGCCGTCCGAGGTGGTCCGCGCCGCGTGTGCGGCGGTCGCCGCCAGCACCGCCACGAGCACCGCCCACGGATGCCTTCCCGCCGGTTGCACCAACCACCCGGAGATGTCGCTTTTGCCCGTCCGCATGAACGGAACGCTAGGCCCTGCCGCCCCCAAGTCCCGGCACCAGCACGCCCTTCGGCCCGTCTAAGATGCCGCCCATGAGCTTTGGGCAGGGGGGACCTCAGTCGCAGTGGGATCCCTGGACACCGCAATCGCAGCAGCCGCAGTCCCAGCAGCCGCAGCAGCCGCAGTCCCAGCAGCCCTGGAACAGCGGGAACAGTGACAACACGCCGGACTGGGCCGCGCTCGCCGAGGCCTCAGAGGCCCGTGCTAAGCGGCGCCGGCTGTTCTTCATCGGCGGCGGCGCGCTGGCCACCGTGGCGATAGCCAGTGCCGTCGCGGTGGCCGTGGTCTCGGCGAACGGTTCGGGCCAGGCGTCCGACGGCCCCTCCTCGCAGCTCCCCTCGACGGCGGACATACCCAGCTCGACGGCCACCGAGCCGTCCTTCGCCCCGACCAGTGCCCCGCCTCCGCTGGACCCGAAGGACTTCGTCTCCAGCGTCAAGAAGGACAAGGCCCCGCTCAGCCCGGACCTGCTCTTCCCCGGGACCCAGCTCACCATGGGCGAGACGGTCTACAAGAAGGGCCCGACGGCCGACACCCGCACCTGCGGCTCCGCCGCCCAGGGCACCCTGCCGAAGGTCCTCGACACCAACAAGTGCACGCGCCTGATCCGCGTCACCTACACCAAGGGCGACACGGCCGTGACGGTCGGCGTGGCCGTCTTCGACACCGAGGCGCAGGCCGTGAAGGCCAAGAAGGACGCCGACAAGAAGAGCATCATCCGCTCGCTGTCCGGCGGCGGCGTGAAGTCCTTCTGCACCGGCGCCGTCTGCCGCTCCACCACCAACTCCTACGGCCGGTACGCCTACTTCACCGTCGCCGGCTTCACCGGCGGCAAGGACGTCACGGAGAAGTCCACCGGAGTCTTCCGGGCCGGTGACGACCTGGCCGAGTTCGCCTTCCGGCAGATCCGCCGACGCGGCGAGGCCCAGGCATCGGCGGCGGCGGAGGGCTGACGGCCCACCGCCCGCCCGTTCAGCAGCAGCCGGCTCCCGGCAGCGACCGCTTGTTGCGCGCCTCCTTGCTCCGGGCGGCCAGCAGCTCGTCGGCCGGGTAGCCGACCTCCTCGAGGGTCAGCCCGTGCGGCCGTACGACGTGCACGGCCGAGTCCCGTACGCCCGCGGCCAGCACCTTCGCCGGCCAGTCGGCCCCGCGGTGCCCGTCGCCGACGAACAGCAGCGCCCCGATGAGGGAGCGCACCATGTTGTGGCAGAAGGCGTCGGCCCGCACGGTGGCGGTGACGATCCCGTCCTCACCCCGCACAAGGCTCAGCTCCCGCAGCGTCCGGATGGTGGTCGCCCCCTCCCGCTTCTTGCAGTAGGCGGCGAAGTCGTGCTCGCCCAGCAGTCCCCGGGCGGCCTCGTTCATGGCGTCCACGTCGAGCGGCCAGTCGTGCCACAGGACGTGTCCGCGCAGCAGCGGGTCGACGCCGCCCGGGTTGTCGGTGACCCGGTAGGCGTAGCGCCGCCAGACCGCCGAGAACCGCGCGTTGAAGCCGCTCGGCGCCTCCCTGAGCGCCCACACCCGTACGTCCCTGGGCAGCCGTCCCGCGAGCCGCTTGAGCAGCTTCACGTGGTGCTCGGCCCACACCTCGCGCGGCAGGTCGACGTGCGCCACCTGCCCCCGCGCGTGCACCCCGGCGTCGGTCCGCCCCGCCACGGTCAGCTCGTACGTCTCCCGCGACCGCGTCACGGTCCGCAGCGCGTCCTCGATCTCCCCCTGCACGGTCCGCCGCCCCCCGGCCTGCTTGGCCCACCCGGAGAACTCGCTCCCGTCATAGGAGAGATCCAGCCGCACCCGTACGAACCCGGCCTCAACTTCGTCACTCACCCAGAGATCCTCTCACCAACACGAAAGCGGGCCCGCCCTTGAAAAGGACGGACCCGCAAACGCCGTTAAGGGGCGCGGGGAACTGCGCGACAAGCCACCACGAACCCGCAGCCGCCGACGCACAGCCCCCGGCAGACGCTTACGCGTCCTTGGACTCCTCGGCCGCAGCCTCGTCGTCGCCCTTGGTCGTGTCGACCTTGGTCTCCTCGGCAGCCGGAGCGGCCTCGGCGTCCTTGGCAGCACGCTTCGTCGCGGCCTCGGCCTCACCCGTGGCCTGCTGCGCCACGGTCAGCGCCTCGACCAGCTCGATGACGGCCATGGGCGCGTTGTCGCCACGGCGGTTACCGATCTTGGTGATCCGGGTGTAGCCACCGGGACGGTTCTCGTAGCGCGGGCCGATCTCGGTGAAGAGCGTGTGGACGACGCTCTTGTCCGTGATCACCTGGAGCACCTGGCGGCGGTTGTGAAGGTCGCCCTTCTTCGCCTTGGTGACCAGACGCTCGGCGTACGGACGCAGCCTGCGCGCCTTCGCCTCGGTGGTCGTGATCTTGCCGTGCTCGAAGAGCGACTTCGCGAGGTTCGCGAGGAGCAGCTTCTCGTGCGCGGCACTGCCGCCCAGACGGGCACCCTTGCTGGGCTTCGGCATGATGTTTCTCCTAGGTGTCTGCCCCGGCCGTACCAGGTACCGAGGTCAGTATCCGAGCAGGCGGTCGCCTGTCGGAGATCCGGGGCGCCTTTGCAAGCACCCCGGAGGGTCCGCGCCCCAAAGGGGCGCGGGGAACTGCGCGACCAGCCACAGCGGGCCCGCAGCCACAGAACCGGCCTCCTCGCGGAGCGCTCAGTACTGCTCGGTCTCCACGAAGCCCGCGTCCGCGTCGTCGTCGGCGCCGAAGGCGTCCGCGGCGGCGGTCGGGTCGAACCCGGGAGGCGAGTCCTTCAGCGCGAGGCCCATGCCGGCCAGCTTGGCCTTGACCTCGTCGATGGACTTCGCACCGAAGTTCCGGATGTCGAGCAGGTCGGCCTCCGAGCGAGCCACGAGCTCACCCACGGAGTGGATGCCCTCGCGCTTGAGGCAGTTGTACGACCGAACGGTGAGCTCCAGCTCCTCGATCGGCAGCGCCAGATCGGCGGCGAGCGCGGCGTCCGTCGGGGACGGACCCATGTCGATGCCCTCGGCGTCGATGTTCAGCTCGCGGGCGAGACCGAACAGCTCGACCAGGGTCTTGCCGGCCGACGCCATGGCGTCACGCGGCCGCATGGCCTGCTTGGTCTCGACGTCGACGATCAGCTTGTCGAAGTCGGTGCGCTGCTCGACACGCGTGGCCTCGACCTTGTACGTGACCTTGAGGACCGGCGAGTAGATCGAGTCGACCGGGATGCGCCCGATCTCCTGACCGACCTGCTTGTTCTGCACGGCGGAGACGTAGCCGCGACCGCGCTCGACGGTCAGCTCCATCTCCAGCTTGCCCTTGCCGTTGAGCGTGGCGAGGACGAGGTCGGGGTTGTGCACCTCGACACCGGCCGGGGGCGCGATGTCGGCGGCGGTGACCAGACCCGGGCCCTGCTTGCGCAGGTACATCACGACCGGCTCGTCGTGCTCCGAGGAGACGACCAGCTGCTTGATGTTGAGGATCAGGTCGGTGACGTCCTCCTTGACGCCCGGCACGGTGGTGAACTCGTGCAGGACACCGTCGATGCGGATGCTGGTGACAGCAGCGCCGGGGATCGACGAGAGGAGCGTGCGGCGGAGGGAGTTGCCGAGGGTGTAGCCGAAGCCCGGCTCCAGCGGCTCGATGACGAACCGGGAGCGGAACTCGTCGACGACCTCTTCGGTCAACGAGGGACGCTGAGCGATCAGCATGTGGTGATCCTTCAGTCAGGGGCGCCCGCTATTTGACGCCCGACTAGTACTGCAAGGGTACGGGCGATACGACCCGAAAGAGCCGTACCGCCCGGAAACCCTGGTGAAGCGTGAAGCGATGTCTGGTCGACCGCGAGGGTCAGACGCGACGGCGCTTCGGCGGACGGCACCCGTTGTGCGGCGTCGGGGTGACGTCCTGGATGGAGCCGACCTCGAGGCCGGTCGCCTGGAGCGAACGGATGGCGGTCTCACGACCGGAACCCGGGCCCTTGACGAACACGTCGACCTTGCGCATGCCGTGCTCCTGCGCGCGACGGGCAGCCGACTCGGCGGCCATCTGCGCGGCGAACGGCGTGGACTTCCGGGAGCCCTTGAAGCCGACGTGGCCGGCGGAGGCCCAGGAGATCACGTTGCCGGTCGGGTCCGTGATGGACACGATCGTGTTGTTGAACGTGCTCTTGATGTGCGCGTGGCCGTGAGCGACGTTCTTCTTTTCCTTGCGGCGCACCTTCTTGGCAGCGCCCTGACGTCCCTTGGGGGGCATGTCGTTCTCCTACGGGAGGTGGTCGGTCCTACAGCGAAGACCGCTGATGAGCGTCCGCTGAGGACTACTTCTTGCCCGGCTTCTTCTTGCCGGCGATCGCGCGACGCGGACCCTTGCGGGTACGGGCGTTCGTGCTGGTGCGCTGACCGCGCACGGGCAGGCCACGACGGTGACGCAGACCCTGGTACGTGCCGATCTCGACCTTGCGGCGGATGTCGGCCTGGACCTCGCGACGGAGGTCACCCTCGGTCTTGATGTTGTTGTCCACGTACTCGCGGATCGCGACGAGCTGCTCCTCGGAGAGGTCGCGGACGCGGGTGTTCGGGTCGACGCCGGTCGCGGCCAGCGTCTGCTGCGAGAGCGTCCGGCCGATGCCGAACACGTAGGTGAGGGCGATCTCCACGCGCTTTTCGCGCGGGATGTCGACACCGGAAACGCGTGCCATTCAATGGCTCCTGGTGATCTTCGGAGGTCTTCCACAGGACCGGCTCCCCGTCCGCCGTACTAGGTACGGAACAGGTCCCCGGCCTCCGAACCGGGGGTGTCGGGCACGCGTGCCCGGGTCCTGCGTATGAACAAATTCAGCTCGCGTCGCGCGAATCCCTGCGAGAAAGATGCAGAGGGTTCGGTCGGTCGAACGTCAGCCCTGGCGCTGCTTGTGGCGCGGGTTGTCGCAGATGACCATGACCCGACCGTGACGGCGGATCACCCTGCACTTGTCGCAGATCTTCTTGACGCTCGGCTTGACCTTCATGGGTGTGAGGTTCTCCGGGTCAGTTGCCGGCGGACCCGCGCGCGGGGCGCACGGGACGTGGGCAAGATCTACTTGTACCGGTAGACGATCCGGCCACGCGTCAGGTCGTACGGAGACAGCTCCACCACGACCCGGTCGTCAGGGAGGATGCGGATGTAGTGCATGCGCATCTTGCCGCTGATGTGTGCCAGGACCTGGTGGCCGTTCTGGAGCTCCACCTTGAACATGGCGTTCGGAAGAGACTCGACGACAGTGCCTTCGATCTCGATGGCACCTTGCTTCTTGGCCACGCTTCGCCCTTCGAATCGACTACCTTGATCGGCTCGTCGCGGACCCGCAGACATGCGGGCACACGTGAGCCGACGAGTCAGTCTACGTCAGCCACCCCGGAAAGGCGAAACGAGGAAGTCTGCCCCGGATACGAGATCGTTATGCAAGGGGGTCCGGTGCCGCCGTGATGCCCAGCTCCGCCAGCTTCGCCCTGCCGCCGTCGGGGGCGGTCAGGACCAGCGGGCCCTGCTCCGTCAGCGCCACCGAGTGCTCCCAGTGGGAGGACCACGTGCCGTCGGTGGTGATCACGGTCCAGTCGTCCGACAGGACCTCGGTCCGCGGGGTGCCGAGGGAGACCATCGGCTCGATGGCGAGGCAGAACCCGGGGACGAGCTTCGGGCCCTTGCCGCGGCGGCGGTCGACGTAGTTCAGCAGGTGCGGGTCCATGTGCATCTCGGTGCCGATGCCGTGGCCGCCGTAGTCCTCGATGATCCCGTACTTGCCGCCGCCGGGCTTGGGCTGGCGGCGGATGTAGGTCTCGATGGCGCGGGAGACGTCGACCAGGCGGTTGCCCTGCTTCATGGCCGCGATGCCCGCCCACATGGACTCCTCGGTCACCCGGGAGAGCTCGACCAGCTCCGGGGAGTGACCGGAGCCGACGAAGGCCGTGTAGGCGGCGTCGCCGTGCCAGCCGTCGATGATCGCGCCGCAGTCGACGGAGATGACGTCGCCGTCCTTGAGGACCACGTCGTCGGACGGGATGCCGTGCACGACGACCTCGTTCACCGAGGTGCAGATGGTGGCGGGGAAGCCGCCGTACCCGAGGAAGTTCGGCTTGGCGTCGTGCTCCGCGAGGACCTTGCGGGCGACCTGGTCCAGGTCCTTGGTCGTCGCGCCGGGCACGGCTGCCTCGCGCGTGGCCGCGTGGATGGCGGCGACGACCAGCCCCGCTTCGCGCATCTTGGCGATCTGCTCGGGGTTCTTGATCTGCACCATGGGGGCTGCGGCCTTTCTGGACGGGACCGGGCGGAAGGGGCGGGACGGAACGGGACGGGAAACGCTTCCCACGATACGGGGCGGAGCCACCCCACCCCACAGCACAGCCGCGGCCCCCTGAGCGAGGGACCGCGGCTGCCGCCGGGCGGAGTCCTACTGGTCGCGCTTGAGCGCCTCCAGCGCACGGCGGGTGACCTCGTCCACGGGGCCCGTCGCGGCGATGGTGGCGACCAGGCCCTGCGACTTGTAGTAGTCGATGATCGGCTCGGTCTGCGTGTGGTAAACCTCGAGCCGCTTGCGGACCGTCTCCTCGGAGTCGTCGTCCCGCTGGTACAGCTCGCCGCCGCAGACGTCGCAGACGCCTTCCTTCTTCGGCGGCGTGTACGTCACGTGGAAGACGTGCGCCGAGTCGTTGCGGCAGACGCGCCGGCCGGCGATCCGCTTGACGACCTCGTCCTCGGGGGCCTCCAGGTCCAGCACCGCGTCGAGCTTCATGTCCTCGGTCTCGAGCAGCTCGTCCAGCGCCTCGGCCTGGGAGACGTTGCGCGGGAAGCCGTCCAGCAGGAAGCCGCCCTCGGCGTCGGGCTGCTCCATGCGGTCCTTCGCCATGGCGATGGTGACCTCGTCCGGCACGAGATTGCCGGCGTCCATGTAGGACTTCGCGAGCTTGCCCAGTTCGGTCTGCTGGCTGATGTTCGCGCGGAACAGGTCGCCCGTGGAGATGTGCGGAATGTGCAGCGTCTCGGCAAGGCGGGTGGCCTGCGTTCCCTTTCCGGCACCCGGAGGCCCGACGAGGACGATTCGCATCAGCGGAGGAACCCTTCGTAATTGCGCTGCTGGAGCTGGCTCTCGATCTGCTTCACCGTCTCGAGACCGACACCCACGATGATCAGGATGCTGGTGCCACCGAACGGGAAGTTCTGGTTTGCCCCGAAACCAGCCAACGCCATTGTCGGGACGAGAGCGATCAGACCCAAGTACAGCGAACCCGGCCAGGTGATCCGGTTGAGTACGTAGCTCAGATACTCAGCGGTCGGTCGGCCAGCCCGGATGCCCGGGATGAAGCCACCATACTTCTTCATGTTGTCCGCGACTTCCTCGGGGTTGAACGAGATGGCCACGTAGAAGAAGGCGAAGAAGACGATCAGGAAGAAGTACAGGATGATGTGCGGCGTCGCCGCCGTGTCCGCGAGGTTCTTCGTGATCCAGGTGGCCCAGCCCGACGTCGAGTTCGAGAACTGGACGATCAGTGCCGGGATGTAGAGCAGCGACGAGGCGAAGATGACGGGGATGACACCCGCCTGGTTCACCTTGAGCGGGATGTACGTCGAGGTACCGCCGTAGGAGCGGCGGCCGATCATGCGCTTCGCGTACTGCACGGGGATGCGGCGCTGGGCCTGCTCCACGAAGACCACCAGGCCGACCATGACCAGGCCGACGAGGATGACCGTGCCGAACTCGATCCAGCCGTCGGCCAGCTCGCCCTGCTTCTTGATGGCCCACAGGGCGGACGGGAAGGTCGCGGCGATCGAGATGAACATCAGGATCGACATGCCGTTGCCGATGCCGCGGTCGGTGATCAGCTCACCGAGCCACATGACGACGCAGGTACCGGCGGTCATGCAGATGACCATGACGATCGTGGTGAAGATCGCCTGGTCGGGCACGATCTGGCCGGCGACGGTGCAGCCGGAGAAGAGCGCGCCGCTGCGGGCGGTGGCCACCAGGCCGGTGCCCTGGAGGATGGCGAGCGCGACGGTCAGGTAGCGGGTGTACTGCGTGATCTTCGCCGTACCGGCCTGGCCCTCCTTCTTGAGGGCTTCCAGGCGCGGGATCACGACGGTCAGCAGCTGAAGAATGATGCTGGCCGTGATGTACGGCATGATGCCGAGCGCGAAGACCGTGATCTGCAGCAGGGCGCCACCGCTGAACATGTTGACCAGGCCGAAGAGGCCCTGGTTGCCGGACGCCTGGTCCACGCACTCCTGGACGTTCTTGTAGTCGACGCCTGGAATGGGGATGTGGGTACCGAGGCGGTACACCACGATGATGCCGAGCGTGAAGAGCAGCTTCTTGCGCAGGTCGGGCGTCTTGAACGCCCGGGCGAACGCGGTGAGCACGGTGCCTCCTGCGACCCCCGCGCTACTGCGTCAAGGGTGACGGTCTTGAGGTTCGACTGACGACTGATAAGTGGACGGCTAAGGGAGTAACGCTGAACCGCCGCCAAGAGTGCCTCATGTGACGCACCCGTGAAAGAGGGCAGCGCAGGCCACCTTACCGGCGGGAGCACTCCCCTTGGAACGACCAACCGGGGATACCCCTTTTGTGGGGCATCCCCGGTCGGGATCGCTCATGTCATCGACACGTCCGAGTAGTTCAGACGAGCTCGGTGACGGTACCGCCGGCGGCGGTGATCTTCTCCTTGGCGGAGCCGGAGACGGCGTCGACCGTCACCTGGAGCGCCACGGAGATCTCGCCCTGGCCGAGGACCTTGACGAGGCTGTTCTTGCGAACGGCACCCTTGGCCACCAGGCCCTCGACGGTGACCTCGCCACCCTCGGGGTACAGCGCGGCCAGCTTGTCGAGGTTCACGACCTGGAACTCGGTCTTGAACGGGTTCTTGAAGCCCTTCAGCTTCGGAAGACGCATGTGGAGGGGCATCTGGCCACCCTCGAAGCGCTCCGGAACCTGGTAACGGGCCTTCGTGCCCTTCGTACCACGACCGGCCGTCTTACCCTTCGACGCCTCACCACGACCCACACGGGTCTTGGCGGTCTTGGCGCCCGGGGCGGGACGGAGGTTGTGGATCTTGAGCGGGTTGTTCTCCGCCATGATCAGTCGACCTCCTCGACCGTCACGAGGTGGCGGACGGTGTGCACCATGCCGCGGAACTCGGGGCGGTCCTCCTTGACGACCTGCGTGTTGATGCCCTTGAGACCAAGGGAGCGCAGGGTGTCACGGTGGTTCTGCTTGCTGCCGATGTAGGACTTGACCTGCGTAATCTTGAGCTGCGCCATGATTACGCACCCGCCCCGGCACGCGCACGGAGAAGGGCCGCGGGGGCGACGTCCTCGAGCGGCAGACCACGGCGGGCCGCGATCTCCTCGGGACGCTGCAGGCCCTTGAGGGCCTCCACGGTCGCGTGCACGATGTTGATCTGGTTGTCGGAGCCGAGCGACTTCGACAGCACGTCGTGGATACCGGCGCACTCGAGCACGGCGCGCACCGGACCACCGGCGATAACGCCGGTACCGGGGGACGCGGGCTTGAGCAGCACGACGCCGGCAGCCTTCTCACCCTGGATGGGGTGCGGGATGGTGCCCTGGATGCGGGGGACCTTGAAGAAGTGCTTCTTGGCCTCCTCAACGCCCTTGGCGATGGCGGCCGGCACCTCCTTGGCCTTGCCGTATCCGACACCCACGGTGCCGTCACCGTCGCCCACCACGACCAGCGCGGTGAAGCTGAAGCGACGACCACCCTTCACAACCTTGGCGACGCGGTTGATCGCGACGACGCGCTCAACGTAAGCGGTCTTCTCGGCGGCACCTGCGCCACCGTCACGGCCCTTCCGGTCCCGCCGCTCGCCGCCACCGGCACCGCTGCCGCGGCGCTGGGGTCCAGCCATTGGAATTACCTCTCTCTGTTTCCGCTAGCGTTACGGAACCGGCTCAGAACTTCAGTCCGGCTTCGCGGGCGGCGTCCGCCAGGGCTGCGATGCGCCCGGCGTACTGGTTGCCACCACGGTCGAACACGACGGCCTCGACACCGGCAGCCTTGGCGCGCTCGGCGACCAGGGCGCCGACCTGCTTGGCCTGCGCGGACTTGTCGGCCTCGCCACCGCGGATCGAGGTGTCCAGGGTGGACGCCGACGCCAGGGTGTGACCCTTGATGTCGTCGATCACCTGGGCCACGATGTGGCGGTTCGAGCGGGTAACGACCAGACGGGGACGCTCCGCCGTACCCGAGAGATTCTTGCGAATCCGGATGTGGCGGCGCTTGATCGCGGCGCGCTTGTAGGCGTCGCCCTTGAGGATCTTCTGTCCGTATGCCATGGCTTACTTACCCGCCTTTCCGACCTTGCGGCGGATGACTTCGCCCTCGTACTTGACGCCCTTGGCCTTGTACGGGTCGGGCTTGCGCAGCTTGCGGATGTTGGCCGCAACCTCGCCGACCTTCTGCTTGTCGATGCCCTCGACCGAGAAGTGGGTCGGGTTCTCCACCTTGAAGGTGATGCCCTCGGGGGCCTCGACGAGGATCGGGTGGCTGTAGCCGAGGGAGAACTCCAGGTTCGAACCCTTGGCGAGCACGCGGTAACCGACACCGCTGATCTCGAGCTTCTTCACGTAACCCTGGGTCACGCCGGTGATCATGTTCGCCACCAGCGTGCGGGACAGGCCGTGCAGGGCCTTGCTCTGACGCTCGTCGTTGGGGCGGGTGACGTTCAGCACGCCGTCCTCACCCTTGGCGATGTCGATCGGCGCCACGACGGTGTGGGTCAGCGAGCCCTTGGGGCCCTTGACCGAAACCGTACGGCCGTCGATGGTGACGTCCACGCCGGCGGGAACCGCGATGGGGAGCTTGCCGATGCGCGACATAGCTGTTTCCTCCGTTCCCTTCCGTTACCAGACGTAGGCGAGGACTTCTCCGCCTACGCCCTTCTTGCCGGCCTGCTTGTCGGTGAGGAGCCCGTGGGACGTGGAGATGATCGCCACGCCGAGGCCACCCAGCACCTTGGGCAGGTTGGTGGACTTCGCGTACACCCGGAGACCGGGCTTGGAGATCCGCTTGATGCCCGCGATGGAGCGCTCACGGTTCGGACCGAACTTCAGCTCGAGGGTGAGGTTCTTGCCGACCTCGGCGTCCTCGGTCTTCCAGCCGGTGATGAAGCCCTCCTGCTGGAGGATCTCCGCGATGTGAGACTTGATCTTGGACGCCGGCATCGTCACGGAGTCGTGGTACGCCGAGTTCGCGTTCCGCAGACGCGTAAGCATGTCTGCGATCGGATCAGTCATGGTCATGAATTGGCCTTCGGCCTCTCTCGCCGGGGTTTCCTGGTGCGCCATCCCTCTCCCCGATCCGAGACGGGACGGGTGCGGCGCGGTGGACCTACGGCGTAGTAAGTCGTACGGGCGCGACAGACGCCCAACCCCACAAGCCTAAGGCATGCGGAGCCGGGCCCCTGCCGACCCAGTTGCTTACCGAGAGTCTGAATAACCCGGGATTACCGGATTACCAGGAGCTCTTGGTCACGCCCGGCAGCTCGCCACGGTGAGCCATCTCACGAAGGCACACGCGGCACAGGCCGAACTTGCGGTACACGGAGTGCGGACGGCCGCAGCGCTGGCAGCGCGTGTAGCCGCGGACACCGAACTTGGGCTTGCGAGCAGCCTTGGCAATCAGAGCCTTCTTCGCCATCTCGCTCACGCCTCCTTGAAGGGGAAGCCGAGGTGACGGAGGAGCGCGCGGCCCTCAGCGTCGTTGGTCGCCGTGGTCACCACGGTGATGTCCATACCCCGGGTGCGGTCGATCTTGTCCTGGTCGATCTCGTGGAACATGACCTGCTCCGTGAGACCGAAGGTGTAGTTGCCACGGCCGTCGAACTGCTTGGGGGACAGGCCGCGGAAGTCGCGGATGCGCGGCAGCGCCAGCGACAGGGTGCGGTCCAGGAACTCCCACATGCGGTCGCCACGGAGCGTGACGTGGGCACCGATCGGCTGACCCTCACGCAGCTTGAACTGCGCGATGGACTTGCGGGCCTTGGTGACGGCCGGCTTCTGACCGGTGATGGTGGTCAGGTCGCGGATCGCGCCCTCGATCAGCTTCGAGTCACGGGCGGCGTCGCCGACACCCATGTTGACCACGATCTTCACGAGGCCGGGGATCTGCATGACGTTCTCGTAGGAGAACTCCTCACGCAGCTTGCCCGCGATCTCCTCGCGGTACTTCGTCTTGAGACGCGGAGTGGTGGTGGTAGCCATCAGATGTCCTCACCCGTCCGCTTGGCAACGCGAACCTTGTTGCCCTCGTCGTCGAAGCGGTAACCGACGCGCGTGACGACCTTGTTGCCGTCCTTCTCCACGACCAGCTGGACGTTGGAGACGTGGATCGGGGCCTCGGTGGTCACGATGCCGCCGGCCTGCGAACCGCGAGCGGTCGGCCCGGCCTTGGTGTGCTTCTTGACCCGGTTGACACCCTCGACCAGGACGCGGTCCTCGCGGGGGAAGGCCGCGATGACCTTGCCCTGCTTGCCCTTGTCCTTACCGGTGATGACCTGGACCAGGTCGCCCTTCTTGATCTTCATGCTCACAGCACCTCCGGCGCGAGGGAGATGATCTTCATGAACTTCTTCTCGCGCAGCTCACGGCCCACCGGGCCGAAGATACGGGTGCCGCGAGGGTCGCCGTCGTTCTTCAGAATGACGGCGGCGTTCTCGTCGAAGCGGATGTACGAGCCGTCGGGACGGCGGCGCTCCTTGACGGTGCGAACGATGACCGCCTTGACGACGTCACCCTTCTTCACGTTGCCACCGGGGATCGCGTCCTTGACGGTGGCGACGATGACGTCACCGATACCCGCGTAGCGGCGGCCCGAGCCACCGAGCACACGGATGGTCAGGATTTCCTTCGCACCCGTGTTGTCGGCGACACGCAGCCGCGACTCCTGCTGGATCACGTCTATCTCCTGAATGTCTGCCGGTTCCCCGGGAGTCGGTCACCTTGGTGAACGACTCCCGGAGCCTGGCGGAACTGTCCTGCGAGGAATGCCCCGCAGGAGATTTCTTACTTGGCCTTCTCGAGGACCTCGACGACGCGCCAGCGCTTCGTCGCGGACAGCGGCCGGGTCTCCATGAGGAGGACACGGTCGCCGACGCCCGCGGCGTTCTGCTCGTCGTGAGCCTTGAGCTTCTCGGTACGGCGGATGACCTTGCCGTACAGGGCGTGGGTCACGCGGTCCTCGACGGCGACGACGACGGTCTTGTCCATCTTGTCGCTGACGACCAGACCCTGGCGGGTCTTGCGGAAGCCGCGCGCGGCCTTCGTCTCTTCAGTCACATTGCTCTCGCTCATCAGGCGCTCTCCACCGTCTCGATGCCCAGCTCGCGCTCACGCATCAGGGTGTAGATCCGGGCGATGTCCTTACGGACGGCCTTGAGCCGACCGTGGTTCTCGAGCTGGCCCGTCGCCGCCTGGAAGCGGAGGTTGAACAGCTCTTCCTTGGCCTCGCGGAGCTTCGCCAGAAGCTCCTCGTTGCCCAGCTCGCGCAGCTCGGACGCCTTGGTACCGGCCGACATCACGCTTCACCTGCCTCGCGCTTGACGATCCGGCACTTCATCGGCAGCTTGTGGGCCGCACGGGTCAGCGCCTCACGGGCGATCTTCTCGTTGGGGTAGGACAGCTCGAACATGACCCGGCCCGGGTGCACGTTCGCGATCCACCACTCGGGAGAACCCTTACCGGAACCCATGCGGGTCTCGGCCGGCTTCTTCGTGAGCGGGCGGTCCGGGTAGATGTTGATCCAGACCTTGCCGCCACGCTTGATGTGGCGGGTCATCGCGATACGGGCCGCCTCGATCTGGCGGTTGGTCACGTACGCCGGCGTGAGGGCCTGGATGCCGTACTCGCCGAACGCAACCGTCGTACCGCCCTTGGCCTGACCACGGCGCTTCGGGTGGTGCTGCTTGCGGTGCTTGACCCTACGGGGGATCAGCATGACGGTCAGGCCTCCGTTCCGGTGCTCTCAGCCGGAGCGGCAGCGGCGGGCGCCTCGGCCTTGGGGGCCTCGGCGGCCGGAGCCGACTGCTGCTGCGGCTTGCGCCCGCGACGCTCGCCACCGCGGCCACCACGGGCCGGGCGGTCGTTGCCGCCACCACGGGCCGGGCGGTTGCCCGCACGGGCGGCGGCGTTCTCGGCGCGGACCTCGGCGATGTTCTTGACGTCGCCCTTGTAGATCCAGACCTTCACGCCGATGCGGCCGAAGGTCGTCTTGGCCTCGAAGAAGCCGTAGTCCACGTTCGCGCGGAGCGTGTGCAGGGGCACACGGCCCTCGCGGTAGAACTCCGAGCGGGACATCTCGGCGCCACCGAGGCGGCCACCGCACTGGATCTTGATGCCCTTGGCGCCGGCCTTCATCGTGCCCTGCATGCTCTTGCGCATGGCACGACGGAAGGAGACGCGGGAGGAGAGCTGCTCGGCGACGGCCTGGGCAACCAGCTGAGCGTCGGTCTCGGGGCTCTTGACCTCGAGGATGTTCAGCTGGACCTGCTTGCCGGTGAGCTTCTCGAGCTGACCGCGGATCTTGTCGGCCTCCGCACCGCGGCGGCCGATGACGATGCCCGGACGAGCCGTGTGGATGTCCACGCGGACGCGGTCACGGGTGCGCTCGATCTCGACCTTGGAGATGCCGGCGCGCTCCATGCCGGACGTCAGCATCCGACGGATGGCGACGTCTTCCTTGACGTAGTCCTTGTACAGCTTGTCGGCGTACCAACGCGACTTGAAGTCGGTCGTGACACCGAGCCGGAACCCGTGCGGGTTTACCTTCTGGCCCATTACCGGGTTCCTTCCTTGCTGCTGACGACCACGGTGATGTGGCTGGTCCGCTTGCGGATCCGGTAGGCGCGGCCCTGGGCACGCGGCCGGAACCGCTTCAGGGTCGGGCCCTCGTCGACGTAGGCCTCGGAAATGAAGAGGCTGTCGGCGTCGGTGTGGTCGTAGTTGTGCGCGGCGTTGGCGATGGCGCTGTCCAGCACCTTGCCGACCGGCACGCTCGCGGCCTGCGGGGCGAAACGCAGGACCGCCTGAGCCTCCGTGGCATCCATGCCACGGATGAGGTCCACCACGCGGCGGGCCTTCATGGGCGTGACGCGGATGTACCGCGCCTGGGCCCTGGCTTCCATGGTTGTCCCTTCAGTGTTTGTCATGGTCATTCCACCCCGCTGTTAGCGGCGCTTCGACTTCCGGTCGTCCTTGACGTGACCCCGGAAGGTGCGCGTCGGCGAGAACTCGCCGAGCTTGTGGCCGACCATGGACTCGGTGACAAACACCGGGATGTGGGTCTTGCCGTTGTGCACCGCGATCGTGTGGCCGAGCATCGCCGGGACGATCATCGAGCGACGGGACCAGGTCTTGATGACGTTCTTGGTACCGGCTTCGTTCTGCGTGTCCACCTTCTTGATCAGGTGGTCGTCGACGAAGGGTCCCTTCTTCAAGCTACGAGGCATCTCAACCCGTCCTTAGCGCTTCTTGTTCGTCTTGCGGCGGCGGACGATGTACTTGTTCGACGCCTTCTTGGGCGAACGAGTACGGCCTTCCTTCTTGCCCCACGGGGACACGGGGTGGCGACCACCGGAGGTCCGGCCCTCACCACCACCGTGCGGGTGGTCCACCGGGTTCATGACCACACCACGGACGGTCGGGCGAACGCCCAGCCACCGCTTGCGGCCCGCCTTGCCCCAGTTGATATTGCTCTGCTCGGCGTTGCCGACCTCGCCGACCGTGGCGCGGCAGCGCTGGTCGACCAGGCGGATCTCTCCGGACGGCATGCGCAGGTGGGCCATGGTGCCCTCCTTCGCGAGCAGCTGCACGGAGGCACCGGCGGAGCGGGCGAACTTGGCGCCGCCACCGGGACGGAGCTCGATCGCGTGGATCGTGGTACCGACCGGGATGTTGCGGAGCGCCAGGTTGTTGCCCGGCTTGATGTCGGCCCCGGGACCGTTCTCGACGCGGTCACCCTGCTGGAGGTTGCGCGGGGCGAGGATGTAGCGCTTCTCGCCGTCGGCGTAGTGCAGCAGCGCGATGCGCGCGGTGCGGTTGGGGTCGTACTCGATGTGCGCGACCTTCGCCGGCACGCCGTCCTTGTCGTGCCGACGGAAGTCGATGACACGGTAGGCGCGCTTGTGTCCGCCACCCTGGTGGCGAACGGTCACACGACCGGCGTTGTTACGGCCGCCCTTGCTGTGCAGCGGGCGGACCAGCGACTTCTCCGGCGTGGACCGCGTGACCTCGACGAAGTCGGCGACGCTGGAGCCACGACGGCCCGGCGTAGTCGGCTTGTACTTGCGGATTCCCATTTCTCAGTCCTCGTCCGATTCCGGACGATCCGGACCTCCGTCAGGAGGTCGGACCGCCGAAGATGTCGATACGGTCGCCCTCGGCGAGGGTCACGATCGCGCGCTTGCTGTCGGCACGCTTGCCGAAGCCCGTGCGGGTCCGCTTCCGCTTGCCCTGGCGGTTGATCGTGTTGACCCCGGTGACCTTGACCGAGAAGACCGCCTGGACGGCCTCCTTGATCTGGGTCTTGTTGGAGCCCGGCGCGACGATGAACGTGTACTTGTTCTCGTCGAGGAGCGCGTAGCTCTTCTCGGACACGACCGGCTTCAGCAGCACGTCACGGGGGTCCGTGAACGCCTTGCTGGCCGGGGTGACGACGGTGTTCTTGCCCTCGGCCTCGTGGCGGCGCGCCTTGGCGACGCGCGCGGCCTTGGCGGCCTTGGCCGCCTTGGAGGCGATGCTCGGGTGACGCGTAGCCATCAGGCTTCGCTCCCTTCGGTGTCAACGGCCTTGTTGGGGCCAGACACGAAGGACTCGAAAGCGGCCTGGGTGAAGACCACGTCGTCCGAGACGAGAACGTCGTACGTGTTCAGCTGGCCCGGCTCCAGGATGTGGATCTGGGGCAGGTTGCGGGCGGACAGCCACGCGGCCTCGTCGGCGCGGTCGACGACCAGGAGCAGGTTCTTGCGCTCCGAGATCTTGCCGAACAGCGTCCGGGCGGCCTTCGTGGACGGGTTCTCGCCCTCGATGACGCCGGTCACGACGTGGATGCGGTTGTGGCGGGCCCGGTCGGTGAGGGCGTGGCGCAGGGCCGCGGCCTTCATCTTCTTCGGGGTCCGCTGCGAGTAGTCACGCGGCTGCGGGCCGTGGACGACGCCACCGCCGGCGAACTGCGGCGCACGGGTCGAACCCTGGCGGGCGCGGCCGGTGCCCTTCTGGCGGTACGGCTTCTTGCCGCCACCACGGACCTCGCCGCGACGCTTGGTCTTGTGCGTGCCCTGGCGGGCGGCGGCGTTCTGCGCGACGACGACCTGGTGGATCAGCGGGATGCTGATCTTCTCCACGCCGAAGATCTCCGCGGGGAGCTCGACGCTTCCGGTCTTCTCGCCGGCAGGCGAAAGGATGTCAACAGTGCTCATCGGTTACCTCAGGCCCCCTTGGCCGCAGTGCGGACCAGGACGAGGCCGCCGTTCGGACCAGGAACCGCGCCCTTGATGAGGAGCAGGCCCTTCTCCGCGTCAACGGCGTGAACGGTCAGGTTCTGGGTGGTGACCCGCTCGTTGCCCATGCGACCCGCCATGCGCATGCCCTTGAAGACACGGCCGGGGGTGGCACAGCCACCGATGGATCCGGGCATGCGGTGCACACGGTGGGCACCGTGCGACGCCTTGCCACCCTTGAAGTTGTGGCGCTTCATGACGCCGGCGAAGCCCTTGCCCTTGCTCTTCGCGGTGACGTCGACCTTCACGCCGGACTCGAAGGTCTCAGCGGTGATCTCCTGGCCGAGGGTGTACTCGCTGGCGACAGCGGTACGGATCTCGACGAGGTGACGACGGGGGGTGACGTCGGCCTTGGCGAAGTGGCCCTTGAGGGGCTTGTTCACCTTGCGCGGGTCGATCTCGCCGAAGGCGATCTGGACCGACTCGTAGCCGTCGACGTCGTTCGTACGGACCTGGGTGACGACGTTGGGGCCGGCCTTGACGACGGTGACCGGAACAACGCGGTTGTTCTCGTCCCACACCTGCGTCATGCCGAGCTTCTCGCCCAGGATGCCCTTGATCTGCTTGGTCATCTTCAGATCACCGCCCTCAGAGCTTGATCTCGATGTCGACACCGGCCGGGAGGTCGAGTCGCATCAGAGAGTCAACGGTCTTGGGGGTCGGGTCGAGGATGTCGATCAGGCGCTTGTGCGTGCGCATCTCGAAGTGCTCGCGCGAGTCCTTGTACTTGTGCGGCGACTTGATGACGCAGTACACGTTCTTCTCAGTGGGCAGCGGCACCGGGCCCGCGACCGACGCACCAGTGCGAGTCACCGTCTCGACGATCTTCTTCGCCGAAGAGTCGATGACCTCGTGGTCGTAGGCCTTGAGCCGGATGCGGATCTTCTGTCCCGCCATGGCTACTCAGTAGTCCTGTCTCTCGAAACGCTCTGGACCCGGTGGTCCCTTTTCTTCCGCTCCCCCTCCGACCCACGCGGTCGGGCGTGTCGCGCTCTCGCTGACATGGATGTCCCTTTTCGGGACTTCCCTGCCTGGGAGTCGCGGGCCCTTCCGGAACCGCAGGCCGGGGGCGAGAGGCCCACCGGGTGCCTGGCCTGCACCCCGCTGACGCTTCCCGGAAGATTCCCGTACGTCCGCCCCTGAGCAGGAGCGACGAGTACTGTGGGACTCGCTTCCGGTCCCCCCGGCGGGAGGCGCGCAGCATCGGCACTCGACCGAGCAACCCCGCTAGTCTGCCATACGGGGCGCGGGGCTGGCCAATCGGGCCGGAGAGAATACCCCGGGGGTGACAGAGATCAAACCCGTACCCGCCCCACCCCGAGCCAGGGGCGTCGGCGCGACAGGGCGTGACGGTCAGCGGCGACGCTCTCCGGACGCCGGATAGGGCGCGAACCGAGGCTCGGGACCGGGCCAGCTCCGCGGCAGAACGTCCATCTTGTACGCGCCGGACATCACCGCGGCCAGGAACTCCACGAGGCCTCCGTCGAAGTGGGGCCATTTGGTGTTGCGCGCGCCGTTCGCCGTGATCGTCCATGAGTTCGGCGCGCCCTCCGGGCGGGTGACCCAGTAGATCGTGTCGCCGTTGTCCGTTGCCCCCACGGCCAGCAACTCGTCGGTCGGGTACGGGATCGTCTCCCCACCCTCCCTCAGCTGGTCCAGGATCTCGGCGGCTCGCTCGGCGCGGTCCACCAGCCGGACCGTGGCTACCGGCACGACGGGCTGGAAGACGTGCAGGAAGCCGTCGAAAGACCCTGGTCCGTATCGTTCGACCAGCCATTTGTAGTCGTCCGGGAGCGATACGCCGAGATCCTGCTCGACCCGCGGCCAGTCGACGCGGCTGTCCACGTCCGGTGGGGGCGGAACGGTGCGCACGAGGTTGTCGCGCGCGGTCACAGCATCTCCGTTTCTCCGAAGCCGAACATCCCGGCGGGGTTGTCCAGGACACGATCCAGGGAACCCCGTCGAACTCCTCCTTGAAGACGGCCGCCGACTCCCCCGCCATCCCCTTCACCAGACGCAACGCCTCGGACACGTCGTCGGCGAAGTCGTGCAACGTCTTCGCGAGCGTCCGCACCCGGACCCCGTGGAGCGCGGGTGCGGACGGCGCGGGTTCACCGTCTGCGCACCGTTCTCCAGGCGTCGGTCACCGCGTAAGTGCAGCTCAGCCACCACGCGTCCAGTTTGTTCCGCACCGTTGAGACGACGCTCCAGCACTTCAGCCATGCCGGCAGGCGGCGGAACGGGACGAAGGTGAGGGTGTCGTCGATGGCGTTCACCGCGATGCTCCTGCGGCCCGGCCCCTCTGTCCGCAGCGCGGCGTACAGTTCCGGCGTCAATGCGCCGTTGAGGCGGGCCGCCGTCCCTGCCGCGGTGAAGGCGAATCCTCGCTGGGCGAGGTCCGGGAGCCGCATCGCCCGGACGATCCGGGGCGACGCCTCTTCCAGCGGGCAGTTGAAGGCCAGCCCGATCGCCGCCGTGCCGAGCCCTCGCGCCCCGCGGTCGAACGCGGCGTCCCATTCCTTCGGGTCGTTCAGGGCCAGCAGTCGTTCGCCGGTTTCCCAGTTCCATTGGGACGTCAAGATCGATTCCCCCCTTCCGAGCTGTCGCGCTCACGAGAGTGTGCCTGAGCGTTGCGCGCGACGGACGGTCAGGATGGCGACGTCGTCGTGGGGGGCTGCCTTGCCCGTGTATGCGTGGGCATCCTCGTGGAGGGCGTGGGGCAGGTCGCTCCGCGGCACGTCGCCGAGGCCGGCGAGGCGTTCGTCCAGGGGGTAGAACGTACCGTCCGCCGCGCGGGACTCGGTGAGCCCGTCGGTGGTGAGCAGCAGTGTCGCGCCGCCGGGAAACGTGAACCGGCCGGCGCTGACGGGTTCGGTCGCGAGCGCGGCGAGGCCGAGGGGGACGCCGCTGTCCAACGGCGGCGTGATCACCGAGTCGGCGTCGAGCAACTGGGGCGGCACATGGCCGCAGTTGACGGCCTGCACCTCGTCGCGGGCGTCGATGCTGAGGACGAGGACGGTGACGAAGCGTTCGTCGCCGCCCCGCCGCGCCACGTAGGAGTTGTGCCGCGCCACGGAGGCGTCGAGGGCGCCGACGAGGCCCGTGAGGGTGGGCTCGCGATGGGCCGCCTCGCGAAAGCTGCCGAGGACGGCGAACGCCGCGCCCACCGCGGCCAGCCCTTTGCCCTGAACGTCACCGATGAGGACGCGGGTCCCCCAGGGGGACTCGACGACGTCGTAGATGTCTCCGCCGACGAGGCGGTCCTCCTGCACCGGTTCGTACACCCCGTCCACCAGGACGTCGTCGGTGCGCAGCGGCAGCGGGCGCAGGATCTGCCGCTGTATGGCCACGGCCGCGGAGTGCAGGCGCACCATCGTGCGCTCGCTGTTGATACGCCGGCGGCAGGCATACAGCGAAGCCGCGATCAGGCAGGCGGTGAGCACCAGCAGCAGCACCCGGTCGGCCAGCGCGACGTCGGTGCCGCCGGTCAGAAAGGCGGCGGAGCCGAGGACAGCGGTCCAGGCGCAGACCAGCGCCGTCTGTCGCACCGTGCACTGTGCCGCCGCCGCGGCGGGCAGGAACACCAGGAGCCCGACGAGCGCCATGCCCGAGTTCGCCACCGACCCGATCACCGCCACCAGCAGCGTGACCGTCACCATCCAGACGACCAGTTGTCCCGTCCCCGGCGGCTGAATGGTTTCCCGGGTGGAGCCCGGGGCGGGGTGCTGGCGACGGGTACGCAACACACGATCTCCAGGGTCGGGCGGTGAACCTCCGCATTCTCGGCCGTCCCCCACCGCACCGGCGTCCGCCTCGCCGGGGCATTCGGGGGACGGACCCGCCCGTCAGTCCGCGAACCGGAACGTCGACGTGATCGCGTCGAAGATGTCGAAGAAGGAGTCCGCGAGGTCGAGGACCTGGCTGCTGCCCGCGACCAGGGCGACCTTGCCCTCCTGGCCGGGGACCGGGATGTACGTCTGCATGAGGACCGCGCGGACCGTGCGGTTCAGGGCGTCGTCCGGGACCGGGATGTCCTCGATGCCCTGGGTGCGGGCGGCGGGGCCGACGCCGGGGATGTCGACCGTGGTGACCTTGCGCCAGGAGTCGCCGGGCTTCCGGGCCTCCTTGACGGCCAACTGCCCCGCGATGGCCGACGGGTCGTTGGGGAGCGGGTCGCCCGAGGATGTACGGCCGCCGACCAGGGAGACCGTGACCGAGCCCGTGATCGGGGTGTCACCGCCGAAGCTCTCCGCCATGCAACCGCAGTACAGCGCGCCCGACTTCCACGCGTCGGACGCCGCCTTCTGGAGGAAGGTGACGTAGGCGGAGCGGGAGGGCCGCAGCTCCGGGTACTGGCGTATCCGGTCGTCGACCATGCGGCGGATCGAGTCGTCCCGGGACTCCGGGCGTACGTCGAACTCCCACCAGGACTCCGGGACCTTGATGCGGAACCCGCCCCGTTCGACGGTCAGTGCCTCCGTGTAACGGGCCATGGTGTGCCCGGCCTCCCCCGTCAGTCGCTCGAACAGCTGCCCGTTCATCGTCCCACACGGTCCGCGCGCCCTGGGTACAGAAAGCCGTTCACCCGACTGGATGAAAACCTGTCGTGGCCGCTGTAGACATTCAGGTGCTGCTGTGGTTACTCTTCTGTCGTAGCCACGAAGTCAGTGAGGCGAGGCAGAGACGAACTGCCCGCATGAGGTACCGCAGTAACAGCAGGACCAGCAACACCAAGAGGTACGGCACGAGGAGAGAAGGAGGAGGACGCCATCAGGATCGCCCGGGCGAGAACGTTCTCACCGGGTACCGCAGGCCCCGGAACGGAAGGTGGTCCCACGGTCACGCATCCGCGATCCCTCAACAGAAGGCCGGCCGTGCAGTAGGCCGGCAGATGGTGTTACAAATCCCTCGGGGCCTTGGTGCCGTACGGCACCAAGGCCCCTCGACGCGTTCCGCAAACAGAGGTGCAGATGACCGCAGACACACCGCTCAACCGCATCGACGACGACGACTACCCCGCGTACACCATGGGGCGGGCGGCCGAGATGCTGGGCACCACGCCCGCCTTCCTACGAGCCCTCGGCGAGGCGCGGCTGATCACGCCGCTGCGCTCGGAGGGGGGCCATCGCCGCTACTCCCGCTACCAGCTGCGGATCGCCGCTCGCGCCCGCGAGATGGTCGACCAGGGGACATCGATCGAGGCGGCCTGCCGCATCGTCATCCTGGAAGACCAGCTCGAAGAGGCTCAGCGCATCAACGCGGAGCTGCGACGCGGTGGTGCCGGGGCGTCCGGGGACAAGCCGGGGAACGCCAGTACTGCCCGGTAGCCCCACCGACCTGCCCGCCCGCGCGGGCCTGCGGATAAAATCTTCTCTCATGTCGAAGCCTGACGAGCTGCTCGTTGACATTGCCGCCCGTGTGGAGTCCGCGCAGAGCAGTCGAATGTCCTTGACCGTGGTCACCCACGGTGCCGTTATCACCGGCCGTCTGGCCCCCGAGTCCGTATGGCGGAAGCGGGTGTCGGAAGTGCTCACCGACTCCGCGGACCTGGGCGTCTTCTCCGCCGCCTTCGACGCTCCGGCGACGAAGGGGGAGGCGCCCACGCACCTGCACTTCCATGTCGCCCGGATCCTCCAGGGCACGATGGGCATCCCGGAAACCGGCGGGATGTACCGCGTGGCGATCGGTGACGTGAGCGCCTGGACCGTGGGGGACTTCAGCTACTCCGACCACTGACCCGTCGCGGTCGTCGGCGCGGCGGCGGAGGGTCCGTCGCCGTCGTCGATGTCGCGCAGCCGGAGCCGGTCCGTGTACGCGGAGCCGTTCCGTACGGCGGTCAGCCGAGCACGGGTGACCAGGGCGGTGTACTGGCCGTCCTCGTCGCAGACGACGAGGTGACCCGTGCGGGCGGCGGCCATGACGGACAGCGCCACCTCGACGGTCATGTCGCCCCAGACCTGCGGTCCGGCCGCGTCCACGGCGTGGGCGACCGTCCGGTGCGCGGGGATGGTGCTCGTCGGACGGAGATGTGTCTGGAGCAGCGTCAAGAAGTGCCTCCTACGGGGATGGGTGAATTCCACAGAATCCGAGGAATCCGGAGACTACGGGAATTCTGAGAATATTCCGAGAATGCTGAAATGCAGCTGGGGCCCGCACCCCGAAGGATGCGGGCCCCAGCTGCAAGTGCGTCAGGCGAGGACGATGTTCTCGGCCGTCGGGCCCTTCTGGCCCTGCGCGATGTCGAAGTTCACCTTCTGGCCTTCGAGCAGCTCGCGGAAGCCCTGGGCGGCGATGTTCGAGTAGTGGGCGAACACGTCGGCGCCGCCACCGTCCTGCTCGATGAAGCCGAAGCCCTTTTCCGCGTTGAACCACTTCACGGTGCCAGTAGCCATTGTCTTTTCTCCTTCGGGGCAGTGCACCGGCGCCCGCACTGTACGGACGCCGTGTCGCCGCGATGATCACCCCGACCGGAAAAGACCGGTGTCAAAAAATTCGGGAACCACAACTGCAACTGATAGCGACAGTAGCACGCCGGGGCACCCCTTGCGCTCCGAGCAATTTCCCGTCTTGAATCCTCTTCCCGCGGATACAGATTTAAGGGTGCGCATTTCACAGGAATGACGTGGCGGGCCGAAGTTTCGCGAGTTCCGTGAGTTCCGTCAGATGACGCCCTGCGCCAGCATCGCGTCGGCCACGCGCTCGAAGCCGGCGATGTTCGCGCCGGTCACGTAGTCGCCGGGGGCGTCGTAGCGCTCGGCGGTCTCGTGGCAGGTGGTGTGGATGCTGGTCATGATGTCCGCCAGCTCCTCCTCCACGCGCGCCGCCGTCCACGACGTACGGGCGTGGTTCTGCGCCATCTCCAGGGCGCTGACCGCGACGCCGCCCGCGTTGGCCGCCTTGCCGGGGCCGAAGGCGACGCCCGCCTGCTGGAGCAGGTGGACGGCCTCGGGGGTGGCCGGCATGTTCGCGCCCTCGGAGACCGCCTTGACGCCGTTGCGGATCAGGGTGGCGGCGGCGTTCTCGTCCAGCTCGTTCTGCGTGGCCGACGGGAGGGCCAGGTCCGCCGGGACGTCCCAGACGCTGCCGCCGGGGACGAAGCGGGCCGAGGCGCCCCGGCGCTCGGCGTACGCGTCGACGCGGCCGCGCTCGACCTCCTTGATCTGCTTCAGCAGGTCGAGGTCGATGCCCTTCTCGTCGACGACGTAGCCGGAGGAGTCCGAGCAGGTCACGGCGTTCGCGCCGAGCGCGGTCAGCTTCTCGATGGTGTAGATCGCCACGTTGCCGGAGCCCGAGACGACCGCGGTCTGGCCCTCCAGGTCCTCCCCGCGCTCCCGCAGCATCGCCGCCGCGAAGAGCACGTTGCCGTAGCCCGTCGCCTCCGGGCGGATCAGCGAGCCGCCCCAGCCCTGGCCCTTGCCGGTGAGGACGCCCGCCTCCCAGCGGTTGGTGATCCGGCGGTACTGGCCGAAGAGGTAGCCGATCTCCCGGCCGCCGACGCCGATGTCCCCGGCCGGGACGTCCGTGTGCTCGCCGATGTGCCGGTACAGCTCCGTCATGAACGACTGGCAGAACCGCATGACCTCGGCGTCGCTGCGCCCGTGCGGGTCGAAGTCGCTGCCGCCCTTGCCGCCGCCGATGCCGAGGCCGGTCAGCGCGTTCTTGAAGATCTGCTCGAAGCCCAGGAACTTGATGACGCCCAGGTTGACGGACGGGTGGAAGCGCAGACCGCCCTTGTACGGGCCCAGCGCACTGTTGAACTCGACCCGGAAGCCGCGGTTGACGCGAACACGCCCCTGGTCGTCCTGCCACGGCACCCGGAACATCACCTGGCGCTCCGGCTCGACCAGCCGCTCGATGAGGCCCGGCTCGGCGTACTCGGGGCGGGCCGCGACGACCGGGGCGAGCGTTTCCAGGACCTCGTGCGCGGCCTGGTGGAACTCGGGCTGGGCCGGGTTGCGGTGCTCGATCTCGGTGAGCAGGTGGTCGAGGGTGGTCTGCGTCTCGCTTCGCGTCGTCACAGGGGCCCTTTCTGGCACGGCGGGCACCGGTCGCATACAGCGACCGGTGGGAGGCGCTCGGCGCCGTTGCCGCGCGCGGGACACTTAAGTGTTACGCGCACGTAAACCTCATGGCCAGCACCCGATCACTGGATGAGACGAAGGCCTCCCGGCAACGCCGGCCTCCCGGCAACGCTACCCCTCCCCGTTCAGCATCGCGGCGGTGAGCACGTTGCCCGCGACACCCCAGCCCCCGTCCGGGACCTCGTCGACCAGGACGACGGTGGTCGGGCGGGCGCGCTCCCCGTAGATCTCGGCGTAGAGGTCGGTGGCGCGTTCGACGATCTTCTTCTTGTCCTCCGCCGAGAGCGTGCCCGCGGGGACCTTGAAGTGGGCGAAAGGCATGTCAGATCATTCCTCCGTTGGCGCGCAGAATCTGGCCGTTCACCCAGTGCCCGGCGGGGCTGCCGAGGAAGGCGACCACGGCGGCGATGTCCTCCGGGGTGCCCAGCCGCTCCAGCGGCGGCGTCTTCGCGAGCTTGTCCACCTGCTCGGGCGTCTTCCCGTCGAGGAACAGGTCCGTGGCCGTCGGTCCGGGTGCGACCGTGTTCACGGTGATGTCCCGGCCGCGCAGCTCGCGCGCCAGGATCATCGTCATGGCCTCCACGGCGCCCTTGCTCGCCGCGTAGGCGCCGTACGTGGGGAACTGCGTGCCGACGACGGACGTCGAGAAGCCCACGAACGAGCCGCCGGTACGCAGCCGCCGTGCCGCCTGCTGGGCGACGACGAAGGTGCCGCGGATGTTGGTGCGGTGCATGGCGTCCAGCGCCGCCAGGTCCAGGTCGGCGATCGGCGAGAGGGTCATCCGCCCGGCCGAGTTCACGACGACGTCGACGCCGCCGTACTCCTCCTCCGCCCGGTCGAACAGCGCGGCGACCTCCTTCTCCTCCGCCACGTCGGCCTGTACGGCGACGGCCCGTCCGCCGGCCTCGGTGATCGCCGCCACCGTCTCGTCGGCGGCCGAGGCGTCGCTGGCGTAGTTCACGACGACGGCCAGGCCGTCCTCGGCGAGTTTCCGGGAGACCGCCCGGCCGATGCCGCGGGAGCCGCCGGTGACGACGGCGACCCGTTCGGCGGTCTGTTGATTCGTGTGCGTGGTCATGGCTCCACGATGCGCCGGGTCGGCCGCGGCAGCCAGGGGATGCCATCCCCTGGGTCGGCGGCCCGGCCCGGCGCAGAATGGACCGTATGAGCGCTGTGAAGTACGCCGAGCTGGGAACGTTCCTGCGGTCGCGGCGCGAGCGCATCCGCCCCGGCGACGTCGGCCTCCCGGCCGGACCGCGCCGCCGGGTGCCGGGACTGCGCCGCGAGGAGGTGGCCCACCTCGCCGGGGCTTCCGTGGACTACTACAACGAGCTGGAGCGCGGCGCCGGGTCCCAGCCGTCCGAGCAGATGATCGCCGCGCTGGCGCGGGCGCTGCGGCTGTCCGCCGACGAGCGGGACTACCTCTACCGGCTCGCCGACCGGCCGGTGCCGGTGCCGGGCGGGCCCGCCTCGCACGTGCACCCCGGCATGCTGGACCTGCTGGGCCGGATGTCCTCGACCCCGGCGCAGGTGATCACCGACCTGCACGTCACCCTGGTGCAGAATCCGCTGGCCGTGGCGCTGCTGGGGGACCATTCCGGTCTCCGGGGGCCCCGCGCCAGCTTCGTGCACCGGTGGTTCACCGAGCCGGAGGCCCGGCTGCTCTATCCCGAGGCCGACCACGCGTACCAGTCCCGGTCCTTCGTCGCCGACCTGCGGGCCGCCGCCGCCCGGCGGGACGCGAAGGACACGGAGGCGGGCGCGATGATCCGTACGCTGCTCGGCGTCTCCCCCGAGTTCGCCACGCTGTGGGCCGACCACGAGGTGGCGTTCCGGCGCCACGACCGGAAACGGCTCCTGCACCCGGTGATCGGCCTGGTCGAGGTCAACTGCCTCAACCTCTTCAGCGAGGACGGCCGCCAGCGGCTCCTGTGGTTCACCCCGGCGGTGGGGACCGAGAGCGCGGGGTTGCTGGAGCTGCTGTCGGTCGTCGGCACGCAGGAGGTCAGCGCCGCGACGCGTACGGCAGGAAGCTCGCCCAGGCGTCAGGGGTGAGGGCGAGACGGGGGCCGTCGGTGTGCTTGGAGTCCCGGACGTGGATGGTGGCGGGGGTCAACGCCAGTTCTACGCAGGAGTTGCCGTCGGTACCGCCGCTGTAGCTGCTCTTGAACCAGACCAGTTCGGCGTCGCGGATCATGTTTCTCCCAGCAGTGTCTCGATGAAGGCCAACGACTCCCTGGGCGAGAGAGCCTGCGCTCGGATCGTGCCATACCGCAGTTCGACAATGCGCAGGTGTTTCGGGTCGGTGATCGGCCGTCCGTTGAACGCCCCGTCGGAGCGCCCCACCGCTGTACCGTCCGGAAACTTCAGCAACTCGATCCTGCCGTCCAGCCCCGGATGGGCGTCAGCATTCGTCGGCATCACTTGAAGCGTGACGTTGTGCAAACGCCCCACCTCCAGCAGACGTTCGAGCTGCTGTCGCCACACCATTGTGCCCCCAACCTGCCGACGCAGCGGTGCCTCTTCCAGCACGAAGTGCATCGACGGAGCCGGATCGCGCTCGTAGACCGACTGCCGGGCCAATCGCGCGGCCACCATGCGGTCGACGTCGTCCGGTGAGTACGGCGGCTGCGCTGCCTCGATCAGGGTTCGCGCGTGCTCGGGAGTCTGCAACAGCCCAGCGATGATGTTGCACTCGTACAGGCCGATCTCGACCGCCTTGCCCTCCAGCTTCCCCAACTCCCGTACCTTCTTCGGGTACCGGACCTTCTTCACGTCCTCCCAGGCCGCCGAGAGGAGGCCACCGGCGCCCAGCACCTCGTCCGCCCTGTCCAGATACTCCTGCCGGGGAATCCGCTTGCCGCCCTCGACCTTGTAGACGAGGTCCTCCCCGTACCCGACCGCCACTCCGAAGTCGCCGGCCCGCATGCCCGCAGCCTCCCGGCGGAGCTTCAACTGCCGTCCCACCGTGGTGATGACCGCGACGCCCCACTCGTCGTCCGGGTCGACCTCCCACCCCGACTCGTCCGTCTCGACCGCCATCCCCTGCCCCTTCCCCGACAGCACCGACACCACTGGACAAGCGCCGGACAGTCACCGTACGTACCCGTTGAGTCACTTCTCACGGTACGCACACACCGCCACGCTGAGTGACGTGAATCAGGAATCCACCACCGAACTCCCCACGCGCGTCCGCAATTTCAGCGTGCAGCTCTCTCCCACCCCACGCGGCGCCCGCCTCGCCCGCCTGCTCGCGACCGAGCAGCTGCGTTCCTGGGGGCTGCCCCTGGACCCGGCACGCCTCCTCGTCGCCGAGCTGGCCAACAACGCGGCGGACCACGGACGCGTCCCCGGCCGCGATTTCCGGCTCACCCTGTACGTCGTCGGCGACGTCCTCCGCATCGAGGTCACCGATACACGGGGCCAGGAGCTTCCCGCCCCGCAAGAGCCGGCCTCCGACGCCGAATCCGGCCGGGGTCTGCTGCTGGTGGAGGCGCTGGCGCACCGCTGGGGAGTGACGGAGGGCCGCTTCCCGCGCAAGACGGTCTGGGCGGAGCTGCGCTGCACGCCACCGGGACCCGCGTTCTGAGGTCCCGGTGGCGTCGGTGCCCTGCCAAGTGTTCGCCGAGGCCGTCGAGTGGGAGTCCCTCAGCCCGGTGCGCAGCTGAGTCCTGGCCTGGGCCGGGGACACGGACGGTCGAGTAGCCCTGCCGCCCTCACGCCACCGTCGACACGCAGAACGGATGTCCCGCCGGGTCCAGCAGCACCCGCCAGCGGTCCGGTGACGGCTGGAAGTCGGGCTTCGTGGCGCCCAGGGCGAGCAGGCGGGCCTCCCCCGCGTCCAGGTCGTCGGTGCCGACGTCGATGTGGGCCTGCTTCTCCTGGTCGGTGCCCGGCCAGGTCGGCGGGCGGTAGTCGGGGAGGCGGTGGAAGCCGAGGCCGGGGGCTCCGTCCTGGCCGCCGAGGAAGTAGAAGTCGTCGGTGTTGAAGGAGACGGTGAGGCCGAGTGCCTCGCCCCAGAAGCGGGCCATCACGGCGGGGTCGGAGCAGTCGAAGGTGACGGCCGAGTAGCGGAAGGCCGGCGCCGGAGTGTTCTGCGTCGTCGTCATGGGAGAGACCGTAGGACGTGACCAGGACAGGTTCGGTCCTGGTCGTCGGCGGACGCGTGGGAGACTTCGGGACCGTGCTCAGTACTTCCGCCCGGCTGCTGCGGCTGGTCTCTCTGCTCGCCGTCCGTCCCGCCTGGACCTGCGGTGAGCTGGCCGAGCGGATGGAGGTCACGGAGCGGACCGTGCGGCGGGACGTGGCGCGGCTGCGGGAGCTGGGGTACACCGTCGACTCCGACCCGGGCCCGTGGGGCGGCTACCGGCTGCGGCCGGGGACGCGTACGCCGCCGTTGATCCTGGACGACGAGGAGGCCCTCGCCGTGGCCGTCGGGCTGCGGGAGGCCGCGCTGAGCGGGGCGCTCGGCGGGGACCAGGCGGCGCTGTCGGCGCTGCTGAAGCTGCGGCAGGTGCTGCCCAAGCGGCTGGGCGACCGGCTCGGGGACATGGACGCCGCGTTCGTGCAGACGCCGCGGGCCGGTGAGCCGCAGGTCGCGCCGGGGATGCTGCTGGAGCTGGCGGCCGCGTGCCGGCGGGCCGAGCGGGCCCGGATGGCGTACCGGGACTGGGGCGGGCGGGCCAGTGTGCGGGACGTGGACCCGTACCGGCTCGTGCACACCGGGCGGCGCTGGTTTTTCGTGGCCCGGGATGTGGCGCGGGGCGAGTGGCGGACCTTCCGGGCCGACCGGGTCGAGCGGGTGCAGCCGACCGGGCGGGCCGTCGAGTTCACCGAACCGCTGCCCGATCCGGCGCTCCTGGTGTCCCGGGCGAGCGCGACCGGGCCGTACGCGGTGCTGGCCACCGTCCGGCTGCCGGTGCCCATGGAGCAGGCGCTGCGGTCCATTCCCGCCACGGTCGGGCTGCACCGGGCCGACGGGCCGGACGCCACGGTCGTCGAGATCGGCGGATCGAACGCGGAGGGGCTGGCCCGCTATCTGTTCAGCCTCGCCACGCCGATGCGCGTCCTGGCGCCGGACTCGGTACGGGAGGCACTGCTGCGCCGGGCCCGGGAGTTGCTCGCCGCGAACGAGGAAGCAAGTACTTGAAGTTTCCTCCACAGGTCCGTACCAACCCCTTGCCCCCGCCCTCCCCGCGTCGCAAGCTCCCCTCATGGAGCTGGAGTTGCGGCATCTCAAGACGGTCCGGGCCATCGCCGACGCCGGCAGCCTCACCAGGGCGGCGACGGCTCTCGGTCTCGCGCAGCCCGCGTTGAGCGCACAGCTCAAGCGGATCGAACGGGCCCTGGGCGGCGCGTTGTTCGTCCGCGGCCGGCACGGGGTGCGGGCCACCGCGCTGGGCGAACTGGTGCTGGAGCGGAGCCGGATCGTGCTGCCCGCGGTGACCGAGCTGCAACAGGAGGCGGCCCGGTTCGCCCGTGCGCCGCGCACGGCGGAGCGGCTGCGGATCGGCGGCACCCACGGGCCCTTGCTGGGCGCCCTCCTCGACCGGCTGGCCGGTGTCGCGCCGGACGCCCGGATGACCACCTGCACCTCCTGGTCCGAGCGCGAACTGGCCGGGCAGCTCGCCGAGGGACGGCTGGACTTCGCGCTGGCCGGGACCTGCGGCACCGCCGCGCCGCCCGCCGGGGAGGGGCTGGTGTGGCGGGAGGTCGCGGTCGACCCGGTGTTCGTCATGGTGCCCGACGGTCATCCGCTCGCCCACCGCACGGAGGTGGACCTGACGGAGCTGGCCGACGAGGAGTGGGCCTGCGTACCCGGCGACGGCTGCTTCGGCGACTGCTTCACCGCCTCGTGCGCCCGCGCGGGCTTCACCCCGCGCCGCATGTACGAGACGGACACCGCGTCGCTCGTGCACCTGGTACAGGTCGGGCGGGCGGTCGGGCTGTGCCGGGCGACCTTCCCGACCACGCCCCGGATCGTGACCCGGCCGCTCGTCGGCACCCCGCTGACCTGGCGGCACCTGCTCGGCTGGCACGCCGCGACCCAGCGGCAGGACACCGCCGCCGCGGTGCTCTCGCAGGCGCGCATGGCGCACGCGGGCGTGGCGGCGAACAGCGACAGCTACACGGAGTGGATGTCGGTCCACCGGGTTCCATAACGCCGGGGAGAGGGACGGCTGACCTCTTATGGCGGCCGCTCGCCCCTCCCTACGGTTTCGGCACCTCCCCACCGAGACCGAGGAGATCCCCCATGTCCCACCGACACCGACATCACAGAGCCGTGGGTGCCGCCGTCGCCGCGACCGCGGCCCTGCTCGTGGCCGGGCTCAGCGGCTCCGCGAGCGCCGGAACGGCACCCGCCGGCCCCGCCCCCACCGCGGCCGAGACCCTGCGCACCGACGCCGCGCCGCCCGCTCTCCTCAAGGCCATGCAGCGGGACCTCGGTCTCGACCGCCGGCAGGCGGAGCGCCGCCTCGTCAACGAGGCCGAGGCCGGGGCCACGGCGGGGAGGCTGCGGGCCGCGCTCGGCGGCGACTTCGCGGGCGCGTGGGTGGACGGTGCCGAGTCCGGCACCCTGACCGTCGCGACGACCGACGCGGGCGACGCCGCCGCGATCGAGGCTCGGGGCGCCGAGGCGAAGGTCGTACGCCACTCGCTCGCCGACCTGGACGCGGCCAAGGCCCGCCTGGACGAGGCGGCGGCCGGCCTGAACACCGCCGACGCACCCGTCTGGTACGTCGACTCGCGCGACAACAGCGTCGTCGTCGAGGCGATCCGTCCCGCCGCGGCCCGCGAGCTGCTCGCGGCGGCCGGTGTCGACGACTCCCTCGCCCGCGTCGACCGGCGCACCGAGCGGCCCCGCACCTTCTACGACCTGCGCGGCGGCGAGGCGTACTACATCAACAACAGCGGCCGCTGCTCGATCGGCTTCCCCGTCACCAAGGGCACCCAGCAGGGCTTCGCCACCGCGGGCCACTGCGGCCGGACCGGCGCCAGCACGACGGGCGCCAACCGGGTGGCCCAGGGCACCTTCCAGGGGTCGATCTTCCCGGGCCGCGACATGGCGTGGGTGGCCACCAACTCCCAGTGGACGGCGACCCCGTACGTCCTGGGTGCCGGTGGGCAGAACGTCCAGGTCACCGGCTCCACGGCCGCGACGGTCGGCGCCTCCGTGTGCCGTTCCGGCTCGACGACCGGCTGGCACTGCGGCACCATCAGGCAGCTGAACACCAGCGTCACCTACCCGGAAGGCACCATCTCCCCGGTCACCAGGACCACGGTGTGCGCCGAGCCCGGTGACTCCGGCGGCTCCTACATCTCCGGGACCCAGGCGCAGGGAGTCACCTCGGGCGGTTCGGGCGACTGCCGCTCCGGCGGCGAGACCTTCTTCCAGCCGATCAACGCGCTGCTCCAGAACTACGGGCTCACGCTCAAGACGACCGGCGGCGACGGCGGCGAGGAGCCGGGCGAGCCCGGCGGCACCTGGGCGGCCGGCACCGTCTACCAGGCCGGCGACACCGTGACGTACGGCGGCGCCACCTACCGCTGCCTCCAGGGCCACCAGGCCTACGCGGGCTGGGAGCCGCCGAACGTTCCCGCGCTCTGGCAGCGGGTGTGACACCCCACTGACCCCCACAGGGGACAACGGGGGACGGGTCCGGGCGTGCGTGAGGGAGAGCGCCCGGGCCCGGTCACGTCCGTCTCGGGTACGGGTGCTGCCTCGGTTACGGGTGGTGCCTCAGGTACGGGTGCTGCCTCAGGTCCGGGTGACCTGGCCGCAGCCTCCCGATCCGGAGCCGGTGAGGGGGCGGCTCCGGTCGTAGGGGTCGGTCAGGGGGCCGGTGGGCCGGGCACCGCCGGGGCCGTCGTCGTCGGGGAAGCCGGGGTGCAGGAAGCCGTCGTAGACGTCGCAGTCGGTGTTGCCGTACTCGGAGAAGTACTTCTCCACCAGCAGCTTGCCCTCGGTCACGTGCCACTTCGCCGGGTCGTTCAGCGTCAGGGTGAGCACGCGGCGGATGATCGTGCGGGCGACCGGCCCGTCGGCGTCGTCGGCCCGCACCAGCGGGTAGACGAAGGTGTAGTCCGCGTTGACCTTGACCACGCCCGGTTCGCCGGCGGCGAGCGTCATACGGCCGCGGACCTTGACGACGTCACCGGCCGGGCGGGTCTCGGCCGGGTCGAAGCGGGTGAAGAGGCGGAGCGGGTCGTGGTCCTCGTCGGGGCTGCTCAGGGAGCGGCGCAGCTTCGGCAGCAGCTCCGGCTGCTTGGGATCGAGGACGTCCAGCGCCTCGTCCGGGTGCCCGCCGCGCAGTACGGCGGGGTCCAGGTTGGCGGCGACCAGGAGTTCCTTGGTGCGGCGCAGCGCGAACGCCACGTCGTCCTTGCTCATGCCGGACAGCGGCTTCGCGGCCGGCACGTCGATGGCGTCGGCGCCCTCGGCCCACCGCTCGGCGGGCGAGCCGCGGAACGGGTGCTCGCGCGTGGCACGCTCGGCACTGGCCGCTTCCCCGGGGGCGCCGGTCGGCCGCGCCGACTCGGCCGCCAGGGTCGGCGGCGCGGCGGCGTCGTCCCCGCCGGGCAGCCGGTCCAGGACCAGGGAGGGCCGTACGGCGACGACGGCGAGCGCCGCCAGCGCCACCACGCCGACCACCGTGCCCACCAGGCGCCGACGGCCGCGGCCGTCGCCCTGCGGGTTGCCCTGCGGGGCCCGCCAGGGCGTCGGCTGCTCCTGCTCGCGCAACCGCCGGGCCACCATCCGCGCCCGCGCCGACGGCTCCTTGGGCGCGGAGCGACCACCACCGTCGGCGGCCTCCCGCAGGAACGCCTCCAACTGCTCGTCGGAGATCGAGGGGGCCGGTTCGTCGCCGGAACGGTCGGGGGGCGGGACGGAACTCACGGGCTCACTCTCTGCCTCGGTGCGGGCGGGCGTCGACGATGATCCATCCTGCCGCCGAGTGGAGGAAGAGTGCCGTCGCGTGCGGGACTTGTGACCGAACCCGGACACCTTCGCCCGACCCGCGCCACCGCTGCGCGCCCGCCGGTCCGCGTCAGCCCCGCAGGTACGTCAGCACCGCCAGCACCCTGCGGTGGGTCTCGGTCGCCGGGGGCAGGTCGAGCTTGGTGAGGATGCTGCCGATGTGCTTGCCCACGGCCGCCTCGGAGACGACGAGTTCGCGGGCGATGGCCGCGTTGGACCTGCCCTCCGCGATCAGCGCGAGCACCTCCCGCTCGCGCGGGCTGAGCCGCTCCAGCGGGTCCCGGCGGCGGCGCAGCAACTGGCGTACGACCTCCGGGTCCACGACCGTACCGCCGTCGGCCACCTCGGCCAGCGCGTCGACGAACTCCTCCACCTGGCCGACGCGGTCCTTGAGCAGATAGCCGACGCCGGTGCCGTCGCCGGAATCCAGCAGCTCGGAGGCGTAGGCCCGTTGCACGTACTGGCTGAGGACGAGGACGGGCAGCGTGGGCCGCTCCCCGCGCAGCCGCACGGCCGCGTGCAGTCCCTCGTCCTGGAAGCCGGGCGGCATGCGCACGTCGGTGACGACGATGTCCGGGGCGTGCTCCGTCACGGCCGCGACGAGGGCCTCCGCGTCGCCGACGGCCGCCACGACCTCGTGACCGAAGCGGGCGAGCAGCCCGGTCAGGCCGTCCCGCAGCAGGACGCTGTCCTCGGCCAGTACTACGCGCAGGGATCGCGGGGGCCGCACGGATCGCAAGGAATCTCCACGCTCAGCAGGGTCGGTCCGCCCGGCGGGCTGGACAGGGAGAGTCTGCCATCCAGGACCGACACCCGGTCGGCGAGCCCGGTCAGCCCGCTGCCCGCCGCGGCGTCGGCACCGCCCCGGCCGTCGTCGCGGACGCGCAGCACGAGCCGTCCGTCGCGGTGGCCGCCGCTCACCTCCGCGCGGTCGGCGCCGCTGTGCCTGCCGATGTTGGCGAGGGCCTCGCAGACCACGAAGTAGGCGGCGGCCTCGACCGCCTGCGGCAGCCGTCCGGGCAGCTCCAGGGCGACGTCGACGGGGACGGCGGAGCGGTCCGCGGCGTCGGCGACGGCCGCCGTCAGACCGTAGTCGGCCAGCACCTTGGGGTGGATGCCGTGGATGAGTTCGCGCAGTTCCGCCAGGGCCCGGCCCGCCTCGCCGTGCGCCTTGGCGAGCTGGTCGGCCAGCGGTCCCGGCGGGGCGTCCAGGCGGGCCAGGCCGAGGGCCATCGTCAGGGCGACCAGGCGCTGCTGGGCGCCGTCGTGCAGATCGCGCTCGATCCGGCGCCGCTCGGCCTCGAAGGCGTCCACCAACCGCACGCGGGAGCGGGTGAGTTCGACGACCCTGGCCTCCGGGTCTCCGTCGCGCGGGACGCCCACGAGCACGCGCGCCAGCTCGGCCCGCGCACCCGCCGCCAGGCCCAGCGCGTAGCCGCCGAGGGCGAGGAGCAGCAGTCCGAGCGCCGCCACGCCGAACGCGGCCGGCCAGGTGGTGACCGTCCACTGCTTGAGGACCTTGGCCTCCGCGCCGCCGCCGAACGTGGCCATCACCAGCGGGGTGGCGGCGAGATGGAGGGGCGCCGCCAGGGCGAGGGCGACGACCAGCGCGTCCAGCGGCCAGAGCAGCAGGGCGAACAGCAGCGCGTGGCCCAGCTCCCGCCAGGTCGCCCGCTCGCGCAGCCGGGTGACCAGCCAGGGCCACGGCCCGGTCGCGGGCGGCTCCCGTACCGGCCGGACGGGCACGGGGGCCGGGTCGATCAGGCGCAGCCGGTGCCGTTCCAGGCGAGCCAGGGGGATGCCGGCGAGGGCGGTGAGCAGCAGCAGCGGCAGTCCCACCAGGACGACGGTGAGGACACCCCCGACGACGAGGGCGAGGGCGAGCCCCACCAGGGTCGCGGCACCGGCCGCCGCCCCGGTCACCAGGTAGGCGGTCGCCCGCCACGGCCAGGCGGAGAGCAGATAGCGGCGGGCGGACAGGGCCTGCCACAGGTCGCGAGAGCGCATGCGGCTCACCGTAGGACCGCGACGGGCGGCGCGGCCATCGGTCCAGGCGGAGCAGTGGGGGTGGGGCAGGCCATACCTCCGCTCTAGTCCCTGCCGCACTGCGCCGGTGCCGCCCCGCACGGTTTCGTTGGCGCACCGGGCACCCCATCGAACAGCTCGAAGAGCGGGAAGCCGAACAGCTCGAAGAGCGGGAAGCGGAGACGGATGACCAGCGACGAAGCGATCCGACTGGATCGCGTCAGCAGACGGTACGGCGGAGGCCACAGCACCGTGACGGCCCTCGACGACGTGTCCCTCGCCTTCCGGCGCGGCAGCTTCACCGCCGTCATGGGCCCCTCGGGCTCGGGCAAGTCCACGCTGCTCCAGTGCGCCGCCGGACTGGACCGGCCCACGTCGGGATCGGTCGTCGTCGGCGGCACCGAGCTGACGGGGCTGAGCGAGCGGCGGCTGACCCTGCTGCGGCGCGAACGCGTGGGCTTCGTCTTCCAGGCGTTCAACCTGCTGCCGTCCCTGACCGCCGCGCAGAACGTCGCGCTCCCCCTGCGGCTGGCCGGCCGCCGCCCGCCGCGGGACCGGGTGCGCGAGGCGCTGCGCCGGGTGGGTCTCGCCGACCGCGCCCGGCACCGGCCGGCCGAGCTCTCCGGCGGCCAGCAGCAACGCGTCGCCCTGGCCCGCGCGTTGATCACCCGCCCGGAGGTGCTGTTCGCCGACGAGCCGACGGGGGCGCTGGACTCGCACACCGGCCGCGAGGTGCTGGCCCTGCTGCGCGGCATGGTCGACCGCGAGGGCCAGACGGTGGTCATGGTCACCCACGACCCGGTCGCCGCCGCCCGCGCCGACCGCGTGCTGTTTCTCGTCGACGGCCGCGTCCACGACGAACTGACCGGCGCCGGGGCCGACGCCGTCGCCGCCCGCATGACCCGCCTGGAGACCGTGCCGTGCTGACCCCCGGCAGCCGAGCGGCCGCACCGCACGCCGACCACCCCGTCACCCACCCGTCCCGGCCGGAGGACACCCCGTGCTGATCGTCGCCCTGTGCACCCTGCGGATCCGTTGGGTCACCTTCGTCGGGAGCTTCGTCGCGCTGGCGCTGGGGGTCGCCCTGCTGACCGCCACGGGGCTCGCCCTGGCCGCCTCGCTGGACGCGCCCGAGCGGGCACCGGAGCGGTTCGCCGCCGCGCCGGTGGTGGTGCGCGGGCAGGACACCCTGCGGGTGCCGACGCCCTCCGGGGAGCGCACGGAGGAGCTGGCCCGGCCTCGTGCCGTGCCCGACGCCGTCGTGGCCCGGCTGGAGCGGCTCGGCACCGTCGTCGCGGACCGGTCCTTCCCGGTGCGGGTGCGCGACGGCCGCGGTCCGGGCGAGCTGGTGGGCCATCCCTGGTCCACCGCCGCGTTCGCCCCGTACCGGATCGACGCCGGGCGCGCGCCCCGCGCCGCCGACGAGGTCGTCGTCACCGGCGGCTGGGCCGCGCCGGGCGAGCGGGTGCGCACGGACCGGGGCACCCTGCGGGTGGTGGGGAGCGCGCCCGGTCTCGGATTCGAGGACGCCGTCTTCTTCACCGACGCCCGCGCCGCCGAACTCGCGCCCGGCAGCGTCCAGCTGGCGGTCGACGCGGAGGCGTCCGCCGTACGGGAGGCCGTACGGGACGCGGTGCCGGCCAGTGCGGGGGTCCGGGTGCTCACCGGGGACGCGCGGCGGTACGCGGACGCCGATCCCGGCCGGGACGACGAGGCGCTGACCGCCCTGAACGCCCTGTTCGGCACGGCCGGTGGCGTCGCGGCCTTCGTGTCGGTGTTCGTCGTGGCGTCCACCTTCGCCTTCTCGGTCGCCCAGCGCCGCCGGGAGTTCGGGCTGCTGCGCACGGCGGGGGCGACACCGGGGCAGCTGCGCCGGACGGTGATCGCCGAGGCCGCGCTGGTCGGCGTCCTCGCCTCCGGCACGGGCTGCGTGCTCGGCGCGTACGGTGCGCCGCCGCTGGTGCGCCTGGTGGTCGACGCGGGCCTGGCCCCGGCCTGGTTCACCCTCGGTGACCACGCCTGGCCCTTTCACCTAGCCTTCTGGACCGGGCTCCTGGTCGCCCTGTGCGGCGTGGTCGCGGCGTCCTGGCGGGCGGGACGCACGGCCCCGGTCGCGGCGTTGCGGGAGGCGGCGGTGGACGCCGGGGCGATGACCCGGGGGCGGTGGCTGGCCGGGCTGGGACTGCTGCTGACCGCCCTGGTGACCCTCGCCCTCGCTCTCGCCGACGACCCCGGCGACCTGCTGCACCGCAAGACCTACGTGACCCGCCCGATGCTGCTGATCAGCGCGGCCGCGCTGCTCGCGCCGGTCGCGATGCGGCCGCTGACCCGCCTGCTGACCTGTCTGCCGGCCCGCCTTCCGGGCGCCACCGGCCTGCTGGTCCGGGAGAACGCGGCGGCCGGTGCCCGCCGTACCGCGGCCGTCGCGGCGCCCGTGCTGGTCACGGTCGCGCTCACCGGCTCGCTGCTCGGCGCCGTCGCGACGCTGGACGGGGCGAAGGCCGCGGAGGCCCGGGAGCGGACCACCGCCGCCTTCGTGGCCACGGCCCCGGCCGGAACCGGCTTCGACGCGGCGACCGTGGAGCGCCTGCGCGCGGTGCCCGGGGCACGGATCTCCCCGAGCGCGTCGAGCGCGGTGTACGTCCTGGAGGACGGCACGGCCCTGATCAGGTCCGACGCGCGTGCCGTCGCCGATCCCGGCGCCCTCGCCGCCACCACCCGGCTTCCGGTCTCACGGGGGCGGGTCACCGGCCTGGACGACCACTCGATCATCGTGAACGAGGAGTGGGAGCGGCACACGGTCGGCCAGAGCGTCCGGGTCCGGCTCGGCGACGGCACGGCCAAGACGCTGCGCATCGCCGCCGTGATGCACACCGGCACCGGCGACAACGGCGTCTACGTCACCGCGGCCAACGCCGCCGGCGCCCCCGTCGACCGGGTGGACGTCGCCCTCGCCGACGGCGCCGACGCCGACGCGGTGGCCGCCGGGCTGCGCGCGGCGGTGGCGGCCACCGGCGGCCGGGTGTCGAGCGGTGCCGAGTGGGCCGCGGCGGCCTCCCCCGGGTCCCCGGGCACGACGCGGACGGGCCTGTTCCTGGTCCTCGGCATCGCCCTGCTCTACACCGGGATCTCCGTGGTGAGCACGATGCTGACGGCGACGTCCGACCGGGTCCGCGACCTGGCGGTCCTGAGGCTCGCCGGGGCCACCGGCGGGCAGGTGCTGCGGCTGGTCGCCGTCGAGTCGCTGACGGTCGCCGGGGCCGGTGCCCTCCTGGGGCTGGGCGTCGCCGGACTCGGCCTGGCCGGGATGGGGGCGGCACTGGGCCTGCTCTCGGTCCCCGCCGCGCCGGTGGTGCCGTGGGCGGCCGTCGGCACGGTGGCCGGCGCCTGCGCCGTGCTCGCGGTCGTCGCCTCCGTGGTCCCGGCCGGTCTGGCGCTGCGCCGCCGGGCGGCGGCGGCCGCGGGCATCCGGGAGTGAAAGGCCGGTGACACGGCGAAAGGGCCCGTACGACCGAAGTCGTACGGGCCCTTTCAGGCATCAGCCCATGTCAGGTCGGGTCGACCGACAAGCAAGCGGAGCTTACTTGTTGATCTTGGTGACCTGGCCGGCGCCCACGGTCCGGCCACCCTCGCGGATGGCGAACTTCAGGCCCTCTTCCATGGCGACGGGCTGGATGAGCTCCACCTTCATCTCGGTGTTGTCACCCGGCATGACCATCTCGGTGCCCTCGGGGAGGGTCACGACGCCGGTCACGTCCGTCGTACGGAAGTAGAACTGCGGACGGTAGTTGTTGAAGAAGGGGGTGTGACGGCCACCCTCGTCCTTCGACAGGATGTAGGCCTGGGCCTCGAACTCGGTGTGCGGCGTGACCGAACCGGGCTTGATGATGACCTGGCCGCGCTCCACGTCCTCGCGCTTGATGCCACGGAGGAGCAGACCGACGTTCTCACCGGCCTGGCCCTCGTCGAGGAGCTTGCGGAACATCTCGATGCCGGTGACCGTGGTGGTGGTCTTCTCGGTCTTGATGCCGATGATGTCGACGGTCTCGTTGACCTTGAGGACACCACGCTCGATGCGGCCGGTGACGACCGTACCGCGACCGGTGATGGTGAAGACGTCCTCGATCGGCATCAGGAACGGCTTGTCGACGTCGCGCTCGGGCTCCGGGATGGCCTCGTCCACGGCCTTCATGAGCTCGAGGACCGAGTTGCCCCACTCCTTGTCGCCCTCGAGGGCCTTCAGAGCGGAGACCTTGACGACCGGAACGTCGTCGCCCGGGAACTCGTACTCGGAGAGGAGCTCACGCACCTCGAGCTCGACGAGCTCCAGGATCTCCTCGTCGTCCACCATGTCGGCCTTGTTCAGGGCGACCACGATGTACGGAACGCCGACCTGGCGGGCCAGGAGCACGTGCTCCTTGGTCTGCGGCATCGGGCCGTCGGTGGCGGCGACCACGAGGATGGCGCCGTCCATCTGCGCGGCACCCGTGATCATGTTCTTGATGTAGTCGGCGTGACCGGGGCAGTCGACGTGGGCGTAGTGACGCGCCTCGGTCTGGTACTCGACGTGCGCGATCGAGATGGTGATACCGCGCTGGCGCTCTTCGGGAGCCTTGTCGATCTGGTCGAACGCCGACGCCTCGTTGATGTCCGGGTACGCGTCGTGCAGCACCTTGGTAATGGCGGCCGTGAGGGTCGTCTTACCGTGGTCGATGTGACCGATGGTGCCGATGTTGACGTGCGGCTTAGTCCGCTCGAACTTCGCCTTCGCCACTGGGGTCCTCCTGTGGAGTGGTTCTGTACGCCTTACTCATCGGCGCCAGGTGATCTTTGCTGGAAAGCCCGGGTGCCGGGGGCATTCCGCCGGGTTCACGGCGGAATGCCCCATGCAGGCTCCGGGGTCAAGCCTAAAGCGTGAGAACGGGGTCCGTTAAACGGAGTAGCCCGTTACTCGCCCTTGGCCTTCGCGATGATCTCCTCGGCGACGTTCCGGGGAACCTCGGCGTAGGAGTCGAACTGCATCGAGTAGCTTGCGCGACCCGACGTCTTGCTGCGGAGGTCTCCGACGTAGCCGAACATCTCCGACAGCGGCACGAGGCCCTTCACGACACGGGCACCCATCCGCTCCTCCATGGCCTGGATCTGGCCACGGCGGGAGTTGATGTCACCGATGACGTCGCCCATGTAGTCCTCGGGCGTGGTGACCTCGACGGCCATCATCGGCTCGAGCAGCACGGGCGAAGCCTTGCGCGCGGCCTCCTTGAAGGCCTGCGAACCGGCGATCTTGAAGGCGAGCTCGGAGGAGTCGACCTCGTGGTAGCCACCGTCGATGAGCGTGACGCGGACGCCCGTCATCTCGTAGCCGGCCAGGATGCCGAACTGCATGGCCTCCTGGGCACCGGCGTCCACCGAAGGGATGTACTCCTTCGGGATGCGGCCACCGGTCACCTTGTTCACGAACTCGTACGAGGCGTCGCCGCCCTCGATCGGCTCGATCGCGATCTGCACCTTGGCGAACTGACCGGTACCACCGGTCTGCTTCTTGTGGGTGTAGTCCACGCGCTCGACGGCCTTGCGGATCGTCTCACGGTAGGCGACCTGGGGCTTGCCGACGTTGGCCTCGACCTTGAACTCACGGCGCATGCGGTCGACCAGCACCTCGAGGTGCAGCTCGCCCATACCACCGATGATGGTCTGGCCGGTCTCCTCGTTGGTGTGGACCTGGAAGGACGGGTCCTCCTCGGCCAGGCGCTGGATCGCGACGCCGAGCTTCTCCTGGTCGCCCTTCGACTTGGGCTCGATGGCGACCTGGATGACCGGCGCCGGGAAGTCCATGGACTCCAGGATGACCGGGTTCTTGTCGTCGGACAGCGTCTCACCGGTGGTGGTCTGCTTCAGGCCCATGACGGCGACGATGTCACCGGCGCCCACCGACTCGATCTCCTCACGCTTGTTGGCGTGCATGCGGTAGATCTTGCCGATGCGCTCCTTGCGGCCCTTGACGGAGTTCAGCACCGCGGTGCCGGACACCAGGCGGCCGGAGTACACCCGGACGAAGGTGAGCTTGCCGAGGTGCGGGTCGCTCATGATCTTGAAGGCGAGCGCGGCGAGCGGCTCGTCCTCCGACGGCTTGCGCTTGACGACGACCTCGGGGTCCTTGACGTCGTGGCCCTCGATGGCCTCGACGTCGAGCGGGGTCGGCAGGTAGCGCACGACCGCGTCGAGCAGGGGCTGGACGCCCTTGTTCTTGAACGCGGTGCCGCAGAACACCGGGGTGACCGTGGTGTCGCTGGACTTGCCGGACGCGATGGTGATGCGACGGATCGCGGCGTACAGCTGCTCCTCGGTGGGCTCCTGGCCCTCCAGGAACAGCTCCATGACCTCTTCGTCGTTCTCCGCGACGGCCTCGACCAGCTTGCCGCGCCACTCCTCGGCGGCCTCGGTGTGCGTGGCCGGGATGTCGACGACGTCGTACATCTCGCCCTTGGCCGCGTCGGCGGACCACACGAGCGCCTTCATGCGGACCAGGTCCACGACGCCCTGGAAGTCGGCCTCGGCACCGATCGGGAGCTGCATGACCAGCGGCTGGGCGCCCAGGCGGTCCGAGATCATGTCCACGCAGCGGTGGAACTCGGCGCCGGTGCGGTCCAGCTTGTTCACGAAGCAGATACGCGGCACGCCGTAACGGTCGGCCTGACGCCACACCGTCTCGGACTGCGGCTCGACACCGGCGACACCGTCGAACACGGTCACGGCACCGTCGAGCACACGCAGGGAACGCTCCACCTCGACGGTGAAGTCGACGTGCCCCGGGGTGTCGATGATGTTGATCGTGTAGTCGTTGTCCTCGAGCGGCCAGTGACAGGTGGTCGCAGCAGACGTGATCGTGATGCCACGCTCCTGCTCCTGCTCCATCCAGTCCATCGTGGCGGCGCCGTCGTGGACCTCACCGATCTTGTACGACACACCGGTGTAGAACAGGATCCGCTCGGTGGTGGTCGTCTTGCCCGCGTCGATGTGGGCCATGATCCCGATGTTGCGGACCTTGGCCAGGTCAAGTGAAGTGGTAGCCATAAGGCTTCAGTCTTCTCTCGGTCTCGATGTGGGTAGCGACTACCAGCGGTAGTGCGCGAAGGCCTTGTTGGACTCGGCCATCTTGTGCGTGTCCTCGCGCTTCTTCACAGCGGCACCCAGGCCGTTGGAGGCGTCGAGGAGCTCGTTGAGCAGACGCTCGGTCATGGTCTTCTCGCGACGGGCGCGGGAGTAACCGACGAGCCAGCGCAGGGCGAGCGTGTTCGCACGGCCCGGCTTGACCTCGATCGGGACCTGGTAGGTCGCGCCACCGACACGGCGGGACTTGACCTCGAGGGTCGGCTTGATGTTCTCGAGAGCGCGCTTCAGCGTGATGACCGGGTCGTTGCCGGTCTTCTCGCGCAGGCCCTCCATGGCGCCGTAGACGATGCGCTCGGCGGTGGAGCGCTTGCCGTTCAGCAGCACCTTGTTGATCAGGGAGGTCACCAGAGGAGAACCGTAGACCGGGTCGATGATGACCGGGCGCTTCGGGGCGGGGCCCTTACGAGGCATTCTTACTTCTCCTTCTTGGCGCCGTAGCGGCTGCGGGCCTGCTTGCGGTTCTTCACACCCTGGGTGTCAAGCGAACCGCGGATGATCTTGTAGCGAACACCCGGCAGGTCCTTCACACGGCCGCCGCGCACGAGCACGATGGAGTGCTCCTGCAGGTTGTGCCCCTCACCCGGAATGTAAGCGGTGACCTCGATCCCGCTGGTCAGACGCACACGCGCGACCTTACGCAGGGCCGAGTTCGGCTTCTTCGGGGTGGTCGTGAACACACGCGTGCAGACGCCACGGCGCTGGGGCGAACCCTCGAGTGCGGGCGTCTTGTTCTTCTCGACCTTGTCCTGCCGGCCCTTCCGGACCAGCTGCTGGATCGTAGGCACTACTTCTCCGGTTTCTGTGTGCCGAATGGTGAAGCTAACCTGGAACGTCGCCGACCCACGCGGTCGGGTGTGTCGAAGCCGCGAACTCCGGCCGCGAGGCGGAAGGAGACGCGAAATGCGGTGGCCACACACGGCCCCGGTGCGGCTGTAGACACGCACGAGGGCCAGGGCACACCCCAGGCACAAGGTATGAGCGTACCTAGCGCATTCGCTGCGGTCAAAACAAATGGGCGACACCGGCATCGCCGCCCGGCTCATCCCACTTTGTCCTGTTCGGCGAGCGAGTCGGCGGGGCTGGGCGGGGGGCCGGGTGCGGGGCCGGGTGCGGGGCTGGGCGGGGAGCCGGGCGCAGGTACGGGTCCGGGGCCGGACGCGGGGCCGGGTGGGGAGCCGGGCGCGGGTACGGCCGCCGCCGTGTCGTGGCGGACGAAATAGGTCGGCCGGTTCTGCACGGCCGTGTATATGCGCCCGACATACTCGCCGAGCAGGCCGACGCAGACCAGCTGCACGGCGCCGATGAAGACGATGCCGGTGAACAGCGAGGTCCAGCCGGGCACCGTGCGGCCCAGGGCGAACGCGGTCAGCGTGTAGACCAGCAGCCCCAGGCAGACCACGAAGGCGCCGGCGCCCAGCCAGGTGGCGATGCGCAGCGGGGCCGCGGAGAAGCCGGTGACGCTGTCCACCGCCAGGCGGATCATCCGTCCCAGCGGATACTTCGTGCGGCCCGCCGTACGCGGTGCGCGCTCGTACGTCACCTGCCCGCTCGGGAAGCCCAGCCAGGGCACCAGCAGGCGGTACACCCGCTGCTGGTCGGGCAGGGCCTTGAGGGCCTCCACGGCGGCCCGGCTGAGCAGCCGGAAGTCGCCCGCCTGGGCGGGGACCGACGGGCCCGCCAGACGCCGCATGAGCCGGTAGTAGACGCCCGCCGTCAGCCGCTTGAACCCGGAGTCGCTGCTGCGGTCCGCACGGACCCCGTACACGATGTCGAGGCCCTCCGCGCGGGCCAGCGCCAGCATGTCGGGGATCTTCTCCGGCGGGTCCTGGAGGTCGGCGTCCAGGCTGACCACGTAGGCGCCGCGGGCCCGGTCGAGTCCCGCCGTGAGGGCCGCCTGGTGGCCGGAGTTGCGCCGCAGGGCGACCACGCGCAGCTCCGGCCAGCCCAGCCGGAAGGCGTCGAGCAGCTCCGCCGTGCGGTCGCCGCTGCCGTCGTCGACGGCCACGACCTCGTGCGGGACGCCCAGCTCCGTGAGGACCGGACGGAGCCTGGTGACCAGCGCGGGCAGGACGTCTTCCTCGTTGAACATCGGAATGACGACCGACAGCACGACCGGTGCGTGCCGCTCCGCGTCCCGTCCCTCGGGCACCGCGCCTCCCTCCGCATGACCTTGAGTACAGATGTGCGACTCTTGTGCGATCTTATGGCAGCAATGGACGGTTGAGGGTGGCCCGAGGGGGATGACAGCCATGGACACGGCTGCCGACGACACGGTGACGGACGGGCCGGACGGCACCGGCGAACGGCCGGCCGAGGGCGAGGAGGCGGCACGCTCCTGGCGGAGCCGGCTCCCCGCCCTCCCGCCCGGCGCCCGCCCCTACCTCGCCCCGCTGGCGCTCTACGGCGTCACGAAACTCGTCGGCCTCGGGGTCTTCGCCACCCTCCTCACCCACGCCGGGGACTTCCGGGGCAAGAACCCCCGCTTCGGCGGCGGCGCCCACTGGTGGGACGTGCTGGCCACCTGGGACGGCTGGTGGTACCTCCAGGTCGCCGAGCACGGCTACAGCCCTTCCCTGGTCCGGCTCGGCGGCGACGGCCTGTTCACGGTCCAGCAGAACTCGGTCGCGTTCTTCCCGCTCTACCCGGCCCTCATCCGCATGGTCTCGGAGTCCACCGGCCTCGGCCTGTACGGCTCCGGCATCCTGGTCTCCGTCGTCACGTCGTTCATCGCCGCGGCCGGCATCTACGCCGTGATCTCGCTGCTCGCGGGAGCGCGGGCGGGCACCGTCGCGGCCGGGCTGTGGGCGGTGGCGCCGGGCGCGGGCGTCGAGTGGGCGGTGTACTCCGAGTCGCTGTTCGTCGCCATCGCCGCCTGGACCTGCTACGCCGTGATGAAGGGCCGCTGGGTGGCGGCGGGCCTGCTGGCCTTCACCGCCGGCCTGAACCGCCCCACGTCCGCCGTCCTCATAGGCGCGGTGGGTCTCGCCGCCCTGGTCACGCTGGCCCGCCCCGCGTCCCGACGCGAGCACGGCGTACGCGGCCCGGTGTACGCGATGCTCGTCGCGCCGCTCGGCCTGCTCTCCTACATCGCCTGGGTCGGGTACAGCACCGGCGAGGCCACGGCCTACTTCACCCTCCAGCGCGAGGGCTGGGCGCACTTCTTCGACTACGGCGCCTACACCTGGGACGTGCTGCGCAACCTCGCGGTGGGCCGGAGCGACTACCCCTTCGCCTTCTCCACCCCGGACCTGCTCTCCCTCCAGCTGGTCCTGGCGCTGCCCTTCCTCATCGCCCTGATGCTGCGCAAGAGGCCCCCGCTGGTCCTGGTCGCCTACACCCTGGCGACGATCGTCACGGTCCTGGGCACCCAGCAGATGTTCGGCAACACCATGCGCTACCTGCTCCCCGCCTTCCCCCTCCTCCTGGCCCCGGCCGCGGCCCTGAGCCGCCTGAAGCTGCCGAGCCTGGTCGTCTTCTTCACCACGGCATCGATCGCCTCCGGCTGGTACGCCCACTACGTCATCTTCGAACTGGGCGTGCCGTAGGCGCCGTGCGGCGCGGCGGCGCCGTCACAGCGTGAAGAACAGCCCCGTCACCGCCGCCGCCCACACCCCGCCCATGACGGCCGTCAGGGCCGTGTCGTATCCCACCCGCCGGGTCGCCTCGAACAGCAGCATCGCGCGCTCCGGCCGCCCCGGCTCGTGAACGACCTCCACCACGTCACCCACCTCCACCGGCGGGACGGAGTACCGCGACGAGCGGACCGTGAGCTCCTGCCCGGCTCCGGCGGAGTACGTGCAGACGGCGCCCACGTAGCCGCCGCTCGGCCAGTAGTGGCCGACGCATTCGCCCTCGACGCGGGTGCCCGCGGACTCCAGTCGCCTCGCCTTGCGCAGGGCGTACAGGTTGGTGCCCAGCACCAATGACGAGCCGCCCACCATGACGGCGAGGAAGATTCCTATCGCGAGCACGACAACTCCAGGGCCGGAAGGCGGATGGTGCGGAGATCGGACGACGCACGTGATTCTGCCCCACGCCCGCGCACGCCGAAGGGCGGCCACCCGCTCGGGGTGACCGCCCTTCGGTCGTATCAAGCTGCCCGCTTACTGGTTGTACGGACCGTAGTCGTAGTCCTCCAGCGGAACGGCCTGGCCGGAGCCCGTGCCGAACGGCGAGTAGTCGATGTCGTCGTAGCCGACGGCCGAGTACATCGCGGCCTTGGCCTCCTCGGTCGGCTCCACCCGGATGTTGCGGTAGCGGGACAGGCCCGTACCGGCCGGGATGAGCTTACCGATGATGACGTTCTCCTTGAGGCCGATGAGGCTGTCGGACTTGGCGTTGATCGCCGCGTCCGTCAGGACTCGGGTCGTCTCCTGGAAGGAGGCGGCCGACAGCCAGGATTCCGTCGCCAGCGAGGCCTTGGTGATACCCATCAGCTGCGGACGACCGGAGGCCGGGTGACCGCCCTCCTGGACCACACGACGGTTCTCGGTCTCGAACTTGGTCCGCTCGACCAGCTCGCCGGGCAGCAGCTCGGCGTCGCCGGACTCGATGATCGTCACGCGGCGCAGCATCTGCCGGATGATGATCTCGATGTGCTTGTCGTGGATCGACACGCCCTGCGAGTTGTAGACCTTCTGGACCTCGCCGACCAGGTGGACCTGGACGGCGCGCTGACCCAGGATGCGCAGCACGTCGTGCGGGTTGGTGGCACCCACGGTGAGCTTCTGGCCCACCTCGACGTGGTCGCCCTCGCCCACCAGCAGACGGGCACGCTTCGAGATCGGGAACGCCGTCTCGTCGCTGCCGTCGTCGGGGGTGACGACGATCTTCTTCGTCTTCTCGGTCTCCTCGATCCGCACGCGGCCGGAGGCCTCGGAGATCGGGGCGACACCCTTCGGGGTACGGGCCTCGAAGAGCTCGACGACACGCGGCAGACCCTGCGTGATGTCGTCACCGGCCACACCACCGGTGTGGAAGGTACGCATCGTCAGCTGAGTACCGGGCTCACCGATGGACTGGGCGGCGATGATGCCGACCGCCTCACCGATGTCGACCAGCTTGCCGGTGGCCAGCGAGCGGCCGTAGCACATGGCGCACGTGCCGACCTGCGACTCACAGGTCAGGATCGAGCGGGTCTTGACCTCCTCGACGCCGTGGGCGACCAGGGCGTCGATCAGGACGTCACCGAGGTCGACGTTGGCCGGCGCGATCACCTTGCCGTCGATGACGACGTCCTCGGCGAGCATGCGGGCGTACACGCTGGTCTCGACGTCCTCGGCCTTGCGCAGCGTGCCGTCCGCGTCGCGCGTGGCGATCGGCAGCTTGAGACCGCGCTCGGTGCCGCAGTCCTCCTCGCGAATGATGACGTCCTGGGAGACGTCGACCAGACGACGCGTGAGGTAACCCGAGTCGGCGGTCCGCAGCGCGGTGTCCGCCAGACCCTTACGGGCACCGTGCGTGGAGATGAAGTACTCCAGCACGGACAGGCCCTCACGGAAGGACGCCTTGATGGGACGCGGGATCGTCTCGTTCTTGGCGTTCGACACCAGACCGCGCATACCGGCGATCTGACGCATCTGCATCATGTTTCCGCGAGCACCCGAGTTCACCATCATCGAGACCGGGTTGGTCTTCGGGAAGTTGTCGTTCATCGCCTCGGCGACCTCGTTGGTCGCCTTGGTCCAGATCGCGATGAGCTCCTGCGTGCGCTCTTCCTTGGTGATCAGACCGCGCTCGTACTGCTTCTGAACCTTCTCGTCCTGCGCCTCGTAGCCCTTGACGATCTCCTTCTTCGCGTCGGGGACGACGATGTCGGAGATGGCGACGGTGACACCGGAACGGGTGGCCCAGAAGAAGCCGGCCGCCTTCAGGTTGTCGAGCGTCGCCGCCACGATGACCTTCGGGTAGCGCTCGGCGAGGTCGTTGACGATCTCGGAGAGCTGCTTCTTGCCGACCTCGTAGTCGACGAACGGGTAGTCCTCGGGCAGCAGCTCGTTGAAGAGCGCGCGGCCCAGCGTGGTCTTCAGGGTGAAGGTGTCACCCTGCTGCCACTCCGGCTCACCCTCCTCGCGGACCGGGGGTTCGAAACCGCGCGGCGGGATGGTGCCCACCGGGAAGCGGATGTCGATCTTCGCCTGAAGCGTCAGGTCTCCCGCGTCGAACGCCATGATCGCCTCGGCGGCGGACCCGAAGGCACGGCCCTCACCCTTGGGGCCACGCCCCTCGGAGTCGGTGGTGAGGAAGAACAGACCGAGGACCATGTCCTGGGTCGGCATCGTCACCGGACGGCCGTCGGCCGGCTTGAGGATGTTGTTCGAGGACAGCATCAGGATGCGGGCCTCGGCCTGCGCCTCCGCGGACAGCGGCAGGTGCACGGCCATCTGGTCACCGTCGAAGTCCGCGTTGAACGCGGTGCAGACGAGCGGGTGGATCTGGATGGCCTTGCCCTCGACCAGCTGCGGCTCGAAGGCCTGGATGCCGAGGCGGTGCAGGGTGGGCGCACGGTTCAGCAGAACCGGGTGCTCCGCGATGACCTCTTCGAGCACGTCGTACACGACCGTGCGGCCCCGCTCGACCATGCGCTTGGCGCTCTTGATGTTCTGCGCGTGGTTCAGGTCGACCAGGCGCTTCATCACGAACGGCTTGAAGAGCTCCAGCGCCATGGCCTTGGGCAGACCGCACTGGTGCAGCTTCAGCTGCGGGCCGACGACGATGACGGAACGCGCCGAGTAGTCGACTCGCTTGCCGAGCAGGTTCTGACGGAAGCGGCCCTGCTTGCCCTTGAGCATGTCGGACAGCGACTTCAGCGGACGGTTGCCGGGGCCCGTCACCGGGCGGCCGCGGCGGCCGTTGTCGAAGAGCGCGTCGACGGCCTCCTGGAGCATGCGCTTCTCGTTGTTCACGATGATCTCGGGCGCGCCGAGGTCGAGAAGCCGCTTCAGGCGGTTGTTGCGGTTGATGACACGGCGGTACAGGTCGTTCAGGTCGGAGGTCGCGAAGCGGCCACCGTCCAGCTGCACCATCGGACGCAGGTCCGGCGGGATGACCGGCACGCAGTCCAGCACCATGCCCTTGGGGCTGTTGCTGGTCTGGAGGAACGCCGAGACGACCTTGAGGCGCTTGAGCGCACGGGTCTTCTTCTGGCCCTTGCCGGTGCGGATGATCTCGCGGAGGCGCTCGGCCTCCTCGTCGAGGTCGAAGGACTCCAGGCGCTTCTGGAGCGCGGCGGCGCCCATCGAGCCGTCGAAGTAGGTGCCGAAGCGGTCGCGCAGCTCGCGGTAGAGCAGCTCGTCGCCCTCCAGGTCCTGGACCTTGAGGTTCTTGAACCGGTTCCACACCTCGTCGAGGCGGTCGATCTCGCGCTGCGCACGGTCGCGCAGCTGCTTCATCTCACGCTCGGCACCCTCGCGCACCTTGCGGCGCACGTCGGCCTTGGCGCCCTCGGCCTCCAGCTCGGCCAGGTCGGTCTCGAGCTTCTTGGCGCGGGCCTCCAGGTCGGAGTCGCGGCGCTGCTCGATCTGCTGGCGCTCGACGGAGACGTGGGCCTCCAGCGAGGGCAGGTCGCGCGTGCGGCGCTCCTCGTCCACGAAGGTGATCATGTACGCGGCGAAGTAGATGACCTTCTCGAGGTCCTTCGGCGCCAGGTCGAGCAGGTAGCCCAGGCGCGACGGGACGCCCTTGAAGTACCAGATGTGGGTGACGGGAGCGGCCAGCTCGATGTGGCCCATCCGCTCACGGCGCACCTTGGCGCGAGTGACCTCGACGCCGCAGCGCTCACAGATGATGCCCTTGAAGCGGACGCGCTTGTACTTGCCGCAGTAGCACTCCCAGTCCCGGGTCGGACCGAAGATCTTCTCGCAGAAGAGTCCGTCCTTCTCGGGCTTGAGGGTGCGGTAGTTGATGGTCTCGGGCTTCTTGACCTCGCCGTGGCTCCACTGACGGATGTCGTCAGCGGTGGCCAGACCGATCCGGAGCTCGTCGAAGAAGTTGACGTCGAGCACTATGCGTCAATCCCTCTCAGGGTTGTAAGTCTGTGGTCTGAAACGGGGGTCGCGGGATCGGCGGGGCCTGTGAGTGACAGGCCCCGCCTGACTCCCGTCAGACCTCTTCGACGCTGCTCGGCTCGCGCCGCGACAGGTCGATGCCGAGCTCCTCCGCTGCGCGGAAGACGTCCTCGTCGGTGTCACGCATCTCGATGGACATGCCGTCCGAGGACAGCACCTCCACGTTGAGGCACAGGGACTGCATCTCCTTGATGAGCACCTTGAAGGACTCGGGGATGCCGGGCTCAGGGATGTTCTCGCCCTTGACGATGGCCTCGTAGACCTTCACGCGGCCGGTCACGTCGTCGGACTTGATGGTCAACAGCTCCTGGAGGGCGTACGCGGCGCCGTAAGCCTCCAGCGCCCACACCTCCATCTCACCGAAGCGCTGGCCACCGAACTGGGCCTTACCACCCAGCGGCTGCTGGGTGATCATCGAGTACGGGCCGGTCGACCGGGCGTGCAGCTTGTCGTCGACCAGGTGGTGGAGCTTGAGGATGTACATGTACCCGACCGAGATCGGGTCCGGGAACGGCTCACCGCTGCGGCCGTCGAACAGCCGCGCCTTGCCGGTCGGGAGCACCATGCGCTCGCCGTCCCGGTTCGGGATGGTGTGCTGGAGCAGGCCGGCCAGCTCGTCCTCGCGCGCACCGTCGAAGACCGGGGTGGCGACGTTGGTGCCGGGCTCGACCTTGTCGGCGCCGATGGCCTGGAGCCGCTGCGCCCACTCCTCCGCGAGGCCGGAGACGTCCCAGCCGCGGCTGGCGAGCCAGCCGAGGTGGATCTCCAGGACCTGCCCCGGGTTCATTCGGGACGGGACACCCAGCGGGTTGAGGATGATGTCGACGGGCGTGCCGTCCTCCAGGAACGGCATGTCCTCGATCGGGTTGATCTTGGAGATGACGCCCTTGTTGCCGTGGCGGCCGGCCAGCTTGTCGCCGTCCGTGATCTTGCGCTTCTGCGCCACGTAGACACGAACCAGCTGGTTCACGCCCGGCGGCAGCTCGTCGCCCTCTTCACGGTCGAAGACGCGGACGCCGATGACCTTGCCGATCTCGCCGTGCGGCACCTTCAGGGAGGTGTCGCGCACCTCGCGCGCCTTCTCACCGAAGATCGCGCGGAGCAGGCGCTCCTCCGGGGTCAGCTCGGTCTCGCCCTTGGGCGTGACCTTGCCGACCAGGATGTCGCCGGCGACGACCTCGGCACCGATACGGATGATGCCGCGCTCGTCGAGGTCGGCGAGGACCTCCTCGGAGACGTTCGGGATGTCCCGGGTGATCTCCTCGGGGCCGAGCTTGGTGTCACGGGCGTCGACCTCGTGCTCCTCGATGTGGATCGAGGAGAGGACGTCGTCCTGCACGAGGCGCTGCGACAGGATGATCGCGTCCTCGTAGTTGTGACCCTCCCACGGCATGAACGCGACCAGCAGGTTCTTGCCGAGCGCCATCTCGCCGTTCTCGGTGGCCGGACCGTCGGCCAGGACCTGGCCCTCGATGACCCGGTCGCCCTCGGCGACGATGACCTTCTGGTTGACCGAGGTGCCCTGGTTGGACCGGGAGAACTTGGCCAGGCGGTACGTGATGTACGTGCCGTCGTCGTTGGTCGTGGTGATGTAGTCCGCGGAGACCTCCTGGACCACACCCGCCTTCTCGGCCTTGACCACGTCACCGGCGTCGGCGGCGGAGCGGTACTCCATGCCGGTGCCGACCAGCGGGGACTCGCTCTTGATGAGCGGCACCGCCTGACGCATCATGTTCGCGCCCATGAGGGCACGGTTGGCGTCGTCGTGCTCCAGGAACGGGATCATCGCGGTCGCGACCGACACCATCTGGCGCGGCGAGACGTCCATGTAGTCGACGTCGTCACCGGGGACGTAGTCGACCTCGCCGCCACGACGGCGGACCAGGACGCGGGCCTCGGCGAACCGCATGTCGTCGTTGAGCGTGGCGTTGGCCTGCGCGATGACGAAGCGGTCCTCCTCGTCGGCGGTCAGGTAGTCGACCTCGTCGGTGACCTGGCCCTCGACGACCTTGCGGTACGGCGTCTCGATGAAACCGAAGGGGTTGATGCGACCGTACGAGGCGAGCGAGCCGATCAGACCGATGTTCGGGCCTTCGGGCGTCTCGATCGGGCACATGCGGCCGTAGTGCGACGGGTGCACGTCGCGGACCTCGAAGCCGGCCCGCTCACGGGAGAGACCACCCGGGCCGAGGGCGTTCAGACGACGCTTGTGCGTCAGCCCCGACAGCGGGTTGTTCTGGTCCATGAACTGGGACAGCTGGCTGGTGCCGAAGAACTCCTTGATGGAGGCGACGACCGGCCGGATGTTGATCAGGGTCTGCGGCGTGATCGCCTCGACGTCCTGGGTGGTCATGCGCTCGCGCACGACGCGCTCCATACGGGCGAGACCCGTACGGACCTGGTTCTGGATCAGCTCGCCGACGTTGCGGATGCGGCGGTTGCCGAAGTGGTCGATGTCGTCGGTCTCGACGACGATCTCCCGGCCCGACTCGCCGACCGTCTCGGTCTCACCGGCGTGCAGCTTCACCAGGTACTTGATGGTGGCGATGATGTCGTCGGTGGTGAGCACGCCGGCGTCCAGCGGCTCGTCCGCGCCGAGCTTCTTGTTCACCTTGTAGCGGCCGACCTTGGCGAGGTCGTAGCGCTTCGGGTTGAAGTAGAGGTTCTCGAGCAGCGTCTGCGCGGCCTCACGCGTGGGCGGCTCGCCCGGACGCAGCTTGCGGTAAATGTCGAGCAGCGCGTCGTCCTGGCCCTGGGTGTGGTCCTTCTCCAGGGTGGCGCGCATGGACTCGTACTCGCCGAACTCCTCGAGGATCTGCTCGGTGGTCCAACCGAGGGCCTTGAGGAGGACGGTCACGGACTGCTTGCGCTTGCGGTCGATGCGCACACCGACCATGTCGCGCTTGTCGATCTCCATCTCCAGCCAGGCACCCCGGGACGGGATGATCTTGGCGGAGAAGATGTCCTTGTCGGACGTCTTGTCGATGGAGGAGTCGAAGTAGACACCCGGCGAACGGACCAGCTGCGACACGACGACACGCTCGGTGCCGTTGATGACGAAGGTGCCCTTGTTGGTCATGAGCGGGAAGTCGCCCATGAAGACCGTCTGGGACTTGATCTCGCCGGTCTCGTTGTTGGTGAACTCGGCGGTGACGAAGAGCGGGGCCGCGTACGTGAAGTCGCGGTCCTTGCACTCGTCGATGCTGTTCTTGGGGGGCTCGAAGCGGTGGTCGCGGAACGTCAGCGACATCGACCCGGAGAAGTCCTCGATCGGCGAGATCTCCTCGAAGATCTCTTCCAGACCGGACTTGGTGGGGACGTCCTGACCGGACTCCAGAGCCGACTCGACGCGAGCCTTCCAGGCGTCGTTGCCGAGGAGCCAGTCGAAGCTCTCGGTTTGCAGCGCCAGGAGGTTCGGAACCTCGAGGGGCTCCTTGATCTTTGCAAAGGAGATGCGCAGCGGGGCGGTGCTGGCAGCGTTGTTCGTATTCGCGGTCGAGGCATTGCGCGAGGCGGCCAAGAGGGGGTCCTTCCGAGGGCTCGGACTCACTACGCGCGTACCGGCCCCTCTTCCGTGCACGGAGACAGGGGGTGCCTGATGTGGCTAAAGAGCCAGGTCAGACATGCTCTGGTCGTCAGTGCTCGGGCGAGGGTAGACCCCTGGTGACGGGCAGGGGGCAGCTAACAGGCAGCGCAAAGGGTCAGTGTAGCCACTTGGCACACTGATGTCCAGTGCGGTTCTCGGGGACCGTGTTCGCTCCTCGTTGTTCTCACCACCTGTGCGGCAAGGCCTCGCCCTCAACGCACCCAGATACTGCCCTCTTCGCCGTCGATCCATGCCTCGGATTCGGATCCTTGTGACGACGCCCTGAGAATTGCGCGCCGCGTGCGGTTCGTCAAGGCCCCCCTTGCCCAAACCGGTTGCCGCCAGGGGGCTCTCAGGGCCCCGGCGACGGCACGACGAAGATCACCCTACTCTTCACCGTCACACGTGCAAGGCGACCGCCGCCGGACCCCGGATACGCCGAAGAGCGACCACCCGGATGGATGATCGCTCTTCGGTGCTACGGCGTTACAGACCCTGACGGATCCGTCGTGCCGGTGCGGTCTTACTTGACCTCGACGGAGGCGCCGGCGCCCTTGAGGGACTCGGCGGCCTTCTCGGCGGCGTCCTTGGCGACCTTCTCGAGGACGGGCTTCGGGGCGCCGTCCACGAGGTCCTTGGCCTCCTTCAGACCCAGGGAGGTCAGCTCGCGCACGACCTTGATGACCTGGATCTTCTTGTCGCCGGCACCCGTGAGGATGACGTCGAACTCGTCCTGCTCGGCAGCGGCCTCGGCCGGAGCGGCGGCGGCGGCCGGGGCGGCGGCGACCGCGGCGGCGGCGGTGACGTCGAACTTCTCCTCGAAGGCCTTCACGAACTCGGAGAGCTCGATGAGGGTCATCTCCTCGAACTGGGCGAGCAGGTCGTCCTGGCTGAGCTTCGCCATGATGGCGGTCCTTCCACTAATTCGGCAGGTGCCGGATGTACGGGGTGTGGCGGGCGTACGTCGGCCCGCTGCGATCCGCGCCGCGCTCAGGCGGCCCGGACCAGAAAGCGAGCCGAGTTACTCGGCACCGCCCTGCTCGTCCTGCTTGGCACGGAGCGCGTCCACGGTGCGGACGAGCTTCGAGGGAAGCGCCTGGAAGAGCTGAGCAGTCTGGGACTGCTTGCCCTTGAAGGCACCCGCCAGCTTGGAGAGCAGAACCTCGCGGGACTCGAGGTCCGCAAGCTTCTTGATCTCGTCGGCGGACATCGCCTTGCCGTCAAGGACACCGCCCTTGATGACGAGATTCGGGTTGTCCTTGGCGAAGTCGCGCAGACCCTTCGCCGACTCCACCGGGTCACCGGTGACGAAGGCGACGGCCGTCGGACCAGCGAAGAGCTGGTCGTCGAGCGTGATCCCGGCCTCGTTGGCCGCAATCTTGGTCAGCGTGTTCTTCACCACGGCGTACTGGGCGTTCTCACCGAGCGACCGGCGCAGCGTCTTGAGCTGCGCCACGGTGAGACCGCGGTACTCGGTCAGCACGGCGGCGTTGGAGCTGCGGAACTTGTCCGTCAGCTCGGCAACCGCGGCAGCCTTTTCGGGCGTCGCCATAGAGCCTCGGCCTCCTTCCGGGTGATTCGGACCGCGCGGACCCGAAGGAGGACTGGGGAAAACGAAACGCCCCGGCGCAGGCGCACGGGGCGTGGCTCGACCGATCGTCATCCGCACGGGGCGGGGACTTCCGGGAGCTCATCCACAGTCACCTGCGCGGGTCGTCCGCAGTTCAGCGGATCCTTCGGCCACCGTGTCCTCTTTCGAACACACGGCAACGACCAGCGGTCTTTGGCTTCTGTGGAAGCGTACGTGAACGGGGCAGTGTCAAGCAAATCCGCCCCCGCGGCGACCCGGGCGGTCCGGGCGCGCTGCGTCTCAGCCCTGCTGGGCCTCCTTCATCATCTCGGCCAGGTCGGCGACCTCCGCGGCCGGCGGCGCGGTGACCTTCACGGGTTCGTTGACGCCGAGGAAGGTGAAGGTGAGGTCCATCGGGCCCTTGTCCGCGTCGGCCCGCATCCGGAACTGCTTGGTCTGGTCGTCGCCGTCGACCCACATGTCCATCGTGAGCTTGTCGACGCCCATCTTCTCGTACTGCTCGAGGCTCTTCTTGCGCTTCTCCCGGGTGGCCTCGTCCTCGTCCCCGAGGGACTTCTCCAGCTCGGCGAGGGAGACCGTGCCCTTGTAGTGGGTGGTCTTCACGCCCTCGACGGTCTCCGTGCCGACCTTCTCGACGTCCTTGGCCCCGGTGAGGAAGGTGGACTCGGCCGCCGGGTTCTTGTCGGCCTGGGAGGCGCCGCCCAGCTGGTTCAGCTCGTCGTCGGCGCCGAGCGCGGCCAGGTCGAACTTCATCCAGCGCTTGCCGTCCATCTCCTTGGCCGCCTCGGGGGTGCCGCCGATGTACATGGCCTTGTCGACGAGCCGGATCTCCGCGGTCCCCTCGGGGCCCTGGTCGAGGGCCGTCATCTTCATGCTCATCGCGAGCGTCGGCTTGATCTGCATCTGGGCCTCGGCCTCGACCCGGCCGTCCTCGGGGACCTTGCCCTTCAGGCGGTAGTGGAGGGAGTCGATCTCCTCCGTGTTCTTCGCCGCCTTGGCGACGGCGACCGCGGGCGTCATCTTCGGGGACTCGGAGGCGTTGTCCTCCTTGGAGCAGCCGACCGCCCCGGCGGCGAGCAGCAGTGCGGCCAGTCCGGCGCCGACGGGCACACGTACGGACGTCTTCATCGGTATCCCCCCACGGGATTCAAGGAGCGCTGGAGCGTGAAGGGGCACAGGAGACGCACCGCCGCTCCACAGCAGTTCTTTACGGTTCTTTGAGACAAGGACGCGAGCTTAACCGAAACGGTTCGTACGATCTTGTGATTTCTCCGCCGCTCCGGCCCTGACCGGCCCTAGTTCGCCTGGGACGCCAGCAGTTCCTTGAAGTCCGCCGTGTCCGCGGCCGGCGGGCGTTCGGCGGAGACCTGGACGCCGTAGTCGCTGTAGTACGCGGTCTGGGTCAGCTCCCCGGTCTTGGTGCGTCCCCGCTCGACCTTCTTGACCAGCAGGTTCCGGTCGTCGACCCAGATGTCGACGGTCTGCTCGGTGGCCCCGCCCACCGTGCCGGTCCAGTGCGTGGTGCGCCGGCCGCGCGTCGTCTCCGCGCCCACCCTGCGCACGTCCCCGGCCGACAGCAGCAGCTTCACGGCCTGGTTGGGGGTGGTGTTGCGCATCTGGTCGGCGAATCCGGCGCCCGCGCCGCCGCCGAGGTCCTCCAGGTCCTCGTACACGTACTTGATCCAGTGCCGGCCGTCGAGCCGCTCGGCGAACTCGTCGCCCATCCTGGCGTAGTAGGCGTCGGGCAGGTACCGGGCCTCCATCGCGGTGGTGCCGAGGCGGCGCATGGTCTCGGCGGTCGTACCGCCCGTGTAGGTGATCGTCAGGGTGCCGGTGAGGCCGTCGTCCCAGCCGAGGGCGCCCGCGGCCTCCAGGGACAGCTCGCGGCCCATCACGGTCGTGGACTCCACCCGCGCCGAGCCCGCCCGTCCGGTGGCCCGCTCGACGGCCCGCAGGGCGTCCGCCGCAGGTCCGGTCAGAGCCGGAGGACGGGAGGACGGCGCGGCGGAGGCGGAGGGCGCGGTCGAGCCGGTGGGACCGGTGGTGCCGCCGGAGTCGTCGGATCCCCCGGGGCCGCTGCACGCGGCGGAGCACGCCAGCGCGGCCGACACCGCGATCGAGACGACCGTACGGTGTGCCGTCGTGCCCGTCATCCGCCCACCCCTTGCGCCCCGTACGGCTCCCGCGCCCCATGCGTGGGTCCGCTGTCCGCACGCTAGCCCAGGGCGTGGGAAAAGGGGACGGGCCAAAAGGGACGGGCCAAAAGGGGACGGGCCCCGCACCTCGGAAGGTGCGGGGCCCGTGAACCGGTGGGGCGAGCTGCTCGCTCAGACCGCGGCCGGGTCCTCCTCGACGAGGAGGTTGCGGGTGCGGTTGGAGTCGAGCGGAATGCCGGGGCCCATCGTGGTGCTGATGGCGGCCTTCTTGATGTAGCGGCCCTTGGCGGCGGACGGCTTCAGACGGAGGATCTCCTCCAGCGCCGCGCCGTAGTTCTCCACCAGCTTGGTGTCGTCGAACGACGTCTTGCCGATGATGAAGTGCAGGTTCGAGTGCTTGTCGACGCGGAACTCGATCTTGCCACCCTTGATGTCGTTGACAGCCTTGGTGACGTCCGGGGTCACGGTGCCGGTCTTGGGGTTCGGCATGAGACCACGGGGACCGAGCACGCGGCCGAGGCGGCCGACCTTGCCCATGAGGTCCGGGGTGGCGACGACGGCGTCGAAGTCCAGACGCCCCTTCGACACCTCGTCGATCAGTTCGTCGGCGCCGACGATGTCGGCGCCCGCGGCACGCGCGGCCTCGGCACGGTCACCGGTCGCGAAGACCAGGACCCGGGCGGTCTTGCCGGTGCCGTGCGGGAGGTTCACGGTGCCACGGACCATCTGGTCGGCCTTGCGCGGGTCGACACCCAGGCGGAAGGCGACCTCGACGGTGCCGTCGAACTTGCTCGTGGAGGTCTCCTTGGCGAGACGGACGGCCTCGAGCGGGGCGTAGAGCTTGTCCCGGTCGATCTTGGCGTCCGCAGCGCGGAGAGACTTGCTGCGCTTGCTCACTACTGCTCCTGTGGCTTCTTAGGAGTCGTGGTCCGGGCCGAGCAGGCCCCGCCACTTCTGCTGGTTTACGGGGGTGGAGGTCAGCCCTCGACCGTGACGCCCATGGAACGCGCGGTACCGGCGATGATCTTCTCCGCCTGGTCCAGGTCGTTGGCGTTGAGGTCGGGCATCTTGGTGGTGGCGATCTCACGGACCTGCTCGCGCGTGATCTTCGCGACCTTGGTCTTGTGCGGCTCGCCGGAGCCCTTCTCCACGCCCGCGGCCTTGAGGATCATCTTGGCGGCCGGCGGCGTCTTGGTGATGAAGGTGAAGGAGCGGTCCTCGTAGACCGTGATCTCCACCGGGATGACCCAGCCACGCTGCGACTCGGTCGCGGCGTTGTAGGCCTTGCAGAACTCCATGATGTTGACGCCGTGCTGACCCAGCGCGGGGCCGACCGGCGGAGCCGGGTTCGCGGCACCGGCCTGGATCTGGAGCTTGATGAGCCCCGTGACCTTCTTCTTCTTGGGAGGCATAGCTCTCCGGGTCCTTTCGATTCGGGTCCTGCCCACGTCCGGGAGCTACCCGGACACAGGCATACCGCACAACGATAACGGGTATAGATGCGCGGCCAAAAACCGAGCAGGTCAGACGACGCGTGAGCAGTCGCCTGACCTGGTCGGAAGCAGTACGTCCAGAGGAGTACCGGCAGAGCCGGTGGGGGTGCTAGTTCTTCTGGATCTGGTCGAAGCTCAGCTCGACCGGGGTCTCGCGGCCGAAGATCTCGACGAGGCCCTTGACCTTCTTCGAGTCGGCGTTGATCTCGTTGATGGTGGCCTGGAGGGTGGCGAAGGGGCCGTCGGTGACGGTGACCGAGTCGCCGACCTCGAAGTCCAGGACCTGGACCTCGACCTTGCGCTGCGGAGCCGGCTTGCCCTCGGCCTCGGCGGCCTCGCGGGCGGCCTTCTCCTCGGCCTCCGGGGCGAGCATCTTGACGATCTCGTCCAGGGTCAGCGGGTACGGGTCGTAGGCGTTGCCGACGAATCCGGTGACGCCGGGGGTGTTGCGGACGACGCCCCAGGACTCGTTGGTGAGGTCCATGCGGACCAGCACGTAGCCGGGGAGCTTGTTCTGGCGGATCGTCTTGCGGTCGCCGTTCTTGATCTGGACGACCTCTTCCTGCGGCACCTCGGCCTGGAAGATGTAGTCCTCGACGTTGAGCGAGACGGCGCGCTGCTCGAGGTTGGTCTTCACGCGGTTCTCGTAACCGGCGTAGGTGTGGATGACGTACCACTCGCCGGGCAGGACGCGCAGCTCCTGGCGGAGCTTCTCGATCGGGTCGAGGTCGGGCTCCTCGGCCTCGGGCTCCTCGGCGTCGGCTTCGGCCTCGGTGGCCTCCGCGTCGGTCGCCTCGGCGTCCTCGTCCGTCTCCGCGTCCGCCGCGTCCTCGTCCGTCTCCGCGACGACCGCGTCGTCGGCAGCCTCGGCCTCGGCGGAGGCCTCGGTGTCCTCGTTGTCGGCGCCCTCGACGGTGCCGAGCTCGTCCTCGACGGACTCGACCGGCTCGATGGCGTCGTTCACGTTCGGGTCAGACACTGTGGCTGCTTCTTCCTGGATACATAGGGGTGGAACACGCGAAAGGGGCGCCGGGTACCTCGGCGCCCTTCGCTCTCGACTCAGCCGAAGACGTACTTGGCGGCGTGAGAGAAGCCATAGTCAATCAGAGTCACCAGGCCGATCATGATGACCACGAAGATGATCACCACGGTGGTGTACGTCGTCAGCTGGTTGCGACTGGGCCAGACGACCTTGCGCAGTTCCGCGACGATCTGGCGGTAGAAGAGCGCGAGCCGCTTCAGCGGGCCCTTCTTGCCTCGCTTGCCGCCCTTGCGGGACTTCTTGGAGTCCGGCGCCTCGTCCTGGGCATCAGGCATGTCGATGGAGCCCACGGCGTCCGTCACTCGTCCTCACCTGATTCCGGGTCGTGGCCGTGCCGCGCCCGGTTGGAGCCGCACGGCGGTGCATTGCTGTACGTACCTGCGCACACATCCTGGCGATGGTGTGTGTAGCAGGGCCGGAGGGACTTGAACCCCCAACCGCTGGTTTTGGAGACCAGTGCTCTACCAATTGAGCTACGACCCTTTGTTCGTCCCCCAACGTACCGCATCCGCCCGGATGCTCGGTGTGCACCGGGTGATCGCGGACCGCTGAAGGCCAACGAGGTGAGAGTGTACGTGCTCACGGGCCGGGCGTCGAACAGAAAGCACGTCCGGACTGTTGTTCAGGCCGTGGCCCGGACTGGCGTTCAGGGCGTGGACCCGTCCGGTTCAGTCCGTGAAACCCCTGTGCCCGGGAGGTTTCCGGTCTGGAACGATGGGGTCATGAGCGCTGCAACCCCTCCCACCGAGCGCCGGGTCTCCGCCCGAGTCGGCGCGATCTCCGAGTCCGCGACCCTCGCCGTGGACGCCAAGGCCAAGGCCCTCAAGGCCGCTGGACGTCCCGTGATCGGCTTCGGCGCGGGTGAGCCCGACTTCCCGACGCCGGACTACATCGTCGAGGCCGCCGTCGAGGCGTGCAAGAACCCGAAGTTCCACCGCTACACGCCGGCCGGCGGGCTGCCCGAGCTGAAGGCCGCCATCGCCGCGAAGACGCTGCGCGACTCCGGCTACGAGGTCGACCCGTCGCAGATCCTGGTCACCAACGGCGGCAAGCAGGCCATCTACGAGGCGTTCGCCGCGATCCTCGACCCGGGCGACGAGGTCATCGTCCCGGCGCCGTACTGGACGACGTACCCCGAGTCGATCCGGCTGGCCGGCGGTGTGCCCGTCGACGTCGTCGCCGACGAGACGACCGGCTACCGGGTGACGGTGGAGCAGCTGGAGGCGGCGCGCACCGAGAAGACCAAGGTCGTCCTCTTCGTGTCGCCGTCGAACCCGACGGGCGCGGTGTACAGCGAGGCCGAGACCGAGGCGATCGGCAAGTGGGCCGTGGAACACGGTCTGTGGGTGCTGACCGACGAGATCTACGAGCACCTCGTCTACGGCGACGCCGTCTCCGTGTCCCTGCCGGCCGTGCTGCCCGAGCTGCGCGACAAGTGCATCGTGGTCAACGGCGTGGCGAAGACGTACGCGATGACCGGCTGGCGGGTCGGCTGGGTCATCGGCCCGAAGGACGTCGTCAAGGCCGCGACCAACCTCCAGTCGCACGCCACGTCCAACGTGTCCAACGTGTCCCAGGCGGCGGCGCTGGCCGCGGTCTCCGGCGACCTGGACGCCGTGGCGAAGATGCGGGAGGCCTTCGACCGGCGCCGCCAGACCATCGTGCGGATGCTCAACGAGATCGACGGCGTGCTGTGCCCGGAGCCCGAGGGCGCGTTCTACGCCTACCCGTCGGTGAAGGCGCTGCTCGGCAAGGAGATCCGCGGCAAGCGTCCGCAGGACTCGGTCGAGCTGGCCGCGCTGATCCTGGAGGAGGCCGAGGTCGCGGTGGTGCCGGGTGAGGCGTTCGGCACACCGGGCTACCTGCGGCTGTCGTACGCGCTCGGGGACGAGGACCTCGTCGAGGGCGTGAGCCGGATCCAGAAGCTGCTGGCGGAGGCGCGGGACTGACTCCCTCGTCAGGGGCCCCGACCCGGGAACGTTCCCGGGTCGGGGCCCCTGACGTTTGTGCGAGCAAGACCACGTACGGGGAAAGTGCTGTCGGGCCGGGCGTGTCGTACGGCAGGATCACGGAATGGAGCGTGTACGTGATGTCTCTGAACTGCCCAAGGCCCATCTCCACCTGCACTTCACCGGGTCGATGCGGCCCACCACCCTGCTGGAACTGGCCGACAAGCACGGCGTGCGGCTGCCCGAGACGCTGACCGAGGCGCTGGGCCGCGGGGAGTCGCCGAAGCTGCGGGCGACGGACGAGCGGGGCTGGTTCCGCTTCCAGCGGCTGTACGACGCGGCGCGGTCGTGCCTCCAGACGCCCGAGGACATCCAGCGGCTGGTCCGCGAGGCCGCGGAGGAGGACCTGCGGGACGGGTCGGGGTGGCTGGAGATCCAGGTCGATCCGACCTCGTACGCGCCGCGGCTGGGCGGGCTGATCCCGGCGTTGGAGATCATCCTGGACGCGGTGGAGACGACCGTGCGGGACACCGGGATCGGGATGCGGGTGCTGGTCGCCGCGAACCGGATGAAGCACCCGCTGGACGCGCGGACGCTGGCACGGCTGGCGGTGCGGTACGCGGAGCGGGGCGTGGTCGGCTTCGGCCTGTCGAACGACGAACGGCGCGGGATGGCCCGGGACTTCGACCGGGCGTTCGCCATCGCTCGGGACGGGGGGCTGCTGAGCGCGCCGCACGGGGGTGAGCTGACCGGCCCCGCGTCGGTCCGGGACTGCCTGGACGACCTGGAGGCGGACCGGATCGGGCACGGCGTGCGGGCGGCGGAGGACCCCCGGCTGCTGAAGCGGCTGGCGGACCGGCAGGTGACGTGCGAGGTGTGCCCGGCGTCGAACGTCGCCCTGGGCGTGTACGAGAAGCCCGAGGACGTGCCGCTGCGGAGGCTGTTCGAGGCGGGGGTGCCGATGGCGCTGGGCGCGGACGACCCGCTGCTGTTCGGGGCGCGGCTGGCCGCCCAGTACGAGATCGCGCGCGAGCACCACGGGTTCACGGACGCGGAGCTGGCGGAACTGGCGCGGCAGTCGGTGCGGGGTTCGGCGGCGCCGGAGGAGGTAAAGGGGAAGCTGCTGGCGGGGGTGGACGACTGGCTTGCGGCGTAGGTGGTGGGCTGCCTGTCCTGCGGGCCCCCAACTGCGGGCAGTCGTGCCGCTGGGGCGGCACGGGTGGGCGCAGCGGCACCCCGCTACGCCGGGTCGCGCTCCCCTCACGCCCGCACCCACGCCAGGTGTCGGGGCAACGCCGGCGCCGGAGACGCCGGGCTACAGGGCGACGCCCACCGTCACCGGTTCGTTGACCAGCGTCACCCCGAAGGCCTCGTGGACCCCGGCGACGACCTCGCGGGCCAGCGCGAGCAGGTCCTCGGTCGTCGCCTCACCGCGGTTGGTGAGCGCGAGGGTGTGCTTGGTGGAGATGCGGGCGGGGCCGGTGCCGTACCCCTTGGTGAAGCCCGCCTTGTCGATCAGCCAGGCCGCGGAGGTCTTGACGCGCCCCTCCCCGGCCGGGAAGGCGGGCGGCTCCGCGGCGTCCCCGAGGCGCTCGGCGACGCGGGAGCGGAAGGCGGCGAACTCCTCGTCCGTGAGGATCGGGTTGGTGAAGAACGACCCGGCCGACCAGGTGTCGTGGTCCTCGGGGTCCAGCACCATGCCCTTCCCCGCGCGCAGCCTCAGCACCGTCTCCCGGGCGGCCGTCAGCAGCACCCGCTCACCTGCCTCGACGCCGAGGGCGCGGGCCGTCTCGGCGTAGCGCAGCGGCGCGGAGAGACCGCCGGCGTCCTCCAGCTCGAAGCGGACACGCAGGACGACGTACCGCTCGGGCTCGGCCTTGAAGCGGCTGTGGCGGTAGGAGAAGGCGCAGTCGGCGTTGGAGAGGGCGACCGTCTCGCGGCTCCGGCGGTCGTACGCGGTGACCTCGGTGATCGTGGCGGACACCTCCTGGCCGTACGCCCCGACGTTCTGGATCGGGGTCGCGCCCGCCGAGCCGGGGATGCCGGCCAGGCACTCGACGCCCGCCAGGCCCGCCTCGACGGTGCGGGCGACGGCGTCGGTCCAGATCTCGCCGGCCGCCAGCTCCAGCGTCGTGCCGTCGAGGGAGAAGCCGCGGGTGGCGATGTGCAGGGCGGTGCCGTCGAAGCCCTTGTCGCCGATGACCAGGTTGGATCCGCCGCCGATGAGCAGCAGCGGGGTCCCGGTGTCGTCGGCCTCGCGGACGGCGGCGATCACCTCGGCGTCGGTGGTGGCCGTGACCAGCCGGGTCGCGGGCCCGCCCAGGCGGAAGGTGGTCAGCGGGGCGAGAGGGGCGTCGTGGAGTTCCTGCACGCGCTCAAGACTACGAGACGGCACGGACAGCCCCGGGCAGCGGGAAACACAGGGGACGGGAGGCGGGCCACAGGCTACGGGGCCGGGTCAGCGCGGCCGCCGTTGCAGGACATCGGCGAGCACCGTGTGCACGAGCTTGCCCACGGCCGCCGTGTCCGGCGGGCCCGGGTCACGGTCCGCGAACAGGAGATGCCCCCCGCCGACCAGCGAGAGGGTGAGCGAGTCGATGTCGGCGTCGGCCGAGATACGGCCCCTCGCGCGCTCGTCGGCCAGGTAGGCGGAGACCGCCGAAGTGACCTGGGCGAGGATCGCGATGCCGCCCCCGGGCATGGCCTGCCGCAGCCGGGCCCGCAGCTCGTCCCGGAAGGTGATGAGCGGGATGATCGCCACGGGGACCGGCCCGAAGAGGGTGGTCAGCGCGTCGGTGAGGTTGTCGGCCACGGCACCGGTGCCGGCGGCCTCGCGCAGCGCCAGCGCCGGCGTCTCCAGCTGCGCGGCCCGGTCGAGCACAAGCTCGGCGAGGAAGGCGTCGAAGTCGGCGAAATGCCGGTGCAGGACGCCCTTGGCGCAGCCCGCCTCGTCGGTGACGGCCCGGCTGGTCAGCCCGTTCGGGCCCGCTCGCAGCAGTACGCGTTCCGCAGCGTCGAACAGCTGCTGACGCGCGTCGCGAAGGTGCACTCCGGTCGGCAACGTACGAACCCCTTCCGTGCGCCAGGCGGTCCTGGCGTCCGTCGACTCGCGGGCACCTCGCCCCTGGCCGCCCGCCTGCCCGATGTCGTGGGCGGCTGCCCACTCTTGGCGCGTGGGCAACTGCCCACTAAGGTGAACGCATGCCCACTCTACCTCCGCCTCCGCCCCCGCTTCCGCCCGAGGAAAGGGGGCCGGCACCGCTGCACCAGGCCCGACGGACCGCCGAGTCCTTCGGCGCGGACGCGCACCGCTACGACCGGGCCCGGCCGAGCTACCCCGACGCCCTGGTGACGCGCGTCGTCGGGGGGCGGCCGCAGCCGGACGTACTCGACATCGGCTGCGGCACCGGCATCGCGGCCCGGCAGTTCCAGGCCGCCGGCTGCACCGTGCTCGGCGTCGAGCCGGACGCGCGGATGGCCGACTTCGCGCGGGCCCGCGGCCTGCCGGTGGAGGTCGCGACCTTCGAGACCTGGGAACCGGCAGGCCGGACGTTCGACGCCGTGATCGCCGCCCAGTCGTGGCACTGGGTGGACCCGGCCGCCGGCACCCTCAAGACGGCCCGGGTACTGCGTCCGCACGGACGCCTGGCCATCTTCGGGCACGTGTTCGAGCCCCCGTCCGAGGTGGCCGAGCCGCTCGCGGCCGCCCTCCGCCGGGTCGCGCCCGATTCGCCGTTCGGCAATCAGCCGGCGCGGCGCCCCCTGGAGACGTACCAGGCGGGGTACGCGAAGATCGCCGAGGGGATCCGGGAGACCGGGCGGTTCGACGAGCCGGAGCAGTGGCGCTTCGACTGGCAGCGGCCCTACACGCGCGACCAGTGGCTGGAACTGCTCCCCACCACCGGCGGCCTCACCCGGCTCGACTCCGGCCAACTGGCCGAGATACTGGGCGCGGTCGGCCACGCCATCGACGCGCTGGGCGGCCGCTTCACCATGCACTACACGACGCTGGTGACCACGGCGGTACGCGCCGCCGCCCACCGCTGACCCGCTCACCCCGACCGAGCGGGAGTGGGGGGGAGGAACGGAGGAAGGACCGGGCCGGGGCTGGCGCGGGGTGGGGCGGGGTGGGGCGGGGCCGACAGCCGGCCGGACAGCCGGGCAGCCGGCCCGACAGGGACCGTGGAGGAACCGGTCAGCCCAGTCGTACGACCGCCCGGGACATGCCGAGGACCTTCTGGCCGCCGCTGGTGGCCGTGAGGTCGACGCGGACGGTGTTGTCGTCGAGCTTGGCCGCCACCTTGCCGCTGACCTCGATCACGGCACCCTGGTCGTCGTTCGGGACGACGACGGGCCTGGTGAAGCGGACGCCGTACTCCACGACCGCGCCCGGGTCGCCGGTCCAGTCGGTGACCACACGGATCGCCTCGGCCATGGTGAACATGCCGTGCGCGATGACGTCCGGCAGGCCCACCTCCTTGGCGAACTTCTCGTTCCAGTGGATCGGGTTGAAGTCGCCGGAGGCGCCCGCGTACCGCACGAGTGTGGCGCGGTCCACGGGGAAGCTCTGCGCGGGCAGTTCGGTGCCGACCTCGACGTCGCCGTACGCGACCTTCGCCGTCAGGGGGTTCGTCATCGGACGCTCACGCCTCCTCGGCCGCGCGGGCCACGAGCTTGGTCCAGGCGGTCACGACGTGCTCGCCGGCCTCGTCGTGGACCTCGCCGCGGATGTCCAGGATGTCGTTGCCGGCCATCGACTTGACCGCCTCGATGGTCGAGGTGACGGTGAGCCGGTCACCGGCCCGCACCGGGCGGACGTAGGCGAACTTCTGGTCGCCGTGCACCACCCGGCTGTAGTCCAGCCCGAGCTGCGGATCCTCGATGACCTGGCCGGCCGCCTTGAACGTGATGGAGAACACGAAGGTCGGCGGAGCGATCACGTCGGGATGGCCGAGCGCCTTCGCGGCCTCCGGGTCGGTGTACGCCGGATTGGCGTCCCCCACCGCCTCCGCGAACTCGCGGATCTTCTCCCGGCCCACCTCGTAGGGCGCGGTGGGCGGATAAGTCCGCCCCACGAACGACTGGTCGAGCGCCATGGACTCGCAACCTCCTGCTGCTCTTCGTATCCGTGTCGCATTGGGTGTCGACGAGCGACGGTGACAACGACACGAGGCCGCCCCCAAGCCTCGGGGACGGCCTCGTGTACGAGCCTGATCTGACTATCGCGTCTCGCGGTGCGCGGTGTGCGCATTGCAACGCGGGCAGTGCTTCTTCATCTCCAGTCGGTCCGGGTTGTTACGCCGGTTCTTCTTGGTGATGTAGTTCCGCTCCTTGCACTCCACGCAGGCCAGCGTGATCTTCGGGCGGACGTCGGTGGCAGCCACGTGAGTGCACTCCTTGACGAACGGATTGATGGTATTAACGCAAAAGAGTAGCCGATTGAAGGACCGACCCCGCAATCGGCTACTGAGAGTAGCGGTGACCGGACTTGAACCGGTGACACAGCGATTATGAGCCGCTTGCTCTACCGACTGAGCTACACCGCTGTGATGTGATCGGGCCCCGCCTCACGGCGGGAACCTCTCACACCAGAGCCCCAATACGGAATCGAACCGTAGACCTTCTCCTTACCATGGAGACGCTCTACCGACTGAGCTATTGGGGCGAGCGATGAAGACATTACACGGTCGCCCGCCGTTCGCCCAAATCCGTTTCGCCGCCCCTGCCCCGTCCCGTCCCGACCGCCCGCGGGACGTCCGAACCGCACGGGACGGGACGGGACCGCACCGGTACGACTATTGCGCTCCTCCGCGCCACGGGCTGATCACCGTCCTAGGCTCGACTCACTCTGCGTGATCTTGCGTCCCCCACTGCGCAGCCCCGAGCCCAGAGGAGCGAGATGCCCGACAGCCAGCCGCAGCCGCCCCACTCGCCCTCCCCCTCGGACCCCGCCGACCGCGGCTCGCTCCTGCTCTCCGGGGCGCGGCTCACCGACGGCCGGACCGTGGACGTGCGGCTCCACGGCGGGCGCATCGAGGCCGTCGGTACGGCCGGCAGCCTCACCCCGCGCCGCACCCTCGGCAGCCTGCCCCCGGGACGCGCGCCCGGCCCCGGCACCGGCCCCGGCACCGGCCCCGGCCGCCCTGGCTCCGCCTCCGACGGTCACCCGCACCCCGGCGGCCACCTCGACCTGAGCGGCTACCTGCTGCTCCCGGCCCCGGCCGATCCCCACGTGCACGCCGACACGGCACTCACGGCGGACGCCCCCGGCCCCGTCTCCTACCAGCCCGAGGACGTCCAGCGCCGGGCCACCGAGGCCGCCCTGCTCCAGCTGGGACACGGCGCCACCGCGCTCCGGGCGCACGTACGGGTGGGCGACGTCGCGGGGCTCGGCGCCATGACCGCCGTCCTGCGGACCCGCCGCTCCCTGCGCGGGCTCACCGAGCTGGCCGCGGTGGCGATGCCGAGGGTGCTGACCGGAGTGGCCGGCGCCGACGGGCTGGCGCTGCTGCGGGACGCGGTCAAGATGGGCGCCGACGTGGTGGGCGGGTGTCCCGACCTGGACCCCGATCCGGCGGGTTACGTGGAGGCGGTCCTGGAGGTCGCCGCCGAGCACGGCTGCCCGGTCGACCTGCACACGGACGCCGCCGACCCGGCGCGGCTGGCCCGGCTGGCGGCCATGGCGGGCGGGCTGCGCCCCGGAGTCGCCATCGGCCCCTGCGACGGCCTGGGCCGACTGCCCGCCGACGCGGTCTCCCGGGCCGCGGACCAGCTCGCGGCGGCGGGAGTGACGGTGGTCTGCCTGCCGCAGGGCGCCTGCGGGACGGTGGACCGGCCCGACGGCACGGCTCCGGTACGGCTGCTGCGGGCGGCCGGGGTACGGGTCGCCGCCGGCAGCGGTGCGCTGCGGGACGTGTCCAACCCGGTCGGGCGCGGCGACCCCCTGGAGGCCGCCTACCTGCTGGCCTCGCGCCACGGGCTGCGCCCCGAGGAGGCCTACGAGACCGTGAGCACGGCGGCCCGGTCGGCCCTCGGCCTGCCCAAGGTACGGGTGGAGGCGGGATTCCCGGCCGAACTCGTCGCCGTGCGCGGGGACCGGCTGTCGGGCGCGCTGTCGCTGGCGTACAGCCGGATCGTCGTGCACCGGGGGCGGGTGGTGGCGCGGACCAGCGCGGTACGGGAGTACGGCGACTCGACCACCGCGCCGGACCTGGGGCTGCCCCGACAGGGCGGTGGCGGCCGGGGACGCCGTGCCGGGCGCGGCGGTCCCGGTGGTGCCGGCGGTCCCGGTGATACCGGCCGTCCTGGTGGTCCTGGCGGTGGTGGTGGACGTGGCGGCGGCGGTGGTGGTGGGCGTGGCGGTGGTGGTGGGCGTGGGGACATGACCTGAGGGAGGGCCGCAGCGGGCGCGGCACGCGGGACCCGGTCGGCGCGGCGCGGCGCACGCCGCCGAAGTCGCGCGGCCCCGGGGTGGTCGAAGTCGTGCGGCGCGTGCGGGCGTCGGGGCGTACGGTCGAAGACATGCGCATTGTCATCGCTGGTGGTCATGGTCAGATCGCGCTGCGGCTGGAGCGGTTGCTCGCCGCGCGCGGTGACGAGGTGGCGGGCATCGTCCGCAAGGCGGAGCAGGCCGACGATCTGCGCGCGGCGGGCGCCGAACCGGTCGTGCTGGACCTGGAGTCGGCCTCCGTCGAGGAGGTCGCGGAGCGGCTGCGCGGCGCGGACGCGGCGGTCTTCGCCGCGGGCGCGGGTCCCGGCAGCGGGGCGGCCCGCAAGGACACGGTGGACAAGGCGGCCGCAGTTCTCTTCGCGGACGCGGCCGTCCGGGCGGGCGTACGGCGCTTCCTGGTCGTGTCGTCCATGGGCGCCGACCCCCGGCACCAGGGGGACGAGATCTTCGACGTCTACCTGCGCGCCAAGGGCGAGGCGGACGCGTACGTCAGCTCGCTCGACGCCCTGGACTGGACGATCCTGCGCCCCGGTGCCCTGACGGACGACGCGGGCACGGGCCTGGTGCGGCTGGAGGCACACACCGGCCGCGGCCCCGTTCCGCGCGACGACGTCGCCGCCGTCCTGGCGGAACTGGTCGACACCCCGGCCACCAACGGCCTGACCCTGGAGCTGATCAGCGGTTCGGCGCCGGTGTCGGTGGCGGTGAAGTCGGTGGCCGGGAACTGAGAGCGGCGGAGCGGCCGGGGCTCGGGGCGCTCACGAAGGCCGACAGGGGCTGGAAGGGCCGGCGCGGCTAGAAGAGGGGCAGCTGCCCGGGGAAGTCGGGGACGACGTACCCGTCCAAGGACGGCTGCGCCGCACCGAGTTGCGCCGAACGGCGCGATCCCGGGCAGGACACCAGCTCTCCGCTTCCCCGCGCGCCGGGCGGATCGTGGCGCGCGTACCGCCCCGCGACGACGGCGATCTCGCGACGGCACTCGGGGCAGGTTCTGCGACGGGAGGACGAGGCCATGCCACCAGTCTGCCCGCACACCGCCAAGGTGCGCCGAGCCCACGCCCCCTCGGACGGCCCGACTCATGACGAAAGGCCCCGTGACCTGCTATTCGGACAGGTCACGGGGCCTTTTCGTTCCCGTGTGGCGGCGCCAGGATTCGAACCTGGGAAGGCTGAGCCGGCAGATTTACAGTCTGCTCCCTTTGGCCGCTCGGGCACACCGCCGGGGTTCGCTGCCCGTCGAACCGCTGGTGGGCGGTGCTCCGTGGCAACGACGTAAACAATACCTGATGTGGAGGGGTGCTTCGCCACCCGATTGATCGCCGCCCGGACCGCGGCGGGTGGCTAGGCTTGTCCGGATGCGGTCGAGGACCCTGCCGGGCCCGGCGGCCGCCGACGTATGCCGGTACGGACCCGATACGCGGCCCGACACGCACCCAGATACAAGGAGCCACAGGACATGGCCGACTCCAGTTTCGACATCGTCTCGAAGGTCGAGCGGCAGGAGGTCGACAACGCCCTCAACCAGGCCGCCAAGGAGATTTCGCAGCGTTACGACTTCAAGGGCGTGGGGGCCTCGATCTCGTGGTCCGGGGAGAAGATCCTCATGGAGGCCAACTCCGAGGACCGGGTGACCGCGGTCCTCGACGTCTTCCAGTCCAAGCTGATCAAGCGCGGCATCTCGCTCAAGGCTCTGGACGCGGGCGAGCCGCAGCTCTCCGGCAAGGAGTACAAGATCTTCGCGTCGATCGAGGAGGGCATCTCCCAGGACAACGCGAAGAAGGTGGCCAAGCTCATTCGCGACGAGGGCCCCAAGGGCGTGAAGGCCCAGGTGCAGGGCGAGGAACTGCGGGTCTCCTCGAAGAGCCGGGACGATCTTCAGACCGTGATCGCCCTGCTCAAGGGCCAGGACTTCGACTTCGCGCTGCAGTTCGTCAACTACCGGTGATCCGCTGAACCGGGACGGAAAAGGGTGGGCACCCCGGCGGTGCCCACCCTTTCTCGTCCGGTCTGCGCGTGTTCAGTCGCGCGAGTTGCCGAACAGGAGCCGGTAGGCGACCAGGAGCACCAGCGAACCGCCGATCGCCGCCGCCCAGGTGGCGCCGTCGTAGAAGTCCTTGCTGACCGGGTGGTCGAGCCAGCGGGCCGATATCCAGCCGCCGAGGAAGGCGCCCGCGATGCCGATGAGGGTGGTGCCGACGAGCCCTCCGGGGTCGCGGCCCGGCAGCAGGAACTTGGCGATGGCTCCGGCCAACAGTCCGAGGATGATCCAGCTGATGACGGTCATGCCCTGACCCTGCCCTTTCTCTCTGTGCCCACACGGTGCCAGTGCTGCGGGCCGTTCCTCCGCGCGGTGTTCATGTCGTCTTGGTGGAGGAGACGTTCCGACCGCGCCGGGTGGTTGCGCCGATCAGTAGGGTGCGACCCATGACACCTGGGGGTTCAGAGCTGCGTCGCACCCTCGGCCTGGGCGACGCCGTCGTCGTGGGGCTCGGTTCCATGATCGGTGCCGGGGTCTTCGCCGCCTTCGCGCCGGCGGCGCGCGCAGCCGGTTCGGGACTGCTCCTCGCCCTTGCCGTGGCGGCCGTCGTCGCCTACTGCAACGCCATGTCGTCGGCCAGGCTGGCCGCCCGGTATCCGGCCTCGGGTGGCACCTACGTCTACGGGCGTGAGCGGCTCGGGGAGTTCTGGGGCTATCTCGCGGGCTGGTCGTTCGTCGTCGGGAAGACGGCCTCCTGTGCAGCCATGGCGCTCACCGTGGGCGCGTACCTCTGGCCGGAGCAGGCGCACGCGGTGGCGGTCGCCGCCGTGGTGGCGCTGACCGCGGTGAACTACGGCGGGATCCACAAGTCCGCCTGGCTGACACGGGTGATCGTGGCGGTGGTCCTCGCTGTCCTCGCTTCCGTGGTGGTGGTGGTGTGTCTCGGGTCGGGGCGAGCCGACGCCGCGCGGCTGGACATCGGCCTGTCGGGTGGCACCAGCGGGCTCCTGCAAGCGGCCGGCCTGCTGTTCTTCGCGTTCGCCGGGTACGCGCGCGTCGCGACCCTCGGTGAGGAGGTGCGGGACCCACGGCGCACCATCCCGCGCGCGATCCCACTGGCGCTGGCGCTCACCCTGGCGGTGTACGGGTGTGTCGCGGTGGCTGTCCTTTCCGTGCTGGGCCCGGCCGGTCTGGGGAAGGCGACGGCGCCGCTGGCCGACGCGGTGGAGGCGGCCGGCCTGCCCGGGCTGGCGCCGGTCGTGCGGGTGGGTGCCGCCGTAGCCGCCCTGGGGTCGCTGCTGGCGCTGATCCTGGGTGTCTCACGGACGACGCTGGCCATGGCCCGGGACGGTCATCTGCCCCGGGCGCTGGCCGCGGTACATCCGCGCTTCCGGGTACCGCACCGGGCGGAGCTGGCCGTGGGCGCGGTGGTCGCGGTCCTGGCGGCGACGGTGGACGTGCGGGGGGCGATCGGCTTCTCCTCCTTCGGTGTGCTGGCGTACTACGCCGTGGCCAACGCCTCGGCCTGGACGCTCGACGCGTCGCGGGTGTCTCGGGTCGTACCGGCGCTGGGACTGGTCGGCTGTGTGCTGCTCGCGTTCTCGCTTCCGGCGGTGTCGGTGGTCGTGGGTGTGGGTGTGCTGGCGGTGGGTGTGGTGGCGTACGGGGTGCGGGGGCAGCAAGTCCCCCGGTAGACGGCGGCTGGGTGGGGGCGACTAGGGGGTCCCGCGTGGTGGTCCCCGCGTCCGCCCCGCGGTGTGTACCGGCGGCAGCGGCTCGGCCGGTGTCCCTCAGGACGCCTGTGCGGGCGACGCACCCGTCGTCGTGGGCCGTCCACCGGTACGTATGGGGAAGTCGTCCCAGGGGGGCGGCTCCGGGCCCTCGTGGTCCTCCTCGTACCAGCCCGTCCCCTCCGTCCAGGCGCGCAGCCAGTCGGCGAGGCTCGGGGCGTCGACGTACCAGGCATGGTCGGCGTCACCGGCGTTGGGCTCGAAGAGGAGGACGGTGGCCTGCGGGGAGCGGCAGTCGACGCACGCGTACATCGCGCAGCCCCAGTGGGATATGGGCAGGACGCCCTCGGGCCAGGGCCAGTCGGGGTCCTTCGCAGCGCTGTCGCGGTTGGCCAGGTACTGGGCGACGGCGGCGGGCTCGCTGGAGGGCGGGCTGTCGAGCAGGGGCAACAGACCGTACTCCGGACCGAACCCGCCGTCTCCTATGCGCAGGTACAGCTCGGCGAGGAGCGCGGGGAGGGGGAAGCCCAGGACCGCCTCGGCGCGGGCGGCCGTCGCCCCGTCCACGGGCTCGGGCAGGGAGGCCCACCCCCACGGCCGGGTGGTCCGCGCCTTGGCGGCCACCCGTTCCAGCAACTGCTCGTTCTCGCTCATGGGTTCATCATGCAGGCCGCCACGGACATCCGGGCGGGCCTGTGGACAACCCGGGGGCTGTGGACAACTCGGGTCACGAGAGCCCGCGCAAGACCTTCACCAGCCGGTCCGCTGCGTCGTTCCCGCAGCGGTGAACGGCTGGTCCGTGCGGACGATCTCGCGCCCCAGCGGAAGCAGTGAGACGGGGATCAGCTTGAAGTTGGCGATGCCGAGCGGGATGCCGATGATCGTGACGCACAGCACGATGCCGGTGACGATGTGGCCCAGGGCCAGCCACCAGCCGGCGAGGACGAGCCACAGCACGTTCCCGATGCAGGAGGGCGCTCCGGCGCCGCGCCGCTCGACCGTCGTGTACCCGAAGGGCCACAGGGCGTAGACGCCGATGCGGAAGGCCGCGACGCCGAAGGGAATTCCGATGATCGTGATGCAGAGCAGCGCGCCCGCGAGCAGGTAGCCGAGGAACAGCCAGAAGCCGCTGAGCACGAGCCAAATGACGTTGAGGATGGTCTTCACTGCTGACGACCTGCCATCTTTTCGAGTCGGGCGATTCGCTCCGCCATCGGCGGGTGGGTGGAGAACATCTTCGACAATCCCTGCCCGGGCCGGAAGGGGTTGGCGATCATCATGTGGCTGGCGGTCTCGAGCCGGGGCTCCGGGGGGAGCGGAAGCTGCTTGGTGCCGAGTTCCAGTTTGCGCAGGGCGTCGGCGAGAGCGAGTGGATCGCCGGTCAGCTGGGCTCCGGAGGCGTCGGCCTCGTACTCACGGGAACGGCTGATCGCCAGTTGAATGACGGTGGCGGCCAGCGGTCCGAGCAGCATGATGAGGAGCATGCCCAACAGGCCGGGTCCGTCATCGTCGTTGGACCGTCCCACGGGGATCAGCCAGGCGAAGTTGACCAGGAACATGATCACCGAGGCGAGGGCGCCGGCGACGGAGGAGATGAGGATGTCGCGGTTGTAGACGTGGCTGAGCTCGTGCCCGATGACGCCGCGCAGTTCGCGCTCGTCGAGCAGGCGCATGATGCCCTCGGTGCAGCACACGGCCGCGTTGCGCGGATTGCGGCCGGTCGCGAACGCGTTCGGTGCCTCCGTCGGAGAGATGTACAGGCGGGGCATCGGCTGGCGGGCCTGGGTGGAGAGGTCGCGGACCATGCGGTACAGCGCCGGGGCCTCGAACTCGCTGACCGGGCGGGCGCGCATGGCGCGGAGTGCGAGCTTGTCGCTGTTCCAGTACGCGTACGCGTTGGTGCCCAGGGCGACGAGGACGGCGACGACGAGCCCCGCTCGGCCGAAGAAGCTGCCGATGACGATGATGAGCGCGGACAGTCCCCCGAGGAGTACTGCGGTCCTGAGCCCGTTGTGCCGGCGGTGCACGGTACGCCCTCCAAGTCGTGCAGCAGGGGAACCCTTTGCTTGCTGGTCTCGCTCGCTGTGGTTGCTTCCTGGTCTCCGGTGCCACCGGTGCCGTGGGTGACACGTCCAGTGGACCCTTCCGTACTGGTCAACGCCAGGCGAGGGCCGCCAGTTCCCCGGCACCCCGCGCGGCACGTGTGGTCCGTACGGGTGACGCCCGCGGCGGGCGGCACGCGCGCGTGCCGGCGGGGTGCCGCACGCGCGCGTGGCCGGGCGGGTGGGTTCAGAAGAGCCCGGTGTCGGCGAAGCGCAGGATCAGCTGGGGTGCTCCGGAGAGGGCGACGGCGAGGACGGCGGTCACGGTGATCGCGGCCGTGAGGGGGGCGGGGGCACGGTGGCCGGCGGGCGCGTCCTCGGGCGCCCGGAACAGCAGAGCCGTCCATTGGAGGTAGTAGAAGAGCGCGATCACGACGTTGACGGCCATGACGACGGCCAGCCAGCCGAGTCCGGCGTCGACGGCCGCGGTGAACACCGTGACCTTGGCGAAGAGGCCGATGACCCCGGGCGGCAGTCCGGCGAGGCAGAGGAGGAAGAACGCCAGGAGCAGGGCGGTGAGGGGGTTGGACGCGTACAGGCCGCGGTAGTCCGCGACGCGGTTCAGGGCCCTCGTGCGGCCCACCAGCGCGGCCACCGCGAAAGCACCCAGGTTCACCGCGGCGTACATGAGGGCGTAGGCGACGGTCGAGCCGATCGAGTGCTCGGGGTCGTCGGAGTACGCGGCGGCCGCGATCGGCACCAGGAGATAGCCGGCCTGTCCGACGGACGACCAGGCGAGCAGGCGTACCGCGCTGTACGCGCGCGTGGCCTGCTGTCGGAGGGCGCCGACGTTGCCGACGGTCATGGTGAGCGCGGCCAGTGCCGCGAGGGCGGGGCCCCAGACGTCCGCGTAGGACGGCAGGGCGACGACCGTGATCAGGATGAGGCCGGAGAAGCCGACCGCCTTGCCGATCACGGACAGGTAGGCGGCGATCGGCAACGGGGCGCCCACGTAGGTGTCGGGCACCCAGAAGTGGAAGGGGACGGCGGCCGTCTTGAAGGCGAAGCCGACGAGGGTGAGGACGACGCCGGTCTGGGCGAGGGTGGTGAACTGCCCGTCGACCTGCTGGATGCGGTCGGCCACCTGGGTGAGGTAGAGGGTGCCGGTGGTGGCATAGACGAAGCTGATGCCCATGAGGCTGACCGCGGTCGCGGTGACCGAGGACAGGAAGAACTTCAGGGCCGCTTCGGAGGACCTGCGGTCGCCCTGCCGGAGGCCGACGAGGGCGAAGGCGGGCAGGGAGGCGACCTCCAGGGCGACGATCACGGTGGCGAGGTCGCGGGAGGCGGGCAGCAGGGCGGCGCCGGCCGCGGAGGAGAGGAGCAGGAACCAGTACTCGCCCTCGGGCAGTCCCCGGTCTGCGTCCTTGACCGCGGTGACGGACAACAGGGCGGTCAGCAGGGCGCCGCCGAGGACGAGGAACTGGATGGCGAGGGTGAAGGTGTCCGCGGTGTAGCTGCACACGCCGGGCTCGCCGGCCTGGCAGAACGTCGAGCGGTCGTCGTTCACCAGGGGCAGCAGCATGAGGGCGGAGGCGGCGAGTCCGGCGACCGAGATCCAGCCGAGCAGCGGCTTGCGGGCGTCCTTGACGAACAGGTCGGTGACCAGGACGACGAGTCCGACGACGGCCGTGATGGTGGGCGGCGCGATGGCGAGCCAGTCGACGGACTGGACGAGGTTCTGGGCCGGCGGCTGCGCCAGGGGCTCCGCGAGGAGCTGGGCCGGGGAGCTCATCGGGTGCCTCCTGAGAGGAGCTGCTGCACGGCCGGGTCGGTCAGCCCGAGGAGGGTCCTGGGCCACAGTCCGGCGACGACGGTGAGGACGACGAGCGGCGTCCAGGCGGCGAACTCGTACGTGCGCACGTCGGCGAGCTTCGGCTGCGGGACGTCCCGCGGTACGGCGCCCATGCAGACGCGGCGGACCACGATCAGCATGTACGCGGCGGTCAGCAGGGTGCCGAAGGCGGCGATGGCCATGAAGGTGAGGAAGGCGGGGCGGCTGAGGCCGTCGTGCGGGTCGAAGGCGCCGAACAGGGCGAGCATCTCGCCCCAGAACCCGGCCAGGCCCGGCAGCCCCAGCGAGGCGACCGCGGCGAAGGCGAGCAGGCCGCCGAGGCGCGGCGCCTTGCCGTACAGGGCGTGACCGGACTCCTCGGCGAGGGCGTCGAGGTCGGTGGTACCGGTGCGGTCCTTGAGCGCGCCGACCACGAAGAAGAGCAGGCCGGTGATGAGGCCGTGGGCGATGTTGGCGAAGAGGGCGCCGTTCACGCCGGTCGGGGTCATGGACGCGACGCCGAGCAGGACGAAGCCCATGTGGCCGACGGAGGAGTAGGCGATGAGGCGCTTGAGGTCGCCCTTGGCGCCTCTCCTGGCGAGGGCCAGGCAGGCCAGGGAGCCGTAGATGATGCCGACCACGGCGAAGGCGGCGAGGTAGGGCGCGAACGTGCGGAAGCCGTCCGGCGCGACCGGGAGCAGGATCCGGACGAACCCGTACGTGCCCATCTTCAGCAGGACACCGGCCAGCAGGACCGAGCCGACGGTCGGCGCGGCGGTGTGGGCGTCGGGCAGCCAGCTGTGCAGCGGCCACATCGGGGTCTTGACCGCGAGCCCGATGCCGATCGCCAGAACGGCGATGACCTGCACGGACGTGGTCAGCGAGCGGCCGTTGTCAGTGGCGAGTGCCACCATGTCGAATGTGCCCGCCGTGAGCCCGATCAGGAGCAGGCCGAGCAGCATGACGACGGAGCCGAGGAGCGTGAAGAGGATGAATTTCCAGGCGGCCCCGGCCCGTCCCTCGCCGCCCCAGCGGGCGATGAGGAAGTACATCGGGATGAGGACCGTCTCGAAGGCGAGGAAGAACAGGATCAGGTCGAGGACGGCGAAGGTCGCGAGGGTGCCGGACTCGAGGACGAGCAGCAGCGCGACGAATGCCTTCGGGTTCGCACCCGGAGCCCGCGGCGTCAGCCGCTCGTGTCGCTGCTTGAAGTACGAGTAGAGCGCGCAGAGGAAGGTCAGCAGCGCGGTCAGGACCAGCAGGGGGAGGGAGATGCCGTCGATGCCGAGGTGGATGCGCACGTCGAGTGCGGGGATCCAGCTGATGTCCGTGCTGGCCTGCATCTTCGACGGATGGTCGTGGTCGAAGCCGAGCACGAGGACGATCGCGGCGATGAGGACGGCACCGGTGACGGTGACGCCGTGCCGGAGCACGGCCTGCTCGGGTGACTTCCCCTTCAGCCCGGGCGGGGCCGGCAGAAGGGCGGCGGCGGCACCGAGGAGCGGGCCGACGACGATGAACGCGAGAAGGACCTGCATCACGGACTCGTTGATATCGATCACGCCTGCTCACGCTCCCGTGGCGACGAGGACGGCGGCGACCGCGAGGACGACGGTGCCGGCGAGCAGCGCGCTCACATAGGTCTGCACATTGCCGGTCTGGGCGCGCCGTACGGCGGCCCCGAGCAGGCGGGGCAGCGCGCCCGCCGCACGTACGTAGGTGTCGACGACCTCGCGGTCGAGGAACCGGACGAGGCTCGCGCCCGCCCGGACCGGGCGGACGAAGAGGGTGGTGTACACCGCGTCCAGGTGGAAGCCGACGGCCGCGTGCCGGTGCAACGGACCCAGCAGGAGGCGTCCCGGGTCCGACGGGTCGGGCGCGGAGGCGAGGTCGCCGTAGGCGGGCCGGTGGGCGGCGATGGCCTCGGCCTCCACCTGGGCGGCATCGCCGTCGGGGTGGGCCGCGACGGCGCCCAGCGGGGTCCGGTCGGCGAGCGCCGAGGTGTGCCGCCAGGCGGCGTAGGTGACGATGCCGCCCACCAGCGCCACCCCCGTGCCCAGCACGGACGTGGTGAGGGTCGGCGTGAGGTCGTGGCCGTCGAACCAGTCGGGCAGCAGTCGGAAGGCCAGTCCGCCCAGGGCGAGTGAGGGGAGGGCGAGCACCCAGAGCACGGCGTTCATGACCACCGGCTGCCTGCCGTGGTCGGGGGCCTCGGCACCTCGGCCGCGGAAGGCCAGCAGCCACAGGCGGGTGGCGTAGGCGGCGGTGAGCAGGGCCGTGATCAGGGCGGCGACCAGCACGGTCCAGCCCGCGGCGCCGGGCGCGTGCTCGGTGTGGCCGGTGGCGACGTGCTCCGCGGCGCCGAGGACGGACTCCTTGGAGAAGAAACCGCTGAAGGGCGGGATCGCGGCGAGGGCGAGCAGGGCCACGGTCATCGTCCAGTAGGCGTCCGGGACGCGTTCGCGCAGGCCCCGCATGCGGGACATGGCGGCCAGCGAGTTGGTGCCGGCGGCGTGGATGACCACGCCGGCGGCGAGGAACAGGAGCGCCTTGAAGGCGCCGTGGGACAGGAGGTGGAAGACGGCGGCGCCCCGGTCGCCGGTGGCGAGGGCGCCGGTCAGGTAGCCGAGCTGTCCGATCGTCGAGTAGGCCAGAACGCGTTTGATGTCGTCCTGGGCGAGGGCGGCGAGCGCCGAACCGACCATCGTGACGGCGGCCATGACGGCGAGGACGACCATCGCGGCCTGTGACGCCTCGAACAGCGGAAGGAGCCGGGCCACGAAGTACACACCGGCGGCGACCATCGTCGCGGCGTGGATCAGCGCGGAGACGGGCGTCGGGCCGGCCATCGCGTCGGGAAGCCAGGTGTGCAGCGGGAACTGGGCCGACTTGCCCGCGACACCGGCCAGGAGCAGCAGGGCGATCAGCGTCGGGTGGTCGAGCGATCCGTCGGCCACCGCGCCGAGGATCCGGGTGATGCGGAAGGAGCCGGCCTCGGTCGCCAGCGCCAGCAGACCGATCAGGAAGGGGACGTCGCCGAGCTTGGTGACCAGGAAGGCCTTGAGGGAGGCGGCGCGCGCCTCCGGTGTCTCCCAGTAGTGGCCGACCAGGAAGTACGAGCAGATGCCCATGATCTCCCAGCCGACCAGCAGCACCATCAGGTCGCCGGAGTAGACGACGAGGAACATGGCGGAGGTGAACAAGGAGACGAGAGCGGCGTAGGAGGCATAGCGCGGGTCGTCGCGCAGGTAGCCCGTCGAGTAGATCTGCACGCAGGTGGCTACGGTGCCGACCAGGATGGCGACGAGCGCGGCGAAGCCGTCGATGTGCAGGGCGAGTTCGACGGGGACGGAACCGGTGGGCGTCAGCTCCGTGACGGCGTCGACGGCCCGGCCGCCGCCCTGCCGGGCCGCCACGAGTACCGCGAGGACGAGGGACGCCAGCGTCGGCAGGACGGCGAGGGGGCGGACGAACCCGGGAGCCGACCGGCCCAGCAGGAGACCGGCGGCTGCCCCGAGGAAGGGAAGGAGGGGGACGAGGACGGCGAGGGTGGTCGTGGTCACGCGGTGGCCTCAGCCTTCTCGGCGGCCGTCCCGGTCGCGGGGGTGTCGGTGCCGGAGCCGTCCGGCTCGTGGCCCTCGGCGGTGTCGCGGAGCTTGTCAATGTCCGAGGTGCCGCGGTTGCGGTGGACGGCGAGGACGATCGCCAGGCCGATGCCGATCTCGGCGGCCGCGATGGCGATGGTGAACAGGGTCAGGGCCTGGCCGGAGTGCAGGGTTTCCTCCGCGGCCCGGCTGAGCCAGACGTCGAAGGCGACCAGGTTGAGGTTGACGGCGTTGAGCATCAGCTCGACCGACATCAGGACCAGGATCGCGTTGCGGCGGGCGAGGACGCCGTAGAGACCCGTGCAGAAGAGGAGGGCGGCGAGGACGGCGGGATAGGCGAGGTGCATCAGCGGGCACCGCCCGTCCCGGAGGGGCCCGCCTGGGTTGGGCCCGCCTGGGTTGGGGCCGACTGAGTTGGGGCCGACTGAGTCGGGCCTGCCGGGGTTGGGTCCGGCTGGGAGGTCTCTGCCCCCATGGCTTCGCCCGCGCGGGTCGCCCTGGCCTTGCGGGACAGGACGATGGCGCCGACCAGGGCGGCGAGGAGGAGGACCGAGAGCGCTTCGAAGGGGAGGACCCAGTTCTGGAACAGGCTCGCTCCGGTGACGGCGGTGGAGCCGGCGGCCGGGCCCTCCAGGTCGATCCAGGTGGTGCGGAAGGCGTCGACGACGACCCACACCAGGGCCGCGGCGGAAGCCGCGGCCACGGTGAGCGCGGCCCAGCGGTTGCCCGAGTCCGCGTCCGGAGAGCGGCCGATGGGCGCCCTGGTGAGCATCAGTCCGAACAGGATGAGGACGACGACGGCACCGACGTAGATGAGGACCTGGACCCAGGCGATGAACTCGGCGGTGAGCAGCAGGTATTCGACGGCGAGGCCGCCCAGGGCCACCACGAGCCACAGGGCGGCGTGGATGAGCTGGCGGGTGGTGACGGTGAGGACGGCGGCTCCGAGGGTGACCAGGCCGACGAGGAGGAAGGCGATCTCCACGCCGGTCGGGGACAGGAAGCCGTGGGATCCGGCGGCGGTCGCCGTGGGGTTCTGGGACGCGGTGAGGTGGCCGACGGTCGCTGCGAGGGTCATGTCCGGTCCTCCTGCCCGGGCTGGTCCGCCGGCTGCTGTGCGGCCAGTTTGTCGGCGGCCTTGCGGGCGGCGGCGAGTTCCTTGGGCTCCTCCGCGCCGGGGTCGAGGGCGGGCGGGGCCGGCACGGTCCACATCCACTCGCGGAGCTTGTCCCGCTCATGGGTGAGTTCGCGGATGTCGGTCTCGGCGTACTCGAACTCCGGGGACCAGAACAGGGCGTCGAAAGGACAGACCTCGATGCAGATGCCGCAGTACATGCACAGGGCGAAGTCGATGGCGAAGCGGTCGAGGACGTTGCGGCTGCGGTCGCGTCCGCCGGGGGTGGCCGCCGGGACCGTCTCCTTGTGGGAGTCGATGTAGATGCACCAGTCGGGGCACTCGCGGGCGCACAGCATGCAGACCGTGCAGTTCTCCTCGAACAGGCCGATCACACCGCGGGTACGCGGCGGCAGTTCGGGCTGGGCGTCCGGGTACTGCTCGGTGACGGTCTTCCGCGTCATCGTGCGCAGGGTGACGGCCAGACCCTTGGCCAGGCCGCTGCCGGGGACGGGGGCCATTACGCGATCACCACCTTGACGATGCCGGTGAGGGCGATCTGGGCGAGGGAGAGGGGGACGAGGAGCGTCCAGGACAGTTTCTGGAGCTGGTCCTCGCGCAGCCGCGGATAGGTGACGCGCAGCCAGATCACGACGAAGGCGAGGACGGCCGCCTTGAGCAGGGTCCACACCCAGCCGAGGCCGTCCGCGCCCCAGGGGCCGTGCCAGCCGCCCAGGAAGAGGACGGTGGTCAGACCGCACAGGACGACGATCCCGGCGTACTCGGCGAGGAGGAACAGGGCGAAGCGCAGGCCGGTGTACTCCGTGTAGGCACCGAAGATGATCTCCGAGTCGGCGACCGGCATGTCGAACGGAGGCCGTTGCAGTTCTGCCAGCCCGGCGACGAAGAAGACGTTCGCGCCGACGATCTGCCAGGGCAGCCACCACCACTCGAAGGCGTCGAGGATGCCGACGAGGGAGACCGTGCCGGCCGCCATGGCCACGGAGGCCGCGGTCAGCAGCATCGGGAGTTCGTACGCGAGGAGTTGCGCGGCGGTACGCAGACCGCCGAGGAGCGAGAACTTGTTGGCCGAGGACCAGCCCGCCATGAGCGAGCCGAGGACGCCCACGCCCATGACGGCGAGGACGAAGAAGACGCCCGCGTCGACGACCTGACCGACCGCGCCCTCTCCGGGCCCGACGGGGATGGCCAGCAGGACCAGGAGGTACGGCAGCAGGGCCACGGCCGGGGCGAGCTGGAAGACGCGGCGGTCCGCGGCGGCCGGGACCACGTCCTCCTTCTGCGCGAACTTCACGCCGTCCGCGACGAGCTGGGCCCAGCCGTGGAAGCCACCCGCGTACATCGGGCCCAGCCGGCCCTGCATGTGGGCCATCACCTTGTGCTCGGTCTGGCCGACGACCAGGGGGAACGCGAGGAAGACGACGAAGACGACCAGGAGGCGCAGGGTGACGTCGAGCGCGTCGTTCACTGCTGGCCTCCTGGGGGGTGCGGCGGATCGGGCGGAGTGTCGGTGTCGCCGGGGGTGTCGGGCTCCTGGGGGGCGTCCGGTGACCTGTGGGGAGCCTCGGGCTCTCCGGGAGCATCCGGTGACCCGTGGGAAGCCTCGGGCTCTCCGGGAGCATCCGGCGACCCGTCGGCAGCCTCGGACTCTCCACGAGCATCCGGTGACTCGACGGAGGCCCCCGGCTGCTCGTCGGAGGCCCCCGGTTCCTCGGCGGCGGTGGCGGCGGTGGCGGCGGGCTCGTCGAACGCCGGGCGGGCGTGATGCCACGGGGCGTCCGGGCTGCGCGGTGCCGAGGGCGTCGGCTTCGGCGCCGGTTCCTCGGTGGGCGAGGGCGCGTTGTCGTTACCGGTGCCGGTGCCGCCCCGCGGGTGGCCGCTGCCGGAAGTCGCGTCGTCCGGCTGCCCGGCGTCGGAGGCCTCCCGCCGGCTTGCCGAGCCCTGGGACGCGCTCCGGGTACGCCGGGGGCTCGCCGCGCCCGCGTCGCCCTGCTGTCCGGTGGGCGTATCGGAGGTGGGCCCGTCCGCCGGGGCGGCGGCTCGCTGCGAGGCGGAGCCCTGGCTCGCGCTGCGCGACCGCCGCGGTGCTGGCGCGGCCGCCGGTGCGGCCGCCGATGTAGCCGCCGGTTCGCCGGCCGGGGCCGGGGAGGTCTGGCCGACCGAGCCCTCGGCCGCCGTACGGGAGCGGCGCGGCTCGGCCGGGGCCCCGGCGTCGGGAGCAGCCTGGCCGACGGAGCCCTCGGCGGCCGTACGGGTCCGGCGGGCGGGGCGTTCGCCCGCACCGCGGGCCGGGCGCTCCCCGGCCGCGCGCGCCGCGCCTCGTGCCGGGCGCGCCGGGGCGGGAGGGAGCTGGCCCTTCAGCGGGCCCCACTCGTTGGGATCGGGGACGCCCGGCGGCAGCATCTGGCGGCGCCGGGGGCCGCCGTGGTCGGACTCGCCGGGCTCCTTGGCCCCGGGCCAGGCCTTGGCGACGCGGGCGGCGAGGACGAAGTCCTTGCGCAGCGGGTGGCCCTCGAAGCCCTCCGGCAGGAGCAGGTGGTCCAGCGCCGGATGGTCCTCGAAGGCGACACCGAACATCTCGTGGGTCTCGCGCTCGTGCCAGGCCGCGCCCGCGTACACCGCGACGGCGGTGGGCAGGACCGGGGCGTCGTGCGGGACGGTGGTGCGCAGCAGCAGCCTGCGGACCGGTCCCAGCGCCACGACGTGGGTCGCCACGCGGAAGCCGGTGCCCGGCTCGTCGACCGCGCTCAGCCAGTCGAAGTACGTGCAGCCGAGCCGGTCGCGCGCCGTCTCCAGGGCGGTGATCCAGGACGCGGGCGGCACGTCGACGGTCAGGAGGTCGTACGACTCCGCCGCCGCGGCGTCCGGACCGAAGAGTTCCGTGACGTCGGTGGGCAGCCAGCCGACCGCGGTCATCGGCCCTCTCCGGCGTCGGAGGCCGGAGCCGAGGTCGGCGCCGAGGTCGGCGGGCGTACCAGGCCGCTTCGCAGCGCGGCTGTCGACGGCCGGGGCGAGGTGCCGTACCGCTCCCCCAGCGACTCCCGCGCGATCTTCTCCTGGAGCTTGAGGATGCCCTGGAGCAGCGCCTCGGGACGCGGCGGGCAGCCGGGAACGTAGACGTCGACGGGGATGATCTGGTCGACGCCCTTCGTCACGGAGTAGGAGTCCCAGTAGGGCCCGCCGCAGTTGGAGCAGGCGCCGAAGGAGATGACGTACTTCGGCTCGGGCATCTGCTCGTACAGGCGCTTGACGGCCGGCGCCATCTTGTCGGTGACCGTGCCCGAGACGACCATCAGGTCGGCCTGGCGGGGGCCGGGCGCGAACGGGATCACACCGAGCCGGATGAAGTCGTGGCGGGCCATGGACGCGGCGATGAACTCGATCGCGCAGCAGGCGAGGCCGAAGTTGAAGACCCAGAGCGAGTAGCGGCGGCCCCAGTTCAGGACGACCTTCATCGGCTCCGGGGCGAGGCGGGCGAGCGTACCCAGCCTCTTGGGCTCGGGGAGCGGCACGGGTGCGGGGTCGGCGGCTTCGCCGGGGTTCACGTCCACGACAGGACGCCCTTCTTGTATGCGTACAACAGACCCACGGCCAGGAAGCCGAGGAAGATGAACATCTCCACCAGGGTCGTGGCCCCGTAACCAGGGTCCGCGAAGACCGTGGCCCAGGGGAAGAGGAAGATCGAGTCGACCGCGAAGATGACGTAGAGGAACGCGTAGACGTAGTAGCGGACCTGGGTGTGGGCCCAGCCCTCCCCCACGGGGTCGACGCCGCATTCGTAGGTGAGCAGCTTCTCGGGCGTCGGGACCACCGGTCGCAGCAGGCGCCCGGCGCCGAAGGCCACGGCGACGAAGAGCACCCCCACGACGGCGAGCAGGCCGACGACCGAGTAGGACTGGAAGTAGTCGGCGGCGAGCGCCACGGTCGCATCGGCGCTGGTCACGGCGCCGGCGGTCGCGTCGCCGACGGTCGGTTCCGGCACGTGCGCCCCTCGCTCCCTGTCGTGGACGTCGTGAACGCCGCTGTTCGACGATCTGTACGCACGGGAGTCTAGAGCCTGATAAAGAGACAGTAAGCAGCCCGTCGCACCTCGGGACGCGGGGGGTGGGGTTTTCCTCAGTGCGTCCCGGCGGTCCACCTCATGGCGCGGCGCCGCGCCGCACGGCACGCTGACGTGTATGACCGAACGCCTCTCGACCTCCAGCCTCGCCGGGACCACCGGCGCAGCGGCCGACGACCGCCTGCCGCCGGCCCGTTTCGCCTTCGACCGGCACACCTGGAAGGAGATCGCCCACCTGCTGGCGAATCTCCCGGCGGCGCTGCTCGGATTCACCTACGTCGTGACGATGCTGTCCGTCGGCGCCGGGTTGACGGTCACGGTGATCGGGCTCCCGCTGCTGGCGGCCGGCCTGCTGGGCGCGCGTCAGTTGGGCAAGCTGGAGCGGGCGCGGGCGCGGATGCTGCTCGGCGTGCGGGTGGACGAGCCGAGCGCGCTGCCGTTGCGGAGCGGGCGCGGCTTCTTCGCACAGCTGTGGATGTCCTTGAAGGACCCGGTGGGCTGGCGCACGGTGCTGTACGAGTTCATCCGGTTCCCCTGGGGCGTTCTCACCTTCTCCGTCACGCTGACGTCGTTGTTCGTGCTGTGGCCGGTGCTGCCGTTCATCGCGCGGGGCCTCACCAACGTCGACCGCGCCATGGTGCGCGGGCTGCTGTCCCCCTCCGACGAGCTGGAGCGGCGGATCGCCGAGCTGGAGTCGGACCGGGGGGTCGTGGTCGACACGGCCGCCGCCGACCTGCGGCGCATCGAGCGCGACCTGCACGACGGGGCACAGGCCCGCCTGGTCAACCTCGCCATGGGGCTGGGCCTGGCCAAGGAGAAGCTCCTGGAGGACCCCGACGCGGCGGCGGCCATGGTCGACGAGGCGCACGGCGAGGTGAAGCTGGCCCTTCAGGAGTTGCGGGACCTGGCGCGCGGTATCCATCCGGCCGTCCTGACCGACCGCGGCCTGGACGCGGCGCTCTCCTCGGTCGCCTCCCGCTGCACCGTGCCGGTCAGGGTGACCGTCGACCTGGCGGAGCGCCCCGCGGCCGCCATCGAGGGCATCGCCTACTTCACGGTCTCGGAGCTGCTCCAGAACGTCAGCAAGCACAGCGGGGCCGGCTCGGCCTCCGTGGAGGTGTGGCGGTCGTCCGACCGACTGCTCATACAGGTGGGGGACAACGGCCGTGGCGGCGCGAGTCTCGACGGCGGTACGGGGATGAAGGGCCTCGCCGACCGGCTGTCGGCCGTCGACGGTCTCTTCGTCGTCGACTCCCCCGAGGGCGGCCCGACGACGATCACGGCCGAGCTGCCGTGGCGCGACCGGACGCAGGCCGACGCGGCCGGCTCTGTCGCCAGGAGGTAGCGAGGAGGTAGGGAAAACCCCCCTCCCCAGACGCCGACGGGCTCCATTGGCCGTGGCGGCCCGGCCGAGGAGGCTGGAGGTACGACAGCACAGCCGCAGACGACGAGGAGAAGGACGGCACCGATGGCCACGGAATACGGACAGGGTTACGGGCTCGGGAGCGGGTCCGGCTTTCCCGGGGACACCGGAGCACGGCGCCACCGGCTGCCGGCGGGACTGCGGGCACCGTTCGAGGCACGCAGCTGGCGGGAGTTCGGCTACGTCCTGGCGGGTCTGCCGATCGGCATCCTGCTCTTCACGTACGCCGTGACGATGGTGTCGCTGGGGGCGGGCCTGCTGGTGACGTTCCTGGGGGTGCCGGTGCTGGCGGCGGCGCTCGCCGGGTGCAGGGGCTTCGGGGCGATGGAGCGGGCGCGGGCGCGGGCCCTGCTGGGTCTGCGGGTGTCCGACCCGGAGCCGCTGCGGCTGAAGAAGCAGGGCGCGATGGGCTGGATGGGAGCCGTGCTCAAGAGCGGCACCTCCTGGCGGAGCCTGCTGTACGCGATGCTGCAGTTCCCGTGGGCCGTGTTCTCGTTCGTCGTCGCCCTGAACGTCTGGGCGGTCGGGTGGGCGATGCTGACGTACCCGCTGTGGTTCTGGGTGTTCCCGATGTACGCCGGCCAGGACGGGCTCCAGCTGTACGGCGACCAGACGCACCGGGTCTACCTGGACAACCCCTTCGAGATCGCCGTGACCGCGCTGGTCGGGCTGCTGTTCACGCTGGCCACGCCGTGGCTGGTGCGGGCGCTAACCATGGTGGACCGGGTCATGGTGCACGGGCTGCTCGGACCGTCGCGGCTGGCGACGCGGGTCGTGGAGCTGGAGTCGGACCGGGGGGTCGTGGTCGACACGGCCGCCGCCGACCTGCGGCGCATCGAGCGCGACCTGCACGACGGGGCACAGGCCCGCCTGGTCAGCCTCGCCATGGACCTGGGTCTGGCCAAGGAGAAGCTGAAGGAGGACCCGCGCGCCGCGGCCGTCATGGTGGACGAGGCGCACGGCGAGGTGAAGACGGCGCTCCAGGAGCTGCGGGACCTGGCTCGGGGCATCCACCCCGCGGTACTGACCGACCGCGGTCTGGACGCGGCACTGTCGTCGGTCGCCTCCCGCTGCACCGTGCCGGTGCGGGTGGAGGTCGACCTGGCGGAGCGGCCGGCGTCGGCGATCGAGGGCATCGCCTACTTCACCGTCTCGGAGCTGCTCCAGAACATCAGCAAGCACGCGCGGGCCACATCGGCCGCCGTGGAGGTGTGGCGGGTGGAGAACCGGCTGATGCTCCAGGTCGTGGACAACGGCGTGGGCGGCGCGCGGGCGTCGGCCGGGTCCGGGCTGGCCGGTCTGGCGGAGCGGCTGGACGCGGTGGACGGGATCCTCGTGGTGGACTCCCCCGCCGGAGGTCCGACGCGGATCACGGCGGAGCTGCCGTGGCGGAACGAGCCGTTCACCGGCTGATTCCGCGCGGCGCCGGGGCCCGGGCCCCGGCGCCGCGACATCGACACGGGCCCTGCAGCCTCGGCACACGCGCCGCGACATCGACACGGGCCCTGCGGCCTCGGCACACGCGCCGCGGCCTCGGCACGGGCGCGATCACCCACAGACCCCCGTGGCACGGGCGCGAGCAGCACAGACCCCAGTGGCACGGACCCCAGTGGCACAGACCCCAGTGGCACAGACCCCAATGGCAAAGGCCCCAGCGGCACGGGCCCCGTGGATGATCGAGAACCGGCCATCGAGTGGCCGAACCCGGACTGGCACCCCGCACTTCCCGTTCTCATTCCCGTCCTCATTCCCGTCCTCTTCCCGATGCCCGAGCGCATCCGGCCTCGGATGCTGGGATGCTGGACCCGTCGCACGGACGGTTCGTGGACGCGGCGTGGGCCGCGCGGGCCGTGAGGGTGCAGGGGCTGTGGGGGGCCGAGGATCGTGGAGGACAGGGTGCGGGTGGTCATCGCCGAGGATTCAGTGCTGCTCCGAGAGGGGCTGACCCGGTTGCTGACCGACCGCGGGCACGACGTCGTGGCCGGTGTCGGCGACGGTGAGGCACTGATCAAGACGATTACCGAGCTGGACGCCCAGGGCGAGCTGCCGGACGTCGTGGTGGCGGACGTGCGGATGCCGCCGACGCACACCGACGAGGGGGTGCGGGCCTCGGTGCGGCTGCGCAAGGCGCATCCGGGTCTCGGCGTGCTGGTGCTGTCCCAGTACGTGGAGGAGCGGTACGCGACGGAGCTGCTGGCCGGTTCCAGTCGGGGCGTCGGCTATCTGCTCAAGGACCGGGTGGCCGAGGTCCGGGAGTTCGTGGACGCCGTGGTGCGCGTGGCGCAGGGCGGTACGGCGCTGGACCCGGAGGTGGTGGCGCAGTTGCTCGGGCGCAGCCGCAAGCAGGACGTGCTGGCGGGGCTCACCCCGCGTGAGCGGGAGGTGCTGGGGCTCATGGCCGAGGGCCGGACGAACTCGGCGATCGCCCGGCAGCTCGTCGTGAGCGACGGGGCCGTCGAGAAGCACGTCAGCAACATCTTCATGAAGCTGGGCCTGTCCCCGAGCGACGGTGATCATCGCAGGGTGCTCGCCGTGCTCACCTATCTCAATTCCTGACACCAGGAGCTCACGTCTCGGAAGCACCGGCCGGGTCCGGCAACGCGGCCGCTCATCCGGACGAATGAGAAACCGGAGGACGGGCGGGGTGCGTCCCCATCGGTGCCGGAGGGCGGGAAAGCCCTGGTATTCCAGGGCTGTGGGCCATCTCGAAGTCGTGTCCATCATGCGAATGTCCACCGGAACTCATGGCACGCGGACGTAGGGTTGATCCTGGGACGGTCGGTGGGAGACCAGTCCCCGGACAGCCGTCCCTAGGGAGGTCCAGTAAGTGACCAGCCAGGTCAGCAGCCCAGCGGAGCAGGCCGACGGTACCGACGAGACCGTCGTGGGAGCGCAGCGCAAACCGGTCGGGGCGAAGGACGTCCGCCGGCTGGACCGAGTGATCATCAGGTTCGCGGGGGACTCGGGCGACGGGATGCAGCTCACCGGCGACCGTTTCACCTCGGAGACGGCGTCCTTCGGCAACGATCTGTCGACGCTGCCGAACTTCCCGGCCGAGATCCGGGCACCCGCCGGCACCCTGCCGGGAGTCTCCTCCTTCCAGCTGCACTTCGCCGACCACGACATCCTCACGCCGGGCGACGCCCCCAACGTGCTGGTGGCGATGAACCCGGCCGCCCTGAAGGCGAACGTCGGTGATCTGCCGCGCGGCGCGGAGATCATCGTGAACACGGACGAGTTCACCCGGCGGGCGATGCAGAAGGTCGGCTACGACACTTCTCCGCTGGAGGACGGCTCCCTCGACGGGTACCACCTGCATCCGGTGCCGTTGACGACGCTGACCGTCGAGGCGCTCAAGGAGTTCGACCTCAGCCGCAAGGAGGCCGAGCGCAGCAAGAACATGTTCGCGCTCGGGCTGCTGTCGTGGATGTACCACCGGCCCACCGAGGGCACGGAGAAGTTCCTGAAGTCGAAGTTCGCGAAGAAGCCGGACATCGCCGCCGCCAACATCGCGGCCTACCGCGCGGGCTGGAACTTCGGTGAGACCACGGAGGACTTCGCCGTCTCCTACGAGGTGGCGCCGGCGGCGACGGCCTTCCCGCCCGGCACCTACCGCAACATCTCCGGGAACCTGGCGCTGGCCTACGGCCTGATCGCCGCCTCCCGGCAGGCGGACCTGCCGCTGTTCCTGGGCTCGTACCCGATCACCCCGGCCTCCGACATCCTGCACGAGCTGTCCCGGCACAAGAACTTCGGCGTGCGCACCTTCCAGGCGGAGGACGAGATCGCCGGAATCGGGGCGGCGCTGGGTGCGGCCTTCGGCGGCTCGCTCGCCGTCACCACCACCTCCGGTCCGGGGGTGGCGCTGAAGTCGGAGACGATCGGGCTCGCGGTGAGTCTGGAGCTGCCGCTGCTGGTGGTGGACATCCAGCGCGGCGGCCCGTCGACGGGCCTGCCGACCAAGACGGAGCAGGCCGACCTGTTGCAGGCGATGTACGGGCGCAACGGCGAGGCGCCGGTCCCGGTCGTCGCCCCGCGCACCCCGGCCGACTGCTTCGAGGCCGCTCTGGAGGCGGCGCGGATCGCGGTGACGTACCGCACTCCGGTCTTCCTCCTGTCCGACGGCTACCTGGCCAACGGCTCCGAACCCTGGCGGATCCCCGAACCGGACGAACTGCCCGACCTGGCGGTGCGGTTCGCGCAGGGCCCGAACCACACGCTGGACGACGGCACCGAGGTGTTCTGGCCCTACCAGCGCGACCCGCAGACCCTGGCCCGCCCGTGGGCGGTGCCGGGCACGCCGGGTCTGGAACACCGGATCGGCGGCATCGAGAAGCAGGACGGCACCGGGAACATCTCCTACGACCCGGCCAACCACGACTTCATGGTCCGCATCCGGCAGGCCAAGATCGACGGCATCGAGGTCCCCGACCTGGACGTCGACGACCCGGACGGCGCGCGGACGCTGGTGCTCGGCTGGGGCTCGACGTACGGGCCGATCACCGCCGCCGTGCGGCGGATCCGCAAGGAGGGCGGCCGGATCGCCCAGGCCCACCTGCGCCACCTCAACCCCTTCCCGGCCAACCTCGGCGACCTCCTGGGCCGCTACGACAAGGTGGTGGTCCCGGAGATGAACCTTGGCCAGCTCGCCACCCTGATCCGGGCGAAGTACCTGGTCGACGCCCAGTCGTACAACCAGGTCAACGGCATGCCGTTCAAGGCGGAACAGCTCGCCACGGTCCTGAAGGAGGCCATCGATGGCTGACGGCAACGCACTGCTCCAGCTCGTGCCGAAGGCCGAGGGCAAGCAGTCCATGAAGGACTTCAAGTCGGACCAGGAAGTGCGCTGGTGCCCCGGCTGCGGCGACTACGCCATCCTCGCCGCCGTGCAGGGCTTCATGCCCCAGCTCGGTCTGGCCAAGGAGAACATCGTCTTCGTCTCCGGCATCGGCTGCTCCTCCCGCTTCCCGTACTACATGAACACCTACGGGATGCACTCCATCCACGGCCGGGCCCCCGCCATCGCCACCGGCCTCGCCGCCTCCCGCCGCGACCTGTCCGTCTGGGTCGTCACCGGCGACGGCGACGCCCTCTCGATCGGCGGCAACCACCTCATCCACGCCCTGCGCCGCAACGTCAACCTCAAGATCCTCCTGTTCAACAACCGGATCTACGGCCTTACCAAGGGGCAGTACTCCCCCACCTCCGAGGTCGGGAAGATCACCAAGTCGACCCCGATGGGATCGCTGGACGCCCCCTTCAACCCGGTCTCCCTCGCCCTCGGCGCGGAGGCGTCCTTCGTCGCCCGGACCGTCGACTCCGATCGCAAGCACCTGACCGAGGTTCTGCGGCAGGCCGCCGAGCACCCCGGCACCGCCCTGATCGAGATCTACCAGAACTGCAACATCTTCAACGACGGCGCCTTCGAGGCCCTCAAGGACAGGGAGCAGGCCGAGGAGGCGGTGATCTGCCTGGAGCACGGGGAGCCGATCCGTTTCGGCGCCGACGGTGCCAAGGGCGTCGTACGCGACCCGCGCACCGGCGACCTGGAGGTCGTCACCGTCACCGCGGACAACGAGGCGGACGTCCTGGTCCACGACGCCCACGCGACGTCCCCGACCACGGCGTTCGCGCTCTCGCGCCTCGCCGACCCCGACACCCTGCACCACACGCCGATCGGCGTCCTGCGCTCCGTCGAGCGGCCGGTCTACGACACGCTGATGTCGGACCAGCTCGACACCGCCGTCGAGCAGCAGGGCAAGGGCGACCTCGCCGCGCTGCTCGCCGGCAACGACACCTGGACGGTCGTCGGCTGACAGGCCGCGGTACACGGCACACGAGGGCCCGGACGAGTATCGTCCGGGCCCTTCCCCTTACCCAGAAGTACGTACCTTACTTTAAAGTGGGCACTTTCCTTTAGACAGCGCGCCTTCTAGGGTTAGTGGCAACGCACCCCCACTAGGAGCACTGAAGCCATGAGCATCGTCGTCACCGGAGCCACCGGACACCTCGGCCGCCACGTCGTGCGGCAACTGCTGGAGAAGGTGCCGGCCGACCAGGTCACCGCCGTCGTCCGGGACCGTGACAGGGCCGCCGACCTGGCCGCCCGCGGCGTACGGCTCGCGGTCGCCGACTACAACTTTCCCGAGACCTTCGACGACCTGTTCGCGGCCGGGGACCGCGTCCTGCTGATCTCCGGCAACGAGTTCGACAAGGGCCGCGTGCGGCAGCACACGATCGTGATCGACGCGGCGAAGAAGGCCGGCGTCGCGCTGCTCGCCTACACCAGCGCCCCCAGCAGCCTGAAGGCCGCGCTCGCCGACGACCACCGGGCCACCGAGGAGGTGCTGGTCGGCTCGGGCGTGCCGTACGTGCTGCTGCGCAACGGCTGGTACCACGAGAACTACACCGAGCAGCTCGCCCCGGTCCTGGAGCACGGCGCCGTCGTGCAGGCGGCCGGCGAGGGCCGGGTCTCGTCCGCCTCCCGCGCCGACTACGCGGCCGCCGCCGTCGCCGTACTGACCGGTGAGGGCCACGAGAACACGGCGTACGAGCTGGGCGGCGACGAGGCCTGGGGCTTCGCCGAGTACGCCGCCGAGCTGAGCCGGCAGACGGGCAAGGAGATCGTCTACAACCCCGTCTCCATCGAGGCGTACACCGGCATCCTGACCGGCGCCGGGGTGCCCGGGCCGCTCGCGGACGTCTTCGCGGGCGTGGACGCCGCCATCGCCAAGGGCGAGCTGGTCGTCTCCACCGGGGACCTGTCCCGGCTGGCCGGCCGCCCGACGACGCCGCTCGCGGAGGCCGTCGCCGCCGCCCTCAAGGGCTGACCTCCGCTCTCCTCGCACACCTCACCTGTCATGACCGTATGGCGATACGGGCATGACAGGCGGGCGGCTGCGGCGCTACCTTCGTCCTGGCATGCCTCCCCGTCCCCGGCATGCCGTGTGCGAGAAGGAGGTGCCCGTGGCCGGGTCGTCCAGGAGTGATCAGCGCATAGGCCTGCTGAACGGCTTCGCGGCATACGGGATGTGGGGCCTCGTCCCGCTGTTCTGGCCGTTGCTCAAGCCCGCCGGGGCCGGGGAGATCCTCGCCCACCGGATGGTGTGGTCCCTGGCCTTCGTCGCCGTCGCCCTGCTCTTCGTACGGCGCTGGGCCTGGGCCGGCGAGCTGCTGCGGCAGCCGCGCAGGCTCGCCCTGGTCACGGTCGCCGCGGCGGTCATCACCATCAACTGGGGCGTCTACATCTGGGCCGTGAACAGCGGCCATGTCGTCGAGGCCTCGCTCGGGTACTTCATCAACCCGCTGGTCACCATCGCGATGGGCGTGCTCCTGCTCAAGGAGCGGCTGCGGCCCGCGCAGTGGGCGGCGGTCGGCACCGGCTTCGCGGCCGTACTGGTCCTCGCCGTCGGCTACGGCCAGCCGCCGTGGATCTCGCTCTGCCTCGCCTTCTCCTTCGCCACCTACGGGCTGGTGAAGAAGAAGGTCAACCTCGGCGGCGTCGAGTCGCTGGCGGCCGAGACGGCGATCCAGTTCCTGCCGGCGCTCGGTTTTCTGCTGTGGCTGGGCGCCCGGGGCGAGTCGACCTTCACCACCGAGGGCCTCGGGCACTCGGCCCTGCTCGCCGCGACCGGCATCGTCACGGCGATCCCGCTGGTCTGCTTCGGCGCGGCGGCGATCCGCGTGCCGCTGTCCACGCTGGGACTGCTCCAGTACCTGGCACCGGTCTTCCAGTTCCTGCTCGGCATCCTCTACTTCGGCGAGGCCATGCCGCCCGAGCGCTGGGCGGGCTTCGGGCTGGTCTGGCTGGCGCTGACCCTGCTCACCTGGGACGCGTTGCGCACGGCCCACCGGAGTGCGCGAGCGCTGCGGGAGCAGCTGGACCGGGCGGGCGCGGGCGTGCCGCCGGTGAAGGGGGGAGCCGCTCCGCGGGAGCCGGGGGTCGTGGCCGCCGGGACTCCGGCGCCCGGTTCCACCGACGCGACCCAGCGGCAGCACGGCGCCAGGGCGGGGCAGCCGTAGCGTCACTCGTGGGCGCCGGGTCAGTGTTCGTCCGGCGCCTGCCGGGCACGGTGGGCACGGACCTTCTCCCGGTTGCCGCAGTGTTCCATCGCGCACCAGCGGCGGCGCCCGGGGCGTGAGGTGTCGACGAACAGCAGATAGCAGTTGTGCGCGCCGCACTCGCGGATGCGGTCCGCGTACGGGCCGGTGAACAGCTCGATCGCGTCGCGCGCCACCGTCGACAGCAGCCGGGGCCCGGTGGCGCCCGGGGCCCAGCCGCGCCTGCCGTCCGGTTCGAGGCGGGTGGTGAGCGGGGGCTCGGCCGCGGCGGCGTTGACGACGTCCAGGTGGCCGGGGCTGAGCGGCCGTCCGTGGGCGCGGTCGGCGGCGAGGAGGAAGAGGGCGTCGCGCAGATCCCTGGCCCGTCGCACGTCCGTCCCGTCCACCGACAGGTCCAGCCCGTCCGGCAGCCGGCTGCGGTCGGCCCAGGCCAGCAGATCGGCGGGCTCGTGCAGCACCTCCCAGCGCGCGAAGTCGCCCGGCCCTCCCGTCGTCAGCAGTTCGAGGCAGAGCGCACCGGGGTCGAAGCGGTACGACTTCCCCTGGGACGACACCAGCGTCAGGCCGGGAGGCCGGCCCGGGACCGACTTCGGCGCTTCCCGCGATTTCCGCGATTCCGGCGATTCCGTTGTCCGCTCGGTCATGCAACCAGTATAAGTGGTTACATGACAGCGACCTCAAGACCGGCACCCCTGCACTTCAAGATCGTCGTCGACGCGGCCGCCCCGCACGCGCAGGCGGACTTCTGGGCCGCGGCCCTCCACTACGAGGTGGAGGACAACAGCGCGCTCATCGAGAAACTGCTGGGCTTCGGGGCGGTACCGGCGGAGTTGACCGTCGAGTCCCACGGCCGCCGCGCCTGGCGGGACCTGGCCGCCGTACGCCACCCCGACGACCCCTTCCAGGAGGAGAGCGGCACCGGGCTGGGACGACGGCTGCTGTTCCAGCGCGTACCGGAGGCCAAGACCGTCAAGAACCGGGTCCACCTCGACGTGCACGCCGCGGACGGCCGGCGGGAGGAGGAGGTCGCCCGGCTCGAGGCGCTGGGGGCGAGTGTGCAGCGGCACGTGAAGGAGGCGGGCGGGGAGTGGGTGCTGATGACGGATCCCGAGGGGAACGAGTTCTGCGTCCACTAGGGCGGCATCGGGGCCGGGCGCACCGGGGCCGGGTGCGCCGGGGCCGGGCGCACCCGGGGTGCGAGCTGGGGGCTTCCGGTATGTGTGACGCCGTGGCCGGATAACGGTCTTGACGGGCGGTCAGCCCCGCCCGCACCATCCAGGCACCCCATTCACTGCGGGGTCCCCTCCCCAGGGGCCCCCTAGGAATTCGGAGCCCCCCACATGAAGCTCCTCCTTTCCGGGCGCGCGCTCACGGCCGGAGCCGTCGCCGTCGCCACTCTGGTGACCGGCGGTTCCGCGGCCGGTGCGGCGCCCGCGACCGCGCCCGCGACCGCGACCGCGCACCCCGCCGCCGGCGCCGGCGCCGGCGCCACTGTCGCCGCCGCGCCCGACATACCGATAGCCAACGTCAAGGCCCATCTCTCGCAGCTCCAGTCGATCGCCACGGCGAACGGCGGCAACCGCGCCCACGGCCGCGCCGGCTACCAGGCGTCCCTCAACTACGTGAAGGCCAAGCTGGACGCGGCCGGGTTCACCACCCGCGTCCAGCAGTTCACCGCCTCGGGCCGCACCGGGTACAACCTGATAGCGGACTGGCCCGGCGGCGACGCGAATCAGGTTGTCATGGCCGGGTCACACCTGGACAGCGTCACCTCCGGGCCCGGCATCAACGACAACGGCTCCGGCTCCTCGGCCGTCCTGGAGACCGCGCTCGCCGTGGCCCGGTCCGACTACCGGCCCACCAAGCACCTGCGCTTCGCCTGGTGGGGCGCAGAGGAGCTGGGCCTCGTCGGCTCCCGCTACTACGTCAACAGCCTCGGCTCCGCCGAGCGCGCGAAGATCAGCGGCTATCTGAACTTCGACATGATCGGTTCGCCCAACCCCGGCTACTTCGTCTACGACGACGATCCCACGATCGAGAAGACGTTCAAGGACTACTACGCCGGGCTTGGCATCCCCACGGAGATCGAGACCGAGGGCGACGGACGCTCCGACCACGCGCCCTTCAAGAACGCGGGCGTCCCCGTGGGCGGGCTCTTCAGCGGCGCGGACTACCGCAAGACGTCCGCGCAGGCGGCCAAGTGGGGCGGCACCGTGGGCCAGCCCTTCGACCGCTGCTACCACTCGTCCTGCGACACGACCGCCAACATCAACGACACGGCCCTGGACCGCAACAGCGACGCCATCGCGTACGCGGTCTGGGGACTGTCGCAGTAGGGCATCCGCCCAGAGAGGACCGGCCCACGTGGGCGTCGTCGGCCCGCGTGGGCGCGTCGGTGCGCGTCGGCGTCGTTGGCCCGCGCGGGCGTCGCCAGTCCGTCCGGGCGCCGTCAGTCCGTCCGGGCGCGGACGCGTGCGGTGAGGCGGCCGATGCGGGTGCGGGCGGACTCCAGTTCCTCGGCGTCCTCGGCGGCCGGGCCCTCCTCGGCGGCGAGTTCGTCCCACAGCCCGACCAGGTCGTTCCCCAGCTCCAGGCCCCGTGCGGGGTCGCGAACGGCACGCCAGGCGGTCGCCGCGCTCTGGACGTTGCCGTACGCGGCCTCGGCGTCGCCCGAGCGCCGGTGTATCCGGGCCAGGTCGAGGGAGAGCTGGAAGGCGCGGTCCGGGTCGCCCGACAAGTAGGCGATGTACGCCGTGAGTTCCCGCAGCCGGAGTACCTCCGGGTGCTCCGGCCCCAGGGTGCGCGAGGCCTCCGCCACCGTCTCCTGCGCCAGCCGCGCCGCGACCTCCGTACGCCCCTCCTTGACGGCCTCGTTGATGCGGACCGTCGGCTCCGCGAGCAGCGCGGGTGCGGTGGCGTCGCCGGGCGCGGTGAGCGGTGCGTCCCCGAGCACGGCCTCGGCCACGGCGTCGAACCCGCGGGCGGGGGTGGGCTTCGGATCGGGGTCGGAGTACGCGTCGGGGCGGGGGCCGAGGTCCGAAGCCGGCGCGGCTTTCGACTTGAGGGCGGGGGCGGGGGCGGGGGCGGGGCGAGCGGGAGCCGGTGCGAATGCGGGGATCGGTGCCGGCTCGGGGATCGGGTCCGGTGCCGGTGCCGGTTCGGGGATCGGGTCCGGTGCGGGAGTCGGCGCGGGCGCGGCGGTGAACGGGCCGGGCGTCGGTCGCGGCCCCGCGGCCTGCGAGGCGCCGGGCGTGGCAGCGGCGTCCATGCGCGGCGGCGGTCCGAACGCACCCGTCGGCGGCGCCACCGTGCCGGGCGGCGTCTCCCCGGCCGGTTCCGGCAGGGCACGCAGCGTGAACGTCGGTGCCGACTCGCCCCCGGACCGCTCCCGCCCCGCGCCGGGCACCGCCGGCAGCGGGACCGTCCGCGCACTGTCCCGGACCGGTGCCACCGGGCGCAGGACGCGGGTGTGCCGGTCCTGCCGTACGGGTGCTGCCGAGGGAGCCGTCACGAGCGCCTCCGCTGACGCCTCCGCCGGCCCGTCCGCAGGCACGTCCTCCGGCGCCGTCGGCATCGGTTCCGCGGCGAGGTGGCTGGAGCCGTCCGGATCGACCCGGAGGGGGACGGAGTAGCCGAGGCGCCGATCGTGGATCGTGGCGAGGACGGGGTGACCGGCGGCGACGGCGAGGCGGTGGAGCCGGTTCAGGACGGCGTTCTGGATCTCCTCGCCCGGGGCCGCGACGACCGGCGAACCGTCGACCGTGGCACCGCGTGCGCCGTGGTCGCCGCCCGGCACGCGGACGTCGATCGGCGTCGCGCCGGGATCGGGCGAGCCCTCGGCGCGCTCGTGTTCCCGCTGCCTGTCGCGGCCGAGTCGAGACATCGTTCCCCCACTCATCGGCGGCTTCCGTCGGCGGTTCACGTTCCTGCCGTCCAGAGCCTGTCATGCCTGTTGTGCACCTACTGACGAGTCTCTCTGCTCGCTCCCGGTTCTCACGTCACCGGGGTGTCACAGGCTCGTTCCAGGAGGTCACGCCGCGGGTGACCACGTACGCAGGGCGCCATCTCGATGCGTGTGCATATAATGCAGGCGCAGGTTATCGTCTGTCGCCTATCAACTTGGGGTCCTGATGACGCGCCGCTTCCTCTTCCTGCCGGGCAGCACCCGACCCGACGGCAACACCGAGTCGCTCGCCCGCCGCGCCGCAGACCAGTTGCCCGCGGACGTCGAGCAGCGCTGGATCGATCTGGCCCGACACCCCTTGCCGGAGTTCGAGGACCTGCGCCACGACAGCGACCACAAGCGCCCCACGGAGGGCAACGCGCGCCTGCTGCTCGACGCCACCCTCGCCGCCACGGACATCGTGATCGCGTCGCCGCTGTACTGGTACACGCTGTCCACGCCGGTCAAGCGCTACCTCGACCACTGGTCCGGCTGGCTGCGCACCCCCGGCCTCGACTTCAAGGCGACCCTGGCCGGCCGCACCCTGTGGGGCGTCACCGCGCTCGCCCACGAGGAGCAGGAGGTCGCCGACCCGCTGATCGGCGCCCTGAACAACTCGGCGGCGTACATGGGCATGCGCTTCGGCGGGGTGCTGCTGGGCAACGGCAGCAAGCCCGGTGACGTCCTGCGGGACACGGACGCGCTGGCCCGCGCGAAAACCTTCTTCGCGCGGGAGGCGCCGTTCGCACGGTTCCCGTACGAGCAGGCCGCCGCCTTGACCACGTCGTGACTACGCGGTGATGTCCTTCGTCGTGAACCGGGCCCAGGCCGCCGAGCCGAAGACCGCCGCGTAGAGGGCCTGGAGGCCGAGGTTCTTCACCAGGTCGTCCCAGTAGACCGGTTCGCGCATCACGTCGGCGAAGGAGAGCCAGTAGTGCGAGAAGAAGTACGGCTGGAGGGCGTCGAGCTGGGGGATCTGGTCGAGGATCTGCACGGTGATCAGCAGTCCGACCGTGGTGGCCATCGCCGCGATGCCGCTGCCCGTCAGGGTGGAGACGAACAGGCCGAGGGCCGCGATGCCGACCAGTGAGGCGGCCACGACCAGGGCGATCAGCAGCGCCCGGCCCAGACCCTCGGCGTAGCTGATCCGGGTGCCGGAGATGGTGATCAGGTCACCGACCGGGAACAGCAGTGCGCCGACGGCGAGCGCCGAGACCGCGACCACCAGGGTGGCGGCGAGACAGAAGGTGATCACCGTCGCGTACTTGGTGAGCAGCAGCCGGGAGCGGCCGGCCGGGGCGACCAGCAGGTAGCGGAGCGTGCCCGCGCTCGACTCGCCCGCGATCGCGTCACCGGCGACGACGCCGATGGCCATCGGCAGGAAGAAGGGGAGGGTCGCGGCGAGGGCGGTGAAGACCAGGAACAGCCCGTTGTTGCTGATCTGCGCGATGAAGGCCGGTCCCGCGCCGCCCCCGCCACCGCCTCCGCCGCCGAGCGAGGAACCGTCGCTCGTCTCGATCTTCACGGCGATGCCCACCAGGATCGGCACGGCGGCGAGCACGGCCAGCAGGGCGAGGGTCCGCCAGCGCCGGAAGGTGGTCAGCAGCTCGCTGCGGAACAGCCCGAAGGACCACAGCGGACTCGGGGACCGCACGGCGCCCGGGCCCGCCACCGCACCCCGCTCCGTACTCGGATCCGGCGGCGCACCCGGCGCCGTGATCGGATCCGGCGGCGCACCCGGCGCCGTGATCGCGGGCTCCCCCGCCCGGTCGTCCTGCGCTTCAGCCCGCGACATCGAAGCCCTCCCCGGTCAGCGCCACGAACGCGTCCTCCAGCGAGGCCCGCTCCAGCACGAAGCCGCGGACCCGGACCCGGGCCGCGACCAGCGCCGCGTTCACCTCGGCGAGGTCGCGCTCCGGTGGCTCCGACGTCACCCTCTCCCCGTCGACGACCACGTCCGCGGCCCCCTGCTCCTTCAGCACCCGGGCGGCGTCGCCCGGGTCCGGCGTGGTCACCACCAGGCGACCGCGCGCCCCGGCCGCCAGGTCGGCGACCGCGCCCTGGGTGATCAGCCGTCCCTGTGCCATCACGGCCGCGTGGGTGCACACCTGCTCGATCTCGTCCAGCAGGTGGGAGGAGAGGAAGACGGTGGTGCCGTCGGAGGCCAGTTCGCGTACGAGGGTGCGGATCTCGCGCATGCCCTGCGGGTCGAGTCCGTTGGTCGGCTCGTCCAGCACCAGCAGCCGGCGCGGCTGGAGCAGCGCCGCGGCGAGACCCAGCCGCTGCTTCATGCCGAGCGAGTACGCCTTCGCCTTCTTGCCGCCTGCGGCCGCGAGGCCCACCCGGTCCAGCGCCGCGGTTACGCGCTCACGCCGGGTGCGCGGGTCGGCGGTCGGGTCGGCGGCGTCGTAGCGCAGCAGGTTGTCCCGACCGGAGAGGAAGCCGTACAGGGCCGGGCCCTCGATGAGGGCGCCGACCCGGGGCAGTACGGTGCGGGCCGCGCGCGGCATGGGCCGGCCGAGGACCCGGGCGCTGCCCGAGGTGGGTTCGATCAGCCCCATCAGCATGCGGATGGTGGTGGTCTTGCCGGAGCCGTTGGGCCCGAGGAAGCCGAAGACGCTGCCCGCCGGGACGGTCAGATCCAGACCGTCGACGGCGAGTTGTCCGCCGCGGTAGCGCTTGGTGAGCCCGCGGGTGGCGATGACGGCGTCATCCGCGTGCTCCTGGTCCGGGCGCTCCGGCTCCATGGCGGACGCTTCGGCCATCGGCTCCCTCTTCTCGTCCTCTTCGCCGTACGGGTGGGGGTGCCGCGTACGTACTTACTACTGCTACTGCGCGGCGTCGGCCGCCTTCACCAGCGCGTCCTTGGTGACCGCACCGGCGTAGACCTTGCCGTCGTCCGTGATCAGGGCGTTGACCAGGCGGGTCTTGAAGACCGTGCCCGAGCCGAAGTCGCCCTTGACCTGGTCCCCGAAGGAGCCGAGGAAACCACCGAGGGCGCCGAGGTCGTCGCCCTCGGAACCCGTGGGCAGACCGCCCTGGGCGCCGGTGTCGAAGGTGGCGATCGAGCTCCAGCCCTCGCCGATCACCTTGAGGCCGTCCATCCCCTTGGCAAGGTCGCCCTCGGCCTTGCGTCCGAGCTCCGGGGCATCGGCGGGCGCGCCGGCCTGGTCGGGCGAGCCGGCCTCGTCGGCCTCGGTGACCTTCGCTCCCGCGGGCGGCGTGAAGTCGAACGTCGACGCGTCCGGCTTCGCGAAGCTGACCTTGGTGAAGCCCACGTCCACGACGGCGGCGCCGCCGCTCGCCGGGGTCAGGGTGAACTTCAGCGGGGTACCGGTCTCGGCGTCCACGGCCACGGTGATCGCACCGACCGTGGACCCCTCCTGCTTGGGCTCGACGACCAGGCGGTAGGCGTCCCGGCCGGCCACCTGCGCGGTGCCGCCGACGGTCACGGACGTGGTGTCGTCGACCGACTTGAGCGCCTGCTCGGCGAAGTCCTTCGGCGTGGCCGGCACGTCCTTCTCCGGCCGCTCGGCGCCGTCGGGGGCGGTGGAGTGGTAGACCTCGTTGGACTGGCTGTCGTAGCCCCAGACGTCCTTGCCGTTGTGGATCAGGCTGTACTCGGCGGCGTTCTCCATGAGGGAGAGCTTCTGCCGGTCGGGGCCGTCGGCCGCGACGCGCAGCGTGTGGCTGCCCGACACCAGCTCGGTGAGCTTGGCCGACGGGTCGGCGGCGGAGCCCTCGCCGTCCCCGCCGGAGCCCGGACCTCCGGACATTCCGGACATCAGGCCGCTCTCCAGCCCGCCGAGGTCCGGCAGGCCCAGGTCGGTGTTGATGCGCACGGTGCCGGACAGCTGCTCGACGTCCGACTTGGCGATCTTCTCTATGAGCTGCTCCGCCGTGACCTTCGGCAGGTCGGGGTCGCCCGAGTCGGCGAGCGCGGGGACGAGCCCGATCGTCACGGCCGCCACTCCCATCACCGCGACCGGGACGACGTACCGCGCGGCCTTGCGCCGTCCGGCCCGCAGCTCCTCGCCCTCCCCGGCGGTCGTGCTGTCGTCGGAATCGATCGGTGCCATGTCTGCCCTACCTCCGTCGTCGGCGGCGGCTGTCTCGCGACCTCGCACGCGTTCACCCGTGAGCCGCCATTCTCACCCGAATCGGTGAGGATTGGTGTTTTTCCGTGGTGTCCATCTGACCAAATCACCGGAGCGCAGGCGTCAGACCCCGGGCTCAACTCCGCCTACTCCTGCGGGATGACACGCAAGGGCCCAGACTCCCCCGGCCCGTAGGGGCCGCTGTACGCCACCCGGCAGCGGACGGGCCCGACGCGTGACGCACGTCACGGACGGCGCGTCACGGGCGGCGCGTCATGGGCGGCGCGCAGCGAATGGTGCGACGGACGACACCGGCAGACACCTGCCGGCACTGGCAGACAGCCGACGGCACCGGCAGACAGCTGACAGCAACGGCAGACAGCCGACGGCTCGTGACGGGCCGCCGAGCGGTCAGCCGGCCCGGTGGACCACCGCGTCGCACAGCTCGATCAGCGAGGCCTTCGCGTCGCACTCCCGCAGCGGGGCCAGCGCGGCCCGGGCGTCCTTGGCGTACCGGACGGTGTCCCGGCGGGCCTGCTCCAGCGCGGGGTGCGCGCGCAGCAGGCGCAGCGCCTCGGCGTGCCGCGCGTCGTCGCTCAGGTCGGAGTCGAGCAGCTCGCACAGCGCGAGGTCCTCGGCGAGCCCCAGCCGGGCCGCCCGCTCACGCAGCCGCAGTACGGGCAGGGTGGGGATGCCCTCGCGCAGGTCCGTGCCGGGCGTCTTGCCGGACTCGTCGGAGTCGGAGGCGATGTCCAGGACGTCGTCCGCGAGCTGGAAGGCGACACCGAGCCGCTCGCCGTACTGGGTCAGCACGTCCACCACCGTCTCGTCGGCGCCGGACATCATCGCGCCGAACCGGCAGGAGACCGCCACCAGCGAGCCCGTCTTGCCGCCCAGCACGTCCAGGTAGTGGTCGACCGGGTCGCGGCCGTCCTGCGGGCCGGCCGTCTCCAGGATCTGGCCGGTGACCAGCCGCTCGAACGCGAGGGCCTGGACCCGGACGGCCTCGGGACCGAGGTCGGCGAGGATCTGCGATGCGCGGGCGAACAGGAAGTCGCCGGTGAGGACCGCGACCGAGTTGCCCCAGCGGGTGTTCGCACTGGGCACGCCGCGCCGCACGGCGGCCTCGTCCATCACGTCGTCGTGATACAGCGTGGCGAGGTGGGTCAGCTCCACGACCACGGCCGAGGGCACGATCCCGGGGGCGTAGGGGTCGCCGAACTGGGCCGAGAGCATCACCAGCAGCGGCCGGAACCGTTTCCCGCCGGCCCGCACCAGGTGCTGGGCGGCCTCCGTGATGAACGGCACCTCGCTTTTGGTTGCCTCGAGCAACCCTTCCTCGACAGCAACCAATCCGGCCTGGACATCGGCTTCCAGAGCCTGGTCCCGCACGCTCAGCCCGAACGGCCCGACGACGGTCACGAGGGGTCTCCTGTCTGCTGGTGTCTACTGGCGATTACCCGGCGATTACCTGGTTTGTCGATAGGTCGCTGCCACCACTCAAGTCAGCGTATCCGGTCACGTTTCGATCACCGCTAGCGCCCACCGTTACAGGCTGGTCGGTATCGGATCATGAACGGTATGTTTTTGATCAGGTGATATGAGCAGATTTCGGTTGACATCGCCGGAGGGCCAGAGAACAAGGGGAGCCGGACCCGGAGGGCGGACGGAGCAGAAACCGCCACCGAAGATCCCATCACTCCTCCCAACGGCCCGCACTTCGAGAACGTCACCCGATCGACACGCGCACCCACCCCCTGCCACGCCGGTTCACGCGCGCGCCCCGGCGGGTACGGCCACCCCCTTCCCGGCCACCCGCTCCCCACTCGCTTCCCTCCCCTCGCCGCTCGACACTCGAAGCCGTCGCCACCCGCGGCCGGTTGACGCACAGTTGAGGCTAATGCCCGTTTTGCGGTGCTTGTTTAAGCCAGTGAGTTGGCTCACTTCGAGCCACCTGCGAGCAACCCCGCCCGAACCTGTGCCCCGCCTTTGCCCCGCAAGCCAGTTGGGACGTGGCAACAGCAAAGGATCAAGAGCCTCAAACACCTCAGACCATGGTCAACAGGCGCGTTGGGTGATTCCTGCACTTGTTCCGGACATGTGCTCTCGCATACGTTCCCGGCCTGTCGGGCGGACGCCGAATCCTGCCACCGCCCGTCGCACAGTCATCCACCAACACACTCGCCGGCAGGAGCGGGGGACCCAGGTAAGTCGCCGCGCCGGTCACCACCGGAGCGGCTCGGGGTGAAGCCGTACCCGTCAGGGCGCGGCCGGGCACCTCCCCGCCCGAACCCGACAGCTCACCTCGTAGGCGTAAGGAGAGGGACACCGCATGTCTGCCAACGGTCAGAACCGTCACGCCCGCACCAGCCGCCTCGCCCGGAAGCTCGCCGTGGCCGGCGCCGGTGCCGCGGTGCTCGCGCTGCCGCTCATCGGCGCCAGCACCGCCTCCGCGGCCACCCCGGCCGCCGCCACGACCGCCACCACGGCGGCCACGGCCTACCCGGACAACCTCGACGGCTGGATCCGTGAGTCGCTCGACATCATGGCCCAGCACGGCATCCCCGGGACCTACGAGGGCATTCACCGCAACATCATGCGGGAGTCCTCCGGCAACCCGCTCGCCATCAACAACTGGGACATCAACGCCATCAACGGCACCCCGTCCAAGGGCCTGCTCCAGGTGATCGACCCGACCTTCCAGGCGTACCACGTCGAGGGCACCTCCTGGGACCCGTACGACCCGGTCGCCAACATCACCGCCGCCTGCAACTACGCGGCCGACCGCTACGGCTCGATGGACAACGTCTTCAGCGCGTACTGAGCCGTACCGCCGCGGTGGCGCACCATGCGGTGAAGCACCATGTGGTGGCGCACCATGTGGTGGCGCACCATGGGGTACCGCCTCACGCGGTACCGAAGATCCGCTCGAGGACGACGGCCACGCCGTCGTCCTCGTTCGTCGTGGTGACCTCGTCCGCCACCGCCTTGAGTTCGGGGTGGGCACCGGCCATGGCGACGCCGTGGGCCGCCCAGTGGAACATGGGGATGTCGTTGGGCATGTCCCCGAAGGCGATCGTCCGCCGCCGCCCCACACCCAGGCGCTCGGCGGCCAGCGCCAGGCCGGTCGCCTTGGTGATGCCGCAGGGCTGGAGCTCCACGGTGCCGGGCCCCGACATGGTGACCGTCGCGAGGGAGCCGACCACCGCGCGCGCCGTCCCCGCCAGTTCGTCGTCGGTCAGCTCGGGGTGGCGGAGCAGCACCTTGCTGATCGGCGTGGACCACAGCTGCTCGCGACGCTCGACGCGCACCGCGGGCAGTGTCGGGTGGGGCATCAGGTAGCCCGGCTCGATGAGCGTCAGCCCGTCGACGCCGTCCTGGTCGACGGCGGCGTGCACCTGTCCCACCTCGGCCTCGATCTTGCCGAGCGCGGTCTCGGCCAGCTCCCGGTCGAGGGTGACCGACCACAGCATCCGGTGCGCACCGGCGTCGTACACCTGCGCGCCCTGCCCGCACACCGCGAGTCCCGTGCAGCCGAGCCGGTCGAGCAGCGGGCGCACCCGGGGGGCCGGCCGCCCCGTCACCACCAGGTGGCGCGCACCCGCCCCGGCGACCCTCGCCAGCGCGGCCAGCGACCGGTCGGAGACGGTGTCGTCGCCGCGGAGCAGCGTGCCGTCCAGGTCGGTGGCGACGAGTGAATATGCGGTGCGGTCCATGATCAGAGAATACGGACACCGCACCCCTCCGACTCACCCGTGACCGCTTCCGAACGAGGGCGTGGTGAGTGCGTTCGAACCCGGCCGCCGATGCACGCGAACGCCCGGTCAGGTCCCACAACCTGACACATCATCGGCTGGAGCGGGTTCAGGGCCTCAGCGCCGTTCGGCGACACCACGACCTGCCGGACACTGCCTCCTGCCGCACTGCCCAAGACCGGTAGGTCACCCGTAACGTGTGGCCCGACCACGTGTCACACCACGCACACCGATCGCGTGGCACACCGATCGCGTGGCACACCGGCGCGCACGGCGCACATGGCGAGCACGAAAGCGAGGCAGCACCCGATGCCCCCCTTCGATGTCCCCGAGGGTGACCCCTTCGGCCCGCACAACCTTCCGTACGGCGTGTTCTCGATCCCCGGCTCGTCCGACGGGCCGAACCGGACGGACCGGACGGACCGTACGGTGGGCGTCCGGCTCGGCGACCACGTCCTCGACGCGGGCGCGGCGGCCCACGCGCTCGGCTCGCCGTACGCGTCCCTGCTCGCCCAACCCACCCTCAACCTGCTGCTGGCGGCCGGACGCACGGCGTGGTCGGACGTGCGGCGCGCGCTGACGGCGTGGGTGACGGTCCCCTCCCACCGCGAGGTCCTGGAGCCGTTCTTCCATCCGCTGTCGTCGGTGACCCTGCACCTGCCCTTCGAGGTCGCCGACTACGTCGACTTCTACGCCTCCGAGAACCACGCCCGCAACGTCGGCCAGATCTTCCGCCCCGATGCCGCGGACTCCCTCACCCCGAACTGGAAGCACCTCCCGATCGGCTACCACGGACGCTCCGGCACGGTCGTCGTGTCCGGCACGGACGTCGTCCGCCCGTCTGGGCAGCGCAAGGCACCGGCCGACGCCGCTCCCGTCTTCGGCCCGTCCGTCCGCCTCGACATCGAGGCCGAGGTCGGCTTCGTGGTGGGTGTGCCGTCCGAGATGGGCAGTCCGGTGGCGCTCGGCGACTTCCGCGAGCACGTCTTCGGGCTCTGCCTGCTCAACGACTGGTCCGCGCGGGACGTCCAGGCCTGGGAGTACGTCCCCCTCGGCCCGTTCCTTGGCAAGTCCTTCGCCACGTCGGTGTCGGCCTGGATCACGCCGCTGGACGCGCTGGAGGAAGCGCGGGTCGCCCCGCCGGAGCGCACGCACGAACTGCTGCCCTACCTGGACGACACGGACGCCGACCAGGACGGCCCCGGCGGCTACGACCTGCGCATCTCCGTCGCCCTCAACGGCCACGTCGTCTCCGAGCCGCCGTTCTCCACCATGTACTGGACGGCCGCCCAGCAGTTGGCCCACATGACGGTCAACGGCGCGTCGCTGCGCACCGGCGACCTCTACGGCTCTGGCACGGTGAGCGGGTCGGCCGAGCGGGAGCGGGGTTCGCTGCTCGAACTGACCTGGAACGGCCGCGACCCCCTGGAACTCCCCGACGGCAAGCGGACGTTCCTGGAGGACGGGGACGTGGTGACGCTCTCGGCCTGGGCCCCGGGGCCGGACGGTGTCCGGGTGGGCCTGGGAGAGGTGACCGGGCGGGTGGTCGGACGGAGCGTCTGACCTGGCCCGGGAGGCCCCGGGAGGCGTGTACGGGGACACGTGCGGCCGGGCGGTTCCTTCCGACGGGAGGTTCGGCGCGGCCGGGAAGTTCCGCGCGGCCGGAGGCTTCCGTGTAGCCGTGAAGTTCCGCGCGGCCCGGCCGCGTGCCGCCGGGGAGTCCGTGCGACCGGCTGGTGGGGGCACGCACGCGGAATCCGATGCCCGCCGACCCCTGACTCACACCGCCCGGCCCCGTCATACTGGCGTCGGGCGGTGTGCGCACGGCCCGACGCAGCACAGCACAGCCCCTGTACCGCCAGAGCCGCCCATCCTTCGACCAGGATCCGGAGCCAGTGGCATGACCGTCTGCCTGCTCCTGCTGTTCGTCGTCGCCGTGACCGCCGCGGTGCCGGTGCCGCGCGCGCTGACCCGTTCCGCATGGCCCGAACGGGACCCCGTGGTCGGACTGTGGGTGTGGCAGTGCCTGGTCGCCACCGTGCTGCTGTGCTGTCTGACGGCTCTCGTCCTGGGTGCCGCCGCCGTCTTCGGGACCGTCCGCGCCCAGGTCTTCGCACCGGCGCCGCCCGCGGTGACCGCGGCGTACAACCTCTCCGCCGGCCCGGTCTGGGCGGCCGTCCTCACCCTGCTGCTGGCGGCGGGTGCCGCCTGGACGACCGCGATGCTCGCGCGTGAACTCGTCGAGGCCCGCCGTCGGCGCGCCCGGTCCCGCGCCCATCTGCGCGAGCGCGCCCCCGACCTGCCCGCCGGACTCCCCGCCGCCCGCGGGCCCCTGCTGGTCCTGGAGGACGAGTATCCGGACGCCTGGTGGATGCCCGGGAATCCGCCGCAGCTGATCGTCACCACCGGCGCCCTGCACCGCCTCACCGACCATCAGCTGGACGCCGTCCTCACCCACGAGCGCGGCCACGCCCGGGCCCGCCACGACTGGCTGCTGCACCTGTCGACCGCCCTGGCCACCGGATTCCCGAGCGTCCCGCTCTTCGCCCACTTCTGCGACCAGACCCACCGGCTGGTCGAGCTCTCGGCCGACGACACCGCCTCCCGGCGCTGCGGTCACCTGACCACCGCGCTGGCACTGATCGAGCTGAACCAGCACCGCGGCGTCCTCTCCTGCGCCTCCAGCCACCGGCTCCTCGGCGAACGGGTCGACCGTCTCCTGGAGCCCCGGCCCCGCCTGCCCCGCCGTCACCGCGCGCTGACGACGGCAACGGCCGCCCTGGTCCCCCTCCTCCCCCTCCTCATCACCTTCGCCCCGGGCCTGACAGCCCTGGCCTAACGGCATCCGCCTCCCGGCTGGGCAGTCGCCCCCGCCCGTAGCAGCGGGCAGTCGCGCCTCCTCCCCCCAATGCTTGAGCGGCCTAAGCGGCTGACCGAGGACGCCGCCCCCTGGTCCGCGGCGTCGCCCTCCGGCCCTGGGCTGCCCGACCCTCCCGGCGCGGCCCTGGCAGACACGGGCTGCCTGGCCCTCCCTGGCCGCCCTGGCAGACACGGGCTGCCCGGTCTCCCTCACAGCCCGTGCGTTCACCGCGCTGCCCGGCCCCGCCCGGCAGGTGCGGGCGGGCCCGGCCACCGCCGAGGACCGCCGGACGGCACTGGCGACCGTCACCGGCGACACGGACGCCGACGTCAGGGCGTACGCGACGCGGGCGTGGTGGCTCCAGGGACGGACACGGAGGCTCCCCTGCGGCGAGTCCCTATATCCAGTCCTCCGGCTCGGGCTCCGGCTCGTGCTCGGGCCAGTCGTCCGCACCGCCGTGCGCACCGGTCCCGGTGCCCGGCCCGTCCGACGGAGCGGGCGCCTGGGCGGACGCGGGCGCCGAGGCGGAGCCCGGTCCCTCCAGTCCGGCCAGCACCCCGACCACGCCCTCCCCGTACGTCGTCAGCTTCTTCTCACCGACCCCGCTGATGCCGCCGAGCTGTGCCACCGAGGTGGGCCAGACGGTGGCGATCTCCCGGAGGGTGGCGTCGTGGAAGATGACGTACGCCGGGACGCCCTGCTCACGGGCCTGTTCCGCGCGCCAGGCGCGCAGCGCCTCGAAGGCGGGGACCAGCTCCGCCGGCAGCTCGGCCGCGGCCGCCTTCGCCTTGCGGTCGCTGCGTCCACCGCTCGCCGACCTGGCCGCCGCGGGCTTCTTGGGCTCCTTGCGCAGCGGCACCTCACGCTCGCGCCGCAGGACCTCGCCGCTGGTGTCGGTCAGCACCAGCGTGCCGTACTCCCCCTCGACCGCGAGCAGGCCCTGGGCCAGCAGCTGCCGGGCGACGCCCCGCCACTCGCCCTCGGTCAGCTCCTCGCCGATGCCGAATACGGAGAGCTGGTCGTGGTCGAACTGGATGACCTTGGCGGTGCGCTTGCCCAGCAGGATGTCGATGATCTGCCCGGCGCCGAACTTCTGCCCGCGCTCCCGCTTCAGCCGCACCACCGTCGAGAGCACCTTCTGCGCGGCGACCGTGCCGTCCCAGGTCTCGGGCGGGGTCAGGCAGGTGTCGCAGTTGCCGCAGGCGGACGCGTCCGGGTCCTGTCCGAAGTAGGCAAGGAGCTGCCCCCGACGGCACCGGGCGGTCTCGCACAGGGCGAGCATGGCGTCCAGGTGGGACTGGGCCCGGCGGCGGAACGCCTCGTCGCCCTCGCCGGACTGGATCAGCTTGCGCTGCTGTATGACGTCGTTGAGGCCGTACGCCATCCACGCCGTGGAGGGCAGGCCGTCCCGCCCCGCTCGGCCGGTTTCCTGGTAGTAGCCCTCCACCGACTTCGGCAGGTCCAGGTGGGCGACGAACCGCACGTCGGGCTTGTCGATGCCCATGCCGAACGCGATGGTCGCCACGACCACCAGGCCCTCCTCGCGCAGGAACCTCGACTGGTGCGCCGCGCGGGTGCCCGAGTCCAGACCCGCGTGGTAGGGCACCGCCTCGACGCCGTTGCGCGAGAGGAACTCGGCGGTCTTCTCGACCGAGTTGCGCGAGAGGCAGTACACGATGCCCGCGTCGCCGACGTGCTCCTCCCGCAGGAAGCTCAGGAGCTGCTTCTTGGGGTCGGACTTCGGCACGACCCGGTACTGGATGTTGGGCCGGTCGAAGCTGGCCACGAAGTGCCGCGCCGCCGGCATGTGCAGGCGCTCGGTGATCTCGCGGTGGGTGGCGTCGGTGGCCGTCGCCGTGAGTGCGAGCCGGGGTACGTCCGGCCAGCGCTCGCCCAGCAGCGACAGGGAGAGGTAGTCGGGCCGGAAGTCGTGGCCCCACTGGGAGACGCAGTGCGCCTCGTCGATGGCGAACAGGGAGATCTTGCCGCGGGAGAGCAGGTCGAGGGTGCTGTCCAGGCGCAGCCGCTCGGGTGCCAGGTACAGCAGGTCCAGCTCGCCGGCCAGAAACTCGGCCTCGGTCACGCGCCGCTCGTCGAAGTCCTGCGTGGAGTTCATGAACCCGGCCCGCACGCCGAGCGCCCGCAGCGCGTCGACCTGGTCCTGCATGAGCGCGATCAGCGGCGAGACCACTATGCCGGTACCCGGCCTGACCAGGGACGGGATCTGGTAGCACAGGGATTTTCCGCCGCCGGTCGGCATGAGCACCACGGCGTCGCCGCCGGCGATCACGTGCTCGACGATCGCCTCCTGCTCGCCGCGGAAGGCGTCGTACCCGAAGACCCGGTGCAGGGTGGCCAGCGCCTCGCTGTCCCCGTCCCTCACCTGCGCCGTCTCTGCCATCTCGCCGATCACGCCCGTCCCGCCCATCGTCTGGTCCCCCGTACGTACTACCTCGCCCGTCCGGCCTGTCTGGTCCGTCCTGCCCCGACCACTGCCTCAACGATAGGGGTCCGCGCCGACAGCCCGGGAGTTATCCACAGGCCGCCCGGCACCGCCCGCGTCAAGGACACGACGATCGTTCACACGTTCGCGGGGGACCCGCCTGATTCCGGCGGATAGTCTGATTGCACCCGCGAGACTCCGTCCCATGGGAGCACTGATGAGCGTCTCACCGAAGGCGTCCACCCCCGACTGGCCGACTCCGCCGGAGGGCGGCTGGACCGCGGACGACCTGGACCGGCTTCCGAACCTGCCTCCGCACACGGAGCTGATCGACGGGAGCCTGGTCTTCGTGAGTCCGCAGACTCTTTTCCACTCACGCGCTGTCGACTTCTTCAACTGGCAGCTCCAGTCCCTCGCGCCAGAGGAGTTCGAGGTCATCCGCGAGTTCACCATCGACATCGACCGGCAGAACCGGCCCGAGCCCGATGTGATCGTCGTGCGAGGCGACGTGGTGGACGACCCGGAGCAGACCCGCTACCCCGCCGAGGCCGTCACCCTGGCCGTCGAGGTCGTCTCCCCCGAATCGGTCTCCCGCGACCGCGAGACCAAGCCCCTGAAGTACGCCCGGGCCGGCATCGCCCACTACTGGCGGGTGGAGAACGAGAAGGGCCTCGCCGTCGTCCACGCCTTCGAGCTGGAGCCCACCACCGGCGCCTACACCAGCGTCGGCATCTTCCGCGAGCGCATGAAGGTGAGCGCGCCCTTCCCGATGGACCTGGATCTGACCGCCGTCAAAGCGCGCCGCGGCGGCGAGTAGCCCCGGCACAGACGGCTGTGGTCCGGCACCCCTGAGAAGGGTGCCGGACCACAGCCGCAACGCCGCAAGCGCAGCGTCAGCGCACGAACACCCCCGCCTGACCCGCCAGGTCCAGGAAGTACTGCGGCGCCACACCGAGCACCACCGTGACGGCCACGCCCACGGCGATCGCCGTCATCGTCAGTGGTGACGGCACCGCGACGGTCGGGCCCTCCGCGCGCGGCTCGCTGAAGAACATCAGCACGATCACCCGGATGTAGAAGAACGCGGCGATCGCGGACGAGATCACACCGATCACGACCAGCGGGGCCGCGCCGCCCTCCGCCGCCGCCTTGAACACGGCGAACTTCCCCGAGAACCCGGAGGTCAGCGGGATACCGGCGAAGGCCAGCAGGAATACCGCGAAGACCGCCGCCACCAGCGGGGACCTGCGGCCGAGCCCCGCCCACTTCGACAGGTGCGTCGCCTCGCCGCCCGCGTCGCGCACCAGAGTGACGACCGCGAAGGCGCCGATCGTGACGAAGGAGTACGCGGCCAGGTAGAAGAGGACGGACGAGATGCCCTCCGGCGTGGTCGCGATGACACCGGCGAGGATGAAGCCCGCGTGCGCGATCGACGAGTACGCCAGCAGCCGCTTGATGTCGGTCTGCGTGATCGCGACGATCGCGCCGGCCAGCATCGTGACGATCGCCACGCCCCACATCACCGGCCGCCAGTCCCAGCGCAGGCCGGGCAGAACGACGTACAGGATGCGGAGCAGGGCGCCGAAGGCGGCCACCTTGGTCGCCGCCGCCATGAAGCCGGTCACCGGGGTCGGCGCGCCCTGGTACACGTCCGGCGTCCACATGTGGAACGGCACCGCGCCCACCTTGAACAGCAGGCCCATGACGATCAGCGCGGAGCCGACGAGCAGCAGCGCGTCGTTGCCCATGGTGTCCGCGAGCGCCGGGGTGACGTTCTGGACGGTGCCGTCGACGACCTGGGCGATCGTGCCGTACGACATGGAGCCCGCGTAGCCGTAGAGCAGGGCGATGCCGAACAGGGTGAACGCGGAGGCGAAGGCGCCGAGCAGGAAGTACTTGACCGCCGCCTCCTGCGACATGAGCCGCTTGCGGCGGGCCAGCGCGCACAGCAGGTACAGCGGGAGGGAGAAGACCTCCAGTGCCACGAAGAGCGTCAGCAGGTCGTTGGCCGCCGGGAAGACCAGCATGCCGGCGACGGCGAAGAGGAGGAGCGGGAAGACCTCCGTCGTGGTGAAGCCGGCCTTGACCGCCTTCTGCTCGCTCTCGCTGCCCGGGACGGCGGCCGCCTGCGCGGCGAAGGAGTCGACGCGGTTGCCGTGCACCTCCGGGTCGAGGCGCCGCTCGGCGAAGGTGAACAGGCCGACCAGGCTGGTCAGCAGGATGGTGCCCTGGAGGAACAGGGCCGGTCCGTCGACGGCGACGGCGCCCATGGCCGCGATCCCGGCCTTGGTCGTGCCGTATCCGCCCGCCGCGAGGGCGACGATCGCCGCGAACGCCGCGATCAGGGCCACGGCGGACACGAACATCTGCGCGTAGTAGCGGGACCTGCGCGGCACGAAGGCCTCGACCAGGATGCCGATGATCGCCGCGCCGAGGACGATGAGGACGGGCGACAGCTGCCCGTACTCGATCTTCGGCGCGTCGATCTTGGCGATCGGGTCGGCCGCCGTCGCCGCCGTTGTCCACAGGCTGTGGACGGCTGTTGCGCTCACTTGGCCGCCTCCACCTCAGGCTGGGGGTCCTTCTTGTGTACGTCGGACATGGTCTGCTCCACCGCCGGGTTGACGATGTCCGTCACGGGCTTCGGGAAGACGCCCAGGAAGATCAGCAGCGCCACCAGCGGTGCCACCACCACCAGCTCGCGCACCCGCAGGTCGGGCATCCCGCTCACCTCGGCCTTCACCGGGCCCGTCATCGTCCGCTGGTAGAGGACGAGGGTGTAGAGCGCGGCGAGGACGATGCCGAGGGTGGCGATGATGCCGATGACCGGGTAGCGCGTGAACGTGCCGACCAGGACCAGGAACTCGCTGACGAAGGGCGCCAGGCCCGGCAGTGAGAGGGTCGCGAGGCCGCCGATCAGGAAGGTGCCGGCCAGGATCGGGGCCACCTTCTGGACACCGCCGAAGTCGGCGATGAGCCGCGAGCCGCGCCGCGAGATCAGGAATCCGGCGATCAGCATCAGCACGGCGGTCGAGATGCCGTGGTTGACCATGTACAGCGTGGCGCCGGACTGGCCCTGGCTGGTCATCGCGAAGATGCCCATGATGATGAAGCCGAAGTGCGAGATCGACGCGTAGGCGATCAGCCGCTTGATGTCGCGCTGACCGACCGCGAGCAGCGCGCCGTAGATGATGCTGATGACCGCCAGGACCAGGATGACCGGCGTCGCCCACTTGCTGGCCTCCGGGAAGAGCTGGAGGCAGAAGCGGAGCATCGCGAAGGTGCCGACCTTGTCGACGACCGCCGTGATGAGCACGGCGACCGGCGCGGTCGCCTCCCCCATGGCATTGGGCAGCCAGGTGTGCAGCGGGAACAGCGGCGCCTTCACCGCGAAGGCGAAGAAGAAGCCGAGGAAGAGCCAGCGCTCGGTGCTGGTCGCCATGTCGAGCGAGCCGTTGGCCCGCGCCTCGGCGATCTCGGTGAGCGAGAAGTTCCCGGCGACCACGTACAGGCCGATCACCGCGGCCAGCATGATCAGACCGCCGGCCAGGTTGTAGAGGAGGAACTTGACCGCGGCGTACGACCGCTGGGTCGCCGCCGTCTTCTCACCGTGCTCGTGCGCCCGGTCCCCGAAGCCGCCGATCAGGAAGTACAGCGGGATCAGCATGGCTTCGAAGAAGATGTAGAAGAGGAAGACGTCGGTGGCCTCGAAAGAGATGATCACCATCGCCTCGACGGCCAGGATCAGGGCGAAGAAGCCCTGCGTCGGCCGCCACCGGCTGCTGCCGGTCTCCAGCGGGTCGGCGTCGTGCCAGCCCGCGAGGATGATGAACGGGATCAGCAGGGCGGTCAGCGCGATCAGCGCCACCGCGATGCCGTCCACGCCCAGTTCGTACCGGACGCCGAAGTCCGCGATCCAGGAGTGGGACTCGGTCAGCTGGTAGCGGTCGCCGTCGGGGTCGAAGCGGACCAGGACCGCGACGGCCAGCGCGAGCGTGGCCAGCGAGACCAGCAGCGCCAGCCACTTGGCCGCGGTGCGTTTCGCGGCCGGCACGGCTGCCGTGGCGATCGCCCCGACGGCCGGGAGGGCCGCCGTGACTGTCAGCAGGGGAAAGGACATCGGTATCAGACCGCCCTCATCAGCAGGGTCGCGGCGACGAGGAGCGCCGCACCGCCGAACATCGAGACCGCGTACGAGCGCGCGAAGCCGTTCTGCAACTTGCGCATCCGCCCGGACAGGCCGCCGACCGAGGCCGCCGTGCCGTTGACGACTCCGTCGACCAGGGTGTGGTCGACGTAGACCAGGGAGCGCGTGAGGTGCTCGCCGCCGCGGACCAGGACGACGTGGTTGAAGTCGTCCTGGAGCAGGTCGCGGCGGGCGGCCCGGGTGAGCAGCGACCCGCGCGGGGCGACGGCCGGGACCGGACGGCGCCCGTACTGCGCCCAGGCGAGGGCGACGCCGATGACCATGCAGGCCACCGTCGCCCCGGTGACCGTACCGGCGCTGATCGGCGCGTCGCCGTGGCTGTGCCCGGTGATGGGCTCCAGCCAGTGCAGGAAGCGGTCACCGATGCTGAAGAAGGCACCGCCCGCGACCGATCCGACGGCCAGCACGATCATCGGGATCGTCATGAGACCCGGCGACTCGTGCGGGTGCGGCGGCTCGTAGGCGCCGCGCGTCTCGGCGGCGGGCTCCACGTCGGGCTTGGCCGGCGACGGCGTCGGGGCGTTGCGCCAGCGCTCCTCGCCGAAGAACGTCATCAGCATCACGCGCGTCATGTAGTACGCGGTGATGGCCGCGCCCAGCAGGGCGCAGGCGCCGAGGATCCAGCCCTCGGTGCCGCCCTTGGCGAACGCCGCCTCGATGATCTTGTCCTTGGAGAAGAAGCCGGACAGGCCCGGGAAGCCGATGATGGCGAGGTAGCCGAGGCCGAAGGTGACGAAGGTGACTGGCATGTACGTGCGCAGTCCGCCGTAGCGGCGCATGTCGACCTCGTCGTTCATGCCGTGCATGACGGAGCCGGCGCCGAGGAACAGCCCGGCCTTGAAGAAGCCGTGCGTCACCAGGTGCATGATCGCGAAGACGTAGCCGATGGGGCCGAGGCCCGCGGCGAGCACCATGTAGCCGATCTGCGACATGGTCGAGCCGGCCAGTGCCTTCTTGATGTCGTCCTTGGCGCAACCGACGATGGCACCGAACAGCAGCGTGACCGCGCCGACGATGGTGACCACCAGTTGCGCGTCCGGCGCGCCGTTGAAGATGGCGCCGGAGCGGACGATCAGGTAGACGCCCGCCGTCACCATGGTCGCGGCGTGGATGAGGGCCGAGACCGGGGTCGGGCCCTCCATCGCGTCGCCGAGCCAGGACTGCAACGGCACCTGGGCGGATTTGCCGCAGGCGGCGAGCAGCAGCATCAGGGCGATCGCGGTGAGCTTGCCCTCGTCCGCCCCGCTCGCGAGCCCGGCCTCCCCGTGGCCGCCGAGCACCGGCCCGAAGGCGAAGGTGCCGAACCACAGGAACATCAGCATGATCGCGATGGACAGGCCCATGTCGCCGACGCGGTTGACCAGGAAGGCCTTCTTCGCGGCGGTGGCGGCGCTGGGCTTGTGCTGCCAGAAGCCGATCAGCAGGTAGGAGGCGAGACCGACGCCCTCCCAGCCGACGTACAGCAGCAGGTAGTTGTCGGCGAGGACGAGGATCAGCATCGCCGCGAGGAACAGGTTCAGGTAGCCGAAGAAGCGGCGGCGGCGCTCGTCGTGCTCCATGTACGCGACCGAGTACAGGTGGATGAGCGAGCCGACACCGGTGATCAGCAGGACGAACGTCATCGACAGCTGGTCGAGCCGGAAGGCGACGTCGGCCTGGAAGCCCTCCACCGGGATCCAGCTGAACAGGTGCTGCGTCAGGGTGCGGTCCTCGGCGCCGCTGCCGAGCAGGTCGGCGAAGAGGACGACGCCGATCACGAAGGACACGGCGGCCAGCAGGGTGCCGATCCAGTGGCCGACGCGGTCCAGCCGGCGTCCGCCGCACAGCAGGACGACCGCTCCGAGCAGGGGCGCCGCCACCAGCAGCGCAATCAGGTTCTCCACGTTTCAGCAGCCCCTCACAGCTTCATCAGGCTGGCGTCGTCGACCGAGGCCGAGTGGCGGGAACGGAACAGGGACACGATGATCGCGAGCCCGACCACGACCTCCGCGGCGGCGACGACCATCGTGAAGAAGGCGATGATCTGCCCGTCCAGGTTGCCGTGCATGCGGGAGAAGGCGACGAACGCGAGGTTGCAGGCGTTGAGCATCAGCTCGATGCACATGAAGACCACGATCGCGTTGCGCCGGATCAGCACACCGGTGGCGCCGATCGTGAACAACAGGGCCGCGAGGTAGAGGTAGTTCACGGGATTCACTTCGACGCCTCCTCGGACCGTGTGGAGTCGGACCGCCCGGCTCCGGACCGCGCGGAGCCCGCCGGGCCGACCGCCTTGCGTTCGAGGCGCTCCTCGGCCCGCTGCTCCAGCGCCTTGAGGTCGCCCAGCGCCTCCATCGACACGTCGCGGATCTGGCCCCGCTCGCGCAGCGTCTTGCTGACGGTCAGCTCGGAGGGGGTGCCGTCGGGCAGCAGCCCCGCGATGTCGACCGCGTTGTGCCGGGCGTACACGCCGGGGGCCGGCAGCGGCGGCAGGTGCTTGCCGTCGCGGATGCGCTGCTCGGACAGCTCGCGCTGGGTCCTGGCGCGCTCGGTGCGCTCGCGGTGGGTGAGCACCATCGCACCGACGGCGGCCGTGATGAGCAGAGCACCGGTGATCTCGAAGGCGAAGACGTACTTGGTGAAGATGAGGGACGCGATGCCCTCCACGTTGCCGTTCGCGTTGGCCTGGGCGAGGCCGGTGAACTCCGAGACGGAGGCGTTGCCGATGCCGGCGATCAGCAGGATGCCGAAGCCGAGCCCGGACACCAGGGCCAGCCAGCGCTGGCCCTTGATGGTCTCCTTCAGGGAGTCCGCCGCGGTGACGCCGACGAGCATCACCACGAACAGGAACAGCATCATGATGGCGCCGGTGTAGACCACGATCTGCACGATGCCGAGGAAGTAGGCACCGTTGGCGAGGTAGAACACCGCCAGAATGATCATGGTCCCGGCGAGGCACAGCGCGCTGTGCACGGCCTTCTTCATGAAGACGGTGCACAGGGCGCCGATCACCGCGACGGTGCCGAGGATCCAGAACTGGACGGCCTCTCCGGTGGAGGTGCCGGCGGAGAGGGTCGCCGCGGCGGCGAGCTGCGCGCTCATCGGCGGATCACCTCCTCCGACGCCGGCTCGGTCGCGCCGAAGGTCGAGTCGCCCTCCTGGACGACCTCGCCCTTGGAGTGGGCGACCTGCTGGACCGTGCCGGGCGCGGCCTCGGTGACCAGGCCCCGGTAGTAGTCCTGCTCGTCGGTGCCCGGGTAGATGGCGTGCGGCGAGTCGACCATGCCCTCCTCCAGACCGGCGAGCAGCTGGTCCTTGGTGAAGATGAGGTTGGCGCGGCTGGAGTCGGCCAGCTCGAACTCGTTGGTCATCGTCAGCGCGCGCGTGGGGCACGCCTCGATGCACAGGCCGCACAGGATGCAGCGGGCGTAGTTGATCTGGTAGACGCGGCCGTACCGCTCGCCGGGCGAGTAGCGCTCCTCGTCGGTGTTGTCCGCGCCCTCGACGTAGATGGCGTCGGCGGGACAGGCCCAGGCGCACAACTCGCAGCCGACGCACTTCTCCAGGCCGTCCGGATGGCGGTTGAGCTGGTGCCGTCCGTGGAAGCGCGGAGCGGTGGTCTTCTTCTGCTCCGGGTACTGCTCGGTCAGCCGCTTCTTGAACATGGCCTTGAAGGTCACGCCGAAGCCGGCCACGGGGTTCATGAAACCGGGGTCGGTCCCCTTGTGGTCCCCGTGTTCCGTGGTGTCCCTGTGTTCCTCGCGTTCCTCAGCCATCGGACGCCTCCTTTCCATCCGTAGGTCCGCCCGCAGGTCCGTCACTGTGAGTATCGGGCCCACCACTGACAATCAGCTCCCGCTCCCGGCGGGGACGGCGCCTGGGCACCGGCGGCACCTGCTGTCCGGGCATCGGCGGGACGGGGAATCCGCCGGCCATCGGGTCGAAGGCGGCCTCCGCCCCGGCGGGTTGCCCGTCGGGCTGTTCGGCGCTCTTGCCGCCCTTGTCGCGGTACATGTCCACGAGGAAGGACAACAGCAGCAGGACCAGGACGCCGCCGCCGATGTAGAGGGCGATGTCGCTGAAGCCGTAGTTCTCGTTCCTGAGCGCCCGCACGGTCGCGACCAGCATCAGCCAGACCAGGGAGACCGGGATGAGGACCTTCCAGCCGAGCTTCATCAACTGGTCGTAGCGGACCCGGGGCAGGGTGCCGCGCAGCCAGATGAAGAAGAACAGCAGCAACTGGACCTTCACCACGAACCACAGCAGCGGCCACCAGCCGTGGTTGGCGCCCTCCCAGAAGGTGCTGATCGGCCACGGGGCCCGCCAGCCGCCGAGGAACAGCGTGGTGGCGACCGCCGAGACGGTCACCATGTTCACGTACTCGGCGAGCATGAACATCGCGAACTTGATCGACGAGTACTCGGTGTTGAAGCCGCCCACCAGGTCGCCCTCGGACTCGGGCATGTCGAAGGGGGCGCGGTTGGTCTCGCCGACCATCGTGACGATGTAGAGGATGAAGGAGACCGGCAGCAGCACGATGTACCAGCGGTCGTCCTGCTGGGCGACGATCTCCGAGGTCGACATCGAACCGGAGTAGAGGAACACCGAGGCGAACGCGGCGCCCATCGCGATCTCGTAGGAGATCATCTGGGCGCAGGAGCGCAGTCCGCCGAGCAGCGGGTACGTCGATCCGGAGCTCCAGCCGGCGAGCACGATGCCGTAGATGCCGACCGAGGCGACCGCCAGGATGAACAGCATCGCGATCGGCAGGTCGGTGAGCTGCATGGCGGTGCGGTGGCCGAAGATCGAGACCTCGTTGCCGGCCGGCCCGAAGGGGATCACCGCGATCGCCATGAAGGCCGGGATGGCCGCCACGATCGGCGCGAGGACGTAGACCGCCTTGTCGGCGCGCTTGACGATGACGTCTTCCTTGAGCATCAGCTTGATGCCGTCGGCGAGCGACTGGAGCATGCCCCAGGGTCCGTGCCGGTTCGGGCCGATGCGCAGCTGCATCCAGGCGACGACCTTGCGCTCCCACACGATGGAGAACAGCACGGTCACCATCAGGAAGGCGAAGCAGAACACCGCCTTGATGACCACCAGCCACCAGGGGTCGGTGCCGAACATCGACAGGTCTTCAGCGGCGAGGTACGGGCTCATGCCTCCACCTCCTTGGGGGCGGCGCCCGCGGGCGTCGCCGGACCGATGCGGACGAGGGTTCCGGGCAGTACCCCGGCGTCGGAGGCGACGCCGGTGCCGGCCGAGTTCAGCGGGAGCCAGACCACCCGGTCGGGCATCTCGGTGACCTGGAGCGGGAATGCGACGGCTCCGGCCGGTCCGGTGACGGCGAGGAGGTCGCCGTCCTTGACGCCCGCCTCGGCGGCCGTGGCGGCCGACACGCGCGCGCGTGCGGCGTGCCGGGTGCCGGCCAGCGCCTCGTCGCCCTGCTGGAGCAGGCCCTGGTCGAGCAGCAGCCGGTGCCCGGCCAGTACGGCCTCTCCGGCGGCCGGCCGCGGCAGCGCGCTCGCGGTCTGAAGGGGCTCGCCGCCCCGCGGCCCGTCCCAGGCGCCGAGCCGGTCGATCTCCGCGCGCGTGGTGCGCAGATCGGGCAGGCCCAGGTGTACGTCCATGGCGTCGGCCAGCATTTGCAGGACGCGGGCGTCGGTGGGAGCGACACGGCGGGTCATCTGGTCGGGCTTGAGCGCGGCCTCGAAGAAGCGCACCCTGCCCTCCCAGTTGAGGAAGGTGCCGGGCTTCTCGGCGACCGCGGCGACGGGCAGGACCACGTCGGCGCGTTCGGTGACCTCGCTGGGCCGCAGCTCCAGCGAGACCACGAACCCGGCCTCGTCCAGTGCGGCACGCGCGCGCGTGGGGTCGGGCAGGTCGGCGACCTCCACGCCGGCCACCAGCAGCGCCTGGAGTTCGCCCCGGGCCGCGGCCTCGACGATCTCCCCGGTGTCGCGGCCGTAGCGGTGCGGAAGGTCGGCCAGGCCCCAGAGGCCGGCGACCTCCTCACGCGCGCGGGGGTCGGTCGCCGGGCGTCCGCCGGGCAGCAGCGACGGCAGCGCGCCCGCCTCGATCGCGCCGCGCTCCCCGGCCCGGCGCGGGATCCACACCAGCCGGGCGCCGGTCGCCGCCGAGGTCCGTACGGCGGAGGTGAGGCCGCCGGCCACGGACGCCAGCCGTTCGCCGACGACGATCACGGCGCCCTCGGCGCGCAGGGCCTCGGCGGCCTGGGTGCCGCCCTCCTCCAGGCCGACGCCGCCGGCGAGGGCGTCCAGCCATTCGGTCTCGGTGCCGGGAGCGGCGGGGAGCAGGGTGCCGCCCGCCTTCTCCAGGCCCCGCGTGGCGTGTGTGGCGAGCGAGAAGACCTTCTGCCCGTGCTTGCGCCAGGCCTTGCGCAGCCTCAGGAAGACGCCGGGCGCCTCCTCCTCTGCCTCGAAGCCCACCAGCAGCACGGCGGGCGCCTTCTCCAGCGACGTGTACGTGACGCCGGTGCCGTCGAGGTCACGGCCGTGTCCGGCGATCCGGGCGGCCAGGAAGTCGGCCTCCTCGGCGCTGTGCACGCGCGCGCGGAAGTCGATGTCGTTGGTGTCGAGCGCCACGCGCGCGAACTTGCTGTACGCGTAGGCGTCCTCGACGGTGAGCCGCCCGCCGGTCAGGACGCCGGTGCGGCCCCTGGAGGCGAGCAGTCCCTGCGCGGCGATCTGGAGCGCCTCCGGCCAGGAGGCCGGCTCCAGCTCGCCCTCGGCGTTGCGCACCAGGGGCGTGGTGAGCCGGTCGCGCTGCTGGGCGTACCGGAATCCGAAGCGCCCCTTGTCGCAGATCCACTCCTCGTTGACCTCGGGCTCGTTGGCCGCGAGGCGCCGCATGACCTTGCCGCGCCGGTGGTCGGTGCGGGTGGCGCAGCCGCCGGAGCAGTGCTCGCACACCGACGGCGAGGAGATCAGGTCGAAGGGCCGGGAACGGAAGCGGTAGGCCGCCGAGGTGAGCGCGCCGACCGGGCAGATCTGGATGGTGTTGCCGGAGAAGTACGACTCGAAGGGGTCGCCCTCGCCGGTGCCGACCTGCTGGAGCGCGCCCCGCTCGATCAGCTCGATCATCGGGTCGCCCGCGACCTGATTGGAGAACCGGGTGCAGCGGGCGCACAGCACGCAGCGCTCGCGGTCGAGCAGGACCTGCGTGGAGATCGGCACAGGCTTCTCGTAGGTCCGCTTCTTGCCCTCGAAGCGGGAGTCGGCCTGGCCGTGCGACATCGCCTGGTTCTGAAGGGGGCACTCGCCGCCCTTGTCGCAGACCGGGCAGTCCAGCGGGTGGTTGATGAGCAGCAGCTCCATCACCCCGTGCTGGGCCTTCTCGGCGACGGGCGAGGTGAGCTGCGTCTTCACCACCATGCCGTCGGTGCAGGTGATGGTGCAGGACGCCATGGGCTTGCGCTGGCCCTCGACCTCGACGATGCACTGGCGGCAGGCGCCGGCCGGGTCGAGGAGGGGGTGGTCGCAGAACCGGGGGATCTCGATGCCGAGCTGCTCGGCGGCCCGGATGACCAGGGTGCCCTTGGGCACGCTGATCTCGGCGCCGTCGATCGTCAGCGACACGAGGTCCTCCGGCGGGACCGCCGCCTCTCCCCCTCCCGAGGGAGCATTGGTGGTCACAGTCATGCCTTCACCTCCGTGCGGTCGGCCCAGGCCGTCGACTTGGCCGGGTCGAAGGGGCAGCCGCGGCCCGTGATGTGCTCCTCGTACTCCTCGCGGAAGTACTTGAGCGAGGAGAAGATCGGCGAGGCGGCGCCGTCGCCGAGGGCGCAGAAGGACTTGCCGTTGATGTTGTCGGCGATGTCGTTCAGCTTGTCGAGGTCGGACATCTGTCCCTTGCCGGCCTCGATGTCGCGCAGCAACTGGACGAGCCAGTACGTGCCTTCGCGGCAGGGTGTGCACTTGCCGCAGGACTCGTGGGCGTAGAACTCGGTCCAGCGGGTGACGGCGCGCACGACGCAGGTCGTCTCGTCGAAGCACTGGAGCGCCTTGGTGCCGAGCATGGAACCGGCGGCGCCCACTCCTTCGTAGTCGAGGGGGACGTCGAGGTGCTCGTCGGTGAACATCGGCGTCGAGGAACCGCCGGGCGTCCAGAACTTGAGCCGGTGGCCGGGGCGCATGCCGCCGCTCATGTCGAGGAGCTGGCGCAGCGTGATGCCGAGCGGGGCCTCGTACTGGCCGGGGCCCGCGACGTGGCCGCTGAGCGAGTAGAGCGTGAAGCCCGGGGACTTCTCGCTGCCCATCGACCTGAACCAGTCCTTGCCCTTGTTCAGGATCGCGGGAACTGAAGCGATCGATTCGACGTTATTCACCACAGTCGGGCACGCATAGAGGCCCGCGACGGCAGGAAAGGGGGGACGGAGCCGCGGTTGACCCCGGCGGCCTTCGAGCGAGTCGAGCAGTGCGGTCTCCTCACCGCAGATGTACGCGCCCGCGCCCGCGTGCACGGTGAGAGTGAGGTCGAGTCCGCTGCCCAGGATGTTCTCGCCGAGGAACCCGGCCGCGTAGGCCTCGCGCACGGCCTCGTGCAACCGCCGCAGCACTGGGACCACTTCACCACGCAGGTAGATGAAGGCATGCGAAGACCTGATGGCGTAACACGCGATGACGATGCCCTCGATGAGGCTGTGCGGGTTCGCGAAGAGGAGCGGGATGTCCTTGCAGGTCCCCGGCTCCGACTCGTCGGCGTTGACAACTAGATAGTGAGGCTTGCCGTCCCCCTGGGGAATGAACTGCCACTTCATCCCCGTCGGGAACCCGGCACCGCCGCGTCCGCGCAGACCGGACTCCTTGACGTACGCGATCAGGTCGTCCGGCGCCATGGCCAGCGCCTTGCGGAGCCCCTCGTACCCCTCGTGCCTCCGGTAGACGTCGAGAGTCCACGACTCGTCCTCGTCCCAGAAGGCCGACAGCACGGGTGCGAGCAGCTTCTCCGGGCTGCTGCCCCTGATCTCGGCTGCCACGGTCATCACTCCCCCTCCTCGGCGGTAGGCCCTGCCGGGTTGGAAGGGTCGGATGCCGATGTGTCCTGCGGCGCGTCGTGCGAGCTGAGGTGTTCCGTCGGGGACGGGTCGTGCACGGCCCGGTCCTGCGGCGCGTCGTGCGGTCCGCCGTCCCGCGGGTGCACCACGCGCGCGGCGGACGCCTCGCCCTTCGCCAGCTTCAGTCCGGCCAGGGAGGCGGGACCCGCGCTGCCGCCGGCCGCGACGGCGCCGTCCCGCTCGTCGGGGAAGCCCGCCAGGATCCGGGCGGTCTCCTTGAAGGTGCACAGCGGCGCACCGCGGGTGGGCGTCACCGGCCGTCCCGCGCGCAGGTCGTCGACGAGGGCCTTGACGCTCGCCGGGGTCTGGTTGTCGAAGAACTCCCAGTTGACCATCACGACGGGTGCGAAGTCGCAGGCCGCGTTGCACTCGATGTGCTCCAGGGTGACCTTGCCGTCCTCGGTGGTCTCGCCGTTGCCGACGCCGAGGTGTTCCTGGAGGGACTCGAAGATCGCGTCGCCGCCCATCACCGCGCACAGCGTGTTGGTGCACACACCAACCTGGTAGTCGCCGCTCGGTCCGCGCCGGTACATGGTGTAGAAGGTGGCGACCGCGGTGACCTCGGCGGTGGTGAGGCCCAGCATGTCCGCGCAGAACTGCATCCCGGTGCGCGTGACGTGCCCCTCCTGCGCCTGCACGAGGTGCAGCAGCGGCAGGAGGGCGGACCGGGAGTCCGGGTAGCGGGCGATGACCTCGCGCGCGTCGGTCTCCAGCCGGGCCCGGACGTCGTCCGGGTAGGCGGGCGCGGGCAGTTCCGGCATGCCCAGGCTGATGCCCCGCTCCGAAGAAGAGGTGGTCACCGGTCGACGCCTCCCATCACGGGGTCGATGGACGCCACGGCGACGATGACGTCGGCGACCTGGCCGCCCTCGCACATCGCCGCCATGGCTTGCAGGTTGGTGAAGGACGGGTCGCGGAAGTGGACCCGGAAGGGGCGGGTGCCGCCGTCGGAGACGACGTGCACCCCCAGTTCGCCCTTGGGCGACTCGACCGCCGCGTACGCCTGTCCCGGCGGCACCCGGAAGCCCTCGGTGACCAGCTTGAAGTGGTGGATCAGGGCCTCCATGGAGGTGCCCATGATCTTCTTGATGTGGTCGAGGGAGTTGCCGAGGCCGTCCGGACCCAGGGCGAGCTGGGCGGGCCAGGCGATCTTCTTGTCGGCGACCATGACCGGGCCGGGCTGGAGCCGGTCCAGGCACTGCTCGACGATCCTGAGGGACTGGCGCATCTCCTCCAGCCGGATCAGGAAGCGGCCGTAGGAGTCGCAGGTGTCGGCGGTCGGGACGTCGAAGTCGTACGTCTCGTAGCCGCAGTACGGCTGGGTTTTGCGCAGGTCGTGCGGGAGGCCGGTGGACCTGAGGACGGGGCCGGTGGCGCCGAGCGCCATGCAGCCGGCCAGGTCGAGGTAGCCGACGTCCTGCATGCGGGCCTTGAAGATGGGGTTCCCGGTGGCGAGCTTGTCGTACTCCGGGAGGTTCTTGTTCATCTTCTTCACGAACTCGCGGATCTGGTCCACCGCGCCCGGGGGCAGGTCCTGGGCGAGCCCGCCCGGGCGGATGTACGCGTGGTTCATCCTGAGGCCGGTGATCAGCTCGTAGATGTCGAGAATCAGTTCACGATCGCGGAAGCCGTAGATCATGATCGTGGTGGCGCCCAGCTCCATGCCGCCGGTGGCGATGGCCACCAGGTGCGAGGAGAGCCGGTTCAGCTCCATGAGCATGACCCGGATGATCGTGGCCCGGTCCGGGATCTGGTCCTCGATGCCGAGGAGCTTCTCGACGCCCAGGCAGTACGCCGCCTCGTTGAAGAACGGCGTCAGGTAGTCCATGCGCGTCACGAACGTGGTGCCCTGCGTCCAGGTCCGGTACTCGAGGTTCTTCTCGATGCCGGTGTGCAGGTAGCCGATGCCGCAGCGGGCCTCGGTGACCGTCTCGCCGTCGATCTCCAGGATGAGGCGGAGCACGCCGTGCGTGGACGGGTGCTGCGGGCCCATGTTGACGACGATGCGCTCGTCGTCGGCGCGGGCCGCGGACTGGACGACCTCGTCCCAGTCACCGCCGGTGACCGTGTAGACGGTGCCTTCGGTCGTCTCCCTGGGGGAGGCGTGGGAAGTGCTCACGAGTACGACCTCCGCTGGTCCGGAGCCGGGATCTGGGCGCCCTTGTACTCGACGGGGATGCCGCCGAGGGGGTAGTCCTTGCGCTGCGGAAAGCCCTGCCAGTCGTCCGGCATCATGATCCGCGTCAGGGCCGGGTGACCGTCGAAGACGATGCCGAAGAAGTCGTACGTCTCGCGCTCGTGCCAGTCGTTGGTCGGGTAGACGGCGACCAGCGACGGGATGTGCGGGTCGCTGTCGGGCGCGCTGACTTCGAGGCGGATCAGCCGGTTGTGGGTGATCGAGCGCAGGTGGTAGACGGCGTGCAGCTCGCGGCCCTTGTCGTGCGGGTAGTGGACGCCGCTGACGCCGGTGCACAGTTCGAAGCGCAGGGCAGGGTCGTCGCGCAGGGTGCGGGCGACGCGCAGGAGGTGCTCGCGCTCGATGTGGAAGGTCAGCTCGTCGCGGTCGACGACCGTCTTGTCGATGGCGTTGTCGGGCAGGAGCCCCTGCTCCTCCAGCGCGCCCTCGAGTTCGTCGGCGACCTCGTCGAACCAGCCCCCGTAGGGCCTGCTCGCCGGTCCGGGGAGCCGGACGGAGCGGACCAGGCCGCCGTAGCCGGAGGTGTCGCCGCCGTTGTTGGCGCCGAACATGCCGCGCTGGACGCGGATCTCCTCGCCGCCCTGGCCCCGCTGGCCCGGGAGGTTCTCGGCGGACAGCTCCTTCTCGGGATTGACGTCGCCCGCGTCACCCGCGGTGTTGTTCGCGTCGCTCACCGCAGCAGCCCCTTCATCTCGATCGTGGGCAGGGCCTTGAGCGCCGCCTCCTCCGCCTCGCGGGCCGCTTCCTCCGCGTTCACACCGAGCTTGGAGCCCTGGATCTTCTGGTGGAGCTTGAGAATGGCGTCCATCAGCATCTCGGGCCGCGGCGGACAGCCGGGCAGGTAGATGTCGACCGGGACGACGTGGTCGACGCCCTGGACGATGGCGTAGTTGTTGAACATGCCGCCCGAGGAGGCGCAGACCCCCATGGAGATGACCCACTTCGGGTTCGGCATCTGGTCGTAGACCTGTCGCAGCACCGGCGCCATCTTCTGGCTGACCCGGCCCGCGACGATCATCAGGTCCGCCTGCCGCGGTGAGCCGCGGAAGACCTCCATGCCGAAGCGCGCCAGGTCGTAGCGGCCGGCGCCGGTGGTCATCATCTCGATGGCACAGCAGGCGAGGCCGAACGTGGCCGGGAAGACGGATGACTTGCGCACCCAGCCCGCGGCCTGCTCGACGGTGGTCAGCAGGAAGCCGCTCGGCAGTTTTTCTTCGAGTCCCATGTCAAAGGCCCCTCAGTCCCATTCCAGGCCGCCGCGCCGCCATACGTACGCGTACGCGACGAAGACGGTGAGCACGAAGAGCAGCATCTCCACGAGCCCGAAAATCCCCAGGGCGTCGAAGGTGACGGCCCAGGGGTAGAGGAAGACGATCTCGATATCGAAGATGATGAAGAGCATCGCCGTCAGGTAGTACTTGATGGGGAAGCGCCCGCCGCCGGCCGGCGTGGGGGTCGGCTCGATGCCGCACTCGTAGGCCTCGAGCTTCGCCCGGTTGTACCGCTTCGGACCGATCAGCGTGGCCATCACCACGGAGAAGATCGCAAAGCCTGCCCCGAGGGCTCCCAGTACGAGGATGGGCGCATACGCGTTCACCGCTCCTCGCTCCTCTCAGTCGGCACTGACTGCTGGCGGTTGCACTGGGCTCACAGCCGCCCCAACTGCCCCACGAGCCCCGCCCGTCCCGACGAAGATCGCGAACATGTGAAGCAGGTCACAAGCCCAACTGCCTCGCATCCTATGCCCGACGCTCTGTGATCTGCGACACGGGGTATTGCACAAGCTTTGTGATCTCCACCACCTGACGAACGATCATGAAGTCGGATGAGCAGTGATCTTCACACAAGAAGCGTTCACCTGATCACCAGAGGTGACAATTTCACTCGTCGTCGCTGGCCAGAGGCCCTGCGCAAGGGGCGTCTCCATATCAAGATGCTTCCCTTGCATGCAAATTGGCGCTGGACGCACACCCTTGATAGAGGAGTCGTTCACACATGAGGGGGAGGGCCGGGGGCCGGTGTGGACACGTGCACGCGTTCACGAGCTCCCGCGGGCACTCATCGAAGCCGACACGGCGGCGGGCCCCGACGAGCGCGGCCCGCGCTCGGCCCTGCCCGCCGCCGGTCGCGGCAGGAGCCGGATCATCGCGCCGTCGGCCGCCGGGCCGGCCGGCCGGCCTGCCTGCCTGCCTCGCACGCGACGGACGCGTGCGCCGGGGTAACCGTTCCGTGACCTGTGCCACATTCATGAGAGGCGTCTGAGAACCGGGCTTGGCCAAGTGTCCCAACAAGTGGTAAGCGCGGGGCAATTCGGGCGTAACGATCAAAGACCGTGATCACAGGCTGGTTACGGCCCGTCCGCAATGTCCGTTACGGCGTCAATAAAGAGCGACACGCCCGGGATTCAGCGGCTCGATTGAACAACTGTGGCGCAGCACACGTTTCTTGAAGGTATGGAGGAGCTACTGATACCGGTTGTCCCTATGTCCCACACCGCTCACATACGCAGCCACCGGAAGCCCCGCCGCAGCGCGTCGACGATCGCGATGCGGGCCGGAGTTGCCGGTGGCGTCCTCAGCACCCTGGCAGTGGCCGGTGCGTCGGGGTCGGCCAACGCGGCCGAACCGGTGACGCAGACCCTCGAACTGCCCACCCTGACGGCCGACCTGGCCGCTCAGGTCGCCCAGTCCGCGGACGTCACGCAGCAGGCGGCCGCGAGCTACCAGCTTCAGGCCGAGCGTGACGCTGCGGCCGCCAAGGCCGCCAAGCAGGCCAAGACCGACCTCGCCGAGGCCAAGAAGAAGGCCGAGGAAGCCAAGAAGAAGGCCGAGGAGGCCGCGCGCAAGAAGGCCGCCGAGCGTGCCTCGCGCGCCGCCGAGCGCACCACCCTGAGCGCTTCCTCGGACACCGGCTCCTCCACCGGCACGAGCAGCAACAGCAGCACCGGCACGTCCACGGCCACCGGTTCGGCCGCCGCCGTCGTCGCCTTCGTGCAGGCCCAGGTCGGCAAGGCGTACGTCTCCGGCGCCACCGGCCCGTCCGCCTACGACTGCTCCGGTCTCGTGCAGGCCGCCTTCAAGCAGGTCGGCATCAGCCTGCCCCGCGTCTCCCAGGCGCAGTCGACGGCCGGCACCCAGGTCGGCCTGGACAACCTCCAGCCGGGCGACATCCTCTACTGGGGCGGCGCGGGCAGCGCGTACCACGTGGGCGTCTACGTCGGCGGCGGCATGTTCGTCGGCGCGCAGAACTCCTCCACCGGTGTCGTCGAGAAGCCGCTCTCCTACGACCCGCCGAGCGGCGCGGTGCGCGTGCTGTAACCCGCACCCACCCGTACCCGCGCGAGGGCCGCAGCCGCTCGGGGGCTGCGGCCCTTCGCGGGCTCCTGGCATGCTCGGGCGCGGGCCGGTCCTCTCCGGCCCGCCCACGAGCCGAAGGAGAGAACGTCATGCCGAGCGTCTTCGTCCAGGGGCGGCCCACCGCCTCCTACCCCCCGTTCGCACCCGAGGCCCGGCGCGGATCGGTGCGGCGCGTCACCGAGGTCGGCGAGGAGGTGCTGCACAGGCCGTGCCGGGACGTCACGGAGTTCGGACCCGACCTCGCCGCGCTCATCGACGACATGTTCCGCACGATGTACGTCGCGGAAGGGGCCGGCCTGGCGGCCAATCAGGTCGGGGTCGACCTGCGCCTGTTCGTCTACGACTGCCCGGACGACGACGGTGTCCGACATGTCGGGCACATCGTGAATCCGGTGCTGGAGGCCCTCGACCCGGCCGCGCGCCGGCTGCTCGACGAGGGCGAGGGGTGCCTGTCGGTGCCGGGCGCCACCATGGCCGTACCGCGGCCCGACCGGGCCGTCGTGCGCGGCCTGGACAAGGACGGCGCACCGCTCCTCGTCGAGGGCACGGGCTACTTCGCGCGCTGCCTGGCCCACGAGACCGACCACGTGAACGGGCAGGTCTACCTGGACCGGCTCTCCGGCCGGGAACGGAAGGCGGCGCTGCGGCAGTCGGCGGAGCGGCGCGAGGAGGTCTTCGCGCGCCGGGCCGCCAACGCCGCCGCCTTCACCGCCTGATCAGGTACCTCCGATCAGGCGCCTCTGATCAGGCGTCTCCGATCAGGCGTCTCTGATCAGGCCTTCGGCGCGACCTTGCTCAGTCCGTTGATGATGCGGTCCATCGCGTCGCCGCCCGTCGGGTCCGTCAGGTTGGCGAGCATCTTCAGGGTGAACTTCATCAGGATCGGGTGGGTGAGGCCGCGCTGGGTCGCGATCTGCATGACCTTCGGGTTGCCGATGAGCTTCACGAAGGCGCGGCCCAGGTTGTAGTAGCCGCCGTAGGTGTCCTTCAGGACGCGCGGGTAGCGTTGCAGGGCGATCTCGCGCTGGGCCGGCGTCGCCCGCGCGTGGGCCTGGACGACGACGTCGGCGGCGATCTGGCCGGACTCCATGGCGTAGGCGATGCCCTCGCCGTTGAAGGGGTTCACCAGGCCGCCGGCGTCGCCGACGAGGAGGAGGCCCTTGGTGTAGTGGGGCTGGCGGTTGAAGGCCATGGGCAGGGCGGCGCCGCGGATCGGGCCGGTCATGTTGTCCGGGGTGTAGCCCCAGTCCTCCGGCATGGACGCGCACCAGGCCTTGAGGATCTCGCGCCAGTCCAGCTCCTTGAAGGCGGCGGAGGTGTTCAGGACGCCCAGGCCGACGTTGGAGGTGCCGTCGCCCATGCCGAAGACCCAGCCGTAGCCGGGCAGCAGGCGGTCCTGCGGGCCGCGCCGGTCCCACAGCTCCAGCCAGGACTCCAGGTAGTCGTCGTCGTGGCGGGGCGAGGTGAAGTACGTGCGCACGGCCACGCCCATCGGGCGGTCCTCGCGGCGGTGCAGGCCCATGGCCAGGGACAGCCGGGTGGAGTTGCCGTCGGCGGCCACGACCAGCGGCGCGTGGAAGGTGACCTCGCGCTTGTCCTCGCCCAGCTTGGCGTGCACGCCGGTGATGCGGCCGGTGCGGTCGTCGACGATCGGCGCACCGACGTTGCAGCGCTCGTAGAGGCGCGCGCCGGCCTTCTGGGCCTGCCGGGCGAGCTGCTCGTCGAAGTCGTCGCGCTTGCGGACGAGTCCGTAGTCGGGGAAGGAGGCCAGATCCGGCCAGTCCAGCTGGAGGCGCGAGCCGCCGCCGATGATGCGCAGGCCCTTGTTGCGCAGCCAGCCGGCCTCCTCGGAGATGTCGATGCCCATGGCGACGAGCTGCTTGACCGCGCGCGGGGTCAGGCCGTCGCCGCAGACCTTCTCCCTGGGGAAGGCGGTCTTCTCCAGCAGCAGGACGTCGAGTCCCGACTTGGCCAGGTGGTACGCGGTCGTGGAGCCGGCCGGCCCCGCGCCCACGACGATGACGTCGGCGGTGTTCTCGGAGAGCGGCTCAGTCTCGACGGTCACGGCGGGATCTCCCCAAGTTCGGAATCTGCGTGCCGACCGGCACTGGTCATGGGCAGTCTATTCAGCGTCACCGACCACCCGGCTGAAGGGCTGCCCAGTGAAGCGACCTCTCCCCGTTGTACGGTTGCGCGTCCCCACCGACGAGGACGCCGTCGCCTGGCACCGGATCTTCGACGACCCGGATGTCATGGAGTTCCACGGCGGGAGGGCGGCGGAGCTGTCCGTCTACGAGGAGCTGACCGCCCGCCAGCGCCGGCACGACGCCGAGCACGGCTTCTGCCTGTGGACCATGGTGGACGAGTCCGGGCAGGTCATAGGGTTCACCGGCGCCCAGCCGTGGCCGGGCGACTGGGGTCCCAAGGGCGAGATCGAGATCGGCTGGCGGCTCGGGCGGGCGCACTGGGGCAAGGGCTACGTCACGGCGGCCGCCCGGGAGACGCTGGAGCGGGTGCGCGGCGCGGGTGTGGCGGAGGTGGTCGCGATGGTCAACGCGCGCAACGCCCGGTCCATCGCGGTCACGGAACGGCTGGGCATGCGGCTCGCCGAGGTCTTCGCGATCCCGTCGTCCGAACAGCGGGGGCACTGCTACCGCCTTCCCCTCACCCAGCCCTCCCTCTGACCCCGCCCTCCCTTTGACCCAGCCCTCCCTCTGACCAGGCCCTCCCTCTGCCCCAGCCCTCCCCCTGACCTCAACGAGACGTGACGCAGAGTAATCGACTGTCACAGTAAGCCACTTGACGCTTCCGGGCGGTGCGCGGCGGGGCTACTCTGCCGGGTACCGCTGGGGGTGACGTCCGTGCGCCTGGTACCCGAGAATCCCGAGACCCGTGACGTCCGCGTGCCGCGCCTGGTCGGTCTGATGGCCGTGGACGCGCACGAGTCCGCACGCACGCGGGGCCTGTTCCTGGCCGCACCCGACCGACCCGATCTCCGGACCGCCGCCGTCGACCACGTCGTACGCCAGTATCCGCCTCCCGGTGCGCAGGTGCCGCGGGAGTCGGCGGTGTACGTGTGGTTCGACTTCGGGGAGGGCGAGGGCGGCGGGGGCATTCGCGAACCGCGCGTACCGCGGCCTCCGCTGGGCGGGCTCCGCCGCGGGCGGGCGGAGCCGGGGACGCCGGGTGAACCGGGGAAAGCGGGTGAACCGGGGAGACCGCCGTCCTACTGCGCCGCGCTCAGCTCGCCTTGAAGCCGCGGTGCAGCGTCACCACGCCGCCCGTCAGATTGCGCCACGCGACCTTCGACCAGCCGGCCCCGCCCAGCCGCGCGGCGAGCGCGGGCTGGTCGGGCCAGGCCCGGATGGACTCCGCGAGGTAGACGTACGCGTCGGGGTTGGACGACACCGCGCGGGCCACCGGCGGCAGGGCGCGCATCAGGTACTCGGTGTAGACGGTGCGGAACGGCGCCCAGGTCGGGTGCGAGAACTCGCAGATGACGACCCGGCCGCCGGGCCGCGTCACCCGGTACATCTCGCGCAGCGCGGCGTCCGTGTCCTGGACGTTGCGCAGTCCGAAGGAGATGGTGACGGCGTCGAAGACGTCGTCCCTGAACGGCAGCCGCGTCGCGTCGCCCGCGGTGAACGGCAGCCAGGAGTGCCGTTCCTTGCCGACCTGGAGCATGCCCTGGGAGAAGTCGCAGGGGACGACGTAGGCGCCGGTGCGGGCGAAGGGCAGGGAGGAGGTCGCGGTGCCGGCCGCCAGGTCCAGGACCTTCTGCGCCGGGCGGGCGTCGACGGCCTGGGCGACCGCCTTGCGCCACGCCCGGTCCTGGCCGAGCGAGAGCACGGCGTTCGTCAGGTCGTACCGTTCCGCGACGTGGTCGAACATCGAGGCGACTTCGTGCGGCTGCTTGTTCAGGGAAGCGCGGGTCACGGGCCCATTGTTGCAGCCCCGCCCCGCGGCCCCGAGCCGCGGCCCCGCCCCGCGCGCCCGAGCCGCGCGCCCGAGTCGCAGCCCCGGCTCACGGCAGCAGGCGCGGTCTGCGCCGCGCGGCGACATCCTCCACCCACCCGAACAGCACCACGAACCCCGCGATCAGGACCCAGCCCACCACCAGCAGGAACCACTGGCTCTCCAGCGGCAGATACGTCTCGAAGGCGGGCACGTCCCAGCACCGGTCGATCAGCGGCACGGCCAGGACCAGGGCCAGCTCGTGCCAGAGGTAGACCGTCACCGCGCGGGCGTTGAACACGCTCACCAGCCGGTCCAGCCGCCGCAGCCGGACCAGTCCCGAGAAGTCGATCCGGAGCCGCGCCTTGGCGTACATCAGCAGCGTCACGAACCCGGCCGACCAGAAGGCCTGCGCGAGCGGGATGTCGTCGAGGTCGTAGGTGCCGTACTCGGCCCGGTGCGCGAAGGCGTACCAGGCGCCGCAGGCGAGGGCGGCGAGCGACAGGGCGACGACAGCGACGGGCTTCAGCCGGGCCAGCACTCCGTCGCGGTGCGCGAAGCCGAGGACCCAGCAGAAGAGGTAGGTCGCCAGGTCGAGCAGTCCGGTGCCGAAGCGGTTCTCCGGCGGCTGCCAGAGGAACTGGAACGCCACGACCGGCGCCAGGGACAGCAGCAGCACCGGCACGGGCGCGAGCCGGAAGACCCGCAGCAGCAGCGGGGAGAGCAGCACGAACCACAGATACGTCCTGAGGTACCAGAGGATCTCCCAGGCCTGCTCGCCCCACGCGCTGCCCGGCGGATCGCCGAGCGGCACGACCCAGTAGACGATCTGCCACCCCGGCATCCAGCCGCGCACCAGCATCGCGCCCACCACGAAGAGGCCCCAGCACCAGAACGGCGGCAGCAGGCGGCGCAGCCGGCTCCGGACCACCGCCGCGGCGGGCCGCTGGAGCGAGCGGGCCATCAGGGTGCCGGCCAGGCCGAACATCACCCCCATGGAGGGGAAGACCAGCCCGGCCCAGGGCCAGCCGAAGGCGTGGTAGGCGACGACCCGGACCAGGGCGAGGGCGCGCAGGGTGTCGAAGTAGCGGTCGCGGCCCCGGTCGCGTACCGGGGCATCCCCCGGCGCAGGAACGACGCGCACGGCGCCCTTGCGGTGCGCGCCCATCAGCCGCCGGTCCCCGCGGGCGTGCCGACCTCGCCGGTCCGTTTCAGCTTCTGCCAGCGCAGCCGCCCGCCGGTCAGCGCGGTGACGCAGGAGTGGATGAGGACGAGGTACATCATCTGCCGGTACGCCAGCTGCTGGAGCGGCATCATCAGCAGGTACCGGTACTTCTCCCCGTCGAGCCGGAAGGCGTACGCCGCGCACACCAGCTGCACGGCCAGCACCGCGAGCCAGGCGAGGAGCGCCGCGCGGAAGTCGACGAAGACCATCGAGTAGACGGTGAACACGTCGATGAGCGGCGCGAAGACCGGCGTGACCACCTGGAAGAGCACCACCAGTGGCATCCCGACCCGCCCGAAGCGGCCCGAGGGCCCCTTGTCGGTCAGGGAGCGGCGGTGCTTCCACAGCGCCTGCATCGTGCCGTACGACCAGCGGTAGCGCTGCGACCAGAGCTGGCCGAGCGAGCCCGGCGCCTCGGTCCAGGCGCGGGCGTGCTCCTCGTAGACCACCCGCCAGCCCGCGCGGTGCAGGGCGATGGTGATGTCGGTGTCCTCGGCGAGGGTGTCGTGGCTCATGCCGCCGACCTGGAGGACCGCCTCGCGCCGGAAGGCGCCGATCGCGCCGGGGATGGTCGGCATGCAGCGCAGCAGGTCGTACATGCGCCGGTCGAGGTTGAAGCCCATCACGTACTCGATGTGCTGCCAGGCGCCGATGAGGGTGCGCCGGTTGCCGACCTTCGCGTTGCCCGCGACCGCGCCGACGGCGGGGTCGGCGAAGGGCTGCACCAGGTGCCGTACGGTGTCGGGCTCGAAGACGGTGTCGCCGTCCATCATCACGACGATGTCGTACCGGGCGTGCCGGACTCCGTTGTTGAGGGCGGCGGGCTTGCCCGCGTTGGCCTGCCGCACCACGCGGACGCCGGGCAGCCCCAGGGACTCGGCGATCTCCGCCGTGCCGTCCGTCGAGCCGTCGTCCACGACGATGATCTCGACCGGGTGCGTACTGCGCGCCAGGGACCTCAGGGTCGCCTCGATGCACTCCTTCTCGTTGTACGCCGGGACGATCACGCTCACCGGCCCGGTGACGGGCGGGCCCCAGCCGAACCGGCGCCGGTTGCGCTGTCGGTGGTGGCGGCGGGCGAGGACCAGCATCATCGCGAACCGGCCCATGACGGCCACGCCCACGACGACGAGCCCGGCCGACAGCGCCGGGACCGTCCACTCGGCGACGGCGACGGCCGCGATCAGCGCCTTGCCCTCGTAGAGGGTGGCGCCGGTGGCCTCGTGATGGGCGGCCTGAAGGCCCTGCTCGCCGGCGGGTCCGGCGCCGGTGGGCTGCTGCTCGGCCATGGCACCGCTGACGGTGGTGAAGGTGTACCCCTTCGCCTTCATCTTCTCGATGTACTTCGGCAGCGCCTCGATCGTCTGCGACCGCTCGCCCCCGGCGTCGTGGAAGAGCACGGACGCGCCCTCGCCGTCCTCCGGCGTCGCCCACTCGACGATCTTCGAGACGCCGGGCCGCTTCCAGTCGTCGCTGTCGGTGTCGATGAAGACGCTGGTGTAGCCGTCCTCACCGAGGCTCTCGTAGACGGGCCAGCTGTAGTTGTCGATGGCGTCCGTCTGGGAGGAGTACGGCGCCCGGAACAGCGTGGTGGTGATGCCGGCGGCGCCCGCGAGCGCGAGCTGGGTCTGCTCGATCTCTCGGGTGACGCGGGCCTGGCTCTGGTAGGAGAGGTCGATGTGGGTGAAGGTGTGGACGCCCACCTCGTTGCCCTGCTCGACCATGTCCCGCACGATCCCCGGGTGGCGCGAGACCATCGAGCCGACCAGGAAGAACGTGCCGGGGACGTCGTACTCCTCCAGGATCTCCAGCACCTGCGGAGTCCAGGTGGGGTCGGGTCCGTCGTCGAAGGTCAGCACGATCGTCTTGTCCGGGACGGAGACGGTGGTGGCCTGCCCGCCCGGGAAGGACAGGATCGGCCCGCCGTCGAGCACGTCCTCGGGCACGTCGCTCGCGGAGGCCCCGGTGCGCACGCGCTGGTCGCCGCCGACCTCGGCGCGCAGATAGCCGTCGAGGAGCATCACGCAGGTCAGCGCGAGCAGGAGGAGCAGGGCGAGGAGGACGCGGGGCCGTTGCAGCGCGGCGGCCCGGCCCGCCGCCCGTTCCATCCGGGAGGGGGCACGGCGGCGGCCCCGGGCGGGCGGGGCGGGAGGAGGCGTGGTGGGCGTGGTCATGAGGTGGGGGCGTCCGGTCAGTCGGTGGGGGCGGAGGTGGATGCGGTGCTGGGAGCGGTACCGGGAGGGGTACTGGGAGCGGTACTGAGCACCGCGCCGGGGGAGACGGAGGGCGCGGGGCTCGGCGGAACACCGGTGGGAGCGACGCCGCCCTGAGGACGCGTGCCGCCACCGGGGCCCGGGCCGCCCTCCGGCCCACCGCCACCACCGCCACCGCCGAAGGGCAGCAGCGAGGACGGGTTGACCGAGATGCCGACGCCCATGAAGGCCAGGCCGAGGACGGCCGTGTAACCGACGCACACGGCCCCGATCAGGAGCCCGAGCCGGCGCAGCAGCCGGGCCCGGCGTCCGGTGCTGTCGACGAACACGGGCCCCTCGGCGGACCCTTTGCCGCGTTTACGACGGCGACGGCGCGGGACGGCGCGCGAGGCGGAGGCAGGCTCGGAGTGCATGCCGCGGACGTTAGGGAGCCTTTCCTGCCGCCAACTGGCAACTTCTTGAGAGATCCCGGTGAAAAGCGACCCGTCCTGTCCGTTTCCTGAGAGATGGCGTCGAACCCCGCCCTTTCCTCAGCGAAGCCCCAGGAACGCGTGCCACCTTCACTTGTCCGACGACGAGAACGGGAGAGTGCGCTCATGAGGGCTCACCGGAACGCGGCAGCCGGGTGCGCCCTGTTGTTCGCCCTGACCACCGCGGGCTGCACCGGACAGGACGGCCCCACGGGCACCACCGACGCGGCCCCCACCGCACCGTCCGCACCGTCCGCTCCCACCACGACTACCACCGCCTACGCCCCCTACGTCAGTGCCACCACCGCCTCCGACACCGACACGGCGGGCTCCCCCACGGCGTACAACCTGGCGTTCGTCATCTCCTCCGGCGACGACTGCGTGCCGCGCTGGAACGGCGTCCAGGACATCGACGACGCCTCCGTCGCCTCCCGCGTCGAGAAGCTGTCGGGGTCCGGCGCCACCGTCCGCGTCTCCTTCGGCGGCGCGTCCGGCACGGAGCTGGCGGCGGCCTGCGACAGCGCCTCGGCACTGGCGGCGGCATACGGCGCGGCCCTGGACGCCGCCGGGTCCACGCGGGCGGACTTCGACATCGAGGGCGACGCGCTGACCGACGCCGGCTCCGTCGCCCTGCGCTCGGCGGCGATCGCGCTGCTCCAGAAGGAACGGAGCGGCCTGGAGGTGTCCTTCACCCTCCCCGTGATGCCCTCCGGTCTGGACACCGACGGTCTGTCGCTGCTGGCGTCGGCCAACGACCACGGCGTACGGGTCTCCACGGTCAACCTCATGACCATGAACTACGGCGAGTCGTACACCGACGACATGGGGGACTACGCCCTCGCCTCGGCGCAGGCCGCGCACACCCAGCTGAGGAAGGTCTTCGGCACCTCCGACGCGGACGCCTGGCGGGGCATGGCACTCACCTCGATGCTCGGCGTCAACGACGTCGCCGGGGAGACGTTCACCCTCGCGGACGCGGCCGAGGTGCGGGCCTTCGCCGAGGAGAAGGGCATCGCCTGGGTCTCGATGTGGGCGGCCTTCAGGGACGAGCCGTGCGCGGACGACGCGTCCGCGGCGGAGGCGCTGACCGATTGCAGCGGGGTGGAGCAGGAGAGCGGCGCGTTCGCGGAGGCGTTCGCGGGATAGCGGGCGCTTCAGCGACCCCGGTACACCAGGGGCGCTTCAGCGACCCCGGTACACGAGACGGCCGCCCACGACGGTGGCCACGCAGGTGGCCGCGCCCTCCCGCACGAGCGCGGCCCGGTCGGGCACGTCGAACACCGCGAACCGGGCGGGCCCGCCGGGAGCGAGTGCGGGGAGCAGTACCAGCGGCACCGGCGAGAAGGACGCGGGTCCGGGCAGGGTGGCCGGACGCGCCGCCACGGCGAGCCCCGCGCCGCGCACCGCGTCCAGGGCCGCGCGGCTCCGCAGCTCCCCGGCGACGGCGACGGTGCCGTGCGCCAGCATGCGTTGGACCCCCCGGCGCGCGCTGGCGCCCCGCGCGGACGCGTCCGCGCCGAGGAGGGCGAGCGCGCGCTTCCCGAAGACCGGCTCGGTGCCGAGCCGGTCCGCTTCACGCGGGTCGGGGTGGTAGGCCTGCTCCAGCAGCTCCGGCCCGTACGGGTTGAGGAGTCCGGGTGTGAGGATGCCGGGCCACCGGCGCACCCGCGCCCGCGGGTGGTCGGCGGCCAGTGCCTCGTACGGGCCGACGGCGGCGAGCTGCGCGCCGTCGACCACGACGGCCGTCTCGGGCGAGGCTTCGCAGACGTGGAGAGTCAGCATCTGGGCGGCGGCCGTCAGTTGGAGGCGAGCAGCTTCAGCTCGGGATGGGCCGTGCCGCCCTCGATCGCCGTGGAGGAGATGTGGGAGACGACGCGCTCGTCGACGGGGTCGTTCGCCGGGTCGTCGTGCACGACGAGGTGCTCGTACGTCGTGGCCCGCTGCGCCGGGACGCGCCCCGCCTTGCGGATCAGGTCGATGATCTCCAGCCGGTTGGACCGGTGCTTGGCGCCGGCGGAGGAGACGACGTTCTCCTCCAGCATGATCGAGCCGAGGTCGTCCGCCCCGTAGTGCAGGGAGAGCTGGCCGACCTCCTTGCCGGTGGTCAGCCAGGAGCCCTGGATGTGGGCGACGTTGTCCATGAACAGCCGGGCGATGGCGATCATCCGCAGGTACTCGAAGAGCGTGGCCTGCGTGCGGCCCTTCAGGTGGTTGTTCTCGGGCTGGTAGGTGTACGGGATGAAGGCGCGGAAGCCGCCGGTGCGGTCCTGCACGTCCCGGATCATGCGCAGGTGCTCGATGCGCTCGGCGTTGGTCTCGCCGGTGCCCATCAGCATGGTGGACGTCGACTCGACGCCCAGCCCGTGCGCGATCTCCATGATCTCCAGCCAGCGCTCGCCGGACTCCTTCAGCGGCGCGATGGCCTTGCGCGGCCGCTCGGGCAGCAGCTCCGCGCCGGCACCGGCGAAGGAGTCGAGCCCGGCGGCGTGGATGCGCTGGATCGCCTCCTCGACCGACACCTTCGAGATCCGCGCCATGTGCTCGACCTCGCTCGCCCCCAGGCTGTGGATGACCAGCTCGGGGAACTCCTGCTTGATGGCGGCGAAGTGCTTCTCGTAGTACTCGACGCCGTAGTCCGGGTGGTGGCCGCCCTGGAACATGATCTGCGTGCCGCCCAGCTCGACCGTCTCCGCGCAGCGGCGCAGGATGTCGTCGAGGTCGCGAGACCAGCCCTTCTTGGTGTCCTTGGGGGCCGCGTAGAAGGCGCAGAACTTGCACGCCGTGACGCACACGTTCGTGTAGTTGATGTTGCGCTCGATGATGTACGTCGCGATGTGCTCCGTACCCGCGTACCGGCGCCGGCGTACGGCGTCGGCGGCGGCGCCCAGCGCGTGCAGCGGGGCGTCGCGATAGAGGACGAGCGCCTCTTCGGGGGTGATCCGCCCACCGGCGGCGGCGCGGTCGAGGATGGGCTGAAGGTCGGCCTTCTCGGTCACCGGCGTCCCTTTCGCAAGGTTCGTAAGGGTTGTGGACGGACCTGCCCAGCGTACGCCAGGCGTTCTGCCCGCTCGTGGTCAGGCCGCGTAGGCCCCGGCCAGGACGCCGAGGAAGGCGCCCGCGATGAGGAAGGGGCCGAAGGGGATGGCCGTCTTGCGGTGCGCGCGCCGGGCGACGAGGAGGGCGCCGCCGTAGAGCGCGCCGAGCAGGAATCCGGCGAAGGTGCCCAGCATCAGCGTGGGCCAGCCGTACCAGCCGAGGACGGCACCGGCCGTGAGGGCGAGCTTGACGTCGCCGAAGCCCATGCCGGCCGGGTTGATGAGGAACAGCACGAGGTAGCCGGCGCCCAGGGCGAGGGCGCCCAGCAGGGCGGTGGTCCACTCCCCCGCGTGCTCGGGCAGGAGCGCGGTGAGGCCGAGCAGGACGAGTGCGACCCCGGCGAGCGGCAGGGTGAGCGGGTCGGGCAGCCGCCGTACCTTCAGGTCGACGACGGCCAGCAGCACGCCGACCGGGGCGAGCAGCAGCCAGACGGCCAGCTCGGGCCGGGTGCCGGTGGCGGCGGCGAGGGCGGCGCAGACGAGGGCGGTGGCCACGGCGAGGGACGCGGTGCGCGGGCCGTAGGACGCCTGATCGGCCGGGCACTGCCCGCAGCGGGCCCGGCCGAGCCAGCCGCGTACGGGGTGCCCGTCCGGGCACCGCTCGCGCCACGCCTCCCCGGACGGGGCGGAGAACCGGTAGGCCGCGCGGGGCAGCAGCGCGCCCGTCGCCGCGCCCCACACCGCGGCGACGAGGACGACCAGGAGGCCGGGGTCGATGACGGTGTCGACGGCGCTGTCGATGGCGGCTCCGATGCTCATCCGGCGGCGGAGACGCCCTCGCGCCAGGTCGGCAGCAACTCGTCGAGCAGCGCCTCGGTGCGCGGCGGCAGCCCGCGTGCCCCGCTGCGGTTGACGAGGTCGGCGGCCAGGGCGCGCAGCCGGTCGGGGTCGCCGGTGGTGTGGGTGGCGCGCAGCAGCTCGTGCCACAGGCGCTCGTCGGCGGGGGCCGTGCGCAGGGCCGCGTTCAGCGCCTCGATGGCCTTCTCCGCGCGGTCCCGCTCCAGGTGGAACTCGGACAGCGCCAGCCCGGTGTCGGCGACGAGGAGCGGGAGCTGGGCGTCGATGATCTCGTGGGTGAGCCAGCGGTAGCGGCCCTCGGGCCGGTCGGCGAGCAGCGGCCCGCGCACCAGCACCAGGGCGTCGGTGAGCAGCCGCCCGCGCACCTGGCGGCTGTCGACGCCCCGGCCCTGCGTGGCCTCGTAGTAGAGGGAGCGCAGCACGTCGAGGTCGGAGACGACGGACTTGGCGAGGGTGAGCCGTCCGGTGGCGTCGGTGGCGAGCCGCGGCGTCCCGTCGGGGTCGGAGCCGAGCCAGGTCCGCAGCCGCTCCAGCAGCGCGTCGCGCACGTCGGCCGTCACGCCGCGCGGCCACAGCGCGGAGGACAGCACGCGCGGGTGGACGCCCTCGCGGTGCAGCAGGAGCAGCGCCAGCGCCTCGTGCAGCAGGGCGCTGCGCTCGCCGTCGGGCGTGTCCAGGCCGATGATCTCGTACGACCCGACGAGGCGGGCGTACACCGCGGGGCGGCCCTGCTCGCTGATGTCGACGAGGAACGGCGGGGCGTTGGCCGGCCGGCCGGGGCCGCCCTCGGGGTCGGAGCCGGGATCGGCGTCGGTGAACAGCTCGACGACGGCACGCCGCTGGGCGGCCGGCAGCATCTGGGCGTCCAGTTCGAGCCCGAGCAGCGGCGCGAGCAGCCGGCCCTCGCCGGTGATCTCCATCTCCCAGGCGGCACCGGGCAGTTCGGCGCCCCGAGTGCCGACGAGGTAGCCGATGCCGAGCCGCCCGGCGTCGGCGGCGAGTTCGGCGAGCCTGAGCGCGTCGTCGTCGGAGGGCTGGGCGGCGAGCAGGACGAGGTGCGGGGCCCAGCGCGTGTGCTGGGCGGGCCCGGTGCGGCCGGTGAGCACGGAGTCGTGCCCGGCGGCGCCGAGCGCGCCGCGCCGCTGCCGGGTCTCGGCCGACATGGTCTCGAAGAGGTCCTCGAACCCGTCGAGGTGCCGGATCCGGTTGGGCGCGAGGGGCGTGAGGTCGTCCCCGAACCCGACGAGGGTGATGGTCATGCGGTCCGACCAGCCGTTGGTGGCCAGCTCGGCGGCGACCGACGCGAACACGGCGGCCCGGTCGGCCTCGGTGCCGCCGAGCGAGACGATGCCGGGCACGGCCTCCAGGTTGAGCAGCAGCCGGGAGTCGTCCATGGTGCCGAGACTGACGAGCCCGGGGTACGGCGCGGCCGTCTCGGCCTCCTCGTACCCCTCGGCGTCGGCGCGGGCGAGCATCCAGAAGGTCTGGTCCTGCCCCTGCCGCCAGGGCGCGGGCGGCTTCCCGGCGGGCTGGGCGAGCTGGAGGTGCAGGTCGCCGTTGCCGCTCATCCAGGCCGCGTAGACGACGGGCAGCGGGCGGGACTCGGCGGCGAGGGAGGCGGCCAGCCCGCGCAGCGACCGGTCGAGCAGGCGTACGCCCTCGGGGTCGGCGCCGACGAGCAGCGCGTCCTGCACGTCCTGGGCGTCGCCGGTCGGCGTGGGCGGCTCCATGCCGCGCCGGCCGCCGACCGCACCGAGCGCCGACTGCCACATCGCCTGCCGGCGCCGGCGCCCGAGGGCGCCGAGGAGACCGGCGGCGAGGAGCGGCGCGGCGAGGAGCGCCTCGGGCAGGCCGAAGGAGTGGCCGTCCTGTGCGGCGGCGGGGGCGGCGTGTTCCCGGTCCGTGTGAGGGGCGGGGGTGACGGGCGTGACGGGGTTCGCGGGCGTGGGCGCGGGCCGCTGCTCGGGCAGCGAGACCTGGGCGTCGCCACCGCCCTGCGCTCCCCCTCCGCCCTGGGCGTGGTCGCCGCTCCGGGCGTAGTCGCTGATTTGCTGCTGCACCTGCTCGGAGACGTTCGGCGCCTCGTCGGGCATCTCGACCAGCTCGCCGCCGCGGGCGTCGCCGGGCATCTCCATGATCCAGCCGGGCCGGATGAGGCTCGCCTCGGACAGCCGGGACCCGTCCGGCTGCACCCGGTCCTTGTTGAGCTCGAAGATCTCCTTGTACCGCCGGCCGTCACCGAGGTGCCGTTCGGCCACCTCCCAGAGGGAGTCGTGGTGTCGCCCCTCGGGCGGTTGGATGCGGTAGTACTTCGTGTCGCCGTGCGCGGCGGAGGAGCCGCCGTCGGCGCGGGCGGCGTCCTGGCCCGCCTGTCCCGCCTGCTCGGCAAGGGCGTTGGCAGTGGCGGCCGCCTGTTCCTGCTGCTGGGCGAAGATGCCCGGCGTCTGCTGGGCGGCGGCGACGGAGGGCTTCTGGTTCCCCTCCAGGCTCTGCCCCAGCTGCGACAGGCCCGGCGTGAGGCTCGCCGCGGTGGCACCGACGAGGAGCAGGGCGGCGACGAGCTGCCGGGCCAGCAGCTGACTGGGCCCGGACCCGGGCACCCGCCCCGGCACCCCGACACCGGACAGCGCGGCCTTGACCTCGACGAGCACGCAGGCGGTGAACTGCGCCCAGGCGAACCAGACGATGACGGTGAGGATGTGCAGGAAGGTCTGCACGGTGATCTCACGCTGCAACCAGTCGAGGCTCGGCGCGCCGTCGGGCAGCGGCCAGCCGATCTGGGTGGCCAGCGCGAGGGGCACCCCGACGACCAGCACCAGCAGCACCACGAAGGCGAGGAACGCCTTGACGACGTCCCCGAACGACCGCCGCCGCACCCGCACGGGCTGCGGCGTGCGGTTTCTCGGTGCCGAGGGAGCCGTCGAGCTTGACGAGCTGGTGGTGCGGCGTCGCGGCATGGGCCAAGTCCTGGGTCGTGGTCGTGGGCGGCGAAGGCCGCGGGGCGTCCGGATGGAGGGGGTGTGCTGAGCCTACCGAGATCTTATGGACTCCCACCGGCGGCGGCGAAGGGGCGAGGAAGGCCCACCTCACGACGTCCGCCCGCTTCATGCCTTTTGCCCGCCTCTACGGAGGCCCCCTTCACACTCCGCACACAATCCCCGAAAACCGGTCAGAGGCCGCGCACGCGCCCCTGGTAGCTTCGTTTCCTGTCGCACACGCCGTATCCCGGGGGGAACACCAGTGGCCCGCAGCGCCCTCACCATGACCGCCGCCACCTTCGCCGCGACGGCGGCCCTGCTCCTGACCGCCTGCGGCGGAGAGGATTCCTCGCCGGACGACATCAAGGGGGCGGAGACGGGCGCGAGCACCTCTTCTCCGTCGGCCTCGGCGTCGGGAGCGGCCGGCGTGAAGCGGCCGGACGTGAGCCTGCCCGAGGATCTGAAGCTGGTCTTCGACTTCGAGAAGCCGTCGGATGCGGATGCCGCTGCCGCGCTGGATGACGCCGCGAACTACATCAGAGCGCTGAACCACGGCATCACCGAACAGGACGTCAAGGATCCGGCGTACGGCTTCTACTCGGCGGCCGGTGCTGCCCGGTACGCCGAGTCACAGATCCAGGAGTACGTGGACGGCGGCTGGACCCTGACCGGTGAGGACAGGTATTACCAGGCGGAAACCAGTCCTGTGGGTGAGGGCGAGAAGGCCAAGTCGATCCTCGTCACGTTTTGCGAGGACCAGTCCAAGGCCTACGGCAAGGAAGTGAAGACCGGAAAGGTTCACCGCACCGAGGAAAGCCTGGCCAGTTACCAGAAGTTCAGCCTCCTCATGGCACCCCAGCAGGACTCGCCGGTGTGGCGGGCTCAGCAGATCACCGTCGAGGGGAAGGCGGCGGGATGCCGACACTGATCGCTGCCGGCCGCACGAAGTGGGCCGTGGCGCTCGCTGTCAGCTCCGTGTTGTGGGCCGCAGGGACGGCACATGCCGACAAGCCCGTGGGTGGCACCACCCCGGCGCCGGGAGACAGCGCCAAACCGGAGGGCGACGCGAACGGCCGCACCCTGCTGTCGTCGGTCTCCCAGTCCAGGATCCAGCTCACCTACCCCGACGGCCGGACCGGCAGCGGCTCCATGGAGGATCTGACCTCCGTCGACCCCAACTGGGAACCGCCCGTCTGCTGGTACGAGCCGGTGTTCACGCCGGAGCAGCTGAAGTCCGCGGTGGCCGACCTGAAGAAGAACGGCGGTCTGGGTGCCGTGAACGCCCACGAGTTCTGGACCTCGGGCATCTTCGTGGATCACTACGAGGAGGGCGAGGAGCAGGACAACTTCGACATCAACACGTCGAAGAACACCATGGCCAAGGGCTACAAGGACTACAACCAGGGCAAGGACGGGATGTTCTGGCGCAGCGTGGTCCGCAAGGGGCACGAGCACGACACCAAGGCCTGGGACTGCGGCCGCGTCATGTTCTGGCAGGACGCCGGCACGATCCCGGACGATCCCCACGCCCCCACCCCGGAGACGCTCGCGGCCTACGCGTACGACCAGATCGACGTACCGAAGACCGAGGTCGAGCTGAAGCCGCAGACGAAGTCCACGGTGACTCTGCCAACCTGGGTCTGGCTGGACAAGGGCACCTTCAAGGAGGTCAAGGTCCGGGCCGAACTGCCCAACACGGGGCTGTGGGCGGAGACGACCGCGAAGCCCGTCGCCCTCCATCTGGACCCCGGCACAGCCGACGCCGAGACGTTCCCCGCCTCCGGCGACTGCGAGATCAACGCCGACGGCTCCATCGGTACGCCGTACACGAAGGGCAAGGCCGACCAGACCCCGCCCTGCGGCATCCGCTACCTCCGCGCGTCGAACGGCGAGCCGTACCAGCTGAGCGCCTCGATCACCTGGGAGATCTCCTGGGAAGGCACCGGCGGCGCCCAGGGCGACCTGCCGGACGGCACCTTCGAGACGACCCAGGACATGGAAGTCCAGGAGATCCAGTCCATCAACCGCTGAACAGATCCTCCGCCCGCTCGGCGGTCACCGCACGGCGGGCCCAGGTCTCGAGCTGATCCAGGTCGGAACAGGCAAGCACCCGCTCCCGCACGGCCCCGGACACCGGGATGGCCCGCCACTCCAGAATCCGGAGGGTCATCCCGGCCCGGTCCTCAAGCCGCCCCTCTTCGCGGCCCTCCACGCGGCCTTCTTCACGGACCTTCTCGGCCACCGGGTTGTTGAAGAAATAGCGGATCTCCGACATCAGGTCCCTCCAGATCTCCTTGGCCCGGGAATCGGCCAGGCATGACTCGATGAGCTGTCCGAACACCGCGGCGCTGTCGCCGTCGACGGTCCGCAGAGCGAAAGCCAAAGGTTCCAGTATGACGGCGGCCTGTGCGCCCCGCCCGTGTGTCATGGCCGACAGAACGGCAAGGGGAACATCCCTCTCGGCCTCCCACTCACTCGCGATCGCGGTACGAAAAACAGCATGAGCCGAGACCCGGACAACAAGCGGACCCCTCATATGGAAGCGGTCATCAGTCGCGACGGGCAAGTCCGGTTCTTCGACAACTCCGGCGTTCTGGAATTGCCTCCGGGAACTTACCCTCCAGGCGGCCCCATCAGCGAGCGCGGGGGGATCGTCCCAGTGACCGACCTATGATGAGAGAAGCGGCGACGCACTACCCTATATCCTCTGCGATTCAAGTGACCCAGACCCGGACCGACAGGCGATCAAAATGCCAGACGTGAATGAGTGCCAGATCTGTGGTGCTCCGGCCCCGCTCATCACGGGACAATGCGACGGTGTCGCCGGGTACCGTCTCCTGCGAGACCCGTGGGCCTCCAAGCCCTCCTTCCTCGACGGAAACCTCCACTTCTCCTGCCTGTCGAAGTCCGACCGGAACGGGATTTTCTTCGACGAGTTCACCCGCATGCTGCGCGCCGGCCATGAAGAGATCGACAGCCTGGACGGCTCTCCTCCTCCCCTCACCAGGATGGGTCTGGGCATGACGGAGATCTTTTCCGGCGCAGAATGCTGCGTATTCCAGAGCGGCGTCGCCGATCGATGGATGGTGGTGAAACGCAACGGACCGTGGTTCCGTCTGCGCTTGGAAGACATCACGGAACTGGCGGGCGGCATCACACCCCAGTCCTCCTCGGACGTCGTCCCGTACCGTCTACCGGTGGACCTTGGCAGTGACGTCGAGGAGTTGAGCTTCCCGTCCCTGCTGTCCATCCTGGGCGTGGCGGATCGCTACGAGCCGGACGTCGTGAAATACGAGGCGGTCGACTACTACCCGCCGAAACTGCTGCTCGAGTATGTGGCGCGCGTTCCGCTGCGCCTGCCTCGTGAGGCAGTCGATTTCCTCACTGAATACATCCAGAACTACTCCCCGGTCAGTTACGACGACGAGGCCTGATGTCCACACGTTCCATGCCCATTGGTGTCTCCCTTTCGGTCCCGGAGTCGTGGTGGGAGTTCGACATCCGTCCCGAGGGCCGGGAGTCGACGATTCGCGCACTGGTGGACGAGCGTGTCAGCGAGATACCCGACCTGGCCCCTTATCGTCCCGATCTGACCGCCATGCTCCGGAAGATGGCAAAGGACGCCCACGACTCCGGTGCCCTCTACCTGGGCTGCATGGCCGAGAACTTCGACGGTGTGCCGCTCGCCGCGACCGTCACCGTGTCCGTGCTCGGTGCCAAGAACAAGCAGGGGGTCGCCCTGTCCACCGATCCCCGGGCCATCGCCGACAGCCTGCACACGATCACCGCGCGGCGTGAAGGCGACGCCTGGCGCAAGGTGACGACCGTCGACCTTCCCGAAGTGGGCCCGGCGGCGCGGACGTACGGGGTGGAAGACGTGCCCGTCGAGCCGGGCGACAGTCGTACCCTTCGTATGGTGCTGACGCAGACGTACATCCCCGTCCCGGGAACCACCGACCAGGTCGTCCTCGTCTCCGGAGCCAGCCCGGTGCTGGATCTAGCCGAGGCGTTCCACGACATCTTCGACGCTGTGACCGGCACGTTCCGTTTCGTCTGACCCGCAGAAGGGACTTCGGGCCATGGGCAAGAGCGACCTCGCGATCCCGTTGAGCGACTTGGAGGACTACGGTCGCCAGCTGCGGTCGCTCAAGACGCGGCTGAACCACACGAAGAAGCTCTTCGAGTCCTACAAGGACGACATCGGCGACGGCGGCGTCAACGACGCCCTCGACGACTTCGAGTCCAACTGGGAGGACGGCCGCGAGGACATCACCCAGCAGCTCGACGCCCTCGCGAGCATGTCGGACGCCGTGGTCCGCGAGTTCAAGAAACTCGACGACGATCTCACCAAGAAGGTCAACGACGCCGTGAAGACGGAGGACAAGCGGGGCGGCAAGGGCGGCGACAAGTAGCCAATGGCCAGGGTCCCCGTGCCGCATCTCGTCGGCGAGCCTCAGATGGAGGCCGGCTTCTCTCCCGGCACGCTCCCCCGCAGGCTGGCCGAGCCGCTGGCCAGGTTCCTTGAAGAAGCCGAACCCGTGCTGTTCTCGCCGGGCACTCTGCCGGACCCGTTCTCCGACTCGGCGGGCACGCGCGTACGCGTGGGGATCATGACCGACGGACACTGGGTCTGGACCCTCGCCTGGTCGGACCACGTCCGGCAGCACCACGTGGCGCCGCCACCGGCGTTCGTCCAACACGCCGTCTCGCTCCGTTTCTCGGCCCCGGAGGTCAGCGTTGAACAAGCACTGGACATCGCACGGGCCGAGGGCATCCCATTGCCCGACTGAGGGCGCCCGGATGGCACGTACGGTCCGGGCCGTCGGGTTCTTCGACGAGCTCTCGCCCGGCTGGGGGTTCCCCACCGACGGCGCGATCAAGGACGCGGTGAGGTCGTCGGCGAACGCTGACGAGCACCGACTCGTCGAGTACCTCCGGCAAGGCGCCGGCATCTGGTCGGAGATGGGCGCGCAGGCAGACGTGCTGGATGCGGAAGCGCCGACGCTGGTGAGTGGCGGCTCGCTCCTCACGGACGGCGCCTGGATCTGGCGGGACGATCTCGCGTACTACGTGGTCAGGTATCACCTGGCCCTGCCGGGAGACTTCGTCGCGCACGTCGGAGAGGCGGGCTACTCGCCCCCGGAGGTCCCGGAGAGCAGGCTCGTCGAGATTCTGACGCGGGATCTCGGTATCCCCATGGGCTGAGCGGCGCCGCTAGGCCCGCTCAGCCCACCTCGTTCTCCGCCACCGCCTGGCCGTGGACCACCACGTCGCCGCCGTAGAACATGCCGGTGAAGACCGGGGAGTAGGTGAGCTGGACCTCGACCTGGACCTGGGCCGCGTCGGCCGTGACGCAGTGGGTCGCGGCGATGTCCGCGCCGGTCATGTCCATCTCGGCGGCGAAGGCCTTGACCCGGGCGTTGCAGTTCTCGTAGTTGATGGGGGCGGGGCCGCCCACGTCGTCGTAGAGGGCCTCGCGGTCGATGTCCTGGGCGGCGTAGCGGGCCGCCTGTTCGGCGATGTCCGCGGCGCGCTCCCGCTTGGAGATGGACATGCCGCCGTCGATGACGAAGGCCGACAGGGAGAGGAAGACCAGCGCGAAGATGATGACCGCGCCGGCGCCCGAACCGCGGTCGTCCAGCCGGGTGCGCCGGTCCGCGAGCCAGTCGCGTACCTGGGCTCTCACGCTGTCCTCCGGTAGGGGTCCAGCGGGGAGCTGAAGGTCGCCGACAGGGTGGTGGGGATGTTCAGCCCGATTGAGGCCAGGCCGCGCACCTCGCAGCTCACCTCGACCGTGAAGAGGGTGTCCGGTTCGAAGCCGGCGCTCTTCTGGACGACCGAGACCGGGCCGGAGCAGACGTCCGCGAGGTTGGCCTCGGCGGCCCTCTTCGCCTCCGCGATCGCCGTACCGTGGTCCTTCTGGATCGAGCCCGCGCGGGCCGCGTCCCTGGCGGCGCCGTCGAGTGCGCCGCGGCCGTCGACCAGCTGGCCGAAGGCCACCAGGACGAGGATGAAGAGGATCATCACGGGGGCCAGGATGACCACCTCGATGGTGGACAGGCCCCGGTCGTCGCCACCCTCATTCGCGCGCGGCCGACTGCCGTCGAGGCGGGAGAGGCAGGAGGGGTTCATCTAGTTGCCGCCCTCCTGCACGAAGCGCTCGACCGGGCCCGCCGACTGTGCGTGCACCGTCAGGTCCAGGCCCGGGAAGACCGTGGGGATGCGGGCCGTGATCTCCACTCCGACCGTGTTCTGCTCCGGCTGGAGCATCTTCACGTCGGGGGACAGGACCAGTTGCGGGCCGAGTTGGCGGATGTAGCTGTCGACCACGTCCCGGGCCTCGCCCCGCCACGCGCCGGGCTGGGCGTCGGCCGTCGCGCGGGCCTTGCGCGCGCCCGCCTGGGCCGCGGCCTGCGCCACGTGGTCGGCGAAGAAGTACAGACCGAACTGCACCGTCGCGAAGATCATGAAGAACAGGACCGGAGTGAGCAGCACGAACTCGATGGCGGTCATGCCGGAGTCGTCGCCGCGGGTGGTCGCGGCCTCCCGCGCCACCTCCACCCTGCGGCGCACCCGTCTGTGCACGCCCCCGAGTGCGCCCTTGAGCGCGCCCATGAGCACGCCGCGCGCGGCGCCCGGCGTCCTCGTCCCCGTCTGTCCCGTCACGTCGTCCCCGTCAGAGCCTGGCGTCGGCCGGTCAGCAGGTCTTGCCCGCGTCCGCGCCCTTGATGCAGTCGCCGACCTTGTTGGCGCCGTCGCTGAGCGCGGCGTTGATGATGGCGGCCACGACGCCGACGATCGCGACGACGACCGCGGAGATGATGACCCACTCGACCGCGGAGGCGCCGCGGTCCAGTTCACCGGAGCGGGCGCGGTCCACGCGGGCCCGCAGGAAGGTGATCAGGAAGTCGACGGGCACGATGCCCGTGGTGCCGGTGCGGAAGTTCCGTCCGTTCATGGCGGGTTCTGTCCTCTCGTGTCAGTTCTGGGAGCGAAGCGGCTCGGAGCTGCTGTTTCGGGGCCGGGGCGAGTGTGGGGAAAGCTGCGTCACACCTGGAACACCCTCATCGCCGCCGGATAGATCAGGAACACCAGGAACCCGGCGCACAGCAGCAGCTGGGCCACGAGCATCGACTGGGACTTCTCGCCCGCGCTGCCCTCGATCTCGGCGAGTTCGCGGTGCCGCATGGTCTCGGCGCGGGAGGCGAGGGACTCGCGGACCTTGGCTCCGTCGTCCGCCACCAGGGCGAGGGAGGCGGAGAGGTCCTTCAGTTCCTCGACGCCCAGGTCCTCACCGAGCTGGCCCAGCGCCTGCCATTGGCTGATGCCCGTGATGCGCGCGTCGGCCAGCGCGTTGCGGATGCGGTGGGTGGCCCAGCCGTCCGACACCTCGGCCGCCGCCATCAGCGCCTCCGGCAGACCGCGGCCGCCGGCCAGGCTCATGGAGACCAGGTCCAGATAGGCGCCGATCACGCGCCGCAGGTCACGGCGCTTCTCGGCGGCGTCCCTGCGGACCTCCAGGTCGGGCAGGAAGAAGAAGAGCCCGGCGCAGAGCAGGGCCAGCCAGACCGGGATGATCGGGCTGCTGCCGAAGCCCAGCTGCCAGACGATGGCGAACAGGAACGGGCCGAAGAACAGCCCGCCTGCGGCCAGCAGCGCCTTGGTCGCCAGGAACTTCTCCCAGCTCCGGTCGAGCACCGCCAGGTCGGCGCGCAGCGAGCGCTGCTCCCAGCCCTGCTGGAGGTACAGCTCGGCGACCCGGGCGCCGACCTGGGCCCGCAGCGAACCGAGACGGCTGGTGTCCTGCGCCGCGCGGGACGACTCGTAGGCCGCTCCGCGCGCCCGCATGGCGTCGATCCGGGCGACCTGCTGGATGGGGCTGCGCCTGGTCGGCATCAGGGCCCGGACCAGGGCGTATACGCCCAGGCCCAGGACGGCGCCGACCAGTACCGGCATGGTCAGATTCATCGTCGTACCCCCTCGTCCCCAGACGCCGACGACGGCTGCGCCGGTTGCGACGGCTGCGCCGGTTGCGGCAGGCGCTGTACGGGCTGCCCCGGCTGGCCGGAGTGGCCCGGCTGACCCGGCGTGCGGGGGCGCACGAACCGGACGTCGGAGCCGTCGCGGACCAGGAAGCGTTCCGGCGTCTCGATGGTCGACAGCTTGCGCAGCCACCAGAAGCCCAGCGCGAACAGCCCGCACACGCAGGCCAGGACGAGCTGGCCGACGGGTGAGCCGTACGGCTCGACGAAGTCCCGGTTGAAGATGGACAGGCCGAGGACGAAGAGCACCGACACCGCGACCACGATCTGCACGGAGCGGCGGGTCGAGGCGCGCTGCGCCATCACGCGCTGGCGCATGTCGACCTCCTCGCGCGCCGACTTGGCGAGCGCGCCGAGGACCTGCCGCAGACCCGGGCCGCGCAGCCGCGCGTTGAGGATCAGCGCCGCGACAATGATGTCGGCGGACGCGTCGTCGATCTCGTCGGCGAGGTGCTGGAGCGCGTCGGGCAGCGGGGTGCGCGAGCGCAGCCGGTCGACCAGGGCGTCCAGGTGGGGGCGGAGGACGGGCGCGGCGGCGCGGGCGGAGGCGGGAATGGCCTGCTCAAGGCCGACCGCGCCCGCGATGGTGTCGCGCAGCGACTCGGTCCAGGAGGCGAGGGCCTCGACCCGCTTCATGGCGGCGCGTTCCTCGGCGGCACCGCCGAAGAGGCGGTCCCAGAAGAAGACGAGGACACCGGCCGCGATGCCGAGCACCGCCCACCGGGTCAGGAGCAGGACGACGAGGCCGACGAGGGCCGCGGCGGAACCGCGGCGGCCGGCCCAGCGGATCAGCTCGTTGACGCGCTCGCTGGCCTGCCGCTTCTCGTGCTCGGGCTTGGCGGGCAATCCGCGTACCGCGACCAGGAAGAGGGCGAGGCCGCCGCCGACGGCGACACCGCAGCCGAGCGCGTACAGGATCGTGGTCGAGAACAGTCCGCCCATGGAACCGAGCGAGTCCAGTGCCGCGAGTGTGGTCGTCCGCATCGTCCCCGTCACCCCCACGTTCCGTTGGGCCGGTAGCCGTAGGCGATGAGATCCTCCAGGCAGGCGATGGGGGCGTGCGGTACGACCTGGCCGTCGGGCGCCTCGGTGAACACCTCGCTGGACAGCACGCGGCCGTCGACGCCGTTGACCTCGCGGACCGAGGTGACCGTGCGCTGGAGGCGGCCGCCGCTCTGGAAGTCGTTGCGCCGCTGGACGAAGACGACGAAGTTGACGGCGCCGGCCACCAGCATCTGGCTGGCCTCGATCGGCAGCCGCTCGGTCGCCTGGAGGGCGTACGTGGAGATGCGGTTGAACACCTCGTGCGAGCTGTTGGCGTGGATCGTGGAGAGCGAGCCGTCGTTGCCCTGCGACATCGCGTTCAGCATGGTGACGATCTCGTCGCCGAGCACCTCGCCGACGATGACGCGGGAGGGGTTCATACGCAGCGAACGGCGGACCAGTTCCGCCATGCTGATGGCGCCCTGTCCCTCGGAGTTGGGCAGCCGCTCCTCGAACGCCACGACGTTGGGGTGGAGTTCGGGGAAGGTGTCGAGGCCCAGCTCCAGCGCGCGTTCCACGGTGATGAGCCGCTCGTGCGGCGGGATCTCGTTGGCGAGGGCGCGCAGCAGCGTCGTCTTTCCGGCGTTGGTGGCTCCGGCGATCATGATGTTCTTGCGGGCCCGGACCGCGCAGGCCAGGAAGTGACCCAGCTCGGGGGTGAGGGTGCCGTTGCCGACCAGGTCGGAGATGAAGACCTTGCCCAGGCGGGCGCGGCGGATGGAGAGCGCGGGGCGCCGGGCGACGTCCATGACCGCCGACAGTCGCGAACCGTCCGGCAGCCGGAGGTCCAGCTGCGGGTTGGCGGAGTCGAAGGGGCGGGAGGACAGGCCCGAGTAGGCGCCGAGGATCTGGATCAGCTCGATGAGTTCCTCGTCGGTCTCGGCGACCGGCTCGCCGCGCGTCTCGCGCCCGTCGGAGTAGCCGACGAAGACGTGGTCGCAGCCGTTGATGTCGATGTTCTCGACCTCGGGGTCGTCGAGCAGCGGCTGGAGCCGCCCGACGCCGAAGAGCGCGGCGTGCACGGCCGCCGCGTACGCCTCCTCCGTCTCCGCGTCCAGCGGCGTACGCCCGGCGTTGATCTCGGCGCGGGCGTACTCCTCGAGTATCTGCGCGATGACGGCGCGGGCGTAGTGCCGTTCGTCCTCGGTGGACATCGGCGTGACACCGGCGACCTGGTCCTGGCGGCGCTGCTCGGAGATGCGGTCGCCGGCCTCCTGCCGGAACCGCTTGACCAACGAGTGGTCGACAGCGGTCATCGGCCGGCCCCCGCGTGGCCGGACATGCCGGTGCCGGCCGGACCGGAGTGACCGGCGGGGCCAGCGGCACCGGGGCCGGGACCGGGGTGACCGCCCGGGCCGGTGGTGGGCATCGACCAGGCGGCGCCGAACTGCTGGTACAGGTCCGAGGTGACCTTGCGGGCCGAGCGGATGAGCAGCGACTTCTCCAGCCGGCCGCGCCTGCGCCCGGCCAACTGCTCGGCCCCGGCCGGGTCGTCGGCGATGGTGCCGACCACGCGGGCGCCGGTCTGGGCGTGCACCAGCATGTCGTTGACCTGGCCGGAGAGCTTGGCCGCGTTGTTCGTGTCGGCGACGAGGACGACGCCGACCAGCGGCAGGCCGAGGCCGGCGGCGCCGCGCGCTCCGCCGTGCAGCTTGTTGGACAGGGCCGCGGCGCGGTCCCGTACCCGGGCGATGGCCTCCGGTTCGGTACGGGAGATCAGCAGCACCAGGGCGGCGTGCGGGAAGAGTTCGGTGGCCGGCGAGTCCCCGCTGACGCGGCCGCAGTCGGCGATGACGTCGGCGGGCGCGTTCGGGGAGTCGGCGAGGGAGGCGAAGGCCCGGCCCAGGGTGGGCCACAGCCCGGCGAGCCCGGCGGCCTGCTCGGAGATGCCGAGTCCGACGAGTACCTCGAGGCCGCCGCTGAGCGGCTGCACGTGGTCCCAGAGCTGGTCGGGCACGAGACCGCGGCGGGCGGTGGCGGCGATCGACAGCATCCCGGTGTTCGGGTTCAGCGGACCGCCGTGCGCGGCGGCCGACCGGTACACCAGGTCGCCGCCCGCCGGGTCGGTCTCGGCGAGCAGGACACGGCGCGGCCAGACCGCCGCGAGGGCGACGGCCGCGGTGGTGACGCCGGGGGAACCCTTGTCGGCGGCGAGGGCGATGAGGGCCATGGCTTCTTCGTCGCCTTCTAGTTGCCGGGGATGAGGACGACGGCGACCTCGCCGGCGGACGCGGCCTGGGTCAGCGCCGGGACGTCGGCGGCGTCGACGGTCAGCGTGACGGGCAGGTTGGTGCTGGTGATGCTGTCGCTCGAGCTCGCGCCGGCGGACTCGACCACGGCGCGCTCGACCAGCAGCGAGTTGTCGGCACCGGCCGAGCCGGAGGCGCCGTCCTGGCCGCCGCCGGAGGTCTTGTTGCCGACGCGGTAGACGGCGACGTTGTCGCCCGAGCCCAGGCCCTTCGGGTACTGGCCCTCCTTGAGGGAGACGCCGACGGTGGCCTTGCCCTCCTCCATGCCGGACTTGTCGGCGAACATCTCGCCGACGACCACCGTGCCCTTGTAGAGGGTGGACTTGGCCTGGAGCTTCTTCAGGCTTTCGCGCTGGGACCAGGCGACGAAGTTGGCGCCGGAGTCGTCGTTCACCATGACGGACTTGATGTTGCCGTCGGTGATGGACTCACCGGCCTTGACGTCGGCCGTCAGCTGGATGGCCTCCACCCGGTCCCCGGCCCGCAGCACCAGCATCGTCGCGCCCAGCGCGCCCACCAGGATCAGCAGCACCGCCAGCGCGGCCAGCGCCGGTTTGCGCTCGCGAGGAGGGCTGGGAAGCCGGTCACCGACCGACGGCTGAGCCGGAGCCGCGGAACGTCCCGCGCCCGCCCCCGTACGCTCCTGGATCTTCACGCAACCGCTCCCCGTACAACCAAGAAAATTGTCTGCCACGTACTCACTCGGGCGCCGATCACCCAAGTCCGCAGAATCATCTGCAATTCCGGACACGCCACCCGTGCCCGCCCGACCGTTGCCGTCCCGGGGCATCCCCTGACGCACCCGCCCGACCTGGGCGAATAACCAGCAGTAAGGCGAGTGTCAAGCCATCGCACCGTATCAGCCGCACATAAGCCCCTCAAGGCATGCCCGCCCACTGCCCGGCACCCCCGCACGCCGTTACTCATCTGCAACTTCGCACTGGTGGAGCCCCTTTGAGCACGGCCCGCCAAGCAGTCACTCTCACTGTGCTCGCGCGAATCCAGAACGGCCAGCCCCGGACACCGTCCGCGTGCTGTTCGTCACGCAGCACCCATCGGTCCTGCACGTTTCACTCACGAGGGAGCCGACGGCCCGTGCCATGATCTTCGCTCGGATCGGTGACGGGGTGCGTACACAGAGAGAGCGGGAGCGAGGGGGCAGAGATGGGGCTACTTCCGGTGAGCGGGGCGGCGTTGAGAGCCGACGCCCGGGTACGGGAGGCAGCGCGGGGCATCGGCGCCCGGTACGGCGTCGACTACACCGACGACGAGGCCGTGACGGCGCTGCTGACCGAGCGCCGCAGGTCCCTGGAGAGGGAACAACGCCGACCGGCGGCCTGTCTGGGGCTGCTGACGTTGATGGCAGGCATGTTCCTGCCGTTCGGAATCCCGCTGTCCCCGGTGCTGGACGCCCACCTGTTCGCCGTACTGGGTGCCGCGGGCGGCCTGACCGTCGTCGGCGTGGCCCTGCTCGTACACGCGCGAGCCCAGTGGAAGCACGCCCTGCGCAACGGCCCCTTGGCCGGCTACCGCGAGGTCCTCGGCGTCGCCCGTGCCCACGGCATCCCGCTTGCCCACATACCGCCCTGGCTGGAGGGCCGGACGAACGGCGGAGGCGGAAGGGGAGCGGCCCCGATCCCGACGTATCCGCCGGTGGAGCCGGCACCGGCGACCCCCTCGGGCTCGGCAACGGCATCATCGGCCCCGACCGCCGCTTCCGTAGCCGTACCGCCGAAGCCCTGGGCCGTGTCGCACTACGAGCAAACGGCGGACGCGGGCGGCTGGCACGACGAGGTGGGCTGCCTCCTGGTCCTCGCCGGCGCGGGCGGCGTGACCTGGGCCGTCACCGTGGGCACCGGGATCGGATACGCGGCCCTCCTCCTCGTGCCCGTGGCCATCTGGATCTGGTTGGCGGGCCGCCGCCAGGGCCGCGAGAAGAGCGAGCTGCGCGAGGAGGCCCTGAAGTACGTCAAGGAGCTGGAGGCCGCGCAGGCGGCGGGTGCGCGGGTTCCGGAACTCTCCCCGCAGCTGCGCGCCCTGCTCGACGGCGGCCACTGACCCCTCCTCCTCCCCAACCCCCGCCTACGGAGCAACGGAGTACCCGTGAACCGCCCCACGTCCGCAGCCCTCGCCGCCCTGTCCCTGCTGTCCGTCACCGCGCTCACCGCGTGCGGCGGGAGCTCGGACCCGGACCGGGCGACCGACGAGCCGAAGACCGGCGCGTCGGCGTCCGCCTCCGCGGCCAAGACCCCCTCCCCCGCGGAGCACCTGGCCGCGACGATCGTCACCAAGGTCGACACCGACGGCTTCGAGGTGGCGGAGCCGGACGAGCAGTACGCCTTCGCCAAGTCGGCGGACGAGGTGACGGTCGACAAGCCCGTCTGCGCACCCCTCGCGTACGCCATGAACCAACTGCCCCTGGGCGCCCCCGAGGCCGACCTCACCCGGCTGACCTCGGGCCCGACGGACGCGCCGACACAGCTGACGAAGGGCATCACCTACACGTACGTCACGCTGGCGTCCTACGCCCCGGGGAAGGCCCAGTCGTCCTTCGCCGACGCACGCAAGGCCGTGGACGCGTGCGGGGACGGCTTCACGGCCAAGGCGAACGGCAACGAGAGCCCGTACGACTCCGTCACGGCGGAGAAGGTCGCCCCGGCCGGTGACGAGTCACTCGGCTTCACGTCCACGATGGCCTTCCGCGGTGTCCCGCACGTCCTGCACGGCGAGGTCGTCCGCAGCGGCGACGTCCTCGCCGTCTACTTCTCGGTCGACGGCATGGCGATCGCCAACGGCAGGCCCAGCGACGCGAAGCTCTCGCCGACGGTGGTGAAGGCGCAGAACGGGAAGCTGGTGGCCGGGTCGGGATCGTGAGAGACCTCGGGTTGTTCGAGTGGGCCCTGACGAAGGCCGAGGAACGGGACCGGACCGGACCGGCGAGGCTCTCGTCTTCGCCAGGCCCCTGATCGCGCTGCCGCCCTCGCCCGCACGGGCGCCGCTCTCCTCGCCCGCTGCCTGTGCGTTTCCCAGCCGGGCTGAGTGCTACCCGGGTGGGCGGTCGCGGTGGTCGGGGTGCCGGCGCCGTTCTTGCTCTTCGTGCGCGCGGTGCGGCGAGAGCGACTGGGGCGGTGGGTGCCGCTCACCCTCCGTCGTACGCCCGATCCCACCTGCTCTGCCGCACGCCGCCCCACGTGCCCATCACGACGGCCGCCCCGAAGAGCGTCGCCAGGAGCATGCCGTTGGAGCTGGTGCGTCCGTCGTCGGGACCCGCGACGCCTTCGGGGTCGTACCGCACCCGCAGCTCGTCGCCCTTCGACGTCGAGTCCCGGCACCCGTCGCTCTCCGAGAGCGAGGGCGAGATGTCCTGTCCGTCGACGGTGCGCAGTTCGCAGTGGTTGGTACTGCTGTAGTCCGCGCCGACGACCACGGCGTCGGCCGACACTCCCCGGTCCGCCAGGGCGGCGGTGTCCCCGGCGCCCGTGCCGAAAATACCCAGGCCCACTCCGGCGATCAGCGGCACGATCAACTGCCACGCCACTTTCCGCTTCTTGCGCGGCACGCGGCGCAGCAGGAGCACCGGAACCAGGAGCGACGCCAGCGGAAGGACCAGAATGGCGAACAGGCCGCCCACCCCACGCACCACGGTCGGAAGCGGCACGACGGGCCCCACCCAGGCGAGTCCGAGCGAACCCCCGGCACACAGCAGGCTGAACGCCAGCCACCGCACCAGGTCGGACCTGGCGGCCCTGTCCCGGGATATGACATCCGCCATGTGACTCCTCGTCCCTCGCCAGCCCCTCGCGTGTCCAGAGCACCGTAGCGACTCCTGAGGCAGTTCACTCTGGCGAAACCGGGAAGCACGCGGATACCGTCAGTAGCCTTGACCGCACTTCTGTCTCACGGGGAGTCCACTGTGAAGCGCCGCTCTTTGCCCGTTGCTGCCGCGCTCGCCGCCTCAGCCGCCTTGCTGCTGACGGCCTGCGGCGGCGGAGACGACAAGTCCAGCGACAACGACAAGATCGCGGGAGCGGACCAGGGGTCTGCGACCCCGGGCGGGACAGCCGAGTCTTCGGCGGCACCGGCGGAGGACAAGCCGGATGGCGTGGACCTGTCCCTCCCGAAGGACATGCACCTCGTCTTCGACTGGGACAAGCCGAAGGACAAGAACGAAGCGGCCGCGATGGACGACGCGGCCAACTTCTTCCGTGCCATCTATCGAGGCGTCGACAAGCGCACGACCCAGGACGCTTCCTTGGCCGCCTACGCCACCGGAGACGGGCTGAAGTACGCGCGCACGCAGATCGACGCCCGACTCGAAGGCGACTGGACGTCGACCGGCACCCGCCGCCACTACCAGGCCACCACTCGATCCGCCCCCAACGGCAACTCGGTGGAAGTCGCGTTCTGCGTGGACTCGAGCAAGTTCTATTCCAAAGAGGTCAAGACCGGGAAAATCCTGAAGGGTGCGCCCAGCATCGCCGACTTCGATTACTTCAAGATCATTATGACCAAGTACCCGGCAGGAGAGGGGATGTGGCAGGCGTCCAAGGTGTTCGTCGAAACGAAGGCGGCGAAGTGTCAGTGACGACGTCACGACGCACGGCCCTCATCACCGGCGCGGCTGCCCTGACGTTGGCGCTGGGCACCTCCCTCGCGGATCCTGCGTACGCGGGAGAGCAGCCGAGCAACGGCCAGGGCGCCGACACCGAACAGTCCGGCGGCGGCGACAAAACCGGCATCTACGCAGCCGCACGCATCACGTACTCCGGTTCCGTCGCCCCGAACGGTGGCAAGGGGAACGTGACGTCCGCCGACGTCAATTGGACTCCCCCACCCTGCTGGTACGCCCCCTACCTCGGCGCCAAGGACTTCAAGAAGAAGATGTCCGCCGAGATAGAGGAGGCCGCGAGCGCACCCGGCATGACCGGGACCCCCGCCGCGGCGATCGGCCAGACGAAGGCGCACTACGAGGACGAGTACGGCTGGACGGACACCCCCGGTTACAAGGACTACAACGTCGCCAAGGACGGCGAGGGAATGTTCTGGGCCGGCGTCGAGAATCCCAACGAGCCCGACTACTTGAAGCGCAACTCCTGCACCGACCTCCCCTTCTGGGTCGACAACGGCGAGGCACCGCCACCCCAGTACGAGGAAGCCATCACGCCGGAGATACTCGCCGCCCTCGCGTACCAGCACATGGAACTGCCCGGTACCGAGGTCACCCTCGCCCCCGCCGAAACGACGAAGGTGAACCTGCCGACCTGGGCCTGGCTCGACAAGGCCGACTTCCACGAGGTCCAGGCCACGGCGGCCATCAACGCCCCCGGCTTCGCCCTCTCGGCCACAACCACCGCGAAGCCGGTGTCGCTCAAGCTGGAGCCGGGGACCCCGGATGCCGAGACGTACCCCGCCTCAGGCGAGTGCACGATCAACGACGACGGCTCGATCGGCGAGCCCTACGCCAAGGGCAAGGCCGACCGGACCCCGCCCTGCGGCATCAAGTACCTCCGCTCCTCCGGAGACGGCACCTTCGACCTCCAGGCCACCATCACCTGGGAGATCGCCTGGACCGGCACCGGCGATGCGGGCGGCGACCTGCCCGACGGCACCTTCGAGAACGCCCAGGCGATCACCGTCCAGGAAATCCAGTCAATCAACCGATGACCACCCCACGGGGCAAGCACACATGTCGTTCCTGAAATTCTTCTCCGCCGACGTCAAGGAGATGGCGAAAACGCTGGAGAACAGCGGCCGCCGCATGAAGGAGGCGTCGCAGGAAATGAAGCGGGCCGACTCCAGCCAGGTCGGGTACGCCGATCTCCAGTCGGCCTGCGACGACTTCGCCGATTCCTGGGACTACGGATTCGGTCAGTTGTCGAAGCTGACGAAGGGCGTCTCCAAGTTCGCGAACAAGGCGTCCGAGGAGTTCCTCACAATGGATCAGTCGCTCTACGACGAGCTGAAGAAGACCGCGGCGAAGTCCGAGAAGTGACGGCTCACACCTCGACTCGCGGCGGCCACTCCACGCCCGCGGCGGACAGACGGCCGAGATGTGTGCGCCTTCGCCGTCGCGTCACGCCGAGACCGACGAGGTAGAAGGCGAAGAAGGCGAGCCAGATCACCGCCGCGACGAGGACGTTCTTCACCGTGTAACCGGGAAAGATGAGGAAGATCGCCAAAACGACCGGCAGAATGAGGATGTTGCTCAGGACGCGCGGGTTGTACCGTCCGCTCGCGTCGACGACCATCTGGGAGTAGAAAAGCTCCACCTGGGGCCGCACTTCCGGGACCGGAGTCAGACCGTGCCCCGGGCGCATGCCCGGCAGCGGGGTCCGGCCGGGCCCCTGCTGACGAGCGGCCTGGAGAACGGCGGCCCGCTCACGCGCATCAGGCATCCGGACGAACAGGAAAAAGGGGTTGTTCAGGGCGGCATTACCGGGGGCGTGCCCGACATAGCGATATCCGAAGCTCTCGGCGACGTACGCGAATGCCGCGAATTTCTTCAGGCCAGGGAAATGCGGTCTGACCGTGAACTCACGCGCCTCCTCCGCGACAGCTTTCATCAGCTCGTTCAGGAGATGCCGTTCGTCCATGAGCGTCTCCTCCTCGGCTCGTACGGGGGCGGCCCCATCGTGACATACGGACGCCGCTGGTAACTTACCGGCTCAGCCAGCACAAAAGCACGGGGAGAAGTCCGATGAGTTCCGAAAAATACCCGGTCAAGGCGGTGGGCCGTGTCAGCAGCGGCAGCGACACGGCCCAGACGGAGCTGAGCAAGATGGGAACCGCGGACGGCATTTGGGCGGGCAAGGCGGCCACGGCGTTCCAGGACACCTACTCACCTGTTCCTCCATACCTGAAGAAGGCGCTGGGGTGGCTGGACACCGCGCACCGGGCCCTCAGCAGCTGGGAAACCCAACTGGACGGATTCCAGTCCCGGGCACGGAAGCTGGAGGAGGAGGCGGCGGAAGCGGCGCGAAAGGTCAACTCCGCACAGAGCGCGGTGAATTCACTGCCGACGTCCACCGAAGGCCTGTCGGACGCGGACGAGAAGAAGCACGAGAAGGACTCCAAGGAAAGGAAGAAGTCCCTGGAGACCGCCACCGGCGAACTGTCCGCCATCCGCAGCCGGGCGCACTCGCTCCAGAGTGAGCACGGTCAGGCGGCGGCGGACGTCACGCGTCTGGTCAAGGGTGCCGCGGACGACGCGCCTCCCGAGCCGGGCTGGTTCGAGGAGGCGCTGGACGCGGTGGGAGACCTGCTCTCGGACGCCTGGGACACCATCACGGACCCCAATTTCTGGAAGCTGATCGGCGACATTCTCGCGGACATCGCCATGGTCGTCGGCGTTCTCGCGATCTTCTTCTCCGGCCTCGGCGTGGCCGCGTTCGTCATCGCGGGCCTGGCGCTCGCCTTCCACCTGGCCGCCAAGGCAGGCGGGGCCGACGTCACCTGGGAGATCATCGCATGGGACGCCGTCGGTGTGTTCGCCGGCGGTCTCAGCCTGGCCGGCGCCCGGCTCGCCCAGTCCGGCCGCGCCCTGGTCAGCGCCGGCCGGGAGCTGCGGCTGTCGTCCGGCTTCATGAAGGCACTCGGCAGCGTCCGGTTCGGCAACAGCCTCAACGGCCTGCGCGGGCTCCCCAGCGGGGTCGCCAACTCCGCACGCGGTCTGGGCATGGCCGGCAAGGGCTGGTCGTTCGTCGCCGCCGGTACCGCCGTCGACAAGGCGGCGACGTGGACCGGCGCCGCGCTGGCGATCGGCTCCAACATGCACAACGGCACCTGGGACCAGGGCCGGTGGACGGACGGCGCGTTCAAGATCGGTGACATTCCCGTCGTCGGACCGTTCATGGACTACGTCGGATCCACCGACGACGGCGAGGTCATGGCACCCGGACCGACGTCCCCCACCTTCGACACGCAGACCGCCCTCAGCTCGTCGGGCGGCACCTTCACCAAGCACCTCGACCCCTCGCAGCTGGGTACGGCCGCATGAGCGCGGTGTCCCACGGCCCGACCGGCCCGACCGGTGACATCGAGCGCGGCCCGACCGCCCCCTTCCACTACGCCTTCCACCACGACGTCCCGGACGAGTTCGTCCGGCTCCCGGAACCCACGGAGTCCGACGGCTGGCGCGAGGCCATGGCGGAACTGCTGCCGGGAGCGGACGCGGAGGCACGGGACGCCGCCAGCGAGGGCCTGCGCCGCCAGCTGCCGCTGCTGAGCGCCCGGGAGAACGTGCTCCTCACCGCCATGTGCGTCGGCACGGAGGAGGTGGACGGCGGGGAGCGCCTGTCCATGGGCCTGCTCGCGGTCACCGTCCGCCCGAGTGGGCACAGCCCCGCCCGACGTCTTTTCACCGCCGAGGGCATCTACCAGGCGACCACCAGGAAGTTCTTCGCAAACGTCGTCGAGGACCGCCTGGAAGAAATCACCTTCCCTCTGGGAGAGGGGCTGCAAGGTCCGCAGGACATGGTGCTCGCCACGAAGCTTCCGTGCGGGCCCGGCGTGATGTCGACGTCCCTGCGCACGCTGCGGCTTCCCCCCATCGAGGCCGGGATCGCCGTGCCGCCCCTTCCGATGGCGGCCCTTCAGTTGATCGTCCCCGCCCCCCACAGCTACTGCGTCTACGTCACCATCTCCACTCCGTCCGTCTTCCTGCTCGACTCCTACAGCGCGCGCCTCGCCCACATCGGCCGCACACTCAGGTTCGGCGAGCCATCCGGGGACGACGACCCGGTGCCGGGACGGCCTGGATGCTGACAGCTCAGCTCAGAGCGCTGCTCCGGGACGGTGCGCAGAGCCGGGAGCGGTATGAAACCCGCAATCTCCAACGGTCGTGGCGCAGATTCGCGGCCTTCGCCTACGTCGCCGAGCAGTACGGATACCGGTACGACGGGCTGTCCCCGCTCTCCCCCAACGGAAGCCCGAACCCGTACTTCGCCTTCCGCCGACTGCCGGACGCGCCGGAACGGGCGGCGTGGAGCGCACAGCACTACCCCGCTGCGCCGAACGGCGGGCCACTGCCCGGCATGCGCCCCGGGGGCAGCCGCCTGCGGCCCCTGCCCGAGGTGCGGCACGAGGTCGATCTCCTGCACGCCCGCATCATGGTCGACTACAGCCGCACCCACCGACGGCGGGGACTGACCGCCCTCCTGGTCCTCCTGGCGGCCATGCTCATTCCCCTGTCCCAGACCGGTTTCAGCGCCCAGCCGCTGCTCGTGTGCGGCGCCGTCTGGCTGCTCTTCGCCGCCCTGTGGCTGACGGGCCTCGCCGTCGCACGGCGCAGATACGCGAAATACAGTCGCGTACTGCGAGACTCCGGGGTCGGCTTGCCCCCCGAGTCCTTCGAGATAGAGGCGGAAGAACACCAGCCGGATACCTCCGGCGAGAAGCGCACACGACCGAGATCCGGTGGGGACCGCGAGGATGGGTCGGAGACAGAGGGTGTGGGGCAGGTGCGATGACTTTCACGGTCAGCGCCCCGAAACCCAGCACAGAGACTGTCCTGGCCCCCGCGATCACCGTGACCACTCGGCGAGCCCCTGTCCATTCGTAACCCGCCGCCTTGCTTCGGTCCCGAAGCTCCGCCGCAGTGCTCTTGGACCAGCTTCGGACATCGTCCGACGGCTCGATCGGGAGTGGCACCCAGTCGGCTGAAACCACGATCCCGCACGCGCGAATGTCACTCACCGATGCCGTCGCCGTCCATCCACGTCAGCGACCCGGCCATAGCCTCACCCGTAGCATCAGCGCAGAATCGGCGCCTGGCGACAGAACTGCGCATGTCAACATTTTCCCTCTAATACACATAGTCAGGTTCGGCCGTTATTCCAGGCATCCGCTTCCTCGTCCGGGCTGATGCGGACAGTGCGGGCGAATTCGTCGATGTCATCGAGAGCTCGCAAGATCCTTCCGGCGTCAGGATCGGCCAGAATGATCAGGACGTCCGCGGCTTCCGTGCCCTTCTCGTAACGCCAGGCGTAGCGGAGACCGACATGTACCTCATTGCTGTCTTCGTCCTGGTAGTAGCGCAGCACCCGCAAGCCGGTCCCCAAATGGGGGGAATCGAAGTCCTCGACAATGGGGGGCTCGACGGTATAGCTCGCGTCGGCGTGGGTCAGCTCACGCAGTGCGGTTGTCCGGCCCTCACCCTCCTCGATCTCCACCAGGTCGACGTACACCGGGAGCGGAATCTCCCGAGGGTGCGGGAGATGAAGGAATACCTCGAAGTCCGGATAGGCTGCGGGGGCCCTGATGGCGTACATCAACAGGATGTTGGTCAGCAGCTCGACTTCCCCCGGTTCTGGCTTCTCCGACGCGAGATCCTCCCAAAGCCCCTCAGCGAAGTAGCGGGCCCACGTCTCAGGCGTTTGAGCCTCCTCGACGTCCTCAAGCCCCGGTTCCGGCCACATGAGCGGAATGCGGATCCAAGCGGATAGATCCATGGCGTGCTTGACGTTGAGCCAGCTCACTCATAACTCCATTTGAACGTGCCGACCACCGCGTCGAACAACTCGACCAGCACGCCGGTGAATTCGCTGTCGATGTCACCATCACCGGGCGTGGAGAAGTTGATGCTGATCCAGCGGCCAGGATCGTCCGGCACGGGAATCACATAGTCGACCCGTCGTGTCGGCAGGGCGTCCTGCTGTACGGCTTCGGAGGCAGAGCTCAGCTTTTCCTCCGTGAGAGGGGAGCCATAGGCTCGACGGAGCGCAGGTGCCCCTGCCACGTCGACCTGCTTCGCCGTACCGTCCGGGACGCCCTCGTTGGCCAGTTCAGCGATCACTGCCTGCTGAGGAATCACATGGGCTTGACCGATCGGCAGCTCAGCGACGATGAAAGACGCCATGAGAAAGATCCCTCCGCGCGGCAGCACCGGAAGGTAGAGATCAAGGCCACCGTTTCTTCGGGCCGCACGCGCCTGCCTCTCCAACTGGCGACGCATGTCCAGCCGGAAGCGCATCGCGTCGTCCCGGGGAATTCCCTCCGGGACTTGCTCCATGTGTGAGAAGAGGATCCTCTCGAGCGCTTCCTTCGTACCCTCACGCAGAGGGATGCGGGCCCAACCGGGAGGCAGGACGAGCTCATAACCGCGTGGTGCGGTCACCGCGCCGGGGGGCGACTCCTGCTCCCCATCCGACGCGCTCATACTCCAGCCCGCTTCTTGATCTGCCAGTCACCCACCAGGATCGTCAGGATGGAGAGCAGTGAAATCACGGCGAGCCAACTATATCCGAATGCTACGAATAGATTCGGGATCAGGTACAGACAAGAAGCAATCCTGATCGTCTGAGAAAAGTTGGCACCCTTCGCAGGGACACTAATGAGCTCTCGGTTCCGAAAAAAAAGGAGTAGCATCAGAACAGGTCCGATCATCATCGGCCACGCTGCGTAACCGTACGTGAGCCACTCCAGCCCTCCATATTCGCTACCAAGATCTTGGAAGGCGAAACACAGGATGGGCGCCACACCAAATGCGGCAAGATATTTCATGGCGCGGGATTCTTCAGGGCTTTTTGCCGGGACTGTTGCCATATCTGTCACTCCAGAGCACTTAGTTCGGTTTTCTCCGTACCTGATGACTGGCGATCGAGCCGGGGCGGGACTCACCAGCGACTCCCGACTTCACGAGTAAGAACGTCCTTGGCATCTCCGTACGCGTCCCCACCGAATTTTTCTCCGGCCTTGTCCCCAAGATCTACAGAAGTTGCCGCAAGGTAGTTGACGCGGAACTTTCTGGCAGCCTTGCCCACGTCATCGGCCGCCTTCACCACATCGGCATTCCCGCTGAACTCGGTGCGCATGGCCCTGGCGAACTTGGTTGCGCTGACCACTTCTCCGTCACCGCCCAGGAGGCGTTCAAGCCGAGTGGAACCAGGGCTTGTCTCCCTCGACCCGATCTGGCGCAGGGCGTTCTTCGCCCGCACAGCTTTCGCGCCACGGGCCGAGTTGGTGCCGTATCGCATGACGTTCCTGTCGAGCAGCTTGCGTAGATTCGTGTACCGCTGAAACCGTCCCGTCCTACTCGCGCTCTTGAGCGCTCTCGTCGCGGATTTCACGCCCTTCATCGCCACGCTGCCGAACCCCAGCGTCGCCAGAGCGAAGACGTCCATGGCGACATCCGCCCAGCTCCCGTCGCCGGACAAGGCCAGCAATGTGTGCCCAACGCCGACGAGCGCCGTAAGACTGATGGCGGTCACCGCGATGAGGGTCGCCAGCCATCCGACGGGCGTGAAGAAAAGAGCGATAACACCAATCAAAGTCGCAGCCCAACTCAGGACTTCCACGACGGACTTAATCGTATCCGCATGCTCGTGCACCCAGTCCTTGAAGTTCTCCCACCCGCTGTCCTTGATGATGTCGTGAATATCACCGTCAATGTTCTCAGCGTAATACCGGGCGCGGGAATTACGATCGGAGATGACCTGATTGAGCTGCTTGTGAAAAGGCGCCAGGTGACTGTTGGGGTCGGACTCCTCCGGCGCCTTCTTGTCACCGTCCTTCTTGGCTTCGGCTTCCTTCTTCTTCACCTCGGCCGCATGCTCTTCGTCGGCCTGCTTCGCAGCGCGGAGGACGCCATCGGCGCGTTCTTGGAAGCCCTCGAGATCATTGGCCCAGTTGCCGAGGTCGCCAACGACACGTTCGTAGCGGCTTGCCGTTTCGCGGAAGCGTTTCTCGAGGTCGCCGGACTTCTCCCGGATCTTGTCGGCGTACTTGCCCTTGAGGGCCTCGCCGTCGGCGGCCTTGCGCAGGGTGTCAGCCTGCTCGCGTAGAGTCGAGGCCAGGTTCTTCATCCTGGTGACCTCGTCGCGGATGTCCTCCGGGTCGCCGGGGATCGGGTCCTTCTCCGCCAGCGGATGCCAGTCGACCGGCCGGCGCCTGCCCTTACCCGTGCCCATCGGTCAGCTCCCCCCGTTTTTCCCGTTTTTCTTCTCGGTCGCGTTCTTGAGATCGAGGTCCAGCTTCTCGAAACTCTTGAGTGAAGTGTCTACCTGCTTGCCCAAGTCTTCGACATTCTCCAGAAGTTCACGCCGGTAGTTGTCCCAGTTGTTAACGAACTCCTGCATCTTACCGGCGATACTGTCATGGCCCCAGATGTCACGGATGTCATCACGATGCTCCTCGATATCTTTGAGGGCTTTCTTGATGTCCTTGAGGTTCTTCTTCGAAGACTCCAGAAGCGTGAAGTCGACCAGCAGGCGGTCCTGCTCCCCCATGAGCCCCTCCTCGGGGATCTCTTGATCAGGTCAAGGTCGTACCAAGCCGTACCAAGCTCTGTCAGCCCGGCTTCCAGACTTCCATCCTCACGGGCGACATGAGCGGGCGCGGCGGACGCTCAATGCATTCCACCGCGCCGGCACGGCGTAGTGGCCGCCTCGACGAGCCTCAGCCCTTGGCGCTCTTGGCCAGCTGCTCGTCCAGGTCCTCGTACGCCTTCTTGGCGTTGGTGAGGAACTTGGACAGGCCCTCCAGGCCCTTCACGGTCTTGGCCGCGCCCTTGGTGAAGTCCTTGATGGACTCGTCGTACGCGCCCGAGGCCTTCTGCGTGGTGAAGCCGTTGGCGACCAGCTCCTCCACACCCTTCTCGATGGCCTTCAACATGTCTTCCATGTCGCCCATCGCCTTGATCAGGTCGGTGGCTTTCTTCTCCATCTCGGCATAAGTAAGGTCCGTGTCCTTCGCCATGACAGCTCTCCCTCCCATCGCCTCAGGGCCTTCCCCCGTGGCGTGACTGACGCGGTGCACCGGCCGTTCGTCCACAGGCCGTCCGCATGAGCAAAGATCCTACGGGCGAGGCACTTGGGGCGACAGGGATGCCCGGTGGCGGAAGCGTGAACCGGTGCACATCCCGGCCAGTGAAGGCGGTCTCGGCCCGGCGAGGAGTCCCGGTGGCCCGATCGGTGGTCTCCCCCGGCTCACTCACCGCAAGTCAGCCCCACTGCCGTGGTCCCGCCACGGTGTCGAAAAGCGCGCCCCATCCCATGGCCGTGGTACGCGGCGTGCTGACCAACTGCTGTGCCGGGTCAGGTGCTTCGCGCCGGCGGCGTCGTACGGCTGTCGGCTGTCCTCATGCCGTGCCCCCGTCCGCGGACATCGAGGCGCCTCCCGTCGGGAGCGGCGTGATCCGCATGGTCCGCACCGCGTCGTCGGCCAGCTCGGTGATCCGCTCCGTGAGGGCGATCTTCTCCCAGGTCACCGTGACGACGACGAGACTCTCCATGCCGGGCGGGAAGACGGCGTACTTGACGAACTCGGTCAGCCTGCGGCCGAAGCCGAGCATCCGCTTGACCTTGACCATCGCCTGGATGCGCACGGCAGGTCCCGCCGCCAGCTCGAGGTGAGTGACCCCTGGGGTACCCGTGACCTCCGCGTTTCCCCACTGCATAAGCAACTGGACGGCCTCGTCCGCGTCGGGGCGGGGTACGCCCTCGTCGCCGTACGAATCGACCGTGAGGTTGGCCAGGGCCTCCCCCGCCTCGGAGTAGTACGCCGCCGCGAGGGTGGGCACGTCATCGTTGAGGTCCACGGCCCGCTCGACCATGTCGTCGAAGACCGCGCTCTTCTCGATCCCGAGGCCCAGCGGATTGAGCCGGTTCACGACCTCCGTGGCCAGCGCCTTGGCCTCGGCCCGGGTTCCTTCGCGCAACGTGAGATCGATCCAGCCTGGCTGGAACTCGAAGGTGCACGCGAAGGTCTCATCCAGCGGAGCGGGATCGACCGGTGCGGTCATGCTCCGTCCTTTCATTCGGGTACGGACGGGGCTCAGCCGACTCCGAGGACGCCGGTGACGCGTGTACCGGCGCCGTGGGCGGCGGCTTGCGGGGGATCCGAGCCGTCAGTCGTTGACGCGATCCACAGCCCCGCGATGGTCACGAAACGCCAGGTCGACCTTGCCCGAGCTGATCCGCACAATCACCGCACAGCGCGGGCAGGGCCGACAACGGGCTACTCGGTGAGGGCCTCGGCCGGATCCGTGAAGGACACCGTCTGAAGGATGCCCCCCATCATGTCGACGAACTGGGACCAGTGATCGATAGATGCCGTGACCAGCGTGAACACCGCGGTGAACGGGCCGGTCGGGAAGGGCACATGGACCTGCATCTCGGCGGTGACGAAAGCGGCCGGCTCAGCTGTAGCCGTGACCTCGGGGCCGAGTTGGTACTCCCGCCATGTGACACAGGAGACCGCCGGTCCACAGGGGAGGTCCAGCCACTGCACGTCGTTCAACGTGTCCCTGGACAGGGCGGCCACGATGCCCTGCGCGACGACGTCGACGGCGCCGGCCTCCTGCTCAGTGGGGACGGCCGCCAGAGTGAACGCACACTGGGCGGCCCCCTCGGCGAGGTCGTGCCTGGCGACGTCGCCGGTGGGGGTGCGTTCCCGCTCGGAGGTGGAGAACAGCCCCAGGGCCGCGTAGGACACACCAGTGGCCCCGATCCTCTCGGCCAAGGTCGCGTAGGTGGGGGCGGCGGGGGCCCAGATCTCCTCGCTGCCACGAGAGTAGAGCTGCCGCACGAAGGATTCCGCGCGTTCGACCCGCTCCGCGGGGCCGTCGGCCAAGGGCAGCGCAAAGAATCCCTCGGGTGTCAGAAACCAGACGGGTGGAGGCTCAGCCGCCGATGCAGCCGGAATGTCGGGGGCAGAGGAACCAGCAGTGGGAGTCATATGAACCGTTGCATCGAGTAGGAAAGGGAGTTGCAGCAACTCTCAGTAATCTTCGGGGTGATAGTCCGAAGGATCGATGTCGCGCCCTTCTCCGTCCAGGACGAGGCTTTCCTCGGAGGCCCCGAAGGCAGAGGTGAGTCGACGGGGAAGAAGAATGTCGACATTGTAGTGGCCGCATGAGTTTTGCGTGATGACGGGAGACACGGAATCCGGCATTTCGATTTCTTCTGCGTAATCCAGAACAGCCTTCCGCTGCGGCTGATTCAGATCAGCGGCGGTGAGCAACACCGGCGCCCGCATCAGATATCGCATCAGTTGCCTTCGAGAACGACAGCTCAATCTACACCAAGAACCGTCCGAAAAAACGATCGTAAAATCATTGCCGTCTTTGAAGTTCTTCAGCTCGACCGCACGGATGTCAGTACGTGGGGCTTGCCAGATGACCTCGTCGTCGATCGCTTCCAAGTTCTTCCCGTCGTAGGGAAGTTCGACGACGACGATCCTGCGGTCGGTGACGATGAGATGTGTCCGCCAGTACGCCCGATTCACTCGCCCCGGATCCAGCTGCCAGGGAAGCGTCCTGCCGATGGTTCCTTGCGCGGCCCACATGACGGGAAAGTCATCGACCTCGTTGGCCGGGTCATCGGGTGTGTCCGATCCGGAATCGGCGGACGAGGGGGTGGCGATGTTGCCTCCCGCGGCGCTCAGCGCCGCCATGACACTCACTCCGGTGACCTTTGCGGTGCCTTTGAACAACCGGCGGGCCATGGTGTTGCCGGTCGACCGAGGGATGAAGGACGGGCCTTCCGGCCACCCCTGGAGCTCGTGCTGGATGTCGTTGCGTTCCGTGTCGCGGAACCAGCGCATCCCTCTCACAGGCGGAGCCGCACCCGTCGCAAAGGTCACGGGCGCCCGCGCGAGCAGCGTTTCTCCGGCTTCCGGCTGCCAGACATTCACTCGCATCTTCCCCTTTCGACGACAGCGGTCAGCACAGCTTTCCGCCTTTCAAGGCTAATCTCCCGAGACCGCGCTGGTGATGTGCGTCGCCACCTTGGGGGCGATCTTCAGTCCTGCGTCGACGGTTCTGCCGAGCCCACTGAACGGGTCCATATTGCCCTTGAAGAAGGTATTGATTCCCTTCGTACCCAGCCACTGCCCCTCGTGATAACCCGCACTCACGAGACCGCCCATGCGCGACTTGAGCCCGCTGCTGACATGCGCGACTTCGTGCACGAAGTCGCCCTTGCCACCGATCTTCACCAGACCGGCCTTGCCGAGCCCGCCGTCGACGACCTTGGACGTCTTGCCGAAAGCCACCAGAACACGTGAGGTGCCAAGGTTCGTGGCCTGGAACCCCTTGCCCAGTGCGCCGGCTTTGGCTGCCGACAAGCCCTTGACCGCCTTGGCCGACTCCCCGACGACTTTCACCCCCTTGCCGAACATGCCGATACCCGGCAGCAACCCCAGTGCGTCCGTGCCCATCGTCACCCAACTCACGTCCGCCCCGGCCGCCATGGCCACTCCGTGAGTGGCCAGCGCGAGACCGCTGCCGATGAGGGCTGCCGTTCCGAAGATCGCGGCGAGAGGCGGGAACGGCAGGGTGATGATGGCCAGCATGCCAAGCACCGCCGTGATGTCGCTGAGCACATCGCCGATCGCCTTGATCAGGTCTGCGTGCTCCTTCAGCCAGTCACCGGTGGCGTCCCAGGCGTCGGCGATGCCCTTGCCGAGCTTGTCCCAGAAACCCGGCTCGTCCGGCGCGATGTCGGCAGCCTTGTCCAGTTCCTTGCTGATCTGTCGAGCGACGTCCTTGTAGCGCTCCTCCAGATCTCGAACCTTCTGGATCACTCCGTCGACAGCACTGGAGGCCTCGCCGAGTTCCTTGCTGCCCTTGCCGTCGGCCTTCGCCTCGGCCTTGGCCCTGTCGTCGAGCTTCTCGCCGGCGGACTTCTCCAGTCGGTTCGCCTCGTCCTGGAATTCCTTCAGCTCATTGGACCAGCGGTGCAGGGCGCGTGAGGCTTTGTCGAAGGAATCGTAGCTCTTGCGTATGAGGGGAGTGACGTCTTCACCTATGTACTCGGTGAAGGCGACCGCGGTCTTCCCTTTCCAGGCGCCGCACTCGATGCGCTCCAGTTCCCTGACCGCAGTACCCAGTTCACCTGCGAGGCTCCCGAGCTTCTTGGCAAACTCACGAGTGTCGTCGACGTCACCCGGAGTCGGATCCCATCCGATGTGAGGGAAGGCAGGGCGCTTTCCGGCCACTCACTTTCCCTTCTTCTTGGTCTTCAGCGACTCGGCCAGATCCAGGTCGAGTTCGCCGAATGTGTCGCCGATCTTATTGATCATCTTCACGGCACCCTGGGTGTGCTTACCGAGCTGCTTGATGCCGTACGCCCAATCGTCGGCGAAGTCCTGTACGTCCTCGACGAGCCGGCTCTCCCCGACAGCAGAGGCGTCCGCGCCTCGCAGGCTTCGACGGGTGGCATCCATGCGGTCACTGATGGTGGAGAAGGTCGTCTTCAAGTGCTGAAAAATGGTGTCGTCAAGGCTCAGATCACTCATGAGTTCTTCGCCGCCCACCAATCAAGTATCGTCAACATGAGATTAGATGAAGCCAAATTCAGAAGATGGTTCCCGGAACACGAAAGAGGTGCGATGGAAGGTCATGCTTCCCATCGCACCCCCTCCGCTCAGCCGGCGGGTACGGTTGATCAGCCCTTGGCGCCCTTGGCCAGCTGCTCGTCCAGGTCCTCGTATGCCTTCTTGGCGTTGGTGAGGAACTTGGACAGGCCCTCCAGGCCCTTGACGGTCTTGGCCGCGCCCTTGGTGAAGTCCTTGATGGACTCGTCGTACGCGCCCGAGGCCTTCTGCGTGGTGAAGCCGTTGGCGACCAGCTCCTCCACACCCTTCTCGATGGCCTTCAACATGTCTTCCATGTCGCCCATCGCCTTGATCAGGTCGGTGGCCTTCTTCTCCATCTCGGCATAAGTAAGGTCCGTGTCCTTCGCCATGACAGCTCTCCCTCCCATCGCCTCAGGGCCTTCCCCCGTGGCGTGACTGACGCGGTGCACCGGCCGTTCGTCCACAGGCCGTCCGCATGAGCAAAGATCCTACGGGCGAGGCACTTGGGGCGACAGGGACGCCCGGTGGCGGAAACGTGAACCGGTGCACATTGCCGCCCCGTACGACCCTGTGCATCCCGTTGCGCGGGGACGAGGTGCGGCGGCTAGGGTCGCTTCGTTGTGTTCAGCGTTCCGGGGGCGGCCTCAGCCCAGCGAGGAGGACGAACGTGCGCCTGAGTCTGACCGTCGTCGACCCGGTCGGCGGAGCCAGCACCGACGTGGTGCTCGACGCCGATCCGGAGTCGTCGGTCGGCGACATCACTCGGGAACTGGCGCGCCATGTCGGTGTCACCGGTGGGGCGGAGGTCATCCCCATCGGCGGGCGGCCCGGCCCCGGCGGTACCCCGCAGGCCTTCGTCGACGGCTATGCCCTCGACCCCGACGCCACCATCGTCGGCTCACCCCTGCGCGAGGGCGCTGTCGTCAGCCTGCACGATCCAGCGGGCTGCGTGTCCGGCGAGCCGACGGGTGTCGTGGAGGTCCGCGTGGCCGGCGGTCCCGCGGCCGGGGCCGTGCACCGGCTGGGTGTCGGTCGGTACGACATCGGCAGCGGCCCCGCCGCGCACCTGCGCATCGACGACCCCGAACTCGCCTCGCGTGCCGCCACTCTGTCCATCGCCATGGACGGCACCTGCGAGGTCGCCCTGCACGGCATCGAGCCGAAGAGCGCCGCGGACGAGGAGAAGAAGAAGGAAAAGGACAAGGAGAAGGAGAAGGAGAAGGGGGGCGACGGCACGCATCCCCGGCTCGACGGCGAGGTCTTCGACGGCGGCGGCTGGCCCCTCGGGGCTCAACTCGCCCTCGGCAACACGCTGCTGGAGATAGCCGGCTACTCCCCTCCCGACGCCGCCCTGAAGTGGTCGGAGGACGGAGCCGGGCTCGACTACAACCGGCCTCCGCGACTGCGCCCGGCGGAGCGCAAGACGCAGTTCCGGCTGCCTTCTCCGCCCAGGGAGTACGAAGTCCGGCCGCTGCCCTGGCTGATGGCGCTGTTCCCGCTGGTCGGCGCGGTCGTGTCGGTCATGATCTTCGGGCGCTGGTACTACCTGATCATGGCTCTGCTGAGTCCGGTCATGCTCTTCGGCAACTACTTCATGGACAAGAAGCACGGGCGCAAGTCCCATGCGAAGCAGGTCAAGGAGTACAAGGAGACCAAGGAGCGGATCGAGAAGGACGCCCAGGACGCGCTGCGGCTGGAGCGGCTCGACCGACGCGGCGCCTGTCCCGACCCCGCCTCCGTGCTGGCATTCGGCACCGGTCCCCGTACCCGGTTGTGGGAGAGGCGGCGCACGGACGCCGACCATCTGCTCCTCCGGGTCGGCACCGGCCAGGTGCAGTCCGACGTCGTGCTCGACGACCCGGAGCAGGACGAGCACAAGCGTCAGGTCACCTGGGAGATCGAGGACTCCCCCGTCGCCCTGCCGCTGAGGGACCTGGGCGTCATCGGTGTCGCGGGGCCCGGCGACTCGGCGCAGGCACTCGCGCGATGGGCCGTTGCGCAGACCGCGGTGCTGCACAGCCCGATGGACGTCCAGTTCTACGTGCTCACCGAGAACCACGCGCAGCCGCGCTGGGACTGGGTCCGCTGGCTCCCGCACGCCCGCCCCGCGAGCGGCCAGGACGTCAACGTGGTGATCGGGACGGACTCCGAGACCGTGAGCGCCCGGGTCGGCGAGCTGACGCAGCTGCTCGACGCCCGGCAGAAGGCCCTGAAGGAGAACAGCAGCGGTGGTGCCGGCCCCGCCTTCGCTGACCCGGACATCGTCGTCGTATGGGACGGATCGCGTCGGCTGAGGTCGCTGCCGGGCGTGGTACGGCTGCTGCGGGAAGGGCCGGCGGTCGCCATGTACGCGATCTGCCTGGACGAGGAGGAGCGCTTCCTGCCCGGCGAGTGCCAGGCCTTCGTCGTCGCCGAGCCGCTGGCCCGCGACACCGCCACCGCCGCACGGCCCGGCAACCCCCCGCAGGCCACCGCAGGCGGCTTCCCCTCCTTCCACGCCTGGCACCAGGGCGCCCAGCAGAACGAGCAGGCCGCCGAGCGGGCCCCCGAACTGCGCCTGCGCGTCGAGCAGACCGGTGCCCGGCGCAGGACCGGGGTGCGGCCCGACTTCGTCTCCTCCGCCTGGTGCGCGCGGCTGTCCCGGGCGCTGGCGCCCCTGCGCGACATCAGTGGCGAGACCGAGGACTCCGCGCTGCCGTCCTCGAGCCGGCTCCTCGACGTGCTCCAGCTGGAACCCCCGACCCGCGACGACGTCGCCGCGCGCTGGCGCATGGGCGGCCAGTCCACCATGGCGGTCATCGGGGAGTCGTACGACGGTCCGTTCGGCATCGACATACGGCGCGACGGCCCGCACGGACTCATCGCCGGTACGACCGGTTCGGGCAAGTCGGAGCTGCTCCAGACCATCGTGGCCGCGCTCGCCGTCGCCAACACGCCCGAGAACATGACGTTCGTCCTCGTCGACTACAAGGGCGGGTCCGCCTTCAAGGACTGCGTCAAACTCCCGCACACCGTCGGCATGGTCACCGACCTCGACGCGCACCTCGTCGAACGCGCCCTGGAATCGCTGGGGGCGGAGCTGAAGCGGCGCGAGCACATTCTCGCCGCCGCCGACGCCAAGGACATCGAGGACTACCAGGACCTGTCGCGCCGCGACCCGTCCCACCCGCCCGTGCCCCGACTGCTCATCGTCATCGACGAGTTCGCGTCCATGGTGCGGGACCTGCCGGACTTCGTGACGGGTCTCGTCAACATCGCGCAGCGGGGCCGCTCCCTCGGCATCCACCTCCTGCTGGCCACCCAGCGGCCGAGTGGTGTCGTGTCGCCCGAGATCCGCGCCAACACCAACCTGCGGATCGCCCTGCGCGTGACCGACGCCGGTGAGTCGACCGACGTCATCGACGCTCCCGAGGCCGGTCACATCGCCAAGAGCACCCCGGGCCGCGCGTACGTCCGTCTCGGCCACGCCTCCCTCATCCCCTTCCAGTCCGGCCGCGTCGGCGGCCGCCGCCCGGGTGCCGCCGATCCCGCGGCGCTCGCCCCGTGGGCGGGGCAGCTCTCCTGGCAGGAACTGGGCCGGGCCGCGCTGACGAAGCCCAAGACCGAGGCGCGGGAGGACGACGAGATCACCGACCTCAAGGTCCTGGTCGACGCCATCCGGGAGGCCAACGAGAGCCTCGGCATCCCGGCCCAGCACTCTCCGTGGCTGCCCGCCCTGGACGAGTCCCTGCTGTTGGACGACATTCCGGAGGTGCGCGGCCAGGGTGCGCTGCCTGCGGCCCCGTACGGCATCGCGGACCTGCCGTCCGACCAGGCCCGCCGCCCGGTGGTCGTCGACTTCGCCACCTTCGGGCACCTGCTCGTCGCCGGTGGCCCGCGCAGCGGCCGCTCGCAGGTACTGCGTACCATCGCGGGCTCCCTGGCCCGCACCCTGTCGAGCGCCGACGTCCATCTGTACGGCATCGACTGCGGCAACGGCGCCCTGAACGCGCTGACCCGGCTGCCGCACTGCGGCGCGGTCGTCAGCCGCAACCAGCAGGAACGGGTGATCCGGTTCTTCAACCGGCTCACCGGTGAACTCACCCGGCGCCAGGACCTGCTGGCGGAGAAGGGCTACGCCGACATCGGGGAGCAGCGGTCCGCCGCGGCCGAGGACGAGCGGCTGCCCCACATCGTGGTCCTCCTCGACCGCTGGGAGGGCTGGCTGCCCACGCTCGGCGAGTACAACCACGGTGACCTGACCGACCAGGTGATGGCGCTGATGCGCGAGGGCGCGAGCGTCGGCCTGCACCTGGTGATCACCGGCGACCGTCAGCTGCTGACGGGGCGGATCTCCTCCCTCACCGAGGACAAGTACGGTCTGCGCCTCGCGGACCGTGGCGACTTCTCGTTGCTGGACATCAACGCGCGCAAGATCCCCGAGGAGATTCCGCCCGGCCGCGGCTTCGCGAGCGGGTCGGCGACCGAGACCCAGTTCGCCCTGCTCGCCGAGGACACCACCGGTCAGGGGCAGGCTTCCGCGCTCGCCGCGATCGGCGAGGCGGCGACCGCCCGGGACGCCGGGCTGCCGCGCTCCCGCCGCCCGTTCCGCGTCGACGTCCTGCCCAGCCGGATCTCCTTCGCGGACGCCTGGGCCATGCGGGACCCGGTGGCGAGCGCCTCCCCGCTGTGGGCGCTGGTCGGTGTCGGCGGCGACGAGCTCACCGCCTTCGGTCCCGACCTCGCCCAGGGCGTCCCGGCGTTCGTGATCGGCGGGCCCGCGAAGTCCGGGCGCAGCACGGTGCTGCTGAACCTCGCGCGCTCCTGCCTCGCCCAGGGCGTACGGCTGATCCTGGCGGCGCCCCGGCCGTCCCCGCTGCGTGAACTGGAGGGGACGGAGGGCGTCCTGAAGGTCTTCACCGGCCGGGACATCGACGAGGACGAGATGGAGGAGCTCGTCGGGACGGCCAGTCCCGAGCAGCCGATCGTCGTCCTGGTCGACGACGCCGAGGTGCACGACGACTGCGACGCGGAGGACGTCTTCAAGCGCATCGTCGAACGCGGGGTGGAGGAAGGTCTGGCCGTCGTCATCGCCGGTGACGAGGAGGAGATCTGCGACGGGTTCTCCGGGTGGCAGGTCGACATGAAGAAGGCCCGCCGCGGCATCCTGCTGTCTCCGCAGGACAGCTCCGCGGGAGAGCTGATCGGCATCCGCACGAACCGGAGCATGGTCGGCGGCCAGATCACTCCCGGCAAGGGCATGCTGCACCTCGGCAGCGGGGAGCACCTGACGGTCACGACGCCGATGTGACGGGCGCCGGCCGCCCGGAGAGGACGACAGCCGCCCGGGAAGCCGGAAGGGACGACGACCGCGCGGGTAGCCGGAAGGACTACGACCGGCGCGGGTGGCCGGAAGGACGACGACCGCGCGGAAAGGGCGTCGGCCGCCCGGAAAGAACGCCGGGCCGCGGGACCGAGAGGTCTCCGCGGCCCGGCGTCCTCGCTACACCGCCGGCAGCGCGTAGATCTCGTGGCCGTGCGTCGCCAGCAGCCGGTTGCCCGCGAGGGCGACCTGCCACGGCTCGCCGACGGCCTTGCTGTCGGTGTACGTCCAGCGGAGTTTGCCCGTCCGCGTCTCCAGGGCGACGACGCCGCCGTCGACGGCGCCGGTGGCGCCGTACAGGGTCGAGCCCACCCGGCGGAACGACTCCGGGCCGTCGACGTCCAGTTCGTCGCAGAGCCAGTTCCGCTTGCCGGTCTTGGCGTTCACCGCCCATACGCCGTCGTCGTGGTCGCTGACGTAGAGCACGCCGTCGACGACCGTCGGGGTGTCGAAGCCGCGCCGGCCGGCCGGGTCGAGCGTCCAGGCCGTACCGCCCTTCTCCACGTCGAGGGCCTTGAGCCGGTCGCCCGGGAGGAAGACGAGGCCGTTCGCGACCGTGGGCTGCCAGGACCACTCGTCACCGATCTTCCTGGTCCACACCTGGCCGCCGGTGGCGGTGTCCCGGACGGTGAGGTTGAGGTTCGAGTCGGCGTAGACCAGGTACTTGCCCGAGGCGGTGCCCTGGACGTCGTAGTCCTTCGTGCCCCAGTCCCGGTGCTGGATCCACGTCTTCCGGCCCGTGGTGTGGCTGACGGCGGCGACGGCCGTGCGGTATTCGGTGGCGCTCTGCGACTGGCCGTAGTCGGTCGCCGTGACGTAGACGTTCCTGTCGTCGATCGCGATCGTGTCCTCGACGGTCAGCTGCTTGCCGAGGCGGCTGCGCCAGGCCTCTTCGCCGGTCCTGACGTCGTAGGCGACCAGGGCGCCCTCGTAGTCGCCGTCGGCGAGGAACACCTTGCCGTCGTGGAAGAGGAGTCGGGCCCCGGGCCGGCAGATGCCCGCCTTGATCCAGCGGGCCTTGCCGGTCCGGACGTCGTAGGCCACGAGCGGGTCGCCGCTGACCAGGAGCAGTCCGTCGTGGGTGAGGAGCGGTACGCGCGGGCTGGTGCTGTCCTTACCGGCCGACTTGTGCCACAGCGGCTGGGGAGCCACCCCGGCGGGCGGGGTCGTGAAGTCGCCGTCCGCCGGATCGCCCGAAGTCCCGGCGTCCGGTGTCCCCTTCGCGTCGCCGGACGCGTCGTCGGACGCGAGCGCCCACGCGATGCCGCCCCCGGCCACCGCGACGGCCGTCGCGCCGCCCAGGGCCAGGCCGAGGACGCGACGGCGGGAGCGGGCCGGAGCGGGTTCCGCGGTCTCTCCGATCCGGACGGTGCCGGGCAGCGGAGTCCCGTACGCGGGTACCGGGGTTCCGCCGGTCGTCGTGCCGTGACCGGCCGTTCCGGTCGGCGACGCGCCGTCGAGCATGGTCGGTGCCGGACCGAAGCCCGTCGCCGCGTGGTTCTCCGGCCGCGGAGCGGTCCGCGGCGTTCCGGGTGCCTCCAGGTCCAGGATGCCCGCGGCGTGGGTCGCGATGGTCGATGCGACGGCCGACGGCAGCCAGTCGTGGAGGGCGGCGTCGATGCCCTGCCCGGCCAGCGCGGCGACGATCTCACCCGGCGCGGGACGCTGCGCCGGGTCCTTCATCAGGCAGGCGCGGACGAGTCCCAGCAACGACGGGGGCACGTCCGTCAGGTCGGGCTCTCCGTGCACGACCTGGTAGAGCATCCCCGCGTGCGAGGTCGTGCCGTCGCCGAAGGCGCCCCGCCCGGTGGCCGCGAACACGAGCACGGAACCGAGGGAGAAGACGTCGCCCGCGACGCCGACGTCCTTGCCCATCGCCTGCTCCGGCGACATGTAGCCGGGCGAGCCGACCACCACGCCGGTCTGGGTCATGCGGCTGCCGTCCACCGCCCGTGCGATGCCGAAGTCGATGAGCCGGGGACCGTCGGCAGCGAGCAGAACGTTGGAGGGCTTCAGGTCCCGGTGCATCAGGCCCGCCGCGTGGATGTCCCGCAGAGCCGCGGCGAGACCGGCGGCCAGTGCGCGAACCGTGCGTTCGGGCAGCGCCCCGTGTGCCGCGACCACGTCGGTCAGATCGGGGCCCAGGACGTACGACGTGGCGAGCCAGGGCAGCGGCGCGTCCGGGTCGGCGTCCGCGACGGGGGCGGTGAACCGGCCGGAGACGGCCTTCGCGATCTCGACCTCGTGCCGGAAGCGCTCGCGGAAGTCGTGGTCGGCGGCGAGGTCGGGGCGGACCACCTTGACCGCGACGGTACGGCCGCCGGGCGATCGGGCGAGGTAGACGCGGCCCATTCCACCGGCACCGAGCCTTCGCAGGAGGCGGTAGCCGCCCAGCTCCCGCGGATCGTCCGGCTGCAATGTCTCCATGGCGGGCCCTCCCCGTAGCGGAATCTTGACGAACTCCTTGCCGAGCGGTCGCCTCGTCGCCGGTGTTCGTCTCGCAGCCACAGTAGTGACAAGGGAGGCAGGGCCATGATCGGGGCGGGGCGCGGCTGAGGCGGGGGCGGGTGGCGGCCCGGCCCCACTACTCGATCTTCGACAGCCGCGCCTTCGGCCGGCCCGACTCCTCGCTCTTCGAGGCGTAGTCGAGGTCGTCGCCGACGGGGGTGAAGGTGACGGTCGTGGGGGCGGGGTTGCAGCCGTCGTGGTTGCCCTCGGCGCCGACGGAGCCGGCGACGAGCTGCTTCTCCGTGACCTTCTTCAGGGTGATCACGTCGACGCAGACGCCGCCCAGCGCGTCGGTCTGGTGGAGCCTGCCCAGCTCCTGGCCGGCCTTCGCCTGCTTGATGGTGATCCGGAAGGTGCCCAGCGGCAGCTTGCCGTCCAGGGCGGCGGCCTGCCCCTCCCAGGTGCCGAGGTAGCGCGCGGGCAGCGCACCGGCGGTGGCGGCGGGAGGCTCGTGCGTGCCGTCGCTGCCCCCGGCGTTGCTCGCGTCGTTGCCCGAGCCCGGCAGCAGGTCCAGGACGAACACCGACCCGACCGTCACCGCCGCCAGCGCGCCCGCCACCGCCAGTGCCACGGTGCAGCTGATCCGCCGGCCGCGTCCCTGGGCGTCCTGCGTCGAGGTCGCCGCGACGGAGAGGGCGAGCCTGCCGGGCGAGTGGCCCGTACCCGGCCCGCCGCCCGCGTCGCCGCCCGCCTGCTCGGGACCCCGCGGGCCGGGGACGGACGAGGAGGCGGACGGCGACGAGGACGACGGCGACGGCGACCACGAGGGGAGCGAGGGCGGGAGCGAGGACGAGGGCGCGGTGGGCGTCGGCATCACCGGCGGCGGGCCGAAGACACCGGAGGCCGCGGGCGCCGCCCCGCCCTCCGGCCCCGGCGAAGCACCCGCCCCGCCCCCGGGCCCCGGCGAAGCACCCGCCCCACCCCCGGGCCCCGGCGAAGCACCCGCCCCGCCCCCGGTTCCCGGCGCGGCCCCCGCCGTGACCGACGGCCGGCTGAACCCCACGGGTCCCGACGCCTCCCCCGCGGACACCCCCGAAGCCGCCTCCAGGTTCAGCAGCTGTACGGCGCTCCGGCTGACCCGCTCCACCAGCGCCCCCGGCAGCCAGCCGCCGGTCACCAGGCGGGCCGCGCCCTCGGGGGCCAGCCGGCGGGCCACCTCGGCGGGGGCCGGGCGGGCGGACGGGTCCTTCGCCAGGCAGGACGCGACCAGCTCGCGCAGCTCCTGGTCGTCCAGGCCGTCGAGGCTCGGCTCCTCGTGGACGACCTTGTAGAGCAGCGCGGCCGAGGAGTCACCCGGGAAGGGCGGCCGCCCCGTCGTCGCGTACGCCAGCACGGCGCCCAGCGAGAAGACGTCCGCCGCCCCGGTCACGCCCTTGCCGAGGATCTGCTCGGGGGACATGTAGCCGGGGGAGCCGATGGACACCCCGGTCGAGGTCAGGGAGGCGGTGCCCTCCGTGGCGCGGGCGATGCCGAAGTCGATCAGGACGGGGCCGTCGAGGGTCAGGAGGATGTTGGACGGCTTCACGTCGCGGTGGACCAGGCCCAGCTCGTGCACCGCGGCCAGCGCCTCGCCGAGGCCCGCGCCCAGCGCCCGTACCGAGTGGGCGGGCAGCGGGCCGCCGTCCGCGACGGCCGCCGTCAGGGACGGACCGGCCGCGTACGCCGTGGCGACCCACGGCACGCGCGCCTCGGGGTCCGCGTCCAGCACGGGTGCGGTCCAGGCGCCGCCGACCCGGCGGGCGGCGGCCACCTCGCGCCGGAACCGGGCCCGGAACTCCTCGTCCAGCGCGAAGTGCGGGTGCACGATCTTCACCGCGACCGTGCGGCCGCCGGCGCTGCGGCCCAGGTAGACCCGGCCCATGCCGCCGGAGCCCAGCCGGCCGAGCAGCCGGTAGGGCCCCACGACGGTGGGTTCGTCGACTTCGAGCGGCCGCATGGCGTCCACCCCTCCCCCGTACGCCGGTACCTGCCAGCAGGGTAGTGGCCGACGGCGGACGGCCCCAGGGAGAAGGGCGCCCGCGACGGCTCAGGGCCGCAGCAGCTCCACCGTCACGTCCGCCGGGAAGCCCGTGGTGGGGCCGACGCGGCGGGCGAACTCGGTGACCGCCTCCAGCTGCGGGGCGCCGAAGCGGAAGTCGAGGGTGGTGAAGTACTTCGCCAGGGTCTCCTCGTCGAAGGCCTCCCAGCGGGCGGCCTGCTCCGCGACCTTCTCCACCTCCTCCAGGGAGAGGTTGCGGGAGGCGAGGAAGGCCTCGTGCACCTTGCGGGTGATGACCGGCTCGCGCTCCGCGTAGTCGCGCCGGGCCGCCCAGACCGCGAAGACGAACGGCAGGCCCGTCCACTCCTTCCACAGGGCGCCCAGGTCGTGCACGTCGAGGCCGTAGCGCGGGCCGTCGATCATGTTGGCGCGCAGGGCGGCGTCCCCGATCAGGACGGCCGCGTCGGCCTCCTGCATCATCAGGCTCAGGTCCGGCGGGCAGGTGTAGTAGTCCGGCTGGACCCCGAAGCGCTCCGACAGGAGGAGCTGGGCGAGGCGTACGGAGGTGCGCGAGGTCGACCCGAGGGCGACCCGGGCCCCGTCCAGGCGGTCCAGCGGGACCTGGGAGACGATCACGCACGACATCACGGGGCCGTCGCAGCCGACGGCGATGTCGGGGAAGGCGACGAGGTCGTCGGCGTTCTTGAGGAATTCGACCAGGGTGACGGGACCGATGTCGAGATCACCGCGCACCAGCTGCTCGCTGAGCTTCTCCGGGGTGTCCTTCGTCAGCTCGAAGTCGAGGAGCGTCCCTGTTCTCGCGAGGCCCCAGTACAGGGGCAGGCAGTTCAGGAACTGGATGTGGCCGACGCGCGGCCGGGTGCGAGAATTGTCCACATCGCGAGGCTAGCCCTCCCCCGGGAACCGCCCCTCGCCGACCCCCGGCGTCAGCCGAACGGCGCAGGTGTTCAAACGTCCGGGTGAAGTGATCTTGACCTCTGTTGCGCTCGGGGGCCTGCGTGCTAGGCTCACAGCAAGTTGCAGTTTGGTTTCCCTTGCAGTACAGAGCCTGCGGAGCATGTGACCGCGGGCTCTCGTCGTTCTCAGACGTATGCAGTTGTGCGACATTCAAAGTCTTCACACTTGCTGGTTCTGGAGCAGGGCAACCCTTTGGGCCCAAGGAGGGCTTATGGCTACCGGAACCGTGAAGTGGTTCAACGCCGAAAAGGGCTTTGGTTTCATCGCCCAGGAAGGCGGCGGCCCGGACGTCTTCGTCCACTACTCCGCGATCAACGCTCAGGGATTCCGTTCCCTCGAGGAGAACCAGCAGGTGTCCTTCGACGTCACGCAGGGCCCCAAGGGTCCGCAGGCGGAGAATGTCACTCCTGTCTGATTGACAGCAGTACCCAAGGAGCCCCGCGCCGGTTTCGGCGACGGGGCTCCTGCCCTTTCATGAAGCCTTCGTGAATTCCTCACCGGGGCCCGGCTGTCAGTGGCTGCCACTAGGGTCCGCCCATGACCGTCGACCCCGCCTTCGTGGCCACCACCCGGACCTTCTACGACGCCGTCGCCGAGGACTACCACGCCCGCTTCCGCACCGTGCTCGACGACGCCCCCCTCGACCGGGCGCTGATGGGCGCCTTCGCCGAGCTGGTGGGGCCCGAGGGGCAGGTGGCCGACCTCGGCTGCGGTCCCGGCCTGGTCACCGCGCACCTGGCCTCGCTGGGCCTGCGGGTCTTCGGCCTGGACCTGTCCTCCTCGATGCTCGCGATCGCGCGCCGGGAGAACCCGGGACTGCGGTTCGAGCAGGGGTCCATGCTGGACCTGGACCTGCCGGACGGCGCGCTGGCGGGGGCGGTCTCCTGGTACTCGTCGATCCACACGCCGTGGGAGCGGCTGCCGGACCTCTTCGGCGAGGTGCGGCGCGTACTGGCCCCGGGCGGGTATCTGCTGCTCGGCTTCCAGGTCGGCGACGAGCCCCGCCACCACGACCGCCCGTGGGGCCACCCGGTCGCCCTGGACTTCGAACGGCGGCGGCCGGAGCCGATGGCGGAGCTGCTGGAGCGGGCCGGGTTCACCGTGCTGTCCCGGACGGTGCGGACCACCGAGGAGACCACCGTCGCCCAGGTCCCGCAGGCGGTCCTCATCGCCCGCCGCTGACACCGCCCCGCCACTGACACCATTCCGCCGCTGACACCACCCCGCCGCTGACCGCCGACGCCGTCCTACCCCTCGTACAGCCCCTCCACCGCCCCCGCGAAGTCCCGCATGATCACCTCGCGCCGGAGCTTCATGGAGGGGGTCAGGTGGCCCTCCCACTCGGTGAAGTCCCGGGGCAGGACGGCGAAGCGGCGGATGGACTCCGGGCGGGAGACCAGTTTGTTGGCCTCGTCGACGGCGCGCTGGAGCACCGCGTGGACCTCCTCGTCGTCCACCAGCAGCTCCGGCGGCACCGGGTGCTTGCCGTTCATGCGGCGCCAGTGGGTGACGCCGTCGGGGTCGAGGGTGAACAGGGCGGAGACGTAGGGCCGGCGGTCGCCGAGGACGATGCACTGGGAGATCAGGGGGTGGGAGCGCAGCCAGTTCTCCAGCGGGGCCGGGGCGACGCTCTTGCCGCCCGCGGTGATCAGCAGCTCCTTCTTGCGGCCGGTGATCGTCAGATAGCCCCCGTCGTCCAGGCTGCCGAGGTCGCCGGTGGCGAACCAGCCGTCGGGTGCGGCCTGGACGACGCCCCCGGCCTGCGGGTCCCAGTAGCCGTGCAGGACCTGCTCGCCGGCGACCAGGATCTCGCCGTCGGCGGCGATGCGGATGCGGGTGCCGGGCAGCGGCCAGCCGACGGTGCCCAGGCGCGGTTGGAGCGGGGGCGTGACGGTGGCCGCGGCGGTGGTCTCGGTGAGGCCGTAGCCCTCGAAGATCTCGATGCCGGCGCCGGCGTAGAACGCGGCCAGGCGGCGGCCGAGCGGGGAGCCGCCGCAGATGGCGTACTTGACCCGGCCGCCCATGGCGTTGCGGATCTTGCGGTAGACGAGCGGGTCGTAGAAGGAGCGGGCGGTCTTCAGGCCGCGGCCGGGACCACCGCCGGTGCCCGTCTGGCGGGCCTCCTTGGCCTCGCCGTAGCGCACCGCCACCGAGACGGCGCGGTCGAAGGCCGAGGCGCGGCCGCCGGACTCGGCCTTGGCGCGGGCGCTGTTGAAGACCTTCTCCAGCATGTACGGGATGGTCAGCAGGCAGGTCGGCCGGAAGGCCGCCAGGTCGGGCAGCAGGTCCTCGGGTTTCAGGCTCGGTGCGTGGCCGAGGCGGACCCGGGCGCGGACGCAGGCGACCGCGACCATGCGGCCGAAGACGTGGGACATCGGCAGGAAGAGCAGGATCGAGGGCTCCTCGCCGGTCTCCGCCTTGAAGACGGGGTAGAGCAGCTCGATCGCGTTGTCCACCTCGGCGAAGAAGTTGCCGTGGGTGAGCACGCAGCCCTTGGGGCGACCGGTGGTGCCGGAGGTGTAGATCAGGGTGGCGAGGGTGGCCGGGCCGAGCATGCCGCGGCGCACCTCCACCTCCGCGTCCGGCAGCCGCTCGCCCAGCTCGGCCAGCCGCTCCACGTGCCCCTTCTCGATGACCCACAGGTGCCCCAGGTCGGGGATGCGGTCCAGCTCGGGGCCGAGCGCCGCGGCCTGCGCGGTGGTCTCGGTGACCAGGGTGACGGCGCCGGAGTCCTGGAGGATCCAGCGGGTCTGGAAGAGCGAGGAGGTGGGGTAGATCGGGACGGTGACCAGTCCCGCCGCCCACGCGGCGAAGTCCAGCAGCGTCCACTCGTACGTCGTCCGCGCCATGATCGCGATGCGGTCGCCCGGCATCAACCCCTCGGCGATCATGCCCTTGGCCACCGCCAGCACCTGCCCGGCGAACTCGGCGGCCGTCACGTCGGACCAGTCGCCCTGCGCCGACCTGCGACTGAGGACGACCTGCCCGGGTACCGCCGCCGCGTTGTCGAAGGGCAGGTCGGCCAGGGACCCGCGGCGCACCGGCGGTGCGAACGGCGGCACGTACGCCTCCCTGACGGTCCCGTCCAGCATCCGCGTCTCGGGCGCCACCAGGGTGGGGCCGGGCGAGTCGGCGTAGGCGGCGGATGCGGCGAAGGACGGAAGCGGGGTGGACACGGGCGGCTCCTGGGACGTGCAGCAAAGACACTGCTCCTGCTGTCGCTGCTCTGCTGCATCACGTACGTGCCTCGCGCGCCGAGGCGTTCATCGCCGGTTCCGCGGACATGGGTTACCGACGGTCAGTCCCGGGATCGTACGGCGCCCGCGTGAGGACTTGGTGCGCGTTCCACGATCTTCCCGCGCCGGAGGTGTGCAGTGTTGGGGGTTACCTGAGGGTAAGTCACGTTCGTTCCAGTATCGCCGTCACGCCCTGGCCGCCCGCCGCGCAGACGGAGATCAGGCCGCGTCCCGGTCCCTCCCGCTCGGCGAGCAGGGTGGCCAGCGTCGCCACGATCCGGGCGCCGGTGGCGGCGAAGGGGTGGCCGGTGGCGAGGGAGGAGCCCGCCACGTTCAGGCGGGCCCGGTCCACCGGGGCCAGGCCGCGCTTCTCCCAGGCGGCCAGCGTGGCCAGCACCTGGGAGGCGAACGCCTCGTGGATCTCGACGAGGTCGAAGTCCCCGATGCCGAGCCCGGCCCGCTCCAGCATCCGCGGGACCGCGTAGGCGGGCGCCATCAGCAGGCCGTCCTCGCCACCGGCCACGTCCCCGCCGACGAAGTCCACGGCCGCCGTCTCGTACGCCGTGAGGTAGGCGAGGGGCTCGACGCCCCGGGCCTCGGCCCACTCCTCGCTCGCCAGCAGCACCGTCGCGGCGCCGTCCGTCAGGGGCGTGGAGTTGCCCGCCGTCATGGTGGGACCGGGGGCGTCGAGGCCGAACACGGGCTTGAGCGCGGCCAGTTTCTCCACCGTCGAGCCGGGGCGCAGGTTCTGGTCGCGGGCCAGGCCGCGGAAGGGGACCACCAGGTCCTGGAAGAGACCGCGTTCGTACGCCGCCGCCAGCCGCTGGTGGCTCGCGGCGGCCAGCGCGTCCTGGTCCTCGCGGGAGACGCCCCAGGCGCGGGCGGTGACCGCGGCGTGCTCGCCCATCGACAGGCCGGTGCGCGGCTCGGCGTTGCGCGGGATGTCGGGGACCAGGTGTCCCGGGCGGACCTTGGCCAGCGCCTTGAGCCTGCCGCCGGTGGTCTTCGCCCGGCGGGCCTCCAGGAGGATGCGGCGCAGCCGGTCGTTGACGCCGAGCGGGGCGTCGCTCGCGGTGTCGGCGCCGCCCGCGATCGCCGACTCGGTCTGGCCGAGGGCGATCTTGTTGGCGGCGGCGATCACGGCCTGGAGTCCGGTGCCGCAGGCCTGCTGGACGTCGTAGGCGGGGGTGCGCGGGTCGAGGGCCGAGCCGAGGACCGTCTCGCGGGCGAGGTTGAAGTCCCGGCTGTGCTTGAGGACCGCGCCGGCCACGAACTCGCCGACCGCGCCCGGCCCCTGGAGGCCGTGCCGCTCGACCAGGGCGTCCAGGGCCGCGGTGAGCATCTCCTGGTTGGAGGCGGTGGCGTACGGCCCGTCGGAGCGGGCGAAGGGGACGCGGGCGCCGCCGAGGACCGCGACGCGGCGCGCGGACTGGTGTGCCAGAGGGCTCATCTCGACCTGCTCCTCACCCGTGACATAGGCTTACCTCCGGTAACCTTACTCCAGAGTAAGCAGTTGTGTGCAGGACCGCCCCTGGACACTCCCCCACGCTCGAACACGCTCGCGCGGGGGGACCCCCATCCGCCGCCTGGGAGACAGACATGGCCGACCGCTATCTCAGCTTCACCGGCACCGCACCCGGCCGTTTCCTCACCCGCCGGCTCGGGCTGCCGCAGCCCGCGGCCCTGCGGCGGGACGCGCTCGACGGCGGTCTGCTGCACCTCACCGCCGGCAAGCCCGAGCTCGACCTCGCGCCCGTCCTGGCCCGCACGGGCCTGCCCCGGGACGAGGACGGCCGGCCCGCCGCCGTCGTCCTGGACGCCACCGGCGTACGGGACGTCGACGCGCTCGCCGAGGTGCACGCCGCACTGCACCCCGTCATACGGTCCGTCGCCGCGAGCGGCCGCGTAGTGGTGCTCGGCGCCCCGCTCGACCCGGCCGACCACCACCAGGCCGCCGCCCAGCAGGCGTTGGAGGGCTTCACGCGCTCACTCGGCAAGGAGATCGGGCGGGGCAGGACGGTCAACCTCGTGCGGCTCACCGACGCGGCTCCCGCCGAGTCCACCCTCCGCTTCCTCCTCTCCCCCGCCTCCGCCTACGTCAGCGGCCAGGTGATCGAGGTGGGGGCGGCGGGCGAGGGCACCGGCCCCGACGACTGGACCCTCCCCCTCGCCGGGCGCACCGCCCTGGTCACCGGCGCCGCTCGCGGCATCGGCGCGGCCGTCGCCGAGACGCTGGCGGGGCAGGGCGCCCAGGTCGTCGTGCTCGACGTGCCGCAGGCCGAGGACGCCGCCCGCCGGGCCGCCGAACGCCTCGGCGGCACCGCACTCGCCCTGGACATCACGGCCGCCGACGCGGGCGAGCGCATCGCCGCGGCGCTGCCCGGCGGGCTCGACGTCCTGATCCACAACGCGGGCGTCACCCGCGACCGGCGCCTGGTCAACATGCCCGCCGAACGCTGGAGTTCCGTTCTCGACGTCAATCTCGCGAGCGTCCTGCGCACCACGGACGCACTGCTCGCCGCGGGCGCCGTCAACCGGGGCGGCCGGATCGTGGCGACCGCCTCCATCGCCGGGCTCGCGGGCAACGCGGGCCAGACCAACTACGGCGCGAGCAAGGCCGGGATCGTCGGCCTGGTCCGCTCCCTCGCGCCGCGCGCGCTCGCCGGACACGGGGTGACGGTGAACGCGGTCGCGCCGGGATTCATCGAGACGAAGATGACGGCAGCGGTCCCCCTCTTCATCCGCGAGGCCGGCCGCCGCATGAACTCCCTCGCCCAGGGCGGCCTGCCGGTGGACGTCGCCGAGACCACCGCCTGGCTCGCGCACCCGGCCTCCGGCGCGGTCAACGGCCAGGTCGTACGGGTCTGCGGCCAGAGCCTGCTGGGGGCGTGATGACCACCGCCGCCCCGACCACCAGCACCCTGACCGGCGTCCCCGCCCTCGCTCCGCTCCTCGCCCGCGGCGCCCTGCTGTCGCCCCTCAGGCGCCCCCGCCCGGACGCGGACTTCCCCCGCACCCGGCTGGTGCTGCCCGGCCTGCGCGTGGACCTCGCACGGCTGGCCGCCTACGAGCGGGCGTGCGGGTTCCCGACCGGAGCGGACGCGCTGCCGCCGACGTATCCGCACGTGCTGGGCTTCCCGCTGGCCATGCGCCTGATGAGCGCCCGCGACTTCCCGCTGCCCCTGCTCGGGCTCGTCCACACGTCGATCGGCATCACCCGGCACGCCGCCCTGCCCGCGAACGCCGCGTACGAACTCACCGTGTACGTCGAGGGGCTGGCACCGCACCGGCGCGGCACCGAGGCGACGGTGGTCACGGAGGTCCGGACCGGGGCCGACCTCGTGTGGGAGTCCCGCAGCACCTACCTGGCCCGGCACCGCACCACCGCCCGGCACCCCGCCGCCGGGGACACCCCCGCGGGAGAGCGGGACCCCCTCCCCGCGCGCGCCGAATGGCGACTGGCCGGTGACGTCGGACGCCGCTACGGTGCCGCCTCCGGGGACCGCAACCCGATCCACCTGCACCCGCTCACCGCCCGCCTGTTCGGCTTCCCGCGGGCCATCGCGCACGGCATGTGGACGGTGGCCCGGTGCCTCGCCGAGCACGGGACCCCGGACGCGGCCGTCGTGCGGGCGCACTTCCGGGCGCCGGTGCTGCTGCCGGGGACGGTGACGTACGGGGCCGAGGACGGCCGGTTCGAGCTGCGCGGCGGCGACGGAGGACGGCGGCTGCACCTGTCCGGCGAGGTGGGACCCTACCCGGCGGCCTGAGCCACCGGCTCGGCATCCGGCACCGGCCCGGCATCCGGCGTCGGCTCGGCGCCCTCCGGCGGGGACCACGGCCGCCCCGTCATCAGGTCGCCCAGGCCCGCCCAGGCGAAGTTCATCAACGTCGCCGCCGCCTGCCTCGCGGTGACGCCCTCGGTGGCGCCCGCCCAGTCGGCCAGCGACTCGGCGGCGCCGACCAGCGCCTCGGCCAGGCCGGCGACCTCGCCCTCGGGCAGGTGCGGGTCCCGGTGCGCGTCGCGCGCCGCGGCGGCGATCAGCTGCGTCACGAACGCGACGATCTCCTCGCGCATCGCCGCGACCTCGGCGGCGAACCGCTCGCCGTGCGTACGGGCGTGCAGGTGCAGCATCCGCCAGGCGTCCGGGTGCCGCGCGGTGTGGTCGAAGAACGCCCGCAGGCCCGACCAGAGTTGCCCGTCGGCGGCCAGCCCCGGACGCACGCCGGCCCGCACCGCCTCGGTGAGGGCGCGGGCCTCGCGGCCGATGCAGGCGCTGAAGAGGTCGTCCTTCGAGTTCAGGTACAGATACACCAGCGGCTTGGACACGCCCGCCAGTTCGGCGATCTCGTCCATCGACGCCGCCATGTACCCGCGCCGGCCGAAGACGCTCACGGCGGCGTCCAGCATCTGCTGCTCGCGGACCGCACGCGGCATCCGCTTGGTCTTCCCAGCACCCATGCGCATCAGCGTACGGTCCGCACGGCGGTGTTCCGGACGTCAGCGCGACGCCGACACCCGGAACACCGCGGAGACACCGAGTGTCAGGCGGCCACCGGAACCGGCTCCGCGTCCTGCTTCGCCCGCTCGGGCTCGTCGATCGGCGAGGCGTGCGCCTCGTCGTACGCCTCGCGGTCGAGCAGCCCCTCGCGGGCCGAGACGATGACCGGCACGAGAGCCTGTCCTGCCATGGTCGTAACCGTGCTCTATGTATGCACGTTGTAGAAAGCACAGCCATCTCACACGTGACCAGGGGTGGGGCATGGCCAAGCCGAAGCGTGTAGGCATCTACGTACGAATCAGCAAGGACCGCAAAGGTCAGGAACTCGGCATCCAACGCCAGGAGAAGGCGTGCCGGGAGCTGTGCGAACGCATGGGGTGGGGAGTCCTCAAGGTCTACCCAGAGAACGACGTGTCGGCGTCGACCACAAGCAAGCGTCGCCGCCCTCAGTACACGGAGATGTTGAGAGACGCACGAGACGGCTTCATCGATGGCATCGTCGTCTACTCCATCGACCGCCTGACGCGCCGGATCAGCGAGCTGACCAGCTTCCTCGAAGAGCAGAAGGAACATGGGTTCGCGTTCGCCACGACGGAGGGCGAGGACACCGCGACAGCCAACGGCCGCATGATCCTGACGATCAAGGGCGCGGTGGCTCAACAGGAGACCGAGCGCATGTCGGAGCGCGTCAACAACTCCCTCTTGCAGCGTAGGGAGCAGGGCAAACCGCATGCCGGCGGGCTGCGGCAATTTGGCTTCAAGGAGGGGTCGCACTTCCAGAAGCTGGACGAAGGCGAGACCGAGCTCATCCGCGACGGCTATCGCATGCTGATGGACCGCAAGCCGAAGACACCTGGTGATGTGGCCCGGTACTGGAGTTCCAAGGGCTCAAAGACGCCACACGGTGGCGCGTGGACCATCCAGTCGGTGAAGCGTGTGTATCGCTCGGAGCGGACCGGGGGGATCGTCACCTACAAAGGGCAGGACATCGGGGACAGCGTCTACGGCGCCCCGCTGACTCGCGAGCAGTGGGAGAACGTTCAGACTCTGCTCGATGGGCGAGCCACACCGGCGGGGCAGGGGTCGGGCAAGCGGAAGCACCTGTACTCCGGATTCCTGCGGTGCGGCTATTGCGGGTCCGCCATGCGCGTCCAGTGGGCGACCATCCAGGGGCGAACCTTTCGACGGACGTTCTGTCACTCGGGCCAGCGAGGTCAGCACGGAAGCTTGGGATGCGGCAAGGTGAGCCGCAAGTACGAGTGGATCGAGGAGCGGCTCCATGAGGTGATTGAGGCTGCGCTCTTGTCCCGCATGCCGCAGAAGGAAGAGGCACAGACGGAGGACCTCACGGGCCAGATCAGTGTGCTGGAGAGCCGTATCCGAGCGCTCCGAGGCCGCTGGAAGGAGGGGCAGATGGAGGACGAAGACTACTTCGACTCCTTGACCCACCTACGCGCAGAGTTTCAGACCTTGCGCACACGCGAGGCGACAGCGACCTTCCGTCGGTCCCGTGTCGAAACCGATGCTCTTGCGGTCTGGAAGGATGACGCGCCCGAGAACCTCGAACGCCGTCGCGCCATCGTGGCGTCCGTGATCGACCACGTCGAGGTTTTCAGCATCGGCCGTGGCAGGCGCAAGCCGCCGGAGATCACGTCCATCAAGATCACGTCGGTCGGCGCAGAGCATGAGGACTCGCCGGAGTCTCCCGCTTGACTCGGTCGGCAAGGTAGCTGTCGATGACAGCCGTCATGCGAGTGTCGAAGTCCTTGGGCGGCACCCATCGGCAGAGGATCTCGGAGATCCATTCAGGAAGCGGCTGTATCGGCTCACCGGTCATGGACGCCCCGCTGGCCACGTGCTTCCTCCTGATTCTCCGCCAGGTCCGTAGCGACGCCAGCGGCTCCGCATCGGTGAAGGGGCCGGCCACGGCGAGATCAAAGCATGGGCGTGGTGGCTCGACCGACGTCACGGTTGGCGAACACCTGAGGCCTCTCCCCCAGGGACCACTCCTCTCCCAACCATACGAGCTGAGCTCTGAGCAAGATCACAAACACGCCCCGCACCAGGTACTGGCGCGGGGCGTCAACTGTGCTGCCAGCCAGCAGTCAGGCAGCGACCGGCACAGCCTGCGGTTCCTCGACGTCAACGGGCCCCGAGGCCACGCTGTTGAACTTGTCCCGGTCGAGGATGCCCTCACGCGCCGACACGATCAACGGTGCGACAACTTGGCCAGCAACGTTGGTCGCGGTCCGCATCATGTCCAGGATCGGGTCGATGGCGAGGAGGAGGCCGACGCCCTCCATGGGCAGGCCCAGGGTGGACAGGGTCAGGGTGAGCATGACCGTGGCACCGGTGAGGCCGGCCGTGGCGGCGGAGCCGACCACCGAGACGAAGGCGATCAGCAGGTAGTCGCCGACGCCGAGCTGGATGTCGAAGATCTGCGCGACGAAGATCGCGGCGATCGCCGGGTAGATCGCGGCGCAGCCGTCCATCTTGGTCGTCGCGCCGAACGGCACGGCGAAGGAGGCGTACTCCTTCGGGACGCCGAGGCGCTCGGTGACCTTCTGGGTCAGCGGCATGGTGCCGACCGAGGAGCGGGAGACGAAGGCCAGCTGGATGGCGGGCCAGGCGCCCTTGAAGAACTGGAGCGGGCTGGCCTTGGCGACGGTGGCGAGCAGCGTCGGGTAGACCACGAACATCACGAGGGCGCAGCCGACGTAGATGTCGGCGGTGAAGGTGGCGTACTTGCCGATGAGGTCCCAGCCGTAGGTGGCGATGGCCTTGCCGATGAGGCCGACGGTGCCGAGCGGGGCGAGGCGGATGACCCACCACAGGGCCTTCTGGAGGAGCTCGAGGATCGACTCGCTCAGGTTCAGGATCGGCTGGGCCTTCTCGCCGAGCTGGAGGGCGGCGATGCCGGCGACGGCGGCCATGAAGACGATCTGTAGGACGTTCAGCTCGGTGAACGGCGTGATCACGTCGGTCGGCACGATGCCGGTCAGGAAGTCGATCCAGGAACCGGTGTGCTCGGGCTTGGCGCCGTCGGCCGGGGTGAGGCCGGTGCCGGAGCCGGGGTTGGTGACCAGGCCGATGACGAGGCCGATGGCCACCGCGATCAGCGACGTGATCATGAACCAGAGGAGGGTGCGGGAGGCCAGGCGGGCCGCGTTGTTGACCTTCCGCAGGTTGGTGATCGAGACGAGGATCGCGAAGAAGACCAGCGGGGCGACGGCCAGCTTCAGCAGGCCGATGAAGGTGTCACCGACCTTCTCCAGGGTGGTGACCAGCCACGATATGTCCTGGCTGCGGGCCAGCCAGCCCAGCAGGACACCGAGGACGAGGCCGCCGAGTATCTGGGCCCAGAAGGGCACCTTGAGGTACTTCGTGAAGGACACGGGTGAAGACACGGACATGCTCCGTAGGGGGACGGGACGCGGGATGGGACGCGCTGAGCTGACGTGGGGACGACTGGTGAGGGGGGAACGTCAGGGGCGACAGTTCGCGGACGCGCACCGGCAGAGGTCCACGTGCAGGCGCGCCACGAGCGCGAGGCGCTGTGGTGTGGTGGGCGCGGCTGCTTGCTTCATGCACACGACTTTAACACCCATGCTTTGAGACACTCAAAGCCATACTTTGAGAGGCAGGAGTACGCCACTGCCCGCAAAACGCAAAGTGCCCCGGTTTCCGGTCAAATCGGAATCCGGGGCGGCGTACGTACGTGACGGACGTTACGAGGTCTGGCCCTGGGCGCGCGCCGTGTCGTCGGCGCCGTCCTCCTGGCCGCGGTTGGCCTCCAGGTTGGCCTTCATGCGGTCCACCCGGCCCACGACCTGGACCGAGGCCCGGTCCCGCTCCTTGCGCAGCGCGACGTAGCTGATCGGGGCGGAGATCAGCAGGGAGAGCAGCAGGATCCACATGCCGTTGGAGTCGCCCAGACCGCGCGGGAACACCCCGGCATAGACGAGCCCCCAGACGACCACGAGGCAGCCTGCGAAGATCCCGAGGCGCATCAGCGTGTAGCGGAGCATCTCAATCCACTCTTCCGTTTCTGGCACAAAGAGGCACTGCCCAGTGAAACATGCCGGATCGCCGATCTTGCAGGGGGGTCGGCCGGGCATCGGCCACGGGTCAGCCGAGCGGCAGCAGCAGGAAGACGTCGTCCCGGTCGTCGCCGGGGGCGACCCGGATCGCGCCCGGGACCCGGCCGACCTCCTTGTAGCCGCAGGACTCGTAGAACCGCTCCAGGCCGAGCCCGCCGCGGCAGGTGAGACGTATGGCCTCGATGCCGTCGCAGGTGCGGGCGGCGTCGGCGGCGGCGGCCATCAGGTCGCGGCCGTAGCCCCGGCCCTGGTGGCGCGGGTGGACCATGACGGTGTAGAGCCACAGCCAGTGCCGCATCAGCCGGTGCGTGTTCAGGGCGAGGAACGCGGTGGCGGCCACCCGGCCCTCCTCGTCGTGGCCGACGAGCAGACGGGTACGTCCTTCGGCCATGGCCACCATGTGCTTCACCAGCTCGGGGCGGATGTCCTCGCGGGTCACCGGCGGCACGAAGCCCACGGAGCCGCCGGCGTTGGAGACGTCGGTCCACAGGTCGAGGATGCCGTCGCGGAGGTCGGGGGTGACGGCCGGATCGAAAGTGAAGGTAAGGGACACCTGGCCATGGTAACCATTACGCGAGTGCGACGTATGCGTCCGCCGGGTCGAGGCCGGCGCCGGAGACGGTCTGGGTGGCGTCCGTGTGCAAGGGGCAGCCCAGACGGTCTGGTGGCGTCCCTGTGCAGGGGGCAGCCCCGGCATGCGGCTGCGGCCTCGCGGAGAGCGGGGCGGGGCGGCGGAGCCGCCGCTGAGGGGCGCGGGGAACTGCGCGAACGGCCCCCACCGGGCGCGAATGGCCCCCATCGGCCCGCACCCGGCGGAGAACCGAACCGCCCCGTGTCAGACCCGCATCGGCTGCGGCGCCTCCCGGCGCGCCGGGTCGGGACCCTCGTACTCCCGGAGGATCTCGTACCGCGTGTTCCGCTCCACCGGCCGGAAGCCGGCGTCGCGGATGAGGTCCAGCAGGTCCTCCCGCGTCAGCTTGTTCGGCGTGCCGAAGTCGTCCGCGTCGTGCGTGATCTTGTACTCGACCACCGAGCCGTCCATGTCGTCCGCGCCGTGCTGGAGGGCCAGCTGGGCGGTCTGGACGCCGTGCATGACCCAGAAGACCTTGACGTGCGGGACGTTGTCGAAGAGCAGCCGCGAGACGGCGAAGGTCTTCAGGGCCTCCGCGCCGGTCGCCATCTGCGTGCGCGCCTGGAGGCGGTTGCGGACCTTGCCGTCCTTCATGTCCACGAAGTCGTGCTGGTAGCGCAGCGGGATGAAGACCTGGAAGCCGCCCGTCTCGTCTTGCAGCTCACGCAGGCGCAGCACGTGGTCCACGCGGTGGCGGGGCTCCTCGATGTGGCCGTAGAGCATGGTGCACGGGGTCTTCAGACCCTTCTCGTGCGCCAGGCGGTGGATGCGCGACCAGTCCTCCCAGTGGGTGCGGTGGTCGACGATGTGCTGCCGCACCTCCCAGTCGAAGATCTCCGCGCCGCCGCCGGTGAGGGACTCCAGACCGGCGTCGATCAGCTCGTCCAGGATGTCGGAGGCGGACATCCCGGAGATGGTCTCGAAGTGGTGGATCTCGGTGGCCGTGAACGCCTTCAGCGAGACGTCCGGCAGCGCGGCCTTCAGTTCGCGCAGCGAGCGCGGGTAGTAGCGCCACGGCAGGTTGGGGTGCAGGCCGTTGACGATGTGCAGCTCGGTGAGGTTCTCGCCCTCCATCGCCTTGGCGAGCTTCACCGCCTCCTCGATGCGCATCGTGTACGCGTCCTTCTCCCCCGGCTTGCGCTGGAAGGAGCAGTACGCGCACGAGGCGGTGCACACGTTGGTCATGTTGAGGTGGCGGTTGACGTTGAAGTGGACGACGTCGCCGTTCTTCCGCGTCCGCACCTCGTGCGCGAGTCCGCCGAGCCAGGCGAGATCGTCCGACTCGTACAGCGCGATGCCGTCCTCGCGGGTCAGCCGCTCACCGGAGCGGACCTTCTGCTCCAGCTCGCGCTTGAGCCCGGCGTCCATGCGATACCTCTTTCTGAGACAGACGGGTCAACGGTACGCCCCGGCTACTGGACCTCTTCCGGCAGCTCGCCCACCCGGTTCTCCCACTTGGTGGAGAGAACGATGGTGGTACGGGTGCGGGACACGCCCTTGGTGCCCGACAGGCGCCGGATGATGCTCTCCAGGCCGTCCACGTCGGCGGCGCGCACCTTGAGCATGTAGGAGTCGTCGCCGGCGATGAACCAGCAGTCCTCGATCTCCCGCAGCTCCTTGAGACGCTGGGCCACGTCCTCGTGGTCGGCGGCGTCGGAGAGCGAGACGCCGATCAGGGCGGTGACGCCGAGGCCGAGCGAGGCCGCGTCGACGGTGGCCCGGTAGCCGGTGATGACCCCGGCCGCCTCCAGCCGGTTGATGCGGTCGGTGACGCTGGGTCCGGAGAGTCCGACCAGGCGCCCCAGCTCCGCGTAGGAGGCCCGGCCGTTCTCCCTCAGGGCCTGGATGAGCTGCCTGTCCACCGCGTCCATGCGATCGAAGCCTTCCACTGAAGAGTTCTGAAGATGTGGGTAACAACCGTGTGGGGGGAGTTGGTGCTCAGTCGGTGGGGCGGGCCCCGCCGAGGTCGCCGCGCCAGCGGCGGTAGAGGCCGTGCCCGACGCCCGCCGCGTCGAGGACGCGTCCGGCGACGAAGTCCACCAGGTCCTGGATGTGCGTCGCCCCCGCGTAGAAGGCCGGGGAGGCGGGCACCACGCTCGCGCCGGCGTCGTCCAGGGTCACCAGGTGCCGCAGCGTCCGGCCGTCCAGCGGGGTCTCCCGTACGGCCACGACCAGCCTGCGGCGCTCCTTGAGGGTGACGCTCGCGGTGCGCTGGAGCAGGTCCTTGGACAGCCCGAGCGCGACACCGGCCACGCAGGCCGTCGACGCGGGCACGATCAGCATGCCCTTCGTCGGGTACGACCCCGAGGACGGCCCGGCCGCGAGGTCGCCCGCGCTCCAGTGCCGTACCCGGTCGCCGTCGAGGTCGACGTCGAAGGTGCCGGGCTTGCCGTCGGCTCCGCGGGCCAGCCATTCGCGCAGGTCGTGCCGCCAGTGGGCGTCGCGGAAGGAGATGCCGGTCTCGTCGAGCAGGGTGAGCCGCGAGGCCCGGCTGACCACCAGGTCGACGCTCTCACCGGCGGCGAGCAGCGCCCGCAGCACCGCGGCGGCGTACGGGGTGCCGGAGGCCCCGGACACCCCCACGATCCAAGGCACGCGCTGCGTCTGTCCTGGCTTCATGATGCCGAGCCTAGTCGCAGGCTCAGGGTTTTCAGACCGTGAGGCCCCGTACGAGCAGATCCAGCAGCGCGCACCCGAACAGGGCGATGCCGATGAAGCCGTTGACGCTGAAGAACGCCCTGTTGAGGCGGGTCAGGTCGGTGGGGCGGACGATGGTGTGCTCGTAGAGGAACGCGCCCGCGACGATCAGCAGGCCGAGCCAGAAGAAGACACCGGCGTCGGTGGCGACGGCGTACCAGACGAACAGGGCCGTGGTGACCGTGTGGCAGGCGCGGGCGCCCCAGATGGCGGCGGGGATGCCGAAGCGGGCCGGGACCGACTTCACGCCGACCTGCCGGTCGGTCTCGACGTCCTGGCAGGCGTAGATCAGGTCGAAGCCGCCGATCCAGATGCCGACCGCGAGGCCGAGGATCACGGCCTCCCAGGACCACTCGCCGCTGATCGCCAGCCAGCCGCCGATCGGCCCCATGGCCTGGGCGAGACCGAGGATGGCCTGCGGGAAGTTCGTGAACCGCTTGCCGTACGGGTAGACCACCATCGGGATCACCGCGACGGGGGCCAGGGCCAGGCAGAGCGGGTTGAGCAGGGCCGCCGCGCCGAGGAAGACGATCAGGGCGATCAGCGCGCCGGTCCAGGCGTGCTTGACCGACATGGCGCCGGTGACCAGCTCGCGGTGGGCGGTGCGCGGATTGCGGGCGTCGATCTCGCGGTCGATGATCCGGTTGACCGCCATCGCGAAGGTGCGCAGGCCCACCATGGCGACGGTGACCAGGAGCAGCCGGCCCCAGTGGATGTTCTCGTCCCACTCGTACATCGCGGTCAGCGCGGCGATGTAGGCGAAGGGCAGCGCGAACACCGAGTGCTCGATCATCACCAGGCGCAGGAACGCCTTGGTGCGCCCCGGCTGCTGCGGCAGGGCGGCGGAAGCCGACGTCACAGTCCGTACTCCTTCCAGCGGCGGTCGACCTTCGCCGCCGTCTCCGGGTCGGACAGCACCATGTCCGGCCAGCCCCCGTCGCGGGTGTACCCCTCCTCGGGCAGCTTCTTCGTCGCGTCGATGCCCGCCTTGCCGCCCCAGAACTGCTGGTAAGAGGCGTGGTCGAGGTGGTCGACCGGGCCTTCGACGACGGTGAGGTCACGGCCGTAGTCCGTGTTGCCCAGCGCCCGCCAGGCGACCTCGTGCAGGTCGTGGACGTCGCAGTCGGAGTCGACGACCACGATCAGCTTGGTCAGGGACATCATGTGGGCGCCCCAGATGGCATGCATCACCTTCTGGGCGTGCTTCGGGTACTTCTTGTCGATCGAGACGATCGCGCAGTTGTGGAAGCCGCCGGCCTCGGGGAGGTGGTAGTCCACGATGTCCGGGACGATGATCTTGAGGAGCGGGAGGAAGAAGCGCTCCGTGGCCCGGCCGAGGGGCCCGTCCTCCGTCGGGGGGCGGCCGACCACGATCGACTGGAGCAGCGGGCGCTTCCGCATCGTCACGCAGTCGATCTTCAGGGCGGGGAAGGGCTCCTGCGGGGTGTAGAAGCCGGTGTGGTCGCCGAAGGGGCCCTCGGGGAGCATCTCGCCGGGCTCCAGCCAGCCCTCGATGACGACCTCCGCCTGCGCCGGGACCTGGAGCGGGACGGTCTTGCAGTCGACCATCTCGATCCGCTTGCCCTGGAGGAACCCGGCGAAGAGGTACTCGTCGATGTCGCCGGGGAGGGGGGCCGTGGAGGCGTAGGTCACGGCGGGCGGGCAGCCGAAGGCGATCGCGACCGGCAGCCGCTCACCGCGCCGGGCGGCGACCTGGTAGTGGTTGCGGCTGTCCTTGTGGATCTGCCAGTGCATGCCGATGGTGCGCTTGTCGTGGCGCTGGAGGCGGTACAGGCCCAGGTTCCGGATGCCGGTCTCCGGGTCCTTGGTGTGGGTGAGGCCCAGGTTGAAGAAGGAGCCGCCGTCGTCCGGCCAGGTGAAGAGGGCGGGCAGGCGCTCCAGGTCCACGTCGTCGCCGGTGAGGACGACCTCCTGGACGGGCGCACTGCCCGGCTTCACCTTCTTCGGCGGTACGTGCGTCATCGCGCCGAGCTTGCCGAAGGCCTCGCGCACGCCGATGAAGCCCTGCGGCAGCTCGGGGCGGAGCAGCCCGCCGATCTTGTCCGAGATGTCGGAGTACGCCTTGAGGCCGAGGGCCTTGAGCAGGCGGCGGTCGGTGCCGAAGACGTTCATCGCGAGGGGCAGGTCGGAGCCCTTCACGTTCTCGAAGAGCAACGCCGGGCCACCCGCCTTGTTCACCCGGTCGACGATCTCCCCGACCTCCAGGTACGGATCCACCTCGGCCTTGATGCGCTTGAGGTCGCCCTCGCGCTCCAGCGCCCTGAGCAGGGAGCGAAGATCGTCGTAAGCCATGCGGTCCAGTATCCCCGAGCGGCTACCCTGGCCCTGTACCTGGGGGCCGTGACGCGTCCCCACCCCTCGCTTGAGCTGGAGAGGCCCATGCTCCGGGTGCTGATGTTCCTCGTCCCACTGGCCTTGAGCGTCTACGCGTTCATCGACTGCATCAGCACCAAGGATGCCGACATCCGCCACATGCCCAAGCCGCTGTGGGCGATCCTCGTGCTGCTCTTCCCGCTGGTCGGCTCGATCTCCTGGATCATCGCCGGGAAGAAGCGGCAGCCGGCCGGTTCCTCGCCCTGGCAGGGCGGCGGCGGTCGGCGGCAGTGGGTGGCGCCCGACGACAACCCCGAGTTCCTGAAGTCCCTGGAGAAGGACGACGAGCGGGACAAGGACGAGGACCGGGGCAAGGACCAGGACCGGGGCAAGGAGTAGGACCGGGGCCGCAGGCCAGGAGCTAGGTCCTGGTCCAGCGCTGCGAGGCGGAGCCGGTGCACGTCGTGGTCGTGAGGCCGATCATGGACGCCCGGCGGTTGAGGTCGAGGCAGCCACCGGTGTTGAGGTTCCTGAGCGAGCCGTCCGCCCCCTCCCGCCACTCTCCTCCGAACGAGCCGCAGCTGTCCTTGACGAGCCAGGCGTTCGCGCTCCTGGAGTGGATGCACTGGGCCGTGCCCACGTTGAGGATCCTGAAGGCCCCGCCCGAGGTGCTCTGGAAGCGGAAGACGGCGATGTCGCCCGAGCAGGCGCCGTCGTCGATGGGGGTGCCGACGTACATGCACTTCCCGCTCGATCCGTTCTTCAGCATGAAGCTGCCCGACGCGGACCCGCCGTCGTCCGAGCCGTCACCGCCGGCCCCGCTCTCCCCGGACCCGCTTCCGGCCCCGGCGGACGCGTCCGAGCCGGACGAGCCACCCGCGCCGGACGACCCTCCCGCGCCGGAGGATCCGCCCGAGCCGGAGGCGCCGCCGGAGTCCGAACCGCCGCCGGACGCCCCAACGGCGGCGGCCGCGTCCCCGCTCCCACTCCCGCCGCCCTTCCCGCTCTCCTCGCCCTTGCCTTTGCCCGCGTCCTTGTCCGCGTCCTCGCCCTTGTCCTGATCCTTCTTCTTGCCGCCGTCCGGACTCGGGGATCCGGAGGCGCTCGGGCCGGTCGAGCCGGTGGTGGAGCCGGCCGGACCGGGGGTGGCCGCCCCGGTGGCCGCGGGCGGCGCGGCCGCGTTCCCGTCCCGGTCCGCGTCGTCCATCACGTACGGCAGCAGCGTGAATCCGAGCGTCGCCCCGGTCACGGTGAGCGGGATCACGAACGCCAGCACCTTCGTACGGGTCCGCCGTTCCCGCTTCTCCGGCCGGCCGCCCGTGACCACGGGGACGGACGGCGCGGCGGGCGCCGCCTTGGCCGGCTCGCCCTCCTTGGCCTCCTCGGCCTCCTTGGCCTCCTTGGCCTCCTCGGCCTCATTGATCTGCTCGGCCGGCTCGGGCAGGGGTACGGGCTCCGGGTCCCGGGCGGCGAAGGCGGCACGCTCGGCCAGCTGCTCGGTGACGTCCGGCGGCCACGGCGTGGCGGCCGACGGGCCGTGTGCCGCGGCGCGCTCGACGAGTTCGGCGGCGGTGGGCCGGCCCTCGTGGTCCTTGTCCAGGCAGGACGCGACGACGTCGGCGAGTTCCGGGTCCAGGTCCCGCAGCGGCTGGAGGTCGGGCTCCTCGTGCACGATGCGGTACAGCACGGCGTGCCCGGACTCGTCGCCGAAGGGCGGGCGGCCGGACGCCGCGTACGCGATCACCGAGCCCAGCGCGAAGACGTCGACGACGCCGCTGGACGCCCGCTTCCCGGAGGCCTGCTCGGGCGACATGTAGGCGGGGGTCCCCACCACCATGCCGGTCCTGGTCAGCTGGCTCTGGTCGGCGGCCCGGGCGACGCCGAAGTCGATGAGGGTGAGGCCGTCGAGGGTCAGCATGACGTTGGACGGCTTCAGGTCCCGGTGGACCATGTCCAGGGCGTGCACGGCCGCCAGCCCGGTGGCGGCCTCCCGCAGGATGAGCCACAACGCCTCGGCGGGCAGGGGCCCGTGCAGGTCGACGGCCTCGCGCAGGGTGAGGCCGGGCACGTAGGCGGTGGCGAACCACGGCGGCCGGGCCTGCCGGTCCCCGGCGAGCAGCGGCGCGGTCGCCTCCTCGGGCAGCCGGGCCAGGTTGTCCAGCTCGTGCCCGAAGCGGCGCAGGAAGTCCTTGTCCTCCCGGGCGACCGACGGCAGCACCTGTTTGACGGCCGCGTACCGGCCCTCGTGGACGCCGAGATAGACGCGGCCCATGCCGCCGGCCCCGAGCCGGCCCAGCAGCGGGATCGGTCCGATCCGGCGCGGGTCGTCGTCCTCCAACGGTTCGGCACCACTGCCCGTGAGGCCGGATCCGGCTTCCCCGCTCAACTCTCTCCCCGTTCGCCGGCGCCGCGTGCTCCGTGCGGGTGCCGCGGCCACTCCTGGAAGCTACATCTTTAGCACGAGCGCCCCAACTGCTGTCCTGCGGAACGCTGATGAGTCGCCGTCAGCACGCGTCAGCGGGGTCACGCGAGCTTCGCGACCCGCGCCGGGCCGAGCGCCCGGTCGAAGGCCCGCACGTCGCGGATGGCGCCGGGGAAGAAGTCGCGGGGCTGCCCGGCGAAGGAGGCGCGGCCGATGACGAAGGGGCCCGTGGCCGGGGCCGGGCCGGTGTCCTCGACGACCGCCTCCTCGACGCCGTTGACGTACAGGCGCAGCTTGCGGGCGGGGCCGTCGCAGACGCCGGTCAGGTGGGTCCACACCTGCGCGGCGGGCGCGGTGCGGCCGACGGCGCGCAGGCCGGGGCGGGAGAAGGCCAACGGCCCTGGTCCGGTTCTCGCTGGAGTACTGGAGTTGAAGTGCTCTCCCGGTCGAAGCCGAAAGATTCCTGCTTACCTCGCGGTAGCGGGCTTGACGCGCTTGGCGCGCCTGACGACTGCCCTCCCGGCAGCCGGGACGAGCGCAAGGCCCGCCCGGTACAGATGCAGAACATTTCGGGCAGCGTTGTGGTCGGCGTTGCCCGTCCAGCCGCAGGCCGAGTTCTTGCACACGAACATGGTCTGGGATTCCCGGCTGCCCGGTGTGGTGAGACCGCAGACCGAACAGCGCTGGGAGGTGCCGGGGGCGGGGACCTTGACCAAAATCCCCCCGCGCTGAGCGGTCTTGTACGTCAGCAAGGTGACCGTGCGGCCCCACGCCTCACCGCTGATGGCACGGTTCAGCCCGGACTTCTGCGCGACGTTCTTCCCCGGCGCCTCGATCGTCCCTCTACCGGACTTGACCATGTTCGTGACGGTGAGTGCTTCGACCACCACGGTGCCGTAGCTACGGGCGATGGCGGTGGTCGTGCGATGCTGCCAGTCCAGGGCCCGGCGCTTGGCTTTCGCGCGGAGTCCTGCGATCCGGTCGTAGGTGTGCTGCAGTCGGCGGCTGGCGCGTTCGCCGGGCCCCCGGTGTTTCTTGCGCTGCGCGGCGCGCTGCTCCCAGTACAGGAGCCTGGCCTTCTCTTTCTCTGTGAGCCACTCGCCGTGTTCGAAGGTTTCGCCGTTGGAGAGGGCGAGAGGCACAGCGATGCCCATGTCGATACCGACATCCGGCCCCTGATGCGGCTCGGGCTTGTTCTCCAAAGTCTGGACACGGAAGGCGATGTGCCAGCCCAGTGCATCCTTGACCAGTCGGGCCCCGGTGATTCGGTTCTGCGCATCGGCTCGGTTGCCGACCGGGAGGTCTCGGGTCCACCGGAAGCGGACCCGGCCCACCTTGGGGAGATTGACCATGCCCCACCGGCGGTGCACGCGGGTGATGTGCAGGTCCCGGCCCTGCGGGACGTCCACGGACATCACCGAGCGGAAACGCCCCTTGAAGTCCGGCGCGTCGGCGCGCCCCTCCCAGCAGTTCTTCCAGGCCCGGAAGTACGTCTTGAGTACCGCCTGAGCGGCCTGCGCGGGAAGGTCGGCCAAGAAGTCGATGTCCTTGCGGGCCTGCCGGATCGCAGCGTCGGCTTTCGCCAGAGTCCGCTTCTCCCTCGGCATCATCCGCCACCAAACGTGGAGGAGATTCCACAGAGTACGGGCGGCATGTGCCTGTTCATCCACCGCGCGGACCCCTGCAGGAGACAGTGAAAGCCGGGCACGGTGCCCGAACTGGTTTTTCACTGGGGCGGCTTGATTCACAAGCGCGACCATAGCGTTGGCCCGTGTCTCCCCACTGCGTTTCTCACTCCAAGGTCAGAACCAGTCGCCATGTCGTCCACAACCTGCACGTTCACTTGCATTTCTTTACGAAGTATCAGCGATCGGGTCCACCGATGCCCGTGCCGCACCCAACCGAAGTGATCACGCGGACGAACTGCGGGGGCCGTCAGCGGGCGACGCCGGCGAACTTCTCGACGGCGGCCGGGGTGACCGGGGTGAAGAAGTTGACCAGGTTGCCGTCGGGGTCGCGGAGGAGGAGCGCGCGGTTGCCCCAGGGCATGGTGGTGGGTTCCTTGACGAACTCGTCCACGAAGCCGGTCAGGTTCCGGTGCACGGCGTCCACGTCCTCGACGAGGAACTCGAGGATCGCGCTGCGGTTGTCGGCCGGGTGGGCGGAGCCGGGCGCGAAGAGCGGCACGGTGCGGGTGCTGCCGATCGCGAGGGTGCCGGAGGTCGTGCGCAGTTCCGCGAAGTCCTCGGTGGCCCAGGTCGCGCGCAGTCCGGTGGCGCGCTCGTAGAAGGCGACGAGGCGGGCGATGTCGCTTGTGATGACGCGGATCGAGACGAGGTTCATGGGGTGCCTCCCGGGGCCGATCAGTGCTTACGGCACCCACGCTAGGAGCAATACCGGTCACAATCCGGCCGGTATCGGCGGCAGACTTGCGGGCATGTCACGTCCCGTGTCCCGCGTCCTCACCCTGCTCGAACTGCTCCAGTCCGGCGGGGTGCGCACCGTGGCCGAACTGGCCGACCGGCTCGGCGTCGGCGAGCGCACGGTGCGCCGGTACGTCGACCATCTCCTGGACCTCGACGTCCCGGTGGAGTCGGTGCGCGGCCGCTACGGCGGGTACCGGCTGGCCCCCGGCCACCGCTTGCCCCCGCTGATGCTGACCGACGACGAGGCACTGGCCGTACTCCTCGGCCTGGTGGCCGGCCGGCGGACGGGGATCACGGCGGCGGCGGGCACGGCGGGCGAGACGGCGGCGGCGAAGGTCCGGCGGGTGCTACCGGAGCGGCTGCGCCACCGCCTGGACGCGGTGCTCGACTCGCTCACCTTCACGACCGCGCCGGCCGGGTCCGCCGCCCCGGAGGCCGACGTCCTGCTCCCGGTCGCCGACGCGGTGCGCCATCACCGTCCGCTGGCGATCCGCTACACCGGCGGAAGAGGCGGGAGTGGTGAGAGTGGAGACAGCGGCGGGAGCGGCGGGAGCGGCGGGAGCGGCGAACGCACCGTGTATCCGTACGGGCTCGTCGCGCACGCGGGGCGGTGGTACGTGACGGGCAGGGACCTCTCGGCCGGGGCGGAGCGGACGTTCCGCCTCGACCGCATCGACGGCGCGCGGGTCCTGCCCGGCACCTTCGAACCGCCGCCGGGCCCCGGTCCGGCGGAGCGCGTGCTGACGGCCCTGGCCACCGCGCCCTACCGGCACGAGGTCACGGTGCGGGTCCGGGGGACGGCCGAGGAGGTCCGCGCCCGACTGCCGCGCAGCGTGGCCGTCGTCGCCGCGGCGGGCGGCGAGGACGAAGGCGAGGGCGGGGGCGAAAGCGAGGAATGGTGCCGGGTCGAGATCCGGGCCGAACGGCTCGACTGGCTGCCGGGCCTCCTCGCGTCGCTGGACCGCCCGTTCGTCGTCGAGCGGCCGGACGAACTGCGCGGCCTGGTCGCGGACCTAGCGGGCCGGCTCATGGACGCGGCCCGGGGCGCTCCGCCGCCGCGCGACTGACGGCGGGCGCCGGGTCACAGCCGGGCCGCGGCGAGCCAGACGGTGACGGCGGCGGTGACCAGGAGGGCGAGGTTGAGGGCGATCTGCCGGTCCCCGAGACGCAGGTGGACCCCGGTCGCGCCGATCTGGAGGACCACGAACCCGACGGCCGCGGCCGGGGCCAGCCAGGGCGCGACGCCGGTCAGCGGCGGGAGGACCAGCCCGGCCGCGCCGAGCACCTCGAGCACGCCGATGGCGCGGACGGCGGGCATCGGTGTGCTGTCCACCCAGGCCATCATCGGCCGGAGCGCGTCCCGGCTGCGCACCGCCTTCAGCGCGCCCCCGTAGAGGTAGAAGGCGGCGAGGAGTCCGGCGACGATCCAGTACGCGATGTTCACGACCCGGCTCCCCGGGGCCGGGCGAAGTCGGTGGCGGGCTCGGTCGCGTAGCGGCTCATCGTCCGGAGGCTGTCGCGCGGGGTGGGGGTGCGGCCGTCGGCGTACAGCTCCTCCAGGTCGCGGAAGTACTGGACGTACAGGTCCGGGGTGAAGGTGCTGAGCATGCGGGCCGGTTCGCCGGTGGTGTTGGCGAAGGTGTGCGGCGCGCCGGGCGGGACCATCACGAGGGTGCCGGCCGTGGCGTCGATGTCCTCGTCCCCCACCGTGGACCGCACCGTGCCGGAGATGACGTAGAAGCCCTCGTCGTGCCGGGCGTGGCGGTGCTGGGGCGGTCCGGGGGTGTGCGGGGCGAGCACGGACTCGGCCATGCCGAGGCGGTGGCCGGTGTGGCTGCCGTCCTCCAGGACGCGCATGCGGGTGGTGCCCAGCAGGATCGTCTCGCCGTCGTCCGGTCCGACGACGGAGACGGCGGGGTCCGTGCCCGGCCGCGGCGGGGCGGGCTCTCGCTCATGGATGTGCGGTGCGTCGGTCATGTTCCGATTCCACCGCCGGGGCACCGGGAGCGTCCAAGACCTGTTCCGCACACTCGATACCGCACGGGTATCGTCGCAGGATGGAGCTACGTACGCTGCGCTACTTCGTGGCGGTCGCCGAGGAACTCCACTTCGGCCGGGCGGCCGTCCGGCTGCACATGAGCCAGCCGCCGCTGAGCCGGGCGATCAGGGCGCTGGAGACGGATCTCGGCGCCACGCTGTTCCACCGCACCTCCGCGGGCGTCACCCTGACCGGGGCCGGCGCGGTGCTGCTCGACGAGGCGCGCGCCCTGCTCGACCGGGCCGACCGCGTACCCGCGCGCGTGGCGGCCGCGGCCGGTGCCGCGAGCCTGACCGTCGGCATCCTCGGCGACAGTACCGATCCGGACGTGGTCCGGCTGGCCGACGCCTGCCGCCGGCGCCATCCGCACGTCGAGGTCACCGTCCGCGAGACCGACCTGACCGACCCGACCTGCGGGCTGCACGCCGGGCTGGTCGACGTGGCCCTCACCCGCGGCCCCTTCGACCCGACCGGCCTGAGCACGCACACCTTGCGCGCCGACCCGGTGGGCGCCCTGCTGCGCGCCGACGATCCGCTGGCCGGCCGGGCGAGCCTGAGCCCGGCCGAGCTGGCCGACCGCCGCTGGTTCCGCTTCCCGGAGGGCACGGACCCGCTGTGGCAGGCGTACTGGAACGGCGGGGAGCCGCGGCCGGGGCCGGTGGTGCGCACGGTACGGGAGTGTCAGCAGGTCGTGCTGTGGAACGGCACGGTCGGCATGACCCTCGCCGACCACGTGCCCGCGGAGGGGCTCACCGTGGTCCCGCTGACCGGTCTGCCGCCGAGCCGGGTGGTGGTGGCCTGGCCCCGGACCGACCCGAACCCGCTGATCCGCTCGTTCGTCCGGCTCGCGATCACGGTGTACGGCACCGAGTCCTAGGGGGTGTCGGCGTCCGATCGGCGCGGACGGGGCGCAGGGGCCGCGCGGCGGCGCGGCTGTCCCCCGAGGGAGCTACGGGCAGGTGTCCACCGCGGGGTGACGATCCGGGGCCGGTGGATCCATAGAGTCCTCATCAGTCGCCGAGCACCACAGGACGGCCGAGAGAACTCCCCCAACACCGCGTCCCTGCCCCACCCTTGCCTGCTGGAGGCCCCCCATGTTCCGCACCTTCGCCAAGGCGATCGCCGCCATCGCCGTCGTCTGCGCCGTGGCCGGCGCGGGACTCGTCCTGAACGAGGAGTACGGCAAGGACGACTCCGACGCGAAGGACACCACCGCTTCCGCGGGAGCCTCCTTCACCGGCACGAAGAAGATCGACGTCGACGGCCACACGGTCAACGTCTCCTGCTCCGGCCACTCGGACGCGGACCGGCCGCTGGTGATGCTGATGGCGGGCGGCGGCGAGGGCCTGGGCAACATGGGCGCCTTGCAGAAGTCCCTGAGCGGGACGGACCGGGTCTGCTCCTACGACCGCCTCGGCGAGGGCAGGAGCGACAAGCCCGCCCCCGGCACCCTCCAGACCGTCAACGACACCAGCGTCCTGCTCACCAAGCTCCTCGACCACCTCGCGGGCGACCGCCCCGTCGTCCTGGCCGGCCACTCCCTGGGGGGCTACATCGCCGCCCGCTACACCCCCGACCACACGGACCGTGTCAGGGGCCTGGTCCTCCTCGACGCCACCGTCCCCCACCTCACCCGCGACATGAACCGCGCCATCCCCGCCGACGCGACCGGCGGTGCGACCCAGGTCCGGGACGGCGCGATCGCGGCCAACGAGGGCAAGAACCCCGAGCAGTTCCTCATCGCCGACGGCCCGGTCCACTCCGCCGGGGACATCCCCGTCGAGATCCTCAAGCACGAGTCCCAGTACGCCGCGGTCCCGGAGTACGGTCCCGCCCTGGAGAAGATGTGGGCCAAGGGCCAGCAGGAGTGGCAGCAGCTCTCCACCGGGGCCGAGCTGACCACCGCCAAGGGCAGCGGCCACTACATCCACACCGACCGCCCCGACCTCGCCCTCAAGGCGGTCCAGAGCGTCACCGCCCGCGTCGCCGACGCCCGGTAGTGGCCGCTCCCTCCCCAGAACGGCCCTGGGCCGTGGCTTCCCCCGCCACGGCCCAGGGCCTCGCCCGTGGTCGCGAGTCTGCGGGGAGGAATCCCGTCGCGCATAGGCTGCGCCCGGTGAGCAACCGCGAGGGTCGTCTGCGTACCGTCGATCTGGCCCGGGTGGCCGGGCTGTCGACGCAGCAGGTCCGCAATTACGAGGACGCCGGTGTCCTGCCCCCGGCCGGACGCACCGACGCCGGGTACCGGGTGTTCGGCGAGCGGCACCGGGACGCGCTGCTGACGTACCGGGCGTTGCAGCCGGGGTACGGGGCGGTGACGGCGACGCGGGTGATGCGGGCGGTGCACGACGGGGACGTGGCCGGTGCCCTGGCGCTGGTGGACGCCGCGCACGCCGCGCTGCACGAGGAGCGGGTGTCGCTGCGGGCGGCCGGTGAGGCGCTGGAGGCGCTGGCCGGCCGGGATGCCGCCGCGCCACCGGACCGTTCCGGCGACGGACCGGGCGAGCCGGACGGACGCCACGGACCGCACGGGCCGGACGGACGCCACGGACCGCGCGAGCCGCACGGAGGCCACGGACCGCGCGGCCTGCGTATCGGCGAGGTGGCCGCGCTGGTCGGCGTGCGGACGTCCGCACTGCGGGTGTGGGAGGAGGCGGGGCTGCTGGTGCCCGGGCGGGAGCGCGGCACCGGGTACCGCGTCTACGGGCCGGCGGACGTGCGGGACGCGCGGGTGGTGCGCGCGCTGCGCCGCAGTCACCACCTCTTCGACCACATCCGGCCCGTCCTCGACGACCTGCGGCGGGCGGGGAGCAGCGAGGCGCTGCGGACGGCGGTCGAGGCCCGCGGACGGGCCCTCACCGCACGAACGCGGTCGATGCTGGCGGGGGCGGCCGCCCTGCACGCGTACCTGGAGTGACGGGCGAGGCGTGAAGGGTGCAGGGGGGAAGGGTGAAGGGTGCACGGGCCGCGGGGGCGTATCGGCGTTCGAGAGGCCATCCGTTCCGTTGAACAGTGCCGACACGGCGGGTGCGCGGCCGCGCGGACGGCATTCCCTTGGTCGGGTCTGTACATCTGCGAACGGAGACCTCCTCGTGCGAATGACCGACATCCAGCGCTGCGAGATCCGGCCCGGGCGCCTCGTCGAGTGGACGCTCAGTCCCGCGACGCTCGACATCGCGGCGGCGCTGCCCGAGGACGCGCGCCCGCCCGCGTACATCCAGGAGTCGCACATCCGGACGGCCCGGTCGGTGCGCGAGGACGGCCTGTTCGTGCCGACCTGGCTCGGGGCCGCCTTCGACATCCCGGGGCCGGTCGATCTCGACGTGCTCCAGGAGGCGTTGCGGGCCTGGACGCTGCGGCACGAGACGCTGCGCAGCGGTTTCCGGTGGAGCGGCGACAGCGGCGACACGATGCGGCGGTTCACGCTCGACGCGGACGCCGTGGCCCTGCACCGCGAGGACGTCGGCGACTTCCCGGACGCGGCGGACCTCGCCAGGCACCTCCAGGACCGCTTCGACCGCGTCGCGGACGCGCTGCGCTGGCCCAACCTCATCTACACGGCGGTCGTCCGCGACGACGGCGTCAGCGTCTACATGGCCTTCGACCACAGCAACGTCGACGCCTACTCCATCTACCGCATCCCCGCCGAGGTCGGTGAGCTGTACGCCGCCGGTGCGGCGGGGCGGACCGTGCCGCGCCCCCGGGTCGGCTCGTACGTCGACTTCTGCGAGGCCGAACGGGCGGACGCGGACCGCATCGACGGCGACCACGACATCGTCGCCCGCTGGCGGGAGTTCATCCGGCGCTGCGACGGGCGGCTGCCCTCCTTCCCCGTCGACCTCGGGGTCCGGCCCGACGGCGTGCTGCCCGAACAGCGGCTGCTGCGCGAGCCGTTGGTGGACGCGGCCGACGCCGCCGCGTTCGAGGCGTACTGCCGCCCCTACGGCGGCAGCCTGGTCGGGGTGCTGGCCGCGACCGCGCTGATCGTCCACGAGATCGGCGGCGAGCCCGTCTACCGCACCGTCGTGCCCTTCCACACCCGGTCGCGGTCGCAGTGGGCGGAGTCCGTCGGCTGGTACGTGGGCGGCGCGCCGATCGAGGTCCCGGTGGACCGGGCCCACGACTTCCCCAGCGCCCTCGCCACCGTCCGCGCCGAACTCCAGGCCAACCGGCGGCTGTCCCGCATGCCGATCGACCGCGTGCTGCGCCTGCTCGGCACCGACTTCCGGCCGACCTCGCCCGACCTGTACTCGATCGTGTCGTACGTCGACGCCCGTGACGTCCCCGGCGCCGACAGCTGGCCGGACCGGACGGCGTACGCACTGCTCCGGGTCTCGTACGGCGACCAGGTGTGCGCCTGGGTGACGCGGCTCCCCGAGGGCCTGTGGTTCGCGAGCCGCTATCCGGACACCGACGTCGCCCACAAGAACCTGCGGCTGTACGTCGAGCGGCTGCGGGACGTCGTCACGGGCGTCGCCCGCGGGGACTTCGGGCCGCCGCTCACGGCTCGGTGAGGGGGACGCCGCCCGCGTGCGGGCGCCCGTCGCCGCCGTCGAGGGGCAACCCCCGCGGTTCCCGGACGGCGCACGCGAAAGGCCGGCCCCGGTGACCTGGGTCACGGGAACCGGCCTTTCGCGGGGCCTCGTTCAGAAGCCGACGGACTGGAGGGCGCCCAGGCCCACGTCCGCGTAGGAGTGCTTGCCGGAGACGAAGATGTTGACGCCGTAGTAGTTGAACAGCCAGCAGCCGAAGGCGACCAGGGCCAGGTAGGCGGCCTTGCGGCCCTTCCAGCCGGCCGTGGCGCGGGCGTGCAGGTAACCGGCGTAGGCGACCCAGGTGATGAAGGACCAGGTCTCCTTGGGGTCCCAGCCCCAGTAGCGGCCCCAGGCGTCGCCCGCCCAGATCGCGCCCGCGATGATCGTGAACGTCCACAGCGGGAAGACGGCGGCGTTGACGCGGTAGGCGAACTTGTCGAGGGAGGCGGCGGCGGGCAGCCGGTCCAGGACGGAACTGGCGAAGCGGCCGGGCGTGCCGCCGGAGGCGAGCTTGTTCTCGAAGCTGTCCTTGAAGAGGTACAGGATCGTGGAGACCGCGCCGACGTAGAAGACCGCGCCGCAGAAGATCGCCGTGGAGACGTGGATGTACAGCCAGTACGAGTGCAGGGCCGGGACGAGCTGGTCGCTGGCGGTGTAGAGGACCGTGACGGCGAGGCCGAGGTCGAGCAGGACCGTGGTGGTCAGCGGCAGGCCCAGCCAGCGGACGTTCTTCTTCAGGGCGAGCAGCGCGAGGTACACGCCGACGGCGACCGTCGTGAACGTGATGTTGAACTCGTACATGTTGCCCCACGGCGCCCGCTCCACCGACAGGGCGCGGGTGAGGACACCACCCGCCTCGATGGCGAAGGCGAGCACCGTGAGCGAGATGGCGACCCGCCCGTACAGGTCGCCCTTCTCGGTGCCGCCGTGCGCGCCGGGCCCGTCGGGCACGTCGCGGGTGCCGGTCGCGGACCGTACGACGACCGCGGGGCGCTCCAGTACGGCGGTGCCGCCGGCCTTCTTCACGGTGACGGCCGGACCGGACCTGGCGCCGGCCTTGGCCCCGGCCGTGTCGGTGGTGAGCGCGGCGGCGGTGCGGCCGACCTTGCTGCGGCTGCCGAAGAGCCACTCGGCGATGTACGCGAAGAAGGCCAGCGTGTAGACGGCCATCGAGGAGTAGATCAGCGTGTTGCTGACGTTCGCGAGGTTCTCGTTGGTCGCGGCGGCCAACTCGGTTGCGGCGGCGAGAGTCACTTCTCAGCCCCTTCGGCAGGTACGACGTGGGTGTCGGGGGAATCGGGGGTGTCGTCGTTCTCGGACCCGTCGGGTGCGTCGGGTGCGTCGGGTGCCTGGTCGTACAGGGCTCCGGCGAGGTCGCCGAGTTCCTCGGGGACCTTCGCGGACTCGCTGCGGCCGAGGCCGGCCATCTCCACGACCGTGACGCCGTCGGCGCCGCGCACGGCCCGCACCCAGACCCGACGGCGCTGGATGAACAGCGAGCCGGCCAGGCCGAGGATGGCGATGACGGCACCGCCGAGCGCCCAGCCGCTGCCGGGCTGCTGCGTGACCTGGAAGCCGGCCCACTCCTGGACGCCGTTGAAGGTGACCGAGCCGGCGCCGTTCGGGAGGGTCATGGTGTCGCCGACCTTCAGCTGCTGCTTGAACAGCTTGCCGTCGGAGCCCTTGAACTCCTCCAGGTTGGTCTTGTCGAGCTGGTAGATGCTCTGCGGGATGCCCGCGTCCACGCCGAGGTCGCCGTGGTAGGCGGAGAGCGCGAGCATCGGGTTGATCAGCGCGGGGAAGCTGGAGAGCATCGTGCTGCCCTTGCCGCCGTACGTCGGCAGGAAGAACGCGTTGAAGCCGAGCTGCTCCTTCTCCCCCTTGGCGTTGCGGTAGCCGTCCATGACCTTGACGGCGCCGGAGGAGGTGACGTTGGCGTCCAGCGGCAGCAGGGCGACGGCCTGCTTGTCCATCACGACGTCGCCCTTGGCGTCCTTGACGGTGAGGATGGGGGCGTAGCCGTGGCTGACGAGGTAGACCTTGGAGCCGTCGATGTCCAGCGGCTTGTTGACCTCGATGGTCTTCGTCTTCTCGGCGCCGTCGGCACCCTCGCTGTAGGTGACCTTGGCCTCGTAGATGCGCGGGGTGCCGCGGTTGGGGCCGGTCGCCTCGTAGGTGCCGTGGAAGTCCTTCAGGGTGAAGCTGAAGGGGGCCAGGTCGTGGGCCGCGTCGAAGAGGTTCCCGGACTTGAAGTCGTCGTACTGGGTGAGCGTGTTGGAGAAGCCGTCGCCCTCCAGGATCAGCTTGTTGCCCTCGTACTTGAACAGCTGGCCCCAGGCGAAGGCGATCAGCATCACGATCAGCGCGATGTGGAAGGCGAGGTTGCCGACCTCGCGCAGATAGCCCTTCTCGGCCGCGACGGCGTCGCCGGCGGCGTCCGCGTCCGCCCGGAAGCGGCGCTTCTTCAGCAGCTTCAGGGCGGCCTCGCGGACCTCCTCGGGCTCCGCGCCGGTGCGCCAGGTGGTGTAGGCGGGCAGCCGGTCCAGGCGCCGGGGGGCGCGCGGCGGGCGGCCGCGGAGCTGGCCGACGAACTGCCAGGTGCGCGGAATGATGCAGCCGATGAGGGAGACGAACAGCAGGATGTAGATCGCGGAGAACCACACCGAGCTGTAGACGTGGAAGAGGCCGAGCTTGTCGTAGACCGGGCCCAGGATGTCGTGGTTGTCCCGGAACTCCTCGACCTTCAGGGCGTCGACGCCGTCCTGCGGGATCAGCGAACCGGGGATCGCGCCCAGGGACAGCAGCAGGAGCAGGAGCAGCGCGACGCGCATCGAGGTGAGCTGGCGCCAGAACCAGCGGGCCCAGCCGATCACGCCGAGCGAGGGGAGGCTGGGCGCCTCCTCCTTGGGGGCGGTGGACAACTGGGAGCCGGCGGCGCCGAGGTCCTGCTCCTCGTCGGTCGTCGGGGTCTTGCCCGCGGTGGTGTTGCTCATCGGTCAGATCCCTACAGTGAAGCCGTTGGACCAGGTCTGCATGTCCTGCACGATGCTGTCCCACGCGCCGGTCAGCAGCAGCAGGCCGGTCGCGATCATCATGACGCCGCCGATCCGCATCACCCAGACATAGTGGCGCTTGATCCAGCCGAAGGCGCCGAGCGCCTTGCGGAAGGCGACGGCGGCGAGGACGAAGGGCACGCCGAGGCCGACGCAGTACGCGACGGTCAGTATGGCGCCGCGGCCTGCGGTGCCCTGGTCGGCGGAGAGCGCGAGGACGGACGCGAGGGTCGGACCGATGCAGGGCGTCCAGCCGATGCCGAACAGCGCGCCCAGCAGCGGCGCGCCGACCAGTCCGGTCACCGGGCGCTTGTGGAAGCGGAACTCGCGCTGGGTGAACCAGGGCATGAGGCCGACGAAGAAGATGCCCATAAGGATCATGAGCACGCCGAGCACCTTGGTCAGGGTGCCGCGTTCCTCCTGGAGCGTGGAGCCGAAGTAGCCGAAGAGCGCCCCGCTGGAGACGAAGACGGCGGTGAAGCCGAGGACGAAGAGGGAGGCTCCGGCGACCATCCGGCCGCGCCGGGCCTCGCCGAGATCCGTGCCGGTGACGCCGGTCACGTAGGAGAGGTAGCCGGGGACGAGCGGCAGGACGCAGGGCGAGAAGAAGGAGACGAGGCCGCCGAGCAGCGCGATGGGGAGGGCCACGAGCAGGGCGCCGTTCAGCACCGTGCCGTTGTAGCCCTCGGCGGCGAGGGTGGTCACTGCGGACACGTCACTTCTCCGGCTTGCCGTCGTCGGCGAGGTACGGCGCGAGCATCTTGCGCAGCTTCTCCTCGCTGAGCGCCTGGAGGGTGCGTGCGGCGACCTTGCCCTCCCGGTCGATGACGAGCGTGGAGGGGACGGCCTGCGGGTTGAGGGTGCCCTTCTCGAAGCGGAGCATCAGTCTGCCCGCCGGGTCGTACAGGCTCGGGTAGGTGACGCCGTAGTCCTTCTCGAAGGCGCGGGCCGGGCCGGTGGAGGTGTCGCGGGTGTTGATGCCGACGAACTGGACGCCCTGGTCCTTGACGTCCTGGTACACCTTCTCGAAGTTCTTGGCCTCGGCGCGGCAGGGCGGGCACCACGAGCCCCAGACGTTGAGGACGACGACCTTGCCCTTGTAGTCGGCGACGTCGACCTGTCCGCCGTCGACGGTCTTGCCGGACAGCTCGGGGGCGTCGGCACGCTCGCCCTTCTTCGCGGTGGCGATGCCGTCGGAGCCGGTGATGAAGCCGGTCTGGCCGCCGCCGCCCGAGGTGCCGCCGGAACTGCACGCGGACACGAGGAGCGCCGCGACGGCCGCGCCGACGGCGGCCCGGGCGGCCCGGCTACGGACGCGGGCGCGGGCGCCGGCCGTGCGGTCGGCGGTGCGGTTCGTGCGGTTCGAGCGCAGGGGGGCGCGGCTGGCGGCACTCATGTGAAAAGTTTCGCATGTCCGTTCCGAGGATCTTGCGCACCCCCCTCGCGGCCGGAAACCCGCATTTCAGGCGCCGTTTCGCGGGCGCTTCAGGCGGCGTTCGCGGGGGCGCCCGAGGAGGCCGGGGTCTCCTTGAGGAAGGCGTTCCAGCCGCCGGCCGGCCGCTGCCCCACCTCGACGGTCCGCAGCTTGGCGAGCACCTCGGGCTTCTGCACGTCCATCCAGTCGGTGAACTGGCGGAAGGAGACCAGCCGGATGTCCTCGCCCTTCTCCTTCTCCCGCGCGACGTGCTTGAGGACGTTCTCGACGGCGTCCATGTAGATGCCGCCGTTCCACTCCTCGAAGTGGTTGCCCACGAAGAACGGTGCCCGGTTCGTCTCGTACGCCCGCTTGAAGCCGGATATGTACGCGTTCGTGGCCTGTTCGCGCCAGCCCGGGTAGTTGTGGGCGGGCGCCTTGGTCGAGTTGACCGACTGGTTGGCGAGGATGTTGTAGTCCATCGACAGGACCTCGAAGGAGTGCCCGGGGAACGGTATCTGCTGCAACGGGAAGTCCCAGATCCCGTCCTTCTTCGCCGGCCACACCTGGCGGCCGCCGGGCGAGGAGGCGTCGTAGCGCCAGCCCAGCTCGCGGGCGGTGGGCAGCAGGTTGTCCTGGCCGAGCAGACAGGGCGTGCGGCCGCCGACGAGTTCCTTGTCGTAGTCGAAGGGCAGGGACGGCAGGTCGGTCCAGCCGCTGTTGGTCTTCCACTCCTTGACGAAGGACTTCGCCTGGTCGATCTCGCTGCGCCACTGCGCGGGCGTCCAGTTGCCGACGCTGCCGCCGCCGCCGCAGAAGTGGCCGTTGAAGTGGGTGCCGATCTCGTGCCCGTCGAGCCAGGCCCGGCGGACGTTGGTCAGCGTCGCCTTGATGTGCTCGTCGGTGAGGTAGCCGATGTCGGAGGCGCCGCGCGGGTTGTTCGGCGGGTCGTAGCGGCGCTTCTTCGATTCGGGCAGCAGGTACAGGCCCGAGAGGAAGAACGTCATGTGCGCGCCGTGCTCCTGCGCCAGGTCCAGGAAGCGCGGGAAGAGGCCGTTGCCGACCTCGCCCGCCCCGTCCCAGGAGAAGACGACGAACTGCGGGGGCGTCTGACCGGGCTCCAGCGGCACGGGGGCGTCCGGCTGGTGCGGCTGCTTGCCGGTGTACGACGTGGAGCCGTCACCGATGGGCTTCGCCGGGGCCTTGCCGCTGCCGGAGGGCGACGGTTTCCCGGCGCCGCCGGCCTGGTGCGAGCCGTCCGACGAGGGGTGGGAACCGGTGCCGCAGCCCGCGAGCCCGACCGCCGCCGCGGCCCCCGCCCCGAGTCCGAGCATCCCCCTGCGGGTGAGAGTGCGGTTGGAAGTGCGCATCGCAACCTCGTTCGTCGCGTCCTTGGTGGTCACTAGGTGAGAGGACGCGACGAACGAGCGGGTTCCGGAAATTTGTGCGGGTTGGGTAACAGCGGACCCACAGGGCCGGGGCCCGGAGGCGCGAGGCGCGCCTCAGGCCCCGTACGCCTTCCCCTGCCCCTTCACGGGCTTGGCGCCGGCGAGGAGGTGGGCCGGGACGAGGTCGCGGGCGGGCTCGGTGTAGCCGACGGACACGATCCGGTCGCCCCGGTAGGTGAACGTCGTCAGGGACGCCAGCGTGCACTGCCGCTTGCGCGGGTCGTGCCACAGCCGCCGCCGCTCGACATAGGACCGCAGGATCCAGATCGGCAGCTGGTGGCTGACGACCACGGCCTCGTGCCCGCGGGCCCGGTCCCGGGCGGCGTCGATCGCGCCCTTCATGCGCACGACCTGGTCGACGTACGGCTCGCCCCAGGACGGCTTGAACGGGTTGACGACGTGCTTCCAGTTGGCGGGCCGGCGCAGCGCGCCGTCGCCGATGCCGAAGGTCTTGCCCTGGAAGACGTTGGCGGCCTCGATGAGGCGCGCGTCGGTGTCGAGGTCGAGTCCGTGGGTCTTGGCGATCGGGGTCGCCGTCTCCTGCGCCCGCTCCAGCGGGGAGGCGACGACATAGGTCACGTCGCGGGGCGCGAGGTGCTCGGCGACCCGCTCGGCCATGCGCCGGCCCAGCTCGGAGAGGTGGTAGCCGGGGAGGCGCCCGTAGAGGACGCCGGTGGGGTTCTCGACCTCGCCGTGCCGCATGACGTGGACGACGGTCAGTTCTTCGTCGCGGTCGTGGTTGCCGTGGTCGCTCATGCCGTCGCCTCCGCGGCCGCGCGGGCCGCCGCCGGGAGGGCGTCGGCGATGCGCTGGACGGCCCGCTCGTCGTGGGCGGTGGACACGAACCAGGACTCGAAGGAGGACGGCGGCAGGTAGACGCCGTTCGAGAGGAGCGAGTGGAAGAAGGCGGTGAACCGGAAGGACTCCTGCGCCTTCGCGTCCTCGTAGTTGACGACCGGCCCGTCGGTGAAGAACACGGAGAACATGTTGGAGGCGGTCTGCACCGTGTGCGCGACGCCCTCCTTGGCCAGCGCCTCGGTCACCAGCGCCTGGATCCGCGCGGACACGGCGTTGACCGTCTCGTACGCGGCGTCGTCGAGGAGCCGCAGCTGGGCGAGCCCGGCGGCGGTGGCGACCGGGTTCCCGGAGAGGGTGCCGGCCTGGTAGACGGGCCCGGCCGGCGCGAGGTGCGCCATGACGTCGGCGCGCCCGCCGAAGGCGGCGGCGGGGAACCCACCCCCCATCACCTTCCCGAAGGTCATCAGGTCGGGCACGACCCCCTCCACCCCGTACCACCCGGCGCGGCTGGTGCGGAACCCGGTCATGACCTCGTCGGACACGAACAGCGCGCCGTTGGCGGCGCAGGCGTCCTTGAGCCCCTGGTTGAACCCGGGCAGCGGCGGCACGACGCCCATGTTGCCGGGCGACGCCTCCGTGATCACACAGGCGATCTCGCCGGGGTGGGCGGCGAAGGCGGCGTGCACGGCCTCCAGGTCGTTGTACGGCAGCACGATCGTGTCGCTCGCCTGGGCGCCGGTGACACCGGGGGTGTCGGGCAGCGCGAAGGTGGCGACGCCGGAGCCCGCGGCGGCCAGCAGCGAGTCGACGTGGCCGTGGTAGCACCCGGCGAACTTGATCACCTTGGTGCGCCGGGTGAACCCGCGGGCGAGCCGGATGGCGGACATGGTGGCCTCGGTCCCGCTGGACACGAGCCGGACCTCCTCCAGCGGCGCGACCCGCTCGACCATCGCCTCGGCGAGCGCGACCTCGCCCTCGGCGGGCGTGCCGAAGGACGTGCCGCGCGCCACGGCCTCCTGCACGGCGGCGATCACCTCGGGGTGCGCGTGCCCCAGGATCATCGGCCCCCAGGAGCACACCAGGTCGACGTACTCGCGCCCGTCCGCGTCCGTCAGGTACGGCCCGGTGCCGGACACCATGAACCGGGGCGTGCCGCCGACGGCGCGGAAGGCGCGCACCGGGGAGTTCACGCCGCCGGGCGTGACGGCCGCGGCGCGGTCGAACAGAGCCTGCGAGGCCGGTGCTTCGTATGGATATGCCAGTTCGCTCATGACCTGCGACTTCTCCGACCTTCTCGACCTTCTCCGACGTATCGGACCCTGCGCGGGTCCCGCTCGGCCGCTGGTTGCCCAGGGTGACTTCGACAAGGGTAGACAACCGCCCCGAACGCCGTACCGTCTGCCAGACTGGAACCCATCCACGCAGCTCACCGGGAGAGCGCGAGCGGGACTCCCGGCCGTCCCGCGAACGGACGACGGACATATGACGTACATATGTTTCACCGCACGTTTCGGCGAGCGGCCGTGGGGGAGGTCACTGACACGATGATCGGGTTGCGCGGCGGGGGCCACGCGTCCTAGAAAAGCAGTCGGGTGGAGATATGCATCGCGGTGGCGGACTGGGCGAGGGGACCGATGACCTGGGTCCTCGACGTGCCCGGCGGGGAAGGCACCGACGCGAGGCGGAGGAAGCGTCCGAAGCACGTCAGACACACGGCACACCGGGTGAGCCCGACCGGCTCTCCGGGCGGGCCGACCGGCTGGGGGCGGGGAGCAGGAATGGTGGTCGGGTGGGGGTGACCTACAAGTACTTCGGCGCGCCCGACGGCGCGACCGCGGCCCGCGTCCCGATCTCGATGCGCCCCGAGGAACTGGGCGGCGACGAGCTCGGGATGAACGGCATGTTCACCAAGATCAAGCCGGAGACCATGGCCGCGATGGTCCTCACCGGCATCGAGGGCGTCCCCCTGCACAAGGTCCCCCCGCTGGAACTGGTCGTCCTGCACCCCGACTACGCGGTCGTGAAACTCCCGATGACCGTCGTCGACCCCCTGCGCGGCATCGGCGAGGAGGCGGTCGGCGCGGCCGCCTTCATCTGGTCCACGGTCCCGGACCGCGGCGGCCCACGGGACGCGTTCAACGTGTACCAGCTGCTGCACGAGTGGCAGGACTTCTCGCACCGGCTGCACGAGGCGGGGCATCAGCCGTACTGCCTGGTGTGGCCCTGAGCCTGGGCCCTGGCCAAGCCTGCGTCGGTCAGGTGCGTGGACCGAGGAACAGGCCACCGCTCGCGTCGAGGATCTGCCCGGTGACCCAGCGGGCGGCATCGGAGGCGAGGAAGGCGACCACGTCGGCCACGTCGTCGGGTGCGCCCAGCCTGCCGAGTGACGTCATGCCGGAGATCTGTTCGGTGAGGCCCGGCACGTCGAAGACGGCTCCGTTGCTCGCCGTCCTGGTGGCCCCGGGAGCGACCGCGTTCACCGTAATCCCGCGAGGACCGAGCTGAGCGGCGAGGGTCCTGGTCATCGTCTCGATCGCGCCCTTCGTCATGGCGAAGGATGTCTGGGACGCGTTGGCCATCCGGGTTGCCACCGACGAGATCGAGACGATCCGGGCGCCCTCGCGCAGCAGAGGCAGTGCGCGCTCGATGATGAAGTACGGCGCCCGCACATTCACCGCGAACAAGTGGTCGAACTCCGCCCGCGTCGTGGCGCCGAGCGCGCCGGCCGGTGCGGCCGCCGCGTTGTTGACGACGATGTCGAGCGGCCGACCGGCCAAGCCGGCCTCCACGCCGGCGAAGAGTGTCTCGACGTCGCCGTCCACGCCCAGTTCGGCCCGGACGGCAAAGCCCGTCCCGCCGGCGCGTTCCATCGCGGCGAGCGTTGCCGCGGCCCCGCCCTCGTCCGTGCCGAAGTGCACGACGACCGTGGCTCCTTCGGCCGCCAGCCGAGTCGCGATCGCCTGCCCGATGCCGCGCGACGCGCCCGTCACCAGAGCCGTTCTGCCCGTCAGACCGCCCACGTCTCCACCCATCAGAGTGTTAGTCGCTAACATGATGGTAGTGTCTAGCACATGAGTGAGCGGCAACCAACCCTGCGGGAACGGCGGCGTTCCGAGACGCGGCGCCTGGTCCAGGCGCACGCGGTGCGGCTGTTCACCGACCGCGGCTACGACGCGGTGACGGTGGCCGACGTCGCCGAGGCCGCCGGCGTCTCCGCGATGACCGTGTATCGGCACTTCCCCACCAAGGAGGACCTCGTCCTCATCGATCAGCCCGCCCAGCTCATCGCCGAGCACGTCGCGGCGTCGTCCGCAGCGCAACCCCTGGTGCGCCGCGTCGGCAGCGCGCTCATCGACGCGGCCACGGACTGGACCGGCGGCAACGGCGACGAACGGGCGGCGAACGAACGGTTCCTGCTGGACTGCCTCCGGCTCATGGTCTCGACGCCTGCGCTACGGGCCCGGCACCTGGACAGCCAGTACGCGCTGCAACAGGCCATCGTCGATGCCCTCGGGGATGACGCGACCGGTCCCGACGCCGCGTTCCGCGCCCGGGCGGCGACCAGCGCCTGCCTCGCCGCGATGCACACGGCGCTGACGCGCTGGGTCGAAGACGACGGACACACCCAACTGCCCGACCTGATCGCACGGGCACTCACCGCGTCCTTCGGTGAGGACGCCGTCGCCCCCCGCCGGAAGGACTGAAGCGCCACGGACCGGGGGCAGTCGTCCCCGCACGCGGCCGGCCTTCCGGGCCCCGAGGACGTCCGCGCACCGGACGGTGCGGGTCAGTTGCGTCCGGCCATGACACCGCCGTCGACATCCCAGATCGCGCCGGTGACCCAGTCGGTCCGGTCGGACAGGAGGAAGGCGACGGTGGCGGCGACGTCGTCGGCGGTACCGGTGCGGCCGATCGGGTGGAAGGAGTCGAAGCCGTCCATCGTGGAGTCCATCTCCGACGCGGGGACGAACTCATCGTAGATCGGAGTGCGCACGACGGCGGGGGCGACGGCGTTGGCGCGGATGCCGTGCGGGGCGAGCTCCATCGCGAGGTGCTGGGTCAGGGAGTGCAGTGCGGCCTTGGCCATCGAGTACGCCGAGGAGGGGGTGGCGGCGATGGCCTGGTGGGCCCACATGGAGCCGATGTTCACGATGGCGCCCTTCGTGCCGCGCTCGATCATGTTGGCGGTGACGGTCTGGGTGAGGAAGTAGAAGGCGCGGTTGAGGTCCTGGTAGCGGTCGTAGTCCGCGGCCGTGTGCTCCAGGAACGGCTTGGGGGCGAAGACGCCGGCGGCGTTGACCAGCAGGGTGGCGTCGGCGTGCTCCTTGGTGAGAACGGTGCGCAGGCGGTCGACGGCCGCCGGGTCGCAGAGGTCGGCGGCCAGGCCGACGACCTGCCCGTGGGCGGACAGGGCAGTCACGGCTTCATCGGCGCTGGACTGGGTCCGGCCGGTGACGACGGCGGTGCCGCCGGCGTCGAGGACGTGGGCCGCGACGGCCTGGCCCATGCCGCTGGTGCCGCCGATGACGATGACCTTCCGGCCGGTGAAGTCGGGAGTGGTGCTGGACATGTGGTGCTCCGGTTTCAGGTGGTGTCGTGAAGGGGGTGAGGGCCGTCAGGGGGCAGGGCCGCAGAGGGCAGAGCCCTCAGGGGTGAGGCCGTCAGGGGGCAGGGCCGTCAGGGGTGAGGCCGTCAGGGGGCAGGGGTGGACTCGGGTAGCCGCCGTGTTCGGTCGGCTCCCGGTCTCCCGCGCACGGGGGTGTCAGATGGCCAGCGCCACCAGGAAGCGCGAGACCATGTTGTAGGCCGCGACAGTGGCGACCGCTTCGACCGTCCGGGATTCACCGAAGAGACGCTTGACCTCGTCGATGACGTCGGCATCGACCTCGACCTGCCGGGTGGACTGATCGGTCAGCGCGAGCAGGGCGAGCTCTTCTTCGTTGAAGAGGCCGCTGTCCGCGGCATCTCCCTTGAGGGCTTCGCACTTGTCTTCCGTGCCGCCTGCCCGCAGATAGGCCGGGTGGTGGACGCCCCACTCGAAGTCGGCGCGGTTGAGCACGGCCACGCGCAGCATGATCAGTTCGCGGTATTCCAGTGCCAGGTCGAACTCGGCGCGGACCCGGCCCAGCAGCCCGTTCCATCCGGTGGCGAGCGGGAAGCTCTTCAGCAGGACACGGTCGATGCCGATCAACTCACCGCCCGGCCTGCGCGCCCGCATTCCCGCGAGCAGTTCGGGCGGGGGCGCGGGGAGGCTGTCGTCCTGCCAGGGGGTGACACGCACATCACTCACGTTGTGCTCCTTGACTGGGCACCGGCCCGCGGTGGGATCGGGCCGTTGCCGGTGGTGAATTGCTGCCGGCTTCGCCTGGACAGAGGTGCAGGCGGTCAGGCGTGGGGGTCGCAGACCAGGTAGCCGTCGATGCGGCTGAGCCAGTCCGAGGCCGGGTCGGGCGGCAGCGGGTGGCCGAGGTCGTCGGTACGGACCTCGCTGATCCACTGGTCGTGCTGGTACTCGTGATTGATGAGCGCGAGCAGCAGGTGGCCTGCGACGACGGTCAGCTGGGTCGGGGCGCCGACCCGGCCGGCGGCGATGTCGCCGATGCGGGCGTGGACACGTTCGGCGACGGTGTCGCGGAACGTGGTGAGGCGTTCGACGGTGGGCAGCGCGCCGCGGAACTTCTCCGGGTTCGCCGAGTCCATGAGCCCGTCGAGTTCCGGGTCCGGGCTGGGCTCGGCCGCGGTGAGGTTGCGGATCATGAAGTGGGCGACATGAGCCTGGTGACCCAGGTGCCAGCCGATCGCGCTGGAGTCCTCGTGCGGGCGCCAGGTCACCTCGTCCGGACTGAGGTCTTTCCACAGCTGGTCGGTGTAGACGCGGGCGCGGTCGTATTCGCGCAGCAGCGCCGTGAGCTCGTGCACGACCGGGCCTCAGACGGTGTCGTAGACGCGCACGTCGGGGTCGGCCTCCAGCAGCGGGGCCAGGCCGCCGACGACGTCACGGGTGAACAGCTCGCTGGCCAGGTACGTCCTGGCGTCGGCCACGCTCCGGAAGCCGTGGAGGACCTGGACGTCCTCGTCCCGGACGAGGAGCTCCTTGCTGAGGGCGCCGGGGGCGGTGTCGAGGAACGGCTGCCTGTACTTCTCGTACACGCCCGCGGCTGCGGCACGGTGGGCCGGGTCCACCTGCAAGGTGATCTGGAGATACGCCATGGTTATGCCTCTCTCGATGGGCAGGGAGGGAACGGAACGGTAAGTCCCGCAATGTGCCTGCCACGTTAGGCATTCCCGGCAAGGTCCGGTAGGGGACCACGCTGAATCGGGTTATAAGCGGCGCGTATGGCCCTAGTGGCGGGTGGCCGCGAGGCTGTCGGCGAGGCGGAGCAGGTCCGGGGCGAGCGGGGAGTCGGCGCTCCAGACCGCTTCGAAGGAGATCTGCACTTCGCGGCCCTGGTCGTGCAAGGGACGGTGGCAGACGTCGGGCGAGCTGAGTTTGGAGCGGGGGACCAGGGCCGAGCCCAGACCGAGCTTCGTCCAGTCCTCCAGCACCCGATAACTGGCGGCCTCGCCCGGATAGGTGTTCAGGGCCATCTCGTGCGCCTGGAACAGCTGCGTGGTGAAGGTGGTCAGGCCGCAGGTGTCGGGGACGAGGATGAACTGCTCCTTGCCGGCCTCCGTGAGTTCGACGGGGGTTGCCTCCGCCGCGTCGGGAGTGACGACGACGATCGGCTCGACGTCGATGACCCGGTGCTCGAAGCGGGGCATCGCGGCCACGGCCGGGATCAGGATGATGTCGAGTTGCCCGGCCAGCAGGCATTCCCGCAGCTCCTGCATGTTCGCCTCGCGCAGCACCAGGTCCCGGGGCGCGGGAAGGCCCTGGACCATGCTGAACGCCCGGGCGACCAGGTGCGAGCCGATCAGCGGTGAGAGTCCCATGCGGATCTTCCGCTCACCGGATTCGGTCAGGCGCCGGGCCTCCGCCCCGACGGCGTCGAGCGCGGCCAGGGCACGCTCGATCAGCGGCAGGATCCGGATGCCGAACGCGGTCTGCGTCACACCGCGCGGCGACCGCTCGAACAGCTTGCCGCCCAAGCGGTCCTCCAGCTTGGCGATCCCGTTCGACAACGCGGGCTGGGTCACCCCGTACGCGCGTGCGGCGGCGCTGAACGACTTGGTCTCCGCCACCGCCTGCGCATAGCGGAGCCCCTCAAGGTTCAGACGATCCGATGCCATAGCCACGGCTTATCACTCCATTCACTGAAGTCCTCTACCAGGCGGGATTTCCTCTGCCTACGGTAAGAGGCCTACTCCTTCAGCATAAGCAGAAGCTATGAGTAGCGTCGTCGGAACGGAAGGCAGCATGTCGGACAGCGCCGTGACCATGGTCGTGACCGAGCCCCGCGGATCCCTGCACGCTGTGGCGGCCGGGACGGTTCCGCCGCCCGCCGGGTGGGTCCGTGTGTCGGTGGTGGCGATCGGCGTGTGCAACGCCGACATCGGAACGGCCGCCGCCACCGGCGAGGACACCGCCTTCCCCGTCACCCCCGGCCACGAGGTCGCCGGTGTCGTCACCGGGACCGGCGACGGGGTCGAGGGCTGGGTGGCCGGCGACCGGGTGGCCGTCGGCTGGTTCGGCGGCAGCTGCGGCCACTGCGCGCACTGCCGGTCGGGCGACGTCGTCCACTGTGCCGAACGCAGGATCCCCGGCCTGTCGTACCCGGGCGGCTGGGCGCAGAACATCACCGTGCCCGCCGACGCTCTCGCCCGCATCCCCGACGGCCTCGACCTCTTCGACGCCGCCCCCTTCGGCTGCGCCGGAGTGACGGCCTTCAACACGATCCGCAAGGCCGGCATCCGCGCCGGAGGACGGGTCGCCGTCTTCGGCATCGGCGGCCTGGGCCACCTCGCCGTGCAGTTCGCCGCGAAGCTCGGGTACGAGACCGTGGCCATCGCCCGCGGCGGCGACCGCGAACACCTCGTCCGCGAGCTCGGCGCTCACCACTACGTCGACAGCGACGCCCACGCGCCCGGAGCCGTCCTGAAGGAGTTCGGCGGCGCCGACCTCATCGTCTGCACCGCCTCCGCCACCGCACCCGTGGACGAACTGCTCACCGGGCTGCGCACGCATGGGCAGCTCACCCTCGTCGGCGTCGACGCGGGATCCGTCACCGTCCCGGCGGCCCGGCTGGTCATGAACGGTCATACCCTCACCGGGCACCTGACCGGGAGCCCGCGCGAGACGGAGGAGGCCATGGCCTTCGCCGTCACCACGGGTGTCCGGCCGATGATCGAGCGGATGCCGCTGGAGAAGGCCGACGACGCCGTCACCCGGCTGCGCTCCGGCGCTCCCCGCTTCCGCATCGTCCTGGACACCTCCGGCGGCGAGTAGCGGGCCCCTCGCCACGCCGCGCGCCCCGCCACGCGGCGGGCGGTACTCCACCCGCCACGCGGCCGGCGGGTGGAGTACCGCCCCGTCTTCCGCCCGATGCCGCGACCACCGACGACTGCGGGGGTTCAGCCTGCTCAGAATGGAGCCACCATGTCCCACCAGGAAGCCCACGACGTCATCGTGGTCGGCGCCGGCGCCTCCGGACTCGCCTCGGCCGACGCCCTGCACACCGCCGGCCGCGACGTCGTCGTCCTGGAGGCCCGCGACCGCGTCGGCGGACGCCTGCTCTCCACCCCTGTCGAGTACCCGGGGCGGGCGCTCGACTTGGGAGCCACCTGGTTCTGGGACGGCGAGGATCGCGTACGGAACCTGGCCGCCCGCAGCGGCATCGCCGTCTTCGAGCAGCACCTCGCCGGCGACACGATGCTCCAGGAGACGACCGGCGTCCGCCGCCTCACCGGCAACCTGATCGACGCCCCCTCCCGCCGCTTCGCCACCGGGGCACAGAGCATCGCCGCCGCCCTCGCCGCCGCGCTGCCCGCCGGAGCTCTTCGGCTGGACACGCCCGTCACCGCCATCCGCCCGGCCGGCCAGGGCGGCCTAGACGTGCTCACCCCGGCCGGCACCCTCCGTGCCGGGCACGTCGTCCTGGCCGTCCCTCCGGCCCTGGCCCTGGAGCGCATCGACTTCCACGATGCCCTCCCCACCGACCTCGTGCGCCTGGCCCGGGCCACCCCCGTGTGGATGGGCTCCGCCGTCAAGGTCGTCGCCCACTACCCGGACGCGTTCTGGCGCCAGGACGGGCTGGCGGGTGCGACGTTCAGCAGGACCGGCCCGCTCCAGGAGATCCACGACATGTCCGGGCCCGACGGCGAGCCCGCCGCGCTGTTCGGCTTCGCCCACGCCCGCACCGTACGCCCCGGCTTCGAGCAGGCCGCCGTCGCTCAGCTCGCCCGGCTCTTCGGCCCGCCCGCCGGCGCCCCGGCGGCCCTGCACGTGCGGGACTGGAGCACCGAGCGGTGGACCGCCCCGTCGACCGTGCGGCGCCTCGCCGACCACTCACTCTTCGGCCACCGTCTCTACCAGCGCCCGGCCCTCGACGGCCGGCTGCACTGGGCGACGACCGAGACGGCCACCGGCCATGCCGGGCACGTCGAAGGCGCCCTCGCCTCCGGTGAACGCGCGGCGCGTGCCATCCTCGCCGCGTCCGCCGACGTGAAGGGGACCGCCCAGCACGTCACCGCCCCCGGGAGACAGGCCCCGGCCTGACACCGTACGAATAGACGGGGCCACCGGCCTGACACCGTACGAATAGACGGGCCACCGGCCCGACGCCGTACGAAACCGCGCCCGGACGCCGGCCTGACCCCGTACGAAACCGCGCCCGGCCGCCGGCTCCCGTCCGGGACCGGCCGGCTCACACATGAGGAGAGAGATGACCAACGCCGCACCCGCCGCAACGCCGGGACTCATATCCGATCCCGTCCACGCCCAGCGGCGGATCCTGCGCGTCCTGGTCGCCTCCCAGATCCTCAGCGGCGCGGGTCTCGCCGCGGGCGTCACGGTCGGCGCCCTCCTCGCCCAGGACATGCTCGGCACCACCAGCCTCGCCGGGCTGCCCAGCGCCCTGTTCACCGCCGGCTCCGCCCTCACCGCCGTCACCGTCGGCCGCATCTCCCAGGCCCGCGGCCGCCGCCCCGGCCTCGCCACCGGGTACCTCGCCGGCGCCATCGGCTCCGCCGGCGTCATCACCGCCGCCGTCCTCGACAACCCCGTCCTGCTGTTCCTCGCCCTGTTCGTCTACGGTGCCGGCACCGCCACCAACCTCCAGGCCCGCTACGCCGGAGCCGACCTCGCCCCACCCGGGCACCGCGCCCGCGCGGTGTCCACCGTCCTGGTCGCCACCACCCTCGGCGGCGTCGCCGGACCCAATCTCGCCGCCCCCGCCGGCACCCTCGCCGAACACCTCGGCATCCCCCACCTCGCCGGACTCTTCGTCATCTCCGGCGCCGCCTACGCACTGGCCGCCCTCGTCCTCGCCCTCTGGCTGCGCCCCGACCCGCTGCTCCTGGCCCGAACCGTCGCCCAGGCCAAGGAATCCGACGCTGCGGCCAACCCGGCCGCCGCCGACACCGCCGACACCGGCGAGAGCCGCGGCGGCGTCGTCCTCGGCGCGCTCGTCATGATCCTCACCCAGCTCGTCATGGTCGCGATCATGACGATGACACCGGTCCACATGCACGACCACGGCCACTCCACCGCCGCGTCCGGCCTCGTCATCGGCATCCACATCGGCGCCATGTACCTGCCCTCACCGCTCACCGGCTGGCTCGTCGACCGCTACGGCCGCATGAAGCTCGCCGCCGCGTCGGGTGTCACCCTGCTGGCCGCCGGCATCCTGGCCGCCGCCGCGCCCAGCGGCTCCGTCGCGCTCCTCGCGCTCGCCCTGGCCCTGCTCGGGCTCGGCTGGAACTTCGGGCTCGTCTCCGGCACCTCGATCATCACCGACACCGTGCCGCTTGCCACCCGGGCCAAGACCCAGGGCCTGGTCGACGTCTCCATCGCCATCGCCGGCGCCACCGGCGGCATCACCTCCGGCATCATGGTCGCCGCCACCAGCTACCCCGCCCTCGCGCTGACCGGCGGCATCCTCTCCCTCGCCCTCCTGCCCGCCGTCGCCGCCACCGCCTACCACCGATGAACCCCGACGTCCCCGCGCCGGACATCACCGCGCCGGACATCCCCGTCGGCCCCCGCACATTCCCGTGCGGGACCCCGGGTCAGCACTCTCCCAGTCCCCATCGCCGCACGAGTGGCGGGAAACTTTAGTTCCCAGTTGCGGGATCTGGGAACTATAGTTGTCACATGATGGTCCCCGAGATCACCCCAGAAGAGCAGGCAGTGCTGGACAAGGCCCTGTACGACGCCTTGAATCCCCTGGCCTCCGCAATCCGGTCCCGTCAGACAGGGCTGCCCGCGGACCGCGCGTGGGACGCCGATCCCGTCGAGGTGGCGCTGTCCGTCCTGGCCGCCTGGAAGGTCGTGGACGGCGAGGTCAGGCGGCTGGCCGGGCGGGCGGCGGCGACCGCCGGCTCCTACGGCGCGAGTTACGAGCAGTTGGGAGCCGTCTGGGGCATCACCCGCCAGGGCGCTCGCAAGAAGTGGCCCGACGCCGTCGGCCGCGCGGCATCCGCGGTGGCGGACACCCGCAGACTCGCGCTCTTCGGAGGGACCGCCGAGCTGGCGCAGGCCCCGGCCGGGGTATGGAGCTGGACGGGCAAGGGGGCTGACGGGGCGTCCGGCAGGGCCGCGGAAGGGGCGCGCCATGCGACCGCGGAAGAAGCGGCGGCCCACGCGGGCGCGTTCCTCGCAGAACACGCCCTCGGCACCGACGGCCGGTCCTGAAAGCTCGGTCTCGGGGATCGGCACGGTGACGGTGCCCGCCTCTGCCGCGGCCGCCTCCCGGACGCGGGCGACGCCGGGCCGCAGGTCACTCGTCCGGCCAAGCCCAGCGGGTCGTTCGCCGCCGCCGTACCGAGGATGGTGCGGACGAAGCGACGGCGACCGCCCGCCGTGGCGAACACGCGTCCAGGAGGTCAGCGTGAGCCTGTCCGACCGGTCCCCCGCCACCGGGCTGCCCGACTTCGCGGACCGCACCGACTTCGAGGACGCCGACCGGGGTCTGGTCGCGCCACCCGCCGGGCCGGTCGTCACCGCCGACGACGGACGGGTGGTGTGGGACTTCGGGGCCACCGCGTTCCTGGCCGGCGACTGCCCCGGCACCGCGCACCCGAGCCTGTGGCGGCAGTCGCAGTTGTGCGCCCGCGCGGGGCTGTACGAGGTGACCGACGGGGTCTACCAGGTGCGCGGCTTCGACCTGTCCAACATGACGCTGATCGAGGGCGAGCGCGGGGTCGTCGTGGTCGACCCGCTGGTCTCGGCCGAGTGCGCCCGCGAGGCGCTGGCCCTGTACCGCGCGCACCGCGGCGACCGCCCGGTCACCGCGGTGCTCTTCACCCACTCGCACATCGACCACTTCGGCGGCACCCTCGGCGTCGTCGAGGAGGGCGCCGACGTGCCGATCGTCGCGCCCCGGGGGCTGATGGAGCACGCGGTCGCGGAGAACGTGTACGCGGGGACCGCCATGCTGCGGCGCGGTGTCTACCACACCGGTGGCAACCTGCCCGCCGGGCCGGACGGCCTGATCGGGGTGGGGCTGGGCTTCACCGCGTCGCACGGGCTGCCGAGCCTGCTGCCGCCGACGCTGGACGTCACCCGGACCGGCCAGGAGGAGCGGCTGGACGGGGTCCTGTTCCGCTTCCAGATGACGCCGGACACCGAGGCGCCGTCGGAGATGAACTTCCACCTCCCCGAGCGGCGGGCCCTGTGCATGGCGGAGAACGCCACCCACAACCTGCACAACATCCTGACCCTGCGCGGCGCCGTGGTCCGCGACGCGCGAGTGTGGTCCCGCTACCTCACCGAGGCGATCCAGCTCTTCGGCGACGACTCCGACGTCCTGTTCGCCTCCCACCACTGGCCGACCTGGGGCACCGACCGCCTCAAGACGTTCCTGTCCGAGCAGCGCGACCTCTACGCCTACCTGCACGACCAGACCCTGCGGCTGACCAACCAGGGCCACACCGGCACCGAGATCGCCGAGATCATCGAACTGCCGCCCGCGCTCGCGCAGGCATGGCACGCACGCGGCTACTACGGCTCGGTCAGCCACAACGTCAAGGCGATCTACCAGCGGTACATGGGCTGGTACGACGGTCATCCCTCCTCGCTGTGGGAGCACCCGCCGACCGCGAGCGCGAAGCGGTACGTCGACTGCATGGGCGGCCTGGACGCCGTACTGGACAAGGCGCGCTCCTACGCCGACGACGGCGACCTGCGTTTCGCCGCCCAGCTCCTGAAGCACGCCACCTTCGCCGCGCCGGACAGCACCGAGGCCAAGGAGCTGCTCGCGCGGGTCTTCGAGCGGCTCGGGCACGGCGCCGAGTGCGGGACGTGGCGCAACAACTACCTCACGGCCGCGCAGGAGTTGCGCGAGGGCGTGAAGCGGGTCCCGATCGTCGCCGGCAGCATGGCGTCCGCGCTCAGCGTCGACCAGGTCTTCGACTCCCTCGCCATCCGGGTCGACGGCCCCAATGCGTGGGAACACGAGGTGTCCACGCACTGGCACTTCACCGACCTCGGTGAACGCCACCAGGTGATCCTCCGCAACGGAGTCCTCGTCCACTACCGCACCGCCCGCGCCGACGCGAGCGCCGACCTGGCGCTCTCCCTGACCACACCGCGGCTCATGGAACTGCTGGCAGGCGGAACCGGCCTCGACGGCATCGAGCACAGCGGAGACCCGACCGCACTCCGGACGCTGCTGTCGGTCCTGGACGAACCCGACCCCGACTTCCCCATCGTCACCCCCTGACCCCGGCTCCCCTCCGCCGTACTCGCCCGTCTGCGTGCCTGCCGGGGTCAGCCCGGAGCCATGCGGCTGAGGGGCTCCCAGGCCCGGTACAGGTCCGCCTGGGCCCGGTCCATCTCCAGGACATGGTCGAAGGACTGGCTGCCGACGATCAGCCGTCGGGGCGGGTTTGGCAGTGCGGCCAGCTCCATGACGACCCGGGCGGCGGTGTCCGGCTCCGGGGCGACGGCGTCGCCCCACATCGCCTCCATCTCGGTGCGCAGGGGCCGATACGGCGCCATGGGTTCGGTGTTCGTGGTGCCGGCGGTGAACAGGCCGGTGTTGTAGCCGCCCATCTGCACGATGGTGACCTTGACGCCGAACCCTTCGACCTCCATCGCCAGCGCCTCGCTCACCGAGTCCAGCGCCGCCTTGCCCGCGCCGTAGTAGCCGACCGTGGCCATGCCTCCGCCGCTGCCCATCGAGGTGACCTGGAGAAGCCGCCCGCCGCCCTGGGCACGCAGGTGGGGCAGGACCGCCTGGGCCACCCACACGGCGCCGAAGAAGTTCACATCCATATGGGCCCGGATCTGCTCCTCCGTGGCCTCCTCCACCATGCCGTAGAGCATCGCGCCCGCGTTGTTGACGACGACGTCCAGCCTGCCGAAGGCGGCCGCCGCGTGCTCCACCGCGTCGAACACCCTTTCGCGGTCGGCGACGTCCAGGGAGAGCGGGACCAGGTGGCCGGGGTACTCCTCGGCCAGCTCCTCCAGCGGCCCGACGTCGCGGGCGGCAGCCACCACGCGGTCGCCGCCCGCCAGGGCGGCCACGGTGAAAGCGCGTCCCAGGCCGCGGGATGCGCCGGTGATGAACCAGACCCTTGCGCCCGTCATGCTGCGTCACCTCACGTAAATGAAACGATCCGTCTCGGTTCGTTTTGAGCGTAGGGCATCGGGACGGCCTTATCAATACGGTCCGTCTCGTTTCCTTTCCCGGTAGAGTGGCCGCATGTCCACGGAGAGAGGGCCGGACCACTCCCGGCGCAAGGAACGGTCCCGGCAGGCGATCCTCGCCGCCGCCCGCGCTCTGGTCGCCGAGGAGCCGTACGAGAAGGTCACGCTCGAAGCCATCGCCGCCCGCGCCGGCGTCGGCAAGCAGACGATCTACCGGCGGTGGCCGTCGAAGAGCGCGGTCGTCGTCGCCGCCCTTCTGGCTCTGAGCGAGGACGCGGACGGGCAGTCGGTCACGCTGCCGGACACCGGCGACCTCCGGGCCGACCTGGTGCTCGTCCTGCGCGCCACGGTCGAGGAGTTCGCCGACCCCTCCTTCGACAAGCTGATCCGTGCCCTGAACACCGAGATCGCCAACGACCCCGCGCTGGCGGCCGAGTACCGCGCGAAGCTGGCCGGGCCGTTGGACGAGGCGAAGAAGGCACGCCTGCGCAGCGCCCGGGAGGCGGGCCAGCTCGCCCCCGACGCCGACCTCGACCTGGTGCTCGACATGCTCTACGCACCGCTCTTCGTGAGGTGGCTGCACCGCAGCGGTCCGCTGACGCCCGCGTACGCGGACGCACTCGTCGACGCGACACTCAAGGCTTTCGCCCCCTGAAGTCCGGGGTGGCGGGTCCCCTCGGGGCCGGGCGCGGCCCCGTCAGCCGAGCGCGCGCAGCACCAGCCGGACCACGCTCACGACCCCGCGCCAGAGCCAGCCGAACAGTCCGCTCTGCACGGCCACGTCGGCGACGTCCGCGGCGGCGTCCATCCGGCCCGAGCCGGACCCGCACCGGGAGCAGGAGCGGGGCCAACGACGCTTGTCCGCGCCGCACTTCTCGCAAGTCGCCATGCCGTCATTCTTCCCTGCCGCAGCAGCCGCCGGTGTCGGCAAAGCTCGGGGTCCGGGTCAGGGACCGGTGTGCGGGCTCGCGCGGCGGGAGAGGGCCGCGTGGAGTTCGCCGTGCAGGACGGCGGGCAGCGGCGCGCCCCGCGCGTGGTCCAGGAGGTACTCGGCGACGACGGAGAGTCTGACGTTGGTGTGCTGGGAGGTCTCCCGCAGGACGGTGAAGCCGTCGGCGGGGCTGATCCGGCCCAGGACGGTCAGGACGCCGATGGCCTGGTCGACCGCGGCGTGGGAGGCGAGGGCCTGCTTGAGCTGTCTGTTCTCCGCCCGCACCCGCCGCAGTTCCGCCACCAGTTCATCGGTCGTCGTCTGCGGGGACTCGGTACTGCGACGCGCGGAGGAGGTCATGGCACTCACCGGTGTGTGCGGCGGGTAGCGACATCATCACGCCTGCCCCCGTTCCGTACCGGCATCCGTCCCGGGCGCGCTCCCGCCTTCCCGGCGGCGGCGCCCCGCTCCCCCTTCCGGCGTAGGTCCGGTAGTTGCGGCCCGGCCGGCGGGCGACAGTGGCAGGGGCGGGCGCCGCCGGTGTCCCGTCCCGGCACGCCGTTCGCGAGGGAGCGTCGATGGCACGGAACGCGGGTCTCCGACGTACGCGGCAGTCCGTGGTCCGGCGGCGCGGCGGCGCCTCATGAGCCATCCGGGCACCCTTGTCCTGATCATGGCCGCCGCGGTGCTGGCGCCGCTCCTCGTCCACGCCACGGGGCGGCGGGTCAGGATCCCGCTGGTCATCTTCGAGATCGTCCTCGGCATCCTGATGGGGCCCGACGTGCTCGGCTGGGCCCGCCCCGGCGAAGTGGTCGACACGCTCGCCGACCTCGGCCTGTCCATGCTGATCTTCCTGGCCGGCTACGAGATCGACTTCGCCGCCGTCCGCGGCGACACCCTGCGCCGCTCCCTGTGGTCCTGGCCCCTCGCCCTGGTCGCCGGGATCGCGCTGGCGCTGCTCATCAGCCGCGGGGACGTCTTCGAGGCGTTCGTCGTCGGCACCGCCCTCACCAGCACCACGCTCGGCACCGTACTGCCGATGCTGCGGGACAGCGGCGAACTGCGCGGCCGGTTCGGGACGGTGATCTCGGCGTTCGGCGCGGTCGGCGAGTTCGGGCCCGTGATCGCCGTGGCGCTGCTGCTCAGCGGTCGCCGGCCGGCCGAGTCGGCGGCGCTGCTGGCCGCGTTCGGGGCGATCACGGCCGCCGCCGTGTTCTGGGCGCTGCGCCCGAGGCCGCCCTGGTTCGCCCGGCTGACCGAGCTGACCCTGCACAGCAGCGGCCAGTTCGCGGTCCGGTTCGTGATGCTGCTGCTCGCCTGCATGCTGGGCCTCGCCGAGGTCTTCGGCCTCGACGTCCTGCTGGGCGCGTTCGCCGCCGGGGTCCTGACCCGGCTCGTCCTGCACCGGGCGGCGCCCGCGAGCAGCGGGGAGGTCCTCGGCAAGGTGGAGGCCATGGGGTTCGGCTTCCTCGTGCCGCTCTTCTACGTCGTCACCGGCATCGAGTTCGACCTGGACGCGCTGCTGCACGACCCGGGCGCCCTGCTGCTGGTGCCGGGGTTCCTGCTGCTCTTCCTGCTGGTGCACGGCGTCCCGGTGTACCTCCTCGCACCCAGGGATCTCGATCGCGCGGACCGGGTGGCGCTGGCGCTGTTCGCCTCGACGTGCCTGCCGCTGGTCGTCGCCATCACGACCATCGGCGTCGACCAGAAGCTGATCGACACGGACCTGGCGGCCTCGCTGGTGGGCGCCGCGATGATCTCCGTACTCGTGTTCCCGCTGGTCGCCGCGCGGGTGCGGGCGACGGGCCGGACGGCCGGGGCAGCCGGGGCGCTGCCCACGGCGGACGGGGCGAGGGACTCGGAGGCCTGGTGACGACGGATGACGGATGACGGACGGCGGACGGCGGACGGGGAGAAGGGCTCGGAGAACGACTGGCCTGGATACCCCCAGGGGGTATAACGTGGCGGGCATGGACCACAGCACGCACCACCACGGCACCACCTGGGCGACGGCCATGCGGGCGACCCTGCACTGCCTCACCGGGTGCGCCATCGGCGAGATCCTCGGCATGGTCGTCGGCACCGCGCTGATGTGGGGCAACGTGCCGACCATGGTGCTGGCCATCGCCCTGGCCTTCGTCTTCGGCTACTCCTTCACCCTGTTCGCCGTCGTGCGCGCCGGGGTGTCCATGAAGGCCGCGGTCAAGGTGGCGCTGGCCGCCGACACCGTCTCCATCGCCGTGATGGAACTGGTCGACAACGGCATCATCGCCCTCGTCCCCGGCGCGATGGACGCGCACCTCTCCGACGGGCTGTTCTGGTACGCCCTGCTCGGCGGCTTCGCCGTCGCGTTCGTGATCACCACGCCGGTCAACAAGTGGATGATCGGCCGCGGCAAGGGCCACGCCGTCGTCCACGCCTACCACTGACCGCCCCCGGCATGCCGCTCGCCGGTCTCAGCCGAGGCCGGCGAGCAGGTCGTCGCACGCCTGCTCGCAGCTGCGGCACGCCTCGGCGCAGACCCGGCAGTGCTCGTGCATGTCGGCGTGCCGGGCGCACTCGTCGCCGCACGCCCGGCAGACGGTCACGCAGGCCTGGAGCACGGCCCGGGTCACGTTGGCGTCGTAGCCCGTGTGCCGGGACAGCACGGCGGCGGTCGCGTTGCAGACGTCGGCGCAGTCCATGTCGGTGCGGATGCACTTGGTCAGATCGGCGACCGTGCTCTCCGACAGACAGGCGTCGGCGCACGCGGTGCACGCCTGGGCGCACCTGAGGCACTCCTCGATGCACCTGGCCATGGCGTCCCGGTCCACGTCGCCCAGGTCGGCCGGGTAGGTACGGAGTAGGTCGTTCACGGTGGTGGTCATGGCGGCCGCTCCCTTCTGCTCGTGTCTGCTCGTGACGGCTCGCGTCTGCGGCTGCTCGCGTCTGCGTCTACGTCTGCTCGTGTCTGCGGCTGCTCGCGTCTGCTGGCGCGTACGTCTCGGTGCCTGCCGGGTGCACCGTGCGCCGTACCGCAAACCGCCGCCGGACCGAGTTGCCGGGCGGTGCCGATGCGAGAAGGTGAGAGGGAAGGCCGCGAAGGGAGCGTGCGGTGACAGGCGACCCCATCGGCGACGCCGCGGTGCTCAACGCGCTGTTCGCCAACTCGCCCCAGGGGCTGTTCGTCTTCGACTCCGAGCAGAAGGTCGCCCGCTACAACCCGGCCGGCCGGGGAGTGCGGGGCCTGTCCGAGGAGGACGTCCTCGGACAGGGCATCGCCGACTTCGCCCCCGGGTTCGAGGCGGCGGAACTCCAGGGCCTGATCGACGAGGTCTGGGCGACCGGCGAGGCGCTGCGGGGCCGCCTGGTCCGCGGCACGTCGCCGTCCGACCCGTACCGGGCGCTGGCCGTCGAGGTGTCCCTCTTCCCGCTGCACGACCTGGGTGACGGCAGGCCCGGCCTGGTGGGCGTGGTCGAGGACGTGACCGAGCGGCAGGCCGCCGCGGACCGGCTCGCCGTGCTCAGCCAGGTGCACGCGACGGTCGGCTCCACGCTGGACGTACGGACCACGGGCGACGAGCTGGTGCGGGCCCTGGTGCCCGCCTTCGCCGACGCGGCCACCGTCGACCTGCTCGACGACGGTGCCGTCGCGGCCGAGCGCCCGGCCGGTCCCCCGCCGACGGGGGTTCCGCTGCGCCGGGTGGCCTTCGCCCCGCCGTCCGCGGAGGTGAGCCGCAAGGAGGGCGACAGCCGCCCGCTGCCCTTCCCCACCCCGTACACGCAGGTCCTCAACGACATGCGGGCCCGGCTGGTCCGCGTCGCGTCCGACGACCCCTGGCTGGCCACCGACCCCGAGGCCTTCGAACCGCTGGTCCGGACGGGTGTGCACTCCATGATCGTCGCCCCGCTGCTGGCCCGGGACACCGTGCTCGGGCTGCTGACCCTGTACCGGCACCGGACCGACCCCTTCGAGGAGGCCGACCTGGACGTGGCCCGGCAGGCGGCGTTCACCGCGTCCGTGCACCTGGACAACGCGCACCACTACCGCCGCGAGCACACCGTGGCGGCCGCCCTCCAGCGCCGGTTGCAGCCCGGCGCGATCCCCCGGCTCTCGGCGGTGGAGACCGCCCACGTGTACCTGCCCGAGAGCGCCGGCGGCGACTGGTTCGACGTCGTGCCCCTCTCCGGTACGCGCGTCGCCCTGGTCGTCGGGGACGTCACCGGCCACGGCATCGAGGCGGCGGCCACGATGGGCCAGCTCCGGCTGGCGCTGCGCACCCTGACCCTGCGGGACCTGGAGACGGACGAGTTGCTGACCCACCTGGACGAGGTCGCCTCCCAGCTGGCGAACGGCTCCGGGCCGGGTCCGAACCCGCCGGTGGCGACCTGCGCGGTCACCGTCTACAACCCCGTCTCCCGGCACTGCACCATGGTCCGCGCGGGACACCCCGCGCCCGTCGTCATCGACCCCGACGGAGTCCCCCGCGCCGTGGAGGTCCCGCAGGGGCCGCCGCTCGGGACCGGCGGCGGACACGTCTTCACCCCGGCCGTGCTCGAACTCGCGCCCGGCACCCTGCTGGCCCTCCACACCAACGGCCTCACCAGGGGCAACGGCGACCACGGGGACGCCGCCCGGCGCCGCCTCGAACACATCCTGGCCTCCACCACGCGGCCGTTGCAGGAGCTGTGCGACACCGCCGTGTACCACATGGCGCCCTCCCGCCACGACGACGCCGTCCTGCTGCTCGCGCGCACCCGTGCCCTGCCGCCGGAGCACGTCGCGGACTGGACGCTGCCCGCCGACGCCTCCGTGGTGGGCACCGCGCGGCGGCTCGTCGACCGGCAGCTCGCCGCCTGGAACCTCGACGAGGCGGTCTATACCACAGAACTCGTCGTCAGCGAACTCGTCACCAACGCCATCCGCTACGGCAGGGGCCCGGTGCGGCTGCGGCTCATCCGGGACCGGGGCCGGCTGCTGACCGAGGTCACGGACGCCAACAGCGCCAGTCCCCATCTGCGCCGCGCCCGGGAGAACGACGAGGGCGGCCGCGGCCTGTTCATCGTGATGCGGCTCAGCACGCACTGGGGCGTCCGGCACAGCCGCCACGACAAGACCATCTGGTCCGAGCAGCGGCTGGACGGCGGGCCGGCGGACACGTCGGACCTGCTGGAGGCCTTCGACGTGCCGGACCCGGCGGGGCGGTGAGCGGGGCTGGGAGCGCGGCGGTGAACGGGGCTGGGAGCGACCCCGCCGGTCACCGCTCCGGCCCGCCGGCGGCGTGCCGCGCGTGCGGGCCGGCCAGGAGACGGCGGGGGTCGGCGGCGCGGGTGATGGCGGACTCGACGGCGGCGACCCGGTCCGCGAGGTGGCCCAGGGCGGCGACGGCACGGGTGAGCGGGTCGTCCTCCGGACCGCCCAGCGTGCGGGCGCGGACGTGGGCGGTGCGCACCTCGGCCCAGCGGGCGGCCTGCTCCGGGGTGAGCGTGCCGCGCAGCTCGGCGAGCTTGAGGAGGTTGGCCTCGGCCCCGTGGGTCAGGGTCTGCGCCTCGGCGGTGTAGTGGTCGTCGAGGACGGCGTCGCGTTCGGCGTCGTTCATGACGGGGCGGATGCGCTGGGCGATCTTGTTCATGTTGCGGTACGAGCCCTGGAGCCGGAAGGCGGGCTCCGTACGGGTGTCGTCCGACCGGGCCGCGGAGGCGATGTAGGCGGCGTTGACGGCCAGCACCGTCTCCCGGGCGGCCACGAGATGCCGCAGGACGGACAGGATCCGCTCCAGTTCGGCGGGCGGGTAGGCGTGGCCGAGGCGGTCGGCGCGTGCGGTGGGGTCGCCGGTGGCGAGGCGGACGAGCAGCTCCAGGTCGGTCCGGTCGCGGCCGGCCAGCGGGGCCAGGACCGGGTTGGCGGTGAGCGCGTTCTCCAGGAAGCTCAGCGCGAAGGCGTCCTCCTTGCCGGTCAGGACGTCGCCCAGGTTCCAGACGTCGGCGCGGTTGGCGAGCATGTCGGGGACCTGGAAGCGGGCGCCCGACTCCGTGTAGGGGTTGCCGGCCATGCAGACGGCGAAGCGCTTGCCGCGCAGGTCGTAGGTGCGGGGGCGGCCGTCCCGCACGCCGTCCACCCGGCGGGTGGCGTCGCACAGCGGGATGAACTTCTGGAGCAGCTCCGGGGAGGTGTGCTGGATGTCGTCCAGGTGGAGCAGCGTGTTGTTCCCGGCCGCCAGCGCGAAGTTGATCTTCTCGACCTCCTGGCGCGCGGTGGCGTTCGGGGCGTCGGCCGGGTCGAGCGAGGTGACGGCGCGGCCGAGCGCGGGACCGCTGATCTTCACCAGCATCAGGCCGAGCCGCTCGGCGACGTACTCGACCAGGGTGGTCTTGCCGTAGCCGGGCGGGGAGAGCAGCAGCAGGAGGCCGCCGGTGTCGGTGCGCTTGCCGTCGCCGGTGGCACCGAGCTGCTTGGCCAGGCTGTCGCCGACGAGCGGCAGGTAGACCTCGTCCACGAGGCGGTTGCGGACGAAGGCGGACAGGACCCGCGGACGGTGGTCGTCCAGGCGCAGACGATCCCGTTCGGCGCCTGTCAGGGCGGTACGGCGCCGCTGGTAGGCGCGGAACGCGGGGACGTCGTGCGCGGCGAAGCGGGCGGTACGGGCGAGGAACTCGTCGAGGCGAAGCGGCAGCCGGCCCCCCGTGACCCGCGGGTGACTGCCCAGCAGGCCCTCGGCCGTGGCCGTCGGCGGGGCGTCCCCGTCGTAGCGGGGCAGGTCGGGGCAGAGCTCGGCGGCGACCGCCTCGGCCAGGTCACCGGGGGTGAGGCCGGCGCCGGTGGCGGCGGCGTACGACGAGATCCACGCCTCGGCGAGCTGTCCCCGGGCGGCCAGGCCGTCCACCGCGGCCAGATCCTCGTCGTAGGCCGGGCTGCCCACGGTGCGGCGGAACTTCTCCAGGAGCGTGCGCGTACCGGCGCCGAGAACGAAGCCTTCGGGGCCGGCGGTCAGCTCGTGGAAAAGGTACGCGGCGGCGGCGCGGGCCCCCTGCGCACCGGAGCCCGACGGGCCTGCGGGCCGGCCGAGCGCGCCGGTCGGAGGGCCGACGGTCCCGGCCGCCCCCGCAAAGCCCTCGGCCGTGCGGGCCCTGCCTCCTGCGGCCGGGAGCGCGCCCGCCGCCCGACGGGTGCCCCCCGCGGCGGCCGGACCAGCCGCCCCCACGGCCGAATCGGCCGCCCCCACCAGCGAACCGGCCCCGGCCGCCGAAGCAGGAACCCCGGCCGTTCCGGCCACCGCGCCGGACGCACCCGGCGGCGAAGCGGCGACCCCACCGCCCGCAGCCGCCGCAGCCGCCGGGTCCGCCGAGCCGCCGCCCGCCGTTCCCGCGAGGCCGGGACCGGCACCCGCGCGGCCGGCCGACCCCGCCACCGTCTCCCCCGGCCCCGGTCGCCGCCCCGAACTCGGCCCCGACCACGCGTCGATGGCCGCCGCCAGCTCCTCCTCCAGGTCTCCGATCGCCGCGGAGAGGCCGAAGGCGGCCCGGGCGCGGGCCAGGGACAGCGCGCGGCGGGTCCAGGACCCGCGCGCCCGCGGTGTGGTGCCGTGGGTCCAGAAGAGCTGGGCGGCGGCGCGGGCGGCCGGTTCGTGCACGAGGGTCCCGGCCCTGTCGTACAGGGGCAGCAGCGCGGTCAGGACGGCCGTCGCGTCATGGTCGTGCACGCCCCGCTCGTAGCCCTCGTCGTACGCCTCCTGCGCGGCCTCGCGGACGAGGGCGGGCAGGTCGTCGGCGTCGGCGAGGGCGCGTGCGCCGTGCTCCCGGAGCAGCCGGGCGGCGAGGTGTTCGGCGCGGTACACGCCGGGGGACTCCGAGGGCAGGGTGCGGTCCCAGTGGGCGCGGGTGGCCGCGAAGTCCGGGTCGGTGACCGGCGAGCGGTAGTCGGTGCCGGTGAGGGCGAAGGCGAGCCCGTCGCCGTCGGGGACGAGGGTGAGGTCGAGGGGCTGGGTGCTGACGGCGAAGCGGTGGGCGCCCAGGCGCAGGGTGCGGCCGTCGTCGGCGTACAGGTCGGTGCGGTCGCGCAGGGCGCGGGAGGCCTCCTGGCGGGCCGACTTGAGGCGCCCGTCCAGTTCCTCGGCGCGGACGCTGTCGCCGAGGGCGCGCAGTTCCTCGGCGGTGCGGCGGACCTTGGCCGGCATGGGGTCGGAGGCGAAGTACGTGCTGACCGCGTCGGCGTCGGCGAGCGTGGCGCACCGCCGGGCGACCGTCTCCATGATCCGGGCGGCGGAGGCGGCGAGTTGCTCCGCGCGGCGGGCGCGGGTGTCGGAGAGGGACTGCTTGCGGGCGGCGAGCGCGTCGTAGATCTCGGTGCGCTTGTCGGCGAGTTCGGCGAGGAAGCCGTCGAACTCCGCGAAGCGGGACTCCAGGTCCTCCAGGCGGGCGAGCAGCCGCGCCAGCTGGTCGTCGCAGTGCTCGGGGGTGTCGGCGGCGGCGAGCGCGGCGGTGACGGCCTGGCCGAGCAGGGCCGTCTCGGCGGTGAACTCGGCGCGGCCCTCGCGGTCGAGGAGGGCGCGGCGGCGGGCGTCGAGGGTGGCTCGGGCGCGGTTGACGCCGCCCAGGACGGCCGCGACGCGCTCCAGCAGGGCGGTGCGGAGCGTGGCGTCGCCCATGTCGAGTTCGGCGACGACGTCGGTGACCGTGCGCAGTCCGTCGGCGAGTTCGTCGAGCCGGGCCGCGACGGGTCCGGCCTCGGCGACGGTGGCGATGGCCTCCGCGTCGGCGACGAGCGCCTCGACGTCCGCGCGCTGGGCGTCGAAGGCGTCGTCGCGGGCGAGGAAGGCCACCGCCCGCCGACCCAGCTCGGCCAGGGACGCCTCGGTGTCCTCGGCGAGGGCGTCGATGCCGGGGGCGTCGGCGTACCGCAGCTCCTTCACGGTCAGCAGGTGCCCGTGCGCGTGCCGCAGTTCGGTCAGGCCCCGCACCCAGGCGGCGGCCTCCTTGGGCGCCTCGCCGCGCAGCCGCCGGACCACCGACGCGATCCGTCCGGCGGCCTCGTCACGGGCCTCGGCCGCCCGCCGGGTCAGGTCCCGTACCGTCTCGAACTCGGCCAGCACCTGCTCGGCGGTCTCGCGTACGGCGGCCAGCGCGCCCGCCAGGTCGCCCAGGTCCGCCTCGCCCAGCCAGTGGTGGGCGTCGGCGGCGCGCACGCAGGAGGCGGCGAGCGCCCGGTAGCCCTCGGCGGTGGTGATGCCCTCGCCGACGGCCCCGGCGACGGACAGACAGGCGGAGATGCCGCGCACCAGGTCGGCGTTGCCCACGCGGGCCAGCGGTCCGCTCCCGGCGGGCGCGGCGGCGGCGTGGGTGTCGGAGACGTAGGGCGAGTGCCACAGCTGCACGGGGTGCACCTGCGCGGGTTCCTCGCCGTCCGCGCGCAGCACGGCGAACGTGCCGTCCTCCGCCAGGGCCCAGCCCCGGCAGAGCAGCGGGTTCGCGACCTCCTTGCGGATGGTGTTGTACGACAGCAGCAGGCCCCGGCTCTCGCCGCGCGCGTGGAAGGCGTACAGCACGTCCTCGCCGTTCGGCGAGCGCATCTCGCGTTCGAACTCGAGCCCGGTGGCGTCGAGTTCGTACGTCTTGTGGGCGCCGGTGGCCAGGCAGTAGCCGCCGGGGAAGACGATGCCCTGGTCGTCGGGCAGGCGGCGGCAGGCCAGGCCGATGCCGTCCAGGCGGACCACCGACTTGGTGAGGGTGTTGAACACCAGGTACCGGTCGGTGTCCTCCTTGTAGGGCCGGACCCGCAGCAGGACCAGGGCGCCGACCCGGGCGTGTGCGATGTCGGCGTCGGCCAGGGACTGGAGGGGGTCGGCGACGGGCTCGGAGTAGACGCCCTCGGCGGTCTCGGTGTCGTCCTCCAGCTTGACGGTGAGGGCGCCGCCGACCGCGCTGACGTGGAACTCGCCGCGCACCGACACGTGCGGGTGGCGGCCCAGGACGTGGTCCTCGCGGGTCGCCGCGGTCCACTCGAAGTCGTGGGACGGGGGGAACTCGTCGTCGCGCTCGCCGCGCGCGTCGAGGAAGACCGCCCGCCCGTCCTCGGTGAGTTCCCAGCGCAGGACGCGGATGTCGTCGGCCTTCTCGCCGGTGCGGAAGACGGCCAGCAGCCTGCCGCCGACGGCGCGCAGCCGCAGCAGCCGGGCCTGCCGGTAGTAGCGGTGCAGGTCCGCGAACTCCCGTACGAAGGCGGGGTCGTCGAGCAGGCCCGGTACGGCCGCCTCGGGCAGCGGGTTCAGGTCGCGGTCGTACAGGGTGAAGACGTCGGCCACGGCCGCGGTCCGGGAGCGCCGGTCGCCCCGGCGGCCGGTGGAGCCCAGGAGCAGGACGCCGCCGACGGCGGCGAGGTCGCAGGGCACGCCCGGGTGCTCGGTGCGCAGCCGCTCGGTGGAGGCCAGCGCGAGCCGGGCCGAGCCGAACTCCTCCACCCGGCGGCTGTTGAGGAGGTCGGCGCGGCGGGCGAGGTCGGCGCTCTGCGCGGCGAGCCGGTCGCGCAGCACCTCGTACGCCCCGGCGTCGGCGGTGTCGTACGTGACCGCGGCGGACGTCGAAGCCGTGCCGGGCGGCGCGACCGTGCCGGGCGTTGCGACCGACGCGGACGTCGAGCCCTTGGCGGACGTCGAGCCCGTGCCCGACGTTGCGACCGTGGCGGACATCGAAGCCGTGGCGGACGTCGTGGCCGTCTCCGGAGCGGTGGCCATGAGCGGTGGTTCCCTTCCAGGATGCGGGGTGCCGGAACCGCCGACCCCCGTACGGCGGTCCCGGCACCCGGTCGGTGGCGGCCGGTCAGACCCTGGCCGTGCCGTTCAGCGTGGTCAGCGGGGTGTCGGCGAGGCCCAGTTCGCCCGCGCGGTCCAGGAGTCGCTGCACCTGCCCGGCGTCCGTGCCGCCCGACTTCATCAGCTTCATCAGCAGCGCGGAGACCGTCAGGTTCTGCACGTCGGCCGTGGAGAACGAGCCCAGCACGCGGCTCAGGTCGTCGGTGAAGCTCGACGAGCCGTCCAGCCAGGGCCCGGCGAGGGCCTGCGCGGTCTCGGAGTGCTTGACGAACCCGTCGACGCCCTTGCCGAGCGCCACCGAGGACATCAGCCGGTCGAAGAAGACCGAGTCGCCGCCGACGATGTCGATGTCGGCGTTCTCCAGACCGGTGGCGAGCACCGTGGCCTGCGCCTCGGCGACCTGCCGCTGCACGTCGAGCCCGGCCAGCCGGATGTCCTTCTCCGCCTCCAGGCGCAGCCGGTACTCCTCGTGGCCGCGCGAGGCGTCGTCCAGGGCCGCCATCGCGGCCGCCTTCTCGGTGAGTCCGGCGGCCTCCGCCTTCAGCCTGCCGCCGATGGCCTCCGCCTCGGCGAGCGCCCTGGCCCGCGCGCCCTCGGCCTCGGCGCGCATCCGGGCCTCGGTCGCCCCCGCCTCGGCGCGGCCGGCCTTCTCGACGACCTCTGCTTCCTTGTCCCGGACCTGGACCGCCGCCAGCCCTTCCGCGGCCGCCTCGGCCTGGAGCCCCTCGGCCATCCGCAGCTTGGCCCGCGCCTCCAGGTCGGCGCTCTTCAACCGGGCCTCGGCCATGGTGAGTTCCTCGGCGGCGCGGTGGGTGGCCGCCGCCTCCGCGGCCTCGGCGGCCTTGATGTCCTTGACCAGCCGCTCCTGCGCCTGGGCCTCGGCGGCGATGATCACGGTCTGCCGGTCCCGCTCCGCCTCCTCCACGGCACGCAGCTTCTTGATGGACTCCTCCTGCTCGGCGACCGTACGGTCCACGGCGACGCGCTCGCGGATGACCTCGGCGATGTCCCGCCGCTCCGCCTCGACCTCCTTCTCGGCGGAGATCCGGGTCAGCTCCGTCTCCCGCTCGCGGCCGATGGCCTCCAGCATGCGGTCCTTCTCGATGCGCTCGTTCTCTACGGCGATGACCCGCTCGCGGTTCTTCGCGGCGACCGCGACCTCACGGGCCTGGTTCTCGCGCTGCACGCCGAGCTGCTCCTCGGTGCGCAGGAACGCCGTCTGCGCGCGCAGCCGCTCCTCCTCCACCACCCGCGCCGTCTCGGCCTCCTCGCGGGCCCGGGTGGTGTCGATCTCGCGCTTCTGCTTGATCTCGGCGTCCGCCTGCCGGCGCTCCAGCTCCAGCACGGCCTCGCGCGCGTCGACGTTCTGCCGGGTGATCTCCTTCTCCTCGGTGCGGCGGGCCTCGTTGGTGCGCACGTGCTCGACGGCCGTCAGCTCGGTGATCTTCCGGATGCCCTGGGCGTCCAGGACGTTGGCCGGGTCCAGCTGGGTCAGCGGCGTCTGCTCCAGGTAGTCGATGGCCGCGTCCTCGAGGTGGTACCCGCTGAGGTCGACGCCGATGACCTCGATGATCCGGTACCGCAGCTCCTCGCGCTTGGTGTAGAGGTCGGTGAAGTCCAGCTGCTTGCCGACGGTCTTCAGCGCCTCGGAGAACTTCGCGTGGAACAGCTCTTGCAGCGTGTCCCGGTCGCTGGCGCGGGCCGTGCCCACCGCCTGGGCGACCTTGACGACGTCCTCGGCGGTCTTGTTGACCTTGACGAAGAACGAGATGCGGATGTCCGCGCGGATGTTGTCCCGGCAGATCAGCCCCTCCTTGCCGGCCCGCGTGATCTCGATCGTCTTCACCGAGATGTCCATCACCTCGGCCTTGTGCAGCACCGGCAGCACCACCTGACCCGTGAAGGTCACGTCCACCTTGCGCATCTTCGAGACGATCAGCGCCTTGCCCTGCTCCACCTTGCGGAAGAGCCGCGAGACGCCGAACAGCACGACGGCGACGAGGAGCAAGCAGACGACGGCGAGGACACCGATGACTTCCATGGCATACGTCCTTACGGCATGAGGCGGCTGTCGGGCGGCCGGTCGAGCACGGCCGGCCGCCACGGGTGCGGATGCGGGTGTGTGAGCGGGTGCGTGAGCCGGTGCGGGAGCGGGTGCGGAGACGCCCGTACGGACGGGCGCGATACCGGGGGGCGGATCTTCGGACGGACCACGCCCCTGCCGGGCCCCGGCAGAGAGGCGGGGCTACGGCTTCCGGACGGCGCGGCGGCTCAGGCCGCGGCACCGGCGGCGCGCGGGGCGCGGCCGGGTTCGTCGGGGCGGGGGCGGAGCCGGTGAAGGGGGCGGACGAACGGACTGTGCTCCGTCACCGTCGTCACCGTCGTCATCGTCCGCCCCCCTCCGCAGTGCTCCCCGTGCGGCCATGATGCGTGACGGTGCCACCTATCCGCATTGCCGGTTTCCGGCAGTGTTCGGCGCGGCTTGGATGCCGGTGAGCCGCCCCCGGGCCGATCGCCGGGAAGCCATACCGGAAGCCGATCGGAAGCGCATCGGAACTCCCGAAATCTGGTTCCGGAAGCGCCGCCACTGGTCGGATCGGTCGATGCACATGGCACATCGGCCCACTCGGGACGCGTGCCGTATCCGCCCGGCCGGATACCGGCGGCAATGAGGTGACAGATGAGCAGTACACGCGTCCCGCCCGGCGCCCGGGGTTCCTACCCCGCACCGGGGCTCGCACTCACGCCCGGCCCCCTGCGCAACCAGGCCCTGACCGTGATCGCGATCCCGTTCGTCCTCATAGTCGTGCTGGCCGTCGTGCTCGCCACGACCGGCCCGGACGACGGAGCGCCGTCCACCGACGGGCTCTACGGCAGCGGAGCGCTGCCGGACTGGGGATCGGGCACGACCGACGACGGCACGAGCGACGACGGCACGTCGGACGACGGCACCGACCCCGACGGCACGTACGGCGACGACCCGTACGAGGACGACACCTACGACGGCGGCACGTACGGCGAAGACCCCTACGGCGAGGGCACCGCGGACGACACCGCCACGGACGACACCACGACCGACGACACCGCGACCGACGACACGGCCACCGACGGGGCCACCACCGACGAGACCGGCCCGGAGGCGACCGTGACGGCGTACTTCGACGCCATCAACAACCGCGACTTCGCGGCCGCGTGGGAGCTGGGCGGCAGGAACCTCGACCAGGACTACGACACCTTCGTCGCCGGCTTCGCCACGACCCAGCGGGACGACGTCACCGTGACCGGCACGTACGGCGACGACGTCTCGGTCACGGTCGTGGCCTGGGAGACCGACGGCACGCGGACGACGTACGAGGGCACCTACACGGTCAGCGGCGGCGTCATCACCTCGGCCGACATGCGGGAAGGGAACTGAGCAGCCATGACCACCCACGCCGCCCCGCCGCCCCCGGACGGAACGAGCAACGCCACCCGCCTGATGTGCGCGGGCACCTATCTCGACCCCGTCTACCGCAAGGGGGTCATCCGGGAGCTGCTGACCCACCGCTACCGGGTGGTGGCCCCCTCCTACGGCTACGACGCCGCGCCCGTCCTGGCGCACGCCCTGGCCGCCCACAACCTGCGCCGCAACCAGCTGATCGCGCTGGGGACGGGCGCGGTCGTCGCCGCGCTGCTCATGGCGGCGGACGTGCTGGGCGGCTGGACGGCCGCCCTGTTCGTCTTCTGGCTCGCCTGGGCCACGATGTTCCTGCGCCGGCTCGCCATCCTCCAGACCCTCGCCGAGCACCTCGCGCCCCCGGCGGAGGACCCGGCGGAGGACCGCGCCGGATTCGACGGCTCCCACCCGATCACCTCGCGCCTCACCCCGGAACTGGTCGCCAAGATCAACCGGGAGCAGGCCTCGGACACCGTGTACTACGGCGGCTACAAGCCGTTCGTCGGTGCCGGCCACTCGATCAAGCGGTGGGCCAACGCGGAACTGCTGCTCGGCGTGCCCAAGTCCCGCGTCGGCGCGTTCGGCCAGGGCCTGCTCAACGGGCACGTCCCCGCCCAGCACGGGCCGGCGGACGACGCGGACGGCACGGGCGAGGCCGGGCGGACGGAACGCAAGCCGATCATCCCCTTCACGGTCGAGGACATCACCACCCGGGTCTGCGAGGAGATGCTCGCGGAACTGCGCGACAAGCCCGCGCCGAGCGACCGCGTCGAGCTGCTCTCCGTCGACCGGCGCCGGTTCACCAAGGCGGTGCGGACCGCCGAGGGCAGCGACCCCGTCGCGGTGCTCCTGGACACGCCCGACCCCGACAGCCCCGACCACACCGCCGGGCACTGGCGGGAGGACTACGACGCCCGCCGCGAGTACCTGTGCGTCCGCATCGGCGCCTGGAAGCAGGAGCTGGTCACCTCGGTGTTCATCGGCTTCGACATCAAGGGCAGCACCCTGCACACCGAGTTCTACACCTATGTGCTCGGTCCGCTGCCGGAGAGCTTCCACCTCGCCGACCGGCTGCCCGCCACCATCGACGGCACGCTCATGCTGCGCATCGCCTGGGACGTGACCCGCAGCGCGCCCGGCGAACTCCTGCGGCTGATCGCCAACCCGCTGCGCGAACGGCTGCCCAGCCGCTTCGGCACCGACACCGTGCGCAAGCTGGTGGGCCAGCCCGCCGACACCAGCGAGTTCCGGCTCGGCCGCTACGCCCTGACCGCGGTGGACTGCGGCGCCCTCACCAGCGTCCGCGAGCTGGCGCCCAACCACGACTTCCACCACTTCTTCCAGGAGTCGGACACGATCAAGTACATCCAGATCATCGAGCGGCACCTGCTGCAAATCGTCGGCGACTTCCTGCGCGACCACGACGTCGACACCCGTGAGCACGACGCGAACCAGACCAACATCCTCCAGCAGAACTTCGGCGCCAACAGCACCAACAACTTCGGCGGCAACCAGAGCGTCGGCAACACCAACACCACCCAGACCTTCGGCAGCAACTCCGGCGTCACCAGGGAGGCACGGCAAGGATGAGCGGCCAGCAGTTCCACGGCAACAGCTTCGGGCAGGGCAGCACCAACAACTTCGGGGGCAACCAGAGCTCCGGCAACACCGACACCACCCAGACCTTCGGCGACAACTCCCCGATCCACGCCGCGCCGCCCGCGCCGTCCACCCCGCCCGCGCAGCCGTACGCCGACGGGTGGCGGCGCCCGGCCGCCGCGGGGCCCGGGGACGCCGAGCGGGCCCGGAGCGTCTTCGTCGTGCACGGCCGCGACGACCAGGTGCGGCGCGAGATGTACGAGCTGCTGCGCCGGCTCGACCTGCGGCCCAAGGAGTGGGAGGACCTGGTCCGGGCGACCGGCCAGGCCTCGCCCTTCCTCGGTGACGTGGTCGCCGCCGCCCCCGCGCAGGCCCAGGCGGCGCTGGTCCTGCTCACCCCGGACGACGTCGTCACCCTCCACCCCGAGCTGCGCGGCCACCACGAACCCGACTACGAGACCCGGCCGGTGTGCCAGCCGCGCCCCAACGTCCTGATCGAGCTGGGCATGGTGCTGATGGCCTACCCGGAGCGCACGCTGATCGTCGAGGTCGGCGGTCTGCGGCCGATCGCCGACATCGCCGGCCGCAACGTCATCCGCTTCGACGGCTCCGACACGGCGCTCGGCAAGGTCGTGGAGCGGCTGAAGCTGGCGGGCTGCACGGTCAACGACACCGGCTCCGACTGGCGCCAGACCTACCCCTTCCGCCACCTGTCGGCCTACCACCGCCGGCCGTAGGGGCCCTGCCACCGCCGGCCGTACGCGTCCGGCGGATCCGGCGCCGTTCGGGGGACCGGCGCAACCGGCCCCCGGGGCACGTCCCGTCACCGCGGTACGTGTCCCGGGGGCCGGCGCCGTCCCGGGGCGGGCCGGGTCTCAGCCCGCGGTGCCCGCGTCGGCCGCCGCCAGCACCCCGAGGAACGCCGCCACCTCCGTCAGGTCGACCCGCTCCAGCTCGGCGGGGCGCAGCACGACGTGCAGTTCGCGGCAGATCACCCGCTCCCGGGAGTGGGTGATGAAGGACAGCAGGATCAGGCGCAGCAGGCTCTCCTCGTCGAGCCCGTGCAACCGGGACAGACCCGAGCCGATCAACGGCACGGCGACGCGGTCCAGTTGACCGTGCCGGTAGACGGCGTCCCACACCCGGCCGAGGCTGAGCCACAGCTCCTCGGTGCTGGACCGGGCCACGCAGTCGTTGCCCAGCCGGCTGTGGGCGACCCCGAAGACCAGCCGCGGCCGGCTGCCGAGCACCGCCACCGTGCCGACGGGATAGCGGTCGAGCTTGCCGTACGGCTTGTCGGCGCGGGTCTCCCGGGCCACCGGCACGGCCGCGCCGAGCGCGGCGTCCAGCTCGTCGTCCAGCCGCCGCACGTCACCGTCGTACCGGCGCTCCAGCAGTTGCCCCTGCACGCTCGTCCCGCTGATCACCACACCGTCGCGGACGTCCGTGTCGAAGGTGTCCGAGAACCCGACGACGAGGTGGGCGGACTCGTCGAAGAGGTCGCCCGGCCCGACCGTCACGGACATCCGGGGCCGCCCGAACTCCTGGTGCACGACCGCCGTGGGCCTGCTGCGCACCACGGCCCAGGCCAGGCAGAGCAGCACCGACGCCGCGGTCACCGGCGCCGGGCCGGGAATGGCCGCGGGCCACAGCTGCCCCACGAACTGAAGGACCGCCGACACCCCGCCGAAGGCCGCCATCAGGCTGCCGACGAACAGCCGCCGGGTCCGCGCGCCGCTGAACGTGCCGCGCCGGCCCCGGCGGCTCAGCCGCCCGCTCCCCCGCGGCGGACGGACGACCGGACCGGTCCCGCGCGAACCGACCGAAACCACAACTCCCCCAAACGGACAATTGATACGCTGCCGAAACCTGCCCCGCGACCACCGGTCGGGGGAGGGCGAAGCGAGTGGAGACCACTTGTATGGCGCGCATCCGTGTGAGCGTCCTGGGCCCGGCGAGGCTCGAAGTCGACGGCGTACCCGCCCGGTTGACCCCGCTGACGACACGGCTGCTGGTCCGCCTGGTGGCGGCCGACGGCGAGCCCGTTCCGGTGCGCCGGCTGCACCGGGACGTGTGGGCCCTCGACGGCGAGCAGCCGCACGCGGCCCAGCGCCACCGCAACGAGGTGCAAAAGCGCGTCCTGGAACTGCGCCGCGCCCTCGATCCCGCGCAACACGGTGACGGCGCCCGGGTGCTGCGCACCGAACAGCTGCTGGCCGGCCCGGCGCCCGAGACGGCGTACCGGCTGGTGCTCGCGCCCGACGAGCTGGACTGCGCGGAGTTCACCGACCTGGTCGACTCGGCGCTGCTCGCGGCGCCCGCGTCGGCCGCCGACCGGCTGGCGGCGGCGCTCGCGCTGGTGCGCGGCCGCCCCCTGGCCGAGGCGGGCGACGAGGACTTCGCCCGGCCGATGGTCCGCCGCCTCACCGCGCTGTACGAGACGGCCCGCCGCCAGCTGATCCGCAGCCGGATGGACCTGGGCCGCCACGACCTCGCGCTGCCGGTCGCCGAACGGATGGCCCGGGAGCGGCCCGACGACCAGGACGTCGCCGAGCTGCTCGGCACCCTGCGGGCCCGGATGCGCGAGCGGCACGGACGGGAGCTGCTGCGGCAGCCGTTCCCCGGCGCCGGTGACCTCGTGGTGGTGCGGGGCGACCTGTTCGACCAGGAGGACGCCAATCTGGTGGTCGGCTTCACCGACACCTTCGACACCGCCACCGAGCAGGACCTGGTGATCAGCCGGGAGAGCGTCCAGGGGCAGCTGGTGGACCGCTTGTTCGGCGGCGAGCGCAAGCTGCTGGACGACCGGCTCCAGGCCGGGCTGCGGGCGTTGCGGCCGCTGCGCACCGAGCGGGTCCAGGACAAGCCGCGCGGCCGGCGGGTCCGCTACCCCCTCGGCACCACCGTCCCGCTGACGGTGGACGGCCGCCGGGTCTTCGCCGTGGCCTACTCTCGGCTCGGCAACGACCTCGTGGCCCGCTCCGGCCCCGCCGACCTGCGGGCGAGCCTGGACACCCTGTGGCCGGCCGTCGCCCGCTACGGCATGTACCGGCCGGTCGCGATCCCCCTGATCGGCTCCGGGCTCGCCCGGATCGTGGAGCTGGACCGCACCCGGCTGCTGCTCATGATCGTGCAGAGCTTCGCCGATCACTGCCGCCGCGATCCGGCGACCGCCCCGGAGCTGCGCGTCGTGATCCGCCCGGCCGACCTGGAGCGGACCGACCTGTCGGTGCTCGGCGCGTATCTGCGCACGGCGCTGCTCCCCGGCTCCCGCACGGGCCCCGGCGACGCCACCGGCGCCGACGTCGGCGCCGGCACCGGGAGCCAGGACACCGGTGCCGGCGCCGGCGACAGCGGTGGGGCGTACGGCCGCCGGTGACGTCGACATGCCCCTACGGCATCAGCGACTCCGCTTCCGGGACCAGCCGCGCCCCGCTTCCGAAGCGCTTCCGGTCCGGGTCGCGGCGCTGACCGGCACGGCCGGGCGACGGGACGGCGGCCCCGCCCGGCGGGAGCCGGCCACTCCCCCCCGGCTCACCGGGCGACGACGGCGCAGCAGCCCCTCAGGTGCGCGACGGCACGCCGAGCGAGGCGAGCCGCTCCGCGAAGGGCGTGACCTCCTCGAAGGAGTCCCGCTTCGGCGACGGCGTACGCCCCTTCGACCCCCCGGACGGCCCCGTCAGCCCCGCCATCAGCGCCGCCAGCTCGGTCGCGGCCCGCTCGATGCGGGCGTCGAGGCCCTCCGCGCCCCAGTCCTCGGAGGCGGCGTACACGCCGGTGGGGACGACGACCGCCTTCAGGTAGGCGAACAGCGGCCGCAGCGCGTGCTCCAGCACCAGGGAGTGCCGGCCGGTGCCGCCGGTCGCGCCGATCAGCACCGGCTTCCCGGTCAGGGCGTCCTCGTCGGTGACGCTCAGCGCGTCGAAGAAGGACTTGAACAGTCCGCTGTACGACGCCGAGAACACCGGCGTGACGACGATCAGCCCGTCGGCCGCCGCGACCTCGGCGAACGCGTCCGCGAGCGCCGGGGCCGGGAAGCCGTTGGTGAAGGTGTGCGCGATCGCCACGGCGAGGTCGCGCAGCTCGATCACCCGGACGTCGGCCGGGGCGGGCTCGGGCGCGGTGGCCGCCGGAGCGGCGACCGCGGCCAGCCGGTCGGCGAGCAGCCGGGTGGACGACGGCGCGCTCAGCCCCGCCGAGACGACGACGAGCTTCATGCCCGTGCTCCTTCCTTCTCCTGCTTGCCCTGCTGCTCCGGCTTGCCCTGCTGCTCCTGGTCGGCGGCCTTCGCGGCCAGCAGGGACGCGTGGGTCGGCGCGTCCGGCACGTTCGCCGGGCGGTTCTTGGCGAACTCCTCGCGCAGCACCGGCACGACCTCCTCGCCGAGCAGGTCGAGCTGCTCCAGGACGGTCTTCAGGGGCAGCCCGGCGTGGTCCATCAGGAAGAGCTGGCGCTGGTAGTCGCCGGCGTAGTCGCGGAAGGCCAGCGTCTTCTCGATCACCTGCTGCGGCGAGCCGACGGTGAGCGGGGTCTGCGCGGTGAAGTCCTCCAGCGACGGCCCGTGCCCGTAGACCGGCGCCTCGTCGAAGTACGGCCGGAACTCGCGGACCGCGTCCTGGCTGTTCTTCCGCATGAAGACCTGGCCGCCGAGGCCGACGATCGCCTGCTCGGGCGTGCCGTGCCCGTAGTGGGCGTAGCGGGCCCGGTACAGCTCGATCATCCGCTTGGTGTGGTCGGCGGGCCAGAAGATGTTGTTGTGGAAGAAGCCGTCACCGTAGTACGCGGCCTGCTCGGCGATCTCCGGGGAGCGGATGGAGCCGTGCCAGACGAAGGGCGCGACGCCGTCCAGCGGTCGCGGGGTGGAGGTGAAGCCCTGGAGGGGGGTGCGGAACGTGCCCTCCCAGTTCACCACGTCCTCGCGCCACAGCCGGTGCAGCAGGTTGTAGTTCTCGACGGCGAGGTTGATGCCCTCGCGGATGTCCTTGCCGAACCAGGGGTAGACCGGGCCGGTGTTGCCGCGCCCCATCATCAGGTCCACCCGGCCATCGGCCAGGTGCTGGAGCATCGCGAAGTCCTCGGCGATCTTCACCGGGTCGTTCGTGGTGATCAGGGTGGTGGAGGTGGACAGCACCAGCCGCTCGGTGCGGGCCGCGACGTAGCCGAGCATGGTCGTCGGCGACGAGGGCACGAAGGGCGGGTTGTGGTGCTCACCGGTGGCGAAGACGTCGAGCCCGACCTCCTCGGCCTTGAGCGCGATGGCGACCATCGCCTTGATGCGCTCACGCTCGGTCGGCGTACGTCCCGTGGTCGGGTCGGGAGTGACGTCGCCGACGGTGAAGATGCCGAACTGCATGATCGCTCAACCTCCGTTTTGTTGACGGTTCAACTATACGCCTCCAACGGTGGCCCCCGACCCGTTATTCCGCAGGTCCGTGCGAAGCTGCCCGCATGCTGGTCCTCCGCTCCGCCGCCCTCTTCGTCGTCGCCGCCCTGTTCGAGATCGGCGGCGCCTGGCTGGTGTGGCAGGGCGTGCGCGAGCAGCGCGGCTGGCTGTGGGCGGCGGGCGGGGTCCTGGCCCTCGGCGCCTACGGCTTCGTCGCCACCTTCCAGCCCGACGCGCACTTCGGCCGCATCCTCGCCGCGTACGGCGGGATCTTCGTGGCCGGCTCGATCCTGTGGGGCGTGGTCGCCGACGGCTACCGCCCGGACCGCTGGGACATCGCGGGGGCGCTGGTCTGCCTCGCCGGGATGGCCGTGATCATGTGGGCCCCGCGCAACGGCGGCTGACCACGGCGCTGACTAACCTGGGCGGCGACGTCCGCACCGCCCTCCGTACCCACCTGGAGCAGCCCATGGCCACCGCAGCCGCCGCCCCGTCCGCCGCCTCCCGTATCGCCGTCGTCACCGGCGCGAGCAGCGGCATCGGCGCCGCGACGGCCCGGCAGCTGGCCGCGGCCGGGTACCGGGTGGTCCTCACCGCCCGCCGCAAGGACCGCATCGAGGCGCTGGCCGAGGAGATCCAGGCGGCCGGGCACCAGGCGACGGCCTACCCCCTGGACGTCACGGACCGCGAGGCGGTCGACGAGTTCGCGTCCGCCTTCCGGACGGTCGGCGTCCTCGTCAACAACGCGGGCGGCGCACTCGGCGCCGACCCGGTGGCCACCGGCGACCCGGACGACTGGCGCCGCATGTACGAGACGAACGTCATCGGCACCCTCAACCTCACCCAGGCCCTGCTCCCCAAGCTGGAGGCGAGCGGCGACGGCACGGTCGTGGTCGTCTCCTCGACCGCGGGCCTGTCCACCTACGAGGGCGGCGCGGGCTACGTCGCCGCCAAGCACGGCGAGCACGTCCTCGCCGAGACCCTGCGCCTGGAGATCGTCGGCCGCCCGGTCCGCGTCATCGAGATCGCGCCCGGCATGGTCAAGACCGACGAGTTCGCCCTGACCCGCTTCGGCGGCGACCAGGACAAGGCGGCCAAGGTCTACCAGGGCGTCGCCGCCCCCCTGACCGCCGACGACGTCGCCGACACCATCACGTGGGCGGTCACCCGCCCCGCCCACGTCAACATCGACCTCCTGGTCGTCCGCCCCCGCGCCCAGGCGTCGAACACGAAGGTGCACCGGGAGGCGTAGACCCACCCCGGTGCACCTGGCGCGGCCGCGCGTCGGCCCTTCGGCCGCGCGTCAGCCCTTCACGCAGACGACCTGCTTCAGCTTCGCCACGACCTCCACGAGGTCGCGCTGCTGGTCGATGACCTGCTCGATCGGCTTGTAGGCGCCCGGGATCTCGTCCACCACGCCGGAGTCCTTGCGGCACTCCACACCCCGCGTCTGCTCCTCCAGGTCCTTGGTGGAGAAGCGGCGCTTGGCGGCGTTCCGGCTCATCCGCCGGCCGGCGCCGTGGGAGGCGGAGTTGAAGGACTTGGCGTTGCCGAGGCCCTTCACGATGTACGAACCCGTGCCCATGGAACCGGGGATGATCCCGAAGTCCCCGGAACCCGCGCGGATCGCGCCCTTGCGGGTGACCAGCAGGTCCATCCCGTCGTACCGCTCCTCGGCCACGTAGTTGTGGTGGGCGCTGATCTCCTGCTCGAAGACCGGCTTGGCCTTCTTGAACTCCTTGCGGACCACGTCCTTCAGGAGCGCCATCATGAGCGTGCGGTTGTACTTCGCGTACTCCTGCGCCCAGAACAGGTCGTTGCGGTACGCCGCCATCTGCGGGGTGTCCGCGACGAACACCGCGAGGTCGCGGTCGACCAGGCCCTGGTTGTGCGGGAGCTTCTGGGCGACGCCGATGTGGTGCTCGGCCAGCTCCTTGCCGATGTTGCGGGAACCGGAGTGCAGCATCAGCCAGACGGAACCGGTCGTATCCGTGCACACTTCGACGAAGTGGTTGCCTCCGCCGAGCGTCCCCATCTGCTTTCCGGCGCGTTCGTGACGGAACTTGACCGCTTCGGCGACTCCGTCGAACCGCCCCCAGAAGTCGTCCCACCCGCCGGTCGCCAGTCCGTGGAAGCGTCCCGGCTCGAGGGGGCTGTCGTGCATCCCCCGCCCCACCGGAATCGCCTGCTCGATCTTCGAGCGCAGCCGGGACAGGTCGCCCGGGAGGTCGTTCGCCGTCAGGGAGGTCTTCACCGCCGACATCCCGCAGCCGATGTCGACGCCCACCGCCGCCGGGCACACCGCGCCCCGCATCGCGATCACGGAGCCGACCGTCGCACCCTTGCCGTAGTGCACGTCCGGCATGACCGCGAGGCCCTTGATCCACGGCAGGGTCGCGACGTTGCGCAGCTGCTGGAGCGCGCCCTCCTCGACCGTCGCCGGGTCGGTCCACATCCGGATCGGCACCTTCGCGCCCGGCATCTCCACGTACGACATATCGTCCTCATTCCCCCGGAAAAACAACAGAAGTCTCAAAGCGCAAAACCGGCGCCAAGGGCAGCCAAAGGGACGGCTGACCGGCGTTCACGGCGGCGCGTGCGATACACATTGTCTCCAGGGGACGCCCCCGCGCGGCAAGCGAATAACCAGCGGGGACACTGGAGTCCCGACCACAGCCACACCGGCGAGAGGAGCCGCACCGTGCAGCGGAAGGCCTACGTACCCGGCGTCGCCGCCCTCCTGGCGGCGTTGCTGGCCGGCTGCACCGGCGGCTCGGACGGCGGCGCCACCGCGGACGACTCGAACCCGGGACAGCCCGGGGTCGCGACCGAGGCGGCCGAGCCCGGCAAGTACCGCACCCTTCCGGAGCCGTGCGGCGCGGTCGGCCACAAGACGCTCGACTCCCTGCTGCCCGGCATCGAGGAGATCACCGACGAGGAGCAGCGCGAGAAGGCGTACGCGGGCGAGCCGACCCTCGCGTACGACACCGACCGCAAGGTCGGCTGCCGCTGGAAGGTGGAGTCGGCCGACGCCACCGACCATCTCTTCGTCGACTTCGAGCGGGTGGTGTCGTACGACCGCTCCGTGAGCGACGACAGCGAGGCCGAGCAGCTCTTCGCCCAGCAGGTGGAGGCCGCCGATCTGCCCGAACCGGTGGTCTCCGAGTCCGGGTCCGCCGCGGACTCCCCGTCCGGCAGCCCGTCGGCGTCCGCCGGGGATCCCGACGCGCCGGCCACCGGCGCGGGCGGTACGCCCTCGTCGTCCGCCTCCTCGTCGTCCGCCCCCTCGTCGTCCTCGTCGTCGAGCGAGTCCCCCGACGCCGCGCCCACCGACGTCCAGCCCCGGCTCCTGGACGATCTGGGCGACGAGGCGTTCGTGGACGACGCGCTCAGCAGCTCCGGCTCGACGGCGAAGCGGCGCACGGTGACTGTGGCGTTCCGCACGTCGAACGTCATGGTGACCATCGAGTACGCGGAGCAGTCGGCGACGCTCGGCGTCGTGCCGGACAGCGAGGAAATGCAGGACATGGCGCGGAAACTGGCTTCCCAGCTGGCGGATTCGCTGGGCGGCTGAGCCCCGCCGGGGCTCGCCCGCGCCCGCGCGCGGTGCCCCCGAAGCGGGACCGCACGATTTCTTCACCGCGTACCGTGGCCCCTCGGACCCGTTCCGAACGCAGGAATTACGAGTGCCATGAGTGAAGGAACCATGCAGCTACGAGCCCAGCGTGACCAGCGAGACCCGCAAGCGAAGCGAGCGAAGCGACTCACCCGCGTCCTTGTCGGCGCGGCCGCCGTACCCGTGATGCTGGTGGCAGCCGGCTGCTCCTCGGACTCCGGCTCGGACGACGGCAAGGACAAGGCCGCGGAGGAGTCCGCCGCGTCGAAGTCCGCGAGCCCGTCCCCGACGGTGCGGGCGGCGGCGTTCGGGAAGCTTCCGGAGCCGTGCTCGGCGGTGACGAAGAAGACGCTGGACGACCTGGTGCCGAAGGCCGGCTCCGGCAAGGAGGGCGCGTCCAACGACACGGCGACGCGGGCCAGTTGCTCCTGGGACAGTCTCGACGACAACGGCGTGAAGGGTTCCCAGTTCCGCTGGCTGAGCGTGTCGATGCTGCGCTTCGAGTCGGACGTGACGCGCGGCGAGGGCGACAAGCTGGCGGCTGACTACTACCAGAAGCAGCTGACGGACGCGCAGGGCGCGCAGGGTGCGAAGAGCGTCAAGACCGCGCCGGTGAGCGGCACGGGCGACGAGGCCTCGGTGGTGCGCTACGACCTGAAGAAGAAGGAAGGCACCTTCAAGCAGCAGACGGTCGTGGCACGGGTCGAGAACGTCGTCGTCACGGTCGACTTCAACGGCGCGGGCCTGGCGGGCGACAAGACGCCGGACGCCGACGACCTGGTGAAGGACGCGCAGAAGGCCGCCAAGGAGGCGGTGGCCGCGGTGACGAAGGCCAACGGCGGCGCCGGCGGCGGCACGTCGAGCGGTACGGCCTCGCCGTCCAAGTCGCCCTCCGGGGAGTCGTCGAAGGCGCCGTCGGAGTCGTCCTCGAAGGCGCCCGCGAAGGACAGCTGACGGTCTCTTCGGCCCACCGGTCACCCGTCCCCCGCACACATGTGCCACTCTGTTGCGCGCAACAACACGCAATGGGAGGGGAGTACGGGTGGCCGGCCCACTTCAGCTGACACGGACGCACCGGGTCCTCATCGGCATGGTCGTCTTCGGTGCCGTCATCATCGCCGGGATCGGCTTCGCGGGTTCGTACGCGGCGGTGCGCGAACTGGCCCTGAAGAAGGGCTTCGGGAACTTCAGCTACGTCTTCCCGATCGGCATCGACGCGGGCATCTGCGTGCTGCTCGCCCTGGACCTGCTGCTGACCTGGATCCGCATCCCCTTCCCGCTGCTGCGGCAGACGGCGTGGCTGCTGACGGCGGCCACGATCGCCTTCAACGGCGCGGCGGCCTGGCCCGACCCGCTGGGCGTGGGCATGCACGGCGTGATCCCGATCCTGTTCGTGGTGTCGGTGGAGGCCGCCCGGCACGCGATCGGCCGGATCGCCGACATCACCGCCGACAAGCACATGGAGGGCGTCCGCCTCACCCGCTGGCTGCTCTCGCCGGTGCCGACGTTCCTGCTGTGGCGCCGTATGAAGCTGTGGGAGCTGCGCTCCTACGAGCAGGTCATCAAGCTGGAGCAGGAGCGGCTGGTCTACCAGGCCCGGCTGCGGTCGCGGTTCGGCCGCGCCTGGCGCCGCAAGGCGCCCGTGGAGTCCCTGATGCCGCTGCGGCTGGCCCGCTACGGCGTACCGCTGGCGCAGACCGCCCCCTCCGGGCTGGCGGCGGCGGGCATCGAGCCCGCTCTGCTCCCGCCTGCGCCCCGGCCCCAGGAGGCGGTTCCCGAGGCGGGGCCCGCACCCGAACCGCGTGCCGAGCTGGTCAAGGGACCCGAGGCGGACGGGCCCGGACCCGCGCAACGGCCGCCGCACGGTGCCGGGGAGGAGGACGGCCCCGAGCAGAGCCCCTGGTTCAACACCCCTCGCCAGGTCGCCTACCAGGGCGGTTACGACCCCACCTACGACCCGGCCGAGCAGTACGCCCAGTGGTACGAGGAGCAGCAGCAGGCCGACGAGTACCGGGACCAGTACGAGGAGGAGCCCCCGCTCCAGGAGCCCTCGCCGGAGGAAACGGGCAGCTTCCCGATACCGGTCGCCCCGGGCCGCACCCGCGAACTGGGCGAGGGTGGCGGCACGGCCGAGCCGCCCCCGACGGAGGAGGACTACTACACGGTCTTCCGGAAGTCGATCGACGGCAGCTACCCGACGATCGCCCAGTTCCGCAACGACGTGGAGGCGACCTTCGGAGTGCCGCTGGCTCCGCGTGAGGCCGATCGTATGGTGAAGGCGTTCACCGAGCGCCACATGCGCGAGCTCCAGGAGGAGCACATCGCCTGAGGGCCTGTCCGGCCAACGGCGAAGGGGGCGCCCGGTGTTCGCCGGGCGCCCCCTTCGCCGTGGACCGGCCGTTCCTACTCCCCGAGCAGGGTGCGCACCCGGTCCTGTCCCACCGCGAGCAGCAGCGTGGGCAGGCGCGGGCCGGTGTCGCGGCCGACGAGCAGGTGGTACAGCAGCGCGAAGAACGTCCGCTGGGCGGTCTTGATCTCCGGCGGCAGTTCCTTGGGCGTGGCGTCGGCGGGGAAGCCCGCCTGGACCTTGGGCACGCCGTAGACGTGGTGGGTGAGCCCGTCCAGGGACCAGTGGTCGGCCAGCCCGTCGAGCAGCAGCCGCAGCGACTGCCGGCTCGGCTCGTCGAGGGACTTCAGCAGCTCGGCGTCGGGCTCCTGGCGCACGATGGTGCGCTGGTCGGCGGGGACGTGGGTGTTGATCCACGCCTCGGCCTTGTCGTAGCGCGGCCGGGCCTCGTCCAGCGCCTCGATCGGGTTCGCCGGGTCCAGCTCGCCGAGGATGCGCAGCGCCTGGTCCTCGTGTCCGGCGGTGATGTCGGCCACGGAGGCCAGCGTGCGGTACGGCAGCGGCCTGGGCGTGCGCGGCAGCTCACCGGCGGCCGTGCGCACCGCGCGCGAGTGCGCGGCGGCGTCGGCGGGCAGGGCCGAGCCTTCGGCGACCTTGGCGTCCAGGCGGTCCCACTCGTCGTACAGCCGCTGGATCTCCTGGTCGAAGGCGATCTTGAAGGACTGGTTGGGCCGGCGGCGGGCGTACAGCCAGCGCAGCAGCTGCGGCTCCATGATCTGGAGCGCGTCGGCCGGGGTGGGCACGCCGCCCTTGGAGGAGGACATCTTGGCCATGCCGCTGATGCCGACGAAGGCGTACATCGGGCCGATCGGCTGCTCGCCGCCGAAGATCCCGACGATCTGCCCGCCGACCTGGAACGACGACCCGGGCGAGGAGTGGTCCACGCCGCTGGGCTCGAAGACGACCCCCTCGTACGCCCAGCGCATCGGCCAGTCGACCTTCCAGACCAGCTTGCCGCGGTTGAACTCGCTCAGCCGCACGGTCTCGGAGAAGCCGCAGGCGGTGCAGGCGTACGTCAGCTCGGTCGAGTCGTCGTCGTAGGCGGTGACCGTGGTCAGGTCCTTCTCGCAGTTGCCGCAGTACGGCTTGTACGGGAAGTACCCGGCGGAGCCGGAGCTGCCGTCGTCCTCGGCGGCGGCGCCGGAGCCCTCGGCGGCCTCCAGCTCGGCCTCGTCGACGGGCTTCTGCGACTTCTTCCCGGGCGCCTTCTTGGTCCGGTACTGGTCGAGGATGGCGTCGATGTCCCGGCGGTGCTTCATGGCGTGCAGGATCTGCTCGCGGTAGACGCCGGAGGTGTACTGCGCGGTCTGGCTGATCCCGTCGAACTCGACGCCCATCTCGGCGAGCGAGCCGACCATGGCGGCCTTGAAGTGCTCGGCCCAGTTCGGGTACGCCGAGCCCTTCGGGGCCGGGACCGAGGTCAGCGGCTTGCCGATGTGCTCGGCCCAGGACTCGTCGACGCCCGCGATGCCGGCCGGCACCTTGCGGTAGCGGTCGTAGTCGTCCCAGGAGATCAGGTGCCGGACCTGGTGGCCGCGACGGCGGACCTCGTCGGCGACGAGGTGGGGGGTCATGACCTCGCGGAGGTTGCCCAGGTGGATCGGGCCGGAGGGCGACAGCCCGGACGCGACGACCACAGGTTTGCCCGGGGCACGACGCTCCGACTCGGCGATGACCTCGTCCGCGAAACGGGAGACCCAGTCGGTGGTCTCTGTGCTCTGAGCCACGATCGGCACGTCCTCTTCCCTGAAACTTCTCTGACTTCTCCGGAACCGCTCCGGAGGCAGCCGCTGCGGTCGCACGGCTGTCCGTCCCATTCTCCCAGCCCGGCCCGCATCCGCGAAAACCGCTTTTCACCGCATGGGATACTCGGTTTCGGTACTCCTTCCACGAACCCGAGCAGAACGGCAGCCACTCCATGGCCTCGGTCACGTCCCTCACCGCCTCCGTCCAGCAGCAGCTCGCGTCCGCCCTCACGGCCACCCGGCCGGAGGCCGCCGGCGCGGACCCGCTGCTGCGACGCAGCGACCGGGCGGACTACCAGGCCAACGGCATCCTCGCCCTGGCCAAGAAGGCGAAGGCCAACCCGCGGGAGCTGGCGACCGAGGTCGTCGCGCGGATCACCACCGGCGACGAGCTGATCAAGGACGTCGAGGTCTCCGGCCCCGGCTTCCTCAACATCACCGTCGCCGACGGCGCGATCACCCGGAACCTCGCCGCGCGGCTCGCGGACGGCGAGCGCCTCGGCGTCCCGCTGAACCCGGACGCGGGCACCACGGTCGTCGACTACGCCCAGCCGAACGTGGCGAAGGAGATGCACGTCGGCCACCTGCGCTCCGCGGTCATCGGCGACGCCCTGCGCGGCATGCTCGACTTCACCGGCGAGAAGACCATCGGCCGGCACCACATCGGCGACTGGGGTACCCAGTTCGGCATGCTCATCCAGTACCTGTTCGAGCACCCCGGCGAGCTGGCCCCGGCCGAGGACGTCGACGGCGAGCAGGCCATGTCGAACCTGAACCGGGTCTACAAGGCCTCGCGGGCGGTCTTCGACGCGGACGAGGAGTTCAAGGAGCGGGCCCGCAAGCGGGTCGTCGCCCTCCAGTCCGGCGACAAGGAGACGCTGGAGCTGTGGCAGCAGTTCGTGGACGAGTCGAAGGTCTACTTCTACTCCGTCTTCGACAAGCTCGACATGGAGATCCGCGACGAGGAGATCGTCGGCGAGTCCGCGTACAACGAGGGCATGCCCGAGACCGCCCGGATCCTGGAGGAGACGGGCGTCGCGGTGCGCTCCGAGGGCGCGCTCGTGGTGTTCTTCGACGAGATCCGCGGCAAGGACGACCAGCCGGTCCCGCTGATCGTGCAGAAGGCCGACGGCGGCTTCGGCTACGCGGCCTCCGACCTGACCGCGATCCGCAACCGGGTCACCGACCTGCACGCCACGACGCTGCTGTACGTCGTGGACGTGCGCCAGTCGCTGCACTTCAGGATGGTCTTCGAGACGGCCCGCCGGGCCGGCTGGCTGAACGACGACGTCACCGCGCACAACATGGGCTACGGCACGGTGCTCGGCGCGGACGGCAAGCCCTTCAAGACGCGTGCGGGCGAGACCGTGCGCCTGGAGGACCTGCTGGACGAGGCCGTGCAGCGGGCGGCGCAGGTCGTGCGGGAGAAGGCGCGGGACCTCACCGAGGACGAGATCCGGGAGCGGGCCGCGCAGGTCGGCATCGGGGCCGTGAAGTACGCGGACCTGTCGACCTCGCCGAGCCGCGACTACAAGTTCGACCTGGACCAGATGGTCTCGCTCAACGGCGACACCAGCGTCTACCTCCAGTACGCCTACGCCCGGATCCAGTCCATCCTCCGCAAGGCCGGCGAGGTCCGCCCCGCCGCCCACCCGGAGCTGGCGCTGCACGAGGCGGAGCGCGCGCTGGGCCTGCACCTGGACGCGTTCGGGGACACGGTCTTCGAGGCGGCCGCGGAGTACGCCCCGCACAAGCTGGCCGCGTACCTGTACCAGCTGGCGTCGCTGTACACGACGTTCTACGACAAGTGCCCGGTCCTGAAGGCCGAGACGCCGGCGCAGGTGGAGAACCGCCTCTTCCTGTGCGACCTCACGGCCCGCACCCTGCACCGGGGCATGGCCCTCCTGGGCATCCGCACGCCCGAGCGCCTCTGAGCCGCCCGGGGCGGGACCACCGCCCGCCCCGGCCGGACCGTCAGCAGCGGTGCCGGTCCGCGTAGTTCGCGAACGCGGCCTGGGTGCGAGTCCCGGCGATCCCGTCGACGGACAGGTTGTAGCCGTAGCCGCGGGAGTTCAGGTAGCGCTGGAGCGCCGCGACCGTCTCGGGGCCGACGATGCCGTCGATGGCGCCGCTGTAGAAACGCTGCGGGGTGAAGAAGGTCTGCGCCGCCTTCCAGCTGGTGGTGCCGAGCTGCCCGTCGATCGTGCCGGGCTTGTAGCCCAGGTCGCGCAGCCAGCACTGCCACTTCTTCGCCTGCGTGGTGGTCAGCCCCAGGTTGACCACCGCCAGCGGCGCCACCTCCGCACTCGCGGACCGCTGGGTGGGGGCGGGCGCCGCTCCGGCCGTCCCCGCGGCCGCCAGTCCTCCGCCGGCGATCGCCGCTGCCGTGGTGACGCTGACAAGTACCTTCGTGAGTGCTCGCATGCTGTCGTGCTCCCCTGATCGACGTTCGTTGTCGTGGTCGGCACCCAGCGTGCTCGTTCGGCGCCCCGCGGGGCGCCGAACGCCCCGAAGTGGCGGCGTCCCGGGACGTCCCGCCGCCTGACCTGCTCGGACGCCGCCGTTCGAGTCCCTGCGGTGGGACGGCCCGGGAGCGATCCGGCCGGCGCCGGGCTAACGCGCGGCCCGCAGACCCTCCCCCAGTCTCCGCAGGCCCTCCGCGATCTCGTCCGGGGTCTGCGTGACGAAGCACAGCCGCAGCGTGGCGCGGTCGGGCTCGCCGGTGTGGAAGGGGGCGCCGGGGACGTACGCCACGTCGTGCCGGACCACTTCGGGGAGCAGGGCGGTGGTGTCGTACCCCTCGGGCAGCCGGGCCCACAGGAACATGCCGCCCTCGGGACGGGTCCACACCGAGCCCGCCGGGAGCGCGTCCGCGAGGCCCGCGAGCATGGCGTCCCGGCGCTCTCCGTAGACGGCGGCGACGCGGGCGACGTGGGCGTCCAGGTCCCGGTCGGCGAGGTAGCGGGCGGCGGCGAGCTGGTTGACGGTCGGGGTGTGCAGGTCGGCGGCCTGCTTGGCGACCGTGCAGGCCCGGCGCAGCCCGGCCGGCGCCCGCAGCCAGCCCAGGCGCAGGCCGGGCGCCATGACCTTGGAGAAGGAGCCCAGCAGCACGGTCCGGTCCCGGGCGCCCTCACAGGAGGCGATCCACGGCACCCGCTCGCCCTCGAAGCGCAGCTCGCCGTACGGGTCATCCTCGACGATCCACAGGCCGCACCGCCCGGCGACCTCGGCGACGGCGGCCCGGCGGGCGGCGGGCAGGGTGCGGCCGGTGGGGTTGGAGAAGGTGGGGACCGTGTAGAGCAGCTTGGGGCGCTCGCGCACCACCAGTTCCTCCAGCGCCCCGGGGTCGATCCCGTCCTCGTCCCCGGGCACGGCCACCACCCGGGCGCCCGCCAGGCCGAATGCCTGGAGCGCGGCCAGGTAGCAGGGGCGCTCGACGAGGACGGTGTCGCCGGGTTCCAGCAGGGCGGTGGCGAGGAGCGAGAGGGCCTGCTGCGAGCCGGTGGTGACGAGGATGTCGTCGGCGTCCGTCGGCAGACCGCGTGCCGAGGTGCGGGCGGCGAGCGCGGCCCGCAGGGTGGGCTCGCCCTCGGTCGTGGAGTACTGCAAGGCGCGCGCGGGCGTCTCGGCGAGGACGTCCCGGTACGCGGCCGCGATGCCCTGCGCGTCGAACAGTTCGGGGGCCGGCAGCCCGCCCGCGAAGTTGATCACCTCGGGGCGGGCGGTGACGGCGAGGATGTCGCGCACGGGCGAACCGCCGATCGACCGGGCCCGCGCCGCGAGCGGCGGCAGCGGAGCGCTGGGGGCGGTGGTGGCGGTGGTGGCGGCGGACGCGGTCTCAGTCACGGTCATGCGCGCAGCGTAGGGACATAGGTGCCGCCTACAGGCGACTTTCCGCGATCCGGACACCCGTACGACTCGCGGCGCCCGGACCGTCAGCCCTTGGCGCCCAGACCGCCGTACACGTTGATGTCCGCGTCCGTGACGTCGTTGATGTCCTTGTACCGGACCTTCTCGATGTCGTCGAGCGCGGCGAGGTACGCCGCCTCCGGCTGCTCCGGCACCGGCGCCGCGTGGTCCGGCCGCCAGTGGTGCACCGGGACGACCCCCGGTTCGGCCAGTTCCAGACCGGTCTCGGTGAAGAACCGCTCGACGTCCTTGCGGGAGCGCAGCACGAAGGTGAACCCCCGCTCCGTGTACGTCCGCTGGACCGCGCGGATGTTCTCCGGGTTGAGGTCCTCCGTGAGGTGGCTGAGGACGAGCCGGCTGCCGGCGGGCAGCGCGTCCATCAGCCCGCGGACGATCGGGTACGCCTCCTCGTCCTCGACGAAGTGCAGGATGGCGACCAGGCAGAGCGCGACGGGACGGCTGAGGTCCAGGGTTTCGGCGGCCTGTTCGAGGATCCGCTGCGGGCTCTTCAGGTCGGCGTCAATGTAGTCCGTGCGCCCCTCGGGGCCGCTGGTGAGCAGGGCACGGGCGTGGGCGAGCACGACCGGGTCGTTGTCGACGTAGACGACCCGCGACTCGGGGGCGATGCGCTGGGCGATCTGGTGCACGTTCTCGGCGGTCGGCAGCCCGGTGCCGATGTCCAGGAACTGCCGGATGCCGTCCTCGCGGGCGAGCGCGGTCACCGCACGCCGCAGGAAGTCGCGGTTGTGCCGTACGTCGAGGTAGCCCCGAGGGTTGGCGGCGAGCCCGGCGGCCGCGGCGGCGAGGTCGGCGGGGTAGTGGTCCTTGCCGCCGAGGAAGACGTCGTAGACCCGCGCCGGGTGCGCCTTGCTGCTGTCGATCCTCCTCCGCAGCTCCGCGGGGTCCTGGCTGAGGGCGTCACCGGGCATGTGCGTCCCACCTTTCGGATGTCGCCTGACGAAGCGAACCGGTTGTGTGGTCAACAACCTATCCCCCGGCGGCACTTGCCGCCGCCCGCTGCCCCGATGCCCTGCCGTCCGTCCTCCCGTGCCGCGCCCGGCCCGCCTCAGCCGCCCTCGACCAGCTCCCAGGCGTCGCTGCCGAGGGGGTACGCGTAGTAGGAGTCGTCCCGGGAGGCGCTGGTGCGGAACGGCTTGCCGTTGTCGTCGATGCGCGTCGTGCCGTGCCGGCCGCCGCTGGACCACTCCAGTTCCAGCTCCCAGCTGACGTCGTGGCCGCTGGTGTGCGCGGCGACCTGGAAGACCTCGGGGTCGGACTCGCTGACGCTGTACGGGAAGTCCCGCTGGCCCCCGATCGGCACCGCCGTCGGCGTGCCGAGGTCGAGCGAGACGTCGAAGGCCGTGACGTGCACCTGGCCGCCGCATCCGTTGCCCATCACGTACTGGTCCCAGTCCAGCGGCGTTCCGCTGCTCTTCACCCGCACGTGCAGGTCCTCCAGGACCACCGTCTCCGGGCCGGTGCCCTGCACGGTGAGGACGACCGTCTGCCGGTTCGCGGAGACCGCGTTGAGGGGGGCGGCCCAGCCGACGGCGTCCTGCTGGACCGGGGGCTTGGGCACGTTCTTCGGGCTGCGGTCGACCAGGAAGGCGTGGTCGCAGGGCACGTCCCAGTAGTACGGGGTGGTCGACACGGTGAGCGGGGGCCCGGCGGGTGCCCGGCGGCCCGGCGTGGCGGTGGCCGGACGGGACGGCGAGGCCGAGGAGGTCCCGGACACCGACGCGGAGGCGGACGGGGCGGACGTGGACGCGCTCGGGCTCGGGCTCCTCGACCCCGCCCCGGTCGCGGTCCCGGACACCGGCGCGGAGGTCTGCGCGACGGCCCCGGCCGGACCGTGCCGGCCGTCGTCGTCCGGGCTCGCCACGAGGTTGGCCACGAGCGCCACCGCGGCGCTGACGGCGACGACGCCGGTCGCGGCGTAGAGCGCGGCGCGCGGCACCCGGCGGCGGGCCTCCGGGGCGGGCGGTGTCCCTGAAGCCGCCGAGGCACCACCACGCGCGACCGGGCTCTCCACGACCTCGGCGCCCGCGGATCCCTGGGTGCCCTCTGATTCCTCGGCAACCCCAGACCCCTGCGGGCCCTCCGCGCTCTCGGCGCTCTCGGCGCTCTCCTCGTTCCCGTCCGCCCCCTCGGTCTCGTCCTTCTTCACGCCGCGCAGCGCGTCCGCGCGGATCCAGCGGCGGTGGAGTTCGAGCAGTTCCTCGGGCGTCGCCCGGCACACCCGGGCGAGGCGTTCCACGGGCGCGAACTCGACCGGAACCACTTCCCCGCTGACGTACCGGTGCAGGGTCGAGCCGCTCATGTGCAACCGCTTGCCGAGTGCCCCGTAACTGAGCCCGGACCGCTCCTTCAGCTCCCGAAGCAGCGCCGCGAAGTCGTCCCCCGCCACCGTTCCTCCCTCTTCTCGCATCCCCGTACCGCATCCCAGAGGGACACCGTTCCCGCAGGTCAGGGCGTTCCAGGCGTCCCATCGTCCCGCATGCTCCCCCATCGCTGGCGGCCGGGACGATCAGGACCGCAAGCTGTGGTCATCCAAGCAGCCGCTCCCGCCGAACGGTCGAGCGGCTCGCCCCAACTCTCGCATCCCAAGGGGGACCTTCCATGTCCGCACGCCGCATCACCCGTACCCGCCTGTTCGCCGCCACCACGGTCGCGCTGGCCGCGCTCTCCCTCACGGCCTGCGAGGGCGACGAACTCACGGGCTCCCCGGCGCCCGACTCCGCCAACTCCGCGACGGCGGACGTGAACAACGCCCAGCCGGCGGGCAGCGCGAAGGGCGACACCGGTAAGTCCGGCTCGAACAGCTCCAACGGCTCGAACAGCTCCAACGGCTCCGCCGGAAACGACAACGCGTCGGGCTCCGGCTCCGGTGCGGACGCCGCGACCGGAACCGGAGCCGACGAAAGGTCCGACGGCTCCGACGGCTCCGACGCGGACGTCCCCGGCGAGTGCTCCGCGTCCGACGTACGGATCACCGCGGCGAACGCCCCGCGCCCGATCAATCACCTGCTGCTGACCGCCACCAACACCGGTTCGAAGACGTGCGCGCTGCCGCAGTACCCGGCGGCGCGGTTCGGCGAGGCCCAGTCGGTGCCGCCGGTCGCGGAGTCCAGCAAGCCGCAGTCGCTGACGACGCTGGCCCCCGGCGAGTCCGGCTACGCGGGCGTACGGCTGTCCTCCGGCGACGGCAGCGGCGAGAACGGCTACGAGACGAACACCCTCACGATCCCCTTCGAGGACGGCTCCATCGCCACGGTCAAGCTGCCCGCCGGCGGCGTGTACGTCGACACCGCGCTGACCGTCACCTACTGGCAGACCGACGCGTCCAACGCCCGCGAGTACTGAAGGGGTCCGCGCACCCGCACCCCGTGTACGAAGGGCCGGCACAGGTCGCTCAGCGCAGTGTGCGGGCGACCTCGGTTGCCCAGTACGTCAGGATGTTGCGGGCGCCGGCCCGCTTGATCCCGGTGAGGCTCTCCAGGATGGCCCGGTCGCGGTCGATCCAGCCCTTCTCGGCGGCGGCCTCGATCATCGAGTACTCGCCGGAGATCTGGTAGGCGGCGACCGGCAGGTCCGAGGCCTCGGCGACCTTGGCGAGGATGTCGAGGTAGGGACCGGCCGGCTTGACCATCACCATGTCGGCGCCCTCCTCCAGGTCCAGCGCCAGCTCGCGCATCGCGTCCCGCGCGTTGGCGGCGTCCTGCTGGTAGGTCTTGCGGTCGCCCTTGAGCGACGAGCCGACCGCCTCCCGGAAGGGCCCGTAGAAGGCGGAGGCGTACTTGACGGTGTACGCGAGGATCGCGACGTCCTCCCGCCCGATCTGGTCGAGGGCATCACGGATGACCCCGATCTGCCCGTCCATCATCCCGCTGGGCCCGACGACATGGGCGCCCGCGTCGGCCTGGACCTGCGCCATCTCGGCGTACCGCTCCAAGGTGGCGTCGTTGTCCACACGCCCCTGGTCGTCGAGCACCCCGCAGTGACCGTGGTCGGTGAACTCGTCGAGACACAGGTCGGACATGACGAGCAGCTCGTCCCCGACCTCGGCCCGCACGTCGCGCAGCGCGACCTGGAGGATCCCGTCGGGGTCGGTGCCCGCCGTCCCGGCGGCGTCCTTCTTCCCGTCCTCCGGCACCCCGAAGAGCATGATCCCGGAGATCCCGGCCTCCACCGCCTCCGCGGCCGCCTTCTTGAGCGTGTCCCGGGTGTGCTGCACGACACCGGGCATCGCCGCGATCGGCACCGGCTCGCTCACGCCCTCGCGAACGAAGGCGGGGAGGATGAAGTCGGCGGGGTGCAGCCGGGTCTCGGCGACCATCCGACGCATCACGGGGGTGGTCCGCAGCCGCCGGGGCCGGGTGCCGGGAAAGGATCCGTACGTCGTCATACCACCTACGCTACGCCCGCCCCACCCGTGCCTTTGCCGACGGGGAGTCGGCCCCGGACCGACCTCCGCCAAGCTTGACCTCAACCAAACTTCAGCTTCTACCGTCGACGCCATGGACTACTCACACAGCGACGCCGAACTGATCCGCCAGCCCATCGGTTACTGGAGCTGGGCGGCGTACAAAGCCGTCGTCACCCGAACCCGGGCGGCCCTGGCCGAGCTCGGCACGACCCAGCCCCAGTGGTGGGTCCTCGCCCAAGTCGCCCGCGCCGACACCCCGAAGACCCGCGCCGAGGTCTCCGGCCTCCTGCGGAACTACCTCGATGCCGGCCCGGAGGCGATGGAGTCGGAGATCGACGCGACGATCGCGGCGCGCTGGATCACCGAGACCGCCTCCGACGGCCTGCTCTCCCTGACCCCGGAGGGCAGGACGTTCTTCGAGAAGGCAGCCGCCCTCCAGGACGACCTGTGGACGGAACGCCACGCCGGAATCCCCGACGAGGAGTACCTGACCACCATGAAGGTGCTCCAGCGCTTCATCCACAACACGGGCGGCCGGGCCTGGCACCACTGAGGGGTGTCCGATTCCTTCAAGGCGACGGCGACGGCGGCCCGCTACCGTCGCTGCCATGAACAGCGTCGAGTCGCGCCACCTGAGCATCCGCGTCGACCGCACCGTCGACGACGTCTACGCCTACGCCTCGAATCCGGCCCACCTGCCCGCGTGGGCCCACGGCCTCGGCACCTCCATCGAGAAGAGGGCGGACCACTGGGTCGCGGAGTCCGCCCCCATGGGCCGGGTCACCGTGACCTTCACCCCGCCCAACGACCTGGGCGTACTCGACCACCACGTCACGCTGCCCTCCGGGGAGACCGTCCACAACCCGCTCCGCGTCATCGCCGACGGCACGGCGAGCGAGGTGGTGTTCACCCTCCGGCGGCGGCCGGGGACGACCGACGCCGACTTCGAGCGCGACGCGGCCATGGTCACCGCCGACCTGGCGAGGCTCAAGGAGCTGCTGGAGACCGACTAGGGAGACCGACCAGGGCGGATCGCGGCCCCGGAGCCTACGCGGCGGCGACCCGCACCACGTGCTTGCCCCGGACGCCCCCGGCCTCCAGGGCGCGTTGCGCGTCGGCGGCCCGGTCGAGCGGGTGGACGGTGTCGACGACGGGGACGAGGTCGCCGCGCTCGGCGAGCCGGGCGGCCTCGGCGAGCAGCGCGCTGTCGGGATTGCCGCTGAAGAAGCGGATGCGCCCCTTGCCGTGCGCGACGGAGCCGAGCACGGTACCGAGCCAGGCGAGCGGCCGGTCGAGGTCGGGGGCGACGGCGACCATGCGCCCGCCCGGCGCCAGCAGCCGTCGCACCCGGGCCTGCTCGGTGCCGACCGTGTCGAGGACGACGTCGAAGCGGCCGAGGGCGGACAGCGGAGTCGTCCGGTGATCCAGCGCCTCCTCGGCCCCCAGCCCCCGCACGAAGTCGAGGTTCTTCGCACCGGCGAGCGCGGTGACACGGGCCCCCATCATCCTGCCGACCTGCACGGCGACGCTGCCGACGCCGCCGCTCCCGCCCCGCACGAGCAGCCGCTCGCCGGGCTGCACGGCGGCCTTGTCGCGCAGCGCGGTCAGCGCCGTGGTCGCGCCCGCGAGCAGCGAGACGGCCTCCTCCGGCGTGAGGTTCGCGGGGGCGGACGCGATCCGCCGCGGGCTGACGGCGACGTACTCGGCCATGCTGCCGGTGCGACGCCCCAGCAGCCCCCACACCCGCTCCCCCTCCCGCACCCCGGTGACGGCCGCACCCACTTCGGCGACCTCCCCCGCGAAGTCGATGCCGCATCCCTTGGGGAAGGCCCGCCCGGTCACCAGGCGCACCTTGCCCCTGCGGTCGTGCAGGTCGCCGCCGTTGACCCCGGCGGCCCGCACGCGCACCAGCACCTCGCCGGGGCCGATGGCCGGCACCGGCCGCCGCCCGACGTAGAGCACCTCGGGAGGGCCGTAACGGTCGAAGAGAACCGCCTTCATCTCACCCATGTCTCACCCATGTCTCGAGATCCGTATCGCGTTCGGGAAGCGCGGAGGCGAGGCCCGCGTCCGCCGCTGCGCCCACGCTAGGGTCATAAGTGGACGAGACCTTCCACTTACTCCGGAAGTGAGAAACATGCCTGACCAGCCCTCTCACAAGCCGCCCGGTCCGGCGGCCGGAGCCGCCCCGGCGGAGCTGCGCGCCGACGCCCGCCGCAACCGGGAACGCGTCCTGGACGCCGCACGCGAGGTCTTCGCGGCGCACGGCGTGGACGCCCCGATGAGCGCGGTCGCCCGCCGGGCCGGTGTCGGCGTGGCCACCCTCTACCGCCGCTTCCCCACCCGCTCGGCCCTCGTCACCGCCGCCTTCGAGGACCAGCTGGCCGTGTGTGCGTCCGCGTTCGAGGAGGCCATGGCCGACCCGAACCCGGGCCACGGCCTGTACACGCTCCTCGACAAGGTCTGCACCACACTCGTCACCGACCACGGCTTCGAAACGGTCTTCATGGCCGGCTTCCCCGAAGCCCTGGGCTACGACCGGGAACGCGCCTGCGCCGAAGAGCGCCTGGCGCACCTCGTCCAGCGCGCCCGCGACGCCGGCCAGCTCCGCGAGGACTTCGCCCCCGCCGACATCCCCCTGCTCCTCCTCGCGGTCAGCGGCCTGGCGGCCCAGCCCCCCGAAACCGCCCTCCCCGCCGCCCGCCGCCTCCTCACCTACCTCTTCCAGTCCTTCCAGGCCCACCCGCCGTCCCGCCCGGCCCCACTCCCCCCGGCCCCGGCACTGGACCTGTCGGGCCTGCACCGGCCGGCGCCGGTGCGGACGGCCGCCGTGCGGCCATGACCGAGACACCGGGCGACGACCGCCGCCTTCCACCCGCCCCGATCGCGTCGGCAGGATCGGCACGTACCTCATCGACGACGTCAAGGCCCCGAGGGCTGGGGCGCGGCGGTCTGGTGAAGGCGCCGGCCCAGTCCGCCTCGGGTGGCGCTCGGCCCGGCGGGACCTGATCCGCGCAACGACAAGGGGGCGCCCCTGAAACCAGGGACGCCCCGCGTCGGCTCACGCCGAAGTACATCTCAGGTCGAGGACCGCCGTCTCCGTGACCCCGGCCGCCGTTCGCTCGGCCGGGTCACCGGGTCCCCCGCCTCCAGCGCTGCCGCGCGGCGCCGCAGGCCGAAGTCGGCCAGGGCCTCCGCCAGCTTGGTGACGGACGGCTCGGGGGACATCACGTCGACGCGCAGCCCGTGCTCCTCGGCCGTCTTGGCGGTCGCCGGGCCGATGCAGGCGATCACCGTGACGTTGTGCGGCTTGCCCGCGATGCCGACCAGGTTGCGGACCGTGGACGACGACGTGAAGAGCACCGCGTCGAAGCCGCCGCCCTTGATGGCCTCCCGGGTCGTGGCCGGCGGCGGCGAGGCGCGCACCGTGCGGTAGGCCGTGACGTCGTCGACCTCCCAGCCCAGCTCGATCAGACCGGCGACCAGGGTCTCCGTGGCGATGTCGGCGCGGGGCAGGAAGACGCGGTCGATCGGGTCGAAGACCGGGTCGTAGGGCGGCCAGTCCTCCAGCAGACCGGCGGCCGACTGCTCGCCGCTCGGGACCAGGTCCGGCTTGACGCCGAAGGCGATGAGGGCGTTGGCGGTCTGCTCACCGACCGCCGCGACCTTGATGCCGGCGAAGGCGCGGGCGTCGAGGCCGTACTCCTCGAACTTCTCGCGGACCGCCTTCACCGCGTTGACCGACGTGAACGCGATCCACTCGTAGCGGCCCGTCACCAGGCCCTTGACCGCCCGCTCCATCTGCTGCGGGGTGCGCGGCGGCTCCACCGCGATGGTCGGGACCTCGCTGGGGACGGCCCCGTAGGACCGCAGCTGGTCGGAGAGCGAAGCCGCCTGCTCCTTCGTGCGCGGCACGAGGACCTTCCAGCCGAACAGCGGCTTGGACTCGAACCACGACAGCTGGTCGCGCCGGGCGGGGGCGGAGCGCTCGCCGACCACGGCTATCACCGGGCGGCCGCCGTCCGGGGACGGCAGCACCTTCGCCTGCTTCAGGGTCTGGGCGACCGTGCCGAGCGTCGCCGTCCAGGTGCGCTGCCGCGTCGTCGTACCGGCGACCGTCACCGTCAGCGGGGTGTCCGGCTTGCGGCCCGCCGACACCAGCTCACCGGCCGCCGCGGCCACCGAGTCCAGCGTCGTCGACACGACCACCGTGCCGTCGGAGGCGCCCACCTCGGTCCAGCAGCGGTCCGACGCCGTACGGGCGTCCACGAACCGCACGTCCGCGCCCTGCGCGTCCCGCAGCGGCACACCGGCGTACGCGGGCACGCCGACGGCGTTCGCGATACCGGGGACCACCTCGAACGGCACTCCGGCGGCGGCGCAGGCCAGCATCTCCTCGGCGGCGTACGCGTCGAGCCCGGGGTCCCCGGTCACCGCACGCACGACCCGCCTGCCGCCCCGCGCGGCCTCCATGACAAGATGTGCGGCATCCCGCACAGCGGGGGCGCCGAGGGTCGTTGACGCACCGTCAACTACCGTCAGCTGGGGCGCGCCTGTGCCCGGATCCGACGGATCGGCATCCGTGTGCACCTCCGACACGCCCTGCTTCGCATGCGTGCGTACGACGTCGAGCACCTCGTGCTCGGCGACGAGGACGTCCGCGTGCGCCAGCGCCTCGACGGCGCGCAGAGTCAGCAGTCCCGGATCTCCGGGTCCGGCACCGAGGAAGGTGACGTGCCCGTGTTCAGGACCGGCGGGAAGGGTGGTGGGGCTCACTGTGCTCGCTCCCCCATCAGACCGGCCGCGCCCTGGGCGAGCATCTCGGTGGCGAGTTCGCGACCGAGTGCCAGCGCCGCCTCGTGCGTCTCGGGCACGGGACCGGTGGTGGACAGCTGCACCAGCGTCGAGCCGTCGGTCGTGCCGACGACGCCGCGCAGGCGCATTTCCTTGACAATCTGCCCGTCGGCCAGAAGGTCGGCCAGCGCCCCCACGGGTGCGCTGCAACCGGCCTCCAGGGCGGCGAGCAGTGACCGCTCGGCCGTTACGGCGGCCCGCGTGAACGGGTCGTCGAGTTCGGCGAGCGCGGCGATCAGCGAGGCGTTGTCCGCCGCGCACTCGATCGCCAGTGCCCCCTGGCCGGGGGCCGGCAAAACCGTGTCGACCGACAGGAAGTCGGTCACCTCGTCGATGCGGCCGACCCGGTTGAGCCCGGCGGCGGCCAGTACGACGGCGTCCAGTTCACCGCTGCGGACGAATCCGATGCGGGTGTCGACGTTGCCCCGGATCGGGACCGTCTCGATCTCCGTCCCGTGGGTGCGGGCGTACGCGTTCAGCTGCGCCATGCGGCGCGGCGCTCCCGTACCGATGCGCGCCCCGCGCGGCAGGTCGGTCAGCTTGCGCGCGTCCCGGGCGACGACCACGTCCCGCGGGTCCTCGCGCTCCGGAATCGCCGCCACCACCAGGTCCTCGTGCTGCGCGGTGGGGAGGTCCTTGAGCGAGTGAACCGCGAAGTCCACCTCACCCCGCAGCAGCGCGTCGCGCAGCGCGGCGACGAACACGCCCGTGCCGCCGATCTGCGCCAGGTGTTCCCGCGACGTGTCGCCGTACGTGGTGATCTCGACCAGCTCAACGGGCCGACCGGTCACCTGGCTCACGGCGTCCGCCACCTGCCCGGACTGGGCCATGGCGAGCTTGCTCCGCCTGGTCCCCAGCCTCAGTGCCTTCTCAGTCATGCCGGCCCTCGGTTCTTCTCAGTGGTGCTGTTCCCGGCGCGGGAGACGGAGGCCACCGTCTCCTGGTCGAGGTCGAACAGGGTGCGCAGCGCGTCCGCGTACCCGGCACCGCCGGGTTCGGCGGCGAGCTGCTTGACCCGCACCGTCGGCGCGTGCAGCAGCTTGTCGACCACACGCTTGACGGTCTGGGTGATCTCGGCGCGGTGCTTGTCGTCGAGCCCCGGCAGCCGCCCCTCCAGACGGGCGATCTCACCGGCCACCACGTCCGCGGCCATGCTGCGCAGCGCGACCACGGTGGGCGTGATGTGCGCGGCGCGCTGGGCGGCGCCGAACGCCGTGACCTCGTCGGCGACGATCCGGCGGACCATGTCCACGTCGGCGGCCATCGGGGCGTCGGCGGAGGCGTCGGCGAGCGACTCGATGTCCACCAGGCGCACCCCGGCCAGCCGGTGCACGGCCGCGTCGACGTCCCGCGGCATCGCGAGGTCGAGCAGGAAGAGCACGGGCTCGGGCCGCGGCACCTCGACGACCGGTTCCGGACGGCGGCGCTCGGGGATGCGGCCGACGCGGGTCGCCGTCGCGGCGAGGGCGCCGATCAGCTCGGCGTCCGCCTCCGGACCGCTCCGGCCCGCCTCGCGCGTCCGGTCCACCGCCGTACCGCCCGCGGCCCAGGCCCCGTGCTGCTCCAGCGTCGCCGCGTCCAGGCCGGCCACGGCGGCCTCGCCCATGACGGAGAAGCCGGAGGGGACGGAGGACACGGAGGACAGGTCCAGCGGGCAGTTCTCCTCGGCGGCGCTCCCGGCACCCGGCAGTGGCGTTTCGGCGGCTTCCGTTGCGGCGGCTTCCCGTACGGCGGCCTCCCGTACGGCGGTGTCCTCGACGGCGGGGGCGCCGGTACGGCCCTCCACCGAGGCCACCACCGCGTCGGCCGTGAGGACCAGTCCGGTCGCGCCCGTGCAGGAAACGGCCACGTCGGCACGTGTCAGCTCGCCCGGCACCGAGTCCATCGGTACCGCGCGGGCCAGCACGTCCGTGTCGTCGCCCTCGGACAGGATCCTGGCGAGCCGCTCGGCCCGCTCGAAGGTGCGGTTGGCGACCACGATCTCGGCGACCCCGGCGCGCGCCAGCGTGGCGGCGGCCAGCGAGGACATCGAACCGGCGCCGATGACCAGCGCCTTCTTGCCCCGGGCCCACTGCTGGACGTCGGCTCCGGCGGACAGCTGCTCCAGGCCGAAGGTGACCAGGGACTGTCCGGCGCGGTCGATGCCGGTCTCGGAGTGGGCGCGCTTGCCGACCCGGAGCGCCTGCTGGAACAGGTCGTTCAGCAGCCGTCCGGCGGTGTGCAGGTCCTGGGCGCGGGCCAGCGAGTCCTTTATCTGGCCGAGGATCTGCCCCTCGCCGACCACCATCGAGTCCAGCCCGCAGGCCACCGAGAACAAGTGGTGGACGGCCCGGTCCTCGTAGTGCACGTAGAGGTACGGAGTGAGTTCCTCCAGGCCGACCCCGCTGTGCTGGGCGAGCAGCGTGGACAGCTCGGCGACACCAGCGTGGAACTTGTCCACGTCGGCGTACAGCTCGATGCGGTTGCAGGTGGCCAGCACCGCGGCCTCGGCGGCCGGTTCGGCGGCGACCGTGTCCTGGAGCAGCTTGAGCTGCGCGTTCGCGTTCAGGGACGCCCGCTCCAGCACACTGACCGGCGCGCTGCGGTGGCTCAGCCCGACGACGAGGAGGCTCATGCCGGCATCACGGCGGGCACGTCCCCGTCGGGTCCCTGGTCGGTGGCGGGCTGCTGCTGCTTGCGCGCGGCGACGGGCGGTACGGCACCCGCGTCGCCCGCGGCCTCCTCACCGGCCTTGCGCTGCTCGTGGAAGGCGAGGATCTGCAACTCGATGGAGAGGTCGACCTTGCGCACGTCGACGCCCTCGGGGACGTTCAGCACCGTCGGCGCGAAGTTCAGGATGGAGGTGACACCGGCGGCCACGAGGCGGTCGCAGACCTGCTGGGCGGCGCCGGCGGGGGTCGCGATCACACCGATGGAGACACCGTCGTCCTGGATGATCTTCTCCAGCTCGTCGGTGTGCTGCACCGGGATGCCGGCGACGGGCTTTCCGGCCATCCCCGGGTCGGCGTCGATCAGCGCGGCCACCCGGAAACCGCGGGACGCGAAGCCGCCGTAGTTGGCGAGCGCGGCGCCGAGGTTACCGATTCCTACGATCACAACCGGCCAGTCCTGGGTCAGGCCGAGTTCACGGGAGATCTGGTAGACGAGATACTCGACGTCGTAGCCGACCCCGCGCGTCCCGTAGGAGCCCAGGTAGGAGAAGTCCTTGCGCAGCTTCGCGGAGTTGACCCCCGCGGCGGCCGCCAGCTCCTCGGACGAGACCGTGGGCACCGAGCGCTCGGAGAGCGCGGTCAGTGCGCGGAGGTACAGCGGAAGCCTGGCGACGGTGGCCTCGGGAATCCCTCGGCTGCGGGTCGCCGGTCGGTGTGTTCGGCCAGTTGCCACGGTGCTCCTGCGGGTAGAGCGGGGCTGTAGGCGGTCATACGTCCCTACATGACCGCCCCGTCGAATGCAGGCTATGTCTTTGTGAACGCGTGCACAAAGATGGTGTCCGATTTGCCCGGCCAACGTGACCGGGGTCACGCGCCCCCGGCGCACGGGACGGGAACCGGCGCATGCACGCCCTCGTTCCTCACTCATCGGGGGCAAAGCCGCACACACTCCTCACGATCAACGCCCCCGAGACCTGGTCGCCATCGATCCTAAGCGACCATACGGACTACTTGTACTGATCGGTCAGTGCCTTGCGCAGCCGTTCCTCGTTCACACGCCAGAAGGTGTGCTGCCGTCCGTCGACCAGGACGACCGGAATCTGTTCCCAGTACTGGTCGTGGAGCGCGCGGTCCTCGGTGATGTCCTTCCCCTCCCAGGGGACGCCGAGTTCCGCGCAGACCTTCTCGACGACGAGCTGTGCGTCATCACACAGATGACAGCCGGGTTTGCGGATGAGGGTGACGAGATGGTTCTCGGAGTGCTCAGGATGCTGCGCGGGCTTCCGGCGGAAGAGGGGACTCATGCCGGCCATTCTCGCGCGCGCGGGCGCCCCCTCGCCGGGCGACCGTTTAACGGCGCGGTCGCCCAGAGTTCACAGCCCGCGAACCTCTCGACTCCGAAGCATCCGAACAAACTGGCTATGCTCACGGGCATGGCCGCTCTTCGATGGCTCGCTCCCCGTAGGCGCTCCGCCACGGCACGGAGCGTGTTGGCAGGCGAGGCCTCGGCGGAGGCGGCGCGCAAGTCCGCAGAGGCCGCCGAGCTCACCGAGACCCCTCAGGAAACCGCCCCGGACTCCGGTGCCGCGGAGCCGGAGTTCCCGGTGCACGGCGACGACAGAGCAGCCGCCTTCTTCGACCTCGACAACACCGTCATGCAGGGCGCCGCGATCTTCCACTTCGGCCGGGGCCTGTACAAGCGGAAGTTCTTCGAGACCCGCGACCTCGCCCGCTTCGCCTGGCAGCAGGCGTGGTTCCGGCTGGCCGGGTTCGAGGACCCGGAGCACATGCAGGACGCCCGCGACTCCGCGCTGTCGATCGTCAAGGGCCACCGCGTCTCCGAGCTGAGGTCGATCGGCGAGGAGATCTACGACGAGTACATGGCCGAGCGGATCTGGCCCGGCACCCGCGCCCTCGCCCAGGCCCACCTGGACGCCGGGCAGAAGGTCTGGCTGGTCACCGCGGCCCCGGTGGAGATCGCCCAGGTGATCGCCCGCCGCCTGGGCCTGACCGGCGCGCTCGGCACGGTGGCCGAGTCGATCGGCGGCGTTTACACGGGCAAGCTGGTCGGCGAACCGCTGCACGGCCCCGCGAAGGCGGAGGCGGTCCGGGCGCTGGCTGCGGCGGAGGCCCTCGACCTCTCCCGCTGCGCCGCCTACAGCGACTCCCACAACGACATCCCGATGCTGTCCCTGGTCGGGCACCCGTACGCCATCAACCCGGACTCCAAGCTGCGCAAGCACGCGCGCGAGCTGGAATGGCGGCTGCGCGACTACCGCACCGGCCGCAAGGCGGCCAAGGTCGGCATCCCCGCGGCCGCGGGCGTCGGCGCGGTGGCGGGCGGCACCGCGGCGGCCATCGCGCTGCACCGCCGCCGCCGTTGACGCGGTCGTTGACGCGGGACCGAGTCGCCGGCCCAGTCGCCGACCCAATCGAAATGACGTACCCCCGGGACGCCCTCTCCAGTCCCCTGTACTCACATCGGCCACAACACGCTCTGTAGTCACCCGGAATTCGAACCGTTCCGGTCATCAAGCGATCATTCTGGCGCAGCTGATCGAGCGTCAATCGGGCACAGAAGCGACGTAATCGATGATTTGAGCAACTGGGCGTAGCAGTGCCTGCACGAAGCGTTATTCTCCTCAGACGCATTCCGGTGCCCCACCTTCGCTACGACGGGTGAATGGTTCCGTACTGCACGTGATGGAAGCTCTGCCTCTGGGAGTCCCGTGTACCCACACGTCGGGGTTGACGCCTCGGGCCTGGCTACGCTGCGCGCAACGGTCAAATCAGCCCAAGACCTGTTGCGCGGCTTCGTCCCCACCGCGTATGCCGTCCCCGCCCTCGCCGCGGCCGCCGTGCCCGCCGGTCCGTGCTACGCACTGGCCGAAGGAAGCGCCGCCGTCGGCAGACGAGCGCGGTCGTCCTCGTCCGGGGCCGCCGCCACCACCCACCGCCGCCCCGCCGCGGACAGCGACAGCGCCCGCATGATGGAGCTGGTCGAGCGGGCCCAGGCCGGCGAGGCCGACGCCTTCGGCCGGCTCTACGACCAGTACAGCGACACCGTGTACCGCTACATCTACTACCGCGTGGGAGGCAAGGCCACCGCCGAGGACCTCACCAGCGAGACCTTCCTGCGGGCCCTCAGGCGCATCGGCACCTTCACCTGGCAGGGGCGCGACTTCGGCGCCTGGCTCGTGACGATCGCCCGCAACCTGGTCGCCGACCACTTCAAGTCCAGCCGCTTCCGCCTCGAGGTCACCACCGGCGAGATGCTCGACGCCAACGAGGTCGAGCGCTCCCCCGAGGACTCCGTCCTGGAGTCGCTCTCCAACGCCGCACTGCTGGAGGCGGTACGACGGCTCAACCCGCAGCAGCAGGAGTGTGTGACCCTGCGCTTCCTCCAGGGCCTCTCGGTCGCCGAGACCGCCCGGGTCATGGGCAAGAACGAGGGCGCCATCAAGACGCTCCAGTACCGGGCCGTGCGGACCCTCGCCCGGCTGCTCCCGGACGACGCCCGCTGAGAGACGCCGCCGAGAGCGGCCGCTGAGAGAGGCCGCCGCCGAGAGAACCACTGAGAGATGCCCGCCGAGGAGCGCCCGCCGCCGGCGCCCGCGGCCGGCACTCACCCTTCGCGTTCCCCAAGTCACCATCGGTGAAAGTCCGTTGAGTCCACCGTCCGAGCATCCACCGTCCGTAACCCAAGTGCCGCGCCGCTCGTTGTGCGGGATGCAGGCTCCCTGTGGTCACCCCCTGGCCGAGTCCGATCACCCGATCGGATGGTTCCGACCAGGGCGTGCAACCCTCAGGACCCCCTGGGGAGTCGACCGTGATGACGAGAGGAGGTGCCGCCAGTGATCGCGAACGTATCGGCACACCGGCGGGCGAACGCCTTCGCCCAGGCCCTGGAGGAGCAGTCGGACCCCGGGGCGGCGGCCGAGCAGTCCGGAGGGCCGGCGACCGCCGGGGCCACCGCGGAACCGACCGAGCAGGGTCGCCTGACGACCCTCGCCCATGGTCTGGAGACGCTGCCCCGGCCCGAGCTGGACCCCGAGGTCAAGGTCGTCCAGCGGGCCCAGCTCGTGGCCGCCTTCGAGGCCATGTTGCAGGAGGGCACCGCGAGCGGCGGGGCGGCGGACACGTCGGTACCGGAGCAGCGCCGGGCGCGCGGCACCCATCGGGCGGCGCCGCTGAGCAGGTTCCGGCCCCGCTCACGGCTGGCCAAGGGCCTCACCGCGGGCGGGCTGAGCGTGAGCGTGGCCGCCGGGGCCTTCGGCGGAGTGGCCGCCGCCAGTTCGGACGCCCTGCCCGGCGACTCGCTCTACGGCCTCAAGCGCGGCATAGAGGACTTCCGCCTCGGCCTGGCCGACGGCAACGACGAGCGGGGCCGGGCCTACCTGGACCTCGCCTCGACCCGGCTCAGCGAGGCACGCCGGCTGATGGAGCGCGGCCGTAGCGGCCCTCTCGACCACGAGTCCCTCGGCGAGGTCCGCCGCGCCCTGTCCGGCATGCGGCACGACGCCTCCGAGGGCCACCGCCTGCTCAGCGCGGCCTACGCCCACGATCCCGACTCGCTGGCCCCCATGCAGGCCCTCTCCGCCTTCTCCCAGTCCCACCGGGAGACCTGGGGAGCACTGCGCGAGCGGCTGCCCGTGCAGCTCGGGGACGTCAGTGAGCAGGTGTCGTCGGTGTTCGACGCCATAGACGACGACGTGGCTCCGCTGGAGTCCATGCTGCCCCGGCCGCCCGCCGAGGACGGCGACAGCGGGGCCGGCGGCCGCCCCGGCGGTTCCGGCTCGACGACCACCGACACCCCCGGCTCCGGTCACTCGTCACCGCCCCGCACCGGGGACGAGGGCACGTCCGAGCGCGGGCGTTCCCAGTCCGGCCGGCCCAGCGAGTCCGCCGACTCCGGCGACGACAGCGACGGTCTGCTCGGCGGCGGCACCGGCGGCCTGCTCGACCCGCCGAAGGACGACACCGGCACCGCCTCCCCGCCCGCGGGCGGCAACACCCCGCCCGCGGAGCCGGACGTCACCCTCCCGCCCCTCCTCCCGGGCCTCCTGCCCGGCCTGGGCATCGAGGCGGAGGACGCGGACTGAGCACGGTGGGGCGCCCCGACTCCGGGAGCGCCCCACCGTCGTACCGCCCGTCAGAAAAACACCGACCTCCGCTGCACCAGCAGCTTGTACAGCGTGTGCTGGATCTGTTCTCTCACCTGGTCGGTCAGGTTGAACATCAGCACCGGGTCCTCGGCCGCCTCCGGCGCGTAGCCGTCCGTCGGGATCGGCTCGCCGAACTGGATCGTCCACTTCGTCGGCAGCGGCACCGCACCCAGCGGACCGAGCCAGGGGAAGGTCGGCGTGAGCGGGAAGTACGGGAAGCCCAGCAGCCGTGCCAGGGTCTTGGAGTTGCCGATCATCGGGTAGATCTCCTCCGCCCCGACGATCGAGCACGGCACGATCGGCACGCCCTGCCGCAGGGCCGTGGACACGAAGCCGCCCCGTCCGAACCGCTGGAGCTTGTAGCGCTCGCCGAAGGGCTTGCCGATGCCCTTGAAGCCCTCCGGCATCACCCCGACCAGCTCGCCCTGCGCCAGCAGCCGTTCGGCGTCCTCGGCGCAGGCCAGGGTGTGGCCCAGCTTGCGTGCCAGCTCGTTGACCACCGGCAGCACGAACACCAGGTCCGCCGCCAGCAGCCGCAGGTGCCGGTCGGCCGGATGGTGGTCGTGCACGGCGACCTGCATCATCAGCCCGTCCAGCGGCAGCGTCCCGGAGTGGTTGGCGACGATCAGCGCACCGCCCTCGGCCGGGATGTTCTCCACGCCCTTCACCTCGACCCGGAAGTACTTCTCGTACACCGGGCGCAGCAGGGACATCAGCACCTGGTCGGTCAGCTCGGCGTCGTAGCCGAAGTCGTCGACCTCGTAGTCCCCGGTGAGCCGGCGGCGCAGGAAGGACAGGCCGGCCGCGACGCGCCGCTCCAGGCCGCCGTCCTCCCCGCCGTCCGCACCGCCGCCGTCCGCTGCCGGCCGGCCCCCGGGCGACGCGTCCGGCCCGTCCGGCCCGTCCGGCACGGGAGCGGGGCCCTGCGCGGCGGCCCCCCGTACGGGCAGCGGCTGCACCTCGCCCCCCGGCCCCTCGCCCACCGGCGCCGATTCCGCCGCACCGCCCCTGCGCCGGCTCCCCGCGCCGCGGCTCCCCCGCGACCGGTCGTCGTCGAACGGAATGACCTTGGCGTCCGCCATCGTTGCTGCGCTCCTCAGTTGGCGCTCTGCGTCGGGAGGTGGCCGCTGCCCCGCAGCGACAGCTCCGCGATCCGGTCGACGGCCCCCGCGAGGGCCTCGGGCGGCAGCAGCCCGGCACCGCGGCCGCGGGCGAAGTCGGCGAACGCCCCGGCCGTCGAGTACTTCGGCCGGAAGCCCAGCGTCTCGCGCATCTGCGTGGTGTCCACCACCCGCCCGTGGGTGAGCAGCCGGATCTGCTCGGGGGAGAAGTCCGTCATCCCCAGCGTACGCACGAGCGAACCCGCCCAGGTGACCGCCGGCAGCAGCAACGGCACCGTGGGACGGCCGAGGCGGCGCGAGCACTGCGAGAGCAGCAGCACACCGTCCCCGGCGATGTTGAAGGTCCCGCTGTTCAGCGTGCCCCGCCGCGGCTCGTCCGCGCAGACCCGCAGCACCTCGATCACGTCGTCCTCGTGCACGAACTGCAACCGCGGGTCGTAGCCGAACACCGTCGGCAGCACCGGCAGTCCGAAGTACGAGGCGAGCGGCGTGTCCGCGGCCGGACCGAGGATGTTGGCGAACCGCAGCACGGTCACCGACACGTCCGGCCGGCGGCGCGCGAACCCCCGCACGTACCCCTCGACCTCGACCGCGTCCTTGGCGAAGCCGCCGCTGGGCAGGGACTTGGGCGCGGTGGTCTCGGTGCAGACCGCAGGGTCGCGCGGCGCGGACCCGTAGACGTTCGTACTGGACTTCACCACGAGCCGCCGCACGGTCGGCGACTTCTGGCAGGCGCCGAGCAGCTGCATCGTGCCGATGACGTTGGTCTCCTTGACCGAGGTGCGGCTGCCGCTGCCCAGCGGTGTGCCCGTCACGTCCAGGTGCACGACCGTGTCCGCACGGGTCTGGGCCAGCACCCGTCCGACGGCCGACTGCCGGATGTCCGCCTGGACGAACTCCGCGCCGCCCAGATGGTGCTCGGGCGCGACGGCGTCCACGCCGATCACCCGCTCCACGTCGGGATCACGCTGGACGCGCCGGACGAACCGGCCGCCCAGCTGCCGGGCCACTCCGGTCACGAGCACGACCTTGCCCAAGATCAGCGCCTTCCTTCCGCCTGCTCCGTAGCCTGCCGCGTTCCCCGTCTGCGGGCCAACTTAGCCGGTAGGTGTTGCGCGGTGATGACCGTCGGACGCGGCACATGACGAAAAATGACGCCGTACGACTGTGGCCCCCCACCGGATGCGGTGGGGGGCCACAGGACACGCTGACGGCGCAGCGTCGCCTACTTCTTGTTGCGACGCTGAACGCGCGTGCGCTTCAGCAGCTTGCGGTGCTTCTTCTTGGCCATCCGCTTGCGCCGCTTCTTGATAACAGAGCCCACGACTATCCTCGCTCACTTCTCATCACTCGGTTGGTGAGCGCCATGGGCCCACACGACCTACGAGGGGCCAGCCTACCGGTCCGAGCGCTGAGGTCGTAATCGAGGGCCGTCAGGCCGTTTCCACCCCCACGTAGCTCTCGCGGAGGTACTCGTGAACCGCTTGCTCCGGGACGCGGAACGACCGTCCCACCCGGATCGCGGGCAGATGACCGCTGTGCACCAACCGGTACACGGTCATCTTGGACACGCGCATCACCGAGGCGACCTCCGCCACGGTAAGAAACTGAACCTCGTTCAGAGGCCTTTCGCCAGCTGCAGCCATGACACACCTGAACCTTCCGCACTCGACGGCCACCGGCTTCCCCTTCCGGTGACTCTTCGTCGCTGCGTGCTCACTCCCCAATGTAGGGGCGGGTGATGCGAATGGGGAAGAGGTGCACCCATCGCTTCCCTACCGTGACAGACACGCCCGATTGAGTACGTAGCGGGTAAGCGGTCGGTAGTACTCGGACCGCACAGCGTCATCAAGTGGAACGGCGACGGACACGCACCCCTCGGCCTGACCGACGAACAGCGCGGGATCGTCCGTATCGGCCGGACCGATGGCCTCGAACCCCAGCTGACCTGCCCCGCAGGCCCACCCGTGGTCCCCGATCACCAACTCGGGCAGCGGTCCGCCACCCTCGGCCGCGGCAGCCAGCGCGGCCCGAACCGGCAGCGGCGAGTGCGTGTGCGCGCCGGGCTCACCACCGGCGCGCCCGGCACCGGGCTCCCGCACCAACGCGACTCCGCGGACGTAGTCGAGGAGGTACGTGCGTAGACCGAACCGGGTCGTTATGTCGACACAGCGACCCTGCGCCGGGGTGAGGACAGCACATCCCGCCGCCGACAGCGCCTCGGCCAAGGCGACGTAGAAACCGAGCAGCCGATGCGGGTGCCCGGTCCCGAGCAGCACCGGAGCCCGACGCCCGGCGACCGCCGCGAGCCGGTCGGCGAACGCGTCCAGCGCCGCGAGGGTCCGGTCCGGGTCGATGACGTCCTGGCCGGAGACCTCACGCGGATCGGCCGAAACCCCGCACCTCTCCGCCATCAGCCCGAGCAGCTCCCGCGGCCCCCAGGCCCGCTCCGGGTCGATCCCCAGCAGCACCCGGGGATCCCGCGCGGCGAACAACCGGTAACTCCGCAGACTCACCTCCCGAGAGGTCGCCACCACCCCGGCCAGCCGAACATCAAGAAGATGAGCCCGAAGAGCTCCACGGGTCAGCACACCCCCGATGCTGCCGGGTCTTCCCATCAGGGGAAGAGGAAACGGCAGAACCTACGCACGGTCGGCGTAACGCGCCGCGCCTGCGGGCAATCGCGGCCGCCCAAGCTGCGGGCCATCGTGCCTCCCCCAGTGCCTGAACGGCCTGAGAGGTACCCCCGGGCGGCACGGGTGGGCGCAGCGGCACCCCGCACCGCCGGGGGCAGCGCACCGCCCCCGCCCCCGGCCCCGGCCCCGGCCCCGCACCAGCGCCGGGCAACCGGAAAACGCCCCGAGAAATCCCTACGGCAAGAGCCCCCGCAGCGGAAACACCGCCCGCCGAGCCGCCCGCACCGCCTGGTCCAACCGATCCGCGGGGTCGTACCCCGCCTCCCATGCGGCATACGACACCGGCCACCGCCCGTCCGTCATCCGCTGCGGCCCCAGCTGCCGCGTCCGCGCGTACACCTCCTGCCGCCACCCCTCCGGGATCACCGTCTCCGGCTCCACCGGCCGCCCCGCCGCGATCCCCACCAGGTGCGTCCACGACCGCGGCACCACCTCCACCACGGCGTATCCACCCCCGCCGAGCGCCACCCACCGCCCCCCGGCGTACTCGTGCGCCAGCTCGTGACACGCCACCTGCACCGCCCGCTGCGCGTCCAGCGACACCGCCAGATGCGCCAGCGGATCCTCGAAGTGCGTGTCGGCACCGTGCTGCGTCACCAGCACCTGCGGCCGGAACTCCGCGAGGACCTCCGGCACCACCGCGTGGAACGCCCGCAGCCACCCCTCGTCCCCGGTCCCCGCCGGCAGCGCGACGTTCACGGCCGACCCCTCGGCGCGGTCCGCCCCCGTCTCCTCCGGCCACCCGGTCTGCGGGAACAGCGTCGCCGGGTGCTCGTGCAGCGACACCGTCAGCACCCGCGGGTCCTCCCAGAACGCCGCCTGCACGCCGTCCCCGTGATGCACGTCGACATCCACGTACGCGACCCGCTCGGCCCCCAGCTCAAGGAGTCGCGCGACCGCCAGCGCCGCGTCGTTGTACACGCAGAACCCGGACGCCGCGCCCGGCATCGCGTGGTGCAGCCCGCCCGCGAAGTTCACCGCGTGCGGCGCGTCCCCCCGCCACACCGCCTCCGCCGCTCCCACCGACTGCCCGGCGATCAACGCGGACACCTCGTGCATCCCCGCGAAGGCCGGATCGTCGATCGTCCCGAGCCCGTACGACACGTCCGCCGCCGCCGGCTCGGCCGACGCCGCCTTCACCGCGTCGATGTAGTCCTCGCGGTGGACGAGCCGCAGCGTCGAGTCCCCGGCCGGGCGCGCCGCGACGACCTCCACCTCCCGGTCGAGCCCGAGGGCACCGACCAGACTCCGGGTCAGGGCGAGCCGGACCGGGTCCATCGGATGCTCAGGACCGAAGTCATAGCCCGTTACTGCCTCGTCCCACATCAGCTGTGCGCGGCCGCTCATGCCCGCCACCGTATCGGTCCACTCGGCCCTCGAACGACCTGGCGTACACGACCGTCACCAGCACCAACACCATCGGCACGAGCATCGCCCCGCGATAGCTCCAGGCGTCCCCGAGCGCCCCCACCAACGGTGAACCGATCAGGAATCCGACGTAGTTGAACACGTTGAGCCGCGCCACGGCCGCATCGGACGCCCCCGGCCGACCGTCCCGCTCCGCCGCCAGCCGCCCCGCCGCCGCGAACGTCTGCGGCACCAGCACACACAGCCCGAGCCCCAGCAGCGTGAACCCGAGCATCCCCACCCAGGGCCCCGGCGCCGACGCCACCACGGCGAACCCGCCGGCCGCGACGACCGCCCCGCCCCGCACCACGGCCACGGCACCGAACCGCCGCACCCCGAAGTCCCCGACGGCCCGCCCGACCAGCGTGGTCACCATGTAGACGTTGTACGGCACGGTGGCCAGCTGCTCCGAACTCCCCAGCACGTCCTGGAGGTACTTGGCGCTCCAGTTGGAGACGGTGGAGTCCCCGATGTACGCGAACGTCATCACCAGGCACAGCGGCAACAGCACCTTGAAGCCGACACCCGCACCGACTCCACCCCCGCTTCCGCTTCCGCCTCCGCTCGCACTCTCGTCACCCGCCACGCCGCCGCGATCCCCGTCGACGTACCACCGGCTCCCCACCAGCGCGGCCGGCAACAGCACCACCACGACCGGCAGATACGACACCCACAGCGCCAGGTCCCAATGCGCACCCGCCCACGCCAGCGAGGCCCCCAGGATCCCGCCCAGGCTGTACGCCGCGTGGAAGCCGAGCATGATGCTGCGCCCGTACGCCCGTTGCAGGCTCACCCCGAGCATGTTCATCGACGCGTCCAGCGCACCCACGGCCAGCCCGAAGACGGCCAGGGCGACGGCCAGCACCGCCACCCGGTCCCCCGCCCCGACACCGAGCAGCGCCAACAGCACCACCGGCTGGGACCAGCGCAGCAGCCGGCTCGGCCGCACCCGGCGCACCAGGCGCTCGCTCACCACGCTCCCGACACCGGCCAGGATCGGCACGGCGGCGAGGAAGACCGGCAGCAGCGCGTCGGAGACGCCGTACCGGTCCTGGATGGCCGGGATACGCGTCACCAGCAGCGCGAAGGCGACCCCCTGGGCGAAGAAGCCGAACGCGAGCGAGGTCCTGCCGTGCCGCAGCACATCAGTCATGGCGGCGAGCGTAGGGCTCCGGCTTACCCGTGGGTAGATCCAACCAAAGATGAATTCTTCTCAGCTTCCAGGACCGCGCCGCCCACGCGGACCGGATCGTGCTCCGTGCCGGCCGCTCCGATCATGTGGACCATGGGCCCCGCCCCCAGCGCACCGCTCACCACGAACGCGACGACCATCGTGCCGATCATGACGACCGTACCGAGCCACACCATCGTGTCGACGGACAGCGTGTAGACCCCCACGATCCGCAGCACGCACTCGCCGACGAAGGCGATCCCCCACACCGCCGAGAACCGCAGCTCCGCCCGCCTGAACGGCGCCGACTCCCGCCGCAGTCTCCCCCAGGCCGCCTCCCGGCCCGGGTCCCCCTTCACCAGCCACGGCTTGAGCGTCGCCGTCATCATCGGCCGCCCGAGCAGCACCGACCCCAGCATCGCGAACCCGACCAGGCTGGAGATCGCGCTGTCCTTGACCAGCATCAGCCGGGCGTCGCCCGTCCCGAAGCCGACCAGCAGCCCGGCCAGGTTGGCCAACAGGATGAGCAGCGGCAGCGCGTTCACCTCCCGCTGCCTCAGGACGCCCCACCCCGTGCGCAGCGCGGGCACGACACTGCTCCAGCCGAGCGCCGCGACCGCGCTCATTCCGAACGCGCCCTTCAGCAGGTAGTACGACCCGACGGGTACTGCCACGTCCAGGAACAGCGACACGACGGTCCGGGACTTACGAGGCTCGGTCATGCACTCAGCTTCACGGCCGGGCGGGGTCCCGCAGTAGAAACACCCGTCCAGAACAGCGCATGACAAATGTCAGGTGCCGGGACTCAGTGGGCAGGGGTCAGAGGTCAGCCGAGAATCAGGTCGGCCAGCTCTCCCATGTCCCCGAAGAGTCGCGTGGCCCCGGCGAGCTTGTCGGCGGGCGTCATCGCGGTGAACCCGTACACGTCCATCCCGGCCGCGACGGCGGCCCGGACACCGAGCGGACTGTCCTCGACCACGACACACCGGTCCGGCGCCACGCCCATCCGCTCGGCCGCGTACAGGAACAGATCCGGCGCCGGCTTGCCCCGCCCCACGTCCTGAGAACTGAAGATCCGCTCGTCGTCGAACCACCGGTCCAGCCCGGTCTTCCGATGTCCCACCCTGATCCGCTCATGGCTTCCGGACGAGGCCACGCAGTACGCCACCCCGTCCGCGGCCAGCTTCTCCAGCACGCCGACGGCCCCGGGAACCGGCTCCAGCTCCCGCTCGAAGGCGGCGAACACCCGCCCGTGGAACACGTCGTCGAAGTCCACGGGCAGGCGCCGCCCCGTCCGCTCCAGGATGAGATCGTGCACGCGGTGCATGGCGGCACCCATGTAGTCCCGCAGCGAGTCCTCGTAGGACGTCGGGTGCCCCAGCTCGGTGAGATAGCCGGCCAGCAGCCGATTGGAGATCGGCTCACTGTCGACGAGAACACCGTCGTTGTCGAAGATAACCAGGTCGTAGCGCATACAGAGACCCTAAACG
>NZ_KZ195574.1:3853698-3854591 GCF_002188365.1 Streptomyces sp. CS113
TTCGATGTTTGACGCTTCACAGCGGGTACCGGAATATCAACCGGTTATCCATCGACTACGCCTGTCGGCCTCGCCTTAGGTCCCGACTTACCCTGGGCAGATCAGCTTGACCCAGGAACCCTTAGTCAATCGGCGCAAACGTTTCTCACGTTTGTATCGCTACTCATGCCTGCATTCTCACTCGTGAACCGTCCACAACTCGCTTCCGCGGCTGCTTCACCCGGCACACGACGCTCCCCTACCCATCACAGCCGGCGTTGGCCGTATTGCTGCAATGACACGACTTCGGCGGTACGCTTGAGCCCCGCTACATTGTCGGCGCGGAATCACTAGACCAGTGAGCTATTACGCACTCTTTCAAGGGTGGCTGCTTCTAAGCCAACCTCCTGGTTGTCTGTGCGACTCCACATCCTTTCCCACTTAGCGTACGCTTAGGGGCCTTAGTCGATGCTCTGGGCTGTTTCCCTCTCGACCATGGAGCTTATCCCCCACAGTCTCACTGCCGCGCTCTCACTTACCGGCATTCGGAGTTTGGCTAAGGTCAGTAACCCGGTAGGGCCCATCGCCTATCCAGTGCTCTACCTCCGGCAAGAAACACACGACGCTGCACCTAAATGCATTTCGGGGAGAACCAGCTATCACGGAGTTTGATTGGCCTTTCACCCCTAACCACAGGTCATCCCCCAGGTTTTCAACCCTGGTGGGTTCGGTCCTCCACGACCTCTTACAGCCGCTTCAACCTGCCCATGGCTAGATCACTCCGCTTCGGGTCTTGAGCGTGCTACTAAAACGCCCTATTCGGACTCGCTTTCGCTACGGCTTCCCCACCCGGGTTAACCTCGCAACACACCGCAAACTCGCAGGCTCATTCTTCAAAAGGCACGCAGTCACGA
>NZ_KZ195574.1:3856133-4343449 GCF_002188365.1 Streptomyces sp. CS113
ACCGAATGGCCGGAGACGGGGTATCAACATATCTGGCGTTGACTTTTGGCACGCTGTTGAGTTCTCAAGGAACGGACGCTTCCTTTGTACTCACCCTCTCGGGCTTTCCTCCGGGCGCTTCCCTTCGGTCTTGCGTTTCCGACTCTATCAGATCTTTCCGATCCGATTTCCTCGGTGCTTTCCAGGTTCCCGCTTTCGCGTTTCCCTTTCCGGCGGTTCCGACTCTATCAGATCCTTTCGGGCCCTGATTTCCCGTCAGAAGGGGTTGTCTCCGCGGCCCTTGGGCCGTTTCAACGAGGTGAGACTCTAGCGGATTCCCGGCTCCCGAGCTAATCGGGGGCCGCGTTCTTTCGAACGTGGATTCCTCATTCCGTTAATACGCGCACCGACAGGACGACGACGCCGACTACGCGACTGTTCGTCGAAGAGTGGTGGGTACTTGCGGAATCGCTGTCCGGGGACCGACCGGGGCCGGCGCTCACGTCGGACAACTCGGAGAACACTAGGAGTGCGGGGCGGCCGTGTCAAATCCCCTGTGCTGCGGGCCGGACAGGCGTACTGTGGGGCCCGTGACGACGCGTACGTGTACTCAGCTCTGGCGGGCCGCCTGACGGCGGCCGCGCATACATACGTACGCACCCTACGGCCGCCGCTTCGGCGGCCGTTCTCGTATCTCCCTCCAGGAAGGGCGGCCGGCCGGTGGCGGCGGCCCTGACCAGGAGGTGGAGAAGTGACGCGAGTCTTCAGTGGGGTCAAGCCGACCGGGCACCTGACGCTGGGGAACTATCTGGGAGCCATGCGGCGGTGGGCCGAAACGGACCAGCACCGGTCGGACGCGCTGTTCTGCGTCGTCGACCTGCACGCGCTGACCGTGGACCACGATCCCGCGCGGGTGCGCAGACTCAGCCGGCAGGGAGCGTCGCTGCTGCTGGCGGCGGGGCTGGATCCCGAGCTGTGCACCGTGTTCGTGCAGAGCCACGTGGACGAGCACGCCCGGCTGTCGTACGTACTGGAGTGCGTCGCGACCGACGGGGAGATGCGGCGGATGATCCAGTACAAGGAGAAGGCCGCGCGGGAGCGGGAGCGGGGTGGGAGCGTGCGGCTGTCGCTGCTGACGTACCCCGTGCTGATGGCGGCCGACATCCTGGCGTACGGGACGGACGAGGTGCCGGTCGGGGACGACCAGACCCAGCACGTGGAGCTGGCGCGGGATCTCGCGGTGCGGTTCAACCAGCGGTACGGGCACACGTTCGTGGTGCCGCGGGCGACCAGTCCCGCGCTGGCGGCCCGGGTGATGAATTTGCAGGAGCCCGCGTCGAAGATGGGCAAGAGCGACGACGTCGGGCCGGGGATCGTCTATCTGCTGGACGAGCCGGACGTCGTGCGGAAGAAAGTGATGCGGGCCGTGACCGACAGCGGGCGTGACGTCGTGTACGACCGGGAGGAGCGCCCGGGGCTCGCAAACCTGCTGGAGATCCTCGCGGCCTGCACGGGTGGGGACCCTGCGGAGCTGGCCGGCGGCTACGACTCGTACGGCGCGCTGAAGAAGGACACCGCGGAGGCGGTCGTCGAGGTGCTGCGGCCGGTGCAGCAACGGCACAAGGAGCTGTGCGCCGATCCCGGGTATGTGGACGGTGTGCTCCGCGAGGGCGCCGACAAGGCCCGGGCGGCGGCGCGGCCGACCGTGGACGCCGCCTACCGGGCGATCGGGTTGCTGCCCCCGGTGAACGCGGCGCGGTAGGAGCGGGGGCTGGTGGCGAGGCGTGCTGCGAAGTGCCGGCGCATCATGACCTCGCTGCCGAAGCCGGCCCGGCGGGCGACCTCCGGCATCGGCGGGTCGGTGCGTTCGAGGGCGTGTGGTGGAGCGGTAACGCGGTGGGCGCGCTGCGGGCCGTCGCGGTGTCAGTCCTTGGTGCCGGAGGCCAGTTCGCGGCTGCGGTCGCGGGCGGCTTCCAGGGCGGCGATGAGGGCGGCGCGGACGCCGTGGTTCTCCAGTTCGCGGATGGCGTTGATGGTGGTGCCGGCGGGGGACGTGACGTTCTCGCGGAGCCTGACGGGGTGTTCGCCGCTGTCGCGGAGCATCTTCGCGGCGCCGATCGCGGACTGGACGATCAGGTCGTGGGCCTTGTCGCGGGGCAGGCCGAGGAGGATGCCGGCGTCGGTCATGGCCTCGACCAGGTAGAAGAAGTACGCCGGTCCCGAGCCGGAGAGGGCGGTGCAGGCGTCCTGCTGGGACTCGGGGACGCGGAGGGTCTTGCCGACGGCGCCGAAGATCTCCTCGGTGTGGGTCAGATGGGCGGCGGTCGCGTGGGTGCCGGCGGAGATGACGGACATGGCCTCGTCGACGAGGGCCGGGGTGTTCGTCATGACGCGGACGACCGGGGTGCCGGGGGCGAGGCGCTCCTCGAAGAAGGCGGTGGGGATGCCCGCCGCGCCGCTGATGATCAGGCGGTCGGCCGGGACGTGGGGGGCGAGTTCGTCGAGGAGGGTGCCCATGTCCTGGGGCTTGACCGTGAGGATCAGGGTGTCGGCGGTCTTGGCGGCCTCGGCGTTGGTGACCGGGGTGACTCCGTGGCGGGCGCGGAGTTCGTCGGCCCGTTCCCGGCGGCGGGCGGTGACCAGGAGGTCGGCGGGCGCCCAGCCGGCTCCGATCATGCCGCTGAGCAGGGCTTCGCCGATCTTGCCGGTGCCTAGGACTGCGACTTTCTGGGTCATGTCTTTCGTGCCCTCCGAGTGCCCTGGGGGTGCGTCGTCCGTGGTCATCCTCGCACTCGGGAGGGCGGGCGGGACGTCGCGTCCGGTCCGCGGGACGTGATGGCTGTCGAGGTTCTTCGCCCCCGCCGCCCCTTCCCGTTCCCGTCCCTGGGGGCTGCGCCCCCAGACCCCCGCTTTCGGCCTTGACGGCCTCGTCCTCAAGCGCCGGACGGGCTGGTTGGTTATGCCGTTCGGCGTTTCAAGGTCGCCGCGCCCAGGGTCAGGACCAGGAGGGCGCAGCCCGCGACGATCAGGGCGTCGCGTACGAAGGCGGCCGTCATGTCGGTGTGGCGCAGGACCTCGTTCATGCCGTCCACCGCGTAGGACATGGGCAGGACGTCGGAGACGGCCTCCAGGGCGGGGTGCATGTTGTCGCGGGGGGTGAAGAGGCCGCAGAGGAGGAGTTGGGGGAAGATCACCGCCGGCATGAACTGCACCGCCTGGAACTCGGAGGCCGCGAAGGCCGAGACGAAGAGGCCGAGCGCGGTACCCAGGAGGGCGTCGAGCAGCGCGACCAGGAGGAGCAGCCAGGGGCTGCCCGTGACGTCCAGGCCCAGGAACCAGACCGCGAGGCCCGTCGCGAGGGCGGACTGGACGATGGCGAGGGCGCCGAAGGCGAGGGCGTAGCCGGCGATGAGGTCGCCCTTGCCCAGCGGCATGGCCAGGAGGCGTTCCAGGGTGCCGGAGGTGCGCTCGCGCAGCGTCGCGATGGACGTGACCAGGAACATCGTGATCAGCGGGAAGATGCCGAGGAGCGAGGCGCCGATGTTGTCGAAGGTGCGCGGGCTGCCGTCGAAGACGTAGCGCAGCAGGAAGAGCATCACGCAGGGGATCAGCAGCAGGAGCGCGATGGTGCGGGGGTCGTGGCTCAGCTGGCGCAGGACCCGGGTCGCGGTGGCCGTGGTGCGCGCGAGGCTCAGGGGGCGGATGGGGGCCGGGGGCGCCGTCGCGCGGGCGGGTGCGGGGGCCGTGGGCGTGGTCATCGGGTGGTCTCCTTCGTACGGGTCGCCGCCTTCTCCTTCGCCGCCTTCTCCTTCGCCGCGTCGACCAGGTGGAGGAAGGCCTCCTCGACCGTCTCGGCGCCGGTACGGGTGCGCAGGGCGTCGGGGGTGTCGTCGGCGAGGACCTCGCCCTCGCGCATCAGGAGCAGCCGGTGGCAGCGCTCGGCCTCGTCCATGACGTGGGAGGAGACGAGGAGGGTGGCGCCGCGGTCGGCGGCGATGGAGTGGAAGAGCGCCCACAGGTCGCGGCGGAGTACGGGGTCGAGGCCGACCGTGGGTTCGTCGAGGACCAGGAGTTCGGGGGCGCCCAGGAGGGCCACGGCGAGGGAGACGCGGCTGCGCTGGCCGCCGGAGAGGTTGCCGGCCAGGGCGTCGGCGTGGGTGGTGAGGTCGACGTCGGCGACGACCCGGGTGACGTCCTCGCGGCGGCGGTCGGCGGCCGCCCGGCCGGGGTCGAGGATCCCGGCGAAGTAGTCCAGGTTCTGGCGGACGGTCAGGTCGTCGAAGACGGACGGGGCCTGGGTGACGTAGCCGATGCGGGTGCGCAGGGACGGGTGGCCGGCCGGGCGGCCGAGGACGTCCAGGGTGCCGGCGACCCTGGCCTGGGTACCGGCGATCGCCCGCATCAGGGTCGACTTGCCGCAGCCGGAGGGGCCGAGGAGGCCGGTGATGCGGCCGCGCGGGACGGTGAAGCCGAGGCCCCGCAGGACGGTGCGGGGGCCGCGGACGACGGTTAGGTCTTCGGCGTGGACGGCGGGTGGGGCGGGGTCGTCGCCGTGCCCCTCGGGTGGCCGGGAGGAGTGGCCCCGTAGATAATTCATCATGTGATGAATACTCCTCCCGGGTGCCCGTGGCGTCAAGCGCCGCAGCGGTCGCCCTGCGTCGGGCGGGGTTCGCCGAGCGCCCTCAGGCCGTGGGCGTCCTGGCGACGAGGAGGTGGACGTCGTACGTCTCCTCGACGATGCCGTCCGGGAACACGGTCAGCAGGTGCCGGCGCTCGTCGGCGAAGAAGGCGGCGGCGCGTTCCTCGGTGTCGGTCAGGAAGACCGAGTGGCTGCCGAGGTTGGCCAGGTGGGTGTCGAGGGGGACGCGACGGGTCCAGCGGACCACGCGGTGGACGAAGTCGAGGTGGCCGGTGGGGTCGGCGAAGCGGGCGTCGAGGTCGCGCTGCTCGGCGAAGAGGTCCAGTCCCTGGAAGTGCCGCTCGACGCGTCGCGCCGACTCCGCGATCCACGGCACGTCGAGGGCGTTGGTGTTCCACCACAGCGCCAGCGCGCCGCCCGGACGCAGCACGCGCAGCGCCTCCGGGACGGCCAGGGCGGGGTCGGTCCAGTGCCAGGCCTGGGCGTAGGTGAGGAGGTCGGCGCTGTGGCCGGCGAGGGGGAGGGCGTTGCCGTTGCCGCGGACCACGGGCACGCCGGGGAGGGTGCGGCGGAACTCGGTGGCCATGCCGGCGCCGGGTTCCACGGCGACGACGTCGGCGCCGCGTTCGTGCAGGCGGATGGTGGCGAGGCCGGTACCGGCGCCGACGTCCACGACGCGGGCGCTCTTGAGGGGGCGGCCGGTCAGCTCCTCCAGCGCGTCGAAGAGGGCGGGCGGGTAGGAGGGGCGGTTGGCGGCGTACTGGGCCGCGGCCGCGTTGAAGGAGTGGGCGCGGGCGCCGTGGTTGGCCGTCTGCGCGGGGGCGGCTTTCGCAGTGGCCCGGTCGTCGGGGGTCAGCGGTGTCGTCATGGGGCCATGGTGGCCGTACGGGTCCGAACACCGCGGAGCGAAGGGGATTTCCGGGCGCTTCGCGGCTCCCGGCGCCGGGCCCCCTCCGCGAAGCGACTTCCTGCGGAGCAACTCCCGGTGGCGCGACTTCCCTGCGGAGCAACTCAGTGTGGGACTGGCAGCGCTACTTCCCCGCAGGGCTACTCGCAACGGAGCAGCTTCCCGCAGGGCCACTTTCCGCAGGACCTCCCGGCGGAGCGACTCGTCGCAGCACCGCAGCCTCCCCGCGGAAGAACGCCCCGCCGCGCCGCCCCCTGCGGAGCAACTCCCCCGGAGCGCTACTCCCCACAGGGCAAGCTCCCGCGTCGCCACTCCCCGCAGCGCAGCCCCCACCGGAAGAACTCCCCGCGAAGCGAATCCTGCGGTGTCGCTTCCTGCCCTGCTACTTGCCGCGGCGCTTCTTCGACGGGTTGCCCGAGCGGCGGGTGGTGCGCTTTTCGTACTCCTCGCGGGCCTTCTCGTACTCCTCGCGGTGCAGTTTCTCGCCCGGCGCCTCGGTGAAGGTGCGGAAGAAGTAGGCGAGGAGGGAGCCGACGAAGCCGATGGCCAGCAGGCCGCGCATGGAGGCCTGGCGGTCGGGGTCCGGGCGGCTGGTGAAGCCGGACCAGGTGTGGCGGAAGGCCAGGGCGCTACAGATCGCGAACATCACGATCATCAGCAGCGAGACGAAGCTGCCGATGTCGGCGATCTGGAGGCCCTGGTAGGCGACCCGGAGCACGAAGCAGGCGGCGGCCGCCACGGCGAGGGAGCCCACGGCGAGGCCCGCCCGGCGGGCGGTGTAGCCGTCGTCGTGGTGCACCCAGGTCGTGCCGTAGAACCGGAGGGGTTCGGGGCGCGGGCCCGCCTGCGTGTCCGGGATGCCGTTCTTGCCGTTCTCTGCGCTCACGGGTCGATTATGGCCCGCGCCGTCCGGGACGGGCCGTGCGGTCAGCCGCCCTGGCCGGCGCTGCCGAGCGGGCCGACCCGCACCGGGGTGCCGGAGCCGTCCGTGACGGGCAGCGAGGAGCCGCCCGGCCAGTCGAGGGTGACCGACTTGGTCTCGTCGGGCGGGGTCACCACCAGGCCGGTGATGCGGACGCCGGAGCCGCCGGAGTCGTTCATCGGGTAGGTGATGCCGAAGGTCACCGTCTCCCCGTCCTTGAGGACGATCCGGGGGGCCGGGTCGCCCGTGCGCTCGGCGGACACGGTGCCGGAGTTCGTCTTCAGGTCGACGCCCGCGTAGCCCGCGAGGGAGCAGTCCCGGCCGCCGCCGTTCTTCAGGTCCACCGCGACGGTGCCCTCGGCGTCGCCGCCGACGGTGGCGTCGATCGCCGTGATCTCCAGCTCGTCCGTGCTGCACTTGGCGGCATTGCCGTCCTCGCCTGCCCCGCCGGAACCCCCCGTGCCGCCGGAGCCGCCGGAGTCGCCGGTCCCGTTGGGGGACTTCCCCGCCGAGTCCGAACCCGCGGCGTCCGAGTCCGCCGAGCCCGAGCCGCCGTTCGACGAGGACGCGGTGGAGGCGGCCGGCGGGGCGGCGCCCTGGTCCGTGCCGCCGTCATCGCTCTGGCAGGCCGTGAGCGAGAGACCGGCGGCGAGGGCCATGGCGGCGAGGGTCAGCTTGCGAACGCGCATCGTTGTCTACCTCAGAGTCGGTTGGCGTGCCGGGCCGCCCGTACCGAACGGTCCGAGCGGGCGTTTCTGCCCACCAAGAGCCACTCGGCCCGGCACACCGTTCCCCTCGGCAACCTCCTAGTACGTCCCTAAGACAGCCCTGTTACAAGGTCAGCAGCGCGGGGCCACGTAGCCGTCGCTGCCGGTGCGGATGTACGTGTCCGAGACGTACTGGCCGCTGCCGATGCTGTCCCAGATGTTCGAGGTGCCGTAGGGGCCGGAGACCCGCTCCCCCGTGCGCTGGCAGTTGATCGTGACCCGGGAGCCCTCGGGCAGGACCCGCACCACGGAGTAGTTGGTGCCCGGGCCGCTGCGCACGTTCAGGCGGTAGCCCGGCGCGACCGGGTAGGAGCTCAGGGCCGCCGCCGCGACGACTCCCTCGCCGCCCGTCTCCTCTCCCTCGCCCGCGCCGTCGATGTTCTGGATTTGGTCGACCGACATGAAGAACTCCCCCGTTGAAGACCCCGCGACGGTCGCGGGGCACCGTTGATTCCCCAAGAACAAGCCATGAAACACCAGTTCGCAAGTCGCACACGCGGGTCGGCAGGCCGACTCCGTCCCCCGCGCCCCATCGACTAGGCTCCGATCATCGCTCGCGCGAACGAACAGCTCGGGGGTGGTTCCATGGCGCCGCAGCGGGATGCCGGAGCGGACGCGGAAGCGGAACTTCCGGAGTACGCCGGTCACTACCGTCTGGAGTCCCGGCTCGGCTCGGGCGGCATGGGCGTCGTGCACCTGGCCCGCAGCACCTCCGGGATGCGCGTCGCGGTCAAGGTCGTGCACGCCACGTATGCCAGGGACCCCGAGTTCAGGGGGCGTTTCCGGCAGGAGGTGGCCGCGGCCCGGCGGGTCAGCGGGGCCTTCACGGCGCCGGTCGTGGACGCCGACCCGGACGCCGGGCGGCCCTGGATGGCCACGCTGTTCATCCCCGGCCCGACCCTGTCCGAGCAGGTGAAGCGGAACGGGCCGATGGACGAGCCCCAGCTGCGCCGGCTGATGGCCGGGCTCGCCGAGGCGCTGCGCGACATCCACCGGGTCGGCGTCGTGCACCGGGACCTCAAACCGAGCAACGTCCTGCTCGCCGAGGACGGTCCGAAGGTCATCGACTTCGGCATCTCCCGGCCGAAGGACAGCGAACTGCGCACCGAGACCGGGAAGCTGATCGGCACGCCGCCGTACATGGCGCCCGAGCAGTTCCGGCGGCCCCGGGAGGTGGGGCCCGCGGCCGACGTCTTCACCCTCGGTTCGCTGATGGTGCACGCGGCGACCGGGCGGGGGCCGTTCGACTCCGACAGCCCGTACGTCGTCGCCTACCAGGTCGTGCACGACGAACCCGAGCTGACCGGCGTACCGGACTCGCTCGCGCCGCTGGTGCTGCGGTGTCTCGCCAAGGAGCCCGAGGACCGGCCGACGCCGGACGAGTTGATGCGGGAGCTGCGGTCGGCCGCTGCGGTCTTCGACACGCAGGTGTTCATACCGGCACCGCGGGCGGAGCGGGCCGGGAGCCCGAAGGAGCCCGCCGGTGGGGAGTCCGTCCCGGAGGCCGCCGCCGAGCCGTCCGGGGGCCCCGGGCGGGTCGTGCGGCGGCTGGGGAAGCGGTCGGCGCTCGTCGCCGGGGCGTTGGGGCTCGCCGTGGCCGGGAGTCTCGTGGCGGTGCAGGCGTTCAGCGGTGCCGAGCCCGCGGGCACGCCCACCGCGCAGAGCGCATCGGCCGGGTTCGGGCCGTGGGAGGCGTCACCCGCGACGGAGGGCGGCGGGATGACGCAGTGCTCGTACGCGGCCCGGCGGCTGTTGTGCGCGCGTCCCGGACTGGTCTTCGCCCTCGACCCGGCCGACGGGAGCACGCTGTGGCGGCACTCCGTCGAGGAGACGGTGCGGGACGAACCGCCGGTCGTGTCGGGCGGGCTCGTGCAGCCCGAGGTCGGCCTGCTGGGCCCGCTGGAGGCGCTCGACCCGGCGACGGGTGAGCCGGAGTGGCAGGAGGAGATGCCCGCGTACGACGGTCTGCGGACCGTCGGCGACATGCTGCTGCTCACCCGCGCCGACGGGATGGTCACCGGCGTCGACAGCGCCACGGGGCGGACGAAGTGGGCACACCGGATCCCCGGGCAGGCGGTGCCGTACTTCACCTCGATCGCCGGGGAGCGGCGGCCGGCGGCGTACGCGACGAGCCCGAGCGCGGACGGGAAGCGGACCCGGGTCACCGCGGTGGACCCGGCGAGCGGGGACGTGCGCTGGGACGCGGAGCTGGCGGGGGAGCTGAAGCCCGTGGGGGCCGCCGACGGTTCGGTGTTCCTCATCGTCGAAGGGGAGGTCTACGGCGTCAGGACCGTGGTCCGCTACACGCCCGCCACCGGGGAGACCCGGCAGGTGACGCTGCCGATCCCGGTGGACCAGGCGCAGGCCGGGGTGCACGGGCACACCCTGTACCTCATGGGCGCGGGCGGCGCGCTGGTCGCCGTCGACATGGCGGCGCAGAAGCAGGCGTGGCGGCTGGAGACGGGCATGAGCCGGGGCTCGGCGCCGGTCTCCGACGGGCGGCACGTGTACGTCACCGCGCCCGACGGGCGGCTCCTCGGCGTCGACGCGCGCAAGGGCGAGCTCCTCGGGCAGACCCGTCCGCGGCTCGGCCCCGACCCCGACACGGTGCCCGCCTCCCTGCCGACCCCGCTGCTCGCCGACGGGAACGTGTACGCCGGGGCGCCCGACGGGACGGTGTTCGCGGTGTCCGGGCGGGACCCGGGAGCCTGGTAGGCCCGTCGGTCCCGCCCGGCCCGGGGTCAGCCCAGCTTGCTGACGTCGCGCACCGCGCCCTTGTCGGCGCTGGTGGCCATCGCGGCGTACGCCTTCAGGGCCGCGGAGACCTTGCGGTCGCGGTTCTTCGGGGCGTACACGCCGTTCAGGGCCTGCTCGCGGCGGGTCAGCTCGGCGTCGTCCACGAGCAGCTCGATGGAGCGGTTCGGGATGTCGATGCGGATGCGGTCGCCGTCCTCGACGAGGGCGATGGTGCCGCCCGCCGCCGCCTCCGGGGAGGCGTGGCCGATGGACAGGCCCGAGGTGCCGCCGGAGAAGCGGCCGTCGGTGACCAGGGCGCAGGCCTTTCCGAGGCCGCGGCCCTTCAGGTACGAGGTCGGGTAGAGCATCTCCTGCATGCCGGGGCCGCCCTTGGGGCCCTCGTAGCGGATGACGACGACGTCGCCCTCCTTGACCTGCTGGGTGAGGATCTTCTGGACGGCCTCCTCCTGCGACTCGCAGACGACCGCCGGGCCCTCGAAGGTCCAGATCGACTCGTCGACGCCGGCCGTCTTGACCACGCAGCCGTCCACGGCGAGGTTGCCGCGCAGGACCGCGAGGCCGCCGTCCTCGGAGTAGGCGTGCTCGACGGAGCGGATGCAGCCGCCCTCGGCGTCGTCGTCCAGGGTGTCCCAGCGCTCGGACTGCGAGAAGGCCTCGGCGGAGCGGACGCAGCCGGGGGCCGCGTGCCACAGCTCGACGGCCTCCTGGGAGGGGGAGCCGCCGCGGATGTCCCAGGTCTTGAGCCAGTCGGCCAGGGACGGGCTGTGGACGGAGTGCACGTCCTCGTTGAGCAGGCCGCCGCGGTGCAGCTCGCCGAGGAGGGCCGGGATGCCGCCCGCGCGGTGCACGTCCTCCATGTAGTACGTGCGGTCCTTGGCGACGTTCGGCGCGACCTTGGCGAGGCACGGGACGCGGCGCGAGAGGGCGTCCATCTCGGCGAGGCCGTAGGGGACCTCGGCCTCCTGGGCGGCGGCCAGCAGGTGCAGGATCGTGTTGGTGGAGCCGCCCATCGCGATGTCGAGCGCCATGGCGTTGCCGAAGGCGGCGGGGGTGGCGATGTTGCGGGGCAGGACCGAGTCGTCGTCCTGCTCGTAGTAGCGGCGGGTCAGGTCCAGGACCGTGCGGGCGGCGTTCTCGTAGAGCGCCTTGCGGGCGGTGTGGGTGGCCAGCACCGAGCCGTTGCCCGGGAGGGAGAGGCCGATGGCCTCGGTCAGGCAGTTCATCGAGTTGGCGGTGAACATGCCGGAACAGGAGCCGCAGGTCGGACAGGCGTTCTCCTCGATGCGGAGGATGTCCGCGTCGGAGATCTTGTCGTTGACCGCCTCCGACATCGCGTCGACCAGGTCCAGGGTGCGGACCGTGCCGTCGACCAGGGTGGCGCGGCCGGACTCCATCGGGCCGCCGGAGACGAAGACCGTCGGGATGTTCAGGCGGAGCGCCGCGTTGAGCATGCCCGGGGTGATCTTGTCGCAGTTGGAGATGCAGATCAGGGCGTCGGCGCAGTGCGCCTCGACCATGTACTCCACGCTGTCCGCGATCAGGTCGCGGGAGGGCAGGGAGTACAGCATGCCGCCGTGGCCCATCGCGATGCCGTCGTCCACGGCGATCGTGTTGAACTCGCGCGGGATGCCGCCGGCCGCGGTGACCGCCTCGCTGACGATCCGGCCGACCGGCGCCAGGTGCGTGTGGCCCGGCACGAACTCCGTGAAGCTGTTGGCGACGGCGATGATCGGCTTCCGCCCGATGTCCGCGCCGGGTACACCGGAGGCACGCATAAGGGCGCGGGCGCCCGCCATGTTGCGGCCGTGGGTGACAGTGCGGGACCTCAGTTCGGGCATCGTCGCTCGCTCCTTCGGAGAGTTATGACTGTCGTCGAGCGTACGCCGGTCATCCAGGGGTCGGGACGGGGTGTCCGGAATGCGGGACGCTCGTCTCGCCGTACGCCTGCGGGCGGGTGCCCTCAGGGGCCCGTGAGGTGTCCCTGTACGACCGGGGCCATGCGGGCGATGATCTGCTCCGCGTCCGCGGAGGCCAGCGGCTCCACCTTGATCACGTAGCGGAGCATCGCGCACCCCACCAGCTGCGCCGCCGCCAGCTCGACGCGCAGCTCCGCGTCCGGGCGCTCCAGCCGGGCCGCCACCCGCCGCATCACCTGGGTGGCGATCAGGCGGCGGAAGACGGCGGCGGCGGTGTCGTTGTTGACGGCGGAACGGACGATGGCCAGCACCGGCTTGCGGGTCGTGGGGTTCTCCCACACACCCATGATGAACCGGGTGAGCTGCTCCCCGATGCCGTCGAGGGGGCCGTCACCGAGCGCTTCGGGGACCTTCAGGGCCGGTGCGAAGGCGACCTCGATGGCCGCCTCGAAGACCTGCTCCTTGGTGCCGAAGTAGTGGTGCACCAGCGCCGGGTCCACGCCCGCGGCCTTGGCGATGCCGCGTACGGACGTCTTCTCGTAGCCGCGTTCGGAGAACTCCTCGCGGGCGGTGGCGAGGATGCGGTCGCGGGTGTCGCCGGATTCCGTGCGGGGCGGGCGGCCGCGGCGGCGGACGGCCCCGCCGGCCCCGCCGGCGTCGGTCACCGGCGCTCCGTCCGCGTGGCACCGGCGGCCCCGGACGCCGAGGGCACCGACTGCCCCAGGTGCCGGCGGGTGAAGGCCAGCGCCTCGGCGAGGTCGGCCTCACGTTCGGCGCCGGACATCGCGCGCCGGGTGTTGACCTCGATGACGACGTGGCCGTCGAAGCCGGTGTGCGCGAGGTGCTCCAGCACTTCGGCGCAGGGCTGGTTGCCGCGGCCGGGGACGAGGTGCTCGTCCTTGGCGGAGCCCTTGCCGTCGGCCAGGTGGACGTGGCCGAGGCGGTCGCTCATGCGGTCGAGCATGCCGAGGGTGTCGGTGCGGGAGGTCGCGGCGTGGCTGAGGTCGATCGTGAAGTGCCGGTAGTCGTCGTTCGTCACGTCCCAGTCGGGGGCGTACGCCTGCATCTCGCGGTCGCGGTAGCGCCAGGGGTACATGTTCTCCACGGCGAAGCGGACGTCCGTCTCGTCGGCCATCCGCCAGATGCCGGCGACGAAGTCCCGCGCGTACTGGCGCTGCCAGCGGAACGGGGGGTGGACCACCACGGCGGACGCGCCGAGCTTCTCGGCGGCGGCGCGGGCGCGCTGGAGCTTGACCCAGGGGTCGGTGGACCAGACGCGCTGGGTGATGAGCAGACACGGTGCGTGCACGGCGAGTATCGGCATGCGGTGGTAGTCGCTGAGCCTGCGCAGCGCATCGATGTCCTGGCTGACCGGGTCCGTCCAGACCATCACCTCCACGCCGTCGTAGCCGAGGCGCGCGGCGATCTCGAAGGCCGTCGCCGTCGACTCCGGGTAGACGGATGCCGTCGACAGGGCGACCTTCGTGTCCGGGGTGCGGATCACGTCCCTGGGTTTTGCCACGGGGGTCAGGGTACGGGGTGCCGGCCGGCGGTCGCGGGGTGCCCAAGCGCCGTTGTGGTGAGTGCCATAGGGCGGGTGCGGCTGGGTTCGTGGTTCCTCGCGCCCACGCGGCGTAGCCGCACGCCGATACGGCCCCGCGCCCCTTCGGGGGCGCGTCATCCCTGGCCCATGTGGTCCAGGCGCCGCAGGATCACGCCCTCCCTCAGGGCCCAGGGGCAGATCTCCAGGTTCTCCACGTGGAAGAGGTCCATCGCGGCCTCGGCGACCAGCGCGCCGGCCAGCAGCTGGTGCGCCCGGCCCTCGGAGACGCCGGGGAGCTCGGCGCGCTCGGTGCTGGTCATGGCGGCCAGGCGGGGCACCCACGCCTCCAGCGAGGCACGCTTCAGCTCGCGCTGGACGTAGAGGCCCTCGGCGGAGCGGGCGGCGCCGGCGATGCGGGCCAGCTGCCGGAAGGTCTTCGAGGTGGCGACCACGTGGTCGGGGGCGCCCAGGCGGCTGAACTCGCCGACGGTCCGGGCGATCTCCGTACGGACGTGGCGGCGCAGCGCCCTGACGTCGTCCGGGTGGGGCGGGTCGTCGGGCAGCCGGCCCGCGGTCAGCCGCCCCGCGCCGAGCGGCAGCGACACGGCGGCGTCCGGCTCCTCGTCGATGCCGTAGGCGATCTCCAGGGAGCCGCCGCCGATGTCGAGGACCAGCAGCCTGCCCGCGGACCAGCCGAACCAGCGGCGGGCGGCGAGGAAGGTGAGCCGGGCCTCCTCGGCGCCGGTGAGGACGGTCAGCTCGACGCCGGTCTCGGCGTGCACGCGCGCGAGGACGTCGTCGGCGTTGCTCGCCTCGCGCACGGCCGAGGTGGCGAACGGCAGGAGGTCCTCGACGCCCTTGTCCTCCGCGGCCTGGAGCGCCTCCTGGACGACCGCGGCCAGCCGGTCGACGCCGTCGGGGCCGATCGCCCCGCCGTCGTCGAGGAGCTGGGCGAGGCGCAGTTCCACCTTGTGCGAGTGGGCGGGCAGCGGGCGGGCGCCGGGGTGGGCGTCCACCACCAGCAGGTGCACCGTGTTCGAGCCCACGTCGAGAACACCGAGTCTCATGTACGGAACGCTACTGCCGTCGGGGGGTGCGGCGGTGCCGTCGGACGGCTTCGGCGACTTACCCTGGAGCCGTGCCAAAGACGAAAAAGGCGAAGGACGAAAAGTCGGCCAAGAAGGACAAGAAGCGCGTTCCGGGTGCAGTGAAGGGCGCTGCGGGCGACGTGGGCGCTGCGGGCGACGTGAGCGACGTGAGCGACGTGAGCGACGAGAAGGGGCTCGACTTCGCGCGCGCGTGGGTGGAGTTTCCGGATCCGGCGGACGACGAGCAGGTCTTCCGGTGCGATCTGACCTGGCTGACCTCTCGCTGGAACTGCATCTTCGGCAGCGGCTGCCAGGGCATCCAGGCGGGCCGCGCGGACGACGGGTGCTGCTCGCTGGGCGCGCACTTCTCCGACGAGGACGACGAGAAGCGGGTCGCCGAGCACGTGGCGAGGCTCACGCCCGACGTCTGGCAGCATCACGCCGAGGGCACGCGGAACGGCTGGATCTCCGAGGACGACGAGGGCTCCCGGCAGACCCGGCCCTTCCAGGGCTCGTGCATCTTCCAGAACCGGCCGGGGTTCGCCGGGGGCGCGGGCTGCTCGCTGCACATCCTGGCGCTCAAGGAGGGCCGGGAGCCGCTGGAGACGAAGCCGGACGTGTGCTGGCAGCTGCCGGTCCGGCGGACGTACGAGTGGATCGACCGGCCCGACGACACGCGTGTGTTGCAGGTGTCGATCGGTGAGTACGACCGGCGGGGCTGGGGTCCGGGCGGGCACGACCTGCACTGGTGGTGCACCTCGGCGACCTCGGCGCACGGCGCGGGGGACCCGGTGTACGTGTCCTACCGGCCGGAGCTGATCGAGCTGATGGGCAAGGCGGGGTACGACCGGCTGGTCGAGCTGTGCGAGGAGCGGCTGGCCTCGCAGCTGCCGTTGCTGGCCCCGCATCCGGCGGATCCGGCTCGCTGAGACGGGGCCCCGGGCGCCCTCAGGAGCCGGACGGGCTCGGGGCCCCGCTGTCACTGTCGCCCGGCGGTGGTGACGAGCCGCCCGTGCCGCCGGTCGGGGACGGTTCGTTCGTCGTCGGGTCCGGGTCGGGCGACGTCGGCGGCGGGTCGTCGGTGGGCGTCGGGTCCGGATCGGTGGGCTGCGAGGTCGACGGGTCCGGGTCCGGGTCCGGGTTCTGGCCCGGGTGGGACGGCGACGTGGTGTCGTCGGGCGTGCTGGGGCGGGGGCCCGCGCGGGGCGGGGTGGGCGCGGGGCCGTAGCCCTCGATGGTCACGACGGCACCGGCGGGCGACACGGCCACCCGTGCGTTCCAGTGGCCGGACGGCTCGCGCAGGTGGTCGACGTACACCCGGACCGTCACGGCCTCGCCGGGGCGCAGGGTGCCCGAGGACTGGCTCAGGTAGAGCCAGGAGGCGCCGACGGACGCGGACCAGCGCACCGGGGCGTTGCCGGTCGCGGTCAGGGTGACCAGCGTGGTGTCGCCGTCGTGGCCCGCCGTCACCCTGAGGTGGCCGGCGCCCTTCTCCGCGGCGCCGGGGACGCCGACGACCTCCACGGAGACGTCGGCCTCGCCGTTCTTGCCGAAGCCGGTTCCCGGGGTGGTGCTCGCGTTGCCCGCGTTCTCGTAGCCGTAGCCGCCGCCCGCCGACTCGCCCTCCAGGCCGTCCGGGTCGTGCGTCTCGCTGGCGCTGGCCGAGCGGCCCTCCTCGCCCTCGACGACGGGGGTGCCCCGGTAGGCCGCCCACAGGGCGAGCACGGGGGCCGCCACGACGGTGGCGACGACGGTGGTGGTGACGGCACGGGCGCGCAGCCGGTCCCGCCGGGCCGCGCGGTCCTTGGGGTCCATGGGGAAGCCGCGCCGGTCGAAGCGGGGGGCGCTGCCGCGCGCGCGGGAGGGGTGGGCCGGCGTGGTGTGCAGCGCGGCGCGGGGGGCTTCCAGGACGGGCAGTTCGGCGGGGGTGACGCTGGTGCCGGGCCACCGGCCGGGGACCGCGCGCTCGGCGGTGCGGCGGCAGCGGGGGCAGTCGTCGACGTGCCGGACCAGCTCGCGGCGCAGGGCGCTGCTCAGGACGTAGCGGTTGTCGCCGGTGAGGCGGGCGACTCCGGCGCAGGTGCCGGTCTCCACGACGGCCAGGGCGGCGCGGGTGCGTTCCACCTCGCAGGCGGCCGAGGCGAGCAGCTCGCGGGTGGCGGCGAGGTCCGTGCCGAGGACGGCGGCCACCTCGTGGGGGGCCAGGTGGTGGCGCACGGCGAGCTCGAGGGCCTCGCGCTGCTCGGGGGTGGTGCCGGCGGCCTCCGGCCAGGCCAGGAGGGCGAGTTCGGTGCGGTGGCGCTGGTGGGTCTCGTCCGTGGTGGAGGGTGGGGGTGGGGGTGTTGGGGGGCGTGGGGGGCGTGGTGGGGGTGGTGGGGGTGTTCGTCGCGGGCGGGGTGGGGCGGCCTGCCGCGTGGCTGCTCGGACGTTTCTGCTTGGCCTCGGCCAGCTTGCGCAGGCAGGACCAGCGGGCCAGCGCGTAGAGCCAGGCCCTGCGGTCGGCCCCGGAGCTGGGGGCGCGGTGGCCGCGGCGCTCGGCGAGGGCCAGGACGTCGCCCAGGGCGGCGGTCGCGGCGTCGTGGTCGCAGAGCACGGACAGGCAGTACGTGAACAGGCCGTCCAGATACGCGTCGTACGCGGCGTACCGCGCGGGCGGCCGCGGCACCGGCGGCTGCGCCAGCGCCCTCGCCGCGGCGCGGTCACGCGCTTCCCGGTGCGCCCGGTGTGCGCCGGTCGTGCGGGTCGTGGTTTCCGGACTGCTCCTCATCACTCGGCGACCGTAGGGGGCTATGGGTGGCGCGAACTGGCGCGTTGGGCACTTTTAATCCGTACGGGTGAAACGATCCCTCATAAGGGGACAGGAAGCTGTTCTTCCGTGGCCGGGGCGGGGTGCGCGTCGTCCGTTCGGGGTGCCTGCGGCGCCTGTACGGGTTCGGTGGGGGTGCGCGTAGCGCGGTGCGTCCGGTGGGTGGGTCGGGGCCGCGCCGGGGGGTGTTCGTCCTCGGAACGGCGCGGAATCGGTTACTTGAAGAGGTGCGGGGCGTTGACGCGCCAACCGCTGCGGGCGAACACCCCCCGACACGTCCCCTTCCCGCCGTACGCGGCTGCGGCTCGCCCTCGCTGCGGGCAGTCGTGCCTCCCCCAGTGCCTGAACGGCCTGGGAGGTACCCCCAGGCGGCACGGGTGGGCGCGGCGGCACCCCGGCAGCGCCGGGCCGCGCGACCCACCCCGCGGAACGGGCTCCGGGGCCCGCTGTCAGTGGGGGCGGTTACGGTTCGTGCATGGCTGCCCGTACGAAGTCCGCCAAGGAACGGCCGTCCTACCGCTGCACCGAGTGCGGCTGGCAGACGGCCAAGTGGCTCGGCCGCTGCCCCGAATGCCAAGCATGGGGCACGGTCGAGGAGTACGGCGCGCCCGCGGTGCGTACGACCTCCCCGGGGCGCGTGACCACGTCCGCGGTGCCGATCGGGCAGGTCGACGGTCGGCAGGCGACCGCCCGTTCCACCGGCGTGCCCGAGCTGGACCGGGTGCTCGGCGGCGGGCTGGTGCCCGGGGCCGTGGTGCTGGTGGCCGGTGAGCCGGGCGTCGGGAAGTCCACCCTGCTGCTGGACGTCGCCGCCAAGTCGGCGAGCGACGAGCACCGGACGCTGTACGTCACCGGTGAGGAGTCGGCCAGCCAGGTGCGGCTGCGGGCCGACCGGATCCATGCCATCGACGACCATCTGTATCTCGCCGCCGAGACGGATCTCGCGGCGGTGCTCGGGCACCTGGACGCCGTCAAGCCGTCGCTGCTGATCCTGGACTCCGTGCAGACCGTCGCCTCGCCCGAGATCGACGGCGCCCCGGGCGGCATGGCGCAGGTGCGGGAGGTCGCGGGGGCGCTGATCCGGGCCTCCAAGGAACGCGGCATGTCCACCCTGCTGGTGGGCCACGTCACCAAGGACGGGGCCATCGCGGGCCCGCGGCTGCTGGAGCACCTCGTGGACGTCGTGCTGCATTTCGAGGGTGATCGGCATGCGCGGCTGAGGCTGGTGCGGGGGGTGAAGAACCGGTACGGGACGACCGATGAGGTCGGGTGCTTCGAGCTGCATGACGAGGGGATCACGGGGCTTGCCGATCCCAGTGGGCTGTTTCTCACCCGGCGGGCCGAGCCCGTGCCCGGCACCTGTCTGACCGTCACCCTGGAGGGGCGCCGGCCGCTGGTCGCCGAGGTGCAGGCGCTGACCGTGGACTCGCAGATTCCGTCGCCTCGGCGTACGACCTCGGGGCTCGAGACCTCGCGGGTGTCGATGATGCTGGCCGTGCTGGAGCAGCGCGGGCGCATCAGCGCGCTGGGGAAGAGGGACATCTACAGCGCGACGGTGGGCGGCGTGAAGCTCTCCGAGCCGGCCGCCGACCTCGCCGTCGCGCTGGCGCTGGCCAGTGCGGCCAGTGACACTCCGCTGCCCAAGAACCTCGTCGCGATCGGCGAGGTCGGTCTCGCCGGAGAGGTGAGACGGGTCACGGGGGTGCAGCGCAGGCTCTCCGAAGCGCACCGGCTGGGATTCACGCACGCCCTGGTACCGGCCGATCCGGGCCGGGTGCCCGACGGCATGAAGGTGCTGGAAGTCGCGGACATGGGGGACGCCCTGCGGGTGCTTCCGCGCTCGCGTCGGCGAGAGGCCCCACGGGATGAGGAGGACCGCCGGTAGACTTTGCCCTGGTCTCGCCCGTCCGTACGACCGAGTGCGCGACGGGGGAGGGCCGGAAGAACCTGCGACCGGAGGAGTGCAGTGGCAGCCAACGACCGGGCAGCAGCTCCCGGAAAGTCCGGTGGGAGTGCCGGTGCCGATGGCCTGATGCGCGCCTCACTGAGCGCCGTGGCGCCCGGCACGTCCCTGCGCGACGGCCTGGAGCGGGTCCTGCGCGGCAACACCGGCGGTCTGATCGTGCTGGGTTCCGACAAGACCGTCGAGCAGATGTGCACGGGCGGTTTCGTGCTGGACGTCGAGTTCACCGCGACCCGGCTGCGCGAGCTGTGCAAGCTCGACGGCGGCATCGTGCTGTCCTCCGACCTGTCGAAGATCCTTCGGGCCGGGGTGCAGCTCCTCCCGGACCCGACGATTCCGACGGAGGAGACCGGCACGCGGCACCGGACGGCGGACCGGGTCAGCAAGCAGGTCGGCTTCCCCGTCGTGTCGGTGTCCCAGTCGATGCGGCTGATCGCCCTGTACGTGGACGGGCAGCGGCGGGTGCTGGAGGACTCGGCCGCGATCCTGTCGCGGGCCAACCAGGCGCTGGCGACCCTGGAGCGGTACAAGCTGCGCCTCGACGAGGTCGCGGGCACGCTGTCGGCCCTGGAGATCGAGGACCTGGTGACGGTGCGGGACGTCTCGGCGGTCGCGCAGCGGCTGGAGATGGTGCGCCGGATCGCCACCGAGATCGCCGAGTACGTGGTGGAGCTGGGGACGGACGGGCGGCTGCTCGCGTTGCAGTTGGACGAGTTGATCGCCGGTGTGGAGCCCGAGCGCGAGCTGGTCGTGCGGGACTACGTGCCCGAGCCGACCGCGAAGCGCTCCCGCACGGTCGACGAGGCGCTCGCCGAGCTGGACAAGCTCAGCCACGCCGAGCTGCTGGAACTGTCCACGGTGGCGCGGGCGTTGGGCTACACCGGGTCGCCCGAGACGCTGGACTCCGCGGTGTCGCCGCGCGGGTTCCGGCTGCTGGCCAAGGTGCCGCGGCTGCCGGGCGCGATCATCGACCGCCTGGTGGAGCACTTCGGCGGCCTCCAGAAGCTGCTCGCCGCCAGTGTCGACGACCTCCAGACGGTGGACGGCGTCGGCGAGGCACGGGCGCGCAGCGTCCGCGAGGGGCTGTCGCGGCTGGCGGAGTCGTCGATCCTGGAGCGTTACGTCTGACGCCCGCGGCGTGACCGCGGGCGCGGCCCGCGCCCGCGGTCAGTCGTTCTTCAGGACGAAGGACGTCTGGACCTTTTCGAAGCCGGGCGCCTTGGCCTCGACCAGGTAGGTGCCCGCCTTGGCCGAACCCGCCGGCGGCGTACCGCACTCGGGTGCGCTGGGCTTGCGGTCCCACTTGGTGGTGTAGGTGATGCCGCTGCCCGCGGGGACCCGGTAGCGCAGGCTGCCGGTGCCCTTGACGCAGTCGTCCGAGGCCCAGTACGCGTCGTCGCTGTCGGCCGGGGTGATGGTGAACACCGCGTTCTTCGGGCCGAGATCGACCTTGCAGTCGCTGCCGGAGGTGTTCCGCGCGGTCAGTTCGAAAGCGGGGGTCTGCCCGGGCGCGTAGCTGTTGCGGACGCTGCGCAGGCTCAACTTCACGGCGCCCGGCGTGCAGTTGGGCAGAGCGGATCCGGCCGGCAGCGCGTCGCCCGCGCCGACGCCGGTCACCGCGCCGCCTGCGCCGCCTCCGGCGCTGCCCGATCCGTCGCCGCCGCCGGATCCGCTGTCGCCCGAGCCGCCGTCGCCGGAGCCACCGTCGCCCGAGCCGTCACCGCCCGAACCCGAGCCGGAACCGGAGCCGTTGGAGTCGCCCGACTCGTCGCGTCCGCCCGGGGCCTGGCTGATCGCCGGGCCGGAACCCGAGGGGCCCGGGGTGATCGACGGCGCCGGGTTCTTGCCGTTGGCCCCGTCCTCGCGGTCCTTGCCGCCTCCCCCGCCGCCGGAGACCACGATCAACGTGATCAACAGCGCCAACAGGGCGAAAAGAGACAGCAGTACGGCCCTCCGTCGCCAGTAGATGGAGGAGGGAAGCGGCCCGACCGGATTGCGCAGAGATCCCACGGCGCAAACTGTACGAGAGATCGGCGCGTTCCCTTGTCCCACCCGCCGTTCCGGCTCGCAACTTTTACGGATCATCATTCCGCAGACCGTCCGGAACGCACCCGGTGGCGGTTTGTCGTGCGGTGCTCCTCCCGTGGCAGGATCGGAGGGTCATGACTGCGCCCACTAAGCCCTCGCCAGGCGGACCCTCCGACCCCGCCGCGTCCGGTGTGCCGCTGCACGCCCCCGTCATCGACTGGTTCGACGAGCACGCCCGCGATCTGCCGTGGCGGCGCCCCGAGGCCGGTGCCTGGGGCGTGATGGTCAGCGAGTTCATGCTCCAGCAGACCCCGGTCAGCCGCGTCCTGCCCGTCTACGAGCAGTGGCTGGCCCGCTGGCCGCGCCCCGCCGACCTCGCCGCCGAGGCACCCGGCGAGGCCGTGCGCGCCTGGGGCCGGCTCGGCTACCCGCGCCGTGCGCTGCGGCTGCACGGCGCCGCAGCGGCCATAACGGAACGGCACGGCGGCGACGTACCCGCCGACCACGCCCAGCTGCTGGCGCTGCCCGGCATCGGCGAGTACACGGCCGCGGCGGTCGCCTCCTTCGCGTACGGCCAGCGGCACGCCGTGCTGGACACCAACGTCCGCCGGGTGCTCGCCCGCGCGGTCACCGGCGTGCAGTACCCGCCGAACGCCACCACCGCCGCCGAGCGGAAGCTGGCGCGGGCGCTGCTGCCCGCCGAGGAGGCGAGTGCGGCCCGCTGGGCCGCCGCCTCGATGGAGCTGGGCGCGCTGGTCTGCACGGCGAAGAACGAGTCGTGCCACCGCTGTCCGATCGCGGCCCAGTGCGCCTGGCGGCTGGCCGGCAAGCCCGCCCACGACGGGCCGCCGCGACGCGGCCAGACGTACGCGGGCACCGACCGGCAGGTGCGCGGGCGGCTGCTCGCGGTGCTGCGGGAGGCGGCCGGGCCGGTGCCGCAGGCGGCCCTCGACCAGGTGTGGCAGGAACCGGTGCAGCGCGCCCGCGCCCTGGACGGGCTGGTGGCCGACGGTCTGGTGGAGCCGCTGGCGGACGGTCTGTACCGGCTGCCGCTGAGCTGACGCACGGCGGTTCCCGCGGCGCCTTTGTGACGGCTCTCATATGGTGCAAATCGCCTGATGTCACCATCAAGTGGTGCGTCGATTTTCCCGGTTCCTCCTTCCGTTACACAACCGACGGACAGCCGAGGGTTTGCCGCAGGCTGCTTCGCACAGCGCCGTGACAACGCTTCCCTAACTTCGTTTGCGTGCCCAGAGGGCATGGCACGACAACGGACCACAGGCAGTGGGCCGGCGGTGACCACCGTCGGAGTACGGGGATCGGAAGGCGGTTGACATGGGCGAGGTGCTCGAGTTCGAGGAGTACGTCCGCACCCGGCAGGACGCGCTGCTGCGCAGCGCCAGGCGCCTGGTCCCCGACCCCGTCGACGCCCAGGACCTGTTGCAGACCGCGCTGGCGCGGACGTACGGGCGCTGGGAGACCATCGAGGACAAGCGGCTCGCGGACGCCTACCTGCGCCGGGTGATGATCAACACCCGGACCGAGTGGTGGCGGGCGCGGAAGCTGGAGGAGGTGCCGACCGAGCAGCTCCCCGAGTCGCCCATGGACGACGCCACCGAGCAGCACGCGGACCGGGCCCTGCTGATGGACGTCCTGAAGGTGCTCGCCCCGAAGCAGCGCAGCGTCGTGGTGCTGCGACACTGGGAGCAGATGTCAACGGAGGAGACCGCAGCCGCCCTCGGCATGTCGGCGGGGACGGTCAAGAGCACGCTGCACCGGGCGCTCGCCCGGCTCCGCGAGGAGCTGGTCGCCCGCGATCTGGACGCACGGGCGCTGGAGCGTGAGGAGCGGGAGCGTTGCGCGGCCTGACCGACGGTCGGACTCCCGGGGACACCCGGAGAACCACGCAGGCGGCGAGTACGGCGGTGGCCGTGTTCGTCGCCCTCGGCGTTTCCCTGTCCGGCTGCGGGACCGGCGGCACCGGCGCCCGGGACGAGGGGCCGGCCCACGCGGACACGGTCGGCGGCGCGGCCTCGTCGCCCCCCGCGCCCGCGGCGAAGGCGTCCCCCTCGCCGTCCAAGGTCCCCGACCGGGTCGACGCGGTGCGGCTGGTCAAGGCCGACCCGAAGGTGTCCCCGGGGGTCAAGCGCGAGCTGAAGCCGTGCGTCGCCGACGAGTACCCGGTCGACGTGTCGTACGGGAAGCTGACGGACGGCTCGGCGGACGACGTCGTCGTCAACGTGCTGACGTGCGGTGACGCGGTGGGTGTGGGCAGTTACGTGTACCGCGAGGAGGACGGCGCGTACCAGAATGTGTTCAAGGCCGAGGAGCCTCCGGTCTACGCGGAGATCGACCGCGGGGACCTGGTGGTGACGAAGCAGGTGTACGACAAGGGGGACCCGGTGTCGAGTCCGTCCGGCGAGAACGTGATCACGTACCGCTGGGGGTCGGGCCGGTTCGCCGAGGAGTACCGCACCCACAACGACTACAGCAAGGCCGCGGGGAACGCGCCCACCCCGGTTCCGGAGCCGGACAGCTGAACCGCTCCGCCCGGCCGGCCCGCGGGACGCGATCGGGCCGCGTGAACCGATCGGGCCGCTCGTACCGATGACCGGGTGAAGGCGCCGTAGGCGATTCGGCGACCGATCCCTTCGACCGACCCGTCCGACCCGTCCGACCGACCACACCATGAGGACTGAGAGCACCGGGATGGCAGATCAGACCCACGTCCTGTTCGTCGAGGACGACGACGTCATCCGCGAGGCCACCCAGCTCGCCCTGGAGCGGGACGGCTTCGCGGTCACCGCGATGCCCGACGGGCTCTCGGGCCTGGAGTCCTTCCGGGCCGACCGTCCCGACATCGCCCTGCTCGACGTCATGCTCCCCGGTCTGGACGGCGTCAGCCTGTGCCGCCGGATCCGGGACGAGTCCACGGTGCCGGTGATCATGCTGTCGGCGCGGGCGGACTCCATCGACGTGGTGCTCGGCCTGGAGGCGGGCGCCGACGACTACGTGACCAAGCCGTTCGACGGGGCGGTGCTGGTCGCCCGGATCCGGGCGGTGCTGCGCCGCTTCGGGCACGCCGGGGGTGGCGACCGGGCCGAGGCGTCCGGGGCCGCGGACACCGGGGGCGTGCTCACCTTCGGCGACCTGGAGGTGGACACGGACGGCATGGAGGTGCACCGGGCCGGGCAGCCGGTGGGGCTCACGCCGACCGAGATGCGGCTGCTGCTGGAGTTCTCCTCCGCTCCGGGCACCGTGCTCTCCCGCGACAAGCTGCTGGAGCGGGTGTGGGACTACGGCTGGGGCGGGGACACCCGGGTCGTCGACGTGCATGTGCAGCGGCTGCGCACCAAGATCGGCCAGGACCGGATCGAGACGGTCCGCGGTTTCGGCTACAAGTTGAAGGCCTGAGCGGGGATACAGGGATATGCGGGGGTTCTTCCGACCACGCCGGAGCGTCTCGCCGCCGGGGCACCCGTACGACCGCACGGGGCCCGGCGGGCACGCGGGGCCCGGCGGGCACGCGGGGCCCGGCGAGCACACCGGGCCCGGTGAGCGCACGGGACCGGGCGGGCGGGCGCGCGGCACCGGTGTGCGCGGGCTGCGTGCCCGCGGCATCCGCACCGGGCTGCGCTGGAAGCTGAGCGCGGCCATCGCGCTGGTCGGCGCGCTGGTGGCGATCGCGCTGAGCCTGGTCGTGCACAACGCCGCCCGGGTGTCGATGCTGGACAACGCACGCGACCTCGCCGACGACCGCGTTCTGATCGCCCAGCGCAACTACGAGCTGTCCGGGCGGCAGAACTTCCCGAACGCCCAGATCGACGACCCCGACCTGCCGCCCGAGCTGCGCCGCAAGGTCGAGGCGGGACGCCGGGCCACGTACGTCGCCGAGCGGCCGGACGGGGTGACGGACATCTGGGCGGCGGTGCCGCTCAAGGACGGGCACGTGATGTCCCTGCACTCCGGTTTCACCGACCGCAGCGCGGACATCCTCAGCGACCTGGACCAGGCCCTGGTCATCGGTTCCATCGCGGTCGTCCTCGGTGGCAGCGCGCTGGGCGTGCTCATCGGCGGTCAGTTGTCGCGTCGGCTGCGCAAGGCCGCGGCCGCCGCGAACCAGGTGGCCAACGGCGAGGCCGAGGTCCGGGTGCGGGAGGCCATCGGCGGTGTCGTGCGGGACGAGACGGACGACGTGGCGCGCGCGGTGGACGCGATGGCGGACGCCTTGCAGCAGCGCATCGAAGCCGAGCGCCGGGTCACCGCGGACATCGCGCACGAGCTGCGCACGCCGGTGACCGGACTGCTCACGGCCGCCGAGCTGCTGCCGCCGGGCCGGCCGACCGAGCTGGTCCTCGACCGGGCGAAGGCGATGCGCACGCTGGTCGAGGACGTCCTGGAGGTGGCGCGGCTCGACGGGGCCTCGGAGCGGGCCGAGTTGCAGGACATCATGCTGGGCGACTTCGTGACCCGGCGGGTGACGGCCAAGGACCCGGCCGTCGAGGTGCGGGTGATCCACGAGTCGGAGGTCACCACCGACCCGCGCCGGCTGGAGCGCGTGCTGTTCAACCTGCTCGCCAACGCCGCCCGGCACGGCCGCTCGCCCGTCGAGGTCAGTGTCGAGGGCCGGGTGATCCGGGTTCGCGACCACGGCCCCGGCTTCCCCGAGGACCTGCTGGCCGACGGCCCGAGCCGGTTCCGCACCGGCAGCACGGACCGGGCCGGCCGCGGGCACGGGCTCGGCCTGACCATCGCCGCGGGCCAGGCCCGGGTCCTGGGTGCCCGGCTCACCTTCCGCAACGTGCGCCCGGCCGGCGCCCCCGACCACATACCGGCCGAGGGCGCGGTCGCCGTGCTGTGGCTCCCGGAGCACGCGCCGACCAACACGGGGAGCTATCCGATGCTGCCGGACCGGTCGGGCGGCGGCACGTCGTCTTCCGGGAACACGTCCCGGGAAGCCGCCCAGGGGGCGTCCCGGAAGCGGTGACACCCGGCTGGGCGGCCAGGTCAGATCCGGGCGAGTGCGGCACGGACCCGGTCGAGTCCCTCCGCCCTCCAGTGGTCCCGGTCGGGCATCTGGTCGTCCCGGCGCCAGCGCCAGGCGGAGAACAGCGCCCAGTTCAGCGCGCGGCACCGGTGGACCAGTGCGGGATCGGCGCCCGGGTAGTGGTCCGCCACTTCTTCCGGCGCATGGGCGAGATCGAACTCGACCGGCCCGCGGCAGCACGTGGCGAGGTCGACGAAGAGCGGGCCCCTGCGCGTGTTCAGGAGGTTTCCGGGGTGCGGCTCGCCGTGCAGCAGCTGGTCGCGTGCCCGGTCGGCGCTGGTCTCGGCGCTCAGGCCACCGAGTGTGTCGTGGAGGAACCGCCGGTCGGAGTCGGACAGCTCGGGCGACCGCTCCCGGTCGTCCACCGCTGCCAGTGCCACGGCCACCCGGTCGGTGAAGTGCGGTGCGTCCACGTCGATCCGGCGCAGCGCGGCATGGTGCCGCAGGAACACGTCCGCGTAGTCGGCCGGCGTGATGTCCTCTCCCACCGGTTCGTAGTAGGTCCAGAGCGAGAGGGCGAAGGCGCCCCGCTCATGGACCCGGGCGTCGACCCGGGGGTCCAGCTCGGCCACCGGGGCGTCGACGTCGGTGAGCCGTCGGGCGACCTCCACTTCGAACGCGGCCTCGGCCAGGTGCCGCGAGAACGCGACCCGGGCCAGGACGTCGCAGGGGAGCAGGCGCAGTGCGACGCGGTCCGAGTTGTGGACGACTCGCACCTCGTCGACCTCGAGGCCCAGCTCCGAAGCGGTCGTCCGGGCGGTCTCCACCGCGCGGTGAAGTTCCGTCGGCTCCACACCGTCCCCTTTCGTGGGTTCGGAGCCGATGATCCTGGCGGTGGCCGTCCCGGTCGAGTGGTTTTCGGGCGGGGGCGCGCCGCCCGGAGGGGGTCAGCAGGCGAAGTCCTGGTCCATGTCGAGGCCGCCCTCGCGGGGCGGGTCCTGGGGCCGCACGCCCGGCCGTCGCCACGGCGGTGTCCCGCTGCTCGGGCGCGGCGATGATCCTGGTCGGCGCCCGGCTGCTGGTGGAGCGGCTGCTCGCCCAAGGGTGAGCGCACTAGTCTGACGATCATGGCGGACTGGGGAGTGCGACCGGCCTCGGCGGCGGACGTCGAAGCGGTGGCCGAGTTGCGCGCCCTGGTGCTGCGGGCGGACCTGGAGCGGCTCGGGCGGTACGACGCGCGGCGGGTGCGGCAGCGGCTGCGGGACTGGTTCGCCCCGGCGCACACCCGGGTGATCGAGGTGGGTGGCGCGTTCGCCGGGTGCGTGGCGCTGCGGCCGGCCGAGGACGCCCACTGGCTGGAGCACTTCTATCTGGCCCCGCGGGTGCAGGGCGGCGGCATCGGAACGGCCGTACTGCGCGAGCTGCTGGAGCGGTGCGACCGCGAGGGCCTCCTGGTCCGGCTGAACGTGCTGCGGGGCAGTCCCGCCCGGCGACTCTACGAACGGCACGGATTCGCCGTGGCAAGCGAGGACCCGGTGGACGTGTTCATGGTGCGGGCGCCCGTAGCCTGAGGCGCCATGGGCATACGCATCGAGGCAGAGGTCAGTTACCCGGCCAACGACGAGGTGGAGCGGGTGCTGGGGATGGCCGAGACGGTCGGTGAGCCGGTCACGGTCACGTTCGCGTGGGAGGGAGGGCGGCCCCTGCTGCACGGGGTGCTGGTGCCCGCGGCGACGCTGGCGCTCTGGGAGCACTGGGCGCCCACCGCCTACGCGGCGGGCGACCGGGGAGAGGAGCCTGAACTGGCTCACCCCGAGGAGTTCGGCCCGTTCACGCTCTTCCGGCGTCGCGTCAGCGGCCGTACGGCGGTGGCCCGCGACGGCGTGGTGGTCGCGGAACTGCTCGACCCCGCGGAGGCGCACTGGCTGGAGGAGAGCGCCCGCAATGTCCGCCAGGGCTTCATGGACCCGAAGCAGAAGGCCGCTTTCGAGGAGTTCCTGGCCCGGCAGGCGGCACGGGGTGAGCAGTAGCGGGCGGTGCGCCTACCGCAGCCCGTCGACGAAGGACTGCCAGGCCCCGGCCCCCACGGTGACGACCGGACCGGACGGGTTCTTGCTGTCCCGGACGGGGACGACGCCGGTGGGGCAGTTGTCGGCGACTTCGACGCAATCGCCGCCGGTGTTTCCGCTGTACGAGGAGGTCCGCCAAGTGGCGCCCTGGCTGACGGTGCACTCGACGCAGTCGCCGCCGTTGCTCCCGCTGTAACTGGACTTGCGCCACTCAACGTTGCTCAGTGCTGTGCGGGACCGCATAGCGTTCCTCCATCACGCGGGTGATCAGTCTCGCCGAGTCCTCGGGAGAGAGGGCTGAGGCTTGCAGTCGAGCGTAGCCGAATGAACGTTCCTTGATCACGTCCGGACTGGCGGTCATGTGCCCACGGTCATAGCCGTCCATGTAGAAGAGATCGGGTTCGGCGTCGAACCTCAGGAGATTGAACGTACCCATCATGCCCGCGTGTTGGCCCACGGCAAGGGGCAGGACCTGGATCTGGACCCAGGGGGCGTCCGCGAAGCCCAACAGGTGGGCGAGTTGGCCGCGCATGACGTCCAGTCCGCCGATCTCTCGCAGCAGGGCCGCCTCGTCAAGGATGACCCACAGTGCGGGCGGCTGGTCGCGCTGGAGAATGCGCTGGCGCTCCAGCCGGGCGGCGACCATCTCGTCCACGTTGCCGCCCTCGACACCGAGTACCGCCCGCGCGTACTCCTCCGTCTGCAACAGCCCGTAGACCAACTGCGCCTGGTACGTCGAGATGTACGCCGCCTTCGCCTCCATCTCCGCGTACGGCTGGAACCACGTGGGGAGTTGGCTGCGCAGCACCAGGCCGATCAGCCGCGAGAACAAGCCGTCCGTGCCCAGCGCGGCGTCCACCCGTTCGGAGAAGTCCCGCGTCGGGACCTTCTTCGTGGTCTCGATCTGGCCGACCAGTGACCCCGTGCAGAAGATGATGTCGCCGAGCTGGCCCTGTTTGAGGCCGTGGGCCTCGCGCTGGCGGCGCAGCTCCCAGCCGTAGTAGTCGAGCGGGGACGCGGTCGGGTCGAGGGACTGGATGTTGGCCACTGCGGCACCTCACTCCGGGACTACGGACGGCAACACCTCACGGCGTTCGTTTCTCTGCGTAGTCGAGCGTACGCACCGCGTCGCAGGGTTGTGGCGTGAATCACGCAACCGGTCCGCAGGCGGCGGACGTTGAGAGCCAGTACCGCGCCGACTTCGCCATGGGCGCGCACTCGGCCCGCCATCTGCGCCGCATGCTGCGGCTGTACCTCGTCCGCTCGGGCCTGTCCGACGTGACCGACGCGGCCGAGCTGGCGCTCACGGAGCTGGTCGCCAACGTCGTACGGCACGTGCCCGGCCGTCGTTGCCGCGTGTGCTTCCTGCTTCAGCCGGGCGGGGTGCGGGTGGAGGTCGCCGACGGCTGCCCCGACCTGCCGGTACCGGCGGCTGCCGACGCGCTGGGCGAGGGCGGGCGCGGGCTGGTGATCGTCGCCGCGGTGACCGACCGGTGGGGCGTCACGCCGTACCCGGACGGGCGGGGCAAGACGGTGTGGTTCGAGTGCGTCGGCGCGGCGGACGAGGCAGGTCCCCGGGCGGCCGAAGCCGTCCGGGGACCTGGTGAGGGGGCAGGCGGGCCGCCGCGGGGTCAGACCTTCTCGGCCACCGGTGCCTGCGCCGCGGCCGGGTCGTCGCCGTCGGCCGGGGCGTCGGCGGCCTTCGGACCCGCGCCCTTGAGCGGGACCTCCTTGACGAAGACCGCCGCGACCAGTGCGAGGACGGCCACCGCGGAGCCGAGCAGGAACGCGCCGTGGGTGCCGGAGGACACCGCGTGCTGGTAGGCGTCGCGGATCGCGGCCGGGAGCGCCTCCAGCGCGTCCGCGGTGAGCGTCGCCGACTGCTCCGTCGCCTTGGCTCCCGAGCCCGCGGCCCGCTCGGCCATGACGTCCTGGACGCGGTGGTTGAACAGGGCGCCCATGATCGCGACGCCGAAGGAGGAGCCGAGGGTGCGGAAGAGGGTGGTGGAGGAGGACGCGACGCCCATGTCCTTCATCTCCACGCTGTTCTGCGCCACCAGCATGGTGATCTGCATCAGGCAGCCCATGCCGAGACCGACGACGGCCATGTAGAGGCCGGAGGTGAAGCGGGTGGTGTCGGTGTCCATGGTCGACAGCAGGTACAGGCCGACCGTCATCAGCGCGCCGCCCGCCACCGGGAAGATCTTGTAGCGGCCGGTGCTGGTGGTGACCCGCCCGGCGACCATCGAGGTGACGAGCATCGCGCCCAGCATGGGCAGGAGCAGCAGCCCGGAGTTGGTGGCGGACGCGCCCTGCACCGACTGCTGGTACAGCGGCAGGAAGAGGGTGGCGCCGAACATCACGAAGCCGACGATGAAGCCGATGACGGACATCAGCGTGAAGTTGCGGCTGCGGAAGATGTGCAGCGGCATGATCGGCTCGGCGGCCCTGGTCTGCCAGAACACGAACCCGACCAGCGCGGCGACGCCGATGCCGATCAGCTCCATGATCCGCGCGGAGGTCCAGGCGTACTCGGTGCCGCCCCAGGTGGTGACGAGCACGATGGCGGTGATGCCGATGGTCAGCAGCGCGGCGCCCAGGTAGTCGATCCGGGCCTTGCTGCGCTTCTTCGGCAGGTGCAGCACGGCGCTGATGGCGACGAGCGCGACCACGCCGAGCGGGATGTTGATGTAGAAGGACCAGCGCCAGCCCCAGTGGTCGGTGATGGTGCCGCCGACCAGCGGTCCGCCGATCATCGCGAGCGCCATGACGGCGGCCATCATGCCCTGGTACTTGCCGCGCTCCCTGGGCGGTATCAGGTCGCCGATGATCGCCATGACGCCGACCATCAGACCGCCGGCGCCCAGGCCCTGGACCGCGCGGAAGCCGATGAGCTGGCCCATGTCCTGGGCCATGCCGCTGAGCGCCGAGCCGATCAGGAAGATCACGATCGAGGACATGAAGACGCCCTTGCGGCCGTACATGTCGCCGAGCTTGCCCCACAGCGGGGTGGAGGCCGCGGTGGCCAGGGTGTAGGCGGTGACGACCCAGGAGAGGTGCTCCAGACCGCCCAGCTCGCCCACGATCGTCGGCATCGCGGTGCCGATAATCATGTTGTCGAGCATCGCGAGCATCATCGCGATCATGAGGGCGAGCAGGACGACCCGCACGCTCCTCGGCTGCTTTCCGGCGTCGGCCCCGGCCGCCGCCTCCGTTTTCTCGGCCATCTCTCCTACTCCCCCAGCTGCTGCTGTGCCCTGCCGCCGCGTCTTACCGCTGCGTCCTGCTGCTTACTTGCCGCCCGGCAAGCTGTCTACACTGGGAAAGGTAGGCGCGTAACTAGCCGGGCGTCAAGTAAGTTTTTCGGAAAGTGCGCGGGGCAGGAGGTGCGTAGGAGGATGGGCGGCACAATGAACGGCACCAAGCAGCAGCGACGCCGCGGGGACACCCGCCAGCGCATCCAGGACGTGGCGCTCGAGCTCTTCGCGGAGCAGGGGTACGAGAAGACCTCGCTGCGCGAGATCGCCGAGCGCCTGGACGTCACCAAGGCCGCGCTCTACTACCACTTCAAGACGAAGGAAGAGATCCTCGTCAGCATCTTCGAGGACCTCTCCCGGCCGCTGGAGGACCTGATCGCCTGGGGGCGGGAGCAGCCGCACACCCTGGAGACGAAGCAGGAGATCATCCGCGGTTACAGCCAGGCACTGGCCGGTGCCGCGCCGCTGTTCCGCTTCATGCAGGAGAACCAGGCGACGGTGCGGGACCTGCGCATCGGCGAGCTGTTCAAGACGCGGATGTTCGGCCTGCGCGACATCCTCATGGACCCCGAGGCGGACATGGTCGACCAGGTCCGCTGCGTCACCGCGCTGTTCACGCTGCACGCCGGGATGTTCGTGCTCCGGGACCTCGAAGGCGACCCCGAGGAACAGCGTGCTGCCGTTCTCGAGGTCGCCATCGATCTGGTGACCCAGGCCCACCGGGGAGCGGCGGGCGCACAGCCCGGTCCTTAGACCGTCACGCCCTTGGCGCGCAGGAAGGCGACCGGGTCGACGGCCGAGCCGTAGTTCGGGGTCGTACGGATCTCGAAGTGCAGGTGCGGACCGCTGGAGTTACCGGTGTTGCCGGACTTGGCGATCGACTGGCCCGTCTTCACGATCTGGCCGATCTTCACGTTGATCTTGGACAGGTGCGCGTACTGGGAGTACGTGCCGTTGCCGTGCTTGATGACGATCGCGTTGCCGTAGGCGGGGCCGTCACCGGCGCCGTTGCCGCCGGCCTTGACCACGGTGCCGCCGTGGGCGGCGACGACGTTGGTGCCGATCGGCACGGCGAAGTCCTGGCCGCTGTGCTTGTGCGCCCACATGCCGCCGTTCTGGGCGAAGCTGGCGCTCAGCTCGTACTTCTTGACCGGGTCCACCCAGGAGACGGCCTTCTTCTTGGTGGCAGTCTGCTTGGCGGTGGTGCTCTTCTTGGCGCTCGCGGCGGCCTTCTCGGCCTTCGCCGCCTTGGCCTGCGCCGCGGCCTGGGCCTCTACGGCGCTCGCGGCGGCGTTGGTGCTGGCGGCCGCCGTGGTGCCGGTGGCGGCCGCGACCCCGGCTCCCAGTGCGACCGAGGCTCCGAGGCCGGCGGCCATCACCGCGGCGCGGGTGCGGATGGTCGTACGGGAAGAACGGGACGTGACACGCGGAAACATTCGAACCTCATGGGGACGGGTGCAGAGGAATGCCCACCGGCGGGACGCACCAGGCGCTCACCGGGCGGGCTCAACCTTGGTAACCCGGCGACCCCGAACCGCACAAAGGTGTGACCTACGACCCTATTTAGTACTTCAGAGTGAAACTTCCTTACTCACACCAGAGCGGCCATTCTGGACAAAACCAGCTCAGAGCCCCGGAAGCCCCTCCCCCGATCGCTCCGTTATGTCCGTTTTCGTAGTTCTTGCGGGGGCCACTATTCCCCGTAGTACACGGCAATCGGCCTGTGCGGCACATCACCGGCGGCCGTGGCCGAAGGGCCGGTGAATGTGACCGGGGCTACTCCCGTCCCGGTTAACCCGCCCCCCGGACAAGGGCGTTCACCTAGGCTCGGAGCATGGTCGACGTCACAGCACTCGGGGCCCGTGTCGCGTCCAGCGCGGTCGCGCCGCTCGTCCGCCGGCTCTTCGTCCGGGACGGGCCGGGAGCGGGTCTGGTGGACCGGCCGGTGCGGATATCGGCCCTGGTGTCCTTCCGGGGCGAGAAGCGGAACGTCACGCCCAAGGACGTCGACAAGATCGCCGAAGAGCTGGTCCGCAGGGCGCTGGCCTCGGCCGGACCCGGTGAGGAGCCCGTGGCCGGCGCGGAGGCGGCGGCCGTCAAGGACGCCCTGGCCCGCACCCTCGCCCGGCTCGGCGAGATCACCGTCGAGGACTACGAGGCCGTCGGGCTCGGCCCCGAGCGCTTCGCCCGCGAGCTGGGCGCCGGTGTGCCCCTGGCCCCGTACGGGCTCGGCGAGGGCGGCACGCTGCTGTACGAGCGGCTGCTGCACACCGCCTCGCTGCACATCCTGAACTTCCTCACCCAGCGCTCCACCTACGTCGCCCGCCAGCAGACCGTCCAGACGCGGCAGCTGTCCCGGCTGGTGCAGGCCGCGGACGTCCTGCTGGAGCGGCTGCCGTCCCAGTCGGCCGAGGACGCCGGGTTCGAGGAGCGCTACGCGGACCACGTCGCCGCCCGGTACGGCACCCTCACCATCTACGGCCTGGACGCCGGGACCCGCGAGTGGCCTCTGGACACGGCGTACCTGAGCCTGGAGGCGACCCGGCCGCAGGCGGCACGGGACGGGCGCCGGAGCCCGGAGTACCCGGTCCTGGCCGCCGAGCAGGTGCTCGCCGGTCACGACCAGGTGTTCCTGCGCGGCGTCGCCGGTTCCGGCAAGACCACCCTCGTGCAGTGGCTGGCGGTCACCGCCTCCAGCCGCGTCTACGACCACGGGATGCCCCACCTGATCGGGCGGGTGCCGTTCGTGCTGCCGATGCGCCGGATCGTGCGGCCGGGGGCCGAGCTGCCGCTGCCCGGGGACTTCCTCCGGGCGGTCGGCGCCCCCGTCGCGGGCGAGCAGCCGCCCGGCTGGGCCGAGCGCGTCCTGCGCGCCCGGCGCGGGGTGCTGCTGGTGGACGGCATCGACGAGATCGCCGGGGACCGCCGGGCCGCCGCCCGACGCTGGCTGCGCGAGCTGGTGCGGGCCTTCCCGGGGAACCTGTGGCTGGTCACCTCGCGCCCCTCGGCCGTACCGGAGGAATGGCTGGCCGCCGAGGGCTTCAGCGAACTCGTCCTCGCCCCGATGGGCCGCGACGGCGTCGCCACCTTCGTACGGCGCTGGCACCGGGCGGCCGAGGTGGACGGGTCCGTCGGCGAGTCCCTGCTGGCCTCCGTGCGGAGCACCTCGGAGCTGAACGAGCTGGCCACCAACCCGCTCATGTGCGGCATGCTGTGCGCCCTCCACCGCGACCGGCGCGGATTCCTCCCGCAGGACCGCAGATCGCTGTACGAGGCCGCGCTGACCATGCTCCTGGAACGCCGGGACCGGGAGCGGGAGCTACTCGGCTCCGACGGGGTGCGCCTCGCCTACGCCACGCAGGTGCAGCTGCTGCAAAAGCTGGCGTGGTGGCTGATCCGCAACAGCCGGCACGAGATGGACCGCGACGAGGCGCGCGGCATCGTGGACCGGGCCCTGCCCGCGCTGAACCTGGACGGCGCCGGCGGGGAGGAGGTCTACCGCGCGCTGCTGCTGCGCTCCGGGCTGCTGCGTGAGCCCGCCGAGGACCGGGTCGACTTCCTGCACCGCACCTTCCAGGACTACCTGGGGGCCCGGCTGGCCGTGCAGGAGATGGACTTCGACCTGCTGGTCAACCACGCCGACGCGGACCAGTGGGAGGACGTGATCCTGCTCGCCCTCGCCCACGCCCGGCCCAAGGAGGCCGAGCACATGCTGCGTCGGCTCACGGAGCTGGGCACCCCGCGCGGGACGCTGCTGGCGGCGGCCGGGCTGCGGTACGCGGCGGAGGTGGCGCCGGAGGTGCGGGTGCGGGTGGAGGAGGGGCTGGCGACGCACATCCCGCCGGCCGGCTTCGACGACGCCCGGGAGATCGCGCAGGCGACGGGTGACCTGATGCTCACGCTCCTGCCCGGACCGGAGGAGGTCAGCCACGCCGTCGGTGCCACCGTGGTCAGTGCGGCCGTCGAGGTGGGGAGCGAAGCGGCGTTGCAGTTCCTGACGAAGTACCGGGACCATCCGGCCAAGGACGTGCAGACGATCCTGGCCGCGGCCTGGCGGCGCTTCGACCGGGAACAGTACGCGCGGGAGATCCTCGCCCACCTGCCGCGGCAGCGGGCCGTCGACGTGTACACGAACGACGACCTCCGCACCCTGCGCGCGCTCGGCGGGTGGGAACACATCGTCGTGCGGGGCGCCTACCGCGTGGAGGACCTCACGGAGTTCATCGTGCCGGAGCGTCTCACCCTGCTCGCCCTCGAGGCTCCGCATCCGGTCGAGGGACTGAACTGGCTGTCGGCGTTTCCCCGACTGGAGGCCGTCTCGGTTTTCGCCGAGCCGGACGAGGGCTGGGCGCGGCAGGTCCCGGTCGGAGTCCGGCTCCGGTTCCCGCTCCACTCCCCGTCCTACGACTCCCAGGGGTAGCCCGCCTTCATGGATGCCGTCGTCCGCACGCCCTCCCGTCTCGCCGCCCCCCTCGTCCACCGGCTCTTCCGCGACCCCGCACGGCCACCGGTGTTCTCCGAGCCGGTCCCCGGCCTCGTCACCTGGCGGGGCGCCAGGGCCACCGCCACGCCGGACGACGTCCACCGCACCGCCGCCGACCTGGTGCACCTCGCCGCCGAGCGGCACGCCGCGCCCACCGCCGAACTGGCCCCGGTCGTCGACGTCCTGGCCCGCACCCTGCTCGCCATCGCCGAGGTCGACGTCACCGACGCCGACGCCGTACGGCTGGGCCCGCAGGACTACGCGCGGCGGCTGCGGGGCGCGGTGCAGGGCGCCGACCGGGAACTGTCGCCGGACGCGGCCTGGTTCCACGACGCGCTGCTGGTCTCGGTGTGCCTGCACGTCCTGCACCATCTGGTGCGGCGCTCCGCGTACCTCCAGCGGCAACTGCCCGGACGGGCCAGCCGGATCGCCCAGCTGGTCGACCTGGGCGACGCCGAGGCGGCGGCCCGGCACACCGAACGGTCGGAGGAGGACGTGGCGTTCGAGGCGGAGTACGCCGACTGGGTCGCCCGGCGGCACGGCTGGCTGACCATCGTCGGTGTGGACTTCCCCAACGCGCCGGACCGTTGGCCGCTGGAGGAGACCTATCTGAGCCTGGAGGCGGAGGAGCGCAGCGGCGGGGTGGGCGGCGCCGAGGACGAGCAGCGCACGGTGCTGCTCGCGGACCGCGCCCTGGTCGACCACGAACGGGTCCTGCTGCGCGGCGGCGCCGGCTCGGGCAAGACGACCCTGGTGCAGTGGCTGGCCGTGGCCGCCGCCCGGGAGGGCTCCCGGGTGCCCTTCGTCCTCCCGGTGCGGCGTTTCGCCCGCGAGGGCTTCCCCGCCCCCGACGACTTCCTGCACGCGGTGCGGCACCCGCTCGCCGACCGGGCTCCGGAGGGGTGGGTGGTGCGCACCCTGCTCGCGGGCCGGGCGCTGCTGCTGGTCGACGGCATCGACGAGGCGCCGGAGAAGACCCGCGGCGAGCTGCGCGACCGGCTCCGCCGGCTGCTGCGCGTCTTCTCCGGCAACGGCTGCCTGGTCACCTCCCGGCCCTCCGCGGTGTCGGACGGCTGGCTGTCGGGGGGCGGGCTGGCCGAGGAGGACTTCGTCGAGCTGTCGCTGGCGCCCATGTCGCGCGACCAGGTCACGCGGTTCATCCGGGACTGGCACTCGGCGGCCCGCCTCGACGGGCAGTCCCGCTCCCCCGGGCCGCGCGAGCGGGAACGGGAGCGCAGCACCCTGGACGAGTACGAACAGCGGCTGCTGCACTCCGTACGGATCTACCGCGAGCTGCGCCAGCTCGCCACCAACCCCCTGATGTGCGGGCTGATCTGCGCCCTCAACCGGGACCGCGCCGGTTCCCTGCCCAGCGGCCGCAAGGAGCTGTACGACGCCGCCCTGGAGATGCTGCTCCAGCGCCGCGACCCGGAACGGGACGTGCTCTACGCCGACGACGTGCGGCTCCAGCAGAGCACCAGGGAACGGCTGTTGCAGAAGCTGGCCCACGCCATGCTGGAGGAGGACGCCTCCGAGCTGACCCGCGAACGGGCGGTCGGCATCCTGGACGCCGCGCTGCCCGCGATGCCCGCCGCCCGCGCGCAGGGGGACGGCGCGAAGATCTTCCGGCATCTGCTGCACCGCACGGGCCTGCTGCGCGAACGGTCGGGCGAGTCGGTCGACTTCGTCCACCGCACCTTCCAGGACTACCTGGCCGCCAAGGAGATCGTGGCCCGCGGCCGCTTCCCCGGGCTGGTGGACCACGCCCACCAGTCCGAGTGGGAGGAGGTCATCCGCATGGCCGCCGCCCACGCCCGCCCCGAGGAGTGCGCCCAGTTCCTGGAACGGCTGCTGGCGCCCGCCCCCGGACTGCGCCGCCCGCAGATCAACCACCGGCGGCTGATGGCCGCGGCCTGCCTGGACCACGTCACCGAACTCGATCCGGCCGTCCAGCGCCTCGTCCACGACCGGACGAAGAACCTGGTGCGCCCGACGACGGAACTGGCCGCCCGGGGTCTCGGCTGGGTCGGCCCCATCGTCCTGGAGCTGCTGCCCGACCCGGGCCAGGTCCCCGACGACCGGCAGGCCCTGCTGCTCGCCTACACCGCGACCCGCGTCCAGGACGACGCGGCCATCGACTACCTGGTCCGGCTGCGCACCCGTGCCGCGCTGCCGGTGCGCACCGAACTGGCCCGGGGCTGGCGGCACTTCGACACCGAGCGGTACGCCCAGGAGATCATCGCCCACCTGGACCCGGACGGCCTCTACTTCCCGGTCGCCGACACCGCCGAGCTGGCGGCCCTGCGGGAACTCGGCGGGCGTCCGCGCATCCAGGTGGCCGGGGTGATGCGGGCCGAGGAGCTGCTGGCGGGACTGCTGCCCGACCAGCTGACCCACCTGTGGCTGAACGCGGAGCTGCCCGACACGGACGTCTCATGGCTGTCCGGCCTCCCCCGGCTGCGGGTGCTGCGGGTCAATCCCCGGCTGCCGCGGGTGCGGAACGTGCCGGACGGGGTGGAGATCACGGCATAACCGCAGGCCGGACGGCGGACTACTCCTCAGTAACCCAATCGTTGCCGTCCGGCCACTTGATGGGGCGAGCATGCACGCGACAACTTTGTGCCGTCAGGCATCCGCGCAGGCATGAGAGGACCCCACCCCCCATGACCGACCAGACCGGACAGACCGGACAGACCCGTCGTCTCTGGTGGCGTGCCGCGGGCACGGCCGCCGTCACCGCGGCGGCGCTCACCGCGACGGTCACCCCGTCCGTCGCCGCCCCGGCCGAGGCGCCGCCCGCGACGGCCACGGTCGCCGCGGCCGCCGGCTCCGCGGCCGCCGACGTCGACTACGACACCTGGCAGCGGGACTGCCGGGCCGTGATGGACGCGGCGCTGCCGTACCTGAAGGAGCGGATCGCCGACACCGCGCCCGGCGAGAAGCAGGCGATCGTCCTCGACATCGACAACACCTCCCTGGAGACCGACTTCGGCTTCAGCTACCCGCAGCCCGCCAACCGGCCGGTCCTAGAGGCCGCCGAGTACGCGCAGGAGCACGGCGTCGCCCTGTTCTTCGTGACCGCCCGCCCCGGCATCATCGAGGCGCCCACCGAGTGGAACCTGGCCCACGCCGGGTACGAGTCCTCCGGGCTGCACGTCCGCGGCTTCCTCGACCTGTTCAAGGACGTCGCCGAGTACAAGACCGAACAGCGCGCCGAGATCGAGGCCAAGGGCTACACGATCATCGCGAACATCGGCAACAGCGCCACCGACCTGTCGGGCGGCCACGCCGAGAAGACGTTCAAGCTCCCGGACTACGACGGCCAGCTGTCCTGACGCGGGCCGGCTGACGCCCGATAGGCTCCCGTGGTCGATCGATCACGGGGGTGGCGCGTGGAACCGGCGGTACTCGGGGGGAAGTTGGCGTCCAGCCTCATCGCCCCGCTGGTGAAGAAGCTGTTCGTGACGGGCGGCCCCGGCGCCGGACTGGTCGACCGGCCGGTCCGGCTGGACCGCCTGGTGTCCTTCCGGGGCGAGCGGCGCACGCTGGGCGAGAGGGAGGTACGGCTGCTCGCCGGGAAGCTGGTGGCGGCGGCCCTGGACTCCCCGGGCGAGCCGCCCTTCCCCCGCGACGAGACCGAGGCCGTCGCCGACGCCCTGGCGGCGCGGCTCCTCGCCCTGGGCGACCTGGACATGGACGACGTGCAGGCGGTGCGCCTGGGCCACGGTGAGCTGGCCGCCCGGCTGCGGCGGCAGGCGGCCGGTTCCGCAGACGGGCTCTCCACCGACGCCCGCTACTTCCTCGACTCGGCGACCGAGTGGGCCTGCCTGCACGTCCTGGAGTTCTTCACCCGGCGGTCCACGTTCGTCGCGCGCACGCTGGTCGCCCAGACCCGGGGCCAGGCCGAGCTGATCGCGAAGGTCGACGAGCTGATCGCCCGCGTCCCCAGGCCGAACGCCCGGGACACGGCGTTCGAACGCCGGTACCTGCCGTACGTCGCGGACCGGCACAACCGCATCACCATCTACGGCATCGACCTGCGCGACTCGCCGGACCGGTGGCCGTTGGAGGTCGCCTACCTGAGCCTGGAGGCGACCGCCGGGGAGGAGCACACCGCGCTCCCCGGGGAGGACGCCGAACCGGAACGCACCGTCCGCCTCCCCGCCGAGGCAGCGCTGACCACCCACGACCGCGTCCTGCTGCGCGGCGACGCGGGCTCCGGCAAGACGACGCTGGTGCAGTGGCTGGCGGTGACCGCGGCACGGGACGGGGACCGGGTCCCGTACGTCCTGCCGCTGCGCACACTGACCCGGGCGGGCGCGCTGCCCTCCCCCGCGGCCTTCCTCACCGCCGTGGGCTGCCCGCTCACCCCGCCGGAGGGCTGGGCCGAGCGGGTGCTGGGCGCCGGCCGGGGCCTGGTCCTCGTCGACGGCCTGGACGAGATCCCCGCCGCGGAACGGCACCGCACCCGCGACTGGCTCCTCGCCCTGATCCGCGCCTTCCCCGGCAACCACTGGCTGCTCACCTCCCGCCCCACCGCCGTACGCGGTGACTGGCTGGCCGCGGAGGGCTTCCGGGAGCGGTCTCTCGTCCCGATGCGGGAGCCCGATGTCGCGACCTTCGTACGGCGCTGGCACGCGGCCGCCGAGGCACCCGAGTTCGAGGTCCGGCTGCTGGACTCCCTGCGCACCAAGCGGGATCTGGCCCGGCTCGCCACCAACCCCCTGATGTGCGGCCTCCTCTGCGCCCTGCACCGGGAGCGCCGCGGCTACCTCCCCACCGGCCGCAAGGAGTTGTACGACGCCGCCCTGACGATGCTGCTGGCCCGCCGGGACCGGGAGCGGGGCATGGAGGCGGTGGAGCTGAGCGAGGAGGCGCAACTGGAGCTGCTCCAGCGGCTGGCGTACGCGCTGGTGCTGAGCGGGCGCACGGAGATGGCGGTGGAGACCGCCGAGGGCATCGTGGAGCGCGCGCTGCCGTCGGTGGCCTCGGCGGCGGGGCAGGGCGACGCGGCGACGGTGCTGCGGGCGCTGGTCCTGCGCAGCGGGCTGCTCCGGCGGCCCGGCGAGGGCACCCTGGACTTCGTGCACCGCACCTTCCAGGACTACCTGGGCGCGCGGTACGCGGTCGAGGAGGGCCATCTCGACGTGATCGCGGGGCGCGCGGGCGACACCCAGTGGGAGGACGTCATCCGCATGGCGGTGGCCCACGCCCGTCCCGGCGAGCGAGCGGTCCTCCTGCGGAGGCTGCTGGCGGAGAACACCCCGCGGCTGACCCTGCTGGCCCTGGCCTGCCTGGAGCACGCGACGGCCCTGGACCCGGCGGTACGGGCCGAGGTGGAGGCGCGGGCGGGAACGCTGATCCCGCCGAGATCACTGGAGCACGCGAGGGCACTGGCACAGGCGGGGGCCCTGGTGCTCGAACTGCTGCCGGGCCCCCAGGGGCTCACGGACGAGCAGGCGCACAGGGTGACCGTCACGGCCTCCCTGCTGGCGGAGAGCGAACCGAGCGGAGCCCTGGCGGTACTGCACCGGTTCCGGGAGCATCCCTCACTCACGGTGCGCAGGCAGTTGGTGGGCACATGGGAGAGGTTCGAGACGCGGCGCTACGCCGTGGAAGTACTGGATCACCTGGACCGATCGGGGCTGTTCCTGACCTGCCAGAATCCGGCCCAGCGGAGCGCGGTCGCCGTGATGCGGCCGTGGGACCAGCTCCGGTTCGACGGCCCGCACGCGATGGCCGACATCCTGGCGTGCGTGCCGGAGCCGGGCATGCTCCGGGAACTCCTCGTGGCCTACAACCCGGAACTGACCGACCTGGCCCCTCTGCTGGGCTTCGGCTCCCTGCGGCGCCTCACCCTGCGCGAGTGCCCGTCGGCACGAGGCTTGGGGCGGCTCTCCGCGCTGCGGCTCGAAAGCCTCACGGTCTACGGCAGCACCGATCTCGAAGGGCTGGCCGAACTGGACTCACTCCGGAAGCTGGTCATCCGGCAGCAGCTGCCGGGCGACCGCCTGACCGACTCCCTCCCGACGGGCGCGCCCCTGCGCCACCTCTACCTCGGCCGGGAGGCCACCACGTTCACCGGGCTTCGAGGCCTGTCCCACTGGGGCACACTCGAACACCTCGGCCTTTCCAACCAACGGGCCACCGCTTCCGACTGGGCGGAAATCTCCCGGTTGCCCCGGCTGGCCTCGCTGCAACTCCACTCGGCGTTCCTCGACCACGAGCAGGACGCGCTGCCCGTGTTCCCCGGCGTACGCAGCGTCCAGATCCTCGAGTCCCGCCCCGTCGACGCCACCGGAGTCGCCGCCCTCTTCCCGCACGCCGAGATCGAGCTGATCTGAGGCCGCGACGACGGAAAGGGGCCGGCCCGGGACCGAAGTCCCGGGCCGACCCCTTTCAAGGCTCACCCCCGGAGGGCTACGCCTCCTTGCTCAGGTTCGGACCCGCGCCGCCGGCCGCCTGCTCGATCGGCGGGACGTCGGGGAGGGCCGACTTCTCCTCACCCCGGAAGGTGAAGGTCTTGGCGTCGCCCTCGCCCTCGGTGTCCACGACCACGATGTGACCGGGACGCAGCTCGCCGAAGAGGATCTTCTCCGACAGCGTGTCCTCGACCTCGCGCTGGATCGTGCGGCGCAGCGGACGCGCGCCCAGCACCGGGTCGTAGCCCTTCTTGGACAGCAGCTCCTTGGCGGACTGGGAGAGCTCGATGCCCATGTCCCGGTCCTTGAGGCGCTCGTCCACCTTCTGGATCATCAGGTCGACGATCCGCAGGATGTCGTCCTGGCTGAGCTGCGGGAAGACGACCACGTCGTCGACACGGTTGAGGAACTCGGGCCGGAAGTGCTGCTTCAGCTCGTCCTGGACCTTGTTCTTCATGCGCTCGTAGTTGGACTTCGTGTCACCCGCGGCGGCGAAGCCGAGGTTGAAGCCCTTGGAGATGTCCCGGGTGCCGAGGTTGGTCGTCATGATGATGACCGTGTTCTTGAAGTCCACGACCCGGCCCTGGGAGTCGGTCAGGCGACCGTCCTCCAGAATCTGGAGCAGCGAGTTGAAGATGTCCGGGTGGGCCTTCTCGACCTCGTCGAAGAGGACGACCGAGAACGGCTTGCGGCGGACCTTCTCCGTCAGCTGGCCGCCCTCCTCGTAGCCCACGTAACCGGGGGGCGAACCGAAGAGGCGCGAGACCGTGTGCTTCTCGCTGAACTCCGACATGTCGAGGGAGATCAGCGCGTCCTCGTCACCGAAGAGGAACTCCGCCAGGGCCTTGGACAGCTCGGTCTTACCGACACCGGACGGACCGGCGAAGATGAACGAGCCACCGGGACGCTTCGGGTCCTTCAGACCGGCACGGGTACGGCGGATCGCCTTGGACAGCGCCTTGACGGCGTCGACCTGGCCGATGACCCGCTTGTGGAGCTCGTCCTCCATGCGCAGCAGGCGGGACGACTCCTCCTCCGTGAGCTTGAAGACCGGGATGCCCGTCGCCGTGGCGAGGACCTCGGCGATCAGCTCGCCGTCGACCTCGGCGACGACGTCCATGTCGCCGGCCTTCCACTCCTTCTCCCGCTTGGCCTTGGCGGCCAGGAGCTGCTTCTCCTTGTCGCGCAGGGAGGCAGCCTTCTCGAAGTCCTGCGAGTCGATCGCGGACTCCTTGTCGCGGCGGACGCCGGCGATCTTCTCGTCGAACTCGCGCAGGTCCGGCGGCGCGGTCATCCGGCGGATGCGCATCCGGGAACCGGCCTCGTCGATCAGGTCGATCGCCTTGTCCGGCAGGAAGCGGTCCGAGATGTAGCGGTCGGCGAGGGTGGCCGCCTGGACCAGGGCCTCGTCCGTGATGGAGACGCGGTGGTGCGCCTCGTAGCGGTCGCGCAGACCCTTGAGGATCTCGATCGTGTGCGGCAGCGACGGCTCCGCGACCTGGATGGGCTGGAAGCGGCGCTCGAGGGCCGCGTCCTTCTCCAGGTGCTTGCGGTACTCGTCCAGCGTGGTCGCACCGATGGTCTGCAGCTCACCGCGGGCCAGCATCGGCTTGAGGATGCTCGCGGCGTCGATGGCGCCCTCGGCGGCACCCGCACCGACCAGCGTGTGCAGCTCGTCGATGAACAGGATGATGTCGCCGCGGGTGCGGATCTCCTTGAGCACCTTCTTCAGGCGCTCCTCGAAGTCACCGCGGTAGCGGGAGCCGGCGACCAGGGCGCCCAGGTCCAGGGTGTAGAGGTGCTTGTCCTTGAGGGTCTCGGGCACCTCGCCCTTGACGATGGCCTGCGCGAGGCCCTCGACGACGGCGGTCTTGCCGACGCCGGGCTCACCGATGAGCACCGGGTTGTTCTTCGTACGGCGGGACAGCACCTGCATGACCCGCTCGATCTCCTTCTCGCGCCCGATGACCGGGTCGAGCTTGGACTCGCGAGCGGCCTGGGTGAGGTTCCGGCCGAACTGGTCGAGGACCAGGGACGTGGAGGGGGTCCCCTCCGCAGGACCGCCGGCGGTGGCGGTCTCCTTGCCCTGGTAGCCGGAGAGCAGCTGGATGACCTGCTGCCGCACCCGGTTCAGATCTGCGCCCAGCTTGACCAGGACCTGGGCGGCGACGCCCTCGCCCTCACGGATCAGGCCGAGCAGGATGTGCTCCGTGCCGATGTAGTTGTGGCCCAGCTGGAGGGCCTCGCGGAGCGACAGCTCCAGAACCTTCTTGGCACGGGGGGTGAAGGGGATGTGGCCGGACGGGGCCTGCTGGCCCTGGCCGATGATCTCCTCCACCTGCTGGCGGACCGCCTCGAGCGAAATCCCGAGGCTCTCAAGGGCCTTGGCGGCGACACCCTCACCCTCGTGGATCAGGCCCAGGAGGATGTGCTCGGTGCCGATGTAGTTGTGGTTGAGCATCCGGGCTTCTTCCTGAGCCAGGACGACAACCCGCCGCGCGCGGTCGGTGAACCTCTCGAACATCGTTAATCGCTCCTCAGAGCGGTCAGGCAGTGGGGGGAACTTCCCCTCCCTGTCCTTCCGCAGCTTAGTCCCGCAAGCGGGGACCGCTCATTCCAACTGCCGACACCGTCGATGGCCTCCTGACCCCTGACGCCGACATCTGCCACAACCCGATGGTGCGAGACGATGTTCCCGCAGGCCAGGCACTTACCCCACTCGCCAGTACGCCGATGGCGAACGCGAGACGGCCCGATCTGCATGTCGCCCCCTCCCACTAGGGATGTCTTACCCGCTGGGACGGACACTCCATGCCGCGCGCACCGGTTCCCTCCGCTACGGGCGAACAACCTTGCGCCACCCCGCACCCCCGCACGCCCCCTCTTGCCAGGCTCGTTCGACACTCTGCGCATTCGGATCAGTACCCAGCGTAACCCGGGGGCTCTTCGGGCGGTTGCACTTGGCATGGTTGGCGCCTCGCACCCGGTCCCCGTGACTCCCGCGTCCCCCGTCGTGCCGTCGCCCCGCCGGCCCACCGGGGACGGCGGCGGTTCGGCGACCGAGCGGGTGCGGTGGTGGTACGAGAGCGTGATCGGGTGGCCGACGGCGCCCGGGGAGCCGGTACGGCTGCGCACGGGCGTGCGCTTCGACGTCCTGGACGTGCCGGCCGGGGCCGGGTACGCGACGCTGGAGCGGCTCGGGCGGGCCGGACGGGCAGAGCGGGCGGAGCGAGCCGGGCCGGGCGGGCGGCCGGGTGCGGGCTCGCCGGTGCCGGGGTCGCCGGTGCCGGGTTTTCCGGTGGCCGTCCAGGGCGGGCGGATGCTGCTGCTCGTGGCGGCGGGTGCCGCGGAGGAGCTGCCCGGGCTGCTGGAGTGGCTGGAGTGGGGTTCGCTGCCGCTCGACCTGACGGCCGTCGGAACGGGCGGCCTCGTGGACGCGCCCCTTGCCCCGGAGCCCGGCCCGGCCGGGCTGCCGCCGCGTCCCCCGGAGCGCGACGGCCTGCGCGGGGCCGCCGTCTGGCTGCGACCCCCGGAGCCGGGCCGCGAGGTGGGGTCCTCGCTGCCGGCCCTGTCGGTCCCCGGGCGTGCCGGGACCGCTCTCGATCTCGCCCGGCTGGTCCACACGCTGGCCACGCAGTGCCACCGTGTCCGACTCGCCGCGAGCGGCCCACCCCGGGCACGGCCCGTGGCGCGGGTCGGGTGATCAGCCGTTGGCCTGCTCGTACGCCTCGCGGACCTTCGCGGGGACCCGGCCGCGGTCGTTGACGTCCCAGCCGTTCTCCTTCGCCCAAGCGCGGATCGCCGCGGTGTCCTGGCTGCCGCCGGAAGCGGCGCGCGCCTTGCCACGGCCGCCCGAGGCACGGCCGCCGGTACGACGGCCACCCTTGAGGTACGGATCCAGAAGACCGCGGAGCTTGTCCGCGTTGGCGGTGGTGAGGTCGATCTCGTAGGTCTTGCCGTCCAGTGCGAACGTCACGGTCTCGTCTGCCTCGCCGCCGTCGAGGTCATCGACAAGAAGGACCTGAACCTTCTGTGCCACCGGATTTCCTTTCATCGATAACGTGAGGGGCGGGAGTCCGCGGCGTCCGCCGTATCGCCGTCCCTTGTTATATGCAGTACTGCAGTACGCCGGAAAGCAAACCGCTTTTGCCGGAAAAACACAAACCCCCGACGGAGACCGGTAGCCTGACTCCGGGCCGGAAACATGCGCGTTTCGGACATAGGGAACCCATGAAGGGCACCTCGGTGGAATAAACCTGCGAACGTGCGAAGGACCGCGGAAGGGCCGTGGACGCCTGGCGCCGCCCGGCGATCACAGATGCAGAAGCATCCGGCTGTTGCCCAAGGTGTTCGGTTTCACTCGTTCGAGCCCGAGGAACTCCGCAACGCCCTCGTCATAGGAACGCAGCAGCTCCGCGTACACATCGGTGTCGACCGGTGTCTCCCCGATCTCCACGAAGCCGTGCTTGCCGAAGAAGTCCACTTCGAAGGTGAGACAGAAAACGCGGCGAACACCGAGCCAGCGGGCCGTGTCCAGCAACTTCTCCAGCAGCTTGTGGCCGACGCCCGCGCCCTTGAGACCGGGCTTCACCGCGAGAGTCCGCACTTCCGCGAGGTCTTCCCACATCACGTGCAGCGCGCCGCAGCCGACCACCTCGGCGTTGTCGTCCCGTTCCGCGACCCAGAACTCCTGGATGCTCTCGTAAAGCGTCACCATCGCTTTGTCGAGCAGGATGCGGTCACGGACGTACGTGTCGAGGAGCCGGCGTACGTCCGGGACATCCCTGGTGCGGGCCCGCCGGACGCTGATGGCATTTGGCATGAGGGGACGCTATCGCTCGCCGCCGTCCGGTACCGCGCCGGGTCCCGGCGCGGGGGTTTCCGGTCCCTGCACGATGCGGATGGCGTCTCCGAGTGCCTGGCGCTGTTCCTCGCTCATCATGCCGAAGAAGGCGACGAGGGCCGCGGCGGGGTTGTCGCTCTGGGACCAGGCGTCGTTCATGAGGGCGGCGGCGTAGGCGGCGCGAGTGGAGACCGCCTCATATCGATAGGCCCGGCCTTCGGACTCGCGGCGCACCCAGCCCTTCTGATGGAGATTGTCCAAAACGGTCATCACGGTGGTGTACGCGATGGACCGTTCCTGTTGCAGGTCTTCCAGGACTTCTCGAACGGTCACGGGGCGGTTCCACTTCCACACCCTCGTCATGACCGCGTCTTCGAGTTCTCCCAATGGGCGAGGCACGCTTCGAACGATAGTGGGAGATCGGGACGATCGCGTGCCGGACGTGCGCGTTCGCCGGAAAACGGGCACGAAAGGGGCGGCGTACGGCTCCATGGGCGGGAGCCGTACGCGGGGTCGTCGGTGCGGTCAGGCCTCGGGGTGCGGGGACGCCTGCCGGGCGCCCTCCGCCCGTGCGAGGGCGGCGTCGACGACGGCGTCCTCCTTGGCCTTGTTGGCGCCGCCCTGGGTCTTCACGATCACCCGGATCAAGCCGATGAAGAAGACGGCCATGACGGCCGGGGGCAGGAGCGCGGAGACGTAGTCCATGCGACCAGGGTAGCCAGGGGCCGTCAGCCGGCCGCGAGGTGGTGCCGGGAGTCCGGGGCGGGCGGTGCCGGCGGGGCGGGCTTGCGGCGGGGGAAGACCTCGCCGGGGGTGGGGACGGGGCGCTTGGGAGTGGCGGGGGTGGGCTGGGGGGCCGGCTTCGGGGCGGGCTTCCGTGCGGGCTCCTTGTCCGGCTGCCGGCCGCCGGGGAGGGCGTGGAGGCGGGTGCGGGCGGCGTGGAGGCGGGTGCGGGCGGCGGGGAGCGTGGGGCGGCAGCGGGCCAGGAGGGCGGCCGCGGCGGGGTTGCCGCGCAGGGCGCCCAGGGCGGCGAGGTCGTCCGCGCCGGGGCGGTGACCGGCGTCCAGTGCCTCGTCCAGGAGCGCGAGGTAGCCGGTGGCGGTGCCGGGGAGGGCGGCGCGGTACCGGGCGAGGTCGGCCACCAGGAAGGCGCGGTGCCGGGCATGCTCCCGCATCGCCTCGTCCAGCGACTGGGCGAGCTGGAGGCAGTCCTGGGCCTCCTGGGCCGAGACCGGGCTGGGGTTCAGGGCGAGGGCGAGGGCACGCCGGAGCACGCACAGCTCCTGAGCACCGAACGCCATGCCGCCGCGGGGTCCGTAGGGCGTGGGCATGGGGCGACGATACGCGCTAATCAGACAAACCCCGCATAGGGGGCATGGGTGTGGCGTGGCACCCACTCGGATGCGGGTGCCTCCGGCGGTTGAGCGGGGGTGCCTGCGGCGCCTGTGCGGGTTCGGTGGGGGTGCGCGTAGCGCGGTGCGTTCGGTTGTGGGTCGGGGCCGCGCCGGGGGGTGTTCGTCCTCGGAACGGCGCGGAATCGGTTGGCTACAGAGGTTCGCGGCGTTGACGCGCCAACCGCTGCGGGCGAACACCCCCCGACACGTCCCCTTCCCGCCGTACGCGGCTGCGGGCCGTCGCCCCCGCAGCCGCGGGCAGTCGTGCCGCTGGGGCGGCACGGGTGGGCGCGGCGGCACCCCGCAAGCGCCGGGCCACGCGACCCACCCCCGCGCCCACACCCGCGCCGGCCCGCTACATGCGGGACACGTTCCGTTCGTACACCAGTCGCAGGCCCATCAGCGTCAGCCACGGCTCGTGCTCGTCGATGACCGAGGACTCCCCCAGCACCATCGGCGCCAGTCCGCCCGTCGCGATGACGGTGACGTCGTCCGGGTCGTCGGCCAGCTCCCGCGCCATGCGGTTGACGACGCCGTCGACCTGGCCGGCGAAGCCGTACACGATGCCGGACTGCATCGCCTCGACCGTGTTCTTGCCGATCACGCTGCGGGGCCGGGCCACCTCGATCTTGCGGAGCTGGGCGCCCTTGACGCCGAGCGCCTCGACCGAGATCTCGATGCCGGGGGCGATGACGCCGCCGATGTACTCCCCGCGCGCGCTGACCGCGTCGAACGTCGTCGCCGTGCCGAAGTCCACGACGATCGCCGGGCCGCCGTAGAGCTCGACGGCCGCGACCGCGTTGATGATGCGGTCCGCGCCGACCTCCTTGGGGTGGTCGGTGAGGATCGGGACGCCGGTCTTGACGCCCGGTTCGACCAGGACCGCGGGGACGTCGCCGTAGTAGCGGCGGGTGACCTCGCGCAGTTCGTGCAGGACCGAGGGGACCGTCGCGCAGATGGCGATGCCGTCGATACCGTCGCCCAGCTCGTCGCCGAGCAGCGGGTGCATGCCCATCAGGCCCTGGAGGAGGACCGCCAGTTCGTCGGCCGTGCGGCGCGAGTCCGTGGAGATGCGCCAGTGCTCGACGATGTCCTCGCCGTCGAAGAGGCCGAGGACGGTGTGCGTGTTGCCTACGTCGATCGTCAGCAGCATGGGGTCTACTCCGCCGCTCGCAGGTCCAGGCCGATGTCCAGGATCGGGGAGCTGTGGGTGAGGGCCCCCACGGCCAGGTAGTCGACGCCCGTGTCGGCGTACGCCTTGGCGTTGGCGAGGGTCAGGCGGCCCGAGGCCTCCAGCGCGGCGCGGCCGGCGACCAGGGCGACCGCCTCCTCGCACTCGTCCGGGGTGAAGTTGTCCAGCAGGATCAGGTCGGCGCCCGCGTCCACGACCTCGCGCAGCTGGTGCAGGGTGTCGACCTCGACCTCGATGGGCACGTCGGGGAAGCTCTCGCGCACGGCGTTGAAGGCCTCGGCGACGCCGCCCGCGGCGACCACGTGGTTGTCCTTGACCAGGGCCGCGTCCGAGAGGGACATGCGGTGGTTGACGCCGCCGCCGCAGCGGACCGCGAACTTCTCCAGGCTGCGCAGGCCCGGCGTCGTCTTGCGGGTGTCGCGGACCTCGGCCTTCGTGCCGTCCAGGGCGTCCGCCCACGCGCGCGTGGCCGACGCGATGCCCGACATGCGGCACAGCAGGTTCAGCGCGCTGCGCTCGGCGGTCAGGAGGTCGCGGGTGCGGGTGGTGACGGAGAGCAGCTTCTGGTCCGCCTCCACGCGGTCGCCGTCCTCGACGTGGCGCTCCACCTCGAACTCGTCCGTGCAGACGATGGAGAGGACCGCCTCGGCGACCCGGAGGCCCGCCACGACGCCCGCCTCACGCGCGGTGAAGTCGGCGGTGGCCACGGCGTCCTCGGGGATGGTCGCGACGGTCGTCACGTCCACGCCGCCCGCCAGGTCCTCCTGGATGGCGACGTTCGCGATGTCCTCGACCTCGACGGGGTCGAGGCCGGAGTCGAGCAGGAGGGCGGCGAGGGACGGGTCGAGGCCGCACTCCGTGTAGGCGTCCTCTTCGGTGTCCGCGCCGCAGGCACAGCCGTCGCCGCAGCCTCCGGCGGAGGCGAGGGGGAGTTCGGTGGGGTCGGAGGGGTTCACTGCTGTCACTGCTCCTGGGGACGGTGCGTCGGCTGGGCGCCGTGGACGGTCGGGGGGAATTCTGGCGTGTCCGTGGTGTGCACGGCGAGGGTGCGGTCCGGGTTCAGCCGTACGACGATGTGGCGGCGCCACGTGGTGTCGTCGCGGTCCGCGTGGTCCTCGCGCCAGTGGCAGCCGCGGGTCTCCTCGCGCCGTGCCGCCGCGGCCACCAGGACCCGGGCCACGCACAGGAGGTTGGTGGCCTCCCAGGTGTCGACGCCCGGCTCGGACGTCTTGCCGTGCTCGTGCAGGGCCTCGCGGGCCTCGGTGTGCAGACCGTCCAGCAGGTCGGCCGCGCGCGCGAGGGAGTCGGCCGAGCGCAGGATGCCGGCGCCGTCCGTCATGATCCGCTGAATGGTGAGGCGGGCCTCGGGCGGGAGGAGGGGGTGCTCCGGGTGGTACGGGTGCGGGAGGGGGGCCGGCACGCGTGCGTGGAGGGTGCCCGCCGTGTGGCCCGCCGCGATGTCGGCGGCGATGCGCTCGGCGTAGACCAGTCCCTCCAGGAGGGAGTTGGAGGCCAGGCGGTTGGCGCCGTGCACGCCGGTGCAGGCGGCCTCGCCGCAGGCGTACAGGCCGGGGACCGTCGTACGGCCGTGGTCGTCGGTGCGGACGCCGCCCGAGGCGTGGTGGGCGGCCGGGGCGACGGGGATCGGCTCGGTGACCGGGTCGATGCCGTGGGCGCGGCAGGCGGCGAGGATCGTGGGGAAGCGGTGCTCCCACATCGCCCTGCCGAAGTGGCGGGCGTCCAGGTACACGTGCTCGGTGCCCTGCTCCTGCATGCGGCGCGTGATGCCCTTGGCGACGACGTCGCGCGGGGCGAGTTCGGCGAGTTCGTGCTGCCCCAGCATGAAGCGCACGCCGTCCGCGTCCACCAGGTGGGCGCCCTCGCCGCGCACCGCCTCGGAGACCAGGGGCTGCTGTCCCTCGGCGTCCGGGCCGAGGAAGAGGACGGTGGGGTGGAACTGCACGAATTCGAGGTCGCTGATCTCGGCGCCCGCGCGGAGGGCGAGGGCCACGCCGTCACCGGTGGAGACGGCGGGGTTCGTGGTGGCCGAGAAGACCTGGCCCATGCCGCCGGTGGCGAGGACGACCGCGGGGGCGTGCACCGCCCCGACGCCGTCGTGCTGGCCCTCGCCCATGACGTGCAGGGTGACGCCCGCGGTGCGGCCGTCGGCGTCCGTGAGGAGGTCGAGGACGAGGGCGTTCTCGACGGTGCGGATGCCGCGCGTGCGGACCGCCTCGACCAGGGCGCGGGAAATCTCGGCGCCCGTGGCGTCGCCGCCCGCGTGGGCGATGCGGCGGCGGTGGTGGCCGCCCTCGCGGGTGAGGGCCAGGCCGCCCTCGGTGGACTCGTCGAAGTGCGCGCCGGTCGCGATGAGCCGGCGTACGGCGTCCGGGCCCTCGGTGACCAGGATGCGGACCGCGTCCGCGTCGCACAGGCCGGCGCCGGCGACCAGGGTGTCGTCCAGGTGCTGCTCGGGGGTGTCGCCCTCGCCGAGGGCCGCGGCGACGCCGCCCTGCGCCCAGCGGGTGGAGCCGTCGTCCAGGCGGGCCTTGGTGACGACGACGGTCCGCAGTCCGGCGGCCTCGCAGCGCAGGGCCGCGGTGAGGCCCGCGACGCCGGAGCCGACGACCACCACGTCGGCGGCGACGGCCCAGCCGGGCGCGGGGGCGTGCAGTCGTATGCCTGTGCTGGTCACGAGGCGGCTCCGAACGGTCCGAAGGTGAGGTGGACGTTGTCGATCAGGCGGGTCGCGCCGACCCGGGCGGCGACGGCGAGGACCGCCTCACCGGTGTGGTCGTCACCGATCTCGGTGAAGTCCGACGGGTCGACCAGGGCGAGGTAGTCCAGCTCCAGGGGCGGGGTGGCGCGGGCGGCGTCGTCCAGGACCAGGCGGGCGGCGTCCCGGACGGCGGTGGCGCTGCCGGGCGCGGACGTGGCGACGGCGTGGGCGTCGGCCGCCGCGCGGGACTCGCCCAGGGCGCTGAGCGCCTCCGCGCGGGCCCGGGTGGCGGGCACCTCGCGGGCCCGCGCGCACAGTGCCTCCTGGGCGGCGTGCCGGTCCAGACCGGCGAAGAGCGCCTGCGAGAGCGCGAGGGCGGTGCGGCGTTCCGCCGTGGAGAGGTAGCGGTTGCGGCTGGACAGGGCCAGGCCGTCCTCCTCGCGCACGGTCGGGACGCCGACGATCTCCACGCCGAAGTTCAGGTCGCGGACCATGCGGCGGATCAGCGCGAGCTGCTGGGCGTCCTTCTGGCCGTAGAGGGCGAGGTCGGGGCGGGTGAGGTGGAGCAGCTTGGCGACGACGGTGAGCATGCCGTCGAAGTGGCCGGGGCGGGAGGCGCCCTCCAGGCGTTCTCCCATGGGTCCCGCGGTGATGCGCACCTGGGGTTCGCCGCCCGGGTAGACCTCGTCGACGGCCGGGGCGAAGACGGCGTCGGCACCCGCCCGCCCGGCGATCTCCAGGTCGGCGTCCAGGGTGCGCGGGTAGCGGTCGAGGTCCTCGCCCGCGCCGAACTGGAGCGGGTTCACGAAGACCGTCGCGACGACCTCGCCGTCGGGGCCCGCGAGGTCGCGTGCCGTGCGGATCAGGGTGGCGTGGCCCTCGTGCAGGGCGCCCATCGTCATCACGACGGCCCGGCGGCCGTGCCGTACGCGCGCGTGCAGCTCGGCGGCGGTGCGCAGCAGGACGGGCGGGGTGGTGGTCATCGGGCGCCTCCGTCGGGGCCTTCGGTGCCGGGCTTTCCGTCCGGGTCCGTGCCGCCGTCGGCTCCCGCGGCTCCGTCGGCGAGGACCACGAGCAGGTCCTCGGCGAGTTCGGCCTTCAGCAGCCCGTGGTCCAGGGCGCGGTCGGCGGTCGCGCGGGCCATCGCCAGGTAGCCGGCGACGGCCTGCGGGGCGTGGGCGCGCAGCTCCACGATGTGCGCGGCGACCGTGCCCGCGTCCCCGCGCGCGACGGGGCCGGTGAGGGCCGCGTCGCCGGAGCGCAGGGCGTTGTCGAGAGAGGCGCCGAGCAGTGGGCCGAGCATCCGGTCGGGGGCCGCCACGCCGGCCGTGCGCAGCAGCTCCATCGACTGGGCCACCAGGGTGATCAGGTGGTTGGAGCCCAGGGCCAGTGCCGCGTGGTACAGCGGGCGCCTGTCCTCGGCGATCCACTCCGGCTCGCCGCCCATCTCGATGACCAGGGCCTCGGCGGCCAGGCGCAGCTCCTCGGGCGCGGTGACGCCGAAGGAGCAGCCGGCCAGGCGCTGGACGTCCACCGGGGTGCCGGTGAAGGTCATCGCCGGGTGCAGGGCCAGCGGCAGGGCGCCGGCGCGCAGCGCGGGGTCCAGGACCTTCGCGCCGTACCGCCCGGAGGTGTGCACCAGCAGCTGGCCGGGCCGTACCGCAGCGGTCTCGGCGAGCCCGGTCACCAGGCCGGGCAGGGCGTCGTCGGGGACGGTCAGCAGGACCAGCTCGGCGCGCTGAAGGACGTCCGCGGGCGTCGTGATCGGCACGTCGGGGAGGAGGGCCGCGGCACGCCTCCTGGAGGCGTCGGAGACCCCGGAGACGGCCACCGGACGGTGCCCGGCGAGTTGGAGGGACGCGGCCAGCGCCGGGCCCACCCGTCCGGCGCCGACGACGCCTACGGTGAGCCGCGCGGGGCGGTCCTTGGGGTCTGGCTGTGGGGTTGTGTTCACGCGACGACGGCCTTCCCGTTCCAGTCCGCTCGGGGTACCGGACGATTTCTCGTCATGTTAACGCGATCGGTCCGGGCGACGTCCGGTTGTCCACAGGCTGTGGGTTTCCGTGCGACGCCGGGGCACACACCGGGCGCGGGCCGGGCGCGGGCCGGGACAGGCCGGGACGGGAGCGGAAACCGGGTGCCGCGCGCCCGGTCCGCGCGACATGATCCCCACATGAGCGATACGGCAGCGAGCGATACGGCAGAGCGGGACGAGCAGCGGGAAGAGCGGCAAGAAGATCAGCAGGAAGAGCGGGACGGGCAGCGGGCACGGGACGCGCGGACGCGCGAGCGGCGCGTGGCCGCCCTCCGCGGCGCCCGGCGCGTACTCGCCCGCCCGGGCTTCGTCACGACCCTGCGGGAGCGCCTCGCCCTGCTGGACGGGCTCGACGAGCTGTACGACCTCGACGAGCCGTCCGACCTCTACGGCAACGGCGTCGTGGCGGCCCTGGAGGAGCGGACCGCCGCCCTGCTCGGCATGGAGGCCGCCGCTTTCTTCCCGACCGGGACCATGGCCCAGCAGGTGGCCCTGCGCTGCTGGGCGGGCCGCACCGGCAACCCGGTCGTCGCCCTGCACGGGCTCGGCCATCCCGAGGTGCACGAGCGGAACGCCTTCAGCCGGGTCGCCGGACTGCGTCCGGTACGGCTGACCGACGAGCCCCGTCAGCCGACCGCCGACGAGGTGCGCGGCTTCGACGAGCCCTTCGGGGCGCTGATGCTGGAGCTGCCGCTCAGGGAGGCCGGATATCTCCTGCCCACCTGGGAGGAGCTCACCGAGGTCGTCGAGGCCGCTCGGGAGCGCGACGCGGTGGTGCACTTCGACGGGGCCCGCCTGTGGGAGTGCACCGTCCACTTCGGCCGCCCCCTGGCCGAGATCGCGGGCCTGGCGGACAGCGTGTACGTCTCGTTCTACAAGTCCCTGGGGGGCTACGGCGGCGCCGCCCTGGCCGGCCCCCGGACGCTGATCGAGGAGGCCAAGGCCTGGCGGCACCGGTACGGCGGCCAGGTGTTCCAGCAGTTCCCCACGGTGCTGTCCGCGCTGGCCGGTCTGGAGCGCGAGCTGCCCCGGCTGCCCGAGTGCGTGGCCCACGCGCGCGTGGTGGCCGGCGCCCTGCGCGAAGGGCTCGCGGCGGCCGGTCTGCCGTGGGCGCGGGTGCACCCGGAGGTGCCGCACACGCACGAGTTCCAGGTCTGGCTGCCGTGCACCCCCGAGGCCGCGGGCGAGGCCGCGCTGCGGCAGGCCGAGGAGACCGGGACGATGCTGTTCTCCCAGCCCTGGGACGCGGCCGGTCCCGGGATCGCCCTCACCGAGGTCTCGGTGGGCGCGTCGGGTCTGGAGTGGACGGCCGACGACGTGCGGGCCGCGGTCGCCGACTTCGCGGCCCGGCTGACGGCGTAACGGCGGCCGGGCGCGGGGCCTGAACTGCCGCTGACGGCGTGACGGCCGGGCACGGAACCCGGCCTCCCGCTGACGGCGGGCCGGCCGAGCGGGGGCCGCCCGGGCGTCAGCCCAGGGCGCGCGGCCACCGGGACCGCCACCGGCGCAGGGCCCGCCGCAGGCGGCCCCGCGCGGGGCGGCCGGCGAGCACGGCCCGGAACTGACGGCGGTCGTGCCACTCGCGGACGACCTGCCAGTCGTGGGCGCCGGGCGCGGGCGGCCCGGGCTCGCCGAGCTGCCGGGCCCGGTGGGTGTCGAGGAGGTACTGCTGCGTGATGCTCATGGCGGACCGCCTTCTCCAGGAGACGTAAGAGGTGCGTACGGGCTCCGCGGCTGCCCCGGTGACCCCAGACTGCGCCGGTCCCCGCCCCGCGGTCGCGCCGATTGACGGCGGCGGTCAATCGGCGGCGGCGTTGTCGGTGGCGGCGTGCACCATGGGGGCATGAGCGTGCGCATCGACATCACGGGGCTGCGGCCGGAGCGGGTCGCGGTCGTGCCCTCGCCCCTGGCCGAGCTGGGCATGGCGCTGCACGCGCTGTCCGAGCCGGGGCACCACCCGGGGCTCCAGGGCTGGGTGACGGCCGTGACCGCCCGGCTCGACTCACACCTGGCCGACCGGATGTGCGAGGCCGACTTCCTGTGGCGGACGACCTTCTCGGACCTGTTCATGCCGTTCGCCGGGGTGCCGGGCCGCAGCGCCCTGCCCGGCGCCACCCTCGCCGACGACCTGGACCTGCTCGACAAGCTGTCCGACGAGCAGTTCGTCGACGCGGCCCTGGAATTCACCTGCGCGCTGCCGTACAGCACCGCGGGCGCCTCGGCGCTCGACGACGCCGAGGCGCGCCGGCGCGCGCTGGACCTGGCCGCCGCGCGGGGACCGCAGCAGCTGCGCTTCAGCGAGCGGCTGCTGGCCGATCCGCCGCGGATCCGGGACTGGCTGCGGCAGTTCGCCCGGGACTGCGACGAGGCGTTCTTCGCGGAGGCCTGGTCCCGGCTGCGCCACCAACTGGCGGCGGACGCCCGGCGCAAGACGGACCTGCTGCGCCACAAGGGCCTCGCCGAGGCGCTGGCCGCGGTCTCCCCGGCGGTGACGCTCGACGAGGGCGCGGCGCGGATCACCGTCGACAAGCTGGGCGACGGCCGCTCCGCGACGGCGGACGGCGGCCTGCTGCTGGTCCCGACCAGCCTGGGCTGGCCGCATCTGATGGTCCTGCACCGGCACGACTGGCAGCCGGTGCTGCACTACCCGGTCGGCTCCCCCGAGCTGGCCTCACCGCCCTCGGTCGAGCAGCTCACGATGCGGATGACCGCGCTGTCCCACCCGGTCCGGATGCGGATCTGCCGGTACCTGGCCCGCAGTGCGTACACCACGGGCGAGCTGGCGCAGGTGCACGGCATGACGGCGCCGGAGATATCCCGGCACCTGGGCGTGCTGAAGAAGGCGGGACTGATCACCACCCGCCGCCGCGGCCGGTACGTCCTGCACCAGCTGGACGTCACGGTGGTGGCCCGGCTGGGCAGCGACTTCCTGGAGGGGATCCTGCGCTGAAGCCGATCCTGCGCTGAAGCCGGTCCCGGGCCGGCCTCAGTCGGCCCGGATGTGCCGGACCCCGACGCCCGCCTGCCGCATCCGGCTGCGCGGCGCGCCCTCGTTGCCGGGCCTCAGGGTGAGTCCCGCGAGGACGGCGATGCGGTCGGCGGTCTTCGGGACGGTCGTGCGGTCCGTCCACAGGTGCTCGGCGCACTCCGGTTCGGCCGGCCGCTCCAGGCAGTGGACGAGCCGCCGCACGGCCCGGCTCTCCCGGCGCGGCCCGCTCCCCTTCCCCGTCACGTACCGGCAGGGCGTGGCCGGGGCCGCGCTCGCGCAGCCGCCGCAGGGCGTGGCCGGGGCCGCTCGCGCAGCCGCCGCAGGACGGTCTCGCGTTCGACGGGCGGCCCGCCGCGGGGCCCTCCGCACCGGCCCGTCAGCCCTGTCCGCCGCCGGCCCGCACCAGCCCGGTCTCGTAGGCGAGGACCACCACCTGCACGCGGTCGCGCAGGCCCAGCTTGGTCAAGATGCGGCCCACATGGGTCTTGACGGTCGCCTCGGACAGCACGAGCCGGGCCGCGATCTCGCCGTTGGACATGCCCTGCGCCACCAGCACCATCACCTCGCGCTCGCGTTCGGTGAGCCGCTGGAGCTCCTTCTGCCGGGGCTCCTGCCCGGTGGCCGGCAGCATCGGCGCGAACCGGTCCAGGAGCCGCCGGGTGGTGGACGGGGCGACCACCGCGTCGCCGCTGTGCACGGAGCGGATCGCGGCGAGCAGCTCGCCGGGCGGCACGTCCTTGAGCATGAAGCCGGAGGCGCCCGCCTTCAGCGCCGAGAACGCGTACTCGTCGAGGTCGAAGGTGGTCAGGATCAGCACCTTCGGCGCGTCCGGGTCCACACAGATCCGGCTGGTGGTCTCCACACCGTCGAGCTTGGGCATGCGGACGTCCATCAGGACGACGTCCACGGCGGTCGAGCGCAGCACCTGGAGCGCCTCGACGCCGTCGCCCGCCTCCGCGACGACCTCCATGTCCGGCTGGGCCGCCAGCACCATCCGGAACCCGGTGCGCAGCAGCACCTGGTCGTCGACGAGCATCACGCGGATCGCCATCGGGGCCTCTTCTTCCTTACAGGTGTCAACGCCGTACGTGCGTGGGGGCGCGGTGGTCAGGGTGCGGGTTTCAGCGGCAGCAGCGCACTGATGCGGAATCCTCCGCCCGGACGCGGGCCCGCGTCCAGGGTTCCGCCGACCATGCCGATCCGCTCGCGCATGCCGATCAGCCCGTGGCCCTGGCCGTCGAAGCCGCCCTCCTCGTACAGCTCGTGCGGGGCGCCCTTGCCGTCGTCCTCGATGAGCAGGCCGAGCCCGTCGTCGAAGTAGACCAGGCGGACACTCGCGCCCGCGTTCTCGCCGCCGTGCTTGCGGGTGTTGGTCAGCGCCTCCTGCACGATGCGGTACGCGGTCAGCTCCACGCCGCTGGGCAGCTGGCGGGGGGTGCCCTCGACCTTGAAGTCGACCGGCAGCCCGGAGGTGCGGCACTGCTCGACGAGGTCCTCGATCTGCTCGACGTCGGGCTGCGGAACGTACTCCCCGGCCTCCTTGTGCTCGCCGGTGCGCAGCACGCCGAGCAGGCGGCGCATCTCCGCGAGCGCCTGCCGGCCGGTGGAGGAGATGGTCTCCAGGGCCTTCTTGGCCTGGTCGGGCGCCGCGTCCAGGACGTAGGCGGCGCCGTCGGCCTGCACCACCATGACGGAGACGTTGTGCGCGACGACGTCGTGCAGCTCGCGCGCGATCCGGGCGCGCTCGGCGGCCACCGCGACCTTGGCCTGCGCCTCGCGCTCCTTCTCCAGCCGGGTCGCGCGCTCCTCCAGCTGTGCGAAGTAGGCGCGCCGGGTGCGGACGGAGTCGCCGAGCACCCAGGCCAGTGCGAAGGGCACCGCCTGGAAGACCGTCACGGCGATGGTGGTGCCCATGCCCAGCTCGCTGTCGTGCCAGCGCAGCTGGGCCAGCGGGGCCGCGCACAGACCGGTGGCCAGCGCGGTCCGGGAGGCCCAGCGGGCGCCGGTGGCGGCCACGGTGTAGATGATCACCAGGAAGGCGAAGTCCGAGGGCATCGTCGAGACGTCGAGGACCAGCTGCCCCACGCCGAGTGCGACGGCGAGCAGCAGCATCCGCTCCGGTGCCCGCTGGCGCAGCGCGATCACGAGGCTGAGCAGCACCACGAAGGGGACGATCAGCGCCACGTTGTCCGTACCGTCCGACCGCGTCCCCGGGGTCGCCGCAGAGACCAGCGAGATTCCGAGCACGACGAGGGCCCAGAAGGAGTCGACACCGGTCGGGTGTCTGCGGAGGAAGTCGTAGAGGCGCTGCACGTAACCCAGCGTAGGGAAGTGGAATAGGTGCAGGGGTCAACCGGAGGGTCGATCCGCATCGGCCGCGCGTACTCCGCAAGGTGGAGGCTCCGTTCTTCTGTGCCCCTAGCCTGGCCCTGTGACACCAGGAACGGCGGGGTTCAGAGGGGCTCCGGAGACGCACGGGAAATGGCGGGGCTGGCGGGACGCCACGCACGAGGCCCTCTACGGACCGGAGGGCTTCTACCGCGCGGGGCCCCGGGGCCCGGCCGGGCACTTCAGGACGTCCGTGCACGCGTCGCCGCTGTTCGCGGGGGCCGTCGCACGGCTGCTGTGCCGGGTCGACGAGGCGCTGGGCCGGCCCGCGGTGCTGGACTTCGTGGACATGGCGGCCGGACGGGGCGAGCTGGTCACCGGGGTGCTGGCGGCGCTGCCCGCCGCCGTGGCGGCCCGCACGCGCGCGTACGCCGTCGAGGTCGCCGCCCGGCCCGAGGGACTCGACCGGAGGGTGCGGTGGCTCGCTCGGCCGCCGGGCGGCGTCACCGGGCTGCTGTTCGCCAACGAGTGGCTGGACAACGTGCCGCTGGAGGTGGCGGAGGTGGACGCCGCGGGCGTGGCACGCCGGGTGCTCGTGCGGGACGACGGGGCCGAGCGGCTCGGGGAGCCGGTGGCCGGGGCGGAGGCCGCGTGGCTGGCCCGGTGGTGGCCGCTGGCCGGCGAGGAGGGTCTGCGGGCGGAGATCGGCCTGCCCCGGGACGCGGCCTGGGCGTCCGCCGTGGCGGCGCTGGACGGCGGGGACGGCGGGCTCGCGGTGGCCGTCGACTACGCGCACACCGCGGCCGCCCGCCCGCCGTTCGGGACGCTCACGGGGTTCCGGGACGGGCGGGAGACGGCACCGGTGCCCGACGGGTCGTGCGACATCACCGCGCATGTCGCACTGGACGCGTGCGCGGCCGCCCACACCGCGAGGTGCACTCCGGGGCACGCGCCCCCAAAGGCGCTGATGCGCCCCCAACGCGAGGCCCTGCACGCCCTGGGCATCACCGGCGCACGCCCCCCGCTCGCGCTGGCCTCCACCGATCCGGCGGCGTACGTGCGCGCCCTCGCGAGCGCCTCCGAGGCCGCCGAGCTGACCGCCCCGGGCGGCCTGGGCGACTTCGTCTGGCTGCTCCAGCCGGTGGGGCCCCTCGACGCCGGGGCGCTACTTGTCGATGTCTCCGACCACGAAGAACAGTGACCCCAGGATGGCGACCATGTCCGCGACCAGCGTCCCGGGCAGCAGGTCCGCCAGCGCCTGGATGTTGTTGTACGACGCCGAGCGCAGCTTCAGCCGGTACGGGGTCTTCTCGCCCTTGCTGACCAGGTAGTAGCCGTTGATGCCGAGCGGGTTCTCGGTCCAGGCGTACGTGTGGCCCTCGGGCGCCTTCAGCACCTTCGGGAGCCGCTGGTTGACCGGGCCGGGCGGCAGATCGGCCAGCCGGTCCAGACAGGCGTCGGCGAGGTCGAGGGCGTTGTGCGTCTGCTCCAGGAGGCACTCGAAGCGGGCCAGGCAGTCGCCCTCGGTGCGGGTGACGACCTTCAGCGTGTCCTGGAGCTCGCCGTAGGCGAGGTACGGCTCGTCGCGGCGCAGGTCGAAGTCGACGCCGGAGGCGCGGGCGATCGGTCCGCTGACGCCGTAGGCGTGCACGGCCTCGGCGCTCAGGGCGCCCACCCCGCGCGTCCGCCCCCGGAAGATCTCGTTGCCGAGCACCAGGTCGTCGAAGACGTCCATGCGCGGGCGCACGGCGGCGACGGCGGCACGCGCGCGCGTGGTCCAGCCCGCCGGGAGGTCCTCCTTGAGCCCGCCGACGCGGTTGAACATGTAGTGCATGCGCCCACCGGAGACCTCCTCCATCACGTTCTGGAGGACCTCCCGCTCGCGGAAGGCGTAGAACACCGGGGTGATGCCGCCCAGCTCCAGCGGGTACGACCCCAGGAACATCAGGTGGTTGAGCACCCGGTTCAGCTCCGCGAGCAGCGTGCGCATCCAGACCGCGCGCGGGGGGACCTCCATGCCGAGCATCCGCTCGACGGCGAGGACGACGCCCAGCTCGTTGGAGAAGGCCGACAGCCAGTCGTGGCGGTTGGCGAGCATGATGATCTGACGGTAGTCACGGGCCTCGAACAGCTTCTCCGCGCCGCGGTGCATGTAGCCGATCACCGGCTCCGCGCTCGTGATGCGCTCGCCGTCCAGAACCAGCTTGAGCCGCAGCACGCCGTGGGTGGACGGGTGCTGGGGCCCGATGTTGAGCACCATGTCGGTGCTCTCCGCGGCACCGCCGATTCCGACCGTGGTCTCCGTCGTAGGAGTCATGAACACAGTCTCCCCTACGTACGCTGGCCCCATGGAGACGGGGAGCCCGGACGACCCGGGCACGGTGGGGGCAACGCGAGCGGCGGACCGGGCGGGTCCGGCGGACCAGGCGGGCCCGGTGCTTCCGGCGCGTCCTGCGGACCAGGCGGGTCCGGTGCTTCCGGCAGATCCTGCGGACCAGGCGGATCCGGCGCGGGAGGAGCCGGTGTGGACCGGCCTGCCGCCCGGACTGCTGCGCATGCGCCGCCTGCTGCTGGTGGTGTGGCTCGGCCTGCTGACGCTCGCCGCCGGTGTACTGCCCGCGCTGTTCCTGGCCCCCTCCTGGGCCGCCCTGGCGCTCCTGCCGCTCGCCCTGCTGGCCTGGGGCTGGGTGATGCTGGGGCGCAACTGGCGCTCCTGGCGGTACGCCGAGCGCGCCGACGACCTGCTGATCAGCCGGGGCGTGCTGTGGCAGGAGGAGACCGTCGTCCCGTACGGGCGCATGCAGCTGGTCGAGGTGACGTCCGGACCGGTCGAGCGGCACTTCGGCCTGGCCAGCGTGCAGCTGCACACGGCCGCCGCCGCGACCGACGCGACCATCCCCGGCCTCGACCCGGCCGAGGCGGAACGCCTCCGCGACCGTCTCACCGAGCTGGGCGAGGCCCGATCGGCGGGACTGTGACCGGGCCGGGGGCCGAGAAGGGCACGGCCGACGCGAGCCGTCCGACGGACCGCACGGGCACCCCGCACGAGGGCACCCCGCACGGGACCGGCAACCGGAAGGACCTGGGGCGGCGCGCCGCGGCCCCTCCCACGGCGGAACCACCCGCCGGTACGTCGGACACCGCACCCGGCCCCCCGGGAACGGACCCCGGCACCCCCGACACCCCCGACGCCGGTGCCGCCGGTGCCGGCGGAGCGACGGCGACGGAAGGCGGCGCGAGCCGACGCCCGGACGACGCCCCGGACGACGCCCCGAACGACGCCCCGAACGACGCTTCGGCCGCCGTGCCCGCCCCGGTCCGACCCGCCGAGAACCCCGCGGCCACCGTCACAGCCGCCACCACCGGCGCCGCCGTGCGCGCGCCCCGCGGCGAGCTCGTAGAGCGCCGTCTCCACCCGGTCACGCCCCTGCGGCGGGCCTGGGCCCCCGTCGCCGTGCTCGTCGGATGGGCCGTGCACGATCCCGACCAGGCGCAGCGCCAGCTGACCCGGCTGACCACCACCCACCTGCTGATCGGCCTCGCCGTACTGATCCCGGCCGCCGCCCTCTACGGCTTCCTCACCTGGTGGTTCACCCACTACGCGGTGACCGACACCGAGCTGCGGATCCGCACCGGACTGCTGTTCCGGCGCACCGCGCACATCCGCCTCGAACGCATCCAGGCGATCGACGTCACCCAGCCCCTGCTGGCCCGGGTCGCGGGGGTCGCCAAGCTCAAGCTCGACGTCATAGGCACCGGCAAGAAGGACGAACTGGCCTTCCTCGGCGCCGACGACGCGCGGGCGCTGCGGGCCGAGCTGCTCGCGCGCGCGGCCGGCTTCGCGCCCGAGACCGCGCACGAGGTCGGGGAGGCCCCCGCGCGGCAGCTGCTGCGGGTGCCGCCCGGCGTCCTCGCCGTCTCCCTCCTGCTGACCGGCGCGACCTGGGGCACGCTGCTCGCCGCCGCCGTCGTACCGACCCTGCTGTGGCTGGCCACCCACAACCTGTGGACGGTGCTGGCGACCGCCCTGCCGCTGGTGGGCGCCGCGGGCGCGAGCAGCGCCGGGCGGTTCGTCGGGGAGTACGACTGGACGGTGGCCGAGTCCCCGGACGGGCTGCGCATCGACCACGGCCTGCTCGACCGCGCCCACGAGACGGTGCCCCCGGGCCGGGTGCAGACCGTACGCCTCGTGGAACCGCTGCTGTGGCGGCGCCGCCGCTGGGTACGGGTCGAGCTGGACGTGGCCGGGTCGTCCAACTCGGTCCTGCTGCCGGTCGCCCCGCGCGAGATCGCCGAGTCGGTCGTCGCGCGCGTCCTGCCCGGGGTGACCGTGCCGACGGGCCCGGAGCTGTCCCGCCCGCCGCGCCGGGCCGCACGCTGCCGACCGCTGTGGTGGCGCGGCCACGGGCTCGCCGTCACCGACACGGTCTTCGCCGCCCGGTACGGCCTGCTGCGCCGCAGCCTGGCACTCGTGCCGCACGCCAAGGTCCAGAGCGTCCGCCTGACACAGGGGCCCTGGCGGCGTGCCCTGCGGCTGGCCGACGTCCATGTGGACACGGGCGCGAACAAGACCGTGACCGCCCGCCTCCGCGACGCCGACGAGGCCGCCCGGCTGCTGCGGAGCCAGGCGGAACGGTCCAGGACCGGCCGCCGGGACGCCCCGCCGGACCGCTGGATGGCCTGAGCCCGATCCCGATCCTCAGCCCGATCCCCAGCCCGAGGGCGAGGGGCGAGCCCGTGCCCGGGAAGGACCACCCCGGCTCAGGAGACCGCGCTGCGCAGCCCCTCTACGTCGATCTGCTCGGTCTCGTCGTGGGCCGTCAGGTCGATCACCTGGCCCACGCCCCGGGACTCCGCACCGGCCTGCTTGAAGGAGACCTCGGCCTCGGCCTTGTGCAGGGCGAGCGCCTCCTGGCCGACCACGTCGGCGAGGTCCTCGTTCTGGACGGTCTCCAGGGCGGCGTCGGCCCCGCCCGCCGAGTCCACCGCACCCTCCGGGTCCTTCGTGCCGAAGAAGTCGAAGCCGCCCTCGACCACCGGACGCCGCGCCGGAGCCGGCGGTACGACGGCCACCGCGGTCGGCACCGTGAAGTGCCCGTCGGCCCGCCGGGTGGGCTGCGTGGACTGGGTGGGCTGCGCGGGCCGCTCGTCGGCGGAGGCGGTAGGGGAGGCGGCGGCGGTGCGCTCGTGGCCGTCGGCCGCCTCGGGCTGCCCCGCTGCCTCATCCTCCTGCGCCGCCGCGGCGCGCTCGCCGCCGTTCCCACCGCCGTCACCGTCCGAGCCGTCGGAGCCGTCGGAGCCGTCGGAGGCTTCGCCCCGGTCGCCCCGGTCGCCCTGGTCGCCCCGGTCGCCACCGTCCGGGCCGGCGGGCGCGTCGCCGTCGAGGCGGGCCAGCGCCGCGTTCGCACGCAGGAACAGCCGGGACCCCTCGGGCGAGAAGACGGCGGGAGCGGAGACCTCGTCGTCGCCCCCGCTCTCCTCGCCCGGCACGACCTGCTCGGAGGTCTCCTCCTCGGACGTCTCCGTCCCCGGCGTCACCTTCTCCGGCGTCTCCTTCTCGGACGTCACCTTCTCCGGCGTCTCCTGAGCCGGGGCGGTCCGGGCCGCCGGCAGCGCGGGAGCCTGCGGCGCGGCCTCGATCTCCAGCAGCCGCCGGCCCTCCAGCGCGCTGGCGCGCTCGGTCTCGGCCGTGGCGTAGCGCCGCAGCAGCGAGGCGTGCTCGTTGCGCAGCCCCGCCAGCTCGGTGCGCTTGGCCCGCAGCCGGTGCTCCAGCTTCTGCCGCAGCTCGCGCGACTCCTCCAGGTCGGACTCCAGTTCGGCGACCCGCTCCTCGAAGCGCCACTCGTCGCTCGCGCGCGCCCGGGTGAGGTCGGCGACCTGCCGCCCCGCCTGCGCGTCCCAGTGCCGCATGACGACCGCGCCGACCACGGCCGTCACCGCGGCGGCCGCGGCCAGGACGCGAAGGAGCATGGTCTCGCTGAGGAACCAGGGCCCGAGGGCGCAGACGACCGAAACACCTGCGATCGCCGACGGAGGAAGCAGCCTGTGCAGAGGCGGGGAATGGCGATGACGTCCACGTGGCATGGCCAGAAACTTACCGCGCGTAGGCGAATCTTGGCGCCCCGCCCCGTAAAAACACGGCCATCTCCGACGTGTTCACAGGGAACCGGGAATCCACACCCCCGACGACGGACGAATTACCCCCGGATTTCAAGATCATTCAAGAGTCCCGTCCCCCGCCCAGCCGCTCATCCAGCCACCGCAGCGTCGCGGGAATCTCCCGCCGCCAGGTATTGAAGTTGTGCCCGCCGCTTTCCAGGATGATCGACGAGATCCGGGTCGGCCTCTTGCCCTTCACCAGATCAATGAACTTCAGCGTGTCCTTGTAGTTCGTCTCGCCGGTCCTGCTGCTGGTGACGAGCAGTGAAGTGTCGGGCGCCGGGGTGTTCTTGAGATACCACCACAGGCTGGCCCGCTTCTCGAGCCCCTCGTCCCCCTGGAAGAGATCACCCGTGGTGGGATCGTTCGGCGCGTCGTAGTACGGCGACAGCCCGGCCCCGGCGGCGTACACCTCCGGATGGTGCGCGGCGAGTTTCAGGGCGCAGTAGCCGCCGGTCGAGTTGCCGACGACGCCCCAGCTCCGCGGCCCCTCGGCCACCCGGTAGTGCGCGCTCACCGCCTGCGGCAGGTCCTTGGCGAAGAACGTCTCCGTCTGCGGTCCGCCCGGTACGTCCACGCACTCCGTGTCGCGCGGCGGCGCCACCGTGGGCCGCAGCATCACCAGGATCATCGGCCGCATCCGACCGGCCTTCGCCAACTCCAGCGCCGTACGCGGGTAATGGAGTTTGTCGACCAACGCCTCGGCGGTGCCCGGATAACCGGTCAGGACGACGGCGGCGGGAAACGTACGGCCGCGGTGCCGCGCCTGAAAGTACTCCGGCGGCAGATAGACATACGCCGGTGACGCGATCCGCGACGTACGCCCGACCACCCGTATCTCCTCGACCCGCCCCGAGACGTCCGGCCGCGCCCCGCCCGCGGGCGTCACCCGCCGGTCACCGACGACCCGCAGCGGCCCACTGCCCGCGTCGGCCGAGTGGTCGACGACGACCCCCTGCCCGTCCTCCCGCCCGAACAGGTCGGCCCAACTGCCGTAGAACCCGAAGGACTGGTTGGCGACCAGCCCCACCGCCGCGAAGACCGCCACCTGGGTGGCGAACAGCAGCCCGACCCTGCCCAGAACGGCCCGCACGCTCCGCCGCGCCAGCCGCGGCCACAGCCACACCGTCCCGGCGAACAGCAGCACGCCGGCCACCACGGCCAGCGCGAGCACCTTGTCGCTCGTCAAACCCATGCCTTGCTACCGCCCGCGCCTTCCGTGCGCCCGTTCGTCCGTTCGTCCGGGCTTTCCGATCAGGGGAGTGAACCTCTCCCTCCGAGACACCGTCCTAGAGGGCGCAATGTCGCCGGATGCCCGAAACGGGCCCGGATCCACGGTCTCTCGCAGAACAACAGGTGCGATGTCTGTCAGGACAGATGAGGAAATGTCGGGCGGGGTTCCGACGAAGCCCACCCGCATACACCGCGCCCTGCGCGGCCCCCGCCCGGAGCGCGTCCCCCTCCTCGTCGGCCGGGCCTGCGTGCTCGTGGGCCTGCTGGACATCGCGGCCGGAGTCTTCCCGCGCTTCCGGCACAGCCGCATGCACGCCCTCGCCGAAGTCCTCCCCGGCGCCTTCGGCCCCTTCGCCGCGGCCCTCTCGCTCAGCGCCGGCGTCCTGCTCCTCCTGCTCGCCCACGGCCTCAAGCGCCGCAAGCGCCGGGCCTGGCGGGCGGCGGTGGCCCTCCTCCCCCTCGGCGCCGTCGCGCAGTTCACCTACCGCCACTCCCTCCTCGGCGTACTGATCTCCCTGGCCCTGCTCGCCCCCCTCCTGCGCCACCGCGACCAGTTCGCGGCGCTCCCCGACCCCCGCAGCCGCTGGCGGGCAGTCGCCAACTTCGTCCTCATGAGCGCGGGTTCCGTCCTGCTCGGCCTGCTCGTCGTCAACGCCCACCCGCACCGCATGCTCGGCGACCCGAGCCTGGCCGACCGCCTCACCCAGGTCCTGTACGGGCTGTTCGGCGTCGAGGGCCCGGTCGGCTACCGGGGCAACACCTCCTGGACGGTCGCCTTCTCCCTGGGCGCCCTCGGCCTCCTGACCGCCATCACCACGATCTACCTGGCCTTCCGCCCCGAGCACCCGGCGGCCCGCCTCACCGAGGACGACGAGACCCGCCTGCGCGCCCTCCTCGCCCGGCACGGCGGCCGCGACTCCCTCGGCCACTTCGCGCTGCGCCGCGACAAGGCCGTCGTCTTCTCCCCCAGCGGCAAGGCCGCCGTCACCTACCGCGTCGTCTCCGGCGTGATGCTGGCCAGCGGCGACCCGATCGGCGACGTCGAGGCCTGGCCGGGCGCCATCGAACGCTTCATGGACGAGGCCCGCGCCCACTCCTGGACCCCGGCCGTCATGGGCTGCTCCGAGACCGGCGGCGAGGTCTGGACCCGCGAAACGGGCCTCGACGCCCTCGAACTGGGCGACGAGGCGGTGGTGGACGTGGCGGATTTCTCCCTCGCCGGCCGCGCGATGCGCAACGTGCGCCAGATGGTCAAGCGCATCGAGCGCGCCGGTTACGAGACCCGGGTACGGCGCGTGGCTGACCTGTCCGACGCCGAACTGGACCGGGTGCGGCGCGCCGCCGACGCGTGGCGCGGCACGGACACCGAGCGCGGCTTCTCCATGGCCCTGGGCCGCGTCGGCGACCCGGCCGACGGCGACTGCCTGATAGCGACGGCCCACAAGCAGGACGCCGACCCCGGCGAATACGGCGACCTCAAGGCGATCCTGCACTTCGTGCCGTGGGGCACGGACGGCGTGTCCCTCGACCTCATGCGCCGCGACCGCGCGGCCGACCCCGGCATGAACGAACTCCTGATCGTGGCCGCGCTCCAGGCCGCCCCGAAGCTGGACATCGCCCGCGTGTCCCTGAACTTCGCGATGTTCCGCGCGGCGCTCGCCCGGGGCGAGAAGATCGGCGCGGGCCCCGTCCTCCGCGCCTGGCGCGGCCTGCTGGTCTTCCTCTCCCGCTGGTTCCAGATCGAGTCCCTGTACAAGTTCAACGCGAAGTTCCGGCCCCGGTGGGAGCCGCGCTTCGTCGTCTACCGCCGCTCCGCCGACCTCCCGCGCATCGGCTTCGCCGCGATGCAGGCGGAGGGTTTCGTCACGGTGTCGCTACCACGAGCCCTGCGACGCCGAACGCCCACCCGCCGCCCCTGCACCCACCAGACGCCGGCACGAGCGGCGTGACGCCCAGTGGCCCGACGTGCCCCCGGCACCCGGCGTGGCTGTGGGGGCAGGGATGGGTCGCATGGCCCGGCGTGGGTGTGGGCGCGGGGTGGGACGCATGGCCCGGCGCTGCCGGGTGCCGCAGGCACTGCGCACCCCCACCACCCCGCTCAACCGCCGGAGGCACCCCGCGCAGCCGCCGCAGCCCACCGCCTACGCTGAACACATGAGCAAGCAGACCGGCCGCCGACGCCACCTGGCGGGACTGACCGCATGGGACCGCTGCGCGGTCATGGGAGTCGTCAACGTCACCCCCGACTCCTTCTCCGACGGCGGCCGCTTCTTCGACACCACGGCCGCCATCAAGCACGGCCTCGACCTGGTCGCCGAGGGCGCCGACCTGGTGGACGTCGGCGGCGAGTCCACCCGCCCCGGCGCCACCCGCGTCGACGAGGACGAGGAACTCAGGCGCGTGGTCCCGGTCGTGCGCGGCCTCGCCTCCGAGGGCGTGACGGTCTCCGTCGACACCATGCGCGCATCGGTCGCCGAGCAGGCCCTCGCCGCCGGCGCCGCGCTGGTCAACGACGTCAGCGGCGGCCTCGCCGACCCCCGGATGATTCCGGTCGTCGCCGACGCGGGCGCCCCCTTCGTCGTCATGCACTGGCGCGGCCTCCTGAAGGACGGCAACGTCAAGGGCACCTACACCGACGTCGTCACCGAGGTCGTCGACGAACTCCACGCACGCGTGGACGCCGTCCTCGACGGCGGCATCGCCCCCGACCGCGTGATCGTCGACCCCGGCCTCGGCTTCTCCAAGGACGCCGAGCACGACCTCGTCCTCCTCGCCCACCTCGACCGCCTGCTCGCCCTCGGCCACCCCCTCCTCGTCGCCGCCTCCCGCAAACGCTTCCTCGGCCGGGTCCTGGCGGGCCCGGAAGCCGCCCCGCCCCCCGCGCGCGAGCGCGACGCGGCCACCGCCGCGGTCTCCGCCCTCGCGGCGCACGCCGGCGCGTGGGCGGTCCGCGTCCACGAGGTCCGCGCCACGGCCGACGCCGTCCGGGTCGCCCGCGCCGTCGAAGGAGCCCGGTGAACGCCCCGCACCTCGACGTCGAACAGGTCGAGGCCGCGAACACCGCCTTCTACGAGGCACTGGAGGAGGGCGATTTCGAGAAGGTCTCCGAGTTCTGGCTGACCCCGTCCGACCTGGGCGTCGACGAGTCGTACCACGACCCGGCCGACGCCGGCGTGGTCTCCTGCGTGCACCCGGGCTGGCCGGTGCTCACCGGCCGCGGCGAGGTCCTCCGCTCGTACGCCCTGATCATGGCGAACACGGACTACATCCAGTTCTTCCTCACCGACGTGCATGTCTCCGTCACCGGCGACACCGCCCTGGTCACCTGCACGGAGAACATCCTCAGCGGCGGCCCCGCCCCCGACGGCGGCGAGGAGCTGGGCCCGCTCGTCGGCCAGCTCGTGGTCGCCACCAACACCTTCCGCCGCACTCCCGCCGGCTGGAAAATCTGGTCGCACCACGCCTCCCCCGTACTGGCGGAAACGGAGGACGAGGACGGCGAGGACACCCCGCCCTGACCGGGCGAGGCGGGGAAGTGGTTGGAATCACCACCCGGCGGGTATGCACGCCTACCAACCCGTGATCCACCGGGACCGCCGGGGAAAACGCCCGGTGAAACCCACCGGCGCCGCACCCCGCCGCACCCCGTCCTCCACCCCGTACTCCACCTCGCCCCCCACCCCGTGTTCCGGCGCTGTCGGTGCACGCGGGTAGATTCGACTGGGGCCGCCGTACCACCCGCACGTGGCACGACCGGCCGAGACCGACGACTGCAGGAGTGATTCGCGTGGATCGTGTCGCGCTGCGCGGCCTGAAGGCCCGTGGGCACCACGGTGTGTTCCCCAAGGAGCGCGAGGACGGCCAGACCTTCCTCGTGGACATCGTCCTTGGCCTGGACACCCGCCCGGCCGCGGCCGACGACGACCTGGCGAAGACCGTGCACTACGGCATCGTGGCCGAGGAGGTCGTGGCCGTCGTCGAGGGCGAGCCGGTCAACCTCGTCGAGACCCTCGCCGAACGCATCGCCCAGGTCTGTCTGAAGCACGAAGGGGTCCAGGAGGTCGAGGTCTGCGTCCACAAGCCGGACGCGCCGATCACCGTCCCGTTCGACGACGTGACCGTCACCATCATCCGGAGCCGTGTATGAGCGCCCCCTTCGCCAAGGGTCCGAGCGACCCGACCGTACAGCCCGTGCCGGCCTCCGTCATCGAGCAGGTCGACGCCGCGGACACCACCCTGTCCAACCCCAAGCGCGCGGTGATCGCCCTCGGCGCCAACCTCGGCAACCGCCTGGAGACCCTCCAGGGCGCGATCGACGCCCTGGAGGACACCCCGGGCGTACGCGTCAAAGGGGTCTCGCCGGTCTACGAGACCGAGCCGTGGGGCGTCGCCCCCGACAGCCAGCCCTCCTACTTCAACGCGGTCGTGATCGTGAAGACGACCCTGCCCCCGTCCTCCCTCCTGGAGCGGGCGCACGCGGTCGAGGAGGCCTTCCACCGGGTCCGCGACGAGCGCTGGGGCCCGCGCACCCTGGACGTCGACATCGTCGCCTACGCCGAGGTCGTCTCCGACGACCCGCACCTCACGCTCCCCCACCCGCGCGCCCACGAACGCGCCTTCGTGCTGGCCCCCTGGCTCGACGTGGACCCCGACGCCGCCCTGCCCGGACAGGGCACGGTGGCCGACCTCCTGGCCGCCGTCACCCGCGACGGCGTGGCCCCCCGCGCCGACCTGGAACTCCGGCTGCCCGAGTAGTCGTTAAGGTCGACGAGGACGACGAGGTCAGGACGACCGCGCCGGGAAGCCGAAGGGACACCGGGACACCGTGAAAGAGTTGCGCATCAGGGTGCTGGCCGGCGTGTTCGTCGTCGCTGGAGTGCTGTCCTGGGCCGGCGCCCGCCTGTGGAACTCGGTGGGGACCCTCCCGAGCGTCCCCCTGGCCGCCCCCGTCGTCCTCGCCCTGATCGCGGTGATCCTGCTGGCCACGGCGCTCTCGATCCGCGCCCGCCTCAAGGCCCAGCGGGACCGCGTCCCCGGCGCCAAGGGCGTCGACCCGATGATGGCGGCCCGCGCCGTGGTCTTCGGCCAGGCGAGCGCCCTGGTGGCCGCCCTCGTCGCCGGCATGTACGGCGGCACGGGCGTCTTCCTGCTGGAGTACCTCGACATCCCGGCCCGCCGCGACCAGGCCATCTACGCGGGCGCCTCGGTCGTCGCGGGCATCGCCGTGATAGCGGCCGCCCTCTTCATGGAACGCGTCTGCAGACTCCCGGAAGACGAGGACGACGACCACCCGGGCGCGGCAACAGCGGCGTAACCCGCCCGGCTCACCAGGGCTGGCGGACCAGGTGTCCGTTGACCAGGAATCCGGGATGAGGGTCGAGTCGGTAGCTGTAGAGGGTGAAGGGCTTGTTCCCGGTGGTCCGCGGCCGCACCTCGTGGACCTGAGTCCAGCAGGACTCCCGGAGTTGCAGCGGGTGCTGCTCAGGCCGGAACGTGCCTCGTGCGGGCCAGCTGTCGACGACGGCCAGCTGGGAGGCGAGTCCATCGGTCCGTGGAGTGAACCGCGCGCCCACCACCTGTGCCAGGTCCGAGAGAAACGGGACGTTCGCGCTGACGAGCAGGCGGCCCGACCAGCCCTTGGCCCGCCATCCGTCGCCCTCCGCGTAGCCGTCCAGGAACCCTTCGAATGTTTCCCTGTCCCGGAGGACGACCCGGGGAAAGCGCTGCCGCATATGGTGCGCGTCACCACCGACGTACTGCCTCATCACGTCGGCGAGGTACGACGACACCACACGCACGCGAAAGCCGGGGACGTCCCGCTGGAGATAACCGGACGGTCGCGTCACTGCCTCCAAACGGGCGGGCAGCCCGGTGGCGACCGTCAGACAGGCCGCGTAGCGCTCGGCGAACGCCTCGTCGTTGACCACCAGGGACACGTAGTTCTTGCCGACAGTCCCGTCCGCGCAGTTGCCTCCGACCAGGTAGCCGAACTCGTAGCCCGGCCTGATGGTCAAGCGCGTACGACGCAGCTTCCGCGCGTGCGTCCAGGCGAGCACGGTCCCGGCGGCGTCCCTCGCGTGGACCCAGCCGTCGGGGGTACCCAGCAACTGGTCGGGCCCCACGGTGAAGCTGACGTTGTCGGTCACGACGTCCACGACCTCGCGAGCCCGGAAGGTGGCGACGGCCGTCACCGTGGTCGGAACCGTGCGCTGCCCGTCCAGCATCCACAGACGGCAACCAACTCGCACGTCCCTCGCCCGCAGGCGCCCCTCGACCGCGCTCACCGTCTGCTTGCTGGGCAGCCCGTGTCCCACTGCGATCCCCCTTGGTCAGTGACCGGATCACTGACCAAGGACGGTATCGGGCACCACCGACAATCGGGTCAGCGCGCCACTATCAGGCTCATCGCCTCGGCACGCGTCGTAGCGTCCCGAAGCTGACCGCGCACCGCCGACGTCGTGGTCTTGGCGCCGGGCTTGCGAACCCCTCGTACGGACATGCACATGTGCTCGGCCTCGATGACGACGATCACGCCCCGGGCCTCGAGAATCCGCATCAGCGAGTCCGCGACCTGCGTAGTGAGACGTTCCTGCACCTGTAGGCGGCGTGCGAAGACTTCCACCAGCCGTGCGAGCTTCGAGAGACCGGTGATCTTGCCACTCGCAGCCGGGATGTAGCCGATGTGGGCCACACCATGGAAGGGCAACATGTGATGCTCACACAAACTGACGATTTCGATGTCCTTCACCAGCACCATCTCGTCGTGGCCGATGTCGAACGTCGTCGTCAGTACATCCTCAGGCTCCTGAGCGTGCCCCGCCAGGAGCTCTCGATACGCCCGCGCCACGCGTGCCGGCGTCTCCCTCAGGCCCTCGCGGTCCGGGTCCTCGCCGACCGCGATCAGCAGTTCGCGTACGGCGTTCTCGGCACGCTTCTCGTCGAACTCGCCGATCTGGCCCTCGCCGTCCAGCGTCACGGGGTCGGTCATGTGATGCCTCGTTCCTGATCCGTCCTGCGACGGCATACGAAAATGCCGCACCCCCCAAGGCTAGAACCTGGGGGGTGCGGCATACATTCCGGGCCTGGTCGGGCCGCCGGAGCGGTCCGGGGCGGCCGGGGGGTCAGCTCTCCGGGCGGTCCTCCGGTGCTCGCTCCGGTGCCGGAGCGGGCTCCACCGTGGTGCTCTTGGCGGTGGAGATCGCCGCCGTCGCGCCGTTCGCCCCGTTCGTCAGTGCGAGCTCCTTCGGGGAGAGCACCGGCGGACGCGTCGAGGGCGTGCGGCGGGAGGAGCCGGTCCACGCGGGACGGGCCGGACGCTTGACGATCTGGGAGAAGACCTCGGCGATCTCCTCCTTGCCCAGCGTCTCCTTCTCCAGCAGCGCGAGGACGAGGTTGTCGAGGACGTCGCGGTTCTCGACCAGGATCTCCCAGGCCTCGTTGTGCGCCGTCTCGATGAGCTTCTTGACCTCCTCGTCGACCAGCGCGGCGACCTCTTCCGAGTAGTCGCGCTGGTGGGCCATCTCACGTCCGAGGAACGGCTCGCTGTTGTCGCCGCCGAACTTGATGGCGCCGAGGCGCTCGGTCATGCCGTACTGCGTGACCATCGCCCGGGCCAGACCGGTGGCCTTCTCGATGTCGTTGGCCGCGCCGGTCGTCGGGTCGTGGAAGACCAGTTCCTCGGCCGCGCGGCCGCCCAGCATGTAGGCGAGCTGGTCGAGCATCTCGTTGCGCGTGGTCGAGTACTTGTCCTCGTCCGGGAGCACCATCGTGTAGCCGAGGGCCCGGCCTCTGGACAGGATCGTGATCTTGTGGACCGGGTCGGAGTTCGGTGAGGCCGCCGCGACCAGGGCGTGGCCGCCCTCGTGGTACGCGGTGATCTTCTTCTCCTTGTCCGACATGATCCGGGTCCGCTTCTGCGGGCCCGCGACCACGCGGTCGATCGCCTCGTCCAGCATGTGGTTGTCGATCAGCTTCTGGTCGCTGCGGGCCGTCAGCAGGGCGGCCTCGTTCAGCACGTTGGCCAGATCGGCACCGGTCATGCCGGGCGTACGGCGGGCGACGGCCGACAGGTCGACGTCGGGGGCGACCGGCTTGCCCTTCTGGTGGACCTTGAGGATCTCCAGACGGCCCTGCATGTCGGGGCGGTCGACCGCGATCTGCCGGTCGAAGCGGCCGGGGCGCAGCAGCGCCGGGTCGAGGATGTCGGGCCGGTTCGTCGCGGCGATGAGGATCACGCCGCCCTTGACGTCGAAGCCGTCCATCTCGACGAGCAGCTGGTTCAGGGTCTGCTCGCGCTCGTCGTGACCGCCGCCGAGGCCGGCGCCGCGGTGGCGGCCGACCGCGTCGATCTCGTCGACGAAGACGATGGCCGGGGCGTTCGCCTTGGCCTGCTCGAACAGGTCGCGCACTCGGGAGGCACCGACACCGACGAACATCTCGACGAAGTCGGAACCGGAGATCGAGTAGAACGGCACGCCGGCCTCGCCCGCGACGGCACGCGCGAGCAGGGTCTTGCCGGTGCCGGGCGGGCCGTACAGCAGCACGCCCTTGGGGATCTTGGCGCCGACGGCCTGGAACTTGGCCGGCTCCTGGAGGAACTCCTTGATCTCGTGGAGTTCCTCGACGGCCTCGTCCGACCCCGCGACGTCGGAGAACGTCGTCTTCGGGGTGTCCTTGGTGATGAGCTTCGCCTTCGACTTGCCGAAGTTCATGACCCGGGAGCCGCCGCCCTGCATCTGATTCATCAGGAACAGGAAGACGACCACGATGAGGACGAACGGGAGCAGGGAGAGCAGAATCCCGACGAACGGGTTCTGCTTCGACGGCGACACGGTGTAGCCGTCGGAGATCTGCTTGTCCTGGTACTTGTTCTGAAGTGTGTTGGCGAGGGTCACGCCCTGGTCGCCGATGTAGCTCGCCTGGATCTTCGAGCTGCCCTCGACCTTTTCGCCGTCCTTGAGCTGGACCTTGATGGTCTGCTCGTCACCGGTGGTCAGCTTGGCCGACTCGACCCGGTTGTCGTTGATCGCCTGGACGACCTGGCCCGTGTCCACCGTCTTGTAGCCACCGGACGAGCCCACGACCTGCATCAACACGACCACGGCAAGGACGGCCAGCACGATCCACATGATTGGCCCACGGAAGTATCGCTTCACGTCCATCCACACGGAGCGGTGTCGCCCCGTCCCTCCTGCCATAGTGAGTTTGATAAGACAGTTCTTCTGACGGTACCCCAGCGTGGCGGCCGTCAGCCGCACGGGCGGGCCGACGTCCCGTCTGCATGCTCCAACGGCGCGAGGGCCCGAGGGGTTCCCGGTGACCCGCCGAAACGCCGTGAAGTCCGTTACAGGGGCGCGTCAGCCGCCGTACACGTGGGGCGCGAGCGTACCGACGAACGGGAGGTTGCGGTACTTCTCGGCGTAGTCGAGGCCGTAGCCGACGACGAACTCGTTGGGGATGTCGAAGCCGACCCACTCCACGTCGATGGCGACCTTCGCGGCGTCGGGCTTGCGCAGCAGCGTGCACACCTTGAGGGAGGCGGGCTCGCGCGAGCCGAGGTTGGAGATCAGCCAGGACAGGGTCAGGCCGGAGTCGATGATGTCCTCGACGATCAGGACGTGACGGCCCTTGATGTCGGTGTCGAGGTCCTTGAGGATCCGCACCACGCCGGAGGACTGGGTGCCCGCGCCGTACGAGGACACCGCCATCCAGTCCATCGTGACGGGGGTGGACAGCGTGCGCGCCAGGTCGGCCATGACCATCACGGCGCCCTTGAGGACGCCGACGATGAGCAGGTCCTTGCCCGCGTACTCCGCGTCGATCTTCGCGGCCAGCTCGGCCAGCTTCGCGTCGATCTCTTCCTTGGTGATGAGTACCTTCTCGAGGTCGGCACCCATGTCGTTCGCGTCCACCCGCATCACTTTCGGTCGTCCCACCGGCCATTCCGGAGCGCCCCGCGATCCGTGTGCGGATCGGTGGGAGGGTCCGGATTCAGCCTTGCCGAATCACCAGTCTGCCACCCTGCCGCCGGGCGACGACTTTGCCCGGGAGGTTGATGGCCCCCTGACCGCGCCAGCCGGTGATCAGCCGGTCGACTTCCTCGATGTGGCGGGCGAACAGGGCACCGCCGGGCGCACCGGCCTCCAGGGCGGCGCGGCGCAGGATCCGGCGGCGTACGGCGGGCGGCAGGGCGTACAGCTTGGCGCACGCGAGTCCGCCGGTGGCGTCGCGGACGCCGGCCTCGGCCTGGCGGGCCCAGGTGTCGAGGGCGTCGGCGTCGTCCCGGGAGAGCTGGGCCGTACGGGCGAGCGCCTCGACGACGCCCTTGCCGAGCGCCTTCTCCAGGGCGGGCAGGCCCTCGTGGCGCAGCCGGGAGCGGGTGTAGGCGGGGTCGGCGTTGTGGGGGTCGTCCCAGACGGGCAGGGACTGGACCATGCAGGCCTTGCGGGCGGTCTGGCGGTCGACCTGGAGGAAGGGGCGCCGGTAACGGCCGCCGGCCCCCGAGACCGCGGCCATGCCCGACAGGGAGCGGATGCCGGAGCCGCGGGCGAGGCCCAGCAGGACGGTCTCGGCCTGGTCGTCGCGGGTGTGGCCGAGCAGGACGGCGGCGGCGCCGTGGCGGGCGGCGGCGGCGTCCAGCGCGGCGTAGCGGGCGTCGCGGGCGGCGGCTTCCGGGCCGCCCTCGCGGCCGACGGTCACGGCGGTGGCCTCCACGGGGTCGAGGCCCAACTCGCGCAGGCGCAGGACGACTTCCTCGGCGCGCAGGTCGGAGCCGCTCTGCAGGCCGTGGTCGACGGTGACCCCGCCGGCGCGGACGCCGAGCCGGGGGGCCTCGAAGGCGAGGGCGGAGGCGAGCGCCATGGAGTCGGCACCGCCGGAGCAGGCCACGAGCACGAGTGGTGCCGCCGGAAGCCCGGGCGGGCGTTCGCGCGTAGGCTCGACGGCCGTCGCGGCGGGGACGCCGGCCGGAGTGTTCAGTTCGGTGAGGATGTCGTGGAGGACGCGGCGGACCGCCAGGCGTATCGCCGCGACCGCAGGATGGGGACCCATGTCCGGTGCCCTTCATGAAGTTGTCGGGGGTGAGCCCGAGGTTCGGTCACGCAGAGTGTGTAGATGGTGACAGAAACGGGCCGTTCCCCGAGCATCGCACGCCTGCCGAAGCCTCACGGTCCCTCGGACGGGTGATTGGAGGGTCGTTCGCCTGCCGTCGGCCGGAATCGTTTCACGCCCCGCCCGCGCGGCTCACGCCTCCGGCTTGCGGTGCACCCGCGCGATCCAGTCCGCCGGTTTGGCGATCTCCGACTTGGTGGGGAGCGTGTTGGGCGAGGTCCAGACGCGGTTGAAGCCGTCCATGCCGCACTCCTCGACGACGGCCCGTACGAACCGTTCGCCGTCCCGGTACTGGCGGAGCTTGGCGTCCAGGCCGAGCAGCTTGCGCAGCGCCATGTCGAGGCGGGAGGCGCCCTTGGCGCGGCGCTGCTGGAACTTCTCGCGGATCTCGCCGACGCTCGGCACGACCGCCGGTCCGACGCCGTCCATCACGAAGTCGGCGTGCCCCTCCAGGAGGGACATGACGGCGGTGAGGCGGCCGAGAACCTCCCGTTGGGCGGGGGTCTGCACCAGCTCCACGAGCGAGCGGCCGCCGTCGTCCTCCTCCGCCTCGGGACGGCCCCCGGCCAGCGTCTGGGCGGCCTCGCGGACCCGTTCGAGGACGGTCATGGGGTCCACGTCGGTCTCGGCCAGGAACGACTGGATTTCGCCCTCGAGGTGGTCGCGCAGCCAGGGCACGGCGGTGAACTGCGTGCGGTGCGTCTCCTCGTGCAGGGTCACCCACAGGCGGAAGTCGTGGGGTTCCACGTCGAGTTCGCGCTCGACGTGCACGATGTTCGGCGCGACCAGGAGCAGCCGGCCGCCGCCGTTCGCGCCGGCGGGCAGTTCGCGGGTGGCGGGGGCGAAGGTCTCGTACTGGCCGAGGACGCGGGAGGACAGGAACGACAGCAGCATGCCCAGCTCCACGCCGGTGACCTTGCCGCCGACGGCGCCGAGGACCGCGTTGCCCGCGCCGCCGCCGCGCCGCTCCTGCATCTTCTCCAGCAGGGGTTTGAGCAGCTCCCGGAACCCGGCGACGTTGGCCCGGACCCAGCCGGGCCGGTCGACCACCAGGACGGGGGTGTCGTGGGTCTCCTCGGTGCCCATCCGGGTGAAGCCGCGGACGTGCTCCTCCGAGGACTTGGCATGGCGGCGGAGCTCGGCGACGACGGCCCTGGCCTCGTCGCGGCTCACCTCGGGGCCCGGCCGTACGAGCCGGGTCGCGGTCGCCACCGCGAGGTTCCAGTCGACCATGCCGGAATTAGCGCCGATGCTCGTCATGCGTCAACGGTACGGGAGCGCTGCCGCTGGGGGGCAGTCGTGCGGGGGTGCCGGGCCGGCGGGGTCCGTTGCCAGGGCACCCGGCGTTGCGGTGCCGCCGCGCCCACCCGTGCCGCCCGGGGGTACCTCCCAGGCCGTTCAGGCACTGGGGGGAGGCACGACTGCCCGCAGCTACGGCTGCCCGCAGTCACGGCGGCTGGCGACCGCCCGCGGCTACGCGGTCTCGGACGCCAGTGCCGTCGCCGCTCGGTCCAGGGTCGTCTGGGCCGTCCAGGGGTCCGTCGTGGCGTTGGCCAGGAAGGCGAAGCCCAGGAGGCGGCCGTCGGGGGTGGTGACCGTGCCGGCGAGGGTGTTCACGCCCGTGAGGGTGCCGGTCTTGGCGCGGACCAGGCCCGCTGCTCCGTCCGTGTAGCGGCCGGCCAGGGTGCCGGTGAAGTGGGCGACGGGGAGCCCGGTGAGCACCGCGCGGAGCTGGGGGCGAGCGGGGTCGGCCGCCTCGGCCAGCAGGGCGGTGAGCAGGTCGGCGCTGATCAGGTCCGTGCGGTCCAGGCCGCTTCCGTCGTGGAACCGCGCCCCCTGGACCGGCAGGCCGAGCTGCTTCAGGCGGGCCGTGACGGCGGCGCCCGCCCCGTCGAAGTCGGCGCGCTTGCCGGTCGCCACGGCGGTGTGGCGGGCCAGGGCCTCGGCGAGGTCGTTGTCGCTGTTGGTCAGCATCCGCTCGACCAGGGCCGACAGCGGGGGCGAGGAGACCGTGGCGAGGGTGTCGGCGCGGGCCGTGGCCTTGGAAGGGCCGGGGGCCGACGCGGTGACGCCGTGCTTCTTCAGGAGGCCGGCGAAGGTACGGGCGGCGTCGGCGGCCGGGTCGGGCACGCGGGGGGCGGGGCCGCTGGTGGAGTCGTCGGTGCGGCCCTCGTCGGTCATCAGGGCGGTGACGCGGGCGAGGTTCTCGTTGACCCCGATCGGGTGCGTCTCGGTACCGACGTAGAGCGTCGTGTCGTACGACAGCGTCACCGTGCGCACGTCGCGCTTCTTGAGGGCGGCGGCGGTCTTCTCGGCGAGGGTGCGCAGACTGGCGAGGCCGCGCGGGTCCTCGCGCGCGGTGAGGGTGGGGTCGCCGCCGCCGACCAGGACGAGTTCGCCGGTGTCGGCCTCCAGGGCGGTGCGGGTGGTGAGGCGGTGGTCGGGGCCGAGGGCGGTGAGGGCGGCGACGGCGGTGGCGATCTTGGTGGTGGAGGCGGGGATGAGCGGGGCGTCGCCGCCGAGGCCGTACAGGCGGGTGCCGGTGGCGAGGTCGACGACGGCCGCCGCGCGGTGCTCGCCGAGCGCGGGGTCGTCCTTCAGCAGGGGGTCGAGGAGGCCGGCGAGGTCCTTGCCGCCGGGTGCCGCCTTGACGCCGCCCGGGGTGGTGGTGCCGCCGAGTCCGGTCAGTACCGCGCCGGCGCTGGGTGCGGGACGGGGTGAGCCGGACGACGTACCGGAGGCCCCGGATCCGCTGCCGTGATCTGTGCCACCCGTCTGCTCCAGGGCGACGGCCCGGTCCCGCTCGGCCGTACGCTGACCCGTGGAGTCCCAGGGGCCGGCGGCGGTCACCACACCGGCGGCCAGTGCCAGCCCGGCAGTGGCGGCACCGGCGGTGTACTGCCAGGTCTTCGGCCCCGTGATCCGGGCGAGCTGCGGCGCCGTGGCCCGTGCGAACCGTGCGAACCGCGGTTTGGCGGTCCGGGCGAAGCGTGCCAGACGGGGACGAACGGCACTCGCGGCCCGCGCCACGTGCGGTCCCGCGGTCCGCCAAGGCCTCAGCTCTGGCACTGTCACCAGCCCCTTTCGCGATCACACACCTGCGTGAGGGACACTTAACCACCAGAACTATGTGCTGATCATGGAGGAGCGTCCGGTGGAGTTCGACGTCACGATCGAGATCCCGAAGGGTTCGCGGAACAAGTACGAGGTGGACCACGAGACCGGTCGTATCCGCCTGGACCGCCGCCTGTTCACCTCGACCGCCTACCCGACCGACTACGGCTTCGTCGAGAACACCCTCGGCGAGGACGGCGACCCGCTGGACGCGCTGGTCATCCTGGACGAGCCGACCTTCCCGGGCTGCCTCATCCGCTGCCGCGCGATCGGCATGTTCCGGATGACGGACGAGGCCGGCGGCGACGACAAGCTGCTGTGCGTGCCGTCGACCGACCCGCGCGTGGAGCACCTGCGTGACATCCACCACGTCTCGGAGTTCGACCGCCTGGAGATCCAGCACTTCTTCGAGGTCTACAAGGACCTGGAGCCCGGCAAGTCCGTCGAGGGCGCCGACTGGGTCGGCCGTACCGACGCCGAGGCCGAGATCGAGCGGTCCTACAAGCGGTTCAAGGACCAGGGCGGCCACTGAGCAGTCCGGACACCCGTAACGGGCCGCACGCACACGCGTGCGGCCCGTTCGTGTTTGAGTGACCATACTGAGGTCAACAGGAGGGTGTGTCGGTACCAGGGAGCGTTGCGCAGGTGACGGAGGCGGAGGAGCCCAAACCGCAGTCGGACGAGGCCCGCAGTGCCTTCCGGCAGCCCGGTGGGATCGCGGCGTCGATCGACGGCGAGTCGTCGACGACGTCCGAGTTCGAGATCCCGCAGGGGCTCGCGGTCCCGCGACACGCCGGCACCGAGTCCGAGACGACCTCGGAGTTCTCGCTCCCCGACGGTCTGGAGGCGCCGCAGGCCGCGCCCGCGGACACCGAGGGCTCGGCGTTCACCATGCCGAGCACCCACAGCGCGTGGACCGCCCCGGCCGCCTTCACCCCGGCGAGCGGTTTCCCGGCGGTGAGCCTGACGGACGTGCCCTGGCAGGACCGGATGCGCGCCATGCTGCGGATGCCGGTCGCCGAGCGGCCCGCGCCGGAGCCCTCGCAGAAGCACGACGACGAGACCGGCCCCGCCGTGCCGCGCGTGCTGGACCTGACGCTGCGTATCGGGGAGCTGCTGCTGGCGGGCGGTGAGGGTGCCGAGGACGTGGAGGCGGCCATGTTCGCCGTCTGCCGGTCCTACGGCCTGGACCGCTGCGAGCCGAACGTCACCTTCACGCTGCTGTCGATCTCCCACCAGCCGTCCCTGGTCGACGACCCGGTGACGGCGTCGCGCACGGTACGCCGCCGCGGCACCGACTACACGCGGCTCGCGGCCGTCTTCCACCTGGTGGACGACCTCAGCGATCCCGACACGAACATCTCCCTGGAGGAGGCCTACCGGCGCCTCGCGGAGATCCGACGCAACCGGCACCCGTACCCCACCTGGGTGCTGACGGTGGCCAGCGGTCTGCTCGCGGGCGGGGCCTCGCTGCTCGTCGGCGGCGGGGCGACCGTGTTCTTCGCGGCGATGTTCGGCTCGATGCTCGGCGACCGGCTGGCGTGGCTGTGCGCCGGGCGCGGACTGCCGGAGTTCTACCAGTTCGCGGTGGCGGCGATGCCGCCCGCCGCGATGGGCGTCGCGCTGACGGTGACGCACGTCGACGTGAAGGCGTCCGCGGTCATCACCGGTGGGCTGTTCGCGCTGCTGCCCGGGCGGGCCCTGGTCGCGGGGGTGCAGGACGGTCTGACCGGGTTCTACATCACCGCCGCCGCACGTCTGCTGGAGGTCATGTACTTCTTCGTCAGCATCGTCGCCGGGGTGCTGGTGGTGCTGTACTTCGGGGTCCAGCTGGGCGCCGAGCTGAATCCGGACGCCAAGCTCGGCACCGGTGACGAACCGTTCGTGCAGATCTTCGCCTCGATGCTGCTGTCGCTGGCCTTCGCGATCCTGCTCCAGCAGGAACGGGCCACGGTGCTGGCGGTGACCCTGAACGGCGGCATCGCCTGGTGCGTGTACGGCGCCATGCACTACGCCGGCGACATCTCGCCGGTGGCCTCCACGGCCGCCGCGGCGGGGCTCGTGGGCCTGTTCGGGCAGCTGATGTCCCGGTACCGGTTCGCGTCGGCGCTGCCGTACACGACCGCGGCGATCGGACCGCTGCTGCCCGGTTCGGCGACGTACTTCGGTCTGCTGGGCATCGCGCAGGGCGAGGTCGACTCGGGGCTGCTGTCGCTGTCCAACGCGGTGGCCCTGGCGATGGCCATCGCGATCGGGGTGAACCTCGGTGGCGAGATCTCCCGGCTGTTCCTGAAGGTGCCCGGCGCCGCGAGTGCGGCGGGACGCCGGGCGGCCAAGCGGACGCGGGGGTTCTAGCGCCCCTGGTTGTACGGGTACTGGTCGCCGTACTGCTGAGGCTGATCGCCGTAGCCCTGCGGGTACTGCTGGGCGTACGGCTGCTGCGGGGGCTGCTGGCCGCCGTAGGGCTGCTGCGGGGGCTGCTGGCCGCCGTAGGGCTGCCGGCCGCCGTAGCCCTGGTCGTACTGCGGGTCGTACTGCTGCTGCGGCTGGTCGTACGGGTCGACCCGGCGCAGCTGGGTCGTCGCGTCGTCCATCACCGGGTACGCGGGCTGGTGCTGCTGCTGGGGCGCCGGGGTGGCGGGGGCGGCCGCGGCGGCCCGCTGCTTCTTCTTGCGCTCGCGCAGGTACTCGATGGCGATCGGGACGACCGAGACCAGGATGATCAGGACGAGGATGCCCTCGACGTGGGCCCGGATGAACTCGATCTGGCCGAGCCAGTAGCCCGCGAGGGTGACGCCGGTGCCCCAGGCCACGCCGCCGATCACGTTGTACGTGAGGAAGGTGCGGTACTTCATGCGGCCGGCGCCCGCCACGATGGGGGCGAAGGTGCGCACGATGGGCACGAACCGGGCCAGGACGATCGCCTTGGGGCCGTACTTCTCCATGAACTCGTGCGCCTTCTCCAGATTCTCCTGTTTGAAGAGCTTGGAGTTGGGGCGGCTGAAGAGCCTCGGACCGAAGAACTTGCCGATCATGTAGCCGACTTGGTCGCCGAGGACGGCGGCGGCCACGATCAGGGTGCACACCAGCCACAGCGGCTGGCTGATGTACTGGCCCTGGGCGACGAACAGGCCCGCGGTGAACAGCAGCGAGTCGCCGGGCAGGAACGCGAAGAGTCCTGACTCGGCGAAGACGATGAGCAGGATGCCGGGCAGACTGAACGTCTCGATCAGGTAGTCCGGGCTGATCCACTCAGGACCGAGCGCAAGGGTGGTCACGGGATTGTGGCTCCTGCTGCTGGGGGGAGGCGGGCTGAACCTGGCTGCCCAAACGTACAACGCAGCCGTGGCGTCCCAGGTTCCACGGGGCTCCTTGGGGTGCGCTGTGACGTTTCCCGGGGAAGCCTGAGAACCATGGGTATTGAAGAATACGGCGGCGGCCAGGGCCCGCAGCCCGACGTGCTCGTGGTGACCACGAACGACCTGCCGGGCCACCGGGTGCAGGAGGTGCTCGGAGAGGTCTTCGGACTGACCGTGCGCTCCCGGCACCTGGGGAGCCAGATCGGTGCCGGGCTGAAGTCGATGGTCGGCGGTGAGCTGCGCGGGCTCACGAAGACGCTGGTGGAGACGCGCAACGAGGCGATGGAGCGGCTCGTCGAGCAGGCACGCACCCGGGGGGCCAACGCGGTGCTGGCGTTCCGCTTCGACGTGACGACGGCCGCGGACGTGGGCACCGAGGTGTGCGTGCGGGACGGCGGTGGTCGTGACCCGGGAGTGAGCCCCCGCGGGGCGGGCGCCGGGAAACGAGTCCCTGGGTCACGACCACCGCTCAGGGGTGTGCCGGACGGCGTTGGCGTCAGGGGGTGTGCCGGACGGCGTTGGCGAGGATCGCGTCGCGCATGTAGGCGGCGAGGCCCGGCTTGGCGGCGTCGATGTTTCGCGTGAAACGTTCGTCCGAGACGTACATGTCGCCCAGGCAGGTGTGCATCTCGTACCCGCAGTCGTAGTGGTTGCGGGCGATGCCCTGCCGGTGGTCCTCCGCGGCGTCCATGGCGCCCTCGGAGTCGGCGGGCTCACCGGCTTCCATCAGGGCGACGAAGCGCCGGGTGAGCTCGTCGGCCTCGTCCTGGATGCGCTGCCAGTCCTCCTTGGTGTAGGAGGCGGTCTTCTCCCTGGACTGGCGGTAGGCGTCGGTGTCGCCCCAGCGTTCCCGGACCTCCTCCTGGTACTGGTCGGGGTCGAAGTCGCCGAAGACCTCGAACTTCTCCTGGGGGGTGAGGTTGATTCCCATGCTGCGTGCCTCCATGGCCTGCTCCACGGCCGCCGCCATCTTCCGCAGTCTCTCGATCCGGGCGGTCAGCAGCTCGTGCTGGCGGCGCAGGTGCGCGCGCGGGTCCGCGGCCGGGTCGTCGAGCAGGGCGGCGACCTCGTCGAGCGGGAAGCCCAGCTCCCGGTAGAACAGGATCTGCTGCAACCGGTCGAGGTCGGCGTCGCTGTAGCGCCGGTGGCCCGCGTGGCTGCGCTCGCCGGGTGCGAGCAGGCCGATGTCGTCGTAGTGGTGCAGCGTGCGCACCGTCACTCCGGCGAAGCCGGCCACCTGTCCCACGGAGTAGCTCACTTCCGCTCCCTTCTCTGACGTCCTCCACGCTGCCTCCTCACGTGACGTGAGGTGCAAGCCCGGACCCGCCGGTGCGGCCCCGGGTGCGGGGCCCCGGGCCCCGGCCTACCGTCGGTTGCATGTCACTGCACAAGGGTCCCCGCCCGCCCCACGGCGACGACCGCGACCGGCGCCGGCTCGCCGTGAACCCCTTCCACGCGGAGGCGAACCCGCTCGGCGGCATGACCGAGGCCCCGCCCTCCCACCGGCTGCCCGACTCCCCGCTGCCGCCGGAGACCGCGTACCGCCTCGTCCACGACGAGCTGATGCTGGACGGCAACGCACGGCTGAACCTGGCCACCTTCGTCACCACCTGGATGGAACCGCAGGCCGGGGTGCTGATGAGCGAGTGCCGGGACAAGAACATGATCGACAAGGACGAGTACCCGCGCACCGCCGAGCTGGAGCGGCGCTGCGTGGCGATGCTCGCCGACCTGTGGCACGCGCCCGACCCGGCGGCGGCCGTGGGCTGCTCGACGACCGGGTCGAGCGAGGCGTGCATGCTGGCGGGGATGGCGCTCAAGCGGCGCTGGGCGCTGCGCAACGCCGACCGGTACCCGGCGAAGGACGTGCGGCCCAATCTGGTGATGGGCGTGAACGTCCAGGTCTGCTGGGAGAAGTTCTGCAACTTCTGGGAGGTGGAGGCCCGCCAGGTCCCGATGGAGGGCGAGCGCTTCCACCTGGACCCGCAGGCCGCCGCCGAGCTGTGCGACGAGAACACCATCGGGGTCGTCGGCATCCTCGGCTCCACCTTCGACGGCTCCTACGAGCCGGTGGCCGACCTGTGCGCCGCCCTGGACGCCCTCCAGGAGCGGACCGGACTCGACGTCCCGGTGCACGTGGACGGCGCCTCGGGCGGCATGGTCGCGCCCTTCCTCGACGAGGACCTGGTGTGGGACTTCCGGTTGCCGAGGGTCGCCTCGATCAACACCTCGGGGCACAAGTACGGGCTGGTCTACCCGGGCGTGGGCTGGGCCCTGTGGCGGGACGCGGAGGCGCTGCCCGAGGAGCTGGTGTTCCGGGTGAACTACCTGGGCGGCGACATGCCGACCTTCGCGCTGAACTTCTCCCGGCCCGGCGCGCAGGTGGTGGCGCAGTACTACACGTTCCTGCGGCTGGGCCGCGAGGGCTACCGGGCCGTGCAGCAGAACGCGCGGGACATCGCGGGCTCCGTCGCCCGGCGGGTGGCGGCGCTCGGCGACTTCCGGCTGCTGACGCGCGGCGACCAGCTGCCCGTGTTCGCCTTCACCACGGCGGACGACGTGACGGCGTACGACGTCTTCGACGTGTCCCGGCGGCTGCGCGAGGGCGGGTGGCTGGTGCCGGCGTACACCTTCCCGCCGCACCGCGAGGACCTCTCCGTGCTGCGGGTGGTGTGCCGCAACGGCTTCTCGGCGGACATGGCGGACCTGCTCCTCGACGACCTGGAACGGTTGCTGCCGGAGCTGCGCCGGCAGCCGCACCCGCTGACCCGGGACAAGGGCGCGGCCACCGGCTTCCACCACTAGGGCCCGTGCCGGGCCGGGGTCGTCAGCGGCTCAGCCGCCCGAACCTGGCCACCGCCAGCGGGAAGAACACCGCGAGCAGCGCCAGCGGCCAGGCGACGGCCGCCCAGACGTGCCCCGCCTCGCCGCCCGGGCCGCCGAAGAGGTCGCGGACGGCCGTGGCGGTCTGGGACATCGGATTCCACTCGACGACCGTGCCCAGCCAGCCGGGCATGGAGTCGGGGGTGGCGAAGGCGTTGGAGAGGAAGCCGACCGGCCAGACCAGGATCTGCACCGCCTGCACCAGCTCGGCCTTCCCGGCCACCAGGGCCAGGAAGATGCCGATCCAGAGCATGGCGAAGCGGAAGAGCAGGAGCAGGCCGACCGCGCCGAGGAAGGCGCCGGGACCGCCGTGGGCGCGCCAGCCGAGCGTGTACCCGACGCCGATCAGTACGACCAGGCCGAGCACCGACTGGAGCATGTCGGCGGCGGAACGGCCGACCAGGACCGCGCCGTTGGCCATCGGGAGGGAGCGGAAGCGGTCGACGACGCCCTTGTCGAGGTCCCGGGTGACGGCGATCATCGTGCCCTCCAGGCCGAAGGCCATGGTGAGGGCGAGCATCCCGGGGACCAGGTAGTCGACGTAGTCGCCGCTCAGGCCCCGGCCGCCGCCGACCAGGTAGCCGAACATCAGCAGCAGCATGACCGGGAAGACCAGGTTGACGACGACCGCCACCGGTTGCCGCCCCCAGCGGGCCAGCTCGCGGCGGGTCATGGTCCAGGAGTCGGACAGGGCGTGGGTCATGGGGGTGGGGGTGGGGGTGGTGGTGAGGGTGCTCGTACTCACGCGGCCTCCTTCGTGCGGTCGGTGAGGTGCAGGAACACCTCGTCCAGGGTCGGCCGGCGCAGCGCCACGTCCTCGGCCTCGATCCCGGCCTCCTCCAGCGCCCGTACGACGCCGGAGAGCGCCGCCATCCGGTCGGTGACCGGGGCGCTGAGCAGCCGGCGGTCGGGGTCCACGCGGACGCCGGTGAGCGGCAGCAGGGCCACCGCGGCGCCCAGGTGGCCGGCGTCGCGCAGGACGACGTCGACGCGGTCCCCGCCGGTGGCGGCCTTGAGTTCGTCCGCCGTGCCGTCGGCGACGACGCGGCCGGCGTCGACGACCGAGATGCGGTCGGCCAGCTGGTCGGCCTCCTCCAGGTACTGGGTGGTGAGCAGGACCGTCGTACCGGCGCCGACCAGGGAGCGGACCGAGTCCCACACCTCGGCGCGGCCGCGCGGGTCGAGGCCGGTGGTCGGCTCGTCCAGGAAGAGCACCTCCGGTTCGGTGATCAGGGAGGCGGCCAGGTCGAGGCGGCGCCGCATACCGCCGCTGTAGGCGCTGACCGGTTTGCGGCCGGTGTCGGAGAGGTCGAAGCGGGCGAGCAGTTCGTCGGCACGCGCGCGTGCCCGTCGTGCGCCCAGGTGGTGGAGGCGGCCGAACATCTCCAGGTTCTGCCGGCCGCCCAGCTCCTCGTCGAGCGCCGCGTGCTGGCCGAGCAGGCCGATGCGCAGCCGCACCGCGTACGCCTCGGCGACCACGTCGTGTCCGGCCACCTCGACGCGGCCCGCGTCGGGCCGCAGCAGGGTGGACAGGATCCGGACCAGGGTCGTCTTGCCCGCTCCGTTCGGGCCCAGTACGCCGTGCACCGTGCCGCGCGTGACGGTCAGGTCGAGCCCGTCCAGTGCGTTCTTGCTGCCGTACCTCTTGCGTGCGCCTTCGACGGTGATCGCCGTGTCGGCCACTGTCACTCCCCATTCCCTTTCGAGAGCCCGAGCTAGCCAAATTTGACTACTTGCTCAGAAGGTAGTGCCCGCTCTCCGATTGGTCAAACTTGATTAGCGGGCGTCCCCGTAGTGCGGCCGCCCCGCCGCGAAGGGGTTCTCCTCCCCCTCCGCCAGCACCCCGACGAACGGATCGCCCTCGCCGGCGAAGGTGTAGGCGCCGCCCCGGACGCGTTCGATGAGGCCGCGGGTCCACTCGGCGCCCGAGTCTGCCGAGTGCACCCAGTAGTTCATGATCTCGCCGATGTGCCCGTACTGGCCGGGCCCCTCCGCGGGCAGGTAGTACTCGGTGACGGCGCTGCGCCACTCCTCGATCCGGCGCACCCGCTCCTCCAGGAGCGCGAGCGCCTCCTCGCGCGGGAGGTCGACCATGAAGCCGAGCGCCGCGGTGAGCACGTCCGGCCGCTGGTCGTAGGCGGTGAGGTAGGCACGGAGCAGGGTGAGGTACTCCTCGGTGCCCTGCTCGGTGATCTCGTACTCCACCCGCGGCGGCCCGCCCGCCGTGGACGGCGCGATCTCGTGCGCGAGGAGCAGCCCCTGTTTCGCCATCTGCTTCAGCGCGTGGTAGATCGAACCGGGCTTGGCGTTGGACCACTCGTGCGCGCCCCAGTACTCCAGGTCGTTGCGCACCTGGTAGCCGTGGGCCCGCCCGTGCTGGCGGACGGCGCCGAGCACGAGGAGACGGATCGCTGACATGGGGTCCAGCCTAGATCGGGCACCGGGCTCCGCCCGCCGGGGCCCTCAGAACGGGAAGCCGCTGCGCCCGTGCTGCACCGAGATCCACTTCTGGGTGGTGAAGGCGTCCAGCATGGTGTCGCCGTTGAGACGGCCGATGCCGGAGTGCTTCTCGCCGCCGAAGGGCACGATCGGCTCGTCGTGCACGGTGCCGTCGTTCACGTGGAACATGCCGGTGTCGATCCGCTTGGCGAAGTTGACCCCGCGCTCGATGTCCCCGGTGTGCACGGCACCGCTCAGCCCGTACGGCGTGTCGTTGACGAGGCGCACGGCCTCCTCCTCGCCGTCGAAGGGGACGAGGAAGGCGACCGGGCCGAAGACCTCCTGCCGCAGCAGGGCGGAGTCGGCGGGCACGCCGATGAGGACCGACGGCTCGACCAGGTTGTCGGTGACCGCGCCGCGCACCAGGGCGGTGGCGCCCTCGGCGAGGGCCTGCTCGACGACGCCGGAGATCGCGTCCGCCTGCGAGGAGTTGATCACCGGGCCGATGACGGTCTCGGGGTCGCGCGGGTCACCGGTCTTGAGGGTGCTCACCTTGGCGACGAACTTCTCGGTGAACTCGTCGGCCACCGCGCGGTCGACCAGCACGCGGTTGGCGGCCATGCATACCTGGCCCTGGTGGACGTAGCGGCTGAAGACGGCGGCGTCGACCGCGTAGTCGACGTCGGCGTCGTCCAGGACCACCAGCGCGCTGTTGCCGCCCAGTTCGAGGACGGAGCGCTTGAAGTTGGCGGCGCAGACCGTGGCCACGTGGCGGCCGACCTTGTCGGAGCCGGTGAAGGAGATCACCTTGGGGACCGGGTGCTCGATGAAGGCGTCGCCGATCTCCGCGATGTCGGTGACCACGACGTTGAGCAGGCCGCCCGGCAGTCCCGCGTCCTCGAGGATCTTCGCGACCAGCGTGCCGCCCACGATCGGCGTGTTCTGGTGCGGCTTGAGGACGACGCCGTTGCCCAGGGCGAGGGCCGGGGCGACCGACTTCAGGGAGAGCAGGAAGGGGAAGTTGAAGGGGCTGATGACGCCCACGACGCCGACCGGCACCCGGTAGACGCGGTTCTCCTTGCCGTCGACCGGGGAGGGGATGATCCGGCCCTCGGGGCGCAGCGCCAGGTGGACCGCCTCGCGCAGGAACTCCTTGGCGAGGTGCAGTTCGAAGGCGGCCTTCAGGCGGGTGCCGCCCAGCTCGGCGACGATCGCCTCGCTGATCTCGGCCTCGCGCTCCTCCACCAGGCGCAGCGCCTTCTCGAACACCGCGCGGCGCGCGTACGGGTTCGTCGCGGCCCACTGCTTCTGCGCGCGCTCGGCGGCCCGGTAGGCGGCGTCGACCTCGTCGACGGTGGCTATCGTGATCGAGGCGAGCTTCTCGTTGTCGTACGGGTTGAAGTCGATGATGTCCCAGGAGCCGGTGCCCGGACGCCACTCGCCGTCGATGTACTGCTGGGCGAGGTCGGTGAAGTACGACGACATGTGTTCCCTCAATCCCCTGAACTCCCGCAGCCGCCGCGAGCGAGCCGCCTGATTGGGCGTCATCGTACTGACGTTTCAGGAGAGTTGAAGGAGTCCCCGCAGAAGGTCCCGGCTCTCGTCCGCCCCCGGGCTGTCCTGCTGGAGTTCCTTCAGCGCCGTCTCGTACTGGGTGACGTCCTCCTGCTTGTCCAGGTACAGCGCACTGGTGAGCTGCTCCAGGTAGACGACGTCCGAGAGGTCCGACTCGGGGAAGCTGAGGAGCGTGAACGCGCCACTCTCGCCGGAGTGCCCGCCGAAGCCGAACGGCATGACCTGAAGGCGCACGTTGGGGCGCTCGGACACCTCGATCAGGTGCTGGAGCTGGCCGCGCATCACCTCGCGGTCGCCGTACGGGCGGCGCAGGGCGGCCTCGTCCAGCACGATGTGGAACTCCGGGGCGTTCTCCGCGACCAGGTGCTTCTGCCGCTCCAGGCGCAGCGCCACCCGCCGCTCGACGTCCGCCTCGCCGGCGCCCTTCATGCCGCGCCGGACGACCGCGCGGGCGTACTCCTCGGTCTGGAGCAGGCCGTGCACGAACTGCACCTCGTAGGCCCGGATCAGCGAGGCGGCGCCCTCCAGACCGACATACGTCGGGAACCAGCTGGGCAGCACGTCGGAGTAACTGTGCCACCAGCCCGCGACGTTGGCCTCCTTGGCCAGCGAGAGCAGGGAGGCGCGCTCCTGCTCGTCCGTGATGCCGTACAGCGTCAGCAGGTCCTCGACGTCCCTCGTCTTGAAGCTCACCCGGCCCAGCTCCATCCGGCTGATCTTCGACTCGGAGGCGCGGATCGAGTAGCCCGCGGCCTCTCGCGTGATCCCCCGCGTCTCACGCAGTCGCCTGAGTTGTGATCCGAGCAGCATGCGCCGCACCACCGATCCGGGCTCTCCCGCGCTCACGTTCGCCAGCCTCCCCAACCGTCTTCAGGGGCCGCAGTCTGCCACTAAAACACTTCGAGCAGTACTCGTCCGGTTACGGAAACGGAATCGAGCCAAAGGAAATGTGCAGGATCATGCACGCGGCGGGTCGGAACCAGCCTCCGTGGGAGATGAAGGGGAGGCGAAGATGACGGAAAAATTGACCAACAAGCGGTACGGGCAGGTCCATTTCGGTCACGTGCACGTGCATCTGCCCTTGCATCTGAGGTACGCATCCGAAACCATGGTCCCCGCACCACCGCGCCGCATCGCTACGACCGCGAATTCCCGGGAGTGCCTCGCATGGGGACGAATGGATCGACCATGCTCGAGCCGTTACGGCAGGGCCTTCCGCCACTCGACCCCTCGGCCGTGTCCAACGCCGCCTCCTGTGCGCTGCCACCGCGTTTCGAAGCGGTGCGCGAGGCCCGGAGGTTCACCCGCAGAACGCTCGACGGCTGGGAAACCGGCGACCGCTTCGACGACGTATGCCTGGTGGTCTCGGAACTGGTCACCAACGCCCTGCGGCACGCGCTGCCGGCGGACACCCCGCGCCACGACGAACGGCACGGCCCGGTACGGCTGCACCTGATGCGCTGGACCGAGCGGCTGGTGTGCGCGGTGCGCGACCCCAGCCACGACAGCCCGGTGGCCCGCGAGACGGACGACTTCTCGGCGGAGTCCGGCCGCGGCCTGTTCCTCGTCGACTCCTTCAGCGACAGCTGGGGCTGGCACCCGCTGGCCGGGACCCTCAACGGCAAGGTGGTCTGGGCGCTGTTCCGCGTCTAGGTTCCGCGTCCGGGCACCGCCCCGCCAGTCTGGTCACCCGGCTGGCTGGTCTGATCACCCGGTCGACCTGGTCACCCGGTTGCCCCGGCCGGGCGGGCCGGCCACCGGGTCAGCTCGCGATCAGGTGGTCGAACTCGCCGTCCTTGACGCCCAGCAGCATGGCCTCGATCTCGGCACGCGTGTAGACGAGCGCGGGGCCGTCGGGGAAGCGGGAGTTGCGTACCGCCACCGCACCGTCGGGCAGGCGCGCGAACTCCACGCACGATCCCTGCGAGTTGCTGCGCCGGCTCTTCTGCCAGGCCGCATCGTGCAACTGCGTGGCGGCCATGCCGTTGTACACGTCGTACACGTCGTGGTCCACAGGTCGCTCCCCGGTGTGCACTGGCTGATGTGGCCATTGATGCAGTGGTCAACTGATCCGGATCATAACCCTGTTCACGTGCAGATGCATGAGCAAATGCACGTGCACGTGCGGTGTTCCCGCGGTTACAGCTTTGACGACCGCTTTACCGAGCCCTGCCCACTACGACGCCGAGGCCCGGGAAGTCGTTCCCGCATGTGCCCCCGGATTCGAAGAATATGCAACAACATGCGACAACACCGGGGCCCGAACGGTACGGGCGTCCCCGGTGTTGTCGCTGGTGCGTGAGGTACGGCAGGCCGGTCAGCGGGTGCCGTACGGCAGCAGCGCCATCTCACGGGCGTTCTTGATCGCCCTGGCCAGCTGCCGCTGCTGCTGGGACGTCACGCGGGTGACGCGGCGGCTGCGGATCTTGCCGCGGTCGGAGAGGAACCGGCGCAGCAGCTCGGTGTCCTTGTAGTCGATGTACGTCACCCCCGCCTGGTCCAGCGGGTTGGGACGCTGCCGGGCGGGCTTGCGGTCGCTCTTTCGGGGCGCGGGCATGGTTCAGACCTCCAGGAGGGTGTCGAAGGCGGGCGGCAGCCGGTCCCAGGCGGCCTGCCCCGCGGCGTACTCGACGTCGGTCAGCAGGCAGGACTCCAGGAGCCGTTCCAGGCCGTCCCGGTCGAGGCCGGGGGAGGTGAAGACCAGGTGCTGGCAGCGGTCGCCGTGCTCGGGGTGCCAGTCCAGCGCGGCGGCGGCGCGGCGCACGGGCGGCACCAGTTCCCAGGCGGCGTCGGGGAGCGAGGCGAGCCACGGTCCCGCGCTCTCCACGCACAGGGCACCGCCCGCGGCGTCCCAGTGCAGCAGCGTGTCCCCCTTGCCCGCGAGCCAGAACCGCCCCCGGCTGCGGGCCGCGGCGCAGGTCAGGTCCTCGAGCGCCGCGTACAGCCGCTCCGGGTGGAAGGGGCGGCGGCGGTGCCAGACCAGGGTGGCGACGCCGTGCGCGTCGGCCTCGGCGGGCAGCAGCGCGCAGGCCGGGTGCTGGGCCGCGGCCGCGGCCTCCACGTCGAACCCGGCGAGGGCGGCCCGCGCCAGCTCCGGGCTCGCGTGCGGAGCGCCCGCCGGGTTCCCGTGGCCGATCGGGACCCGGCGGGCCGTCGGATGCAGCTGGGCCAGCAACTCGTGGTCCTCCTCGTCGGCCTCCGGCGAGCCGGGGAGGGAGTCGGCGAGGGCGAGGACGGAGGCGTACTCGAGCTGCCGCGCGAAGGTGTCGGCCACGGTGCGCTGGTCGGTGGCCGCCGCGGCGAGGCCGCCCTCGGCGAGGTCGTCGCCGTTGCCGAGGTACGGCAGGACCAGGGCGGGGTCGACGGCGGTGATCACGCCGGCGACGGTGAAACCGCCGGCCGTCACCACCTCCGCCATCGCCTTGGGCTCGACGGAGTCCCACAGTTCGACGACCGCCAGCGGGGTGCCGCCGGCCTCCGCGAGCCGCACCAGCTCGGGGACGAGGTCCTCGCGCAGCGCGCAGCACGCGCAGTCGTTGACCAGGGGCGCCTCGCCGGCGGAGAGGATGCCGGTGGCGTCCCGCACGGTCCGCACGACCGTCCCCGCGGTGGCCGTCGCCAGGTCGTGGTGGAGCACGACGCTGCCGGGCACGTCGGCGAGCAGCCGGGCCACGGCCGCCCGGCGCGCGTCGGCGTGCAGCCCGCCGACGATCACCACCGGCGGTTCGCGGAAGCGGCCCTGCCCGCTCATGCCCCGTCCTGCTTCCCGTACCGGCGCTCGAAGCGCTCCACGCGTCCGGCGGTGTCCAGGACGCGGGCGGTGCCGGTGTAGAAGGGGTGGCTGACGTGGGAGATCTCGACGTCGACGACCGGGTAGGTGTGGCCGTCCTCCCACTCGACGGTGCGCTCGCTCGTCATGGTCGAGCGGGTGAGGAAGGCGTAGTTCGCGGCCCGGTCGCGGAAGACGACGGGGCGGTACTCGGGGTGAATTCCCTTGCGCACGGCGGCTCAGCGCTCCTCTCGGAAGTCGACGTGGCGGCCGGCCATCGGGTCGTACTTGCGCAGGACCAGGCGGTCCGGGTCGTTGCGGCGGTTCTTGCGGGTGACGTAGGTGTAGCCGGTCCCGGCGGTGGACCGGAGCTTGATGACCGGGCGGAGTTCGTTGCGTGCCATGCTGCTATCTTACTGAAAATGAATTCCATTAACAGCTAGGGCCCGTCCGGCCCGGAGGAGAGGTACGTCACCGTGTCCGCCCACTGCATGCTGACCGGGACCAAGCCCGGTTTCGGCAACCGCGTCTCGCACTCCCACCGGCGCACCTCGCGGCGCTTCGACCCCAACATCCAGACCAAGCGCTACTGGCTGCCGACCGAGAACCGGCACGTACGGCTGCGGCTGAGCACGAAGGGGATCAAGACGGTCGACTCGATCGGCGTCGAGGCGGCCGTGGCGCGCATCCGTGCCCGTGGGGTGAGGGTCTGATGGCGAAGAAGAGCAAGATCGCGAAGAACGAGCAGCGGCGGGAGACCGTCGCGCGGTACGCCGCGCGCCGGGCCGAGCTGAAGGAGATCCTCCGCCGGCCCTCGTCGACGGAGGCCGAACGCCTCGCCGCCCAGCGGGAACTGCGCGGGCAGCCGCGCGACGCGAGCCCCACGCGGGTGCGCAACCGCGACCAGGTGGACGGGCGCCCGCGCGGGTACTTCCGCGTCTTCGGGCTCTCCCGGGTGAATCTGCGCGAGCAGGCGCATGCCGGGCATCTTCCCGGGGTGCGCAAATCCTCCTGGTAGCTTGCGGCTGTTCGGGGCCGAACGGCCGTCCGGCTACAGCTTGGAGCTTCCGGTGACGTGGGTGACTGCGGGGAACAGGGCGAGCACGGAGAACACGGGGCGCACGACGCCGACCACGGGGACGGCGCGGGCCACGGGCACGGCGAACGCGGCGGGTACGGCGGGCGCGGCCACCGTGCCGCGTGCGGACGTTCCGCGCGGCGGGGTCCCGCACCGGCGGGCGCGCTCGTCCGTGCGGGCCGCGGCGCTCGGCCTCGGCCTGGCCGGCGCGCTGGTCCTGACCGCGTGCACCGACGACGGGGGCTCCGACGGCGGCTCGGGCGAAGGCTCGGCCGGCGGCGACACGTCCTCGGCGGCACCCAGCGCGTCCGCGAGCACGGAGCCGGGCGACGGCGGGGGCGGGTCCCCGTCCGCCGGTGCCGCCGGGAAGCTGGAGGGCAGCTGGCTGGCGACCACCGACGGCCAGGCCGTCGCCCTGATGGTCACCGGCGACAAGGCGGCCCTGTTCGCCACCGGCGGGACCGTGTGCAGCGGTACGACGCAGGAGACCTCGGGCACCCGGACGATCCACCTCAAGTGCACCGACGGCAACGACGACCGGACGACCGGCAAGGTCGGGGCGGTCGACGCCACCTCGCTCACGGTGGCCTGGGAGGGCGAACTCGGCGAGGAGACGTACACCAGGTCCGAGGGCGGCTCGCTCCCGCCCGGCCTGCCGACCGCCGGCCTCGGTTCCTGAACGGGGGTCGGACGGGCGGGGGCCGGACAGTCGGAGCCGGACGGTCGGAGCGGACCGGTCGGAGCCGGACAGTCGGAGCTGGATGATCGAAGCCGGACAGGGGGAGCCGGACGATCGGAGCCGGACCGCCGGAGCCGGACGGTCGGGGCCGGTGCCGCCTCAGCCCCGTTTCAGTGGCCGGTGGTGGCCGACCCGGGCGGCGTCGGCGGCGCGGGTGCCCTCCGTCCAACCGGCCGCGTCCGCGGCGCCGCGCAACCGGGTCGTGGTCGTCTGCGGGAACATGCGCTCCACGCGGTCGGTGACCGCGACCTCGCGGGAGGCGAGCACCGGCAGGAGGTTCGCGTCCGCCGCCCCCGTCGTGGCCGCTTCCGTGGCCGCCTCCGCGGCGGCCCGCAGCCTGGTGCCCGCGCGGTGGGCGTAGGCGGCGAGGAACGACTGCCGGAAGGTCTTGGTGCGCTTGCGCCCGCCGGCCCGCTGTCCGGCCTCCGCCTTCGTCATCGCGGCCTCGGCCTGCACCAGCAGGGAGGTGTAGAGGAGTTCGACCGCCTCCAGGTCGGCCTCGAAACCGACGACGGTGGAGAAGCCGAAGGTCTCGTTCCACACGGCCCGGCAGTGGTTGGCGTCGGCCACCGCGTCCAGCAGCACCGCCTTGGCCTGCTCGTAGGGCGGCTCCACCCCGATCCGGCAGGCCCCCGGCGTGTCGGGCGAGGCCGCCGTCCCCTGCGCCCGCGCGGCCAGCAGCGCCTCGTCGACGCTGTGCCGGGCCATCAGCTCTTGCGCCTTGGCGCTCAGCGCCTCCGCCTCCTCGGGATACCCGGTCGCCTCCGCCTTGGCGAGCAGCGCGCGGATGCGGGCGAGGGCGCGGGACTCCGGCCGGTTCTCCCGGCCCCGACGCGGCGCCGCCCCCGCCGCCCCCGCTTCCAGGGGCTCCAGGGGCTCCAGGCCGGGCAGCCGCAGCAGCAGGCGGTACAGCTCCAGTACGGCGGTGGCGTGCGAGAAGCGGTCGGTGCGGGGCGGCGCCGTCGCCTCCGCGTCCGGCAGGTCGTCGAGCTGCGCGGCCCAGCGGGGACCGCGCGCACGGTCGTGCGGTGCCTGGGCGCGGATCAGGGCGGCCACCAGCCGTACGTGCACGTCGTCCAGTTCGCGGCGCACGACCCGTACGAGGTCGGCGGGCTGCCAGCCGCGCCGCCAGGCCGTGGCCACGAACTCCTCGCCGCGCCGGGCCAGTTCCGCGTCCGCCGCGGGATCGGCCGCGAGCAGCGAGGCGGCGGTGTCGAGGGCGTCGTCGGCGATGTCGTACAGGGCGGTCTCGAAGGCACGGTCGACGGTGCGGGGCGTACTCACCCGGCGATGGTGCCACGGCCGCCGGGCCCGTCTCACTCCGCGGAATCCGGCCGGGCCCGCGCCCGCCGGGGCCAACATGACGTACATGGTGGACACAACTCTCTACACGGCGTTCCTGGTCGCCGCCTTCGCCCTGTGCATCACTCCGGGCCCCGACATGATGTTCATCGTGGCGATGGGCGGCCGGGGCGGGCCGACGGCGGGTGTGATGGCCGCGTTCGGGGTGGCCTGCGCGATGCTCGTGCACGCGGTCGCCGCGGCACTCGGGCTGTCGGCCCTCTTCACGACGCTGCCCACGCTCTACCACGTGCTGCGCTGGGCGGGCGCCGCCTACCTGCTGTATCTGGCGGTGAAGGCGTTCCGCGACCGGTCGGTGCCGGGCGAGGACGATGCGGCGCCGAGGGCCGCGGGCATGCGGCGGGCCTTCTGGCAGGGCGCGATCACCAATCTGCTCAATCCCAAGGTGATCCTCTTCAACGTGGCGTTCCTGCCGCAGTTCGTCGACCCCGCGCTCGGGCACGTGCCGGGCCAGCTGCTGGTGCTCGGCGGGACGCTGGTGGTGATGGGCTTACTGTGGGACGGCTTCGTCGGGCTGCTCTCGGGGCGGCTGGCGAATCTCCTCAGGCGCAGCGCCCGGGTGAACCGCTGGCTCAACATCGTCTCCGGGACGGTCTTCACGGGGTTGGCGGTCCGTCTGGTGGTGGCGTCACCGAAGTGACGGCGGGCCGCGCGGTGGGGTGTCAACCGACAGTTGACACCCCCTTGAGCGCAACCTACGGTTGACACATGACGACGAACCCGAGCATCACGTCTTCCGTACGCCTCGACGAACTCATCAACGCGATCAAGAAGGTGCACCCGGAGCCGCTGGAACAGCTCCAGGACGCCGTCATCGCCGGAGAGCACCTCGGCGAGGTGGCCGACCACCTCATCGGCCACTTCGTGGACCAGGCCCGGCGTTCGGGCGCGTCCTGGACGGACATCGGCAAAAGCATGGGCGTCACCCGCCAGGCGGCGCAGAAGCGCTTCGTGACCAAGGAGTCGGCCGACCTGGACGCGAGCCAGGGCTTCAGCCGCTATACGCCCCGCGCGCGCAACGTCGTGATGAGCGCCCACAACGCGGCCAAGACCGCCGGCAACGCCGAGGGCCTGCCCGAACACCTCGTCCTCGGCCTGGTCACCGAGCGCGAGAGCCTCTCCGCCAAGGCGATCGCCGCGCAGGGCGTGACCCTGGACGCGATCCGCGAGGCGGCGACCGCGGCGCTCCCGCCGGCCGCCGCGGAGGTCCCGGAGCTGGTGCCCTACGGCGCCGCGGCCAAGAAGGTCCTCGAACTCACCTTCCGCGAGGCCCTGCGCCTGGGGCACAACTACATCGGCACCGAGCACATCCTGCTCGCCCTGCTGGAGCACGAGGACGGCACGGGCGTGCTGAGCGGACTCGGTCTCGACAAGGAGGCGACCGAGCGGTACGTGGTCGAGGCGGTGGGGGAGTTCATCCAGCTCACCCAAGAGAAGGCCGCGGAGACCGGGTCGGCGGGGCCCGCGCCCGAAGAGGGCTGAGGGCGGCCGTCGCCGCGGGCGCGTCGCCGCGGACGCGTTGCCTCGGGTAGGTCACCGCAGGTGCGTCGCCGCAGGTGCGTCGCCGCAGGTATGTCGCCGCGTGTGCGTTGCCTCGCCTGCGTTGCCTCGCCTGCGTTGTCAGACCCGCCTGCGACACTCGCGACATGGCCGAGAGGTGCGCGCTCGCGGTGGCCGAGGGCGGTGGCGTGGAGGTCGCCGCCCTCGGCCCCGACGGGCTGCCCGCCGGGCCCGTGCGGCGAGAGCCCGACCTCGGCGAGGCGGTGCGCAGCAGACCGGAGGTCACGCGCTGGGTGTGGCGGTCCACCGCCGAGATCGCACCGCGCCTGCTCGCCACGGGGGTGCGGGTGGAGCGGTGCTACGACATGGAGGCCGCCGAGGCCCTGCTGCTCGGCCACGAGGGGCGGCACGGGGAGCCGCACTCGGCCGCGGCCGCCCTGGCCCGGCTGCGCGGCGGCCCCGTGCCGCCCGACCCGCCGCAGCGCTCCGCCGAGCCCGGCGCGCAGTCCTCGCTGTTCGAACCCCAGGCCGTCCACCTCCCCCTGTCCGACCTGCTCGCCGTCTACGCCGAGCAGCAGCGCCGCCACGACCGCTCGGCGCACCCGGAGCGGCTGCGGCTGCTGACGGCCGCCGAGTCGGCGGGAATGCTGACGGCCGCCGAGATGAACCGCGCGGGGCTGCCCTGGCGGGCCGACGTGCACCGCGAGGTCCTGCACGACCTGCTGGGCGAGCGGTATGCGGGCGGGGGCGAGCCGCGCCGCCTGGCGGAGCTGGCCGAGGAGGTGTCGGCCGCGTTCGGCCGCCGGGTGCGGCCCGACCTGCCCGCGGACGTGGTCAAGGCGTTCGGGCAGGCGGGCGTGAAGGTCCGCTCCACCCGCCGCTGGGAGCTGGAGTCGCTGGACCACCCGGCCGTGAAGCCGCTGATCGAGTACAAGAAGCTGTACCGAATCTGGGTCGCCCACGGCTGGTCCTGGCTCCAGGACTGGGTGCACGACGGGCGGTTCCGCCCCGAGTTCCTGGCCGGCGGCACCGTGACCGGGCGCTGGGTCACCAACGGCGGAGGCGGGCTGCAGATCCCCAAGGTGATCCGGCGGGCCGTCGTCGCCGACCCCGGCTGGCGGCTGGTCGTCGCCGACGCCGACCAGATGGAGCCGCGCGTGCTGGCGGCGATCTCCCGGGACCCCGGTCTGATGGAGGTGGCCGGCCGCGAGACCGACCTCTACCAGTCCGTCTCCGACCGCGCCTTCTCCGGCGACCGCGCCCAGGCCAAGCTCGCCGTGCTCGGCGCGGTCTACGGCCAGACGTCCGGCGACGGCCTGAAGAACCTGGCGGCACTCAGACGCCGCTTCCCCCTCGCGGTGGCGTACGTCGACGACGCGGCCCGCGCGGGCGAGGAGGGGCGGCTCGTGCGCACCTGGCTGGGCCGCACCTGCCCGCCCGCGGCCGGCGCGGCCGACGGCACCGAGGAGGCGGGCCTGCCGCAGGACGACCCCGCCGACGCCGGGGACCGCCCCCAGGAGTGGGTGCCGGGGTACGCCTCCACCAACGCCCGCGCACGGGGCCGCTTCGCCCGCAACTTCGTCGTCCAGGGCAGCGCCGCCGACTGGGCCCTGCTGCTCCTCGCCGCGCTGCGCCGGACCTGCGCGGACATGGCGGCCGAACTGGTCTTCTTCCAGCACGACGAGGTGATCGTGCACTGTCCCGAGGAGGAGGCCGAGACCGTCGTCGCGGCGATCAGGGACGCGGCGGAGCTGGCGGGACGGCTGACGTTCGGGACGACGCCGGTGCGGTTCCCGTTCACGACGGCGGTGGTGGAGTGCTACGCGGACGCGAAATGAACGGGGCCGGGCGGACGCCGGAGGGAATGACTCATTGCTCGTCCAGGAGCCCGGCGTCGTGGGCGAGTACGGCGGCCTGGACTCGGTTGGCGCAACCGGTGCGGGTGAGGATGCGGCTGATGTGCGCCTTGACCGTACCGGTGCTCAGATACAGCCGGTCGGCGATCTCCACGTTGGACAGACCGGTGCCGAGCAACCGCAGCACATCGCGCTCGGCCGGGGCCAGCCCGTCGATCCGGAGCAGCGCGGCCTCGGTGTCCCGGCCGGACCGCACCTGCCGCTCCAGCAGCCGCCGGGTGATCCGCGGGGCCAGCACCGGCTCGCCCTTGGCGGCGAGTTGGACGGCGCGGATCAGGTCGGCGGGGCCGGTGTCCTTGAGGAGGAAGCCGCTGGCCCCGGCGCGCAGGGCCCGCGTCACGTGCGCGTCCTGCCCGAAGGCCGTCAGCATCACGACACAGGTGCGGGGCGAGAGGCGGGAGATGTCCTCGGCCGCGGCGATACCGTCCCGGACCGGCATCTGGACGTCGACCAGGGCGACGTCGACGTCCTGCTCGCGACAGGCCGCCGCGGCTTCCCTGCCGTCGCCCGCCTCGATGTCGTCGGCGTTCTCCAGGATGAGCCGGATTCCGGCGCGCATCAGCGCCTCGTCGTCGGCGACCAGGACTCGGATCATCGGCTCATCCTAGGACCGCCGACCGTCAGGTCACCCGCAGTCACCCGCGGTCATCCGCCGTCATCCGCCGTCATCCGCGGTCGTTCCTCTGTACCGACCCGGCGTCCTCCGTTCATCCCAGGACGGCCAACACCAGCAGGACGACGAGGAAGCCCGCCGTGGGCAGGACCACGGCCAGCGCCGCGCAGCCCGAGCCGAGGACGCGCGGCCAGGTCAGGATCTCGTCCGGCAGCGGGGCACGGGTGCCTTCGGCCCCTCGCCGGACGAGGGGGTGATGAGAAGCCGGTCGATCGGGTGCCGTGCGCCCGACGGCCGAAGGCACGGCGGCCGAAGACCCATCAAGCACAGGACCGTCGAGCACAGGATGGTCGAGCACGGCGCGATCGAGCACAGCGCGATCGAGCACAGCGCGATCGAGCACAGCGCGGTCGGCGGCGCCCTGTGCGGCGCCGCCGCTTCCCTGGCCCCGGTGCCCCGGCGCGGGCAGCCGGGCGGCGACGCGGAAGCCGCCGTTCACCAGAGCGCCCGCCTCGAACGTGCCGCCGAGCAGCCCGACCCGCTCCTGACAGCCGGCCAGTCCGCTGCGACTGCCCCCGCGGGAAGGCCCGGCCACGGGCGGTGGGGCGTTGGTGACGGAAACCTCGATCCCGCCGCCGACGTTCGTCACCTGCACCCGGGTGGGCGCGCCGGACGCGTGTTTCAGCACGTTGGTCAGCGCTTCGCGGACCACCCGGTGAATGGCCTGCCGCGTCCGCGGCCCCAGCTCCGCCCCGTCGGGGACGGACCAGTCCAGCTCGACGGCGCTGCCGGTCCGCCGGGACTCCGCCACCAGCGCGGCGATGTCCTCCCGGGTCCCGCGCTCGTCCCCGGGGCGGTCGTCCCCCGTACCGGCCACATCGGCGTGCCGCAGGACGCCGAGGATCTCGCGCAGCTCCTCCATCGCCGTACCGGCCGTCGTGCGCAGCATCTCGGTCTGCCCGGCGAGGGCCGGCGCTTGCCGAGCGGCCGCCAGTTCAAGTGCCCCCGCGTGCACGGATATGAGGCTCAGCCGGTGGCCCAAGAGGTCGTGCATCTCGCCCGCGATCCGGTTCCGTTCCTCCGCCCGGGCCGCTTCGGCGGTGAGGGCGCGGGCCTGCTCCAGGTAGGCGTTGCGTTCACGCAACAGGCTGACGAGCGGCCGCCGTTGCCCCAGCAGCGTCCCGGCCAGGGCGGGAAGCACCAGGAGCAGCGCCAGGGAGATCGCGTTGCCCACCAGCTGGAACGCGAGGCGCTCGGTCCGGAACGGCACGATGACGACGGTCAGCACCCCGACCACGGCCGAGGCCGCCCCGACGACCTGCCACGCACGTCGCGTCGGTGCGATGCGCCGGGTCGCGGACATCACGACGAGCGGCGCCACCGCCAGCGTCCACACGTTGACCCCCACGACCAGCAGGGAGGACCCCAGGACGGCGGCGCCCGGTCGCCCACGGCGCAGGGCGACGAGCAGTACCGCCCAGAGGGCCTCCGCCACCGCGAGCCCCGGCCGCTCGGGCACCACGAGCAACAGGGGCACCAGCCCGAAGGCGGCTGTGAGGAGACAGAGCAGCCCGTCGACGACGACCGTACGACGTCCGGCCCCGCGCACCTCGGCCCAGCCGGCGACCGCCTCCCGCCGCACCCGGCGCGGCGCGGCGGCCAGCGCGTGCCGCACCCGGGCCGACGGCCGGGGCCCGTGCTGCCTGCCGTCGGAGTCCTGACCGCTGAAACGCACCCGCATCCCCGGAACGCTATCGGCCCGGCGGCCATCCCCTCTCTCACGCACCCGCCAGGCCGTCCAGCTCGTCCCGCAACGCGGCCAGATCGACCTGCCCGGCGGCCAGCAACTCCGCCACACCGGCATCGTCGAGCAGCGCGGACAGCAGATGGACTGTACCGACGGTGGGTGCTCCCCGCTCGGCGGCCCGCAGCCGGGCGACCGCGACGGCGCGTTCGGCAGCGGCGGACAGCCTCGCCCGCCCTCCCCCGGCCTGGTCGGCACCGCCGTCGACCGACGCAGCCGAAGCGACGGAGCCTGCCGAATCCGAAGCCCCGGCCGAAGCGACGGAACCGGCCGAAACCGAGGCCGCGGCCGAAGCGACGAGGGACACCTGCCGCGCCCCGTGCCGGCGCAGGACGGCCGACGCGGCATTGGCCTCCACCAGACCCTCCGGAAGGGCATGCCCCGCCACGGCCAACGCCCGGTCCAGGGCCAGCGCCCCCAGCAGCAGATCCACCGGTTCCGCCGTGTCCCGCCCGCACCGCACCGCCTGACGTGTGGCCTCGACGTTCACGGCGAACAGCACTGGTGAGCCGTTCACCCCGGACTGGGCAGTCCAGGAAGTGAACGCGCGGGACAGCCGGTTGCCGCTCCTGCCCACCGTCCCGGCCCGGCGCAGCAGCAGCACGCCGTACGACTCCGGCCGTTCGCCCGCCTCGTCCGACCCCGCGGCCTCGGCGTCCAGCCGGTCAAGGCGGGTCAGCGCCTCGGCCGCGTCCAGTCGCCGGAGCAGCAGCGCCTCCCGCGCCCTGCTGTCCGGCAGCTCCAGCAGCGCCCTGGCCAGATGACGGCAGCGCACGGAGACCGTGCCCTCGGCACGCGCGGACGCCAGCGCGCGCAGCAGGCAGCTCCGCATCGCCCCGCTCAGCGCGGGCGGCACGGCCGGGATGCCCTCCCGCGCCGACTCGCGCAGCCCCAGCCCAAATCGCCACCACGCCTCACGCCAGGCGGCCTCGACCTCGACCTCGTCGGCCCACGCCCCCTGGCCACCGCCACCGCCACCGCCACCGCCACCGCCACCGCCAGCCTCGTCCTCACTGACCCAGCCCAGACCCGCGCGAGCCTGGATGAAACCACTGAGCCCACCGGACTTCCGCATCCCCGGAGCGATCACCGCCCCCGCCGCCGAGTCCCCCATCACCAGCTCCGCCAGCAAGGTGTCCGTCCCCGCGAACGCCGACTCGCCGCGAACCGCCCGGCGCACCGTCGCGACGAGCACCTCCATGACGTCCGGCTCGAACTCCGTCGTCACCCCGAGCCCGACCAGATCTGCCGTCGTCCCTCGCTGCCCCATCAGACCTCTCCTCACCACGCGGCGCTCCGCCACCCCGACTACGCGAACGACGCTAGACACCCCCACCCCGCCCCCGCGCCTGCCAACCGGCCAGACTCCCGATCCGATCGGCCCGCCCCGCGAGCACCGCGAGGAAAAAGGAAGACCCGCAGGCCGGATGTCCGCCCTGCGGGTCTCAAAAACAGAGCCGCCCTTGGGGAATGTCTGCCGCCCAGTCCGCCAAAAACGGAGGACCTGGCGGGGGGGGGCCGGTCCCATGCGCGGGCCGGCCCCGAAGCGAGCCACGCGCCTACCTGGCCCACTGGAAGTTCCCGTACCGCTGATGGTGGAGCCAGGAGCGTCAGGGAGGAACCGATGTTCTCGGCATCGGCAGCCATGAGCCTGTCCGGCGGGGTGCGTTGAGACAAGCGGGAGTGGACCGAAGTGACTTTTCCGATCACCCTTGAACGATCAAGGTGCGGGGTGTCCCGCTGGTCCTGCCGCGGAATTCCTGTTCAGCGGGTTGACTCAGATCGTGCCAGAGCGAAAAGCGGGCTGCTGGTGGCATACGCGGCGCTGACCAGACGGCTGGGTCCGATTTGCGGGCTGACTCAGAAACGCGTCAACCCACCCGGTTCGGTCCTGCGGTGGTGCTGCTCCTGGCAGGATTTCGGGAGCCGTTCAGGAGCGCCTACTCCTCACCGGCCGAATCACTTTGGAGCCAGGAGCGTGGTCGTGCGGCCACTGCCGACGTCCGCATTTCATAGGTCAGGAGGACCCATTGCCCCAGCATTCTCTCATCGCCCGGTCACGCCGCGTGCCTTGCTTCTCCAGGCAGGCGTGCGTGCCCGCCACGGCCACTGGCGCAGTTGTCATTGTCGTGATCGTTCTTGTGCTGTCAGGCCTCCCCCTGACCAGCACCATCGCTGTGGCCGCACAGGCCGCGGCGGGCATCTCCGCCCTGGCGGCGCTGGCCGGCAACGACCGGGTACGGCCCCCACGACGCGGGCGTACCGCGGCGTCGTGCCAGTGACGGGCAACGAACGTGGGGAGGCCAGAACGAGAGGTGCCCTGGCCGGGCACAGCCAGAGCCGAACTCGCCGTGTTCTTACGCAAGGGGCGCTCCCGCAAAGGGCTCAGCTACGCGGAACTGGCCCAGCGCACATCGGCCTACAGCGCAGCGACACTACAGCGCGCGGCCGGCGGGCGGAGCGTGCCCGGACGCCAAGTGGCCCGCGCGTATGCCACGGCCTGTGGCCTGGACGTGGATGAGACCGACCGGTTGTGGCTGGAAGCACGCCGCGAGGAACACTCGGAGGATCACGCCACGAAGCGCAGATCTGTTCCCAAGCCGCGGATGATGCGAGATCCGGCAGACCTCGGCACCGGACTGGCCGACATCCACGAGAGAGCGGGAGCCCCCTCGCGCCGTGAGATGGAGCGCCGAGCCCGGGCCGCCAGAGCCACGCTGTCCAGCAGCGCCGCTCAGCGCATCGTCAGCCGCCGGCAGGTGCCCAGCTCACCCGAGCAGTTGGTGGCCTTCCTGCGCGCCTGCGACGTACCCGAGCGGGACCACGCGGAATGGCTCCAGGCGTGGGCACGCGTACGGCGGCACCGGGCCGCGGAGCTGAACGCCTCCAGAGCCCTGCTCGACCTGCGAGAGGCCGAAGCGGCGGAGGACCCTTCCGGACGGGTAACAGCCGAGCAGGCCGCCCAACTCCTGTCCTCCGCGGGCTATGTCCCCGCCGAGCGCTACCGGGGCTACCACGTGCCTTGGACGGTGCGCTGCCGGCTGTGCACCGCGGTGAAGCGGATCAGGCTCTCGGACCAGGCCGACGGCCGCACGAAGCAGTGCACGCAATGCGACAACGAGGCCGAGCGCACCGTCCAGGAGGTATGGACCGCCCTCTTCGACCGGCAGCAATGGAAGGAGAAGGGCATGCCGCCCACGGAGGCGGAGATGTTCCGCAGATGCCGCGTCGCCGGCGTCGAGCGCCGGCAATCCCGGCTGCACATCACCGTCGCCGCCCCCTCCGAAGTCTTCGCCACCGCCGGACTCGCCGATACGTCCGCCTGGGAGTCCCTCATCGCCGACGCCGTGCGCGAGAAGCTGGACACCGTCTCCGAGGTCGTCTACGTCACCTACACCGACCGGCTGAACTGACCGCTGCTCGTACGACGGGAGCCACCACCCGCCGCGGCGATGCACCGCCGTCGTCTCCACCGGTCCCGACCATGAAAGACCATGAAAAAAGCCCAGCTCAGAAACGTCTGAGCTGGGCTTCGAGTGGAGCCGCCTTCGGGATTCGAACCCGAGACCTACGCATTACGAGTGCGTTGCTCTGGCCATCTGAGCTAAGGCGGCGCGCTGTGCACCCATGGTGCGATCAGCAACGTCGGTAAGTCTACACAGTTTCCCGGGGTGCTCCGAACCCGCCCCGGAGGCGTGGGCTCCGGGGCGGGTGGGGCGGGTGGGGGCTACGAGCAGCGCTTGCCGTCGTCCGGGGCGGTGCCGCTCAGCAGGTACGTGTTGATCGCCGAGTCGATGCAGGCACTGCCGCGGCCGTAGGCGGTGTGACCGTCGCCCTCGTAGGTGAGGAGGCGGCCGGAGGAGAGCTGGTCGGAGAGGGCCTCGGCCCAGCGGTAGGGGGTGGCCGGGTCGCGGGTGGTGCCGACCACGACGATCGGGGTGGCGCCGGCCGCCTCGATGCGGTGCGGCTCCCCCGTGGGCTTCACCGGCCAGTACGCGCAGTTCAGGGAGGACCAGGCGAGGCCCTCGCCGAAGACCGGGGAGGCCTTCTCGAACTCCGGGAGGGCGTCGCGCACCTCGTCCGGGGAGGAGAAGGCGGCGGGGAGGTCGAGGCAGTTCACGGCGGCGTTGGCGAACATCAGGTTGCTGTAGCCGCCGTCGGCCTCGCGCTCGTAGTAGCTGTCGGACAGGATCAGCAGGCCGGCACCGTCCTTCTCCTTGATCGCCGAGGTGAGGGACTCGCGCAGCTGCTGCCAGGCGCCCTCGTCGTACATGGCCGCGATCACGCCGGTGGTGGCGAGGGACTCGGTGAGCTTGCGGCCGTCGGCGTCTCCGGCGGGGAGGGGTTTCGCGTCCAGGTCGTCGAAGAAGGACTTCAGGTTCTTGCCGACCTGGTCCGGGGTGGTGTCCTTGTCGCCGAGAGGGCAGTCGGACTGCCGTACGCAGTCCTTCGCGAAGGACTGGAACGCCGTCTCGAAGCCCTCCGTCTGCTCCAGGTTCAGGCGGCGGGCGGGCAGGGAGGGGTCCATCGCGCCGTCCAGGACCAGGCGGCCCGTCCGGTCGGGGAACAGACCGGCGTAGGTCGCGCCCAGGAACGTGCCGTACGACGCTCCGACGTAGGTCAGCTTCTCGTCGCCCAGCACCGCGCGCAGGACGTCCATGTCGCGTGCCGCCTCGACCGTGGAGACGTGGCGCAGCAGCTTCGGCGCGTCGGCGCCGCAGCCCTCGGCGAACTCCTTGTAGGCGTCGACCAGCTCGTCCCTCTCGCCCGCGTCGTCCGGTGTGACGTCGGTCTGGGTGTACGCGTCCATCTCGGGGCCGTCGAGGCACTCGACGGGCTCGCTGCGGGCCACGCCCCGCGGGTCGACCGCGACCATGTCGTACTGGGCGCGGACCTTCGCCGGGTAGCCGATGCCCGCGTACTGCTGGAGGTAGCCGATCGCCGAGCCGCCCGGTCCGCCCGGGTTGACCAGCAGCGAGCCGAGCCGCTTGCCCGGTCCGGTGGCCTTCTTCCGGGCCACCGCGAGCCGGACGTCGCCCTCGCCGGGCTTGGCGTAGTCGAGCGGGGCCTTCATGGTGGCGCACTGGAAGCCGGGGACGCCGCAGTCGCGCCAGGCGAGCTTCTGCCCGTAGTACGGCGACAGCTCGGCGGGCGTGGCCTTCGGCAGCGGGGTCAGGGCCGCCGTGGCCGCCTCCGTCGAGCCCACCGCTTTCGCCGCGGGAGATCCCGCGGACGTCGACGCGCCCCCGGCCGAGCAGGCGGTGGCGAGCAGCGCGGCAGCGAGCAGCGCGCCTCGGAAACGGGTGCTGCCGGTGCGGGTCCTGCGGTGAGTGCGCCTTGTGTGCATTCAGCGAGCGTAACTCTCCGCGACCGACTCGTTGCGTTGCGTGGCTCACGTGCCTCGTACGTGTTACGGCGTCAACCGGGCTGGACCGTCGGCGGCACGTCGGCGACACATCGGCGGCACATCGGCGCGGTCCGGACACCTGCCTGCCCCGGGCGGGTGCTCGGCCCGGCCGGGTGCTCAGCCCGGGCGGGTGCTCAGCCCGATCTGAGCGCCATCGTCATCGCCTCCACCGCCAGCAGTGGCGGCACGTTGCGGTCCAGGGCCTCCCCGCAGGCGGCGATCGCCTCGATGCGGCGCAGCGTGGACTCGGGTGTGCTGCCCCGGGCGAGCCGCTCCAGGGCGTCCTCCGCGTCGGCGTTGGCGATGGCCACGCGGGTGCCGAGCTGGAGGGCGAGGACGTCGCGGTAGAAGCCGGTCAGCTCGCTCAGGGCGAGGTCGAGGCTGTTGCGCTGGGTGCGCGCCTTGCGGCGCTTCTGGTCGGCCTCCAGGTCCTTGATCACGCCGGCCGTGCCGCGCGGGAGCCGGCCGCCCTGGGCCGCGCCCAGGGCGGCCTTCAGTTCCTCGGTCTCCTTGGCGTCCATCTCCTCGGCGAGCTGCTTGGCGTCCTCCGCCGCGGCGTCGACGAGCTCCTGGGCCGCCCTGAGGGCGCCGCCGACGTCCTCGACCCGCTGCGGCAGCTTCAGCACGGCGGCCCGGCGGTCGCGGGCGGCCTTGTCGGTGGCCAGGCGGCGGGCGCGGTCGATATGGCCCTGGGTGGCGCGGGCCGCCGCGGTGGCGACGTCCGGTTCGATGCCCTCGCGCCGTACGAGCATGTCGGCGACGGCCTCGACCGACGGCGTGCGCAGGTTCAGGTGGCGGCAGCGGGAGCGGATGGTGGGCAGGACGTCCTCGACGGAGGGGGCGCACAGCAGCCAGACCGTCCGCGGCGCCGGCTCCTCCACGGCCTTCAGGACGGCGTTGGCCGACTTCTCGTTCAGCCGCTCGGCCTCCTCGACGAGGATGATCTGCCAGCGGCCGTTCGCGGGTGAGGTGAACGACTTGCGGACGGTGTCCCGCATGTCCTGGGCGCGGATCTCGGCGCCCAGCGCGACCACGGTGCTGACGTCCGCGTGGGTGCCGACCAGCGCCGTGTGGCAGCCGTCGCAGAAGCCGCAGCCGGGGACGCCGCCCAGGGCGCGGTCGGGGCTCACGCACTGCAATGCGGCGGCGAACGCCCGGGCCGTCTGCGCCACGCCGGAGCCGGGCGGGCCGGTGAACAGCCAGGCGTGCGTCATGCTCGTCGCCTCCGGCGGGGGCCCCCCGCCCGCGGCCGCGGTGACGAAGGCGTCGGCGTCCCGGGCAGCGGCGGCGAGCGGCTCGCACACCTTCTCCTGCCCGACGAGGTCGTCCCATACGGTCATGGGTCACGCCGTCCTTCCCTCACACCGAGCCGACCGCACTGAGCAGCCGCGCTGTTCCCGTCGCGACCTCCATTGTGCGGGCCGGCACTGACAACGCGGCGGGACCGCCGGGGCACGCACGGCCCCCGGCGGTCCCGATGTTCAGCGTCGTGCCCGGCCCGGCGGTCCCGATGCTCAGCGTCGTCCCCGGCCCCGGCCGCCGCGGCCCTCGTCGTCGCGGCCGCCCTCGTCCTCGTCGTGCGGGCCGAGCAGCTCGTCCGCCAGCGTCGGCAGGTCGTCCAGCGGGGTCTCCTCGGCCCAGTCGGAGCGGCGCCTGCGGGACGGCGGTGCCTGGTCGGGGTCGATCTGGGGCAGCTCGCGCGTGCGGTCCTGGGCCTCCTCGGCCGGGGCCTCCTCGCGGAAGTAGCCCGGCGGCACCCGGTCGGCGGGGTCGTCCTCGCGCACGGGGGGCAGGACAGCCGTCTCGTCGGCGGCTCCCGGCGGCGGCACGGGCGGCAGTACGGCCGTCTCGTCGGCGTCGCGCGGCTCCACCGCCGGCAGCACCGCCGTCTCGTCGGCCGCGCCGGACGGCACCGGCGGCATGGGCAGCTCGGTCGTCACCTCGGACTCGGACTCGGAGTCGCCGGACGTCCGGCCGCCGTCCTGCACCTCGTCGGCCCGGTCGTCGTCGGGCGTGTCGCGGACCGGCCGCAGTACGGCCGTGTCCTCCACCGGGCCGCCGGAGGCGTTGGTCGGGGTCACGATCGGGGTCGGCACGGTCGCCGCGTCGGTGGGGGCCGAGGCGGCCGGCTTCGGGCGGGGCGCGTCCGCCGCCGCGGGGGCCGCCGACTTGGGGCCGGCCGCGGCCGCGGCCGCCGCCTGCTCCGCCGCCCGGCGTGCCTCCTCGGCGCGCAGCAGGGCCTCCTCGGCCTTGCGCTGCTTCTCCAGGCGCCGGGCCTCGGCCTCGGCACGCAGCCGCTCCTCCTCCTCGGCCTGCTTGCGGCGCCGCTCCTCCTCGGCCCGCAGCCGCGCCTCCTCCTCGGCGCGCGCCTTCTCCTCGGCGAGGAGCCGGGCCCGCTCCTCCTCCGCCTTGCGGCGCGCCTCCTCGGCCCGCTGCCTGGCCTCCTCGGCCTGCCGCTCGGCCTCGCGCCGCTGCGCCTCCTCCAGCTCGCGCCGCTTGCGCTCCTCCTCCTCGGCACGCACCCGCGCCTCTTCTTCGAGGCGCTCGCGCTCCAGGCGCTCTTCCTCGGCCTTGCGGGCGGCCTCTTCCTCGGCCTTGCGGCGGGCTTCCTCCTCCGCCTTGCGGCGCGCCTCCTCCTGGGCCTTGATCTCGGCCTCGGACAGCGGCAGCACCTGGTCCAGCCGGTGCCGTACGACGGTGGAGACGGCCTCCGCCTCCTGACCGGCGTCCACGACGAGGTAGCGCCCGGGGTCGGCGGCGGCCAGGGTGAGGAAACCGGAGCGCACGCGCGCGTGGAACTCGGCGGGCTCCGACTCGAGACGGTCCGGCGCCTCGGTGAACCGCTCGCGGGCAGCCTCTGGCGACACGTCCAGCAGGACGGTCAGGTGCGGTACGAGCCCGTTGGTGGCCCAGCGGTTGATGCGGGCGATCTCGGTCGGCGACAGGTCGCGTCCGGCGCCCTGGTAGGCGACCGAGGAGTCGATGTAGCGGTCGGAGACGACCACGGCGCCGCGCTCCAGGGCGGGCCGGACCACGGTGTCGACGTGCTCCGCGCGGTCGGCGGCGTACAGCAGGGCCTCCGCGCGGTGCGACAGTCCGGCGCTGGAGACGTCCAGCAGGATGGAGCGCAGGCGCTTGCCCACGGGGGTCGCCCCGGGCTCGCGGGTGAGCACGACCTCGTGCCCCTTGCCGCGGATCCACTCGGCGAGGGCCTCGGCCTGGGTGGACTTGCCGGCGCCGTCGCCGCCCTCCAGGGCGATGAAGAAGCCGGTCCCGGCGGGGGTGGGCACCGGGTCGTCGCCGCCGAGCAGCGCGTCCCGCAGGTCGTGCCGCAGCGGCACGCCGGAGCGGTCGTCGACCTTGGCCAGGACCAGCGCGGCCAGCGGCAGCAGCAGCGCGCCGAGCAGCATCAGGACGAACGCGGCGCCGCCGTGGGCGAAGACGAACTTGCCGTTCTCCAGCCGGTGCGGTCCGATCGCCGCGGCCACGACCGGCCCGAGGACCGCTCCGAGCGCCACGTAGACCCGGACGACCGCGTGCAGGTGCTCGGTCGTCCGTGCCCGGCGGTGGTCCTCGGTCTCCTGGTCGAGCAGCGCGTGCCCGGTGTTCGCGGCCACGCCCGCGCCGACCCCGGCCAGCGCGAGGAGCAGCAGGACGGTGGTGTCGTCCGGGACGAGTCCGGCGGCCAGCAGGGAGACGCCGGCGAAGGCGATGGCCAGGGCGAGCAGCCGCCGGCGGGACAGGGAGGGCAGCAGGGCGGGGGCGGTGCGGATGCCGACGACGACGCCGCCGGTCAGCGCGCCCACCGTCAGCCCGTACAGCACGGGGCCGCCGCCCAGGTCCTTGGCGTGCAGCACCGCCACGGCGACCGTGGCGGCCACCACCGCGGCGACCGCGGCGCAGGCGAACACCAGCAGCGGGAGCGCGCCGGTGCGGCCCTTGTCGACGCCGTCGCCGCTCTTGGGGCGGCGCAGGCCCTCCAGCGGCGACCGCGCGCGCGGGGTGCGCATCGCGGGCAGCTCCAGGAAGGTCACCACGGACAGGGACGCGGCGAACAGTCCGGCCGCCACGTACGAGCCGAGGGCCGCCTGGTGCTCGGCGAACCAGTCGATGCCGGCGCCCAGGAGGTTGTTCAGGAGCCCGGCGACGACCAGCACGACGGCCGCCAGCGGGATCGCCACGAAGCTCGTGCGCAGCGAGAGGCGGCGCAGCGCGTCCATGTGGTCCGGCAGCGGCCGTACCGTCGCGCCCTCCAGGGGCGGGGCCGGCAGCAGCGCCGGGGCCGCGCTCTCCCGGCACACCGTCCAGAAGCGCTCGGCGACGCCGGTGACGAAGACGGTCACCAGGAGGACGGCGAGCGCGTCGTCGGGCGTCCAGTCGATCCACAGGGGCGCGACGATCAGCAGGGCGGCCCGCAGCCCGTCGGCGCCGACCATGGTCCAGCGCCGGTCGAGCGGGCCGTCCTGCGAGGTGAGGGAGGTCAGGGGCCCGAGCAGGACCGCGCCGAAGAGCAGCGTCGCCAGGATGCGGACGCCGAAAACGGTCGCCACTGCGAACGCCACGCCCCGGTAGCCCCCGCCGAAGGAGCCCGCGCCGATCGCGGCCTGGACCACGAGGAGGACCAGCACCAGCAGGGCGAGGATGTCGCCGACACCCCCCACCAGCTGTGCGCTCCACAAGCGCCTCAGCTGCGGGCGGCGCAGCAGGGCGCGGACGGCGCGCTCGCGGGAGTCCGCGACGAGCGCGTCGTCCGGGGCGGGGTGAGGGGCCGTTGGCTGCTCGGCTCGCGTCATGCGTTCAGCCTATCGGTCGCCGCCGACAGTCCGGTGTGCCCGGCCGAACGTACGCACGCCCCGACACCGAATTGATGCCGGGGCGTTCGTTTTGCGAAGTGCGCGCGTGCGGGCGTGCGGGCGTGAGGAGGAGCGGGCGGGCCTGAGCCGGGCTCAGTCCTCCGACGCCTTCGACGCGGTCGCCTTCTTCGCCGCCGTCTTGGCGGTCGCCTTCTTCGCCGTGCTCTTGGCGGCGGTCTTCTTGGCCGCCGTGGTCTTCGCGGCGGCCGTCTTCTTGGTGACCGTCGCCTTCTTGGCGGGGGCCTTCTTGGCGGCCGTCTTCTTCACGGCCTTCTTCGCCGTCTTCTTGGCGGGCCCCTTGGCACGCTTCTCGGCAAGCAGTTCGTAGCCCCGCTCGGGCGTGATGTCCTCGACGCTGTCGCCGGAGCGCAGGGTCGCGTTGGTCTCGCCGTCGGTGACGTAGGGGCCGAAGCGGCCGTCCTTGACGACGACCGGCTTCTCGCTGACCGGGTCGGTGCCCAGCTCCTTCAGCGGCGGCTTGGCCGCGGCCCGGCCACGCTGCTTGGGCTGGGCGTAGATCGCCAGCGCCTCCTCCAGCGTGATGTCGAAGAGCTGCTCCTCAGTCTGGAGGGACCGCGAGTCCGTGCCCTTCTTCAGGTACGGGCCGTAGCGGCCGTTCTGCGCGGTGATCTCCACGCCCTCCGCGTCGGCGCCGACGACGCGGGGCAGCGACATGAGCTTCAGGGCGTCGTCGAGGGTCACCGTGTCCAGCGACATCGACTTGAACAGCGAGGCGGTGCGCGGCTTCACGGCGTTCTTGCCGGTCTTCGGGGTGCCCTCGGGGAGGACCTCGGTGACGTAGGGGCCGTAGCGGCCGTCCTTGGCGACGACGGCGTGGCCGGTGGCCGGGTCGGTGCCCAGCTCGAAGTCGCCGCTCGGCTTGGCGAGCAGTTCCTCCGCCAGCTCGACGGACAGCTCGTCGGGCGCCAGGTCCTCGGGGACGTCGGCGCGCTGGTGGTTCTCGGCGTCCTTCTCGCCGCGCTCGACGTAGGGGCCGTAGCGGCCGACGCGCAGCTTGATGTCGTTGCCGACGGGGAAGGAGGACACCTCGCGCGCGTCGATCGCGCCGAGGTCGGTCACCAGCTCCTTGAGGCCGCCGAGGTGGTCGCCGTCGCCGTTGCCCGCGTCGGCCGCGCCGCCGCCCGTGCCGTCGCCCTCGCCGAAGTAGAAGCGGCGCAGCCACGGCACCGACTGGGCCTCGCCGCGGGCGATGCGGTCGAGGTCGTCCTCCATCCTGGCGGTGAAGTCGTAGTCGACGAGCCGCCCGAAGTGCTTCTCCAGGAGGTTGACCACGGCGAAGGAGAGGAAGGACGGGACGAGGGCCGTGCCCTTCTTGAAGACGTAGCCGCGGTCCAGGATGGTGCCGATGATCGACGCGTACGTCGACGGGCGGCCGATCTCGCGCTCTTCCAGCTCCTTGACCAGCGACGCCTCGGTGTAGCGGGCCGGGGGCTTGGTGGCGTGGCCGTCGACCGTGATCTCCTCGGCCGTCAGCGCGTCGCCCTCGGCGACCTGCGGCAGTCGCCGCTCGCGGTCGTCCAGCTCGGCGTTCGGGTCGTCGGCGCCCTCGACGTAGGCCTTGAGGAAGCCGTGGAAGGTGATGGTCTTGCCGGAGGCGCTGAACTCGACGTCCCGGCCGTCGGAGGCGGCGCCGCCGATCTTCACGGTGACGCTGTTGCCGGTCGCGTCCTTCATCTGGGAGGCGACGGTCCGCTTCCAGATCAGCTCGTACAGCTTGAACTGGTCGCCGGTCAGGCCGGTCTCGGCGGGCGTACGGAAGCGGTCGCCGGAGGGGCGGATCGCCTCGTGCGCCTCCTGCGCGTTCTTGACCTTGCCGGCGTACGTGCGCGGCTGGGGCGGCAGGTAGTCGGCGCCGTACAGCTGCGTCACCTGGGCGCGGGCGGCGGAGACCGCCGTGTCGCTCAGGGTCGTGGAGTCCGTACGCATGTAGGTGATGTAGCCGTTCTCGTACAGCTTCTGGGCGACCTGCATGGTCGACTTCGCGCCGAAGCCGAGCTTGCGCGAGGCCTCCTGCTGGAGCGTCGTCGTACGGAACGGGGCGTAGGGCGAGCGGCGGTACGGCTTGGACTCGACCGAGCGGACGGCGAACCGCGTGTTCTCCAGCGCGGCGGCGAGCGCGCGGGCGTTCGCCTCGTCGAGGTGGAGGGTGTTCGCGCTCTTGATCTGCCCCAGGGAGTCGAAGTCGCGGCCCTGTGCGACACGCCGGCCGTCGACCGTCTGGAGGCGCGCGACCAGCGACGACGGGTCGGAGGCGTCTCCCGCGCGGCCCGTCGCGAAGGTGCCCGTGAGGTCCCAGTACTCGGCGGAGCGGAACGCGATGCGCTCGCGTTCCCGCTCGACGACGAGCCGGGTGGCGACGGACTGGACGCGGCCGGCCGACAGGCGCGGCATGACCTTCTTCCACAGGACCGGCGAGACCTCGTAGCCGTAGAGGCGGTCGAGGATGCGGCGGGTCTCCTGGGCGTCGACGAGCTTCTGGTTCAGCTCGCGCGGGTTGGCGACGGCGGCGCGGATCGCGTCCTTGGTGATCTCGTGGAACACCATGCGCTTGACCGGGATCTTCGGCTTGAGGACTTCCTGGAGGTGCCAGGCGATGGCCTCGCCCTCGCGGTCCTCATCGGTGGCGAGGAAGAGTTCGTCGGAGTCCTTCAGCAGGTCCTTGAGCTTCTTGACCTGGGACTTCTTGTCCGCGTTGACCACATAGATCGGCTGGAAGTCGTGTTCGACGTCCACACCGAGGCGGCGGACCTCGCCGGTGTACTTCTCCGGCACCTCCGCCGCGCCGCTGGGAAGGTCGCGAATGTGCCCGACGCTCGCCTCGACGACGTAGCCAGGGCCGAGATAGCCCTTGATCGTCTTCGCCTTGGCAGGCGACTCGACGATGACGAGTCGGCGGCCGCCCTTCGCGGTCTCGCTGGTCGGGGACAACTTCGCTCTTCTCTCCGGTCGACGCTGGGCCTCCCCAGGCCGTGGTCCCGGGTCGGGTCGTTCTGTGTTTCGATCGTGACGCTGCGGAGTGTGACGGTACCTCCCGCCCCCGTGTCAAACGGGAAAAGCCCGCAACGGCCACTCGAACGGTAACCCGACGAACCCTGTTCCTGCCGCCCGGAGTGCTCACCTGCCCCGACGCGCATATCCGGAGCGCTATCCCCCGGTTACCCGGGCCGCACCCCGTCCGGGGTCCGGAACCGGCCCCTCACGCCTGGGTCAGGCACCAGGCCCCGAGGGCCAGCGCGACCACGGCGGCGACGCTCGCGACGGTCACCGATGCGACGGGGCTCACACCGTGCGCGACGGGCCGGCCGTGCCGCACCCGCGTCGTGGTCCACACCAGCAGACCGGCCCCGAACAGGGCGAACACCACTCCCGCGAAGATCGCCGGCCCGCTCTCCATGGTCCCCGTGCCCCTTTTCTCCAGCCCGCGCGTGTCCAGCCTCCGGGAGGCTGTCACGCGCGGGCGGCGGACAGACGAACCCGAGGTGAACGGGGAGCCGACGGATCCGCCGGATGTCGTCGGGCGTGGCCGGTTCCCCGTACGTCGGGTGGGGCGGGCGGCACCGGCGGCCGCGGAAAAAGAAATGGGTGCGCACACCCACGCCTCGCGGCGGTGCGCGCACCCTCGCCCGGCGGCAGTGCGCGCACCCACCCGACGGCGCTGCGCGCACCCACGCCCGGCGGCTCGGCCCCGCTACGCCGGTCCTACGCCGGTTCGAGGAACCCCTGCTCCACCAGCAGCCGGATCTGCGCGGGCGTGCGGTCGCGCAGGGCCACCGGGTCCTCGCCGACCAGCTGGGCGATGGCGTCCAGAATCCGGCCCGCGCTCATGGTGCCGTCGCAGACGCCCGCGAACCCGGCGCCGACGGTGTCGACCCGGGTGGCCCGGCGCATGCCGCGGTTCTGGCGCAGGACGACGTGCTCCGGGTCCTCGGCACCGGGCAGCCCGACCTGCTCCTGGACGACCTCGCCGGACAGCGTGAAGTGCGCCTCCAGCAGAGCGGCGTCGTCGTGGGCGCGCAGGTAGTCGACGCGGTCGAAGTGGGCGCGCACGGTCTCGCCGAGCGGCTGCTCGACCGGGTGCGGCCACTCCTCGGCGACGACCGAGGGCTCCGCGGCCCCGGTGCGGCGCAGCGTGATCCAGCCGAAGCCGACGGCCTTGACCTTGCGCGCCTCGAACTCGTCCAGCCAGGCGTCGTACCGGGCCTGGTACTCGGCCGGGTCGCCGCGGTGGTCGCCCGCGTCCCTGAGCCACAGCTCGGCGTACTGGGTGACGTCCTGCACCTCGCGCTGCACGATCCAGGCGTCGCAGCCGCGCGGCACCCAGGAGCGCAGCCGGTCCGTCCAGTCCTCCCCCTCCACGTGCTGCCAGTTGGCGAGGAAGTGCGCGAACCCGCCCTCGTTCAGGCGCTCACCCGTCTGCTGAACGAGCGAGCGGCACAGATCGTCCCCGCCCATCCCGCCGTCGCGGTAGGTGAGTCGGGCGCCGGGCGAGATCACGAACGGCGGGTTGGAGACGATCAGGTCGTACGTCTCGTCGTCGGCGACCGGCTCGTAGAGGGAGCCCTCGCGCAGGTCGGCGGCCGGGGCTCCAGACAGGGCGAGGGTGAGCGCGGCGATGTGCAGCGCGCGCGGGTTGACGTCGGTGGCCGTCACGCGGGTGGCGTGCACGGCGGCGTGCAGCGCCTGGATGCCGGAGCCGGTGCCGAGGTCGAGGGCGGCGGAGACGGGCGTACGGACGGTGAGGCCCGCCAGGGTCGTGGAGGCGCCGCCGACGCCGAGGACGACGCCTTCGGCGTGGTTGCCGATGCCGCCCGCGCCGCCGACCGCGCAGCCCAGGTCGGAGACGATGAACCAGTCCTCGCCGCCGGGGCCGCCGTAGGGCCGCACGTCCACGGTGGCCGCGACCTCGTCGTCGCCCGCGCGGTCGAGCCATCCGCTCTCCAGGCAGGCGTCGACGGGCAGGACGCCCCCTACGCGCGCGTGGGGGACGGGTTGCTGGAGCAGGAACAGCCGGACGAGCAGTTCCAGCGGCGTGTCGCCGCGGGTCGCCCGGAGCGCGGGCACGGTCTCGCTGCGCGACAGCGCCGCGTACGCGGGGGCGCCGAGCAGCTCCAGCAGTCCGTCGGCGGTGAAGGACGCCCCGAGCAGGGCGTCCCGCAGCCGGGCGGTGACGTCGGGGCGGTCGGTGGAGGGCAGGGGGGACAGGCTGGCGTTACTCACTCCCCCATTGTGGCCCGGCGGTCACCGCCCCGCCCCGTGTCCGCGTGTCCGCGCGGGGACGTCGGCCCCCGTCAGCCCTGGGCGGCCGACGGCGTCACCGAGGCCGACTTGCAGCTGGGCTGCTTGGCCATCGCCTTGCCGACGTCGCCCTCCTCCAGGGTCTTCAGCGCGTTGCTGCCGCTCTTGCTGAGCTTGTTCAGCTCGGTGGCGATGTCCTTGAGGCCGTCGGCGAACTCGGCCTGGTCCTTGGTGTTGAGGTCCTCCACCTGCTTGCGCAGGGAGGCGTAGGAGGAGGAGAGGCCGTTCAGCTCGGTGACGGCGTCCTTCTGCTTCTTCTCGCCGTCGTCGACGTCCGGGGGGCCGGCCTTCTGGACGGTGGCGCCCATCGCCTTGTAGGCGTCGGACATGTCCTGGAACGCCTTGGCGTCGGTCTTCTGGACCTCGGCGGGGGTGCTGTTGTCCGAGGTCTCCTTCTGGATCGCCGCGTTGGCCGCCTCGATCTTCTTGGCCTGCGGCTGCACGCCCTGGCAGACCTCCTTGGCCCAGGAGTCCAGCTTCTCGTTGTCGTCGCTGCTGCTGCATCCCGTCAGCGCCAGTACCAGTACCGCACCGCCGGACAGTGCGGCCGCGAGCTTCTTGTTCACCGGATTGGTCCCTTCCATGGCTCTCGGCCCCGGAACATACACGCCGGATGGAGGACATCCACCGGACGAACATCCGTTAAGACCGTATTGAAGCCATTTGCACCAAGAGAGAGAAGGCTCACGGTGACGGATGCGCGCACGCGCGAGACGGGCGGACGACGCGTCAACACGCGCCGCCCGCCCGTCCTTTGAGCCGCACCTCACGCGCGGCGGTACCGCGGGACCCAGGGCGAAATCTACGAAACCACCGCAGGGTCGGCCGACTTGGGCTCCTGGTCGGAGTCGTCCTCGTCACCCATCGCGATCCCGCGCCGCTTGGACACGTAGACCGCCGCCGCGATGACGACGAACGCGACGACGGCGATCAGCACCCGTACACCGACGCTCTTGTCGGCTCCGTACGAGAACTTGATGACCGCGGGCGCGATGAGCAGCGCCACCAGGTTCATGACCTTCAGCAGCGGGTTGATCGCCGGACCCGCGGTGTCCTTGAACGGGTCGCCGACCGTGTCGCCGATCACGGTGGCGGCGTGGGCCTCGCTGCCCTTGCCGCCGTGGTGGCCGTCCTCGACGAGTTTCTTGGCGTTGTCCCAGGAACCGCCGGAGTTGGCGAGGAACACCGCCATCAGCGTCCCGGCGCCGATCGCGCCCGCCAGAAACGCGCCGAGCGCGCCCACGCCGAGCGTGAACCCGATGAAGATGGGCGCCATCACGGCGAGCAGTCCGGGCGTGGCGAGTTCCCGCAGGGCGTCCCTGGTGCAGATGTCGACGACCTTGCCGTACTCGGGTTTCTCGCTGTAGTCCATGATTCCGGGCCGTTCCCGGAACTGCCGGCGCACCTCGAAGACCACCGCGCCCGCCGACCGCGAGACCGCGTTGATCGCCAGCCCCGAGAAGAGGAAGACGACCGCTGCCCCGGCGATGAGCCCGACGAGGTTGTTGGGCTGTGAGATGTCCATCATCAGGTTCATCGGCGCGCCCTCGCCGCTGAGTTTCTCGCCCACGTCCGCCGCGCCGGTGGTGATGGCGTCGCGGTACGACCCGAACAGGGCCGCGGCGGCGAGTACGGCGGTGGCGATGGCGATGCCCTTGGTGATGGCCTTGGTGGTGTTGCCGACGGCGTCCAGGTCGGTGAGGACCTGCGCGCCGGCGCCCTCGACGTCGCCGGACATCTCGGCGATGCCCTGCGCGTTGTCGGAGACCGGCCCGAAGGTGTCCATGGCGACGATGACGCCGACCGTGGTGAGCAGGCCGGTGCCGGCCAGCGCCACCGCGAAGAGCGCCAGCATGATCGACGTGCCGCCGAGCAGGAAGGCCCCGTAGACACCGAGGCCGATCAGCAGGGCGGTGTAGACGGCGGATTCGAGACCGAGCGAGATTCCGGCGAGGACGACGGTGGCGGGACCGGTGAGCGAGGTCTTGCCGATGTCCTTGACGGGGCGCCTGGTGGTCTCGGTGAAGTAGCCGGTGAGCTGCTGGATCAGGGCGGCGAGCACGATGCCGATCGCGACCGCGACGAGCGCGAGGATCCGCGGGTCGCCGTCCCGCCCGGCGATCGCCGCGTCGGTGACGCCGTCCAGGTCGGCGTAGCTGCCGGGCAGGTAGACGAAGACGGCGACCGCCACCAGCACCAGCGAGATCACCGCGGAGATGAAGAAGCCCCGGTTGATCGCGCTCATGCCGCTGCGGTCGGACCGCCGGGGCGCCACCGCGAAGATCCCGATCATCGCCGTGAGCACGCCGATCGCCGGGACCAGCAGCGGGAACGCCAGCCCGGAGTCCCCGAACGCCACCTTGCCGAGGATCAGCGCGGCCACCAGGGTGACCGCGTACGACTCGAAGAGGTCGGCCGCCATGCCCGCGCAGTCGCCGACGTTGTCGCCCACGTTGTCGGCGATGGTCGCGGCATTGCGCGGATCGTCCTCCGGAATGCCCTGCTCGACCTTGCCGACCAGGTCGGCGCCGACGTCGGCGGCCTTGGTGAAGATGCCGCCGCCGACCCGCATGAACATCGCGATCAGCGCGGCACCGAGGCCGAAGCCCTCCAGGACCTTCGGCGCGTCGGCCGCGTACACCAGCACCACGCAGCAGGCGCCCAGCAGACCGAGCCCCACCGTGAACATGCCGACGACGCCGCCCGTGCGAAACGCGATCTTCGTCGCTTTGTGCGAGACGAGAGTGAGATCCTTTTCCGGTTCGCCGGGGGCCGGTGTCGCTTCCCGCGCCGCCGCGGCGACGCGTACATTGCTGCGCACGGCGAGCCACATACCGATATAGCCGGTGGCCGCCGAGAACGCCGCGCCGATCAAGAAGAAGATCGAACGTCCGGCACGTTGATTCCAGTCGTCCGCGGGCAGCAGCATGAGCAGGAAGAACACGACGACGGCGAATACGCCGAGCGTGCGCAACTGCCGGGCCAGGTAGGCGTTCGCGCCTTCCTGGACGGCCGCCGCGATCTTTTTCATGCTGTCGGTTCCCTCGCCCGCCGCGAGCACCTGGCGCACCAGGACTCCGGCGAGCGCCAGCGCGGCCAGGGCGACGACCGCGATCACCGCGACCAGGACGCGGTTCGAGTCGGTCAGCACGGCGGCTGCGAGGTGGGAGGGATCGCCCAACTGATGAGGGGTGGAAAGCTCCGCCATTCGTCCTCCTTGACGCTTGGGCTGAGCTCAAGATGTGGACGGGATTGTAGGGACCGGAACCTGATCAAAACAGTGCACGACAAATAGAATTGACCTGTCAACCGCACGGGGGCCGGAAGTAGTAATGCCCCTCCGGCATTAATGCCGTGATCAATTCTCGGACGATTGATCGTGAAGGAATTCACTTGGCGCGCGCACGACCCCAATGTATGTCCGCACATGACAAAGGGCCCCACCAGGTGGGGCCCTTCGGGTGATACGGGGTCGGCGCGGGGATCAGACCGGCGGCAGCATCGCCGGCGCGGTCGGCCAGGTCATGCGAATCAGCCCGCCGTCCTCGCCCGCCGTGACCTCCACGTCGTCGACGAGTCCGCTGATGACCGCGAGGCCCATCTCGTCCTCCTCGGCCTCCAGCTCGTCGGCGGCGTCCCCCGAGGTCTTCACCCCGGGGACGGCGTGCGGCGCCTCGTCGCCGACCTCGATGGAGAACTGCTTCTCCTCCTCGATCAGCGCCACCTTGACCGGCGCCGTGATGCCGACATGCTGATGCAGGCCCACGGCCCGGGTGCAGGCCTCACCGACGGCGAGCCTGACCTCGTCGAGGACGGCCTCGTCCACTCCGGCCCTGCGCGCCACCGCGGCCGCCACCAGACGGGCGGTGCGGACGTGCTCGGGCAGCGCGCTGAAGCGGAGTTCGACGGTGGCCATGCATCCCCCTCGGAACTACGGGCGTGCTTTCGAGGGTCCGGGCCGCCGACAGCCCGGACCCCCTTCGTTCGCTTGCTGCCCCGGGCCGCACAGGACCCGGGGCCGGTCGTCAGTCGGTGGCCGCCACCGCTTCCTCGACCGAGGTGTGAATGGGAAACACCTTGGTGAGGCCGGTGATACGGAAGATCTTGAGAATGCGCTCCTGGTTGCAGACGAGGCGCAGCGAGCCCTCATGGGCACGCACCCGCTTCAGTCCACCCACCAGCACGCCGAGCCCTGAGGAGTCGAGGAAGTCCACGCCCTCCATGTCGACGACGAGGTGGAAACTCCCGTCGTTCACGAGCTCGACCAGCTGCTCACGCAGCTTGGGCGCGGTGTATACGTCAATTTCGCCACCGACCTCGACGACCGTACGATCGCCGACGGTACGGGTCGACAGGGACAGGTCCACGGATCCTCCAGCACCTTGCTATCGAGCGGTCGTCCCTCGGGACACCTCGGCTTGAAGCCCCCAGGACGGTTCGCCAGCCGCGATGGCATTCAATCACTTACCGGCAGGCGTGCACGACGCCTTGGTCCCATTGTCCGTCACGCCAGTGACAGACTCGGTGCCGATGGCCAAGAATCACCGACCCGATCGATCCCCGGCGGAGCCCGGCTCCCGGCCGGAACCAGGCATGCTCCTGGACCGGCTCGCCGCGGGACCGAGCCGGGCTGCGCGCATCACTCATACGGAGCACTTGCCCCCGCGTGCGGGCCGTCATGCCGTCTGGCCGGACCGGATTCGGCCGGAGGTGCTGGCCGCGGTGCGTGCCGCGGGCATCGAACACCCCTGGGCCCACCAGGCACGCGTGGCCGAGCACGCGCTGGACGGCGACTCGGTGGTCGTCGCCACGGGCACCGCGTCGGGCAAGTCCCTGGCCTATCTGGTGCCGGTCCTGTCGGCCCTCGTGGACGGCTCAGAGGCACCGAACGGGCGCGGCGCCACCACGCTCTACCTGGCCCCCACCAAGGCACTCGCGGCCGACCAGTGCCGGTCCGTGAAGGAAATTTCACATCCTCTCGGCACATCCGTCCGGGCCGCGGTCTACGACGGCGACACCCCGTTCGAGGAACGCGAGTGGATCCGCCAGTACGGAACGTACGTGCTGACCAACCCGGACATGCTGCACCGCGGCATCCTGCCCTCGCATCCCCGCTGGTCGTCCTTCCTGAAGGCGCTGAAGTACGTCGTCATCGACGAGTGCCACACCTACCGGGGCGTCTTCGGCTCCCACGTCGCCCAGGTGCTGCGCCGACTGCGCAGACTGTGTGCCCGGTACGGCGCGTCGCCGGTGTTCCTGCTCGCCTCCGCCACCGCCGCCGAGCCCGCGGTGGCGGCCCGCCGGCTCACCGGGGTCCCGGTGATCGAGGTCGCCGACGACGCGTCACCGCGCGGTGAACTGGTGTTCGCCCTGTGGGAGCCGCCGCTGACCGAGCTGGAGGGCGAGAAGGGCGCGCCGGTCCGCCGCACGGCCACCGCCGAAGCCGCCGACCTGCTCACCGACCTCACCGTGCAGGGCATGCGTTCGATCACGTTCGTGCGGTCCCGGCGCGGCGCGGAGCTGATCTCCGTGATCGCCCAGGAGCGCCTGGCCGAGGTCGACCGCTCCCTGGCCGGGCGCGTGGCGGCGTACCGCGGCGGCTACCTCCCCGAGGAGCGCCGCGCCCTGGAACGCGCCCTGCACTCCGGCGACCTCCTCGGCCTCGCGGCGACGAACGCCCTGGAACTCGGCCTCGACATCTCCGGCCTGGACGCCGTGGTGATCGCCGGATACCCGGGCACGCGGGCCTCGCTGTGGCAGCAGGCGGGCCGGGCGGGCCGGTCCGGGCAAGGGGCGCTGGCCGTGCTGGTCGCCCGTGACGACCCGCTGGACACCTTCCTCGTCCACCACCCGGAGGCGCTGTTCGACCAGCCGGTGGAGTCCACGGTCCTCGACCCCGACAATCCGTACGTCCTCGCCCCCCATCTGTGCGCGGCAGCGGCGGAACTGCCCCTGACGGAGGAGGACCTGAAGCTCTTCGGTCCGGCCTGCGAGGAACTGCTGCCCCAGCTGGAGGCGGCGAAGCTGCTGCGCCGGCGGACCCGTGCCTGGCACTGGACACGCCGCGAGCGAGCCGCCGACCTCACGGACATCCGCGGCGAGGGCGGACGTCCGGTCCAGGTCGTCGAGGACGGCACGGGACGGCTGCTGGGCACCGTCGACGCCGGTGCCGCCCACACGTCCGTCCACGAGGGCGCCGTCCACCTCCACCAGGGGCGCACGTACCTCGTCCGCTCCCTCGACCTGGAGGACTCCGTCGCGCTGGTCGAGCAGGCGACCCCCGCCTACTCGACCGTGGCCCGCGACACGACGGCGATCTCGGTCCTGGAGACCGACGTCGAGGTCCCCTGGGGCGACGGCCGCCTCTGCTACGGCTCCGTCGAGGTCACCAACCAAGTGGTCTCCTTCCTGCGCCGGCGCCTGATCACCGGCGAGGTCCTGGGCGAGACGAAGCTCGACCTCCCGCCCCGGACGCTGCGCACCCGCGCGGTGTGGTGGACGGTCACCGAGGACCAGCTGGACGCGGCCCGGATCAACCCGGAGATCCTCGGCGGGGCCCTGCACGCCGCCGAGCACGCCTCCATCGGCATGCTGCCCCTGTTCGCGACCTGCGACCGCTGGGACATCGGCGGCGTGTCGATCCCCCTGCACCCGGACACGCTGCTGCCGACGGTCTTCGTGTACGACGGCCACCCCGGTGGCGCGGGCTTCGCCGAGCGTGCCTTCCACACGGCCCGCGACTGGCTCACGGCCACCCGGGAGGCCATCGCCTCCTGCGAGTGCGACGCGGGCTGTCCGTCGTGCATCCAGTCCCCCAAGTGCGGCAACGGCAACGATCCGCTGCACAAGCGGGGGGCCGTACGGCTCCTCACGGTGCTGCTGCGAGGGGCGGAGGAGTCGGCTGAGGCGGCGGAGGCTGGGTAGACGGTGCGGAGGGCGGAGCCGCTACGGAGTACACAGTCGCTGCGGGGAGCGCGTTCGGCGCGGAGGGCGCAGTCGCTGCGGAAGGCACATTCTGTGCGGAGGGCGCAGTCGCTGCGGAAGGCGCAGCCGGTGCGGAGGGCTGGGGCGGCGGGACTGGTGCCGGTGTCGTGAGCGAGGCGGCCGGGCCCGCCCTCGCCCGGACCTCCGCCGTGAACGGGCCCCTGCCCGACGCCGCCGTCACGTCCGAGACCTGCCCAGTGATCACACACCTCACCAGCCGCACCCGCTGCGCCCGCGCGACCCGGCTCGCCCGCTCGCACGCCGCCGTGCCGCCCAGTGCCCAGTGGTCCGCCGCCGCGAGTGCCGCCATATCGGCGCCGCCGGCCGCCCGATGGCGGGCCATGACGGCCTGCCCCAGGGCCAGCACCACGCCGAAGACCAGGCACAGAACGGCGACGGCGACAACGCTCCACACGGTCGCCGAGCCCCGGTCGGATGCCGTGCGGAGAGCAGACGCCTGCGCGGGGGCAGGTGCGGAGGCAGGTGCGGGGGCGAAGGGCCGACCCTGGCAGCCGTCCAGGGCGGGAGCGTTCCCGGACACGGGACCCTGATCGTGGCCGCCCGCTGGGGCCGGGCCGGCCGCGGGGGCCGGGCCGGCCGCCGCTCCGGTGCCGCCCCGGCCGATCGTCGGCCGGGGCCAGGCACCGCCCCTCACCGCCCCACCCGCGGTCTCGCCGGTGCCGCAGCCGCCGGTGCCGGCTCCGGGTCCGGCTCCGACTCCGTCATCTGCTCCGCCGAAGCCACGGCCTCCTCCCGTACCTGGAACGGCAGTCCGTGCAGAGCCGGTGGGTCGGCGACCACGACCACGTGGACCAGCCCCGCCTCCCGGCTCACCGTGACCCGCGCCCCGCTCGGGGCCGCCTCGCGGGCGACCTGCACGACCTCGTCGACCGGGTCCTGCCGTGCCGCCGCACGGGCGCCCGTCCGGGCCGCGTCCACGCACTGGATCTGGGCGGCCACCACCAGCAGTCCCCACACCAGCGCCATCGCGAACACCACCAGCACCGGCAGCACCACGGCCGCCTCCGCCGTCACGAAGCCGCCGTCCGGTCCGCTGCCACGGGCCCGTGCCCGTGCCCGTACTCGCGCCCGCGTCCTCGCCGCCCGCTCACATCCGCGCATCGAGCGCCCCCTTCACGATGCCCTGCAACTCCGCGCTGACCGCGCCGCTGGTCACGACCTTGTAGAGGATGACGGCGAAGGCCACCGCGGCGACGATCCCCATCGCGTACTCGGAAGTGACCATTCCCGCGTCCCTGCGAAGGCCCTGTCGGGCGGCCCGCCTCCGCAGCGCCGTGCCGACTCCGCCCACCAGGGCACCCAGCCGTGCCCGCACCATCTGATACATCGCAACCCCCGTAAGGCTTGATCCCGTTGTTCACTCGCTCGCCCGTCGCTCGTGCGCCGGACACTCACTCGCCGACCCCGTCGCCGGCCCGGCCCGACCCGTCTCCTCAGCCACCGCCTCCCCCGTGTCCCAGCACCCCGCCGGCCAGCCCGATGACCACCGGCAGCACGCCCACCGCGATGAACGCCGGCAGGAAGCACAAACCCACCGGGACGGTGACCATGACGGCCGCTCGACGGGCCCGGGCCGTCGTGGTGCGGGCCCAGTCGGCACGGGCCTGGGCGGCGAACCGGGCGGCCGGACCCGCCGCGGCCAGGCCGGACACCTCGGCCCGCTCCAGCAGCCGCGCCAGGGGAACCGCCCCCTCGACGGCGGCCAACCCGCGCCAGGCGCCGTCCGGTTCGCCGCCCAGACGCACCTCCGCGGCACCGCGCCCCAGCGCGTCCCCGACCGGTCCGCCCAGGGCATCACCGACCGCCCGAGCCGCGGCGACCGGGCTCGCGCCCGCCGCGACACACGCCGCCAGCAGATCGGCCGCCAACGGCAGTTGACGGGCGGCCGCAGCGGCAGCAGCCTCGGCCGCCGACGTACCGGCCGCCGCACGCCGGGCGCTCCACCGCCACAGCGCGGCCGCGCCGACCAGCCCCACCAGTACCCCGGCCACACCGCCGACCAGGGCCCAACCGGCGCCGAACATGCCGACCAGCGGCAGCCAGGGGCGGACGGTGCTCAGCACCTCGGCGCGTCGTGCGCCGGGACGGACCGGTTCCGGTGCCAGCAGGGCCGTGAGCCGTCTGCGCACCGCCCGCTCCCGGCGTGCGGCTCCAAAACCGCGCGCCAGCCAGGCGGCGACCAGTACCGTCCCCACCACTGCCCCCAGCCTGTGGACAAGGTCGCCGTTCACGACGCCGCCTCGGCCCCGCGCACGATCCGCGCCACCCACCACACGCCCAGGCTCTCCAGGACCCCACCGGCCAGCAGACAGCCCAGCCCGGCTCCGGTGTGCAGCAGCACGTGCAACGGGTCGGACCCGAGGGCGACACCGAGCAGGAGGCCCAGGACCGGCAGACCGGCGAGCATCACGGCGGTGGCCCGCGCGCCCGCCAACTGGGCGCGCAGATCCGCACGCTGGTCCCGCTCGGCGCGCAGCGCGCCCTCCAGCCGGTCGAGCCCGGCCGCGAGCCCGGCCCCCTGGTCGACCGCGACCCGCCAGCACGCCGCGAGCCCGCGCAGTCCCTCGGACCCGGGCTGCCCGGCCGCCGCCGCCAGCGTGCCGGGGACGTCCCCGCCGAAACGGGCGGCCGCCAGCACCGCCGCCTGGGCGTCACCGAGCCCGCCGGAGTCGTGCGCGGCGTACAGGAGCGCCTCGCCCGGTTGCCGCCCCGCCCGCACCTCCCCGGCAAGCGTCCCGCACAGGGCGATCACCGCGTCCTGCCGGCGTTCCCTGGCCCGCCGCTCCCGGCCGGCCAGGCGCACCCGCCGCAGCACCGGCACTCCGGCCGCGCCCGCGACGATCGGCAGCACCGAGTGGCCCAGGAGCGCCAGCATCAGCCCGGCCGCCACCGACCACCACTCGGGCCGCAGCCGGCCACGGACGCGTCGCAAACCGTCCGCCGTCCAACGCGCCGCAGGCGGCCCGGTACTGCTCGTTCCGCCCGACCCTCCCGCTCCGCCCGACCCGCCCGTCCCGTCAGCCCCGTCAGCCCTGCTCGTCCCGCTCGTCCCATGCGACCCGCCCTTCCGGCCTTCGGCGAGGACCGTCCGCGCCCGCCGTACGCCGGAGTGCCACCCGCCGGCCAACCAGGCGGCTGATCCCAGGCACACCAGGGCCACGCCCGTCGACAGCTCGCCCACCCCCGGCACGCCCGTCGTCCCCGTCGCGCTCAGCATCCCTGCGCCTCCCGTCCGACGGCCCGTGCCTCGGGCCCCGCACCGCGCAACAGCGCCCGCAGCCGCGGCCAGCCGCGTTCGGCGACGAAGGATTCCGCGCCCCATCGCAGCGCCGGCACCGTCCGCACCAGCCCCGACGGGTCCCGTTCCAGCACGTGCACCTCGGCGATCCGACGCCGTCCCGCGCGGTCACGGACCAGATGGAGGACCACGGAGAGGGCCGCCGCGAGCTGGCTGTGCAGAGCCGCACGGTCCAGGCCCGCGGCCGTGCCGAGCGCCTCCAGCCGGGCCGGTACGTCCACGGCCGTGTTGGCGTGCACCGTCCCGCACCCGCCTTCGTGCCCCGTGTTCAGCGCGGCGAGCAGATGGACCACTTCGGGGCCGCGCACCTCGCCCACGACCAGCCGGTCCGGCCGCATGCGCAGCGCCTGGCGCACCAGGTCCTCCAAAGTGACCAGGCCGGCGGCCTCCTGGTTCGCCGGCCTGGTCTCCAGACGGACGACGTGCGGATGGTCGGGCCGCAGTTCCGCCGAGTCCTCGGCCAGCACGATGCGCTCGTCCGGTCCGACGAGCCCGAGCAGGGCGCTGAGCAGTGTCGTCTTGCCGCTGCCGGTACCGCCGCTGACGAGGAAGGACAGCCGGGCCCGCAGCAGGGCGCGCAGCACGCGGTCGCCGCCGGGCGGGACGGTGCCCGCCGCCGTCAGCTCGTCGAGGGTGAAGGCGCGCGGCCGTACCACCCGCAGCGACAGGCAGGTGCAGTCGACGGCGACCGGTGGCAGCACCGCGTGCAGTCGGGTGCCGTCGGGCAGCCTGGCGTCCACCCAGGGCCGGGCGTCGTCCAGCCGGCGCCCGGCGACGGTGGCCAGGCGCTGCGCGAGCCGCCGCACCGCCCCCGCGTCGGGGAAGGAGACCGGCGTCAGCTCCAGGCCGCCGCCCCGGTCCACCCAGACCCGGTCCGGGGCGGACACCAGGACGTCGGTCACCGAGGGGTCGGCGAGCAGCGGTTCGAGTGGACCGCTGCCGACCAGCTCCGACCTGAGCTGCTGGGCGGCACCGAGAACCTCGGCGTCGCCCAGCACCCGCCCCTGCTCCCGCAGTGCCTGCGCCACACGCGCGGGCGTCGGTTCCGCACCGCTCTCGGCGAGCCACCGCCGCACACCGTCGAGCATCCCGGCCGCGGTGTCCGGGCTCCTCTGCGCGGCCGTCGCCGTTGCCCGACCGGCATCCCGGGCCCGCGTCCGGGCCCGCCCGGAGGCCCAGCCCGGCGATCCGGCGGATGCCGGTCGTGCCGGTGCCTCGGAGGCCGATGTCCCGGAGGCCGGGCGTGCTGCCCCTTCGGCGGTAGATCCCCCGGTCGCTCCGCCCCACGGCCGGACCGCCCGGCCCGAACCGTCCCGAGCGGCCGGACCGTCGAACGCCTCCAGCCCCGTGCCGCCCGTTCCGTACCCCGAGGCCGGCCCGGTGGGAGCGTCCGAGGCCCGGCCCTGCTCGCCCACGATCACGATGTCCGCCCGGTCCACTGCATGCACCCCGTCCCGCCTTCCGCCGCTCACGACGGATTCCGTCACGCACCTCATGAACCGCTCCCGCCCCGTCCGTCCGTCTCCGCCAGCGCCCGCTCCCAGAACCCCCGGCAGAAACGCGCCAGCGGGCCTCGGGAAGGGGTGCCCGGAGGTCGTCTGCTCTCCGTGGCGCGCAGGAGCCCCGACTCGACGGGCACCTCACCGACCAGGGGCATGCCGAGCAGCCTGGCCACCTCGCGGTCGTCGAGTCCGGAGGCGTAGGGCCCGCGCACCGCGACCCGCAGGTCGCGCAGGACCATGCCGACCGCGGCCGCCACCCGGCCCGCCGCCGCGACGGCCCGCAGCTCGGCGGGGACCACGAGGATCCCGATGTCGAGCTGTGCGAGGACCTCGGCGACGCCGTCGTCGATGCGGCGCGGCAGGTCCACGACGACCGTGCCGCCCCTTCGCCGGGCCGCCGCCAGCACCGCGCGTACGGCCTGTGCCGGTACCGCGACGCAGTCGCCCCGGTCCCAGCTGAGCACCCGCAGCGAATGCAGCTCGGGCAGCGACTCCTCGAGGGCGCCGCCGCCGACCCGTCCGCGCGAGGCCGCGAACGCCGGCCACCTCAGCCCGTCGGCCGTCTCGCCGCCGAGGAGGACGTCGAGGCCGCCGCCCATCGGATCGGCGTCCACCAGCAGACTGCGCAGCCCCTCCCGCGCGGAGGTGACGGCGAGCGCGCAGGCCAGCGTGGACGCTCCGGCACCGCCCCGGCCGCCGATGACGCCGACGGTGAGGGCCGGCCGGCCGACGCCCTCGGCGACGTCGGCGATGCGGTCGACCAGCCACTGCTCGCCGTCGGGCAGCATCAGGACGTGGTCGGCGCCGATCTCGACGGCCCGCTGCCAGATCCCCGAGTCGTCCTGGTCGCGGCCCACGAGGACCACTCCCCGCCTCCGCACCGCTCCGCGCACGCGCCGGGCCGCGTCGTCCCCGACGAGGACCAGTGGCGCGGTCTCCCAACCGCTCCGTCGTCCGGACGCCGCGGGTGGCGCGGGTGCCGGGGACGTGGCCGCCCCGGTCGGGTCCGGAGGCGGCGAAGGCCGCGCCACGGGCACCGAGTGGTGCACCTCCGGCGTGGCACCGGCGGCGGCGCACAGGCGCAGCAGGTCGTCGAGGAGTTCCGTGTCCTCGGTGACGATGAGGGGTCCGCCCTGCCGTCCTCCGGCGGTGGGCGGTGGGTCGTGCGTGATGGTTCCGGTCATGGTCTTTCCCCCTTCGGCGCGGTGCGGCTCCCGCGGTCGCGCCCGGTGTCTCGTGGTCTCTCGCACGGCCCCCGCGGCCCCGCGATGTGCGGCCGTGGGAAGAACCGGAAACCGGTCTCCGCCCGAGCGGCCGGCGGCACGCGTCCGGCAAAAGTTCCGGACAGGGAACTCGGCACGGCCCGGACGCATGGGAATCACGGTGCAGCGATCCGGGAAATCGTGTGGATCTTGGTCAAAAACTGTGGACAACTCGACGATTGTGAATATCGACTCACCCGAACCGGTGAGCCTCGTCCGGCCCTTCTCCGCCCCGCGTGCGACTCCCGCAGAGCAGTCCGACGGCTACGCTGTGTAGTCGAATCCGGTCGGCACGACAGCTGGGCCCCGCGCCGACACGGCGCGGGGCCCAGATCATGGAAAGAGCGGAAAAACCCGTCCGGACATGCGACGACCCCCGCCGGGGGGGAGAGCGGGGGTCGTCTCCACGGCCGACTCGGGGGGGGAGGAGTCGGACCGGGTTAGCACGGTCGCGAACGATCCGTGACTTCCATGGTGTACCCGAGAGCCTTCTCAGGCAAACCCACGCGCCCCACCTTACGCCGAATGGGCTGCGCCTATGCTCAGGGTTGTGGAAAACCACTCCTCATCCCACTCCGCGTCTCACTCCATGCCCCGCACGGCGGCCTTCTTCGACCTGGACAAGACGGTCATTGCGAAGTCGAGCACGCTCACGTTCAGCAAGTCGTTCTACCAAGGCGGGCTGATCAACCGCAGGGCTGTGTTGCGTACCGCATATGCCCAGTTCGTCTTCCTCGCCGGCGGTGCCGACCACGACCAGATGGAGCGGATGCGCGAGTACCTCTCCGCACTCTGCCGGGGGTGGAACGTCCAGTTGGTCAAGGAGCTGGTCGCCGAGACCCTGCACGACCTGATCGACCCGATCATCTACGACGAGGCGGCCTCCCTGATCGAGGAGCACCACACCGCCGGGCGGGACGTCGTGATCGTCTCCACATCGGGCGCCGAGGTCGTCGAACCGATCGGCGAGCTGCTCGGCGCGGACCGGGTGGTGGCGACCCGCATGATCGTGGGTGACGACGGCTGCTTCACCGGAGAGGTGGAGTACTACGCGTACGGCCCGACCAAGGCGGAGGCGATCCGGGAGCTGGCCGCATCCGAGGGGTACGACCTGGCCCGCTGCTACGCCTACAGCGACTCGGCTACCGACCTGCCGATGCTGGAGGCCGTCGGCCACCCCCACGCGGTCAACCCGGACCGGGCGCTGCGCCGGGAGGCCCTCGCGCGCGAGTGGCCGATCCTCGATTTCCACCGTCCGGTGCGGCTCAAGCAGCGGATCGGCGGGTTCTCCGTGCCGCCGCGGCCCGCGCTCGTCGCCGCCGCCGCGATAGGCGCCGCGGCCGCGACCGCGGGCCTCGTCTGGTACGCGAGCCGACGGCGTTCCACGGCAGCCCGGGCAGCGGCCTGACGGACCCCGCCCGTCCGGCCGACCGAGCTGCCAACCCGGCCCCGATTGCCGTGCGGTCGGCCGCACCATCCGTCGTACGCCCGGCCGCGCGAGCGACCCTTTCACCCGCGTATGAGCGGGAAAGTAAAGAAGTGCGGCGAGCACTTCCGCTTACCCGGGCCCAGTAGTACAAAGGTTTCAACGGCCCGCGAGACCAGGGACATCCGAAAGGATCACCTTAAACACGCATTTGGCCCCACGGACCGAGCACGGACACCGGGCACCCACGCGACGTCGACCCGTCGATTACGGGCCAGCCGCACCAGGTGACGGGCGAAGTTCCCGGCCTGATGGGCACATCACGAGGACGCTTGGTAACCCGGCGGACGTGCCAGCGGCGGTACGAGCACTCGTACCGCCGCATTTCTGTACCGTCCGCCGGACGGCCCACCGTCCGCCGCCCTACGCCGCCCCGCGCTGGAGCGCCTCGCACACCGCCGTCGACTCGCGGGCTCCCAGCGCGACGGCCTTGCCGCAGTGGGCGATCCAGGCGGCCATGCCCTCCGGGGTTCCGGAGACGTAGCCGTCGAGCGCCGCGAGGTAGGCGGCACGCCCCAGCTCGGCGTGGCCGACCTCGGCCGGGCACACCGACTTGGGATCCAGGCCGCTGCCGACCAGGACGATCCGCTCCGCGGCGCGCGCGACCAGGCCGTTGTGGGAGGCGAAGGGGCGCAGCGCCAGCAGTTCCCCGTGCACCACGGCGGCCGTCACCAGCGCGGGCGCCGAACCGCCGGCCGTGACCAGTGCCGCCAGGCCCTCCAGACGACCGTGCGCCTCCTCGGCGTCGGGCAGCGGCAGCTCGACGAGCGGTTCGTCCACCGGCTCGCCCTGCTGACGGGGGCGCCCCACCACGTCGGCCTGGTCCGCGGCCGCCACCAGATGCAGCCGGGCCAGCACCCGCAGGGGCGACTGGCGCCAGATGGACAGCAGCTGCCCCGCCTCGGCGGTCAGCCGCAGCGCGGCGCCCACCACACGCGCCTCGCCGTCGCCACTGAAGTCGCTGCGCCGGCGCACCTCCTCCAGGGCCCAGTCCGCCCCGGACAGCGCCGCCGAGCCCCGGGCGCCGCGCAGTGCCGCCTCGCCGGTGATCTCGTTGCTGCGGCGCCGCATGATCCGGTGGCCGTAGACGCGGTCCACGGCCTTGCGTACGGACTCCACGGACTCGGCCACTCCGGGCAGGGCGCCCAGGGCCGCGAGCGGATCGGCGTTCGCGCCTGTCGTACTCATGAGTAAGACCCTACGCAACCCTGCGCCGCGCCCCACGAATGAGTGGTCTTCTTCACCCCTCACCCGTCTCGAATGCCACCTACAGCTATCGGACCACTACGCTTGGTGAACATGAAAATTGCTTTCGTCGGGAAGGGCGGCAGCGGCAAGACCACCCTGTCCTCCCTGTTCGTACGCCACCTCGCCGCCACCGGCGCGCCCGTCGTCGCGATCGACGCCGACATCAACCAGCACCTGGGGGCCGCGCTGGGCCTCGACGACGCGGAGGCGGCCGCGCTGCCCGCGATGGGCGAGCACCTCCCGCTGATCAAGGACCATCTGCGCGGCAGCAACCCGCGCATCCCCTCCGCCGACAAGATGATCAAGACGACGCCGCCCGGCGGGGGCTCGCGCCTGCTGCGGGTGCGCGAGGACAACCCGGTCTACGACGCCTGCGCCCGCCCGGTGGAACTCGACGGCGGAGCCGTCCGTTTGATGGTCACCGGGCCCTTCACGGACGCCGACCTGGGAGTCGCCTGCTACCACTCCAAGACCGGAGCGGTGGAGCTGTGTCTGAACCACCTGGTCGACGGCCGTGACGAGTACGTCGTGGTGGACATGACCGCCGGCTCGGACTCGTTCGCCTCCGGCATGTTCACCCGCTTCGACATCACGTTCCTCGTCGCCGAGCCGACCCGGAAGGGCGTCTCCGTCTACCGCCAGTACAAGGAGTACGCCCGCGACTTCGGCGTCACCCTGAAGGTCGTCGGCAACAAGGTGCAGGGGCAGGACGACCTCGACTTCCTGCGCGACCAGGTCGGGGACGACCTGCTGGTCACCGTCGGCCACTCGGACTGGGTGCGCGCCATGGAGAAGGGCCGCCCGCCCCGGTTCGAGCTGCTGGAGGAGGCCAACGACCGGGCGCTGCGCGCACTGCACACGGCCGTCGACGCGACGTACGAGCTGCGGGACTGGGCGCGTTACACGCGGCAGATGGTCCACTTCCACCTGAAGAACGCCCACAGCTGGGGCAACGAGCGCACCGGGGACGACCTGGCGGCGCAGGTCGACCCCGGTTTCGTCCTCGGCGAGGAGGTCGCCGCCCCCGCGTGACCCGCCGGTCACCGCAACCCTCCTACCCCCGGGAGCGGCCTGCGGACCGGCGGCGCCCGGCGGCGGCCCGGCGCTACGGCTTGGCGGCCGGAGCCCCGGGCACACCCTTCGGCGCCGGTGCGGGCGCGGCCGAGAGGAAGGACGCCCAGCTCTTCTTCGGAGCCTCGCCGACGCCGAGGGTGCGCAGCTTCTTCAGGACCTTGGGGTCCTGGGCGTCCAGCCAGTCCGCGAGCTGCCGGAAGGAGACGCAGCGCACCTCCTCCTTGGTGCACACCGTCTCGACGACCTCTTCCACGGCGCGCATGTAGGTGCCGCCGTTCCAGGACTCGAAGTGGTTGCCGATGATCAGCGGCGCGCGGTTGCCGTCGTAGGCCCGCTCGAAGCCCTTGAGCAGGCTGTCACGCATCTGGTCGCCCCAGAACTCGCGCTTGGCGGGGTCTCCCTGGGTGGCGGTGCCCGACTGGTTCACCATGTAGTTGTAGTCCATGGTGAGCTGCTCGTAGGAGTGGCCGGGGAACGGCACGAGCTGCATGGACAGGTCCCACAGGCCCTCCTTCTTCGCCGGCCAGACCTGGTTGTTCACGCCGCTGCTGTCGTAGCGGAAGCCCATCTGGCTCGCCGCCTTCACGAAGTTCTTCTGGCCCTCCAGGCACGGGGTGCGGGCGCCGATCAGTTCCTTGTCGTAGTCGAAGGGCAGGGGCGCGGCGTTCTTCATCCCGGTGTTGGTCTTCCAGGTCTTCACGAACTGCTTGGCCTGCTGGATCTCCTCCTTCCACTCCTCGACCGACCACTCGCCGACCCCGCCGTTCGCGCCGCAGAAGTGCCCGTTGAAGTGAGTGCCGATCTCGTTGCCCTCCTGCCACGCCAGCCGCAGTTGCTTGACGGTGTCGGCGATGCCCTGCTCGTCGTTGAAACCGATGTCGGAGCGGCCCGGGGAGTGCTGGGGCGGGCTGTACAGATCCCGCTTCTCGGACGGCAGCATGTACACGCCGCTCAGGAAGTACGTCATCGTGGCGTTGTTCTCCTTGGCCACCTCGCGGAAGTGCGAGAACAGCTTCTGACTGTCCTCACCCGCGCCGTCCCACGAGAACACCACGAACTGCGGGGGCTTCTGACCGGGCTTGAGGCGTTCGGGCCGGGGCAGGTGCGGCTGGGCCCCGGTGTAGGCGGTGGAACCGTCACCGATCAGCCGGACCGCGTTCTTGGGCGCCGGTGCCGCTTTCCCCTTCTCCTTCTCCGCACCGCGCGTCCCTTCGCCGGAACCGGTGCCGCTGTCGATCGCGCAACCGGCGAGCGCCGCCGCGCAGACCGCGGCGACCACGGCGCGCGCGGCCATCCTGTGGGAGGCCATCCTGCGGGTGGCGGCCATGTCCGCCCACCTTCTTCCTTCTCTCGTGCCAACGCCGACTAGGCGATGTCGGGTGCTGAGCCGGGCCGTGCCGTCAGCGCCGTCAAGGTGACACGGAAATGAGAAGGAATTAGTACGACAAGCCGATGAAATGCCTCGTTCACTCGAATACGCCGGGCATTACTCCATTCGCGCTAAAAACCTATGCCTCTTCTTTACTCTGAATTACTCTCTATTTACTCGCTGTAATCGACGGATCCTCAGGAGACGGGAACATGTCAGCCTGCGTCCCCGCCCGCGCCGATTCGGCCCGGACCAAGCACGTCCATCCACCCCACAGCCCGCCGCCCGGCGGCCCCCGGCGCTTCCGCGTCGCGGGCGCCGACGTCTCGGCCGCGATCGCGGTCTTCCTGATCGCCCTGCCGCTCTCCCTGGGCATCGCCCTCGCCACCGGCGCCCCCCTCCAGGCCGGCCTCGTCGCCGCCGCGGTCGGCGGGATCGTCGCCGGACGCATCGGGGGTTGCCCGCTCCAGGTCAGCGGCCCCGCCGCCGGACTCACCGTGGTCACCGCCGACCTCATCCAGCAGTACGGATGGCGGACGACCTGCGCCATCACCGTTCTCGCCGGGATCGCCCAACTGGGGCTCGGCTGCCTGCGCGTGGCGCGCACGGCGCTCGCCGTGAGCCCCGCCATCGTGCACGGCATGCTCGCCGGCATCGGCGTCACCATCGCCGTCGCCCAGCTGCACATCGTCCTCGGCGGCACCCCGCAGAGCTCCGTGCCCGACAACCTGGTCGCGCTGCCCGCCCAGTTGGCGAACCTCCACCCCGCCGACGTGGCCGTGAGCGTGCTGACGCTGACCCTCCTGCTGCTGTGGCCCCGCCTCCCCGGCCGGGCCGGGGACGTCCTGGGCAAGCTGCCCGCGGCCCTGATCGCCGTCGGCGGCGCCACCGCCGTCGCCGCCCTCACCGGGCTCCGGCTGCCCAAGGTCGACCTGCCGTCCTGGAGCAGCCACGCCCTGGCCTCGCTGCCCGACGGGCCCGTACTCGGTCTCGTCGCCGCCGTCCTCACCACCACACTCGTGTGCAGCGTGCAGTCCCTGCTCGGCGCGGTCGCCGTGGACAAACTGGTCGCCGCCCGGCCCGCGCTGACCGGCCGCGTCAAGCGCTCCGACCTCGACCGGGAGCTGCTCGGTCAGGGCGCCGCCAACATCGTCTCCGGGTCGCTCGGCGGGCTGCCCATCGCCGGTGTGGCCGTGCGCAGTTCCGCGAACGTGGCGGCGGGTGCCGTCAGCCGGAACTCCACGATGCTGCACGGCGTTCTCGTAGTGATCGCCGCACTGCTGATGGTCCCGGCCCTGGAGCTCATCCCGCTCGCCTCGCTCGCCGCCCTGGTCATGGCCGTCGGCCTCAAGATGGTGTCGCTGAACCACATTCGTACGGTGACCCGCCACCGTGAGGTGCTGGTCTACGCGGTCACCACCTGCGGCGTGGTGTTCCTCGGCGTCCTGGAGGGCGTCGCGCTGGGCATCGCCGTCGCCGTCGGCGTCGCCCTGCACCGTCTCACCCGCACCCGGATCACCCACGACGACATCGAGGGAGTGCACCACGTCCACGTGCGGGGGCAGTTGACGTTCCTCGCCGTGCCGCGGCTCAGCCGGGTCCTGCACCAGGTGCCGCACGGGGCGGACGCCGTCGTGGAGCTGGACGGGTCCTTCATGGACCACGCGGCGTACGAGACGCTCCAGGACTGGCAGAAGACGCACACCGCCCAGGGCGGCTCCGTCGACATCACCGGCCGACGGCCCGGCACCCGCATCTCCGAACCGGCGGAGGTGGACGGCTGCCGCTGCCGGCCCTGGACCCCCTGGCGCAACCACCAGTGCGAACGCCCCTCGAAGGCACCCGCGTCCGGCACGGACGGACAGGCCGCCGCCGGGGAGCCCACCGGGAAGTCCCGCGCCACCACGACCGGCCCGAACCCGTCCGGCGGATCCGGCGGAACCGGTGAATCCGGTGTTGCCGACCCGTACGGCGCACCCGGTGCGACCGGTGCGACCGGCCAACCCCCCGGACACGAACTCGCCCGTGGCATCAGCGCCTTCCACCGCAACACCACCCCGCTGATGCGCCGCGAACTGGCCAGGCTGGCCCGCGAGGGGCAGCAGCCCTCCCAGCTCTTCCTGACCTGCGCCGACTCGCGGGTGGTGACGTCGATGATCACCTCCAGCGGCCCCGGCGACCTCTTCGTCGTACGCAACGTCGGCAATCTCGTGCCCCTGCCCGGCGAGGAGAGCGGCGACGACTCGGTGGCCGCTGCGATCGAGTACGCCGTGGACATCCTGAAGGTGCGGTCCATCACGGTGTGCGGACACTCCGGATGCGGGGCGATGCAGGCGCTGCTCGGCGCCGACCCGGGGGGCGCGCACACACCGCTCCAGCGGTGGCTGCGGCACGGGCTGCCCAGCCTGGAGCGCGTGCCCGCGGACGCGGCCGAGGACGGCCGCGAACGGCCCCGGCTGGCCGGGCGCGCACCCGCCGACGCCGCCGAGCGACTGTGCCTGGCCAACGTGGTCCAGCAGCTGGAGCACCTGCGCGCCCACGAGTCGGTGGCCCGCGCGCTGGGCGCCGGGGACCTGGAGCTACAGGGCATGTACTTCCACGTGGGCGAGGCCCAGTCGTACCTGCTGTCCGAGGACACGGACGGCGGCGTGTTCGAGCTGGTCCGGGAGACGAACCTGACGGTCTGAACCGCCTGACCTCCCGTGAGACCGGGGTGGTCCGGGAGAGCCGCGGCGCGGGCCGGCGTGTGAGAGGCGTTACACACGCTGAACCCCGCGTCGTCGGCTTCCGTGGGTACGGGTGACCACGGACCACGAAGGAGTCACGAGGCCGGCGACGACCAGAACAGGTCTAAACCATTTGCCCGTCGACCCTTGTCATCGGCCCCCCGGGTCTGATGAGCTGTGGCCTGGGACACAACGGACAACCCTGAGAAAGGGAGATGTCGTGAGCAACGAATCCTTGGCCAACCTGCTCAAGGAAGAACGCAGGTTCGCACCCCCCGCCGACCTGGCCGCGAACGCCAACGTCACGGCGGAGGCGTACGAACAGGCCAAGGCTGACAGGCTCGGCTTCTGGGCCGAGCAGGCCCGCCGGCTGACCTGGGCGAAGGAGCCGACCGAGACGCTCGACTGGTCGAACCCGCCGTTCGCCAAGTGGTTCAAGGACGGCACGCTGAACGTCGCCTACAACTGCGTGGACCGGCACGTGGAGGCCGGCCACGGCGACCGCGTCGCCATCCACTTCGAGGGCGAGCCCGGCGACAGCCGCGCCCTCACCTACGCGCAGCTCAAGGACGAGGTCTCCAAGGCCGCCAACGCCCTGCTGGAACTGGGCGTGCAGAAGGGCGACCGGGTCGCCATCTACATGCCGATGATCCCCGAGACCGCGGTCGCGATGCTGGCCTGCGCCCGCATCGGCGCGGCGCACTCGGTCGTCTTCGGCGGCTTCTCCTCGGACGCCCTCGCGACCCGCATCCAGGACGCCGACGCCCGCGTCGTCATCACCGCCGACGGCGGCTACCGGCGCGGCAAGCCGTCCGCGCTCAAGCCGGCCGTCGACGAGGCCGTGGAGCGCGCCGGAATCGTCGAGCACGTGCTCGTCGTCCGCCGCACCGGCCAGGACGTCGCCTGGGACGACTCCCGCGACAAGTGGTGGCACGAGGCCGTCGACCGGCAGTCCGCCGAGCACACCCCCGAGGCGTTCGACGCCGAGCACCCGCTGTTCATCCTGTACACGTCCGGCACGACGGGTAAGCCCAAGGGCATCCTGCACACCTCCGGCGGCTACCTCACGCAGACGGCGTACACGCACTGGGCCGTCTTCGACCTCAAGCCGGAGACCGACGTCTTCTGGTGCACCGCCGACGTCGGCTGGGTCACCGGGCACTCCTACATCGTCTACGGCCCGCTCGCCAACGGCGCCACCCAGGTCATGTACGAGGGCACCCCGGACACCCCGCACCAGGGCCGGTTCTGGGAGATCGTGCAGAAGTACAAGGTCTCCATCCTCTACACCGCGCCCACGGCGATCCGGACGTTCATGAAGTGGGGCGACGACATCCCCGCCAAGTTCGACCTGTCCTCCCTGCGCGTCCTCGGCTCGGTCGGCGAGCCGATCAACCCCGAGGCGTGGATCTGGTACCGCAAGAACATCGGCGCGGACGCGACCCCGGTCGTCGACACCTGGTGGCAGACCGAGACCGGCTCGATGATGATCACGCCGCTGCCGGGCGTCACGGAGGCCAAGCCGGGCTCCGCGCAGCGCCCGCTGCCCGGCATCGCGGCCACCGTCGTCGACGACGAGGCCAACGAGGTGCCCAACGGCGGCGGCGGATACCTGGTCCTCACCGAGCCGTGGCCGTCGATGCTGCGCACCATCTGGGGCGACGACCAGCGGTTCATCGACACGTACTGGTCGCGCTTCGAGGGCAAGTACTTCGCCGGCGACGGCGCCAAGAAGGACGACGACGGCGACATCTGGCTGCTGGGCCGCGTCGACGACGTGATGCTCGTCTCCGGCCACAACATCTCCACCACCGAGGTCGAGTCCGCGCTCGTCTCCCACCCGTCGGTCGCCGAGGCGGCCGTGGTCGGCGCGGCGGACGAGACCACCGGTCAGGCCATCGTCGCCTTCGTGATCCTGCGCGGCACGGCCGCGGAGAGCGAGGACCTGGTCACCGAGCTGCGCAACCACGTCGGTGCCACCCTCGGCCCGATCGCCAAGCCCAAGCGGGTCCTGCCGGTGGCGGAGCTGCCGAAGACCCGGTCCGGCAAGATCATGCGGCGCCTGCTGCGCGACGTCGCGGAGAACCGCCAGCTCGGGGACGTCACGACCCTCACGGACTCGACCGTCATGGACCTCATCCAGACCAAGCTCCCGGCCGCGCCCAGCGAGGACTGAGCCCGCGGGCACCGAGAGCGACAAGCACACCGAGGGCACCCGGCGCCGGACGCGCGCCGGGTGCCCTCGCCCTGTGCGGCGCCCGGGGCCCGGGTAAGGTGGACGGACGTACGAGTTTCATCAAGATCTTCATGGTGCGCCGGGAAGTCTGGTCGGCATGTGTTCCGTGCTGCCCACCCACCGGAGGTTTTCCTCGTGACCGCGCCCCGCACCCCCCGCAAGGCCTTCGGGCGGCTCTCCCTCCCGGAGCGCACCTACCTCGCGGACGCGCTGCGCACCGAGACGGTCGGCGGCGTCCTGCTGCTCGTCGCCGCGATCGCCGCCCTGGTGTGGGCGAACATTCCGGCGCTGCACGACAGCTACGAGAGCGTCAGCCACTTCCACTTCGGCCCCGCGGCGCTCGGTCTCGATCTCTCGGTCGCGCACTGGGCCGCCGACGGACTCCTCGCGATCTTCTTCTTCGTCGCCGGCATCGAACTCAAACGCGAACTCGTCGCCGGTGACCTGAAGGACCCCAAGGCCGCCGCGCTCCCGGTGGTGGCGGCGCTGTGCGGCATGGTCGCACCGGCGGTCGTCTACACCGTCACCAACATCGCGGGCGGCGGCTCCCTGGCCGGCTGGGCGGTGCCGACCGCCACAGACATCGCCTTCGCGCTGGCCGTGCTCGCCGTCATCGGCACGTCGCTGCCGAGCGCCCTGCGCGCCTTCCTGCTGACGCTCGCCGTCGTCGACGACCTGTTCGCCATCCTGATCATCGCGGTCTTCTTCACCGACACCCTGAACTTCGCCGCCCTGGGCGGCGCGGCCGTCGGACTCGTCGTCTTCTGGCTGCTGCTGCGCAAGGGCGTGCGCGGCTGGTACGTGTACGTCCCGCTCGGCCTGGTGATCTGGGCCCTGATGTACAACAGCGGCGTCCACGCCACCATCGCCGGCGTCGCCATGGGCCTGATGCTGCGCTGCCACCGGCGCGAGGGCGAGGAGCACTCCCCCGGCGAGCGCATCGAGCACCTGGTGCGCCCGCTGTCGGCGGGCCTGGCCGTTCCGCTGTTCGCGCTGTTCAGCGCCGGGGTGGCCATCTCCGGCGGGGCGCTGGCGGACGTCTTCACCAAGCCGGAGACCCTCGGTGTCGTGCTCGGGCTCGTCGTCGGCAAGACGCTGGGCATCTTCGGCGGCACCTGGCTGACCTCGCGCTTCACCAGGGCCTCGCTCAGCGACGACTTGCAGTGGGCGGACGTGTTCGCGGTGGCGACGCTGGCCGGCATCGGGTTCACCGTCTCGCTGCTCATCGGTGAGCTGGCCTTCGAGGGCGACGCGGCGATGACCGACGAGGTCAAGGCCGCCGTACTGACCGGCTCGCTCGTCGCGGCGGCCTTGGCGACGGTACTGCTGAAGATACGGAACGCGAAGTACCGGGGGATGGTCGCCGAGGAGGAGCGCGACGACGACCTCAGCGGTGTGCCGGACATCTACGAGGAGGACGACCCCGCCTACCACCTGCGGGTGGCCGCCGTCTACGAGAGGAAGGCCGCCGAGCACCGCCGGATCGCCGAGGAGATGGAGTCGGCACGGCTTGCCGAAGTGAAGGGCGGGGCAGGCGATGAGGACGACCGTCCGGCATGATCTGACGAGACGGTACAAAAGACGGAACCGTACTCAGATGAGCCAGCAGAAGAGGGAGACCGCGATGAGCGCACCCGACGGCAGCCCGGTCGGCACCGAACGCAGCATCGGCCAGCTGTTCGCCTCGGCGACCACCGAAATGTCGGCGCTCGTGCACGACGAGATCGCGCTGGCGAAGGCGCAGCTGAAGCAGGACGTCAAGCGCGGCGCGACGAGCGGCGGCGCGTTCTCCGCCGCGGGCCTGCTCCTGCTCTTCTCGCTGCCGATGCTGAGCTTCGCGCTGGCCTACGGCATCCGGACCTGGAGCGGCTGGAACATGGCCGTCTGCTTCCTGCTGTCCTTCGCCGCGAACGTGCTGGTCGCGGGCCTCCTCGCGCTGATCGGCATCGTCTTCGCGAAGAAGGCCAAGAAGGGCCGCGGCCCCCAGAAGGTCGCCGCCTCGGTGAAGCAGTCCGCGGGCGTGTTGCAGAACGCCAAGCCGCACCCGCGCCCGGAACTGCCCGCGGACCGGTCCCCCGAAGCGATCGAGGCTGTGGCACGCTCGACCTCATGACGGGCTCCACCACCCCTTCGGGGCACTCCCCCTCGCCGCAGCACCCCCACCCCACCTCGGTCGTACGTCTCGGTATCCCGGGCGGCCCCGAGGTGACCCACCGGGACGTCGCGGCCAACGGTGCCCGCTTCCACATCGCCGAGCTGGGCGACGGGCCGCTGGTGCTGCTGCTGCACGGCTTCCCGCAGTTCTGGTGGACCTGGCGGCACCAGCTGGTGGCGCTCGCCGACGCCGGTTTCCGCGCGGTCGCCATGGACCTGCGCGGCGTAGGCGGCAGCGACCGCACCCCGCGCGGCTACGACCCCGCGGGCCTCGCCCTCGACATCACCGGGGTGGTCCGCTCCCTCGGCGAGCCGGACGCCGCGCTGGTCGGCCACGACCTCGGCGGCTACCTGGCCTGGACGGCCGCCGCGATGCGGCCCAAGCTCGTACGGCGGCTCGCGGTCTCCTCGATGCCGCACCCCCGGCGCTGGCGCTCGGCCATGCTCGGGGACGTCCGCCAGAGCCGGGCGGGCTCCTACATCTGGGGCTTCCAGCGCCCCTGGGTGCCGGAGCGTCAACTGACCGCGGACGACGGCGCGCTGGTCGGCCGGCTGCTGCACGACTGGTCCGGGCCGCGACTCCTGGACGACGAGGCGGTGACGGCGTACCGGCGCGCCATGTGCATCCCCTCCACGGCGCACTGCTCGGTCGAGCCGTACCGCTGGCTGGTGCGCTCCCTGGCCCGTCCGGACGGCATCCAGTTCTACCGCCGGATGAAGCGTCCGGTGCGCGTGCCGACCCTGCACCTGCACGGCTCCCTCGACCCCGTGATGCGCACGCGGAGCGCCGCCGGGTCCGGGCAGTACGTCGAAGCGCCGTACCGCTGGCGGCTGTTCGACGGGCTCGGGCACTTCCCGCACGAAGAGGACCCGGTCGCCTTCTCGACCGAACTGATCAACTGGCTGAAGGATCCCGAACCCGATCGGTGAGGGTTTGGTAAGCGATCGGTCACCGAACGGACGCGCCCGGTATCCGAACCGGAACGCTTGTCCTATGAACGGCCACTTGCCCGGCGCATAGGCCAATTGGGCGCCCCGGGCACGGTTATCGACCTTGGGGCGGGGGCACACGTCCGGGTATGGGCTGGACGCACGACTACAGTGACGTAGCACGCGACGGCCGCTCCACGAGCGGCGTGAGCAGTACCCACCGACGCGGCGGCACCCCGCAACTCGCGGGTGCGGACCCACGGGTGGGCATTCCGCGCATCCTGCGCCGCCGGGCCCGCTGGGTCTCCGTACGCCTGCGCCATCCACGGACCTGAGGCGTACGCAGGTTCAGAGCGCGCAGCTGTCGCTGTCCACCTGCTGGCCGGCGGTGCGGCCCTTGCTGATGTCCTCGCGGATCTCGTCCGCGGTGAGCGCGTAACCGGTGTCGGGGTCGTCCAGGGACTTGGCGAAGACCACGCCGTACACCTCGCCCTCCGGCGTCAGCAGCGGGCCGCCCGAGTTTCCCTGACGGACGGTCGCGTACAGCGAGTAGACGTCCCGGCGGACGGTGTCCCGGTGGTAGATGTCCGGTCCGTTGGCCGTGATGCGCCCGCGCACCCGCGCGGCCCGGACGTCGTACGCCCCGTTCTCCGGGAAGCCCGCGACGATCGCGCCGTCGTCGCGCTGCGCGTCCTCGTCCTCGTCGGTGAACCGCAGCGCGGGCGCGTCCAGTTCCGGTACGTCCAGTACGGCGATGTCGCGCCGCCAGTCGTAGAGGACGACCGTCGCGTCGTACTTCCGGCCCTCGCCGCCTATCTGCACCGTGGGCTCGTCGACGCCGCCCACGACGTGGGCGTTGGTCATGACGCGGCGGTCGGAGAAGACGAAACCGGTGCCTTCCAGGACCTTGCCGCAGTCCGGTGCGGTCCCCATGACCTTGACGATGGAGCGCTTGGCCTTGACGGCGACCGGGCTGCCCGCCAGCGCCGGGTCGGGCGCCTGCACCGGAGGGATCGACTCGTCGGCGAAGGGGCTGAAGACCTGCGGGAAGCCGTTCTCCGCGAGGACCGAGGTGAAGCTGTCGAACCAGCTGTCGGCCCCCGCCGGCAGCACTTCCTGCACCCCGGCCAGCAGCGTGGACTGCCGCACCTCCTTGCCGACCGTCGGCATCGTGGTCCGCGCGAGGGCGGAGCCCAGCAGCCAGGCGACCAGCAGCATGGCGACGACGTTGACCAGGGCGCCCCCGGTGGCGTCCAGGGCACGGGCCGGGGACCACGTGATGTAGCGGCGCAGCTTGTTGCCCAGATGGGTCGTCAGGGCCTGGCCGACGGAGGCGCACACGATGACGACGACGACCGCGACGACGGCGGCGGTCGTGCTCACCTCAGCGTTGTCCGTCAGGGCGTCCCAGATCACCGGCAGCAGGTAGACGGCGACGAGACCGCCGCCGAGGAAGCCGATCACCGACAGGATGCCGACGACGAAGCCCTGCCGGAAGCCGACGATCGCGAACCAGACGGCGGCCAGCAGCAACAGGATGTCCAGCACGTTCACTGATTCAGGCCTCGCCTTGTCGTCTGCGGTACGCAGGCCACCCTGTCATGCGCGCCAGTCCAGCGGGACCTGCTTGTCCGGGTCCCAGGGCCGCTCCCAGCCCGCGAAGTGCAGCAACCGGTCGATGATGCCGGCGGTGAAGCCCCAGACGAGTGCCGATTCGACCAGGAATGCCGGGCCCCGGTGACCACTGGGGTGAAGGGTCGTCACCCGGTTGGCCGGGTCCGTGAGATCCGCCACGGGGACCGTGAAGACGCGCGCGGTCTCGGCCGGATCGACGACACCGACCGGGGAGGGCTCGCGCCACCAGCCCAGCACCGGGGTGACGACGAACCCGCTCACCGGGATGTACAGCTTGGGCAGGACGCCGAAGAGCTGGACGCCCGCCGGGTCGAGCCCGGTCTCCTCCTCGGCCTCCCGCAGGGCGGCCCGCAGCGGACCGTCACCGCGCGGGTCACCGTCCTCGGGGTCGAGGGCACCGCCCGGAAAGGCGGGCTGGCCGGGGTGGGAGCGCAGGGAACCGGCGCGCTCCATGAGCAGCAGCTCCGGGCCGCGGCCCGCCTCCTCGCCGCCCTCGCGGGTGCCGTCACCGAAGAGGATCAGGACGGCGGACTGGCGGCCGGCGCCGTCGGCCGGCGGCAGGAAGCGGCTCAGCTGGGTGGGCCGGACCGTCTCGACGGCCCGCACCACCGGGTCCAGCCAGCCGGGCAGGCCCTCCTTGCTGAGGACCGCGCCGTCCCGCGTGCGGTCCCTGGCGGGACCCTGCGTGTCGCTCGCCCGTGTCATCTCCACCCCCGTCCTGCCGACTCCAACGCCCGACGCCCCCGAGATCGTTCCGTCACCCGGCCCCCAGCGGCAGGGCCGGCTTGCCGCCCGCGTCCAGGTACGCCTGCGGGGGCTTCAGCCGCTGGCCCGGGAAGCCGCCCTTCTCGTACTTCAGCAGCTTCTTCGCCTTCTCCGGGTCCGTCTCGCCCTCGCCGTACGCCGGGCACAGCGGGGCGATGGGGCAGGCGCCGCAGGCGGGCTTGCGGGCGTGGCAGATGCGCCGGCCGTGCCAGATCACGTGGTGGGAGAGGTCGGTCCAGTCGCTCTTCGGGAAGAGCGCGCCGACGGCGGCCTCGATCTTGTCCGGGTCGGTCTCCTCGGTCCACCGCCAGCGGCGCACCAGGCGCTGGAAGTGCGTGTCCACGGTGATGCCGGGGCGGCCGAACGCGTTGCCGAGCACGACGAAGGCGGTCTTGCGGCCGACGCCGGGCAGCTTGACGAGGTCTTCGAGGCGTCCGGGGACCTCGCCGCCGAAGTCCTCCGTCAGGGCCTTGGAGAGCCCTATGACCGACCTGGTCTTGGCCCGGAAGAAGCCGGTCGGGCGCAGGATCTCCTCGACCTCCTCGGGGACGGCGGCGGCCAGGTCCTCGGGGGTGGGGTACTTGGCGAACAGGGCGGGCGTCGTCTGATTGACGCGCAGGTCGGTGGTCTGGGCGGACAGCACCGTGGCCACGACCAGCTGGAACGGGTTCTCGAAGTCCAGCTCCGGGTGGGCGTACGGGTAGACCTCGGCCAGCTCGCGGTCGATACGGCGGGCGCGGCGGACCAGCGCGGTGCGCGACTCGCCGCGCGGCGGCTTCGGGGCGACGGTCTTCGCGGGGGCGACGCCCTTGACGGCGGCGGTGGCCTTCTTCGGGGCGACGGCCGGCTTCTTGGCGGGCGCCTGCCTCTTCAGGGCGGGAGCCTTCTTGGCCGCTTGGGCCTTCTTGGCGGGAGCCTTCTTGACCGCGGCGGACTTCTTGGCCGCGGCGGACTTCTCGGGCGCGGCGGACTTCTTCGCCGCTGGGACCTTCTCCGGCGCAGCGGACTTCTTCGCCGCTGGGACCTTCTCCGGCGCAGCGGACTTCTTCGCCGCGGGAGCCTTCTCAGGCGCGGAGGTCTTGTCGGCCGTGGCCGACTTCTTGCTCGCGGCGGTCTTCTTCACGGCACCCTTCTCCGCAGTCACCCTCTTGGCAGGCGCTGCCTTCTTTGTCGCTTTCGCCGTTTTCCTACCGCCATCGGGACCCTGTTCGCCCACAGCGGAATCGCGACGTACACTCACCCGCGCAGCCCCCCAGGCCTGTGCTCTCACCGGCGATTTGGACACCCGGCCAGCCTACGACCCGGCACCGACATCCGCCCCGGACCTCGAAGATCGGCGTCCAATTGGACCCCTGCCGCGTACCCCGGGACATCAGTGCGGCATCCTTGTGACAGATCACACTGTTTGGACTGTCCGGCAAAATGGGCACCACGGACCCCTGGTACACCGGGGGAACAAGATCCTCTGAGCCGGTCGACAAGGAGAGAACTCGTGGACGACGTTCTGCGGCGCAACCCGCTCTTCGCGGCGCTCGACGACGAGCAATCCGCGGAGCTCCGCGCCTCCATGAGTGAGGTGACCCTCGCCCGCGGCGACACCCTGTTCCACGAGGGGGACCCCGGAGACCGCCTCTACGTGGTCACGGAAGGCAAGGTCAAGCTCCACCGCACGTCCCCCGACGGGCGCGAGAACATGCTGGCCGTCGTCGGCCCCAGCGAGCTGATCGGTGAGCTGTCGCTCTTCGACCCGGGCCCGCGCACGGCGACCGGCACCGCGCTGACCGAGGTCAAGCTGCTCGCCCTCGGCCACGGCGACCTCCAGCCCTGGCTGAACGTCCGCCCCGAGGTGGCCACCGCGCTGCTGCGCGCCGTCGCGCGCCGCCTGCGCAAGACCAACGACGCCATGTCCGACCTGGTCTTCTCGGACGTCCCCGGCCGCGTCGCCCGCGCCCTGCTGGACCTCTCCCGCCGCTTCGGCGTGCAGTCGGAGGAGGGCATCCACGTGGTGCACGACCTGACGCAGGAGGAGCTGGCCCAGCTGGTCGGCGCGTCCCGCGAGACGGTCAACAAGGCACTGGCGGACTTCGCCCAGCGCGGCTGGCTCCGGCTGGAGGCCCGCGCGGTGATCCTGCTGGACGTGGAGCGGCTGGCCAAGCGCTCCCGCTGACCCACCGCCCCGTACCGGCCCCCCGGGGTCTGCCCGGGGCTCCTACTCGGGCAGCTGGACGATCCCGTGCTCGCCCAGGTATTCCAGCTGCGCGCGCACCGACAGCTCCGCCGCCGGCCACAGCGAGCGGTCGACGTCCGCGTACACGCGGGCGACGACCTCGCCCGGCGTGCGGTGGCCGTCCTCCACCGCCGTCTCGACCTGGGCGAGGCGGTGGGCGCGATGGGCCAGGTAGTACTCCACGGCGCCCTGGGCGTCCTCCAGGACGGGCCCGTGGCCCGGGAGCACCGTGTGCACCCCGTCGTCGGCCGTGAGCGACCTGAGCCTGCGCAGGGAGTCCAGGTAGTCGCCGAGACGGCCGTCGGGGTGGGCCACCACCGTCGTACCGCGGCCCAGGACGGTGTCGCCCGTCAGGACCGCCTGGTCGGCCGGGAGATGGAAGCACAGCGAGTCCGCCGTGTGCCCCGGCGTCGCCACGACCCTCAGCTCCAGACCGCCGACCCCGATCACGTCACCGGCGGCCAGCCCCTCGTCGCCCAGCCGCAGCGCCGGGTCCAGGGCCCGTACGTTCGTGCGGGTCAGCTCGGCGAAGCGCGCCGCGCCCTCCGCGTGGTCCGGGTGACCGTGCGTCAGCAGCGTCAGCGCGATCCGCTTGCCGGCCCGCTCGGCCGTGTCGACGACATGCCGCAGGTGGGCGTCGTCCAGCGGACCCGGGTCGACGACGACGGCCAGGTCGGAGTCGGGTTCGGCGAGGATCCAGGTGTTGGTGCCGTCCAGGGTCATCGCCGAGGCGTTGGGCGCGAGGACGTTCACCGCGCGCGCGGTGGCCGGACCCGACAGGACACCGCCCCGCGGCTGTCCGGGCAGTGCTGCTGCGTCCGTCATGCGGGAGCTCCCCCGGTCGGGTCGGAAGGTGTCGCCGGCGCCGCGCTCGCGACGCGCTTGGTGAACTCGTCGTGTCCCGGCCAGGAGAGGACGACCTCGTCGCCGGACAGCCGCGCGCGGGCCAGTACCGGTGTCATGTCGCGGCCGGGAGCCGACGCCAGCGCCTCGGCCGCCGTGGCGCACTCCGCCAGCCCGCGCAGGGTCGCGACGGTGGGCGGCATCATCAGCAGCTCGCCCCTGTCGTACCCGGCCGCCGCGTCCGCCGGCGTGATCCACACCGTGCGGTCGGCCTCGGTGGAGGCGTTGCGGGTGCGCTGGCCCTCGGGGAGCGCGGCCACGAAGAACCACGTGTCGTAGCGCCGCGACTCGAACTCCGGGGTGATCCAGCGCGCCCAGGCGCCCAGCAGGTCGGAGCGCAGGACGAGGCCCCGGCGGTCCAGGAACTCCGCGAAGGACAGCTCGCGGTCGACCAGGGCGGCCCGGTCGGCCTCCCAGTCCGCGCCCGTCGTGTCGCCGACCACCGAGTCCCCGGTCGGCCCGGCGAGCAGGACGCCGGCCTCCTCGTACGTCTCCCGTACGGCCGCGCACACGATCGCCTGGGCGCCCGCCTCGTCAACGCCGAGCCGGTTCGCCCACCACGCGCGCGTGGGGCCCGCCCAGCCGATGGCGCGGTCGTCGTCGCGCGGGTCGACCCCGCCGCCCGGATAGGCGTACGCGCCCCCGGCGAACGCCATGGAGGTGCGGCGGCGCAGCATGTGGACGACGGGGCCGGAGCCGGGCTCCGTGGGGCCGGTGCCGGTGTCCTTGAGCAGCATGACGGTGGCCGCGCGCTTCGGGGTGACCGGCGTGAGGGTGCCGGCCGCCAGCGCGCGGATGCGGTCCGGCCACTCCGGTGGGTACCACTGACCATTCGCCTGACCATTCGCCATGGCCGGAGGCTATCCGGTGACGGGCGGATGTTCGAGTGGCCCCCGGGGCCGGGCGGGCGTCAGGAGGGCAGGCCGGTCAGCCACTCGATGAGCAGCCGGTTGGTCTCCTCGGGACGCTCCTGCTGGAGCCAGTGGCCGCAGCCGTCGAGGACGTGCGAGGCGCTCAGACCGGGCAGGGTGGCCGGATACGCCTCGATCGCGTCGGACAGCCAGGTCGTGGAGGCATCCATGCCGCCGCCGAGGAACAGCGACGGCTGGGTGATCGGGGCCCCCTCGTGGGCGGCCAGGTCGGCCCAGTCGCGGTCCATGTTGCGGTAGCGATTGAGGGCGCCGGTCAGGCCGGTCCGCTCGAACTCCCCGGCGTAGACGTCGAGGTCCTGCTCGGTCAGCCAGGAGGGCAGCCGCCCGGCGGCCGGGAACCGGTCGCGCATCCGGCCGCCGGGGGCGACGAAGTGCGGGTCGGGCTCCTCGGGGCCGGGCATGGTGTCGGCGGACAGCGCGGCGTAGAGGCCGCCGAGCCAGCCGCGGACGTCCGGCTCGATCTCCGCCTCGGCGCGGCCGGGCTCCTGGAAGTAGGAGACGTAGAACTCCTGCCCGGCGAAGGGTCCGGCCGGGTCGCTCATGCCGGCGAAGACCTCGCTGGGCTTCGGGCCGCCCGGCGGGGTGTACGGCACGCTCAGCAGGCCCACCGCGCGGAAGACGTCCGGTCGCAGCAGCGCGGAGTGGGCGGCGATGTTCGAACCCCAGTCGTGGCCGACCACCACGGCGGAGCGTTCTCCCAGCGCCTCCACCACGGCGACGTTGTCCGCGACGAGGTCGAGCATCCGGTAGGCCTCGACGGCGTCCGGCCGCGAGGAGCGCCCGTAGCCGCGTACGTCGACGGCGACGGCGCGGAACCCGGCGGCGGCCAGCGCGGGCAGCTGGTGGCGCCAGGAGTACCAGGACTCGGGGAAGCCGTGCACGAGCAGGACCAGCGGCCCGCTGCCCTGCTCGACCAGGTGGATCCGGCCGGCGGGCGCGGACACCAGACGGTGGACGGGCCGGCCGGCGGACGCGGGGACGGTCCCGTGGGCGGCCTGGTCGGGTCGGTGGGCCTGCGGGTCGGTCACGGGCGGCTGCGGCATGGCTCCTCCTGGGGCATACGGTCGGTACGGCCCCGGTACGGGCCGGGACCGCCGGCCGGGGCCGGCACCCGTCCCGTACGGGGTACGGAACCGATCCTGCGAGGTCGCAGCGGCGGGGGCGAGGTTTGTTGCCGGCCTGGCAACGCGCGCCGCACCCGGTGTCCGCCGAACGCGTACCGCACCCCGTGTCCGCCGAACGCGTACCGCACCCGGCGTCCGCCCCCGCTCCGTCGGCGTACGGCGGGAAACCCGTCCGACGGCCACGGGGGCCCGGTCCGCTACGGCTGGACCAGCTCCACTTGGACCTCGACCTCCACCGGCGCGTCCAGCGGGAGGACCGCCACGCCGACCGCGCTGCGGGCGTGCACGCCCTTGTCGCCCAGGACCTCGCCGAGGAGTTCGCTGGCGCCGTTGATCACACCCGGCTGGCCGGTGAAGTCGGCGGCGGAGGCGACGAAGCCGACGACCTTGACGACACGCGCGACACGGTCGAGGTCACCGGCGACGGACTTCACGGCGGCCAGGGCGTTCAGCGCGCAGGTGCGGGCCAGTTCCTTGGCCTCGTCCGGGGTGACCTCGGCGCCGACCTTGCCGGTGACCGGGAGCTTCCCCCCGAGCATGGGCAGCTGGCCGGAGGTGTAGACGTACGGGCCGGACTGCACGGCGGGCTGGTAGGCGGCCAGCGGCGGAACGACCTCGGGCAGTGTCAGACCGAGCTCGGCGAGCTTCGCCTCGACGGCGCTCATGCCTGCTTCTCCCGCTTCAGGTAGGCGACGAGCTGCTCGGGGTTGTTCGGCCCGGGCACGACCTGGACGAGCTCCCAGCCGTCCTCGCCCCAGGTGTCCAGAATCTGCTTCGTGGCATGGACGAGCAGCGGCACGGTTGCGTATTCCCACTTGGTCATGCGGCCGACTCTAGCCGCTGGCCGGGGCACCTCCGCAGCCGCTGTCCGGGGCCCTTCGCAACCGCGCTCCGGGAGCCGTCCGCGGCCGCCGCCCGGGCCCCTGCGCGTGCCGGTCGCGGCGACGTTGTCCACAGCCTCCGGCGTACTCGGCGCGCGGACTGGTTACGCTCGAAGACGTGAGCAGGCTCCAGGTCGTCAGCGGCAAGGGCGGTACCGGCAAGACCACGGTGGCCGCGGCCCTCGCGCTGGCCCTGGCCACCGAGGGGAAGCGCGCGCTTCTCGTCGAGGTCGAGGGCCGCCAGGGCATCGCGCAGCTCTTCGAAACGGAGGCGCTGCCTTATGAGGAGCGGAAGATCGCCGTCGCTCCCGGGGGCGGGGAGGTGTACGCCCTCGCCATCGACGCCGAACTGGCCCTGTTGGACTACCTCCAGATGTTCTACAAGCTGGGCAGCGCCGGACGGGCCCTGAAGAAGCTCGGCGCGATCGACTTCGCGACCACCATCGCGCCGGGGGTCAGGGACGTCCTGCTGACCGGCAAGGCGTGCGAGGCGGTCCGGCGCAAGGACAAACGGGGGCGGTTCGTGTACGACTACGTCGTCATGGACGCCCCGCCGACCGGCCGCATCACGCGCTTCCTCAACGTCAACGACGAGGTGGCCGGGCTCGCGAGGGTCGGCCCCATACACAATCAGGCGCAGGCCGTGATGCGGGTGCTGAAGTCGCGGGAGACCGCCGTGCACCTGGTGACGCTGCTGGAGGAGATGCCGGTCCAGGAGACCGTGGACGGCATCGCCGAGCTGCGGACGGCGCGGCTCCCGGTGGGCCGGGTCGTCGTCAACATGGTGCGGCCCCAGGTCCTGGACGCCACCGACCTGGAGCTGGTCCGGGAGACCCCGCGTACGGAACTGGCCCGGTCGCTGTCCGGTGCGGGGCTCGGCGGGGCGCGGCGGGGCGGGCACGCCGAGCGGCTGGTGGACCCGCTCCTCGCCCAGGCCGGGGAGTACGCCGAGCGGCACGCGCTGGAGGAGGAGCAGCGGGCGGCCCTCGGCGAGCTGGGCCTGCCGACGCACGAGCTGCCGCTCCTCGCGGAGGGCATGGACCTGGCGGGTCTGTACGAACTGGCCACCGAGCTGCGGAAGCAGGGGATCGCATGAGTCCGGACGACCCGGCCCGCCACCAGAAGGGCGACCGGGCCCGCCACGAGGACGGCGACCGGGCCCGCCACCAGGAGGGCGCGCGCCGTCTGACCCCCGCGCGGGTGCTCGACGTCGACGCCCTGCTGGAGGACCCGCGCAACCGCATCGTGGTGTGCTGCGGTTCGGGCGGGGTCGGCAAGACGACCACGGCGGCGGCGCTGGGCCTGCGCGCGGCCGAGCGCGGCCGCAAGGTGGTCGTCCTCACCATCGACCCGGCCCGGCGGCTCGCGCAGTCCATGGGCATCGACTCCCTCGACAACACCCCGCGCCGGGTGAAGGGCGTCGACGACGCGGCGGGCGGTGAGCTGCACGCCATGATGCTCGACATGAAGCGGACCTTCGATGAGATCGTCGAGTCCCACGCGGACCCCGACCGGGCCGCGGCGATCCTGGGCAACCCGTTCTACCAGTCCCTGTCGGCCGGCTTCGCGGGCACGCAGGAGTACATGGCGATGGAGAAGCTGGGGCAGCTGCGGGCGCGGGACGAGTGGGACCTCATCGTCGTCGACACGCCGCCGTCCCGCTCGGCGCTGGACTTCCTGGACGCCCCCAAGCGCCTTGGTTCCTTCCTGGACGGCAAGCTGATCCGCGTCCTGCTGGCCCCGGCGAAGGTCGGCGGCCGGGCGGGCATGAAGTTCCTGAACGTCGGCATGTCGATGATGACCGGCGTCCTGGGGAAGGTGCTGGGCGGGCAGTTCCTCAAGGACGTGCAGACCTTCGTGGCCGCGATGGACTCGATGTTCGGCGGGTTCCGTACGCGCGCGGACGCGACGTACAAGCTGCTCCAGGCGTCCGGGACGGCGTTCCTGGTGGTCGCGGCCCCGGAGCGGGACGCACTGCGCGAGGCCGCGTACTTCGTGGAGCGGCTGGCCGCCGAGGACATGCCGCTGGCCGGTCTGGTGCTCAACCGGGTCCACGGCAGCGGCGCCGACCGGTTGTCGGCCGAGCGGGCACTCGCCGCCGCGGAAAATCTTGAGGATCCCCGCATTGTGGATCAGGACGGCGGGAAAGCTGGAGTTCGTACCTCCCCCGGCAACTCTCCCGACTCCCACGGCAGTTCAGGACCGGCCGACGCCGTCCCCGGCGACGCGGCCTCCGGCACCTCTTCGGAGGCTCCCGACACCCCTCCGGAGGCTCCAGACACCTATCCGGAGGCTCCAGACGCGTCTTCGGAGATGTCCTCGGAGGGCACCGACACCTCCGCCGAGGCTCCCGACGCACCGGAGCGGTCCGTCGACGCCCTCGCGGCCGGTCTGCTGCGACTGCACGCCGAGCGCATGCACCTGCTCGCCCGCGAGCAGCGCACACGTGACCGCTTCACCGCGCGTCATCCCGAGGTGGCGGTCACCGAGGTGGCCGCGCTGCCCGGCGACGTGCACGATCTCGCGGGGCTGCGGGACATCGGGGCACGCCTGGCCACCGGCCGTCCCGAGCTGCCCGAGCCGGGCGCCTGATCCTGCCCCGGGCCCCGCGGGGCCCATGCGGGGGCGGGGGTCAGCCCACGGCCGCGTAGTTCTCGTACACCTCGTCGTCCTCGAGGGGCACGATGCCGACCCCTCGTTCGTACTCCGTCCGCGCCGTCTCGAGCAGCCGGCGCCAGGAGGTCACGGTGGGCCGCCTGCGCAGCAGTGCGCGGCGTTCCCGTTCCGTCATGCCTCCCCAGACGCCGAACTCGACGCGATTGTCGAGCGCGTCGGCCAGGCACTCGGTCCGCACCGGGCACCCGGTGCACACCGCCTTGGCCCTGTTCTGCGCTGCTCCCTGAACGAACAGTTCGTCCGGATCGGTAGTGCGGCAGGCGGCCTGCGCACTCCAGTCGGTTACCCAGCCCATACCGGCGCCGTCCTCTCCCGAATCGAGGCTCCCCCACGGCGGCAGCGGCATATTCACCGCCGCCAGTTGAGGACGTTACGGAAGGTGGGCACAGCGCAACACCCCCTTCGGGCCCAATCTTGAATGGCCCGAACGGACTATGGGTAAGCGGCAGATCACCCGGGGGAGTGAGCTGGCGACATGCGCGACGATCCCGACATTCGGGTCATCTCTGTTGCGCCACAACGGACACCGATTGACACACAAGGCGGATTCGGACACGCACCCCACACGCCGCGGCACGCGCCGGTACGCACCAACGCGCCCCCCAGCGGGGCCCCTCGAAAAAAATTCGAGCGGATCCGGAACGATTCGGGGTCGCCGGACGTATTGATACGTGGCCTCACTGCTGTGACAGTTGAGTGCAGCTTAGGCCAAGGCATATACGCGTGTCCGGCGAATGAGAACGTAGGCTGCCTCCATGCCAAAGAAGCGCTCGGGCGGTGGTCTGTCGCCAACGCAGCAGGCCGCCAAGTTCCTCGGTGTCAGTGTGCTCGCGGGAGCAGTGCTGGCCGGCATCGCGTTGCCCGCCGTGGGCGCGCTGGGGCTGGCCGCCAAGGGGTCGGTGGAGGGCTTCGACGCCCTCCCGACCAACCTGAAGACTCCCCCGCTGAGCCAGCGCACCACCATCCTCGACGCCGAGGGCGGCACCATCGCCACGGTCTACTCGCGCGACCGGACGGTGGTGGACCTCAAGGACATCTCGCCGTACATGCAGAAGGCGATCGTCGCGATCGAGGACTCCCGCTTCTACGAGCACGGCGCGATCGACCTGAAGGGCGTCCTGCGCGCCCTGAACAAGAACGCACGCAGCGGCGAGGTCTCCGAGGGCGCCTCCACGCTCACCCAGCAGTACGTCAAGAACGTCTTCGTGGAGGAGGCGGGCGACGACGCGACGAAGGTCGCCCAGGCCACCCAGCAGACCATCGGCCGCAAGATCCAGGAGCTGAAGCTCGCGATCCAGGTCGAGGAGGAGCTGGGCAAGAAGAAGATCCTCGAGAACTACCTGAACATCACGTTCTTCGGCCAGCAGGCGTACGGCGTCGAGGCGGCCTCCCAGCGCTACTTCTCCAAGCACGCCAAGGACCTCAGCGTCCAGGAGGCCGCCCTCCTGGCCGGCATCGTCCAGTCGCCCAGCCGCTACGACCCGGTCAACGACGAGGCGGAGGCCACCAAGCGCCGCAACATCGTCCTGAACCGCATGGCCCAGGTCGGCGACATCTCCACCGCCGAGGCCGAGAAGGCGAAGAAGGCACCGCTCGGGCTGAAGGTCAGCAAGCCGAAGAACGGCTGCATCACGGCCGTGAACGACGCGAGCTTCTTCTGCGACTACGTGCGCGAGGTGTTCCTGAGCGAACCGGTCTTCGGCAAGACCCGCAAGGACCGGGCCAAGATCTGGAACCAGGGCGGCCTCACCATCCGCACGACGCTCGACCCCAAGGCCCAGGAGTCGGTGCACCAGTCGCTCAAGGACCACGTCAACAAGTCGGACTCGGTCGCCGCGGCGAGCACGCTGGTCGAACCCGGCACCGGCCGGATCGTCGCGATGGGCCAGTCGAAGCCGTACGGCTACGGCAAGGACGAGACCGAGATCAACTACTCGGTCGACCACGCCGTGGGCGGCTCCAACTACGGCTTCCCGACGGGTTCGACGTTCAAGCCGTTCCTCGCGGCCGCGGCCCTGGAGGAGAACGTGCCGGCGACGAAGGAGTACTCGTCGCCGTACGACATGGACTACCCGAGCCCCATCCAGACCTGCGACAAGCCCTGGATCAACGACTCGGGCTACCGGGTCGAGAACGAGAACGAGTCGGAGGTCGGCCCGTACCGGCTGAAGGAGGCGATGGCCAAGTCGGTCAACACCTACTTCGTCCAGATGCTCGCCGACATCGGTCTGTGCCCGGTCGCGTCCATGGCGGACAAGCTCCACGTCCACCAGGGCAACGGCGACAAGCTGCCGCAGAACCCCTCCGCCCTCGCCCTCGGCTCGGTCGGTATGTCGCCGCTGACGATGGCGAGCGCCTACGCGACCTTCGCCTCGCGCGGCATGTACTGCACGCCGGTCGCGATCGAGTCGATCACCCAGAAGGTCGGCAACAAGCAGAAGTCGCTGGAGGTGCCGAAGTCGACGTGCTCCCGCGCCATGACGGAGAAGACCGCGGACAGCGTGAACACCCTGCTGCAGGGCGTGGTCGACTCCGGTACCGGTAAGGCGGCCGGGCTGAGCGACCGCGACAACGCCGGCAAGACGGGTACGACCGACGAGCGCAAGAACGCCTGGTTCGTCGGCTACACGCCGAACATGTCGGGCGCCGTCTGGGTCGGCAGCGCCAGCCAGAAGGTCGAGATGAAGAACATCACGATCGGCGGCGTCTACCACCCCCTCGTCTTCGGTGGCGCGGTCCCGGGCCCGATCTGGAAGGACGCCATGACCGGCGCCCTGGAGGGCAAGGAGTCCCCCTCGTTCAACCTCGTCGACATCCCGGACGGCGACAAGAACAAGGACAAGGACCCGGACAAGGACAAGGGCCGCGACGAGGACAAGCCCGACGACGGGAACAACGGCGACGACGACGGCTTCATCGCCGGCCTGACCAACGGCGGCGCCGGCGACGGCGGCGGGGACGGCGGGGGCGGCGGCTTCCCGGGCAACCTGATCCAGGGCCCGGGCAACGGCCCCGGCGGACGCCGCTGACACGTTCCTTCACCTGATGAGGGCCCCCACCGCGGTCGCGGTGGGGGCCCTCATCAGATGTGCGCCGGCGTTGCCGGCGTCGCATGAACGCGGCGGCGACTCAGCCGGCCAGGAGCTTCTTGACCGCGGCGGCGACCCGGCCGCCCTCGGCCTGCCCGGCCACCTTCGGGTTCACGATCTTCATCACGGCACCCATGGCCCGCGGCCCCTCGGCACCGGCCGCCTTCGCCTCCTCGACGGCCTGCGCGACGATCGCGTTCAGCTCGTCGTCGGAGAGCTGCTTCGGCAGGTAGGCGGCGAGCACCACGCCCTCCGCCTTCTCCCGCTCGGCCTGCTCGGCGCGGCCGCCCTGGGCGAAGGCCTCGGCGGCCTCGCGGCGCTTCTTCGCCTCGCGGGTGATCACCTTCTGCACCTCGTCGTCGGAGAGCTCCCGCTTCTCCTTCCCGGCGACCTCCTCCTTGGTGATCGCGGCCAGCGTCAGCCGGAGCGTCGAGGAGCGGAGCTCGTCGCGTTCCTTGATCGCGGAGTTGAGGTCGTCGTACAGCTTCGACTTGAGCGTGGTCATGGACCTGATTGTCGCAGGTGCGCGCGGATCGGCGCCCGTCGATTTGCCCGCCGCCGGTGCGGGTGGCCGCGCGGGGCCTCCCACCACCGCTCGGTCCGCCGCTTCTGACACGATGGACATATGCGCGCGCGATACGGAGTACCCCTGGGAATCACGGCGGTTGGCACCGCCGGTCTGATCTACGCGGCGGGCATCGAGCCCCGCTCCTTCCGTCTCCGACGGGTGACGGTCCCCGTCCTCCCGTCCGGAATGCGCCCGCTGCGCGTGCTCCAGGTCTCCGACATCCACATGGTCGGCGGTCAGCGCAAGAAGCAGCGCTGGCTGCGCTCACTGGCCGGGCTGCGCCCCGACTTCGTGATCAACACCGGCGACAACCTGTCCGACCCGGAGGGCGTCCCCGAGGTCCTGGACGCCCTCGGCCCCCTGATGGAGTTCCCGGGCGCCTACGTCTTCGGCTCCAACGACTACTACGGCCCCAGGCCCCGCAACCCCGCCCGGTACCTGCTCGAGAAGGTCCAGGGCCGCCACGGTCTCAACGGCAACCCGCCGGTCGTCGGTGCCGTCCACAACCCGTGGGAGGACCTGCGCGACGGTTTCGACGCCGCGGGCTGGCAGAACCTCACGAACACCCGGGGCACGCTCAAGATCGAGGGTGTGTCGGTCGAGCTGACGGGACTGGACGACCCGCACATCAAGCGAGACCGGTACGCGGAGGTGGCCGGCGGCCCGTCCGGCGCGGCCGACTTCTCGATGGGCGTGGTCCACGCTCCCTACCTGCGTGTCCTGGACTCCTACACGGCGGACGGCTACCCCCTGGTCCTGGCAGGCCACACCCACGGCGGCCAGCTGTGCATCCCCTTCTACGGCGCCCTGGTCACCAACTGCGACCTGGACACCGACCGCGTGAAGGGCCTGTCCACGCACACGTCCGGGGGCCACACGTCCTACCTCCACGTCTCGGCCGGCTGCGGCGCGAACCGATACACCCCGTTCCGCTTCGCCTGCCCCCCGGAGGCGACGCTGCTGACGCTGGTGGGCCGGGAGAACTGACCGGTCCCGGGGGCCCCGGGGGCACTAGGGAGCACCAGGAGGAACCAAGCGGTCACCAGCAAGCCGGGGCTGCCTGGCCCGACGCGTAACCCACACGGCTCACCCACATAGCCCGCTATGCCCGGTCTGCCTACGTTGAGGCCATGACAGCCCCGATACCCCGGGACATCCCGGACCTCCCCCCGATTCCGGGCCACGTCGTCCTCCCGCCCACCGTCGTACCGGCCCGTGCCGTGCTGATCCCGGCCCGCCGTCGCACGGTCGCCGCCTTCCGCGGCCTGATCGCCCTGCTGGCCCTGACCGGCGTGGCGATCGAACTGCTCGCCGGGGGTGCGCCCACCACGGCCCTGAGCCACTTCACGATCCAGAGCGGCATCCTGCTGGCACTGGTCATGCTCGCCTCCGCCCGGTGCGCCTGGTCCGCCCACCACCCCCTGCCGGGTGCCCTCACGGGCGCGGCCCTGTTCTACGTCGTCACCGCGGGCCTGGTCCACCACTTGCTCCTGGGCCACGCGTCGAGCCCGTTCGCCGTTCAGGACGACACCGGCATGGCCTGGCAGACCGCCGCGACCCACATCCTCCACACGGCGGTACCGGTGGCCGCGATCCTGGACTGGCTCCTCCTCACCCCGGCCGGCCGTCTGCACCTGCGCCAGGCCCCCGTATGGCTCCTGTACCCCCTGGCCTACCTCGCCTTCACCCTGGCCCGCGGCGAGCTGCTCCTCCCCGGCTCACAGGACCGCTACCTCTATCCCTTCCTCGACGTCGACCAGCACGGCTACAAGATCGCCCTGGGCAACGCCCTCCTCATCGGCCTCGCCCTCTACGCCCTGGCCGTACTCCTCGTAGCCCTGGACCACATCCGCCCGGACCCGCTCCGCCGCCCCCGATAAACCGGATTTCGTCTCCGGCCACCGGTGGGCTAAAGTAAACGACGTCGCCGCGACAAGCAGCGACGATCGGGGTGTGGCGCAGCTTGGTAGCGCGCTTCGTTCGGGACGAAGAGGTCGTGGGTTCAAATCCCGCCACCCCGACAGTGAAGTACCAGGTCAGGGGCCTGATCCGTTTAGCGGGTCGGGCCCCTGAGTGGTTCCGGGGACCATTCTGGGAGCCATTTGGGAGCCGACTTCGGAATGCGGCTCCCCTGGCGGCCACTCTTCGAGATCAGGAGCTGGTCGGCTCACGCCGCCCGACGGTCGGCTGCTCCCCATCGTCGGGCTCAGCGGGCGGCGGCACGGCATAGTCGTGGCCGCTGCCAGTCCAGCGCCCCACGACCCGCCAAACCTCGTAGTGCAGGAGCCACTCCGAGGCCCACGGCAGGATCGTGCGTGAAAGGAGCATGTCCTCCTTCCACTCCCCAGGCAGATGCAGGCACAGGTCGCCGCCTGCATAGACATGCGGCAAGGCGGTGGCACGCGGGTGCAGGGCCAGGGGCGGGTCGATTACCATCACGCGCGGTCGGTGTCGGTGCCGGTAGGTGATCCGTACCGTGTAGCGCCTGCTGGCGGGGGTGGGTTGGAGGAAGACCGTGCAGACGAGCTCACCGCTCCGCACCGTTCCCTTAGCCTCGGGAAGGACGGCCTTGATCGCGGCCAGTTGCCGACCGAGGTTAATTGCGCGGTGAGGAATGCTGGCCATAGAAGGTGTTCTTCAGCTTGCGGGGGCCAGCCGTGGTCGGGGAGAGCAGTCCGGTGGAGCCCATTCGGTTGTTGGTGGATGCACTCACGCGGGCGGCGTAGCGCTCGTAGGACCGGCGGACGGGGGCGGGGTCGAAGGACTTTGCGAGTCGCTCGAAGACTGCGTCCAGGCCCTTGGTCTCCATGCCGGCGAGTTCGCTCACGGTCGTGGCGATCTCGTCGTACCAGGCGTGAAAAGCCTTCCGGCGCTCGGGGTACTCGTTCCACTTGTCGGTGAAGTTCTCTGCCTTGTGCGCCGGGTTGGGCACCCACCACTGGCCGTCGCGTCTCTCGATGAAGGTCAGCATGTTGTCAAGCACGCTGCGCACGGCAGTGAACAGATCATCCTCGCCGCTGTACGCGTGTCCGGCGAGCGTGGTGATGAGGATCGACGGCGGCCGGTTGTCGATGTCCTCCGCGAACATGATCATGCAGTGCCACTTGAGGATCTGCACGACGCGTTGCAGCGGACTGCGAACTGGCCAGGTGGGAACGTCCGCGACGTTGGCGTGTCGCTTCTCCAGAATCTGGCGGGACAGCTCCGATCGTCGCCGGAACCAGTCCGCGTATCCGATGGGGTTACTGCGCTGCCACTGCCAGAGATCCTTGTCCGTCAGGCGGATGCCGGTGGGCGGGCGGTCCTCGTCCGGGATGGCGGGCAGGACATCGAGGTGGAACCCCGGATATCCCAGGGTCCAGCAGCGGCGGCGAGACTCGATAGATTCCGGGCCGTCGGTGTGGCCTCGGTCCTGCTTCCACTTAAGGTAGGCAGTCAGCTGATCGCCGACCCGCTGCTTGAGCCGCTCTTGCGTAGTGCTCTCCGGGCGCAAGGGCAGGCGGCAGACCAAGTCGATGTCGTACTCGCCACCGGGTGTGCCTGGGCGCACCACGGTGCCCAGGCGGAAGGAACCCTGGGGATAAATCTGCCACCCCGGGCTGCCGTTCTCGGCAAGCCAGGTGCCGACCTCCTCGTAGCGTTCAACAGCGTTGTCATGCAGTTCGGGGGAGATGTCGAGCACCTCCACCGCGCCGTCGAGCAGCATCGACAGCATCTCATCGAGCGAGTCCACGTCATTCCTCACGTGCGGGGTAGAAGGGCGCGAACACCGGAGCGCGGTGATCGCAGAACATGCGATGGACGGTGGGCGAAGCGTCGCGGCTGACATGGCCGGCGAGCCCATAGAGGGTCTCGGTGTCGACCTTGTCCAGCGCGACGGCGCCGGTCGGTACCGTCGGATTGAGGCGGAGCACGTTGGCCTTCCCGACGAAGTGCTTCACCTGTTTGGCGGCGCTCTCGCTCTGTGCCCGCATAAGCACCTCCACGGCGTCGCGAGCCCATGGGAGCATGCCGCCACGGTCCAAACGGCGATGGCGGCTGCGGACATCGATCGTGGTCCCCAGGCTGAACACCCGGATTGCATTGAGCGGAACCGAGAGCGGCCCCACCGCCTCGGTGAGCGCGACCATGGTCGGGTTGTTCGCCCACACGCCGCCATCGATGAGGCGCGCTCCGTCCAACGGCATCCCGGGCAGGTAGGTCGGCGCGGCAGAGGTGGATAGTGCGACGTTCACAGCCTTCTCGCGCCAGTCCCGCTTCAGGGTGGGCAGATGCGGGGTCCGGAACAGGTAAACATCATCGGCGGCGACGTTGTACGAGGTGATCACGAGTCGTTTCGTGCTCTCCCCGAAGGTTCGGTCACCGAACACCTCCGTGAGCGCTGCCTTCAAGGGCTCGGAGCCGTACTTCGCCCGCAACAGGTGCCGGATACCGCGCATCCGGCTGCGATCCCGGAAGATCCGCGGGCCGTGCTCGGTGTAGAAGGTGAGGATCTCCCGGGGCGACAGCCCGAGGCCGAGACCCAGCGCGATGATGCCACCCGTAGAGGTGCCCGCGATCAGGTCGAAGTGATCGACGATCCGGATGCCAAGATCTTCCTCCAAGCGGGCCAGGACCGCTGCGGAGAACATGCCGCGAAATCCGCCGCCGTCCAAGGCCAAGATCTGGAAACGCTCTGTCAGTTCAACCGCCCCCGGCTCCACGGCTCCCAGAAGATCCGGCCCACCGAGCCGGATCTTCACTTTCGAGAGTACTTAATATCACAGCACGACTTTCCGCGCGTCCTTCTACACTCAGATCGTAGTGCTTATGCCGGTGGCGCCCCCTGGGGCGTGCGTGGCTTCCGCGATCCGCCAAGATGTGGGGGCCGAGATCAAGCAAGGACAGACAAGGGGAGAGATGAGCACGCAGGCGTTCGAGCGCACTCGACTTCGAACAGCCCGCGAGCTGGCCGGGCTGACCCAGGCACAGCTGGCCAGAGAGGCTGGCCTCACACCTGCCGCGATCAGTCAGTTCGAGAGCGGGGCGGCGCGCCCGAGCCCAGAGTCCGTCGGCACTCTGGCCGAGATCCTCGCGGTACCCCCCGCGTTTTTCCACGAGGCGATGACCGAGAGCCACGAGGGCTTCTTCCGGTCGCTGCGCCGAACATCGGTGGTTGACCGCCGCCGCGCCCGAGCGATCGCTCATGTCGCACACGACTTGGCCGTCCGGGCCTCAGCCGCGCAGCGGTTCTGCGCAAGCGACGTGCCCGTGATTCCCGTGAGCGGGTTGGACGTCCCTGCAGCCGAGATCGAGCAGACCGCCGCCCGCGTCAGGTCTCTATGGGAGCTTCCCTCGGGCCCGGTCGGGAATGTCGTTGAGCTACTGGAAGCACATGGGGTCGCCGTGATCCGACTTCCCCTCGACAGCGCAGACGTCGATGCCTTCTCTCTACCCTTCGCCGACCACCCTGTCGTCGTTCTGGGCACCGACAAGGACGACCGCGCCCGATCCCGGTTCGATGCCGCACACGAACTGGCCCATCTCGTACTGCATGGTGAGCAGATCTGGGGCGTCAAAGAGGTCGAGACGCAGGCCCACCAGTTCGCGGCAGCCTTCCTCATGCCCGCCGAGGACATCTACGACCAGCTGCCGACTAGGGTTGAGTGGCCAACCCTCTTCGAACTGAAGCGACGTTGGCAGGTGTCTTTGGCTGCCCTGCTGATGCGTGCACGGACGCTGGGCCGCATGAGCGAGAGCACATACTTGACGGCGATCAAGGCGGCGTCCGCCAGGGGGTGGCGCCGTGTCGAACCTGTTCCCCTAGGCCGGCCGGAACAGCCAGTAGGGCTTTTGCAGTACCTCGCCTCCCCTGAAAGCGGCGCTGCACGTGCCGTCCTGCCGCCGCGGATCGTAGAGAGTATCGAGGTCTCGTCAGCGGCATAGCGGTCCGTTGTTGTGGACCGGGGTCATGGGTACGCCGGTTCTCGGCCAATTCGAGTGCTCCCGTGCCCCGAACTCAGCCGACCGTTAAAGCTCGCTCTGGGCGACGACACTGGCAACGGTGCTGGAGGTCGGCGGGAGGTTCAGCCAGTGACCAGGGCCGACGTCATTCCTCGCGATGCTGAGCGAATACCTGCTGTTGCTCGTCCCGCCAGCTCCAGTTCGCCGACCGAGAGAAGGGTAGGCTTCTGGCAAGGTCGGAAAACTGGTCGGATGGCTCCCGGCTGGCCTTGTTGACCACGATCGCCGAGAGCATCGGTGCTCGTCCGTCTTCGTTGCAATGAAGGCAGACATCCTTGAGCAGGTAGGTCATGACTCCGCGGTGAGGCGGGATGGAGTCGAAGCCCTGTGCCGCCAATTCGGCGCTCAGCTCCCCGTACGTGATGGTCTGTCCCTGCCTGGCTCGCTTGCGCAGGATCTCCACGGCTGCTTCGACCGCTGCCGGGTACTCCGGGTCCTTGATCCTCATTGTCCCTCCCCCATCGTGTGGCCACTGCCCAGCCTGCGCATCGTACCGGCCGGACACCGGCCCAGTACGGCTAGAGGCGGTACAGGAGCGAGGAGCAGCAACCGCGATCGACTCAGAACCGCCTCCCCCGTCTATCGATTCTGCGGTCGCCCCAGAGCGGCCTGAGTAGGCTTGATCGCGAATCATGCCCCTGGCCCTCGATGGGAGGTTGGAGCAGCAGTGGTCAACCCCTTTGCGCCGCCGCCAGAGATCTCCGGTCAGCCTTTATGGTCTCCGCCGGACGAGTACCTCTGGCACACCTGCGACATCCTCGCCGACATTCTCGAAGGGCAAGTGGCCCGACGGCCGGTTGTAGCCACGACGGCGCGACTGCATCACGGCGACCGGGCCGTCGCTGTTGGACCTGGACAGCGTCTGACCTGGCGGGCTCTCGGCAATGGACGCTACAGGCGCAACGATGTCTTCGCCTTCGGCAACCCTGGAGTGGTGCTCGGAACCCTCGCAGCGAATGCGATCGGCAATGCCGCTCGCCGTCGCCAAGCAGCCCACGATGCCCAGCCCCGGTGGGTACTGGACGGGGCCGGCGAAGTGACCCTTACCCTTCAAAGGCTGCACTTCGCCAACCACGCCTGTGAACTGGACCTTGAATGGCGCGCGTTGGGGTCGATCGAACTCGTAGCTGCTGATGTTTTCCAGACGAGTTTCGTGAACACACACGGCGCTCATACCACCGTTCGTGTGCAGACACCGTGGGCATCGCTCGCCTTCGCGCTCGCCGCGATCACCGCGTTTCCCGCACATCCACGCCTGCTCAGCCGTGGCTGGGTGCCGCCGGACTTCGAGCAGCGCTGTGCCCTAGCAGGCCGCCCTTGCCGTCCAGCCGCACAGCTAGCACTACAAGGAAGCGGCTCATAAGGGCGAGCCTTGACGGGGATCACCGCGCCGATGCCATGTATCCCGGCAGCGAGCCCGGAAGGTCAAGAGGTAAGACGCAGGTACCGGACCCGAAGCCGCTCCCAGCGGCAATGACACTGCACCGCAGGCACGCTACGGGGCAAACGTAGACCTACCGAACGGCGACCGCGCGAGCGCGTAGGAGATCGTTGAGCACGCGCACCGGCGACGCCGGAGACAGCGCCAGTCGGGCGTCGAGCGCCGACTCCCATTGCTCGGTCAGCCCGAGCTTGAGGCGCTGCCGCATGCCCGGGGTGACGTGGGCGTAGCGTGCCGAGACCGAGCCGTCGATGTGGCCCATGCGTTCGTCCATGAGCACCTTCTCGGTTCCCAGGTCCTCCATCATCGTCCGGTGAGTGTGGCGAAGGCCGTGGGGCGTGAGTCCCTTGGCTATCGGGAGCCAGCAGGTGTCGGCCCGGTCGGTGGCACCTCGCCCCCGAGCCGGGACGCCAGGCCACGGCTCGCCGAGCAAGGGCACCGGCCGTGGCTCCTGCGGCGCCTTTTTCGGGTACCAGCCGGAGACCGCCGGCGTGAACAGCCAGGTTGCGAAACCGTTCCTGCGCCAGTGGGCGGCATGCTCCGGTACGACGCCGCCCCGGACGAACCGGAGGTCCGCGATGGCCTGCTCGACCTTCTCTCGCGTGGCCTCGGTGACCCGTTCCGGGTGGTTGAGGACGTTGGACACCGTGCCGGTCGAAACGCCGGCACGACGGGCGACGTCGACAAGCTTCGCGCCCTGGTGACCGCCCGTGCGCGCCGCACCTTGCCCTCGGAAGACGTAGGTCTTGCCGTGGCAGGGGCACGGCTTGGGCTTCGTGCGGGCGATGTGGTTGGCGACCAGCGCGGACAGCCAGTCCATCGAGTCGATGGTGCGGTAGCTGTCGTCCTTCGGCGGGCAGCGCACCAACTCCCCTGTGTCGAGTTCGTACAGCTGCCACTCGACCCGGACGGCTCCAGGGCGGACGAACGCGGTCTCCAGGCCGACGATCTCGCCCCAGCGCATGCCGGTGTAGCCCTTGAGGACCACGGCGACGAACTCGTCGTCACGGCCCGAGAGGAGGGCGGCGCGCTCGGCGGTCAGCAGGATGCCGAGCGCGTCGGTGACCACCTTCTCCGGACCACGGTCTCGGGAGCGGCCGGCGCGCTTACCCCGTCCGCGCCGCCGAGCGGCCGGGTTGGACGTGATCAGGCCCTCGTCGATCGCGTCCTCGAAGATCAGGTGAAGCGTCGAGCGCCAGGTCTTGACGCTGGATGCCGCGTAGAGGGCCTTCTCCTTCTTCTCCCACAGGTCGACGTCCGTGCGCAGGATGCCGGCGAGTGCCTTGTCCTCGAACTCGGGGAGGAGGTGCTCCTCGATGTGGCGCTTGTAGTTCTGCATGGTGGAGGCAGCCAGGTCCTGGGCCTCGTACCAGCGGTTCGCGTACTCGCCGAAGGTCTCCTGGCCGAGGGCCGGGTCGCGCCAGTCGCCGCGACGGTACTTGTTCTCGGCCTCGGCCGCTGCCCGTTTGGCCTCGCCCTTGGTGGCGAACCGGATCGCCTTGCCGTTGTTGTCGACGACCGTGTTGTGCTTGCCGGGCGCGACCTTGTACCGGCCGCGCCAGTAGTTTCCTCGCTTCTCCGCGAAACCCAAGTCCCGCTGCCCCCCTCTTCCTTGTCCTCGGCTACTGCAGATGCGATCGGGTCACGCGACAGTGCTGTACTGCTGCTGTCGACGCGGCGGGCGGGCCCGCAGGCGAGTCGCCGGCGCCACGGCGGGGCGACGACGTTGCGCGGAGTCGGTCTGCGTACCGGGCTCGGAGAGCGGCTCGGTCGCCCGGGCGGCTGTCTGCGCGGGCTGCGCCGGCCGCTCCTCGTAAAGGCGGATGATCTCGGCGAGGTGCTCGGCGGTAAAGCGGTAGGCGCGGCCGACCCGGGTGTGCGGGATCAGACGCCGTCGCGCTCGGTCCTTGACCCACCAGGACGAGCAGCCGAGGGTGTCGGCGATCTCCTCGGGGCGGTAGAGGCGGGGTGGAGGGGCGTCGGACGGCCTGTGGGGGACGGGCGCGGGCGTGGGTCGGTGCAAGGGGGCGGCTCCTGGTCGCGAGGGCGGGGGGGATGCGTGGGCGGCTCAGGTGGCGCCCGGGCCCTGGAGGAGTGCGACGGGCGATACCTGCAGGGCTTCGGCGATGGCGACGAGGTCGTCGATATCGCATCGCCGCTTGGCGAGTTCGATGCGGGACAGCATCGTGTTGGACATAGGACGGCCCAAAGCGGTACACCGCGCGGCGAGTTGGCGCTGCCCAAGGCCGCGTTCCGTACGGAGGATTTCGATGGCGCGAGCCGCCAGTATTCCTGCGGGTCCTATTTCCAGAGATCGTGCTGCCATGGCTCCAGTTGTAGCGTGCATTCGCCGGTTTGGTTAACCGGCGATCGTCGGCTATGTTGCGCCGCGCTCAATCGGTGAGCGAGGCGGTCGGGGTGCTGCGCAAGGCCGGATCCCCGCACGGGTCCCAGCACCAGAGACCCCCTTTGACGTGGGGTGTTGTGTTGTAGCTTCGCCGCTCGCGGGGTGTCAACGGCTTCCGGATGTGATCCTTCTGGCTCGGAATGCGGGGCAACTATTTGGTCAACCGCCGATCGTGCCCTACCGTTTTCGCACCGCCCTCGCCGATTCGATTTCCAGCGGCATTTCTGCCGTGAGAGATTGCGCCGGATAGGGCTGGACTTGCGCGACCTGGGTGTGGCTATGTTGACGACACCCCGGAAAGTGCGAGCGGCCATCAACGCTCCCGCGTCAACGGCCGTACATTCCCGCCCTTCACACCCGTCCCCGCCCCCGACCGACGGTGAACCGTGGGCACCCAGCCCACCGGCCACCGAGTGAGGACCGCCCCTCTTGGCACGAATCCGCACCATCAAGCCCGAAGCCTTCGTCTCCGAGTCGCTGGCAGCCGTCTCCCTGACCGCCGAGCGCACCTTCTTCGGCCTGCTCACCCAGGCTGACGACCAGGGCCGCCACCGTGACCACGCCGCGATCATCGCCGGGCAACTGTGGGTCCTGCGCCCGGAACACACGCCCTCCGCCGTCGAGCAGGACCTCGCCCAGCTCGCCGACTCCGGGCTGATATGCCGCTACAAGGGCCCGGATGACAAGCGCTACCTGCACATCGTCACCTGGCGGCAGCATCAGAAGATCAACCGCCCCAGCGCGAGCCGCCTGCCAGCCTGCCCGCGCCACGACACGCCAGCCCCCGCGTCCGGCGTCGGCACGCCGGCTGCGGGGACTGGCGTCACGGAGCCCGCACCGCTGTCTCCCGGAGCGCTCCGTGAGGGCTCCGGGCAAGTACGCAACCCTGCGGTGCATCCCGCTCCGAATGGCGAACCTGCAGGTCAGGACGATTTCACGGAGTCCTCCGTGAGGAAGCAGGGAGGGCTCGGTGAGGGAGCGGTGACGCCTCACGGTCCGGATCTAGGACCTAGGATCATGGATCTAGGAGATACCCCTTCGGGGGGCGCGAGCGCCCCCGCACCTCGCACCGTCTCGGCCGACCAGCTCATCGCCGAGTACGCCGCCGCTTGCACACACCGGCCACCCAAGGACGTCCTGGGCCATCTCGGCCAGCAGGTGCGCAAGCTGCTCGACGAGGGCATAGCCCCCGATCACATCCGGGCCGGACTCGGACTGCACCGCGCCAAGGGCCTGCACCCCAGCACGTTGCCGAGCCTCGTGCACGAAGCCATGAACGCGGCCCCCGCCGCGCCGGTTGTCCACAGGGCGTGGACAAACCCCGCCGATGTCGAAGCCGCCTACGGAGGTGACCTCTGACCGCCACCCTCACCCGCGAGCCCCACCGGGTCGGCCCGCTCGCCGACCGGCTCAACGGCATCCTTGCCAGTCGCGGCATCGACCTCGCCAGCGCGGCCGTCGAGGAAGGGCACGCCGAGCCCGTCACCGCGCTGGAACTCGCCGACGCCAGGATCCCCGCCCGATACCGCCGAGCCCTGGCCGACCACCCGAAGGTCACCGCCTGGGCCGACGAGATCGCCCGCGCCGGACGCCCCGGCCCCGGGGGGCCGGGCATCGCCGAAGGCCCGTCGCTGCTGATCGCCGGCCCCACGGGCACGGGCAAGACGTACCAGGCGTACGGCGCCATCCGCACCCTGCTCGCCCGTGGCGTCCGCCTGCGCTGGGAGGCGACCACCACCGCCGACTTCCACGCTCGCCTGCGTCCCCGCGCCGGCCATGACGCCGAACGCGAACTGCAGACCCTGGCACGCTGCCCGTTGCTGTTCCTGGACGACCTCGGTGCGGCCAAGACCAGCGAGTGGACCGAGGAGCTCACCTACCGGCTCATCAATCACCGGTACGAGCACATGCTCCCCACGCTCATCACCACCAACCTCCCGACGGAGCAGCTACGCGTCGCCCTCGGTGACCGCGTCGCCTCCCGCCTCGCCGAGATGACCGAGCGCGTCATCCTCAAAGGCCCCGACCGACGACGCCGCACCGCGCCCTCCGCCTGACCGGCCTCCCCTCCTGCCTCGCCGCGCGCGCTCACGCCTGGCCTGCGCCGGCCCGCGCAGCAGGACCGCTCAACGCTCCGTCGTGATCGTCCGGCCCTCCCCGGTTCCTCTACACCTTGGAGACCCTCCTGCCTTCTCTGACCCTCGTTTCCCTGGCCACCCGGAACAGCGGCACGCTGATCCGCCCGGACTGGGTCACCTCCCCGGTGACAACCCTGGCGCTCCTCATCCCGCTCGTGCTGCTGGGTCTGCTCGCCGGATGGCTGATCCGCCAACAGCGCCGCCGGCCGCCCGGCAGCAAAAACTGGCGCGGGACCCTCGCTGTGCCCGTCGCGGCCATGGCCGCGCTCGGCTGCACCGCCTACAGCGCGGACACCAGCTGGCGGTTCGCCGCCGACTACCTCGACATGGGCGGCACCGCCGAGCGCGTCGCGATGTTCGCCGCCGCCGAGCTGGCCCTGTTCGCCACCGCCCTGATGGCCCGGCAGAACCTCAACGGCCCGAAGCAAACACCCGGCCTGCCCGGCACCCTCACCTGGGTCATCACCACCGTCCAGATCCTGCCCGCCTACGCCGAGTCCGGGCTGGTCGGCGGCACCGTGCGAGCCTTCGTCGGCCCGGTCATGGCCGCGATGCTGTGGCACCTGGCCATGGGCATCGAGCTGCGCCACCGCACCCCCGACGCCGCCTCACGCGGCCTGGCCGCCGTCCTCGTCCGCCAGGCACGCGAACGCCTCCTAGCGCGGCTCGGGATCGCCGACCAAGACGCCGATGCCACCCGCCTCATCCGTGAGCGCGCGCTGAGTGAAGCCGTCGCCCTGATCCTGCGCGCCGAGTCGATGACCGACCGCAAGCGCGGCAGGCGGCGGCAACGACGCCTGACGGAACGTCTGCGCGAAGCGCTGGAGCGGGCCGGCGTCGACGGCGACCCGCTCCAGGACGAGCTGCTGCTGCGCAAGCTCGCAACCCGCAAGCAGGCCCTCGACCTCGCCTCCATCACGCTGCCGCCGCGCTGGCAGATTCCGGCCTCCAACCCTCTCCGTGAATCCGGGCACAGCCGCCCGCGCTACAGCCGCCCGGCACCACTGCCGCGGGCAGAGGAAGCTGCCCGCCCACACCCATCGGACGCGGGTGACGACGAGGTGCCTCCGGCTGCCCGCCCGGAGACTGCCCGCCCGGTGCCCGGGCTGTCCGCACGGGCAGAAGCCGAAGACAGCCCGGCGCCGACGGGCAACAGCCCGGGCAGCGTGTCGGGCAAGCGCGAACGGAAGGGGGCTGCCCGGAAGAAGCGCGACGCCGGCAAAGCCCGTGCCTCCGACGAGGTCATCCTCAAGCACGCTCGCCGCATCTACGAGGAGACCGGCAGCGTCGGCCGCGACCGGGTCGAGGACGCCCTGCGCGCCGCCGGCTACACCGTCTCCAGCGACGGCGTCGGACGAGTCGTCCGCGAGTTCAAGGCCCAGCTCAAGGCAGCAGCCGGCGATCCACTCCGCTGATCCCCGCAGCACCAGCACTCCCAACCAGACCCCTACCCGAAGGGCCCCATGCACGCCCCGCACCACGAAGACCCCATGCCCCGCGAGGAATCCCTGCTGATCACCCCTGCCCCATCGGGAGCAAGTTGGTGCAGGAGCATCGCTCCCGTCGGGAGCAATGCTCCTGCCTCTCCCGCCCCGGGAGTGGCAGGAGCGGATCGGCACCGGGGGGCGCCGATCGTTGAGGATGCGACCGAGGGCGGATCGCATCCTGAGAGGGAGGAACCGCGCACGTGCCACAGCACCGACTGCGCTCACGCTGCTCCGTCGAAGCCCCGTGTGCAGCAGCGTGAGCGTCTGCGCGACGAGAAGAAGCGCGTGCGCCAGCCCAGCTGCCGCATGAACGACGACGAGTACCAACTCCTCGTCCGCGCAGCCGCCGAGTGCCATATGAGCGTCGCCGGGTTCCTTGCCCGCGCGGCTCTCAACGCTGCCCGCGACCTCAACCGCACCGCGGCGGACATCGCGGGTGAGAAAGAGATGCTGCAGGAGCTGTTCGCGCTGCGGCGGCACCTCGGGCAGATCGGCAACAACCTCAACCAGGTAGCCAAAGCGCTGAACTCCGGAGCCGACGCCCCGCAGGCCGCGGCCGTCCTCGCCGCCGTCCAGCGTGCCGCCAAGCGAGTCGACGCCTTCACCCAGCAGCACCTGGAAAACCAGGCGGCTGCGTGATCCCGCGCGTCCACACCAGGGGCAGGCGTACCATCGGCCTGCTCCACTACCTGTACGGGCCCGGCACGCACGAGGAGCACATCGACCCGCACCTGGTGGCCGCCTGGGACGGCCTTGCCCCCGATCCCGGCCGAGACCCCGACGCCACGTACGGCGATCTCCAGCGGTTGCTCGACCAGCCGGTCATGGCCATGCCCGAGAGCCGGCGGCCCGCCGAGCACGTGTGGCACCTGTCGGTACGCGCCGCCCCCGAGGACCCGATCCTGTCGGACGAGCAGTGGGGCGAGATGGCCCGCAGGATGGTCGCCGCCACCGGTATCGCCCCCGACGGCGACGACGCCGCCTGCCGCTGGGCGGCCGTCCGGCACGCCGACGACCACATCCACATCATCGCCACCATCGTCCGCGAGGACGGCCGCCAGGCCCGCCTTCGCCAGGACGGCAAACGCTCCCAGGCCGAAGCCCGCAAGATCGAAAACGACTACGGGCTGCGCCGCCTCCACGCCGGCGACGGCACCGCCGCCCAGCGGCCCACCAGCGCCGAACGCCACAAAGCCCAACGGGAAGACCGCAAGCGCACCGCGCGTGAGGAACTGCGCGAGACCGTACGCCGCGCCGTCGCCGGCACCACCTCCACGGAGGAGTTCTTCGACCGCCTGGCCGCCGCCGGCCTGCTGATCCGCAAGCGCGTCGCGCCCTCCGGCGACCTGCTCGGCTACAAGGTCGCCCTGGCCGACGACCGCAACGGTGAGAAGGAGCCGGTGTTCTACGCGGGCTCCACGCTCGCGCCCGATCTGTCCCTGCCCCGCATCCGTGAACGCTGGGCGCTGCCCGCGGAGGCCGCTTCGGCGGACGGCTCAGGGCGGGAGCAGCCGGTCCTGCCGGACGTGACCGGTCCCGCGTTCGCGCGGCGCCGAGCCTCCGCCGCCACCTGGCAGGCCCTCGTGATCATCGATCACGGAGATGACGGCGCGGCAGCTGCCCAGATCGCCGCAGCGGGTGAAGTCCTGGACGCGCTCGCCAAGACCTCCGCCGCCCACACCCGCGCTGAACTCCGCGAAGCGGCCTTCGCATTCGAGCGGGCCAGCCGCTCCCACGTGAGGGCCGTACGCGGGCATGACCGCGCCCTGCGCCAGGCCGCCCGCGACCTCGTCCACAGCGGCCCAGCCCTCGGTCGCGGCGAAGACGGCGCCACCACCGCGATGCTCATCGACATGGCCTTCTTCCTCGCCATCGCCACCGCGAACTGGCACGCGAAGAAGCACCACAGCCAGCAGGCCGCAGCCGCCCGACAAACCGCCGAGCATCTGCGCGCCGCCTACCAGGCCGCCGCGGGGGAGCCCATGGCCGCACTGGGCCAGCGAGGCCAGCGCCTGGCCCCGCGCGTCCGGCAGCGGCAGGCCGACCTTGTTCGCCACGTGCTACCGGAGCTGGCAGAACGGATCCGGGCCGAGGACGGTTGGTCCGCACTGGCCACCACCCTCGACGACGCCCGGAGGGCTGGCCACGACCCGGCAGCTCTGCTGGCTGACGCTGCCCGGCGGCGCGAGCTCGGCACCGCCACCTCCATCAGCGACGTCCTCGTCTGGCGCCTGCGCCGCAGCGCCCACCTGCCCGCCCTACCCGAAAGCTCCCACGAGGCACTCGCCCAAGGCAGTCACCGCCAGAAGCCCTCAGTGCCCAACACGCCGCTGAGGCAGGACACCGCGAACTATTCCGGCCGCCGCCGCTGACCGGAAAGCGACGCAACATAGCCGACGATCGCCGGTTGGGCAAACCGGCGGTTCTCCGGACCATTTATGTCTCACCCGCCCACTCCCAGGAGGAACTCCCGTATGCCCAACACCCAAGCACGACCGGAGATCGTCGTCCTGCTCTGCGACACGGACGTCGAGCGCCAGCGTGAGACCAGCAAGTGGTACCACCTCGACGGACGCCCGTTCAGCAAGGACGAGCTGAGCCTCCTCCGCAGGGCCACTCGCGCCGAGTTCGACGAGATCAGGAAGCAGCACAAGCGATACGAGGACTACCGGCGCACGATGGACCAAGCTCCGGATGCCCTCGACCAGTTCCTGGCCCCGTTCTGGGAGCGACTCGACGTGAAGAGGCTCGGCAACGCCGTCGAGCTCATGAATGAGGACGAGCGAGCCGAGCTCGATCGCCTCCTCGGGCTCATCGTCGACCCAATCCGCCCCTTCACCCCCTACGCCTTCTGACCCTGGCCCCCGCGCCGATACGTACCCAACGCGCTGGTGACCGGCTCCAAAGACCGATCCGGCATCTGACACAGAGGCGTGTGCGTCCCATGCGATAGCCGGTAGGACTCGTCACGCCGAACGAAGCACCAGGCGTGGAGGCGGACCGCTCTCAACAATCTCAGACCGTGACGCACGAGGACGCCGACCAGGGCACAGCAGCATGAAGCCGGGCCTCCCCGAGGGGAGGCCCGGCTTCTATGCGTTGGATGGCCCTCAGCCGGCTGGAGCGCGCAGGAGCCGGTCATGGGTGCTCTCCGGCACCACCCGACGCAGCACCGGTGCGCTGGAACTGAGGGAATCGGCGAAGGCGGCGACGAGGTCGTGCGGCACGCTGGGGCCGAAGGACGCCGCCCACAGGTAGCCCGCTCCGAGCACCGGCTCCGCCCACGCCTGCCACCCGGCCAGGGCCGCCTCGTCCGCCTCAGCCACCAGCGCGAGTGTGTCGCCATCCTGGATGAGGGGCGGCACCTCGCCGAGGCGGACGTGGGAGGCGAACGTCGGGTCCACCGCTCCCGTGCCGGGCTGGTCTACGTCACGCAGCCACCCGTGCGCCGTAACCGCGTCGAGGACCAGCTCGGGGCCACCGAGCGGCATGGCCGGCTGATCGCGGGCGTCGAGCGCGGCGAGGAAGGTGCCGAGGACCTCTCCGGGGACCTCGGGGGTGAAGTAGGCCGACCACTGGGCGAGCGGGCTGCTCGGGTCCGAACGAGCGGACACCTGCCAGGCGATCGGCAGGTTCCCCAGGTGGAACGGCTCGTCCGGCAAGACCCACTGCGCCCACCGCAGGGAGTCGGGACTGATGTGCAGGACGGTGCTGCGCAAGACCTGTCGGTCCTCCAGCGCCTCGTCCGGCTGCTGGCGCCCGCGGACGATCGTCAGGCTCGTCCAGCCCAGGCCAGCGAGCGTATCGGCGACAGCGTCGTACAGGCGTCCGTCGTCACCGGCCAGGTGCCGTGGACCGACCCAGTACGCGGACGGGACGTTCACCGGGCTAGGTGGGCCGATCGGGAAGTCGGGATGCAGGTACCCCTCCAAGAGCTTGGTGATTTTGATGCCGCTAGCGCGGACGTCGAGGGTGCCCGAGGGGCTGGAGCCTCTGGCAGTCACAGCTGCTGGGACGTCTCCAGAACGCGAGCAACAGCGGCGGCGACGACATCGGCCGGCGTCTCGGTGTCGAAGGACATCTGGTAGCCGCGCACCTTGGCCGTACCGGTGACGACGATCTTCCATCCCTCGCCGTCGGTGCCAGGGCGCCCGAGCGGGAACCATCCAAGGTAGAAGCGACCGTCCTTCGAATTGACGTGTACGTCCGCGCGGTCGTCCACGACCAGGTGGAAGTCGTCGGCAGAGAACTGATCCATTACGAGCGTGGCCTGGCCCGGGCCGAGCAGCCACTCGCGCAGCCGCAGGGCCTCGCCAGTGGTGGAAAATCCGGGCCCCTGGGGCGCCGCAGTCACAGACAATCATCTCTCTGACCTGGTGCTTCGCGAGAAGGTCGTCCAGGTTCACATGCCGCTGCCGCGTTGGCCAGTCATTCGTGGATCTTCGCTGTCTGCCCCCGGCGAACTGAGAAGCAGAGGGCGAGACATCGCAGTCACACAGAGAAAGAGCGTGCGCGCGGCGGGGACAGTGCTGATAGTTGCCGCATGGATGCGATCGAGGCCGCACGCGCCGTCGTAGAGGAACATCACCCCGAAGCACGACCCGCGTTCCTGGGCGGCAGCGTCGTGACCGGCCGCCGAACGGCCACTTCGGACCTCGACGTCGTGGTCCTGCTCCACGGCGCCCCAGCCCCCTACCGGGCAAGCCTCCAGTACGCCGACTGGCCAGTGGAGATGTTTGTGCACACCGAGGCGACATGGCACGCCTACGTCGAAAGGGAGCTGCGCAAGCGCCGGTCACCGCTGCTGTGGATGTGTGCCGACGGGCTGCTGCTCTTCGACACCGATGGACTCGAAACCCGCCTCGCCGCACAGGCCCGGAAGCTGACCGCCGCCGGACCACCCCCGGTGTCGTCGGAAGAGATCGACGACCGCCGCTACGCGATCACCGACCTCCTCGACGACCTCGCGGGAAGCGACGACCAGAGCGAGCGCCTGTTCATCGCGACCGAACTGGTGCGACGCACCGGTGAGCTGGCACTGGCCGTTGGCGGTTCGTGGGGTGGCGGTGGGAAGTGGCTGGCACGCCGCCTTGAGACAACCGCGCCAGGGCTCAGCACACGCCTCCACCACGGCCTACAGGAGGTACTGGACGGGAGAGTCGAGACCCTCGTGGCCGTCGTGGACGAGGTGCTCGGGCAGACCGGCGGCCGGTTGTGGTTCGGCTACAAGCGTGTCGGGGCGCCCTGAGCGATCCCGCGCTGCGGACGTCGCAACGTCTGTTCCTCCACGTGCAGATCACGCGATCGACAGCAAATCCCGAGTCTCCTCGGCGCACCCCCACGACAGCGTGACGCCAGCACCTCCGTGCCCGTAGTTGTGCACGACCACGGTGCCGTCCTCCCCCACCTCTTCCTCCACACGGACCGTGGCGCGGGTCGGTCGAGCGCCGACCCGGTGCTCCAGGACACGAACCTGGGCGAGTCGGGGCTCGACCTCGGCACAGCGCGCGAGGATACCGGCCGCCGCCTTGTCATCGGGGGCCAGATCGCCCTCACCGTCGATCGCTGTGCCGCCCAGGACGACGGTGTCGCCGTGAGGATAGAAGCACAGCAGATCGGGCGAGAGACCGGTGTCCTCGGAGAAGAACTCGGTCAGCCCGGGGTTGGTGACGACGACGTGCTGGCCGCGGATGGGCCGGAGGTCAGGGTCCGGAACCAGGTCGCGTGCACCAAGGCCCGCGCAGTTGACGATCGCTGAGGCTGGACCGGCGTCCGAGAGCGAGGTCAGCCGTCGCCGCTCGACCACACCCCCGACATCGCGGAGCCGACGCAGGAGGTAGTCGAGGTAGGTGGGCATGTCGATCAGTGGCACGGTGAACCGGTAACCCGCCGTGAACCCGGCCGGAAGTTCGGCCCGCTCGCACGGTCGGAAACCCGGCAAAGTGGTGGCCCAGTCCGGCGCGGCCTCGGCCGTGCGGGACGCTTCGATGCCACTGGTGAGCCGGACGCCCGTCGCCGGGTCCTGGGCCAGCTCGCGGAAGATCTCCAGGGACCGTTGTCCCCACTGGTCGACCTTGTCCTTCGGCTCGACCAGGTAAGGCCCCCACATCGCCCCGGCCGCCAGCGACGTGCCCCCCGGCACCTGCTCGGCGATCACGTGCACCGAAGCCCCGGCCTCGGCGAGAACAACGGCCGTGGTGAGCCCAGCCACCCCAGCCCCGACAACGACAACGCGCTCCCCTGCGGTCATGTGTCTGACCCTAACGGCCGGGTTGCGTCGATGGGGCGTGTTGGGCGAGGGCGTCCTCCAGGGCTGGCAGGAAGCCGCGCACGTGAGGGTTGCGCTGTCGGCGGCGGAGGTCGGCGGCAAGCTGGTGGAGCAGCGCCGCGCTGCGAGGCGAGCGGACGACATCGAGGCGGTCGGCGGCGATCTGGCCGATCTCGCAGGCTGCCTCCAGGTCTCCGTGGGCGCTGTGGCCCAGGGCCAGCCAGGCTCCCTCGAACATGGCTCGGCGCTGGCTGGGGTCGCCGCGCGGGACGTCGTACGCCCCGGATCTGAGCATCTCGGTCCCTTGGGCGAGGAAGCGGCGGCTCTTCTTTCCGCTCTCCGCCTTCTGCTGTGCACGACCCATCTGGATGAGGCCGTAACCAGCCTGGCAGTCCAGGTGGTTGTCGGTGAGGAAGTACATCCAGCGGGGCTCTTCTTGGCGGCCGTCCCGGCTTGCGATCAGTTCGCGGGCAGCGCCACGAGTGTGGGCGAAGTCGTTGTCACGGCCGGCGGCGGCGTACGCGTAGGCGAGCCGGGACAGGACGGACGCCCGGACAGCCAGCGGAGCGGCATCGCTCGCACGGCGGGCGGCCTCTCCGAGGGCGATGGCGTCCGCGGGGTGTCCGCGACTCGCCGCCTGGAAGGACAGGTCGCCCAGGATGTGGGCACACAGGGGAAGATCATTGACCTGATGGGCGGCCCGAAGCGCCGTGACGAAGTAGCGCTGCGCCAGTCCGTGGTCGGCCGCGTCGAAGGCCATCCAGCCGGCCAGCTGACCGATCTCCGCGAGCGCGCGGATCAGACGGCTCGCGACAGCCGGAGGGTGGCCGCCTTCGCGAATCAGCAGTCCGACAGCCCGGAACTGCGCTCCAACGTAGGGCAGATGACGTGCCCCTCCGTGCTCGTCATCGAGCAACTGGAGCATGGGGAGATGCTGCTCCACTTGGTCCACGAGCGGATCGGTGCCGAGCGACGACGTCATTCGAGGCGTGTACTGACCGCGTCCCGCGGTGCCGTCGAGGTACTGGGCGACGATCGCGAGGAGTCCCGCGCCCGAGATCGCGAGGAACCGGCGACGGTCGACAAGCCCTCCCATCACCCAGTCCTCCACGATCGCCTCCATGCCCTGCGCGGTCCAAGGCCGCGCGAGATCTGTGTCCGCAGGGACCAGCGCTGACGAGTCGCCCACACGGCCCTGCCACAGTTCGGCCACCGAGACATTCCTACCCAGCTCCTGGGAGAGCACGTAGGCGGCCATCATCGGCAACGGCGAGCGCGGCAGGGCGCCGGCGTCCCGCCAGTGGTACGGCGCCGACTCGGCCACCGTCCCCGCGCCGAACACTCGGTTGAGCTTGCGAGCGAACGCCTTCGGGCTCCACCCGAGTTCGTCGAGGCACCCCGCCAGTACGACGTTGGGCTCGCCTGTCTGCGGTGCCACGTGCGACCACCCTTCGCTCCAGTGGTTCGTCCATCACTTCGCAGCCCCCATGGTGATGCCCCTGGGCGGACGATTCACCACCGTCACATGGAAATTGACCGAGTTGACCCACTGATCGGGTCCTGCCTGACCATCCCCCTCCTGTGTTCTTGGATCTCGGCGGAGGCGCCTGTCTTCCGAGCCGACGGAGAAAGAGGTGGGTCTTGAGACAGCACACGAGCACCTCCCCAGGCCGACCGGGCGATGTGCTGGACCGTGACGCCGAACGACCGACCTCCGCCCCCGGACGCGGGCTCGTCGCTGGCGATGGCACAACCACCCTGATCACGGATCTGCCGTACGGACCGGAAGCGGCCGAGGTCGCCCGGAGCGCCGTAACGCTGGCGCTGCGTGGCACTGAGACGGACGTACTTGCTGACGCCCGCCTGATCGGGTCGGAGCTCGCGACGAACGCCTTCGTCTCGGGCAGTCCGCCGTTGGTTCTGTGCGTCGACCGCAGGAGTCTGGCCAGCGGCGGCCTGGAGATCGAGATCACCGTCACCGACGGCGGCTGTTCCCGACCCGCACCCGCTTCTCCTACCGCTCCCGACGAGCAGGCCGAATCAGGTCGGGGACTGCTCATCGTCGATGCCTTGGCCGATGCCTGGTCGCTGACAACTGGCACCAGCGGCTCTCGTGCCTGGTGCCGACTCACCCACAGGCCCTGCCCTTCGTCTGCCGGCGCCTGATGTCCAAGCCTGCCCAAACCCGTCCTCCAAGGAGGCACCACACAGTGCGCATCGACCATGCGACTGCCCCACCCTCACCCACGGCTGTACCGGAGGCCGCTCGCCAGCCCAGGGTCGTCGTCGCTCTCCACGAGGGCTTCTACGGTGCGGAGTCGGGCACCGGCTTCAGCAACCGTGCCTTCCTCACGGCACTGGCCCGGCTCCTGCCGGCAGGCCGCCTCTCAGTGATCACCCCGCACGTGCCCGAGACCGCGGGAGCGCACGATCAGCGGTGGGCCGGCGAGGTGCGGCAGATGCTGCGACAGGCCGCGGCCGAGGTCATCACGATCCCGAAGGTCAACGCGCCGCCGGACTCGGTCCGCGGCTCGGTTCAGCTGTGCGACCTGGCGGGCGAGGCGGCCATACGCATCGCCGCGCGGGCGAGCCGGTGCCTCCTCGTCGGCCTCGACATCCCGTTCCTCGGGCTCGCGCCCTACACGTCGCCGACCACGGACCTGCTGCTCGTGCCCCGCTCCACCACCGCGCTGACGCGGCCCAAGGACGTCTCCCGCGTCCGCTGGGAGCGGGACGCCCTGCGAGCGGCGACACTCCGAGGTGCGCGCGTCGGGGCTATCTCCTCCCACATGCGAGGCCACCTCGTCGTCAACTACGCCGTCCCTCGGTCGAGCATCGTGAGCATCCCGAACGGACTGATCCGTGAGGAGATGGTCAGGCCGACCACGGCTCTGCCGCTGCCTTTCAAGGCCCGCGCCGGATTCCTTCTCGCCATGGGCCGCGCAGTCCCGACGAAAGGCTTCGAAGATCTCCTAGAGGCGTTGCGCCTGCTGAAGGAACGCGGTGTCCCCGTTCCTCACCTGCTGCTGGCCGCCGTGACCTCGGAGGAACACAAGCACCCCTCCTCGTACCAGCAGGACCTGGCGGCACACATCCGCGCGCACGATCTGGACGCGACTCTGATCACTCGCTTCACCCCCGCGATCCGTGCCTGGTTGCACAGCCCGGCCCTGCGCGCGGTCATCGTTCCCTCTCGAGAGGAGCCCTTCGGCCGGATACCCCTGGAGGCGTTCGCAGCCGGTGCGGGCCCGGTGGTCGCGACCACGGCCGGCGGCCTGGCTCAGACCGTCATCGACGGCGAGACCGGCTTCACGGCCGCACCGCACGACCCCAGATCCCTGGCATCCGCCCTGCACCGGGCCCTGACCGTCCTGCCCCGAGAACGCGATCGACTCCGCAGCGCCGGGGCGACCCTGGTGCGCTCCCGCCACGACTACGAGGCCAGCGTCGGTTCCGTCATGGACCGCATCGCCCCTTTGGCGCTGGCGCGGTCAGCCACCGTGGAGGGCCGCGCGCGATGAACCAGCCGGTGGTGCTGATCAGCCTGGAGTCCCCGCACTCCTTCTGGCGGCTGTCCTCCGAGCACGAGCGTGCGCTGTCCGCCGCCTTCCCCGGCGTCGAGTTCCGCAGGGCGACCGAGGAGGCCGTGCCGCACCAGCTGGCCGACGCACACGTCTACTTCGGGTGGCGATTCGCGCCCTCGTGGCTGTTCGCCGCGCCACATCTGAAGTGGATCGCTTCCCCGGCCGCCGGCACCGACCATCTGCCCGTCGCCGAGGCGCACTCCGTCGGGGTGGCCCTGACCCGCTCGTACGGCTTCCACGGCAGGCCCATGGCCGAGCACGCCATGGGCCTGGTCCTGGGCTTCTCCCGCGGGCTGTTCACCAGCCAGCGTGTCCAGCGGAACCGTGCCTGGTGGAAGGACGACCTGGCCGAGGAGTTCTTCGACCTGGCGGGGGCGACGATGACCATCGTCGGCTGCGGCAGCGTCGGACGCCACCTCGCCCAGGCTGCTCGGGCCTTCGGCATGAACGTCATCGGAGTACGCCGGACACCACCTGCGGCTTCTGAAAGCGGGATCACGTGGGTGCACACGACGGCGGTGCACCAGGCGGTGTCCGTCGCCGACGTCGTGGTCAATCTGCTGCCCGCGACCCCTGACACGCACCGCTACTTCGACCACGACCTCTTCTCTGCGTGCAAGCCCCGCTCTCTCTTCCTCAACCTCGGCCGCGCGGCAACCGTCGACCAGTCGGCCGTACTGGCCTCCCTCGACACCGGCCACCTGCGCGGCGCGGCCCTGGACGTTTTCGATCCGAAACCGCTACCCGCCCGCCATCCGCTGCGGCTCCACCCTCGGGTCGTACTCACCCCGAAAAGCTCGGTGTTCTGCCGCGCGTACATGGACGAGGCGGTGGCGTTCTTCGCCGACAACCTGCACCGCTACCTCTCGGGCCTGCCCCTCAACGGCCTGGCCGAGGCGCCCGCCACCCGCTCTCCGCTCGTAGGAGGCTGACCAATGCCCACCGCAGACCACGACGACCTGGCCGCCGCCTTCGCCGCCGGAGGCCGCAACCACCCCTACCTGGCCTTCACCCTGAACTCGCTGTGCAATCTGGACTGCGTGTTCTGCAAGCCCCGGTGCATGCCGGACTACGGGCACAAGAACCGGCCCCTGACCGCCTCCGACTACGCGGCCATCGCCACCGAGGCCGGGGCCTGGAAGATCAGGAAGGCACACTGCTCCGGTGGTGAACCGACCCTCCGAGCCGACATCCTCGACGTCATCGCGGGCCTCGCCGACGGCCTCGGGCCCGACGCCGCGATCGGCATGACCAGCCACGGCAACCTGCGCCGGGGGCTGAGCGTCGAACAGCTTCACCACGCCGGCATGACCTACCTCAACCTCAGCCTCCACAGCCTCGACCCGGCGCGGTCCGCCGCGATCATGGGCGGCGGCGACCCGCACACCACCCGGAGCACCCTCGACGCCGCCCTCTCCCTCGGCCTGCGAGTGAAGATCAACTGCGTTCTTCAGCGCACCTACCTGGACGACGCCTTCGCCGTGGCCGAACTCGCCCGTGACCTGCCCGTCGCCGTCCGCCTGATCGAACTCCAGAACATCGGTCCCGCCCAGGCGCTGTTCGACACCGAATTCATCACCGAGGCAGAGGTCCGCGACCGCCTCCACGAGTGGTTCGCCAACGCCGGCGAAGTCCCCCGGAACCAGCTGGGCGTCCGCAGCCCCGGTCAGTACCTCCGTCCCGACGGGTGGGCAGGGTCGATCGGCTTCATCTCCAATTCCAGCTGCGCCACCTGCTCCGACGCCAACCGGATCAAGATCACGCCCACCGGAGTGGCGCGACCCTGCATCCTGCACAACCGCGACATCCCCCTGAAGCCCCACCTCGCCGACGGCACCCTCGGCGACGCCTTCGCCCACCTCTTCCAGGCCATGCTCGACCGCAGCACCAACGACGCCTGGCAGGGCTTCCACTACGTCGACTACGACCTGCGCTGGGACCGGATGGAGCGCCCGGAAGGCACCCCGGTCCTGCCCCTGCTGCCCGTCCTCCCCACGGGGGCAGCCGGCCCCTCCTGCGCCCGCGCCTCCACCGGGGAGCGGTGATGGTCGTGGTCGACGCGCCGCCTCTCTACCAGGAGCTCGGCGCTCTGTACGAAGGCGAGCTGGACGCTCACGGCGTCGGGGCCGTGATGCTCACCCACAAGTGGCAGCCGGCCGACCTGCTGGCTCCACACTCCGACATCGACGTACGGGTCCTCCTGCGCCAGGCACCTGCGGACTGGGAAGAGTGGAATCACCACCTGGCCGCCGCACACGCCGCCGCGGTCGGCCGGGAGGTCTCCCATCGACGTCTCCTGGAGCACCCGCCCGGCTTCGCGTTCACCGTGACAGAGGCGGACGGGCGGCTCGTGTCCGCGCCCGAACTCGCGACCTGGTCACTGATCAGCGGGAGCTCCCGTGACTTCCAGCGGTGGAAGTCACGGGCCCAGATGGCGCCCTGGTGCGAGGTCGATGAGCGGTTCTATCGGGGGATCCTCCAGGCTCGGATGGGCGGCCGATACCAGCTGGCTGCGGACAGCACGGACAACGTGGTCGAGGACATCGCCGCGTACCGACGCCACTGCGTGGCGTGGCACTACCTCGCCCCGTGCTGGTTCGCTGCCGCCGCACTCGCGACCCGTACCCGCTGCCCCGGAAAGACGGCGGCCCTCACCCAGTGGTGGCCAGAGGGACTGGACGGATACGCCGAGCTGTTCCTCCGGCACTCAGAGAACCGCGCCGATGTCCGACCACGGCGCCCGCGCCACCTGCTCCGCGCGGCCCATGTCGCCCTGGAGGCGGCCATGCGCCGCGTTCCTGACCAGGGCCGCCCAGACGGCCAGGGCCGGGAGCACGCTCGTACTGACTGGGTGATGACGGCCGGCGTGCTCCGCGTACGCGTCGCCCGCTGGCTGTACTACCTCGACCCGCCGCCCGGCGTGGCGACCGAGTACCTGATCCGGCGGGAGGCGAAGGAACTTCGATCCGCCGCGCACACCCTGACCGTGCTCGCGGCAGACGAGGCGACTGCCGCCCAGCGGCTGGCCGCCCGGATGGCGGCGTTGATCCCCACCGGACCGACCACCGTCGACACCCTGCGCGCAACCATCGCGCGCTGGCACCAGCAGAGAACCACTGTCCAGGACTTCCTCAGCCTAACGCCCGACGACGTCCACCTCTGACCGAAGGAGTCTCGCGATGACCGCGCATGCGCCGGTTCCCCGCATCCTCAAAACGGCGAAGGTCAAGATCACCACGAAGTGCAACCGGCACTGCGACTTCTGCATCTTCGCCGACGGCGCCCAGGGCGAGAACATGTCCCTGGATCTGTTCTTCACCATCCTGACCCGGCTGGAGACCATCCCCTTCCAGCAGCTGCACATCAACGGCGGCGAACCCACCGTGCACCGGGACTTCCCGGCGCTCAGCGACGCCGCGCGCAAGCGGCTGCCGGACAAAGTCATGGTCCTGGGCACGAACGCCATCACCCTGGCCCGCAACCAGCCGATCATGGACGCGACCCTCCGCTCCTACGACCAAATCCTCATCGGCTGCGACGACGAACACGGGAACTACGACGAGGTGCACGCCGTCGTGCCCCGCCTCCGCGAAGCCGGCAAGACCGTGGTCGTCAACAGTGTCCTGGAAGGCATCAGTTCCACCCGGCTCACGCAGCTCGGGGCGCTGTGTGAGCAGTACGGCGCCATTCATGTCACCAACCACGTGCACCACGTCGACGTGGGCCAGCCGGCGAACGAGCTGCGCGACCTCTGCGACCGATACCTCGACAAGCACCTGATGATCGAGATGGACGGGTCCTGCTACCGCTGCTTCAACGCCATGGCGAAGGACGACAGCGAATTCAGCATCTGGGACGAGGACTTCGCGGCCAAGGTGTTCGCGCCCCGCGGGCACCACTTCCGGTTCTGCCTGCGCTGCCACGAGTACACCGACTCCGGCGCCGCACTCGTCCCCGCCCTCACCGTCTGACCGGGAGGTACACCGCCATGCCCGCAGTCCTCGGACTGAACTTCCACCACGACACGGCCGCCGCGTTTGTCGTAGACGGCCGCCTCTACGCAGCCGAAGAGGAGCGCTGGAGCGGCGTCAAGCACAACCACCCCACCCGCAAAGGCACGCTCACGGCCCCGACCCGCGCGCTCCAGTGGTGCCTGGAGGCCGCCGGCCTCGAACCGGAGGACGTGGACGCCGTCTGGGCCGCCTCCATGCGTCCCAACCCCGCGGCCGGCTGGTGGCTGGCCGAGGAGCGGGAGGAACTCGCCGCCCTCCTGCCCGCCCCACTCGGCGAACACCTCCGCCTCCTCTCCCACCACACGGCCCACGTGCTCTCCGGCTACCTGCTCTCCGGGCACGAGCACGCCGCGGGTCTCGTCATCGACGCCGGCGGCTCCTCCCTGGGCTCCGACTTCGGCCCGGGCCGGGAGCGCATCACCGGGTACCACCTGTGGCCCGATCGCATCGACCGCCTCCACCAGGGCATGCCCGCCGTCGTGCCGGGCCCGGTCGGGCCCCGGCGGGTCCACTCCTCCCTCGGGCACTTCTACCGGAACCTCGCCCGGCGGGTGATCCCGCCCGGCGACGAGCCCGAAGGCAGCATGATGGCGCTCGCGGCCTTCGGCGATCCCCAGCGCTACGGAACACACATCCGCGAACTGGTCCGGCTCGGCGACGAGGGCGAGGTCCGCATCGACCACCCGTGGGGTTCCGCGGACAGCAGCACACCGCTGCTCCTGGGTGGACGGGCGTGGACCGCCGACAACGTCGCGGAACAGCCGGAACACAAGCGTGCCGACCTGGCCGCCGCCGTCCAGGAGGTCTTCGCCGAATCGGTCGTCCACATCGCCCGTCACCTGCAGCGCCTCACTCGGGCCTCAACGTTGGTGTTCTCCGGCGGATGCGCCCTGAACTCCCACCTCAACGGCCAGCTGGCCGCCGACAGCGGCTTTGACACCCTCTTCGTCGCACCGGCCCCGCACGACGCTGGCACAGCCGTGGGCGCCGCGCTCTACGGCTGGCACTACCAGCTCGGGCAGGAACGCCTGCCGGTTCCCACCGACGCGGCGTGGGGACCCAACCCAGGCGCGCTGCCAACGACAACGGTGCCGCCCGGCTATCACACCTTGCCCCACCTCGGGCTCGGACTGCCAGCCACAGTGGCGGCACTGCTCGCCGAGCACCGCATCGTCGGCTGGGTGCAGGGGCAGCTCGAATTCGGGCCGCGTGCCCTCGGCCATCGCTCGATCCTCGCCCACCCCGGTCACGCCGCCACGAGGGACCGACTCAACGCGATCAAGAAGCGAGCCGCGTACCGCCCGTTCGCGCCGGCCGTCCTCGCCGAGCACGCCACGGAATGGTTCATGTCGGCGGGCGACCCCTTCATGAACCGCGTCGCCACAGTCCGACGGTGCCGAGCCGACCGCATCGTCGCAGTCACCCACCACGACGGCACCGCCCGCGTCCAGTCCGTCGCCGCCGACCACCAGGGCCTGCGCGACCTCCTTGAGCAGTTCCGCGACCTCACCGGACTGCCGCTGCTGCTGAACACATCCTTCAACCGCAAAGGCACCCCGATCCTGAGGACCTCTGAGCAAGCCGTGGCGGCGGCGGTGGACCTGCGCCTTGACGCCCTCGCCGTCGGGGACACCCTGCTGCTCGCCGATCACGTCCCCGATCCCCGTGCCGCGTCCCTTCGTACGAGGTGAGGCGGATGGACCCCATCGATCTCGACCACGTCCTGACCGTGCTCGGTGCTGCCGCGTGGAGCCCGGACGAGCAGTCCCGCGCCCGCGTGGCCGCCGGCCTCGCGCTCACGGTCTACGACGGCCGCACCCGTGACCAGGGCACCCCATACCTGGAGCACCCGCTGGCAGTCGTCAGGCTCCTGCGAACGGAGATCGGCGTCCGTCACCCCGAGACGCTCCTCCTCGCTCTCCTCCATGACGCCTTAGAGGTGTCCCCTGAGTCGGAGGCACTGCTCGTCCATCACCTCGGCGGCCCGTTCACCGCACGCCTGCGTGCCATGACGGCCGACCACCGCCTCGAACAGCGCACGAAGTCCGTCGGCGACGAGACCCGCTGGCGCGCGAAGCAGGCTGCGCTCCCGCCCGAGGGCCTCCTCGTCCGGCTCGCCGACCGCCTGCACAACCTGCGCGACCTCGCCGCGTCCCCGAACCTCGACCGGCGCCGACGGTTCCTCCAAACCCTGGGCGATTTCCACCTCCCCCTCGCCGACGCCGCCCGCGGCCTCGGCCCCCATCTGGAGACCATGCACGCGCGCCTGCACGACGAGTACGTCCACCACATACAGGAGGTACGTCCGTGAAACGGGTCGTCTACTCGATGGAGCCGGTGGGCCAGACCGGCGGCCGGGTCTACCTACGGATGCTCCACGAGGTGACGGCCGACGACGTGGAATGGCGCACCGTCCCGGACCACAAGCGGACCTACCGGGTCCGCCGCTGGCGCAAGCTCCGCCACCTCGCCCGCCTGGCCCCTTCCATACGGGCGCTGCACGGCACCACCGGCACCTTCGTGTGGGACGACCTGAGCCTGCTGCTGTTCACGCCCGAGATGCGCGCCCGCACGGTGTTTCTCCTGCACCACTACGAACCGCTCCAACATGACTCCGCCCCCATCGAGGCCATGCTCTGGGAGCGGCTGTTCCGCGTTCTGCCGCAGTGCGCCGCCGTGGTGTGCGTCGCCCCGTACTGGGCCGACCAGCTTCGCGCCCGCGGCGTCCGCAACGTACGGGTGATCTACAACGCCTTCGACATGGCCGAAGTAGAGCAGGCACGCGGTTACGACCGGGCCGAGTGCCGCGCCGAGTTCGGCCTGCCACCCGACGTGATCGGCGTCTACGCGGGCAAGGCCGTGCACTGGAAGGGGGCCGAGGAAGTCTCAGCGGCCCTGGCTGGCGTTCCCGGACTGCGGGTGATCACCAGCGGCAGCAACACCATCGGCCTCGACAGCGCGCACTACGACGTCGAGCGCGAGCGGTACCTGCGTCTGCTGCGCGCCTGTGACGTCGGTGTCTTCCTCCCGCGGATGCGGGAGGGCTGGAGCCGCTGCGCCGCCGAGGCTTTACTCCTCGGCCTGCCCTGCCTCATCCGCACGGTGGCCGGCCTGGGCGACCTCGCCGCGCTGGCTGGCCAGCCGGCCCCGGACCTCCGCCGCCTCCCGGCACAGGTCCGGCAGCGCGCGGCGGCACGCCACACCGAGGCCAAGGCCGCGTACGAGGCCCTGGCCCGATTCGACCTGAACTACTTCGGCGACGCGTGGGGCAACCTCCTGGCGCAGGTCGCCTGACCAGCGGCTAAGCCTGCGCGGCCAGCTTCTTGCTGGCGGTGTCCAGACGGGCCAGCACGCGGTCCCGGCCGAGCAGCTCCATGGACTCGAACAGCGGGAGTCCGATCGTCCGGCCGGTGACCGCGACCCGGATGGGTGCCTGGGCCTTGCCCAGCTTCAGCCCGTGCTTCTCGCCGACGGCGAGCAGGACGGCCTTCAGGTCGTCCGCCTCCCAGTCCGCGACGCCGGCCAGCTCGGCGCGGGCGTCCGACAGGATGTCGCCAGCACCTGCCTTCATCGCCTTGTTCCAAGACGCCTCGTCCTCGACCGGCTCGTCGAGGAACAGGAAGTCCACATAGCTGGTGATCTCGGAAAGCAGCGCCAGCCGGGTCTGGGCCAGGGAAGCCGCCGCCTCGAAGACGTCCTTGTCGAACGCCTCCGGCCGCCACGGCGCGTACGGGGCGACGAGCCACGGCGCGCAGGCGGCGGCGAACTGCTCCGGTGACAGGGCGCGGATGTACTCGCCGTTGAACGCCGTCAGCTTCTTCACGTCGAAGAAGGCCGGCGCGGTGTTGACGTCCTCGATCCGGAAGAGCTGCTCCAGCTCCTCGTACGGCCTGATCTCCCGGTCGTCACCCGGGCCCCAGCCGAGCAGCATGAGGTAGTTCACCATCGCCTCGGGCAGGAAGCCCTCGGCGAGGTAGTCCTCCAGCGCCACCTTGTCCCGGCGCTTGGACAGCTTCTGCCGCTTCTCGTTCACGATCACCGGCAGATGCGCCCACACGGGCGGCTTGGCACCGAGCGCCTCCCACAGCAGCTGCTGCTTCGGCGTGTTCGACAGGTGCTCCTCACCACGGATGACCTGCGTGATTCCCTCATCCAGGTCGTCCACGACGTTGGCGATGAGAAAGACCGGGGATCCGTCGCCGCGGGCGATCACGAAGTCCTCGATCGCGCTGTTCGGGAACGCCGGCTCCCCGCGGACCAGGTCGACCACGACGGTCTCACCCTCGTCCGGCGTCCGGAACCGCAGCGCCCGCCCCTCCTCGAAGGCCAGCCCCCGGTCCCGGCAGAACCCGTCATACCCGAGGTGCTCCGACCCCGTGCGCTCCTTCAGCTGCTCCCGGGTGCAGTCGCAGTAGTACGCCCGGCCGGCCGCGAAGAGCTGCTGAGCCGCTTCCCGGTGCCGGTCGGCGTTGTGCGACTGGAAGTACGGCCCCTCGAAGGCCGGGTCCTCGCCATGGATGCCGATCGCCGCGAGCGCGCTGATGATGCCCTCGGTCCACTCCGGCTTGTTCCGGGCTGCGTCGGTGTCCTCGATCCGTAGGACGAACCTGCCGCCGGACTGTCGTGCCACCGCCCAGTTGTAGAGAGCGGACCGTGCACCACCGACATGGAACATGCCGGTCGGGGACGGGGCGAAACGAACGCGAACCGGGGCAGTAGACATGCGCTCCAGGGTACCGACGCGGAGCCTCCACTCCGGACCACTCGCCCTGCCCGCACAGCGACGCCTTTCGGCCGTCCTCGCCACTACTCATACGTCTCATTCCACCGCTCTCGGTGTTGCCGGTCCCCTTACCCCAGGCCGTTCACCGCGCCCTGCGACAGCAGCGAGGTTCCGTTGTTCATAGACCGAGGTGATCGCGAGGAACGGCGAGGATGCCGACCGAGGTGCCGGAGAAGCCGATCAAGAAGTGAGGGAAGGTTCACGCACCGCTTGGAACAGGCAGGGCCATTAGTCGCGAACACACCGGCGGCACAATGACATTGAGGAAGTTAAGGTGGGATCCGTCGCCGAACGAGGGAGCTCCAGCATGGACACGATCACCGCAGCGGCCCTCGCCGCGCTGGCTGGCGGTCTTGGCGGCGAAGCCGGACGTCAGGCATGGCAAGGACTCACCGCTCTAGTGCGGCGCCCATTCGGGCGAGCCCAGGCACAGGGAACACAAGACGACGGGACACCCCAGGTCAGCTCCGGCGAACCGGAAGTCGCCGCGCTGGCAGGAGACCCTACCGACCCGATGCGTGCGCAGGCACTGGCCACCGCCCTCGGCGTACGAGCAGCTCTGGATGGAGAATTTCGCGTACTGCTCGATGAGTGGTGGCAGCGGGCACAGGCCAGTTCCTCGGGCGGCGACGTGCACAACAGCATCAGCGGTGGCATCCAGAATGGCCCTGTGCTCCAAGGCCGGGACTTCTCAAGCCTCACCTTCAACATGACGCACACCAAAGCCTCTTCCGACAGGGACTAATCGGAAAAAGCCCGGGCAAAACTCGCAGCGGCGCTCACCGGGCTGGGCGAGTCAGCTGAATCAGGCCGCCCGAAAACACCAGGGCGTGTCAGTTAGCTGCTGCCTAGGACTGGGGGCCGTCCTTGTCCGGGGCTACCACGACGGCCGTGATCACGCGCTCGACTTGTTACACAGATGTCCCCGAGAACACGAAGTACCCTTCTTGCAGCCGGTGTCGATGTCCGCGTCGGCTCCCCTTCAACCCGGGAATCCGCGCGTCACAGCGGGGGAGGGGTTCTTAATCGATCACCGTGGGGATTATTCAGACTGTGCGTTCATCCAAGCCTCCATAATCATCGACGCCTCCTTGCGCTCGGCTGCAGACTGTTCCAGATCTTCTTCCCATTCCACGCACCTAAACAAACCTCTCTGCCGCCATTCGTCCAACGGCGCTTCGAGGTCCTCACCATTGGCCTCGTCGAGAGCGCGCCTTGCCGCACTGTAGACCAACCGCAATTCGGCCCCGACGACATGGTATTCATCGTGTTTCGAAAGAAGCCGCTCATGCAAGGGCAAGTTCCTGTCTACCTCGACATATCCAAGATAACTGGAAACCGCTTCACGCATCGCCTCGTGCAGATCCGCCGCCTGCTCTTCACTGAGCCCAGAAACAGTAGCGACGGCGAGGTTGCAGGACCGAATCAGAGTAGTGAGACTAGGCACCGTGAGGGACTTCCAGAGTGCGGGCTCCCGGGCGAGGAAATGGGCAGCAAGGTCAGCGGCCGCAACGCCATTCCCGTCGAATAGTAGACTCGCGACGGCCATGCCCAGATCGCGCCGATACTCGGGGACAACCCGCGATACCTGGGTCAACACGTCTCGGTCAATCTGCCCTGGCAGCACCTCATCTTCATCAAATAGCAGAGCGACACTTTTTCGACTCACGGCTCCCCTTCCCTGCGATTGATCCCCGTAGAGCTGCGATAGCTCCGACCCTGACAGTTCATTACGAAAGTCCGCCAACGTCAAGCCGGGCGGCTCCGGCAAAACAGATTTCCTTAGATAATTAAACTGAGCCTGCACCAAGGTCTCCGGCTGTCCGAACACAAGCGCGGAGACTCGAATATGCCCCTCTTCCGATAGCGACGCCACAGTTCCAATACCCGAGAAGACCAGCGGCTCCCGAGCAGCTTCGTGGAGCGTGGTATTCGACGTCGCTGTCGTCAGCCAACGCGGGTCGAAGGTGATGACCACCTTCCTTGCGCCAATAGAGAAGATGAGGTGGGGATCCTTGGCCAGGACTCCAGTCGGCCCTTTCAGCGGAACCTCGGGCGGGTTGCTGCAGCGCATAGCGCTTTCGAAGGAGACCAGAAGGCCGCGATGCACCTTCTCCGCCGTGCGCTCGCAGAGCGTCACCGCCTCCGCGTCCCACGTCTCGAACAAGGGGCGAACAATCCGGACGAACTCCCCCGGCGCCATCCCCTGCCCACCAAATGGTCTCGTGCTGTCGAGTCCGGCTCTCCGTGCCGCAGCCGCCACCGCGTTGCCCTGCGTGAGCATCGCCACCCGTGGCAGGTTGACCAAGTCGACACTGGAGAACCGGGCTCGCCAAATCTGTGACGACCTGCGCAATTCCTCGGCGAGGGCCTCGTCGGTATCCTCGGCTACCGGCAACGGGCCCGTCATTGTGATACTGACGTCGCCATGGATCGCCCCTGCTTGGATGGCCGGACCAGCCACCTGCCCAGAGAGCTCGTTTCTGACATCAGACGGTTCCGGGGAGGCCCCCTCTCCGCCCCCTACTTGCTCCACTGCTGCCCCCGCTCAGTCTCAAGGCGCGTGATCAGCGCATCTGACAGGCAGTAAACATCATCTGCCGCACCCACAAAGGGAGTTTGAGACGACCCGAAGACTGCCGACCTGACAGCCAGGCAAGGCCGCTCCCAGCGGCTAAGGGGAGCGGGCAACCTACTCAGAACCGCATGGTGAGCGGGCCTCTGGGAACGGCTCGCCGAGCTCATGCTGCAGTGACAGCCAGCGGTGCTGGTCTCATTCAGCCCACCCGTCCGGAGGGGGCAACCCCGAACGCTACGCCGCAGGCCAGAACACCCACGGCCCTCGCCGAGCCCCCCGGACTAGCATCTGGAGAGCCTGCTGGGCATCTATAAGCGATTGCCTCGTTAGGGGATCCGCTCGTACAAGGCCCTCTCTGCCTCCCGCAGCTCGCGCTCGACGGCTTCGGTGAGGTTCGGGTTGTCGATGAGGACGCCGAACTCAACGTTGTTGTTCTCTGCGCTCCAGGAGAAGTTCGCGCTGGTGACCAGGAGGAGGTGGTGGTCGATGGCGAGGAACTTGGCGTGATTGCGGACGTGCCCGCCGTCGAACTTTTTGGTCCGCCATACCTCGGCCGGAGCCAGGTGCGCGGCTACCTCTGTGGTCGACGGGGTCCAGTGTTGTCCGCTGCCGTCGGCGGCCCGGGTGTCCATGTAGACACCGACGGCGACGCCGTCGCGCTGTGCGGCTGTCCGAAGTGACGTCCAGAGTGCTGAGCTGCGCTGGAAGTTGAAGGTCGAGCAGGTGATCGCGTGGCGGGCGCTGTCGACGAGGCGGGTGACCGAGGTGGTGAGCGGTCCGCTCTGGGCGAGGTGTCCGGGCATGGTCCACAGCGGTGACAGTGTGGTCGGAAGTGCCCGTGCCCCCTCGATGGCCCTCAGGACCAGGATCTGTTGGGGTGCCGCTCCGGGACCGCTGCCGACGGCCTCCAGCAGGTGCCGGACCTCTGCCCGCTGGCCGACTGCGACGACCTTGAGTGCGGTGGTCAAGGTGTCGCCGTCGGCCAGTCGGTCCGCTATGTCCTTGGCCTCGGTTCCGGTCAGGAGCCGGCCGAGCTGGCGTGGCGCGTCCGCGTCACTCATGGGCCTGGAAGAAGCCGAGGTCGCTGCCGGGCAGGTCGAGGAGGAAGCGGCGGTCGAGGAAGCGGTTGGCGCGCTCGCAGGAGGTTTCCGAGGCCATGACGCAGCAGTGGCAGGCGGCGCCGTGGAGGAAGTCCTCGGGGTCCTGGGGGGTGCGCTTGGAGCAGATGGGGTCGGAGGAGCAGCGTGTGGCCTTGCGCAGTGCGCTGCCGAGGACCCGTTGAAGGCGTGTGGGCTCGCTGAGCTGTACGAGGCCGCCGAGGGTGCCGTCGCTGTCTGAGGCGGTGGTGCAGATGAGAAGGCCGGCCGCGGGGTCGCGTCCTTCGGCGGCGGGCCATGCGTAGAGGCGTTCGCTGAGGCTGGCGGCCGAGTAGCCGCAGGTCAGGGCGAGTTCGCGGATGAGGATGTGGGTGAGGGTGTGGACGAGCCAGTAGCGCGGGGGCTTCAGGCGGCTGTCGGGGTCGATCTGGCCCGCCGTGTCGGAGAAGCGGCGCTCGAAGTTCCTGCGGTGTGCCTCGCGGTGGAGTTTCCACAGGTCGGTGTCCAGGACGCGCTTCTCCCACGCGGCGACGGCGTTCTCGTCGAGTTGGAGGAAGATGCCTTCGCCGCGGTCCTCGGTGGCCACGGTCCAGCTCGGGCGGGACGTACGCGTCAGTGGGGCCAGGCGGCGTGGGAGGTCGCCGACGCGGTCCATGTCGTCGATGCGGGTGAAGCCGACCAGGGCATTCACCTTGCGGAGGCGTTCGACCGCGAGCACACGGGTGATCTCCGGCTGCAGGGCGTCGCCCCGGTCGCGGGTGGCTAGGGTGAGTCCGCTCTTGGGGTCCTCGACGCGGGTGCCGACGATGTCACGCAGCAGGTACCGCCATTCGGGGACGAGGAGGTCGACGGGGTCCCACTCGCGGAGCTTCTCCTCCTGTTCCTCCGGGGTGTCGGTGGGGGCGGAGGCGGCCTGCAGGACCTGCTCCAGGTTGTGGTCGGACAGGCCGGTGACGTCGACGCCGCCGTCCATGCCGAGGAGGTCCCGGATCAGGTCGAGGTTGGCGCGGTACTTGGCGAGCTTGTCGCCCAGTGCGGTGCGGACCCGGTCGGCCAGGTCGCTGGCCTGCTCCTCCTGGGACTCCGGCATCACGATGATGGACTGGGTGGCGGGGAACCACAGGTTGGATGCGCCGACGAGCATCAGTCGGGTCTCGTTGCGGCAGCCCTTGGGCTCGAAGGCGTCCAGGTGGGGGTGGCGGCCTCGGCACTGCGGGAGTTTCGCCCTGCCGGCCTCGCCCTGGGCCTCGGTCATTGGCCGCCGCATGTCGCAGGACGCGCAGTGGATGACGGCCGAGGCGCCCTTGCCGGCGGTCCGGTCGACCATCTTCAGAGCGGGCAGCTGCGCCTGGCTGCAAGGCTGTCCGCGGTGCACCCACAGGTCGTACGGGAACTCGTCCAGGTGCCCGTCGACGCAGGCCAGCAGATACCGGGCCGGGATGGCGGTGCGGCGCATCGGCTTGCGGGTGCCGGCGCCCGCGCGGCCCGTGCACCTGGCGTGCTCGAAAACGGCCAAGTCGGTGCGGAAAGGGTGCGTGTTGCGGTAGTCGAACTGAGTGAGTAGTCCGAGCATGTCGCAGCCCGTGCATCGCAGCCACTGCGGGAAGACCCGGGAGGGGACTCCGAGGTCGTTGCCTTCGGCGGACCGGCTGTGCTTCTTCGGCTGCCAGGGGTACGGCCGCAGCTGCACGTCGGGCGAACGCAGCATCATCCGGACCACGTCGCGCAGGCGCGGGGCGTGGATCTGCGGGGGCGCGGAGTCGCGGCGCCGCCAGATGCGGTCCCAGTCGTCCAGGCCGGTGGGCATGATCGTGAACTGCGGCAAGTCCATGATCGCGCCGGGGCCGTAGGTGTACAGCAGGGAGGAGGGGCGGGCCGAGCCGACCTTGGCACGGTTGTGCTTGGTCGCCTTCTCCGCCTCCTGTTCCAGGTCGCCCAGCGGGTCGACGGCGCGGGCGACGTCGTAGACGAAGCGCGTCTCGTCACTCACGAGTTGTCCTCCGGCATCTTCCACTGAGGGGCATGGTCGGGTGCGCGGTACACCAGGCGCTCCTTGATCGGGCTCACCAGGAGGTTGATCTCCGGCTGCACCTCGCGCATCGAGTTCGCCACGATGAACGGCGCAGCGTCCCGGGTGTCGATGCCCGCCTTGGCGTTCTCCGCGCTCATCATCAGCGCGTCGTGCCGACCGTCGTCCAGAACCCTCTCGTACACCAGCGACTTGCGGTCCTCCATGAGGCTCTTACGGCGCTTGCCCCATTGGTCGAGCCGGTTCTCCAGGCGCAGGCGGGCGCGGGTGGCGGCATCCTCGTCGCCGGCCCGCGCGACGCGACGCACGAGGGCGTCGACGAGTTCGCCCGCGAAGTGCTGCTCGGCCTCGATACGGGCCGCCCCGTCCTCCGGGGACAGCCCTTGGCCGGCCTTGGCGGCCTGCAGGACACGGGCGGCGCTGACCAGCACGCCGTCCAGGCCGCGCTCCAGCGAGGTCACCGAGAACGGGGTCACCGACAGCGCCTCCACCTGGGCGTAGAACGTCTCGTGGTAGTGGCGGAACTGCTCGAAATGGGCGAGGTCCCTCGGCCGCGCCCAGTTCCCGAGCGCGACCACCAGGCCCGGCCGGTCCGCGGTACGGCCGACACGGGAGGACGCCTGGATGTACTCCGCGGTGTTCTTCGGCTGCCCCACCACGAGCATCAGCCCAAGGCGGGTCACGTCCACGCCCACCTGGAGCATCGAGGTGGCCAGGACCACGTCGTACGGATTGACCTCACGCGTGGGATCCGGCTTCTTTGCCTCGCGCAGCGCGCGCCGGTTGCGCTTGCCTGCGGTGGAGTCGAAGCCCGGGTCGAACGCCGTCGCCATCTGGTCCAGGGTCGCGGTGATGTCCGCGCTGGCCACGCGCGAGGTCAGCTCGGCGACGTGCAGCGAACCGTAATCGGTGCCGGTGCGGCGGGGGAGCTTCGACCAGGGGCGGCCCTTGGCGAGGGCGGTCTGGATGTCGTCGCTCATGTACCGGGCCATGCCGGCGAGTTCACGGGTGGCGCTGAAGTAGCCGACCAGGCTCATGTACGGATCGGCCGCGCGTCCGGAGCGGTCGAGGAGCAGCTGCCCGCCGGCCAGGAGCACCTCGGCGACCCGGATCTCCGCCGTGGTCAAGCGCACCCCGGTCGTGCTGATCCCGACGTACCGGCGCCCCGGGTGCTTCTCGGAGACCGGGATCTCCTTGGAGAAGTAGGTGTTGCCGGCGTCCAGGACCTGCGGCGGGAAGATGGTGACGTCGCGCCCGTACAGCGCACGCACCTGCTCCGACGCGTTACGTGCGGTGGCTGTGGAGGCGACGAGCAGCGGACGCACCGGGCGCCCGTCCTTCGTCCGCCAGTCGGTCATCACGTCGATGGCCACCTCGAACAGGCCCACCGTCGTGCCGAGTGCCCCGGTGATCAGGTGCAGCTCGTCCTGGATGACCAGGTCCGGGGGCCGCAGCCGCGTGGCCGGGTGAACGGGGGCCGCCGGCCAGCCGTCCTTCTTGGGATGCTTGCTGCCGTCCTTGATGTCGCACTGCTGATAGTCGGGATGCACGAAGCCGTGCCGCTCACAGCGCCGCGAGACGTGCCCGAACAGCGAGGCGGCCTCGCCCTCCCGCGCCAGGCGAGCGAACTTGTCCACGGTGGCGATGACGAACGCCGGCGCGAGCCGGTAGATCTCCTCGTCCACCGTGAGCACCGGCAGCCCGTCCGGGACCTCGCCGCCGTCAGCGAACGGACAGTCAGCCAGCTCGTCCCCGCAGTACACGTACACCCGGCGCAGCGCGGGCTCCGTGCGCACATCGCGCGCCTCGACCCGCGTCCCACACCACGGGCAGCGCTGGATCTGCAGCACCGTCAGCCGATAGCCACGGCCCCCATGGGCCTTCTGCAACTGCTCGGCGGCCTCGTCGTACCGCTTCGGGCTCACATCGGTACCGACCCACAGCCCGATCCGGAACGGCTCCTCCCCCCACGTCGCCACATCATCGCGCCGGGCCAGCTCCGCCGCGCACACCAGGGCGGTGGCGCGCTGGAACTGCTGAGCGGTGAGCAGGCGCAGCGTGTACCGCATGAGGACGGCCACCCCAGACCGCCCGTCCAGCGGACCATCGAAGGCATCCACGACACCCTGGCGGCGACGAATCGCGAACGTGTAGGCGGCCAGACCCAGATACGCCTCCGTCTTGCCACCACCAGTCGGGAAGAACAACAGCTGCGCCTTGGCCAGATCCCCCGACCGCTTCTCGGCCGCCGGGTCGGACAGCAACGGCAACTGCATGAGCACGAAGGCCAGCTGGAAGGTACGCCACGAATGCGCCAAGGCCCCCTTCTCCGCGAGGATCGCCTCGCGAGCCTCGTCGATGCTCTCCTCCGGCCGACTCGCCCGCCGCTCCGCGACCTGCGACTGCACACGCTGATCAGCCATCACCCGGTTCATGAACCGGAAACAGCGCAACGCCTCCTCGTCCCCGAGGAGATGCTTCAGACCCTCCTCAAGCTGGCGCTGCACCCGACGCGCCTCGGCGACCGCGTCCAGACCCTCGGACCTCAGATGCTCCGGAAGAGCCTCGGCCCGCCGCTCCTCGCCGTCCAGCCAGGCCGTGTAACCCGCGACGATCGGCTCAAGACCCGTACGCAGCTCGTCGATCGACGCCTCCTGGAGCCTGCGCATGTCCAGCAGGGCCGCACCGATCTCCTCAGCGGCCGTCTGCGGCGTCTCACTCACCGGCAGCCACGTCGTCCAGACCTCACTGGCCCTGCGCGCTCCCTCAGCTACCTCCCAGTCCACCGAGCAGGTCCGGCCATGGGCGAACTCCAGACGGTTGCGGTACTGAAGCCGCAGCCGCCGCAGCTCGTCGTCCGGCTCCTCGCGCGTGTCCAGGAGTACGTCATTGACCGGCAGGAACACCTCAGCTCCACCGGCCGACACCGACAGCTTGGTCTGGTACAGCCACGCCTCGACCGGGATCTTGCGGGGGGTCTCCCGGTCGTTGCACAACGCCACCTCGATCAGCCGACAGCCACGCTCGGCATCGTCGTAACGATCCACCCGAAGCAAGACCTTGTCTTTGAGCACGACCTCGGTCGTACGGGACGGCTTCAGGTCGGCAACCTTGATCGCCTTAGCTATGGCGTGCGGGGTGCGCTGGAAACGACGGATAGCTGAAGCGGATGCCGCGCCCTCGCCCCCGCCGTCTCCGGTGTCCTCGCCACGCTTCTCCTTCACCGGCTCGTACGTGCCCCACGAGGCGGTCACCGTGAACTCGTCGAGATCGTCGGGGATCTGGAAACGCAGCCCCATCGACGCCGGGATCATCAGTCCACGCTTCTGCGGCTGGTCCTCGACCTCGTCCTCGTCCGAACTCGCGCTGCTGTCGTCAACGGCGGTGAGCGGCACGCCCCGGCTCTCTGCGGCATCCACAGCGTCGCCCACGTCGGTCGCGGCGTCGTCCGATCCGGCCTCGCCGGGGTCGTCCTGGCCAGCGGTGAGCCGCACGGGCGCGATCCGGCCGATCAGGTACGCCGAGTCAGGAACACCGTCGAGGGTCTCGTCCGGGCCGTTGGCCGGGCCCAGGAGCTCACGTTCCAGGATGTCGACCAGGTTCTCCCGGGCGGTCCAGGAACGGTCGTCGGGTTCGAGGGCGAGACGGTAGGCCGGGGCCTGAGGAGCGCCGCCTGCGGGCTGATCGCTGGTGCGCCGTGGGGTGGTCACTCGTCGTCCTCCTCGTCCTCGATGCCCTCATTGTTGCCGGGGGGACTGACAACGCCCTGCGAGGCGGCGCGGCGATGGTTCTCTTCGAGGAGGCGGTCGAGGATCTCCACCCGGGCGGCGGGGCTCACCGTCCAGCGTTGCATCTGGCGGTAGGTGTGGAAGCCATGCTCCAGAGGGACGTCGTCCCAGCCGTAGGCGGTCATGACCGCCTGGTCGAGCTCAACGTGGATCTCACGAAGACGACGCACGTCATCATCGGATGAGCCTTCAATTCCGGGAGAATTGATCATGTCGTACAGGTCGGTCAATCCAAGTCCCCGCCGAAGCATCACCTCTTCACGGACATCGTTCAGTTCCTTCCCTAGCCCGGAGAGGGGTGCGTGACTGACTGGGCGGGGGAACGTATCGAATACCGCAGTCGGGGCGTAGCCGGAATCGCCCGTCCTAGTAGTCCCCCTAAGGGTCGCCCAGGTTACATGAATGGACGATGAGAGGACGGCCTGGAGGGCAAACGAATCGGATGCGAAGACGGCTAGGCGATTACTGAACACTTGCCCCGTGGGCACCCTTGCAGGAATTAGCGTCTTGCTAACCAAAGTGAGAGCAAGCACGTGGTCGAGATCCTTAAGGACTTCACGCAATGCAGGGCGGGTATTCCAATACTGCCACCACTGATTTACCAGGCGCGGGTACTTCTCACCATCCTGAGCGAGCCGATAACTCTTCACGCCGGACTCGACATGCCGCCACGGCCGGTCGAAACTGCGGGCGACCTCCATGGGCATTTCGGCGAAATCGACGATCCATCTGGAGGCGCTGCAATCTGGGCGCGAGTTAAGATCCTTCCCCACCAGATAGGGGAGAACGACCTCTCTCAGCCGCGCATCTTCCTTCGTCCAGGATTCTGCCTCTTCCTTGCTAACCAAGAAACCTTCGCCGTACGGCTTGCAGCCCTCAAAGCAGATGCCGGAGTTTTCGACAAGTTTGATGGGGTCTCCGGAGACTCTTCCCTCTGGCTCCAGCAGGGAAGTGATCCTCCTTACGCGATAGCCGTCGGCGAAGCGTTCGATGGCCTCGGCCGTAGCACCCTTCGCCCCCCAGACCGCCGCATACTCCAGGTTGACAGATTTCACGGGCCACCGCTTGCTCTGTACCGACCTAGTGATGGACAAGCCGGATCTCACCATTTGGGCGAGCCCTACTTCTCTGGTCTTCCCCTGGGCCAAGGAGTTCGTAGCAATGAGGCCGAACGAGCTTGACTTGTGCATCAACTCAAACGCCCTGAGGAAGAAGTAGGCAACCATGTCGGATTTTCCTCGTACACCGCCTGCCACCACCTCGGCCAGCCAGTCGCAGACGTTCTTTCCCAGGTCTGACGACAAGTAAGTGGACCCCCTGAAGGGCGGGTTGCCGATGACAGCATCGAACCCCCCTTGCTCCATGACATCCGGCACCGCCAGGATCCAGTGCAGCGGCTTCCACCGCTCGTAGTCCGTTGTCACAGTCGGAGTGAGCCCGGCCTCCTGGATGCCGTCGAGCATCGTCCGATCCGCCTCCCCGCCATCGGCCGGGTACGCCTTCTCCACTGCGATGCTCAGATCCTCATACGCGGCCTTCAACTGCTTCCCAGGCTTGCCACCCCACCGCAGCCCGGCCGCGATCACGCCGTCCGCGACGTCGGCGAGCTGCGCGGTCAGCTCCTGGTACCGGCGCCACTGCCGCCGCTTGGTGGCGGCCGAGCGCTGCGGGTCGTTGTCGTCGACCTCGGTGGCGAGCTGGCGGCGCAGACGGCTGGCCTGGTCCAGGATGTCGTCCACGTCCAAGGCGAAGATGCTGAACTGGTTGCCGGCCGCGGCGGGGTCGATGTGGAGGCGGCGCAGCTGGTCTGCGTCGGTCAAGCCGAGCAGGGCGTTGCCGTGGAGCACCTTGTCGTCGACGAAGGAGAACGGGAGCTTCGGGTCCAGGGAGACCAGCCAGAGCGACAGCTTGCACATCTCCACGGCCATGCCGTTGATGTCGGCGCCGTACAGGCAGGTCGCGACGACGGTCCTTATCGCGTGGACGTGCAGGTCGTGCGGTGTCCTTCCGTACGCCACGCCCTCGCGCTGCCATGCCTCGACGAGCCGGTCGGCGAGGTAGCGCGCCGCGGCGACGAGGAAGGCGCCCGAGCCGCAGGCGATGTCGGCGATGCGCAGGTCGAGGATCTGGTCGGAGTCGATGGGCCGCCATGCGTCCTGGTCGGCGGTCTGGTGTGGTCCGGGCGAGTAGACGAGGGGTTCCAGCGCGTACCGGACGACTTCCTCGGCCAGTGAGCGGGGCGTGTAGTGCGCGCCGGCCGAGGCGCGCGAGGGGGTCTCCACCAGAAGGACGCCTCCGGGCTCGACCACCAGCGGTCGGTTACGCAGGTCGCGGCGGACGATGCCGATGAACGGGCGGAGGCGGTCGCGCAGCTTGGGGTCGTCGGTGACGTCGCGCAGGGCGATCTCGGTGTCGTCGAGGGTGTCGCCCGTCTTCAGCGCCTTGGTGAGGGCGGCCTTGCTGGACGGCTTCGCGGCCGGCTGGTGTTGCTTTATCCAGGCGAGGATCGCGTCGGCCAGCGCGGTCTCGGTGCGCTTGGCCTGGCTGAGTTCTTCGAGGGTGGCGAGGGGGATCTCGGGTTCGGATCCCGCGCTGCCGGTGAGGCCGACGATGATCTCTTCGGCGGGTTCGCAGGAGTAGCCGAGCAGGCCCTCGTAGATGTAGCCGATCTGTTCGACGTCGATGTCGCGGAAGGAGATGCGTCGTGCTCCGCCGGGCAGCTGGGCGATCTGGACGGCGCGCAGGACTTCGAGCATGACGCGGTCGCTGACCGTGATGGCCAGGGTGTCCTGGGAGTCGCAGGCGGTGAGGAAGGGGAAGCGGGCCGGGTCGAAGAGGGAGCCGCCGTACTCGGGCAGGCGCAGGTCTTCGAAGGTCGCGCCCCGGTACAGGGCCTGGGAGGTGGCCAGGAGGCGGTGCCAGGTCAGGAACGTGGCGTCGAGGGCCTGTTCGCTCTCTTCCTTCTCGCGGGCGTCGAGGAGGTCGAGTTCGTCGCTGATGCCGTATCCCATGGCGAAGAGGCGGCTCTGGGGCAGCAGTCCGCGTTCTTCGGCGAAGAGGAGGAAGATGACGCGCATCATGACGGTGACGGCGGCCTCGTAGACCTCGCCCCTTGCCGCGGGCAGCGGGTCGGGTTCGCCGCGTCGCTGTGCGTCCAGGGCGCCTTCGGACAGGGCTTGGACGATGAGTTCGACGGCGCGGCGGACCTGGGTGCCGAGCGCTTCGGTGATTTTCTCGGCGGCGGTGACGGACTCGCCGAAGAGTTCGGTCAGCCGGTCCTGCTGTTTGCCGCCGACCAGGCGGCGGCGCTGGAGGAGTTCGATGAAGGCGTTGCGGGTCTGGGGCTCTTCGATCCAGGTCTGGGCGTCGACGATGCCGGAGGCGACCATGGTCTGCGGGCGGGCGCTGACGATCGCCCACCAGCGGCCGTCGGTGACGACGCCGATGGGGACGCCGGAGGCGCGCAGCAGCTCTTCCATGCGGTCGATGGGGCTGGCAGACCAGCCGTCGGTGATCGGGTCGCGCAGGGAGTCCGTGGGGTCGGTGATCAGGACGAGGGCGCCGGTGGTGTCGCCGTGGACGAGGGCGCCGTCGGCGCGCACGGTGACGGTGTAGTCGGGTGAGTGGACCTCGGCGGCGGCAGGGGCGGGCACGGTGTAGGAGGTGCCCCAGCGCAGGCCCTGGCGCAGGACGAGGTCGACCCAGGTGTCGCGGGCCTCGCGGTACAGGTCGAGGGCGGCTTCGTCGCCCGGGTGCTCGTCCCAGTTCTCCCATGCCTTCTCGAAGGCGGGCTTGGCGTCCTTGATGGCGTCGAGCGCCCGGGAGTCGGGCTGGGGGATGCCCTGGGGGTAGACGCGTTCCAGGGCGGGGACGGCGAGGAAGGGGCCGTCGGCGTCGACGAGTTCGAGCCAGGCGCGGTGCAGGCCGGCGGCGGTCGGGGGGTAGCGGCGGCTCATGCCTTGACCATTCCGTTCTTCGCGTCTTCGGGGGTGAGGGCGAACACGACCGCGGCGGCGGATACGTAGGGCCTGATGTCGCTGTAGCGCTCCTGGATCGAGGCGATCTCGCGTGCCTCCTCGTCGTCCAGGCTGTCGAGGCGCTCGTTCATGTGGTGTAGGTCTCGGCGTCGCTGCTTCTGTTGGTCGTCGGTGAACAGCAGCTCTTCCTCGGCGCGGATGGCATGCTCCAGGCGGTCTCGGGACTCGCGCAGGTTGAGCCGGAAGGCGTCGAAGATCTCGTGGGCGCGCTGGATGTCGGCGTCCCGGCGCTGGGTGAGTGCCTCGGTGACCTTCTCCTGGCGGCTGGCGCTCTTGCGTTCCATCGCGGTCAGCAGGCGTGTGCGCAGCCGGGAGTCGTCGTCGTTCCACTGTTCGGCGAGGTGAGCACGTACCTTCTCATCGGCGAGGAGCAGGTCCGCGGAGTCGAGGGTTTCGTCGAGGACCTGTTCGACCTTGGACTCGGCAAGGGCCTGGCCACGTAGCCGGACGCCAGTGAGGAACACCTCTTCGTGCAGGCGCAGCCCGCCGCGTCCGACGAGGACGAGCCGGGAGACTGCGGCGACACAGGACTCGGGAAGGCCGGGGGCGATGACGGCGGTGACCCGGTTGACCGGGGAGTCCGTGCTGAACAGCGCCGAGCGCAGGGTGCGGGTGGCGCGCTGCATGAGGGCGTGCCCGAGGTGGATGTGGACCAGGTCGGTGCGGTGCTGCGCGGCCTGGTCGTCGAAGGTGATGGGGCGCAGGACGCCAGGTTCCAGGCGGGTGTCCAGGCCACGCAGGGCCGGCTGCCAGGAGCGGCTGAGGTTCGGGATCTCGAAGACCTGTGCTTCGGTGCGGTCGTCGCCGATCTCGACGAGCGGGGGCTGCGAGGTCAGCGTGAGCGCGGTGTCCACCACCCTGCGGGCGTTCGCGGGCGTGAGGTGCATGGCGGCCTTGCTCTCGTGGTACGTCTCGGAGAGCTTGGTGAGCCGGCGGTTCAGCTCCATTCCGCCGGCCAGCACGCGGGTGATCACCTCGTTGCCGTCGTCCGGCGCGGTCAGCCGGGTCTTGCGGGTCGTACGGGTGGGGGCGAAGTGTTCCTGCACCTCGGCGTCGATGACCTGGTTGACCTTGCCGAGGTCCTCGGTGGCCTGCCCGACCTTGGTCGCGATGATCCCCATGAACTTCATGTCCGCGTCGTACGTCGTGGAGCTGGAGACCGGCACGAAGTGGAAGATCTCCGGGTGCTTGGTCTGCCCGTACCGGTCGATCCGGCCGATGCGCTGCTCCAGGCGGGACGGGTTGAACGGGATGTCGAAGTTGACCAGGCGGTGGCAGTGGGTCTGCAGGTCGATGCCCTCGCCGGCGGAGTCGGTGGCGAGCAGGACTCGGACTTTGTGCTTATCCGGGCTCTCGGTGAACCGGGCGCGGATCTTCTCCCGCTCCTCGGTCGGGGTCGAGCCCTGGATGACCTCCAGTACGTCGTTGTAGCCGCGCTGCCGCAGGACGCGCTCGATCCATTCGAGGGTGGCCGCGTACTCCGTGAACACCACGACCCGTTCGTTGGTCCAGTGCGTGCCGTCCGGCCGGCAGACCGCGGCGAGGAAGGTCAGCAGTTCTTCCAGCCGGGAGTCCGGCTTGTGCTCATAGCGGCGCCCCCACTCGATGAGCGAGGCGATCTCGCTGCTGGTGGCCGCGACCAGAGGGTCCGAGCCCTTGGAGTGGCGCAGCGCGGTGAACTCGGGGTGCTCGGCCGCGCCCTCCTCCTCGTCCGACTGACCGCTGCCCAGCACCTCCGTGTAGTACTGGTCTTCGTCGTCCATCCGAAGCTGCCGGTCGCCCCCGTCAGCGCCCTCGTACAGCTCAAGGGTGCGGGCGAACGACCACGGGCTGGACAGGAAACGCTTCTTCAGCAGCATCGCGACGATGTCGCCACCCGAGCCCTTGCCGTTCGCCCGGGCACTGTCCGCCAGCAGCCGCTCCAACCTCGCGAACTGCTGCTGCTCCTCCTCCGACGGCGTGAACGGGAGGGTCCCCAGCTTCCGGGTCTTGAACCCCTTGTCCGGCAGGTCGGTCTTCAGCCACCGCACCATCACCTCCTTCAGGGCCTGCTCGTCGATGCTCGCGCCGCGGGTGAACCGGCGGCCGTCGATCATCTCCAGCAGGGCGGTGAACGACTCCGAATAGCCGTTGTGCGGCGTCGCGCTCAAAAACAGCCGGTGCTCGCACGCCTCGGCGAGCCGCATCGTCGCCGTCGTCCGCTTGCTGTCCACCGCGTAGCCACGCTGCCCCGGCGCCGTCGTCGGGCTGGCCGGCGCCACATGGTGCGCCTCGTCGACCACCAGCACATCAAACGCGTACCGCCTGGCCGTGCCCGCGCTGCGCACATCGGCCAGCACGTCACGCAGCAGGCGCTGCGCCCGCAGTGACGGCAGCCACGCCATGCTCACGATCACGCGGGGGAAGAGCCGGAACGGGTTGGCGTTCAGCCCGTGGCTCCGCCGCACCTTCGCCATCAGCTCGCTGTTGACGATGACGAAGTCGAGGCCGAACTTCTCCCGCATCTCGTCCTGCCACTTCAGCGACAGGCTCGGCGGGCACACGATCACCACGGACCGCGCGCGGTGCCGCAGCAGCAGCTCCTGCACGACAAGCCCGGCCTCGATGGTCTTGCCCAGGCCGACGTCGTCGGCGAGCAGCAGGTTCGTACGCGACGACTGCAGCGCACGGCTCAACGGCACCAGCTGGTATGCCTCCACGTTGGCGCCGCTGCGGAAGGGGGCCTGGTAGGAGTTGGCGTCCGCCGAGGTGACCGCACCCCAGCGGACCGCGTCCACGAACGCGGCGAGGGTGTTCGGGTCGTCGAACGCCTCCGCCCGCACGGTCTCCGGCAGCCCCTGGTTCGGGGCGACGGTGTGGCCGACCTCCAGCTCCCAGACCACCGTCAGCTCTTGCCCGAGCCGGTCCTCGTCCAGCGACTGCAGGCTCACCACGTGGGTAAGGCCCGGCACGCCCTCGTCGGCAGGGCTACGGGGAAGCCCCTGCTTCCGGATGTCAGAAACCGCCCAGGTGGACCCCCGCACCTTAACGACCTGCCCCGGCTCCGGGACCGGTGGAACAGGCGCCGCCTCCGAGGTACTGCTCGCCGGTCCCTGCGGATACTCCGTCGCGGTCGCCACCTGGACAGACTCCTTCGCCAACGCCATCAATGCCAGAGCGTGATCACCAAGGCACAGCGTGCTGCAGACAGGCCCCAGGCGGTCACGGAAATGCCAGTATCTCCGACCCAGGGGAGTACCAGAGGCTGGTTCCGTGACTTCCGCCCCCAGAGCCTTGCGAGCTCAGATCCTCACCCAGACGACAGAGCAGTAACCCGTCCCGATCATTCAGTGACCGCCCATGCAGCCATCGGCTCACTGGGACGCCCGGCTGGGCAATCCATGGAGTATTTCAGGCCATCTAGCGGCGACGTCTGAATGCGCCACGTAACGTCACCGGCATGGTGGGACGCACATCCAGCTCAGGTCAGGACGCCAGCCAGGAAACACACAGGCGGCTGGACGCCTACACCTACCTCAGCGCCCCCGAGCGGCTGGAGCACCTGGCGATCATGCGGGTCTTCTGCGGGACCCTGCTGGCGGACCTGGCCGTGCCGGATCTCCTGGCGAAGCTGCGCCAGGCCGGCGGCCCTGCCGCCGGGCTCGACGCCGACACCCTCACCGTCCGGCTCGAACAGCTGGTGAAGTGGGGCAACCTGCTGCGCAGCAGCCACACGGTCAAGGCGTCCAGCATCAGCGAGTACCAGCGGTCCCGCGCGCGCTACCAGTTGTCGAAGCTGGGCGAGCGCATCCAACGGGACGCCGACGGTGTCCTGGCCGAGGCGGACGCCGCCCGGGAGGTGAGCAACGAGCTGCTCGCCGTGGTCGAGCGCGGGCTCAGGGAGCTGGCCGAGCTCGTGACCGCGCCCGGTGGCATCGAACCGCAGGACGGGCTGGAGCGGGTCAGCACGCTGTTCGTGCAGTTCACCGAGTTCGCGGATTCCATCCGGGACTTCTACGCCTACCTCGGCCAGGTCCTGGCCCGGTACGACCTGGACAGCGCCGAGTACCAGGGCTTCAAGGAGCTGCTCCTGGACTACGTCGAGGCGATCACTGAAGACGTAGCGTTCCGCGCGCCCCGGATCTCGGCAGCACTGGACACGCTGTGGCCGTACGTCCCGGGTCTGCTCGCCCGGCTGGACGCCCATGCACAGGGCCTCACCGGGCTGTCCCCGCAGGGCGACGGCCGACTGGAGACGCGAGTGCAGCGCAGCCGTGGGCGCGAGCTCACGGACTGGGAGGGCCTGCGCGGCTGGTTCAACGACACCGACGGGCAGGGCAGTCAGGTCGATCAACTGCGGGATGCCACGCTGCGCGCGTTGCAGTCGCTGCTCGCCAACGCCAAGCGGATGCTGCGGTCGGCCACCGGGGAGATGTCCCGGCGCAAGGACCTGCTGCGGCTGGCCCGGTGGTTCGAGGAAGCGGCGCCGCAGGACGCGCACGACATCGCCGTCGCCGCCTTCGGGCTGTACGGCGCGCGTCATCTGGGCATACCCCCGGCCACCGACGAGGTGGTGCCTGCCTACACGAGCTGGTGGACCGGGCCGGTGGTCGAGGTGCCGGTGGCCCTGCGGGAAAGGGGCAGCCGCGCCCAGCGGGGCCGGACGTCCGCGGTGGAGGACCACTCCGCGCAGAAGCGGCGGCTGCGGGATGAAGCCCGTGAGCGGGCGGCCGCCAGGGCAGCGGCGGCGGACGAACTGCGCAGCGCCTCGGGCCGGTTCGCCGAGGTGCGCCTCACCTCGGCTGCGCTCGGTCTGCTCCTGGAGCTGCTGGCCACCGCACTCGGGAACGCGCAGCTGAGGCGTCGCGCCGGCACGGACGGGGCGGGCGCGACGGAATTCGACCTCGACCAGGCCCACAGCGAGGACGCCGAGCTGGGCGTCCGGCTCACCGTGCGACGCACGGCGGGCGCCCGATGCGTCTTGCACTCGGTCGACGGCGACCTGCTGCTGGACGACCTTGAGCTGGACGTCGGCCGCACCTCCTCCGACACGGCCGACGGCGATGCGGAGGTGAGCGTGTCATGAGCCTCCCTTCGACACACGACGTGGCCCTGGCCGCCGAGCGCCGCAGCGCCGCCCGGCTGCTGCTCGCACATCCGCTGGTCACCTCGGACGGCCCGCACGCCGACCTCTTCCCGCTGATCCGCAGGCACGCCGACTGGCTGGGCAAACGGTTCCAGCAGGTGCTCGGCTACCGCCTGCTGGTCGACAGCTCCTACGCCCGGCTCTTCAAGGCGGCCCTGGGAGCAGGCGCGGGACACCGGCTGGAACGCTCCACCGGCACCCCCTTCACCCCGCACACCTACGCCTGCCTCGCGCTGGCCCTGTCCGTGCTGGTGACCGCGCCCGAACAACTGCTGCTGTCACAGCTCGTGGCCGACATCAGGGCCGCCGCGGCCGACGCGGAGATCGAGCTGGATGAGACAGGCAGGGCTGCCGGGAAACGGACCTTGGTAGCAGCTCTGCGCCTGCTGGTCAGGTGGGGTGTCCTCATCGAGACCGAGGGCCATGTGGCCGCTCTCGCACAGGATGCGGGCGGAGAGGCTCTGATCACAGTGGACCGCGAGCTGGCCCGAGTCATCGTCGCCGGCCCGCTCGCCCAGGCCCGTGATGGCGCCGACCTGGTCCGGCGGGCAGCGGACCCGGGGTTCGGCGGTCCTCGCACCTATGTGCGCCGGATGCTCGTCGAGACACCCGTCGTCTACCTGGACGAGCTGACCGACGCCGAACGCGACTGGTTGCGCACCCGGCAGCGCCGCGAAGCGCAGGCGTTCTCCGAACTTCTGGGCCTGGAGATGGAGATCCGCGCCGAGGGAGTGGCGCTGGTGGATCCAGAGGACGAGCTGACGGACCTGCACCTGCCCGGCACCGGGACGGTCGCGCAGGCCGCGCTCCTGCTGGTGGAACGGCTCGTGGAGCGCCTTCGGCCGCAGGAGCCCGGGCACCCGGCGACCGGAGGGACGCTCGTCATCGGCGTGGCTGTTCCGGACGGCCTGGTGGACGAGTTGCTGGCCGAACTGGTCGCCGAGTACGGACAGCGCAGCAACTGGCAGCGTGACTACCTGGAAGACATCCGCGCCCTGCGGGAGGCCGTACTGGACCTGCTGGCCCGCATGCGGCTGATGGCCCGGACCGGTCGGCTGCGTGCCGAGGGCTATGGCCTGCCGGAGGGGTACGCCGATGAGGCACCGGAGGGGCGCACCGTGACCGATGTCCGCGGGGTGCGTCCCGGCGGTGACGGCTGGGTACTGCTGGCCGCGGCGGCGCGCTACGCCACCCACGTGACCGTGCGCCCGGCCACCGCAGCCGGCAAGGGGACGGTTGTTCAAGAGGAGTTGCCGTTGTGACCACCGATGCGCGTGGCCTCGTCCCGCTGCCGCGTTCCGGCCCCACGACGACCGCCGGCACCCGCTTCCGGCTGCACCGGGCGGGCATCCAGAACGTGTGGCAGTACGACGAGCAGGAGTTCGCCTTCGGCGACGGACGGCTGCTCCTGCGCGGCAAGAACGGCGCGGGCAAGTCCAAAGCCCTGGAAATGCTGCTCCCGTATCTGCTGGACGGCGACTCACGGGCGCTGGACGCGACGGGCACCGGCCGGACCACTCTCGCCTGGCTGATGCTGGAAGGGTTCGAGCAGACCAACCGTCTCGGCTACCTGTGGGTGGAGTTCCGGGGCACGACCGACGGCGGTGACCATCGCCACCTCACCCTCGGCGCCGCCATCCGCGCCTCGAAGTCGACGCAGAAGGCGCTGCCGACGTTCTTCGTCACGCCGCTGCGCGTCGGTGAGGACCTGCACCTGGTCGAGAGCGGAAGGCCCCTGCCGGTCGACCGGCTCAAGGAGATCGTCGGCTCCGACAACGTCACCGACCGCGCGGTCGTCCACCGCTCGCGGGTGGCTCGGGAACTGTTCGGCATCACCGACGCGACCCGCTACCGCAACCTCACCCAGCTCCTCCACCGGCTGCGGCGGCCCACTGTCGGGGACCGCATCGAGCACGGAGGACTCGCCTCCATGCTGAGCGAGACCCTGCCGGGACTCGACGAGGACGTGGTCGAGAAGGTCGCGCGCAACCTCCACGACCTCGACGCCGTACGCGACGAACTCGGCCGCCTGGAGCGTACCGATACGGCGCTGCGTACCTTCCTAACCAGTTACCGCGGATACCTGTCCGGAGTCCTGCGCACCTGCGCGCAGGCGGTGAGTGGGGAGCTGGAGGTCCTCGCGCAGCGACGCCGGGCGGCCGGAGACGCCGCACAACGGACCAGCGAGCTGAGGACGCAGGAGGAGGAGGCGGAAGCCCGGCTGGAGACCCTGCGCGACGAGGAAGAAGCCGCCCGGACCGACCTCGCCGCCCTGCACGCCAGCCACGCCTACCGCAGCCTGCGCGAACTGTCGGAACGCCGCACCACGGTCGAGGCGCTCCACACCGCCGCCGTGGCCGCCTTCACTGCCCTCAGCAAAGCACACGGCGCAGAGGAAGGCGCAGCCGAGCGCCTGGCCGACGGTGTCGACCACCTCGGCAGCCGGCTCACCGAACTGGGCACTGAACACCGGGAACTACTGACGCAGGCGGAGAAGGCCGGGCTTCCCACCGGCCATCTCGGCGAGGCAGTCGCCCTGCCCCGCACGGTTCGCTCCCAGGCCGGCGAGACGGAGCTGACCGCTCCGGACGGGGAGAGGCACATCGTGCAGCACCGGTCGGTCGTCCATGTGGACACGGCCGCGGTGCAGGACGGACTGCGGTCCTGGCAGGCGCAGCTGGAGGACGCCGAGACGGTCGTGAAGAACCGGACCCGGATGGTCCAGGAGGTGACGCGCCTCACAGCGCAGGCCGAGAAGGCCCGAAGCCGGGCGGAGCAGGCCGACACCGAGCGGGAACGGCTGGAGAGCGAGGCGGAAGAGGCCGCCGGCCGTCTCGACGCCGGCCGCGAGAAGGTCGCCGAGGAGAGCGGTGCCTATGCCCGCCGGGTCGCCGGGTGGGTCACTCACACGCGGGCCGCCCTCGGATCCGGCTGCCCGCCGCTGGACCCCGTCCACGCAGTGGTCACCTGCGAGAGCTCCGCCGATGCCCCGTTCGCGGACCGGACGCTCCCGCCCGACATCGACGGCCAGGCGTGGCAGGCCGCCCATGCCGCACTCGAGTCGTACGGCGAGGAACTCACCGGACGCCGCGACGCCCTCGCCCTCACCGTCGGCCGGCTCGACGAGGAACTCGGTCGTCTGGCGAGTCAGAAGCGAGACTGGGAGCGACGTACTGATCCCGAGCCGCCGGTCCCCTACCACCGCGTTACCGAAAGGACACCAGGCACCGGGGCGCCCTTCTACCGGCTGGTGGACTTCGTGGATGGGTTGAGCCCCGCGTACCGGGCCGGTCTGGAAGCAGCGCTGGAAGCCAGCGGAATCCTGGACGCGTGGGTCGGCGCGGACGGCGCCCTTGTCGATTCCGGCACCCGTGACACTCTGCTGCGTCCCGGTTCCGCGGCGCCGGACGGGCCGACCCTCGCCTCGGCCCTGAGCCCGGCACCACAACCGGGGTGCGGGGTCACGTCCGAGCAGGTGGAGCACCTGCTGACCGCCATCGCGCTCGCACCGGCCGGGGAAACGACCGCACATGACGCGGTGCACTATGACGGAACCTGGCGTCTGGGCATCCTCAGCGGCCGGCACCACAAGAGCGACGCCGAGTACGTGGGAGCCGCCGTACGCGCCGAGACCCGGCGGCGCATCCTGGCCGAGCTGGAGAAGCAGCTCACGCAGACGGAGCAGCGGCTGACCGACGCCCGTCACGAACTCACCGAGGCCGACGCCCGGCGCCGGGCTATCAGGTTCGCGGAACAGGACTTCCCCCGGGCACGCGGTCTCGCCGACGCCTGGAGCAGAGCCGAGTCGGACGAGAGGACGCTGCGTGACCTGACCGCCAAGGCCACCAGCGCGGCGCGGCTGGCCGAGGAGGCCCGCGCCCTCGCCGTAGCCGCACGCACCGAGGCGGACGCCACCGCCACCGCTTATGACCTGCGCAGCGACCCCGCCGAGCTGGAACGCGTACGCACCGCGCTGGCCGCCCTTCTCACCGGCATCGGGCATCTTCGACGGGCGATCGGCAGCACGGGCGAGCGGCTCGGCGCCCATCACACCGATGCCGAACGGTACGAGCGCGCCCGGAAAGACCGCCTGGACGCGGAGGAGAACTACCGGATCCACCTCACCGGGCTGCGTACCGCGCAACAGGACCTGCGCACCCGCGAGGAGGCCATCGGGGCGACCGAAGAAGAGATCCTCACCCGCGAGCAGGAAGCCAGACAGCGCATCGCGCACGCCGCCGAGGCCGTCCCGGCAGCACAACGTATCCGGAACGATCTGCACGACCGGCGCGTGCGCGCGGAAGAGGAGGAGAAACGCCTGCGCGAGGGCCTGACCGCCCAGGAGACGGCGGTCATCGCAACCGGCGGCGCCCTTCGCGGCGCGCTCGGCCGGCCGGAGGTGGTGCGCGGCGCCGGGGTGGACCGGTCCGCGCTGCCCGAGGACGTGGTGGACGATCCCGGCTCGGACGTCCGCAGCCGTCTGCGCGCGCTAAAGGCGCTGGCCGACGCGGTACAGCAGGCCCTCGGCCGCCCGAAAGGCGAGGTGTCGGACAGCACCCTGCTCAACCGGCACACCGAGCTGCGTGACCAGCTGGCCGGCGGTTACGACGCGCAACTGGACGAACGCGACGGAATCAAGGTATGCCGCCTGATCGACGACCACGGCTCCCACGACGTAGCGGCCGTGGGCGAGCGGATTGCCGTCCAGGCGGCAGAGGCCCGGGGACGGCTCACCGAACGCGAACGCGAGGTGTTCCAGCGGTTCCTGACCGGCGAGCTCGGCGACCATCTCTCGGCCCAGGTCATCACCGCGGCGAACCTGGTCGCGGCACTCAACGACACCCTGCGCACCGTACGCACCTCACACGGTCTCGGCGTGGAACTGCTGTGGAAGCTGGACGAGGACGTCGACGCGGACGTGCGGGCGGCCGTGGACTTGCTGCGCAGTCCGTCGAGCCTGCGCACGCGTGAGCAGACCGAGCAGCTCCGCGAGGTGCTGCAACGCCGGATCGAGGACGCCCGGCGGGCCGATCCCTCAGCCGGTTACGCCGCCCACCTGCGGACCGCTCTCGACTACCGCGACTGGTTCCGCTTCCACACCTTCGTGGTCGAGGACGCCGCTCCGGGACGGCGGCGGAAACTGACCGGCCGCACCGGGCTCAGCCAGGGCGAGCAGCGAGTGCTCTCCTACCTCGTGCTCTTCGCCGCAGCCGCCGCCCACTTCACCAGCCTCGCCGAGTCGGCACCTCACGCCCCGCGGCTGATCCTCCTGGACGACGCCTTCGCCAAGGTCGACGAACCCACCCACGGGAGGCTGGGACGCATCCTCGTCGATCTCGATCTCGACTTCGTCCTTACCAGCGAACGGCTCATGGGCAACTGGCCGGAGGTGCCATCCCTGCACATCTACGAGTGCCTCCGCGATCCCCATGTGCGCGGGGTGGCCACCCTGCACTACACCTGGAACGGCCGACACCGGCGTCTGGTGTCCGTATGAGCAAACTGCCCACGGCGACACGGGACTGGCTGGCCGGTCCCGGGCTCACCAGGCTCTGGGAAGCGGTACGCAAGCGCCTTGAAAGCAACGGCGTGCAGGCCACCGGCTCCCTCCGGCTGACCTCGGTGAGCACCCAGGAACGCAACGACCTGTCGCTCCTACTGGGCAAACCCGTCACAGGTGCTGCCGTAACTGTGCGCCTCGACGCCCTCGACACGCGGCTGCGCGCTTCGGCGGCCGGACTCGGTCTCAGAGAGGTGCTGGAGGAACTGGGCCCTCCGCTCACCGACCGCCGTGCCGTCCGCGCGGGTATCGCGGCACGGCGCGAGCACGTCTGGTCGTCGCTCGCCTCGGCGCTGGACGCTTCTCCGCTCGCCGGACAGGACTGGACCGGGCAGTGGTACGACCTGCTGCGCCGCACCGGCGTACCGAGAGTAGTGACACCCGAAACGGCGGTACGCACGCTCCAGCAGGCAGTGCAGGTCCTCACCGTACTGCTCGGCCCGGAACGGGGTGGCACCCGAGGCCGAGGAGAACTCGCCGCCCTGGCGACCGGGTCCGCACACGGCCTGGACGATGGCACCTGGCTCGCACGCCTCGTCCAACGCGGCATCGCCCTCGCCCACGGCACCGAGTTCCCCGGCGACGCGGTCGGCCGACGCGCACTGTGGCGTCTGGTTTCCGTCACACCGGACGAGGTCTCCAGCACCGTGCTGACGTACGGGCTGCGGCCCGTCGGTGGGGGCTGGCGGGAGCAGGCCCTGCGGCAGCGCGCCGACCATCACGCCGAAGCCCACCTCACGCCGCGCGATCTGCACGACCTGCAGCTGCAACTGCAACTGCCTGCCGAGATAGTGATCCACATCTGTGAGAATCCGCGCGTGGTGGAGGCTGCTGCGGACGCTGGTTGCGTCCGGCCCGTGGTGTGTACCTCCGGCAGCGCCGCCACGGTGGTCCTCACACTCCTTGACGCCCTCGCCGCCACCGGCTGCCGTTTCGCGTACCACGGCGACTTCGACTGGCCGGGCATCGCTCTCGCGAACCGGATCATCCTCCGTTACGAAGCCCAGCCATGGCGCATGGGCGCCGAGGACTACGAGCATCTGGCCGCTCGCAGCCAAGCCGAGGGAATCCCGCAGCTGCCGCTCGACGGCCAGCCCGTCAGCGCGGCCTGGGACCCGGGTCTCGCCCCTGCGATGACCGCTCTCGGGGTCGCACTCCATGAGGAGGTCACCCTCGACCTTCTGGTGGACGACCTCTCCGGTCGGACGTAGGAAGGCTTCGGGATGCGCGGCAGTTACTCAAGTCACCGCCCCTGTCCGTGGAGCCGCTTGGGAGCCGGCCTTCGAGAAGTATCCGGGCCGCATGAGAACAACCGGGACCTCGTCCAATGCCAAGAAACCGACTGCCCAAGTGGCTCACCTGCGCATAGGCTCTGGGCGCCCGATCTGACATTGCTGGGCGCATGAGAGGGAGCTTATGGATCATCTCTTCGCCGTTGCGGGCCGGTCGGCAACACCAATCTCACCAACAGGGCTAGCCGCAGAGGGGCTCCTCGAACGGCAACACCTACAGGAGTGGGTGATCGACAACCCTCAGGTCTTGGGCGATTCGGTACTCGTGATCACCGCCGAGTTCGACCGGTGGGCCGACACTGACGGTGTGCCGGCACGGGACCGACTGGACGTCCTCGGGCTGGACGCCACCGGCCGCCTCGTGGTGGTCGAGCTCAAGCGGGGAACGGCCGACCGGGATGTACATCTCCAGGCGATCACCTACGCCGCCCTCGTGTCCCGGTTCGACCTCGACACCTTGGCACAGGCACACCGCGACTTCCTGCCCGGCAGGGGCCAGGCAGTCGAATTCGACGCGTGCAGGCAGCGTCTCCTCGACCATGTGGACGGAGACTGGAGTCCAGAACTGCTCCAGCGCCCCCGGCAGGTGATCATCGCTGCTGACTTCCCCAAGCAAGTGACTCACACCGTGGTGTGGCTGTCGGAGATGAACCTCGACTTCGACCTCGTCCAGGTGGGTCTGTGGAAGGTGGAAGGCCACCTCGTCGTCGGCTTCACCAAGGTCTATCCGACACCGGAAGTGGAGGAGTTCACCCTCGCTCCTGCCCGGGTCGAGGCCAAGGCCGCCGCCAAAAAACTGGAAGAGCGCTCCCGGGCCCGCAACGCCGCTCACGTTCTCGTCGCCGCTGGCCTGTTGCCAGACGGGACAAGACTGCGGTTGACGCCGAGGCACGGCGCTCCCCAATCCATCCGTGAGGCCATCGTTGCCTGGGTGGGCGAAGATGAGGAACGCGCAACGGCCGTCTGGAACAACAACACCGCCAAACCCCTGACCTGGGGTGCCGACGGCATGCCGTACACGCCGACCGGACTCGCCAACCACATCTTCAAAAGCGTGACCGGCCGGATACCTGACGGGATACAGGGGACGACCTGGTGGGACGTCGACACCAACGACGTCCCGAGTACGGTCGATCCCGATGAATGGGCGGCGCTGGCAGGGGCAAGCCTCGCGGACCTAGCCAAGCAGCTCAGTGGCGCCCGCAAGGACTGGACGATTCTCCACACCCTGCTGGGGGCCATCCCGTCCGGGCGATGGACGACCTACGGTGACGTGGCATCCGTCATCGGCAGCCACGCCGTTCCCGTCGGCACCCACCTGGCCACATGCGACCAGTGCCCCAACGCGTGGCGGGTCCTCACTGCGTCCGGTCGCGTCAGCGCAGGATTCCAGTGGACCGGTCCGTCCCGCACGGACGCACCCGCGGATGTCCTGGTGGGCGAGGGTGTCCGATTCGACGGTGGAGCTGCCGTCCCGGAAGCCCGCCTTTCGGTTGAGGTGCTTCGGAGTCTGCTCGACGGCTGACTGCGGTTCCTTCTAACAAAGCTCGGGGAAGACCGAGCAGCGATCGGCTACATCAGACGAAGGCTACTGATGCGAGGGGGACATGAACCCGTTCGAACTGCGCCGTTTGGAACAGCAGCTCCGCGAAGCGCTGCAAGACACCACCCTGAGTTGGGTGCTCGACGATGTCGACGCGGCAATCGCCGCAGGAGTACCTGAGGAAAAGATCCTCCGCCGACGCCAGCAGCGCCGCGGCGATGACTCCCCTGCCACGAGTCCGGCGGCGGCAGCGGCTCGATACGAGGTCGTGGACCGCAGCATGCTTGGCCTCGGAGAGTACGAGTCCTCCCGCAAGGGAGGGACTCTGGTCATCGCCACGCGAGCCATGACAGACGAAGAACGTGTGCAGCTCCTCCTCGATGCGGTAAAGCGCGTACTCGTCGACCTGCCTGAAATGGAACTGGAGGTGCTGAAAACGCTCCGGTCCGAGCCCGAGGGCGACGCCGGCAGCCGGAGCATGGTTGAGGGTGTCGTATTCGAGCCGGACGAAAGCACTCGATCGCGCCGCAGCCGAACTGAGTTCCGGGGAGATCGGGTCCCGACTGAGCAACGTACACGCGTCAGTCAGCTACTGGCCGAAGTGACGAGGGAGGTAGCCAGTTGAGCACGGTCGATCACCTGGTCAACGAGATCAGGAGCCTTCTGGCTGCGGGGACGGTGTCGTACGACTCCGCTTCGAAGCCGTCCGACGTCTACGAGGGCTTCATCTTCTCCCTGATCGTCGCGACCGCGAGTCGGCATGGCGCCGTTGTCACTTACGAAGACGTCTACGGGTCGAAGGCCAGCAACCTCGTCTTCCGTACGGGGCCTGGTCACCTGTACAGCAACAGCCAGCCCTTCACCCACGCCGTGATCGAGTTCGACGGGGCTCCCGCCCTTGAAGTCCACCTCGGCGTCTACGTGACCGGCTCGTCGGGCGTCCTGCACGAATGCGACGTGCTGGTGCTACCAGCCGAGGAGGCCGCCCTGAGCCGGGCGCAAGGCATCGCACCACGAGGCAGTCAGAGCGTCCTCATCGTCGAGTGCAAGTACTACGTCTCCAACCTCGGCATCGGTCTTGCGAGGAACTTCGAGGGACTGCGTGCCGACATCCGCACCCAGAACGAACTCTTCGTCGCCAACACCAGATCGTCGAGCATCGTGCGGTACCTCGATGCCCGAAAGAGAGGCTTCGAGCCCGACGTGGTGCCCCACTCACCCCAGGCAGGCTATCTCCAGGCGGAGATCAGGAAGACCTTCAAGAGCTACCTGAGCAAGCACGCTCCCTCGACGGTGATCTGAGCCCTCCGGACAAGCGTCGCGCACCCTGGATCCGGCGTGAGCCAATACGGCGGGACAGGCAGCCTCAGCTACTGTGGCTGGGAGCCACCTGGGAGCCAACCCGCTCCCCGAACCCCTTCCAGGCCCCGCGAAACCAACCGAGTCCACCCCTTCGACCTGCGGAAACGTGATCGCAGCTGGCAGGCACACCAATCGAACCTCATTCGGGACGAAGAGGTCGTGGGTTCAAATCCCGCCACCCCGACAGAGAAACACCAGGTCAGGCCCGGTGCTGAGAGATCAGCACCGGGCCTGACCTGCATTTGGGGGCCGTACCCCGCCGACCGCGTCAGCCTCTTGCTGGGTACTTTCGGCATCGTCGAGCGTGCCGGCCGACCCGGTCGTCGGCTCATGTCGGCCCGGCGCTCCGCCGGGAGCAGGACCTACGTGCGCCGGGAGCGGCGCGTCGGAGTGGGGTTCTGGAGGCGGACCGGGCCGGGACCCTGCTCTCCGAGTGAGTCGTCGGGATTGAGGAGCAAGCATGCCTTCATCGACAGACAGCCGCATCCGATGCAGCCGGTGAGTTCGTGTTCCAGGGCTTCGATCGCACGGCGACGGTCCTCCAACTGAGCCTTCCACGCGAGAGACAGACGTTGCCAGTCCTCGTGGGTCGGGGCCCGGTCGGTGGGGAGCGTGCTGAAGACGGCGGCGACGTCGCCGAGCGGGATACCGAGGCGCTTGGCCATGATGAGCAAGGAGATGCGCCGAAGCATGTGGCGCGGGTAGCGGCGCTGGTTGGTGGCGCTGCGTTCGGTGAAGATCAGCCCCTTGCGTTCGTAGAAGTGCAGGGCAGAGGCGGACACACCGGTGCGGTGCACCACGTCACCGATCGTGAGGAGATCGTCGGGGTTGACCTGCACAGTGGCCTCCGGACGTTCCTGGTACTGCGCTCAGACCGTCTTCCGACGCGCACCATGATGGCGGATGAGCACCACGGCCGTGATTGACAGGAGCAGGCACAGCAGGGAGACACCCAGCTGCGTCATGCGCCATGACCAGGTGAGGGCGGCGAGTTCGGTGTGGCGGGAGGCGTCGGACAGCTGCCCGGCACTGACGGACGCCGCCTGGTCACCGTCGCCCAGGCGGCTGCCGAGCAGGCCGAGCAGCGCGGCTCCGAACGCGGCGATCACCATGGCTTCGGCGGCGCCGCGCAGTGTGTTGAGGAAGCCGGCGGCCATGCCTACGGAGTCGGCCGGTACCAACGCCATGGCCTGCCCGTCGGTGATGCCGAAGGAAGCCCCCATGCCGACGCCGATCGCGAGGAGCGGGCCCGCGACCCCCACGACTGTGTGCTGAGAGCTGAGCGTGGCCAGCCAGAGGTTGCCGACGGTGACCAGCCCGAGAGCGAGCACGATCACCTTTCGTGCGGGAACGCCCTTGTCGACGAGGGCCGCCGCAACGAGCGGCGTGACCAGGACGGGCGCGGTCAGCAGCAGCATCGCCGTGCCCGACGCCGCGGGAGTGAGGCCGGCGGCGGCTTGTAGGTAGGTCGGCAGGAAGACCAGTACGCCCAGGAAGCCAACCGAGGTCGTCAGCGTGGCCAGACTCCAGCCCAGGAAGCCGCGGTTGGCGATGAGGACCGGGTCCAGGACGGGTGCGGTGCTGCGCCGCTGCGTTGCGGCGAAGACCGCGAGCGCTACGAGGCCGCCGACCGCCGTGGCCACGACGGCGCCGTGGGTCCACCCCAGGGCGGGCGCCTCCAGGAGGGCGAACATGAAGAGGGTGAGCGCGGTCACGAACAGGATGCTGCCCGGCCAGTCGGCCCGTCCGGTGGCGGCGCGGGACTCACGGATCCGGGTCGCGCCCGACGTGATCAGCAGGCCGACGACCGTGAACACCACAAAGCTGCCCCGCCAGCCCGTCGCGGAGATCAACAGGCCGGACAGCGTAGGACCGACGGCGATGCCGACGCCAGCCATGGTGCCCATGAGCGCGAACGCCCGGTTGCGGGCGGCTCCTTCGTAGGAGGCGGCGAGGATGGCACCGCCCGCGGCCATGACGCCCGCGCCTCCCGCACCGGAGACGATGCGTGACACATCGGTGATGACGATCGAGGGACTTACGGCGGTGACCAGGAATCCGCAGGAGAAGACCAGTGCGGAGACGAGGAACGTCCTGCGTCGGCCCACCCGGTCCGCAGCCGAGCCCGCGACCAGAGTCATCGCCGCGAATGCCAGGTTGTATCCCGCGACAACCCAGTTCAGGGCCGATCCGGAAGCACCCAGGTCCTGGCCGACCCCCGGCAGGGCCACCGCCGTCCCAGATATGGACATGGCCACCAGGACGACACCGGCCAGCACCACCGGAAGGGTCAGGGCCGACGGACGGGCCCGCGGAGAGGACAGAGCCGTTTCGGGTGTGGTGATGTCCACGTCGACTACTCGCTTCCTCGGGAGACGGGATCGCGAGCACCTCACCAGCTCAACCGCGGTTGAGGACAAGGGGGCTGGTCAGGGGCGGGCCACAGAGCTCAGCGGCCTGGGTGGTTCCGCTTACTTCGACCGTTTGAGCGGAGGGAGGTCGGCGCACAGGGCGGCCGGGAAGTCGGGCTCGATGCCGTGCACATCGGTGCATCCGCCCTTCGTACTGCGGGCGATCGGCTTCCAGCCCGACTTCTCGGCCCGGAAGAACCAGCGATCACCGAGGCTCGCCCCACAGCCGGGACCGGCGCCCTCGGGGCAGGCCGGGCCCATGCGCGAGGAGACGTTGAACACCAGCCACTTGCCGTCGCAGCGCTCATCGCCGCGGGAGGTGTGGTTCGGCACGTCTAGGGCCATGACCGCCTGGTCGTAAGAGGCAGGGGTGCAGCCCGTGGGCGCGGGGTGGCAACCGAGTTCGCCACACAGGCGCAGGTGGGGCGGGTCGGCGCCGTCCGCCGTGAACGTCGTGAAGTTGTCCACGGACAGTACCCGGTTTCCGAGCGGGGACGGCAGCCGAACCTTCGCCGTCGCCGTCGCGGTCGTACGGCAGTCGGTGCGCGGGGGGCCGCCGGCCAGAGCGGAGTACGTCATCTGCACCCACACGGTGCGATCCGAGGCGTCGGTGACGACCGCCTTCACGTCGCGCACGCATGTCTTCCCGCGGCCGGGCACCTCGGCGTCGACGCTGAGCGTGCGGTGGTCGTCGGCGAGCCGGGCGGCGGTCACCCTGATCGGCGCGAACGTCTGCCAGCGCCCGGACTCCGTCGGCTCCGTCTCAGTCGCCGCGCCGTCGGAACCGGCGCGAAGCGTCCCGCACGCGCCGAGCAGCAGCACGCCGACAGCACTCAGCAGAACGACCGCGAGCAGCGATCCGGTGCGTCGCATGTATGTCCCCCCCCCGGCTGACTGCGTCCACGGTGACTATAGAGCGGCGGTGCGTGCACGTCGGGCCGCGAGGGATACGCCGTTCTCGACACGACACCGGAGAGCGAGGGCAGCGTCGGCTGGAGGGCCAAGGAGCAAGGCGTGGCCCCCACCACGCCTGCGTTCCCTGCCAGCCGTTCCGGTCCACGCCGTCGCAGCTCCGGCGCCTGCAGTCCAGCCGCATTCACAGGGCTCAGCTCCGCCCATAGCCTCTTGCCCAGCGGACGGCGGGGCCTCGCGCCCCAGCGCGCGGCCAAGACGCCCACCAGGAGCAGGCCTCGGCCGGACTCGACTGCGGGTCGGGTGAGGGGCAGGGTCGCGGGCAGTCGCCCCACGGAGGCAGCGTGGGTCACCCACCGGAGTCGGACCCGAACTGTGTCGTCTGGCACCCGCCGTGGGCGAGTGGCAGAGGCCGGGTCGCGCCGAGGGAGATCACCGAGTTGCTGACCACCGGGCTTCTCGACCGTTTCCGGCCCGACCTGACGGGGTCTTCGCCTTCCCGTTTCGGGATACCCCTCTACCGGCACCGCCCTCGCCGGTTGTCGTTCCCCAACCCGCAGTACTGCCCTCTCAGACCTGCGACGGCTGTGAACGTGCCTTCCGCGCCCAGGAGCCCGGACAATGCCGGAGCTGCCTGGAGTCCCTCGTCGGGGAGCGTCTGGCCGCGGTGGGCTGAGCCGGTGGCGGCTCGGTGCGGTCTGCGTGACTCACCTGCCGATGTACGCCGAGGCCGCGGGCAGTTCCACCGTGACGCGGAGGCCCCCGCTGTGGCGTGGGGTGAGGGTGAGGGTGCCGTCGTGGGCCTGGGTGATGGTGTTGACGATGGCCAGGCCCAGGCCGACGCCGGGGTGGTCGGTGTGTACACGTTCGGTACCGCGCTGAAAGGGTTCGGTGAGGGTCGAGGCCTGGTGGGGGCTGATCGGGTCGCCGGTGTTCTCGACGACGAGCCGCGTGGTGCGGGGGCCGAGCGTGGTGTGGACCCAGACCCTGCCCCGGCCGGGGAGGTTGTGGACAATCGCGTTGTGGACGAGGTTCGTGGTCAGTTGGAGAAGGAGGGCCGGTGATCCGAGGGCGGGGGTCACGTCGCCGCTTGTTTCGAGGGTGACGCCGTGCTTCTCCGCGAAGGGGAGCAGGGTCTCGGTGGCCTCCTCCGCGAGGAGGGACAGGTCGACGTGTTCCCGGGTGAAGGAGCGTTGGCCGGCGCGGCTGAGCAGAAGCAGGGCCTCGGTGAGGTCGATCGCTCTGGTGTTGACGGCGTGAAGGCGGTCGATGATCTCGCCGGGGTCCTGGTGCGGGTCGGTGCGGGCCACGTCGAGGATGGCCTTCGAAATGGCCAGCGGGGTGCGCAGCTCGTGCGAGGCGTTGGCCGCGAAGCGCCGCTGTTCGGTCACGTGGGCTTCGAGGCGGGCGAGCATCTCGTCGAAGGCGTCGGCCAGTTCGCGGTACTCGTCCCTGCGGCCCGGCAGCCGGATGCGGTGGGAGAGGGATCCGGTCGCTGCCGTGCGGGTGGCCTCCGTGATGCGGTCCAGGGGGGCGAGCATGCGTCCGGCGAGAAACCATCCGCCCACGAGGCCGAACACCAGCAGGAACGCCATGACCCAGGCTGCCGTGGGGGCGAAACTGCGGAGGAAGATCGTGCCCGGAGTAGCTCTCACCGCCCCCCACTCGTTGGTGACCAACCATCCCTGTCGCACGAGGAACACGCCTACCGCCACGAGCAGCAGGGCACCCGCGAGCATGAGGAAACCGGCGTAGCTGAGGGTGAGCTTCAGCCGGACGCTCAGGCCCGGTCTCCTATCCACTGTCGCCGCCCGCCTGCTCGGTGACGGGTGCCGGGTCGATGCGGTAGCCGACGCCCGGCACGGTGGCGATGATCCCCGGTTCGCCCAGACGCTTGCGCAGGGCCGAGACCGTGATGCGGACGGCGTTGGTGAAGGGGTCGGCGTTCTCGTCCCACGCGCGTGACAGGAGTTCCTCGGCGCTGACGACACCGCCCTCGGCGGCAACCAGCACTTCGAGAACCGCGAACTGCTTCCTGGTCAGCGCTACGTAGCGGCCGTCCCGGTAGACCTCCCTGCGGAACGGGTCGACGCGCAGACCGGCGGCCTCCCGCACGGGCGGCCTGCTGTGGGCGCGCCTGCGGTCGAGTGCTCTGAGCCTGAGCGCCAGCTCCTGCAGTTCGAACGGCTTGGTGAGGTAGTCGTCGGCGCCGAGGCCGAAGCCGGAGGCCTTGTCGTCGAGGCGGTCGGCCGCGGTGAGCATGAGGATCGGCATGCCGCTGCCGGAGTCGACGATACGGGCGGCGATCTCGTCGCCGGAGGGGCCCGGGATGTCGCGGTCGAGGACGGCGATGTCATAGGTGTTGATGCTCAGCAGTTCCAGCGCGGTGTCACCGTCACCGGCGATGTCGGCCGCGATGGCCTCCAGGCGCAGGCCGTCGCGGATCGCCTCCGCCAGGTAGGGCTCGTCCTCGACAATCAGCACACGCATGGTGTCGAGGTTACGAGTCGCCCCATATCGTCGGCATATCGAAAACCGCATACGTGCCGACAACACCGTCTCGCCTTCACTGACCGTATGCGCCACATCTCACCACCAGCGCCATCACCAGCACCAGCGCCATCGGCGGCAACGGGGACAGGAACAGAGACAGGGAGAGAAGCAGAGACCGAATCCGAGGCGACAACGGAAGCAGCGGCAGGGCGGAGTCCGCTGCCGCGCGGAGCGTTCCGTAGGGCTGTCCGGCCGGAGGTCTGGAAGCGGGGGCCCGTACTCACGGGAGCGGCGCTCCTACTGGGTCTGGTCATGCTCCTGCACGCCCAGATCCCGAACCGGGTCGGGTCCTTCGGCAGTCTGGTGGAGACCTTTCTGCCATGGTTCGGGATATTCATCCCCGTACTGGCCGCTGGGGCGCTGTGGCGCCGTTCCGTCGCCACGGTGATCGCGCTGGTGCTGCCTGTCACGGTGTGGCTGAGCCTCTTCGGCGGGCTGCTCGTCGACAGGTCCGCACCGGGCGGCGACCTCACCGTGGCCACCCACAACGTCGGCGCCGAGAATCCGGACCCGGCCGGCACCGCCGACGACCTGGCCGCCTCCGGGGTGGACGTGCTGGCCCTGGAGGAGATCACCGACGAGGACCGGCGTGTATACGAGAAGGAGCTGGCGGAGACGTACCCGCACCACACGGTGCAGGGCACGGTCGGGGTGTGGAGCAAGCTGCCGCTGTCGGGCACACGGCCCGTCGACATCGCGACGGACTACGGACCGCTCGCGGACACCAAACCGGCCGACGTCCAGCTGGCCGGCAACCGGGCGCTGCGCACCACGGTGGCCACGGATCAGGGGCCGCTCGTGGTGTACGTGGCCCACCTGGGCTCCGTACGGCTCAATCCCCGTGCAGGCTTCTGGACGGGCTCCCGCGACCGGAACGCGCAGGCGCTCGGAGAGGTTCTCGCCGCCGACCGGAGTGAGCGGGTGATGCTGCTCGGCGATCTGAACGGCACCCTGGACGATCGCGCGCTGGCGGGCATCACCTCGCAGCTGGACTCGGCCCAGGAGGCGGCCGGGGACGGGTTCGGCTTCAGCTGGCCGGCGAAGTTCCCGGTAGCGCGGATCGACCAGATCCTGGTGCGCGGCGTGCAGCCGACCGGTTCGTGGACGCTGCCCGCCACCGGCAGCGACCATCTGCCGGTGGCCGCCGGGATCAGCTGGTGAACGCCGACTGACGAGGTGTCCGGGACTGTCCCTGTCCGCCCCGCCCGGCACATATCGTCGGTGTATCGGAAACCGCATACGCATCGGCAACACCGCGCCGCCTTCACTGGCGGCATGTCCTACAGCGAACCAGTACCAACAGCGGCCTCGACGTCGCGCTACCCGGCCGGGGTCTCGGGTGGGTTTCTGACCGTCCGGCCGATCAGCGCTGCCGAGCACCTGGCGTTCGTGCGGGCGCAGCGCTCGGTCAGTTTCCTGCAGACCCCGGCCTGGGGGCGCGTCAAGACCGAGTGGCGCAGCGAGTCCCTCGGTTGGTACGACGGCCCGCGGCTGGTCGGCGCCGGGCTCGTCCTGCACCGACCGGTGCCGCGGCTCCGGCGCTACACGCTGGCCTATCTCCCCGAGGGCCCCGTCATCGACTGGGCCGGTGACATCGCCGCGTGGCTCGACCCGCTCGCCGCGTACCTCAAGGCGCGGGGCGCGTTCGCGGTACGGCTCGGTCCGCCGGTGCGCACGGACGTCTGGAGCGCCGACCAGGTCAAGGAGGGCATAGCCGATGCGGGCACGCGGCGCCTGACCGATGTGAACGCCCACTGGACCGACCCGGTCGGCGCCAGCGTGGCCGGTCGGCTCAGGGACGCGGGCTGGCTGCCGCAGAGTCCGGAGGACGGATTCGGGGTTGGGCATCCGCAGTTCAAGTACGAGGTCCCTCTGGCCGGAAGATCCGAGGCCGACGTGCTCAAGGACATGAACCAGCTCTGGCGGCGCAACATCCGGAAGGCGGCCAGGGAGGGCGTCGAGGTCACGGTCGGCCGAATGGCGGGCGGACATCCCCAGAGCGGGTGGGGTATGGGCGGGAGCGGCACGACCGGGTCGGACATGACCGGATCGGGCATGACCAGGTCGTGCATGACCGGCTCGGATATGGCCGAGCGAGACGCGGGCGGTCAGGACATGAGCGGCAGGGACCTTCAGGCCTTTCACGATCTCTACGTCCACACCTCCGAGCGCGACCGCTTCACGCCCCGGCCGTTGCGCTACTTCGAGACCATGTTCGCGGTGCTCGGCGCCGAGGATCCGGAGCGGATCAGGCTCTACCTCGCCCGTCACCGGGGCGACCTGGTCGCTGCCACCGTCATGGTCCGCGTCGGCACCCACGCGGTGTACGCCTACGGCGCCTCGTCCACCGAGAAGCGTGAGGTGCGGGGCTCCAACGCCTGCCAGTGGGCGATGATCCGTGACGCGCTCGCCGCCGGCTGTGATGTCTACGACCTGCGCGGCATCACGCCGACCCTCGACGCCGACGACCCGCACGTCGGGCTGATCCAGTTCAAGGTCGGCACCGGCGGTCAGGCGGTGCGGTACGTGGGCGAGTGGGACCTGCCGCTGCGGCCGCTGGTCTACCGCACCTTCGACCTCTACATGAAACGACGTGGGCGATGAGGGCCGTCTCGCAGCGCCCGCCCGGGCATTACCGATCGGTAGTTTATCGTCAGGATATCGAAAAGCGCATACGCGCCGACAACGCCAGGTCGCCTTGACTGGGGACATGACCTTTTCCGCGGCATCCCCGCCATCCCCTACCTCATCCGCCCCGTCGATCTCCCCGTCCGTTCCGACAACGGGAATCACGGTGTACGGCTGTGGTCAGGACGAGGCCGTCCTGTTCCGTCAGATGGCAGCCCGTCTCGGCGTGAGGACGACGCTCACCGAGGACGCGGTGTCCGAAGGCAATGCCGGGCTGGCCTCCGGCAATCAGTGCATCAGCGTGGGGCACAAGACGCCCGTCACGCCGGCCGTTCTTCTTTCGCTCCGTCGAGCCGGCGTGACCTACATATCCACCCGGAGCATCGGCCGCAATCACATCGACCTGGAATACGCGACACGTATCGGCATCTCCGTGGAGAACGTCGCCTACTCCCCCGACAGCGTGGCCGACTACACCCTGATGCTCATGTTGATGGCGGTGCGCAACGCGAAGACCACCGTCCGCCGCGCGGACCTGCACGACTACCGGTTGCACGAGGTGCGCGGCAAGGAGCTGCGCGATCTGACCGTCGGGGTGATCGGAACGGGGCGCATCGGCGCGGCAGTCGTGGACCGGCTGCGGGGTTTCGGCTCCCGAATCCTGGCGCACGGCGGCCGGGCCAGTACCGCGGCGGATTACGTACCCCTCGACGTATTGCTGCGGTCGAGCGACATCGTGACCCTGCACGTTCCGTTGAACCCGGATACGCATCACCTCCTGGGTGCACGTCGTATTCGGCAGATGAAGAGAGGCGCGTTCGTCATCAATACCGGGCGCGGCCCGCTCATCGAAACCGAGGCCCTGGTCTCGGCGCTGGAGAACGGACGGTTGAGCGGTGCGGCACTGGACGTCGTCGAAGGCGAGGAAGGGATCTTCTACGCCGACTGCCGAGACAGACCCATCGAAAACACGCTGCTGCCGCGGCTGCAGCGCATGCCGAACGTGCTCATCAGCCCGCACACCGCCTATTACACCGACCATGCCCTGCGGGACACGGTCGAGAACTCCATCGTCAACTGCCTGAATTTCGAAAGCGGGAAACAGCATGGCTAAGTCGGACGAGTCCGCCAAGTTGAATATCGGCATCGTATTCGGAGGCGCTTCAGAAGAGCACGCCGTCTCCGTCAAGTCGGCCCAGGAGGTCGCCCGCAGCCTCGACGCCGAGAAGTACCAGCCCTTCTTCGTGGGAATCACGAGGGACGGTGCGTGGAAGCTCTGCGACGGTCCCGGGCCGGACTGGGAAGACGGCGACTGCCGTCCGGCCGTGCTGTCGCCGGACCGGAGCGTCCACGGGCTGCTCGTGCTGGAGCAGGGGCGGTACCGGACGATACGCCTGGACGTCGTCCTGCCCGTCCTGCACGGCACCCTCGGCGAGGACGGTGCGACGCAGGGCCTACTGGAGCTCTCCGGCATCCCGTACGTGGGCTGCGACGTCCAGAGTTCCGCCCTGTGCATGGACAAGTCCCTCGCGTACGTCGTCGCCGGGAGCGCCGGGATCGCCACGCCGGAATTCCGGACCGTGACGGGCGACGAACACCTCGATCCGGACGGACTGGCGTACCCCGTCTTCGTGAAGCCGGCCCGTTCCGGGTCGTCCTTCGGCGTGACCAAGGTGTCCCGGCGCGAGGACTTGCCGGCGGCGGTGGAGATCGCCCGGCGGTACGACGCGAAGGTGCTGGTCGAAGAGGCCGTCGTCGGCAGCGAGATCGGCTGCGCCGTCCTGGGCGACGACACGGAACTGGTCGTGGGTGAGGTGGACCGCATCGCACTCTCCCACGGGTTCTTCCGGATACACCAGGAGGAGAAGCCCGAAAGCGGCTCGGAGAACTCGACGGCGATCGTGCCCGCCGACATCCCGGCCGAGGCGCGGGCACTCGTCCAGGAGACCGCGAAGGACGTGTACCGCGCGCTGGGGTGCACAGGGCTGGCGCGGGTGGACATGTTCCTCAAGGACGACGGTGAAGTCGTCCTCAACGAGGTCAACACCATGCCCGGCATGACGTCGTACAGCCGTTATCCGAGGATGATGGCGGCCGCCGGTCTGCCGCTCTCCGAGGTGATCGACCGGACGGTGTCGCTGGCGTTGACGGGGAAGCTCCGATGACCGGGGACTTCGCCTTCGTGGACGAGCTGGTGCCCGGAATACGGTGGGACGCCAAGTACGCCACCTGGGACAACTTCACCGGCAAGCCGGTGGACGGATACCTGGCGAACCGGATCGTCGGCACGAAGGCCCTGTGTGCGGCGCTGGGGAGGGCGGAAGAGAGTGCCGAGGCCCTCGGTTTCGGACTGCTCCTCTGGGACGGCTACCGCCCGCAGCGGGCTGTGGACTGCTTTCTCCGCTGGTCCCGACAGCCGGAGGACGGCCGGACGAAGGCGCGGCACTACCCGAACATCGGCAGGACCGAGATGTTCGACCGGGGATACGTGGCCGCCAGGTCGGGCCACAGTCGGGGCGGCACGGTCGACCTGACGCTGTACCACCTGTCCACCGGTGACCTCGCCGCCCTGGGCGGCGGCCACGACCTCATGGACGCGATCTCGCACCATGGCGCCTCAGGCATCACGGGGGTCGAGGCGGCGAACCGCCGGCATCTGCGCTCGATCATGGATGCCAGCGGTTTCGACTCCTACGACTGCGAGTGGTGGCACTACACGCTGAGGGACGAACCCCACCCGGACACCTACTTCGACTTCCCCGTCGCGTGTCCCGACGGGCGGGCCGAGTTGGCGGCCAGCGCAGCCGCGGAGTCTACGAGCGCCGCCGTCCCGTGCGGTGGGTGAGGAGGAGCGCCGTCACCGTGAGGGTCTGGATTCCGAGGATCATGGCCTGGACCTTCGGTTCCTCCACGGCGAGCAGGATCATCGTCCCGTTGACCGCGAAGTGCACTGCGATGGAGGCGACGATGCCGGCGCGTTCGTAGGCGGCGGTGACCAGCATGGCCATCGGGATGTTGCTGGCGACGAACAGGACACCGCTCGGGGTGGCGAGGCCCAGGTCGTGCTGGACGGTGCCGTCGATGAAGAACAGCGGGAGGTGCCACACGGCCCAGGTGACACCCAGGACCAGGCAGACCCGGAAGGTGCCCAGCTTCTGGCGCAGCCTCGGGTACGCGGTGCCCCGCCAGCCCGGTTCCTCGGACAGCGGACCGCTGACCAGCATGCCGACGAGGAACGCCGCGGGTCCGCCGAAGTCGTCGACGGCATCCTTCACCACGTCCAGGCTCAGCTCGGGGCCGCCCGCACGGCTGGCGAGCAGGGCGCCAGCCAGGACGGTCGCCGAGCCCAGCACCAACAGGAGCAGGGCCTTGAGCAGGAACGCCGGGCGGAAGGAGACCACATGCTCGGGGACCGGTTCGCCGCGTCGGCGGCGACGGACGCGGAGCACGAGGGCGCCTACCAGCGGGCCGAAGGCGCCGAGCATGTACGGGGCGTTGGCGGCTTCGTTCGTCTCCGTGCCGCCCAACGCGATCGCCATGCCCCAGGAGAGCCAGCTCACGGCGAAGGCGATGACCATGAACAGGGTCAGGTCGGCGCGGTAGTCGCGGACGGGAGCCGGGGCGGCGGTCGGAGCGGGGGCGGAGGCAGGGTCAGGTGCAGAGGCAAAGGCAGGGGCAGGGGCGGTGAAAGGAGTGCCGTGAGACGTGCTTCGTGAAGTGGGCATGCCAAACCTTCGGTTGTCCGTGGCCATGGGGTGTGAGCCGTGCGTGTGGCGTCGCGCGTAAGGGAACGTAGGCGCGTAAGGCGCGTAAGGCGCATCAGGGTCAGGGGCGGGTCGCGGCCCGCTCAGGGTGGATCGCGGGCCGGCCAGGGTGGATCGCGGGCCGGTCAGGAGTGAACGGCGACCCGGTCAGGGATGGATCGCGGGCCGCTCGTCCGCAGGAGTGCCCGCGGGCTCGTGCAGGCGGGCCTGGAGCCAGGTCGCCACCAGCGCGAGCACCTCGGGGTCGACCGGTGCGCGGAGCAGCCGGCGGTAGGAGCGGAGCGTGGGTCGGCCGGGGTCGCGGCGCAGTACGTGGGTCAGGTCGGGGACGCGGTGGATCTCGGTGTCGCCACCCGGCACCAGGCGTCGGATCTCGTCGAGGTCGGCGGGCGGGACCTGGATGTCCTTGTCGCCGGTGACGGCGAGGACGGGGACCACGGCGGGGACGGCGGCCAGGTCGTCACGGGTGTCGTGGACGAGCATCTCGCGCATCCAGCGCGCGTTGACCGGGAGGAGACCGGCGATCCGCGCCACGTCGGTGCGGGTGCGCTTGACGCGGGCCAGGACGCGCTCGCCCAGGGCGCCCAGCGGGCGGCGGAGCAGGCGGACCGGGGCGGGCAGGCCGCCGAAGACCGACGCCGCCTGCCAGCGGAAGGCCGACTCGCCCTCGCGGGCGAACCCGGCCAGCAGTACCGCTGCCGCGACCTCGTGCCGGGCGGCCAGGGTCATCGCGTGCAGGGCGCCTTCGCTGTGGCCGACGACGCCGACGGCGTCGGGGCGTATGTCCGGGTGGGCGGCGAGGGCGCGCAGGGCAGCGCTCGCGTCGCGGCGGTTGTCGGTGAAGCCGGTCTCCTCCCAGACGCCGGGCGTGGCTCCTGCGCCGCGCCGGTCGTAGCGCAGCGTGGCGATGCCCGCCGCGGCGAGGGCGTCGGCCAGCGGGCGCCCCAGGTTCAGCGGCAGTTTGCGGGTGTTGCCGTCGCGGTCCAGGGGGCCCGAACCGTGCAGCAGGAGGACGGCGGGGTGCGGTCCGGGGCCGGCGGGAAGGCTCAGGGTGCCGGCCAGCAGGGTCCCGTCGTCCGCGGTGACCGTCAGGTCGGTTTCGGGCAAGGCTCCGCCTCTCTCGATCGCTCTCAACTACGAGAACGTTATCAGATGTGAGAACATGAGTCTCATGGCTACCTCGAATCTCCTCCTCCACCCCGTCCGCATGCGCATCCTGCAGACCCTGGTCGGCGCCGGTGAGCTGACCACCGCCCAGCTGCGCGAACGGCTCCCCGACGTCTCACCCGCCTCCATGTACCGGCACATGGCCACGCTCACCGAGGCCGGTGTCCTGGAGGTCAGCCACGAGAAACGCGTCCGCGGCACCGTCGAGCGCAGCTACCGGGTCCGCCAGGACGAGGCCCTCGTCGACGAGGACGCGCGGGCCGCCATGACCAAGGACGACCACCGGCAGGCCTTCACCGTCTTCACCGGTGCCCTCATGGCCGACTTCGACCGCTACCTCAGCCGCGACGACACCGAGCCCGTCCGTGAAGGCGTCCTCTACCGGCAGGGCGCGGTCTGGCTGACCGACGAGGAGTTCACCGGGCTCGTCGAGGAGCTGGAGGCCGTGGTCGCCCGGCGCACCGAGCACAGACCGGACGACGGCCGCGTCCGCCATCTCATCAGTCTCGTCGTCATGCCGGACAAGGAGGGCGGTACGCGGTGACCGGGACCTGAGGGTGGAGAGAACCGCGCCGCCCGCACTCACGCGCTCATGTCCTCACGCCCGCGGACCCTCACGCCCGCGAACCCTCACATCCTCATGCCCGCAAACCCTCACGCGTCGGCGTGCTCCGACTCCGGGGCGCCGTGCTCGCCCAGCCAGCGGGCCAGTCTGCCGCGGCGGCCGATGGCCCGCAGTCGGCGTTCCGCCGCCTCCCGGACCCGGGGCGTGGTGATGAGCAGCAGTTCGTCACCGGCGCGCAGCACGGTGTCGCGGTCGGGTACGAGGCTGGTGTCGCCGCGGACGACCAGGGTGACGACCGTCGGGTGCGGCAGCCGCAGCTCGAAGACGGTGACGCCGTGCAGGCGCGAACCCGGCGGGACGGACACGGTGAGCAGGTCGGCGTCCAGCAGGTCGAGCGGCGCGGTCTCGACCTGGATCTCGCGCAGCGCGTCCGGACGGGTCACCCTCGTCCACCGGGCGACGGCGGGCAGCGTCGGCCCCTGGAGCAGGGTGAACAGGACGACGAGGACGAACACGATGTTCAGGGCGTCGCGCGCACCGGTCACCCCGGCCACGACCGGGAAGGTCGTGAGCACGATGGGGACCGCGCCGCGCAGACCGGCCCAGGAGATGAAGACCTGCTCGCGCCAGGGCACCCGGAACGGCAGCAGGCACAGCAGCACCGAGACGGGCCGGGCGAGCAGGAGCAGGACCAGGCCGACGACGAGGGCCGGGAGGACGGCGCCGGGCAGTTCGGACGGGTCGACGAGCAGGCCGAGCATGACGAACAGCCCGATCTGGGCCAGCCAGCCGACGCCCTCGGCGAAGGAGCGGGTGGCCGCGCGGTGCGGCAGCTTGGCGTTGCCGAGGACGAGGCCGGAGAGGTAGGCGGCGATGATGCCGCTGGCGCCCAGCGCTCCGGCCGCGGCGAAGGCGATGACACCGAAACCGACCGTGGCCAGCGGGTACAGCCCGGTCGCGGGCAGGGCGATGTGCCGCAGTGCCGCGACGCCCAGCCACCCGACGGCCACGCCGAGGACGCCGCCGACCACGAGCTGGAAGAGGAGGTTGCCCACGACGGGGAGCGGTCCCGGCAGCTCGGCGGTGGTGGAGAAGAGCAGGACCAGGATGATGGTGGGCGCGTCGTTGAAGCCGGACTCGGCCTCCACCAGCACGCTCACCTTGCGCGGCAGCGGCAGGGCGCGCAGTACCGCGAAGACGGCGGCGGCGTCGGTGGAGGAGACGATCGCGCCGATCAGCAGGGCCAGCCGCCAGTCGATCCCCAGCAGCCAGTGCGCGCCCGCCGCGGTCACCACCACGGAGATCGCCACGCCCACCGTGGCGAGCACGCCGGCGGGGGCGAGCAGGCGCCGTACGTCGCGCCAGCGGGTGGTCAGACCGCCCTCGACGAGGATGAGCGCGAGGGCGGCGGCGCCCAGTGCCTGGGCCAGCTGGGCGTCGTCGAACCGCAGGCCGAGACCGTCCTCGCCGGCGACGAGGCCGACGCACAGGAACAGCAGCAGGCTCGGCAGCCCGACGCGGTGCGCGGCGCGGGCGGCGGCGATGCTGGCCAGCAGCACCGTGCCGCCGATCAGCAGCATCACGTACAGCTCGGACAGGGTCATCGGGCAGGCTCCGGGCCACGGGCGGTCGCGGACACGGTCGAGGTCCTCTTCCCAAGCACAGTCCCATGCACAGTCCCGTACGCGGTCGCGGTCCCCCGGACAGTCCCGCCCACGGTCGGGCCCCGTCCGCCGGGGTCAGGTCCCGGGCGGCGGGCTCCGGGTGCCGCGCTCGCGCCGGTGCGGGTCGAAGAGTTCACCGGCGACCCCGGCGAAGACCAGCCCGGCGGCGATGAGCAGGCCGTGGGCCAGGAACATGCCGGTGGCCAGCGCGCCCAGGGCGGCAGCGAGCAGCAGCCAGGCCCGGTGGTACCGGTACTCGCGCGGGCGGCGGGGGCGACCGTCGGCGAAGGCCCTGGCGAACTGTGGGTCCTCGCGGTGCAGCCGGGACTCGATCTCGGTGAGCCTGCGGTCTTCGGGTACGGGCATGGGGTCCTCCTCCCGACGCGGAGCCCTGGGCGGGCGACGCGGTCAGCGGGGCGGGCCATGTGCTCTCCTTGCGGGGTGGGGCATCACGATCGATCACACCGGGACGGAGCGGCCGGGTAAGGGGAGTGGGCTCCAGAGTCGCCCGCACGGGCCCGTCGTGGCCATCCGGGGCGGCACCCAAAAGGGGCAGCGTGCGACCTGTAGGCGTGCGGCCTGTAGGGGCCCGGAATCTGTGACCTGTAGGGGCCCGGGATCTGCGAGAGGATCGAGGTGTCCTGCGCGTTCGCAGGGGGCCGACCGGGAAGGACCCAGCTCGTGATCATCTTCGGCACCAAGGGATACCTCTACCAGCTCGCGATACTGACGCTGGTGTGCGGCCAGTGCGGCAATCCCGCCGCGCACACGCTCAGGAAGCGCGTCACAAAGTTCACGCTGTTCTTCGTGCCGCTGTTCCCCTTCTCCACGAAGTACACGACCCAGTGCACGTTCTGCGGCGCCGAGCAGCAGGTGACCAGGGAACAGGCGGAGCAGCTCCAGGCGCAGGAGACCGGCGGTCAGGCGTACGGGCCGTCGGGGCAGCAGCAGCCGTATCAGCGGCCGTAGTGGCCAGGGCGGCACCGCGCGAGCGGACAGGCCCGGCCCTGGAACGGACACGACCGGACCGGCGGCGGAGGGTAGCTTCTGCGCCCTCCCCGCGCGTTGCCGGTTTCCGGCAGTGTTGACTACCCTCACGTTGCCGGACACCGCGCACCGGGCGTGAACGGCAGGGGAGGCGCGGGGTGACGGACCTGCAGACGGACCAGCGGCCGACGGACCAGGGACGGACGGACCAGCGGCGGACGGACCAAGGGCCGACGGACCAGCGGGAGACGTACCTGACCGGGTACGCCGAGATCCTGGCCGGGGTCGCCGACACCGGGCGCCGGCTGACCCGCGACGAGCTGGAGGAGCGGCGGCTCTTCGGTGAGCAGGCCGCGGAGGCCGGACACAGTCTGCGCAGTCTCGTACGGCTGCACCTGGACGCCACGCGCACGTCCTGGCCGGGCGGCGCGTCGACGGGCTCCGGCGCGGACGCCACCGGCACCGTCCTCGCCGCCGTCGCCCAGGCCGTGGACGCCTTCGCGGAGGGCTACGAACGCGCGCAGCGGCTCGCCGTACGCCAGGAGGAGGCCGCACGGCGGGAGTTCATCGACGACCTGCTCTACGGGCGCAGCGATCTCGGCCGCCTCGCGGAACGGGCCGAGCGCTTCGGACTCGTCCTCTCCCACGCCCATGCCGTCGCGGTGGCCGAGGGGCCGGAGGCGTACGACGACACCGCCCCGGTCACCCGGATCGTGGAGACGGCACTCATCTCCCGCTTCGGCGACCGGCGGGTGCTGATCACCACCAAGAACGGGCAGTTGATCTGTATCGCGCCCGGCGACCAGGACGACGTCCTGTCCTTCTTCGCCAAGCAGGCGTACGCCGCCACGGACGGCAACAGGGTCGCCATCGGGCGCCCGCAGAGCGGCGCGGGCGGGGTGGTGCACAGCTACGAGGAGGCGCTCAGCACCCTCGAACTCGCCGACCGGCTGGGCATCGAGGAGCCGGTGGTGCGCGCCGCCGACATGCTGGTCTACCCGGTCCTCGCCCGCGACCGGCAGGCGATGGCCGACCTGGTGCTGAGCGTGCTGGGGCCGCTGCGCGAGGCCCGCGGCGGCGCCGAGCCGCTGCTGCGGACCCTGGAGGTGTACTTCGACGCCGGCTGCACCGCGGCCGAGGCCGCCCGGCGGCTGACGCTGAGCGTGCGGGCGCTGACCTACCGGCTGGACCGCATCCACCAGCTGACCGGGGCGGACGCCTCCGACCCGGTGCACCGCTACACGTTGCAGACCGCGGTCATCGGCGCCCGGCTGCTGGGCTGGCCCGCCCAGGAGATCTGAGCGGGCCAGACCCTTCGCCCCCGCCTCGGGTCAGCCGGTGATCTCGACCTTGCCGTTGCGCTGGTCGGGGCCGGTCCCGGGGCCGGGCTGCGGCTCCTCGGCGCCCTTCGCCGTGAGGTTCTTCAGCAGGGCGGCCAGGTCGACGCCCGTGGTGGAGCCGAGCAGTTCCATACCCTGGGCCACGTTGTCGGCGACCGTGCGGGACAGGCGGCTCGCGCCGTCCGTGGAGATGACGGTCATCTTGTCCACGGCCGACAGCGGCTCGGACGCCTTGGCGACCACCTGCGGCAGCGCCTCGACCAGCATCTGGATCACGGCCGCGTCGCCGTACCGCTCGAAGGCGTCGGCCTTCTTCTCCATCGCCTCGGCCTCGGCCGCGCCCTTGGCACCGATCGCGGCGGCCTCCGCCTCACCCTCCAGCCGTACGGCCTCGGCGATGGCCGCACGCCGGGACCGCTCGGCCTCACCCTGCTTGAGGCCCTCGACGGCCTCCGCCTCGGCCAGCGCGCTGCGCCGCTGCTTCTCGCCCTCACCGGTGAGCCGGGCCCGCTCGGCCTCGGCCTGGGCGCCCGCGATCTCGGCGGCGCGCTCGGCCTCCGCCTGCTTCACCCGCGCCACCCGGCGCCCCTCGGCCTCCTGCTCGGCCTCGTACCGCTTGGCGTCGGCGGGCTTGCGGACCTCGGTGTCGAGCTGGCGGTCCTTCAGCGCGGCCTGCCGCTCGGCGACCTTCTCCTGCTCGGCGAGGATGTCCTGCTGGCGGGCGGCCTCGGCGAGCGGCCCCGCGGCGTTGGCGCGGGCGGCGGCCTGGTCGGTCTCGGCCTTGATCTCGGCCTGCTTCAGGTAGAGGGTCCGCTGCGCGACCGCGATCTCCTCCTCCGCCTTCAGCCGCGCCTGCTCGGCCGCGCGCCGGGCCACCGCCTCGGCGATGTCGGCCTCCTGCTTGGCCCGCGCCGCCTCGGGGCGGCCGAGGTCCTCCAGGTAGGAGCCCTCGGTGGTGATGTCCTGGATCTGGAAGGCGTCGAGCACCAGACCCTGCCCGGACAGGCTCGCCTCCGCCTCCTCGGCGACCTGGCCGGCGAACGCGGCGCGGTCCCGGATGACGTCCTCCACGGACATCCGGCCGACGATCGCGCGCAACGCGCCGGACAGCACCTCCTGGGTGAAGCCGACGATGCCGTCCTGCTGCATCAGGAACCGCTGCGCGGCGGCGCGGATCGCGTCCTCGGTGCCGCCGACCTTGACGATGGCGACGCCTTCGAGGTTGGCCTTCACCCCGCGCAGCGTCACCGCGCCGCGCACCGCGACCGGGATGTGCCGCGAGGAGAGGTCGAGGGTGAACCGCTGCTGCACGAAGGGGACGACGAATACGCCGCCGCCGACCACGACCTTCTGGCCGCTGTTGTCGGTGAAGACGCGGCCCGTCTCCGGATCGGTGGACTTCTTGCCGCGCCGCCCCGTGACGATGAACGCCTGGCTCGGACCGGCCACCTTGTACCGGCTGACCACCACCAGCGCGAGCAGCACCAGGAGTACGACGACCCCCAGCACCGCGATGACAACAGGACTCATGGCAACGCCCCCGAATCACAGAGAGGTACGGACGAACGGGAAAAGCAGGAAGAAAAGCAAGAACAAGAACTAGGGCAGGGTCCTCAGCAGGGGCCCGGGGGAAGGCGGTCAGCGGTCCACCGGGCGGACCACGACCGACGTCCCCGTCGGCACCGCCTCGACCCACACCTCGGCGCCCCGCGCCACCGGCACCGCGCTGCGCGCCGCACACTTCAGCGGCTGGCCGGCCAGCCGGAGCAGGACCTCGCCGTAGCCGTCCGCCGGGATGGCGGTCACGACCTTGCCGGACGTGCCGAGGAGGTCGTCGGTACGGGGCGTGACGGCCGTCTGGTCGCGCATGAGGGCGCGGCTGAAGCGGTACGTCAGCCAGCCGGCCCCCACTCCGGCGACCGCGCCGACCCCGGCGGCGCCCGCGGGACCGGTCCATCCGGTGCCGAGGGCGATGGCGCCGGCGAAGCCGGTCATCGCCGTGAACCCGGCGACGACCGGCAGCGACAGCCACCCCTCCAGGAGGCCGTCCAGCGCTCCCCCGAACGCGCCTTCCAGCACTCCGTCGAAGACCAGCGACAGGGCGAGCAGCACGACCCCCGTGATACCCAGCCCGAGAAACCAGGCCATGCGTGCCGTCCCCCTCCCGCCCGTCGCTGAGCTTCGGTGACATGAAGGTTCACACATGGCGCGTCCGCAGGTCATTGCCGTGTTCCGGCAATCTTTACGCGTCTTTAATGCCGCCCTCGGCCCGCACCGGGGCTCCAGGAACCGCGGGTGGTACCTGTACCGTCCTTCTCTTGATGGGGACTCATACGGGGAGCGTTCCGAACCAGGTTCCGCAGGGCGACGGGTACGCGCCCATGGTGGTGTGCGGCGACGACGGGCTGGCCCACCGGCTGGCCGCCGAACTGCGCGGTGTCTACCGCGAACAGGTCACACTCGTCGTCCCGCCCTCCGGCCGCCGGGTGCGTCAGCCGGTGGTCGGACGGGCCCGCGCCGCCTCCGCGGCCCTGCGCGACATGGTCACCGCGGCGGTCAACCGGACGGGCAACGGCGATCCGGGCGGCGCCGGCCGCGAACTGGAGGCCACCGAACCGACCGAGGACGTGCTCGCGGACGCCGGAGTCGAGCGGGCCACCGCGCTGGCGCTGGTGTACGACGACGACGAGACCAACATCCGCGCCGCCCTGACCGCGCGACGGCTCAACCCCCGTCTGCGGCTGGTCCTGCGCCTGTACAACCGGCGTCTGGGCCAGCACATCGAGGAACTCCTCGACCAGAGCGCCGCGTTGGCCTCCGGCGGCGGTCCCGGCTCCGGGTCCGGCTCCACGACGGTGCTGTCCGACGCCGACACGGCCGCGCCCGCGCTGGCGGCCACCGCTCTCGTCGGCACCAGCAAGGTCGTCGAGACGGACGGCCTGCTGCTGCGCGCCGTGGAACGCAATCCGCCCCGGCCCGGCGAGGTGGCCGACCCGGGGCTGTGCACGCTCGCGCTGCTGTCGGCGACGAGCAACGACCCGGCCGGTGCGGACGGTTCGGAGGACAGCGGCGAGAACGGTCCGCAGCTGCTGCCCGACGCGGCGGCGGTGGAGGCGGCCACCGGACGCGGGACCGTGGTCCTGGAGCAGGTGTCGTACTCCGGGCCCCCGCTGCCCGCCGGGCGGGCCGGCGTGCCCGCCTTCGGGGAGCTGTTCTCTCGGCGGCTGCGGTGGTCGCTGGCCGGTCTGGCGGCATGCGTGGTCGCGCTCGCCGTGGCGCTGATGGTGGTCACCGGAGACCATCCGCTGCACGCGACGTACGTGACGCTGCTCGACCTGTTCTCCATCAACGAGCCCGCGCACAACGCCGACATCGGGCGGCAGATCCTCCAGCTGCTGTCCGGCTTCGTCGGACTACTGCTGCTGCCCGTCCTGCTGGCGGCCGTACTGGAGGCGCTCGGGACCTTCCGCAGCGCGTCGGCACTGCGCAAGCCGCCGCGCGGGCTCGGCGGGCATGTCGTCCTGCTGGGACTCGGCAAGATCGGCACGCGCGTGCTGACCCGGCTGCGGGAGATGGACATCCCCGTGGTGTGCGTCGAGGCCGATCCCGAGGCGCGCGGCATGGCGACGGCGCGACGGCTGCGGGTGCCGGTGGTGCTCGGGGACGTCACGCAGGAGGGCGTGCTGGAGGCCGCCAAGATCCACCGTGCGCACTCGTTGCTGGCGCTGACCAGCGTGGACACCACCAACCTGGAGGCGGTGCTGTACGCCCGGTCCGTACGGTCGCGGCTGCGGGTGGTGCTGCGCCTGTACGACGACGACTTCGCGACCGCCGTGTACCGGACCCTGCGCGCAGCGCACCCCCGCGCGCTCACCCGGAGCCGGAGCGTGACGCACCTGGCGGCGCCGTCCTTCGCCGGGGCGATGATGGGCCGCCAGATCCTCGGGGCGATCCCCGTGGAGCGGCGGGTGCTGCTGTTCGCGGCGGTGCGGGTGGCGGGGCATCCGCAGTTGGAGGGGAAGACGGTCGGGGAGGCGTTCCGGGCGGGGGCGTGGCGGGTGCTGGCGCTCGAGGTCTCCGAGGGTGAGCGGGTCGAGGGTGGTGCGCCGGAGGGGGCGCGGGAGGGGGCGCGGGAGTCGCGGTTGGTGTGGGAGCTGCCCGACACGTATGTCCTGCGGGGCTCGGATCGGGTGGTGCTGGCGGCGACGCGGAGGGGGCTGGCGGAGTTGCTGGGGCGGCGGGCCCGGCGGTCGGCGGACGTGTAGGGGCGCCGCCCCTACGACCCCGCCAGGGGGCGCCGCCCCCTGGACCCCCGGCCTATGCCCACCCACCACCCGACTCGGTCGGCCGAGAAGCCGGCCAAGAGCCCGGCCCGGGAGCGCGACTCGGTCGGCCAACAAGCCGCCCCCGAAGCCCCCACTCGGTCGGCCAACAAGCCGGCCCCGAAGCCCCACTCGGTCGGCCGACAAGCCGCCCCGGAAGCCGGCTCGGTTGGGCGAGGAGGGGGCCGGGTCGGGGAGGTGCTACGGCTTCGGGAGGTTTCTGCTCGCGAAGTCCAGTTCCAGGCGCACCTGCTTGATGCGTTCGTCGACGACCAGGGAACCGTGGCCCGCGTCGTAGCGGTAGACCTCGTGGACGGCGCCCCTGGCCTCCAGGCGCTCGACGTAGTTCTCGACCTGGCGGATCGGGCAGCGCGGGTCGTTGACGCCCGCCGAGATGTACACCGGGGCCTTGACCTGGTCAACGTAGGTCAGCGGGGAGGACGCCTCGAAGCGCTCGGGGACCTCCTCGGGGGTGCCGCCCAGCAGGGTGCGGTCGAGGGCCTTCAGTCCCTCCATCTCGTCGTGGTACGCGGTGACGTAGTCGCCGACCGGCACGGCCGCGATGCCCAGCGTCCAGGCCTCGGGCTGGGTGCCGATGCCGAGGAGGGTGAGGTACCCGCCCCAGGAGCCGCCGGTGAGGATCAGGCGCTCGGGGTCGGCGAGGCCCGAGGTGACCGCCCATTCCCGCACCGCCGCGATGTCCTCCAGCTCGATGAGGCCCACCCGGTGCTTGAGGGCGTCGGTCCAGGCGCGGCCGTACCCGGTGGAGCCCCGGTAGTTGACCCGGACCACCGCGTACCCGTGGTCGACCCAGGCGGCCGGGCCCGCGGCGAAGGAGTCGCTGTCGTGCCAGGTCGGGCCGCCGTGGATGTCGAAGACCGTCGGGAGCGGACCGGCCGCCCCGGCCGGCTTCTGGACCAGGGCGTGGATGCGGCCTCCCGGCCCCTCCACCCACACGTCCTCCACCGGGACCGAGCGGGGCGACTTCAGGCCGGGCGGGTCGAGGACGACGCGGCCGGTGGTGGAGCGGACGGCCGACGGCTCGGCGGCCGAGGACCACAGGTACTCCACGCTGCCGTCCGGGCGGGCCGTGGCCCCGGAGACGGTGCCGGCCGGGGTGTCGATCTCGGTCAGGCCGCGCTCGGCGAAGTCGTAGCGGAACAGCTCGCTGCGGGCCTCGAAGCCGTGCACGATCAGCAGGGCGGACCCGTCCGGGTACCACTCCGCGCTCACGTCGCCCGGCAGCTCCAGCGCGAGGTCGGTCTGCTCCCCGGTCGCCACGTCCCACACCAGGGGCTCCCAGCGGCCCCGGCGCTGGTGGCCGATGAGCAGCCGGGTGTCGCCGTCGACCGGCGCGAAGCCCAGGACCTCCAGGCCCAGCTCCCGCTCACCGCCCTCGGTGTCGTCCAGCTCGGCGACCGTGCCGCCGTCGGGGCGCAGGACGCGCAGCGCCGAGTGCATGGCGTCGCCGTGCTCGGTGTGCTCGATGGCGATCAGGGAGCCGTCGTGGGAGAGGTCGCCGACGCCCGCGGACTCGCGGTGCCGGTAGATCTCCACCGGGGCGCCGCCGTCCCGGCGCGCGAGGTGGATGGTCGTACCGTCCTCGTCCGTGGAGCGGCCGATCACCGCCGTGCGGCCGTCCCGGCCGAGGGCGAGGCCCGCCGGGTAGGAGGGGTCGAGGCCCGGCACGGCCTCCTCGTCCGCGCCGCCCGCGAAGGGCTGACGGCGCCAGACGCCGAACTCGTCGCCGTCCTTGTCGTCGAACCACCAGATCCACTCGCCGTCGGGCGCGAGCACCCCGTCGGTCGTGCCGTTGGGCCGGTCGGTGACCTGGCGCTGCTCGCCGCTCGACCGGTCCCAGGCGTACAGCTCGTACGTCCCCGTCGCGTTCGACACGAACAGGGAGCGGTCCGGGGCGTCCTCGGCCCAGTCGGGCAGCGACACCCTCGGCGCCCGGAACCGCTTCTCCCAGTCCGGCGCCCGCTCGTCCCGCGGCTGCCGCCCGTCCGCGGCCCGCCCGTCCATGTCCATGTCCACGTCCACGGCCGCATCCACGGCGGCATCCATGTCCGGCGGAACGGACCCGTTGCTCTCAGTCATGGCCCCATACTGCCCCGACCGGGCGACAACGCGCAGAAGAGATCCCCAGCCTGTGGACAACCTCCACCGTCCGTGCGCCGCTCCCCCGTCCCGCCCCTCGTTTTCCACAGCCCCGCGGCGGGGTCCCCGGGGCGCGCACCGTACCGTGGAGGGCGTGTACCGGTTTCTGCTGACGCCCCGATGGTGGGGGATCAACGTCTTCGTCGTCCTGGCCATCCCCTTCTGCATCTTCATGGGTTCCTGGCAGCTCGGCCGGTTCGAGGACCGGGTGCAGGACCACGAGACCGCCACCACCGAGCACGAGTCCACCCGCCGGGAAGCGGCGCGCCCGCTGGCCGAGCTGCTGCCCGTGGACAAGGCGACGGTCGGCGAGCAGACCACCGTGACCGGCCGGTACGACGATCAGCTCCTGGTCCCGGAGCGGAAGCTGGACGACCGGGAGGGCTTCTACGTCCTCACCCTCCTGCGCACCGACGGCGGCGAGGCCCTGCCGGTCGTGCGGGGCTGGCTGCCCGGCGAACCCGACCCGGCGAAGGCCCCGGCCCCGCCCACCGGCGAGGTCACCGTCACCGGCGCGCTCCAGGCCGCCGAGTCCCCCGGCGGCAACGGCGTCAGCGGCCGTTCCGGCTGGCCCGCCGGGCAGACCGGCGCGATCAGCGCGGCGACGCTGCTGAACCTGGTGCCGTACGACGTGTACGACGCGTGGGTCACGCTGAACGACGGCGACTCCGGGATGCGGGCCGTGCCGGTCAGCGCGCCGCAGAACACGGGGCTCGACCTGAAGGCCTTCCAGAACCTCGGCTACACCGGCGAGTGGTTCGCCTTCGTCGGCTTCGTGATCTTCATGTGGTTCCGCCTGCTGCGTCGCGAGGCCGAACTCGCCCGCGACGCCGAGCTGGGCCTGGTCACGCGGGACGCGGAGGACACAGGGGACGCGGACGACACAGGGGACGCAGGGGACGCGGAGAAGGCCGAGAACGCAGCGGACGCGGAAGACGCAGGGGACGCGGCGAGCAAGGGCGCGAGGGCCGGGCTCGTCTCCTGACCGCGGGCTCCCCGCCCCGGGGCTGTGCCGGGCTGCCCGCCCCGGGGCTACGCCCCCGCGCCGGAGTCCGCCAGCAGCCCCGTCCAGTACACGGTCCCCACGCACGCGTTGGACACCGTGGCCGTCGCCGAGCCGGAACCGCCCTGCGGGGAGTAGGTGACCGACACGCTTCCCTCGGCCGGACCGTCCTCGGTGATCAGCTGGGCCGTGGGCCCGGCCTCGCCACCGCTGCCACCGCCGCCGCCACCGGCGGAGGCACCGCCCGCGGCGGTCGTGTCCCCGGTGGGCGAGGGGTCGGGCGAGGGCCCGCCGGTGCTGCCCCCGTCGGTGCCGCCGGTGGTGGGACAGGTCTCGGAGGGCACCCAGGCGAACTGCACCTCGTACGCGGCGCCCGGCGCCAGGGTCAGCGAGGCGGCCTCCAGCGACGGGTCGGGCAGTCCGGCCGCGGCGTCCCCGGCGGCGTGCCGTGCGGTGCCGACCCGGCCGGCGTCCGCCGCGCCCAGCGAGGCGGTGACCACGCTGCCGGGCCCGGTGACGGTACAGCCGCCGGAGGAGACGTTGGTGACCCGGAAGGATCCGTAGACCACGCCCGTGGAGTCGGGGGCCGCGCTGCTGGCGACGGCCGGGCCGAGCGACCCGGGTCCGCAGGCGGGGACGTCGGCGGGGCTGCTGGCGCTGGGCACGCCCGAGGGAGCCGAGCCCGTCGCGGCGCCGGACTCCTTGCCGCCGGGCGTCTCCTTGGGGTCGGCCTTGTCCTTGCCCTTGGCGGTGTCCCCGGAACCGGCGATGCCGCTCTGGCCGCCGGCCGGGTCCTTGCCCTGGGAGGCGCCGCCCTGGGCCTGCGAGGCGTTGCCCGCGACGGACGGGTCGGCTCCCGGGCCTGCGGAGTTGGAGACGTGCACGAGGGCCGGGACCGCCGTGCCGAGGAAGAGGGCGGCGGCCGCGACGCCGACGACCGCCTGGCGCTTGCGGGCACGCCGGGCGGGCACCGCGCGCCGCAGGTGCTCCAGGGTGCCGTCGCTCGGCTCCATCTCGCCGACCGCCCGCTGCATCATCGCGCGCAGGACGGCCTCGTCGGTGGCGGACCCCTCGTCGGTGGCGGACCCCTCGTCGGTGACGGGTCGGTCGCCGGTGACGGGTCGGTCGCCGGTGGCGAGTCCGTCGGCCCCCGGATCTTCGGGGCCCTGTGCGGCGGGGCCCTGTGCGGCGGGGCCGTGGTTCACAGTTCCGTTCCCAGCGTGCGTGTGCTTCTGCTGTTCTCGCCCGGCCGGTCCGGCGGGCGCGTCATGCCCTTGACGGGCGTCCGGTCGCGCGACGTGCCCCTCACGGGCGTCCGGCGGCGGGCCGTGGCCCTCGCGGGCATCCGGTGGCGGATCGAGCCCTTCACGATCCTGCCCCTCGCGGGCATCGGGACCCGGATCGAGCCCTTCCCGATCCTGGCCCTGGCGGGCGTCCGGGCGCGGGCCGTGCTCCTCACGGGCGTCCGGTCGCGCGTCGTTGGCGTCGCTCATGCCGGGGCCTCCATGGCCACCCTGAGCGCCGCGATCCCGCGCGACCCGTACGCCTTGACCGAGCCCAGCGATATGCCGAGCGTCTCGGCGACCTGGGCCTCCGTCATGTCGGCGAAGTAGCGCAGGACCAGCACCTCGCGCTGCCGGCGCTGGAGTCCCTTCATCGCCTTGATCAGGGAGTCCCGCTCCAGCTGGTCGTAGGCGCCCTCCTCCGCGCTCGCCATGTCGGGCATGGGCTTGGAGAGGAGCTTGAGGCCGAGGATGCGGCGGCGCAGCGCCGAGCGCGAGAGGTTGACGACCGTCTGGCGCAGGTACGCCAGGGTCTTCTCCGGCTCGCGGACGCGTTTGCGCGCCGAGTGCACCCGGATGAAGGCCTCCTGGACCACGTCCTCGCAGGAGGCCGTGTCGTCGAGGAGGAGCGCGGCGAGGCCGAGCAGCGAGCGGTAGTGCGCCCGGTAGGTCTCGGTGAGGTGGTCGACGGTGGTACCCGCCGCCGCCACGTCCTCTTCCGCGCCGTCGCGCTGGTTCGATATGCGGGCCGGCCGCGCTGCGGGCATGGGCGCGATCACCGGCATGCCACCGGCCGGGCCGGCCACACGGGGACGGACGGACCGGACGGGAGGGACGGGCGGGCGCAGTGCCGCGCCCCGTGCCCCTGCGGTGAATTCGAGAACCTCTGCCACGCCAGTTGGACACGTCCGACCCCGTGAGGGTTGTACGTGCCGGGCGTCACGTTCCCGTGTCCGTCGGACAGCCGTCTGGGCGGCCACCCGGCTGACGGTGCGTCATAGGCCCTCATCGTCCGCTCTTCCCCTGTGTCCCGTGTGAACGGGCGTCCCCACGCCCGTCGTCGGCGTCCCCACGCCGACCCGCGCCCCGCGCCCCGGATGGGTGACCGCAAAGACGCCCCCGCCGCTCGCGCGGTTGCGGAGGGCGGGGAAGGAAATCTTCCGACGGCACGGGTGTCCGGTACAAGTAGTCCGGACCAACTTCCGGATCACATCTCGCCCATGGATTCTACAAACGAAACCCACAGCGGCCGGGGGCTTTTGCCTCGCTGATCCCGGTTCAGCCGAACTCGGCCGCGACGAGTTCCGCGATCTGTGCCGTGTTCAGGGCGGCACCCTTGCGCAGATTGTCCCCGCACACGAAGAGTTCCAGGGCGGTCGGATCGTCCAGGGCCCGGCGCACCCGGCCGACCCAGGTCGGGTCGGTGCCGACGGCGTCGGCGGGTGTCGGGAACTCCCCCGCGGCCGGGTTGTCGAAGAGGACGACGCCCGGCGCGGTGGCCAGGATCTCCCGGGCCCCCTGGACGGTGACGTCGCTCTCGAAGCGGGCGTGGACGGTCAGCGAGTGCGTGGTGACCACGGGGACCCGTACGCAGGTCACGGCGACCGGCAGCCGCGGCAGGCCGAGGATCTTGCGGGACTCGTCCCGCACCTTCATCTCCTCCGAGGACCAGCCGTCCTCCCGCAGTGAACCGGCCCACGGTACGACGTTCAGCGCGACCGGCTCCGGGAACGGCCCGGTGTCGTCGCCGACGGCCCGCCGTACGTCGCCGGGGTGGGTCCCCAGCTCCGTCCCGGCCACCAGGGACAGCTGCCGGCGCAGCGTGTCCACGCCGTCCCGTCCGGCGCCGCTGACCGCCTGGTACGAGGAGACGACCAGCTCGCGCAGCCCGAACTCGGCGTGCAGCGCGCCCAGCGCCACGATCATGGACAGTGTCGTGCAGTTCGGGTTGGCGACGATGCCGCGGGGCCGCATCCGCACCGCGTGCGAATTGACCTCGGGCACGACGAGGGGCACGTCGGGGTCCATCCGGAACGCGCCGGAGTTGTCGACCACCACCACGCCCTTGGCGGCGGCGACGGGCGCCCACTGGGCGGCGATCTCGTCGGGTACGTCGAACATGGCGACGTCGACCCCGTCGAAGGCCTCTTCGCCCAGCGCGACGACCTCGACCTCCTCACCCCGCACGGCCAGCTTGCGGCCGGCCGAGCGCGGCGAGGCGATCAGGCGGATGTCGCCCCAGACGTCCGCGTGCTGGGACAGGATCTGGAGCATGACCGAGCCGACGGCGCCGGTCGCGCCCACGACGGCGAGCGTGGGCCGACCGGTACGGCCGCCGTCCCGGCCGGTGTCTTGCCTGGCGGACATCAGCGCCCGGTGCCCCCGTAGACCACGGCCTCGTCACGGTCGGAGTCGAGTCCGAAGGCGGTGTGCACGGCGCGCACGGCCTCGTTCACGTCGTCCTTGCGGGTGACGACCGAGATGCGGATCTCGGAGGTCGAGATCAGCTCGATGTTCACCCCGGCGTCGGAGAGCGCGGTGAAGAAGTCGGCGGTGACGCCGGGGTTGCTCTTCATGCCCGCGCCGACCAGGGAGATCTTGCCGATCTGGTCGTCGTAGCGCAGGGAGTCGAAGCCGATGCCCGGCCGGTTCTTCTCCAGGGCGTCGATGGCCTTGCGGCCCTCGGTCTTCGGCAGCGTGAAGGAGATGTCCGTCAGGCCGGTGGAGGCGGCGGACACGTTCTGCACGACCATGTCGATGTTGACCTGGGCGTCGGCGATGGCGCGGAAGATCGCGGCCGCCTCGCCCGGCTTGTCGGGCACCCCGACGACCGTGACCTTGGCCTCGGAGGTGTCGTGCGCGACTCCGGAGATGAGGGCCTGCTCCACGTGCTTTTCCCCTTGCTTGATCGGCTCGCTGCTGACCCACGTGCCCTGGAGTCCGCTGAAGCTGGACCGCACGTGGATCGGGATGTTGTACCGGCGGGCGTACTCCACGCAACGGTGGAGCAGCACCTTGGAGCCGGAGGCAGCGAGCTCCAGCATGTCCTCGAAGGAGATCCAGTCGATCTTCTTCGCCTTCGGCACCACGCGCGGGTCGGCGGTGAACACGCCGTCGACGTCCGTGTAGATCTCGCAGACGTCCGCGTCGAGCGCGGCGGCGAGGGCGACGGCCGTGGTGTCGGACCCGCCGCGGCCCAGCGTGGTGATGTCCTTGCTGTCCTGGCTGACGCCCTGGAAGCCGGCCACGATGGCGACGTTGCCCTCGTCGACCGAGGTGCGGATGCGCCCCGGCGTGACGTCGATGATCCGGGCCTTGTTGTGGACCGAGTCGGTGATGACTCCGGCCTGGCTGCCGGTGAACGACTGGGCCTCGTGGCCCAGGTTTTTGATCGCCATGGCCAGCAGCGCCATGGAGATACGCTCTCCGGCGGTCAGCAGCATGTCGAGTTCGCGCCCGGCAGGGATCGGGGAAACCTGCTCGGCGAGATCGATCAGCTCGTCCGTCGTGTCGCCCATCGCGGAAACGACGGCGACCACCTGGTTGCCGTTCTTCTTCGCTTCCACGATCCGCTTGGCGACGCGCTTGATGCCCTCGGCATCGGCTACGGAGGAGCCTCCGTACTTCTGCACGACAAGGCCCACGTGCGCTCCTCGCTCAATCCGTCTCTTTCCGCACGTACGTATATGTACTGCGGTCGGCTCATTTTACCGAGCGTCCGGATTTCCCCCCTGCGGTATCGCATGGTGAGACTTCCGGGCCGCCCACTGTTCGGGGTGGCTCATGCCCATCGGGGCGCGGGTCACTCGGGAAAGTGCGGTGTGTCACACGTTCACAAGTGGCTTCCCGCCACGTGGAAAGCCGGGTTGGTTGAACGTGCAACCCTTGGGGCCGGTGGTGAGTCTGAGGGCTGTGGCGCGCGGTGCGTCACGCCTTGGGGAGGAACACCGCCTTGTCTCACGCACGCCCGGCCGGCCGCCGGCTCGCGGCCGCCGTCACCGTCGTTCTCGCCGTCACGGCCGGTCTGACCGGGACGCCCGGTCCGGCCCAGGCCGCCCCTCCGGCCCAGGCCGCCCCTCCGGCCCAGGCCGCGTCGACGGCCGGGCTGGCGGAGGCCGAGTCCGTCGCCGCGTTCCCGGCCGGCCACGCGATCGACGGGGTGACCGCATCGGGCTATCTGACCAGGGGGCCCGCCCCGGCCTCGGCGCACTCGTGGGTCCGGGCATCGGACGGTGCCGTGACCGCGCTGCCGGACGGCATGTCCGCGGCCGCCACCGGTGCGGGCGATCTGCTGGCGATGAGCACCGGCGCCGAGGCCTGGCTCCAGGACGCACCCACCGGCGGACAGGTCTTCAAGGTCCGGTTCGAGGACGGCGGAGGCACCGGCGCCTACGCGGGCGCCGCCGGGCGGGCGCTGTTCAGCACGGCGGCCAGGGCCGAGGGGGGCATCGACGTGCGCATGCACACCGAGGGCGACGTGACCGCGACGGTGACCAGTCTTCCCCGTGGCTACCACGCCGTTTCCGTCAGCCCGGGCACGTCCGCACACGCCGTGCTCACCTACCGGGCCCCCACGGAATCCGGCCTCTACGAGTACCGCTGGGCCCTGGTCGACCTCGCCACCGGCACCCTCGCGGAAACCGGCGTGCGCAAGGACATCGGCTTGGAGGGCATCGCCGTCTCCGCGACCCATGTCGCGTGGATCGAGCACAGCTCCACGGAGATGAGCGCGGTGGTCCGCACGCGCGCGACCGGCGAAACGCGCCGGATCCCCTTGGGCGACCAGTGGACCGGCACCCTGAGGTTCGGCCTCCAGGGCGACCAGCTGATCTACGGACTGCCCGGTGGCCTCACCGCCAAGGCCCCCAAACCGCTGTTCGCCCTGACGGCCTACAACCTGACGACGGGCGCCAGGACCAAGCTCCTGGACCACGTCACCTCGTCCGCACTCTCGCCGGACGGTGTCCTCTACGCCCGCGGCGGCACCGTGGCCCACGGCGAGGGCCTCTACCGCGTCGATCCGGGCACGGGCGGTGGGGCTGCGCCGAGCGCGTCGCTGGTCGCGAGCACGGGTGAACCGACGAGCCTGGCCCTGGTCGGCCACGACATCCCCGAGGTGATCGATCTCAGCCGCGGCGGCGGACGGCGACTGACGTGGACCCTCTCCCGGAGCAACGCGGACATCACGGCCACCCTGCGCCACGTTCGCACCGGGAAGACGGAGGAGCTCCAGTTCAGCCTGCCCACGTCACCGGAGTTCACTTCGGGATGGGGCGGAGGTCTGAACGACTCACAACTCACCGCGTACAACGGTGACTACGTGTGGGAGATGTCCGCGAGCCCGCTCAACGGCATCGGCCCGACCCTGACCGCCTCCGGCACCTTCAAGGTCGTCAGGTCACCCGCAGCTCCGCACGACTTCAACGACAACGGAACCCCCGACCTCCTGGCCCGGGACGCTTCCGGCCGTCTGTGGCGCTCGGACTCGCGCGGCGCGAGCCTCGAAGGGGAGAACGAGCTCGTCGGCGGCGGCTGGAACACGTACGACCGGATCGAGGCGACCGGCGACATCGGCGGCGCCCCGACCGGCGACCTGGTCGCCCGCGACAAGGACGGCGTCCTCTGGCTCTACCTCGGCGAGGGCGACGGCACCTTCGCTACCCGCAGCCGCGTCGGCGGCGGCTGGGGCGGCTACGACCAGATCGCCGCGGGCAGCGACCTCACCAACGACGGCAGGCCCGACCTCCTGGCCACCGACAAGAGCGGCGTCCTCTGGCTCTACGCGGGCACCGGCGACTGGCGGGCACCCTTCACCAGCCGCACCCGGGTCGGCGGGGGCTGGAACACGTACGACCAGCTCACCGCAACCGGCGACATCGGCGGCGCCGCCGCCGGCGACCTGGTCGCCCGCGACAAGGACGGCGTCCTCTGGCTCTACCTCGGCAAGGGCGACGGCACCTTCGCGTCCCGCACCCGGATCGGTACCGGCTGGGACATCCACCGGGACACCGTCGGCATCGGCGACGCCGACGGAGACGGGCACCCCGACCTGTTCGCGTACACGGACTACGGCTCCTACTACTACCCCGGCACAGGGGACTGGCGTGCGCCCTTCGGCACCCGTGGGAACGGGAGCCTCCCGGTCATGGACCCGGCCCCCACCTCTCTGGCATGACCGTCCGGCCCGGAACCGCCCCCGCCGTACCCGGTCCGCCGGCTCCGTGAGGGGCTCCGAGTCGAGGACGATGCCGACATGACGAGACCCACGAAGAAGGCGCCCGCGCCGCGTTCCAACGCGTTGCCGCGGGCGGCTCGGGACGGGGACGCGGCCGGAGTGGTCCGGCTGCTGGACGCCGGGGTGCCCGTGGACGCCCTCGACGACGACGCGCGCACGGCGCTGGACCTGGCCGCCCAGGAGAACCACGCCGACGTCGTGCGGGTACTGCTGGCGGCCGGGGCGGACACGGCGGCGCACGCCGGGCCGTACCACGACCTGACCCCGCTGACCTGCGCGGCGATGGTCGGGAGCACGGATGCCGTCGCGGCGCTGCTGGACGCCGGGGTGTCCATGGGGGCGCAGGACCGGATCCCGTACACGCCGCTGATGCTGGCCGCGGGCGACAACCATCCCGAGACCGTCGCCCTGTTGATCGACCGGGGGGCCGATCTGGAGGACCGGTCCATGAGGGGGCGGACGGCGCTCGAATGGGCGGCCTGCCGCGGGTCCGTCGAGTCGGTGGCCGTGCTGCTGGAGCGGGGGGCCGAGGCCACGGACACGGCCCTGCGCTGCGCGCTGCGGCACTCCGGCCGGGGTGAGGAGGAGCGGGAGCGCTACGGGCGGGTCGTCACGGCGCTGCGTCACGCGCGTGCCCGGGCGGCCGGGTGAGGTGAGGCCGTCCGGCCTCCCTTCCGCTCATCGGGCGGTGGGGGCCGTGGGGGCGAGGTCGTCCTCGGGCGTGTCGGTCCGACGCTTCGCCTCCCGGCCCGTAGCCAGCCGCAGCAGCAGCGAGGCCGCGGCCAGGGTCACGCCGAACCAGAGGACGCTCGTGACACCGGCATGGTCGACGAACAGGCCGCCGAAGAGCGCGCCGAGCGCGATGCAGGTGTTGTACGCCATGGTGTTGAGCGACATGGCGGCTTCGAAGGTCTGCGGCGCGGAGGCGAGCGTCATGTTGATCTGGGCCAGCTGCACGGCGCCGAAGGAGAGTCCCCACAGGACCAGTGCGACCACGGCGCCGGGTTCGCCGTTCCCGGCGAAGCGCAGCAGCGACAGGGCCACCAGGAGCCCTGCGAGACCGACTACGAAGGTGCCGCGCAGGCTCTTGTTCACCGTGTGTCCGGCGATGAAGTTACCGGCGGCGCCGCCGGCACCGAAGATGATCAGGACGGTGGTGACGAAGCCGGACGACGCGTCCGCGGTGTCCTCCAGGTAGGGGCGCACGAACGTGTAGGCGCCGAAGTGGCCGAGCACGAAGAAGACGACCATGAACAGCACCGTGCGCAACTGCCCGTTCTCGACCGGCAGTCGGAAGACCTCGCGGACGGACACCGCGTTCCGCGACGGCACCGACGGGATGAGGGCCGCGACCGCGGCCAGGACGAGCACGCTGAGCCCGGCCCAGATGCCGAAGGTGGTCCGCCAGTCCGTCCGCGCCTCGATGACGGTGCCGAGGGGGATGCCGACGACCGTGGCCATGGAGATGCCGGACATCACCACCGCGGCGGCCCGGTTCGCGTGCCGTTCGGGCACGATGCGCATGGCCATGCTCACGCCGATGGCCCAGAAGACCCCGCTGGCGAAGCCCATGCAGAGCCGGGTGCCGAGGATCAGCGGGTAGTTCGGTGAGACGGCGGTGACGAGGTTGCCCAGGGCGAGCACCGCGAGCAGTGCGGTCAGCAGCGGGCGCCGGTCGACCCGTCTGGTCCAGGCGACGATGAACGGTACGCCGAGACCGGCCGCGACCCCCTGTGCGGTGACCATGAGGCCGGCGACGCCGACGGAGATGTCCAGGTCCTCGCTCAGCGGAGTGAGCAGACCCACGGGCATCAGTTCCGTGGTCAGGAAGACGAAGAGACTCGCCGTGATGGCGGCGACGCCCAGCCATCCCCTCCGGGACGAGGGCGAACTCTCCTGTAAACGTGCGGACATGGGAACTCTCCAGCGGTGGACTCAGGTGTGGGTGGGTGCGGGGGCGTCGGTCGCGGCGGGCTTCGCGGCTGCGGCGGGCTTCTGGGCCGCGGCGCCGGGTCGCCGGGGCGGCCTGGGCTGGGCGAGCACCACGGCCACGAGGACGACCAGGATTCCGACCGTCTGAAGGACCGAGAAGGTCTCGCCCGCGAAGGCGATGCCGAGGATCGTCGCGACGACCGGACTGCCCAGGGCGAGGAAGGAGACCGCCACGGCGGGCAGTTCCCCGATGCCGCGGAACCAGAGCGCGTAGCTGATCACGGCGCCGAACACGATGAGGTAGCCGAACCCGAGGACGTTGCCGCCCGTGAGGGAGTGCGGCAGGCCTTCGACGGACAGGGTGAACGGCAGGGACACCAGGCCGCCCGCCGTGAGTTGCCAGCCGGTGAAGGGGAGCAGGCCCACGCCCTCCGGACGCCCCCAGCGTTTGGTGAACGTGATGCCGGTGGCCATGCAGGCCGCCCCGCCGAGCGCGGCCAGGACGCCGACGGGGTCCAGTGCCGTCGAACCCCGGAACACGAGCAGGACGACACCCGCCGCGCCGAGAGCGCAGGCGAGCACCTGGACGACACCTGCCCTGTCACCGAGGACCAGTGCCGCCAGGACCAGCACGATCATCGGCTGCGCTGCCATGATCATGGCTGCGACACCGCCGGGCAGCCGGTAGGCGGCGACGAACAGCAGCAGGTTGAACGCGCCGATGTTGAGCGTCCCCAGCACCAGGGAACGCCACGCCCACGCCCCTTTCGGCAGTACGCGGGACATGAGCAGCAGTACGAGGCCCGAGGGAAGTGCCCGCACGGTGGTGGCGAGCAGTGGACGGTCCGGCGGCAGCCACTGCGTCGTCACGAGGTAGGTGCTTCCCCAGATCGCGGGCGCGAGCGCCGTCACGGCCGAGGTGCGAAGGTGTCGGCCACTGCTCATGGACCAAGGCATGTGCGGAAGTCTGCCGTCGGCCCGATCAATGAGTCCAACACATGTTTGTCATCTGATTCATCGCGAGGCACGATGAATTTCATGGAGCTCCAGCAGATGCGCTACGTGCTCGCGGTCGCCGAGACCATGAGCTTCACCCGGGCCGCCGAGCGGTGCCACGTCGTGCAGTCCGCCCTCAGCCACCAGGTCGCGCGGCTGGAGCAGGAGCTGGGCACCAGGCTGTTCGAGCGCACCACTCGCCGGGTGCGGCTGACACCGGCCGGAGAGGCGTTCCTTCCGGCGGCGCGCCAGTGCCTGGCCGCCGCCGAACGCGCGGTCGCCGAGGTCGCCGCCGCCGTCGGTGAGGTCCGCGGGCAGCTCCGTGTCGGTGTGATCTCGTCCGTCGCCGCCGTCGACATCCCGCGCGCCCTGCGCGACTTCCGCCGGCGGTATCCGAAGGTGCGCGTCAGCCTGCGGGTGGGCGCCAGCGAGGAACTCGTCGGGCGGGTCGGGGAGGGTGACATCGAGGTCGCCTTCCTCGGGCTCCCGACCACGGCGCGGCCCCAGGGGGTGGAGGCCCATGTGCTCGGGCGTGACCGGCTCGTCGCGGTAGTCGCCCCCGATCACCCGCTGGCCGGCGCGGAAACGGTCGATCTGCGGCGGCTCGCCGAGGAGGAGTTCGTGGACCTGCCGGCGAGGACCGCCGGCCGAGCCCAGTCCGACCTGGCCTTCGCCGCCGCCGGCCTCACCCGGGATGTCGCCTTCGAAGTGACCAACACCCACTTCCTGGCACGGCTGGTCGGCCAGGGCCTCGGCGTCGCGATGCTGCCGTCCGCGTACGTGGCGCAGCTCAGCGGTGTGACCACGCTCCAGGTCACCGACGCACCGGCCCGCGTGGAGTACGTCGTCTGGCCGGCCGGCAGCCGCACGCCCGCGGCGACCGCGTTCCTGCGCCTGCTCGACGTACCGGACGTCCGCGAGCAGACCTGAGACGGCGGGGTGCCGTCAGGTGACCGGGCGCAGCCCCAGCGGGCCCGCGATCTCCTGGACCATCACGCGGCCGGCCTCCGACTCCAGGGCGTCGTCGCCGAGGTCCTGGTCGGTGTCGAGGCCGTCCAGCTCCTCCAGGGGCTGGTTCAGGCGGACGTGGGCGACCACGGACTGGAGTGCGCGCAGGGTCGCGGAGGCGGTGGAGCCCCAGTTGGAGAAGTAGGAGAACTGCCACCACCACAGGGCCTCCGTGGTGCGGCCGGCCTTGTAGTGGACCATGCCGTGGCGGAGGTCGGTGATGACGTCGGTGAGGTCGTCGGAGATGCGGGCCGGGACCGGGGCCTTGCGCGGCTCGTAGGGGTCGAAGACCTCGGAGTAGACGTCGACCGGGTCGAGGATGCGGGCCAGGTTCTCCCGGATCTCGTCCACGTCCAGCTCCGGGCCCGGGTCGGGCTCGTAGCGCTCGTCCGGGACGATGTCCTCGTGGGCGCCCAGGCGGCCTCCGGCCAGCATCAGCTGGGAGACCTCCAGGAGGAGGAAGGGGACGGCCGAGTCGGGCTCGTCGCCCTTCGCCACCTCGGTGACGGCCACCAGGAAGCTCTCGATCTGGTCGGCGATCTGGACCGCGAAGTCGTCCGGGTTCTGGTCGGTCGCGTGCAGCGTGGCGTCAGACATCTAGGAGTCGTCTCCCCTCGAAGGCGCGGCCGAGGGTCACCTCGTCCGCGTATTCCAGGTCGCCGCCCACCGGGAGGCCGCTGGCCAGGCGGGTGACCTTGAGGCCCATGGGCTTGATCATGCGGGCGAGGTACGTGGCCGTGGCCTCGCCCTCCAGATTCGGGTCCGTGGCCAGGATCAGCTCCGTGACCGTGCCGTCCGCCAGGCGGGCCAGCAGCTCACGGATGCGGAGGTCGTCGGGGCCGACCCCGTCGATCGGGCTGATCGCGCCGCCGAGCACGTGGTAGCGCCCGCGGAACTCGCGGGTGCGCTCGATGGCGACGACGTCCTTCGGCTCCTCCACCACGCAGATGACGGAAGGGTCGCGCCGGGGGTCACGGCAGATGTTGCACTGCTCCTCCTGCGCGACGTTCCCGCAGGTCGCGCAGAAGCGGACCTTGGCCTTCACTTCCATGAGGGCCTGGGCGAGCCGCCGTACGTCGGTCGGCTCCGCCTGGAGGATGTGGAAGGCGATCCGCTGCGCGCTCTTGGGACCGACGCCGGGCAGCCGCCCGAGTTCGTCGATGAGGTCCTGGACCACGCCTTCGTACAACGGACTGCCGTCCTTCCTGAGGTTCGTGCACTACGTACGGTAGAGGGCTTCGGCCGGTCTGAGGAAGGCGAACCGGGAAAGGGCCGGATCGGTCCTCCTGGAGCCCTCCTGGATCAGAACGGCAGGCCGGGGATGCCGGTGCCGCCCCCGCCCAGCCCCTGGGCCAGCGGGCCGAGCTTCTGCTGCTGGAGGTTCTGCGCGTTCTCGTTGGCCGCCTGGACGGCCGCGACGATCAGGTCGGCGAGGGTCTCGGTGTCCTCGGGGTCCACCGCCTTCGGGTCGATCTTCAGGCCGCGCAGCTCGCCCGAGCCGGTGACGGTGGCCTTCACCAGGCCGCCGCCCGCCTGGCCGTCGACCTCGGTCTGCGCCAGTTCCTCCTGGGCCTTCGCCAGGTCCTGCTGCATCTTCTGGGCCTGCTGGAGCAGCTGCTGCATGTTGGGCTGGCCACCACCGGGGATCACGTTCAGCTCCCATCACGTCCGGTCACGAGCGTTTTGCCGTTCGGCACGAGCCTACGTGGTCCGGGCGGCCCTCGCTCCAGCACTCTTTCGAGTGACGCCCCGGGAGCCCTATACCTGATCAACGCCCTCTTCCGGGCGGAAAAGCGGCGGAACCGGCGCTTCGCCACCCATTGGGCGGTAGGAAGGTTTCCGGCGCGGGGTTCCGGCGCACGGGTCCTCGCGGACGGCGAGCGGTGCGGCGAGCAGTGGCGAGCAGTAGGGAGTGCCGGGTGGGTCAGCCGGAGATGCAGCCCGAGAGGCCGCCGCGGGACGGGCGGGACGGCGGGGGTACGGCCGGGCCGCGGCCGGGCGACCTGACCGGGCGGGCGTTTCCCCTCGGGGACTGGGCGCTGCCCGCCGAGCGTCTCGACGAGCTGTACCGGTGGGTGGAGCGGGGTGCGCTGGACACGGCGGCCTGGTACCTCGCGGACCGGGTGTGGAAGCGGCGCGGTGCCGTACTGCTGCGGGGCGGGGCCGCGGCGGGGGCGGCCGCCGGGGCGGCGCTGCCGCTGCTCGACCTGGCCGGGGTGGTGGGCGGGGCCGCGCCCTGGGGGTATCTGGCGCTGCTGTGGGCGGTGGCGTGCGTGGCGGGTGACCGGTATTTCGGGGTCACGTCCGGGTGGATGCGGGACGTGGCCACGGCGCAGGCGGTGCAGCGGCGGCTCCAGGCGCTCCAGTTCGACTGGGCCTCGGAGAGCGTGCGGGAGGTGCTGGGGCCGGCGGACGGGACGGCGAGCGAGGCGGCGGAGCGGTGCCTGCTGGTGCTGCGGCGGTTCTCGGAGGACGTGACGGAGCTGGTGCGGGCGGAGACGGCGGACTGGATGGTGTGCTTCCGTCCGGGGCCGGGGCCGCTGGAGCGGCACGCCGCGGCGGCGGCCGACGGGCCCCGCCCGGACGGCGGGGGCGCGGGCGCCACCGGCCGGTTCGCGGTCCCCCCGCAGAACGGCACCCGGCCGAACATGCCCCGCCAGCGCCCGCCGGAGCCCCGGTGACCCCGGGCGACGGGGTCACGTCCCCTCACTGACGGGTGTAGACCAGGGACTCGCCGGTGTCGTCGTTGGTGCGTTCCAGGCTGCCGTCCGGCAGCAGGGTGACCGTGCTGGACCCGCCCGGGGAGCAGCTGCCGGCGGGGCCGGTCCTGACCTGGGACGGGCCGAGCCGCAGCGGCCCGCCGGCGCCCGGCTCGCCGGTGAGGGCGGCGTCGAACACGCAGTGGTACGTGCCGGTGTCCGTCGGCCCGTCCGCCACCAGGGTCAGCACCGTGTCGCCGACCTCGCCCTGCGTGATGGTCAGCCTGCGGGGGTGCGTGCCGGAGGCGTTGTCGATGGCGGTCGCCCAGTCACCGACGTACCCGGCCGGGACGGGGCCGTCGTCGGCGGCCGGAGCGGTCGAACCGGCCGACGGACCCGCCGTAGGTTCCGAGGGCCTCGCCGAACCCGAGCCCGACGCCGGGTCCTGGGGCGCGCCGGTCGACCGCGCGGGTGTGGGGTCGCCGCCCGCCCGGTCGTCGCCGTCGCCGCTCATCAGGGCGTAGACCGCGCCTCCCGCACCCAGCGCGACGACCAGGGCGACGACGATCAGCAGCACGGTGGAGCGGCCGGTCCGGTTCGGTTCCTGCGGGGGCCCGTACGGCATGCCGTACGGGGGCGGGGGCCCCTGGGGCGGAGTGGGGCCGAGGCCGCCGCCGTACGGGGGCTGGTGCCCGGGCTGCGCGGCGTGCCACGCCGGGCCCGGGGCGTACCCGGGGGCGGCGGGCGGCGGCGTGGCCGGGTTCTGGCCCGCGACCAGGGTGGGGAGGTGGTTCAGCGAGTCACCGTCCCCCCTCCCCGGCTCACGCGGGGGCGGCGGCCCCTCGTCCACCGGCCCACTGGCCGCCGGGCTGCCGGACGCCGGGGCGCTGGACACCGGGCCGCCGAGCGCCGGGCCAGCGGACACCGAGCCGTCGAGTGCCGGGCCACCACCCGGTGCATCACCCGCACTCGCGGGACCCCAGTCACCGGACCCGGCAGCACCAGGGTCCGCGCCTCCAGGCCACGCAGCGCCGGGCCACGCGGCGCCGGGCACCACAGCACCAGAGCCCACACCACCAGAGCCCGCACCACCGGACCCCGCACCACCGGCCCCGGCACCACCAGGCACCACACCACCAGGGCCCGCACCATCAGGGCCCGCTCCCCCGGCCGCCCCACCGCCAGGCCACGCCCCGCCTGGCCCCGCTCCGTCGGACACCACACCACCGGAATCCGCACCACCGGAATCCGCGCCACCAGTGCCCGCGTCCCCGGACCCCGCACCACCCGACCACGCGCCACCAGGCCGCACGCCCCCGGACACCCCGGCACCGGGCCCCGCGCCACCCGACCACGCGCCGCCGGCCCCCACGCCCCCGGGCACCGCACTCCCGGCGTCCCCCATCGCGGGTCCCGGGGTGTTCGGTGGGGGTGGTGGGGCTTCGGGGTGGGTGGGGGCCGGCGGGGTTTCCGTGTCCAGGAGTTGGACCGCGTGCCGGCCGAGTTGGGCGACCAGGGCGCTGGGCAGCCAGGGGTCGCGGGAGCGGCCGTCGGAGACCGTGTCCTGGGCGCCCGTGCGCTCCAGGACCTCGGCGAGGCCCGGCCGCGCGGCGGGGTCCTTCTTCAGGCAGTCGCGTACGAGGTCGGCGATGCCCTCGGGCACGCCCGTCAGGTCGGGCTCCTCCTGCGCGATGCGGAACATCAGGGCGTGCACGCCGCTGTTCGCGGCGCCGAAGGGCAGCTTGCCGGTGGCGGCGTAGGCGAGGACCGAGCCGAGGCAGAAGACGTCGCAGGCCGGCGTGACGCGGTCGCCGCGCACCTGCTCGGGTGCCATGAAGCCGGGCGAGCCGACGAGCGCGCCGGTGCGGGTGAGGCCGCCGTCGGTCACCGTCTGGAGGGCGCGCGCGATGCCGAAGTCGATGACGCGGGGGCCGTCGATGGTGACCAGGACGTTGGACGGCTTGAGGTCGCGGTGGACGATCCCGGCGGCGTGGATGTCCTGGAGCGCGTGCGCCAGACCGGCGCCCAGCGTGCGCACCGAGCGTTCCGGCAGCGCGCCGTGGTCGTGCCCGACGACCTGCTGGAGGCTGGGCCCCGCGACGTACCCGGTGGCCACCCACGGCACGGCGGCCTCGGTGTCCGCGTCCAGGACGGGCGCCGTCCAGTACCCGCCGACCCGGCGCGCGGACTCGACCTCCTGCCGGAACCGCTCGCGGAACTCCTCCAGCGCCGCCAGCTCCTCGCGCACCAGCTTCACGGCGACGGTGCGCCCGCGGTCCGAGCGGGCCAGGTAGACGTGCCCCATGCCGCCCGTGCCCAGCCGGCCCAGCAGCCGGTAGACCCCGATGCTCCCCCCGTGCTGAACGCCCGGGGGGACTCCCATCGGATCCCCGTCCCCCAGTTTCCGCATGCTGCGCCGCCTTCCCCCGGAACGTGAGCAACAGAGCGAGGATAGTGCGGGGCGGTCCCGCGAAGGGCGGGCGTTGTCCACGGTTCCGTAACGGAGAGGGCCCGCGCGCGGGCAACGCGCCGGCGACGCGTCGACAACCTGTCGTGGAAAGCCCCCGACCGCAGACAGGACGCCGATTCCGTTTCCGCATCGCGGACATCTACCCTCGGCCGCATGACCCCTCAGCCCTCCCCCCAGGCCGGCACCGCCGTGAAGGCCGCGGACCGCGCGCACGTCTTCCACTCCTGGTCAGCGCAAGAGCTGATCGACCCGCTCGCCGTCGCCGGCGCCGAGGGGTCGTACTTCTGGGACTACGAAGGCAAGCGCTACCTCGACTTCTCCAGCGGCCTCGTCTACACCAACATCGGCTACCAGCACCCCAAGGTCGTCGCCGCGATCCAGGAGCAGGCGGCGCGGATGACGACGTTCGCGCCCGCGTTCGCCGTCGAGGCGCGCTCGGAGGCGGCCCGGCTGATCGCCGAGCGGACGCCCGGCGACCTGGACAAGATCTTCTTCACCAACGGCGGCGCCGACGCCGTCGAGCACGCCCTGCGCATGGCCCGGCTGCACACCGGCCGCCCCAAGGTGCTCTCCGCCTACCGCTCGTACCACGGCGGCACCCAGCAGGCGGTCAACGTCACCGGTGACCCGCGCCGCTGGGCCTCCGACAGCGGCACGGCCGGGGTCGTGCACTTCTGGGCGCCGTTCCTGTACCGCTCGCGCTTCTACGCGGAGACCGAGGAGCAGGAGTGCGCGCGGGCGCTGGAGCACCTGGAGACGACGATCGCCTTCGAGGGCCCGGGGACCGTCGCCGCGATCGTCCTGGAGACGATCCCGGGCACGGCGGGGATCATGATGCCGCCGGCCGGCTACCTGGCCGGGGTGCGCGAGATCTGCGACAAGTACGGCATCGTGTTCGTGCTCGACGAGGTCATGGCCGGGTTCGGCCGCACCGGCACCTGGTTCGCGGCCGACCTGTACGACGTCGTGCCCGACCTGATGACCTTCGCCAAGGGCGTGAACTCGGGCTACGTGCCCCTCGGCGGCGTCGCGATCTCCGCCGAGATCGCCGCGACCTTCGCCGAGCGGCCCTACCCCGGCGGACTGACGTACTCCGGGCACCCGCTGGCCTGTGCCGCCGCCGTCGCCACGATCAACGTGATGGCGGAGGAGGGCGTCGTCGAGCACGCGGCGCGGCTCGGCGCCGAGGTCGTCGAACCGGCGCTGCGGGAGCTGGCCGAGCGCCACCCGAGCGTGGGCGAGGTGCGCGGCACCGGCATGTTCTGGGCGCTGGAGCTGGTGAGGAACCGGGAGACCCGGGAGCCGCTGGTGCCCTACAACGCGAGCGGGCAGGCGGCCGCCCCGATGGCCGCGTTCGCCGCCTCCGCCAAGGCCCACGGCCTGTGGCCGTTCGTGAACATGAACCGGACCCACGTGGTCCCGCCGTGCAACGTCTCCGAGGCGGAGCTGAAGGAGGGCCTGGCGGCCCTGGACACGGCACTGTCGGTGGCGGACGGGTACACGGAGTAGGCGGAGCGGGGCGCAGGCCCCGAGCGCGTAGGGTTGCGTGCTCGTACGCGGTACACATGTGCCAAGAGGCAGACACGTGTACGAGCACGCCCCCGGGCGGCGCCCTCCGGCGACGCCCCGAACGCGACGAGGAGACGCCCGCCCATGCCCGGCCCCAGCGGCACCGGTGCCGTCACGCGCAGCACCCTGCGGCAGCAGATCGCCGACGCGCTCCGCGACGAGGTGCTGGCCGGGCGGCTCCAGCCGGGGCAGGAGTTCACGGTCAAGGAGATCGCCGAGCAGTACGGCGTCTCCGCGACGCCGGTGCGCGAGGCCCTGGTCGACCTGTCCGCGCAGGGGCTCCTCGACGCCGACCACCACCGCGGCTTCCGCGTCCACGAGTACTCGGTCGACGACTTCCGCGGCATGATCGAGGCCCGGAGTCTGGTGACCGACGGGATGTTCCTCGCCCTCGCCGCCGAGCTGCCGGGCGGTCCCGACCCGGCCGATCCGCGCATCGCCGCCGCCCTCGCCGGGGTCCGGCGGCGCGGCGAGGAGGCCCAGCGTGCCGCCGCGGCCGGCGACCTGACCGTCCTGATCGGCTACGACCTGCGCTACTGGCGGGAGCTGGCCACCCTCTTCGGCAACCCCTACCTCTGCGACTTCCTGCACCGGCTGCGCGTGCAGAGCTGGGTGTGCACGGTGCAGCACCTGCGCCGGCTCGACGAACTGCGCGGTGTGCTGTGGTCCGGGCACACCGAACTGGTCGACGCCCTGGCCCGGCGCGACATCCCGGGCGCGCGTTCCCTCGTCGACGCGTACAACGCCCACTCACTCGCCCTCGTCGAGGGGCTCGCCGGCGGATGACCAACGCCGGACGTGTCGTGGCCCGGCCCCAGATGGGTATGGGTCCTGCACGCGGGCGCACACCGCCCACCACCGACTACGCTGCCCTGACCACCGTGCTGTGTGAGGAGCCCTCTTTTGGCCTGTGACCTGTGGCTGGTACCGCTCGTCGACGTCTTGTGCCACACGCCGGACAATCCGTTCGCCGAGGAACTCGCGCAATACGACAAGGTGCTGGCCGAGGCGGGGCTGCCGCCGGTGCCGGTGTACCAGTACATGCCGGGGCTGTCCGGCGAGGTCGCGCCGGTGGCGGGATTCGACTACGACGCGCTGCACTTCCTGCGCCGCGCACACCTCCTCCAGGTGTGCGGACTCCCGGTGACCCCGGTGGACGAACTCGGCGGCGACTACGAGCAGTTGCTGGAGATGTTCGAGTCGACGGCTCAGCAGTCCCATCTGGTCTGGCACTACGACCACGCGGGCGCCTACGTCCCGGTCGACTTCCCGCATCCGCTCGCCAACGACGAACTCCTCGCGGGCGGCGGCCCGTTGGGCTCCTCGCACACCCTGCTGCGGGAGCTGGAGGCGGTCGCACCGGCGCTCGGCATCGACCCGGCCAACCCCCCGGCACCCCCGGCGCCGCCGCGCGCCCCCACGGAGCTGGAAGAGCCCGCGGTGCCCGCGCCGTACGACTCCAGTCCGTTCGCCCGGGAGCGGCATGTGTGGCTGGGGCTGCACGCGGCGGCGACGCGGAGTCTGGCCCAGGGATCGATGATCGTCTTCAGCTGATCCGCGCTTCCGCGCCGGTCAGCCGAGCTGGGACAGGCCCTTGCGCAGATCGTCCGCGTTCATGATCGGGGAGACCTCGACCTCGGCGCCCAGCTCGGTGAAGAACGGCTCGCCGGTGGGCGGCAGTTCCGAGCTGTCCTGCATGTCGAAGACCAGCAGGGCCGTCCGGCGGCCGCCGAGGGGGCCGAAGTAGGCGGCCTCCGGCTTGAGGTGGTCGAGGGTCCGGCTGATCACCTCGGGCAGCTTCCCGCTGCGGATCGCCTCGTTCGCCCGGTCCGTGTCCAGCGTCGCCTTGAGCAGCACGCGCATCGCACTCACCTTCTTCTGCCGACGCGACGTGTACGCATTCAGCTTATGCCCGTGATGTCCAGTTCGTTCAGGCGAGCCGGTTCCGCGATCACGTCGATGCCGGTGATGCGGCCGTCGGCGGCGAAGTCGAAGCGGAGCACGACGCGCAGCCTGCCGTTCTCGGCCATCGCCATGCCCACCCGGCCGTCGACGAGGACGACGGCGGCGGCCCTGGCCCGGGCCATCGAGGCCATCGCGCCCCTGGCCACCTGCTCCATGCCGGTGACGGTGACGGGTGCGGGCGTGGGGACGACCGCCGCGTCCGCACTCAGGACGACGTCCGGGTGCAGCAGGGCCACCAGCGCGTCGAAGTCGCCGCCGCGGGTGGCCGCCAGGTAGGCGTCGACGGCGCGGCGCCTGCGGGGCAGATCGGCTTCCGGCGCGGGGACGCCCCGGACCCGGCGGCGGGCGCGGCTGGCCAGCTGGCGGGTGGCGGCGGGGGTCTTGTCGAGCATCGCGGCGATGTCGTCGAAGGGCACGTCGAACATGTCGTGCAGGACGAACGCGAGCCGCTCGGCGGGGCCGAGGGTGTCCAGGACGATCAGTAGCGCGATGCCGACCTCGTCGGCGAGCTGCGCCTCCTCGGCGGGGTCGGCCGCGGTGCCGGTGACCGCGAGCTGCCCGCGGGCCCCGTCGTCCAGCGGCTCCTCGCGGCGGGTGTCCCGGGCGCGGAGCAGGTTGAGGCAGACCCGGGCCACGACCGTGGTGAGCCAGCCCGAGGGGTTGGCCACCTCGGAGGTGTCCGCTCGGTCGGCCCGCAGCCACGCCTCCTGGAGGGCGTCGTCGGCCTCGCCGAGCGAGCCGAGGATCCGGTACGCGACCGCCCGCAGCCGGGGCCGGTCCAGCTCGAACCGCCGGGCCATGTCGTCGGATCGTGCGGGCACCGTACGGTTTCCTTCCGCCTCCGCACGCCCTCGGCGGCGTGCCGCCCCAGTGAACCATCCCGTGAACCGTCCCGGCGTCCGCGCCCCCGCGGCGGCCCCTCAGCGCACCAGGGTGATCGCCGGCGGCCACAGCACCCCGTCGGCCAGCAGCAGCGACGGCCCGAGGTGCACGGGGCACACCCGCAGCGGCGTCCGCAGATGCCGGGCGACCTCGAAGCGGGCCGGGTCGCCGCAGTCGTCGAGGCCGTTCTCGCCGCCGTACGGGCCCTGGCAGGAAGCGGCGCTGTGGCGGTCGGTCATGGCCCCGATCCGACACCACCGGGCCCGCCGGCGCCCGGCGGAGGGGGCCGAACGAAGGGCTGCGGCGGACGAGGACTACAGGACGGTGGCGGCGTCGTCCAGGCCGATGCACTTGCGCTGCTGCGGGATCCACCGCACGGCCGGGTCCAGGGCGGCGAGGATGCCGCCCACCTCCTCGCGGGGCCCGGAGTACGTGAACTCCACGGCCGGTGAGCGGCCGTACGTGCGCAGGACGCTCACGCCGTCGCGCTTGAGCCGGGCCTCGTCCAGGACCCAGTCGACGCCGTCCGCGGTGACGCAGAGGTTGACGTTCGGCTGGAGCTCCTCGGCGCCGCAGCGGAACACGGCCTTCTGGCCGCCCCAGGAGGCGACCGCGTTGCCCAGGGCCCAGTCGCGGGAGGCGCCGGGTATGTCGTCCGGGAGGCGGGAGACCACCTTGTCGCACTTGGGGTCGTCGGCGTGCGGCGCGGCGGAGACCCGGTGGCCGTCGACGTAGAAGGCCCCGCCGGTCACGACGACGACAACCGCGGTCAGCCAGATCCACGTCCGGGTGGTGGGCTTCCGCATGTTCCGCTCGCTCCGTGCTGTCCGTCGCTGTCGCTGTCCGCCGCTGTCGCTGTCCGCCGCTGTCGCTGTCCGCCGCTGTCGTTGTCCGTCGATGTCGCTGTCCGTCGATGTCGCTGTCCGTCGCCGTCCGTCGGCCGGATGGGTGTGCGGCTCCGACCAGCGTATCCGCCGCCCCGACGGCGACGGCCGGGGCCCCGTGCGGGGTCCCGGCCGTCGGTGTTCGTGCGCGGTGCGCGGTGCGCGGTGCGCGGTGCGCGGGTGGCTCCTAAAGGAACGAGTTGACCTCGATCGTCTCGTCCCGGCCCGGGCCGACACCGATCGCGGAGATCGGGGCGCCGGACATCTCCTCCAGCGCCTTGACGTACGCCTGGGCGTTCTTCGGCAGGTCGGAGAAGGACTTCGCCTTGGTGATGTCCTCGCTCCAGCCGGGCAGCGTCTCGTAGACCGGCTTCGCGTGGTGGAAGTCGGACTGCGAGTACGGCAGCTCCTCGACGCGCTTGCCGTCGATCTCGTAGGCCACGCAGACCGGGATCTGCTCCCAGCCGGTGAGGACGTCGAGCTTGGTGAGGAAGAAGTCGGTGAGGCCGTTGACGCGGGTGGCGTAGCGGGCGATCACCGCGTCGAACCAGCCGCAGCGCCGGTCGCGGCCGGTGGTGACGCCGCGCTCGCCGCCGATGCGGCGCAGGGCCTCGCCGTCCTCGTCGAACAGCTCGGTCGGGAAGGGTCCGGCGCCGACGCGGGTCGTGTACGCCTTGAGGATGCCGATGACCCGGCTGATCTTCGTCGGGCCCACGCCGGCACCGGTGCAGGCGCCGCCCGCGGTCGGGTTCGACGAGGTGACGAAGGGGTACGTGCCGTGGTCGATGTCCAGGAGCGTGCCCTGGCCGCCCTCGAAGAGGACCACCTTGTCGTCGTCGAGGGCCTGGTTGAGGACCAGGACGGTGTCGGCGACGTACGGGGCGAGCTTGTCGGCGTAGCCCAGCAGCTCCTCGACGACCTGGCCGGTGGCGATGGCGCGGCGGTTGTAGAGCTTGGTGAGCATCTGGTTCTTGACGTCGAGCGCCGCCTCGACCTTCTGGGTGAGGATCGACTCGTCGTAGAGGTCCTGGACCCGGATGCCCACGCGGTTGATCTTGTCGGCGTAGGTCGGGCCGATGCCGCGGCCGGTGGTGCCGATCTTCCGCTTGCCGAGGAAGCGTTCCGTCACCTTGTCGACGGTGACGTTGTACGGCGTGATGATGTGAGCGTTGCCGCTGATCAGGAGCTTGGACGTGTCGACGCCGCGCTCGTTCAGCCCGCTCAGCTCGGAGAACAGGACCGACGGGTCGACGACGACGCCGTTTCCGATGACCGGCGTGCAGCCGGGGGAGAGAATCCCGGAAGGGAGCAGGTGCAGGGCGTACTTCTGGTCGCCCACGACCACCGTGTGGCCGGCGTTGTTGCCGCCCTGGTAGCGCACCACATAGTCGACGGAACCACCGAGCAGGTCCGTCGCCTTTCCCTTGCCTTCGTCACCCCACTGAGCACCGAGCAGCACAAGTGCGGGCACGCGCGTACACCCCTTCCGGGCGGGGCATGTCCATGGTCGAGGGCGTATGCGACGGGTTTCCGCCACGTACACCGCGACCGTCGTTGGCCGCCAACCGTCGGACCGGGTGCCCCGGAATAGACGAAGCCCCTGGCGCAACAGCGCAAGGGGCTCTTGCACAAAGATGCTACCCGAGGAAGCGAGGCATGGCCGAGGTGGCGACTTCCGCGAGCTCTTCCGCGAACTCTTCCGCGAGGTCCGTTTCGCTTCTGGTGGTCGTCGATCCGGCCGCCCGACGGCTGGACGGGGAGTCGGTCAGGATCGCGAAAGACGTGCTCAGCGCGGGTGCGTCGCATACGAAGGTGTGTCTGCCGGACGGTCCGGAGGAGTTCGCGCGGGCGCTGCGGCGGCGCGGCTCGCGGCGCCCGGTGGTGGTCGGTGACGACGGCGCGCTGCTGCGGGCCGTGGCCCTGCTGCACCGGCAGCGGGAGCTGGCGGGCTGCGCACTGTCCGTGGTGCCGGTGGGGTCGGCGCTCGGCCTCGCCCGGTCCCTGGGGCTGCCGACGGGAGCGGTGGCGGCGGCACGGGCCGTGCTGGACGGTGCGGAACGGCGCCTGGACCTGCTGGTCGACGACAGCGACGGGGTGGTGCTGGGGGCGGTGGGCGTTCCGCCGGCCCCGATCCCCGTCCCGGGGCGGGAGGACGCGGCGCCCGGCCCGGGGTCGCTCCGCCCCTGGCTGCGGACCTGCCAGTCGCTCGTACGGACGCTGGCCTCCTCACGTCCGGCGCGGACCGCCGTGGCGCCGGGGGCCGCCGGTCCGGCCCGGCTGCGGGTGGAGGTCGACGGGGTGACGCTGGTCGACCTGGACCAGCCGGTGGAGGCCCTGACGGTGACGCCGGAGGGCGGAGGGCTGGCCGCGGTGGAGGTGCGGCCGCTGTCGGTGGGCGCGCAGGCGTCGCCGCTGACGGCGAGCGGACGGACGGTGACCGTGTCGGGGGCGCACTTCCGCTACCGGGCCGACGCGGTGGTGTGCGGGCCGGTGGGGACGCGGACGTGGGTGGCGCGGGAGGGGGCGTGGGGGTTGACGCTGCCGGCGGGGTAGGGCCGCTCAGGGCGCCTGGAAATTGGCGGTGTCCAGCAGGCAGTCGAACGGGGCGGGGATCGGGAGCTTCCCACCGAACGGCCTGGTGGGGCGGGATTCAGATCCCTTGGCGGACGGCGTTCGTGGCAGTCGTGATGCGCCCTCCCCCTGACGCGGACCGGCCACGACTCGGCGCAGCGGACCGGTCACTGTTGCCCGAACCGCTCCTCCCGGTGCACGCGCCAGCGTTCCATCATGGCCACGATCTCCCCGTCGACGAACTCGAAGAAGGCGAGGGTCTCGGCCATGCGCCGGCCCGCCGGGGTGTCGGCGCCGAGGCTGGTGACGCCCTCGCTCAGCGCGTTCTCCCAGCGTTTGAGGACGGCCTCGCGGCTGGTGAGCGCCTCGTACCACTGGTTGCTGTGCACCCGGTAGCGCTCCCGGCGCGAGCCGGGTTCCCGCTCGCGCGCGACCATGTGCTGCTGGGAGAGGTAGCGCACCGCGCCGGAGACGGCGGCCGGGCTGACCCGGAGGCATTCGCCGAGTTCCGCGGAGGTCAGCGAACCCGAGTCGGAGGCCAGCAGGGCGGCGAAGACCCGGGCGGGCATGCGCTGCATCCCGGCCTCGACGAGCTGCGCCGCGAAGCCCTCCACGAACTTCGACACCGCCTCGGGGTCGCGCCCCGCTTCCGCTGGTTCCGTCGTCATCCGTCGATCATCTCTCACCCGGTGGAGCCCCTCATCCTGACGCTTCCTTAACTTCACAAGTTTCTGAAAGTAGCGTACGTTCCGAAGCATGACGAAGGCAATCAGCGTCTCCGGACTCCACAAGTCGTTCGGACGCACGCATGCTCTGGACGGGCTCGACCTGGAGGTCGAGCCCGGCGAGGTCCACGGCTTCCTCGGGCCGAACGGGGCCGGCAAGTCCACCACCATCCGCGTCCTGCTCGGACTGCTGCGCGCCGACGCCGGCGCCGCGCAGGTGCTCGGCCGCGACCCGTGGGCGGACGCGGTGGAGGCGCACCGGCGCATCGCGTACGTCCCCGGAGACGTGACGCTGTGGCGCAACCTCTCCGGCGGCGAGGTCATCGACCTCTACGGCCGGCTGCGCGGCGGACTCGACACCCGGCGGCGCGCGGAGCTGGTCGAGCGGTTCGAACTCGACCCGACCAAGAAGGGCCGCACGTACTCCAAGGGCAACCGCCAGAAGGTGGCCCTGGTGGCCGCCTTCGCCTCGGACGTGGACCTGCTGATCCTCGACGAACCCACCTCCGGACTCGACCCGCTGATGGAGGAGGTCTTCCAGCGCTGCGTGGAGGAGGAGCGCGAGCGCGGCCGGACGGTGCTGCTCTCCTCCCACATCCTCAGCGAGGTCGAGGAGCTGTGCGACCGGGTCAGCATCATCCGCAAGGGGCGGACCGTCGAGAGCGGCTCGCTCGCCGACCTGCGCCACCTGACCCGGACCAGCGTCACCGCCGAACTCGCGGGCGCCCCGAACGGCCTCGCCCACCTGCCGGGCGTCCACGACCTCGACGTCCAGGGCCACCGGGTCCGGCTCCAGGTCGACACCGACAAGCTGGACGCCGTCCTCAGGTCGCTGAGCGAGACGGGCGTGCGGTCGCTGACCTCGACGCCGCCGACGCTGGAGGAGCTGTTCCTGCGGCACTACCAGGCCGAAGACGCCGAGGACGCGGAGTCCGGCGCGGAGGTGACGGCGCGATGACCGCCACCACCGGCGCCGCCGCGCCCGCCTTCGCGGCCCGGTCCGGGGGCTCGCGCCACCTGGCCGGCACCGGCACGCTGCTGCGCTTCGCCCTGCGCCGCGACCGCGTACTGATCCCCGTCTGGGTCGCGGTGAACGCGCTGATGGTGCTGTCCATGCCGGGCACCATCAAGGGCCTGTACGGCACCGCCGCCGAACGCGCCGACCTGATGCGGCAGATGGAGACCAACGCCTCGCTGCGCGCCCTGGTCGGCCCGGTCTTCGACGACAGCCTCGGCGCGCTCACCGCCTGGCGGGTCGGCCTGTACGCCGGTGCGCTCGCCGCCGTGATGAGCCTGCTGATCGTCGTACGGCACACCCGGGACGAGGAGGAGAGCGGACGGCAGGAGGTCGTCGCCTCCGGAATGGTCGGCCGCCGGGCCCCGCTCACGTCGGCGCTGCTGGCGGCGGCGGTCGCCAACGCCGTACTGGCCCTGCTGATCGCCGCCGGACTGGCCGGACAGGGGGCGGCGGGCGCGCCGGCCCTCGGACTCGGGGTCGCGGGCGTCGGGATGCTCTTCGCGACCATGGCGGCGATCGTCGCCCAGCTCACGGAGAGCGCCCGGCTGGCCCGGGGCCTGACGGCGGCGGTGCTGGGCGGGGCCTTCGTCCTGCGGGCGGCGGGCGACTCCGCGACGGACGACGGTTCCTCCGTCCTCACCTGGGTGTCGCCGCTCGGCTGGCTGGAGAACCTGCGGGCCTTCGCCGGTGAGCGGTGGTGGGTGCTGCTGCTGATCGCGGGCGCCACGGTGGCGCAGGGGGTCGTGGCCTACGCTCTCGCCGGGCGCCGGGACCTCGGCATGAGCTTCCTGCCGACCCGGCCCGGACCGGCCGCCGGGCGCCTGCGCACGGCCGGTGCCCTGGCCTGGCGCCTTCAGCGGGGCAGCGTGCTCGGCTGGAGCATCGGCTTCTTCACCGCCGGGGTCGTCTACGGCGGGATGACGGAGGGCGCGGCCGATCTGGTCGGGGACAACGAGCAGGCCCGCGGGATCATCGAGCGGATGGGCGGACAGGCCGGGCTCACGGACGCGTTCGTGTCGGCGATGATCGGGATGCTCGGACTGATCGCCGCGCTCTACGTCGTGGCGTCGGTGCTGCGGCTCAGCGGCGAGGAGACGTCCGGGCGCGCGGAACCGGTGCTGGCGGGTGCGGTGGGCCGGCTGCGGTGGGCCGCGGGTCACCTGGTGATCGCGTTCGGCGGCGCGGCGCTCATCATGCTGCTCGCCGGGCTCGGTTTCGCCGCCGGGTACGGGCAGGACCTCGGGCCGATCCTGGGCGCGTGCCTGGTGCAGCTGCCGGCGGTGTGGGTGATCGGCGGTGCCGCCGTGCTGCTGCACGGGCTGCTGCCCCGGGCGGCGGTGGCCGGGTGGGCCGTCGCGGGCGCGGTGCTGCTGCTCGGGTGGGTCGGACCGGCGCTCGACGTGCCGCAGACCGTCCTGGACGTGTCCCCGTACGGGCACCTGCCGAAGCTGCCCGGCGGGGAGATGAGCTGGTCGCCGGTGCTGGTGCTGGTCCTGATCGCGGGGGCGCTGGTGGCGGCCGGGCTCGCCGGGTTGCGGCGGCGGGACCTGACGTGAGGGTCCGCGGGGTGACGTGAGGTCCGCGGGACGTGACCCGAGGTCCCGTGGGGGCGGTCCGGGCGGCTACGTCTTCGGCCCCCGGTCGGTCGGGCACGCCGCGGCGCAGCGCGGCACGACCTGGACCACGTGGACGGGCTCGCCCGGTACGGAGTGACCCTCCTGGACGGCCCGCCCCACGCGTAGGGCGCCCCCTGCCCGCCGCGGTGAAACCGGCGCGGGGGGCGACGGCGTCCTCGTGGGCATGAAGCGAGACGCGGTGACGGGTGGCGGGTGCCTGGTGTCGGCGGCGGGCGTCGTGGGCGCCGTATGGCTGTGGGGGGCCTCGGACCGCACGCAGCGCCACCTGGGCAACGAGTTCGAGAACAACGGGCAGGACTTCGGCGCCGCCCTCACCGAGTTGCCGTTCGTCTTCCTCGCCGGAGCCGTCGTACCCGCCGTGGTGTGGGGGCTCGGGGCCTGGCTGCTGGGGCGGCGCCGGCGCCCCGAGACCTCGCAGTCCTCGGAGACCTCGGGGGTCTCAGAGCTCCACGCGTAGCCCCGTCAGACCGCGCATCACGAAGTTCGGCCTGCGTTCCGGTTCCGCCGCCAGGCGCAGGCCCGGGGCCCGCTCCAGCAGGGAGGTCATGGACGCCGCCAGTTCGATGCGGGCCAGCGGCGCGCCGATGCAGTAGTGGATGCCGGCGCTGAAGGAGATGTGCGGGTTGTCGCGGCGGGTGAGGTCGAGGCGTTCCGGGTCGGTGAAGACCGCCGGGTCGTGGTTGGCCGAGCCGAACAGCATCGCCACCTCCGCGCCGCGCGGAAGGGTCGTCCCGTCGATCTCGATCTCGTCCAGGACCCAGCGCTCGAAGAGCTGGAGCGGGGTGTCGTAGCGCATCAGCTCCTCCACGGCCGACGGCACGAGGGAGCGGTCGGCGCGCAGGGCCGCCAACTGGTCAGGGTGGCGGAAGAGCGCCAGCCAGCCGTTGGCCGTGGCGTTCACCGTGGCCTCGTGACCGGCGTTCAGGAGCAGGACGCAGGTCGAGATCATCTCCTGCTCGGTGAGGCGGTCGTCGTCCTCGTCGTGCGCCGCGATCAGGCCCGAGATCAGGTCGTCGCCGGGCTCCTTGCGGCGGGCCGCGATGAGGGTGCGCAGGTACTCCGAGAAGTCGAGGGACGCGCGCACCGCCTTCGCCGCCGTCTCCTCGGAGGGGTTCAGCTCGTACATCCCGCAGATGTCCGCCGACCAGGGGCGCAGCGGGGCCCGGTCGGACTCCGGGATGCCGAGCATCTCGGCGATCACGGCGACCGGCAGCGGCTCGGCCACGTCGGTGAGCAGATCGCCGCCGCCCGCCGCGACCAGCCGGGCCACCAGGTCGTCCGCCAGCCCGTGCACGTACGGCTTGAGCCGCTCGACCGTGCGCGGCGTGAACGCCTTCGACACCAGACGCCGGATCCGGGTGTGGTCCGGCGGCTCCAGGTCGAGCATGCCGTGGTCGTTGAGCGTGTGGAAGGGCTCCTGCTCCGGCGGGGGCGGCGTACGGCCGAAGTCCTCGTGGCTGAAACGGTGCTGGTACGTCCGGCCGAGCCGGCGGTCGCGCAGCAGCGCCGACACATCCGCGTGGTGCGGGACCAGCCACTGGTCGCTCGGCTCGTAGTAGAGCACCCGCCCCCGGGCCCGCAGCTCGGCGAAGGCGGGGTACGGGTCGTCGACGAACGCCGGGTTCCAGGGGTCGAACGCGAGGTCGGACGCGAGGTCGGACGCGTCGGTTTCAGCCGTCATGGACGGACGATAGGAAACGACGGGCCCTCCGCGAAAGGGGACGGACGAGGGGACGGACAAGGTCACAGGCGGGCCCGCCCCTCGCCGCCGGCCACCGCACGCTCGTCAGGCGGGGACGGCACCGACCAGGCCGCCGTCGATGACGAGATCCTGGCCGTTGACGTAGGACGCGTCGCCCGAGGCGAGGAACGCCACCGCGGCGGCCACCTCCTCCGGGCGTCCGAAGCGGCCGGCGACGATCCGGCCGATGACCGCCTCCGCCTCCGCCGCGGTGAGCGCGGAGACCGGGTACATCGGGGTGTCGATGTACCCGGGGCTGACGGAGTTGACTCGGATCCCGCGCGGGGCGAATGAGGCGGCGAGTGTCCGGGCGAGGTTGTGCACGGCGGCCTTGGTCGCCGAGTAGAGGGTCAGGACACCGTTGCCCCGGTGCAGGGTCCAGGAGGCGTTGATGACGACCGAACCGCCGTCCACCAGCAGCGGCAGCGCCTTCTGGACGGTGAAGAACACACCCTTGAGGTTGACGTCGACGCCGTGGTCGAAGTCCGGCTCGGTGATGTCCTCGAACGGCAGGAAGGTGCCGGTGCCCGCGTTCGCGAAGAGGCTGTCGAGGCGGCCGTGACGGTCCCGGACGGTTTCGATCAGTGCGTCCGTCGCGCCCAGGTCGGCGGCGTCGGCCACGATTCCCGAGGCGTGGGGACCGAGCTGCCTGACGGCGGCGTCCAGCCGCGTTCTGGTGCGGCCGGTGACGATGACACGGGCGCCTTCGGCGACGAGACGGTGCGCGGTCGCGAAACCCATGCCGCTGGTGCCTCCGGTGACGAGGACGGTCTTGCCGGTGAAGCGGTTCATGCCGGTGTTCCCGTCAGGGTGTGCGTGATGTGGTCGCTGAGGAGGGGCAGCCAATCGGGCCGCGCGTTGCCGAGGAGGTGGTCACCGTGCGGAACGGACAGGTAGGTGCCGTGCGGCGCCAGTCGGGCCAGCCACTCGCCGTTCGTCACGCCGGGGATGACGTCCTGGTCGCCGTCCACGACAAGCAGCGGAGCCGCGATGCGGGGCGCCAGGGCGGTGAGGTCCACGTGCCGCACGAACTCCCGGGCGGCGTCGGCGCCTCCCGCGCGGCCGGCCATGATGTCCCGTACGGGCGGGGGCAGGTCGTCCCAGTCGAGACGGAAGGGACCGCTGACGGTGGCGACGGCCGTCACGCGCGGCTCCAGCGCCGCCGCCCGGGCCGCGAAGTAGCCGCCCAGACTCAGGCCGACGAGTCCGACGCGTGGGACGCCGAGAGCGTCGACGACCCGGCCCACGACCCGCTCGTAGTCCGGCACGAAGGTCGTGGTCGCCGCGAGCGCTCCCTGTCCCGGGCCGTCCATCGCGAACACCGCGAGCCCCCTGGCCAGCAGGGCGGACACCAGATCCAGGAACTCCTCCTTGGCCGAGTCCAGGCCGGGGACGACGACCACGGTCCCCCGCGCGTCCGCCGGGCCGCGCAGCCAGCCCGTGAACCCCTCGCCGCTCACCCGCCGCGCACCGGGCTCCAGCACGGCCAGAGCGCGGCCCAGGGCGTCGTCCGCCTCGGCGGCGGCACGAGGTGCTTCCGCGTACGGCGCCAGGGTCGCCAGGTGGAACCACCGTGCCGCCATCAGCAAGTGCTCACCCGCCGAGAGATCCGATCCCGCGCCCGCCGCGCGCTGGAGGTGGCCGTGGGCGACGCGCACGAAGGAGGGCCCCCAGTCGGCGACGGAGGTGAGGCCGTCGGTAACGCGCCGGTACTCGTGAGGGTCCACGCCCGCTCCCGTGGCACGGGTCCACTGGGCGGCGGCGAATTCGGTGGCGTTCATCGTGCTCCTCCGGTCCTCAGGACGGCCTTGCCGCGTATCCGGCGCTCGCGCAGGTCGACCAGCGTCTCGGCGCTCTGTGCCCAGTCGGTGACGCGGTCGATCTCCGGGTGCAGCCGGTCCTGTTCCACGAGGCTCACCAGGGCCGCGAGATCGGCGGCGTACGGGGCGCCGGCGTAATGGAAGTGCTGGATGGTCACGTTCTCGGGGCCGCCGAGGAGTTGGAAGAAGTCGAGGGACACCGGAGTGCGGCTCGCCTGGCCGAACCACACGAGCATGCCGCCCGGGCGCACCTTCGACAGGGCGAGTGGCAGACCGGACCCACCCGTGGACTCCAGTACGACGTCGAACGGTCCCCGGGCCGCCGCGACCTCGTGCACCACGTGCGCGCCCAGCTCCGCGAGCCGCTCGCCGCGCACCGGCGTGGCCGTCACCGCGGTCAGTTCGGCTCCGGCCCCGACGGCCAGCTCGGTGACGTAGTGGCCGACGCCGCCCGAGGCTCCGGTCAGCAGCACACGTCGGCCAGCCAGGGAACCGGCTGTACGCAGCAGCCGCAGGGCGGTGATCCCGGCCAGCGGCAGTGCCGCCGCCCGTGCGCTGTCGACGCTGTCCGGGAGCACCGCGAGCGAGTGCACGGGCACGGCGGCGTACTCGGCCCAGCCGCCCTGCGCCGGGTGCCCGACCACACGGGTGCCGACGCCGGGGCCGGTCCCGTCGGCTGCCGCCCGCACGACGAGGCCGGCGATGTCCTTGCCGGGCAGCAGGCCCGGCCGGGGGCGTTCGAGGAGGAACGTCTCGCCCCGGTTCGGGGCGAACGCCTCGACCTCGACCAGTACCTCACCGGGCTCCGGCACGGGCTGGGAGACCTCGGCGAAGGCGACCGGGCACGCCGCCTCTCCCGTGGGAATCAGTCTTCGCATGGAGAAGATGCAACCCCCACGGCCGCCCCGCGATCCAACAACGCGCGAGCAACGCCGACAACCTTCGGTTGTCGCCTAGGGTGGGAGCGATGGATCTCGACGTGGCCCAGATACGTGCCTTCGTGCACACCGCCGAGGAACTGCACTTCGGCCGGGCGGCCGGGACGCTCGCGATCTCCCAGCAGGCACTGTCCAAGAGAATCGCGCGGTTGGAGTCACTCCTCGGCACCGAGCTCTTTCGGCGCGGCGGCAACGGGGTACGCCTCACTGACGCCGGACGGCGCTTCCTCGCACCGGCCCGGCAGACCGTGGCCGCCGCCGACGCCGCGGTCGCGGCGGTGTCCGGCACACGACACCCGCTGCGCGTGGACGTCTGGGGCCACCTCTACGCACCGATGCGGACCCTGGCCCAGGTCGCCGGACGAGCCGGGGAACTCGCGCTGGGGCACGGACGCGATCTGGCATCCGTGACGGCGGCGTTGACGCACGGCGACATCGACGCGGGTTTCGGCCGAGTCCACCCCCCGCTGCCCACCGGCCTCGCCCACCGCCTCGTCCGCCTCGAACCGGTGGACGCCGTCCTGAGCACGGGCCACCGGCTGGCAGCCGAACCCGCGTTGCGGCCGGACCAGCTGCGCGACAGCACCCTGTGGGCGCCCGGCGCACTCGACCGGCTCGACTTCCTCCACCGGTTCGCCGACCGCTTCGGCATCCGGAACACGGCCACCAGCGTCAACCTCGGGCTCGCCCACTTCCTCACCGAGGTGGCGGAGGATCCGGGACGCTTCTCGCTGGTACCCGCCGACACGCCACTGCCGGAGGTTTCGGGGTTGCGCTCCGTTCCCCTGGTGGATCCGACGCCGCTGTACGCGTGGTCACTGCTCTGGCGCACCGGAAGCGGGCACCCGGGCCTGAACCGCCTCGCCACCGCGTGCGCGGAGGAAGCCGGACGAAGGCGATGGCTGGAGTACGACCCGGCCCGCGACTGGTTGCCCGAACCGCCCACAGAACTCACGCCCCGGGCCGGGAGCCCCGCTTGACGCCCTCGACGAAGGCGACGAAGGCGGCTCGGCGCGGGGGACGCGGACCCCGGACCGCCCGACGCACCCGCCCGGTTGGCGGACGTGACCGACGAGGAGAGCGGCCGGGGGCTCGCCCTTGTGAGAGCCTGCTCCGACCTGGGGGGTGGCAGCCGCTCTCCCCGTTCGGCAACCGGCGCAAGTACGTGTGGTGCGGACTCGGCGCCCCTCAGCCCGGCGTCACCAGCCGCGCCTCGTAGGCGAAGACCGCCGCCTGGGTACGGTCGCGCAGGCCCAGCTTCACCAGGATGCGGCTGACGTGGGTCTTGATCGTCGACTCGGCGACCACGAGGCGCTCGGCGATCTCAGCGTTGGACAGGCCCTGCGCGATCAGGACCAGGACCTCCGTCTCGCGCTCCGTCAGGTCGCCGTATGCCGCATGCGCCCCGGACATCGGGCGCGGGGCGTCGGAGAGCTTGGAGAACTCGGTGATCAGGCGCTTGGTGATGGAAGGCGCCAGGAGGGCCTCGCCCGCCGCCACCACCCGGACGCCGTCCGCGAGCTGGCGGGCCGAGGCGTCCTTGAGGAGGAAGCCGGACGCGCCCGCGCGCAGCGCCTGGTACACGTACTCGTCGAGGTCGAAGGTGGTCAGCACCAGCACCTTGGACGTGCTGTCCGCCGCCACGATCTCCCGGGTCGCCTCGATGCCGTTCAGCTCGGGCATGCGGATGTCCATCAGGACGACGTCCGGGGCCAGCTCGCGGACCTTCGCCACCGCCTCCCGGCCGTTGACCGCCTCGCCGGCGACCTCGATGTCCGGCATCGCGTTCAACAGGACCGAGAAGCCCTCGCGCACCATCATCTGGTCGTCGGCGATCAGTACGCGGATCGTCATGCGTCATCCTCGGTCCGGGCGGCGACCGGGAGGAACACCGCCACCTCGTATCCCGCGTCGTCCGTCGGGCCCGCCATCATCTCGCCGTTCAGCATCGAGACGCGTTCACGCATGCCGGTGATGCCGTGTCCGGCGCCGGGCGACGGTTTGACCAGGGTGTTCCGCGGGACGGCGGTGTTGACGATGCGCAGGCCCAGGCCGCCCAGGACGTAGGAGACCTCGACGCGGGCCGTCGCGCCGGGCGCGTGGCGCAGGCTGTTGCTCAACGCCTCCTGCACGATCCGGTACGCCGACAGCTCCACCCCGGGCGGCAGCTCGCGCACCGCGCCGGTCACCGCCTTGTCCACGGCCAGACCCGCGTCGCGGACGTTGGCGAGCAGGGCGTCCAGGTCGGCGAGGGTCGGCTGCGGGGCGTCCGGCGCCTCGTAGTCCTCGGCGCGGACGACTCCCAGGACGCGGCGCAGCTCGGTGAGGGCCGCCACCGCGTTCTCCCGGATGGTGGCGAAGGCCCGCTCCAGCTCCTCCGGCGGATTCTCCACCCGGTAGGGCGCGGCCTCCGCCTGGATGGCGACCACCGACATGTGATGGGCGACCACGTCGTGCAGCTCGCGGGCGATGGTCGTGCGCTCCTCGAGCAGGGTGCGGCGGGAGCGCTCGTGCGCCGTGACCGTCTGCTGGGCGGTCACCTCCTTGCGGGCGGTCTGCCGTATGTGCCAGAGACAGACCACGAGCAGGGCGAACGCGGACGTCACCATCATGGGCCCGCTGTTCGTGTAGTAGTACGACCCGCCGAAGAAGGCGTCCGCGAGGAAGCCGTACACGCACGTCAGGACCCACATCCAGACAGCGGTGCGGGGCCGGGTGCGCAGCGCCACGACGATCAGCACCGCGAGGTGGCAGATGAACGCGCCCGGCATCCAGGGCCAGTCCCACCCGGCGCCGTTGATCAACGCGACCAGCGGCGTCACGGCGAGGGACAGCCAGAACGCGCCGATCGGCCGCACCAGCGTGGCGAGCACCGGGAGGGCGCACAGGATGCCGCTCAGCAGGGCCGGCACGTCGCCGCCGGGCAGGTCGCCCGAGACCGCGCCGACGACGAAGACGAGGAACGCGGTCGCCCCCACCACCGCGTGCGGAAGGTACCGCGCGTCCGACCGCAGCCGGCCTGGCAGCCGGCGGACGAACGGGCCGTCCGTGTGCCGGGGCGGCAGAAGACGGTAGGTGAAGGGGGCGTGGAACAGATCCTGGCGCAGTCCCCGCAGGGAGGTCCGGACCAGCCGGTACTCCTGGCTGCGGGTCCCGCCCTCGTGCTGCTGGTGAGTCGTCTCGGTCACGCTCACACGGTAGGCCGACCGGGAGTGGCCGGTCGTCCCCGTCGAGAGGGGTTCTCGGGCATCCCTCTCAAGTACTACGAGGGCCACAGGACACCGCCCCTCAATACCCGGCGGGGCGCACCAGCCCCGACTCGTACGCGAACACCGCCGCCTGCGTGCGGTCCCTGAGGCCCAGCTTCACCAGGATCCTGCCCACATGGGTCTTCACCGTCTGCTCGGCGACCACCAGACGCTGGGCGATCTCCGCGTTCGACAGGCCCTGCGCGATGAGCGCGAGCACCTCCGTCTCCCGCTCGGTCAGCTCGCCGACGCGGACCTTGAGCGGGGCCCGCGGACGGTCGTCCAGCCGGGAGAACTCCGCGATCAGCCGTCGCGTGATCCCCGGCGCGAGCAGGGCGTCCCCGGCGGCCACCACCCGGACCGCCTCGGCGAGCTGATCGGCGGACGCGTCCTTCAGCAGGAAACCGGAGGCCCCCGCCCGCAGCGCCTCGTACACGTACTCGTCGAGGTCGAAGGTGGTCAGCACCAGCACCCTGATCTCCGGGGTCGCCCCGGTGATGCGCCGAGTGGCCTCGATACCGCCCAGCTCGGGCATCCGGATGTCCATCAGGACGACGTCCGGCGTCAGCTCGGCGACCTTGGCGACCGCGTCCAGGCCGTCCACCGCCTGCCCGATCACCTCGATGTCGGGCTGGGTGTTGAGCAGCACGGTGAAGCCCTGCCGGACCATCTGCTGGTCGTCGGCGATCAGCACACGGATCACGGGGCTGCTGCTGGTCGTCATGGGGAGTCGTCCTCGGTGGAAGGGTCGGGGTAGAGATCGGTGGGCAGGTCGGGGGTATCGACCGGCAGGAACGCAGCCACCTGGTAGCCGCCGTCCGGCAGCGGCTGCGCCGTCAGCGTGCCGTCGAGCATCGCCACCCGCTCCCGCATGCCGAGCAGCCCGTGCCCGGCGCCCTGCGACGGCGCCGGTGTGCGCAACGGCCGGGTGTTGGTGACCACCACCCGCAGCCCGATGGGGAGGTGGATGACGTGGACCTCGGCACTCGCACCCGGCGCGTGCCGCAGCACGTTGCTGAGCGCCTCCTGCACGATCCGGTACGCCGACAGCTCCACGCCGGGCGGCAGGGGTCTGCGTATCCCGCTGCTCTCCGCGCTGACGGTCAGGCCGGCTGCCCGGATGTTCTCCACCAGCGCGTCGAGCCGGTCGAGGGTGGGCTGCGGGGCGTGCGGGGCGGCGGTGTCGCCGCCCTCGGCCGCCTCCAGCGCGTCCGGGTGCTCGGAGCGCAGCACGCCCAGCACCCTGCGCAGCTCGGTGAGCGCCTCCAGCGCGTTCTGCCGGATGCCGGCGAGGTTCTCCCTCAGCTCGTCCGGCGGGTCCTTGACGAGGAGGGGCGCGACCTGGGCCTGGATGGAGATCACCGACATGTGGTGGGCGACCACGTCGTGCAGCTCGCGGGCGATGCGGCCGCGCTCCTCCAGCAGGGTGCGCCGGGCCCGCTCCTCGGCGGTGAGCGAGGTCTGCTCGGCCAGTTGGGTGCGGGCCTCTCTGCGGCCGCGCAGGGCGATGCCGAGGAGGACGACGACCGCGAACAGGATGACCGCGAGCTGGCCGGTCGGGAGGTAGTTCGGGGCGCCCACCATGCCTTGCACGACGTAGGTGGGGAGTGCGGTGAAGACCAACGCTTCCACGGACACCCGGGTCCGGACCCGCAGGGCGAGCAGCAGCATCACGAACAGGTGCCCGATGAGTCCGGCGGCCGTCCAGGGCCAGGTGAACTCGTAGTCGCCCACCACCATCTGCGCCCGCACGGCGAAGGCCCCCACCAGCATGCCCGCCATCGACAGCCACCACGCCGCGACCGGCCGCCACAGCGCGAGCAGCATCGCGCCGGCCTGGGCGAGAGCGACGAGGAAGGCGAAGCCGGGATCGACCCTGCCCTGGTCCCCGAGTTGCGCGGCGGCTCCGAGCAGCACCCCGAGCGCCGCCAGGCACACGATCCCGTGCGGGAACCAGCGCAGCCACACCGACGGCGGCAGCGGGTCGGCCCGCCAGGTCCACAGGTCTTCGTGGAGCACGTGCAGGACGCGTTCGGCCCGGGCCCACAACCAGGCCCGTTGCCGCTTCCCCCATCGCTTCACGGGCTCCACCCTAGACATGGCGTACCCCCGTCGTGGTCGCCCGGCGCTGCGGGCGGTGCGCGCGCACGACCCGGGTACGGCGCCGTCCTCGGCCGCGCTGCTCGAAGGAGCGGAACGTGGCCCAGCAACCGGCCAGGACCAGCGCGAATACCGGGAGCCAGGCGAGCCGGGCCGCGACCCAGTCCAGGCCGTCGGGGGCGGTGTGCAGGCCGGGCAGACGGCCCGCGAGGAGGCCGGTGGCCGTGGTCGCCATCAGTGCCGTCTGGTGCCAGAGGAAGACGGTCATCGCGGAGAGGTTGACCAGCGCGACCGCGGCCCAGGCGACGGGACGCCGCATCCCGCGGCGCAGCCGCTCGCGCAGCAGCAGCGCGAGCCCGCACTGGGCCAGGCCGAAGGTGACGGCGGCCAGGGTCGGCGGGTTGAGGTTCGACACGGACGCGCCTGGCACACCGACCATCGACGCCGGGTAGCCCGCCCAGGCGACGAGCGCCGCGGTCGCGGCCGTGCCCCCGGCGAGGAGGACCCAGCCCGCGCGGCGCCGGTCCAGCTCGCCGCGGGTCCAGGCGGCGCCGAGGGCGTAGGGGACCAGCCAGCCGGCCGCGAGGTTGGTCCAGCCGAGCCAGGCCGGGGCGCCGAGACCGAACCGCAGCAGGTCCACGTGCAGGACGACGACCAGCGGCCACAGCGGATGCAGCCGGGTCAGGAGCGGCGTCGCCGCGGTCAGCGCGGCGAAGACCAGCAGGAACCACATCGGGGACAGCGCCAGCTTCACCAGCGTGTGGACGGTCCCGAAGTCCGCGCCCGTGAGCAGGAGCAGCGCCGCCGTCACCGTCCACAGGGCGAGGACGGCGGCGACCGGCAGGAACAGCCGCGACAGCCGGGCGCTCAGCCAGCCGCCGTAGGACTCGCCGCGGGCCCGGGCCGACGCGTAACCGCGCGTGGCGACGTGACCGCCGACCAGGAAGAACACGGCGAGGGTCTGGAAGGCCCAGGAGACCGGGGCCAGCCAGGGCATGTCCCCCAGGGGGCTGGCCGCGTGCAGGCCGGTGCCGTCGGCGACCAGGGCCGTCACCAGCCAGTGCCCGAGGACCACCCCGAGGATGGCGAAGGCACGCAGGGCGTCGACGGCCCGGTCGCGGTCCTCGGGCGTGGCCGCGTCGATGCGGGCGGCGGCCTCGCGCAGGGTGCCGCGCGCGAGCGCCGGGGTCGGGTCAGTCATGGGTCACCTCCGCGGTCTCGCCCAGGGCGATCCGGGCCAGGTTGGTCAGGGCGGGGGAGCCGGAGTCGAAGTAGTCGCTGTGACCGCCGTCGCCCGCGTCGAAGACCCGGGCGCCGAAGCCCGGGGAGACCGGGTCCGTGCCGAAGCCGACAGTGGTGCCGAAGAGGCCGGCACTGACGTGCGGCATGTGCTCCACCCAGTCGCCGTCGCCCCGCCCCGCCCATATCCGGGCGTCGGAGTGCAGCCCTGCGGCGGTGTCGGCTCCGGTGCCGGGGCTGCCGACCAGGGCGATGTCGGCGACGTCCAGGCCGTGGGCCGCGCGGGCGCAGACCACCGAGCCGTAGGAATGGCAGAGCAGGGCGACGCCCGTGTCCGGGCCGGTGATCCGGCGCAGGTCGCCGACCAGGGCACGCAGCTCGGGAGCGGCCCGGTCGGCGCGGCCGGTCGTGGCGACGGTGGTGCTGACGGTGCCCGGCGTCTCGTAGCCGAGCCACGCCACGACGGCCGTGCGGGTCCCCGCGGGAGCCTCGGCGGCGAGCTGCCGGTGCAGGGCGAGGGCGGCGGCACGGAACCGGCCGTAGGTGTCGAGGCCGGTGTCGGAGCCCGGGACCAGGACGGCGACGCGGTCGGCGTGCGCCAGGTCGCCCAGGACCTCGGTGGCCAGCCCGGCGCCCCGGCCGTCGAAGGCGAGGAGGTGGCGCGACGGGTCGGCCATCGCGCGGTCGGCCGCCGCGCGGTGCCGGTCGCCGTGGTCGGCGGCCATCCGGGCCGCCTCCGCCGCGTTGGCCCGGTTGGCGGCGTACGCCTTGTCCAGCGTGGCGGCCGTCGGGACCCCGAGCGCGGCGGGCGGAGGGGCGGGGATCTCGGGCCGCGCGGCCCCGGAGAGAGGAAGCGCCACGGCACCCGCGATGAGGGCGGCATACCCGGCGCGGCGCCATCGGCCCACGCGCCGCCGCCAACGTACCGTCGTCCCGGGCCCCATGGCCGCTCCCCTCCCGCACGCCCGCCCATCGGGCGCGTATGCAAGGGAAGTTATGAATCGGGCCGGGTAACCCGCGTCCCGCCAGGGAACTCACCTGGCGGGTAGCTCTCAGGTATTACGGGTACGACCGGGACGTCGGGACGTCGGGACGCCAGGACACCGGGACGACACCAGGACACCGGGCACGGCCGCCCGACTGCCGACCGGCCGTCCGTCTGCCGACCGGCCGTCCGTCTGCCGACCGGCCGTCCGTCTGCCGACCGGCCGTCCGTCTGCCGCCCGCCCGTCCGTCTGCCCACCGGCCGTCTGGAGACCGCCCGTCCGCCGGCCGACTCACCAGGCCAGCTGCGCGATCTCCTCCGCCACCACCGCACACGCGTCCGCCGCCGGGTCGATCAGCGGGTAGTGGCCGACGTCCTCCAGCAAGGTCACCCCCACCACCTCCCCGGCCTTGGCCGCCGCGTCCGCGTACGCCTCGGCGACCGCCTGCGGGACGTCCACGTCGGCACGGCCCTGCACGAGGGTCGTCGCGATCCCCGTGGGCAGCAGCAGGGCGGGGTCGGCATACGGGCGGCGCGCGGCGAACAACTCGCCGCCGCCCAGCAGTTGGCGCGCCGCGCCACCGCACACGCCGAGCTGGTCGGCGGCCTCGAAGTCGGCGATCGGCGCGAGCGCGACCACGCCGCGCAGGGGCGCCGGGCGGTCGGTCCGCCACGGGGCGTCCGCGGGCAGCAGGTGCCGGGCGGCCGCCCACAGGGCGAGGTGGCCGCCGGCGGAGTGACCGGTGAGCACCACGCGCCGCGCGTCGGCCCGCGGCAGGTGCCGCCGGACCAGATCGGGGAGGGCGTCCAGTGCGGCGGCCACGTCGTCGAACGTGTCGGGCCAGCGCCCCGCGACGGGATCGCCACCCGCCCCCTCGGCACCGGGCCCCGCATCGGACCCCGCACCGGGCCCTTCCGCACCGCGCCGGTACTCCACACTGGCCACGGCGAAGCCCCGGCGGGCCAGGAAGCCGGCGAACGGGCTGATGTGGCGCCGGTCGTACGGGGCGCGCCACGAGCCCCCGTGCAGGACCACCACGACGGGAGCGGCCTCGCCCGGGCCCGCCCCGCCGCGCGGCACGTAGAAGTCGATCACCTGGTCGGGGTGGTCGCCGTAACCGGCGGTGCTGTCGGGTTCGACCGCCGGGTGGGAGAGGGCCGATTTCTCCTCCGCCGCGTTCCTCGCGGCAGCGGTGCCCGGTTCTGCGGCGGCGTCCGGCATGGTCAACCTCTCAGCGACGGAACGGTGTTGGCGGACCGGAGGAAGAAAAGATTCGGCCGTTGGCGGGACGTTATCAGGCCGGTGACGTGCGCGGACACGGGGATGTGACGCTGGGTGAGGGCCGGAACGGCGCGTCCGGCCCCCGCCCGGCGACGCAGGGCAGGGGCCGGTGCCCCGGCCGCGACTCAGCCGGCCAGCGTCCGGGCCAGCACGCGCGCCGCCCGCTCCACGTCCGCGAAGCCGACGTACAGCGGGGTGAAGCCGAAGCGCAGCACGTCGGGCGCGCGGTAGTCGCCGACCACCCCGCGTTCGATCAGCCGCTTCATCACCTCACCCGCGTCGTCGCAGCGCAGCGCGACCTGGCTGCCGCGCTCGGCGTGCGCCGCCGGGGTCACGGACTCCACGCGGCCGTCCGGGACGTACGCCTCCACGCAGCGCAGGAAGAAGTCCGTCAGCGCCAGCGACTTGGCCCGCACCGCCGCCACCGAGACCCCCTCCTCGTCCCACACGTCCAGGGCCGCCTCCAGGGCGAGCAGGGAGAGGATGTCCGGCGTGCCCACCCGCCCGCGCACCGCACCGGAGGCCGGGGCGTAGTCGGACCGCATGCCGAACGGCTCGGCGTGCGAGTTCCAGCCCGGCAGCGGAGAGTCGAAGCGGGGCTGGAGGTCGCGGCGCACGTACAGGTACGCGGGTGAGCCGGGGCCGCCGTTGAGGTACTTGTAGGTGCAGCCGACCGCCAGGTCGACACCGTGCGCGTCGAGCCCGACCGGCAGCGCGCCCGCACTGTGGCACAGGTCCCAGACCGCGTACGCCCCCGCCGCGTGCACCGCTGCGGTGAGCGCGGGCAGGTCGTGCAGCCGGCCCGTGCGGTAGTCGACGTGGTTGAGCAGTACGGCGGCGGTGCGCTCCCCCCGGTCCGCCAGCGCCGACGGCACCTCGGACGGGGCCACCGGCCGCAGGGTGCACCCCGTCATCCGGGCCGCCGACTCGGCGATGTACCCGTCGGTGGGGAAGGTGGTGGCGTCGACGAGGATCTCGTCCCGTACCGGTCCGGCCGCGGCACCGGTACGGCCGTCGTCCTGCGCCATGCGCACCGCGGCGACCAGCGCCTTGAAGACGTTCACGCTGGTCGAGTCGCCGACCACGACCTGCCCGGCGGCCGCGCCGACCAGCGGGGCGATCCGGTCGCCGATCCGCTCGGGCGCGGTCCACCAGCCGCCCTCCGTCCAGGACCGGATGCGCAGTTCGCCCCACTGGCGCCGTACGACGTCCTCGACGCGGGCGGGGACGTGCGCGGGGAGGGCGCCGAGGGAGTTGCCGTCGAGGTACGTCACGTCGTCCAGGACGAACGACCCCCGCACCGCGGCCAGCGGGTCGGCGGCGTCCAGTTCCTCGGCGGTCCGCTGGAGTTCAGACATACGACCGCGCCGTCCACAGCTCGGGGAACACGTTGTTCCGGGCCCGCTTCTCCAGCCAGGCCACCCCGGCGGAGCCGCCCGTGCCGGTCTTGGAGCCCATCGCGCGCCGGGTGGCGACCAGGTGGTCGTTGCGCCAGCGCCAGACCAGCTCCGCGACGTCGGTGAGGGCCTCGCCGAGGCGGGCCAGCTCGCCGTTCTGGTCGCCGGAGTAGACGGCCGTCCAGGCGGCCTCCACCTCGGGTGCGGCCTCGTACTTCTGGGTGACGTCGCGTTCGAGCACGGCGTCGGGGATGTCGTACCCGCGCCGGGCGAGCAGCCGGACCACCTCGTCGTACAGGCTCGGTTCGTGCAGCGCCTTCTCCAGTTCCGCGTGGACGCGCGGGGCGCCGCGGTGCGGGACGAGCATGGACGCGGACTTGTCGCCGAGCAGGAACTCCAGGCGGCGGTACATCGCCGACTGGAAGCCGGAGCCCTCGCCGAGGGCGGACCGGTAGGAGTTGAACTGGGCCGGGGTGAGCTGCCCCAGCGGGGTCCAGGAGGCGTTCAGCGCCTCCAGCTCCCGTACCGAACGCTTGAGCGCGTCGGTCGCCACCGGGATCCGGTCCTCGCGCAGGGCGCGGGCGGCGGTCTCCCACTCGTGGACGATGACGGTGAACCACAGCTCCATGACCTGGGTCGTGACCAGGAAGACCATCTCTCCGGGGTCGTCCGAGAGGGTGTGCTGGAGGTGGGTGAGCACGTCCGCCTTGACGTAGTCCTCGTAGGGCGTGCTGCCCTCGAAGTCGAGATTCGGGGCGTCGTGGGACATCGCTGTCTCCTGATGTGCACGGGTAGCGGTCCGCCCTGCCGTTACCGGCACGGGGCCCCGGTCCCCAACGGCATCCTCCGCAATCGTCGCAGGAAACCGCAAGGCCCGCCCGCGCACGGCGGACGGGCCCGCGGGTGTGGGGGGGGGCCGGTCAGCCCAGCACCTCGGCCGCGGTCGGCGAGGAGTCCTTGAGGAACTGGCTACAACGCTCGTACTCCTCCTTCTCGCCGATCGCCTGGGCGGCGCGGGCGAGGGCGTGCAGGGCGCGCAGGAAGCCGCGGTTCGGCTCGTGCTCCCAGGGCACCGGGCCGTGCCCCTTCCAGCCGCTGCGGCGCAGGGCGTCGAGGCCGCGGTGGTAGCCCGTACGGGCGTACGCGTACGACTCCACGACGCTGCCCCGCTCGAACGCCTCGTCGGCCAGGCGGGCCCAGGCGAGGGAGGACGTCGGGTACTTCGCGGCGACGTCGGCGGGGGTGGTGCCGGCGGCGAGCAGCTCGCGGGGGCCGGGGTCGTCGGGGAGGTGGGTCGGGGGCGGGCCCCCGAGGAGGTTCTCGTGAATGGACATGGGACAAGTCTGCGGCATCGCCGGGGGCGGCCGGGTGGGGCGGGAGGTGTTGGCCGAGGTGTTGGCTGCGGGTGCGTTGGGGGTGGGCGCGGGGTTTTCCGCGTCGCTCAGGGCGCGGCCGGGGCGGGGCCCTGCGTGACCTCTCGTGCGCGGTTCCCCGCGCCCCTCAAGGGCGTGACCGGAGCGTCGGCCGAAGTGGTGCCCCGCCTCACCTTTCGTGCGCGGTTCCCCGCGCCCCTCGAGGGCGGCACCCGTGTCACCTTTCGTGCGTGGATTGCCGGGGTCCTCACGGGGCTGGGTGGTCTCCCTCCAGTGGGGGTGTCAGTACCGAGCCGTGGGTGCGGCATTCGGGGCGGGGGCAGTCCGGGGCCGGGCGGCGTACCGTCGTGAAGGCGATCACGGAGCCGGCCACCAGCACGCCCGCGCAGATCAGCATCGCCGGTCCGAACGCGTCGTCGAACGCCGACGCCGACCGGTACGCCTCCTCGCCCATGCCGGTGAGCAGCGGCAGCGCGGCGACCGCGACCAGCCCCGCCGCGCGGGCGGCCGCGTTGTTGATGCCGCTGGCCAGACCGGCGCGCGCGGTGTCCACGGCGGCCAGCACGCTCGCCGTCAGCGGCGCCACCAGCGTGACCATGCCGAGGCCGAGCACCAGCAGGGCGGGCAGCACGTCGGCGAGGTACGAGGCGCCCGGGCCGACCCGCAGCATCAGCAGCATCCCGGCGGCGCAGAGCAGGGGCCCGGCGGTGAGCTGGAGGCGCGGTCCGAGCCGCTCGGCGAATTCGCCGGACCGGGCGGAGAGCAGCAGCATCAGGACGGTGGTCGGCAGCAGCGCCGTACCGGCGGCCAGCGCGGACCAGCCGACGACGACCTGGAGCTGGAGCGCGGCGAGGAAGAAGAAGCCGCCGAAGGCCGCGTACACGCACAGCGTGACCAGGTTGACCGCCGTGAACTGGCGGGAGGAGAAGACGTCCAGCGGCATCATCGGGTCGGCGCCGCGCCGCTCGACGGCGACGAAGGCCACGGCGGCCGCCATCCCGGCCACCGCGCTGAGCGCCACCGCCCAGGACGCCGTACGGGCCTCGATCAGCGCGTAGGTGAGCAGCGCGAGGGCCGCCGCGCACAGGGCGGCGCCGAGCACGTCGAAGCGGGTGTGGGCCCGCTCGTCCGAGGACTCGGGGACGTGCCGCAGCGCGACCGGCGCGCACAGCAGCGCCAGCGGGACGTTGAGCAGGAACACCCAGCGCCAGCCCGGGCCGTCCACCAGCCAGCCCCCGAGGAAGGGCCCGACCGCCGCGCCGACGCCCCCGAACCCCGACCACAGGCCCACCGCCCGGCCCCGGTCGTCGGCGTGGAAGGAGGCCTGGATGAGGGCGAGGGAACCGGGCGTGAGCAGCGCGCCGCCGACGCCCTGGAGGGCACGGGCCGCGATCAGCACTCCGGCGTTCGGCGCGAGGCCGCACAGCAGGGAGGCGGCGGCGAACCACAGCACGCCGAGGACGAAGATCCGGCGGCGGCCGAACCGGTCGCCGAGGGCGCCGCCGAGGAGGATCAGACCGGCCAGCGTCACCATGTAGGCGTTGACGGTCCACTGGAGGGCGGCGAGGTCCGCGCCGAGGTCGCGCCCGATGTGGGGCAGCGCGACGTTGACGACGGTCGAGTCGAGCAGGGCCATGCTGGATCCGAGCACGGTGGTGAGCAGGATCCATCTGCCTTGCGGTGAGGCCAGCCGGACGTCGGGCATGGCCCCAGATATACACCCGGGCATCCACCCGGGAACGCGGCGAGCCCGGCGCGTGGGGCGCCGGGCTCGTGCGAAGCGGTCCTACGACCGCGAAACGGTCCTACGACCGGGGTGTCACCCCGGGTTACTTGATCTTCGTACCGGCGGACCGCAGGTGACCGCAGGCCTCGACGACGCGCGCGGCCATGCCGGCCTCGGCCAGCTTGCCCCAGGTGCGCGGGTCGTACGTCTTCTTGTTGCCGACCTCGCCGTCGACCTTCAGGACGCCGTCGTAGTTGCGGAACATGTGGTCGACGACCGGACGGGTGAAGGCGTACTGGGTGTCCGTGTCGATGTTCATCTTGACCACGCCGTTCTCCAGGGCGGTCGCGATCTCCTCGGCGGTGGAGCCGGAGCCGCCGTGGAAGACGAAGTTGAACGGCTTGCTGCCGGCCGGCTGACCGTACTTGGCGGCGACGCCCTCGTTCAGCTCCTTCAGCAGCTCGGGGCGGAGGACGACGTTGCCCGGCTTGTAGACGCCGTGCACGTTGCCGAAGGACGCGGCGAGCAGGTAGCGGCCCTTCTCGCCCAGGCCGAGCGCCTCGACGGTGCGGAGCGCGTCGTCGACCGTGGTGTAGAGGGAGTCGTTGATCTCGTGGGAGACGCCGTCCTCCTCGCCGCCGGTCGGGGTGATCTCGACCTCGAGGATGATCTTGGCGGCGCGGGCGCGCTCCAGCAGCTCGGTGGCGATGGAGAGGTTGTCGGCCAGGGTCTCGGCCGAACCGTCCCACATGTGCGACTGGAAGAGCGGGTTGCGGCCGGCCTTCACCCGCTCCTCGGAGACCGCCAGCAGCGGGCGGACGTACCCGTCGAGCTTGTCCTTCGGGCAGTGGTCCGTGTGCAGCGCGACGGTGACGTCGTACTTCTCGGCGACGATGTGCGCGAACTCGGCGAGGGCGACGGCGCCGGTCACCATGTCCTTGTTGTGCTGGCCGCCCAGGAACTCGGCGCCGCCGGTGGAGATCTGGACGATGCCGTCGCTCTCCGCCTCCGCGAAGCCGCGCAGGGCGGCGTGCAGCGTCTGGGAAGAGGTCACGTTGATGGCGGGGTAGGCGAACTTTCCTGCCTTCGCCCGGTCCAGCATCTCGTTGTAGACCTCGGGAGTTGCGATGGGCATCTGTCCGCTCCTTGTATGTGCGGGTGGGCTCGGCTGCTGCTTATGGCCCTGACCTAGGACTGGGGGGCGACGTCATCGTCGGCCCCATCCTTCCAGACGGAAGGGGAATACCCGAGTGGGCCCCGGGCCCGTCTCGGCCCCTGGTACCCCTGGCACGCCTGGTACCTCTGGTACCCCTGGCACGCCTGGTACCCCTGGTGTCAGTCCAGGCCGAGCTCGTCCTTGTCGTAGGCGTACAGGTACGGCACCCCGGCGCCGTCCTGGATCTTCTCCGCGGCGCCCGTCGCCCGGTCGACGATGGTCACGACGGCGACCACCTCGGCGCCGGCCTCGCGCACGGCCTCGACGGCGGTGAGCGGGGACCCACCGGTGGTGGAGGTGTCCTCGACGACCACGACGCGGCGGCCCTTGATCTCCGGCCCCTCGACGCGGCGCTGTAGCCCGTGCGCCTTGGCGGCCTTGCGGACGACGAACGCGTCCAGCTTCCGGCCCCGCGCGGCGGCGGCGTGCAGCATGCTCGCGGCGACCGGGTCGGCGCCCATGGTCAGCCCGCCCACGGCGTCGAACTCCAGGTCGGCGGTCAGGTCGAGCAGCACCTGCCCGACCAGCGGCGCGGCCTCGCCGTCCAGGGTGATGCGGCGCAGGTCGACGTAGTAGTCCGCCTCCAGACCCGAGGAGAGGGTCACCCTGCCGTGCACCACGGCCTTGTCCTTGATCTGCTGCAGCAGCTCGCCGCGTACGTCCGTCATGCCCCCAGCTTAGAGCCGGGTCCAGCGCCAGGTGGTCGTGGCCTCCAGCGGCTCCAGGGGGGTGACCAGGCGCGGAAGGGTGTTCAGGCCGTTGGGCGGGCCGGTCTGCGGCTCCACGCAGACGGCGGCCTCCTGCTCGTCGTACACCACGACCCACTGCTCCCGGCTGGTCACCTTCAGCTCCAGCCGCCCCGGCCAGGTCAGCGTGACGTCGACGCCGTCCGGCATGCCGAAGCAGTCGTCCCAGGGGCCCGGCTTCGGCTCGACCCGGTTGCCGGTGGGGAGGTGGTCGTCGCCGCGCTCCTCCTGCCAGGCGGGGTCGAAGGCGATCTCCACGCCGGTGCCGGGCTTGTCGTCGAGGGTCCGGTTGAACCAGGGGTGCCAGCCGATCTGCGCCGGGAAGGACGACTCGTAGGTCTCCACGGACATCGACAGCGTGAGCCCGTCCTCGGCGAGCGCGACCACCTGGGTGACGCGTCCGGGGTACGGCCAGGGATCGACGAGGTCGTACGTGAGGACGGCCTCGTCGGCGCTGACGCGGGCGGTGCGCCAGGCGGCGTCGCGGGCGGTGCCGTGGATGGCGTGCGGCGGGGAGTTGAGGGGCATCTGGTGGACCACGGCGCCGTCGCCGAAGCGGCCGTCGCGGATGCGTCCGCACCAGGGGACCATCGGGAAGCAGCCGTAGCGCTCGCCCTGGCGGAGCAGTTCCGTGCCGCCGACGCGGAGTCCGCCGATCCGGCCGCCGTTGCCCGGCAGCACGGTCGCCTCCGCGTCGCCCGCGGTCAGCGTGATGGGTTCGTTACTCACGCCACGACCCTACTGGGGCGATCAAGGGCGCCCCACTCGGCGCCCCACCCGGCGGGGGTCCGGCGGAGGTCCGGCAGGCCCCGGCGGCTCCGCGACGGGCCGGGCCGGGCCCAGCCGGGCCGGGGTCAGCGGCGTCTGCGCAGCGCGCGGCCCACCACGATCGCCGACGCCACGACCAGCGCCGCCGCGGGGGCGGCCCAGCGCAGGGGGGCGCCGACCGCGCTCGCCTGCGGGGCGGGCACGGGGGCGTACCGGCCGCGCGGCGGGGCGTGGTCGACCTCCTCGGCGCTGCGGCCGATCATCGTGCGGCGCGCGTGCGCGGCCTCGGCGGGGGGCGGGAGGGCCGGCCCGTCGTCCGGGTGGTCGCCGCCCGTGTCGTCGCCGCCCGTGTCACCGTCCGTCTCGTGGCCCGTTGCGTCGCCCGTCGCGTCGCCCGCGTCCGTGTTCGCGAGGGAGGACGGGGGGACCTCGGTGTCGAACACGGACGCGGGGCGCGACCCGGATTCCGGCCCCGGCTCCGGCTCCGGTCGTGGTTCGGGTTCCGCCGCGGGGGGTGTGCGCGCCGCCGTGCCCAGGTTCTCGGCGAACCGGGTCAGCAGCCGGGTGGTGGCCGAGGTCACCGACTCCGGCGGCAGCTCCGTGACCCGCCCGTCGGCGGTGGCGGTCCCGGTGAACGTGAGGGTGGCGCCGCCGTCGGCATCACCCGCGCGCAGCGTCAGCGCGAGCGTCACCGCGCCGGTGCCGCGCGACTCGGTGGCGTCGCCCTCGACGGCGTACGTGCCGTCCTCGCGCGCGGACAGGCGCAGGGAGCCGCGGTAGGTGATGGAGTGACTGCCGATGCGCACCTTCAGCCGGCCCGCGACGGGCTCGGCCCCGGCGTCCTGCTGGAGCCCCGGAACCGCGCGGGCGACCCGGACGGGGTCGGCCAGCACCTCCCTGAGCCGCTCGGCCGGAACCGGAACGAACACCTCATGCTCCATGTCACGGCACCCTACCCAGCGGGCGCCCGGAGCACCCCCCGTCGGCACAAAGTCACCCGCCGCCCGCGCTGCCCGGCGTCACCAGTCCCGTCTCGTACGCCACGACCACCGCCTGGGCCCTGCTGGTCAGGCCCAGCTTGGTCATCGTGCGGTTGAGGTGGGTCTTCACGGTGGCCTCGCTGATGAACAGCCGGTCGGCGGCCTCGGCGTTGCTCAGTCCGCGGGCGACCAGTCGCAGGACCTCGGCCTCGCGCCCGGTCAGCGTCGTCAGCGCGGGCGGCGGGCCGGCGTCCCGCTCCGTTGCGGACCCCGTGCTCCCGCGCCCCGTCTCCGTCATCCGCGTGAACGCCTCCACCAGGCGCCGGGTGACCGCGGGGGCGAACAGCGCGTCGCCGCCGTGCACCGCGGTGATCGCGGCCAGCAGCCGTTCGGGGCCCGCGTCCTTGAGCAGGAAGCCGGACGCGCCGGCCCGCAGGGCGCCGTACACGTACTCGTCGAGGTCGAAGGTGGTCAGGACGAGGACGCGGGGCGCGGGGTCCACCGCCTCGGCGAGGATCCGCTCGGTGGCCTGGACGCCGGTGAGGCCGGGCATGCGGATGTCCATCAGGATCACGTCCGGCCGGATCCGCGCGGCCAGCTCCACCGCCTCGGCGCCGTCGGCGGCCTCGCCGGCGACCTCCATGCCGGGGGCGGCGCGCAGCAGCGCGGCGAGGCCGCTGCGGACGAGGTACTGGTCATCGACGACGAGCAGGCGTATCGGCCCGTCGGCCGGGCGGTCCCGGTCTGCGTCGGTCATTCCCGGACGGTGTCTCCCCGGCGTGCGGCTTGTACCGGCGTCGGAAGGGTCAGGCGCACGCCGAATCCACCCTCGCCGCGCGGGCCGACGGCGATCGTCCCGCCGTAGAGCTTGGCCCGCTCCCGCATCCCGATCAAGCCGTGGCCGCCACGTTCGGCGGGTGTGTCCGGAATCGGTCCCTCGGCGGGTCCGTCGTCGGTCACGGACACCGTCACCTCGCCGGCCCGGTAGGAGAGTTCGACGGCGGCGTCGGCTCCGGGCGCGTGCTTGAGCACGTTGGTGAGGGCCTCCTGCACCACCCGGTAGACGCACAGCTGGACGCCGGGCGGCAGCGGCCGCGGGGCGCCGGTGACGCGCAGCTGAACGGCCACCCCGCCGGTGCGCACCCGGGTGACCATCTCGTCGAGCTGGCCGAGGCCGGGAGCGGGGGCGCCGTCCGCGCCCTGCACGCCGTCGGCGCGCAACAGGCCGAGCATGCGGCGCAGTTCGGCCAGGGCCTCGCCGCTGGCGCCCTCGATGGTGTCCAGGGCCTCGCGCGCGGTGCGGGCGTCGGAGTGGAACACGAAGCGGGCCAGCCCGGCCTGGACGTTGATGACGGCGATGTGGTGGGCGACCACGTCGTGCAGTTCGCGGGCGATCCGCACCCGTTCCTCGGCAACCTCGCGCCGGGCCCGGTCGGCCTGTTCGGCCCGCAGCCGCAGCGTCAGCTCGCCGGTCCGGCGGGCCACGTACCCGAACCGCCACAGCACCAGCGGGAAGCCCGCGGCCTGCCCCGCCACCGAGGCCATCGCCCCGGAGTCGCTGCGCAGCCCGGCGTAGATCCAGACCCCGGCGAGGAGGGCGGCGCAGGCGGCGGCGGTGCGGGTGGGGCGCAGGGAGGCGACGGTGTACACGGCGAGCATGGGGCCGAAGGAACCGACGACGGGCCAGTAGCCGAGGGTGACGTAGGCCGCCCAGCAGGCGTGCACGGCGAGGCAGACGGTGACGGGGGCGCGGGTGCGCAGCACGAGGGGGAGGGTCAGCAGGCCGACGAGCGTCCAGGCGAGCGGGTCGAGCGCGGGCCACCCCTGGGCGACGGCCTCGGTGCCGAGCAGGACCGCCACGGTCGTCAGCGCCGCGGCGATCAGGCCGTCGGCCGCCAAGGGGTGCAGGCGCATTCGGGCAGCGTAGGTCCGGCCGCCGGGCGTCGGCGTCATCCTTTCGCCGTACCGCGGAAGTTGCAGGAACCGGGCGGCTACCACGCCGGGTTGGTGCCGTTCTCCACCCATCGCGGGATTCGGGGCCGCGCGGTGCGGCCGTAGGTTGTCGGTGCGGGCGATCCACCGGGGGGATCAGGGGGATGTGGCGGTCCGTCCCGCACTTGGGGGAGGGCCGGGCCGCCGCACGGGGGCCCGCGGGATGACGCTCGCGGCACCCTCACGGGACGGCCAGTGCCGCGGACGCGGGATCGCGGCCGCGCGCACCCTCGCGGGCTCAGTACCGCGGATGCGGGAGCGTGGACGGCGGCAACCCGGCGATCCGGGTACGGGCCGCGGCGCGGGCGTCCCGGGCCAGCGCGTCCGGCGTGAGGGTGTGCGGACGGGGCGCCGCCGGGTCCAGGCGCGGTGCGGGGGTGGTGCGCGCGGCCAGGAGGAAACCCCAGCTGCCGGGGGCGCGGAGGTCGGCGGCCGCGCGGCCGGTGCCGGGCGCGGAGCCGGGGTGGCGGGCGGCGACGCGGTAGGCGGTGGCCGGCAGGCCGGCCGCGCGGAGGGTGGCGTCCACGGTCCAGAAGGCGCGGGGGCGCGCGGCGACCGGGCCCGCGTGGACGGCCAGCCGCCCGTCGGGCGCGAGCACCCGCCGCAGCAGGCCGTAGAACTCCTGCGAGTACAGCTTCGTGCTCGCCGTGAGGCCCGGGTCGGGCAGGTCCGAGATCACCACGTCGTACGTCGCGGAGGGTGTGGAGCGCAGCCGGTGGAAGGCGTCGCCGGTGAGGAGGTGGACGCGCGCGTCGCCGAAGGCGTGTTCGTTGAGGGCGGACAGACCGGGGTCGTGCCGGGCCAGCCGGGCGAGTCCCGGGTCGGCTTCGAGCAGGTCGACGCGGTCCGTGCCGGGGTGGCGCAGCACCTCCCGGGCGGCGAGGCCGTCGCCGCCGCCGAGGATCAGCACGCGCGTGTGCGGGCCGCTCATCGCGGGGTGCACCAGCGCCTCGTGGTAGCGCCGCTCGTCGCTGCCGCGCACCCGCAGCCGCCCGTCGAGGAACAGGTCGAGGGGGCGGCCGTCGGTGTCGCCGGTGAGCACCACCTCCTGCACGTCGGTCCGCACGGCCACGCGGACGTCCTGGCCGTAGACGGCGTGCCGGGCGGCGCGTTCGAAGTCGTCGGCGAGGACGGTCGCCGTGGCGAGCAGGGCGAGGACGACCGCGTTGGCGGTCAGCAGCAGCCAGCGCGCCCGGCGGGTCAGGTCGCGCCGGAACAGGCCGAGGACCAGGGCGGCGCCGACGACCGCGTTGACGGTGCCGGTGAGCAGGGCGCCGGTGAGCTGGCCGAGGAAGGGCAGCAGGACGAACGGGAAGGCGAGGCCGCCGACGAGCGCGCCGACGTAGTCCGCGGCGAACAGGTCGGCGACGGCGCCGCCCGGGTCCTGCCGGCGCACCCGCTGGATCAGCTCCATGAGCAGCGGCACCTCGGCGCCGATCAGCACGCCGATGGCGAGCGAGAAGGCGACGAGCAGGATGCGCGGGCCGTCGGCCCACAGTCCGCCCCAGCCGCCGGTCCAGGCGAAGACGGCGTACAGGAGCATCGCGCTGGAGCCGCCGACGAGGGCGAGGGCGGCCTCCAGCGCGCCGAAGCCGGCCGCGGCGAGGCCGCGCAGCCGTTTGGCGGCGAGCGAGCCGAGGCCCATGGCGAAGACCATGACGGACAGGACGACGGACGCCTGGGTGACCGAGTCGCCGATCAGGTACGAGGCGAGCGCGACGAGTTCGAGTTCGTACACGAGCCCGCAGGCCGCGCAGACGAAGACCCCCGCCAGCACCAGGAACCGCCCGACGGCCGGGCGCACGGGCAGCCGTGCGGGCGCTTCGGGACCGCAGGGGCCGCCCCAGGACGGCGGTGAGCCGGGCGGGGCGGGCGCGTGCGGTTCGATCACGCAGTGACGTTACGTCACTCCAGCACTGCGCTTCGTCACCCACACGTGTGAATCTCCGGGGCGGTCGGGCACCACAGGTTTATCCGGCACCCACCCGCTCGCACCACGGGCCCGCTCGGCTCGCACCGCGGGCCCGCTCGGCTCGCACCGCGGGCCCGCTCGGCTCGCACCGCGGACGGGCCGAGCTCACACCGCGGACGGACTGAGCCCCGCTGACACTGCGGACGGACCGAGCCCCGCTCACACCGCGGACGGGCTGAGCCGGGCCGTCGGCACTCGCACGCCCACCCGGGTGCGGGTCGCCACCAGCTGGCCGTCCTGCGGATAGGCGTGCCAGGTCCGCCAGTGCACCTGCCCCTCGTGCCGCTGGGCCAGCAGCGCGGTGAAGGCGTGCGGGCTGCCGGGGAAGACACCGGCCAGGCCGTGCGGGTGGTCGGAGACCAGGGCGAGCAGTTCCTGGGCGCGGCCGGCGAAGGAGCCCGGCGTCAGCACCTCCACCCGGGCGGCGAACTCGTACTCCCAGTCCCCCACCCGCTTGGCGACGCCCAGCGGAAGGGGAGTGCTGCTGCCGGGGATGCACGCCACCGTCTCCGAGCAGCTGCCCCGCTCCTCCTCCAGAAGGACTTGGTGGGAGGCGCCGAGCAGTCGCAACTGCAGTCTGGCGTCCGTCAGTTCGATGTCGAGGCAGGCGAGCGCGGGCAGCGGCTCGCGCCCCAGTGCCCAGGCCAGGTCGGCGGCGCAGGTGTCGGTGTAGGCGGTTTTCAGCGTCGTGAGCATGGATCGGCTCCGCAAGCAGACAAGGAGAGGAAGGTGTGGGGTCCGCGCATCCGTGGTGCTGCCGGGGATGCGGACCGCTCAGCCCAGTCGGCCGGTCAGGAGGGGGGTCAACAGGTCGTCCGAGGAGCTGCGTTGATGACAGAGAGCGAATCATGAACGATGGCGGCGCCACAGCGTTTTTACCCAACTTCGTGGCGTTTCCATCCCTCAGGGGGCTCCACAGCTCAACTGTTCAACCAGGGCGCACACCCCGTCCGTTCGGCGTGCGCCGGGGTGTGGGAGCGCCCACCGGGAGTGTGGCCCGGCGGGCGCTCTGGTGGGGCGTGGGGCCCGGTCCCAGGAACGGGCCCCGTGGCGGGGATGCGGTTCCCCCTGGTCAGGCTCGGCTGCCCCGTGTCAGCCGCCGCCTCCGCCGCATCCGCCGCCGCCCCCTCCCCCGCAGGACGACCCGCCTCCGCAGGACGAGCCGCCACCGCAGGAGTGGCCCGAGTGGTGGCCGCCGGAGGACGAACCGCCCCCGTCGCCCGCCCACCAGCTGTTGGTGCTGCCGCCGCTGTCGCCGCCCCCGCCGGTGCTCGACCGGCGCGGCCCCCGGCCCGCCCGGGTCCGGGTCGCGCCCGAGGTGCGCCGGCCCGCCACGAGTCCCCTGATCACCAGGGCTGCGATCACGAACAGGATGATGCCTGTGACCACGGCTCCACCCTCCTTCCGTTCCCGGGCCCGCGCCCGGAAGTCCCCCGAAGCAATCCCCCGTCGGACGCCTCGCTGCGTGTCGATTGCCTGTGGTGCACGCCGTGAAGCTCACCGGCGTGCACGGGAGATGCCCCCCGCCGCCACGCCCCAAAGCAGAGTTGAGGAAGTTCTGAGGGTCCCTGAACGGGAACGGCCCCTGACCTGCACCGGAGTGCGAGTCAGGGGCCGTTGGCGCCTTGCTGGGCCGTCTATGGGCCGTCAGCGCCTTCCGGGCCGTACCGGAACACGGAGTCGATGGCCCGCCGGGCCCGTTCGCGGCTGTCGGGCATCAGGTGGGCGTACACCCGCAGGGTCATACCCGGATCAGCATGCCCCATGTACTCGCTGACGGCCTTGATGTTCTCGCCCGCGTCGAGCAGCGCCGAGGCGTAGAAGTGTCGGAGGGCATGCATGCCGTGCTCGCGCGCCGAGTCGTACTTGCCGTCCTCCCCCGCATCCGGGATGAGCCCAGCAGCGGCCAGGGCGGGCTTCCACTCCTTGCCGTTGAAGTTGCTGCGCCAGATCATGCCGCCCTGCTCCGCGGTGAAGAGCAGGCGGGCTGACACCTTCGGCCCCTCCGGCACTCCCCACGGCAAGGTGATCTCCACGGGCTTGCAGGCATCCATGTGCACCTGGAGCGCCTTCGCCACCGAGTCGGGCAGGGGTACGTCCCGCTTCTTGCCACCCTTGGGCAGGGCGAACACCGGGTGCCCTTCAACGTGCTTGATCTGCCGGACGACATGCAGCGTGCGACCGTCGGTGTCGATCGCGTCCTCGGCCAGCCCGAACACCTCGCCCTGGCGGAGGCCGCACCCGGCGCCGACGTCGACCATGGGCCGGTACCGCTCCAGGAGCGCCGTTCGAACGGCGAGTACCTGAGCGAGCGTCCAGGGAATCACCGGGTGCGCGTCGAGCCGGGGCCGCCGTACCGTGCGCGCACTGCACGGGTTGCGGGACAGGAGCGAGTCGTCCACGGCAGCGGACAGGACCGATTGGACGTCGGCGAAGATGTTCCGGGCGTAGGCGGCACTCACGCCCGGCTTGGCCTCCAGCGCGGCCAGCAGCCCCCGAATGTGCTCGGGGCGGAAGGTGCCCACGGGTCGCGAGCCGATCACCGGGTAGGCGTGCAACCGCAGTCGGCGCCCAAGTTCCTTCCGGGTCATCGGGCTGGACGTCTTGCTGTCCAACCACTTCTCGGCGTACTCCCGGAAGGTGATCCGAACCGACTTGGGGTCGGTGTACTGCCCCCGCGTCATGTCCGTCTCGATGGCGCTCAGCCACTTCTCGGCGAGCCGCTTCTTGCCGTCGGGGAAGCTCTTGGACTTCTCGGAGCCGTCCGGACCGACGTACCGGGCCCGGTAGCGGAGCCCGCTACCGTGGCGGTCGGTCTTGACCTTGACGGCCTTGCCGTTCGGTCCCGTGCTGACCTTGTACCAGCGGTCTTGGATGTGCCCGGCCATCAGGCGGCCTCCCTCAGCGACTCGACCCAGACGCGAACGTCATCGGGGTCGAAGCGGAGGTGCCGGCCGACGCGGAAGCCGGTCGGTCCCGTGCCCTTACGGCGCCACTGGTAGACGGTGTCGACGCTGGGCAGGCGGAACAGGCTCACGAGGTCTTCCGGGGTCAGGTACTGCTCGGGCAGCCTCATGCGTACGCCTCCCAGTCGTTCCGATCGGTCGACAGGTCCGCCAGGACTTCGCGAGCTGTTTCGCGGCTCTGTTGGATGTCGCGGCGGATGTTGGCAGCGAGCCAGAGTTCGCCGGGGGTGTGGCCGTGACCGGCGTAGGACCAGTGGGCGAGAGTGAGGGTGGTTGCCTGCTCGTCGTCGGGGTCGGGCAGGCCGAGCGCTTCCCGCTGCTGGGCGGCGCGGTAGTCGGCACGGGTCTGGCGCAGGGCGCCGAGGGTGGTGGAGTACCGCCGGGACTTGCTGGAGAAGTGGCCGCGGAATCCGAGCATGTGGGCCCAGTCGCGGAACTTGCGGTCCGGGTAGAACGGGTGGAGGTCGAGGCAGGCGGCGATGAGCCGGGCGGGATGGTCGGGCACGCCGAGCAGGGCCAGGGCCTCCTTGTTGCCGATGCGGCGATCCACGGTGCCTGTGGTCTCGGCGGCCTTGGTGGCGTACTTGGCGACGTACGAGGCAACGGCCTGTTCAGTGATCTCCTCGCCGTCACCGAAAGCGCCGATGGGCTGCACGTCGAGCTGGGTGCCCCAGCGCAGGGTGCGGGCGGGCTGGTCCCCGGCGGGGTCGACGTCGACAGCGACGCGGGCAGCTGCCGCGTGGATCGCGTCGGTGAGGAGGTCGAGAGTGGCCCAGGCGGGCGGGGGCGAGTCTGGCCCGTCGGGACCGTCGAAGCGGACGACGGCATGGAAGTGGACGGCGCCGCGCTTCTGGTACTCGGCGACCTTGCCGAAGGCGACGCGGGACTGTTCACGGGCTGCCTTCTGCGTGAGCCCCGCACGCTTGGCGATCTCGCGCCGCAGGTAGATCGTGAAGTAGCGCCACAGGTCGGAGGCGTGGTTGTTCCACAGCACGGCGCCCGCGTAGTCGTACGCATCCGGGTCGAGGGGCGTACCGAGTTGGGCGGCGTCCTCCTGGTGGTGAGCGCCGCAGCGGCACGGTCGGCTGCCGGGCCGGTTGTGCACCGGGCCGAACGAGGGAGCGGTGAGCGTGGCGAACACTCGCGGGTGCTCTCGGATCGCGTGCGGGGTGCCCTTGATCGGTTCACCGACGAGTCCGGCGCGGATCAGGTGGTACGTGTCGCCCGCGTAGGTCCAGGCGCAGGACGGGCAGCGGGAAGCGCGGCGGTTGCCGCAGGCGACGCGGAGCCGCCCGCCGGGTTCGGTGTCGGTCGAGTAGGAGTGCAGGACGTGACGTGTCTGGGCGTCACGGACGACGACGGATCCTTGCAGATGGATGGGGTCCGAACAGCCGCCGGTACGGCGGATCTGGTCCTGGATGCGGTCGAAGCCGGTGGACCCGGCCAGCTTCAGCACGTCGGCGAGAATGGCCGGGTCCAGGCCCGCCATGGTGGCGGAATCGTTCACGCGCCGGTCACCGCCTGACGGTGCGAGGCGGGGGTCAGGGCCGTACGACCGGTGCCCTGGCAGGCCGGGCAGGTGACGCGCGACGTGGCACGGGAGCCGTCACGGTGCCGGGTACCGGTGGTCACGGCGACGACCGGGAAACCGTCACATTTGTGGCAGAACACGATCAAGGCGTGCTGGGGCATCATGGAGCTTCCCTTTCGGGTCCAGTGGATCTGAATGGGTCCAGGCGCCCGGAGCGGCGGAAGTTTGGCGACCGAGGCCGCTCCGGGGGCCGTCAGTGCTGCTTGGCGAGGTCCTTGAGCAGCAGCCGCAGGACGACGGCGACCAGGGCGACCGAGACGCCAGTGATGGCCACGGCGAGGAGCATCGAGACCAGGACGGCGCCGACGACCAGGACCACGGCGCCACCACCGGCAGCGAGGGCGAGGGCACTGCCCGGGGTGAGCTGCACGGTCGGACGGTTGGCGATGGGCGCGGCCGGGGCGGGAACCGCGGAGCCGGATGCCGGCACTTCGCGGACCGGGGCGGTAGCGCGCGCCGCAGTGTCCTGGTGCGGGTACTTCGGGGTGAGCACGAGCGGTCTCCTCTCAGGACTTACTTGACGATCGTGTCGACAGCGGGGCCGAGGATGCTGTCTGCGACGAGGTAGCCGCCGAGAAGGAGCACGGCGACCAGCCACCAGGGCGGGCGGATGAGCTTGATGCCGAGGAAGCCGACGACGAGCAGCGCGAGCCAGAGCGGTACGTCCATGGCGATCCCCTCTCACGCCTTGCAGCGGTGGGCACGGGCGGCGAGTTCGGCGGCGGAGCGGTCGTGGTAATCGGCGGAGAAGCCGCAGCGCGGGGCCGTGCAGGCGGCGGCGTGCATCTCGCGGCCCCGGCCGTCGTAGTAGGTGCCGACCTGTACGGGGCCGACGCGGATGCGGTTACGGAAGCGGCGGTAGACGGACATGAACGGTTCTCCTCTCAGGTGAGCTGGAGTTGGGCGGAGATCGCGTTGACCATGGGTTCGGGGAGGCCGAGCCGGGCCGACAGCGCTTCGGCGGGCATTGGCGTACCGGTCGACGCCTGGTGCGCGTCGGCGAGCTTCCGGGCGTGGTCCAGCAGGGCGGCCGGAACCGCGGGGGCGCCGGGAGCGGGCTGCTGTGGTGACGCGGGAGCAGGAGCGGGAGCCAGCTCGGGCGCGGCCGGCACTGGCTGCGGGTCTACGCCCGGCGGATCGGTGCGGGAAACATCGACGTCGGGCAGTTGCGCCGGTTCGTCGTCGGCAGACTGCTCGGGCGTGGGCTGGTCAGTGGGTGAGTGGACCAGGAGGGTGCCGCCGAGGAAGGCCAGGGCGGGCCAGCCTGCGACGAGGATGCACAGCCACGCGGGCACGGCGCCGAGGTCGAGCAGCCCGGCGGTCGCGACGTTGGCACCCAGCGAGGCGAACAGGGCGATGACGAACCAGGTCCAGGCCGAGCGATCCCGGCGGGCAGTGCGCAGCCGGCGCCAGGCGGCCACCAGCAGCAGATCAACGGAGACCGGGTAGGCCCAGGCTTTCCAGCCGGACTGCCCGGCGGCCTCAGCCAGGTCATGCAGATGGGCGAAGGACAGCGCGCCAGCGATGACAGCTTGGACAAGGACCGCGTCCAAGCGGATCGAGCGGGGCATGGGAGTACCTCCCTTCCAGTGAAGTGGGGCCAGAGCAGACCGATTCAGGGGGTGACCGGGCGCGGCTTCACCAGCGAGGGACCGGCGACCGGCGCCGGGACCAGCGCGACGGGCCGGAACGGGTCGAGCACCGGCAGGTCGGGGACCAGGTGGGCGAAGGCCCGGCAAACGGCCACCACCTCGTCCCGCGTCGTGTTCGGGGTGCGGATCTTCGACCAGCCGCCGGAGGAGTCCGCCGCAACGGCCGTGCCGGGACGCTCCATCGGAATCAGGCTGGCCACCGGCACCGCATCCGGGGCCACGTCGTTCAGCCCCATCTCGGCCGTCTGTTTGTCATTGACGCGGTGCACGACACGGCCGGTCAGTTGAGCGCGGAGCATGGTGGCGCCCTTGCCCAGTTCGGAGCCGAAGCGCTGCCCGCAGATCTCCAGATGGATGCCGACCGCGCGGGCCATCTGCGCCAGCCGGATCAACGCCGTGACGATCCGCTCCCGGCGTTCCTCGTCCTTCTTGGAGGAGATCAGAAACAGTTCGGCGATCTCGTCCACCAGGACGACGACCGGCACCGGTCGCTCAGTCTCCGGCAGCTCCCACAGGTCGGAGACGCCGTGTCGGCTGAGGAGGTCGAAGCGGTCTTCCATCTCCGCGACCAGGACGCCGAGCAACGAGGCGGCATCGTCCGGGCTGGTTACCAGCGCCGACAGGCGGGACGCGTAGGCGGTCTGCTCGACCCCGCGCTTGCAGTCGATGCCCACCAGGGCCACCGGCAACTGTGCCAACCCCTTGATCAGGTTCCGCTGATACATCGACTTGCCCGACTGGTTCGCGCCCAGGGTGAGCGCCATGGGGGCCGCGCGGTAGTCCCGCTCGAAGGCAGTCCCGTCCTCCCGCAGCGCCACCGGCACCACCATGTCCCGAGGGCGCGCCTTACGCGGCATCCGCACCCGCCGCAGCACGTCATAGCCGGTCATCCGCAGCTCGACGTACCCCGGCTTGGTCTCCATCACGGTGACCGAGTGGACGCCCCAGGCGTGCCGCAGCCGCTCCGAGGAGGCGATCAGATCGGCGGGCTCCAGCCCTGCCGGCAGTCGCAGCGTGACCCGCAGCCCGGTCGAGGTGCCGCGCACCTGGCGGATCCTCGGCGGTACCGGCTGCACCTCTCGGCGAGCGACGCTGCGCGTCATGAAGGCCCGCAGTCCCGAGGGCTGCACCGTCAGTCCGCACACATCCATGGTCGACCGGTAGGAGAGGGCGAACCGACCCCAGGTAACCGGCATGCCGACCAGCGACCAGTACACGCGCGGCGCGCGGATCTTCGCGTAGCCGAGTCCGCCAGCGCCTGCCACGGCCCCGGTGGCCTCCAGCCACACCGTCAGGTCCGTCATGGTCAGACCGCCGAGGTGATCGCGACCGCGCGGAAGGAGATGCCGTGCCGCTTCTGCCCGTTGAACTCGTTCTCCCAGTCCCGGGCCTTCAGGCCGACCACCTTCACGGGCGTACCCGGCGCCAGTCCCTCCGGGAAGCCGGTCTCCGGGATGGTCACCTGCCACAGGTTGCCCTCCCCCTCGTCGGAGACCAGCAGACCCACCGTGGAGAGGCCCGCGCCGGTCTCCCGGTCGATGGCCCGCTCCCCCGTCTTCTGGTTCACGAGCTTCGGCGTCGGCGCGGTGGCCACGAACACCACGGCGGACGAAAGGTCGATCTTGAACGAAGGCACAACTGTCCCCTTGCAGGTCAGACTCAGGCCCTTTGGACCTCTTGCTCAACTTGTTGGTACAAGCTGATGCGTAGAGACTTACCCACCGAGAGTGATCCGTCAAGATCTTTGGACCCACATGTACCAACAAGTTGAGCGAGTGCGTCATGATGGACCAATGAGCAAGCAGCCGAAGTACCAGCAGGTGGCCGATGCGCTACGACGCGGGATCGACAACGGCACCTACGGCCCAGGCGCCCGGCTGCCGTCGGAAGCCGAGCTGGCGACCCGCTTCGAGGCTTCGCGCAACACCGTCCGCTCCGGCCTGAACCTCCTGGTCAGCCAGGGGCTCATTACGTCCAGCCAGGGCCTCGGCTACGAGGTGCGCAAGCACGAGGTCTTCGAGCTGAACGCGTCCCGCTTCGAGAACCTGCAGTTCCCGCAGAACGGCGACGCCTACTCGACCGACGTGACCAACGCGGGACGCCGACCCCACCAGACCTTCCGCGTCGAGCTGGCGACCACGTCCGAGCAGATCGCCCAGCGGCTGGAGGTGGAGGCCGGATCTCGGTCGGTGCTGCGGTTCTGTCATCGCTTCGTCGATGACGTGCCGTGGTCGACGCAGGCGACGCACTACCCAGATTGGCTTCTCCAGAAAGCCCCGCGGCTTGCCGAGCCCGGCGACATCGCCGAGGGAACCACGCGCTACCTGGCCGGCCTCGGCGTCGAGCAGGTGGGCTACGCCGACGAGATCGCGACCCGGATGCCCACGCCCGAGGAAGCCCGGCTCCTGGAGATCGGCCCCGGCGTTCCGGTCATGCTCTGGACCCGCACCGGGTACACAACCGAGCGCCCCGTGCGCTGCACCGTCACGACGTTCCGAGGCGACCTGAACCGCATGAACTACGAGATCGGCGATCTCTCCGCCCGGAACGAGAACGAAGCCCAGTGAAGATCACGACCGCCACCCCGGCCGACCTCCAACGACTGCTCGACTTCCGGAAAGAAGCGGCGTCTTGGATCAGCGCACTCGGCAGCGACCAGTGGAGTCGCCCGTACCCGGCCGAACGACTGCTGACGACGATCGAGGCAGGCACCGTCTTCATGCTGAGGGACGGGGACCAGACCGCCGCCACGATCACACTCACCCCGGAGGCCGAAGAGGGGTTGTGGTCGGACGAGGAGCTGTCCGAACCGTCGATGTTCGTCAACAAGCTGACGGTGTCCCGGGATTACGCCGGACAGAACCTCGGAGGCGCCCTCCTGGACTGGGCGGGAGACCGTGCCTACCGGGCAGCGGCCAAGTGGCTACGCCTCGACGCCTGGACTTCCAACGCCCGGTTGCAGCGCTACTACCTCGATCAGGGCTTCCAGTACGTGAGGACCGTCTTCGAAGGCAACGCCGTCAATGGAGGCCCACGAGTCTCAGGTTGGCTTGCCCAGCGCCCTACCCGGCCAGCAGAGCCGACCTTCACCGACGAGACACCGAGCCCGGTACCGCTTCGCGCCTGAGCTGTTACAAGTTTCTCTACCTCATCAAGCCCCGGCTGCGCTCCGCTCCGCCGGGCGCGCTTCCCGGCTCCGCTCCGGGCGCCGCTCCTGCCTTCGGCCCGCTCCGCCCGCGCTGCGCCGACGCGCGCCCACAGGTGGATAGGGCCGATGCCATGAGGCGATCACCGCATAGAACGGCGTGCGGTCAAGGATGATGCCTCCGGCGGGGGATCGGCCGACACCGGGATGGAGGGGGCGCCGTCGCCGACTGCGGGCCCGTAGAGGGCGTGCGTGGGGTGCTCCCATCCCGTACACCGTCGACCCAGGCAGAGCCGAGCAGACGCGGCCCAGGGGCGTCAAGGTCGTTCGTACAGTGGCGCGCTCCACCTTGACGCCCCTGAACCACGCCCGCTCCACGGTGTGTGGGTCGACGGCGTACGGGATGGGAGCTGGGGCGAGTGGTGGGCTGATGCAATGAGGGGGCTTGAGGGCTAAGCACGCCGCAAAGCAACCACATTCCCTGGCAAGGAGTCATTTGATTGCTTGGCCCGCATCTGCTCAACGGCGGGAGCACTGCGCTGACCTGCCACAATACTCTCCATTAGATCGACAGCCCAACCTGTCAGCGACGAGAACAGGTCTGCCGAAGGAGTACGTTCCATTCCGCGCTCCGCCATCGCCGAAATTAGTCGGGGCCGCTCTGGCTGCTGATCGGACCAGCCCGGCTCTTGGATGCGCCAAGTAACGCCTGTGTTTGGGTCCCTCCGCGCAGAGAGCTGCTTGAACAGCCCCGTAACGCGATAGTCCTCAATTAGCCCGTTAGCTTGAGCATGTTTTATCAGTGCCGCTAGGGAAAGTTGCCACCTTTGCTTGAGCGGCATCAGAGATGTGAGGGTAGGGGCTTCGGGCCATTCAAGGAGCAATACATTCGACGGGTATAGGAATTCATTCGCAAACCGATTGGCTTCTTCCTCGTTCACGTCGCCAGAGGTGCCGCGATGTAGAACCAGATGCCCCAACTCGTGTGCGACTGACCACCTGACGCGTTCCCATGAGTTGACCGGCCTAGCCACTATGAGTGGCTGCTCGTGGAAGTCCCCGCCCCATACGCTGTACGCGTCGTGCCTGGCATCGGGCAATTCTATATCTGCCATCAGAACTGGGATGCCAGCCCGTTCAACGGCATGAATAACATGAGGGATTGGATCACCATCAGGCAAGTCCAAGGCCGCACGGGTTTGACGTGCGGCCTCCTCCGGTGAAATATCAGATTTAATCCTGGCTGGGATTCTCAACGGAGGATGAGTGGCGTACTTGCTCAGGTTCTCTAGCAGCTCGTAAGCCATTTCGGCGAAAGAGGTCAAGGCGTCAACCTCTGCCATTTTTATAGACTTCTTTGAGCGAAACAATAGGGAGCCTCGGTGAATCGCTTGACTCGGCTCCCTAGTGAAAAATTCTTCTCGGAATCGCAGATGCTGGGCTAGGGCCCGCAGTCGCAGCCTCGGCATCTCGTAGCACGCGGATCGCTCCAGCGTCGTCCAGGCTGAAGGGGACATTCCCAGAAGGCCAGCAAGGGGCTTGATGGGGCTGTGACGGATCGTCCTGGCCTGTCGAACGCGATGCCCGTAAACAGAAACTGTGTCAGCCACAGCAGACCATCTCCAAACGTCACACGAGGGTCAGACGCTTGGCTGCGCGCCCTCCGCTCCTCCGGCTTCGCGCCTCGGGCGGCGCGGAGCGACCAGGTTGTCGAAGTCGTCCTTTACATGCTGGACGCTCGGCTTCACGTTACCGCGCGGCAGAGTAGCCAAGGCAGGTACCTCAGCCTTCGCGCAGGCGACCAAGGGTGAGCGGTTGAGGCTCTTTTCATCGTCTAGTACGACAACGAGGAAACCACCGAGAAGGTCGCTCTTGTCCATCCACCAGACGAGCGCCGGCACGTAGCCATGCCGGAGGGTCGGCAGTGCGTCCAGGCCTGGCTCGTCGAGCTCATCGAACCCCGCCTGGTAGGGAACCTGTACGACGGTCTCCCCACTCAAGCGGGCGACGGGAAGCTCCTTGATCTTTCGCATACGTAGCAGGACGCCGGACGCGCGCTCCTCCAGGCCGACAGACCGATTGGGTCCGGGGCGCAGTTGGAAGTTGCCAGACTCGAAGACAGGTGTGGCTGCGGCCAGGAGGACGCGATCTCGCACATCCATCGAGATGACGGCGCCTTCAACGCGTCGAGGGTGGGGCCGCTTCTTGCGCTCGAGGACTGCCGCAGCAGCAAGACTGTCCTCCAAGTACCCGCGCATGCGCGCCAGGTCGACCTCGTTGCGTCCGACGAACGCGTCAAGCCACGACTGTGGGTTCATGTGAAAAATTTCAGCAGTTAACCCACACGGGTGTCAAGTGGCCTGGTCAAGGCCCCCATTGGAGTGATTTGGCCAAGGATCAGTAGCCGCCGAGGGGTCAAGAAGCTATGTGAGCCTCTGCGTTCACGGACTGGCTCCTCCCTACGTTGGCAAGCTAGCAGGGGGCACTGACAGTGGTGGTGTCGTCGCCGACAAGGCCCGCCTCGCGTGCTGATCACCCCCGCAACAGAGACCAGACCGATCTGCCTGGCGGGGGCCGTTCTCATGGCTCACCAGGCAGAGCGGCGGGACTGAAGAGGGCCGTGGCATCGCTGGCGCGCCCGCCCTCGAGGCCGCTTACTCAGGCTCGATCTCCGCCGGACGCTCGGGACAGGGCGGGGCGCACTCGTACACCTCGATGGACAAGTCGTGTGCTCCGGAGTGCCCTTCGGCGCGACCGGCGGACCTGGCCCCTACCCGAAGGGCCTTGCCGCACCAGCAGCAGTGCCAGCCGAGGTACTGCCAGCCGTTGAGTTCCTTGACGGGTGGCGGCTTCGGCCGTCCGATCCCGGTCATGGCCGGTCGGCATACGGGATCAGGGCGTGCTCCTCACGGCACGGACCACAGGCCGACTGCACTCGCCCCGGCCCGCTCCCCTGCTCCACCACCTCGATGACGCGGATGCCGGCACTGTAGCCGCGGTGCCATGAGCAGTAGCCGTAGGTCATGGGCTCCGTCGTGGCCGCCGTCGGGCTGTTCGCGGTGTTCTGATCCTGCGTACTCTCGTTCACGTCGACTCCTTGTCAGTCGGCCACGCCCCTGGGTCGTTCGCGCGGCCGCAGGGGCACTGTGCGTTTACGCAGGATATGCCTAGGTAGCTAGGGTAGCTAGGGTAGCTAGGCCAGTCAGGCAATCTCGTCTCGCCGAGCAGGCTCATACTGCCTAGCTTCGGATCATGGACTGGAAGCCGGACATCCCCCGCTGGAAGCAGGTGTACGAGGTCATCGAGCAGCGCATTGCCGATGGCGAGTACCCGCCCGGAAGCCAGCTGCCCGGCGTCCTCGCGATTCAGGGTGAGTTCGGCATCGCGCAGATGACCGCCCGGCGTGTCCTCACCGAGCTACGGGAAGCGGGGCTCGCGCAGATGCAGCCGGGCATCGGAACGTTCGTCGCCGAGCTGCCCAAGCCATAGCCGCGCTCGCTGGGCAGGGCCTCCCTGACCACGGGTTTCCCGAGGACCGAGCCCCTCCCCCGTGGGTGAGTCCCGGGCCGTCCCTGGGCCGTGCGAGGGGGGTCGGCGTCGACCGACGATGACAGACGTCGACTGACCACCCGCAGGTCAGAGTGGGTGGCTGAAAGATCGCCGCAGGTGGCTACCGCCGAAGGTGAGTTGAGGAAGTCCAGAGCTTCGGCGCAGGATGACCGGCATGACCTCGATGAGCTCCAGCGCCCGTCCCCTCCTGAACCGCCGGCTCGCGGATTTCGGGACGACGATCTTCGCCGAGATGTCCGCCCTGGCGGTGCGGACCGGGGCGATCAACCTCGGTCAGGGCTTCCCCGACACCGACGGCCCCGAGGAGATCCGTGAGGCCGCCGTACGGGCGCTGCGCGACGGGCGCGGCAACCAGTACCCGCCGGGCCCGGGCGTTCCCGAGCTGCGCGCCGCCGTCGTCGACCACCAGCTGCGCCGCTACGGCCTGTCCTACGACCCCGACACCGAGGTCCTGGTCACGGCCGGCGCCACGGAGGCCATCGCCGCGGCCCTGCTGGCGCTGGTGGAGCCCGGCGACGAGGTCGTCGCGCTGGAGCCGTACTACGACTCGTACGCGGCCTGCGTCGCGATGGCGGGCGGTACCCGGGTGCCCGTCACGCTGCGCCCGCACGAAGGCGCGTTCCGGCTGGACCTGGACGAGCTGCGGGACGCCGTCACCGACCGCACCCGGCTCCTGCTGCTGAACACCCCGCACAACCCGACGGGCACGGTCCTGACCCGCGAGGAACTGGCGGCGATCGCCGAGCTGGCGGTGGAGCGGGACCTGCTGGTGGTGACCGACGAGGTCTACGAGCACCTGGTCTTCGGCGCGGCCGAGCACATTCCCCTGGCGTCCTTCCCGGGGATGCGGGAGCGCACGGTGACCATCGGGTCGGCCGGCAAGACGTTCTCGTTCACCGGCTGGAAGGTCGGCTGGGTCACCGCCGCGCCCGCCCTGCTCACGGCGGTCCGCTCGGCCAAGCAGTACCTGACGTACGTGGCCTCGGGGCCCTTCCAGTACGCGGTCGCCGAGGCGCTCGCGCTGCCGGAGTCGTACTTCGCCGCCTACCGGGCGGACATGGAGGCGAAGCGGGACCTGCTGGCGGCGGGCCTGGCCGAGGCGGGCTTCGGCGTGTACCGGCCCGCCGGGACGTACTTCGTCACCTCCGACATCCGCCCGCTCGGCGAGCGCGACGGCTTCGCCTTCTGCCGCTCCCTGCCCGAGCGCGCGGGCGTCGTCGCGGTCCCCAACGCGGTCTTCTACGACCACCGGGAGGAGGGCGCGCCGTTCGTGCGGTTCGCGTTCTGCAAGAGGACGCCGGTGCTCCAGGAGGCGGTGCAGCGGCTGAAGACCCTGGCGGGGTGAGCGCGGCCGCACCTGCCCGGGTACGACAAGAGCCCGGCCCCCGCACTGCCGGGGTCCGGGCTCTTCGGTGGTCGGCCGCGGGGGCGGACTACTCGCCGTCCTCGTCGGTCGGCTTCTCCGCCTCGTTGACGTCCTGCTCCAGGCCGAGCTGCTCCACGAGCCACCGGTCGAACTCGATCGCGGCCCGCACCCAGCTGACCGTCGAGGAGACGAAGTGCTCCAGGCTGACGCCCATGCCGATCAGCATCTGCGCCTCGCCGATCAGGCGGACCGTGCCGTCGTCGTGGGTGTGGGAGTACACCTTGGGCCACAGGGTGCGCCGGTTCCAGTCGTCGACCGACTCGAGCAGCTGCGGCTTCTCGTCGATCTGGTGGGGCCGGTCGTAGAACGTCCGCACCGAGAAGACCTGCTGGTCACCTTCGCCGCGGAACATGAAGTACGTACGGAACTGCTCCCACGGCGCCGCGAGGTCGCCCTCGTCGTCGACGACATACTTCAGCTCCATCTGTTCGAGGAGCTGCTTCACAAGATCCTGATCCGGGACGACGGGGCCCGCCGGTCCTTGGGGCTGCGGCTCGGGCTGCTTGCCCCCGAAGTTCGGAATCGAGGACGGGTCGATGGTCACCGTGAATTTCCCTTCGTACGGATCCGGCCATCCTCCCCCATGCGGGGAGGGGGGTGGCAAGCCCGTCGGGGGCCTGTCAGCCCTGGGCTGACTTGATCCGGCCAGTCGGGTACCCGCTCGGGGCCCCGGCAACCCGTGGGGCGGGTCGCCGGGGCGGTGCCGTGCGGTCCGCTACAGCGTCTTGCCGCTCGCCGGTCCCACGATCAGGTCCTCGCCGAAGCGGTCCACCCGGACCGTGTCGCCGTCCTTGATCTCGCCGGAGAGGATCTCCCGGGCGAGCCGGTCGCCGATCGCGGTCTGCACCAGGCGGCGCAGCGGGCGGGCGCCGTAGGCCGGATCGTTGCCCTCCTCGGCCAGCCAGGCCAGGGCCTCGTCGGTGACCTCCAGGGTGAGGCGGCGTTCGGCGAGCCGCCGGGCCAGGGCGTTGATCTGGAGCCGCGCGATCCGGCTCAGCTCCTCCTTGCTGAGGGCCGAGAAGACCACCAGGTCGTCGAGCCGGTTGAGGAACTCGGGCTTGAAGGAGGACCGGACCACCTCCAGGACCTGCTGCTTCTTCTCCGCCTCACCGGTCGTCGGGTCGACCAGGTACTGGCTGCCCAGGTTGGAGGTGAGCACCAGGATGGTGTTGCGGAAGTCGACCGTGCGGCCCTGGCCGTCGGTGAGGCGGCCGTCGTCCAGCACCTGGAGCAGGATGTCGAAGACCTCGGGGTGCGCCTTCTCCACCTCGTCGAGCAGCACGACGGTGTACGGCCGCCGGCGCACGGCCTCGGTGAGCTGGCCGCCCTCCTCGTAGCCGACGTAGCCGGGGGGCGCGCCGACCAGCCGGGCCACGCTGTGCTTCTCGCTGTACTCCGACATGTCGATGCGGACCATGGCCCGCTCGTCGTCGAAGAGGAAGTCGGCGAGCGCCTTGGCCAGCTCGGTCTTGCCCACGCCGGTGGGGCCGAGGAAGAGGAACGAACCGGTCGGGCGGTCCGGGTCGGCGATCCCGGCCCGGCTGCGCCGTACGGCGTCGGAGACGGCCCGTACGGCCTCGGACTGGCCGATGAGCCGCTTGCCCAGCTCGTCCTCCATGCGCAGCAGCTTCTGCGTCTCGCCCTCCAGGAGGCGGCCGGCGGGGATGCCGGTCCAGGAGGCGACGACGTCCGCGATGTCGTCGGCGCCGACCTCCTCCTTGACCATGGTGTCCCTGGCGACCTCCTCCTCGGCCTCGGAGGCGGCCTCCAGGTCGCGCTCCAGGTCCGGGATCTCGCCGTAGAGCAGCTTGCTGGCGGTGTCGAAGTCGCCGTCGCGCTGGGCGCGTTCGGCCTGCCCGCGCAGCTCGTCGAGCTTCTCCTTCAGCTCGCCGACCCGGTTGAGGGACTGCTTCTCCTTCTCCCAGCGGGCGGTGAGGCCGCGCAGCTCCTCCTCCTTGTCGGCGAGGTCGCGCCGCAGCCGCTCCAGGCGCTCCAGGGAGGCGGCGTCGGTCTCCTTGCCGATCGCCAGCTCCTCCATCTTGAGCCGGTCGACGGAGCGCTGGAGTTCGTCGATCTCGACGGGCGAGGAGTCGATCTCCATGCGGAGCCGGGAGGCCGCCTCGTCGACCAGGTCGATGGCCTTGTCGGGCAGGAAGCGGGAGGTGATGTACCGGTCGGAGAGGCTCGCGGCGGCCACCAGCGCGCTGTCGGCGATCTGCACCTTGTGGTGGGCCTCGTAGCGGCCCTTGAGCCCGCGCAGGATCGCGATGGAGTCCTCGACGGTCGGCTCGGCGACCAGCACCTGCTGGAAGCGCCGCTCCAGGGCCGGGTCCTTCTCGATCCGCTCCCGGTACTCGTCGAGGGTGGTGGCCCCCACCATGCGCAGCTCGCCACGGGCCAGCATGGGCTTGAGCATGTTCCCGGCGTCCATGGCGGAGTCCCCGCCGGCGCCGGCGCCGACGACGGTGTGCAGCTCGTCGATGAAGGTGACGACCTGCCCGTCGGAGTCCTTGATCTCGGCGAGGACGGTCTTCAGCCGCTCCTCGAACTCACCGCGGTACTTCGCCCCGGCGACCATGGCGCCGAGGTCCAGCGCCACCAGCCGCTTGTCCTTCAGCGACTCGGGCACGTCCCCCTTGACGATCCGCTGGGCGAGCCCCTCGACGACGGCGGTCTTGCCGACACCGGGCTCGCCGATGAGCACGGGGTTGTTCTTGGTCCGCCGGCTCAGCACCTGGACGACGCGCCGGATCTCCTGGTCGCGTCCGATGACGGGGTCGAGCTTCCCGTCCCGGGCGGCGGCCGTGAGGTCGGTGCCGAACTTCTCCAGGGCCTTGTACTGCCCCTCGGGGTCGGGCGTGTTCACCCGGCGCCCTCCCCTCGCCTTGCGGAACGCCTCCTGAAGCTTCTTCGCACTGGCTCCCTGCCCCTCCAGTACCTCACCGGCCGCGCCGCCCTTCGCGGCGATGCCGAGGAGCAGGTGCTCGGTGGAGAGGTACTCGTCCCCGAGTTCCTTGGCGCGTGCCTGGGCGTCGGCGACCACGGCGAGCATCTCACGGCTGGGTTGCGGAGGCGCGACCGTGGACCCGGTGACGCTGGGCAGCCCGGCGACGATGCGCTCGGCGCCGGTGCGCACGGCGGCGAGGTCGGCCTCGACGGCGACGAGCAGGTCGGTGATGTTCTCGTTGTCCTGCCCCTGGAGCAGCGCAAGGAGCAGGTGGGCGGGGGTGAGGTCGGCGTTTCCCTCGGTCACGGCCCGGTTGCTGGCCGCGTTGATCGCGTCCCGGCTCCGGTTGGTCAGCTCGGCGTCCACGTTCTGGCTCTCCTCCTCGCGTAGTGCTGACTCGTCCAGCGTACACAAAGTTGAGTCAGGGCCACTCAAGGAGTCGGGCGCACTTCTCCGCCGAGGAGGGGCGGCCGGGGCAGCGGGACGGGAGACGGGACGCGGCACACGAGTACCTTTTCGGCCAGCCCTGGAACCGGCCGGTTCCGCGATATGTCCGCACATGCGACAGCGGCGTCACCGTGTTCAGGTCACGGTGACGCCGCTGCCGGGGGGAAGCACCTGAGCGATCTGTTACGACGGGGGAATCGCGTCAGGCACTGCGGGGGGTGGCCGAGATGGTCCTCACTTCGGGGATCTCCGGCTGCTCGAGCCGGTGGTCCCGCTGGTCCAGGTTCACAAAGATCATTCCGTACCGGATGGCACACCTCACGGGCTGCGGCGCCCCCCGAGGCCGCCGCAGACACCGGTACGCCCGCACGTCGCCGTCCTCGTCCAGCGTGACGACGACCGGCTCACCGAAGACGGTCACCATCAGGGAGTCACCGGCGTGCGGGATCGCGGTGACCAGGTCGATGAAGTGCCAGCCGGAGCGGTAGGCGGTGGCCATTTCACGACGGAAGGAGCGGTCATCAGGTGGAGTAGTCATGTCACGACCAGATGGTGTCACTCGTAGTTGCTTCGGCGTTCGCACCGACGGACGCAGCGGGCACCTCCGCCACTGACTCCACACTGCCCACTCGCTCGTCGCCCTGCGCTGTTCCGAGGCCATTCAGAGCTCCGAAGGCCACGACGGCGGAGAAGGCGGCGACAAGCACCGAGCGAAGCATTCTCTTAGACATAGTCGGCTTCGTCCTCACTTGAAGGTCCCCTCTTCCCCCGTCGGATAAGACGATGGCTCATATAGGCACGTCATGGCCACACAATCGGTGCATCATGTTCCTGCATGTTCAGGACCCTGGGGGGTGGAGATTTGACAACAAATCGGACCAACGAGACACATCCCCATTCCATCACTGAACTGTGTAGGGAGGGCGGGCGCCTCTACGCGAACGCCCTGCGTACTGGATATATAACGCGCGCCGACGCGGAGCCCGCTCCGTGCCTGATGGAGTTGGCCCTCCTGCATCCCGATCCCGACGACGCCAACCGGCTGCGTCCTGTGCCCCCCGCGGTCGCTCTGGCGCAGCGACTCAATCCGATCGAGCGGGAGATCTCGCAGCGCAGGCGGACGTCCATCGAGCTGGCCGAAACGTTCGAGCCGTTCATGGCCCTCAGTGCGCAAGGCACCTCCTCCACGCATTCGATCACCGTGCTGGAAGGCCTCGACCGCATCAACACCGCTCTCGACCTGGCCACGAACCAGTGCACGAACGAAGTGCTGAGCATCCAGCCCAGCGCCCGTCATCCGGAGCGGAGAGTCATCGAGGGACTGGAGCGCGACAAGACCCTGACCGAGCGCGGGGTGCGGATCCGGACGCTCTACCAGCACACGGCGCGTTACAGTCCCGAGCGGCTGGCCTATGTGGACCGCTTCTCCAGCGGCAAGGCCGAGTACCGCACCATCGACGAACTGGTGGAACGCCTGATCATCTGCGACGAGACCGTGGCGTTCATCCCGGTCCGTGACGACCGGCAGGTGGCCCTGGAGATCCGTCACCCGGGACTCGTCGGTTACCTGATCAAGGTGTTCGAGTTCATCTGGAGCCGAGCGGTCCCGCTCACCGCCGGCGCCCCCTACGAGACGGCCCCCGACGGCATCACCGACATCCAGCACTCCATAGCCAAGCTCCTGGTGGAGGGCCACGTCGACGAGGCCATCGCCCGCCGCCTGGGCATGAACGTACGCACCTGCCGGGCGCACATAGCCAAACTGGCCACCGCCCTGGGGAGCGGCAGCCGCGCCCAACTCGGCTACCTCATAGCCCAGTCTGGGATTCTCGAACAGGGGAACCGGAACCTGGGAGGGGAAAGCCACGCATGACGGGCAAGGCGCACCAGCACTGCGGCGACGAACTGTGCGAGACAGGTCTCGATCTCTACTCCCGTGCGCTGCGTGAGGGCCACCTGAGCAGTGGCGAGGTGTCCGTCGCGCCGTGCCTCGTCGACCTCGGGCTCCTGCACCCCGCCATCGACGACCTGGACCGGCTGGAGCCCGTTCCACCGACCGTCGCGCTGCAACGGCTGCTCCGGTCCTCGGAGGACCGCATCGCCGACGAGAGACGGCGCGGGCAGCGGCTGGCCGACGCCTTCGAGCCCCTCATGCGCCTGGGCCGCCGGGGTCTCAGCACCGAGGACACCCCGGCCCTCCGCATCCTCAGCAGCAAGGAGCGCACCGGCCAGGCCATCGAGGAAGCCATGGCCGAGGGCAGGAAGGAACTCCTCGCGATCCAGCCACACGACGCGCACGTCACCAAGCGCCCCGACATCCTCGAAGGGGCCATGAAGCGGGACCAGGACTTCCTCGATCGCGGTGCCCGCGTACGGGCGTTGTACCAGCACACCACCCGCCACGCCCCCTACACCCGCGCCCGTTACGAGCATCTGACCGGAGACGTCGAGGCCCGCACGCTGGACGAGGTGACCGAACGGCTCATCGTCGTCGACCGCACCGTCGCCTTCATCCCGGCCAGCGCCGACCGCTCACTCGCCCTCGAAGTCCGCCACCCCGCCCTCATCGCCTACTTCGTCACCACCTTCGACCGCCTCTGGCACCTCGCCACCCCCATGCACCCCCAAGCCGTCCACCAGCCCACCCTCAACGGCATCACCCCCCGCCAACGCGCCATAGCCGCCCTCCTCGTCGAAGGCCACACCGACAGCGACATCGCCGACCGCCTCGGCATGAACGTCCGCACCGCACGCGTCCACATCGCCAAACTCGCCACCACCCTCGGCAGCGAAAGCCGGGCTCAGCTCGGCTACCTCATCGGGCAGTCGGGATTGCTCCAGTCCGAGAACGCTGACCAATGACCACACCGCATGCGCATCACAGGCCCGACGAACTCTGTGTCGAAGGCCAGCGGATGTACCAACGCGTTCTGCGCGACGGCCAGGTGGCACTGCGGGCCGTGGACACAGCGCCCTGTCTCCTCGACATGGGCCTCCTGCGTCCCACCGCCGAGGACCCGGAACGCCTGGAGCCGGTCACACCGTCCATCGCCCTGCAACGGCTGCTGCGAGCCTCCGATGAACGCATCGCCGACGAGCGGCGGCGCGGACAACGCATAGCCGACACGTTCGAGCCCCTCGTGCGTGCGGGAGTGCACCCAGCAGGCACCAGCACTCCGATGCTCAGGGCCCTCAAGAGCAACGAGCGAACGAACCGGGCGATCGCCGAAGCCCTGGCTGAAGCGCGGACCGAAACACTCACCATCCAGCCGTACCGCCCACACCTCACCAGGCGCCCCGAGGTCCACGCAGCCGCCGTGGCGAGGGACCAGGCATTTCTCGACCGCGGTGGCCGCATCCGCGCCCTGTATCAGCACTCCGTCCGGCACATCCCCTACACCCGGGACCGCTACGAGCAGCTGACCGGTGACGTCGAGGCACGCACGCTCGACGAGGTGCCAGAGCGGCTCATCATCGTGGACCACACGGTCGCCTTCATCCCCGCCAACACCGACCGCACCCTGGCCCTCGAAGTCCGCCACCCCGCCCTGATCACCCACTTCGTCACGGTCTTCGACCGCCTCTGGCGCCTGGCCACACCGATGTACCCGCATACCGTCCAACGGCAGTCGCCGGACGGCATCACCCCCCGCCAACGCGCCATAGCCGCCCTCCTCGTCGAAGGCCACACCGACTCCGACATCGCCGACCGCCTCGGCATGAACGTCCGCACCGCCCGCGTCCACATCGCCAAACTCGCCACCACCCTCGGCAGCGAGAGCCGCGCTCAGCTCGGGTATCTCATCGGGCAGTCGGGGATTCTCGATCGGGAAGGATGACGGGGGCCGGGGCGGCGCCGCGCGGGGAGCCGTCCAGGCCGGCCTGGGCTATGCGGACGCCCAACTGCGTGCGGCTGGCCGCGCCCAGGGTCTCCGAGAGGCGGGCGATGTGCGCGCGGGCCGTGCGGACGCTGATGCCGAGGCGTTCCGCGATCACCGCGTCCTGGTGGCCCTCCGCGAGGAGCGCCGCGATGGACTGCTCGCGGTGGGAGATGCCCTCGATGCCGGTGTCGGGGAGGGGGGCCGTGAGCGGGATCGCCAGGCGCCACAGGCGTTCGAAGACCGTGACCAGGTAGGCGATCAGCGCGGGGTGGCGCAGTTCGAGGGCCATCGTGCGGTCGGTGTTGGCGGGGATGAAGGCGACGGTGCGGTCGAAGAGGATGAGGCGGTCGATGACCTCGTCGAGGGTGCGGGCCTCCACCGCGTCACCCATGAGTTCCAGGTAGTTGAGCAGGCCCTGCCCGTGCCGGGCCACGTGCGTGTACAGGTCCCGCATCCGCACCCCGCGCCCGCGCAGCGCCAGCGCCCGGTGCAGGCCCTCGGACAGCTCGTGCTCGCGCCGGATGCCACCGGGCTGGACGGTGAGCACCTCCGTCGTACAGGCCTGCGTCGCCTCGTCCATCGCGGCCTGGATGCGGGACAGCCCGTCGAGGACCCGGAGCGCCGTGCCCTCGGGGCCGGCCGGGGTCTGGAGCAGCCGGCCCAGGTCCGCGTACCACTCGAAGGCCTCCACGGCCGAGCCCACCCGCCGCTGACTGGCGCTGACCTCGTCGTGGACCCCGCGCAGCAGCCGGGTCATGACCTCCTGCGGGGAGGTCGGCACCAGCCAGTCCATGTCGTCCGGGTCGGGGTGCAGCAGGGCCAGTTCGAGGAGGCAGGGGACCGGCTCGGCGTCCCGGCGCGGCACGCGGCCGCGCCGTACGGCCCGGGAGTACACGCGGTCCCCGGCAGCGCACAGCCGGTCGGCCCCGTGCGGGTGCTCCTGAGCCCCGTGCCCGGCCATCGCCCATCCCACCCCCGGTTCCGGCTCCTCCGCAGCGCAACTATGCGCGGCCCGGACCGGCTCCGCAACACGGCTCCATCCCGTACGGGGAACGACAAGGATCGGTTTCTGCCGCAATGTCCGGGCGGTGGAACCGGGAGGACACGCGGGCTACTTCAGCCCGACCTCCGTGCACGCGTCCGCGTACTTGGCGGTGCAGATGTCGCTGACCTTGTAGAAGCCGTCCGCGATGACCGTCTCCTCGATGTTGGCCTTGGTGAGGGCGACGACGGGGACGAGCTGCGCGGGGATGCCCTTGTGGGTGGGGCTGTCGACCTTGTCGCGGGCGAGCGCGTCGAACTGGATGTCCCGGCCCTGGACCCGCGCCACGGCCATCTCCGCGGCGTTCTCGGCCTCCTGCGGGTAGGACTTGTACACGCTCATGTACTGCTCGCCGGTGACGATCCGCTGCACCGCCGCCAGTTCCGCGTCCTGGCCGGTGATCGGCGGCAGGTCGGTGACGCCCGCGTCCTCCAGGGCCTTGATGATGCCGCCCGCCATGCCGTCGTTGGCGGAGTAGACGCCCGCGATCTTGTTCTTGCCGATCTTCTCGATCGCCTCGGTCATGTTGGCCTCGGCGTTCTCCGGCTTCCAGTCCTTGGTGTCGAAGGACTGGGCGATCGTCACCTTGCCGTTCAGCTCGGACAGCGCGCCCGCCTTGAACTGCTTGGCGTTCGGGTCGATGGACGAGCCGTTCATCATGACGATCTTGTCGGAGCTCTCCGGGTCGCCGCCGAGCGCCTCGATGAGGGAGCGGCCCTGGACCTCGCCGACCAGTTCGTTGTCGAAGGAGATGTAGGCGTCGATCGGGCCCTCGGCCAGCCGGTCGTAGGCGATCACGGGGATGCCGGCGTCCTTGGCCTTCTGCACGCCGTCGGCGATGGCGTGCGCGTCCACCGCGTCCAGCACGATCACGTCGACCTTGTCGTCGACCATCTGCTGCATCTGCTCGGCCTGCTTGGCGGCGCTGGCCTCGGCGTTGGCGTACTTGACGTTGCCCTCGTCGCGCGTGAGGTCACCGACCTTCGCCTTGAAGAAGGGGTAGTCGAACTGCTCGTAGCGCGTGTTCTCCTTCTCCGGCAGCAGCAGGCCGACGGTGAGGTCATTGCCCTTGGTCGGGCTCGCGTCGTCGCTGCTCTCCGAGGCGCCCAGCACACCGCAGGAGGCGAGCGAGAAGGTCATCAGACACGCGGCCACGGATATGGCGGTACGACGGGCACGGCTGCTCACTGCGCTAGACCTTCCGACACACGGGAGTAGTTGGTATCCAAGCGACCCAGGTGACCCCGGTGAAGGAAGCCAACGCTGTCTTCACCAAATCGTCAAGAAGTACTAGACCAATGAGACAGCACCGTTGTGAACCAGCCCCGGAGGACGGGGTGGTCCTCCGGGGCTGTCGCTGCCGTTCTTCCCTTGTGCGGCCTGCCGGTCCGGGTCAGTCCGAGGACTGGCCGTGGCGCTTGGGACGCCAGACCACCAGCGCGCTGGTCTGCTGTACCTCTTGGTAAGGGACCAGGTCACGGCGGTACGACGCGTGTACCGCGGCCTCGCGCTGACGCATCGCCGTGGCGGCGCCGTCGAGCGCGGCGGCCAGCTCGGCCGCGCGGGCCTGGAGCTCGGCGACCTGGTTCTCCAGTTCGATGATGCGCTTGATTCCGGCCAGGTTGATGCCCTCGTCCTGCGACAACTGCTGGACCTGCCGGAGCAGTTCGATGTCGCGGGCCGAGTAGCGCCGGCCGCGGCCGGCCGTGCGGTCCGGGGAGACCAGGCCGAGACGGTCGTACTGGCGCAGTGTCTGCGGGTGCAGGCCGGAGAGCTGGGCCGCCACCGAGATGACGTAGACCGGGGTGTCCTCGGTCAGTTCGTACGGGTTGCGTCGACGACCGTCCATTCCCGTCAAGCTCCCTTCGCGGCCTGGAACAACTCCGCCCGCGGATCCTCGTCCGCGGTCGCCTCGCGATACGCCTCCAGCGCGTCACGAGCCTTCCCCGTCAGGTCCTGCGGAACACTCACCTCCACGGTGACCAGGAGGTCGCCGCGGGTGCCGTCCTTGCGGACCGCGCCCTTGCCCCTGGCCCGCATGGTGCGGCCGTTGGGCGTGCCCGCCGGCAGCTTGAGCGTGACGGGCGGACCGCCCAGGGTCGGCACCCGGACCTCGCCGCCGAGGCCCGCCTCGGCGTAGGTGACCGGGACGGTGACGGTGAGGTTGTCGCCCCGGCGGCCGAAGACGGGGTGCTCCTTGACGTGCACGACCACGTACAGGTCGCCCGCCGGACCGCCCCGCTCGCCCGGCGTGCCCTTGCCGCGCAGCCGGATGCGCTGCCCGTCCAGGACCCCGGCGGGGATCCGGACCTGCATCGTCCGCGAGGACTTGGCGCGTCCGGAACCCTTGCAGACCTCGCAGGGGTCCTCGGCGATCAGGCCGCGGCCCTTGCAGTCGGGGCACGGGTCGGTGAGCGAGAAGCCGCCGCCCGAACCCCGGGCGACCTGGCCGGTGCCGACGCAGGTCGGGCACACGCGCGGTGTGCCGTTCTTGTCGCCGGTGCCCGAACAGGCCTTGCAGGGTGCCTGCGAGGACATCCTGAGCGGCACGGTCGCGCCCTCGATGGCCTCGGTGAAGCTCAGGGTGACCTCGGACTCGATGTCCTGCCCGCGCCGCGGCTGCGTGCGCTGGCCGGCGCCGGGTCCGCCGCCCGTGCGGTTGAACAGGCCCCCGAAGACGTCGCCGAGACCGCCGCCGAAGCCGCCGGCACCCTGGCCTCCCCCGCCCTGGGCGCCGCCTCCGAAGAGGTCGCCCAGGTCGAAGTTGAAGGTGCCGCCGCCCGCGCCCGGCCCCGGGCGGAATCCGCCGTTGCCGAAGAGGGCGCGGGCCTCGTCGTACTCCTTGCGCTTCTTGGGGTCACCGAGGATGTCGTTGGCCTCGGAGATCTCCTTGAAGCGCTCCTCCGCCTTGACGTTTCCCTTGTTGGCGTCCGGGTGGTTCTCGCGGGCGAGCTTCCGGTACGCCTTCTTGATCTCGGCCTCGGTGGCGTCCTTGGGGACGCCGAGAACCTTGTAGTAGTCCTTCTCGATGAAGTCCTTCGTGCTCATCCCCGACGTCCCTCCTCTCGCGCCTGTGTCGTCACTTCAAGCTCAGCCCTCGTCCGGGCCACCGCTCTCCTTGGTCCCGGCGTTGTCCTCCGCGTCGGAGGCGTCCTGTCCCTCGGCGCCGGCCTCGGCCGGCTTGACCGTCTGGGCACCCGGCTGCGGCTCGGCGACCGCCACCCGCGCGGGGCGGATGGTGCGTTCGCCGATCCGGTACCCGGGCTGCAGGATCGCCACGCAGGTCGTCTCGGTGACGTCCGGTGCGTAGGAGTGCATCAGGGCCTCGTGGATCGTCGGGTCGAAGGGCTCGCCCTCCTTGCCGAACTGCTGGAGGCCCATCTTGGCGATGACCGTCTCCAGCGACTCCGCGACGGACTTGAAGCCGCCGACCAGTTCGCCGTGCTCCCGGGCGCGCCCGACGTCGTCGAGCACGGGAAGCAGCTCGGACAGGAGGTTCGCGACGGCGACCTCCTTGACCGCGACGCGGTCCCGCTCCACCCGGCGGCGGTAGTTCTGGTACTCGGCCTGGAGGCGCTGGAGGTCCGCCGTGCGCTCGTTCAGCGCGGTGCGCACCTGGTCCAGCTGGGCCACCAGACCCGCGTTCTCGCTCGCGTCCCCGGCCGGGGCCGCCCCCTCTTCGGAGGCGGCCTGCGGCTCGGCGTCGTCAGGGGTGGCGCCGGAGGGGACGTCGGGCTTCTCGTCGAAACCCGGGGTCTCCTCCGTCACGCGGCACCGTCCTTGCGCTCGTCGTCCACGATCTCGGCGTCGACGACGTCGTCGTCGGCACCCTTGCCCTCGGCACCGGCGTCGGCACCCGGGGCCTCGCCGCCGGCGGCCTGCGCGGCCTGGGCGTCGGCGTACATGGCCTGGCCCAGCTTCTGCGAGACGGCGGCGACCTTCTCGGTGGCGGTGCGGATCTCGGCGGTGTCCTCGCCCTTGAGCTTCTCCTTCAGCTCGGCGACGGCGCCCTCGACCTCGGTCTTCACCTCGCCGGGGACCTTGTCCTCGTTGTCCTTGAGGAACTTCTCCGTCTGGTAGACGAGCTGCTCGCCCTGGTTGCGGGACTCGGCGGCCTCGCGGCGGGCGTGGTCCTCCTCCGCGTACTTCTCGGCCTCCTGGCGCATCCGGTCGACCTCGTCCTTCGGCAGCGAGGAGCCGCCGGTGACGGTCATCTTCTGCTCCTTGCCCGTGCCCAGGTCCTTCGCGGTCACGTGCATGATGCCGTTGGCGTCGATGTCGAAGGCGACCTCGATCTGCGGGACGCCGCGGGGCGCCGGCGGCAGACCGGTCAGCTCGAACATCCCGAGCTTCTTGTTGTACGCCGCGATCTCGCGCTCGCCCTGGTAGACCTGGATCTGCACGGAGGGCTGGTTGTCCTCGGCGGTGGTGAAGATCTCCGAGCGCTTGGTCGGGATCGTCGTGTTCCGCTCGATCAGCTTGGTCATGATGCCGCCCTTGGTCTCGATACCCAGGGACAGCGGGGTGACGTCGAGCAGCAGGACGTCCTTGACCTCGCCCTTGAGGACACCGGCCTGGAGGGCGGCGCCGATGGCGACGACCTCGTCCGGGTTGACGCCCTTGTTGGCGTCCTTGCCGCCGGTCAGCTCCTTGACCAGCTCCGCGACGGCGGGCATACGGGTCGAGCCGCCGACGAGAACGACGTGGTCGATCTCGGACAGCTGGATGCCGGCGTCCTTGATGACGTTGTGGAACGGCGTCTTGCAGCGCTCCAGCAGGTCGGAGGTCAGCTGCTGGAACTGGGCGCGGGTGAGCTTCTCGTCCAGGTGCAGCGGGCCCTCGGCGGAGGCCGTGATGTACGGGAGGTTGATCGTGGTCTCGGTGGACGAGGACAGCTCGATCTTCGCCTTCTCGGCGGCCTCGCGCAGGCGCTGGAGCGCCATCTTGTCCTTGGCCAGGTCCACGCCGTGGCCGGACTGGAACTGCTTGACCAGGTAGTCGACGACGCGCTGGTCCCAGTCGTCACCACCGAGGTTGTTGTCACCGTTGGTGGCCTTCACCTCGACGACGCCGTCGCCGATCTCCAGCAGCGAGACGTCGAACGTACCGCCACCGAGGTCGAAGACCAGGATGACCTGCTCGTCCTTGTCGAGGCCGTACGCCAGCGCGGCGGCGGTCGGCTCGTTGACGATGCGCAGGACGTTGAGGCCCGCGATCTCACCGGCCTCCTTGGTGGCCTGGCGCTCGGCGTCGTTGAAGTACGCCGGGACGGTGATGACCGCGTCGGTCACCTTCTCGCCCAGGTAGGACTCGGCGTCCCGCTTCAGCTTCTGCAGCACGAAGGCGCTGATCTGCTGCGGGTTGAAGTCCTTGCCGTCCAGGTTGACCTTCCAGTCGGTGCCCATGTGGCGCTTGACCGAGCGGATGGTCCTGTCGACGTTCGTGACCGCCTGGCGCTTGGCCACCTCGCCGACGAGCACCTCGCCGTTCTTGGCGAAGGCGACGACGGACGGCGTGGTCCTGGCGCCCTCGGCGTTGGTGATGACGGTGGGCTCGCCGCCCTCCAGAACGCTGACGACGGAGTTAGTCGTGCCCAGGTCGATGCCGACCGCACGTGCCATGGTGAATAACCTCCAGCTGACTTGAGTGGAACAGGCTCAAGTGTGCACGACGCCCGGCGATGGGTCAACAGAGGTGAGTCGGACGGGCTCAACTCTTATCCGTTCCTTACGCGCAAGGAGGGCGGTACGGCGCGTCGCGGGCCAGGGTTGCCTCAGCGACGCAGATCACCGCACGTCCGACTACAGTGCGGCGGAGGATGGGGGTAGTCTCAAACGGACTGATTAAGTTACCGCTTAGTAATACGAGCTACACCGCGCACCACCCAGCAGTACCGAGCAATACCACCAGTACCGAGTACCACCACTGGTGCCGAGTACCACCGCCAGACCGAGTACCACCGCTAGACCAAGTACCACCGCCCCCCTCGTAACCTCGCAGGCCCGAGGAGCCCCAAATGCAACTCGCCGCGATCATCGTGTCGCTGGTCCTGATCGTGGTCGGCGTCGCACTGTTCGGCCGCGCCGTCCTGCAGATCGTCACCTACATGCGGCTGGGCCAGCCGGTGCCGGCCGGAACGCGGACCAACGACCCCGTGGACCGCACCGTCACCGTGGTCAGGGAGTTCCTCGGCCACACCCGGATGAACCGCTGGGGCATCGTCGGGGTGGCGCACTGGTTCGTCGCGGTGGGCTTCTTCTCCCTGCTGCTGACCATCGTCAACGCCGTCGGCCAGCTCTTCCAGGCCGACTGGATCCTGCCGGTCATCGGCGACTGGGCGCCGTACAACGTCTTCGTCGAGTTCATCGGCACGATGACGGTGCTCGGCATCCTGGTCCTGATCGTGATCCGGCAGCTGTCCCACCCGCGCAAGCCGGGCCGCAAGTCCCGCTTCGGGGGCTCCAACTTCGGCCAGGCGTACTTCGTCGAGGCCGTCATCCTCATCGTCGGCGTCTGCATCTTCATGCTGCACGCGCTGGAGGGCGCCCTCCACCACGTGGACGGCTACGAGGCGTCGTTCTTCATCTCGTACCCGGTCGTCTCCGCGCTCCGCGACGCCGACCTCGGCACGCTCCAGAACCTCGTCTACTTCTTCGCCGGACTGAAGATCGCGACCTCCTTCATCTGGATGATCACGGTCGCCCTGAAGACCGACATGGGCGTGGCCTGGCACCGCTTCCTCGCCTTCCCGAACATCTGGTTCAAGCGCGACGCGAAGGGCGGCACCGCCCTCGGCCCGCTGCTCCCGATGACCTCGGGCGGCAAGCCGATCGACTTCACCGACCCCGGCGACGACGACGTCTTCGGCGTCTCCCAGGTCGAGCAGTTCTCGTGGAAGGGCCTGCTGGACTTCTCCACCTGCACCGAGTGCGGCCGCTGCCAGTCGCAGTGCCCCGCCTGGAACACCGGCAAGCCGCTCTCCCCCAAGCTCCTGATCATGTCCCTGCGCGACCACGCGCACGCCAAGGCCCCCTACCTGCTGGCCGGCGGCGGCAAGACGATGGAGGGCGAGGAGAAGGCGTCCGAGGAGCAGCTGGCCGGGGTTCCCGCCGCCGCCCTCGCGGAGGCCGAGCGCCCGCTGATCGGCACCCTCGAAGAGAACGGCGTCATCGACCCGGACGTCCTGTGGTCCTGCACCACCTGCGGCGCCTGCGTCGAGCAGTGCCCGGTCGACATCGAGCACGTCGACCACATCGTCGACATGCGCCGCTACCAGGTCATGATCGAGTCGGCGTTCCCGTCCGAGGCGGGCACGATGCTCAAGAACCTGGAGAAGAAGGGCAACCCCTGGGGCCTGGCCAAGAAGCAGCGCCTGGAGTGGCTCAAGGAGCTGGACTTCGAGGTCCCGGTCGTCGGCAAGGACATCGAGGACCTCACCGAGGTCGAGTACCTCTACTGGGTCGGCTGCGCCGGCGCCCTGGAGGACCGCGCCAAGAAGACCACCAAGGCCTTCGCCGAGCTGCTGCACATCGCGGGCGTCAAGTTCGCGATCATGGGCGGCGACGAGAAGTGCACCGGCGACTCCGCCCGCCGCCTCGGCAACGAGCCCCTGTTCCAGGAGCTCGGCATGGAGAACGTCATGTCCCTCAACGCCGCCTTCGGCGAGGAGATGGACGACGACGGCAAGGTGACCGAGGAGTCCCGCAAGCCCAAGTCGGCGAAGAAGATCGTCGCCACCTGCCCGCACTGCCTCAACACCCTCGGCAACGAGTACCCGCAGCTCGGCGGCGACTACGAGGTCATCCACCACACCCAGCTGCTCCAGCACCTGGTCGACGAGGGCAAGCTGCTCCCGGTCACCCCGGTCGAGGGCATCATCACCTACCACGACCCCTGCTACCTGGGCCGCCACAATAAGATCTACACCCCGCCGCGCGAGATCATCGCCGCCGTCCCGGGCGTCCGGAACGAGGAGATGCACCGCCACAAGGAGCGCGGCTTCTGCTGCGGCGCCGGCGGCGCGCGGATGTGGATGGAGGAGCGGATCGGCAAGCGCATCAACAACGAGCGCGTCGACGAGGCCCTGTCGGTCAACCCCGACATCGTCTCGACCGCCTGCCCGTTCTGCCTCGTCATGCTGACGGACTCGGTCAACGGCAAGAAGAACGAGGGCAAGGCGAAGGAGTCGATCCAGGTCGTCGACGTCGCCCAGCTCCTGCTGGACTCCGTCAAGACCCCGGCCGACCCGACCGGCGAGCCGGAGCCGGAGAGCGAGCCGACACCGGAGCCGGTGAAGTAGCGGCCGCCCGACGCCCAGCGCCACGCCGACACCCCCAGGTCCACCCGGACTCGGGGGTGTCGCCGTATGGACACTGGGGGGGCCGCCCCCGCACCCGGGGGTGTCGCCGCATGTCGAACACGTGCATCATTACCCGGTCGTTGTCGGTAATGGTGATACGGGTCGATACGGACGAGGTGAACGGTGCGCCTGCGAAGAAGCACCACCCTGACCGGCACAGCCGCCGCCGGCTGCCTGCTGCTGCTCGCCGCCTGCGGCCACCACCCGGCGCCCGCCGCCGAGGACGCCGCCGCCCCCACTCCCGTACGCGCCGCCCAGGCCCCCGCCCTGCTCCCCGTCCCGCACGGCGAGGGCAGCGAGGTCCCCGACGACTTCAACGGCGACGGCCACCGCGACCTGGTCCTCGACGACCTGGTGACGGCGGAGAGCCACGCCGACGACGCCGGCATCGGGATCGTCTACGGCTCGTCCCGCGGACTGGTGCCCGGAGCCCGGCAGTTGCTCACGCCGAAGACGCACGCCGCGCGGGTGGACGGCCAGTTGCCGGCCGTCTTCGAGGCGGAGGCGAGCTGCGACCTCGACGGCGACGGCTTCACCGACCTGGTGGTCACCACCGACCCGCCCTACGACGGCCAGGGCCGCCCCCCGGTCCCCCTCCAGCTCCTCTTCGGCTCCCCGTCGGGACCGACCGACCGCGCGGTCCCGCTGACCGTCCCCGGCAAGGCCCGCTACGGCAACGACTGGCCCGAGCGGCCGGTCTGCGGCGACTTCGACGGCGACGGCGCCCAGGACCTGGTCGTGCACGCCTCCGCCGGCCGCCTCAGCTATCTGCGCGGCCCCTTCACCCGCAAGGGCGCCCCGCGCGGGGCCGGCGCGCCCGTCCCGTCGCCCGGCGAGGCCCCGACCGGCCCCGCCGCCGACGTGAACCGCGACGGGTACGACGACCTGGTCGTCCGCACCTCCGCGGGCCCCGGCAAGGCAGCCCTCGTCCTGGGCGGCCCCGACGGCCCGACCCGCACCGGGGCGGCCCTCCCCGCAGGCGTCGACATCGCGCTGGGCGCCTTCGGCAAGGGCAAGGCGCTGGACGCGGCCGTGGGTACCCCGGACGGCACCGCGATGCGCTACGACCTGCCCACCGCGACACGCGGGACCCTCGACACCCCCGGTACGGTGCTCGACGCCGCCGACTTCGACGGCGACGGCCTGAGCGACCTGGTCTCCAGCGGCTCCGGCGTACGCGTCCACCCGGGCCGCGAGACCGGCCCCACGACCCGGGACCCGGTCACGGTGCACCCCGCGGCGGCGGGCACGACGCGGGTGCTGACGGCCGCCGACTTCGACGGCGACGGCCTCGCCGACCTGGTGCTGCGCACCCACCGGGGCGACACGGAGGACTCCGTCGAGGTCCACCGGGGCGCGGCGAAGGACGTCGTGACGGCCCGGGCCGCGGTCACCTTCTCGACCTCGCAGTTCCTGGCCCCGTAGGGGAACCGGCGGTCGGACGCCGCGAGTCCGCCGGTCGGACCTCGGGGACGCCTCGGGGGGCACCCGTAAGGGATGTCACAGCTCGGCCGCAAAGGACCCCCCGAACGGCCGGGCCCCGCACGTCACTCTCCGGGACCAGGTACGTTCGAAGGCGTGGCTGGATTCAGGATCGGACGCGGCCGGGACAACGGCGCTCCAAACGCGCGACCGCAACGCCCCCCGTACGGACAGCAGGCGCCCCAGGGACCGTCGTACGGCGGACCCGCGGCGCCTCAGCCCCCGTACCCGCAGCAGCCGTACGGGGGTGGCGCCCCCGCGCCCGGCGGCTCCCCGTGGCCGCAGGCACACGGTGCCGGACCCGGGGGCGGACACGGGGGCCACGGCGAGCCGGAGTACTTCGGCGACGGCGGCTACGGACAGGGCGGCCCCGGTGGACACCCCCAGCAGGCCCCGTACGACCCGTACGCGGCCAACAACCCGGGCCACACCCAGGCGTTCACGGTCGACGACCCCTACAACCAGGGCGACACCTACCGCGCCGGTTCCGCCCCGGCCCCCGGCCCGGTCGGCCCCCGCCTGCACTGGAAGGACCTCCTGAAGGGCGTGATCCTCGCGCCCAACCAGACCTTCCTCCAGATGCGGGACTACGCGATGTGGGTCCCGGCGCTCATCGTGACGTTCCTCTACGGCCTGCTGGCGGTCTTCGGCTTCGACGGCGCCCGCGAGGAGGCCATCAACGCCACCCTCTCGAACGCCATCCCGATCGTCCTGACCACGGCCGTCGCGCTGGTGCTCAGCGCCTTCGTCCTGGGCGTGGTCACCCACACCCTGGCCCGCCAGCTCGGCGGCGACGGCGCCTGGCAGCCGACGGTCGGCCTCTCCATGCTGATCATGTCCCTCACGGACGCCCCGCGCCTGGTCGTCGCGATGTTCGCCGGCGGTGACGCGCCCTTCGTCCAGATCCTCGGCTGGGCCACCTGGGTCGCGGCCGGCGCCCTGCTGACCCTGATGGTCAGCCGCTCCCACGACCTGCCCTGGCCCAAGGCGCTCGGCGCCTCCGCGATCCAGCTGATCGCCCTGCTGTCGATCGTGAAGCTGGGCACCTTCTAGCCGTAGGTCCCCAGAAGGCGAAAGGGCCCCGGTGTGCGTCACACCGGGGCCCTTGCCCTGCCGCACCGTGATCGCCTCCTGCTACTGTCGCCCTGCTCACGCGGGACGAGCGGCGCACCCATGAAACGCCCCCCTGCGTGACCGCCCTGGGGAGGGACTTCTTTCGTGTTTCGTCCGCTGAACAAGCGGGCCGTGCGCCGTCGGCGTGCGCTCGGCCGTATCGCTCTCACCGTCACGCTCGCCGTGACCGCCGGAATCGGCACCGCCGCGGCGACGGCCGCCGCCGACACCCCCGCCGCGTCCGCCGACCCCGTCGTCATCAGCCCGGGCGCCCGCTTCGTCCCCCGCGCCACCCTCGTCCTGAACGCCGGGGAGACCGGCTTCCTCACCGCGCAGGAGGGCGACGACCGCCTGCGCTGGATCGACTACGCCACCGGCGCGACGACCGTCCTCGACCACCGGCTGCCCGAGCCCCTCGCCTACGACGTCGACGACTTCCGCTTCGACCGGTACCCCGCGGACTTCGGCCACGGCTCCGACACCGTCGCGCTCTACGCGCCGTCCCCGGCCCCGCACGTGACGCTCCAGCAGCGGGCGGGCGACGGTCCGACGGTCACGATCCCGGTCCCCGAGGGCCAGACGTACGTCGCGACCTACGGCGACACCGTCATCACCCGCACCGGCACCGAGCGCGCCGTGACGAGCCTGCACCTGCTGAGCCTGGAGAACGGCGAGGTGCGGGACCGGAAGCTGGAGGGCCTGCCGGAGGGGTGGAACCTCACCATCAGCGACGGCGACACCCGGTCCGTGGCCGTCCACGGCAGCAAGTGGGAGGGCACCACCGAGTACGGGGGTTGGTGGGTCGTCGACCTCGCCACCGGGTCGCTGAAGACGCTCTCCACGCACGGCGAGCGCGTCTGGTTCGACCGGGACACCTTCTTCCACCTCGGCGCCCCGGAGTCCTACGCCGCCCAGGTGTACCGCCGGGACGACCTGGACGCCGAGCCGACCACCCTCGACCTGCGCGAGGTGGGCGCGTACGACGACACGATCCTGCCCTTCGCCGACGGCTTCGCCACCGTGTCCCGGCCCAACCCCGGCAACAACGAGTACCGCGGCAACCCGCTCTCCCTGCGGTACACCGAGGGCCGCGCGAAGACCCTGCTGACCGTCGCCTCCCCCTCGGTGCACCGCACACCCGACGGCTCGCTGCTGGTGACCGGCGCCGAAAAAGACACCAGTGAGGGCCCGCTCGACTGGGGGTACTACCTCCTCACGCCCGCCGCCGACGGCACCGTCACCCGCGAGCGCGTCGCGGACATCGCGGACCGGGAGGCCGAGCCGTATGGCATCTCGCTGGGCAGCGGCATCCTCACCACGGCCGACGACGCGAAGCTCTACATGCCGGGCACCTACGTCGGCGGCTACCGCAGCACGTGGCTGAAGACCTCCGGCCGCCCCGAGGAACTGAACTCGACCGTCGACGCCCTCGTGAGCGGCCGTGACAACGACTGCGGCGACTCCGAGAACGGCTACTGCGTCACCATGTTCGCGAGCGGCGACGGACACCACGGACGCGAGGCCGCGACCGAGCAGGGCGCCACCGTGCTCTACCGCAACGGCGACCCGTCCTGGGGCCCGCGGGTGACCTCCGGCTACCACAGCCCGGAACTCGTCGACCTCTCCGGCCGGTACGGCGTCGTGAACAACGGATCGGGCGGCGCACAGGCCGTCCTCCGCTTCAAGGACGGCGACACCGGAAGCGTCCTGGAGAAGCGGCAGGTGGTCGCGGCCTCCGTCTGGGGCAACACCCTGTGGAGCGCCACCGGCAGCTGGGACGACCCCGGCCTGAACCTGCCGACCACGGTCGCGGCGAAGAACCTGTCGACGAACACCGCCGGGGAGACCTTCGACGCGGGGTGCGTCCCCCGCGATCTCCAGGCCGTCGGGCGCTGGGTGTACTGGCAGTGCGACGACTCCTGGCCCAACTACCGGGGCGGCGGCGTCTACGACCGGCAGACGAAGCGCACCCTGCGGCTCGGCGCCGACAAGTCCCTCCTCGGCGACGGCTACCTGGTCCGCCAGTCGGACCCGGCCGGCCTGACCCTCCTCGATCTGCGCGGCGGCCTGCCGACCGGCGGCACGGAGGCGGACCTGCCCCGGCGCGTGATCGTCACCGCCGCCGAGCTGGGCGACCGGACCGTGCCCCGAGCCGGGTGGACGGTGGACCGCTTCGGCGGTCACGTCGCCTACACGGGCGCGGACCGCCGGGTGCGGATCGTCCCCTCGGGCGTCCCGGCCTCCCGGATCGCCGTCATCGACGCGGAGACGACACCCGCCCTGGACCTGCGGGCCGGGACGACGTGGTCGTCGCGCTGGTGGCTGTCGAAGCCGGCTGCCTCCTGGTCGCTGACGCTGAGGAACAAGGCGAGCGGCAAGACCGTGCGCACCCTGTCCGGCGGCGAGGCCCGCGGCCTGGCCTCGGCGTCCTGGGACGGCAGGGACGCCGCCGGGAAGTACGTACCCAACGGCGCCTACACCTGGACCCTGACCGCGAAGCCCGCCGACGGCGTCGGGGCCGACCTGTCCGTCTCCGGCACCGTGCCGGTCACCGGCGGTGCCGCCGTGTGGCGGGACATGGCGGGCGACGACGGCTTCGGCGACCTGGTGACGGTGGACGGCGCCGGGGCCGTGTCCCTGTACCGGGGCAACGGAACCGGTGGCGTGTCCTCCCGCGTCGCCGGGTCGGGCGGCGCGTTCCCGGCCGGCTCCGTGCTCGTGCCCGTCGGCGACGTGGACGGGGACCGGTGCGCCGACGTCCTGGTGCGGTCGGGCGACGAGCTGCGGGCCTACCGCCCGGGCTGCGGCAAGGTCGTCGGCGCCTCGTCGCCGTACACCTCGATCGGCAAGGGCTGGGGCCAGTACGACCGGCTGACCTCGCCGGGCGACCTGAACGGGGACGGCTTCACCGACCTGATCGCCCGCCAGCAGTCCACCGGTGACATCTACTTCTACGCGGGCACCGCCGACCACCACCTGAAGTCCCGGGTGCGGATCCAGACGAACTGGAAGCTGTACCAGTGGATCACCGGCGCCGGTGACCTGAACGGGGACGGGCGCGGCGACCTGCTCGGGCGGGACTCCGCCGGTGTCCTGTGGCGGTACTACGGCACCGCGGCCGGCAGTGTGACCAAGCGGGAGCGGGTGGGCGGCGGCTGGAACACCTACTCCGCCCTCGTCGGCACCGGCGACCTCTCCGGCGACGGCCGCACCGACCTGCTGGCCCGGGACACCACCGGGAAGCTGTGGCGGTACGCGTCCGCGGGCGACGGCACGTACGGCGGCCGGGTGCTGGTGGGCACGGGCGGCTGGAACACCTTCAAGGGCCTGTACTGACCTGCCCGACCCGAGCACGGAGAGGGGCCCCCGGCGCGACACCGGTCGCACCGAGGGCCCCTCTTCTCTCGCCTGTCAGGCGTCGAGCACCTGCCCGTCCCGGCGCACGACGGGCGGCAGGACGGACCACGGGAAGTTGATCCAGTCGTCGGTCCGCTTCCACACGTACTCGCACTGGACGAGGGAGTGGGACTTCTCATAGATCACCGCGCTGCGGACCTCGGCGACCGTGTCCAGGCAGAAGTCCCGCACCAGCTTGAGCGTCTTGCCGGTGTCGGCGACGTCGTCGGTGATCAGGACCTTCTTGTCGGAGAAGTCGATGACGTTCGGGACGGGCGCGAGCATGACGGGCATGTCGAGCGTGGTACCGACGCCCGTGTAGAACTCCACGTTCACGAGGTGGATGTTCTTGCAGTCGAGCGCGTACGCCAGCCCACCGGCGACGAAGACGCCCCCGCGGGCGATGGACAGCACTATGTCCGGCTCGTACCCGTCGTCGGCGACGGCCTGCGCGAGTTCGCGCACGGCGACGCCGAACTGCTCGTAGGTCAGGTTCTCCCGAACATCACTCATGCGCGCGTCCCGCTCATCCTGCTCGTCACTGGGCTCATACCTGGGTTCAGACCTGGGTCCGATGGAAATTGAGGAAGGACCGGGAGGCGGTCGGCCCCCGCTGCCCCTGGTAACGGGACCCGTAGCGCTCGCTCCCGTACGGGTGCTCGGCCGGCGAGGTGAGCCGGAACATGCACAGCTGCCCGATCTTCATCCCCGGCCACAGCTTGATCGGGAGGGTCGCGAGATTGCTCAGCTCCAGCGTCACGTGCCCCGAGAAACCCGGGTCGATGAACCCGGCGGTGGAGTGCGTGACCAGCCCGAGCCGCCCGAGCGAGCTCTTCCCCTCGAGCCGGGACGCCAGATCGTCGGGGAGGGTGATGACCTCGTACGTACTGGCCAGCACGAACTCGCCGGGGTGCAGGATGAACGGCTCGTCGCCCTCCGGCTCCACGAGCCGGGTCAGATCCACCTGCTCGACGGAGGGGTCGATGTGCGGGTACCGGTGATTCTCGAACACCCGGAAGTAGCGGTCGAGACGCACGTCGATGCTCGACGGCTGCACCATGGAGTCGTCGAAGGGCTCGATGCGGACCCGTCCGGCGTCGATCTCGGCCCGGATGTCCTTGTCTGAGAGAAGCACGCACCGAGGATACGCAAGGCGCGCGGAGCAGCGACAACCGCCGCCGCGCCGCGCGCCCGGACCGTACCTGTAGTGCTTCCTGCTACCGCTTCTCCGCACCCACAGGCACGGCACTCCGCAGCCGCGCACACCGCGGACATCGGACGAGCCGGCCGGGGCCGAGGCGATCGGCCTGCTGCATCGGGAACGAGGTGGCGGTGAACACGTGCCCATCGGCACAGCGGACGACGGTGCGCTCCATCAAGTCCTTCAAGTCCCTTCCCCAAGAGCCGCGTCTGGCTTCCTACCCTGACGACAAAAGCCACAGTACGGGATGAACGAGACGACTCTCCAGGCGGCACTCCGCCCTCACGCAGACCCTCTCCGGGCCCCCACCGTACGCCCCAACTCAGAGCCTCCGCAGCCTCGTCCTCCGCCTGCCCGAACGACCACCGGCCCCACGGTGCGAACACCGGGGGCCGGGCATGGGGTAGAGTGAGCGAGCGTCCAGGCACCGACCAGGTCGGCGTCTTACGCGGGTGTAGTTTAATGGTAGAACATCAGCTTCCCAAGCTGAGAGCGCGAGTTCGATTCTCGTCACCCGCTCCATGGAGAAGGCCCAGGTCAGAGACCCGGGCCTTTTTGCTGTGCTCTGTGCTCATTCGCCGCGTGCCAGATGCGTGCCAGAAGGCCTGTCGGGCTGCATTGTGCGGCCCTTTGTGTGCCCCCCTCAGCCGGGGAGCCTGGCCAGCTGTGCCTCCAGGAGGGGCTGCGGAAGCGTGTCCGTGATCACGGCCATCGTGGTGAGGATGCGGCCGGTGCGGACGACGGCGTAGGTCGCGGGACTGCTGACGCTGGAGAGGCTGGTGGTGAACCGGAAGCCGACGGATTCGTCCCCGAGATCCGGGGCCTGGGCCGGTTCGAGGTCGCGGTAGGTCATGGGGGCGCCGGGAACCTTGAAGCTGCCCGAGCACTCCGTGAGCGCCCTGCGGACATCGTCGAGGGCCAAGCGGGCGTCGTCTCCCTGATGGGCAGTCACCCACATCCCTCCGACTGTGGAGTTCAGCTCGCCGGGGCCCGTGAATTCGCGGACGGCCCGGGCCGTCGCGGGGCGCGGCGTATCGGTGAAGGCCAGCTGCACGATGGGGAGGCACTCGTCCTTGTCGGCCCGGTACGCCCCCTCCGGAAGCGAGTCCTCGGCCGGCTCGGTCACTTGGAGGTCGGCGACGGTCCCCACCACGGTGAGCTTCTCGAGGGTGGCGTCGGACAGGGAGGGCCCGGCCGCGGGCCCGTCTGCCGGGCCGCTGTGCTCGGAGCTGCCGCAGGCGGTAAGGGGCAGAGCGACCGACAGGGCAGCAACGGCAGCGGTACGGCGAAGGCGCATGAACAGTGCTCGGTTCTCTGAACGTCGCCTCCAGCAAGAGGCAGGGCAAAGGTGGACAGGATGTGTTGAGCCTCCGGCGGTGGGGCGCCCAGACGTTCGACAAGCGAAGATCTAAGGCCGGCAGCCCTCAGGCGTCAAAATCCTTCCGGTGAGCGCCCGGCCGTCCCCGGCACCTCAAGGGCACCGGGATCTCTCGCACGCGGGCTGCCGTGCCCAGGACGGTGCGGCACGCCCCCGCCCGCATCCGCAAGTGGCAAGGTCTCCGCGTCGGTACAGCAGCGCCGTACGACCTCGGCCGCCAGGACACGCAGGTCAAGATCCGCGGCTTCCGCGTCGAGGTCGGCGAGGCCCCGTCGCCGCCGCGGACAGCGACAGAACGACGTCTCGCGGCAGCCTGGGCGGCAGTGCTCGGCACACCTGCCGAACAGATCGGCCGCGGCGCGGACTTCTTCGCCCTCGGCGGCGCTGGGTACAGGCCCTCTACGGGACGACGCCCTGGCCTCGGAGGCACCGTCCGACAGGTCGCTCACGACATGACACGGGGGGCCATCGACGTCGCCCCCGGGTGCGGTTCCGTGCCCGGGTCCGGAGGGTGGCCGTGATCGCCGAGACGTGGTGCGGCGGCGGCGATCGCGGCACCTGCGGTGTCCTTGCCCTCGGCGGTCCAGTCGCAGGGCGTATGGGGGCGCAGCCCACGGGGCCAGGCCCGGTGGTGGGTCGGACCGCCCAGCGGCCGTCGGCGTGCTCGGCGACAATGGAGACAGGCCGAAGCGATTCCTGGAGCCGCTGATGTCCGAGAACCCGAGCACGGCGCAGCCACCGGTCGTCGACCGCGCGACCTTCGAGCAGCATGTGGAAGAGCTGCGGGCGAAGGAGAAGGCGCACACCCGCGAAGGCGACGCGATCGCCGCGGCGCGCCGCAGACTCCCGATGGTCGAGGTGGCCGCGGACAGCGCGCTGCTGGGCCCGGACGGTCCCGTGACGCTCCTGGAGGCGTTCGAAGGGCGACGCCAGATGATCGCCTACTACTTCATGTGGTGGCCCGGCCGGCCGGCCGCCGAGCAGTGCGAAGGCTGCACCTGGGTGATGAGCCACGTGGGCGAGCTGGCCTATCTGCACTCCCGCGACATCACGTTCGCCGTGTTCTGCCAGGGACGGAACACGGCCTACGGCTTCGGGGACGCGCGGACGTCGTACGAGGAGAGCCTGCGCTACCGGGCCTTCATGGGCTGGTCGATGCCGTGGTACTCCGCCCAGCCCTCGCTCGGGTCGCTGCTCGTCGGCCGGGAGCCCGGCCTGTTCCACCTGGTGTGCTACCTGCGCGACGGCGACCGCGTCTTCGAGACGTACTGGACCAAGCGCCGCGGGGCCGAGGCGGTGGACTACAGCTACGCGCTCATGGACCTCACGGTCTTCGGGCGGCAGGAGGACTGGGAGGACTCACCGGCGGGCCGGCCACGCCTCGGGCATGCCACGCGGACCCTGGGCGGGGCTCCCGACTGGCCGCCGCTGCGGGAGTGGCCGGGCGGACGTCCCACGGCGCAGTGGCCCCGCGTCGACGCCGGCCACTCCGACGACCTGGGCGCCACCGGCACCGGCCCGGCGACCGGGCCCGATCACTGCCACTGACCGGAGCCCGGTCACTGCCACTCACTGGAGCCCGGTCACGGCCCTGACCGGAGCCCCGTCGCCGCTCTGACCGCGCGACGCGTGATCAGGGGGCAGCCGCCTCCTCTCGACCGACCGACCGACCCACCGGCCGAACCGCTCGCGGCGGCGCCCCGTCGCACCCCGTTGCGGCAGGCCCGTCCGCTCATGCCCGTCGCAGGCGCCCCAGGGCCCTGCGGGCCGGCAGGACGGTGGCCGCCGTGGCGAGCAGCAGCAGGCCTGTCACCACGCCCGTGAGCCAGGGCCAGGCCAGGGACAACCGCACGGGCAGGCCCAGCTCCTGGCGAAGCCCGTGGACCGTGCCGAACAGGGCCGGGGCGGCCGTCGCCAGGCCCAGGGCCGCGCCCAGGGCGACGACACAGCACGTCTCGGCCGCGAGGGCCAGCAGCACCTGGCGGGACGTCGCACCGGACAGGCGCAGTACGCGGACGTCGCGCACCCGGCCCGCGGTGGCCGTCAGCAGGGTGGAGGCGACGGCGATCGCCGTGTAGCCCGCCGACACGACGACGAGCATCAGGGTGAAGATCCACACCAGCCGGTCCTCCTCGGCGTCGTCCGAGTCCGCGTACGCCGCCACGGAGACCTGGTCGGCGTGGAGCCCGGCCGGGAGGTGCGCGGGGGCCCGGGTCGTGCGGTAGGCGACGTCCGCCAGTGCGGAGGGGTCGTGTTCGCGGACCAGGTCGTGCGGGAGGAGGACCTGGTACGGCATCGAGTCGTCCACGACGGCCGTCACACGCAAGCGCCGCGTGCGGCCGTCCTCTAGGGTGAGCGGGGCGTCACGGCCCTTCCGCCAGCCGTGCGCGGCGGCCACCGCCTCCGTGACCACGACCGTCCCGCCACGCGGCGCGGGCACGGCGTACACCTGCTCGAAGCCGGAGGACACCCCGGCCGCGGTCAGGGCCGCCGCGCCGTCACCGCCGTACACGGTCGTCGACAGCAGCGGCGTGCCCCCGGCCCTGGCCACCGCCGCGTCCGACAGACCCGGCGTTCCGCTGGGCACCACCGCCGACTCGGCCCGTACGGCCGCGGCCTGCCGGGCGGTGTCGGCGCTGCGGACCGTCTCCACGGTACTGGTGATCAGTACGGCGAAGGCGACGGTCGCCAGCACCGGGGCGACGGTGGCGGAGGTCCGGCGCACCGCGGTGATCATGCTCTCGCGCACGAGTACCGCCGTCGCGCCGGGGCGCCGGGCCAGGGGCCGGGTCAGTGCCCCGACGACGGGCCCGACGAGCGCCGGTGCGAGCAGGGTCAGGCCGACCGTCAGGCTCATCGCCGTGCCGAGCGCCAGCAGCACGATGGCGTCGGCCCCCGCGAAGGCCGTGCCCACCGAGCAGACCGCGCCCACGGCCGTCGCCGCCAGCCCGGCCACCCGGCGGCGCCGCGTCATGGGCCGGCTGTCCACCACCGCCTCCCGCATCGCCTCCAGCGGCTTCACCCGGGACGCCCGGCGCGACGCGGCGCCCACACCGACCAGGGCCACCGTCACGCCCGAGGCGAAGGCCGCCACCGGCACCCACCACCGCAGGCGCACCTCGAAGCCCGCCGGCTGGAAGCCCGCGTCGATCAGCACGCCGGTCATCGTGGGCGCCAGCACCACGCCGAGCAGCGCCCCCGCCGCCGCGCCGGCCGCGCCCACGGCCAGGGCCTCGCCGTACACCAGCCGCTTCAGCTGCCGCGGGGTGGCGCCGATCGTCCGCAGCAGGCCGAACTCGCGGCGCCGCTGCGCGACGGCGAACGCGAACGTCGAGGAGACGACGAAGACCGTGACGAAGGAGGACAGCACCGCCATGGCGGTGAGCACCTGGCCACCGATCCAGCGGGTCGTCTCGTCCTGCTGGGGCGCCAGCGCGCCGCGGGAGGCACCGGTCAGGACCGTGCCGTCGCCGCCGACGGCGGACCGGGCGGCCGCCGCGACACGGCCGGTGTCGGTTCCCGGCTCCAGGAGCAGCCCGATGGTCCGTGCCCCGCCGGCCAGTTCGGCGGCCCGCCGGTCGGTGACGTAGTAGCCGGGGCCGTCCATCGTCCCGGACACCGAGAACCGCTGCGGCCCGCGCGCGGTCAGCACCGTGAGCGGATCGCCCGGCGTGAACCCGAGGGACCGGTCCACGACGATCTCGCTCCCGGTGGCGGGCGGCCCGCCCTCGCTCAGGCCGTACTCGGCGAGCGCCGCCGTCGACCAGGGGTGGCCCTGCCGCTCGCCCTCGCGCTGCTCGGTGTCCGCCGCCTGCGCGTAGAACGACCGGTCCGTCACCGCGGCGGCGACTCCCGGCAGTCCGGCCAGCCTCCGTCGCAGTTCCTCGGCGCGCTCCGGTGCCCACGGCGGGTTCTCCACGAAGATCCCGCCGGCCTGCGTCCCCGCCGGGCTCCGCACCAGCACCGGTGCTCCGGCGAGCCGTTCGGGCACCTTCGTGCCGTCCGACAGCAGTACCAGCGCGCTCGTCGTCACCACCGCGACGCCGAGCGCCACGGCCACGAAGCAGCCCAGGAAGCTGCTCCATCGTTCTCTGGCCGTCGCCAGGCCGATCATCACGGTCCCACCTCCAGGGCGGCGGTCCGTGCCGCGATCGCCTCGGCACCGGCGGCGCCCGGCAGTTCGTCCGCGAGCCGCCCGTCCGCGAGCAGCAGCACGCGGTCCGCACACGCCGCGGCGGCGGGGTCGTGCGTCACCATCACCACCGTCTGGCCCCGGCTGTCCACCAGATCCCGCAACAGCCGCAGCACCGTCCGCGACGCCCGGGTGTCGAGCGCGCCGGTCGGCTCGTCGGCGAAGAGGACGGCGGGCCGCGCAATCATCGCCCGTGCGATGGCGACCCGCTGCTGCTGGCCGCCGGACAGCTCGCTCGGCCGGTGTCCGAGGCGGTCCCCGAGCCCGACGGCCGCGAGCGCCGCGCCCACCTCGTCCGCCGCGGGGCGCCGCCCGGCCAGTCGCAGCGGCAGTTCGACGTTCTGCGCGGCCGTCAGTGCCGACACGAGGTTGAACTCCTGGAAGACGAAGCCGACCCGCTCCCTGCGCAGGACGGTCAGCTCGTTCTCGTCCAGTCCGTCCAGGTCCGTTCCGCCGATCAGCACCTCCCCGGCGGTCGGCCGGTCCAGGCCCGCGGCGCAGTGCAGCAAGGTGGACTTGCCGGAGCCGGAGGGGCCCATGACGGCCGTCATCGTGGCCGCCGCGAAGGACGTCGACACGTCGTCGAGAGCCGTGACGGCCCGGTCCCCGGTGCCGTGGCGCTTCGTCACCGAACACAGCTCGACGGGCCGTACGGCCGCCGAAGTGGTGTGTGTTGTGGTCATGTTGCAAGGCAACGGCAGGCGGACCATCCGGCGCACTCCTGCCCGGGCGAGAGGTGATACTCCACCTGGCACTACTGCCTCCCGGTGCCGGGGCCGCTACGTTCGACCGCGTGACTCCCCGAACCGTCCTGGAGGCCCTCGTCCACAGCCCGCTGGGGTACCTCCGCACCGTGTGGCCGCTGCGCGCGCTGGGGTTCCTGCTGTCCGGCGGGGTCTTCGCCACGGCCGCGTACATCGGTGTCGGCGGGCTGTTCGCCGCGCCCGTCGGCACGTGGGCGTCCGTGCTCTGCGCGGTGGCCGTCGTGGTCTTCGCCGCCGCCCTCGCGGGTCCCCTCGAACGGCGCCGCCTCGCGCTCGTCGACCGCGGCGACGGCGGCAGCCCGAAGGACCGGAGCGACCGGGTCGGCCCGAAGGACCGAAGCGACCGGGTCGGCCCGAAGGACCGGCGCGAGCGGCGCGGACCGCGCCACGGTCCGCTGGCCGTCGGCTACGGCGCGGTGTCCGTCCTGGCGGTGGGCTGGATGGACCTGGCCGTCGTCCTGGTCTCGCTCGGCATTCCGGGCTTCCTCCTCCTCGCGCCCCTCCAGCCCTCGGCCTCCTCCTGGCAGGCCGTGGCCGGCCCGGTCGCGGGTGCCCTGCTCCTGCCCGTGTCCGCGTATCCGATCGGTGCGTGGGCCGGCGTGCGCGCCACGGTGACCCGGGCCGTGCTCTTCCCGAAGGACCACGAGTTGCGCGAGGTCGTGCGCTCCCGGGCCCGCCTCGTCGACGCCTTCGAGACCGAACGCCGCCGTATCGAGCGTGACCTCCACGACGGCGCCCAGCAGCGGCTCGTCGCCCTCACCGTGAGGCTGGGCCTCGCGGCCCTCGACCTACCGCCCGGCAGCGCCGCGGCACAGGAGGTCGCGGCGGCCCACGCCCTGGCCAAGGAGGCGCTCACCGAGTTGCGGGAACTGATCCGGGGCATCCATCCCCAGGTCCTGACCGAACGCGGGGTGCCCGCCGCCGTGCGCGACATCGCCGGACGCTGCCCGGTCCCCGTCCGCCTGGACATCGATCTCGCCGGCCGGCTTCCGGCCGCCGTCGAGCAGACCGCGTACTTCGTGACCGCCGAGGCGCTCACCAACGTCGCCCGGCACAGCGGCGCCGACCACTGCCGCGTCACCGCCCGCTGCCGGGACGGGGTGCTCCGCCTCGACATCGAGGACAACGGTTCGGGCAACGCCGACCCGGCCCGCGGTACGGGCCTCGTCGGGCTCGCCGACAGGATCGCCACCGCCGACGGCAGAATGCTGCTGTCCAGCCCGCCCGGCGGGCCCACCCTGCTGAGAGCGGAGATCCCGTGCGGCCGTCCCTCCGCATCGTGATCGCGGAGGACGCCGTCCTCCTGCGTGAAGGCCTCGTCCACCTCCTCCAGCGGTTCGGCCACGAGGTCCTCGCCGCGGTGGGCGACGGCCCCTCCCTGCTCGCCGCGGCCCGGGAACACCGGCCGCACCTGGTCATCACCGACGTCCGCATGCCACCCGGCCAGACGGACGAGGGGCTGCGGGCCGCCCGCCGGCTCCAGTCCGAGCAGCCCGGACTCGCGGTCCTCGTCCTCAGCCAGTACGTCGAGCAGACCTTCGCCGAGGAACTGCTGGACGACCGCCGCGGCAGCGTGGGAACGGGCTACCTGCTGAAGGAACGCATCGGCGACGTCGAGGAGTTCGCCGACGCCGTCACCCGGGTCGCCGCCGGGTCCACGGTCGTCGACCCCGAAGTCGTACGGCAGTTGCTCGCCCGCCACCGCGACCCCCTGGACCGGCTCACCCCCCGGGAACGCGAGGTCCTCGCGCTCATGGCCGAGGGCCGCTCCAACGCGGCGATCGCCCGCCGGCTCGTCGTGACCGACGCCGCCGTCGCCAAGCACATCGCGAGCATCCTCCAGAAGCTCGACCTGCCGCCGACGGCGCCCGACGACCACCGCCGCGTCCTGGCGGTGCTGGCCTATCTGCGCGCCTGAGCCCCCTGCCGCGCCCTCCCCTCGGGCCATCCTCCCGGGACGGGAGTGGAGTCTCAGCAGCCGCCGGAGGAGGCGGGTGCGCCGGTGCCGATCCGCAGCGTGGCCGGGGCCGCGCAGCAGCCGCCGCCCTCGTCGCCCCGCGCGGCGTCGGGCTCGTCGAACAGGCCCGCGCCGCCGCACACGCCGGTCTCCGGCAGGGTCAGCTCCACGCGCTCGGCGGCCTCGTGGTCGCCGGCCAGGGCGGCGGCGACGGAGCGGACCTGCTCGTAGCCGGTCATGGCGAGGAAGGTGGGGGCGCGGCCGTAGGACTTCATGCCGACCAGGTAGACGTCCTGCTCCGGGTGGGACAGCTCCTGCACGCCGTGCGGGTAGACCGTGCCGCAGGAGTGGACGTTCGGGTCGATCAGCGGGGCCAGCGCGGTCGGGGCCTGGAGGCGTTCGTCGAGGCCGAGGCGGAGCTCGGAGAGGAAGGTGAGGTCGGGGCGGAAGCCGGTCAGGACGACCACCTCGTCGACCGCGTCCAGGCGGCGGCCGTCCTCGGCGACCAGGACCAGCCGGTCGCCGTCCCGCTCGACCGCTTCCGTACGGAACCCGGTGACGGCGCTCGCGTGCCCCTGCTCCACCGCCGCCTTGGCCCGCAGGCCGAGGGCGCCGCGGGCCGGGAGCTGGTCGGCCTCGCCGCCGCCGTACGTGGCGTCGCCGATGCCCCGGCGCAGGATCCAGACCGCGTGCGTGTCCGCCTCCTCCCCGGCCAGGTCGGCGAGGAGGGCGAGGGCGGTGAAGGCGGAGGCGCCCGAGCCGACGACCGCCGTGCGCCGGCCGGCGTAGCGGGCCCGGACGGCCGGGTCCTTCAGGTCGGGGACGCGGTAGGTGACGCGGTCGGCGGCGGACTTCTCGCCGAGGGCGGGGATTCCGTTCGCACCCATCGGGCCGGGCACGGACCAGGTGCCGGAGGCGTCGATGACGGCGCGGGCGGTGATCCGCTCCTCGCCGCCGTCCGCCGTCTCGAGGTGCACGGTGAACGGCTGCTCCTCGCGGCCGGAGTCGACGATCCGGTCCCGGCCGGCGCGGGCCACGCCGGTGACGGTGGCTCCGTAGCGGACCCGGTCGCCGAGGACGTCGGCGAGCGGCTGGAGATACCGCTCGGCCCAGTCGCCGCCGGTCGGATACGTCGTCCCGTCGGGGCGCGTCCAGCCGGTCGGGGCGAGCAGCTTCTCGGCGGCGGGGTCGGTGACCTCGGCCCAGGGCGAGAACAGGCGGACGTGCGCCCAGTCCCGTACGGCCGTGGCGGCCGAGGTGCCGGCCTCCAGCACCAGCGGCTCGATACCGCGTTCCACGAGGTGCGCGGCGGCGGCCAGGCCGACCGGGCCGGCTCCGACGACCACGACGGGCAGGTTCTGCTTCTCCATGGCGGTGCTTCCTTCGGTTCGGTGCCCGGGTGGGCGGAGCGGAGCGGTGGACGGCTCCTTGTTTTGATATTCATCGATGCCTTGTGGGCGCCAGCATGGCACTTGCTTCGATGGACGTCAAGATAGACATTCATCGAAACCAGGAGGCTGTGCGCCCTGGAGCACGTGGACGTCGCGGCGATCGACGGCATCGTCCTCGACTCCGTCGCCCTCGACTCCGACTGCCGCCCGGACCTCGGCTCGACCACCGCTGAGCCGGGGCTCCCTGGTTCGACATGTGTCAACATAGATGTATGTCGAACGTCAAGGCACTGCCGCTGCTGGAATCCGAGGCCCCCGACGCCGCGGTGGTGCCGTGCTGCCCGCCGTTGAGCGAGCGCCCCTTCACCGCCGAGGAGGCCGAGCGGACGGCGCGCATGTTCAAGGCGCTCGGGGACCCGGTACGGCTGCGTCTCTTCTCGGCCGTCGCCTCGCACGAGGGCGGCGAGGCCTGCGTGTGCGACATCTCCGACGTCGGCGTCTCCCAGCCGACCGTCTCCCACCACCTGAAGAAGCTCAAGGAAGCCGGCCTGCTGTCCTCCGAGCGGCGCGGCACCTGGGTCTACTACCGGGTCGAGCCGTCGGTGCTGGCGGCGATGGGGCAACTGCTGGCCGTCCGGTAACGCGCTCGGCCCCGCCCGTCATCGCCGCGTCCGCGCGCCCTCGCGGCCGATGGCACGCGGATCATCCCGGCGCGGCGAGGAGTTCGGCGACGGCGCGGGCCGCGTCGCGGGCCGGACGCCCGACGCCGATGAGGGTGGCGGAGGCGGGGCCGGTCCAGTCGCCGTAGCCCAGGAGGTGCAGGCGCGGCTCGTCCGCTGCCCGCGTGCCCACCGTGGCGATGCGCCCGCGCCGGCCGCGCAGGCCGAGGGGCGCCAGGTGCGAGAGGGCCGGGCGGAAGCCGGTGCACCAGACGACCGCGTCGGCGGGCGTCCGTGTGCCGTCGGCCCAGACGGCACCGTCGCGGTCCAGGCGCTCGAACATCGGGGACGCCTTGAGCCGCCCGGCGTCACGGGCCTCACGTACCGGCGGTACGGCGACGATGTCGCCCAGCGACGCGACGCCCCCGGTGTCGGCGCGGCCGGCGTCGAGGGCCCGGCGGCGGGCGGTGGCCGCGTCGAACAGGGCGCGGCCGTCGATGTCGTCGGCGAGGTAGCGGGGCGGGCGCCGGGTGACCCAGGTCAGTTCGGTGTCGTACGCGAGGTCGGCGGCGATCTGGGCGCCGGAGTTGCCGCCCCCGACGACGATCACGCGCCGGCCCGCGAAGTCCCGCGGCCCGCGGTAGGAGACGGTGTGCAGGTGGCGGCCCGTGAAGTCCCCGCGGCCCGGTACGGCGGGGAGGAAGGGGCGCCACCAGGTGCCGGTCGCGCTGATCACCGCGCGGGCGTGCCAGGTGCCGGAGTCGGTCTCGACCCTCAGCAGCCGCCCCTCGTCGTGCACGCCGGTGACCCGGACCGGCCGCCGCACGGGGAGGTCGTACCGCTGCTCGTAGTCGCTCAGGTACGCCACCACGTGCCCGGCCTCGGGGTACTCCTCGCCCGGCTGCACCGGCATGAGGCGGCCGGGGAGGGAGGAGAAGGCGGCGGGGGAGAAGAGGCGGAGCGAGTCCCAGGTGTGCTGCCAGGCCCCGCCCGGGGTGGCCTGGGCGTCGAGGACGACGAAGTCCAGGCCCTGGCGGCGCAGGTGGTAGCCGGCGGCGAGCCCCGCCTGGCCGCCGCCGATCACCACCACGTCGGTGTGCCGGGTCATGCCGCCCGTGCCGCGCGGTGCATCAGTGGTCCCTGCCCTCAGTGGCCGGCGCGGGCGCGGTGAACTTCTTGCGCCAGGCCAGGGACACGTAGACCAGGCCGATCAGGACGGGCACCTCGATGAGCGGTCCCACGACGCCGGACAGGGCCTGGCCGGAGGTGACGCCGAAGGTGGCGATGGCGACGGCGATGGCCAGTTCGAAGTTGTTGCCGGCGGCGGTGAAGGCGAGGGTGGCCGTGCGGTCGTAGGCGAGGCCGATCGCCTTGCCCAGCAGGAAGGTCCCGGCCCACATCACGGCGAAGTACACCAGCAGCGGCAGGGCGATGCGGGCGACGTCGAGCGGCTGCGAGGTGATGGTCTTCCCTTGCAGCGCGAAGAGGATGACGATCGTGAACAGCAGGCCGTAGAGCGCCCACGGGCCGATCCTCGGCAGGAAGCGGGCCTCGTACGTCTCGCGGCCGAGCTTCTTCTCGCCGATGCGGCGGGTGAGGAAGCCGGCCAGCAGCGGGACACCGAGGAAGATGACCACGTTCAGGGCGATCTTCCCCATGGAGATGTCCAGGTGTTCACCGTCGCCCAGGCCGAGCCAGCCGGGCAGCAGGTCGAGGTAGAACCAGCCGAGCAGGCCGAACGCCAGGACCTGGAAGACCGAGTTGAGCGCGACCAGGACGGCGGCGGCCTCGCGGTCTCCGCAGGCCAGGTCGTTCCAGATGATGACCATGGCGATGCAGCGGGCCAGGCCGACGATGATCAGGCCGGTGCGGTACTCGGGCAGGTCGGGCAGGAAGATCCACGCGAGCGCGAACATCACCGCCGGGCCGACGATCCAGTTGATCACCAGCGACGAGGCCATGAGCCTGCGGTCGCCGGTGACGGCGTCGAGCCTGTCGTAGCGGACCTTGGCCAGGACCGGATACATCATGATCAGCAGGCCGACGGCGATGGGCAGGGAGATGCCGCCGATCTCGACCTCGGCGAGGGCGTCGTTCAGGCCCGGGATCGCTCGGCCCAGGCCGAGCCCGACGGCCATGGCGATGAGGATCCAGACGGCGAGGAAGCGGTCGAGCGTCGACAACTTCCCGACGACGGAGGCCTCTTCGGCGGTGCCGGTGGTCGTCGCGGGCGCATCGGTGCGGGTCACGGGCAGGCCCTTTTGTTGTCGGCGGCGGTGCGCGCGGACTCGGCCAGGTCGGCGAACCAGCTGGCGAGCGAGGCGATGACGTCCGGACGGAGCCGGTAGTACGTGTAGCGGCCGCACGGCTCGGTCTCGACGACCCCGGCCTCGCGCAGCACTCTCAGGTGGTTGGAGAGGTTGGTCTGCCGGGCGCCCGTCTCCTCGACGAGGTGGGTGGTGCACAGCGTCTCGGTGGCGAGCAGGGTCACGATCCGCAGCCTGAGCGGGTCCGCCAGCACCCGGATCAGGTCAGTGTCGACTGACGTCATCATGCGCTGATACTCTCACATCAGTGGTGACTGACACCACCGGGCGCAGACGTCATGGGTGCCTGATGCCGTCGCCAGACAAGAGAGACCTCCTGATGTCCGACAAGCCTTCCGTGCTGTTCGTCTGTGTCCACAACGCCGGCCGCTCGCAGATGGCCGCCGCCTGGCTGACCCACCTGGCCGGGGACCGCGTCGAGGTCCGCTCCGCCGGCTCGAACCCGGGCGAGAACGTCAACCCCGCCGCCGTCGAGGCGATGCGCGAGGTCGGCGTCGACATCTCCGCCGAGGTGCCGAAGATGCTGACCGTGGACGCGGTCCGGGAGTCCGACGTCTGCATCACCATGGGCTGCGGCGACACCTGCCCGGTCTTCCCCGGCAAGCGGTACCTGGACTGGCAGCTGGAGGACCCGGCCGGCCAGGGCGTCGAGGCCGTCCGCTCGATCCGCGACGAGATCAAGGCGCTGGTCGAGGACCTGATCAAGGAGATCGCCCCGGAACCGCGGCCCTGAGCCCGGCCACGGACGTCCACGAGGTCGTCGTCATCGGGGTGGGCACGGCCGGCCGCACCGCCGGCGCGCGGCCTCGGGCTTCGTCTTCACTCGGGAAGACGCAGCCCTCTCGACCTGATCCGAGCAGGTCGGGAGGGTTCCCTCAGCCGGCCTGCCGCCCAGGCAGGAGACCGCCGAGCCGGAGCCGAGTCCGCACGGCGAGCGCCGTTTTCACAGGGCCGGCTCAGGGCGTGTACAGCGACTGCACCCTGGTGACCCGTCCCTCGCCGTCGAAGCTCAGGTCGTAGCCGAGGAGCGCGCGGTCCGAGGAGGGGCGGGCCGTCAGACGGCCGACGAAGTCGGCCTGGGCGTACGACGCGGGGTGCTTGGCGTCGCCGAGCGGGACCGACAGGAGCACCTGGGCGTCCTCGGCCATGCTCACCTCGGTGTACGGGCCCTCGCCCGGGACGATCACCCATGCCTCGAACTGCGGGTGGGGCTCCTTCTCGGCGGGCCGCACCGACAGGTAGGTCCGTCCGTCGGCGGTCCGGGCGTCGTCGATCTGCACGAACTGCTTGGTGCCCGCCCAACGGGCCGCGGTCCCGGTCGGTGCGGTGCCGGTTGGCGTGGTGCCGGTCGGCGTGGTGCTCGGGGACGTTCCGTCCGGCGACGGGGTGGGCGCCGCCGACGTCCCGGACGCGGTGGCGGCCGCCGGGCCGTCGTCGGTGCTGCACCCGGTCAGGGCCAGCATGCCGAGGGCGAGGGCGGTGAGGCAGCGGACGGTGGCCGACCGGCGGTGTACGACGCGCATGGTGAAGTCCCCCCAAGGACCTGGTGCGTTCTGGATACGCACTCTCTACGCGCCACCCCACCCGGCAGGTTGCACGGCGATGCGAAATTGTTTGTCCACCACCCGTCCGGCTTCCAGCCTCCCGGGACTCAGTCCGCGAGCCAGTACGCCTCCCGCAGCGAGTGCACGCGGCCCTCGCCGTCGTAGTCGATGACGAACGCCCACTTCCGGTCGCCGGTCAGGCGGTCCAGCAGCTCGTCCAGCCGCACGTCCGCCGGCTCCCCGCCGGACAGCCGCCGCGCTTCGACCGGCGTCCCCCGCGGCAGGGTCAGCGTGTGCGCCTCGCCCGCGGGCGTCGCGGTCCCCCGTACGGCGCGCAGCGGCTCGACGGTGACCCGCACCGTGTCGCCCCGCACCACCGCGCCGTACACATGGGCCAGTTCCTCGGCGTACTCCTCCCCCGGAGCGGGAGCCGGCGGCACGAACCGCGAAGCCGTCGCCGTCGGGTGGACGGCCGGCGGCTCGGGGTCCCGGGCGGTCCGGACCAGCGAGAGCCCGCCCAGCGCCACCGCCGCGACCAGGAGCGCGCCGCCGGACGCCAGCGCGGCCCGCCTGCGGCGTACTCGCTGCTCACCGCGAGCCCGGATCCGCTCCGCGGCCGGCGGCACCGCCCGCCGGCGGCCCGACTCGGCGAGGTCGGCCAGGCGCTCCTCCAGTCCCCCATCCGGTCCGGTCACCGGTCCCGGCCTGTCAGCCATGACGCACCTCCGGCGGGCGGCTCGTCCGCGGATCCAGCTCCGTGTCGGTCAGCAGCCGTGCCAGTGCCGCCCGGCCCCGGCTCAGCTGCGCCTTGACCGTACCGACCGGGCAGTCGACCTCGGCAGCCACCTGCTCGACCGTCAGGTCGCACAGGTGGTGGAGCACCACGGCCCGGCGCTGCGCCTCGGGTATCCGCCGCAGCGCCTGGACCAGCACCACGTGGTGCGGCTCCGGCGGCAGTACGGCGGCCGGCGGGCCCTGGCGCCGGGCGAAGGCGAGCGCGGTGCGCACCTTGCGCCACCGGCTGACCGCCAGCCGCCAGGCGACCGTGCGCACCCACGCCTCGGGGGCGCCGTTCAGGTCCAGCTCGGCCCGCCGTTCCCAGGCCCGGGCGAAGGCCTCCTGGACCACGTCCTGCGCCTCGGCGAGGTCGCCCGTCATCGCGTACAGGTGACCGATCAGCCGGCCGACGCTCTCGGCGTAGAAGGCGTCGAACTCGTGCGCGTCCGCACCCCGGCCGGTGCTCGGTTCGTCTGGTGGTCGCATGTCTCCCCCGTCGGGCTGCACGGTGTCACCCGACCGCCGTCCGGTACAAGGGGCGTGGTCGGCGGCGGCGGACCGCCCGCGGGTCCCGGCAGTCTCGCGGGCCGCAAGACTGCCGGATGCCGTACAGGCGGGGGCCGGCCGGCCGGTGGCACCATGCGGCCATGACCGTCGGCCGGGAAACGAGTATCCGCCCCCTCCGCACACGGCCCCTGTGGGCCTTCGTCGCGCTGGGCGCGGCCGGGGCCGTCCTGGCCGCGGGGCGGGTCGTGTACTCGGGCGAGTTCCTGGACTGGTGGGTGGGCGGCGGGCTGCTGGCCGCTCTCGTGGGCGTCGTGTTCCTCCACGCGGTCACCCTGGAGGTCGGCGCCGACGCGTACGGCGTGCGGTACGGCTCGCTGGTGCGCCGCCGCCGGAGCCTGCCCTGGGCGGACATCGCCGACCTGCGCGTCCACATCCAGTACGGGCGGCACGGGGAGGAGTACTTCCGTGTCGGGGTGCTGCTGCGCGACGGGCGGACCCGGCGACTGCCCCTGCCGCTGTCGGTGTCCCGGGACGACCGGCCGGACTTCGACGCGAGACTGGACGAACTGCGGGCCCTGCACCGCCGTCACGGAACCCCGGAGTCGGACCACCTCGCCGTCATCTCCCGGCGCACCGCGGGCCGCGGCGCCGCCGCGCCGCTGCTCCTGTGCGTGCTGCTGCTCGCGGGCGCGGGGCTCGCCGCGTGGCTGGTACCGGTCACGGGGGCGACGAAGGACGCGTGGGACTCGGCCGCCCCGTGCGCGGCCGGGGCGCCGCCCGCGGACCGCGAGGCGTGCCTGACCACCCTGCCGGCCGTGATCGCACGGACCGAGGTGAACGGCGGGAAGGGGCCCAGCCGTCTGTACTTCGCCGACGGCCGGCCCGTGGACCGGGTGACCGTCTCACGGGAGGGTGCCCGGGGTTTCCGGGCCGGTGACCGCGTCGAACTCACCCTGTGGCGAGGGCAGGTGAGGGTGGTCGCCGGGGAACACCACGTGTGGCGGGAGCACTTCACCAGCGCCGGTTCGGTGGCCGTCCTGGCGGCCGGGCTCGCACTCGCCGCCGGGTACCCCGGTGCCCGGGTGCTGCTGCGCCGGCGCGGGCGGCGGCTGCCCGACGACGAGGTCCTGCCGTCGGCGTTGCCGTTCGCGGGTGTCCTGGTCGTGACGGCGCTGTGGCTGCTGCCGCTCTGCTATCTCCACCCCCTGGGGCTGCCGGCCTCTCCCGGTGCCCTCACCTGGGCGGCCGCGGGGACGCTCGGCACGCTCGGCCTCCTCGCCGCGGCCTGGCGTGCGACCCGGATCCGTACGCCCGCGCCCGTCCCGGCGCCCGTGGCGGCACCCGGCGAGTCCGGCACCGCGAGCGAGCACGGGCACGGGCACGGCGACGACGGCGACAGCGGCAGCGACAGCGGCAGCGGCGAGGACGTGTTCCTGGCCGCCCGCTTCCTGGAGAGCACCGACTACAACCCGAACCACTTCGGCACCCACGTCGTTTTCGGCGGCGGCCCGCCCGCGGTCGTCCCGCACCCCGGCCCCGGGCGGTTCGCGGCGCGGCCGATTCCGGTGCACCGGCTCACCGTCACGGGCGTACGGCGTCCGCGGGGCGGCGACGGGGACGGGGTCCCCCGCGGCTGGCACGTCGCCGAACTCGACGACGCGGGCGAGGCGGTGCGGCTCGCGGCGGCCCCGGCCGACCTGGCCCGCATCGTCCGCGTCCTGGGCGGCGTGAGCACGTCGGCGGACGCCGCGCCCTCCGAGGCCTGACGCTCGCCCGCCGCCGGCAGGGGTACCGCCACGGCCCTGCGCCGGCACGTCAACCGCACGGTGGGCGTGCCGCCCGGCACCTGCCGTCGCACGTTTCACTCCCGGCCCGTCGAGTTGTCCGCGAACTCCCCCGGGATTGTCCGTGATCGGTAACGGAGGGATCCCGCGGCGGATTTCCCCCGTCCTGTCATGTGGTCCCCGACGTGATCGCGGACCGGCGGCGAGTAACTACGCGAAGGCGGGGCGGCGGACATGGCGCGGCACGGTGGTGGACGAGGCTGGTACGGCAAGGTCGTCGGGGCGGCGCTCGGTGTGACGATGCTCGCCGTCGGCGCCTCGGTGTGGACCGCGCAGGCCGACCCCTCCGGCGGCGGCGCGACGGCCGCGCCCTCCGCGTCGGCCGCGCCGGGCGGCGACGCCAAGCCCGTCGACATCAGCATCGCGCACGCCTCGGACGCCGGGCCGCGCGGCGTGAACATCACCATCGACGACGGTCCCGACCCGGCGTGGACGCCCCAGGTGCTGGCCCTGCTGGACGAGTACGGGGTGAAGGCCACCTTCTGCATGACGGGCCTTCAGGCGCAGGCGCACCCGGACCTCGTGAAGGACGTCGTCGCCGCCGGGCACCGGCTGTGCGACCACTCGGTGTCGCACGACACCGGCATGGACAAGAAGTCCGAGGCCTACCAGTCCAAGGAGATCCTGGACGCCGAGCGCATGATCATCAAGGCGTCCGGGGGCGTCCGGCCGATGTACTACCGGGCCCCCGGCGGCGCGTTCACCCCCTACAGCCGCAAGCTCGCCGCCTCGCACGGGATGCGTCCGCTGGGCTGGAACGTGGACACCAAGGACTTCGAGCGGCCCGGCACGGACGCCATCGTCGACACCGTCCAGCGGGAGCTGTCCAACGGCCCGACCATCCTCTTCCACGACGCCGGCGGCGACCGCACCGAGACCGTCGAGGCCCTGCGGCAGGTCCTGCCCTGGCTGAAGGAGCAGGGCCGCACCTTCGGGTTCCCGGTGCGCTGAGCGCGACCGCCGCCGCTCAGACCGACGGGGCCGGCTCCGGCGTACGGGCCACGACCGGACGGCGCCGGGTCGGCATGCCCAGGGTCGGGTTGGCGACGCCCCAGGCCGCGGACTTGCAGACGAGTTCCTTGTAGCGGGCGGCGAGCCGTCCGGTCAGCGCCCCGCGCACGGCCCGGTCGTCGGCGGTGACGTACTGGATCAGGCCCTGGCCGCGGCCCAGCGAGATGCACTGGTTGAAGTAGCGCGGCGTCACGTTCGGCAGCTTCCGGCCGGTCAGCCGGGCCGCGATGGCGTCGGCGGCCTGCCAGGCGGTGGGGACGCCCGAGGCGCAGGACATCCGCAGCGGCTTGCCGCCGGGGCCCGCGGCCAGTGCCGCGTCGCCGACGGCGTACACGTCCGGGTGGGACACCGAGCGCATGGTCGCGTCGACCACGATCCGGCCCGTGTCCGTGACCTCCAGCGTGGTGGCTCCCGCCAGCGGGTGGACGGCGAAACCGGCGGTCCACACCGTGACGTCGGCCGGTACGGCCGTGCCGTCGGCGGTGACGACGTGGTCCGCGGCCACGGACGTGACGGCGGCGTCCTCGTACGCCGTGACGCCGAGGTCCGCGAACACCTTCCGCAGGTGACGGCGGCCCTTGGGGGAGAGCCAGTCGCCGAGTCCGCCGCTCGCCATGAGCGACACCTCCAGGTCCGGGCGGGCCTCGGCGATCTCGGACGCGGCCTCCAGGCCGGTGAGCCCGCCGCCGACCACGACCACGGACCGGCCGGCCTCGAGACCCGCCAGGCGTTCGCGCAGCCGCAGCGCACCCGGCCGGCCGGCGATCTCGTGCGCGTGCTCGGCGGCGCCGGGGACGTCCCGGGGGTTCCAGGCGCTGCCGAGGGCGTAGACGAGGGTGTCGTACGCCAGCTCGCCGGCGCCGTCCGCGTCGGTGACGGAGACGGTCTTCCGGTCGGCGTCCACGCCGGTGACCTTGGCGATCCGCACGTCGACGCCGGTGCGCGCGAACATCTCGTCGAGCGGCCGGGCCCGGAGGTCCTGGCCGACCGCGAGCTGGTGCATCCGCACCCGTTCGACGAAGTGGGGCTCGGCGTTGACGAGGGTGACGGCCGCGTCCTCGCTCCGCAGGCGCCTGGCGATGCGGCCGGCGGCGACGGCTCCGGCGTATCCGGCGCCCAGGACGACGATGCGGTGCCGCGGGGTGTGCTGCATGACGTGCTCCCTTGTCTTCGGCCGTTGACGGCTCTCTCCAGCGGGACTCGCCCCTTGAACCGGGCGGCCCGCGGATTCCTGACAGGAGCAGGAGGTGACCTGCGTCACAGCACGGTCAGAAGACCTGGAACAGGGGTTCCCCGTGGTCGGTGGCCGCCCACCGGCGGGTGGCGCGTTCGAGCTTGTCGGGGTTGACCTGGTTGCGGAAGCCCGCGAGCCCCTCGGGCGTGACCTCCAGGCACATGATCCCGATGACCCGGCCGTGCACGACGGCCACGACGGCGGGGTCGCCGTTGGCGGTGACGGCGTAGATCTCGGCGGGGCCGCCGGCCAGCTCGCGCTTGGCCTTGCCGGGCTTGAACAGGCCCCGCATGAACGTGGCCACGGCGCGGGCGCCCTCGAACGCCTTGGCGCGGGCCGGGACCTTCCCGCCGCCGTCGCCGATCGACACGGCGTCCTGGGTGAGCAGCCGGACCAGCGGTTCGGTCCGGCCGCTGGTGGCCGCCGCGAGGAACTCGTCGATGATCCGGCGGGCCTCGGCCCCGTCGACCTCCGTACGCGCCCTGCCCCGCGCGACGTGCTTCCTGGCCCGGTGCAGGATCTGCTGGCTGGCGTCCTCCGTGATGTCGAGGATCGCGGCGATCTCCCGGTGCGGGTACGCGAACGCCTCACGCAGGACGTACACCGCCCGCTCGGCCGGTGACAGCCGCTCCAGCAGGGCGAGGACCGCGAGGGAGACCGACTCGCGCTGCTCGGCCGTCTCGGCGGGGCCGAGCATCGGGTCGCCGGCCAGCAGCGGCTCGGGCAGCCACTGGCCGACGTAGGTCTCCCGCCGGGCGCGGGCCGAGGTGAGCTGGTTGAGGCAGAGGTTGGTGAGGACCTTGGTGAGCCAGGCCTCGGGGACCTGGACGCGCCCGACGTCGGCCGCCTGCCAGCGCAGGAACGTCTCCTGCACGGCGTCCTCCGCCTCGCTCGCGGAGCCGAGGAGGCGGTAGGCGATGGCCTCCAGACGGTGCCTGGAGGCCTCGAACCGTTCCACGTCGCTCACCGTGAGAGCCATGGCCCGGATTGTAACCGCGCCTCAGTGCCCGGCCGCGGGGGCCACCAGGTCCTCGAGCGCGATGTTCAGTTCCAGGACGTTCACCCGCGGTTCGCCGATGAAGCCGAGGGTGCGGGCGGTGGTGTGCTCGTCGACGAGCTGCTGCACCCGGTCGGCGGGCAGGCCGTTCTTCTCGGCGACCCGGTGCACCTGGAGGCCGGCGTACTGCGGGGAGATGTCCGGGTCCAGGCCGGAGCCGGAGGAGGTGACGGCGTCCGCGGGCACGTCCTCGGGCCGCACGGGGTGGCCGGGCACGGAGTTGTCCTTGACCACGGCGGCCTTGGCGTCCCGCACCCACTGGAGGAGTTCCGGGTTGTCGGCGGAGCGGTTGGTGGCGCCGGACAGGATCAGCTTGTACTGGGTGTTGACGCTGTTGCTGCCGAGGCCGTTCTGGGGGCGGCCCTGGAACCACTTCAGGTCCGGCTCGGGGGTCTCCTGGCCCTTTCCGAGCGGCAGGTTGTACGCCTGGCCGATCAGGGAGGAGCCGACGACCCGGCCGTCCGCCTCGATCTCCGAGCCGTTCGCCTTCCCGGGGAACAGCCCCTGGGCGACGCCGGTGACGGCGAGCGGGTAGACGATGCCGGTGACCACGGTCAGGACGAGGAGGGCGCGCAGTCCCGCCGCGAGGAGGCGGGCGGCGTTGCTTACGGAGGTGTTCATGGCGGTCAACCGATTCCGGGGATGAGCGAGACGATCAGGTCGATGAGCTTGATGCCGGCGAACGGGGCGGCCAGGCCGCCCAGTCCGTAGACGGCGAGGTTGCGGCGCAGCATCCGGTCGGCGCTCATGGGCCGGTAGCGCACGCCCTTCAGCGCGAGCGGGACGAGTACGACGATGATCAGCGCGTTGAAGACCACCGCGGACAGGATCGCGGAGGACGGGGAGGACAGGCCCATGACGTTGAGCTTGTCCAGGCCCGGGTAGACGGCCGCGAAGAGCGCCGGGATGATCGCGAAGTACTTGGCGACGTCGTTGGCGATGGAGAACGTCGTGAGCGCCCCCCGGGTGATCAGCAGCTGCTTGCCGATCTCGACGATCTCGATGAGCTTGGTCGGGTTGGAGTCGAGGTCGACCATGTTGCCGGCCTCCTTGGCGGCCGACGTGCCGGTGTTCATGGCCACGCCCACGTCCGCCTGGGCCAGCGCGGGGGCGTCGTTGGTGCCGTCGCCGGTCATCGCGACGAGCTTGCCGCCGGCCTGCTCCCGCTTGATCAGCGCCATCTTGTCCTCGGGCGTGGCCTCGGCGAGGAAGTCGTCGACGCCGGCCTCGTCCGCGATCGCCTTGGCGGTCAGCGGGTTGTCGCCCGTGATCATGACCGTCTTGATGCCCATGCGGCGCAGTTCCTCGAACCGCTCCCGCATGCCGTCCTTGACGACGTCCTTGAGGTGGATCACCCCGAGGACGCGCGCGCCGCGGTCGTCCTCGACGGCCACCAGCAGCGGCGTACCGCCCGCCTCGGAGATGCGGGCGGTGGTGGTGTCCGCGTCGTCGGCGACCGTGCCGCCCCGCTCCCGGACCCAGGCGGCGACCGAACCGGCCGCGCCCTTGCGCACCCTGCGGCCGTCCACGTCCACGCCCGACATGCGGGTCTGGGCGGTGAACTCGATCCACTCGGCGCCGGACAGCTCGCCCTGCCGCCGCTCGCGCAGCCCGTACTCCTCCTTCGCGAGGACGACGACGGAGCGGCCCTCGGGGGTCTCGTCGGCGAGCGAGGAGAGCTGGGCGGCGTCGGCGAGCTCGGCCTCCGTCACCCCGCGCACGGGCACGAACTCGGCGGCCTGCCGGTTGCCGAGGGTGATGGTGCCGGTCTTGTCGAGGAGCAGCGTGGAGACGTCACCCGCGGCCTCGACCGCGCGGCCCGACATCGCCAGTACGTTGCGCTGCACCAGGCGGTCCATGCCCGCGATGCCGATCGCGGAGAGCAGCGCGCCGATCGTGGTCGGGATGAGGCAGACCAGCAGGGCCACCAGCACGACCATCGTCAGCTCGGTGCCCGCGTAGTCGGCGAACGGCGGGAGGGTGGCGCAGGCCAGCAGGAAGACGACGGTCAGCGAGGCCAGCAGGATGTTCAACGCGATCTCGTTCGGCGTCTTCTGCCGGGCCGCCCCCTCGACCAGGTTGATCATCCGGTCGATGAAGGTCTCGCCCGGCTTCGTGGTGATCCGGACGACGACGCGGTCGGAGAGCACCTTCGTCCCGCCGGTGACCGCGGACCGGTCGCCGCCGGACTCCCGGATGACGGGCGCCGACTCGCCGGTGATCGCCGACTCGTCGACCGAGGCGACGCCCTCGACGACGTCGCCGTCGCCGGGGACGATGTCGCCGGCCTCGCAGACCACCAGGTCGCCGACGACCAGCCCGGTGCCGGGCACCCGCTCCTCGCGCCCGTCGACCAGCCGTCGGGCGACGGTGTCGGTCTTCGCCTTGCGCAGGGTGTCGGCCTGGGCCTTGCCACGGCCCTCGGCGACCGCCTCCGCCAGGTTGGCGAAGAGCACGGTCAGCCAGAGCCAGGCGCTGATCGTCCAGCCGAACCAGTCACCGGGGTCCGCGAGGGAGAAGGCCGTGGTCAGGACGGACCCGACGAGGACGACGAACATGACGGGCGACTTCACCATCACCCGCGGGTCCAGCTTGCGGAACGCGTCGGGCAGCGACGTGACCAGCTGCTTCGGATCGAAGAGGCCCGCGCCGACGCGGCCCTGATCGGGCTGGTGCCCGGTGGGTGCGTCGTCGTGCGGCGCCCGGTCCGGGGTGGTGACGGTGGACATGGCGTCCTCTTGTTTCCGCGTGTGAGTGGTCATGCCAGCCCCTCGGCGAGCGGGCCCAGGGCGAGGGCCGGGAAGTAGGTCAGCCCGGTGATGATCAGGACGGCGCCCACCAGCAACCCGCTGAACAGCGGCTTCTCGGTGCGCAAGGTGCCCTGGGTGGCCGGCACCGGCTGCTGCCCGGCCAGCGAGCCCGCGAGGGCCAGGACGAACACCATCGGCAGGAACCGGCCGAGCAGCATGGCGAGGCCGAGGGTGGTGTTGAACCACTGGGTGTCGGCGTTCAGCCCCGCGAAGGCGGAGCCGTTGTTGTTCGCGGCCGAGGTGTAGGCGTACAGATTCTCGGAGAAGCCGTGCGCCCCGCTGTTGGTCATCGAGTCGCCCGGCGTGGGCAGGGCCATCGCCGCGGCCGTGAACACCAGGACCAGGGCCGGGGTGATCAGGATGTAGCAGGCGGCGAACTTGATCTCGCGGGTGCCGATCTTCTTGCCCAGGTACTCGGGGGTGCGGCCGACCATCAGGCCCGCGATGAACACCGCGATGACCGCCATGACCAGCATGCCGTAGAGCCCGGATCCGACGCCGCCGGGCGCGATCTCGCCCAGCATCATGCCGAGCATGGTGATGCCGCCGCCCAGGCCGGTGTAGGAGGAGTGGAAGGAGTCCACGGCGCCGGTGGAGGTCAGGGTGGTCGACACCGCGAAGATCGACGAGCCGCCGATGCCGAAGCGGACCTCCTTGCCCTCCATCGCGCCCCCGGCCGCCTGTAGCGCCGGGCCGTGGTGGGCGAACTCGGTCCACATCATCAGGGCGACGAAGCCGACCCAGATGGTGGCCATCGTGGCGAGGATCGCGTAGCCCTGGCGCACCGAGCCGGTCATGAGGCCGAAGGTGCGGGTCAGGGCGACCGGGATGAGCAGGATCAGGAAGATCTCGAACAGGTTGGTGAACGGCGTCGGGTTCTCGAAGGGGTGGGCGGAGTTGGCGTTGAAGTAGCCGCCGCCGTTGGTGCCCAGCTCCTTGATCACCTCCTGCGAGGCGACCGCGCCCCCGTTCCACTGCTGCGAGCCGCCCGTGAACTGGCCCACCTCGTGGATGCCGGAGAAGTTCTGGATGACCCCGCAGGCCACCAGGATCACCGCGCCGACCACGGCGATGGGCACCAGGACGCGGACGACCCCGCGGACCAGGTCGGCCCAGAAGTTGCCCAGTTCGCCGGTGCGCGACCGGGCGAAACCGCGGACGAGGGCGACGGCCACGGCGATGCCGACGGCGGCCGAGACGAAGTTCTGCACGGCCAGACCGGCGGTCTGCACGACGTGGCCCATGGCCTGCTCGCCGTAGTACGACTGCCAGTTGGTGTTGGCCACGAAAGACGCGGCGGTGTTGAACGCCTGGTCCGGGTCGATGGCGGCGAAGCCGAGCGAGCCGGGCAGCACGCCCTGGAGCCGCTGGAGCAGGTAGAGGAACAGGACCCCGGCGACGGAGAAGGCGAGGACGCCGCGCAGGTACGCGGGCCAGCGCATCTCCGTGTCCGGGTCCGCGCCGATGCCCTTGTAGATCCACTTCTCGATCCGCAGGTGCTTGGGCGAGGAGTAGACCCTGGCCAGGTAGGTGCCGAGGGGGACGTGGGCGAGCGCCAGCGCGGCCATGAGCGCGAGCAACTGGAGCACGCCGGCGAGGACGGGGCTCATGCGGTGCTCAGAACCTCTCCGGGTGGATCAGGGCGAGGACGAGGTAACCGAGCAGGGCGACGGCCACGATCAGGCCGACGATGTTCTCCGCGGTCACAGCTTCGTCACCCCCTTGGCGACAAGGGCCACGAACGCGAACACCGCGATCGTGGTGACGACGAAGGCCACGTCGGCCATCGCTGGCTCCTAGTGAGGTTCGGAAAAGAAGCTGACAGGGAGATGAGAGCCCCATTCCGACCGGATTCGGCCACTGTTGACGGCTTCCATACGGCGGCGTGAGCGCCTTTGACACGTCTCTGACGAGGGGGCGCCCCGCGTCTCCCGCGACGGCACGCCGCCCGCCCCGCGCGAAGACGACGAGGCGCAGGACCACGAAGCGAGCGATGCCGGCGAGCGCGGAGGCGGACAGGTAGACGGCCTGTTCGAGCACCGCACCCGGCGTCGCCACCACCTGGTGCAGGGCGAGCATCGCCGCACACGTCACCGCGTACGCGGCCCCCGCCGATCCGGCGGACTGGGCGTGCTGGCGCCAGGTCGTCCGCCCGCCGGTGCCGAAGGTGAAGCGGGCGTGCAGCTCGGTGCCCAGGAGGGTGGAGGCGGCGGTGACCAGGGCGTTGGCCAGGGCCCAGGGCATCCAGGAGGCGAGTCCGGCCACGGCGAAGCCGGCGGCGAGGCCCACGCCGCCCCCGCAGAGCACGAAGCGGGCGAAGGCCGCGAGGGCGCCGGGTGTCGCCTGCCGGTCACTGCGCACTGCGTCCATGGTCGGACCGTCCCCCTCCGTCGCACCGTTGATGGCATCATTATGACACATGAGTGGCACCATGTGGAGCCATTTATTGGCACCATTCGCGGCACCGCCGACCGGACGACACCGAGGGGCGACTCCGAGGACCGACACCGAGGGGCGACAGCGAGGGCGGCGCACCCGACGAGGTCGTCGGCTGCGCCGCCCTGGGAGAAGCGGGTCGCGGGTGCCGCCCGCGGCGGTGGCCGCCCTACTTCGCGTCGCGGTTGAAGACGGACTTGGACCAGAAGTAGCCGAGCGCGCAGAGGGCCACGCACCAGCCGAGGGCGAGCCAGCCGTTGTGGCCGATCTCGGAGCCGAGCAGCAGGCCGCGCAGGGTCTCGATGGCGGGGGTGAAGGGCTGGTACTCGGCGATCGGCTGGAACCAGCCCGGCATGGCGTCGATGGGCACGAAGGTGCTGGAGATGAGCGGGAGGAAGATCAGCGGCAGCGCGTTGTTGCTGGCGGCCTCGACGTTCGGGCTGATCAGGCCCATGCCGACGGCGATCCAGGTGAGCGCGGTGGCGAACAGGGCGACCAGCCCGAAGGCCGCGAGCCACTCCAGGACGCCGGCATCGGTGGAGCGGAAGCCGATGGCCACGGCGACGGCACCGACGAGGACCACGCTGATCACCGACTGAAGCACGCTGCCGATGACGTGCCCGGTGATCACCGAGCCGCGGTGGATGGGCATGGTGCGGAAGCGGGCGACGATGCCCTCGGTCATGTCGTTGGAGACGGAGACCGCGGTGCCGACCGTGGTGCTGCCGATGGTCATCAGCACCAGGCCCGGCACGACGAACGCGATGTAGGCGGACCGGTCGGCGCCGCCGCCGCTGATCCCGGCGCTCATCGTGTCTCCGAAGATGTAGACGAAGAGGAGCAGCAGCATGATCGGCGTGAGCAGGAGGTTGAGGGTGAGGGAGGGGTAGCGGCGGGCGTGCAGGAGGTTGCGGCGCAGCATGGTGGAGGAGTTGCGCACGGCGAGGGTGAGGCTGCTCATCGGACCGTCTCCTTGGTCGCGTCGGACTGGGCGGGGACGCCGGCGCCGCCGGTCAGGGCGAAGAAGACGTCGTCGAGGTCGGGGGTGTGCACAGTCAGCTCGTCCGCCTCGATGCCCGCGCCGTCCAGGCGGTCGAGGACGGAGCGCAGGTCGCGCTGGCTGCCGTCGCTGGGGATCTGGAGGGTGAGGGAGTCGTCGTCCCCGGTGCTGCCGGAGAGGGCGGTGGCGGCGTCGCGATAGGCGTCCGGGTCGGTGAAGCGGAGCCGGACGTGTCCGCCGGGGACGAGCCGCTTCAGTTCCTCGGCGGTGCCTTCGGCCACGATCCTGCCGCCGTGGAGCACGGCGATGCGGTCGGCGAGTTCGTCGGCCTCCTCCAGGTACTGGGTGGTGAGGAAGACGGTGACGCCGCCGGTGACGAGCTCGCGGATGATCTGCCACATGTTGTGGCGGGACCGCGGGTCGAGACCGGTGGTGGGCTCGTCGAGGAAGATGACCCGGGGACCGCTGACGAGGGTCATGGCGATGTCGAGGCGGCGCTTCATGCCGCCGGAGTAGGTGGAGGCGGGCTTCTTCGCGGCCTCGGTGAGGCCGAAGCGCTCCAGCAGTTCGGCGGCGATCCGCTTCCCCTCGCGCCGGGGGAGCAGATGCAGGTCCGCCATGAGGAGCATGTTCTCCTCGCCGGTGATCAGACCGTCCACCGCCGAGAACTGTCCGGTGACGCCGATGGCGCGGCGGACCTCCTGCGGGGCGGTGGCGAGGTCGTGGCCCGCCACCTGGGCCTGACCGCCGTCGGCGGAGATGAGGGTGGAGAGGATCTGCACGGTGGTGGTCTTGCCGGCGCCGTTCGGACCGAGCAGCGCGAACACGGATCCGGCCGGGATGCGCAGGTCGATGCCGTCGAGGACGGTCTTGTCCCCGTACGACTTGCGCAGATGCACGGCGGAGACGGCGGCGGGCGCCTGCGGACCGGCTCCCGAGATGGTCGTGGGCATGACAGACGAAGGCATGGAGCCCTCCCGTTCGAGGGGATGACGGATTGGGGGGGGACGGATCGGGGGGACGGCTTGGGGGACTGACGCGGGGGGGGCGGACGCGGGGTGTCCGGCGGGACGGGTCGGGCGGGCGCTCAGGCCTTGGCGCGGCGGACGTCGATGTTGCCGTACCGGGTGCGGGCGTGGACCTTGACGGTCTCCTCGGTCTGGGCGGGGCCGCCGGACGCGGTGAGGGTGTTGCGCACCAGCCCGCCGCCGGACTGGACGTCGAGCCAGGCGGCCGTACCCTCGCGGACGCCGACCTCGATGGCGCCGTAGGAGGTCTCCAGCCGGATCTCGCCGCGGACCACCTCGTCCACCCGCAGGGTGCCGTGGGCGGTGGTGGCGGTGAGGGAGGCCTCGGCGCGGGCGACGTTGATGTCACCGTTGGCGTTCTTCACCGTCAGGTCGCCCAGGGCGGCGCCCACGGTGGTGGAGCCGTGCGAGTTCTTCAGGACGGCGGGGCCCTGGACGGTGCCGACGCGCACGCTGCCGGAGCTGGTGGTGATCTCGGCCGAGCCCTCGACCCGGTCCACCGTGACCGAGCCGTGGGAGGCGTTGAGCTCGAGCGGTCCGGTCGTGTCCAGGCGCACGTCGCCGCCCGGGGTCTTCACCCGGACCTCGCCCAGCCGGCCCTCGCCGAGGACCTGGGTCCAGGAGCCGACCGTGTCCACGCGCGACCCGGCGGGCAGTTCCACCGTCACCTCGACCGTGCCGGTGGGGCCGATGAAACGGCGCTCCTTCGTGCTGATCGTCAGGACGCCGCTCGCGAAGGAGACCTCGGTCTGCTCGGCGGCCCGTACGTCCTTGTCCCGCCCGGGGTCGCCGGGGCGCACCTCGACGACCGTGTCGCTCCGGTCGCTCGCGGTGAACCGGATGGAGCCGGCGCCCACGTGGGCGGTCACCGCGATCGGTCGGGGAGTGTCGAAAGAAGGCATGGCTGTACCGTCCTCATGAGTCCGTCCCCGCTGGTGGGACGTGGTGTGAGCGTTGTGCGGTGCGGTGCTTGGCGGTGCGTTGCGGTGCGCGGTTCTCCGTGGCCCGGGTGCGGGCGCGAGGGTGGATGTGAATGTGGATGTGGGTGCTGGTGCGGGTGGCTAGCGCACCCAGCCGGTGAAGCTCTGTCCGACGTTGCGCGCCCGCTCCGGCGCGGACGGGGTGCCGCCGCCGTCGACGGCGGCCGAGACGGCCCGCACCAGCCAGGCGTTGACCGACAGCCCCTCGCGGCTCGCGGCCTCCTCGGCCCGCGTCTTGAGGTGGGCCGGCAGGCGCAGGTTGACGCGGGCGGTACCACCCTCGTCGCCGTCGGCGGGCGCCGGGGCCCTGAGCGTCTCGACGGGCGCGGCCTGCTCCGCGGCACCACCGCCGTCGGTGGGCGGCGGCGTCACCACGAAGTCGGGCTCGAGCCCGCGCAGCCGTACGTCGACCGAACCGGGGGCCAGTTCGCGGGTGATCTCGTCCATCGCGGCGGAGAGCACGTTGAGCATGGTCAGCCGGGTCGCCGACTCCAGCGGAGCGATGAGCCGCTCGGCCAGCTCGCGGGCTTCGTCGCCCCCGGCTTCGGCGGCCACCGCGAGTTCACGGCGAAGTGTGTCGACATACGGGGTGAGGTCCATGACGCCATGATGGCACCACGATGGCGCCATGTGCAAGCCGCAGCGGCGCCACGATCCCGAGACGGCTTAGCGCAAGCCTCTGACCTGCGGAAACGTGGCAGAAAAAATCTGTGCCTCCGTGGTGCCATAAGTGGCGCCACGGAGGCACAGGTGCCATGTCGGCCCAGGTCGTGCGTCAGACGGCCTCGAGTCGCGGTTCCGGGCGCGGTGACGTCGCGGGGATCGCGGGTTCCCAGCCCTTCGTGGTCCGGACGTAGCCGTGGATCACCGAGGCCATCGCCAGCAGCAGGAGCGGTCCGAAGACCCACGGGTGCCGGGCCATCTCCAGCGGCAGGTAGCGCGTCGCCCCCAGGATCGCGGCGAACACCACCGCCCCGTGGGCGACCAGCAGAGTCCCCGACCGGTCCCAGCCGCGGTCCAGGGCCCGCAGCCCCGCCTCGACCGTGACCGCGAACACCACGCCGGCGACGAGGTCGATGGCGTAGTGGTAGCCGAATCCCAGCGTCGCGGTGAGCGTGGCGACCAGCCAGAACGTTCCCGCCCAGCGCAGGACGCGCGGACCCTGCCGGGAGTGGATGAAGATCACGGTGGCCCATGCCGTGTGCAGGCTGGGCATGCAGTTGCGCGGGGTGATCCCGTCGTACGTGAACGGGTGGGGCGCGGCGATCGGCGGTGGCGTGTGCGGCCACAGGTTGGCGATCGCCCACTCCTCGCCGCCGGTGCCGAAGGCGCCGGTGCCGTAGGCGAAGACCGGTCCGACGACCGGGAAGATCATGTAGATGCCCGGCCCGAGCAGGCCTATCAACAGGAAGGTGCGGACCAGGTGGTGGCGCGGGAACCGGCGCTCGGCGCCCACCTTGCGCAGCTGGTAGAGGGCGACGACGGCGGCGGCCACCGCGAGCTGGGCGTAGACCCAGTCCAGCAGGTGCTCACCGACCGGGCCGGTGGCCTCGACGGCCCGTCCCATCAGCCACGAGGGGTTGCCCAGCGCGTGGTCGGCGGTCGCCACGTACGGGTCGAGGACGTCGGGGCGGGTCTTGGAGGTGATCAGCAGCCAGGCGTCGCCCGTCTTGCGGCCCGCCACCAGCAGCAGGCCCAGCCCGACGCCCTTGAGCAGGAGGATCCGCTCGGGGCCGGTGCGCCGCGTCAGGGCGACGGCCCCGCAGCCCAGGACCGCCCACAGCGCGCCGTTGCCGAAGGTGTGGCTGCCGGACGCGGTGGCGTCCGCCGCCCACCGCACCAGTACGACGGCGAGGTCGATGCCGACCGCGACGGCCGCCGCCGCGAACCGCTGACGCCAGGTCAGGACCACCATCGTCAGCGCCAGGCCGGCGTAGAGCAGGGGCCCCGAAGCGGGAGCGAACACCAGCTCCTTGGCCTGGTTGGTCATCGGCCCCGGCACGCCGTAGCGGCGCGCGGCGATCTCCAGCGCGACGAGGAACGCGAGGGTCGCCGCACCCGCCACGGCCCAGAGTCTCGCCCGCGTCCCGCCCCTGGGTATTCGCGGTGTTTCCCGTGAAGACATGCACAGGAAACTAGCCCATCAGTGGCTGAGCTCCGGCTGCCAGGCGAAGCCGTCGGGGTCGGCGAAGGGGCGGGTGCCGCCGGAGACGACGAGCCGGTGCGAGCCGGTGCCCTCGGCGGGCACGCCCGCGACCTTGGCGAGGGCCCGGCGCTTGTAGAGGGAGAGCTTGACGGTGTCCGGGCCGGTGGCGAACTCGACGTACTTCCCGCCGAAGCTCTTGCCCACGGTGAGGCCCTGCTCGACGTAGAACCGCTTGGTGGCCTTGACGTCCTCGACGCCCAGGAGGAGCACGATCTCGTCGACGTCGCGGGTGACCGGGGCGGTGTCCTTCTTCGCCGACGTCGCGATCTGCCAGACCGTGCCGTCCGGTGCCTGGACGACCCCGCCATAGCCCCACAGCGACTTCGCGGCGGGCTTGAGGACGGTGGCGCCGGCCTCGACGGCCGCGGTGAACAGCGCGTCGACGTTGCCGGGCTGGGCCACCACGAGCGACAGGGTGAAGCCGCGGAAACCGCTCGTCGGGGCGTCGGAGGCGCGGACCCGCACCCGCGACCCGTCGAGCCCGAAGGCGTCGGAGTAGAAGCGGGCGGCGGCCTCGGTGTCGGCCACCTCGAGGGTGACGGAGTCGATGGAGTTCATGTCCTAGACGGTAGGAGCGGGCGGGCCCGCGGTGCTTCTCGAAAACTGACCGGCTGCCCCCCGCTCTGCCGAAACGTTCCTGTGCCAGGCAGACTCTCCAGCACAGGCACGACCACGGAGGATGACCCACGCATGATCACGCTCACCAAGGAAGGCGGCCCCGCGGACCTCGACGGGGTGACCCACCTGTCCATCGGCGTCTCCTGGGACCCCACCGCCGGCAGCAGCGGCGGAGTGCTCGGCAAGCTGCGGCGCAAGACCGGCACCGACCTCGACCTGATCGCCGTCGCGATGCAGGGCGGTGACCCGGTGCGCCTCGCCGGACTGGACTCGCTCGACCCGATGGGCAACGGTTCGCTGCTCCACAGCGGCGACAACCAGACCGGTCACGGGGACGGTGACGACGAGACGGTGACCGTCGAGTTCGCGCGGCTCCCGAGTGCCATCACGTCGATCGTGTTCGTGGCCGCCGCGTACAAGAAGGGCAGCTCCTTCCAGAAGGCGCGCAACATCAGCTTCAAGGTCTACGACGCGACCGGCGGCAGCTCGGAGCAGGTCGCCGACATCTGGCCCAGCCTGCTCAGCCAGGACAACGGCTGCGCGGTGGCCAAGGCGGTGCGGGTCGGGGGCGCCTGGAAGCTGGAGGTCGTCAACGAGACGGGCAAGATCAAGCAGGGCGACGAGCACGCGCTGATGCGCTTCGCCGTCAGCAAGTAGGACGGCCCCGCGGCGGGCGTACGGCCCCGCGGCGGACCTACGGCCGCGCGACGGGCGTACGGGCCGCGCGGCGGGCGTACGGCCCCGCGGCGGACGTACGCCCCCGCCGCCGGTGCCGGCCTCAGGCGCCGCCCGTCCACGCGTCCGGCCGCGGGGTCAGTACCGCCTCGACCACCTCGGCGGACGAGGCCATGACGTCGGCCGCGAAACGGCGCCGTCCGACGCCGAGGCGGCGCAGCCCCGCGCCGTGGTCGGCGACGACGACCAGGGTGGCCGCGAGGAGGAGCAGCCGCCACAGGGCCAGCACGGGGCGGCGCGTGACGGCGGGCAGCCCGGCCAGCGAGTCGTGCAGCCGCGCGCAGTGGAAGGGGACGTGGCGCCGCTCGTCGGCCAGGATCCGGCCCGCCACCTCCCTGGTCAGCGCGTCGTCCGTACCGTCCCGCAGGACGCGGTAGTAGCGCAGCGCCACCACCTCGGCGACCATCAGCACCAGCAGTTCGGTGCGCAGGCCCAGCAGCCGCCGCAGCCGCACGAACGCGGTGTCGCTCCAGTGGCCGCTCAGCGTCGGCCTGCCGCCCGCGGCCAGCAGCCGGGCGAGGAGCCGGGCGTGGTTCTGCTCCTCGGCGACGAAGAGCCGCACCGCCCGCGCGTAGTCGGCGTCGCCCGCCGCCTCGGCCTTGGCGACGAGGTTCGCTCCGTCACCGTCCTCGCCGACCTGGAAACGCTGGATGCCCGCCCACACCGCGCGGTGCAGCACGGCGCCCCGTTCCCACTCCGGGTCGCCCTGCGCACGTCTGCGCTCGCGCTCGTCCTCGAACCGCCGTGTCCACCGGGCGAACCCGTCCGCAGCCACTGTGCCGCCCTCCCCGGGACACGGCCGCCGCGCCCTGGAAGGGGACGACGCAGCGGGGCACCGAACCGTTCCCGCGGCCGTGCAGCCGCTCAGCCGCTCGGCCGCTCGGCCGCTCAGCCGCTCGGCCCGTCAGCCGCTCAGGCCGAGTTCGCCCGCGCGCACCCCCGCCTGGAACCGCGACCCGGCGTCGAGGGCGTCGAGCAGTTCGGCGACCCGGCGCCGGTAGGTGCGCAGCGACATGCCCAGTTCCCGCGCGGCGGCCGCGTCGGTGGCGCCCGAACCCAGTGCGCGCAGCACCGTCCGGCTCCCGGCGTCGAGCTGCGGCTGGTCGCCCCGCAGGAAGGACGCGAGGTCGGTGGCCGCCTCCCAGGCCGCCTCGAACAGGGCGTGCACGCCGCCGACCAGGGTGGGCGCGGCGGTCACGGTGTACGCGCGGCCCCCGGGCGCGTCCGCTCCGGCGAGGATCGCCCAGCGCCGGTCGATGATGATCGTCTCGTGCGGGAGGCCGCTGGCGGCGATCCGCACCCGGGCGCCCCGGGCGGCCAGCTCGTTCAGGTGGGCCCGGCCGCCCTCGTCGGCCAGCGCGGCCGGACTGAGCAGCTTGCGCACCCGCGTGGCACCGCTGTCCCGCACCCGGCTCCGGGCGACCTGCCGGGCGGCGGGCCGGGGCCAGGTGTCGAGGTCGCGGGCGGCGCAGACGAACTCCTCCCGGACGGAGGAGAAGAGGTGCCCGGCCCGGGCCAGCAGCTCCACGTCACCGTGCACCGTCATGCTCTCTGCCATACGGCCATTGTGACGCGCCCGCCTCGGTGGTGACCGGGGCGGCGGCGATCACTGCGCCGGGGCAGTGGGGGTTGGCAGCAAGCTGCCACGGGGTCGTGCGGTGGGGGTGGCGCCTCGCAGGGTGGCGGCATGAGCAACGACTTCCGCCTCGGTGGCGACCTCACGATCGGACGGCTCGGTTTCGGCGCCATGCGGCTGCCCACCAACAGCTTCCACGGCCCGGCCCGCGACCCGGAGACCGGTCGCGCCGTACTGCGCCGCGCCGTGGAGCTCGGCGTGAACCACATCGACACCGCGGCCTTCTACACCAACGACGACGGGTCCGTCCGCGCCAACGACCTGATCCGCGAAGCCCTGCACCCCTACCCGGACGACCTGGTGATCGCCACCAAGGTCGGGCCGCTGCGCACCCCGGACGGCGGTCTGGAGGCGACCACCGAGCCGGGCGCCCTGCGCGCGCTGGTCGAGGAGAACCTGGCGGGCCTGGGCGTCGACCGCCTCGACCTGGTCTACCTGCGCATCGGCGGCATCGAACCGCCGCCGCACGGCGAGTCCGTCGCCGCCCGCTTCGAGGCGCTGGCCGCGCTGCGCGAGGAGGGTCTGATCCGGCACCTGGGCCTCAGCCACGTGGACGCCGGGCACCTCGCCGAGGCGCGGGGGATCGCGCCCGTGGCGGCCGTCCAGAACCACTTCCACACCGGCAAGCGCGACGACACGGAGGTACTGGCCCGCTGCGAGGAGGCCGGCATCGCCTACGTGCCGTACTTCCCGCTGGGCGGCGGCCTGAGCGAGGTCGGCGGGGACCGTATCGCCGAGGTCGCGGACCGGCACGGCGCCACGGTCCCGCAGATAGCCCTGGCCTGGCTGCTCGCGTCCTCGCCCGTCACCCTGGCCATCCCCGGCACGGGTTCCCTGTCCCACCTGGAGGAGAACACGGCCGCCGCTTCGATCACCCTCACCGACGAGGATCTCGCCGGCCTCGGCCTGCGCTGAACCACCCGTACGAACGTGTCCTTTGTCTCGGTACGGGGGTGTCCGCGGCCTGTTCGGGGCGATATCTGCTCCGACGGCGGGAGAAAATCCGTCGCCGTCCCGGGAATATTCCCCGGGCGGCCGATCGGGCCAAGATTATGTCCGGCACCCGGCCGATCACGGCGTGCTACTGTCGATGGAAGTTGCAGTTGTGGTTGCCTGAAGGTTTTGTCCGACGGGGTGATCATCACGGCGACCGGAGTGCACACAGGGTGAACTCCGAGCACCGTACCGAAGGAGAAAACATGGCTTCCGGCACCGTGAAGTGGTTCAACGCCGAAAAGGGCTTCGGCTTCATCGAGCAGGACGGCGGCGGCCCCGACGTCTTCGCCCACTACTCGAACATCAACGCGCAGGGCTTCCGCGAGCTGCTCGAGGGTCAGAAGGTGACCTTCGACATCGCGCAGGGCCAGAAGGGCCCGACGGCCGAGAACATCACCCCGGCCTGACGCTCACGCATACTCCGCAGCTGGGGCCTGCACCTTGGGGTGCGGGCCCCAGCTCGCCGCGTTTCCGGGCGCACCGCGCCCCGCCGCGGGGGCACGGATTTCTCCACACTCCCTCCCCCGCATTCGCTTTACCCGCGTTCCCGCATTCACCAATTCTCCCGGTCCGCTCGGCAGCACGCCGAAATCGACCGGCCCGGCTCGTTCTTGCGATTCCCTGCGCCGCTCCTCCGCTGCGGGTCTCCCTTGATACGTGCCGTATCAAGGAAGGTTCCCCATGAACCGCACACGCACCAACGACCGTCGGCGCTCCGGCGAAGGCCCCCGCCGCTCCCGGTCGGCCGGCCGCTCCCAGAGCTCCGGCCGCAGGCCGGCCGCCGCCCCGCAGGGCGGCGAGTTCGCGCTGCCGAAGACCATCACCCCGGCGCTCCCCGCCGTCGAGACCTTCGCCGAACTCGACCTGCCCGCCCGCATGCTGGCCGCCCTCGGCGACCAGGGCGTGGCCGTGCCGTTCCCGATCCAGGCGGCGACCCTGCCGAACTCCCTGGCCGGACGCGACGTCCTCGGCCGCGGCCGCACCGGTTCGGGCAAGACCCTCGCCTTCGGCCTCGCCCTGCTGGCCCGTACGGCCGGCCGGCGCGCCGAGCCGCGGCGTCCGCTCGCCCTGGTCCTGGTCCCCACCCGCGAGCTGGCCCAGCAGGTCACCGACGCGCTCGCCCCGTACGCCCGCGCCGCGGGTCTCCGGTCGGCCACCGTGGTCGGCGGCATGTCCATCGGCCGGCAGGCCGGTGCGCTGCGCTCCGGCGCGGAGGTCGTCGTCGCGACGCCCGGACGGCTCAAGGACCTCATCGACCGCGGCGACTGCGCCCTCGGCGACGTCACCATCACGGTGCTCGACGAGGCCGACCAGATGACCGACATGGGCTTCATGCCGCAGGTCACCGCCCTGCTCGACCAGGTGCAGCCGGACGGGCAGCGGATGCTGTTCTCGGCCACCCTCGACCGCAACGTCGACCGGCTGGTCCGCCGCTACCTGACGGACCCGGTGGTCCACTCCGTCGACCCGTCGGCCGGTGCCGTCACCACGATGGAGCACCACGTGCTGCACGTGCAGGACGAGGACAAGCAGCGCGCGACCGTCGAGATCGCGGCGCGCGACGGCCGGGTCATCATGTTCCTGGACACCAAGCACCGGGTGGACCGGCTGGTCAAGCAGCTGCTGAAGAGCGGGGTGCGCGCCGCCGGGCTGCACGGCGGCAAGTCCCAGCCGCAGCGCACCCGGACCCTCGCCCAGTTCAAGGACGGGCAGGTGACCGCGCTGGTGGCGACCAACGTCGCGGCCCGCGGCATCCACGTCGACAACCTCGACCTGGTCGTCAACGTGGACCCGCCCGGCGACCACAAGGACTACCTGCACCGGGGCGGCCGTACCGCCCGCGCCGGCGAGTCCGGCAGCGTCGTCACCCTGGTGACGCCGGACCAGCGGCGTGAGATGACCCGGCTGATGGCCGCGGCCGGCATCACCCCGCAGGTCACGCCGGTCCGCTCGGGCGAGGCGGAGCTGACCCGCATCACCGGTGCGCAGACCCCCTCCGGCATCCCCGTCGTCATCGCCGCACCGGTCGTGGAGCGCCCCCGGCGCGCCGCCTCCGGCACGGGCTCCGCGTCCCGCGGGCGCCGCGGCCGCCCCTCGCAGGGGCGCGGCGGCGGCCAGGGGGCCGGCTCCCCGGCCCGCACCGGCGGCGGCGCCGCGCAGCCCCGCACCGGCCAGGGCCGCGCCGTCCAGGGGCGGCCCACCGGCGAGTCCCCGCGCCGCAGGGCACGCCGCCAGTCCACCGGCGGCTCGGCCGGTTCGACCGGCTCGGCGGCCTAGGACGGTCCGTACACCCCTCGGACACCACCGGAAAACCCATCCCGCTCGTGGAGGCAACATGCGCTGTGTCATCGCCCGGTACCCGTTCGACCTCACCAAGGGCGGGGTGCTGGACTCGATGAAGGGCGTCACGCCCGAACCCGTCACCGGTGAGTCGGTCACGATCGGCCGCCGCCGCTACCCGGTCAAGCAGGTGGGCGAGATCGTCACCCGGCAGGACCGGCGCGACTTCAGCGGCGGCGAGGTGACCCGGGCCATGGCCCGCCTCGGCTTCACCTGCCACCCCGCTCCCGGCGCCGAACCCGAGCCGTCGGCGCCCGCCGCCACACCGGTCGAGACGGCGTCCGCGCTGCTCGGCGGCACCGTCGTCACGCCCCAGGACAGCTGAGGCGCGATCAGCGCAGCCCCGTGGCCCGGCCCCCGTCGTCCCAGCGGACCTCCAGCACGCGCTGGACGGCCGCACGGTCGAGGGGGCCGAACACGTGCGGGAAGAGGGTGCCCTCGGCGACACCCGGCGGCGGCGCGGGCGCGGCGGCCTCCCACCCGCACCTCGCGGTGAGCCGCTCCTCGTCGACGAGCAGCGCCACCAGCGGCCGGGGCGCGCCGCGGTAGAAGGCGTTGACGACGGCGAGCGTGGTCCCCTCGTCGGGCGAGCAGTGGACGAACCCGTCCTCCGCGAGGGAGGCGGGCGCGTACGGCCGCCCCGGGTCGGCGTTCCACTCGGCGAGCGGCACCACGTGGTAGATCATCACCCCGTTGTAGCAGCCGGCCCGTCCACCTCGGGCGTGGGCACCACGGTGCCCGGTGTGCTCGACGGGTCCTGCCCGACCGGCGGGTCGCTCGGCTCGGCCGACGGCTCGGAGGGCGACGGGGTGGCGGCGGACGGGCCGGATTCCTCGGTCGGCAGTGCGGGGCCGGGGCCGGGCGCCCGCGTGGTGTCGCTGGGCGGGGCCGGGCTCGGCGGGGCCGGGCTCGGCGGGGCCGGGCTGGGTGTGGCCTGCGGGGCGGGACCGACGGGGGCCGGGGCCAGCGGTGGCGCCGGGCGGGCGGGTGCGGCGGGGGCCGCCCAGTGCAGCGGCAGCGCGATGAGGGCGGCGGCGGCAGCGGTCGCGGCGGCACCGGCGGCGGCGCGCAGCAGGCGCCGCCGGGACGCGGTCCGGCGGATCGCCTCGTACCGGCCGGGCGGCGGGCCCAGGAAGTCGGCGCCCGGGCGCAGTACGACCAGCAGCGGATCGTCGCCGTCGCGTCCGGAACCGGGCTCGTCCATCTCGTCCTCAAGGCGTGTGGTCAAGGCTTCTCCTCAGATGGACGCGGAGCAGTTCGCGGGCCGCGTGCAGGTCGGCCTTGACGGTTCCCTCCTTGCGTCCGGTCAGCACGGACACCTCCCGGATCGGCATGTCGGCGTAGTAGTGGAGCAGGATCGGCACGCGCAGCCGCTCCGGCAGCGACTGTACGAGCAGCCGCACCGAGGGGTCGGCCTGCTCGGGATGCGGACGCACGGCGACCTCCGCGGTGACCCGGCGCACCGCCCGGCGCTCGCGCTCCAGTTTGCGCCAGTGGTCGCGCACGAGGTTGGCGGCGGTGACGTAGAGGAAGCCGCGGGGCTCCTCCACGGACGTCCAGCGGGCCCAGAGCCGGGTGAACGCCTCGGAGGCGATCTCGTGGGCCGTCTCGTCGTCGTCGACGAGCCGGCGGCACCAGCCGGCGAGGCGCGGATACAGGGCGGCGAACAGTTCGGACGCCGCCCTGTCACGGGACCGTTTCAACGCTCTCCATGGTCGTGAGGGTATGCGGTGCGGTGTGCACCGGGGCGGGCCTGTCCTAGACGCCCTTGGTGGCGCTCAGTTCGGCGAAGACGATGACGTTGTCCCGGTACTCCTCGCCGTCGCGCGGGCCGCCGCAGGTGATGAGCCGCAGCTCCGGTCCGGCCACGTCGCCGTAGACGTCCTCCGTCGGGAAGCCGGCCTTCGCCACCGTCCGTACGGCCGTGACCGTGAACTCGGCGGCCGTGCCGTTCTCCAGGCGGGCCTCGATCCGCTCGCCGCGGTGCAGCCGGGCGAGGTCCCGGAAGACCCCGTCGCCGTACCTGCCCACCGTGACGTGGCCCAGGAGGACCGAGGGACCCACCTGACCCGGCGTCGGCGAGTGCCGGTACCAGCCGGCGTGGTCGTCGTCCGTGACGGGCGGGACCTGCACCGTGCCGTCCGCGGCCAGCCCCAGGCCCATCACCGGGGTGTCGACCCCGAGGGCGGGGATGCGCAGCCCCACCGGCACCGAACGCGCCAGCGGCCGCACCGGCTTCGCCGGGGCCGGCGCGGGAGGTGCCGCCGTGGCCTTCGTGGCTGCCGGGCGGCCGGGGGCGGCGTCGCCGTCGCCCTGGCCGCCGCCGCAGCCCGCCAGCAGCGCGGCCAGTGCGGCGGCCGCGAGGGCGCGGCCGGGGCGCGGGATCATGCGCCGGTCGCCGCCGCCCGTCGGCGGCGGACGACGAACAGGACGACGCCGCCCGCGAGGAGCACTCCGCCGGTGCTGGCGCCGACCACGGACGTGTCGGTCCCGGCCGGGTCCGAGGGCGCCGCCACTCCGGTGTCGGCCGCGCCCTTGGGTACGACGGAGACCTGGCCGTCGGCGGGCGCGGGGGCCGGTGCCTCGGTCGGTTCGGCGGCGGGGGCGCTGACGGACGGCACGGGCGCGGGGGTCGCGTCGGCCGGCCCGGTGCCGGGGCTCGGGACGCTCTCGGCGGGGGCGGAGGGGACCGGGCTGGGGTCGTCGGCGAACGCGGTCCCGGTGCCCGCCAGTACGGCGGTGCAGGCCAGGGCCACGGCGGTGAGGATGGTTCGGCGCATCGGGTCGCTCTCTCTCGTCGTCGGCGCACCACGTGGGGGGTGGTGATGCGGGTCGGACGGAGAGACGAGGCGGGGACCGGGCAGGTTGTAAAGGAATGGCAAAGCCGCCGGGTCGGTCGCGCCGGCTCCGCGGCCCGACCGCTCCTTACGGACCCGTGACGTGCCGGGCGGCGGGCCCGGTCCGGCGCCCCCGCGGGCCTAGCGTGGCGGGCATGCGCGTACTGGTCACCGGCAGCGCCGGTTTCATCGGGTCCCACATCGTGGAGGCCCTGCGGGAGCACGGGCACGAGCCCGTCGGCTACGACGTCCGCGAGGACCCCGGCGCCGACGTGCGCGACCCGGCGGCCCTCGCGCGGGCGCTGGCCGGGGTGGACGCCGTGTGCCACCAGGCGGCGATGGTCGGCCTCGGCAACGGGGTCGCCGACGCGGCGGAGTACGTCTCCCGCAACGACCTCGGCACCGCCGTCCTGCTCGCCGCGACGGCCGGTGCGGGCGTGCGGCGGCTGGTGCTCGCCGGGTCGATGGTGGTGTACGGGGAGGGGCGCTACACCTGCCCCCGGCACGGGGTGGTGCGGCCCGGGCCGCGGGCCGTCGCCGACCTGGACGCGGGCCGGTTCGAACCCGCCTGCCCCCGGTGCGGCGCGGAGCTGTCCCCGGGGCTGGTCGGCGAGGACGCCCCGGCCGACCCGCGCAACGTGTACGCCACCACCAAGCTGGCCCAGGAGCACCTGGCCGCCGCCTGGGCCCGGACGACCGGCGCGACGGCGGTGTCGCTGCGCTACCACAACGTGTACGGCCCCCGGATGCCCCGGGACACCCCGTACGCCGGGGTCGCCTCCTTCTTCCGCTCGGCGCTGGCCCGCGGTGAGGCCCCGCGCGTCTTCGAGGACGGCCGCCAGCGCCGGGACTTCGTGCACGTGCGGGACGTGGCCGCGGCGAACGTCGCGGCACTGGAGGCCGCCGGGCCGCCTCCGGGCGCGCTCAGCGCCTACAACACCGGCAGCGGTGAGCCGCACACGGTGGGCGAGATGGCCACCGCCCTGGCCGCCGCGTACGGCGGGCCCGAGCCCGTGGTCACCGGCGAGTACCGCCTGGGCGACGTCCGCCACATCACCGCCGACTCGGCGCGCCTGCGGGCCGAGCTGAGCTGGCGTCCGCGGGTGGGGTTCGCCGAGGGCATGCGGGAGTTCGCGCGGGCGGGCCTGCGGGGGGAGTGACCCCGGCTCTCAGGCCTCCGCCAGCGGCAGCGTCACCTCGAAGCGGCAGCCGCCGGGGATGTTGTGGACCGTGGCCCGGCCGCGGTGCGCCTCGACGATGCCGCGCACGATGGCGAGGCCCAGGCCGGCCCCGGCCGGGGGTGTACGGGCGTGGGTGCCGCGCCAGCCGGTGTCGAAGACCCGCGGCAGGTCCTCCTCGGGGATGCCGCCGCAGCCGTCGGTCACGGAGACCACCACCCCGTCGGCGGACCGCTCGGCGGCGACGGCGACCGTGCCGTCGGCGGGGGTCCGGCGGATCGCGTTGACCAGCAGGTTGCCCAGGACCCGGCTCATCTCCTTGCCGTCCACCTCGACCGGCACGGCCGCCACCGCGTCGCCGACCAGCCGTACGCCGTGCCGGCGGGCGAGCGGGTCCGCGCCCGCGAGGGCGTCGCCGACCAGGTCGTAGAGCGAGATCCGGGCCGGGGCGAGGACGAGGGTGCCGGCGTGGATGCGGGAGAGCTCGAAGAGGTCGCCGACCATGTCGTTGAGGCGTTCCACCTCGGCGCGGATCTGGCGCAGGTAGCGGTCGGGGTCGGCGGCCACCCCGTCCTCCAGCGCCTCGGACATGGCCCGCAGCCCAGCCAGCGGGGTACGCAGGTCGTGCGAGATCCAGGCGACCAGCTCGCGCCGGGAGGTCTCCAGGGCGCGCTCCCGCTCCCGGGACTGGGCGAGCCGGGCGCTGGTGGCCGCCAGTTCGCGGCTGAGCGCGTCCAGTTCGGCCGTCGCCGGGGTGGTGGGGGCCGCGTAGTCCCCGTCGTCGCCGAACGAGCGCGTCGCCGCCGCCAGTTCACGGCTGCGGGCGACCACCCAGCGGCCCAGCAGCAGCGCCGTGGCCAGCGAGACGACGGCCGCCATCGCCACGACGGTCGTGACGACGGACAGGTCGTGCGGGGACAGGAACATCGCCCAGGCGACGGCCAGCGTGCCGGCCAGCATGGCGAGGACGGCGACCGCCGCCACCACGGCGAGCGAGGCGGTCAGCGAACGCCGCCGGATCAGGCGCAGCACGGCCGCGCCCACCAGGCCGGCGGCGGTGGCGCCCGCGAAGGCGTAGAGAGCGATGAGGAGGGTGGCGTGCACGGTCAGTCGGCCTCCCGGCCGGCGGGGTCGAAGCGGTAGCCCACGCCCCACACCGTCTGGATCAGCCGGGGCCGGGCCGGGTCGTCCTCGACCTTGCCGCGCAGCCGCCGGACGTGGACGGTCACGGTGGACAGGTCGCCGAAGTCCCAGCCCCACACCTCGCGCATCAGCTCCTCCCGGGCGAACGCCCGCCCGGGGTTGCGCAGGAAGAAGACGAGAAGGTCGAACTCGCGGAGGGTCAGGGCCAGTTCGGTGCCGTTCTTGGTGGCCCTGCGGGCGGCCGGGTCGGCGGTGAGACCGGCCGCGGACGGCGGGCGCGGCGCCGGGGCCGGGCGGGTGCGGCGCAGGACGGACTCCACCCGCAGCACCAGTTCCCGCGGGCTGAACGGCTTGGTGACGTAGTCGTCGGCGCCGACCTCCAGACCGAGGACGCGGTCGTCCTCGTCGCCCCGGGCGGTCAGCATGATGACCGGCACCGGCCCCCGGCCGCGCAGCCGCCGGCACACCTCCAGTCCGTCCATGCCGGGCAGCATCAGGTCGAGCACCACCAGGTCGGGCCGGTACGCGGCGGCCCGCGCAAGCGCGGCGGGCCCGTCCCCGGCCCGGTCCACGCGGTACCCGGCCCGGTCGAGATACCCGGCCACGACCTCCGCGACGGTGGGATCGTCGTCCACGACGAGGATCCGCGCGGGCACGTCCGAGCCTTCGCCCCCGGATTCGGCCGAGGGCTCGGTCGGCGATCCGTCGGCGGAGCGGGCCGGGGATCCGGCGACGGGGCGGGCCGGGGACCCGGGCCCGGTCGGACAGGGGTCGGCGGGCCGGGCCGGGGCGGGGGCGTCGGGCTGCTGGTGCATGGGACCAGCGTCGCACCGCGGTCTCGGCGGCGGGGCCTCCCGCGTGCCGACGGGTCGGCGACGTCCGTGTTTCGTAAGGAGTGGAAGCCCGATTCGTCCGATTCCGGTTCGTAGGGTGAACGCCGTGACCACCTCGCCCGCTCCCGACGTCGACGTCGTACTCCCCTGCCTGAACGAGGCCGGGGCCCTCCCGTGGGTCCTGGACCGGGTCCCGGCCGGCTGGCGTGCGCTCGTCGTCGACAACGGTTCCACCGACGGCTCGGCGGACCTCGCCCGCTCGCTCGGCGCCACGGTCGTGACCGAGCCGCGCCGCGGTTTCGGCGCCGCCTGCCACGCCGGGCTGACCGCCGCGACCGCCGACGTCGTCTGCTTCTGCGACTGCGACGCCTCCCTCGACCCGGGTCTGCTGGCGCCCTTCGTGCGCGAGATCCGCGCCGGGACCTCCGACCTGGTGCTCGGACGCCGACGGCCGCGGGCCAGGGGGGCCTGGCCGGTGCACGCCCGCGCCGGCAACCTCGCCCTGGCCCGGATGCTGCGCCACCGCACCGGCCTGCGGCTGCACGACCTCGGCCCGCTGCGGGCCGCGCGCCGCGAGCCGCTGCTCGCGCTCGGCCTCACCGACCGGCGCAGCGGCTACCCGCTACAGATGGTGGTGCGGGCCGCCGACGCGGGCTGGCGGATCGCCGAGCACGACGTGCCGTACCTGCCCCGCACCGGCGCCTCGAAGGTGACCGGGACCTGGCGCGGCACCTGGCACGCGGTACGGGACATGCGCCGCGTCCTGGCCGAGCCGCCCGCCGTCCCCGCGGAGCACAGCGAGAGGAGCGGCACCCGGTGACCGCCACGACCACCCTCCTGGTCATCGCGAAGGAGCCGCGTCCCGGCCGGGTCAAGACCCGGCTCACCCCGCCCTTCACCCCCGCCGAGGCGGCCGCGCTGGCCGAGGCGGCCCTCGCCGACACCCTGGCCGCCGTCGCCGCGACGCCCGCGCGGCGCCGGGTGCTGGTGCTCGACGGCGCCCCGGGCCCGTGGCTGCCGCCCGGCTTCGACGTCGTACCGCAGTGCGCGGGCGGGCTCGACGAACGCCTCGCGGACGCCTTCGCCGGGTGCGCGGGGCCCGCCCTGCTGATCGGGATGGACACCCCGCAGGTGACGCCCGACCTGCTCGACGCGGACTTCCGCGACTGCGACGCGTACTTCGGACCGGCCGAGGACGGCGGCTTCTGGGCCCTGGGCCTGGCCCGGCCCGAACCCGCCCTGCTGCGGGGCGTGCCCATGTCGACGCCGGTCACGGGGGCCGTGCAGCGCGAGCGGCTCCTGACGGCGGGACTGCGGGTGCGCGACCTGCCGCCCCTGCGCGACGTCGACACCGCCGCAGACGCCCGCGCCGTCGCCGACCTGGCCCCGGACGGCCGGTTCGCCGCCCGGCTGGCGGCCTGCGCACCGGCCGCGGACCGGCGGCGGGCGAGCCGGTGAAGGGCACCGCGCGACTCGCCCCCGGCACGCCGTCCGCCGCCCCCGCCTGGGCGGGCTCCGACCCCTACGCCGCCGCCCTGCGGTCGGGACACGGGCCGCTGTTCCTGCGCCGGGCCGACGGCTGGCTGCTGCCGCTGGACGTGGAGCGCTGGTGCGCGCGGGCCGACGCGGTGGACCTGGAGGTGCTGGACCGCTGCGAGGGCGCCGTGCTCGACGTGGGCTGCGGCCCCGGCCGGCTGGTGGCCGAACTCGCCGCCCGAGGCCGCACCGCCCTCGGCATCGACGTCAGCGAGGCCGCTGTGACCCGCACCGTAGGGCTCGGCGGGCAGTCCCTGCGGCGTTCCGTGTTCGAGCCGCTGCCCGGCGAGGGGCGCTGGGACACCGTCCTCCTGATGGACGGCAACGTCGGCATCGGCGGCGACCCCCGTGCCCTGCTCGCCCGCGTCGCCGCCCTGCTCGCCCCCGGCGGCCTGCTGATCGCCGAGACGGCCCCGGTCGACGTCGACGAACGCGCCCACGTGCAGCTCGTCGACGTCACCGACGCCCACGCCCGCGCCGCCGCCGGCAGCCCGTTCCCGTGGGCACGGGTCGGCACCCGCGCCCTGCTGCGCCGCGCGGGCGCCGCCGGCTGGCGGACCGCGGATCAGTGGACGTCGGGCGGGCGCCGCTTCGTCGCGCTGCGCAGCAGCCGCCCGGCGAGCAGCAGCGCCGAGCCGCCGAACAGCGCCGCCGTGATCAGCAGCCAGCGGGCGAGGAAACCGTCCGCCGACAGCCCGGTGACCCCCGCGTAGCTCGCGTCGACCCGCCCGCCGATCAGCGGGAACCACACCAGCAGGAGCAGCCCGGAGCAGGCCGCCGGGAACCGGACGTACGAGGTCCACTCCCGGTGGCGCACCGCGGCCGCCCCGCGGGTGAGCGCCCGGTCCAGTACCGAGCTCAGCGGCAGCAGGACCAGGTCGTGCAGGAGTGCCGCGCCCACGAACCAGAGGACGACGCCGAGCCAGTCGCCGGCGAGCAGCCGCACGCCCGCGTAGCCCGCGAGCGCGAAGGAGCAGGCGAGCAGGAGGATCTGGAACGGGCTGCCGATCCGGGGCCGCACCGACCGCACCGACCTCGGCGACCGCGGCAGCCTCGGCCGCGACCGCCGCCACGACTCGCGCTCGCGCCTCATCCCAGGTCTCCGAACGTCATCCGGGCCACCCACTTGGTGTTCAGCACGCCGGGCGCGGCGGGCACGATGATCCGCGCCGGGTACCCGTGGTCCGGGCTCAGCTCCTCGCCGTTGACGTACAGGGCGAGCAGGGAGCGCGGGTCGGCCACCTGGTTGGCGCGCAGCGCCCCGCTGCGGAAGGCGCCGCGGCGCTGGAGGGACTCGACGAACACGTCCGGCGGGTCGTCCCCGTGGCCCACCCGCGCGGCGAGGTCCCGCAGCCGCACCCCGCGCCACCGCTGGTCGGACGTCGACCAGCCCTCGACGCAGGCGATGGGCAGGTCCGCACTGTGCTGCTCCATGGCGAGCAGCTCGGCGCGGCTGAGCCGGACGGTTCCCGCCCGCCCCGTGACGACGAGCCGCCAGGCCTCCTCGCGGGTCTCGGCCGGGTCGATGCCCACGTGGGCGGCGGTCTTGTTGATCTGGAACCCGTTCGGGCCGCTCCCCGGTTCGGGCCCGCCGTGCGGGGAGAGTACGGCGGTGGCCCGCAGCGGCCCGTCGAAGCCGCGGCCCGCGGTCGTGGCGAACATCAGCAGCGAGCCGCCCCCGACGAACCACAGGGCCCCGCGCCGCGAGACGGTGGGCGCGGCGGGCCGCGGCGAGACCAGGTCGTCGTCGCGCTCCTCGCGCATCGCCCGGAGGTTGCGCAGCGCGGCCGGCGCCTTCAGCACGGCGTGCGCGACGAACGCGGCGAAGAAGACCCAGGCGCCGTAGAAGTGCAGCGGGTAGAACGAGCCGGGGAAGAGGTAGTCCAGCTGGATGTTGAGCACTCCGGTGACGAACTCGAACAGCGCGCCGCCGACCAGCAGCAGCAGCGAGATCCGCTCCAGCGCGTGGGCGAGGGAGCGGACCGGCGGCAGCGTGAACAGCCTCGGCACCACCGACCACAGCTTGGCCAGCAGCACCGGGATCAGCACCAGCCCGAGGGTCACGTGGACGCCCTGTGTGAGCCGGTACAGCCAGGGCGGGTCGGTCGGCCAGGCGAAGAGGTAGAAGCCGAGGATCCCCTTGTCCGGGGTCTTGTCGTTGACCGGCGCCAGATCCGGGTTGTAGGCGGCGTAGGACACCAGACCCGTCACGAACAGCACCGTGATGCCGACGAGCAGGACGAGGCCGAGCACCGAGGTGAACCAGGGCCCGCGCAGCGGGCTGCGCCAGAAACCCGGGGAGGAGGGAAGCCGTGGGGCGAGGTCGCGCATGTCCCGACCGTAGGCCGGGACCGGCCCCCGGAAGGGTCCGCGACCCATGACGAAACGCTGACGTCCGCCGTGCGCACCGCCCGCCGCGTGATCTCCCGGCCTACGGTGCCGGAGTGACCGTGACCCGCCCGCGCCCCGTGCCCCGCGACCTGTACGCCGTGGCGGCCGCCGTGCTCCTCGTGACGGCCGCCGTCCTGGTCGGCCGGTACGTGTACACCTACGACGACCTGATCGTCGGCTGGCCGCCCCTGCTGGGCCGCTGGGACCCGCACCTCGGCCCTGGCACACCGGCCGCGCTGGTGGTCGCGGCGGCGGTCGTGGCGTACGGCCCGGCCGTCGCCACCCGGCTGCCGTGGCGTGCGCTGCTGGCCGCGGCCTGGGGCACGGCGCTGGCCTGGACCTGGTCGCTGGCGCTGGTCGACGGGTGGGACCGGGGCGTCGCCGGACGGCTCACCACGCGCCAGGAGTACCTCTCGGTGATCGACCGCTGGCACGACATCCCGGCGACCCTGCGCGACTTCAACGGACACATCCTGCTCCACTCCCCCGACAACTGGCCCGCCCACGTCGCCGGCCACCCGCCCGGAGCCACGCTCACCTACGTACTGCTGGACCGGATCGGGCTCGGCGGCGGGGGCTGGGCCGGGGCCCTGACGCTCACCGTGGGCGCGACGGCGGGCGTGGCGGTGCTGGTCACGGTGCGGGCCCTGGCCGCCGAGCGGCTCGCCCGGCGGGCGGCGCCGTTCCTGGTCCTGGCACCGGCGGCGGTGTGGATGGGCACGTCCGCCGACGGCTACTTCGCGGCGGTCGCCGCGTGGGCGGTGGCGCTGCTGGCCCTCGCGGTCACCGGGCGCCCGCTGGGGTGGGCGGCGGGCTCGGGACTGCTGTTCGGGCTGACCTGCTACCTCTCGTACGGCCTGACGCTGTTCGCGGTGGTCGCGGCGGCGGTGCTCCTGCTCGGGCGGCGCGGGGTGCGGGGGGCCGCGCGGCCGGTGCTGTTCGTGCCGCTGCTGGCGGGGGCGGCGGTGGTGCCGGTGGCGTTCACGGCGGCCGGGTTCGACTGGTGGGAGGCGTACCACCTGCTGGTCGAGAGGTACTACGAGGGCGCGGCCGGTGTGCGCCCCTACGCGTACTGGGTGTGGGCCAACCTCGCCTGCACGGTGCTCATCACGGGCCTGGCGACGGCGGCGGGACTGCGGCGGGCCGGGGCCGTACTGGTCCGGCGGCGCGTCGCGGACGGGCGGGGCGAGGACGGGCGGGCCCGGGGCGGGCGGGCCGAGGAGTTCCGGCTGGCGTTTCTCGTGGGCGCCGGGCTGCTCGCGCTGCTGGCCGCCGACCTGTCCGGCATGAGCAAGGCGGAGACGGAACGCATCTGGCTCCCCTTCGCCCTGTGGCTCCTCGCGGCCTGCGCCTTCCTCACCCGGCCGCGCGGCTGGCTGGCGGCGCAGGCGGTCCTGGCCCTGCTCCTCAACCACCTGCTGGCGACCGGCTGGTGAACACACGCGCAGGGCCCGCACCGTGCGGTGCGGGCCCTGTCCACGTGGGTCGCGACGTGCGTCGCGGCGTTACGCGGTGGGTGTTACGACGCGGGGACGATGTTCTCCGCCTGCGGGCCCTTCTGGCCCTGCGTGACGTCGAAGTTCACCCGCTGGCCCTCCTGGAGCTCGCGGAAGCCCTGGGTGGCGATGTTCGAGTAGTGGGCGAAGACGTCGGCGCCGCCGCCGTCCTGCGCGATGAAACCGAAGCCCTTTTCGGCGTTGAACCACTTGACGGTACCGGAAGCCATGCTTTTTCTCCTAGGCAGTGTTGAAGGCCCACACCGTGCGAGCCCTCCCATCGCCGCGATGATCACCTGCCCGGAAAACCGGTATGACAAATGGCAACCACAACTGCAACTGACGTCCAGCCTAGCACGTAATACATCGACGGCCCGGGATGAAATCGCCGGGAAAGAACGGCCATTTCCCCGGCGAATTATTCCCGTGCCGGGCGAATAATTGTTTCAGCGGGGCGAATTCTCCGCTCAGCGGCCGAGGACCAGGACGCCGTACCGGCCGAGCACGGACGACTGGTGGGTGTCGCCCTCGGCGTAGCGCCAGCCCCAGGAGCGCAGCGCCTGCACGGTCGCGCCGTCGGTGCGGTCCACCAGCGTGACGCCGAGGGCGGCGTCGTGCTCGGCCAGCAGGCGGGTCTGCAACCGCCGGGCGAGGTTCCAGGCGCGGTCCTGGTGCTGTCTGCGCACGCGGGCCGGCACGACGATCCCGGAGACCAGGAAGAGCCGGTCCGACGCGGCGACGGACAGCACGCTTCCGGGCAGGTACGGCTCGAGTCCCCGCACGCCGCGCGGGTCGCCGCCGGGCACCGGGTAGCCGTAGGCACAGCCGGTCAGGACGGTGGTCTCCGCTATCAGCAGACCGAAGCCCGGCCGCCGTACGTCGGCGCCCAGTCGGCGCAGGAAGGCGCCGCGGGCCGCGTTCCACGCCCGGGGGCCGCCGCCGGAGGTCTGCGCGTACAGGTCGCCCAGCTCGCCGAACCGGTCCTCGACCTGACGCCGGGTCAGCGGCCGCAGCCGCTCACCGGCCTGCGGCGAGGAGCCCTGCCGCGGGCCCGGACGCCGCGGGCCCGGCCGGTGGACCGCGGCGGGCCGCTCCGGACGCTCTGTGGTCGCCGGCCGCACCGGCACGGGCACCGTCATGAGGCGAGTCCTGCCCCGGGCTCGGGCGGATCCGGCCCGGCGTCGTCGATCACCGGGAGCGGCACCGGTGTCGGGGCCGGTGCGCGGCATGCCCCCGGTTCCTCCACGGTACTGCGGGCCCAGCCCCCCGGCCCGATGGGTCAGCTCCCGCAGGGAAGGTCCACGTCCAGGGCGGTGGGGCCGCCGGGCGGGCTGCTCAGGCGGAGGGTGCCGTCCAGCGCGGCGACGCGGCGGCGGATGCCGGTCAGGCCCGAGCCGGCGTTCTCGTCGGCGCCGCCCCGGCCGTCGTCCTCGACCAGCAGGCGCAGCCGGCCCCCGCGGGCCCGGACGGTGACCGAGGCGCGGGCGGCACCGCTGTGCTTCGCGATGTTCGTGAGCGCCTCGGCCACCACGAAGTACGCCGTCGCCTCGACCGACGCCGCGCACCGCTCGGGCACGTCGGCCTCGACGCGGCACGGCACCCCGCAGTCCGCCGCCAGTCCCGACAGCGCGCCCGCGAGACCGCGGTCGGCGAGGACCGGCGGCAGGATGCCCCGCGCCACCGAACGCAGCTCCGCCAGCGCCTGCTCCGCCGCGGACTGCGCCCGCTCCAGCAGCTCGTCCGCCCCGGAGGGATCGCGCGCCGCCATCCGCCGGGCGGCGCCCAGCAGCACCGTCACCGACACCAGCCGGTTCTGCGCGCCGTCGTGCAGGGACCGTTCGATCCGGCGCAGCTCGGTGGCGTGCGCGTCCAGCGCCGCGGCCCGGGTCGCGGTCAGTTCCGCCACCCGCAACGACAGGTCCGTGTCCGGGCCCGCCGCGAGCAGCCGCCGGGCCGGGGCGGCCTGGAGCCGCGCCATGCCGGGGCCAAGGCCCAGCACGATCGCGGTCCAGCCCACGCCCAGCAGGGTCGCCGCGAGCGCGTCCGGCCAGCCGTGCGCGGTGCCGACACCGATGGACGTGGTCGTCGCCTCCCCGGGGCTCAGCCGCCACCACAGCGGGAAGGTGGTGTCCCGGACGGCGCAGAGCGGCAGCAGGAAGCCGAGCAGGCCCAGCAGGAACCCGAGGGTGGCGTGCCGGACCAGCCAGTGCAGCTCGCGCCGGGTGGTGGGGTCGCCCAGGGCGGCGCGCAGCCGGGTGGGCGGCGGGTCGGGCGGGACGATCTCCGGGCCCCGGCGGGACAGGCGTTCGCGTTCCCGGCGGGCGAGCGCGTGCAGGGCGCGCAGGGCGGCGGGGGCCAGCAGCAGTCCCACGCCGGCCGGCGCGGTCACGGCGGCCAGTGCCACCAGCAGCAGTACGCCCAGCGCCAGGAACGCCGTGCCGAGACCGCCGACGAGCTGCCCCGTCGCCGCACCGGCGGCACGCAGCGTCCGTACGGCGGTCTCCCGCACGGACGTGACCGGCACCGTCATCCGCCTGCCTCCCTCCGGTCCGTGCGCCCCGCTCCGGCGTGCGCGTGGGGCCGACCCTATGCCGCGGGACCGGCCGGCGACGGGTGCGGAGCCGGAGAGTACAGCCTGCTGTACCCCGGACCGGGCGGCCCACGGGATCGGCCGCCGGGTGCCCGGCTCCATAGCGTCAAGGACGACCGAGAGCGACGCCGACGGAGGCCGCAGCCATGACGCACCAGGACCGCCACAACCAGCAGGATCCCTACCGCTTGGGCGTGCCCCAGGCTGTCCCGACCGCCGCTTCCGCCCCCGGCGAGGGCCCGGACGCCGTCTCGCGCGGGGACGTCCTGCGGACGCTGCTGTGGGCCGTGGTGGTGCTCAGCGCGGTCGCCAACATGGCCCTGTCCTTCACCGGTGCCGCGACCGCGCTCCACCTGGCCAGCGGCGTCGTCACCGTGCTCGCCGCCGGGACCCTCGTCGTACGCGGCCTGCGGGGGCGGCGATGAGCACCGCCGCCCTGCCGGCCGTCACCGCGCGCCGGGCGCCCGCCATCGCGCTGGACCGGGTCGCCCGGACGTACCCAGGCGGTGTACGCGCCCTCGACGACGTGTCGCTGACCGTGGAGCACGGCACGTTCCTCGCGGTGATGGGGCCCTCGGGGTCCGGCAAGAGCACGCTGATGCACTGCGCCGCCGGGCTCGACTCCCCCACGTCCGGCAGCGTCCGCATCGACGGGCAGGAGATCTCCGGCCTGAACGAGACCCGCCGCACCGAACTGCGCCGCGAACGCGTCGGGTTCGTGTTCCAGGCGTACAACCTGATCCCCTCGCTCAGCGTCGAGGACAACCTCACGCTGCCGCTGCGCCTGGCCGGCCGGCGCCCGGACCGGGACTGGCTGCGGACGCTCACCGAGCGGGTGGGGCTGGCCGACCGGCTGTCGCACCGCCCGGCCGAGCTGTCCGGCGGCCAGCAGCAACGGGCCGCCGTCGTACGGGCGCTGGCGGCGAAGCCCGCCGTCGTCTTCGCGGACGAGCCGACCGGCGCGCTGGACCTGCGCAGCGCCCACCAGGTCCTCGACCTGCTGCGCGCCCTCGTCGACGACCTCGGTCAGACGGTGGTCATGGTCACCCACGACCCGGCCGCGGCGGCCCGCGCGCACCGGGCGCTGGTGATGGCCGACGGCCGGGTGGTCGAGGCCCTGGAGCGGCCGACGGCCCCGCACCTGGCCGAGCGGCTCGTCGCGTTGGGGGAGCGGTAGACATGCTGCACCTCGCCCTGCGCATGGCCGCGCACCGGATCACCGCCCTGCTCGCCGTGGCCTGCGCGGTCCTCGGCGGCGCGGCCCTGATCACCACCACCGGCGTACTCGCCGAGTCCGGGCTGCGCTCGCAGCTGCCGCCCGGTCGGCTCGGCGGCGCGGACGTCGTGGTCGCCGCCGGGCAGGAGTTCCACCCGAGCGGTGACCTGCCGATCGCGCTGCCCGAGCGGGCCACGGTCCCGGCCCGGCTCGTCGACCGGCTGGCCGCCCTGCCCGGCGTGACCGCGGCCGTCGGCGACATCGGTTTCCCGGCCGCGCTGGTCGACAGGCGCGGACGGCCCGTGCCCGTCGCCGAGGATCCGGCGACGGCGGGTCACGGCTGGTCCTCGACGCGGCTGCTGGCCGGCGCGCGGGTCGAGGGGCGGGCCCCGTCCGGTGCGAAGGCGGTCGCCGTGGACGCGGCGGCGGCCGACGCGGCGGGCCTCGCGGTGGGCGACCGGGTCCGGGTCGTGGCCAACGGCCGCCCCGCCGCCGCCTACCGGGTCTCCGCACTGGTCGACGCCCCGGGCGCGGGCGGCGGCGTCTGGTTCGCGGACGGGACGGCCGCCGCGCTGGCCGGGCGGGACACCGGGGGCGCAGGCCCGCGTGCCGGAACCGTGGACCTGGTCGGCCTGCGGGCCGCCGACGGTGCCGGGGAGCGGGTGGCCGACGCCGTCCGCGAGGAGGTCGCGGGCACCGGGCTCCGGGTGACCACCGGCGCGGACCGGGGCGAGGCGGTGGCGCCGGGCGTGGGTTCGGCGCGCTCGCTGCTGATCCTGCTCGCCGGTTCGCTCGGCGGGATCGTGCTGCTGATCACCGGGTTCGTCGTCGCGGGCGCGCTGGGCGTGACCATCGCCGGGCAGCGCCGCGACCTGGCGCTGATGCGGGCCGTCGGCGCGACCCCGAAGCAGATCCGGCGCCTGGCCGCCGCGCAGTCGACGGTCGTCGCGGTGATCGCCCTGGTGCCGGGCGTGGCGGCCGGATACCTGCTGGCGGGACACTTCCGGGAGCTGCTGGCCGACCGCGACGTACTCCCGTCCGCACTCCCCCTCACCGTCAGCCCCTTGCCCGCCCTCGCCACGCTGCTCCTGGTCGCGGCGGCCGTGCAGCTCTCCGCCCGGTGCGCGGCCTGGCGCACCTCGCGGATGCCGGCCACCGAGGCGGTCGCCGAGTCGCGCAGCGAGCCGCGCACACCGTCGCGGGCGCGGACCACGGCCGGGCTGCTGCTGATCCTGGGGGCCTGCGCGCTCTCGGTGGTGCCGCTGCTGTCCCGGACGGTCCTCGGGGCCTCGGTCACCTCCATGGCGGGCATCGTCGCCGCGATCGGCCTGGCGCTGTCCGGCCCGGCGCTGGTCAGGAGCGCGGGCGAGGCCGTAGTACGGCGGCTGCGGCCCGGGGTGGCGGCGCCGACGTGGCTGGCACTGTCCAACGTACGGGCCTACGCCCTGCGGCTGTCGGGCGTGGTCAGCCCCCTGGCCATGGGCGTCGTCTTCGTCCTGACCTACACCCTCACCCAGACCACGGTGCTGGCCGCCACCTCCGACGACACCCGCACCGGCACGCTCGCCCAGTACGAGCTGACCGCGCCGGCCCTGGGCGGGCTGCCCGGCGGGACCCTGTCCGCCGTGCGCGACGTGCCCGGCGTACGGGCGGCGGCACCGGCCGGGACGACCACGGTGGTGTGGGAGTACGACGAGCTGGGCGAGCCCGCGGCCGAGTCGGCCTCGGCGATGATCCTCGGGCCGGACGCCCGGGGCGTCGTGGACCTCGGGGTGACGGAGGGCAGCCTGGACCGGCTGACCGGGGCGACCGTCGCCGTCGGCGCCGAGGCCGCCCGCACGCGCGACGCCGGGGTGGGGAAGCGGCTGCGGCTGGTGCTCGGCGACGGGGCGCGCGTCGACGCCCGGGTCGTCGCCGTGTACGACCGGGGGCTGGGCTTCGGCCCGGTCGTCCTCTCCCGCGAGCTGGCCGCCGGGCACACCACGACCGGCCTCGACCAGCGGGCCCTGGTCCGCACCGACGGCACGCGGGAGGCGGGGCGGGCGCTCGCCGAGCTGGCCGCCGGCCGGCCCGGCCTCGCGGTCGCGAGCACCGCCCCGGACACCACCGGTGCGGACGCGCCGCCCGAGGTGTGGGTCAACCTGGCGGTGGTCGTGGTGCTCCTCGGCTATCTGCTGCTGAGCATCGCCAACAAGCTGGTCGCCGCCACCGCCCAGCGCCGGGCGGAGATCGCCGCGCTGCGCCTGGTCGGCACGACCCCGCGGCAGGTCCGCGCGATGATGCGCCGCGAGGCCGCGGTGATCGCCGCCGCGGCCCTCGTCTGCGGCCTCCTGCTGTCCGCCGTCCCCCTGGCCCTCCTCGGCCAGGGCTTCCTCGGCCGTCCCTGGCCGGCGGGCCCGGCCTGGCTCCTCCCGGCGGTGGCGGTGACGGTCGTCCTGACCTCGTACCTCACCATCGAGCTCCCCACCCGTCACGCGCTGCGCACGCCCCCGGCGGACGCCCTGCGAACGGTCTGACACCACCGGGTCCGTGGACCGCTGCCGCCGCGACGGGGCAAGCCCTCACCGCGGATGGGACCCGCAGACGGGCCCGCCGCCAGGAGAGCTGACGGCGGACCTGCGGGGCCACCGCCAGGGGGCCGGCCGCGGGCCCAGCCGGGGGTGCCACCGCACCAGGCCGAACCCGCGCGGCCGACCGCCGCCAAGGGGCCGGCACGCGGCCCGGGGATGCCGCCGCGCCAGGCCACGCCCGCACGACCGACCGCCGTACCCCGGGGCAACCCGCCCCGCAGGCGGGCCCAGGGCGGACCAGCCCTCCCACAGGGCCGGCCCACGCGGCCGACCACCGCCCAGCGGCGACCACAGGCCCCGGGATGCCGCCGCACCAGGCCGAACCCGCACGGCCGACCCCCGTATCCCGGGGCACCCGCCCCACGGGCGTACCGGCGCTCCAGCAGGGCGAGCCCACGCGACCGGCGGGTCTCGCGTTCGGACGCGGCTCTCTGCCCGCCGGGACGCGAACTCCCCGGGGCCCCGCCGTGACGGGGCCCCGGGGATCAGGTGCGGGCCGGTGGCGGCCGGGCCGCCGGGGCCGAGGGCGCCGGGGGCCGGGCCGCCGGGGGGCCGGGGGGCCGGGGCGGGGCCGGGGGGGCCGGGCCGCCTGCCGGGGTTCATGGACGTCGGTCGCGCAGGGTCCTGTGGGCCGGGAGGGTGACGGAGGCCAGGCCGAGGGCGGCCGCCGTCGCGGCGAAGGCGGCGTACAGCAGGGGCGGGACGTGCGGGAACTCGCCGGTCAGACCACGCATCATCGGAGTCAGCGTGATCATGGCGATGGCGGTGCCCAGGGCCACGCCCGCCGCCGACACCAGCAGGCTCTCCCAGCCCAGCATGCGCAGCACCTGGCGCCGGGTGGAGCCGACGAGGCGGAGCGTGTGCAGCTCGCGTCGGCGGTCCAGGACCGTCATCACCAGGGTGTTGACCGCGGCGACGGCGGCGAAGCCGCCCAGGACGGCGGCCATCATGTAGTTGGCCCAGGCACCGAACTCCCGGTCCACGTTCTGCGCGAGCGCGTAGCCGGAGGCGTCGGTGACCTCGCCGAGCGCCCGCAGCGGCCCCGCCTCGCCGCCACTGACCAGCAGCGTGTCGGCGAAGGGCGACGTGACGTGGCCGTCCAGGGCGGCGCGGTCCATGGTCACGGCCGGCAGGCCCAGGCCGCGGCCGTAGACGGCGACCACTTCCGGGGCTGCCTTCGTGCCGTCGGGGAGGTACAGGGGCAGCTTGTCGCCGAGACCGACATTCGTGGCGGTGGCGAGGGTCTTGTCGATGGCGATCCGGCCCGGACCCACCCGGTCCAGGCCGCCCTCGCGCACGTCCAGGTCCTGGACCTTCGCCAGCTCGGCACCGGAGCCCGAGAGGCCCTGCGTCGCCGTGCCCTGCAACGAGGTCTCGCCCCCGCCGCGGACGGGCACCAGCACCTGCGTGTCCAGCAGGCTCACGGCCGCGTCGACACCGGGCGCGCGGGCGGCCCGGTCGGCGGCGTCGGCGGGCAGGCCCGCCGGGGCGGTGACCACGTGGTCCGCCGTGATGCCGTCGCGGAGCTGCTCCGAGGCCACGTGGCTCTCGCTGGTGTGCATGAAGACCAGCGTCGAGGCGAAGGCCATCGCCAGCACGATCGGCGTGATCGCGGAGGCCAGGCGGCGGGCGTTCGTACGGGAGTTGGCGGCGGCCAGCGACGCGGAGGCGTCACCGCCGCGCAGCAGCAGCCCGAAGAGCCCCGCGCACAGCCGGGCCAGGATCGGCCCGAGCAGGGCGACGGCCAGCATGAAGAGCATGACGACGCCGAGGGAGGCGTTGGCCGCGTCGGAACCGGCGGCGGAGGCCGCCACCCCGGCGAGCGCCGAACCGCCGCCGACCGCGGCGAGACCGAGGACCGTACGGACGACACCCGGCCGCAGCCGCTCCACCGAGGCCTCGGCGAGCGCCTGACCCGGCTTGATCTTCGCGGGCCTGCGCCCGGCCGCCCAGCCGGCCCCGAGCGCCGTGAGCAGCCCCACTCCCACGGCGGCGAGCAGCGGGAACCCTGAGACGTGCAGTTCGACCGCCTCGGGGACGGCCCCGCGGTCCTGCATCTGCCCGAACCACCAGTGTGCGAGCCCGATGCCCGGCAGGCAGCCGAGCAGCCCGGCGAGCGGGGCGACCAGCAGCGCCTCGGCGGCGACGGCGCGGCGGATCTGCCGCGGGGTGGCGCCGACGGCGCGCAGCAGCGCGAACTCGCGGGTGCGCTGGCCGACGGAGAGCGCGACCGTGCCGGCGGCGGTGAAGACCGCGACCAGCGTGGCGATCCCGCCGAAGGAACCGCCGACCGCGAAGAGCGTCTCCTTGCCGTACGCCAGCCCGTGGTCCTCGACCTCGCCGCGGTCGTCGCCGGTGAGCACCTGCGCGCCGGAGCCGGTGAGGGCCTTCCCGACGGCGGCGGCGAGGGCCTTCGTGTCGGCCCCGTCCTCCGCCAGGACGGCGATGGCGTCGGCCTGGCCGGGGTGTCCCGCCAGCACGGGCGCCTCGGTGTCGGCGAACCAGGCGGTGGCCCCGCCGTCCGCCCCCTCGTCCGCGGGGTCACCGGCACCGGCCTCGGCCAGCCCGGACACCCGGAAGTCGGCGGGTCCGTCGGCGGTCTCCAACGCGACGGTGTCGCCGACGCCGACCTGCGCGGTGCGGGCCGCGCCGGCGTCCAGGACCACCTCGCCCGCGTGCGGCGCGGCGCCCTTCGTCAGCGCGGTGCCGGTGAAGGCGTGCGAGCCCCAGCCGTGGCCGGTGAACGCGCCCGCCGGGCCGTCACCGCCGTGCACCGGGAAGGTGAAGTCCGGTACGGCGCCGGCCGCGCCCGGCACCCCGGCGGCCTTGGCCGCGAGCCCCGCGTCCACGCGGGCGGTGTCCGGCAGCGGGTACGCGGTCTCCTCGGGGCCGTCGACGGTGTCCGCGACGACGCGCGCGGACTGGTCGGCCGCCGCGACGACCGGCGCGTTCGCGTACCGCTCGGCCGGCACCGAGGCGCGGATGCTGGTCTCCAGCAGCACCCCGCAGGCGGCGACGACCAGCGCCGACATCATCAGCGCGACGAAGGTGCCCGCGAACGAGGCGGGCTTGAAGCGCACGGCCGCGCGGGCCAGGCCGTTGGGCTTGAGGCTCATGCCGCCACCCCCGCACCGGCCCCGGCCATCGCCCGCGTGCGCCCGGTGAGCGCGGTCATCCGTGCCGCGATCTGCTCCGCCGAACCCCGCTCCAGGTGGTCGGCGAAGGACCCGTCGGCGAGGAACAGCACGCGGTCGGCCCAGGCGGCCGCGGCCGGGTCGTGGGTGACCATGACGACGGTGGCGCCGAGGGTGTCCACCGCGTGCCGGAGCAGTCCGAGCACCTCCGCCGCGGTGCCGGTGTCGAGGGCGCCGGTGGGCTCGTCGGCGAAGATCACGTCGGGGGCGGTGACCAGGGCCCGGGCGACGGCCACGCGCTGCTGCTGGCCGCCGGACAGCTCGCCGGGCCGGCGCCGCGCCTTGTCGGCGAGCCCGACCTGCGCGAGCACCGCCGCCGCCCGGCCGCGGTCCTGGCGCTGCCCGGCCAGCCGCATGGGCAGCAGGACGTTCTGTTCCACGGTCAGCGACGGCAGCAGGTTGAACGCCTGGAAGACGAAGCCGAGGCGGCTGCGGCGCAGCTCCGTCAGCTCGTTCTCGTCCATGCCGGTGATCTCCGTACCGCCGAGGCGCACCGAACCCGCCGACGGCCGGTCGAGCCCGGCGGCGCACTGCAGGAAGGTGGACTTGCCGGACCCGGACGGGCCCATGACGGCGGTGAAGGTGCCGCGCGGGAGGGCGAGGTCGACGCCCGCGAGCGCGTGCACGGTGCCCGCGCCGCGGCCGTACTGCCGCCGGACCCCGCGCAGTTCGACGGCGAGCCCGGGAGTGGCGGCCGGGGCCTCGGGGCGGTGGTCCGCCGCCGCCCGGTCGTCCGCCTGCCGCCGCTTGCCCTTGCGTAGCCTCATGGTGCCGTCTCCCTCATCCGTGCATCAGGTGCGTCCTGGTGACGGGTGAAGAGTGCGGGGACGGCTCGGCGCCGGGCGTCATACCGGGGAGCCAATGTGGAGGTGCTACCCCGGTAGGGGGAGAAGGAGGAGGCGGCCGGGCCCGCGGGGCCGTCCGGGCGGGACTACTCTCCCGGCGCCACGAGCCCCGACTCGTACGCGAAGACCACCGCCTGCGCCCGGTCGCGCAGGTCGAGCTTGGTGAGGACGCGGCTCACGTGCGTCTTCACCGTCTGCTCCGCCAGCACCAGGGTCTGGGCGATCTCCGTGTTCGACTGGCCGCGGGCGACCAGGGTGAGCACCTCGGTCTCGCGTTCCGTCAGCCCTTTCAGCCGCAGCGCGGGCTTGCCCCGTGACGCGGGGCGCTGCTGGGCGAAGTCCGCGATGAGGCGGCGCGTGACGGACGGGGCGAGCAGCGCGTCGCCCGAGGCCACCACGCGGACCGCCGCGATGAGGTCGGCCGGGGGCGCGTCCTTCAGCAGGAAGCCGCTGGCGCCCGCCCGCAGGGCCTCGTACACGTAGTCGTCGACGTCGAACGTGGTGAGCATCAGCACCCGCGGCCGGTGGGTCACCCCCGGCGGGGGCGACAGCAGGCGGCGCGCGGCCTCCAGCCCGTCCATCTCGGGCATCCGCACGTCCATGAGGACGACGTCCGGATGGGTACGCCGGCTCAGCTCGACGCCCTGGGCGCCGTCGGGGGCCTCGCCCACCACGTCGATGTCGCTCTGGGCGGCCAGCAGCGCGGCGAAGCCCGCCCGCACCATGGCCTGGTCGTCGACGATGATGACGCGCGTCGTCACGTGAGGTCCTCTTCCGTCAGGGGGAGTTGTGCGGCGACCCGGAAGCCGCCGTCCGGCAGCGGCCCGGCGTCGAGGGTGCCGCCGACGAGCCGCACCCGTTCGCGCATGCCGACCAGGCCGTGCCCGGTGCCGCCCACTTCGAGCGGCCCGGCGGGCGGCTCGGGCGGCGGTTCGTTGACGACCAGGACGGTGAGCCGCTCCCCGCCCCGCCCGTCGGCGGGATGCCCCTGCCCTTCGGCGGGATGCCCCCCGTCCTGCCCATCGGCGGGATGCTCCCCGCCCTGCCCGTCGGCGGGCCGCGACACCGACAGCGACACGTGCGTCGCGGCTCCGGGCGCGTGCCGTACGACGTTCGCGAGGGCCTCCTGGACGATCCGGTACGCCGACAGGCCCACCGCCTCGGGCACCTCGGCGTCGCAGGGGGAGAACTCCACCGGCCCGCCCGTCCGCGCGGTCGCCTCCACCAGCTGCCCGATCTGCGCGAGGCCCGGCTGGGGCGCGAGTTCGCCGTGCGCCTCCTCGTTGCGCAGCACGCCGAGGAGGCGTCGCATCTCGCCGAGCGACTCCCGCGCGGTGGCCGCGATGGACGTGAACTCCTCGCGTACGTCGGGCGGCAGCGTCGCGAGGCGGTACTCGGCGGTGTCCGCCTGCACCGTGATGACGGACATGTGGTGGGCCACCACGTCGTGCAGCTCGCGTGCGATGCGGGCGCGTTCCTCCAGCAGCGTCCGCCGGCCCCGCTCGGCCTCGCTGATCGTCTCCTGCTCGACCAGCCTGCGCTGCACCTCGTACCGCTCGCGCAGCACACCGCCCAGCAGGAGCGCGACGCCGCCGAGGATGGTGAACAGCAGTTCCTTGGCGCTGGAGCCGTGCGGTGCGGCGAAGCCCAGGCCGACGTTGGCGCCCGCCGTCGCCAGCCACACCAGCACCAGTGTCCGGCGCCGCTCGCGCAGGCCCAGGGCGAGGCAGAGGGCGACGTACCCGACGAGTTCCATGGGCGGGAACGGCCACAGCAGCCGCTGTTCGAAGTCGACGCCGAGCAGCGCGAGCGCGCCGGCCACGTCCGCGGCGAAGACCACGTACCAGGCGTGCAGCGGCCGTACGACGGCGAGCAGCAGCGGCGCGGACTGGGCCACGGCCAGCGCGCTCGCGACGCCGCCGTTCAGGCCGTAGTCGGCGGTGAGGACCACGATGGTGGTGGGCAGCAGCACGACGCACAGCACGAACGCCACGGCCCACGGCAGCAGCCGCACCCACCGCCGCGACGCCCCCGCGAGCAGCGCGCGCGGACGTCCCTCCTCCACTGGGGTCATGGGCACCAGCCTAGGGGGCCTGTGTGCGCCGCGACGGCGTCGGAAGGGGCGGCGTCCGCGGGCACGCACGGCATCGGCTCCTCGGGTGTCGGATCCTCAGGTGTCGGCTCCTCAGGTGTCGGCTCCTCAGATGTCGGCACGCAGCGGTTCCCCCACTTCGTGCATGTGGCGCAGGGCCTGCCGGTAGGAGTCGACGAGGCCGGTCTCCGCGTAGGGGATGCCGAGGTCGCGGCAGTGGGCCTTCACCGCGGCCTGCGCGAGCCCGAGGTGCGGGCGGGGCATGCTGGGGAACAGGTGGTGCTCGATCTGGTAGTTGAGGCCGCCGAGGAACCAGTCGGTGACGAAGCCGCCCCTGATGTTGCGGGAGGTGAGGACCTGGCGCCGCAGGTGCCCCCACTTCTGCGCGTCGGAGTCCGGGTCGGGCATGTCCATCCCCTTGTGGTTGGGCGCGAAGGCCATGCCCAGGTGCAGCCCGAACAGGGCCTGGTGGAGCGCGGCGAAGACGAGGGCGTGCGCGAGCGGCATGGTCGTCAGGAGCAGGGTGCCGTACCCGGCGACGTGGGCGACCAGGAGCGCGCCCTCCACCAGGCGCGCCCGGCCCTGCCGGCGCCGCAGGTCCCGGAAGCCGTGGAGCTTCAGGGCGAGGCCCTCGAGGAGGGTGAGCGGGAAGAACAGCCACGCCTGGTGCCGGGTGAGCCAGCCGCGGAAACCCGTGCGCGTGGCGGCCTGTTCGCCGGTGAAGACGAGGATGTCGGCTGCGACGTCGGGGTCCTTGTCGATGTGGTTCGGGTTGGCGTGATGGCGGTTGTGCTTGTCGTTCCACCACGCGTAACTCATGCCGAGCAGCAGGTTGCCGTGGACGAGCCCGATGCGGCGGTTCACGGCGCGATCGCCGCTGATCTGGGCGTGGCCCGCGTCGTGGCCGATGAACGCGGTACGGGCGCACAGGACGGCGAGGACGGGCGCGAGCGCGAGCACCCACCAGGAGTCGCCGAGCAGCGCCATGCCGGTGCCGACGGCGGCGAGACCGAGCGCGTTGACCGTGATGGTGCGCGCGTACCAGCCGGTGCGCCGTTCGAGCAGGTGCTGCCCCTTGACGTCGCGCAGCAGCGGCGTGAACTCACTGCCGGTGTCGGGTGGGGCGGCGTCCGGCGGGGAGGCGTCGCGGGCCGGGGACATGGGGGGCTCCTTGGGGCTGGGGTCGGGTCGAGTCGGGTCGTGTCAGGTCGGGCCGGGGCGGGTCAGGTCTGCGGGAGGTGCCGGCTCACGCCGCCAGCGCGAAGTAGCCGAAGCCCGCAGCCAGCACCGCCGCCGCCGCGCGCCGGGCCGTGCCGGTGCGGTCCCACGGGGCCTCCAGCGGCCGGGCGAACTTCGCGATCAGCACGAGCAGCCCCGCGAAGAGCGGCATCCAGGCCAGCCGCGCCAGAACCCATCCGCCCGTGTCGGGTGCGCCGGTCAGACCGGGGACCTCCCCGACGTACGAGGCGGGGACGGCGGCGGCGAGCATCGCCGTCTGGTGCCAGCACAGGACGGTCATCGCCGACAGGTTGACCACCACCACCGGCGCCCACAGGGCGGGCCGCCGCAGCAGCCGGGCCAGCCGGTCGCGGAGCAGGATCGCCGCGCCGGACTGGGCCGCGGCGAGCGCGAGGACCAGCAGGGACGGCGGGTGGGAGTTGGTGCGGGCCTCGCCCGGCACGCCCACCATCGACATCGGGTAGTGGAAGGCGAGCAGCAGCACGGCGAACAGCGCCGCACCGCCGGCCAGCAGCAGCCACGCCCCGCGCCTGCCGATCCGCCCGTCCGCCCAGGACACTCCGAGCTGGTAGGCGAACATCCAGCCCGGCAGCAGATTGAGCAGACTCAGCCAGGACGGCATCGCGTCCGCGTACGGCCCGTAGCGCAGCAGGTCGACCACCGCGACGGACCCGATCAACGGCACCGCGGCCCGGGCGCCGAGGCGCCGGGACGCGCGGACGCAGTACGGCGTGAGTGCCGTGATCACGGCGTAGACGCCGACGAACCACAGCGGCTGGACGACCAGGGTCGACGCGGTGTGCAGGGTGTCGGCCGGCACCCCGGCGCCGTAGTGCAGCAGGGGGAGCAGCAGCGCCCAGACGGCCGTGACGCCGAGGACCGGCCGCCCCAGCCGCCGCAGGCGCCCGACCGTCCACTGCCGTACCGACCCCTTGCGGCGCCGGTAGGAGAGGTACGAGGAGTAGCCGCCGACGAGGAAGAAGATGCCCAGCATCTGGAGCACCCAGCTCGCCGGGGCCAGGGCGCCGAAGGTGGCCAGCGGACTGGCGTTGTGCAGCGCGCCGCCGCCGTCGAGGGTGAACCCGCCGACCAGCCAGTGCCCGGTCGGGACGGCCAGCAGCGCCAGCGCGCGCAGGCCGTCGATCGCACGGTCTCGGTGGGCCGGGGTCCGCTCGTCGACCCGGGCACCGAACCGGGCGAACGCGGCACGCGGGCCCCTCATGACCGCGCTCCGTCCGCGATCGCGGCGAACGCGGTCAGGGTGGAGGTGCCGGGGGCGAAGTACGCGTCGTGCGCCGGGACGTCGTCGGCGGGCAGGACGGTCGCGCCGAAGCCGGGCGAGGTGGGGTCGGCGCCGTGGCCGAGGCCCAGGAACTCGACGTTGGGGACGCGGCCGATCCAGTCGTGCGGGGACTTCGCCGCCCAGACGTGGGCGTCGGTGCCGAGAGCGCCGACGTCGGCGGCGCGCATGCCGGGCGAGCCCATGACGACGATGTCGCTCGCGTCGGTGTCGTCGGCGGCCAGGCCGCAGACCACCGAGCCGTAGCTGTGGCAGAAGAGGGCGGGGTCGGGAAGACCGGCCGCGTCCAGGCCTGCCGTGAAGCGGGCCAGCCGTTCGGCGCCCGCCTCGGCGAGGCGTCCCGTCGCCAGGTCCGGGCCGATGCCGGAGGGCGTGGTGTAACCGGCCCAGGCGATGACGGCCGTGTCGTCGCCCGCCGCCGCCTGGAGGTCGGCGGCCCGCCGCGCCGTGCGGTCGAAGGCCGAGGCGTCGATGTCCGAGCCGGGGACGATCACCGAGACGTGGGCGGCGTGCTCCAGGTCGCCCGCGACCTGCGCGATCGTGCCGCGGCCGCGCGGGTCGTACGCCAGCACCCGGTCGCCCGCGGGCGCGTTGGCCGCGTAGCGCAGGTGCACGGGGGCGCCGTCGAGGTTGCCCACCACGGTGGGATGGTCCTCGACGAGTCTCTGCCGCTGGGCGCCGCTCAGACCGGCGAAGAACGCCGCCACCTCGGCCGGGGTGGCCGTGGCGGGGTCCGGCAGCTCCCTGCCGAGGGAGTCGTCCGCCAGCCAGGAGGCGGTGCCGGGAAGCGGACCGCTCGGCGCGCTCTCGCCGCTCGCCGACGCCCAGCCGGCCGTACCGCCGACCAGCAGCGTGGTCAGTACGGCGGTGGTCAGGAACCTCCTGAAGCGACCCATGCGTCCGCCTCCTCCGTCTCGTCGTGGCGCTGACGGAGGGAAGGTAGGAAGACGACGCGAGCGGGCACGTCACCCCGGGGAGCCAAGCCGCGGGTGATACCCGGGTAGGGGGTCGGCTACGGGCCGGCCACGTCGGTGACCGGCCCGCCGGTCAGACGGAGGCCGCCGTCCACTCCCGCAGCAGCGCCAGGCGCTGCTCCCTGGTGGGGGCGACGTCCTCGGGCTCGTCCCGGCGCCAGCCGACCAGCTCCCCGACGGTGGTGGTGCCGTCGGCGAGGCGGCCGAGCAGGGTGCGGGAGAGGTCGTACTCGTCCGGCGTGTGGATCCCGCCGGCGACGGCGGCCAGGGCGCTCGCCTCGACCGTGCCGTCGCCCTCCGTCTCCACCAGCACCGTGAAGAGCGGCGGGTGCTCGCCGTCGCCCGTGAACAGCACGACGACCGAGTCGAACGCCATGGACGCCAGCCGCCGCCCGGCGGACCGCACGGCCACGTCGCGCACGTCCAGCCCGCGCACCTCGCCCCAGCCCCAGGACCGTCCGCCCTGCCCGTCCCCGAGGATCTCCACCCCGTCCCCGGTCAGCCGCACCCCGGGCGCCGCACCGGCGGGTTTCGCCCCCAGGTACACACACCCCTCGGTGATCCAGAACAGGCCGACCATGGCCATGGGTGTCTCCTCGGGCGGTAGGGACGTCGCGCTGTCGCCGGAGGAGACGAATCCGCCCCGGGAGAGGTTCCGGGCGTCAGGCCACCGGGGTCGTCGGGCCCACCAGTTCCGTCAGGACGTCCTCCATCGTGACGAAGCCCAGGACCGCGCCCGTCTCGCCGGTGACGGCGGCCAGGTGGCTGTCCTCGGTGCGCAGGGCGGTGAGGGTGTCGTCCAGGGGGGTGTCGATGCGGACGCGGGTGACGCGGTGCAGGGCCGTGCGCGGGAAGGGGCTCTCGCGGTCGGTCAGGCCCAGGGTGTCCTTGATGTGCAGGTAGCCGAGGACGGTGCCGCCGGGGCCGGTGACCGGGAAGCGGGAGTAGCCCGCGTCGGCGGCCAGGCGCTCCAGCTCGGCCGGGGTGACCGTGTGCGGGACCGAGCGCATCTTCTGGGCCGGGACCAGGATCTCGCCGACCGGGCGGGTGCCCAGCTCCAGCGCGTCGCGCAGGCGCTCGCCGTCGGCCGGGGTGAGCAGTCCGGCCTCGCTGGCGTCGACCACCATGCGGGCCAGCTGGTCGTCGGTGAAGACGGCCTCGACCTCGTCCTTCGGCTCCACCCGCAGCAGCTTGAGGAGCGTGTTGGCGAAGGCGTTGATGCCGAAGACGACCGGCTTCAGGGCCCGGGTGAGGGCGACCAGCGGCGGGCCGAGGAGCAGCGCGGTGGGCGCCGGGGCGGCCAGCGCGATGTTCTTCGGGATCATCTCGCCGATCAGCATGTGCAGGTACGTCGCCAGGGCCAGGGCGATGGCGAAGGCCACCGGGTGGACCAGTGCGTGCGGCATGTGGACCGCCTCGAACACCGGCTCCATCAGGTGCGCGATGGCCGGCTCCGCGACCGCGCCGAGCACCAGGGAGGAGACGGTGATGCCGAGCTGGGCCGTGGCCATCATCTGGGAGATGTGCTGAAGGCCCCACAGGGTCATCCGGGCGCGCTTGTCGCCCGTCTTCGCACGCGGCTCGATCTGGCTGCGGCGCACCGAGATCATGGCGAACTCGGCGCCCACGAAGAACGCGTTGGTCAGCAGCGTCAGCGCGCCGATGAAGAGCTGTACGACGGTCATCGGGCCAGCTCCCGCTCATCGTGCGCGGACGGTGCGGGCGCCGGCCGCTCGTGCGACGCCGGTACGTGCGCCGACGGTACGTGCGCCGACGGTGCGTGCGCCGACGCGACGTCGCCGGCCGCGGGGGCCGTGACGCGCAGGCGGTCGGCGCGGTGGTGGTCGACGTCGAGGACGTCGATGCGCCAGCCGTCCAGGGCGACCACGTCGCCCTTGGCGGGGATGCGCGTCAGATGGGTGGCGACCAGGCCGGCCAGGGTCTCGTACGGCCCCTCCGGCGCGGTCAGGCCGATGCGCTCCAGGTGGTCCAGGCGCAGCGAGCCGTCGGCCTCCCAGGCCGCGCGGCCGTCCGGGTCGGCGGGGGCGGGCAGCAGGTCCGGTATCTCGACCGGGTCGTGCTCGTCGCGCACCTCGCCGACGACCTCCTCGACGATGTCCTCGACCGTCGCCACGCCCGCCGTACCGCCGTACTCGTCGATGACGACGGCCATGGTGCGGGTGGCGCGCATGCGCTCCAAGAGGCGGTCGGCGGGCAGGCTGTCCGGCACCAGGAGGGGCGCGGTGGCCAGCTCGGTGACGGGGGTGTCCCGGCGCTTCTCCGGCTCCAGGGCCAGCACGTCGCGGATGTGCACGGTGCCGATGACCTCGTCGAGGCTGTCCCGGTAGACCGGGAAGCGGGACAGGCCGGTGGCGTGCGAGAGATTCGCGGCGTCGGCGGCGGTGGCGTGGGCCTCCAGGGCCTTGACGTCCACGCGCGGGGTCATGACGTTCTCCGCGGTCAGCTCGCTCAGGTGCAGGGTGCGCACGAACAGCTCCGCGGAATCCGCCTCCAGGGCGCCCTCGGCGGCCGAGTGCTGGGCCAGGGCGACCAGTTCCTCGGCGCTGCGGGCGGACGCCAGCTCCTCGGCCGGTTCCAGGCCGAAGCGGCGCACGAAGCGGTTCGCGGTGTTGTTCAGGTGCCGGATGAAGGGGCCGAAGGCGGTGGTGAAGCCGCGCTGCGGGCCCGCGACGACCTTGGCGACGGCCAGCGGGCGGGAGATCGCCCAGTTCTTGGGGACCAGCTCGCCGATGACCATCAGGACGACGGTGGAGAGGACCACGCCGAGCAGGGTCGCGACCGTCGAGGTGGCGCCGCCCAGGCCGATCGCCCGCAGCGGGCCGCGCAGCAGCACCGCGAGGGACGGCTCGGCCAGCATGCCGATGACCAGCGAGGTCACCGTGATGCCGAGCTGGGCGCCGGACAGCTGGAGGGTCAGGGACCGTACGGCCTTCAGGGCGCCGTCCGCGCCGCGCTCACCGGACTCGGCGGCACGCTCCAGGTCGGAGCGCTCGACGGTGGTGAGGGAGAACTCGGCCGCGACGAAGAGGGCGCAGGCCAGGGTGAGGAGGAGGGCCAGCAGGAGGAGCAGGACCTCGGTCACCGTGCCACCCCGCTTCCCTCACGCGCGTACGGGGGCACTGGCGGGCCGGCCGTGGCGCGGCCGGTACTGGGAGGCTCCATTACGGAACGGGACTCCTTAACGGGGTCGGTGGGCGCCGGTACCAGCCGGGCGCCCGAGGGTTCTCCCTCATGGTAAAGGACGAGCAAAGGGATAGGGAGTCCTGAGACCCCTATGCTTCTACTCGCCTGTAGAGAACGGCCGGACGGCTCCGGTTGTTCCCCGCCCGAAAGTGAAGGAGCGAACGCCTCGATGGTGTTCAAGCGGCTGCTCGGTTCCCTCGGCGTGGGCGGACCCACGGTGGACACGGTCCTCGACCCGGGCGCCGCCCGGCCGGGCGGCACGCTGTCGGGCCGGGTCCACCTCGTCGGCGGCACCCGCGACCACGACGTCGAGCACGTCGCGCTGGAGCTGGTGGCCCGGGTGGAGACCGAGCACGGGGAGCACGGCGACGGGGAAGGTACCGACGGGGAGGGTGCCGACGGGGAGGGCGTCGTCGTCTTCGACCGGCACACCGTCACCGGACCCTTCCGGCTCGCGGCGGGCGAGGAGACGAGCCTCCCGTTCGCGGTGACGCTGCCCTGGGAGACCCCCGCCACCGAACTGTACGGACAGCCGCTGGGCATCGTGCTCGGCGTGCGTACCGAGCTGGCCGTCGCCGGCGCCCGGGACCGGGGCGACCTGGACCCGCTCGCCGTGGCCCCGCTCCCGGCCCAGGAGGCCGTGCTGGAGGCCCTCGGCGGGCTCGGCTTCGGCTTCCGCTCGGCCGACCTGGAGTACGGCCGCATCGGCGGCACCGGACAGCGGCTGCCCTTCTACCAGGAGATCGAGCTGACCCCGCCCCCGCGCTACGCCCACCAGGTCAGCGAGATCGAGCTGACCTTCCTGGCCGTGCCGGGCGCCCTCGAAGTGGTGCTGGAGGCGGACAAGCGCGACGGTGCGTCGCCCGACGGCCACGGCGGCCACGACGCGCTCAGCCGCTTCACCGTCCCGCACGAGGGCCCCGCCGGGCCGCGGGACTGGACCGCCCTCGTCGACGGCTGGATCCAGGAGCTGGTCGAGCACCGCGCGTCGTACGGCTCCCACGCGGTGTACGGCCACGAGTCCGGGGTCGGTGCCGCCGTCCTGGCCGGGGCCGCGGGCGTCGCCGTGGGGATGGTGGCGGCCGAGGTCGTCGACGAGGTGGGGGACTTCTTCGAGGGCGACGCCGAGGACGGGGAAGACTGGTAACTTCTACAGTGATGTAGAGCAATGGGCGGGGGCCGTCTGCGCCTCCCGCCCGGCCGGTTCGGAGTACGGAGTTCTCATGGCCCTGTGGGACCGCTTCAAGGAGTCCGCGTCGCAGATGCAGACGCAGCTCGTGGCGAAGAAGAACGACCTCAAGAGCGGCGCCTTCCGCGACGCCAGCATGGCGATGTGCGCGCTGGTCGCGGCGGCCGACGGCAGCGTCGACCCCTCCGAGCGGCAGCGGGTCGCCCAGCTGATCTCGACCAACGAGGTGCTCCAGAACTTCCCCGCCGACGACCTGCGCCGCCGCTTCGAGGACAACCTGGACAAGCTGACCGCCGACTTCGCCTTCGGCAAGGTCGGCATCCTCCAGGAGATCGCCAAGGCGAAGAAGAAGCCCGCCGAGGCACGGGCCGTGATCCAGATCGGCATCGTGATCGGCGGCGCCGACGGGGACTTCGACAAGGACGAGCGCGCCGTGGTCCGCGAGGCGTGCTACGCCCTCGACCTGCCGCCGCACGAGTTCGACCTCTGACAGCCTCCGGACCCCGCGGGCCCCGGGCCCGCCGACCTTGCCGTAGATTCCGTGTGCGGGTCCGTGCCGCGGGTCCGCACCGTACGTTCACCAGGGGAGAGCCGTGTTCGGACTGAGCGAGCTCGCGATCATTCTCATCGTCGTCGCGGCCGTCCTGGCCGTGAAGAAACTCCCCGAGCTGACCCGCTCGGCGGGCAAGTCGGCCCGCATCCTCAAGTCCGAGGCCCGCGCGGCGAGGGACGCGGACGAACCGGGGACACCGCGCGTCATCCAGGGCGAGACGGTCGAGCGCGAGGACCCCGGCACCGGCACCGACACCGGCCGCCGGGGCTGAGCCCGGCGCGCCTCACGCGCCGGGTTCGCGCTCCCCGGCGCGGGTGCGGTGCGGACCCAACTCGCGCAGCACCTCGCCGAGTTCGGCGGCGGTGAGCGCGGGCGCCGGCAGCGCCCCGGCGCCCGGCGCGGCGCGCAGCCCCGCCAGGAACAGGGCGAGGGGCCGCCGCCAGGCGTCCGGCGGGGCGGTTGCCGCGGCGCCGGGCACCGCGCCGTCCGTCGGCGGCGTCGTCGCCGCGGTCAGGGCCGGGACGGCCCGGCCGAGGGCCGCGAGGCCGAACAGGACGTCCTCGGTGGTGACGTCGGCGCGGGCGGTGCCCTCGGCGCGGAGGCGGGACAGCAGCGCGTCCACGGTCCCGCGGTTGTGCTCGTGCACGGCCTCCAGGCTCTCGACGCCCCGCAGATGCGTGGTCATGAGGTCGTTGGAGCCGCGGTCGGCGGCCAGGGTGCTGAAGACCGCCTCCAGATAGGCGGTGAGGCCCGCCCACGCGTCCGGGGCCTTCCTGGCCCGCTCACCGGCGTCCACCGTGCCGGTCAGCGAGTCCCGGAACACGGCGTCCACCAGGGCGGCGCGGGTGGGGAAGTGGCGGTAGAGCGTCGCGTTGCCCACCCCCGCCCGGCGCGCGATCACGTCCAGCGGCGCGTCCAGCCCCTGCTCGGTGAACACCTCGTGGGCCGCCTCCAGCAGAAGCTCCCGGTTGCGCCGTGCGTCACGTCGCTGCCGGGGCGCTCCGTCGTGTGCGCCGACGGTCATCTCGCCCTCCGGGTCGTTCGAACCGGGGAGTGCTCCCCGTACTCCGGACGCCGATGCTATCGTCGGCCGAAGAAACGGGGAGTACTCCCCGTTTGCTTGTCTCCCAAACGTCTCCCAGGCGTCTCCCGGATGTCTCTTCCACCGGAGGTTCCATGACCGCGCCCACCTCCGAGGAACTGGCCGCCCTGCGGGCCGTGGGCGCCGTGCACCGGGCGCTCGTGCCGGGCAGCGGGGAGAGCTGGCTGGTGGTGGCGCGCGACACGGCACGGGCCGCGCTCACCGATCCGCGGCTGCGCAACGACATCCGGTACTCCGCTTCCTGGGACAGCGACGGCGGGCACGCCATCGGCCACAACATGCTGCAAAGCGACCCGCCGCAGCACACCCGCCTGCGCCGGCTGGTCGCCGGACACTTCACGCCGGGCCGGACCGCCGCCCTGCGCCCGCGCGTCGAGCGCATCGCGCACGACCTGCTGGACGCGCTGCCGCGGGCGGGCACGGCCGACCTGGTCGCCCGGTACGCGCTGCCGCTGCCGGTCACCGTGATCTGCGAGCTGCTGGGCATCCCGGAGAGCGACCGCGCGACCTTCCACACCTGGTCGACCGAGCTGGTCACGCCCACCTCGCCGGAAGCGGCCGGGGCGGCGGCGACCGCGCTGACCGGCTACCTCACCGAGCTGACCGACGCCAAGCGCCGCACCCCGGACGGCACGCTGCTCGGCGACCTGGTCACCGCCGCCGACAGCGGCGAACTCGCCCCCGGCGAACTGCTCGGCATGGCCTTCCTCATCCTGGTCGCCGGGCACGAGACGACCGTCAACCTGATCTCGGCCACCGTGCACGGCCTGCTCACCCACCCCGGCCAGCTCGCCCGTCTGCGCGCCGAGCCGGAGCTGACCGAGGCCGCCGTGGAGGAGTCGCTGCGGTACCACTCCCCGGTGCACGCCTCCGCGTTCCGCTTCGCGGCCGAGCCGCTGGAGCTGGCGGGTACCGGGATCGCGGCGGGCGACTCGGTACTCGTCTCCCTCGCCGCCGCCTCCCGCGACCCGGCGCACTTCCCCGACCCCGACCGCTTCGACATCGGCCGCCGCCCGCGGGGCCACCTCGGTTTCGGCCACGGCCCGCACCACTGCCTGGGCGCCCCGCTGGCCCGCCTCGAAGCCGCCGTCGCCGTACGGCTGCTCCTGGACCGGCATCCCGCGCTCGCCCTCGCCGCCGACCCGGCGACGCTCACCTGGCGCACCGGCACCCTGCTGCGGGGGCTGACGGAACTGCCGGTGCGGCTCGGCTGATCCGCGCACCGGCGGCCCGGACCCCTGGACCGCCCGGGATCAGGACGGGTCCTCCGGTACGGCCGACAGCAGGCTGTGCACGATCGGCCCCGCCGAGCCGCCGCCGGTCACGCCCTCCTCGACCACGGCGGCGACGGCGACGTTGCCCCGGTGGGCGACGAGCCAGCCGTTGTTGTCCTGGTCGTCGGAGACCTCGGCGGTGCCGGTCTTGGCGCCGATCTCGCCGGGCAGGTCGGCCAGGACGCGCGCGGTGCCGTCGGTGACGGTGGCCCGCATCAGCCCGCGCAGCTGGCTGACGACCTCGTCGGGCAGCGGCTCGGTGCGGGTCTCGTCCTCGTTGCCCGCGGTGACGGACGGCTGGTGGAACTCGCCGGACACCGCGGTGGCCGTCACCGACGCCATGATCAGGGGGTTGGCCTGGACCCGGCCCTGCCCGATCATCGACGCGGCCTTCTCCGTCTCGTCCTTGGGCACCGGCACCGAGCCGTCGTACGTCGGGATGCCGATGTGCCACTCCTGGCCGACCCCGAAGTAGGTCCGGGCGACCTTCCCCAGCTCCCCGTCGTCGAGCTTGCCGCGCAGGCTGATGAACGCGGTGTTGCACGACTCGGTGAAGTCCTTGCGGAAGGTGGCGCCGGGGTGTTCGGAGGTCTCCACGTTGTGGAACTCCTTGCCCACGGTCAGGTACTTGGGGCAGTCCACGACGTCGTCGGGCGCGACCGCGTCCTTGAGCAGCAGGGCGCTGCTCGTGACGATCTTCCAGGTGGAGCCGGGCGCGTAGGTGCCGGAGGCGGCGCGGTTGAAGCCGGAGGAGGGCGAGTTGGCGAGGGCGAGGACCTCGCCGTTGTCGACGCGCAGGGCGACGAGGGAGGCGTTCTTGCCGTCGGCCTCCCCGAGGGCCTTCTCCGCGGCGGCCTGCCAGCCGGCGTCCAGGGTGGTGCGCACGGGCCGGTCCGCCGCCGCCGGGTCGGGCTTCTTGCCGAAGGACGCCTCGGTGCGCACGGTCTCCCCGCTGGCCCGGTCGACCAGCTCGACCGCGCCGCGCGGTCCGCCACCGCCGCCCGCACCGCCGGCCAGCCGTCCCAGGAGCGGGGCCAGGGACGGGTACGCGTCGCCCACCAGGGAGACCCCCTGCCGGTCCGTGACCTTCGGCGGCGCGGTCTCCTCGCGCTCCAGGCGGAACTTCTCCGTCTCGCTCAGCCGCGGATGCACCAGGGACAGCCGCCAGTCCACCTTCCAGCCGCCGCCGTCCTGCTCGCGCAGCGGCAGCCGCGACTCGTACGTCCAGGTGCCCAGGCCGGTGACCGGCATCCGGGCGGTGAAGGGGACGCCGAGGGTGCCGTCCTCGTCCTCCCGCACCCCGTCGTTCGCCGCCGTCAGCTTCGGCTGCTCGATGTCGAGCCCCGCGGTGAAGCTCTGCAACACCTCCTGCGCCTTGCCGGGCTCGGTGGTGCGCCCGGCCGCGCTCGGCAGCCGCCCGGCGGCCCAGTCGGCGAGGAAGGCGCGCGCCTGTTTCATGGCGGCGGGGTCGGGTCCGTCGTCGCCGCGCGCGAAGGGGCCGAACCCGGCGGCGTACGAGCCGCCCGCGGCGACCGCGAGCACGACACCCACGGCGGCGACGGCCCGCACCCCGTTGCGGGGCCTGCGGCGGCGGGAGGGGGTGAGATGGGGAACGTCGGGCATGCGGTCGGGCATGGCAGGTCCTTGTCGGGTCAGCGGCCGGGGCCGGGGTCGGTGAAGAAGTCGAGGATCGTGTCGGTGGCGTCGAGGGCCTTGCTGACGGGACCGAACCCCTCGGGCGGCGGGACGGTCGAACCCGGCCAGGTGTGACCGGCGTCCTCGACGACGAGGAGTTGCACCGTGCCGCCGGTCCGCCGGTCGCCGCCGTGGGCGTCCTTCCCGAGCCGCCACACCGTCCGGTCGTAGCCCTTCTCCTCCCGCGTGACCGGCTCGCCCGCGCCCCCGGCCGCCGCGAACGCCGCCGCGCTGTCCCGGGCCGAACGGGTCGGCAGGATCGGCTCCTCGGGGTCCGGCGGCGGGGAGGGCAGGCCCGCGAGCGGCCGTACGGGGTCGTCGGCGCCGTAGACGACCATGACGGGGACGGGCCCGGTGGGCTCCACCGCGGCGTCCCCCGTGGGCAGTTGGCCGGAGACCGAGGCCGCTCCTGCGAGCAGGGCGGGGCGCTCGGCGGCCATGCGCAGGGCCATCGAGCCGCCGTTGGAGAACCCGGCGACGTAGACCCGGCCGGGGTCGGCCCGCTCGGTGCGGACCAGGTGCTTGATCAGCGCCTCGGTGAACCGCACGTCCAGGGCGGGGTCCGGACGCTGCTTCGTCGCCTGGGTGCCCGCGCCCCAGCCGTGGCCGAGGCCCTCGGGAAAGGCGACGAGCATGCCGCGCGCGGTGGCGGCCCGCTCCAGCCGGGTCTTCGCCCGCAGTTCGGCGGCGTCGGCCCCACGGCCGTGGAACGCGATGAGGAGGGGCCTTGGGCCGTCGCCGTCGGCGGCGGAAGTGGGGGGCCGGTGCAGGAGGTACTGGCGGACGTCGCCGTCCACCCGGAGCTGTGCGCGGACCTCCGGCGCCCCCGTGCCCGTACCGGCGGTGGCCGGGCCGCTCGCCGACGACGCCGCGGCCGGACGGCCGGAGTCGGCACCGGAGTCGGAGTCGGTGGCGCAGCCGGCCAGGGGGAGGACGAAGGCGAGGGCGAGTACGCCGCGCCACCGGCGGGCACGGGGCGCGAGGCGCCGGTCAGGGTCAGGGGCAGGGACAGGGCCAGAGCGAGGGCCAGGGCCAGGGAAGGAGCGCATGGCCCCGAGGAGAGCAACCCCGTCGAGTCCCTGTCCAAGACCGATATGGATGTCGGATCGATCAATCACCGATATGATTACTGGTCGTGGACCTGGTGCGGCACCTGGAGTGCTTTGTGGCTGTTGCAGAAGAGTCACACTTCGGGCGTGCCGCCGCCCGGCTCGGCATGGCCCAGCCGCCCCTGTCGCAGCGCATCCAGCGGCTGGAGAAGGAGCTGGGCGTCCGGCTCTTCGAACGCACCAGCCGCCAGGTGGCGATCACCGAGGCGGGCACGCTGCTGCTCACCGAGGCCCGTGAGCTGCTGGCCCGCGCCGAGTCACTGCGGACCGCGGCGCGCCGCATCCGGGACGGCGAGAGCGGTCTGCTGCGCGCCGCCCTGTCCCCCGACATCTCCGGCGAGACCGTCGCCGCGCTGCTGGCCGACTTCCGCCGCCGGCACGCCGGGCTCGAACTGGAACTGCACGAGCTGACCACCGCGCAGCAGCTCGCCGGGTTCGCCGCCCGCGAACTGGACGTCGGCCTGATCCACCACCCGTGCGACGTCACCGGCCTGGAGCTGGGCCCGGTGCTCCGCCGCGACCTCGGCGTGCTGCTGCCGCGGGGCGCGCCGCAGACCGAGCTGGACGCCGTGCCGCTCGCCGCGCTCACCGGCTACGACCTGGTGCTCTTCCCGCGCGCGGACGCCCCCGCGGTCTACGACGACCTGCTCACCGCCTGCGCCCGGGGCGGCTACACGCCCGCCGCGGTACGGCACGGCCAGGGCGCGAGCTTCGTCCGCGGCCTCGTCCTGTCGTCCGGGGCCGTCGCCCTCGGCCCCCGCGACACCCGGCTGGTCACCCCCGGCGACCAGGACCTGGTCTGGCGCCCGCTGGCCGGGGCGCCGCCCGCCTGGCGGCACTCCGCGGCCTGGCCCAAGGGGCGCGGCGACGCCGCCGTCGGCGCCTTCGCGGACGCGGCCACCCACGCCCTGCGCACCACGGCCGACGCCCACGCCGAGACACCCGCCCGGCCCCTGCACCTACGCCCGGCATCGGAGTACTGGCTTTGACCGACACCGCCGCCTTCGACCACCGACCGGCACACCCCGCCACCGCCGCCGGCCACGCACGCCCGAAGCCCCCCGCCCACCCCCTCGGCGGCACCCTCCGCAAGGCGCACGCCCGGCCCGGGGCGCGTGCCGCCGCGACCACCCGGCCGGTGGGACCCGGCACCGGCACCGGCACCGGCACCCGAAGCTTGGCCACGGCCGCCGCCCTCCGCCACCGACCGGCGGCACCTCCCGCCGCGCTCACCGACGCCGGGCGGCCGGTGGGGGCCGACGTGGCGTCGGAGGACCGGTCATGAGCGACGCCGCCACCGCCGCGCGGCTGGACGCGGCCTTCGCCGATGCCGGGGTCACCGGGTGGCTGCACGCCGTGGACATCGACTCGGGGGCACAGGTCGGCGCCGGGGCGGACCAGCCGGTCTGCACGGCGAGTGTCCACAAGCTGTGCGTACTGGTGACGCTGCACGAGCTGGCGGCGGCCGGGGACCTGGACCTCACCGAGCAGGTCGAGTGCCTGCCCACCGGACGCACCCCGGGGCCCACCGGGCTGGCGGCCATGCTCGACCCGGTCCGGCTGTCGCTGCGCGACGCCGCGTTCCTGATGATGTCCGTCAGCGACAACACCGCCGCCGACCTGCTGCTGCGCCGGGTCGGCCTGGAGGCCGTCAACCGCACGTCGGCCCGGCTCGGCCTCACCCGGACACGGGCGGTGTACGGCTTCGGCGAGATGCTGGGCACCATGCGCGAGGACGCCGGGCCCGACGGAGCGCGGGCGCTGACCGACCCGCACGTGATCACCCGGCTGCGTGCCCTGGACCCGGCCCGCACCAACCACAGCACCCCGCGCGACATGACCCGCCTGCTCGCCGCCCTGTGGCGGGACGAGGCCTGCCCGGCCGAGTACGGCGCCGCGATGCGCCGGATCATGGGGCTCCAGGTGTGGCCGCACCGCCTGGCCGCCGGTTTCCCCTTCGACGACGTGCACGTGGCCGGCAAGACCGGCAGCCTGCCGACCCTGCGCAACGAGGTCGGCGTCGTCGAGTACCCCGACGGCGGCCGCTACGCCGTGGCCGTCTTCACCCGCACCGCCCACACCGCGGCCGTACTCCCGGCGGCGGACGCGGTGATCGGCACCGCGGCCCGGATCGCGGTGGACGCGCTGCGGGCACCCTGACGGTGCCGAGGCCCCGGCATTACCCGCGCCGCCACCCCCAGCACTCGCAGCACTCGCAGCACCCGCGGCATCCGCGTCACCCCGCGTTGTCGCGCCAGCGTCCGCCGCTCGGCGCCGAGTCGAAGCGGGTCGACGCCGAGCCGTTGCCGCTGAAGTCGTTGCCGGAGACCCGGCCGCCGGTCCAGGTGGCCCGGGACGCGATCCACACCGCGTGGACCTGGGTGCGGGGGCGCCCGTCGTCCCGGACGCGGTTGCCTTGCACGCACGGGTGGGTGACGGCGGCGGCGGCCGTGAGACCGGCGCGCGGGGCGGGGGAGTCCGGGAGGCGGTAGGCGGTGCCGGGACCGGGGGTGCCGTCCGGCCACGCGGTGTCGGCTCCGGGGCGCAGGGGGGCGAGGGTGAGCCGGGTGGCGGTGTTGTCGGTGACCACGGCGGTGACCTCGACGCCGGCCTCGGGGGCGACCACGGCGGTGCCGTCGGCGGTGGCCTCGGCCCCTCCCGGTTCGCCGCCGATCGTCAGCTCCTTGCCGCGGTGGCCGCCCGGGAGCCAGTCGGCCCGCTCGTCGGTCAGGGACAGCGGCCCGCAGTGGACGCCCTCGCCGCCCCCGCGGGCTTCCGGCGCCGCGCGGCGGCCGTTGCCCCGGATCCGGTTGCCGAGGATCGCGGGCTCGTGCAGCGGCGCGTCGACGCGGATGCCGTCCAGCGCGTTGTCGTGGATGTCGTTGGACTCCAGGACGATGTCCGTGGCGGGCTCCTGGTCGCCGCCCGCCAGGTTGTGCTGCCAGTAGCCGTACCGCCCGTTGCCGCCGACGCGGTTGCCGTGGAAGCCGTACGGACCGGGGGTGTTGCCGAGCGCGATCCCGTCCCCCGCGTTGCCGTCGACCAGGCACCCGGTGACGAGGCCGCCGCGCCCGCCCACACTCGTCGTGCCCTGCGCCGACACGTCGAACCCGGCGACGTGGTTGCCGAGCATCGTGCAGCCGGTGACGAGGAGGCCGTCGGCGCCCCAGTCGGAGATGCCGTAGCGGTTGTCCTCGGCGTGGCAGGCGGTGATGCGGATGCCGCGGGGCGGGACCCAGTCGTCCTGCTGGAGCTCGAGGAAGATGCCGTTGGTGCCGTTGCCGCGCGCGGTGCAGTCGGTCACCGCCAGCCGTTCGACCGGCCCCCACCCGCCGACCCCGATCCCGATGCCCGCGCCGCCCATCTTCTCGCCGGGGTCCTGCCGCCCGCACCGCTCGGCCAGCACCCCCTCCACCACCGTGTCCTGGAGGAAGTCGCACCCGAAGCCGGTGGCGGCGGTGTCGTGGATCCACAGGTCGCTGAAGCGCCCGCGCAGCACGTACTGAAGGCCCAGCCCCTTGGCCAGGACCTCGTACTCCTCGGTCTCCACCCCGGAACCGTCGATCTCGAAGTGGGCGAAGGTGACGTCCGCGATGGGGTGGTCCGGCCCCGCGCCGTGCTGCGCGGTGGTGAACCAGGCCAGCGGGACCGGCTGCGTGGGGGCGCCCGGGTTGGTGAGCGCGAAGCACGTCGCGCCGCGTCCGGCGCCGACCAGCGAGACGCCGCTGCGCCAGAGCACGGGCTGATCCCGGATCACGTACCGCCCGGCGGGCACGCGCACGGTGCCCGGCCGTCCGTCCCCGGCGGTGGCGTCGCCCAGCGCGTCCACCAGTTTCCGCAGGGCCGGCCCGTCGTCGGCGGTGCCGTCCCCGACCAGGCCGTACTCATGGGCGTCCGCCGTCAAGGGCGCGGTCATGGGCTGCTCCTTCCACCCGTGGCGCGGAGGGGCGGCCGCCGGGCCGGGACCGAGGCCGGGGCCGGGACCGAGGCCCGAGGCCGATTCCCAGGCCGGGGCCGAGACCGGGGCCGAGGCCGTGACCACCCCGTACCGACCGGGTACCAGCCCCCGGCCCGTCCCAATCGCACGCACACGCGCGAGCACACCCCCAGAGACATATCGGGCGCTTTATCTCATTTGGGGGTACATAATCAGAACATGAGTACGGCAACGTATGTAGTGCTGGCCGCGCCTTCGGGCGGGCTCAAGGTGGCGTTGGTCTTCATCATCGGGCTGGTGATCGCCGGGGCGTTGGTCTGGGCCGTACGCATCGGCATGCGGGTCATGGACCGGGAACCCGACCGCCCCCGCGCCGACGAACAGCCGCACCTCCCGGACACCGGGGCCGTCCGCGAGGAGCGGGAGATGCGTGAACCCGACGAGATCCCGCTGAACGACAACGGGAGCCCGCGGCTCATGCCCTACGAACTGCACCACTCGGGCAGCCGCCGCGGCGAGGACCAGAAACGGCGGCGCTGGCTGCCGGGGTCCAGCGGAGCCTTCGGCAGCGGTGGACCCGGCCACGTCTGAGTCACCCGTCCGGCGGTGCGCCACGGGACGCGGCGGCGCACCGCGGGCTTCACTGGAGGAGATCCGCGTGCTCGCGCGGGAGCTGCCCCACCGGGTCCCTGGAGGCGACGACATGGCCGGTACCGGAAGGCCCGCACGCGCGGTGCGCCGCCGTCGGCCATGAGTGAACCGGGCGACGACGGCGGGGGTGACGCTACCCCCGCCGCCTTCACGGACGAGGTCTACGCGGCCCGCATGGACCGCACCGCGTACGAGGCCGCCGCCCTCGGGCTCGCCGGTGTGCTGGTCACTCCCGGCCCCGACCTGGTGTGGCTGTGCGGCTACCGGCCCACCGCCACCACCGAACGACTCACCCTCCTCGTCCTCACCGCCACCTCCCAGCCCCGGCTGCTGGTGCCCGCGATCGACCGCCCGACCGCCGAGGCGGCCCCCGGCGCGGGCGCGATACGGGTGTCCGACTGGTGGGAGGGACAGGACGCCTACGCCGCCGCGGCCGGCCTGCTGCGTCCGCACGGCCGGTACGCCGTCTCCGACGCGACCTGGGCGCTGCACCTGCTCTGCCTCCAGGCGTCCCTGCCGCTGGCCACCTACCAGCCGCTGTCCGTCGTACTGCCCATGCGGCGCGCGGTGAAGGACGCGGACGAGGTGGCCCGGCTGACGGCCGCGGCAGCGGCGGCGGACGCCGCGTACGAGGAGGTCCTGGGGCTGCGGTTCGGCGGGCGCAGCGAGCGGGAGCTGGCCGCCGACCTGGCCGGACTGCTGCGCGGGCACGGCGGCAGCCGGATCGACTTCACGGTGGTCGGCGCCGGACCCCACGCCGCCGACCCGCACCACCGGCCCGGGGACCGGGTCATCGGGGACGGCGACATGGTCGTCCTGGACTTCGGCGGCCTGCGGGACGGCTACGGCTTCGACATCGCCCGCACGGTCCACGTCGGGGCGCCGACGGACGAGGAGCGCCGGGTCCACGAGACCGTCCGGACCGCGCAGCGGGCGGCCTTCGAGGCGGTCCGGCCCGGGGTGTCCTGCCAGGACGTCGACCGGGCGGCCCGCGCGGTGCTCGAGGAGGCCGGTCACGCCGGGCACGTCGCGCACCGCACCGGGCACGGCGTCGGCGTCACCACCCACGAGCCGCCGTATCTGGGGAAGGGCGAGGAGCAGCCCCTCGAACCGGGCATGTGCTTCTCCATCGAGCCCGGCATCCATCTCCCGGACCGCTTCGGCGTCCGTATCGAGGACGTCGTGACCTGCACGGAGGACGGGGCGCGACGGCTCAACACCACCTCGCACGAGCTGGTGATCGTCCGCTGAGGGCGCCGGCCGGAGGAAAACCCGCTCGCGTCCGCGTCCCGGCCCCGCGTACCGTCGCCCCCATGAAGCGCGCCTGCTCGTCCTTGATGACGACGCCGGGAACCGTCCCGGCGCGCTGACTGCTGACCAGAAGTCCGAAGCCCCGGGGCAAGCGCCCCGGGGCTTCGTCACGTGGTGCTCGTCCCGTGGACCGTTCCGAGGGAGACCACCATGCACGACCAGGACCATGACCAGGACCAGAACCAGGTCGAGGGCCAGAACCAGGACCACGACCACCGGCACGATCACCGGCGACTCGGCCGCGAACTGGAGCTGTTCGACACCGATCCGCTCATGGGCGCGGGCCTGCCGTACTGGCTGCCCGACGGCGCGGTCGTCCGCCACACCCTGGAGGAGTACGTCCGCGAGGCGGAGCGCCGGGCCGGCTACCGGCACGTCTACTCCCCCGTCCTCGGCAAACGCGAGCTGTACGAGATCTCGGGGCACTGGGAGCACTACCGCGACGACATGTTCCCGCCGATGGAACTGGGCGCCGAGGAGGTCGTGCTGCGGCCGAGCCTGTGCCCGCACCACGCCCTCGTCTACCGCTCCCGTTCCCGCAGCTACCGCGAACTGCCGCTGCGCATCGCCGAGCTGGGCGCGATGTACCGCTCCGAGCCCTCCGGCGTCCTCGGCGGACTGACCCGCGTGCGGGCCATCCACCTCAACGACGCGCATGTCTTCTGCGCCCCGGACCAGGCTGCCGACGAGGCCCGCGCCGCCCTCGGGCTCATCCGCCGTGCCCACGCCGACCTGGGCATCCGGGCCTCCCGCTACCGCCTGTCGCTGCCGGGCCCCGGCGGCAAGTACGTCGCGGACCCGGAGCTGTGGCGGCGGGCCACCGCGCTGCTCAGGGAGGCCCTGGACGGACTGCCGTACGAGGCGGTGGAGGGCGAGGCGGCCTTCTACGGCCCGAAGATCGACGTGCAGATCGAGGACGCGGCCGGCCGCGAGTCGACCCTGTCGACCGTCCAGATCGACTTTCACCAGCCCGAACGCTTCGGCCTGCGCTACATCGGCCCCGACGGCACCGGGCACCGCCCGGTCATGGTGCACCGCAGCGTCATCGGCAGCGTGGAACGAGCGGTCGCCCACCTGATCGAGGCGCACGGCGGCGCCTTCCCGGCGTGGCTGGCCCCGGTGCAGCTGGTGGTGCTGCCGGTGGCCGCGGCACAGCGGGAGGCGGCGCACGCCCTCGTACGGCAGGCCGTCGGCCGGGGCCTGCGCGCCGAGGTCGCCGACCCGGAACGCGGCAGCCTCGGCGCCCGGGTCCGGGCGGCGCGGAAGGTGCCGTACCTGGCGGTGATCGGCGCGCGGGAGGCGGAGAGCGGCGACCTGGTCGACGTACGCCTGCGCGACGGCCGCCGCCCGGGCCGGCTCCCCGGCACCGAACTGCTGCACCGCGTCACCGACCGGGTCGAGTCCCGCGCCCCGAAGCTGTGGCCGTCCGACTGAGCCGCCCACGCGCCCGGCGCCGGACCCGAGGCGCCGGGCCCCGGACCCGGGGGGTGCGGCACCGGGCGGGCGGGGCGTCCGGTGACCCGTCGGGCCGGCTGCGGAGGCGGGGCGTGCGGGCACCGGGCGGGCGGGGCGTCCGGTGTCCCGTCGGGCCGGCTGCGGAGGCGGGGCGTCGAACCGGCACGGCGGCGGCCGTCGGCCCGGACCGGGCCCGCGGTCCCGAGCCGGCCGAACCCGCACGCCCGTACGGCGACCGCGCTACCCGCACCACCCGCACGCAGTGCCCGTCCTCCGCCGCCCCGGGCGGGAAGCCCCGCCCGGGGCACGGCGAAGCGCACCGGCACGGTGCCGAGCCTCCCGAGCCGGGGGATCCGGGCGGGTCCGCGTAGGGTCACCGGCATCGGCGTCCCCGCGAAGCAACAAGGAGCCCCCGGCCGTGCGCACCGTCTCCGAGCAGCAGCAGCCCATTCCGGTGATCATCGACTGCGACACCGGCATCGACGACGCCCTGGCCCTGCTGCTGGCGGTCCGGCATCCGCGCATCGACCTGCGGGCGGTCACCTGCGTGGCCGGGAACACGGACGTGGCGGGCGTCGTCCGGAACACGCTGACCGTGCTGGAGCGGGCCGGCGCCCCGGACGTCCCCGTCGCCCGGGGTGCCGAGCGGCCGCTGATCGAGGGCGTGCGCACCGCGCGGCACGTGCACGGGGCCGACGGCATGGGCGACCTCGGGCTGCCCGCGCCCACCCGCGCCCCCGCCGACGTGGACGCGGTGGCGCTGCTGCGCCGGGAGATCCTCGCCTCCCCCCGCCCGGTCACCCTGATCCCCACCGCGCCGCTGACCAACATCGCCCTGCTGCTGCGCACCCACCCGGAGGTCACCGGCAACATCGAGCGGATCGTGTTCATGGGCGGCGCGGTGGCCACCGGGAACGCGACACCGGTCGCCGAGTTCAACGTGTGGCACGACCCCGAGGCCGCCGCGATCCTGCTCACCGCCGGGGTGCCGATCACGATGTACGGCCTCGACGTGTTCGAGCGGGTGATCGTGCCCGGCCCGGACGTCCGGCGGCTGCGCGCGAGCGCCGAGCCCGGCACCCGGCTCGCCGGGGAGCTGCTCGCCCACCGCGGCCCCGCCACCGACGCGACGGACCCCGGCGGCGGGCTCGGCGACGCGGGCGCGGTCTGCGCGGTGATCGACCCGGCGGGCCTGACCACACACCGGCTGCCCGTCGAGGTGTCCCTGGCCCCCGGCCCGTCCCGCGGCCAGACCCTCGTCGACCGCCGGCTGCGCGTCGGCGAGTCCGAACTGCACGACGGCATGCGCGAACAGGCCCTGGTCGACGTGGCCCTCGACGTGGACGTGACCCGGTACGTAGACCTGTACCTCGGCACGGTCGAGCGCACGGAGGCGTAGCCCCCGGCGCGTCGCGGGCGCACGGGTTCCCTTTTCGGGTGATCTGGACAGACGTACCAGATCAGTTCGTGTCGCCCGCACGTACCGCGAAGGAGGCCGCGTGACCGTACGCAGCACCGCCAGCACTCCCGACCTGTCGTCCAAGGACCCCAACTGGTGGCGGCAGGCCGTCATCTACCAGGTCTACCCCCGCAGCTTCGCCGACGCCGACGGCGACGGGCTCGGCGACCTGCGCGGCGTCACCCAGCGGCTGACCCACCTGGCCGCCCTCGGCGTCGACGCCCTGTGGCTGAGCCCCTTCTACCCCTCCGAACTCGCCGACGGCGGCTACGACGTCGACGACTACCGCGACGTCGACCCGCGCCTGGGCACACTGGACGACTTCGACGCGATGGCCGCCGAGGCCCACCGGCTGGGCCTGAAGGTGATCGTCGACCTGGTGCCCAACCACACCTCGCACCGCCACGCCTGGTTCCGGGAGGCGCTGGCCGCCGGCCCCGGTTCCGCCGCCCGGGACCGGTACGTCTTCCGCGACGGCCGCGGCGCGCACGGCGAACTCCCGCCCACCGACTGGCAGTCCGTCTTCGGCGGCAGCGCCTGGCAGCGGGTGCCCGACGGACAGTGGTACCTGCACCTGTTCGCGCCCCAACAGCCCGACCTGAACTGGGAGAACGAACAGGTCCGCGCCGACTTCCGCACCACGCTGAGGTTCTGGTGCGACCGGGGCGTCGACGGCTTCCGCGTCGACGTCGCGCACGCGCTGGTCAAGGACCTGACCGAGCCGCTGCGCGACCTCGGCGCCCCCGAGCTGAGCGGCGAGGCGGCCCTCGACCGGTTCGCGCCGGGCACCCACCCGTTCTACGACCGCGACGACGTCCACGAGGTCTACCGCGACTGGCGCAAGATCCTCGACGCCTACACCCCGCCCCGCACGGCCGTCGCCGAGGCCTGGGTCCCGGGCCCCCGGCGCGTGCTGTACGCCCGCCCGGACGAACTCGGCCAGGCCTTCAACTTCGAGTACCTCCAGACCGGCTGGGACGCGGCCGAGCTGCGCGAGGTCATCACCGGCTCGCTGGCCGACGCGCGGGCCGCCGGCGCCTCGGCGACCTGGGTGCTGTCCAACCACGACGTCGTCCGGCACGCCACCCGCCTGGTCCTGCCGCCGGACACGGACACCGACGCATGGCTGCTGTCCGGCGGCCGCGCACCCGCCGTCGACCCGGCGGCCGGGCTGCGCCGGGCCCGCGCGGCGACGCTGCTGATGCTGGCGCTGCCCGGCTCGGCCTACCTCTACCAGGGCGAGGAGCTGGGTCTGCCCGAGGTGGCCGACCTGCCCACCGAGGTCCTCCAGGACCCGATCTGGGAGCAGACCGGCCACGTCCGCAAGGGCCGCGACGGCTGCCGGGTGCCGCTGCCCTGGACGACGAAGGGGCCCTCGTACGGCTTCGGCGCGGGCGGGGCGTGGCTGCCGCAGCCGCCGGGCTTCGCGGCGTACGCCGTCCAGGCCCAGGACGGCGTGGACGGCTCGACGCTGGAGCTGTACCGCACGGCCCTGCGCCTGCGCCGCAAGCTGCTCGACGGCGAGTCGCTGACCTGGTCGGACGACGTACCGGCGGGGGTGCTGCGGTTCGACCGCTCGGACGGCTGGCGCTGCGTCGCCAACCTCTCCGGCACCGCGGTCGACCTGCCGGCCGGCGAGGTGCTGCTCAGCAGCGCGCCCCTGGAGGACGGCCGGCTGGGCCCGGACACGACGGTGTGGCTGGGGCTGTAACCGGCCCGCGCGGCCGCCCGGCGCTCTCACCCGGACGGCCGCACACGCTGGTGGCGGGGCGGGGACGGTGGTGCCGTGGAGGGGTGACCGATCCGGCACGGCGCCGGTCGCACCGGCCCTCCAGGAGGCACCGATGCAGCACGCCCCCGCCGCCCGACCGTCACACGCCTCCGCCGTCCGTGCGCTGCCCGGTGCCGCACTCGCGGCGGTGCTGGCGCTGGGGGCGGCCGCCTGCGCCGTCGGAGGGCGGGGGACGGAGGGGCCGGCCGGCCCGGTGCCGACGACCCCGCAGTCACCGGCCGCGCTTCCGTCGGCCGAGCTGCCGCCGGTGCTCACCCGGGGGCAGGCGCGGGCGGCCCTGGTCGGGGCGGGCGACCTGGGGGAGGCGTGGGAGCCGACGCAGGGGGCCGCGACCTGGCGGGACGAGCTGCTCAAGGCCACTGCCGAGCGGCCCGACTGCCGGCGGCTGCTGGACGTCCTCTACACCGAGGACCTCTTCGGCACCGGCGCCGCCACCGCGCCCCGGGCCACGGCCGCCCTGGACGACGTGGACGGCGGGGCCCAGCTGCACTACCGGGTCACCTCCTACCGCGCCGCCGACCTGGACCGGACGCTGGCGTGGCTCGGGACGCTGCCGGACACGTGCGGGCGCTTCGAGGCGCGGGACGCCGACGGCACCACCCGGGACGTCCGGGTCACCGGCCTGCCCCTGCCGGAGGCGGGGGACGCCCGCGGGGGCCTGCGGGTGACGGTGGGCGGCACGGCGCCGGACAACGGGGCGGACACCGGAGCGGACACCCGGGCGGACACCCGGGCGGACGGCGGAGGCAGCGTCCTCACCCTGGACCTGGTCGCCGTCCGCGTCGGCGACGACGCGATCAGCCTCACCAACGGCACCCTCGGCACACCGGCCGACGAAGCCACCCGGACGGCCGTCGAGGTCGGCACCGACCGCCTGACGGAGGCCCGCCGCCAGGGCCGGGCCCAGGTCTAGCGCCGGACTCCGCGTCTGCGGCGTGATCCGCCGGGCAGGCTTTAGAGCGGCGGCTGGGCGGGCGCCGGTCCCAGGGTGGTCGTGCCGGGCGCGGTGCGGTGCCCGAGGCCGGTGCGGTACGCGTCCAGGGCCGCCTCGACGCGGCCGGTGCGGCGCAGCAGGTCGCCCAGGAGCCGGCACAGGTCGGCCAGGTCACCGGCCGCACCGGCCCGCTCCAGCAGGCTCAGCGCACGGACGTAGTGCTCCTCGGCGGCCTCGGTGTCCCGGGCGTCCTCGGCGATGATGCCGAGCAGCCGGTGCGCGCCCGCGGAGTGCACGGCGCCGCGCTCGGAGGAGAGGTCGTCCAGGACGCCGTGCAGCAGCTCGGCGGCCTCCTCCGACTTGCCGCGCCGGTGCAGTACGTCGGCCAGCTCGACCGCGACCTGGCTGCTGTAGAGGGCGGCACGGGTGGCCGAGAGCATGCCGAGGGCCTCGCGCATCTCCGTCTCGGCGCGCGGGAGTTCGCCGTTCTGGGCGCAGACGTAACCGCGCATCCAGTGGCAGTTGGCCAGCTCGGTGCGGAGTTGCAGCGTGCGGTACAGCTCGGCCGCCTTGGCCAGCGAGGCGTCGGCGTCGGCGAGGCGGCCCTCGGCGAGCAGCGTGCGGGCCACCGAGCGGTGCATCCGGGCCACCAGAGCGGGGTCACCGGCGCTGGGGGCGAGGGAGAGGGCGAGTTCGGCGGCCTGGGCCGCGCGCGCGTGGGCGCCCATGTCCATGTACGGGCCGATCGCGCTGGCGTAGAGCAGCAGCAGCGCGTCGGGGTCGTGCAGGCCGCCGCGGTTCAGCTCGTCGAGGGTGGTCTCCAGCAGGTAGACGGCGTACCGCAGTTCACCGGCCAGGTAGTGGGCCAGCGCCCGCCCGCGCAGCGCGGGCACCCGGGCGGGCAGCGGGGCGCCGGCCTCCACGAGGCACTGCTCGGCCCGCTCGAAGTACTGCCGCCCGGCCGCCAGTTCGCCGGTCTCCACGGCGCACTCCCCGAGTCCGAGCAGCGCCGCGGCCCGCTCCTCGGGCAGCTCGTACGCCTCGGCCTCGGCGAGCAGCCCGGCGTACTGGTCGGCCGCCTGTTCGGCGCCCTCGGTGGCGAGCGTGCGCTGCGCCTCGGTGAGCCTCAGCCGCAGGTCGGTGGCGAGGTGGGCGGGGCGTCCGGTGGCCAGCTCCTCGTAGCCGACGCCGAGCCGGTCGGCGAGGTGCCGCAGCGCCTCGTCGGAGGGGCGGACCCGGCCGGCCTCCAGGGTGGAGATGTACGCGGGTGTGTACGCCGGCTCCGCGAGCTGGCGCTGGGTCATCCCGCGCTCGGCCCGCAGCCGCTGCACCCGGCGCCCGATGGCGTTTCGGTCGTCACGGTCCCCCACTGCCAACTCCCCATGAGGCTCTTGCCGTTCGGCTCGGACGGCTCTAGGTTAAACCGGGTATTAAGCGTGCTTAACCGCGCTTGACACAATCCCTGATCCCGCAGAGGACACCGTGCCCGTACGCACCCGCGCAGCCGAACGTTACGCCAGAGCCGTCGCCGCCGCCCTGGCCGCCGTGGCCTGCCTGCTGCTGGCCGCGAACGCGGGCCCCACGGACTCGGCCCACGCCCCGGCCCCGGGCCACGAGATCGCCCCGCCCGCGGAGGAGCTGGCCTCGTCGGACGGCTAGGCGTCCCCCGGCCACCCGACACCCGCACCACGCGCTGAACCATGTGCACCGCCCGCACCGCCCGCACCACCCGCACCACCCACCGGGAGGGCTGGCCTCAGCCCTGGGTCTGGAGCCGGCTCAGTTCGCGCTGGACGTGGTCCAGGGCGCCCTCGCGGCGGCCCGGTACGCGGCCGCGCAGCGCGGCGAGGGCCGCGCCCAGTTCGCGGGCCCGTCCGGCGTCGCGGACCAGCCCCCACTGGTGGTGGGCCCGGTCGACGGCCGCCTCCACCGCGGGTGCCTGCGGGGGCTGTCCGGCGCCCAGCCGGGCCTCGGCCACCGTCAGCCAGGTCCGGCAGCTGCGCACCGGGTCGCCCGCGAACATCGCCAGGTCGGCCCGGACCTCGGTCCAGTGCAGCGCGTCCTCGGAGGCGGGCCCGTACGCGTGGGCCGCGGCCCGCTCGTGCCGGGCGGCGAGCGCGTCGGCGTCCCCGTGCCGCCCGGACCGCACGGCCGCGGCGATGACGGCGTGCGGATCGCCCGCCACCGGCCCCGGCGCCGTCAGCACCAGGTCCCGGCCCGCCACCGCGCCGCCGCCCGCCCCGTCGGCCGCGGCCCGGGCCAGCGCCTGCTGGTGCAGCTCGTCCGGCGGCGGCCGGTGCCCGCTGCGCAGGATCGTCGCGACGCCCCGCATGTACGACGGGACGGCCACCGTCCGCCGCGCGGGCGGCGGCGCGACCCGGCCGTAGACGGCGTTGTTGCGCCCGGAGTCGAGCGGCCGGGTCCGCAGCCACTCCCAGGTCTCCTGGTCCGCGTGCAGATCGAGCAGCAGCGTCGTCGCGCCGCTCGGCCGCAGCCGCAGCTCCTCGCGGATCCAGTGCCAGGGCAGCGCGGTGTAGCGGACGGTCGACGGCGTCGTGCGGGCCAGCGCCAGGTGCGGCAGGCGCTGGCGCCGGTCCAGCTGGAGCTGCCCGGCGACGTAGACCGTGAGCGGTCCGGGAGCCGCCGCCGCGGCCCGCAGCCGGGTGAGGACCGCCTGCGGCTCCAGCGGGTCGGCGAGTTCGACGACGTTCGCCGTGTCGGTGCCGGCGAGCACGGCGGGCGGCACGGCCGCGAGCACGGGGAGCACGGAGGCGGCGTCCACCAGGCACCCACGGCCCACGGGCGCCGCCGCGAGCAGCAGCACGGTTCCGGGCATGTCCCCTCCCCCATGTCGATCACGTACCGCAGCACCGTAACCGCTGCGGCCGCGCAGCGGGGCACTCAGCCGTCGGCGGCCGGCTCCCGGTCGCCCGGTGTCCGCCGTACCGCGAAGACCGTGGTGTCGTCGGCCACCCGCCCCCGGCAGTGCCGCAGCGTGCCGTCCCGGACGAGGGACACCAGCCGCGCCGGCCCGGCGCTGCGCGCGTCGGCGGCGACGGCGCGGGCGATGTCGTCGGCCGGCCGGTAGAAGACCCCGCCGGGGTCCCGGGCCTCGGTCACCCCGTCGGTGACCAGCAGCAGCGTCTCGTCCTCGGCCAGGCTCAGCCGGTGCACCGGCGGCGTCGCCCCGGACCGGCCGTCGGGCGCCAGATCGGCCATGCCCAGCGGCAGCCCGCCCACGACCGGCAGTACGCGCACCCCGCGGGGGCCGACCGCCAGCGGCGGCTCGTGGCCGAAGACGACGGCGTCGACGGCGTCCGGCAGGCCGGGGGAGAAACCGATCAGCACGGCGGTGGCGAACCGGTCGCCGTCGGACCGGCCGAGGGCGGCGGTGTGCGCGCGGTGGCGCACCATGCGCACCTCCAGGCGCTCGGCGACCGTCGCGAGGTCCGGTTCGTGGTAGGCGGCCTCGCGGAAGGTGCCGAGCAGCGCGGCGGCCGTCTCCACCGCGCCGAGGCCCTTGCCCTGCACGTCGCCGACGAGGACGCGGGTGCCGTACGGTCCCGGCTGGATGTCGTAGAAGTCGCCGCCGACGCGGGCCTCGCTGTCCGCGGAGAGGTACACGGCGGCGTGGTCGATACCGCCGAAGCCCACCGGCAGCGGACGCAGCACGGTGCGGCGGGTGGTGTCGGCGATGTCCCGCATGTGCAGCATGCGCCGCTCCCCGCCGACCCGGACACCGGCCGCCACCACGGCGATCCCGCCGCCGAGGGCGACGAGGACCAGGCCGGGCAGCCCGGTCTCGTCCCGGTGCCGCGCGATGGTGTCGGCGAAGATGTAGAGCGCGATGGCGACGACCGTGTAGAAGGCCGTGGTCCGCACCCCGCAGATCGCGGCGGAGACTCCGGGCACGAGCACGGTCCAGGAGATGATCTCGAACGCGCCGGTGCTGACGTCGACGACGGCGATGCTCGCGAGCATCACCAGCGGGACCAGCCAGGCGACGCTGTGCCCCCGCACACTGAGCAGTTCGTGCCGGGACATCACGTCGCCCCGTCCGGCGGCGTGCACGAGCCGGCCGAGCGGCCGCCACCGGGCGCGCACCGGCCTGCGGACACGACCCCTCACGGGCCCCAGCGAAACACGCGTCCGAGCGGCCCGCATCCCGACCGCCCCGCGCCCTGACTTGCCAGTCGGCGGGCCCAGGTGTGCCCTGGTAGACGGGGGGAAACGGGGCGAGGCGAGAGGAGTGCTCCCATGGCTCACGCGGTACCCACACGCGGAACGTCCACCGGCGCCCGCACCGGCACGGGCGCGTCCGGGCACACGCCGCCCGACGTCTTCGGCGAGCGGACCCACCTGCTGGCGAAGTGGGCGATGCCCCTGGCGATCGGCCTGGTCTACGGCTACTGGGCCGCGTCCATCCGCCGCCACGGCGGCCCCATCACCGGCTGGAACCTGCTGTTCGGCTTCATGACCGTGCTCGCGTTCGCCATCCTCTGGTACGTGGTCCGCGCGGTGGCCGACCGGCTGCCGCGCGAGGGCCACGCGGTGCTGTGGGGGGCGTTCGCGGGCAGCGCGCTGGGCTTCCTGTACTCGGGCAGCGGCGTGGCCATGTTCACCTGCGTCCTCGTGTCCCTGCTGCTCGCGGCGGCGGTGACGGCCGGGCTGTACTACCACTACGCCACGCACCAGGACGCCGAGGAGGCCCGGACGGCCCACACCCGCGCCCTCGCCCCCGCCCGTACCGGGACCACCCGGAACACCTGACCGGCGCGCGGCGGGGGGCCATATGCAGTCACGCCGGTCGCCCGGCGGGAGCGCGGGGGTTTGCCTGGGAGGGTGTCCCCCCGCTCCCGGAGCGCCCTGTCGGCCGTCCTCATCGCCCTCGCCAGCCTGCTCGCACCGTGCGCCACGCTGGCGGGCTGGGCGATGCACGGGCCCGCCGACACGGGCCGGTACGTGGCGGCCGTGGCCCCGCTCGCCGACGACCCGGCCGTACGGGACGCGGCCGCCGACACGCTGGGCGCCGGGTTCACGGGGTTCGTCGACGAGGCCACGGCCGGCCCCGTGAACGGCGCCGTGCGGCTCTTCGTGCGCGACGCGGCCCGGTCGTTCACCCGCACCGAGGCCTTCCACGAGGGCTGGGACGCGGCCAACCGCACCGTCCACGCCGCCGTACTGCGCGCCCTGCGCGACGACGGTGCCGCCGGAGGGGCGGTCACCGTCGACCTGGCCCCCGTCACCGAGCGCGTGCGGGACCGGCTCGCCGAGGACCACGTGCCCTTCGCCCGGCGCATCCCCGTCCGGCACACCGCGGTCACCGTGCTCCCGGCCCACGAGGCGGACCGGCTCAGGAAGGGCTACCACGTGCTCGACGTCGCCGCCTTCTGGCTGCCGCTCGCGGCCGTCGCCTTCGCGGTCACCGGCATCGCCGTCGCCGCCTGCCGCCGCCGGGCCGTCACGGCGGCGGGCATCGGCACCGCCCTCGGCGGAGCCCTGCTCGCCCTCGCCGTGCCGGTCGGCCGCCGGCTCACCGTCGCCGAACTCCCCGGCCCGGTGGACGGCCCGGCCGCGGGCGCCGTCGGCGCCGTCTACGACGCCCTCACCGCAACGCTGCGCACCGCCTCCTGGCTCCTCGTCGCCCTCGGCCTCGCCGTCGCCCTGGCCTCCTGGCTCACCGGCCGGTACGGGCGTCCGGCACGCCGGACGCCCCTCACGGAGCCCCCGGCCGAGCCCGCCCCGCCCCGGCCGAGCCGCACCCGCCTCTGAAACCGCTTGGCGGGGCCCGCGCCCCGGCGGCTAACGTCGCCGACCATGACCGCGCACCGGACCGAGACCAGCACGACGACCCTGTGGCGGCCGACCGGCCCCGAGGAGCTGGCGCTCGTCGAGGCCTCCGGCTGGACGGCCTGGCCGCCGCGCCTGCCCGAGCAGCCGATCTTCTACCCGGTCCTCAACGAGGACTACGCCGTCCGCATCGCCCGCGACTGGAACGTCCCGGCCTCCGGCTCGGGCTACGTCACCCGCTTCGAGGTCGGCACCGCCTTCCTCGCGCGCTACCCGGTACGGCAGGCCGGCGGCGAGACCATCCTGGAGCTGTGGGTCCCGGCGGAGGACCTGGCGGAGTTCAACCGGCACATCGTGGGCCGCATCGAGGTCGTACGGGAGTTCCACGCGCAGACGTAGCGCCGGGACCAGTACCGATGCCGATGCCGGCCGGGGCGGGGCGGGGCGGGGCGGGGCAACTTCCGGCTCCCCGGCCCGGTCCTTGAGGGAGGATGCGGCATCGCACCCGCGAGCGGAGGGCCGGACGTGGAGACGGAGACCGACACGGCGAACGGCGCGTGGACGGACCCCGACGACGGGTGGCCGCCCCGCCGCACCGGACGGCGCCTCGGGGCCTGGTGCGCCGGGCTGCTGTTCGCCTCGGTGAGCGCGGTCGTCGGCTGCCGGGTCGCCGACACCGACGGCGTCACCCCCGTGCCGCAGCTCCTCGCCTTCCTGCCCTGGCTGCTGGTGCCGACCGGCGCCGGGCTCCTGCTCACGCTGCTCGCCCGGTGGTGGACCGGCGCGGTGTGGGGCGTCGCGCTGCTCGGACTGCTGGCGTGGTTCATCGAGCCGTACGGCAAGAGCGGGGAGCCCACCGGGCCGCCGGTCGCCGAGGTGCGGGTGCTGACCTCCAACGTGGAGTTCGGGCAGGGCACCGACGCGCTGATCGCCGCCGTGCGCCGGGAGAAGCCCGACCTCGTGTTCGTACAGGAGTGCGAGTCCACGTGCGACGCGGCGCTGCGGCGCGACCTGGCCGCCGGCTACCCGCACCGGCGGGCCGTCGAGGGCGACGGCGCCAAGGGCTCCGTGATCCTGAGCGCCCTCCCGCTGAAGGCCGCCCCCGCCGTCCCCGGCACCCTGGGCATGCCGGGCGCCGTCGCCGACGTACGCGGCCACCCCGTACGGCTCCAGCTCGCCCACCCGATGCCGCCGCTGGCGGACCGGGTGGGCCGGTGGCGCGAGGAACTGGACGCCCTGCGCGACGCGGCCGCGACCGCCGCCACCGGCGACGGCGGTGGGGCGCCCGTGGTCCTGGCCGGCGACTTCAACGCCTCCCAGGACCACGCCGCCTTCCGCCGCATCCTCGACACGGGACTGCGCGACGCCGCCCGGCTCGCGGGCGAGGACCGCACGCCCAGCTGGCCCGCGAGGACCCTCCCCGTGTTCGGCGTGCAGATCGACCACGTGCTGGTGTCCGAGGACTTCGCCGCACGCGACGCCCGTTTCCTGGACCTGGCCGGCACCGACCACCGCGCGCTGGTCGTCGACCTGACCCTGCACGCGGCGGAAGGCTGACCCCGCTCCCGCTCCTGCCTGCTTCTGAGCCTCGCGGGGCGGGCTCAGACGCCGATGTCGCGGCCGTCCGCGCGCCACACCGCCACGACCGCCGGGCGCACGATCTTCCCGGGCCCGTCGGGCCAGGTGCTGGCCGGCTGCTCCACGGAGGCGCCGTCGACCTCGCCCGGGTGCTGCACGGCGACCAGCACCCGCCGGTCCTGGACGAGCGGACCGCAGGTCTCCGCGCCGGTCGGCACGGTCAGGAACTGCTTCAGCTCACCGCGCCGGTCACCCTTGGTCGCCACGCCGAAGAGGCCGTCGTGCGAGCCCAGCGCGTTGCCGTCGGTGGAGATCCACAGGTTGCCGTGGTCGTCGAAGGCGACGTTGTCCGGGCAGGAGATCGGGCTGACCCGGTCCTTGGGGAAGCCCGCGAAGTAGGTCGCCGGGTCCTCCGGGTCACCGGCGACCAGGAACAGCGACCACCCGAAGGTGGTGGCGTCGGCGCGGTTCCAGCGCTCGGTCAGCTCCAGCACGTGGCCGTGCTTGTTGGAGTTGCGCGGGTTGGCCTCGTCGGGACCCGCGTAGCCGCTCTTGCCGCGGTTGGTGTTGTTGGTCAGGGCGACGTACACCTTGCCGGTGGTGGGCGACGGCTCGATGTCCTCGGGCCGGTCCATCTTGGTCGCGCCGACCTTGTCCCCGGCGAGCCGCGTGAAGACGCACACCTCCTCGGCGCTCATCCCGTCGACGTGCGAGACGGCACCGCGCTCCGTGGCGGTGACCAGCGGAATCCACCGGCCGCCCCCGTCGAACTCGCCGTCGCGCGGCAGCGTCCCCGACCCGTCGATCTCGATGGCCGGAGAGTCGCCGTCGAGCTTGGCGACGTACAGCGTCCCCTCGTCGAGCAGCGAGAGGTTGTGCTCGCGCGCCCAGCGGGAGGTGCCGTGCCGCATCCGCTTGCTGCCGACGAACTTGTAGAAGTAGTCGAACCGCTCGTCGTCGCCGGTGTAGACGACCGGCCGCCCGTCGTGCGTCAGCCGCACGGTCGCGGCCTCGTGCTTGAACCGGCCGAGCAGCGTGTGCTTGCGCGGCGTCGACTCCGGGTCGTACGGGTCCAGCTCGACGACGTACCCGAACCGGTGCACCTCGTTCGGCTCCTGGGCGACGTCGAACCGCTTGTCGAACCGCTCCCACTTGCGCTCGGTGGCGCCGGTCCCGATCCCGTACCGCTTGTCGGTGGCGCTGGAGGCGTTGGCGAAGTACTGGTTGAAGTTCTCCTCGCCGTGCAGCGTCGTGCCCCACGGGGTGGTGCCGCCGGAGCAGTTGTTGAGGGTGCCGAGCACCTTGCGGCCGCTGCGGTCGGCGGAGGTCTTCACCAGGTCGGACCCGGCGGCCGGGCCGGTCAGCCGGAACTCGCTGGTGGCGGTGACCCGCCGGTTGAGCCGATGCCGCGACACGGCCGTGAGCCGCCCGCTCCTCCTTTCCTCCTCCACGGCGACGACGGACAGCCCGTGCGCGGCCCAGGCGATCTCGACCTGCTCGCGGGTCGGGTTCTCGGGGTCGTAGCCGCGGAACATGAGCACCTCGTCGGTGTACTCGTGGTTCGCGACGAGGAGCTGGCGGTCGTGCTCGCCGCGCAGCGGCAGCAGCGCGAGGAAGTCGTTGTTGTAACCGAACTGCCCGGCCTGCGCCTTGGCGGTCTGCTTCTCGGCGTCGAAGGCGGGCGCCCCGCGCAGGATGGGTTCACCCCAACGGATGACGACGTCCTGGCGGTACCCCTCCGGGACGGTCACGGCGTCGTCCGTGTTGGGCGCGACGGGCGTGAACCGCAGCCCTCGCGCACCCTGCGTCCGGGACGGCTTCCCGTGTCCCTTTCCGGCCGCGGGCGCGGCCTGCGCCGACGGCGCCCCCGCCACGCCCACCGCCCCGGCGCCGGCCGCGGCGACGGTCACGACGGCGGCGGCCCGCATCATGGAACGGCGGCTGAGCGCACCGGCGATGACATCGCCGACGTACTCGTTGGAGCTGGTGTTCGGCACCTCGTGGAAGCAGGCGTCACCACACCGGAAACGGCAGGTCATCGCGGACCGGCCGCCCGGATGCGAGCCGGACGGCGTCCCGATCAACGGCAGGAGCTTGCGCACTGTGTTCTCCCCTTGAGAATCCCTGTATGCCCTGGTGTCAGCGCGACCGTAGGTGCACATACGTGCGGGGACCGGGCGTCGCGGTGAACGGAGGGTGAACCCGCGGAATCCGCCGGGGAATCGCGACCGCGTCCGGATCCGACCTTGACGCGTCGGCGCCCGCATGCCAGACCCTGCACAAGATCACAAGCCGGGACCGCTAACCTTACGTGTCCGTCCTGGCCAGGGATTGACGGCACCAACTCACTCGAAGGGTTGCGCACATGGGCATTCTCACTCTCCTGCGGAACGCGTTCGGCCGCTCACGCAAGGAACGGACCGCACAGGAGGAGGGTGCGACGCAGGAGACGGCACCGCCGGTCACCGCACCGGAGCCGAAGCTCCCGTCCCAGCCCACCGCACCCGCGGAGCCGGCCGAGACCGCCCCCGCCGAGCCGGAGGCCTCCCAGATCCCCGAGCCCCGCTCGGAACCCACCCCCGACGAACACGACCTCGTCAAGGCCGCCTTCACCAACGTCACGGTCCCCAAGCCAACAACCCCGGAAGCAGCCACGCCCCCGGATCCGCAACCCAAGGCGGAACCGGAGGCCAAGGCGGAACCGGAGGCCGAGGCGGAACCGGAGGCCAAGGCGGAACCGGAGGCCAAGGCAGAGCCGGAGACCCAGGCAGAGCCGACGCCGAAGGCCGAGGCAGAGCCGGAGGCCAAGGCGGAGCCGAAGGCCGAGGCGGCCGCCCCGGCCGCCACCACCACCCCGGAACCCGCAGCCGCCGACGGCGAGGACACCCCACAGGGGCCACCCGCACCCGACAACGAAGGCAGCACGGGTGGTGCGGGTGGGAACACGGACGCCGAAGGCGAAGCCGAGGCGTCACAGCCCGCCCCCCCGCCGGTGGCACCCCGTGGAAACCCGGACGCCGAAGGCGAAGCCGAGGCGTCAAAGCCGGCCACCACCCCCGCAAGGCTCCGCTCCCGCGCCCCCGGCCTCACCACCGCCTACAAGGCCGCCGGCACCGCCCTCAAGAAGTACGACCTCACCGGCACCCGCGCCAAGGTCCACCTCGTCCTCGACCGCTCCGCCTCCATGCGCCCGTACTACAAGGACGGCTCCGCCCAGGCCCTCGCCGAGCAGACCCTCGCGCTCGCGGCGCACCTGGACCCCGAGGCCACGGTCCATGTCACGTTCTTCTCCACGGAAGTGGACGGCACCGGCGACCTCACCCTCACCGACCACGAGAACAAGATCGACGAGCTGCACGCGGCGCTCGGCCGCATGGGCCGCACCAGCTACCACGCCGCCGTCGAGGCAGTCCTCGCCCACCACGCCAAGGAAGCGGCCCCCGGCACCCCCGCCCTGGTGATCTTCCAGACCGACGGCGCCCCCGACGCCAAGACCCCCGCCACCCAGTCCCTCACCGACGCGGCGGCGAACCACCCGAACGTCCACTTCTCCTTCGTCGCCTTCGGTGACCCGGAGAACAAGGCCTTCGACTACCTCCGCAAGCTCAAGACGGGCAACGCCTCCCACTTCCTGGCCGGCGAGACCCCGAAGGAACTGACCGACAAGGAGCTGTACGAGGCCGTACTGGCCACCTGGCGCCCGTAGCCGGTCACAGCGGCCGCACGCACGGCCCCTCGGGGGGTGGACGAAGGGGAACCCCTGCGTCCACCCCCCGAAACGCGTGTGAGTCGATCTCCACGGGCCCAGTAGGATTTCGACCATGGCGGCCACTGGAACCGAGAAGCAGGGGGCGAAGGCGTACTACGTCTCGACCCCCATCTACTACGTCAACGACGCTCCTCACCTGGGCCACGCCTATACGACCGTCGCAGGCGACGTGCTCACCCGCTGGCACCGCCAGCGCGGCGAGAAGGTGTGGTACCTCACCGGCACGGACGAGCACGGTCAGAAGATCATGCGCACGGCCGAGGCGAACGGGGTCACCCCGCAGGCCTGGGCCGACAAGCTCGTCACGGAGTCGTGGAAGCCCCTGTGGGAGCACCTCGACATCGCGAACGACGACTTCATCCGCACCACGCAGAAGCGGCACACCGACCGCGTCCAGGAGTTCGTGCAGGACCTGTACGACAAGGACGAGATCTACAAGGGCGGCTACGAGGGCCCGTACTGCGTGGGCTGCGAGGAGTACAAGCTCCCCGGCGAGCTGCTCGACGGCGAGGGCGAGTACGCGGGGCAGAAGCTGTGCCCGATCCACAAGAAGCCGGTGGAGATCCTCAGCGAGGAGAACTACTTCTTCAAGCTGAGCGAGTACAGCGAGAAGCTGCTCGCCCACTACGAGGCCAACCCGGGCTTCATCCAGCCCGAGTCCGCGCGCAACGAGGTCGTGAATTTCGTCCGCCAGGGCCTCCAGGACCTCTCCATCTCCCGCTCGACCTTCGACTGGGGCGTGCCGGTCCCCTGGGACGACAAGCACGTCATCTACGTGTGGGTCGACGCCCTGCTGAACTACGCGACGGCGGTCGGCTACAACGAGAACCCGGAGAAGTTCGAGTCGACGTTCCCCGCCGACGTGCACCTGGTCGGCAAGGACATCCTCCGCTTCCACGCGATCATCTGGCCGGCCATGCTGATGGCGCAGGGCCTGCCCCTGCCCGGGAAGATCGCCGCGAACGGCTGGCTGATGGTCGGCGGCGAGAAGATGTCGAAGTCCAACCTGACCGGCATCAAGCCGCAGGACCTGACCTCGCACTTCGGCGTGGACGCGTACCGCTGGTACTTCCTGCGCGCGATCGCGTTCGGCCAGGACGGCAGCTTCTCCTGGGAGGACTCCTCCGCCCGCTACACCAGCGAGCTGGCCAACGACTACGGCAACCTCGCCTCCCGCGTCGCGGCCATGGTCGGCAAGTACTTCGGCGGCGAGCTGCCGGCCGCGACGGCCGACGGGGACGCGGAGAAGGCGATCCACGACGGGCTGGCCAAGGCCGTCCCGGAGGCCGACCGGAAGATCGGCGAGGAGCTGGACTTCCAGGGCGGCATCCTGGCGGTCTTCGACTTCGTCAAGCAGGTCAACGGCTACATCACCGAGCAGGAGCCCTGGAAGGTCGCGAAGGACGACAGCCCGGAGGGCAAGGCCCGCCTGGCGACGATCCTCTACACGGCCGCGGAGTCCCTGCGCGCGGTGGCGGTCCTCCTGAACCCGATCATGCCGGACACCTCCCAGAAGCTCTGGGACTCCCTCGGCGCCGAGCCCGCCCTGGGCGCCCTCGCCGACCAGCGGGTCCAGGACGCGGCCGACTGGGGACGGCTGCCCTCCGGCGCGACGGTCACCAAGGGCGCGGTGCTCTTCCCGCGTCTCGAAGAGAAGCCGACCGCGTAACGCGCTCGCTACAGCAGGGGCCCGGGAGAGGCGGAAGCTTCTCCCGGGCCCTCCGCGTTTGCGAAGATCGAACAAAGAACGAAATCACGTCACGTGGGGGGACATCCATGGCACTGTTCGGCAACGCGCACAGCATCGATCCGGGCCAGGCGCAGCAGGAGTACGCGCGTCTGCTCGGCCAGGGCGAGCAGGTCCACGCGGCCTATCTGCTGATCCGCGACACCATCCTGTTCACCGACCGTCGGCTGATCCTGGTCGACAAGCAGGGCATCACCGGCAAGAAGACCGAGTACCACTCGATCCCGTACCGCAGCATCACGCACTTCGCGGTGGAGACGGCAGGCACCTTCGACCTCGACGCCGAACTGAAGATCTGGCTCTCCGGCTCCCAGGCCCCCATCCAGAAGACCTTCACCAAGGGCGTCGACATCTACGAGGTCCAGGCCATCCTGACCCAGTTCGTGGCGCGCTAGACCCGGCCACGAACCCCGCCCACGCCTCCGCCGCCAAGGCGAGGCGTGGGCTCGCGCCCCGGTACTTGGAGTCGCGGACGTGCACGGTGCCGGGGCGCCGCAGACGAGGTCCTCGCCGTGTCCCACGGCCTGGCCGGCCTCATCGGCTCGCATCCCCAGGGCCTCCCGGCGCAGCTTCGGCTGCCGCCGTCCTCACCGACATCCACGTCACTCCCGAGGGCCCTCGCTATGCCACCCGCAAGGACTTCGTCTACGGCGAGGACGTCACCATCGCCGACTGGACCGTCTCGACCCAGGACCTGCCGCTCTACCAGGAGGAAGGCCAGGACCAGGGGTGAGGACGACGAAGGGGCCCGGCGCCGGAGAGTGATCCGGTGCCGGGCCCCTGTGCGTGCCGTCGGCGGACTACTTCGGCTGCGGCTTGCGCACCGTCAGGTGCAGTTCCCTCAGCCGGGTCTCGTCCAGCTCGGTCGGGGCGCCCATCATCAGGTCCTGGGCGTTGCCGTTGAGCGGGAAGGCGATGGTCTCGCGGATGTTGGGCTCGTCGGCCAGCAGCATGACGATGCGGTCGACGCCCGGGGCGATGCCACCGTGCGGCGGGGCGCCGAAGCGCAGGGCGCGCAGCATGCCTGCGAACTCGCGCTCGACGGTCTCCGCGTCGTAGCCCGCGATCTCGAAGGCCTTCAGCATGATCTCCGGCTCGTGGTTCCGGATGGCGCCGGAGGACAGCTCGACGCCGTTGCAGACGATGTCGTACTGCCAGGCCAGGATGTCCAGCGGGTCCTGGTTCTCCAGGGCGTCCATGCCGCCCTGCGGCATCGAGAACGGGTTGTGGGAGAAGTCGATCTTCCCCGTCTCCTCGTCCTTCTCGTACATCGGGAAGTCGACGATCCAGCAGAACCGGAAGACGTTCTCCTCGAAGTGCCCGGCGCGCCGGGCGGCCTCGACCCGCACCGCGCCCATGATCTTCGAGACCTCGTCGAACTCGCCCGCGCCGAAGAACACCGCGTGGCCGGGGGCCAGGGAGAGCCGCTTGGTCAGCTCCGCGACGTTGGCCTCGGTGAGGAACTTGGCGATCGGGCCGGACAGCTTGCCGTCCTCGCCGACGCGGACCCAGGCCAGGCCCTTGGCGCCCTGCGAGACGGCGTAGTCGCCGAGCTGGTCGAAGAACTTGCGGGGCTGCGCCGAGACGTCCGGGACGGGCAGCGCGCGCACGTGCTTGCCGGCGAAGGCCTTGAACTCCGAGCCCTCGAAGACGTCGGTGATGTCGACCAGCTCCAGCTGGGCGCGCAGGTCCGGCTTGTCGGAGCCGTACTTCAGCATCGCCTCGCGGAACGGGATCCGCGGGAAGGGGGAGGTCACCTCACGGCCGCCGCCGAACTCCGTGAACAGCTCCGTCATCAGCCGCTCGACCGGCTGGAAGACGTCCTCCTGCTCGACGAAGCTCATCTCGACGTCGAGCTGGTAGAACTCGCCGGGCGAGCGGTCGGCGCGGGCGTCCTCGTCGCGGAAGCAGGGCGCGATCTGGAAGTACCGGTCGAAGCCGGAGATCATCAGCAGCTGCTTGAACTGCTGCGGCGCCTGCGGCAGGGCGTAGAAGCGGCCCGCGTGCAGGCGGGAGGGGACCACGAAGTCGCGGGCGCCCTCGGGGGAGGTGGCGGTGAGGATGGGCGTCGCCATCTCGTTGAAGCCGAGGGCCACCATCTTGCTGCGGATCGAGGCGATGACCGAGGTGCGCAGCATGATGTTGCGGTGCATGCGCTCGCGGCGCAGGTCCAGGAAGCGGTACTCCAGGCGCCGCTCCTCGTTGACCCCGTCCTCGGTGTTGATGGTGAAGGGCAGCGGCTGGGCGGCGCCCAGCAGCTCGACCTCGCCCACCTCGACCTCGACCTCGCCGGTGGGCAGGTCGGGGTTGATGTTGTCGGCGCCGCGGGAGACGACCTGGCCGTCGACCCGAACGGTCGATTCCTTGGTCAGCTTGTCCAGCGCCGCGTACGCCTCGGTGCCCGGACGGGCGACGAGCTGCGTGATGCCGTAGTGATCGCGCAGATCGATGAAGAGGATGCCGCCCAGGTCGCGCCGATTGTGCAGCCAGCCACTCAGTCGGACGTCGGTGCCGACGTCAGAGGAGCGGAGCTCGCCGCAGGTGTGGGACCTGTACCGATGCATCGTCGTTCATCCAGCCTTCGCGGATCGGGGATGGCGTTTCGCGTTTCACGTGAAACAACCCCAGCGTACCGGGCAGCAACGGCTGCCTTCCTCCCCATTGACGTGTGAGCGGCCCGCCGGGAGTCCGCTCCCGGCCCGCCCCGGCGTCCGGGCGAGCGGTGGCCATGTCCGAGCACATCTTCCTAAAGTGGGGCAATGCGCACTGGTGAGCCCCTGCCCGAGGTGGGGGACGTCCTTGCCGCCCTCGCGACCGGACTGTGGCACTGGGACACCGCCACGGGCGAGGTCGTGGTGGACGCGGAGGCCGCCCGGCTGCTCGGGCTGCCCGCGGAACCGGCATGCCTCACGGAGGCCCAGGTGAGGGCCCGGCTGCATCCGGTGGACTGGAACGAGATCACCGGCGTGGTCCAGCTCGCCGTCGCCGAGGGCACCCTCGCCGAGGTCCGGATCCGGATCATGGACGAGCGCGGCCATGTGGTCCGGGTCGTGCGCAGCCGCTCCAAGCCCTCGTTCGACTCCGTACGCAAGGCGTACTCGCTGACCGGCACCCTCCAGGAGGTCGCCGAACCGCGGCCGGGCACGCCCGCCGGGCGCAGCGCGGTCACCGGGGAGTGGCGCCGCTCGCGGGAGGCCTTCCTGCTGGACGCGGGCCGGGCGCTGGCCGAGGCGCGGTCCACCGAGGAGGTGCTGCGGGTCGCGGCCGGACTGTCGATGCCGGGGTTCTCGCCGGACGGCCTGGCGGTGTTCGGGGTCTCGGGGGACCACCTCACCGTCATCGGCCACCACGGGCAGCCGGAGAACGAGGCCAACCCGTTCGTGGACATGTCCCTGGACACCGACTACCCGGCCGCCGAGGTGGTCCGCACCGGCCGCGCGGTCTATCTCTCCTCCCCGCAGCAGTACCGGTCGCGGTATCCCATGACGTGGTCGCTCGCCGAGCGCTTCGGCCGCCGCTCCTGGGCCTATCTGCCGCTGACCGTGGCGGGCCGCACCATGGGCGCCTGGATGGCCGCCTTCGCCTATCCCGTCGCGTTCACGCCGGACGAGCGCTCCGTGCTGACCACGGTGGCGCGGATGCTCGCCCAGGCCCTGTCCCGGGCCGGCGCCGCGGAGAACCAGCGGGAGCTGACCGAGGGGTTGCAGCGCTCGATGCTGCCCATGCTCGGTCCGGAGATCCCCGGCATGGCCATCGCCGCCCGCTACGTGCCCACCGGCGGCGGCCTCCAGGTCGGCGGTGACTGGTACGACATGATCCCGCTGCCCGGGGAGCGTTTCGCCCTCGTGATCGGCGACGTCCAGGGGCACGACGTGCGCGCGGCCGGACTGATGGGCCAGCTGCGCATCGCCCTGCGCGCCTACGCCTCCGAGGGGCACCGCCCCGACGCGGTGCTCGCCCGCGCCTCCCACTTCTTCCACGGTCTCGCCACGGCCTCGGACGACCCCGGCGACCTGCGCTTCGCGACCTGCTACTACGCCGAGGTCGACCCCGCCACCGGCACCGTGGAGAGCGCCCGCGCGGGACACCTGGACCCGGTGGTGCGGATGGCGGACGGAACGGCGCTGATCCTCGCCACGGCGGGCGGGCTGCCGCTGGGCATCGATCCGGACACCGACTACCCGACGACGCGGCTCGCCCTGGAACCCGGGGACACCCTGATGCTGTGCACGGACGGTCTGGTGGAGACCGGCGGCCACGATTTGCAGAGCGGCTGGCACCGCCTGCGGGTGATCCTGGAGGAGCACACCGGCGGCCTGGAAGAGCTGGCCGACGCGCTGGTCCAGGCCGTGCACGGCCCTTCCTCGCACCACACCGTCGGCCCGCTGTCCGACCGCCGGGAGGACGACATCGCGCTGTTGCTGCTGTGCCGGCAGGGCGAGGGCTGCGGCTGCGGCGAAGCCACCGCGACCCGGGCGCCGGTACGGCGCACGATGCTGACGGTCGCCCAGGCCGAGCCCGCCCGGATCGCCACCGCCCGGCAGCATCTGCGCGACCTGCTGCACGACTGGCCGGGCGAGGAGCAGCGGGACGCGGCGGTGCTGCTGCTCTCCGAGATGCTGACCAACGTGCTGGTGCACACCGACACCGACGCCCTGCTGGTCGCCGAGGTCGCCGGGGAGCCGGGCGAGCGGCGGATCCGGGTGGAGGTCACCGACAACGGCGACGACCTGCCGCACAAGCGCAGGCCGGGGGAGATGGCGTCCTCCGGACGCGGGCTGATGCTGGTCGAACTGCTCGCGGACGCATGGGGCGTCGCCCCGCGCGGCGAGGGCAAGAGCATCTGGTACGAGCTCTACGAGTCCCCGGCCCCGGAGGACGGCGCAGGTCCCGCGGCCGGCCCGGCGGCGCCGGAACCGGAAGCCCCGTAGCGCCCCTGGAGCTCGTGCACGATCCCGAACGCCGCCGCGGTCAGGGGGACGGCGAGGAGCATCCCCAGGATGCCCGCCACCGACGCGCCCGCGGTGAGGGCCAGCAGCACGACGGCCGGGTGCATCTGCACCGTCCGGCTCTGGATCATCGGCTGGAGCACGTGTCCCTCCAGCACCTGTACGGCCAGCACCACGCCCAGCGCCCACAGCGCGATGACGAAGCCCCGGTCGGCGAGCGCCACCAGCACGGCGACGGCACCGGAGATGAACGCGCCCAGATACGGGATGTAGGCACCGACGAAGACCAGCGCCCCGAGCCCCACCGCGCCGGGGACGCGCAGGACGAGCAGCCCGACGGTGATGCACAGCGCGTCGATGAGGGCGATCAGGGTCGTACCCCGCATGAAGCCCTCGACGGCGCCGAAGGCCCGCCGCGCCATGGCCTCGACCGTGTCGGCGGCGCCGGGCGGGGCGAGGGCGCGCACGGTGGAGACGGCCCGGTCGGAGTCGCGCAGGAAGAAGAAGACGAGCAGCAGGGCGAGCACGGCCATGGCCATCATCTCGCCGGCGACGCTGATCCCGGTCACCACACCGGAGGCGGCCGTGCCGCCGAACTTGCCCAGCAGCTCGCGGGCGTTGGAGGCCACGTCGTCCAGCGAGGTCCCGGCGGCGCCGAGGTCGGCGACGCCCTCGGCCGCGTCCCGCAGCGAGGCGACGATCTGGTCGCCGGTCTCGACGAGCGCGGAGACCACGATGTACACGGCCCCGCCGACCACGGCCAGCACGGCCACGCAGGTCAGCCCGGCGGCCAGCGACCGCTGCACATGGGCCTTCACCAGCCGCGCGTGCAGCGGCCGGAGCAGGGCGGTGCCGAGCAGCGCGAGCAGCGCCGGGGTCACCGCGGTGCGCAGCTCGACGCAGAGCCGGATCGCGACGTAGACGACACCGGCGGCGAGCAGGATGACGGCGCACCAGGCGGCGAACCGGCGTACCGGACCGGGGAGCAGCTGCACGCCTCCAGCCGATCACGCACCGGGCGGGCTGTCCTGCGCGGACGGCCCGCCCGGGTGACGTGCGGTCAGGCCCCGGGGCCCTCGCCCGACATGCCGTGCACGGCGGGGACGGTGCCGAGGCGGCCCTTCTGGAAGTCCTCGAAGGCCTGCATCAGCTCGTCCTTGGTGTTCATCACGAACGGGCCGTAGTGGGCCATCGGCTCCCGGATCGGCCGGCCGCCGAGCAGCACGACCTCCAGGTCCGGGGTGTGCGAGTCCTGCTTCTCGTCCGCGCGGACGGTCAGCGAGCCCCCGGCGCCGAAGACCGCGGTCTGCCCGAGGCGCACCGGACGCCGCTCGGCGCCCACCGACCCGCGCCCGGCCATGACGTACGCCAGGCCGTTGAAGTCCTCCCGCCAGGGCAGGGTGATCTCGGCGCCCGGCGCCAGCGTCGCGTGGACCATCGTGATCGGCGTGTGCGTGATGCCGGGGCCGTCGTGGCCGTCCAGCTCACCGGCGATGACGCGCAGCAGCGCGCCGCCGTCGGGGGAGGTGAGCAGCTGGACGCTGCCGCTGCGGATGTCCTGGTAGCGCGGGGCCATCATCTTGTCCTTGGCCGGCAGGTTCACCCAGAGCTGGAGCCCGTGGAAGAGCCCGCCGGACATGACCAGCTGCTCCGGCGGCGCCTCGATGTGCAGCAGGCCGGAGCCCGCCGTCATCCACTGGGTGTCGCCGTTGGTGATGGTGCCGCCGCCACCGTTGGAGTCCTGGTGGTCGAAGATCCCGTCGACGATGTAGGTGACGGTCTCGAAGCCGCGGTGCGGGTGCCAGGGCGTGCCCTTGGGCTCCCCGGGCGCGTACTCCACCTCACCCATCTGGTCCATCATGATGAACGGGTCGAGATGGCGGTAGTTGATCCCGGCGAACGCGCGGCGCACCGGGAAGCCCTCACCCTCGAAACCGCTGGGCGCGGTCGTGACGGTGAGCACGGGACGTGCGACGGCGTCGGCGGGTGCGGATACGCGGGGCAGCGTCAGCGGGTTCTCGACGGTCACGGCGGGCATGTCGACCTCCTCGGGCGGCGTACGCCCACTTTAGTTGAGCATTGAACTTCTTGCCACCTGGAACCAGGAAAGCCCGGAGGGCATTCCCTCCGGGCTCACGGATTCCTAGGCGCCGATCGGCCGTCTGCGCGGCAACGGCGTCTAGCCGTACATCCGGCGCATCGCGAAATCGACCATCTGTTCGACAGCCTTGGCGTCGAAGACCATCCGGTGCTCGCCCTCCATGTCCAGGACGAAGCCGTAGCCGGTCGGCAGCAGGTCGATCACCTCCGCACCGGTGATCACGAAGTACTTGGACTCCTTGCCCGCGTACCTGCGCAGCTCCTTCAGTCCGGTGAACATCGGGATCACCGGCTGCTGGGTGTTGTGCAGCGCGAGGAAGCCGGGATTGTCGCCGCGGGGGCAGTAGACCTTCGAGGTCGCGAAGATCTGCTGGAAGTCCTCGGCGGACATCTGCCCGGTGGTGAAGGCGCGCACCGCGTCCGCGAGGGAGGGCGGGGACGGCTCGGGGTACAGCGGCGGCTGCTGCCCGTATCCGCCGCCCATCGGCTGCTGCGGGGGCGGGGCGTACTGCTGCTGCGGGCCCGCGGTCTGGTCGTAGCCGTACATGCAGCACAGAGTAACGAGTAACGAGTCACAGATGGGCGGCTCGGGGTTGCTTCTTATTACCGGCGGGTAGCATCATCGGAGCTACTAGTTGGTATGTGTACGGATGCGAGGAGCGAGTGCCTCGCCGATCTCTCAACGGAGCCGTCGCCATGGGGCACTACAAGCCGAATCTCCGGGACATCGAGTTCAACCTCTTCGAGGTGCTCGGCCGCGACAAGGTCTACGGCAGCGGCCCGTTCGCGGAGATGGACACGGACACCGCCAAGAGCGTCATTGAGGAGCTGACCCGCCTCTCGGAGAACGAGCTGGCCGAGTCCTTCGCCGACGCCGACCGCAACCCGCCGGTCTTCGACCCCGAGACGAACACCGCGCCGGTCCCGGCGTCCTTCAAGAAGAGCTACCAGGCCTTCATGGACTCCGAGTACTGGCGGCTCGGGCTGCCCGAGGAGATCGGCGGCACCACCTCGCCGCGCTCCCTGATCTGGGCCTACGCGGAGCTGATCCTCGGCGCCAACCCGGCCGTGTGGATGTACTCCTCGGGCCCGGCGTTCGCCGGCATCCTCTTCGAGGAGGGCAACGAGGTCCAGAAGCACATCGCCTCGATCGCCGTCGAGAAGCAGTGGGGCTCCACCATGGTCCTCACCGAGCCGGACGCCGGCTCGGACGTGGGCGCCGGCCGCACCAAGGCGGTCCAGCAGGAGGACGGCTCCTGGCACATCGAGGGCGTGAAGCGCTTCATCACGTCCGGCGAGCACGACATGTCGGAGAACATCCTCCACTACGTCCTCGCCCGCCCCGAGGGCGCCGGACCGGGCACCAAGGGCCTGTCGCTCTTCCTCGTCCCGAAATACGAGTTCGACTTCGAGACCGGCGAGCTGGGCGAGCGCAACGGCGTCTACGCCACCAACGTCGAGCACAAGATGGGCCTGAAGGCCTCCAACACCTGCGAGATGACCTTCGGCGACCGTCACCCCGCCAAGGGCTGGCTGATCGGCGACAAGCACGACGGCATCCGCCAGATGTTCCGCATCATCGAGTTCGCCCGCATGATGGTCGGCACGAAGGCGATCTCCACCCTCTCCACGGGCTACCTCAACGCCCTGGAGTACGCCAAGGAGCGCGTCCAGGGCCCCGACCTGGCCAACTTCATGGACAAGTCGGCCCCCAAGGTCACCATCACCCACCACCCGGACGTGCGCCGCTCCCTGATGACGCAGAAGGCGTACGCCGAGGGCATGCGCGCCCTCGTCATGTACACCGCCTCCGTGCAGGACGAGATCCAGGTCAAGGAGGCCAACGGCGAGGACGCCTCGACCGAGCACGCCCTCAACGACCTGCTCCTGCCGATCGTCAAGGGCTACGGCTCGGAGAAGGCCTACGAGCAGCTCGCCCAGTCCCTCCAGACCTTCGGCGGCTCCGGGTTCCTCCAGGAGTACCCGATCGAGCAGTACATCCGGGACGCCAAGATCGACACCCTCTACGAGGGCACGACCGCGATCCAGGGCCAGGACTACTTCTTCCGGAAGATCGTCCGCAACCAGGGCTCCGCGCTGAACTCGGTCGCCGAGGACATCAAGAAGTTCCTCGCCCTCGGCACCGGCGGCGAGGAGCTGTCCGGCGCCCGCGAGCACCTGGCCAAGGCCGCCGTCGAGCTGGAGGCCATCGTCGGCCTGATGCTCACCGACCTCGCGGCCACCGAGCAGGACGTCAAGAACATCTACAAGGTGGGCCTCAACACCACCCGCCTGCTGCTCGCCTCCGGCGACGTGATCGTCGGCTACCTGCTCCTCAAGGGCGCCGCCGTCGCCGCCGAGAAGCTGCCGACCGCCTCCGCCAAGGACAAGGCCTTCTACACCGGCAAGATCGCCGCCGCGAAGTTCTTCGCCGCGAACGTCCTGCCCGGCCTCACCCTGGCCCGCAAGGTCGCCCAGGGCGTCGAGCTGGACCTGATGGAGCTGGACGAGGCCGCGTTCTAGGACGGGCCCCGCACCGGAAGCCCGTTCCGCACACCCCCACGAGGGCCCGCTCCCGCCAGACGGGAAGCGGGCCCTCGTACGTCGTTAAGGTGAACCCCATGAGCGCACCCTCCCGCTTCGACCGCGGCCACACCGACGACCTGATGACCTTCCTGTCGGCGAGCCCGACCCCGTACCACGCCGTGGCGAGCGCCGCCGAGCGGCTGGAGAAGGCCGGCTTCCGCCAGGTCGCGGAGGCCGACGCCTGGGAGGCGACGAGCGGCGGCAAGTACGTGCTGCGCGGCGGTGCGATCGTCGCCTGGTACGTCCCGGAGGGCGCCGCGGCGCACACCCCCTTCCGCATCGTCGGCGCCCACACCGACTCCCCCAACCTGCGCGTCAAGCCCCGCCCGGACACCGGGGCGCACGGCTGGCGCCAGGTCGCCGTGGAGATCTACGGCGGCCCGCTGATGAACTCCTGGCTGGACCGCGACCTGGGCCTGGCCGGCCGCCTCTCGCTGCGCGACGGCTCCACCCGCCTGGTGAACGTCGACCGCCCGCTGCTCCGCGTCCCGCAGCTCGCCATCCACATGGACCGCAACGTCACCGCGGACGGGCTCAAGCTCGACAAGCAGCGCCACCTCCAGCCCGTCTGGGGCCTGGGCGACACCGTGCGCGACGGCGACCTGATCGCCTTCCTGGAGGACGAGGCGGGCCTGTCCCGCGGCGAGGTCACCGGCTGGGACCTGATGACGCACTCCGTGGAGCCCCCGGCGTACCTGGGCCGCGACCGGGAGCTGATGGCGGGCCCGCGGATGGACAACCTGCTGTCCGTGCACGCCGGGACGGCCGCGCTGGCCGCGGTCGCGACCTCGGGCGCCGGCCTCCCGTACATCCCCGTGCTCGCCGCCTTCGACCACGAGGAGACCGGCTCCCAGTCGGACACCGGCGCCGACGGGCCGCTGCTCGGCACGGTGCTGGAACGCTCGGTGTTCGCCCGCGGCGGCTCCCTCGAGGACCGGGCGCGCGCCCTCGCCGGCACCGTCTGCCTCTCCTCCGACACGGGCCACGCCGTCCACCCCAACTACGCGGAACGGCACGACCCGACGCACCACCCGCGGGTCAACGGCGGCCCCATCCTCAAGGTCAACGTCAACAACCGCTACGCCACCGACGGTTCGGGCCGCGCGGTGTTCGCCGCCGCTTGCGAGAAGGCGGACATCCCCTTCCAGACCTTCGTCTCCAACAACTCCATGCCGTGCGGCACGACCATCGGCCCCATCACCGCGGCCCGGCACGGCATCAGCACCGTCGACATCGGCGTGGCCATCCTGTCGATGCACAGCGCCCGGGAGTTGTGCGGCGCCGACGACCCGCACCTGCTGGCCAACGCGCTGGTGGCCTTTCTCCGGCCGTAGCCCGGACCGCGGAACACCGCCCTGCGGCATGAGGGTTGACGCCCGGGGTACCCGCACGGAACCGGATCGGCCGGAAACCCGGAACCGACCGGATCTGACAGGGAGGCAACACTCATGGGCCTCGGCGGGTGCATCATCCTCATCGCCGTGGGAGCCATCCTCACGTTCGCGACCGACTGGGACATGCAGGGCGTCAACCTCGACCTGGTCGGTGTGATCTTCATGATCGTCGGCCTGATCGGCGTAGCGACGTTCAGCAGCATCGCCCGGCGCCGCCGCGTCGTGATGCCGCCGTCGACCCCGGTCGTCGAGGAACGGCCCCACCACCACACGCAGGACGGCTACCGCGACGGCTACGGCGCCTGAGCCGGCCGCGCGTCCACCCCGCGGTCAGCCTGTCGGCCTACCGTCCGCGTCCCGGGGCGGCCGGCGGGGAAGCGGTCAGAGCATGAGATTCCTCGTGTACGACCGGCTCCTCGGTATCGGTGACGACTACTGGATCGAGGACGACCGCGGCAACAAGGTGTTCCTCGTCGACGGCAAGGCGATGCGGCTGCGGGACACCTGGGAGCTGAAGGACGCCCAGGGGCGCGTGCTCATCGACATCCACCAGAAGATGTTCGCCCTGCGCGACACGATGGTGATCGAACGGGCCGGCGAGCCCCTGGCACGCATCAAACGGAAACGCCTCTCCCTGCTGCGCAACCACTACCGGGTCACCCTGGCCGACGGCACCGAACTCGACGTCAGCGGCAAGATCCTCGACCGGGAGTTCGCCGTCGAGTACGACGGCGAACTGCTGGCCGTCGTCTCCCGGCGCTGGCTCACCCTCCGGGACACCTACGGCGTGGACGTCGTCCGGGACGACGCGGACCCGGCGCTGCTGATCGCCCTGACGGTGTGCGTGATCCACCTGGCGGAGAAGGAACGGGAGGACGACTGAGGAGCGGGGCCCCGGGGCCTCACGCCGTGCGGCGGACGGCGCGGCCGAGGAGCAGCGGCACGGCCAGGTGGTGCACGGGTGCCGCCAGGGCCCACAGCACCCGGCCGGCCCGGCGCTCGTAGAACGCGTACGTCGCCCAGAGCAGCCGCGCGTCGTCCAGGGTCACGACGTTGCGCACGGTCAGCGACGGCGCGCGGGCCTCCAGGGCGATCCTGCCCGGCCCGGTCTCCAGCACGCGCCAGCCCACCACGTGCCGTCGCGAGGTGCGCGGCCCCAGTCGCAGCCCCAGCACGCCCGCCCACCCCGTCCGGAACAGCTCACGCACTGTCACCGGGACGTCCTCAAAGCTGGCGCGCACCCATTCCTCGGGCGTCAGCCGGGGAAGTCCCGCGGTGGGAAGCTCGAAGGCCGACGCGAAAGCGGCGCCGAGGGGGTCCACCCGCACCCGGCGAATGGCGGAGGTACCGGTAGGTGTCCGTGTCATACCGGCATACTGGGCCATGCGACGCCACGTCAAACACGTGGTGTCACTTGTCCTCACACTCCGCGCTCAGCCGCGCGGCGGCTCCAGACCCAGCACCCGGTCCTTGAGGGCCGGGAACTGCTCCCGGGTCCGCGCCACCTTCGCCGGGTCGAACTCCACGGTGAGGACCTCCTCGTCCGCACCGGCCTCCGCGAGCACCTCGCCCCAGGGGTCCACCACGATCGAGTGACCGGCCTGCGGAACTCCGGCGTGCGTCCCGGCCGTTCCGCAGGCGAGGACGAACGCCTGGTTCTCCACGGCCCGCGCCTGCGCCAGCAGCGTCCAGTGCGACCGGCGGCGCTCCGGCCAGCCCGCCGGGACGACGAGGATCTCGGCCCCGGCGTCGACGAGGGCGCGGAAGAGTTCCGGAAAGCGCAGGTCGTAGCAGGTCGCCACGCCGAGGGTGGTGGTGTCCGCCATGGGGACCGTCACCGGCTCGCGCCCCGCGCCCATCAGCACGGCCTCGCCCTTGTCGAAGCCGAAGCGGTGGATCTTGCGGTAGGAGGCGGCCGGGTCACCGGAGGGGGAGAAGACGAGCGAGGTGTTGTAGAGCCGTCCGTCCGGGCCGCGTTCGGGGATCGACCCGGCGTGCAGCCACACCCCCGCGTCGCTCGCCGCCTTCGCCATCGCCTCGTACGTGGGGCCCCGCAGCGGCTCGGCCGCCGCGTCGAACTCCTCGAAGGCGAACGCGCCCGTGGTCCACAGCTCCGGCAGCACCACCAGATCGGCGCCCGCCTGCTCCCTTACCAGAGCCGCCGCCCGGAGGCGACGCGCTTCGACCGTTTCGTCCTCGTTCACGGCGATTTGGATCAAAGAGGCGCGCACACTACCACCGTCCTGGCATTCGAGCCGTCCACACGGGCCTACGATCGTCACACGAAAGCACTGCCGGGGTGCCGCACAGCAGCGTAACTTAGCCTCCCAAGACGCCCGCCGACTGCCGCCGCCGCCACTGGCACCGCTGCCGCCAACCGCCCGTGTACCGACCGCCGAGGGGTCCCGTTCCGTGAGTCTGCATCCCACCCTCCAGCCCTACGCCGACGCCTGGACTCACTCCATCGAGGCGATATCCGAGCTGGTCCAGCCGCTTGTGGAGGCAGAGTGGAACCGCCGGACCCCGTGCCCGGGCTGGTCGGTGCGCGACATCGTCTCGCACGTGCTGGGCCTGGACTCCGAGATGCTCGGCGACCCCCGCCCCATCCACACCCTGCCGCGCGACCTCTACCACGTCACCAACGACCACCAGCGGTACATGGAGATGCAGGTCGACGTCCGCCGCCACCACACGGCGCCGGAGATGACGTCCGAGCTGGAGTACATGATCATCCGGCGCAACCGCCAGCTGCGGAACGAGTCCCGGGACCCGGGCACGAAGGTGCGCGGCCCGCTCGGCACCGAGCTGACCCTGGAGGAGGCCATGCGCCGGCACGCCTTCGACGTGTGGGCGCACGAGCAGGACCTGCGCACGACCCTCGGCCGCCCCGGCAACCTCGACTCCCCCGGCGCGCACGTCGCCCGTGACGTGCTGCTCGGCGAGCTGCCCGCCGTGGTCGCCGAGCGGGCGGACGCGCCGCGCAGTTCGGCCGTCGTCTTCGACGTGCACGGCCCGGTCGAGTTCCTGCGCACCATCCGCGTCGACATCCAGGGCCGCGGCACCCTCGAGTCGTCCCCGGCCCTCGGCCCCGCCGCCACCCTCACCCTCGACTGGGAGACGTACGTCCGGCTGGCCTGCGGCCGGGTGACCCCGGAGGCGGCCAAGGACCGCATCAAGACGGAGGGCGACCCGGACCTGACGGCGGCGATCCTGCGTCATTTCACGGTGACGCCGTGAGTTTCAGCCCGTTGGGGGTGCCCCCTCTGGGGGAGTTTGAGGACGAGGCCGTTCAGGCCGAAGCGGGGGTCTGGGGGCGGCAGCCCCCAGCCCGGCCCGCACCCACGCCGGGTGCCTACACCGGCACGTGCACCTTCTCCACCCGGCTCGCGACCAACCGCTCCCGCTCCCGCAGCGCGGCCCGCTTCCGCAGCCGCAGAATCTGCGTGATCCCGAGCGCCTGGAGCACGAAGACCGAGGAGAACGCGACGGTGTAGTCGTCCCCGGTCGCGTCGAGCAGCACCCCCACCGCGAAGAGGGTCGTCATCGACGCCACGAAACCCCCCATGTTCGTGATCCCGGACGCCGTCCCCTGCCGCTCCGGCGGATTCGCCGGCCGCGCGAAGTCGAAGCCGATCATCGACGCCGGCCCGCACGCCCCCAGCACCGTGCACAGCACCACCAGCAGCCACATCGGCGCGTGCTCGGCCGGGTAGGCCAGCATCGCCGCCCAGAGCAGCGCCGTCGCCCCCACCGTGCCGAGCGCCAGCGGCAGCCGCGCCGCGTGGTGCCGGGCGATGATCTGGCCGTAGACCAGACCGACCGTCATGTTGGACAGCACGACGAGGGTGAGCAGCGTGCCGGCCGTGGCCCGGGACAGCCCCTGCGCCTCGACCAGGAACGGCATCCCCCACAGCAGCAGGAACACCATCGCCGGGAACTGGGTGGTGAAGTGCACCCACAGCCCGAGCCGCGTCCCCGGCTCCCGCCAGGACAGCGCGATCTGCCGCCGTACATACGCGGCCCCTTGGTGCGCCATCGGCTCCGGCTCGTGCCCTTCGGGGTGGTCCTTGAGGAAGAGCAGCAGCAGGACGAAGACGACCGCGCCCGCCAGCGCGCTGCCCGCGAACGCCGCCGTCCAGCCGATGCCGTGCAGCAGCCGGGCCAGGACCAGGGTGGAGACCAGGTTCCCCGCCATACCGACGAGACCCGCCAGCTGGGCGACCATCGGCCCGCGCCGGGCCGGGAACCAGCGGGTGCCGAGCCGCAGCACGCTGATGAACGTCATCGCGTCCCCGCAGCCCAGCAGCGCCCGCGAGGCCAGCGCCATGCCGTACGACGGCGAGAAGGCGAAGCCCAGCTGCCCCGCCGTGAACAGCACGACGCCGATGCCCAGCACCTTCTTGGTGCCGAGCCGGTCGACCAGCAGGCCGACGGGTATCTGCATGCCGGCGTAGACCAGCAGCTGGAGGATGGAGAAGGTGGACAGGGCGGAGGCGTTGACGTGGAAGCGGTCGGCGGCGTCGAGTCCGGCGACCCCCAGGGACGTACGGAAGATGACGGCGACGAAGTAGACGGAGACGCCGACGCTCCACACGGCGACCGCCCGCCGGCCGCCCGGAGGATCGCCGGGCAGGAGACGGCCGGCCGAGGTGGCCGAACTCATCGGACCTCCCCCCGCGCCAGGTTCGAGAACCAGCCCACGTGCCGGCCCACCACGGCGACGGCCGCCTCCGCGTCCCCGGAGCGCAGCGCGTCGAGGATCTCCTCGTGCTCGGCGAGGGTGTGGGCGATCCGGTCGGGGTGGGAGTGCATCACGGCGACGCCCATGCGCAGCTGGCGGTCGCGGAGCTGGTCGTAGAGGCGGGAGAGGATCTCGTTGCCGCCGCTGCGGACGATCTCGGCGTGGAAGCAGCGGTCGGTGACGGAAGCGGCGGCGAAGTCACCGGCGGCGGCCTGCTCCTTCTGCCGGGCGAGCAGCTCCGCCAGCCGTTCGACGAGTCCCGGCGGGGCGGGTACGGCCTTCCTGGCCGCGTGCTCCTCGACCAGCAGCCGGGTCTCCACCACGTCCGCGATCTCCTGCGCGGAGACGGACAGGACCAGCGCGCCCTTCTTCGGGTAGAGCCGGATCAGGCCCTCGGCCTCGAGCCGCAGCAGCGCCTCGCGCACCGGGGTGCGGGACACGCCCACGGCCTCGGCCAGCTCGCCCTCGGTGAGCAGCGTCCCGCCCTCGTAACGGCGCTCCAGGACGCCCTGTTTGACGTGGGTGTAGACGCGGTCCGCCGCGGGGGGTTGCTTCACTGCCGTGGTCATGCCGACAGGATAGATACAACAGGGACACAAGAGGGATCCGGTCCAGTATCCGGACGCCGGTCCGCCCCGCTCCCCCTCCAGGGCGAACCGGGAGAACTTCCCCCGCGCCACCGCGCAACCATTCACCCCCCTCGGGTGTCGCACTGTCGCGGCCACCGCTGCACCGACCACAACTCGGCCGCACTTCCGGGGAATTCACCACAATCGGGGTAATAAACTCAATGAACACCATTCCGGGCGTCCGTCTGCGCAGGGCCCTCGCCGTCGCCCTGACCGGCGGCGCCGTCCTCGCCACCGGCGCCCTCACCACCGCACCCGCGCAGGCCGCCGCACCCGAGCGCACCCTCGCGGCGCCCGAACGCACCCTCGCGGCGCCCGAACGCACCCTCGCGGCGCCCGAACGCACCCTCGCGGCACCCGTGCGGGCCGCCGCCGCGCCCTCGATCGTCGCCAAGGGCGGCTTCGTGATGAACAACGCGACCGGCAAGTCGCTCTACACCAAGGCCGCCGACACCAAGCGCTCCACCGGCTCCACCACCAAGATCATGACCGCGAAGGTCGTGCTCGCCCAGCCGAAGCTGAACCTGGACGCCAAGGTGACGATCCAGATGGCGTACAGCGACTACATCGTGTCGAAGAACGCCTCCTCCGCCCGGCTCATCGTCGGCGACCAGGTGACGGTCCGCCAGCTGCTGTACGGGCTGATGCTGCCCTCCGGCTGCGACGCGGCGTACGCGCTGGCCGACAAGTTCGGCTCGGGCAAGACGCGGGCGGCGCGCGTGAAGTCGTTCATCGGCAAGATGAACGCGAGCGCCAAGAGCCTCGGCCTGAAGAACACGCACTTCGATTCGTTCGACGGCATCGGCAACGGCAAGAACTACTCCACGCCGCGCGACCTCACGAAACTCGCGAGCAGCGCGATGAAGAACTCCACCTTCCGCACCATCGTGAAGACCAAGAAGTACACGGCGAAGACGAAGACCAAGAAGGGCGGCACCCGCACGATGGCGCCCTGGACCAACACCAACACGCTGCTGGGCAGTTACAGCGGGGCGATCGGCGTGAAGACCGGTTCGGGCCAGGAGGCCAAGTACTGCCTGGTCTTCGCCGCGACCCGGAAGGGGAAGACCGTCATCGGCACGGTGCTGGCGTCCTCGTCGTCGGCGCAGCGCGCCAAGGACGCCACCAAGCTCATGGACTACGGCTTCAAGAAGTAGCCCAGGGCCGGTTCCCCGCCGGCCGCCGCTCTGCCGCACTCCTCAGAAGGGCCCGTCACCGAGGTGACGGGCCCTTCTCGCTGCCCGGGCACCCGACACGAATGGCACGCATGGTGATAGTGTCATTAGCACCATGCTGCTGAGTCTGGACAAGACCGACACCCGCCCCCTGCACGAACAGGTGGCCGGCGCCGTCCGGCGCGCCATCGCCGAGGGGGAGTGCGCCCCGGGCGACCGCCTGCCCTCGGCCCGCGACCTCTCCGAGGCCCTGGACGTCAACGTCAACACCGTGCTGCGCGCACTGCGCGGCCTGCGGGACGAGGGCCTGCTGGAGTTCCGCCGGGGCCGGGGGGTGACGGTGGCCGAGGGCGCCCGGCCGCACTCCGAGCTACAGATCCGGGTCGGGGAGCTGCTCGCCGAGGCGGCTCGGCTGGGCTACAGCAGGACGGATCTCATCGACATGATCAGGGGGATGCCATGAGGGACACGACAACGGCGCGGCGTACGACGGCGGCGGTCTGGACGGCCGGGGTCACGGTGGTCCTCGCCGGGATGCCGCTCCTGGCGCGGGACCGGCTGCCCGACCGGCTGGCGACCCACTGGGGCCTGAACGGCGAGACCCCCGACGGCTCGATGCCCCTGTGGGCGGCGGCCCTCGTCCCCGCGCTGATCTGGCTGGTGACGGCGGCCGCGGTCACCGTCCCGCTGATGCGGGCGGGTCCGGCGGCCCGTCCCTTGACCACGGTGGTCCTGCTCCCGCTGGGCATCGTCCTCACCGGCGCGCAGGCCGCGGTCCTCCGGGCCAACCTGGACCGCGCGGACTGGCACGAGGCCCGTCAGCCCACCTCGTGGGTCGTTGCGATCCTCGTCGCGGCCGTACTCGCGGCAGTGGCCGCCTGGCTGCTCCTCGCCCGGCGGCGCGGCGCCTCCGGCGGCACCACGACGCCCGACGAGGGCACCTCCGCGCTGGACATCCCCGAGGGCCGGCGCCTGGTCTGGTTCTCCCGCACCGCCAACCCCTGGCTCCAGCTGCTGGCGGCCGCGATCGGCCTGGTGGCCGTAGGCGCGCTCGTCGCCCTGGTCGGCGGCGTGGCCGCGCCGGGCGCCCTGTGGGCGCTGTTCGCCGGCTGCGGCGCCGGTTCCCTCGCCTGCGCCATGTTCTCCTCCGTCCAGGCCCGCGTCTCGGAGCGGGGCCTGGAAGTCTCCTTCGGCCCGCTCGGCTGGCCCGGACGCCGCTGGACACCCGGCGACATCGACACGGCGCGGACGGAGGTCCGCCGCCCCGCCGAGGTCGGCGGCTGGGGCTACCGCCTCAGCGGCCTCGGCACCACGGTGATGCTGCGCGCCGGCGAGTGTCTGGTCATACGCCCCCGCGGCCGCCGAACCGACTTCGCCATCAGCATCGACGACGCCGAACGCGGCGCGGCCCTCCTCAACACGCTGCGCGGGAAGCCGCCCCGGGGCTGAGGCCAACGGCCTCGGGGACGCCATACACGCACCCGTGGTCGCCGGGCAGCATATTCGATCATGTTCCCTCGCAGTCGTGAACATCCGCGGATCTGGCTGGCATATGCCCCCGGCGCCGCCCTACGTTCCGCGACGGAGGTGGTTCACATGAACGAACCCAGCAAACGACAGAACTCCGGCGCGCGGCACGAGGCCATCGACGCCAGTGACTTCGTGTACGCGGCCACCGGGGCCCGGGTACGGAGGCTGACCATGCCGGACGGAAGCCACTGGTTTCCGGCGGTGGACGTGTGCAAGGAACTCGGGCACAGCAACTCTCGAAAGGCGCTCTCGGACCACGTCCCCGAAGAACACCGAGAATTGCTCGAGACCGTAACTGGAAGTTACGGTCTCAGCGTTCCCGCAGGTAGAGGGTGGCGTCGAGACTTGCACGTCATCTCTCTGCAAGGTCTCATCCTGCTCGTCAACGCCTGCACCAAGCCGGCCTGCGCCCCCTTCAAGCAGTGGGTCGCCGAAGTCATCGAGACCGTGCAGCGCGAGGGTTCGTACTCGCTCGACGAGGCCGAGGTGCAGCCCTCCGAAGCCGGTGCCCCCATCGCCTACGCCATGCCGGACCAGGTGGCCGAGGCGATCGTCCGGCTGGAGGCGCACAATTTGCAGCTGGACGAGCAACTGGCCGAGGGACAACGCACGTCGATCGCGCTCCAGCGGGAGATGCTGGCCACGCAGCAGGCCACGCTCGCCGCCCAGCAGGCCACCCTCGCCGTGCAACAGGCCATGGTGCACGCCTTGGAACGCATCGCGGACCGCTTCGACACCCTGGTTCTCCACCAGGGGGCGCCCCTCGGCCACCTCGCCCCGCCACCGACCACGGAGTCCGTGCTGGCCGACTGGCGGCAGCGGTTGTCCGTGACGGAGGACGTGTGGACGGTCGCCCAGGTCATCGCACCGGTGCTCGTCGAGAAGGGTGAGCTTCGGGAGCCGCTGGAGTCGATCGCCGCCCGTACGGGGCTCTCCGTGCGGCGGGTCAACGAATGCCTGCGGCTGCTGCGCACCCACGCCTGCATCCGCTCACGGGGCGGGGCCGAGGACGGGGCCCCGGTGTACGTGCTGCACCGGGGCTGAGCCCGGCGCGGGAAGAGGGGCGTCGCAACTCCAGCTTGCGGCGCCCCTCCGTCGTGAAGGTACCCGGTTCGTGGCCGTCAGGCCCAGCTGATCAGCCGCTTGGGCTGTTCCAGGACCGCCGCCACGTCGGCGAGGACCTTGGAGCCCAGCTCGCCGTCGACCAGGCGGTGGTCGAAGCTCAGGGCGAGGGTGGTGACCTGACGCGGCTTCACCTTGCCCTTGTGGACCCACGGCTGGAGCTTGATCGCGCCGACCGCGAGGATCGCGGACTCGCCCGGGTTGAGGATGGGCGTACCGGTGTCGACGCCGAAGACGCCGACGTTGGTGATGGTCACCGTGCCGCCCTGCATGGCGGCCGGGGAGGTCTTGCCCTCCCGGGCCGTCGACACCAGCTCGCCGAGCGACCCCGCCAGCTGCGGCAGGGTCTGGGCGTGGGCGTCCTTGATGTTCGGGACGATCAGGCCCCGGGGGGTGGCGGCGGCGATGCCCAGGTTGACGTAGTGCTTGACCACGATCTCCTGGGCGGCCTCGTCCCAGGACGCGTTGATGTCCGGGTTGCGCCTGATCGCGACCAGCAGGGCCTTGGCGATCAGGAGCAGCGGGTTCACCCGCAGGCCCGTGTACTCCTTGTCCTGCTTCAGCTCCTCGACCAGCTTCATGGTGCGCGTCACGTCGACCGTCACGAACTCGGTGACGTGCGGCGCCGTGAACGCCGAACCGACCATCGCCGCCGCCGTCGCCTTGCGCACGCCCTTGACCGGGATACGCGTCTCGCGCGTCGTGTCGTACGACGCCGGGGCCGACGGGGACGGGGCGGGCGCGGCCGGCTCGGAACGCGGGGCCGCCGCCTGGTCCGGCTCGGGCGCCGCCACGGCCGCGTGGACGTCCTCGCGGGTGATGATGCCGTCCGGGCCGGACGGGACCACGGTCGCCAGGTCGACGCCGAGGTCCTTGGCGAGCTTGCGCACCGGGGGCTTGGCCAGCGGGCGGTCGCCGGATACCGGGGCGGCAGGTGCTGCCGGTGCCGCAGGTGCTGCCGGGCCGTGGCCGTTCAGCTCGGCCTGGATCGCCGCCGCCGGCGTCTGCGCGGCGGCCGGGGCCTCCGCGCCCTTGCGGGGGCGGCGCTTGGTCGAGGAGGTGGAGACCCCGTACCCGACCAGGACCGGCTGGCGGCCCTCCGGCTTGGGCTCCTCCGCCACGGCCTCCTGCACCGGCTCCGAGGCCGCCGCCGCGCCGTCGCCGACGGCCACCGCGATGATCGACGTACCCACGTCGACCGTCGTGCCCTCGGGGAAGTGCAGCTCGCGGACCACGCCGTCGTAGGGGATGGGCAGTTCGACGGCGGCCTTGGCCGTCTCGACCTCGCACACCACCTGGCCGTCGGTGACCGTGTCACCGGGCTGGACGTACCACTTGAGGATCTCGGCCTCGGTGAGTCCCTCACCCACGTCGGGCATCTTGAACTCACGCACGGAACTGTCCGTCATCGTCGTCACGCTCCCCTCCTCAGTACGCCAGCGAGCGGTCGACGGCGTCCAGCACCCGGTCCAGGTCGGGCAGGTACTCCTCCTCCAGGCGCGCCGGCGGGTACGGCGCGTGGTAGCCGCCGACCCTCAGCACCGGGGCCTCCAGGTGGTAGAAGCAGCGCTCCGTGATCCGGGCCGCGATCTCCGCGCCCGAGCCCAGGAACACCGGCGCCTCGTGGACCACGATCAGGCGGCGGGTCTTCTCGACCGACGCCTGGACCGTGTCGAAGTCGACCGGCGAGATCGACCGCAGGTCGACGACCTCCAGGGAGCGGCCCTCCTCGGCGGCCGCGTCGGCGACCTCCTGGCAGAGCTTCACCATCGGGCCGTACGCGGCCAGCGTCAGGTCGGTGCCCTCGCGCACCACCCGCGCGGTGTGCAGCGGGCCGGGGATGGCCTCCGCGTCGACCTCGGCCTTGTCCCAGTACCGGCGCTTGGGCTCGAAGTAGATCACCGGGTCGTCGCTCTGGATGGCCTGCTGCATCATCCAGTACGCGTCCGCCGCGTTGGACGGGCTGACCACCTTCAGGCCCGCCACGTGCGCGAACAGCGCCTCGGGGGACTCGGAGTGGTGCTCGACCGCGCCGATGCCGCCGCCGTAGGGAATGCGGATGACGACCGGCATCTTGACCTTGCCCAGCGAGCGGGCGTGCATCTTCGCCAGCTGGGTGACGATCTGGTCGTAGGCCGGGAAGACGAAACCGTCGAACTGGATCTCCACCACCGGGCGGTACCCGCGCAGGGCCAGGCCGATGGCGGTGCCGACGATGCCGGACTCGGCCAGCGGGGTGTCGATGACCCGGTCCTCGCCGAAGTCCTTCTGCAGGCCGTCGGTGACCCGGAAGACACCGCCGAGCTTGCCGACGTCCTCACCCATGATCAGGACCTTGGGGTCCGACTCGAGCGCGCGGCGCAGCGACTCGTTGATCGCCTTCGCCAGCGCCATCTTCTCCGCTGCCATGTCAGACCCCCTCTGCGTCTGCGAACGATGCCTGGTAGGCGGCGAACTGGGCCCGCTCCTCGTCCACGAGCGCGTGCCCGTCCGCGTACACGTTCTCGAAGATGGCGAACCGGTCCGGGTCCGGCATGGCACGGACCACTTCGCGTACTCGTTTGCCCAACGTCTCGCTCTCCGCCTCCAGTTCCGCGAAGAATCCCTCGTCCGCGTGGTTTGCGGACTCCAGGAAGCGGCGAAGGCGCAGGATCGGGTCCTTCGCCTCCCAGGCGGCGCGCTCGTCGTCGTGCCGGTAGCGGGAGGGGTCGTCCGAGGTGGTGTGGGCGCCCATGCGGTACGTGTACGCCTCGATGAGCGCCGGGCCCTCGCCGCGCCGGGCGCGGTCCAGGGCCCAGCGGGTGACCGCGAGGGAGGCCAGCACGTCGTTGCCGTCGACACGGACGCCGGGGAAGCCGAAGCCCTGGGCGCGCTGGTAGAGCGGCACCCGGGTCTGCTTCTCGTTGGACTCGGAGATCGCCCACTGGTTGTTCTGGCAGAAGAACACCACGGGCGCGTTGTAGACCGCGGCGAAGTTGAACGCCTCGCTGACGTCGCCCTGGCTGGAGGCGCCGTCACCGAAGTAGGCGATCACGCCGGAGTCCGCGCCGTCCTTGGTGATGCCCATCGCGTAGCCCGTGGCGTGCAGCGCCTGCGAGCCGATGACGATGGTGTACAGGTGGAAGTTGTTGCCGTTGGGGTCCCAGCCGCCGTTGTTCACGCCGCGGAACATGCCGAGGAGGTTGGTCGGGTCGACCCCCCGGCACCAGGCGACGCCGTGCTCGCGGTAGGTCGGGAAGACGTAGTCGTCCTCGCGGGTGGCCCGGCCGGAGCCGATCTGGGCGGCCTCCTGGCCGAGCAGCGAGGCCCACAGGCCCAGCTCGCCCTGGCGCTGAAGCGCGGTGGCCTCGGCGTCGAAGCGCCGGGTGAGCACCATGTCGCGGTACAGGCCGCGCAGCTCGTCCGGGGTGATGTCGGCGACGTACGACGCGTACTCGGCGTAGGCGGCGTCCTCGACGCGCTCGCCCTCGGGCGTCAGCAGCTGCACCAGCTCCGTCTCGGAGCCCTCCGTCGCAGCGGTACGGGTGGTGCTGGTGGTGCGAGTGGTGCGCTTGCCGGTGCCGGCCTTGGTGCCGGTGGTCCCGGCCGCCTTGCTTCCGGCGCTGCGTCGCGGCTTGCGCGCGGCAGTGCTCTCGGTCACGTGTGCTCCTCCGTCGGTCCGGCCCCCGGGTTCGCCGGAAGCCAGTGCGGCTCACCTGCGGCCCGGCGGACGCACAAGGGTGGGTGCGGCCCGATCGGGAACAGGCGTGACAGGTGCCCCGGCGAGCGCCCTGCGAACAGCACGTTACCCAGTGCTCCACATTTCTGTGAAACCCCTCCTGACCTGCGTTTTTACTCGGATTTCCAAGTAAATCGGCGTAGGGCGGAAGTTTTACTGGTCACAGCCTTGCAGGGGGCCGGAACAACGGCACGTTATCCCGGCCACCCCGGGCACGGGAAGAGCCGGTGTGTGACACTGACCGCGTGCGCGAAGACGGAAAAATCCGGGTATTCCTCCTCGACGACCACGAGGTGGTGCGCCGCGGGGTGCACGATCTGCTCGCCGGCGAGCCGGACATCGAGGTGGTGGGCGAGGCCGGTACGGCCGCCGAGGCGCAGGCGCGGGTCGCGGCCACCCGTCCGGACGTCGCCGTGCTGGACGTACGGCTGCCGGACGGCAGCGGCGTGGAGGTCTGCCGCGACATCCGCTCCCGGGACGCGTCCGTCCGCTGCCTGATGCTGACCTCCTTCGCCGACGACGAGGCCCTCTTCGACGCGATCATGGCGGGCGCGTCCGGCTACGTCCTCAAGGACATCCGCGGCGCCGAGCTGCTCGGCGCCGTACGAGAGGTGGCGGCCGGGAAGTCGCTGCTGGACCCGGCGGCCACCGCGCGCGTGCTGGAACGGCTGCGCGACGGCGGGGCGAAGCCCGACGACCGGCTGGCCCGGCTCACCGACCAGGAGCGCCGCATCCTGGACCTGATCGGCGAGGGACTGACCAACCGCGCGATCGGCGAACGGCTCCACCTCGCCGAGAAGACGATCAAGAACTACGTGTCCAGCCTGCTGGGCAAGCTGGGGATGCAGCGGCGCTCCCAGGCGGCGGCCTTCGTGGCCCGCCTGGAGGCCGAGAACCGCTGACGGGCGCGCTCCCCCGGCCGCTGCTCCGTACCTGCTCCGTACCTGTTTCGTACCTGCTCGGACAGCACTTACTCGGGACCTACGTCCCCTCCTGCCGGGGCGGGCGACCCTGTTCCCGGGCCCCGCGCTCCCGCACAGTGAGACCATGCCCTCCGACGAACAGCTCGCCGTCGGCCTGCTCGGCCGTACCGCCTACGGCCGGGCGGCCACCACCCTGCGCGCCCTGCCCTTCCTCGCCCACGCGCGGCACATCGTGGCCGACGGCCGGATCCTGCTGCGGATGCCCAGGAGCTGGGGGTACCACCGGATGTGCGCCGGGAGCGTCGTCGCCTACGGGGCGGACAACCTGACCTCCGCGCGACCCGGCGAGCGCCTGTGGACCGTGCAGGTCGTGGGCCGGTGCGAGGACCACGAGCCGAGCACCGCCGAGCTGGAGCGGTTCGGTCCGGCGCCGGACCGGGTGGACGGCGAGCCGTTCGAGCCCGCCTATCTGCGGGTCGACCCGCAGTTCGGCACGGTGCACTTCACGGACGGCTCGGCGGGCCCGCTCTGACCGCTCCGCGAGGACGTCCCCGCAACGCGACGCGCGCGTGGAGCCCGTTTCCGGGCCGCACGCGCGCGTAGGGATCGCGATACGGGGGTCTCAGCCCTCGCCGCCCTCGGAACCGCCCGGGGCACCGGTCGCGCCGCCGGTCGGCTCACCACCACCGGTCGGCTCACCACCACCGGTCGGCTCACCACCGCCGGTCGGCTCACCGCCGCCGGTCGGGTCACCCGTCGGATCGCCGGTCGGGTCGCCCGTCGGATCGCCGGTCGGGTCACCGGTCGGATCGTCCGTCGCGGTCTCCGACGGCGTGTACGACGGTGTGTACGGCTGGTCCCAGTCCCCGTCGCCGGTGCCGCCCCCGCCCGAGCCCTGCTCGGTGCCCGGGTCGGTGGTCTCCTGCGTCTCCTCGTCGCTGGGCGAGGAACTCGGCGACTCCTCGCCGGTGCTCTGGGAGGTGGTCGCCGACGGGCTCTTGTCCGTCTCGGTGCCGCCCTTGCCGCCGTCGCCGTTGTTCAGGGCCAGCGCGACACCGGCCGCGATGGCGATCACCGCGAAGACGGCCAGTATCCACAGCTTGCCGCGGCCGCTGCCCTTGTTGCCGTGGCCCTCGAAGCCGCCGTCGTCGCCCCCGCCGTAGCCGTTCGGCAGGATCGGCTGGGGGATCTGCTGGGTGCCGGACGCCCCGTGGTCGGCGGGGTGCGGCATCACCGTCGTACCCGCGAGACCGGCCGACGGCGTGTGCCGGCCGTCGTGCGCGGCGACCGGGCCGGTGTTCCAGGTGCCGGTGTGGCCGCCCTGCTCGTACAGCATCTGCAACCCGTACTGGACCAGGCCGCGCATCTCCTCGGCGGTCTGGAAACGGTCGTCCGGCTCCTTGGCCAGCGAGCGCATCACCAGGCCGTCCAGCTCCGGCGGGGTGGCGTCGGAGACCTCGGACGGGGGCGTCGGGATGTCCTGCACGTGCTGGTAGACCACCGACAGCGGGGTCTCGCCGGTGAACGGCGGGCGCAGCGCGAGGAGTTCGTAGAGCAGGCAGCCCGTCGCGTACAGGTCGGAGCGGTGGTCGACGGCCTTGCCGAGGGCCTGCTCGGGGGAGAGGTACTGCGGGGTGCCCATGACCATGCCGGTCTGCGTCATCGTCGACTGGGCTCCGTGCAGGGCGCGCGCGATGCCGAAGTCCATCACCTTGACCGCGCCGGTGTTGGTGATGATGACGTTGGCCGGCTTGATGTCGCGGTGCACGATGCCGTGCTGGTGCGAGTAGGCCAGCGCCTCCAGGACGCCGGAGACGATGATCAGCGCCTGCTCGGGGCCGGGCGCCTCGGCGTTGAGGAGGAGGTCGCGGATGGTGCGCCCCTCGACGATCTCCATCACGATGTACGGCACGGACTGGCCGCCGACGACGTCCTCGCCCGAGTCGTACACGGCCACGATGGCGTGGTGGTTGAGGCCGGCCACGGACTGCGCCTCGCGCGTGAACCGCGCCTTGGAGACCGGGTCCTCGGCGAGGTCCGCGCGCAGCAGCTTGACCGCCACGGTGCGCCCGAGGCGGACGTCCTCGGCGGCGAACACCTCGGCCATGCCGCCCCGCCCGAGCCTGCGGGTCAGCCGGTACCGGCCGTCGCCGACCAGGCCGCCGTTGCCCCAGTTCTCCGGCGCGTCAGACATACCGCCGCCAGATGCCTCGGGTTCGGACGGGCCCTGGGCGCGCTGCTGCTGTGCCATCAGTCCTCGCCGTCGTTTCTGCCCGCGGTACGCGCGGTGTTGTTACGGTCTCCGTCGGCCACGCTACAGCCTTCGCGGGGGCCTCCGGTCCGAGATGGGCGCCGGGACCGGACATGAGACGGACCGGTCATGAAACCCTGGTTCCGTACTCTCGTGCAAATTCCGTGTACCGGCGGTACGCCGGCTGTAACGCTTCCGCGACGCTTCTTTCGCGTACGGTCACGGAACGGGCACCGCGCTTGACGTGTCAGTGCCCTGGGGCAGACTTGGCCGGGAATAGCACTTTCGATCACGAGCGCGCGTGCCGCTGCCACCGGCGCCCGCCGTCTATGGGGGACGCAGAGACATGAGCCAGGACGCCGCCGGACAGGGACGGTACGCGGGGCGGGCGCTCGCCGGCGGCCGTTACCAGCTGCGCGACTTGCTCGGCGAGGGCGGCATGGCCTCCGTGCACCTGGCGTACGACTCGGTCCTCGACCGCCAGGTCGCGATCAAGACGCTGCACACCGAGCTGGGTCGCGAACAGGCCTTCCGCGAGCGCTTCCGCCGCGAGGCCCAGGCCGTGGCCAAGCTCACGCACACCAACATCGTCTCGGTCTTCGACACCGGCGAGGACGATCTGGACGGCATGACGACGCCGTACATCGTCATGGAGTACGTCGAGGGCCGGCCGCTGGGTTCGGTGCTGGACGAGGACGTGCGGCAGCAGGGCGCGATGCCCGCCGACAAGGCGCTGAAGATCACCGCGGACGTGCTGGCCGCGCTGGAGATCAGCCACGAGATGGGCCTGGTCCACCGGGACATCAAGCCGGGCAACGTGATGATGACCAAGCGCGCCGTGGTCAAGGTGATGGACTTCGGCATCGCCCGCGCCATGCAGTCCGGCGTGACCTCGATGACGCAGACCGGCATGGTCGTCGGCACCCCGCAGTACCTCTCGCCGGAGCAGGCCCTCGGCCGCGGTGTCGACGCCCGCTCCGACCTGTACTCGGTCGGCATCATGCTGTTCCAACTGGTCACCGGGCGCCTGCCGTTCGACGCCGACTCGCCGCTCGCGATCGCGTACGCGCACGTGCAGGAGGAGCCGGTCGCCCCGTCCACCGTGAACCGCGCGCTGCCCCCGGCGGTGGACGCGCTGGTGGCCCGGGCGCTGAAGAAGAACCCCAACGAACGCTTCCCCAGCGCCGAGGCCATGCGCGACGAGTGCCTGCGGGTGGCGGCCTCCTTCCAGGCGGCCCCGCCGAGCATCGTGCCCGGCGCCCAGACGTCGAGCGGCGCGGGCGTCGGCTCCGCGGTCTTCCCGCCGGTCGACCAGAGCACCCCGGCGCCCACGGGCCCCGTCCAGACGCCGTACCAGCCGACGCCGGCCCACGGCCCGAACCCGTACGGCACCCCGGCTCCGGCGCCGCACTCGCCGGCCTACGGCTATCCGCAGCAGGCCGGCTACCAGACGCCGGCCCCGTCGCCGTACGCGCAGCAGCAGGGCGCGTCGACACCGCCGCCGTACAACCTGACGCCCCAGGCCCAGGGCTCCGGATCCCCGGGCGGCGGGAAGAGCAACAAGCCGGTGATCATCGGCTCGATCGCGGTCGCCGTCGTGGCCGTCGGCGCCCTGGTCGGCGCGCTGCTGATGAACGGCGGCGGGGACGAGGACCCGGAGGCCGGCGGCGGCGGCAGTACGGCGAGCGTGTCCGCGTCGCCGTCGAAGGCGGCGGGCTACCGCGGGCCGGACAAGACGAAGACGATCGAGAAGGACAAGTGCACCGAGCCGCAGGAGTCGTACAACGACCCCGACAAGATCCAGGTGCCGGACTTCACGTTCAAGTACATCGGCTCGGTCAAGGAGTGCTTCAACGCCGCGGGCTGGCAGATGAAGGTCGTCGAGGTCGACGAGAACACCTACGGCCAGGGCTCGATCCGCGACCAGTTCCCCACGGCCGGCACGGACGTCGACCCGGAGAACATGCCGGAGATCCAGCTCAAGGTCTCGACGGGCAACCCGCCCTCCGAGTGAGCCGGTGGCCGCGTGACGGACGGCTGACCGCGTGACGGACGGCTGACGCCGAAGGGCCCGGCAGCGAGTGCTGCCGGGCCCTTCGCGACGTCGGTGGCCGCAGTCCTGCGGGCAGCCGTCCTACAGGTAGGGGCCGCCGGAACGGCCGCCCGGGTGCGGGGGCTCCTCGCCCTCGGGCACGGTGCCCGGCGGAAGCGCGCGGCGCATCTGCTCCAGCTGGGCCCGCGCGGCCATCTGCTGGGCGAACAGCGTGGTCTGGATGCCGTGGAAGAGGCCCTCCAGCCAGCCGACCAGCTGTGCCTGCGCGATCCGCAGCTCCGCGTCGGTCGGGGTGCCGTCGTCCGTGAAGGGCAGCGAGAGCCGCTCCAGCTCCTCCACCAGCTCCGGGGCCAGACCGTCCTCCAGCTCCTTCACCGAGCTGGCGTGGATCTCCTTGAGCCGGACCCGGCTCGCCTCGTCCAGGGGCGCGACCCGCACCTCTTCCAGCAGCTGCTTGATCATGCTGCCGATCCGCATGACCTTGGCGGGCTGCTCCACCTGCTCGGTCACCGGAATCTCGCGGGAGTCGTCGTCCCCGCCGCCGCTGAGCGCCATTCCGTCCTGGCCGACGACCAGGATCTGGGGGTTCTCCGGCGACCTGTCGTTCCTCGGCATCTCCATGCGGCCATTGTCTCGCACCCGGGAGGGACGGACGGGCGGTGCCCCCGCCGAAACGGCCGGCCGCGTTCGGCGGCGCCCGAAATGCCGGGATCGCCGCCCGGTGTGAGGCTTGTTCCGTCGCTTTCCCCGACGCTTTCCACGACCGCTCATCACCGGGAGGGGGCCACGGACGTGACTCCATGGCTGCGCACACTGCGGGCGACGGGGTTGGTGGGTGCCCTGGGGGCCGGCGCGGTGGTGGCGCCGCACGGGGCGCAGCAGGCCCACGGTGCCGGGTCGCCGGTGTCGGTCGCGGTGGTGGCGGAGGTGGTGGCGCCGTCGCCGTCCGCGCCGGGGGCGGCCACCGTCCCGGACGGCTCCGCCACCCATGACGGGCGGGGCGGTCACGAGCGTCCCGGGCGCCCCGACGGCCCCGACGGCCCCGACGGCCCCGACGGCCCCGACGGCCCCGACGGCCCCGACGGCCACTACCGCACGGAGCGGCCGGAGCGGCCGGACGCCGGATCCTCCTCCCGGCCCCCCGAGGACTCCGGTCCCGCGGGTGGCGCGGGACGCCGTTCCCCCGAGCCCTCGTCCTCCGCGTCCGCCGCCTCGCCGTCGGCGTCCGGCACGGCCGACCCCGTTCCCTCCCGGGGCGGAAACCCGCCGCCTCCGGGCAGGCAGCGGCCCGGAGGTGATGAGGAGCGCGGGCCGGAGCGGGACGGCAGGGACGAGAACGCCGACCGGTACCGGGCCGACGACGGCGTCCTCCCCGAGGACCCGGCCACCGTCCCGGCGCCCGGCCGGACCGAGGCCGCCGCGGTGTCCCCGGCCGCCCCGTCCCGGTCCCCGGCGCGGAGCGGTACGTCCACCCGGGCGTCCGCTGAGCCCGTCCTGCGGGTCCTCCCGCTCGGCAGCGGGCTCGTACTCATCGGCCTCGGCCTGGCCCTGGGCCTCGCCGGACTGCGCCTGCGCCGTGGATGACGCCCCGCTCCCTCCGCACGCCGGCCGTACGCCGTCTACGGGGCGACCAGCAGCACCTTGCCGATGTGCCCGCTCTCCTCGACCACCCGGTGGCCCTCGGCTGCCTCGCTCATCGGCATCTCGCGGTCGACGACCGGGCGGACGTGCCCCCCGGCGAACAGCGGCCAGACGTGTTCCCGCGCGGCCGCCACGATGGCCGTCTTCTCCTCCAGGGGCCGGGCCCGCAGCGAGGTGGCGCTGACGGCGGCGCGCTTGGCCAGGAGCGTGCCGATGTCCAGCTCGCCCTTCCGGCCGCCCTGCATGCCGATGATCGCGAGACGGCCGTTCACCGCGAGGGCCTGGACGTTGCGGTCCAGGTACTTCGCGCCCATGTTGTCGAGGATGACGTCGGCGCCGGCGCCGCCCGTGGCCTGCTTCACCTCGGCGACGAAGTCCTGCTCCCGGTAGTTGATCAGGACGTCCGCGCCCAGCTCGGCGCAGCGCTCCAGCTTCTCCTTGGTGCCCGCGGTCACCGCGACCTTGGCTCCGACGGCCTTGGCGAGCTGGATCGCCATGGTGCCGATGCCGCTGGAGCCGCCGTGCACGAGCAGCGTCTCGCCGGGGCGCAGGTGGGCGACCATGAAGACGTTGGACCAGACGGTGCAGACCACCTCGGGCAGCGCCGCCGCCTCCTTGAGGCCGACACCCTGCGGCACCGGCAGCAGCTGGCCGGCCGGGACGACGACCTTCTCGGCGTAGCCGCCACCCGCGAGCAGCGCGCACACCTCGTCGCCCACGGCCCAGCCGGAGACGCCGGGGCCGAGCGCGGCCACGCGTCCGGAGCACTCCAGGCCGGGGTAGCGGGAAGCGCCGGGCGGGGGGTCGTAGAAGCCCTGGCGCTGCATGATGTCGGCGCGGTTGACGGCGCTGGCCGCCACCTCGACCAGGACCTCGCCCTCGCCGGGCTGCGGGTCGGGGACCTCGGCCCACACCAGCGCCTCGGGGCCTCCGGGTTCGGGAATCGTGATCGCATGCATGGGGCCGACGCTACTCCTGTGCTCCCCGTCTTCCCTCCGCCGGAAAATCCGCGTGCGTCGGCGATGAGTTTGCGCGACGGTAAAGGTCTTCCCATGCGTAGCCCAAGAACGCGTACACCATGAACGCGGAAGGACCCACAGCATGAGCACGCACACGTCCGGACTCGCCATCGAGACCGCGGGACTGGTGAAGACGTTCGGTGAGACCCGGGCCGTGGACGGGGTGGACCTCGCGGTGCCGGCCGGCACGGTCTACGGCGTTCTCGGCCCGAACGGCGCCGGCAAGACCACCACGGTGAAGATGCTCGCCACCCTGCTGCGGCCGGACGACGGCCAGGCCCGCGTCTTCGGCCACGACGTGGTGCGGGAGGCCGACGAGGTACGCGGCCGGGTGAGCCTCACCGGGCAGTACGCGTCCGTGGACGAGGACCTCACCGGCATCGAGAACCTGGTCCTGCTGGGCCGGCTCCTCGGGCACGGCAAGACGGCCGCGCGGGAGCGCGGCGACCAGCTGCTGGCGGCCTTCGGGCTGACGGACGCCGCGGCCAAGCAGGTCAAGCACTACTCGGGCGGCATGCGGCGGCGCATCGACATCGCCGCCTCCATCCTCAACACTCCCGACCTGCTCTTCCTCGACGAGCCCACCACCGGGCTCGACCCGCGCAGCCGCAACCAGGTGTGGGACATCGTGCGCGCGGTCGTCGCCCAGGGCACGACCGTGCTGCTGACCACGCAGTACCTGGACGAGGCCGACCAGCTGGCGTCCCGGATCGCCGTCATCGACAAGGGGCGGGTGATCGCCGAGGGCACCAAGGGCGAGCTGAAGTCCTCCGTCGGCGCCGGCTCCGTCCATCTGCGGCTGCGGGACGCGGAGGAGCGGCCCGAGGCCGAGCGCGTCCTGCGGAACCTGCTGGTGGCCGAGGTGCAGCTGGAGCCCGACCCGGTGGCGCTGACCGCGCGCCTCGGGGTGGCGGCCAGTGACACCGCCGCCGACCAGGCGGCCAAGGCGCTCGGTGAGCTGGCCCGGGCCGGCATCACCGTCGACAGCTTCTCCCTGGGCCAGCCCAGCCTCGACGAGGTCTTCCTGGCGCTGACCGGGCACGACACCGGCCAGAGCACCGACGGCGACTCCGGCACCGACACGAAGGGCGAGGTGGCGGCATGAGCACGGCCACGAACACCGGGGACACGGATCTCTCCCCGGTCAGCACCGAGTCGCTGGCGGCCCTGCTGGTGACCAGGGAGCGGCCGCCGCGGCCCAGCGCCTGGTCCACGTCCCTGACCTTCGGCTGGCGGGCGATGCTCAAGATCAAGCACGTGCCGGAGCAGCTCTTCGACGTCACCGCCTTCCCGATCATGAACCTGCTGATGTTCACGTACCTCTTCGGCGGTGCGCTGGCGGGTTCGCCCCGTGACTACATCCAGTTCGTGCTGCCGGGCATCCTCGTGATGTCGGTCGTGATGATCACGATGTACACCGGGGTCTCGGTGAACATCGACATCGAGAAGGGCGTCTTCGACCGCATTCGCTCGCTGCCCATTTGGCGGCCCTCGGCGATGGTCGGCTATCTCCTCGGCGACGCGCTGCGCTACACCATCGCGTCCATCGTCATGCTCGCCGTCGGCCTGCTCCTCGGCTACCGGCCGGACGGCGGGTTCGTCGGCGTGGTCGCCGGAATCGTGCTGCTGCTGCTCTTCTCGTTCGCCTTCTCGTGGATCTGGACGATGTTCGGGCTGATGCTGCGCACCGAGAAGTCGGTGATGAGCGTCAGCATGATGGTGATCTTCCCGCTCACCTTCCTGTCCAACGTCTTCGTCGACCCGAAGACCATGCCGGGCTGGCTCCAGGCCTTCGTCAACAACAGCCCGATCACCCACCTGGCGTCCGCGGTGCGCGGACTGATGGCGGGCGGCTGGCCCGGTGTCGAGATCGCCTGGACGCTGGGCTGGGCGGGCCTGTTCCTGCTGGTCTTCGGCCCGGTCACGATGCGGCTCTACAACCGCAAGTAGCAGGGGGAGAAGGGCGGCTCAGTCGCGGGGGAACGGGCGGGCGTCGGGCGTCACATGGGTGGCCGGCGTCGCCCGAACGATCGTGATCAGGCGGTCCGTCAGCTCCAGCCCGCCGACGGCCGGATCGTCGTAGCCCAGCACCCGGTGACCGCGGATCACGCTCACCACCAGGTCCTCGACCTCCCGCGGGTTCTTGCCCGCCTCGGCCTTTATGACGGGCCGTTCGATGAGGTCGAGCCCGCTGCCCTGGCTGATCAGGTCCTCCATGACCATGCCGGCGGCGGGGCTGAGCACCGAGAGCCCGAGCAACCGGCCGGCGGCGCTGGCGCTGGTGATCACGGCGTCGGCGCCGGACTGCTTCAGCAGCGGCGCGTTCTCCTCCTCGCGGACCGCGACCACGATCTTCGCGCCGCGGTTGAGCTGCCGGGCGGTCAGCGTGACCAGCACGGCCGTGTCGTCGCGCTGCGTGGCGATGATGATCTGCTTCGCCCGGTACGCCTCGGCCCGGTTGAGCACGTCGCTGCGGGTCGCGTCGCCGACCACACCCGCGTAGCCGTGGGCCGTCGCGGCCTCGATGGCCTTTCCGCTGGGGTCGACCACGACCACCTGGTCCTTGCGCAGTCCGGTCGCGCAGACGGTCTGGATCGCCGACCGCCCCTTGGTTCCGAAGCCGACGACGACGGTGTGATCGCGCAAGGCGGACCTCCAGCGGTTCAGGCGCCACTCCTCCCGAGTGCGCTCGGTGAGGGCTTCCAGCGTGGTGCCGACCAGGATGATCAGGAAGAGCACGCGCAACGGCGTGATGACGAAGATGTTGGTCAGCCGGGCGGCGTCGCTGACGGGCGTGATGTCACCGTAGCCGGTGGTGGAGAGGGTGACGGTGGCGTAGTAGAAGGAGTCGAGCAGGTCGACGGAACCGTCGGAGTTGTCGGTGTAGCCGTCGTGGTGCGTGTAGACGATGACGGCCGTCACCACGAGGACCAGCAGGGCGATGGACAGCCGCTTGGCGACCTGCCGGAACGGGTGCTCCACCAGTTTCCTGGGGAGTTTCACCTTGTGGGTCACGAAGTGCTCGTCCGCCTGACGCGCGATGGCGTCCTGGCCCGGAAGTTTCACGTGAAACACACTCCGATTCCGCCGGTCGCCCAGGGCAGGTCGAGCAGTTCGGCCTCCTGTCCCGACCGCGCACCGCCCGGGGGTACGACGGCCAGGGCGTCGGCGGCCGCGATGCCGCGCAGCATCGCGGGGCCGTTGTAGTGCAGCGGCACGGCACCCTCGTCGCGCAGCACGACGGGCACGAGCCGGGTGTCGTACGGGTGCCCGTGCACCGCGTCCCGCAGCGGCAGCCTGTACGGCTCGGGCGCCGGACGGGCGGCGAGGGTGCGCAGCAGCGGCTCGGCGAGGGTGAGCAGACCGGAGACGGCCGCGAGGGGGTTGCCGGGCAGTCCGACGAGGTGCTGGTCGTCCTTGAGGCGGGCCAGCAGCATGGGGTGTCCGGGGCGGGCCTTGACGCCGTCCACGAGGAGTTCGGCGCCGATCCGGCGCAGGGTCGGGTGGACGTGGTCGACGGGGCCCGCGGCGGTGCCGCCGGTCGTGACGATCAGGTCGGCGTCGGAGGACGTGACGGCGCGGTGCAGCGCCTTGGCGTCGTCGCCGATCCGGCGCACGGCGCGGACCTCGGCGCCCAGTGCGCGCAGCCAGGGCGGCAGCATCGGGCCGAGCGCGTCCCGGATGAGGCCGTCGTGCGGGAGGCCCTCGGTGAGCAGTTCGTCGCCGAGGACCAGGACGTCGACGCGGGGGCGCGGGACCACGGTGAGCGTGTCGTATCCGGCGGCGGCCGCGAGGCCCAGGACCGCCGGGGTCGCGAGGGTGCCGACGGGCAGCAACTGGTCGCCGCTGCGGCACTCCTGACCGCGCGGGCGGATGTCCTGGCCGTGGCCGACCTCGCGGGTGGGGTGCAGACGGCCGCGTTCGTCGGTGCGGCCGTGCTCGGTGCGCAGTACGGCGGTGGTGTCCGCGGGGATCCGCGCGCCGGTGGCAATGCGGACGGCCTCGCCGTCGGTGAGGGGCGCGGGTTCCGCGTGTCCGGCCAGGACGCCCTCGTCGCGCACCTCCCAGGGGCCCGGTCCGGCGAGGGCCCAGCCGTCCATCGCGGAGGTGTCGAAGGAGGGCAGGTCGGTGAGGGCGGCCAAGGGTGCGGCGAGGGTGAGGCCGAGGGCGGCGTCGAGGGGCACGGCGACCGGGGTGCGGCGGGCGGCACGGGCCGCGGCGCGGGCGGCGCGCTCGGCGGTGGTCCGGGCCTCGGGCCAGGGGGTCGCGCGGTGGTGGGAGTCCGCCGGGTGGTGCGGGGCGGGCGTGCCGTGTCCACCGCGGCCGGAGTGGGCTGTGCCGCGGTGGGCGGGGCCGGGGTTCTCCTTCACGAGGGCGAGCGCCTCCTCGACGTCGAGGTCCTCGGCCTCCGCGTCGGCCCGCGTGCCGGGGGAGGTCATCACGCGTCCGGGCGGGTGTCGGGGGTGGCGTCGGGAGCCGCGTCGGGCTTGCCCTTCCCGGGGGCGGCACCGGCGTCGGCGGCCTCCTCCGCCCAGCGCAGGGCGAGAGCCGCGGCCTTGCGGGCGGCCTCGGCGACGGCCTCGGGGCCGCCCTGGGCCCGCCCGGCCGCGTAACCGACGAGGAAGGTGGTCAGCGGGGCGGCCGGCCGGGCCACTCCGTGGGCGGCGTCGCGCGCGAGATCGAGCAGCACCTTGGTGTCGACGTCCAGGTCGATGCCCAACTCGTCCTTCGCTGCGGAAATCCATTCATCCAACACGTGACCATGCTCCCTGATGCGTGCCCTTGCGGTGGCGAGGTCGTCCCAGGTGTCGCAGTCGAAGGAGGCGACGGCGTCCGGGACGCGGGTGAGGCGCAGAGCGCCGGTCAGGCGGCGCAGCGGCAGCCCGGTGAGGTCCGGCCGGCCGTCCCGTGCCGCCCGGTCGCGGGCGAGCGCGGCGAGTTCGCGGCGCACTGCGGGTGCGCGGTAGGCGGCGACGAGGGGCTGGTCGCGGCCGTCGGCGTCGGTGAGCAGCGTCCCGTCGGCATCGCCCGCGGCCAGGGTCGCCAGCAGCCGCTCGACGGTCGCCGCGGCGAGGAACGGCAGGTCGGCGGAGACCACCACCACGTGCTCCGCGGCGGTGTGCCGCAGCCCGGCGGCGAGGGCGGCCAGCGGTCCACCGCCGGGCGGGTCCTCGCGCGCCCAGGTCACCGGGCGGGCGGTGGGCCGGGGCTCGGCGACCACGACGGTGGTCCCGGCTCCGGCGCAGGCGGCGAGCACCCGGTCGAGGAGCGCGCGTCCGCCCACCCGCAGACCGGGCTTGTCCACGCCCCCGAGCCGCCGGGCGGCCCCGCCGGCGAGCACGACGGCGTCGTACCCGGCGCGGCCGGGTCCTGCCGGCCCGGGGTCCGGCGCGGGGTCGGGGCCGGCGCCTGGGTCGCCGGGGGGCTCGTACGCGGTCACCCCCCGAGTATGGGGCCCTGGGCGATCACAGGGAACGCAGGGGAGCCCGCGCGATCGGCGGGTGTGCGGACACACCGTCACCTCGTGGGCGTCGTCGCCCCGGTCACAGGCGTCGTCGCCCCGGTCACAGGTGTCGTCGTCCCGGTCACAGGGTGCGCAGCAGCACCGCCGGCTGTTCCACGCAGTCCGCCACGTACCGCAGGAAGCCGCCCGCCGTGCCGCCGTCGCACACCCGGTGGTCGAAGGTGAGCGAGAGCTGCACGACCTGACGCACCGCCAGCTCGCCCTCGTGCACCCAGGGCTTGGGGACGATGCGGCCGACGCCGAGCATGGCCGCCTCGGGGTGGTTGATGATCGGTGTGGAGCCGTCGACGCCGAACACGCCGTAGTTGTTCAGCGTGAAGGTGCCGCCGGTCAGGTCGCCCGGCGTCAGCCGCCCCGCGCGGGCCGCCTCGGTCAGCCGGGCGAACTCCGCGGTGAGCGACTCGGCGTCCCGCGCGTGCGCGTCCCGGACGACCGGCACGACCAGCCCCCGGTCCGTCTGCGCGGCGAAGCCGAGGTGGACCTGTTCGAGCCGGACGATCTCCCGGGCCTCCGTGTCGACCGTCGAGTTCAGCTCCGGGAAGCGGGCCAGGGCGGCCGTGCAGATCCGGGCCAGCAGGGCGACCAGGGAGATCCTGGGCCCGCCGGACGCGTTCATCGCGGTGCGCGCCCGCATCAGCTCGGTCGCGTCGGCGTCCACCCAGCAGGTCGCGTCCGGGATCTCGCGCCGGCTGCGGGAGAGCTTGTCGGCAACGGCGCCGCGCACGCCCTTGAGGGGCACGCGGGTGCCGCCGGGGCGCGAACCGGAGGAGGCGGAGGAATGGAAGGGAGCGGAGGGGGCGGAGGAAGTGGCGGAGGCGGCCGCGAAGGCACCGGAGGACACGGACGCGGCGTCCGGCACCCGGCTCGCCCCGGCCTCCTGGTCCGCCGCACGACCGCTCCGCGCGGCCGCGGCACGCAGCGCGTACTCCACGTCCGCCCGCAGGATCAGCCCCTCCGGTCCCGAACCGGTCAGCTCGCGCAGGTCCAGGTCGTTCTGCCGGGCCAGCCTGCGCACCAGCGGAGAGATCACCGGAACCGGGCCGTCCGCGGGCTCGGCGACACGGACCGGGCCGTCCACCGGACCGGCGCCGCGCACCGTGCCGTTCGCCCGTCCGGAGACACCGGTGGCCGCCGGACGGTCGGGCCGCACCCTGCGGCGCCGCGCGGGTGCCTCGGAGGTGCCGTAGCCGACCAGGACGTTGCCGGAACCCTCCGCCTGCTTCTCCGCGGCGGGCGCCCCGGCGGCCGGTGACTCGGCGGCACCGACGCCCGGGTCCGTGCCCCGCGCCGGGCCGTCGGCCGCCGCGTCCCCCGCGCCGTCGACCTCGCCGACCGCCACGGTCACCAGCGGCGCCCCGACCGGCAGCTCCGTGCCCTCCTCGCCGAAGCGGGCGGTGACCACACCGCCGTAGGGGCAGGGCACCTCGACCATCGCCTTGGCCGTCTCGACCTCGACGACCGGCTGGTCCACGGCGACCACGTCGCCGACCTCGACCAGCCAGCGCACGATCTCCGCCTCGGTGAGCCCCTCACCGAGGTCGGGCAGCCTGAACTCCAGGCCGCCCCCGTCAGAAGCGTGTGCCATCAGCTTTCGGCCTCCCACTGCAGGCGCCCCACGGCGTCCAGGATCCGGTCCACACCAGGCAGGTGGTGACGCTCCAGCATCGGCGGAGGATACGGGATGTCGAACCCGGCCACACGCAGCACCGGCGCCTCCAGGTGATGGAAGCAGCGCTCCGTGACCCGGGCCGCGATCTCCCCGCCCGGGCCCCCGAAGGAGCCCGACTCGTGGACGACGACCGCGCGTCCCGTCCGCCGCACCGAAGCGCACACCGTCTCGTCGTCGAACGGCACCAGGGAGCGCAGATCGACGACTTCGAGGTCCCAGCCCTCGGCCCGGGCCGCCTCGGCCGCCTCCATGCAGACGGCCAGCGACGGTCCGTACGTGATGAGTGTGGCGCTCCGGCCGGAACGCCGCACCACCGCGCGGCCCACCGGTTCAACGGACGCCGGCTCCTCCGGGTTCCACGCGTCCTTCGACCAGTACAGCCGCTTCGGTTCGAGGAAGACCACCGGGTCGTCGGAGGCGATGGACGCGCGCAGCAGTCCGTAGGCGTCGGCGACCGTCGCGGGCGTGACGACATGGAGCCCCGGAGTCGCCATGTAGTACGCCTCGGACGAGTCGCTGTGGTGCTCGACGCCGCCGATCCCGCCGCCGTAGGGGACGCGGATGGTCAGCGGCAGGGGCATCTTTCCGCGGGTGCGGTTGCGCATCTTGGTGACATGGCTGACGACCTGCTCGAACGCCGGGTAGGCGAAGGCGTCGAACTGCATCTCGACGACCGGGCGCAAGCCGTACATCGCCATGCCGACGGCGGTGCCGAGGATGCCGGCCTCGGCGAGCGGGGTGTCCGTGCAGCGGTCCTCGCCGAACTCCGCGGCGAGACCGTCGGTGATCCGGAAGACGCCGCCGAGCGTACCGACGTCCTCACCGAGGACGTGCACGCCCGGGTCGGCGGCCATGGCGTCGCGCAGCGCGCGCGTGAGGGCCTGCGCCATGGTGGCCGGCTTGGCGGCGACGGTGGTCATCGACGTCCCCCTTCCGGGGCCCCGGACTGCGGGGCCGCGCTCTCCGCCTCCGCGGCCAGCTCCGCGCGGAGCTGGTCCCGCTGCTCGCGCAGTTGCGGGGTGGGCTCGGCGTAGACGTGGTCGAACAGGTCCAGCGGGTTCAGCCGCGGGTCCTGGTTCATACGGGCGCGCAGGTCGGCGGCCATGGTCTCGGCGTCCTCGCGGGCGGCGCGGACGCCGTCCTCGTCGAGCAGGCCGCGCTCGGTCAGCTCCCGCTCCAGCAGCTCGACCGGGTCGTGCCGGCGCCAGGTCTCCACCTCGGCGTCGCCGCGGTAGCGCGTGGCGTCGTCGGCGTTGGTGTGCGCCTCGACGCGGTACGTCACCGCCTCCACCAGGGTGGGACCGCCGCCCGCACGGGCGTGCCGCACGGCGTCGGACAGCACCTCGTGCACCGCGGCGGCGTCGTTGCCGTCGACCAGGCGGCCGGGCATCCCGTAGCCGACGGCCTTGTGGGCCAGCGACGGGGCGGCGGTCTGCTTGTCGAGCGGGACGGAGATCGCGAAGCCGTTGTTCTGCACGAGGAAGACGACCGGGGCCCGCCAGACGGCGGCGAAGTTCAGCGCCTCGTGGAAGTCGCCCTCGCTGGTGCCGCCGTCGCCGGCCATGGCCAGCGCGACCACGTCGTCTCCCTTGAGGCGGGCGGCGTGGGCGAGACCCACGGCGTGCGGCAGCTGGGTGGCCAGCGGCGTGGACAGCGGGGCGACCCGGTGCTCGTAGGGGTCGTAGCCGGTGTGCCAGTCGCCGCGCAGCAGGGTGAGGGCCTCGACGGGGTCGACGCCGCGCGAGACGACCGCGAGGGTGTCGCGGTAGCTGGGGAAGAGCCAGTCGCGCTCCTCCAGGGCCAGCGCGGCGGCCACCTCGCACGCCTCCTGGCCGGTGCTGGAGGGGTAGACGGCCAGCCGGCCCTGCTTGGTGAGCGCCGTGGCCTGCGCGTTGTAGCGCCGGCCGCGCACCAGCCGGGCGTACAGCGTGCGCAGCAGCTCGGTGTCGGCGCGGTCCGCGGCCTTGGTGCCGAGGACGCGGTAGGGCTCCGTGTCGGGCAGCAGCGGCGCGGGGTCGGTTCGGGGCTGCCAGGCGGGCGGCGGTGTGGGCCGGTACGCGCCCCGCTGCTCCATGACCGTCATGACGCACCTCCTCGTGGGAGACGGCTCCGGGCTCGCCACGGGTGTGACGGGCCTCACCTACCGATTGTTCGGTCGTCGGCACATTTTGGCTACATGCGGCCCCAGGCTGTGGACAAACGGTTCTCCACAGCCTGAGATGGACGCAGTACGTCCATGAGGGGAAGGCGGGGGCGCGTGGCATCTGAACAAATGGCCGACCGGGCCGATCGCCCCGGGGAGGGCGGCGGCCCGGACGAGCCCGGCGCCCCGCCGCCCGCGCGCCCGCTGGACGCCATCGACCAGGACATCCTGCGCATGCTCCAGGCGGACGGCCGGGCCTCGATACGGTCCGTCGCGGAGCGGGTGCACGTCTCGCGCGCGAACGCCTACGCGCGCATCAACCGGCTCGTCGAGGACGGCGTCATCCGCGGTTTCGGTGCCCGCGTCGACCACGAACGCGCCGGGCACGGCACCTCGGCCTACATCACGCTGAAGATCGTCCAGAACTCCTGGCGGACGGTCCGCGCCCAGCTGCGGCAGCTGCCCGGGGCCTCGCACATCGCCCTGGTGGGCGGCGACTTCGACGTCCTGCTGCTGGTGCACACCCCGGACAACCGGGCCCTGCGCGAGCTGGTGCTCAGCCGCCTCCAGGCCATCCCGGAGGTGCTCAGCACCCGCACCCTGCTGGTCTTCGAGACGGAGGACCTGGAACCGCAGAGCTGACCGGCGGCGGCCGAACCCGGGCCGCCCCGGGGCCGACCCGAGCCGACCCGGGGCCGACCCGGGGCGCCACGGACGGATCAGGACAGCTCAGCACAGCTCAGGATGGTTCAGACGGCTCAGAACGGCTCAGGACGCCTTGCGCAGTCCTCCGAACACCAGCCGCGCCACCGCGTCGACCACCTCGCGCTCGCCGGCCCCACCGCGCTCGCCGGCCCCACCGCGGCCGTCGGAGCCCTCGGGGCCCTCGGGCCGGTACCACTCGACGATCGAGTTGATCATGCCGAAGACGAGGCGGGTCGCGAGCCGCACCTCCACGTCCTCGCGCACGTCCCCCTCGGCCGCCGCGTCCTTGAGCAGGGCGGCGACCCGGTGGTCGAACTCGCGCCGCCGCTCCAGCGCCCACCGCTCGGTGCCGGTGTTGCCGCGCACCCGCAGCAGCAGCGTCACGTAGGGCAGCTCGGCCATGAGCACCTCGACCATGCGCCGCACGACGTACTCGAGGCGCTCGGCGGCGGTTCCCGCGCGCGCGTGCTGCTCGTCGAGGATCCCGAAGAGCTCGTCCAGGGCCCGGCTCACGGCCCGGCGCAGCAACTCCTCCTTGCCCGTGACGTGGTGGTATATCGACGACTTGGAGATCCCCGCCGCCTTGGACAGGTGCTCCATGGAGGTGCCGTCGTAGCCGCGCTCGATGAAGACCTGCACGGCGACGGACAGCAGCGTCTCGGGCGTGTACGTGTCGCGCTTGGCGGTGGTCATCAGGGGGTGCCCTCCCGTGCGTCGGCGGCGTCGGCGTGGCGGCGGAGCGCGAGGGACGGCGCGCAACGCCCGGACGGTTCCCACTCGTGCGCGTTGGCCAGCAGGTCGTAGGCCCAGGTGTCACCGAGCCGACGGCTCCATTCGAAGGGGCCGAGGGGGTAGTTCACACCCAGCCGCATCGCCGTGTCGACGTCCTCCTGGGTGGCCACGCCCCTGGCCACGGCATCGAACGCCAGATCGATGATCCGGGCGACGGTCCGGGCCACGATCATCCCGGGGACGTCGCCGATCACACTGACCTTCTTGCCGAGCGCCTGGAACAGGCCGGTGGCCCCGGACAGGAGGCCCGGACGGACGGACGCGGGCGCGGACAGGGCGATCCGGGTGGCCGCGCGGTAGTCGAGGGCGAGGTCGAAGTGGACGAGGTCCTGCGACACAGGCAGCTCACCGTCGGTGAGGCACAGCGTGCCGCCGTCCGGCAGGACGAGCCGTCCCGCGCCGTACCCGTCCTCCGGGCGCACCTCGACGCCCGCCTCCCGGATCAGCGCGACCAGCTCGGCCGCCGGTCCCAGGTCCCCCTCGACGACGACGTACGCGGGCGCCTCGGCCGGTCCGGCGGTGCGCGGCGCGGGGCGGACGGCGCCGTCGCGGTAGTCGTACCAGCCCTGCCCGCTCTTGCGGCCGAGCCGGCCGGACTCGACCAGGCGGCGCTGGGCCAGGGAGGGGGTGAAGCGCACGTCCTGGAAGAACGCCTGCCACACGGAGTGCGTCACGGACTCGTTGACGTCCTGGCCGATGAGGTCGGTCAGCTCGAAGGCGCCCATCCTGAAGCCGCCCGACTCGCGCAGCACGGCGTCGATGGTGGCCGGGTCGGCGGCCCGCAGCTCGTGGACCGCGAGGGCCTCGGCGTAGAAGGGCCGGGCGACGCGGTTGACGACGAAGCCGGGGGTGTCGGCGCAGGTGACCGGGGTCTTGCCCCAGGCACGGGCCGTCTCGTACGCGCGCGTGGCCGCCGCCGGGTCGGTGGCGAACCCGGAGACCACCTCCACCAGCGGGAGCAGCGGCGCGGGGTTGAAGAAGTGCAGGCCGACAAAGCGGCCGGGGACGCGCAGCGCGCCGCCGACGGCGGTGACGGACAGGGAGGAGGTGTTGGTGGCGAGCAGGCAGTCGTCGCCGACCACGTCCTCCAGGGCGCGGAACAACTCCTGCTTGACGTCCAGCCGCTCCACGACCGCCTCGACGACGAGCGCGCAGCCGGCCAGCCCGTCGAGGGTCTCGGCGGCCGTGAGCCGGGCGCGGGCGGCGTCCCGTTCGGCGCCGGTGAGGCGGTCCTTCTCGACGAGCCGGTCGAGCCGGGCGCCGATCGCGTCGGCCGCTTCCCCGGCCCGGCCCGCGGCGGCGTCGTACAGCCGCACGGGATGGCCCGCGACCAGCGCCACCTGGGCGATGCCCTGGCCCATGGTGCCGGTGCCGACGACGGCCACGGGGCTGCTGAGGTCGAGTGCTGTCATGTGCGCGATCCTCCCGCACGGGGTTTTCCACAGATGCGGCGGTCCCCCTTGTCCCGACCGATCGTTCGGTTACTCTAGCCGTGTCCGCCTGTTTCTGCCCAGGTTTCCCCCAGGTCCACGGACTCGACAGACAGTCGACGGAGCGTCGGCGCCGCGTCGGGAGCCCGTGAGAGACGAGGAGTTGGTCCCGCATGGCCGCCGAACTCACCGCACACCAGCTGATCGCCCAGCACCGGCCGACCCTGGACCTGGCGCTGGAGACGATCCGCACGCGCGCGTACTGGTCCCCCCACCCCGAGCACCCCAAGGCCTACGGGGAGAACGGCAGCCTGGACACGGCCGCGGGCAAGGCCGCCTTCGACGCCCTGCACGGCACCCGCCTCGACCTCGGCCAGCCCGGCACCGACGGCTGGGTGGGCGGCGAGACCTCCCCGTACGGCGTCGAGCTGGGCGTGGAGTACCCGCACGCGGACCTCGACGTGCTGCTGCCCGCCATGAAGGCCGGCCAGAAGGCGTGGCGCGACGCGGGCGCGGAGCTGCGCGCGATGGTCTGCCTGGAGATCCTCAAGCGGATCGCCGACCGGACCATGGAGTTCGCCCAGGCGGTCATGCACACCTCCGGACAGGCCTTCATGATGGCCTTCCAGGCCGGCGGCCCGCACGCCCAGGACCGCGGCATGGAGGCCGTGGCCTACGCATACGTGGAGCAGTCCCGCACCCCGGAGACGGCGGAGTGGACCAAGCCTCAGGGCAAGCGCGACCCGCTGGCGCTGACCAAGCGGTTCACGCCGGTCCCGCGCGGCATCGGCCTGGTCGTCGGCTGCAACACCTTCCCGACGTGGAACGGCTACCCGGGCCTGTTCGCCTCCCTGGCCACCGGCAACGCGGTCCTGGTCAAGCCCCACCCCCGCGCGGTGCTGCCGCTCGCGCTCACCGTCCAGGTCGCCCGCGACGTCCTCACCGAGGCCGGCTTCGACCCGAACCTGGTCGCGCTGGCCGCCGAGCGCCCCGGCGAGGGCATTGCCAAGACCCTGGCCACCCGCCCGGAGATCCGGATCATCGACTACACCGGCTCCACCGCCTTCGGCGACTGGCTGGAGGCCAACGCCCGCCAGGCCCAGGTGTACACGGAGAAGGCCGGCGTCAACACGGTGATCGTGGAGTCGACCGACGACTACCGGGGCATGCTCGCCAACCTGGCGTTCTCGCTCTCCCTGTACAGCGGCCAGATGTGCACCACCCCGCAGAACCTGCTGATCCCCCGCGACGGCATCCGCACCGACCAGGGCGCCAAGACCTACGACGAGGTCACCGCCGACCTGGCCCGCGCCGTCGACGGCCTCCTCGGCGACGACGCCCGCGCGAACGCGCTGCTCGGCGCCATCGTCAACCCGGACGTCAAGGCCCGCCTGGAGGCCGCCGCCGGTCTCGGCGAGGTCGCCCTGGCCTCCCGCGAGGTGACCAACCCGGAGTTCCCGGACGCGGTGGTGCGCACCCCGGTGATCGTCAAGCTGGACGGCGCCAAACCCGAGGACGAGGCCGCCTACACCAGCGAGTGCTTCGGCCCGGTCTCCTTCGCGGTCGCCGTCGACTCCGCCGGCCACGCGGTGGAGCTGCTGCGCCGCAGCGTCCGCGAGAAGGGCGCGATGACGGTCGGCGCGTACACGACCGACCCGGAGGTCGAGGAGGCCGTGCAGGAGGTCTGCCTGGACGAGGCGGCCCAGCTCTCCCTGAACCTGACCGGCGGGGTGTACGTCAACCAGACGGCCGCCTTCTCCGACTTCCACGGCTCCGGCGGCAACCCGGCGGCCAACGCGGCCCTGTGCGACGGCGCGTTCGTGGCCAACCGCTTCCGGGTGGTGGAGGTCCGCCGCCCGGCCTGATCCGGACGACACCCCACTAGGACATCTGCGGTGCGCCCCCGCCGGCGCTCCAGTGGTACAGCGTCATGGCCACACTGGTCGCGAGGTTGTAGCTGGAGACCTGGGGGCGCATCGGCAGCGCCACCAGATGATCGGCCCGGGCACGCAGCTCGGGCGAGAGCCCGCTGCGCTCGGAGCCGAACGCGAGCAGCGCCTCGTCCGGCAGCTTCAGCCCCCGGATGTCCTCGCCCTCCGGGTCCAGCGCGAAGACCGGCCCCGGTGGCAGTCCGGCGACCTCCAGCCGCTCCACGACGGTCGCGAAGTGCAGCCCCGCCCCACCGCGCACCACCGTGGGGTGCCAGGGGTCGAGCGTGCCGGTGGTGACCACGCCGGTCGCCCCGAACCCGGCGGCCAGCCGGATCACCGCCCCCGCGTTGCCGAGGTTGCGCGGCTGGTCGAGGACCACCACGGGGGCGCTGCGCGGCGTGCGCGCCAGCGCCTCCAGGCCCGCCGCCCGGGAGGGCCGTACGGCCAGGGCGGCCACCGCGGTGGGATGCGGCCGCGCGACGAGCGACGCGTACGTCGCGTGCGGCACCTCGGTCAGCAGCCCCGCCAGCGCGTCGCGCACGTCCGGCGCCAGGTCGTCGGCGAGGGCCAGGGCGCCCGCGCGGTCGCTGGTGACGGCCACCGGCACCTCGGCGCCGAAGCGGAGCGCGTGCTTGAGGGCGTGGAAGCCGTCCAGCAGCACGCACTGTCCAACGTGCCGGCGCCAGGAGTCCGGCAGGCCGGGGGCGGGGGCGGGGGCGGAGCCAGGACTGGTGCCAGTGCCGGTGCCGGGACCAGGGCCGGATTCGGTCATGTCCGGAAGCCTACGTGCGTGGGGCCGGGGTCCTTCCCGTCCACCGCACCCGCTCCGTCCACCGCATCCGTTCGGGCCACCGCATCCGTGCGGACCGCCGCACCCTCGGCCTCCCGGGTCCGGGGCCCGGGCACCGTCGCCGTACGACCGTCCCCGTGCCCGTACGGCGCCTTGGCCAGGCCTCCCGCGGGTCCCCGCCCGGACAGCCGGCCACGCGCGCGTGCCTCCCAGCCGCCCAGCCGGCGCAGGAACGAGGTCGGCAGGAAGACCGCGTCGGCGGCGATCATCGCCAGCGAGAAGAACGGCAGCCCGAGCGTCACGGCGATCACCGCGTGCTCGGTCATCATCGCGGCCAGCAGCACGTTCTTGACCCGCCGGTTGAACAGGGTGAACGGGAAGGCGACCTGCACGGCGACCGTGCCGTACGTGATGAGCATGACCATCGTGCCGTTGGCGGCCAGCGCGTCGGAGAGCGCGGGCCACGGCGAGAAGTAGTCGAGGTGCAGCGGGTAGTAGACGGCCGTGCCGTCCTGCCAGCGCGAGCCCTGGATCTTGTACCAGCCGGCCGTGGCGTAGATCAGGCACGCCTCGGCCATGATCACGACCAGCGCGCCGTTGTGCACGATGTTGGTGACCACGTCCAGCAGGATCCGCGGCTGGCTGCCCTCCGCGCCCCGCCCCACGGCCCACCACAGACCCAGCGCGACCCACACCGCCCACAGCAGCGCCGGGACGAACCAGTCACCGTCGAAACCGCCCGCCAGCGTCACCGTGAGCAGCAGGAACCCGGAGGCGCACCACAGCACGGGACCGATCCGGTCCACGACCCGCTCGCCCCGCGCGCGGGCCGCGGCCGCCCGCCGGGCACGGCGCGCGTCCAGCGACCACACCTGGCCGCACCGGGTGAGGACCAGGTAGATGCTCATCAGGTGGATGACGTTGTCGCCGCCGTCCCCCATGAAGACGCTGCGGTTCTGCAACGAGAGCACCCCGACCATGAACAGCACGGACATGGTCCGAGTGCGCCAGCCCAGCAGGAGCAGCACGCTGCTCAGGACGGCCAGCGCGTAGACGATCTCGAACCAGGCCCGGCCGTCCGACCACATCAGCGCCGTGAAGGCGCCGTTGTCCGCGATCAGCTGCTCGGCGAGGTCGTGACCCCAGGGCCCGTCCGGCCCGTACAGCTCGCCCCGGTGCGGCAGTTCGCGCAGCAGGAAGAGCAGCCAGGTGGCGCTGAAGCCGATGCGGATCACGGCGGTCTGGTACGGGCCCAGTGCGGCGCCGGTGACGCGGGCGATGCCGCGGGAGACGCTGAGGACGGCGGCGTTCACGCGGCGCCCCCTTCCGTCGCGGCCTGCCCGGCCTGCCCGGCCTGCCCTGCCTGCCCTGCCTGCCCTGCCTGCCCGGACTTCGCGCCCCGGGTCTCCGCGGACACGGACCACCAGGGCAGTTCGCGGAAGGTCGGCCGGTCGGAGACCTTCTCACCGCTCCACGGGGGCGGTTCCACGTTCGTGGTCCGGGAACGGTACTGCACGCGCTCGACGACACCGCCGGGTCCGGCGGCGCCGTCGCGGTCCAGGCGCAGCAGCGCGATGCGCCGCAGGTACGTCTCGGAGAGGGTGCCCCGCAGACCCACCGGGCGGTCGTCGGAGTCGTGGCTGGCGACGAAGAAGTCCCAGGCCCGGCGGAGTTCGTTCTGCTGGGTGTGGCTCGGCAGCGGATTGCCGTCGATGGCCCGGCCGTCCTCGGCCGACAGGTCGTACCATCCGGTCGTCCGTATCTCGCCGTCCGCCGTGCTGACCTCCGCGCGGACCTGGACGGAGACGTTCTGCTGGAGCGGGTTGGGCGCGAAGAGCTTCCAGTTCTGCTCGAACTCCGGGAAGACCCACTCGTCCACCACGTCACCGTGCTGCTTGGTGAGGGTGTTGGACGGGGCCACGTGCAGGAACACCAGGCCTATATGGGCACAGACGGCGACCGCGACCACCGCGAGGGCGACCACGGCACCGACCTGGTAGCGCGGGGAGAGCGCGGCGACCCCGGTACGGGGGGCGGGGGCCTGCGCGGGGCCGGGCGCCGGCCGCACGGCACCAGGCACCTCCGGGAAACCGGCTGCTTCCGGAGCACCGGCT